>NZ_CP150263.1:0-4845693 GCF_037976165.1 Oceanobacillus sp. FSL K6-3682 | reverse complement strand
AGTTACTTTCACTCCTTTCGACCTAAGTTAGGAAATATAGTTGTAAGGATGGACAGCAATAGTAAAGGGTGACTTTTAAAAATCATTTGTCTCATTGCTATAGATAATAGAAGTTCATGTTAAAAAAGGATGCTAAAGAACCGAGCGGGATATTCGCCGCTCAGGGCTAAAGAGAATAAAAATAGATATTATTGATAGCTATTTCATACACATTATGCTAAAGCAAAGCTCGATACAGTTTGCTTGTATACCCTTTTTATGAAGCTCTATTTAGAAGAAAAAAGCCTCTCTCAATCTATCTCAGGGGTTAGATGGAAAGGCAAATGTATAAAAAATGAAAAAAGGCCTGTGGATAAACAGAAAAATAATAACTTACATACGCAATTCAAGATTTACCAAGGAATGTTTTTACACTCAATGAAGATAATTTTAAAGAAAATCTAAAATTATAAACGCTATCCACAGCCTTGTAGAAAACTTTATCAAAAATCAGTGGAAAAACTATCCACACATTATCCACATTCTGTGTATAAGTTTTATTAGCATTAATTATTTCCACAAACTAAAACATAAATATAATACCAAATAAAACCGAATAAATCAATGGCTTTCAAATAGTTATCCACATATTCTATCTGTTGTGTGTTTCATTTGTAAACAACGCTATATTTTGTGGTTAAATTGTTTATTTTTTGTGTGGATAGAAAAACGGAGAAGAAAATTATTCGCTGCGGACTGTGGATAATAAAGGGAATTGCTGAAATAGAAATTTAATAATATCTGTACTAATAGCTGTGTCACTTTAGAATATAAAGGGGGATGGATGGAAATACTGTTTATTTAGAAGAAGAGTGCAGTATCTTCAAAAACTATTGTAGATGAAATAGAGATATCTTTAATTAAGAAAGGGTAAATAAAGCGGAGCTTCATTTGATAAAAATTAGTAAGAAAGATTTTCCGGGAAAAATTTAAAAGAAAGCATTGAAAAATGTGTGAGAAAGAAATGAAGCGGAATTTTATTAAATAGCCGGTTGACAAAATGAATACATTTTTCGTATAATATCAAGGACTGTCTAATGGATAAGTTATAAGCTATTTATAGTTTAAATATGAAACTTGGATTTTCCAAGGAGGTGCACACTCATGAAAAGAACGTTTCAACCAAATAATCGCAAACGTAAAAAAGTTCACGGTTTTCGCGCGCGTATGAGCACAAAAAATGGTCGTCATGTATTGGCTCGTCGTCGTCGTAAAGGACGTAAAGTTTTATCTGCATAAGCCACTGACAACTATCAGTGGTTTTTTTTCTGTTATTTAAAGGATATTGTGATTCCTGTATCGAATTACATACTTTATGCATTTAAGGATGGACAGGCTTTTGCTGGAATATAATGAATAGAAGAAGATGTATGTGGGTTAAATTAAAAGGTGATGACGGTGAAAAAACAATTTCGGATTAAAAAAAATGAAGAATTTCAGGCAGCTTTTAAGCATGGGAATTCATTCGCAAATAGACAGCTGGTTATTTATTATAGAAAGAAAGAAGATCAGGATCATATCCGGATCGGTTTGTCTGTTGGGAAAAAAATAGGCAATGCCGTTGTCAGAAATCGTATAAAAAGGTTGCTGCGGGTGTCTTTTCAAGAGTTAGAGAAGGATATTAAACCTTGTTATGATATTGTAATCATTGCCAGAAACCCAACGAAAACAATGAGTTACGAAATGATGAAAAAAAGTCTCTCGCATTTATTATATAAAGAAAAACTATTTAAGCACTCGAAGTAAGGACAAGTTTAAGATAGAATTCACAATGTAAATAAGCTAAAATAACAAGTAGAAGCATTGGGAATATTAAGGAGGAAAAGCTTTGCGCAAAAAATACGGGATATTAATCACTTTTCTCGTGTTAGCGGTTTTTTTAGCTGGGTGTACCCAAATTGATGAACCGATTACACCTGAAAGTGAAGGGTTTTGGAATACAGTCTTCGTTTATCCATTATCTTGGGTTATAACAAAGATTGCAGTGTTTTTAAATGAAAACTATGGCTTGGCAATTATTTTAGTAACAGTAGTTATCCGTTTAATATTAGTGCCATTAAACGTCAAACAAATTAAAAGTACGAAAGCAATGCAGGAAGTTCAGCCGCAATTACAGGAGCTTCAGAAAAAATATGCTTCTAAGGATGCAAATACACAGCAGAAATTGCAGCAGGAAACTATGCAATTATTCCAAAAAAATGGAGTTAATCCATTAGCTGGGTGTTTACCAATTCTTGTACAAATGCCAATATTTATTGCGATGTATCATGCGATTAGACGTACGACAGAAATTGCTACACATGATTTTCTTTGGTTCCAGCTTGGAACACCGGATTACATTTTGCCGATTCTGACAGGACTGTTTACTTTCTTACAGCAGAAATTAATGATGTCTACGAATTCAGCTGCAAACAGTAATCCGCAAATGAGATTACAACTGCAGATTATGCTTTATGTGATGCCGATTATGATTGGTGTAATGGCATTCTTCTTCCCGGCAGCATTAGCATTATACTGGGTAACAGGTAACATCTTTATGGTGTTCCAAACGCTTCTTATTAATAAGCCAATGATGTCAAAAAAATAAAATGTTATAATGAGGGAAGAAATTCCCTCATTATTAATAAGTGAAATAGTTAAACAGTTTTAAGTTTTATGAAAATACTCATAGCAATTATGAAGCTCTTCAGAAATTAAATATAGCGTTTATTTTCCGCATAGTTTATGGTTATATGTCCTTATTAAATAAAGGAAATTACGGACGCTTATGCTGAAAAATGGAGGGGAAACGATTGAGAGAAGTAACTGCAAGTGGTCAAACAGTTGAAGAAGCGGTTCAATCAGCTCTGGAGCAATTAGGAGTAGAGAAGAACCAAGTAGATGTTGAGGTCATTGATGAAGGTAAAAAAGGAGTATTTGGAATTTTTGGATCTAAACGAGCTTTTGTAAAAGTAACAGTAGCAAAGGATCCGATTGAAGAGACAGCTCAATTTATCAAAGAAGTTACTAGCAACATGAATCTCTCAGTAAAAATAGATACAGAAGTGAAAGAAAATCATGTAACGTATACAATGCATCATGAAAATATTGCAAAGCTTATCGGAAAAAGGGGTCAGACCCTAAATGCGCTGCAATATTTAGTGCATTTAGTCATTAATAAGCATAATGATACGTATTATACAGTAACATTGGATGCGGAAGGTTACCGTGCGAGAAGAAAGGAAACCTTGGAATCACTTGCGTTGAAAATGGGAGATAAAGCACAGAAAACAAAGAAACGAGTTGTACTGGAGCCGATGCCGGCATTTGAACGTAAAATTATCCATAGTGTTCTGCAGGATAAGCAGGTTTCTACTTATTCTGATGGTGTCGAGCCTCATCGTCATATTGTTATTAAACCTTAAAACCAAAGCCTGAGAATGCGTCAGATCTCTCAGGTTTTGGTTTTTTATATTCATCCACCATTAAAAAGAAGATTTTAACAATGTATTTAAAATTGTATTAGTGATTTTTGATACCGTTGTTTTTCCACTTCCTGAAACTCCTCCAACAACAATTATATAAGGTTTATTCATCGCATCCACCTCTATGGTTTAAAATGAATTATTCCATTGTAATATATCATAAATAGCACGTCTCGAAAAAATAATCTTAGCCTCAGTTCTATAAGCTAGAAGCAAATTAAATAGTTTTCTATTTATCATTTCACTTATCCACTAACAGAAAAAACAAAGAAATACGTTATACACATGTGGATAACAAGAGTGTTAAGGATTTAAAAGTATTCATGTGGATAAGTTTCTTTTTTTAAAAATCTATGTTATTCTTGATTGTTAGTGATAATAAAAATTAACGATTTAATTATAGATATAGAATGAAGGTAAGGCAGGTGAATAAAATGGATACAGATACAATAGCGGCAATATCTACTCCAATTGGCGAGGGAGCTATTGCAATTGTGCGTCTAAGCGGGCCAGAAGCAGTCTCGTTTGCCTCTGATGTGTTTGAAGGAAAGAGTCTGAAAGAGGTAGATTCTCATACGATTCATTATGGAAAAGTTGTTGATCCGGTAACGAGGGAATTAGCAGAAGAGGTCATGGTATCTGTGATGCGTGCTCCCAAAACGTTTACGCGTGAAGATATTGTTGAGATTAATTGTCATGGCGGTTTAGTATCTGTGAACCGTGTGTTAGAGATTATGCTGGCAAAAGGAGCTCGACTGGCTGAGCCGGGTGAATTTACAAAACGTGCCTTTTTAAACGGGCGTATTGATTTATCACAGGCGGAAGCTGTTATGGATTTAATTCGTGCAAAGACAGATAAGGCGATGAATGTGGCATTAAAGCAAATGGATGGACGTTTATCGAAGCTTATTCAGACGTTAAGACAGGAATTACTGGAAACAGTTGCTCATGTAGAGGTAAATATCGATTATCCAGAGTATGATGATGTAGAGGAAATGACGCATACCTTAATGGAAGAAAAGACCAAAGAGGTAGGGCTCGAAATAGAGAAGCTGCTGGAGGTTGCTGCGCAGGGGAAAATTCTGCGTGAAGGACTGGCAACAGCCATTATTGGCCGGCCAAATGTCGGGAAATCTTCCTTAATGAATACATTAGTCCAGGAAAATAAAGCAATTGTAACGGAAATTCCAGGAACAACAAGAGATATTATTGAAGAATATGTGAATGTCCGCGGCGTTCCATTACGTTTAGTCGATACAGCCGGCATCCGGGAAACAGAGGATATTGTAGAGCGCATCGGTGTGGATCGTTCCAGACAGGTATTGAAGGAATCAGATTTAATTTTATTTGTATTAAATTATAATGAAGCTTTGAGCGAGGAAGATAAAAAATTATTTGAAGCCGTTCAAGGATTAGAATATATTGTTATTATTAATAAGACAGATTTAGAACAGAAATTAGATTTAGAAGAGGTAAAGGCATTTGCTGAAGGGAAGTCTGTCGTAACAACTTCCTTAATTGAAGAGCAGGGTGTTGATGAGCTGGAGCAGGCAATTGCCAATACCTTCTTTTCTGGTGAAGTAGATGCAGGAGATTTAACTTATGTATCCAATGTACGCCATATCCAGCTGCTGAAGCAGGCAAAGCAGGCATTAGATGATGCCCGTGAAGCAATCGAACTGGGGATGCCTATGGATATTGTCCAAATTGACGTGACACGCTCATGGGAGTTTATGGGAGAAATTATTGGCGATACAGCAAGCGACAGTTTAATTGATCAATTGTTCTCTCAATTCTGCTTAGGAAAATAAGGGATATGTTTAATAAAGGAAAGGAAGAATAAAATGACTTACAATGCAGGAAATTATGATGTCATTGTTGTTGGAGCCGGCCATGCTGGAGTAGAAGCTGCGTATGCTTCTGCCCGTATGGGAGCAAAAACATTAATGCTGACATTGAACTTAGATATGATAGCCTTTATGCCCTGTAACCCATCCATCGGTGGACCTGCAAAGGGTATTGTTGTACGTGAAATTGATGCACTCGGCGGAATTATGGGGAAAATCATTGATAAAAGCTATATTCAAATGCGTATGCTGAATACCGGGAAAGGGCCAGCTGTACAAGCATTGCGTGCCCAGGCAGATAAACCGGTATATATGCAGGAAGTGAAGAATCTCGTTGAAAATGAAAAAAACTTAACTGTGCGCCAGGGAATGGTTAATTCTCTTATTGTAGAGGATGGTATTTGTAAAGGGGTTATTACAGAAACAAAGGCTGCTTACTATGCAAAATCTGTCATTGTCACTACTGGAACATTTATGCGCGGGAAAGTGTTGATGGGCGATTTAGAGTATGAAAGTGGTCCAAATAACCAGCGTGTATCCATTAAATTATCTGAAAACCTGGAAGAGCTTGGTTTTAACCTGACACGTTTTAAAACTGGAACACCGCCGCGGGTAAACAGTCATACAATTGATTATTCAAAAACAGAAATTCAGCCGGGGGACGAGAATCCGAAAAGCTTCTCTTATGAAACAACGGAAGTTATTGAAGATCAAATCCCTTGCTGGTTAACGTATACAAATGAATTTACACATCAGGTAATTAATGAAAACCTGACATTATCTGCGATGTATTCCGGTATGAAACGTGGAACAGGTCCAAGATACTGTCCATCTATTGAAGATAAAATTGTCCGTTTTAATGATAAACCGCGACACCAGATTTTCTTAGAACCGGAAGGAAGAAATACAGAAGAGGTCTATGTACAGGGGCTGTCGACATCTTTACCGGAATCTGTTCAGCATGAAATGGTAAAATCTGTTCCTGGTCTGGAAAATGCCGAAATTATGCGGGCAGGTTATGCCATTGAATATGATGCTGTCGTACCGACACAGCTTTGGCCGACATTGGAAACTAAACGTTTACCAGGTTTATTTACCGCTGGTCAAATTAACGGAACATCTGGTTATGAAGAAGCAGCTGGTCAAGGATTGATGGCTGGGATGAACGCAGCGGCAAAAGTAACAGGAAAAGAGCCGATTATCTTAGACCGTTCACAAGCTTATATCGGTGTAATGATAGATGATCTAGTAACAAAAGGGACAAACGAGCCTTATCGTTTACTGACATCCCGTGCAGAATATCGTTTATTACTTCGTCATGATAATGCAGATTTACGTCTTACAGATATTGGATATGACTACGGGTTAATTTCTGAGGAAAGATATGCAGCTTTCACCGCGAAGAAAGAGCAGGTGGAAGCTGAGAAAAAACGTTTAAATAAAATTGTTGTCAAACCGACAGAAGAAGTACAGAACGTAATGAAATCTGCCGGCGCTGCGCCAATGAAAGAAGCAGTAAAAGCATATGATTTATTAAAACGCCCGGAATTAACCTATGAGCATGTAGAAAAAATGATTGAAAATGGAGAGAATATTAGTGAGGATGTAAAAGAACAGGTAGCAATTCAAATTAAGTATGAAGGTTACATTAAAAAAGCAAGAGAGCAAGTAGCAAGAATGCTTAAAATGGAGGATAAGAAAATCCCTGCAGATATTGATTATACTGCTATCAACGGGATTGCAACAGAAGCAATTGAGAAGCTGAAAAAAGTCCGTCCGCTGTCTGTTGGTCAAGCATCCAGAATTTCAGGAGTAAACCCTGCAGACATTTCCATCCTTCTTGTTTACATTGAACAAGGAAATATTGCCCGAATTGCAAATTAAAATGAAGAAAATAGCGGCGTTATAGATACGTCGCTATTTTTCTAAATTGTATAGTGCTCTCTATTTTGATATATACATATAAGAACATAATACTTTAGGGGAGGGAATTATCTTCTTCCTGAATAAAAGAAATTATATAATAAGCTTACAACCTCTGAAAAAATAATGGCGTGATAAAGGAGACTGTTATGAAACCAGAAATATTTGTGCAATATTTGGAAGAAAAAGGGATAATATTAAATGAAGCACAGCAAAAAGCATTTGACATTTATTTCAAAGAGCTGGTCGAATGGAATGAAAAAATAAATTTGACAGCAATTACAGAAGAAGAGGAAGTGTATGAAAAGCATTTCTATGATTGTATTACTGCGGCTTTTTACACAGATATGACGCAGGAATTATCTATTTGTGATATTGGTGCAGGTGCAGGATTTCCCAGTATTCCATTGAAAATATGCTTTCCGCATCTAAAAGTAACAATCATTGATTCCTTGAAAAAACGGATTACTTTCTTGAATCATTTAGCGAATAAGCTGGAATTGACAGATGTAGCATTTTACCATGACCGTGCTGAAATTGCCGGAAAGAATGAGGCTTTTCGTGAAAAGTATGATTTGGTAACTGCAAGAGCAGTAGCCAGAATGTCCGTATTAAGTGAATTATGTCTCCCGTTTGTAAAAAAAGGCGGTTATTTTATTGCAATGAAAGGTTCACAGGCAAAAGAAGAACTGGAGGCAGGAAAAGCAGCAATTGAATTGCTTGGCGGAGAAGTAGAATCTATTGATACTTTTACACTTCCTCAGGATGCAGGTGAACGCTCTATTATTAAAGTGGCTAAAAAGCGTAAGACACCAAAAAAATATCCAAGAAAAGCAGGATTGCCAAATAAAGAACCAATTGAATAAATACTCTTTAGATTATTTAAACTCATTTTATATTTTTTCAGCGGTAGGTATGGTAAAATAAAACTATACATATCGATTGTTCGTTGTTGTATTTTGTGAAGCATAGATGCTATTATAGGAATATTATAGGTGTGGATTTATGATGTATATAGAGATACTTTAAAAGTCTCTAAATAATAAGCGGCGAGGTAATGACCTTCTACTAAAACTGTCCATGTTAAGTGGGGGAAGCAGGAGGTAACAGATTATATCGTCTTTATCTTCAAGAATGAATTCAGACCCATTTGAACATGTGCTTATAATAGATGAATTCATCAGATATTTATTTGGGAATGAATAGTGCTTCTATTAAAAATGTAAAGGCTTGATGATAGGCGTTATTTATTTTTAATATAGAAAAAATGACAGGATAACGAACCAATAAAGATAATGTTTCACGTGAAACATTATCTTTTAAGTGAAGATCAGGTATGAAATTAACATGAATGGGCTCAGTTAAAATAATTATTGCGTAAAGCCTCGAGCTTTTATTTTATATAGATGGAATAAAGAAATAGTTTGTTAATTTTAGAAGGTGGTGTCAGCAAGTGGTGAGTCCTTTTAATCGGATATTTGGAAAAAGCGATAAGGATCCAATTGATACGGACAAGGTTTCCTATTCTTCAGATGAAGTGATTCAACTCGATATCGATAAAATTCAGGCCAATCGCTACCAGCCACGAACGATTTTTCAGGAAGAAAAGATTAAAGAGTTAGCTCAAACCATACACACACATGGTATGATCCAGCCAATTGTCGTTCGTAAAATAGATGATGATTCTTTCGAATTAATTGCAGGGGAAAGAAGATGGCGGGCAGTTCAGCATTTAGGCTGGAAGAAAGTGTCCGCAATTATCCGTGAAATGAGCGATACAGAAACGGCCTCTGTTGCGCTGATTGAAAATTTACAACGTGAAGAACTGACTGTCATTGAAGAAGCTATCGCATATAACAAGCTGCTTGAGCTGCATGATTTGACGCAGGAAGCATTAGCACAGCGTCTTGGTAAAAATCAGTCTACGATTGCGAATAAGCTGCGGTTATTAAAGCTGCCAAAAGAGGTACAGGATGCTTTATTAAAGAAATTAATTACAGAAAGACATGCCCGTGCTTTAATTAAATTAAAAGACGAAGAGCAGCAGCTTCTTGTTTTAAAAGAAGTTCTTGAAAAGGAATGGAATGTGAAACAAACAGAAGAGCGAATTGCTAAAATCAATGAGCCAAAAGAAGAGAAGCGGAAGCCAAGACCTAAATTGAAAGGTATCAATAAAGATGTCCGAATTGCCATGAATACAATCAGGCAGTCGCTTAATATGGTATCAGATACTGGTGTTGACGTGGAATCAGATGAACAGGAACTGGAAGATTATTATCAAATAACTATTAAAATACCTAAACAAAAATAGTTGCGGAATTATCGGCATTTATGTTTTTTATTGCCCATCTTTAGTTGAGATGGGTATTTATTTTGAAGAGAATTAATATATAATAGGAGATATTAGAATTCGCAGGTGGTACTTTGGATAATTCTATATTAAAATTAAATTAAAATTTGCTAGAAAGCATCGTAATTTATAAATAAATGCTATGATAGTGAATAGAGAAGTGATTGCTCAAGTTTTTTTGATAAAAAGAATGAAAAATGCTGGATTTATTCAATTTATCATGGTAAAAGTGTCCGTGAAAAATCTGATTTCTTAACTAAGATGAAGAAAAGATAATAGATAATGGACTGGACACATACTGCCTGATTTGTTCCAGGGCCTTTATGAGGCGCCTTTGAAGTACTATCATTTAGCGGCAAAAGTTTGATGAACTCTGCTGAATGAACTTTCATTTTATCAAGAAAGATTTGAACAACCTCCGAGTAAGGTAGGTGTCAACATGGGGAAAATTATATCCATCGCAAATCAAAAAGGTGGCGTTGGAAAAACAACATCGTCTGTGAATGTCAGCGCTTGTTTAGCTTCATTGGGGAATAAGGTACTGCTCGTTGATACAGATCCTCAAGGAAATGCAACGAGCGGTGTCGGCGTTAATAAGGCAGATGTTAATCAATGTATCTACAATGTGTTAGTAGAGGATACGCCAGCAGAAGATGTCATTGTTTCTTCAAATTTAGAGAACTTGGATATTATTCCTGCTACAATACAGCTTGCAGGATCAGAAATTGAACTTGTTCCCATTATATCAAGAGAAATACGTTTAAAATCTGCATTAGGTGAGATAAAAGACCAGTATGATTACATTATTATTGATTGTCCGCCATCATTAGGGTTACTGACAATTAATGCATTAACTGCATCAGATACTGTAATGATTCCGGTACAATGCGAGTATTATGCATTAGAAGGACTGAGTCAGCTATTAAATACGATAAGACTAGTGCAAAAGCATTTAAATAAAGAATTAATGATTGAAGGTGTTCTTTTAACAATGCTGGATGCACGTACTAATCTTGGAATTCAGGTTATTGAAGAAGTGAAAAAGTATTTCCAGGATAAAGTATTTGAAACAATTATTCCAAGAAATGTTCGTTTAGGTGAAGCACCAAGCCATGGTCAGCCAATTATCTCTTATGACCCCAAATCCCGCGGTGCAGAGGTATATCTTGATTTAGCGAAGGAAGTGATGACAAATGCAGAGAGGGTTAGGTAAAGGGATTAATGCGTTGTTTCCAGAAGTAGAAAAAGATAATAAAGATAATATTCAAGAGATTGAATTATCTAAATGCCGTCCCAATCCTTATCAGCCGAGAAAGAGCTTTCAAGCAGACTCCATTGAAGAGTTAAAGGATTCTATCAAAGAATATGGTGTAATTCAACCAATTATTGTAAGGAAAAGTCTTAAAGGCTATGAAATTGTTGTCGGAGAAAGAAGATACCGGGCAGCGAAAGAAGCCGGATTCAAGACAATTCCTGCTATCATCCGGGAATTAACGGATGAGCGAATGATGGAAATCGCGTTGTTAGAAAATCTCCAACGTGAAAACCTGACTCCAATTGAAGAAGCACAAGCCTACGCCAATTTAGTAGAGAAGCTGAATATTACCCAGCATGTACTCTCTGAAAGATTAGGAAAAAGCCGTTCACATATTGCAAATATGATTCGTTTATTATCATTACCTGAAGAAGTTATTGCTTATATAAATAATGGAGAGCTGTCGATGGGACATGGACGGGCACTTCTTGGGTTAAAGAATCCGGAAGCTATCGTTGTTTTAGCAGATAAAATACGCAAAGAGAAGTTAAATGTAAGGCAAGTAGAAAAGCTTATAATAGAAATGAACGAAAAACAGGTGAAAAAACAGAAGAAGCCTAAAAAAGATATATTTATTCAGGAGAGAGAAACTGTACTTCGTGATGCTCTTGGAACAGCGGTTCATATTCATAAAGGAAAACAGAAGGGTAAAATTGAAATTGAATTTTATAATGACGATGATTTAAATCGCATTCTGGAATATCTTGAAAAATAAAAAATAGCCGATATATATTCTGTGACCATTCATTAGAATATATATCGGCTATTTTTATACGATTATAGATGTGAATAATAGTAGGTGGATATGGAAGAGAATGAGCCGCCAAAAAATGTCAATCAATACTACGACGGTGTTACGGCAGCAATCAATCAAATATGAACTAAAACATTAATAATCCGTAAACTTTTGACATGTGACTATAAATTTGAATAAAGCATAAAATGATAAATAAATAAGCAGTCAGTAAGACAGAATAGTATTAATGCTGCTGTCTCATTTTTTATAAAACTAAAAATGTCTCATTTATAGCTTGATTGTTCTGACAATAAGGCTTTCAAAACAAAGGTGTAACCGCTAACTTCAATATAATGGAAATAAAGTTTCCCTAACGAAAAATAATAGACAAGATAAAATTTACTTGACAAAACGAAATACAATGCATAAAGTAGGTGGTAGATAATAAAGTTTGCCTTGCGCAAAAAACGAGGGAGGAAGAAAGATGAAGAAAGCTTGGAAGAGGATATTGGGCTTTGCTATATTAATGGGGGTATTATTATTAGCGGCTTGCGGCTCAGATAATGATGAAGGCGAAGAAGGAGCTGCAGATGGTGAACCGATTGAAGTTGTTACAACTATTGCACAAATCGGAGAGCCGATATCTGAAATCGGCGGTGATCTTGTTAATGTAGAAAGCTTGATGGGACCTTCTATTGATCCGCATTTATATGATCCTACAGAGAGTGATATATCAAAATTGCAAGAAGCAGATGTAGTATTGTATAGCGGTTTAAATTTAGAAGCTAATATGGTTGAACCATTAGAGTCTATTGGTCAAGAAAAGCCAGTATTAGCAATTGCTGATACGTTACCGGAAGATGAACTGCTAACGGATGAAGAAGGTGCAACTGACCCTCACGTATGGTTTGATTACGAATTATGGCAGCAGGCATTGGATGCGGGTGTGGAAGAGTTAAAAGAGTACGCACCAGAATATGCTGATCAATTGGAAGAAAATAAACAAGCATATTTCGAAAAGCTGGACCAGTTAGGGGCAGAAGCAGAAAAATTACAAGACATTCCTGAAGATCAGCGCTACCTGGTAACTGCACATGATGCATTTAGTTATTTTGGAAGAATGAATGACATTGAAGTAGTGGGCTTGCAAGGAATAAGTACAGAAAGTGAAGCAGGAGTTTCTGACGTCAATGATACAATAGCTACAATTGTAGAACATAGTGTTCCAGCTATTTTTGTAGAAAGCAGCGTTAATCAGGATACGATAAATGCAGTAATCGAAGGAGCTGCCAATCAAGGTGTTGATGTTGAAATTGGAGGAGAATTATACTCTGATGCAATGGGAGAAGAAGGTACAACGGAAGGTACTTATATCGGAATGTATGAACACAATATAAATACAATTTATGATGCATTATCTGGAGGAGATGAGTAAAGTGGTATCATCTGTTATAAATGTGGATGATTTATCTGCTTCCTACCAAAAAAATAAAGTATTAAATAATGTAGGTTTTGAAGTGAAGGAAGGAACAATTACAGCAATTGTCGGTCCTAATGGAGCCGGTAAATCAACATTAATTAAGACTATGTTAGGACTTCACCCTAAGCTGACCGGAAAAGTCAGTTTTTGGGGCAGTTCTTTTAAAACCGCAAAGAAGAAAATCGGTTATGTTCCTCAGCGCGGATCTGTAGACTGGGATTTTCCTACGGATGCGCTTGATGTGGTAACGATGGGTCTATATGGAAAGATTGGCTGGTTTCGGATTCCTTCAAAAAAAGATAAAGAGAAAGCGATGAATGCCTTAAAGAAAATGGGAATGGAAGCATACGCACATCGGCAAATCAGCCAGTTATCAGGAGGGCAGCAGCAGCGTGTATTTTTAGCGCGGGCGCTGGCCCAAGATGCGGAGCTATACTTTATGGATGAACCATTGGCAGGAGTAGATGCATCCACAGAAAAAGCGATTATGACAATTTTGAAAGAATTAAAAAGCAATGGAAAAACTGTTTTAGTCGTCCATCATGACTTACAAACCGTCCCTGAATATTTTGACCATGTTTTATTTTTAAATAAAACAGTATATGCATATGGTGAAACAGAAGAAGTATTTACAAAGGATAATATTGCAACAACGTATGGTGGAGATATGCAATGGGTTGGAAAGGGAGATCAATATGTTATCCAATCTAGTTCACATTAATACGCTGTGGGTGATGGCGAGTACAATGATTCTGGGAATTGCTGCCGGCGGAATTGGCTGTTTAGCTTATTGGAAGAGACAAAATCTGATGAGTGACGCCTTGTCCCATGCGGCTCTTCCCGGGGTTGTTGTAGCTTTCTTGATTATTCAGGAAAAAAATCTGTTATTGCTTGTCATTGGTGCTGCTCTTAGCGCTCTGTTAGGAGCGTTCTTTATTCAATGGTTTACAAGTGCAAGCCGAATTACTGAAGACACAGCCATGGGGATGACATTATCTGTCTTTTATGGTGTCGGAGTGATGCTTTTGGCGATTGCCAACCGTTCTCCCGGGGGAAATCAGAGCGGGTTAAATAACTTTATTTACGGGCAGGCTGCGGCAATGGTACGTTCCGATGTTATTACTATGGTTGTATTGGCAGCAATTGTTATTTTTATCATATTCATTGCTTTTAAGGAATGGAAATTATTTTTATTTGATCCTGATTTTGCGAAAGGCATCGGATTATCCATACGTGGTATGAATGTGCTTTATACCATTGTACTGGTTACAACGATTGTTATTGGCATACAGGCTGTCGGTGTTATTTTAATGGCGGCAATGTTAATTATTCCAGCTGTAAGCGCGAGGTATTGGACCCATTCTTTTAAAATGATGATATTACTCTCCTCAGTTATTGGGGGAGCATCGGGTGCATTTGGTACATGGGTAAGTTCAACTGGCAGTGGTCTGCCAACTGGACCATTTATCGTACTTACTTCCGCAGCAGTGTTTACTATATCATTATTTTTCGGAAAAGAGCATGGGATTGTTATTCGCTATATCCAGTTTAAAATGCAACAGCGATCCTCACGTCTGGATCATCAGCAAGTTATGACAGAGAAAGGAGGAAGATCACAATGAGCTACTCCATGTGGATTATTTTAACAGCATCTCTGGTCGGTTTATCCTGCGGATTGATTGGGGTCTTCCTTATTCTTAGAAAACAGGCAATGATGGCAGATGGAATCAGCCATACCGTATTATTAGGTATTGTATTAGCTTATATGGTGACACAGGAGGTCAGTGGGCCGGCGATGCTGATAGGTGGTATTTTTGCAGGAATTCTTACTGCGTTTCTGGTTCAAACATTATCGAGCTTGAAGGTTCGGCATGATGCCTCCTTAGGTATTGTTTTTACGTCACTGTTTGCTATTGGTGTTATTCTAATCTCTACTTCGGTCGGTAATGTCCATTTAGATGTAAAGCACGCTCTGATGGGAGAGATTACATTTATTCCATTTACAACGATGGATATTCCTTTGATTGGGTCTATTCCCAAAGCGACAGCATTACTTTTACTCGTATTGTTGGTAGTGATATTCTTCATCGTTGCTTTTTATAAAGAATGGAAAATTACTTCGTTTGATGCAGCGCTGGCAGCGAGCTTAGGAATTCCGGTGATATTCTTTCACTATTTATTTATGACGCTTGTATCAGTAACAACAGTTGCTTCCTTTGATGCAGTCGGTGCGATACTCGTGGTTGCGATGCTAATTACGCCTGCAGCGGCAGCTTATCTATGGACAGATAAGTTAATTGTAATGCTGTTTCTCAGCGGCGGATTCGGTGTATTATCAGCCATTATCGGTTATTGGATTGCAACATGGCTGGATACATCTATTTCCGGCTCCATGGCACTTGCGACAGGATGTATCTTTTTTGTAACCTTTCTGCTTTCGCCAAAGCACGGTCTGATTTCAAGATTGGTGCGTCCGGCGGAGTTAAGAGAGGAACAGGAAGCATAAAATATTTTTGTGAAATAAAGGAGTTTCGTATCTGAGATAGGATATGGAATTCCTTTTTCTTTTGCTATACTACTAATAAAAGAAAAATAGTGGGAGTAATCAACCTATGGCGAAAATCTTAGTAGTGGAAGACAATAACGAAATCAATCAAATGTTAGTAGAGCTATTATCAGAAAGCTATCATGTAGTAGGGGCCTATTCGGGAACGGAAGGATTACTTTTGTTTCAACAGGAATCTCCTGATTTAGTATTGCTGGATATCATGCTGCCTGGAAAGAATGGTGATCAGGTATTATCAGAGATTCGCAAAGCCAGCCAAGTACCTGTGATTATGCTGACAGCTTTGGGGGAGAAAAGACTTGTCAGTGAATATTTGCTGAATGGAGCTAATGATTATATTACGAAGCCTTTTGATGATGATGAATTATTTGCCAGGGTGACGGTCCAGTTACGTCATTTTAGACAGGATCTCAAGACAGATAGTCTGCGGTACATTAAAAATATTATGGTAGATATGTCTAATTTTGAAATTTCACGTAATGAGGAAAGCGTGCGGCTTGGTAAGAAGGAATTTGAAATTCTAACATATTTGTTAGAGCATCCTAATCAGATTTTTACGAAAGAGCAGTTGTACGAAATCATTTGGAAGGAGAACTACTTGCCGGGAGATAATTCCTTAAATGCACAGCTGAGTAATTTGCGGAAAAAGATTGCTGTGTTAGATTCAGAAGAAGAATATATTGAAACAATCTGGGGCATCGGTGTACGTCTGGCAGGTGATAAGAGATGATCATCCTGGTTATTTTATCAATCGGTATATGCTGTTTTTTTGCTTTTCTCTATTTTCAGCAAAAAAACGCTCTAAAAAGATTATTGGTTGATATAGAAGCGAAGAAAGTCTCTGAAACTAATTTGCTGTTAACAAGTAAGACACAGAATACGGAAGTAGAAAAAGTAATAAATGCGTTTAACCTGCTTTTTGAAGAGCTGAGAGAGACGAAAGTGACAAGCCGGCAAGAACAGGAGACATTAAAATTAGCTCTTCACAATATTACCCATGATATTCGTACGCCGTTGACAGTTGCCAGCGGTTATACGCAGCAGCTTTTGAAAAAGAAAACAAACGAACAGGAAATACTAGAGAAAATTCAAGATAATATACGCACAGTTTCTGGGCGTGTAGATATTTTATTAGAATACCAAAACCTTTTAGAGCAATCTATTAAACCTATCTTTCAGACAGTGAATCTTACAGAGCTTGTGAAGCAGGAATTATTACAATACTATGATGCTCTTCAGGAAAAGGATTTTGACGTTGATATTGATTTAGAACAGGCGTATATGATTACAAATGATATCGATTTGTTAAAGCGGATTATGCAAAATATTTTTGGAAACGTTTTAAAACATGGCAGAGATTGGTTACAGGTTCGTGTAAGTGAAACACAAGAGAGGATCCAGGTAGAAGTAGTCAATCGGGAGAGGCAGCCCATTAAGAATTTAGAAAAGCTGACGACACGTTTTTATTCAGAAAACATGTCAAAAACAGAGGATTCCTCTGGATTAGGTTTATATATTGCAAGAGAACTGGCCGAATTAACAGGCGGTTACCTGTTTATTCAAGAGAAAGAAGATTTATTTATGGTGATCTTAGATTGGCCGCATGCATAAAAAGCAGGGGAGAGTGTCGGGTTAAATAAAAGAAATAAGGTTCTATGCTTGTTAGAAGTAATAGAACCTTATTTCTTTTGTAATACAAACATTGTTCTTATAAGCTTTTATGGCGAAAAGCCTGATAAGCGATATAATTCATAACAATAATAACACCTAAGCTGAAGCCCAGGAAAGTCAGCCAGGAAAAATCCGGTAAGTCACGTATCCAAGCAAAATTAATCCCATATTGAAAGTCGAAATACTTGAGCCAGCCGATGTTGAAAAAAGCGCTTAAAACATTGATAATCAATGGGATTACAATGATAATGATAACACTGCTTACATTGGAAAATGTGATAACCAGAATGCAAAGGCCAATGATAAAAATGGCCTGGAAAGCTATAAATTGGATTCCTATTGTTTGTAAAGCATTCATCCAGAAATCCTTTGGAGCGGTACCAATTCCATTCTTAACAGCAGCGGTAAGAAAAGCAAAAGTATAATAAAAAAGAAATTGCAGGGCTGTGACTACGATGAAAATCAAATACTTCGACCCGAAGTATTGAAGACGGGAAACACCGGAAGTCAGTTGATTTTTATAACTCTTATGGACAAAATCATAGCCTGCAATCATAACAAGTAATGGCAGACAGAAATAAATCAGGAAGCTAGCCATGCTGGAAAAAGCGATGAATGTCTGATAGCTGTCCCAATCATGAACCTGCAAATGGCTTTGCATATCTGTAGGTTCCTCTAAAGTATTTACACCAACATTCCCTGTAGCTTCTGCTGAAACGCTAATGACTACAAACAGGATTAATAAAAACTGGGTAATATAAAATCCTTTTGTGTGAAATAAACGATAAAGATCTGCACGTACCGCATTAACCATAGGTAATCTCCTCCATCTCGTCACGAACTAAGCTTGTGAAATATTTTTCTAAATCTTGTTTTTGGTAATAGATCGCATCGATAGGAATTTGCTGCTGCACCAGCAAAACAACAATGTGATTGATTTGATGTGAGTCATCGAAAATATGCATCGTATCTTTGGCAATAATCTTAATTTGATAATGATTTTTTTCTTTCAATACACGACTGGCATTATCCATCTGTGAAGTCTGTAATACAATATACTCTTGACTCAGTGTCTCAAATTCATTTTTTGAGATTTCTTTCACTAATTCACCATGATGGATAATTCCAAAACGGGTAGCCACATGATAAAGTTCAGATAAAATATGACTTGAAATAATGATGGTCATACCTTGTTCCTGCTGCAGCCTTTTTAACAATTGGCGGAATTCTATGATGGAGAGGGGATCTAACCCGTTAATCGGTTCATCCAGTATAAGAAAATCAGGCCGGGACAAAATGGCGATGGCAATCCCCAGCTTCTGTTTCATTCCTAAAGAATAATTTTTGAATTTCTTTTTATCTTTTGGATCCAATCCTACGATATCCAGCGTCTTCCGGATAATAGCTTTTTCGTCGGTAATTCCCCGTAATTTGCAGTAATAGGCAAGGTTTTCCCAACCGGAAAGTGATTCATAGGCAACTGGGATCTCAATAACACTGCC
This sequence comes from Oceanobacillus sp. FSL K6-3682, assembly GCF_037976165.1. Taxonomy (NCBI): domain Bacteria; kingdom Bacillati; phylum Bacillota; class Bacilli; order Caryophanales; family Bacillaceae; genus Oceanobacillus; species Oceanobacillus sp. FSL K6-3682. The sequence goes on along the minus strand of NZ_CP150263.1, from coordinate 4,826,800 downwards.
GGTTCTGCGTAAAGCCTTTACCCAGGTTTTTTCTGATGAAGACCCGAATAAAGCAATCCGTCCATTAGTGGGATCAATTAACTTCACAATGGATTTTAATAATGTTGTTTTCCCCGCTCCATTTCTGCCGATTAAACCATAGATTTCTCCTTTTTGTATGGACAAAGAAATATCTTTAAGAGCATATTGGTTTTTATATTTCTTATTTAAGTTTTTAATTTCTAATACAGTCTCCATTTCGCTTGCCTCCCATTCTTTATAATTTATATCATAAAGGGTGTTTCTCAGATTTTGCTCAATCAATTCTCAAATGTTTCTAAAAAATCATAAGCTCAGGGTAATTTTTAATAGATTTATAATCAAGAAAAAGGATTGCAAATTAATTGAAATTTGATTATAATGCTCCTTAACTCTTTATCCGAAAGGAAGGCTTGAAAACAGGATAAAATACTGCTACATATAAGAGTATAAATAGATAAAATTACTATATAAATTTTAATCGTATATAAAAAGAAACTTTAATTATTGGGAGTTTTACGGACTGCATAATAAAAAAGCTGAATTGTGTTTATAGACTTATTTATCATTATATAAAACATATTTAAACAGAAATGTTTCACGTGGAACATTTCTTGAGAGGACTTTGTAAAATAAGCTTGATATTGTTGTTTTACAGAGATTTTTGGGTGGGGGACTGAGAATGTGATTGCTCATTCTGGCAAACCTTTTGCGGTGTGGTAAAACCTCTTTAAACGGGAGGTCTGAAAGTGGCTTTATTTGGAACAATTGTTAATTTAGCATTTATTATTATTGGAAGTATTATTGGATTATTTTTTACAAAAATACCCGAACGGTTTAAAGAGACGGTTATGAATGGAATAGGGCTTGCCATTGTTTTGATTGGATTGCAAATGGCTTTGCAGACGGAGCAAATCATTGTTGTCTTACTAAGCCTGCTATCGGGAGCAATCATTGGGGAGGGCTTAAAGGTAGAAGAGGGGTTAAACCGTTTTGGGAAATGGATAGGTTACCGTTTTGCCACTAATGAAAATGACACAAGCATCTCTCAAGGGTTTGTTACAGCTTCTCTTATATTTTGTGTCGGAGCAATGGCGATTATCGGAGCTTTAGACAGTGGTATCCGAGGAGATCATGGTATCTTGATTACAAAAGGAATTATTGATGGATTTACTGCACTTGTATTAACAACAACATTAGGTATTGGTGTTATCTTATCAGCAATTCCAGTTGTACTTTATCAGGGTTCGATTACACTTTTGGCAACACAAATTGACAAGTGGGTGCCGACTGCTTTTTTAGATGGTTTAATTGTAGAGCTGACAGCAGTTGGCGGACTTCTTATTTTGGCGATCGGTCTAAATTTATTAAATATCACCAAAATTCGTATCGGAAATTTATTACCCAGTATTTTGACGGTAGTGATTGTTTATTATGTATTTACATTATTTTAGAAATGAAAAAAATCGGGCTTTTATTGCCCGATTTTTTACTGTGTTAAATCGTCTTTTTAGCTGTATGTGTAATCAGGGAATGGGTTAGCTGGTTATCAACTTGTTTGAGTATACCTGCTATTTCTAAAGCCATATCCATGACGAGCGACAGGCGGGTGTTTTGTAAAACAGTGTGCTCCATAAAACCGCTGACGTTGACAACCCCTGTAATATTCATATTTCCTACCTGTGGGAGTTGTTTATTTAATGCTAAGCCGGGCTTCAAAGGCTTATTTTCAGCAATAATACTTCCGATAGAGCTGCTCTTGCCCAGGCAGGCATCAATTGCAATCAGATAAGGTTTATCGTATTTTTTATAAATATTGCAGAGTGATTCTTGTAAATTAACAGCATGTACTGGGTCGTGAACTGTCCCATATACATGTAAATTCCTGGGACGCATTTCCTCAAAATATGTCCCGGCGAGCGGACCTAACGCGTCTCCTGTAGAACGATCTGTGCCAATAAAGATGGCAATATAATTATTTGCTTTCAAAGGAAACCATGGAAATATTTGATCAGATAATGTTTTAACTACGTCGGGTTCTTTATAATTTGCTCTGAAATGGTTTGATTGTATGCGCAGGCGATTTTTTAGATTCATAGCAGTTCCTCCAAAATCATATTGTTACAGTATACGGTAAATTACGAAGAACTATACGTATGAATTGGGGGAAGTACTATGTGGAGAAGAGGCCTGCAATGGACGGCGTTAATTCTTGGTGCAACGATTGGTGCCGGATATGTGTCAGGAAGAGAACTGTGGCAGTTTTTTGGACATGAAAGTGGACTGGCTATCGTCATATTTTCTTTTCTTTTTTCGTTTTCCTGTTATGTGATTATGGTAATCAGCTACCAATTAAAAAGTGCTAATTATTTACCTGTATTAGAAATTATTGCGGGAACAAAGCTGACGAAAGCATTTGACGGATTTATTCTTCTATATCTTTTTACGACAACGATGATTATGATTGCCGGGAGCGGGGCAACAGGGCAGGTGTTTCATTTACCATATTCTATGGGCATTGGGATTACCGGAATCGTCCTCGTGTTGTTATTTATTAAAGGGATAAAAGGTTTATTGACTTTTAATGAGCTTATATTGCCCATTTTGATTGGTGGACTTTTGTACGTATTAGTGGTGTATGTCTCTAAAGAAAATTTACAGCTGTTTGCATATTGGCACGAGCAGCGCAACTGGTTTGCTTCGTTACCTTTTACAGCACTAAATATCCTTCCTCTAATAGCTATTTTAGGGGCCATTGGAAATAAGGTGAAAGGAAGGGGCGAAATCATTATTTGCTGTATTGGGACAGGGCTGTGCTTAGGAGTTGTCTCGTATATCTATAATAGCAGCCTGATTCAAATTGCAGATGAAATCATCCTGTATGAGATTCCTTTATTCGCTATTTTAAAGGAATTTCCATTAGGTATGATTCTATTTATGTCTATTCTTCTCTGGCTGGCAATTTTTACGACTGCGGCGGCGGGAATGCTGGGGATTGCTACGAGAGTACAGTCTTTTTTAAAAGAAGAAAAGCCAATGTATCTTATTGTACTTATTTCAGTATTGCTCATGCTGCCATTGACAGGATTTGGTTTTGCGAATTTGGTGAGCTTCCTCTATCCGCTTTACGGTATACTTAATTTATATATTTTAGCGAGGCTGTTAACCTATCCATTTTGGAAAAAAACAAAATAATCATTTCATTTATGGGTATTATGTATATAACTTCTAAGTAAAGGACTGTTAAAAAAATGAAGGTATCGGAGAATAGTATAATCCCGATGTTCTAAGGTCAAACTGCCAACGCATCAAAAATGCAAAATATTAGCTTTATATGTTTATTTTTTTGTAGATGGGAAAAACATTATGGTAGTATTTTTTAACATCCACTGGAAGAGCTGTTTATAGGGAAGTGAAAGGAGTTATATGCGCATGAACTTGAATTTTATAAGCCACCAAATTGACAAGGTATGGGATTATTTAAGTGATCCTGAATTGTGGTTAGCTATTTTAGGAGGAGCGATCCGGATTGTTTTGATTCTCCTTATTTCCTGGCTGGTTGTCGGTATTGTGCGGAAAATAGTAGATAAGTTATTTGTACAAAGGCAGCACGGACCGATAAGGATTCCAAAACGCAGGGAAGATACATTGAAGAAATTAATTAAGAGTGTCGTAGCATATGTTGTTTACTTTATGGCACTTGTTATGATATTGGAAGTCTTTAACTTTGAAATTGGACCGTTACTAGCTGGTGCTGGTGTTGCAGGTCTGGCAATTGGTTTTGGGGCACAAAACCTTGTACGTGATATCATTACAGGCTTCTTTATTATTTTTGAGGATCAATTTTCAGTAGGAGATTATGTGTTAGCTGCTGGAATAGAAGGAACTGTGGAAGAAATTGGATTACGTACATCAAAAATTGTTTCCTGGACAGGGGAGCTGAACATTGTTCCCAACGGAAATATTGATCAGGTGATCAATTATTCAGCTCGAAATGGTCTTTCTGTTGTTGATGTAAATGTGCCTTATGAAAGTGATGTTGCACAAGTGGAACAAATTATTCAGGAGGTAGCAGAAACACTTCCTGATAAATATGAGTTTATTTTAGGTGTTCCGGAGATTATCGGTGTTCAGAATTTGGATGTTTCCCACTTTGTTGTCCGTGTTATTGCTGAAACAGAACCGGTCTTCCAATGGGCAGGAGAACGGAATATCCGTAAAGAGATTCAGGATAAGCTGTATAAGTCAGGTATTAAAATTCCTTCTCCCCGGATTGTCACTTATTCCGAGCAGGAAATGGATCAATTAACACAAGAACGTCAGCAAAATCGAGGATAAACCTCTCTTAAATTTGCTATAATGGATGTAAGAAATCTCTGAGCGTCTGATTAAACGGGTGCTCAGAGCCAGACAGCATTATTTCAAAAAGGAGCAGGGAGTATGGATAAAGATTTTGGTTTAAATGACATTGTCCAAATGAAAAAGCCCCATCCATGTGGCGAAAACCGCTGGAAAATTATTCGGATGGGGATGGACATCCGTATAAAATGTCTCGGTTGCGGGCATAGTGTTCTTATCCCAAGAAGAGATTTTACAAAGAAGCTTAAAAAAGTTCTAGAAAAACATGAAGAATAGTAAAAAAAATTTTTGCTTATGAAAAGATAAGAGAAAAATAAATATTTTCTTAGAAGAAAACTCAAAACAGTGTTAAAGAATGCACTTGTTTTGAGTTTTCTCATGCTTGTCTTTTTATCAGGGACTATCTATAATTGGAGTTACGAAAATGTTCATGAACGAATTGAATCCTTAAGGAGTTGAAGAAGGTAATATGGCATTAACAGCAGGAATTGTCGGTCTTCCAAATGTAGGGAAATCTACACTATTTAATGCAATCACACAGGCTGGAGCTGAAGCAGCAAACTATCCATTTGCTACGATTGATCCGAATGTAGGGATTGTGGAGGTTCCAGACGAACGTTTAAATAAATTAACAGAGCTTGTAAAACCGAAAAAAACAGTCCCGACAGCATTTGAATTTACGGATATTGCAGGAATTGTAAAGGGTGCGAGCAAAGGTGAAGGATTAGGAAACCAATTCTTATCCCATATCAGACAGGTAGATGCGATTTGCCAGGTTGTCCGTTGTTTTGAAGACGAGAATATTACACATGTTTCTGGAAAGGTAGACCCGATAGATGATATTGAAATCATTAATTTGGAGCTGATTTTGGCAGATTTGGAATCTGTAAATAAACGATTCCATCGTGTGGAGAAGCTGGCACGTCAAAAGGATAAAGAAGCGCTGGTGGAGTATGAGTTACTGAACAAGATTAAAGAAGGTTTAGAGAATGACCAGCCGGTCCGTGCTTTAGAGTTTACAGAAGAGCAGGAAAAAACGGTTAAGGGCCTTCATCTGTTAACGAGTAAGCCAACATTATATGTAGCTAATGTAAGTGAAGATGAGGTAGCAGATCCAGATTCAAATGAAAATGTTCAAAAGGTAAAAGAATATGCAGCGAATGAAAATGCAGAAGTAATTGTTGTCTGCGCGCGGATTGAGGAAGAAATAGCAGAATTAGAGCCGGAAGAAAAAGAAGAATTTCTGGAAGACTTAGGTATTTCAGAATCAGGCTTAGACAAATTAATTAAGGCTTCTTATAACTTACTTGGACTGGCTACTTACTTCACAGCCGGTGAACAGGAGGTACGTGCATGGACCTTCCGTCAAGGGATAAAAGCACCACAGGCTGCGGGAATTATCCATACTGATTTTGAGCGTGGATTTATCCGTGCAGAGACCGTATCTTATGAAGATTTAGTGGATGCCGGCAATATGGCAACTGCAAGAGAAAGAGGCAAAGTAAGACTGGAAGGAAAAGAATATATCGTTCAGGACGGTGACGTTATTCATTTCCGTTTTAATGTATAATGGCGTATTCTGACTAGCTGCAATCTCGATTTTAGAATACCCCTATGAAAAGAACGTTAGCGTAATAGTTGAAAAAGGTAAATCAGGTTCTCTCGAAGACTTGTCATAACATAATTTATTTGGTATAATATTGCATTGTGAGTAATTAGATAATTATTCCTTGCTCTTATGTCTATGATTCAACGTGGAATTATGAGAGATGAGGGCCGCTAAGACCAAAAGGAGGTGTAACGGATGAGAAAATACGAAACTATGTACATCATCCGCCCAGATATCGAAGAGGAAGCACAAACTGCTTTAATCGAGCGTTTTAACAAAATCCTTACTGATAACGGAGCGGAAATCGAAAAAGTTGATGAAAAAGGCAAGAAGCGTCTTGCATATGAAATCAATGACTATCGTGATGGCTATTATGTTATTATCAATTTCCAAAGTGATGAAGCTGCAGTAAATGAGTTTGATCGTTTAGCGAAATTCAATGATGATATTATTCGTCATATGACAATTAGAGATGAAAAATAATAAGGAGTGGTTCTGATGTTAAATCGTGTCGTATTGGTTGGCAGATTAACGAGGGATCCTGATTTACGCTATACTCCAAATGGTGTGGCAGTAGCCAACTTTACTATTGCTGTTAACAGACCTTTTTCAAATCAACAGGGAGATCGCGAAGCAGATTTTATAAACTGTGTCGTTTGGCGTAGACCAGCTGAAAACCTGGCGAACTATATGAAAAAAGGGAGCTTAATTGGTGTAGATGGTCGTGTTCAAACACGTAATTTCGATGGACAAGATGGCAAACGGGTTTATGTAACAGAAATTGTTGCAGATAGTGTTCAATTCCTGGAGACAAAAGGTTCTCAAGGCGGAGGGCAATATCAATCTGATGGCTACCAGAGTAACCAAAATAATCAGAACCAATATCAACAAAATCCATTTTCATCAAATCAAAATCAAAGCTTTAATCAAAACCAAAACCAAAATCAGGAAGATCCATTTAAAAATAATGGAGAACCGATTGATATATCAGATGATGATTTACCGTTTTAAGTCGTTATCTAAACAAATATAATATAAAAGGAGTGTTTCACATGGCAGCTCGTCGCGGACGTGCAAAACGTCGTAAGGTGTGTTATTTCACAGCAAACGGAATTACGCACATCGATTATAAAGATGTTGACTTGCTAAGACGTTTCGTTTCTGAACGTGGAAAAATTCTTCCTCGTCGTGTAACTGGAACTTCTGCAAAATATCAACGTAAATTAACAATTGCAATTAAACGTGCTCGTCAAATGGCTTTATTGCCTTACGTAGCAGAGTAATAATAAAACCCTTAAGTTCTGATGGACTTAAGGGTTTTATTATTGATAAAGGATAAAAGCATATTAATGTTAAATTTTAATGTACTAAGTACAAACATATTTTTTAATCCCTAAGGGTAAGAGAATCATATTTATAATGAAAAATGTAAATCAAAATAATAGCAATAAAAAAGCAGTATACTTACTATGAAGAAAAAGCTCATCCCAAAATCCTTTTAAATGAAAGCCCATATCAGTACAGAGGCCAAAATAATTGCAGGAAGACCGATGAAGTAAATGTAGGAAAGACTTGAAAAGCTTTTCTTTCGTTCGTAATTATCATCTAATCGCTTTGTTATATAAATGGTGCCGGCTAAAGCTGCAATACAAACGACAATAACAATAACGATAAGGATATTCAGCATGTCCATATTATTTTTCACCTCCATATAGGGTTTATTATAAAAATATTCAAAATATAATACAATTAGAATGATTAATATGACTCAGATAAGTAATCATTTTAATTGATTTTATCATATCTGCTCTTCAGCATTTTTTTCTATCTTTTAGTCATATACTAAGATTATCAAAGAATAAGGATATTAATTTTGACAAATTATAAATATCTTTCTAATAATAAAAAAGCTCTCTAAGTACAGGAGAATATTTTCCTGTACTTAGAGAGCTAAAGAATGTGTTGTTTTCACGCTAGATTGTTACAACACCAATTAATATTGCACAACCTAATAGTACAATACTGAATCCCCATAACCAGAAGAAAGAGTATTTGATATGTTTACCCATGTTGGCTGAAGCAAGTCCAATTCCCAACCATAATGCAGGAGAGAAAGGACTTACAAATGTTCCGATGATATTACCAATCATCATGGAATAAGCAGTGGATACAGACGCAATATCCTGTGTACTTGCAATCTGATCAACAATTGGCAGTAAAGCGAAATAATAAGCATCTGTGCTGGTCAATAAATCTAAAGGAACCCCGAAGATACCAACAATGATATGTATAATTGGAACAACAAAAGCTGGCATAATAGTAATGGCAGTAAGTGCTATTTGTTCAAGCATCCCTGATTCATTCAGGACACCAAGGAATACTCCAGCGGCTAAAATAACAGCAGCCATCATTAAGGCGTTTGGCGCGTGTTCTTTGACACGGTTCATTTGCTGATCGACACCTTTGTAGTTCAATGGAAGGGCAATAGCAACACCAATCATAAACGCATATTGAGGTGCCAGTAAACCTGCCATCATAGTTCCTAATACTAGAATGGTAAGAACGAGGTTTGCAATATTTCTCCATTCAACATCTCGAGGCTGCTCTTTAGCTACAGCCATTTCTTCATTTTGTTTCTTGGTAAAGTTATCTGCGATTGCAAGAATATTAACGCTTTCACTTATTGTGATTTCTCCAGCAGCAACTTTTTTACTGATTTTTCTTTTTTCACGAAGTCCCAGAAAGGCTGCTAATATTAAAATGAGTACAGCACCAATCGCTTGTACAGGAATAAGCGGCAGATAGAATTCAATTAGATCCATATTAATAACTGTCGCTGCACGGGCTGCGGGTCCGCCCCAGGGAATCATATTAATTACACTGGCACTTAAAGCAACTAATAATAGCAATAAATAACGACTCATATGTAGTTCCTTATATAGGGGAAGTAATGCAGGGATACAAAGAAGGAAAGTAGACGCTCCGGCACCATCCAGCTGTGCAATCATTCCAATAACCGCCGTTGCCATAGCAACGATAATAACATTTCCTTTAGTTACTAAAATCATAAAACGTATAAATGGATTAAATAAGCCACTGTCCTGCATAATTCCAAAATAAACAATGGCAAAGATGAACATAATCACTACGCCCATAACTTGCTCAGAACCAGCTGCTAAAAATCCAGATAGTTCCTTAAAATTAAATCCTGCTATAAAAGCCCCGATAATAGGAATGATTGTCATCCCAACAATAGGGCTAATCTTATTCGAGATAAGCAGACCAACAATTGAAAAAATAATTAAAAGACCGACAATTGTCAGCCAAACAGAAATTTCTTCCATACTAAACTCCTTTCATTTGTAAACGCTTTACATGATTGTTAAAAAATACATATTAACACTATAAAACGTTTACAGATGAATTTCAATAGTTTCTTTTACGAATTCTTTTTTGCGGATACAAGAAAACCATTCGTATCAGTAATAAAAAAGGGTAAATAAAAAAGATAAATAAAAACCAATCTGGAATCGGCCATATAAACGAAATAAAAGTAAATACCAGGATGGGAATAGTTATGGAGCAAGCAGTTAATTTCCATAGTGTTCCGTAGTAGAGTTTCCGGTTTGCAAGATAGACAACCCCTCTGCCCAAATAAGCAATGAATGAAATAACACTCAGTAATAAAACAGATAAAATTAAATAATAGAACATAAAGAAATAGATAAGCTGAAAAATAATATTCATTTCTCCACCCGATCCAGTCCAGTCTGTTAACCGTGACAATAGTTCAGGTAAGGATGCCACTATAAATAAAATGAAAAGATAGATCATAATACTATCCATTCCAATTCGGTTGATTTGAAACATAGCTTTTTTTTGTGGCAGTAAGAGGCTTTCTTTTAATATTTTTGTAAACTGCATTTTTCTCATCCTTTAATTCAATTGTGCTTCTTTCATTTCTCTAGTTTTAAACATTTGAAATATTATTTCTACCAACTTTTAATAAATAACTCAACTTTCGCACCTTAAAAAATAATTTACTTATTGTAGTGATAGATTTTGATCGCTCCTTCCATCTATCTCTTGACAAAGCATAAACTCTATCTAGAAAGAAGGTAACGCGTAAGGCCACCGCTAGCAGGATGTTCTATACTGTTTAATACAACTGAGCAAATAGAAATTCGACCAGTAAAGAATTATTTTTCGTGGTGTATATAAAAATGTCCCGTTATGATTATTTTCTGTTCATGAAAGCTATTTTACTATCCCATGTTGTGTCATCATGTAAATTGCCAAATCAACCATATGAAACACTAAAATGATTTTTTCATCAAGCAAAAAGCGATTATTTCGCTCAACTTCATTAGGATATGATTTCTTTCATTCGCTGTAGAAGCCTAACTAAGCGCAGGCCAACCACGAAGACTCCTATGGGAACAGGGCGAGCTGAAGATCCACTTGAAAAGCGGTTTTCTTTTCAAGTTGGTTGAAGCCGTCCCCATGGAAAGCGTAGTGGTTGGTCAGGGCGGCACTATACACAATCTCCATTTCAATAGTAAGATGATTTAACAAAATGCAAGCAGGGTAATGAAGAACATGTTTATCCTAGAATGGTAAGGTATAGATGCTTATTCTCAGGTGCAAAAGTTCAGTGAATAATATATGTACAAGCTGAAATCAACAGAAAATGAAATGATTTAATCCATTTCTAGTTGGCAACACTACTATTATAAAGGAATCAGCTCTTAGATGGGTAAGAAAATAACGTTATTCGACAAATTTCCCGGGAAATAATACGAAACTTTATTTCGGAAATATCTTATTTATCATTTATATTATAAAATGCTGCACCCGATAAATTACCCGCCCAAAAGACAAATATAATAATAAATGAATAAGGTGCAATACAAGCCTTTCTGCTAAATTCATGTTATTATAGTAGAATATGTGTTGAATTATCATGTTGTTGTCTTCCAGGAAATTTTATTAAAATATTATGGATATGAAAAAGAAAAGGGATGGCGCAGCTAAATTCATTTTTATAAGTATTTATTTTTGCTAGAACGAGGTGCAGTAGTATATGAACCAATCGAAAAAAATTACAGAAGGAGCATTGGTAATTGCGATTTTAGTTGCAATATTAGTGGCTTCCTTGTTTCCGATACTTAGTTTAATTACAGCTTTTGTATTGCCTGTTCCTTTTATTTTCTATGTGAAGCGTCATGGAGTGAAGGCAGGTCTTGTTGTGACAGTGGCAGCTACTTTTATTTCTACATTACTGCTGTCGTATATTATTCTTCCGTTAATAATAGTTGCTGCAGCAGGAGGAATTTTTATCGGCCATGCGATGTATAAAAAGAATACTGCCTATGAAACACTGGCTCAAGGTACATTTGGTTTTATTATTGGAATGCTCATTTCTTTTATCTTTATTCAAACATTGATGGGTGTTAATATTATGACTGAATTTGGTCAGGTTGTAGAGGAATCTGTTAATACCAGTACATCTATGATTGAAAGTATTAATCCTTCGCTGAATGAAGAAGACATAAAGGTGCTGATAGATACACAAATCAATTTATTGCAGCAATTAATTCCAACCTTTATGGTTCTTTTTGCTTTTATTTCAGCATTTATTACTCAATGGATCAGCTATAAGTGGTTTAACCGGGTGGAAAAAGAAAAGCTCTATTTTCCGCCATTTCGTGAACTGCAATTTCCTAGTGCGATTATTTGGGTTTATCTGTTAGCATTAATTCTATCTGTTATCGACTTTCAAGAAGGAAGCACGATGCATTTTGGTGCGCAGAATTTATTGATGATTGTTGGAATCGCCTTGTCATTGCAGGGGTTCTCATTCATTTTTTATTATGCATATATCAAAAAAATACCAAAAGTATTTCCTATTTTAATTGTTATTGCAACAATTCTTTTTCCAACATTTCTTCTTTATTTCGTGCGAATCTTAGGTATAATTGATATAGGTTTCCGGTTAAGAGGCCGGTTGAAGTAGGTAAAACAGAGAGTTTATATGACAGCTCATGGTTTTAAAGCAGAAAATCAGTAAGTTGGATTTTCTGCTTAAGAATACATTTGCGATAAAAGCTACATTTTTAATTCTAAATAAAAAAGCAAGACAGATTGTTGGATTTTGAAGGAGCTGAATGCCGTGCCGGATTTAGAGAATAGACCAGCATTAAGCAAGCACGTATGGATTATTTATATCCTTACTTTTATTTTGCTTGTATGTGTGTGGTACTATCAATGGATAGTTGGCTTAATAATGACAGTTGTCTTTGCTGCTTCATTTTATTATAGTATTCGAACGGAAAAGATGCTTCTTGATGAAGCAGAGGAATATATATCAACTATTTCTCATCGCGTAAAGAAAGTTGGTTCTGAGGCATTGCTGGAGATGCCTTTTGGAATTATTCTGTTCAATGATAACTATCAGGTAGAATGGTCCAATCCATTTATGAATCAATTTAAGACGAACAAGGATACAATTATCGGTGAATCTCTTAATAATTTATCAGAGGATTTAATTCCGATGATTATAGATAACAGGAACGAGATTTGGGTAGAAATTGGCGATTATACGTTTCTTTGTGTAATTAAAAAGGAAGAAAAGCTGCTCTATTTCCTTGATCGGACAGAACATCAGGAGCTGAAGGAACGTTATTATAATGAACAGACGGTTCTTGCCATTATCTTCTTAGATAATTATGAAGAAATCACACAAAATATGGATGATACGGCAAAGAGCCAATTGAACTCTCAAGTAACAGCTGTTCTCAATAACTGGTCCAGCCGTTATGGGCTTTATTTGAAGCGGACGTCACAGGAGAGATTCTTAGCTGTTGGAAATATAGAAATTCTCGAAGAGCTGGAAAAAGTAAAATTCGCCATTTTAGATGAAGTACGGGAAATGGGAGGCTCTGAGAGCAATCCGGTTACATTGAGTATCGGGGTTGGTGCTGGAAATATGTCGCTGCCTGAAATTGGAGAGGTTGCGCAATCGAGCTTAGATTTAGCCTTAGGCCGCGGCGGCGATCAGGTCGCTATTAAGGATGAGAATGGGAAGGTACGTTTTTACGGGGGAAAGACCAACCCAATGGAAAAGCGTACTCGTGTAAGAGCCAGAGTTATCTCTCATGCGCTTAAAGAGTTGGTTCGTGCAAGTGATAATGTTATCATTATGGGACATAAATCACCGGATATGGATGCAATTGGTGCAGCGATTGGTGTTTTGAATATTGCTAAGACAAATGATGTCCCCGGCTATATTGTGTTTGATGAGAACGATGTAGAGACAGGTGTTTCCAAGCTGATGGATCATATTCGACGGGACGAAGAGCTTTGGGAGCAATTTGTCAGTCCTGAAGAAGCAGAAGACCTGATGGCAGATCAGCAAAGTCTATTAATTGTTGTGGATACTCATAAACCGAATATGGTTGCAGTGGAAAGTTTATTAAACTATACCGATTATAAAATTGTTATCGACCATCATCGCCGGGCAGAAGAATTTATTGATAACCCAACGCTTGTTTATATGGAGCCTTATGCATCATCCACTGCAGAGCTCGTTACAGAGCTACTGGAGTATCAACCAAAAGGAACGAAGCTGAAAATGCTGGAGGCAACAGCACTATTAGCCGGGATTATCGTTGATACCAAAAGCTTTACATTGCGTACCGGCTCCAGAACTTTTGATGCAGCATCTTATCTCAGATCGCAGGGAGCAGATACAGTACTGGTACAGCGTCTTCTTAAAGAGGATTTGGATGTTTTTGTCCAGCGCAGTCATATTATCGAAAGAACACAAATATACAATGATCATATTGCTATTGCCAAAGCGCCGAGCGGAAAAGCATATAGCCCGGTGCTGATTGCCCAGGCTGCAGATACCCTGCTTACAATGGAAGGTATCTCAGCATCATTTGTTATCTCAGAAAGGTCCGATGGCAGAGTTGGAATCAGTGCCAGATCATTGGGAGATGTAAATGTCCAGATCATTATGGAAAAAATGAATGGCGGCGGACATTTAACGAATGCTGCTACGCAAATTGAAGGCAAAACAATAGACGAGGCAAAAGAAATGCTGGTAGAGATTATTGATGAATTAGAGTATAAAAAAGGGAGAGATTCAGAATGAAAGTTATTTTCTTAAAAGATGTAAAAGGGAAAGCAAAAAAAGGCGATGTTAAAAATGTTCCTGACGGCTATGCTCGTAATTACCTGTTAAAAAATAATTTGGCAGAAGAAGCTACTTCCGGAAACTTAAAAGCACTTGATGCGAAAAAGAAAAAACAGGATAAATTAGAAATAGAAGAAAAAGAGAGTGCGATAAATTTAAAAGATAAATTAGCTGATTTAACAGTTGAACTAGAAGCAAAATCTGGTGAAAATGGACGTTTATTCGGTTCCATTACAAGTAAGCAAATTGCAGAAGCTTTAAACAAACAGCATGGCCACAAGCTTGATAAGCGTAAAATTGAATTAGATGAGCCGATTCGTGCATTAGGATATACAAATGTTCCGGTTAAATTACATCCGGAGGTATCTGGTTCTGTAAAAGTTCATGTAAAAGAAAAATAATAAGTAATCTATACAAACAGAGAAAATGAAAAGAAATTGGCATAAAAGAAGTACGCCGGTTTCTTTTTTTCTCACTCGTATAACAAGAATACGGAGGAGAGAGAATGAGTGCAGCTTTTGATCGTACACCGCCCCACAATATAGAAGCAGAGCAATCTGTTTTAGGTGCTGTTTTTTTAGAACCGACAGCATTTGTACAGGCTTCTGAAATATTAATTCCAGAGGATTTCTACCGTGCAAGCCACCAGCTTATTTTTACTGCAATGATGACTTTATCTGATCGTGGTGAACCGATAGATGTTGTTACGGTGACTACGTTTTTAAATGATAGGAAGCAGCTGGAGGAAGCAGGCGGGGTAACCTATTTAACAGAGCTGGCTGAGAGTGTGCCGACAGCAGCTAACGTTGAATATTACAGTAAAATGGTAGAGGAGAAATCAACACTCCGCCGTTTGATCCGGAAAGCAACAGATATTGTAACAGCATCCTTTGAAAAAGAAGATGAGGTTGAAGATGTTTTAAACGATGCAGAAAAAAGCATTTTAGAGGTTTCCGGACGTAAAAATTCAGGGGCTTTTAAAAATATAAAAGACGTTTTGATTAGCGTATATGACAATATTGAGCAGCTTCATCAGCAAAAAGGTGATGTGACCGGAGTTCCAACTGGATTCTTAGATTTGGACCGGATTACATCGGGATTTCAGCGGAATGACTTAATAATTATTGCAGCACGGCCTTCTGTGGGGAAAACAGCATTTGCACTAAATGTGGCTCAGAATGTTGCAGTAAAAACGGATGAAAATGTTGCTATTTTCAGCTTGGAGATGGGAGCAGATCAGCTGGTTCAGCGTATGCTTTGTGCAGAGGGGAATATTGATGCACAGCGTCTAAGAAATGGCCAGCTGCAGGCAGATGACTGGAGTAAGCTCACCATGGCGATGGGCTCGTTATCAAATGCAGGAATTTATATTGATGATACGCCAGGGGTGCGTGTGAATGAAATTCGTTCCAAGTGCCGGCGCCTGAAACAGGAGCATGGACTGGGAATGATTCTAATTGATTATCTGCAGCTTATTCAAGGAAGCGGCAGCTCAAAGGAAAACCGGCAGCAGGAGGTCTCTGAGATTTCCCGTTCCTTAAAGGCGTTAGCCCGTGAGCTCGAGGTTCCGCTTATTGCTTTATCTCAGCTTTCCCGCGGTGTGGAGTCAAGACAGGATAAACGGCCGATGATGTCAGATATCCGTGAATCAGGAAGTATTGAGCAGGATGCGGATATTGTAGGTTTCCTATATCGTGATGATTATTATGATAAAGAAACTGAGAAGCAAAATATTATTGAGATTATTATTGCTAAACAGCGTAATGGACCAACTGGCACCGTAGAGCTTGCTTTTGTAAAAGAATATAATAAATTTGTGGATTTAGATCATCGTTACGGGGAAGGAGATATTCCGCCGGCGATGTAGATAATCTGCGTGCTATTCTAAAAAGATATGATTTTCATTTTATGAATGAGAGTCATATCTTTTTTAGTTTTTTAACAAACTATATAGTGGATATTTAGTTTTGTAGTAGAAGGAATTCTCAATGGAGCTGGGGAAGTTGCTAAAGGGCCTGTCAACGATACCAATTTTGGATATCGTGATGACATTGAAGCAATTGAATATGATCCTGAAGGTGCAAAAGAATTATTAGCAGAGGCAGGTTATGAGGATGGTTTTTCAACAACAATTTGGACCAATGATACGCAGGAAAGGATTGATGTAGCAACATATGTTCAATCTTTACTGGCTGATATTGGTATTGATGTGACGATTCAGGAATTTGAATGGGGAACTTATATCGAGCGGACAAGTAACGGAGAGCATGATATGTTTATTTTCGGATTGTCTCTTGGAACACACGATGCAGATTATCCAATGCATATGCTATTTCATTCTGATAATACTGGACCTCCAGGAAACCGTACGATGATGCGTGATGATACATTTGATGAAATGCTTTATGAGGCTCGAATCGAGCAAGATGAAGAAACTCGTCTGGATATGTATGTGGAAGCTGCAAATTATTTGAATGAACAATCACCTATGGCCTTCTTATATCATCCAAATGAAATTATGGGTTATCGTAATGAAGTACAAGGTTTTTGGACGGATGCATCTGGATTATATCAGTTGAAGGATATCACAATTCAATAATAGATACAGAAAGAGAAGAGGCTATGTGCCTCTCTTTTTTTGCAAAGGGAATCATAATAATATACAGCAGCAGTTTTCCAAAAATGGAAAGCGTGTCAGTTTTCTAAAAGATAACATGAAAAGGATAGTTTTTCAGCATGGAAAAAAGTATTTCTGCTATGTATTTAAAGAGAAAAACAAGAAATTTATTAGGTATTTCAGATTATTCGACAAAACAGGACATTTGAACCAGAATTTTTTAGAGAAAAGTAAATAATTGTAACTTTAAACGAAAAGTAATTATATGTTGGGAGATCGGGGCTAAGGCCTGTAAAAACGGGCTTTTGAAATCTTTCTAGTTCATTATCGCTTTAATACTTTACCTTGAAAAAGAAATAAATCAATTAATTTATTATTCCCAATAGTTTTAGTGATTATATTAAGATATTTCATAATTTTAGTAATTTAATACTATTATTGAATTTTAAAAGTAGATAGATTAAAATAGAGAAGTAAGACTATTATATAAATTAAGAGGGGAGTACGAATATGCAATTTTCAAAAAAGTCTTTATTATTTTTAATTTTTGGTCTTTTACTCAGTTTTGTTTTGGTGGCGTGTGCAAGCGAACCGGATGAAAGCGGAAACAATGAATCTGAAGGTGATGGAGAAGGAACTTCAGAAGAAGAAGCAGTTGAGGGCGGCGAGCTTGTTATTGCTAACCAGTCTGACGCAGTTTCACTTGATCCGGCAGGTTCAAACGATACGCCATCCAGTAACGTACAAGCAAATATCTATGAAACACTTGTACATTTAGATGCAGATATGCAATTACAGCCTGGTCTTGCTACAGAGTGGGAAGCAGTAGAAGATAATGTATGGGAATTTAAATTACGTGATGATGTCACCTTCCACGATGGCAGTGAATTTAATGCAGAAGTGGTCAAAGCAAACATCGACCGTATTCTAGATCCGGACGTAGCTTCACCACGTTTCTTCCTTTATGAAATGGTAGAGGAAGTAGAGGTAGTAGATGATTACACTGTACGTTTCGTAACAGAGTATCCATTTGCACCATTCCCGGCACATATTGCACATAACGGTGGTGGAATGGTTTCTAAGGATGCAATTGACGCAGATTATGAAGCGATGGAAAATGGCGAAGAGCCAGGAACTTATATTAGTGAAAACCCAGTTGGTACAGGTTACTTTAAATTCGATTCCTGGAACCCTGGTACAGAAATCCGTTTAGTGAAGAATGAAGACTATTGGGGAGAGCCTGCACACCTTGATTCTGTTGTGTTTAAGGTTGTAAGTGAAGGTCTTACTCGTGTGGCGGAACTTCAAACTGGGGACTCTCATATTGTTGACCCTCTAAACGTAAATGATGTGGAGCAAGTAGAAGGAACGGATGGTGTTCATGTAGCTCCACAAGAAAGTGTAAGCTTATCTTATATTGGATTTAATGTTCAAAAAGAGCCGTTTGATAATCCAGATGTACGTAAAGCAATCAATATGGCAATTGATAAAAGCCAAATTATTGATGGTATTTACAATGGAATTGGGATTCCAGCCGTTGGTCCATTAGCACCGCCGGTATTTGGTTATGACGAAAATGCACCTGGTCTGGAGTATAATTTAGATGAAGCGAAGCAATTGTTAGCAGATGCTGGCTATGAAGATGGTTTCTCTACAACAATCTGGACAAATGATACACAGGAACGTATTGATGCTGCAACAAACGTTCAATCTCAGTTAAAAGAATTGAATATTGATGTAGAAGTAGAAGTGATGGAGTGGGGTACGTATTTAGACAGAACAGCTCAAGGAGATCATGAAATGTTTGTACTTGGCTGGTCAACTGTAACTGGGGATGCTGATTATGGATTATATCCATTATTCCATTCTGATAATGTAGGTGAACCTGGTAACCGTACTTTCCTCGAAAATGATGATTTAGACGCTATGCTTGAAGATGCCCGCCGTGAGGAAGACGAAGATACTCGTCTGCAGCTTTACAGTGATATTCAGGCGGAACTAACAGAGCTTGCTCCAATGCTTTACCTTCATCATCAAGAGTATCTGCTGGGTGTAAGTGATGATGTACAGGGATTAACACAATTACCGACTCAGATTTTGCAATTACATGATGTATCTTTAAAGCAATAATTAAATAAATATCAACAGCCGTTTCTCTTTTATTGAAGAGAAGCGGCTGTTTTTATGTGCAGAAAACATCCATATAAATAAAGTTTCACGCTACTATTAATCCGTTATGCATACTTCTAACCGGCCCGACTTATCATGACAACTGATAAAAAAATAAACTGCCAAGCATTAGCAATAGAGTTATGATTCCTGTGATAAATGGAATCATGTACTTTTGTGGAACCAGCTCAGAAAGCGGACGTCGATCTGAATCAGACATTCTGCTGAAAAAATGCTGAAAGCTGTAAAAAACAATATCAAAAAATCTTCCTTTTATTACATAACCGGCCATAGCGTATAAAATAAGAGCAGCTCCAATGATAAAAGAAACATTTATATAGGATAAAAGATCAACTCGATGGTAAAAAATAAAACAAAACAAAAATATAAATAAATGAGAAATACCAATCCAAATCAAGATTTTTTTAACCATAACAGTAATATCCTCCAAAAAAATATATGTATTAGTATATCACTAAATAAGGATGTTCAAAATCTCAAAAAGAATACTGAAAAAACACAATTTTCCTTCTATAGGAAAATTCGAAAACAATAAATTTACAAAATTATTACATAACAAATGGACTAAAAAAGCTATTTTTTTGGAAAAATATACAAAAACAATCAAATTTCACTCGTAAATAATGACAAAGATTAGGACGTTAAAGTGTTAATACAAAGGCTTTGCAATGAATTTGTAAGCGATTAAACAAGTTGAATTATCTATTATTTCTGTATTGGGGAAATTATTAAAAAAATTTACATATAAAGTAAATGTGGTGTAATATGTAACTTGTAATCTAAAAAAGGGGTGTACAGAAAAAGTGAAAAAGTCTAAATATTATCTCATTATTGTTTTGGCGTTAACAATGTTTGTCATCTCAGCATGTGGATCAAACAATGATAATGAAGGAAGTTCAGATAACAGCGACTCATCTGCTTCAGATGAGCAAGTATTAAATATGGTAGAAACAGCAGAAATTCCAACAGGAGATCCTGCCTTGGCTACAGATGCTGCCAGTTTCATCGTATTTGGACAAACAATGGAAGGCCTTTATGTATTAGATGGGGAAGATCAACCGGTTCCAGCTATTGCTGATGGTGATCCGGAAATAAGTGAAGATGGTCTTGTTTATACATTTAAATTAAAAGAAGATGCAAAATGGTCCAATGGAGATCCTGTGACAGCGCATGATTTTGTTTATGCATGGCAAAGAGCCTTAAATCCTGACACTGGTTCACAATATGCATATATGTTCTCAGGAGTTATTGAAAACGCAACAGATATTATGAATGGTGATGCAGCTGTAGAAGAGTTAGGTGCAGAAGCCGTAGATGATTATACTTTAGAAATAACTTTGGAACAACCCGTGGAATACTTAAATTCATTATTGGCTTTTGGTACGTATTTGCCATTAAATGAAGATTTTGTAGAAGAAAAAGGCGACAGCTTCGGAACCAACAGTGATAACATGCTTGCAAATGGTCCATTTGTATTGACAGGTTGGGATGGTTCCGGATTAACCTGGACATATGAAAAAAATGAAGAATACTATGATATAGATAATGTAAGCCTTGATAAAGTAAATGTACAAGTTGCTAAAGAGCCAAGTACAGCTGTAAACCTGTATGAAACAGGAGAAGCTGACCGTACAGCTGCATTAAGCTCAGAGTATGCAAAACAATATGCTAACCATGAAGATGCTTCAACATTTGAAGAAGGAAGCTCCTGGTATCTTAAATTTAACCAGGAACGTGATGGCGAAGAAACACCATTAGCAAATGAAAATATCCGTAAAGCAATGGCAATGGCTTTTGATAAAGAAGCATTTGCAGAACAAGTTCTTTCAAATGGTTCCATTCCTAGTGACGGTTATGTACCACGCGGTTTAGCTGTAAATCCTGAAACAGGAGAAGATTTCCGTGAAGAAAGTGGAAACCTGATCAGCTATGATGTGGAAAAAGCACAAGAATACTGGAATAAAGGTTTAGAAGAATTAGGTGTAGATGAACTTTCTCTAGATTACTTGAGTGATGATACTGAAAATGCAAAAAGAACTGCTGAATATTTCAAAAATCAATTAGAGACAAATCTTGATGGTTTAACACTTAATTTAGAAAATGTACCATTTAAAAACCGTTTAGATAGAACAACAGCTCAAGATTACGATGTAGTAATGCACGGCTGGGGACCAGATTACCTGGATCCACTTACTTTCTTAGATTTATATGTTACAGATGGAGCGAATAACCAAGCAAGTATTTCCAATGAAGAATACGATCAGCTTATTGAAGATGCAAAAGTAACTTATGCAAATGATCCCGAAAAACGCTGGGAAGCAATGCTTGAAGCTGAAAGAATTCTCGTTCAGGAAGACACAGCAATTGCACCTATTTACCAACGCGGAAGATTAACACTTATTAAGCCGTATGTAAAAGGTTTAGAAGAGCATTTGTTTGGCCCTGATTATTCACTAAAAAATGTAACAATCGAAAAATAATGTTTCTTAAAAGCGCGCATTCAAAAGTCCGCTGAAATTAATATTGTATGGAAAAGAGAGAGACTTTTAGTGAAAAGTGCTCTCTTTTCCTCATTTTTACAGAAGTTTAGAATATTTTCATTTATTCGTATATAAGGAGGACACAATATGGCGAAATATATTACCAAGCGGATAATTTATTTGATTATTACGCTGTTTATTATTGCTTCTGTTACCTTTTTTCTAATGAAGTTTCTGCCGGGTACCCCATTCTCAAATGAGGAACGGTTAACAATTGAGCAACGTGAAATTTTAAATGCGAAGTATGGATTGGATCAGCCTATTCCTATTCAGTATATGAACTACATGGTAAATATCGTAAAAGGTGATCTAGGTGTATCCTTTCAGTTCGAAAACCAGCCTGTTATGGATTTATTGATGAATCGGATTGGACCTTCGATGCAGCTTGGTGTACAGGCTATGATTATAGGTACAATCATCGGTATTGCGCTTGGAGTACTTGCTGCTATGTTCCAGAATACATGGATTGATTATGGAAGCACCTTTTTAGCTATACTCGGTAAATCAATTCCTTCCTTTGTTTTAGCAGCATTATTACAATATTACATTGGAGTAAAATTGGGATGGCTGCCAGTCGCCTCATGGAATGGTTTCTCTTCATCTATTTTACCCACCATTGCGTTAGCTTGTTTCCCAATAGCTACAGCAGCGCGTTTTATGAGGACAGAACTGATAGAAGTATTTGGATCTGATTATATTACACTAGCAAAAGCAAAAGGAAATTCACGTGGCGAAGTAGCTGTGAAGCATGCTATTCGTAATGCGTTAATTCCTTTAATTACGGTTTTAGGACCGATGGCTGTCGGACTAATGACCGGTTCGATGGTTGTGGAAAAAGTATTTGCTGTACCGGGGATTGGTGAGCAATTTGTGAAATCAATTATGACAAATGATTTCCCTATTATTATGGGAACCACTTTATTTTTTGCTTTCTTACTGACGGTTATTATTTTAATTATTGATATCCTGTATGGAATTATCGATCCGAGAATTCGTCTGAATGGAGGCGATAAATAATGAATAGAGAAGAAATAAAAGAAATACCGAAAGAACAATTTGAGCCTGCTCCGATTGATCATGAAGCTGGCGAGAGGCTGGAGAAACCGCAGCTTTCGTTTATGAAGGATGCCTGGCTGCGGGTTCGAAAGAATAAAGCTGCTATCGTCAGTTTAATTATTTTGGGACTGATAGTTATTATGGCTATTATTGGACCACATCTTTCGGGTCATGATGGTTACGAGCAGGATGTCGCGAAAAGTAATCTTCCACCGCGTGTACCAGTTTTAGAGAATATGGGTATCTTTGACGGCACTCAGAAAGTCGGCGGGGAAGAAGTAAATAAATACGAACAAATGAATATAGAAGAATACTACTGGTTTGGTACGGACAGCCTTGGAAGAGACTTATTTACCCGTGTCTGGCTTGGAACGAGAGTTTCTCTATATATTGCTGTATTAGCAGCTGCCATTGATATGCTGGTCGGTGTTATTTATGGTTTAGTTTCCGGATTTAAAGGCGGTAGAACAGATAATGTGATGCAGCGTATTTTGGAAGTTATTTCTGGTATTCCAAACCTGATTGTAGTAATTTTAATGCTTTTAATCCTGAAACCAGGTATCATGTCTATCACGATAGCGATGGTTATTACGGGATGGGTCGGTATGGCCAGGGTCGTACGTGGACAAGTTCTTAAATTAAAAGATCAGGAATATATACTGGCCTCGCGGACATTAGGTGCAAAAAATAATCGATTACTGTTTAAGCATCTGCTGCCGAATTTATCAGGCGTTATTATTATAAACACAATGTTCACGATTCCCAGTGCTATTTTCTTTGAGGCTTTCTTAAGCTTTATCGGAATTGGATTACAGGCTCCATCGGCATCCTTAGGTACACTGATTGAGGACGGTTATAAAACGTTTCAATTTTTACCTCATCTGATGATTATTCCGTGTATCCTTATCTGTGTGATTTTGATTGTATGTAATTTAATTGGAGATGGACTACGTGATGCATTTGATCCAAAAATGCGCGATTAAAGTTGAGGTGAAATGATATGAAAAAATTATTAGAAGTAAAAGATCTTCATATATCGTTCCATACATTTGCCGGGGAAGTGCAGGCAATCCGTGGTGTAGACTTTGATTTATACGAAGGTGAGACACTTGCGATTGTTGGAGAATCTGGTTCAGGTAAATCGGTAACAACAAAGTCAATTATGAGATTGCTTCCGCAGGGTAATTCTGAAATTAAATCAGGAGAGATTCTTTTTAATGGAGAGAATCTCGCAACGGCGTCGGAAAAGAAGATGCAAAAAATCCGCGGAAAAGATATTTCAATGATTTTCCAGGATCCAATGACTTCACTGAATCCTACCATGACTATTGGTAAGCAGATTATGGAACCATTAATAAAACATCGAGATTTGAGTAAAAGTGAAGCATCAAAGCGGGCGGTAAAATTGTTGGATCTGGTTGGTATTTCAAAACCGGAGACGCGTTTGAAACAATATCCGCATCAATTTTCAGGTGGAATGAGACAGCGTGTGGTTATTGCAATTGCACTGGCCTGTGCTCCGAAGGTATTAATCGCGGATGAACCGACAACTGCTCTGGATGTAACAATTCAAGGGCAAATATTGGATTTGATGAAGGATCTGCAAAAGAAAATTGAAACATCTATTATATTTATTACACATGATTTAGGTGTGGTAGCCAATGTTGCTGACCGTGTGGCTGTTATGTACGGCGGTAAAATTGTCGAAGTAGGGACAGTAGATGAGATATTTTATAATCCGCAGCACCCATATACATGGGGATTAATCAGCTCAATGCCTAGTCTGGATTCACAGGATGAGGAGCTGTTTGTGATTCCCGGTACACCGCCGGACCTGCTCCATCCGCCTAAGGGCGATGCGTTTGCACCGAGAAATCCTTATGCTATGAAAATAGACAAGGAAGAAGAGCCGCCAATGTTTAAAGTATCTGATACGCATTATGCGGCAACCTGGCTGCTGCATCCAGATGCACCTAAAGTAGAGCCCCCATTGGCAGTTCAAGAGCGGCAGGCGAAGTTCCGCGCTTCTATAAAGGGGGGCAAGTAAAATGGCAGAGAAACTGTTAGAAGTAAAAAATCTGAAGCAATATTTTAATATCGGCAAGCCAAAGGAAGTACGGGCTGTTGATGATATAAGCTTTGATATTTATAAAGGTGAGACCCTTGGACTGGTTGGAGAATCAGGCTGTGGGAAGTCAACAACTGGAAGAACACTGATTCGTTTGTATAACGCTACAGGCGGAGAAGTTCTCTATAATGGCGTAAATGTTCATGGTAAAAAATCTGGTAAGGAATTAAAAGAATTCAACCAAAAAATGCAGATGATTTTTCAGGATCCTTATGCATCACTGAATCCAAGAATGAAGATATCTGACATTATTGCAGAGGGCATCGATATTCATGGGCTTGCTAAATCGCCAAAAGAACGATTGGAAAAGGTTCACAAGCTTCTTGAAACAGTAGGGCTGAATAAGGAGCATGCTAATCGCTATCCGCATGAATTTTCCGGGGGGCAGCGGCAAAGAATCGGGATTGCCCGTGCACTTGCGGTAGAACCGGAATTTATTATCGCTGACGAACCAATATCTGCTCTGGATGTATCTATTCAGGCACAGGTAGTTAATCTGTTGAAAAAATTGCAAAAAGAACGTGGATTAACCTATTTGTTTATTGCCCATGATTTATCCATGGTCAAATATATCAGTGATCGGATTGGCGTTATGTATTTCGGGAAATTGGTTGAGCTGGCATCTGCAGATGATTTGTATCGGAATCCGGTTCATCCATACACGCAATCACTGCTTTCAGCAATACCTCTTCCAGATCCGGAATATGAACGCACAAGGAAACGGCAAGCATACCATCCAGATGTTCATCAGTATGAGGATGGAGAGGACGTCCGTATGCGTGAAATTTCTCCGGGGCATTTTGTTAACTGTTCAGAAAAAGAGTTTGAACAATATAAAGCAAACTATAATCATAATAAGTAAGTCATTTTAACCCACTAAAATACCCCGTATCAAACCAGTAAAAGCCTGGCTTGATACGGGGTGTTTGCTTGTTAATCATGTGTAGAGGATCATGCTTTTATTTACAAAAAGCATGACAGCTCTATGAACGAACAATTGGTTTTATAATATTACATAGCATACATGAAATCTCTCTATAGTCGGTATGCCCAGGTAAGTTGCTTAAGCATTCACCTGTGGCTGATGTTCACCGGAGCGTATTGCCTCCATATGGTGACAAGCTGCACGATGGCCGTCCTTCATACCTTCTGTGTTCCGAAGTTTAGGTACTTTTGTACGGCATAAATCCGTTGCAAATGGACAGCGGGTATGGAAGCGGCAGCCCTCTGGAGGATCAATCGGAGAAGGCACATCTCCTTTTAACATAATGCGTTCTTTTTCCTTCTCAACGTCTGTACTAGGTATTGCTGACAGCAGAGCCTTTGTGTAAGGGTGCATATTATTGGTGAATAATGAATTTTTATCTGCTATCTCGACCACTTTTCCTAAGTACATCACAATGATTCGATCGGAAATATGACGAACAACACCTAAATCATGGGAAATGAAAAGGTACGTTAATTTAAATTCGCGCTGCAGCTTTTTTAATAAGTTGATTACCTGAGCCTGAATGGACACATCAAGCGCAGAAACAGCTTCATCTGCAATAATTAACCTTGGGTTTACTGATAAGGCCCGGGCGATACCAATACGTTGACGTTGTCCGCCACTGAACTCATGCGGATAGCGGTCTGCCTGATGCGGTCCGAGACCAACTGTATCCATTAATTCTTTGACACGATCATTTCTTTCTTTTTTCGGTACAGCATTTTGAATTTCCATTGCTTCTGTTAAGATTTGTCGTACAGTGTGACGAGGATTAATCGAAGCATATGGATCCTGGAAGATAATTTGCATATCTTTACGGAATTTATTCATTTCTTTTTTGTTCAGCTCAAGAATGTTAGTATTATCGAATTCTACTTCCCCGGCAGTCGGCTCATCCAGGCGGAGAATGGCTCGTCCAGTTGTTGATTTTCCGCAGCCGGATTCTCCTACAATACTAAGTGTTTCTCCCTCGAAAATTTCAAAGGATACGTCATCTACTGCTTTTACGTGATTAATAGTACGTCCAAAAATCCCGCCTTTAATCGGGAAATATTGTTTTAAGTCATTTACTTTAAGAAGTACTTTCTGATCGCTCATAAACGTTCACCTCCGGATCTCCATCCCATTCATCAGAATAAATCCAGCAACGAATTTGGTTACCATCTTCATCTGTTTCTAAATCAGGTAATTTATTTCGGCATAAATCCGTTGCGAATGGGCATCTTGGTGCAAATCGGCAGCCCTTAGGCATATCAGCAGGACTGGGAACAGACCCTTTAATAACTGCTAAATCTCCTTCAATATCTTGATCGTATTGAGGAATAGATTCCATTAAACCGACAGTATATGGATGTTTTGGTTCCGTGAATAATGTTTTCTTATCGGTAAATTCAACCACTTTACCGCAATACATAACGGCAACATAATCACAGGTCTCGGCAACAACGCCTAAGTCATGCGTAATTAATAAAATACCCATATCTAATTTTTCCTGCAATTCTTTCATTAAATCCAAAATTTGTGCCTGAATTGTTACGTCCAGGGCTGTTGTCGGCTCGTCGGCAATAAGTAGATCAGGATTACATGCAAGAGCAATTGCGATCATTACACGTTGGCGCATTCCGCCCGATAGCTCAAAAGGATATTGATCGACACGCTTCTCTGGAGAAGGAATTCCTACAAGCTTTAACATATCAACAGATTTTTTCTTTGCTTCTTTCTTACTGAGTCCCTGATGAATACGGAATGATTCACCAATTTGCTGTCCAACGGTAAAGGTTGGATTAAGAGAAGTCATTGGTTCCTGGAAAATCATTGATATTTCATTACCACGGATTTTACGCATCTGTGCTTCGCTTTTATCTAAGAGGTTTTCTCCCTTGAAGAGAATTTCTCCCCCTTTGACTTTTCCCGGTTCTTCAATCAGGCGAAGAATAGATAATGAGGTAATACTTTTACCGGAACCAGATTCTCCAACGACACCCAGTACTTTCCCTTTTGGAATACTAAATGAAACGCCATCTACAGCCTTTACTTCTAAATCTTTTGTGAAGAAAGAAGTCTGTAAATTTTTAATTTCTAATATATTATCATATGAAGTGTCAGGTGCACCTGTCATAGTAAGTAGCTCCTTTCTAAAATCTAGTAATTAAAGAATACTAGTCTAAATCAATTCGCTTGTTCAATAAACGGTAAGCAACGTCTACAACTAAGTTTACAAAAACGAAAAGAAGTGACGCAACTAAAATGGTACCTTGAACAACTGGGAAATCACGAGCCTGAATAGAATCGATAATTAATTTACCCATCCCATTAACAGCGAATACAGACTCTGTTAACACAGCTCCGCCAAGAAGTCCGCCAAATTGTAAGCCAACTACAGTAACAATAGGAATCAGTGCATTTTTCAATGCATGACGATAAATAACGATTTGTTCTTTTACCCCTTTGGCACGGGCAGTCCGGATATAATCCTGGCCAATAACATCCAGCATGCTGGAGCGGGTCATACGTGCAATAATGGCTGCACTGCTTGTACCTAATGTGATAACAGGCAAGACAATTTGACTGAAGCTGCCCCAGCCTGAAGGGCTGAACCAAGCTGTATTACTAAAGAAAGGTACCCAGGATGGTAAATCAATTCCAATCGCAAACCATTGAATTAACATTAAACCAAGCCAGAAGTTTGGCATAGATAAACCGAATAAAGCTATCAGCATAAGTGTTGTATCAATTGCAGAATATTTACGTGTGGCAGAAATAATACCGACAATTAATCCTACAAATACAGCTAATACTGTACTATAAAAGGCGAGTTCGACAGTTACCCAAAATCTGGCGCCGATTTCAGACGAGACATCCCGTCCGCTTCGCATCGAGGTTCCTAAATCACCTTGAACAGCATTGGTTACATAATCTAAGTACTGTTTTGGCAGCGGGTCATTTAAGCCCAGCCGCTCTCTGATATTATCAATTTGTTCCTGTGGAGCACCTTCGCCGGCAATTACTTGCGCAGGGTCTCCGGGAACCAAATGCATCATACTAAACACGATAATAGATACACCGATTAATACAGGTATCGTTTGTAAAATACGTCGAATGATAAATTGAAACAAAATGGTTCACCTCTTTCTATTCTCTCGTTTTTGGATCAAATGCATCACGTAATCCATCTCCAAGTAAGTTAAATGCTAAAACAGCTACGACAATAGCAAGCCCCGGGAATAATGCTACATGGGGTGCGTTATATAAGTAGTTTCTTCCGTCACTCAGCATCGCTCCCCATTCCGGTGTAGGAGGCTGTGCACCCAAACCTAAGAAGGAAAGTCCACTGGCTGATAGAATCGCTGTAGCAATACTTAACGTAGCTTGAACGATAATTGGAGAGGTGATATTAGGTAAAATATGTTTGAAAATAATTCTGGAATCGCTGGCTCCCAGCGCTCTCATAGCATCAATATACTCCAGCTTTTTCACAGATAAAGTAGAGCCCCGGACAATTCTGGCGAAAATAGGTATAGATGAAATAGCAACAGCAATAATTACATTAAACATACTACCACCTAAAACAGTAACAATAGTTAAAGCTAATAGAATACTAGGGAATGCTAATAAAACATCCATAATACGCATGATAATACTGTCTGTCCGTTTTCCATAATATCCTGCGATAATGCCGAGAAATATCCCGATAGTTGCCCCGAGTAAGATAGAGAAAAAGCCTATCATTAGAGTTAATCCAGTTCCTTGGATTACCCTGCTGAATATATCTCTTCCAAAGTTATCTGTTCCAAACCAATGATCAGAAGATGGTGTAGCCAGTTTATTGGTTACATCTTGATCATATAGAGGATCGTAGGGGGTTAAGTAAGGCCCGACAAGAGCAATAATGATAAGTAAAATGATTAAAACACCGCCGACAACAGCCGACTTATTTTTCTTAAGTTTATTAAAGACGCTTTTCCAGCTTTTAAGTCGGGGATTAGGCGGCTTGATAGCTGTCTGCGGCTTTTCGATATGTTCGTTTGAACGACTCATCGGTTTTTTTCATCCTTTCTCTCGTGTTATAGGTCAGTCTTGATTATATCATGAAAAAGTTTGTAGAAATATATTTGATTTTAAAATCATGAAAAGATACATATTTTTTAAAATTGTCGAAAAACGTAAAACCTTGATACAAAAGGGTTTATTTAAACGAATAATGTGAGAATGCTACTAAATTTGTAATACTATTTCAAATACGAAAATTTGTATTAATTAAAAAAGACACCCTTTTCTAATTTATTAAAATCTAATTTAAGGAATGCTAACGGACTTGAAGAACTTAATTCTTCTATAATAATGTAATTATAAAATAGAAAAGACAGCCATTGTGAATGTGACCTGATTTCAAAGCACTCTAAAATATGAGAGGACGACAATGCATTTATATGCTTCCCTATATAAGAGGCAGGAAGGATTGTCGAAAATCTAGTATAATGATAATAATTTAAGATATATCATGATTAAGTGATTATAAAGAGGTGGAATTTCGTGAAGAAGAAATTTGTTTGGAATCCTGCTAGAATTTTCTTTCATAATACGGGGACAGAGAAATTAGAAACTCTTGCAAAAGAAGGCTGGAGTGTAGAGAAGTTACGATTGGGCGGCCTGCTTTTTCAATTGAAAGAAGATGAACCTAAGGAGGTACAGTATCATATAGATTTTCAGTCTTTTCAAAATACAGACGAAGCTATGCCTCAAACAGACGAGGGCTGGGAACTGGTCGATGCGCTCGATTATATGGCGGTTTTTCAGGGCTCGCCGGAAGCCTTGTCAATGGAAGGAAACCAGGAACAGCTGCTGGAGCAATTGAATCAGGAAGGAAGATTGTTAGGTAAATATACAATTCTTTCAAGCATTTTTTTAATTATTTTCTTTATTTTACATATAAAAGTGGGCTGGGATCTGATAAAAATGATTTTGCTTGGAGGAATTATTATGGGTGGAATTGCATTTCTCCTGGTGTTGGCTTTGTATATTTTAAATAGGTATAGACGGTATAACTTGAAAAACACGTAATAACAATGAAAAAAGATGGAAATATTAGAGTAATAAAACATGTCGAATTGTAATATAAGAGAGTATTTAAAAGTAAACCGCAGGAAAAGGCAGAAAAGATCACATTGTATGGAACAGATGAGATAAACTGCTTAAAACTCTTGGGAAACGGCGTTATAGGCTGTTTGAGATTTTCCATAAATATACCTATAATAAATAGAGTTGCCTAGAAACAGGTGAACACATCTAAATGGATGCCGTAAAATAAATGAGTCTATAGTTGATTCATTTATTTTTGTTTACAGAATAAACCGTTCAGGAGCACCATAGATTGATTTGCCTTCAAACAGATGTACTACCAATCAAAATAAAATAGAGAGGTGATTATATGGCAGTAGTTGAAGCAAAAAACCTGTCTAAAATTTTTGGTAAAAATATCGGCCAATCTATCAAAATGTTAGATCAAGGTATGACCAAAGAAGAAATATTGAAAAAGACAGGGAATACTGTCGGAGTAAATCGTGCCAGTTTCTCTGTAGAAGAAGGAGAAATATTCGTCATAATGGGGCTGTCAGGTAGTGGGAAGTCTACTTTAGTCCGATTAGTAAATCGTTTAATTGATCCAAGTGAAGGATCAATCCTTATTGATGGAAAAGAATTAGCGACATTAGATAAAAAAGCATTAAGACAAGTACGTCGTGAAAAATTAGGAATGGTATTCCAGCAATTCGCGCTCTTTCCGCATCGTACCATCTTACAAAATGCAGGATTCGGTTTAGAAGTACAAGGCGTTGATAAAGCTGAACGGGAAAAACGTGCAGAAGAATCATTAAAGCTTGTGGGATTAGGTGACTATATGCATCAGAAACCTGGCCAGCTATCTGGCGGGATGCAGCAGCGTGTAGGACTGGCCCGTGCTTTGGCTAACGATCCAAAAGTACTGTTAATGGATGAAGCTTTCTCAGCACTTGATCCGCTTATCCGTAAAGAAATGCAGGATGAGTTAATTGATTTACAATCTACGATGAAGAAAACCATTATCTTTATTACGCATGACCTTGATGAAGCTCTTCGTTTAGGAGATCGAATTGCGTTAATGAAGGATGGAGTTATTGTACAAATCGGAACACCGGAAGAAATTCTAATGAATCCGGCAAATGACTACGTTGAGAAATTTGTGGAAGATGTAGACCGCTCGAAAATCCTCACTGCAAGTCATATCATGAAGCGTCCGGAGACAATCAATATTGATAAGCACGGTCCTAGAGCAGCGTTAGAAAGAATGCGCAAGGAAGGAATCTCAAGCATTCTTGTTGTTGATGAAAAACGACGATTACAAGGTTATGTCACAGCAGACGATGCTTCCGAAGCTCGTAAAAAGGAAGTGTCAGATATTAAAGAAATCTTAAAAACAGATATATTAAAAGTTGCACCGGATACACCGATGCAAGAAATTTTCTCTATGATTTATGATACTCCTATCCCGATTGCAGTTGTGGGCGATGATAATCGTTTAAATGGAATTATTGTCCGGGGAGCGGTATTGGCCGCACTTGCAAATGATGGTGAGGTGAATATAGATGCTTGATTTTATGGATAAAATACCATTAGCAGAATGGACTGAATCAGCGACAAGCTGGATTCAAAATACATTTGCATTTCTTTTCGAACCAATTAAAGACCATTTTGGCGATTTTATGGACTTTGTATCTGGAGATCTTCTACCAGGTATCCCGCCAATTCTGTTTATCTTAATTGTTGCCGTGATTGCATTCTTTGTTTCCGGTAAGAAGTTAGGATTAGCAGTGTTCTCTATCGTTGGTCTATGGTTTGTATATAACCAGGGATTATGGGATGCGTTAATGTCTACAGTGACTTTGGTTATTTTAGCAAGTTTATTGTCTGTCATTATTGGTGTACCAGTGGGAATATTAATGGCAAAAAGCAAAATTGCCAATTCGATTCTTACACCAGTATTAGACTTTATGCAGACAATGCCGGCATTCGTATATTTAATCCCGGCGGTAGCATTCTTCGGAATCGGGATGGTTCCGGGTGTATTCGCATCTCTTATTTTTGCGACACCGCCGACTGTTCGTTTTACAAACTTAGGTATCCGCCAGGTTTCTAATGATTTAATTGAAGCATCTGATTCATTCGGTGCTACAGGGTCACAGAAGCTGTTTAAAGTAGAATTACCTATGGCAAAAGGAACGATTATGGCTGGTATTAACCAGACGGTAATGCTTGCACTTTCAATGGTTGTAATTGCGTCAATGATTGGTGCGCCGGGACTTGGAAGTCAAGTGCTTTCTTCTCTCCAACGTGCATCTGTCGGTACCGGATTTGTTGCTGGTATCGGAATTGTAATTCTGGCGATTATTATTGACCGTATTACACAAAATATGAATAAAGCAAAAAGATAAATCTGCATGACAATCTTTTCAATTAAGAGTGGTTCATTCCTCTGTTGATATGAAAAGTGTCAATATAGAAAAAATAATTTTAAGAAAAGGGGAGTTTTATTTATGTCTAAATGGAGTCTGAAACGTGCAGGACTTATTGGTTCATTAGCACTTGGACTAGTTGTTGCTGGTTGTGGAAGTAATGACAGCGATGGCGGAGATAGTGATTCTGCAGAAGGCGGAGTAGATGGCAAAATCGAATTAGCCTATGTAGAGTGGGATACAGAGGTAGCCTCTACAAATGTTGTCGGAAAAGTACTGGAGGATTTAGGTTATGATGTGACATTAACCCCACTTGATAATGCCATTATGTGGGAAGCAGTTGCAAGCGGTGAAGCAGACGGAATGGTAGCTGCCTGGTTACCAGGAACACATGCCGAGCAATTCGAAGCTTATGGTGACCAAGTTGAACAGCTTGGACCTAACTTAGAAGGAGCAGCAATTGGTCTTGTCGTACCGGAATATATGGATGTAGATTCTATTGAAGATCTAACCGATGAAGCAGGTCAAACCATTACAGGTATTGAAGCTGGTGCTGGTGTTGTAAATGCTGCTGAAAATGCAGTGGAAGAATATGATAATCTGGATGGCTGGACTGTACAAACTTCTTCCAGTGGTGCAATGGCCACAGAATTAGGCAGTGCTATTAATAATGAAGATGAGATTGTTGTTACTGGATGGTCTCCACACTGGAAATTCCAAAAATATGATTTGAAATATCTTGAAGACCCGGAAGGTGTTTTCGGTGAAGCAGAATCTATTGAAACAATGGTTCGTGAAGGCTTAGAAGACGACGCTCCGGAAGCATATCAAGTATTAGATAACTTCTATTGGGATACAGATGATATGGAAGAGGTTATGCTAGCTATTAACGAAGGCGCTGCTCCAGAAGACGCAGCTGCTGATTGGGTAGAAGCTAACCAGGACAAAGTAGCTGAATGGACAGAAGGTATTGAATAAATAGAGATGTCCTTTTGAAAGGCGGCTCCAATAATTATATTGGGGTTGCCTTTTTATATTTATAGATGAAATCCGAACATTACCATTTTTGTTATTGTATTTAGTTCGTGTTTTTAAAGCTGCAACAAATATAAACAGACGAATTAAGCGTATGATAAAGTTAAAATGAAAAACAACGTTCGTGTTCTACATTGACGTTTATTTTTTTAACTGATAAAATATTAACTAGTGAGTAAAATACAAATAATGATAAATGATTGTTCAGCTGTGTATATTATCAAAAGGCAAAAAATAGGCAGGACAAAAAGTTTCATATATAAAATCAATCTTGGAGGTGCACCATGTCCTCAGTAGTAGTTGTAGGTACGCAATGGGGAGATGAAGGGAAAGGTAAAATTACCGATTTCCTATCTCAAAATGCAGAAGTAGTTGCTCGTTATCAAGGCGGAAATAACGCTGGCCATACGATTAAATTTGATGATGTAACGTACAAGTTACATTTAATACCATCAGGAATTTTCTTTAGTGAAAAAACCTGTGTTCTTGGAAACGGAATGGTTATCGATCCAAAAGCATTTGTAGAAGAAATTGCTTATTTACATGAGCGTAATGTTTCTACAGATAATCTTCGTATCAGTAATCGCGCGCATGTGATTCTTCCATACCATTTGAAGCTGGATATTCTTCAAGAAGAAGAAAAAGGTGCTAATAAAATCGGTACGACGAAAAAAGGGATCGGCCCTGCTTATATGGATAAAGCAGCACGTGTCGGTATCCGCATTGCTGATTTAATGGATAAAGAAGCCTTCCGTGAAAAATTAGAACAGAATTTAAAAGAAAAGAATCGTTTATTTGAAAAAGTATATGAGTCCGATTCCATTCAAGTCG
The DNA here is from genome assembly GCF_037976165.1 of Oceanobacillus sp. FSL K6-3682. Taxonomy (NCBI): domain Bacteria; kingdom Bacillati; phylum Bacillota; class Bacilli; order Caryophanales; family Bacillaceae; genus Oceanobacillus; species Oceanobacillus sp. FSL K6-3682. Next base: position 4,791,742 of record NZ_CP150263.1, on the reverse strand, counting down.
AGGATATTTTAGACGAGTACTATGAATATGGGCAGCAAATGGCTCCTTATGTGGTAGATACATCTGTTGTTTTAAACGACGCTATTGATGAGGGCAAACGTGTCCTGTTTGAAGGTGCACAAGGTGTTATGCTTGATATTGACCAAGGTACGTATCCGTTTGTAACGTCTTCTAACCCGATTGCAGGTGGTGTGACGATTGGTTCTGGTGTAGGCCCAACAAAAATCAATCATGTTGTAGGTGTGTCAAAAGCATATACAACACGTGTTGGTGATGGTCCTTTCCCAACAGAATTACATGATGAAGTGGGAAATCAAATTCGTGAGGTCGGGCGTGAATATGGTACAACAACAGGACGCGCGCGCCGTGTAGGCTGGTTTGACAGTGTCGTTGTCCGCCATGCACGCCGTGTGAGCGGAATTACGGATTTATCTCTAAATTCCATTGATGTACTGACTGGTATTGAAACATTAAAAATCTGCGTTGCGTATCGCTACAAAGGGGAAATTATTAAAGAATTTCCTGCAAGCTTAAAAGCATTAGCAGAATGTGAGCCGGTATATGAAGAAATGCCAGGCTGGACAGAGGATATTACTGGAGTGAAGACATTGGATGAACTTCCAGCCAATGCGCGTCACTACCTGGAGCGGATTTCTCAGCTGACAGAAATTCCATTATCTATCTTCTCTGTTGGTCCAGATCGTTCGCAGACAAACGTAGTAAGAAGTGTGTATCGTCCATAATAAAGTAATGAATGTAGGAAAAGGAGCTGATTTTTGCGATCAGCTCCTTTTCCTGTGCGGAGAAAAATGAACGTTCTAATCTATGTTAAAATGAGGGAAAGTGATAAAGGAGAGATAGCGATGAATTTTGTCCAGCCAGGGGCAGAGTTCGATGTTTTTATGCTAATATTATCGATTATTATGTTAATCATTTTCACCTTTTTGGCAGCGACGCTTGTCTATTCTTTCTTAAAAAGAGGCAAGCAGAAGCCTGGTTATTTTATTTTTTATATCTTTATAGTTTTTGGTGTTATCTATCAGCTAATTGAATTTTTCCGCCTCTATACATGGTTAGGGATAGCAGCAATTATAATCTATATTACTTTTGGACTGATTATTTTTCTGGCACTCCGTAAAAATAGAATGAAGTAAGTTTTGAAAAATAATGTATCCAATTTTTTCTAATGTATATTTATATTCAGCCAACAAGACAGAAGCGCTGTTTTACGTTAAAATAGAGAGAGTAAGTCTCTATTTCTATAGACTTTATAGAAATAGCATTGTTCATAATATGGATTTATATTTTAGTGAATCCAATTAAATTATTTTATACAAATACCAGAAGTATAATTAATAAATCTTTTGATATTTGTATAAAAATCATTTATTCCACGGTTAAGCACTATAATTAGCGGAGGAAAAACACGGAAAATCCTGTGGAAAAGCGTAGTGTTTTTCAGTAGCGAAGGCTATAAAGGCAAAATTTTAATTCCAATCTAATAACATTTTTATAAATTATTTAACTAAAAAAGGATGTGCAACCAATGAGTCAAAAAATATTAGTTGTCGATGATGAACAGCCAATTGCAGATATATTACAATTTAACTTAGAAAAAGAAGGCTATCAGGTAGTGGTGGCAAATGATGGAGATACAGCGATTGAACTCGCAGAATCAGAGCGCCCTAATCTAATTTTACTAGATATCATGCTGCCTGGAAAAGACGGGAATGAGGTCTTGCGTGAAGTGCGTAAAACACAGAGTATCCCGGTTATTATGCTGACTGCAAAGGATGCAGAAATTGATAAAGTGCTTGGATTAGAACTGGGTGCAGATGACTATGTAACCAAACCATTCAGCAATCGTGAATTAATTGCACGTGTCAAAGCAAATCTGCGTCGTGAGAATGTTACAGAAGAGCCGGCAAAAACAACGAAGGATATTGTCATCGGAGATTTAGCCGTTCATCCGGATGCGTATGTTGTTTCTCGTAAAGGAGTAGAAATTGAATTAACCCATCGTGAATTTGAACTCTTACACTATTTGGCACGTCATATCGGACAGGTAATGACACGGGAGCACCTGTTAGAAACTGTGTGGGGCTATGATTATTTTGGAGATGTGCGTACTGTAGATGTTACGGTCCGCCGTTTGCGTGAAAAAATTGAAGAAAACCCTAGTAACCCATTATGGATTGTAACAAGAAGAGGTGTCGGGTATTATTTACGTAATCCTGAGCAGGAGTAAGGCATGATGAATAAAGTTGGTTTTTTCAGATCGATCCAGTTAAAGTTTATTATTATTTACATCCTGCTGCTAATCTTAGCTGTACAGGTTATTGGGTCTTTTTTTACCAACAGGTTGGAAGATGACTTGACGACGACCTTTAAACAATCAATTAATGAGCGTGTCGAAATGCTGAGCTATAATCTGGAACAAGCCTTTATAAGAGACCGTTCTGAAGAAGATCCGAGTTTAGAGCAGGAAATTCAGACAATTATTGATGATGTCAACACAGATAATCTGGCAACGACAATCCATGTATATGATAATCAAAGAAGGACTTTAGGGACAAACCGGATCGATGGGAGATCGGAAATCGGGAGAAAAACCACAGATATCGATGTAAGGAATACCTTACTTTTCGATAAATCCCAGCAAAAACCATATTTTGACCGGGAGACAGATAGCAGAGTCTATGTACATGTGGAACCGTTGGTCGGAGATGAAGGAAATACAGTCGGCGCAATTCAATTTAAAGCCTCTATGGAGGAGGTTTATGATCAGATTGAAGGAATTAATAATATCTTTCTCCAGGGCTCCATCTTAGCGATAAGTATCTCGGCAATACTTGGGATTCTGGTAGCACGTACAATTACTAAACCGATTCAGGAAATGCGTGAACAAGCATTGATTATGTCGAATGGAGACTTTACACAGCAGCTCGAGATCTATGGCCGGGATGAAATCGGACAGCTGGCGGAGGCATTTAATGATTTAAACAGCAGACTGAAGCACTCCTATGCCACCATTGAAGAGGAGCGGAGGAAATTAAGCTCTGTTCTTTCCTATATGAGTGACGGGGTTATTGCTACAGACGAGTCTGGGGCCGTAACATTGATGAATGATGCTGCAGCCAGAATGATTGGTTTAAATCCGGATGATGTCATTGGAGAGGACTTAATTGATGTTTTAAAGCTGGAAGAAAAAGTTGTCGATATCAGTAAGCTGCCGGATAGCGGTTCGATAATTATTGATTTCAGTGATGAAGAAACGCCGTTTATTATACGGGCTAATTTTTCTACAGTTGTTGATGAGGAAGAAGAAACGACTGGTTTTATCACCGTGATTAGTGATGTTACTGAGCAGGAGAAAATTGATCAGGAACGCAGAGACTTTGTGTCGAATGTGTCACATGAGCTCCGGACGCCGCTGACAACAATGAAAAGTTATCTAGAAGCGTTATCTGATGGCGCTTGGGAAAACAAAGAAATTGCGCCGCGATTTTTAGAGGTCACACAGAAAGAAACAGACCGTATGATCCGGATGGTAAACGACCTGCTGCAGCTATCTAAAATGGATTCGGATGAATTGCCGATGCACAAGGAAAGAACCGAATTCATGAGCTATGTGCATCAGGTTTTGGACCGGTACGAAATGAATCTGCCCGAAACAATTACGTTAGAGCGTAATATACCAAAAGGAAAATCATTTGTATGGATGGATAGAGATAAAATTACCCAGGTGTTTGACAACATTATTACCAACGCTTTCAAATACTCTCCGGAAGGCGGAAAGGTTCGTGTAAATCTCGATGTAAGACGTCATATTGTTATTATTAGTATTCTGGATGAAGGTGTGGGTATTCCATATGATAAGCTTGATAAAATATTTGATCGTTTCTACCGTGCCGATCGCGCCAGAACAAGAAAGCTTGGAGGCACCGGTCTTGGTCTGGCTATCACGAAAGAGCTTGTAGAAGCCCATCACGGGAAAATCTGGGCGCAAAGTAAAGAAGGGCGTGGAACGACAATTCTATTTACCTTGCCACTCATGGGTTCGAAGCGGGGGAAAGGCAAATGAAGTTAGAGACTGCAAAATCATTGTTGCTGATTATATTAATAGGAACGAGCTTAATTCTCACTTTTGGAATGTGGAATTATCGAGCAGAGTATGAACCGCTAAATGACGATGAGTCGGTTGATAAAGCTGATCTGGGCGGCGAGCAAAAGCAAGAAAATGATGTTATAAAACCAAATGACGTTGTTTTTAAAATAAACGGAGAATTCTACAGCTATGTGGATCCAGAAGATAGTGCCGAATTATTTGAAGATATCCAGACATGGGAAATTACCGATTTGCAAAGTACAGATGCAGAAGAAAAGACTGCTGATGCAGAAGTAGAAATTATATTTCCAACAGGAGTTCCATTATCTTTATTTGAAAATATTTTAAATATAGACCGTACATTGTCGAAAAATATGAACTTTTATGTAGATCGGTTTTATATTCAATTACAAGAAGAAGATCAGTTATTAAAGGTTTATTTTGTTTCTTTGGATGGGGATGAAGCAGTTGAAGGCACTATCCATTCTACGACAAACTATGAGCAATTGCTGTCGATGTTTAGTAATCTGACAGATAAAAAATTTGAAGAAAATTATTTATTGACGGAGACTGCCAGAAATATATATATTCCAGTTGAAGAAAAATCAATGGAATCATTTAAGTATACCTTTGATAGGACTAATTCTGCTGATGTTAGAAATATCATGTTCACTCGTCCCAATCTGGTGAGTGAATCGAAATCTGCTCCGGAATCAATTATGTATCGGACAGATGATAGACAGTTAAATATTACAGGGCATGGGATGAAGTTTATCAATGTTGCTGAGTGGAATAAAGAACCGGTAGACAAAAGTGTCTTTCAGCAAAGCTTGGAAAATATTAATGAACATGCAGGGTTTACAGATGATTATCGTCTGGACAGCTATACGAATGACAGTGTTACTTACCGTTTGTATCGGTTTCAATATCCTGTTATAAATAATTCTTATATGGATTTATCAACAATTTATCAAAGATGGCAGAGTGATCAATTGAGTGAATACACCCGTTCATTGATAACATTGGATACTGTTGCTAATACATCCAGCAAAAAATTAAGAGACAGCGATGAAATCATTTCGAGCATTCAGCAGAGTAAAAATATAGCAGATATTCAGGATGTGCAGATTGGATATCGTTTGACGGTTGAAAAGGATGTTAATGGTGAGGACTATGTATTATTAGAGCCGGATTGGTACCAGCGTGTGAATGACAGCTGGTCAGCAGTACCAGAAAAAAATACAGGAACACAGAACGTTGAAGGAGGAAGCTGAGATGCGATGGTCACATATTAAAACACTGTTTATCCTCAGCTTCCTTGTCCTGAATGGGTATTTACTATATCAATTTATCAGCAAACAGGATGAAATGAATATTCCAGAGCTGGATACGAGTAATATGGACCTGGACGAAGAGCTGAGAGAGGAAAACATTACTATTTCTGCTGATGTTGATTTTGAGGTCCCGGAACTGAGTTATATTTCCTCCGCACAAAAGAAATTTACAGGATCGGAAATCAGTAATTTAAATGATAACAAGGATATCAAGGCCGAGAAGACCCTGGACAGTAAATTATTAATAGTAGAGTTTTCTTCTCCATTAAAGATTCCTGACAATGCGGATGAAGAAACGCTTTCCAGTCTGGTCAGCCCTTATATTCTAGATGTATCCGACTTTTCCTTTGGAGCATGGGACGATGATTTAAATATTATTGTTTTCTTTCAAAATAAGGAAGGGCATCCAATTTACTTAAATCGACATGCAATGCTTACTTTTTATGTTAATGATAATAATGAAATTACACATTATACACAAACCATGTTAGGGGAGACAGATACACAGGGAAGCCCAACCTTAAATACTCCTAAGATTGCTATTAGTTCCTTGCTTCAAAGTCGTTATTTAAATGCAGAAGATGATATAACAGATGTCAGCTATGGCTATTACTCAAGAATTGCGGAAGCGGAAGAGGGAACGCAAGTATTCGCACCGACCTATAAAATAACTGTAGATGATGAGCGTGATTATTTTGTTAATGCAGCCGAATCCTCTACGTATTCTGGCAATTATAAAGATTATCTTGTGAAAATGCTAGAGGATAATTATTTAAGAAAACTCTATTTAATGGCGGATGAGGATGATTCTCTAGCTGATAACCTTATTTCTGTCATAGAGAATAAGATTGAGCCTTTTAGGAGTGAGTCAGAATGACCTTACGTTTTAGTGTGCTTGCATCAGGGAGCACAGGCAACGCATTTTATATAGAATCAGAACAGCAGCGCCTGTTGGTAGACGCTGGCTTAAGCGGAAAAAAGATGGATGGACTTTTTGGGGAGATTGATGTTGATCCGTCACGTCTTGACGGAATTCTTGTAACACATGAGCATAGTGACCATATTAAAGGTCTGGGTATCTTTGCCCGAAAGTATAATCTGCCTATCTATGCAAATGAGAAAACATGGCAGGCAATGGATAATTCCCTTGGCAAACTGACAATTGACCAAAAGTTTCAATTCGATATGGAATCGGTCCGGAGCTTTGGTGATATAGAAGTCGAATCCTTTGGTGTATCTCATGATGCTGCAGAACCAATGTTTTATACCTTCCGCAGTAACGGGCAAAAGGTTGCACTGGTTACAGATTTAGGCTACGTATCTGAACGGATTAAGAAAACTGTCGAAGATGCAGATGCTTATATATTTGAGGCGAATCATGATGTAGAGATGCTGCGGATGGGGCGTTATCCATGGAATGTAAAACGACGTATTCTGGGTGACTCCGGGCACGTTTCAAATGAAGATTCCGGCCTCGCTCTGGCGGATATTATCTCTAACCGCACCAAGCGGATTTATTTAGCTCACCTTAGCTTAGACAATAATATGAAGGATCTGGCGCGCATGTCTGTCAATCAGATTCTAGTTGAACGGGGAATTGAATTAGAACTGCATGATACAGACCCCGAAGCACCAACACCGCTTTACGAGGTCAGTACTGTAACGGAGCGTGTCTGAACGGGATAGAATTTCTCAAAGGAAAAGGTACAGAGGCCTGTATTGGGATAAAAATTTCATTTATGCATAAACTGAAATTAGCCGCCCAATGCAGTCCTTTTTATTTAATAAAGAAGTAGGAATTATGGGTTTAGTACTAAAGGAATTTTGGGAATACTTAGGTAGATAAATTGATAAGGAGAAGGATATATGGAATATAATGATCAACAGGATCAGCCACAGCCACCACAGCCGCCAGGCAATAAAAATAAATGGCTTGTCCCGCTATTATTAGGTATTATCATTGGTGGAATACTTGTGATGCTTATTAACCCTGATTTTCTTAATAATGAGAATACTGAGCAGGCAAATCTTGCTGAAGAAGAAAACAATGAGACTTCCGGCAGCAATGATGATTCAGCAGGTCAGCCAATGCAGGTAGATGTCTCCACGCAGCTGACAGATATTATTGAACAAGTAACCCCGGCTGTAGTCGGCATTACCAATATTCAGCAGAATGTTTCATGGGGAGCCGGTGCAGATGGTATTGAAGCAGGGACTGGGTCAGGTGTTATTTATAAAGTAGAGAATGGTGAAACGTATATTGTAACAAACCACCATGTTATTGAAGATGCAGATGCAGTGGAAGTTATTATGTATGATGATACACATATGGAAGCAGATATTATTGGAAGTGATTTATTTACAGACTTAGCAGTACTTAAAATGGAGAGTGGAAATAAAGATAAGGCAATGGAAGTAGGCTCTTCAGCAAATTTAAAAGTGGGAGAGCCCGCGATTGCTATTGGAAACCCGTTAGGAGCATACTTATCGAGCACAGTTACCCAAGGAGTAATCAGTGGAACAGAGCGCACAATTCCAATGGATTTTAATTTTGATGGGCAGCCTGACTGGCAGGCAGAAGTTGTTCAGACAGATGCAGCGATTAATCCGGGAAATAGTGGCGGAGCACTGATTAACTTATATGGACAATTAATTGGGATTAATTCCATGAAAATTAATGAAGAAGCAGTAGAGGGGATAGGATTTGCGATTCCAATTGATAGTGCTCTTCCTGTTATGCAGGAGCTGGAGGAGCATGGTGAAGTCGTCCGTCCATTTTTAGGTGTAGAGATTTATTCAATTGAGGAGCTGCCTCAGTATGAATGGAGAAATACTTTGCAGCTGCCATTAGAAGTAGATGGCGGTGTATATGTATGGAGTGTGGAAAACGCATCTCCAGCGGATAAAGCAGGTATTGAACAATATGATGTCATTGTAGCGTTAGATGGCGAGCCTGTGTATAACACGATTGATTTGCGAAAAATCCTTTACGAGCAGAAAGACGTTGGAGATCATATAAAAGTAGACTATTATCGGGACGGGGAGCTTAATCAAACGGAGATTGTGCTGGAGGTTCAAGAATAATGAGAGAAGAATGGATGAAAAGAAGAATCATCCATTCTTTTTGTGTTTGTTAATTATCCACAGAAATAAAGAATTATGCACAAACGGTGGATAAATATTATTCTTTTTTCTATATTTAGTGTGGAAAACATGTTCCTATACAAGATAACGGCGAACATTTGTGCATATGTGGATATAATTGTGGGTAAAGTTGGTTTATCCATAGGATATATACAGGTTTTTAGAATTACACAGATGTTGTCCACAATCTGGTTGTGGGAAAGTTAAGTAAAGGCTTCTTTTTCCTTGCGTTGTGTCCAAAGGAAGATGAGCAATATAAGTAACGTAATATCTAATCGCGATGCAAAGAGAAATGCGAATACTCCATCGCCAGTCAGAACAGGCACCTTTGTAAAAAAGAGTGCACCAAGCATAATAAAGATAAGCGGAATAATGGATATGTGGATAAATATTCTGCCGATTAATAGCATCCCCGCCATCACTTCGAAAAGAGCTACAAAAAAATAAACATAATTAGATAAAGGCACCCCCATCTGTTCAAAACTGCTGACCATCGACAGGTCTATAAATTTCATCAGTCCGGAAACGAGAAAAACAAACCCCACCAGATAGCAAATAAGCTTCATTGGTTTCACGTGAAACGCCCCCCTTTTTTAATGGTATGCACGGACTGGGACAAACTTTCTCAGTACATTGGAAAAGTATCATTTTAGCGGAAATTTATTCTTATTCAAGGGCAGCTAAATTAGACTGCAAATTAAGATTTCGAGTAAGTCTCTGCATTTTAAAATCGGCTGTGGCCTGCGTTTTTTATTCGAATATGAAGTTAAGTATATTGTTTTCATAAGAGATTAAATATATAATTCATTAATATGTGCTTACCATTATAAAAAAACAAAAGAAAGGGAGATAAGAATGCTGCGTCAATTTTTTTCATATTATAAACCACATAAGCGGTTATTTATTATAGATTTCTCAGCTGCAGTAGTTGTAGCACTGCTTGAATTGGCATTTCCGGTAGCTGTTCAGTGGTTTATCGATCAGCTGTTGCCTGGTCAGGACTGGAATGCTATTGTTGTCACCTCTGTATTGCTGTTGATTATTTATATTATCAGTACTTACTTGCAATATGTTGTTTCCTATTTAGGGCATAAGCTCGGTATTAATATAGAAACAGACATGCGCCGGGATTTATTCTATCAGGTACAGAGACAATCTTTTCGTTTCTTTGATAATACGAAAACAGGTCATATTATGAGCCGTATTACCAATGATTTATTCGATTTAGGAGAGCTGGCTCATCATGGTCCAGAGGATTTCTTTATCTCGATTATGACATTTATGGGTGCATTCTTTATTATGTTCACTATTAATCCAGTTTTAGCACTTATTGTTCTTATTACTGTACCTCTATTGATTTTCCTTATTACGTTTGGAAACATTCGCATGAATAAGGCATGGAGGAAAATGTATGCAAATATTGCGGGAGTTAATGCGAGGATAGAAGACGCTGTTTCAGGTGTGCGCGTTGTACAATCCTTTACAAATGAAGAATTTGAGAAGGAACGCTTCCAGGAGAATAATGAAAAGTTCCGCCTTGTGAAGGTAGGAGCGTATAAAATAATGGGAATTGTTCATTCGAATATTTTCCTGCTTATGCGTTTAATGACACTGCTTGTACTTGTAGTAGGTGCCTGGTTCACTTATACGGATCGTCTCAGCTATGGAGAATTAGTCAGTTTTATCTTGTTTGTAAATGTATTAACAACACCGATTAATAAAATTACAGCACTCTTGGAGCTGTATCCAAAAGGAATGGCAGGCTTCAAACGTTTTTCAGATATGATGGCAGTGAATCCGGATGTCGAGGACAAGCCGGATGCCACAGTAGTCAGTGATTTAAAAGGAGATATCCGATTTAATCAAGTCGGCTTCAGCTATGATAAAACGAAAAAACCTGTTCTAAATGATATCAGCTTTCATATTAATCCAGGAGAAACAGTTGCTTTTGTCGGACCATCTGGTGCAGGGAAAACCACTATCTCTGCGTTAATCCCAAGATTTTATGATGTGAATGAGGGATCGATTACGATTGATGGAATGGATATCCGGGATATGACAAAGGAATCCCTCCGTAGCAATATAGGTGTTGTTCAGCAGGATGTATTTCTATTTACTGGAACGCTGCGTGAGAATATTGCTTATGGTAATTTAGAAGCAACGAATGAGGAAATAGAGCTTGCGGCCAAACGTGCACATATGGAAGACTTTATCAATGAGCTTCCAGACGGTTACGAAACACAGGTCGGAGAGCGGGGACTGAAGCTGTCAGGAGGTCAAAAACAGCGTATAGCGATTGCGCGTATGTTCTTGAAAAATCCACCAATCCTAATTTTGGATGAAGCCACCTCGGCACTTGATACAGAAACAGAGATGATCATTCAAAAAGCATTGAACGAGCTTGCAGCCGACCGTACTACACTTGTTATTGCCCACCGTCTTGCGACAATTAAAGAGGCAGATCGCATTATGGTTGTGACGAAAAAAGGCATTGAAGAAGAAGGAACACATGAGGAACTCTTACAGAAAAAAGGTATCTTTGCTCACCTGCATGGGGTGCAGATGAAATAATCGAACAGGCTGTGGTAAAGCACAGCCTGTTTTTTTAGCGTTGCAAGAAATTATAGAGTTATTGCCTTGTGGATAACTATTTACAGAAAAGCAGTGCGCCCATTTCCCGGGAAATAAATGCGAGCATCTGATTAGCATAAAAACATAAAAATAACAAAAGCTAATGTTAATTAGGAGGTGGCATGATGAACCGAATGTATCGAGCGCTTATTTTTGCCGGTATTATTATCATTCCTTTGCTGATCGGGACATGGGTGAATGCAGAAGAACCGGAATATGCAGAATGGGGACAGTTTGCCATGAAAGAAGTCAAGGCGAAATATCCTCAAGATAAAATTGTAGATTATTTGCATGTAGGCAGACAAACAGAAGGAGAACAAACTGTCGAAACATTTAAGCTATGGCTGGTCGGTAAGGAAAAAGAATTTGGCGTGATTATTGATATTTATTTTAAAACCAGTACAAAAGAAATTATTGAAGTGAAAATGAGAGAAACGCAGAAATAAAGCAGTGTCAAAAATTGTTGTATTTTAAAGTATTAATGTGTCCATTCCCTTGCCAAGAGCCCATAAACAACTAAATCTTCATAATGATCGTATAACCATTCTCCCTGCCGGATAATGCCCTCTTTTTGAAAACGGAGCCGTTCTGGAATGGCTCTGCTTTTTTTATTATGTGTTGCTGCCCGGATTTCAACCCGATTTAGCTGTAATGTGTAAAAAGCATAATCAATCAACACTTGAACAGCTGCTGTCATAACACCCTTTCCTTGATAGTCGGGATCTAACCAGTAACCGATGGAGGTGCTGCCATTTTGCCAATCAATAAAATTATAATTCACACAGCCAATAAGCTTATCCTGATTAAAAATACCAAGATTGAGCGACTGTCTGCGCTGGGCGCCCTGAAGACATAAATCAATAAAGGCTAAGCAATCCGCCGGTTTTTTTGTCGTCTCAATCCAGGGAAGCCATTCACGAAGTTCGCCTCTGGATTTTTCTACCGTTCTAAATAAGGCATTCGCATCGGACATTTGCAGCTGCCGTATCACCAAATCTTCATTTATTTGATAGTGAAACATAAGTAATCCTCCATATTTGTGTCTTTTTTAGAGGATGTTCAAAAAGGCATTTCACATGAACCTGTAAGACTTCCTCTGGCAGCTTTTTGAACATGCACTTTTAATCATTTTATTATCTTACTTCCTATATCATACGTTATTTGTGAGCTGATGTTTAATTATTTGTTGAAAATGTATTACAATAGGTTATACAAACTTTAAAAAGGAACAATGCTTTGGATTTTATCATAGCAGGAAGAAGGATGGTACATGAGTGAGGAGAATATCACAAGAATCCATTTAAATGGGAAAGAATATATTTTAATTGGGACAGCCCATGTTTCGAAAAATAGTGCGGAGCAGGTTAAGGAAGTCATTGAAAGAGAGCATCCAGATTCTGTATGTATTGAGCTGGACGCCCAGCGTTTTCAATCTGTGAAGGATAATAATAAATGGAAAAACACAGATATCTTTCAAGTCATCCGGGATAAAAAAGCAGTGATGCTATTAATGAACTTGGCGGTTTCTTCCTTTCAGAAGCGGATGGCTAAGCAATTCGGCATTCGCCCGGGAGAAGAAATGATACAAGGTATAGAATCTGCAGAAGAAACAGGTGCAGAGCTTGTTTTAGCTGATCGGGATATTCAAATTACATTCTCAAGAATTTGGGGAAACATCAGCTTTAAAGGAAAGGCAATGCTGCTAATGCAGGTATTTGGAAGTATTTTCAGCAGAGAGGAAATTTCTGAAGAAGAATTAGAAAAAATGAAGCAGCAGGATACGATTAATGCGATGCTTCAGGAGTTTACCGAGCATTTTCCAGACTTAAAGAAGCCATTAATTGATGAACGGGACCAGTATTTATCACAAAAAATTAAAGAAGCTCCGGGTGAGAAGGTTGTAGCTATACTTGGCGCTGCGCATGTTCCAGGTATTACAAAAGAAATTGAAAAAGACCAGGATTTAGAAAAGCTGCGGGAGCGCCCGCCAAAATCAAAGTGGCCGAAAATAATCGGATGGACAATCCCTATTCTAATTATTGGGGTTATTGCTTATACATTTATGATGAACCCGTCCGCAGGCTGGCAACAAACAATCAGCTGGGTGCTATGGAATGGCTCGCTCTCAGCTATCGGAGCATTTGTAGCGTTGGCACATCCATTAGCTGCTTTAACAGCATTTGTCGCAGCGCCATTTACTTCGCTGAATCCATTACTTGCAGCCGGGTGGTTTGCAGGATTCGTTCAGGCTTATATTAAGCGGCCAAATGTAGGAGATTTTGATTCATTAGCAGATGATGTGCATTCTGTAAAAGGCTTCTGGAATAACAAAGTAACACGCATTCTGCTTGTTGTCGTATTTGCCAATATTGGAAGCTCCTTAGGAACACTTATCGGCGGAGCGGATGTTATCCGGGTGTTCATTCAGAATTTATTATAAATATAAATTTTAAGACCCGACAAGTATAGAAAAGATAGTTTTCAAATCGAGGAAAGCTATCTTTTTATCTCTACTTAGAAAGCATTATCAGCACACTAAAAACTTTATCTTATTTAGGAGGAATTTACTCGTGATCATTGCGATCATTTTCTTATTATTTGTCTCTTTTTTCTTTTCAGGAAGTGAAACAGCCTTAACTGCGGCAAACAAAGTTAAGTTGCAGGCAAAGGCAAACGATGGAAATAAAAAAGCAGAAAAAATTCTTCATCTTATTTCTAAGCCCAGTGAATTTATTACAGCTATTTTAATTGGAAATAATATTGCAAATATTATCCTTCCTACACTGGTTACAATCATTGCAATAGACTATGGTTGGAACATAGGTATTGCTTCAGCTGTTATTACAGTCACCATTATTGTATTCTCAGAGGTTTTGCCAAAATCTGTGGCAGCCAGTTTTCCAAACCGTATTTCATTTATCGTATACCCAATTATCCAGGCGGTTGTATTTATCCTTAAACCAGTCACCTTTTTATTAAATGGATTGACAAGCTTGATTACCAGTGCACTATCCAAAGGAGAAGTACAGGCTGAATCTGTTTCCAAGGAAGAACTGCGGGCAATTGTTGATATTGCAGACTCAGAAGGAGCTTTTCAAAAAGAGGAGTCATCACGGATTCGAGGTGTATTTGATTTTTATCATTTGAATGTAAAGGATGTTCTTAAAACCCCCCGTGTCGAAATTGTCGGTCTGGAGCATGAAGCAAGCTACCAGGAGGTCAAAGAATTAGTTCTTTCCAGTCCGTTTACACGATATCCGGTTTTTGGAGAGGATGTCGATGATATTGTCGGGGTTTTTCATTCCAAATACTTAATTGCCTGGAGCGATGACAAAGAAAAAACGCTGGCAAATTATAGTGATATGAATCCGCTTCGTGTGTATGAATTTAATAATACCGAATGGGTATTTCATAAAATGCTGGAGGAAAAAAAGCATATGGCCATTGTTTTGGATGAATATGGCGGTACAGAAGGTATTGTAACACAAGAGGATATTATTGAAGTGATGATTGGACAGGAAATTGAAGATGAGACAGACATAGAAGAGGATGCTTTGATTGAAAAACAGACAGAAACGGAAATTATCTGTGATGGGAAGATTACGCTGCATCAGTTAAACAATACATTTGATACGGATATCCCAGAAGAAGATGATGTACTTGCAGCATATATATTGAGAAATTTCACTACCTTCCCGGAAGAAGATGATGTACTTGCAGCATATATATTGAGAAATTTCACTACCTTCCCGGAAGAAGGAGATGTTCTTGAACGCGAGAATTTAACCTTTTGCATCTTAGAAGTAGATGGACGCTATATTAAACGTGTTCAAATTATTAAATAGAGTGTGTAGAAAGGTGATATGATCTCGCACAGCTTTCCTGCTCCTTTTTGTTAATGAAGTGAAAAAATTCAAGCATATTTTTATCGTGTCCAAAATTTGACGGTATAAAATGCGTAAAATAGCGATTTTTCCTACATGAGCCTGTCTCTTTATCCTATAATTCGTTATAATATAGGGAAACTAGCAGGGTAGAGAGGAGTGCGGAGCTTTGAAATCTATCAGTGTAAATGACTTAGTAAAAGAATTTCAATTAGAAGTGCTGGCTGGAGGAGAAAAATTAGATCGTACCATCAAAAAGGCCAGGACACATCGCCCAGGTTTGGAGTTTATTGGTTATTTTGATTTTTTCCCGATGGAGCGTGTGCAGATTTTAGGGAAAAAAGAAATTAACTTTTTGAAGCAGCAGAATATTGAAGAACGGAAGGAACGGATAGACCATGTGGTGAGCTATCATCCTCCATGCTTTATTGTTACTTCGAATCAAGAGGGGCTTACTTATTTAACTAAATTCTGTCAGGAGGAGAACATTCCTCTTCTGCGCACAGCGGATACGGCAGTTGATTTTATCGCCAAAGTAGATAATTATTTAACACGTCAGCTGGCAACAGAAATTGCCGTTCATGGTGTATGTCTGAATGTCTCCGGCATTGGTGTTTTAATCCGCGGGGAGTCCGGTGTAGGGAAGAGTGAGCTGGCGCATACCTTAATTGGCCGGGGGCATCGTCTTGTTTCCGACGACATTGTTATATTGAAAAAAGTGAGCCATCAGACAATTCTCGGGACACATAATGATATTAACCGGGAATTTCTTGCTCTTCGCAGTGTCGGTCTCTTAAATGTTGTCCGTATGTACGGCAGAAAGGCATTCCAGGACGAATCACGTATTTCTCTGGATATTGAACTGACAAAGTGGGAGAAGGATGCACTCAATAATGATTTGGAGTTAAAAACAGATCATGAGGAATACATGGGTGTGAAAATTCCAAGAATCGAAATTCAGCTCCAGCCAGGGCGGGATGTAGCTGGGTTAGTAGAAGCAGCTGCAAATAACTGGTACCTGCAGCAGCAGGGCTATAAAGCTTCGGCAGAATTTATGCAGCGTGTGCAATGGGAGGAAGGAGACGATTGATTGTTTCCTTTCGAATAAAAGGGAGGGGAGAAAAAAGATTCTTCTCTCTCTTTATTTTTATGGATGAAAAGAAGATGTTTTTTCTGGAAAGAAAGTATTATCCCTTTCTTTTTCTCTAAAATTATGTCATATTATAAATAACAACGTTGTTATTTTAGGAGGAATAGAATGAAAAGGTTTGATGTAACCGCTCATAAAGAGAATCAGATTACTTTGCATAATCAGGAGCAGTCAATATATACGCATATTCGTGTGCTGGAGCCGTCGATTATTAATGTAAGAGTAAGTACGGAAGAAGAAATCAGCTTTCCAACCTGGACAATTACGCCAGGAGATACGGAATTGCCATTTGAAGGACTTTCACGTCAAAATATGAAACCGTTCTCTTTGCCAGAATACAGCTTTTCAGAGTCGGATGAGTCGATTACCATTACAACAGAAGAATTAAAATTAGATATTCAAAAGGAAGGATTCTATTTAACTTGGTTTCAAAAAAATGCTGATGGATCCTTTGAACAGGTGATGACAGACCGCAAGACGCAGAGCTACCAGCATCATATTAGTGCCAATCAGCCTACATGCCACTATCTTGAACGTGGTTTAGAAGAGATGTATTTCGGGTTAGGAGAGAAATCCGGTGCTGCTGATAGACATGGAAGAAGATTTCGGATGAATAATATTGATGCAATGGGATATAATGCGGAAACAACAGATCCGTTATACAAGCATATTCCGTTTTATATCACTTATAAGCCGGAAATTCGTCAATCTATCGGAATTTTCTATGATGATTACCAGAACTCGGTGTTTGATTTTGGCCAGGAGTTGGATAATTACCATGGTTATTACCGCTATTATGAGACAAATAGTAATTTCTTAGATTATTATGTGATCGCCGGACCGCAAATCAAGGATGTAACAAAGCGATTCAGCTGGCTGACAGGAAGACCGGCTAAAATGCCGGCATGGGCGATTTCCTATTCTGGCTCTACGATGCAGTATACAGATTTGCCGGATTCACAAGAGTTACTAAATGGGTTTCTGGAGCAATGTAACCGTCATGATATAAAAGTGCGCTCTTTCCATCTTTCTTCCGGCTATACTTCCATTGACGGGAAACGCTATGTGTTTAACTGGAATTATGATAAGTTCCCGGATCCCAAAGCATTTGGAAAGCATTTTACTGATGAAGGTGTAGAAATTGTAGCAAATATTAAACCATCACTTATGCTGAATCATCCTTTGCTTGATGAGGTTTTAGCGTTTGACGGGTTTATTAAAGATGAACACGGAAAGCCTTTGCTGG
This sequence comes from Oceanobacillus sp. FSL K6-3682, assembly GCF_037976165.1. Lineage (NCBI taxonomy): Bacteria > Bacillati > Bacillota > Bacilli > Caryophanales > Bacillaceae > Oceanobacillus > Oceanobacillus sp. FSL K6-3682. The sequence goes on along the minus strand of NZ_CP150263.1, from coordinate 4,774,245 downwards.
TTCAGTTCTGGGATGATGAAGGATATTATTTAGACTTTACCAATCCAGATACAATCAACTGGTGGAAGCATCAGATTAAAACCAAGCTGTTAGATAATCATATTAATTGCACATGGAATGATAATAACGAGTTTGAAATTTGGGATCAAAAAGCGCAGGTGCATGGATTTGGAAAAGGCGGAAACTTCCAGGATTATCGTGCCATCATGCCACTCTTGATGATGAAGGCATCCCGGGAGGTGCAGCTTGCATACAATACAGAGGAGCACCCTTATATTATCAGCCGTTCAGGCTGTGCGGGGATGTCCAAGTATGTACAGACTTGGACAGGAGATAATCGGACAAGCTGGCATACACTGAAGTTTAATAATAAAATAGCGCTTGGATTGAGCTTATCCGGTATTTATAATTTTGGGCATGATATCGGCGGCTTTTCGGGACCAAAGCCAGATCCTGAATTGTTTTTGAGATGGGTGCAATGCGGTGTATTTTATCCTAGATTCTCTATTCATTCATGGAATGATGATGGGTCTGTAAACGAGGCGTGGATGCATGAAGAGGTGTTGGAGGAAGTGAAGGAAGCAATGCATCTTCATGAACGTCTGAATCCTTATATTCAAAGTCTGGTAGAAAATTCTCACGATAATTATGAGCCAATTATTCTTCCGACATTCTATGCTTTTGAAGAGGATGAGAAAACGTATAAAGATAGTGATGATTTTATGCTGGGGGATAAACTGCTTGTCTGCCCTGTTGTAGAAGAAGGACAAACAGAACGGCAAATCTACCTGCCGAAAAATCCGGAAGGCTGGGTCGATTATTATACTGGCGATGTTTACGAAGGGGGAAGAACGATTACATTGGATGTTTCGCTTGCTAATATTCCTTTCTTTGTTAAAAAAGGAGCTTCCCTGCCGATGTATAATGATGAGCTGACAGAGGTAGAAACAAAGACATTTTAATAAACTGGAAAAACCATCTGTATTATTTACTGGAATACAGATGGTTTTTTGGGGAATCAGCTTTATTACTAAATTAAAAAGGGAGAACGCTAAATTAACGTCCTCTCCCTTTATTTTTACACTCCTGAATACGAAGAAAATCCGCCATCAACAGGTACTACAATTCCAGTAACAAATCGGCTTGCGTTTGGATCAAGTAGCCATAGCAATGTTCCAACTAAATCTTCCGGGTCACCAAAACGTTTCATCGGTGTTTGCCCTAAAATTTTCTCTGCACGCTCGGAATAAGAGCCATCGTCATTACGTAAAAGACCTTTATTCTGTGCTGTTTCAAAGAACCCTGGTGCGATGGCATTAACACGAACTTTCCCTTCAAAGTAAGTACTGAGCCATTGTGTGAAATTACTGATTGCTGCCTTGGCACCACTATATACCGGTATTTTTGTTAAAGGCTGAAAAGCATTCATAGAGGAAATGTTAACAATTGAATTTCCTTCACCCTCTGTTAAATCTGTTCCAAATACCTGGATAGGGAGGAAGGTTCCAGTGTAATTTAAACGAAAGACACTTTCCACACCTTCCTCACTTAATCCGAACAAGTTTTTCTTGATATCCTTCTCATAGTGCTCATCATCAGTTGTCGCATCAGGATGATTTCCTCCGGCACAGTTAATCAACGCGTTCACTGTTCCGAACTTTGCGTTAAAGGCCTGCTTTGCTTTTTCAAGAGAAGCTTTATCTAACACATCGGCTTCTAAAGCAATCGTGTGTGTGCTCTTCGTGTCTACCTCTCCCATCAACTTCTCAAGCTTTTCTCGGCTGCGGCCGATCAAGCCGACATGCGCTCCTTCTTGAACAAGAGCTTTCACAAAAGTACTGCCAATCACACCACTTGCTCCGGTAATAACAATATTCCGTCCTTCAAATGATAACTTCATAGCTTATTCGACTCCTTCAATCAGGCCATTAATATAGGCTGCACCTAATGCACGGTCAAAGAGGCCGTAGCCTGCTCTTCCTGTTTCGCCCCAAATCATTCTGCCGTGATCTGGGCGAATAGTTCCTGTGTAATCAATATCCTTTAATGCACGCGTAACTTCTTTCATATCAACCGATCCCAGTTTAGACAGGTGTGCTGTCTCTACAAAAGAATGGTTTTCTAGCCGCTTAATATTCCGCATATGAACAAAATGAATGTGTTCCCCAAATTCACGAATAAGTCCAGGAAGATCATTTTCTTCTAAGCAGCCAAGAGAACCGGTACAGAAGCAGATTCCGTTATTTTTTGCATCATTAATGGAAATCAGCCGCTGATAGCTTTCTCTTCCTTTAATGATACGAGGAATCCCAAAGATAGACCAAGGTGGGTCATCTGGATGAATTGTCAGGTCAACATCATGCTCAATAGCAACCGGCAATACTTCATTTAAGAAATAGGTCAAGTTATCCCATAAATCTTCATCCGTCATCTGGCGGTACTTTTCAATCAGAGCTGCCATATCTTCTTTTGTATAACTTTCATCCCAGCCGGGCAAATTCAAGTTTGTCGTAACAGGATCAATTTCTTTAATAAAATCATGATCATATAATAAAGCAGTAGAGCCATCCTCTAATTCATGCTCTAAATCTGTTCTTGTCCAGTCAAAAACCGGCATAAAATTATAGCAGACAGTTTTGATTCCTGCCTCAGCAAGATTCTTCAAAGATTCTTTGTAATTGGCAATATAGTTATCCCGATCAGCTTCACCAAGTTTGATAGATTCGTGAACAGGCAGACTCTCAATCACAGCCAGAGAGAGTCCTTCCTTTTCTATCGAAGCCTTTAAGCCTTCAATCCGCTCTTTTGGCCAAACCTCACCGACGGGAACATCATAAATTGCAGAAACGATGTTCTTCATATCGGGAATCTGTTTTATTTTGTCTAAGGTAACAGGATCGGTATCTCCATACCATCTAAACGACAATTGCATCAGTAAACCTCCTTGATATTTTCAACTTTAAATAAGCGTGCTGCATTGTTAAAGCAGATATCCTTTAAAATACCTTCCAGCAATACCGGATCATCTTCAATTTCTCCCTTTTCCACAAGAGACCCGATAAGCTGGCAGAGAATACGCCGGAAGTATTCATGCCGGGAATAGGATAACAGGCTTCGAGAATCAGTAAGCATCCCTGCAAATTCTGACAGCAGGCTGATGTTTGCATAGTCTATTAAATGCTGAAGCATTCCGTCTTTCGTGTCATTATACCACCAGGCAGCACCAAGCTGTACCTTCACATCTTTTGAAGTGAAATTACCGGCAGCAGCCTGTACCATGGAATGATCATTGGCATTATGCGGGTAAATAATGGTGTTGGTCAAGCAGTCTTTTTGATGCAGATAATCTAATAATTGATTCAATTCTTCTGCATTCAGCGAATTTCCAAGACTGTCAAAGCCTGCATCCGCACCAATTTTCTCATATTGAAGCGTGTTATTATTTCGAAGCGGTCCGAGATGCAGCTGCATGACCCAGCCATATTTTTTATATGATTTTGCCAGGCGGGACAACAGCCAGCCAGCCAGTTCGCGTGTTTCCCGGTTATCAAGTGCTTTTCCATTTTTTAAATTAGTAAAGTATGCTGCAGCTGCTTCTTCAGATAATCCTGTTAATACTACTTGAGCAAAGCTTTGATCAGCGCTTTTTGCACCATGTTTGTTAAAGTAATCTACTCTGTTTTCAAGAGCACCGATATAATCAGATAAACTATTAATTTCTGAACCGGTTGCTGTCTGCAATTTCTGAATTGCTGTCTCTATGGTTTCCTGCTTCAGGCTAACATAGAAGTCCGGACGAAAAGTTGGACGGACCTCTATATCAAAGGATTTATCTGCTGCCAGCTGCTGATGATAGTATAAGTCATCGCAAGGATCATCTGTGGTGCATATTACTTGTACATTGCTTTTCCGCAAGATACTTCTCGGAGACATATCTGGCTGTCCGAGCTTTTCATTTAATTTCTTATAAAGCTCTCCGGCATCGCTATGCTGTACACCTTCATAATGATTGAAGTAACGGGCAAGCTCCAAATAGCACCAATGATACATCGGATTCATGATGGCTTTTGGAAGCATACCGATAAACGCTTTAAATTTCTCAAAGCTGTCGCCATCTCCGGTAATCAGGGCTTCATCAATACCGTAAGCCCGCATCAGGCGCCATTTATAATGATCATGCCCGAGCCATAAATCCGTAATTGTGGCATAGTTTTTATCCTCATAGATTTCCTGCGGGCTTAAGTGGCAGTGGAAATCATATATCGGAATATCTTTAACAGCTTGATAGAGCTCTTTTGCTTTCGTTGTTGTTAATAAAAAGTTTTCATTAATGAGTGTCATAAATATACTCTCCTTGCTTTATAGTCCAAATAAATTCGGTAAGAATAGTGATAATTGCGGAATAAATGTAATTGCGAGCAGCATCACTATCAACGCTATGAAATAAGGGACAAGTGTCTTAATGACACTTTCAATTTTAACATTGGCAACACTAGCTCCGACAAATAATGCACTTCCTACAGGAGGTGTAATGTTACCGATACACAGGTTGAATGCAATAACGATACCGAAATGAACAGGATCTAAGCCAATAGATGTTGCAATCGGCAGGAAAATTGGTGTGAAAATGAGTACTGCTGGTGTTATATCCATAAATGTTCCGATAAGCAATAAAATAAGGTTCATTAAAAGTAATAAGAGAATCGGATTCTCTGTCAGTGATAGAATTCCATTTGAAATGGCTTCCGGCAGACCTGTAAAGCTCATTACTAATGAGAATAGAGCGGAAGCGGTAATCAATAAAAGAATCATACCTGTAATTTCAACTGTTTCTTTGATAATCGTTGGGATATCAGCGATTTTAAAGCTCTTATAGATAAGAGACAGAATAAAAGCGTATAAAACAGCAACTGCAGCTCCTTCTGTTGCAGTGAAGATTCCTCCAACAATACCGCCAATAACAACAATAATCAGCAACAAGCTTGGGATAGCATCAAGAATAAGAAAGAAACGATCCTTCCAGCTGATTTTCTCAGATATAGGGTAGTTATGCTTTTTCGCTAAGACATAAGCCACAATCATTCCTGTAATACCCCATAAAATACCTGGAATATATCCTGCCATAAATAAAGCTGCAATAGATGTTCCGCCACTAACTAATGAGTATACGATTAATAAAGAACTCGGCGGGATTAATAACCCTGCCGGTGCCGAAGCAATATTTGCAGCAGCAGAATAATCCTTCCGATAGCCTTGCTTTACTTGTAAAGGAGTCATGATACGACCCATAGCGGCAGCGGCAGCTACACTTGATCCAGAAATAGAACCGAAAAGCATGTTCCCAACAATGTTTGTATGAGCTAAGGAACCAGGCAATTTTCCAACTAACACCTTTGCGAAATTGACCAGCCGGAAAGCAATCCCGCCATTATTCATCAAGATCCCCGCAAGTACAAAAAGTGGAATGGACAGCATTGTAAAATTATCAATTCCTGTAACCATTCTTTGTGCAGCAGTAACAACAGTTACATCAAAGGGCAGAATCAAAAGCATTGTCAAAAGGGAGCTTAAAATAATCGATATCGCAATCGGAATACTCAAAATAAGCATTACAAGAAACGAAATAAATAATACCAGTCCTGCAATTAATGTCATAGCTGTTCACTTCCTTCCTCAGATGATGTCATATCCCCGACTGCTAAGTTATAGATAGCATAAAATATAATAAAGAGTCCTGAAATTGGAAGGGCTCCATACATCCATGCCATGGATATGCCTGTAGAAGGAGCAGTTTGGGTCAAGGTAAGACTGATAACCTGAATCCCTCCCCAAATCATAAGAACAACAGCAACAAGTAATAAAATAACATTCGATAGACGGTGAAGCGCCAGCTGTGCCTTCGGAGCCAGCTTTTCTTTGATAAACACAATTGCAATATGCTTTTGCTGGCCGAATACATACGCAGCGCTTGTTAAAGCAAACCAGATTAAAAGCATGCGGATGACTTCTTCACTGACTGTGCTGGGTGTGTTAAGAATATACCGTGCGATAACCTGCCAAACAGATAGAACGGACATGACAGCAATTAAAATTCCTGTTAAGACGAGAAGACATTTATCAATATACTTTTTAATATTACTCATTCTCTTTCTCTCCCATAATTAAGTCATATTGTTCTTTCGTAGCTTCATTTTCCTGGAAGGAATCCTGTAATGGCTTTACAGCTTCCATAAAGCTGCTTTTATCAATCTCGTGGAAGGTAACTCCCATTTCATCCTCAGCAATTTCACGAGCTTCCAGCATACGCTCATCCCAACGCGGCTCATGCAGAACGGAGGATTCTTCTGCTGCTTCCCGAACCCATTGCTGCTCCTCGTCCGATAACTGGTTATAAGCTTCCACATTCATAATTAAAATATCAGGAACCATCGCGTGCTCCGTATAGAAATAATGCTTGGCAACCTCACCATGCTTATTATCAGTCAGAGCAGACTCATTATTTTCTGCTGCATCTAATAACCCGGACTGCAAAGCAGTATAAACTTCACCAAATCCCATCGGTGTCGGTGTACCACCAAGCGCTTCAATCATTTGAACACTTGTTTTACTTGGTTGAACACGTGTTTTTATGCCATGCATATCTTCATTGGTTTCCAGCATTCGATCCTTGGTATACATATTCCGTACACCTGCATCATAATAAGTAATGCCGATAAATCCATTGTCTTCTGTTTTATTGTAGAAAGCATCCTGAATTTCCGGCATTTTCATGACATCACGATACTGTTCCTGAGAATCAAATAGATATGGCATACTAAACAGAGAGTAAGATTCTGAAAAACTTTCTAATGCACTTGCAGATACTTTCGTAAACTGTACTGCGTTGGTCTGGGTCATTTCAATAACCTCCCGTTCACTGCCAAGCTGTCCATTTGCATAAATTTTAAGCTTTAGCTTTCCATCTGATTTTTCATCTAAAAGCCTCTGGAAATCAAGCAGTGATTCATGAATTGGATGGTTGGTAGGCTGGTTATGAGCAAGAACAAATTCCTTGGTATCCCCTGAACTATCCGCCTGTGCGCAACCTGTCAATAAAGTTAAAACGCTTACAATGCATAATAAAAAAATACGCATATTTATCCTCCTCTTAAAATAACAACGTTGTTATTCGGGTATAAAAAAAATCAAACTTCCTATTCCTTATGATATAATTATATCAAGAAGAAATCAATAGATAATTTTTAAGGAGTAAACAAATGGCTGTAACTTTAAAGGATATTGCGACCGAGTGCGGGGTGAGTTATTCCACAGTGAGCAAGGCGTTGAAGGATTCTCCGCTCGTCACAGAAGCAACCAAAAGAAAAATTAAAGAAAAAGCAGAAGAGATGAATTATATTCCAAATAACTCTGCCCGATCGCTCGTATCAAACAAGAGTCATACAATTGGTTTGATTTGGCCGGCAGTGGATAGAGTAGCGATAACAACGTTGGCAACGCAGGTAAATGAGGCATTAAAGCAGGCTGGATACTTTATGGCTGTCTCTATTGATAATCCAATTACAGCAGCGAGTAAGTTTTTAGAATTACGCTTTGATGGCGTTATTGTTTTTGATGAGGGAGAGGCTACTACCTTGCCAGAGAAAATCACGAATAATATTCCTGTCATTGCTTATGGGGTTGCCCGGAAGTTACCTTATCCAATTATTAACGTCCATCATAATTGGGCCATGAAGCAGGCTGTAGACCTGTTGATTGAAAAAGGGCATCAAAGTATTGATTATATCGGTGAGCTGCATACAAAGGATATCCGGCAGATTGTGAAGAAAGAAACCATTGAAAATTACTGCAGGGAGAAGCAGATAAACTATCGTCTCATTGATTCCGGCGGGTTAACCGAAACGGCAACAAAGCAGGCTGTCAAAGAATTTTTAAAAACGGAGACACTGCATGACGGTATTATTTGCGGGAGTTATGATATTACGATGGGAGCTTTACATCATATCGATGGACTGGAATCCCGGAAAACCATTATTGCCTACGATAATATCAAGCAATTTAAGTCCATCGAGATGCCGATTTATTCCGTCGGTGTACCAGCCGAACAAATTGCTGAAGGTTTAGTGAAGCATCTTATTAGAAATATAGAAGCAGAACGTAAGAACACATCTGAAATTATCGATCTTTATCCGAGCCTACAGTATCATGAGAAAAAGTAGAAAATGCTTTCCCGTTCACATTGGGAAAGCATTTTATTGCTTGCGGGATGAGTCAGTAAGGAAAAATTTCATTTTATAACCATTTCCGTTAAGCAGCGGAAAAATAATCGATTTTAATGTAAGCGCTTATTTAATACAATGAATGTAGAGAAAAACAAGATAAACTCAAGGAGGGGAATAACAATGAAGCACATTTTATTAGCTTGTTCATCGGGAATGTCAACAAGCCTGCTAGTATCAAAAATGGAAGAAGCGGCATCTGCAAAGGGAATAGATGTAAAAATCTGGGCAGTGGCACAGGATAAAGCTTTTACGGAATTGGGAAAGGCAGACGTTCTGTTAATTGGTCCACAAATGCGATTCTTAAAAAAGAAATTTGAAAAAGCTGCTGCTGAGGAAGGCATCCCTGTCGACGTGATTGATCCTGTAGCATATGGGAGAGTGGATGGAGCAGCTGTATTAGAGAAAGCATTGTCTTTATTTTCCTGATAGGGCGGAAAAATGTTTTGAATACAAAGGAGGTTTATTCGGATGGAAAATAGTAAATTTATGCAGATGCTAGAGAATATACTGCTCCCAATTGCGGATAAATTAAATAATAACCGCTATTTATCCGCGTTAAGAGATGGTTTTATGGTTGCGCTGCCATTAATTATATTTGGTTCGATCTTTGTGGTTATCGCCAACTTCCCGTTCCTGGATTCTGTTATGAGTGAGAATGCGTTCACTCGGTATCAGGAGGCTCTGGGGCCTGCTTCAGCATCAACGTTAAGTATTATGGGACTGTTTGTCATTATTGGTATCGGTTATAAATTAATTGAGCACTACAAAGGAGAGGCGATTTATGGCGGTGTAGTGGCAGTTGCTGCATTTATTATTTTAACTCCCCAGGTGCTGGAGGGAGTAGCCGGGGTTATCCCTGCATCAGCACTGGGAGCTCAAGGGATGTTCTTAGGGATATTCACTGCTTTTGTTTCTGCGGAATTATATCGTTTTTTTGTCCAAAAGAATTGGATGATAAAAATGCCTGCCGGTGTACCGGGAGCAGTGTCCAAGTCATTTAGTGCGTTACTGCCGATTGCGTTCACACTTTCTGTTTTTCTTCTCGTGCGCATTCTGATGAGCTTTACACCGTTTGAGACGGTCCAAAACTTTATTTACACAGTTGTTCAGGAACCGTTGACCCAATTGGGAAGCGGATTACCGGCGACAATTATTGCAGTATTGCTTATCCAAGTATTCTGGTTCTTTGGATTGCATGGACAAATTATCGTAAACTCTGTTTTTGATCCTATCTGGTACAGCCTGAATGAACAGAATTTATCTGCCTTTCAAGCTGGAGCAGAATTACCTAACATAATTACCAAGCAATTTATTGATTCCTTTCTTGTCGGAATGGGCGGTTCGGGAATGACTTTAGCTGTCATTATTTTAATTATACTTATCGGGCGAAGCAGACAATTAAAAGAAATTGGGAAATTAGGCGGTCCGCCAGGCGTTTTTAATGTGAATGAGCCAATTATTTTCGGGCTTCCAATTATTATGAATCCTTTAGTGCTTATTCCATGGCTTATTGCACCAGTGGTGGTAACTGTCATTACGTATGTAAGCATGTCGACGGGGCTCGTTCCAAAACCTGCGGGGATTATCGTGCCATGGACAACACCGCCATTACTCAGCGGTTTTCTGGCTACAGGAAATGCATGGCAGGGCGCTGTACTGCAGGCATTTAATCTCTTCGTTGTGATGATTATTTGGTGGCCGTTCCTGAAAATTCTCGATAAAAACTATTATGAAACAGAAAAATCAGGAGAAGAAACCAAAGCAAGCTGATCGAAAAGATACACCAAAGAAGCAATCTTGTACAGGTAGGGGAGATAAATATGGATCAATCAAAAATGACAGAAACCGCCTTTCAAATTATCCTTTATGCCGGTAATGGGAAATCAAATGCAATGGAAGCAATCCAGGTTGCCAAAGAAGGAAAATTCGAGGAAGCAGACAAGCTGATTCAAGCGGCAGGAAACGAATTAACGAATGCACATCACTATCAAACTGCATTATTGCAAGATGAGGCGAAGGGGGATAAGCAGGAAATTAATCTGTTGCTTGTACATTCGCAGGATCATTTAATGAATGCAATGACGACACGCGATTTGGCTGTTGAAATCATTGAGCTATATCGAATGAAATAATGGAGGGTTTTCTATATGACAACGCAACAATATCAATTTCCAAAAGATTTCTGGTGGGGAAGTGCTACCTCTGCAACACAGATTGAAGGGGCGGCTGATGAAGGCGGAAGAGGAAAAAACATCTGGGATTACTGGTACAAGATAGAGCCGGAGCGGTTTCATAACCAAGTGGGTCCGGAGTATACTTCTGATTTTTATCATCGGTATCAGGAGGATATTGCATTAATGAAGGAATATGGGCACAACTCTTTTCGCTTATCCATTTCCTGGTCCAGGCTGATTCCAGGCGGTACAGGTGAAGTGAATCAGGAAGCTGTTTCTTTTTATAACCATGTCATTGATGAACTGATTAAGCAGGGGATTGAGCCCTTTGTAAATCTTTTTCACTTTGATATGCCGCTTGAACTACAGGAAATAGGCGGTTGGGAAAACCGTGATGTCACCGATATGTATCAGCAATATGCCAAAACAGCCTTTGAGCTTTTCGGTGATCGTGTCAAGAAGTGGTTTACATTTAATGAACCAATTGTACCTGTGGAAGGCGGTTATCTATATAATTTTCATTATCCGAATATTGTCGATGCCAAACGGGCCTTTCAGGTGGCTTATCACACAATTATCGCTCATGCGAAGGCCGTGAAGGCATTTAAAGAGCTTGATATAAAGGACGGGAAAATCGGGATTATCCTTAATCTCACACCGTCCTATCCAAGGAGTGATCATCCCGCAGATAAAAAAGCAGCCCATATTGCCGATCTATTTTTTAACCGAAGCTTTTTAGACCCGGCTGTGTTAGGACATTATCCCAAGGATCTGATTCAATTGCTGGCTGAATACAGCCATCTCCCTCACACAAAGGATGGCGACGCAGCCCTAATTAAAGAAAATACGATTGATTTATTGGGTGTGAACTACTACCAGCCAAGAAGAGTGAAGGCAAAGGAACATCTCCCGAATCCGCATGGGCCGTTTATGCCGGACTGGTTCTTTGATAATTATGAAATGCCGGGAAGACGGATGAACGAATATCGCGGCTGGGAGATTTATGAGAAGGGAATCTATGATATTATGATAAATTTAAAAGATAACTATCATAATATCGATTCATTTATTTCAGAAAACGGGATGGGTGTGCAAAACGAAGAGCGCTTTATAGTAGATGGGCAAATTAAGGATGATTATCGGATTACGTTTATCAGAGATCATTTAAAATGGCTGCACCAGGCGATGGAAGAAGGCTGTCGTGCAAGAGGCTATCATCTATGGACGACAATGGACAACTGGTCCTGGGCGAATGCCTATAAAAATCGTTATGGATTCTTCTCTGTCAATCTGGAAACGAAGGAGCGTACGCCAAAGAAAAGTGCCCATTGGTTTAAGCGTATAAGTGAAGAAAATGGCTTTGACGAAGAAAAATAATTACGAGATGGAAGAAAAAAGTATAATATAGATAGATTCGTTACAAAGATAGGGAGAAGATGTTTTTAAAACGTCTTCTCTTTCGCGAGGGGTGTCATGATGGACAGGCGGCTTCGTTCTATATTGAAGGAATTAATTCAGGCAAAGAAAGCTTTGACAAGCAAATTTATAGCAAATATTAATCAAGTAACCCCGCGTACCACGCAAGAAGATATAAAAAAATTGAATCAGCAGCTTCTTTCGCACGGAGCATCGATTCAATCGATAAAAGGCCGCGGGTATCACTTGCATATCGAGGATGAGCAGTTATTTCGCCACTTCTTAACCACGGCATTATATGAAAATAAAGATCAGAAACAAATCCCAAATACACCGGATCAGCGTGTACGTTATATTATTCAGAAATTACTTTTAACCATGGACTATTTGAAGCTGGAAGACTTGGCAGATGAGATGTACATCAGCAAAGCAACCATTCAAAACGATATGAAATTAGTAAGAGAGCATTTATCTAATTTCTATCTGGATATTCGTGTGAAGCCGAATTATGGGATTAGAATAATCGGGGAAGAGATGAAAATACGGTTTTGTATGGCAGAATACCTGATTCAAAGGGGAAGTGACTCCAACGGCAATATATATGACGGCTTCATCAGGCTGCCAAAGGAACAGACAGACTTTATTAAGCAGACAATCATTGCGCATCTGGAAAAGCAGCATATGACCCTTTCAGATATTGCCATACAGAATTTGTTTATTCATATTGCCATTGCGGTACTGCGTATTCAGAACGGACATCCGGTCGATAATGACGCTAATCCCAAGCAGGAGATAACCCATACAAAAGAATACAAGGTTGCAGAAAAAATTGTCGGGGATACAGAGCAGGAGTTAGGAGTGATATTTCCTCCAACGGAAACCTCCTATGTTGCGCTGCATTTATTAGGTACAAAGATATTGACAACTGCTGATATAGAGAAAAATCAGGACATAGAAAGCCTCCTTGATCCGGCGATTTATGAACTGGTTATTGCGATATTAGATCGTATTGAGCTGGAGATGCATTTAAATATTCGCCACGACAGGGATTTGATGATTAACCTGGGACTTCATTTGAAGCCGGCAATGAACCGGTATAAATATGGAATGAATATCAGAAATCCGATGCTGGAAAGTATTAAGAAAAATTATCAGCTTGCTTTCCAGGCAGCCGTACATGCAGGAGTCGTGATTGAGAAATATACAGAGGTTACCATTGATGAGAACGAAATTGCCTATTTAGCACTCCACATTGGTGCGGCAATGGAAAGGCAGAAGCTGAAGCAGGGACCAAAACGCTGCCTGATTGTCTGTGCTTCTGGAATGGGCACGTCTCAATTAATTTATTATCGGCTCAAGACAAAATTTAATGGGAAAATGGACATCGCAGGAACGACAGAATATTATCGGTTATCCACCTATCCATTAGATGATATAGATTTTATTATTACGACTATACCGATTCATGAGGATTTAGGTATTCCTGTTGTGAAGGTGAATGCAATCATCAGTAAGGATGATCTTCAGCATATTTCGTCCTATATAGCCGGAACCCCATCCAACGTCATCAGGGATTTTTTACAAGAGGACTATTTATTTTTAAATCAATCATTCCAAGCCAAAGAAGATGTTCTAGCATTTATGGTCAGCGAAATAGAATCAGATGATCTGAAAAGAGCCCGATTTCTCGAATCCATTTATGAAAGAGAAAAAATCGCCCCTACTGCCTTTGGCAACCTGGTGGCAATTCCGCATCCATTAACGCCGCAGTCGCAGCAGACATTTATTTCGATTGCTACCTTAACTGAGCCGATTCCATGGACAACTGAAAGGACGGTTCAATTTGTGCTGTTGCTCAGTGTGAAGAAGAACAGCATTGAGGACCTGCAGCCACTTTATGAAATGATCAGCAAGCTGATCGAGCATCCGGAAAGTCTGCAGAAGCTCATGCAAATGACAGATAAAGCATCGTTTATGAGTATGATGGAAACGTTAGAAAGATTATAAGTATGTGCAGCATGTTTGGGAAGTGAAAAAAGAGGCATGATCAAACACATAAATTGATCATGCCTCTTTTTAGGGGTAAAGGAATATATCCTTACATCCGCTTCAATCCCTTACGAACCGGCGGAAGCTCCAGTTTCCCCTTTTCAAACAGCTTCTTAATTGTCTGCTTCGAATAGCTGGTTACCTGATCATAAGAAAGCTTGCCCGGAATCGGCGGCTCGTCTTCAATACAGACATCTATAATCGCCGGCTGATTAAAGGATGCAGCAGCCTCCAGAGACGGCTTCAGCTCCTCAAGCTTTTCGACGCGATAGCCTTTACCGCCGCAATTTTCCGCAAAGCGGGCAAAGTTAAAGCTCTCTAAACCTGTCTTATAATCCAGATTCCCACCAGCCTCCTGCTCATATTTAATCATGCCAATCCGTTCATTGTTAAAAATGACAATAATCATTGGCAGGTTATACTTCACCGCAGTCAGGAAATCCTGCATATTCATTGTAAATCCGCCATCACCGCAGAGACCGATTACCTGCCGATCAGGGAAAGCGAGTTTACTGGCAATGGCTCCAGGAAGTCCACAGCCCATGGTGCCCAGCCAGCTGGAGGTCAGGAAATCCTGTGTGGTTTTCATCCGGAAATGGCGTGCTGCCCATACAGTCACATTACCGACATCAACAGACAGGATGGCATCGTCCGCAGTAATTTTCTGCACTTCATGGATGACCTGCTGCGGTTTAATAGGTGTGGAGGCCTGTTCTTCATCTGCTTTCATTTCTTCCCACCAGGCTGCCATTTTCTCCTGATATTTTTCTAAGAAATCACGTTTGTCGGTCTGAGGCAGCTGTTCATTTAGCCAAGCTAGTGTTTTTTTTGCATCTCCGGCGATGCCGATATCCACTGGATACCTTTTACCAATTTGAAGCGGATTACTGTCGATCTGAATGCATGTTACATCCTCGGGTAAAAATTCCGTATACGGATAAGAGGTACCAAGCAGAATCAGCAAATCGGCACCCTCCATCGCTTCATAAGCCGGTTTAGTTCCTATCATTCCCAAGTTGCCAAGAAAGTTTGGATGTTCATCCTCCATAACTCCTTTAGCAGGAAGGGAAATAACAACAGGAGCTGCAATCCTGTCAGAAAATGCCGCCAGCTCTTCCTTAGCTTTTTTCGCTCCCGTTCCTGCTAAAATAATTGGCTTCTTCGCCTTTTCAATTACAGAAACAGCTTCCTGCATCGCAGCAGTGTCCGGTGTAAGCTCGGGTGCTTCATACAGCACGGCATTTTTCTGTACCTTATTCTTGATTTTTTCTGCAGAAATATCATCTGGCAGAGTTAAGACAGCTACCCCTTTTTTCGCATAAGCTGTTCGAATGGCCTGATTAACCATAGAAGGGAGCTGCTCTTTTGAGACAACCTGCTTATTGAAGACAGCGACATCATCAAAAATACGTTCCATATTTACTTCCTGAAAGCCATCTGTTCCAATCTGATCCGTTGGAACCTGCCCGGCAAGGACAAGAACAGGTGCGTGATCCTTCTTCGCATCATACAAACCATTTAATAAATGAATCGCCCCGGGTCCTGCAATCGATAGGCAAACGCCAAGCTTTCCAGTCAACTTTGCATAAGAAGAGGCAGCTAATGCCCCGGCTTCTTCATGACGAACCTGAATAAATTTTATTTTATCCTCGGCTTTTCGAAGCTCTTCCATCAGATTATTAATCGAGTCACCATGCATTCCATAAATATGGTCCACTCCCCAATCTGAGAGCTGTTCAACGAGTACTTTTCCTGCACGATCATCAAACATAAAATATGCCTCCTTATCAAGAGCATTTTAATTCTTATATTAATGAAGCGGCTTTATAGGACGCTTCTTTTTTGCCTAGTTTGTCTATTCCACAATTAGGAGAGCATGAAACTTGTAAGGATAGGAAAGACTGGAAATGAAAACAATTCAGAAAAAGATAGAAAGCCTAGCTTTTCCTCTCATTATCTTTTAGAATAAGGGTACATTACTCCATCAGGACATGTGAGGAGGTCAAAAAAATGACAAAGAGACCAATCGTATTCTTTGATTTAGATGGAACATTACTAACAAGTGAAAAAAAAGTAGCAGAGAGCAGCATAAAAGCAATCGAAAAACTAATTGAAAATAACGGCATACCTGTCCTCGCAACTGGAAGACCTGTATTTGAAACAAAGGAACTGCAGGCAGAAACAGGGATTCAGTCAGCTGTATTAATGAATGGGCAGTTCATTGTGCATGAAGGAGAGGTTATCTACCGGAACAGGATTAATCCTGTCCAATTAAAAAAGCTGGAGGAGTATACAGAGCAAAGAGGTGTAACAATCTGTTATCACACAGCTGAACGGATTTACACAACAAATGATCAATCTGAGCTGTTAAAGAAGGACTGTGAGTATTGCGACAGAGAGATCCCGGTTGTCGATGATGACATTTATATGAATAAACCGGTCTACCAGGTCGAAATATTCATTGAGGAAGGTGAAGAAGAGTACCAGGAAAAATTCCCAGAGCTCCAATTTGTCCGTAACTCACCCTACAACTGTGATGTTTTTCCAAAAGGCATTTCCAAAGCAACAGGGATAAAAGAATTCTTAGAAATTACCGGCCTGCCTAAAGAGAATACATATGCTTTCGGCGATGGATTGAATGACTTAGAAATGTTTCAGTTTGTAAAAACATCGGTGGCAATGGAAAACTCGGTAGAGGAAATTAAGGAAGCCGCGACATATATTACGAAATCGCATGATGACGATGGAATTGCAGATGGGATGAAGATGTGCGGGCTAATTGGTCAAGAAGAGAGTGAAAAATAGGCTCTTCTTGCTGGAGAGAAGCAATCTCTATTCCTCGCTCGTATAAATATTATCCTTCATTAAATAAGAGCTAGCTGCTATTTTTCAATAATAGCAGCTAGCTTTTTTCATTTATTCTTTTGGAACAAGCGTGAGCAGTGTATCTGATTCTTTCAGATCTTTTCGATTAGTAGGTTCAATAACACTGTATTGATTGGAATTCGTAATTATAACAGGCGTTGTTATTTCATAACCTGCTTCTTTGATTTTATCCATATCAAATTCTACAAGTACATCTCCGATTTTGATTTTATCTCCTTCTTTAATATGGGAGATGAAATGTTCCCCGTCCAGTTGAACAGTATCCATGCCTACGTGAATTAAAATTTCTGCTCCTTTATCGGAAGCAATCCCAATAGCGTGCTTCGTTTTAAAAGCAACGGTAATTGTTCCATCAACCGGAGAAACTACGCGCCCGACTCTTGGCTCAATAGCAATACCTTGTCCCATGGCTTCTGAAGAGAAGGTTGGGTCAGATACTTCTGTTAAAGGTTTGGATGTTCCTTCGATTGGACTCATGATTTGTTCGTCTACTGTTTCGATTGTTTCCTTTTCATTTGATACTGCGCCAGGCTCCTGTACAGGATCTTCAACAGGATCATCAAATCCTAAAATATAGGTGAGGACTGCTGAAATAATAAAGGAAGCAGTGATACCAATGATAAGTGCCAGGAACCCTTCGCCGCCTGGTCCATAGAAAATAGGTAAAGTCAGTAATCCCGGTGCTCCGGAAGCAAATGCTTGTGTACCGCCATAGCCAATGATTGCACCACCGACAGCACCACCGATAATTCCGGCAATAAATGGTTTTTTCAGGCGTAAAGTAACCCCGTATACAGCTGGCTCCGTAATTCCAAATAGAGCAGTAACCGTAGCTGAACCAGCCAAAGCTTTCATTTTCTTATTTTTTGTTTTCAGGAATACCCCGAATGCAGCACCGGTTTGTGCGAATACAGATGCTGTTGCAGCGGGTTTAATACCATCTTGTCCGTAGACAGCAACGTTGTTAATGAACACAGGCACAAGTCCCCAGTGAACACCGAAAATAACGAATATTTGCCATCCTGCACCAAGAACTGCGCCGGCAAGTAATGGACTGAAGTTGAATCCGGCAAGTAAAGCATCGGCAATACCGTTACCAATAGATACACCGATTGGTCCAAACACAATTAAAGTTAAAGGAACCATCACAACTAAAGAAATTAATGGCGTCAAGAAATTCTTAACACTTTGATGAATAAACCGATTCGCAAATTTTTCAACATAGCTCATCATAATAACAGACAGAATAATAGGTATAACAGTAGATGAATATGGCATCATTACTACAGGAATACCGAAAAATCCAACCGGATCGCCCGCCGCTTCCAAATCAATAATGGAAGGATAAACAAGTGCGCCGGCAACCGTCAATGCAGTAAAAAGGTTTGCCCCAAATTTACGTGCTGTTGTTACTGCCAGCAAGAGAGGCAGGAAGTAAAACAAACTGTCAGAAGCTGCATAAAGAATGGTATAGGTAGTGCCCTCTGCATCGAGCCAGTTAAAATTATCCGAGATTAGCAGCAGTCCTTTTAAAATACCGGCACCCGCCATTACTCCAAGCAAAGGAGCAAAAATACTGGAAATGACGTCAACAATCCTGCCTAGTAAATTTCCGCTTTTCTCATTTTCCTGACTGTCCTGTTTACGATCATCATCTAAAAGATTGGTAATCTTTCCAATCTCCTGGTAAACCTCAGGCACCGTATTTCCGATAACAACCTGGAATTGCCCGCCGCTTTCTTTTGTGGTAATAATACCTTCTGTGTTTTCTAATTTATCTTTGTTCGCTTTGGAATTATCTTTTAATTTAAAACGCAGGCGTGTTGCGCAATGAATAAGTGAGTTAACATTCTCTTCGCCGCCGACCTGTTTGATAATTTCTTTAGCTAATTTTTGATTATCCATCTTTGAACCTCCTCATTTTTTGTTAATTATCTATAGAAAAAACCTAAGCCATTGGAAAAGAAGCACATACGCAGTATGTCCTTTCCATGACTTAGGTTTTGCCTGCATTATCAGTAACAATCCTAAATGCCATTCTCTATTTTGTTGAAAAAATTTCTTCAAGACTAACGATTGACGACCCGTTCGATATGAATGGTCAGGTAGAGCATTTCTTCATTTGTTAAATCGTGGTCATATTCTTTCTTGATAAAATCTTTTATTTTTTCCGTACATTTTGATGCTTCCTTATGCTTCTGCTTGATCATAATGTACAGGTAATCATCATCATTTTTATAGTGTGACCCATGGAAAACGCGCTGTGCAAAATACTTTAAGTGCGTAATAAAGCGTCCATAGTTCAAGGAGTCCTCATCAAACTCCACATTAAAATGATATTTGACGATGTTAATAATATGCTGAATGAATTTCGTTGTATTAACCGTCTGATTCGTATTTTCATTCAGACTTGCTTCTAAAATATGAATGGCAACAAATGCAGCTTCATCCTCTGGAAGCTGCACATCAAAGGATTTATTAATCCGTTCGACAGCACGCTGCCCAACAGCAAACTCATCTTTATAGATTTGTTTGATTTCCCACAGAATACCATTCTTTATTTCAATACCCTGATTGTAACGCTCAATCGCAAAATGAATATGATCAGGGAGTGATAAGTAAATTTTTTCACTTAATTCTGTGTCGAGGGTTTCTTTGGCATCCTGAATGATATCCTCCACATCTGACATCAGTGCGGCAGGAATTTCCCGTAAAAGTAATTTGAAATTATCAAAAGTCTGCGGATCCTTCAGAGTGAAGATCTTTTCAATTTTAGTCTCATCCACTTCTTGACCTGGCTTCTTTTGAAAGGCAAGACCCCTTCCCATCACAACTAGCTCTTGACCAGCTTCATCAAATGCACTAACAACATTGTTATTAATTACCTTGTGAATTTTCATGTTAATATCCTTCCTCCACACGTATACAGGGTGAAAAATGAAAAACCCAAGTCAAAGGAAGAACGGTGACAGTAATGTATCGTTCTTCGCTGTGACTTGGGTTTTGCCTGCCTACCAGTAACAATCCCTAAACAGTCTTATTTATAATCTAGTTAGTATTATAATCCTATATCTGTCGTTGTGTCAACGTTTTCAAATGGTATAAATCAGATAATTTTCAGCAGCCGGCCGAGCCCTTTTGGCATACGGGGAGGAAGGGAAGCGGGGATGAAGCCCCGCTTACATTAATCTAAATCCTGCCCATTGGTTGCGATCACTTTTTTATACCAGTCAAAGCTTTTCTTTTTCGAGCGGGCCTTTGTTCCATTCCCCTGATTATCACGGTCGACATAAATATAACCGTAACGTTTTTTCATTTCACCGGAGGATGCACTGACCATATCAATTGGAGCCCAGCTGGTATAGCCGATGATTGGCACACCGTCTTCAATGGCTTCTCCCATTGCGGAGATATGTTCACGTAAGTATTCGATGCGGTAATCATCTTCAATATTCCCATTTTCATCCGGTGTATCAATCGCCCCTAAGCCGTTTTCCACAACAAATATCGGTTTTTGATAACGGTCATACAGCTGATTTATCGTAATACGGAAACCAAGCGGATCAATTGTCCAGCCCCATTCTGATTTTTTAACATACGGATTGCGGACAGAGCCAAAAACATTTCCGCTGGTAGATTTCCGTGTGATTTCCGGATCTGTACTTGTTGTTCTGCTGGAGTAATAGCTCATGGCAAGATAATCTGCCGTATGCGCAGCAAGAATTTCTTCATCCTGTGGTTCAGTAACAAGCGAAATATTATTTTCTTTAAAGAAACGCTTCGCATAGCTTGGATAATATCCGCGCGCCTGCACATCGATAAAGAAGAAGGATTCACGATCCCGGTCCATTGCTTTTTTTACATCGGCAGGATCACAGGTATAAGGATAGAACATTCCAGCAGCAAGCATACAGCCGATTTGAGCATCTGGAATAATCTCATGGCATGCTTTTACAGCCAATGCGCTGGCAACAAGCTGATGATGTGCAGCTTGATACTGAATCTGTTTGACATTATCTCCTTCTTGGAAAGTGAGGCCTGCACCCATAAATGGAAGGTGAAGCAGCATGTTAATTTCATTGAAGGTGACCCAATATTTCACCTTACCCTGATAGCGCTGGAAAACAGTTTTCGCATAATGCTCAAAAAGTCCGACTACCTCTCTGGAACGCCAGCTGCCGTATTTTTCAACCAGATGAACAGGAACATCGAAATGCGCAAGTGTAACAACAGGCTCCATATCATGCTTTTTCAACTCATCGAACAAACTGTCATAGAAGCGCAGTCCTTCTTCATTCGGGGTTTCCTCTTCACCTGTAGGGAAAATACGCGACCAGGCAATGGAAATACGCAAAGCTTTAAAACCCATCTCCGCAAATAAAGCAATATCCGATTTATAATGATGATAGAAATCAATCGCTTCATGAGAAGGATAAAATTCCCCTTCTAACGGCTCCAGTGAAGGTACATATCCCTTCATCACAGGTCCACGTTTCTCGCCTGTAGGCATTAAATCAACGGTTGTTAATCCTTTGCCTCCCTCAAGATAAGCCCCTTCTACCTGATTAGCAGCTGTTGCGCCTCCCCATAAAAAACCGTCTGGAAAAGTATAGTTTGCCATCATTTCTACTTCCTTTCGTTTTAAATTTTAAAATAACAGCAAAGGAAAATATCCAATAAAAAAACCTGACAAAATAAGGCACGATAAAAGTGCTCTATCTCGTCAGGTTATGCCCAATAAAGGTAACATTCCTTTATGTTATGTATGCGTTTGTCATTTTGTACAATTTTAATTTATCAGAGAAGCGGGGAGAAGTCAATAGTGTGGATAGTGAAGACTGAGAGGCCCGAGAAAGAGGTTAGAGATTCATTTTTAGGGACGAATCAATGATAAATGCAGGGAATTGGCAACTTTTTCTGGGGTATATGGTAAAATAGAAGGACAATATAACGGAAAAAATACCATTTTAATTATAAAGGAAGATTTCAATGAATATAACCCTTGTCACTGTAGGAAAGCTAAAGGAAAAATACTTGAAGCAGGGTATCGATGAATATAAAAAGCGGTTAGGTGCTTATGCGAAAGTGAATATAGTCGAGGTAGCAGATGAAAAAGCTCCGGAGACGATGAGTGAAGCGGAAATGGAAGAGGTGAAGCGTAAGGAAGGCGAGCGTATTCTTGCGCAGGTTCATCCGGATGCTTTTGTGATTACGCTGGAGATTGAAGGGAAAATGCTGAGCTCGGAGCAGCTGGCTAAAAAGCTGGATGAGCTGGCGACTTACGGGAAGAGCAAGGTTGTGTTTGTGATTGGCGGTTCACTGGGGATTAGTGAGGGTGTGCGGAAGCGGAGTGATTTGGCTTTGTCGTTTTCTAAGATGACGTTTCCTCATCAGTTGATGCGGCTGGTGCTGTTGGAGCAGGTTTATCGGAGTTTTCGGATTAATAGGGGGGAACCTTACCACAAATAGGTAGCGGTTTTCTTTAAAATATAATCCCCTCAGTATGAGGGGAGAGTGATTAGTTAACGTATTATGTAATGGAGGGTTATGTCCTCCACCGTCTGGTAAGTCAGCAATAAAGGAAAATTTAATATCCTTTAATTTTTTATTTTCTATGTTGATCCTTTTGATAGAAACAACAAGAAGTTGCCTGAAATCCATTATATCTAGTCGTTCCTTTAGATCAAGGAATTCTTTAAGTTGTTGACTTATAAAGTCTTTGCTTACCTCTTTAACCATACTGTTGGAAGATTTTTGGTTGCTCTTTAGTTTAGATAATTTACTCTTTAAGTCATATACTTCCTCCCGTAGTTCCGCAATTCGTTTTTTTGCTTCCTCATGCGTATAAAAACCTGAACCTCTCATAACATCATCTTGAATCATTTTCTTTTGTGCCTCTAGTTCGGTTATTCGTTTTTTAATGATTTTAGTTTCTTTACTATTTTCATTAGTATTGTTCTGCTGTGCAATTTGGTTATTAATGTTTTGAGTAATAGTAGTTAGTCTTTCTTCGGATTGTAATGCTTTGGTAAGTTTGTCATAGACTTCTTGTTCTAGTCTGTCAGCATTTATTGTGTTTGGATTGCAAACAGCTTTCCCTCCGTTATGGTATCTACCACACACATAGTAGCGCCTTTTGGATCCATCCTTTCGTTTCGAACTATACATACTTGTCATATATGAGCCGCATTCCGGGCATTTTGCTATAGATGTTAGTGGGAAGTTTCCAGTATATTGTCTAGGTGTTCCTGTTGATCGTTTTTTCATCTTTGTGTTTGCTAAATCCCAAGTACCCTCATCAATAATTGGCTCGTGGATTCCCTTGGTAACAATATGATTTGGGTTTGTACCTTTTCTTCTCTTTTTCTCCCAGTCTACAACCTGATTAAATCGAATATAACCTTTGTAGATAGGGTTTTTTAATATTGCATTCACTGTGGCTTGAGTAAATTCCTTAATATTTTTTGTTTTTTTACCAATTAGGTTAAGGTGATTGGCAATTTTCTTTGTACCCCAGTTATCGTTCACATATTTGGCAAAGATAATCTTGATTGTCTCTGCTTCTTCTGGAATTATTTTTAATTCTTTGTTTACACTTCTATATCCCAGCACTCTACCTCCATTAAATTTTCCTTCTTTAGCTCTTTGTGTCATTCCCATTTTTACATTATCAGCAATTTCTTCTCTTTGGTACTCTGCAACTGAGGATAAAATGTGAAATTGCAAGTTTGCTTGTGGTGTTCCATATTTCCCTTCTGCTATAGAAATGAATTCAGTATTTGAATTGTCTATTTCTTTAACAAGTGATAATGCGTCAGTTAAATTTCTACTTAAACGAGATACTCTGTAAGTTATAACAGTATTCAAGTTGCCTTTTCTTACATCTTGCATCATTCGATTCAATTCATGTCTATTGTTAGTAGATTTTCCACTAATACCTTCATCTACGTAAAATCTTAATTCGATATCTTTACCGAAGTGTTTATAGGCGGCTTGAATGCCCTCTTCCTTTTGTCCGTCTAGAGAGAAACCAAATTCTGCTTGTTTGCTGGTTGATACTCTGATATATAAACCAACTGTTTTTTTACCTTCATTCATGCTTCTTCACCCTTCTTGTCTTGAGATAATTGACTGGAAATAGCCTTGTAAATGAGTGTTGAAATGATGTTGAGATTTTTTGCAGCCTCATGTTCAGTAGTATGATCGATGTTTTTATTCATGTTAAACCCTCCGAAATCAATTTGATTAAATTAATTTACTGTCGGGCTGGTGCGCTTTATCATATGAGGGAGCCAGACGAATGAGGATTGGCATACTCTAATAAAAAAAACGCCACCACGTATAAAAGGACAGTTTTATCTAAATCTAAAGTGTCTTATACGTATGGTTACGTTTTATCTGGTAAGTGTATTTTATTCAGAAATAGTATATTTCATTGGTTCTTTCTCGTTGTGCCGGAGGCCAATGATAGCCGAACTAACAATTGTTAATAATACTAGTTTCTATAAGATATGTATATTAGTGCGAAATGCATTTTATCTAAAGTGTTGTTTTTCTTTCCAAACTAGGGGAGTAGGACCAACAGGACTACTATGCCAAGTCTATGACTTATAGCCTCAAGCTACATAATCAATGTTAGTTTACACAATGTAGAAGAATGTTGTCAATAAGTTATGCACACAGTTTGATGAACAATGCTAAGTGGATTCCAGAGGGGCACGTTGAATTTATTTATAGAGAGGAGAGTTATGCGGAATTTCATTCTATTAATAAAATTTCATCTGAAAAATTATTGCTCTGTTGTGCTTGAGGTAGGACTTTTGATTGTAGTTTCATGATAACTCTTGTAGGTATATTGAGGGGGTAATACTATAGGTTAATAGAACTCTAGTAGTCAAGTTATGAATAGATGAATATATATCTAACTATTATTGATAGTTAATATATTAAAAGAAAGATGAATCGAGAATCGAGTAGATGGAAAAAAGAGAATATTGTTCAGTGATTGCATGTAGGCTATTTGCGTTCTGTTCTATTCTAACAAAATGTAATACATAAGTATGTAAAAAGGGACAAACTTGTCCCTTTAAAATTAGTCAGTAGTATAATATGCTGAAATAAAAAAGTAGGGGGGATTTAATGGTTGCAACTATAGGAAGAAGATTAAAAGAGTTGAGAAATGCCGTTGAAAAAACACAAAATGAAGTAGCTAGTGATTTGAAGTTCGATTCTAAAACTCTTCGTCGTTATGAAAATGACCAGCATTTACCCAGCTCGGATAACCTAATTCAACTAGCTAGATATTTTAAAGTAACTACTGATTATATTTTGGGGTTAGAAGAGTGTATTCCTACGGAAGCAAATAATGTTGTATATCCAGGCGGGGAGGATAAGGAGATGTTTTACGAAAAAGTTGAAGGAGGTGAAGATTATTATTGGATCTTCTATGAGGACCAAAAGGATGGCAGTGCTATTTTAAAGTATCAGAGTCAGTGGAGTGGTTATACTAATGAAACGCCCCCAAAGGAGATACGAGAGCCACGGAGCGTAGATGTGAATAAAGTTCTTAACATATGTACCGAAATTTATACCCTGCCGATGATAATCAACAATGCCGAGGATATATTGACTTTTCAGATGAAACGTGGCCATGCAGTTATTAAAGAGTCTTTATGTGCCATATACTTTCCGCAAGTGATGGAGCCTTTTATAGTAGAATAGTGGTCTCTTCTCTGAAAAAATCCAGTTGATATTAATCACAATATTGGAGGTTAATATGTCAATTATAGGTGGTTCAGCAGGTTTTAATAGCGTAGTTTTTTATTCTGAGAATTTTAGTTCTAAAGCGATCAGAAGAAAAGATGGAGCTATTAACATAGAATTATCTAAGAGGAGGGTTATTCCTAAGTTTGAAAGGTTGATTAAACGAATTCCATTAATTCGTGGACTGATCCTCTTTGTAAGGCCTATTATCATAGTGTGGAAGATCTATTTAATAGTTTTCCTCCCACTATTGATTTTACTTTTATTAAGTACTTCAGACGGTGTTTCAGAAAGCTCATCAATTTTAATCTTATCACTAATGGCCAATATAATAGATGCTCACTTTTGGTTGTTAATAGCTTTCTTCTTGGCTATTTATGCAGCTATAATCAAATTTAGTAATCTGGGCAAGTATCACGGGGCTGAACATATGACAGATTCCTCTTTTAGTTTATTGTCTAGTCTTGCTATATCAGATGTTGTTAAACAATCGAGAATACATAAAAGTTGTGGAACTAACTTTGTGGTATTTTTATTTGTAACTTATTTCATACTTTCTTTTTTCATTTCAAATTTTAATGTACTATTTGTAGGGAGTGTTTCTATAGGATTCGAATTATTTCTGATTCAATCAAGAATTTTAGCTCCTTTTTATTGGCTGGGAGGGCTTTTTCAGTATTTACTGTTTACTTCTAAACCGTCTACAGAGCATTTGGAAGTCGCTATAGCATCATATGAAGCGCTGATAAAAGCAGAAAGAAATTATAATAATACTTAAAATGGAAATTACCGAAGGATCTCAGTGCTTATTTGATAAGTGAAAATATATTGACGTTTAATGAAGCACCTTGTATGATAAATTTATACAAATAGATAAAAATAAAAATAATACACTTCAGATAAAACGCTCAGGCGTCAAGTATACGTAGTAATAGTGATACATTATGCTACCGATCATACATGGCGAACTGGGTGTTTTTTTGTAATTATTAAAAATCTGAGGAGGAAAATGTATTGGTATTACAAAGGTTACAGAGCATTAATCAAGCAAAAACCATTTATAAAAGTGTGGAAGGAGTAAAAAGAAAACATAAAGAGAAGTGGAAGACGGAAGGGGAAGAAATGGTTAGATGGAGGGAAAATATAGGTTTATCTAGAGCCTTTGTCGCGAGAGAGTTAAAAGTAGGCCAAAGTAGGTTGAAGCGATTAGAGGAGGGCGAGCCAGTAAGAGATGCCCAGGTCATTATGCAAGCGTACAAACTAACACTTGAAAAAGTAGAAATGAAAAAAGTATTAGGGAATCTTATAAGACATGTTGGATTAGGAGAGTAGCATAACCGAAGGGCCAATACGAATCTTTTGAAAGTTGTGTGAAAGTATTAATCATGCACTTATAGGATGGTTAGTGCTTTCATATTTATTGTGGCATATTAACACATATTACATGCTTACTAGGTACAAATAGAGAAAATCATAACTATTTATAAAAACGAAGGTAACGTGATAAAATCAACCTTTTTTTAAAAGGAGTACTTTATTGATAAATTCTGTTAAACCAGGGGATTAGCATGTGTTGATAAATCAACATTCTTACTAAGTAAGTAATATGACACTTCTGAACATGTGGAAATAGACAAAATCAGAGGGTAATATTATTCATTTATGTGTTGCTTATTCTTATTTAAGAAAAAATGTTATATAGCTCAAATACCGAGTAATAGAGTGTTAGAAACTTTTTGAAAGGATTTGAGTTTATGCGTTTTGATCACAAAAAATTAAAGGAAGCAAGGTTAAATAAGAATTGGACATTAGAGGAGATGGCTAATGTTATGGGCATGGATCTTGCAGCATATTGGCGATTGGAAAAAGGTAAAACAAAAGTAAAAGCAGAACAATTAATCACCTTCATGAGGCTCTTTGATCAACCGTATATTTACTTCTTTGAAACCAGTAATAGTTTGCGAGCAATTAGGTTTGAAGTAGAATGTCTTCCTGAAAAGATGCGAGTGTTGTATGAGTTTTTGCAGGAACAACCAAATATAATTGGAAATTATGAAGAAACTAAATTAAAGGTAGAACAAGAGTTATTTCCCACTTGCTTCGATAAAAATGAAAAAAATTTTAAAAAACACTGAAATAAGCAATGTAAAAGCGGTAAAGAAAAAAGAATGACAGAGAGTTGCACAAATTCATGACTGGATAGGTGGGTATTATTACTGTGATATCAAGGGTTACAGTAATAATACTCTTCTCCGGGTCTCTCTGAGCCATAGGAGTGAGTATATGATTCATACAGTGGAATTAGTTAATACAATAAATGAAAAGAAGGTTTTTCAACTTCTCCTAGAACATTACCACGCAAGTGAAATACTAGAGGTAATGGATAAGTTGAAAAAGTTGGGGGAATCAATTGAACTTAAAGTGAGTATACCAGGAATAATTATATGCTCTATTAAGCCTGTGAACAATGACTTTTTCAGAATATATCTCAGAGTGGATCTACAAGCACTTATTATAGGTAGCAGAACAATTGACGTATTTAAGTGCTCTAAACGTTCGGTAGGGGAATTGAGAACAGCTTTAGATGAAGCCATTTTGAATATATCAAGTGTTCTTTCCAATTCAACAAAATGGCAAGTGTCACGTATAGATTTTACTATTAATCTAACATCTGATTATGTAAAAGAATGTATAGAACTTGCTAAGAAGGGAAATGACCCTTATCGATATAGAGATACTATAAATAAACCTGGAAGCTCATACAGGAAGTCTAAGAGTGTGACGTTAAACTTTTATGATAAGTTGGATCAGATCTCTAAGAAAATTATTATGAATCCTTCTGAAAAGTTTTTATTAGAAGAAGCAACTAATATATTCCGTATCGAAGTACAATGCTTGAGCAGTGCTAAGTTAAGAAGTATTAGAAAAAAATTCAACTTACCTAACAAAAGTAATCTATTCGACTACTTACGTGCAGATATTGCTCTATGGGCCATTATGTCTTATTACGAGAAAGTAATCGGAAAAGGGGATTATTATTCATTATCACAGGCATTAAAAAGAATAGAAGCAACTGATTGGGCTATGCAAAGAAAGAATAGAATCAAGAACTTTTTGAAGTTTATTGCACAGACCAAGAGTATGTCCATTGCAAAAATGCAATTCCATGAAGGGAAACGGCTAGCTGGTACGGAAACAGTTGTTAAAGGAAGTAGGAATACTTTTAGAGCATATGTAAAGGCTTGTGAGGAAATAGGAATTAATCCCGTAACCGTCCCAAAAGACTGGGGGATTTATTATATTCCTAACCCTATAAGGTCGTTAGATTTATCAGAGGTACATAATTGAGAACCTAGCCCAATAGAGGTGTACTGCTGATTGTCATATTAATCGAGTTGATTTGAATTATTAAAAAGGTGGAGTTGATAACATGAAAAAGTGTGTTGAATGCGATAGAAAGGTCCTGGGTGACTTTGCTGAATGTTATGGTGGGAGTATTATATGCGAGAATTGTCTTTGGAAAGAAGCAGAAGAAATATATGGGCGTATACATGCTAATAAATCAAGTTATGACGCTGTAAAGCTCTCATATGAAGGACATAAGTGTCTGGAAGTGCCAGTTAATTCCGAAGAGATGTGTCATTTTATTGATGTGGCAACAGAGGAAATGTTCCGAGAGAACTTTGATTATAATCCTATTGAGGGATGTCCCGATGGAGGATTTTTGAAAGTCTTAGAGGATGAAATAAAGGACGATAATTTAAATGTAACTGTACGTGAGTATTTAAGAGATATTATTAGTCATGCCACAGAAGAACTATTAGAAATTCATTGTTGGAACTTTATTATATTAAGCCATGATGAGGTTATAAAAGTAGGGTTAGAATATAAGTTACCTGAATGTATAGCCATCTAGCTATTAAGGTTTATAAAGGTTAATATTTATTTTGTGCAAAGAAAGTGGGCAATCCGTTGCCCGCTTTCCATTGAGTGGTCAACTAATTATAAAACTGTGTTTATCCAAATCTATAAATTTTGAACAAAGGAATTATCTATAATCCCAACTTTCGATATTCCAAAGGTTGTTTGAATTAGGGGAATAATATTCCCCTAATGTTGAGTACGTCTAATCGTTATCGTTTTTTATTCTTTCAACTGTAAATCGTAGGGTTCAATCACTAACTTAACCTCCTCAGTTGTTAAATTTGTTTCTTTATCTATCTCTTCCCTTAAGTAGCTTAAAAGCCCTTCCTCATAAGAATTCAAATAGACTCTAGCAAGTTCATCACCATGTTTACTATAAAAAGCGATAGAATCCTCTAACTGGATATTTCGCATGCCAAACAAAGGGTAGTAAACAAGCTCATCATCAAACTTAAAAGGTTTTAATGTTTGAATGAAGCATTTAAAACAAGAGTAGATCTTTCCTTCATTTTTTGAACCTACAAAAGCTTCAGTAATGCTAGTTTGGCAAAAATGACAAGTATACATCAATTCTTCATCCTTTCAATTGTTATATGGGTGTTTTTTGGTTATCTAAAATGAGTATGCGTATCTTTCCTTTCGTAATAATGTAGAACAAAGTAAGAAAAATGTAATAAGTAAATACCACTCATCTCAAAAGAAAGTATGAAGGGGAAGGTTTTGAGGTTTTTAAAGGCTATTTCAAATCAGATATAGAGGAGAGGGTTGCAGCATTTGTGTCAGAAGGACGTTTTTCATTACCCGAAGGGGTTTAGTGTAACGTGATGACAGATTTATAATGTTTTTACTAATCAAGATTGACAAACCCTGGGCACGAATATTTATAGACAGAATAATAACTAATACCTAGTAGGGGCAGGAAATTTTTATTATTTTCTACTGTCTATAGGGGATTTTTTGATGGTTTAATTTTCTATTTAGGGTGCCAAAGGAGTAATCGTTTCTGATAAGACCAACCTTTATGAGCCTCTCGATCTTATGGGGTCAACAAACTCTATGGGAGCCTCTAGACATCATTTGCAGTTTATGGAAATCAGTTTGCGGTCGGTGCAAACGGGAGTGAGAAAGGTAATGGAAATTTCTATTAGTTACTTACTCAACTTTCGCACACTGAAATAGGCAGGTAGACCTTGATGTAATTAGGTAAGCCCGCAATCCAGTGTTGTAGTTGACTTTGAATTAACTTTTGAATTTTTTTGTTGCTTTCTTTTAGGACATCTTGAAGAAGCTCAAGTAGCTGCCCAAGTGCAACAGCCCAATCGAGGTCACTGATTTCATCACATAGTTCATAGAACAGACCCCCTAATGTTCTTTGATCTGTGCTGCAACGGTTCTGCCAAGAGAGTACAATGTATCTAGTAAAGACAATCGTGGTATGACAAATCAAGGAGTCATAAGAACGACCTTGAAACTCCTTTTGTAGCTTTAATAATGACTTTGTTGTTTTGAAAAAGACTTCAATGTCCCAACGAATTCCGTAAATACGAATGATATCTTGTTCACTTAATGTGCAATCTGTACTTAAAATAGCTAACCATTCGCTCTTTTTATTACGATTACGTACAAAGACAATTTTGACAGGAATTCCATTAGCTTGCGTCGTTTGGATAGAACGAAGAATCCCTTTCTTTTCCTGAATAGGTGAAGCTAACTGATAAAGCTCTTTCAAACTAACCTTTTTATCATTGTTAAGATAGCGTTGCTTTAAGTTTTTCACCATGCCAATGACATCTAGACCTTGGTCTTTGATCTCTTTCATAAGCGGTTGATGTGTAAACCAAGTATCCATCAGCACATAAGAGGCTTCAATCCCCGTGTTCATGGCACGCTGAATCATCGTTGGAATTTGTTCAGGTGCGGATTGTAAAGCTTCTAGACGTCGCTTATAACCAGAACTGCGTTTATCAATTTGGTCTGACATTCCATTTATGATACTGTTTTTTGAGCTCAATAAAGAAAAGTCTACAGGCATAAACGTTGTACCATCAGACCAACCCATTGTAAGCATACGAAAACCCTTGTAAAAACGCATTTTTTGAGACGCATGGTCAAAGCAACGCGCAAGTAATTCAACCGATTTACTTCGATTTTTGTCATAGGAAGAGTCGTCAATAATCAGTACTTTTATACGCTCATGATTTGTCAGGTTACTCACTTTTTCAATGGAGTCTGAGCTGAGGAGAAGGAGAAATCTTCTCCATGAATAAGTGGAGCGATTTAAGAAACGGTAAACCGCATCTTTAGCTGGAATATCCGTCGACTTCTTGCTTTCGAGTGTACGAAACCAGTTTTTGTTTTCGAAAATCAAACAGAAAATAAGCTGAAATAAATAAGCACAAGTAAAGCCAAGTGATTTGGTAATCCCAGCTTTTCTAAGATGTTTCAAGACGTTTAGTTCTTTAAATGTAGATTTTAATTCATTTGGTAGTTGCTTCGTTTGGTCATGATTCGCTATCATATAGAGGACACCTCTTCTGTATGGTTATGTGATTCTAGTCAAATCAACTATACCAAACGGATGGGTGTTTTTTCATGCAATTTTTTGTGTCAATGTTAGTATTTTAAAGGCGTCAGCAACTACTGCTGGCTGAACTTATCGAACTTTTATAGGTGCGAAAGTTGAGTTACTTAATTAATCTTCTATAAGATATGATAAAATGGATACAAATACATACAACATAGTTCCTAAAACAACAGAAATTTTATGGAGGTCTACTAATGGTAGCAAAAGCAGATATAAATTTTCAAAAAGACTTGTTCGACGCAGCCACTAACATGCGTGGAAGTGTGGCGCCGTCTGACTATAAACATTACGTTTTACCGCTAATCTTTTTACGGTATTTATCAAATCGTTACGATATGCGTAAGGAAGAGATAGACAATTTAGTTAAGGATCCTAATAGTGACTGGTACGCTTCTGATGAAGAAACCCAACAAATAATTAAAGAAGACCCAGACATGTATATGTCTGAAAATGTGTATGTTGTACCAGAAGAGTCTCGTTGGTCTTATATTTTAAAGAATGCTAAACAACCAAATATAAAGGAAATACTTGATAATGCAATGAAACGTCTTGAGGAAGAAAACTCTGGTTTAGAGGGAATGTTACCTCGAATCTTTCAAGGAAGTAACCTACCTGCTGAAAACGTATCGGGGTTAATTGAAATCTTTTCTCGTGATGTATTTAGCGCTAATGATGAGCGAAGCGTTGATGTACTAGGACGTGTTTATGAATACTTTATCTCAGAATTTGCATCTACAGAGGGGCAAAGAGGGGGAGAATTCTACACTCCTTATTCGGTAGTAAGCCTTCTTGTTCGTATGCTAGAACCAATTAAGGGTACTGTCTTTGACCCGGCTAGTGGTTCTGGGGGTATGTTTATTCAGTCAGAAGAATACTCCCCACGCCGTCATGAACTTTCTTTTTATGGTCAAGAGAATGTAACAACTACAGCTCGATTAGGAAAGATGAACGTTTTATTACATGGCTTAAATGCAGATATACGTCTCGGTAATTCTTTATTAGATGATAAGTTTCCTGATTTAAAAGCAGATTATGTAATTGCTAACCCTCCATTTAATCAAGATGGATGGGGGGCAGATCGAATCTCAAGTGATGATCCACGTTTAGTTGGGCCTGTGACTGATTCAAATGCGAACTACATGTGGATGCAACATTTCTTTCATCATTTAAATGATAATGGATCTGCAGGGTTTGTAATGGCTAATGGAGCGATGACAACAAATCAAAAAGGAGAAAAACCTGTTCGTGAATGGTTTGTTGAAAATGGCTACATTGATTGTATCGTTGCATTACCTGAAAAGTTATTTTTATCTACTGGTATTTCTTGTTGCTTATTTTTCTTGAGTAAGAACCGTGATGGAAAAGGGGAATATCGTGAACGTAAAAATGAAATTCTCTTTATCGATGCTCGAATGAAAGGTTCTTTAGTTAGTAGAAAACAAAAAGCATTATCCGAAGAGGAGATTGAAGAAATTGCTACAGTGTATCATAACTTTAAATTCGGTAAAGAAAAAGTTGAAAATATTGCTGGTTTTTGTAAAGTGGCTACAGTCAATGAAGTTAAATATAATAATTACACTTTAACACCAGGTATTTATGTTGGAATAGAAGATGTGGAAGATGATGGTGTACCATTTCAAGAGAAAATGGAAGATTTAACAACGAAATTGCTTGTGCACTTTAAAGAATCGAATCGCCTCCAAGAGAAAATTCAAAAGGATTTGGAGGGGTTACTTTGACATTTGATTCATACAAGTTAGAGGATTTATGCGAAAAAATCACTGACGGATCTCATCAAAGTCCTAAGAGTGTAGATGAAGGTTACCCAATGGCATCTGTTAAAGACTTAACTCCTTTTGGTATAGACCTTGATTCCTGTCGTTTAATTTCCTCTGAAGACTATACAAAACTCGTTCAGCAGGGATGTCGACCAGAAGTTAATGATATTTTAATTGCAAAGGATGGGAATAGTTGTCTTGAAACAGTAATGGTTCAACGAGAGGAACAGGAAGTTGTTTTACTATCTTCTGTAGCCATACTAAGACCTAATCCATCAAAGGTTGACCCAAAATACTTGAGTCTGTATCTTTCTGATAAAAGAGTTATCAAAGATATGAAAGAAAGATTAGTTTCGGGATCAGCAATACCTAGAGTTATACTTAAAGCATTTCGTGAATATGAAGTGAACCTTCCTCCTATCCAGATACAAAAAAAGATTTCATCAATTTTAGGAGCCATTGATGAAAAGCTAGAACTCAATATTCTAATGAATCAAAAACTTGAAGAAATGGCTATGATCCTTTATAAACACTGGTTTATTGATTTTGGACCATTCCAAGAAGGTGAGTTTTTGGAAACAGAATTAGGCTTGATTCCAAAGGATTGGAAAATACATTCTATTTATGATTTAGCAGATTACATTAACGGAAAGGCGTTTAAAACTAAAGACTTAAATGAACAAGGTAAGTTACCAGTTATAAAAATTGCTGAACTAAAGTCCGGACTTTCTTCAAATACAAAGTATTATAGCGAAAGTTATCAAGTTAAACATGAAATCAATAATGGTGATGTGTTATTTGCTTGGTCTGCTTCACTTGGAGTTTATCTATGGAGCAAAGATAAAGCTTTATTAAATCAACATATATTTAAAGTTCAACCTAAAGAAGGGAACATTGGTAAGCCCTTCATTTATTTTATGTTGAAGAGCCTCATAAAAAAATTTGTTCAAATTGCTGCTAGTAGAGCAACAACAATGGGACATATTACAAAAGAACATATAGTGAATGAAAAAGTAGCTTTACCACCACATGAGATATTTGAAGAAATACAAGATGATTTAAATGAATATTATAAACTTATTCTTTCAAATTTAAAAGAAACAGAACAATTAACTAAGATAAGAGACAATCTGTTACCTAAGCTTTTATCAGGTGAAATTGACTTAGTGCAAGTTAAAGAAGTGTTGGATTTATAATTCAATAAAGGGGGGATAACCGTGGGTAGATTAATGGAATCGGATTTTGAAGAAACGACGATAGAGCGGTTGAAAAGGCTTGACTATACATATCTGCATGGTCAGGAACTTTTTCAAAGAGGAGAACGTGAAAGGGTACAAGAAGTTGCTCTAAAAGGGAGGCTTGAGTCTTTCCTATGTGATACGTATCCGATGATTCCCGAAAATGAAATTAGGAGCTTAGCAAACTTGTTTATTTTAAACGAAGGGGTTGGATGGGAAGAACGTAATTTTGTTTTCCACCAAAAGTGCGTAAAAGGTCTTGAGTATATTTACGAGGATAAAGGTGAAGAAAAAGTCCAACATGTTTACCCAATTGATTGGACTACTCCTGAAAATAATGATTTTTTAGTTGTTAATCAGTTATCAATTGAAGGCCGTATGTCTCGCCGCCCAGACATCATTGTTTACATAAACGGTCTTCCAATTATTTTATTTGAACTTAAAAACCCAAATAAAGAAAATGCGACAGTCTATGATGCCTATACACAAATCCGTAATTACACCCATGACATCTCCCAACTTTTTGAGTACAATGCATTCACGGTTGTATCAGATGGCATCGAAACGAAACATGGGATGCCATCTGCTCCTTATGATTTCTTTGCTTCTTGGAAAACAATAGATGGTATTAATGTTGACAATAATGTTGTCAACACCATGCGAACGTTAATTCAAGGTTTGTTTGAAAAGGAAAGATTATTAACCTATATCCGTAATTTTATAGTTTATATGGATAAAGGTGATTCTAAAGTTAAAATTGGTGCAAAGTATCACCAGTTTTTTGGGGTGAATTTTGCTGTTGAAGAAACCATTCGTGCAACTCGCCCAAACGGTGATAACAAAATTGGTGTGATGTACCATACAACAGGATCTGGTAAGAGTATCAGTATGTTATTTTATTCAGCAATTTTGTCTACACATAAGGATTTGGATAATCCTACGGTTGTGGTGCAGGTGGATCGTAATGATTTAGATGAGCAACTCCACGACACATTTTCAGAAGGTCGGAGTTTAATCGGACATATTCATCATGCGAAGAAAGCTGACCAACTACGGGATATCCTTAGAGGTGAAGGTGGGCAGATTGTCTTTTCAACGATTGAAAAATTCCGTTTGAAAGAAGGCGAAGCTAAACACCCGGTTTTATCGGAACGAAGGAACATTATCGTGATTTCAGATGAGGCACATCGAACACAAAGTGGATTTGATGGAGGGTATGCAGCACAACTACGTTTTGCTTTACCGAATGCTTCATTTGTTGGCTTTACTGGAACGCCAGTTAAGTTACTTGGTAATAATACAGAAGAAATATTTGGTCATGTCATTCACCGTTATGATATGGCACAAGCCGTACAAGATAAAGCAGTATTACCATTATATTATGAAAGTCGGATGATTCCATTAGATTATGATGGTGCTGATATAGACGAAGAATTTACTGATTTAGTCAACGAGGTAGGACTTGATGATGAGGAGTCACGATCTTACAAATTGAAATGGGCGGCTTTAGAGAAAGTTGTTGGAACACCGAAACGTCTACAAAGACTTTCTAAAGGTATTTTAGACCATTTCAACAAGGCTGCAGATCCATTTCAAAAGGGTATGATTGTCTGTATGAGTCGTCAGGTTGCCGTTCGCTTGTATGATGAACTAAAGAAGCATGATAACTGTCCAGAAGTAGAGATTATCATGACAGGTGATGTTTCAAAAGACCCCGACTCGTGGCGAGAGATAAATCCAGGTAGCAAATACGCTCACATTAAAACAAAAGAAGAGCAAGAGGAAGTCAAAGGACGTTTAAAGAAAACTGATGATCCTCTAAAACTAGTTATTGTTGTTTCAATGTGGCTTACTGGTTTTGATGTTCCGAACCTTTCATTCCTATATGTAGATAAACCTATGAAGGGTCACAATTTAATACAGGCGATTGCACGTGTTAACCGAGTTTTCCCTGGTAAAGAAGGTGGACTCATCGTTGACTTTATTGGTATTGCAACATCTCTTAAAGAAGCAACTAACCAATATACAGGTGATAATGCAACTAATGATATGGACATAGATGTAGACCAAGCAATCGGTGTCTTTAATAATAAGTTAGAAGAAGTGCGTAAGTATTTTGGTGATATCGAACATCGCGATGATTGGCGCTCTCTGTCTAAAGTAAGTCGCGATGATTTAATTGCAGATCTTGTTAATGACCAATTAAACGGAGATCCGGAAGCGTTTGTTGAGGATTGCGTAAAACTAGAGAAGGCATATAAGTTGGTCAAACATATTGATAAGGTAATTCCAAATTCAGATGAAGTCACTCTATATCAAATGGTTCGTATTCAAGTGAGGAAATACCTTTCAGCGCAAAACAATGATTTCAAATCAAACCAGACGGTTGAAGAAAGACTAAATTCGTTGATTGACCAACACTTAGAATCGAAAGAACCAGTTGATATTTATAAGGTTGCAGGTATTGAGAAGCCTGATATCAGTATTCTTGATGAAGAGTTTCTAAAAGATATGCAGGAGAAAGAAGACCACGAAGATCTACGCCTTAAATTACTAAAAAAACTACTAGAAGACCATATTCAAGTCAATTTCAAACGGAATAGCCCTAAAGAAAAGCAAATGCGTGAACTACTTGAGAAGACCTTAAAAGACTATCATAACCGCATTATACAAGCAGCAGATGTTGTACGAATGATGGCTGATATGAAAAATGAAGTAGATGATGAAGCAGATTTTCGTAAAGATCTAGGGCTTTCTGATGAAGAAGTTGAATTTTATAAAGCCATTACATCACTAAAAATGGAAGCCTTTGATAATAAGTTTCTAGCGGACCTTATTCATAAGGTAGTGAAAGAATTGAAGAAGAACTTGAGTCAGGACTGGACTAGTGAACACAGGAAGAATATCTATGCTAAGGTTAACATGGCGGTTAAGAAAGTTTTAATGAACGAGGGAATTAAAGGACAACAACTTATATTCATTACAAAAGCAATTATGGAAGAAGCCAAAGAGCAGTATAAAGATTGGCCACAAAATGCTTAAGTTATTACAATTAAAGACGAGGTAACATAAAGAGGGAAACAATCATCCACAAATAACAATTAGGGTGATTGTTTTTAATTTTTATTCTTTAGAATGAATTTCATAATTCTTAACCCTTCTATTCCAACGCTTTTGAGAGACAAAAAAAAGAAGTACCTCCCCAAATCTTGTATAATGGTAGTTGACTAAACGACCATAAAAAGACTGAAGGAGTACTTCTTATGACCATTATACGACAAACAAGCTTATTTGGCATCCAAGAATTATACGAAATGGAACCTACCCAACGTTATGAAGCGATTATATCCGCGATAGATTTGGATAGAATCTTCCATGAAGTCAAAAAAAAATCACGGCTTGGCGCTCCTGTGGAGCTTAATTATGCAGCAATGATTATCAGCTGTTTTATTCGCATTGTAGAACGGATTCCAACGATTAAAGATTTGGTTAAGCGCCTGAATGATGATTTTGTTTTCAAGTTAAACTGTGGCTTTCTTGTGTCTGACGAGACACCTTCCGAAGCTGCCTATTCTCGCCTGCTGACGAAACTTAGTGACTCTAGCGTTCTAGAAGAAGAACAGAAAAAAGTAGTCCTACAAGCCATTGCGGAAGGCTTTATTAGTGACAACACCGTCGCCATTGATGCCACTCACTTCGAAGCACGTGATCAAGCACCACCCAAAGAAGATAAGCCCAAAACAGAACCTAAAAAACGTGGACGCAAACCCAAGGAAGAACGGGAACAATGGTTACTTGAACAGGCTGAAATAGAAGCAAACTTGCCTCTTTATGAAAAGAAAATAGAAGCGCAATTAGACGTGCCTTTAGCCGACTTACGGACTGAAGTCCCCCAAGCCCCAAAATGGGGCATAAAAAAGAACAGTGAAGGAAAAAATGTTTTTTGGTACGGCTACAAGGGCCACTTAGCTGTTGGAACGTCCAGTCAATATATTTTACATTCACTCTTTTCGTCAGGAAGTTTGAATGACGGAAAAGCCGCCATTCCCTTATTAAAAGGTGTGAAGGAACTACCTCTTTCTTCTTTGCGCTACCAAACAATGGATGCGGGTTACGACTATGAACCTAATTATGAATAAGTACATCGAATGGGAAACCAGTCTATCATTGCCTATAATAAGAAAAATGAAAGGGAACCAATTGGCTTTGATAAACACTTTGCCCCAACTTGTTTTCGTGAGCATTCCTACCGTTACGATAGCTTTGATGCCAACTATGAAACGCTGAAATTCACGAGGCCAAAGGAGTGCAGTAGCTGTCCTTTAGCTACCGAAGGTATCTGCCAAAAGGTATATAAAATAAAGATAACGCAAGACCTTAGAAGATACACAGCGCCAGCTCGTGGATCTAAGAGCTGGAAGACTATCTTTAGGCGTCGTACAGCAGTCGAGAGAGTAAACGCATACCTTAAGGAATTCTTTCAACTTAATAATGTTCGTTATCGTACTGGGAAACGTGCCAAGATTCATTTTGATATGATCACGCTTATTTACAATGCTTCAAAATTAGCTGCAGACCGTATTAATGCACAATTAAACCAACACAAAACTGCATGATTTCTGTTTTCAAAATTACAATGTTTAAATTCTGCAAGTCTTTGTATTTTTAAAAAGATCAATTATGAAATTGACTCTTTACAGTAAAAATATAGGTTTCTGGATTCTTATTTGTTGAAAACATGGTTGTAACTATTGTAATATTTTGACATAATAGTTTTAGACTACACCATATATCCCAATAAACTATGAAGAAGGTGATCGGAAATGACTATTGATTGGACAACAGTTATAACCCATATACTGACACTTATACTTGGAGCTACAGGGGGCTATGTTCTTAAATCTATAAGGATAAATCAAAGAAACATTAACAAAACAAAAGGAAAAAATAGTCCTATTTTTAATAATGATGGTGAA
This sequence comes from Oceanobacillus sp. FSL K6-3682, assembly GCF_037976165.1. Classification (NCBI taxonomy): domain Bacteria; kingdom Bacillati; phylum Bacillota; class Bacilli; order Caryophanales; family Bacillaceae; genus Oceanobacillus; species Oceanobacillus sp. FSL K6-3682. The sequence continues at coordinate 4,734,178 of NZ_CP150263.1, read as the reverse complement.
GTAAAAGGGCGTTTCGGTGATGGAAGATGACGGGGAGTAAAAATACTACAAAGGGTGATCATAGCCCAGTATATAGCAATCATGGTAATGTATATAACCACAACTTTATACATATGAGAAGTGACGTAATCAATCCATATAACTTAAAAAAGGTAATAGACTTTCTTGAATTAGAGCTTGAAGATGACATAGAGCCTAATCAAGGTATTGAAGATGATGATGGTTTAAAGAGAATAAACATTGTAGAAAAAAACTTTATAAATAATTTAGAAGAAGAAGGTTGTAACGATTACAACAATGTCATTATTGAAAGTAGTATTTATTTCAAAACTATTAAAGATATAATATCTGATCCTCGCAATAAAAATTTAAAGAAATCATACAACAATATTAAGAAGACCATTAATAGAAAGATACCTGAAATAAAAAGAGAAAAGGAATATTTTAGCGAAGTAATTAATAATGTTATTGATAGATTTTTAAATTCTAATGATGTTGAGATCTTAGAGAATGAGGAAATGGTAAGTGTGGTAATACATTTTATGTATTACATATGTCATATTGGGGAAAACGGTGATGGTAATGCTGAGACCGGATAAATTCACAGAATTAAACAGAAGCTTAATATATGTAGTAGCGCTGTTAATAAAGCTGTTCAAAGAAAATAATTACAAGTGTAGTTACAAACAGCTTTATAATGCATTAGAAAAGCAAATTGGTGACGATGCCTTATATTTGTTTTTGCCGGCGATCGATTTTTTATTTTTACTAGGCAGAGTCGACTATGATATCGAATCTGACGTCTTGGAGATGAATATATGAAATTATCAAGGTTGTATAGCGATGATTCAAGGTTTAAAGATATTAAATTTAAAAATGGATTGAATATCATCTTTGGTTATGTCCATGATAAAAATGTAAACGATCCTCACAACCTTGGAAAAAGTGCTCTTGTTCAGTTGATAGATTTTATGCTACTTAAGGAAGTAAAAAAGGGAACCTATTTTTATAACAAGAAAAAGGTTTTTAAGGATCATACGTTTTTCTTGGAATTAAAATTAAATAATGGTGATTATTTAACAATAAGAAGATCTTTTAGCAACGTTACAAGAGTAGACATGAAAACACTTGATTACTCTACAGAATTGTTGGAATGTGAAGAATGGGATTACACGAATTTAGTTCTAAATACTACAAGTGAAAAAGTCATCCCAGCAACAGCGATTCTAAATGAGAAATTAGACTTCGATATATTAGGTGATTATGATTATCGTAAACTAGTAGGTTATTTTATAAGGACTCAAAACGATTATAGCGATGTTTTCCAATTAAAAAAGTTCTCAAGTTCTACAGATCAAGTATGGAAACCCTTTGTATATGAATTACTAGGATTTGATAGTGATTTGCTTTTTAAAAAATATCAACTAAATAATGAAATTGAATCCTTAAAAACAAAAATAAAAAACATGGAAGATTATTATAGTGCTTCAGATATAGATAGAATTAATGGACAAATAGATATTCTGACTAGGGAAAAGGAAATATTGGAACAGGATCTCGACTCATTCAACTTTTATTTAAATGAAAAACAAATAAGTAAGGAATTAATTAAAGAGATTGAAAGTAAGTCGATTTTATTACAAAATAAAGCCTATAATTTAAGGTCTGACATGGAGCTAATTGAAAACTCTTTAGCAACCAAAGAGTTTCTTGACTTTGATTACATAAAAGATCTTTTTAAAGAAGTCGAAATTTATTTTAATGATCAACTTGAAAAATCTTATGAAGAGTTAATTAATTTTAATAAGTCTTTACTTGAAGATAGAAGAGTTCACTTATCAAAGCTGCTTATTGATAGAAAAGCAGAGCTTAAAGTAGTTGATGAAAAGCTAAAAGACTTAGGAAAACAACGATCAGATATTTTAAATGTATTGCAAGATACCGATGTTATTAATAAGTATAAAAATTTGAGAGGCAATTTAATTGAAAAAGAAAAGAGCATCCAAAGTCTCGAGACACAAAAAGATATAATCTTACAAACAAGAACAGATATAAAAGAGTTAAATGAAAAGAAAAAGGAGCTTGAAAATATTAACGAAATAATAGATTCGAAAATAGAAAGTGGAAATCAAGTTTTAAATGATATTAGGTATCTATTTAAGACCTACTTTGAAGCTATAACAAGTAAGAATGGAATAATTAATATTTCAACTAATACCGTATCAAATGTTGAGTTTAATGCTGGTATCATAACAGATAGTGGTGCCTTGACACATGAAGATGAAGGATTCTCATATCGAAAAATGCTGTGTATGTGTTTTGATTTAGCTATTTTAAGCTATTATTCTAATAAAAGTTTCTTTAAATTCCTATACCATGATGGACCTTTTGAAGCATTGCATGAGAACCGAAAAGAGTCCTATCTTGAATTTATCGAAGAATATTGTAATGAAAATAATGTGCAATATATCATCAGTTTAATAGATTCAGATGTCTCTAAAGATAAATTAAATAGCCGAGATATTGTATGTGAGCTTGAACAAACTGAGGACGGATCAGGTGCTTTATTTGGCTTCAAGTATTAAATAATTATCGGCTGATATATCTATCGGCTTAAAACATAATAGTTGACTATAGGTGCTGGTAACGCCTAAGGCTGGTTTTCCGGTTTATGAAGAGCGGCCGAACAGAATAAAGTATTTTCCACAATAAATCACCCTACTAGCCGTCGCATATCAGGGTGATTTATTTTTTTATTGTCGAATCTGTCTATGTGCTTAGTGTGGCAATTTATTGCATTATCCATGTGGGCATACAAAGAATTACATATAAAGAGCCATTCGCTACCTTTAAAGAGTTACGGTGAACCGTATCATAAGTAAATAAGGTTTTTTCAGAAATGTGATATGTAGTTAAATATAAAATTGCTTGATTCAAGCAGTAAATCCTTAATTCTATTAATTTGGAATTAGGGATATTTTATTTTACTATGAGGGAGACAGTGAGGATGTGGTTTTTCTATTACAGGATAAAAAGGTAATATTAATATTTCAATGGGCTTGCTGAAATTGTCAATGATGAAAAGACAAGAAACCTGCGTTATTGCTTAGTCCAGTATATCTTATTCTGTGGAAAAGAAAAAACAAATGCAGATTGATAACGGCTGTAAAATTGACATAGAATAACATGGTGACTCACCTTACAATAAAGTTATACCAGTTTCAAAAAAAGTTGTACTGTTTTAGTCTTTGATGGTACAATTTTTTTGTATTTTAAATTAGAAGGAAGTGAATTCATGAGTGAATTAGAAAAAATTAAGCTCATGAAGCCGCCAATTCCCGAGCTGCGATGTTTTTCTTTCAAACCTATAATTATCTAGGAGAGGATTGTATTGAAGAAAAACATCGGGGACAAAACACCCAGCTTATTCTTATTAATTTTATTAGTAGGCTTTCCACAAATTAGTGAAACTATTTTTAGCCCATCATTACCTTCTATTGCAGAAGCATTTGAAACTTCTATGAATGATGCACAGCTTACGATGAGTGTGTACTTTATTGCTTTTGCCTTCGGGGTATTCTTCTTTGGGCGTTTATCAGATAAAATCGGCCGGCGCAAGGCAATGCTTTATGGGCTGTTTTTGTATTTTGTTGGTAATGTACTTTGTTTAATAGCAAGTGAAATGGTGGTTTTATTAGTTGCACGCTTTATTCAAGCATTTGGTGCAAGTGTTGGTTCTATCGTGACACAAACAATTTTACGCGAAAGCTTTTCAGGTGTTGTACGACACAAATTGTTCGCTCAAATTTCAGCTGCTATGGCCTTCACACCTGCCGTGGGCCCGTTAATAGGTGGCTTTACCGATTATTATCTGGGCTTTAAAGTGATATTTTTGGTATTGGTAACTATGAGTATTATTGTATTTTGCTATACGTTTTTTCGCTTACCTGAAACAGCGTTAGCTAATATCGAGATGAAGCCGCTGCTGCCAATAGTAAAACGTATGGTTACAAATGCCCGTCTATGGCGCTATGGTGTAATAATAGGTGGTATTAACGGTGTATTATTTAGCTATTATACTGAAGCACCGTTTATTTTCACGCAATACTTTACACTAACAAGTGCAATGTATGGTTTTTTAGGTATTGTCGTTGCGCTCGCTTCTATCGCAGGTGCGATGCTATCTAAACGACTCGTCAGCCACACAAAACCTGAGAAGATTATCGTTTTCGGGTTAGCCATTATGTTCATTGGTACAGTGCTTGCTACATTAGTACACTTTTTACCGATTTCATTACAAATGCCAACCATGATTGTTAGTATATTTATTATTCTATTTGGCACAGGAACGGCTTTACCAAACTGTTTAAGCTTAGCGCTCATTGAATTTCAAGATGTCATTGGTTCTGCGGGTGCGATATTTAGCTTAGGTTATTATTTACTCGTCAGTGCTGCAACCTATGGTATGAGTGTTTTCCATAATGGGACAGTGCTTGCGATGCCAATTTATTTTTTAGCATTAGGGATTATTATGCTTTTAATAAGCTTACCTTTACTTTATAAAAAATAAACATATGGGAAAGAATCCATTTTGATCAATCTTTTTCAAAATGGATTCTTTTTATTTATCTTAAAACCTGGGTTTTTTGGTATTTTTAATTAAACTTTATTTTAAGGCTGCCGCATTTTTTAATGGAATAATGTGGCTTTTCACCATAAAAAAATATGTTATTTGATGTAGAAGAAAATGAAGGGTTAGAGTTAATTACAGCTTTTGAATTCTAAAATATACTATTACGAATGCTGTGGGGGTTCCTCTACCCAACCTATAAAAAAGGACAAAGGAGATACTCTCCCTCGTCCTATACATTTTTCCCAGTAACACTTATTTCGTATAATTATCAAAATACCCTTGAATAAAAACAATCGGCGTCCCTTTATCACCGCTGCCTGAAGTTAAATCAGACAGTGAACCGATAAGGTCCGTAAGTCTCCGTGGAGTTGTTCCTTGCGCTTCCATCGCTCCGACTAAGTCATCCTCTTTTTCATCAATGTACTTAGAGATGGCATTTTTGAGTTCTTCACCTTTTAAGTCAGCAAATTGATTATCTGCCAAGTATTTTAATTTAATTTCATTCGGCGTTCCTTCTAATCCAGCTGTGTAAGCAGGGGAAACAACCGGATCTGCCAGTTCCCATATCTTTCCTACAGGATCTTTAAAGGCTCCATCCCCATAAATCATGACCTCAACTGTTTTACCTGTCTTTTCCTTCAGGATTTCTTGAATGCTATCAACGACAGGCTGACAATTGTGCGGGAATAGCTTTACACTAATTTCTGTCGCTTTATTCGAGCCCAGTAAGCCATAAGCGTCATTAAAGCCACTTCCGTCAATGGATTCAGAAAGGATATTATCGAGGCTATAAATTTTTTCGCCGCCATTCGCCTTTAAAATTCGCTTCGTTCTTTCCCGTGAATGAATATCACAGCAAAGTACACTCTTTGTGTATTCCAAAATTGTCTTTGAATCATTTGAAAAGATTACTTCGCATTCTATTCCATATTCTTCAACCAGGGACTTGTAATAATCGATATAATCTACGCCTGTGAAGGTATGTTTGTTGTAGCCAAAATGCTCCCGAAATTGCTTTTCTGTTAGAACATCTGTCCAAGGGTTTATTCCTTTTTCATCAAGGGTATCTAAATCTACTAAATGATTCCCTACTTCATCAGAAGGATAGCTTAGCATTAATACTATTTTCTTGGCTCCTTTTGCGATACCGCTGAGGCAAACAGAAAAACGGTTACGGCTAAGGATCGGGAAAATCACACCGACTGTATCATCCCCAAATTTGGTTTCAACATCTTTGGCAATGTGGTCAATGGTGGCATAGTTGCCTTGTGCCCGAGCCACAACTGACTCCGTAACAGTTACAACATCTTTATCCTGAATGGTAAAGCCCTCAATCTCTGATGCTTTTAATACACTATCCACAACGATTTCTTCGATACGATCTCCTGTATTAATGATGGGACAACGCAATCCTCTGGCAATCGTTCCTACAACTCTTTCCACAATAATTCGCTCCTTCTTTGCAATCTGGCTATATTTGATAAAAAGTTCACTTTTTTAAAAAAGTATCGTACTAATACACTAACATTCCAAATAGTCTCCTCTTGTAATATACGGCTTTTAATGATATAAGTAAAGTCAATATATCTAATATGGGGTATAAGGGTGGGTTATATGATAGGTAAATTGGATTTATATTATCTTTTTTATATAGTTGGCAAAAACAAAAGCTTTTCCAAAGCGGCAAAAGAGCTATATATGTCACAGCCGGCAATAAGTCAATCAATGGCACAATTAGAGAAGGAATTAGATACAAGGCTTTTTAATCGGTTGTCTAAAGGTGTAACGCTGACGGATGAAGGAAATTTATTGTTTGAATATGTCAGTTCAGCACTTCAATTTATACAAGCTGGGGAAGAAAAGCTTTTAGAATTTAAAAATTTAATCATTGGTGAGTTTAAAATAGGGGTCAGCGATACTATTTCGCGATTTTTTCTGCTTCCTTATTTAGAAACATTTCATAATCGATATCCAAATCTTAAATTCAAAATAGTTAATGGAACAACGTGGGAAATTATAGCTGCCTTAAAAGCAGGGGAAGTCAATATCGCTGTCTGTAATCTCCCCGTAGATGACAAGTCATTAGAAGTTAAGCCTTTATTGGAAATTCAGGATACGTTTGTATATGGCGAAAAATATCAAAAAGAATTATCTAATCCGACCAATCTGGAAGAATTGGTTAAGTTTCCGCTTATTTTATTGGACAATTCCAATTCCCGGAGATATGTGGAAGAATTTTTTCTTACAAAAGGAATTACAATCCAGCCGGAATTTGAGTTAGGCTCACATGAACTTTTGTTAGAATTTGCAAAGATTAATCTTGGTGTTGCCTGTGTTACAAAAGAATTCTCTGAAGAGTTTTTGGGAGAAGGCCTGCTTCATGAAGTGACCTTAACGGAGCCTATACCGAAAAGAAGTATTGGGATATGTTATTTAAAAAATGTTCCGTTAAATAGAGCTGCAGAAAGGTTTGTTGACATTATGGAAGAAAATATGAGATAAAAATCAAGGATTGAAAGTCGGTGAAAGAATTTTTATTTAGATATACCACGGATAACCGTATCATAAATAATGGCGAAATGAATCACTCCTTTTACAGTGTTATGGTACAATTGTGTGCAATAAGACTTTTAACAAAATTTAGTTATAGATATATGCCGCCAATGATATATTATGAAACAGTGCTTGAATAAGGAGTTGTCTCAAATGCATAAAAATAAAAGCACAGAAATAAAACGCTCAGCAAAAGCAGAAAACATTCTATCTCAGATCAATAGTCAAACGAAGCTGGGCGACTTAAGAAAAATCGCGAAGGACATTAAAAAAGATCACGAACTAGCTATGGAACTTTGGTCAACCGGAGATTTTTTGCCCAGACTATTGGCAACCTTAATTATGGACAAAAAACTTCTTTCACAAGATGTACTAAATAAGCTTGATAAGGATATGCAGACTCACCCGTTTGATGAGCGAAATAACTTAATGGATTGGATAATGGCTAATCAGCTCACCAAAGCCAAGAAGACAATTGCGCTGATGGAGTCATGGGAAAATAGCCCTTCTGCTCTTCAAAGGCGAGCTTTCTGGTATTATCAAGGTCGATTGAGATGGACTGGAAAAACACCGCCTGATAACACTGCAGACTTACTATCTGCATTAGAAGCTAATATTACGCAGGAAGAACCGGAAGTTCAATGGGCTATGAATTTCACCGCAGGCTGGATAGGCGTTTATGATGAAAAAAATCGTGCACGTTGTATGAAACTTGGTGAGAAAACAGGTCTTTACAAAGATGAAACGGTATCAAAAGGATGTACTCCTAATTATTTGCCGGAGTTCATTACGATTGAAGTTAACAAACGTATTAATAATTAGTTACCACTGAAAAATTCATAAGGGTTTGATGTGAAAATAAAGGAATTCAAAGCATCAATATGGAAAGGATTTGAAAGTAAGATTCCAGATCCTTTTTGCTTGGAGAGAAATTTCAAAAATATGATATGTAGTTAAACATTATAAGGCTTGATGCAATCAGTAAAGAGACGAAGACAAAAACCAGTAAAAAGAGGAATTTCACATCGAGTTTTGATGTGAAATTCCTCTTTCTTTATTTTAGGCTTGTTAAGTCCCCGCCCTCTACATATTTTAAGATTTCCTGGCTTTTAATTTCAAGGCCCGTTTTTCTTCTGATTTATCAATCAGGACTGCTGCGGCGGCATCACCGGTAACGTTCATAGTCGTATAAGCCATATCAAGTAATCGATAGATGGCTGCGATAGGGCCCATCAATTCAATCGGCAGATTAAGAAGTGTAAGGAATGATGCTCCGAGCACAATTCCGCCTCCTGGAATACCGGGTGCTGCCATGTTTAAAATCGTTGCAATAATGACGAGGTAAATAATTTGGCCGACACCGAGCGGAATATCATAAAAGTCGGATACAAAGACAGCGAGCAGACTAAACGACACTGCTCCGCCTGCCATATTAATAGTCGTTCCCAATGGTACAACAAAGTTCGTAATAGATTCGGAGACTTTAAAATCATTTCTGGTTACTCTCATTGTTGTTGGCATCGTAACAGCAGAGCTTGTGGTCGATAGAGATACAAGCCATACTTTATAAATGCCTTTAATAAAATCAATCGGACTGCGTTTACTATACAACCAAGCTGGAATTAGCATCACAAGGATAAATACGATAATACATGCGAAATATGCTGTGAAAATATATAACCCAAGTGCAGAGAAAATACCGGCACCATATTCAGCAACAGCGAATGCCATCAGCGAAATAATCCCAATCGGTGTCAGTTCCATGATGAAATCAAGAATTTTAAAGATGACCTTGGACAGGCTGTTGATAAACGTTCTGACTGGATCCGCCTCTTTCCCAACAACAACAATAGCTACGGAGAAAATAAGCGTGAATAAAATGGTTGCAAGAATATCCCCTTCCGAAATTGCCTGGAATAGATTACTAGGTACGATATTCATAAAGAAATCTGCGAAACTTGGATCGGTGACTTCCCCATCATATCCAACAGCATCAATATTAATTCTCTGACCAGGGCGAATCAGGTAGGAAATGACTAAACTGATTGCTGCTGTGGTAATAAACATAGCAACAAAGACGACAATACTCTTCAAGCCGATCCGGCCGAGATCACTGGAACTGCCAATATTAATAATACCAGTAGAGACAGCTACAAAAATAATTGGGATAATCATCATCTGGATTAAATTTAAGTAGATATCACCGATGAATTTTACCTGAATAGATAATTCGGGTAAAAGGATACCAAATAGGATTCCGAGTCCAAATCCAATTGCAATTCGGGTGAATAAGTGTTTCTTAGCTGTTAAAAGTTGTTTCATTTTGTAAGACTCCTTTGTATGCCGGGATTTTACCTTTACGGTAACTGCCTAAAATATTTATATATGTACAAATACCTTTTAACTCTTTTAATGCCATATGAAGTGCTTCGTTACCAAGGCCGTTGTCAATATCGATAAAGAATCCATATTCGAACGGCTTCGTTTGAATTGGGCGGGACATTAAGTAGAGCAAATTAGTATCATGCTTTTTAAAAATGTTTAAAATATCGCTGAGTGAGCCAGTGCTATGATTTACTTCGATATAAATAGATGTTTTACCTTGTACCTGATTAACTGGATCCTCTTCCTTTTTAAAAAATAAAAAACGTGTCGTATTAAATGGATTGTCGCTGATATTTTCCTGAAGCACTGTCATGCCATATAATTCTGCAGCATGACTTCCTGCTATGGCAGCGATAGTATCATCCTCTGCATGTTTAACCATTTCCACTGCACCAGCTGTATCCATATGTTCAAGGACCTCGATATGCGGATACTGACTTAAATAGGTGTAGCATTGTTCCAGTGCTTCTGGATGAGAATACACTTTTGTGATTTCCGACAGCTCGATTGGATGCTTTGTAATGAGTGCATGGTCAATTTTCACATAGATTTCATCCGTCACTGTGACATCTAAATACTTCATTAAATCAATTGTTCTTGTAATAGGGCCGCTTGTCGAATTTTCTACTGGCAATGCAATATAGTCGACCTCATCATGGAGCAATGCATCCACTAATGATCGAAAGGTAAGAAACCCTTTCGTCTGATAATTATTTTCCCCGCTAAACCTTTGGCATGCGATCGTACTGTAACTGCCTTCCACACCTTGATAACCAATTAACAATATACTCACTCCTCCGATGATGATAAAAAAGACCATTTATGCTTCAGCCCTGAAAAAGGAGAGAAACGTAAATGGTCTAGAAAATATAAAAAACCAGCCGCTTCGATTTCTCCTGGGACTGGTTAAACATTTTTACATGTCAATCAGCCATCTTAGATATAGGGCATCTATATCCGTGAGGGCCTATAGACGCTATCTAAAAATAGCTAAAAAAGAAACGATTTAATTGTCGGGATGTATGCTTTAACATAATGATCACTCGAATCTTTTAATTGTTAAGTAAATTCTAACGATTTGTTTGTGGATTGTCAATAAGATAATGGGAGTATTATGTTTTTAAAATCGCTGCGAATTCTAAAAGGAGTAAAAAACCAATGATATTTCTGCATAACCAGGGTTATAATCTAATTATAGTAACGCATTAAAACGAATCCAAAAACGGATTTCCCCAAAAATGAAGGTGAAGCAAACCATAAGCGAACAAAATCACAGACTATTTTTCTCCTCATATAGTTATCGATTTTTCCCGCTTAAATGATTAGAATAGCCTTATCAAAAAGGAAAACTTGAGTTAGGTAACCGATTCGATACCAGGTAATTATAAATGACGAAACTCAATTTGAATAAAAAAGTGTTATATTAGATACATATGCTTCCCAAATAGAATAGTAAATAGAACCTTACATATATGTTTAAGCTGGTTTATTACAGAAAAATTTTTTAATATAGTAAACAAACATAATAAGGAAGCAGGCTTGCATGCAGCATTCATTCTTTGATTTATATGGAAGAGGTGATTAAAGTTGAAAAAATCCAAAAAAAATGTGCGTGTTACGTTACAAGAGGTTGCAGATCATGCTGGCGTATCAACAACTACCGCTTCTTTAGTCGTTAGAAATAACCCGAGAATATCGCAAGCTACACGGGATAAAGTATTAGCATCTATGGAAGAATTGGGATACATTTATGACAGAGTAGCTGCAAATATGAGATCTCAGAATTCCAATATAATTGGTGTCATCGTTACGGATATCGCAAATAAATTTATTTCAGAATTTTTGATAGGTGTACAAAATACGCTGGAGGGCTTCGGTTATACGGTATTGCTTGGGACAACCTTTGATTCTGTTGAAAAACAAGAAAAATTAATATCCACAATGGTAGAGCATAGAGTAGATGGCTTGATTCTTAATCCTGCATCGAGAAGTGTTGGTAAAACAGCTAAACAGTTAAATAATCTGAAGATTCCTTTAGTGCTTGCTAATCGGGAACTAACCAATGTGAATGCAGATTATGTAGGAATTGATTATCAAGAAGGAGCTTATAAAGCAGTGAGTCACTTAGTCAGCAAAGGGCACGAGAAAATAGCTTTTTTAGGCGGGGTAAAAAAATCTTCCACTTGGATAGAAAGAATGGATGGCTATCGGCTGGCGCATGAAAACGCCAATCTTCCACTTGATGAATCACTCGTCATTGACAGTGAACCAACCAGTAAAGGGGGAGAAGAAGCAGCTTTAAAGCTGCTGGATTTACCGGATAGCCCTACTGCTATTTTTTGTTTTAGTGACTTAATCGCTTTTGGCGTGATGAAGATGTTAACTAAACAAGGTATCGTGATTGGACGTGACATAGATATTGTAGGGTTTGATAATATTCCCGAAGCAGAAATATATCATCCGCCATTAACGACTGTTTCTTCCTATCCGAAATCTATTGGTAATCAATCGGCAAAGCTGCTGCATAGTAAAATAAAGCGTGAGAATGAGGAAATGCATCGTATTATACTTAAGCCGCAGCTAGTTGTCAGAGAAACATCTAAATAAGAGGTACATAAAGAGAGGACCTTCCTGACCCTATAGGAAATAGTCCTCTCTTTATTTTGTGATAAGGAGAAATAAAAAGAATTTAAGAGGAAGTAAGTGAAGTATGTCACAATGTTGACACAAAAAAACTGCAGGAGTATAGTAGATTTCGTTGTTTTTAGTATATCGTTATACCAAAAACAACTTGAATTTTATTTTTATATTAGGTTTGTTTTAATTTTTATTTAGTATATCGATATACCTATGATAATTATAATGAATTTGGTAATTATAGTACCAACCATATAGGAGGGTGAGAGGAACTTTCTATAAGAGGGCACGTTGCAAAGGGGAAAAGTCATGAAACATCCATACTTAAATATGGGAGTAGGGATTTATCTAAGTTATTTGCTTTTGGGAATGGTCAATATCATATTGGCATCAAATATGAGCTTTTTATCGGAACGTATGGGCGTTATCCGAACAGATATCAGCCTGCTGATTTCTATTGTTGGTATCGGCCACTTACTTACAATCAATATTGCAGGTAAGTTATCGGATCGCTACGGAAGGAAGCCATTACTCATATCGGCTGCAATACTTTATACTGTATTCCTTATAGGGATGCCAACGACTACTCATTTCACATTAGCTATGTTTTTTGCTTTATTTGCAGGCGTAAGTAATTCATTATTGGACGCTTCTTCCTACCCAGCGCTTAATGAAGGATTTAAAGAGGCAGCAGGTACAGCAACGGTTTTGATAAAAGCATTTATGTCAATAGGAGCTGCAATTCTTCCTGTATTAATCGCATTTTTAATATCCCAAGACATGTTTTTCGGCTATGCATTCTTCCTGCCGGCGATATTATTTATTGTCCTGGGGATTTACTTTATTCCTGTCAGGTTTCCGGCTGTTAATGGTGAGGAACGTAATGAAGAAATAGATAAGGAGAACGTCGAGAAACAAGAATCCAATCCGCATAGCTGGAAAGAAGGTACAGCTATCGTATTCATTGGATTTTCTGCAGTTTCCATGACAGTTGTCATTCAGACCTGGTTACCTACGTTTGGCCAAGAAATTATTCATCTAAATGAAAATAATGCAGTCAAATTGCTCAGCTTTTACAGTGTGGGCGGGCTTATTTCTGTTTTACTGCTTGCCTGGTTACTGAAAAGAATTATAAAACCTATCACAGCAATGGTAATCACACCAATTGCTGCTGCCATATTTGTTATTTCGCTGCTGTTTGCCCGTGACGCGTCGCTCGTACCGTTTATTGCGTTCTTTCTCGGGTTATCTACATCTGGAATTTATCAGCTGGCCATGGCGGTTATGATGCAAATGTTTCCGAATAACAAGGGAGTCAGTGTTTCCTATGTTAGTGCTGCTGCCAGCGTGGCTTTTATGGTTATACCTTATATAACAGGATTGCTGATAAAGCATATCGGGATATTCTCCGTATTTTATCTAGAATTGGCTATAACCATTGTGAGTACAGTTTTGGCAATCTACCTATCCAGAAAAATCAAGCTGTTCTCGAAAATTTACCAAAGAGATAAAAAATATAAATTGAAAACTATGTAAAGATTTTAGAGGTGAGAAAAAATGAAAAATCCATATATTAAAACATCGTTTGGGATGTACTTGAATTACTTCATGTTAGGAATGATCAATATTATCATAGCTTCCAACATGAGTAACTTATCAGAAAACTATAGTCAGCCAGTTGAACGTATTAGTTTGCTGGTATCTGCAATTGGTATTGGGAAGCTGGTTGCTTTATTCTTTGCCGGCCGGCTCTCAGATAAGCTGGGACGTAAGCCGATTATTATTACTGGAAGCTTTTTATACCTGCTGTTTTTAATCGGAATTCCATTGCTGTCAAGCTACCCAGTAGCATTTGTCTTAGCAATAACTGCAGGGATTGCGAATTCCTTATTAGATTCAGGAACATATCCAGCTTTGATCGAATCATTTCCAAAGAAATCAAGTTCAGCTACTGTCTTGATTAAAGCAATGATGTCTATTGGAGCGACCTTATTACCATTTATCCTGGCGTTTCTACTGGCTCATGATCTTTCATGGGGCTGGTCATTCTACTCCTTGGGAATCTTGTTCTTAATCAGTGGTATTTATTTAATCTTTATGCCATTCCCTGCGATTGAAACAAATGAAAAGAATGAGGAAGCAAGCGAAGACCTGAATAATCGCTTTAAAGAGAAACCGAAGTTTTGGGGTGAAGGACTGGCGATCATCCTTATCGGGTTTACGTCTACAGCATTGTTTGTTGTTTGGCAGACATGGCTGCCGGAACTGGGGACACATTTCATAGGCTTAGATGCAAATGTCGCTGTACAGCTATTAAGTTATTTCAGTATAGGTGCATTGGTATCTGTTCTCCTGCTGGCTGTCATATTGGACAAGTTTGTTAAACCAATAACGATTATGATTATATACCCGGCAGTTGCTTTTATATCTATGCTGATGCTTTTCTTTGTTCAATCTTATCCGGTTGTTGTTGTATGTACATTTATCCTAGGATTGTCGACTTCTGGTATCTTCCAATTGGCAATCAGTGTGATGACACAATTCTTTGTAGCGAACAAAGGAACTACTACATCTTACGTCAATATAGCAGGAAGCGCCGCTTTCATACTCGTTCCAATCATCACAAGCTCTTTGGTTGGAGGAATTGGTATTTCCATGACATTAGTATTTGATATGGTCATTGCGTTAGTCGGCATTTTGCTTGCTGTATTTGTACTTTTCCGAGGGAAGAAAGTACTCAATTAAGGGAATTAAATTTAATCTAAAGGAGATATAAATATGATGATAACTGATAAAAACCTTGCCAAAATAGATGCGAAGACAACACTTGTAGGACTGCTGGCCACACCAGTTGGTCATAGCGTTTCGCCTGAAATGCATAATTTGGGATATACAATCAACGGGTTGAATTATGCATACTTAGGCTTTGATGTAGGTCCAGAAAACCTTAAGGAAGCAGTAGAAGGCATGAAAGCAATGGGAGCAGCAGGATTCAATATATCTATGCCGAATAAAATCGATGTCATCCAGTATCTAGATGAATTGGACGATAGCGCAAAATACGCACATGCCAGCAATACAGTCGTGAACAGAGACGGTAAACTGATTGGCTATAACACAGATGGCTTAGGATATGTGAAAAACCTGGAGGAACACGGTGTGCAGATCGAAGGCAAAAAAATCACCTTGGTTGGTTCCGGCGGTGTTTCCACTCCAATAGCTATTCAGTTAGTACAATCCGGTATCAAAGAAATTAGTATCCTTGCCAGAGATGACAAATTCTTCCCGAAAGCAGAAGAAAATGTTGCCTATATCAACAATGAGATGAATCATTTCGGAGTCAAAGCAAATATCTTTCCTTTAGAGGATAAGGAAGCTTTCCGCAAAGAAATATCTGAAAGTGCTGTTCTGGCAAATGCTACAAGCCTAGGGATGAAACCAATGGATGAAATGAGTATTCTGGATGGTGTTACAGATGCACTGCGCGAGGATTTGGTGGTAACGGATGTGGTTTATAACCCGGAAAAAACAAAATTGTTGGCACAGGCTGAAGCAGCTGGCGCTACAGCGATCAATGGTTTAGGAATGGTTTTATGGCAAGGCGCTTTGGCATACAAATTATTTACAGGGGAAGACATGCCGATGGAAGAAATCAAAAAAATAATGTTTGATAAAACCTTATAATTATAAGAGGATCACTATAAACAAACAAAAAGCTGTCGAGTGTATCGGCAGCTTATTTTCCATTATGCATCGTTGGGTGAGGTGGAAAGTGTAGAGTATAAAGACTTTTATGATAATAGATATATTGCTTATAAGAATTTATAGGTTTTAAAATTTATTTTACAATCTGGTGCTGTAGTAAAAGAACATTAAACAAATACGAGTCTCCATCGGAAAAGGAATTCATTTTGATTATTTCATATCAAATGGATTCTTTTTTTGCATTACCCAACTTACCTTAAAAGCAGTGTTTTGTCTGGAATCAGATTCTTGATTTAATGGGAAATAATGCATCTATTTCATAAATTTTGTCGTTTTTTATTAAAATTCCCTTTATAAATAGTTAAATATACCGATATATAAGGTGGATCTATTAACCTACATAGCAAGACAAATTACCTGTTTTTTTACTAGAGATATAAAATTCATTCAGGAGAAGCAGTCTTCAAAAAGGAAAGTCTTTTTAAGAATAGAAACAGTGAAAATCTACTGTAAATCAAATTGGAAGGAAGAAGCAGCATGTTCAAAAATAGAAAGAGGAAGAAAATCAAACCTATTTTTAATCTGAAAAGCATTAAAAGCAAGATTATCTTTGCATTTTCCATTGTTATTTTATTAGTTCTTTTTTTAGGCGCTTACAATTCCATCACGATTAAAAGAATGAATGATGAAACAACCAAAATGATTGAAGACAATCTTCAGATGTTAATCGCAAACACGGGATTGGAAACCGCTATGGCCCACCGGATAGCAGCAGCCCGCGGATATGTATTAACCGGAAATACCAATTTCAGGGAAGATTTTGAAGCGTATACAGAACAGGGAGCCGAATTTGAAGAATTAGCAAATAGTGTTGGTGTCTCACAAGAATTGGAGAATTTAATTCGTACGACTAACGTGTGGCAGACCGCTATCGTCGGCGATGTTTTTGAAGTATATGACCGTGGCGATGAAGAGCAGGCGATATCGAATCTGAACGGCCTGTCATTTATGGTTGATAGTATTACTGCAGAATATGAGGAGATGGCAGCAGATTCAGAAGCAGCCATTAATAAGGGCGGGAAAAAAATCATTGATCACGGAAAAAACACTGTAATCATTGTTGTTACAGTTTCGATTTTAATTCTTATTCTCAGTGTCACCGCAGCACTTGTTACCGGAAATGTTATTTCAAAACCAATTAAAGCAGTAATGCAGCGGATGAAGCTGATTGCCAGCGGAGACCTGAACCAGGATGACCTGCAGAATCAGAGCAGAGATGAAGTCGGACAATTAGTCGATGCTACCAATGAGATGGCGAACAATACACGTAACCTGATCAGACAGATCAACGAGGTATCCGAGACTGTTACAAATCAAAGTGAAGAATTAACCCAGGCAGCAAACGAGGTCAAATCTGGCTCTGAACAGGTAGCTATTACAATGCAGGAGTTGGCTGCAGGCTCTGAAAAACAGGCAAACAGTGCCAGCGATCTGGCGGATATTACCGGCAACTTTACTACAAAAGTACAGGAAGTAAATGATAATGGCGAACGTGTTCAGCAATATTCCGATAAAGTACTGGAAATGACTACGAACGGAAGCGAGCTAATGACCTCCTCCACAGAACAAATGGGCAGGATTGACCAAATTGTGCAGGGAGCAGTTGTCAAAGTGGAAGCATTAGATACACATTCCCAAAAAATATCCCATCTTGTTGCGGTCATTAAGGATATTGCAGACCAGACTAACCTGCTGGCATTAAATGCTGCGATAGAAGCGGCAAGAGCAGGCGAACATGGAAAAGGATTTACCGTAGTAGCTGATGAAGTGAGAAAGCTTGCCGAGCAGGTAGCTGTCTCAGTCACAGATATTACAGATATCGTAACGAATATCCAGAATGAAACAAGTACTGTTGTTCAATCATTAAAAGATGGATATGCGGAAGTAGAGCAGGGAACAGACCAGATTGTTACAACTGGAAAAACTTTTAAGGAGATCAATCAGTCTATCTCTAATATGGCAGGAAATATTACTATTGTTGTTGAAAACTTAGTGGATATCACTACAAGCAGTGAGGAAATGAAGGGGTCTATTGAAGAGATTGCTTCTATTTCTCAAGAAGCAGCTGCCGGTGTTGAACAAACTTCGGCATCAGTTCAGCAGACAAATAGTTCTATGGAAGAGGTTGCAGGGAGTTCGGAGCAGTTGTCGAGGCTTGCTGAGGAGTTGAATGGGTTGGTTAGGCGGTTTAGGGTTTGAGAAGTGAGGTTGGTTTTGTTGAGGCAAATTTATCATGGGTTTGAGATTAATTGAGGGGGACCGTGCTTTAAATAATTGAAAAACTTGTTACTGATATTTAATGCCTATTTAATTTTTTGTTGTAAACAAATGAAATAAACAAATGAAATAAATAAAACAGTAAAGAATGAAAACAAAGAAAGAAGAGGAATAATATGAAGAAAATAACAATAAAAGATATTTATTCAGGAAAACCCGATGCAAAAGATGAGATAAACTTTGATGGATTATCTGGATTCATCAAAACATTTATAATACCTCAGAACATTGATTTAGATTCGTTATTGAAAGGGAACCATTGTTTTATTTCAGGATATAAAGGAACCGGAAAAACAGCTTTGTTATTCTACTTAGATAACTTAATTAGAGAAAGAGATAACAGTGCTTGTGCATCATTTGTTTTCTTTAAAGAAGAGTTTGCTGAATTAAAAAAAGAAGAGTTTGATAAATTTTCAAAAAGAGGACTATCGTCTATTACAATTGATAAGGATACATTACTAAATAATTCCGAATTTGAATACATTTGGAGATGGTTGTTTCTTAAGAGAATAGTAGCAGATAATGAAGAGTTTAATGATGGATTATTTGTAGATAATGAACATTGGTCTAATTTTATTAAGATCGTTTCTAAAATCAAAGGACCATTAAATATTAAAAAAAGTGTAATTCCTAATAAACTTAAATTATCAATTCCTTACACTGATTCAGTAGGGACGTCAATTGCACCAGAGATGGAAGTAGACCTTAGTAGGAATTCTCCAGAGAATAATTATACAAGCTTTATTCAATTAGTTGATGATGCAGAAGTTGCTTTGTCTAAAGTAACTAAAACTGATATTCCTTATCATATTTTCGTGGACGAATTAGAAGCATATTATGGGGATGAAGAAGTGTTCAAGAGAGATTTATACTTAATTAGAGATTTAATTTTTACTATTAAACGGTTTAACGCGATTTTTTCTTCATCTAATATGAATAATATCAAAGTAATATGTTCTATTAGATCTGAAATCGTAAATGCTATATCTAGATTTATTGTAACTAAAGAATTAAATAAAGTTATCTCAGGATTTGAGGTGCCTTTGAAGTGGAATTATAATAATACTAATTCATTCAGTCACCCAATAATGCAAATTCTATTAAGGAGAATAGCTATAAGTGAGAGTGAAGATGATGAACGATATAGAAGTGATAAAAAGATTATTTCACAATGGTTTCCAGAAAAAATTCATGAAATTGAACCATCAAATTATGTTCTCAATAATAGTTGGCATAAACCACGAGATATTGTAAGATTTATTATCTCTGCCCAGAACAGTATCAATAGTGATAGTCAGTCTTTTTCCCAAACGGTTTTTTCTAGTTTACATAAACAATATTCTTTAGATAGTTTGAGTGAAATTAGAGAAGAAATGAGAGCTTTATATACTTCTGAACAAATAGAAGAAATAATCAATATCTTTACGGGATTCAAGTCTATATTCTCTGTCCACCAATTAAAATTAAGAGTAAACAGATTCTTTGTTAACAGTGTTATGGATACTAATTTTAATACTGTTTTAAATGATTTGTATAGACTTGGATTTATAGGTAACTTTTTTCCGGCTTCTCAAATGTATAGATGGCAACATAAGGGAGATGCTACGCTTATTATTTCAGATGAATGGAGAATTATGGTTCATCAAGCATTACAGAGCGCTTTATCTGTGGGTAAGAAGCATGACTATAGTATGAAACGTTTTGAAACTCCACAAACAGGGGATGTAGTTTATTTTGAAGTTAAGAGTATATCAAAATCATTCATCAATGGATTAATAGATTACTATGGGAAGTCATATCTTGCTTATATTCATATTAGTAATATTACAGATAGTTATATAGATGATATAAATGAACACGTGACTGAGGGTGAAGAGTTACGAACAGCTATTATTGAGTATGATGAGAAACGACATAAGTGGTCTTTAAGAAAGGTTCAGGAATGAAACATCCTAGACTTATATATTTAAAAGCTCAGGTATTAAATAGTTATTGAAATTCAAGCGCTTGTTAATTAAAGAGTACGAGTCCCTATATATATTCCTGAGTTGAGAGGTATATTGCGCATCTATTCGACTCGATTGAGTACAGTATCTAACTTGACTCAGTTCAGCTAATTTTTTGATATTTTATGGCTATATTAATAGATATATTCTTCAATCGAAAATGAAAAATAATAGACTGTACTCTATTATGAAAAAACTACCTCTGTACTGATGTTATCAAGAACAAGAGGTAGTTTTTTCACAAAAGAAAACCCTATTGTTTCTTTAACAGCTCCAAGAAAGACTATCTTCTTCTGCATTGTAAATGCTGTAGCGGAAGTTTCTTGCATTCTCTGCATCTAACGATTATGGAAAGTTTTATCTCTTCTTTATGGCTATTTGTTATGGTGCAATATTATTTCCTACTTACGTTTAATTTTCCTTAAATTGCAAAAATATAGATAATATCACTTATAATTGATAAAATATACATAGGTAATAAATAATTTTAATAAAAATGTAAAGCTTTTTAAGATGAAGAAGGAGGGTTATTTTAATGTATCGAATCGAAATAAAGCATGAAGGTTTGAACAAATATAGAGAGATAAAAGGTAAGGACTTTCATGTAGTCCAACAAAAGGCAGTTATGCAAGAGTTGGACTGGAAAGAAAAATGGAGAAAGAAGCAAGAGATAGAAGCCAAAAGAGCTGAACGTGAAAAAGTTGCACTAGAGAAAGAGGAGAAGAAGAGTCTAGCTATACAATTGACCGTGGAATCGGCGGAACAATTGGAAGTAATAGATAGCACATTAACTTACACGCTTAAAGTTGATGATAAAATTAACTGGGAAGATTTAAAGGACATCTCGGAGTATGATGTAATGGAGCCTATAAAACCACATGTAATAGAAGTGTCAAAGGAACCAAGAGAGAGTCATTTATTATATCAACCCAAATTTAATATATTGGACAAGATGTTTAGTTCTTTAAAAGAGAAAAA
This sequence comes from Oceanobacillus sp. FSL K6-3682, assembly GCF_037976165.1. Taxonomy (NCBI): domain Bacteria; kingdom Bacillati; phylum Bacillota; class Bacilli; order Caryophanales; family Bacillaceae; genus Oceanobacillus; species Oceanobacillus sp. FSL K6-3682. Next base: position 4,712,944 of record NZ_CP150263.1, on the reverse strand, counting down.
AATTGAAAAAATGAAAGAGCTATTTCAATCAGACTATAAAAAATGGGAAGATGAGAAGAAAGAGATAGAATTAAAGAATAAAGAGAGAATGGAAAAATATGAAGAGCTTATGCACGGGTGGGAAAAAGAAAGAAAAGAATTTTTAACCCAACAAAAAGAGAAAAATGATGCTATTGATTTAGAAAAAGAGATGTATTTTAAGAAGGTTCCAGCAACTATAGTTGATTATTGTGATATGGTACTTTCGAATTCAGTTTATCCTGATACTTTCCCGCAGGAGTTTGATATTGAATTTAATAATGAAACTAAAATTTTAATTGTAGATTATGTATTGCCTACTCCTAATGATGTTCCAAATTTAAAAGAAGTTAAATATATTCAATCAAGAGATGAATTTAAAGAAATGTATCTGTCTCAAGCTGTATTTAATAAGATGTATGACAAGCTACTTTACCAAATAACACTCCGTTCCATCCATGAATTATATGAAGCAGACGAGGTTGATGCTATAGAATCAATCGTATTTAATGGATGGGTAAACTCTATTGATAAAGCAACTGGAAAAGATATTAGCGCTTGTATTTTATCAGTACAAGCAATGAAGTCAGAATTTATGGAATTTGATTTATCTAAAGTTGATCCTAAAATGTGTTTTAAGAATTTGAAAGGTGTGGGTAGTAGTAAATTATCTAGCCTTTCACCTATAGCTCCTATAATTAAATTAGATCGCAATGACCCAAGATTTGTTTCCGTATATGATATTGCAGATACACTAGATGATACAGAAAATTTAGCAGCAATGGATTGGCAGGATTTTGAGCATCTTATCCGCGAACTATTTGAGAAAGAATTCAATCAATCTGGTGGCGAAGTTAAAATAACAAGAGCAAGTAGAGATGGCGGTGTGGATGCAGTAGCATTTGATCCCGATCCAATTCGGGGAGGGAAAATTGTTATTCAAGCCAAAAGGTATACAAATGTGGTTGGTGTATCTGCTGTAAGAGATTTGTATGGTACAGTGCTAAATGAAGGGGCAACTAAAGGAATTTTAGTCTCAACAGCAGATTATGGTCCAGATGCATATGAGTTTTCAAAAGGAAAACCGTTGACATTATTAAATGGGAATAATCTTCTGCATTTATTACAAAAGCATGGGCATAGGGCTAAAATTGATCTGAAGGAAGCTAAGCAGATTCTTAGTGATAAGGCTTGAAAATAAAATCTTGCTGAATTTAAGAATGATTGATTTAACTAGGAGACTTTTGTAAAGGTTAATTTCTCGATCTTATGAATGTTAAAATGTAATATAACGTTAAATTTAATGATGAGAAGATTAATGACAATGTTGTTATATGCTAGGACTAAAACAACCCAATAATAAATTATGTAACTCTGAAAAGGAGGGAATTATGAGTAATATTGAGGATAATGAATCGATTAAAACTTTGGGTGAAGCAATAAAAGGAATTGAAGATTTAAGTAAAATAAGTAGATTCTTTGAAGCAGATATTAGAGATGAAATTGAAACTATAAAAAAAGAATATGAAACGTTAAAAAATCTTCCAGATAGATTTAATAATTATTTCATTGAATATGGATGGATTGCGCACGAGGAAATGAAAATTAACATTATGAAGAGAGCTATAAACATCTTTGACCGAGATTCGTTAGAAGCAGCTGAGCGGTATCTTACAGAGTATTATGAAGAAGTGGCTCCACAACTCTTAGAGAGAATAGCTTACAGACCATTGTTTAGGGATAGAATCCATTTGCTTAAACTCGCTATGGAAGACTATTTTGATGGTAGGTATCATTCATGTGTACCTATATTTTTAATGCAGGTTGATGGAATTGTTAATGATATTAAAGCTACAGGGTTATTTGCAGATAATACAGAACTTGATGTCTGGGACAGTATTGCAGGACATTCATCTGGTTTGTCTAATTTAATATTAATAATCAAAAAAAATAGAATGAAGACTACTAATGAGAAGATAAAATTACCATATAGAAATGGTATCTTGCATGGCAGAGACTTAAACTATAATAATAAGCTTGTAGCAATTAAGTCCATGGTTCTGCTCGTTTATATCAGTGATTGGATTCAAAGTATTCAGAGTGAAACAGAAAGAAAATCTCAGTATAATAAAGAAAGAGAAGAAATTGAAAATACAACTATACTGGATATAATTGATAGATATCAAGAAATTAAAGAAAGAAATAGGGAAATGGATAGGCTGCACAAGAAATGGTCTCCCAGAAAAAATATAAATGTAGAAATGCCTCTATCTGGAACACCTGAACATGCTGCAATTGCTTTTTTTGAGTACATCTCAAAAAGGAATTATGGAAGTCCTGTACAACTGTATCCAAACAGTATTTTAGGAGAAGTTTCAGTCAATAAAAAAGCTGGTGAGTTTAAGAAAGAATTTTCAAAGATTGAGTTATTAAACTATGTAGTTATCTGGGTAGAGGACAAGGGATCTGCTTTAAGTGAGGTAAAAATAGATTTGTCTTACAAATTGAACAAATTTAAAAAGCAAAAAACAATAATTTTACGTCTAATTTATGAGGTAAATGGGGAATTGCAAAATCGGCTAGTTGATGGTGGGAGTTGGAAAATTGTTAATATTGAAGGAATAATCAATCTTTTGCAGTAATTGGTTGGCTACCGCTATTGAAGTGTATCACGTCTGACATATTATTTATCACCTAATGATTCAGCAAAAATATTCCTCTTGTATGTTCTAATGAAGTCATTACTTATTACGAGCTTATGAGATAGCCAAAAAATAAAAGCTGCTAACGGAAAGTTAAATCGTCTAATCTCCCGTTAGCATTTTTTATTGTAATTTATATTCCTTAACTACGCCTGTTTCCGAAACAACCTTATAACCTTCCTCATCCCTTCTTCAAAATATTTCAGTTCTAAATCAATTGCATCCTGAAGATATACTGGTTCATTTTCACTTGCATCTTGTAATTCATTCATAATCCGGTTAGTGATTTTATTAGACATCGCAGAGTAATAATTTATTTTAGAAACACCATTATCGATAACCTTAGCGTAAATCTCTTCATCTAAACCAGAGCCGCCATGCATAACCAGAGGTGTATCGGTCTCTTGGCTTATGTCTTTAAGCCTTTTTAAATCTACTTCAGGCTTCCCTTTATATACTCCATGTTCAGTTCCTATAGCAACTGCAAGAGCACTGATACCGGTGCTTTTAGTAAAATCATTGACTAGACCTGGGTCTGTGAAGTTATCTTCGCCTGGTCCAATTGTTCCTAATTCAGCCTCAACACTTACTCCTATACTTTTGGCTATCTCAACAATTTTTTTCGTGTTGGCTGCATTATCCTGATAACTTAAGGCTGATCCATCATACATAACAGAGGAGTAACCGCTTTTAATAGCTCGCAGGATAGCTTTTAGTGTATTTCCGTGGTCTAAGTGAACACAGATAGGTACATCAGATTTTCTGGCTAAATCGCTTGCAAAACGCCCGATATATTCTAATGGAATTCTCGTGTCATCGCCTTCTGTATACTCAATGATAATAGGCGAGTTTTCTTTTTCTGCGGCTTTAACTGCAGATATAATCATTTCTAAGCTTATAACATTAAAAGCCGGGACAGCATAGTTATTCTGACGTGCTTTTGGCAGCAGTTCATCTAAAGATACAAGTGGCATAATTAAAACTCCTGACTGTAATAAAGTTTTTCTTTATCAACTGAGTTGAATAAATTCATTTTATATTCAACGATTTCTTTAGCAGCTTCAATGCAAGGCGGGAATATGACGTTTGGCTCCCACATGACATCAGAATCTATTAGTTCTTGTAATTTATGAAAGAACGCTTTTTTCGTGTCACTGGATATATTTATTTTTTGAATCCCTTTTCCAACCGCTTTGTGAATCTCTTCATCTGAATTGGAGGAACCGCCATGCAGTACTAAGGGTATATCCACGGTACTTGCTACTTCATCTAATATGTCTAATTTAAGTTTTGGCACAAAATTTTCGGGATAAATGCCATGTGCTGTTCCAATTGCAATAGCTAATGAGTCAATCCCCGTTCTCCTGATAAATTCATCCGCTTCCTCTGGTTTGGTGTAGGTTATTTCAGTAACTCCTCCTTCAATGGAGGTGCCTGTATCACCAATCGTTCCTAATTCACCTTCAACAGAAACGCCTACTGTATGAGCTATGTCTACAACTTCCTTCGTCAATTTCGCATTCTCATCAAACGGTAAATGGGAACCATCTATCATGACAGATGTAAATCCATTATTAATCGCAGTTACAACATCCTTCACCGTTGCTCCATGATCTAAATGAAGAACAAATGGTATACGGCTTTTGATGGTTCTTTCCTTGATATATGCGATGAACTCCTCTGAAATAAAACTAAGCTCGTCAGGGTGTATAGCTATAATAGCTGGCGCTTTTAATTCTTCTGCTTTTTCAACAACCGCTTTAAATATATTCGCATCAGAAATATTGTACGCACCCACAGCAAAGTTATTTTCTTTTGCGATTTTTAGCATTTCAGACATTGTTATTAACATTTTAGTCACCCTTTAATTAATTTATATTTTTAACCTTCAATACGAAATCCTGATAAATCCGTTTCCTCTTCATCTACATTTTGAAGTGATTCATATTCTTCCTCGGTAATTCTTTTCTTGATTAACACCAGTATTAAACCGGTCACTATTGATCCAGCTAATAAAGCGGTTAACGCTACAAACGGCTTGGTCATGGCAGGAATAACGAATATCCCTCCTGATGGCACCGGCGATCCATTTTGGAAGAAGAAATTAATTGCTCCGGCAACCCCAGTCCCCATTCCAGTAGCAAATAACGTCCGCAGTAAATCGTTCATTGCGATAGGGATAACACCTTCTGTGATCATAGTTAATCCCATAGGAAAAGCTACTTTAATCGCGTCTTCTTCGACCTTAGTAAAAATTCGTTTATTAACCATTTTGGAAAATAGCCAGCCGAGGGTTACTCCTACAGGGGGAACAACTCCTCCGATTACTTTAATTGCTTCTGGTTCAAGTACACCTTCTAATAAGAGCCCATCAGCAAATAAATTCGGTACTTTACTAATCGGTCCTCCATAATCGATATGTCCCAGTACTCCGAAAATAAATCCATAAACAACTCTGGACGATTCATCTAAATTTTCCAGGAAGGATATGAGCTGCTCTGTTAACCATGCAATCGGAAATCCTACTACGAAGTACATAAACAAGCCAACAACGATAGAAGAAACCGTCGGAATAATCATCATTGGCATTAATCCATCGGCCCATTTTGGTACTTTCCAGGTTCTCCTCATCCATCGGATAAAGTAGCCTATAATATAGCCGCCTATCATCCCGCCTAGAAATCCTGCCCCTAAAGCATTAGCGATTAATCCCATTAAAAAGCCTGGTGCAATTCCCGGCCGTTCTGCAATAGAATAGGCAATATATCCAGAAATAAATGGAGCTAATAAACCCATCCCCATTACCCCTAAACTTGTTAATGCACTGGCAACTGTGAAAGGTTGAGTATAGTCCTCTATAACCTCTCCTCCCATTAAGTTACCTATAGCAATTAACAGTCCTGAGGCAACAACAAGCGGCAGCATATAACTAATAGCTGTTAAGGCATGTCGTTTTAATTCATTCAGAGATTTTTTCATCTCCTTCGTCTCCTCCTCTTGCTACTATTTTTCTAGATCTCTTTTTCGATTTTTTCAATGAGTTGTCCCGCAGCCTTTACCGCAATATTCGTAGCAACTTTGATCTTCCTTTTTCCGTCAAACCTTTCGTTTCCAGTTGTTTGAATATCCGTCGCCATGATAACCAGATCTGCTTCTTCAATATCTTTTTTAGTTAATTTTCCCTCTACACCAATCGTTCCTTGTGTTTCTACCTTAATGGAATGGCCTCTTTTTTCTGCAGCGTTAATCAATTTTTCTCTTGCTATATATGTGTGGGCAATACCCGATGTACAAGCTACAACCGCTACTAACTTCATTAAATATCACTCTCGCTTTCAATTAATTAATAAATAAATCTATAACCTCACTTGGTAATTTTGCAGATTTCAACTGCTCTAAAACATCATCATTTCCTAATTTTGACGCCACCTGCGACAGCAATTTTAGATGAACAGAAGTATTATCAACTAATCTGACAGCAAATAGGATAATGATTTCGACTGGCTGATGCTTTTCTCCTTCCCAATCAATTGTTTCTGTTCTCCCGATTGCCAGGCTTGTTTTGATAACATTTTCGGATTTGCCATGCGGTATGGCGACATCCTGTCCGATTCCTGTTTCTCCCTCTTCCTCTCGTTCATACACATCAGCTACAAAATCTTTAACACTTGTAATACAGCCATTGTCATATAATCTTTGACAAAGCTTCGTAATAGCTTCTTCTTTTGTCTTGGCATTTAAATTCAAGTCCACTAAATATTCAGATAAAAATTCTTTCATTTCCATTAAATTAATCTCCCATAATTATTTTTTATAAATTGTTTGATGATATTGATATCTCCTTTATCCAGTAAAGCACTGATCAATAACTGCTTTTGTCTGGTCGGAGGTAAATTGACTGTAGTGAGAATGAAATCAATATCAAGCTGCTCATATTTATCAATCTCACTGGTTGATATTACCCCTTTGATGTTTAGTATTGGGAAATTCTTTTTTATTCTCGTTTTCAATAAATGAGAAGTCCCAATCCCAGTGGTACATACAATCAAAACATTAAGCCGCTTAATTATTTTTTCAATGGTATTTTGAAAATAAACGGTTAGATATCCAATCTCATCATCTGATATTTCTTTTAAATTGTATTTTTGGGTAATTCTTAATATAATTTTTTTCAAAGTGTGAAATGTATTAAAAAACTCATCTTTAATATCTTCAATGATTGGGTTAACAATGATGACGTTATATTTGATTCTGTTTAACATCGGCTGTACATGCTGTAAAAGTGATTTCTTTAATCTTGAATCCTTTGAAAAGCTGATATTTAATTCTTTTTCCATTTCATCAATTATCTGATTAACAAGTAACTCCACTTCATTGCTGCTTTTTATTTCCATTTCATCTATTTGTCGATTCTTGGCTGCACTCACATCATTCCTGGTAGAAATAAGGAAAGCGCATACATAATTGGTTTCTATAGAATCCAATTCAATTTTGAATTCGTCCTCCATCTTATTGGTGATATATTGGGCTACTTTATATTTATGTTTATCGATATTTTCGATATCATACTTTGTATCAGAGACTTCAATATTACTTTTATTTCTTTTTAAAAGTATTAATAAGTGTGTCAGTAAATTTATATAATATGGATTTTCAATAACAAAACCTAATAGCTTATTTGCTGACTCTAATATGGTTTCTATTTTATTAACTTCATCTTTATCAAATTGCTGTTGCAGGTATTCCGTTGATCCATCTTTAGAAGTTAAAGCACTTATAGTTGGCGTACTAAGATTCACTAAAAATCTATTGAATATATGCATTAACTCTTTTCTAATATATTTTTCTGCTCCTACAATAGAGGTTCCGCTATTCGATTTAGACAATGATAAGTTAGTGTCTTTGAGTTCTTTTTCAATATAGTCTAAATCCTTTACTATTGACGACGGGCTTACAAAGTATTGCAGAGATAGGTTATTAATACTTACCTCCCGAGGAGAATGGGTTAATAAATTTAAAAATATGGATGTTCTCCGGTTCTCTACCGACATATATTGGTTATTAGGTAAATAATAATCATTAAATGCTGTTAGATATTTTTCATAATTTAATCTGTATCCTTTGCTTCTATGGCTTTCTATAATATCCTCATCACATATTTCTCTTAAATTTTTAATCTTCCTATAAACTGTTTTTGTGGAAATACCAATATAGTTAGAAATTTCTTGAGCTCTCACATACTCTCCCTTCTCACTTAAAAGCTTTAGTATTTTTTGTTCAATTTCAGAAAAATTCATCTTTATCACCAACTTAGTCATATGATAGCACTTACATTTTTGGAGTAGAATAACTAAAAATGTCCCAAGTGAGGGACATTCTTTTACTAGGTATTACTTTTGGTAAAGAGTCTTAATTCTTAAGAAGAAGTTCTCTCTATTTTACAGAGAGAAATATATTATTAAATATAATAAGGGAGTTCTAATATTCGGTTACTTTTATTTCCCAAAGAGGCTATACTTCTTATGAAATCATGTTTCTATTTGGGAAATGTGTAAACGTTCACTCTTCCATGGTAAAATGAATTTGAATCATCGTGATTTCTCTATATTGTTTTACTTTGATAGAATTTAATTATATGAATTTTCACGGTGCCTCTCTATCTACATATTACATATCATTTTACAATGAACAGTTAATAATTAAGGGGTGAAACTATACAATGGCGGCAGAAATAAAACCATTACTACAAAAAGTTCTCAACGAGTATTTAGCGGCAAAACAAGAACCATTTGCAAACCATGCAATGGGGGACCTCGTAAGAAAAAAACTAGTGAAAGCTATTAAAGACTTAGAATTCATAAATAACGACAAATATATAGTTAAAGGTTCTGTAGGCCAAGGAAATTGGGCAACAGTGCCATGGTTGGCTATTATGAATAAAAGTGTAACTACTTCTACTAAAAGAGGATATTATGTTGTGTACTTATTTAGTGAAGATATGGAAAGACTTTATCTAACTTTTGCTCAAGGCGTTACTGATTCAACAAAATCAGAAATGGCAAGAGTTAATGAAGACATACGTCAATCAATACAAATGGATAACGATATTTTGAAAGATACTAATATGAAAATTGGCGAAAGCACGTTAGCAAAAAAATATGAATTGTCATCAGCTGCTTATATTGAATATGAAAAAGAACTCCCATCAGAACAAACATTACAAGTAGATTTAAAGAGGATGATCGATTACTATGAGGAGTATGTACATATAAAACAAGAGGCAACAAATATAATAGGAAGTGAATTACCGAAAAGTGAAGAAAAGCTTACTTCGCACACTATTAAAGAAATAGTCGATCATATCTATCAATATATTAGAAGCAAAGGTTTCTATTACAGAGAAGAAGAAGTTACCAACCTATTTCTATCACTGAAAACAAAACCGTTTGTTATTCTCTCTGGTATATCAGGAACAGGGAAAACAAAAATTATAGAATGGTTTGCAGAAGCAATCGGTGCTACAAAGGATAATAATCAGTTTACTCTTATCCCTGTTCAGCCGGATTGGAATGATAGCTCAGATTTAATAGGTTATATTGATATTAAAGGCGATTTTAAAGAAGGTCCATTAACAAAGGTGGTTAAGGATGCTTATAACAATCCTAAGAAGCCTTATATTGTGTTATTAGATGAAATGAATCTAGCTCGGGTAGAATACTACTTAAGCGATCTGTTAAGTGTGATGGAAAGTAGAAAGTGGGAGGATGGTAAAATAACTACTTATCCTTTACTAACAGAAGAAAACTATGGTGAAAATATCCCGCTTCCACCAAATGTATATATAGTAGGAACGGTTAATATGGATGAAACAACTCACCCATTTAGCAAAAAAGTTTTGGATAGAGCTAATACGATTGAATTTAATCGTGTGGAACTTGGAAATTTAAACTTTTTAGAAGAGTTAGAGGAAAGGGCTCCTATCAGTGTGCAACAAGAATCATTAGAGACGAATTATTTACATCTTAAAGAAGTTTTTCGTGATAATCGAGAATTGGTTAAGCAGGTTACAGATGATTTAGTTACTATCAATCAAATACTTGAACCTATTCATGCACAAATTGGTTACCGCGTGCGTGACGAAATTTGTATGTATATGAGCTATAATCAAAAAAATGAATTGATGGAAGATAGGCAAGCTTTCGATCATTGTCTACTTCAAAAAATATTACCGAGAATTGCTGGAAGTGATAATCGTGTACGTGACGTGCTTGATCAACTAATTCAATTTTGTTCATATGAAACTCCAACTCAACAACCTTATGAAAAGTATCACAAAAGTGCTGCTAAATTGACAGAAATGAAAGAGAGGTTAGTGGATGGCTTCACTTCATTCTGGATCAGCTAAAGACGATGTAGAACTACTTCATATTGATACAAAAGACATGACGATTGTGATAAAAGGAAAGCCCTATCATGAAAAATATGAAGGCCTCTCTCAATACCGTAAGATGGATTACCATGATCCTATGAACTTGACAATAGATGGGGAGAATATAGAGTCTATTCAAGTATTTGATATAGATACCAGTAAATTGATGGCAAAATACTCACATCGACCGATTTTCTTTGAAAATGGAATTTATCAATTAATTGTTTCGCCTAAAGATCAAAATAGACTGAGCTTTTATCATGAACATCAGGGGCTAAGAAATGCGGTAGATAAGGTTTCAATTGGAGATAGCTATATTTTAATGGGAAATCTTCAATTCCAAAATGAGGTTGGTCTTTCTACATTTGAAATTAGAGATGAGGATAGGACGCTAATCACTGTAACGCTGGAAATATTCCCTACTAAATTAGACTACAGAAATGATTATAAGCAATTGCTGGAAGAAGTAAATGATGAAATTTATAACCTTGCTTATCATTTTATAAAGAAAACGTATCTTGGAGCTAAAGCTAAGCTGGAAGGAAAGCCTACAAAAAGTGAATTTTATCGCCTGATTCAGGCTCATTTTGATAAATTAGTCCAATCAATTCACCAGATTGAAAAACAACCACATCATCGGTTTAATACGATGCATAAGAAAGTAAGAGGGGATCAGTTAGGTAGACAAGATCATAAAGCACGTAAATATTTAAGAAAAAGACCTCATCTATTAACTCAAGTAGATAATGGAATTAACATTGGTGGTCAAAGTGTCATGCCTACTCATGGATTGAATATTAGGAAAGAAATAATCTATGATACATATGAGAATAGATTTATAAAATGGATGATGGTCCGTTTGATAGAGAAGCTTGATCATTTAATTATGCTTTTAAATAAGAAACCTCACTCTACAAAGTATGAAACGGTAAATACAGATTTAATTCAGATGAGGAAAAAGCTGCGGGACAAGGTTAGCAACTATTTTTGGAGGGGAATTGGAGAATTAGATCGGTCTGTGATGAGCCTCGTTTTACAAATGGCCCCTGGTTATAGAGATTCATTCCAAATTTATTTACTGTTGTCTAGAGGTTTAGCACTCCAAGGAGATATTTATAATATGTCAGTCAAGGACGTGGCTACTCTTTATGAATATTGGACCTATCTAAAACTAGGACAATTACTAGGAAGAAAATATGAAATGATTGAACAATCTGTGGTTGAGGTCAATCAGGGAGGATTATTTGTCAATCTAAAACCAGATACTTCAGCTAAGAGAGTATTCCGTCATCCAAAAACACAAGAAAAAATTACACTCATTTATCAAAAGAGGGAGAAAAAACTTCCGACAATTACACAAATTCCTGATACTATGCTGAGCATTGAGAAGAAAGGAAAAGATTATGAGTATCAATATGTTTTTGATGCAAAATATCGCATAGATTTTGCTTTGAAGGGCACAAGATATGGTCGCAATTATGGTGGGATTCCAGGACCGATGGAAGAAGATATTAATACCATGCATCGCTACCGTGATTCAATAGTTGTGAATGACGATGGACCTTTTGAAAGAAAAGCCTTTGGTGCCTATGTTTTATTCCCCTGGGATAACGAGGACCTTTATCAGGATCATAAATTGTATAAGAGTATTGATGAAGTAAATATTGGTGGGTTACCATTTTTACCAAATGCTACGTCTTTAGTAGAACGGTTTATAGAGCAACTAATTGATAAAACTCCAGAAGAAATTCAGAAAGAAGGAATACTGCCGAGGGGAACTATTAGTGAATGGAAGTCTTCCATAGATGAAAAAGTGATGGTAATAAACGGATCTAATAGGAAGCGATATCACCAGCTCATGCAGGACAACTATGTTAAAATTGCTACTAATCGGTTAAGCAAAAATTGGCAAGAAGCAAAGTACTTATCTCTTTATATCACAAATGATGAGTCAGGAGAAAAAGGTGTGTTTTCATACGCAAAAATTGAAGAAGTAAAAGTGGTTGAAGAAGAGGTTCATTTTATATTGGATAAATGGATGAAGCTTACCAATATGATTCAATCATCTGGTTATGAAATAGCTAGCTATGTGTTAACCAGCTATAATAGCTTATTAAATGCAAATGAATTGGTTGAACTATTTATGAAGTCAAGTGAAGAAGAAACTCTTTGGCGAATATTGAGTCGTTTTTCTGATAGGGTGACTTATGAGCTGGATAATAAGATTCTAGATAAAGCTAGCCGTGTGGATAGCTTTTATGTGAAGGATTTAAAATTATCGATATGGAATCAAACACTATTTGTGAAGAGAAACGGTGAATTACTATATTCGCACCCTTCAAAGGAATTAATGGAGGTGCCGTCGAAGGTTTTTAAGGAACTGTCAGAATTAATTATTAGATGACTTTAGTATAATGTAGATAAAAAAATGTACAGAGATTTAACTAAGATCAATAATTGACAATGGTTTGCGTTCGATAACAAGGAAAACAATAAAGCTTTAAGGAGCCTCAATTATTCTTAGTACGATCCAACCTAATATAAAATAAAAAGGGAAGCTCTCTGATTTGCACAATAATTAGAGAGCTTCCCTTTTTATATAGGTTATTATTTTTAGTTTGATGTGAAGCGCTACACCTTAAAGCAATAAAAATTTAATTAAGTGTCTAAATCCCCGACTTCCTCTCCCCAATCACTTCCAAAAAACTAGTCAAAATCTTAATCTCCTCATCCGTCAACTTCCTTGCACTCTCAATCAATTTTATAATCTCCGCCGGTAATTCCGGCACAGACCCGAAAAATTCACTCAATGAAATATCCAATGCTTCACAAATCAAAGTCAATTTATCCAAAGAAGGAGCAGTTCTTCCATTTTCAATGTCACTTAAATAAGATTGTGAAATATATGCTTTTTTTGCCAAGCCATTAACGCTTAGATCTTTTGCTAATCTGAGATTTCGAATTCTCTTTCCAATCTCCATACTGCTGCACCTCCTATTACCCCTATTATAAGGGGTATAAAATGAATAAAATCAGTAAAAACAAAAAATAATAACGTAAATATCTATTAAAAATATTGACATTATATTTATATGCGTTATTATTATTGATAATAGAAAAAACGGTAAATTCTAATAATTTTAGGAGGAGCTGTTTTTCAATAATTAATGAGATAGGTGGTGAGTCAAAGTATAAATGGTTAGCTATTAAAGCAGATGAAGGGTCAATGCAATGTTTTTTTATTTTTTAAGTTATATGTAACCGGTTACAGAAAGGAGAATTTAAATGAAAATATTATTTGTCGGAGAATCATGGACAATCCACATGATTCATGCAAAAGGATTCGACACTTTTAAATCAACGGAATATGTTGAGGGTGCAACGTATTTATTGGACAGTCTAAAAGAAGAAGGTTTTGATATAACCTATATGCCTTCACATGAGGTACAAGTAAGGTTTCCTAAAACACTGGAGGAATTGAATAAATATGATGCGATTGTTCTGAGTGATATTGGCAGTAATACATTTCTGTTACAAAACGCAACTTTTTATAATCTGGAAAAAATCCCAAATGCGTTATCTCTTATTAAAGAATATGTACAAAATGGTGGAGGATTTTTAATGATAGGAGGCTATCTTTCGTTTATGGGCATTGAAGGAAAAGCAAATTACAAAAATACGATACTGAATGAAGTATTTCCTGTTGAAATGAAAGATTATGATGATCGAGCTGAATATCCGGAAGGTATCCATCCAAAAACAATTAAAGAGCATGAAATCACAGCAGGCATCACAGATTGGCCGGCATTCTTAGGATATAACAGATTTAAAGCTAAAGCCGATGCTGAGGTTCTTGTGATGACAGGTGAGGATCCATTTCTAGTAACAGGAAAGTATGGGAAAGGGAAGACGGCTTGTTTTGCAAGTGATTGTGCGCCACATTGGGGATCGGAGGAGTTTATGGACTGGTCATATTATAAACCTGTTTGGAAAAGAATTCTTAACCATATTTGCAGATAAGGAGAGATGTTCGTGAGTGAGACTATATTTGAAAATAAGCCTGACTATATCCGTGAAATCTTTCATACAAACACAGCCGTAATAGGGATGATCCATTTAAAGCCATTACCCGGATCACCTAGATTCTCAGGCGGGAATTTAGATCCTATTTATGATTTTGCTATGAAGGATTTAGAAGCGCTGGAAAGAGCGGGTGTAGATGGAGTTATCATTGAAAATGCTTGGGATATCCCGTTTAGAAAGCCTGATAATATTGGTTATGAAACAGTTGCCAGTATGACTGCTATTGCTCAACGAATAAAAGTACAGACTGATTTGGCTATTGGTATGAATGTCTTGGCGAATGGGGCTTTGCAGGCACTGTCTATAGCACAAGCAGTTGATCTACCTTTTATCAGAGTTAACCAGTGGGTGAATGCTTATATAGCTAATGAAGGCTTTGTTGAGGGGGCTTCAGCTGAAGCAATGAGATATCGCTCTCAAATAAAAGGAGAGAACATTAAAATATTTACGGATGTCCATGTAAAGCATGGGAGTCATTCCATCGTAGCTGATCGATCCATACAGGATCAGACGCATGACAATATATTCTTTGATGCTGACGTATTGATTGCTACTGGAACAAGGACGGGCAATGCTGCAGATCTTAATGAACTTACCGGCATTAAAAATAATAGTACTTTGCCTGTAATTGTAGGTTCGGGGATGAGTGAGGAAAATGCTGAAGAAATATTGCGTATTGCAGATGGATGCATTATAGGAAGCTCCATTAAAGAAAACGGAGAATGGTGGAAAAATGTAAGTGAAGAAAGGACAAAAAAGTTTATGAATATGGTTCATAAAGTAAGGAACGGAAAGGATAATTAACATTGAATATTTCCTCTGCTAATCAAGAATTACTAGTTTGCGGCACGATAAACATGGATTTGTTTGCATATGTGGATAGAATGCCCAGCATAGGGGAGACACTTGCTTCTCGTTTCACAATGAGCACTGCAGGTGGAAAAGCCTTAAATCAGGCAATTGCTGCATCAAGATTAAATGCTAATACCAGATTTATAGGTAAAATAGGTGAGGATTTTTTTGGAACAAATTTAAAAGAAATTCTAATGAAAGAAAATATTAACCTGTGTGATTTAATAGAAGATTCCCGGTTGGAAACGGGCACGTCATTTATTATTGTTAATGGTTCTGGTGACAATACGATCATTACAAATCTAAATGCAAATCAATCTTTATCAATGGATGAAATTGAAAGCGTTTTAACTGATTTGAAATATGTAGAGATAGCATCATTACAGTTGGAAATGCCTGTGAAAGCACGAGAGGAGATTATTAAAAAATTATACGATGCGCGTGTTAGAACGATACTGAACGCAGCTCCTGTAGTTGAAATGTCTAATCAGAGTCTGTCAATGATTGATGTCCTGATTGTAAACGAAGTAGAAGCTAGGCAGATGCTAGGGAAAAATATGAAAACAAAAGAGGACGTAACGAAGCATATTAAGGCTTTAAAACGAAGATATGATCAAAAAGTTATTGTAACGCTGGGTTCGCAAGGATGTGTTTTTGCAGATGGTGAGCAAATAGAACATATTTCAGCACCGCGAGTAGAAGTTATAAATACAACGGGTGCTGGTGATTGTTTTTGTGGGAGCTTCGCAGCAAGATGGCTGAATCATTCTTTTTCAGAGGCAGTGGAATATGCTGTCTACGCATCAGCATTGTCAGTAACCAAACATGGTGCAGTCGAGTCTATGCCGTATTTAGAAGAGGTAAATACCTTTTTTACCAATAAAAAAGCTGAGGAGGGTTAATTGTGCACAAAAAGTGGTTCTTAATGATATTTGTTAGTCTTATTTTGATTTTGACAGCTTGTACGGAAGAGGGACAAGGGGCAGCAGAAACAGCTGTTGAAGGTGATGGAGATTTTGTAGTCGGAATGTCCGTCATTAACCAAGAAGCACTATTCTTTACTGAAATGGTAAAAGGTGCGAAAGAGAAAGCGGAAGAATTAGGCATTACGCTAAATGTCCATAACGCAAACAATGACCAGGTAGAACAAAATAATACGGTAGAGAACTATATAGCCGAGGGAGTAAACGCCATAGTTATTAATGCATATGATCCAGGCTCTTTAAATCCGGTTATTGAGAAAGCGAAAGAAGAAGGAATTATTATCATTTCCGTTGACACGATTATTGAAAGCGATGCGGTCGATGTGCAAATCGGCGTAGATAATGCGGAAGAGAGCGTAAATTTAGCAGCGTATTTTAATGATTATTGGGGAGATGAAGAAGTTAATCTGGGTGTGATAACTGCACTAAATGCACCTATTCAAGTCAACCGTCAGGATAGTTTTATAGATTCCATTGAAAATGCAGAGATTGTTGATATTTTGGACGGAGAAAACGTTCAGGAAAAAGCATTGTCTGCAGCTGAAAACTTATTTATCTCCAATGAAAATTTAGATGCTGTATACATTACGGGAGAACCTGGCTATATTGGAGCTGTTTCTGCGATAAAATCACAGGGTGTACAGGATGGTGTTAAACTTTTTGGATGGGATTTGAGTCCGCAGGTAGTGCAGGGAATTGATGAAGGATTTGTAGAAGCTGTCATTCAACAGCATCCGGACGAATATGGGTCAGAGGCTGTGAATGCTGCCTATGAAATTTTTCAGGGAAATGAAGTAAGTTCACCGCTGGATGTGCCAGCTACCATTGTTACAGAAGATAATATTGATGAATTTCGTGATTTGTTTGAGTAAATGAATAAGAAGGTGGGGGTTTCATTGTCATCGAATTACAGAATTGAAATGAAAAATATACAAAAATCATTTGGAGAAATAAAGTCATTACAAGGTGTTGACCTTAAATTAAAAGAAGGAGAAGTACTGGGGCTGGTTGGAGATAACGGAGCCGGCAAGTCTACATTAATGAAGACGCTGAGCGGGGTTGTTGTCCCAGATTCCGGGGAGTTTTTGTTTGAAGGTAAAAAAGTTAAAATAGACAGTCCTAAAACAGCAAAAGAACTGAATATAGAGACCGTTTTTCAGGATTTATCTCTTTGTGATACGTTAGATGTTGCCAGTAATATGTTCCTTGGAAGGGAACCAGTAAAGTCTATGGGCACGCTAATCGATAAACAAAAATTACATGAAAAATCAAGAGAAGCATTGAACCGATTGGGGATTAATATTACTTCAACAAAGTTAAATGTACAAAATATGTCGGGTGGTCAAAGGCAGGCTGTTGCGATCGCAAGAGCAATGCTGTTTAACCCCAAAGTACTGATTATGGATGAACCTACGGCTGCGTTAGGCGTCAAAGAAGTAAATATGGTGTTAGAGCTTATTAATACAGTTAAGAAACAGGGTGTGAGTGTTATTCTTATCACGCACAGATTACAGGATTTATTTGAAGTCTGTGATCGAATTACCGTCCTCTATGAAGGAAAATGTATTGATGATCGTCCGATAGATGAGTTCACACTGGAAACACTAATCAAATCCATCATGGGTGTACCAGAAGGAGTTCCTGCCTTATGAATTTAGAACAAATTTCACAGGATAGAATTGTAAAAGAAAGTAAATCAAGGGCCTTTGTTAGACAGAACATGTCTACATTAAGTATTTTTGGTATTTTACTGGCAATCAGCATATTTTTCTCAATTATGACTAACTCATTTTTAACGGTTAATAATAGTTTAAACATTATTGTTCAAGTGGCACCAAATATTATTGTAGCAGTAGTCATGACGTTCGTTATTACTACTGGAGGTATTGATTTATCAGTAGGCTCTGTACTAGCTTTAGCAAGTGCACTGACGGCTGTTTTACTATCCAATGGATTCGGCAGTCTGGCAACATTAATAATCGTATTAATTGCTGGTATAGCAGTTGGGTTGATTAATGGGTTTGCTATAGCCCAATTCAAAATACCACCACTTATAGTGACATTAGCCAGCATGATTTATATTAGAGGATTAGCTTTATTGATAACTGGTGGTTATTCCATTGCCATCTTAAGTGAGTATTCTATCTCCCAATTAGGTCAGGGGCGAGTGTTAGGTGTACCAATTGCCGTCATATTTGCAGCCATTTTTGTAGCTTTGGGGATCTTGTTATTAAGAAGTACTAAATACGGGAATTATGTAACAGGTATTGGAATTAATGAAGAAGCGATAAGAAGAACAGGTGTAAATACAGTTAAAGTTAAGATAATGACTTATATGCTGAGCGGTGCTTCTGCAGCATTAGCTGGTATAATTATTGCTACCCGGTTAGGTTCAGGATCATCTAATATTGGTAACATGTTTGAACTCGATATTATAGCGGCTGTGGTACTGGGAGGAACAGCGCTATTTGGAGGTGCTGGAACAGTCGTCGGAAGTGTGATAGGTGTAGCTTTAATTGGCATAATCAAAAACGGGTTGACTCTAATGCATGTGTCTCCATACATTATTCAGATAACAGAAGGCTTAGTTCTACTATTTGCTGTAATACTAAATGTCAGAGTATTCAGAAATAAGAAATAAAACATGTACAGGAGGGCTTTATTTGGGACTTGTAGAAACTGTGAATGGTTCAAAAAACATAAATGAATTAGGCATCACTTTAATGCATGAACACCTATTTACAGATCGCTCACGCTTATGGAAGGATCCTATTGGGCCAGAAAAGCAATTTGCAAATAAACCAGTAAGCATGGACATCCTGGGTGAATTACGGATGAGACCATATAGTAATTATGATAATTGTATTATGATTGATAAGGATTTGGCAGTTCAAGAAGTTCAGTATTTTTATAATGCTGGAGGGTCTGCGATAGTAGATGTAACTCCAGTTGGTATTGGACGAGATCCAATTGCTTTAAAAGAAGTTTCAAGAAGGACAAATGTCCATATCATTATGGGGTCTGGCTATTACTTACATGATACGATTCCAGAATATGTTGAACACTGCTCTATAGAGGAAATAAAAGAATCCATTGTTAAAGATTTGATAGTAGGTGTTGATCATACAAACATAAAAGCAGGAATTATCGGTGAAATTGGTGTTGGAACAAATATGACAGATTTAGAAATAAAGAGTTTAAGAGGGGCTGCCCGAGCTCAGAAGGAAACAGGAAAGCCGCTGACTATTCATACACCGGGTTGGGAGAGACATTGTCATAAGATATTAGACATAGTGGAAGAAGAAGGCGGCAACCTTGAACAAACTATTTTAGATCATATGAATCCCAGTATGAATGAATTGGATTATCAGCTTAGTTTAGCTGAGAGAGGGTGCTATCTGGAATATGACATGATAGGTATTGAAGTGATGTTTCCAGAAGGACAATCTCCTTCTGATGAAGATAATGCAAATGCAATTGTAAGACTCTTAGATAAAGGGTTGTTAGATCAGCTATTGGTTTCTCAGGATATTTTTCTTAAAATGTTTTTAAAAGAATATGGAGGGTATGGTTATTCACATATCATTGAAAACTTTGTGCCGAGGTTGAAAAGTAAAGGAGTTTCTGATGATGAAATACAGGCTCTCTTAATTTCAAATCCGCAAAGAGCATTACGTAGTATGTAAAAGCAGGGCACCCAGTGAATTTTTTAGCTGGGTGCTCTTTTTTTATATTATGTAGTATAGGCTGTGTATATTTCTCAAGGTTAAAAGCAACCTCCATCTCATAGTCAAAACAAATTAGTACTACTATATCTGATTTTTTCATTGAAGTATTGTAATTATCAATATCAGCATTCGGTATTTACTATAAAATAATAGTTGACAAATGCAACTAATATCCATATTATTAAAATAATTATTAGAAAATTTATTATTAAGAGAATCTTAAGTTATCAATAGGCGGTGTCAGAAAAGGTATGGAAGAACAGATTCAAGAAATAAAACGATTTAATAGGTTTTATATAAAAATAATGGGGATTTTATCACTATATGCGGATGGCAGTTCTTTTTCTGCCACAGAGGCAATGATTCTGTATGAAACCAGCAACAAGAAAGATTGCACAGCCAAATATCTTTCCAATTATTTCGTGCTGGATAAGGGATATATTAGTAAGATTCTTCGAAAATTTGAGAAGAGAGAGCTCATAGAAAGAGTTACTTCCAGCAAGGATCGAAGAGTGCAATATATTTATTTGACGTCAAAGGGAAGGGAGGAATTAAAGAAGCTTCAGGACAGAGCAAATGAAAAAGTAGAAGAAATGATTAAAGATATTTCTGAACAGGATGTCGGGGTGTTGATTGAGTCTATGAATAAGATAGAAGCTTTACTAGAAACAAAGAATAGGAGAGATTGAAATGAAAAAAATGTTTTTCTTAGCATTACTTTCAATGATGTTTTTTGTTTTAGCAGCTTGTACAGAAGAAACTGCTGGTGGAGAGGATAGTGGAGGAGAGGGAAGCGGAGATGGAGGAGACTCAAAGGACTCAATTGTCATTGGATTTGAATCCGATGCAGCAACTCTGATGGCTAACACGGATGTAAATTACGTCACAGATGCACAGATAAGGAATATCTATGAACCTCTTATTGAGCGTGATATAGAAACAAAGGATTATGTCCCTAATTTAGCAGAATCATGGGAAAATATCGATGAATTAACATGGCGCTTTCAGCTGAAGGAAGGGGTAACCTTTCATAATGGCGCTGAATTTAATGCAGATGCTGTGAAGTTCAGTATTGATTATATTTTAGATGAATCCAATCAATCTTTTTATCGTTCACGCTGGGTGGACATTGAGGAAGTAACTGTTATATCTCCTTATGAAATAGAAATAACAACATCCAGACCCTTCCCGGATTTAATGGAGAGAATCACAGAGGATTTGCTGATTATGGAGCCGGGGTATGTTGAGGACGTTGGGAACGATACAGCTGCCAATGAGCCAGTGGGGACAGGTCCTTATCAATTCGTGGAATGGTCACGCGATAATCATCTGAAATTAGCAGCTTATGATGATTATTGGAAAGGAGAGCCGGAGATTAAGAATGTTGAATTTCGTTATATTCCGGAGTTCAGCTCCCGATTATCAGCCTTCTTAAGTGGAGAAGTTGATTTATTTAAAAATATCCCGGTAGACTCCGTAGCAGAAATTGAAAATGATGATAACTCTAAAATAGGAGAGGCTTCTTCATCAAGAATCAATTATGTTGCTTTGAATACATTCCATGATGGACCTCTTCAGGATCAAAAGGTACGTCAGGCGATTAACTATGCTGTCGATGTAGATTCTTTGCTGGAAAATGTTTTAAACGGGTACGGCACAAAGATTACCGGCCCATTATCACCTGTTAACTCCGGCTATGTAGAAACAGAGGATTATGGTTATGACCCGGATAAAGCTGTTGAACTGATTGAAGAAGCAGGGTACACACCCGAAGAGATTAGTTTGACTTTAGAAACACCAAGCGGACGTTATCCTATGGATAATCAGGTAGCACAAGCGATTGCTGCACAGCTTGGAGAGATTGGTATTCAAGTAGATGTTTCTGTAAATGAATGGGGAAATCATTTAGAGAGAATTCAAAACAGAGAAATGGGAGATATGTTTATTCTTGGATGGGGACCTGCTTTTGAACAGCAGGGAACAATCGGAAACTTATTTACGGAAGATGCTCCTTATAGCAGTTTTCATGATGAAGAGATTGATCAGGAAATCTATGATGCTAACGGCACTTTCGATCCGGACGATCGCTTCGATGCCTATGCAGAGCTTCAGCGTAAGTTAGTTGAGCAGGCGGTTTGGGTTCCATTATGGCAGCAGGCTGATTTATATGCAGTCAGATCAGATTTGGACTTTGAGCCAAGAGTGGATGAAAGAATTGTGATATACGATATGTCCTGGGAGTAGGAATGATGCGAGGGTGGAAGGAAATACAGGTTTCTTTCCGCCTTTTTAATACAAAGATATTGCATAGAAACCAGTAAAGGGGGACAACCATGCTAGATTTCATTGTGAAGCGTTTTTTTCAAGGAATACTAGTTGTATTTTTAGTCCTTACGGCAGTTTTCTTTTTAATGCGTTTGTCTGGAGATCCAACAACACTTTTCCTGCCTCAGGATGCTTCCAGAGAACAGATTGAGGCATTTCAGCACCAAATGGGGTTAGACAGGCCGCTCTATGTGCAGTATGGGGAATTTATGGGTAATGCCGTTCAGGGAGATTTTGGTGAATCATTAAGAACGCAACAGGATGCATTGCAAAGTGTGCTGGATCGTTTGCCGGCTACCTTTCAATTAGCAGCGGCAGCACTAATTCTTGCTTTAGTTATAGCTATTCCATTAGGAGTTTTGTCTGCTTATTACCGCAATTCTATTTTTGACCGGGTTGCAGTTGGATTAACGGTTATCGGTCAGGCTATTCCAACATTCTGGATGGGACTGCTTCTGATATTTTTATTTGCCGCGCAGTTGAAAATATTACCGTCTGGCGGAGCAGGAACATCAATACATATGATTCTGCCCATGCTTACCTTAGCTTTCTATAGTACGGCCAGATTCACCAGGTTTACAAGGTCAGCGATGCTCGATGTTCTTCAGCAGGATTTTATTCGTACTGCAAAAGCTTCCGGTACGCCGACGTTTCCGCTGATAATGAAATATGCTTTAAAAAATTCATTGATTCCAATTATTACACTGGTGGCTCTAGATCTTGGCGAGCTGCTTGGCGGAGCGGTCATTACAGAAATTGTCTTTTCGTGGCCGGGAGTTGGCCGATTGATTGAACAAGCGCTGATGACAAGGGATTTTCCGGTAGTGTTAGCTGGTGTATTTATTATTGCATTAATTTATACAGTGATTAATTTCCTGGCAGATGTAATCTATGCGTATGTTAATCCGCAAATTCGAGTAAAGTAGGTGAGCGTTTCTATGGCTTCTAGTATACCAAATGAACCACTGATTCCAGAAGACGATTCGCTGGCATTTTCCCAAAAGACAAAGGCAGCAGAATGCTTTACCAGCCTGTTGCACAGCTGGACGGGACTGCTGGGAGTTGCGATTATTTTCATCTTACTCTTTCTAAGTATTTTTGGACATTGGATTGCGCCATATGATCCTGTCAAAACGGAATTGACTGCAAAGCTTCTACCTCCTTTAACAGATGGACATTTGTTAGGGACAGATCATTTAGGCCGGGATTTGCTTTCCAGAATTATTTTAGGAGCACGAATATCTGTGATTATTGGTTTATCTACGGTTTTAATTGCAGGATTGATTGGTACGGTTATCGGAATTATATCCGGCTTTTTCCGGGGCTGGATTGATATTGTGTTGATGCGTCTGGTCGATGTACAGCTGAGCTTTCCGTTTATTTTACTGGTGCTTATTATTAATGCTGTTCTGGGAGCGGGTCTAAAGAATATCATTATCTCGCTTGCTATTGGAGGCTGGGTCATTTTTGCACGGGTAATTAGAAGTGAAGTTCTTGCTTTGCGTGAGAAGGATTTTATCCAGGCTGCTGTAGCAACCGGCGTTTCCCGATTTGAAATCCTGATAAAGCATATTGTTCCGAATCTATTTACACCAATGATTATTCTTGCTTCTTTGCAGATAAGTTCGTTTATTATTGCGGAAGCTTCTGTCAGCTTTCTAGGATTCGGCGTGCAGCCTCCGACGCCTGCTTGGGGGAATATGTTAAGCGAAGGGAAAGATTTTATATTTAGTGCCTGGTGGTTAATTACATTTCCCGGGTTAGCTATTATTATCACTGCACTTGGCATTAATTTGTTTGGGGATTGGCTGAGAGATACGTTAGATCCGAAGATCAAAGGGAAATAGCAGGGAGGTGTTTTACCAGTGGCAGAATCCATTTTAGAAATTAAGGACTTAAAGATTCAGTTTCAAAATGGGAAGCACATTGTGCAGCCGATTCGAGAAGTGAGCTTTCAAATCAAGGCAGGACAAACAGTTGGGATTGTAGGTGAGTCTGGAAGTGGAAAAAGTGTTACCTCCCTGGCGGTGATGGGGTTACTTCCGGACAGAATAAGCAGTATTCCTTCAGGAGAAATATTATTTGATGGAAAAGAATTAACAAAGTTGAAGGAAAAAGAATGGCGTAAAATACGCGGGAATGAAATTTCAATGATTTTTCAAGAACCGATGACATCATTGAATCCTGTATTTACAATTGGACAGCAATTAAGTGAACCGCTAAAAAGGCATCGCCAATTATCAAATAAAGAACAAAAAGCAGCGATTATAAAAGTACTGAAACAGGTCGGCATTCCTCGTCCGGAACAAATTATTCATGAATATCCGCATCAGCTGTCTGGAGGAATGAGACAGCGTGTAATGATATCTATGGCATTATTATGCGAACCGAAGCTTATGATTGCTGATGAGCCGACAACGGCACTGGATGTAACGATACAGGCACAAATCTTATCGCTGTTGAAAAAGATAACGAGTAAGAAGGATAGGAGCTTAATGTTAATTACGCATGACTTAGGTGTTGTTGCGGAAATGTGTGACTGGGTGGTTGTCATGTATGCAGGAGAAATCGTAGAATCGGCAGAAGTCAATGAATTATTTGATCGTCCTTTGCATCCTTACACTAGAGGACTGATTCAATCACTGCCTTCAAATAATGAGCGGAAAAGTAAGCTATACGCTATTCAAGGGCAGGTTCCCAAGCCGGAGCAGGTAAAACAGGGATGCATTTTCGCTAACCGTTGTCCGTTAGCAATGGAAAAGTGTTTTCAAGAATCGCCGCCTGCATTTCAGGAAGATGGACATCTTAGTAAGTGCTGGTTACAAAGCTCTGATGAAGGTGTGGTGAGGTAAATGGCAGAGGATTATCTAGTAAAAGTCCAAAACCTGAAGAAATATTATGAGGTTTCTAAGGGAATGTTTAAACAAAAAACAATCATTCGAGCTGTTGATGATGTGAGTTTTTCGATTAAGCGTGGAGAAACATACGCTTTAGTTGGTGAATCGGGATGCGGAAAGTCAACAACAGGGAAGACAATTTTAGGTTTAACGGATGCAACTGCCGGGGAAATTTATTTCCAGGGAAAAGACATTACAAAGATCAGCTACAGCGATATGAGGAAGCTCAGAAAAGATTTTCAAATGATTTTTCAGGATCCGTATGCTTCCTTGAATCCTAAGAAGACTGTGCGGGAAATCTTAATGGAGCCTCTGCGAATCCACAAAAAGTTTGAAGGAAAGGAGCGTGAAAAGAAAATACATGAGATTTTAGAAATTGTGGGACTATCTAAATCTCATTTGCATAGATATCCTCATGAATTTTCTGGAGGACAGCGGCAGAGAATCGGCATAGCCAGAGCTGTCATTTTACAGCCGGACTTTATTATTGCCGATGAGCCAGTTTCTGCATTGGATGTCTCTGTACAATCTCAGGTCATCAATCTAATGCTTGATTTACAGAAGGAATTCGGATTAACGTATCTATTTATTTCTCATGATTTAAGTGTTATTGAGCACATGACAGATAGAGTAGCAGTCATGTATTTAGGGAAAATTGTGGAGGTAGCGGAGACTGAGGAGCTATTTGAAAATCCCAAGCACCCTTATACCCAGGCGTTAATTTCTGCAGTTCCAGTTGCTCATCCACGAGAAGAGAGGAAAAGAATTATTTTAAAAGGTGATGTCCCAAGTCCCGCCAATCCCCCCAAAGGTTGTCCGTTCCATACAAGGTGTCCTTTTGCTATGGACATTTGCAGTGAAAAAGCTCCTGAGGAAGTTTTCTTTACGGATGGACATAAGGCGACTTGTCATCTATATACAAATTCAAAGGAGGAAATAAAAGATGTTATTAGAAATTCCTAAGTCTGAATTTAAAGAACGCCAGCAGAAATTCATTGAAAAGGTGGAAGGGAGAAGCTGTGATGTGGCTGTTATATTTGCAGTTGCCGATATTTTTTATTTAACAGGTTTCCATTTTCATCCCACGGAAAGACCGATTGGGCTAGCCGTTGATTCCAACCATCAATTCCATTTGTTTGTACCTCAATTGGAGCATGAGCATGCAGAAGAGTATTCTGTTGTCGACCATGTTCATTCATATCCTGAATACCCAGGTATCAAGCATTCTATGGAATATTTTAAAGAAGTCCTTATTGATAATGGATTTGAAGGGAAAACAGTTGGGTATGATTCTATCGGCTACGGGTCTTCCATGGGATATGAAGGACCGAGTATTGATCAGCTTATTACAGCAAAATCGTTTCAATCTCTGCGAGGAGTTATAGAAGAATTGCGATTTGTAAAATCACGAAATGAAATAGAGCTTATTAAAGAGTCTTGCCGCTGGGGGAATTTAGCGCATCGTTTATTGCAAAAGTACACGAAAGCCGGAGTAAGTGAAATCGAAATTACAACAAAAGCGTCTAACGAAGCCACTTTGGCTATGATTGAAACCTTAGGTCCAGAATATAAGCCGCACGGCGGAACAGCACATGCCATTTTTAGAGGCCAGATTGGACCTGAATCTGCTTTCCCGCATGCTGTGACACAAAATATTATTCTATCAAAAAGGGATACCTTAGTAACAGGAGCGGGAGCAAGTGTTTTTGGCTATAACAGTGAGCTGGAAAGAGTTATGTTTGTGGAAGAATTTTCTCCAGAGCAGGAAAAGCATTTTGATTATATGTATAGAGCACAAGAGGTTGCTTTTAAAGCTATTCAGCCAGGAAAACCTTTCTCCTTTGTAGAGGAGCAGGTACAGGAATTCTTTAAACAGGAAGGTATTACGGAACTGACCAGACACCATACAGGGCATAATATTGGTATACTTGGACATGAAGCTCCTTTCTTTGATTTAGGAGATCATCGGGAAATGAAACCGGGAATGGTTGTTACAGTTGAACCGGGAGTTTATGTACCGGGGTTAGGCGGATTCAGACATTCGGATACTGTTTTGATAACGGAAAATGGCATAGAAATGCTCACCTACTACCCAAGAGACTTAAATTCATTAATTTGTTAGAATAGTATTTATGTTATAAAATTTAAAACGCGGAGGTAAGGGAGCATGAAGGAAAAGGACTTATTGTATGGGAATTTAGATGATACTTATGAAGAAATTGCAGCTATTAGAAGGCATCTGCATCGGCATCCAGAATTGTCGTTTCAAGAGAAGGAGACACCGGAATATATCGCAGCATTTCATGAAAAGCTGGGCCATCGCGTACGAACCAATGTAGGAGGAAACGGAGTTGTAGCCTATTTAGAGGGAGCAAATCCAGGACCTACTATAGCGCTGCGTGCTGATTTTGATGCCTTACCTATTCAGGAAGAAACGGATCTCCCTTTTCAATCTGAAAATCCAGGGGTAATGCATGCTTGTGGACATGATGGGCATACAGCAACACTGCTTGGTTTAGCGAAAGTATTAAATGGAATGAAAGAAGATTTAGCAGGAACTGTTGTGTTTATTCATCAGCATGCAGAAGAAATGATTCCAGGCGGTGCAAAACCAATGATTGAGGATGGCTGCTTAGATGGAGTCGACGTGATTTTTGGTACACATCTGCAAGCTCAGGTTCCTCTTGGTGAAATTCGTTACCGGGTAGGTCCTCTCCAGGCTGCAGCAGATTTCTTTGATATTCATATTCAGGGAAAAGGCGGTCATGGAGCATCACCTCATCAGACAAAGGATAGTATTTTAATAGGGAGCCAGCTTGTAACGAATTTACAGCAAATAGTCAGCAGAAAGGTAGACCCATTAGATCTGGCGGTTGTTTCTGTAGGATCCTTTGAAGCAAAAAATGCGAATAATGTGATTGCTGATACAGCACTCTTAAAAGGAACTGTCCGTACTTTTGATAAAAAAGTACAAGATTTGATTGAAAACGAGATGGAGACAATTGTTGCTTCTACCTGTGCATTATCTGGTGCAGAAGGTGTTTTAAATTATCAGAGAGGCTATCCGGCTCTTGTCAATCATGCAGAGGAAACAGCCTTTGTTGCTGAACTGGCAAAAGAAGTGCCTGGAGTTAAAGAGGTAACAGAATCACCGAAAATCATGGGTGGAGAGGACTTTTCTTATTATCTCCAACATGTGAAGGGTACATTTTTCTTTACAGGTGCTGAGGTTACCGGCAAGCCGACGTATCCGCATCATCATCCGAAATTTGATATTGATGAAAGAGGATTGCTTATTGCAGCTAAGGTATTGGGTACAGCGGTGTTAGATTATATGGCTGAGAATAAATAGATGAGTAAAGCACTTAGACGGGTGAATAACCTTTCTAAGTGCTTTTCTTATTACTAAGAATTTACTAGGAAATCCTCGTCCTTAGCTGTAGGAGACATGGTATTTATTAGCCGCTTTTTACACAAAAAGATTGTGTTATACTATTCAAAAGAAACAGGATGCAATTCCATAGGATAGATAGTGCTGAGATTTTAATAAAAACATACTTTAAGGAGAGACAGCAAATGAATCTGGAGGCACTGATTAATAAGCATTATGAAGAATTAAATGATAATGATTTACATGTTGTCAGCTTTATCAGTCAGAATATTGACGTGTGCAAGGATAAAACTGTCACGGAAGTCGCGAAGTACTGCAATGTTTCCTCTTCGACGGTTATACGTACAACTAAAAAGCTTGGATTTCATGGCTACAGCGAATTTCGTTACTTCTTAAAAGAAGAGGCTGAACGAATGAGCAAGGCAAATCTGCAAAGTAACAGCCACTATTTTAACAGCTCTAATTTGCTGAAGGATGTGACAGAAACAATTAAGCTTTTTGAGGAAGATAAGAGCTTAGAGGAGATTTATCATCGTTTATTAAATGCAAAACGCATTTTTGCTTATGGAACAGGTTATGGACAGGATTTAATGTTAAAAGAATTCTCGAGATGTCTGTGGAATCACAACATTTATCTTAATATAATTCCAAGTAAAACGGAGCTTGAATTACTTTCTCATACAATCAATTCAGATGACTTAATCCTGGTTGTATCCCTTTCCGGAAATATGAAGTCAATTGATTCCATGATTAAAAATATAGCAGTAAAAAATGTGCCGATGATTTCTGTTACCGTATTTTCACGGAATGAATTAGCCTATATTGCTGACTATAATTTGTATTATCAGGTCTCGAATATCAATAAAGTCAATCAATTGAATGATTCATCCTTCTGTACATTAAATCTAATTCTCAGTCTGCTGTACGAAGGATTTACAAATTATAAGAAAACGCATGTATCATAATTTCAATCTTCTTCCATATAAAAAAGAGATGCTTATGCAGGAAAAGTATTCACCCCTGTATAAGCATCATTCACCCTGTTTTGACAGGGCTATTTACATATTTCCATTACTAAATGGAGCATTACATTAATGCCTTTTTCTAAATCCTCATAATCTGTCCATTCATCTGGATGATGAGAGACTCCATCCTTGCTTGGAACATAAATCATATTTGTTGGAATAAAATCGGCCGTAATCATAGCATCATGCCCGGTGCCGTTATTAATAATCGCATATTTGTAATTCAGTTTTTCACATATTTCCTTCATGATATCTACATTTTCTTTTAACATAACACTTGGCGGTGTAGGATTACTATAGCCAATCCTGGCCATTTCAATTAATTCAGTTTTTACGTTTGTCCGTTTAGTAATTTCGTTTAATACTTCTGTCAATTGATCATGTAAGTTAATCCCCTGAAGCATTTCCGCATCAAAGGTTCTAACCTCCACCTTTGCCTGTACAAAATCCGGAACAAATTGATGCGAATTAGGTGAAATATCCAATTCCCCGACCATTCCAGTAATGCCTTCTCCCAGTCCGTCGATAATCTGATTTACAGCTGAAACAAACTGTGATGCTGCAAGCAGGGCATCCTTCCGATTGGCCATTGGTGCAGTGGAATCAGCCAGCTCTCCATGAAAATTGACTTTGTATCTTCCTATCCCTGGAATATATTCAATAAGTCCGACAGGTGTATCCGTACTGTCGAGAATAGGTCCTTGTTCAATATGCAGTTCAATAAAATTTCTGATGGATTCTTTGTCCCTCTTTGCGCTTTTTAAATCTGGAATCAAGCCGTATTCCTTCATGGCTTCTCTTTTCGTTAGACCATGCCTGTTTTTTACTTTATCCAGTTCCTCTTCCGTTAGCGTGCCGACAAGTGCTCTTGAGTTGGATACACCGGTGCTCGGTCCGAATGTTTCTCCTTCTTCAGCATTCATGGCAATCATTTCAATCGGAAATTCATTTTCAATATTGTTTTCATGGAAAACACGTAAAACCTCTAATGCAGCGATGGTGCCTGCTGTTCCATCGAATGCTCCTCCGTTAACAACAGAATCGTAGTGGGAACCGATCATAATGACTGGAGCGTCTGGATTTTTTCCTTCTCTGCGTCCGAAAAGTGTGGAAAATCCATCCTCCCATACGTTTAAGCCAATCTTCTCCATTTCGTTTTTTATATACGCTTTTGCCAGCTTATCTTCCTTTGAATAGGAGGAGCGGGTAACCCCTTGACCCGGTGTAGATGTAAAAGCAGCTAATGTCTCAATATCTCTAATGATTCTATCTAGGTTTACTTTCATTGTATCTTCTCCCTTAAAATTATTGAGCTATATTCGCGCTAATCGTATCACTTGAAAATAGGCAGTACAATATTTGGAAGCGAAGAAGATGGAATAATCACATTTTGAATAATCATTTAGGTCTGGAAAAATAATACGGAGAGCTTAAGCATTGATATAACAGTATTTTTTAAGATTAATTCCTGCTCGATAAAGCTGATTTACAGATTTATTTCAAATTCTGATCTCACAGAAATTTATCAGGGTTACATATTGTTGATCGGATGAAATTTTTCACTATATCCTTCTCAATCTGTATTCAGCCGGACTTTTTAACATCATAAATCCAATTTTTAAGGCTGCCTGAATATTTAATCCGAATTTGAATGAAAAATCAGAAACAGGTTATGAATTTAAAAAAGGGAAAGGATATTGTTCAGGTCATTCGACGGTGATACAATCCTCTTAAATCGCGATGAAAAGGCTTTCTGTAAGCGCAGTTTCTCTAGAGAAGATATTATACAAATTAATTACTTATTTGGAGGCGGTTAATTACGTTAAATCAATTAAAATAGATAATATGATTTTGCAAGTGCCAGCCAGATAAACGGAGGTGTGTAATGTGAGAACAAAAATTCAAAAGTTTGGTAAGACATTAATGGGTCCATTATCCATTATTATTGCTTCAGGATTATTACTAGGTATTGTTTCCATTTTGCAAAATCCATCACTTGTTGGTGAAACGTTTGCTAATGCTGTCATCATTCAAAATATTATTGGCGGGGTACAGGCGATTGTTTCCATGATGTTTGCACTGCTGCCAATTCTATTTGCTATTTCGGTAGCTACCGGAATGGCAAGAGAAGATAAAGAGATAGCCGGTTTTTCTGTAGTCATTGCATTTGTTATCTTTCATGT
Source organism: Oceanobacillus sp. FSL K6-3682 (assembly GCF_037976165.1). Lineage (NCBI taxonomy): Bacteria > Bacillati > Bacillota > Bacilli > Caryophanales > Bacillaceae > Oceanobacillus > Oceanobacillus sp. FSL K6-3682. The sequence goes on along the minus strand of NZ_CP150263.1, from coordinate 4,681,328 downwards.
AGTTATCGGTTATTTCCTGAAGCTGAATGGTATAACCGCAGAAACAACATCTGTGGAGTATCTGTTACAAGAAGGCATGAATCAGGTCCGGGCAGTGGAAATATCCAATGCCTATGAATTAATGCTTGGTGTATTTACCTATCGGATGGGTGTTTTTGGAGGTATTCTTGTAGGATTATGGACTGCCTTTATTCATAATCGATACCATACGAAACAATTGCCTACTGCTTTCAGCTTTTTTAGCGGGAACCGTTTTGTTCCGATTATGATTATTGTAACGATCCCATTTGTTTCATTTGCTGCTTATTTAATCTGGCCATACTTTAATACAGCTATCAATGGTTTAGGCGGATTAATCGGGCGGTCGGGTGCAATTGGGACATTTTTATACGGCTTTTCCGAGAGATTGCTTATTCCTACGGGGCTGCATCATGTATTAAACCAATTAATCCGTTTCACTCCAATAGGTGGTACGGCGGTTGTAGACGGCCAGACTGTATCCGGAGCATTATCTATATTTAACGCATCGCTTGCTTCTGCACAGCCGGACATGGAAACATTAAGAGCAGCAACGCGCTTCTTAACACAAGGGACACATGCTTTTATGGTATTTGGTCTCCCAGCTGCATGTTATGCGATGTATAAAACGGCTTATTTAAAAAATCGTCCAAAAGTAAAAGGAATGCTTCTTGCTGCAGCATTAACAGCTTTTCTGACAGGTATTACAGAGCCGATTGAGTTTGCTTTTATCTTTATTTCACCAATTTTATGGGTGTTTCATGCATTTATGGCCGGCCTCTCATTCTTCTTGATGACAGTAATGGGTGTAGCAGTTGGGAATGCTGGCGGCGGCTTGATTGATTTAACGATTTTCGGTATTTTACAAGGTACCTATACGAGATGGTATTTAATTGTACTTGTCGGTATTTTCTACGCTGTTGCTTATTACTTTGTATTCAAATTCGTTATTGAAAAGATGGATGTCAAGACTCCAGGCAGAACATCAGATTCTGAGGAAACAATTGAAGATACAAAGCTGGGGGCTTCAACAAAGGAAGGAGATAATTTAGGTGCACAAATTATGACTGCACTTGGAGGAAAAGAAAATATTGTTGAGATCGATAATTGTATTTCCAGGTTACGATTGATACTAAATGATACCTCTGTAGTTAATGAAGCCTTATTAAAAGAAACAGGATCTATGGGAATTGTAAAAATTGATCAAAAAAATATTCAGGTTGTTTATGGCGGCAAAGTTGAACAGGCTGCTCGAGCCTTGAAGCAGGAAGTAAAGAAATAATCGATGTAAAAAAGGATTGTAATAAAGGAGGGACATTCATTAAAACAGAATTGTTTTAATGATAAAAAAGATGAAAACTATTTTTGTGAAAAACTATGAGGAAATGTCGGAAAAAGGGTATGAAATTATTAAAGATGTGATTGAAACAAAGGAACAGCCGGTAATATCAATGACAACTGGCGGTTCACCAAGAGGGCTATTTACTTTGCTTGTAGAAGGAGTAAATAACGGGCTGGATATAAGTAATACGGTGATGATGAATCTGGATGAATATATTGGTCCGAAGAATGCCGTTTATACAGTAAACACCTTTATGTATGAAAATTTTTATAACAAAATTAATACGCAGCCGAAAGAAATCTTTTTAATCAATGGAGAAGCCGATAATAAAGAGGAAGAAATCAACAGATATAAAGAAGTGTTAAATGCTTATCCGAGAGATGTTCAGGTGCTTGGATTAGGAACCAATGGGCATATTGGAGCCAATGAACCCGGGACGCCTTTTGATTCGACTATTTTCCTGGCAGAGCATGATGACTCTACCATTGAAAGCACCATGAGAGAATATAATATTGAAAGAGAAGAAGCCCCGACAGAAATGATAACATTGGGATTCACGGAAATTTTAGAAGCAGAGAAAGTCATCCTGCTTGTTTCTGGAAAACGTAAAAGTGAAGCAGTGAAAAACCTTCTGGAAGGGGAAGTTACTGCAGACTGCCCTGCAACTGCGCTCAGGGATAAGGATAATGTCATTGTTATTATTGATGAGGAAGCAGCATCCTTGTTGGATGAAGAGACGAAAAAATAAGGTAGATTGAAAAGATAATTATTTATAAAAAAATACAATGAGGCACATTCTGCTTATTAACGAAGCAGAATGTGCCTTATTTGGTTTTTTGAAGGTGGTGCAAACATGTTTGTATATGTACCTGCTTTTCGGTTTAACCACTCTTCCTAATACGAGGAAATAGATTTAAATGTAATCGCTTCCTCTCGTTGATAAACTTGAATTATAAAAGAAAGGGGAAGTTGATTATGACTAAAAAAGTATTATTAATCTGCGGTGCAGGAGCATCTTCAGGATTTATGGCTGCGGCAGCAAGAAAAGCTGCGAAGAAAGAGAAAGCAGATATTGAATTTAAAGCAAAAAGTGAATCTGAGGTGCATAACCACTTAAATGAAATTGACTTATTATTAGTGGCACCACATTTAAAATATATGATTGAAGAAGTGCAGGGAGCCTGTGAGGAAGCAGGAGTTAAAGCAGGAATTATTCCACAGCGGGTTTACGGTGCCCTGGATGGCAAGGGATTGGTTAAAGTAGCAAAAGATTATCTTGAAGGCGGCGAGTAATTATGGAAGAAGTAAGCAAAGATGAATTAGTATCCATTTCTATGCAGGTGATTCTGCATGCAGGAAATGCGCGCGAATTGGTATTTCAGGCGGTGAATAAAGCTTCAGAAGCTAAATTTGAAGAAGCAGATCGATTAATAAAAGAGGCAAATGACGAAGTAGGAACTGCTCATCAGGCACAGACAAATATGCTGCAAAAAGAGGCGGAAGGTATTGATATTCCTTACTCCCCATTATTTGGACATGCGCAGGATACGTTAATGACGGTGAAAACAGAAATAAATATGATGCAGGAAATAATTAAGCTTTATAAAGAACTGAAGGGGTGAAACAAATGGAACGTTTTACAGCTTGGATGACGGACAGTTTTTCACCAAAGGTTAATAAAATTGCAAAGAATCCGTGGGTCGCAGCAATTCAGGATTCTATTCTAGCTGCCATGCCAATGGTATTTATCGGGTCCTTTGCAACGATTCTATCGATTGTAAAAGACTTTTGGGAAGGGTTTCCAGATTTCTCGATGATCAGCTCTTTTTCTTTCGGATTGTTTTCTCTATTTTTAGCTTATCTTATTCCGGAAGCTATCATGAAGCGTAAAGGTCATGCAGAGGTTTCGAAGCAGGCTGGACTCGCTGGTATCGCTTTTTTCCTATTACTCGTATTTCCGCAGTTTACAGCGGAGGGTATGATTCAATTTGATTTTAATACGTTGGGAACTGGTGGAATGATTGCAGCGCTGGTTTCGGGGATATTCGTAGGGTTTATTATGAATCTGTTTTCCAAATGGAAATTCATCGGTGAGGATTCAGCTATTCCGGATTTTGTTGCTGTCTGGTTCAATACGTTAATCCCGATTATCGTGATTCTATTAATTGGATGGCTATTTACTTTCCAATTAGAAATCAGCTTATACAGTGTGGTTAATTCCATCTTTTTACCATTAGTTAATCTGGGACAAAGCTTTTGGGGATTTGTGATTATTTTCTTTATCGGTTTTGCCTTTTTGTACACTTTTGGGATTTCAACATGGGTTATTTATCCTGTTCAATCGGCTATTGCTTTACCGGCTATTGCAGAGAACCAGGCTAATTTTGCAGCTGGCCAAGAAGTAACGAATATTTTCACAGCTGAGGCTGGTCAATTATTTTTGATCGGCGGGGGCGGAGCTACTTTAGCGCTATGTATTATGCTTGCCTTTATGGCTAAGTCACAGCGGTTAAAAATGATTGGGAAGGCATCGCTTATTCCATCTATTTTCAATATTAATGAACCAATTGTATTTGGTGCACCAATTGCATTTAACCCGGTTTTAATGATACCTATGTGGATTAATGGACTGGTAGGTCCAATATTAACCTGGATTGTTTTGAAGGTTGGTCTGGTTCCAATTCCGCATGAACCGTTCCAGCTCTGGTATTTACCTGGACCGATTTTAAACTGGCTTGTGACAGCATCGATTACTGGGTTGATTTACTTCTTTGTGATTTTTGCAGCTTCATGGGTTATTTACTATCCATTTTTCAAAATTTACGATAAACAAGCTATAGAGCAAGATAAAGAATTATTAGAGGAAGGGGAATGATTAAATTGAGAAAAAATAACTACGCAAGCTTTCCAGAAGATTTTCTTTGGGGAGGTGCAATTGCTGCAAGTCAGGCAGATGGTGCCTGGCAAGCTGATGGCAAAAAGCTAAACAGCTCAGATGTGCAGCCTTATTTAAAAGGAAAATCAAATGATGAAATTCAACAATTAGAAAAACTTGGGATGACGTTGGAAGAAGTAAAGAAAAATGTAGCAGATACCGGGCAGTATTTTCCGAAACGTTTTGGAATTGATTTCTATCATACGTATGAATCAGATCTGGAACTCTTAGCAGAGATGGGCTTTAAAACCTTCCGTACGTCAATAGATTGGGCAAGAGTATTTCCAAACGGAGATGAGAAGGAGCCAAACGAAGTAGCACTAGCTCATTATGGAAAAATGATTGATAAGATGAAGTCTTTAGGTATCGAGCCAATTATCACCATGCTTCATTATGAAACGCCGATTCATATCACATTGGAGTATGGAGGCTGGACGAATAAAGCTGTTATTGAGATGTTTGAACGATATGGAAAAGTGTTATTAGAACGTTTCGGCGATCGGGTGAAATATTGGATTGTCATTAATCAGGTCAATATGGTGCAGATTGAGCCATTTCTTTCGCTTGGCGTATGCAGTGATCAATATAAACGCAAGGAAGAAGCGGAATACCAGGGTGTCTACAATCAATTGGTAGCTTCAGCGAAGATTCGGAAATACGCAAAAACCTTGCCGTATGATTTGCAAATTGGCACGATGGTAGCTGATTGTACAGTTTATCCATATTCTTGCAAGCCTAGTGATATTATTCTTGCTATGGAGCATAACCGTATGCAGTATTTCTTTACGGATGTACAGTTCCGAGGCGATATTCCAGTTTACGCAGAAAGGTATTTTACAGAAAATAATATTCATTTGGATATCACAGATGAAGAGCGGGCATTACTAAAAGAAAACACAATGGATTATCTTGGTATTTCCTATTATTTTTCACAAATGGTGGATGCAGAAAAGAATGTGAACAAAGCAGATTCTATTACGCCAAATCCACATTTAGATGCGAACCCATGGGGCTGGAATGTCGATCCACAAGGCTTATACAATTCGCTTTCCCAATATTGGGACCGTTATGAAAAACCTATTGTTATCGCTGAAAATGGTTTTGGCATGTATGATGAGTTAGTAGATGGCAAAGTTCATGATGACTATCGTATTGCCTATTTAGGAGATCATATTGAACAGATTGGACGTGCCATTCAAAATGGGGCAAATGTTATCGGCTATTGTGCATGGGGACCAATTGATATCGTCAGCTGCTCTTCCCAGCAAATGTCCAAGCGCTACGGTTTTATCTATGTCGATTTGGATGATGAAGGAAATGGAACTGGAAAACGAATTAAAAAGGACAGCTTTGATTGGTACAAACAGGTTATCGCAACAAATGGTTCTGAAATATAAGCAGTAATAGAAAAAAGGGGTGGCAGGCACCCCTTTTTTCTCTATAAGGAATGATTATTATGAACAACACAGAAATGCTCTTAGATTATTTAAGAAAACAGGCAGGAGAACATTATGTATCTTCCAAAACGTTGGCAGAGGCTTTAAGTGTAAGTGATCGTACGGTTCGGAATTATGTGAAAGCAATCAATGAAAAGCATCCCAACCTGATTGAATCCAGCAGAGCAGGCTATCGCATCGGAGAAGAAAACAAGCAGGTTCATAAAGGTACAAACACTACAAGTCATGCGGAGAGCAGACGTTTTTATATATTGAGGCGCCTGATTAAAAGGTCTGAACGCGGTTTGGATTTATTTGATTTAGCAGATACGTTATATGTTTCTGATGCAACGATACGTTCGGATATGGCTCAGCTTAATCAGTTAGTAAATAAGCATGGGTTGCAGATTACTCAACAGCATCATCGGTATTTGTTGAAAGGAAATGAAAAGAGCCGGAGAAAGCTGATGATTGATTTAATTGATTATTCGAAGCCGACCAGTACCTCTTTAGAACAGGAAATCCAGATGTTTTTAGGAGATATATCCCTGCAAATGTTAATGAAATTGAGTAAAGAAAGCTTTGAAAAATATGATGTGCATCCAAATACGTATTTTTTCAAAAATTTTATTCTGCATTTAGCGATAGCTGTAGACCGTGCTTCGGACGATGAGCAATTAGAGAGGAGCTCTTATCAAGTTGAAAACCGAACTGCTGTCAGCTTTCAGGTAGTGGAAGAAATAGCGGAGCGGTTGTATAAAAATCATCAGATTCGCCTTTCTCAAGCAGATAAAGACGAACTCTCTATCTTATTTGACGGACAATCTAACCCGGATAAGACACTGGTAAATAACTATACCAGTAATGATATCGCTAAAGCTTTAGATCATGCTATTCAGGAAATAAGTGGTGTTTATATGGTTGATTTTGATAATGATTCATTTAGAAATCGGCTGCTGATTCATATTCAAAATCTCTATAATCGTTTATTACAAAATAAATATACGAGAAACTTAAGTGTTCTGAATATACGTATCAAGTATCCGATTATCTTTGATATTGCAGTCTATCTGGCATCCGTCTTGTCCAATGATCTGGATGTTGAAATCAATGATGATGAGATTGCTTTTCTCGCGCTGCATATCGGCTCTTACCTGAATAGCCAGCCGGAGGAAGAACAAAAAATTAAAACGATTATTATTACTCCTTCCTATCTGTCGCAGCAGTCAGATATTAAACAGGTTATTGAAAGAAATTTTGATGAGGATTTAGAAGTGGCGGGAGTCTATGAAGATGTCAGTGAGATAAATGCACTCCTTTCGCCAGAATTCATTATTACAACACTGGATGCTAACCAAGTAGAGAACGCTTTTGCCACGATTCATGCAGAAATTGTAAGCATACATGAATTTATCACAAAGCATGATATCACATTAATCCGAAGAAAAATCGAAGAAATCAAGCATTACAAATATGTCCGCTTTATAAAAAAGAAAATTCCGGAGCTTATTAAAGAGGAATTTTTAATCCATTTACATGAAAAGTTATCAAAGAAACAAATCATGCAGACAATCTCAGATGTATTTCAGCAAAATAGCTATGTGCCGGCAGATTATCTTGAGAAATTAAATCAGAGAGAAAAAATTTCTGCTACTTCTTATCCAAGTGGGGTGGCTATTCCACATACAATGAAGTATGAAGCGGATAAGACAGGTTTAATTATATTGATACCAGATGCACCAGTTGATTGGGACAGCAATGAAGTAAAATTAATTATTGGGATGGCTGTGAATAAACAGGACACCCATATGTTTAATCAAATCTTTCCGCGCATTATTGAGCTGGTTGCCGAATCTTATCATGTGAATTACCTGGCCGGGGCTAAAAATCGAGAAGTATTTATTGACCGTTTGATTGAGCTGATGGGAGCCGGGGGATATTTTTTGGAATAAGAAAGTAAAAACAATATAATCTAGAGGAAAGAAATTGAACTGTGTGCATAAAGAGATGCCAATTAAGTCATTGAATAGAATAATGGAGGATACAATTAAGCCGCTTCATGAGATTGTGAAAAAATATGATGGTCTCTGGTCGAAAGAAGCGGAAGATTATGTATTGGAGAATGAGAAAGAGATCCAGGTTTAAGTTAAAGATAATTATATGTGTAATATAGGGCTATGAAAATGCTGTTCGGTTCGAGCTGAGAATTGAATGGCATTTTTTATTTTTATAAGTGAAAGATAGAATACATTTCAAAGAGGATTTCTGTACTTCATTGGTTTAAAGCTATATTTTGCAAGCGTTTTAAAAATGTCTGTCATAATGGACACCTAATGAAATGCATGCTCTTTAATTTAAGATATAGTATTAATCAAGGAGGTTAACAAATATGCAGCTAAGCAAAAGAGAGCGCCAATTAATAGAAGTTTTTATTAAGCAAGGAACAACGCTGACAGCTCAAGAAATAGCTGGATTTTGTGATATCTCAACGAAGACTGTTTACCGGACGATTCGAAAGATTAATGAAGCATCTTTAGAAGGAGATATTATTATATCCAGCTCCGGAAAAGGTTTCGACTTAATTTATGATAGATATTTAGAGCAGGTTGTAGAGAATAATGGAATAAGAACAGCTGCTAGTGAACCTTTGAGCCGAAGAAATAATATTATTGTATCTTTACTGTTTAGATCACCGAAGCGAATCAGGATAGATGAAGCTTTTGGTGCTTATTTTGTAAGCGATTCCGTAATTAGTAATGATTTATCCAGAATAGAAAGCTTTTTAAAGCAAAACGATCTGAATCTGATTAGAAACGGTAAATATATTTCTATTGAAGGCCATGAAAAAACAATACGCAAAGTAGTGAATATGCTTATCAGCAGTAATGATTTGATAGATGATCAATTTACTACTGTCGAACACCAAATCAGTCCAGTAGATATCAACTTTATTACGTCACTGTTAGAAAAGCTGGAGGCGTGCTTTGAAGGAGGAATCCCTTATCCATATAAAATGAACATACTGTCACATATTTATATTCTTGTGAAACGCTTTCGAGATGGAGGGAGGCCGCGGGAAAGTGAGGATGGATTCCTGGATGAGGAAGAGCAGAAATTAACGGAGGATTATAAAGAGTTCTATCATATTTCTAAAAAGTTCATTCAAAAAATAGAAAACTATCTGTGTACGAGTCTGCCAGATATAGAGATATTTTATTTATTTCAATATCTGATTTCATCCCGTATAGCTGGACAATCTATCCGTACACCAATCAGTGGAGATCTTATAAAAGAAGTGACAGGTTTTTTTTCGCTGGAAGCCGGAAGAAATATAGGTATTCAGCAGCTTGGAGAAATTAATAAGAAGGATTTATACAAGCATATGGGACCGTTATTATATCGTTTGAAGAATGAAATCATGATTCAGAATGATTTGTTAGAGGATATCAAAGTAGAGTATACAGATACATTTCAGAAGGTTAAGGAGGCTGCGCAAAAAGCTTGCAGAAAGTTTCACCTAAACAAAATTTCGGAAGATGAAATAGGATTTCTAACTGTTTACTTTGTGAAATATAAAGAGTTATTAGAAGTGAAACGTAGAGTACTGATTATGTGCAGCAGCGGGGTCGGAACCTCAGAATTACTGAAGGTCAAAGTAAATAAAGCCTTCCCGGACCTGGAAATTGTAGCGGTGCTATCACAGCGGCAATTCGTAAAAAATATCGATAAGTATAAAAATATTGATCTGATTCTGACGACCATTCATTTAAATGAGGAGTTGCCAACGCCGTCCATTTTAGTTAATGCTGTATTTACCAAACAGGATGAGGGAAGAGTCAAACAAATGTTAGGAGAGATGTCGTAATGGAACAATTAGAAACCATCGACTTGCAAAAAGTAATAAAGAAAGAGCTTATTACAGTAGATTTAGAGGCAACGACAAAGGAAGGTGTAATTTATGAGCTAACAGATCTTTTATATGAAGGGGGGTGTTTAACGGATCAAGAGGCATTTATAAAGGATGTATTTCTAAGAGAAAAAGAGGGAGCAACTGGGCTGGGAAATGGCATTGCGATTCCGCATGGCAAATCTGGCAGTGTTCTCAAAACACGAATTGCAGTTGGAATTAGTAAAAATAATATCTCGTGGGAATCACTTGATGATAAACCGGTGAACGCGATAATTTTATTCGCCGTTCAAGACAGCGATGCAAACACAACACATATTTTGCTGTTGCAGCAAGTAGCTATTTTCTTGGCAGATGAAGACTTTTTAGAACGCTTAAAAAATGCAAGGTCTGAAGAAGAAGTTATTGAACTGTTTACAAAAAATAAAAAAAGAAATGGGGAGTATTGAATATGTTAATCAATGGAAAAGAACTATTAGAGGTAGCGCAAAAACATCATTTCGCAGTACCAGCTTTTAACGCAGGATCAGGTCAACTTTTTAATGCAACTCTGGAAAGCTGTGAAAAACTGAATGCACCACTAATGATGGCAATACATCCAGATGAATTAGCCTTTTTAACAGACAGTTTTATTGGTCAGGTGAAAGCGGCTGCCAATAAGACAACTATTCCAGTTTGTATCCATCTGGATCATGGGGCTTCTTTTGAACAAGTCATGAAAGCGATTCGATTAGGTTTTACCTCTGTCATGATTGACGCTTCCCACCTGCCTTTTGAAGAAAATATCGAAATCACACAAAAGGTAGTAGAGGCAGCGCATGCAGCTGGTGTGGCAGTAGAGGCAGAATTAGGAACGATTGGTGACACTGGAAATACAGTAGAAGGTGGAGTCTCAGAAGTTGTTTATACAGATCCTGAAACTGCCAAAGAATTTGTTGAACGTACAGGGGTGGATTCCTTGGCCATTGCAATAGGTACTGCCCATGGAATCTATCCGAAAAATGTGGACCCTAAGCTTCGTTTAGATATTTTAGAAGAGACAGCCAAACGTGTAGATATTCCTCTCGTGTTGCATGGTGGCTCCAGTAATCCAGACCAGGAGCTTGTTCGTTCAGTTGAAATGGGGATTTGCAAGATAAATATCTCCAGTGATATAAAAATTGTATTTGCAAATAAGCTGCGGGAAATTTTGAATAGTGGTAACAATGAGATTCGTGAACCTAATGTATTATTCCCGCCTTGCATGGAAGAAACAAAGAAAGTGGCAGAACAAAAAATTAAATTATTTAAGGCAGAAAATACCGTTCCGTTTTATCAGTCTGAAGCTGCCATAAAGGGGGTACTTGTATGAATATTGTAGGTGTAGCAGCTTGTACAGCTGGAATTGCTCATACGTATATTGCGAAAGAAAAGTTAATGAAAGCAGCACAAGAAGCCGGACATTCTATTTTTGTAGAAACACAGGGGACGATTGGAACACAGGATAATTTGACAGAAGAGCAAATTAAAGAGGCTGACGTAGTGGTTATCGCTGCAGATGTCAAAATTAACGGTAAAAATCGTTTTAAAGGAAAGAAAACCATTGAAGTACCGACAGACTTAGTTATTAAATCTCCAAATAAATTTATCAAAAAAGTAGAAGAAGTTGTGGCTCCTGCTTAAGGTGCCACACAACTTCACTAGCTTCAAAAAGAAGAGAGGTTAGCTTTATGTCGATGTTAAAAAAAATGGAATTGAAAAAACATATGATGACAGCGATTTCTTTTTTCTTACCTGTCGTTGTGGGAGCAGGTTTCCTGTTGGCAATAGGAAATATATTAGGCGGACAAAATATAGAAGACTTTAGTGCGGGATTTACTTTTGCTGATACATTAACTACTATGGGGAATTTGGGCTTAGGTCTGCTGCCGATGGTTGCAGCTACGGCGATATCCTTCTCTATCGCGGATAAACCGGGGATTGCTCCTGGGATTATTGTAGGAATGGTATCCAGCAGTATTGGAGCTGGATTTTTAGGAGGATTGCTGGGTGGTTATATTGCAGGGTATCTTGTTCAATTTATCAAGAAATATGTGAAAGTACCGAAATGGATGGAAGGCTTGATGCCTACATTGATCATACCGTTTCTGGGAGCAGCGCTTGCGGGACTGATAATGTTTTATATCATAGGTACACCTATTTCTGTTTTTACAGAGTATTTAACTGCTTATCTTGGTAACTTGAACACATCTTCTCTATTTCTTTATGGAGTGATTATAGGTGTCTTGTCATCGATTGATTATGGTGGACCTATTAATAAAATTGTCTTTTCATTCGTGTTTACCTTATTCAGTGAAGGAATCTATGAACCTATTACCGTTTTAATTCTGGCATCTATGGTAACACCATTTGGAATGACGATGGCATATTTTATTTCTAAGCTATTTCGGAAAAAAATATATACAAAACTGGAAGTGGAAACACTTAAAACGGCTTTTCCAATGGGGATTTGTCAAATTACAGAGGGATGTTTCCCGATTGTTATGAATGATATTATCCGCTGTGTGGTCGCTACAGGAATTGGTGGCGGCATCGGTGGTGGTCTGAGTATGCTTTGGGCAGCAGATTCACGCATTCCTGCAGGAGGAATGTTTGCATTGCCGACAATGGAAAATCCAATTGGTTTTATTGCTGCATTACTCATTGGATCATTGGCAACTGCGATTGCACTAATCATTCTGAAAAAGCCGGTTACAGATGCTCAGGAAAATAAAGTGAAAGAACATGAAGAAGCAGATATAGATATATCCGATTTGAGAATTTCTTAAGAGTGGGTGTAATAATGGAAATGAAAGATTATCAAAGACAGGTCTTGGAATATTTTCAAAAAGCGGGTATCGTTCTGACCCCGCTGGAAGTAAAAAATTTAGAGATAGCGGATTTTGGGTTGAGAAATTTGCGAGAAGAAGCGCTGAATCTTGTTGTATATGAAAACAATGCACATTATTGCGCAAAAGAAATGGTCCTGTTGCCAAATCAGACATGTCCTGAGCATCGTCATCCACCTGTTAAAGGTAGGAAAGGGAAATTGGAGACATTTCGATGCCGTTATGGAAAAGTCTATCTCTATGTAGAAGGAGATAAATCTTCTGCTATTCAGGCAACTGTACCTGAAGGAAAAGAAGATTTTTATACAGCGCGGGAAGAACATATCCTCTATCCAGGCGATCAGTTCACGATTTCTCCTAATGTTTTGCATTGGTTTCAGGCAGGGGCAAAGGGAGCGGTAATCAGTGAGTTTTCGACAACCAGTGATGATGCCAGTGATATCTTTTCTGACCCTTCTGTTCAAAGAGTATAGTTAAAAACGGTAGTCATAGCAGCTAAGATAGAAGGAGATTCCCCTTTTTGTGAAAGATAGGATTAGACATGAGCAGCAATTTCGGTCAAGAGAGAGATGCTAAGGTTAGGAAACGTGTATGCATATAGAATGGAAATCAATGCAAACGGCATATGTGCAATACGGTTCTATCTTAGCTTCTTTACTGTTATCAAATAATTATCAGGATCGGCAGGGAGCGTGGAAAAAGTGAAATATGCCATTGGAGTGGATTTGGGAACAAGTGCTGTAAAGCTTCTTTTAGTGAACCAGCAAGGGGAGATAGAACAGGTAGTATCTAAAGAATATCCGTTATTACAGGAAAAACCCGGCTATAGTGAACAGAATCCGGAAGATTGGGTTGAACAAACAATAGCTGGTTTATCAGAGCTTGTTGCTGATTTCTCCGGTGACGTAGAGGATATTGAAGGGATAAGTTTCTCAGGACAGATGCACGGGCTTATCTTACTTAACTCAAATCATGAGGTAGTCCGCCCAGCTATTCTATGGAATGATACGCGGACAACGGCAGAATGTCAGGAAATAACGGAGAAACTAGGTAAAAGCAGACTTCTCAAGGCAACGAAAAACATAGCACTGGAAGGATTTACTTTGCCGAAATTGTTATGGGTAAAAAAGAATGAGCCTGAAAATTATCAGAACTCCAGCTTGTTTTTACTTCCAAAGGATTATTTGCGCTTTCGGTTAACGGGGAAGTTACATACAGACTATTCAGATGCTGCGGGAACCCTTTTATTAGACGTAGAGAACAGATCTTGGAGCAGAGAAATCTGTGAACTATTGAATGTAAATATAAATTTATGTCCATCTCTTGTATCCTCGCATGAGATGGTGGGGATGATCCATGAAACAGTTTCGGAACGAACAGGCTTGCGTGTAGAAACAAAGGTTTTTGCAGGAGGAGCAGATAATGCCTGCGGTGCAGTAGGATCTGGTATTCTATCCGGGAACAGGACAATGGTGAGTATCGGGACATCTGGCGTTGTTTTATCGTATGAAGGGTCTGGAGACAAAAATTTTAATGGAGCTGTACATTATTTTAATCATGCTGCAGACAATGCATATTACACAATGGGCGTGACATTGGGAGCAGGTGATAGCTTATCTTGGTTTAGAAATGAATTTGCAGCAGAAACGGCTTTTGAAAAACTGTTACAAGAAGCGGAAGATGTGCCGATAGGAGCAAATGGACTACTTTTTACACCATATATAGTAGGGGAGCGCACTCCGCATGTAGATTCAACGATACGCGGCAGTTTTATTGGCATAGACCGGTCACATGAACGCAGTAATTTTACCAGAGCAGTCATAGAAGGAATTACATTCTCTTTGAATGAATCTCTGGAGCTGTTTAGACAGGAAGGTAAGAAAATAGATACTGTTGTATCTGTTGGTGGTGGAGCGAAAAGCAATCTATGGCTGCAAATTCAAGCAGATATTTTTGGTGTAGATGTAATTAAGTTAAACAGTGAACAAGGTCCTGGATTAGGAGCAGCAATGCTGGCAGCTTATGGGCTAGGATGGTTTCCTTCATTGGCGAGCTGTGCAAATGAATTTTTAGAAGAAAAACAAATAGTAAAGCCAATCAGAGATAATGTAACAATGTACAGCAAATTATTTACACTCTACCAATCTATCTATGCAAATACCAAGCAGATCAATCATGAGCTGATGGTATATCGAAGCGGAACAGTTAATAAACATGATTGAGAAAAGATATTTATCCAGGCTTTTTTAACAAATTGATATGCAATAAAAGAAGTGCCTGCTTTCAAGATAATCTATCAATTGAAGGAGGTACTTTTTGTCATGCTGTATGAAGTCTTTGACCCAAACCCGGTTATAAGTAATAATAGAAGAAAATGCATATAAATCTATTTTAGGAGGCCACTATGCTTACAATCGGTTATATAGGAAATGGAAAAAGCACAAACAGATACCATTTGCCATTCGTACTGCAAAGAGAGAATATAAAGGTGAAAACAATTTATCGGAGAAACCCTGACCATGATAACTGGGATAAGATTAAAGGGGTTCATTATACTTCTGATTTAAATGAACTATTACAGGATGAGGAAATTCAACTCATTGTGATTTGCACAAAACACGACAGCCACTATGAATACGCAAAACTTGTGTTAGAACATAATAAGCACTGTCTGGTCGAAAAGCCTTTTATGGAAACCTCCGGACAGGCAAAAGAAATATTTGCGTTGGCAAAAGAGAAAGGGTTAATTGTACAGGCATATCAAAACAGACGTTTTGATAGTGATTTTTTAACTGTTCAAAAAGTGATAGAAGAAGGGAAAATCGGGGACTTGCTGGAGGTGGAAATGCACTATGACTATTACCGCCCTGAAGTGCCGGAGTCTGCCGATTCCTTTGACCCCAATTCATCATTTCTATATGGACATGGCTGTCATACGCTGGATCAGGTTATCAGCTATTTCGGCAAGCCGGATGATATCCGTTATGATGTGAAACAATTGCTGGGGCAGGGAAGAATGAATGACTATTTCGATCTCGATCTATATTACGGCAGGTTGAAAGTATCTGTGAAATCCAGTTATTTCAGGCTGAAGGAAAGACCGAGCTTTGTTGTCCATGGTAACAAAGGGTGCTTTATCAAAGAAACAAAGGATCGTCAGGAAGAGCACTTAAAGCTATTTTATATGCCTGATAATAAGGATTTTGGTATAGATACCATTCATCATTACGGTGTACTGACTTATATTGATGAAGAAGGGACCATTCATGAAGAAAAGGTGCCATCCGTCAATGGAGATTACGGAAGAGTATACGATGATGTGTACGAAGCTGTGATAAATGGGAAGGATAAAAATATTACAGATGAGCAGACGCTGCTGCAGATGGAAATGTTAGAAACCGGGGTAAAAAATTTAAAGTAAAAAAGAAGAATGATGGGGTAATGCAGACTGATAGAACCTGGGTGAACAAACTAAATTGTTTATCCAGGTTTTTGGATGTGTAAAACATATAACCGTGCGATTCTTAGCAAGGAACCGCGATGACAGTAAAAAAAGCCTGAAACGAAGATTTTCCAACGTTTCAGACTTTGAGCTTCACTAATATTTTTAAAATGTTAATGACGCCATATTTTATCCAATTATCTGTAAGCCATCCTCTATAAGATTCCAAAATAAGTTAAGGCTATTGTCAGAAGCATCATAATGACAATAATCATGGCCGCGTGAGAGCCTTTTGTTTTCTTGAGAACATGGTAAACAGTAATCGTAACTGCCAGACTTAAAACAGATGGCATAATTTGATCAAGCATTTCCTGGATAGCAATGACGTTCTCTCCAACTTCACCGGTAACACTGGACCCCGTTGATATTTCTAAGGGGGTCTGCACCTTGATTATCGTTGAAATAAGTGCGCCGACGACCATCAGTCCAACGACATTAGCCATCGTGGAAATTCTTTGAATTAAATTGCTTTCCTGGTTGTCATTCAAAAAGCCAATACCCTTTTTGTATCCATATACAATAGCATAATATCTAAGGCCAATGTTCACGATATTATAAAGAATAAACATCAGAATAGGTCCGATAATACTTCCGCTGAAAGCTAAGGATGCTCCGATACTGCCGATGATTGGTACCCATGTGAATTTAATTAGACTGTCACCCAGTCCCGCCAATGGACCCATGAGACCAGTTTTCAATGAATTAATTCCTTCTTTTTCATCTGGTCCTGTTGATTCCTCCATAGCAGCCGTAACTGCTAAGATTACTGCATCACCGTTTACATGAGAATTATAAAATTGAGCGTGTCGTCTCATTGCATCGGATAATTCTTCTTTATCGGTATATGTTTTTTCTAATACAGGAGCAATGGCACGCATAAATCCGACACCCTGTAATGTTTCATAGTTCAATGTGATTCGCATGGTGTTTAATCGCATGAACAACTTCCATAAATCTCTTTTAGTCAGTTTTTGTTCCATTACAGATCATACTCCTCTTCTCCTGTATTTTTGGATGATTCATTCGCTCCATTTGCGCCTGCTGCCGTTTTGCGTGTAATCATTTCATAGAAATATGCAAACACAATTGCGATTAAAGTCATTGGAAGAATATCTAATCCTAAGTAGGAAGAAAAAACAAATCCGAGAATTAAGAACATCCAAAGCTCAAACTTTTTAAGCATTGCAAGCATTAATAAGGCAATACCTACAGCCGGAATGATACTGCCGGCGGTTTCCAATCCGTTAATGACAAAGGTTGGCAAAGCATCTACAGCAGACTGAATTGCCCCAGCGCCGAAATAAAGAGCTATAAATGTAGGGACAGCACGAGCTGCACCAGTTAATAATGCTGGTGGATAGATTAACCAGAAGGTCCCTTTCACATCGGCGTTATCGGCCAGCCGTTTTGCCCAGCTATTTAATGAAACGTTGATTGTCTGTATTAATACCAGTAATTGCTGAGCTAAAATAGAAGTCGGGATAGCTAGAGTAATCGCAGTTGCAACCGCTGTTTCGATACTTCCATTTGTACTCATAATAGCTAATGAAGTACTGATAATTGTCCCTGTAATCAGGTCAGGTGCCATATATGCGCCTACATTTCCAATACCCATCCACATTATTTCAAGAGTCGCGCCGATTGCCAGCCCAGCTTGAACATCTCCTAAAATAAACCCGATAATTGGTGCAATTAATAATGGTCTTCGAAACATTTTTGTACTTACATCATCAATTCCGAGAATAAAAGCTATTAAGGTAATTACAATAATAGTCATGGTCATGACTAAATCACCTCATTCATTTTTACACGTGCTTCACTAGGTACCATTTGAATCGTAATATCTATATCCTTCGCAAGTAATCTTTCAAAGGAAGCTTTTTCTTCCGGAGTCAGTGATACTGCTTTTGTATATTGGGTACGTTCTGCGTTTCCACGCATTCCGCCAACATTCAGGCTTGGAATCTCATAGCCTGCATTAACCAGCTTCTCTACATCAAATGGTGAAGAAAACAGCAGCATGGTGTTCCGGGAAAGCGGGTTTTTTTGAATAACCTCCAGGAATTTTTCAGGTGAAAAAATATGCAGTTTAATATTGCTCGGTGCACTCATTTTCAACACATTTGATTGAATTTTATCCTGTGCAACGGTTTCGTTTAAAATAATTACCTGTTCAATACTGTGAACATTCACCCATGTGGTTACGACTTGGCCATGAATTAACCGGTCATCAATTCTACAAAATTTCACACTCATCTTCATCTTCTCCTTTATTTAATTGTTCTGTTATATTTGTAAAACCATCCTGATAGGTGCTTTTCAAGGATTCTGCAATTTCATCCAGGCTTCTGTCCCTGTTACTAAATAAATCAAGCAGCATTGGCAGGTTTAAACCGCTGACAGCTAAGACATTCTCTTCAGAAAGCACGATTCTCCCGCTCATATTAGAGGGAGTCCCTCCAAAAATATCTACTAAAATAACGGTTCCTGCGCTGCGGTCTAATTTATTTAATTCTTCCGCAAGCTCCTTTTCAGCATCTGCCAATGTTAAGTCCATACTTACTATGACAACACCACAATTATCCTGCTCTCCAACAATCATTTCTGCGCTTTTCAATGCATGCTTGGCAAACTCTCCGTGACTCGCAACAAGTACTGCTACTTGACTCATTTTGCAACACTCTCCTCCAGATATATCTCTCTCATTCTTTCTATTTGTTCCTCTGTCAGTCCAAAATGTTGAATCATATAGGCATCTACTGATTCATAAAGCTCTTTCAATCTATCAATACTGGCCTTCACATATTCTTCTCTAGTTTCAATCATCGCCATGAGATAATCTAAATAGTTTTGATTCGATGTTAGTGCACTGTAGTGCTGATATTTCAGCTGATTTCTTTCTCTTCTGATAATTCCTGTAAGAACATAATCTCGTATGATTTCTTCTTCTTTCACATTTAACAGCAGTAGTAAGAACATAGAGCCTAAGCCTGTCCGGTCTTTTCCTCCTCTGCAATGATGAACCAGCGGGATATTTTCACTGTCTGCACAGATACGAAGAAATTTTCCGTAAGCATTTTTGGCTTCGTCGGAATCAATTAATTTACGGTAATCTTCAATGACATTTTCACCATTGCCATTAATATATTCAGGATCAATTTCCCCTTTTTCTAAAGCGCTTACAAGTTTAACGTTTTCGCTATGCAAATCGATCGCATTGGCTGCTGCTTCCGAGAAGCTTGAATGTGGATCGCAATGATAAGTGTTTGCTACACTTGGTATTTCTACATTTGGATTTATGTTGCGTTCATGATCCGAACGATAATCGACAATGGTTTTCAAATTCATTCGTTCCAGCAGCTTTACATCATCTGTATCTAATTTTGATAATTGATCGCCCCGAAATAGCAGTCCCCATTTTGTAACTTTGCCATCATTCGTTTCATAGCCGCCCATATCCCGGATGTTAATCGCTCCATGTAATTGGATGACACGCTCTGAAAAGATATTAGTCTTAAACTCACCGGATTTAATTAAAAAATAATACGGTCCTTCCGCTACAGGTAACGAAACTGTAAACTCGCCTGTTGAGCTGGTAACGAGTAATTTATTGATTTTTTCTGCTTCCGGTTCTCTGCCGACATATAATTGATACTCTGATTTTGATGCGTTTGCTAATCGTATTGTTAGCTGGTTATCGTTCCTCTGTATTTCTATATTTGAAATTGTGTATGGTTGTTTGTATTCCCCCACAAAATACCTCCTTTAGTGCTGCTCTTGAATTTATACATATCATAAACGATGATAATTATTATTTCAATATGTAATTTGTGATAATAATTATCAAAAATGTGCGTGGAATTAGCGTTTTTACAATTCTTTTTGCAAAAGAGGCTCCTATTTATTTAAGAAATATAAAGTGAAACTTCATTCAGTGGAGGTTTTCTTTTCATCCTCCACTTGACATAAGGAACAAAGGCTAAATTCGCGACGTCGTGTCGCAACGCCTTTATGACCTACGTCCTATAGGCTCGAACCAATCGGGCCGTTACTGGCTGTTGACCTCCTATATAGAGTATTTAATTTTACTCTATTCATGAAGTGGGAGTCTTACAGCCAGTTACACTGCGATAAAAAAAGAACTTGAAAATAATTTTCCTTTTCTCAAGTTCCCGCGCAAAATTTTTTAATATTTTTTTATAAATCTCCAACAATTTCTCTTGTTTTGAGTGTTTTATCTTTAAATTCTTCATCCTCCAGAAGAAAGGTGGTAATAACATCCATTAAATAAACCATGGAAAATTGCGAGTTAGAAAATTTTTCATCATGGACAAAACGGGTGTTATATACATAAAATACCAGATCACTTAATTTAGAAACGGGGTTTTCGAAATAACCGGTGATAGAGACAATGGTTGCTCCATTTTTTTTGGCTTCCGTAAGAGTTTCTACAATGGAATGGGTAGTACCGCTGTTTGAAATAGCTATATATAAGTCTCCCGGCTTGGCTATACTTGCCTGCATAAGCATCCATAAAGGGTCTGAATAACTTTTGGCCGTTAACCCCATCCGCATTAATCGGATGCTGAAAAGGTCTGCGGTAACACCAGAGCTGCTAATGCCGATGATATTAATATTGGCTGCCTTTTTTATTAAGCTCAGGAACTCTTTAATCTTATTTATGTCAATTAACCGCTGTGTATTTTTTATGACATTTTGGTAGTATACAAGCACTTCGTCAGCGATTCCATGTGTTTCCTGATTCTCTTCAGGATCTGCTTTAGCATTGATAAGAAATTTCATATCCGAATAATTATTACAGCCAATTCTTTTTACAAATCTTGTAATGGATGCATTAGAAGTACCTGTTCTGTTTGCCAGTTCTCCAATTTTCATATTGTTAATCTCATGGCTGCAGCGCAGTATATAATCAGCAATTTTCTTTTCTTGTTTGGAAAAGTTCAGATAGTCTTCTTGAATCTTCATTAAAATATCCATGGTTGTCTCCTTTCAACAGATGCGTAAAATGCTTTAGTTATCATTATAACGTGAGTGGATATTTGCTGGAAGGATTAATGAAATATTTCATTTAATTGAGGACAGGATAAGTATGGCATTAATGGTTTTTTGAAAAATGATATATTGGTTATAGTAAAAAAACGGAGGTGATGATTTTGGAATTAAAACAATTACTTTATTTCAAGGAAGTGGCGAAGCATAAAAGCATTACAAAAGCTGCACAGCAAATACATATTTCTCAACCGGCACTAAGCAAGTCTATCAAGGCTTTGGAGGAGGAGCTTGAGGCGATTCTGATTATCCGGACTAACAAGACGATAGACTTAACAGATGCGGGAAATATGGTGTTAGAATACACAAAGGAAATAACAGGATTAGTAGATGAAATGAAATTGACGTTAAACGATTTAACTAATTTTTCGGTGGGTCAGCTCAATATTGGACTGCCTCCGTTTATCGGGAGTCTGTTTTTCCCGAAGGTTATGAAGAATTTTCATCGCAGTTATCCCAACATCAAATTAGATATTACCGAATATGGGGGAGCGAGGGTTGTAAAAAGTGTAGAAGAGGGAGAGTTTGAGCTTGGTGTGGCAGTACTTCCTATAGATGAGCAGATTTTCGATGTTTATCCCATCGTGGAGGAAGAAATGAAGCTGATTGTCCATAAAAATCATCCACTGGCTTCTTTTAAAGAAGTGGATGTAAAGGATCTAAGGGATGAAGAATTTATTTTTTACCATGAGGACTTTGCCTTAAACCAAATTGTACGAAATCATTTCTTTATTACGGCAGGTTTTGAACCTAAAATTTTATTTAAGAGTATGCAGTGGGATCTAATGTCTGAGATGGTAGCAGCTAATTTGGGAATAGCCATTTTACCGCAATCAATCTGTAACCGTCTGTTTACGAAGGATATTAATATTATCAGTCTTAAACCGACTATCCTGTGGAAACTGGCTGTCATTACAAAAAAAGGGAAATACATTTCCAATGCAGGAAGGAAATTCATTGATTTTATTTTAACCGATTCATTATAACTTTAAGTTATGAAAAGTATGATTAATATGTATTTTACGAATAGAGTAAAGCAGCGTAATATGGTTATTAGTTAATTTGAAATGAAGGAAAAGAAGGAAAAGAAGGGGAAGTGGATGAAAATAATAGGGGTTATTTTACAAATAGGCTTTTTACATGTTTTTCTCTTCTTAGGAATAGCATTAAAATACTTTATTCCTTTGCCAATCCCGTCTTCTATGCTTGGATTGTTTCTATTGTTTGTGGCGTTGTGCTGCAATATAATCAAGCTGGAATGGGTAGAGCAGGGTGCTAAATGGCTAATGGCCGAGCTGCTGCTCTTCTTCATCCCTTCGGCAGTAGGAATTGTGAATTACCAACAGATTTTCAGTTTGCAGGGGATAGGAATTGTATTTTTGATTCTTATCAGTACGATGATTGTCATGGGTGTCACGGCCTTAACTGCAGAAAAAGTATCTGCTAAAAGAAAGGAGGAAGGGCATTGATCATTGTGGTATTTACTATTGTAACGTATTTGATTTATTTACTTTCCAAAAAGATTTATAAAAAAATAACCATAGCTGCCTTTCATCCATTGCTGCTGGCGCCAATCCTATTGATTGTGTTAATTACTATCACACATGTGTCTGCCAATCAATATTTGCAGGGCTCGAAATTATTGTCGCATATGCTGGCACCAGCTACAGTTGCATTTGCCGTTCCAATTTATAAGAATTTAGCTATAATAAAAAAATATATCGGAACAATTGCTGTCAGCATTACGGTTGGTACGCTTGTGGCTATGATTTCGACTTTTTTGTTATCAAAGTTAATTCATTTGAGTGATGATTTTATTGTATCTATTCTTCCGAGATCAATTACAACCCCTATTGCAATGGAGGTATCTAAAGAAATTGGAGGGCTGCCGGCATTGACAACAGTTTTTGTTATTATAACTGGGATAGCAGGAGGGATTGTTGGCCCTAAAGTGCTGAAGTGGCTATCCATCAAGACACCGATTGCGAAGGGACTGGCTTTAGGAATGGGGGCACATGGTGTCGGTACGAGTAAAGCGTTGGAATATGGAAAACAGGAATCCGTTTTTTCTTCGTTAGCCATGATTTTTGCAGCCCTGATTACACTGGTTTGGGGGACATTGTTAACTACCTTTATTTAGAGTAAAAAAATATTGTTATTTTCATACATTTAAAGCTATTATGTTCTGAGATTTTTCAACGAATCAATATACAAATGAAGAAGTACCTCTGCCGACAGGATAAATCTATCTATGGAAGGAGGTACTTTTTTCATACTTGATGGGATTATCCAAGTTCTTTATATGTACAACAAAAAAACTAAAATGAAAAATGTTTAATGTCTCAGGCTATATTGAACAGATGCTCTTTCAATTATATAAAATTGATTGTATGATAATAAAGATAAGAAAAATCAACTATATTCAAAAATTTCAATGGCAGATGAAAAATATTATGTAATCGATTACTTTTAAGAATGGAGGAGATACTAATGGCTACTATACAGGAGGTTGCCAAATATGCAGGTGTTTCTGTTGCTACAGTTTCACGTGTGATTAATACCCCGGATAAAGTTAGAAAACATACGCAGTTTAAAGTTCAAAATGCAATCAGAGAGTTAAATTATGAACCCAGTGTTTTGGGAAGAAGCTTAAGAACATCTCAAACCAGGCTTTTCTTGGTGCTTTTACCCAGTATTTCCAACCCGTTTTACGCGCAAATAATAAATGGTATTCAAAATAAAGCAATCGAATCTGGATATAATATTCTTTTGTGTGAAACAGACTCAGATCCTGCTAGAGAAGTTATATTCTTTAATATGATTAAAAATAAACTGGCTGACGGCATAATTTCAATGGATCCTACAGTGAATAAGGAGAGATTAATTGAGCTTTCCACTAAATATCCAATTGTGCAGTGTAGTGAATATGCTAAAGATAATACCCTGTCTTATGTAACGATTGACAGTGAGCGGGCAGCATATCAAGCTGTTAAGCATTTAATCAAGCTGGGACATAAAAAAATAGGGCTTATCAATTTTGATAAAAAATTTCTTTATGCATCAGAACGATACAGAGGATATGAAAAAGCGCTAAAGGAATTTGACTTGGAAATTAAAGATAATTGGATTTATAATACAAAGCATCTAAATTTTGAGTCGGGACAGCAGGCAATGAGAGTCCTGTTGAACCAGGCCGATCGGCCAACTGCTGTTTTTGCTGTTTCAGACGTATTAGCAGTAGGAGCGTTGAAAGAGTTACATATTAATCAGTTGAGGGTACCGGAAGAGATGGCTTTGTTTGGCTTTGATAATATTGAATTTTCGAATGTAGTATATCCTCCCTTAACTACGGTAGCACAACCAATGTATGATATGGGCAGTATTTCAGTTCAGATGCTTATGAGTAAGATTAGAGGAGAAGAAGTAGAAAGCCTAGTTTTGGACCACCATTTAATAATTCGTGAGACCACCTGAAGGGACTTATTAATAATAAATATTGGTAAATAATGAAAAAACTGACAAATTTGAATTTTCGCTTGACATTATTTTTGAGGAGCTATAGACTTTTAAGTAATCGATTACATTTGCTGAAATTTGAGTGTAAACTATCTTTAATGTTTAAGAATACTAATATCAATCTTTGAAAAAAGGTAGTATAGCCTGGATGGTTGCGATTAATTAAAAATAAAATGTAATCGATTACAAAAAAGGAAAAGGGGATGCATATGACATTATCTATGGGATTGCAGTTGTTTTCAGTACGTGATGAGTTGGCAAAAGATTATTTCTCTACATTAAAAAAGATTGCTGATATTGGCTATCGGAATTTAGAATTTTTTATCCATGATGCTGATAAAGAGATGAAGATAGAAGGCCTGGAAGCGAAAGATTTAAAAAATAGATTAGAAGAGCTGGGACTTAAGGCGATTTCTATGCATGTATCACCTCTTACTGATGAAATTATAGAAGAGGCAATAACTTATAATTTAGAGCTGGGAAGTGGAGGCATAGGCTGTTCAATTGCATTTTTCAGTAATAAACAAGAGGTTTTAGAGTTCAGTAAAACACTAAACAAATATGGACAAAAGTGTAAGGAGAAGGGTCTTGACTTTTATTACCATAACCATTTTCAAGAGTTTCAAAAATTCGATGGAGAATACGTTCTTGATATTATACTGAAAAACACCGATCCTGAGCTGGTTAAACTGGAATTTGATACTTATTGGACATTAAGGGGCGGCGTAGACCCTGTAGACTATCTTAAAAAAGTAAAAGAGAGATGTAAAATTATTCATCAGAAGGATATGCCGTCATCAACGAATCCGGTGAACGCTTTTGAAAGCATAGATGAGAATGCGGTCATTGATTTTGACGCTTTCATTCCATTCTCCCAGCCAGAGTATTTCACAGAAATTGGAGATGGAATGATGGAAATTCCAGAAATTATTAAAACGGCGGAGGATATTGGAAGTGCAGAATATATCTTAGTAGAACAGGATTTAACAACTAGAAATCAACTGGAGAGTATTGAAATCAGTTACAAAAATTTAAAAAACATGCTAAATGAATAGTTATTTTGGAGGCTGATACATTTGAATATAGATAATAAGTTGAAAATAGCCATTATTGGATGTGGAGGTATCGCTCTGCAGAAGCATCTTCCTGCTCTTGTAAAGCTTACGGATAAAACAGAACTGGTTGGTTTTTGTGATGTCATAAAAGAAAGAGCTGAACAAGCATTAAAGGAATATGGAAGTAGTGAAGCAAAAGCATACACAGATTACAAGAACATGCTGGAAGAAATAGATATTGATGTAGTTCATGTGTGTACACCTAATATATCTCATGCAGAAATTACAATTTATTCATTGGAAGCCGGAAAGCATGTTATGTGCGAAAAACCCATGGCTATTAATTCTAAAGAAGCGGAACAAATGCTGGAAACGGCACGGCGGACAGGTAAAAAACTAACCATAGGTTATCAAAATCGTTTCCGTCAGGACTCCATTATGCTGCATGAGGCGTGTAAGAATGATGAACTGGGTGATATATATTTAACAAAAGCACATGCGGTAAGAAGAAGAGGTGTACCGACATGGGGCGTTTTCCCTGATAAGGAAAAACAGGGAGGAGGGCCGCTGATCGATATTGGAACACATGCATTAGATCTAGCACTATGGTGTATGAACAATTATAAGCCTAAAAGTGTATTTGGTTCGACTTATCAGAAACTGAAAGATAGACCTGAAGGAAACATGTTTGGTCATTGGGACCCAGAGTCATTTGAGACTGAAGATTCGGCTTTTGGTTTTATAAAAATGGAAAATGGTGCAACAATCTTTCTGGAATCTGCATGGGCTCTCAATATGGTAAATACAAAAGAAGCGCAAGTAACCCTTTGTGGTACAAAAGGCGGTGCAGAAATGTTTGGTGAAGCATTTTTAGATAAAGGTTACGTTGTATTTAATCATGTTGCTCATAATCAATTAGTGGAGACAACGCCGTCGGGAGCTGGAGGAATATACGGTTTTTCAGGGGAGACTCTTGAGCAGAGAGATGCAGAAGCAACCCAATGGATTGATAGTATTTTAAATGATACGGAGCCTTTGGTAAAACCAGAAGAAGCTTTCGTTGTTACACAAATTTTAGAAGCAATTTATAAGTCTGCAGAGACTGGACAAGTTGTTGAATTAAATTAAACATTATTTATTGTACCCAAGAATGTATTGTGATAACTGTACGTAGAAAAAGAAGAAACGAAGCAGAGGGCAGCCCGAGAAAAGGTTCATTTAATCGTTACTCGGGCTATCTTTATGAGGATGTTCAAAAAGTTCCCAAATGATAAGCGGCGAATCTCTGCGTTGACGTGACTTTTCCGTTACTCACGTATTTAAAAGCATACGCTCCGTTCGGAAAAGTCACGTCGCCTGGATCTTCTTGCTTCTAATTTGACTACTTTTTAAACACGCATTTTATATGAAAAACTTGTTCTTAAGCAGATAAATTTCAGATGGAAAAATAATTTTAGGAGAGGTGGAGAGACGTATTGGCAGAATTAAATGTTAGTCCTGCAGTGCCGGAAATAAAAAAAGGAAAACCGGAAAAATTAGGAATGCTGGAAAAAGTCAGTTATGGTTTTGGCGATTTAGCTTCAAATTTTGTTTGGGGAATGACAACAAGTTATCTGCTCTTCTTTTATACAGACGTTTTTGGGATATCAGCTGCAGTGGTTGGGACGCTTTTTCTAATTACAAGAATTTGGGATGCTGTGAATGACCCTATTATGGGTATTATTGTAGATAAAACAAATTCAAAACATGGAAAAGCCAGGCCCTATATATTATACTTAGCAGTTCCGTTCGCGATTTTGAGTGTTCTGACATTTATAACTCCTGATTTTTCAAATACAGGAAAAATAATTTATGCGTATGTTACTTATTTTCTATTAGGTATGATTTATACAGGGATCAATTTGCCTTATGGAGCATTATTGCCTCTTATGACCAGGGATTCCATTGAGAAGTCCAAATTAGGCAGTTTTCGAATGATGGGACTCGCTGCCGGATCAATTGCGGTCTCTGCTCTTACACTTCCGCTGGTTGATTTATTGGGAAATGGTAACCAGCAGCTGGGGTTCCCTATTACGATGGCTCTTTATTCAGTAGTTGGCGTTGTTTTATTTATGTTTACTTTTAAGTTTTGCAAGGAACGTTTTACGGAACCTGTTGATAAAAATAATCCGATAGTGTTTAGAAAAGCTGCGGTCAACATGTTTAAAAACCAACCCTGGTTGATGGTGGCAGTCAATTCTTTGATTTATTTTCTGCGTATCGGTCTATTCTTTGGGGTGTTAATATACTATGTAACTTATGTATTAGAACAGCCGCAAATGGTTCCGCTATATTTAACTCTGGCAAATGTCGCGAATTTTGTAGGAGGAGCCATTGCCCCTTTTATTCTTAAACGATTGGGCAATAGAAATGGGAGTATTATTTTACTGACACTTTGTGTTCCGTTATTTATTGCCATGCTCTTATTGGAAAATGGATCATTTACTGTTTTTACAACAGTCTTTTTCATCGCATTTACTTTTATTGGTGTTAATGGTGCTGCAAACTTTGCTTTATTAGCAGATTCTATCGACTATCAGGAGTGGAAATATGGGCAAAGAACAGATGGATTACTGTACTCTGCTTATAGTTTTGCCACTAAATTTGGTATTGCCATTGGATCGGCTGCAGTGGCATATGCTCTGGCGTGGGCAGGATATAACCCTGACGCTATTACTGCTTCTGCTCAGGATATGATAAGAGTTATTATGTATGCTGGTTTGATTGTCCTGACTATTGCTCAAATTATAGCTCTCTTTTTTTACAAATTGGATAAATTTCACGCTTCTATTGTTGCTGATTTAAGGAACAGGGACTAAAATAATTAGATTATGAAGAGTTTAAAATAGGCTTTTTAAAAGTAGAAAGAAAGGATCTTAAATATGCAAAAAATAAATGTGGGAATTATCGGTTGTGGAAATATTAGTTCTATTTATTTTGAGAATTTGAAAGCGTTTTATAACATAGAGGTATTAGCTTGTGCTGATTTAGATATTTCCAGAGCTGAGGAGAAAGCACAGGAATTTAGTATACCGGCAGCTTGTACGGTTGAAGAGCTCTTAGCTAATCCGGATATTGAATTAGTAGTTAATTTGACCAATCCGAATTCACATGCGGAAATTCATCTTAAAACACTTGATGCTGGCAAGCATAGCTATAGTGAAAAACCTTTAGCAACAGAATTAAAAGATGGCGAAGAGATTATGCGTTTGGCAAAAGAAAAGAATCTGTTAGTTGGGGTAGCTCCAGATACTTTTTTAGGTGCCGGAATTCAAACAGCACGTAAATTAATTGATGACGGATGGATAGGCGCTCCCCTTGCTGCTACTGCATTTATGATGTACCGTGGACCGGAAAGCTTTCATCCAAGCCCGGGATTTTTATATCAGCAAGGGGCGGGACCGCTATTTGATATGGGACCTTATTATTTAACTGCACTAGCTGCTTTGTTAGGGCCGATAAAGAGTGTGGCAGGTATGGCAAAGATATCCTCTCCTAAGCGGGTAATTACTGGAGAAATTAACTACGGTGAAGAAATCGATGTCGATGTACCGACACATGTAGCAGGTTTATTGGATTTCCAAAACGGAGCGATAGGTACACTTATTACGAGTTTTGATGTGTGGGGAACGAGAAGCTCTAATATTGAAATTCATGGTACCACCGGCAGTCTTATCGTTCCGGATCCTAATAATTTTTCTGGTTCAGTTTACGTGAAAAAACAGGGCCAATTAGATTTTGAAGAAGTACCGCTTACACATAGCTTCAGAGGAAATAGCAGGGGAATAGGAGTTTTAGACATGGCTGATGCTATCCTCAGGCAAAGGCAGCATCGGGCAGATGGTTTACTTGGCCTTCATGTATTAGAAGCAATGCAGGGATTATATACTTCCAGCAAGGATCAGAAATATTATAATATGAAATCGAATTTTGAGACGCCTTCTACTTTACCAATGGATATTTTAAAGAGCGGGAAAGGTATCTAAAGGCAAGCCGGCAAATAATTCAGGCTTATCATTCTAATCAAAAACATCCGGATCTAAAACAAAATTTCGTTTTAGGATTCGGATGTTTTTATATTCTTACCTAAAATAAAGGCAATTCCTCTAAAAAGATAATATCTTTCCTTTCGGCAGCACTGCCCTCTGCTAAAAGAGCAGCTTTTGCTGTAACATTTGCACCTGCTCCTTCCAAAAGCTCCTCCAGAGCACGTACAGATTCACCTGTACTGATTACATCATCGATAATGGCAACTCTTTTTCCATGAAGTAAATCAGCATCTTTTCCATCAAGACACAAGGTCTGTTCCTTTTGTGTTGTAATGGAGGTTACCTTTTTAATCAGCGGGTTCTGCATATAAGGTTTAATGCTTTTTCTCGCAACAATGTATTTATCCATTTTTAACACTTTTGAAATTTCATGAATTAACGGGATACCTTTTGCTTCAGCTGTTACGATATAGTCAATTTCCGGCAGCTTTTCTGCTAATAATGGAGCAAGATAAGTGACTAATTCCGTATCTCCCAGAATATCAAAACTGGCAATCTTTAAATCCTCTGCTACAGCAACTATTGGCAATACTCTTTTCAAGCCTTTTATATCAATCTCAAATGTTTTCATTCTGTCCACCTCGTTTTATTAGAATCCGAATAAATTAATTAAGAACTGCATGACGACACCTGCGACCATACCGACAAAAGGATCGGTGATGGATGTTACCACAACCGTAGTTGCTCCGACGATGCCGCCAGAACCATCTGCTGTTAAAGATTCGATTGCATTACCCGGTAATGTAACGATTGCTCCCAGAACAAACAAGAAGCCTGCAATCGATGCGGTCGGTATGTATTTCCCTATTTTCGGCAGGATGCCAAAAAGAAGAATAATTGCCATGATAACCATCATTAAGACGCCTGACCAGACGGCATGAGGAGCGCTGGCTGTGGCAGAAATAACAACTTCAACAGGACCGCCGCCGAATAGAGCAGAGACCATAGAAGCAACACCGCTGATGACAGTAAGAACATCAAGATTTAAGCTTTTTTCAGCAATCGCACTATTAATATTACCAAAGGCGATATTAGCACCAATGTTTAAACAGGCCAATGCCAGAGCTCCACGGATAACAGCTGGATTAAAAACAAAGGGCTGGAGTGCTATCTTCTCTTTAGGAAGAGATTGAGCTGCGCCGGCAGTATCATTTTTGTGAACAAAATAGTAAATCAAGCTGGAAAGAATCACTGAAACGGCGATGGTATAAACGAGATCCTGCGTCGCAATATAAGTAACCAGTGCACTGGCAAAGGAGATAATTCCAGCCAGTCTGTCTTTCTTAGCCATATCCCAGGCTACCTTTGTCAGCATCAGACCAACTCCTGCCATCATACCTGTTGTAACAACGGGGCCAATCCATTCCACGATGCGCTCCAGTAAACGGAAGGCACCAATGATCACCATGAAACAGGCTCCAAAGAAAAGCATAGACAGCCTTTCCTTCATATTTTTCCCTAACGTACCGGCAACAGTAATAGACTCTGCTTGAAATGAAATGACTGCTACTGTTCCAGTAAAGGCATTTCCCACAGCTCCGACAATAAATGCTAAAGCAGTAGGGACTGAAGCAAAGCCGAATGCTAATGCTAACAGGCCCTGAGGCAGTCCATTCAGCACACCGCTTAATGCTGCCAGAATATCCTTTAAAATATCCATGCATTTCCTCCATTTGCACCCGCATATCTGCATTAATTAAATAGAGGTTGGTTTTATCAGTAATTATAATAGAATGATCCCAGCCGCCAATTAGATGTAATCAGGTTGTATATAGAAAAAGCCGCCTATTTTAGATAGACGACCAGATAACTAGAATCAACAACAAAAAATCAGTACACTCCGTGTGTACTTGCTCAGTCAGTGTGTTCTATTATAATTAACCGTCCATAGTAGAGTAATTATCGGTTACTCTGTAGAGACTCCCGGACCATATTACCAGGAATATACGGGGTGCTATTTATTTTTTGATTACGAATAAAATTTATCACAATAAAATGATAAAGACAATAAGAATTGATAATTACTTTAAAAGAAGATATTTTAAATAGCTTTGTTTTGAGAATGCCGCTTCAAATATTTATACCTTGGCCTTACCTCTTCTGAACCAGGCAATAATCGCTGCAATAATCAAAGCAAATCCCAGATAACCCATCGTAGAATATACCTTTCCGACAAGTGTTGTAAATCCGGCAAAACTTGCCACAAATCCAAGTAACCCAATAATAACCACAGCAGGCTTATAGGCTTTTCTATCAGGTGCGATAAATCGTACGGTAAAGGAGTAAAACATACCAACTGCCGTATTATACATCATACCAAGCAGGGCAATGGCCATCAGAATACCAACAATAGGGTGAATTTGTTCCGCTAATGCAAGGGTTGGCATGTCCATTCCCGCAACTACATCTATTTTTACGAACATACCGATGTGAATCAGGATAATTAAACCGCCAAGCATAACGCCTCCTAAAATACCTCCAAGACCGGCAATTTTACGGTCTTTCTCGCCGCCGCTCATAACGATTAGCAATGCTGCACCTGCTGCCAGGTTGTAAGATACATAGAGAAAAGCACTTAACAGCCAGTTCGATGCTGCAGAAGTTTGTTCTTTTGCTATGGCATCTGCTTCAGTAAGGGATAAATCCATTGTGAAAATAGAATAGATTAAAATGATAAAGATAATCGCAATTAAATAAGGTGTAATGGCTGCGATGATGCCGATAATCTTTTGTGTATTTAATAGTAATGTCAGAATAGTCAATGCCACCATAATGATGCTTCCTGCCATTGTATTAATTCCAAACATTTGCTCAAAGGTGGATCCGGAGCCAGCAAACATAACGACGGCTACACCGAATAAGAAAAAGGTAATCAAGATATCCAATATTGCTCCGATATAACGTCCGCCTATATAATAAATAACGCCTTTATGGGAGGCTGCCTGCAGGTCGGTTCCCAGCTGGGCAAAGGTGTAGCCTAAAAAGACGAAGAGAAGGGTGGCGATAATTCCGCCGACTGTTCCCCAAATACCAAAACTGGTAAAGTATTGCATAACTTCCTGCCCTGATGCAAATCCAGCTCCGACAATAAGACCAACAAAGGCGCTTCCTATTTGAAAACTCTTTTTCATCTGACTATCTCCCTTATCTGTAATCTTTCTTTGCTACGGTGTAAGCCTCTACAGCTTCCCGGTCTACTTCATAACCAATTCCAGCTTCTGTTGGAACGGTAATATAACCATTTTCTGCAACAACTTCCGGTGTAATAATATCTTTTTCCCAGTAGCGGCTGGATCCGGCAGTATCACCAGGTAAAATAAAGTTTGGCAGAGTTGTTAAGGCAACATTATGTGAACGGCCGATTCCTGATTCCAGCATACCGCCGCACCACACTGGAATACCGTTTTCTGCACAGTAATCGTGGATTTTCTTCGCTTCAGTTAATCCGCCGACCCGGCCGATTTTAATATTAATAATTTTTGTGCTTCCGAGCTCGACTGCTTTACGTGCATCTTCTAATGAGTGAATGCTTTCGTCTAGGCAGATTGGTGTTTTGAGTTCCTTTTGCAATTTTGCATGATCAATAATATCGTCGGATGCTAATGGCTGTTCAATCATAGTCAGGTCAAAGTCATCTAACTGTTTTAACAGGTCAATATCCGCTAAACGATAGGCAGAATTAGCATCTGCCATAATGGCTGTGTCCGGGAATTTTTCACGTAATGTACGCATCACATCTACATCCCAGCCGGGCTTAATTTTTACTTTCATGCGTTTATAGCCTTCTTGAATGTAGCCATCTACTAATTTGACGAGATCATTAATGGATTTTTGAATGCCGATACTGATACCGACCTCAATTTTTTCTTTTGCTCCGCCTAATACTTTTGCGAGAGGCTGGTTGGTCTGCTGTGCATAAATGTCCCAGACGGCTCCTTCGAGTGTTGATTTTGCCATGTTATTTTTCCGGATGGCTGAAAAGATTTCATTTACTTCATCAGGGTGTTTTAATTCTTTATTTAAAATAAGCGGGATTAGAAAATCCTCCAGCATGTGCCAGTTGGTTTGCAATGTTTCCTCATTATACCAAGGTGCGTGAAATGCAACAGATTCCCCCCAGCCGATGGTGCCATCCTCATCTTTTGCTTCCAGTAATAAAAAGTCCCGGTTCGTAAATGTGCCAAAGCTTGTAGTGAAAGGTGCTTTTAATTTCATTTGCAAATGACGAATAGTAATTTCTTTTATTTTCATGATTGATCTCCTCCAAGGTCTAAGTTTTCTTTCCTTACAAAAATATATTTTCCGTAGTTTTCAAGGGCTTTCAGTCGTACAGCTGCGTAGCCAGCCTTAAAAAGTTTCTGAAACAATTCCCTTGTCTGCAGTCTCCAATCCATCGCTAAATCTTGACTTGCTGCTTTTAGACCTTGAAAATCCCTAGGTATATTGATGGAATAGGAATATTCAGTTAATTCAGGTGGTTGTTTTTCTTTGTGAAAGGCGGGTAAGCCTGCCTGATTATAGGTTAGTGTATTTAAAGCTATCGGGTTTTCTGGGTTTACCAATTGTTTTTCAACCACGTATGGGCTTTTCAGATGCCAATGGATTTCAAAGCGGTCTGAAGGAAGCCCTTTATTAAAGCCATCCTGCATTTCGCCGTAACAATTTTCAATATAGGTGTTGCAAATACCGTTCAGCTTGGTGAGATTAAGATAGGCATTACGTGTTTCCAGCGGATCATATGTCCACTTCATCATGTCATAACCTTTCTGGATGGCGATTTCCCGTTGTCTTTGCTTCAGCGTTTCTCCGATACCCTGGGAACGGTATGCCGAGTCAATACCAAGCATATGAGAGCATAGATAGCTTTTGCCGTTATCGAAGCCTGCAAATCCATAGCTGAAGCCGACTAGTTTGCTGTCTGCATAAGCTCCGACAATGATGCCTCCGTTTTTGACTGCGGTAAGCGTCTGGTGGGTGGGGAGAGTTGCCATTCCCCACACTCTTCCTTCAAGCTCTTGCATTTGTTCCATTTCTGCCATTGTTTTCAGTTCTTTATATTGAATCATTTTGGATCGCTTCTTTCTTTGTCTGTTGTAATGCCAGAACAAGTGCCCGTGTAATAATTTCAGCTCCGGTCGGCAGGCGTTTTCGATTAAATGTCATTTTTGGATGATGGAGTCCTGGTGTAACCCCGCATCCGAGACCAAGCATCGTTGTTTGCAGCTGCGGCTTGGAATACGTATAAAAATGAAAATCTTCTCCACCTGGTGTAATGACTTCCGGCGCGCAATTTTCTTCTCCTGCCACATCGATAATTGCCTGCTTCATAATGGATTTGGCTGTGTCGTCCACTTGAGCTGCAGCAATATGTGCATCTACTTTGTAATCAATGGAAACATCATACAGTGTACTGACAGCTTTAACAGCCTTTTCAAAGCCTGCGGTCAAAGCATCCATTGTTTCATTTGTTTGTGCCCGTGCATCAATACTGAATGCTGCACTGCCCGGAATGATATTTGTTGATGTTCCGCCTGCCTGTATTTGTGTCATTTTGATAGAAGCAGATTCAGCAGGGCTGATCCAAATACGCTTAAGGCCGTCAATCAGCGCTGCTGCAGCCTCAATAGCATTTGCTCCCTGCTCCGGTCTTGCACCGTGTGCTTCTGCACCATGGATCTCTCCAGTGAAAAGCTTAGCTGCGCCATGATGCAGTGCTGGTGCGTAGGTTCCATCTTCTAATTCTATGAGAGGGCGGACATGTGTACCGAATAAAAACTGGAGCGGATCGATAACACCCTGATCAACAAAAGCCTTTGCCCCCTGTGCCTTTTCTTCGGCCGGTTGGAAAAGGATGCGAACAGCTCCTGGCAAGGTAGGCTCGAGCTCTTTTAATAAAAGGACAGCACCGAGAGCTACGGTCATATGACCATCATGACCGCATGAATGGTTTGCCTGGAATGCTCCATCGACCTCTTGCCATAAAGCATCTATATCGGTTCTGAACCCAACCTTGGGAGTCCCTTTCCCGATGTCTACATATAATCCTGTCATATTATCAAATGTATGCGGTTCTAAACCCTGCTGGCGCAAAAAACGCACCAGATATGCTGTTGTTTCTACTTCGTTCCAGCTTATTTCCGGGTTCTTATGAAAATGCTCAAAGATTGGCTGTAATCGTTCTGCTAATTGTTGATTTGTCATTACTCTCAACTCCATCTGTCAGAAATAAAACTATTGTTAAAATCATCGAAGTTCACGCGCTGCTTATCATAATAATCCGGATCAAATGTCATCATTCCTGTTACCATTAAATTAAGGAAGGAAATAAGTGATGGCATTAAATCAATTGTTGATTTTTCGGTTTGCTCCAATATAAAAGCATGGGTACAGTGTTTTTGAATCGGCGCCAGCTTGGAATCAGTTATGGCAAGCAAAGTTACTCCCTGATTATGAAGGGCTTCCGCGATATGAATCGGTTCTTTAAAGTAGCGGTGTAAGGAAATAACGATGACGACAGAGTCCTCATCTATTTCCTGCATTGTCCGAATAAGCTCCGGTGTATCTGTTTGAATAATTGATACATTTGGCCTCAGGATATTTAATGTAAAATGGAGCCACTGGACAGGGAACTGTGATGCACCGGCTCCGATAATATATATTTTTTTTGCTTGATGTAATTGATGAGTGGCTTTATAGAATAATTCTTTATCTATTTGTTTAGCAATTCTGTCAATTTGCGCTATATCTTTTTCCATTGCTTTCTCAATCAGATGGTGATCATTAAACAGCTTCCTTTTAGCTGAAAAATAATTCCCCAGTGTACTGACACTATTTTGGTTAAAAACAAATAAGGTGATTTTCTTTTGCAGCTGCGCGTAGCCCTCAAGCCCAAGTGCATAACAGAAGCGAATAACTGTTGTTTCACTTGTGTCGGCCTTCTTTCCAACCTCAGCTGCGGAATGTGTACCAACAAAGGTTGGATTATTTAATACGAAATTCGCTACCTTTTGCTGTTTTTTTGATAAGGTATTAAAATGCATTTCAATTAATTCTTTAATTGGTTGGTCATTTTCCAAAAAGAAGTCCCTCCTTCATTTTTAAGAAAAAGAAGTTTAAACTTTTTAAAACTTTAACATAAATATAGAGGGATAACAAGTAATTTTCAGAAAAAATAATATAGAGTTATTATTATGACAGCGTATCCAGATGCTGATGAATTATGAGGAAAAGGGCAAATTCAGGTTAGTAGAAGTTTTATTTTTAATAAAGATGTATTTTTTCAAGGTTAATTAATATTTATTACATGATGGGTAAGGTTAGACAGAAGTCAGATTCATTTTAATTCTAGGAGTGAAGTGTTTAATCTTTCCGTTTTTCGGTTAAAGGAACATAGTTATACCAGAAGATAGCAGACAAAAAAATAGAGGTGAAACTAATTTGAGTGAAACAACAGAATATATCGGTCTAATAACTGCACCTGGTTATCCAAAAGAAATAGGAGCAAGGCTGCAAAATGAATTGCCATCATTGCTGGATTATTATGTAAAAGAAGAAGTAGAATGGAAAATTGATTATATAGAAGATCCCTTGCTCGGCGGGGGAGCAAATTCTAAAGAAATACTGGAGGCAACAAAGGAAAAGAAAGAGGAGAAGGAATGGGATTATGCGGTCTGTCTGACGGACATTCCATTGTTTATAGAAAATCGAATGATTGTGGCTGAGGCAAATGAGGATGAAAATATAGCGCTGATTAGCATGCCCAGCTTTGGCTCTACCTTTATGATCAGGCGTTTGCGGGAATCTATCATGCAGCTCGTTAATGAAATGTACTATGGGAGCTCAGAGGAGAGCCGGGAGCGTTCTGCATTGCGTATTGAGTCAAAGAGAAGCAAGCATAAAGGGATTGATGTGGATGATTCGAAAAATCTAATGACGAGCAGATTTCTTGGCTGGCTGTCTCCGCTTAAGCGTGAAACACCAAATGATGGGGAAGAGGAATACCTGGATGTGCGTTTTACAGTCGGACGCAGAGGAAGTATTTCTATCCGTTTATTGGCTGGAATGGTACGAGCCAATCGGCCCTGGTCTCTGTTTCCGTCGTTTATGAAAATCCTGATCATTGCTTTTGCTACGGGTTCTTATGCACTTGTTTTTCCAACCCTGTGGCTATTAAGCGAGCATTATACGATTTTCAGAATGTGTTTGCTTACTGTCTTTTCTATATTGGCGATGACAGTATGGATTATTTTGATTCATCGGTTATGGGAGAGGAAGCGGGATCAGAATATCAGCTATGTGCGAAGGCTGTATAATGCGACGACATTTTTTACTTTATTGATTACGGTGTGTATTTACTATGTCATGCTGTTTGGTTTATTCCTTGTCGGTGTATTTGTTTTTATTCCAATGGGGATGCTGGAGGATCAGCTTACGGGGACCCCAGGGCTAAGTAATTATTTCTATATTGCCTGGATTGCTGCCAGTGTGGCTACAGTTATTGGTGCGCTGGGTACAGCGTTAGAGGATGAAGATGTTGTGCTGAATGCGACTTATGGCTATCGGCAGCGTCAGCGCCAGGAGCGGTTGAAAAAGGAAAGGGAGAAGGAAGAGGAGGAGAATAAGGAGAAAGAATCATTTACCAACTAACATAAAAAGGAAGAACAGCTTTTCTGTCATGCTGTTCTTCTATTTCTTTCTAATAATTGACCTCCTGCATAATAATGGAGCACATCAGCAGTGCAAATTTATTATGCAGGAGGTTCTTTGGTTTAAATAAGGAGGATACAGGGCTCCTCCTAAGCGCTGCTTGTTAATTAATTTTTATTTCTTCAGCTGTTCCATCTTCCACTCACTAAACTTTCTGAGAATAATATCAAAAACAATATAGAACGGCAGAAAGCTCGAGTTGTCCACTTTATTATACAGATAAAATGGTGTGCTGTTTACATAGATATTAAACATTGCGTTTTGAGCAAGTAAATTATTACGCAATGTTGTTACGCTGATATATTTAATATTTCTTGTTTTAATCATATGAATGATTTCATCCAGGTTTTTCGATTCTCCAGATAAAGAAATAATAAATAACAGATCGTCCTTATCAATTTCCCCAAGTCCATCTGTAAAGTCCCGCTCACTTCGCATTACCTGGGATTTCTTATGGAGCGACCATAATTGCCTCTGTACATCATTGGCTAAATCCAGCTGTGCCGTTCCTGTGCCGTAAATATAGATATAAGGAGCGCGATCAATCAGCTGATTTAGCTGGTAAAAGTCCAGCTGCTCCATGTACTTCATTGTCTGCTGTATATCCTGGTTGAGCAGCTCCATTAAATCCTGAGTTGTCTCTTCGGTGAAACTATTTAATTTAATATAAGATTTTAAATCACTATAGCCATCTAAACCTATCTTTCTGGTAAGGCGATGGATGGAAGAGATGGAAGTATGAGCATAGTTAGCCAGATCCTGAATTTTCATCGTCTTCATTTCATCAATATGTTCATGAATCGTTTTAATAATATGTAAGTCGTTCTCATTTAAATCATCAAAGTATTGGTTTACCAGTTTATCTAAAATCATCTCGTTCACCCCTTCTGCTGAAAATATTTTCGTTCTATGAAAATATAATCTAATGTTACTATGCTATTTCTAAACACGTCAAACCTATTGGAATTTGTAAGCGCTGCCTATATATTGGAATTACAGATTAAGACGAAGGAGTTTTTGTTTATGAATGCAATTAAGCGGTTTGGCAGTGCGATGATTGTTCCTGTTCTTTTATTTGCGTTCTTTGGTATTGTTGTCGGACTTGCAACTTTATTTAAAAATCCGGCTATCATGGGGAGCATCGCTGAAGAGGGTACGATGTGGTATAACATCTGGTCGCTTATTGAAAGTGGAGGATGGACAATTTTTGATCATATGGAGCTGGCTTTTGTTATTGGGCTGCCCATTTCACTTGCTAAGAAAGCGCAAGCACGTGCAACACTTGCGGCGTTGATGGTTTATCTGGTTTTTAACAATTATATCAATGCTATTTTAACCCTTTGGCCATCTACCTTTGGAGTAGATTTATCCCAGGGAGTTGAAAACTTAACAGGTGTAAAAGAGATTGCAGGTATCCCGACTTTGGATACAAATATTATTGGTGCTATTGCAATATCAGGCATTGTCATTTGGATTCACAATCATTTTTATGATAAAAAATTGCCTGAAATGCTGGGAATTTTCCAAGGCCTTGTATTCGTTACCATTATTGGCTTTTTTGTAATGATCCCTTTTGCTTTTCTTATTGCATTTGTATGGCCGTATGTGCAGCAGGGAATCGGCTCATTACAAGGATTCATTACACAGGCTGGTTATCTCGGTGTCTGGCTATTTCATTTCCTGGAACGAGTTTTAATTCCAACGGGTCTGCATCATTTTATCTATACACCGTTTGAATATGGACCGGCAGCTGTCAATGAAGGGTTAAAGCCATACTGGATTACCCATTTAAATGAATTTGCTAACTCAACAGCAGCCTTAAAGGATCTCTATCCATATGGATTCTTAATGCATGGAAACATTAAAATGTTTGGCTGTTTAGGTATTGCCCTCGCCATGTACTATTCAACACCTAAAGAAAACAGAAAGAAAGTACTTGCGTTAATATTGCCGGCTACATTAACAGCAGTATTTGCAGGCATTACCGAACCGCTTGAATTTACATTCTTATTTATTGCGCCATACCTATTTGTTATCCATGCGCTTCTTGGAGCGACAATGGTGACGATTATGAACATGTTTGGTGTCGTTGGCATGATGGGCTCCGGCTTTATTGAGATAGCTGCATTGAACTGGATTCCGCTCTCTTCCAATCATGGAGGAATTTATATAGTCCAAGCTATTATAGGGTTTATTTTTGTAGCATTGTACTTTGTCATATTCAGATGGCTTATTGTTAAATTCGATATTCCATTGCCAGGCCGTAAAAACGAGAAGGAGGTTAAATTATACACAAAACAGGATTATCAAAATGCGAAACATGATGGTAATCATGCAGAGGAAGCTCCTAAATATGATTCTGAGTATGAAGAGAAGGCGGTCTATTACTTAGAAGGACTTGGCGGCAAAGAAAATATTAAAGATGTTACAAACTGTGCAACACGACTGCGTGTGACAGTCAATGACCCTGATTTGGTCAAAGGAAATGATTACTTTACAAATAATCAAATGGCGCACGGAATAGCTCAAAGCGGTCAAAGTATACAGGTGATTGTTGGCCTGAGTGTACCGCAAGTAAGAGATTATTTTGAAGCGAAACTTTAAACATATATGAGGAGGAGTTTTATTATGAAAAAGTTTAACATTACCATTGCTGGAGGCGGAAGTACATTTACACCGGGAATTATTTTGATGCTGTTGGATTATCTGGATGAGTTCCCGATTGATACGATTAAACTCTATGATAATGATGGGGACAGACAAAAAACGATTGCAGATGCTTGTGAGATTTTATTAAAAGAACGTGCACCGGAAATAAGCTTACTGGCCAGCACAAATCCTGAAGAAGCATTTACTAACGTAGACTTTGTCATGGCACATATTCGTGTCGGCAAATATGCCATGCGTGAACAGGATGAGAAAATCCCATTGAAGCATGGGGTTGTAGGGCAGGAAACATGCGGTCCAGGCGGAATTGCTTATGGTATGCGTTCCATCCCGGGAGTGCTGGAATTGGTAGACTACATGGAAAAGTATTCCCCAGAAGCCTGGATGTTAAATTATTCTAACCCGGCAGCTATTGTTGCAGAGGCAACACGTAAATTAAGACCAAACTCTAAGATCTTAAATATTTGTGATATGCCAATTGGTATTGAAGAATTGATTGCGAAAAACTTAGGGTTATCATCACGTAAAGAGATGGAAGTAGATTACTATGGATTGAATCACTTTGGCTGGTGGACAGATATCCGTGACAAGCAAGGAAACAGCCTGATGTCCAAAGTGACAGAGCATGTGAGTCAGCATGGTTACGCAACGGATGGAACGTCTGAATTGGAACAGCAGGAGAGCTGGAACAGTACACTTAAAAAAGCAAAGGATGTTCAAGTGCTTGATCCTTCAACAGTACCAAACACGTATTTAAAATACTATCTGTATCCAGACTATGAAGTTGCTCATTCCAATAAAGAATATACACGTGCTAATGAAGTAATGGCAGGCCGTGAGAAATTTATTTTTGGTGAGTGCCGGGATATTATCGAGAAAGGTTCAGCGGAGGAAACAAAGCTGACCATCGATGAGCATGCTTCTTACATTGTTGACTTGGCAAAAGCGATTGCCTTTAATACAAAAGAACGTATGCTGATGATTGTAGAGAACAATGGGGCAATTATTAACTTTGACCCGACAGCAATGGTGGAGGTTCCTTGTATCGTCGGCAGCAAAGGGCCGGAAAAGCTGGTTGTAGGTGAAATACCGAGATTCCAAAAAAGCCTGATGGAACAGCAGGTTGGCGTGGAAAAATTAGTAGTAGAAGCGTTTGAAGAAGGCTCTTATCAAAAATTATGGCAGGCTATCACTTTATCTAAAACTGTGCCGAGTGCAAAAGTAGCAAAAGATATTTTAGATGACTTAATCGAGGTGAATAAAGCATTCTGGCCGGAGCTGAAATAGATTTTTTAAACAGTGCAATATGGGTGAAACTGCTCATATTGCACTGTTTGTTTGATTTCCAGATATACCTTTAAATGAAGCTGTGCGTCTCTTACCTTTTTAACCAGTTTCCGGGATATAAAAATGAATCAGGCAGCATATATTCCATAATATAGCAATCTTGACATCCCAATCCAACATGCTATGCTTCTCATTAGAGACAGACATTAAAAAGAGAGTTACTAAGGGGGATTTTGTAATTGGGAAAGAAAGTCTATGAAACATCGCCTAAGAAAAATAGATTCAGTAAAAAGAAAATCCTGCTCAGCATATTTGGATTTATTGTTATTCTTGGACTTGCTGCGTTTTTGTTTGTAAACGGGTACATAAATAAATCCCTTCCGATAACAGAAGGAACAGTAGAGCTTTCTGTACTTGAGAATGAAGTTACGGTTATAACGGATGAA
Source organism: Oceanobacillus sp. FSL K6-3682 (assembly GCF_037976165.1). Lineage (NCBI taxonomy): Bacteria > Bacillati > Bacillota > Bacilli > Caryophanales > Bacillaceae > Oceanobacillus > Oceanobacillus sp. FSL K6-3682. The sequence continues at coordinate 4,638,486 of NZ_CP150263.1, read as the reverse complement.
GACGGAGTACCGCATATTCAGGCGGATAATGCCCGGGATTTGTATATTGCGCAGGGATACATCCAGGCAGACCGGCGGATGTTTCAAATGGAGCTCTCGCGAAGACAGGCTTCGGGAATGTTGAGTGAAGTGATTGGCGAGGATGCTGTCAATCAGGATAAATATTTCCGGACACTCGGTTTAAGACGTGCTGCAGAGGAATCCTATGAGGTTTATTCTGAAGAATCCATAGAAGTTCTGGAGGACTTTGCTACAGGTGTAAATGCTTATATAGAGGAAGCGAAGGCAAATAACAGCTTACCAATTGAATTTAAATTAATGGGGTTTGAGCCGGAGGAATGGACGCCGGTGGATTCATTGACGATAGGAAAATTTATGGCATTTGATCTTGGCGGACATTGGGAACAGCAGGCCTTTAATTATTATCTGCTCAATGAATATGATGAGGAAAAAGCATATGAATTATTCCCGGCATACCCAGAAAACAGACCGGCAATTATTAAAGAGGAGGAGCTGGATATTGCGGCAAGCTTTGAGGATGCAATTATTCCTCATCCTTTTAATGGCAGTAATAACTGGGTTGTCAGTGGTGATAAAACAGCGTCAGGGATGCCTCTTTTGGCAGATGATCCGCATCTTGGACTGGCTACTCCATCCATTTGGCTGCAAATGCATTTGGAATCAGAGGATGGGCTGAATGTGAGCGGGGTTATTTTCGCCGGTGTGCCTGGGATTATTCTTGGTCATAATGATCAGATAGCATGGGGCGTAACCAATACGGGTCCAGATGTACAGCAATTATATATTGAGAAGCGGAATCCGGATAATGCTAATGAGTTTTTATATGAGGATGAGTGGGAAGAGGCTGCAATCATTGAGGAGCCGATTAAAGTAAAGGATGGAGAAACGATTCATTATGAAGTGACAGAAACGCGCCATGGACCTGTTATTTCAGAGTTTGCTGAAGATACCGGGAAAGAGACGGTACTTTCTTTAAGATGGACAGCGCTGGATGCGAGTACGGAATTAGAGGCAATTATGGAGATGAATCGTGCAGCTGATTGGGAGGAATTTGAAGAAGGTCTGGAGAAGTTTCTAGTTCCGGCACAAAATTTCGTGTTTGCATCTCAGGATGGAACCATTGCCTATAAAGCAAATGGTAAAATCCCGATTTATGAGGATGGAAAAGATGCTCTATTACCGTTAAACGGCTGGGAAGCAGAGAATGATTGGCAGGATTTTATCCCATTTGATGAGCTTCCTGCTGTTGTGAACCCGGAGAAAGGCTTCATTGCAACTGCCAATAACAAAATTGCGCCGGATAGCTACTCTTATCATATCAGCAATGTGTGGGCGCAGCCATATCGCTATGAACGGATTGAGGAAGTGCTGGAATCCGGAGATAATTTTACAGTGGAAGATATGCAGAATCTGCAAATGGATCAGACGGATTTAAGAGCACGGGAATTTGTTCCTTTCTTTCAGGAAACTTTGAATGATGCGGAATTGACAGAACAGGAACAAGAAGCTCTAAAGCTGCTGGCAGATTGGAACTTTACAGCAGATAAAGATAAGCCGCAGCCGCTGATTTTTGAGCATTGGATGCAGGAGATTCAAAATGAAATCTATGAAGGGAAAATCCCTGATACGATGAGAAGCTTATTTTCAACAGAGTCCCAATCGATAGATAATATGCTGCGATTGGCTAGAGATGGAGAGCAGTCGATCTGGCTGGGTGAAAATGGCGGGGTAGAAAATGTATTGCATGGATCTTTGCAAGCAGCCTTAGAAAAGCTGGCAGGAGATTATGGAGAGGATATGGCGGCCTGGACATGGGGCGACTACCATCAGGTTGAATTCAATCATCCATTATCAGGAGTCAGCCCATTTTTAGCATTTTTCTTTAATAATGAAGATGCTATACCAGTTGGAGGAAGTAGTGTGACACCAATGGCTGCCAGTTATAATTCCAAAACAGGTGTAGTAGATCACGGCGCTTCCTGGCGCTTTGTGATAGATGCCGGAGATATGAATGCAGGATATCATATTGTCGGGCCTGGGCAGGACGGACATTTCAGAAGTGAGTGGTATCATGACCAGATGAGTGATTGGGTTGATGGGAATTATCATGAAACGAGGATGGATAATGCGGAAGGTTTGGAATTGAAGCTGATGCCGCAGAAATGAATAGATGAGGATGAAAAATAATGGTTTTCCGCATGCAGTTTAAGGCGGGAGTCATTATTTTTTATTTTCAGATATAGACCAAAAAACGTTTGTGGTTTTTAATAACTTGTTTATTAGATAACGGTATAGTTATAATGGCTCGATTTATAAAAATGATGAAATAAATTACATGCTTTGTAGTATAATTGTATCAGGTCATTAGTTTCAGTTTATGAACTGATATAAATAATTATCCTATGCTTTTATAGGGAGAAAGGAGAGAAGAATGGAGATTTGGCCAATATTTTTGCTCGTGGCAGGTCTGGTGGCATTTCTTGTTTATTTATTCGTAGTGGTCAACAGGTTATTTTTTATAAAAAAAGAAGCAATTACATTTGGTACAGCAAGTTTATTATTCATTAGTTTTATTTTGGTAGCGAGCAGTTTTTATATGGTTTTGACAGAGAAAAATGGCGTTTTTCCAATTGAGAACATGGTTTTGTCTAAAACGGAGCAACTGGATGCAGATGGGGGAAAGATACAGGAGCTGACAAGTGGTAACAATAAAATGAAAGCGGATTCGTTAGAGGCGTGTCTGCAAAGTGAAAGAACAGATATGCTTTTTGAAGAATCCCCTTTCCAAATAATAGATGTTTCTTTGTTAGAAGAATTGGAAGATCAGAAAGGTAGCCTATTTACAGAATCAAATATATTAGCCAGGTTTTCTTTAGGGGAGGACGATTTTATCATAATGGAAAGCTTCGAAGGATTTCCTGCGGAACAATCCGAGCTTGATATGCTGGATAAAGATGCTCTTAAGTCTTGTTTATCTGAAGCTGATGAAATGGAATAGTTATCGAGGATTACATATCAGAATGATCTGTATATGCATTCTGATATGTAATCTCAATTATTCCTCTGAAACAACCAGCTCCGTCTCCACCTCATCAAATTGCTTGATAACCTCTTGATCCACCTTTTGATCTGTTACAACATAATCAATCTCATCCAGCCCGGCAATATTCACCGTAACATTCTTTCCAAATTTGGAGCTGTCCGCAGCAACATAGACCTCATGGGAAAGCGCAACAATCTTTTTGCGGGCAAGGGCCTCCTCCACGTTATAATCCGAAATCCCCTTATCCATCGTAATTCCGCTTGCACAGATAAAGGCTTTCTGGATGTTTAATTGATGAAAGTTAAATAAGTAATCATAGGTTACAACAGATCGCTCCTTTTTTCTGACCTTTCCGCCTATTACAATGAGTTCAATAGCACTGTTCATTAATTCCAGGATGACAGGAACAGAGTTTGTAATGACTGTCAGATTCCTTTTTTCCTTAATATATTTTGCAATTTGATAAGTCGTCGAGCCACTGTCTAAATAAATGCAGTCCCCATCCTCAATAAATGCATCACATTTTTTTGCAATGGCAGTTTTCTCGTCCAAATGGGTGATCATCCGCTCTTCCATGGATGCTTCGCCAAACTTAGGCTCGACCAATTTAACGCCTCCATATATCTTTTTAAGTTTTCCTTGTTCAGCAAGAGCATTTATATCTCTGCGCAGTGTGTCTATTGAGATACCTAATTCTTCCCGAAGCTCTGGCATCTTCATCACTTTTTTAATCGTTAATAAATCAATCATTTTCTTCTGTCTCTCAACTGGAAGCATTTTATCCTCCTCATATAACGTTTTGATTGGATTATTCTTTATACCAAGTTTACGGGCAATTTGCAGTATAATCAATCTATTTACATAAAATTTAGAATGAATCATGCATAAATGCAAGTATATAAAATTATATTTTATGCATAAGTTATGCTTAATATATTCATAATTTACATATTCTTAACACGATAAGTGATTTATCTTAATATTCGTTTTATATGATGGAGGTAATTCAGGAGGAGGTGGTCAGTTTGTTGGAGCTACAAAATATTAGTAAACAATTCGACCAGAAAGTTGTTTTAGAAAATATTGATCTTAAGATTAACAGCGGTGAAATTGTATCGCTGCTTGGACCCAGCGGAAGCGGGAAGACAACCTTATTGAATATTATCTTGGGACTGACCAGGATTGACCAGGGAAAAGTTATCTTTAATAACGAGGATTTGAGTAATGTAGATATGAAAAATCGTGGATTTAATATAGTATTTCAAGATTATGCGCTGTTTCCCCATTTAAATGCATATGAAAATATTGTTTATGGACTGCGAAATAAAAAAGATACTGCATCGGCAGAGGAAGTCAGGGAATATATTGAATTTCTGGAGCTAAAGCCGCATTTGAAAAAGAGAATTGGAGAGTTGTCAGGCGGACAGAAGCAGCGGGTTGCCTTGGCTAGAACTTTAGTTACGAAACCAAAGCTGCTGCTTTTGGATGAACCTTTAAGTGCGTTAGACGGTGTGATTAAGGAATCGATAAAAGAAAGAATTAAGTCGATTGCCAAGGAGTTTAACCTGACAACGATTATTGTGACACATGACCCGGAGGAAGCTTTAACCATATCGGATAAAATCTTGATTATTAATCAGGGAAATATTTCGCAGTTTGGCACACCATTTGAAATTATTAATCAGCCAAAAAATGATTTTGTAAAGGAATTTATTTTAAGACAGCTGCAGATTAAACGGCAAAATATCTATAATTTATTTGGTGAAAAATATGCGTAATGCAAAACCGGAAATGCGGGTTATCTTTATCATTATCTTAATACTGTTTTTTGCCTTTCTGATAGCTCCGCTGCTTGTCTTATTTTTCCGCTCATTTGTCACCGACGATGGAGGAGCAGGGTTTTCAAATTATATGGAAGCTTTGTCAAATAACACATTAATCAGTGCAATAGGCAATAGCATCAAGGTTTCAGGGGCTACAGCCATTATTACTACGATGCTGGCATTTACTTTAGCATATGCCGTCAATTTTACAAGAATTTATCAGCCTTTAAAAAGTGCTGTGAAAGTTGGAATTCTCATCCCGATGCTGATTCCCACAATTACTTACGGGTTTGCAATTATGTACACCTTTGGAAATCAGGGATTATTGACAAAGCTTTTTGAGAGAAATTTATTTGAAATCTATGGATTTAACGGACTGCTGATTGGATATGTTATCTATACGTTGCCTGCAGCGTTCCTGCTAATCCATAATTCTTTCAAATATATTGATAAGAAATTTATCATTGTGTCTAAGCTGATGGGGGACAGGACATTAAGGAGTTTTCTGAACACCGTTGTCCGTCCATTATTAGGAGCTTTGGGAGGAGCATTTGTTTTATCCTTTATCCTCAGCTTCACAGATTTTGGGATACCAGCATCCGTAGGCGGGACATATGACGTTGTTGCAACGCAGCTTTATCAGGCAATGCTTGGTTCGATTCCGGACTTCAGTCAGGGTGCTGTGATTGCTGTAATGATGTTATTTCCGGCAGTCGCAGGTGTTATTCTATTGAACTATCTCGAAAGATTTAATTTTCATTATGATAAGTTCAGTGAAACAGAACTGACACCAAGTAAATTCAGAGACAGTTTTTTTGGAGTTACCTCTGCTGTTGTTCTGCTGGCAATGCTTTCTGTGTTTGTGGTAATGTTCATTGCGCCATTTGTGACGGCTTTCCCTTACGATTTAAGCTTTACATGGCAGCATATTACAGGTATCTTCCAATCGAATGATCTGGTATCGGTTTACAGAAATTCACTTATTGTGGCGGTATTAACTGCTGTGTTAGGAACGATTATTACGTACGTATCAGCGCTTCTTAATGCACGTACACCCATAAAAGGGAAACAAACTGTAGATATTTTTTCGATGATTACCAATACAGTTCCTGGTATGGTGCTGGGATTATCCTATCTACTGCTTTTTAATGACAGCAGTTTAAAGGGAACCTTTATCATTATTGTTTTATGTAATATCATGCATTACTTTACAACACCATATTTAATGGCAAAAAATGCTTTAACAAAGATGAATCCGGGCTGGGAAACTTCAGGAGAATTACTGGGGGATAACTGGATTAAAACGGTCTATCGTGTTATTTTACCGAACTCTGTATCTACGGTTTTAGAGATGTTCAGCTACTATTTCATCAATGCGATGGTAACAATCAGCGGCGTTATCTTCCTGGTATCTGCCCAGACCACTGTTGTAGCAAGCAAAATTAATGAACTGCAGCATTTTGCAAAGTTCAATGAAATATTTGTTTTGTCCGTACTGATTTTCTTAACCAATTTATTGGTCAGAGCTGTGTGTGATGCTCTTCAGAAAAGAGCTGCAATCTATAAAAAGTGAGGGAAAAACATGTTGAAATCAATGAAAAAGTCAATCATAGGAGCAGGAATTGGTTTAGCGTTTGTCTTAGCAGGATGCGGTACTCAAAGCAGTGATGATGTCGTCATTTATACCAATGCAGATGAAGAAGCAACGTCAGCAATGGAGGCTGCATTAGATGATGCAGGTTATGAAGGGGAATATATTTTGCAGTCTCAAGGGACATCTGAATTAGGAGGTAAACTGCTGGCAGAAGGAGACAAAATTGAAGCAGATGTAGTAACCATGAGCTCTTATTTCCTGGACAGTGCCCAGGAACAGAATGATATGTTTGAAGATTTAACTTATGAAACAAGTGCACTCGAAGAACATCCTCCATATTATACCCCGATTTTGGGAAATACAGGTGCCATTTTTGTAAATACCGAGGTACTGAAGCAGCATGGATTAGCAACTCCAGAAAGCATTGCTGACTTAGCAAAGCCTGAATACGAAGGACTTGTATCGATTCCAAATATTGATGATTCTTCGACAGCATGGCTGATGGTACAGGCAGTAATCAGTGAGTATGGAGAAGAAGAAGGGAAAGAAATTTTCCAAAAGCTAATCGCGAATGTAGGACCGCATCTGGAGAGCTCTGGTTCCGGTCCAATCAGCAAGGTGCAGGCCGGAGAAGCGGCTGCCGGTTTCGGGCTTAGGCATCAGGCAGTTGTAGCAAAAGAATCAGGAGCACCAATTGCCTTTGTTGATCCGACAGAAGGGAACTTCTCACTAATGGAAGCAGTAGCAGTAGTGAAAAAGGATAATGATGAAAAAACGCAGAAGGCAATGGATATGGCAGAGGTTATCTCGACAGACGCAAGAGAAGAGCTGTTAACCTACTATCCTGTCGCTCTTTATGAAGGAGAAACAGTTGACGAGGCACATAAACCCGCACATTCCAAAACATTTGAACAGCCGCTAGATGTAGAGTTATTGGAACAGCACCAGGAATTCTTTCATTCAGCAAAATAAGTGGCAGGATGAGGCTATTAAAATGTTTTTATCGGAATCTTTAAACCTTCCTATTTTATAAAAAGGAGCGATATATTTTGGAACAATATAAACTATTAACACCAGGTCCATTAACAACAACGGCCGCAGTGAAGGAGGAAATGCTCTTTGATCGCTGTACATGGGATCAGGATTACAAGAAGATTACCCAGAAAATCCGGGCGCAGCTGCTTGATTTGGCGAAAGCTTCCCCAGAGGATTATACAGCTGTACTGATGCAGGGAAGCGGTACATTTACTGTTGAATCTGTCATGACAACTGCAATAAGTAAGAAGGAAAAAGCATTAATTATCACGAATGGTACCTATGGGGAACGAATTGTAGAAATGGCTGATTATATCGGTTTAAATTATAAGCATTACAGTGTGGCATATAATGCTTATCCTGATGAATTGGAATTAAGGTATATTTTAGAAAATGATTCTGCGATTACCCACCTGGTAATGGTGCATTGTGAAACAACCACAGGTATATTGAACCCGGTTGAAATGATTTCCCGACTTGCTAAGGCCTATCAGAAGACACTGATTGTTGATGCAATGAGCAGTTTCGGCGGTGTAGAAATGGATATTCCAGATCTGGGCATCGATTATTTAATCAGCAGTGCGAATAAATGCATCCAGGGGGTGCCGGGCTTCGGTTTTGTCATTGCAAGGCTGAACAAACTGCAGGCTTGTGAGGGAAATGCAAGCAGTCTTTCCTTAGATTTATATGATCAGTGGAAGACAATGAATAAGGATGGGAAATGGCGTTATACTTCGCCGACTCATGTGGTAGCAGCATTTTCTAAAGCAATTGATGAATTAATTGCAGAAGGAGGGATTCCGGCAAGATTTCAGCGTTATCAGCGTAATAATCAGCTGCTGCGGGAGGGCTTGGAAAAGCTGGGATTCCGAGCTTATATAACGAATAAGAGACAGTCGCCGATTATTACGACATTCCTGTTCCCGGAAGACACGTTTGTATTTGAAGATTTTTATCATTATGTGAAGGAAAGAGGCTTTGTTCTTTACCCAGGCAAGCTGACAGAAATCGATACGTTCCGGATCGGCAATATTGGAGAAGTCTATGAAGAAGATATAGAAAGATTATGCAATGTAATCCAAGAATATATAGGAGTGGTGGTTAAATGAGTAAAGTAGAAGGCGTCATCTTTGATTGGGCAGGAACAACAGTTGATTTTGGCTGTTTCGCCCCGGTAAATGCATTTGTTACAGTATTTAAAAAGGCAGGAATAGAAGTAACTATTGAAGAAGCAAGAGAGCCGATGGGACTGACGAAGATTGATCATATCCGGACAATGCTGTCTATGCCGAGAATTTCAGCTTTATGGAAAAAGGAATATGGACGAGAGTTTACGGAGCAGGATGTAGAGAACTTAAATGCTGATTTTGAAACTGCTCTCCTGGAAACATTGGCAGCATATACAGATCCAAAGCCAGAGGTATTGGAAACGATAGAGCAGTTAAGGAAGCAAGGCTTGAAAATTGGCTCCAGCTCAGGCTATACGCAAAAGATGATGGAAGTGGTTGTTCCAGAAGCGGAGAAAAAAGGATATCGGCCGGACTTTTATATTACCGCTGACGGAACAAGTGGATTGGGACGGCCATATCCATATATGATTTATCGGAATATGGAAGCTTTGAAACTCACAGCTGCCCGCTATGTGGTTAAGATTGGAGATACTGTTCCAGATATAGATGAAGCACTAAACGCAGAAGTCTGGTCTGTAGCGGTCGTTATCGGCAGCTCGGAAATGGGATTAAGTGAAGAAGAATTTCATGCGTTATCAGAACCAGAGCAGGAGGAATTGATTAGTGGAATAGAGAGGACTTTTATAGAGCATGGAGCTGATTTTACGATCCGGACTCTTGGGGAGCTGCCTGGAATTATTGAGGAAATTGACCAGCGGCTTGAGAAATAAGTACATTCTTTTTTTGCAAAATAATGTATTTGTATTTTATGATGAAAATAGCTGTGCTGTACTTTTTACAAAGTATCAGGTACAGCTATTTATTTGTTTTAAGCATCAGCCTTTTAAAACACATCTTTATCAACCTGTACTTGATTGCGGCCGCTCTCTTTAGCGATATACAACTCTTTATCAGCTCTATTCAGGAGTTCTTCCAGCGTGAATTCTCCAGCCGGCAGGTCAGTTCCCGCTACTCCCATGCTGATGGTAATAGTGATAGACCCGTCTTCAATGGAAAATAGATGTACTTCTATTTTTTTTCGAATCATTTCAGCTAATTGCAGTCCTTCTTCCACACTTCTTCCAGGCAGAGCGAGTATAAATTCTTCTCCGCCATAACGGGCAAAAATACATTGTGCAGGTGTTATTTCCTGAATCTGCCGGCTTAGTTCACTTAAAACCAAATCGCCGCTATAGTGACCATACGTATCATTAACATATTTAAAATAATCAATATCAAAGAGAATCACCGTAAACTGCTTTTTCTCTTCCATGAAAGCGGATTTCGTATACTTGAAAAATGCTCTGCGGTTAAATATATTTGTTAATTCATCATAGTAAGCGAAATACTCCAATTGATTTTGCAGCTTTTTCATCTCTGTAATATCTGTGAAGATAAGCAAACTTCCACTATTTTTCTGAGAGATAGATAGGTTAGATATGCGTAAATGAAAAACATAGTTTTTTTGATGAAGTGTTTGCGTCATTTCCACAGTAAGCGGAGCGCTGGAAAGATCATATGAAAAATCTGTATCTGTAAGTCCTTTCCAAAAAGAATAAAAGTCCTGTCCATACATGTTTTTATGAATATCCGTAAACAAGTGTTTAGCAGCCTGATTAAATTCGATTAACCGCTGGGAGTCATCCAGAACAATAACAGCATCTGCTATTCTTTGGAAAATAACATCTTTGGCAACGGGGACAAGGGTAAACATAGAAGAACTGTTGATTGCCCAGAAATATAGTATGGATGTCAGCCATAAATATAGTGGAACGGAGTCAATTCCTGCAGGAGACAGCCCAGTTAAATAGAAAAAAGCAAGCAAAATCGGTATACATTGACCAAATGCTAAAATAATAATTTGTTTACGGTAAATCGGAGCTGCAGACCGAAGCTGTAATAGAGTCAGACAAAGCGCCGTGAACATACAGGCAAAGATGAACATGCCATGTATGATATACCATGGACCAATAACCAGCTCAATATAGGGTGCGCCTAAGACAGGGTGGGTATCTATTGAACGGTAATGAAGATGATGAAAATCGTTGGTAGCTACCATCGCAACTGTAACAGCCGGGATAGTAAGTAAAAGACTTGTCCGCTTAAAAGCCTTCTCCATTCCAAAATAGCGCAGAATAAATAGAAGTCCGAGTAATGGGGCAAAAGCAATCCCGATATATTGAATAACGGTCCATATTTTTATTTGTTCAAGGCTTGTTGCAAGCAGACCAAATGCAGCTGCGAAGCAATAAACTGTCACCGTGCCGGTATAAAGAATAAATATGGGAGCGATGCGTTTGTAATAATGTCTTCGGACGTAGGAGAATATAGCCAGATATAAATTAAAAACACCTGAAGCTGACATAATAGCGATATAAGCTGTGACTGTTGCTCCCATAGGCTTCCCCCGTTTTTGCTTTTATTTATCGCAGTGTAACTGGCTGGGACTGGGACTGCGATTACTCGCCCCATCGAAGAGCTTTTGTAAGACTCCCGCTTCAAGAAATGAAGGAAACATGTTATTTCTAAGGAATGTTAAATACGCTTTAGTTTCTCGTGGAAATTATGTAAAAATTTAGAGTTTTTTCAATCCTATTTACAATTAATAGGCATTAAGCTACACTATAGAAGATAATTAAAATTTCTATAATTTGAAATTTTTACATAAAAATAGTATGCAGAAAGGATCGAATTAGAAGCAGCTAGTTGAAGTTATAATGATTTTTAGCAAAGCGGGTAATTATGATTCAAGCTCCAGTCTTACCAGAAAAAGCCTGCCACCCAGACTCCATAAATTGTGGTGACTGCCAGGTTGCTGCACTCCACGACGTGAGCGGTTTTAACAGAAAGCTATTACCTCACCATTTATCATTCAGTACTTTTTAAACGCATATTAAAATGCATTCATTAATTTGTATCAAAAGGGGAATTATGAATGACTATATCCATAATAATACATGAATTTAAAATGATGCTCCGAAGCAAAAAGAATGTTTTATTTATTATCGCATTGATTAGTCTTATCGTTGCTTATTGTTTTTTAATTTTACCTAATATGGAAACAGCTGATTCCTTTGATATAGAAGAGAAGGAGGCTGAAATGGAGAACTTGGAAGCTATGCGGCAGGGGATGATTGATAGAGGAGGAACCGGCTTCAATCGTATGACCGGAACCCCATATGCCCAAAATACATATGAATTTCAAGTGAAAAGCCGGCTGGTGCATGCTTTCAAAGACCAGAATTTCCACCGTTTTATTCAATTGAAAATGAAAGAAAACGATTATGACACGCGTATAGCAAGTCTGGATTGGAATTTGATTGCCGATGCGCCTTATCCAAGTCTGGATATGGAACGTAATATTGAATTAACAAAGCTTCGTTATCAAGGTTATTTAGATGCAGACGTATCAATTACATATGAAATGATTGAACAAAAAACAGCCTTGCAGACGTCTGTGAAATTTATCCTTGATACGACCGCTGCTATCCTACTATTTTGTGCAATTTATTTCAGCAGTGACATGATAACGAGGAATAAAGAACATCGCAGTGTCTTGCAGGGAGTACCGGTTGGCTGGTATCGTCTGATTAATGTGAAGTCATTCGTTGCTTTCCTGTATACACTTGTCATTTTGCTTGGATTATTCCTGCTGGCAATGCTTCTGATTGCTATCCAGAATGGCTTTGGTTCGTTCAAGCTGCCGGTGCCGATTACATTGCCGAGCTCACAGCCGGATGATTATATGGGCTACCGGTTCAGTGAATTTGATAACATGACGATTGCAAAATTTCTACTTTTGTCACTGGGCATTATCCCGGTTCTTATTTACCTGTTCATCCGGTTAAATGCTATTTTCAGTCTATTATTTAAGAACCCCTGGATTGTTATCATGGTTAGTACAGTTCTTCTGTTTGTGGAGAGAATCTACTATTCCAGGACAACAACAGAGCTTTTTGGAATCGATCTGAGTTATTTCCCGCAGACCTATTTTGATTTTGGACGGGTCATTTCCGGTGAAAAATATTACTTGATACATTTAGAGTCCATTACCTATCAGCAGGGGATTATTGTCTTGTTAAGCAGCATTGTCGTACTGGAAATCATTCTGTTTGTAATTTCCCGAGCGATAAACAAACGTAAATTTTACCGCAAAGCGGCATAATTGGAAGATATGTTCATTGGACAATGATGAGATCACACTAGCCGGAGAGGATAATTCATATGTTTTGGAAATTTAGCCTTTTTGAAATCAAGCTATTATTGAGAAATCGGAAAAGCGCCTTTATCGCTCTATTTCTGCTGCTCTTCTTCCCTTTGTTTTTTATGTACTATAGTCAGGAGGAGCCGGAAACCTTAACAGAGCAGAAAAGAGCAGAAACACAGGCCTCCTATGCCATTTTTTATCATCTCGATCAAAAGCGTCATGATATGCCAGAGGTAGCGGAGGTATATGATTATCATACACAAATTCAAAGTCTGCTCGGTATGCAGGTGTGGAATATTGGCAGCGGAAAAGATGGAGAGCAATACGTTGAAGACGGGCTTGAGATTAATCAATTAAGACTGAAGGTGCATGAGTTAGGAAATGAAGGTATCCCAGATTATTTAATCATTCCAGAGGAAGAAATATTAAAGGAAAATGCATTGCTGGAGTATATTAAACAGAACGATTTACCAATTGATTCAGAATCATTTATGACCAACAATTATTTTGCAGATGCCTTTGCAATGGTGTCCGGTCTGGTGTTTTTGGTTATTATGTTAATAAGCGGGAATGAATTACTTGTTTATGAGCTGAAGCACCAGTCAGTGATGCGCGGCTTACCTTTAGCATTTATGCGGAAGGTAACAAGCAAGATTATGGTTTATGGCATATTTATTTACTTGCTTCTTCTCCTCGGATTTTCGATAGGCAGTCTGTATCTATCGTCGAAAATGGAAGGAAATGAATTCTCCTTTCCCATACTTATCTATCAAAATGAGGAATATACAGCGATTTCAGCCAGCCAGTACCTTCTTTATCTCTTTTTAGGGATGGCTCTGGTTATCATTCTCTTATTATTGCTATCTATTTTGTTAAACATGCTTTTCAAGAATGCTTTTGCAAATATACTGGTCGGCCTCGGTATTTATCTATTACCTGATATTGCAATGGCTGCCGGGTTCAATTGGAACTTCTTGCATCCAGTTAAATTTATTGATATGAGCAAGGTCCTGTCCGGTGAACTTGCTGTTGAACTGGAGAACAGCTTTATTGATTATTGGAATGCAATGGCTGTATTAGGTGGTCTCAGTCTACTCTTAATCGGTGTAATTTATGCTATTAATAAAATTAATTACCAGAGAGTGCCTAAGGATATGCCGCTGGAAAAAACATTCTAAAATAAACAAAGAGAAAAGAGGTTTATCATGCTGAAGCTGAAAAATATTTCTGTAAGCTATAAAGATAAAGTAGTATTAGATAACCTTTCACTTACGGCAGAAAGCGGAGAAATCATCGGTTTAGTAGCTCCAAATGGAACTGGGAAGACAACCTTATTTCATGTGATTTCTAACTTCTTAAAGCCCAATAATGGTACAGTTATCTTTCATGACAAGCTGCAATATAAAACGGAAAGAAATGAAATAGCGATTCATAAGCAGCTGACGACCTTTCCGGAACAGAGAGATTTATTTGAAGAGCTGAGCGGTATAGATCATATGAAGCTGTATGCAAATATGTGGAAGGGAAGCACGGGGAATGTTCAGAAGATTTGTAAACAGCTCCATATGGAAGGGTACGTAAAAAAGAAGGTAAAAACATATTCCCTGGGGATGCGTCAGCGATTATGTTTTGCTATGGTTGCTGCTGCAGATACACCTGTTATGCTGATGGATGAATTAATGAATGGGCTGGATGTAGCGAATGTTGCCCTTATTTCAGAGTATCTGATGGAGATGAAAAAAGAAGGAAAGCTGATATTTGTAGCATCGCATTTGCTTTCCAACCTAGATTTATATGCAGATCGTGTTCTTTATTTAAAAGATGGTAATATTATTCATCAGCAGGATTTCAGCCGTGCAGATGAGAAATTTATCAAAATAGATCTATCCTCTGAGGAGTATGGAGCATTAAAGGAATCTTTGCCGGAGGACCATCTTTATATTGCGAACCATCTATGCTGTATTCCTCTTGCAAAATTGGATGAAGCTGAAAAGAATGCCTGGATTACCAGACTGTCTTCTTATGAAGATAAAGAATTAACAATTGGACCGCTCGGAACAGCTGAATACTACGAAAAATACTATCATGAAGATAGTAAGCCGTAATGCTATGAGGAAGGAGCGTGGATGTAGTGAAACAGATGTATTTCCTCATTATTGTTCTAATTTGTTTGTTTGTGCTGGCTGGATGCAGTCAAAACTCCCCTAAATCAAAGAAGGTATTAAGCTATCAGGAAAATAGTGAAATTATTGGAGAAGAAAAGGAAGAGATTATTGGAGAAATCAGTGATACGATGTATGAATCTATTGACCGCAGTAATGCAGAAGCAGAAGAAATTGTCATCGGTCCACTCCCAAGAGAGGGAGAAGAAATTACTCCACCGGAAGGCAGATACAGCATTGGTATAAGCCCCGAAGATTATTATCAATCTGGCCGCGTGCTTGTATATGATGAGGAGGATATGCTTCTGATAGAGGCGTTGGTGGATGGTTATTATGGAGTGAGCAGCATAACTGTAGATTTAAATGGTTCTCATACTGTCTATGCAGATGGAATTGACGAGCTTATCCTGATTCCAGAAGAGACAAATAGTTCCAATGAATTAACAGCGGGTATTTCGGAAGTCGGGAAAGATGTTGAACCTGGAAATTATTCTGTTGTAACAGACTCGGAGTATGGAATGGGCTACCTGGAGATTTTTGAAGAAGGAGAGCAGCCGCAGGTTTTTGAAGTTTTGATTGATCCGCTGGAGCCGGATATTGATGTGGAATTGAAGGAAGGACAGAAGGTGAAGATTACCGGTTGGAATGGTTTGTATACTTTGCAGTTTGAACCGCAGTTTTAAAGAAATATTATGGGGATTTGAATGTATTCGAAGTTCTTTTTTCATAGAGAATTATTTGAAACTCTCCCGGCTAAAAAGAGTGACTGATAATAAATTTATGAAGCCGGGAGATATTGAACACTAATCCTATGAGCCTTTCAACTAACAAAAACCTTAATGGAGTGAAAAAATCACGAGACTTTGTGAGAGAAAAGCAATCATTCCTACAAAAAGGAATTTTCGTTTTATAATAATAAAAGAAGGCTGCGCTAAAAGCTCTACATGAAAAAAGCCTGACTAACTAGAAACCGAAACGGGAAAATCCTTCGCAATCAAATCATCCAATGAACAAACGCGCTGATAGTCATCTTTATATTGAATATGTGATGATTGAATCAGTATTGGTGAAGTGACACCCGCAGCTGCCGATATACGAAACAGGCTTTCACGGAGAGTAACGAGATAGTTCAATGCCCGGTAAGCCTTTTCATCGACAACAAGTGCTTTTTGTAGCTTTGGGTCTGTGGTGGCTACACCGACAGGACAGCGATTGGTATGACAGATTTGCGCCATAATACAGCCGACTGTAATCATGAATGCACGCGCAATCTGAACGAGATCTGCGCCCATACCAAGAATGACGGCGATCCGATCTGCCGTAAAAAGCTTTCCGGAAGCGATTAATTTAACGCGGTCGCGAATCCCGTACTTTTTCAATGTCTGGTCTGCAATGATAACCGCTGATTTAATGGGAAGACCAACCCGGTCTGCCAGTTCCTGAAAGGTTGCACCTGTTCCTCCTTCTGAACCATCTACCGTAATAAAATCGGGACCTGTACCGGATTCTCTCATATAACTGGCAATGTCTTCTAATGCGTCCGGGCTGCCGATAACTAATTTAATGCCAACGGGTAACCCAGTATGATTACGAATCTGCTCGATAAAAGAGAACATAGACGGAACATCATCAAATTCATGGAAGCGATTCGGACTGTTTATCTCCTGATAGGGCGCAACATTACGTATAGCAGCAATTTTTTCTGTTACTTTTTCTGCATCGACATGCCCTCCACGGGTTTTTGCTCCTTGCGCAAGCTTAAGCTCAAAAGCTTTGACCTGCGTGATTTCGCTCTTTTCCTTTAGTAAATCCCAGCTGAAATCGCCTGCTCTTGTACGGACACCAAAAAGCCCGGGACCAATTTGGGCAATGATATCTGTATTACCGGCTAAATGATAATCAGACAAACCCCCTTCACCAGTATTCATCCAGGAGCCCCCAGCCATTCCAATCCCTTTAGACAAGGCAGAAATTGCATTTTCACCTAATGCGCCATAGCTCATCGCAGACATACCAATCAGTCCCTTTACACGAAAAGGTTCTCTACAGTGTGGGCCAATAACTACTGCATGTTTGTCGTTTAAAAGCCAGGGCTGAATTTGTTTATTCTCTAATTTTTCTTTGCGGCTTAATAAATTATCTTCTTGTACGGCGTAAATTTTTGAATCAATCTGTTTTGTATTATCTACATCTAATTCCTCCTGCTGTTTAGGAAACACAGCATTTTTTACATAAAAATCCGCCTTCTCAAAATCACGCCGGGAACCAAAGCCGATCATATTTTTATGATATTTGGCAGGCATAATAATATCGCGATAATCATCACGGGAGAATGGTTTACCAGAGGTGTCCGCATCAAATAAATACTGTCTGAGCTCTGGACCTGCTTTTTCCAGTACATATCGTATCTTGCCAAGCAGCGGGAAATTGCGCAAAATGGCATGTTGTTTTTGCTTTCGATCCTTCCAGTATATGTAGATAAATAAGACGATTGGAACAAAAATAATAGCAAAAACCAAAACGGCTAAAGAAAGCAGAATAAATATCAGAGAAGAAAATTCCATGTTGAATACCTCCTTTACTTGCTTTGCTAAAAAGATAAAGATGTTAATGAATATGGAAATTTTCTAAAGTGCTATAGTATCTTGATACCCTTTTTGAGAAGGATTACACGTATATTTTAGAGGACAGGTAATCGTAGTTTCAGGCCCATTCACAGGAGGATAAAGAGAAAAAATCCCATTGAATAAAAGCCCACTTTACCAGGAAAATTGCAGTACAACCAAAAAAGAGTATGATAAAATAAAAAACTAAAATTAATATGCGATATATATCCTAAGATAGGTATACGCATCTTAGTGTATTTTTTTCTGGATCGAAATTGGCCAATGTTCCATCAAGCGTATACTCTTGTAATATAATTATTCATTTATTAGTGTTGACCCACTGATATAAACATAAAACCATTTAGTATAGAGTACAGGAGAGATATCGAATGAAATTAAAGAGAGTGTGGGATAAGTACGCAGACGAAACCAAGTTTAATTTTTCAATTATCTCGG
Organism: Oceanobacillus sp. FSL K6-3682; assembly: GCF_037976165.1. Taxonomy (NCBI): domain Bacteria; kingdom Bacillati; phylum Bacillota; class Bacilli; order Caryophanales; family Bacillaceae; genus Oceanobacillus; species Oceanobacillus sp. FSL K6-3682. The sequence goes on along the minus strand of NZ_CP150263.1, from coordinate 4,620,370 downwards.
AATTCCTTGATGAGTTTGGCAAGGAGATGGTTTTGAAACCAGATACTGTCATTGTCTCCAGGGGTGATTTCCCGACACATGTTTACTTTATTAAAGAGGGAGTAGCTACCGGTTTAAGAGATTATGAGGATGGAAAGGACTATAATTATTTTCAGGTGGACCAGACGAACGGGAATATAGGATTGCTTGAAGTCATTTCCAGGAGGGAAAAGTATATTGCTACCATTACATGTTTAACCAAAGTTACATTAATCAAGGTTGATTCTGCAATGGTCTATCAATTAATAATGTCTGATATTTCACTATTGCGAAGGTGTTCTGTCCTGCTGGCGGAAGATTTATATAGCAGATCTGGAAATGATGGTCTGTTTTATCATTATCAGGGGATTGATCGAGTCCGGTATTATTTAACCCGATATTATGAAGATAAAGCGATGAAACAAGCAACGGATAGCATTTATATCGGTGATTATTATAAAGATATTGCCAGCCAAACAGGGATAAGTCTTCGCACTGTGGGGAGAAGTATACAAAAATTAAAAGCACTTGATGAGATAACTGGTTTAAATAGAAAATTAATGATGACAAAACAGCAGTATATTAAGATGAAACAGCATATTTGGGTTAGCGAAGATAAGTTATAACATTAACAAATACTTATATCAGGATTAAATACAGACGATTCACAAATTGGCAGGGCATATTTCCTGCTTATCCCAATGCCATTTTACTTGAATAGTGAAGATAAAAGTTACATCTGAAAGGACATTTGACCTTTCAGTTTTTTTCTATAGGAGGATATACTGGGGTTAAACATAGAGAACCTTCCAGGAAATGAGAGCGCTTTAAGTATATTCAATTACAAATCTTTGGCAAGGAGATTATCCTGGATGCCATTGATGGATATACATTATAAAATCTAATAAAAAAGGAGCAGGATGATGAAAAGAGGGATAAAGCATGATTTCTCGTTACTGGCACTGTTATTAATTCCAGTAGGTGTTTCATTGAATGTGGTAGGGTATCAACTATCAACCATTCTTAAGCTGCCTGTGTTTATTGATCAAATCGGAACCATCATGGTATCAATGATTGCAGGTCCATGGATTGGACTTTTAGCGGGACTTTTAGGGAATGTTGTTAATGGAATGCTGAATCCAATTGCAATAGGCTTTAGCATTGTGTCAGTAAGTGTTGGCCTTGTATCAGGATACTTTTCCAAATGGAGATTCTATACAAATATTTTCGGAATCATTATAGCCTGTGTTCTTTTGACCATTGTACAGGCATTTTCTGCAGCTATTGTAACTGTTTTTCTTTTTGGTGGTGTGACCGGTGCGGGAACAGATTTAATTACAGCAACATTTCTTGCAACAGGCAGGGAATTATGGAATTCCGTTGTATCTACAAATCTCATTTCAGGAGCAGTCAATACCATTATTAATTTTGGAATCAGCTGGCTGATTATCAGAAAAGTACCAGACAGATTTTTAATTAAATTAAATTACGGTGCACCTTATATTAAGAAAGAGGTGAACGTAAATGGATAGCCGCATAGGGAATTTGTATCCTTCTTCCAAATTTACTTTTATAATACTGATTATTCTGTTGAGCATGTTTGTACCCGGATTTATATTTCAGTATATGATTTTTCTATTCATCTTTCTAATAAGTCTCTTTTCAGGGACAGCGATAAAATTTTTAGCAACGTTTATGAAATCTATTCCAATTCTTATAATATTTATTTTTATCTTTCAGGTTTTTCTTATTGTGAATGAGGATTCTCAACAAATATGGGCATTTATCCATTTCTCTCAAATAGGCTTAATGACAAGTTTAACGATGACATCCAAAATCGTTGCCATCAGTTCAAGCATCATTTGGTTTTTCCAGGTCACACGAGTTAAAGATATCGTTTATGCTTTAGAGCAATCAGGTGTTTCGCAAAAGGTAACCTTTGTGATTGCTTCTACGATTCAACTTATTCCTCAGATGCTGAACTTATCTAGAACCATTGCAGATGCTCAGAAATCACGGGGAATTGAAACGGAAGGAAACCTGTTCGTCAGAGCGAAGGCATTTATTCCTATGATTGGCCCTCTAGTTCTGTCTTCTATTCAGCAAATCGAAGAAAGAGTACTTGCTTTAGAGTCACGTGCATTTTCTTCAAAAGCCAAAAAGACATCGATTTATGAGTTGAAAAAACAAAAATTCGATTATATTATCATGATATTTTGTATACTTGTTCTCATCGTGTATATTGTTTGGAGGATAAAATTATGAGTATTATATCATTAAAAAATATTAACTACACTTATCCCTTAGAAGAAAAACAGACCATCCATTCCTTTTCTCTGGACTTGGAAAAAGGATGTGTTTACGGTTTAACAGGGGCAAATGAATCCGGAAAAACAACAATATGCAATATCATCAGAGGGTTTATACCTGAGTTATATAAAGGGGAATTGACTGGAGAGGTTATGATAAAGGGGAAAAATATCAATGATTATAACATTGGTGATCTGGCAACTATTATTGGTTATTCATTCCAAAACCCTTTCACACAATTATCCGGAGTAAAAGATACTGTCTATGAAGAAATCGCCTATGGCATGGAGAATATAGGTGTCTCACGTGACAAGATGATCCAGAAAGTTAATGAGATTTTGAAAATGTTCCAATTAGAAGACTTAATAGATAAAAACCCTTTTGAACTATCCGGAGGACAGAAACAAAGGGTAGCTATTGCATCAGTTGTTGCACTTGATCCAGAAATAATTATTTTAGATGAACCAACTTCACAATTGGATCCTAAAAGTACCGAAGATATTTTTGAAATCATTCAGTTATTAAAAAAACAAGGTAAAACAATCTTACTGGTAGAACATAAGGTAGATTTACTGGCTGCATATTGTGATGAAATTTTATTAATTAGTTGTGGAGAACTTGTTATGCAGGGGCCGGTGAAAGAGATACTATCGGATCCCAAAGTAGTAGAGTATGGGGGACAATTACCTCAAGTGGCTTTATATTTTATCAAAAAAGCAGAGGCGAATGGTTCATCAGCAAGTCAGGTACCATTAACGGTTCAAGAAGTTTATGATCATTTAAATAAGGATGGTGAAGCATAAATGTCCTACCTTTCTCTAAAAAATGTATCGTATTCTTATGCGAATGGGTATGAAGCTGTCCAAAATATGAATTTAGATTTTGATTTAGGTGAATCAGCCGCTATTATCGGACAGAATGGTGCTGGTAAAACAACAGCAGTTAAATTAATGAACAGGCTGCTGATACCAACAGAAGGCGAGGTATTCGTCAATAACCTTTCTACAAAAAAAGCGACAACAGCAGAGATTTCTAAAATGATCGGTTATGTATTCCAAAACCCGGATGATCAAATTTTTCAAGATACTATTTATAAAGAAATTGCGTATGGCCTGAAAAATCAAAAGCTGGAATCAGCTGTGATGAAGAACAAAGTGGAGGCTGCAGCCGAAATTTGCGGATTGAAAGAATCCTTAAATGAACATCCATATAATCTGCCATATTCTAAAAGGAAATTTATTACCATTGCAGCAGTGTTGGCTACTGATCCAAATGTAATTATTTTAGATGAACCCACGGCAGGGCAGGATAGAGAATCAATAGAACGCTTAGGCAAGCTGATTAGTCATTTAGCAAATCAAAACAAGACAGTTATTACAATTACACATGATATGGAATTTGTTGTTCGTGAATTTAAGCGAGTTATTGTTTTGGCAAATAAGCAAAAAAGAAGAGATGCTTCGCCAAGAGAAATTTTCTGGGATAAAGAACTTCTGAAATTAAGTGATTTAAAACAACCGTTTATATGTCAATTAGCAGATACCTTGGGATATAAAGGAATTCTCACGATAGAAGAACTGCTGGAAAGGGATAAAAATGAAACATATTATAATTGATTGCGACCCGGGACACGATGACGCATTAGCCATCATAACTGCGATTGCTAATAAAAAGAAAATAAATATTCTAGGTGTGACAACCATTGGTGGAAATCAGACATTAGAAAAAGTCACTGCTAATGCAAAAAATATATTGGAGTATGTTGATTCTAGTATCCCTTTAGCGACCGGGCAAGCAGAACCTCTAACGAAAAGTTTACGTATTGCTCCGGAAGCACATGGAGACAGCGGAATGGATGGCCCTTACTTTCATGGTGAAAAATACCCGATTGCTTCCGACAATGCTGTTCTATTTATGTACAATAAAATTATGGAATGTGATCACAAGGTGATTTTAGTCGGGTTAGGTCCTTTGACAAATATAGCATTGCTGCTAAAAGTGTTTCCTCAGATAAAAAATAAAATAGAATATATCAGCATTATGGGGGGAGGGCTGGATCATGGTAATATAACCCCCCTTGCTGAATTTAATATCTATGTAGATCCGGAAGCAGCGAAGATTATATTTCAATCAGATCTTCCCATTGTCATGTCTGGATTGGATGTTACCGAGAAAGCAGAAATAACAGTAGATGAAATTGAATCATTGCAGCATAAAGGCAGAGTGAGTCATCTGGCCTATGAACTGCTCCATTTCTATAATCAATCTGGGAGACAATTTGGCTTTACTAACAGTCCGATACATGATCTATGTGCTATCGCATATATATTAAATCCGGACATATTTTCTGGATGCTTCTATTCAGTTGATGTTGTGACAGATGGAACCGCAAGAGGTTTGACCTTTGCTGATAAAAGATTCGTTTCCGATAAAACAAAAAACACTTTGGTATTGGACGAAGTAGATAGAGATAAGTTTGTAGATTTGCTGATAGAGGCCTTAGCAGTGTTGGATAAGAATTAGTAGATGGATAAATGGAAAATCACAGGAAAACAGTGTATTTTCATTGTTTTTCTGTGATTTTTATGAGGGCGTTTGAACTTTGAGTTTCTATACTAATAATTTTCATTATAAAAAATAGCCATTTCTACTAAATATAAACACTTTCTTGCTCATGCAGTTTTTATTGTAATTCTTGGTCAATATAACCCTTTCAACATTTTACCTTGATAAATGGAAGTTTATCAAATATTTATTTCTATTCCCCTTTCTCTTTTTCGATTCCGAACGTTCTCTAAAGTTGGAATGGAGAGCTGTCCCCCAAGCGATTCCACAGAAATGGAAGAGGTTAGTGAAGAAATCAGTATAGTATCTTCTAAAGAATAATTATTATCTAAGCAATAGGCAAAAGCCCCATGGAATATATCTCCTGCCCCCGTAGTATCAACAGCCTCTGTGGTAAAAGGGGGAATATGATAAATATTTTCTCCCTTTTTGTAGATAGACCCATAACTCCCAAGGGTAATTACGATCGTATTTGCGTTTATTTCCTCCAGTCTGGAAAAGGTGTCCTTCCAGGTTTGATCATCATTCATATCGATAGTTACTCCGGAATATTGATAGGCGAAGTCTTTGGAACAGACCAGATAATCAACAGCTTTAATAATATCTAAAAGTTCCGGTTTAAAAGTTCCGGCGTCCATTAGCGTAATTGCCTGCGGGTATCTTTCGACTGCTTTAAGAATACTTTCTTTTTCATGCCCGTCAATGAGAATGACGTCTGGTGAGTGATCCGGCCATTTTATCTCAAAATTTTCCTGAGGCAAAGGATTATTTAGAATGGTCCGGTGACCATTTTGCTGATTAACAATGATACAGCTGATACTGGTAGCCAGCTGATTATCCATTTTTAATGAGCCAGTATCAACTCCGGCAGTCCTTAATTGCCCCATTATTTTCTGGCCGAATAAATCCTCTCCAATACGTGCTATAAGTGAAGTCCTGCTTCCCCACAGTGCGCACAGATAAGCTGCATTTGCAGCAGGTCCTCCCATACATTCTATTCTTTGCGGAATACGGTATTTTTGATTTTCAACAATCGGTGTATCGGCAGGGAATGTTATATCGTAAACTGCCTGGCCGATAGAAAGAATACTCATTTGATTACCTCCTTGCCATTCATATTGAGAATTTCATTACTAATATAATTGTACTCAATTTTGCAATGTAAATGGTTCCATAAATAGAAGGAATAAGAAAGCATTATGAAAATCTATTCATTTACTGATATATTCTATAATTGTCCGGGTAATGATGTTTAAAGGGATTCTGGAATAAACATCCAATCCTTTAATCTTCATAATATTTTCGGTATGTCCAAGAATGGTTATATCTGATAGTTCCTCTAATTTTGTTCCCGGTTTACAACAGATAGTAACTATTTTGGCATTATTAGTCTTAATAGCCTTTGCAGCACGTGCTAATTCAGGAGTGGTACTTTGAATCGTAATAAAAATGGCTAAATCTCCTTCTTTGACAATTTTCCCTGCATTAAGCATCCACATAACATCCTTGACAATTACCGTATTAAATCCTACCAGCTGTAAATACATTTGGAACTCTTCTGCTACCAGAGCTGTAAATCCTCTTGAAAAAATATATACACGATTGGCGTTTTCTATGAATTTAATCGTATCGAGTATGGCAGTGGTGCTTATATTGTCTATCGTATAAGTACATTCACGAAAAGACTTTGCCAAAATTTTATTGACTTCATAAGGAGAATGGTTTTCTCCTTTTTTTTGTTTTTGTTCTGAAATTTTGAACTTTAACTCTGAAATTCCTGAAAAGCCGCATTTTTGTATGGTCCTGGAAACGGTAGCTGAAGAGGTGAACGATTTTTCAGCAATACTGGTAATCGACATTACAGGAATTTTATCTTCATTTTGATTTATATAATCTATTACAAGAGCTTCAGATTCAGAAAGTCTTTCGTAAATTTCTTTATCCAGCTGGATAATCATCTTAAATCCTCCTAATTCTGTAATCAGCAATCTATGAAAAACAAAGATGCTATATGATGAATAAGTTTTCAAAATTACCTGTTTTAGCTGATTTTTCGGGAAACATTTTCACTTAATCAGCGACTGAAAGCGTTTTTATTACTATATAATGAAATTAATAAATATACGTATATTTAAATATTATAACATCCGGACGTTTAGGTCTATCCGGGATTTAGAGAGTATCAGAAGTAAATAAGCAGGTTGGAGGATTATAAATCATGTATGTCACATTAAAAGAAGTTTTACAAGAAGCTGATGACTTAAATATGGCAATAGGGGCTTTTAATACGCATAATTTAGAAATGTTTCCATCAATTATCAAGGCTGCATATAGACAGAAATCACCAGTCATTGTTCAAGTCAGCAGCGGAACTGCCAATTATATCGGCTATCAAAATTTGGTGGCTGTATGTAAATCGATGACAGAAGAATATGGTGTCGATGCAGTATTGCATCTGGATCATGCTAAAGAATTTGATGATATTCGTAAGGCAATTGATTCGGGATTCAGCTCTGTAATGTATGATGGTTCTTCCTTTCCCTTAAAAGAAAATATTCTGGGGACAAAGCGCGTGGTAGAGTATGCTAAAAGATTTGGCGTAAGTGTGGAAGCCGAATTAGGAACGATTGGTGGCGCAGAGGAGGGGATTATCGTTAATCAGGATGAGGTGCAATTAACGAATCCTAAGGACGCAGCTGACTTTGTCGAACTGACAGGGATTGATGCACTTGCTGTCGCTATCGGCACCAATCACGGGCAATACAAATCAAAAACATCTATCGATTTTGAGCAGCTTGAGATGATAAAAGATGCAGTAAGTATCCCATTAGTTATTCATGGAGGAACAGGAGTTAAAGATGAAGACGTTAAAAAAGTCATCGATTTAGGTATTAGAAAATTTAATGTAGGAACCGAATTATTAGTTGGATGGAATCAAAAATCAAAGGAATTGTACGATAAGAACAAAGAAAATGTATCGAGCAGAAATAATATTATTCCCGGATTAGAAGTGATTGAAGAAATTGTTGAGAGGAAGATACAGCTATTCAAAAATATAGAAGGTTGAGGTAATACATCGTGAAGGCTGGATTTTATATTGGAGATTATAAATATGAAGTAAGAGATATTCCAAATCGGGAACCAAAAGAGTCCGAGGTGAAAATCAAAGTCGCCTGGTGCGGACTCTGTGGCACGGATATTCATAAATTCCAGGGGATGAACGGTGCAAGTGTGGTCATCCCTCCCATTATCCTGGGGCACGAATGCTCAGGCGTCGTTGAAGCAGTTGGACCTGATTGTACTTTATTTAAACCGGGAGATCGTGTAGCCTGTGATCCTAGCTATGGATGTGGAAAATGTAATTGGTGCAAGCAGGGATTCCCTAACTTTTGCCATGAACGGCACGGGGTAGCAAAGGGGTTTTGTGAGTATGTATACCCTCCTGAGAAAAATGTCTACCTTATATCAGATTCGCTTGATTTGAAAAGTGCTGCTTTTACAGAGCCGCTATCATGCGCTGTCCATGGACTGGATCTAATAGAAATGGAAAGCGGGAAAACAGTTGTCATGTATGGTATGGGCGCAATAGGCTCTTTAATGCTGCAGTTGCTCTCCCTTTCTGGGGCAGCAAAAATTATTGTAGTGGAGAAAGAAGCAGAGAAGCGAAAGCTGGCAATCGAGTTAGGAGCTTCAGAAGCAGTAAGTGATATGGAAATTGAAGATATCAGTCAAGAGATAAATGTTGATTATGTCATTGAATGTATCGGCTTAAAAAAGACAATGGAGCAGGCGATAAGAATAGCAGGTAAGAAAGGGAAGGTACTCCTATTTGGATTAGGTAATCCAGATGAATTCGTAAGTTTTAATCAATTTGAAGCTTATAAAAAAGAGGTAAGTATTTATACTTCCTATTTAAATCCTCATACCTCGCAAAGAGCAATTAATTTATTGGAAGAAGGAAAAATTGATACAAAGAAAATTATTAGTGCCGAGCTTAACTTAGATGAAATTGGAACCGAATTACAGAACCTGACACATTCAAAAAAAGGTAAAGTAATGGTTTATCTGAGCGGAGAATATTAAATTAATCCATTAGAGGGGTGAATCAAATGGTTTTATCGGGGATATTGATAGCTTTATTGGCAACATTAGGACAATGGTGGTTTTTCGGGCCTATCACAAAATGTCTGGTATATCCATTAGTAACAGGGACGCTTGTCGGAGTATTTATGGGCGATCCGATGATGGGAATGTTAGCCGGAGCAAATATACAATTGATTTATCTGGGCTGGATTTCCGCAGGCGGGACAATGCCCAGCAATACAATCGTTGCTGGTGTATTCGGTACAGCTATGACATTATTATCTGGAGCAGAACCTACACTGGCTATTACATTTGCTATACCATTCAGTATGTTTGGCTTATTGTTAAACCAGGTGTATATGACTGTAAATGCTGCATGGATTCATCGGGCAGATAAATTGCTGGAAAAAGGTAATCTGCGTGGAGTGCGGCTGATGAATTATGTACCTTCGTTTTTTGTAGCTTTTATATTATATGGTGTGCCGGCATACTTATTGGTTGTTTCAGGAAGCGGCTGGGCACAGAATTTAATAGAAACTGTTCCCGAAAGTGTTATCAGTGCTTTAGAGGTTGTCGGGGGAATCATGCCAGCTCTTGGTATTGCCATGCTTTTGAATTATTTAGGAAAGAAAAAGCTTCTTCCATGGTTTATCGGCGGTTTCTTCCTTACTGTATACTCCGGCCTGGGAATAACGGGAGTCTCAATATTCGCAGCGGTTATAGCTATTATCTTATATTATAATAGCAGCAAGCCTGCAGAAGAAAAGAAAGGAAAAACAGTAAAACGGCTGACTGTAGATAAAAAAATCAATCCAGTTACCGTTACTGGCGATGCAAATGCGATACAGCCGGCAGAGGAATATACGAAGAGGTTATCGAAAGCGACCCTGGTTAAAACATGGTTATGGTCTACCTCTGCAGAATCTTGTTATAATTATGAGAGATTACAAGCCTTGGGATCTGCCAATCTCATGTTAACACCGATACGAAAATTATATGATACCAAGGATGAGCAAGTAGAAGAGCTGAAAAAGTATATGATCTTTTATAATACGGAGCCTCATACAATTGGCCCGATTATTAACGGTATAGCTTGTTCGATGGAGGAAGCACGTGCCAACGGGCAGGATATAGGTGAAAATGATATTAATTCAGTGCGGACAGGACTAATGGGACCTGTAGCTGGTATTGGAGACACGGTGATGCAAGGAATTCTTTTCCCTGTTATCTTCGGGATTGGCGTTTCGCTGGCCTTGGAAGGAAGTTATCTAGGTCCAATTCTGGCAGTGTTAATTTTTGAATTACTCATTTATGGATGCGGTTACATGATGTTCTTCACTGGATATAAGCAAGGAAAGACATCATTGCTTAAAATACTGAAAAGCGGGACGATTGATCGTATCATTAATTCCTTCAGCATAGTGGGATTAATGGTAGTCGGAGCTTTAGCAGCCAGTCTGGTCAAAGTGATGACACCTTTATCAATAGATATTGGAGAAGGAACGACCACCTTTCAAAGTGTTTTAGATTCCCTTGCACCGGGATTGATCCCATTAGGAATTACACTATTTGTCTGGTGGATGTTGAAAAGAAAAGTCAATACTGGCTGGATTATACTGGCAATATTCGTACTGGGGATTGCCGGCTATTATTTAGGAATTTTAGGATATAACGGATAACAATGAGGTGAATGTATGGTCAATGTTATATTAATCAGTCATGGAGCTTTTTGCCAAGGTTTATTACAAAGCTTAAAAATGGTGGCAGGAGAGGACTTTGGCGTTAAAGCGGTCTCTTTAAATGAAGGAGAAGCGCCGGAAGAGTTTAGGATAAAGCTGGCGGAGGCCATCAAAGAGAATCATACAGATAGTGAACAAGAAACAATTATATTATCTGATATTCCAGGAGGCACTCCTTTTCAAAGTGCGGCATATTTGGCGAAGCAGTATAAGATCGGTTTAATTTCAGGGATGAATTTACCGATGCTGCTGACGCTGTGTTTTGAAAAATCACGAGATAAAAGCTTAGAAGAATTGGTTAATAAAGTAACAAGTGAAAGCTCATTAGGTGTTCAGGCGAAATTATTTAAAGAAGGGGAGAAAAGTAAACGTGAAAAACTTAGTGTTGACAAGAATCGATGATAGGCTTATCCATGGGCAGGTTATGACAGCCTGGATAAAAAACAGAGGAGCAGATCAGGTAGTTATTGTAGACGATGACACGGCTAATGATGAATACATGATTGAAGTGCTTGAAATGGCTGTGCCGGAAGAAATAGCAATCGGCATTTTTACAAAAGAGGATGGCGTCCGATTTTTTGAGCAGGGTTTAGATGCACCCACTATCCTGCTGGTAAAAGGCCCGAAAGTATTAAATTATTTAGTGGATAACGGTATTAATATTGATGAAATAGACGTAGGAGGAATGGGAGCAAGAAAGGATAGGACCGTTTTATATAAAAATATTTCAACAAACGGTGAAGAAATGGAACAATTTAATGAGCTCCTGGACAAAAAGGTAAATGTATATATACAGGTGATGCCGCAGGATAATCCTGTCAGTATTTCCGAGTACTTGAGATAGGCAGTGTGAGCATATGAATACAGAGAGATTAGACGGAAAAGTATTTGTAATCACTGGTGGAAGCAGTGGCATGGGAGCAGCACTGGCTAAAGATTTTTGTAATAGAGGTGCAAAGGCAGCAATCTTTGATCTAGATGAAGCAAAAGGAACAGAAGTCGTTGAAGAGATAAGAGCTTCAGGAGGAAGTGCCGAGTTTTTTCCGTGCGATGTGACAAGTAAAAAGCAGATTCATGAGCGGGCGAATGAAGTGGAGGAGAAACTGGGATTGATTACTTCGTGGATTAACTCTGCTGGAGTCTCTCAAATGAAACCATTTCTTGAAAGTGAAGAGGAATTTTGGGACTTAACCTTAAATGTAAATCTGAAAGCGACATTTTTATGCTGCCAGGTTGCAGTAGAAAAAATGTTGGAAAACGGGGGCGGGGAAATCCTGAATATGGCTTCCCTGTCCGGGAAAAAAGCCAGCTCCTGGCAGACGGTATATTGCGCAAGTAAATTTGGAGTCATAGGATTAACACAGTCTATTGCAAAAGAATTCGCCGACAAAGGCATTCGTATAAATTCCCTCTGTCCAGGTATTGTTCATACAGAGATGTGGGAAAAATTAAAATATGATTATGCAAAAAAAAGGGATATTGAACCAGATGAAGTAATGGATTATTTTAAGAAAAATATTCCGATGCATCGACTGGTAGAAATAAAAGATGTAATAAACGCTGCCATATTTCTTTTAACGGATAATTCAAGTTATTTAACTGGTCAATCTATTAATCTGGCAGGTGGTGAATGGATGGATTAGTAGATGGCCAGGGAGGTTGGAATATGAATAAATTAGATTTCAGTGGAAGAGAACAATTATATTATCAAATATACAGTTTATTATTTCAGGATATCATGAATGGGAAATATCGTGTCGGTGATATGATTCCTGCTGAAAGTGAACTGATGGAAAGCTACCATGTGAGCAGAGCAACTGCCAGAAAAGCAATGGAGATGCTGGCAAACGACGGATTAGTCAAAAAAAGAAGAGGAATAGGAACATTTGTTACAGCTTTGAAACCTAAAAATGATTTGAACAGAGTAATCAGCTACAGTAAGAAGAATCAGGCGGATTCAACAATAGTAAGTAAGCATACGATTGATGTGAATATTCAGCCGGCAGATGATGAACTTGCATTAAGACTGAAGGTTGAGGTAAATACTCCTTTAATTTGCTTGAAGAGGTTACGGTGCGCAGACAAAGAACCGTCCTATCTGGAATTAAATTATTACGAGTATAACTTTGTTCCAGAAGTATATAATCGGGACTTTTCAAAAGAGTCATTGAGAGCATTCTTGAAAAACTTTTATAATATACAATGGTCCTATGCTCAACAGGAAATTTATTCTATTCTGGCTGAAGAGAAGCTGGCCGATCTTCTTCAGGTAGATATAGGCAGCCCTATCATTCAAATAAAACGTGTCTCCTATGATATTAATAATGTGCCCAGAGAATTTGTTTCCACATTTTACAGAGCAGACAGGCATCACCTAGAAATCGAGCTATCTATATGAGTAAAGGATAGATAAAATGAGTCAACTTATTTTAATAGGCGGTTATCCTGGAACAGGGAAGACCTATTTATCAAAAAAAATACAACAGAGGTTTCCTATTTTTCAAATGTTATCATTGGATGAAATGAAGGAGGAGAATTGGGATTTGTTCGGGTTTAATAACCTGGAGGAAAAAGAAGTACTTAATAAAAAAAGTGTTGATGACTATTACACAAAAATGGAGGAACATTTTCAACAGAGGGATTATGTGTTATCAGATTATCCGTTCAGTAAAAAGCAAAAGAACCGTTTGGAATATCTGGTTCAACATTATAATTACCAAGTAATGACCATTCGTCTGACAGCGGATTTAAATGTTTTATTCGACAGACAGAAAAAAAGAGATCTGGAGGATGACAGGCACCCGGGGCATTTACTGACGGTATACCATAAAGGAGATGTGCTTTCTGAGGGTCTGCGAAGAGAGAATTTGCTGGAGTATAGCGAGTTTGTAGAAAGATGTAAAACGAGAGGATATGATTGTTTCTCTCTTGGATATTTATATGAGATGGATGTTACTGATTTTGCGGATATTGATTATGAAGGATTGTTTTCAAGGATTTCGGGGTGCATTCAAGCAAATGAATAATTTTTGGATTTACCATGTAATATCTTAAATATTGATAGAGAGATGGAAAGCAACGATGTAGAAGATTGTTTTCGTCTGTAATTGCGTGTTATAAACGCATATTCTATAAAAAAAGCCCTTGTCTTTTTTTATCACAACTATCGAGATTTAAGTTTAATAAGCTGTATAGGAAAAATCCTATTTATGCTCTTCACTCCTAACAAAAAATAAGGAATGAGGCTGTAGATAATATAAATAGCCCCGTTCCTTATTATTGAAGAAAATACAGATATCATCACACAATATACCGTATAGTTTTAAAAGAAAAGGAGAGAGAATCTTACAAAATTATAAAAACAAGTATCCATCCTTTCTTAATTGTTCACCAACTTGCGTAGCCAGCTTACTGCTCTCCCATTGACCATTTTTTATTTGGGCTAAAGAATTCTCTTCATTAGTTTTTAAAATGGCTACCTTTTCAAGAATCTGACCAGCTTCATTTGGAGGAATTACAACTATCCCGTCCTCATCACCTAATATAATATCGCCTGGATGTACGACTTGGCCTCCGCATGAAATATCAACATTGATCTCACCAGGCCCTTTTTTGTAGGGACCTCTACCTGTAATTCCAGCTGCAAATACAGGGAAATCTTCTGCTAACAGATAATCCACATCACGTACACAACCATCCACAATAAATCCGGCTATTTTTTTGCTTTTGGCATAGGAATACATAATTTCTCCACAGACACTATAATTCATATCTCTGCCGGAATCTACCACAATCACATCACCTGGCTCAGCCATTAACAGGGCTTGGTGGAATAATAGATTATCGGCAAGGGCTGCCTTGATAGTTACAGCCTGTCCAACTATTTTTCTCCCTGTACCTATTGGTCTGATATAAGCGTTCATACTGTATAAGCGCTCCATGCAATCAGATACATTTGCGCTATTACAATGTCGGAATGCTTCTATTAAACTTTCTTCCTTTCTTTGCTTATGATTTATGATACGTTTTCCAATTGTCATAATATGCTTCCTTTCTTTGGCTTAAATTACTCTATATTTCGGTTCTTTATTTTCTAAAACTAACAGTACTTCTTGAACAATAGTTAACCCTACTAATTTTGCCGCTTCTTTAGTGTTTGCTCCAATATGGGGGGTACCAATAAAATTTTCTAAATGAAGTAGAGGATTGACACCCGTTGGGGGTTCATTTACAAAAACATCGCTGGCAGCAGCAAAGATTTTATTCTCTTTCAGCGCATCGTATAGAGCTGTCTCGTCAACAACTCCTCCTCTGGAAGTATTTATTAAAATGGCATTTGATTTCATATAACTGAGATTATCTTTATTTATTAAATGCTTTGTACCTTTGTTTAATGGGACACTGATAGATACAAAATCTGATAATTTTAAGAGATCATTCAGATTATCTATTTTCTCAATGCCTAGCTCCTCGCATTGTTCTCTACTGATGAGTGGATCGAATGCAATAATTTTCATGTTAAAACCATTTTTAGCTATTCTCGCTGTATTTAATCCAATTTTTCCAGCACCAACTAATCCTAATATTTTTTTGTTTAATTGATAGCCTATAAGATTTTTGGGACCAATCGATGTTAATTGATTATTTTTTCCTTTTTCAAAACTTAAACTAATTCGGCGTGCTGCATTTGTCATCAATGCAATAATTAATTCAGATACGGATTGAATATTCGCTTCCGGAGTATAGACTACTTTGACCCCGTGTTCTTTAGCGGCTTCTATATCTATGGAATCATAGCCGACCCCGTGTTTTCCGATTACCTTTAATTTTGGAGCGTTTTCAATAAGCTTGCGAGAAACAGGGAAGGTACGCAGAATAATTGCATCAACCTCACTTATTTTCTCTAAATTATTTGTAATATCAGCGTGTTTTTCTAGAAGTTCTATAGCTTCTTCATCAATATATTCATTAAGAAAGACCTTATATTTTGCCAATAGACACACTTCCCTTCCATCATGTTAGTTGTTATATCTAATTATTCGAATCATAAGATTAGTGTAAATATTATATTTATAATGTAAAATAGATATATAGATTATTAAATAGCATTTTTTTTGATATTAAGGAGGCATTAAAAATGAATTTGAATTTTATCCCGACGTTCTTGACCATTGTTCGAAAAAAGTCTATCAGTGCAGCAGCTGAGCATATGTATGTTGCTCAGACAACTGTAAGTCAACGATTAAATGTTGCCGAAAAAGAGCTGGGCTTTAAATTAATCGAACGCGGCAAAGGAGTGAAGAATATTGTTTTGACTCCTGCCGGTGAAGAGTTTTTAAGGTTAGCTGAACAATGGGAAAACATTTATAATGACCTGCAAATATTGAAAAAAGATGGTCCAAAGTTAGATCTCAATATAGGATCTATAGATAGCTTTAATACATTCTTTTTGCATAATATCTATAAAGAGATTAATAATACGCCTTCCATATATCTTAATTGTCATACCCTCCATTCCAGTGAAATTTATGCTGGTGTTGATAATAAAACATTGGATATCGGTTATGCTTTGATTCATAGAAACTTTGAAAATGTACATGTAAAGAAATGCTTTGAATCTGATTTGGTACTTATTCGTTCTGGTTCTATTAAAAATGCAACAGTACATCCTTTAGAGTTAGATCCGCAATATGAATTATTTATGCCATGGGGCGAAGAATTTAAAGGATGGCATAATTATTGGTGGGACCCTTTAAGTATTCAAAAAATCAGAATAGACGATATTCATTTGCTGTTAGATATTTTAAAGAATCCAGTTTATTGGGCTATTGTACCTGAATGGATTGCCAAAACATCCAGCCGCAATCATGATGTATCTATTCAACATTTTTCTGAATCTCCTCCACCGTATACTTGCTATGAGCTTACTCATAAAAATCCAAGCTCATCCAAACGTTCTGCTATCGATCATTTTCATACCTATTTTCAAAATGTGAAATAAAGGGAGATGCTGTTCCTGCAGCATCTCTTTTCTACTAAATAGAAGCTACAATCCCCATCACAATAAGCGTTAGTACACCCCCGATACGAGTCGTTACTTGTAAAAATGGATATAGCTGAATTCGATCACTTGCTTTTAATACAGCTATATCTCCGGTTCCTCCCATATCGGCTAGAGCAAGCCCGGAAATAATGGAGGATTCAATAAAGTAAAAGCCAATTAGCCAGCCGGCAAATCCGGCAATAGTAGCTAAAACAATAACAATGATAGTAACTAAGAACATATGAGATGGATTCAGTATCAAAGAAATAACACGATTAATATCTATTAAACTTGCGCTTATTGCTACAAGTATAGCTGGTACCCAAAGTTTAGTGATGAAGTTAAACCAGACTTCTGCCCCGATATTAATATATTCCGGAAGAATGTTCGTTACTTTTAGGATGGCAGCTATGATAATAATCCAAACAAAAGTATGGAATGTAGGGATTAATTCACTTAAAAGAGAGCCTGATACATATAATCCCCCAGCTATCATCATCCCTATGCCGACATTACGGAGAGATTCTATCAGATTTTTTTCTTTGTTATGCTGGAAATTATTTGCGCTTTTTCGTAGTGGATTTCCTTCCCCGGAAAAACCTTTTACGAACATATTTTTATTTCTTTTTCCTAAATAATTTAATACTGCAGCAAGAAGGATACAAATAATATTAGAGACCATCACAGCTGGAGCCAAAATATCAAAATAATCTGCTGGAGTTCCGCCTAAGTTACTGGCATATATCTCTGATAATGGGATAGCACCTGTTGTTATACCACTGGCCATAATCGGCGCAACCATCATCAGAATAGTGTATTTAAATCCAAATCCGAATACTTGTCCTAAAATACCTGCAACTAATGCTCCCAGTAATATAGTTGCTAATAAAGGAATGAGCATTTTAACCGCTACAGTAATCAGAACTTCCTTCTTAATTCCTAATATACTCCCTACGATTAAGCCAGCTACAATGAAATCTGAGAAACCAAATTGGCTGTAAAAGCTTTCTGCCAGCTCCGACGTATTTTCTGGCAGAATACCTGCATATACTAAGACGGCAGGAAGCAGGATACAGAGAATAGTACCGCCGCCAAAGTCAGAAAAAATAGGGATGACATTACCTATCCAAATCAATAATCCGCCTAACCCCATCATAATCATTAAGGATGTAACAATATTTATCGGTATGAGGTCCATATAAAGAGCTGTAAAAGCTGGTAATAATATAATCAAGAATAATGGAAATTTAATCCCATAGATTTCCTCATGGAAAATACTTTTCTTTTCCAGAGTATTATTTATTTTCTTAGTCTCTGTCATTTCTTCATCTCCTTCTGTCTGAAACAAATAGTTGATAAGATATCCATTTAAATGATAACGCTTTCTTTAAGTTGCTCAGCTGATTACTAAATGAAAGATTATTCATACTATTAATCATAATATTAAAATTAATAATGTAAAACGAATAAAAATTGTATTTTATAGCACTTTTATTGCTATATAGAAGTTGAAGTTAATATATTTTTAAGTTTGGAATGTATTATTTAAGCTAGAGATGCTGGTCTATACTAAAAATGAGAAAAGTGTCAATCATAATCCAAGGTAATGCTAAGTTAATATGAAGAATAACTTTATACATTAATAATGATAAGAGTTGTTTAACAGAAAAAACATTGGCAATGAAAAGTAGAATGTTTTTGCAAGTATCTGTATTACACAATGTTACTAGAAGCACAATTTTATGTAAGCGCATTATTTACTGGTATAATTACAATATACAACTTCAGATGCAGCTTATTTGTAAAAAATAATTCTTCTACTAGAAAGGAAGATAAAAAATAGGCAGATTACAGGATGCCAACTGGGCTAAATTCAACACATTTCTTTGCCATTTCGTTAAATCTATCATCAGGAATATCTAATTGTGACAGATTTGTCGGCATACCAATTTCACTTAAGAACTTCTCAAAGTGTCTAATTCCTTCTAAAGCAATTGCTTGCTGCTCCGTTACTTTATCATTTTTATATAGTACTAGGTTAAAGTAAATACCGAATAAGTCATTATGGTTTCTATGAGACTATCAATTAAATTATTACTAGAAATAAACCGGGCGGGCTGCCCGGTTTTTCTTTTGTGTAGAGAAGAAAGTAGAGCTTTCTTCTAACCTGTATATTTGTGGGGAACTACTTTACCTGAGCTATAGTCATGAATGGAAACCTGATGGATTGAAAAAAATCTTTGCTATCAATCTGCTAGTTCAGTTGGCATAATTACAGGGCACCAGAAGCTAATAAGCTATTCTCTATGAAGAAACAAAAGTCCAGACTTCATCACAAAAATAAAACAGCCAAAATCAAAGTTGTGATGAATAGTCACGTATGGCGAAATATTCTGTCTTATAATGAGGTTGTGCACAAATGGGAGGTGGCGGAATGAAGTACTCAGAGAAACAAATTATAAGTGACTTGTTAAAAGAGAACCATCTCAGCATCCGACAGCTTTTAACTTCTTATAATTTAACCTATGAAGAATTGAAGCAGCTGAAAAGTAAAATCAATTCACAGTTCCATCAAGATATTATTTTAAGCAATGATGAAATTATCTATATTCCCCACAAACACAGTAAAAATATTGCCAGTCATTATCATATTCCCATTGATGAAATGACTCCAATATTCAAACCAGAAGTAAGGAGAGATATAGCATTTTTAAAGATTGCGCTGGATGACAGTGAATATTTATCTTTATTAGAGCTATCAGATCATTGCTTGGCCAGCAAAAATACTCTAACGAATGATATCAAAGCAATTAACAGTGATATAAAAGATGATGGAATTTCTATTCAATACACAAGAAAAGATGGTTTTTATTTAGCGGGAGATGAAGTCAGAATCCGAGCTGAGCTGATTAATATTATAGACAGATTATTTTTATATCCAAACGGAAGGAGTCTTTTAGAAGATAAAGCAATTCATGCCAAAGGTGAATATTTTCTGCTCACGGAGAGAATCAGAAAGCTCGAAAGAAAGATAAACATTACGCTCAGTGATGAATATCTTTCAAAGCTGCCCTATATTATTCTGATCATGATTAAACGGGCAAGCGTTATAAAAGAAGAATGGAGCCTGTCTATTAAGTATCAAGAATTGAATCAGACGAGTGAGTTCAAAAAAATTCAAGAATTATTTTGGGAATATCCCAATTTATCAATGCAGGATTTGACCTATTTATCTTTAATCTTCCTGGGAGCTAATCGAATTGACCTGGATTCAAGTCTGGCAAGTGAAACGGAAGTAGAAGAATTTGTTTTCTTTATTATTAAAAAGCTGGAGGACAGGCTGGCATTCAACTTCCAGGATAATCAATTTAAGAAAAAATTAATGCAGCATCTAAGCCCTGCTTTAATCAGGAAACGATTGGGTTTAACCCTTGAAAATCCTATACAAAAGGACTTTATTAATCGATATTATCCCGTCTATGAAGTAATTAAGGAAATTGTAGATGAGTATAAAAAGATAACTCTTAGTGAAGCTGAAATTGTTTACCTTTCTATGATTGTGCTTGGACATATGTATCAGGTCAACAATGATGCTTATCAGAATAATAAAGAAGTCACAGCAATTGTCGTATGTCAGAGTGGTCACTCCATATCTGAATTAATGAATGTACAGCTGAAGGATATGTTCCCAAATATCAATTTCCTGGGAACATATAGCGAGCGGCGATTTTATCAGGAGAATCCAGATATCGATATTGTTTTTACTACCGCTCCGCTTCAGACAGATAAGAAAATTTTTGTTATGGTCAATCTTTTCGATGAAAAAAAGCGAAAAGAATTTATCAATAAGGTAGAGAACCATATTGTTGCCAATCCAAGTATTAAAACAAAACAATTAATGAATTTTCTGCGTGACGTCATACCAGAAGAAAAGTTTGAGGATATCAAGGAGAAAGCACATCGTTTCTTTCAGGATGACAAAGAAAATACAGATACAAGCTATTCAATTTTAAGACAGGAACAGGTCAGCATTGTCCACGTGAATAATATTTTTGAAATGGCGCAAATTGGCTTGGAGAAAATGCAGGAACGAGAATCCATTGCACCTGCGTATACAGGTGCAGCCTTGCACATCTTCAAACAGAAATATGAATCTATGCTGATTGGTCCGGAAGTCTACTTGCCTCATGCACATCATAACGATGGTGCATATTGTGAAGACTTTCAGCTTGTGGTCAATCCCAGGATAAAGACTTGTGTTTTATGTTTATCTCCTAATAAAGATAACTCTCATGTGAAAAAATTATTACAGTTAAATAGTCTTTTTATGGATATTGAGTTTATGGATACTTTATATAATTCTACCGATAAAGACGCATTTAAGCTCATCGAAAGGAGATGCAAAGATGGAATTCAAGAGCTTATTTAGCTCCAGATTAATGAAATTGAATCACCCTTATCCAAGCAGGGAAAAGCTTTTTGAAGAGGTAGCTCAGGACCTAGTGTCACAGGGATATGTAAAAGGTTCTTATCAGGATGCCCTGATTCAAAGAGAGCGTAGTTTTCCTACCGGTTTAAGAACAAATTACTGTAATATTGCTATCCCGCATACGGATGCTGTTCATGTAAAAACTCCTTTTATTTACCTTGTTCAACTGCGGGATGAGCTTGAATTTCAAAACATGGGAAATGCCAGTGAGGAATTAAGTGTAAAGCTTATTTTCTTCCTTGGAATTACAGAACCAAAGAACCAGACGATATTGCTTTCAACATTAATGGAGCTTTTCCAGACAGAGGAGTTCTCCAAAATAATTTTCGAGGAAAAAGATACAAAACAGCTTGAGAAAAAACTAAATACTTTTTTAACAGGAGGAAATTAAAATGAAAAATGTTATCGTAGCTTGCGGAAGTGGTGTAGCAACAAGTCAGACAGTAGCTTCAAAGGTAAAAAGAATTTTAGATGAAAATAAAATCAAAGCAAATGTTGAGGCAGTCGATATTAAGTCTCTAAACAGCTATATTAAATCGGCGGATGTCTATATTTCTATTACAAAGGGTGGTAAAGAATATGATATTCCAATGTTAAACGGGATTGCTTTCCTGACTGGTATGGGGATTCAGGAAGAGACAGAAAAGCTGATTCAAATCCTTAAAAATTAAAATGTAAAGGAAGGAGAAGACAGATGGACTTTTTGCAAAATATTGTTGAATATATTTTAGACATGGGTGCTCCCGTGTTTGTCCCTTTAATTATGCTAGTTATCGGACTCATTGCACGGATGAAGTTTAAAGATGCATTAAGCGCAGCAATCATTTTTGGAGTAGCCTTTTCAGGTATGTCATTAGTTGTTGATTTTATGCTGGCTTCCATCAGTCCTGCTGCGCAATCATTTGCTGAAAATACAGGTATTAATTTAAATGCCGTTGACGGTGGATGGACGACAGCTGCAGCCATTACTTGGTCGTGGCCTTTAGCATTTCTTATGTTCCCAATTACGGTAGGGATTAATATTGTTATGCTGGCCTTCAAACTGACTAAAACACTTAATGTAGATATGTGGAATGTATGGGGAAAAATATTCACTGCCATTTTGGTTATGTTTCTTTCCGGCAGCGTGGTTTTAGGTTTCGTTGTTGCCAGCATCCAGGTTATTATCGAGCTGAAGATCGGCGACATCTGGGGAAAGGAAATAGAAGATCTTACTGGAATACCAGGAGTTACTGTACCACACCATATGACAATTATTGCTTCGTTACTTTATCCAATCGATAAATTAATGGACAAAGTACCTTTCTTAAATAAAAAGATGGATGCAGAGGCATTAAGAGATAAGCTTGGCGTATTTGCGGAAAACCACATTATGGGTGGTCTCATAGGCTTCTTATTGGGGCTGGCAGCAAACTATGGAATACAGGATTCACTTGTTTTAGGTATTCAAGCTGCCACAGCTTTAACTTTATTTCCAATGGTTTCTAAGTTGTTTATGCAAGCGTTGTCACCTATTTCCGACGCAATTTCAGAGTTTATGAAGAGGCGTTTTGGTGATAGAGAGATATTTATTGGTTTAGATTGGCCGATTCTAGCGGGCAGGAACGAAATTTGGGTATCTGCAATCGTTATTATCCCTGTAATGCTGTTGTTCTCCGTCATATTACCGGGAAATGCTGTATTGCCGTTTGGGGGTATCGTTAACCTTTCAGTATGTGTTGCAGTAGTCCTGCTGACTAGAGGAAACCTTGTGAGATCCATTATATACGGGGTCATTACAGCGCCTGTTTTCTTATATATTTCCACATACTTTGCCCCTTATATAACGAGGCTGGCAAATGAAACGGGTTCGGTAAATGTAGAAGCCGGAAGTATGTTGACATGGAGCACAATTGAAAATGGTGAATTTAAATTAGTGTTTGCGAATGCAATGGCTGGAGAATGGTGGGGAATCTTAGGGGCCATCGTCTGGCTTGGACTGTTCATCATATTCTATTTTGGAAGAAAGAGAGATAATGAAAAATATTTTAATGAAGCAGAAAAATAATATAAGAGGATGTTCAAAAAGTCACCAAATGATAAGCGGCGAATCTCTGCGTTGACGTGTTCTTTCCGATACTCACGTATTTGGAAGCATACGCTCCGTTCGTAAAAACCACGTCGCCTTGATCTTCTTGCTTCTAATTTACCGACTTTTTGAACCCATAATATAAACATGAAAGAGTGAGACCATTGAATTTTATTTTAAAATCGAAACTGTTTTGGTCCTTTATGGTTGTCTTAGCGTTTCTGCTAATGGTAATTGGTTTCTTCACAAAAGATTTAAGTATGTGGGTTACGGCTTTTATTATTAGCATTCTAGTGAAGTTATATGCAGAGGATATTTTATTCTCAGCATATAAAAATAGATTAGGGAAGATGAGAGAAAAGCTGGCAAGAAAGGAGGGATAATTTGATTTATACAATTACACCAAATCCGGCAATAGACAGAATTGTTTACCTTGAGGGTGATCTGACTCCTGAAAAAAACAATATAACCAAAGAAAGATATGTTGATCTTGGCGGAAAGCCAACGCATGTATCAGCTATATTGGAACAGCTTGGAGATACACCTAATAGGGCCACCGGATTTTCAGGAGAGCTAAACAAAGCAGAGTTAGTATCCATCTTTGATAAATACCACATGAATCATGAATTTATCAACATACCTGATCAACGAACCAGGGAAAGTATTATTGTGATTAATAACAGCGGCGGCAGCTATATGATAACAGAAAGAGGATTAAAGGTTTCAGATAGCGATAAAGCAAAACTGTATTCATATATCAAAGAAAACATTCATTCGGAGGATATTGCTGTTGTTGGAAAACCGGCACAAGGATTTTCTGTTGAGGATTTCAGGTATCTTATTCGCCTGTTGAAAGAGCAAAATGCTTATGTTGCATGTGATGTGGCAGGTGAGTACTTGGCTGTAGCTATCGAGGAAAAGATAGATTTTATTAAACCAAATAAGCACGAGATGAATGATTTATTTCCTGGAGATGAGCCGATCCATCAAAAGTTTAACCGTATTTGCGAAAAAGTGCCAAATGCGGTATGCAGTTTAGGCTCTGAAGGTGCATTGTATAAAGTCGAGAACACATTCTATCAGGCTGTCCCTCCTAAAGTCGAGGTTCAGAGTGATACAGGAGCAGGGGACGCATTTGTGACCGGTTATATTTATGGTGTTGCCAATGGATATGATATTTCAGACAGGGTTAAGTGGGGAATTCTCTGTTCTACCAGCAAAGTACAGCATTACAGCAGCTGTCAAATTAATAAGGAAGACTTTGATTTTATTGAAAATAATTTAAAAATACATGAGGTGATATAATGCTATATTCAGAAGAGAGAAAGAAAATGTGTGAGATTGTAAAGACCATGTTTGATAGATTTCAAACGAATGCAGCCGGTGGAAATCTCAGTTTAAAGGTTAGTGATGAACATTTTATTATGACACCTACTTTAATGTCTCAAAACTACCGCTGTGATTTAAGTCCGTTTCAAATTTTAGTAGTAGATAAGGAATTAAATATTATCGAGGGTGAAGGGAGACTAACAAGAGAAATCAATATGCACATGGCTTGTTATGAAGAGAATCCTGCTATTAACTGTGTTATTCATGCGCATGCAAAAGAATCTATGGTTTGGGCGAGCATGGGGAAAGATATGCCAAATATTACAGAAGCTACTCAAAAAATCGGTGATATCCCATGTTTAGACTATCGACCGGCAACTTCTCCGGAATTAGCAGCTTTAGTCAGAGAAACAATTGCAGAACGGGATGCAGATAAAATACCTGCCGGACTATTATTAGAAAGACATGGTCTGGTGGTGGCAGATAAGTCATTGGAAAAAGCATACGATATGGTTGAAAGAATAGAATACAATGCTTATGTTGCCTACAAAATGTATCTTCTTTCAAAAGTTGGCGAGAATATCGATTTTCAGAAGGATTATCATTATAATTTGGATGAATAAAACAAAAGCGAAGGAAGTGAGAGAAATTATGTCTATTCAAAATGAAATAGTAAAAATAGCAAAGCAGTGCTATGAAACAGGACTGGTAGTGGGGACAGCTGGAAATGTAAGTGTGAGAGAAGAAGATATGATGTACATTACACCTTCTGCACTTCCTTATAATGAAATGACAGAAGAGGATGTATTGAAAGTAGATCTTACAACAGGAAAAGTCATAGAGGGCAATCGTAAACCATCCTCTGAAACACCAATGCATACCAATATCTATTTACAAAAAGAAGAAATAAAAGCGATTGTCCACACGCATTCTACTTATGCAACTATTTTTGCTTGTGCACATAAAGCTATTCCTCCGGTCCATTATGTCATTGCAGATATTGGCAGAGAAGTTTCTGTTGCGCCATATGCCAGGTATGGATCTGAATCGCTTGCCGGGTATGCTGTAGAGACATTAGGAGATGCAAACGGTGTATTGTTAGCTAATCATGGAGTTGTAGCTGTCGGAGATACATTAGCGGATGCTTATAGAAGGGCGGAAGCAATTGAAGAGCTGGCATTACTTTCCTATGGAAGTCATGTATTGAATAGTGTCAATCCATTAACGGAAGAAGAGTTGGATGAAGCGTTAGAAGGTTTTAAAACGTATACTAGTAACTAAGGGAAGACAAACAAATTTTAAAAACAGATATAAAGGACAAACATTTACAAGCAGCAATTTTTTAATGAAACTGTGATTATTCACTTCATTAAAAATTGCTGCTTGTTGTATACGAGCTTAGCTCTGAAAAAATCAGGACATATAGTTGGTTATTTGTCAGCATTGTATATGAAGGATGTAAACTTGGACGGAATTCCATCAGCTCCGATATTTAAAAGCTTACATAAAGAGAGCACAAGCGTTTAAATTAGATTTTCCCGAAAATATTTTGGAAGATAGCATGCCAAATAACGCAACGTACTCGTAGAGAAAAAATTAGTCATTCGTTCATAGCGAGTCTTGGAGGGCCTGTGCTAACATAAAGCCTTTAAGCTAAGCATAGATAAATTAGGTAAAGTGATGCAATTAGTATCTAACGTAAATGGAAAAAATATAAAATAATCCCTATCTGCCATGTGTATTTGGGATTATTTTATATTTATCTATATTAATTTTAACAGCTTTAAACCATGTGTGATTCCTTCATTTTCATTTGATTTTGTAATGATATCTGCATAAGGATAGAGTTCTTCATGTGCATTCTCCATAGCAATCCCTACACCTACAAAATCTAGCATTTCTTTATCATTCAGTCCGTCTCCAAAAGCTATAGCCTCGTCGGGAGCTACATTTAAAAACGAAAGCATTTCTTTAATGCCAGATGCTTTTGAAATAGATTGGGGCATGACATCAATAGCGAATTCATGCCATCTGACAAAAGATAACTCCGGAAATTTTTGAATATAATCAATTTCTTCTCTGTTTTTACAATATACCATTGCTTGAAACAAGGTTGCTTGTTTCCAAAAATCAGGATGAAATTCTGGTGTATAATTCAAATGTAAGTCTTTAAAGGTTTGTATAATTTCACGATGATTAAGTGTATTACTGACAGACTTCTTTTCACTTGAAAAAACTAATGGATGTTGTTTCATGCCGGCATATTCAATAAGTTCTTGCAGAGCGGATGTATCCATTCCGTGCTTATGAACGACTTCTCCTTTATAAACAGAATAAGCACCGTTAAAACTGACAAATGAATTAATCTTTAGTTCCTCTGCAATGCTGGAAAAGTGGTAGGGAGGACGCCCGGTAGCGATAATCACTTCTACGCCTCTATTTCTTATTTGATCCAGAGATTTCTTGGTTTGGTTAGAAATTTGCTTATTGTTATCAACCAGTGTGCCATCAATATCCAAAAAACAAACTTTATAATCACGGTTCTTTGTCTGCATATTTATAACCTACCTTGCTTTTCCGAAAGTACTTTTTTCTGTTAAGCTTGTCAAAAATTCATATAATAAGTGAATGGTTTGTTTGACGTCCCGAAGACTGACTGTTTCTACTGGTGTATGTGTATAGCGTGTCGGGATGGAAATATTGGCAGTAGCGATGCCTGCTTCTTCAAAAACAATAAAAGCATTTTCTGTGATGACGCCTACTGCTACCTCTCTCTGATAGTTAATTTTATTTGCTTGGCATGTTTTTATTAGAGATTGTATTAATTTGGAATCTGGCAAAACACCAGCAAGTGTTCCTTTTCCATGATAGTTAAGAAATGTAAGTGCAGGGCCTTTATCTAAGCCAACATCAGAATAATTTGTCAGTTCGGGTGTATCACATGCTGGTGTCACATCTAAGCCGATAGAGACATGGGGTTTTATCTTCCTGACTGCTGGCAGGACACCTCTGATATTAAATTCCTCCTGGACACATGCAACCAGATATATATCCCACTCTAAGGATGCTTGAGCTGAACTTAATTGTTCTGCTAATTCTAATAAGACTGTGCAGGCAACCCGGTTATCCATCGCTTTTCCTGTCACCCGGCCATTCTCTCTTTCCAGATAGCTTGCTTGAAAGCAGATAGTGCTTCCAACCCGTATTCCTTTTTGATATGCTTCCTCTTTAGAGACTGCTCCAATATCAATATATAGC
Organism: Oceanobacillus sp. FSL K6-3682; assembly: GCF_037976165.1. Taxonomy (NCBI): domain Bacteria; kingdom Bacillati; phylum Bacillota; class Bacilli; order Caryophanales; family Bacillaceae; genus Oceanobacillus; species Oceanobacillus sp. FSL K6-3682. The sequence goes on along the minus strand of NZ_CP150263.1, from coordinate 4,592,468 downwards.
TGATCTTGTGCGGGAAACTTCCCTTTTTCTTCGGGTTTTAAGAAGTGATATGCTTTTGTTCCAACAACTCCGGTGACCGTTCCTTTATCCCCCAGTACTTGAAGCTGATTACCTGGAAGAACATTCACATTAGCACCGCCGATTCGTTCGAAAAATAAGAAACCATTTTCATCAATATGTCTTACTATAAACCCTACTTCATCCATGTGGGCAAAAATCATTATTCTTTTGCTGTTTGGCTTGTTAGAAGGTAAGAACCCGATCACATTGCCTATTGTATCCACTTCAACGTACTCCATTTGTTTAGAAAAATAATGATACATATAATCAATCACTGCATCTTCTTGTGAACTGACAGCATTTATCATGGATAATGCCTTCAGATGTTCGTTCATATTCATTTTGAATCACCTGTTTCTAAAGACTTTTTTATATTTTTCATTGCCTGTAATTTTTCTGTTTCGGTTGCTTTATAATAGATATATGATCCGACAACAAAGATATTTGCTCCTCGTTGAGAGCACCATAATGCTTCTTGCGGTGTAATCCCGCCATCAACTTCGATAGCAAAGGAATACGCTCTGCTGGATTTTAAATGGCTCAGCATTGTTATTTTTGATAAAACTTCTTTAATAAAGGGCTGTCCTCCGAAACCGGGATTTACGGTCATTAGAAGTACCATATCAATATCTGATAAGATGGGTTCTATCAAAGAAATGGGTGTCGCCGGGTTTAAAGCAACGCCTGCTTTTATACCGTGCTCTTTTATTTGATAGATTAGCCGGTGCAGATGAATGGCTCCCTCTGCATGAACAGTAATGCTGTCAGCACCAGCATGGACAAAATCAGCTATATATTGACTTGGATTTTTAATCATTAAATGAACATCCAAAAACAGATCAGTATAGGTTCTTATCGAGTAGATTATATTAGCTCCAAATGAAATACTGGGCGCAAATATACCATCAATCACATCCAAGTGTAAAAATTCCGCTCCGCCTTTTTCAGCAATATCAATTTCACTGCTTAAATGTAAAAAATCAGCGTTTAAAATGGACGGAGCCAGGATTTGTTTTTTCAACTTTATTCAAGCCTCCTGCTTGTTTATTCTAATAATTCGCTTATATAAGGAAGGATACATTGATAGACTTCCTCTTTTGTAGCTGCATATCGAATGTTCGATAATTTTTCTTTATCTCTCAATATTTCAGAAATTGCCTTCAGCATGATTAAATGTTGACCCGAATCAGTAATTCCTAACATAAAAACGATTTCCACGTTTAGAGGTTCACCTGAAGTCATTTCATTAAAGGTAACTGCATCCTTTAAGATTCCTACAGCTAAGCTTTCCTGCTTCACATGGACTGGATCTGCATGTGGAATAGCAACACCTATGGAAGTTGTCTTCAGCCCGGTCGGATATTGTTCTTCACGTTTTATAATTGCTTGTTTAAAAGAATCATGGACGTAATCTTTGTCATAGAATAATTGACTTATTTCCTTCAGTAATTCATCCGATGAACTGGCACGGATATTCAGCATAATCATATCTTTATCAAATTTTAATTTATCTCCGTTTTTATTGTGATTCATTCCAGAACCTCCAGTAGTGCTTTTAGATAATAATATTTATGATGTCTCTTCGGGCTCTTCTTTTCTATTTATCTTTTTAAATACGAAGTAGTACAACACGATAATAAATAGTGCCAGGATAATAAATCCTAATACTTCCATTCTCATTAAAATGGTAATAATAAAGTTAAACACATTTCCAATATATAATGCAGATACTTCTGTTCCGCCCACAGATTCGATAAATCCGCCAGCGCTGGCTAAGTCTGTATAATAAGAAGAAAAGAAGGTAGCTATATAAAGCACTAATACCATATTGAAGGTAGAGCTGATCAGCGTTCTGATAACATCCCCCTTATGCATGATCGTTGCCATACAGATAAAAAAAGGAGCAAAAGCTAAATCTGCGAGAGGAAGCACTTTATTGCCCGGCAGGATGGCGGCTAAGACGAGTGTAATAGGAATAATTAAGATTCCTACTGTAATGGTTGTCGGATGGCCTAATGTAACTGCTGAGTCTAGTCCTATAAAGAATTCTTTGCCTTTAAATTTTGTTTGAAAGAATTTTTTCGCAGCATCTGAAATGGGCATCAGCCCTTCTACAATAATCCGGATAACACGCGGGAAAAGGATCATAATACCTGTGATTACAATGACCAGCTGACTGCCATCCACGAAGCTTGTGCCTGCCAATATAGCAATAATTACGCCCAGGATAACTCCGATAATCACTGGATCTCCAAACATTCCAAACTTCTTTTGAATAAAGTTCGTATCCATTTTCCTGTTGTTTAGAGCTGGTATTTTATCGAATATCTTATCCATCAAAGCATAGAAGGGGACGGTAGAAGTAGCGAACCCTTGACTGATGGATATCCCTTCAATACCAATAACCTTTTGAACTTTTTTTGCTGTTAAATCAGCAACGATAAGTGAGAAGATAGCGTGAGAAATTGCAGCCATAATACCGTAAAATAAGTTTGAGGTAATGAGAGCAACTACAGATCCCGTCAGTGCATAATGAGAGTAGTTGAAAATATCAATATTCATCGTTTTGGTCAGCTTGCTGATTAATAGAAGTACGTTCAGGCCAAAAATAATCGGGATGATAAAAGCTCCTACAGTTGTTGAAAAAGCAATCCCGGCAGAGGTTCCTGATCCTAAATCAATAACAGATAAATTTAAGCCGAACCGCTCAACCATGGTTTGTACAGATGGTGAAAGATAATCACCTATTAAGCTGACGACTAAATTGAGACCTAAAAATCCGACACCGACAGTTACAGAAGCTTTCATCGCTCTCAGTATGCTTAAACGGAATGCTAAACCAACTATAAAAAGAACAATAGGGACAAAAATAGTTGCTCCTAAGGATAATATATAATCGACAACACTTTGCATGTTAAGCTCTCCTTTATGCTTTAGTCGGATAAAGCGCTTATAATTTGCTCTTTAATAGCCTCCTCGTTAATCCCGGTTAAGAAACCGGCTCCAGAAAGGGCAGGAACCCCAAAGTCGGATTCTACCCTCATGCTTGTCACGATTAGGTCTGCATCGCTATTCTCATAAACTAATTCAGATAAGGTAGTCTGTGTGAGTTGATAATCAATTCCTGCTTCGTCCAATGTCTGGCGGACTTTATCCGCTATTAATGTTGAAGTTGCAATTCCGCCGCCGCATGCTACGATTACTTTTTTCATATATTGACCTCTCCTTTAATTAAGATTGATTTCTTATTCTCTACTGTTAAGCTTGAATAGCTGTCTCCCGAAAGGCTTTTACTCTATTCATAAATTCTTCTACACGCTTTTGATCAACCCTGTTTTCAAATTTCCCATCATATTTGAATGCTGTTCCAACTACTGCACCATCCGCAATTGCCAGCTGCTGCTCTAAGTTCTCAATACGTACTCCCGTATTTGCCAGTATCACGCAATCAGGGACAGTTTCCTTTACTTTTTTCAAGATTTGAGAATCTGTCTGTTCTCCAGCAGTTAATCCGGAAACACAAAGTGCATCGGGGCGGTTGTTAAATACAGTAGATTTGGCAATATCTTTGATATCTCGGTCAGCAACATATTTTGCTGCTTCAGGCAGAATATTAAACAGCAGTTTTACATCCTGGGCATGCAGGTGATACTGATGTCTGATGGTTTCACCGACATTTGTGTCCCATAATCCAAAGTCACTGGCATATACGCCGGTAAATATTTCACGGACAAATTGAGCCCCGGTGGCAGCGGCTAAATCAAGGGAACGTTTTGCATCCCATAATACGTTAACGCCATAAGGTATTCTTATATCATTCATCAGTTCTCCGATTACTCTGGCCATCGCAGAAACTGTTTCGGTTTTTACTTCTGTTAAATAAGGAAGACTGAATTCATTGGAAAACATAACAGCATCTACACCGCCATCCTGTAATGCCTTTAAATCTTTGCGTGCTTCTTCAATGACATAATCCATTCCTTTTTTATAGTCATAGGATGGATCTCCGGGTAAGGGCTGCAGGTGACACATTGCGATAATTGCTTTTTCTGTTCCAATTACTTCTTTTAACCAAGTCATCAATAACTTCCTTTCTCTTCAGTTTTTTGCTTTAGGGGTATCTATTGAGATCCCCGCTTTTTTGTAATCTTTCATTTCTGTATCGGATAAAGGTTTATTTGTTATAATTCTATCTAGTGCATCTATTCCGGCGACGGATGAAAATGCTACCTGGTTGAACTTTCTGTCATCTGCCAGTAAGATAATTTCATTGGCAATGTCTATCATTGTTTTTTTTATGTTGGTTTCATCAATGTTGGAATTGGTTAATCCTTTATCCGCGTTAATAGCATCTGTTCCTAAAAATACTTTATCTACATTGAGCTGACGCAGCATATCTTCTGCAAATGGTCCATTTAAGCTATACACCCCCTTTCTCTTTTGTCCGCCGATAACAACGATGTCTATGAGGTCATTTTCACTGAGAACCATGGCGTTTTTAATGTCATTCGTAATGGCTGTTATATTTTCAGTGCAGTGTGATGCTAGTTTTTTAGCGAGCAGCAAGGTTGTTGTACCGGAATCCAGAAGAACGGTTTCCCCAGGCTGGATATGTTTGAAAGCCAGTTCCGCAATTTCTTCTTTCTCCTGGATGGCTTCCTGCTCTTTGATAACATGACGGGGCTCAAATCGGGTTCCTTTCAATTTTTTACTTTTAGCTCCTCCATGAATCCGGATAATAAGATTCTGTTTCTCTAATTCTTTTAAATCGCGTAAGATAGTTGGTTTGGAAACATTAAATTTATTTGTTAAATCGATGATATTTACTGTTCCTTTATCATCTATAAACTCCAGTAATGACTCTAATCTTTCTGCTGGTAAAATCTCCATCCACTCCTTGTTTAATGTATGATTTCATTTGATTGTTTATGATTTTTTATGGCAGGAACATGAGGTGTTTTGTACCGTGATAGTAATTTTTATTTTTTGTTAATGCTTTTTATGCCTGTTTTTCTAAAAAAGTTGAATGATATTAAAAAATACTTCACAAAAAATCATGATCAGCTTTATAAATCCATGAAAACAAAAAAATCTCCAGCTATTCTGTGCAGAATAGCTGGAGATTTTTTATGATTATCTGTCTTTATACAAGCATCCAATGCTCCGGTCTTACTTCTTCTAACCAATTTTTTTCAAAATGATAGGTTTCTGTCTTGATATTATGTTCCCGAATCTTTTTCGCTTCAATTCCCGGATCTGGAATAGGCACCGCATCCAGCAGTGATTTAGTATAGGGGTGAAGTGGATTTTCATAAAGCTCCTCGCTTTCTGCCACCTCAATAATTTTGCCGGAATACATTACTGCAATCCGGTCACATATATGCTTTACCATTGCCAGGTCATGTGCAATAAATAGATAGGTTAAACCAAGCTTTTCCTGTAATTCCTCTAATAAATCCACAATCTGTGATTGAATGGAAACGTCCAGAGCGGATAACGGCTCGTCGCAAACAATAAATTTCGGTTTTACAGCCAGCGCCCGGGCGATACCAATACGCTGCTGCTGTCCTCCTGAAAATTCATGCGGATACCTGTTGGCGTGTTCCTTTGTCAGACCTACCAGCTCTAATAGCTCCTCGACCCGGGCTCGCCTCTCAGCTTTTGTTTTGCATAGCTTATGAATATCCAGCGGCTGACCGATAATATCAAGCACCTTCATTCTCGGATTTAACGAGGCTTGAGGATCCTGGAAAATAATTTGAACGTCTCTGCGGAGCTTTTTGAGTTCTTTGCGATTAAAGTCATGGATTCCCATTCCACCGAAAAGAATTTCTCCTTCTGTTGCCTGCTGTAATTGCAGAATAAGGCGTCCAGTCGTTGATTTTCCAGAGCCGGATTCTCCTACTAATCCTAATGTTTCACCAGGTCTGATGTGAAAGTCAATATCATCAACTGCATGCACAAGGCCGCCTAATTTTAACGGGAAAATCTTTTTCAAATCCTTCACGTTAATTAAGGCCTCAGTATCTTGAAATGATTTCGTGTATCTGTTTGCTTTCTTTTGATCAATTCGCGGCAAGGCATGAAGCAGCCGTTGTGTATAAGGGTGCTCAGGATGAGTGAAAATGGATGCTGTGTCGTTTTGTTCAACAATTTTTCCATCCTTCATGACAACAATCCGGTCGCACATACCTGCAACAACCCCAAAATCATGAGTAATCAAAATGATGCTCATATTAAATTTCTCCTGCAGGTTTTTCATTAATTGCAGAATTTGTGCCTGAATACGTACATCTAATGCAGTCGTCGGTTCATCAGCAATTAATAGCTTTGGCCGGCAGATTAAGGCCATTGCTATCATTGCACGCTGCAGCATACCACCTGAGAATTCATGTGGATATTGATGATACCGTTCTTCAGGTGAGGTTATCCCGACCAGCTTCAGCATTTCAATCGTTTCTTCTTTCGCTTTATGTGCAGAAATCCTACGGTGTTTGCTGACTACTTCATCAATTTGCTTACCGATTTTCATTGTCGGGTTAAAAGAGCTCATTGGGTCCTGAAATATCATACTGATTTCCTGACCGCGAATTTTCTGCATATCATGGTCAGAATAATTTGCCAGATTATTTCCTTCATATTCTATTGTTTCCGCTTGGATATGTGCGGACTGGCCGGGAAGCAGCTGCATAATTGCTTTTGCTGTAACGCTTTTTCCTGACCCAGACTCACCAACAATCCCTAAGGTTTCTCCTTTTTTGACGGAGAAAGAAATTTGGTTAACGGACTGAACCTTCTGCTCCGTAGTCTGAAAATGAACAGATAAATTTTTAACACTTAATATGTCTTTCATTATCATATCTCCATTTAATTATATATTTGACTTATTATATATTCCTGTACACCAGAGCAGCAGAACATTTAACCTGATAAAAATGTAAGACAAATTGTCATTTCAATAAAATATATAAGAATAAATTTTTTCAGGGTGAATAAACAAGACTCTGAATATATACATATATATAACAGGAAGTGTGTAATGTTATTACAATTAATTTTAAGACTTTAAAATATAGTAAACTCTTACTCTGTGAAATCTAAAACGGTAAGGAACTCAAAGTCAGTAAAATTAATTTGACAATTACATCATTCCTTTCTATAATTCCTAATAAGCATATTCTATACTAAAAAGGTAGGAATTATCAAGATTTTAAGAAGGGAGTAAGAAACTTATTGCAAAATTCATCATCCGAGAATGTGTTATCCCGCGGGTTTTTGATTGTTTATCGTCAGGTTTTCCTGAGGTGGATTCAATTTTTAATCGGGTTTCCAATTCATATTATTGCTCTCTGTATCTATTTCAGTAAAAGAAAGTCTAATACATATGATGCTTTGTTTAAGGAAAAAATGCATACTTTTATACAATCAGAAGCATATGCAGCTTTAAAAAGTGATTATGAAAAGCAATATGATAAAAAGCAGGCATACTTCCAGCGCCCGATAAAAGAGACAGAAAAAGAAAAATTTGTTCAGCAGCAGCTCAAGAAGCGCTCCGAAGCAATTTTGGAGGAAGAACTGGGATTAGAGACAAGAAAGCCGATGAACTATATGGAATTTTTCCATGGTCTTTTGCTGGATAAGCGTTTCCTCATACCTACATTTATTCCTGGAATTTTAGCTTACAGTATGTACTTTATTTATCAAGGTGCTTTTCGGCGTTTTGTATTTGAACGGGTCGTTATGACGTTCTTTGTAATTATTTCTGTTATCGTGATTGTATTTACCATTCTGTATATTTCGCCGTCTGATGCAGCTGCCAATATATTGGGTGAGTCTGCTACACAGGCGCAGCGTGATGCTTTTAATATTCAGTATGGCTTGGATCAGTCTTATTTCGTTCAGTTATGGCATGCGTTAAGCGGCATTCTGACGTTTGATTTAGGGCATTCTTATACAGGCAATGAAGTGATTATGAATAGTATTTCAAATCGTTTTCCTGTGACACTGATTTTAGCGATTTCTTCTCTTATTCTGGCAGTTATTATCGCTGTGCCGGTAGGGATGATTTCGGCAGCACGTGTTAATTCTTTTTGGGATTATACGTTTATGTTCATTGCCTTGATTGGCTTGTCTATCCCGAGCTTTTGGCAAGGTCTTATTTTCATTCTTACCTTTTCGATTCAGGGAGATCTCCTGCCGTCGAGTTATTCACCAGGAAACTTTTTATCGCTGATTATGCCAATTGTGGTACTAGGAACAGGGCTGGCTGCAGCGATTGCCAGAATGACACGCTCATCTATGCTGGAGGTCATGAATGAGGATTATATGATTACTGCAAAAGCCAAAGGGCTGACTGGAAGAGAGACATTTATTGGTCATGCGCTGAGAAATGCCTGGATTCCTATTTTAACGGTTATCGGGCTGCAGTTTGGCGGTATGCTCGGCGGAGCTGCCGTAACGGAAAAAGTTTTTAATATCAGCGGTTTAGGAAGCTATATTGTAGATAAACAATTTATTCCCGACACGCCGGCAATTTTGGCAGGTGTCGTTTATATCGCTATTACCATTTCAATTGTTAATTTAATTGTAGATCTTGTTTATGCGATGCTGAATCCGCGTATCCGTTCGCAAATGAAGAATAGTTAGGAGGGTGAGAGGCTTACATGAATCATGCTAATCTACAGTCTTTAAAGCGATCCGATCTGTATAAGCACGGTCACTTTGCATTTGTTATATCGCTCGTATTAACGTTGATTTTTTTATTCAATAGCTATGATTTTGGCACGAATACATTTCATACCGTTTTCAGCATTTTTACTGTTATCTTTTTGATAAACAGCTTATATCAGCTTTTTATCGTGCTTTTATTACGTAAAGATTTATTGAAAACAGGAGAAATCGGGAATCGTACACGTATGCTGGCTGCAGTACAGGTTCTGTCGTTAGCCTGCGGAAATGTTTTTACAGCAACATTTGCCTTTCGGCTTTTAAAGAAGAACACATCTATTGAATATACATTTGCATATTATATGCTCATTACAGATTTTCTTATTATCGCGGTTACATCATTGAATTTATTTAAAGCCTATGTATCTAATAATTTCATGTTATCTATGGGTATTTTACTGGCATTATTAATTATTGATATAGCTTTGGTAATTTTCTTTCATCGGCAATATGATACCTCATTGGCCGGGAAAAAGTCATTGCCATTGCTAGCAGTGTTTTTATTTATTGCCACTTTAACAGGAAATATATTCCGATTTATTCTTGCTTACAGTATCCTGTTAAAAATCTCTAAGAAAGACCAGTCCGTGATTGATAAATGGCAGTTTTTCTGGATAAAGCTGGGTAAAAGCTTTACAGCAATGATTGGTTTATTATTTGTTATCTTTACCTTTTCAATATCCATTACCAGCTTTGGTACGTTTGTAACCAGCTTTGCAACGGCAAATGATTACAGCTCCCTGCTGCAGGAGCCGAGCTTCGTGCACCCCTTCGGAACGGATAACTTCGGCCGTGACGTATTTTCCAGAATTATTTTTGGAGCAAGGATTTCCCTGGTCATTGGTTTATTGACAACAATTATTCCAATGATTATCGGCGGGTTACTGGGGGCGCTGGCAGGCTATTATTATAAAGCTACCGATCAGGTGATTATGCGTGTGATGGATGCTTTGTATGCCATTCCGGGGATTTTATTGGCTATTGCTATTATCGCAGCATTTGGATCCAGTACAATCAATTTGATTATTGCCTTAAGTATCGGGTCGATTCCGATTTATGCAAGAACGATGCGGGCCAATATTTTAATGGTATCGAATTTAGAATATATTGAAGCAGCCAAAGCATTGGGAGAATCGGATTGGAAGATCCTGACCAAGCATGCTATTCCAAATGCTTTTGCTCCGATGATTGTCAAAGCTACCTTAACAATTGGCGGAGCAGTTATTGCAACAAGCAGTTTAAGCTTTTTGGGACTCGGTGTAGAGCCTCATGTTCCAGAGTGGGGGAATGTCCTCCGGATCGGGAGTTCTTATTTAGAAACCGAACCATATTTAGCGATTTTTCCGGGGATAGCGATTATTTTGCTGGTTTTAGCCTTTAACTTTTTAGGGGATGGCCTGCGTGATGCGTTAGATCCAAAAATAAATTAATTTTATATTATAGAGGATATTCAAAAAGTCCAATAAAGATGACATGGCGAATTTCTGCGTTGACTAGCGTTTTCCGATGGGACTGGGACTGCGATTACTCGCCCCGCCAAAAGCGTTACTCACGTATATAAGAGCATGGAGGAACTTCTGTTAAGACCGTCCACGTCCTGTGGACAATACAGAAGTCACCACATCCTGTGGAAGTCCGTTCGGAAACGCTAGCCGCCTTGAACTTCTTGATTCTATTTATCGGACTTTTTGAACACACACTTATAAGGGGGAATACAGAAAATGAAGAAATGGAGTTTTTCTTTTTTACTCGTACTTGCTCTGCTGTTAGCAGGGTGTGTGAGTACAGAATCTGATGTTCAGGAAGAAGGTTCAGGCGGTGGTGGTGCAGATGCAGACCAGCCGACAATTGAGATATTAGCAACAAGTACGCAGGAAAATGACGTAAATATTCTGCGTGATCAATTAACAAATACAGGCTTTAACGTAGAATTAAATATTCAGCCGGATTACGGCAGCTTTACAACACAGCGTGATGCAGGGAATTATGATATTGCCCTGAACAGCTGGACAACAGTTACTGGAAACCCGGATTATGCTGTCCGTTCTCTGTTCACCTCAGATGGTGATAATTCGTTATTCGCAGATGAAAAAGCAGATGAGCTTGTAGATAAAGCAAGTACCGAATTGCCGGGCGAATATGAAGAAACATATAAAGAATTAGAGGAACAAATTGTTTTTGATCAGGCGTATATTGCACCGCTTTATATTTCTTTAAAAGCGCAGGGTGTAAATCAAGATATTATTAATGAAGAAACAGTCCGTCTGCCAAAATCACGTGCGGCAGTATGGGAAAATGTAGACTATAATGATACATCCTTACGTGATAGTGAGCCTTTACTTGTTCACCAGGCAATTAGTGATTTAACTTCATTAGATCCAATTAAAGGAAATGACGGTTCTATTAATACGTTAAATACAAATATGTATGTTCGTTTAGTCAATTTAACAGATGATGATGAAGTCGTTTCCGATGGTTCGCTTTCTTTAAATCACGTGATTGCGGATGGCAGCCAGGATTTTTATTTCTTACTTCGTGACGATATTAATTTTGCAGAGGTAGACGGCGATACAGCAGTTGATACAGGTGACCGTGTAGGTGCAGAGGATGTTCAATTCAGTTTAGAACGGGCGAAAGATCCAAATTCTGTTCCGGATCATCGTACTTACAGTCTGCATGAAAGTATGGAAACGATTGAAATTGTAGATGATCTTTCTGAATTAGAGGATACTGCTTCCATAGACGGAAATACAATTAAACAGGCATTAGAAGAAGGACTTGATACAGAGATTGATTCATTAACGACGGATAAAACAGAGGCGGATAATGATGCAGGAACCTATCAGGTTGTAAAAATTACAACAGCAGATCCGTTCCCGCAGGTACTAAACTATCTTGCACATCAGTCAGCCGGTATTGTATCAAAGGATCAGGTGGAAAGCATCAATACGTTTGATGTAGAAGACTATGATGTCAATGAAGATGTTGCTTATGGTGACCAGCGGACTGTGCTGGAAGATAGTAATGAAGAAAACACGCTTTATGCAAGTGGACCGTACATTATGGTTTCTAAAAATGACTATGAAGCAGATTTCGTGAAGAATCCCGGGTATATGCCTGGATCAGAATATGAGCCTAAAATCAGCGAAGTAGTAGTGAAATTCATTCAGGACCCGGAAAGTGCATTATCTGCGCTCCGTAATAATGAGATTCACATCCTGAATGGTGTGGCTGAAAACCGTTATGACACAGTGGAAGAGGATGATAGTTTAACCTTACAGCAAAACGAGAGTAACGGTGTTTCCTATCTGAGCTTTAATTTGGAAGATAGCGAGCTTGCTGATAATGTAGCATTACGCCAAGCGGTACTATATTCTATTAATCAGGAAGAATTTATCTCCTTCTATGAAGGCAATAAATTACCGGCTGTTTCTACTCTTAGTTCATTAGTAGATACCGGGCTGGAGCTGAAAGCAGATCCTGAGCAGGCGCAGAGCCTGTTACAAGAAGGTTTATCAGAGTAATATAAAAAGAGGCAAAGTCAGGATTTTTCTTCATCCTGACTTTGCTTTTTTTTTTGATCTATGACTGCAACAACAAGGATGTTTTATCCATTATAATGAGTCCTCACGGAAGATAGTTTCTTTTTATAACTGCTTTCCCTTTACCAAAAAGTAATTCCCCATCAAGATTTGTACGATAAAAGCACTCTCTTTGGAATTTCAATAACTTGAAATTGCCGATAGTAGCGTTTATACTTCAAATCAATACGAAATAATAAGAATACTTAAAAAATGTAATTTATTTACTTTCAATACCAAGAAGGATGGGAAGACAAATGGGAGAAAACATAGAAAAAAGCGTGTTAGAAACTTTTCAGTACCTGCATACACATGCAGAAATCAGCTGGGAAGAAGTAGAGACTACCAAATACATAAAAGAAAGATTAGAAGAAGCAGGCTGTGAAACAATTACCTTTCCAGACCACACCGGCGTCATTGGAAAGCTTGGAAATTTTGATGAAGGTTTGCCAGTAATAGGTGTCCGTGCAGATATGGATGCATTATGGCAGGAAGTGAACGGGAAATTTCAGCCAAACCATTCCTGTGGGCATGATGCACATATGTCAATTGTATTAGGTGTGCTATGGACATTACAGCAAATCCCGGGGATCCAGGATAAAGTTGCAATTAAGTTTATTTATCAGCCTGCTGAAGAAGCTGGCGGCGGTGCGCTGAAAATGGTAGAGGAGAAGGTTGTAGAAGACGTGGATTACCTGTTTGGCGTTCATCTCAGACCTAAGCAGGAAGCCGCTGCAGGACAGGCTGCTCCAGTTATTGTTCATGGTGCAACGAAAACATATGAAGCGGTCATTAAAGGGGAAGATGCACATGGCGCACGCCCGCATTTGAATGATAATGCGATTGAAGTCGGCATGCAGATTGTCAATATGCTGGGGCAGATCCATATGGACCCAAGAGTCCCGCATTCAGCGAAAATGACGAAATTTCAGGCAGGTGCTAAGAGCTCTAATATTATTCCGGGAAACGCATCGTTCAGTTTAGATTTACGTGCGCAGACGAATGAAGTGATGGACCTGCTGGTGAAGAAAGTAGATGGTATTCTAGATTCTGTCCGAAATCTTTATGATGTTGATATTGATATCTCCTATTTTCATGGTGTGCCGGCAGCTGAAACAAATGAGGAAGCAACAAGCTTTATGCGTGCAGCAGTGAAGGATGTGCTGGGCGAGGAAAATATTGTAGAGCCGCTTCTCACTCCGGGCGGAGATGATTTCCATTTCTATACTGTGAAAAAACCAGAATTAAAGGCAACGATGCTCGGATTAGGATGTGATTTAGGGCCTGGATTACATCACCCAGATATGGCCTTTGATAAGGATGCGCTTCAAACGGGTGTAGATATTTTAACAAAAGCTATTTTGAAAGTATATCAGGATTAATGATAGGAAGTTAGATTGTTAGGATGAAAATAGTCGGTTTTTACTGCATTTGCGGTAGAAATCGGCTTTTTAGGTTGGTATATAAGATAGATATGTATAAAGAGGAACTTAAGTCAAGGGTAAACTTCGGCTCTTAGATATTTTTATAGAAAGAGTGAAAGAAATAATTTTAGTATGATTTTTAATCTAATATGAACCATTTATGGAATATTAAACCAGTAATAAGGAAGTATTCAACTATGCTAAATACCCTTATCGCTTTTTTATTATTTGTATCTGTATAGACTGTTTTTCAATAAATTTATCAAAAGACAAGACAATTTTAGTAGAATCTACTTCCTCAGGCCTGCCCATTTTACCAGACCTTTTTAAAAAGCTGCTTTTTATTTTTATATGCTTTATTTCCTGCGAGAATGTATTGTCTTATCAATAAAACCTGCTATCTATGCTTCTTCAAAAAATAGCTCAGTCTTTCCCAAATGTTTTTAATAATGTTCATATGAAAGGTATAGAAGAGAGGCATAAGTAGGATAACTTGTATTAAAAATGAAGGCATATCCTAAAAATAGGCGAAATTAACTGTTTTTCTCTTAAAAGGTTAACAATATATCATATATTTAGTATTCTTATAAAAAATAAAGATTAGCAGAAAAAAGGTGAGCAAGATGCACAAAATTAATCTCGTACTTTATACTTCTGATCAATCGTATGCTGATTATTTTTCCAACTATATTAGAAACCCAGAGAATGGGATGAGATTTTCAGCGAAGATATACACAGATTCCGAGGCGTTTCATAAGCATATCCGTAATCAAAAGCAGCACATTTTATTAACAGATATGCAGGTGACGGAAGAGGATGGTGCTAATTTCGATATGGTTATTCGCCTATCAGAGGGGCAGGAGATGACCCAGGAAGAGGCGGGCATTTTTAAATATCAACCATTGAAGGAATCATTGTCTCAAGTGATGGCGATATACTTCGAAGCAAATGACAAGATTAGTACGTTAATGAATAAGAAACAGAAAGAAAAAGTAGTCAGCTTCTATAGCGGTAGTGCTGGATCAGGGAAGACACTAGCTTCTCTTTGTCTGGCGAAATATTTGACACAACAGGGTAAACGAACCTTCTATCTTAATTTAGAACAATTACATAGCACCTATTTATTTTTTCAAGAAGAAAAGGCGTCTTCTGTTGAAGTATTCTACTATTTAAAAAATAATATTAATAAATTAGTTGCAAAAGTTGAATCCTTAAAATCTACCGACAGCTTAACAAATATTGATTACTTCTCTTTGCCCGTCTTACCGGAGGAAATGGAACATATCACGGGTGAGGAAGTAGAATTGTTGATTCAAGCTTTAAAAGATTCGCAAAGTTACGACTATATAATTGTCGATCTGGATGATTCCTTGCATGAGCGAAACCAGGCGGCAATGCGGGTTAGTGATGAGGTTGTATGGCTATTAAGCTCTGATCAGAATAGCTTTGCCAGATCGCAATATAAACTAAATCAAAGTATCCTGGACAAGCATATTGATAACAATAAGCTTCATTTTGTATTGAATAAAGTCGGAGCGAGGCCTTTTGCAGGGTTTAATAACTATAACTTCAGTATTGAAATACATATTCCATTTCATTCTCACTGGTTATTGGAAAATGAACAGACCAAGATGTTAGAAGATACCATTATCGGTGAGAAGTTATTTCAATCTGTTGCAGAGGAGATAGACATCAATATGGAGGTGTCCCTTGTTGAAGGTTAGTGATAAAGAACAGAAGAATAATCAACAAATAGAAGAAGTTACTGCGCAGACAGAGGATGAGATAACGGCTTTATTAATTGAAAAATTGCGTGAGGTTTTAGATTTTATGCATTCCACTACGAATGAAGAGCTTTTGGAAATGGTGGAGGATACTGTAATAGAGTATGCGAAGGAGCATAAAATGACTTCGCAAATGATTAAGCGTATTGTCGATAGAATGTATCATGCCTTTCGAGGGTTGGGCGTACTGCAACCCATCTTGGATGACCCTACAATTACAGAAATTATGATCAATAATCATGAAGAAATTTTTATTGAGCGCGATGGCCAAGTTTTGAATGCAAAAGTTAAATTTGAAAGCCGCCAAAAGCTTGAGGATACCATTCAGACCATTGTATCAAAGGTAAATCGGGTGGTAAATGAGTCAAGCCCTATTGTGGACGCAAGGCTGGAGGACGGATCTCGTGTAAATGTCGTCTTACCCCCAATTGCATTGAAAGGGCCAGCTATGACAATCCGAAAGTTTCCAGAACGACCATTGATGATTGAGGACTTAATCCGGTTTGGTGCACTCGATGAAGAGGTTGCCAGTTTTCTGCAACAGTTAGTAGAAGCCAAGTATAATATTTTCATTGGCGGAGGGACTGGTTCAGGAAAAACAACATTTTTGAATGTCCTATCGAATTTTATCCCGAAAGATGAGCGGTTGATCTCTATTGAGGATTCCGCTGAATTACAAATTGTCAATATTCCCAATCTTGTTAGTTTAGAGACAAGGAATAAAAACACGGAAGGAAAAGGAGAAGTTACAATTCGTGACTTAATCAAGGCCTCATTGCGGATGAGACCATCACGTATTATTGTCGGGGAGGTTCGTGGAGCAGAGGCGTTAGATATGCTGCAGGCCATGAATACTGGTCATGATGGGTCTTTATCTACTGGTCATGCGAACTCAATTAATGATATGTTAAGCCGTTTAGAGACAATGGTGCTCAGTGGTGCCGAATTACCGATTGATGTGATTCGTAAACAAATCAGTTCTGCGATTGATATCATGGTCCATTTAACAAGATTTCGCGATCATTCCAGAAGAGTAGTACAGATCTCCGAAGTATTAGGGATGGAGGATGGTGAAATTATTACCGCTCCCCTTTACGTGTTTGAAGAGGACGGTGAGGATTACCGCGGTAAAATTATCGGTAAACTGAAAAAAACAGAGCATTCTTTGCAGTCTATTAACAAATTGAAGTTAGCAGGCAAGAATGATGTGGTAGAACAGTTTACCAAAGCGTAATGGAAAGTGGGTCAAAGGATGAATGTTGAACAAATAATTGGCTCTGTTGTAATTGTTATCTTGATAGGTGTATTAGTAGGGCGTCGTGTAATCAAGGGAAGAAAGGCCAGACAGTTGGAACGGGAACTGGAGAAAAGAGAAGGAGAAATAAGAGAGAAGAGCATAGCAGCGATCCGAAAGAGAAACATCGGCGGAGAGACACTGATTGACTATGCTGTTTATGAGATGAGCTTTCAAGAGAAGGTGAAGTATTCCCTTATCGCAGGTATCGTAATTTTCGGTATTTCTTATCTATTCTACGATCATCTCATTCTTTCGTTCATAGTTGCGTGTTTGGGGATAATCTATCCGAAATTTAAGAAGAATGATTTAAAAAATAAACGTAAAGATGAACTAAGTTTACAGTTTAAAGAGGCTATTTCCTCTCTTGCCTCTTCTTTAGCGGCGGGGCAGTCAATTGAGAATGCCTTCCGTGATGTGTTGAGAGACTTGAAGCTTCTTTACCCAGATGAAAACACCTACATCATTAAGGAATTTCAGCTGATTAATCGGAGAATTGAAAATGGAGAGATTGTCGAACGAGCTATTGCAGATTTTGCCAACCGTTCAGATATTGATGATATTAAGAATTTCTCTGATGTATTTATTACCTGTAAACGTACAGGGGGAGACTTAGTAGAGATTATTAAACGAACGGCTGATATCATTACCGATAAAATTGAGATACAGCAGGACATCAAAGTTTTGGTTTCTCAGAAAAAGTTTGAGTCGAAAATAATGGCGATAGCCCCTTTAGGCATTACCTTATTTCTGAAAATGTCATCGCCAGATTTTGTAGCTCCATTATATGAATTTGGCACACCTGGTCCTATTATTATGACTGTCGTATTGATTTGTGTAGGCTGTAGTTTGTTAATCAGTCAGAAAATCATGGATATCAAGGTATAGCAGTAAGCAGATAAGAAAGGAGCAGCGATTATGACATTGAAAATCATTATTCTCAGCATTGTAATAGTAACATTATTAGGCGTTTTAAGGAATAAAAGGGTCTATGCTGCTTTTATTGAGCAATATAAAGATGAAATTACCTTACCAGCTTTAGCGCCGTTTGCTTTTGGCATTATAGATCGATTGAACCTTTATAAGCGGATGCCGAAATTAATCAATGCTATCCATCAGAAAATGATTATTCTGCGAGGAAGTAAACTATCTGGGGATTATACGAAAATATATTTAGCAAAAATGATTACCTTAATTAACTTGATGCTCTTTTTTACCTTTGTCTTAGTAGAGGTCAGCGACGAGGGAAATAGTAATCTGATTTATGGATTTCTATTGATGATAGTAGTAAGCGTCTTTCTAGTGAAGGATTTGGAAAAAAAAGTGAAGCAAAGGAAGGATTCGATTATTATTGAACTTCCGGAATTTGTCAATAAAATTATTTTATTGGTAAATGCTGGTGAAACTGTTCAGGGAGCTATGAAAAAAAGTGTCGATCAGAAGAAGAATCAGATTTATGATTCTCCATTATATTTTGAGCTGAATGAGGCTGTAAATAAGATGTCTGCGAATACTTCTTTCCAAGAGGTTATGAAGGATCTTAATTACCGCTGCGGTATTCAGGAAGTATCGATTTTTACGACCACAGTAATGATGAATTACCGCAAAGGCGGGGCACTATTAGTGCAATCATTAAATGAATTATCTGTATCACTATGGGACAAACGAAAAACTGTTACAAGGATAAAAGGTGAGGAAGCATCGTCTAAGTTGGTATTTCCGATTATTTTTATATTTGCCGCAGTTCTTCTGATTGTTATATATCCTGCAATAGCAGTATTTTAAGAAAAAAGAAGGAGAGATTTATAATGGAACAGTTAACAACATTTTTTAAAAATTTCTGGAATGACGAAGAAGGATTGGAAACCATTGAAATTCTATTGATTTTATCTGTACTTATTGTTATTGCAATTATGTTTAAAGATAAAATTATGGAATGGGCAAATAAATTATTTAACGATATTGATACCGAAATTATGAACTAATTTAAATGGAAAATAGCTTGGTTGAACAAGTTTTTCAATCAAGCTATGTATTCTCCATGAGGAACATCATTCCATAAGATAAATCAATTTACCAATACCATAAGCTTTTCTAAAAGTGTCAATGAAGAAAGATCTCATTATAAATATTCAAAATGATGAGTTGAAAACATAATAAAAGGAAAATAAAGAGATTGGGTTAGCTGAAAAAACTTTAATAAGCTACGTGTGAATTTCTGAGGAGGACCGGACCATAATGATTAAAAATAAACAAATAGCTATTCTATTATTGTTAATCACAGGTTTGCTGCTGGCAGCTTGTTCGAATGACAATGAACAACCTGAAGAGTCAGAGCCGGCTGAAACAGAGCAAACCGAAACAGATATCCAGGAGGAAGGTACTGAATCAGAATCAGCTGATGAAGCTTCTACAGAAGAAGAGGATGAATCATCAAGTAATGATGAGTATATCGAGCATCAATTGGGATTGAGTATCGGTGACACAGCAATCGTTGTTAGCTCAGAGGAGGACTATAAGTATGAAGTGACAGTGAATGAAGTGAGCTATCGTGATGAACTTGAAAATGTTACTTTATATGAAGATACCTTTGTCCTAGCTGATGTGACTGTAAAAAATGTGGATGAAAAGGCATTTAATGCTGCTGATATTTTTACACCTGCCCTTGGTGAATTGGATTCTAATAAATATACACCGGCAATCAGCCCTGATTATTTGGGAAACACGTCAGAAATAACATTAGTGGAGGGTGAGTTAGCCCCTGGAGATTCCGTTGAGGGTACGTTTGTATTTGATGTAGCACAAGCAAAGCAATATAACCTTGCTTTTGGTCATGCCGGGGATCAAATTAAGACGAGAGCGGAATGGGAATTTAGCGAAGATGAAATACAATAAACAACAGCATAAGAAGAAGGAGCAACTAATATGAAGACCTTTCTAAAAGAGGATCGTGGAAGTTTTACACTTGAATCTACCTTGGTTTTTCCTGCTCTTCTAATGTTTACCTTAGTCGGCGTATTCTTTTGTATTGTTATCTTCCAAATGGGTACAGCAAGCTATATGGCACACAAAGTATCTGATGAACTTGCTTATACATGGAACAGTACAAAAAAAGATATTAAAACAGGTGATATAGCTGTACAAGAATACACCGGTTTACCGGACGGTGATGGATTATATTGGCGAATTACCGATAATGATATTTTGGGCTTTTTTAATTTAAGCGGTTTTACTCAAGATGATATTGTTGGTGACAAAAAAAGAAAAGCAGACATATACAATGGTGCGATAACACTCAGTGTAGATTACAATAATACGCTGATTTACAGTGAGGTAGAAGTGAGCGCTGAATCGAGCTTATTTATCCCTTCTTTTCTAAAAAATATGATTGGCAGCAAGGTACAAGCAACATCCAGTCATGTAGTTACCGAGACAACGGAATTAGTCAGAACAGCTAATTTTGCCAAGTATTTATGGAGTGAGTTTGGCAAAGATGGGGCAGTAGGTGATGCAGTGAACTCCATTAAGAAGTTCTTTGGTGGTGAATAATTTGAAAAAGAAAATAAAACGGTTGTTTTTAAAGGATAAAGGATCCGTTTCGATTTATGCCATTATAATTATCTTGCCCATCTTTGTGCTAAACGCACTACTAATCGATACACTGCGTATCCTCAGTGCTGAGCGTCAAATAGATAGTGCAATGGAGACTGCATTACGTTCGACTATGTCGCATTTTAGTTCTGACTTGGCAGATGTTGGCTTGTTTGCATACGGTGGTGAGGATGCAGGAACTGACTTTACTACATATATGAATAATCAGTTTTATTCTTCCTCTGAACTAAGTGGTACGCAGAACTTATCCAGACCAATGATTACAAGTGCAACAGCCAGCTTTGATACGTCAAGAAACCTGGTTGATTATAGTGTTTTTAGGCATCAGGTTGTAGAAAGTATGAAGTATCAGGCACCGGTACAAATGGGTACAGATTTATTTGATTTACTGACAAATAATGATATTTCGGTAGAAGATGTAGAAAAAGCAGAAGAACTAGTAGAAAACTATGAAGAGATTCTGGATTTAATGAAAAAACGAAATGCAGAAATTGATAAGGCAATTGAACAGTTAACCCCTTATAATAAACTGATTAAAGAGGACATAGGTGCTGAAGTTATTGGTAAAAAAGTAACTTCAGATGAGGAAACCATCCCTGAAGGTATTGAAACATTTCAACAGCTTGTTTTCTATCTTGATAGATATCAAGAATTAAAGGAAAAAAAAGAAAATGAAGAAGAATTGACCTCTGATGAGGAAAAGGAAATTACAAGCTATGAAGATGGAGTAAAAGAAAAACCATATAAAAGTGTTATCGATATGGAAATATACCATACGGACATACCGAAGCATCTGGTTGGTTCCAATCGAGATGTGAATAATCCGGCAAGTGGTTCAGCCAAAGATTATAATGACCAGATTAATGAATTAATGGGAGGTAGTGAATCCTTAGAAGAATTAGAGGAATTTACATTAAACGATGAATTTTTTACTGATATTCTGGATAATGAGGATCAAATCTATGAAAATATCCGGTTTGACAAGTCTTTGGAAGGCAGTCCGGAACAAGGGAACTTGGGGAATTTCAGTGTAGGCCAATTATTTTTAGCTTTTTATGTAGCGATAGAAGATGGTGACAAAGCGCTTGCTGATGCGATCGTTCAGTCGATAGAAAATAAATTAGGTAATCTGAAAAAAGGGCAAGTGAAAAAAATAGAAGATCAAATGCAAAAATATGATAAAGTAAAAAAAGCATTAGAGAATGTGGATATTCAGGCAGAAGAAGAAAAAGCTGATGAAAGCTTTGGCAGTTTATGGGCGGAATTGAACAAGTACAATGATATTAAAAATCAAATATCAGGTGATAATCAATTGTATGCCGAACTGGATAGTATTATTGCAGAGTATGATGGAGTGACAGGTCAAGGTGGAGATGATGAAGAATCCAGCCGCCTGCAATTTATCAAAGACGCATTCGAGCGGTTTAAAGAATTTGTTGAATTTATGCAAGGTTTTCCGACATCGGTTCGTAACGAGTTGTATATTAATGAATATATTATGGCGAACTATGGATCTAAAGCACCTTATGAGTTAGCCAGTGCGGAATCTTATGCATTTTCTACCAAAAAAGCACAATATATCACCTATGGCTATAATGTAGCTGGAATGAATTATTTTATGTTTATGAAGGACATTGCGTTGATTTTATTTGTGGGAAATTTGATTGGTCAAGGTTTACAGGGAGGATTTGCCGGACCATTAGGTTTCTTTAAAGCACTGTCAGGAGCGCTTATAACCACTTTGCAGGACGTGAACACTCTTACTACTGGTAAATATACTTTACAATGGAACCCATTTAAAACGTTTGGCGGAAAAGGTGTTCCAATCAATATGCCGATGTTCCTGCGTATTATAATGGCAATGAAGTCAACGAATGAAACATATAATAACGAAAAAGCGAGAAGGCTGCAGGCAGTGATAACGAAAGAAACTGGTGTTCATTTAAATAATAGCCCATCTTATATTGAAGGGAATGTACAAGGCAGAGTAAAGCTATGGTTTATACCTCAATTAGCAGAAGTCTTGCCAGGCAATGTAGAGGGGAGCTATTATATTTTTGATAGACGAAAAGTATATTCGTATTAACTAGGAGGAATTTCAAATGAAGAAAATATTTATTTTATTATTTGCCATCTTGTTATTAGCGGCTTGTAGTGATGAGGGAGAAGCAACGGAAAATACTGGGGAAGAAAATACAGATAACACAACAGAAAATGAAACTGACGCAGATACTTCTGAAGAAGCGGAGCAGAAAAAAGTCTATCAAATCGGGGAAACAGCAGTAATTACAAGTGATTTATATGAATTTGATTATGAAGTAACGGTAAACGATTTTCAGTTAACGAAAGAGGTTGATGGCAGTACGATTGATGATTATCTTTCGGGAGCTCGTGAGGAAGATGTATTTGCTGTTGTGGATATTACAATTAAAAATATTAGTGATGAGAGCTATGTTCCTAACCAAATGTTTTCTGCCAATTTTTCAGGTATTGATGAAGATGGTGGGCACACATCCTATGATGAATTCTTCCCTGAAGGAGATGAAGAGTTAGCTCCAGGTGATGAAGTGAAAGGACATCTGGTTTATACAACAACAACAGATTATGCTGATGCATTTTTATTGAAATATGAGTTTACATCAGATACAGAAACACATTTTGAATTACCAAACCCAGAAAAATAAATGATAAATCAGGTGAGGAGAAATTACTTCTCCTCACAAATAATCTCCATTATATTCAGGTTTGCATAATCATTTTGTTTCAAAAATAGGATTTGCTTGGATTCAAGAAAACATTCATGATATTAGATGCTTGCTTTTTATTACTTGCCGAATAGGAGAGAGTGAGACAAAATCAGAGGGTCACAGCGAACCACAAATGTTTATAGAAGATTTAGATTAGGCAAAGGTTAAGGAAGCAATTATAGAAGAAGCACTGAACATGAATTTCGCAAAAGGAACGTATCAAGCAAATTATATCGTTAATATAGAGGTCTGTGAAGCATTACATATAGACTAGAAAAGCAATAGTTTTACAGGGGGATTTATTACATTTTTTGAAACAAGTGATGGAAATCACAAGGAGCACTTTTTAATCAATGATTAACATGAAATAGAAGAAATAGTTAATTATGAGAGGATTCCCAATCAATGTATGAACATTAACTAAGGCAAGCCCCAAAAGATGAAGTGGAGGGAGTTATGTTGAGATTTCTAAAAAAGGATAATGGAAGCATTACAGTGGAAGCAGCATTAATCATCCCTCTTTTGCTAACTTTTATACTATTTCTGACTTCATTAGTGAAAATATCGATCGCTGAGATGGCCTTACAAGAAGCTGTAAATGAGACAGCACAGTCGGTAGCACATTATTCTTATCTAGCGATGCTGGCACAAAATCAGATTCAGAGTCAGACAGATGGATTTGTTGATTCATTGACAGATAATGCTGCTGGTAAGCTTGGAAATGATGAAGTAGCTGAATATATTTTAAACAAATTAGGTGAAGTGGGAAAAGATGTAATTCCTACATCTGGAGAAGCACTTAACCATTTCTCTGATAGTGTATATCAAGATATTGTAAAAGGAATGTACCAAGAAAATGTGCCCTCTTCAAGCTTTTTCAGCCCTGAGAATATCCGTGTAACCAATTCTTCCTTCCCGCATGGTACAAGCGGGGATGCCGCAGATGTCAAGATTGAGGCAGAGAATACGATGCAAATGGTACTCCCCTTCTTTGAGAAAGAGATTAAAATTAAAAAAGTGGCAGTGGAGCGTGGCTGGGTTGGAAATTAGGAAGGAAGGTGATCTGAACATTGCAGGGAAATTTTATTCTATTAATTATCTTTCTGTCTGTTGTAGCTTATTTCGATATCAGTAAACAGCGGATTCCCAATTGGCTTAATGTAACAGGGGTTCTGGCGGGCATTTTATATCACTTGTTTGTACATCAAATCGATGGTTTATTGCAGTCTGTGTTTGGAGTATTAGCTGGCGGCGGAATTATGCTTGTATTATATATATTTAAAGCAATCGGCGCGGGAGATGTAAAATTGTTTGCAGCGATTGGTGCGATTACAGGAGTGTTATTTACCTTATATGCGACGATGTATTCCATTGTTTTTGCCGGTATTATTGGGATTATTATTTTATTGTTTACCAAAACGATCTTTATTAACATGTTGTTGGCTTTTATACATATCAAAGAGAGTATCCAGAAGCGGTCACTAACGCCACTAGAAGCTTTTAAAAAAAATGTGTCTAATCGTTTTCCATTTATATATGCAGTTGTACCTGGCGTAATTACTGCATTTTATTATATGTATATCTCTTAAAGAATAGAAACAGCATCAAACAAAGGAGGAATAGCTCGTGTCTAATCCATTGGAGCTATACCATATAGACCAAATAACATCAAATGGCGGTTATATGAAACTTAAGCAAACAAGCGAAAAAGGTTTCACCGCGGATGATTTTCAAGAATTGCAATTAAAAATGATTCAATCTAATGATATCCCAAGATTATTACCAATAAGCTTGGAAGAAATGAATGAAGAAATCACTGTATTTTATAAGACGGAGGGATTGCGCAAATTACGTCCTTTTGCTAAGGAACGTCCTCTCTCGATGCAAAACTATTATGCGTTGTTTATTAATATTATTCAAGCGTTACAAGATTCAAATAATAATATGCTAAGTGAAGATCATTTTGTTCTCGATGAGGAGTATATCTATATTGGCGACGGATATCATCAGGTGTATTTAATGTATGTCCCATTAAAAGAGGGAGTGGCTAATTCAGCTCTTTACGAGAGCCTGAAGAAATTATTACTAAATATGGCGAGTGAAGTTAAAGGGTTGAATGGTGTGCAATTTAAAACGATTCTAAACTATATCAAAGACCCGGGTTTTAGCTTGCATGGTATTAAGCAGTTGTTGAGCCAATTGCAAAAACAGAGCCGTCAGGGGGAAGACGAGGAATCAGACTATCAAAAAGAAGCTTCCCAGCCTAAAGAAATCATAAAGATAAAAAAGGTACGCAAAATGCCGCCTCTTGCCAGTAAGGTAAAGACATACTCTATTTTGATTGGGCTATTATTATTAGCAGGAGTATGGCGATTATATATGGATGCAGGCAACACTCCTATGCTGATTGTTTCCATTATATTATCCCTAATCATTATTTGCGGAGTGTATGTGTATTGGTTTGTTTGGAGGCCGGGTGTCAAACCGATTATTACGGAAAAAGAGGTCAAGGTAAAAAGTAAGCCAGCCAAACAGATGATTTCCTATAAAAATAATAAAGAAACAAATATAGAAGAGCAACAAACAGTAGAAGAAATATCAGCTACGGAAATCATTACTAATCAGCAGGTGCAGAGCCAGGATGCTGCGGAGGTTGAGCCAATAACTTCCACAGATGATGACATTCAGGAAGAAACAAATGACCAAACGATGTTATTAGATGAAACCGAAATGATACCAGAGAAAAGCAGGAAGAAGATTAGAAATTATTTAGTGATTGATCGTGATGGAGCAGAGGAAGAAATTCAACTGGAGAAGGATAACTTTATCATCGGACGGGCAGAAAAGGGAACCGACCTTATCGAAAAGGCTGTAGGTATTTCCCGATTACATGTGGAGCTGGTCAAATTATCGGATACTTATGGTATTAAAGATTTAGGAGCAAAAAACGGAACTTATATTAATAATGAAAAAATTATTCCTTATAAAATTTATGAGCTATCAAGTGAGGATACCATCCAAATTGGAAAAACAGTCTACACTTATAAGGTGTCTGAATGAATAACGCAAAGCTTAGCAACGTCATACAGATGGAGAAATTCAGTTTAACACCTTCTCTGGAGAAATCGAATCAAGATGCATTTGGTTACTCCAGTAATAGGCTGTCGTCTGAACAGGAAGTGCATCTGGCAGTTATTGCAGATGGGATGGGGGGGCACTCTTTAGGCGATGTTGCCAGCCGTTTTGCTGTTGATTATGTGTTGAAATGGTGGCGTAGCACCATTTGGATGAATGAAGAACCAGCATCTTTTCTATCGACTTGCAAAGAGCAATTAATTACCCTTTTCCATGAGATTAATGACCGTTTGATTGAGATTAGTAGATTAGAACAGACAGAAATAGGTACTACCTTAAGTGTTCTCTTATTTATCGAGAATCAATACTTTATTTGCCACATCGGCGATAGCCGGATATATCGTTATCGGGAGAATATTATCGAGCTGGAAGAGTCAAATGGTGACACGATTGATTTGAATAAAGAAAAGGTGTTTCTCCAGTTAACGGTTGATCATTCATTTGCTTCCATGCAAGTGGAGGAAGGCTTGATGACGGTGGAAGAAGCTGAATCTCATAACAAGGCCCACTATTTAACACAATGTATGGGAGTGAAAGGTGAAGTGGAACCATATACAGCCTCTGGTACTTTTACCGTTTCAGATTCATTTTTGTTGTGTACGGATGGATTTCATACTTTATTTACAAATAATGAGTTAAATAAGGAGTGGACAGCACAGATAGAGAAAAAGCAGTCGCTGCAGGCGATTATTTCTCACTTTTATGCATTAACAAAAGCAAAGAAACGTACGGATGATGCGTCGGTCTTAGCGGTTAATTTTAACCAAAGAACTGAGGAATAGCTATGTGGAAGAAGCATGAGATAGTTCAGCATAAATATGAAATTATCGACTATGTAGCAGAAGGAGGGACATCTTTATTATATGAGGTGAAATTGAATCATGGTGAACATGCTTTGCTGAAGGTGGTAAAGAGTCCAGACACTTTGTTGAACAACCAAGTAAATAATGAAGCAGCCATTCTTGCTTCATTAAATCATGACCGAATCCCGAAACTATATGATAAATTGACGGTAAATCAATATTATAATGCTATTGTAATAGAGAAATTAACGGCGAATGACCTTTCTAGCATGATAGAGAAAGGAAAGGAATTTACTTGGGAGGAAATATTGGATATTGCAAAACAGTTGGCTGATACCATCCGGGCCTTTCATCAGAATAAACCGGCAATCGTGATTAGAGATATTAAACCATCTAATATAATGCTCACGGAGGATCAGAGGGTATATTTGGTTGATTTTGGTATATCCGCCACTGTTGAACAGGCAGGGCAGGTGAATGCGTTAGGCACAATTGGTTACGCTGCTCCAGAGCAGTTTGAGAATGGTGTAGTGGATCTGCGCTCGGATTTATTTTCATTAGGTGCAGTCTTATTTTATCTAGCGAGTAATGGTAAGAATATTTATACGAGTGACCATGAGAAGATTCTTTATAATCGTCTTCCCAAGACTTTTGCCAATGTAATAAGGAAACTGACAGCTACCAATCCAGATAAACGCTTTACTAATATTGAAAAAGTGATTTCCGCTTTTGCCAAAGTAAACAGACCCTACCGGGAGAGAATGAAAGAGTTTATCTATTCCCAAAACAAATAATATGTCATGGAGGTGAGCAGGATTGAATGAGGAGAAATACGGATCAATTAAAGAAGTAGCTGATCAAGTCATTTATGAAATTCCAAAATCCAAAACCAATTTAATGGACGCAGAACAATTGGAAGAGCTGAATAGAAGAGACGATCTTTTCTTCGATTTTAAGCGGTATTCATTAGAAGGTGATGTTGTCCGTATTTATTATCAAAAGCCTCAAGGATATAGGTCGTTATCCAGTTTTAAGGCTAAGAGTAATGATTTGAAAGTTAATGCAGCGTTAAATATATTAGCTGTAGAAAAATTAGTTGGTACGCAATATACGACACTTATTCATCCAGATAATATCTATGTCAATGAACAAGGGGACATAAAATTTGCACAACGTGGTATTCGTTTTGTATTATCAGCTGACGAGTTTACGAGACGACAAGTAATACATGAAGTAAAGCCGATAATAATCGGACTTTTTAGCGCAGTGAACTATGCAGACATAAACAAGATTAACATTGATGAATTGGCACAAGAACAGCCGCTTATCAGAGAAATACAGGAAGCTGTTACGATAAAAGAGTTAAGAAATGTGATTAGTCAGTTTGCAACAGTGACTAATACTATCAAAACTGATGGCCTACTAAAGAAAAGTTTCCAAAAATATAATAAGTCGAAAATAGTTGTGCCAGCTGGATTAGTGCTTGGGATGGTTTTAGGAATGCTTCTGCTTTATATGATTAAAGTTGTACCGATGACAGAAGCCTCTACCGCAGAAGCGGATCAACAAAAAGAGCTCACGGAAGTAAAAGAAGCATTAGAAGCGGAAATTGCGGAAAATGATAAATTAATCGAAAGTTATCATTTAGCAGTAACAGGTCGGGTAGAAGAAGCCATTGCCAGCTTTGAAGGTATAGAGAAGTTAGATGAAGAGGCGCAGCATACCTTAATAGAGCAATATATCAAATTAGGAACTGTCGACAGCTTAATCAAGGCTAGTAAATTGGACCCTGCCTATAATGTTAAGGTGGTTAATGAGTTGAGATCAATAGAAGGAGAGGAAGCACAACAAGCTATTCTCGATATTGAATCCGAGGCCCCGGAGGTCACGATTGAACAAGCATGGATTAACGAAGATTTTGAGCGTGTTATAGATATTTATGGTGATCTTTCTGAGAATGATCGAGCTAAATATCTCGCTGGAAGCAGTTATCTGGAGCTTGATAATCACAAAGAAGCTCTGAAGCTTGGAGAAGAGCTTAATAATAAGGATATGCAAATTAACAGTTTGGAGCTGAAAAAAGAAGAAATTGAATCTAAAGATATGAAGAAGAAGAAAAAAGAGGATGAAATTAAGAAAATAAATAAACAGATTAAAGAAATTAAGGAAAGTTAATGGACTGTATCATTAGATGCAGTTTTTTTGTGAAGAAAAGATTCTGTGAATCCATCCGTATCAATTTATATAGTTTATTGTTCTATCAACTTTAAACATTATAACGTTATTTTGACTGCGTGAAAAATTAATGTTAATCTATTTCATATAGGATTAAAAAAAGTATGAGCGTGATGGAACTTTTATACTGTTATATTTAAAGCTATTACTTTAATGACTAGAGCTGACCAAAAAGGATGATGGGAATGGCAAACAATGTAGTTTTGCAGAATATAAAAATGCTGGGGAGTACTTCTGCGGATATTGTGATAAAGAATAGGAGAATTGTGGACATTGCTTCACCAGGAACAGCAATTGGTGAGAGAATAATTGATTATCAAAATAAAGTGTATGTTTCCAGCGGCTGGATTGATATGCATGTACATGCCTTTCCAGAGTTCGATCCATATGGAGATGATATCGATGAGATTGGTTTTAAAACAGGGGTAACGACAATTGTTGATGCGGGAAGCACGGGGGCTGACCGGATTCACGATCTGGTTGAAAATTCCCGGAATTCTAAGACAAATGTATTCGCTTTCTTGAATATCTCACGAATCGGATTAAAGAGAGTGGATGAATTATCGGACTTGTCTTTGTTGAATAAAGAGGAAGTAAAGCGTGCTGTCAGGGAGAATAGAGACTTTATCGTTGGTTTAAAAGCGAGAATCAGCAATAGTGTAGTAGGAGCGAACGATATAGAGCCTTTAAAAATGGCACGTGCGTTTTCCAGAGAGACGGGATTACCGTTAATGGTTCATATTGGATCCGGGCCTCCAGATATTAATGATGTATTGGATTTATTGGAGAAAAATGATGTGATTACACACTTTTTGAACGGAAAGGCGAATAATTTATTTGATAATCAGGGAAAACCGCTTCCTAAGTTTTTAAAAGTAATGGAGCGCGGTATCCATTTAGATGTTGGTCATGGTAATGCAAGCTTTTCTTTTAAAACAGCTGAGCAAGCCAAGAAGTATGGTATCCATTTTAATACCATCAGCACAGATATTTACCGGAAAAATCGGCTGCATGGACCGGTGTATAATATGGCAAATGTTTTAAATAAATTTTTATGTTTAGGTTATTCCCTGAAGGAAGTTATTTCTGCTGTAACAGCTGACGCTGCTGCGTGGTTAAATAAACCAGAGCTTGGACGAATTGCCAAAGGAGATATTGCAAATCTTACCCTATTTTCTGTGGAAGATGAGACAATAGATTTAATTGACTCAGACGGCGAGAAGCGGAAGGCTGATCAGAGAATTGAAGTAAAAGGAGTGGTTGTTAATGGCGAATACAATGAATGCTAAGTATGGGTTGAAGCGGGTTATTAATGCCAGTGGAAGAATGAGTATTTTAGGGGTTTCCGCTCCAACAAATACCGTTATGGAAGCGATGAAATACGGCGGACAGAATTATGTGGAAATATCAGATCTGGTAGATAAAGCAGGAGAACATATTGCCGGACTGCTTCAATCAGAAGCTGCTGTAGTCGTCAATTCTGCTTCGAGTGGTATCGCACTTTCTGTTGCAGCGGTTGTAACAGGAGGAAACCGGAGAAAAAGTGAAAAACTGCATCAGGAAGGCATCTCCAAAAATGAGATTGTGATGCTGAAGGGCCATAATGTGCAATATGGCGCTCCAGTAGAAACAATGGTTGCTCTTGGCGGAGGAAAGCTTGTGGAAACAGGCTATGCCAATGAAGGAAGAAAAGAGCATATTGCAGATGCTATTAATGAAAATACCGCAGCAATTTTATTTGTAAAATCCCATCACGCTGTCCAAAAAAATATGATTTCTGTGGAAGAGGTCTGGGAAGTCGCGCAGGCAAAAAATGTTCCGTTAATTGTTGATGCAGCGGCGGAAGAGGATTTGAAAAAATATGTAAGGGTTTCCGATTTAGCCATCTATAGTGGAGCGAAGGCCATTGAAGGGCCAACATCTGGAATAGTAGCTGGAAAGAAAGATTATGTGGAGTGGGTAAAAACACAGCTGCACTATATTGGAAGAAGCATGAAGGTAGGAAAGGAAAATACATTTGGCCTGCTGCAGGCATTGGATGAGTATTTTGTGAAAACAGATCATAGTGAAGCTGAAAAGAGAAGCTTAGAAGTGTTGGAATCACTAAATGTATTCCAAGGAGTAACTGTAACCGTTGTGCAGGATGAAGCAGGGCGTGCTATTTTCAGAGCCCGGATTCAAATTGATTCTGAAGCAGCAGGGATAACTGCCAAAGAGGTAAATGACAAACTCCGCAATGGTGAAATAGCAATTTATACACGTGATTACGGAATCCGCCAGGGTTTCTTTGATATTGATCCTCGCCCATTACAGGGTGACGACATTCATATTATTGAATCAGAATTAAAATCCATTTTAGGAGGAAATAGATAATGAATATGGATCAGCGTTTTTATAAAAATAGAATCGCGTTAAATGTGTTAGCCAATAGTATTGAAAATGCAAAGGAAGTTTTTGATGCAGCGGAGGGTCATGTACTGGTAGGTGTACTTTCCAAGGACTACCCGACGGTTGATACAGCTGTCACAGCTATGAAGGAATATGGAGGGGCAATTGAAGAAGCTGTTTCCATAGGGTTAGGTGCAGGTGATAACAGACAGGCAGCAGTTGTTGCAGAAATCGCAAAGTATTATCCTGGATCTCATATTAATCAGGTTTTTCCTGCTGTGGGAGCAACACGGGCTAATCTGAGAGAAAAAGATAGCTGGATTAACGCACTTGTATCGCCTGCCGGTAAAGTGGGATATGTTAATATTTCTACTGGTCCAATTAGCGCAGAAGCGGGTGAGATGGCTATTGTTCCCGTTAAGGCTGCCATTGCACTTGTTCGTGATATGGGAGGAAACGCATTGAAATATTTTCCGATGAAAGGGTTACAAACAGAAAAAGAATTTCGTGCAGTTGCCAAAGCCTGTGGGGAGGAAGGCTTTGCATTAGAACCAACAGGCGGTATTGATTTGGACAATTTCGCGACTATCTTAGAAATAGCATTAGAAGCAAAAGTGCCAAAAGTGATTCCTCATGTGTATTCTTCGATTATTAACAAGCAGACTGGAAAAACCAATGAGGAAGATGTTAAAAAGCTTCTCACTATCAGTAAAGATCTGGTTGATAAATATGCCTAAGAATATTGTTGCGTTTGGAGAAGTAATGATGCGATTGCAGGTGCCTGGATATGAATTACTCACTCAGGCAAGCAATTTACAGTATTCCTTTTCGGGGACAGGGGTAAATGTTGCTTCGGCCATGACAAAACTTGGGCACAACGGTTATCTGATTACAAAATTGCCGGACAATCCGCTGGGGGATGCAGCAATGTCCTTCCTGCAGCGCTTGGGGATAGAACGCAATTTTATTGTAAGGAACGGTAAATATATCGGGATGTATTTTTTAGAAAATGGTTTTGGGCAGCGTTCAAGCCGGGTCACATATACAAATCGCTTAGAAAGTACATTTAATACGGCCGATATTTCCGATTATGATCTGGCATCGATTGCAGCAACAACGGATGTTAGTCATTTTTGCGGAATCAGCCTTGCAATGACAGATAAAGTTCGTGCAAATATGAAAGCCGTTGCTGAAAAGGTAAAGGAGAACGGTGGAATAGTCTGCTTTGATTGTAATTACCGCCCTTCTTTATGGGATGGAGACTACGAGAAAGCAAAGCCGCATTATGAGGGTATGTTTTCATTGGCTGATATCGTAATGATGAATGAAAAAGATGCCATGTATATATTGGGGATGGAAACAGAGAAGCTGGAAAGAAAAGAACAGCTTCAGGAGTTAATCCCTCAGGTTGCTGAGAAGTACAACATTCAAACGATTGCGGGTACACATCGAAATATTAATGAGGGTAACGCGCATTCTTTAGAAGGCTATATGTATAAAAAAGATAGCTTTGTATTTTCCAAAAGGATTACCTTTTCTGTATATGATCGTATTGGTGCGGGTGATGCGTATACAAGTGGAATTCTGCATGGTGAATTATCAGGTTATGAACCTGATAAAACTGTTGAATTTGCAGCTGCAGCAGGTATGCTGGCGTGTACGGTTTCAGGGGATACGCCAATGTCAACGGAGGCGGAGATTTTAGCTGCTGTTTCAGGAGCTAGGGAGGATGTAAAGCGTTAATTGTAGAGGCCAGATGTTAAAATAAGCCCTGCTATGTTTCTGGATTAAATAGATATTGAATAATCTTATATCAAACAACGAAAAATGTCAGAAGGTTTCCTGTATCAGGTGAGTTACGATGCAGAAAACCTTCTTTTTTTATAGATTTATTTAGTAAACATTAAACAGAAAAAGAAGCTTCCCGCTCCGTCTCTGTGATAGAGTAGAAGAAACAGTTTTCTGAACAAAAATAATTCTGGCCAGGTGATCATAATGTACAAAGGTCTTTCCCCTCTTTTTGAAGAAATCCAGATAATGAGAGATAAATATTTTAATACAGCTATTTTCAAATCAGCGATTCATACAAGATCAGTACCTGATAAATGGAGTGTTGCAGAGTCAATCTACCACTGTTATTTATTATTGAAGCTTACCCGAATTACGTCAGCCTGTTATTTGCCTATAGCTTGTTTTTATATGCAGCTTCGCCGGCCCGAAATAAAACGGTATATAGATAATATGGAGAATATATATCGTGGAAAGACAATGAAGGCTCCCTTTATTTTAAAACCGAAGATGAAGCGGGAATATACGCTTGAGGAGCTAAGGGATTTACTGGAGGAGGAGACAGAAAAGATGAAATTCTGTGTAGAGCCTCTTACGAAAGAACAATGCTACTGGATAAGGTATCCGGACCCTGTACCTAAATATCCGAATGTTGTACAGGTGGTGAAACTTTTAAGGATTCATGAGGAGTACCATTATACGGTAGTGACAGAAAGGGAGCGTCAGTATAGAGAGAAGAATAAGGAGGAGTCTTTTTAATGAGTAAAAGTACGATTATTGCAGAAGAATACCGTGGCGGAGGTTTAGAAAATGAGCATAATGGAATAATATGCGTGCTAAATGAACAGAAAGAAGTGATTTATTCAAAGGGAGATGTGGAGCATACACCTGTCTTTTACCGATCTGCCATGAAGCCGATCCAGGCAATACCTGTATTTGACACAGGTATTGAAAGAAAATATAACCTTGCGACTGATGAAATGGCATTGTTTTGCGCCTCTCAGCGAGGAGAAAGCTATCATCAGAAAAGTTTGAAATCTTTAATAGAAAAATTAGATTTAAGTGAAGAATCACTTATATGCAATGAGAGTTATCCTTTAAATGAATCTCCAAAAATTGATTATATTTGTAAAGGGCATGAAAAACGGAAATTGCTGCATAATTGTGCGGGTAAACATCTTGGATTCCTGGCTTATTCAAGAGAACTGGGATATAGCATCGCAGACTATGGAGAGTTTAATCACCCAATTCAAGAACGAATTAGAGAGGAAATAGAGGTTTTAAGTGAATACCCCAAAGAAAAAATGAATGCAGGAAAAGATGGTTGTGGAGTGCCGGTGTACGGCATTCCATTAAGAAACATGGCTCTATCTTATCTTAAGTTTGTGAAGCCGGAAATGATTAATGATAAGAAAAAAGAGAAGGTACTGAAGAGAATTTCTGATACAATGCAGGCTTATCCAGAGATTATTGCCTCTCATGATTTTATATGTACGGTATTGCTGGAGGATGAGAACATTATTGCAAAGGGCGGAGCGCAGGGAGTATATTGTCTTGCTCTGAAAGAAGAAAAAATCAGTATTGCTTTAAAGGTTCAAAGTGGAACCGAATTGCTATGGCCATTAGTTGTTGCTGAAATTTTAAAGAAAATAAATTATAAAAATAAGCAAACAATTGATAATCTATATAAGCTGCGTTCTACAAAGATATTGAGTGATGCTGGGGAGGTAGTAGGAGAAACAAAAATTATCTTATAGGGTTAACGTGAAAGCAAAACGAAACTGCTTTATGAATTCGTTGTTCAACAGGAGGAACTTTGGAATGATTGAATGTATTGTACAAAATGCAAGAGATGCAAAGGATGCTGAAAAATTAGGAGTTACAAGATTAGAATTGGTTTCAGCAATCGAATTAGGCGGCTTAACGCCAACTTATGGAACCTTCAAAAGTGTCATTGACAGTGTTCAAATCCCCGTGCAGGTAATGATCAGACCTCATGATTATGGATTTATATATAATCAGGATGATAAAGAGGTTATGAAGAAGGATATTTCTTTACTATCCGAAATGAGACATAATCGAATTGTTATTGGAGCGTTGAATGAAAATAAAACGATAGATACAGCTTTTCTGGATGATTTATTCAGGGAATTTCCTAAATTGAATGTTACTTTTCATCGTGCTTTTGATGAGGTTAGGGATCAGACAGAGGCCTATCAGACTTTAGCGGCTTATCGGAAAAATATTAAAAGAATCTTAACCTCTGGCGGTGAGGATAATTGTGCGGCAGGAGTGGATTCTCTGCGTATGCTAGTTCAATTACAGCATAAATTACAAGGGCCGGGTATCTTGCCTGGAAGTGGATTGAATGTAGATAATATACAAACGTTACATAATACAATCCAAGCAGATGAATATCATTTTGGCAGCGGAGTCAGGAGGAAACAGTCTTTTGAAGAAAATATCGATAGAGATAAAGTAGACGGGATAAGAAATATTTTAGGATAAAAATGTATCTAAAATGTATAACCATTGGGCTTTAAAATACGGAAGAAATACCATTATCAAGCAGCGGTTTAAAAGGATTAAGATTACAGAGGAGTGAAAGTTTTTTGAGAGATACTTACTTCAAATAGTTATTAAAGCAATCTATACGACTACCTTTTTTCTGCGGAATATGATTCAATAATGACATGAATCGATTCATGAAGGGAGAAGATTATGTTACATTTTCATATTATTGCCCCTTATCAAGCAATGATTCCTATTATAGAAGAATGTCAGCAAATGTTTTCAAATATTAAAATTACCTATTCTGTTGGAGATTTACAGGAGGGTGTAAAGGTAGCAGCACAAAAAGAAAAGGAAGATGTCGATATATTTATCAGCCGTGGAGGGACGGCAAGAATATTAAAGGAGCACATGACGCTTCCGGTTGTAGACATCCACTTATCTGGTTATGACTTAACACGCTCTCTAACATTAGCTAGTCAAATTCATGAGAAAACAGCTGTGGTCGGCTTTTCTAATATTACAACAGGTGCCAGCTCTATTATTGAATTGTTGAACCTGCCATTAAAGGTTTTTACTGTTACCAGGTCAGAAGAAGTAGCTCCCTTATTACTACGTTTAAAGGAAGAGGGGTATTACCATATTCTTGGAGATGTCATTACAGTTAAGACCTCTGAAGCGATTGGATTAAGAGGAATGCTGCTGCAATCAGGGAAAGAGTCTATCATCCGGGCAATCGAAGAAGCTGCCTTTTTAGCAGAACAGCTGCAAAAACAAACACATTTTAAAAACCTATTTGAAGATATACTAGTTAAAGAGCATCGCAATATCATTGTATTTAACCAGTATAATGAAATGGTATATAAGCATTTTGAAGATTTCACTGATAATCCTTTATCTCAGCAGGATTGGTATGTGTTGCATAGCTCGATTCAATCAGAAAACTATCAGTTAACGAAGTATTATCCATTTGGTGAGGAGCAGATACGGATTACAGGCTATCAGGGAAAAGAGCAATTTAAGCTGTACTTCTTAGAAAAATACTCTCTAAACAGGCTTCAAGAGCAGGGGATTAGACTGAAATCAGAACTTCAGAAGGAACCTGTTGCCAGTCAATCTGAACAAATAAAAAAACATATGAAAACGATGATTGCTTTATATAAAAAGAATAAACCAATTTTAATAACGGGAGAAAAGGGCACGGGAAAAAAGTTTTTAGCGACACAGGTTCATATAGATATCGCACCAAATGATTTAGTAATGGAAATTGACGCTGCTTTATGTAATATGAAAAAAGCGAATGATTTATTTTTCTTAAAACCAGAATGTTTGATTTTGTACAATGTGATTCCTAACCAGGAAACGCTGGGGTGGATAAGAGATATAAAAAATCTATGTGAACAGAATGATGTACAGCTGTTTATTACCTCGGAGCATAGCTGGTCGCATGAGACTGTTGAACAGGAAAAGCTCCATCAGATTCATCTTCCCAAGCTTGTTGAACGAATAGATGATTTACAAGAGCTGGTTATTTACTTTTTAGCTGACTACCATCAAAAATACGGGACTACTGCGATGAAAATTTCAGAGGAGGCTCTCACCTATTTAAAAGGATTATCCTATCAAAATCATGTAGACAGCCTTAGAGATTTAATTAAACAAGCTACGTTAAATGAAAAGGACTACATTCTTCATAAAAAAACACTCGAAGCCATATCAGAACAAAATCAATTACCTCAGATCTTTCCAATTAACGGAACTCTGAAAGAAATGGAAGCGGCAATTATTGCACAAGTTTTACGAGAAGAGGACAATAATCAAACGAAAGCGGCGAAACGATTAGGAATTAATCGTGCTACATTATGGAGAAAATTAAAAGAGTGAATACAAGAAGCCTATTAATGCCATCATATAAGGTATTGATAGGCTTTTTTTATCAAAAGAGGAATAGAAATTATTTTTGTTGCAATATTAAACAATTTTATTTAATTTAAATTTAAGTGTTGCATTATAAATCGATTTGGTCTAATCTAATGATAGGGCGGTTGCTGAAAACGCTTTATAAAAATGTGGGGGAGATAGTAATGAAAATTAAAGCAACTTTAGATCGTATTCCTGGTGGAATGATGGTTGTGCCATTATTATTGGCTGCAACTATTAATACATTTTTTCCAAATATATTAAGAATTGGCGGTTTTACAGAGGCGCTATTTGTTGATAGCTCCAGTGCGCTTATTTCTTTATTTCTTTTAATTGCCGGTACTCAGATCACGTTTAAAACGGCAGGAACATCAGTTAAAAAAGGTTTGACGTTATTAGCGTTTAAATGGGGCATTGGAGCAGTAATTGGTCTAATTGCTATTATGCTAGCTGATTCCAATGGTTTATTTTTGGGGCTTGCTCCAATTGCTATTGTGGCAGCTATGACGAACTCAAATGGAGGTCTTTATATTGCCTTTGCAGGTCAATACGGGAAAGAGGATGATAAAGCAGCTTATCCGTTTTTAGCTTTAAGTGATGGGCCGTTCTTAACCATGGTTGCCTTAGCTATTTTTGGTACGATGGGATATGCTGAAGGAATGTTCTCGCCGACAGATTTTATTGCAGTATTACTTCCGTTGGCAGTAGGTATTGCTATTGGGAACCTGGATAAGGAAATGGGGGACTTTCTTTATAAAGGAAGTGACAAATTAGTTCCATTCTTTGCATTTTCATTGGGAATGAGTATTAATTTTACTGCGATTATTAAAGGTGGATTGAGCGGTGTATTATTAGGAGTAATAACGGTATTAATCACCGGAGGAGTCGGGTATCTTCTCTTTAAATGGATTGGCTGGAATCCAATTGTTGGAGCCTCAGAAGGATCAACGGCGGGAAATGCTGTTGGAACACCAATGGCTATTGCAGCTGCGAATGCCTCCTTTATGCCAGTTGCAGAATTAGCAACAGTACAAGTAGCGGCAAGTGTTGTAACAACTGCGATATTATTACCAATATTTATCGGGATACTGGCAAAGCGTTTAGAGAAGAAAACGGGTAAGCCGATTAAAGAGATAAATCCGACGATGTAAACAATTAAAAAAGCCATATACTTATGGCTTTTTTAATGATGGAAGGAGAGGTATGATGAATTTAGCAATAATCGCAGATGATTTGACAGGTGCGAATGATAGTGGTGTGCAGCTGGCGAAATATGGATTACAGACATCTGTGTTTTTTAAAATGGATAAAGGTAATGTACAGAGTAATGAGGCCATTGTATTCGACACAGATAGCAGAGCAATGGCTCCAGCTGAGGCGAAGAAATTAGTAGCTAAGGTTACT
The DNA here is from genome assembly GCF_037976165.1 of Oceanobacillus sp. FSL K6-3682. Lineage (NCBI taxonomy): Bacteria > Bacillati > Bacillota > Bacilli > Caryophanales > Bacillaceae > Oceanobacillus > Oceanobacillus sp. FSL K6-3682. The sequence goes on along the minus strand of NZ_CP150263.1, from coordinate 4,553,055 downwards.
CGTTTCTTATTAGATGAAGGAATTAATAATATTTATAAAAAGATTGATTCAACAATGAGAGGCAGTATTGGTGCAGAATTAGCAGGGATGCAGCAGGAGCTCCAAGCCGATTTTATTTTTATTGCTCCAGGATATCCATCAAATAACCGCAAAGTAATCGACGGCTATCACTATTTGAATGGAAAGCTTTTGGGAGAAACAGAAATCTCACTTGATCCAGTAACTCCTGTTGCAGAATCTTACCTGCCTGCATTATTGGAGAGCCAAATTGGTGAAGAGACAGGTTTAATCAGTCTTGCAGAATTGCGCTCTTCTGAGAAGTTTATTCAGAAGCTAAATGTATTAAAAGAGCAGGGGATTACGTATATCATCGTTGATTCCGAAAAAGAGGAAGATTTGCAATTATTTCTATCAGAAGTAAAAAAATTATCTGCAGCTGCCGGGTTAGTAGGATCAGCAGGATTGGCTAATTACTTACCTGCTTATTTTGGGTTAGAAGCGAAAGAACAGACCTATCAAATAGTTAATCAAAATAAGCCAATCTTAACAGTCGTAGGCAGTGTCAATGTTAATTCTCGAAATCAGTTAAACAAGCTGCTTGCTGATAAGAGTGCGTATGCGATAGAAATTGATTCGTATAAAGCTGTTTCTTCTTTGGGTGAGAGAAAAGAAGAAGAGCAACGTGTTTATAATGAAGTGAAAAAACAAGTGGCAAGTGGACATGATATTGTTTTATACTCTTCCGGTGAACGTGACGACATCGATTATGCACGAAAAATTGGCGAAAGTAATGGTTACAATTTTACTGAAACAAGCCGGGAGATTGTGAAGATGATTGGTGCAGTTGCTGCTCAACTATTAAAAGAAGGTATTTTTCAAGGAATTATTATGACCGGCGGAGATACTGCCAAGAAAATTTGTGAGCATTGGGATATTACAGGGTTTACTCTGTACGATGAGTTGGAGGCTGGGGTACCAATTTCAAGCTTTATTGGAATAGAAAATTTATTTGCAATAACGAAGGCTGGTGGATTCGGTCAAGATAATGTTTTAATTGATGCTAGTAAGAAATTGAGAGGAGAGTAAAAAATGAAACAAAAACCGATTATTGGAATCACAATGGGGGATGCTGCGGGCGTCGGACCGGAAATTATTGTGAAAGCATTAAATCATGAAGAAATTTATAAGAATTGTCGTCCTATTGTAATTGGAGATAAGGAAATTCTTGAAAGAGTTTTACCAATTGTTGAATCTAAGCAGAAAATTCATAGCGTAGAAGGACCAGAGCAAGCCATTTTCAGCTATGGAACAATCGATGTAATTGATTTAAACTTATTATCCGCTGACCTGCCTTTCGGAAAAGTATCAGCAGATGCTGGAAATGCTGCTTATCAATATTTAGCGAAAGCAGTTGAGCTTGCAAAGGAAAAACGCATTAATTCTATTTGCACGGCTCCATTGAATAAGGAAGCCTTACACAAGGGAGGTCATATGTATCCAGGGCACACTGAAATTTTAGCTGAGTTAACAGATACAGAAGATTTCTCTATGATGCTGACTACGCCTAATTTACGGGTGATTCATTTAACAACCCATATGGGCTTAATTAAAGCAATTGAAAGTATTACACCTGAAAGAACTTATAAGGTAGTCAAGCTGGCATACGATACATTGCGTAATGCTGGAATGGAAAATCCACGAATTGCCGTATGTGGCATTAACCCGCATGCAGGTGAGAACGGCTTATTTGGTAATGGAGAAGAGGAAGAAAAGCTGGAGCCAGGTATTCAGCGTGCGCAAAAAGAGGGAATCGACGTGACTGGTCCTCTTCCGGCAGATACGCTATTTTTCAGAGCTGGCCGCGGAGATTTCGATATGGTTGTTGCCTGCTACCATGATCAAGGACATGCTCCGATTAAAGTAATGGGAATTGAAGAAGGCGTAAATATAACAGTAGGCTTAAAAGGGGGTATCGTTCGTACCTCTGTCGATCACGGTACAGCATTTGATATTGCAGGTAAAAATATTGCTGATGAGAAAAGTATGATTGCAGCAATTCGATCTGCATATGAGTTAGCGCCGAAATATGAATAAATAAAAAAACCATCCTGTTGCTCATGTGAAATGGAGTAATAAGGATGGTTTTTTATTGACCGGCTTTTCAGTAAAATTAATAATGGATATACATTAATTACCCACCCCTAATGAAAATAGGATAACTGCCAGAATTACTCCAATGAGTGGAACGAGCACAGTTACTACACCAAAAGATGGGTAGGCGCTTTTATGTGTTTCACCACAAATAGAGCGTATCGTTGTGACTGCATATCCACCGTGAGGCAGAGAATCCAATGTTCCTGATGAAAGTGAGACAGTCCGGTGAAGCGCTTCAGCATCTACACCCATATCTAAATAGTGGGGGGCTAAGATAGGTAATGCAATCGTCTGACCTCCGGAAGAAGATCCTGTTAAGCCGGCGATAACCATTACTGCTATAGCACCGCCAATTAAAGGGCTTCCTGGAATATCTGTCATAAAATTAACAGCTGTTTCAAATGCTGGTGTGACTTTTGCGACGCCGCCAAACCCAACAACTGCAGCAGTATTTCCAATAGCAATTAAAGCTCCCATTGTTCCGTCCCCAACCGCTGACCAAAAATCTCTGAAATATTTTCGGTTTAATAACCAAGTTGTGATAATACCACTAAGCAAGGCGATAATAAGTGCTGATTGTTCTAAAGAATCATGGAAAATAAATGATACAACAAGAACTGCCAGCAAAGGAATTAAACTCAACAAGGGATGCGGTAAACGGTTTTTTTTTTCTTTATTATCCGTCTCTCTTTCAACAAAATGTTCTCCTTTTGCAACGGCTTTGCGAATCATTTTCATTAGCAGCCATTGGCCCAAGATTAATATGAAAATTGCTACAATTAAGCTGACCTGCCAGCCCGCGTAAGGGCTCGTCCCTAAATAAGGAATGGGAATCCAGTTTTGAATTTCCGGTGAACCAGCTGATGTCATCGTAAATGTAGTTGAGCCAAAGGCTAATGCAGCCGGGATAAATCTTCTTGGCAAATTTGCTTCTTTAAACAAGCTGATAGCCATTGGGTAGACTGCAAAAGCAACAACAAACAGGCTGACTCCGCCATAGGTTAATACTGCACAGGCAAGAACAACTGCTAGAACAGCATGCTTCATACCTATTTTTGATACAATCCAGTTCGAAACACTTTCTGCTGCACCGCTATCTTCCATGACTTTACCAAAAATTGCGCCTGCTAAGAACATAAGATACCAGGACGTAATAAACCCGGCAAATCCATCCATATAGCCAGTAACAAAGTCTGCTTGTCCCTCAGCAGCAAGCTGAGGGAACAAAGGTAATCCATTTAGTACTGCAACAAAAAGGGCTGAAAGTGGAGCAACAACTAACAGATTCATTCCTCTCATCACTAAAAAGGTTAATAGTGCCAGCCCGCCAATTAATCCAATCATACTTATCATATCTTCACCCGCCTATATTGAGGTATGAATAAATCATGACTTTTTACCGTATTTCCGAACACGCAATAAGGCTTGTTCTGCATGACCGGCAAAGTTTTCTAATTGACAAAGCCGTGCAGCATATTCTCCAAGGTAAGCACTTTGTTCTTTAGAGGTAACCTTTTGATAAGTTACTGTTTTTAGGAATTTGCCGACCCAAAGTCCTCCAGTGTATCTTGCTGCTCCTTTTGTCGGCAGGGTATGATTTGTTCCAATTACTTTATCTCCGTAAGCAACATTTGTTTCTGGTCCAAGGAATAAACTGCCATAATTCGTCATGTTTTCTAAGAAGAAATCAGGATTTTTTGTCAAGATTTCAACATGCTCGAAAGCTAATCGATTCGCTTCTTCTAAAGCCTCTTGTTCATCGTCAACCAGAATAATTTGTCCGTAATCCTCCCAGGAAACACGTGCTACATCAGCAGTAGGCAAGATTTTCAGTTGTCTCTCAATTTCTTTGACAGTCTCCTCTGCAATCGCTTTAGAAGTAGTAATTAAAGCTCCCGGCGATGTAGGGCCATGTTCTCCCTGACCCAGGATATCTGTAGCAATCATTTCTGGGTCACTTGTCTCATCTGCAACCACAAGTGTTTCAGTTGGGCCGGCGAATAAATCTATTCCAACTCGTCCATATAATTGGCGTTTAGCTTCTGCAACAAAAGCATTTCCTGGTCCTACAATCATATCTACAGCTTCTATTGTTTCTGTTCCAATTGCCATTCCAGCCATTGCCTGAATCCCGCCTAGAATATAAATTTCATCAGCTCCAGCCTTGTGCATAGCATAAACAGTTGTTGTCGGGATTTCTCCATTTATCGGAGGAGTACAAGCAATCACGCGTTTCACTCCGGCTACTTTAGCGGTTAAAACACTCATATGTGCCGAAGCGACCATTGGATAACGTCCTCCGGGAATATAACAGCCTACACTATCTACGGGAATATTTTTATGACCAAGAATCACACCAGGCATTGTTTCAACTTCGATATCTTTCATGGAGTTTCTTTGATGTTCAGCAAAGTTACGGATATTATTTTGTGCAAATTCAATATCTTTTACAGTTTGTTCAGGAATTGATTCGCAAATTTCTTCGATCTCATTTTTAGTTAATTGAAAGCTTTTTGGACTCCAATTATCAAATTTTTCGGAAAGCTCACGAATTGCTTTATCCCCTTTATCTTCAATTTCCTTAATAGTAGAACGAACAATATCAGCAACCTTAGCGTCATCCTGCTGAATATCTGCAGTAATTTTTCCTTCTTTTAAATATATTGACATATAATTCCTCTCCTTTATTTGCATACGTATGCAAAATGCATCATATTGAATACGTATGCAGTAATATTAAAATAAAAAAGCTACGGCTAATAGCTTTAAAAAGATAATAAACGAAAACGGTTTCAAATGTCAAGAGGAATTTAATATTTATTATTTTGTTGTATTCCTATGAATGAATTTTCCTTTTAATTTCACCGCTTTTGGAGAATTAACCCTGTCATTATTTAAGAGCAAGTGAATAGCTTCATCCACCATTTCTTCTATTGGCTGAACCCAAGTGGATAGCATATATGAAGGCCAGGAGGCCATTTTTATATTATCGAACCCAATAACAGATGTTTCCTCTGGTACAGAAATATTTTTTTCACGTAAAGCATCTAAAGCCCCAATAGCAGTAATATCATTTGCGCCGAAGATTGCTTCCGGACGATGTCCATTTTCAATCATTTTTTTAGTGAGGTAATAAGATTTTTCGTAAGTATAGTTCCCTTCTAAAATAGTAACCTCAATTTTTTTTTCTTTTAGATACTCTGTAAACCCTTTTTGCCTATCCTTATTCGTAGATGTATTTATTTTTCCTGTGATGTAGACAATATCTCGATATCCCTGTTCATAGAAATAGGATGCAATTTCTTTTGAGGCGTTTATATTATCACTGGAAACAGAGTTACACGGAATATCTTTATGGTATCGGTTAAATAGAGTTATAGGGATATTGTTGTCATGAATTTTGGCTACAACATTAGAAGAAAGAAGCGCATCAGTAATAATAATTCCTTCTACATTGTATTCCAGAAAATGATTGATTTCTTCCTGCTGGATTTCCTCATTTTTCGTATATACAAATAATACATTATATCCTTTTTCTCTTAATTTCATTGAAAACATCCCAAGCACTTCATGGTAAAAAGGATTTTGAATGTCTTTCATTGCTAGACCGACAATATTGGTTTTTTTGTTAATTAATCCTCTTGCAAGGGCGTTTGGCCGGTAATTTAATTCTTCTGCTACTTCTAACACTTTTCTTCTTACTTTTTCAGAAACACTGGCTCCAGGAGTAAAGACTCTTGAAACAGTGGATTGTGACACATTTGCTAATTTAGCTACGTCCTTTGCAGAAACAAATTTCTTTTCCATTGTTCTACCCCAATCAAATTTTTCAATAATTCGTTGTTACCTTGTTATTTTAGCATATTAGTAAGGAAGAGAGTAGGTCAATTCTTTTATGAAGAAATAGAAGACTTTAAGCTTTTTTTGAAGGGAATAGAATGGGTTGATAAATATATCTGGTTAGCCGTAGCCTTTAATTATTTTAAAGTCTGTAAATAATAACTTCAAACCTGAAATTTCCAGGATGACAAATCAAGAATTTTGTGCCATAATATATTTTGATAAACATACTGGTACCTTTAAATCAGTCCAGAGAGGCTGACAAGGACAGCGCGAACATAATGAATACCTGTGGATACCATGTGAGTGAGGTGTCTTCAGGTGTGCATTATATAGGGAAAAGCTTCTTGTCAGGGATTGGACAGGGAGCTTTTTTCTTGTCTATAATCTCGAAAGAATAAGTTTTTCGGTGCCAGTTTCTTATATTAAAACACTGGAGGAATTGGTATGTCACAAATAGATAAAGAGTTTTCATTACAGGCAGTGCCGCAATCACATCGAAACGGGTTTTGGAAGATTTTAGCGGTAATGCTGTCGCTCAGCTTTTTCTCAGCCAGTATGATGTCTGGAGGAACATTGGGGACAGGATTAAACTTTTCTAAATTTATCTGGATTGTACTGGCCGGTAACCTTATCCTTGGACTTTATACAGGTTCCCTGGCTTATATTGCTTCCAAAACCGGATTATCTACACATTTATTAGCACGTTATGCATTTGGAGAAAAAGGATCTTACCTGACTTCCTTTTTACTTGCTTCTACACAAGTGTGCTGGTTTGGAGTAGGGCTGGCGATGTTTGCTATTCCAGTTGCCACAGCAACAGGGTGGAACGTCTACTTGCTTATCGCAGTTTTTGGCCTGCTGATGACTGTTTCAGCGATTTTTGGAATGAAAACTTTAACCATATTAGGATTTATTGCGGTACCGGCGATTGCTATTTTTGGAAGCTATTCCATGTCTAACTCGGCGCAGGAAATTGGAGGGCTGCAAGGGTTATTCGCTTATGAACCAACACAGATAATGAGTGTGGGATTGGCATTAACTATTTGTGTGGGATCATTTATCAGTGCGGGAACACTGACTCCTGATTTTGCCCGCTTTGCAAAGTCAGCGAAATCAGCAGTGTGGGCAAATATTATTGCTTTCTTCCTAGGGAATTCATTGATGTTTTTATTCGGGGCAGTCGGTGCGATGGCTTTTGGAATCGCAGATATTTCGGACGTGATGTTTTTACAAGGACTGATGATTCCTGCTATTATTGTGTTAGGCTTAAATATTTGGACAACGAATGATAGTGCTCTATATGCATCCGGTTTAGGGTTTGCTAATATTACAAAATTACCGAAGAAAAAAATTGTGGTGTTCAATGGAATTGTCGGGACACTTGCCGCGATATGGCTGTACAATAACTTTGTTGGATTCTTAAACATTCTGGGGTCTGCATTGCCGTCTATTGGAGCGATTATCCTGGCAGATTACTTCCTGGTCCGCCGCAGAAAGTATGAGCCTTTTAAAACAATGAAGTTTAAGGCTGTAAACTGGGTAGCAATTATTGCCTGGGCCGGAGGGGTAGCAGCTGCAAACTTTGCGCCGGGAATTCCGCCGATTAATGCATTAGTAGGAACATCTATCATTTATGTTGCCGGAATGAAAATAATGTCTCAAAAAGAAACGGTCACCGTACCATTAAAAGAGAAGGATGAGATAGTCAGTGATTATTAAAAATGCAAAGCTAAGAGGAAAAAATGGCCTTTGGAATATTGTTATAGAAAATGGTAAGTTTAGTGCGGTAACAGAGGAGTTGCCATCATCTGAAGATAAAGAGATTATGGATGTAAATGGCGCGCTGGTTCTCCCACCTTTTATTGAACCACATATCCATTTAGATACGACTTTAACAGCAGGAGAACCTGCCTGGAATCAAAGCGGAACTTTATTTGAAGGGATTCAGCGCTGGTCGGAAAGAAAAGAAACGTTAACGATGGAAGATGTGAAAAAAAGATCCAAAACAGCATTGAAATGGCAAATTGCTCAGGGAATCCAGAATGTCCGTACACATGTAGACGTAACTGATCCAGAGCTGACGGCTTTAAAAGCAATGCTGGAAGTTAAGGAAGAGATGGCTCCTTATGTAGATATTCAGCTGGTAGCTTTCCCGCAAGAGGGAATTCATTCTTATCCAAATGGCAAGGAGCTTTTGGAGGAAGCATTGAAAATGGGTGCTGATGTTGTAGGAGGCATCCCGCATTTCGAATTCACAAGAGAATACGGCGTAGATTCTATGAGAGTCGCGTTCGATCTTGCGGAGAAATACGATAAATTAGTGGATATTCATTGTGATGAAATTGATGATGAACAGTCCCGCTTTGTTGAAGTAGTTGCAAAAGAAGCCTATGAACGCGGCTGGGGCGAGCGTACGACAGCCAGCCATACGACAGCAATGGGATCTTATAATGATGCGTATACATCGAAGCTGTTCCGGTTGCTGAAGATGTCTAACATTAATTTTGTATCGAACCCGCTTGTAAATATTCATCTTCAGGGCAGATTTGATACGTATCCAAAACGCCGCGGCTTAACCCGTGTGAAAGAGATTCAGGAAGCAGGGATGAATATCTGCTTTGGCCATGATGATATTTTTGACCCTTGGTATCCGCTGGGAACGGGCAATATGCTGCAGGTGCTGCATATGGGTATTCATGCTTCCCAATTGATGGGCTATGAGCAGATTGTTAACTCCATCGACTTAATTACAAAAAACAGTGCCAAAACACTGCATATTGAAGAGAATTACGGCATTGAAGCAGGCAAGCCTGCGAATTTCATCGTTTTGTCCGCTGATAATGAATACGATGCAATCCGTAAGCAGGCTGTTGTGACACACTCCTTCAGAAATGGAAAAATGATTGCTCACACAAAACCAAGTGAGGCGTCCATTTTGTTAAATGATACGGAAGAAAGAGTAACCTTTAATAGATAAAGAAAAAGCGCAGCCGCATGCTGCGCTTTTCTAATTTCCTAATGCTAGACTGATAAGCATGTAAATGGAAGAAATAATAGTAATCACTGCAATAAAAATCTTTAATTGTTCCACAGGAACCTTATTGGCAACTCGGGAACCTGTTAAGATTCCTATCGTTGTACCAATTAAACTAAAGAGAATAAACAGATGCATATTGTCGATGCTTGCATATGTGAAATATCCGAATATAGATGGAAGAGCAATGATAATCGAGTTTAACAGCCCGACACCCACTGCTGTCCGGATATTTACACCAAGAGCTGCAAGTAATGGCACAATTAAAATTGGACCTCCTGCACCAGTCAGAGCACAGATAGCTGCGGTAAACAGCCCGAGAACCATAATCCATATAGGCTTTTTTAAAATAATGGACTGGTCAGTTTCTGTTTCATTATCAGCTGGAGCTTTATTTTTCTTCAGTATAATGGAAAGTCCCGCGAACAAAACAAATAAATAAAGCAGCAGCTTCGCCAATGTTTCGGAAATAAGCACATTAATTTGTACACCGAGAAAAGCTCCTGGAAGACTGCCGATGCTTAAATAAAGTGCTAATTTTAAATCCATAAATTTCAGCTTCCAATAAGAATAAGCACCAATGATACCGGCAACCAAAAAAGCGAGGAAGCTGAGAGCCAGAGAATCGTGTATGGGCAGCCCAAGAAAGCCGACATAAATAATTGGTAGCAAAAAGCCTGAGACGCCTGATAATCCTACTAATATCCCGATAATTAAATTTGCGATAAATACAATAAAAAACGTTAACATCTAAGTGACCTCAACTTTCTAAGTGCTTTTTCCTGAATACTATGTTTGTTAATTTGTCCTGAACAAAGAGAAGAGCGCTTCAACATTGCGTTAAATCGCTCGTATACTTTGTTCAATATCTAAATTTTAGCACGAATAATGAGGGCGTCCATAGCTTTTTTACTTTCATATTTAATTCTTTCTTCATCCAAGGTAAGTACTTCTCTATCCTTCATCAAAATACGTCCATTAACAATCACATCCGAAACGTCATTGCTGTTTGCAGATTCAATTAAGGTATTTGTCAGCTGATGAGTCGGTGCAATATGCGGCTGATCCGTGTTTATTAAAATCATATCCGCTTTCTTACCAACTTCGATCGTTCCAAGCTGTTCATCCTGCAGCATAGCTTTTGCCCCGCCAAGTGTCGCCATTTCTAAGATGTTCTTCGAAGGCATTACAACAGGATCAAAAATCGGTACTCCCCAGAAGGCACGCATTAAGGATTTGAAGACCTTCATTTGATCAAACAAGCTTAGGCCTGAGTGGGCAGAGCCGTCTGTCCCTAAACCGATACTTATGCCTTTTTGCATCAGACCGGGAGTTTTGGTAACCCCTTTTCCCGCATTGCTGATAGGGCTGTGAGCTACCTTGCTATCGTATTTCTGAATGAGATCCATCTCATTCTCGGATAAGAGGATACTGTGAGCACCTAAGAAATTTTCGTCCAGCACGCCTAAGGACTCCAGGTATTCGTATGGGCGCATTTGGAAGTTTTCCAGACAATAGCTGATTTCATTTGTATACTCATTCATATGTGTCTGCATACCTGTTCCAGCAGCATTTGCTGTTTCATAGACCTTTTGAATGAGTTCAGGTGTACATGTAATCAGTGATCGTAAGGAATACCACACCTTGATTCGTCCATCTGCTTTTCCGTGATAAGCATTAAACAGGTCTTTATTTCTCTCGATATTATTTTCAATCGTTGTTTTCATCGATTCTGGTATAGCAGCTCCTGTATCCATTGTGGAACAGGTAAGCACACCGCGTAAACCAGAAGTCTCTACAGCTTCTGCGACCTTGTGCATATAGCTCCCGCCTGCATCAATAAAGCCGGTGGTTCCAGCCTTCAGCATTTCCAGACAGCTCAGCTCTGCACTGATTGCTACATCTTCTTCCTTGAGATTGCTTTCAAATGGAACCATTATACGAGTCCAAATCATCGGATATTCATCTGAAATCCTGCCGCGCAAAAGCTGCTGGTTGGTATGTGTATGCGCATCAATGAAGCCTGGCATCACAAGCTTGCCTTTTCCATCCAGAGATTCTTTTACATCATATGTTTCTGTGCGTTCTTTCTCGATTGCTATGATTGTTTGTTCCTTGATGACAATATTTTGATCATGAATAATTTCAAAGTCAGGGGTTAGTATAGAACAATTTTTAATTATTAAATCTGCATTCATCGTATTTCTCCTTTTAGAACACGTTGAAAAAGACTGTATTATCAGCCTTTTTCAACATAGTTTTATTCTTATTTAAAAAGCATTCGTCACTGTTAAAAATACTTGTGCAAAGACTGCCTGAAGCAGGAATGTTCCTGTAAATACAAATACAGCAATAATAATCATTTTCCAGCTTTGGCTCATAAAGGCTTTAAAATCCAATCCTATTCCTGCCAGAGTACCAACGACAGTGAGTGGTGCTGTAAAAGAAATCAAAGATGTATAGTAAATAATTGGATCAGAGATTGGTGAAATCGGGCTGGCTAAAAGTAAGCCAGTTAAAGCAACATACACAACAGCAGGTATTTTAAAAGGAACGAGCTTCGCTATGAATATCCCGATAAATGCAATACTGGATAAAATTAATACACCAGGGATAGACTCTATAATTGAAACATCATTTTGAAAAAAGTTTGCAATAATCGCTGTAAGGACAGAGGTAAATAAAAGAGAGATTGTCCAGTCTTTCATACTCATATTCATTGTGAAATCCTGCTTTCTGTTGATTTATTATGAGAAATGTTTTTTCCTCGTCGTCCGATTTTAGGCTCTAACCAGGTATACATTTTATTTACAAGCGGCAGTGAAATAAATAGTGTAAAGTAAATACCGGTAATCGCTGATAACATATCACTCATTCCGGCAAGCATAACGATCTGATCTGCATAGGCCGGATAAATTGTTGCCAGCGTACTTGAGGCGGCCGCCATCATAACACCGCTTCCGATGCCGCTTGCCATTGCCAGAGCCAGCGGATGAAAGAAATCAAACGATGCAACAATACTTGCTAATAAACCGAGATAAGTTGTCCCAATCAGAAATCCAATGATATAAATAGAAAGGGAGCCGCGGGCTTCAGGAGAGTTTGCTCCGTATTTGCTGCAGATTAGTCCATAATCTTTATCGCGGTTGGTAGAGCTGGTTGCACCGATTGCTTCTCGTTTAAGACCGAGCAGTAGAGCGATAGGAAGAGCAAACAGCATCGTACCAATTGTTCCAAATTCCTGAAAAACCAGTGCTGGACCGACATTGACAAGCTCAGGAAGGTTAGATCCTGCCATAACGCCTATTTTTGCCATGAATGGGGAGATAGCAACAAGAACGAGCTGTGATGCTTTTTTGGCTTCCTTCTTTTTTAGAAATCCAAGTACATCTTTTCCGAATAGAATACTGATAATAATAGCGAATAACATTGGGTAAAGCACAATTAGTGCGGAGCCGACGCTGAATTGGATTGTCCCGATAAGCTCAGCAATAATAACAATCCCAAATGCGATAGCATACAGACGGTAATTCTCTTTTAAATGTCCAATAATAGTTGTTTTTTGTGGTGCTTTTTCCATGTTGTGTTTTTCCTCCTTAGATGTATTGCCAAGTCAATGGTCAGATGCAAATAAAAAAACTCCAGTAAGTTTCCTTTACTAGAGTTTCAAGCTTGGCATATGAAAAACACAAAAAAGACCAATGTAAACGGGGCGACATTCGCTTGTATATCACTTCAGCTGAAGCGTCCATTAAATACGCTGTGAAAATAACTGAACAGCTATCTATTGTTCAGTCACAAAAAAACAGCGATACATCCACCCGAAAGATGAAATAGATACATGTTATTCTATCTTATTCTATTGATCATTTGTGATTTTCTATAGTCAAACCATTTACGGTAGTTTGGTAGAAACTTTTGGACCATATTTCCAAATTTATATAGATAATCAAAATACGAATATTAAATTGTTTTTTAATTTAAATGTTCGTGTATTAGTAACTTACATCAATATTATAAGAATGTCAAAGGTTTTTTTGCGGGAATTGTCATAATGAAACAATAATATAAGAAATAGAACCGCTGGATTTAAGAGGTGATTTAAAATTTTCAAACTCCCGTATCTTTTTGGGATCAGTAATCGTTTATGTGATAGAGAAGCGTAAAAGGAAGGAATGACATGTGTGCTGGGCCTGGCACGAATAAAAATAAAGAAGATACGACCTTCCGAACGACTTACAGTCAGCTTTGCATTATTGCTTTTCTTGTCACAAAATAAACGGGATAAAGGTTATGTCAGCAAATATATCGTTCTTTTCCTTACGCTCTCTCGATGGCAGCATAGACTGTCAAAATTCATGCGTTTACAAGGAGGATGCATATGAATACAGTTCCTTATGTTATTGAGCAGTCAGATCGCGGAGAGCGGTCTTATGATATTTTTTCCAGATTGTTAAAAGACCGGATTATTATGGTTAGTGATGAAATTAATGATCAGATGGCGAATAGCATTGTTGCCCAGTTGTTATTTTTGGCTGCGGAGGATGAGAAGAAGGATATCTCTATTTATATCAACAGCCCTGGAGGCTCGACTTCTGCAGGCTTCGCCATTTTTGATACGATACAATTTATTAAACCTGATGTTTGTACTATATGCACTGGCTTGGCAGCTTCGTTTGGAGCCATGCTATTGCTTTCTGGAACGAAAGGGAAACGTTTTTCGCTTCCAAATAGTGAGATTATGCTTCATCAGCCGCTGGGAGGAGCCCGCGGGCAGGCGACAGAAATTGATATTTCAGCGAAGAGAATTATCAAGCTTCGGGAAAAAATTAATCATATTATTGCGGAGCATTCAGGTCAGCCTGTTGAAAAGGTGGCGGAAGATACGGAGCGTGATTATTTTTTAAGTGCAGAAGAGGCAAAAGAATATGGGTTAATTGATAAAATCATTTAACTATAAAAGCGGGCTGTCATGCAAATTTGGCAGTCTGTTTTTATGGTGGAAATAAAGTGCGCAAGACAGGGGGAGAGAGGAGTTTTTCATGGAGAGAAGTTACTCTGACAAATAAATTTTGATAATAGAGGTTCTTCTTTTATTACTTTATATATTTGTAGTAAAGTTAATGGAGGGAAAGAGAATGTTTTCTTAGGAGGATCTGTATGTATAATGAACCTATTTTTTTAGAGCCGGTATTGCAGGAAAGGATTTGGGGAGGAAATAAGCTGTCTACGGAATTTGGGTACCAGACCCCTTATGAGCACACAGGAGAAGCATGGGTTATTTCTGCTCATCCAAATGGTCCAAGTAAAATCAAAAACGGACCGTTGGAAGGTAATACACTCCAAGACGCATGGGAAAAACATGGCAAATTATTTAATCGGGCAGGAGCTGCCAGCGAGAGTTACCCGCTGCTTGTAAAGATCTTGGATGCGAATGAAAATTTGTCTGTACAGGTTCATCCTGATGATAGCTATGCACAAGAAAAAGAAGGTGTTCCTTATGGAAAGACAGAGTGCTGGTATGTGCTGGATGCAGAAGAAGGCGCTGAGTTAATTTTAGGTCATCATGCCAAGAACCGTAAAGAATTGCAAAAAGCAATGGAGAACGGAGAATGGGACAGCTTATTAAAGCGTGTACCTGTAACAGCAGGAGATTTTGTCTATGTGCCAAGCGGAACGATTCATGCTATTGGGGCAGGAATCGTGATTTTAGAGACACAGCAGAGCTCAGACATTACCTATCGTGTATATGATTATAACCGGACCGATGTAAATGGGAATCCAAGAGATTTGCACCTGAGGCAAGCTGCTGAAGTGACCAATATACCTCATGAAGCTCCGAAAGAGGAAATTGTTCAAGAAACAATAGAGGATTTGACTATCCGCAAATTGGTTGAAGAAGCTTATTTTACGGTCTATCATTGGGACTTGCGAGGGAACGCTATTTTGGAAAGAAAAGGAGATTTCCTGCAGGTGAGTGTTATAAAGGGGAAAGCCGAAATTGTGATAGATAATAAAACGTTCCCTCTCGAAAAAGGAGTGCATTTTATTATTCCAAATACGATGAAGGATTTTTCTTTGCAAGGCAATGCGGAGATGATTGTATCGCATACTTAGAAAGAAAGACCACCAATTAGTGGTGGTCTTTTGATAAATGTATTTATTACATTAAATGAATTACGTGGAATACAACACCAACTACGAACAATCCAAGAATCATTACAATTGGTGAAACCTTCTTCCTGAGCAGCCACATACAAAGTAGTGTTAAGAGTAATCCGGCCAGACCAGGAATCAAACTGTCTAAGTTGTCTTGTAAGGTTGTGACATCCGTTTGACTTAATGCCCTGCCTTCCGCCTGTTGTTGCAACGCGGTCTGGATTCCTTCAGACCCCTCAGGCAAGTTATCCCAATCAATATAAGCACCTTCGCCGAGCTCAACTTCTGAAACGGTCGGGGTAAAGGCCACATTCACCCAACGGTTCACCAGTGCTCCAAGGATGAACATACCGAGTATGGATGCGCCCTTCGTAATATCCTGAAGCAATCCGCCTGACAAGTCATCCGTGATTTTTTCCCCAGCTTTGTAACCAAGTTCCTGTGTGTACCATAAGAATCCCATCCTGATAGCATTCCATGCTAAAAAGAAAATAATTGGCCCGAGTATGTTACCAGTCATTGCAAGGGAAGCCGCTAGTGCACCGAGAATTGGTCTGACTGTGAACCAGAAAATAGGATCCCCAATCCCTGCTAAAGGTCCCATCATTCCGACCTTAACCCCTTGGATTGCTTTATTGTCAACCGGAGCACCATTTGCACGTTCTTCTTCAAGGGCTAGTGTTACACCAATAATTGGAGAAGCAACATAAGGGTGCGTATTAAAGAATTCTAAGTGACGCTGAAGTGCTGCAGCACGATCTTCTTTAGTCTGGTATAATCTTTTGATTGCGGGAATCATGGAAAATGCCCAGCCGCCATTTTGCATCCGTTCATAGTTCCAGGAACCTTGAATGAAAGTAGAGCGCCACCAAATAGAAATACGATCTCTTTTTGATAATTTCACTTCTTGTGCCATCTTCATAGCCTCCTTCTTTCTAATAATCTTCTATAATATCGCCCAGCGGATCACCAGTGTTTCCACCGCCGCCACCAGAGCCGCCTTGTTTCGTAAGTGCTAAATAAATAAGCGCAAGAGCCACACCGATACCACCAAGGCCTACAAGTGTAATGTCCGGGATTGTCGCTAGTACGAATCCAATTGCAAAGAATGGCCATACTTCTTTGGTAGCCATCATGTTAATAACCATTGCATAACCGACAGCTACTACCATTCCACCGCCGACTGCCAAACCATCTGTCAGCCAGTCCGGCATAGCCTGAAGCATTTCCCTAACTGGAGTTGCACCAATAGCGATAATTAATGCAGCCGGGATTGCAATACGTAAACCCTGCATGCAGATAGCAATAACATGCCATATTTCAATTTTTCTAATATTCCCTTCCTTCGCTGCAGCGTCCATTAAATGGACAATCCCTGTAGCGAGGGTTCGTACAATGATTGTTAATAATAAACCAGCAACTGCCAATGGAATTGCAATTGCGATAGCTGAGGATACACCTGAGGCGCCCTGTCCGCCTAAAACGAGAATAATTGCTGATGCGACAGAGGCCAAGGCTGCATCCGGCGCTACAGCTGCACCAATATTTGCCCAGCCTAAAGCAATCAGCTGCAAGGTACCGCCTAAGATAAGACATGCCGTTAATTCTCCGGTAACTAAGCCGATTAACGTACAAGCAATAATTGGCTGGTGAAACTGGAATTGATCCAGGATGCCTTCCATACCAGCTATAAATGCCACAATAATAACTAATATTATTTGAATAATCGTCAAATCCATGATTATTAAACCTCCTTTTTTATCTAATGATCAGGATTTTTTCTGTCTGTCTAATTCCATTTGAGCTCTTCTCAAAATCTCGTCCATATTCCCATATGAATCAGCTGGAACCTTACGTACGTCAAAATCGACGCCAAAGTCTTTTAATTTTTTGAACGTATCAATATCGTTCTGGTCAAAGGCCAATACTTTATTTGGCTGAACTTTACCAGTTGAATGTGACATGGACCCAACGTTAATGGTATCCAGTGGAACACCGCCTTCAACGGCTCTGAGTGCATCTTGCGGGTTCTCAAAAAGAAGTAATGCCCGCTGTCCGCCGAAGTGTTGATCATCTTTTGCAAGCTCAATCATTTTCTGAACAGGGACCGTATGTGCCTTGATACCTGAAGGAGCAGCCTGTTGAATCAACCTTTTACGAAGTTCATCCTTTGCTACTGTGTCAGATACAACGATGATGCGTGTAGGTGATGTACTTCTTGTCCAGGAAGTTGCAACTTGCCCGTGCAGTAAACGAGAATCGATTCGTGCTAACACGTATTCAAATGAACCAGGAGCGCCTGCGCTGGCTCCAGAAGAAACTTCAGCAGTATCAGCATCAGCCGGATCTAATTCTTCCGGTTTTACTTTAACCGCTTCTTTCGCTGTATCGATAATATGAGCAGCTATTTCATGCGCCGTGTTCATGGACATGCGTGAAGCATAAGATTCAATCACCATTGCTAAGTTTAACCCGGCAACGATAGCCCATTTATCTTCATGGCCTTCCATCAAGCCGCTCGCCTGATTGAAAGGAGTTCCGCCCCAAAGATCGACTAAGAATAATACTTCATCTTGATTGTCAAAAGAAGCAATGGCTTCTTCCATTTTTGCCCTGATATCCTCAGGTCCTTCACTCGGCATCAATGTAACAGCTTTAACATTCTCCTGTTCTCCGAAGATCATTGCTCCAGATTGCAAGATGCCGGTAGCAAATTCACCGTGGCTGGCAATGATAATTCCTACCATCTTTTTACCTCCTCTTATTTTATTGGTAAGGCTTAGATAAACATGGTAAGCTCCTAAAGTGTTTTTTGTTTATGGAAAGCGTTTTCCCCCTGGTGAAAACAATAAAAAAAGGCATGAGAAAAAAGTAGGTAAAATGAAGGCAGAGTATAGATGAACCCATATACTTCGTTTTAATCACTACTTTTCACTCATGCCTGATCGAATCAGTAACACGTAAAAAATAATTGCAATAGTTATTTAAATTTGGTATGAAACCGCTTTACTTACTAAACCAGTTATTAATCAGCTTACTTTAATGAGCTTCCATAAGATATTATAGCACACCAATTTTTCCCTTACAAGAGGAAAAGGAAGGTCCTAACCCTGGCTTGTATATAAAAACTATCCTTTTCTAGATTTCTTCTTCAAATTGCGTTTCATTACATCAAAGACAGTTAATGATTTTACCATCCGATCCGGATCAACATATTCACGAATTGCCCGAAAAACCTTTTTAGGATCTTTGGAAGAAAACGTATATGTTCCATTCTTCTTGGTCTGGATAGCATAACGGGGAATCCATTTCCCCTTGAACAAGACAGAAGCAATCACGTAGTCAACTTCCTCCCAAGGAATTTGAATATATTTGTGGACATCTCGTTTATTATAAAATTCAAACCCTTTATCTCCAATCATAATCTTGCCATAATCCGAAATTCTTATATGTGAGGTTCCATCAATAACTAAATCAACTTTGGTATTGATTGATTGTACCATTTTATCTACCCCCATTTCTGTTAATTATTATTATACACGGTTGATCACTTCAAGTAAAAAATACGGGAACAAAGGTGATGTTGCGAATAAAATACCATTATGCTAGGATGAGTGTAATTATAAGGGAGGAGGGATTCTGTTGATCGATAACCAATCTTTGCGTTAATGCGGACGTTTCAGACACGATATGTGCCCAGATAAAGGATTGGTCTATCATTTTTGAATCCCTATACGGTTGAAAAGTATAAGCGGAGGGGGAGTTTATTTGTCTCTGCTTTTTAATCCTAAACGTATCCTTTACTGGCTGCGCGTATAAAAGCAGAATAAATAAAGAAGGATGTGGCAGATTTGGATAAACAAACTGTGTCAGAATTAGCTCGTAAATATGGACTGAATTTGGAGGGAGACGCTATCCGTTTTAATGAATCCGGATTGGATTTTCTGGTTGCTTTTGCGAAGGATACAGACGGAGAGGAATGGGTATTAAGAATACCGAGACGTGATGATGTAATGGACAGGACAATTGATGAACAGAAGGTATTAAAAGTTGTTCATCAGCATGCATCTTTTCAAGTTCCTGTCTGGTCTATTTACGAAAACGATTTAATTGCATATAAAAAACTGAAGGGTGTTCCTGCTGGTACAATTGATCCGGAAATTCAAAATTATGTATGGGAAATGGATATAGAAAACATACCAGAACAATTTCACCAGAGCCAGGGAGAGGTTTTGGCATCTTTGCACAATGTGCCGAAAAAAGAAGCTGAAAAAGCAGGTATTCCTGCATATACAGCAAAAGAAGCACATGTATCGATGAAAGAACGGATGGAGAAGGTAAAGAAACGTTTTGGTGTTGCGGATGACCTTTGGAATCGCTGGCAAAACTGGCTAAATAATGAAGCATTATGGCCAAAGGAAACAGGGGTGATGCATGGAGACGTGCACGCCGGTCATATGATGATTGATGACGATACAAAAGTTATCGGGTTAATTGATTGGACAGAAGCAAAGGTAACGGATGTTTCCAATGATTTTGTCTTCCAATATAAAGCTTTTGGTGAAGAGGCGCTTGATAAGCTTATTCATTATTATAAACAAGCCGGTGGAATTTATTGGCCGAAGATGAAGGAACATATTATTGAACTGGATGCCGCATATGCTGTAGCTATTGCAGAATTTGCGATGATTTCCGGTATGGAAGAATATGAACAGATGGCCAGGGGAGCATTGGGAGTAACGAAATAAGCTCATTTATTTTCTACGCTCTATTAACGAATTGCCGGCTTCTAGACTAAACACTTTTTTGTCTGGGTCTACTAATGTTTTTCGGAGATTGTCAATATTTAGCGATACTTTCCTCGCCCTGAAGAAACTTTGATTATGATATTTTATTAAAGGTAAAGGCTCCTCTATGAGAGAGGAGCCGAGGAGAGTAGAATTATATAAATCAGCTATTTCTGATCTGCTGGATAATAAATTCCGCCATTTTTTCTAGCTTGTTCGAAGACCTTCATCACCTCATAAGAATAATCTAATAATTCATAGCACCGGGCGAGGTTGCTGCTGTTAAATATATCTTTAAAAACTGCTAATTCGTAGATTAACCAGTTACTCTTGGTCTGGCTGTTTATTTCAGTTACTTCATCATCTATATGGGAAATCACTTTTTTACATACATTTGCACCGTCCTGCACATGAACGTACCCATTTTCCCCTTGAATTAACCCAAAATTCATACTGTTCGAATCCTTTGCTCCGACACACTCTGCTATGAAATCAGGGTATTTCATCACTAATACACCGGATGTGTCGATGCCGTTTTCATGTATATTGGCTGTATAGCTTACAGCATCCGGAACACCAAATAAGTTCATCACAAAATGTAAATTATAAATATTAATATCAGCCAGCGCTCCACCGGAAAAAGCGGGATTAAAGACATTTGGATTTTCCCCATCTAACAGTTTATTATAACGGCTTGAATATTGACTGTAGTTACACTGCACGAATTTTAGTTTTCCGAGCTTTTTCACTTCTTCTTTTATGGCTTGATAATTAGGTAAATGAATGTTTGAAATAGCTTCAAAGAGCATTAACTGGTTTTGTTTCGCTAATTCAATCAATGTCTTTGCTTCTTTTGCAGTGGAAGTAAAAGGCTTCTCACAAATAACATGTTTCCCATGATTTAACGCTTGAAAAGCATGTTCAAAATGCAGACTATTTGGGGAAGCAATATAAATAAATTCAATGCTTGGATCGGCAAACATTTGATTTAAATCGGTGTAAATTTTTTCTATTTGATATTTATCTGCTAAAGGTTTTGCCGTCTCCTCTTTGCGGGAATAGACTGCCTCACAGCTTGCCCCTTCTATATCATTTAATGCGGTTAAAAACCAGTCTACAATGAACCCTGAACCAATTGTTCCTATTTTCATTTTGTAACCCTCCTCGTTAAATTACTTGCTTTTGGAAGCTTCTTCAATACTATTACTTAAAATTTCCATCACGGTTAGCACTTCATCATCTTTAATGGGGTTGTCTGTATCGTTCCTGATACTGTCGTACAGCATCTTATACAAAATTTTATAATCGGTTATTTCTGAAATTCTCTTTTAATGGAGAATAGATTTTTGAGTTTTTGGTAATCATTTTCATCATTACTTAAAAAGAAGCTATTTAATGAATTTAAATTTCATTTTATGAAGCAGCAAAGTGACACTTCCTTTTTCAAATTATATATTACAGATTAAAAATTAGGAGTATAAAGATAGCTTGGATACTTAAATGAGTCTGTTTATTTTTTTGGGGGAAATATTTGTACAGTATAGCTGCTATAACAAAAAAGGGGCTAGTCCTAGCTCCTTTTCGTTTAGTAATAGCTGTTTGTTCATACTTTAAGAAATTACTTCGCTAATTAATCATTTACTTATAAGCAGTAATTATATTACCTGATTAGCTCAGCAAAGGATTCAAAGTCCCTGGCTTGTAATATTTTTTTCACCTTTTTAGGATTGTCCAGCATATCAATAATCTCTCTAAACAAACTGTCCATCAGTTCTCTCTTATCATTTGCGAGAGCAAATAACAGAACCAGCTGCACTTTTTGATTATTCCACTGAATCGGCTGACTTAGTGTACAAACCGCAATAATTGTTTTACTGGCCACTTTCTCAATAGGATGCGGCAATGCAATTAAATTTCCATAAGCAGTGGATGAGATTGCTTCCCGGGCTAAAATTAGTTCGTTATATTTTGGCGGCACGATTCCTTGTTCCTCTAGTTCAGATGAGAGAAATGCAATCACTTCATCCGATGTTTGTTTTGTTATGTCTGGAAAGAATAAATTTTCACTAAAGTATGATGCGACATTCTGGTTATTTAAATTTTCTTCTTTTGGCTGAAGATACGCGTCAATTTTTTCTATTTCTTTTTCAGACAGAAATGGTGTCACTTCCAACGTAGAAAAAGGAAAATCTTCAGGAACCCTTGCTGTTGTAAGAACAAGGTCAGGGTTGAATTGGGCAATCGCATCCCAGCTGTCGGAAAGAGAGAATAATTCCAATTGGCCAATTTTTTCCCCATAAATATTTTCCAGTTTTGCCTTCAATAATCGGCTGGTTGTAAAGCCTGTTGGACAAATAATGGCAATCCTGTTACTCGTTTGTCTTTCCTTTGCCAGACGTTCAAAGGCAATACACAGGTGCAATGTCAACAAACCAATTTCATCTTCATTTAATTTTTGTTTTGTTTTTAATTCATATTGCAGCCCCATAAATATACCCATATCATAAATTAACGGAAATTTTCTTTGCGTTTCCATTAAAACAGGATTATGGATTTCAACTCCGCGTTGATTACGGTTGTAAAGTGATTTCAAATGCATGGAAAGATCAATGTGTAATTTTTCGTCCTCACTTAAATCGATTAAGAATTTATTACTGAGAGATTCAATTAATTCCTTTGCCAGCTCTGTAAAGCGGCTGTCTATCTTTCTTTTATGCTCTTTTAAAGTATCGTTATAATAGCTTTTCTTTCCGCCAATTAATATGGCAATATATTTAACCTCCGGCAGAGGGACGATTATGCCGTATAAATCCCCCAGTTTATTGCAAATTTTTTTAGAGGCGGCCAACTCTTCTTTGGAACTGATATAATCAACTTCTGTTGAAGGGATTGTCTGTTCATTCCGGATGATGGTATCGAGTATAATTGCAACATGAATAACCATGTTAATCATGGATAAGTCATTTAAATATATTTTGTATTCAGAGAGCACCTCAGAGAGGATATGCTTAATATCTTTTAGATTTATTTCGTTAAAATGATTTTCAAGCTCATAAATATCAAATAAATCTTCTTTTATTTCATTGAATATCAGTTTCGACCAGAGTGTTCTTTTAGCCCGTGTGCTTCCTTCAAGTAAAATGCCATTTTCTACTCTTACCAGTTTTACTTTACTTTCTGTATTTGTAATAAAATCTTTTAGCCGATATAAGTCTTTTTCAATTGTGGACTCGCTTACAAATAATTCATCCGCTAAATCAAATATATTTTGCTGTTCAGAGACATGAAGGAGTCTTTTTAAAATATATACCATGCGATCATATGCGCTTTCAGGAAATTCATTCTTTTTTTCTAAATTCTGCACTGCTTCGGATAATTCCTCTACACGGTACCCGTAAGTTTTAGAAGAACTTATTTTAAACCCAGTCAACTGCAGGGTTTGAATATCATTACGTATAGTACGTGAGCTTACATTTAAGTAAGCTGCTAATTGATTTCCTTTTACCCAATCATTGTGATTGATAAGATATTGTACCAGTTTCGTTTGCCGCTTGTTCATAGTGTCCTCCCTTATCATTAAAAAATGATTTATACACCAATTATTTGTAGAGAATATTGACTATAGAGAGAGGAGTCTTTTGTATTTACATTTCTTATATTTAATCATAATCACTCTTATTTTGAAAATCAATACATTAATCAATCTAGTCTTATAATTCCTCTTTAAAAGAGAATCATCCATTTAATTAATTATCATTCAGCTGAGGAAACTGTCATGGAAAACGTATCTATGGCTTAACCGGCATCCGGTTTCCTATCCGGGTGTGTCATGCTTTTCCTAACTGGATAGGCAAATAATTATTTCACTGCGAATACCTATTGGAGCTATGATAGACTACGTAGAGAACAGATAGAGAGGTGTCATCACGATGAGTTTAAGAGAAGGAACAGAAGCAGTTTCTTTTGGATTGATCCTGCACAGCGGCAATGCTCGCAGTTATGGAATGGAAGCGATTTCGTTTGCGAAATCTGGAGAATGGGATAAAGCAGAAGAATGCGTTGAAAAGGGAAAAGAGGAGTTACTCCTTGCCCAAAAAACACATGCAGACATGATTCAAAAGGAAGCAGGAGGGGACAAAACAGAAATGTCCCTGTTATTAATGCACAGTGAAGATCATTTTATGATGGGACAACTTACAATTGATTTGGCTAATGAGGTCATAGATATCTATAAAAAATTAGAAGGTGAGGTAAAAAAATGATTAATAAAGATTTTTTATGGGGAACAGCGACGGCATCCTATCAATGCGAAGGAGGATGGAATGAAGGAGGACGAGTACCTTCCTTATGGGACGTATACTTGCATGAAAATAATTTGGAGAATGGAAATGATGCGTCTGATCATTACCATAAATACAAAGAAGATATTCGCTTAATGAAGGAAGGCGGGCATAAAGCTTACCGTTTTTCGATTGCCTGGCCCAGAATCATCAAAAATGATCAGGGTGAAGTGAATCCGGAAGGGGTTCAGTTTTATCATAATATTATTGATGAATGTTTGAAAAATGGGATTGAGCCGTTTGTAACACTATTTCACTGGGATCTGCCTCAATATCTGGAAGACAAAGGCGGATGGGCTGAACGTGAAATCTGTGATGCTTATGTAGAATATGCGAAGGTCTGCTTCGAGGAATATGGAGACAAAGTAACCTACTGGTCTACCTTTAATGAACCGAGATACTATGTCTTCAGCGGCTATAAAATAGGGAATTATCCTCCTGGGATAGACGATACGCAAAAAACGATTCAGGCTTCTTTCTATATGATGCTTGCCAATGCTTTAACAGTAAAATTATTTAGAGAGATGAAAATGAAAGGTCAAATTGGAATCGTTCACAGCTATGCTCCTATTTTTGGTGTGGATGACAGTCTGGAAACAAAAATTGCGATGCGGAAAGCAGATAACTATTTTAATAATTGGATTTTAGACACGGCCATTAAAGGTGAGATTCCGATTGATATGCTGGGTATGCTGAATGAAAAGTATGATTTAAGCTTTATGAAAGAAGCGGATTTTGAAGCTATAAAGCATAATACCGTTGATTTTGCCGGGTTGAACTATTATGCAAGAGCGCTTATCAAGCCATATACCGGCGGAGAGAGTATCTTACGCATTAATAATAAAGGATCAGAAGCAAAAGGATCCAGCAAAGTGGTTGTAAAAGGCTGGTTTGAACAGGTGTTTGACAACCCGGATTCCACTTATACCGAATGGGATACAGAAATTTATCCGCAAGGCTTATATCATGGAATTATGCGGGCATATGAAAAATACAAGGTGCCAATCTTTATTACGGAAAATGGTGTTGCTTTCTATGAAGATGTGCCAAATGAGAAATCCGTTGATGATCAAGGCCGTATACATTTCTTAAATGCACATATTAACGCTATTCTAAATGCTATTGATGACGGAGCAGAGGTATTGGGGTATTTTATCTGGTCAACGATGGATCTTTATTCCTGGAAGAATGGCCATGAAAAACGCTACGGATTAGTTGGAGTAGATTTTGAAAACAACTTTGAAAGAAAGCCTAAATCATCCTACTACTGGTATAAAAAAGTTTGTGAGTCCAATGGGGCTGCTATCGAGAGGAGTTAATACAATGTTAAATATATTAATCGTTTGTAATGCGGGGATGTCTTCAGGAATATTGGCACGTAAAATGGAAGACTCTTCTAAAGGAGAAGCGGTTGTAAAAGCTGTCGGAGTTAGTGAATATCAGGATAAATTGGAAAATGTGGATGTTATTCTGGTTGGACCGCAAATTCGATTTCAATTAAACGAAATTCAGGAAAATGCAGAACTGCCTGCTATGACAATTGATTTAGCAAAATACGGTATCATGGATGCGGAAGGAATATTAAGAGATGCGCTGCAATTTTATGAAGGAGAGAAATCATCATGAGTAAATTTAACTCTGTGACAGCGTTGATGGAAAATAAAGTAATGCCCGTTGCTAATAGATTAGGACAGCAACGGCATTTGTCCTCAATCCGTGATGCTTTTATCAGTCTTCTTCCTATTACACTGGCAGGAGGGCTTGTAGCAATCGTAAGTTCTCCTCCAGTGACGGAGGAAACAACGAATGGCTTCCTGCTTGCATGGGAAAACTTTGCATTAAACAATGCAACTGTTCTGAATTGGGTGTTTTCATTCACATTGGGTGCGATGGCTTTATACGTTTGTATAGGGATTACTCATTTTCTTTGCCGTTTCTATAAAATTAATTCTTTTATCCCTATTTTATTCTCGACCATGGGCTTTTTCCTATTAGTTACACAACCCCAGGAATTGGGCTGGGAAACAAAAACTTTAGAGTTCAGCTTTATCGATGGGAAAGGGCTGTTACCTGCCATCCTGATAGCAATTGGAACGACAGAGTTATATCGGATTATGAAGCAAAAAGAATTCGGTAAAATCAAAATGCCTCCAAGTGTCCCAGCCAGTTTAAGCGATGTATTTGCATCTTTGATTCCAGGAATGATTATTATTGCATGTTTTCTGGTTGTTTTTAGTGTGTTTCATTCTTTTGATACTACTTTAGGAAGAGCTTTGTTTGATGTATTATCACCAACTTTTAAGTCGGCGGATAGTCTAGGTTTTGTTATTTTTATAACGGCATTAACGCATTTATTTTGGTTTTTTGGTATTCATGATGCCGCACTTGCTGGGGTCATGGGGCCGATTCGTGACGGGAATTTATCTATCAACGCTGCTGCACAGATGGCGGGAGAACAGCTGCCAAATATATTTACGACCTCCTTTTGGACATACTTTACTGTGATTGGAGGTTGCGGTTCTGTTATCGGATTAGCAATTTTATTGCTATTTTTAGCTAAATCAAAACAATTAAAAAATGTAGGCAAGGTTGGAATTGTACCAGCATTTTTTGGGATTTCTGAACCATTGATTTTTGGAATACCGTTGATGTTGAATCCAATGTTTCTTATTCCTTTCTTATTAACCTCTACATTGAATGCTGCAATTAGTTATATTTGTATGTCTATAGGGCTGATAGAGAAGACTTTTTCAATGTTATCGTGGAATATGCCACCCTTCTTAGGTGTTTTCTTTTCAACATTAGATTGGAAAGCCTTTGTCTTGGTTATTTTACTTATTATTGTTGATGCACTTCTCTACTACCCATTTGTGAAAGCGTATGATCGTCAGCTTACGAAAAAAGAGTTGGAGAGCATGGCTGAAACAGATGCAAAGTCCTGATATCAAACTGTAAACCACCAATAATAAACTGCTCAAACAGTTTATTATTGGTGGTTTTTCAGGGTATACTAAATAATGAAGTTTGTGGATAAAGTGTTATGCTTTGTCGGGTGGGAGAGGGATAAGAAATTATAGAGGTTTGTAATGCAGCAAAATAATGAATTAAAAAAAGACATTGTTGCAGGGATAATCGGCTATCTGACAATGGTTTATATTGTTGTCGTGAACGGTTCTATTTTAAATGAGGCAGGTCTTTCTTTGGAAGCTGGTATGATTGCGACGATATTGGCGAGCTTTGCAGGAACAATGCTTATGGGGTTTTTTGGGAAACTTCCTCTTATCCTGATACCTGGTATGGGGATAAATGCTTTATTCGCCTATTCCATTATTGGAAATAATGGGTTCAGCTTTAATGAGGGTCTGGCTGTAGTTTGGATGGCAGGAATTTTATTTATGCTGACAGCATTTACAAAAATGGGAGTCGTTTTAAGAGAAGCTATTCCAGAATCCTTAAAACATGGGATAACAATCGGGCTAGGCTTTTTTCTCATCCTGATCGGTGTAGAAAAAAGCGGGATTATAACTGCAGGTGAGCAATCTGTCATTGCTATAGGGGATTTTACCTCACCAAGCGTTATCGCCGGGATAATCACTTTATTTATTGCCATTTACTTATTTGTAAAAGGGGTGCCCGCGAATTTCCTTCTTACCATGATTATTGGGACTGTTATTGCCGTGTTGTTCGGAGTATCGACAGAAGAAGCAGCTTCGGTTCATTTCAAGTTTAGTGAAATGCTGTTTATGCCATCATTTTCAGCCGCTGCTGAAATATCCTTTTGGGTTTCTGTGTTTTCACTGGCATTGATTCTGATATTTGAGAATATGGGTATTTTATCGAGCCAGTTAGATATGCTGAAGAAAACAGAGGCTTATAGCAGGTCTTATCGTATCACAGCAACATCCGCTCTGTTATCCGGTATATTCGGGACATCACCTACTGTATCAGGAGCAGAAAACGCTGCGGTTATTGCTTCTGGCGGACGTACGGGCAAAGCGGCCATAACAGCAGGAATATTATTCTTAGCTACTATTTTTATTATTCCTTGGATATCAATGGTTCCGGCAACTGCAATCAGTCCGATATTAATCATCGTTGGTTTTCTAATGGCCCAAAATATTAAATACTTGCCCTGGGAGCAATTTGCTGAATGTATACCTGCACTGTTGATTATTGTAATGATTCCATTTACATATAGCATCGGCGACGGTATGGCATTTGGATTTATTGCATATCCCATTGTTAAAATAGCTTTGGGAAAACGAAAAGAAATATCTATACCGCTGCTTACTGTATCTATGCTGTTCTTTATAGAATTTGTATTGAAGGTAATTGGTGTATCGTGAAAAGAAACCGGACAAACTCTGTCCGGTTTTTTTTGTTCAAAGAAATTAAGTGAAAATGCTGAAGGTAGCCGATCTAACGGATCTCATGGAAATTGTAATAGTCTCCTCCTTCCAAATATTTCACTCTCTTACATTGCATTACGATGTACATCGTATTACAATGATGGAAAGAGGTGATATCAAAATGGACCGGGAAATAATGAAGGGCAGTATTGATATTTTGTTGTTAAACCTGCTATCCGAAAAGGATATGTACGGTTACGAAATGGTAAAGGTACTGAAAGATAAAAGTGATCAGCTGTACAACATGGGAGAAGGTACACTTTATCCTGCTTTAAAGCGAATGGAGAAAAAGCAGTGGCTTCATTCTTATTGGTCAGAAGTGGAGCAGGGCAGAAGGAAGTATTACCAGATAACAGATGAAGGCAGCGCTATTTTAGAAAAAAAACTGGAGGAATGGAATAGTATTCATAAATTAATCACGAAAACGTCTGGAGATTTATCATGAACCGGATTGAAAAGTACGTAGAAGAGGTCTTGATACAAATGCAAAGCACAGAATGCGAACGTGAGGAAATAAGGGAAGAGCTGCTCAGTCATTTACACGAGGCGAAAAGTGATTATATCAGCGAGGGCCTCTCTGAAAAGCAGGCAGAGAAAAAAGTAATAGCAGCGTTTGGGGAATCGAATCGGATAGGACAAGAGCTGCAGGAATCGATGTATCCATTTCAACGGGGATTATTGTACTTAATAGGTATCTGCACTATTGTATTCGGAGTTCTTTTTTATTTGCATCTTTCCTTTGTTATTCATGAACCATCTCCAGTCTGGCTGGTTGTTCAATTGCTGTCAGGCACTATCGTTACGTTGGCAGCCATTAATATTTCAATTGTCGGGCGCTATTTTTATTTACTTAATGCTCTGCTTTTAATCAATATTATCTGGAATGGCATCAATATAGTGTCAATGCAAGGTTTATCACAGTGGCAGGCTATACTTTTCAGTGCTTATTTGCTTATTCTGGTTGGGATGGGTTTCGTCTTTGTTTTTCGAAATTCTTATTATTCCACCAGCCGGATAGATGGTAAACACCAAAAACAGGGGCTTGTGAAGTTTAGTTATATTATGAATCTGTTGTATGGAGTTATTGTTATTATTTTGAGCTTGTTCTTTCTATGGTCATTTCTTTTCTTCGGCGGCATAGGTATAGATGCCTTTATTACGCTGATTCCAATTCTTATCTGGTTGATTTTTTATAAATTCCAAATGAATTTTATCGCAAAAAAGCCGGCTTTATCTCTGGCGACAGGTTTATTGGTTTCTGTAGCGGCTCTTGTATTGGCCTTTATCATTCTGAGATTTTCTAACGGAGGGTGAAATAATGTCACTAACAATAAAAAATATAAGCTTCATCGCTGTTATAATCCTGTTATTTCTCATTTTATGGGGGACGGGATATTTAGCAGGGGGTCCGGAAGGTTACACCGGTTTCGGTGAGTCTGCAGATATTTCATCGGATGATGAAGAGATTACCTTCGTTTATGCACATAAAGGTGAATCCGCAATTTATACAGCACCTGTCAGCGGTGGAAATGCAGATCTGGTAACGAAAGCGGATGAAGGGAACTACCTTCTTAATCCAACGTTCTCCCCGGATGGTGAGGAAATTGCCTATGTAGAGCAATGGGAAACAGAGGAGGAACACCCGCTTGGAAAACTAATGCTCCTCAATCGTGCAAATGGAGAGGTAAAAGAACTGACAGATGAGGAAGGATTAGTGACAGAGGCAGCTTTTTCACCAGATGGGCAGTCTTTATATTTTTTAAAAGCAGGTGTGTACACAAATTACTCGCCAATTGCGTCAGAGCAGCCTCATGATTTCGATATTCACCGCATTGATTTGAATACAGAAGAGATTGAGCAGATCACAGACGAAGCGGCTTATGATATGTCTGACTTAGATTCAACGCCAGATGGAGAAGCATTAATGTATCGAAGCTATGATGGGGGAGATCAGCTAGTGTTTTATAATCTTGAAGATGGATACGAAACAACTGTTACACCAATAGGGGATTTTGCTACCGGTGTACCCATGATATATTCCCCTGTGTTGTCATCGGACGGGAATTATATCGCTTTCTCTGACGTAGCCAGAACAAGTGAAAATGGCACCTATATTTACGAAGGATATCGAATGGACTTAGAGTCGAAGCAGGCAGAGCAGATTACATCATTTGGTGAGCATGTTACAAAACCAGTCTTTTTTAATCATCAGGATAAACTGATTGTCACAGTAGATAAGGCGTTTGCTACTTCTGAGCCGGACTACAGCTATTGGGTGATTAATGCAGATGGTGAAGGACGGGAGCGTATTCAGATAGAGATTCCTTAAACGGAGGTTTTTGTATGGATGATTGGCTTTCTATCATTGTAGCCGGTGTTCTTATAGTTGTGGTGATAGTTATTTTGACTTAATAATACTTTTTTAGCCACCCTTAAGAATGAGGGTGGCTATTTTAACTGAAGAGATAATTATAGGGTTAATCCATTACTCATCCTTCATCCGTTCTTTTAATTCTTTTTTTGCCTTGTTCACAATTTCAGGGTTCATAAATAACTCCATTGCCGTTCTTGCCATTGCTTTACTGCTTACCTGTATACAGCGTTTCCCGGCAGGAGAATCAGCTAAATCTCTAAACTGTTCTGTATGGTTTGAGATTTTATAGTCAGGAAAAATGGTCACATAAGGATTACAAATAGGGATAACCCTTGATACGTTTCCAAGATCCTCACCGCCATAATCAAAAGGCATTCCATCCATGACAGGTTCATCAATATCAATGAGTTCTTTTCTGCAAACTTCGGACAATATTTCATTAGGAACTCTGCCTAAGTAGCCTGGTTTAATCTTGATATTTACTTTACACCCAGTAGCAAGTGCTGCTCCTTCTGCGCAATTACGGACTCTTTCTGTATAATCCTCTAAATCCTTTGCTTTAAAACAGCTCAATGATGCTTTAATAGAAACAAAGTCAGGAATTTGACCAGTGCTCTTTCCGCCATCTTCAATAATGCCTGATAAGCGGAGATCAGAATTACAATGCTGTCTCATCAGTCCGGTCGCTACAAAATATAAGTTGGCCGCGTTCAAAGCATTAATCCCTTTAGCAGGATGGGAAGAAGCATGAGCTGACTTCCCTTCAAACTCAATCCGGATAGAATTGGAGGACATGCATTCTCCCGCTAATCTGGTTGTATCGCTGGTGGGGTGCATAAACACGATTGCATCAATACCATCAAAAGCATTTTGCTCCAGCAGTTTTATTTTCCCACCGCCGGATTCTTCTGCAGGCGTACCCATGACGATAAATGTACCGGCAATTTCATTGTCTTCCATAAATTTTTTTGTTTCTAATGCAGTACCTAAAGCAGAGGTGCAAATTAAGTTGTGGCCGCATGCATGGCCGATTTCTGGCAAGGCATCATATTCTGACACAACAGCCAGAGTTAAATCACCAGGCTTATGTTGAAAAGTAGCTTTATAAGCAGTTTCCAGGCCGCCCAGATTTCTTTCTACTTCAAAACCATTTTCCTCCAAAAATTCACATTGTACAC
Source organism: Oceanobacillus sp. FSL K6-3682 (assembly GCF_037976165.1). Classification (NCBI taxonomy): domain Bacteria; kingdom Bacillati; phylum Bacillota; class Bacilli; order Caryophanales; family Bacillaceae; genus Oceanobacillus; species Oceanobacillus sp. FSL K6-3682. The sequence continues at coordinate 4,520,777 of NZ_CP150263.1, read as the reverse complement.
GACAAGCTTCTTTTTCTTCAAATGCAAGCTCTGGACGTGCATGTATATATTGAGCCATATCCCAGAGCTCTTCTAATCTGGAATCTAAATAAGAATCGTAGCTTTTTTTATCAATAACCATGTAAAAACTCCTTTATATAGATAGTTTATGAGCTTGAAAGTATCCCGAAGAACCCAGTAACCAATGAAATAACAATCAGCATAATAATTAATTTATTATAATTTTGCCCTTTATATTTAAAGTAGAAATAAATTGAGAAAACTGCACAGAGCGGTAATACCCCTGCTAGAATTTGATCTAAAATATCCTGTAAGACAATTGGATCGGAATCCATAACGGAAAATTGGATAGGAGTAGAAATTTTGATATAGGTTGATGATAATGCTCCCATCATGAACAGTCCCAGAATACTGGCACTCGTAATAATATTATTAATTAAACCTGTTTGCATCAGCTTCATAACAGATTCTTTACCTAATAGATATCCTGATTTCAACATTCCAAATCCAATAAGAACAATCGCCATCGGAAAGAGGAAAGGAATGAGTCCCCCGACAAAAACGCCATTTAACGCAAGGGAACAGGCTAATGCCAGAATAATAGGTTTCAGCGTCCCCCAGATTAATGTATCGCCAATACCTGCAATAGGACCCATTAAACCCGTTTTGAAGCCTGTTACAACTTCTTCTGTAATTTCGTTTCCTTTTGCTTTTTCTTCTTCCATAGATAAAGTAACACCATGAATCATAGAGCCGAATGTTCCTTCTGAATTATAAAACTGTATATGTCTTTTTAGAGCTTCCCGATAGCCTTCATCATCTCCTTTGTATAATTTCCGGAGGCTGCCGGATAAAGCAAAGCAAAAGGATAAGGCTTGTAATCGTTCATAAGAGTTACTTACTTCAACCGCCGAATACCAGCGTGCAAATGTTTTAAATAAATCTTTATTCGATAAAGCTCTTTTTTCAGCTTCCTTAATTGGATCTGCAGGCTTTGAAGTCATTCTAGCTCAACTCCTTTTTTTGATTGATAGAATTAAAGAGAACGATAGCTGCTACACAGGTACCGAATACAGCGGCTGCCATTGTATTTATTCCCAGATAAGCTACCGCAAAAAAGCCGATGAAAAAGTAGGGCATAAGCTCTCTTTTTCCAATAATTAAGAGGATAATGGCAAACCCGAGTGCAGGAAGAATACCGCCTGCTACACTAAATCCATCAATGATTCCCTGTGGCATAGCGTCCATGATAAAGGTAACCGTATCTGCGCCGACCAGTGTGATAATAAATACAGGTATAAAAGTAATAAAAAAGAGCAAGATTGTTGGATAAGTAATCGCACAGTTGAAAATTCCTCTCTGATTTAAATTTTCAGCATGTTTTTCGGCTTGAGAAATCCAGTAAGAGTTTGAAATCCTTCTTATCTGGTCTAAAAACACGCCGAGTACACCAAAGGGAACTGCAAGTCCAACAGCAAGTTCTGTCGATAAGTCGGTCTGTAATGCAATTGGAATAGCGATAATTCCTGCAAGTGACTGGTCAGCAGGCATATTTCCGCCTGTATTGATAATACCGATATAAATCAACTGTATCGTAGCCCCGATAATTAATCCTTCTGTCAGCTTTCCATATACCAGACCCAGAATCAATCCATAAAAAAGTGGAGATCCTGTTGCAGTTGATAAGCCATATCCGATTCGGCTTGTACCGATAAAGTATAAAAAACCGCATAATATAGAAACCAATAAATTCATTTGGACAGCTCCTTTCTTATAGGATGTCTATTTTTTAATAGATTGAAATTTTTCTAAAGCCTTTTTAATTTCCATTTTCGGTTCATCGGGTACTTGATGCAGGTAAATGTTACAGCCTTCCTCGTCTAATTCCTTTAACATAACGGAATCCTCTTCATTTAATGTGATAGGACCAAAAACTGCAACCCTTCCAGGTCCTGCTCCCAATCCACCAATTTGGATATCCTTAATAGGCAGGCCTTTCTGGATAGAACGGTAGACTGTTTCAATATCCTTGAAAAGGACAAATAAGTTACCGCTGCCCATTTGGTCCTTGTTCCATAAATCGATAGCAGTGTCTACAGAAAAGACATCTACTGCAATGCTTGGCGGTGCTGCCATTACATAAATATTTTTCATAAAGTCGTCTGCAGCTAAAACATCATTGATGATTACTATACGGTTTGCAGATGTTTGTCTGAGCCATTTCGTAATTACCTGCCCATGAATTAATCTGAAATCAACACGCACTAATTGAATTTCTGCCATTTTTATTTCCCCCTAAAGTTTATTTTTGATTGGCAATCCTAAGTAATTTAAAAAATATTATTTTCTGCATTTAAGTAAGCGATTACAATTAAAGGTAAAAAAGTTTCTTTTAATTTTTAAGGTCAGGCAGCCGCAAGTGCTGGCAGCTTAATAAAGCAGCTTCTCTTATTTGTGCCACGCTTTCTGCTGTAAAGGGCTGCTTTTGCCGCATAATAGCTTCCATTAACATCATGGAGTTCAATCCGGATAAAATATTTATTTGATAGTCTTTACTGAATGTTAATGCGATATTAGAGGTTGTCCCTCCAGCAATATCAGTAAGAATAAGCGAATCAGCAGGCATTTTCGTTACCTTTTCTTTTACCTTTTGGAGAAAGGTTTCTGTAGTATCAGATGGTTCTAAAGCTACCTCACTGACGCCGTGTATTTCTCCAATGATCATGGTCAGTTTTTCCTTCAGCGTCATTCCCCAGCCGCCATGTGTTAATAGTAAAATCTCGTATGTTTTTGGCCTTTCTACCATTCATTTCACCTCCTTGCCAATTTATTAGCAAAAATCATGCCAATAATCTGTCGTATTTTTAAATTCCATAAAAAAACTGCCAGATAATAGCTGGCAGCATAGATTTTATAGAGTTAATAAAATAAAACCTCATAGATATATTTTATTTCAATAGCAGGAAATTTTATATCATATGACAGTTCAATTGGACGCAGTGACAGTTTGATGACACTTATTTCTTTTTGGTTATCCAAAGAACCTGGATCGAAGTTTTTCGATTTAAGAATAGTACTATCATCTGATACGAGTCTTTCTACTGTACAACAGCAATGAATTAAGAAACGCAGCATAATAAGCATGGAAGGCTGTATATCCAATTGCCTGCAAATGTGTTCATACACTGATTTCATTTCTATTAACAGTTTTTGAGGATTTAGAACATCGATGTAATTAGCGATAGCCTCTAAGGATACATTTTGGATATAATTAGATGAAATTTCTTCCTGAATAACTTTGCTCGACTTACTATCCATATTATATCCAAGTACAACCATTAAATTTTCAATTCCTTTTTCGGAAAAAAGGATATCCAATGGAATAAAAGGCACATCGAGAAGATCTGTTTCAAAGGTACCGATCATTGCCAATGGGTATTCATGCTCTTCCAAATAACTGGATAGTTTATCAATGCTTTTTGTTTCTTCATAGCTTAAGGTCAGTAATCGCAGATTTGAAGGCAAATAATCTCCAAAGGTACCCTGTAATAAATTTCTAATTTTTATTGCTGCCCCAATGCCTGTGGCACAGGTTATGATAATGACCTGACTATCGTAGGACAGCTCTTTTTGATAGAGAACGACCTTTAAATCCCTGTCATGCATGGCTGAGAGCAGATAATTAAAATCAGTAGATTCATACATGATGACATTCATCAGCTCAATGATAGACAATAGATTAATGTCTTTAATCATCAAAACATCGATTTGAAATTCTTTGGATATAATATTGCCAAAATACATCGGAGAACCGACGTCAACGAGAAGCACCAGTTTTTTTATGTTTTGTTTATCCACTAATTGCTTAAGAAGATTCAGTGTTTCATTTACAGGCTGTTCAAAAGGAATATCAATTGCCTGGATAACATTTTTCTGGAACAGTTTATTTGTATAACCAGCTAAACTGGAGGCTGTGGATTCGCCATGAGCGATAATAATAATGTCATTATCATATTTCCTTTCAGTCGTATTGTCTTCATGTAATAACCTTTGTAAAAATAAAGACATAAATGATAATTCCACCGGTGGACAGTTTAGTTGAAAGGTTTCCTCTATATGTGTACATATATTTTTTACCTCCTCAAAATAATCAAGCTTATTAATAACGAGCCCTTTATCAAACAAGAATAAGCTGTCTGCCGGTGTATTCTTTACAATAGAAATAAGAGAATAAATATGGTTGATTAAGATATTTTTCTTTAGCTTTGTAAAAGACAGCTGCAATGACTTTTCAATATGTGAGACAACATTATCTATTTTATAATGCATCGGGTTGTCGTACTCTAGGATTCTGGCTACGTTTTTCTGTTGAAACGTATAGTCAAAATGAGATTGAATTTTCTCCCGTAAAAATGCTGAAATATCCTGATGAGACAGGTTACTGCTTTGTAATTCTTTATATTCCTTGAGCAATAATGAGTAGAAAGGGTCTAATTGCTTGCTTGATTTCGGCAGCTGTAATAATGAGTCTGCCGGAATAGAAGGGTCCCCGGGAATAAAAAAGATTTCTTCCCGTTGTTCGTCAGCATCTGCTGATGCAGGGAGAAGTTTTTTATCTTCTATTAAATTATAATCAATAGAGATGGTTTTTAGATTTTTGGTCATACTGTGCAGGTACCCTTCTGCACAAATCAATTGAATATCACTTTTCATCTGACCGACATTCCCCGGGTAATTCTGATTGGCAATAAATTTTAAGATTTCTTCAGAAACCTTTAATGACTTCTTTATTTGATTACTTTCTTGCTGGAAGAAGGACAGTGCTAATTCCAACCTTTCTTTTTCTGTCCGTTCAGCAAGAGAAGGAATCTGTGCAACTACTTGGATCCTGCGCAAAAAAGTCTGCAGCAGAGCAGATTGGACATCTTCCGTTGTTGCGCAGATAATGCGTATATTTACTGGATGATAGAGAGATTCGCCCATTCGTGAGTAGCTTCTGCGATCTAAAACAGTAAACAATTTCTCCTGCCCTTCAGATGTTAATCGATGTACTTCATCCAGAAAAAGGAATCCATTATTTGCCTTCTCAATCAATCCTGCTTTATCAGCGTCAGCTCCAGTAAAAGCTCCCTTTACATGGCCAAATAAATGAGAAGTAAGCAGCTCTGGATTGCTATGGTATTCGGAGCAATTAAAATAGATAAAAGGGATCGATTGCTGCTGATAGCTTTCCATATATTTATGAACAGTTTCTGCAACTTTATTTTTCCCCACACCGGCTTCACCTGTGAGTAATACATTTAAGCCAAACGGCGGATAGAGCATCGCTGCTTTGAGCTTGGCAATAACCTTCTCCATACTTTCATTACTGCCAATAATTTCATTGAAAATATGATTACTATTATCACCTAGAGAATATTTCACTGTATCTACCTGATTTTCCGATGACTTAAAGTAGTCTTTTATTTTTAAATACTGATCAGATGGAACCTCTATTTTCTGCCCGGATCGATACTCTAATATTTGAAGGTCAAAAAAGTATACAGGGCGGCTCTTTATTTTGATTGCCCGTCCTTCTTTAACCAGTTCATTTAAATCTTCACTGACAGAGTTTCTGGCAATTTGCAAGCTTTCACTAAGTTCTTTTGCTGTGAATCCTGAAAAGGATCCTTCTATTAATTCACTTTTGGATATACTTTTTGACATTCTTTTAAGCTCTCTAGCCACTCTATCTATTCTGCGCATATACGATGACCGCCTTTCTGCTTCAATCTTAGGAGTTATTGCCCCACGCTGAAGGGCTTACATTTTGTGGGAGCGTTTGTATATTAAGAGTTACAAACTATTTAACAGGAGTTTAAACTTATAGTATCTGAAATATTTTTATTTTGGTAGTGTTCTCGATAGAAATTTAGGACAGGAGGCAAAAATGTCATTTGAAGGAATTAATTAAGGGATATACTGTAAATCCGTAAGAAGATAATTGGTGATTTTTAAGTGAATAAAAAGAGAATGGCAAATCCATTTTGATACCAGAAGGATGAATTTACCATTCTATTATAAGGGAAGCAGAAGGAATATTATTTATTCAACAGTAATTACGTCAACACCATGGATTCGTAAACTGTCAATAATACTTTTTGATGTCTTAAAGTCTGTGATGACTGTTCCAATAAACAGACAGTTAGAAGCTCTCAAGCCAATCGTTTATCTACATTCTCTCAAGGGAATAGTAAAAAATAAACGAAATTTGAAAGAGGTGCTGCAGAATGGTTCAATTAGGCGGGAGAAATCTATTCCCGATTGGTATGGGAACCTGGCATATGGGGGAGGACCCTTCAAAACGAAATAAGGAAATAGAAGCTCTGAGGTACGGACTGGAAAATGGGATTGAAGTGATTGATACTGCTGAAATGTACGGAGAAGGAAATTCAGAAAATCTCATCGGTGAGGCTATCCAGGATATAAAAAGGGAAGATATTTACTTGATCTCCAAATTCTATCCGTTCCATGCACAGGAGCCAGAGCTGGAACGTTCGCTTGAGAATTCTCTGGAACGATTAGGTACAGATTATCTGGACCTGTACTTGCTGCATTGGAAAAGCAGTATACCACTGGAAGAAACCATTGAATCATTAGAAAAGTATGTGAAGGGTGGCAGGATTCGAAATTGGGGTGTTTCCAATTTTGATATTGCAGATGTGAAAGGAATGTGGAAGCTGCAAGGTGGAGAGAATTGTACTGCGAATCAAGTATTATATAATATAGCCAGCAGAGGTATTGAATATGATTTACTGCCATTGCAGAGAGAGAACGCACTTCCAACTATTGCTTATTCTCCAATTGCCCAAGGGGATACAAGAGGAGATAACATCAAAGGTAACAAAGTACTTCAAAAAATTGCAGAGCTGCATAATGTAACGGTATTTCAGGTTATGCTAGCATGGACAATTCGGCATCATGATGTACTGGCTATCCCGCAATCCAGTGATAAAAAGCATATTCAGGAAAATATAGATGCTCAAACGATCCAACTTTCAGAAGAAGAACTGCAGCTGATTGAAAAAGAATTTCCTGCACCAAAACAAAAGAAACCATTGGATATTATTTAGCTTTTAAATTTTGTTTTGATTTATCCAGGAGAGCCCCGGAGGGAGGCAGTTTTTTAGTCATATTTTTAGGCGCATGACCTTATGATATTAATCTTTCGTTAAAGGAAGTTTTGTTTTATGTGAACCGGGAAAACAATTAATGTAACATTTTAAGGAGGTAATAAGAGATGACTTTTGTAAAATCTTATACAAACGATGAAATGTTAGAAAAAGATGTTAACCTGTTGAAAGATAATAATATCAGTTCAAATGATATTTTTATCCTTTCACATGATGATGACCGGACTGCACGTATTGTGAAGAATACGGAAGCCTCTGGTATTGATTATAATAAGAAAGATATTGGACAGAACTTTGAAAAACCAGGTGATGAATTAAGAGAAAAATTGCGGGAACTGGGAATAGCTGATGCAGATGCGCATGAATATGAAGAAGATATGGATGAAGGAAAAGTATTTCTGATTGTAAAAAATGATACAGCAAAAGGTGTGTTGAGTTAACTTTCAACCATGATAAGCTGGTAGATGAAAATCCGGACAACCCTTTCTTGACCAAAGTGAGGTTGCCCGGATTTTTGTTGTCTTATTCTAAAATATCCTTCATTTCAATCGTCATAGGTGTATCAAGTTTATCGCTATTCATAATTTTAATTTGGACTGGAGTCAGTTTGAGGACAGTTAAATCCGGATCTTTTTTTGAGTCAAAGTAGGTCTTATCCTGTGTTTCCCATAACCAGTTAATAATTTCCTGATCATCGATAATCTCTGCCTTTGCTCTGATTTCCACGAAGCTTTTATTTTTTGTTTCTTCATATCCTAGTAAAATATGCGCTTGCGGATTACTCTCCACTTCCTCTACTTTCGGGGAGTCCTCGTCTGTTTTTGTGTACAATATTGCTTCATCATGATAAAAAACCATATAACGGCTATTGGGCACGTTATTATGTGAAGTTGATAAGACACCGACTTTTGAAACATCTAAAATCTTTTGAATTTCTTCTGATATTTTTGCTTTATCCATGTTGTCACCTCATCTTGTTCTTATTCCTGCAGTGTTTAAATATAACGTCAGCTTGTAGTTTCTCCATTTCCCGTATAATTATTTTCCCTTTTTCCCCAATCTGCACAAAACAACAAATTAATTTTGAAAACGGTTAGCAATATAATGAAATGAGAAGAACAAGAGGAGGCATAATAATGGCAAATAATTGGTTAGATATAGAGAATAAAGTAGTCATTGTAACAGGCGGGTCATCTGGCATCGGCAGACAAATTGTTCAGTCATTCCTGGATAATGATGCTATTGTATACAACACGGATTTACGTGACAATCCGATTGATCATCCGAACTATCATTTTAAAGAAACAAATGTAGCAGATGAAAAAGCAGTTCGCGGAACGGTCGATTCTATTTTGAAAGAGCGGTCTCAAATTGATGTATTGGTGAATAATGCAGGTATTAATTTACCAAGACTATTAGTGGATGCAAAAGGAGAGAAGCCTGAGTATGAAATTAATATGAAGGATCTCGATCTTATGCTTGGGGTTAACCTGAAAGGGCCTGTCCTTTTTAGTCAGGAGGTTTCACGTTATTTTATCCAAGCACAAAAAGGTGTTATTATCAACATCGCCAGTGAAGCTGGACAAGAAGGATCTGAGGGACAAAGTATCTATTCAGCAACGAAGGCAGCATTAATCGGCTTTACAAGAAGCTGGGCAAAAGAATTAGGGAAACACAATATCCGTGTTGTTGCGATTGCACCAGGAATCTTGGAAGAAACAGGATTAAGAACGCAGCAATATGAAGAGGCGCTTGCTTATACAAGAAATACCACAGTAGATCAACTAAATGGAGATTATTCTAAGTCAATTCCAATCCGCCGTGTTGGTCAATTAACAGAGGTTGCTGATTTGGTATGCTACTTAGGTTCTGAGAAGTCAAGCTATATTACTGGAACAACAATCAATATCTCTGGGGGTAAATCAAGAGGTTAATCCCCAAATTAGAATAGGGGAGAGGTTATGGAGCTTAATAAGAAGCATCTGAAAATCGTAGAAGTGCTTATATCGGATCATATTTCAGCTGAAAAACTTTCCCATCTAATGAATATATCACAACGAACGTTGTCCAATTATGTAGCGCAAGTTAATGATTATTTTGAAGGCACTTCTCAAATTATGAAAGAGCATAATATTCTGTCGATGCTTATCCGCGATGAAAATCAATTTTTTGACCGGCTGGCAATTTTGCGACAGGAAATAAGCAGCAATGAGAATGAATTGAAGGATAGACTTGGCGCTGTTTTTCATCATTTATTAGATCATGAGAAGAGCACAATTGATGAGATTGCTGAAGAGCTATTCTTAAGCAAAAGTGTTGTCAATAATATTGTGACAGAATTAAAAGACAAACTGCAATCTTATCCAGTGGATATTAAAGGAACGCAAAATGTCGGGTTAAAGCTGGAAGGTAATGAAATTGCCATTCGCAAGGTGATTATTGAACAGTTTCCTGATAGTTATCAGGAGCAGCAGATTTCTGACCAAATCGAACAGCATTTATTAGATTTGAAAAAGAAATACAGGTTAGATGAGTCTTCTTATGACAGATTAAAATTAGCTGTTCAAGTGACACTGGGAAGGCTTGAAAAAGGATACTTTATTGAGACAGATTTAGATATGGATCAGCAGGTATTTGAATCAGAAGATTTTACAAGCTTTGCAGCATTAAAAAAAGCAATTACCGATAAGTATGCTTTAGAAAAGCCGAATGAGGAAATTTTCGTTATTGTTCTGCAGCTCCTTGGACGCAGAGCTTCCATTATAGATGAAATAATTAATGAAAATGAGCATTCAATGCTTGAACGTATTATAAAGAATACGATTAAAGATATCAATTATTACTACACAATTAAAATTGATGAATCAATGTTTAGTAAAGATATTCAGCTTCACATCAAACATTTAATTAATCGTTTGATTTTCGGTGTGAAGGTAAATAACAACTTGATGGAGGATGTGCAGCAGCGTTTTCCGTTCGCCTATGAGCTATCGAATGTTTTAGCTGAAAATATAAAAAAAGAAATAAATTTGAAAGTGCCAATTAATGAGCTTGGTTTTCTTTCATTATATTTTAGCGTGTACCTGGAGCAGTTAGAACAGAAAATCCGGGATATTAAATCAGTTGCTATTATTACTAACCAGGGCTTAAGTGCATCGAAGCTGTTAACAACAAATTTACAGAAGATCTTTAGTAATCAAATTGACATTGAGGTATTTAATGAAGAGGTGCTCGAAACAGAGGATATTAAACAATTTGATTTGATTGTCTCTACTGTTTGGACAAACCGTCTATTTAATAAGGTAGTCTATATCGAGAATATACTGGATACACAATTGCTGAAATTAAAAATCGAGCAATTCTTGGTTTATAAAGATGTGAAGAATAAAAAGCTATTCAATCAAAGTGTCCTTGTAGATTTTATTGAGGAGAAAGATTTTTATCATGTCGATACATTTGATTACTACGAAGATGTTATTCGCTTTTTATCTGATGAGCTGATCGAGGAGGGAGAAGTTGACGAGGATTTCACAGAACGTATTATTGCTCGGGAACAAATGAAGTCAACCGTTACGGGGAAATTAGCCTTTCCTCATGTGAGCCATCATCAGAACGGAATCTTTATGAAGATTGCTTTATTAGATAAACCGTTACGCGATTATCAGGATGTTCATATCGTTATTATGCTGGCTACACCTGATCAGGCTGGAAATGAAGCCATTTTAATCAGAGTGTACGAAGAAGTGTTGGCAATGACGACCAATGGTTATCTGCTGAATAAATTAACAAAGGATACGGATTATACTTCGTTTGCATATACTTTGAATCAAGAAATGAGGAAATAGCTTATGTTTTTTATCATGCTGATTATTATTTTAGCTGTAGGTTTTATTGTCCAATATTTATTTGGCTTTGTACAAATCAAGCATTTCACAAAGCATTACACAGAGCTCAGGGAAAAGGGCCGTGTAGCTATTGGAAGACGTCCGGCAATTATCAGATCAGGAACACTTGTCTTATTTCAATTAAATAATAAAAACGAAATCGAGGAAGCACGTTATATGCAAGGGGTAACCGTGTTTTCCAGATTTAAGCAGCTGAAGGGCTTAGAAGGCAAGAAGATGAATAAGCTCAAGGAAGAAGATTTCACAGGTTATAATAAGCTTTTAACACGGGCCATTATCGATGCACAGCATACATTTAATGTGGTGCAGGCAGGCGGAGAGATCGAACGAATCCCTTCACCAATGATGAAGGCTGTAAATAAAGTAAATAAAATGTTCACAAAGAAAGGGGTCAAGAAACATGGACTTCATAGTTAAATTAGCAGAAGGGTTTATCAACCTATTCCAAACAGGTGCAGATACGTTTATTGACTGGATGGGATCCATTGTACCATTAGTTCTTATGTTACTTATTGCAATGAATACCTTAATTCAATTAATTGGGGAAAATCGTATTAATAAAATTGCCCAAAAATCAGCAGGGAACCCATTATTAAGATATATGGTGTTACCTTTCTTAGGATCATTTATGCTGGCAAATCCAATGCTCCATTCATTAGGCAGATTCTTACCGGAAAAGTACAAGCCAAGTTATTTTGCAGCTGCAGGGCAGTTCGCACATACAAGTAATGGTATCTTCCCTCATATTAACCCGGCGGAATTATTTATTTTCTTAGGTATTGCAAGCGGGATTCAACAATTAGGATTACCTATGACAGATTTAGCAATTCGTTATTTACTAGTTGGTTTAGTAATGAACTTTGTTGGCGGCTGGGTAACTGACTTTACAACAAGCTATGTAGAAAAACAGCAAAAAGTAAAATTAAGTAAAAAAGTTAACATAGAAGGGTAGGTGGAGACCATGAGTAAAAAAGTTAAAATAGTTAAAGGCTCTGGCGGTTTCGGTGGTCCTTTAGTAATCGGTATAAATGGTAAAAAAGATAAAGTAATGTATGTGACAGGCGGTCATAAGCCTGCCATTGTAGATAAAATTTGTGAAATTACCGGCGCCTCCGCGGTAAACGGCTTTGAAACATCCGTTCCAGAAGATGAAATTATGGCTGCTGTTATTGATTGTGGAGGGACATTACGCTGTGGTATCTATCCTCAAAAAGGTATCCCGACAATTAATATTATGGCGACAGGGAAAAGTGGTCCATTAAGACAGTATATTACAGAAGAAATTTATGTATCGAATGTAGATGTGGATCAAGTAAGTGTTGCTGGTGAAGATGAAGGAGCTGAACAAGCTTCTGAGACAGTTCAGCAGGCTTCTTCTGAAGAAACAGAAAAGAAAGAAAAGACAGAGTCCGAAGCAACCTATTCTAAAGATAAGAAGATAATGGAAACCAGAGCAGAGCAAGAAAATAAAAGCTTACTTACTAAAATTGGTTTAGGAGCAGGGAAGGTAATTAACACTTTCTATCAGGCTTCCCGTGATGCTGTAGAAACCATGCTGCATACTGTGATCCCTTTTATGGGGTTTGTTGCCCTGTTAATTGGTATTATCCAAGGTTCTGGAATCGGCGATTTATTTGCTAATATCATGTCTCCGCTGGCAGGAAATATTTGGGGACTAATGGTTATCGGTTTTGTATGTTCTTTACCATTCTTAAGCCCGTTACTCGGACCTGGCGGAGTTATTGGACAAGTATTAGGAACATTAATTGGTGTAGAGATTGGTAAAGGGAACATCCCGCCAAATCTGGCATTACCAGCATTATTTGCAATTAATACTCAAAATGCTGCGGACTTTATCCCTGTAGGTTTAGGTCTTGCAGAAGCAGAAACAAAAACAATTGAAGTCGGTGTGCCATCTGTTCTGTATTCCAGATTCTTAAATGGTGTGCCAAGGGTATTTGTCGCCTGGCTGGCAAGCTTTGGGCTGTACAAATAATAGAGGAAAAGAAAAGAGATTAATAAATTTAGGAGTGTTTTAACATGTATCAAACAACAATTAAAAGTATCGGAAAAGATGCAAAAGCATTTGAAGCAGAAAAAATGATGATTTTATTCGGAGATAATGCACCAAGTGAATTAGCGGATTTCTGCTACGTGATTGATTTAGTATCTGTGGATGAGGACATTGCAGCAGGGGACACATTAAAATTAGATGATGTTTCTTATCAGATCACAAGTGTTGGTGATGCAGTAAGAAAGAACTTAAACGACTTAGGTCATATCACATTGAAATTTGATGGAAGTACTACGGCAGGACAATCTGGTTCCCTTTATTTAGAAGAGAAAGAGATGGCTGATGTGAAGCCAGGTAGTACAATTAGGATTGAGAAGTAAGAGATATTTTTAAAATAAGATGCCCGTAAGCGAGCAGGAAGGACTGCGGCTTGCGGGGATTTTTTAACCACTTAAATAATATTCCCTGCCCACTATTAAAAAAAAGATAATATAAACTTATTAGATAAGGATGAAAACAACCTGCTTTAAAAGAGTAATATTTTCCTATTTGGAATAAGTATTCTATAATAAATTATACAAATAATTTATTGGGGAGTGAATGTGATGAAAAATAATCCAGATTTAAATAAAGAATTTGTACCTCTTTATCATCAGCTGAAAGAAACGATTCGCGAAGAAATAGATTCCGGGAATTGGAGACCGAATGATAAAATCCCATCGGAGCATCAGTTCATGGAAAAATATCAAGTCAGCAGAAATACTGTACAAAAGGCAGTTGACGATTTGGTTCATGAAGGCTTGATTTATCGTCAGCAGGGACGGGGTACTTTTGTGGCTCAGCCTAAAGTGGAACAGTCTTTAACCAGTTTTTATATCTTCAGCAAGGTGATGAAGGATAAAGGGCTGAATCCATATGATATTATTTTGGATATTGATGAAGTCACCCCTAAAAAAAGTGTGGCAAAGCAATTACAGATTGATACGGAGGAAAAAGTGATTCAACTAGTTCGTGTCAGATGTGCTAATAATGAGCCTTTAATTTTTGAAACTACTTTCCTGCCTAAAAAAATTGTACCTCATTTAACAAAAGAGGATGTAGAAAAGAATACGTTATTTACTTTCATGGAGCAGAAGTATAATATAAGTGTCGTTTCATCGAAAGAGGTATTTGAACCAGTCCTGATTCGTGATTATGAAAGTAAGCATTTGGATGTTAAGCCAGGAATGCCAGGATTATTACTGGATAGAGTGGATTATGACTTGGACAAGCGTCCGGTAAGCTATCTGCGTTCGATTGTACGAGGAGACAGATGCAGATTTTATACGGAATTAATTAAATAAAAAAATAACTTGACCCAACAACCCATTGACTATATACTTAACAAAAGAAATGAAAGCGCAATCATTTTGAGGGGTGGTATTGTAATGAGCAGCCTAGGCCTGAGTTATAAATTTATAGCCAGCAATATTGAGGGGGCTTCAAGTCAACAGGAATTATTTGAATGTATTAGTAATGAACTGATACTAGGGGGATATGTCAAAGATTCCTTTAAACAAGCTTTAATAGAAAGAGAGCAGGAACATCCAACGGGATTATTGATGGAAGATTGTTCTATCGCTATACCGCATACAGAAACAGAACATATCAATCATTCTATTATTAGCGTGATTAAGTTAAATAGTGATATTACGTTTCAACTAATGGAAAATAAACAAAAGTCAATATATCCTGATATCGTTTTTGTATTAGCTTTAAAAGATAGTTCAGCACATTTGAATGTATTGAAAGGGGTGATGGAGCTTTTCAGGGATAATCAAAAGAAAAATTTGGTGTTAAAGGCGCAGTCGGCAAAAGAAATTGTTTCACTGATAGACACATGGAATTAATAGAAAAGGGGAGAAAAATCATGAATAAGATTATCGTAGCTTGTGGTACAGGAGTTGCAACGTCTACATCGGTGATAGAACAGATAAGAGAATATTTAGAGTCTAATGGATATCAGGCTGAATTTTATCAGTGCCGCACTTCTGAAATAGCTTCACAAATTCAATCGGTGAATCCAGATGTAATTGTCAGTACAGCAGAAGTAAATTTAGATACCGATATTCCAGTGCTCCGCGGGGTACCTTTTTTAACAGGGCTTGGTGTAGAAGAAGTAAATGAAGAAATAAAAAGCTATCTCCAAAGGGGGTAAACAATTATGGGAGCTGTTCGCGAGGTTATCGATTTTATTTTAAATCTTGGACCAAGCATTATTATGCCGTTTATTATTTTTATTATGGCAATGATTTTTCAAGTACCAATTGGGAAGGCAATAAGAGCGGGATTGACGGTAGGTATAGGTTTTATAGGGATTAACCTGGTGATTGGTTTGATGGTGGAAACGCTGGGACCGGCAGCTGAAGCAATGGTAAGTAATTTGAATATAAATTTAACAATACTTGATACAGGCTGGCCGACCGCTGCTGCGGCAGCATTTTCAGCCACTACGATACTTCCGTGGATTTTTGGTTTAGGCATCCTGTTAAATATTTTACTGATTATTACTAAGTTCACTAAAACATTAAATATCGATATGTGGAATTATTGGCAGTTTATTTTTGGAGCTGCATTTATCTACGCAGCTACGAATAATTTTATTTTATCAATTGTCATTGGATTGGTAGCTTTAGTCATTACATTAAAGCTGGCAGACATGACAGCACCAAAGGTACAGGAATTTTTCGGACTGCCTGGAGTTTCATTGCCACATATGCAAACAATGGCCTGGGCACCTGTAGGGATGGTCCTAGATAAAGTTTTAGATAAAATACCGGGATTAAATAAATTAAATGCTGATCCAGATAAGATTCAAAAGAAATACGGAATTTTAGGAGAGCCTTTGTTTATTGGAACGGTTCTGGGGGCATTAATTGGAGCACTTGCCTTTTTTCCACAAATTATGGCGGGAGAATTAGAAAGTGGCATTAGTCAATTACTGACCACTGCTATAACTTTAGGTGCAGTAATGATGATTTTTCCAAGGATGGTCCGGTTACTTATGGAGGGGCTGCTCCCTATATCTGATGGAGCAAAGAAGTTTCTGAATAAGAAATTTCCAGGAAGAGAGCTTCTTATTGGCCTGGATGTAGCTACTGTTGTAGGGAATCCCAGTGTAGTAGCAACCGGATTATTATTAGTCCCTATTACTCTAATACTTGCTGTAGTATTAAGCTTTTCCGGAATTAATCAGCTTTTGCCTTTTACAGATTTAGCTGTACTGCCATTCTTTGCTGTTTGGGCAGTAGTCTGGAGCAGAGGGAATTTAATTAGGGGTGTGCTCATCGGCTCATTCTTTATGGCAGGGATTTTATTAATTGCTACATTTATTGCACCGTTGCAAACACAATTGGCAGAGGCGGCAAGCTTTAATATACCTGAAAATGCTTCTCTAATATCGAGTCTGGGAGGCGGCTCATTTTTACTTCCATGGCTATTGATGCTTCCATTTATCAGTGGCTCAGAGTGGACTTTAGGAATTGTGATTGGAATCGTCATCTTAGTAGCAGTATCCATCTTTTCTTATATTTACTTCTTTATACCGAAGTTACGAAAAAAAGAATTTGAAAAAAATGAGGATAATAAGTCACAAGAGAAGAAAACAGGGTGAAAGTTCATCATAACTTGACCCAACAACCCAATAACTTAAAATTAATGAGGAGAGATATAATGAAGGCAGCATCTTTTTACGGACCAGAGGATATAAGAATTGAAGAAGTAGATAAACCATCTCCAAATGAAGGAGAAATTATTGTTAGAAATAAGGTAGCTCTTACCTGTGGAACAGATGTAAAAACGTATGTGAGAGGGTATCCGCTTTTAGAGCCGCCTATACTATTTGGGCATGAGGCAGCAGGAGTGGTAGAAGCTGTTGGAGAAAATGTAATTAAGTTCAAAGTAGGAGATAGAGTAGTAGCCCATAATTCTGCACCTTGTAATCAATGCTATTACTGTAAACAAGGGCAGCATTCAATGTGTGAGGATTTACTAATTAACTGGGGTGCTTATGCAGAATATCAACGAATACCTAAACGAATCGTAGATCAAAACACATTTTTAATACCTGATTCAGTTTCATTTAAAAGTGCTGCATTAACAGAACCTTTATCATGCGCGGTATATGGCATCGAAGAGTCGAATATTAAACTGGGAGATAGAGTGGTAGTTAATGGAGCAGGACCGATTGGATTGTTTTTTATTAAATTAGCATCTTTAAAAGGAGCATATGTCATAGCAACGGATATGAACTCCGAAAGATTAGAAGTTGCAAAGGAGCTGGGGGCATCTGCAACTATTAATATAAGTAAGGTAGAGGATATTGTAGAAGCAGTAAAAAGTCTTACAGAAAATAATCGTGGTGTAGATGTGGCCATTGAGGCAGTAGGGATGCCTGAAGTGTGGGAAAATACCATCCTTATGGCACGAAAAGGGGGACTGGTTAATTTATTTGGCGGACCAAAATCGAATACAACGATTACAACACAAACGAATTTACTGCATTACTCTCAGTTGACCTTAAAAGGGATATTCCATACAACACCCCGGCATGTAAAAGCAGCTTTTGATCTGATTACACAAGGAACAATTACAGCTGATATTTTTGTGAATGGGGAATATGGACTGGATGAAGTGGAGCAGGCGATTATTAACCATAAGGAAGGAAAAGTTATAAAAAATGCGGTGTTATTGTAATTTAAAAATAGAATGGAGGAATATCTCTTGAATATGAAACAGGAAGTAGTTAAATACGCAAAAATGTGTTCCAATAGCGGGCTGACAGTTGGTACATCGGGAAATGTAAGTATTAGACATGGGGATATGATGTATATCACTCCTTCTGCATTACCGTATGATGAGATGAAAGAAGAGGATGTACTTGAGGTGGATTTGCGAAGCGGTGAAGTCGTACATGGCCATCGAAAGCCATCATCAGAAACACCAATGCATAGCCATATTTATGCGAAAAGTCCAGAGATTAAAGCAATTGTCCACACACATTCAACATATGCTACGATGTTTGCCTGCGCGCATAAGCCGATACCGCCAGTTCATTATATGATTGCTGATATTGGAAGAGAAATTCCGGTAGCTCCATATGCTACTTATGGGTCGGAGCAGCTGGCAAACTATGCAGTGGAGACGTTAGGAGATAATCAAGGAGTCCTGTTGGCTAATCATGGTGTAGTAGCCGTTGGAAGTAATTTGAAGGATGCATATCGTAGAGCAGAAGTAATTGAGGAAGTTGCGCTGCTGGCATATGGAAGTTACACGTTAAATAGCGTGAACCCTCTGACTGAACAGGATTTAGATAATGCTTTAGAAGGGTTTAAAACGTATGTGAGTGGGTAAAAATAGACCGAATGAAATCAGTTTGTAAGTTAATTTCATTCGGTTTATTACTTGAAAAATGAAAGTACTATCTCTTTTTTAGTAAGCATGTGTTTTAATTCGTGAATAGCTTTTAGACCTTTTTATTTGCTATCATTATATTGCTTAACTTAGCTACTATCCCATTTGTTTTTTCAGTTCTAATCATCTAAAATTATAAGTTGGGACTATAATTTTTTAGACCCAACTTACCTGAATAACAAGAAGTTTACACAATAAAGGAGTAATATAGATGAGCAATTTAAAAAACAATGGCTATGCGCGGTATGATTTAATGCAGCAATTAAACTATGAAGGTATAGAAGCAGACTACCAGACATTATTAAATTATTTTGAGGACCTTCCTGCCGACGAATATGCTAAAGGATTAAATCGCTACAGAAGATATTCACGTGCACTTGTACTGCCATCCTCTAGTCAGATTGAATGGCTTCCAACACTGACAAAAGACGGAGAGGAGTACTCTGCGTACTTCCAAGGTAAATTTAATCCAGAGTATCCAGGATCTTATCGTGAATTTGCTTGTATTGATAAAGAAATACAAGCAAATAAATTATTAGAAAAAATTATCCTGTTTGATTATCATGAAACATTTTGGAAGGAAGAAGACCGCATTATGCCGATTCATGTTGGTGTGCATTTTGTAAAGCTCTATGTGGAAAATGATACAGATAAAGCTGTTTCTTCACCAAACTGCTTTCATCAGGATGGAGAGCCGTTTACTTTTGCTCATTTAATTAAAAGAGAGAATGTGAAAGGCGGTACCAACGCCATTGGTGTTCCAAAAGCAGCAGGAGAGAATTTTGATACGGTTGATCAGGAAGATGTGAAAGAGATTTTTGAAATCACAAAGCCATTAGAATCCTATGGTGTAGCGGATTCGGCAGTTTCGCATTATGTCAGCCCTATTGAAAAAGGCGACGGTGACGAAGCTGGTGTACGTTCTGTAATCTTAATTGATTATCAGCAAACTGTTGTAGCCGATGTAGATGAATCATAAGCGAGAAAAGAAGACTCTTCAACCTGGATTCAAGCGGGAAGAAGAGATTTCTTTTATATAGACAATGTCCTTACAAAAAATTATCAAGTTTGTATTGCTGGTCAGTCGGTTATATTCAATACAAACTCCAAATCAGCCTGTAAATGCTCCTGCATCAGCCTATTTGCTTCTACTGGATCATGTTTTTCAATAGCATCACAAATGTTGCTGTGTTCATCCAATAAAAAAGGTCTGTTATAAAAAACGACTGCATGGCTGAGCATATAGATAATGGCTTGCATCCGGTCGACTGTCTCAATCATAATTGGATTACGCGATTCTTTGACGATATAGTCATGAAATTGTTTATTGAAGTTAATAATTTCTTCAGGATCTTCGGATTGCTTTGCTTTTTCAATAGCTGAACGTATGATAGCAATATTATCAGGTATCATGAATTTCGCAGCTTTTGAAGCAGCATAACCCTCAATAACGATACGCATTTCAAACATATGGCGAATATCTGTTGGAGAAGGTTTGATAATACGTTTATTTTTTATTAATCCTTCTTGCTCCAATCGACGAATAGCCTCTCTGACAGGTGTACGACTAATCTGTAGTTCTTTCGCCAACTTATCTTCTATTAATTTTGTCTGTCCTTCGTATTTACCTTGTAAGATACGATCTCTAACTGTTTCATAAGCATAAATTTGTGCAGTTTTGGCTTTCTTGTTTGTCATTTCGCGTTCTCCTTATTAAATCAAATAAAATGTGTTGTTATGTATAGGTTCATTTATCCTTTGTAAATTATAAAAAGAGGAAACTTTATCTATAATAAAAAAACCTCTTTTCATAATTATATCAAAAGAGGTTTTAAAGCACATACTTTCTACATCCTATTTACAAACTTAAGTGTATTGCATTAAAGTTATTTTTTAATTAACTTTCGTTTAGATATAGATAACTCTCTAAGAGAATAATATATCATTTCATTCCACAAGTTCGGTAAATTCGTCAAGATCAATATAGTGTCTTCTGTCTGTTTCCAACTGGGTGATTTCTTCTTCGGAATATTCTTCTACAGGCTGATAAGCTTTATTTTCCGGAACAACACGATCTGTTTTATATTGAGAGAATAACCAATCAATAATTCGTTCATCTTGATAAGCGTATATCCAGGAGCTATGCGTGCTTGTGGCTACTTTTTCTGTTTCACCTGGTAAATAAACTGTATATTTTGGGTTATAGCCTAGTTCTCTGTAGGCGTTTACTAATTCGTTAGTAAGTGTGTGAGCTCTTACACTATCATCATAAGATTGCATAAGCCAGGCAGGGATGTCAGCATACTTTGAAATATTAGGGATGACAGTTTCTTCTACTGGTGGAGCATCACCTACCGGATTATTCGGTCCGCCTGCCACAGGAAGCAAGGCAGCGTATAAATCGGGATTTTTAATAGCTAGATTATAGATGCCTTCTGCCCCGATAGACACCCCTGTAGCGTAAATTCTATTTGTGTCTATATCAGGGTATGTTTTCTTGAGGCTTTCTAATATATGTTCTATGGAGTTCATCACTTCTTCATCACGCCATAATTGATCAGGACTAATTTGAGGCGCAACTACGAGAGCCGGATGTTCTTTTTGAATTTCTGGCAATGTCCATAAAATAGTGCCCTCCCCTTTTGTAATACCTAAATGCTGATTGTTATCAGTACCTCGTTGTCCACTTCCATGAAGAGACAAAATAACGGGTATATCTGTTAGCTGGTCAATATTATCGGGAACAAAGAGACGGTAAGGCATGGTATTTCCTGCTGCATTCGTATATTCTTCAAAGGAAAATGATGCAGCAACAGCATATTCTGCGTATATTTCCAATTCAGCTATTTCAATATCATCTTCATCTGTTGTAAATCGCACATATTGTGCGTTTGTTGCAGGTAATATTCGATCAACTCTGTTGTGATTATTGCTTTGAATTACGTCGATGTCTGTCCACTTTTCTCCATCTAAACTCGTTTGCAGAGTCATGGATGTAATTGGCTGATTGGCTTCTACTTGCCATCGGCTAACTACTATTTCATTATCAAATGCAATAATAACTTCCTTTTCTCCATTTTCTTCCGGGACCCATACTGTATCAGGAGACTCGTCCAGGGCATCTACAACAGGTGTATTACTGTTTGTTGAGACATGCTGATGTTTTACAGTACTGTTATAAATAATACCTCTGCTTTGTTCTAACAGGTTATCTACTTCTGCAATAATTTTTTCTGTTTCTATATTATCTGGAGAGATGGTAATGACGTTGGTGAAAAGTTTTTTAAAATCAGCTTCTAGATCTGTTATTGCTGAAGAATCTCCCATGTTGATACCAAATACTTTTGAGTCTTCTATAGAATAAGTGCTTCTTATTTCATCAACAACCGTTTTAAGATCATCTTTGCTAATGGAGGTACTGATATTGATAAGTACAGCTTTTTTCTCCGTCTGAATAGAAGAGTCCGCTAACGCATTTAAAACTTGCTGTTGGTTATTGCTGGAAATAATTATTAGTGGAACGAGTTCTTCATCAACAGTGTCCGGAAGGGATAAAAGGTAAGAAATATCATCAATCTTTTGTTCATCAAATGCAGGGGCATCTTGTAAATTCACTGTAGAAATTTCTGAATCACTGTCAATGGTTTCGTCATTTTGGTTATTTGTAATTAGTACCACAATGAGGGCAACGAGTATAACTAACACCGGCATAATAATTTTATAATTCGAAATATTTTTCATGTAAATGCTCCTTTTAAAAAAGACATAAGTAAAGTGAATAGACTTTCTGATTAGTAACTTATTTTCCTGTATATATTGGAATGAATGTGTATTTGTATCAATCTCCTTCTATATTTTTATTTATAAATTTTAGAGAACCATTTTGTAATCGCTTTCCAATAATGTATACTAAAAATGATAAATTGTATACAATTTGTTGTCAATGGCTAATTATCATGCTAGAATAATTTTTAAGTGATTTGCGAAGATCATGTTCTTTAAAGAATATTTTTCATGGGGCAGGACTTTAAAGTAATAAAAATATGACATTATGTTGTGACCATATCACTGCCGTAATGAAACTGGAGAGGGGGTACAGATGATAAAAATATTTAATTGACAAAAAGAAATCGCTTACTAAAAAAATCCTTAACATTAGAAAGCTGGATGAGAAGTATTTCTTGCTATCTGGTAAGGAGCAAAAGGAACCAGGGTAAAAATGAGGAACAGGAATACAATGATAAAAATTTAGTTTTTGAAACAATGGGCAGATTGATTTCAAAAAGAAAGAACATATTTTAATGAAAGCGTTTCAAATGCAGTTATAATAAAGTAATTTTGTTCAGTTGTGACAAGGATGGAGAAGTACATGGGCAAACCATAAAGGGGAAGATAAATTATGTTAACAGGTAATGGATTAATTATTGGTTTTGTTGTTGCTTTAATTATTCTTTTTGTACTTATTATACGTTTTAAATGGGATGCTTTTATTGCATTATTAGTGGTGGCAATTGGTATTGGGATTGTCTCTGCTATTCCGGCAAATGAAGTACCCGCGGTGATTGCTGAAGGCTTTGGTAATACACTGGCCGGTGTGGGAATTCTGATTGGTTTAGGAATTATATTTGGACAATTTTTAGCTGCTTCAGGTGCAATAGAAAAGATTGCAAGTTCAATGTTGAAGACGTTTGGAGTGAAAAATTCACCATATGCTATAGCTGCTACATCGACAACAGTTGCTATTCCAGTATTTTTTGATGCCGCTTTTATCATCTTACATAAGTTGATTTATAGTTTGTCGTTGCGTACGAAAATTTCTTTAGCAACATTTGTAGCTATTCTTGCGATTGGATTGATTGTTTCACATAGCTTAATCATCCCTACGCCAGGACCGTTAGTAGTAGCGGACCAGATGGGTGTGGATATTGGTGTTTTCTTCATATATGGATTACTCGTAGCTATTCCTGCCACATTAGTTGGAGGAGTGATTTATGGGAAAATAATTGGGAAACGTATTCCTAATGGTAACCGTTTAGAAGATGTGAAAGAGGAATTACAAACAGTTGAGCAAGCGGAAAGAGGTCCCAATCGCAAAGAAATGCCAACATGGCTGGCCTACGCTATGCTTGCTTTACCAATTGTATTAATTCTATCAAATACAGTCGTTAATAATGTTATTTTGCAAGACTCTTCCGAAACAATACTTGGTAAAATTTTTGCAGTTGTTGGAGATAAAAATAGTGCATTGCTTATCAGTGTAATTGTTGCAATGTTCGTATTAAAGCCATATATTAAAGAAAAAACAGAAGTGGTCATGAAAGAAGCATTTGAATCTTCAGGGATGGTATTGTTAATTACTGGTGCTGGCGGAGCTTTTGGACAAGTTGTTCAGCAAACTGGTCTAGGAGATTTACTTGTAAATTTGATGACAGGGTTTAATATGCCAGCGTTGATTTTAGGCTTTGTTTTTGCGCAAATTTTAAGGGCTTCTTTAGGAAGTGCAACAGTAGCTCTAGTTACAACTTCTACGATTTTAGGGCCACTAGCCGCAGACTTAGGTGCATCTCCAGTTCTATTAGGACTTGCAATAGCGGCAGGTGGTATTGGACTATCCTTGCCAAATGATTCTGGGTTCTGGGTGGTAAATAAATTCGGGCGATTATCTGTAACGGAAACGATTCGTATATGGAGTTTAGGAGGATTTGCAGCTGGCGTGACAGCACTGGTAATGGTACACCTATTGAACGCTATTTCTGGTTTCTTGCCAGGTCTTTAATAATAAGAAATAAGAGGGGTTGTTCAATACCCCTTACATATTTAATCTATACGAAGAAAAGGTGGAGAAAAAATGAAACAAAGTGTTGGATTTATTGGATTAGGAATTATGGGAATGCCAATGACAAAGAATTTATTAAAAGCTGGCTTCAGAGTGACTGCTTTTGATTTGAATCCAGAGGCTGTGAAAGCAGTTGCGGCAGAAGGGGCAATACCTGCAGCAACTGGAAAAGAAGTAGCTGAAAATAGTGATGTAGTTATTACCATGCTTCCAAAAGGAGATCATGTCCGAGCAGCTATTTTTGGTCTGAATGGTGTTATCGAAGGTGCTAATGAAGATACTGTTATCGTGGATATGAGCTCTGTATTACCAACAGAGTCCAAGCAATTAGCTCTTGATGCAAAAGAACAAGGCGTGGCCTTCTTAGATGCTCCGGTAAGTGGCGGAGAGACAGGAGCAGTTGATGGAACACTTGCTATTATGGTCGGAGGAAATTCGGCAAATTTTGAAAATGTAAAATCTGTTCTAAAAGCAATGGGGAATAATGTGGTCTTAGTTGGTGATTCGGGTTGCGGATCCACAGCAAAATTAGCTAACCAGATTATTGTTAATTTAAATATTGCTGCTGTATCAGAGGCGGTTACACTTGCTACAAAAGCGGGGATTGATATAGAGAAAATGTATCAGGCGATTCGGGGCGGCTTGGCTGGAAGTGCGGTATTAGATGCAAAAGTTCCGATGATGCTGGATCGTAATTTTACAGCTGGCGGCCGCGTAGATATTAATATGAAGGATATTACCAATGTAATGAATACAGCACATGATTTGCATGTACCGCTTCCTTTATCCAGTCAGCTATTAGAAATCTTCCATTCATTAGCAAGTGACGGAAAAGAAACATTAGACCACGCAAGTATTGTGCAGCATTATGAAAAATTAGCAAATGTGACTGTGAAAAGAGAAGAGGTGGAGTAATATGGCAGAAATGCTAAATGCGAAAGAGATTTTGAGAAGCATCAAAGCAGTTGATAGACAGCAAACGCTATCCGCTCTGCAAGCAGAATTAGCAGATTCTCCGTATAAAATTGTTGTCCTTGATGATGATCCCACAGGAATTCAGACGGTGCATGGTGTATCAGTATATACAAATTGGGATAAAGCCTCGATTGAAGCAGGTTTTGCAGAAAAAGAAAGCATGTTTTTTATTTTAACAAATTCACGCGGATTTACCGAACAGGAAACGATTCGCTGTCATATAGACATTGCTGAACGTGTGCAGGCAGTATCTGAGGAAAAAAACATTCCATATATCTTAATTAGCCGTTCAGATTCTACGATGCGCGGGCATTACCCGCTGGAAACAGAGATTCTGAAAGAAACTATCGAAGAAAAGGGAGCGGCTTCCTTTGATGGAGAGGTTATTATCCCGTTTTTTAAAGAGGGCGGAAGATTCACCATAAATAATATCCATTATGTTCAGGATGGTGATATCCTGGTTCCTGCCGGGGATACAGAATTTGCGAAGGATAGAACATTTGGATTTACTGCTTCTGATCTTGGTAAATGGGTGGAGGAAAAAACGAATGGCCGATATACAAAAGAAAATACCATTTATATCTCTTTAGAGGATTTACGTGATCAAAAAGTAGATAAAATTAAAGAACAGCTGCTGCTGGCTAAGGATTTTCAAAAAATCGTAGTGAACGCAGTCGGCTATGAGGATGTAGAGGTTTTTGCTACGGCATTAATCAAAGCTATTCGTGCCGGGAAGTATTTTATTTGCCGCAGCGCCGCTTCTTTAACGAAAGTACTTGGAGATATCAGTGATAAACCTTTATTAACCAGAGAAGAAATGCTTATTTCTAAAAGCAGGGAAAATGGTGGATTGATTGCAGTCGGCTCTCATGTGAAAAAAACAACAGAACAATTACAGCATCTGCTGGATAGCGGGCTGGTGCAGGGAATTGAATTTGATGTACATCTTGTTCAGGATGAAGAGAAGTTTAAAAAAGAAACAGAACGGGTTCGTTTAGCTTGTGAAGAAGCGATTAAAAATGGTCAATCCGTTGTTTATTATACGCGCAGAGAACGTCTGGATCTTGGAGAAAATAAGAAAGAGGAAGAATTAAAGCAATCTGTAAAAATTTCAGATGCGGTAACGAGTATTGTGAAGGATTTGGCAGTACAGCCAAGTTATGTCGTTGCTAAGGGAGGGATTACTTCCAGCAGTATCGGAACAGAAGGCTTGTCTGTAAAACGTGCAGAAGTAGCAGGACAGGTGAAACCAGGTATTCCTGTTTGGAAGACTGGACCGGAGAGCAAATTTCCAAATGCTGCTTATATTATTTTCCCGGGAAATGTCGGACAGCCGGAAACGTTAAAAGACGTTGTGGCAGTGCTGGAAGATAAAGAGTAGGTGAAAAAAGTAATAGGAAGCAGAATGATCTGCTTCCTATTACTTTTTAATATTTATCTAAAATTTATAGACGCTTGATTGCAGGCTCATAAATGTCCTTTAAAGTCTGTACACTATGCATGAATTTCTTCTGTTCATCCTCGTTCATTGGTACTTCAATGATTTCTTGAACTCCTTTACGGCTGATGATAGTTGGGACACCAATACATACATCCTTCACACCATATTGCCCTTGTAAATAGCTGCTTGTAGTTAACACAGTATGCTCGTTCTTTAAAATAGCTTCTGTAATCCGTACGAGGCTCATGGCAATGCCATAAAAAGTAGCTCCTTTTTTCTCAATGATATGATAAGCTGCGTCACGCACTTCCACAAAAATTTGATCAAGATCCTCAGCTTTGTGGTTTTCATGCGTTTCAAGATAAGTATGAAGCGGCACAGGACCAATCGTTGCTCTGCTCCATAACGGCAGCTCTGTATCTCCATGTTCACCAATGATGTATGCATGGACAGCTTTAGGTGAAATTTTAAAATACTCTCCCAGTTTATAACGGAGCCGTGCTGTATCTAATGTTGTGCCGCTTCCAATAACACGATGTGCAGGAAGACCGCTAAACTCAATTACTGCCTGTGTTAGAACATCCACAGGATTCGTTGCAATTAAGAAAATTCCATCAAAGCCTGAAGCCATGACGTCATCCACAATTTTTTTAAAGATTTTCATGTTTTTTTCAACGAGATCTAAGCGTGTTTCACCTGGTTTCTGGTTTGCTCCTGCACAGAGACAGACGATATCCGCATCTTTACAGTCTTCGTAGTCCCCTTGCCAGATATTTGTAAGAGAAGGCGCAAAAGTCTTGCCATGGTTTAAATCCCATACATCTCCAAGTGCTTTATCTGCATTTAAGTCAATAATTGCTATCTCTTCCGTTACCCCTTGGTTCATTAAAGCAAATGCGTAACTGATTCCAACTGCCCCTGATCCGATTAAAACAACTCTATCTACTTTTTGATATTTTGTTTCCATCATTCTGCCCACCCCTTGGTTTTATAATTAATACTCCACTCTTATATTGTGAATCATTTCACAATATAAGTCAATAGTATTTTAATAAGTTTTCTCTTAGGCTCAGAATACTTGAAGGAAGTAGAAAAGTAAATAGGATTTCCTATTGAATTTTAACTGGAAATGTGTATAGTATTTCTAAACAAAATCAAAGCTGATAAAAATTATAAAAAAAAGCGATGAAGAGAAGAGCAAATATAAGAAAAGCATTACAGAGAACTCCAGAAGCTGAGAAGGAGCGTGCGAAATTATATTGAACCAAGCCTCGAAGCTGCACATAGGATTGTCAGATGTTGATGTGCCGGTTCTCCCGTTATCGGGAGAAGCAATGATTGATTCTGTTGCTTATAGAGGTTTTTGCAGAGATGCAGAAACATAATGAGGTGGCACCACGATCTTCTGTGATATAAGAAGTCCCGTCCTCAAAGTTTAAATAACTTTTAGGACGCGGGCTTTTTTATGGAAGAAAATTGGGGAGGGTGGAAAAACACCTCATTACTTTTAACGGGGATAGGCGTATCTAAGGAGCCTGGATATACCTGATTGCATTAAATTTAATTATTTTAGAAATGACAGGATCCCCGCTTGCGGTTTCTATACTGTATATTCTAATGCCATTAGCTGCAATGTTCACTAACTTTTGGGCAGGTTCATTTATTGATCATTTGAATCAAAAGCATCTGATGATTGGACTGGACTTATTCCGGACAGGACTTATTTTTGTTCTTCCTTTTTTGGATTCATTACTGGTAATCTATATTATTGTGTTTGGAATAAATGTTGCAAGTGCCATGTTCGAGCCGACGTCTGTTGTCTATATGACTAAGTTAGTCCCAAAAGGAAATCTACAGCGATTTAATGCCTTACGTAATTTTATTAATTCCTGCGTTTTTATATTGGGGCCATCTATTGCTGGAGCATTATTTATGGTTGGGAGTCCTGCGCTTGCTATATTTACGAATGCAGGAGCATTGTGTATTTCTGCCATAATTATTCTTTTTCTGCCTAATCTGCATGAGCAATCTCAAATAAATGGCAGGATTAATATGCAGTCTGTTATTCAGGATTGGAAGAAGATTCTAAAGTATGGAGCTGACCATAAATATATTATCTTGATTTATATTTGTTTGGTGGAGTGACTGTTTTTATGACAGGGCTTGATTCGATGGAGGCTGCTTTTGCAGTAGAGGTTCTGCTTCTGGATGAAAGCGCCTATGGATTTTAAGTCAGTATTGCAGGAGCAGGAATTGTAGCTGGTTCCTTGATTAATGCGTTGTTTGCTAAGCTTTTAAAAATTAATATACTGATGGGATTCGGGGTTATATTTACGCCCATTGGTTATTTAATTTTTGTCTTCTCCACAAATTTTATGGCAGCTGCAACAGGATTCTTTCTGCTGACATTTGCACTTTCTTTTGCCAACACAGGCTTTCTGACCTTTTATCAAAATAATATACCAGTGGAGATTATGGGGCGTTTCTTTACTGTTTTTGGATTGGTGGAAGCAGCTTTCATTGTTTTATTTACTTTGGCGATCGGAATAGCAGCTGAATTGATTGAAATTAGATTGGGGGCTCTTTCTTATTTTTAGGGTTGGGAATTGGTTTTAATTTTTTGATACAAAAGAAGTATCAAAGAAAGGGTTATCAAGCTAATTAAAACTATTAAAAATTGAATCATTTAAATGAAGATAGAGGGAAAGGTTATGTTAATTCCCTCTATCAGATGATTAAGCTACTATTTGTTTATAACCTTGAACCTTATTTTACAATTTCCTGTTTCAAAAATGCAAGGACTGAATCAGGCAATGGAATCCCTTCTTTCCCTCTTTTTTTGGCATTGAGCATCTCCAGCTCACCAGGAATATAAACTTTGTCTATATTTGGACCAGGGGTAGTTTCTCTTAATTCCTGAATCATTTGATCAAGTCGAGATGTAAATGTATCAATGGAAACAAATTTTGCTGGATCGATTGCCATAAAAAAGTGTCCTAGTTCTCGATTTTTATCATATTCACCATACATTTTAGAGACATGCGGGCCAAAAGCTGCTCCAGTCAGCATAGCAGAGAATATTTCAACTACCATTGCTAATCCATATCCTTTTGGACCGCCAAAAGGTGATAATGCAACTACTTTATTCGGATCGTGTGTAGCTTCACCATTTTCGTCCACTCCCCAACCGTGGGGAATACTTTCTTTTTTTTCTTTTGCATTTAAAATTTTACCTAAGGCAACGGTGCTTGTAGCGAAATCTAATATGACAGGTTCTTCCTTATTTGCTGGAAAGCCAAAAGCGATTGGATTAGTACCGAAGAAGGGTTCTGATCCGCCGAAAGGAACTACAATTTTATCTGTGTGAGTCATCGCTATACCAATTAAATTATTTTGAGCAGCTTGTTCAACGAAGTAAGAAAGTGCGCCACAGTGACTGCTATTTTTGACCGCTACAGCTCCGGCTCCTGCTTCTTCCGCTTGTTTAATTGCTATATCCATTGCTGATTTAGAGATGTAATGTCCAAATCCATTATCCCCATCTAAAACACTAGTTGAGGCGGAGGTCTCGGTTACTCGTGGTTGAGCAGCAGGATTAATACCTCCCGATTGAATTCGTTTAATATAATGTTCTACCCTTAGAACACCGTGAGAATCGACACCTCTTAAATTTGCGTGCACCAGAACATCAGCAATTGCTTCGGCAGCCTCTTCTGTTACACCATACTTTAAAAATATTTTCTTTGTTATATCTTGGAGCTCCTTTTTTGGAATCATAGAAATTTCTCCTTTCCCTTGAAAACGTTTAAATTTATACTAGCATACTTGTATGGTAGTGTGGTAGAATAAATTTCAGAAAGGAGATAAGAAGATGTTAAATCGAACTAAATTTAAACATTCAACGAGAGATTTTGTTTATGATTCATTGAGAGAATCTATTATGGATTTGGAGTTGCCTCCTGGTGCGGCTATTTCTGAGAAAGAAATTTCTGAAGAGCTGGAGGTTAGCCGGACCCCTGTCAGAGAAGCTTTTCTAAGATTAAAAGAAGATGAACTTTTAACGGTGCTTCCGCAAAGAGGATCATTTGTGGCATTAATTGATTTAGATCATGTGGAAGAAGCGCGTTTTTTACGAGAGCAGGCGGAAGCAGGAATTATTCGTTTAGCATGTGAACAGTTTTCTGATGAATGTCTGAATAAATTAGAAATGAATGTAATAGAACAGAAAAAAGCAAGAGATGATGATGATGAAAATACCTTATATATATTAGATAAAGAATTTCATAGGCTGCTTGCAGAGGGAGCAGACAAGCGACGTGTATGGAAAACAATTCAAAAAATGGACACGCATTCTATGCGGCTTCGTAAATTGAGTATCGAGTTAAAATTGAACTGGAAGAAGTTAGTTGAACAGCATGAGGCAATGGTTGAGGCTATAAAGGAAAAGAATCAAAAAAAAGCGGAGGATTTGATTCGGGCGCACCTGGCATTGCTTATATATGATCAAAAGGCACTAAAGGATAGGTATCCTGACTATTTTAATTAAATAAAATGTTATAAAGGGGTTAAACATCATGTTAAAGAGAATGTTTGTATTCAGCTTGCTGACTCTCCTTATTCTAAGCGGATGCTCTTCAGCAAAGGAGAGTTCCGCAAAGGAAGATGATGTTACACATTGGAAGATGACACATATCTCTGATGCAAGTCATCTCTGGCATCGTACAGCTGTTGAATTTGCTAATCGGGTAGAAGAAAAAACAAATGGAAAAGTAGTAATTGAGATTTTTCCCAACAGTCAGTTGGGCAGTGAGGTAGATAATATTAACTCCATTCGTTTTGGAGCAACGGATCTAACAATTACAGGCGAGACATTAGAAGTATGGACTCCTAATGCTGTAATGTTAGCGGTTCCATATGCGTTTGAAAGTGAGGAGCATATGCGTAATGTGATTGAGGGGGAGATTGGAGAGAGAATCGAACAGGATATTGAGAGAGATGTTGGATTAACACCGTTATTTTATATGGAGCGCGCTCCGAGAAATTTAACATCTAATTATCCAATTTCAACACCTGAGGATTTAAGAGGATTTAGTATGCGTGTGCCCAATGTGCCATTATTTTTAGATTCCTGGTCATCGGCAGGAGCTCAACCTCAAGTAATCAGTTTAAATGAAGTATTTACCGGCTTACAGCAAGGTGTCATTGATGGTCAGGAGAATCCGAATGATCTTATTGAAAGTAATGGGTTCTATGAAGTACAAAACTATTTGAATTTAACAGAACATGTACGTTCCTGGATTTATGTAGTGGTAGGTACAGAACAATTGGAAGCGCTGCCTGAAGAACAGCAGGAGGCGGTAAAAGAAGCTGCAACAGAAGCAGAGCAATATGCACAAGGTCTATTGGAAGAAGAAACAGAAGCGGTTCTCCAAAGATTGCTGGATAATGGAATGGAAATTAATGAAGACGTGGATCAAGACGCTTTTCGTGAAGCAATGCTGCCTGCGTTAGAAGAGTATTTTGATGAGGAGCAGTTAGAATTGTATCTTGAGATTTTAGATACAGCGGAAGAAAGCGGTGATGAAGAATGAATATAATGAAAAAAGTTGATAAGACTCTTGGAATAGTGACAATGCTGTTATTTACTGCTCTGTTGCTAGTAGTTATTATTCAGATTTTAAGTCGCTATTTCCCATATGACTTTATGTGGACAGAAGAGCTTTCCCGCTATTTATTTGTGTATTCTATTGTTACAGCAGCTCCGCTGGCATTGAGAAAACAAGAGTTTATCCGGGTAGATTTATTGATTGAACGATTGTCTGACCGTGTCCGAAAAATATATGAAAGTGTTATTTCTACAATGATTTTATTGTTTTCTATCGTATTATTTATCTATGGAATACAGCTTGTCAGTCTAGGTTCTGATTTTTATGCTCCCACGTTAGGATTTTCAATGTCTTACACGTATGCAGCGGTTCCCTTACTGGCGGTTTTATTAATGATATATTCTGTTGTTTACATTATTGATCAATTTACTGGAAAGAATCAGGACGAGGAGGGTGAGCAAATATGATGGCTTTATTGCTTTTTGGACTATTCCTGTTATTAATCGCTTTCGGCGTGCCAATAGCCTTTAGTTTAAGTATATCATCCTTGGTTTATTTGCTTGTAGCCGGAGTGCCGTTGACAGTCATTCCGCAAACCATGTTTGCCGGACTAGATTCATTTGTTATGCTGGCAATCCCTGCTTTTATTCTTGCCGGTAATTTGATGAACGCCGGAGGAATTACTAATCGTATTATTGATTTTGCAAATGCTGTTGTTGGTCATATTAGAGGTGGACTAGGCTTAACAAACGTGGCTTCCTCCTTAGGCTTTGCAGGAATTTCTGGAACAGCCTTATCGGATACAGCGAGTATAGGATCTGTCATGATTCCAGCAATGAAAAAACAAGGATATGGCGCCGGGTTTTCTGCTGCGGTTACATCCATATCTTCTACAGTTGGACCAATGCTTCCACCTTCACTTCCAATGATTATCATCGGAACATTGGCGAGTATTTCTATTGGGGACTTATTTTTAGCTGGAGCAATTCCCGGTGTCCTGCTAGCTATTGGCTTTTTAATTGTTACATATGCCATTTCTGTAAAGCGTCAGTATCCTAAGGGAGAAAAACAGTCATTTTCTGTAATTGGAAAGACATTTTTTGGTGCATTTTGGGCACTGTTAATGGTTGTTATTATCTTGTGGGGAATTCTTGGCGGCTATTTTACTCCAACTGAAGCAGCAGTAGTTTGTGTTGTGTATGCTTTTATTGTTGGCAAATTTGTCTATAAAGAACTGAAGTTAAAAGAAATACCTGGTATTTTATTGACTACTTTACGATCTACTGCTTCTATCCTTTTACTTGTGGGTTTTGCAAATACATTCGGGTGGATTTTAGTTAGTGAAGGTGTTCCACTTCTTATTGCGGACGGAATTTTATCTATTTCAGAAAATCCAATAATTGTTATTTTATTAATAATTATATTACTTTTACTTGTAGGAATGTTTATGGAGACAATTGCAGCATTGGTTATTCTATTCCCAGTTTTACTGCCTGTTGCACAAAGTGTGGGAATGGATCCAATTCACTTTGGAGTGGTAATGGTATTATCTCTAATGATTGGATTATCTACTCCTCCAGTAGGAGTCTGTCTATTTGTAGCATCGACATTCGCTAAAGTACCGATTACCAGAACTGTAAAAGAGTTGCTACCGTTTTTTGCAGTAGCGATGGTGGTATTAATTATTGTAGCCTATGTTCCTTCATTATCGTTGTTCTTACCAAGTTTATTTGAATAAAGGATGTGTATACATTATGAAAGCTATACAGGTGGAAAACCCTGGTGAATTGGAAATTGTAGAAATAGAAAAACCGAAGTTGGAAGGTTTACAGGATGTTATTGTTAAGGTGAAAAATGTCGGTATATGTGGTTCAGACGTCCATATTTATCATGGCAGCAACCCTTTTACTGTCTATCCTCGGATTATTGGCCACGAAGTTTCAGGAATTGTGGAGGAGGTTGGTGAAGAAGTATCTTCTGTAAGGGTAGGAGATTTAGTGGCTCTAGAGCCAATCCTTTACTGTGGAGAATGCTATGCTTGCCGAAAAGGACAGCCGAATGTCTGTAAATCATTAGAGGTTTTCGGTGTCCATCGGGACGGTGGTATGAGTGAATGGCTTAAGGCTGAAGAAAAGAATTGGCATAAGGTCTCGGATTGTGTTTCCGAAGAAGCAACGTCTTTAATTGAACCGCTAACGATCGGTGCCCAAGCAACCTATAGAGGAGAAGTCAGGGAAG
Source organism: Oceanobacillus sp. FSL K6-3682 (assembly GCF_037976165.1). NCBI lineage: Bacteria > Bacillati > Bacillota > Bacilli > Caryophanales > Bacillaceae > Oceanobacillus > Oceanobacillus sp. FSL K6-3682. The sequence goes on along the minus strand of NZ_CP150263.1, from coordinate 4,486,139 downwards.
GTGATACGGTATTTATTATCGGGGCCGGACCAACTGGAATTGCTTGCCTCTTGCTGGCTAAAGAACATGGGGCGAAAGTGATTATCTCTGATTTCAATCAAACAAGATTAGATTACGCTGCTTCAATTGGTGCAGATGTTACCATTCAACCGAAAGAAAAAGATGTAGCAAAAGAAATAGAGAGATTAACAGACGGAGAACTTGCAAATGTGGTGATTGATGCAGTAGGACTTCCACAAACATTTCAGCAGGCAGTTGAATTGGCATCTATTGCAGGGACAGTGGTTACATTAGGTTTCAACGAACAACCTTCTGCGATACCTTCGCTGCTATTAACAAAAAAGGAATTGAAAGTTGTAGGTTCGAGACTGCAGACGCATCAATTTAAAGGCGTTATTGAAAAAGTGGAAAAAGGGAAACTGGATCCAAGTCAGATTATCTCGCATCGTTTTCCGATGGAACAAGTTAAGGATGCATTTGATCTATTGGAAAACAAACCTGAGGAAGTAAGAAAAATTGTGTTGACATTTTAGCAGCAGGAGTGGGTAGGATATGAGAATGACATTTAGGTGGTATGGTGAAAATAACGATTCTGTTTCACTGGAACAAATAAAGCAGATTCCTGGTGTAGAAGGATTGGTCTGGGCATTACACCATCGTGCAGCAGGTGAAGTTTGGCCGGAAGAGGAAGTATTGGAAGTGAAAAAACAAGCCGATGCATATGGTTTTCATTTAGATGTAGTAGAAAGTATTAACGTGCATGAAGACATAAAATTAGGCAAGGAAACAAGAAATGAATATATAGAAAATTATAAAACGAGTCTAAGGAATGTTGCCAAAATAGGCGCGAAGGTAGTTTGTTTTAATTTTATGCCCGTATTTGATTGGACACGAACAGACTTATATAAAAAATTAGAGGATGGCTCCACCGCATTATTTTATGAAACATCAAAAGTGAATGATATGAATCCCAATGATTTGATTGAGCAAATAACCAATTCGGGCTATACAATGCCTGGATGGGAACCAGAACGCCTGAAAACAATTAAAGAATCTTTTAAGTCGTATGAAGAAGTAGACGAGGATCAATTATGGAAGAACTTAGAGTATTTCTTGAAGGAAGTTCTTCCTGTTGCTGAAGAGGAGGATATTAAACTGGCTATACATCCAGATGATCCGCCTTGGCCAGTGTTTAATCTTCCCCGAATTATTACGAGTGAGCAGGCCATTGAAAGGTATCTGTCTATTTCAGACAGCCCCTCACATTGCTTGACCTTGTGCAGCGGATCATTGGGAGCTAATCCGAATAATGATATTCCGGCTATCATCCGCAGGTTTCATAATCGTATTGCTTTTGCTCATATTCGCAATGTACGAATCTATGAAAATGGTGATTTTATCGAAACATCTCACCGAACAAAGGATGGATCAGTACCAATTGATGATATTGTCAAAGCTTATCATGAGACAGGTTTTAAAGGATATGCCCGTCCAGATCATGGTAGACATTTATGGAATGAACAATGCCGGCCGGGTTATGGTTTATATGACCGTGCTTTAGGCATCATGCATCTCTGGGGTCTTTGGGATGCTTATGAATTAGTGAAGAGAAAGGAGCGTGCATAAACAGTGTTACCAACTCATGAAGATCTAGCTGGAAAAACAGCGGTTGTTACAGGCGGAAGCGGCGTTCTTTGTCAAGTTATGGCAAAGGAGCTAGCCCGCCAAGGGATGAAAGTAGCAATATTAAATCGAAATGTGGAAAAAGGACAGAAGGTAGCAGATGAAATAAAAGAGCAGGGCGGTATGGCGATTGCAGTATCTTGTGATGTATTAAATGAAGAAAATGTGAAGGAAGCGTATGAGGTTGTGAAGCAGGAATTAGGAGAATGTGATTTGCTGATTAATGGAGCTGGAGGAAATCATCCGGATGCCATTACGGATAAAGAAATATTTGAAGCAGGGGATATCGAAAATACTTCTTTAAAATCTTTTTTTGATTTGCAGTTGAGTGGCTTTGATCATGTTTTTCGGTTGAATTTAATTGGTTCACTTATACCAACACAAGTATTTGCGAAAAAAATGACTGAATACGGTGGGAATATTATTAATATCTCATCCATGTCAGCTCCAGCCCCAATGACGAAAGTTCCAGCCTATAGTGCTGCCAAAGCAGGCATTGATAATCTTACCAAGTGGTTATCTGTTCATTTTGCTGATGCTGGTATTCGTATTAATGCGATTGCGCCTGGGTTCTTTTTAACAGAACAAAATCGGGGACTTTTGCTTGATGAGGATGGTTCTTTATCCGAGCGCGCAGAGAAAATTATCAATCATACTCCACAAGGCCGATTTGGAAAGCCGGAAGATTTATTAGGAACATTGCTTTGGCTGGCAGACGACAATATGTCTGGCTTTGTAACAGGGATTACCGTACCTGTGGATGGTGGATTTATGGCTTATTCAGGTGTTTAGATTATTGTACAGAACTTATAAAAAGAATGAAGGTAAAATATTTGTTTCAAAGGCACTAGAGTAGTAATATAAGACTTCTGCATAAACAAACAACGATATGTTTACGCAGAAGTCTTATTTCAATTTATCCACATTAGAAGAAAATTGTATAAAACAATGAAAGCGCAGGCATGATTTTATCAAAGTTAACTGTCTATAAATCTCCTGCCTCCAAATACAATGCTATACTGAAATTAACATAGAAAACGTGGTGATAACCGTGGCAGAAATAAAAAAAGTAAAAAACTTTCCCCATATAGATATACATCCTTCTTTAAAAGATAAGCTGAAGGCAGTACAATCAATTCTTCAATCTGAGAAGTACCATGAATTATATATTGCTGAAAAAGATGGAAATGCAATTGCGCTGGCACTCAGCTGGCTAAACACTTTCCATCCATCAGCAAAATATATCCGCTTCTTTGCAGGGGAGGAGCAAGAGGAAAATGTGTATATATATGAGCTGCTTGCTCCACTGCTCGGGAGTAAATCCACCCAGGATAAGTGGATTTACTCCTGCTGCTCCAATGAAAAAGATAACATTGCCATCGTTGAAGAAAAAGGATTTCATCTATTCCGGAGGACGTTTGAAGAAAGAGTTGGAGTGACATGGATGCTGCAGCATTTAGATAGCCAGACTATAGATGAAAAGATAACTCCTCTAAAAGAAGTGATGTCCGATTTGAAAAAGAAGCAGCAGTTCTTATCCAAAATAAAAACAGATTATGAACAGACACATGCAGATAACCCTGTTGGATGCTTTACACTTACTGAATGGGAAGAAATTTTAAGAAATGATTGTCCGGATGAAAGTAGGAGTTCTGTTTTATTTATAGAGGAAGAAATCGCCGCATATATCATGCTTCATCCTGGTGATACAGAAAATCATTATGAAATCGGCTGGGTTGGCTTAGATCAAACAAAACAGGATATCAAACTATTGAAGCAGCTGTTATTCAGTCAATTGCAGATGCTCAAAGATAATGGCGTGCAGACAGTAGGAATAGAGGCCGATTCTACTAATCCTGTTGCGAGGGGTTTATTTGATTTTTTGGAATTAAATAAGAGGAAATCATGGAATTCATATATTCTTAAATAAATAGTAATAATGGGAAAAAGCAGCAGCTGACATTATAAAAATGCCCGCTGCCGCTTTTCTTTTTAAATACCATTAAACATTTGCTTCCAGGATTCAGATGGAATCATGCCATTGGCTTCAACAGTCCCATCCTTTTTAATATAAATTTCAAGTCGGTCTGGAATCTTGTCTAATTCTTCTTTCAGATTTATATAACGATCCGTTAAAAAATGAATGATTTGGTTGGTAGAACCGATCCATGGACGGATATAGTCCGGTTTATCTAATTCGAATGGCCCCTCCAGAAAGATATCCGTATGAGCAAGAAGCTCCTTCCAGCCCGGTTTATCCAGCTTCTCGAGCTCTTCATAATAGTATCCGCTGAATGTCATAATACTTAAGCCGATATTTTGTGCGCGTTCTGCCAGGATAGCCAGAGACTCAGCCTGTTCAAAGGGTTCGCCGCCCAGGAAGGTAATTCCTTCAATATCATTTTTCTCTTTACTCTCTAAAATTTTCTCCCAAATGGTATCGACATCAGAGGGAGTTCCGAGTCTCGGATTCCAGGTCCAGGGGACACCGCAGCCCTTGCAATGAATAGGGCAGCCCTGAACCCATACAGAAGCCCGTTTTCCAGGTCCCTCTGCAATGGAAGATGGTAAAAATCGATGCAGCTGTATATGCATTAATAATCAACAACCCTTCCTGATGAATACTTCGAATGGTCTGTAGAATGTTCTGATTCTCTATCACCTAAATCTTCATTGGAAAAGACCATAAATGGTTTCGCTTTTGCTAGAATATGCGGTTTTATATCCATTAGTTCCACAAAATGACTGAAATTATGAAATGGACCTCTCCGCTTACGGATCTCTACAATCTGCCCAGCCAGGATATTTCCGAGTGAAGGAATGGCTGCGATTTCCTTTTGCGCGGCTGTATTCATATTCACTTTTTCAGCAGGAAGAGACGTGTTATAGTTAATTGGCTCCTCAACTGGTTTTGGGGTGTCTACTGACTGAGATGATTCAGCAGATGGATCCAAAGAATAAGTTTCTTGTATATCATAGGAAGGAGCAGACATTCTGCGTGCCTCTGATTTGGTCTGCTTAACAAGAAGCTGTAAGTATGTTTTGCGTGAAATAACAGCGTTTATCCAAGCTGCTATCCATCCGCCGAGTATAAGCATGACAGAAGCGTCATAGATAAAACTTTCCTTTGGATAAAATTCATCGACAACAAAAAACTGAATAACAAGCAGAGCATAAATACTTCCCGCAATAAACCACTTTAATTTTCTGACACGTAAACTGATATAGTAAAAACTTATGAAAGAAAGAAATCCAAAAGGGAAAATTAGCCATAGTATCCATATGGAATGAAGGTACTCCCACTTCTTTCCCAATGGCGTAATCGCATCACCCATGCTTACCTACTCCTTTTTTAATTGTTGTTGCTGGGTGGTGTGGTGATAAATTGCTGTTTCTGCATATTCCTCTGTAAATTCGGAATCAATTGTCTCTGCATCCACAAGCTGTTCTACAAGCTCGACATAATCCAAGCATTCTTCACCCTTCATCCCCAGTGTTTTTGCTCTGATTTTTCCATCGGATGTAATCTCAATACGGATTTTTTTACTCATAGTTTCGATTCTCCCTTACTTGGAAAGTCAGCACAATGGTATCTTCATCATCGGTATTTTCTGATTCAAGCATTAATCCTTCTTTTTCTGCACGCTGGAGCAGTTTATCATAGGTTCGTTTCTGAACAAAGCTGGTATATTCATTTTGAATATTAGTCAGTAGCTCTTTAGCATCCTCAACGGCTACATCCTCGGCGAATATTGCGCTGAATGTTCCGTTTTCCTCCTGCTGAAAAGCAAGCTGTGTATTTCCGAGCGAGGACTGCATGCGTTCGTTCTCTATAGTCACGTTGCATCCGTAATTTTGCAATGCTTCTGTCAGCATTGTATTGTCCTTCATGCTTGTTGTGATCTTATAAAATTCTCCTTCTTCTATCTTTTCCGACATAGCTAAAGAGATGGCAGATGTTGCTCCTATTGCAATTGGGACTAATATAAAAGACAGGCTCATCAGTATTTCCTCCTTTTATAGCGGATAATTTTCCCGCTGAGTGTATATTAAAAGTCAAGTGTTCGCCCTCCACGAGAAGTATGAATATCATTGGATGGAGCAGGGATTTGTTTTTCCTCCGCATCACTGCCGTAGTCTGCTCGGTCGTCTTTCGGGGTTGCGGCGACAGCCCTGACATTCGCCCATTCCCGGAGCGCACGAATTTGCTCTCCTTGTGTAACAGAGAGCGGGACAGTATGTTCAATTGCTTTTTCGATATCCGTTTCTTTTAAGGCGCGCTGTTCCGCATATGCTTCGAATAAACCGGAAATAATAGCCTGCTCAATCTCTGCACCGATAAATCCTTCTGATAGTGTGGCAAGGTGTGAGAACAAAGTATCGTCTGCAGCCATCTCACCTTTGACCTTTTCAGATGTAAGCCGCTTGTTCAGATGAATTTTAAAGATTGCTTCCCGTTCTCTTTTGGTTGGCAAATCCACAAAAAAGATTTCATCAAAACGTCCTTTCCGAAGCAGCTCTGGTGGAAGGGACTGGATATTATTTGCTGTAGCAACAACAAAAACTGGCTGCTTTTTTTCCTGCATCCAGGTGAGTAGTGTACCAAAAATGCGGGTGGAAGTACCGCTGTCGCCTGTCCCGTTTGTTCCACTTAATCCCTTTTCCAGTTCATCAATCCAGAGAATAGAAGGAGAGATGGCCTCTGCAGTATGAATTGCTTCACGCATATTTTCTTCACTGCTTCCTACAAGTCCAGAATAAATTTTTCCCATGTCCAGTTTTAAGAGCGGGAGCTTCCATAAGGAGCTGACAGCCTTTGCAATAAGACTTTTCCCACAGCCGGGTATTCCAGTAAGCAATATTCCTTTTGGAGCAGGAAGTCCATATTCACCGGCAGAGTCCATCCAGGAATTATTTCTGCGATTCAGCCAGCGTTTAATATTTTCCAGACCGCCAACATCCTTCATGCTTGGTTCGTGCGGTATATATTCTAATAAGCCATTTTTTTGAATGATTTGCTGTTTTTCTTCCAAAACATGGTCCACACTGTTGATATCCAGTCTGCCATCTGTAACCATTGACAGGGCAAAAGCATTTTCCGCTTCCTGCATCGTTAGACCGAGTGCAGCCTTGATTAATTTTTCTTCATTCTCCTGATTCAAATCAATGGTAATTCTGGAATTGCCTTCATTCATCTTTATCATTTGATGCAGTACTTTTTTTATTTCGGAGTATGTAGGAAGCCCGTAATCTACTATCATAATATCTTTCTGCAATTCTAATGGAATAGAAAAGGCAGGTGAGACGAATATAACATTTTTCTGTAATGGACTGTTTTCGATAATAGATACCAGGTCTCGTATACGCCGGATAAGCGTATAGTCCGGCTGTCTGTTTTCTCCTCCCATATAAATATGAAAGTCTTTCAATATAAATACGGAGGGTTCTTCTATTTTTTCAATTTGTTCTAATGCACGCATCGGCTGTGTGGTATTTTTGATGGAGGTATAGTTGTTATCCATCAGCCCCTCTGTAACTGTCCATGTATATACTTTACGTACAGTTTTGATTAGCTGGGGATCAGAGCAAATTTTTTGAATATCACGAATGACACGGTCTTCTTCCCAAGTTGAAATGGACAGAAATGAAAATCTTGCCCGTAAATAATTTGCCAGCTTCTCAGTGAAAGTTCCTTTTTCCATATAACAAACGCTCCTCTACAATACGAGATAGTCAGTTAAACTTATTTTAGCATAGTATATAAAAATGTATATGTGATTCTTATACTTTCTCCTATCGTAAAATAAAAAGAAACCCACATAAGCAATCTGATCGCTTATGTGGGTTTCCCGGCAAGATGTTTCATTCTGGGTGGCGAAACCGGAAGTTCTCATTTTTGTCGTTTAAAAGAGCCAGTTTGTTCTTTTAAAGGTTCATTCATAAGTGCCTCAACAGCCGGCATATCAGCAGGTGCCCAATGTAAAGAAGGCAAATTTTCTCTCTGCAGCCAGATAAGCTTGGCATGTTCATTTGTTTGAGGGACGCCTTGAACTAATTCTGCTTTAATGACAATAAGCTGAATAATAAAGGTATCATATTCGTGGACATTCTCATGGAAAACCTCCTGAGCTTGAATCCTGCAGGACATTTCTTCATATACTTCACGCTCTAATGCAGTAAATAGGTTTTCTCCTTCTTTTACCTTTCCTCCAGGGAATTCCCACATGTTTGAAAGAGACATCTGGCCGGATCGTAGTGCACATAATATCTCACGGCGCTCATTCTCTATAACCGCTGCAACAACCTGTACCGTTTTCTTCAACCTGAAACCCCTCCTGCCTCTAATAATGCTCTCTCTCTAGGATAGCATGTTTATATGGTTTCTGGAACGATACAGGCTGGCAAACGAGCTTTATTTTTCTTCAAAGAAAGAATGGAAGTATACATAAACTGCATTTTCTTTATCCAGGACTTTGTATAACTTTCCATTTTGGTCAGGAGGAACAATCCGGATATATTCGTTAGTGATATAGAGATATAGATGGGTGTCATCAGACAGGCTCATTTCGACGGTATATTCCTGACTATCATTGGTGATTCTTCCGCCGTTGTAAATTCGGACATCTTCAATAAGCATTCTGGTGATGTCATTTGATTGATTTAATACAATTTCTTCCTCACTTTCGGGAAGTACAGGTTCATCACTATTCATGTGACTGGAATCAGACTTCATAATAGTAATCGAATTAACATGTCTCCGCTCTCCGTCACTGGTAAGCTCGTCAGCCAGAACAATTGGCAGATTCGTCGGCAGGGAGGTGAAGGAGATTTTAAAGTAGAAAATAGAAACGAGCAAAATAATGATAATGAAAGCAAGGGTGCTTCCGATAATTATGTATTTTTTAGGCATGGGTTTCTCTCCTTATAACATAGTCCCATGATTAGCATGTAACAAAATGAATAATAACATACTATGAATAAGAAGTAGAAAGGATATGCAGAAAAAGCCCAATACGGTCACTGAGCTTTTTCTGTATTTATTAAGAAATAGATGTTGCTGTTTCTTGAACTACTTTATCCAATTCTTGAATATTTTTAACGCCTTCTGTTTGCAGCCACTTAGCAGCAGCTTCTCCATCAACATTTTTAAATTCGGATGTTGCACCGCTCCAGGTTGCTCTGCCGCAGAGGACACCATTAAAGGTAGATTCTGCTTCTTTGGCAAAACGCAATGTTTCTTGGAATAATTCCGGTGTAACTCCTGCACTTAAAAAGATAAATGGCAGGTCAGTTGCCTCAGATTGTTCTTTGAAAACAGCTTTTGCTTCTGCTTGGGTTTGAGCTGTTTCACCTTCTGCATAGCCTTCCACAAAATTCATATTTACAGGAACCTCAACCTTTAATACATCCACATTAAATCTTGGTTCACTGTAGCGTTTCATTGCTTCGATCACTTTTTTTGGTTTTACTTTGGCAAATTCTAATCCTTTTTCATTGCCAATTGAATCGTCATAGGTAAGGATTTCTAAGAACAATGGAATGTCTTCTGCAACACACTCACTGCCGACACGCTCTACAAAGGCTTCTTTGACTTCATTAATTTCTTTGCTTTCATCTACGTCAATATAGATGAGCAATTTAATGGCATCAGCGCCTTCTGCTTTCAGATTTTTCACGGAGCAATTTGGAATTAAATCCGGAAAACGTCCAGGCTCCTGCTTATCATAGCCTGTTTGTTCATAGGCCAGGATTAATCCGCAGTTTGTATCTCTTTTCTTCGCTGCTGCTAGTCCATATTCAGGATCAAGCAGGATAGAAGAAGCATAAGGAGTAAGCTTTTCAGATACAAGCTGTTTGAAATCAGAGATCTGCTCACCGGAAATATCATCGCCCATCATTCTTCTTAGTGCACCACGCTGATCAATAGCAAGTGCGGAAATAATACCCTGGTCATTCATTAGTTTATCTAAATTTTTCATTTTTTAACGCCTCCAAGTAATAATTCTTTTATTTCAGCTTCTGATTGAGAAGCCTTTAATTGGTCAATAAACTCCTGATTCATCAGTTTTCTGGAAAGAGCCGATAGGATATCTAAGTGTTCGTTGCTGCTTCCATCTGGCACCAGAATACTGATGACAAAATCTGTTGGTTTTCCGTCCATTGCAGGCCAATCGATACCTTCTGCCAATTGCACAACCATTAATTTTGCCTGTTGAATTGCATCGCTCTTCACATGCGGAATAGCAATTCCGTTCTCCATACCTGTTGAGCCTTCTGATTCTCTTTTTTGCAATCCACTTACTACTTTTTTTGCATCTGTTGTAATATTTAATTCTTTCGCTTTTTCTGCTATAAATGTCAGAACTTCATCTTTGGAACCCAGCTTTTGCTGCAGGTGAATTTGATTTGTTTCTAAAAGCCTGCCCTGCTCTTTGGAAGCAGGCTGTTCTTTTGGCGCTGGTGCAGTTGCTTGTTCAGTATTGTTTTTCCGTTGATGTCTTTTTTGTTCTAATGCCATTAGGAATCCTGAAATAACAGCACCAATTAGAATTGCCAATACCCATAAGAATGCATGGGTTACAACAGGAAGAACAATAAATCCTCCATGTGGTGCGGGTACTTCTACTTTAAACATATAGGTCAGCATGGCAGCGATAGAAGAACCTACCATAATAATCGGGATAATGGTAAAAGGTCTTTTAGCTGCAAAAGGAATTGCACCTTCTGTAATGTGTGTAGAACCTAATAGGAAATTGACATAACCGGCACTTGCTTCAGCCTGACTGTATTGACGACGGGCGAACAATACAGAGAAACCTGTTGCTAAAGGTGGAACGATACATGCAGCAGAAACACCTGCCATAAATAAGAAGTTACCTTGTGCAAGTAGCGCTGTTCCTGTTACATAAGCAGCCTTGTTGACCGGGCCGCCCATATCAAATGCACTCATAACACCTACAATCAACCCTAATAAGAGCGGATTAGAATCCTGGAAGCTGCTTAGGAAGTTCATCATTCCCTGATTAATTGCTTCCATAGGAACGGACAGATACCACATGGCAAATCCGCCGATAAAGATACCGAGAACCGGAATTAAGAAAATTGCTTTTAAACCGTCAAGTGATTTTGGCAGATTCTTTAATGCTTTCATCAGCAGTAAAACAAGGCCACCAGCTAAGAAACCACCAACAATTCCGCCTAAAAATCCTGTACCGTTTGTATCGGCAATCATACCGACAATAAAACCGATGATAAGGCCGGGCCTGTTACCAATGGATTGGGCGATATAAGCACTTAATACAGGAACCATCAGCCCCATAGCCAGTCCGCCGATGGTATTCATTTGTTCGGCAATGACATTATACTGGGATGATTCAGGATCAGCTGAATAAATTCCAAACATAAAGGAAACAGCAATCATCACCCCGCCGGCAACAACTAAAGGAAGCATATGGCTGACACCATTCATCAAATGCACATAGAGCTGGTGCCAGATATTGGCTGATCCCTGATCACTTTTTTCGTTATTTGAGGATGCCGCTTCACCGGATCCTTTATAGACAGCGACATCTCCTGAGATAGCTCTGTCGATTAATTCCTCAGGGTTTTTAATTCCTTTTGAAACAGAAACGTTAATCACTTTTTTTCCTTGAAAACGGTCAATGTCCACGTTTTTATCAGCAGCAATAATAATGACCTCTGCATCTTTAATTTCCTGAGCAGTAAACTGGTTTTCTGTACCTCTTTGTCCATGGGTTTCGACTTTGATGGAAACGCCTTTTTCTTCAGCAGTTTTCTCAAGTGCTTCTGCAGCCATAAACGTATGCGCAATACCTGTAGGACAACCAGTAACGCCTAAAAAACGATATGTCATGATTTTCACCCTTTCATTTATACGGTTAATGTTTTTACGTTCAAGTCTTTCATCAGATCTTCAACATCCTCAAAATCCGTTAATCCGGAGCGGAAAGCAGTAGAGGAACCAGCTGCCACAGCTTTCTTTAATGCCGCTTCAGCTGTATTAGTCTGTAAAGTAATGTAAAAAGTAGCTAATGTTGTGTCTCCGGCGCAAGCTGTATTCACTACCTCTCCTTTCGGTGCAGGACAGTAGAGTGATGACTCTTTATTGACAAAGTAAGCACCTTGGCCGCCCATAGAGACTAAGATATTTTGACAGCCTTTATCTAATAATTTTCGGGCTGCATGAATGATTGCCTGTTCTGAATCCAGGTTATCCTCTGGAAACAGGTTTTGGAGCTCTTCATCATTCGGTTTGATTAAATAAGGCTGATAGTGAACTAATTCACTTAAGATAGGATGACTTATATCTAAAATTAATCGAAATCCGATATCAGCAGCATGCTTTGCTATTGCTACCAGGATGGATGGTTCCACGCCTTTGGGCAGGCTGCCTGATACAAATAAAACATCTTCCTTTGTAAATCCGGCAATTTTATTTAATAATTCATCTATTTTTATATCCGTTATTTCCGGGCCGCTATTGACAATTTTATACTCGCCCTGATTAGATTTTACAAACGCATTAATTCTTGTGACGCCATCTACTTCTGTAAAATCCGTGTTGATGCCCATTTTTTTCAGCTCATCCTGAATATAATGCCCGCTGAAGCCGGCTATATAACCTAAAGCTGTAGAAGGGGTACCAAGCTTATTTAAAATAATGGATATATTAACTCCCTTGCCGTTTGGCTGGAATTCATCGTATATGCTTCGGTTCACCTTGTCAGGAAGAAAATCCTCCATTTCGATGAACATATCAATTGCTGTATTTAATGTGCATGTATAAATCATGGCATTCATCCTTTCCTTCTTAAAGTATGGCACAGTGGGAAATGAAAATGTTTGCATTATATGTGTTATAGTTAGAAAATAGATGAAAAAGATTTCAAGATAAGCGGGTGTTTAGTATGAATTTCCAACAGAGGATTCAGCATTACTATAATGAATTAAGCAGCAGCGACAAGCATTTATTAAATTATATAGAATCGCACTATTCGACGATGGGCGATATTTCGATTACGCAGTTGAGTGAGGAGGCGAACGTCTCCACTTCCACGATTGTACGATGTATGAAAAAACTCCACTACCGGGGATTTACGGATTTTAAATTTCAATTTATCTCCGAAAAATCACAGCAGTTTCCGGGAGCGCTGGAAAAAATTAAAAATATTGATTCGCAAATTCAGTCGGCTATCTTCAAGAATCAGGAGGAAGTGATAAATACGTTAAATTATCTGGATTCCTCGCTGATTGAAGACGCTTTAGTTGCTGTGAAATATAGTAAAAAGATTACAATATTTGCCAGGGGATTTTCGGAGCATATTTCCAATGAAATGACGGTAAAGCTGCAGCTGCTTGATAAGCATTGTGAAGAGCATACAGATCCGAATATTATCCGTATTAAATCGAGAAAGTTTACAAGGGATGATTTAGTTATCTTTGTCTCGTTGAATGGAGAGACAGAGGAGCTGGTGGAGGCTGCACAATTTTGTAAGCAAAATAATGTGAAAACGATTCTGCTTACAACGAATAAGGAGAGCAGTCTGTTTCGGCTGTGTGATATTAATTTGTTAGGTTATAAGTCGAAGCAAAGCTTTTTTCCTGATTATGAGGTGCGTTCGCGGTTGCCGCTGCAGGTGCTGGCGCGGATATTTCTGGATGCATATGTGATTCGATTTAAGTAGTTTTTAGGAGAGAAAGTATTATGCTTTATAACCTAAGTAAATAAATCCCAGTGGAAATATTAAAGAAATAATTTTTCTGCGTGCTAATTTTGAAATTGGAATATACGATCTAGCATATTCATAAAAATGTAGAAACACTTGTAATTGTAAGTGTGTCTGCATCTTTTTTATAGACTTTTCAGTCACTACAACATAGTGCTATTTGTTTTCTTATCTTATGACAGTACTATCTTTTGTGTGGTTTAAATTTGAAAGGTATTTTTAACTTATTTGAACGAGCAAACGATATTTTAGGCTGGCTTGTTATGTTGGGTGTGCTTGTTGCCACCTTGGCAAGTGTTGGTACTGCGGGTGTGCTTAGTGTTGGATTGATTATGCTGGCATGGTGCTGAATCAAGTTGGTCTCCCTGTTGAAGGTATCGCATTAATTATTGGTATTGACCTCTTGATGTGTTAAGAACGCCTCACAATATCTCTGGTGATGCGGCATGTGCCTATATTTTATCTGAGCGGGAAAAGCGGAAGGATAAAAAGTAGTTGAATGAATAGGAATAAAGAATTGAATTTTCTTCTCTTGTTCGTATCTTTTTAGGGCTTATAAAGAAAAGCATCCTAATGACGAGGCTGGGACAAAAGCCAGTAAAAATAGAAAAAGTGACTTTCTACTATGATTTTAAGTAGGAAGTCACTTTTTTAATTTGATTAAAAAATGAAATAAACGTACAAAAAAAGGATACCTTCTGATAAAGTTAAAGTACCACTACAAAAACAGAATCGAGGTATCCTTATGTTTAAATATTATAACGTAAATCAAGTCGTTTTGCCATTAGATTTCGAGATGAAATTACAAGAAAATGATATTGCTTATACCATCCATGAATTTATCGAACAGATTCCAGAAGAAGCTTTCACCGGTTTTACCCGTCAAACAGGCTGTCCCGCCTATCACCCGCGTATGATGATGAAAATTATTTTATGTGCTTATACCCAGTCGGTGTTCTCTGGCCGAAAAATCGAAGCATTATTAAAAGATAGTGTGCGAATGATGTGGCTTGCGCAAGGATATGAGCCGAGTTACCGTACTATCAACCGTTTTCGTGTGAATCCAGAAGTAAAAGAACTATTGCGTCAGTGCTTCGTCCAATTTCGTTGTCAGCTGGTGGAAAAAGAGTTGATCGATGCGGAGGCTATCTTTATTGACGGGACCAAAATTGAAGCCAATGCCAATAAATTCACCTTTGTCTGGCGAAAATCGATCGAGCGTTATCAAACGAAACTTGTAGAGAAGTCCCATGCCCTCTATGAAGAATTAGTGGAAAAAGAAATTATTCCAGAAATCAACCGGGAAAACCCGGAAGCTCTATCGACGCAAGAACTTCAACAGATGGCAGCGAATTTGGATAAGTCAGTCCAAACGTATACGAAACAAATCGAATCGATTGAAAAAGCACAAGACCGAAAAGCCCTGCGTTCGGAACGAAAGCAGCCAAAACAAGCCTTAAAACAGGTGCACGATTTCATCTGTCGTCAAGAAAAATATGAAGAAGCCTTGGAGATTTTAGAAGAACGTAACAGCTATTCCAAGACGGATCACGACGCAACCTTTATGCGATTGAAAGATGACCATATGAAGAACGGACAGTTGAAAGCTGCTTATAATGTGCAATTGGCAACAGAAGGACGTTACGCATTAGCCTATGATATTTTTCCGAACCCTACCGATACACGAACGCTGATTCCTTTTTTAGATCGTATTGAAAAGGATTATTTTGCGTTGCCTGATGTCCTCGTAGCTGATGCGGCTTATGGAAGTGAACAGAATATAGAAGATGTCACCCTGAACCGGTTACGAACTGCCTTGATTACCTATAGTATGTACCGCAAAGAGAAGAAGAAAAAATATAAAAATAATCCCTTTAACACCGCTAACTGGGATTATGATGCCGAAATAGATGCCTTTACTTGTCCAAATGGTCAAGCTGTTACTTATCGCTATGACTCCAAACGCACAGACAAGTATGGTTACCAGCGACAATTTAAGGTCTATGAATGTGAAGATTGTACAGGCTGTCCTTTGCGAGAGCAATGTACCAAGGCAAAGGAAGGTAACCATCGGAAAATATTTTATAATGAAAAATGGGAAGCACAAAAGAAAATGATACGAGAACAGCTTTCAGATGAAGAAATGGGCAAGCTTTACGGAAAACGTAAGATAGATGTGGAGCCTTTCTTTGGATTTTTGAAGGCTAATTTGGGTTTCACTCGTTTCTCTGTACGAGGAAAATCCAAAGTGGATAATGAATTGGGATTCGCCTTAATGGCAGTGAATCTGAGAAGATACACTGCCTCTAGCTGCTTTTTTATGTATCTACTTATAAATGATTTCAAAAAAGATGGATTTCACATCAAAACCCAATGTGAAATCCATCTTTTCATTATTTTTGGCTAGTTATGTCCCAGCCTCTTTCCTTTACATGAAAAAAGATACTATAAACCAGCATATATAGAAAATGATGGGAAGGATTGAAATAAGGGCACCAATCTTTTTTAATTGAAATAAATAGTAAAAAGTTGCTCCAAAAGCCCAGACTGCAATAAGTAAAAAGAAGTCCAGACCAAAATCATCATTAGCTCCCTCAGCAATAGCTCTTCCCGTGAAAAAGAAAGATAAGATGATGGTGATAAATCCTGTTATGATGAAATAAAGCAGGGAGGAACGATTGTTGTTTCCTCTTAATTTATTTTCAGAAGTTGACTTCATGAGAAATCCTCTCCTATTCAAGTAATTAATTAAATCTTTGTGCAAGAAGTTAAATGCTTTCCTATCTTTAATTGTATACCCTCTGAATATTCTCTGTAAATTGATTGCATTTCATTCAAAATTATACTTAATCAATATAAAGCTGGTGGAGCCGGTCGAAATATAATTTGCAATCATGTCAAGATCTCCTTGCTTGTACAGGTGTTTCATTTGCTGAATAGAAAGTTGTTTTTTCTGTTTTACTGGTCTCTGTCTTTTTGTTTAATAATCCTGTGTCAGGGAAAATGACCTCTAAATAATATAAAGGACAAATTTTAAAATCCGAGGAGGTGCCATATGAAGAATAAAGCTCCTTTAATAGGTTACTCCCTCATTTTTCTCGGAGCGGCGTTTATTATTGCAGATGCTGATGCGATGTTTAATATGTATTATATTCATTATGTTGCTATCGTTGTTGGTGTAGTTGTTCTTTTGATTTATTATTTAACAACCAGGAGTGAAAAGAATCTGCTTTGCAGAATAGGATTCCATAAGTTTGAGCATATTGGCTGGGATGATGAAGTTTCATTTCGTCTTATTTATCGTTGCCAGCGATGTGGGTATGTGAAAAGAGTAATAAGAAGCTCTGGCGGGGGAGGGATGTAACATGTTAAGGGAAGAAATATATATTCTTACAATGTTAAATGATAGTTATATGTTTTAACAAGTAGATATAAGGTAATAGATTATTATATGAAATTATTGAAAAGGTGAGTATATATATCGTAGGAATTGGGTCTAGTATTTTAGGGCTTCTTTCTTTTATGGCTATCTATTCGGAATATTTTTCTGAATAATCAAAACAATGAGGGGAGAGAAAATGAATGAAGAGATTCATGCTGTCGATAAGCATTCTTTTAGTATGCAGTATCCTGCTAATAGCTTGTAATAGTGATAATAATGAAAAAGCAAATGATAATCAGGAAATTATAGACGAGAACAATAATGAATCACAAAATGAAGGTGATGACCAAAACAACGAAGATCAGGAAAATGTAAATGAGAATGGTGACAACTCCGAAGAGGCTGATGAGGACAACACACAAGATCAGAATGCTGATAACGAGGACCCGTCAGAAACCGGCGGGGGTACGGAAGCAAATGAAGAAGATAATGAAAGTGCTGCCGAGGAAGCTTATGAATCCTACGCAAATGCAAGATTCGGCTTTTCTGTTGAATATCCATCCACCTTTGAAGCAGACTACATGCCAGACAACGGCGATGGCATTGAAGTCCATGATGATACAGCTACCATTATCGCGTCGGGAAGTCATTTTGGACTTACGGAAGAGGGAAGTACCCTTGCCAGTGATAAAGGATCAATCGAATCTTATTATGAGTATGATGTTGCAGAGGCGGAAGAAGAGAGTGAATCGGTAAGCTATGAAAGACTGGAAGACGATTGGTATGTCATTTCCTATTTTGACGGAACCAATAATATTTATAAAAAATCAATCTTAGCCGATGATTATATAGCTAATCTATTAATTGAGTATCCTGCAGATTTACAAGAAGAATACGAGACAATGGTTGAACGGGTTTCTGAGACATTTCAAATACCTTAGTACAAAAGCATCGTGTGTTGTGATGGTTTTCAAACCCGCAACACATGATGTTTGTAGTAGCGTATATCCTTAAACTCAAAAAGGCTTTGTAATCATTAAAGCAATAATAATTAAAAACAGCGTATTAATCAGATTTTCATAGAAAAATAAACGCTTAGACAATGTGAAATATTCAGCAGGAATGTCTTCTCCTTTATGCTCCTTCAATAAAGCTTTAATCGGCTTGGAGCTGGAAACTAATACAGTAGGACCGGAAGCCAGAGCAAGTAAGAAAAGAATTAAACTTGTAATATACCACCCTTGCTGGAAAAGATACATATTTAAAAATCCCATCCATAATCCGGTTACCAACAGCAACGTGCCGCCAATCATAACAAATTGATGCAGCTTGTTTCGCAATGCATACGCATGCCTCAGCTCTGTCATATTGGAAGCTTTTTTTGCAATTGGAGTCATTACAAAACCAGGCCCCATCCCTAAAATAGCAGAAAATATATGTATAAATACGAGAATTTCATAAAATGTCATTATTGAAAGCTACCCCCAAAATCAAATAGCATGTTCGGGCCTACAGGGTGCTGGTCACAAAGGCGTTGCGACACGACGTTGCGTACTTAATCTCTGCTCTTCATGGCAAAAACCATGGTTAGAAAGCATGCTTTTTAAGTGTTTTTTGTTTCAGGATAAACCAAGTAAAGTAGGAGCCTATCACCGCAAGCAGAAGCTTCACGGCAACCAGCGGAATCACAAAAAAGATGGTAAACGATAAGGAGAGCCATAGAACGGATACAGCAGTAATTTTCACTTTTAACGGAATCCCTTTTCCTGCGCGGTAATTTTTAATATAAGAACCAAAGTATTTATTTTCAAGCAACCAATTGTATAGTCTTTCTGAGCTTTTTGCATAGCACGCTGCAGATAATAACAAAAATGGCGTCGTAGGTAACAGTGGTAAAATAATACCAATTATCCCAAGACCAAGTGAAAGAGAGCCGCAGCTGACCAAAATCGCCTTTTTCATTTCAACACCAACTTCAGCTTAGAATGAAATGCATCCAGAGTATTTTCTGTAAGAAATTACTTCTATTTTACTATATATTTGCTACTCGTAAATGAAAATAAAATGACTAATTTGTGTAGTTTTTAGACGCTGTTAACAGCTTAATGAAATGAACTGCCTTGGGATCCTGCGTATATATCATAGGCTTTTACAAAAGATGAAAAGCTATAGAAGGAGTATAATAAGGCTATATTATTCTAAAAGCAGAAAGGAAAGAAGGGTTAGAAGATGTTCAGTAAACGGCAAAAAATTATCTTGTCCTATATTCTGTATACCGATATGCCGATAAAACTTGATCTGCTCGCTGACATGCTGCAGGCTTCTATTCGCACCATCCGGATGGAACTGGAAAATATAAATCTCCTTCTTTCTGAAACGGGAACACAGGTACACATTTCAAAGAAGAGTCAATGTTATATAGAGCAAGGGGAAGAAGAAACAATTAAAAAGTTATTAGTAAATCCAATATTTGTGGACAAAAACAATATAGAGAATCACGTCATTTGGGATAGGATTTACACAATCATGGGGATGCTTTGCTTTGAATCAGATTATGTAAGTATGGAAGAACTTGCTGACAGGCTCTATGTCTCCAAATCAACGATTAACTTGGATGTAACGGAGATTAAGAAGCTGATTAGCAGAATGTCCGGTATCCGTTTTATCGTTTCCAGCACGAAGGGTCTGAAATTTGAAGGAAGTGAAGAGGGAATCCGTTACTTTTTGGCTAAGATGGTCCTTCAAGGATTGAATTTGGAGAAGACGCTACAGCATGTATTCCCGGAAAAGGATTTTTGTATATTTGAGATATATTTTCAAATGAATAAAATGTTAAAAGAAGCTATCGTGAAATATCAGTTTATCATTTCTGGAAAAGCATTTGGATTGGTAAGCGCGGGTCTTTTAATAACTGCCATTCGGAATCAGTTAGGGTATCATTTTGCGGATAATCAAACAGAAGTGCCGCTTTCATCAATGATGAAGGGGTTAGAGGAGCACCTGAAATCGGAGATGGGGACAACAGCTTTTACAAATGCAGATTTGGTCTATATACAACAATTTATCATGGAACAAAACCATCTTTATCCTTATACAAATGAGAATTGGGATGCAGCGGACCAAAAAATTGTATCGCTGTTCACTCATGTAGTAAAAGAGTTCTTTCAGGTTGATCTCATAAAGTATCCTGACTTTGAGAAAAATTTTCTGTTCTATATTAACCAGTTAAATCAACGGGCAAAAAATGGTCATGACTATACCAATTTTAATAAGCGGCAAATTAACCGAATGTTTCCGATGTCGGCCAGCATTGTAGCTTTTTGTCAGCCTTGCTTGCAGGATATGGAAATGACGTACTCAGATGCAGAACTGGCTTATATTACGCTTTTCCTGGGCAACTTATTGGAAACGGAAGAACCCCCTTTAAAGCTATTATTTATTTCAGATGAACATACAGCACTTGTAAATTGGATTGTGTCTGAAGTTGTGCGTCTGATGGGAGCATCTGTCCGGATTGTAAATGCAATACCAACTTACTTATTTGAAGAAAAAGATGAATTATTTTTAAATGATGTGGATGTGATTTTAACAACCGAGCAAATTAATGTAAGTCGTGGTTGGAATATTGTTTTCATTCAGTCTTTGTTTGGGAAAACAGAGCAGAATTTTTTACAGTCGCTTCTGAATGATTACTTAAATCAGTCTAAAATGAAAAGACTGAGAGAGATGGAAAGTATAGCTGTTGGGCAAAATCATTTTCTTCAGATTCCTGAAAGTTTGAAGGAGTTCGATGACTGCGTACATTATCTTCTTGAACAGTTCGGATATGAGAAAATGCTGGATAATGGGGTGATGACGGGTAATCATTTTATACCTAATGATACGAAAACAGCATATATTTCTTTTATGGAAGAGCGCCCAGGCCGGTCAAGGATCATCATTGGTAAATTGCCAAAGAGTATAACTTATAGGAATAAAACACTTCACACCATTGTTATCTCGTTCTACTATAAAAATGATTATGCTTTATCTCATTCCTACTACCAGTGTATTCGTTTTTTAATGGAGCCAAATCAGAGTAATCAATTAGGAAGGGTTAAGGGCTACCTTGAATTCAAGAAGATATTTAATTAATAGAGACCATTTAGTTTTTTTACCGATTTTCAGTTAAAAAAACTAAATGGTCTTTTTGCGTTCTTACTATTATCTTAGAACTATAAAGAAGCTTAGCCAGAAACATCCATATAATTTAATGATTTTTGGTGTTTTGAAAGCGGATAAAGCCAATATGTTATGGGGTTAATCGTACATGCTAAAAAATAGCAATTTGTAATAGCTAGATTCATCTTTCCTGGTCTATTTTTATTTGCTGAAAGCTTCTAAATCAATATAATACTTATTCATAATAGGGAGGAATTTATCAATGGAACATAAAGCATATACTTCTTTTGATTCGGGTTTTTTATGGGGCGCTGCGACAGCATCCTTTCAGGTGGAAGGAGCAGTTAAAGAAGATGGAAAAGGACTCTCGGTTATCGATGTAATGCCAAAGAATCCTGCTATAACAGATTTCTCTGTTGCTGCCGATCATTATCATCATATAGAGGAAGACGTTGCCCTCATGGCAGAGCTGGGTTTGAAAGTTTACCGTTTCTCCATTGCCTGGACACGTATTTTCCCAAAAGGAAATGGTGAGGTCAATCAAGCTGGAGTAGATTTTTACAATCGATTAATTGACGCCTTGATAAAACATCAAATTGAGCCATTAGTGACTATATACCATTTTGATTATCCGCAAAGTCTTGTCGAGCAATACGGAGGATGGATTTCAAGAGAAAGTATTGAGGATTACCGGGCCTATGCAGAGTTCTTATTTAAAACATATGGGGACCGCGTCAAATACTGGTTGACTATTAATGAACAGGATCATGTGGTTCGTATTCCGTCTCGGCTAGGGTTAACCGGCGAGGATCATTATGAACAGCTGAGACTCGGATATCAGGCAAATCACCATATGTGTGTGGCAACCGCACTTACCATTAAAACATTCCATGAATTAGGTATGGAAGGAAAGATTGGTCCTGCCGTTTCTTATTCTATGGTTCATCCTGCAAGCTCCCATCCAGATGACATTCTTGCGAGTAAAGATGCCATGTTAATTAAACACAATTATTTAATGGATTTGCATTGCCATGGAGAATATAGCTATAGCTTTCAAAGATACCTGGAAGAGAGGAATTTTACTCCGGCTATTGAAGATGGTGATTTGGAATTAATGAAAAAATATCCGCCTACCATGCTGGGAGTAAACTACTACTTCTCTGAAGCAGTTCGTGCTTTTCCTGCTACAGAAGAATTTCCGATTGGTTATCAAAAAAAATCTCTTCTTCCAGAAGCAGAGGCTGGAGTTTTCGAGGTTGTTAAGAACGAAAATCTGGCTGCAACAGATTGGGGCTGGGAAATTGATCCTGTCGGGCTGCGATTGACATTGCGGGAGCTTTACGACCGCTATAAGCTGCCAATGATTATTACAGAAAACGGCATTGGAGCTTACGATAAATTGGAGGATGAAGACATTGTCCGGGATGATTACCGGATTTCTTATTTGAGAGAGCACATTAAACAGGTAAAGCTCGCCATTAATGATGGCGTGCCAATGTTAGGCTACTGTGCATGGTCATTTATGGATCTGGTCAGCGGCCGGAATGGTATGGAGAAGCGCTACGGTTTTGTTTACATTAACCGGGAAGATTTCGATTTTAAGGATATGCGGAGAATTAAGAAGGATAGTTTTTATTGGTACCAAAAGGTCATTGCCTCTAATGGAGAAGATTTGTAATTTTTTATAAATCATACAAATAAAGGAGGATTTGGGATGAATCAGCAGAAGCTGGCAAAGGATATTCTTTCTCTTGTTGGAGGAGAAGAAAACGTGGGGAGTGTTACCCACTGTTATACAAGATTACGCTTTAATTTAAAAAACAATGATTTAGCCGATAAAGAAAAGATTGAATCACTTGATGGTGTTATACGTGTCCAAATTCAGAGTGGACAATTTCAAGTGGTTATCGGTAACGAAGTAGGGAAAGTATACAAAGAGCTGGAGAAACAAGGTGACTTCCAGAGTGGAGAGAATGACGAAACTGTTCAGGAAGAAAAAAAGGGAAATATTATCGGCCGTTTCTTTGAAGTAATTGCTTCTATTTTCACACCGATTATTCCGGCAATTGCCGGGGCAGGATTAGTTAAAGGGATTTTAGGCTTAGTCACGACATTTAATTGGGCTCCTGCAGATAGTGATATTGTAACTGTATTAAATATTGTTGCAGATGCTGTGTTCTACTTTCTGCCTTTCTTTCTTGCTGTATCCGCTGCAAGGAAGTTTAAAACAAACGAATTTATTGCGCTTGCATTAGCTGGCGGATTGATGTATCCAACATTAATTGAAGGAGCTAAAGCAATTGCTGAAGGCGGGGCGGAAGGGCTATCGTTATTTGGTATCCCGTTGCCGTTTATAAATTATAGCTCGACGGTTATTCCTATCATCATTTCCATATGGCTGTTAAGCTATGTGCACAGATGGGTAGATGCCATTATGCCAAACGCACTTCGAGTTATTTTTACACCGACCATTGTTTTACTCATTATGATTCCTTTCCAGCTGGTGGCTATTGGACCGCTGGGATCATATCTTGGTATAGGGTTAGCAGATGGAATTACCTGGCTGTTTGAGCACGCTGGTATTCTTGCAGGAGGAATTCTGGGAGCAACACGCCCACTATTAGTTATTGTTGGAATGCACTACGGATTAATGCCAATTGCGATTCAAAATATTGCTGTTCTTGGTTTTGATTATTTAGTACCGGTATTTCTAATGGCTAATATGGGACAGGCAGCTGCTGCTCTTGCAGTATTTATTAAGACTAAAAATAAAGATTTGAAAACAATAGCTGCTTCCTCTACGGTTTCCGCGTTCCTTGGAATAACGGAACCTGCTATGTACGGGGTAAATCTGCGGCTGAAGAAACCATTTATTGCAGCATTAATTGGTTCCGGTATTGGAGGAGCTTTTATAACTGGATTCGGTGTAACTGCATCTGCCTTCGTGTTACCGGGTTTAACAAGTCTGCCTGTGTTTAGTGGGCCGAAATTTATCTATCTAATTATTGGATTAATCATTACGATAGCAGTTACGATGGTGCTAACATTTATACTAGGATTTAAAGACATGGAAACTAAAAAAGAAAAGACAGAAGCTGCAGCTGTTAAAGATGGACAGCAGATTGCAAACAAAGAGACAGTTGTAAACAGTCCGCTGGAAGGGAAGGTTATACCGCTTCAAGAGGTAAGTGATCCAACTTTTGCAGAAGGTCTTTTAGGGAAAGGAATAGCAGTTGAACCAACGAATGGAGAAGTTATTGCTCCTTTTAACGGGTCTATTGAATCACTATTTCAAACCAAGCATGCGATTGGTTTACGTTCAGAACAAGGTTTGGAGTTATTAATCCATATTGGTCTGGATACCGTAAATCTGGAAGGGAAGCACTTCGAAGCGCATGTAGAACAGGGACAAGCTGTCAAGCAGGGAGAATTGCTTATTACGTTTGATATCGATAAAATTAAAGATGCTGGATATCCGACAGTTACTCCTGTTATTGTAACAAACAGCTCTGATTATCAGGAGATACTCCCTAATGATCAAGCCGGACAAGTGAAGCAGGACGAATGGATTTTAAAAGCAGTAAAGGAATAATTCAGGAGTTTGTCTTCAATAATAAATAGAATTAAATAAAACGTGCTGCTCTTTTTTTATAGAGACAGCACGTTTCTGCTTATTTTATTTCCGGAAAGTCTAAAAAACCAGCTGGTTTTCCTTCTCCTGAATCAATTCTACAATTTTATTTTTCTCATTCATCACAGCAACTTTTGGCACATGCTTTTTAACTTCTTCCTGATTTAGCTGTACATAAGAAATAATAATAATCACATCATCAATCTGTACCAGCCGGGCAGCTGCCCCATTTAGACAAATTTTACCGCTCCCGCGTTCTCCCGCAATCACATAGGTCTCCAAGCGTGCACCATTGTTGTTATTCACGATAGCAACCTTTTCATTGGGCAATATATCGACGGCATCTAAAATATCGGCATCAATTGTGATGCTGCCGACATAATTTAAGTTGGCTTCTGTCACTCTCGCACGGTGAATCTTGCCGTTCATCATTGTTCTAATCATGATTGTCTCCTTTAATAATGATATTATCAATCAGTCTGGCTTTGGAAAATTTCACAGCCAGAGATATAAAAATTTGACCGGTAATCTGTGGCTGTTCCACGAGCTCCGGGTAGCTGTAAATGGCTATATCCTCTACACTTCCAGAGGTGTTTTTGGTAAGGTGCTCATTGATTACATTAATCAGAACAGCACTGTTTCTTTCCCCGGCATCGTATCGCTTTTTTGCTTTGATCAGGCTTTGGTATAAATGGACTGCCTCCTGCCGCTCCTGTACAGTTAAATATACATTGCGTGAACTTTTGGCCAAACCATCTGCTTCCCTGATCGTATCAACCCCGATAATTTCAATTGAATGGTTAAACTCTGCAACCATTCTTTCGATAATTGCGAGCTGCTGTGCATCCTTTTTTCCAAAATAAGCAAAATCGGGACGAATGATATTAAATAGTTTATTTACAACTGTAACAACACCGTCAAAATGGCCAGGGCGTTTGGCTCCTTCCAGTACCTCAGCCATGCGGTTTACTTTTACCGAAAGAGCTAATGGCTTTGGATACATTTCCTCCACACTTGGATAGAAAACATAATCGGTTCCAAGTGCGTCCAATTTTTCCTGATCGCTCTCAATATCTCTTGGATAAGCATCGAAATCTTCATTCGGGCCAAATTGAAGCGGATTTACAAATACGCTGACAACAGTGATGTCATTTTTTTTCAATGAGGTCTTAACCATTGTTAAATGACCGTCATGTAAGGCTCCCATCGTAGGAACGAAGCCGATTTGCTTTTGTTCTTTTTTTAATGCTCTTACAATATCTTTCATTTCTTGTACTGTTGTTATTCGTTGGGTCATGCGTCTACCTCATCCATAATTTGTTTCTTATACGTAAATTCAGGCGAAGGGAAGATGCCTGCTTTAACTTCTTCGTGGTAAGCTTTTAATGCATCCACACCAGTTGTAAAGTCTCCGTAGCGTTTTACGAACTTTGGCTTACGGTCCACACCATAGTTTAACACATCGTGATAAACAAGTACTTGCCCATCGGTATCTGCCCCAGCCCCGATACCAATGACGGGAATGGATAAATTTCTTGAGATGGTTGCTGCAAGGTCACTGGGGATTGCTTCCAGCACAAGCATGACAGCTCCACTTTGCTGGACCAGCTTTGCTTCTTCAATTAACGTCTCAGCTTCTTCTTTAGATGCTGCTTGAAGCTTATAGCCGGTAATGCCAAAGCTTTGCGGGGTCAAGCCCAGATGAGCGACGACCGGAATTCCATTCTGTGTGCATTTTTTAATTAAAGGAGCGGTATGTGCCCCCTCAATTTTTAGTGCATTGGCTTTTGTTTCCCGATATAATTCAATTGCATGCTGCATATCTATTTTTTCGTCTACACCAGCTGCTCCAAAGGGCATATCAACGACCATGAATGTATCATTTGCTCCCCGGCGTGCAGCTTTGCCATGATGTTTCATATCATCTAGTGTCACCTGAACGGTGCTTTCATAACCAAGTACCGTCATGCCGAGTGAGTCTCCGACAAGGATGATATCCAGCCCGGCCTGTTCTGCCTGCTTGCTGCTTGGGAAGTCATATGCCGTGAGCATTGTTATCTTCTCTCCGTTATTTTTCATTTCCATGAAATCTTTAAGGAGTTTCACTTTTGGATCACCTACTATTTTTATTCTTTTTCTTATTATAAAATTATCTGTATAGATTCACAATGGCAAGTTATTAGCTTGAGGAAAAGGAGGAGAGGTAAAAATGTATAAGTTTGGAGTTATTGGACCAGGTGCAGTCGGTGCTGTCATCGGCGAATCATTACAAAACAGCGATTATCATGTGACATTTCTGGGCAGAAAAGAGGGGAAAGTGTGTATTGAACGCGTAGAAGATCCAGAAAGTACCACTTTTCCTGTAGAGGCTATTTCTGAAGTGGAAACTGTTTTTGATTATTTATTTATCGCAGTGAAAGGAACACAATTGGAAGGGATTATGCCACACTTGGATAAGCTGATGCATGCAGATACCGTTTGTATTCTTTGTCAGAATGGCTATGGACAGTTGGGAAAATTCCAGCTCCCGGGCAATACTTATCAGGCTGTTGTTTATATTAGCGGGCAAAAGAAAGGAAATGTAGTCATGCATTTTCGTGACCGAACCCTGATTTTACCGGAGAATACCGTAACCAAAAAATTAAAGAAAGTGATTGCTGCAAGTAATCTCGATATCCAATTACAATCTGACTATCGTAATGAGGTTTGGTATAAACTGATCGTTAATGTAGCAATTAATTCTGTAACCGCACTCAGCAGAAATACAGCACTTATTTTGCAGGAGGAAAAAGTACAGAGCCTGTGTAAAAGATTAATTCAAGAAGGAGTTGAAATTGCAGCAGCAGAAGGTGTTTATTTCCAGGAAAAGGTGCTGGAGGAAATTATGAAGATTTACGCTGGATATCCTTCTCAGATGGGAACAAGTATGTATTACGATATGATAAATGGGCAATCAATGGAAGTGGAGTATATTCAAGGTTTTTTATATGAGAAGAGCAGAGAGCATGACCTTGATACACCTTGTTTGGATACCGTGTACAGCTTGCTTTTGGCAAGTGAGATGAAGGGTTAGCATATAGATGGTATTTACAGTTTCTCTTTGTTCATGAATGACAGTATAAAGAGAGACTGTTTATTTTGCTGAAAAGTATCGTTATTATAGCAGTCACCATTTTTATGATATAAAAAAGAATCAAAAATTACATATGTTTTTGACGCGTAATCTCATAAAAATTCAAAAATAAGGGTTTACAAATAAAGCGTTTTCATTTAGAATGTATTTAAATTGGTTATAACCAATAGTGATAATGACATAGCTTGTAAGGATAAAGGTCTACTATAAATCTAGAAGACCTTTTATAAATATCCAAATTGGTTATGTCAACATAACCAATTTGGATGGAGATTTTATATTTTATACAAGAAAGCGGGGAAAAGATGATTTATCAAGCTTTAAGCCAAAACACGATTCTATTAAATGAAAGCGCTATCGATTGGGGGGAGGCAGCAAAAAAAGCCGGCGGACTATTATTGGATAATCAATCTATTAAAAAGGAGTATATAGCAGACATGATAGCGTCTGTGCATGAGTTTGGCCCTTATATTGTAATTGCTCCGGGCATTGCATTATTTCATGCGCGACCTGAAGGAAACGTGAACGAGATTTGTTTAAGTTTACTTACGCTTGAAAAGCCAATTGAATTTGGAGCAGGTGATAAAGACCCGGTTGACTTATTATTTGCTCTGGGGGCTGTAGATCATGATTCTCATCTGCAATTAATGGCGGAGCTAATGAAAATATTGAAGGATGGGCAACTGGTCGAGAGAATCAGAACAGCAACGGATGCAAAGAAAGTATTAGAAATGATTAAAAAGAAATTGGAGGAGTAGTTTATGTTATACAAACAATTTTTTTCAAAAGTAGAAGATATCTTAAAAGAAGTTTCACAGAAAGAAGAAAAGAACATTTTGGAAGCAGCTAAAATTATTGAAACATCGATAAAAGATAATGGTGTATTACATGTATTTGGGTGCGGTCATTCACAGATGTATGCCATGGAGCTATTTTATCGTGCGGGAGGTTTGGTGCCGATTAATGCAATTTTATCACCGCCGTTATCATTGGCTCCGTCGGCTCCGTTAAGCACTTTCTCAGAAAGACAGGAAGGGCTGGCCAAGGTGGTACTTAATAACGAAAATGTGGCATCTCAAGATGTAATGTTAATTGTATCTACATCCGGAAGAAATGCTGTCCCGATTGAAATGGCATTTGAAGCGAAAGAAAAAGGAATGAGAGTCATTGTATTGACATCAATGGCGTTTACAGAAGAAGTGGAATCCAGACATAAAGACGGTAAAAAACTCTATCAATTAGCTGATGTTGTATTGGATAATCACGGCAATGCCGGGGACGCAATTATGGAAGTTCATGGACTGGAAGCAAAATTCGGACCGACTTCATCAATTATTGGATTCACTATCCTGCAAAGTGTTGTTGTCCAAGTAATTGATAATCTTGTAAAGAGTGGAGAAGCGCCTCCTGTATATGTCAGTTCTAATTTAGATCAAGGTGATCAAATAAATAGGCAGCATATAGAAAAGTATCGAAATAGGATAACTTGCTTATAAACTTATAAACGGAGGGATTCATTATGGAAATTATTACAGTATGCGGGATGGGATTTGGAACGAGTTTAATGCTTAAAATGACAGTTGACGATATATTGGCAAAAGAAGGGATAAAAGCGGAAGTAAGTGCACTTGACGCCGGATCAGCAAAAGGAAGAACAGCAGATTTAATTATGGCTTCAGCGGATTTAGAATCAGCGCTGGAAGGAGTAGAGATAGATAAAATATATATTCATAACCTTACAGATGATGACGAAATAGAGAAAAAACTACTTGGATATTTAAACCAAAAAGAGTAATGAAGGATTCGTTTTTAAACAATGCTGAAATAATTGATTTGCCAATATAAGGAGGTCCAAAAATGTTAAGGGCAATAGCAGAAATTTTAACAGTCCCAGCCATTACTCTAGGTCTTGTAGCATTGCTCGGCTTATTACTGCAACGGAAAGAAGTGACAGAAGTTGTAAAAGGCACGATAAAAACGATTTTAGGTATACTCATTTTAGGAGCAGGCTCATCATTAATCGTTACAAATTTAGCTCCTTTTGCAGCAATGTTTGAGGAAGCATTTAATTTAAAGGGAGTTGTTCCAGTAGATGAAGCTATTGTAGCAGCTCTTGTTGACTCCGTAACAGCTATTGGGAGAATGACATCTTTTATTTTATTATTTGGTTTTTTAACAAATGTGTTGTTGGCTCGTATTACACCTTTTAAGTATATTTTTTTAACCGGACATATGATGTGGATTTTGGCAGGGGCGCTGGCTTGGGCTTTCTACGACCTAGGTGTATCTGAAACAAATGGAATTATTTTTGGATCATTGATTCATGGAATGACATTAGTATTATTGCCGGCAATTGCACAACCCATTGTCCGAAAAATCACAGGTAATGATAAAGTAGCCTATGGACATCTGACAACAACTGGGGTCGTGTTATCCGCTTTGGTTGGGAAAGCAGCAGGGAATAAAGCGCATGATAGTGAATCGATTAAGATGCCGGAGAAATTAAGCTTTTTTAAAGATACAGCAGTTTCCGTATCAATTGTTATGTTTGTGATTTATATTATTACTGCTTTATTTGCAGGACCGGAAGTAGTGAATCCATTATCTGACGGACAGAACTATCTTGTGTTTAGTACACTAAATGCTCTAGGATTTGCTGCGGGAGTACTTGTTCTATTACAAGGTGTCAGAATGTTTCTTGGTGAAATTGTTCCTGCTTTTAGAGGGATTGCTTTAAAGCTTGTCCCTGGAGCTAAGCCTGCTCTGGATGTACCTATTTTCTTTCCATATGCACCGAATGCGCTGATGTTAGGGTTCATCTTTTCTATCATAGGTATGGTCATTGGAATGTTTATTTCCATACTATTTGGCACAATTGTTCCTCTGCCATCAATTATTGGTGGATTCTTTACAGGAGGTATTGCAGGTATATTTGGGAATGCCATGGGAGGCAGAAGAGGAGCAATGGTATCTGGATGTGTATATGGTATCATCCTGACAATACCAGTTGCACTTTTCTATCCTTTATTTGGATTAGATATTTATGGAGTAGAAGGTCTGGCCTTCCTGGTTCCAGATGGTATTATTGTCCTCGCGCTAATTAAATTGTTCTTTACTTTGAAAATACCAATTCCAGGATTTATATTAGCGGTGATTGCATTAGTCCTGTTAAGTATTTTTTATAAAAAGAAGCAGGCATCTATTAAATAAATAAGTTCAATGTGATTTCAATATACAGAATTAATCTTTAATTAAGAGTGCTCCCTTATAGTAAGTAAAAACTTTTTAAAGGAGGAACAACTTACATGATTCGTAAACGGAAGATTTTCTTTACAGGGTTGGTATTTTTGCTGTTTTTTACTTTTATAGATAGCAAAATTGCAGCTGCAGAAGAAAAAGATGGATGGAAGTTGATGTACCATGAAGATTTTCAAGATTTATTATCATTTGATGACATACCATGGGAAATAGACAATTATGGAGATAATAGCCCTTGGCATGTAGATCATTTAGATGACGATGGGGAATTTTTTCAAATTCAAGGTGGAGTTGATTTTGAGAAGCAGCTGGAAAGCTTTGATTTATTGAGGAAAAGGGTCAGCTTTGGTAAAGACGGGTGGCTGACAGCTGAATTTGCTGTTCGGGATTATGATAGAGATGGTCAGCCCGATACGGAAGCTTCATTGACTAATGTAAGTAAGGACGGCCAACAAGCTGCTGAACTGTCTACCAGCTTTGATTCTGGTTTGATTATTCGATCAACAGAAGCACTGCCATCTCAATATCGTGTCGAATATATTTTAAAAGGAATAGATTATGGAGGAAAGCGAGACGGAACCTTTGATTATGATGATAAACACAATGGATATACAATCGATGAGAGAAAATCAAATTTCCCATGGAAGCGTCAAGGAGATTTCTCGGGAGAATCCAGTCATCTTAATACGAACTTTGGAGATGTTACGAAAGAAAATGGATATTATTTCTTGTCCATTATGGATTATGAGAATCCGGCTCCACATAATAATGTTTTTATCCATAATCATCGTAAAGTTGGAATGGATGCATATAATGTTAGTTCATCCTGGAATAGTGATTATGCTGTTTGTAATCCCAAAACCGGTGAATTATACAGTCAGGCAGATGAACAAAGTTCCAATAATGCAATTAATGGAATCTTTTTTGCAGGTGATACGTTTAGAGATGAATCTATTGGCTATAATTCGTTTATGTTTGAAACAGAATGTGGTTCTTTCTATGATAGTGATACAGAATACTCTATTATTTCCAATGCAGAAATACAGCCTGAGCTTATGCCGGAAGAATCTTATACATTCGCAATAGAACGTACAGATAACAGCTATGTAATGGAGATGTCCGGCAACTTCAAGCATGTTGGTCAGCAAACATTTAGATATGAAAGAGATTTTATTGAAGATGGAAGGCCAATTTGGCACTACAATAATACGTCAGAAGAATATAATGGAGAGTTCAATTCTACATTAACTTTTGAAGGTCCTCATGGCAGCTATTCTGTTGAACAATGGCCCGAGGATTCTGCTTATCCAGATTATTTTCTGTTGGGTATACCTCATATTAATTATTATGAAGGTTCTGCGGTAATAGACGATGTAAAGCTATTTGTTCCTGGGCAGGATGAATCTGAATAACAAGACTGTTTTAGAGAGAAGGAAATAGTAGTTGGTTATAGGCGGTGTGCTGGTTCTGGATTTAATAACTGCGAATTTTTATTGCTGGTTCTGGAATAAGCCATATATATCTATTCTTTCCTATGATATAATCGCAGTAATTTAGCAGTATTTTATTAACCTCCTTTATTCATGTATGTATTTCATGGATAAAGAATATATGTGCAGGGAAGATATGAAGTAATGGATAAAAATAATAGATTGCCTCTTTATTTACAATTAATGGAGGATTTAATAAAAAAAATAGATGAAAGTTATTATCTTGAAGGAGAAAGACTGCCTCCGGAACGGGAGCTATGTGAAATTTATAAGCTGAGCAGAATCACTGTGCGTCAGGCCTTGCAAGAATTGGAAAGAGAAGGATATATTTATAAGGTGCATGGTGCAGGAACGTTTGTATCATCAAAACGCTATAATCAGCATCTTGTAAAACTTTATAGTTTCACAGAAGAGATGAAAAAGAATGGAAAGGTTCCCTCTACAGTTGTCTTGAATTTTGAAGAGACAGTCGTAGATGACCGGCTGGCAAGTAAATTAAAAATTTCTCCCTTCGAAATAGTTATTAAAGTGGTCCGGCTGCAACTTGCCGATGATGAGCCCTTGCTTTATGAGACAACTTATTTGCCGAAAAAGTTTTTTCCAAACCTCTCAAAAGAAGATTTAGAGTCAAGATCGATGTACCAAATTTTTATAGAGGACTATTCGCTTGGAGTTACAAAGGCAATTGAAAGCTTTAAAGCCACTACATTACGTGAAGAAGAAGCGAAGCATTTTCAATTACCTTCTAATCAGTCAGCAATGATGATTAAACGATATGCTTATCATAATGAGTATCTGATTGGATATACACTGGGTATTGCGCGTGGAGATAAGTTTGACTATATAGTAGAATTGACATAACATTTTTAAATTAGAATAATATAAAGAAATAAATTATATAAGAACATGACGTTAAAAGGAGATTCAGACAAATATCAAGTTAAAGATTTGATATTTGTCTGAATCCTTTTTTATTATTTATCTTTAAGGACGCCTGATTGTAAAATGATTTCTATATTGTCTGACTATAGTGAGCTGGTACATATTTTCGTAAATAACATGTAATATGGAAGATAAATGTAAAATTTAATCAGCCATCCATAAAAATATGTTGATTGCATTGTGCTTCTATCTCTCCGATGTTTTATAACTTTTCTTCTGTGGTATTAGTAGGTGTAAAAAACATGTGTAATATTAATATCTGTTTTTTTAATCAGGTAGTAGAGAAAGGAGACCTTAAAATGGAAGCGCCAGGACGACAGAAGAAAAAAAGCTTGGTGGAGAAAAGCATTGTTATTCCTTCTATTGTGATTATAGCAATCTTTAGTGCTCTATTTGCAGTGTATACAAGTGAATCTAAGGAATTATTGGACAGTATTTTTAATACATTAGTAGATTCCTTTAAATGGGGTTATTTAGGGTATGCCCTTTTAATCGTTATAGCCGCAGTGTATTTCTCATTTTCTAAGTATGGGAAAGTAGTTTTAGGAGATCCGGCAAAGAAACCAAGGTACAACTTATTTGAATATGCATCTATTTTAGTTGCGATGGGCCTTGGTTCAACTATCATGCGGACGGGTCTGACGCAATGGAGTGAGGTTGCAAATGATCCGCCATTTGGATTGGAAGCAGGATCAATGGAAGCAATTCTTGCCGGGAATTCCTACAGCATGTTTTTATGGACCTTTCAGACCTTTGCCGTCTTTGTTATGGTAGCTCCGGCGATGGGATATCTTTTGTATGTCCGAAAGAAACCAAGAATGCGTATTTCAGAGGCGTGCCGCGTTATATTCGGTAACAAGTTTACAGACGGAATAGGCGGGGTTATTCTTGATATCCTTTTCTTAGTCAGTATTTTAGCTGGAGCCGCAGTGACCTTAGGTCTTGGTACACCGATTGTTACGTATAATCTGGCGGAGATATTGAATATTGAGGTGACATTTCCATTTACTGTGATTGTTACATTAGTGTGGGTTTTAGGGTTTTCCATCAGTGCTTATGTGGGGATTGATAAAGGAATCAAACGGTTAAGTACATTGAATATGTATCTTGCAGGAGCTTTTGCTCTCCTTATTCTTGCAATTGGGCCAGGAATCTTTATTATGAATTTCTTTTCTGATTCCGTACGTTATTTAATCACTAATTATATGAACTTTTCTCTGTATACCAATTCACTTGATATGGAGGGCGGTACACATATTGAAAGCCATACCGTCTTTTGGTTTGCTTACAATGCAACCTGGGCGATGCTTCACGGTGTTTTTGCAGCGATCGTATCCAAAGGCAGAACGATTAAAGAAATGATTTTAACGTATCTATTGGCGCCTACACTATTATCCTGGATTGCGACAGGTGTCCTTGGAGGACTAAGTGTTCACAGGCAGGTGACAGATGCAGTGCCGGTTCTGGATATTGTTCAAAATCAAGGCTTGGAGCAATCGATTCCTGCTATTTTGAGTTCGTTGCCATTACCGGCATTAACTATCATCTTATTTACGATTATTGCGACGGTTTTCTTAATTACTACATTAGATTCAACAACTTATACCGTAGCAACCT
This sequence comes from Oceanobacillus sp. FSL K6-3682, assembly GCF_037976165.1. Taxonomy (NCBI): domain Bacteria; kingdom Bacillati; phylum Bacillota; class Bacilli; order Caryophanales; family Bacillaceae; genus Oceanobacillus; species Oceanobacillus sp. FSL K6-3682. The sequence goes on along the minus strand of NZ_CP150263.1, from coordinate 4,451,095 downwards.
ATATGTCTAATCAGGATATGACGAAATCTGCCCCTTATAAATCGTTAAGGATCTTAGTGGCAGTTTTGATTACAGTGCTTGCTCTGACGCTTATGAGTGTAGGAGGCCTTTCTCCGCTGGAAGTGCTATCGGGATTAATGGGGATACCAATTATTATTATTCAGGTTCTAACGGTTTATGCTGCTAAAAAAATGATGGACGAAGATCGGGCCTGGGTAAAAAATGTTCGGAAAGCAAGGTATTCTGCTGAAAAGCAGACCGATTGATAAGCGTGAATTGTAAAAAAAGACAGGGCGCATAAAATTATGCTTGTTATAATAATACGGATCTTTCATAAGCGGGAGCGAAATTAGTTCGCCCGTTATGGAAGATCCGTTTCATTTTTTTAATATCAAGTAAATCAGTTATTCTGCTTTTTTCTTACAATAATACATAGCTATTTTTAGCATAGATAATGGTCCATAAAACCTCATTTATTGATATAAATTTCATCTTATGAAATCCCGGTATTTTTAAGCGACCAAATATCAGTATATTCTACAATCGCTTCCATTTCTTCTGTATATAACTCTATGCCATTGCTTGCGAGGTCTGGATAAATTCTTGTAGAGAGAGTTGCTTCACCATCGTTTACAAATACCTCAACAGAGCATGTATCGACAAACACATGAAGTGCAATTTCGTTATTTTTAGTACGCAAGGGTGCTTTATTAACAGCTTTATGTGAAAGTTCTCCTGCATTTGTTGTATCGACAATTATTTCATTCGTTGCTGAGTCATAGAAAACATTTGTCTGCTCAGATCCATCCTTTGATTGACGTAGACGCAAGCCGACTTTTCCGCCTTTTTCAATTTCTGGTAATGTCCATTTGCATTTCAGCTCATAGCTGTGTTTGAAATAAACATTGGAATTAAGATTATAAGTATCATCCTTTGATAGCATAAGTTTATCATAATGTTTATGGATATCCCGGAGTGTATTTAGTTCCTGAACCGGATGGGAGCGTACGAATCCGTCCTCACCCAATGTGAGCTCGCGAGGGATTGTCATTGCGCCGGACCACTTATCAGCTTTGGATGGGAATTCTGTAAAAGGAAAATCCATCCAGGAAATAAGGATACGCCGTCCTTTCTCGTCCTCAAAAGTCTGTGCAGCATAGAAGTCAATTCCATAGTCAATTTCCCGCTGTGATTCGGGTGTGAAAATTCCTTTTTCATAATCCATACTGCCTGTCATAACTGTACTTTTTCCATTATCCATATTCATTGGAGATGTAATCAATACATACTTATTGCCAAGCGGAAATAGATCTGGACATTCCCACATATCACCCTGAGTGCCGTCACTTTTCGCAGCAATGCCTACATATTCCCATTCCGTAAGATTGCTGGATTTGTATAGTACAATTGCTCCATCCTTATCTATGGCTGTTCCCACAACCATATACCAGAATTCTCCGTGTTTCCACACTTTCGGGTCCCGGAATTCATTGCTTAAACCTTCAGGACTTTTGCTTATAACTGGATTTGCAGGATGTTTTGTGAAGTGTATCCCGTCCGTTGATGTAGCGATAGCCTGTACTTCTTTATTTTCGTTTCCTTCTAAATGGCCTGTATAAATCAGTGTCATGACATCGCCGTTCATTACCGCAGAGCCGGAGAAACACCCCATCTCGCTCTTTGCTTCATCATACTCATAGGCTTCAGATGGGGCTAAGGCAACAGGTTCATGGTTCCAGTGAACAAGGTCTGTACTTGTGGCATGTCCCCAGTGCATCGGGCCCCAGTGAAAGCTATACGGGTTGAACTGGTAAAATAAATGATAAATCCCATTATGTTGGATAAGGCCGTTAGGGTCATTTAACCAACCTACAGGAGCCATAAAATGATAGTTGAGACGATATGAAGCATCCTTTAACTCGTCTTTTGAATTTGCTACTGATTGATTGGCGAGTAAAAGCTGTTCATTGTGTGTCTTCGGCTGTTTCATATGGAATAACCTCATTTCGTTTTGATTTGTGATTACTTAAGAAGAAGATAGCAGCAACTGTGAAAATATAAACAATTGTGCCAAGGACAAAAAATGTCGTTATAAAACCAGTGCTGTCGTAAAGCTTGCCAATTACAGACGAAAAAGCAATAACACCGATTTCACCTGATATTTTAAAACCAATCAGGTAAATTGTAGCAGAAAGCCTTTGATCAAAATTGAGTGCAATATATTTAAAAATAGCAATGAGCAGGATAGGCAGTTCAATCCCGTGAAGAAGCTTGATCAAAGAAATAGCAATAGTACTGTCGACAAGCGCAGAGCCTATAATACGAGTACCCATAATAACACCAGCTAAAATCAATGATTGCTTCGCTCCGACTTTATTAAGAATAAAGGGTGCTGCAAACAGCATGGCTGATTCAAGAAAAACCTGGAATGAATTTAAATACCCAAATACTTGATATCCGATTTCTGTATCGGTGAAATGCTGTGTGAAATAAACTGGAAACAGCTGAACATCATAAATCGTGTAAATACAAGCAGTTCCAAAAAGAAATAAAACAAAATACCAGAACTTTTTCACTTTAACAATGGAAACAATATCCTTTATGCGTAAGCTTGCTGTTTTATCTTCCTCTACTTCATTTACATCGACTTTAAAGAAGCAGTTTAGAAGAAAGAAGCCGATCCCTGCAACAGAAGCAATCCAGAAATTAAGATGAGGGTTAATGCTGAGCAATAATCCAGCAGTTAGAGTAGCACATGCGTATCCAATGGATCCCCACATTCTTGATGTCCCATATTCGAATTTGAATTTCCGGCTTAGTTTCTCGGCGTATGATTCAAGGAACGCAACCCCTGCAATGAAACCGGCTCCAAAATAAATACCGCCTAGAATAGCACCGAGCGTAAAGTTTGACTGCAGGAGCGGTTCGTATACATAAATGATAAACGGCCCTGTTCCGATTAGAAAAATACTCTGAAACCAGATTAAATGTTTCTTGGTGCCGATTTTATCCTGAATAACACCGTATAGGAGCATAAATATCAATGACAGAAAGGAATTGATTGAAAAAACGGTGCCTGTCTGAGACCCCGTTAAACCGAGCGTCCCGTTTAACCAAATGGAATAAAAAGACCACCAAACTGACCATGTAATAAAGAAAAGAAATAAATAGCCGGATGAAAACCAGTAATTTTTATTTTTAAACATATGCATTGTTATCACCTATTCTCTAAATGTAGTAAAATAATATTGTAAAAGGGATGGTTTATGAATTGGAAAAGCGAAACAAATAAAGTTAAAACGTCTTTATAACCTCCTTTGTGAATATAATGAGAATACGTATTCATAAACGATGTTATTTATTATATTCCTCGAAAAATAGTAAGTCAATGATTTTAGAAAACGATTTCTCGCTTGAATTTGTGTTTTCATTGAGCTTAACTGCCTGGTGTTGCTATATTAGAGAGGGATGATTTAGGGATTTATTATTATAAAAAGATTTTATTTTGAAGACTCTATACGAATAAATAATTCGTTTATTAGAATACGAATTCACGGAAAGGGAAGGAGTCTGCTATGGCTAAATTGACAATGAAAGAAATTGCTAAACTGGCAAAAGTTTCACAATCTACTGTCTCGCGTGTTATTAACGGGAATGAAAAAGTTAATGAAGATGCAGCAAAACGGGTCCTTAAGGTTATAGAAGATGTAGGGTATATTCCGAATAGTGCTGCACAAACTTTGAAAAGAAGCCAATCCAAAATTATTGGTGTGTGCGTTACAGAAACGTACAATCCTTATTTTGTAGAGCTGGTTGATGTGCTGGAATCCGAAGCGAGAAAACTAGGATATAGTATTCTCCTGCATAACTCTAAACATAACCCAATCACAGAATGGGAAAGTATTCAAAATTTTATAGCTCGTCAGGCGGATGGAGTAATTTGTATACCTACGGGTGAGTACAACTTACAACGAATGAATAAACTTGGTATCCCAACAGTAATCATTACACAGAACCATCAATCTTTGGATAGCGTTGGCCTTGATCATATGCAGGCCGGGAAAATTGCTGCTGAGAAATTTATACATGCAGGTCATACAAAATTTGGGTTTATTGGCACTGCACTCGATGATAAATTTTTAGGGTATAAAAGTGTATTGTACGAAAATGGTTTCGATTTTGATTTGAACAATTTTATCCGCGTTGAAGAGGCTTCTACAAACAATTATTTAATCCGGCAGGATATTGAATCATACTTAAAAGAGAAGAAAGAGCAACTTGATTTCACGTGTATTTTTGCCGGGAATGATCTGGTGGCTTTGGAATTTTTAGAAATGGCCCAGGAAAGAAAGATTCGAATACCTGAAGATATCAGTTTAATTGGTTTTGATGATACATACCTTTCAAAAATAATGGGAATTTCCAGTATTCATCAACCGATTGAAGATATGGTGAAGACGACGCTTGAGGTTCTTCTCAATCGTATTGAAAATGAAGTATCCACAGAAAAAGTTAATATCAAGTTAGACCCTGTATTAATTGAACGGACAAGCTCTAATTATAAAAAATCATAAGCTTGATGGTTGTTAGTAAAGGAATGTGGGGCCAACATTCAATAATCTTTTGTGAGTTATAAATATATGAAGCGCCCTGTGTATGGCGATTTTAAAAGAAAAGAGGAGTTTATCCATGAAAAAGAAAGTATATTTAAACCATGATGGCGGTGTAGATGATTTAATCTCGCTGTTTTTGTTGTTGCAAATGGAGGATATCAATTTAGCAGGGGTCGGGGTTATTCCAGCAGACTGTTATTTGGAGCCGGCTGTTTATGCAAGCCGTAAAATTATTGACCGTTTTGGAAAAGGGCAGAATATAGAGGTTGCTGCATCCACTTCCCGCGGGAAAAATCCATTTCCAAAAGATTGGCGGATGCACGCTTTCTTTGTAGATGCTCTGCCTATACTAAATGAGTCTGGAAAGATAGAAGCAAAGCTTGCGGAAGAAGCTGCACACGAGCACCTGGTAAAGGTTCTTCGTAAGAGTGATGAGAAAATAACACTTGTATTTGTCGGCCCCTTAACAGACCTGGCAAGAGCATTGGAAATCGCCCCGGATATTGAACAGAAAATTGAAAAGCTTATCTGGATGGGCGGAACATTTCTGGAAAATGGCAATGTTGAGGAGCCGGAGCATGATGGGACTGCGGAATGGAATGCTTTTTGGGACCCGGAAGCAGTGAAAACCGTTTGGGATAGTTCGATTGAAATTGATTTAATTGCTTTGGAAAGCACGAATATGGTTCCATTGACAATCGATGTCAGAGACAGATGGGCTGCTGAACGCCGCGATATCGGAATAGATTTTCTTGGACAGTGCTATGCAATGGTTCCTCCGCTTGTGCATTTTCAAACGAACTCCACTTACTTTTTATGGGATGTATTGACAACAGCGACAGTTGGAAAGCCGGAACTGGTAAAGAAGCAAGAGGTCAAAAGCATTGTGCATCCAAACGGAGCCAGTCAGGGGAAAACCGAGATTTCAGAGTCCGGACGCCCTGTACAATTTGTTTATGAAGTTAATCGTGATGATTTTTTTGATTACATTACGAATTTGGCAAGACAGGAGAAATAAAGTAAATATGTATGATAAAAACCAAGTCTTTTTTTTAGGAAGACTTGGTTTTTTGTGTGTCAGAAAAAATTTCACTCTAATAAAGAAACCAGACATAAATCAACGCTCCAAGTAAGAAGCCTAAAATAAATAGAATCCCTCTTTTCATAATAACTCTCCTCGCTCTTATGTATTGTCTTACTTGTTATTGTACTAAAGAGAGAAGACGATGCAATTCCGGACATTAAAGATATAAAAAATGTTCATATAATTTAAGAAATATACTTAATTAGCATAATACGCATGATATTTCTATTATCTTATAATATCTTCAAATAATTAGAATTATATAATATAGTCTGATAAATAAAAAAGTGAGGTTTTATAGAAGAAAATTTAGTCTTTATCAAGTTTGCTTCTAATAGTTATAAAATATATTTGAAGAAAGCGTTGACAAAATAAAATAGCAATGATAGTATCTTTTTTAGATTCAACTTAGATCTATGTTAGATTTTAGGAGGTGGAATACTTGAAGAGATTGATATTAGGTTTTTATGGAGACGATTTCACTGGATCAACAGATGCAATGGAAGCACTGGATCAATATGGCTTAAAAACAATTTTATTTTTAAAAATACCAAATGAAAAGATGATGGAGCGTTTCCAGGGTGTTGATTGCGTTGGAGTAGCGGGGACTGCCCGCGCGAAAAATAGAAATGGCATGGAAAAAGAATTAGTTCCTGTTTATGATTTTTTTCAAAAAATAAATCCGTATTTTGTTCATTATAAGGTTTGTTCTACCTTTGATTCATCACCAGACGTAGGAAGTATCGGGTTTGCCGGTGATCTTGCCCGGAATTATTTTAATAAAGGCAATTTCCCTTTATTAGTAGCAGCTCCAATGTTAGGGAGATATACAATATTTGGGAACCATTTTGCTGCTTTTCAGGATAAAGTATATCGCCTGGACAGACATCCAGTAATGTCCAGACATCCAGTAACCCCGATGGATGAAGCTGATTTAGCTGTGCATTTGCAGAAACAGACAGAGCAGCAGATAGATAAAGTCAGTATCTTAGACTTGGAAGAGCAGAATGTATCAGAAATCATTGAGAAGCATGCTGAAGAGGATAATATTGTATTGTTTGATGCACTAAACGATATTCATATGGAGAAGGTATCTCAAGTACTTTGGAAAATGAAGGGAACAGATACACAATTTCTATTAGGGTCCTCAGGCATTGAATATGCTTTGGGAGATGCAATGAAAAGGAATCAAGTAGCTTCTCGAGCAGAAAAGGACATAGCACCCTCCAAGATAGAGAAAATATTCTCTGTTTCCGGCAGTGTATCTGAAGTGACAAAGCAGCAGCTGGAGAATGCAGAGGAGGCTGGCTTTCATTTAGAACAAATACCTTATGAATTATTTACTGATGAGGAAAAAGCTGAAGAATTCATGGGGAATATAGTGAAGAAAATAGAGCTTAAGAAAAAGGTAATTATTTATACAGCCAAAGGACCAGATGATCCTATAATTGAAAAAACAAAACAGCATTTACTGGAAGAAGGTATTTCTAGCGAAGATACAGGGATTTACATCGGAAGGAAATTAGGAGAGTGGACCAAGAAGGTTTTAGACCAGATAGAGATTAAGAGGTTAATTATATCTGGGGGCGATACTTCAGGGTTTGTTACATCTAATTTAGATATTTTTGGACTGGAAGTGCTGGATTCTATTGCGCCAGGTGCCCCTTTATGTTTAGCATATTCAGAGAGACCTAAATTTGATGGACTAGAGATTGCATTGAAGAGTGGTCAGTTAGGCGGGCCGCAATTCTTTGAGAAAGTCTATCAGTCCGGCTCTTAATAAACTAAGGGAATGAGCGTAATTATGTTATTAAAAGATGTTGCTTATCAGAAAATTAAAGAAAGAATATTAGAAGAAAACTATGAACCCGGAAGATTTCTGTCAGAAAGAACACTAATAGATGATTTGGGAATGAGTAAAACACCTATAAAAAATGCGCTGGTTCGATTAGAATCAGAAGGATTTGTAACAGTTTCTTCAAAGCAAGGAATTATTGTGAATGATATATCCATTGAAAGAATTAATGATATTTATAATCTGCGGGTTGCTTTAGAAACTTTTAATTGTAATGAGATTTATAAACGCATAACAAAAGAACAATGTAATGAATTAGAAGAGATTGTTTATGCTACGGAGAAAGCGGCAGAAGAAGAGGATGTCAGCTTATTCGCAACACTGGATCATGAATTTCACTTAGCGATTAGTGAATTTGCCGGCAATACGGAGATTACTAAGATTTTATTAAACTATCAAGACCATTTGCGAAGAATTACGTTACGTCATTTAAAGAAAGATCCAGGAAGAGTAAGAAAGTTCTATCAGGAGCATATGGAAATCCTGGAAGCACTTAAAGCAAAAGATAAACGAAGCTCAGAATTGATGAGAGATCATTTGATAGATTCAAAAATGATTTATTTCCAATAGATGAGTTTGGAATAGGGAGAGAGAATCATGAAGGCGGTATTTGTAGATGATGCAGAGAAAGTAGTTGTTAAAGAAGCAACATTACCAGAATTAAAGGAAAATGAGGTTCAAATCAAAGTATCGGTAGCAGGAATTTGCGGCTCGGATATTCACACATATAAAGGGTTGCATCCTTTTAGGAAGCCTCCAGTTATTATTGGGCATGAAGTTGCTGGAGAGGTAGTAGAAGTAGGGGAGAAGGTAACTCGTTTTAAGGTGGGAGACCGGGTTACTGTTGAACCTCAAATAGGCACAGGAGAAAGTGAAGGAATTATGACAGGGAATATTAATTACTCTGATAATCGCTTAGCACCGGGGATGGGAGATTGGCTGGGGACAATGGCAGAGTACTTTATTGCGCCTGAAGCTCAGGTTCTTCCTTTGCCTGATACAGTTACGTATGATGAAGGAGTGCTTGTAGAGCCTTTGGCAGTTGGTGTGCATGCTGCCTATAAGGGAGAAGTACAGCAAACAGACAGAGTCGCTATTTTAGGAGCTGGTCCCATTGGCCTCTTAACGCTTATTGCTGTTAAAGATAGAGGTGTAGAAAACGTTGTTGTTACGGATGTACTTGAATATTCTTTAGAAAAAGCAAAAGAAATGGGGGCTTCCAGTGTAATTAATATTAAAGAGAAACAAAACTGGGTTAATGAAGCAAAAGAGGTACTGGATAAGGGTTCATTTGATAAAGTTTTCATTACTGCCGGAGTTCCCGGGATTGTGAATGATGCGTTGAATTTATTAAAAAAAGGTGGCCGTGTAGTAACTGTAGCTATGTTTCATGGTCAACAGGAAATTGATATTGAGCAGCTGCAGCAAAACGAAAAAGAAGTAGTCGGCTGTATGACATACAATCGTCCCGATTCGGAGAAGGCTCTGGAAATTATCACAAAAGGTGAATTAGGTGTCGACAAGGTTATTTCACATAAATTACATTACGAAGAAGCTGGAAAAGGATTTAAGATGGTCGACAAAAAGCTGGATAATTCTGTGAAAGTTCTTATTTCTTTTGAATAGGAGGATGAAAATGAAATCAAAAATAGTATTTTTACTCTTATTAATAACGGCCTTTTTTCTAGCTGCTTGTAATCAGGGAACTGCTGATGGAAAAGAAACAAAAGTATTACGGCTTGGACATATCCAAAATGAATCTAATGCTTGGCATAAAGGATCATTGAAATTTGCTGAGCTGGTCGAAGAAAAAACAAATGGCTCTGTCAAAGTAGAGGTTTATCCAAGCTCTACTTTGGGAGAAGACCGTGACCTGGTGGAAGGGATGCAGATAGGCACAGTAGATTTTGCATTAGTAGCAGGGGTTATGTCCAATTTTTATGAACCATATTCTATTTTGGAATTACCTTATTTATTTCACGATTTAGATCACCTGGAAGAGTTTGTTTATGGCGATGAAGGTAAGCGTTTGCAGGATGATATGTTAGAAGAGACGGGAGTCAGAGGACTGGAATTTTGGTTGCGTGGACCTAGAGAATTAACCACGAATAAATTGGTAGAGAGTCCGGAAGATTTAAGAGGACAAAAAATTCGTGTACCTAACATTGAGGCATCTGTAGAAGGATGGAAAGCAATGGGAGCCAGTCCAACGCCGATGAATTTTGGGGAAGTCTATTCCTCTTTGCAAACGGGAGTAATAGATGCTCAAGAAAATCCAATAGAGTTTACTGCCAGTGCCCGCATCCAAGAGGTACAAAATTATCTTGTGATGACAGATCATGTATTTGGGTATGTGCAGCTTTTAATGAGCGATAAAACATTTGAAGAACTGACGGAAGCAGAAAGTGAAGCTGTTTTGGAAGCAGCTGAAGAGGCTAGAAACTACCAAAATGATTTGGTTTTTCAGGAGGAGGAAGCAGCTATTCAAGCCATGCTGGATGCCGATGTAGAAATTATCGAAGTTGATCAGGAGCCATTTAGAGAGGCAGTGCAGGATATTAACGAAAAATTAGCTGATAAGTATGGGAGAGAGCTATATGACACCATACAGAGTATGAGGGAGTAAAGCTTATGAATAAGTATATTAAAACAATAGACAAAATAAATAGTGGTGTGAAGTATCTGGTGGCAGTATTGCTGATTATTCTGGCTATATTAGTCGTATTACAGGTAACAACTCGTTTTATTATCAATATTCCTCTCAGTTGGACAGAAGAGTTAGCAAAATATTTAATGATCTATATTGTATTTTTAGGATCTGGTCTTGCTTTTCGTAACAATCAGCATATTGCAATTGATTTTCTTTTAGAGGTTTCAAGCCCAAAAATAAGAGAAAAACTGGGAAAACTTGTTTTATGGATAAGTGCGATTTTTTGCTTAGCATTAGCGTACTTTGGGATACATCTGACTTATCTGGTAATTGATCAGTCTACGCCAACTTTACAGTATTCTATGGCTTGGGCTTATGCTGCTATGCCTATAGGTTCACTTTTGATGTTCTTTAATATTATTGCAGCAGGAATAGATCCGGATAAAAAAAGCGTGGAAGGTGATGTCCAATGATTTTTGTTTTAGTTGTATCTTTACTCTTGTTATTTTTAATTGGCGTTCCAGTCGCCATTTCATTGGGGATTTCATCTAGTTTAGCACTTTTAGTAGCGGGAGATATTCCATTACTTGCCTTGGCACAAAGAGCATTTGTTTCTCTGGACTCATTTCCATTACTTGCCATTCCTCTATTTATACTGGCTGGATCTTTGATGGAGCATGGGGGAATATCACAAAGATTAATTAATTTGGCAAATGCTGCTACAGGGCATGTATCAGGCGGTCTGGCTATTGTAACTGTTGTAACCACAATGTTTTTTGCTGCCATTACTGGATCAAGTGTAGCAGCAACAGCTGCACTCGGTGCGATTTTAATCCCTGCGATGATAAAAAGAGGCTACGAAAAAGAATTTGCTGGCGGCGTTCAATCTATTTCAGGAACACTTGGCATTATTATGCCTCCAAGTATTCCGTTGATTCTTTATGGTACAGCTGTAGGCGCTTCTATAGGAGACCTATTTGTTGCTGGAATGGTTCCCGGGGTAATAATTGGAATTGGCTTGGTTATTACAGTATATATCCTTGCAAAAAAGAGAAATTACTCAAAGGAACCAAAAAAATCAGCAAAAGAAATTTGGAAAGCATTTGTTGAAGCAATTCCGGCCTTAATTATGCCAGTTATTATATTAGGTGGAATTTATAGTGGTATTTTTACTGCAACGGAAGCCGCTGGGGTAGCGGTAGCTTATGCATTTATTGTGAGTGTTGTATTCTATCGGGCAATTACGAAAGAGAATATTAAAGCAATCTTAACACAAGCGTCTTTAACTACTGCTACACTTATGCTGATTCTTTCTACAGCAGGACTGTTCAGCTGGATTTTAACGATTGAAAATATTCCACAGCAGGTAGCTGGGTTCATAACCTCTATTTCTGACAATCCAATGATATTCTTAGGAATTGTTATCCTGTTGTTATTAATCGTTGGAATGTTTATGGAAACAAATGCTTCTATTATTATTTTAGCGCCTATACTTGTTCCGGTAGCTGCAGAGCTTGGAATTAATTCGGTTCATTTCGGTATTGTAATGATTGTCACACTTGCGATTGGGATGGTTACGCCACCATTAGGACTGAACCTATTTGTTGTATCTAAGATAGCTCATCTTCGTATAGACAGATTAACAAGAAGCCTTGTGCCATTTTATATAGCTATACTGATCTGTTTACTTATAGTTACTTTTATTCCTGGATTAACAATGAGTGTTGTGGAATGGATGAAATAAATAGAGGAGAGGATGACAGAGAATGAATAAACAAATATTAAAGGAACTGCAAATGACAGGAAAGTTTATGATGGATAAAGATCTGGCTTGGGGTACAGCAGGAAATATCAGTGCGAGGGAGGAAAATGGTTATATCATTTCAGCTACTGGTACGTACTTGGGAGAATTGGATATGGGCAGCTTTTCATTATGCAAAGCTGGCAATCAGATAGCCGGAGAAAAGCCTTCCAAAGAGTATCTGATGCACGAAGGGATTTATGAAGAAAGGCCAGAAATAAATGCAGTTCTACATGCTTCTCCTTTTTACAGTACATTAATTGCAAATTCTGATCTAAATTTACCATCGAATTATTTTGTGGAGTCGATGTATTATCTTGAAAGAATTGTAAGGATTCCGTTTTATCATCCGGGCAGTAAAGAATTAGCACAGGCAGTTAAAGAAAGAGCAAAGGATTCCAATGTATTCTTATTGGAGAATCATGGAATAATTGTCTGTGATACAAGTCTAAAAGAAGCCCGTACAGCTTTACAGACATTAGAGTATACAGCTCGAATGCATGTTACAGCTTTAGAAAAGAATATTAACATGAATGGATTAAGTGAAGAAACAGTGTATGACTTCCTTCATCATTCAGGTTATAAACCCCTTCGTAAATGGCAATAAAATAACCATACCTCGTTATGAAGTAACTTTTAAAGGTGGAGTGAAACTCGTGCTTTAAAAAACTTCTATAGAGGTATGGTCTTTTTGTATAACGATCTATTCACTGATATAAACAATTGAAACAATTCTTGAGTATTTACTTAGTTTTAAAATTATTGCGTGTGTATCAATTACTCAAGTCATCAAAATAGAAAAAGCACTATAAACAAGTAATAAGCCCATAACAATATTAAATATAGTCTGATAACGGGATAAAAAATTTTGAAGTACTGAGCCAAATAAGCTCCAAGTAACAGAACTGAAAATACCTACAATGCCAAGAAAAAGGCAAAAGAGTATATAGCTTGAATAGGAGCTGTAATAAGGCAGCAGGAACGTAGATACAACTGCAATACCATATAAAATTGCTTTTGGATTAATAAATTGCATCAATGTGCCGACGACAAATAAATTCTTATGTGCTTTTGTGGGAGGCTCTCCGCTGTTTCCTGAACTGGTGAATGTTTTAAAGGCAAGGTATAACATGTAGAAAACACCCAAAAATTTTAATGGTGTTTCAATGAAAGGCAAAATTTCAATTAAAGCCCGATTAAAAAAACTGCAAATTAAAGCAATCAGACAGAAACCTGAGCCAACACCAATACAAAAGGAAAGCGTATTTCGAAACCCATAGCGATTTGCAAAAGAAATAGCCATAAAATTATTTGGGCCAGGTGTAAAACTGCTGATAAAAACAAATGTGAGGAAAGCAGAAATTGGCATTGGTGTAAATCTCCTTTTGAATAATTCAGAATAACGTTTATTATACATGAAATAAAGCTGAGAACGCAGCTTTTATTTATTCATGTAAGGAAAAAACACATAAGAAAAAAGCCGAGTCTTTTCTACAGGGGCTTGGCTTTTCTTATGTATCTGACTGGTTCGGATTATGGGAAATAAAATACAAAAGAGTATCTCTTTTATATTAGAATTTTTCTCTTATATGTAAATATATTTAATATAATGAAATCCTAACAAAATCCATTTCTGTATGAAAGCGCCTACAGAATAAATTTCCTATAGGGGAGGAAATTTACCTAATATAGCGATTGCTTAAATTATATTATAAATTAGATGCATAGGAAGGTTGGGATTAAGGTGAGTAAGAAACACAATCAACTAATTAACTTTCTATCAAATCAGGAACAGGAGTATGTCCCTGCTGTCCAAATTGCTGAGGCTATTGGGGTGACAGATCGAACGATTCGAAATTATATCAAGGAGATTAATGAGAAGTCTAATCAAATTTCTATTGTCTCTTCCTCAGAAGGCTATAAGCTTCAAACGGAAGATATAAATATGCTGATAGTTAATGAAGCAGAGCTGGAAGAGACATTGCTGGATTTTGAAATTGTTCAATTTCTGATGACTAGAGATGATTATACTACTTACGATGAAATTGCGGATAAATTCTTTTATTCACCTCAAACCATTCGCAGCAGAATTCAGAAATTGACAATGAATATGGATAAGCTGGGGATTGATGTTTCAATAGATACAAAGGTATTTAAAGGTATTATGCTGGTGGGCACAGAAATACAAAAACGTGTTTTACTGGAGAATCTTTTCACTTCTATTTCTATAAAGAAGGAGGTCTATAAAGACTTTTTAACAAAGAACTTCTGTAATTGGGTTGATGAGGATGTAATAGAAAGCATTTTAAACCTGGTAGAGGAAATTAATATAAAATATGACTTAAACTTAGAATTTTTAATGTATAAAAAAATGTCAGTCCAATTGATTATTATGATCTCACGAATTGAAAGCGGCAATCATGTTGTTATTGAATTAAGTGAGGAAATGGATTTTAAAGATTTTAAAGAATTTGAAGTGGCAAGTGCTTTTTGTAACGGCATTCTTCAATATGTAATCGCTTCAGAAAGTGAACGTATTTACTTAACCAATTATTTAATGTCGCTGCACTTAGATTTAGAAGAACCTGGAGTAGAAAACAAAGATTTGCAGACTGTAAAGAAAATTGAGCAGATTTTATTGAATATAGAGCAAGCTTACCAAGTACCAACCTATTCTCAAAAGAAATTTAAAAGTAATATTTTGAATCATATTTATCGAATTATTTACCCGGTATCCCATAACCTGCTTATTTATAATCCTTTTGTAAAGGAAACGAAATCAGAGTATTTTTTCTCATTTAGCATTGCTTCGAATATTGCATTGAAGATTGAAAAGGAATTTAATGTTGAAATTCATGACAGTGAAATAGCTTATTTAGCTTATCATATTCAAAATATTTTCGAAGCTCAGGATAAGAAAAGAATAAAGACAATCATTTTATATAGCAGAAATTATGAGCGTACAAAGCTGCTCTCATCCAAAATAGCAACCTATTTTAATGAATTGGAAATTTATAAAATAGAGAAATGCTCTCAGGATTATACTTTTCATGAAAATTGTTTGTATATCGGCATCGATTTAGCGTTTACTCCAAAGACCAAAAAAGACATTATTATGATTCAAAACGGGCTTCATAATGGGGAAATAAAAAAGATCCGATTTTTTCTTGAATCTCAAAACTCTATCATAGAACGTGCCAATATTTTTTGGATAAACGAAAATAACCCGGAGCAAGCGATCCAAAATCTTCTACAAAGCAATCAACGGGGACAGTTTATTGAAGCGGTTATGAAAAGAGAAAAAATGTCTTATACCTCTATCGGGAATTTAGTAGCTATTCCGCATCCCTATTTTGAAATGCAGGAATATAAAGAAGAAGTCATTATTGGAATAAATCAGAAAGCGATTGAATGGGGAAATGAACTGGTTCAATTGATTATTATTTATTTACCATCTGATGATGTGGAAAGAAATGAATATATTTTTACGGAATTTTTCCAGAAAACGAAAAATATAAAAGATGTTATGAAGCTAGTTCAAATGGAAACAAAGGAAGAATTCATACATTGTTGGAATCAAATTTAAATGAGGAGTGATGATGATGTTATTAAATATGAAAGATTTATTAAAAACAGCATATGAAAATCAGTTTGCAGTAGGGTCTTATAATGTGGCCAATAGTGAGTTTGTAAGAGTAGTGATTGAGGCGGCGGAAGAAAAGAATGCACCTGCTATTATACAGATTCATCCAAACGAAATTGAACTGCTGGGAGATGAATTTACAGCTTACGTAAGAGAGATTTGTCAGCGCACCTCTATACCGGTAGCTATTCATTTAGACCACGGGGCTTCTGTTCAAGATGTCATGCGGGCTATTAGAAATGGTTTTACCTCTGTGATGATAGATGCTTCTCATGCTTCCTTTGAAGACAATATAGCGATTACGAAAGAAGTGGTGCAGCTGGCGCATGCTGTCAATGTATCTGTAGAGGCGGAATTAGGAACTATCGGATCGAATGATAACAGCTCAGAAGGCGGTGCAGACGAAATCTTATATACCGATCCTCAGGATGCAAAGATATTTGTTGAGGAGACTGGAGTCGATACGCTGGCTGTTGCTATTGGAACTTCTCATGGGCAATATAAACATGCTGGTAAACCAGAATTAAAATTAGATTTACTTCAAGAAATTCATCAGCAAGTTAATATTCCCTTGGTTCTTCATGGAGGAAGTGACAATAAAGATGAGGAAATTTCGCAGACCTATCTTCACGGGGTTTCAAAAATTAATCTTTCAACCGATATGAAAAATGCCTTCTTCCAAGAAATGCGCAGCTTTTTAACGGAAAATCAAGGTGCATATGAACCGGATGTAATTATGCCGAGTGCTCGTAACGCAGCAAAAGAAGTGGTAAAGAAAAAAATGGATTTATTTAATTCAACAAATCATGCGCATCTTTATTTTAAATAAATGGCAGAGCGAGGGAGAGCAATGGAATTTATTGATATTCTCACAAAAGAAAATATTATTTTAAATTTAAAAGGAAAAAATCAGGATGAAGTGATCAATGAATTAGTGGGAAGATTAGCTGACAACAAGCTTACTAGTAATCCGGAAGAATTTAAGCAGGCTATCTATAAAAGAGAAAGTGAAATTTCTACAGCTGTTGGGTATAGTGTTGCGATTCCTCATGCTAAAAGCAAAACAATCTCAAAGCCTGCTATTATATTTGGAAGAACATTAGAAGGAATTGATTATGGAGGGCAGCATACTAATCTTATATTTATGATTGCAGCACCTGAGAATGCTTCTGATGATCATCTGGAATTGTTATCCAGACTTTCAACTTTCCTGATGGATGAAACCTTTAGAGCGAAGCTGCTGGTTGCTCTGTCTACCGATGAAATTGTTAGTGTTATAGAGGAATATGAGAAACAAAAAAAGAGTGAAAATATAGAAAAAAATGACAGCGATAAATATTTAATTGGAATTACAGGGTGTATGACAGGGATTGCACATACGTATATGGCGGCAGAGGCGTTAAAAGAGGCAGCCCGAAAACGGGGAATGAAAGCAAAAATACAAACAAATGGTGCAAATGGTCCTGAAAACAGGTTGACTGCCAAAGATATTCAAAATGCAGATGCTATTGTGGTTGCACATGACGTGAACGTGGACACATCTGGATTCAAAGGGAAGAAATATGTAGATGTACCTGTGAAAAAAGCGATTAATCACGCTGACGAACTAATTGATCAGGCGCTATCTTATAATATAAAAGAGATAAACAGAGATTCTGCAGAAGTAAAAGAAGAGAAAGAAGAAGCTTCTGAAGAAAAAGGCGGCCTGCAATTTTATAAACATATTATGAGCGGTGTTTCTTACATGATTCCATTCGTGGTTGTAGGCGGAATATTTATAGCGATATCCTTTATGTTTGGAATTTATGCCGCAGACCCTGAAAGTGAGCAGTATAACATATTTGCTCATTTCTTTAGCCAGGTTGGAGGAGACGCTGCCTTTGCATTAATGGTTCCGATTTTAGCAGGATTCATTGGCTATAGTATTGCAGGTAAACTGGGATTAGCACCTGCAATGATTGGTGGAATGATGGCGAATATAGGAGATGCGGGATTCCTTGGAGGAATGATCGCCGGTTTTGTAGGGGGCTTTGCTGCAAAATTTATTGCCAAGTCTATGAGAAAAGTTTCGAAATCATTCCAAGGATTGATTTCTATATTAGTTGTACCTTTACTAAGTACATTAATCGTCGGAGCTTTTATGTTTTTCGTTTTAAATACCCCGATGTCAGCACTAAATGAATTTTTAGAGGGCTGGTTAAGAGGTTTAACAGGAGTTAATGCTGCTATTCTGGGTGCTCTGCTGGCAGGAATGATGGCTTCTGATATGGGAGGCCCCATCAATAAAACTGCGTCTGCTTTTGGTTTAGCGATGTTTGCAGCTAATATTTTTGAGCCTTCAGCTGCATTAATGGTTGGTGGAATGGTTCCACCAATTGGAATTGCTTTGGCAACGACGATTTTTAAAAATAGATTTACCGGCCCGGAAAGAGAAGCAGGAAAAGCCAGTTATGTACTTGGGGCCAGCTTTATCACAGAAGGAGCCATACCGTTTGCTGCAGCAGATCCTTTAAGAGTTATACCAGCGAATATTATTGGAGCCGCTATAGGTGGAGGCATCTGTATGGCACTGGATATCTCTTTAAAGGCGCCACATGGAGGTATTTTTGTAATACCGATAGCAAGTAATAAACCTTTATTGTATATTGGATGTATTTTATTAGGTTCCATTATTACCTGTTGTATTTTAGGATTTTTGAAGAAACCTTTATCAGAGGAAGATAGAAAAAAAGGGAAAGAAATGAGCTCCATTTTTTAATATTAATATATTTAGAAAGAGTTAAGCGGCTGGTCTAGAATAAGTCGCTTAACTTTTTTGTTTTGGGGTAATATATAATATAAATTTAGCTGATGTGATGCTTCTCCCATTCTTAAATAATCTATGTTATAATTCAAAACAACGCATAAATTTGCATGAATTTAGTATAAAAATACATTTATGATAGAATGATATATCAGAATTAGGAGGTTTATCAGCAAATGTCATTAGAAAAAAACTATGAAGCTATTCAGAATGAGCTGATTCAAATCAGTAATCAATTATATGAAAATCCAGAACTGGGAGATCAGGAATTTGAATCCATGAAGTTACTGGTTAAATATTTAAAATCCTATGATTTTGAAGTAGAAACAGGTATCGTCGATCGCCCGACTGCTTTTCGTGCAGAGTATACAAGCGGTAAGCCGGGGCCAACTATTGCTTATTTGGCAGAGTATGATGCGCTGCCAGGAATTGGACATGGCTGCGGACATAATTTAATTGCTACATTTGCTGTTGGAGCAGGGGTGATTCTGCGTCAGCATGTAGATGAAATTGGCGGGAAAGTAGTTGTCTTAGGCACACCTGCAGAAGAAACGAGCGGTGCGAAAGTACCGATGAGCGAGCAGGGTACTTTTGACGATATTGATGTAGCAATGATGGTGCATGGTGCAGACGTATCTTCGGAAAGTGGTCCGATGCTGGCAATGGATGCTCTTCAATTTGACTTTACTGGTAAGGCAGCGCATGCAGCAGCGTCTCCAGAAAAAGGAATTAATGCATTAGACGCAGTGATTCAATTATTTAATGGAATAAATGCACTTCGTGAACATGTTCCAGATGATGTGAGAATTCATGGGATTATTACAAAAGGCGGAGAAGCAGCGGGAATTGTACCAGCAGAAGCCACAGCACAATTTTACATTCGTGCTAATGAGCGGAAATTAGTGGATGAGCTGGGCGCGAAGGTCAGAAATATTGCTGAAGGAGCCTGCTTGATGACGGGGGCTTCTGTAGAAATTTCCAACTATGAGCTGAGCTACGATAATATGATTACCAACCAGGCTCTATCAGATACATTTACCAGGCATATGAAGTCGTATAGTGCCAACCCTGTTTATCCAGCTGTTCCGGCAACAGGATCTGCGGATATGGGAAATGTTAGTCAGGTTGTTCCATCTATTCATCCATATGCCGGTTTAAATGAGCCGGGACTTGTTTTCCACACAACAGAATTTGCAGAAAAAACCATAACGCCAGATGGAGAAGCAGCGATTCATGATGCAGTTCTATCATTGGCACATACAGGATACGACATTATAGTCAACAAAGATTTACTACATGCGATTAAAGAAGAATTTGAAAATCAGTAAGTAAAAACGAGAGGGTATCTCATCGTAACAGGTAGTTTATTTCTTTAATTAAAAGTTGTAAACTGCCTGTTTTTTATTGTAAAAGCTTTTCAAAAACTGAAAAAGGAGATGTTACCATGAGCGAAAATGTTAATACAGCGGGAAGTACACAAGAGCCGAAAAAGAAAAAATGGGAATTTCCGCATGTTTTTGCTCTCATGTTTGGACTGATTATTATTACAGCAATATTGACATACTTTATTCCAGCTGGAGAGTACGAACGAGAAACAACCATTGTCAATGACACAGAGAGAACGGTTGTTATTAACGATACATATCATGAAGCAGAAGGAAGTCCAACTGGATTTTTTGAAATCTTTCAAACGATTCATAAGGGGATGACACAAAGCGCTGATATTATTTTCTTTATCTTTATTGTCGGCGGAGCTTTTGGAATTTTAAATGCAACGAAAGCCATTGAAACAGGACTTGCGAATTTATCAATGAAAATGGCGAACCGGGAAATTTACTTGATTCCTGTAGTAATGACACTCTTTGCTCTAGGCGGGGGAACATTTGGAATGTCAGAGGAGACAATTCCATTTATTATGATTCTGGTGCCTTTAGCGATGAAATTAGGGTTTGATTCCTTAGTTGGTGCAGGGATGGTTATTGTCGGTTCCTGTGCAGGATTTACAGCTTCATTTATGAATCCATTTACTGTTGGAGTAGCTCAAGGGATTGCCGAGTTACCGACATTCTCTGGAATGGGTGTCCGTCTTGTGATGTGGGCTATCTTTGTTACATTTAGTATAGCGTTTGTCATGATTTATGCGAAAAAAGTAAAGAAAAACCCAGAGAAAAGCCTAATGTACAAGATTGATAAGCAAAGAAATTTTGATGATTCCTTAGATGGACATTATACAAAATTGACTGGCAGACAAGCTATTATTATTGGATTATTGGTAGCCACAATTATTATTTTAGCAATTGGAGTCATCTATTTTGACTGGTTTATTATGGAGATAGCTTCTCTTTTCTTAATTATGGGGATTATCGCCGGCTTTGTCGGTAAGCTGCGTGTAAATGAAATTGCCGGTTCCTTTATTGACGGCTGTAAAGAGCTTCTTGTCGGAGCGCTGGTTGTCGGTTTTGCATATGGAATTCTTGTTGTTTTAGAGGAAAGTAATACAATTGATACAATTTTATTTGCTGCATCCAGTCTGGTAAGCCAGCTTCCTACTGCTTTTTCTGCAATAGGAATGTATGCATTCCAGAGTGCTCTTAACTTTTTAGTTCCGTCTGGAAGTGGACAGGCTGCTTTAACAATGCCAATTATGACACCATTATCAGATCTTACGGGAGTGAGCAGACAGACAGCGGTAATGGCATTCCAGTTGGGTGATGGGATATCAAATGCGATTACTCCAACATCCGGAGTTTTGATGGCTTCCTTAGCGATTGCTAAAATTCCATGGACAACCTGGTTCCGGTGGGTTATTCCGTTGATTCTTCTGTCTTATCTTGTTGGAGGCATTATTCTTACGATTGTCCATATGTTTATTTGGACGGTTTAACTAAAATAACAAACAAAAAAATTCCTTTCTGATTACAGAAAGGAATTTTTTTGTTTGCAGAGAAAAACGGGAGGTCATTTCTTATTAAATTAATGAAGCCTCAGCTAAAGGGTAACTCAGTATTTTTAAATTATTTTATTTATTTGATTATTTTTACTTTATGATTCTCTCTTAAAGTAATGATACTTTTGACCGATATAAAGTTTATGACTATTTATATACATACTAGGAGGATACAAGATTGGGAAAGAGAGAAAAAACAAAATCATTAAGTTTAAGAAATAGGCTAATTGTATCATTTTTAATTATATTATTATTACCTAGCATAGCTATTGGGACTATTTCCTATCAAAGTGCAAAATCTAATATAGAGGATAGTATGCTGGATTCTACTCAGAAAAATGTAGAAATTATGCGACAGACGATCGACCAATTTATGAATGATCAGATGGATAACATTGAATATTTATCGACAGCCATTTCAACAACCGACATTGAAAATAATAAGGATGCAGCAACAAGCAAAATTTTAGAAGATATACAAAATGCTAAGGATGTTGCTTTTGAACAAACCTATGTAGGGACGGAAACAGGAGAATTTATGAATTATCCTACATCATTTCAAAATCCACCTGACTATGATCCGAGAGAAAGACCATGGTATCAGCAGGCGATGGAAGAAAAAGGAGAAATCATTGTAACGGATCCATATGTTTCTGCCTCCTCTAATCAAGTGGTGGTTACCATCGCAAAAGCTGCCGCAGATAATAACGGCGTTGTTGCGGTTAACCTGGAGCTCGGAAGTCTTACGGATATTATCAATTCAGTCACTATCGGTAAAAATGGTTATTTATTCCTGTTGGACGGAGATTATAAATATATTAGTCATCCTGATATGGAGGCTGGGACAGAAGCATCAGAAGCATTTTTTGATAAATTATATGAATCGGAGACAGGGCAATTCAATTACAGCTTCGAAGGTGATCAAAAGCAATTAGCATTTGATACCAGTGAGATAACAGGCTGGAAAATTGCGGGAACGATGTTTGATAGTGAGATAGCTGAAAATGTCAGCCCAATTTTAAATACGACTGTATTTGTTATTATTATTGCTCTTATTTTAGGTACGGTATTAATTGTATTTATCATTCGTTCTATTTCTAAACCTATTAATCATTTAGCTGATGCAAGTAATACAATGAGTCAGGGAGACTTAAGTGTCAGCGTGAATTTAGATCGAAAAGATGAAATAGGGACTTTAGCGCTTTCGTTTAATAAAATGCGTGAGAATTTAAATGGGATCATTCAGCAGGTTAGAGATAAATCAAATCATTTAGCTTCTTCTGCAGAGGAACTAAATGCAAGCACAGACCAGAACACCTCTGCTACAGAACAAATTTCTGCCTCCATGCAGGAAGCTGCTGAAGGAATGAATAGTCTTAATACCAGCATTACACACAGTTCAAAGCTGGCACAGGAAATGACGGAGTCCATCTATAATATTGAATCCAGCTCTAATCAGGTTTCAGATACAGCAACAGATGCGATGACGGCGGTAAAAGAAGGGAACACTGCATTAAGTACTACTATTGATCAAATGGAGTACATCAAGAAAAATACGTATGAACTGTCCAATAATATTCAAGGGCTTGGTAACCAGTCGGCTCAGATAAGTAATATTATTGACGTTATTACAGATATATCAGAGCAGACGAATTTACTTGCCTTAAACGCGACGATAGAAGCAGCAAGAGCGGGAGAGCATGGGAAAGGATTTGCTGTTGTGGCAGATGAAGTTCGGAAATTAGCTGAGAAATCTTCCGATTCTGCAGAACAGATAAAAGATATGATTAATGCAATTCAAAATGAAACAACGAATACTGTAAATGCCATGAAAGCTGCAACGGATGAAGTAGAAAAAGGAATCAGTATCGCCAATAATGCAGATAAATCGTTCACGAATATAACAGGCTATGTAGATTCGATAACAAATCAAATTATGCAGGTTAATGCTGGAATTCAAGAAATCGCAGCTACAACAAAACATTTTACGAATACATTTGAAGAGGTGGGGTCCATTGGGGATGCTGTATCGCAGGAAACAGAAAATGTTTCTGCATCTACACAACAGCAGCTTGCTTCCATGGAGGAGATTGCAAACTCAGCTTCAGATCTGACTAGTGTTGCAGAAGATCTACAGCAGCTGGTAGAAAACTTTAAGCTGTCTGATCGTTAATAATCCATTCATGCAGTGAAATATTGATTGCATCTTTTAAAAACTTTTTATTTCTAATCGGATAGAGAGGAGAATGATTTCCTTTCTATCCGATTAATTTGTGTAAAAAGATGTTTAGGCAGATGGACCTGATAAAGTGATGCTGTAAAAAAGAACTGTTACGTAGCAAGTGTTACATTGCAACAAAAATTTTCGCTTGGATCTCTTTATCTTCCCTCTGCAAACACCCACGTTAAATGATAGGTTTATGTACCAGTAATAGACCTAAAAATTAAAAGAAAAGTTCAATAGCGATTCGATATTTTTCTAATTTATTTTAAACCAACGGCGCAACAATCCCTAGAATAACAAAGCTCCATATTGCGATTACAATTGCCGGCATATCGACGTGCGTATCAACATGTGTATTGAACAGCCGCTGTACATATTCTCCTGTGATAACGGCAAATAGACCGAATAGGGCTGCCAGCCACGGACTTCCCAGTGCAATTGCTGCAAAACCCGCAACCATGGATACGTGGTGGGAGACAGGAAATTTTAATCCAAAATATAAGAAAATCAGAGACGCTGCACTAATGGTGAAACCGATGTTGTTTATATCTAAGGCAATTGCTGCATAACCTACCAGACCTGCAAATGAAAATCCCCAAATAGCGTTGAAAAGTAACATTTTTCCTGAGAACGGAAAGCGTTTTTCATTCGCAGGGAAGATACCTGTTAAACCGGAATGACCGAATAAGAAACGCGTAATAATAGCAAAAGTAACAACGGTTAAAGCAATGGTATCGATCGGAATATCTAAAACAGGTCCATATAAATATTGAACTAAATAACCTAAAATACCAAATATTCCCCCAACGATAAGCACCATTGGATCTGTTGTTTTAAACAATGGAACAGTTGTATCTGCACCGTCAACATGTCTGTCATCTTCAGCAAAAATTTTCTCTTTATCCTCATGATCTCCAAGAACAGTCTTTGCATCGACTGGATTTGTAAGAAATGCAGCATTCTCTAAACGTTTTTTACTGATTCTGCCTGCATATGCAGCCGCTGCCACAGCGCCGACAAAGGCTACATGTGGACCGAAAAACGGACCGAAAGCAACATGATCTAAGATCAGTGTACTGCCGGCTGCTACAGCTGCAGCAACGCCGGCCATTCCTAGGAACCCGGTAAAGATAAAGGCTGTCGTACCCCCGATAAGTGCACCAAATACACCGCCGCCAAAAGCAGCTAAAATCATTACTAAAGACATTCTGATTCCTCCCTGAAAATTGAAATTTATCCTTCTGCTATAAAAGTAATAAAAATCGGCCTGCCTTGTCTGAGAAATGATCAATGTAACTTGAAAAAATTAGAAAATACATTCTGATCTAAAATAACTTATAAATAAGAATGAAGAGACTGTAGTTCATTGCAGATGAAAGTATTATGAGAAACAAGGAATACTTTCGTATCTGCATAGTTGCTTGCGTTAATAAGAAAAAATACTTCCTGCCCAACGGTAGAGAAGAAGATGCATAGCTTGTGGAAAATATTAAGCTCTTAGATGATTAATAATCTAGATAGATTGGTTAATAGGCTATCTATTTAAATTCTTTATTTCTAATCGGGCGGAGAAGGAAATCCATTAATTTACTCTCTGCCCGATTAATTTTATTTTCTTACATAATAATTATCTAAGAAATGTTAACCCTTTCATTTTACTGCAGAGACTTGTTTTTCTGCTCTTTGTTTAAACAGGTCGCCTAAATCAGATAAGGTATCTGAGACAGTAACAAAATTTTCTAATAACTGGTTATATTTCGCAACGCGCTCTGGATCTGGCTTAATAACAAGCTCTATCTCATGAATCGCATCAATTTTTTCATAATCATTCCAAAGTCCTGTCCCAACAGCAGCCAATGCGGCAGCACCTAAAGCAGCAGCCTGCTGATCCACATTTGTTTTCAAAATAGTAACATCATAACCGTCAGCGGAGATTTGACGCCACAGCTCACTTCTGGCACCGCCGCCTACAACGAGCATTTCATCGCTTACATTAGTAAGTTCACGAATCTTATCAAGGCAGATTCTCTGTCCTAAAGTGATCCCTTCCATAGCTGCACGGTATAAATCAGCCTGGGTATGGTTGGAGCTGAGCCCAATGTATCCACCTTGGATATTCAAGCTTTTATCAATAGGCAGGCCACCGCCAAGGCTTGGATTAAAAATGAGACCTCTTGATCCAATTGGAGATTGAGCTGCTTTCTCTGTTATTAAATCATAAGGGTCTTTTCCCAGTTTTTCTGCTTCTTCCTTCTCCGAATGAGCAAACTGGTCTCTGATCCAGCGGAAGCTTGTTCCTCCGGCAGCCAAGCATAGAGCATTGGCATAGTAGCCTGGAATAACATGTGTGAAAATATAAGGTCTGGAATCATTGTCCAGCAATGGTTTTTGTGAAGAAATAGCAATCCAGGAAGAAGATCCCTGTGAATTATAGATTCTGCCTTCTTTAAATGCTTTCGCTCCTAACGCCATACAGGAATTATCTACGCCGCCGCAAACAATCTGTGTATTTTCAGATAAGCCAATTTCTTTTGCAACCTCTGGAAGAATTGTTCCTACAACTGCATCTGAAGCAATAATTTCAGGGAAAATATGCTTGGGAAGCCCTGTTGCCTCTAAAAGCTCATCAGAATATTGCCAGCCGACAAGGTCATATACACCATATCCGGATGCGTAGGAATAGTCTGTCCGAACTTCTCCGGTTAATTTAAAGTTAATATAGTCTTTTGTCCCAACTACTTTATCAATCTTTTCATACATATCAGGCTCATTATTTTTATACCAAAGAATCTTGAATGCAGCATAGTTTGCCGGCTTTAGTCCATTTCCAGTCAGCATATACCATTTTTCTTCATCATATCGGCTGAAGAAATCGGCAACTTCTTTTTCTGCACGGTAATCTGACCAGATAGGAGTAGATTCACGCAGCAGATTTTTCTCTTTGTCTAAAGGAACAACTCCCAGACTATGTCCAGAAATACCGCAACAATGAATATCCTTTGGATTTACACCTGATTTTTCAATTAATACCTGTGTGCTTTTGACAATAGCATTCCACCACTCTTCGGGCTTCTGTTCATGCCAATTATTATGTGGGAAATAGGTCGGGTATTCTACAAAGACAGACTCCAGACAATTACCATCAAGATCATATAGGGATGCTTTATTTCCTCCTGTACCAAGATCATACGCAATTATTCTTTTCGTCATTATTACTTCCCCCTTTTGGTTTATTAAAATTTGTCATAGTTTCATAACTGCTGTTCTATAAATCTCAGTTAGCTGTGCTCTGTTTTGCCGCCCCAAGCTGATTAGAAACAAATTTCTATTCATGTTTGAGGCGGGTCTGTTGAACAGGTCTGATTGTAATTAGTTACAGGATGCGAACGGATACAGTCTATTTAATAGCCACCATCTAAATCCTGGTTGTTATCTTTTACAATCAACTGGCCTGCTTTCACTCTTTCTGCAGCCTCGTCTAAAATTTTCACTGTACCGCGGGTCCCTATACGAACAGAGCCTGTAGACAGTACGGCTAAGGTTTGGTCTAAATCCCTGACCCCGCCGGCAGATTTGACCTCTATATGGTCTGAAACACTCTCGCGCATCGTTTTTAAGTCTTCTATTTTAGAACCAGTAGGAGCATAGCCAGTACTGGTTTTTACAAAGTCAGTTCCTGCTCTTTCAGCAATTTCACAAGCTTTCATGATTTGTTCAGGTGTTAAATAGTGATTTTCAAAGATGACTTTTACCTTTGCCCCCATAGAATGTGCCACATCTACAACAGCTTTAATATCATTTTCCACATAGTCATATTCTTCAGATAAGAAACGGCCGATATTCATGACCATATCTACCTCAACAGCGCCTTTTTCAATAGCATCCTTTGTTTCAAAAGCCTTGGATTCTGTTGTTGCTGTTCCATGCGGGAAGCCAATGACGGTTGTAGGAAGAACATCAGTCCCTTCCAGCGCTTCACATACGATTGGTAAATCAGAAGGGCGGACACAAACAGAAACACAATTATATTTTTTTGCAATCTCGCAGCCCTCTATTAATTCTTTAACAGTGATATCGGGGCGCAGCAAAGAATGATCAACGGTTGCTGCAATTCCCTCTACTGTGATAGGATCTCCACTTTTGAATCTGGTAACTTGTAATGTCATAGTTTATCGTCTCCTTTTGAAAATGAAAGTTATTATAAAACCTTATGTCCTTTTACTGCAGTCCAAATCATAAACCATTGCTCTGGAGTTAACTGATAATTTAATGCATTCACAGGGGTCTTAACGAGATCAATTTCTCCTGACCCGGTAATAGGGATTAATCCCGCCGGGTGAGAAAGAAGCCAGGTAAATACTACTTCACCAATATCATTTGCTCCAACCTCTTCACGGATAATTTCCAGCGTCTCTCTCAATCTCTGTTCTGCATCTCCTGTACCTGTGAAAATTCTTCCACCTGCTAAGGGTGACCAAATCATAGGATGGATTCTCTCTTGAAGGGCCGCATCCATGGTTCCATTTTCGATATTCTCCATGTTTAACGGAGATAATTCGATTTGGTTTGTTACTAAGGGAACGCTTACATAAGATTTCAGTGTTCTATATTGCTCAGGTAAATGGTTAGAAACTCCGAATGTTTTTACTTTTCCGCTGGTATGAAGCTTATCAAATGCGGCAGCTACTTCTTCCGGGTTCACGAATTGGCTTGGTCTATGCAACAGAAGCGTATCAATATAGTCTGTGCCCATATATTTCATAGATTTTTCTACCTGCTGGATAATATATTCCTCGCTGTAGTTATAATATTTAACGCGAGCAGTTTCCGATTTATAAACGATACCGCATTTTGTAACAATTTCCATCCTATTTCTTAATGAAGGATTTTTCTTTAAAGCGTTCCCAAATATTTCTTCTGCTGTATAGTTGCCATAAATATCTGCATGATCCATTGTGGTGATACCGAGATCCATGCACTCTTCTACAAAATGGATTAACTCTGCATCTGTTAAGTTCCAATCAGCTAAGCGCCAAAAACCTAGTGCAATGCGTGAAAAAGAAACATCTTTCCCTAATGAAACGCGTTCCATATAAAAATCATCCTCTCCTGATTTTATAATTAAAATTAATAATTGTTCATTTGAACAGTTATTGTTATTTTGTTCAAATCTTGATATTATAATAGCAACATTAAGAATGTTTTTCAAGTAATAATTTAATTAAAATAAAAAAAGGTTCAACCTTTATGTAAAGATTGAACCTCTATGTAAGTAATCTGTTGAGTCAAAATCAAATTACTTTAACGAAATCAAGAAGAATGATTCGCTAAGTATTCTGCTGTTTCTTTGTCCGTAACAAGAATGTCAATATACCCTGCTTTTAATGCTGCGAGTGTTGAAGCATGTTTCTCTTTTCCTTCTACAACACATATTTTTATAGGAATATTGAATAAAGCTTCTTTATCAATACCGATACTGCGATTGCTGATACTGGAGCAGCACTCTTGTCCATCACTGTTTAAGAAAGCGATTGATACAAGGTCGCATACGGCATTATTTTTTTCCATTTCAGAAAGGTCACTCTTTGAAAAGTATTCTACTTTGTGAATACTGCTGGAAGTAAACATTGGATTGCCAAGACTAAAGAAAGCAATATCTGCCTCCGCTGTCCGTTGAATAACTGTTGAGATAGAAGAATCATTCAGGAAGGTTTCCCGTTCCATCTGGCTTTGTACTAATGCCGGTGCATTAATAGAAATAGATTTTCCCTCAGTCTTATGTGCCATTTCTGAAGCGATAGAAGAAGAGTGGACATGGGGCATACTGATACTGTGCCCGCCAATGATAGATGCAAATAAAACATCCTTTGTTTTTAATGGCTGCATATATTTACAGGTTTCCCGCAAGGTAGTTCCCCATCCTACCGCAACCGTAGCACCTTTAAAAAGTTTGTCCTGTAAACAAAGAGCAGCTGCGCTTTGGACTTGTTTCTTTGCGTCTTCCCCTGATTGATTATCTACAACAATTGCGTTTTTTAAGCCGTATTTATCTTTCAGCCCTTTTTCCAGCTCCAGAAAGGCACCGCTGTAATCTATAATAATTTTTACAATTCCTAAGTCTTTGGCTTTTTGCAGGGATCTGGATATCTTCATCCGTGATAACCCTGTGGAGTTAGCGATTTGCTGCTGGGACATATTCTTCTCGTAGTACATGTGGCATATAGAAATTAAAAGTCTATGATCCATTCCGTCACCTTCTTTCGTAAATCAACATCTGCTTTTATCTATTATAGCTTATCTAATTGTAATCTTCATTTCCATCATAAAGGATAGCTTGATATTTTCATAATTTTGGAATGTAAAGAGAGGACTTTTCAGATATAAAAAAGGTTATGAGCAGACTTTGTAAAGTCTGCTCATAACCTTTGCGCTTGAAACATTAAGAAATAGAAGCTTCATAGATAGAATCAACAGCTTTTTTCAGAGCTGCATCAAATTCTTCCTGAGATTGATTTGCATTTAAGTCCTGACTCAATGCTCTGGAGAAGCTGGCGATAAGTCCGTTATTGTCTTTTAATTTCGCGTTTGCGTCATCAGTGGAATACCCTCCGGATAATGCAACAACACGGACAACATTTGGATGATCAATTAATTCTCTATATAGGTTATTTTTCGTTGGAATAGTTAATTTCAGCATAACCAGCTGATCGGAATGAAGCTGGTTTAAATGCTCTAAAATTTCTGCTTTCAGAATATCTTCACTATCTTCTTTAGAGGGGCTGTTAATGTCCACTTCAGGCTCGATAATAGGAACCAGCCCAGCTGCAATAATCTGCTTTCCAATTTCAAATTGCTGGTCGACTACCTTTTTGATGCCTTCCGGGTTATCCTCTTTGATCACAGAGCGCATTTTTGTGCCGAAAATATGACGTTCATTTGCTCGGTCTAATGTCTCCTGTAAATTATCAATCGGCTTCATCAGCTGAACGCCGTCTGCTTCTTCTGCGAGCCCTTTGTCCACTTTCAGGAATGGAACGATGCCTTTTTCTTCAGCGAGATAATCACCTGTATATTTGCCTTCGATTTCACGATCCATGGTCTGTTCAAAAAGAATGGCACCAATAATCTGATCGGAATTAAAGGAAGGCGATGTAATAATTCTTGTCCGCATTTCGTGGACTAAATCAAACATTTCTTCTTCACCCTGATAAGCATCCTCCGGAATTCCATAGGCAGCTAAGGCCTTTGGTGTACTTCCTCCACTTTGATCCAGTGCTGCGATAAATCCTTTGTCATTTTTCATTTTTTCTAATTGGTTTTGCTGCATCACTTTCACTCCTTTTTTTGTTGAGCCGATAATCGGCTTTAAAAACAGTTTGAAGTAACCTCCATCTCCTATTGTAGCACTAAATAATTTTAGATTATAGTCTTCTGCGTGAAGGAAAGATATTTTCTTTTTTGAATCTATCAACAATTAAAGCTTAAAATAGACACTCTCTCTGTATTTTTATAAGATAAAAAGAAAAAGGTGGAAAAAGTATGCACGATATTACGAAAAAAAGAGTGAAGGCTTACCTGATTGATTTAGCTGTATCAACAACTGTCTCCCTGATAACGGAAAGCTTATTACAAAAGAAATTCAAGAGTCCGGCATACTATAATCTGGTTCATCCAACACTGATTCAATGGTCATTGGAATATGCCCAGTTGAAATGTGAAGGAAGAACACTTGGTTATAAACAGGCAGGGTTGAAGCTGGAAAGCACAAATGGCGAGAAGTTAACCAGCAGCCAGATTTTAAAACGTATGGCATATCGTGATTCGATAGGTGCGTTTAGTTATTTTAAAAATCGTGAAAAGTTTGAAGGACCAGATGGGAGTCAGTTTCCATATGAACGGTCAGCAGGGGTGAAGGTGAGAGAGGTATAAAGGAAAGTGAAAACGGCGATAGACCTAGGTAAAGGGGTATTGTCGTTTTTTTATTGAGATAAGCTTATCTTTACTTCTGCCCTCCCATAATATACAATTTATAGTAATTAAAAAATGGAATTTAAACAATTTTTACATATTTGAAAATATCTTGATAACCCTGATAACTGAACGCTGCTCTCCTAAAATATCATATACCTTGAAAACGGAAGGTGAATTTATGAATATTACCTATCTGCTCTTTTTTCTTTGTATTGTCGTTTGTACCCTGATTATTACTTATTGGGCGGCGAGACAAAGTAAAACGACGAATCAGTTTTATATTGCTGCAGGCAGCTTAACAGGTACTCAAAATGGGATGGCTATTGCAGGGGATTATATCAGCGCAGCTTCCTTTCTGGGTATAGTTGGTACTATTGCTATTAATGGCTTTGACGGTTTTTTGTATGCAATTGGATTTTTAGTTTCTTATTTAATTGTTTTATTTTTTATTGCTGAACCGGTGCATCATTTAGGAAAATATTCATTAGGAGATGTTATTTGCGCACGTTTTCCAAGCTATAAAATGCGGGGAATAATGGCTATTGGAGCTTTAATTATCTCCGTTTTTTATATGATTCCACAATTAGTTGCTGCAGGGCTGTTAATCAGGTTATTGCTTGATATTAATTATTCTGCTTCTGTGTTAATTATAGGATTATTGATGACTATTTATGTTGTTTTTGGAGGGATGTTTGCAACTTCCTGGGTGCAAATTGTTAAGACAGTGCTGCTTTTATCAGGTACATTTTTACTCGCACTTATTGTGCTTTCACGATTTAATTGGAGTATTTCAAGCCTATTAGAACAGGTTACACTTGGCTCGCCTTTAGGAGAGCAATTTTCATTGCCGGGTCATTTATTTAATAATCCTTTGGAAACGCTTTCCCTTCATCTTGCCTTAATACTAGGTACTGCAGGACTTCCGCATATTTTAATCCGGCTTTTTACAGTGCGGAATACGGTAGAGGTACGCAGGTCACTTTTAACAGCGAGCTGGATTATTGGTGCATTTTATTTGATTGCGCTTATTTTAGGATTGGGAGCCGTTGCTTTAGTTGGATTTGAAGAGCTGGTTAAGCTGGATCCGTTTGGGAATTTAGCTGCTCCATTATTAGCAGAGAGCCTGGGTGGAGATTTTTTAATGGCTTTTATCGCAGCAATAGCATTTACAACGATTGTCGCCGTTGTAGCTGGATTGGTCATTTCGGCAACGACCGCTTTTTCCCACGACATTTATTATCATATTATTAAAAAAGGGAACACCTCGGAAAGGAAACGTGTACGCGCAGCACGCTGGACGGCATTTTTTATCGGGCTTCTATCTACTTTACTTGCGCTTGGATTACGGCATATGAATGTAACCTTCCTCGTTTCCTTAACATTTATTGTTGCAGCATCCAGTAATTTGCCTGTACTTTTATTTACCATCTACTGGCGGCGCTTTAACCAGAGTGGAGCAATTACCGGAATGATCTCCGGATTAACAGTGTCCCTGCTGCTTTTACTTTTGGGACCGCATATCATGAATCCGGATGGCGGCTGGATTGCTGTCGATCCTTTAATCCCCCTTTATAATCCTGGGATAATTGCGATTCCTGCCGGATTTTTAGGAGCATATCTGGGAACGGTACTGTCACGGGAAAAAGAAAGTGCAATTCCATTTTCATCATTCTATCTTCGTGCGCAAACAGGGATTATCTTAAGGAGAGATCGATCGTGATGAATTTGACAGTCGTTTTATTCGAACGTTTAGGTCTATTATTAGTTATTGCCTTTGTTTTGACACGAAGTCCTGGGTTCAGGTCGCTGCTTTACAATGAGTTCAGCTTTAAAATGGCCGGGATTCATGCGTGCGTATTTGGTTTGTTCGGGATTGCGGGCACATTAACCGGAGTAGTAATCGGGAATGACTTCACAGTGGTGAATGAATTCGTTTGGAATGTAAAAGATGATCAAATGGTGGTAAGCTCCAGTCTGGTTGCTATTGTAATTGCCGGGCTGCTTGGAGGTCCGGCAGTTGGTTTAGGAGCCGGAATCATTGCCGGGACACATTTGTTTTTTCTCGGAGGAATCGGTTTTGTGGCTAACAGCCTCGTGAATCCGCTGACAGGACTGCTTGCTGGGTTTACGGCACGCTTTTTTTCGCAGGAGCGTGTTATATCACCGATAAAAGCACTGTTTATCGGCATATTTCCCCCGATATTATTGATGCATTTATTACTTATTTTTGATTCACAGGACAGAACAATGATTGAGCTGATTAATGTTATCGGCTTGCCGGTTGTATTATCCAACAGTATTGCTATTGCAATTTTTACAGCAATGATTGCTATTGTGCTCAGAGAACAGGAAAATGAAGCAGCATTTGCAACGAGACAGGCATTAACTATTGCTGAGGAGGCGTTGCCTTTTCTAAAGGAGGAATCATTTCAGAGCAAGGCAGAAGGACTCGCCGATTTGCTCTATGCACGCTTGAAATTAGCAGCTGTTACAGTGACAGACGAAAGGGAAGTAATGGCGCATAAGGGGTTGGGAGGAGATCATCATAAAATCGGCAATCGGTTAACAACACAAATTTCCAGACGGGCATTAGCATCAAAGGAGACACTGGTTGCTTACTCTAAGACAGAAATTCAATGTACGCATAAAAATTGTCCATTGGAAGCTGTAATTATTATCCCAATTTTGGAAGCGCAGCAAACCATCGGGCTGATTAAGTTATACTTTCGCAAGCCACAGCATATTGGTCCGGTAGAGCTGATGCTGGCTGAGGGGCTTGGTCAACTGATTGCTAATCAATTAAAAACAATTAAAGCAGAGCGGCTCGAATTGCATACCCGTGATGCAGAGTTAAGCAATTTACAAGCACAAATTAATCCGCATTTTCTATTTAATACACTGCATATGATCGCTGCATTATTTCGGAAAGATCCTGAAAAAGCAAGACATATAACAGTTCAATTAGCGCAATTTATGCGTTTTAACCTGAAGCTTGTATCGACGCAGCTTGTACCATTGGAAAAAGAAACAGAGCATGTAAAAGCGTATATCGAGATTATCCAGACCCGATTTACGAGCAGACTACAAATATATTTTTTACAGCCGGAAGGAATCTCTCACCTGTTAATCCCGCCGTCATCAATTCAGCCTTTAGTTGAAAATAGTGTCAGGCACGGGTTAGAACATGTTTCAGAGGAAGGAAGAATAGATGTGAGGATGGAGCGGTTTGATGAGCGGATAAAGATAAGTGTGCAGGATAATGGTCAAGGATTTCCTGATCATATTTTACAGCAGGCTGGAGAGACTGTACTGGCAGAAAAGCAGCATGGTGGAACAGGCTTATATAATGTCAACCAGCGCTTAATTAATCTGCTGGGTAAAGAAGCCCGCTTACATGTACGGAATTTGTCTGAAGGCGGAAGCGAGGTCTATTTTACTATTCCATATCGTGAAGATTAGAAAGGAAGATTTTTATGATGAAAATCCATACCATGGTTGCTGAAGATGAACAATTGGCACGTGAAGAATTGATATATTTATTGGAAAGGGAACAAGACATAAAGCTTCTGCCGAGTGCGGAGACAGGGGAGCAGCTGGTAGAACTGTATAAAGAGTATGAGCCCGATGTTATCTTTTTGGATGTGCATATGCCTGGTATGCGGGGGATAGAGGCTGCGAAGAAAATATTGGAGCTTGCTTATATAGAAACACCATTATTTATTTTTACAACTGCATATGATGATTATGCAGTCGAAGCTTTCGATATAGAAGCGGTTGACTATATGCTGAAGCCGTATGATACAGAGAGATTTCAAAAGGCAATGAATCGTCTCCGCAAGCGGATGCGGCAATTGAAAAGTAAAGATAAACAGTTATCAAAACAAAGTATTCCTTCATCAAGTAAGCTTTTAATCGATAATGATGACCGGACAATTGTCTTATCCCCTGATGCGATTTATTATGCTGTACCATATAAGCGGATGTTAGAGATTCACACAGAGGACAAGGTGATTTACAGCAGGATGTCATTACAGGAGCTGGAAAAGAAACTGCAAGGTCATGCTTTTTTCAGGACACATCGCAGCTACCTTGTTAATTTGAATCATATACAGGAGATTACACCATGGTTTAATGGGGCAAGCAACATCACATTACAGGATAAAAATCAGACGAAGATTCCAGTCAGCCGTACAGCAAGAAAGCATCTTTTTGATTTATTTGGCAGTTAACCATTGATGACAAAATTCCAACCGTTCAAACGTAATTTTAAACCATTGAAACAAATTCGCATACGTACGCATCCATCTTCCTTTATAATTTAGAAAGCGTTTACAAAAGGGTTAACAAAGGGTTGAAGGAGGAATGCCGAGCTTTAGAAAATAATAATTTTTAATGCTTGTTAAGGGAAAGGGTAAGAAGAGCTGAACGAATCATAAAGAGAGAAGCTGGTCAATGTTACTTTATGGAGCTGGAAGGTTTCTCTGGCGTAGGGATATCGTCTAAAAACTTTTCATTCCGATTTTCGAGGAGGATGCGGATGGGTGCAGAAAAAGAATATAAGCAGGAGCCTGCAAAAGAAATTAATTTTGTACAAGTAACGGAAAGCAAATCCTTTAAAAAGCTGATGCATGATCGGAAAAAATTTATTGTACCGTTAACAATCTTTTTCATGGTATTTTATTTCTTACTACCGGTTTTAACCTCATATACAACTTTTTTAAACACACCGGTAATCGGTGATATTTCCTGGGTATGGTTGTTTGCGTTAGCTCAGTTTATCATGACGTGGGTTTTATGCACAGTCTATGTAAAAAAAGCAGCGGTCTTTGATAAACAGGCGGATGAAATTATAAAAGAGATGGAAGAAGGAGGAGAAGAACAATGAGTGCAACAGTTATTATCCTCTTTCTTGCTATTGTTTTATTAACTTTAGTTATCACTTTTTTTGCTGCTAAAAAGACGCAGACAGCAGGGGATTTTTATACTGCCGGCGGAGGACTCACCGGGCTGCAGAACGGTCTGGCGATTGCGGGTGACTATTTATCAGCAGCATCTTTTCTGGGAATTGCAGGTGCCATTGCACTATTTGGTTTTGACGGTTTTTTCTACAGTATCGGATTTTTGATTGCCTATTTAGTTGTTCTGTTCCTTGTAGCTGAACCGTTGCGTAACCTCGGTAAATATACACTGGCTGATATGATTAATTCCCGTTTTGATGCGCGAAAGGTTCGGGGAGCGGCTGCACTGAATACGATAACAATCAGTACGTTTTATATGATTGCCCAGCTTGTAGGAGCAGGAGCCTTGATACAGTTATTATTTGGCATTAAATATTGGATGGCGGTGCTGATTGTTGGTGTGATGATGACAATTTACGTTTTGTTTGGCGGGATGATTGCGACGAGCTGGGTACAAATTGTAAAAGCTGTTCTTCTGATGGCTGGAATGGTCATTATGACATTTCTCGTCTTATTAAAATTTAATTTTAATATTGGACAAATGTTTACGGACGTTAAAACTGTTACTGCTCATGGAGAAGCATATTTAATGCCTGGACTGCAGTATACAGAACCACTCGGAACCATATCGCTTATGTTAGCTTTAGTACTTGGGACGGCAGGATTACCGCACATTCTAATGCGTTTTTTCACTGTCCGGGATGCAAAAACAGCAAGAAGCTCTGTTGTTATCGCAACATGGGTGATTGGAATATTTTATGTACTGACATTATTCTTAGGTTTTGGTGCAGCAGCATTTGTAGGCCATGATACTATCATTGCGGCAAATCCGGGCGGCAATATGGCTGCACCATTGCTTGCGCAGGCTGTTGGTGGAGACATCCTGTTTGCTTTTATCTCAGCAGTTGCTTTTGCAACGATCTTAGCTGTAGTGGCAGGACTTGTGCTTTCTGGTGCTTCGGCATTTGCCCATGATTTATATGGTCAAATTATTAAAAGAGGAAATGTGACAGAGAGGGAACAAGTGAAAGCTGCACGCTACGCATCATTGGCTGTGTCTGTTTTGTCCATTGTTTTAGCGTTATTTGCCCAATATTTAAACGTAGCATTCCTTGTTTCGCTGGCCTTTTGTATTGCGGCAAGTGCCAATTTACCGGTTATTATTTACACAGTTTATTGGAAAAGGTTCAATACTGCAGGGGCAGTAACAGCGATGCTGACAGGATTATTATCCGCATTAATTCTTGTATCGATTAGTCCGAGTGTTTTCTCGCCAATCGAAGGTGCAGCATTATTTGTAGGGGAGCCAATTTTCCCTCTAACCAATCCGGCACTTGTATCCGTACCTCTGGGATTCCTGGGCGGATATTTAGGAACACTTTTATCGAAGGAAAAGGATATAAAACGTTATGCAGAGGTGAAGGTGAAGGCAAATACGGGTTACAAAAGCAGTGGTGTGAGTCACTAGAGAAAGCAAAGAAAAATGTCTGCAGAGATTTGTCTGCAGGCATTTTTGTATGTAATTTTTTAGCGATTTAAATGAAGTATCGTATTAGTTGATTTCACGCTTTATTAGTTAACAATAACTCCATTGTATAGCCTCATGATAAAACATACAATAAAGAAGAGAGGAGAGTTCCTATGAGAATGAACATTGGCCCTATTATTACGGAAAAAAGAAAAGAGAAAAAGATTACGCAGCAGGAGCTGGCAGATTTTATTGGTGTTTCCAAGGCTTCTGTTTCCAAATGGGAGACAGGGCAAACATATCCGGATATCACCTCTCTTCCCATGCTTGCTGCATATTTTAATGTAAGTATTGATTCCTTGCTGGGATATGAATCACAGCTGGATCCAAAAGAGATTCAGCATATATATGCTTCATTAAAGGGTGCCTTTGAAACAAAGCCGGCAGAGGATGTCTTAGTTTCCATCAGAAGTTTTATCCGCAGATATTATTCCTGCTATCCATTTATACTGCAAATGGGGCTGCTTATCATGAATCATATTGACCGCCTTCCCGGAGAAGACGGGGAGGAAAAAAATCAACGCTATATGAACGAGGCAAAGGATTTATTTGTTCATGTCCGTACACAGGCAAAAGATCCAGAACTGATTACAAAGGCTTTTAAGCTGGAAGCCTATTCATTATTTACGTTAAAAGAGGCAGACCAGGTTTTAGAAATTCTTGGTGAATATCCTCCTGGTATTTTTCCTGTGGAAAGCTTAATTTCAGGAGCCTTCCAAATGAAAGGAGAGACAGATCGGGCAATTGGAACGCTTCAAAGTGCATTATTTCAGTACGTTATTATCGTAATGAGTGCATTTACAAATTATTTGCAGCTATTAATAGAATCACCTGATAAATTTAAAGAGACTGTTCAAAGAGGAAAAGCAATTGCAGATACCTTTGAACTCGCTCCGTTACATCCGGTGGCTTTGATGAATTTTCAATTATCAGCTGCTTTTGGTTATGCACAAATAAAAGAGGGGCATGCGGCACTCTCTATGCTGGAGGAATTTACAGAGGTAATAAAGGAAATCAGCTTCCCGGTAGTTCTTCATGGTGACGATTATTTTGATCAAGTAGATGACTGGTTTAATAATCTGGATATCGGCAATCAGATGCCAAGAGACTCTATGCTGGTAAAAGAAAATTTTATAAGTGCAGTTGTAGATAATCCTTTATTTTTAAATTTACAGGAAAAAGAAAGATTTCAGCAGATAAATATGCAGTTAAAGCGCCTGTTGGAAAGTGAGGAAGGAAAATGAATGGTATTTCATTTTTAATGGATCATTTACCACTATTAATACCGCTGATTATACTGCAATTTACGCTGATGATTACAGCACTGGTTCATGTGATAAAGCATCCAAATTACCGGTTCGGCACGAAAGGTATGTGGATTTTTATTGTTGTGATTCTACAACTCATTGGTCCTGTTTTTTATTTCGTGTTTGGGAAAGGAGATAATGAATGAATATTATAGAGGTAAAGAATGTTTCTAAAAGCTTTGGCTCCAAGCAGGTTCTGGACGGACTTCATTTAGGCGTTCCCACTGGTTCCATATTCGGCTTTGTAGGAGGAAATGGGGCAGGTAAAACAACGACGATGAAGCTGATTTTAGGACTTGAGGAAACGACAAGAGGAGATATATTTGTCGGAGGAGAAAAAGTAACCTTTGGAAACACAAAAACGAACCGAATCACAGGTTATTTATCAGATGTTCCAGAATTTTATCCGTACATGTCTGCAGAAGAATATTTAACATTCTGTGGTGAAATCACCGGATTAAAAAAAGCAGAACAAAAACAGAGAATAAAAGAAACTCTGGCACTGGTAGGTCTGGAAGGAAATAAAAAGAGAATTAAGGGCTTTTCCAGAGGAATGAAACAGCGGTTAGGTATTGCGCAGGCAATGTTAAATAATCCGGAATTACTTATTTGTGATGAGCCGACTTCTGCGTTAGACCCTGAGGGAAGAAATGAATTCTTAGAACTCCTGGCATCTTTAAAAGGGAAAATGACCATTTTATTTTCTACTCATATTTTAGGAGATGTGGAGCGTATCTGCGATTATGTAGGAATTTTAGATGAAGGAAAGCTGAAGGTAAGTTCATCGATAGAAGAGTTGAAGCAAACCTATGCGAAACCGCAAATAGAATTATTTTTTGATGAAGTGGCAAATTTTTCTGCTCTTACTGCAGAGCTTAATGCTTTAAAAGAGCAAGGAGTCATTACAGAGGTTGAGAAGACAAACAAACGGAATCAGGTTATTATTTCTTATAATAAAGATTATGCAGAGACAGCTGCAGCGCTTTTAGAAAGCTTGATAGCTAAAAAAACGATGCCGATTTCTTTAAGGAAAATGAATCCTTCTCTGGAATCTATCTTTTTGGAGGTGATTCAATGAAAAATATCTATTACTTTTCCAAAAAGGAATTTTTAGAAAGCTGGCGTACATCCAAATTATTTATATTAATGATTTTTTTTCTTATTTTAGGCATTATGAATCCGTTGATAGCGATATTAACACCGGATATTATCGAGATGAGCTTTGGGGATGCACTGCCGGTGAATATCCCGGAACCGTCCTCTCTGGATTCCTGGGGGCAATTTTATCAAAGCATGACCCAAATGGGGTTAATCGTGATTACGCTTTTGTTCAGTGGAACAATGAGTGGGGAAGTAAGCAAAGGTACGCTGGTTAATCTTGTTACAAAAGGATTAAAGCGATCTACTGTCGTGATTAGTAAAAGTATTTATTTAATTCTTCAATGGACTCTTTGTATGTTTTTAGCATTTTTTGTGACCTGGGTCTATACGCTTTATTATTTTACGGATGATAACAGCCCGCATGTTTTTCTGGCAGTTCTTCCATTATGGATCTTTGGAATCTTATTAGTAACAGCGATACTTTTAACCTCTACCATCTCCAGAAACAGTTATGAGGGCTTGTTGCTGACAGGAGGGTTTGTGGTCCTTTTATTTATCGTGAATATCTTTGATAAATTAAAACATTATAATCCCATTACACTTACTAGTGAAAATATTAACTTCCTGCAGGGGATTTCCAGCTTAGGCAATTATATGCCTGCAATGCTTATTTCTATTTCCTTATCTTTGTTATTTCTCTATCTATCGATTTTTATTTTAAACAAAAAGAAACTGTAGCCGCTTTGGGCAGGGAGGAACAATATTGCTCCTCCTTACTCCAGGTATCACTTTATAATAATTTTAAACATTGTGCCTTTTCCAACCTCACTTTTCATCTCTACCCTGCCGCCATGCGCCTGAATAATATCCCTTGAAATAGCTAATCCAAGACCTGTACCGCGTGATGTTGTATTGGTGCCCCGGTAATAACGGTCAAAAATTTGTGCCTGTTCTTCTTTTTTTATTCCTCTTCCATTATCACGGATAATAATGCTGTTTTCTGCTACTTCTACTGTCACTTTTACATCATCATCATTATGGATTAAGGCATTTAAAATAAAATTTAATAAAGCTCTTTTCATTAAATGCTGGTCAATCTCCCAGGTTAACTCAGGTGCATTACTGCTAAAGTCAATTTCATGTGTTTGAAATTGCGGATCATTCAATAAATCAATAATTATTTTTCTGACAAAGCCTTCTATCCGGGTTTCCTGAAGATTAAGTGACATATCCTGGTTTCTGAGGCGCATGGTCAGATTAAAATCATCCAGCAACTCTTTCATATAAAGCGATTGGCGTTCAATAACCCCGGCATATTCCAATCTTTCCTCTGGAGAAATTTCGTCATTGCGCAGCAGTTCCGCATAACCGCGGATGGATGCGAGCGGTGTTTTAATATCATGAGAAACATTGCTGATCCATTCATTGCGCATTTGCTCCAGCTTTTGTCGTTCATTTTCATGTGCCTGCAAGGTTTCAGATACATCATTTAAGTTGGCGAATACACGCTTAAAGACTCCGGGCCGTTTCATCTTTTTTGGCTGAAACTTTCTTTCCTTCAGTTCGCTGATCCGTTCGATTATCCGCGAGACAGGCTTTGTCAGCACAGTACTGAACAGAAATCCGACAATAAAAGCGATAATTAAGTCAACGATAACAATTGCGCCTAAGAACTGGGAAGCATACGTGAATACCTGCTGCGGATCCGCCATAATGATTGTCCGTTGCTGCTTGGAATCTGGAACGCCGACAATATAGCTGTAGCCCTCATATTCTCCAATAAAATATGTGTTCAAATCATTATCCATATATTTGTATTTATGAACTAATTCTACAGGTGTATAATGTGTGGCAGCACTTTCTGGTGCGTATTCATCCGAGATAACATTCCCATTTTCATCCAATATCTGCAGCCAGGCTCCAAAGCGGGTCAGTGCATCCTTTCCTTTTTCTGAGACAACAGGAACACCGTCTTCGATTGACAAATTATAATAAAAGGCGCGGGTAAAGTTTTCCCCTGTGTCATGTATAATATCTTCTGGATCTTCATTATGCTGGGAAAGCAATAACGCAATCAGAATAACTGTATTAACAATACTGACGATAAAGACAATACTAAGAATGGAAATAAGATAGCGGATGGTCAGTTTCCATTTCATGATGTATTTGCTCCTTTTTCAAATTCAAAAAATATATAACTCCTTAACTGTGCGGGATATAAAGTTTTATGGATTAAAACGATATCCCAGTCCTTTTACAGTAACAATATAAGCAGGGGCTGACGGGTTTTCTTCAATTTTTTCCCGCAGTCTGCGGATATGCACCATTAAAGTGTTATCAGCTCCATAAAATTCTTCGCCCCATACGGTTTCAAATAACGTTTCCTTGCTTAAAATATGCTTTGGATTGCGCATAAAGCAGGCCATTAACCCTACCTCTTTAGCTGTCAGCTCTAAGACCTCCCCATCCTTGCTTATTTCCGTTTCATCCCCGTTGATTGTAAAGACACCGATATTTTTATCTGCTTTTGCTGGTGCATGAGAGCTTGCTGCTTCCATAGTGTAAATGCCCGCCCGGCGCAACTGGGCTTTGACACGGTAAGCCATCTCTTTTGGACTGAATGGTTTGGTAATATAGTCATCACCGCCGATAGCAAGTCCGAGTATTTTATCTATTTCGTCTGATTTAGCGGACAAAAACAGGATTGGAATACGAGATGTTTCACGGATTTTCCGGCATAAATCATACCCCTCCCCATCTGGGAGCATGACATCTAATATTGCCAAATCCGGCTCAAATTTAGTAAATTGCAGCCATCCTTCTTTGATTGAGCCAGCTGTGGCAATTTCCGTCATCCCCTCTTTTTGAAGCGCTGTTTTCATTAATTGACATAAATCCTGTTCATCATCAACAATTAATATTTTTGGCTTTTCCATATAAAGTCCACACCTTTCTTGTTTTATGTATAGTGAATTCGTTTTTATTATTGGCTAAAAAGTTGAATTATTACTATCTTAACAGGAAATCATCAACTATGAGTGTGATTTAAACATTTTGTAAGGTTGTATTGATGGCTGTTTAAGGATGGGGGGCTATAGTAAAGATATAGAAAGTTTACAGCATATATAAAGAGGTGCATAAATAATGGAGCATTTATTAAAAGTAAATGATGTAGAAAAAATATATGGAAAAGGCGCTAATTCATTTCAAGCGCTAAAAGATATTTCCTTTACCATTGATCATGGAGAATTTGTTGGTGTTATGGGGCCTTCTGGCGCAGGGAAATCGACGCTTCTCAATGTATTAGCAACCATCGATACTCCGACAAAAGGTGATATTTATGTGGAAGAAGACAATATCGCTAAGATGAAAGAGGATAAATTAGCAGATTTCCGCCGGGATCATCTAGGATTTATTTTCCAGGATTATAATTTATTAGATTCTTTAACAGTGCGGGAAAATATCCTGCTGCCATTAGCAATTGCTAAACAGCCGGCGAAGGAAATTGAAGAAAAGGTAAACACTATTTCCAGGACCTTTGGTATAGAGGATTTATTGGATAAGTATCCTTATCAAATTTCTGGCGGTCAAAAGCAGCGTACGGCTTCCTGCCGAGCACTGGTATCGAACCCAAAGATCATTTTTGCAGATGAGCCGACAGGTGCCCTTGATTCCAAATCAGCTACAGATTTATTAGAAAGCTTAAGCGGTCTGAATAAAGAGCATGAAACAACAATTATGATGGTAACTCATGATGCTTATGCAGCGAGCTTTTGCAGGCGTATCCTGTTTATAAAAGATGGAGGTCTTTCGCAGGAGCTTATCCGCGGAACGTGCACAAGGAAGGAATTTTTCCAGATGATATTAGATGAATTGGCAGAAGTAGGCGGTGACGGGAATGACCTTGTTTGAGTTAGCATTAAAAAATATTCGCAGAAATATGAAGAGCTATGGATTATATATCGGCTCCACGATTTTCTCAATTATTATTTATTTTACCTTTGCGATGTTAAAGCATAGTGATGATATCAGCGGATTAGCAGAGACATCGAAACAAATGCAGGCGGTAATGAGCGCTTCAGCCTTTGTACTGATGATTTTTGTTGCAATTTTTATTCTGTACTCTAATTCCTTTTTTATGAAAAAAAGAAAGAAAGAAGTTGCTCTCTATTCTTTACTTGGTGTACGCAAACGGTCTATCGGTTTTTTACTATTCT
The DNA here is from genome assembly GCF_037976165.1 of Oceanobacillus sp. FSL K6-3682. Classification (NCBI taxonomy): domain Bacteria; kingdom Bacillati; phylum Bacillota; class Bacilli; order Caryophanales; family Bacillaceae; genus Oceanobacillus; species Oceanobacillus sp. FSL K6-3682. The sequence continues at coordinate 4,406,393 of NZ_CP150263.1, read as the reverse complement.
TTGAGAATATCGTAATCGGACTGGTTGCTTTAGTGGTGGGTGTGGGTTTAGGCTTCTTGTTGTCTCAAGCTTTATTATCCCTTTTATTAAAGTTAATGGGATTATCTCTTTCTGTCGGTTTTGCATTTTCGATGCAGGCAGTTATTGAGACAGTGATTGTTTTCTTCCTTATTTTCTTAGTTACTTCTCTGCTTGGCTATCGAGTTATTTATAAGTTTAAACTGATTGATTTATTCCATGCTGAGAAACAAGGAGAAGCGCAGCCGAAAGCGCGCGTCGTCTCAGCAATAATTGGAGTAATTGCTTTAGCTGCTGCTTACTGGCTGGCTCTGCAGGACTTAATGACTTCTTCTGTCTGGCGGATATTTGGCTTGGCGATGCCGCTTGTAATTATTGGCTTGACAGTTTTAGGATCATATCTATTATTTAGCAGTGTTCTTGTTTATGTTTTAAATCTATTGAAGAAAAGCAAAAGTTGGGCTTGGAAAGGGCTTAATCTAATGACATCTTCCCAGCTTCTTTATCGGATTCGCGGGAACGCAAAAACATTAACGATTATCGCAACATTAAGTGCAACAACTATTACAGCAGGCGGAGCGATATTCGGTACGTATTATAATACAGAAAAAAGTGTGGAAGAAAATATACCTTTCTCCTTTATGTGGGAAGGGGAGGAACAAGATATAGATACGGAAATAGTTGAAGATGCTGTCAGCTTTGAAGCAAAGGATATTGTTGTACCAGGAGAAACTTATGATCAGTCCTATTATGTCATTGATGAAGAAACATTTATGAAATTGACAGAAGCGCTTGGCTGGGATGTTGGAAACGTAGATTTGGAACAAGATGAGGCAGTGATGATTGACCCTTATTTTGATGAACGGTGGAAGGATAAAGTCGGCACAGTTGAAATAGATGATGACGAAAAAACAGTGGACCAGTTTTATGAAAAACCATTGTTTAATGCTCCTACCTTACCGGGAACAGTCTTAGTTGTTGATGATGCGTCTTTTCAAGAATTGGATGGAGAAAATGCCATTTATCAGGCAGTACAGACTGCCAACTATAAGGATCATTTAGAACTTTCTAAAGAGCTGGAAGCTAAAACAGAAAGATTCTCCAGTGCAGTGCAAAGCTATCAGGATTCCATTGAGGCTTCCGGTGCGATGTTATTTGTCGGCAGCTTTTTAGGATTAGTATTTTTAGTGGCTACTGGCAGTATTATCTTCTTTAAAATGATGACAGAAGCAGAAGAAGATAAGGATAAGTATGCTGTTTTATATAAAATTGGTGTTTCTAAAAAGGAAATGAAAAAAACAATCCGTTATCAGGTCGGTCTCATTTTTCTGGCACCGCTAATATTGGGATTAACACATGGGACAGTTGCCTTGATGGCATTTTCTAATCTATTGCAAATGAACCTGTGGGAGCCGGTTATTATTTGGATGGCGGCTTATACAATGATTTATATTTTATACTACGTGATCACAGTCAGGGGATTTAATAAAACAATCACTCAGACTGTCACACAGGAGGGGTAAAATGAAGAAAATAGTAGCTTTGGTGGTTGGTGTAGTAGTCTTATTTGTGGCTGCTGTAGTTGTTTTGATGACAGTAGACTTTAACAGAGCAGGAAAAGACAATGTTTATGTGCAGGTTGGTGAACGAGTAAGCGCAGAAGAAGATAAGCTGGATACAGGGGAGATAATGAACACTTATTGGTATGAGCAGCCTGCTTATACAGAAAATGGAGAAGAAATTCAAGTTAGATTCTCTGCACAAAAAGAATTGCGTCAAGGAGCATATCTCATGCTCTATGTGAATAAGGATGATGAAGTTTCTTCGTATGATGAAGTGAAAGAAGAGGAATTGCCGGCTGCTGTGAAAGAAGCGTTGTAGTTCGGCAGAGAGGAGTCTTATAAGGTATAAAGTATTTTTATACCTTATAAGACTTTTTATATTTTCCGGTATACCCGTTCTTTACTTCACTAAAGAAAGCCTTTATGCTTAAGAATAGATAAAGAAAGCGGGTTTAAAGGAGAAGATTTTATATGAAACCTAAAATCCAGGATGTTGCGAAGGTAGCTGGAGTTTCCCCAACAACGGTTTCCCGTGTATTAAATGACAGAGGATATATCAGCAGTAAAACGAAAGAAAAAGTGTTTGAAGCAATGAAGGAAATCAATTATGTCCCCAATGACCTTGCGCGTTCCTTGTATAACAAGCGCAGTTACTTAATCGGTGTGATTGTTCCTTCCACCAGCAATCCCTTTTTTGGAGAATTAGTTGCCTATATTGAAAATATTTGTGATGAAAGAGGCTATAAAGTTCTGCTCTGTAATAGTCTTCATGAAGCAGATAAAGAGAAGAAATATTGGGAAATGCTGCGTCGCAATCAGGTGGATGGTGTAATTGTGGTTACTTATAATCGCGGATTGATAGATAAGAAACAGCAATTTCCTGCAGTTGCAATTGACCATTATTTAGCAGAGAATATTCATGTTGTCAGCTCAGACAACTTTCAAGGGGGAGAAATGGCGAGCAGAGAGCTGATAAAAGCAGGATGCAAAAAAATTATTCATATTAATGGAGATGCCAGCTTGGAAACACCGGCAAATAATAGACAATACGCATATGAAAAAGTGATGCAGGAGGCTGGAAGAACTGCGGAAACCTATCATATTCCTGATGTTGCCTTTTTAGAGAGTAATATTGATATCATCAAACAGCTTTTCAAGGAGCGTCCAGATGTAGATGGTATTTTTGCAAGTGATGATTTGCTGGCTGTCCGTACAATGCAGTATGCTGAAAGTCTGGGTTATCGTGTACCGCAGGATTTAAAAATTATCGGTTATGATGGGACAAGTCTAATCCGTTCCATTTATCCTAAGTTAACGACGATTATTCAGCCTACATATCAAATCGCGGAAAATGCTGTAGAGACATTGATTCAGGAGATTGATGGGAAAACGCATGATACGAAAGAAAAAACATTCCCGGTTTCCCTTTGGAAAGGAGAAACAACAGGGGGATAAAAGTGAAAGAATATTTCTCAATCTACTTTTAGAAAAAATAAAAAAGCAACGCAGTAAGAAAAATCTGCTATAATAATCAAACATATAACAGAGATAGGAGTGTTATCCAAGATGATAGGAGCAATTGAAGCAGGTGGAACAAAGTTTGTATGTGCAGTAGGGAATCCGGACGGCACTATATTAGATCGAACTGCTTTCCCAACAACAACACCGGAAGAGACATTAGCAAAAGTGGAGGAATTCTTTTCGAAGCATAAAATTGAAAAATTAGGAGTAGGAGCTTTCGGGCCAATCAATTTGCGTGCAGGCAGTGATAATTATGGTGCGATTGAAAATACGCCTAAAATTCCTTGGCGTTACTATCCGCTTATGGAAGAGCTTGAAAAACGCTTTAATGTCCCTGTAGCAATCAATACAGATGTTGTTGTTGCTAGTATGGGAGAATATGAATATGGTATTGGAAAAGATGTCTCGAGCTGTCTTTACATAACAGTAGGTACAGGTATCGGAGCAGGTCTTGTTCAAGATGGGAAGCCATTCCAGGGGAAAAACCATTCAGAAATGGGACATGTTTTATTAAAAAAACATCCAGAAGATACATTTGAAGGAGCATGCCCAAGTCATGGCACGTGTTTAGAGGGGCTGGCTGCAGGACCGGCAATTGAAGCCCGTTATGGCCGAAAAGGAGCAGACTTGGCTGATCAGGATCATGTCTGGGAAATAGAAGCGTATTATCTTGCGCAGGCAATAATGGACTATTTTGTTATACTTTCACCAGAAAAAATCATTCTCGGTGGAGGAGTGATGAAACAGGAAAAGCTCTACCCAATGATTCGTGAAAAATTTATGGAATTATTGAATGGCTACATTGAAGTGGAAAATGTAGATGAATTAATTGTTGCTCCAGGATTGAATGATGAACAGGGTGTCAAGGGCTGTATTGCTCTGGCAGTAAAACAATAATTTTAGTGGAGATGAATCAAAGGCTGAGAGTATTGCCGGATTCATCTTTTTTTAATTGTCAGGAGATTATTAAACTATTTATAAAAAAGCTGTACCCACATTTGAATGATAGATTCTTATTTTGAAAGAGGACTAGAGGAGGGAATAGAAAAGCTGTCAAAAAAAGCAATCAAAAAGTGAGCAGCTTCTTCACAGAAGTTTCACATTTCTATTACTTAAAAATAATTTATGAAAATTTATGTCAACCGGTTGACATATTTACTGAAATATAAGATGATAGTACATAGAAATTACTGATACCGTTTTCAATGGTTTTCATAAATATAAGATAATTTTAAGAGAGGGAGATTTTAATGTCATATCAAGAAAAACATAGACCACAGCTTCATTTCACACCAAAGGAAAACTGGATTAATGACCCGAACGGCCTTGTTTACTATGAAGGAGAGTATCATTTATTTTATCAGCGCAACCCGAATGCTAATGATCATGCAGATATGCACTGGGGACACGCAACAAGCACAGACCTGTACCATTGGGAAGAACATGGGATTGCTTTAGCTCCAGATGAATTAGGAACGATATTCTCCGGATCAGCAGTCGTAGATAAAAATAATACAAGTGGCTTGTTTGAAAACGGTTCCGGAGGATTGGTCGCAATATTTACACATGATGGCGAGAGTCAGCAGCAAAGTATCGCCTACAGTAAAGATAAAGGAAGAACTTGGACAAAGTATGAAGGGAACCCAGTTATTCCAAATACAAAAATAAAGGATTTTCGTGATCCAAAGGTTTCCTGGCATGAAGACAGTGAGCAATGGGTAATGGTATTAGCGTGTGGAGACCATATTCAGTTTTATGGTTCACCTAATTTAATTGATTGGACATATCTATCGTCATTTGGAAAAGAATATCCTTCCCATATCGGTGTTTGGGAATGTCCAGACCTGCTTTATTTACCGGTAGAGAACAGCTCTAAAAAGGAATGGGTTCTTATTGTAAGCATTAATGATGATGGGCCTAATGGAGGTTCGGCAGTTTATTACTTTACGGGAAGCTTTGATGGAAAAGAATTTCATCCGAATGAAAAATCGGAGGATGCCTTAAAATGGGCAGACACAGGAAAAGACTTTTACGCGGCAGTCAGCTGGGATAATACAGAAGACATGTACTGGATTGGCTGGATGAATAATTGGCAGTACGCAGGGGTTGTTCCTGTATCTCCTTGGCGCAGTGCAATGAGTCTGGTGCGGAAGATGTCTTTAAATGAAGTAGGTGGAGATCTTTTCTTAAAGCAAGAACCGATTATCACAGATAACAATAAAGAAGTAATATCTTATCAGAATATAGACATTCAGACGGATACAACAAAAAGCTATGGAATTAGTGATACTGGACAAGTAAATCTACAGATTTCTAAAACGTCAGCCAGCACGAAATGGGGCATGAAATTTGTTACAGATCAAGATGAAGTATTCTGTTTAGAACTCAATAAAGCAGAAGACACCTATACGCTCTACCGTACTGAAGGATTAACCGACTTTTCAGAGGATTTTCCGGAAGAAATAAAAGGCAGCTTACATGGCTTGGATGTTCAGGAGCTGCAAGCGATTATTGATAGATCATCCGTAGAGATATTTTTAAATAAAGGATTGAGCGTATCTACAAATCTGATTTATCCAAAAGGAACAGTAGTGCAACTGGAAATATTCACTGTAAATGAAGCATTGCAGATAGAAAATATAACATGTACAAACCTGAATTCTATTTGGAAATAATATCGGCTGGGTAGTGGAGTAAAACTGCTCCTCCCCCAGTATATAAAGAAAGGATCTTATAGAAATGGATTTTTTAAAGAACAGTAAGTATTGGTTTTCATCCGGTTATCTCTTTTTCTTCTTTATTACGTGGTCTATCTGGTGGTCCTTCTATGCAATTTGGCTGAATAACAGTCTTGGATTGACTGGCGCACAGGTAGGGACAATTTATTCGTTCAACTCATTCTTTTCTTTATTCTTTATGATTCTTTATGGGTATATGCAGGATAAGTTGGGCACGAAGAAAAATCTGGTCTGGTTACAGAGTGTGGTACTGGTTTTTATCGCACCATTTGTTGTTTATGTATATGAACCTTTACTTTTAAATAATTTTTATGTTGGTGCAGCGGTCGGCGCTATCTATTTAGGAGCAGGCTTTATTGCCGGGGCAGGATTTTTGGAATCCTTTACTGAAAAACTGAGCCGTAAATACGATTTTGAATTTGGGAAAGCACGGATGTGGGGTTCCTTAGGCTATGCTGTTGCTGCCATCGGTGCAGGAGCATTAATGAGCATTAACCCGCATATTAATTTCTGGATTGCATCAGGAACAGGAGTTATCTTTCTTTTAATTAACGTATTTTTTAAGGTGGAAGTTTCCAAAACGGAAGAAAAAAGTGTTTCTAATATATCTATGAAAGATATCCGCTTTTTATTTTCAAATAAGGTATTCTGGTTTTTAATTATATATCTGTTTGGAACAGTATGTATTTATACAGTGTATGACCAGCAGCTCTTCCCAGTATACTTTGTAAGCTTGTTCTCCGGAGCTGGTGCCGATGGTAATACAGTTTATGGAATCTTAAACTCCGCACAAGTATTTGTGGAGGCCATCTTCTTATTTCTGGCACCATTTATCGTTAACAAGGTCGGAATTAAGCGTTCTCTTGTATTGGCAGGAAGTATCATGGCATTCCGTATCATTGGTTCAGCAATGGTCACAGGCGGATTTGGTATTTCATTTATGAAAATGCTTCACGCAGTTGAATTACCAATCCTATTGATTGCAGTGTTTAAATATATCGCTGCGAACTTTGATGTACGGCTATCTGCAACCGTTTATCTAATTGGATTTAAGGTATCGAGTGAAATTGGTGTTATTGTTTTTTCTGCATTAGTTGGCTGGATTTATGACCAGACCAGCTATGAGACAACATTTTATATTCTGGGTGCGATTGTAGTATTATTTGTTATCTTCTCGATTTTTGCATTGAATAACAATAATAAAGAACAAAAATTAGATGAGCATGAATTTGCGATGGCAAAAGATTAAATAAAAAGCGATGAACTGATTGCGCAGTTCATTGCTTTTTTCTATGCAGAAAAATGCATCTGCCGGAAGAACACAGGAATAATATTTGGCATTTAAAATTTTTTTGTAGAAAAAGAAGGAGTTTACGAATAAAAGGCGAAATTAACTATTTGGAAGGGTTTTCAAAATTAAAAAGAAATCATTTAAGTGTTGTTCTCTTTGAAGAACTTTTTTTATAAAGCAATACATTATAACGTTATGATTTAAAGTGAGCAGCATATATTATGAAGGGGTGAAGACATTTGGATATTTTGTTTAAGGGTGATGTGGAAAATCTGCGCTCAGGAATTGAGGAATTACAGGATGCTTTTGGATTTACTGTTGCGGAAAAAGGAGGAACAAAGCTGACGGGCAAGCAGGATAATCATGTCAAAGGGTTAATCGTAGAATTTGATAAAGGAGCCGGAACAATTACCTATCAGCAGCCATGTCATTTTTTCAGAGCGCTGGGTTTAGTTTTAGAAGAGTTAAACAAAGGAAATAAACAGATTAGTATTCAGGAGGAGATGCAGTTTTCCAGTGTAGGACCTATGTTTGATCTATCGCGTAATATGACAATGAAGCTGTCTACTTTAAAGGATTTTATCCGGAAATTAGCGGTGATGGGTCATAATGCAGCTATGCTGTATATGGAGGATACATATGAAGTAGAAGAAGAGCCTTATTTTGGTTATATGCGCGGGCGCTATAGTGAAGAGGAGCTGCGGGAGCTGGATGATTATGCAAATCAATTTGGAATAGAGCTGATTCCTTGTATTCAGACTTTGGCACATTTAGAGGAGTTTCTCAAATGGGATGCAGCTTATAAATATAAGGATACGCGGGGGGCTTTATTATTAGAGAGTGACGATACGTATAATTTATTGGACCGTATGATTGCTGCAGCAACAAAGCCTTTCCGGAGCAATCGTATTCATATCGGCATGGATGAAGCGGAAGAGGTAGGGCGTGGCAGATATTTAAATATCAATGGGTTTAAAAACCGCTTTGATTTAATGAAGGCACATTTGGATAAGATTGTGGAGATAACTGATAAATATCATCTGCATGCTGTAATGTGGAGTGATATGTTTTTAAAACTGGCTTCCGAAACGGGGGACAGCTATGACAAAACGACTGACTTACCAGAGTATATTGTTAATCAGCTGCCAGATAATGTGCAATATATGTATTGGCAGTATGCTCAAGCAGATAAAGAGCATTATAAGCGAATGCTGCAGCAATTGAAGCGTTTTGGCAGTACGCCGGCATTTGCTGGCGGCATGTGGGTGTGGAATACATTTGCCCCTAACTATCAAATTTCCCTGACTGCCAGTGAACCTGCACTTACTGTCTGCAAGCAGGAGGGCATTGAAGATGTTTTTGTGACACTTTGGGGAGATGATGGCTATGAGAACAATGTATACAATGCTCTTTATGGACTGCAATATTATGCTGAACATGCCTATCATCCAGAAATAGATGTAAATCATGTAAAGGAACGTGCTCTGTTTTGTACCGGAATTGATCCAGATGCACTTTTGACGTTGAATAAAATGGATCAGCCGCCGGGTGTGGACAAAGGGAATACATTGCAGACCAATCCTTCTAAATTCTTATTATGGCAGGATGTGCTGCTGGGCTTATTTGATAAGCATGTTGAAAAGATGGACGTAGGTGTGTTTTATGAGCAGCTCGCGGAGGAAATCAGACAATATAATCAGCAGACCCCGGGTGGTTTCTTTGATGTGCCGGAAAAGCTTTGTCGGGTCCTTGCGAAAAAAGGAAATTTAGGTGTCGAATTGAAAGCAGCTTATGATGCAGCCGATAGAGAAAAACTGCAGGATATTGCCGGGAGAGTTATACCAGAGGTAATAGAGCGTGTGAAGACACTTCAAGCTGCTCATCGAAAGCAATGGCTATGCTTAAACAAACCTTTTGGCTGGGAAGTAATTGATATCCGTTATGGAGGATTATTACAGCGGTTAGATACAGCTTGTGTACGAATCAATGAGTATATAAAGGGCGATGTGGATGAAATTGATGAGCTGGAGCAAGAGAGATTATATTACTCTCCAAATGTAGAGGAATCCAGCGGCTTAGGCTGGTGCAGTTATTATTACCGGATGGCTTCACCTAATGTATTCTTCCATGTACTGCCAATTTATTAAAAAGTCAAAATTACTCTAATTTTAGCTATGAGTATTTCAATAAGGAGGAAATCAGATGGATAATCAGTATACAGAAGTGCTTGTCGGCTGTTATGGAGAAGGTGGTTCAGCATGTATTCATTGGTTAAAAATACATGCTGAATCTGGTGAAATTGAACGTTTGGGAGAGAGGAACGGTATTGTTAATCCATCCTTTTTAGCGAAGCATCCGGTAAAAAATCGGGTGTATGCGGTCAGTGAAGTGGAAGATGGAGAAGTGGTCTGCTATGAACTGGATGATGAAAATCATCGTCTGAAAGAAGAAGGGCGTTTACCGACGCATGGTGGACCGTGTTACGCGGAGGTAAGTGACTGCGGAAATTATTTATTTGTCAGCAATTATTCAAGAGCCGGCGTTGTTGTTTATGCTTTGGATGAAAAGGGAGATCTGCAGAAAGAGGTGGAATATATTGATTTCACCTCTGCAAATAATCAAGACTCTCATATACATACAGTCCGGCAAATTCCAAAGACTTCTTTTGTTATCATGACAGATATTGGCGAAAGTAGATTATATATTTATCAATGGGATGAAAAGCAGATGCGTCTGTTTCCATCCCAAAGCATTACAATACCAGAAAAAGCCGGACCAAGGCATATCGCTTTTCATCCTGATATGCCAGTGCTGTATGTTGCCAATGAATATCAATCAAGTGTATTGGTATATCAGTATGTTGATCGGGCAGCTTCTATACAGTGCATTCAGGAAATTGAAACAGTAAATAATTTGAAGAATTATGGTGCAGAAATTCAATACTTTGATGGTAAAGTGATTACCTCTAATAGAGGATCAGATTCATTGACTCTTTTTCATGTGAGAGAAAATGGCAGATTGGAAAAAGAGATCTCTATTCCTGTAAGTGGAGAATGGCCCAGACATTTTTGTAGTAATCAATTGATAAATAATCAATTATTTGTTTGTAATCAGAATAGTAACAATATAACAGTCCTCCATCAAAAGAACGATACATATTCAATAACAAATGATACATTTATCATTCAAAAACCTGTGTGCATCATTGGTGTATAACTATTAAGATATCCTTTGATAAATTGATGTTAAAGCGTTTAGAGCTGGTTCTACAAAAAGAGACAAAAAATTTATCTTAATCATTATAATGTTATGTTGACACTTTGATAAAATAGTGATACTATTTTGAATAAGCAAAATAATATGCATCTAAGATTATTAATTTGAAAAAGGAGTGGTAGATTAAAAAGTGAAATATAGAAGGTATCTGATTGTAAAAGAAACTTCTATTAAAGCCGGCCGCAACTTACGGTGAACATAGAAGCCACCGCATTATGCGGGATCTCGTTTTACATTTTTTCTACTTAAAAAGGGGGTTCATTATGTTAAAGAAATTGTTTTTCTTAATAGCAACTCTTGTTTTTGTAAGCGCTTTATATGCATGCAGCAATGATGATGGCAGTGACAGCGATGGTAAAGAAGGAGAAGCAGCAAGCGGTGATAACGTCAATGCGGAAGGATTCCCGATTGTTGATGAAGAATTAGAGCTCACCTTCTTTGCGAACAAGCCCGCACAGAATGAAGGCAATGACTGGAATGATATTTTAATTTGGAATGAATACAGAGATCTAACAAATATTGATGTGAATTGGAATCTGGTTAGTCCTGATGCTTTAGAGGAAAATCGAAACTTAGCATTAGGAAGCGGAGACCTGCCGGATGCTTTCTTTTTAGCACAGCTGACGAATACAGATTTATTACGTTATGGTTCCCAAGGTTCTTTTTTAGCATTAAATGACTTAATCGATGAATATGCACCAAATTTAAAAGCACTTATGGAAACTGACCCGACAATTGAAAAAGCAATTACTTTCCCGGATGGCAATATTTATTCTATGCCGGCATTGATTGAAGAGGATTTCCTTTCTTTACGGCTGAGTGCAAGACCTTGGGTTAATGAGGAATGGCTGAATGAGCTGGATATGGATATTCCGGAAACAACTGGCGAATTCTATGAATACTTAAAAGCTGTAAAAGAACTTGACCCAGCAGGAAATGGATCAACAATTCCTTATGGCGGAACAGCAATTGTTGAGCTTGTTCAATGGCTTTCCGGATCATTTGGAGTAATGAATCATGGCCCATCAAATACAAACCTGGACTTAGATCCAAATGATGAATCACAAGTCCGTTACTATGCAACAACAGATGAATATAGAGAAATGATGGAATATATTAATATGCTTTATGAAGAAGGATTAATTGATCAGAGTATTTTTACGATTGAGTGGGGACAATTCCTTGCAAATGCATCAGATAATCTGTATGGAAGTATGATTTTCTATGATCCAATTGAGTTATTTGGAGACGAAATAGGGTCTCAGTATAATAGTTTAGCAGCTTTAGAAGGTCCAGACGGACACCAGTCTTATAATAAGCTTTCGTCCTCTGTATGGGATCCTTCTAACCTGGTTATTTCGAGTGATAACCCGAATCCAGAGGCAACTGTACGATGGATGGATTATTTCTACGGTGATGAAGGTGCAGAGCTTTACTATATGGGAGTCGAAGGGGAAACATTTGAAGTGGAAGATGGAGAAGCTGTTTATAGCGATCATATCTTAAATCCAGAAGGAGATATGACATTTGAACAAGCAATTGCCCAGGATTTAACATGGCTTGGTTCTATCAGCGGAATTATTAAAGAAGATTACTTCCAAGGTGGAGAAACAGCACCACAATCATTGGCAGCCGCTGAAAAAATCGAACCGCAGGTAATTGATGAGGTATGGCCAAGATTTACTTTCACAGATGAAGAAAACCGTATTCTTCAATCGACAGGTGAAGATATTAACAAGTATGTTGAAGAAATGCGCGACAAATTTATTACAGGCGATGAAGATTTAGATGGCTGGGATAACTATGTCCAAACGATTGAGCAGATGGGAATGGAAGAATTACTGGAGGTTTACCAGGCTGCATACGATCGTTATCAATCTAACTAAATTGTAGATAATTCGTTTCGCGGGGCGAGAGATCAGCATGTGTTCCTTAAAAGCATCCCGCTAAATATCACATCGAGAGGGCAGTATATCTCATGCCCTCTCTTTTTTAAGAGAATAAGAAAGTATAAAATGCTGAGGATAGCCCGCGGAAACTGACTGCACGTAGCGGACCTCTCCACGGCAAGAACACCAGTATTTTAAAGACCAAGTGATTTTCTTGGTTTTTCTAAAGGAAATAATAGGAAAGCAGATATGTGATACAACATGAGTATGGGTTACATAAGACATGAAAACAGGATTTTGCTGCGATGATGTTCATAACCTGGTTGCAGTATTCCATATGAAGAAGGAGGTCTACTGAAAGATGGCAAAAGACCAATCCATACAAAGGGGTAAAAGGGCCACAATCAAGAAGAGTTTTCAGCGTAACTGGCAGCTTTACCTTTTCATGATGCCAGTCTTTTTGTACTTTTTTATATTTCATTATATTCCGATGTACGGCGTGCAGATTGCCTTTAAAGATTATTTTGCGACACTTGGTATCTGGGGAAGTGAATGGGTAGGATTTGAACATTTTGAGCGTTTCTTCAGCTCCTATTATTTTTGGAGGCTGCTCAAAAATACAATCATTTTAAACCTGTATATGCTTGTATTGTTCCCGCTGCCGATTATTTTAGCTCTGGCATTTAATGAACTCAGAAATGGTGCATTTAAAAAATGGACACAGACTTTAACTTACGCACCACATTTTATTTCTGTTGTAGTAGTTGTTGGAATGCTTGTAGCTTTTCTGGATCCAAATACGGGTTTAATAAACCACTTACTGCGTGCACTTGGGGTAGATTCAATTCCATTTTTAACAAGCCCAGACTGGTTCCGCCATATCTTTGTATGGTCAGGCCAATGGCAGACACTTGGATGGAGTACGATTATTTATCTGGCTGCGCTGGCAGGTGTAAATCCGGAACTGCATGAAGCTGCAAAAGTAGATGGTGCAACGCGCATGCAGAGAATTTTGAGAATTAATATTCCAAGTATTATGCCGACAATTGTGATTCTATTTATTTTAAATATCGGGAATTTCATGCAAATTGGTTTTGAAAAAGTGCTCTTGATGCAGAATACACTAAACTCAGAGACTTCTGATGTTATTCAGACCTTTGTGTATGAGACAGGTATATTGGAAGGTCAATACAGCTTTGCTGCTGCTGTAGGATTATTTGAATCAGCTATTAATATTGTCCTTTTAATTACCGTAAACCAAATTGCACGTAAAGTCAGTGAGAACAGCCTATGGTAGGGAAGGAGATGCCTGATGTCAAAATTCAGTTTGTCGGATAAAGCGTTTGATCGAATCAATTTTCTATTCGTCCTGCTTATAACGTTAATCATTATTTATCCACTAATATTTGTGATTAGTGCGTCGATTAGTGATCCCCATGCTGTAAATACAGGAAAGATGTGGTTATGGCCGGTAGATGTGACATTTGAGGGCTTTCAACGTGTATTTCAGAATGATGCTATTTGGATAGGATATAAAAATACAATCCTTTACACAGCGGTTGGTGTTATTGTTCACTTGTTTGTTCTCTTACCGGCAGCCTATGCGTTATCACGGAAAGAATTAATGGGCAAGAAAGCCTGGCTGTGGTTTATATTATTCACCATGTTATTTAATGGCGGGTTAATCCCTACGTATTTAGTTGTCCGCAATCTGCAAATGCTGGATACTATGTGGGCAATTGTTATCCCTGGCGTAGTTGGAGCCTGGTCTATCTTAGTTGCAAGGACTTTCTTCCAGCAGACAATACCTGATCAGCTGGTGGAAGCAGCTAAAATTGATGGAGCAAGTGATATCTATTTATTTTTCAAAGTAGTTTTACCATTATCCATGCCGATTATTGCAGTTATGGCACTGTTCCACGGTGTCGCATTATGGAATCAATATTTTAACGCTCTGATTTATTTAAGGTCAGAAGATAAGTTTCCACTCCAGCTCATACTGAGGCAGATTCTCATACTGAATGAAGTAAGTGCTGATAGTGCTTCCAGTGCTGCAGGAAGCGCTCAATCCTTTGCAGATCAAATAAAGACGGCCTCTCTGGTAAAATATGCGGTTATTATTGTGTCAGCACTGCCGTTACTTATTGTTTACCCGTTTTTACAGCGCTTTTTTGTAAAGGGTGTATTGATCGGATCAGTGAAGGAATAAACCAGGGTCATGCCAGTCCATATTTTTAAAGAAAAGGAGAGATTATGATGGCAGAAGTAGCTCGTGGATATTATATATTTGCAATTTGGATAACCCGTCTTGCTTATCTGAATATATTATGGGTTCTATTTACGATTGCAGGTCTTCTTTTCTTTGGAATCATGCCTGCAACTGTTGCGATGTTTGCTATTGTCCGCAAGTGGCAGAGAGGCGAGGATGAGATTCCGGTTTTTACAACATTTTGGGGAGTTTATCGTAAGGAATTTTGGAAAGCAAACAGTATTGGAATAATTCTGCTTCTGCTTGGATATTTCTTTTCAATTCAATTTCAAATTCTCGGTGCACAGAGCGCATTGGTCTATCAGATGGCTCAATTTTCTATCGTTATCGTCTTTGCTTTATTGACTATGCTCGTAATTTATTTATTTCCAATCTATGTCCATTTTGATTTGAAAGCGATGCAATATTTAAAATGGCCGCTGATTGTATCTATTGTCCATCCGATTCTCACTGTGTTTTTACTAGCTTGTATCGGCTTGACCGGTTATTTTATCTTCCAAGTATTCCCGGCAGTGCTTTTCTTTTTTGGTGGCAGCCTTTCTGCTTACTTTATAACTTGGGGAGTATCTAAAACATTTTCCAAGTATGAAGCAGCAATATAAATAAAGAAATATAGAAATAAGAATTAGCATTGAGCGGAGGGGGATGGAAGATGATACAAGTGATAAAAAATGCATTACTTACAAATGGGCAAAAAGTAGATATTTTAATAGAAAATAGTCGAATAAAAGATATAGTTGCAAATGCAGGAGGTTTCTATCCAGTGCTGTTAGATGCAGAAGGAATGTTTGCTTCCCCCGGATGGATTGATTTACATACACACGCTTTTCCGAAGTATAAGCCTTATTGCGCCTCACCTGATAAAATTGGTTATCAAACTGGTGTCACAACTGTAGTTGATGCTGGGAGCAGCGGTGCAAATACGATAGAGGAATTTTACCAAATTGCAAAAACAGCAAGAACAAGGGTGCTTGCATTCCTGAATATTTCACGGATTGGTTTAGAACGAATAGATGAATTAGCCAATTTAGATGAGGTTTCCTGGGATGCAATAAACAATGCTGTAAATGCTTATCCATCCTTTATAATCGGCTTAAAAGCAAGAATGAGTGCAAGTGTTATAGGTGATAGTGGATTAAAGCCGCTGCAGCTTGCGGCAAGGTACAGTACAACGTTAAATAAACCGCTGATGGTTCATATTGGCAGTGCACCGCCAATGCTGCATGAGATTTTATCGCTGTTAAATAAAGGAGATATTCTCACACACTGTTATCATGGGAAAAGTCCCAATCATATTTTTCAGAACAATGGGGAGGTTGAGGCTGCTCTAGCTGAAGCTGTACGAAGAGGAGTCTATCTTGATGTCGGTCATGGAAAATCAAGCTTTTCGTTTCCGATTGCAAAAAAAGCAAAGGAGGCCGGAGTACATTTTGATACAATCAGTACAGATATTTATGAGGAAAATCAGATAAACGGACCGGTATACAGTATGGCTGATACATTAACTAAATTTTTAACATTAGGCTATTCACTGGAAACCATTATCCGTGCAGTGACAGAAACGCCGGCATATGTTTTAAACCAGCCTGAGCTGGGGAATTTTAATCGTGGTTCCTGTGCAGAATTTACTTTTTTTACAGTAGAAAACGAGACGAAGATACTGATAGATTCTTTAGGAAATGAAATCATTACAAACCAGGTGATTAAACCGCAGGCAGTTTTTCTTGGCGGGGAGTACATTGAACTGGAGAAGCATTATTCCTATGAAGTATAGAAGATAGATACGTATGTCTTTTTAAAGTTTCTGTTTCAGGTGACGGGATAGGTATCATATTTAATTATTTGTTTTTTCTCTTGCCTACAAAGTTTAGTGTAGTTATGATTACTGATACAATAAGAAGAAATACGAAAAAATATTTACAGAACGGCAACTTTAGTTATACTTATACTAAAGCTTATAGGATAATTATTCTCTCTTAGCTATAAAAGGGCATCACACAGCACTATGCGGAAGTTTTGACATCGGATGGATCAGTGGATTTGGATACAGAAAGGTAGAGATTACAATGAAGCTAAATTTAAGACAAGGGTCTTTATACTTGCAGGTAAAGGATATACTGAAGGAAAGAATTATCAACGGGCAGTACCCGAAAAATAGTTTAATCCCTTCAGAACCGGAGCTGGAGAAGGAATTTGAAGTAAGTAAAATTACGATTCGCAGGGCGGTAGAGCAGTTAGCTCAGGAAGGATATGTGGAGAAGAGAAGCGGTATTGGTACAACAGTACTTGCTAACCAAGCTGTTTCTAAGCTTTCAAAAGGACAGCGTTTTTCTGAATATCTGATTGGAGAAGGTCATCAATTAGGCAAAAAACTGATCGAGGTTACCAAAGTAGAGGATATCATGCCGCAGGTCAGCGCTTTAGCAGGAGATGGTGCATATTGTGTGGAGCGTCTTTATACATTAAATGAAGAGCCATATATCCATTTCAGGCATTATATCCCGTCATCCATTAATTTGCCAAACGACCCGAATGTATTTGTGAATTCATTGTATGATATGCTATATCAGGAGGGGATTCGTTTTTTCCGGTTTAAAGATGAATTCAGTGTGTCCGTTCCAGAGCCGTCTATTGCCGAGATGCTGGAAATTGAACTTCAGCCGTTACTGCAGCGTGAGCGTTTTTCGTATGATGATCGTGACAGGCTGGTAGAATATTCTGTTGCTTATTATCGTACGGATTTGCATAAGTATATTGTAAATTTTAATGTATAAACAAAAGCGTACCCATTTCAGGTACGCTTTTGTTCTCTCTCAATATAGCTTTAACTTTCTTTATTTTGGGAAGGCAAGTCACTTTCCATAACTTCTTTTAAAATCAGAGCATGATTATGCTCCTTATCCTTGGCTGCGTACAATAAGATAACACGTTGCTTTTTTTGCAGCTCTTGAAGCTCAGATAATTTTTTTATCTTCTCATCATCATTTAGCAATTCTTTTTTATACGCTTTTTTAAAATCCTCAAATTTTTCAGGATCATGGTTAAACCATTTTCTTAAATCTGGCGTAGGTGTTACTTCTTTTGCCCAATCATCCAGCTTTGCTTCTTTTTTTGAAATTCCCCTGGGCCAGACTAAATCAACTAAAACTCGATAGCCGGTCTCATTCGATTTTTCATAGATACGCTGCAGTACGATAGACATTCATAATTCCACCTTTCCAATCAAGTGTGCTTTCCTTCAATATACCATGTACATGTTCAGAACTCTATTGATTGATTCTCAGATCTCAGAAAACGTTGTAAATAAAACTTCGGGAAAT
This sequence comes from Oceanobacillus sp. FSL K6-3682, assembly GCF_037976165.1. Classification (NCBI taxonomy): domain Bacteria; kingdom Bacillati; phylum Bacillota; class Bacilli; order Caryophanales; family Bacillaceae; genus Oceanobacillus; species Oceanobacillus sp. FSL K6-3682. Next base: position 4,388,509 of record NZ_CP150263.1, on the reverse strand, counting down.
AGATGGTTTATGCTTCGTGCTTTCTTTTTCTTGATAAGAACAGCAGAGCACCGCCCGCAATAATAAATGCCAGTCCCCAGATACCTTTCTCAGCATAGTTCAAAGCGGTATCAGGCAGCTTTTCTTCTTTTTTCTTTTCTAAATCTGCTTGTGATTCTGATTCAGCTTTCACTTCAGCAGTTTTTGGTGATACAGCTTTAGACGAGGCTTCGTTTTCATCTGGAGCTTCTTTGTCATTTCTTTTAATAACCACCGTTTCAGATTTTTTTGAGGCCTCTTTTTGAATAGCATTCCCTGTATCAATAACAGTATCGGAATCTACCATTTCCCCGGAAATAATTATATCAGCAAGAAAATCTCCCTGCAGGTTGTAAATATTAACCTTTAAATCTGCATTTTCAAGCTTTGTTAAATGAAATAGTGTCTCCAGTGAAAGGTTTTCTTCTCCCTGATCTGTAACAAGTACAAATTCTGCATGTAATTGGAAAACGTCAAGAAATTCCCTGAAGATAGCCATTAATTCACCGACTTGCCCCGGTGTTAGTTCCTTAATTGTTTCAAATTCAGAAAATGCCATCATTCGGTCAGCTAAATTTAACAATTTCTCAATGGTTTCATCGCTTGTAATGTCAGGAATACTGAGAATATGTTCTTCCAGCCGAAGCAGCTCGTCCTCTGTTAAATTGAATTCCTGCATGAAAAAGCTTAGATCAAAGAAATCATCATCTTCCCAAATGAATTCTCCTTCTAAATCGTAGGATAAATCATCCAAGAAGACATAATTGTTTATATCTAAATCATTATCAGAAATAAGTTTAAGTATATCTTCTTGATCGATTCCGAAATAAGGACCAACATTACTTAAATCCTTGTTGATTATTTCTCCTAAAAAATCGGATAATTCATCGATAGTTTTAAAATCATTCAAATTGCTTCCATAAAGAGCTAAAGAACTTTCGATATGAGTTTGAGTAACCTGAAAACCGCGAATATTCGTTGCTTCTTTTAAGTAATCTGCCAGCTTTTGCTCAAAATCAGGGTCTCTTGGAATTAATATATATAAATAAAATCCGATATTCATCTCGAGGTCATCTAAGAAAACATAATCTTCCAGAGTTTCTCCAAATTCATTTAGTGTTGCTTCAAGTGCAGCCTGGTCAATATCATAATCATCATAAATCTGTTTTAGATTATTTCCATCTTTACGGATTACGTCTCCTAAGAACTCTTTTAGATCTTCAACTGTATCAAATTCTTCTAAATAAGAATCATAGAGAGACAGAGAGAATTCAATATCTTCTTTTGTGATTGTAAAGCCTCGCTCAATACTAATTTCTTTTAAATAAACATCCAGACTTTTTTGGAAGCTGTTTGATTGTGCGTCAGCAGCTCCAGGTAAAACGACAAACAAAAATAAGAATAATGCAAAAATTTGTGCCGATTTCCTCATTCATTCTCCTCTTTTCAATTAAAATAACTAGCTCAATGATAAAATTATAGCCTCGAAGTCCCTTCCTGGCAATCTATTTTGAAGAATATTTCTATTAATATCCAAAAAATATCAAACATTTAGATCAAAAGTGAAAATTTCTAACTTTTAGCAGCAAACGTTTACAAAATACGAAGGTTATGTCACTATATTGGTATACAAGTATTCATAAATAGATAAAGGAGCTATGCAAGATGAAAGCATTTTATCCAAAGAAGAAGCTAATGAACGAATCAAAAGGGGAACAAGTTGTTGCGGAGCTCCGAATGCGGATTATTTCTCGTGAAGTAAAGGCAGGTACTGTTCTTTCGGAGAATCAATTGGGATCTTTATTTCAAGTCAGTCGTTCTCCGGTCAGAGAAGCTTTGCGTGTGCTGGCGAATGAGAATCTTGTTCGGCCAGAAAGAATGGGAGCAGTTGTCGTTGGCATCTCTGAAAAAAATATTGAAGAAATTTATGATATCCGCTTAATGATAGAGTCCTTTACCTTTGAACGTCTGTTAAAGATGCAGACGGATAATCTTGTTCAAGAGCTAAAAAAAATGATAGAAATGATGAAAATTGCTATTAAATATCAGGATGTTGACCAGTTTTCCTTCCTGGATATTGAATTCCATGAAACAATTCTTCAATCAATTGATCATCACCATATTAAGATGCTGTGGAATAATTTAAAGCCCGTCTTAGAATGCCTTATTATTTTATCGATGCGTTACCGGATGATGACCAATGAAAAAGATTTTGAACGTATTCTCTATAATCATGAGCTGATTGTGGAAGCCATTGATAAAAAGGAAAAGAAAATGGTGGATTTAGCTTTTGAGAGGAATTTTCATGATGTACAAAATCAGGTGGAAGCTCTTTGGGTAGATGAGGAAATAATGAAGGTAGTCAGAGAGTATAGTGTGAAGGAGTAGAAAATAAGCTATTTTGTTTCAAAATAGCTTATTTCTGTTTATCTTCAAGTGTTTTTCCTGTCAACGATTTTCCCATCACGCATTTCAATAACTTCATCCACAAAATCCAGCATATCCATATCATGTGTGACCATTAAAACGGTAATATGCCGCTCTTTAGAAAGCTTTTGGATCAGCTTCATCACTTCCTTAGATCTTTTTGAATCAAGACTGGCAGTGGGCTCATCAGCAAAAAGCACCTTAGGGCTGTGAATTATTGCTCTTGCTACCGCAACACGCTGCTTCTCTCCTCCTGATAATGAAGAAGGGGAAGCATCTTTTCGTTTCCACATACCGACAAGCTCTAAAACCTGCTTTATTTCCTTTCTCTGTGCCTGTTTGGAAAGAGGAGATTCAGCAGTCTCAAGCATGAGAGTCAGCTGTTCCTGTACAGTTAAAAAGGGTACTAAGTGTGCAAATTGAAAAATAAAACCAAAATCTTTTGCTCGGATTTGTCGAAGTTCTTCACTTCGCATGGATGTCAGCTCCTGCTGCTCAAAGGAAAGCCGTCCATCAGAGGGTGTCTGTAATCCGGCAGCAATGGTCAGCAATGTACTTTTACCTGAACCAGAGGCCCCTGTCAGGGCAGTAATTTTCCCTTTTGACAGGGAGATATTAATTCCTTTTAATATCTCCTCTTTTACTTCTCCATGAGCAAATGTTTTTCGAACGTTCTCCATTGTAAATAAGCTCATTTTACATCTCTCCTTGTTGTATAGCCTGTATTGGTTCTACACGCTTAATTTGAATGCCGGATAATGTTGCCCCGATAAATCCAATGATGATAAAAACGAGAGAAAGCAGTCCTGTTGCCTGCCAGGTTAGGTGAAAAGGCATGCCGTTTGGTGCCATCAACTGGAATGCTTGACTGATCGATATAGATAATATCAGAGAGACAGCAGAGATAATAAACATCTGTGCCCACATCATTTGAAACAGCTTGCCTGTTTTTACACCAATAGCTTTTAAAATACCGTAAATACCAAGCTTTTGAACATTAATCATATAGAAGAAGATAGCAAACAGCATCCCGCTGATAACCAGAAGAAAAATAACAATCATATTCAGTGACATTTGTTCCGCACTGTAGCTTGGGATGGTATTTAAGAATTCACTATTTGAGAAGGCTTGCAGCCCTTTAAAAGCTGGTGCACCATCTGTATTTTGTATTGCGGAATCAGCAATAAATGCGATTTGCATTGTATCGGTATGAAATAATGCTTGAAAATCATCTGGATTTATAAATGCTGCAGGGGAGTGGCTATATTTTTCGTGATCGACAAACCCTGCTACTGTTAATGATTGATCCCATTGTTCATTCGTTATCTCGTCTCCAACTGCTATTCCTTCTTCCTCAAGAGATGCATCTAAAATTACTTCACCGGAATTAACCTCCTGAAAATATGCACTGTCTGTTGCAGATACGTAAGCAACACTGCGCTGTTTATCTGAGGGATCTATAAAATTTCCCATCTGAATTGAGAAAAAAGCTGTTTCAGACTGTTTTTTTATTATTTCTTGCTGCTGTTGATCTGACAGACTGGAGAAGCTATAGGTTTCATCTGCTTCCTCCTCCATATAAAATGTTCCATCTGGCAAATTTTTAATCAGTGAAGCATTATCCTGTGAGAGCCCGTTTGCCAGTCCTGATATAATAAAAGTTAATAGGCTGATTAGGAAAACAATCGAGCCTAAGATGGTATAACGTAATTTATTTTTCTTCATTTCCTTCCAAGCCATTTTCATCTTGTTTAAACCTCCTGTATCTTTTGTATATCCAGAAGTATATAAAGAGAATATGAACACAGTATGAACAGGAGTTTTCAAATGAGAATCTAGAAGGAAAAATATAAAACGTTTGATATTAAAAAAGAAAGAGAAACAAATCACTTTTATTTGCATTGTGATCTGTTTCTCTTTCTTCGTTCCCAGTTTCATGCTAACACTATGCCCAGCCTAAGAAGGCGATGATGCAAAGAACAGCAAAAGCTACAATTCCCCCCAAACCATTAATAGTTGTAAAGTATTTCAAACCTTGCCTTGTATTAAAGTTAAAGAGAGATGTCATCATCCAGAAACCGCTGTTATTTACATGCCAGAATACCATTGACCCTGCACCTACAGCTAATGTTGCAACAACTGGAGATAGACCAAGTGCACCGAGCATTGGATAAACTAATGCAGCTGCTGTCATCGCAGCAATTGTCATCGATCCTGTTACGGCCATTAAAATAGCAGCAAGAGCAAATGGAATAAGTAGTGTCGGGAAGTTCATTGAAATAATAGAATCTCCAATTTCATCAATCACGGGACTTTCTCGCAGAATTCCTCCCATTGCTCCCCCCATACCTGTAATAATTAAAGGAATAATCGCAATTTTCAATGCGCGCACTACCCAATTATTCATTGAAATCTCTAATGCAGAGGCATTATTTGGCACTTCAAATTCATGCTTCTGAGCGTTGTTCAAGACTTTTTGTTTCCTCTTCATTACTAATAAGGCAACGAGAATAACTCCGACAAATAATGCGAATGTTTTATCCCCAATGGAAGCTAATACAGTATATGCGGTAGAACCTTCTTCAAAAATCATATTTGCAAATGATCCAATTGAAATTAAGATTAAAGGAATAATCAATGGCATAAATGATAAGAAAGTAGAAGGGATATTATCCTCTTTAATATATAATTCATTTAAACTGCCCCTTTTGGAGCTGGTTTATAGCCTTCTGTAAATTCTGGATTTGGAGGAATAAACTCTCCTTTTGCCAGAATTGGTCTTGTTAAAATATAAGTAAGTACAAAAGAAACTAAACTAATAACAAATCCCCAAATAATTACTTGACCGATATCTGCTCCTAAGAGAATAGCAACCGCTAAAATACCTGGTGTCGGTGGAATTAGACCATGTGTTAATGTCAGCCCCAAGTTAACATATGGTGCCATGATAACCATATTGATTTTCTTTCGTAATGCTAATATGGCAGCAATTGGAGATGTTAATACCATTGTAATATCTCCAAAAACGGATAAACTCATCACAAATGCTGATAAAGATGGCGCAAGCTCTAGCCTTTTTCCTTTAAAAAGTTTAATAAAAAAGTTTGTAATACGAGTTGCTGCACCAGTATCCTGAATACCCATAGCTATAATTGCTCCAAAGATAATGGTAATCCCGATACCTGATAATGTGGATCCGAAGTATTCATTAATTTTCTGCATGGTTTCTAATAAAGAGTCCCCGAGTGCAATTCCTAAGAAGGCGGATATAATAAATAAAGTCATAACTGGATGCATCTTCAATTTCAAAGTCATAAAAGTAAGTAAAGCAACAGCAACAATCATCAGACAAATAAATACTGTTGGCGTCATGTTTTCATCTCCTATTTTATCTACATTTTAATATATTCTACTAACATAAATATTTAATGGGTTCTTCCTCTGTTATAAATAAGAACTAGATAATTGCTTTAAATTGTTTCAATGTTTTTAGAGTAGTCTCATAGGCATGTTGAATTACCCAATCAGACGCTTTGTTCCAATACTCAGGACGAAAGGTTTCTATAGAAACCATGCCATCATAATTCATGCGCTGCAGTACGTGGAAAAAGTTCTCTAGATTAATCTCTCCTGTATCACAAAATCTTCTATTAGCTTGTGTTAATTCTTCCATAGCTGCATCATCAGCATTATTAATGTGAATAGCATAGATTTTTTCCGGATCAACCATTTCCATCACAGAAAAATCCTCCAGCTTGTTAAATAAATATAAATTAAATACGTCAAACACTAAACCAACATTGTTTTTATTTACTGTTTTTACAATCTCCCAAGCCTGATCTACTGTTCGTACAGAGCAATACTTGCTGCCGACGAGTTCAAAACACAGCTTTACGCCATATCCTTCTGCTATATCTGCAAGTTCTTTTAAAATACGCACACAATTGTTAAAAATAGACGGCCATTCTCCAATGTATGGACCTTCAGCCGGATTACGGTTCAAAGGAGCTACAACTACAAAATATTCTGATCCAATTTCCTGTGCTGTCTCGCAGCCCAATAAAAAATCATCCATTACTTCTTTATGCTTGATGGAATCATCCTTCTCTGAGAATAAATCCTCGTAAATGTATAAGGCATTCATGGCATGAGGCTTGATATGACTTGTTTCAAAGAATTTTTTCAGATCATCTGATGTGTGCGTTTTCAAATAATCCTTTAACATATCTAAGCGTATTTCAATATAATCAAATCCGTATTTCTCACAAAGCTCCAAATCTTTTTCCAAAGTAGAGCAGTCCTTTGCCGTTGCTTCGTTATATCCTATTTTCATTTTTAATCACCCTTTTATAATGGGAATTTAATAACTTTATTTTCTTTTGTGCTCTCATAAATAGCTGTAAACAACTCTACTGTTTTTCTTCCTTCGTACCCGTCTACAAGAGGGGAGGTATTATTAAAAATAGCGTCTATAAAGTCTTTAATCTGCAATTCGTGATAATAATACATAGAGTCCACGTTATTAAAAAATGCGCTGTCTTCTTGTTTCCATGTATCTAACATTTGGGATTCCCCTGGAACTGTCCACATATCATTATAAGGAGGCTCTGTAATAGAAGACATGCCGGCAATAAACATAGCTCCTCCATCTGTTTGTACACCAATTGATGCACCATTTTCTCCGTGTATATGAACTTTTCCATATAATGCAGGGTTTTGAGAATTACTGACAACTACATTCCCAAGAGCGCCGTTTTTAAATTTAATAACTGCTACTGCTGTATCCTCTACTTCAATGTACGGATGATTCAGGTTACTCCAAACACCATAAACTTCTTCAACCTCGCCCATATACCATAATAAAAGGTCTAATTGATGTGGTGCTTGATTTACCAAAACTCCACCGCCTTCTCCGTCCCATGTTCCGCGCCATGCATCACTTTGATAGTAAGTTTCATCACGCCAGCCAAGCATATGAACTGTTCCAAGTACTGGTTTGCCGATTTTTCCTTGATCAATTGTTTCCTTTATACGCATGCAAGACTGATAAAAGCGGCGTTGAGATACAGTCCCTACTATTTTTCCTGCTTTTTCGGCAGCTGATAAAATTGCATCACAATCTTTCAGGGAAGATGCCAGAGGTTTTTCAATTAATACATGGGCTCCGCTTTCAATTGCCTCAACTGCTGCTTGAGCGTGCAGCGGATGGGGGGTGCAGATACTGACAATATCGATTTTTTCCTGTTCAACCATGTCATGTACATTATCGTAAGCATTTACATTATATTTTGAAGCAAAGTCCTCTGCACCTTTTAATCGATGATTGCAAACGGCTACAAAATCGGAATTAGGTAGATTAACAAATGCTTTTGCATGAAAATCTGCTACTTTTCCACAGCCAATAATAGCTGTTCTTAATTTTGTCATATTCCATTCTCCTTCCATAAACAGTGGTAGATTAACTGTTAAATATCTTTATTTTTAAGCGCTTACATAAAATGTTAAAAATATCTTTGGCAGATTATGTAGATAAGTTAAGATAAAAGATTTCTTTTTCATTTTATTCGGAACACTTGTATACAGGTATTCTATAAGAAACTTTTCATTTTGACAAGTGTTTATTTTTAGAATGCTATAAAATTATAAAAACATAATTCACTGAAATCCGTCTCAGTCCTCATATAAAAGGCGCCAATCTACAGAGTAGACAGCTTCTGATTAAAACAAGAAATGAATCTCATCAGGAAAATTTATTTTTGTTATGATAGGTAGTAAAATAGATAAATATGTAATATTATGGAAATAATATACATTTTTTCTCTTTGTAATGAAATAGAAAAAGCATCTGACAAAAAGGTCAGATGCTGCATTAATACATATTATTATCCTCTTAAAGGCAATTTCGCAATAAAAGTAGTTCCAGCCATATTATCGGACTGAACACTAATTGTTCCGCCATGCAATTCTACAATCGTTGCAACAATAGATAATCCTAATCCAGTTCCTTTTACACTTCTGGTACGAGAAGCATCTGCGCGGTAAAAACGATCAAATATACGTTCCGTTTCTTCTTTGGATATACCGATCCCTGTGTCTGTAAAAGAAATGGAGCAGTGGCCCTCTGTGTAAGTGAGCTGGATATCGATGCTGCCGGCTGGATGATTATATTTTAAGGCATTGGACAGCAGGTTATCCCAAACTGTATTTAACAGAGAGGGGTCAGCGTTAATCTCCAAGTCAGGAAGTGTATAGCTCAGCATGATTTCTTTTTCCTGAATCAACCAATGATAGCTCGTTAGTAAATCCTTTAACTGACTGCTGATATTAAACCGCTTCTTTTTCACAATATGCTGATCCTGATCAAGAGAAGAGAGAAGCAGAAGCTGATCTGTCATAATAGACAGCCGGCTGATCTCTTCGTTAATAATTGAGGTATACTGTTTCTTTTCTTCTTCTGAAGTCTCCTTGTCGTTGAGTAAATTCGTATACCCTTTAATGTTTGATAATGGGGATTGAATATCATGTGAAATATTTGAAACAAATTCCTTACGCAGCCGGTCATTTTTCTCAATTTGCTTTGCCATTTGTGAAAAGCTTGTGGATAACTCTCCTAATTCATCTTTTCGCTTCGTTGGTAAGGTATTTACTTGGAGTTTTCCTTTAGCAAGCTGTTTTGTTGCAGTGCTAAGCCGGGAAATGGGCTTGACCAGATAATTTGTGCTGAAGAGAACAAATAAAATACTAAGAATAATTGTTAAAGCAAAGAGTACACCAAATAATAAATGCATCTCATTAAATAACAGCTTGATATCAGGCCGGATAAATAATGCATAGTCCGAATTTTGGTAGGTTACAGGAACGCCGATAGAATTTTTTAATTCATTCGCAAAGAAGCCTGTGACAAAGGTCTGCCTGGGAAAGTGGACCATCCCATGAAAGATTTCTCCATCCAGTACCTTCTGTATATCACTGTCTGTTAAGTTATTTTCCCGGAATTCTGCTCCAAATAATTGTTCACGTCCATCGTTATCCACAAGGTATAGTTGATAACCTATATCTGCCATATTGGATAAGTAGTCGCTCATGGTGATTTCCGGGTTATTTTCAATAAAAGCGGCCATCTCTAAAGCGATTTTGGTGTTCTTTTCATCATTTTGAGGCTTTAGGGAATGTTGATAATAGGTGTTCGAGATGAGAAAGGCAACTACACCGCTAAGAAACATAATGCCAATGGTGACTGCAGCGAATTTAACATAGAGTGACCGCATCATTTTGCCGGCTCCAAACAGTATCCGATGCCGCGGACAGTTTTAATGGAGAATGAAGAAGTCAGGGAAGAGAAACGCTGCCTAAGACGTTTAATATGTACATCTACAGTTCTCTCATCTCCTTCGTAATCCGATCCCCATATTTTTTCAATCAGCTGTGCACGAGGAAATACATGCTGTGGATAACTTGCCAATAGTGCTAATAATTCGAACTCCTTCAAGGGAAGTAAAAGTGTTTTATCCCCAATCTTTACCTCATAGTTGTTTAAATTAATTTCTGTATCTCCAAATTGTATAGTATGTGTATCTTTTTTCTTCTGATAACGGCGCAATAATGCATTAATACGAAAACTGAGCTCACGGGGTTCAAATGGCTTTACTAAATAGTCATCTGTTCCCGCAAGAAATCCTTCTTCTTTATCCTCAATTTGCCCTTTGGCTGTGAGTAATATAATTGGAATATCGTATTTTTCGCGAATTTCCTTTGTCAGTTGAAATCCATTCATAAACGGCATCATCACATCAACAACAGCTAAATCACAAGGTGTCTTTTTTAATATAGCTAAAGCCTCTGCACCATCCTTTGCTTCAGAAACGTGAAAGCCTTCCTTTTCCAGTTGAATATGGACAAGCTGCAGGATATGGGTATCATCATCAACAATTAATATACTTTTCATGTGGGTAATCTCCATTCACATTAAATATTACTTGATCTAAGCTTACTGCAAATCAGAGGAAGCTGCCAAATTATTCGGCTGGCGTTAACTTATTAACAGGAACATAGCGGATATGCCAATATATCATACATAATCCCAGTAATACACTGATAATAGAAAAAATCAGCATTCCTAAGATACCAAATTTCAAATATCCAAACAGGAGCCCGATAACTAGAAGAATAGGCGAGCTCAAACGTAGTACACTTGTTTCCAGAGAACTCCGCAGTAAAGCTTCTTTCCAAGGGAAGAGTTCAATAAAGGAATTGAATCTGAAACCTAGCCAGCCGGTTTTAGTGATATCCACAATGATATAAATGGAAGCAAGCCAAAATAAGTAGCCGGTCCAGTATGGTGCTGATAATATCAGCACAGCAATTAAAAGACCTGTTAGCTGAACAAGCGGCATCAAAACTGGTAAATTACGAAAGAAGGATTTAAAATAGGCATCTGTAAAAATCATTTCACTATTTTGCCTTTGAAACATAACCTGTGATTTTTTCCAAAGCCATATTGGTTTTGTGGAAGGCAGCTTATAACCTTGCTGTTTGATATTTGTAAGCAATAGGTTAGCCCATTTGACTCTAGTCTGTTCATCCATTTCAGCAATTTTTAAAAAATGCATTCCATTATAAGAGAGTGTGTGAGCCAGGGTTATGATAACTATGAAACTAATGATTATCCACAATATCCACAGGAAAGGAGTAGTTATAATAATCTGAGATAAACTTATCCACAACACGAGGGCTGTAAGATAAGATAGCATGCGTAGAATGAATGATGGAATATGTATTTGTGCATATTTTTTCCACAACGTAACAACAATTACTCCCGAGAGATAGTAAATCCAGAGATATCCCGAAGAAAGAAGAGATAAAGAAAATATTTTAAATAGAAAAGGTAAAGCTGGTAGAAACAGCAATGTTGCGATAATTAACAAAGTACTGATGGAGTAGATGATTCCGTATTGGGAAATGCACCGCAGTAAGGGAATATTTCTGCTTAGAAAAAGCTGATCTGCCAGGTATGTGAATAACTTTATATTATGCAGGAAAAAACTTATCGCGAATATAATCATCCAGCCGTACCAGCCAATCAGATTTAAAATAAATGGTATATCACCGAGCCACTCCATATAGAAAAATGCAGCAGTAGCGGCTCCGGGTATCAATAAATAAACAAATAATGTCCAATCCATTACGAGCTTATTCGCTTTCCATAAATTTTGAAAATCAGACCGGAGCCGTTTGAAGAATATGATGCGTGCGGTCTCCTTCATGATACACCCTCCTCCAGTAATTCATAAAAGCAGTCTAATAGAGATGTGCCGGCGGGTTGATTTGTTGCTGTCTGCAGTTCCTGCAGCTTCCCTTGAAAAATAGTGTGTCCCTCGTTTAAAAGAATAAACCGGTCGCATAGTTTTCTGCGGAATCAAGTACATGCGTAGACATTAACAGAGCCGCTCCACGTTCTTTTTCTTGTTGCAGCAGGGTGATCAGATGTTTTGTTGCTATTGGATCTAAGCCGATAAATGGTTCATCAATAATGTAAATATCCGCTTCTGTCATAAAGCTGAGACAAATCAATGTTTTTTGCCGCATTCCTTTAGAAAAATGAATAGGCAGCTCATGCTCCTTGCCGGTAAGGGAGAATTTTTTTAAAAGATCCTTTGCCCGTGACTCCCAAATATCCTTTGTCATTTCATAAGAGGTTGCTGCAAGACGTAGATGCTCCCAGAGTGTAAGCCGATCATAAAGAATGGGTTCTTCGGGGATATATGCCAGCTTTTTTTCTTTTTCTAATTCAATGCTTCCGTGAAAATACTCAATGGTACCGATAATAGATTTGATAGTGGTACTTTTTCCTGCACCGTTTGCCCCGATAAGACCGACAATTTCACCGGGATTGATGGTGAAATTAATATCTTCCAAGTAAAGCTTTTTTTGCTGATAGCCTGCAGAATCTATATGTACTTGCAGCATAGAATCCCTCCATGAGTTATAGGATATATTTGCATTTATGTATATTAGATATACGATAATCAGGCGGAAAAGTTTCGTTATAATAAGATACAAAGACCTTAAAAGCTACTTTCATTTACCGCAGCAATTGTATTAACTTGACTTTATTTGATTGCTTTCAGGTATGCTTCCCCATTAAGATAGATATAATATAAACAATTTGAAAATTGCTGCATAAGGAGGTTTATGGAATGGCAACGTTTGAGGATTTTTTAAAGATTGATTTACGTGTAGGTACTGTATTACACGCAGAACCGCTCGAAAAGGCACGTGTCCCTGCGATTAAATTACGGATTGATTTTGGAGAAGAGATTGGTGAAAAACAATCCTCGGCACAAATTACCAAACGCTATACACCTGAGGGTTTGATAGGGCGCCAGATTGTTGCAGTCGTTAATTTTCCGCCGCGCAGAATTGCCGGATTTAAATCAGAGGTACTTGTCGTTGGTGGAGTAGAGGGAGAGGGGGATGTAGTTTTACTTGGTCCAGATGAACAAGTGGCGAATGGCACGAAAATTTCGTGAATAAAAAATGTCCATTCACATGAATTAAAAATTATTCAGCGAATGGACATTTTTCTATTCACTTTCATTCACAGGCTGCTCCATACTTCCCATAAATAAAATAATATTCTCTTCTGTATTAGTAATTGTGAATAGAAACGGACGATTGATATCCATCTGGAAGGTATCCTGTATAATCGCAGCAGTTTCTTCTATAGAAACAGAGGTAGCTCCTGCTGCTTCCGTACCTTCTTCGTTAACGTCTATAAATGTTTTATGATAAATTTCGTCGATATAAGCCCCTTTATCTTCTATTGACGTAAACATATTAGAAAAATTAGCGTAATTTGGGTCGAAGGCCTGCTCCATACCGAGATCAATAAAAAGATCATTTAATATGGATTCATATTCCAGTGTGAAGGAGGGAAGAAATACGGTTCCTGTTTGTTTCTCCATATCATCTGTCCATTCCTGCCATTTTTCTAAAGAAAAGTCTTCCTGGAAATCTGTAAAGCTGCTATCCCCATTAGGCAGGAAAATTTGCATTTGTATTGTTTCTTCCTCCTCATAAGGCAGAGAAACAACCTGAACATCATCGTTTTCTGAGTAATTTAATTCTTCCTCATACAATACCATCGTAGGTGTTTCAATAGAAGAGCCATCTGCTAAATGAAATTCCTGTTCCTCTGTTAAGCTTTCATCAAAAGGATATGTCCAATCACCTTGAAAGTAAACAGCATTGAGCAAGAATAAAATTAAATTAGGTGAAATCTCATCTATCATATTATCTATCCGGTCATTTGTCTGTTCAGCAACCCAATCATTAATGGCATCTTCTGTTGTCAGGGGCTCTACTTGTGCAAGATAAGATGTTTCCAGCATTTCCTGGTAAGCAGATTCAATCTCCATATCTTCCCTGAACCAGACGGCATTTGCGAGATACAGCTCCAGTTCCTGATTATCCCCTGCCTGATTCATTAACAAATCGTGGTTTGCAGAAAGTAAGGCATCAGAATCAATATTCTCTATCCCAAGTACTTCAGCCATTTCTTCTTTTGTCTCTCCTCCGGCACCGTGATATGTCATATTTAATGCAGTCCAAATACTTATAGGAGAAATAAATAAATTGCCATCCTCATTTTTGTCTAATCCGGAGAGTGTTTCAAAACCAAGCTGGTTCAATCCTGACTGGACAGTTTCTTTGGATGCATTGTCCGGCTGTTCTATATCGTCAGCTGGGTTTTCTTGCTCCGAATTAGAGGTATTGCAAGCGCTTAAAAAAATGACTGTAAAAAAACAAAGAAATTTTTTCATCATTTTAACAGCATCTCCTCATTTAATTTTGTTAAACATATCATACATGAAGGAGAGGAACAAGCTAATATGGAAGGAAACTAAATTGAATAAAAGAAAACCATATTAAGCCCCAGGCTTAATATGGTTGCTATTGCCGTTATGAAGAAAGCTTTTGCTCGAAAATCTCTAATAGTTCCGAAACCAATTCATAAGAGTAAGAAGCTTGAGAATAATGGTCTTCCGCATGAATAACCAGAAAGGGCAAATTTTCCTCCGAATTTTCCGACAGCCTGGAAAGAAGTTTCAGATGTACGCTTGATGCTTGTACGATTAGATCATTTGCTTCTTTTAACAGCTTGCGTGCTTCTTCATACTCGTCCACTTTTACCTTTTTTAAAGCGACTAGTGTATCACTTTTAGCCTGCCCGGCAAGTGCAATAATCTCAAAAGCACTTGCTTCTAGAGAAGGGGTTTCGTTTTGTTGATTCTCTTCCATGGACTGTGTCCTCCAATCATTATTTAAGAGTGTGAAGCAATTTAGAAATCAAATGCATCATCTTCCTCTATTTCTTTCTCATTTTGTTCTTTTATCAATTGAGCTTTTTCCATTGCCTTGAAGAAAGGATAATAGATAAGTCCCATCACAATAATATTTACAAATGGCAGGATGACAGCTTTCCAATCAAGCGTCATAATAAATGCCCCGACACCAGGCGGTAAGAATCCAGGCGGCTCTACAATTGGATAACCAATCAAACCAGAGCTGAAGAGAAGGTAGGAAATTCCGCCAATAATTGGTGGAGCAAAGATAAATGGGACAAATAAAAATGGATTCAGTACAATCGGTGTTCCGAAAATTACTGGCTCATTAATACCGAATAAAGATGGAATAAAAGCAACCTTTCCAATTGGACGCAATGTATCTGATTTACTTCGCATCATTAAGAATACAAGCCCCAGGGTAATTCCCGATCCTGTTACCGATAATATACTGTAGTAAAAGCCCATTGTAAAGATATGCGCAGCCTCACCGCCGGCAGCAATGTTGTTTGCATTCGTTGCCATATAGGTAGTAGCGATTGGCAGCCAGACACTGGAAGTGATGGCAGCACCATGTAAACCAAAGAACCAGAGCAGCTGCGTTAAGAAAAGAATCAGCATTACAGCAAAAATATTGTCAATACTCTGAATTGCGGGAGCGAGAACGCCCATAATAACCTGCGGAAATGCCTTGCCGGCAAATTCGAAGGAAAGAATAGAGATTACTGTAAATACGACAATGTTAATAACCATGGGAATTAAATTGTTAAAGCTCTTAGCAACAATGCTTGGAACATCTTTTGGCAGACGAATAACAAGTGATTTGCTATTTAGAAAGCGTGTGATTTCTACAATTCCTAAACTGACAATAATACTGACAAACAGTCCTTGTGCATCAAGGTTTGCCGTTCCCAAACCTCCATCTAGTACTTCTGCACCGACAATAAATTGACAGATAACAGCTGTTATTCCAATCTCAATGGAGTTCATCTTATATTTTCTTGCCAGCGATTCCGCGATAAAGAATGCAGAGTATAGCGAAATGATTCCCATTGTGAAATTAAATGGCAGCATAAATTTATCGAGATGATTACCGATAAAAGCTGCGATACTGTTTCCTTCCGGGAGAATATTCATTAAAGCAATCGATAATAAACAAAAAGAGCCGATAATAATGATTGGTACGATACTCATCATGCCTTCTTTAACTGCTTGAATATGCACCTGGTTTTCTATTTTTTTGGCAACAGGTAATAAGTATTTCTGTAATGATTGTTGAAATCTTGATTCTGTCTCGGCCAACGCCATTCAACTCCTCTATGAAGCGTTTTATTTTGAAATAAGATACTGCAAGAGAAGTGCCTCTTTTGCAGTATCTGCTATTAAGATTATCTAGCTTTTGTACAGCTTAATTGCTAATTTAATAATTGCCGGAGCATCTATACGCCCGTAATCGACTAAATCAATCGTGCCCACCTTTACTTGATGATGCTCACACACTTCATGAATGGAGTCTTCTCTGGAACGAATTTGCGGAGCGATAAGCACCACATCGATATCTTTGGCTTCAAGGGTTGGTCCCAATTGGTTTACAGAGGTTGCTTCCACGTTCATTTCTTTATGCTTTAGCTTTTCATGCTCCGCGATAAACGCCTGCATTTTTTGAACTAAATAGCCAGTGGATGCACCTGCTTCACAAATTAAAAGAATATTCATTAATAATCTCTCCTTTAGTTAGAATCACAGCATGCTTTATCTAGCTTTATTATGCTTTAGTACTGCCAAGAGTTGTTTTTAAATGTGGACTCTACAGCCTCTTCCGGGTTATATTTCTTGAGAATTGCTTCATAACGTTCTTTGTAATCATTATCTACTTCTTTTTGAGGGATAACTTTGCTTGCTTCATTTAAGAAGTGGAAAGAATCACGTCCCATTTCTTTTCCTCTTGTTGTATGTTTATCAAGAGCGATATCTGGAATTTCTGGAAGATATCCCATTGCAAAGCTTTTAGCAACAATATTTTTTAATAAGTCGCTGGAGCGGTCTTTTTCACACGCACATAAATAACGAATGGCATGGAAGAAGAATAATGGACGATCGCCATCTGCGTAAACAAATTTTCGACTCATATCATGTAAGTTATTAACTAAGACAGCTGCTTGGGGGTTTCCCATGCCAATGTCTTCTACAGAGATTGCAATTAATCGTCTCCATAGCTTGTCCTCCGCCTGTGGAGAAGTGATATAGAGCTCATACGCAAATGCACATGCATCTTCTTCTTTTCCTCTGCGGATACTTTTTTGTAAACTCGATATTATTTCCTCGGAAATAAACCCGTTTCTAGTATAGGTTCTTGCCCATGGATCTTCTGTGAAATTCTGCATTTTATTTCCTCCTCTTAAAGTTCTGCTTTCAGGGTACTTGTCTCATAAATATGTTCCTTATTAAAGCTGTGCCTATTGCAGCACAATAAATCTAAATGCTTGTAAGAAGCAGCATTGTAAGCCTGGAATTGTTAATGTACAATAAAAATTGTAATCGGCTTAAATAGGAGACTAAACAATGAATATAGAGCATCTTTACGACAAGCATCAATTAGATCATTTAGAAAAGAAATTATTAACTTATCTGGTCAATTATCCAGAGCCATTAAGTAAGCTTGGTATTCGCAAAGCAGCGCAAGATAATAATACCTCCATATCGACCATTATTCGTTTAGCTAAAAAGCTGCATTTTGAAGGATATACAGATATGGTGTACCATATAATATTTTCGAAAAATCAAAAAACAGAAACAATGAAAGGTGATTTGTTTACAATATCGACGGAAATGGTCCAGCAATACAGCAGAGCTTTCCGGAAATTGTTTCAAAAATATCAATCCAAAAAAGTAGTTGTTTTCGGCCTGGGTTACGCACAGCTTATCGCCAATTATATGAATGAGAAATTATTGATAAATGGCTGGAACAGTATTTCAAATACACATCTCCAGCTTTTCTCAGAAGCATATCAAGGAGAAGTACTGCTGATATTTATATCTCAATCAGGCGAAACACCGAGAGCGCTGGATATAATAAAGAATGCCAGTCAAAATGGGATAGACATCATTTCATTTATTGGAAATGCAAACTCGTCTGCAGTACCGTGTTCCACACTTCCAATTATAATTAATGAGTACAACCAGTTGAGAGATCTTCAATATATGCCGAATACCTTCTTTGGAGAGACAATTTTGATATTTGAATATCTGTTTAGTGATTTTTTAGAAAACTCGAAACAGCGCAACGAATAATACGGTTTTATCGTAGCATAGGTGAAAGGGATTGAGTATAAGCAGAAGGAAACTTAAAACATGTTCTAAGTTTGAAAAAAGTTTTAGAGATTTATTTGCCAGGATAGTCTTGAAATTCCGTTAAAATCTAAAATGTATCAGTTTTAAGGGGAGTATTGGTAAAAATTAAAAAGCTAGAAAAAAGTCAACTGCTTCGAGATGCTGTTGACTTTTTTCTAGCTGCAGAGGAAATTATAGAATTATTGTCTTGTGGATAACTATTTATAGAAAAACAGCCGCGTCCAGCTCCGAGCGCCAAACTTTAGAGATTTCACGTCACGCCCTACGATAAAGAAGACTTAGTGATTGTCAAGCCGTCAGGCGTAGACAGAGGTAAAGTTGGGACTGGGACTGCGATTACTCGCCCCAACGAAGTGCTTTTGCGATTACTCGTCCCATCAAAACCGCCGCACTTATGCCCGCGGGTGAAAGTCAACATCGGTTTAAAGTAAAGGAAGTTCGACCAAGGTCGAACCACCCCCAAAGACCGGGGGCGCAATCTCTACGTTTTTAAGCAGGCGCTCTGCGCTTTTGTTCCTTTTAAGCTTTAACGCCTCTCCAAAATACTTTCCACATAAATTCGCCATGGCGTTCAATAATATCTATATTGTAATAACTGGTTTCATAGGACAGCCCATCTAATAAGCCGTAAAAAGCATGTGCAGCTTCTTCCGGAGAAATTTCATCAGTAATGTCTCCAGCCTCTTGCGCCTTTTCTATTTTTTCTTTAAATACAGCTCTTGCCTGCTCCTCACTATTACGCAGCAACCCTAAAATGCTGTTCTCAAATCCTTTTGGAGGATAAGAAGAGAAACGATTATAAAATTCAATGCTGCTGTCATGATTTGCCAGATCCTTTACATGTGCTTGAAAGGAGAGATGGAATTTTTCTGCTGTTGTTTGCCCATCATTTTCAAAGGTTGACTTTACAAAGTGCACATAGTCGGCAGCAATCTTTGTCGTCACATCCATAAATAATTCTTCTTTACTGCTGTAGTGTGCATAGAGCGAGGATTTCTGCAGTCCGACCCGGTCAGCAATCTTTGTCATGGAAGTACCGTTATAACCGAGCGTTGCAAACAGCTCCATTCCTTCCATTAGAATTTTTTCTTTTGTGTGCATGGTGTGATTCTCCTTTGACAAAATAGTTATACTAGGGTAGAATTTTCTTAGAAACGAACGGTCGGTAGGTTCCGTTGATTCATATTATAGAGTATGCTTAGCGGCATGTCATCTAAAAAGATAAATATAAAGCTTTCGGTTACCAGTATAGCTTTATTTCGCCAGTAAAAAAGTCGGAGGAAAGATAATATGGAAGGACAAGCGTTATTTAAAAATCGTACATTTGTGCTGTTGTTCGTTGCTGGCATCTTTGGCGTAGTCAGCTTCAGTATGTTCTTGACGACAACAACATGGTTTGTTATCAGCGAGAGCGGATCTGCAAGTTCTTTAGGGCTTGTATTAATTGCTGCGACGGTTCCGAGAATTGCGATGATGATTTTCGGCGGAGTGGTGGCAGACCGTTATAAGAAGACCACGATTATGTTTTTAGCAAATTTTGTGCAAGCAGTTCTTCTGCTTATTTTATATATCCTCATTAAAAATGATGGATTATCTCTTAGCCTGCTTCTAGTGATTGCAGCCGGTTTTGGGATGCTGGATGCTTTCTTCGGTCCAGCAAGTTCCTCGATGATTCCTAAAATTGTTGAGAAAAGCCAGCTTCAGCGTGCCAATGCCTTATTCCAGGGAGTGGACCAGGTTTCCTTTGTAGCAGGTCCAATTATTGCAGGAATACTGATGGAATCTGTTGGAGTCAGCGGAAGTTATTTTGTGGCAATGATTTTAGCGCTGCTTTCTGCGGTAATTATTTATCCGCGTTTTATTAATGAAGGCCCTGTTGCACTGCAGGAAAAACAAAAACCGATAAAGGAAATCAAAGAAGGTCTGGCATATATTCGTAATTCACGCTTTTTGCTGACAGGCTTAGCGGTTTTAATTACACTGAACTTCTTTGTATTCGGAACCCTGCATATTGCGATTCCCTTCTTAGTGGAGAGCTATGGAGGAACACCGCTTAATCTAAGCTACATGGAAGCCAGTCTGGGTATAGGTCTGGTTGCCGGGACAGGGGTACTCAGTACCGTGCTGATAAAAAGGAAAGGCAGAACTTCCCTGTTCGGCTTATTGGGGGCGTTAATATCGTACGTTATTTTTGCACTTGTCCCTAATTTAACAATGCTTACGGTTGTTGTATTCTTTATTGGATTTTCTATGTCGTTTGTATTTATTCCGTTCTTTACAGCTGCTCAGAAGCAGACAGAAGACTATATTATGGGAAGAGTCATGAGTATTATTTTTCTGGCTATGAATGGATTCGATCCAATTTCATATGCTCTTGTTTCTGGATTGTCAGCTGCTGATATTTCTATTCAAGTTATCCTGCTAAGCTTTGCGGCGATAGGCTTGATTATTACAACAGTGCTATTTAGAAAAGCAAAAACCTATCAAAGTTTGTAAAACTGCAGCTAAAAAAACCTCTTATGCGATGTTTTGTCACATAAGAGGTTTTTTTATACGGTCATTTCTAATTGATTTCTGCGCCACTTACCAATAAATAGAATGGAAATAGTAAGGATATTGAGGAAGATAAGCTGTCCATATTTCATTGAAGCGAAAAGCTGCTGTACAAATGCCTCTTCTAACAGCATCTTTCCAGCTGTCCAAGCAAGTAAGCCTGCACCGATATAAATAATAATTGGGAAGCGCTGGATTAATTTTAGAATGAGTTCACTGGCTGTTAAAATAATCGGGATACTTAAAATGATTCCGGCAATTACCAGCAGCAAATCGCTGTCTGCAATGGCAGCGATGGCCAGTACATTATCCAGACTCATGATGACATCTGCAAAAATAATAATTGTTATCGCCTCACGCAAAGAATTCCCGCTCTTCATCTGACTTTGATCCTGCTTATCAACCAGTAATTTATATGCTACATACAATAGGAGAAATCCGCCAATTAGTTGAATAAAAGGCAGCTGTAGCAAGTAAATCATGATAAAAACAAAGAGGATACGAAGCGCAATCGCTCCAAAAGTTCCCCAGCGGATAGCGCGTGTTTGAAGATGTTCCGGAAGATTTCGGCTCGCCATCGCAATGACAATAGCATTATCCCCGCTTAATAAAATATTGATAAGGAGAATTTGTCCGACTGTCTGTATAAACTCCAACATATCTCTCCTTTCCTGTCTGCTCGATATTTTAGTATATGAGCTTGTACGAGGAATCAGAACAGGAGAGAAAAAAATAAAGAACGGCAAATGAAAACCCTTTTATTTTTTTATCCAAAGGAAATAAAAGGGTTGTTAACTGTTTTATATGTACGTACATGCCAGGAGGCCTTCCTGCTCTTTTTTGTCAAAAGAAAACTTGTTAAGAAAAAATTAAAATAAATGCTATATTCAATTGAATAGAGGCTGTTGGCCTTGAATCATTTGAAAATATGTAAATAAGCTTAAAAAATATTATCAAGTTTTTATGAGAAACTAGCTATCACTGCGAAGGCGCGCGTAAATGCCGTTTCGTCTGTTTAAATCCAGCTTTAAGCCTGCATATGGATCAGCATGAAGATTCTCTTTGATCCATTTTCTTAATGCAGTAATAATTTGCTTGGTCATCCATTCCTGTTTTCCGGACGGCGTTATGATTTCTGCTGAAAAACCAGTGTAATCATCATAAAACAACTCTACCTGGACGTCATCTGCATTCATATTCTGTTCTTCAGCAATGTACATACATATAGCAAGCACAATATCCTCTTCAGGAATAATAAGTTTTTGCATACCTCAAATTCCTCCTGCATATGGTTGGAAGGCTTATTTAATATCCGCCTTTAGCGATGGTGCCCATTCTATTCTATCTTACTACAAATTCCCTATTTGCATGAAGCAGGAAGTAGTTATAGGGCATAATCTTTCTCTTGACTCTTCTAATCAGGATAATTTTATTGTTAACCTTTATGGGAAAAAGAGCAATGGAGAGAGCGCGAAGCCTCAGAAGAGCTTAGTCATTACTTCGTTTAACTAACATTTCTAAACAGGAAGTATATCAATAGTATATCACTGTCTTATTTGATTTAATAATGAGAGAGGTGTAAATCTATTCTAACTAAAGAAAAGCAGCTGTCCTTAATCCGTAACAGCTGCTTCTATAATCGAAAAGGATGCTTGATGGCAATCAACTTGTGCTAATCTTCCATATGGGATAGGTGTTTTTGGTTCAGTATGTCCAAAAGAAACACCATAAAGAACAGGAAGGTCAACCAGCCCGTTTTCTGCTAGAACAGATAAGATAATTTCCTTATATGCTTCATAATGTACCTCCCCATAAGGTTTTGCAAAAATCATTCCATTTGCCTGGTGGAGTATTCCTTGAGCTGCATAGTTTCTAAGCCATCTTTTTATTAACTCGGGCTCTGTCTGCTCCTCGGATGTTTCAAAGAAGAGAATGCTATTCTTCCATGCTCCCTGCTGTGGCCAGATTTCTGTTCCTTTGGCAAATTCAAGTACTTCGATACAGCCTCCGATAAGGTTTCCTTTTGCGATACCGCTTCCCTGCAGGAGTTCATAACCCCGATCAGGATATCTTGTTCTTGCAATGGATTTATTGGAAATATCCCATTCCAGGAATTCACTTGTCCATTTCTCCGGTGCAGAGATATTGCCGACTGCTTCCACTTTAAAAAGCATGTTTTGAATGGCATTCACTGTGTAATCATCCATTGCAACATTTTCTGCAAAGTCTGTCATAATTGCCGGACCGTAGAAGGAAGATAATCCTGCATGGAAGCAGAATAAATGGACAATCGTCGTGTCAGAGAAACCCATAAAAATCTTTGGGTTTTTACGGATAATATCAAAATCAATATAAGGAAGCAGGCGGATACTATCATCTCCGCCAATATTAGAAATAATCCCTTTGATTTCAGGATCCTGAAAAGCGGTCATTAAATCCTCAGCCCGTGCCTCGGGGTGTTCAGCTATGTAAGCTTGTCCTTTTAAGCTGTTGGGCATTGGCACAACTTCAAGTCCAAAGACGGATTCTAAGCGTTCCACGCCCTGTTCATAGCGCCAACGCAGTGATGGTTCACCAGCTCCTCCCCAGGAAAGGCTGACAGTTGCTACTTTATCACCAGGCGATAATTTTTTTGACTGAATAAGCATAAATGAGGCTCCTTTCTGTGAATGGTATATACTATGTATTCGTTACTTATTTGAGAAATCCTTTTTCTGTTTTTTATAATAAGATCCAGTTTTCTTCTTTCTTCGCATTAATATGGCTGCATATATTAATAAAGCGGTAACGATGATAACACAGCTGTAAATAATAAAACTAGATCCTATAAAATCACTGAATTTGGTTCCTGATATGTACGCTTTATAAGGCTGGCCTTCAGGATAACGGATATTTATTAAATCATGATTTTGAGGAAAAATACGAGAGGATACTTGTTTGGAAATAAAAGTTTCTTCTTCTATATCTTCCGCGTAAAAGGATAAATGCAAATAGTATGAATTTGTGCTATGGAGGCCGGCATTATAATCACGCTCTTTATTGAAAATAAAAGCCTCGGTTTCTATTTTATTGCCACTATAGGATTGAACAACACTTATAACAGCTTTTCCCATAAAAACATATGACATTAAAAATAAGAGAGAAAAGATTCCCAATAGCAAAAAGACAAACAGGTACAGAATAATCTTTGATAAAATCCTGCTTTACGCCTGTAAACCCTTATGGTAATCTAAAGCTGACAAGTAAATACGCAATGATCCACTAGGGGTGCTTATAAAGCTGAGAGAGGCATGTATATACTGCCTTAACCCTTACCAACCTGATCTAGTTTGTACTAGCGGAGGGAAGTGGGCGGGATATGCCTATAGGCAAATGAAATAAAACTTTCTGCCATCTTCCTTCCTGGGGAGATGGCTTTTTTGCGTGCTTTAAAGGAGGTTTATTTTAATGGATAAAATAGTTCAGGATGTATGGAACCGGGAGAAAGAGCTGGTAGAGCTACTCAGCGATTTGATTCGCTTCAGGACACCGGCGCCGCCTGCAAGAAATACAGCGGATATCCAGGCTTATATTGCAAAGTATTTGAAGAAAATGGGTTTTGAAACAGAACAATGGGATGTTTATCCGGGAGATCCAAATGTCGTCGGCCGTCTACAAGGAACTTCTTCTGATGCATATAATAGTTTGATTCTTAATGCACATGTCGATGTCGCTTCTATTGAAGAGGATGAAAAATGGAAGCATGCGCCATTTCAACCGACAGTAGAAGACCGTACATTATACGGACGTGGCGCAGCGGATATGAAAGGTGGACTGGCAGCTTGTTTATTTGCTATGAGAATTTTGCATGACCATCAGATTGAGCTGGGAGGAGATGTCATTCTTCAATCAGTCATTGGTGAAGAAGTTGGCGAAGCAGGAACGAAGCAATGTGGTGAGCGTGGTTATACAGCAGATTATGCCATTGTTGCAGACACTAGTCATTGTGAAATTCATGGACAGGGCGGTGTTATTACGGGCTGGGTTATAGTGAAAAGCCCAACCACGCATCATGATGGTACACGTAGACAACTTATTCATGCAGGAGGCGGAATGAAGGGAGCGAGTGCGATTGAAAAGATGAACAAGCTGATTACTGCCCTGCAGGAGCTGGAGCGCCATTGGGCAGTGACTAAATCTTATCCAGGTTTCCCATCGGGCACGAATACGATTAACCCTGCAGTTATTGAGGGAGGTAGACATGCCGCATTTATCGCAGATGAATGCCGCCTGTGGATTACCGTTCACTATTATCCGGATGAGACAGCTGAACAGGTCGCAGAAGAAATTGAGCTGCATTTACGAAAAACAGCGGAAGCAGACGTCTGGATGAGAGACAATCCGCCGGAATTTGAGTGGGGGGGCGAATCGATGATTGTTGACCGGGGTGAAATTTTCCCATCATTCTCAGTAGATGAGGAGCATGCAGCCTTTGCTCTTTTACAGGAGAGTCATCAGGAAGCATTCGGTGAGAAAGCTTCCAGTCGTATGTCTGAAACAGTAACAGATGGGGGATGGCTTGCAGCCTATGGTATTCCTACTGTCTGCTATGGCCCAGGAGAATTAAAGCACGCTCATGCAGTCGATGAACAGATAGATATAGATGAGCTATTAGACTATACAGCGTCATTACTGCGGTTTATTTTGAAATGGTGTAATACAAAAAAACAGAAATAGCGTTGTTCATAAAAAATATATAAAAGGAGCTTTTATAACATGAAATTTTCAGAGCGTATTCGCAAGAAAGCAGACCCGGTTTGGGAGAAAAGTCATCAGCATCCATTTGTACAAGGGATTGGTAATGGAACACTCGATATAGAGGCATTTAAATTTTATATGTGTCAGGATTACAAGTATTTGATAGAGTACTCCAAAGTAATTGCGTTGGGAACGGTGCTTGCAAAAGATTTAGATACGATGTCCGGGTTTGCTAAATCATTGGACGAAACGTTAAATTTTGAAATGGATCTTCATCGTCAGTATGCTGAACATCTTGGTATTTCAAGGGATGAACTGGAATCTACTGTTCCAGGTCCTGTAACTCTTGCTTACAGCAGTAACATGCTTGCAGAAGCGCAGAAGGGCTCTTTAGCAGCTTTGATTGCAGCAATTCTGCCGTGTGCCTGGAGTTATCACGAAATTGGTCTGGAGCTGGCGAAGAAGCCGGGTGCGCTGGAGCATGAGCAGTACGGAGAATGGGTGAAAATGTACAGCTCGGATGAATTTGGTTCCATCGGTAAGTGGCTGATTGAAAAATTGGATGAACTTGCTGAAGGCTGTACGAAAACAGAACTGAATGATTTAGAAGCTATTTTTCTGAATACCAGCCGCTATGAATATATGTTTTGGGATATGGCGTATAAGCGTGAAGGCTGGCCGGTTTAATGGCAAAGAGATTACCTATAAGATATAAGCCATTTGTGAAATAGTGTATAAATAGGATGTTTGGTATAACAATATTGTCTATAAAATTGAAAAAAGTAGAATGGTTGGATAGACAATGAATAGATTCATGGTAAAATAAAGAAAACGGATACGGAAGATGGGTGAAGCAGATGAAGCTCTGGTGGAGAAGAATAGCAGTCGTATTTATAACTATCTTAACGTTGGGGATATATACACCGACTAACCTTTTAGAAATTGATGCAGATAAACGGAGCGACAGTAATTTATCTTCTTCATCTGATATAGAAACAACATCTGTTATTGAGGAAACCACCCAATCATATATTGTAGGGAATCCAAAGGAAGTTTATCTGGAACATCTGCATAAAGAGGCAAAAGAATTGAGTCTGGAAAAGTTTGGACCAAGAATCACTGATAAAGTAGAGAACGAATTTGCCGCAGTTATTTTGCCGCAAATGGAAACATTACTTGCAGATCTTGTTGAACATTCTGAGGAATATAAAGATATCGCTATTACGGAAAAGCCGTCAGAAGGCTATGGAGAACGAATCTTTAATGTTTCTAATAACAACACAAATGAAACATTGGTAAAGTTTCATGTCCGTCGTGAAAACCGGCCATTAGAAGGACATTATTTTAATTTTCATTATCATTTAAATAAAGACAGGTTCCAAAAGCATTATCACATCGGGGATATCTATTGGGATAAAAATACACCGCCAAAATGGATGGCATAAGAACAAAATTATGTTTTTATATTAAGAAAGGCAAGGAGGCGACGAGCGCTTCCTTGCCTTTTGTTTTTTTATAATAATTTATTCGTTTCCTCTAAATAAGCTCCAATCTTCCGGTCAAATACAACTAAATCTGCATAATTATCTAATGGTGTTTTCTCCTGATTCACAATGACGAGCTTTGCACCATTTTGTTTTGCGATTTCCGGAAATTGATTGGCAGGCGTTACGGATAGGGAGGATCCCAGTACAATAAATAAATCAGCCTGCTTTGCAAGTTCAAAAGCAGCAGAGAAGGCATCCTCTGGGAGCATTTCTCCAAATAACACAATAGAAGGTCTGAGTATTCCACCACAGGAACAGTAGTAATCTTCATCTACATAAGCAGAGCTGTCATAAACTTTTCCGCAGCTTTGGCAATGAAGCTTCTGCAGCGTTCCATGAAGCTCATGAACATGTTTGCTGCCTGCATCCTGATGGAAGCCGTCTACATTCTGAGTAATGATGGCCTGAATAAGTCCATTCTTCTCCCAATCGGCTAGAATTTGATGGCCTTTATGCGGACCGAATTCCTTTACACCAAGAACACGTTCCCGATAAAATTCGGTAAAATCTTCTACGTGATGATTTAAAGCATCTACGCTTGCGATTTTACTCGGGTCTTTTTTTCTCCAAATTCCTCGGTTTGTTGAACGAAAATCAGGCAGTCCACTTTCTGTAGACATTCCTGCACCAGTGAAAATAACGGTATGATTGGAATCTTTTAACCATTCATGAAGCATCGAGACCCCTCCTCTTCTATATGTTTTCTATTATACATGTTGTTGGAGCTATATGCGACTAATATTGACAGGTAAAATAGAATATGGTATTACATGTAATAGAGGTTTAGCACTCTGCGTGCAAGAGTGCTAAAAAAAGAAAAAGGAGAGGGAATGTCATGGCAAAGCGGAAATTTAAAGCAGAATCACAGAAGTTATTAGATATGGTAATTAATTCAATCTATTCACAGCGGGAGGTTTTTCTGCGTGAATTAATTTCAAATGCAAGTGATGCGATTGATAAAATTTATTATAAAGCATTAACAGACGATTCTTTAACTTTTGATCAGAGCAGCTACTACATTAAACTGATTCCAAATAAAGATAAGCGTACACTGACAGTCATTGATACGGGGATTGGAATGACAAAGGAAGAGCTGGAAAATAACCTTGGGGTGATTGCTAAAAGCGGCTCACACACCTTTAAATCTGAAAATGAAATTAAAGATGGTCATGATATTATCGGCCAATTTGGTGTTGGCTTTTACGCTGCATTTATGGTGGCAGATAAAGTAACTGTACTTACGAAATCAATTGATAGTGAAGAAGGGTATAAATGGGTTTCACAGGGATCAGACGGCTACACAATTACACCAATTGAACGTGAAGAAGTTGGAACAGAGATTATTCTTGAAATAAAAGAAAATGAAGACGAAGAAAATTATGATGAATTTTTAGATGAATTCAAGTTAAAACAAATCGTAAAGAAATACTCTGACTTTATCCGTTATCCAATTAAAATGGATGTTACTGAAAGTAAGTTAAAAGAAGGTACAGAAGATGAGTATGAAGATGTCATTGAAGAACAGACGCTCAATACAATGGTTCCAATCTGGAAGAAAAATAAGAGCGAACTGACAGATGAGGACTATCAGAACTTCTATCAGGAAAAACATTACGGATTTGATCAGCCATTACGTCATATCCATATTAATGTGGATGGTACCGTCCGTTATAATGCTATTTTGTTTATACCAGAACAGGCACCTTTTAATTACTACTCCAGAGAATATGAAAAAGGTCTGGAGCTGTATTCTAATGGTGTGTTGATTATGGAAAAATGTGCAGATTTACTGCCTGATTACTTCAGCTTTGTGAAAGGGATGGTTGATTCAGAAGACTTGTCCTTAAATATTTCCAGGGAAATGCTTCAGCATGACCGTCAGCTGAAAATCATTGCGAAAAATATTCATAAGAAAATAAAACAACAGCTGCTCAGCCTGCTGCGCGATGACAGAGAGAAATATGAAACATTCTTTAAAGCATTTGGCCAGCAAATTAAATTTGGTGTGTACAGTGATTTTGGCCAGCATAAGGAAGAACTGCAGGATCTGCTTCTGTTCTACTCTTCGAAGGAAAAGAAGCTGGTAACCTTAGAGGAATATGTATCACGCATGCCGGAGGACCAAAAATATATTTATTATGCTTCAGGGGACTCCAATGAGCGTATTGAAAAACTCCCACAGACTGAAATTGTTGCCGATAAAGGCTATGAAATCCTTTATTTCACAGATGAGATTGATGAATTCGCAATTAAAATGCTGATGAAATATCAGGAGAAAGAATTCCGTTCTGTTTCCAGCGGAGACCTGGGTATTGAAGAGGATAATAAAGAGGAAGAGAAGGAAGAAACGGAAAGCCATAATGAGCTGTTCAAAGCAATGAAAGAGGTTCTCGGAGATAAAGTGAAGGATGTACGAGCCTCCAAACGTCTGAAATCACATCCGGTTGTCCTTTCTGCAGATGGAGAGATTTCCTTGGAGATGGAGAAAATTATAAACGCTATGCCGGATGACCAGCAGATTAAAGCAGACAAAGTACTTGAAATTAATGTAGATCATAGTATTTTTAAAGCACTCGAAGCAGCACAGGGAAATGATCAGGATAAATTAGAATTATATACAAATCTACTTTATAACCAGGCGCTGTTAATTGAAGGGCTGCCGATTGAAGATCCGGTGGCATTTACGAATGATATGAGTAAGATTATGGTTTGATTCCATTTAGAAAACATCGTATAGAGGGAGACCTTTTATACGGTGTTTTTTACTTTATTCATCAGCATTTCTGAATCTCTGCAGGAACGATATGTTTATTTTGTGAATTCAGAATGTTAAAATGATATCAATATAATTTTTTATATGGCAAGAGGATTTTATGAGGGTAAGCGTAATTGCAAATGAAATTAACAAACAGGTAGAAAATTATTTATCTCTTTATCCTGAAGAGCAGGAAAGGTTAGCACCACTTATTCATCAGCTTAACGAAAATAAAACAGATATTTTTTCGAGAAAATCACTCCCGGGACACATCACTGCAAGTGCAATTATAATAAAAGAATCCAATCCTGATTATATGTTAATGATGCTTCATCAAAACTTGAAAAAATGGCTGCAGCCAGGCGGTCATGTAGACCCAGATGAAAGACCGGTTGAATCAGCTGTCAGAGAGCTGAAAGAAGAAACAGGAATGGATGGGGAAGTGGATGCAGCAGTTTCTCTTATCCCTTTAGATATTGATATTCATACGATTCCTGCCAATCCAAAAAAAGGGGAAGGGACTCATCAGCATTACGATTTCAGGTATATCGTGAAAGTAAACACGGAAGTTATATTGGAGAACATAGAGAATAATAAAGTTGCCTGGGTACATATAAAGGATATAGATAACAACGGGTTAAAAATATTGATAGAAAAATTGAGGCAACGCAAAGAAGTAAAAATAGGGGAGTGAACTTAAAATAGGCAATAAAAAAGAATGAGTTGATTATTCCCTTTCAAGCCGTTAAATTTATTAAAAAATTAAAAGAAGCTTTTAAAGAAATTCAGCTAAATCCCTTTGGAGTTGTTGAAAAAAAGAGATTTAGCTAATATTTTTGGTTACGACATATATTATTAACGTAAAAATTATGAGATCGCTTATACAATCGGCCAGGGTGAAGATGGCAGAAATGTTATCATTGCCTTGGTTGGAATATGAGAACAATTTTATCAAGCGTTAAATAGATATATCAAAACACCAAAATAATTTATCAATTACTTCCGATACATCTTAAACTGTAAAAACAGCTCATTATAAAACGCCAGATTTTCCTTCCCGAGATTTTCATAAACCTCAAGCTTATCCGTCAATGCAGCATCCGGGTAAAAGCGTTCATCGTTCACCATTTCTTCAGGCATATATTTCAAAGCTTCTTTATTCGGCGTAGAGTAGCTGACATATTCTGTGTTCTGTGCAGAAATCTCAGGGTCCAGCATAAAGTTAATAAATTCATGTGCACCTTCGATATTTTTGGCAGTTTTGGGAATAACAAAATTGTCAAACCAAAGATTAGAGCCTTCCTCAGGAACCACATAGTCCATTGCTTCATTTTCCCACATAATATCTGCAGCATCCCCGGACCAGCCGACTGCCACTGCGGCTTCATTATTCACCATCAGCATTTTGTTTTCATCCCCGACGATGGCACGGATATTAGGAGTCAGCTTTTCCAATTGATCCAATGTTTCATATAGATGCTCTGGATTTGTGTCGTTCAGAGAATAACCGAGTGTGTTTAAGCCCATACCTATAATTTCCCGGGCTCCATCAACAAGCAGAATCTGGTTCTCCAGACGCGGATCCCATAAATCATGCCAGCCTGTTATTTCCATTCCCTCCGGAAGCAGCTCGGGGTTGAATATAATGCCTACTGTTCCCCAAAAATAAGGGATTGAATAGCGATTATTCTCATCAAAAGGCAGATTTAAGAAGCGATCATCAATATATTGCAGGTTTGGAATTTTATCATGATCCAGCTCAAAGAGCAAGTCTTCTTCTTTCATTTTTTCAATAGTATATTCAGAAGGAACTGCGATATCATATGTTGTGCCGCCCTGTTCAATTTTGGTCATCATTGCTTCATTGGAATCGAAGGTCTCATAAATAACAGTGATTCCTGTTTCTTCTTCAAATTGCTGAATGACATCCGGGTCAATATAGTCTCCCCAGTTATATACGGTAAGTGTGTTGTCGCCGGAAAAACCCTGTGCAGCATTCAGACGGTTAATAACTATGAGTAAAACAACAGACACAACGAGAATAATCAGAAACGAACGGTTTAAAGCTTTCATCGTCTAAGGCTCGCCCCCTTTGTACCTGAGCGGCTTGCCAGGTAATAATAAACAACAACAAAAATCACAGTAATCACAAACATCAGTGTTGATAATGCATTAATGTTTAAGGAAACACCTCTTCTAGCCAGGGAATAGATTTCTACAGACAGTGTTGAAAATCCATTTCCAGTTACAAAGAAGGTCACTGCAAAATCATCTAGGGAGTACGTTAAAGCCATAAAGAAGCCGGCAAAGATTCCTGGTGCTATATAGGGCAGTGTTACTTTCGTCAAAACATTCCAATGGCTTGCTCCTAAATCGCGCGCTGCATCCTCTAAAGAGGGCGACATCTCCATCAGCTTCGGCAAAACCATCAGTACAACAATCGGTATACTGAATGCAATATGAGATAAAAGAACAGAATAAAATCCGAGCTGAATCCCCGCCATGGTAAAGAGAATCAAAAAGCTTGCTCCCATAATAACGTCAGGACTGACAATAAGGACATTATTTAATGAAAGCAATGTATTTCTAGTCTGTCTCCGTTTATAGGAGCGTATCCCGATAGCGCCGAGTACACCTGTTATTGTAGCAATAAGTGCAGATAATAAAGCAATGACTACTGTATTCAAGACGATAATTAACAGCCGGGTATCATGCAATAATTCCCGGTACCAATCAAGGGTAAATCCTTCAAAATGGCTCATAGTACCGCCGCTGTTAAAGGAATAGAAAATCAGGTAAAAGATAGGTGCGTATAAAATAAAAAAGATAAGCAGCAAAAATAGATTTGCGAACGAAGAAGATTTTTTCTCCATATTACACACCTCTCCTTCTAATCGAAGTCAGCGCCATAAAGCCGACCATGATGATGATTAAAAAGACGGCGATGGTTGCACCCATTCCCCAGTTCTGTGTCACGAGAAACTGCTGTTCAATTGCGGTACCCAGTGTGATGACCCGATTTCCCGCAATCAGACGTGTCAGCATAAATAGTGACAATGCCGGAATAAAAACAACCTGGCAGCCTGATTTGACACCATCCAGAGTCAATGGGAAGATAACTCTTCGGAATGTTGTCCATTTAGATGCTCCCAAATCACTTGCTGCATAAAGCAGGCTGGGATTTAATTTATCCAGGGCATTAAAGATAGGCAGAATCATAAACGGAATAAAAATATATACAGCAACAAATACAAAGCTGAAATCGGTAAATAAGAGCTGTCTGGATCCGATTCCGGCCCACTCTAAAAATCGATTGGCAGCTCCATGCGTGCCAAAAATTCCAATGAAGGCATAGGCTTTTAATAATAAATTGATCCAGGAAGGAACAATAATGAGCAGAAGCCATAGCTGCTTATGCTTGGTACGCGTCAGAATATAAGCTGTCGGATATGCTATGAGCAGCGAAATAACGGTTATCAAAAAAGCGTACCAAAACGAGTTTAAGGTCATTTGCAAATAAGTTGCAGTAAAAAAGTTTTTATAATTTGTTAAAGAGAAATTTCCATTAATATCAAAAAAAGAAAAGTAAACAACCAAAAGAATCGGCGCAATAACGAATATAATAATCCACAGTGCATAAGGGAGCATAAACAAATTTCGGAAGGTTTTATTTTGCATCGTTCTCATCCTCACTATAGGCATCGAGGCGGCGGTCGAAGTCTTCCTCTGATTCATTTAACCGCATAACATGAATGTCCTCAGGTGTGAAGCGGAGCCCGATTTCCTCGCCGATAGTTGCTTTTTTGGTCGATTGAACAAGCCATTCATTGCCGGTATCATCCATACAAGTAATTTCATAGTGCACCCCGCGGAATAATTGAGCTTGAACCGTAACGCGAATGCTTCCCTGTTCTACAGAAGTAATTTCCATATCCTCCGGCCGAATGACAATTTCAACAGCTTCATTCGGGTCCATCCCCTGGTCTACACATTCAAATTGTTTACCGGCAAATTCGACCAGAAAATCCTGAATCATTGTTGCCCGGATAATATTTGACTCGCCGATAAAGTCTGCAACAAACCGGTTAATCGGCTCATCATAAATATCGTTAGGTGTGCCGCTTTGCTGAATTTTTCCTTTGTTTAATACAAAGATTTCATCCGACATAGCAAGAGCTTCCTCCTGGTCATGTGTCACGAAAATAAAGGTAATCCCAAGACGTCTCTGCAGCTCCCGCAATTCATATTGCATTTGATAACGAAGCTTCAAGTCCAGTGCCGAGAGCGGTTCATCCAGCAGGATAATGGCCGGCTCATTGACAATGGCGCGGGCAATTGCTACACGCTGCTTTTGACCGCCGGACATATCCGTAATCTCCCGGTTTTCATAGCCTTTTAAATTTACAAAGCTGAGCGCTTCTTTGACCTTGGCATCCATATCTGCTTTTTTAACCTTTTTAATCCGTAACCCAAAAGCAACATTTTCATATACATTAAGATGGGGGAACAGGGCGTAATCTTGAAAAACGGTATTAATAGGACGCTTGTTGGCTGGTACATGATTAATCTTTTTTCCTTCAAAAAGAATATCGCCTGAGGTCGCTTCTGTAAATCCGGCAATTAAGCGGAGAATTGTTGTTTTCCCACATCCGGAAGGACCGAGCAGGGTATAAAACTTTCCTTTTTCTATTTCAAAACTGACGTGATCCAAAACAGGTGCATCATCGTCAAATTGTTTCATTACATGATTGAATTGAATAATTGGTTTTTTTGCCATTTCAGACTCCTTTTTACATAAAGATATCTAATAAAAAATCCTTTGCATATATTCACGTGTGAACATAAAGGAGTGCTACCATTCTTATCAGATTCGAAATAATTATACACGAAAATAAATCATTTGAAATCAATTTTTTTAAGGTATTATTTTGAAGGAAAAAGCAGATAACGATACCGAAAAATAAATAATCAAATTAATTTTTGAAATTCTCATATTTTGTTCAATATTTAAGGTTATGAAATAGCAGAATCGGGGAATATGATTATTAGGTCGGAGGTTAAACGAATGTAAGAATAAATTTTTTATAAAAGGTTTACAGGAAAGAGAAATAGTAAACACTTATTAATAGAAAACCTGGCTCCTGCCTGCCATACAATAGTCACATTTTATAAAAAAAAGTGACACGATGTCATGAAAAAAATTGACTTATGACATCGTGTCACTTAATATAGAATTATAGAACATGACATTGTGTCACATGAGCTTATGGAGGAGCAAGAATATGCCTACATCTACATTTTTTAATTTGAACGACTCAAAAAGGGCTAAATTATTGCAAGCAGCAGAAAAAGAATTTGCAAGAGCTCCGTTACCACAAGCCTCCATTGCGAATATTGTAAAGCTTGCAGGTGTTTCAAGAGGAAGTTTTTATCAATATTTTAACGGTAAAGAAGATGCATTTTATTATTTATTAAAGATCCATACAGATAAGCGCCGGGCATACTTTTTAAAGCTGTTACAGGAAAAGGACGGAGATCTGATGGCTTCTATGGATCAGGTTTTTCGCACAATGCTTATCGAGCTTTCTGAAGAGGAGCATTTACAATTCTTAAAAAATGCCGTGCTTAATGTCACGCATGAAATTGAAGATTCATTTACCGAGTTATTCTTAGGGAAACAGCCAGAGGTAGATGCAGTGAATCAAGTAAAGGATCTGGTGGATTTTAAAAAATTAAATATTGATAATAAACAAGAGTTCTTCCATGTTATGCAGATTTTAACATCTGTCACATTTCGAAATATTGTGGATCAGCTATCCAGAAATCTTTCTCATGAAAAAGCTATAGAGAATTTTCGTATTGAAATGGACCTGTTAAGCAAAGGTTTATCAAAGGTAAAGAAGCAAGTATAAACTTTTCCATTTGTGCGACGGGTGCGATGACCCGGTCATAATTTGGTATTTACCCAAATGTTTAGCAAAGGTCAAGTTTTCTAATGATTTAGGAAAAGAAACTATATAAAAATGGGGTATGATTAATGACAGTAACAATTTATGGTGCAGCATGCTCATCAACAAGAAAAGCAAAACAATGGTTTACGAAAAACGGAATTGAATATACAGAACGTAATGTAATCAGAGAACCTTTGACAGTCAATGAATTACAAAATATTCTTCGTATGACAGTAGAAGGAACAGATGAAATTATTTCTACACGCTCTAAAATTTATAAAGATTTAGATCTTGATATTGAAGCATTGCCGTTGCAGGAGTTATTAGAGATTATTCAAGAATATCCCCGTCTTTTACGCAGTCCGATTATGGTAGACGCGAAAAGATTGCAAGTTGGCTATCATGAAGAGGATATCCGCCAGTTTTTACCGCGGAAAACGAGAGAAAGCCAATGGCTGCAATGGAGAAAGAATCATCTTCGTGTTGCGGAAAGCTGATAGAATGATGAATTAACGGAGGAGACAATGCAATTTATTGCCAAACAACCGTATGTAAAAGTTGTCCGTCAAGTAAGCGTATTAGAACAAAAGGATACGGAAGAACAACGTTATATGTATCTTTATGAAGATAAGATTGTCACACGATACCGGGAATTCTCAATTGAAGATGTTATGGATATTTCATACCGGCTCACTGGAAAAAAAGAAAAAGGAATGCTTTATTTACACACTCTTAAAGGAGTTTATGCCTACATTATAAAATCTTCACCGGAACAGTTTATCGATGCGTTTAAAGCTCGAACACATAGTACCACCCATCGGAATTAAGGGAATATAATGAGCAGCTCGAAGTTTTTACAAGAAACTTCCTTCGGGCTGATTCTTCTGCGCCCAAAGCCTTAGCTCATCTTCCTCGGAGCTTATATGGTTTTATCCACTTTCAATAATATAACCTATGAAGGAAACTCTGAGTGAATGAGATGTCACTTGGGGTTTTTAACTTATTTATAGAAAAATGCTGATAGAAGTGAAAATGAAATATAAAAAAATTATGCGGTTAGAAGATGATTCTAATAATGAAGAGGAGTTATTTTTCTCAATTCTTCTCTATCACAGGTCCATCATATGATACTAGGCGAATAACCAAAATTCGTCCTATTTTTTTCTTTGTGCATAAGCTGATTTTAGAGGTGATGAAAATGGTATATCTGAACCGGCAAAAGCGCATTTATGCAGATGATATAAAGGGTGCTTCGTCTAATCAGGAAACATTTATTTATGCTCATGCAAGTGAGAGAGAACAAAAACAGCTGGAAATGCAAAGGGAATCTACAGAAGTATTACAGCAGCTTCAGCGGGATGTTTTTGCAAAAAATCAGCAGCTGGAACGCATTGCGAAAAGATTAAAGGAGATGGACAAAAATAGAAAGAATCATCAGCAGGTGCAGGAGAAGGTATTAGATCGATTAGATTTGCTTGATGAAAATTCAAGGAGTGAAAGCGGACAGCTTGCACAGGTTCTTGCTATTCAAAAGAAGGCTGAGGCAGAGACAGATGATATTAAGAATAACCAGGCATCTATTCATGTTAAGCTTGAAAAAATAGAGGATGTAAATGCAATAATATCAAAAAAAGTGGAGGAGCAGGGAAATAAGTTAGAAGAAATTTATAATCAGACGGGACAAAGAGAAGAAGAACTCACGCTGCTCCATGAAAGAATCGATACACAGGAGGCATGGCTTGAGAAATTGATGCGTCAGGTCCATGATTTACGTGGAATCATTTATGAGAGAGCAGATGAAGTGATAAAGAAGATAGAAAAAAGTATACAATTGTTTGGCGGCAAGTGGAATGTTGTTCATCGGGAAGATACAAAGTCATCTAAAGAAACATTAAAGAAGTGAGCTGTTTCATAAGAAACGGCTCACTTCTTTAATGGGTACATATGCGACTAAACATTTATGAGGTTTAATATTCCTTTTAAGCAGCATCATTTCTCTTTAAAGAATGAAAGTGATAAAATCAGATTGATACATTGTGAACTGAAAATAGAGAATAAATATAGAATTAATGACGACAAATACGAGGTGGCAAAACATGAAAACAACAAGTTTCCGAGATACTTGGGCGGAAGTATCTCTGCAGGCTTTAGCCTTTAATGTAAAACAATTCAAACAGCATATTCATAAAGAAGCACGCTTTATGGCTGTTGTGAAGGCAGATGGATATGGTCACGGAGCTGTAGAAATTGCTGAAGAAGCATTAGCTAATGGAGCGGACTGGCTTGGAGTTGCTTTTTTAGATGAAGCACTGGCCTTAAGAGAAGCAGGGATTATTGCACCTGTATTAATACTAGGCTATACACCGGGTTATGCAGTCCATAAAGCAATAGAGCAGGATATAACACTGACAGTCTATTCGCAGGAAACAATAGAAGCAATTCGCCAGGCAGCAAAAACTTTAGAGAAAAAGGCAAAGGTTCACATCAAAGTGGATACAGGAATGACGCGTATTGGTATCCGGTCAGTGGAAGAAGCATTGGAGTTATGTCAAGCCTTAGACCAGGAAGAAATAGAAGTAGAGGGAATCTTTACTCATTTTGCGGAGGCGGATAATGGCAAGTCAAGTGAGTATACGTATCAGCAATTTGAAAGATTCCAGCAGATTTATCAGGCAGTAGAAGCGAATGGGTACAAAATTCCTATCAAGCATTGCTGTAACAGCGCCGGGACGATTGCATATACGGAAATGCACCTGGATATGGTTCGTGTAGGAGTAAGCCTGTATGGTCTTTATCCGGAGCCTCATTTAAAGGGAATTCTGCCGCTGAAGCAGGTGATGAGCTTGAAAACAAAGCCTGTACTTATTAAGCCTGTTCCGGCTGGACAATCTATCAGCTATGGCAGAACCTATATAACAAAGGAAGAAGTAAAAATTGCTACCTTACCAATCGGCTATGCAGATGGATTATCACGTCTCTTATCCAACCAGGGGCATGTTACCATTCGTGGGAAGGAATGTCTGATTGTCGGACGCATCTGTATGGACCAGACGATGGTGGATGTTTCGAACATAGATGATGTTCATGAGAATGATATTGTTACCATTTTTGGCGCCCCCAGTGAAGGATATGTTTCTTTGGACATTGTAGCAAAACAAATGCAAACCATTCATTATGAAACAGTTTGTTTAATTGGAAAACGTGTACCGCGAAAATATGTGAGGTAAAGTAAAACTTCATTTAGCAGTTTCTTTTCGGTGTACTGCGATAAAAATTGGAATAGGAATGATAAAGGATGACTCCTTTTACACATGAGGTTATCAAAATAATACAGCAAATACCACCAGGAAAGGTTATGACTTATGGACAAATAGGCAGAGAGGCCGGTAATCCTAGAGCTGCGAGACAGGTTGTCCGGATCCTCCATTCAATGAGCAGAAAGCATAACCTGCCCTGGCACCGTGTAATCAATGCAAAAGGCCAGCTGGCAATTCCAAATGAAGAGGCAAATTGGGAGCAGCGCACCCGTTTGGAGGCGGAAGATATTCATGTAAGTTCTGCCGGGCGTGTGAATTTAAAAGAGTACCAATGGATTCCAGACTAATAAGCATCTAACTGTATTTCTATTTGTCAACTAGGTATAATACAGGTAAATAACTGCTTTTAAAAAGCGTTTTCATTCCTGTCTGTTTATATGTTCCTTTGTAATCATATGAGCAATATAGAAGGTTCGCGTTA
Source organism: Oceanobacillus sp. FSL K6-3682 (assembly GCF_037976165.1). NCBI lineage: Bacteria > Bacillati > Bacillota > Bacilli > Caryophanales > Bacillaceae > Oceanobacillus > Oceanobacillus sp. FSL K6-3682. The sequence goes on along the minus strand of NZ_CP150263.1, from coordinate 4,349,088 downwards.
TAAAGAAGTCTATTTATAGGCGAACAAAGTAAATGTGCATCCATATGTTTGCATAGACTGATTAAGAATCAGATAAACATTCCTGGACAAAAAGAAATAAATTGATAATATAGGAGGATGCTCCGTGAAAATAGTTGGTATTTCTGGTTCAACGGTCGGCTCAAAAACAAGAGTTGCAGTGGACCATGTATTAAAGTATATGGAAAAAGAACATACTGGAGTAGATATAGAACTGTTAGATTTAAAGGACTACAATGTGGTATTCAGTGACGGACGCCCTTACAAAGATTATACAGGTGACACAAAAGTCTTATTGGAAAAAATTATGCAGGCTGATGGAATCCTGATCGGAATGCCTGTTTTTCAAGCATCTATTCCAGGAACATTAAAGAATATTTTTGATCTGCTTCCTGTCGATGCTTTTCGGAATAAAATGGTTGCAATTGTAGCAACTGCGGGCACAACGAAGCACTATTTAGTGCCGGAACAGCATTTAAAACCGATTCTTCACTATATGCATGCATGGGTAATTCCCAAATATGTATTTGTTGAAGAAAAGGATTATACAAACTATATAATCACGAATCAAAATGTTATTGATCGTTTAAATAAATTATCAGATGATCTTATTCATTATGTGGATATCCTGCAGAAGCATCCGGAAATAACGCCATTTATATAAAGTGAGGCTTTAGGAATACTATGCTGTAATCTAAAAAGTCCTTTTACGAAATTATGTTTTCGCAAAAGGGCTTTTTACGTATTTATAGACATATTTTTCTCATGAGCTGTTACCAGGCAACTCCTTTGTGTTTGGAGTCAATGGTAAACAGGCTATGGGCAATAAGAAATTGTGCACTATAGTAAGTAAGCATAATAACTTCATTTGCGGCTGCAAAACTGGATATGAACATATTCCAGGCAAGCATACCGTCGGAAATGATAAATAAAATACTTCCTAGAACAGCCCAGCGGTTCCCCGTCATTACAGCCGTAAATGTCATCAGGGTAATGATTCCAATATAAGCGATGACAGGGATGATAAGGGTTGTCTCCCCATCAGTCTGCAGTCTGCTTATAAGCTGATAACCAATCCAGCAGGCAAAAAGAATAAGTGGTATAGAAGAAAGAAATCTTGGTAAAGAAAAGCGCCATTCTTTTAAAAAGCCGATTGTATAGAATACATGACCAACAAAAAAAGCAGTTAAGCCGATTAAAAACCAATGCAACGTTGCATCCCCAATCAGGCAAAATATAATACCGCCAATAATCCAATAATGTACAGCCTTTCGTTTTGGCAGTGATTGCTCAAAAGCATAGATCAGAATAAGCACCATTGGAATTACCTTAAAGAAAATACTGAATGCTAACGGCTCTGATGGTGAAATAAATATATAGACAATTCCTGTAGTCAGAATCAATATGGGTAAACGATAGAGCATCAAATTGGACACATTCCCTTCATTTATCAGGATGAGAATCTTCAGATAAGTTTAGTTTAATCATAGTAAAAAAATGCTTATATAACAAATTCTAGATATATAACAGAATTCCTTTTTTGAAGTATTGCAATGGTGGAAGAAATAAGGAGTTACAAGGAGATGAATAATGAAAAAAACTTAATGGTTTTTTAGATATCGTTAAGGATTAATAGGGTTGTACATTATTTATTCGAAACTAGATACAAACAAACTCCAGAGATAATTAAGAGAATTAAAGAAAATTTTTCATTTGGGATATGTAAGCTTTTTATAATAAAAAACTCCCCTTGCCGCCCCCGGTTGAGGAGCAAGAGGAGATTCTATTATTGTTCGATAGATACTTCTTTTAAATTTAAAAGCTGTGTTGGTGATTGAGTTAATCCCTTTACACTGTCATCGACACCTAATAAATATTGCTGATGGTGAATATAAACCATTGGCGTAATTTCAGCCAGTAATTCCTGTGTTTGACGGTAAAGCTCTAATCGTTCATCAGGGTCGCCTTCCTGACGGGCCCGGTCTAATAAATCATCGAGCTCCGGATCAACTGTAAAAGTTCTATTTCCTGATTCACCTAGATTATCTGAATGGAATAGAGGATATAAGCCATTATCTGCATCGCCGGTAACGGTTGTCCAGCCAAAGACAAACATATCGTGCTCACCGTTAGCAGTCTGTTCAAGCATAGATCCCCATTCTACAGTCCTTACTTCTGCATTAATACCAATTTCCTTCAGCTGTGCCTGAATATTTGTTGCTGTATCAATACGCTGACGATCATCATTTGTCCAAATCGTTGTGGAGAATCCATTCTCCAGCCCTGCTTCAGCCAGTAATTCTTTCGCTTCTTCCACATTATACTCATGGTCCTTTACATCGTCACTGTAACCAAACACACTAGATGCAATTGGCGTATGTGCAGGAATGCCGACATTATCATAAATACCGGAAAGAATTTCTTCTTTATCAATTGCTTTTGCTATTGCCTGGCGGACACGCACATCATCAAATGGTTCCTTCTCCATATTAAAGCCTAAATAAGATAGAGCCAGACTGTCTTGAGCCTGAACGGATAAATGATCGGATCCTTCAATTTGAGCTACATCAGACGGGCTGAGTGCGTTCGCAACCTGAGAGTCTCCCGTCTGTAACTCTGCAATACGAGTTAAATCTTCAGTAACTACTTTGAAGGTTACCGAATCAAGCAATGCCGGCTCGCCCCAGTAATCTTCATTATTTACTAAACGGACGTATTGACCAGGCTGCCATTCATCGTATTTGAAAGGGCCGGTGCCCTGTGGATTTGCACTGATAACATTTCCAGCATCTTCTCCATCTTCCATAGCTGCGTAGTCTTCTTCAATCTGATCCTTTGAAATCATCACTCCACCTGGATGAGCAAGGTGAGCCGGTAATGCAGCAAAAGGATATTCTGTTTTAAAATGAACAGTATAATCATCGACTACTTCGACTTCAGAAATCATATTGTACATAATTGCGCGTGGAGATCCTACATCCGGATCAAGCGTACGGTCAATATTTGCTTTCACAACATCTGCATTAAAATCAGAGCCGTCATGGAATTTAACATCCTGACGCAGCTTGAATTCCCACGTAGTATCGTCGATTTGCTCCCATTCCTCTGCAAGCAAAGGCTGAACTTCCATGTTTTCATCCTGGGTAACGAGTGTTTCAAAAATGTTTCGCTGTACATCACTGGATGGAGTGTCATTGGACGCTGCCGGGTCAAGTGAAACAGCATCTGAAGGTGTGGTAATGGTTAAATCACCGCCTTTTGTTCCTCCAGCTGAATCGTTGCTGTCAGATTCATTCGTATTACTATCTGGCTCACTGGCACAAGCAGCCAAAACGAGGCTCAACAGAGCTATAAATACGAGCACATATATTTTTTTCTGTATTCTCATAAGATGTTTCTCCTTTTCCATGTTGTACTTTAAAGCCTGATTATATTGTAATAATCAGGCTTCAGCTTACTTAAATTATTTGATTTTACCAGCCTGGAACAACAGAGCCGTCGAAGTTTTCTTCAATAAATTCTTTTACTTCATCTGTGTGGTAAAGATCAATAAATTGCTGAACTACTTCATCATCCTTATTTTCTGTGCGGGTTGCAATTAAGTTAACAAAGGTAGAGTCTTGCTCAATAAAGATAGAATCATCTTTAGGGGAAAGGTCAGCTTCAATTGCAAAATTGGAATTAATTGCCGCTGCATCTACTTCACCAAGCTGCCTTGGTATTTGCGCAGAATCTAACTCAAGCAGCTCAAGATTTTTTGGATTTTCAACAACATCATTTACTGTTGCGTTAACACCTAAACCTTCTTCTAATTTGATAAGTCCAGCTTGTTCAAATAATAATAAAGCACGTCCGCTGTTGGTAGGGTCTCCAGGAAGACCTAATGTTGCACCGTCTGGAATATCTTCAAGCGAATCAACAGATTCAGAATAAACCCCCATCGGGAAAGTTACAGTATCTGCTACTTTAACAATATCTAAGCCTCTTTCTTCAACCATACTGTCCATAAAAGGTTCTGTTTGGAAGCTGCTGATGTCAATATCACCTTCGTCTAAAGAAACATTCGGCATGACATAATCGCTAAACACAACCGTTTTAATCTCTAAATCATCTTCAGCTGCAATTTCAGCTATTTTTTCAACAATTTCTTCATGCGGCCCGGCTGTTACACCGACTGTCAGTACACCATCCTCAAGTAAGTCTGATTCACTGCCGCTTTCGTCATCTCCGCCGCAGGCAGCAAGGAAAACGAGTAATAAAGCTGTAATACTAAGTAAATATTTCTTCATGATAGATCTTCCTACTTTCATTTTTATTTTGAATAGTCTTCAAGTTGTAAGAATGCACTAATAACTTTATCTGCATTGATTTCTTTCTTCATCAAATGAATAGATTCCTCTTCACGGGTAACCTTCTTCGCAATAGCTTCCAACAGCTCCTGATCATCTGTCTGTATGGAGAAGTCTGCCAAGCTTGTTGGAAAGCCCCATGCTTCATAATAATTCAAGAGCATATGAAGCTCTTCAATATCCTGTTCTATGACAAGTTGAGCTAAAATACCGTAGGATACGATTTCCCCATGAAGGGAATCAGCGATTTGCGGTGCTGCTGTTAAACCATTATGAATAGAATGTGCACCGGCAATACGTCCAGCTTTCCCGCCAAAGCCTCCAACCATACCACCTGTTGCAATAATGGCTTCAATAACGCGAATGAGTGCATCTGTCACCTGATTATTTTCACAAGCTTTAATTGCTGCTTTACTGTCAGCAAGCAAAATATCTTTGCAGGAACGGGCTGCGAACTGAGAAATTTGCAGCCAGACTGGAAGTGTACCAGCAGGATAGAAGGCTTCCACTAAAGAACGGGCTTCATAGAATTTTGCCAACGTATCGCCAATCCCTGCTTTTAAATATTTTACAGGAGCTTCTGCGATAATTGCCGGTTCTACTATGACCAATGTATTGGTCTCAGGAAATTCTGTATAATGAGAATGCGCTCCGTCTTCCTGATAAAAGACACTTAACGGGGTCCATGCTGCACAAGTTGCTGCAATGGTTGGGATTAAGATGCTTTTTATTTGTGCATTTATAGCGGATGCTTTCGCTATGTCTAAAGCTGTTCCGCCGCCAATACCAATGACAGCATCAACCTGTTGTTCCTGATAAATCTTTGCAAGTCTGCTGGTTCGTTCGACAGTACAATGCCCATCTGCAAAATGTATATCTTTCTCTTTTATGTTATCTGTAATTGCAGCTGAAAGATATGGTTTTGCCTTTTCCCAGGCAGTTCTGCCGGTAACGACTGCAATTCGTTCCACATGCAGATCATTCAAGTTTTCTGCAAGGTGTTTCAGAGCACCTTCACCAATTTGATAATGGCCTGGTGAGCCCTTTATAGTAGCTATTTGCATGATAAGATGTCCCCTTTTAAAATAACTTTAAATAGAATTCAAAAAGTACGGAGAAATTCACCGTATTATATTTATTGGACTTTTTGAACAACCTCTTTAAATGTTACATAAAAAACCTCTCTATTTGCTCTAGAGAGGTTGAAAAAGTTTATTTACTAAACGTCCTCTCTTATTTTCCAAAGCGCATAATGCGCTTTGCAGGATTTAGCACCTTTTTTAGAACGAATTCTAGAAAGGTTGCCGGGCTTCGTCGGGCCAGTCCCTCCGCCACTCTCAATAAGAGTTCTTATGTAACTGTTGTTATATCTTAATATGAAATATATGAAAAGTCAATGGCTTTAGAAAGAGTGCTAAATATAGATATATAAGCAGAAATAATAAGTTACATCTTTAATATCTATTATTTTCTTCTATTTTGAAAATGTCCCACAATTTCAGAGATTCCTATACATGTCAGAATGACGCCAAAGGTTTGAAATAGTATAAGCGTGCTTTTGAAAGGGTTAAAAACAAGAACAGCTCCTCCAACCATGAGGAGAATACAAAAAATAGTCCAGCCAGTACTTTTTATATTCAAGGCTACAATCAGTTGCATTAGTCCATTGATGATAATCGCTAAACCTAATAAAAACGGTAAAATCGAGAAAAGTGTTGGTGCAAAGTAAATGAAGACAGCAGCCAATACAATTAAAAGAATGCCGCCTGCTAAACCTATATCATAAGTGCCGGTCTGTTGTTTTAATTTGTAGCTTTGATATATTTTAATAACACCTAGTAAAGTTAGATACCCTGCAATCAAATAACCCACAAAATGCAAGAATCCATTTGGATTAATAAAAATAGCTGCACCGATGAATATAAATATAACTGCACGGAGTATCGCATGACGTTGAAAGTTTTCTTTGAAGTCTTTAATCATTTAGTTTGGCCTCCCTTATGTCTTTTTTTTATTCTAATGTAAAAATCATGTTTTTACTATATAAATAGATTTAATATTTACATTTAAACAAAAAAACGTATGTAACCTAAACTGGATTAGTGTTGCTGTTCATAATGAATTTTCTGGCAATGGTAGTGATTTTCGGTACTTTTGAGTGAGAGACTTTGAAAGTTTTCTTTCAAGAAGGATAATTCAATTTTTATAATATAAAATATATAAGAAAGCCCAGACACTGATTTTGCAGCGGCTAGGCTCTCTTATAACTAGATTATATTTTTGTTTATTCATTATCCTCTAACACGATATCCTTCTTTTTTCTCTTCAAATAATACGCACTCATCAGAGCGGCAATTGGAATAACCAGGGCGATTCCGACACCGGAAATAAAGATTGTCAGCAATTCATCATTAAACACTTTCGCATTCATAATATCGCCTACCGAGTAATCCAAATCCTTAAACCAGATTAACAGCCCCATATAGCCTCCGAAAAAGGCAAAGAACAATGTATTTGTACTTGTCCCTAAGATATCTCGGCCGATCCGGATACCCGCTAAAAATAAATCTTTTCTGGAAATCTCCGGATTCTGCTCATAAATTTCACGCATTGGAGAGGTAATGGAAATGGCCGTATCCACAATTGCTCCAATGGTACTCATCAGAATAACTGCTGTAGCAATTTGAACAAAATTAAGACCGATATGCACATTGAACGTGGTTATTTCGCCAGACTCTTCTTCTCCGAGTCCGTAAATCATGGATTGTTCGGTCAGAATAATAATGAAAAAGATTAAGATAACCGTCGTTGCAATCGTCGCTAAAAAAGCAAGCATTGTTTTATTATTTACCTGATTAATGAAGAAGAGGCTGACCGCGCTGATAAAGCCGACCGCGATAAGCGCAATAATAATCGGATTTCCGGACGGGTCATTCATGACGAAAACAGCCATCAGAACAATGAGAAAGTTAATAAAGAGTGCGATAAAGGACCGAACACCCTTCATTCCGCCAACCCAAGCCATTAGTGCAAATAATACGATTGCCAGTAATACGAGTACATTCATAATTTCGCCTGCTTTCTGCGGATGAAGAAAATAGATATATACACAGCAATAGGAATAGTCAGGACAATACCAATTCCGCCAACTAAAGCACGTGCTAATTCAAGAGAAAGGTTCATGGATACAGTAAAACCGAATGGAGCTGCATTTTTAAAATAAATTAACAGCATTGGAATCGATCCGCTGACATAGGCAAAAAATAGAATATTTGTCATTGTACCCATAATATCCTTGCCTATTTCATATCCGGCTTTTTTTAATGTTTCTAGGCTAATATGATTATTTTTCTCATACATTTCAAACATGGAAGCAGACAAGGTAATAGCAACATCCATGACGGCTCCTAATGAGCCAATCAAAAGTCCTGCCATAAAGATAGTTTGCGGATTCCGGGTTAGAAATGCCATCTCTTCATAGCGTAAGCCCTGTTCAGCAGTGAACTGTAGTGCTACATAAGCAATAACCAGAGATACACCTGTACCAATCAGTGTCGTGAGAATAGCTGTATAGGTCTTTTCATTAAAGCCTGTTGCCATCAGTAAAGACAGCACCGTAAAAATGATGATACTGATTAATGTAATGAGCGACAAGCTGATGCTTGGATGTTGAATATAAATATCTAAAGCAACCGATAAGATGACTGCATTGACGAGCAGACTGAGTGCAGATAAAGCTCCTCTGGATTTACCGACAGCTAATAAAATAGCCAGGAATATCCATGCTACAAATATGAAATATTTATCCCGTTTGATATCACCAGTGGCCTCGCCATCCTGGGCAAGAAAAATCTCGTCTCCAGCAGCCAGTTCATAATCCAATGCCAGGGACTGGATATATTCATTGTCAAATTCAGTTAAATTTCCTTTATCAGGTCCATTTTTTACTTCCCCGACGATATGCTGTGTAACATGCTCGTCTTTATTTCCATGTGTATCAACCTGATCTTCTCTATTTATTTCCTGCACATCGGTTATTTGAACAATCGTTCTATCATATAAATCATAATTATTATTGATAAAAATCATAGACGCAATAAAACCGATCAGTAATAAACAAACGGTAATTATTTGGCTTTTTGTCCGGTTTTTTAACCATGCTTTCAATGTGATCACTCCAAAAATAGGGTTTCCTATTTGTATTTCTGAAAACATATACTATGATAACACTTTTAATTAGAAGGAGATACATACAACTTCGAAAAATTTTCCGGTATAAAGCAAAGGGGAGATGCATAACCTTCTTATTTTAGTATGTACCAAAAGGAGGAGGGTATTTCATAATGTCCAAGGCTTTGGACATTATGAAGGGAGTAATGCTATAATTTTGTCAAATACTTTTGACAAAAGGAGCTTGAACATTGAAAAATTTTATCAAAAAAATAAGGAAGCAATCAAATATAACTCAAGCAAAGCTGGCTCTTCTTTGCGGCGTTTCCAGACAAACAATTAACTGTGTTGAAAATGATAAATATGACCCTGCTTTAGTGCTGGCATTTAAAATATCCAGAGCGCTGGATAAAAATCTGGAAGAGGTGTTTATTTATGACGAAATTCCATAAAGGGTACCGTATTACAATGAAAGACATTAAAAAAGAAGGAGCTTCTATTTTAAGAAAACAGCTGGATCCAGTGCGCATGCCTGTTACGGAAGAAACGAAAACAGAACTGGAATGTATGCTGACCTATTTAAAAAACAGTCAGAATCCTGAACTGGCAAGGAAATATAAGTTAAGGCCAGGCTCTGGGCTCTCAGCGAATCAAGTGGGTATCAACAAAAGAATGTTTGCAGCACTTTACCAGACGGAAAAGGGTGAAACAATAGAATTAAAGCTGATTAATCCTAAGCTGATCAGCCATTCTGCAAATACAATCTACCTTCCGGAGGGAGAGGGATGTCTATCTGTAAATAGAGAAATACGCGGGCATGTGCTGCGCTATGAAAAAATAAAGGTGCAGGCCTTTGACATAGAAGGAAAGAAGCATACCTATGCCTTTAAAGGATATAGCGCTATTCTAGTTCAGCATGAGATGGATCATCTGGATGGAATTATGTTTTTTGACCGTATTGATAAAGAAAAACCATTTTTGAATTTACAATAGGAGGACAAAATTCTCGGAAAAGAGGTTTGGAAATGAACAAATTTACTGCCATGTTACAAGAAGAATATGACGTCCACCCGGTACAAATACAATCCAAACAAGGGGGATGGGCATCGCTTGCTTTTGAGATAAAAGCAGGTAAAGCTGTTTATTTTTTAAAGGTATATGAAAAGAACCGGGCGTCGACACCAAAATTAACTGCATTGATTGATCAATATGTTCCGATAGTCGAATGGATAGAACATAACAGTAATTTAAAAGGTAGAATTCCTGTTCCGATGCAGACAAAGGAAGGCTACTACAAATGTGACGATGAGGAAAATATTTATTTACTGTATCCTTTTATTAATGGGAAGACAATTGGTGAACAGGATTTAACAGAGCAGCAGACAGAAGAATTGGCACATATCATTGCTGCACTTCATTCATTTGGTGAGGAAATCCCTTTTCCAACAGGAGCCCTGACAGAAGATTTTGAGGTACCCTTTATAAGAGAATTGGAAAAGGTGCTCGATTACAGTGAGGAGCATGTTCCAAAAGAATTGCATTTATTTCTGCATGAGAACCAGGAGCGTATAAACAAGTGGATTACTAACGTAAAAGAGCTCTCAGCAAAACTGAAATCTGCCTCATTAAACAGGGTGCTGTGCCATACGGACCTTCATCATTGGAATTTAATGCAGGCAGAGAACCTGTTGGTAATCGATTGGGAGGGTTTAAAACTGGCTCCTGCTGAAGCAGACATGATGTTTCTGACAAGTGAGCCGTATTTCAAGCAATTTATGAAAATTTATCGGAAATATCATAAAAATTATCATATAAATAAAGATGCTCTCACTTTTTATCAGTTAAAAAGGAAACTTGAAGATATTTGGGAGTTTACCGAGCAGCTGTTATATGAAGAGCTTAGTACAAAGGATAAAGATGAAATTATTGGTTACTTAAAAGAATTAACAGATCTTGAAAACTAAATCTTTATGATATCGGGTTAAACACACTATAAAAAGGGAATAGGCAAAGGTATTTGTGTTGTAATGAAGCCAAAGGGAAGTGAATTTATGTTTTTAGCTTGGAACGAAATAAGGAATAACAAGCTGCGTTTTACATTGGTTATTGGTGTTTTGGTGCTTATTTCTTACCTGGTTTTCTTTTTATCAGGGCTGGCAAATGGATTAGAGCAATTAAACCGTGAAGCTGTTGATAAATGGGAAGCAGATGGGATTATTCTGACAGAAGAATCGGATTTGCGGCTGCAGCAATCTATCCTGTCCAAGGATGATTTTGATGGGAGCGGCGTTGATGAATATACCGAATTATCTCAGCTGAGTGCGATTGCCAGTAACGGGGATAAAAAAGAAAATGTATATATTTTTGCAGTAGATCCATCTTCCTTTATCATGCCGGATGTTACTGAAGGAAATGCTTTTGTGGATGAAGGGGAAGTCATAGCTGATGATACATTAAAAGAAGACGGCTTTGAAATCGGTGACGAGCTTTCTCTGTCTTCTACAGATGAAACGTTAGAAATTGTCGGATTTACTGATAAAGCAAGGTTTAATGCAGCGCCAGTACTGTTCACGGACCAGGATACACTGGAGACCCTTCAATACGGGGAATTTGCTGAAGAAGATAGTGATGCGATTAATGCCTTCATCATTCGTACAGATAATTTAAATAATGTGGAAGCAGACGAAACATTAAAGGTTATTGATACAGAAACTTTTATAGAAAATTTACCAGGCTATACAGAACAAAATTTGACGCTGACATTGATGATATACTTCTTATTTATTATATCGGCTGTTGTACTGGCAATTTTTCTTTATGTACTTACCATTCAGAAGATAAGTATTTTTGGGGTAATGAAGGCGCAGGGGATATCATCCGGGTACTTGGCCGGCTCTGTAGTGGCCCAGACATTTTTACTTTCTTTAGCTGGTGTTATGATCGGGCTGTTTTTGGCGGTAATCACAGGCTTATTTTTACCTGCGGCAGTACCGGTAGCCTTTAATTACATCGAAATGTTGATTTATGGAATCATCCTGATTGTTGTGTCAGTAATTGGAGCATTAATCTCCGTACAGACCATTGTACGAATTGATCCATTAAAGGCGATAGGAGGGTAAGAGAGCATGGCTATTTTAGAATTGAAGAAGGTACAGAAAACTTTTGGAACCGGCAGAACAAAAGTGGAAGCAATGAAAGAAACGGATTTTGAAGCTGAAAAAGGAGAATTAATTGCTGTGATTGGTCCCTCCGGATCAGGAAAAAGTACATTTTTAACTATTGCAGGCGGACTGCAGACACCAACTGACGGGGAAGTAATGATTAATGGAACAGCTTTGACGGATTTAAAGGAGAAAAAACGTGCTGCATTAAGGCTGAAGGAAGTCGGTTTTGTATTACAGGCATCTAATCTCATACCTTTTTTAAATGTCGGACAGCAGATGCAGCTGCTAGATAAGGTAAAGAAAGGGAATCTGCAAAAGGAGGAGGCGAAGGAGCTTTATCAGTCACTGGGAATTGACCATTTAACCCGTAACTTTCCGAAGGACTTATCCGGCGGGGAAAAGCAGCGGGTTGCAATTGCCAAAGCACTTTATACCAACCCAAGTATCATTTTAGCGGATGAGCCAACTGCATCCCTCGATTCTGATCGCGCATTTGAGGTAATGAATATGCTGAAAGAAATAACCAAAGAAAAGCAGACAGCAACCATTGTTGTGACCCATGATACGCGACTGATTGATGATTGTGATAAAGTATATAAGATTACAGACGGTAAGATGGAATTACAGGAAAGAGTGTATGATACATTATAGTAGACGTAATAAAAGTGATGCAGAGCCGGTTTACGGCAATGGATCACTTTTTATTTGAATAATATTTCATATCATTTAAAGCTCTGCTGTTAAAAAATCCTCATAGAATAAAATACTATTATCTATTTAAAATCAATCCGTTTTCGACGCTTTACGAATAATAATCTGCCAATGAGGTCCTGTTTCAACATGATATGCATTGGCAAAGGAACCCTGGTTGATAGCTACGCCTAAATTATCTAATGAATTCACATATAGTAAAGGCTCACCAAGCCGAATTTCGGCAAAGGAATGTCTATATGTCATGATATTTTTATATACTTGCTGACGATTAGTGGCAATGGTAACTTCAAAAGCATCACCGTGTGCAACATTGATTTTTTGGAATAACTCTCGGCTGATATTGGTCCATAGATTACCAAAACGGATATCCAATATATCAATATTACCGTAGACAATATCATCTTCTATAAATGCCTCCGGTTTTGTTAATTCGACAATATCATCTGTATCAATAGCCGGTCCGACTTCTTCAAAGGTAATTGTATTTGATGCCAGTCTTGCTCCGGTGAACGCATAAACATCCCGGCCATGAAACGTATAGGATTCACCTGATTGGGGCAGCCTATTTGTTTTTTCATCGATAATTCTTGCTTCCTTGATGCCGATATCCTTCTTAATATGAGTAAGTGTTCCGTTATCTGGTGTCACGATATACTGGTTATTCACCGTTTTCACAACAACACTCAGCCTCGAAGTACCAACTCCCGGATCGACTACAGAAATAAAAACCGTCTCTTCTGGCCAGTATGGTAAAGTTTGATACAAACGATAAGAACCCTCCCAAATGTTATATTGCGGGATATTGTGTGTCAGATCAAATACCCGGAGATTGGAATCTACAGTAAGTGCCACCCCATACATTGCACTGACTGCACCATCACTGATACCAAAGTCTGTTTGAATTACTAAATTTCTGCCCATTTAAAACCCTCCTGTATGTTAGCCTTTATTTTCGCTGATGAGTAGCTGGTTTCCTTTTCTAATAAGAAATTAAAAAACCACGCCCGTATCGAATAAACGATAAGGACGTGGCTGGAATTTACGTGGTACCACCTTATTTTACTGTATGCTCACACATACAGCCTCATCAAGTACGAAAGCATGGAGCTTTTATACTGTGGTATTGATAACGAGTACCAAATCTCGCCGGAACCTACTTATATCTAAGGGATACTTTCAGCACGAAGCTCAGAGACCATTGTTCAGATTCTTATTTTTACTTCTTTTCAGCTACCGAAGTTCTCTGTGAAAAAATAGGTGAATCTTACTTTTCCTCTTCAACGCTTTTGATAAATAACAAATGTGAATTATCGTCATTATAAGTAATTGTCATATAAAATGCAAGCGGTTGTAGCAAAATGATAACGTGAAAGCTGAGATGGTAATATAAGATATTTCGGAAGTTTATCCATTTAAATGATAAATGGAATATCCGTGCATAAGATATTAATAAAGAAATAAATGATATTTTTCATTTAAAACGGGACAAGCATACAAAAGAGCGTAGAACGTAGCAGCTGTATATCTTTTCTTCAGTTGGATTTTCTAACTTTATTAAGCCCTCTTTAAGATAATTTACATACTCTTTACATTAACAACAAACTATATTAATAATTCTTCTCTATACTTCAAAGTAAGGACAGAGAAGAAATGTCCAGTAAATATAGGATGAATTTTAAGGGGGCCCTTTGATGAGCTTTAAACGTATTACTTTATTCTTTTTAGTTTCTGTTTTAGTTTTCTTAACAGCATGTGGTTCAGATGATGCAGATAGTGCAGGAGATTCTGGATCTGATAATGGAGAAGAACTGACAGGAAATATCGCAATTGATGGTTCAGGTACTGTATTTCCATTAATGGCACGTTTAGCTGAAGACTATATGTTAAATGAGCAGCAGGGCGTTTCAATAGAAGTAAGTCGTGCTGGAACAAGTGCCGGTTTTCAAAAATTCCTAGTTGAAAATGGGACAGACTTTAATGATGCATCGAGAGAAATAAAAGAAGAAGAGCAGGCAAAAGCAGATGAATTAGGTATCGAGGTTCAAGAGTTAAAGGTTGCATTAGATGGTTTGACAATTGTAACGCATCCAGATAATGACTGGGCAACAGAGTTAACTCCGGAGCAGGTACAGGGGATTTTCCTTGGTGAATATACAAAGTGGTCAGATATTGATGATTCTTGGCCAAATGAAGATATTAAAACGTATGGTCCAAATGAAAATCATGGAACATATGAGTTCTTTTACGAAACTATTTTACAAGAACAAGACTTAGTAAATGGCATTGATCTTCAGCAAGATTACTCAACATTAGTAACACTGGTTTCTGAAGATGAGAATGCAATTGGATTCTTCGGATTTGGTTACTATCAAAGTAATCAGGATAAGATTAACGCAGTACCCATTGATTTTGGAGAAGGAGCAGTTGAACCTTCACTGGATACCATTGCAGAGGATGGACCTTATGCAGATTATACACGTCCGGTATTCACTTACTTGAATGTAAATCATGCACAGGAAAAAATACAAGTTCTTGATTATGCAAAATATGTTTTAGAAAATGCGAATAATATTGCCGGTGAGACTGGATTTGCACCAATTCCTGATGAGGAAGTTCAGTCTCAGCTGGAAGCTTTAGAAGGAATAGAATAAGAAAAGAAGATAGATGAGTGGTGCAGCTTCACCTCTCATCTTCCTCTTATTTTTTAATGAGGAAAGGTGGCTTTTGAATAATGGCTGCAGATAATAAGAACCGTACGTCGGTTAGTGAAATGATTGAGCAACAAAAGCAGAAGCGGAAATTTTTTAATCAATTAGAACGGATGATACCGGGTCTATTATTGATTATTGCTTCCATATCGGTTCTTACAACAATCGGGATTATTTATACTTTGTTTGCTGAATCAGTTGCGTTTTTCCGGAATGTGCCGATTCTTGATTTCTTTACAGGAACGGTATTAAAGCCGTTAAGCCAAAACCCTGAATTTGGTGTATTACCTTTATTAAATGGAACGATTATCTCAACAGTTATTGCAATGCTGGTAGCTGGGCCAATCGGGATGATGTCGGCAATTTATTTAAGTGAATATGCTCCTGATAACGTACGAAGAGTGATAAAACCGTTATTGGAGATCCTGGCAGGAGTGCCAACAATTGTTTACGGGTTCTTTGCGTTTACATTTGTAACACCTTTACTGAGAATGATTTTCCCATCTATTGAAGCGACAAATATTCTTAGTCCGGGAATTATCATGGGTGTGATGATTATTCCAATGATTGCTTCGCTGTCAGAGGATGCGATGTCATCTGTTCCTAACTCTATGAGAGAAGGAGCTTTAGCACTTGGGTCAACGAAGCTGGAGACAACATTTAAAGTAGTTATCCCAGCAGCATTATCAGGAATTATTGCTTCCTTTGTGCTTGGTATTTCCCGGGCAATAGGGGAAACGATGATTGTAGCTATCGCAAGTGGAAGCTCTAAGAATTTCTCCTTTGACATTACTGGGTCTATGCAGACAATGACTGCTTATATTGTAGAGGTAGCTGGGGGAGAAGCAGCAGCAGGAACAACAATTTATTATAGTCTTTATGCTGTGGCATTAACGTTATTTGTTTTCACATTAATTATGAATCTATTAGCAAAATATATTTCACGTAAATTTAGAGAGGAGTACTAAGATGGCAACAAAATATATGGATGCAGAACTGGTTGGAAAGCGTATGTCATCTCGTGTACGAAAGAATGCAGGCTGGAAAGGCCTTTTCTTTGCCTCTACATTATTTGGTCTGATTGTACTGGCAGTATTACTTGTCCGTATTTTTACGCAGGGAATAGAATATATCAATATTGACTTTCTAAAGAACCATCTATCAACGGATGCAAGCAGAGCGGGTATTATGGGAGCAATTCTAGGAACTGCATGGCTGATGGTAGTTGTTATTCCGGTAACAATGGTAATTGGAGTAGGGACAGCAATTTATCTGGAGCTTTATGCAAAGAAAGGAAAACTTCAATCCTTTATTGCAACAAATATTTCTAACTTAGCAGGTGTTCCATCCATTGTTTACGGACTATTAGGCCTGACATTATTTGTCCGTGCTTTAGAATTTGGAAATGTTATTTTAGCTGGCGGGTTAACATTAGCTTTGCTTGTGCTTCCAATCGTAATTGTTGCAGCACAAGAAGCTCTTCGGGCAGTGCCGGGTAGCTTGAGTGAAGCGTCCTACGGCATGGGAGCAACAAAATGGCAGACTGTACGTCGTATTATTCTGCCGGCAGCATTACCTGGGATTTTAACGGGAGCAATTTTAGCATTATCGCGTGCAATAGGGGAAACAGCTCCATTAACCGTTCTTGGTATACCAGCTTTATTAATCCCGTTTCCAGAAGGTATTTTTGATACATTTACGGCATTACCAATGCAAATTTATTATTGGACTATTGATGCTTCTCTTGTAGCAGAATATGCGAACTTAGCAGCAGCGACAATTATTGTACTATTAGTTTTGCTATTTTTGCTAAACTCTATCGCAATCCTGATTCGAAATAAATTTCAGCAGCGTTACTAAATAAATGAAAAGAGATTTAATATAAGAGAGGAGATTATCCTAAATGAGTACTGTAATGACAAAAGCAATTAACTTGAAACTTGTAAGAAATGAAAACGAAAGAAGCGAACCGGAAGTGGAAAAAGAAGTAGTTTATGATACAAAAGGGTTAAATTTATGGTATGGAGAAACACATGCTTTAAAAAATATTAATATGGATATTAAGGAAAAAGAGGTAACAGCAATTATTGGGCCGTCCGGGTGCGGAAAGTCAACATATTTGAAGACATTGAACCGTATGGTGGAACTGGTTCCAATTGTAAAAACATCTGGTCAGATAACGTATAAAGGAAAAAATATTTTAGATAAATCGTTTCGTGTAGAAGATCTGCGGACTCAGGTGGGAATGGTATTTCAAAAAGCAAATCCATTTCCAAAATCAATCTATGAAAATATTGCTTATGGCCCAAAAATCCATGGTATTAAAAATAAAAAGATACTTGATGAGATCGTTGAAAAAAGCCTGCGTGGCGCATTTATCTGGGATGAATTAAAGGATCGTCTTAATGATAATGCGTATGGGTTATCAGGTGGACAGCAGCAGCGTCTATGTATTGCCCGCTGTTTAGCCGTCGAGCCGAATGTTATTTTAATGGATGAGCCGACATCTGCGCTGGATCCGAAATCAACTCTGCGAATTGAAGAGCTTGTACAGGAATTGAAGAAGGATTATGCCATTGTTATTGTAACGCATAATATGCAGCAGGCAGCCCGGATTTCTGACAAGACAGCATTCTTCCTGAATGGAGAAATTATTGAATATGATAAAACAGATCATATTTTCAATAATCCTACGGATGAGCGCACAGGAGATTATATCTCTGGACGATTTGGATAAGTGAATAAGACTTCTATGAGAATGGCTTTCCGGGTCATTCTTTTTTGTATTTCAAATGGATAAATTCAATGTATGATAGAAGGACAGAGAATATTTTATATGGCCTTTCCAGAAGAGGGTTTTTAAAGTTATCCACATCGTGTGGATAACGCAGGATTCATTATAATAGATCCATTTTTGTTAGCTTGGTTCTTTATTTTGGAAAAAATCTTGTTCTGTCTAATTTTCTGCCCCAGGAAACTATAAAAGTCTTTAATGATTTGTAAAATCACTCGTTTTCTTTATATTTATCACGGTGCAATCGGGTGTAAGATTTCCTTAACAAGAACAGTGGGAAAAACGCCCGCTGAATAAAGTTTTACTATTAAGAAACTATTCTATAAATAATTCTAAATGCAGCTGGCACAAGTATGACCAATGCTATAAAGAGATGGATATACCTTCTGGTTGTGAAACTGGTATAAGTCCATAATAATAATAGAATAAAAGATGCCACAACCAATAGCTCGATTAAAGCCAGCCAATTTGTCGGATAAAGCTCATATAGAATAGAAATGAAAAAATAAATAATTCCGCTCAGAATAAATCCTTTTTTAGCTGAATCCATATTAATCCCACCTTCTGCTAAGCATATAATCATTCTTCCCTTAATATAAAAGGTAAAACGTACTGTATATAATTAGGAAAGCGTTATCTTATGTATACTTTGGTCTGCAGGTTATAATAAGATTAGTTTAAAAATAAGAAGGTGAATAGTATGCAAATTAATTATCAAGAAATGAAAAAGCTGGATCAGAGGCCTTTGGAGGATTTGTATACAGACGTTGGCTGGTCTGCTTACACAAAAGATGTGGATAGGCTGCAGCAGTCTGTAGAAAACTCTTTATATGTTTTAACGGCCTGGCATGAAGATGAATTAATTGGATTAATTAGAGTGGTGGGAGACGGTCTATCTATTATTTATATTCAAGATTTGCTTGTAAAAAATGCATACCATAATCAAAAAATAGGCTCTGAATTAATGCAAAGTGTGTTAAATAAATATGCAGGTGTCAATCAAAAAGTATTGTTAACAGAGGAAGCTCCTAATACCAGATATTTTTATGAGAAAAATGGATTTAAGTCATGTGATCAAGGAGATGCAGTAGCTTTCGCGCAACTCAAGTCTTAACCGGATAGAAAACAAGTTTGGATACTTTCTGGAAGGGAACATTTTAAAATAGAAGCATTATATGAAGAGGAGTTGTTAAGAATGAACGTAGTTGTTATTGGAGCGAATGGACAAATTGGAAGACATCTTGTTAATCAGCTTCATATCAATGAACAGCATGAGGTTACGGCAATGGTCCGAAAAGAAGAACAGAAAAAAGAACTGGAAGCAAATGGAGTTCATGCTGTTTTAGCAGATTTAGAAGGCAGTATTTCCGGTTTGGAGGATGCTTTGAAGGGCGCAGATGCAGTAGTATTTACAGCAGGCTCTGGCGGCCATACCGGTCTGGATAAAACATTGCTTATTGATTTAGATGGAGCTGTAAAATCAATTGAAGCAGCAAAAAATACGAATGTGAGACGTTTTGTTATGGTCAGTGCATTCCAGGCGCATAATCGTGACAGCTGGGCAGACAGTCCAATTAAACCATATATGGTTGCTAAACACTTTGCTGATGAAACGTTGATACACAGCGGCCTTGACTATACAATCGTTCGTCCAGGCGGCTTGCAGAATGAACCGGGTACAGGAAAAGTACAGGCGAGTGAAAATCTGGAACGAGGCAGCATACCCCGCGAAGATGTAGCAGCTGTCATTGTCGAAGTATTGGAAGCGAAAAACACGTATAGAAAGGGCTTCGATTTAATTACCGGGGAAGATTCAGTAAGCGATGCTGTTAAGAAAATTTAAATGCTTATTCAGGCGCTCTTTTCAGGGCGTCTTTTTTGATTGTTAAGTATTAGTGTGGAGCTCGGAAAGTTATATTTATAATAGTGAAGAAGAGAGGGATTTAAAATGTTAGAAAACATAGAAATTGATTACTTCAACAGCAATGATTCCGATATAGAAAAAATTGCAAAACTATATTGTATGACTTTTTTAACGGATAATATTTTGCTGGAAGATAAAGAAAATGCAGTGAAAAATATAAGAAAGCATACCGGTTATGAAGGTTTTATCGGTTTGAAATGCAAGGGTGCAAAAGGGAAATTAATTGGTTTTGCATATGGCTATACAAGTTTGTCCAAACAATTTTACAGAGAAAAAATTGCTAATCAATTATCAGACGATAAAATAGACTTTTGGTTAGCTGATTGTTTTGAGTTTGTGGAGCTGGCAGTAAATCACTCTTATAAACGTCTCGGTGTTGCAAGTAAACTGCATGATGAATTATTGGCGAATACGAATTGTGGAACTGCTGTATTAACAACTGCTATCGAGAACAAGCCTGCATTAAATTTGTATAAGAAGAAAGGATGGGAAGTTATAAAAAAGGATGCACCCATTATTTCAAAGGATAACCTTCAGGTGATTATGGGAAAAGTATTAAATGGAAATCACTTTAACTTTCCCGAACAATACAAATATAAAAATGAAACATAACTTAATAAGAAAAATATACATAAATCTATTGCCCTAAAAAGGATTTTTTTCTGAACAAACGCTCACTTATTCCGCTCTATATGTTTCTGTAAACAAATAAAAAAGCTTGGAATTACTTGTGCGGACAGGGGAAAAGCTGACTTTCCCGAAAAAATAAATAAATTTCAAAATACCTCTTGCATTATTATACATAATCATGCATAATAATTCGATAATAGCACATTTATGAGAGGGGATTTTTTAAGTGGCAAA
This sequence comes from Oceanobacillus sp. FSL K6-3682, assembly GCF_037976165.1. Lineage (NCBI taxonomy): Bacteria > Bacillati > Bacillota > Bacilli > Caryophanales > Bacillaceae > Oceanobacillus > Oceanobacillus sp. FSL K6-3682. The sequence goes on along the minus strand of NZ_CP150263.1, from coordinate 4,328,383 downwards.
AGACAAGATCGTTTTAGCTTATTCTGGAGGATTAGATACATCTGTAGCAGTAAAGTGGCTGCAGGATAAATATAATTATGATGTGATTGCAGTTGCATTGGATGTAGGAGAAGGAAAAGATTTAGAGTTCGTGAAACAAAAAGCGCTGGATGTTGGTGCAATTAAGTCGTACGTGATTGATGCGAAAAAGCTTTATTCAGAAGAATATGTATTGCCGGCATTACAGGCTAACCTGTTGTACGAAGGAAAATATCCGTTAATTTCAGCATTATCCCGTCCATTGATCGCAAAAATACTAGTGGATATTGCAGGAGAAGAAGGAGCAGTAGCTGTAGCGCATGGCTGTACGGGAAAAGGGAATGACCAGGTTCGTTTTGATGTTGCATTTACAGCGTTAAATCCTGAATTGAAAATTGTTGCACCGGTTCGTGAATGGGCAATGTCCAGGGAAGAAGAAATTGAGTATGCAAAGGAACATAATATTCCAGTTCCAATTAAAAAGGAAAGTCCATATAGTATTGACCAGAACCTGTGGGGCAGAAGTAACGAATGTGGTATTTTAGAGGATCCGTGGGCAGAGGCGCCAAAGGATGCCTATGATTTAACGCAGGATCCAGAAGATGCACCTGATGAAGCTCAAACAGTTCAGATTACTTTTGAACAAGGAAAGCCAGTTTCATTAGATGGCAAAAAATTAGATTTGGATGAATTAATTTTAACTTTGAATGAGATTGCTGGAAAACATGGAGTTGGAAGAATTGATCATGTGGAAAATCGTTTAGTTGGAATTAAATCAAGAGAGATTTATGAGGCTCCAGCAGCAATGACATTGATTAACGCACATCAGGAACTGGAAGCATTAACTCTGCCTCGTGAAGTAGCAGAATTTAAACCGATTGTTGAGCAGAAGCTGTCGCAGGCTGTTTATTACGGCTTATGGTACTCACCGTTAACAGAGGCGCTGCAAGCCTTTATTGAGAAGACACAGGAGCATGTTTCTGGTACAGTAAAAGTGAAGCTGTATAAAGGTCATGCACATGTTGTCGGAAGAGAGTCTGCAAACTCCTTATATGACTTTGACTTAGCAACTTACAATAAGGACGATGCATTTGACCATGATGCAGCATTAGGATTTATTAAATTATGGGGACTGCCTACACAGGTACATGCTTCAGTAAATGGTCCTCAGGGAAAGAAATCGATTGAGAAAGTAAAACTAGAGGTAAAGGAAGCTGTTAATCCGTGAAATTATGGGGTGGAAGATTTACAAAACCAACGAATGAATTAGTCGACGAGTATACCTCGTCGATTCGTTTTGACCAGAAGTTAGCAAAATATGATATTAAAGGCAGTCTGGCTCATGTTGCTATGTTGAAAAAATGCGGTATCATACCTGCTCAAGAAGCCGACCAGATTGCTGAGGGCTTGAAAAAGGTTCTCAGTAAGATTGAAGCAGGGGAAGCAGAGCTATCTGAGGCAGATGAAGATATTCATATGAATGTGGAACGGCTGCTGATTGAAGAGATTGGACAAGTGGGTGGCAAGCTTCATACCGGACGCAGCAGAAACGACCAGGTAGCTTTGGATATGCGTCTGTATGCAAGGGAAGCTATCTCCGAATTAAAATCACTATTAAAAACAGTCCAGCAGGCACTCATTGGGCAGGCAAAAGCAAACATAGATGTCATTATGCCTGGATATACGCACTTACAGCGTGCTCAGCCTGTTTTATTTGCGCATCATATGATGGCGTACGTATTTATGTTTCAACGCGATGTGGAACGTCTGGAGGACAGTTTGAAGCGCGTAAATAAGTCACCATTAGGTGCAGGAGCACTGGCAGGTACAACCTTCCCGATTGATCGTAGTTTTGTAGCTGAGCAGCTTGATTTTGACGGGATTTGTGAAAACAGCCTGGATGCTGTAAGTGACCGTGATTTTGTAGTGGAATTCCTTTCCAACGGTTCTTTAATCGGCACACATTTGTCCCGTCTTTGTGAAGAACTGGTACAGTGGTCAAGCGCAGAATTTAATTTTGTTGAGCTGGATGATTCCTATACAACAGGAAGCAGCATGATGCCACAGAAGAAAAACCCGGATGTAGCAGAGCTTGTTCGCGGCAAGACCGGGCGTCTTTACGGCAATCTTATCGGGATGCTGACTACCTTAAAGGGCTTGCCTTTGGCATATAATAAAGATATGCAAGAGGATAAAGAGGGGATGTTTGACTCTCACGAGACACTGAAAGGCGCGCTACAGCTCTTTGCCGGGATGATTGGATCAATGGAAATAAATAAGGAAAGTATGTACAACGCTGTTACGAATGATTACTCCAATGCCACTGATTTAGCAGATTATCTGGTGAATAAAGGGCTTACCTTCCGTGAATCACATGCCGTTGTCGGACAGGTTGTTTTAAATTGTATTCAAGCAGGAACTTATCTGCTTGACCTGAGCTTAAAAGAGTTTAAACAATATTCAGAGGTTATTGAAGCGGATATTTATGAAGCGTTGAAGCCGGAAACTGTTGTTAATGCAAGGTCTGCTGCCGGCGGGACGGCAAAACAAAGTGTGCTGGAGCAAATTGCGAAGGCAGAGCAATTATTGGAATCGTCTTAAGTAAATGAGGTATAGTAGATAAGTGAGATAAAATAACGTGGAGCTCATATCAATTGCTGATGAGCTCTGTTATTTTGTAACGAAAAATAAAATAGAACGGATTAAAAATATCTGGAAATGGGAAAATAAAAGCAATAAGACAGAAGAGTACTGTTTTTTTCCTTTTTAATATAGCAGCTATTTTCAGGATTTCCTTTAGAGAATATCCTGAATTCCTTGTTTTTTTAAGTTCTATTTTATAGAAAAGGCGGTTAGGTATAATGAAATTAATTGCATCAGATATGGATGGAACATTACTTAATGAAAATGGAGAAATTAGCGAGGCAAATGCGGAAGCAGTAAAAATAGCTGTGGAGAAAGGTATTGAGTTTATTGTAGCAACAGGCAGATCCTATCATGCTGCGAATATCCCTCTGCAGGCGGCGGGGATAACCTGTCCGGTAGTGAGCTTAAATGGAGCTGTAACATACCTGGAGAACGGGAAGCAAATAAATAGTATTCCTATGGACAAGCAGGTAGCTGCGCGAATTGCCAATGAGTGCAGCAAGCTGGGGATGTATGTAGAGTTATTTACAAATAAAGGAGTTCTTTCTGAAAGCAGGGAGCATTTTTTAGATGTGCTTATCGATATTATGCGTTCAGCTAATCCAGATATTTCCGAGGAAGAAATGCGCGAAATGGTAGAACAGCGATTTCAATTAGAGGAAGTTTCCTTTGTGGAAAGCTTGCAGACAGCATTAAAAGATGAGAATGTAGAAATCTATAAAATTCTCACCTTTGCGTTTGAGGAAAATCAGCTGGAGGAGGCTAAGAGAAAGCTTCGCGATGAAACAGGAGCAGTGATTACCTCTTCTGGAGATACGAATCTTGAATTTAACCATCCAAAAGCTCAAAAAGGTTTAGCTATTCAGAAGTATATTGAGGATAAGGACTGGTCAATGGAAGACGTCATGACAATGGGTGATAACTGGAATGATGCGAGTATGCTGGAAATGGCTGGACGTGGTGTCGCTATGGGCAACGCCTCTGATAAAATCAAGAAGCTATGCGATTATGAAACGGTGGCAAATGATCAAGACGGTGTAGCAAAAGCTATTGAAGAGATGTTAAGAGAATTGGATAAATAAAATAAAGATGCCAAGCTGAGAATTAGCTTGGCATCTTTATTTTAATGTCTTTTACTTAACCATAGTACACCAGATTTTGCGAGTCTCGGCAATAATCCTGTCATTGGCTTTTTAGCCATATTTCCAAATCCGTCTGATTTTCCTAAGGAACCTAAAGTTCCTTTTAATTTGAGAGGTTTCGGCTTCTTCGGCTGCTTTTCGTTTAAAACAGCGAGAAGAATTTCTGCAATTTGTTCTCCCTGCAGACCGGCAAGCTGGGCGCTTGGCGAATATTCACTGGAAGCACAATCACCCAAAACATATACAGAAGGATCTTCCGGAACCTGATAAAAATCATTGACGACTACTTTACCGTGCCGATCTTTAGTATATGGAAGCTCACGCACAAGCCAATTAGGCTGTACTCCGGCAGTCCAAATGGTAACATCATTTAAATAGCAAACGCCGTTATTGCATACGCCATCATGTTCTACATATTCCACCGTTGAATTATGTATCACATCCACATTATTTTCTGTCAGCCATCTTTCTACATAAGCCTGGATTTTGCTGTCCAGGGTTTTTAATACGGTATCTCCCCGGTCAAGGAGGCGGATATTTAAGTCTGGTCTGCTTTCACGAATTTCAGAAGCAACCTCAATACCACTTAAGCCCGCCCCGATAACAGATACTTTTCCATATGCCTTTAAGTTCCCTACTGCAACACCAGCTTTTCTTGCTTTCGCAAAGGTTTGAACGCTTTCTGTGTATTCCTCTGCTCCAGGGATTCCATGATAATTGTCCTCGCAGCCTAATCCGATAATCAAATAATCGTAGGGAACAATGGAATCTTCATCTTGAATAATAATCTGTTTATTATCCACATCAATTTTTGTGATTTCCCGAAAAATATATTTTATGCGGGAATCATCTGGAAAATCAACGCGGACATCATGGTCTGCTGAAGTTCCAGCAGCAATTGCATAGAACTCGGTTTTCAGTGAACGGAATGGATTACGGTCAATTACAGTTATATGTATATTATCGGATAATGTTTGGCTAAGAAGGCCAAGCAGCGTTTTAACACCGCCATATCCACCTCCAACAAGAACAACTCGCTTCATTGTGTTACACCCCTTATTTAATTTGAAACTCTTCCAGATACTAGCGTAACAAATTATGAAGGCGATGTCATTAAGATTAAGGCAGTAGTTTGTTAATCGTAAAAGGATAATTTATTCAAAAAAGTCAATCTATTATAGGGGTTTTTAGTTTTTCTAAAGGAACTAATATTAGAGGAGAAAATTCATTAAGAAAAGGCCTTTTTTCTTCAAATAAAATTTTACATTTATTTAATAATTAATAATAATTGGATTTTCCTTTTTTGTCTTCATAAAATTGTGACTTAGGTGTATACTGTTCGAGTTCAACATAGAAAGTAAGAGGCATAAGGAGGAAATTGTTTTGTTTAAGATGTTTAAGCCAGCACCGGAAAAAGAGAGGCTGCCTGAAGATCAAATTGATTCCCATTATAAGAGACTCCGTTTTCAAGTGTTTATGGGAATATTTATTGGTTACGCAGCATACTATTTACTTCGTAAGAACTTTTCCCTGGCAATGCCTGGATTAATTGAAGAAGGGTATTCTAAAGGCGAGCTTGGAATTGCGCTATCTGCTGTATCCTTAGCATACGGAATCAGTAAATTTATTATGGGTACTGTATCAGACAGGAGTAATCCACGCGTCTTTTTAACAAGCGGGCTCGTATTATCTGCTGTTGTCAGTTTATTAATGGGGTTTGTTCCATTCTTTACATCTTCTATTGCTATTATGTTTGTTATGATGTTTTTACTAGGATGGTTTCAAGGTATGGGATGGCCTCCATCAGGACGTACCCTCGTTCACTGGTATAGTGTAAGTGAACGCGGTACAAAGACTTCAATTTGGAATGTTGCCCATAATGTTGGCGGAGGATTAATGGCTCCAATTGCAACATTAGGAATGACTATCTTTGCTGGAAGCTATTTCGTAGGCTATGAAGGTGTATTTATCCTCCCAGGGATTGTTGCTCTGCTGCTTGCTGTTGTTGCATATATGCTAATTCGTGATACTCCCCAATCAGAAGGATTGCCGCCAATTGAGGAATATCGTAACGACTATCCGACAAACAATAAAAAAACATTAGAAACAGAATTAACAACGAAAGAAATTCTTTTCAAATATGTTTTAAATAATAAATGGGTATGGGCAATTGCATTCGCCAATATATTCGTTTATTTTGTGCGTTATGGAGTGCTGGACTGGGCTCCCACCTACTTGAATGAATCAAAAGGATTTGAAATGAGTGAATCCAGTTTCGCTTATTTCTTATACGAATGGGCTGGAATTCCAGGTACACTGCTATGTGGTTGGATTTCCGATAAATTCTTTAAAGGCCGTCGCGGGCCTGCCGGCGTGGTCTTTATGTTCGGAGTACTGCTTGCTGTTCTTGTTTACTGGCTGAATCCGGCTGGAAATCCGATGATTGATAATGCAGCATTAATTGCTATTGGCTTCTTAATCTATGGACCGGTTATGTTGATCGGTTTACAAGCGTTGGACTTAGTACCTAAGAAAGCAGCTGGGACTGCAGCAGGATTAACAGGCTTATTTGGTTACCTTGGCGGTGCAGTAACAGCCAATATCATTATGGGTTATGTTATTGATCACTTTGGCTGGGGAGGGAGCTTTATATTATTAATTGTTTCCTGTGTCTTGGCAATGTTTGTCTTTGCATTAACTTGGAATGTGCGCGGACAAGAAGTTGTAAAGAATTAAAATCAGAATAATATTTTTTGTTTAGACGAAAGAAAAAGTGGCAGTATCTCTTTATATTTATGAGATATGTCACTTTTTTTATGGGGAAATATTAAAAAAGGGAATAGCTTGCTAGAGTTTTAGAAATAATGGTACGATTAAGAGTGCTTTTTGATTAATAAGTTAAAACATTTTATAGATAATAGAAGAAAAAGGAGTTGCCTATGGCAGGAATGAAATCAATCCCGTTTACTGTAGCAAAAAATGAGCAATTTTTTGATCGCTTAGGAGATTATATCGGCGATGTTTTTTATGATATTTTACCTGAACAAGGCTTTGAGCTGCGCGATGAACAAATTTATATGGCATTTCAGCTCGAGCAGGCTTTTAAGCATAAAAAGACAATCTTTGCAGAAGCAGGTGTCGGAACAGGGAAAACGATTGTCTATCTATTGTATGCAATTTGTTATGCCCGTTATATGAGAAAGCCGGTTATTATTTCCTGTGCTGATGAAACATTGATTGAACAGCTGGTCAAAGAAGGCGGAGATATTGATAAGCTTGAAAAAGCACTTGGCTTGGAAGTAGATGTCCGTTTGGCTAAAGCACGTGAAAATTATCTTTGCATGAAAAAACTGGACCCTTTGTCCGAATACACTGAGGATGAAGAAATTCTGGATGTACATGATTCTGTTCCAGACTTTGTTTTTGATCAGGGTGTCTCGATGCAGTCATTTTATCCTTATGGGGACCGGAAAGATTACCCATGGCTTTCTGATAAGCAATGGGAGCAGATCGGCTGGGATCCTTTGAAGCAGTGTGCAACATGTGACTTTAGACATCGCAGTGCGCAGACATTGCATCGTGATTATTACCGCCATGCCCAGGATATTATTATCTGCTCACATGATTTTTACATGGAGCATGTCTGGACGAAAGAATCACGGATAAGAGAAGGCCAGCTTCCGTTACTTCCAGAAGCAGGTGCGGTTGTGTTTGATGAAGGGCATCTGCTGGAATTCTCAGCACAAAAAGGGTTAACCTATCGTTTTAACTATCAGAATATCACAAATGTCCTGACAGGATACCAGGGGCAGGATGTTCGGGAAGAATCGCTGCAATTAGCAGAGGACATTATGACGCTTCATGATGATTGGTTTGATCTTATTACAGAAATTGCAGTACGTGTAGAAGGATCTAATCGGCTGGAAATCCCAAGAAATCCAAAAATGATTGAGATGGCTGAGCGATTAGAAAAAATGGTTCAAGAGTTATTAGAACAGCTAGTTTTTGATGCAGAATTGTTTACTATGGATGCGTATCATACAAAGATTATTGAAGAATATCTGGAATTTTTCACGTACGGGTTATCGATTTTCCTAAAGGATGATGAGGGTGTTTACTGGCTGGAAGAGGATGGAGATGAGAGTAGTCTGGTTATTATGCCGAGGCTCGTAGAGGATGTTTTGCGGGAAGAAGTATTCCAAAAAAATATTCCATTTATTTTCTCTTCCGCAACGCTTTCTCAGGATGGTGACTTCTCGTATACTGCAAGAAGTCTGGGTGTTGATTCATATGAGTCATTTTCTGTCGAATCCCCATTTGAGTATGAGAAAGTACGTGCGATAAAAGATCATAGCTATACGGATGATACAGAAAAGTTTGAAGGAATTGCGCAGCAGCTTCAGGATAATGAAGGCCACAGCCTTATTTTATTCCGTTCCGAAGAGGAGATGCAGGTGTTCCGGGAATGGGCGCAAGAAAAGGAATGGTCATTTGACTTATTATTTGAGGGTGACAAGGAAATCAGTGAATTGGTTCGTACGTTTCAATTAAACGCTTCTTCCACGCTTTGTGCGTATCATTTATGGGAAGGGCTGGATGTACCAGGGGAATCATTAACACAGGTTATTATTGCTTCCTTGCCATATCCGCCGGATGATCCTGTATTTAAAGCAAAACGCAAGCATGCAGGGAATCCATATGAAGAAATCGATTTACCTTATATGCAGCTTCGTTTAAAACAAGGTATAGGCCGTTTAATCCGTACGGAGCACGATAAAGGAGTTGTGCATATTTGGAAACAGGCTTAAATCTAAAACGCTCTGTTCGCCGGACAGAAGTTTTTTAGATTAAACAACAGTTTGAACAAAAAGACCCTTGATACGTTTAGACGTATCAAGGGTCTTTTTGTTCATTAATCAAGTCGATAAAATGTGTAAGGATTTTAGCAGTAAGCCCCCAAATAGTTTTATCATCATATCGGTAGAAGAGTTCTTCCAGAGCCCTGATACGCCATTCATAGTCCTCACCGCCGACAATAAGATGGTAAGGGAAGTTGTCCTCTGGCTGTATTTCCAGATGCACTTTATATTTTTCGGGTGTATTCTCTAAGAAGAAGGAGAGCGGCACAGTAAAAATATGATCCACTTCATCAGGATTTGGTTGGATATTTTTTAGGTTTTTCAGCTTTCCGATAAAAGGATAAATGATTCTTCCTAAATCATTTACAATATAATCGAGCGGAATTGGTTCGGATATATCTTGTTTTGTTATACCCAGTTCTTCAATTGTTTCCCGGATAGCAGTATAATCAGGGCTCTTATCTTCCGGGTCCATGCGTCCTCCTGGAAAACAGATATCTCCCGGCTGGCTTCTTAAGTTCATCGAGCGGACTTCAAAGAGAATATGAGTTTCTCCATTCACTTCAATCAAAGGAATCAAAACAGAAGATCGTTTAAAGTGCTGATGTCCCATTAATGCAGGAGTACGATCTTTTAATTCGTTCAGAATATTTTCTATCTGCATGCCGTATCCTCCCTAAATTTCTTACTAAGTTCTATTTCCATTCTAGTATGCTTTCAGGCTGCTGTCATGTATAGCGTTTAGAATCTATAATATGTATACGAGTTGAAATTTATCCTTTTTAGACAACATGTTAATATAAAGATAACAATTTCTGCTAGAATAAGAATTGAAATGAGAAAGGCGGGTGCGAGATGAAGCATGCTATCTATCAAATGGATATTATCCCTGGAGACCCGGAAGGTAATCGTAAACACATCAAGGAATGGCTGGAAAAACAGGTAGGAACAGAGAAACCTGATATTATTGTTCTTCCGGAAATGTGGACGACTGCATACACATTAGCACAATTAGAGAAAATTGCTGATTTGGATGGAGAACCTACAAGGGGTTTTTTGAAAGAATTGGCTAAAAAGCATCATGTGCATATTATTGGCGGATCATTTGCTAATAAAGTGGATGGTGCAATCTATAATACAGCACTTGTTATCAATAATGAGGGAGAGGAGGTCTATACATACGACAAAATACATCTTGTCCCTATGTTAGATGAACCAGACTACTTAACAGGTGGGAAAAAACAGGTACGTCTGTTTGAGTTAGACGGAGTAAAGATGGGACTGCTTATTTGTTATGATCTTCGTTTTCCAGAGTTAGCCCGAGAATTGGCGATAGCAGGAGCTGAGGTGATTTATATAACAGCAGAATGGCCATCAGCACGTAAGGATCATTGGAAGGCACTTCAAATGGCACGGGCCATTGAAAATCAATGCTATATTATTTCAAGTAACCGGGTAGGTTCTTATAATGGGGTTGATTTCTGCGGAACCTCATTAGTTGTAGACCCATGGGGGACGACTGTTAAAGAGGGATCGGAAGAACGAGTAGAAACACTGATTGAGACAATTGCTATTTCAAATGTGGAACGTATACGCAGCGAAGTTCCCGTATTTAAAAGCAGGGTGCCTGAAATGTATCAAGGCTGGAAATAAAAGCAATATAAAAGACTCCAATGTCAGTGCAGTCCCCGAAAACCAGAATGTAAAATCTGATTTTCGGGAGTAATCACTGTCGCATGGAGTCTTTTTTAATGAATAGAATGGTTATTGATATTTGGCGGTTCTTTTAATTCGCCGGTGCATACATTTTCTGTAATATGAACCTGGGAGGTCTTCCCTTTGTTGTTAATGAATTTGAATACCCCATTATTGAAATCTGTTCCAATCTCTTTATAGAAAATTCCTTCGTATAAATTATGCTTGGAACGGGTGAATTTCAAACGATATTGTCCGGGTGCTTCACTGTCTTCCTGGATAAATGCACGTACGCCTTTTTCGTAAATAGTATCATCTGTACTTTTTAATGTACGGTCCACGGAAACAATGTGAAGGTCGATGAAAGAAATTTCCCGGAGAAGCACGTTGACAAAAGAACCTTTCGTAATCTCTTCCCAACGGTTTTGTGCGCTTTGCCCAATAATAATTTGTGTGATATTGTGCGTGTGCGCTACTTCTTTAATTGCTCTTACGGAACGTTTCTCATTATCACGTATAATAAATTCCTCTACATCTAGTTCCTCACACAGCTCCTTCCAATGTTCGACAAAACCTGATTTATCTGCATCAAATTCATCGTAAGGAAGGGCATCTACTGTTAAAACGTATAATGGGCAATCCATGATTTGTGCCAGCTTATGGCCCCGGCGGATAAGGCGTTCTCCGTTGGGACCATAATAAACACATACTAAAATACTTTCATCCATGCGACCTCTGATTTTTTTCATCGTATCTACCGCACCTTTCTTTCATAGTCATTTGCTATTTATATTTAAAAAATCAATATTTATCCGAAAAGGAACTGAATTGTTTTATTCTTAATTTAACCTGGAAAGAGAAGGTATAAACCTCCTCGTGACAGTTTCTTTACCTTTAAACCGTATCATTTTAACATGTATTTCGATTTTCGTATAGTACCAGGGAAGAAAAAATTTGAAGAAGTAATTGACATATAAAAAAGTCTTTATTCCTACTAATTATGATTATCATAAAGTCCTTTATACAAGTATTTCTTCCAAGTTGCAAGTAAATTTAATTATATCCTTTTAATTCAGTTAAAGTGACACAAAAAGATTTTATAAGCGTATCACAACGTCATGCATGCAAGTACAGATAAATTCTTGTATAATATTTATGTGTGATTGTGAAGACTTATTGTTTTAGTGTGTGTTCTGCTGAGGCCTGTAAAAATATGACCTCATGATTGATGCTGCAACTTCGTGTTATTTTTATCAGATTGTTCGAACAACCATTTTAACACCTCATAATGCCTTTATATTCTACTGCAAGAAAGGCTTATTATTTTTTACCACGATTTTTCACAGCATGAGTGTCCGTAATTTTCCTCTGTTTGGGCATGAAAAACATTTTAAATATGTTAGGGCAAAGTGTCCCGCTAAATCAAGTTTCGTTTAATCAAAGTGAGTAATATCCCTTTCAATACGATTGAAATTGCTTAAAGAAGCAATCATAAAGTATTGATTTAACCACTTAACCGCCTTTTATTCAATTCACTTGCACTGTAATCCTGAAGGCGTTCTTCTAACATAACCTTATTGTGACGAGGAGCATAGACAGTCTGTTATAAATGTTTTCCAGAATAATATGTTTTTCTATCATTAGATTAGCATTTTACGGACAAAATAACCATTATGTTTGTGATATTCGTTTTTTCATTCATCACAATGGGTAGTTAGTAAATAACATACTTTCTAAAATAAAATGTGTGTGTACTTTTTATACGTCAACAAAGAGTATAAGGAAAACGAAGGATGTAAAGGTAAGGGATTATTGCCTGAGTTCCCCGGATTATGTGTGGGAACGCAAGTCAAGGGCAAACGATACTTGAAATTTTCGAAGCATAATCACGAAAAAGAAAATCAATAAAATGATAGGAGGTTCTCGTTTGTCGACTTTAGTACTGGCTATTTTTATACCATTTTTAGCTGCTGCAATTATACCCTTCTTATATAAATATTTGAAAAACATTCATGTCGGCTGGTTTGCTATTCTGGTACCGACAGGTTTATTCATTTATCTTGCTTCACTTATCCCAGCCATTTCAAGCGGTGAAGTTATTGTACAGACAATAAATTGGATTCCAAGCTATGGAATAGATATAACGGCTTATCTGGATGGACTCAGTCTTACATTGGCATTATTAATTTCCGGAGTTGGAGCTCTTGTTATTCTTTATTCCATCTATTACCTTTCTTCTAAAGAGCCAATAGGCACGTTCTATACATACCTCATGCTGTTTATGGGGGCTATGTTAGGTGTCGTTATGTCAGACAATATGCTTGTATTGTATGTCTTTTGGGAATTAACAAGTATTTCTTCCTTCTTGTTAATCGCATTCTGGTACCAGCGAAAACGTTCCAGAGAAGGTGCCAAGAAGTCATTAATTATTACCGTTTCTGGCGGTATCTCCATGCTGGTTGGTTTTATTATGGTCGGTTCCATGTCAAATACATGGAGTATCCGCGAAGTAATTGCAAATGTAGGAGCGATTAGCGACCATGCTTTATTTATACCGGCGATGCTGCTTGTCCTGCTTGGCGCTTTTACCAAGTCGGCTCAGTTTCCGTTCCACATCTGGCTTCCGGATGCCATGGAAGCACCTACCCCAGTCAGTGCTTATTTGCACTCCGCAACAATGGTAAAGGCAGGTATCTATCTTGTTGCCCGGTTCACGCCAGTTTTTGGCGGAGAAGCAGTCTGGTTCTGGGCGGTTACAGGAGTCGGGATATTCACACTCTTCTGGGGCTCCTTTAATGCCGTTCGCCAAACAGATTTAAAAGCATTGCTGGCTTATTCTACAATTAGTCAGCTCGGAATGATTATGAGTATGTTTGGTATGGGATCCGCTACTCTTTATTTAGGCTATTCAACAGAATCAGTAGTATATACAGGAGCAACATTTGCAGCGTTATTCCACTTAGTAAATCATTCTACGTTCAAAGGTGCTTTATTTATGGTTGTAGGTGTTGTGGACCACAGTGTAGGCACACGGGATATCAGGCGGTTAGGGGGATTAATAACATTAATGCCGGTTACCTTCACAATCGCAACTGTCGGAAGTATGTCTATGGCTGGATTACCCCCATTTAATGGTTTCCTGAGTAAAGAGATGTTTTTTGTATCCACTCTGGAAATTACAGAAGCAGGATTCTTTGGTCTGGGGACATGGGGTATAGCCATTCCAATTATTGCTTGGATAGCGAGTGTTTTTACATTTGTTTATTCAACCGTATTTGTTGTAAAAACATTCCTGGGACCTTATAAAGAAGAAAAATTAGAGCATCCGGCTCATGAACCGAAACCGGGTATGCTCATTTCTCCAATTATACTTGGACTGCTTGTTATTGTATTTTTCTTCATGCCGAATATTATTGGAGAGAATTTGATTACTCCTGCTATGAACGGGATTTTCCCGACATTCGCTGCAGAAGGTGCCGAGCTTGGAACACATATCCATGCCTGGCATGGATTTAAGCCCGAATTATTTATGACAATTGGAGTTGTTCTTTTCGGAGTGCTGCTGTTCATAACAAGGAAATATTGGTACGGCGTATACAATCTGTTCCCTGAAAAACGCTCTATAAATGTGTTTTACGGCTTTGTATTAGATCAGATTGAGGATAAATCCACTGTTATTACAAATAAGTACATGACGCGTTATTTGCGTGATTATATGGTGTATATCTTTGCCTTCTTTATTTTAGCAATTGGTGGTATTTTTATTTTTACTGAAGCGTATTATTTTACGCTTCCTGAGAATGCACCCATTTCTAATTTTGAGTGGCTTGTCATACTGGCTATGATGATAGCAGGAATTACCGTTTTATTTGCGAAATCACGGCTGACAGCAATTGTTTTAAATAGTATTTTAGGCTTTGGTATTTCGATTCTTTTTGTACTGTTCCGTGCACCGGATCTGGCTTTGACACAAACGATTATTGAAGCAGTAACAACGGTTTTATTTCTTGTTGCTTATTATTTTCTGCCTGAACTGGATAAGGAAGATACAACGAAGAAAACGAAAAGTATTAACCTGTTTATATCTATCGGTGTAGGAGTGGTATTTACTGCTGTAGCGTTAGGGGTTCAGGGAAACAAAGCGTTTGATACTATTTCAACCTTCTTTGAAAATTCCTATGAGCTTGCGGGCGGAAAAAACATGGTAAATGCCATTTTAGGTGATTTCCGGGCATTTGATACGATGATGGAGGTCGTCGTGCTTTTAATTGCAGGTATTGGTGTATATACAATGATCCGGGTGAAAGCCAAGAAGGAGAGTGATCAGATTGAAGATAAATAATGTCATTCTCCGTACAGTGGCTAAACTTGTTTTCTTTATTATTCTGACGCTTGCGGTATATTTATTCTTTGCAGGTCATAACAGTCCAGGCGGAGGATTCAGCGGCGGGCTGGTTCTTGCTTCCGCGCTGGTATTATTATTTATTGTGTTTGATATTGAAACTATCCAAAAAGGTTTGCCAATTGACTTTAAACTGGTAGCTGCCTTTGGAGCCTTTTTATCCGTAGGTACGGGATTTGGAGCATTGATATTTGGAGACAACTTTTTAACACAAGCCTTCGATTATTTTAATGTACCTTTTTTCGGTGAAATAGAACTGACAACTGTTACGATTTTTGAAGGCGGCGTTGCCTTGGTCGTTGTAGGTGTTGTTGTAACAATCTTATTAAGTATTAGTGAGGATGAGTAAATATGGAAACGTTAGTAACCATCCTGGCAGGTGTATTAGTAACAGTAGCAACTTACCTCTTACTGTCAAAGAGTTTAATTCGTGTCATTATCGGAACTGCGATTTTAACCCATGCAGCGCATCTTATTATTATGGTAGTTGCCGGCTTAAAGACTGGGACTGTGCCGATTGTCGGTGAGGGAGATCCAGTAGATCCACTTCCACAGGCATTGATTTTAACGTCAATAGTTATCGGTTTTGCGGTAACTGCGGTTTCTCTTGTTCTTGCTTATCGAACATACCAGGAGATTGGGACAGATAAACTAGATAAGTTACGGGGGAATCCAGATGAATAATATAATTGTTATGCCGATGATGCTCCCGGTCCTGGTCGGGATTATCCTTTTATTCTTAAGACCATATGTAAAAACGCAGCGGACAATCTCATTATTGGTATTTCTTGCGAATATCGGTATTAGTGTCTATGTACTGCAGCTAATTCAGCAAAATGGTGTTATGCGACTTGATTTTGGCGGCTGGCAGCCTCCTTTTGGAATCTTGTTTGTTGCTGACAGCTTTGCCATGCTGCTTGTGTTGTCATCAAGTGTGGTTGCTGCAGCGTGTTTAATTTATTCCTTTTCTTCGGTCAAACCATCCTTTGAAAAGAACTTTTTCTACTCCTTTGTTCTATTTCTGATAGCAGGGGTAAATGGTTCCTTTCTGACAGGAGATATTTTTAACCTGTTTGTCTGTTTTGAAATTATGCTTCTGTCATCTTATGTGCTGATTGCATTTGGAGGAAAGAAAAGACAGCTTCGCGAGTCAATAAAGTATGTAATTATTAATGTTGTCTCTTCCTGGATTTTCCTCGTAGCCATTGCTTATTTATATGGAGTAGTTGGAACACTTAATATGGCACATATATCAGAACGTATTGCAGAAGTAGGGCAAACACCTATGGTGACTGTTATCAGCGTCGTGTTTTTAACTGTATTTGCATTAAAAGCAGGGTTATTTCTATATTTCTGGCTCCCGGGATCTTATTCCGTTCCAATTACCCCAATTGCGGCTTTGTTCGGAGCGTTGCTGACAAAGGTCGGAATTTATGCGATGTTCCGCGTATTTACGCTGCTGTTTTACCAGGAACAGCAAATTACGCATACGCTGATTGGAATTTTGGCGGCATTAACTTTAATCGGTGGAAGTATTGGAGCAGTTGCTTATAAGGATATCCGGTTAGTAGCTTCTTACAATGTAATCATTGCGGTTGGTTTTATTCTGGTGGGCTTGGCTGTGGCAACGCCATCTGCTATAGAAGGATCCATTTACTACTTGATTCACGATATTATTATAAAAGCACTACTATTTTTACTGGTAGGTACAATGATTGCAGTAACTGGGCAAACTAGAATAGACGAGATAAGCGGACTTATTAAGAACCATCCGCTACTTGGGTGGCTGTTCTTCCTGACAACCTTGTCCTTGTCTGGAATTCCGCCGCTGAGCGGCTTTATCGGCAAGGTGCTGATTGGTGAAGGGGCTGTAGCAGCAGGATCGTATGTTTTATTAGCTCTTGCGTTTATTTCAAGTATCTTTGTTCTATACTCTCTTATGCGTATTTTTCTTACCAGCTTTTGGGGGGAAACGATAATAAGTAAGGATGAGGAAGTACCAGCTAAGAAAGGCTGGATTGTTTCTACTTGTATTTTAGCATTAGGGACGATTGCTTTGGGATTAGGCGCAGAGCCTATGTCTGTGTATGTCCAGGATGCAGCGGAAACTTTATTAAACCCGCAAATCTATATTGACGCAGTACTTGGAGGTAATTAATCGGCTGGAATGTAATATTTTAAGCTCGAATTATCTGGTCAGCCTTTCTGAGATCAGGTTGATATTCTCCGGTCAGTTTTTAAAAAACAAGGTGGTGAATGCAGAATGCCGGCACAGTTTTTATTAAATGTTTTTATCGCTGTATTATGGACGCTGATCAGTGATGAATCAGAACTTCGTTTTACAACATTTGTAGCAGGTTACATCGTTGGGATCGGTATCGTATTTTTAATGCATCGATTTTTCGGAGAACGCTTTTATTTATCACGCTTTTTTGCATTAATAAAGCTTATATTTATCTTTACAAGAGAGCTTATTTCTTCTTCAAAAATGGTTCTTGGACAAATTTTAAAACCAAAGCTTTCAATTAAGCCGGGGCTGTTTAAATACGAAACAGTTCTGCAGGGCGATTGGGAAATTACGGCATTGGCTCTATTATTAACATTAACTCCTGGTTCTGTTGTCATAGAGGTGACAGAAGATGGGGATGCCTTTTATATACATGCAATGGATGTGGAAGAGTCGAAAGATATATTATTAAAGTCAATTGATAACTTTGAAAAAGCGATTATGGGGGTGACGCGCTGATGGTTCAAGGAATGTTGACAGTTGCCTTAACATTTTATGGAATATCGATTTGTATCAGTGTTTTTCGGATTATTATCGGTCCGAGCCTGCCTGACCGTATTGTAGCCTTAGATATGATTGGTGTGATGCTTGTGTCTTCCATAGCGATTGTATCTGTCATGCTGACAACAACAGCATTTTTAGAGGTTATATTGATTTTAGCTATTCTGGCTTTTATCAGTACCATTGCCTTCTCGAAATATATTGAGAGGGGGGTCATTCTTGAATATAGACGGGACGATTGAGTTTATTGCTGCTTTATTTATGCTTGCCGGATCGATTATGGCGTTAATCAGCGCGATAGGAATCATTCGTCTGCCAGATGTCTTTACACGATCCCACGCAGGTACTAAAAGCTCTACGCTTGCGGTTCTGTTAACTCTGGTTGGAGCATTTATTTATTTTGCTTCCAATCAAGGTTTTTACAGTGTTCGTCTGCTGCTGGGAATTGCCTTTGTGTTTTTGACTGCTCCAGTTGCCGGACATGTTATTACCCGGGCTGCTTACCGGGCGAATGTGAAAATGGCAGATACAACAGTTGAGGATGAGCTGAAAGATGTGATGGATCAAGTCAGAGAAGAAGCGGAAAAAGAGCGTAGTGAAACTGGTGAAGTAATCATAGAGGATGAGAAAGTAGCAGACAAAGAGCATTCTAGGTAGAGTGCTCTTTGTTTATAATCCTAAGAAAACGGTGCATACTTTTAAGATAGGGACAGGTTTTAAGAGTGGTGAAGAGGGAAGTAGGATAGAGAAGTACTAGGGGGTTAGAACATGGTAAAACCAATCGTGCAGGATAAAGGAATGGATCATACGATAGATTTTTTAAGAGATGGTTATTTTTATTTTTCTAAACGAATGAATGAATATCAGGAAGATGTTATCGGGTCGCGTATATTCGGGAGAAAGCTGGTGATGCTGCGTGCAGATGAGGCAGCAGATTTAGTAAGGGATACGAGTAAGTTTAAAGCCGAGAGAAGTATCTCTGAACTGTCTACTAGTTTGCTGACGGAAGAAAATGGCGTATTTTATTTGGCGGATATTGATTACCACCAGGAGAAAGCGTGGTTTCAAGAAGCCTTCACTGCAGAAAATCGGGAAGAGCTGGAGGCGATTATTCGGCAGCGTTGGCAAGAAAGAATAGAGGCATGGAAGACCAATCCGTCCATTAATTTTGTGACCGAAATGGAAGAGATGTGGGTCATTGCTGTTTGTAACTGGTTAGGAATTCCGATTCGTGCAAATAATCTGAAGCAGCGTACAACGGATATTCAGGAATTTGTCCAACTGTTTTCAAAGTATGGATTAAATCGTTGGAAAAGGAATCAGGCGAAGAATCGAATTGAAAAGTGGCTCGTATTTTTAGTCCGTCAGCTAAGAGCAGGAGGAGTCCATGTCGATGAAGATAAATTCCTTTATAAATTATCTTGGTATGAGGATGAATCTGGTCGGATTTTACCGATTAAAACAGTGGTTGAGGAGTTACTATTACTTATTCGGACTTTTGTTGTTTCCAGCCGATGGGTTGTCTTCAGCCAGTTAGCGCTGATTGAGAATCCGCAGTTAAAAGAACGGCTGCGAATTGATAAGAAATATGTCGGCTGCTTTATTCATGAGGTTATCCGTTATTTTTCTATGGTACCTTTTTCAGCAGCAAAGACACAGGAGCAATTCTTCTGGAAGGATATGTTCTTTGAAAAGAATCAGCTTGTCTTATTTGATATACATGGTACAAACCATCATCCTGGGAAGTGGAGTCAGCCAGAATTATTTCAGCCTGATCGATTTTTAGTCAGTGATACTGCACCTGGTTTTGTGAAAGAGAGTGTAATAATGCAGTTAATGAAAGTGAGCTTATCGTATCTGCTGCAGACAGACTGGATTGTACCGAATCAAGAGTTCACCTGCCGGGGTACGGAAATTCCAGCAAGACCGAAGAATGGTATTCGTCTGGAGTTTTATCATGAAGGGTTTTTGGAAGACAATTAAAGAAGCCGGAAGGATGAAAGCTTTGAAAACAAATATGGTCTCCCTTGTGAGAGTGAGTTTCTCTTAAGGAAGACCATCATTAATTTATTCATCCATTAACTCGCCTACAATAGAATAGGAGTCGAGTCTTGCTTTAATGTCGTAGATTTGAGATGTGATAATAATCTCATCGGCATCTGTTTCTTTTCGGAATGCTTCCAATCCTTTACGGACATTTTCTTTGCTGCCGATAATCGTTGTTTTTGGACTCAAAGACTCTTGAACAGCAGCCTTTTCCGCTGGTGACCAGATTGCATCCATGCTTTCAACAGGCGGCTGCAGCTTGGATTCTTTCCCTTTTCGCAGATTTAAAAATTGCATCTGGTGAGAGGTGGCTAAGCGCGCTGCTTCTTCATCTGTATCAGCTGCAATAACATTTACTGCTACCATTGCATACGGCTTATCAAGTGCTTCAGACGGCTGGAAACGGTCGCGATAGAGCTTCAGTGCCGGAACGGTATATGCAGGTGCAAAATGGCTGGCAAATGAAAATGGCAGGCCTTTTTCAGCAGCTAATCTCGCACTGAAATCACTCGAGCCAAGCAGCCAGATCGGGATATCCAGTCCTTGCCCGGGTATTGCTTTCACTCGTGATACAGGATTAGTTGAAAAATAGTCCTGTAATTCATTAACCTGCATCGGAAATTCCTCCGGACCGGCATGCAGTGTACGGCGTAAAGCAAAGGCAGTTGCCTGATCACTTCCGGGTGCGCGGCCTAATCCTAAGTCAATACGACCTGGATAAAGGGATTCAAGTGTGCCAAATTGTTCTGCAATAACCAGGCTTGCGTGATTTGGCAGCATGATGCCGCCTGAACCTACACGAATGGAATTGGTATGGCCGGCGATGTGACCTATTAATAAAGAGGTAGCCGAGCTTGAAATTCCTTTCATGTTATGGTGTTCTGCAAACCAATAGCGGTGAAATCCTAATCTTTCGACATGCTGCGCCAGACGGACGCTTTCCTGAAATGCCTGTGTTGCGTCCCCGCCTTCAATAATTGGGGCAAGATCAAGAACAGATAAAGGTATATTTTGAAATGTTTTATATGATTGAGTATCCATTAAATCCCTCCTTACTTAATAAAAATAATAAAGGTTTCTTGTTATACCGTCCAATGTTTGAACTTATACCTTAAAAAGAAGGTGAAAACTATTTGCTAAGCTTGTCTTAATCAAGTAATATAGGGAAAGTAGAAAAAATGGAAATGAGGGTATATTGATGAGTAATTCATCTATCTACGGATTAACATATGAACAATTGAAGTTGTGGTTAATGGAACATGGTGAAAAACGGTTCCGCGCTGATCAAGTGTGGAATTGGTTATATAAAAAGCGGATCAGCCGCTTTGAAGATATGAATAATGTTAATCAGTCAACAATTGACCTTTTGAAGGAAAATTTTGTCCTGCATACAATGGGGGAAGAAATTCGTCAAGAGTCAAAAGACGGCACAATTAAATTTCTATTTAAACTGGCGGATGGCAATGTTATTGAAACAGTACTGATGCGCTTTAATTATGGACTGTCTGTTTGTGTGACAACACAGGTAGGGTGTAATATCGGCTGTTCTTTTTGTGCAAGTGGATTATTGCGCAAAAACCGCGATTTGACCAGCGGAGAAATTGTTGAGCAAATTATGAATGTACAAAAACATCTGGATGAGCGTGGAGAAGAAGACCGTGTCAGCCATATTGTTGTTATGGGAATCGGAGAGCCTTTGGATAACTATAAGAACTTAATGGATTTCTTATACATCGTTAATGATGACGGCGGATTAAATATTGGTGCGCGTCATATTACAGTTTCAACAAGTGGATTGGCACATAAAATGTATGAATTTGCTGATGAACCAATCCAGGTGAATCTGGCTATTTCTTTACATGCACCGAATAACGAATTACGTACGAAAATCATGAAGATTAATCGTGCCTTCCCAATTGAAAAACTGATGAAGGCTGTAGATTACTATTTAGAGAAGAAGAATCGCCGTATTACGTACGAGTACATCATGCTTCATGATGTTAATGATCATAAGAAGGAAGCACGTGAACTGGCTAAATTAATCAGCGGCCACCGTCATCTTGCTTATGTTAATCTGATCCCTTATAATACGGTTGATGAGCATATTGCATATCAACGCAGCAGCTCAGAGAATATTCAAGCCTTTTATGAAACCTTAAAAGCAGAAGGTATCCAATGTGGTGTCCGCTGGGAAAATGGTGCAGACATTGATGCAGCCTGCGGACAATTACGAAGTAAGCAGATCAAAAAGGAAAAAGCAGTTTAATCTAGGAAGTAAAAGGGGCTTACTCAGGGATGAGTTGGCTTCTTTCTTTATATAAGTGGGGTGTATTTGTTGAATAAATCTGTTGTAATCAGAGAAATTGAAGCGAAGGATGACAAGGTCATAGAAGCCATCATTAAACGTTCTTTAGAGAAGCATCATTTAGATCATGAGGGCACAGCTTACACAGATCCGCAGCTCGCGCACCTAAGTACATACTATAATGAACGTCCAAAGGATAAATATTGGGTTATCGAGGTGGATGGAGAGGTAGCCGGGGGAATCGGTATAGGTGTTTATGATGCGAAACGCTCTATTTGTGAGCTGCAGAAGCTTTATTTAGCTCAAAAAGCACAGGGCAGGGGTTTATCCAGGGAATTAATGAAAACAGCCCTGAGCTATGCTTCTATGCATTTTAAGCAATGCTATTTAGAAACAAGACATGAGCTGGAAACAGCGGGACGCTTATATGAAAAATATGGCTTTCGGTTATTAGAGAAACCATTGGAAGGAAGCGAGCACACTGCAATGGACCTCTGGTACATCAAAGAGCTATGAAAAACAATATAATTCTGTTTTAAGAAAAGCTGTAAATTCGTTTATAATTTATCGAATTCACAGCTTTTTATGTTCATATAAATACTATTCGCCAAATCCACTGTTATTTAAGCTTATTTAAGCTGCTGTTTTGTGAGATGATTTTGTTTTTACCATTATGTTTAGCTTCCAGCAGCAATTCATCAGCCTTCATATATGCTTTTTTTAGCTCCATACGATTACCCTTTTGTATATAATACATCCCAAATGAAGCAGTATAGGGAATATTGACTGTCTTGGAGCGGAATTCAGTTTCTACAGGTGTATCCAAAATAGTATCTCGTAATTGCCCCAGGAAAATCAGGCATTCTTCATATGTTTTATTTCTTAGAATAAGGGTGAACTCTTCTCCGCCAGTACGGAATACATAGTCGCATGAGGCTGTATGCTTTTGCAAAAGCTTGGCGAAGTGCTGAATTACGCCGTCACCAATAATATGATTAAAAGTATCATTGATCGATTTAAATGAATCAATATCAGCAATAACCACTGCAAGATCCTCTTCATTACCGTTTAATTCCTTCATTACCTTATTCATGTATGCACGATTATGGATATTCGTTAAAAAATCAGTATATGCCATTTTCTTGAAACGCTCATTCTCCTGTTTTTGCAGCAAAAGTTTTGTGTGAAATATTCCAGCGCGTCCTACAATATAGCTTAACAAGAAAATCGCAATAACAGCTTCCCATTGTCCTAAAGTAATGAAGGTGAAAAGAAGGGCATTAGTCAATGCGGTTTTAAGCAGGTCAAGCATACTTCTTCCCGTAATAAATTCAATTGCTTCTTGTTTAGATTGCACATTTTTAGTAATAAACATAAGTATTAATATGAAGCAGGAAGAAATAATGTCCATTATAATAGTGAGAAAGAAAACAAATAACCAGAATGCAAAAGGAAGTGATGAAATCATAGGGTATATAAGCTGAAAGCAATAAAATCCAAAAGAATGGAAAAGGACCGGACCGCCTATATTATAAAAAGTATGTAACAGTTCATCTTCGTCAGCAGTTCCTGTAATTTTCCTATGGAAGTATACATAAAAACGATTAACTAATTCAAATAGAAATAAGCCTAAAGGTCCAGTTAATAGGACAAAAGAGAAGCTGTAAGAAATACTGTAGTCAACATTCATTGTCCCGGTTTTAACGAGAGTTCTTAAGTGTACAAACAGAACAGAAAAGACTAAGTACAATGTAAATAATGTAAAGTAGGTATTTACATCAACAATTAGTGTGCCATATTTAATGGATAATGCGGCAGCGGCAATAAAGATCGATATAATTACAAATCGCAGATATAATCGGATCATAATAAAAACCTCTCCATTTCATGAAATAATAGCCAAAATATTATATAAATCAAGTGAAAAAGGCTCGGGTTTTTAGACCTAATTATATGATATGCAAACATAGCTGACCGCCTTTTGATTGGTAGAAGGAAATATATTTACAAGATTTTATTTAGGGGTAAAATATACAGAAATAAACATTTTATAAGTTACTAATGTTTATTTATCAAATCATATTTTATAGAAAATTGGGATATTTAACAAGTCTTTCTTCTTATTTTTTGAAATAGAAAAACTGGTTATAATATGTCGAAAATAATATCTTTATAATTGTACACAAGTAAACAAGTTTTGTGTACAATTATAAACAAAAATGTTTACTTGTGTACAAAATCGTGTAAAACTTGATTTAATAAGGATATATAAAGTATACAAAAAAACAAACATGTAAACAATTTGTCGAAAGACTTGAGAAAATAAATGAATACGTTTATTCTAGAAACATAGATTTTTAATTATGTTATGTACATTCGATTAGAGATAGTTTGCTAGAATGTCCATATATTTGTATCTTATTTAAAAAAGTAAGGTACATTATAAAATCTTATTTTTGGAAGGAGAATGAAAATGACAAAATCTAGAATTGCAGCAATTGATGTTGGGAACGATGCCTTAAAAGGTAATTTTGGTAAATTAGAGAATGAATATTACATACCTAATGTGGTAGCGCCAGATTTAGAGGATAGACCTGTAATTGGAATTGAAGAACTGGATAATAAGGAAGTATTGGATAATATTCATATTCGTATCCACTCCCCTGCCCTATCTGAAAACAACATTATATATAGAGTGGGAAATCTGGCTACAAAAACAACAAACTCTCAGGAGCTGGATCCAGGAAGCAGTAAATCAGAAGAAGATCAGACATTAGTTATGTTATTTGCTGCTTTAGCATTGGATGCTGTATCAAGCGACGCGTTTAAAGAGAAGAATGATGTTTATGACGCTCTTTATACATTAGGAACAGGGTTGCCTCTCAGAGAAGTAAAAGAAGGAAAAGACGTCGGGTACCGCTCTCGCCTGCTAGGGTCAGTGCATCAAATAGAATTTCTAGTTACTCCTAAACACCAGGGCAAGAAAGTAAATATTAAATTTGATGAAGTAAAAGTATACCCGGAAGGATTTGCCGCTTACGTCAATTTAATTATGGATAATGACTTAAAAGTTATCAACAAGGAATTAATTGACAAACAAATTTTAATTCAGGATATCGGCGGGTTATCCACAGATATCGCGGTTATTCGCAATAGAAATGTGGATGACGATAAAGCACAAGGATTTAATATAGGTGTTTCTGAATCTCTGGAACAAATCCGTGAAGAAATAAGATCAAAGCATGGTGTAGAGCTGGATAGCAGAAGAGATGTCGTTGATATTATCACAAGAAAAAATGACCGCAATCACATTATGGTAAAAGGAAGCCGTACCAATGTACATGATATAACAGATCATATTTTATTGGAGCTTGCCAAGAAAGAATATCGCTATCTGCGCAATGTATGGAGCAGGAACTCACAGACAGAGATTTGCTATTTTGTCGGAGGAGGATCAGCAGTTCTTAAGGATTATATCAAAGCTCTAAACAATAA
The DNA here is from genome assembly GCF_037976165.1 of Oceanobacillus sp. FSL K6-3682. NCBI lineage: Bacteria > Bacillati > Bacillota > Bacilli > Caryophanales > Bacillaceae > Oceanobacillus > Oceanobacillus sp. FSL K6-3682. The sequence goes on along the minus strand of NZ_CP150263.1, from coordinate 4,302,987 downwards.
ACTGGATGGCTACAACATCGAATTCTTTGAAGATGAGAGTGAAAGTATCTGGATGATGGCTAACGCATACTATAAATTGATTACTGATTTTGTACAGAAAAATGAAAAAGCTGAGAAGAAGGAAGAGAAGACTACGAAAGCAAAGTAAGGTGATCCTATGGGAAAGAATATCGAAAGAGGACAAACAATCACATTTCGAATTCCTTCAGATACTCCTGAATACTTACTGAGACAGCTGCAGCAATTGAAGGAAACCGAACGGAGAAACTTTTCAAGTAAAATTGCAAGTTTCGTCTTAAAAGGTGTAAATGATATGAGTGTAAAAGAAAGGGAAACTGTTACAATCCCTCTGCCCAGATCATTGACAAAAGAGCAAAAGAGCTGGTTGAAGCATGAACACTCTGAAGCTTTGATTGGAACGATTTTATATCAATTGCTAACCGATCCAATGCGTGCAACTGCCCTTTTAACTTCCATGAATAACAGCACAGATAATATATTTAAAGGCATAGAAGAATCGAAAAGCTATGTCTCAAACCAAGAGCAGGAAGTCACTCAAGATAATTGGAATATGGATGATTTAAATGCAGATGAACTAAACATTCATGATTCTGCAGAAGATGATGAAGACGAGGAAGAACTTGACCCATTAAGTGATTTCTTTTCAAGTATGAATAAATAGCAAATAAGAGCAGTTCCTGACATATGAGCAGGAGCTGCTCTTATTTATTATTTAACTCAACTTTCAGACTTAAAAAATAACTTGCTTATCCTAGAGACAGGTGTTGACCGTTCCTTCCATCTATCTCTTGACAAAGTATAAACGATATTTAGAAAGAAGATAACGTGTAAGGCCACCGCTACGGCGGACCGTTTTGCTTTCGACGTACAGGACGTACTAATGCAGGCGTTGCAACAACTCTTTTCGATGGGGTGAGTAATCGCAACCCCAGGACGTTGCGACCTTAGCCTGCCTAGGGGCATGCTCTTCAGCTAACTTTTACCAAGAAGAGCACTTGGCAAAAGTGGATCTTCAGATGATGCTATTCCCTCAGGAGTCAAAACGGTCTGCCTCCGCTAGCAGGATGTTCTATACTGGCTGAAGCCGTCCCCATGGAAAGCGTAGTGGTTGGTCGGAGCGGCGCTATACACAATTTTCATTTCATATAGAAGGATGATTTAACAAAATGCAAGCAAGATAATAAAGAACATGTTCATCCTGGAATGGTAAGGTATAGATACTTACTCTCAGGTGTGAAAGTTGAGTTATTTAATAAGTATTCACATTTTAAATATATTTGGGGATAATACTGTGGAAATGTCTTGAATAACTTTTTAATATCCACACCTTATCCACAGGGGGAGATGTGGATAAAAAATTACCATTAAAAATCACTTCTAAATACTTTTCTTTCTATTAATTTAAGCTATAATGAGAACTTGAGTTTAATAAAAAGTGAAATAGTAAATAGTATCTTTGGTAGAGATTTTATTGAAAGATAAAAACAATATAATTTTTATTTGTTTTTAAGCTTCTAAAGAAAGCAGAAATTACCTGCCTTTACGAAGAAAAAAAGATAAAAATAGAGTCTAGTTAAAACAGACTATCTTGAATTAAAATCTTGCGTAGTTGAATAATCTATGATAGTGTTTAATACAAGATGTGGGCGAACTCAAAACTGATTAACACTATATATAGTATATTGTGAAAGTGAAAGGATAATTACTGAAATGTCGAAACTAATACAAATCAGGGATATCCCACCAACTTATGGTATTCAAAAATGAGGCAATCTACTACATCTAGTATGGGTAGCGGATTGCTTTTAATAATAAAAAATATAAATCAGCAGATTTGCCCGGCAAGACGTTTATTATTTGTACGGAAGAAGCAACAGAATCATTTGAAGAATACATAGTTATTTTTTTATATTTACAAATAATTGTTTTATAGAAATATATATGATTACAGGAGGCTTAAACATGACCATTATTATTAATCCGTCATCTATCCAAGAAAAAATTAATAATGCATCGGAAGGCTTAAAAGTAGATGCTGCTTCTTGGTTTCAAAAAGCAGAAAAACAAACACAAGGTGTTACCTCGAGTAAAAAAGTGAATGATACACTGATTCAGACAGCTCTTGAAAATATAGATGAAGCAAATCCAGATTGGACTTATGCAGCTGCACGTATTTATGTAGGAAATTTATATAAAGAAGCTGCTGCCAATCGCGGTTATGATGAAAGTGAGAAATATGGTTCCTTTTATCACTTAATCAAAATGTTGACAGATGAAGGTATCTATACAGCCTCATTTTTAGAAAAATATTCAAAAGAAGAAATAGATCAAATTGGCAGCCTTATTGTGCCGGACAGAGATATGTTATTTAACTATTTAGGTATTTATACAGTTGCAACACGCTATTTAGCAACAGATCATCAGAAGCGTGTATTTGAGCTTCCTCAGGAACGTTGGTTAGTTATTGCTATGCATTTAATGCAGGATGAGCCGAAAAATAAGCGGATTGAATACATTCAAGAAGCATATTGGGCTTTGAGTAATTTATATATGACTGTAGCTACGCCTACATTAACGAATGCCGGAAAAACGCATGGTCAGCTCTCCAGCTGCTTTATTGACACGGTGGATGACAGCCTGCAGGCAATCTATGATAGTAATACTGATATTGCCAAGCTTTCCAAAAACGGTGGAGGAATCGGCGTTTACATGGGGAAAATCCGTGCAAGAGGCAGTTCTATTAAAGGATTTAAAGGGATGTCCAGCGGTGTTGTGCCATGGATTAAACAATTGAATAATACAGCAGTCAGCGTTGATCAGCTTGGCACACGTAAAGGTGCAATAGCAATCTATTTAGATGTATGGCATCGAGATATAGAATCATTCCTGGATTTAAAGCTGAATAATGGGGATGACCGCATGCGTGCTCATGATATCTTTACCGGAGTATGCTTGCCGGATTACTTTATGGAAAAGGTTGACCAGCGTGGTGACTGGTATCTATTTGACCCACATGAAGTACGTCAGGTAATGGGCTTTTCTTTAGAGGACTTTTATGATGAAGAAAAAGGTGACGGCACATGGCGTAAGAAGTATGAAGAATGTGTTGCCAATGAAGATTTATCAAAAGAAAAAGTACCGGCTATTGAAATAATGAAGCGTCTGATGCGCTCTCAATTAGAATCAGGAACACCATTCATGTTCTACCGTGACGAAGTAAACCGTCAAAATGCCAATTCACATGAAGGTCTTATTTATTGTTCCAACTTATGTACAGAAATCACACAAAATCAATCACCGACATCTTTTGTAGAAGAGTTTTTAGAAAATGAAAATACAATTGTAAGAAAATATCAATCTGGGGACTATGTGGTTTGTAACCTGAGCTCTATTAACCTGGGAAGAGCTGTTTCCGATGACGTGTTGGAGCGTTTAATTTCTATTCAGGTGAGAATGCTGGATAATGTTATTGACATTAATACATTGCCAATTTTGCAAGCGACAATTACTAATCAAAAATACCGGGCGATTGGTCTCGGAACATTTGGATGGCATCATCTTTTAGCATTAAAGGGAATCAGCTGGGAAACAGAAGAAGCAGTTCAGTATGCTGATGAGCTTTATGAGAATATTGCTTATTTAACGATTAAAAGCAGTATGGAGTTAAGTAAGGAAAAAGGGTCTTATCCGGTTTATGAAGGCAGTAAATGGAGTACAGGAGCTTATTTCGACCAAAAAGGCTACACGGACTCTAAATGGACTTCGTTAAAAGAAGAAGTCAAAGAGAATGGTATCCGTAACGGTTACCTGATGGCTGTTGCACCAAACTCTACAACAGCAATGATTGCCGGGTCTACAGCAAGTATTGATCCGATTTTCCAAGTATTTTATCATGAAGAGAAGAAAGACTTTAAAATACCTGTAACTGCTCCGGCATTGGATCATAACACGTATAATATATACCGCCGTTCTGCGTATATTGTCGACCAGCGTTATTCTGTCAGCCAGAACGCAAAACGCCAGCGTCATATTGACCAGAGCTTATCATTTAATTTTTATGTTCCAAATACGATTCGTGCGTCTGTATTACTGGATTTACACTTACAGGCATGGAAGGAAGGACTTAAAACAACTTACTATGTTCGTTCAACATCCAATGATGTCGAAGAGTGTGAGTGGTGTCAAAGTTGAGGATACTCATCGCGTATTTAAGCTACAGCGGTAATACAGAAGAGGTCGCTTCGTATATTGGGGAGTTTTTAAATAAAGAAGGGGTAACTGTTGAGTGGCATCGTATCGGTATCGATGTCCTCAAAGACCCCGCTTATTATGATCTTGTATTTTTAGGGACCTTCACTTGGGATAGAGGGTCCACACCAGATGAAGTAAAGGACTTTGTTTTGGAAGTAGGGTATAAACCTGGAAATATGGTTATTTTCGGAACTGGAGATACACAATTTGGCGGGGATGATTTATTCTGCAGGGCTGCAGATAAATTAGCTCGTTTTTATGAAAGCAGTTTTCCGGTTCTTAAAGTTGAACAGTCACCGCGCGGTTCGCAGGAGAATAAGATCGAACAGTGGCTGGAAGGAGTGCTAGATAATGCAAAAAGTTATGCTTGAACGGGCTAAAACGCTTGAACCGCGTTTTCCAAATAAATCAACGGGCTTATTCGGAGGCAAATCAAGTGGGATTTTGAACTGGAATGATATTGCTTATCCACATTGGCATAAAATGTATAAAAGACTTGTCGGAAACTACTGGCAGGCGGATGAAATAAACATGTCCAGTGATGTAAAACAATTCTCTTCACTAAGTAACGAGGAGCAGGATGCTTATTTGAAGATAATTGGACTGTTATCCACATTGGATGCGCCGCAAACAAGGACAGCATTGTTAATCTCACTGTATGCAACAGATCCTTCTGTCCAATCTATTATGGCGGTTATTGCCCAGCAGGAGGCTGTGCATAATGAAAGTTATTCTTATGTGCTATCTTCTGTTGTTTCCTGGAACGAGCAGAATGAATCGTTTCAATTAGGCAGAACAGATGAATTATTGATGAAGCGGAATGAACTGCTTACAGAACAGTATAATGCATTTGTCGAAAATCCGACTTTGGAAAATATCCTTAAGACATTAGTATATACTTCTCTATTAGAAGGAATGTTTTTCTATTCAGGGTTTGCGTTCTTTTACCATTTGGCCAGACAAAATAAAATGGTAGGGACATCCACGATGATCAGCTATATTAACCGTGATGAGCTGGAGCATGGCCGTTTTATTACAGAGCTGTTCCGGGCTACACTGGCTGAAAATCCAGAGTACAATAATAAAGAATTCATCCAGTGGATTTATGATCATTTCCAAAGCTCTGTTGAACTGGAATTAGAGTGGTCGCATTATGTACTTGCAGGTATTGAAGGAATCGATATGGATGAGCTTGACGGCTATATCAAATACCGGGCAAATAAAATGCTGCGTATGATGGGATTAGAAGAACTTTATCCAGAACATGTGGAGAATCCAATGAAATGGATTCGTGCTTATGTAGATAATGTCGATGGAACGAAGACAGATTTCTTTGAACAGAAATCACGTCAATATACAAAAACAAGTGATTTAAATGGTTTTGATGACCTTTAAAAAAAAGCGCATTTTGCGCTTTTTTTATGCATAAATTAAATTTGATAATTCCAGATGCAGCCTTTACCAAGCATATTGTCTAAGGCTCAATTCCTTATGCGTTATTTTAAATAACTCAACTTTCACACCTTAAAAAGTAACTTCCTATCCATAGGAACAGGGGGTTGATCATTTCCTCCATATATCTGTTGACAAATATAGAAGGTAAAGTGTACAGCGATCGCTACGGCGGACCGTTTTGCTTTCCTAGGGGCACGCTCTTCAGCTAACTTTTGCCAAGAAGATCACTTGGCAAAAGTGGATCTTCAGATGGTGCTTAATCCCTCAGGAGTTAAAACGGTCCGCCTCCGCTAACAGGGTATTCTATACTGAAATAACTGAACAAATAAAAGGCGGATCTGACGGAACAAATTTTTCGTGTTTTATGGTAAAGATGCTCAGTAATCCTTATTTTTGGTGCATGAAAGCTATTCTCGATATGATTTATTCATGTTGTCATGATTTGAACTGCTAAAAACCGTTTAAAACACCAGCATGATTGTTTATTTAGGCTAAAAAACGATGATTTCATCTAACTTCATCAGGATATTATTTCTTCCATGCGCTGTAGAATCCTATTAGAGCGCAGGCCAACCACGTAGACTCCTATGGGAACAGGGCGAGCTGAAGATCCACTTGAAAAGCGGGTTTCTTTTCAAGTTAGCTGAAGCCGTCCCCATGGAAAGCGGAGTGGTTGGCCGGAGCGGAAGCTATACACAATAACCTGTTCAAAAAATAAAAAGATGAGTTAACTAAAAGCAAGCATGATAATTGAGACCATGTACATCCTGGAACAGCAAGGTTTATATGTTTATTCTTAGGTGCGAAAGTTAAGTAAATAATATTGACGAAATAAATTTTTATAATTATAATCAATTTTGGAAACCGTTTACATAAAATAATATGGTTGAATTAAAAAGGAGGAGAGGATGCTATGTCAAAAACAGTTAAGCTTACAGATTGGATCTTTGAAATATTCAGCCTGCAAATATTATGGATTATCCATATATTCAAAGGTTTTATTGTTCTGGGAATCTTCCCCTCCATAGCAGCGGTTTTTGCAGTGGTCAGACACTGGCTGTTGAAAAGAGAAGTGGAGTCACTTTCTTATATTTTTAAGCAATATTATAAAGAAAACTTTAAAACAGCGAATATATTGGGCTGGTTTTTTTCAAGCATTACATTTATTGTCATTATGAACTTTATTTATACCGCTTACTATCCGGAACAAATCCAGATAATAATGTATGCTGCTGTTATATTCATGGCAATTATTTTGCTGATTGTCTGGGCTTATCTATTTCCAGCTATAGTTCACTATAAATTATCAATCTATGAATTATCTTTAGTCGTTTTAAAAGCCGGTTTTTCGTCTCTGAAAGGCATCATCTTTCAGCTGGTATCTGCTGTAATTATCTTTGTTATTATTTTCAAATTACCAGGCTTGGTACTGATTTTCGGGATTATCCCTGTTGCTTTTACGCAGACAGCAATTAGCATTAAAGTATTCCATGAGCTTAATTAGGCAATGGAAGTGGAACTGGACGCCTTCGTGACTTATTGGGTTCTAAATAAAGAATGCCCTATAAATCCGTAAAGAACGACATAATTGGAGAAAAAACTTGTCATAATTCATCTCCGGATATATAAGAAGCGATGTTTGTTTTGGAAACCGGTTTCTGTATAATTTGAAACAATTATAAAAAAGTAGTTGTATTTTTGCTGATTAGAGAATATAATCATCATATGAAACCGCTTTCTATATATAATTTAGAAACCGGTTTCCGTAATATTTATATTTTATATTCACAAAGTATATGAAACACGCAAAGGGGGGGCTATATTTTATATTTACTATGCAGATGCAAGGGCTGGTCATGAAGATAATAAATAATAAATGTGGAGGTAGAAAAATGAAACGAGCGCTCTCTTTATTAATCATTTTAGGTCTAGTATCTATACTTACTGCTTGTAATAGCAATAACGATGCATCGGGTTCAGATGGCAAGGACTCGGATGGAACGGTTACATTAAATTTTTGGACATTTGGAGCAACAGGCTATGATGAATTATTAAAAGAATATGAAAAAGAAAATCCCAATGTGAAAATTAAGTTCAAAACCTCAGAGAATGCAGATCATCATGATGCTCTATTTACAGCTATATCAGCTGGAACTGGGGCTCCAGATATCGCTATGGTAGAAGTTGATCAGTTAGACCGTTTTAAACAGGCTCAGGATCGCTTTGTTAACTTATTTGATCAGGGTGCGGAAGAAGTGCAGGGTCAGTATCAGGATTGGTCCTGGAATACAGGACAAAATATAGATGGAGATTTTATGTTTGGATTGCCAACTGATATAGGGCCAAAAGCTTTATATTATCGTACAGATGTATTTGAAGATGCAGGATTGCCAACTGACCCTGAGGAAGTGGCGAATTTGATTGATTCTCCAGAAGCTTTGAAGGAAGCAGCTATACAGGTAAAAGAAGAAACGGATAAGCCGTTTCTGGATAGTATGGAAATGGCCTATCGGGCTTATCTGGATGCAGCACCAGAAACACATCTGAATCCAGAAGGGGAGTTAATTGTTAATCAAGAAGGAAGCCCCGTTAAACAGGCATATGATTATGCAGTAGAGTTAAATGAAGCAGGACTTGTAGGGAATTTTGAAATGTGGACTCCTGAATGGGCAAATGCAGTGAATAATGGGGATTTTGCTGCTGAGTTAGGACCAGGCTGGTTAAAAGGCTGGATGGAAGGAAATGCGCCTGATGCTTCAGGATTATTCCGGGTTGCAACGTTGCCAACAGAGTTTTCTGCAAACTGGGGCGGATCATTTCTTGCAATTCCGGCAGAAACAGAACATGCAGAGGAAGCTTATGATTTTATAAAGTGGCTAACGTCTCCTGAAAATCAATTAGAATCCTTCAAGAGCCATGGGCTGTTCCCTTCAGCGCCGGCAGTATATGAAATGGATGATTTTAAAACGAATGAAGATGAATTTTTCGGCGGCCAAGTAACCTCAGTGGTATTTGGTGAAGCAGCGAATGATATTACGGATGCTGTTTATAAAGGGGAGAAATATGTTTCTGTGAACAATGAAATTTTAACAGCTTTAACCAATGTACAGGAAGGTGCTGATCCAGAGGAAGAATGGGATGCAGCAGTACAGCGCGCTGAGGACTTAGTCAGTCGTTAAAAAAGACGCTCAAAAAGAACATTTAACATGGATATGGCGGCGTCTCGCCGTATCCATGTGCTTACTAGAAACGGGGTGAACGCATGGTCTCCTTAAAAAAGAAACAAAAAACGAAGAAAAGGTATCTGTCGGAAGAGAAAAAAGATATGATTTCGGGGTATCTATATGTGTCACCGTTTTTTATTATTTTCTTTTGTGTGGGTTTGTTTCCAATCCTGTTTAGTCTATATTTAGCCTTTCAGCAATGGAATGGGCTTTCGCCTATGGAATTTGTAGGGCTGGATAACTTTAAAATTGTTTTGACAGACTCTCTTTTTTGGAAATCTGTCTATAATACAATCATTATGGGCTTATTGGGAACTGCCCCGCAGTTAATTGTGGGGATTATTTTAGCGTTTTTATTAAATCAGGTATTTTTGCGGTTTAAACAATTTTACAGGGTAACAATTTTTATGCCCTATATTACATCTATGGTGGCAGTTGCACTGGTATTTAGTGTTTTATTCAGTAATCAGGATTCATCCATGGCAAATTATATATTAGGGTTGTTTGGGCTTGATCCTATAAATTGGGCTACTTCAGAATGGGGTACTAAAATTGCAATTTCTTTAATGGTTTTCTGGAGATGGATCGGATACAATACGATTATTTATCTGGCAGGATTACAAAGTATTCCCCGTGATTTATATGAAGCTGCAACGATAGACGGGGCAAGTAAATTTCAACAATTAAGATATATTACCATGCCGCTTCTAAAACCTTTTATTCTATTAACTGTTTTTTTCTCTACTGTTGGAGCTTTACAGCTGTTTTCCGAGCCAACTGTATTTCTTGGACAGAGTGCTTTTACTAGAAGCGAAGCAATGACCATTGTTATGTACTTATATCGTGATGCTTTCAGACTCCAGTCATTTGGAACAGCATCTGCAACAGCAGTTATCTTAGTAATCTTTATTGCAGTTCTGGCGGCAATTAATTTATATCTGACTTCAGGTATAGGGAGAAAAAAGAAAAGAGGTGCCGGTAAATGAAAGAAGTAGGTTCCAAGAAATTCTCATTCAGCAAGATCTTAATGTATGGCTTCCTGACGTTGGCATCTCTTTTATCTCTTTTCCCGTTCTACTGGATGTTTGTAATGGCGACACGTCCAAGTGCAGCTTATAATTCTATACCTCCTACGCTTACGCCTGGAAATATGCTGGTTGAGAATTTCCAGAAGGTATTACAGCAAATTGATTTTTTTGGAGCAATGTGGAATTCACTGATACTTTGTGTAGTTGTTACGATAGTGGTGCTGCTGATTAGCTCTTTAGCCGGTTTCGCGTTTGCAAAATTTAAATTCCCCGGTAAGAATATCCTTTTCATTGCGATTCTGTTGACAATGATTATCCCGCCTCAGCTGGGATTGATTCCTCAGTATTTCTTAATCGCAAAAGCAGGGTTGCTGGATACTTTACAAGGGGTTATGATTTTGTCCTTTCTTAATCCATTAGGGATATTTTTAATGAGACAGTATATCAGCGGATCGATTTCAGATGAATTGATTGAAGCAGCAAAATTAGATGGTGCCTCTAATTTTAAGATTTACTGGAAAATAGTGCTCCCAATCATTCTTCCGGCTTTTGCAACATTAGGAATTATTGTATTTACCTCCGTATGGGGAGAATTCCTATGGCAGTTTACAGTTCTGCGTGATCCGGAGATGTACACGATACAGGTTGCATTAGCCTCACTCAATAACACATTTAAAGTCGATTATGGTATGTTAATGTCAGGTGTATTTTGGGCGACGATTCCATTGGTTATCATCTTCCTCTTATTTAACAAATTATTTATAGCGAGTATCACAGAGGGAGCTGTAAAATCTTAAAATAACCAGAGATAAACTTTATGAATATTGAGGAGATTCCATGAAACTTACAATCAGAAATATAGCTGAGATAGCTGGTGTTTCGCCATCAACAGTCTCAAAAGTAATGAATAATTATAGCGGCGTCAGCGAAGAAACCAAAAAAAGGGTAATGGATGCAATTAAAGAGAATAAATATCAGCCTACTTATACGGCAAGAACACTTTCAACGAAAAAGTCTAAGCTGATTGCTTTAATCTATGCAGGTAAAATTAATGTCGATTTTAACCATCCGTTTTTCAGTGAAGTGGTTAGTGCTTTTAAGAAGACTATTGGAATGATGGGATATGATATTATCATGTTTTCCGACGAAAGTTTTGGACATGATAATGGGAGCTATTTGGCCAGGTGCAGGTATTATCATGTTGAGGGCTGCGTGATTATTGCCGGGGATGAAATTGAAGAAAGTACGCAGGAATTAGTCCAAAGCGGGATACCCTGTGTCGGGATTGATATTGAATTAAGCGGACCTGGTGTCAGCTATGTTATGACGGATAATATTCAGCTTTCCACCAATGTTGTTCATCAATTGTATCTGGATGGTATAAGGGATGTTGGATATATTGGAGGGTTACGTGAGTCGGCAGTAGCCAGAGATAGAAAAATAGGCTTTGAAAATGCAATGGAGCAGTTGGGCATGGAAATAAAACGTGATTGGATGCAGTATGGAGATTATTATGAGGAAAGCGGTTATTTGGCTATGAGAAAGATTTTGGATAAAAAACCGTACCCTAAAGCTGTTTTCGCTATATCTGATTTGATGGCATTTGGTGCTTTGAGAGCAATCGAAGAAAAGGGTCTGCAGGTACCACGGGATATTAGAATAATCGGCTGTGATGATATAAATGCCTGCCGCTACAGCAGTCCGAAATTATCCACTGTCAAACAGTATAAAGGAAGGCTTGGAAAGCTGGCCGCAAATATTTTACATGATCTGATATCAAATGAAAAACAGATAGCGCCTATTTTAATTGATTCTGAGTTAATTATAAGGGAATCTTAAACGCTATCAGAAACGCATATAACGTATGATTGCTTGAATAAGGCGGTGTGCTAATGTATCAATTAACAGATAACAATGAATTTATTATAGAGGATTTTCAAAGCCTATCTCCTTTTTCTAGCTTTTTGCCAGGTATTGCGGGGAAAGACGGAATACCGCTCTGGGCATTTTATGTTAATCGAGGGCAGGCAATGGCTGGATTTGGTATACGGGATAAGGATGCTGCTATGACAGAATTTTTCCCGGCAGATAAAGCTTATCAAATGGTTCCGCTTCAAGGATTCCGAACCTTCATTAAATTGCGGAAGAAAGAAGAACAGATTGTTTTTGAACCGTTTTCCTTTACTAGTGATAATAAAACTGTGCGTGAACAGTTAAAAATAAATGAAAATCATTTAATACTTAAATATTATAATGAAAAGTACGGATTGATCTTAACGGTTGAATATTTCACCCTTCCTAAAGCTCCATTAGCGGGTCTTGTCAGAGAAGTGTCTTTAGAGAATAATGATGAAGAAGAGAAAGATATTGAAATCATAGACGGTCTGGCAACGATTTTACCCGGGGGGTTACCGAATGCTTCCTATAAAGAGATAGGTAATACGTTGAAAAGCTGGTTTGATGTGGAAACAATCGATAACCAGTTTAATTTTTATCATTTACGTGGGAGTATAGCAGATAATGCGAACGTTTCACAAATATATGATGGGAATTTCTATAGCAGTTTAGCTGTTTTAAATGGGAAAGAAAACATAGTGAAACCTCTCTATGACCGTGAGCTGGTTTTTGGAAAGAATCTTACGCTGCAAGCTCCTGATGCATTTCATTCGGAATCTATATCATCACTTATAGAGAAGGAACAAATTCCTGTAAATAAAGTATCGGGAGGATTTACAGCCTTAGCTGACAAGCTTGCACCGGGGGAGAAGCTTCGTATTGTGTCTCTGATTGGATATGGAGAAAATCGCAGTAAGATAAAAAAATTTATACGTGAAAATTTTCGATATGAGAAAATAACGGAATATAAAAAGACAGCAAAAACAATAACCGATGAACTTACCAGTGTCGTCGAAACGAAAACGGGGGAACCATTATTTGATGCTTATGTAAAGCAAAGTCATTTGGACAATGGCCTGCGCGGCGGTTTTCCGATGATTTTTCAGAGTGCAAAAAAGGATCATCCATTTTATCTTTATTCCCGGAAGCACGGAGATTTAGAACGTGATTATAATTTTTTCTCCATCAGTCCGACTTTTTATTCGCAAGGTAATGGGAATTATCGTGATATTAATCAGAACCGCCGCCTTGATGTGATATTTAATCCGAAATTAAGAGATTATAATCTGAGGCATTTTGTTAACCTGCTTCAGCTTGACGGGTATAATCCACTTTCTATTAAAGAAGTGCGGTATAAGCTGAAGAGTAGAAAAATAAGTTTCTGTAAATATGGCCTGTCGGAGGTGCAGGATAACAAAATATACGAGCTGTTAAGTAATTCATTTGCGCCAGGTGATGTTTTGAAGTTTGTACAAGATAATTCTGTTCACCTAATTATCTCTTTTGAAAATTTTTTAACGGAAATTCTTGCAATTAGTGAAGAAGCATTAGAAGCAGAGCATGGAGAGGGATTTTGGATAGATCATTGGACATATAACTTAGATCTTCTAGATAGTTACTTAGCAATGTATCCAGATAGAGTACAAAGCGTATTTTTTGATACATCCTATCGTTTTTATGACAGTCCGGCATATGTACATCCAAGAACAAAAAAATATATACAAAATGAAGGAAGACTTCGTCAATACGATGCTGTTCAAGTTGATGAGAGAAAACAAAGGAAGCAGGAAGAAAATAGTGAACAATGGGTTCGAGGTAATTTTGGAGAAGGGGAAATTTATGAAACCAACTTATTCTCGAAGCTGTTTTTACTTGCCGCCATCAAAACCTCTACGATTGCACCGTTTGGGTTGGGCATCGAGATGGAAGCCGGAAAGCCAGGATGGAATGATGCCTTAAATGGTTTACCCGGCATGCTTGGTGCGAGTACGTCGGAGCTGTTTGAATTAAAAAGGCTCCTGCAGCAATTACAGAATATTTCTGTTACATCAGAAGAAAAGATCATTCTTCCGGAAGAGGCACGGGAATTTATATATGGTTTGGCAACGCAAATTCGTCAATCCAATCAAAAAAGTAAGGAAGATCAATTGTCATATTGGAATGATGTAAGTCTATTAAGAGAATCCTACCGATCTTTAATAAAAAAGGGTATTCACGGAGATAATCTGGAATTGTCATTGGCAGCTGCGATGAAGCTGTTAGAAATCTATTATCAGCGGGTAGAAGATGCATTGAAAAGCGTGGAAAAGTATAAACAACAAAATCTTATACCAACATACTTTTATTTTGAAGCAGAAGAAGATGATGAAAATCCAGGGGTAATAAGTGAATGTAAGCCGCATGCAGTGACTCCATTTTTAGAGGGGGTCGTTAAAAAGCTGAAATTAAGTGATTCCATAGCTGAAGCGGAAAGAATTTACAACGCTGTACGTCAATCTGATATTTTTGATGCGAAGCTCGGAATGTATAAAACGAGTATGTCTATTAATGAGGAACCGGTTGAACTTGGAAGAATTAAGTTTTTTACACCGGGCTGGTTAGAAAATGAATCCGTATTTATGCATATGGAATATAAATATCTGTTAGAACTGTTAAGCAAGGGATTATTTAAGGCATTTTATAATGATATCCGATCTGCTCTGGTACCATTTATGGACCCTGTAAAGTACGGCAGAAGCATTTTAGAGAATTCATCCTTTATAGCGAGCAGCGTAAATCCTGATACCTCTATCCAGGGCAAGGGGTTTGCTGCCCGGTTAAGCGGTTCGACAGTGGAGCTTCTAAATATGTGGGTTTTAATGTTTATAGGTAAACAACCCTTTACGTATGACTGGGAAAATGATTTACTACATTTTCGTTTGCAGCCTGTATTGCCAGGCTGGCTCTTTAAAGAGGATGGCACTCTTTCATTCACACTTTTCAGCTGTATAGAAGTAATCTATCGTAATGAAACTCGTCAGGATAGCTTTGGAGAAGCTGGTGTTGTGCCCGTTCGTTATGTCATTGTTTATAAGGATGGCAGAGAATATATCGTGTCCGGATCCGAAATTACAGGTTCGTTAGCACATGATATTCGAAATCAATTCGTTTTAAAAATAATGGTGGAGCTTAAACGAAAATATAAATAATATTTCATTCATAATTTTAACATTCCTCTTTCTTAAGCAATCAATAAATGCTTTAAATTTTTAAAGCGGATTCAGTCAAATTGACAAAGTAAATACTAACTTTTCTAGGAAGGAAGAGATATTCATGAATAAGTATATTGCTTTTGATATAGGGGGCACAAAAGTCAAACACGCTGTTTTACTTGAAGATGGGACTTTTATAGAAAAGGGAGCGTACTCTACAAGGAAGTCCAATCTGGATCAATTTTTAACGGATATCATGCTGACTGTGCAAGCTTATCAGAATCGTTTTGATATAGCAGGGGTCGCCATCAGTATGCCGGGATTTGTAAATATAAAAACGGGCTATACAGAAGATGCCGGTGCTATCACTATTTTGAACGGCAAAAATTTGAAGACACTATTAGAAGCGAGACTTCCCTATATTATAGAGATGGAGAATGACAGCAATTGTGTAGCGTTGGCTGAAAAATTTAACGGCAATGCAGTAAACTGTCAGGATTTCATTTGTATCACAATTGGAACAGGAGTGGGCGGCGGTATATTTTTAAATAACAGGATATTTCATGGTCATCAGTTCAAAGCTGGAGAAATCGGCTATATGCTCACACCGGGAAGTCAGCCTGGAAGTGAAACATGGAGCGACAATGGGGCTACTTCCAGTTTAATTAAAAGCTATAAAAAGCAAAAAGGATTAGGTGAAAATAAAGTCATAGAAGGGATAGACATATTTCAGGAAGCAGAAAGTGATACGGAAACGAATCAGCTTGTTGAAGAATGGATGGAACGAATCAGCTTCGGTATTTTTAACATTGCAGGGACACTGAATCCGGAAAAAATTTTAATTGGTGGAGGCGTAAGCGCCCGTGAAGGATTTGCCCAAAGAATAAAGAATCATTTGGAACGGCAGAAGGAATGGGAATTTATAAAAGTTCCAATTGAGACATGTAAGCATAAAAACGATGCAGGTATGCTAGGTGCATTGAAGCATTTCCTCACTCAGAGAGATATGGTGAAGTGAAAAATTTTGAAGAAGCATAAACGCGGGAAACTAGAGTTTGAGACTTTTTGATATTAAGCTGTTGTGGAAGGAGATATGTGGCATGTTATATGAGAATCTAAAGGCCTTCCCCAAGGATTTTCTATGGGGAGCTGCTTCGGCAGCATATCAAGTAGAAGGTGCATGGGATGAGGATGGAAAGGGTATTTCAAACTGGGATAAATTTGTTCGTATACCAGGGAAAACGTATAAAGGAACAAATGGTGATCTAGCTGTGGATCATTACCATCGTTATAAAGAGGATGTTCAGCTGATGGCTGAAATGGGAATGAAAACATATCGTTTTTCTGTATCCTGGGCTCGTATTTTTCCAAATGGAAAAGGAGAAATAAATCAAAAAGGACTTGATTTTTATAATGATTTAATCAATGAGTTAATAAAGCATCGCATCGAGCCGATTTTGACTATTTATCATTGGGATTTACCGCAGGCATTGCAGGATGAGTATGGCGGTTGGGAATCAAGACAAATCATAAAAGATTTTACAAACTATTGTATTACATTATATCAGGCATTTGGAGACCGGGTAAGATATTGGGTTTCATTAAATGAACAAAATGTTTTTACAAGATTAGGTTATCAGACTGCCATGCATCCTCCTGGAGTCAAAGATGATAAGTTATTTTATCAAGTGAATCATCATGCCAGTCTGGCGAATGCCGCTGCAATTAAAGCATTTCGCAGCTATGTACCAAAGGGGAAAATTGGTCCGAGCTTTGCTTATTCACCAGCGTATGCTGCAACAGCAAAGCCTGAGGACGTTCTTGCTGCTGAAAATGCCGAGGAGCTTACAAGTCACTGGTGGATGGATGTATATACCTGGGGCACATATCCTCAAGCAGCATGGAATTATTTAGAACGTAAAGGGATAGCTCCAAAAGTGGAGGAAAGGGACTTTGAGCTGTTAAAAGAAGGCAAGCCTGATTTTATGGGAGTCAATTATTATCAGACAACAACCTTTGAAAAAAATTCTTTAGATGGTATTACATCGGAAGGACATTTTAATACTTCCGGAGAAAAAGGGACGTCAGAGGATACTGGTATTCCGGGTTTGTACAAAACGGTTATGAATGAGCATCTAAACAGAACGAACTGGGATTGGAATATTGACCCCGAGGGTTTACGTATCGGTTTGAGAAGAATTACAAATCGCTATAAACTTCCCGTGCTAATAAGTGAAAATGGTCTTGGGGAATACGATGAAGTAGATGAAGACGGCTCCATAAATGATGATTATCGTATAGAGTACATTGAATCGCATGTGAAATCTATACAGAAGGCTATAACAGACGGGGTAGAAGTAATGGGCTATTGTGTATGGTCATTTACGGATCTTTTAAGCTGGTTGAATGGATACAAGAAACGTTATGGTTTTGTTTATGTTAACCAGCATGAAGAAGGGGAATATGATCTCCGGCGAATGAAGAAAAAAAGCTTTTATTGGTATAAAGCTGTTATAGAGAGTAACGGAGAAAATCTTAGATAATAAATATTTTAATTATAAAAGGCAGCACACATAAGCGCTGCCTTTTATAATTTATAGGAGTAAAAAAACAAATGCTTAATATATATGCTTGTATACGTTTTACAGGTCATATTCTTATATATGCCGGTAAAGTTATGGTTTATACACAAGTTCATTCATCGAATGTGGATAACTCTCCTGAAACAGCATCTAGACCATAAAAATCACTAGTGACCTTTCCGCATAGATGGTACATATTCGTTTGCTGATCGCGAACATATACAGGTTCTAAATCAATGTGCTCGTATAAGCGTTCGGCGGCAGTCTCTTTGTTTACTCTTACTGCTTCAGCTTTTTCAAAGAAGTCAAAAGCATCCAGTAAGGGTGTCGGATCCATATAATTATCAACCTTTAATGTAACTGGATTAATCCACAGCATTAAGGATGGATAAAGGACCCTTGGCGTTTCTTCTGCGGGGTCTAATCTTGCCAATAGATAGCCCTGCTCACGTTTTACAGAGGTTAAGCGCCATTGACCGCTTTCGTCTGGAAACTCCATCCGGAGCAAATTCGTTATCTCTATTACCATTTGATCGATAGCATCATCGGGAATGGGTTTGTCGTTATCCTGACTCTCTCGGTTTTGAAAAACTTCGTCCTCTGTAAATATATTTTTTAAATCTATATCTTTTTTTTCAAACTTCTCTGTGGAAGGCTCTATCCAGGTTAAGATAATATCAAGCGGCTTGTAAGAAAGGTTATTTTCTATTTCACTAAAATAAATAATAGAGCCGGGAGCTTGATTCGGGATAAGAAAACTGGATATAACATAATAAGGCTTCCAGGCAGCAGTAGCTTCATCCGGGACCTCAATAACTTTGCAGTGCTGCTTCACTAAAGGCTTAACTGTCTCATCAATTAAATTAAAAGGCTCCCAATGAATTTGTGATTCATCTGCAAACAAACCGCGTACAAAAAAGCTGGATAACCTTCCTTCTTTATTAAAGTGAATATCTAAGGAGCCGCCGGGGAAAAGCTTTATATTATCCACAGCTGCGTGAAATTCAATATTTTCTTTTGTTTCTTTCATAAGCTTGAATTGTCTGCCATATTCTAATTGTGTCTGTTCTTCAATCCATTCAATAATATCTTCTATGTTATCCACTTGTGGAAATAGTTCCTCGGGCAATAAATTTTTTTCATCCACAAAAACAATTTCTGTTACCTGTTTTGTATCGATATCCACAGATATTTCCACAGTTCCTGCAGGATTTGAATCTTCCTCCTCTTTACTGAGTCCATTTGGAAGCCAGCTCATACTTAAAACAATTTGGTTATCATTATATTTCAGTAAATCATAGCTTTCTAAGTAAAAATCATTCATTTGAAATTGTTCACGAGTTTTTTCAATTATTTCTTCGATAGCAGAATGCATATCTATACCTCACTTTTGACTAATAGAATGATTAAAGTATAACATGCTATATAGCGTTTCTAAAGGAATCTACCAGCTTAATCATATATGTTTAAGCTTCGTAACGAAAAACGGCCTCGAAGCATTATCGAAGCCGTTTTATCACAACTGAGAAATATAGTATTAATTATTTAAGTGGTTAATCAGTCCGTTGGTAATTGCGCGGGCCACACTAGATTGATAGTCCGACGTCTGTACAACAGTTAAATCATTTGGATTTGTAATAAATCCAAGTTCAATCAGTACAGAAGGAGCATTTGTTTCCCGAAGCACTTTATATCCGGCCTGCTGTGTGCCTCTTGAAGGCAGAGAAACAGTAGAAGCTAATGTGCTGTCAAGCGATCTTGCCAATGCAGCATCCGAATCTGAGTTGTAATAAGTAGTTACACCGCTCACTGGAACAGCAGAAAAAGTATCATAATGTAAGCTGACGAAAGCATCAGTATTAGAGCTGTTACTGATTTGTACTCTTTCATCCAACGAAACAAAATAATCGCCGCTTCTAGTCACAGTGACATTTGCTCCGGCTTCTTCCAGCTGCTGGATAACATAATCA
The DNA here is from genome assembly GCF_037976165.1 of Oceanobacillus sp. FSL K6-3682. NCBI lineage: Bacteria > Bacillati > Bacillota > Bacilli > Caryophanales > Bacillaceae > Oceanobacillus > Oceanobacillus sp. FSL K6-3682. Next base: position 4,283,369 of record NZ_CP150263.1, on the reverse strand, counting down.
GCTGTTGAACTTACAATATCTTTTTCATAGACATTATTTAATCCGATAGCTCCCGGATCCTTGCCGCCGTGACCAGGGTCTATTACAATGTTATATCCAGATAGTGAACCGGAACTGCTGGATTGTGTCTGAGCTGCTTTCACGGTTGGAGCAGAATCGGTACTGGTGTCTGCTTCTTCCGTACTGCCATTTCCATCAGTTGTCAGCCAAGCTGCAATCCATCCTGTCCCTCCTTGAGATAAAGAAATTTCAATCCAATCCCCTGAAGTCGAGATAACGTCATATGATTCTCCCTTATATGCATAGGAGATGATTCCGTCTGATGTACTTGGACCAGAACGGACATAGATACTTTCTGCAGAAACAGTAACTGTCCCGGATGCGCTTGGAGAAGCTTCTTCAGATGACGCTTCCTCCTGATTGGAATTACCGGTTGGAATAAGATGATGTTTGGCAATCCACACTGGTTCACCGCCATAATAGGTTTGCACCCAACCATGTTGTTCATCAAAAACGTTAATTTGATCTCCTTTGGAAAGCTGTCCGACAACGGAAGCATTATTAGAAGGCTCACTCCGAATATTTAAGACAGGAGAGCTGACCTCATAACTATTATTATCTGCCAAGCTTAAAGCCGGCAAAGAAAAACTAATAATAAAAAAAATTGCTGTTAATAATAGATAAAGCTTTTTCGTTTTCTTTTCCATTAAATCCTCCTCTGGATGATTAAGATTAAGTTCATGGTTGGATATTAATAGAATAGCCTAAATACAGAGGAGTTTAAACATGAAAAGCAAAAAATAATTCAATAAGACTAGCATTTATATGTTCTTTTAGGATTAAATAGTTACTTTTAGAAAATAAATACAATTCTTAACAGGGTATCCATACCCCATTCCTGATTTCTGAAATTGCTTTGAATTTTGAAGCTATTAGCAGAAATTCCTGTTGGTAAATTAATTATCTGCAAAAGGAATTAGTGTGGAGGCAGCTTTAAAAGCTCTTGTATCATTTAATATATCACCAGGTTTACTGGCTTTTCCAATAATGTAGCCGGCAAAATGCATTTTATAGAAGTCACATATATATTGAAATTGCTGGATAAGCGGCAGCCCTTTAATAAATGGATTATCACCGCCGACGATAATCACATATACATTTTTTTGTGATAACTTCTCTTTGAAATCAGAGTAATCAGAATCTCTTAAGATTTGTGACCAGCGATCAATAAACAGCTTCATAAGCACTGACATGCTGTACCAGTAAATAGGTGTCGCAAAAACGACCGTATCATGCTCTAACAGCTGATCAATAAGCTTAGTATGATGGTCGTTCACAGGTGTGAATCCGCTTATGTCATGCCTTTGGTCGATAATTGGATGGATTGTGTAATCGCGTAAATAGACATGTGTACCCTGATTCTTAGGTACTGCCTCATAAGTAAGAAGTTCTGTATTGCTGTTCTTGCGTGTAGATCCATGGAAAACGATAATGCTCATAAACATCCTCCTTTTATATTGAAAGAAACGCATTTAGAGGAAATAAAGATAGCAGCTTACACTAATCAATATTAGTCTGTCTAAACCCTGTTCTTAATTAAAAAGCAATATGATACAGGATATGTATGCTTCTGTCAGTGTATGCATGAACATGAAAAACAGAGACTGGAGCTTTCACTGCTCCAGTCTCTGTTTTTATAGAATTGCCATTCAATTATGCTCATTCAGCTAAAGAACAGCCTGCATAAGCACTTTCAACTTTTTACTACATACGAATCCATTTCCAAATTTCTTTTGGAGTTGCGTTCTTGCCATATAAAAGAATTCCGACTTTGAAAATCTTTCCTGCCAGTTTCATAAAAACATAAATGCTTAAAATAATGACTGCAACAGAAATGATAACCTCTATCCATGGCCAGCTGTCTAACAAGGTCAGCCGGATGAGTAATGTTAAAGGGGCAGTAAACGGAATATAGGTGCTCACAGTAGCGACAATCCCATCTGGATTACTGATAACTGGCCCGATAACAACAAATTGTAAGAATGGCAGCATCATGACAAGGCCCTGCAGGTTACCTGCGCTGGAAACATCAGACATGGTTGCGCCAACACCAACAAAAATAGATGCAAACATCAGATAACTTAAGAGAGCAATCAACACAAAGAAAATAGTTCTTGGTACAAACAAATTCTCTAAAATTGGAATATCTGTCTGCCAAATAGCAAATGGAAGTAAAATACCAATAAAGACTGCCACCTGAATAAGACCTAACATAAAGTATCCAATAATTTTCCCTTGCATCAGCTCTGAAGGGGTTAAAGAAGATAAAATAATTTCTGCAATCTTATCTTTTTTCTCCTGAGATGCACTCTGAAAAATAGCCATTCCTGTAAATGTAATAGAAAGCATAATAATACCAGCAAAAACACCGGGTATCATTGTTTCCCAGGGATTATCTAAATCAAACAGGGAATTTTCTTCAATACTGGAAGGGGATCCTCCCTCTCCTTGGTTTGTACCTTCTACAAAGGAGATAGGCTCCATCAGCTGATTTATCTCCTGTTGGCTGAGACCGGATGCTTCTGCCTTGATTACCTGTAAAGGAACTGTTAATGCCTGTAATTGCCCAGGAAATAATGGATCAGCTTCTTCACTGGTGTATGTAGCAATCCGATTTTCCTCCAAGGAATGTTCATTAATAAATAAATAAGCTGTATAAGGTTCATCAACCTCTGTTATTTCAGATTGGGGTGTATCTGTAGTCTGCAAGTCCCATCCAAAATCCTGCTCTTTATTTACTGATTCTATTTCATCAAAAAATCCAATATCTTCATTAATATATACGGTCATATTTTCAGCAGTGTCCGTATCATCAGAATCTGAGAATAAAGAACCTAAAAAGAAAAATAAGATAAATATAGCTGGTGTAATAAATAATCCAATCACAAATGTTTTATTTTTTAGATTTCTTTTTAGCTCCCATTTTGCTACTTTTAAGGAATTTTGCATTCTATGAACCTCCTTCCTGAGAAACAAGATGCTTATCAGTGGCAATATCAATAAAAATTTCATGGAGAGAAATCCGGTTAATATGTAGTTCCTGTACATCTAATTCATTGGGTAATTGTTTTAACCATTGATGTGGGATTATCCCTTTTGGCAGATGAAGAATCGAGCGGTTACCGCTGTATTCAATGCGGTCGACTTCAGGAATTTTTTCTAACAGAGCGGGCGGGTTCTCTCCATGTAAGACGCACTTGAAATTAGCATATTGCTTTTTCACATCATCTAATGTTCCATAAATTACTTTTTCTCCGTGCTGTATCATAAAGAGACGGTCACACATCTGCTCTACCAGGTTCATTTGATGGGATGAAAGTAAAATTGCCGTTCCATTTGCTGCAAGAGAAGCGATTTCCTCTTTAAAAACCTCTTGACTGACAGGGTCTAAGCCAGAAAAAGGCTCGTCAAGAATAAGCAACTCCGGTTCGTGAAGAATAGAACCGATGAATTGGACCTTTTGGCTCATCCCTTTGGAAAGCTCTTCTACAGAAGTATTTTCCTTTCCTTCCAAATCGAATTTCTTCAAATACATGAAGATGCGTTCTTTCGCTTTATCTAATGGATAATCTTTTAAATCTGCGAGGTATAAGAGGATATCCATGACCTTTACATCCTTATAGAGACCCCTTTCTTCAGGCAGATAACCAATTTTTGATTTGGGAATCCCTTTCCCTGATTGTTGATGGAAATGAATCTCTCCGCTGTCAGGGTACATAATTCCCATAATATTGCGGATAGTAGTGGATTTTCCGGCGCCATTCGGGCCCAGTATAGCCATGATTTCTCCGCGGTATACTTCAAAAGAGATTCCTTTTAGAGCTTCTTTATCTTTAAAAGATTTTTTAAGGTTTGCAACTGTTAATAAGGTATTCATAATCGATAACTCCTTTCTTATTACTAGATAAAATAAGACTTCGTTCAAAGTGTTCGCTCTTTAGTTCTTAGAATGAGGCTGCGGATATTTTTCGTAAATAAACCAAAAAATTTGGATAAAACAGAATAATAAGTGACTAATATTTATTTCCTGATAAAAAATGATTAAAGATGTAAAAGTCCGGTTAAAAACGAAATTTCTTCTTGTTTTATTATACGAAACTACTATTCATATGGTTTCAAAAAGTTTGATTGGTCCTGGTAATTTATCTTTTGTAAAAGGCAGTATGGTAAGGGCAAGAATTGTTTAACGTTTATTTTCATTTGTTTTTCTGCTGATTATATGATGAAGCGATATGATACCCCGAATAATAGTTGGGAGTGCAATCCCTCCAATAATCATAGATGTTAAGATTTGAATAGCATAATCTGTCTCAATAACAAAGAACATAATAATAACAGCGATCAATAAGAGCAGGGGCAGTGTCATTTTCCCTAGAGAGGCCAATCGATGTTTACCTTCTGTCTTCCATTTATTCGAGTACTCTGAAATAGAAGTCCAGGCTATAAGAATGAAAATCACACTGAAAATAACAGCTGCTGTAAAAAGAATAGATTGTAAGACACCGGAGCTCATCAATGCTCCTACCCATAACAGTACAGTTATAAAAAATAACGGAATCGCAAATTTTATCATGGTATTACTGGAGCTTATATATTTTTCTGCTATTGTATCAAGGTCACTGTAAATCGGTTTTGTACCTGGATTCGCTCGAAATAAGTGCATATCTCCTTCCGAAGCAACATGCGACCATCCAGACGATGAAAAAAGGTCAAAGTATTCTTCTTCCTCTCCATCTTCTAATGAACGATAATCAATACAGTAGATATAATCCGAGCTTTCTCCTTTTTCCAGAATATATCCCATAAATTTAAAGTCACAGACATGCCAGCCCTTCAAAGATAATCGGCGCAATTTTTCCATATCCTTCTCCTCAGAAAAAGCCAGCCCGCCTGACATCATATATTTTGTCTGTCTCATTCTTCAGCCTCCTTCAGTCCTGTTTCTGCTAATTGAATCATTTGTTTTCTAAGTTTTAAATCCTCAGCCAATACTTTTCTGCCATTTTCGGTAAGCAGGTATGTTTTACGTCTTGAATCTGATCCATCATGCAAATAAATCCATTCCTGTGTTAACAGCTTTTTAATAATGGTGTACATGGAAGCAGGACCTATTGTAATGACGCCACCTGTTGTTTCTTCAATAAGGCTCATAATAGCGTAGCCATGCCTCGGTTTCGTTAAAGCAGCCATAATATAAAACATGGAATCTGTTAATTGCTCCGACTTTTTCAACCAATCACCTCCAGTATCACTTTAAGATATATCATAAAACGATACAATGGAAATATATCATAAAGTGATATAGAAGTCTATAGTTATATCACAATTTGATACAACTATAAATATCCATAAATTACCTTCACATTTCGTTCAAACTATGTGAATAAATTCACAAAAAACTATTTACGAATTATAAATCACATGTTATTATAAAAGTGTAATAAAGGATATCCTAAATAATTAAATGTGAAATATTGAACAAATAATATATTAAATAAAGGGAGAGATTGACATGATGAATTTTCTGAGAACAAACAAATATATTGCAGGGCTTTGGGTAGTTATTCGACTTTATCTTGGATATACATGGTTAACATCTGGCTGGGGTAAGATAGCAGGTGGAGAATTTGACGCAGGTGGTTATTTGCAAGGTGCTCTAGGCAATCCGGATGTACCAGGCTGGTGGGCCACGTTCCTTGAAAATGTAGCAATTCCAGGCTCTGGACTATTTTCAATCGCTGTTATGTGGGGAGAAGTATTTATCGGACTTGGACTAATCTTAGGTATTTTCACAAATCTTGCAGCACTTATGGGTGTTGTTATGAACTTCTCTTTCCTGCTAAGCGGAACATTATCTACAAATCCGCAAATGGCTATTTTGGGAATCTTCATTGCTATCGCTGGTGCAAATGCTGGCAGATATGGTCTGGACCGTTGGGTAATGCCTTACCTTAAAGAAACTTGGAAGCAGCGTGTAAGAAAAGAAAAACCAAAAGAATCAATGGTTGCCTAGCAACAGCAGATAATATTATGCAAATGAAATAGTACAGGAGAGCAGGATATTCCGCTCTCCTGTACTATTTCTATTTAATGAGCTCTATGACATTATCATCGCCTTTTGACAGTAATATTCTCTTTTAAAGTGTCTCTGCTGGATTAAATAAAATTCAGCAGATCTATTGCCCTGTTCACTTTTTATTTTTTGAATATCGTCTAAATAAGAATGTGTTTAAAAAGTATTCTTTGTTATATTTAAAATTCGTTCTGAATTCTTTTCATGTTATTTGTCAGGAAACTCCTGTATAATAGCTTAGGAATGACAAAATGAAAGAAGGATGTTTATTATGTCAGCTCAAGCGCAAACAGTCTCGCAGAACGATAAGATATTTTCGCGGGATTTTCTATATATCTGGATTGCGAACTTTTTTATTTTCCTAGGTTTTCAAATGACTATTCCTACGATACCACTATTTGTGAAAGACCTCGGCGGCAGCGATCAAATGGTGGGAATGATTGTGGGGATTTTTACTTTTTCCGCTTTGCTGATACGACCTTATGCCGGTCATGCTTTAGAAAGTAAGGGGAGAGGGTATGTTTACTTAATCGGGTTAGCTATTTTTGTCCTCTCTGTGGGGGCATTTGCATTTACGGCGAGTATGTTATTTTTAATTATTATTCGAATTATTCAAGGTGTCGGCTGGGGATTCTCGACTACAGCCGGAGGAACGGTTGCAACAGATTTGATTCCGCCCAAAAGAAGAGGAGAAGGGATGGGCTATTTTGGTTTATCTGGAAACATTGCTTTGTCTTTTGGCCCAAGTCTGGGTTTAACCTTAGTTGTCCTTATTTCTTACCAGCAGCTTTTCTTATTATGTGCATTATGTGGTGTGTTTGCATTTCTTTTTGCGATGCGCATACGTTATAAAAAAGTAGATCCGGCACATCAAACAAGAGTAGCGCGTTTTGATGTATTGGAAAAAAGTGCATTACAGCCATCGATATTATTATTTTTTATTACATTTGCTTTTGGAGGAATAGCTACATTCCTGCCTCTGCATGCGATACAAAGAGGTGTGGAGGGCATTCAGCTTTATTTCTTTATTTTCGCTGTATTTATCATGATTTCCCGGCTGTTTTCGGGCAGACTATATGATAGAAAAGGTCATAAATTGATTTTCCTTCCTGCGGTATCGCTTATATTAATATCCATGCTTCTCCTGGCATGGTTGCCAAATACGACAGTTTTGTTAACAGCAGCCGCTTTGTTTGGTCTCGGATTTGGAGCTGTTCAACCGGCATTGCAAGCCTGGGCAGTTAATCGGGCGCCTGCTGACCGAAAAGGAATGGCAAATGCTACTTTCTTTTCCTGTTTTGATCTGGGAGTAGGGATAGGAGCAATCTTATTCGGGCAAATTGCAGCAATACTTAACTATACATCTATCTATTTAACAGCAGCAGCCTCTATCGTTATTTCTATACTGATTTATGTATTTACTGTCCTTGGAAAATCATCTGACAACGTAAAGGTGGGTTAACAGATTTGAAACAAATAAAGGATATGAATATCAAAAATGCGTTTCCTGATAATTTTTATCGTCGCGGCCTAGTTTATTTTAAAAATAATAAAGTACATGACCTAATGTATGATTATAATAATTTAACCTGGTCAGCAACAGTACAAGGAACAGAGGATTACTTAGTAGAAGTGAATACAAATGATTTGCAGCAGGGTTCCATTGATATGCATTGCGATTGTCCGGCGTTTGAGGTATATGGGTACTGCAAACACATTGTGGCAACATTATTAGCGGTTCAAAGCTATGAAAAAAATGATGTGCAGCCTAAAGTAAATCATTATCGCCTGAATCGTTTTATGGAAGCTATCCGGGGTACGAGAAATATAACTGAAAACTCTTCTTACCAACAGCCTGTGAATGTAGAGTACATCTTAAGCTGGTCTTATCTGAAGCATTTGCAGATTGAAATGAAGATTGGTGAGAAGCATCGCTATGTTGTGAAGAATATAGCAGAGTTCTTAGAAAATTATTTTAGAAAAAGAGATAATTATTTCTCCAAGAAATTTACATTTCAGGCAGATAAGCATGTCGTAAATGAAGCAGATCAGGAAATTTTTGAGCTGTTGTATCAAGTGTGCAAAAGCGCGGAACTATATGATTCATATAACTATTCGGGAAGAAGCAGTGAAAGATACCTACTTATTCCGCCAGTACTTGCAAAAAAATTATTGTATCAATTAATGGAACGTGAAACCAGTGTTAAAACAGAACGAGAAGAATATAAAGAGCTGCAAATTGTGGAGGGAGAGCTTCCTTTTCAATTTGACGTCATGAAAAATGATCAGCATATTTCGCTCAATCTGCAGAATGGCAGTGCAATGACGTTTTTCCCGAACTATGATTTGCTGTTTTTAGATGGTATTTTCTACTTTCCTGAAAGGGAACAAGTCCCAGTTTTGAAGGAATTAGAAATGTTTCGTTTAGAAAATATCTATTTTGATGTCCCAGTGGAACAGACGGACACATTCCTCTCTGAGATTATGCCGGCACTGGAAACTGTCGGCGAAGTTCAATTAGATGAACGCATTGCTGATGAAGTGGTTAAAGAGCCGCTAAAAGCAAGATGCTATTTGGAATTAAAAGAAGATATGGTCGTCGGGCGCCTGGAATACCATTATGGAGCCTATGTGATTGATCCATTTCAGGGGAAAAAAGATTCTGATGTGATGCTGATTCGAGATGTTGATAAAGAACGCCAAATTATGCAGCATATTGAAGAAGCAAACTTCAGATATAATGGCAGAGAGCTTTATATGTCTGTGGATGAAGAAGATTTATATTATTTCTTATATAAGATTTTACCGTCCTTGGATAAGGATGTGGAATTATTTTTATCCAGTGAGTTTAAAATGCTATTCTTTGATTATGATCCCCAGCCAAGCACAAGTGTTCATATGGAAGGGCAAAATAATTTATTGGAAATTGGTTTCTCCATTGAAGGTGTAGATGATAACGAAATTAATCGTGTACTCCAGGCTGTGATTGAGAAGAAACGTTATTTCCGGTTGGATTCCGGTCAGATGATGAATCTGGATACGGAGGAATTTACTTCTATTCAAAGGTTTTTTGATGGATTGGGAATGGATAAGAATGCTGTTCAGGATGGGCAAGTACAGATGCCTGTATATCGTGGTGCCCAGCTGGATGAGCTGCTTGATACAAAAAAACAGTATGACTCGAATTTCAGAGAATTATTAAGCCATTTGAAGTCACCGGAAGAACAAGTGTATGAACTTCCTGAAAAATTACAGGCATCCTTACGTACGTATCAGAAGGTCGGTTATCAATGGTTTAAATCACTAAGCCAGTATCAGCTTGGCGGAATTTTGGCAGATGATATGGGACTTGGGAAAACACTGCAGGCAATAGCGTATATTACCTCTGAATCAGAAGGAACACCTGTTGGTCCGCATTTGATTGTAGTTCCATCCTCCGTTGTTTATAACTGGAAAAATGAGCTGGAGAAATTTGCACCGCATTTAACTTCTGTGATTTTGACGGGTCAGCCAGCAGAGAGACATGAGCGTATGAACGACTCGATGGGGAAGGATGTCTGGATTACTTCTTATGCGACTTTGCGTCAGGACATTGCGTATTATCAGGAAATCACATTTCAAACATTATTATTAGATGAGGCGCAGTATATTAAGAACTATCAGACGAAAACATCTAAAGCCATCCGTACGCTGAGTGCAACACGGAGATTTGCGCTAAGCGGCACCCCTATTGAAAATTCTATTGAAGAGCTGTGGTCTATTTTTCAAGTAGTCCTGCCTGGGCTGATGCCGGATCAGAAAACATTTAAACAGCTTGATGCAGGGAAGGTATCGGCCATTACAAAACCATTTATTTTAAGGCGCTTGAAACGGGATGTGTTAAAAGAGCTTCCGGATAAAATTGAATCCGTTCATATTTCTGAATTAACAAGTGATCAAAAGGACCTGTATGTTGGCTATTTGAGAAAGCTGCAGCAGGAAGCCGCTACGTCTATGAAAGAACATGTATTCCAGCAGAATAGAATGAAAATCTTGGCAGGCTTGACCAGATTGCGACAGATCTGCTGTCATCCATCTACATTTGTGGAGAATTATGAAGGAAAATCAGGCAAGCTTGAACAGCTGATGGAAACTGTCGAAACGGCAATTAATAACGGGAAGAGATTACTGATTTTCTCCCAATTCACCAGCATGTTAGAAATTATTCGCGAGCGATTAGAGACGTCTGGTTATGAATATTTTTATCTGCATGGTGAAACACCTTCCAAAAATCGTGTTGAAATGAGTGAACGGTTTAATCAGGGAGACAAAAGTATATTCCTTATTTCTCTGAAAGCTGGAGGCACCGGCTTAAATCTTACTGGCGCAGATACCGTCGTTTTATATGATTTATGGTGGAATCCGGCAGTAGAAGATCAGGCGGCAGGGAGAGCACATCGTTTTGGTCAAAAAAATGTTGTGCAGGTCATCCGCCTAGTAACAGAAGGTACAATTGAAGAAAAAATATATGAGCTTCAGCAGAAAAAGAGAGAATTAATTGATCAGGTTATTCACCCTGGGGAGACAATGCTTTCTTCATTAAGCGAGGAAGATATTAAAGAGCTTTTAAGCTTGTAGATCTTAGAAGGAGCTTTGCTTTAAGTTTAGAAAAAGACGGCCTACAACCGTCTTTTTTCTTTTTCATTTTATTGCTTTAAAATAAACAGCTTCCTTGGCCTGCCTTTTGTATACGGGCTTTCTTTGCCGGATATCTTAATAATCTCGCCGGAAAGCAGTTTTTTGACAGTCCGCTCGGCACTGCGCTTGGTGACCTGGTAAAAATCTGCAATATCATTTGATGAGAAAGGCTCATTATTCCGTTCTACGATAAATTGGATAAAAAGATAAGATAATTCATTGTTTAAACGGGCTTGATGGACAAGTGCATAAAATAATTTATTTGTGTCAATATTCCTGCGTTGGCCGATTGGTCCGATCTTTTCCTGGCATTCATTAATCAGATAACTGATACTGCCTTTGTCTCTTTGACAAGCTTCTAAGGCCAGATAAGCATGTTTTTGAGAAGAAAGAGGGTTCAGACCGAGCCCGAATGCCAGCGCAATCGGGCTTCCGGCAATTTTTTCTACATCATCCATAAGCGGAAAGGCGCGATAATTTTCCTTAATAACCTTAATCAGCTTACTAGTACCAATGATAAAATAGTGGCTATCCTTCGTTGGCAGAAGCATAGCATCATATTTTTTGCAGAATTCACTCAAATATTTTCTGATTTCTGTATGTATTTGATGATGCAGATGAATAGGAAGGCTTTCTTTCAAGGATAAAATACCTGTCATGACGAGATTTGTAGAATAACTCTCTATTTCCAATATCTGCACTGTTTTTTCTAATGCCTGGATAATACACTTTTCAGCAATTTGAATAAAATGAACTGGGAAGCCTTCCTGCAAGAGTCCGATATAGACATCTTTTCTGGAGGTTAGAATCAAATCTGTTTTTTGCTGAGAAAATAACTCCTTATGAAAATCAATTAATTTTTGTATGTTTTCGACATCCTGCTTATGGTAATCGATTGAAAATAGCTCATATTCTGTCAGCATGGTGTCATGAGCGGAATCAACCAGCTTTATATGATCTGGATAATCAATAGACAAGCATTTTTTAGGAGAAAGTTTTCCTGTATATAAGATAGACGATAGGATACTATACTCATCATAATCAATATAAAACATCATTTGCTTATGCTTTTGTTTTACAGCTTCATGATAAGAACAATAATCTGTAAAGAGCAATGCATCACACATAACAGCTCTCTCTGCCTGGGCCGCAGCATCACATGGATCAGAGAATATAAAAGGAAGAACCTCCATGGACGCGAACTGTTTTGTGATTTCCTGTACCCTTTGAACGATGTTTTTTTCTCCCAGAATTCCTAATTTTATATTCATTTATTTCCCCCTTGTATAGACCCCTGTATTCTTAATGGGGAAAGGAAATATGTTTTTCCGTTCACCCCTTTAAATAATGGTATATATGTGCTCCTGAAGCTTGATGGAATTGCTGCCCTTCTCCATTATTTGCCCAGCCCTCGGTAAGCACGACAGCTTTAAGAAGCTTATCTGCTGTTTGGAATATAGCGGCATCATGCTCAGCTCCAGTAAGTTCCCCTGTTTTATGAAAAGTCTTGATGTCTGAATCATAGGAAGAAAAAGCAGTTAGTTTACTGTTAAACTGCTGATTTTCTAAGATAGTTAAAATCTGCTGCTGGCGGTGCTTTGGCATAATGTGATTAGGTTCTGTAAATAAGTCGAGAAGAAGCATGACATCATAGCAGGTTGTTACATTTTCTAATCCAAGCTGTATGGCCTTTTCATCCATCAGCTTTCTCTCTAATTTCGTATTATTACAATGAATCTTTTTAATAAAGGCTTGGATATAATCCAGACCGATGAAATCAATGAGTGCATTTGTTGCTGTATTATCAGAAACAATAATCATCAGTTCAAGCAGCTGCTGGTACGTATAAGTTTGTTTATCTGATAAATAAGAAATGACACCGGCACCGCCTGCCATATCTGAATCGGGAAGATTCACCTGCTTTGACAGTTCAATATTCCCTCTCTCTTCTTCATAATAGGCAGCGGCAAGGATAAACAATTTAATAATGCTGGCCGCACGGAGCTGCTTCATTTCATTGAAAGCGATCTGATTTCCTTCAGATTTAATAAGGTAACAAATTTTTACTGGTGGTAATGGCTTTATAGAATAGATTGCATGTTTTAACAGTTTTAATGACAAGCTTCATCACCTCGTTTTAAAGTGGACTATCATAATCGTATGGAATATTCAAAAAATAGTCAAGAATTACTTGAGATAAGCATTGTAATGATAATAGAATATAGAGTATTTTCTTAGGGGTTGTAACATAAAATAAAAATAGAGTTTAAAATACCGAAAATTAATTATATTTAAAATGTAATCGATTTCTATTATAAGAATAATTTGACGTTTATGTTAATAATATTGTAAACTTATTGCAGGAGCTATACCTTTTTGGCAGGTAAGAAAGTTTAAACTTTCTTACTGCATAAGCGCAACTAAGGTTGTCAATTAAAGGTTTAGTGACAACCAAGTTTTCTAATAAAAAGGGGGGACTTTTGATGAAAAAGAAATGGTTAAGCCCGCTCGCACTTATCTTTGCATTATTTTTATTTTTAGCAGCCTGTGGCGGGGATAATAACGATAGCAGCGAGGGAGATGGTGATGGCGGAGACAGCAGCACTGATCCTGACATGCTTCAGCTTGCTACTGGTGGTACAAGCGGAACTTACTATCCACTGGGAGGAGAAATGGCGAACATTATATCTAAAAATACAGATGTATCAGCAAACGCTATTTCTTCCAATGCTTCCGCAGAAAACGTGATATCGATTGAAAATGGTGATGTAGATATTGCTTTTGTACAAACTGACGTTGTAGCACATGCTGTGGAAGGAATTAATGCTTTTGATGAGCCTGTAGAGCATGTATTAGCACTGGGTTCTCTATACCCTGAAACAGTGCAGATTGTAACGACTGGTGATTCTGGAATCGAGTCTGTAGAAGATCTCGAAGGACGAACAGTATCAGTAGGCGCACCAGGTTCAGGAACATATATTAATGCTGAGCAGATTTTAGAAGTCCATGGTTTAACAATGGATGATATTGATGCACAAAATCTGGATTTCGGTGAATCTACAGGCGGTATTCAAGATGGTAATATTGATGCGGCATTTATTACAGCTGGGACGCCGACAGGTGCTGTAGAAGGATTATCCGCAACCGTAGATGTTGCTATTGTACCATTTACTCAAGATAAAATTGATGAACTGGTGGATGCGTATCCTTATTACGCTCCAGACACTGTTGAAGCAGGAACTTATGGACTGGAAGAAGATGTAGAAACAGTAGCGGTCCTGGCGATGCTGGCAGTCAGCGATTCCTTGTCCGAAGACCTTGTTTATGATATAACAAAGGCTCTTTATGAAAATGCAGAAGGAATGGCACATGAAAAATCTTCCTTTATCACGCTGGATAACGCTTTAGATGGAATTGGCATTGATTTACATCCAGGTGCACAGAAATATTTTGATGAAGAGGGAATTGAATTGGATAATTAACCTGAATAAGCCGGCACCACCCTGATGGATAGGGAAAGGCTGCCGGTTTTTTTAGAAAAAAATTATAATTCATAGAAGGCTTGTTATAGAAAAGGCCGCATTTTTTATTTGGATGTTAATTAGGTGATGCTGGTATGCAAAGGAAAAAAAGACTTGTTTTGCTTGTAATCATTATCATTATTGGAATTAGTATTGGCGTGAATTATCCGATTCAGACAGCTTTGATTTTTCATGATGGGGAATCCGGAGAATTGACGGCTTTTTTACCTTTACATGAAAATGATTCTTTCTCAATTACCTTTACGCATTCGATTCACTTAACGGATGTGGTTGAAAAATATAAAGTAACAGATGATTTACAAATTGAGCAATACGAAATTATATACGAAGAATTTGGTATCGGAATGCCCAGTAATGCCGGAGAGAATGAAGAATTTATCTATGAGGATGGAAAATATCATATCAGAAATATGAAGCACCAGTTTGAATCGTTAAATATCCGTAATGGGAAGGTTGTGTCCAATCACCGCTTAGCCTGGGGGGAGAAGAACAGTAATGACGAGGCATGCTGTGAAGTTCCTTTTAACGATTACTTTGAACCTGGTGACTGGTATAAAGTAAAAGTAGATTGGATTACGTTATTAGATTATTGGGAAGGAGAGAGGATTCATGAGTGAGAAAAATAATGAAAATCTCTCAGAAAAAGAGCAGCAGGAATTATTGGAAAAATATGATACAGAATCAAAAACAAGAAATTTAAAAGGAATTATTGCCAGTGTTGTCTTTCTCCTGCTAATTGCATTTTCGATATTTCAGTTGTACACCGGTATTTTCGGGCAGTTTACAGCCTACATCCAGCGGACTGTTCATTTAGGCTTTGCGCTTGTACTTATTTTCTTATTGTTTCCGGCTGTCCGCGGAGCAAAGAAAGATACAGTTCCATGGTATGACTATGTATTAATGGTTCTAGCAATTGCTGTCTGCAGCTATTGGCCGGTATTTTATGATACACTTGTGCAGCAATTTGGCGGGATTTCACTTATGCAAATGATTATTGGCGGCTTAGCTATTTTACTTGTACTTGAAGCAGCCAGACGGGCAGTTGGACTTCCAATTATCATTATTGCGCTGCTGTTCCTCTGTTATGCACTGTTTGGTCCCTATATGCCGGGGGCTTTTGCGCACAGAGGACTGTCGCTTGAACAATTGATTCAATCGATGTTCTTTACAACAGAAGGAATACTGGGTACACCTTTACAGGTATCCTCGACTATTATATTCTTGTTCCTTTTATTTGGAGCTTTCTTAGTACAGACAGGTATTGGAAATTATTTTAATGATTTGGCCATATCTATTGCAGGAAAAAGAGTCGGCGGGCCCGCAAAGGTAGCTATCTTCTCCAGTGCTTTAAATGGAACAATTTCAGGAAGCTCAGTTGCGAATACAGTAACAACTGGATCATATACGATTCCTATGATGAAAAAGCTCGGTTATCGGAAGAACTTTGCCGGTGCTGTTGAGGCAGCAGCCTCAACAGGTGGACAAATCATGCCGCCAATTATGGGGGCTGCCGCCTTTTTAATGATCGAGTTTGCCGGGGAAAGCTACTGGAATATTGCTAAAGCAGCTATTATTCCGGCGATACTTTATTTTGCAGGTATTTGGATTATGACACATTTTGAGGCAAAACGAACAGGCTTGGTTGGATTGCCGGATGAGGAAATACCGAGTAAACGTGCCGTTTTGAAAAAAATACATTTATTAATACCAATTTTAGCAATCGTTTATTTCTTATTTACAGGTATGAGTGTCGAACGTGCGGCTGTTTATGGTATTTTATCAATCGTTCTTGTCAGCCTGTTTCGAAAGGATACAAGGATTACACCGACAAAATTTCTTGTGGCGTTGGAGCAGGGTGCCCGAACTGCACTTGGTGTAGCAGCAGCAACTGCATGTGCCGGGATCATTGTAGGTGTAGTTACTAAAACAGGGCTTGGCTTGACGCTTGGTAACAGTTTGGTTTCTATTGCTGGTTCAATTGCGAGTTCACCAGAGATTCAGTTAATGCTGACACTCGTATTTACCATGGTTACATCGATTATTCTTGGAATGGGGTCTCCTACAACAGCTAACTATATTATTACATCTACGATTGCCTTACCGGCTATTGTGGCACTGAATGGTCAGCTGGAGGTTGCTATTCCAATATTAGCTGCACATATGTTTGTATTCTACTTTGGTATTGTAGCTGATATTACGCCTCCTGTTGCCTTGGCCGCTTTTGCAGCAAGCGGTATATCTGGGGGAGAGCCAATTCGTACAGGAGCAAATGCAACTAGACTCGCAATTGCAGCATTTATTATTCCATATATGTTTGTGTTGAATCCGACATTGCTAATGATTGATACGACTGTTTTTGAAGTAATTATGTCATTAATTACCGCCATGCTGGGAATGATTGCAATTGGCGCAGGAATGATCGGTTATTGGTATCGCAATGTGAAATGGTATGAACGGATTATAGCAATCATTGCCGGACTTTTATTAATCTATCCAGAAGGGTATTCTGATACGATAGGCTTTATTATATTTGTTGTTATGTTTGTGATTCAGTACATGTCGAGGGATAAAATGGACAGGAACAACAGAATGCAAGCCAGCTAGTTAAATCTTTTCAGAAGAAGCGCTTATTATGTTATATAATAATGGGCGTTTCTTTCTTTTTTTATCAATTTCCCTTTATAATAAAAGGCGTAAGGTAAGAATGAATCAGGAGTGCAGTTAAATGGCTAAGAAATATGATTTTACAAAAGGCAGTATTGGAAAAAGTCTATTTTATTTTTCAGGTCCAATTCTTTTGGCAAACCTGCTGCAGACATCGTATCAATTTATTGATAGTCTGTGGGTTGGGAATCTGCTTGGTGCGAATGCTTTAGGTGCTGTTGCTATTTCCGGGAGCATTCTATTCGTTGTGCTCTCGCTTATTATTGGTTTAAATAATGCTGCGTTAACTATCCTGTCTCAGCAAAAAGGAAAACAGAATGAGGAAGGTCTAAAGCGTTATTTAAACGCATTTGTTGTCCTTATGACATGTATTGCTTTATTACTTGGTGTTTCAGGATTTATTTTTGCAGAGGTACTGCTGAATTTACTGGGCACACCAGAGGCTATGCTGACAGATGCAGCAATTTATTTGCGGATAAATTTTATTGGAATCCTATTATTATTCGGCTATAACTTTATAAGCACAGTGCTGCGATCCATAGGAGACAGTAAAACGCCGCTTTATTTTGTGACAGCAGCGGTGATATTAAATGCGGTACTGGACCCATTATTTATTGATACGTTTGGATGGGGTATTACTGGTGCAGGATATGCTACAGTAGTATCACAGGGATTTTCTTTTTTGCTTGGTTTCTTTTATATTGTGAAGAAGGATCTAGCTCCATTTACCATCCCGAGTATGCCAAGCTGGAAAGAGATTAAATTAATTTTGCATATCGGTATTCCTTCCAGCCTGCAAATGGCTGTTATTTCTGCCGGAGCAGCGGCAATTATTGGGGTTGTAGCTGCGCAGGGAGAGGCGGTTGTCTCAGGGTATAGTGCGGCACAGCGTTTAGACAGCTTGTTGATGCTGCCTGCACATGCTTTAAGCATCGCAATTTCGAGTATGGCTGGTCAAAATATCGGTGCTCAGAATTGGGGCAGAGTCAGGGATGTTGCTAAATACGGCGTTATCTATAATTTTATTATTATGCTGCTGATCGGCATTATCGTCGCCGTTTTTGCTGAATATGGTGTGAGATTGTTTATTCAGGACGAAGCATCTGTCCGGTTTGGAACATTATATCTCCAGATCGTTGCATTATGCTATCCGTTTTTAGGGATTAATTTCATATTAAATGGGGTGGTCCGAGCAGCGGGAGCAATGTACGCAGTTTTGGTATTAAATATTATTTCCTTCTGGATTTTGCGCTATCCGCTTACGGCTTGGTTCTCCAGTCTGTTTGGTGAGATTGGTATTGCATTCGGTGTAGGAGCAAGCTTTATCTTAAGCAGTATCGCTGCTATTATGTACTATCGTTTTGGGAAATGGAGAGAGAAGAAGTTATTTGCAGATGCTTAAACAGGGAGGGATACTAAATGGTTTGGCTGACTGGTATATTATCAGGCTTTGTGCTGGGAGGATTTTTATATGTATTCCAGCAATGGACAGCTATCCCTGTTTACACATTGCTGATGAATGTCGATTATTTTCCTGTTCTAGGGAGCATGTATTTGCCTGATTGGATCGAATTTTCTTTGCATCTGCTTGTTTCAACATCTGTAGTATGGGTACTGTACCTCCTGTTAAAAATGAAAAAATTGGAGCAGAGACTGGCTCTTTATTTACTTTGCAACGGCGTAATTGGGCTTATTATTTTTCCAACGACGATATTATCTGACCGGACACCAGAAATAGATAATATATGGGCATGGATTATCTGGCTGTCAGGTCACATGGTATATGGATTCTCGGTGTGGGGGATGCTTAAGCTAGGGAAAGCTTTAAAGGAGAAAAGATAATGAAACGAAAGAAATGGCGTAAATTGGTAGATTTAATAAAATACCTGATGATAATTGGACTTGTATTTGGTCTGTCCTTATTAATACTTTCCTTGATAGTTTATCAAATCACTGATAAGCCAGAGCGGGAGTTTGAAAAGGCAGATCCTGTACCAGCTTTAAATCAGCAGATTTGGGAATATAAACCACTGGTTGAGAAATATGCGAAACAACATGGAATTGAAGAGCAGACCAATACCATTCTGGCAATGATGATGCAGGAATCTGGTGGACGCGGTACGGATCCGATGCAATCCTCTGAAAGTCTATGTGGAGAAATAGGGTGTATTGATGACCCGGAGCATTCTATTGAACAGGGAGTATCCTTTTTTGCCTGGATATATGAGCAGGCGGAGGGGGATGAAGAGCTGGCCGTACAAGCTTATAATTTTGGCCCTGGTTTTATTAGGTATGTTCGAGAAATGGAGGAGAACTATTCGGAGGAAGCGGCAATTGCCTATTCGCAAAACATGTATGAAGAGGCAGGAAGAGAGAGTTCCATTTATTCTTGCCGGAGAGAAGAAGCGGAAGAATTAGATGCGTGCTATGGTGATATTTATTATGTTTCTTCTGTAATGTCATATAAGGAAGCAATAGAAATGGAATCGGAAAACTGATATGATGACAGTATATGAAATTCTCTTTATCAAAGAGGTATTTCTACATACAAAGATGTTGTCATATCTTTTTTATGTATGAAAAAGGTTATTTTGCCGATTCGAGTTTTTGAGTAATTAACTGATGATTATGACAACAATATGTATTAAAAAAGAGAGTGGAGGATGATTTTTTATGAAAGCTATTCAGACAAACAACGCACCAGCAGCAATTGGACCGTATTCTCAAGCAATTGAGGCAGGAGATTTTCTTTATATTTCAGGACAAATTCCGATTGATCCGGCAACAGGTGAAGTAGTAGAAGGAATTGAAGCTCAGACAAAACAGGTATTAGCAAATTTACAGGCTATTTTAAAAGAGGCAGATTTAAGCTTTGCCAATGCTGTGAAATTTACTATTTTCTTAAATTCAATGGAAGATTTCGCAACCGTAAATGAAATCTATGGTGCTGCACTGGAGGAGCCATACCCGGCCCGTGCTTGTGTAGAAGTAAGCCGTTTGCCGAAGGATGTTCTCGTAGAAATGGATATTGTTGCATACCGTAAAGCATAAGGAGAGATTATATGGAGAATTTTATCTATCACAATCCAACAAAACTCATCTTTGGAAAAGGTCAGATAGAGAAGCTGTCTGGTGAAATTCAGCCTTATGGAAGCCGTATCCTGATTGTATATGGCGGCGGAAGTATTAAAAAGAACGGCATCTATGACCGTGTATTGGAAGAATTGGAAAAAATCAATGCGGAGGTTTTTGAACTGTCCGGGGTAGAACCCAATCCTAGAGTTTCTACTGTACGTGAGGGCGTCCGTATCTGTCGTGAGCAGAAGATTGAGTTTATTTTAGCTGTAGGCGGAGGCAGTACGATTGACTGTACGAAAGCAATTGCTGTCGGTGCTGTCACAGATGCAGATATGTGGGATGTTGTGACGAAAAAAGAAAAGCCTGCTGGCGCACTTCCGTTTGGAACAATACTAACTTTAGCAGCTACGGGCTCCGAGATGAATTCAGGTTCAGTTATTACAAATTGGGAAACCAATGAAAAGCATGGGTGGGGCTCTCCCTATACTTACCCTAAGTTTTCTATTTTAGATCCTGTGCATACCTTCTCTGTGCCGCATGACCAAACAATTTATGGCTTAGTGGACATGATGTCACATGTTTTAGAGCATTATTTTCATCATGAAGAAAATACACCAATTCAAGACAGATGGTGCGAAGGTATTTTGTTAACATTAATTGACGTGGGGCCAAAGCTGTTAGCAGACCCTGAAAATTATGCTTACAGGTCTACAGCGATGCTTGGCGGAACGCTCGCTTTAAATAATATGTTGAATTTAGGCTATCGCGGTGATTGGGCTACGCATAATTTAGAACATGCTGTATCGGCTGTTCATGATATTCCGCATGGCGGTGGTCTGGCTATTCTGTTTCCTAATTGGATGAAGCATGTGTTAGACGAGAGTAATGTTGATAGATTTAAACAATTGGCAGTCCGTGTCTTTGACGTGGATACAAGAGGGAAATCAGATAAAGTAGTTGCCTTGGAAGGGATTGACTGCTTGCGCGAATTCTGGAATGAGCTTGGTGCGCCGTCCAGATTGGCAGACTATAATATAGATAAATCAACGGTGGAAGAAATGGCAGAGAAAACCGTTACAGCGAATTCGACATTTGGTAACTATCGGTCTTTAACAAAAAAAGACTCACTGGAAATTTTCGAAGCAAGTCTGTGATTTCCCGGGAAATATTGTCGAAATATACAAAAAGAGCTTGCAGTTATTCATAAACTGCAAGCTCTTCTTTAATTTGCAAACGTATTTTATCAAGACATTCTTCCGGTGTCTTTCCAAATACACGTTTATTATTTACTAAGGCATATGGACGTACAGCACATAGGCCACAGAATGACAAGCATTCGTTCATTAGAACCGCGACCTCAGGGAATTCTTTCTCTAAGATGGATTCAATATCTATAGTAGTGATGGCATTTCCGTCACATATTTCGATGACAACGATACCCATTGCTATCACTTTCTTTCTATAATAATTAACCTTGCTTTGTTAGTTTTAGCATAATTATAGAAACAAATCAATATTTTTACCTGGAGGAGAAAGAATGTGAATGGGATCGTTTTGTATTGGGCTCATGCTCATAACGTAACCAGGCTATAAGCATAATAAAACCACACAGAATAAGCAGCAGTCCTGTTGTTAAAAAGACAGAAGAAAATCCCCATGTAGCTGCAATTGTGCCGCCAAGCATCGGCCCGATAATATTACCAAAAAAGCGTAAACTTGTATCGTAGCCAAGCACTTCTCCTTGCGTAGACAGAGGTGCTTCCTTGCGAATATAGGCTACGCGGATTGGAATAATACCGCCAAGGAATAGACCAAGTAAGAACCGTAAAACGACCAATTGCCAAATATCTGTTATAAACATGCCTGGCAGATAAACCAACCCGGATGCAAATAGCATTATAATCAATACTTTTGTATAACCATGGTTATCTCCAATCATTCCCCAGCGTCTGGTCATCATTAGATTTCCAACTCCTGTTGCTGAGAAAGCAATACCTGCAAAGAATGCCAGATTGACTGGACCATGAATTTCTTCAACAAATAGTGACAGGATTGGCTGGACGCTAAAGTGCGCTATCTGCACAAGAGCAGACATCAATAAAACAATCAATAAGATTGGTTTATTAAGAATATACTGCAGGACTTCTTTTCTTGAGTAATTCTTTGTGTCTTCTTCTTTTGAAAATTTAACCTGCATTTCTTTAACTCCGAATATGACGAGCAATCCGGATATAAAGATAGTTACCGCCACCCATTTAAAGGTGCTGGAATACCCAAACGCATCAGCAAGTGCTCCGCCAAGCAACGGCCCCATCAAAGAGCCTGTAATCGTTCCTGTCTGCAGGGTTCCTAACACTCTTCCTGCGACTTCTTTTGGCGTTTGGGTTGCAATAAATGCCTGAGACATAGGAATAAACCCAGTTACAATTCCCATTAAAAAACGTAAAATAAATAATTGCCATACTGTTGTTGCAAATCCCATTAAAAATACCGAAATTCCAATTCCCAACGCCGACATAACCATCAGGCGTTTTCTTCCAAAGCGGTCGCCGACTCTTCCCCAAATCGGTGCAAAGATAAATGCACTGATGAAAGTAACGGCAAAGGTTAACCCTGACCATGTTTGTACATAGGAAGCTGAAAAGTTACCCATTGACTGAATGTACAAGGAAATAAAAGGTACAACCATTGTCATGCTTCCGCTAATAAAGAAATTAGCAAGCCACATAATCACCAAGTTCCGTTTTACTCCTGGATGTGTATTAATAACGTTCAAACCTTCTTTCTAGCTTTTTGCATTAACTGCAGATTCATATATATTTATTCAGAATGGTATAAGCGCACGAGTACATATGAAAAAGGCATAAGTGCCAATGACCCATACCTTCCCTGAAACAATCTGCAGTCGTCCGTTTAAGTTTTGTGAATTCGTTGCGTTATTACCATTTGTAGAATTCCCGTCTTTATAAAACAGGGGATACGAAAATCCCGTAATCGTATCTTTATTTATTTCGCTACTCCAAATATACACAAACACGAACTAAATGAAAAGTTATCTGCTCAAAAACATTAATTTAATTATAACTCAACTTTCGTACCTGATAATAAACATCTATACCTTACCATGCCAGGATAATCATGTTTTTCATTATCCTGCATGCATTTTGTTACTTTTTGATTGAATGAAGATTGTGTATAGCACCGCTCCGACCAACCACTACGCTTTCCATGGGGACGGCTTCAGCTAACTTGAAAAGAAACCCGCTTTTCAAGTGGATCTTCAGCTCGCCCTGTTCCCATAGGAGTCTACGTGGTTGGTCTGCACTCAGTCATGCTTCTACAGCGAATGAAAGAATTCATATTCTGATGGAGTTGGATGAAATAATCGATTTTTGCTTGATGAAAAGATCATTTCAGTGTTTCAAATGGTTGACTTGACTAGGCAATTTAAATGATAAAACAGCATGGGATAGTAAATATCAGGAATAGCTTTTATGAACAGAAAGTAATCATGACGGGACATTTTTATATGTACCACAAAAAAGATATTCTTTACTGATTTAAATTCTATTTGCTCAGTTGTATTAAACAGTATAGAACCCCCTTCCAGCGGTGGCCTTACACGTTACCCTATTTCTAGCTAGAGTTTATGCTTTGTCAAGAGATAGGTGGAAGGAACGATCAACACATGTCTCAATGATAAGCAAGTTATTTTTTTAGGTGCGAAAGTTGAGTTTAAAAATAAAAAAAGAACTGTTTTATGAGAAAACAGAAAGGGTACTGTTAATGATAAAAAGAGAAATGAGAAAGCAGTAATTTTATTTTCCACATTTACATTTAACCTATGGAGTAAATTAATTGTTTAAAAACATGTAATCATTTTTTCTACAGGGTATAATAAATGATGATAGTTGCTCTGCAACAAATATCAAAAGTAAGAGCGGGAAGCCCTTACGAAGAAAAGGAGTAAACAAAATGAATAAAAGGTTAGTATCGGTGTTGAAATATGGTGCGCTAAGCTTTATCTTATTTTTTAGCATTTTATTGCCAGTTTCAGCAACTTCTAATACTACAATTATCTATGGAGAAAAGCTTAACGACAGCCAGCGTGCACAGGTAAGAGAAATATTGGATATCTCAGACAATGACACTTATGAAGAACATGACGTTACAGGCCAGGATTATGCTGATTTTATAAATGGAAACCCAGATTCAAATATGTACTCTTCTGCAAGAATTACTTTGGAGTCAGATGGCAGTGGACTGGAAGTAAATATCTTAACACCAGATAATATAACAGAGGTAACAAAAGAAATGTATATGAATGCTTTGCTGACAGCCGGAGCAGAAAATGTAACGGTGGATGTTGTATCGCCTGTAAGGGTATCTGGCCACTCTGCATTGACAGGAATTTATAAAGCTTATGATGTAGAAGGAGTAGAATTAGATAAAGATCGGATGGAGCTGGCGAATGATGAGTTAGAAGTGGCAACGGATTTAGCTGACAATGATGGTGTAAGTGATGAAGATGTAAGTACACTTTTAACAGAAATTAAGAAAATGATTGCTGAACAGGATCCAGTTACAAAAGAAGAAGTAGAGCAAATCGTTAATGAGCAGTTGAACAATTTGGATATTAAGCTTAATGACGCTGATCGGCAGATGCTTATTGATTTAGTAAATAGAATGAGAGATTTAGACATTGACTTTGGATCAATGAAGGAACAATTAGAGGATATTACAAACAACCTTGTCGAAAGAGCAGAAGATTTAGGTTTAGACCAAGGATTTTGGGAGAAGGTAGCGAAGTTCTTTAGTGATATTTTCCGTGCTATTTCAAACTTCTTTAGCAGCTAATTAAATACTGGCAAGCGTTTGAAGGAGAGTTCTCTATAAAAAGAGAGCTCTTTTTTATTATTACAGAAGCCTCCGTTTGACGTGGTTTTGTCACAAAACAAGTAGTACTGTCCGCTTCTATAACAGAATTGTTACAAATGTAATAGTAAACGAGCATTATGTAATCATTGTAATTCACACTTAACCGTCCTGTAACTGTATTCTCTTGAATCCTGTGGTAGGATAGTGATTGTGAAAAAACAAAGGAGGTTATCAGATGAGAAAACTCGTAGCAGCGTTATCTGCTGGAATTATTATTACTAGTGCAGCTGCAACAACAGTTTCCGCTGAAGAAAATGAACATAAGGTCGAATCAGGAGAAAGCTTATGGAAGATTGCCGATCAATATGATACTAGCGTACAAAACTTACTTGATATAAATAGTCTTACAACAACGGTTATTCATCCAGAAGATGTTATCTATATAAGTCAACCAGATGAAGATGGTGAAGAATCTTCATTATACACAGTTGAAAAAGGTGATACACTTTCAGACATCTCTAAAAAATTCGGTGTATCCGTGAAAGATATAAAAGAATGGAATAAACTTTCGTCAGACATCATTGTTATTGGTGCTGAGTTATCAATTAATGGAGCAACTGCTGAAGCTGCAGAACCAGCTACAGAAGAAGTTGCAGAAGAGAGTGCGTCAGCTGAAGAAGAAAGCGAACCTGCACAAGAAGAATCTGCTGTTGAGCAAACTTCAAATGAAGAATCAGCTTCTGAATCAGAAGAACAATCTTCAAATGAGTCTCCACAGGGACAAACTATTTCTGTAGAAGCAACTGCATACACTGCAGGATGTAATGGATGTTCTGGAGTTACTGCAACAGGAGTAGATTTAAATGCAGATCCGAATGCAAAAGTTATTGCTGTAGATCCAAGCGTTATTCCACTGGGAAGTAAAGTATACGTAGAAGGTTATGGTTATGCAACAGCTGCTGATACCGGCGGTGCAATCCAAGGAAACAAAATTGATCTTCACGTACCAACAAAAGAAGAAGCATTGAGCTTTGGAAGACAGCAAGTTAACGTAACAATCGTTGAATAAAATCCCCTTAAAATAGATAGCATAAAAAATAGCTTAAGAGTCTCATAGACTCTTAAGCTATTTTTTTAATAACTAATAAAAAAAGGTATCATACTTTTTATATTAAGAAGCAGGACACCTTGTGATATCAGTTATTTCAGCTATTTGTTATGCAGATTGCTTTTTAAACATCCTCTTAAACACATACGCTTTTATCTATATTCAATAATTGCCTGATTGTTCCTTAGTTGTGGATTTCTGTAGAAGTGGAAGCCGGATTTTGTTCGATTTCTTCATTATTATCGCTGTGAGCATTTGAATAACCAAAAGCGCCGACTGCGGCAATGACAAAAATGAACAAAGTAAGTAGAACCTTTCGCATGTTTCTTTTCAACCCTCCATCATAAGCTTGAATAATAATCAACTATCTTAGTATAGGCTAAAGTACACATCTTGGCTAGCAGGAAAAACATTAATTTTTATACATGTTCGTTAATTCTGTAAATGGTTGGATTGGAATACTATTATGTTATACTTGTAAGGGATTACATTTAAGATGATTTAGAGGAGGGTGATGTGTATGACAAGCCGGAATTTAGACCAGTTTTTGGACACAAATATTGCTGATTTAAAGGAAAACGGTCTGTATAACGAAATTGATACAGTGGAAGGTGCAAATGGTCCTGAAATTCTGATTAAAGGGAAAAAGTTAATCAATCTTTCTTCCAATAACTATTTAGGTCTGGCAACGCATCCGGAATTGAAGAATGTGGCAAAACGGGCAATTGATTCACACGGTGTTGGAGCTGGAGCAGTCCGTACGATTAATGGAACACTGGATTTGCATATTGAATTGGAAAAAAGAATTGCTGCATTTAAAGGTACAGAAGCAGCCATCGCTTATCAATCCGGTTTTAACTGTAATATGGCGGCAATTTCAGCAGTCATGGATAAAAACGATGCTATTCTTTCAGATTCTTTAAACCATGCTTCTATTATTGATGGCTGCCGTTTATCTAAAGCAAAAATTATCCGATTTGAGCATTCCGATATGGATGACCTGCGTGCTAAAGCGAGAGAAGCGACAGAGTCAGGAACATACAATAAAGTGATGGTAATCACAGATGGTGTTTTCTCAATGGACGGGGATATTGCTAAGCTGCCTGAGATTGTAGAGATTGCCGAAGAATTTGACTTGATTACCTATGTGGATGATGCACATGGCTCTGGAGTAACAGGATCCGGTGCTGGTACCGTAAAACATTTTGGACTACAGGATAAAGTTGATTTTCAAATGGGGACTTTGTCTAAGGCGATCGGTGTTATCGGCGGTTATGTTGCAGGAAAACAGGCGCTGATTGATTGGCTGAAAGTCCGCTCCCGTCCATTCCTGTTCTCTACAGCCGTATCTCCGGCAGATGCGACAGCGAGCACGAGAGCGATTGAAATTCTAATGGAAAGCACAGAATTGAACGAGAAGCTTTGGGAGAACGGGAATTACTTGAAAAAAGGATTAAAAGAACTGGGCTTTGATATTGGAGAGAGTGAGACTCCAATTACACCTTGTATTATTGGTGATGAGAAGCAGGCGCAGACATTTAGTAAGAGGTTGTATGAAGAAGGAGTATACGCGAAAGCAATTGTATTCCCGACAGTTCCAAGAGGTACTGGGCGTGTCCGTAATATGCCGACAGCAGCACATACGAAAGAGATGCTGGATCATGCAATTGGTATCTATGAAAAAATCGGTAAAGAAATGAAACTTATTTAAAGAAGATGTTCAAAAAGTCATCAATGATTTGGCAGGATATTAATCTGCTGCTTTTAATTTGAATACTTTTTGAACATGTACTAAAAAAAGTAAGAGGAGTTTTCCGAGATGAAAAAAATTTTAGTGACCGGTGCATTAGGACAAATCGGGTCAGAATTAACGGAGAAGCTTCGCAGTACATACGGTGAAGACAATATCATTGCTTCTGATATCCGGAGACCTGAAAATCCGTCAGGAATATTTGAAGAAATTGATGTAACCAAGGAAAAAGAAATATATGAGATTTCTAAAAAATATAATGTAGATACGATCATCCATTTAGCGGCACTCCTATCAGCGAAGGCAGAGGCTTTTCCAAAAGTAGCCTGGGAAATTAATATGGGCGGATTGGTAAATGCTTTAGAAGCGGCTAAGCAATTAGATTTAAAATTCTTTACACCAAGCTCTATTGGAGCATTTGGGCCAAGTACGCCCAAGGATAATACACCTCAGGATACCTTACAGCGGCCAACAACGATGTATGGGGTGAATAAGGTAGCAGGAGAGCTTCTATGTGATTATTATTTTTCCAGATTCGGAGTAGATACCAGAGGAGTCCGTTTTCCCGGTTTGATTTCTTATGTAACCGCTCCTGGAGGCGGTACCACAGATTATGCAGTAGAAGTTTATTATGAAGCAATTCGGAAAGGTGCTTATACTTCCTATATTGCACAAGGCACGCATATGGATATGATGTATATGCCGGATGCTTTAAATGCAATTATTCAGCTGATGGAAGCAAATCCTGATCGGTTAAAGCATCGCAATGCATTCAACATTACAGCGGTATCTGCAGCACCGGAACACTTTGCATCGTCAATCCGCAAGCAGATTCCGAATTTTGAAATGGGTTATCAGGTCGATCCAGTCAGGCAGGGAATTGCAGAGAGCTGGCCGGATTCTATTAATGCAGATGCTGCTAAAGAAGAATGGGGATTTGAAGCGGCATATGATATTGATAATATGACGGTAGATATGCTGGAGAAGATTCGTGAAAAATTAAAGAAAGATAGTGCTTGAAAGGATAAAATCATTCGAGCTTTTTAAGGAAAACCGGACTTATATATAAATATTTTACAGCACCTCTCAACATTTGGGAGGTGTTTTTATAATGAACAGAATTCCGAACTGATTTTTCCATTTTTATCTAGTGATTCACAATGCAAAAATATAAGGGTGTGAGTATAATTATACATTCTGTAATAAAAGAATATATACTAAAAAGAGTTATAAACAAGTTTAGTAAGCGCTGTATTCTGAAAAACTACATGTAACTCCCAAAAAAATATACTTGAAAATGTATATTTAATCATTTATAATCTAACCTAACAATCATTAGGTGGTGAGTTTTTTGACTAAAGAAAAGATTTTAAAAGCTGCTATTAATCAATATTCGCTCTACAATTATCATGGCGCGACTATGAAGAAGATTGCAGATGAAGTAAATATCAAGCCGGCGTCCATTTATTTTTTTTATAAAAATAAAGAAGAGCTTTTCTTAGCTGCATTCAAATGGATACTGGAATCGCATTTTAATTATATTCGGAATATTGCGGGAGAAGTTATTGAGCAGCCAATACTAAATATTTATAAGACTATTATTCGGAAAACTGTTGCTTATCATAGTGAGAGACAGAACGAAACAAATGCTTATATTTCATTAGTTAACTCACCTCCTGCAGAGATTAAACCATTCTTGCACCATCATATGCAGCGTTTTGACAGCTGGATGGAGCAGATATTGACAGAACAAATGCAAAAAGAATACCCAAATATATCCGAGGAAAAAATAATAAAGATAACCAAACAATTTCTCATTATAATGGATGGGATATTCTGGGAAATAAATCTTTATGAAAAAGAAGAACTGGAAAGACAAATTGAATATGCAATAAATATCATTGAATGTTTATTGAGAGAGGAAGTTAAATAAATGAACAACGATTTCGCGAGAGAGCCCGTACCACAAGAAGAGAGAAAACATTGGTTTACGATTTCGTTAGTGTGGATAGCAGTAGGAATTGATTTATCCGCCGTTATTTTCGGTGTTGAATTAGGAAGCGGAATGGCATTTGGGGATGCGCTGATTTCTGTTTTAATTGGTTCGGGGATACTCGGAGTTCTGGCAGCTTTTTGTGCTTATGTAGGAACTGCAACCGGGTTCTCTACCTCGATGATTTCCAGATTTACCTTCGGAGTTTCCGGTGCAAAGTTTGTATCCTTTTTTATGGCAGTTGCTTTATTAGGCTGGTTTGGCGTACAAACAGGATTTTTTGCTGAGAATGCGTCAGCGATATTTCAACATTCATTTCATATAAATGTGCCCTTACCGTTATTGGCTGCACTTGGAGGAATATTAATGACTTCGACAGCTATTTACGGATATAAAGCAATTGAAAAGCTGAGTGCATGGGCAGTGCCATTATTGTTAATTCTCATTTTCCTAACGATTGGACTGGCAGTTAATAAGTATGGAACAGAAGCATTAAGCGCCCCGGTTGAGAACATTTTTACAATGGGGATGGCGATTTCGTTAGCTATCAGTGTATTTATTACTGGAGCGGTTATTTCCCCGGACATTTCACGGTGGGCAAAGACAAAGAAGGATGCTATTTTAGCTTCTTTTATCGGTTTCTTTGTAGGGAACAGTTTTATGATTATTGTTTCCATGATTCTATCAAGAATTATGGATGAAGACAGCCTGACAACAATTATGATTATGGTCGGCTTAGGAGTTCCGGGAATCCTTGTATTAATTTTGGCGCAATGGACAACCAATACTAGCAATGCTTATTCATCAGGGTTAAGCTTTGCGGTCATTTTCACCAAAGTGAATAAAGGGCTGCTGACATTAATCGCAGGAATTTTAGGAACATTGTTGGCAGTACTTGGAATTTATGATAATTTTATTAACTTCTTAACGATTATGTCGATGTTTATCACGCCAATCGCAGGGGTTTATACAGCATCCTATTATTTCGGGAAGCAAAAATACTTCACAGTAGCTGTAGGACAGGATAGAAATTTCAAGCTGCTGCCATTGCTTGCATGGTTTTTAGGAGCTGCGGTGAATTGGATGACCTCTCCTGGACCAACAGGACTGGAACTGTTCAATTTTACGACAATACCGGCACTGGACAGCTTTATTGTTGCCTTTATTGCCCAACTTATATTTATTGTAATTATGAAAGCTAACGAACAGAAAGGAAGATAAATTGCATGAAATGGTTAAATGAAGAAGATATTCAGCATATTGCAACAGGAGCTGCTGTGTTAGGAACTGGCGGCGGGGGAGATCCTTATATCGGAAAAATGCTGGCTTTATCTTCCATAAAACAATATGGGCCAGTAAAAATGATTACAGTAGAAGAGCTGGAGGAGGATCATTTTGTTCTTCCTGTTTCTGGAATGGGTTCTCCAAGTGTGTTAGTCGAGAAAATTCCTTCCTTCGATCAGCTGAAAGCTCCACTGGAAGCATATGAAGAGGCGGTGGGCAAAAAAGTCGACGTCGTGATGCCTATTGAGATAGGCGGGGTTAATTCCTTGATTCCCGTTGCCGTCGCGGCGATGAAAGGAATTCCTATTTTAGATGGGGATGCAATGGGAAGAGCTTTCCCAGAAGCACAAATGGTAACCTTCCATTTAGACGGGTTAAAGCCGGAGCTGGTTACACTGGGAGATGAAAAATCAAATGTTGTTTCTATTAAACCGGCAGATGGTATCTGGAGTGAAAAAATATCAAGGCAGATTACCATTGTAATGGGAGGATCATCCATTGTATGTGACTATGGAATCAGTGGCAAACAGGCCAAAGAGAGTGTTATTCCAGATACCTTAACCTTAGCACAACAGATTGGTGCACTATTGACAAATGAACGGACAGCAAAAGTTCATCCAATCGTACAAATGCTGGAGAAACTGAACGGACATAAATTATTTAAAGGGAAAGCAATCCAAATTGAACGGAAGATTCAAGGTGGATTTACACGTGGAAGGGCAACTTTTGAAGGATCGGATGAGGATAAGGAAAGTACCTGCCAATTATTTTTCCAAAATGAACATCTGCTGGCAGAGGTAAACGGGAAACCTGTAGCTATTACACCAGATTTAATCGCAGTACTGGATGAGGAAACAGGAATGCCGATTACCACAGAAGGTTTAAAATATGGCGCGCGCGTTGTAGTTGTTGCTTTTCCTGCTCATGAGAAATGGAGAACAGCTATTGGCATTGAAACAGCAGGACCAAAATACTTCAAGTATGACTATGATTACGTCCCGCTTGAAACGCTGGTAAAGGAGGCTGACCAATGATCAGATTAGGAATCGATGTAGGTGGAACAAATACAGATGGTGTAATTCTTAGTGCAGATAATGAAATTTTAGCAAGCACTAAATCGACTACTACAAAAGATATATTCTCCGGTATTAAACAAACCTTAAATAAACTGATGGAAGAATCAAAATTAGACGCTGAAAAAATAGATGTGGCAACACTCGGGACAACACATTGTACCAATGCTATTGTTGAAAGAAAAGGATTGAATCGTGTCGGTATTATCCGCATTTGCCTGCCGTCAGGGTCAGCAGTTACACCATTATTAGATTGGCCGCAGGATCTAGTTGATCAGCTGGACCCGGTGATGTTTTTAATTCATGGTGGCTATGAATATAATGGGGAACCAATTGCTGCTTTAGAAGAAAATGAATTACAGAATGTGGTGGAGAAACTAAAAGGAGAAGTAGATTCCATCGCTATTACAAGTGTATTTTCTCCAGTTCAAAATAAACAAGAAAAATATGTTGCTGAATATTTAAGCAAAGCAATGCCTGAAATTCCAATTTCCATTTCAAGTGAAATTGGCTCTGTCGGTTTAATTGAACGGGAAAACGCAACGATTTTGAACGCAGCGTTAATGAGTACTATTCGCCACGTATCAGAAGGCTTCCAGCAAGCCCTGGGGCAAGAGGGAATTCAGGCAAAAATCTTTCTTGGACAAAATGACGGAACACTGATGACGAATGAATATGCACAGAAATACCCGATTTATACCATTGCCTGTGGCCCTACCAATTCTATTCGGGGCGCAGCTCATTTAACCAATGAACCAAATGCGATTGTTGTTGATATTGGCGGGACGACAACGGATATCGGTGTTCTGGCTAACAGTTTTCCACGTCAAACTTCCCTGGCCGTTGAAGTAGGAGGAGTACGCACTAATTATCGGATGCCTGATATTTATTCTGTTGGGTTTGGCGGAGGAACGAGAATACATCAAAAAGATGAAGGCTGGAAAGTTGGTCCGGATAGTGTAGGCTATCGTCTCATGGAAGAAGCAAAATCGTTTGGCGGAGAGACATTAACTGCAACCGATATTGCAATTGCCAAGGGCCAGGTCCGTTTTGGAGAGGCAAATATTGATTCATTCAAAGACCTCCCTATTGAAGATATTTATGAAATAATGACACATGTTGTAGAAGAAGCGATTGACCGGATGAAAACCAATAGTGAAGATGCAACTGTAGTTTTAGTCGGCGGAGGAGCAGCACTTATGCCGGAAGCTCTCAAAGGAGCCAGTAAAGTAATCCGTCCTGCTCATGCCGGTGTAGCGAACGCAATTGGAGCAGCTCTTGGTGATATCAGCGGTACAGTGGAACGAATTTATTTACTGGAGAATGAAAGCTATGAAACCATTATGGAGAATGCGAAAGCGGAAGCAGTGAAAAATGCTGTTGCAGCAGGTGCAGATCCGGATCAGATTCAAATTATTCAATTAGAAGACTTCCCGTTAGCTTATTTACCGGGACAAGCATTGCTTGTTAAAGTAAAGGTAGCAGGTCCTCTTAAAATATAAGACACCGTCAAATCCGGGAGATTAATTGATTCAGAAGATTTCAGGACCATAAGAAATCCATTTATTAAGATGGGGTTCTTATGGTCTTTTTAGATAATCTTAAAATAGAGGTCAAATTCTAATAAATCGGTACAGTATTCATCCTGTATAAAATATAATAGTTAGTCCAATATAAAAAAGGGAGGTGCACAATGAAAAAGATAGTATTAATCATTGCCGTTACAATTATTTCTTTCAGTTGTTTTGCGATTAATACTTTGGCTGAAGAAGATGATTTTACATCTAAAAAACCAATGACTGAAGAAGAAGTTTATAAGACAATGGGATATTCAAAAGATATAAATAAAATTATAAACATATTTGAAGAAAAATTTGATACAAAGATAATGCTGCCTAAAGAAATGCCCTTTGAAGTGAAAAATAAATTTGCCAAAATTGATGAACAAAATAATTTAGATATCCATTATAAAGGAAAATATAAAAAAGATAATTTTCAATTTATCGTTAATCCGGAATCACCGCGGGATGTAGAAAGCAACTACAAATTAAAAAGCGGAGAAGATGTTTATATAGAAAAAATAAAATCAGAGATTTCTTCCCCTATAATTGAACTTGTTTATAAGCAGGAGAAATTAGAATATATATTATATTTAAGAGCTAACGGTAAATACGACAAAGAGTCGTTAATTAATATTGCTGAGTCTTTAGAATAATATCGTTATATTTTGTTAATCAGCTCCAGATATTGCGTATCTCCATATCCGATTGTTGGGAAGCGGATAAATAGCCTTTGGAGTAATTCAGATGTCGGCAGGTCAGTGTGTTTAGAAATATATTTTACTACTTCATTATCTTCATCTGACATATCCAGATAAAGATTAATTGCCTGGTACATGACTGGAAACTGCTTTACAGAGGTCTTTCTGTGATGAATAAATACATCTTTTGTAGGCAGAGGTATATTCACTTAATTCAAGCTTTGTTTGCTGAACTTTGAATTCATCCTCTCTGAAGCTATTTAAAAATACATTTCCCTGGTATTCGGTCTGTTTAAGAAAAGCAAGCAGGGTAAGGAGATTCATTTGACAAAACATATCTTCACCAAACCATAAAACGATATATTTATGTTCTTTATTAAAAAGATAATCCAATGGATGAATCACTTTTTGTATATAGTTTTCAGTAGATTCTCCATGTCTGGCAGCACGTGTATGAATAAAGTGTTTATCAAAAACCTTCTCTGTAACAGGATGTACACACATCGCCTCATTGAATAAAGCATAATCAGCTTCTCCCATTAATTTATTTTCTTTAAATTCCTCGTACAGTATTTGGAAGTTTAAGATATGAAGCACATTATGATCAAAGAGTTCACGATTCTCATTTTGTAACTTTTCAATCTCTAATTTTCTGGAAATATTCATTCTGTACCATCCCCCATCTTTATCAGTAGTGAGTTTAATAAATGATTGAACAGGATGCTTATGGAGCTGATATTGTCTCGGGGTAATACCGAAAACAGCTTTAAACGCCCGGCTTTATGCCTCTTGGGAAGAGTAGTAATAGTCAAAAGCAATATCAATAATCCTTCTGTTATTTTTCAAATCTTCCGTAGATAAATATAACCTTCTAAGAAGTGTATAGCGTCTAATGCTGATTCCAGTGGTCTGATGGAACTTAAAAGAACAATAATAAGGGGAATAACCTATATAGTCAGCCAGTTCATCTAATGAAAAAGCTGACTGCAGACGGTATTCTAGCCAATCAACCATAAGCTGGATATCTTCATTCATTTATCTCCCTCCTGGATTAAAGTATAAGAGGTTTTTATTTTTATTATTTTATATTTCTTGTGTTTATGCTTAGAAATGATTGCTCCAATTTTAAGAAAAAAAGACCCCGATAAATCAATCTCATTTATCAAAGTCTCTGTTTCCTTCATAACATTATGCAGTTGTATACATTTCCTTCACTTGCTTTTGCAGCTTTTTATCCTGAACGTATTCATCATAAGACATTTCCTTATCGATAATACCATTCGGAGTAATTTCCATAATACGGTTAGCGATACTGTTGATAAATTCATGATCATGTGATGTAAAGACAATGGATCCTTTGAATTTAACAAGACCATTATTTAAGGCTTGAATAGATTCAAGATCAAGATGGTTCGTAGGCTCATCTAAAATAAGTACATTTGATTTGGAAAGCATCATTTTAGACAGCATACAGCGGACCTTTTCTCCCCCGGAGAGTACATTTGCTTTTTTCTTCGCTTCTTCTCCGGAAAATAGCATTCTTCCTAAGAAACCACGCAGGAATGTTTCTGTTTCATCCTCAGGAGAATACTGGCGGAGCCAATCTACCAGCGTTAGATCAGATCCATCAAAGAACTCAGAATTATCTTTTGGAAAATAAGACTGGGATGTTGTAATACCCCATTTATAGGAACCTTCATCCGGCTCCAATTCACCAGAAATAATTTGCAGCAAAGTTGTGTTGGCAATGTCATCTCTTCCGACCAATGCCACTTTATCATTTGGATTTAAAATAAAATTCACTTTATCTAATACTTTTACCCCGTTAATTGTTTTAGACAGGTCCTTCACCTGTAATAAATCATTTCCAATTTCACGCTCTGGTGTAAAGGCAATGTATGGATATTTTCTGGAGGATGGTTTAATATCGTCCAATGTAATATTATCCAGCATTTTTTTACGGGAGGTAGCCTGCTTGGACTTCGAAGCATTCGCGCTGAAACGTGCGATAAATTCTTTCAGCTCGTTGATTTTTTCTTCTTTTTTCTTATTAGACTCTTGTGCCATACGGGAAGCAAGCTGGCTTGATTCATACCAGAAATCATAGTTCCCGACATAGAGCTGAATTTTTCCGAAATCGACATCCGCAATTTGCGTACATACTTTATTTAAAAAGTGACGGTCGTGGGATACTACGATAACAGTATTTTCGAATTGAATAAGAAATTCTTCCAGCCATTGGATTGCTTGAATATCCAATCCATTTGTAGGCTCGTCGAGAAGAAGAATATCGGGATTCCCGAATAAGGCTTGTGCAAGTAGTACTTTTACCTTTTGTTCCTCAGGGATTTCAGCCATTTTTAAATCATGAACAGATTCTTCTACACCAAGACCTTTAAGAAGCACGGCCGCATCAGATTCTGCTTCCCATCCGTTCATTTCTGCAAATTCACCTTCCAGCTCAGCGGCACGGATGCCGTCCTCTTCGCTGAAATCTGCTTTCATATAAATAGCATCTTTTTCCTGTTTGACTTTGTATAAACGCTCATGACCCATTAATACAGTTTCCAGCACGGGATGCTCTTCATAAGCATAGTGATCTTGCTTTAAAACAGTCAGACGCTGTCCCGGTGTCAGAGATACATTCCCAGATTGCGGTTCAATTTCACCAGAAAGAATTTTCAGGAAAGTTGATTTTCCGGCTCCATTTGCCCCAATAACACCGTAGCAATTTCCAGGCGTGAATTTTAAATTTACATCTTCAAAAAGCTTCTTGTCGCCATATCGTAAACTAACATTAGTTACTGTTAACATTTTATTAATTGCCTCCATTAAATCATTATCAAAATAAGCTTACGTTATTTACGGAAACAATGCAAGATAAGACCGCTATATCTATGAAAGTATCTCATTTTCCAGCTCTATAAAGATATAGACCTGAAGGCTTAGTTGAAAATATGACGCTGGGTTATTACGGATGGATAAGATAACCGCTAAAATAAAAATAACTTAAAAATTAAAGAGGAAGAAAGTTGGGCTTCATTATTTATATTCTTCACCACAGCTTAAGAAGAGGAGGAGTACAAATGGGTGCAAAAATTTTGCAACACACGGGTGCTATTTCAGATAATTTTCATATACTGATAAATAAGAACGAGCTAAGGAAGCGTTTTGCTGCGGCAGTTTATTACATCAGAAAAAGTGAACAGGAAAAAGAAGAAACGAGAAAGTTAATGCATATGCAATATAAGCTGGAAAAAATATGCCGGCAGGAGTATATAAATGCACAGAAAAATGCAGAGGTTCAATTTATGCAAATGAAGGCTGCTGAACAGGATTCAGAAAAAGAGGTATATCATTTTGCACAAATAGCGTACAAGACTTGTAAAAAGCGCATGAAGAAAATGCAAATCACAGCAGAGGAAGCATCTAATCAGCTGGAATCAATGAAAAAGATATATCATGAAATGGACAGCCAGCTCAAAATAATGAAAAGAAATCTGATGAAGCAGATGAACTATGAAAATATTGACAAATTAGATAATCCATTGAAACTTTTTGTCATTTAATACGTAAATAAATGTATAGCAGAATAAGAAGAATCACCATTATTCATATCCTTTTTTAAATAGAAATAAATCTATTAAGAGGAAATGTGTACCATATAAGGTATACTTTTATCAATTTTTGCACCAGCTATTGTATATTAAAATACTTTTGTATATATTAATAAAAAGGGGTATGTCCGAAGAGGGGGAACAAGTAGATGAAAAGCAAGACGGTTTATTTGCTGTTTACCGATACAGGAAGCTATCTATCACGATTGATTCATCTGTATACCCAGGAGCCTTTAAACCATGTTTCTATTGCTTTAGATAGAGAATTAACAGAAGTTTATAGCTTTGGGAGAAAACAGCCTGATAATCCATTTATCGGTGGCTTTGTGAAAGAGGATATTTTTTCACCATACTTAAATAGCTCTATGTGTGAAATTTATGAGCTTAAAGTGACCGAAAATGAATATGAATATATTAAATCCTTTATTCAAAATATAGAGATTGACAAAGATAAATATCGTTATAATTTTATTGGGTTATTTGGAGTCATGATGAAAATAAAAATTACACGTCAGACAGCCTTTTTCTGTTCACAGTTTGTGGCAACTATTTTACAGGGTGTAACGAGTCTTTCATTAACAAAAGACCCTTACTTTACAACTCCGGAGGATATTCGAACTGCTCCAGATTTGAAGCTTGTTTATGAAGGAACATTGTTACATTATCAAGATAAGGATTCTTTATCTTCAACAGAGCAGCCATCATTATCTTATATTTCTAATTTATAGGTGTTGAGATAAAAAATCTTAAAGAACCCGGGCATTTGTACTTCCTTTACTTTTCCCGTAATAAGGAAGTACTGAATCTGCTAAAATATTATTTTACAAAGCACGGAGCTTCTTAAGTTGAGGCTCCGTGCTTTGTTCTTTACTCTATTCAAATAGATTTTGCATTGCTTCTCTCGAGAAATCCTGAATGCCTAGTGTTTCATAAGGGACGACCAGCTTCATGGTAATATTATTTGCTTCTAGATCCATATGCTGTACAGCTACATCGAAATTGCCCTGTAAATTCATATCTGTAACAGCTACATAAATTTCCTGGCTGTCCGGGTCTATCGTTACCCATTCAGGCATTGGTAAAAATTTATCCATGTATTCCATAATTTTTTTGTTTGGCAGTTCTAAAAGTCCAACAGAGATAGACTTCAGTTGTAAAACCAGATCACCGTTTGTCTGCTCAATCGGTTCAAAACGGACAGAAAGAGGAACTGTGGAAGAGAAGACAGGCAATTCACCCATCAGATGCACATCATCCTCAAGAAAAATACGGTAATGGTGATCCGTCCCCTCAAGTAATTTCTCAATATAAGCATTGATTAAATTATTTAAGTTTTGCTTTGTTGTCTGAATGTAAAACTCAGAGCTTTCCTGCTCGTCTATTACAGAATTTTGCGGGAACTCATTTTTAGAAACCGGCCAAAAAATAAGCGCCAGCAAAAGGAGTAAGATAGCTGCATTAAAGATAAGAAGACCGAGAAAACCGGCTTTCCATTTATTATTTATTTTTATTTGTCTATTCTTTACTCTCATTATGTTTTCATCCCAACTTAATTAAAATATTCCAGAATACGTTCAGCCATTAGATAATATCCATCATAATTAGGGTGGAAATTATCGTCTGAAAATAAATTTGCAGTCTCGTCTTCAAATAAATCATCAATTGGTACAAAGGTGCTGCCTTCGTATTGATTGACTGTCTCTCTTCCTATAGTATTCCAATCAGCGACAATCTGGTCCAATTCTGGAATGTCCTCAAAATAATTTGTAAAAGGATTAAAAATACCTAATAGATAAATAGAGGCATCCGCATTAATGGAACGAAGCTTATCAAATATTTCGCTGAGACGATCTTCGTAGAAAGCCTGTTCCTCGTTAAAGTAGCTGATCTCCAAGTCCATAATATTTTCCTTTAACACTTGCATAATATCATTAGCACCGATGGTAATGATAATAATATCTGCTTCTTCTAAAGCATCCGTTAATTCAGGCTCTTCCTCCAGACGGGTGAGCAGCTGATCGGAGCGGTTTCCACGTTTTCCAAAGTTATCAAAATGGACATTTGTATCAAGTGCCTGAAGTGTTCTGTCTAATATCCCGACATAGCCCCCCTGATTTGTATCGTCTCCTACACCCTGGGTCAGTGAATCACCAAGAGCAACGATATCCACATTTTCCTCAGAAGCAAATTCGAATGTATTTTCAAAAGGCTCATCGACAGCTATTTCCTCATTTTCTTGTTCGTCCGCGTTTCCCATAACTTCCTCGCTGTCGTCTTCTGTATCTTCTTCGCCATTTTCTGCTGGTTCAGACGTGATTTGTTCTCTAAGAGCTTCTTCTCTTTCCCGTTGTTCAGAGCTTAATTGAAAATATGGCAGCTGTAAAATCGAAAAAACAGCTATAATGATAATAAGAATGGAGCTAATGAGAATAAGCCATCTTTTTTTGGTCATTTTCATGATTACACCTACGTGTTCTTTTCTTCTAGTTTATGTTGGAACAAATAAAATTACTTAATAATACGTAAAGAAAATGTTCAAAAAGTCCAATAAAAAATGGCAGGGGAAGGAGCTTTTGCTTAGATAGCCTGTATTGTTACAGGCAACACAGGGTTACCACAAGACGGAGAAGTCTGTCAGCTTGCTATCCCCACAGGACAAGTAACCGAAGCCTAGTCCGGTTTCATCCCCAGTACGTAATCGAGCAGCCCTTATCAGCTGATTTTTGAACATACATGTAAAAAGTTTATTTGATGTGTACGTATTTGTAAAATAATTTGGTAGAGTAGATGTTTTTATTTATATTCCTATTTTAATCAAGGATTATAAATAATAAACAGGTTTAAATGAAAAACGCCTTCTAATTTTATGTAGAAGACGTGACTAAACCTCATTATAACATAAAAGTACCCGTCTTT
Source organism: Oceanobacillus sp. FSL K6-3682 (assembly GCF_037976165.1). NCBI lineage: Bacteria > Bacillati > Bacillota > Bacilli > Caryophanales > Bacillaceae > Oceanobacillus > Oceanobacillus sp. FSL K6-3682. The sequence goes on along the minus strand of NZ_CP150263.1, from coordinate 4,242,396 downwards.
CTTCACGATAAAACATCAAATGTTCTAATAGAAGAAAGGCGGATACTGTATAATTATTTTAACTAATTTCTGAAGCTGCGTAATTCCAGAGCAAACTGTGCCGGCTGAATATTTGAAAGAATAAATACTTCAGATGTTACTTCAGAGCTTGTGTCTGTGAACAAAATAGTTCCCTGATAAGCTGCATTTTCTTCTGGTGCCGGCTTACCTTCCTGCAGCCAAATTGCATCAGCCCCGGATAGTATATCTGTTGTTACCTCATCTATATCTGTTGTGGGAATAACCTCATAGCCTAATTTATAAAGAGGCGCAATATCGTCATCCGCGATGCCGACAGCTACAATGCGTTTTTTACGGACACCTTCACTGCGGTCAAATGGAGATTGCAGTAAGTTTTTCACTGCTATTTCTTCCGCAGATTTCTGACTGCCATGCGATTTTCCGGTCGCTTTATCTATTGCCTGTTCCAGATCAGCTACAATATCATCAAATGCTTCCAGACCGACGGATAGACGAATCAATTCTTCTGTAGTACCACTTTTTGCCAAGTCCTCATCTGTTAATTGCTGATGGGTCGTAGAAGCAGGGTGAATAATAAGTGATTTTGCATCGCCGACGTTGGCAACGTGAGACCAGAGTTCCACATTATCAATCAAGATACGGCCTGCATCCCGGCCTCCTTCAATGCCAAAGGTAATAACAGAACCAAAACCGCCATTTAAATACTTCCCGGCAAGCTGATGAGATGGGTGTGATGCCAGCCCGGGGTAGTTGACCCATTCTACAGCAGGATGTTTTTCCAGATAGGCTGCCAGCTTTTCTGCATTTTCACTATGCCTTTTGATACGTAAATGTAAGGTTTCCAATCCTTGAAGTAATAAAAAGGCATTTTGCGGGCTTAGAGCAGGTCCGATGTCACGTAATAATTGGACACGCAGCTTTGTTATAAAAGCAGCCGGTCCTAAGTCAGCATATTTTAAGCCATTATAGCTTGCATCCGGCTCGATAAAATCTGGGAATTTCTCGTTGTTCCAATCAAATCTGCCACTGTCAACCACAATACCGCCAATAGTTGTACCATGTCCGCCAATCCATTTCGTTGCAGAATGCACAACAATATCCGCACCCCATGTTAATGGTTTTGCAACATAAGGTGTAGCGAAAGTATTATCAATAATTAAAGGAATACCATGATTATGGGCAATGTCCGCAACGGTTTCTATATCAAAAACATATAGGCTCGGGTTAGTAATGATTTCACCAAAGATTGCTTTTGTTTTATCTGTAATCGCAGCTTCAATTGCTTCAGGATCTGTTCCATCTACAAATTTTACATTGATGCCATAGCGGGGGAGTGTGTTGGCAAATAAATTATACGTCCCGCCATATAGATTGCTGTCTGCAATAATTTCATCACCGGCACGTGTAATATTGAGAATTGCCATGGTAATGGCTGCCATCCCCGATGCTACTCCTAAAGCTCCAACACCATCTTCTAATTGGGCAATCCGCTGTTCAAATGTATCTACAGTTGGATTCATAATTCGTGTGTATATATTTCCCGGCTCTGCCAGCCCGAATAAATTCTGTGCATGCTCCGTGTCCCGGAATACGTAAGAAGTAGTTTGATAGATAGGCACTGCCCGGGACCCGGTTGTTGGATCAGGAACCTGGCCTCCATGTAATAAAATTGTCTCGTCCTGCTGGATTGAATGTTTTGACATTTTATTTCCTCCCTTTTAGATATATCCTCTGTTACTAAAAAGAACCCTCTTCTTAAAAGAAGAGAGCTCTTGTCATCGACTTGGAACTCTCTCTTATCTTTCAGATTAATCTGTAGGATTTGGCACCAGTTTTTGTTCAGGTTGCCGGGCTTCACAGGGCCTATTCCCTCCGCCGCTCTTGATAAGAGATTATGCTAAATATTTAGAAATTACTAGAGAGTATATAATTATAGAGATTAAATGTCAAGTAGTTTACTATGAATTAATAAAGTTTCATTTAAAAAAAGGATGGAAGGGGATTACTGATGAGTAAAATTTTGAACTATCAAATAGATTTTGAGAATTCATAAATGGAAATGCAGGTAATAACTGTGCAAGAGAAGCAGTTGAATATTTTATTTGAAAATTTTTTAGCCTTTCATTTTGAAACGCAACTGCCTGATAGCATCCTTTTAGATATAGTCGAAGAGAGAACCGATTTATTTACTATAGAGAATAAAGAATTGTTAGAGAAGGAAAAATATTATTGATGGTCTATATGTTATAAAAGTACTGATTATTTTAAATAATTATATCAAGGAGAATGGTTATCGTTACTATAAGATATATTCTTCATTTGGATTTAATAGCTGGATTCTTTCGGAAAGGTGCATTCTGGATTAAGGGTAGGCTAAAATAGTATTTTCCTGTATTAAATGAAAAGAAAAACAGCAATAAATAACAAAACTGCCCCAATATAATTAATCGGAGCAGCTTTATAAATTTGGTATGCAACTAATAGTGGAGTTTTCATTCCCTGTTGCTTTGGATAGCTATGAACACATTAGTTAAGCTTATTTCGGATAATTAAATCTTTATACCTATAAAAGGATCTTTTCTTCGTCCGGTTTAAAATACCCTTTCATTAAGCTTTTTCATTTTTAGCTTTGTTTCTTGCACGCGGTGCATCCCGATAAATACTTGCCATATAGATAATAAGAGCTATCCAAATAAGGGCAAATGTAATCATATGATGTACCGTAAATGTTTCATTATATAAGAACACACCCAAGAAGAACATAATCGTCGGTGCAACATATTGCAAAAATCCGACCATTGCTAATGGAATCCGTTTGGCCCCCGCTGCAAATAGCAGTAAAGGAACTGCAGTTACGATACCGCCCCCAATTAATAATAGATTATCTGATGCAAACAGGGGAGAAAAAGTAAATGACCCTTCTGATGGAATAAATATCAAGTATAATAATGCAATCGGTGCAACGACCAGTGTTTCAATAGTAAGTCCATACATAGCATGGAGGTTTATTGTCTTTTTAATGAGTCCGTAAAAACCAAAACTCATCGCTAATAATAGAGAAATCCAGGGAAACACGCCATAGCTTAAAGTTAAATAAAGTACACCGATACCAGCGAGAATAAAGGACAGAACTTGTCCTTTGGTTGTCTTTTCCTTCAATACAAAGACCGCCAATAAAATACTGATCAGAGGATTGATATAATATCCTAAGCTGGCCTGCAGCACATGCCCGTGCTGTACAGAAAAAATAAACAAGAACCAGTTGATGGATATTACAATAGAAGCTGTAATAATAGCAAGTGCTTTCTTTCTATCCTTTTTCAACAGCTGTACTGTTTCCATTAAATGCCGCCAGTTGCCAGTAGCAAGTACTAAGAAAATCATAAATACCAGGCTCCACACAATCCGGTGAGCAAGTACTTCACCGGCAGGGACATTATCGAGAAACTTCCAATATATTGGGAATATCCCCCATAATAAATAAGCAACAAAGGTAATAATCGCCCCTTGCTGTAAAGGTTTATTTTCCATCTTTTATTCCTACCTTCTGAAAAAATCAAACTAAATCTAATAGTAAAACTTTATCAGGAAGGAATCAATGGCTTTTTTAAATAAGTTAATACTTATTTTCATAACAAGAACACCTCTGTTCAATAAAGTCAGGTAAATTTATGAACCTGAAACATTTCCAACAGAACAGGAATACTTTATTATAAGTGTATAGACTCATCAGAATTTATCATCTATATAAAGGATGGGAGAGAGAATAAATGAGTAAAAAGTTTAAACATATGGAAACAGCAATAATTCATGAGGGGTATGATTCAAAAGAACTGCTCGGCAGCTTAACACCGCCAATTTTTCAAACCTCTACATTTACTTTTGATACAGCGGAACAGGGAGCGGCACGATTTGCCGGAGAAGAAGAGGGACATGTTTATTCGCGTATCGGCAATCCGACTGTGCAGGTGCTGGAACAAAAACTGGCAGCACTTGAAAAGGCGGAGAAAGGGCTGGCATTTTCTTCGGGGATGGCTGCAATTTCAGCAGTTTTAATCGCTCTCACTAAAGCAAATGACCATATTATCTGCTCGTCTGGATTATATGGATGCACTTTTGGTTTACTGTCTATGATGGATGAAAAGTATAATATCCAAACAGACTATGTAGACATGTCTGACGTAAAAAATATAGAAGTTAAAATCAAGCCGGAGACAAAGGTTTTTTATATTGAAACACCGATTAATCCGACAATGGAAGTAATTGATTTGGAGCTTGTAATAAATCTTGCCAGGAAGCATAATGTTCTCGTCGTGGTAGATAATACATTCTCCACACCGTATTTACAGCGTCCGATAGAATTAGGAGCAGATGTTGTTGTGCATAGTGCTACGAAATATTTAAGCGGGCATGGTGATGTAATTGCAGGGTTAGCAGCTGGGAAAAAAGAATTAATGGAGCAAATTGCAGCAACCACGCAAAAGGATATTGGCGGTGTGCTGTCACCATTCGACGCCTGGCTGGTTATTCGCGGGTTAAAGACATTACCGCTTCGAATGGATAGGCATTCTGATAATGCCTTAGAAATTGCAGAAAAGCTGAAACAGCACCCAAAGGTTAAGCGGGTATTTTATCCGGGTGACCCGGATGCATTGGGATATTCTGTTATGAGGAAGCAAATGAAATCGGGAGGAGGAACTCTTTCTTTTGAGATTGATGGAGGGAAGGAAGAAGCACAGGGCTTTCTTAATAAACTGCAGTTTATCAGCATTGCAGTAAGTCTTGGCGATACAGAAACATTGATTCAGCACCCGGCTACAATGACACATGCGGTGATTCCTGATGAACGACGCCGGAAAATGGGAATCACAGACTCTTTGATACGATTATCAGTAGGAATAGAAGCGTGGCAGGATATTTGGGAAGACTTGGATCAAGCTTTGAATCGCTAAAATAATCTGTTAGTTTTTGGGGAATAGTGACAACTGAGGAATTACCAGAAGCTATCCTCTGACGCTTTTGGATAATCAGGAAAATAATTCCATTAAGGCAGGAGGGTACAGAAGAGGGTATTCTCCTGATTCAAGCTGACAACTTTTTTTTGAGAAAGCGTACTTACAATTCCAATTAAATGGGAGAAAAGGGGCTTTCACTGAACGAAATTTTATTTTGTGCTATTATAAGAGCAGAACTCCCTTTTTGTTGGAGATGAAGTGATAGGAGCAGGATATATGGGTGTTTACTCAATAGTTATTGGATTAATTTTTATTATAAATATTGCATTAGCTATATCCATTATTTTTTTGGAGCGGAAAGATCCAACTTCTTCCTGGGCTTGGGTAATGGTACTATTGTTTATTCCTGTTTTAGGATTTATTCTTTATTTAATTTTTGGACGACCTATCAGCAATCGCCGTATATTCAAATGGGATCAGCGGAGCCGGATGGATGTGAAAAAGGCTGTACAAAAACAAATTAATGCCATTGAGGATGACACCTTCCAATTAAATCATGAAGACTTAAAAAGCCATCAGGATTTGGTCTATCTTCATCTTCGTAATGATAATGCTGTTTATACAGAAAACAATGGAGTAGATATTCTTACAGACGGTCATGAAAAATTTGAAGCGCTTTTGGAAGACATCAGCCGGGCAAGACACCATGTTCATGTACAATACTATATTATGCGGAGCGATGGATTGGGAAGCAGACTTGCTAATGCATTAATTAGAAAAGCAAAAGAAGGAGTATGTGTCAGACTTTTATATGACGATATGGGCTCCAGATCACTCAAGAAAAGCTACATAAAGAAATTGAGGGAGGCGGGCGTTTTAGTTGAAGCGTTCTTCCCATCCAAATTTGTAATTAATTTTAAAATTAATTACCGGAACCACCGAAAATTAACCATTATTGATGGAGAGATTGGCTATATTGGCGGTTTTAATGTCGGAGATGAATATTTGGGGTTAAAGAAGAAATTCGGATATTGGCGTGATACGCATCTGAGGGTGGTTGGAGATGCCGTTCAAAGTATGCAGACCCGCTTTGTATTAGACTGGAACCAAGCTTCCAAGCAGAGGATTTCCTATGAAGAGGAACATTTTCAAACGATCTGTGGAGGCAACACAGGTATGCAGATTGTTTCAAGCGGTCCAGATTCGGAGTATGAGCAAATTAAAAATGGATATATTAAAATGATTATGGAAGCAGAAAAGTATATCTATATCCAGACGCCGTATTTTATCCCGGATGAAAGTCTGCGTGATGCAATTCGTATCGCTGTGTTGTCCGGAGTGGATGTGAAGATTATGATTCCGAATAAGCCCGATCATCCCTTTGTCTACTGGGCGACCATGTACTATTGTGGAGATTTACTTGGTGCCGGCGCAGAGATTTTTATTTACCAGAATGGATTTTTACATGCCAAAACAGTAATTGTCGATGGGAAAATAGCTACGGTCGGTACGGCAAATATTGATGTAAGAAGCTTCCGTCTCAACTTTGAAGTTAATGCCTTCTTATACGATATTGAAGTTGTCAAACGGTTGATTGTCGAGTTCGATAAAGATTTAAGGCATTCTACACAAATGACGAAAAAGTTATATGATAAACGTTCTATCGGGATCCGTTTTAAGGAATCCGTCTCACGTTTAATTTCACCAGTTTTATAAACGTAAAGTTGCGAAAGTGCAATAAAAACATTAATAAATAAACACAGCAGGAGGAAATAAAAGATGAATGCAAAACCTTGTTCAGCATCTTTGGCTTTAAAAACAACACATGTATTACCACCCGATACAAATCAATATGGAACCTTATTTGGCGGGAAATTAATGGCGCATCTTGATGACATTGCTGCAATTGCAGCAGTAAAGCATGCAAATAATCCCGTTGTAACAGCATCTACGGATTCTGTGGATTTTCTAGCACCTGTAAGAGTTGGACAATATATTTCGATTGAAGCTTTTGTAACCTGGACACATCATACTTCGATGGAGGTGTTTATACGGGCAATTACAGAAGACATCCGGACGGGAGAGAGAACGGTTTGTACAACGGCCTTTATGACATTTGTTGCCATCGATGAAAATGGGAAACCAATAGAAGTACCTCCTGTTTATCCAAAAACAGAAGATGAAAAAATGCTTCATGAAAGTGCTCCGCTTCGTGCCAATCGCCGTGCAGAGCGAAGAAAGCAGTCTAAACAGCTGGCAGAAACTTTTGGAACAGTCTATCGGACAGAGAAATAAGGCTATATTATATTAAAAAACCAGTTAAAATCGAAACAGTCGATTTTAACTGGTTTTTTAGGCAGATAAGGAAGTATAAAACGAAACTTCATTCAGAGGGAGTTTTTGACGCACAAATGTTTCCAGTGGAGCGAGTAATCGCAGTTACATTCCTGGCCAGTTACACTTCGATAAATTTATTTTTACGCTTTATTATGAGGCGAAAGTTTCACGGACAGTTCTCCATGATAAATATATTTGCATCTAGATAGTAGGATTTATCTTATCATTTGTATTAGATTTCTATTTTATCCTTTATACCAAACTTGTAAAATTCCATAAAATATGAATTAGAATTGGACCATATAATGCGTCTGTTTTTTTATAAACGAAGCATGTGATAATACTTACCATAAATATAAAAAGTCTCTGCGGCAGAGGAACATTATGCATTAAAGCAAAAATTAGTGAAGTAATCATCATTCCCAGCCAAAACGGAAGATAAATGCGTGAAAAATCCAAAATGACTCTTTTCATGAATAACTCTTCCCAAACGGGAACAAATATACCAGTTGCTATTATAAACAAGATGATAATCGGTATAGAAGTGATCTGTACGATTTCTACCTCATAATCCTGACTGTTGACAGGAAGATATGAAACTGCCCCCCGACGAAACAACTACGAGTAAATAACCCACAAAGACATAAATATAATTTTTTATACTTCGAAAAAAATCAAATGTCAGTTTCTCAGAAAAGAAAGCACGGCTTTGTTTTAATGATAAGAATATAATGATAAAGAAAAAACCGATGACGACTGAATCCCCAATATAATCGAGGATAATAGAATTAAATAAAGCTTGAAAAATAATAAATAGGAAAACAATGATAGTGAATAGCGAAGTACAAAAAATAAGATTCCGCTTTTGTGTTTTTTCCATAAGCAGCTTCATCGCTTTCAATATATTAAAAATAAACATGAAGCTATTATACCTCCATTTAGTAAGTTATTCTACTAGTATATAGTTCTTTTTGTTCATAAAATTAATATATATAATTATATATGGTATTATTTGATTACGGATTTTGTATATTTTACATATTACTCAAAAGGAGGTGAATACAATATATAATAAAATTACAATACTTAATCTTTCAATCTTGTTACTTTCAATTATTTTATTAATTAGCTTTTCAACAAACGTTTCCGCTGAAGAAAGCAATCAGAATACTTATGAAATTGAGGTGATTGATGAAAGCGTCCAATAAAATGAAATTAATGAAGGCCCTAGCATAGCATGTGCTTCATGTAATCAATATAAGAGTAGCATAGTTTCTCAAACATTAATTTCAAGAAAATATACAGGCACAGTCACACTTTCAAGAAGCACAACTCTATCTATGAAACTTGAATTTAAGTATAAAGGTATTAACATTTCATTTGGTGGTAAGACGGTTAGCTCCTCTAGTAAAAAGTTTAAGGAATACAAAGTAACTAAAAATTATAAAATCCGAGTAAAAACTTATAACCCTAGGGGGCGATTACTTTCAAATGAAGTGGTAACTAAAAAGCTTACATCTACTGAAAGAGTTCCAATATAAAGTAAACATATAAAAACTCTGATTAAATGGCTTTTACGCTATATTTAATCAGAGTTTTTATGATGCCATAATTAGATGAAAGATTCTTTTTTCTATATCACCTCTCACCAAGTACCATTAATGGGTCATATCTCTCCCATTCTGCTTTCTAATGGTTTATGTCAGAGGAAGTTTTCTCCTGATAGGAATACCAGTCGGCAATGTAATCACTGTCCGTTGTACGAAGCTCCTTGATCACAAAATGCCGGCCACTGCCTTTATTTAAAATAGCCATATCAAGTGTAGCCAGAGACTGCTTTCGGTGAAGCAGATGCTGTTTTTGCTGTAAAGCTTGGATTCTGCGATGCGGAATAATAGCAGTATCCTTGCTAATTATACGTGTCTGAACGGTTATCTGTTGTGCATCAATAGCATAGCCGATGGATTGAAACACGGCAAAGCCCATAACTCCAAAGACCAGCATGATAATAACAGGTATCCAAATATAGGATGAAAAGAAGATTCCTGTGATAATAACGGCTAATAATGGAATATTGATAGAGCGCCACAAATAGTAAGGTAATGCTTTTTTCGGAGGATGAATCAAATTCTCCGAGCTGTAATTGTACTCCGGTAAAAATTCAGATAAAAAAGATGTAAATTCTTTTTTACGCAGTAACGGAAAAATAACCGTATTCACTTCCTGACTATTATCTGTGTTTGCACTGGCAATCTCAACATAAATTCTTGCAAAACCAAATAATTGGTGAATAGGGGATTCTTTTATTCCGACAGCTTGTATTCGTTTCAGCGGAATAGTTGTTTGTTTCTTTTCTAATAAGCCCCGTGTAATAAACAATTCTTTTTCATAACGTGTAATGGTGAAATTCCAATCCTTAATCACCGTATAGAGAATGCTCAATATCCATAAAAATAAAATAACGATGATTGCAAAAATAATCATAATTTGCATGCCAAGTGACAGAGCCAGGCGCACGGCATCATTATAAAACTGATCAGGGATTAATGCTTCCACCTGAGAGAAGGCGGCACCGAATAATCCAATTAAAATTCCAAAGCTTGCTGAAGTGGAACCGGTAATAATAAGCGCTTTAAGCGCAATGGTTCTCTTAAGAAGGCTGGACTCATCGAGTTCTGTCCGTTCTATATCAGCTTCTTCTGGTACTTCTGGAGATCCTGCCTCTGAAACTTGTTTTTTATATTTTAACTCATCATGAAGCCTGCGTCCCTCTTCCATACTGACAGCGGATAATGCAGCATCTGTAGACGAATCATTACCAGCTGTTTCAATAGCGACCTTTGTTAAACCGAAGATTCGATGAATAACATTCTGTGATAAATCGATAGACTGAATACGATGCTTGGATATAGTACGCTTTTTACGGACGATAATGCCCCGCTCGATACGTAATTGGTCTTCCTCTAATTGATAGGTGAAACGAAGCCATGATAAAACACTGGATAAAATAATTAATACAATAATAACCGCTGCACCAATCATCAGGTAAAATGAAGCGCCATTGCTGATGACAATAATAGCAATTGGCAAAATACCAAGAATTGATTGTTTCAAGGCCCGGATAATATCAAATAGGATTGCAGCAGGATGCAGCCGTTTCGGATTAGACATCATCTTGTTCCACCCTTGCTAATTCAGAGATTTGATCACGTAAATCGGATGCTTCCTCTTCTGATAGAGCAGGTATCTGATGGGTAGTTGCTGCAGTGGATATTTCCAAAGTTGCCAGTTTATATTTCTTTAGGATAGGACCTTGCTGTGTATCAACATGCTGGACACGAATCATGGGTACAATAGTTCGGGTTACAATGAGTATCCCATGCTGTATGTATATTTCCTGATCATAAACCTGATAACGCCATCTGCGCCATCTCAGCTTGGGGATAATCCATGCTGTAATAATCCATTCCACAATAGTAAGCCCAGCTATGATAAAAATAATCCAGATTGGCAGAAAATCGAAAATAATATAAACGGCGATAGCTCCGATTGTGATTAATAAAAAGATAAGGGTATAGATGTGTGCTGTGAGCTGCCATGCTTTAATAGCATCTGTGGCAATTTTTATATTAGGCTGTTCCCGCATGCATTTGCACTCCTTGTTTTCAGGTTGCTTCCATCATACTACAAATGGAGGAAGCTTCGAAAAGATTTAAGAAAATCCAAATATATCAGTGATACCAAATTCTATCTGTGTCTTATTTTCATTTAAAAGATATGTGAAGGATCTACAGTATATTTGGATTTTAATAATATAAGAGACATCTGTCTTTGTATGACAAAAGGATTACTCTTCCTCTTTACTCGCTATCTCTTCAGCGGAAATATATTCTTCCGCCCAGCGCTGAATATCCTTAATCACAGGCTCTAGCGCTTTTCCTTTTTCTGATAATGTATATTCAATACGAACTGGAAATTCCGAATATATATTCCGCTCTACAATACCTTCTTTTTCCAGTAATTTTAAACGATCTGAAAGTAAGCGGCCGCTGATAGGGAGATCTGCTTCCATCTCTGAGAAACGTTTTGCCCCTTTTAATAATTCAAATAAAATGAGCCCGACCCAACGGGTGCTCAATAAGACCATTGCTTTTTCAAAACGTGGACATAATTGGTTCATTTTTCCACCTCCATAGAACCTTTCGTACCTAAAATGTGTATATACATTAGTTACGAAAAGTAATCTTAATATAGGGTATCATAAATGGGAGTACTAGTAAATGAAAGCTGCAATGATGGGGATAAAAGAGGCCTTTAAAAGGAAATATTTTTGGAAAAATTTAAGGGAATATGGAATAATAAAAGGGAAATTAAAATTGGGCATATGGAGGTATATATTTATGGTTCAAGTACAGGTACAGGAAAAGTACGCAGAATTAACATTGAAAAAGGGTGTTAACCTGCAAAAAGGGCAGGCAGTCATGATTAATGCGCCGATTGAAGGGGCAGCATTTACACGGATTGTAGCACGTAAAGCATATGAAATGGGTGCGAAGGATGTCCATATTAATTGGGTTGACGATGAGCTTACTCTGTTAAAATACGAGAATGCACCAGATGAAGTAATCGCAGATTATCCGGAATGGAAAGTGAAACTGCATGATACATTTGCAGAGGACGGAGCAGCAGTTGTAAACATTCGTTCTACAAATCCGGATTTATTAAAAGATATTGACCCGTCCCGCGTAGCAAAAGCAAATAAAGCAGCTGCAGAAGCGATGGTCAATTTCCGCAAATATACGATGAATGACCGCATTCCCTGGACCATTATTTCTATCCCTTCAAAGGATTGGGCGAAAAAAATCTTCCCTGATAAATCAGAAGATGAAGCTGTTTCCAGTCTATGGGAAGCTATTTTGAAGATTGTCCGTGTTGATCAGGATGATCCTGTTGCAGCATGGGATAAACATAATGAAACATTGAGAACAGCCAGAGAAGTGTTAAATAAGAAAAACTATAAGAAATTAATTTTTAAAGCACCTGGTACAGACTTAGAAATGGAATTGCCGGAGGGGCATATATGGAAGGGCGGATCTGCTGAGGCAGAAACAGGCGTTACCTTTAACCCGAATATGCCGACAGAAGAGGTTTTCTCTGTACCGCATAAATATGGTATCAATGGGACAGTATCAAGTACCAAGCCGTTAAACTATGGTGGAAGCTTAATTGATAACTTCTCTTTAACCTTTAAGGATGGAAAAGTAGTTGATTTCCAGGCAGAGCAGGGGGAAGAAGTCTTGAAGCATTTACTGGAATCTGATGAAGGTGCCCGCCGTCTTGGCGAAATTGCCTTGGTACCAGACGAATCGCCGGTATCACAGTCCGGGCTTATTTTCTACAACACACTATTTGATGAAAATGCATCCTGTCATATTGCATTGGGTAAAGCTTATCCGACGAATCTGAAGGGCGGAGCTGCTATGGATTTAGAAGAGCTGGACAAGCATGGAGTAAATGACAGTCTTGTTCATGTCGATTTTATGATTGGATCTGATAAAATGGACATTGACGGTATTACAGCAGATGGCAAATCAGAGCCGGTATTCCGTAATGGAACATGGGCATTGGATATTAAGTAAAAAAGTAAACAAAACGGCAATAAGATGATTCGTCTTATTGCCGTTTTGTTATATAAGCTAAGCGTATCTCCTGAAAGTTAAGGCCCGTTAAGATCCTTCTCTTACCACGAATTTATCATTTTTTACAAGCACAGCTTTAATTTTTCTGTAGGTGTATTCCTCTGGCAAAGCTTCTTTTAAGTCTTTTAATCCAGCAGCATCTATATCCTCATGCGTGGATAAAACCTCTTCCTCTTCCTTATTGTTAAAGAATAGGCTCCAATTGAGGTTAAAGCCTTTTTGAGAAGCTTGAAAAATATGGGCTTCTATTGTTTGTTCCTTCAAATCACGGATAGCTGCAATTTCCCGAATTGTTTTTCCTTTCTGCAACAGTTCATAGGATATTTGATAAGAAGGCCGGTCATCCAACTCTTTTGCTTTCCCTGCTTTTTGATAATGAATGGCTGTCGGAGCCTTGTAATCGGGATTTTCTTCTTTCCAATCTGCAATAGCTTCCAGAAAAGCTTCTCCGTATAATTCATATTTCTTTTGACCGACACCTTTTAATCGTAAGAATTCATCCTTATCTTCGGGAAGATACCGGGCCATTTCCTTTAACGTCATATCTGAAAATAAAACATAAGGAGGCAGCTCCAGCTCTTGCGACATTGACCTTCTAAGCTGACGCAGTGCTTCAAATAGATCTGTATTATAATCTGCTTTTTCAACAGTTGGAACATCTTGAATGAACATCGTGACATTTTCTTTACCGGTAAGGATATCCATTGATTTTTGATTTAATTTTAAGATAGGAAACTGTCCTTCCTCTGCTGCTAAACATTCTTCAGCAAGTAAGAAGTGAATTCTTTCTGTAATTTCCTTCTCCGTATATTTCGATAGGATGCCATAAGTAGTTAATTTTGTTAAACCAAATTGAATCAATTTCTTATCCTTCGAGCCTTTTAAGACTTTGGCTGTCAAACCAACACCAAAACGTTCGCGCATACGTTTGACACAGGATAAAATCATTTGTGCCTCCTCCGTAATGTCCTCTAATTCCCCTTGCTGTAAACAATTGCTGCAGCGCCCGCAGGATGCAGTGGCAGAGCCCAACTGGAAATAGTTGAGGATATAGCTGTTTAAGCAGCTCTGTGTACGGCAATAATTAACCATTTTATTCAATTTTTGATATTCACGCTGCATGCCTTCTTCTTCCATCTCTGATTTTTCAATTAAGAACTTTTGCGTATGAATATCCTGAGGGGAGAATAATAAAACACAATTACTTGGCTCGCCGTCCCGTCCGGCTCTTCCTGCTTCCTGATAGTAGGATTCCATGTTCATCGGGATAGCATAATGGATAATAAAACGAACATTTGACTTATCGATTCCCATTCCGAATGCAGTGGTGGCAACCATTAATTCTGTCTGATCAAAAATAAAAGCTGTTTGTGCATCCTGTCTTTCCTGTTCGGATAACCCGCCATGATATTTGGAAACGGCATAGCCTTTCTCGTTTAGGACATCATAGACATATTCAACCTGCTTTCTCGTAGCTGCATAGATAATTCCTACTTCTTCCTGATGCTTTTTTAAGTAGGAAAGAATGTAGTCTATTTTGTTTACTCCTTTTTCGATAAAAAAGGAGAGGTTCTTTCTCTCAAAACCAGTGTGCACTGTATTTGCAGGGGATATATGTAAAAGAGACTGAATATCTTCAATAACTTCAGGTGTTGCTGTTGCAGTGAGCCCCATAATAATTGGATTGCCGCCAATCTGCTGAAGAATAGGGACGATAGAGCGGTAGCTTGGACGAAAATCATGCCCCCATTGGGAAATACAATGTGCCTCATCAAAAGCAATTAATGAAAGATTGGTTTGCTGCAGTGCATGAATAAAAGAACCAGATTCAAACCGTTCGGGAGCAACATAAACAAATTGATAACGATTTTGCTGCATCGCAATTAAGCGCTGGCGCTGTTCAGCTGAAGAAATAGAGCTGTTAATATAAGTAGCTGCGACGCCAAGTGCATGCAAACCATCTACTTGGTCCTTCATCAATGAAATAAGCGGTGAAATAATAATTGCTGTACCATTCATAGCGAGTCCAGGTACTTGGTAACAGAGTGATTTTCCGCCGCCGGTTGGCATTACTGCAAGGGTATTTTTACCTTGATCGATATTGTTAATAACCTCAGCCTGTCCAGGACGGAAACTGGTATAGCCGAAGTAATTCTGTAAAATATTTAGATGCTTTTCCATAGATAAATCTCCCTTTTAGAGGTTGAATTGGGATTGAGATTACTCTCCCCATTAAAAAATGTAATGCGCAGAAGAATAGCGGAAATTTCATTTCAGGGTTATGTAATATGAATGATTAACTGTCCCATATAATTTGAATGATTAAATACATTTTTCATTTTATAAAATAAGAATACATCATTTATGATTTAGACATTGTTATTTAACCTTTCTTATTAGTTGCATATAAAAAAATAAGAGAGGAATAAATATTTCATTTAATAATTTTCTATCTTCTATCCTAGAACGTTTTAATTGGAAAGTAAAGTATTGAAAAATCGTAAATAACAGTTGAAAACACTGTCAAAACACAACGATTGCTAAGGGGAATGTAAATTTTTCTGCATATAACTTCATATGAATTTACTTTTTCTTATTTCATCTATAAAATAAAACTTCCTTACGTGAGATTTCTTTGTTCAAGAGTAAGAAAGTATAAAATGTTGAGGATAGCCGCTCCAACAGTTTTCATGGGGTGAGTAATCTTAGTCCCCACGACGTCGCGAACTTAACCGAACTTCCTATTCTGTTCTGCACATTCCCACAGGAGTCTTCGTGTATTTCTTCTGGGACTGGGACTGCGGTTACTCGTCCCATCGAAAACCGTCGCAGCGGACATTTCCTTGGCAAGAACACCAGTATTTTAAAGACTAAGTGATTTTCTTGGTTTTTCTTATTCTTTCATTGAAGGACTTGGGGCAGTGACTAAACCCAAAAATTCATGAAGCCTGTTAGAGCGTGAGAAATACGCTATACTTTTTTGAAAAGGAGGGGAATGTATGGTTCCTTCTTTGCTATTTGAACTAATGTTAATTTGTATATTAGGCGTTGCTTCCCAATGGGTTGCATGGCGTTTTCGTATGCCGGCTATTGTTGTAATGGCGGCTACAGGACTGATGATTGGACCTGTTTTTGGATTTATTAACCCGGAACAGGATTTTGGAGACCTGTATAGTCCGCTGATCTCTGTAGCTGTAGCAATTATATTATTTGAAGGAAGCTTAAATTTAAGCTTTCAAGAGCTGCGTGGAGTAGGAAGGCCTATTTTTCGGATATCTACAGTAGGTGCATTCATTGCCTGGATTTTAGGGTCATTAACAGCTCATTATATTGCCGGTCTATCCTGGGCAGTTGCCTTTGTTATTGGCGGTTTATTTGTAGTGACAGGGCCAACAGTAATTATGCCGCTTTTACGCCAGGCAAAGCTAAAAGCGCGTCCTGCGAAGATTTTGAAATGGGAAGGAATTATTGTTGATCCGATCGGAGCCTTACTTGCTGTTTTTGCTTTTGAAATTATTACTTTTATGACAGCATCTAACCCGGAAGCAAGCCAGATTATTTTTTTCTTTGCAGGCTCTCTTTTTGCTATCTTCCTTGGCTGGATATTGGGACGGGGACTCGGCTGGATGTTCGAGATGGGACATGTACCTGAATTCCTAAAATCGCCGACTGTTGTCGTTGTTGTCCTGTTCTGTTTTACAATAGCAGATGTTATTATGCATGAAACAGGGCTCTTATCTGTGACAGCGATGGGGATTACCTTAGCAAACATGGGAATTCGTTCTGTATCAGATATGCGTCATTTCAAGGAGAATATTTCTGTACTTTTGATTTCAACTATTTTTGTTATGCTGACAGCATCTCTTGATGTGGCAACAATTATACAGATTTTTAATCCGCACATTATCGGCTATGTATTATTGATGATGTTTGCAGTCCGTCCGCTGTCTATTTTCCTGTCGACGATTGGAACAGGTCTCAGCTTAAATGAAAAAGTGTTGATTGGCTGGATTGCACCGCGTGGAATTGTGGCATTAACAGTTTCTGGTTACTTTGCTGGTGTATTAACAGATGCTGGTTATGAAGATGCTTCTATCCTGACAGCATTGACCTTTGCTCTTGTTATTTTCACTGTAATAGCGCATGGTTTTTCTATCGGCTGGCTTTCTAAAAAGCTGAATCTGTCTAATAAGGGCAATCCAGGAGCGTTAATTGTCGGCAGTAATCCATTTACTGTTCAATTAGCTAAATCATTAAAAGAGGCAAATTATCCTTCTATTCTTGTCGATTCATCATGGGAAAACCTTTCCTTGGCAAGAAAAGAAGGCTTGGAAAGCTATCATGGAAGTATGCTGTCTGAGCAGACGGAGCATCACCTGGATACGATTCCATATGAATATTTATTAACGTTAACCCATGATAAATCATATAATTCGCTTCTCTGCACAACATTTCTTCCTGAATATGGAAGAACAAATGTGTTTAAAGTCAGTCCATACACAGCTTTTAAGGATAATGGATATTCTACAGGTGTTGTATCACAGGTTGGCGGCCGTATTTTATTTGATAAGAAATTCTCCCTGGACGATTTAATTGACAAGGTGGAGAATGGATTCACTGTCCGGCAAACAACACTTACTGATAAATTCACGTTTGAAAATTATAAACAGACGAAGGATCCGGAGACAGTCTATCTGTTCTTAATTAAGCCTTCCGGACAGTTGAAATTTTTCTCTGAAGAAATGCGTACCTTACCTGCAACCGGAGATAAGATTGTCAGCTTAACCAAAGGAAAAGAATCAGAGAGACAACCCGCTCAAAGCTAAGATGAAGATAATAAAAGAAGCTGACTCGTCATGAATGAGTCAGCTTCTTTTATTATCAGTTAAATCGCTCCAGTTCTTTTCTCACCGCCGCAATTTCTCCCTCTATACGTATTAATTGCTCTTCGGCAGAGGAGACACGTCCTTTAACAAACTCGAGCTTATCTAAATCCCCTTGAATACGGACATAATCCGATTTTAATTCATCTAGTTGTTGTTCCAGCTTGGCTTTTGTTGTCAAGAAAACCCCTCCTATCCTAAATTAATGCATCGTCTTTATTCTTTCTGGAATTCACAAAGGTTTGATAAAAGTGAATGACAATGGTACGGATTACTGCATATACAGGAATAGCGAATAAAATTCCCAGGAATCCGGCAATACTTCCGGCTGCAAGAATGACTGTAATAACGGTCAACGGATGCAGATTAAGCACCTGTCCCATTACATTTGGCGAAATAAATGTACTTTCAATTTGCTGGGCAACAAACATAATAATAGCTATCCAGAATAAGTTAATCGGGTCTTGAAAGCCTCCGACCAATAAGGCAGGAGCAACTGCAATATAAGGTCCCAGGAACGGGATTACGTTCATCATCATACCGAATAATGCGAGTACAACAGCATACTCTAAACCGATAATCAAGTAACCAATCAGCAATAAGACACCTACTGCAAAACTGACTAAAAGCTGTCCCTGGATAAAGGCAGACAACACATTATCAATTTTTTTTAATAAATCATGCAGGTTCTCTGCTTTTTTCTTGCTGAAAAATTGCAGAATGAAAGGAACAAGCTTTTCTCCATCCTTTAACATAAAGAAGAGGAAGAATGGAACAAGGACAATTCCGGCAATTATGCTAACCAGCTGACCGATAAAGCTTCCCAGAAATCCAAAAACATTATTCAATACACTCTCAATATGTCCAGGAATATCATTGGCGAAATTATTAATGGCATCAATTACCTGATCAGGAACTAAAGCAATATTATCCTGCCAATAATTAATCCATCCTTCCACCATCTGAACCATTCCGGGAATACTGTCCATTAAACGGTCAAACTGATCACGGGCGATCGGCCAGATAAATACGATAAACAGCGTAATTGCCCCGATGATAACCAGGAATACAATAATAATGGATAATATTCGCGGTACTTTATATTTGACGAGCAGATTCATCAGCGGTCTGGTTAAATAATAAAGAATACCTGCACCGATAATTGGAAGAGCTACAGCGCCAACTAACTGCAAAACAGGTGTAAAGATAAAATGAGTTATGGAGATTAGAAAAATTAATGTAAATAAACAGATGAAAAAGATAAAAAATTGAAACCAGCGTTTCTGCGTCATTGAATCACACTACTTTCTTTCTATGTTATGCTATACTTTATTTTACATTAACCGAATTAAGAAAGCCATAAACATCTGCAGGAGATTTCAGAAGACCTCTAAAAGCCGGTTGATGTAGCTTTTACATATATTTTCAAGTAATAAATATGAAGTGATTGTAAAAGATATTGACAAAGGTCATAAAAAAGGTTTTAATAAGGTATACTTAATAAATGGCGAAAAGGACATGCAAAAATTTGCAGAAGTCATCAAACGTCATCATAAAATTATTAGTGAACATTTATTCCTAAAGGGGAGTAGCTGTACACGTAAAGTCGTCATTACGGGATAATTATCCCCGGCTTTATGTGGCAACCAGAAAAGTTGTTAGCGAGACCTTTACCGATTGCAGGTAAAGGTCTATTTTTATGACCTTTTCTGCAAAATACATGTAGAAAAGGAGAATACATCATGGGAACAGAATTACTGCTCGAGTATTTATGGGTATTGCTGGTGCTAGTTGCGTTAGAAGGCTTATTAGCAGCAGATAATGCACTTGTATTAGCAATCATGGTAAGACATCTGCCGGAAGAACAGAGGAAGAAAGCATTATTTTATGGACTAGCAGGAGCATTTATAATGCGTTTTGCATCCTTATTTGTTATTTCATTCCTGGTCGATTTCTGGCTCGTACAGGCATTAGGAGCCGCGTATCTTTTATTTATATCAGGAAAGAACTTATATGACAGGTTTAAGAAGAAGGAACCGGACAAATCGGAGACGCCGGAGAAGGATAAAGCTGATGCTGTAGATCCAGAGACCGGGCAGGTATCTAAAAAGGAATTCTGGATGACTGTTTTGAAAGTGGAATTCGCAGATTTAGCCTTTGCTGTAGATTCCATTTTAGCAGCTGTTGCCTTAGCAGTAGCTTTGCCGCCAACAGGTTTTGGCCATATCGGGAGTTTAGATACAGGTCAGTTTGCTGTGGTATTTGCCGGTGGTATGATTGGTTTAATTATTATGCGGTTCGCTGCCAATATATTTGTAGGACTCCTGCATAAACGCCCGACATTAGAAATAGCCGCATTTCTTATTGTAGGCTGGGTCGGAGTGAAATTATCTGTTATCGTATTAGCAAATCCGGATTTAGCAGTCCTTCCAGAGCACTTCCCGCATTCAACAATATGGAAGGCTTCCTTCTATATCGTTCTTGTAGGAATTGCAGTTGCCGGGTGGTTTGCATCTAGTCCGAAATTGAAGAGAAATAAAGAACAATCAAGTTAAGATTAACTCCTGACGTATTAATCAGGAATGTAATGATTGCTTTCCGAAACAAATTAGGGCATTCCTTCTGTAAACAGTTTTGGGAATTACAAATGCTTATGTTGTTTGTTTAAAGAGCCGTGCTGACCTGTAAAATGGTCAGTGCGGTTTTTCATTTGAAACTTGAAACTTGTATTTTTTGTAAAAAAAATTGCTATACGCCATAATAATGAGAAAGAGGAATAAAGTGAGGAGAGATTATAATGACATTGCACCATTTTCATTTGAAAGCAGAATGGCCCGGTGGACGCAACAGTGAGGGTTATATAAGCGCAGGGAATCTTCAAACCAAAATATCCATCCCTCCAGAAATGGACGGACCTGGAATTGGTACAAATCCAGATGAAATGCTGCTTGGAGCGGCTGCAACATGCTATATCATTTCTCTGGGAGCCATGTTTGAACGGGCAGAGCTTCCAATTGCCGGGATGAGTATGACTTCAGAAGGAATTGTAGATGTAACAGATGGTATTTTCACATACGAAAAAATCATCCACCGGCCTCATGTGACATTGAAACAGGGGACACCAGATAAACAAATCCGCTTAACTGAAAAACTTGTTGAGAAAGCGGAAAAGACATGTATGATTTCGAAAGCTATTAGAGGGAATGTTGAATTAGGGTTGGAACCAGTTGTTCGAATAGGAGAATAATGTTGAACGACAGTCATAAGAACAAGGAAATCCAAAGATCGAATTGGTTTCACATGGCTTTATTGATGCCAAAAGTATTGCCTCGATATAGATATTTAACAAGTCGATTAAATTGTATTACATTTTTTCGAGTCCCTAACAAAACCATTACAAAACGATAAAATTTCTGTTTTTTAGGAGATTTTTTTAGTACAAGTGGGTAAAGTAGAATATGCAACTTTAAATGTGTACGAAATAGAGGGATGAGTTATGGAGCGAAATGCATTTTTTGATAATGCGAAAGTGATTTTAATTTTCCTTGTTGTTTTTGGTCATATGATTCAACCCTTTGTTGGGGATTCGAAGTCGACGGAAGCAATTTATATATGGATATACACTTTCCATATGCCGGCATTTATTTTATTGGCCGGGTTCTTTGCGAAAGGGTCAGGAAACAAAAAATATATATGGAATTTAATGAAGAAGTTAATTATTCCATATTTAATCTTTCAGACGTTATATACAATTTATTATTTCTTAATAGGAAAAGCAGATTGGCAGACAGGGGTTTTCTACCCTCAATGGTCGCTGTGGTTTCTGTTCAGTTTGTTCAGCTGGCATATCCTGCTTGTGCTGTTCAAAAAAATTCCGGCAGGGTGGAGTATTGCTCTATCTATATTCATAGGAGTTATTGTCGGCTATTTTGGAGAAATTGGCCATTCATTCAGCTTATCAAGAACATTTGTGTTTTTCCCATTCTTTTTAATTGGCTACTGGCTGACAGTAGATCAGATGATGATGGTGAAAAAACGGCAAGTGAAGGTAGCATCTGTTGCCGTAATGGCAGTCCTGTTTGTAATAGTCTATACACTTCCGGCAATAGACACCGGCTGGCTGCTTGCATCACAATCTTACAGTAATTTAGGTGCAGACAGTTATGGCGGTATACTCCGATTATTTGTTTATGCGATTGCAGCAGTGATGACAATCAGTATATTGGCTTGGGTTCCTAAAAGAAACCTGGGCTGGGTAACAAAACTCGGTACAAGAACGTTATATGTCTATTTACTTCATGGTTTCATTGTCCAGTTCTTACGTCAATTTGATTTATTAACTGTAAATCACTGGTTTGATGTTGTCGGGATTGCAGGTTTATCTGCATTGATTGTGATTGTACTGTCCAGTAAACCTATTCTAACGGTATCACAGCCGTTAATTGAAGGACGTTTAGCAAAAGTCCAATCGTTATTTAAACGCCAGCATAAAGAGACATCTTCGTAAAATATATATATGGTAATAAAAACAGCGGAGTTCCCCTGAGAGGAGCTCCGCTGTTTTTATTTTATTTAAAATAATATATGAGCAATGACAGTGATAATCGGCAGCGTAATCGCTGTACGAATCAAAAAGATAATAGCAAGGTGACGGAAGGATACCGGGATTTTAGTTCCCAGGATAAGTCCTCCGACTTCTGACATGAAAATCAGCTGTGTAACAGATAAAGCAGCAATAATAAACCGTGTAATTTCCGCTTCTACACCAGTAATTAAAATTGCCGGCAGGAACATATCTGCAAAACCGATTAGCAGTGTTTCAGATGCTTCGTGGGCAAATGGAATCTGCATCAGCTCTAAAATAGGAACAAACGGCATTCCGAGCCATTGGAATAAAGGGGTGTATTCTGCAATCATTACTGCGATTGTTCCAAAAGCCATTACAACAGGTGTAACACCGAACCACATATCTAAAATATTTTTTCCGCCATCTACAAAAAAAGTACGGAGGCTCGTTTCTTTCTCTGCTCGTTTTAAAGCATTTTTGAAGCCAAAAGTAACTGCAGTCTCAGATTCAGGGATTTCTTCATCATCGGTTCTTTCTTTTCCATCGATATAGGTATTTGCCATTCTAGAAAGTGGTGGAATTCGCGGCATAATGAAAGCAGCAATTCCCCCTGCGATAAGGATAGTCAGGTAAAAAGGTAAAAACATGTGCTCCAGACCAACCTGCTGTAGAATGACTAATGTGAATGTAATAGAAACAACAGAGAAGGTTGTACTAATGATAGCAGCTTCCCGTTTTGTATAATAGCCTTCTTCATATTGCTTATTTGTCAGCAATACACCAATTGTAGCATCTCCAACCCAGGAAGCTAAGCTGTCAACAGAAGCTCTGCCCGGCAATCGAAATAGAGGCCGCATGACATTTCTCATGATTCCCCCGAAAAACTCCAGCAAGCCAAAGTTGGTTAAAAAAGGTAAAAAGAGACCTGCAAACAGAAAGGTGACAAATAATGTATGCAATAAACTGTCTAAAAGCATACCGCCTGTATCTTCGTTATAAACAAATTCCGGTCCAATTTGGAAATAAACCATCACTGCAAATACAGCAGCCAGAAAACGCGTAATTGTCCAAAACCAGGTTGTATAGAATAACTGTTGTAGAAAAGGGAACCTTTTAAAAGATGATTTACCGCCAAGTCTTGCCGAGATGGTGAAGATGGCAGTCAATATAATAACAATCATCATAATAAGTGATAAATAATTTTCGATAGCTCCCTCCAGCATGCCTGCTAAATAGGCAATGGGAATTGTGAAGCCTTCTTCTGTTGGTAAGGGATATAAGAAAAGGAACAACCCTAATAAAGACGGGATAATAAATTTGATAATATTGCTAAAGGAATAGGACGTCATTTATTTTCCTCCTAAATAATACTAAAAAATGCGACTGTATGATTATACAATTAAACGTAAATTTATTCAATGGTAGATGATCAGATAATGATTATTTATAGTATGAAACGGGAACATAAAATATAGCAGCTAAAATTAGCGCCAAAATTATTTACGTGACAGCAGAATTTTTTATATAATAATATTGTAAGAAACTTTATTTTATTCTTTGTACCCAAAAAATGTATAGAATAATCCTGTTTCACGTATTGTAAGGATGACGGGTTCAAAGGACGCGGTTCATCCAATTTTAAACGAACCATCATACAGACATACTATAGGAGGTATAAATGATGAGTGAATATTTACGTAAAGGATTTTTACTGGGGCTGGGTGCTGCAGTAAGCGGAAAAGAGAAATTTGAACAAAAAGTAAAAGAATTAGTGGAAAAAAATGAGTTAACACAGGAGCAGGCAAAAACTGTTTTAGATAATTTTATTGAAAAAGGCAGCAGCAAAAAAGATGAGTGGGACGAAAAAAGCAAAGAGAAGAAGAAAACCCTGGCAAGAGAGTCCGGGCTTGCAACAACTGATGAAATTGATGAACTGCGTGCCAGAGTTAATGTATTAGAAGAAAAATTAGGTGTTTCCTTGGCGGAAGAAGCTAAAGAGGAAGCAGTAGAAGAAAAGCAGGATTAATGTTTAAGGGCAAGATGCTTTCAGGTCTGATGAAAGTATATTGCCCTCTTTTTTTGCAGAAAGCATTTATTTGTAAAGCAAGGGGGATAAAATGGTGACAGTCTATGGACGAACTATTGATAACCAGACAAGATGTAAGCATTATTATAGTCAAAAGGATATTATTGCAATTAAATTTAAATGCTGTCATAAGTATTATCCATGTTATCAGTGTCACGAGGAATGTGAAGATCACAAAGCCTCTGTCTGGGAAAAAGAAGAATTTGATGAATTAGCAATTCTATGCGGCGTTTGTAAAAAAGAACATACGATTAATCAGTATTTAAATACGAATCAGTGTCTGTATTGTGAATCTCCATTTAATGAAGGCTGTCAAAAACATTATCATTTATATTTTGATTATGAAGTAAGCTGCAAAAGGTAATGGTGTATAAATGAAATGATTCAAACCTGCTCATGACCCAACCAATTTCATAGAAACATCTTGTAATTTATCGTTATTTCTATTAGTATCTTATGTAAGCACCAGGTACTAAATATAAGAAAAAGGAAGAGAAAAAGCATGTATTATTTTGCCGCATATGCCTTAAAGGTAATATTAAGTTTATTTGGACGTGTAAAAGTATTTCAAAAAGAAAAACTGCCGGAATCCGGCGGATATATTATCGCATGTACACATTCAGGCTGGGTAGATATCTTATGGTTAGGTGTCAGCCTCTTACCCACAAAAATTCATTATATGGCGAAGAAGGAATTATTCCAATCCGGTCCTTTGAAATGGCTTATGAAAAAACTGAATGCATTTCCTGTAGACAGGGAAAATCCAGGTCCAAGCACGATCAAAGTGCCCCGCAAGCTTTTAAAAGAAGAAAAAGTCATCGGTATTTTCCCGAGCGGTACAAGGACAACAAATCAGGTTCCATTAAAAAGAGGCGCTGTTACCATTGCTGCATATAGTAACGTGCCAATTATTCCGGCGGCTTATACAGGTCCGAATAATTTTAAAGAACTTATCAAGTTTAAAAAACCAAAAATAATTTTTGGTGATCCAATCTACTTGTCTAAAGATGTTCCACGTAGAGAAGCAATGGACGAGATGATGGAAATAATGAATGAGAAGCTCTACACATTACAATCAAAAATAGAAGGAAAATAAAAAAAGTCATATTAAAAAGATACTCTCCTCCTTATGGAAAAGAAAAGGAGCATTAATACACATTATATACCAAAAATATTTGCGCTATCAGGACTAATATAATGTATGACTTGAACTTACTAAAACTTAATTCCTGTTCTTGAGGTGGAATTTTTCTTTATTATGAAATTACTTGTAATATTCTCCTATTGAAGATAAAAATAGACAATGCTATAATATTTTTATATTTTACTGCATCAGTATAGGGGGAGTTTTCAAGTATGAAAAACTTTTTTCATCTATATCGGCAAACTTCAACACAATTAGGAAGAGAACTTAAAGACACAGAGGTTACATTTTTGAAATGGATGTATGAGCGCTATACGGTGGAGGAAATAACAAGGCAGAAGCTAAGTGAAAAACGTATATTACGATAAAGAGCAGAAAGACGGGAAACGTCTCAAGCTCTTTTTTATTTGCAGACATGAAAGCTTTTTCTGAACGATTTCTGTGCTATAATTCATAATGGAAGGCAGTGACGGTAAAAGGAGGGGTTATATGGCTGTGAGCAATGAAATAATAATTAATAAAATGATGCATGAATTAGAAGAAGCCAACAGAAAAGCCCATCAACAGGACCAAGTAAAAAAACATATGGAGAATATCCATTTATTAAGTGAGCTGTTTCTCTCAGGAAAGCAAGATCAAAATACTGCGAATAAGGTACAGGTAAATATAGAAGATACAGAGGAGCATATTTCGGAAGCAGAAATGAAAGCAATGCTTGGTAAACAATCCAGTGTCAAAGTAGTCAATTCTGAGCAGAAAAAACTAAATGACGAAGATGCGAATGGAGACTCAATTTTTGATTTTTAAGGACATATAGAATTAGAGAGATTTTAATTCTATTGAGAATGTATTTTTATTAATGGTAAGGATTGGAGTTGGAAAAGATGAAACTATTTTTAATAATTGGAACTGTCCTTGGCTTTTTAGCGGTTGCACTGGGAGCATTTGGTGCACACGGGCTGGAAGGAAGATTATCTGAAAAAGCTTTAACAAATTGGGGCAAAGCAGTAGATTATCAAATGTTCCACACAATGGCTATTGTTGCTGTGGCAATTCTCTTAGGGAAATTTGAAGGAAATAATCTTTTTGCATCAAGTGGCTGGCTTTTCTTAGCTGGTATTGTCTTATTTTCAGGGAGCTTATATCTTTATTCTTTAACAGGTGTCAAAACACTTGCGATGATTACACCAATTGGAGGCTTATCCTTTTTAGTAGGATGGGTGTTATTAGGGATTGGTGCTGTGAAATGGTTGTAGCAGAAAAAATAAATATATAACATGAGGAAGTTCTGTTTTTATCTTTGTTAATAGATGAGAATAGAGCTTTTTTATTCTTCCTGCGTTGAAGAAAAATAAGTATGGATATGACTTATATTGCTGGTAAACAAGATAGAGGAATCTTTGGAATTCCTATAATGATTAGTATAAGAATAAGAAGTTAATGTATTTCTGAGACCTCTGAAAAAAATAAGCAACTGAAAACACTTAATAAAAATATAAAGAAGTGATAAATAAAAACAGCAGCACTGCCCGAATAATCTGTTTGACAGCATCAGAGCTCCTGTGCGTATGCATCAAAATCAAAGCATCCGCAAGCATGCTAAGCACAAAAAGATAACAGGCAAAGAATAAAAAGAGCATCCAACCTGTTATCCAGGCTAGTATGCCAATGAATAGACCGCCCATGATAGCAATAGCTTCAATTCGTATGAACTTTTCCAGAGGATGTCGCATTTTTATCTCCTCACAATACAGTTATCAGTTTAAGAAAATAAAGCGTAGACGTCGTTTGTGTCTACGCTTTATTTATTGTTTCAAATACTTTACCTGGGGTTGTAGTTGGATAACTGATCCTGATTACCAGGATTCCCATATGGATAGGAATAATTGATTTGTTCGTCAAATAGTACATAATCTAAATACACCATTAATAGTAAGAAACGCCGTTCAGAGTCTTCCTCACGAATCAAAATATGATCCCGTCCAGCCTCTTCAATATAGCCGCGGAATGAGGTCGGCTGCTGACCTTCAAATGTCAGATAAAAAGTGCCTAATTTCCCACGGTTTAAGCGTAAGATATTCTCAATAAAGGATTGTTGATTTGTTAATTGTCCGCCTCCACTTCCACTTCCGCTTGGCGGCTGTGCATATTGCCTGAATGAATAGGATGGATAAAAGTTCCCGGTTGCTTGTGGATAATAATAGTATGGATTGGGATAGTATGCCTGATTATTATTCACTGGCTGATTTGGATTTGCTTGATCACTCATGATTTCACTCTCCCCCGTTATAAAAAATTGAGCTATACTTTAAATGAAATTTTCTACCGGTACACAGCAGGACATTCACTTTCAGCTGGAGCATAAAAGCAGTGCGATAGGAATCGGCCGGTATTCCATTGGCCATACCATTGAGCAGGACATGCCCCTTCAGGCATAAAGAACCAAAGTGAATTGGAAGCTGGATGCTGCATCTCACCTTGGATGACTCTTCTTGCAAGGCGTTTCTCTGATTCTCTGGCCCTTTGATAAAAATAGCCCTTTTGCGTTGCCTCAAACCCGCCTGGACTTTGAAAAACCATATTCGTTATCGTTCGAATATCCGTAAAGTCTAAACAATCGGCAAGTACACGATTGATACCTGTATTACCGACCATCAGCATGCCGAGGTCACCATCTCCCTCTGCTTCTGCACGCATTAAGCGGGCGAGTAAATCAACCTCCGCTTCGTTATGAGCAACAACTGCCATAAACCAACCTCATTTCTGAAAAACTTCGGTGCAAGCTCATTAATGATATGTATGTAAGTAAGTGTTTTTTCATGATTATTTTCTGCACAAAAAAAGAGACCCTTTTGAGTCTCTTCTTAAATAAACATTAAGATAATGCAAGGTAACCGGCTAGTTCATCTGTTGCTAAGTAATTACCCATGATGAAATCACCGAACTCTGCATATTTTGTTGTAACTTCATCGAAGCGCATTTCATAAACAATTTTCTTGAATTGTAATGGGTCATGAGCAAATAACGTTACGCCCCATTCCCATTCGTCAAGTCCAATCGATCCAGTAATGATTTCTTTGACTTTACCAGCATATTTACGTCCTGTCATACCATGTTCGTAAAGTAATTTTGTACGTTCTTCTTTATCAATTGCAAACCAGTTTGCTTCAGGCTCACGACGTCTGGCCATTGGATAGAAGCAGGCATGCTCCCATTTTGGCATGATTGGTCTTAAGCGTTCTTTTACGTATGGAGAAAGTTCCCGGTCGTTACCAGCCTTCATTGGATCGTGCATCGTCATTTCAATTATGGATACATAAGAATAGGCAGGAATTAAGAAATCACCTAATACAGATTTATTGATTGCTGTTTTAATTTCTTCCAGCTCATCCATTGTTTCGCGTAAGAAAATAAACATAAGATCTGCTTTATTTCCGACAACTTTGAATATACTATGACTACCTTCTTTATTTTCTTCTACTGTTTCCCACTGTTTGATAAGCTCCTCAAACTCTTTTATTGCTTTATTTCGTTCGTCCTCAGAGATTGATTTCCAAGATGTCCAATCAAAATGACGAGTATCATGTAATGCGGACCAGCCGTCTACAGTTACTACTGCTTCTGCCATTGTATATACACTCCTTCACATTAGAGGATATTCAAAAAGTCTCCAAATGATAAGCGGCGAATCTCTGCGTTAACGTGACTTTTCCGACACTCACGTATTTAAAAACATACGCTGCGTTCGTAAAAGTCACGTTGCCTTGATCTTCTTGCTTCTAATTTGGCTACTTTTTGAACACGCACTCTTAGTTAAATACTGATTCAATATTAACTATAGCATAACCATAGGGTGCGAATCATATAAAAAAAGTACAAAATCATGTTATTTTTTGTATTGTCAAGGCTTTGTCAAAATTAAGAAGTATTGAAGACCGCTTTGCTGAAAAATTTGTACTTTCCTGATCTGCAAAATAGAGGAGAAATCACCAGTTGGAGATAAAAGGAAGTTGTAATCCTTTTCATTGATTTTTCAGGGTTCAAGGCTTTATTTGTGCGGTTAAATGGTATATCATTAAAGAGAATTTGAAGGTAAAATGAATCGGTTTTTCCAAGCAAAAAGTCCGTAACTATCATTTTAATATGTTAACAATCATAGGAGGTTTCAACATGGGTTTATTTGAACAATTAACAGAGAAAGTAAAAGGAAAAGGCAAACGTATCGTATTCCCTGAAGGATTAGATGAACGTGTATTAACGGCAGCAGGCCGTCTGGCTGAAGAGGGTGTGCTTACACCCGTTGTCATTGGCAATAAGCAAGAGGTGGAACAAAAGGCAGCAGATCTTAATGTAAAAGTATCTGGACTTGAGATTATTGATCCTGCAAACTATGAAGGCTTTCAGGAAATGGTTGATGCCTTTGTTGAAAGAAGAAAAGGGAAAGCAACGGAAGAAGATGCGAAGAAAATTCTTTTAGACGAAAACTATTTCGGTACAATGCTGATTTATTTGCATAAAGCAGATGGTCTTGTAAGTGGTGCGGCGCATTCCACTGCAGACACAGTGCGTCCGGCATTACAAATTATTAAAACAAAAGAAGGCGTGAAGAAAACTTCCGGCGTATTCATTATGGTAAGAGATGAAGAAAAATATGTATTTGCTGATTGCGCAATTAATATTGCTCCAGACAGCAATGACTTGGCAGAAATTGCTGTAGAAAGCGCAAAAACAGGTGCATTATTTGATGTGGATCCACGTGTTGCGATGCTTAGCTTTTCCACTGCCGGTTCTGCGAAATCACCAGAGACAGAAAAGGTTACAGATGCATTGACAATTGCAAAAGAAAAAGATCCTTCTCTCGTAATTGACGGTGAATTCCAATTTGATGCTGCATTTGTTCCAAGTGTTGCAGAGAAAAAAGCGCCTGACTCTGTGATTAAAGGGGACGCAAATGTATTTGTATTCCCAAGTCTGGAAGCTGGTAATATCGGCTATAAGATTGCTCAGCGTTTAGGCGGTTTTGAAGCGGTCGGTCCGATTCTTCAAGGTCTTAATAAACCGGTAAATGATTTATCCAGAGGCTGTAGCACAGAAGATGTGTACAACCTTGCACTTATTACTGCAGCGCAGGCAGCAGCTGAATAATTTATAAATAAAAAACAGCCCAACTGAATTCGGTTGGGCTGTTTTTTCATACTTCGTTAAATTCACTTATATATTTTCATTCCGTTTTATCATTTGCTGATAACGTTTATCAAAATTTTCCTGTTCCTTATCCTGTATCGGAATTATAACTATTTCGTCGGAGAATTCTTTTAATGTGTCCTTTACACGCCGCTTGACCTCTTCAACAGTCAATGAAACCCCCAATAAATCAGAGAGGGAAGCCATGACTTCAGGGTTTACCTCAGGATAGGTAAAGGCTGTATCTTCACCGCGTTTCGCAATATGATAAAATTTCCGTATTAACGAAGCACGTTTTTTGCTGTTTCCTTCAATATCTAAATAAATCTGAACGGAAATGCCGCTTTTCACCCGGCGCTGCGAAATCCCTGCAAACTTTTTTCCGTTAATACTTAAATCATAATCCCCAGGGCAGTAGGAACCGACAATTTCGTATGCTTCAATAGCTTCTGTTATATCTGCAAACATTGCTTGAACAAAACGGACCATCGCTTCATAACAATCGTATATGGATAAGTTATCTGCCCCGGGAATAATGAGAGAAATATTAAGTACGCCTCCATCCAGAGCAACAGCCAGCCCTCCTGAATTACGGACAATCCCCTGGTAATGCTTTTCTTTTAGAAACGCCATCCCATCATTGATATAAGGGAGGCGTGAATCTGGAATACCTAAAACAATCGTATCCGGGTGTATCCATAAACGAAGCACAGGAGGAGAAGCTTCCTCACTGACTGAAATTGCCAGTGCGTCATCAATGGCGAATGATGTCAGGGCTGTGTTAGGCTTTCCTGCAACCATATTCTCTGTGGTGTGGTCTACGTATCGAAATATTTTATGTCGAATAATTTCTTTCCAATTTTTCATAAGTTTATCCTAAACCTTTCGTCAGCTAATTAACTATATTATAATATAATAAAAGCATATGTGGAAAAGAAGTAAAAAGCACTTCATCAAAAATATGAAAACAAATACGCTGGACCTTTTCTGAAAAAGGTATGCGAAAAATTTTTCGGAAAATACGGATGGGGACAAATATATGGCATATAAAGATGAACAATTAATAGAAGAGAAGGTATTTAAAGATCCAGTCCACCGGTATATTCATGTCCGGGACCGGGCTGTCTGGGATTTGATTGCCACACCAGAATTTCAAAGGCTGCGCCGGATAAAACAGCTGGGAACCACCAATCTGACTTTTCATGGTGCAGAGCATAGCCGTTTTAACCATTCCCTGGGAGTCTATGAAATTGTAAGAAGGATTACCAATAATTTTGCAGATCGTGAAAGATGGAATAGAGAACAGCGGCTGCTATGCCTTTGTGCAGCGTTATTGCATGATTTAGGGCACGGACCATTCTCGCATTCATTTGAGAAAGTATTCAAGCTGGATCATGAGCAGTTTACACAAAAAATTATCCTGGGAGATACGAAGGTAAATCAGATATTGAAGAAAGTTTCTGCTGATTTTCCTGAGAAGGTAGCCGATGTTATTGCCAAGACGTATTCAGACAAGCTTGTGGTGAGTCTGATATCCAGTCAAATTGATGCGGATCGAATGGATTATCTGCAGCGCGATGCTTATTTTACCGGAGTGAGCTACGGCCATTTTGATATGGAGCGTATTTTGCGTGTTATGCGGCCGATGGATGATCAGGTAGTGATTAAATCAACAGGGATGCATGCGGTGGAAGATTATATTATGAGCCGTTATCAAATGTACTGGCAGGTTTATTTCCATCCTGTAACCAGAAGTGCAGAGGTTATCCTGTCAAAAATCTTTCAACGTGCAAAGGTGCTTTATGAAGATGATTCCTATCAATTTCAGCTGGAGCCGACACACTTTATTTCATTTTTTGAAGAAAAAGTGAAGCTGTCAGACTATTTAAAGCTGGATGATATGATTGTATATTACTATTTCCAGCAGTGGCAGGAAGAAAAAGATGATATTTTAGCTGATTTATGCTACCGGTTTATTAACCGTCATTTATTTAAGTATGTGGAATACAACCCAGATCCTCAGATTAATGCAGGAATGGAGCTTTATCAGCTGTTTAAAAAAGCGGGTATTAATCCAAAATATTATTTAGTGGTGGATTCATCTTCTGATTTACCGTATGATTTTTATCGTCCAGGTGAAGAAGAGGAACGTCTGCCGATACACCTTTTGATGCCGGATGGCGGTTTGAAGGAATTATCCCGTCATTCTGATATTGTCGAGGCGATTTCAGGTAAAAAAAGGACAGACCATAAGCTGTATTTTCCTAAGGATAGGATTCAAGCGATAGAAGATACTGATTTGAAGAAAAGAATTCTAGATATATTGTACGGGAAGGAATGACCATTTGTGTTAGACAATCATGCGAAACTGCTCTATTTTTTCTCTAAAGCCAAGCAAGTAACTGGAAGAAAGAAATTACAGAAAATGATTTATATCTTGCAGCAATGCCGGGTCCCCTTTGAAGAAAAATATCAATTCCATTTTTATGGACCTTATTCAGAAGAACTGACATTGCGGGTGGAGGAACTCTGTAATTTAAACTTTTTAAATGAAGAAAAGGAAGAAAAAAGTAATTACCATCAATATCACTATTCAATAACAGAGGATGGAGCTACTTTTTTAAATCAATTTAAAGTGAATATTCCTGAAATAGAAGACAGAATCAGTGTGCTGCAGGATTGCAGTGCCCGCTTTTTGGAGCTTGTCTCTACGGTGCTGTATTTTTCTTATTTACCGCGGGAGGAAATAATTGATAAAGTACATAAGGTAAAGCCAAAGCTGAAATATACAGATGAAGAAATGAATGAAGCCTTCCAATTTATTGATGAATTACAGGATAAGTCTTCTCACTAAAAAAGCCTGTTAGAACGTGGTAGAATGGGAAAAAGGTCAGAATGAAGCAGGAGGGAATAACATTGACAGACGGAAAGAAGAAAAAAAATACATTTACAATTATAAAAGACGATTCTACAGA
Source organism: Oceanobacillus sp. FSL K6-3682 (assembly GCF_037976165.1). Taxonomy (NCBI): domain Bacteria; kingdom Bacillati; phylum Bacillota; class Bacilli; order Caryophanales; family Bacillaceae; genus Oceanobacillus; species Oceanobacillus sp. FSL K6-3682. Next base: position 4,208,545 of record NZ_CP150263.1, on the reverse strand, counting down.
TGGTCATGGCGGTTATGGAGCTGGAACAGTCAGCCTTGAAAATATGTCATCGATTATTGTAGATCCGAATGAAGGTAAAGCATATGTTGATATGGATGCGATGCATGCAAGAAGTTCTGTAGAGCGCCGTGTGAAATGGATTAGAGACCGTGAAGAAGTACAAGGCGGGAAGCTTTATTGGATTGTCTGGGTCACAGTGGAAAAAGGAGAAAATGGTCCGTATTATGCTGGAGTTGCCGGCAGTGAAATCCGCGTTAATCGGGAAATCAAACGAGCTTATAAATCCATGGCAGAGCATGTGAAGCATATGGAGAAATCATTGAAAGGCCATATTATTGTTGAACATATGGACGAGCCTTCAAAAAAATTATTAGGAAACTTCCTGAAAGAATTCAAGCCTGAAATGTGGGAAAATTCGTCTTCAGAACTGAAAGATCAATTAGGAATGGAAAGCTGATCTTTGACAAAATTGTGAATGAATTATGAACAAATTTAGAAATTCTTGTACTTTTCTTAAATACTTTGTAAACTATGAGTACATGGGCTAACTCATGTTTACTAGGACAAAAAGCAGTCCGTATCGAATTTGTCGATACGGACTGCTTTTTTTGCCCTGGAATTTTAATTTTATCTTCTCCACGATAACTGCACCCCAGCTTTGACCAGACAACGATGTTTAAACTTCTCTGACATATGCTTTGCTGATTTTCTTTTCATACCAGGATTGCAGCCAGCTGTATAAAGCAGTTAATCCCCAATAAATCAGTGCAACTGCCATATAGGCTTCAAAGAAATGAAGCGTGGCTGTAGCCAATAATTTTCCTTGGGCAAGTAATTCAGTAACTCCGACTGTAAATGCTAAGGAGGTGTTCTTCAGCAATCCAAGAAAGGTGTTTCCAGTAGCTGGAATAGCATTTCGCGCAGCCTGTGGCAGAATAATTGATTTTAATGCCTGCGGATAGGTCATCCCGGTTGTCAGTGCTGCTTCAGCCTGCCCTTTGTCTACCGATTCCAATCCTGCACGGAAAATTTCTGCAAGGTATGCGGAAACATTTAAGCTAAACGCAAGAATAGCAGCGGTCATTGCAGTAATAGAATTGAATGAAGGCAGCAGCTGAGGCAGCCCGAAATAAATCATTAAGAGCTGTACCAGCGGCGGAGTCCCCCGGAAAAAAGAAATATAAATCAGCGCCAATTGATGTAAAACCGGAGTTCGGTTGACCAGGATTAAAGAAAGAAAAATAGCAATAATGACAGCTATAATCATGGAAGCAATCGCTATATACAGCGTAACTGGCACATAGGTTAAAAGCTCAGGAATAATTTCAAACATATATTTAAAATCGAAATTCATATTTGGACACCGCCATCTTTTCTAATTTAAGTGTTAGACAATAGCGAATTTCTCCATTTTATTGTCTGTCTTCCCTGTGATTTGTCTTTGATAATCCCGTAAGAATTTTTTCGTTCTGTCATTTGCAGGATAATCAAAAACTTCTTCTGGTGTACCCTGTTCAACAATGAAGCCATCATCCATAAAAATGACCCTGTCGGCAACCTCCCGTGCGAAATTCATTTCATGTGTGACAATAATCATTGTTTTTTCCTTGTCTGCGATTCTTGATATGACGCGGAGCACTTCTCCTACCCATTCCGGATCAAGAGAAGATGTAGGTTCATCGAATAAAATAGCATTTGGATTAACCGCCAGCGCACGGGCAATACCTACACGCTGCTGCTGCCCGCCCGACAGAGAAATGGGGTAGTGGTCTGCTTTATTTGATAATCCTACTTGTTCCAATAAATGGCGGCCGATTTCTTCTGCTTTTTTCTTATCTAATTTTTTAGTTACCCTCAAAGGATGGGCGACATTTTTTAAAGCAGTAATGTTTTTAAAAAGGTTATAGTGTTGAAAAACCATTGATGTTTGTAACCGTAATTGATGAATCTCTTTTTTAGTAGCTTTGGCGGTATCGACGAAAATTCCGCCAATTTCAATATGTCCTTCATTGGGTTTTTCTAGAAAATTAAGGCATCGCAGTAATGTTGATTTCCCAGAACCAGAGGGACCGATAATTGCTACAACCTCGCCTTCATCCACATGAAAGCTGATACCTTTTAAAACTTGATTGCTTTTATAGCTTTTCTGTAAGTTTGAAACCTTTATCATGAGTAATTCATCCTTTCTTTTATTAAGTGAACTATTCCTAGTTATTTAATCGGTTTTAAGATTATCGGTTAGTATATCACGCGCATTTGCGTCTAACAATAACTCTTCTTATAGGAATTTAAAGAAGTTCTTATAGAGGTTTTCTATAAGAGGATGTTCAAAAGTCACCAAATGTATTGAATGGGGGCATAATTGCTTCTGCATAAATCGGCTGTGTCTTGCAGCGGGGGTATAATGTGAGAAGAGTTCCTTTTATTTACTAAAACATGTCTTCTCAATCTTCAAAATCCGGAACTCTTCTTTGTTGAACACTTGCTTCAGGTTCTAAAAGATTATATGTTTTTCCCTCTTCTTGAGCAATTTCCAGCAAAGCATTATAATAAGCAGGTTTTTCATTTGTATAGGAAATCATGTTTGTTTTTAAAGACAGATTGGATAGGACATCTAAATGAATATGGACTAATTTTTGACACTGAAGTTCTTTTCGTACACTGATTTCCGGTAAGAAACCAATCCCATTCCCGCTCATAATCAATCCCTTCGCCAGCTCCATATTATCTACTTCATATTGGATGGTTGGCTGTAAGCTGAGATTCTGAAAGAGGTTGCGCACCATGGACCAGTCCAGGGAGCCGCACTCAAAAAAGATGATGGTCTCTTTTTCCAAATCATTTATATCAATCAAACTGGCATCCGCAAAAGGATGATTCGGCTCAACGAATAGATTAATAGGACTTTCAAGCACGATTTCAGAAGTGAGGAGAGGATGGGCTCCTTTTTTGACAAAACCAAGGTCTATTTCTTGATTTAATACTTTATGCTGAATTGCTTCGCTTGAGCCAGTAATTACTTTTACCTGAACCTGCGGATATCTCCTGGAGAATGCCGGAATGATTCTGGTAAGCAGATAATTGGAAATGAGCTGCGTGCATCCAATAGTTATTTGTTCGGATAGTTCATGTGTTTTCAACTGTTTTTTCCCAGTTTTATAAAACTCAATAATCTGTTCTGCATAAGGAAGGAATTCTTTTGCTTTTTCTGTAATGATGAGTTGTCTGCCTGCACGTTCAAAGAGCTGAGTATCTAATTCCCGTTCTAAAGACTGGATTCTTGCGGTGACAGATGGCTGCGATAAGAAAAGTGCACGGGAAGCTTTATTGATACTTCCAAAATGATTTACCAGTACAAAGGCCTCGATGTTTTCAATATTCATAAACGAAAACCCTCCTAATTCGAAGTAATTTTATCAATATTATATACATTGGGTTGGAAAATGTCACTATGATTCATATTCAAATGATCAGGAGAGTTATATCACTTCTGCGGTTTTGAGCCATCCAGCAAAACAAGAGAGGGAATTTATAATAAATGAAATTATCCCGCCATACAAAATTAAAAAAAGCTTCTCTGTTACTGTGTATATTGTTAACATGGTGCTGCTCAAATCATAGTATAGTAATCAGATATGAAGATGACATAAGAAAATGTGAACAGAGAATACCTGGACGAAGCCATATAGGTTTTGTCTATAAGCAGGTTAATAATAATTTATAACAGCGCCTATTGTGGGGAATTTGATAGGATGCTATACTATATTAAATTTATAAATCATTGTAAAACGCTTGGTATACTCAAAATAATTTTTGATATTGAAAATGGAAATCAATCAAGCAATTTTAGTTGACTGGTAATAGAATTTTGGAACATGGGAGGAGAAAGGAATGGGGTATAAGCTGGGAATACTTGATCAAAGTCCTATCTTTTCAGAAGAGACAACAGAAGAGGCATTAGAAGCAACAGTGCAATTAGCACAAAAAGCAGAGGAATGGGGATATAACCGTTTTTGGGTGTCAGAGCATCATCAATCACTTGATTTAGCCGGGAGTTCGCCAGAAGTGCTTATTCCTTATTTATTAGCAAAAACATCCTCTATTAAAATCGGTTCAGGAGGTGTAATGCTTCAGCATTACAGTCCTTATAAGGTAGCAGAGAACTTTAAAGTGCTGTCTGCATTGGCACCAGAGCGGGTGGAGCTTGGTGTAGGGAAAGCTCCCGGCGGTTTTTCATTATCAACGAATGCACTGCAATATGGCGGGGCAGGACCGGAAATTTTGTTTGATGAAAGATTCAAGACGCTGCAGCAATTTATTTCTGATCAATTGCCGGAAGATCATTCTTTATACGGCGCAAAAGCTTTACCGGAAACGAAGAAGAACCCGTCGATTTATCTTTTGGGGGCCAGTAAAGATAGTGCCAGACTTGCGGCAGAGCAGAGAGCTAATTTTGTATTTGCACGATTTTTAAATGGTAATGATGAAGTTCTGCAAGAGGCAGTAAGCGAATATCGAAGCATATATCCAAAAGGTGTATTTGCACTTGCCATTGCTTCTTTTGCGGCAGAAACACAAGCAGAAGCAGAAAAAGAAACAAGTAATTATAAAATTTATAAGCTGCAATTAGAAAGCGGCCGTTCTATTTCTGTTCAGTCTCCTGAGCAAATAGAATTGTTCCGGAGCCAGACAGATGAATCTTTTGAAGTGAAGGAACAGGAAGTGGAGCTGCTTGCAGGAAGTACGGATAGTATCAAGGAAGAGCTGGACCGTTTGGCAGATATCTTTCAAATTAATGAGTTTATTCTGCATACACCGATTCAAAGCAGAAAGAAACGTTTCAAGTCATTTGAGCTGTTAGGACAGTTAACAGCCCCAGTGCTGGACTGGAATTGATTGGTGAATATACAATGACAAAGGCTTGAACCTGTGTCAAATACGAATGGTTCTTAAATGAATCGAAGGGGGAAATAAATGAAAAAATTACTTTTATTTGTATCTGCTGCATTCTTACTTCTTGCCGCGGCTTGCGGTCAGGGAGAAGGAAGCGATTCATCGGAAGAGAAGGTGATTAAGGTCGGGGCAGTACCAGATGGATTTCCGCATACCTTTCAGGAAGATGGAGAGCTTGTTGGATTTAATGTAGATATATTTAATGCCATTTTCGATGATATAGGCTATGAAGTGGAGTGGGTTTTAACAGAATGGGATGGTGTTCTGGCAAATTTGCAGTCTGGAAAGGTAGATACAGCAATTAATTTTGCAGCAACTCCTGAGCGGGGAGAAGCGTATGATTTCACGGATCCGTACTATAGTTCAAAAGCAGTTGTTGCTACCTCCAATAAAGACCCGAAGATAGAATCATTAGATGATCTTGCTGGAAAAGAATTAGTCAGTATTTTAGGAACCAATTTTGAAAATGTCTTAAAAGAAAATTTCCCGGAAGAAGATTATGAATTAGTTATTTATGAATCTACGGATGTAGCTTATACCGATATTAATACAGGAAAAGTAGACGGATTTATTTATGGCAGAGAGCAGCTGATGGCACAGATTAGTCAGCGGGATATTCCACTTGAGATTGTTGATGAACCGTTTGGGGATCAGCCGGTAGCACTGCCATTCCAAAAGACAGAAGAAAATCAGGAATTAATCGCGGAAATTAATCAATCCATTGAAAAATTGAAGGAAGACGGAACATTTTCTGAAATATCTTTAAAATGGTTTGATGTCGACTTTTTAGCAGAAGAACAATAGAGAGGAAGAAAATAAATGAAACTTGGAGTAATGATACAAGGACCGGGTGGACATATGAACTCCTGGAAGTCAGAGGAAGTACCTGATGATGCCAGCGTTAATTTGAACCATTATATATCTGTCACCAAAAAAGCAGAAGCAGCCGGAATGGATTTTGTATTTATTGCAGATGGGCTGCACATTAATGAAAAATCCATTCCGCATTTTCTCAACCGTTTTGAACCGTTAACATTATTATCGGCTTTGGCAGCAGTCACAGAAAAAATCGGCTTAGCGGGAACTGTTTCAACAACGTATAGTGAACCATTTAATATTGCACGTCAATTTGCCTCTTTAGACAAATTATCAGGAGGTAGAGCTGGATGGAATGTCGTTACCTCCCCATTGGAAGGAACAGCATCCAATTTTAATAAAGGAAATCATCCAGAGCATAAGGTGCGTTATCAAATGGCAGATGAATATTTAGACGTTGTCAAAGGATTATGGGATTCCTGGGAAGACGATGCCTTTGTCAGAAATAGGGAAACAGGTCAGTTTTTTAATGCGGAGAAGATGCACCGTTTAAATCATTCAGGAGAATTTTTTAAAGCAGAAGGTCCATTAAATATTAACCGTTCCAGGCAGGGACAGCCGGTTATTTTTCAAGCTGGATCGTCTAAAACCGGAATACGATTTGCGGCAAAACACGGGGAAGCAATTTTTACGAATAAATCCACTTTAGAAAGCTCTCAGGAATATTATCGTGCATTGAAAAAGCTGGCTGCAGAAAATGGAAGAAAACCGGAGGATATTGCAATTTTACCTGCTCTATCTCCGATTATTGGCGCGACAGAGGAAGAAGCAGAAGAAAAATATAATGAAATTAAAAATTTAATCAGTATCGAGGAAGCACTCAACTATTTAGGACGTTTCTTTGACCATTTTGATTTTAGTCAGTTTCCATTAGATGAGCCATTCCCGGATATTGGCGATGTCGGGAAAAACAGCTTTCAATCCACGACGGATGATATCAAAAAGCGGGCAAAAGAAGAGAATTTAACATTAAGAGAGGTTGCTTTAAGTGTTGCTACACCAAGAAATGAATTTTTCGGCACCTATGAGCAGGTTGCTGACAAAATGATTGAATGGGTAGAGAATGAAGCTGCAGATGGGTTTGTAATTAGTATGTATGTATTAGGGAAGCAATATGATGATTTTCTGAAGCATGTACTTCCGCTGCTGGAGAGGAAAGGTTCCTTTCAAAGTGATGGTAAAAGCGATACTTTACGGGGGAATCTCGGATTATCGGTTCCTGAAAATCGTTTTAAAAACTAGGAACACCTGCCGGATAGAGTTTAGTTTTAAAAGTACGTGTTCAAAGAGAACAGAGAAATTCACAGGATTATTTTATTGGGCTGTTTGAATATCCTCTTTAAAGAAGGAAAGGAGAATGAATGTGAGTGCAATTGTTATTATATCAGGAAGCCCTTCGCCACTGTCCAGATCAGAACGCATTCTTTATTATTTGGGTAACCGGGCGGAGCAGAAAGGCTTTTCTGTGAAATATATATCTGTCAGAGATGTGGATGCTGAAGATTTATTATTTGCCAACTTTCAAAGTTCAAAAATAAAAGAGATAGCAGCTGATTTGGAAAAAGCAGAGGGAATTATTGTCGGATCCCCTGTATATAAAGCTTCTTACGCAGGAGTGCTGAAAGCATTATTTGATCTTATGCCTCAGGATGTTTTACGGGGAACTGTTTCACTGCCGGTTATGACAGGGGGAAGCCTCTCTCATTTATTGGCGCTGGATTATGCTCTAAAACCATTACTTGCTACACTGAAAAGCCAAAACTTAAAAGGTTTATATTTTCAAGATAGCGAAATTGATAAAACGAGAGAAAACCCAATTTTAGATGATGCCATGCTGAATAGGACGCAAAAGCAATTAGACTATTTTTTAGAGCAATTAAAAAGTCAGGAGCTGGTTTGACATAAAAAAATCACAGCATCCGGGATTTGACCTTCAGGATGCTGCGGTAAGATCAGCTTTAAATATATTAAAAATGAATACTTGATAATTTGCCCTCGTTTAGAGGGTTTTTCTATTCTGATATGAGTAGAGTTTACATGATATTAGAATAACATTTCAAACCACTTTTCCAAAACCCCTCTGTCCGGCTTATCTATTTCTTCATCCTGCTGCTCTGCTTCATCATTATGACAGTATCCAAGCGGTTCAGTACCCTTTTCATAAAACATAATTCTGCTTTTTTCACAGCTTACATCTGCCCGTAATCCGCTGACAGGATCAACTGGGAGGCCAACAACACCAGAGGGCATGGAAAAGACATTTTTTCCATCCTGATCAATTTTCTCCATGTAATTTGCCCATATCTCTTTTGAAAAAGCTGTTTCTGCTACATTAGTCATTTCTCTATGGTCATCATACCCGACCCAAATACCGGTAGAAATAACGGGGCTGTATCCGACCATCCAGCTGTCAAAGTCTGTCGTACCGGATTTGCCGGCATAAATATCAGTCAGCTGATTATTGACATTTGCCCCGGTGACACTCGTATAGCCGTTTAACGTCTCGTCAAACATTCCTGTAAGAAGCTGTGTCAGAATAAAAGCTTTTTTCTCATCCAGTACCGCCTTTCCCTCCTCTGGTTTATGTGAGTAAAGGGATTTTCCATCAGCATCTGTAATTTCTTCAATCAGATAAGGAGTGACTGCCTTCCCTCCATTTGCAAGACGGGCATAAGCATTTGTCAACTCAATCACAGAAACAGAAGAAGTGCCGAGGGCTAAGGAAGGGACTGAATTTAAATCGCTTTTAATCCCAAATTTTTTCGCTGCTTCTATAAATCGGTCTCCGCCTATATAAAGTGCTGTTTTCACAGCATAAATGTTATCTGATAAAGCAATTGCCTGAGCAAGCGTGATTGGCGCATCTGCATAATACCCGTTAAAATTACTCGGCTGATACGTAGAACCATCAGAAAGCTGGAAGGAAGTAGCTTCACTGGTTAAAGTCGTACTGGCTGTATAACCGTTTTCCAATGCAGCATAATATAAAATTGGCTTAAAGGTAGAGCCTGGCATCCTTTTGGCATCGACTGCCCGGTTGTAGCTGCTTGTATGATAATCGATTCCACCCACCATTGCTACTACTTCACCCGTTTGCGGGACAATAGAAATGCCGGCAGCTTCCAAGTCGCTCTTTTCATCGATGGTTTGGGCAGCTGCTGCTTCCATTTCCTGCTGATAATCACTGTTTAAAGTTGTGTGGAGCCGGTAACCACCAAGCTTTACCTCTTCTACGTCCTTATTTAAAATCTGCGCAGCTTCTTTTAATGCCTGATCCTTAAAAAAAGATGCCGCTTCTTCAACAGGAGCCTGTTTTTGATAATTTAATTTTTCATTTATTGCTGCAGTATAGTCCGCCTCAGAAATAAGCTCATTATCAAGCATCCTTTTAAGAATAAGCTGCTGCCTGTTAGTGGCATTTTCTAAATTATTTAATGGAGAATAATAGGTAGGTCCCTTTGGAACTCCAGCCAGCATACTTGCTTCTGCCAGGGACAGCTGATCAGCAGGCTTTCCAAAAAAATAATTACTTGCAGCTTCAATCCCATGAGCGCCGTGTCCATAATAGATAGTATTCATATAGCCTTCTAAGATTTCTTCCTTAGAATAAAACATTTCTAAGCGAATGGCATAGAAAGCTTCCTGCAGCTTCCGGGACCAGGTTTTCTTTGGAGATAGATAGAGATTTCTTGCATATTGCTGTGTGATGGTGCTGGCTCCTTCCTTCAACGAGCCGGAAACAAAATTATTCCACAATGATTTCGCAATACGAAAGAAATCAAGACCGTTATGATCAAAGAAGCGATTATCTTCTATAACCAGGGTTGCCTGAATAGCAGAAGGATCTATATTGTCTAAAGAAACCCATTCATAAGAATCTCCAAAGCTATCTTCAATGATTTCTCCTTCCTGATCATAAAAAATAGCGGGAGATTGATTACTGAGATTTGGCGGTCCCATTAAATAAGCTAATAAGTAGATCGCTAATATTCCAGCAATCATCAGTAAAATGATACCGCCAATCAGCTTGTAGATTAGGCGCAGTTCTTTTAATGATTTCATCCTTCATCGTCTCCAAAAATAATGTGTCTTCACTAAAATGGTGATACTGGAGTTTGTATATCCTCTCTCTTCATTATGGAAAAAGAAATGATTTTATAAACCTGTAAAGTGAAACTTGATTTAGCGGGAGATTTTCGACATCCAGATTAAAATAGATATTTCTATAAAAGTAAGGGGGATTATGGGCTCTTATGCCGTGGTAAAGTTTTTCATCAGCAAGAGTATTGCTTATCATAGTGTTTTATAGATATAATAAACAAATACATTAAATTAAGAAAAATGATAGAAGGAGTACCTATGCAACAAAATTCCGAACATGTCAATATTACGTTGAAGACACTGATTTTTGATTTGGATTCAGGCGATCAGGAAACCCAGGAGCAGACTTTTACTGGGGAATGGACAAAAAAAGGCGACATCGATGTGCTGAGATACAAGGAAGAGGTTGAAGAAGCCGGAACCATCCAGAATATGATTATGATTCGTCCAGAGCGTGTTTCTATAAAGCGCACAGGTGCCATCCAAATGAATCAGCAATTTCAGTTAGGTCAAAAAACAGAAAATATTTATCAGCATATGCATGGCAATATTCATATGGAAACTTTTGTGGAATCCATCACATTTAGAGAGGATACAATGCCGCGGGTGCTTGATATGAATTATACAATGAAGCTGAATGGCCAAATAGAACGTAAGCATCAGCTCGAGCTGCAATTTTCAACAAAATAAGTAAGAATTCCCCTTGCCTTCAAGAAATGCAAAGAGAGTAAGCGGGGGAGGAATTGCCAAAAGTAAAGCCATGACAGGAGGGGCGGAACGTTAGTGGAATCCCTTTCTGGCGTAAGAGCAATCCACCGGTACGGGCGTGTTCCTTAAACTGCCTGCGGGGGATGAAACAAGGAGGAAACAGGAAATGAACGTATTAGCACAAGCAGAAGAAACATTAAAGGAACAAATTCATACAGCCGTCATTGCTGCAGAGCTTGCAACAGAGGACACCATTCCCAATATTATTCTGGAAAAACCAAAAGATAAAGCGCATGGCGATTTTGCTACCAATATTGCGATGCAGCTGGCACGGATTGCAAAAAAAGCACCACGTCAAATCGCAGATGATATTGTAGCGAAATTAGATAAGCAGAAAGCATCCATTGAAAAGGTAGATATTGCCGGACCAGGATTTATTAATTTCTATATGAAGCAGGATTTCTTAGGTGAAGTGATTGAAACGGTGCTTGAGGCTGGAGATGCTTATGGAACTTCGAAGGACGGCAATGGCGAGAAGGTGCAAGTCGAATTTGTATCCGTTAATCCGACCGGAGATCTCCATTTAGGTCATGCAAGAAATGCGGCGTTTGGAGATGTTTTGTGTAATCTTTTTGCAGCTGCCGGCTATGAAGTAGAGAGAGAATATTATATTAATGATGCAGGAAACCAAATTAATAATTTAGGTTTATCGGTAGAAGCTCGTTATTTGCAGGAATTAGGACAGTCTGTTGATATGCCGGAAGATGGCTATCATGGGCAGGCAATCATTGATATTGCGAAAACGCTTGTGAAAGAAGAAGGAGATATCTGGGCGGAGAGATCACATGAAGAGCGTCTGGATTATTTTAAAGAATATGGACTTAAAGCCTCCTTGCGTAATATTGAAAATGATTTAAAAGATTTCCGTGTTGAATTTGACAGCTGGTTCTCCGAGCGTTCACTCTTTAAGGATAATCAGATTGATGATGCTTTAAAAGTGCTGGAAGATGGCGGCTATACCTATGAAAAAGATGGGGCATTATGGTTTAAGACGACAGCATTCGGGGACGATAAAGACCGTGTACTTATCAAGCAGGATGGAGCTTACACCTATTTAACTCCGGATATTGCTTATCATAAAAATAAATTAGACCGCGGCTTTGATCAGATTATTAACGTATGGGGCGCAGATCACCATGGTTATATACCAAGAATGCGTGCAGCTCTTGAGGCTATGGGTTATCCAGTCGATAAATTCTCCGTGAAAATTATTCAAATGGTAAACCTGTTTGAAGGCGGAGAAAAAGTTAAAATGAGTAAGCGTACAGGTAAAGCTGTATCGTTAAGAGAGCTTATGGATGAAGTAGGAATTGATGCGGTACGTTATTATTTTGTTGCGCGCTCAAATGACTCGCAATTGGATTTCGATATGGATTTGGCAAAATCACAATCCAATGATAACCCGGTTTACTATGTTCAATATGCACATGCACGTATCTGTACAATGCTTGAACAGGCAAAAAATAAAGGCTTTGCAACAGAGGAAGCGTTCGATGCGTCCCTATTAACAGCGGAAAAGGAACTGGATCTGCTTAAAAAAGTAGGGGAGCTACCGCAAGTGATTGCAGATGCAGCAGATAAACAAACACCGCATAAAGTAACCCAATATGTATTTGATTTGGCATCGACGCTGCATAGCTTCTATAATGCAGAGAAAGTATTAGATGCAGATAATCCCGAGCGTACGGGCGCACGTATTGCTTTAATGAAAGCTGTGCGTCAAACATTGGCAAATGGATTAGGTATTTTGGGAGTAACTGCTCCGGAGAAAATGTAATTTGAAGATGATCAAAAAAATCCCGCAGAGAAATGGTTGATTTCTTTGTGGGATTTTTTGATTACATTAAAGACACGTAATTGAAAGGAATTCCTTATGCAGGTTATTCATAAACTTAATTCCTGTTAAAGGATATTTATTTACGTTCAATTTGATATATCAATCTAAAAAATATCGTTATTTCCCTTGAAATAGGTTGACTGAATGTTCATTCATGTTTTAAAGTAGAGATAGAATTATTTTTTATTAAAATATGAAAACGCTAACAATTTATATTATAATATATAGAGGGGGAAATGATATTGGATACATTTCTGATGATTAATTGGATAGCATTTTTAGCTGTGACGGGCTATGCACTATTCTTATTTGCCAAAGTCATTGCAACACGGGTTACTTATATCAGACTTGGACAAAAATCAGAGTTTGATGGCGAGATAAAGTTGAGAATCCAGCGCATTATAAAAAATGTATTTGGGCAGTCGAAGCTATTAAAGGATAAAAAATCCGGTACGATTCATGTCATGATGTTTTATGGCTTTATCCTGGTTCAGTTCGGAGCTATTGATATGTTTATCAAAGGGCTCTCCCCTGGAAACCATTTGCCGTTCGGCGTGCTCTACCCGGGATTTATCTTTTTCCAGGAGCTCGTGACGCTGATGATTTTAGTTGCAGTTGTATGGGCATTTTACCGCCGTTATATGGAGAAACTGGTCCGTTTGAAAAGGGGATTTAAAGCAGGGCTTGTTCTTATTTTTATCGGTACATTAATGGTTTCCGTACTGTTTGGAAATGGAATGGCTATGATTTGGCACGGACATGAAGTAACATGGGCAGAGCCGGTTGCCAGTATCTTTGCCAGCTTATTTGGCGGTGTTTCAGCAGGTACAGCGATGGTGCTATTTTATATTGCCTGGTGGGTACATACGGTAACATTGCTTACATTCTTGGTGTATGTGCCGCAGTCCAAGCATGCACACTTAATTGCTGCACCAATCAATGTATTCCTGAGCAAGCAGGTACCCGGGAAATTAGAAAAGCTTGATTTTGATTTAGAGGATATGGATGAAGAAAGTGAAGAGGAGATTGCTTTTGGAGTCGGGAAGGTAGAAGACTTCAAGCAGCATCAGATGATAGATTTCTATGCCTGTGTGGAATGCGGCCGTTGTACGGATGTGTGTCCGGCTTCTGGCACAGGAAAAATGCTTTCGCCGATGGATATTATGATTAAGGTCCGGGACCATTTAACGGAAAAAGGAGCGGCAGTTACCGGCAAATCAGCCTGGGTTCCTTCCTACGCCTTTTCAGGAGCTGCAGGCAACCAGGCTTCTGCAAGCAAGGAAGCTGCTGCATCCGTTCAAAGTATGAGCTTGATTGGTGATGTAATCACAGAGGAGGAGCTGTCTGGATGTACGACCTGCCGGAACTGTGAGGATGCCTGCCCTGTAAATAATGAGCATGTTGGTACGATTATTGATATGCGTCGTTATTTAGTCATGACAGAAGGAAAAATGGATTCTGATATTCAGCGTGCTGTCATGAATATTGAACGTCAGGGCAATCCCTGGGGATTATCCAAGAAGGATCGGATTAAATGGCGTGATGAAGATGAATCCGTTTATATTCCGACAGTGAAGGAATTGAAGAAGGAAGATAAAACATTCGAGTATTTATTCTGGGTCAGCTCGATGGGCTCCTTTGACAGCCGCAGCCAAAAAATTGCACTCAGCTTTGCAAAATTAATGAACCAGGCCGATGTCAGCTTTGCTATCCTGGGAAATACAGAGGCAAACTCTGGTGATACAGCAAGACGGATTGGTAATGAGTTTTTATTCCAGGAAATTGCGGAGAAAAATATCAAGCAATTTACAAAGAATGACGTCACGAAAATTGTCACGATAGACCCGCACGCGTACAATATATTTAAGAATGAATACCCTGACTTTGGATTTGAGGCAGAGGTATATCATCATACACAGCTGCTCTATGACCTGATTATGTCAGGAAAATTGAAGCCGCAAAAAGCAATAAATGAAAGATTAACTTATCATGATTCCTGTTATTTAGGAAGATATAATGGCGTATACGATCCACCTCGGGAAATACTGAAGGCTATTCCAGGCCTGGAGCTGGTGGAAATGAACCGTAGCCGTGAAAATGGAATGTGCTGTGGCGCGGGCGGCGGCTTAATGTGGACAGAAGAAACGACTGGAAACCGGATTAACGTTGCGCGTACAGAGCAGGCATTACAAGTACAGCCGTCAATGATTTCAAGTGCATGTCCATATTGTTTAACAATGCTGAGTGATGGCACAAAAGCAAAAGAAGTAGAAGAGGATATTGGTACAATGGATGTTGCTGAGATTTTGGCACTATCTGTTTTTGAACAAAATGAAGAAAAAACAGCATAAAGGTATAGAGAGGGCGGGTGTCCTCTCTATACTTTCTACTGTTCATTGAACGAGCGTTCGTTCGAAGTATAAAGGGAGGCTATATATTATGAGAAAATCGGTTATTGTTGCGGGGGCGCGCACCCCTTTTGGGAAATTTGGGGGAGCATTAACACCGTTAACAGCAGTAAATCTGGGAGCAGCAGCAATTAAAGCAGCATTAGAAAGAGCTGAACTTGATGGTGCAGATGTAGATGAAGTGATTATGGGAACCGTTCTGCAAGGTGGACAGGGACAAATTCCGTCAAGGCAGGCTGCAGTGGAGGCAGGCATTCCATGGGAGGTAAAAACAGAAACAATTAATAAGGTCTGTGCTTCCGGGCTGCGCAGTGTTACATTGGCAGATCAATTAATCCGGTTAGGCGAAGAAAATATAATTGTTGCCGGCGGAATGGAAAGCATGAGCAATGCACCATATTTTTTACCTGATGCCAGATGGGGAAACCGCATGGGTGATAAATCGGTAAAGGATTTAATGATTCATGATGGTCTTACCTGCACTTTTACAGGAAACCATATGGGAAGCTATGGCAACGACACAGCTGCATCCTTTAAAGTGTCACGTGAACGCCAGGATGAATGGGCAGCGAGGAGTCAGCAGCTGGCAGTAAATGCGATCGAATCAGGGAAGTTTGCAGATGAAATTGTTCCTGTAGAAATCCCTGTCCGTAAAGGTGAGCCGATTGTTGTCAGTGAAGACGAAACACCGAGAAAAGGAACAACTGTTGAGAAATTAGCTGCGCTACGGCCTGCATTCGATAAAGACGGCACCATTACAGCAGGCAACGCACCTGGTGTGAACGATGGAGCGAGTGCTGTAGTTGTCATGTCAGATGAAAAAGCAAAGGAATTAAATAAAAAGCCGCTGGCAACAATTTTAGGCCATGCGGAAGTAGCAGTGGAAGCAAAAAACTTTCCGCAGACTCCAGGCTTAGTAATTAATCGTCTGTTAGAAAAAACAGGTGTATCCCAGGAAGAAATCGATCTCTACGAAATTAATGAAGCATTTGCAGTTGTTGCACTGGCAAGCGGACAAATTGCAGATATTGATGAGGAAAAAATAAATGTCAATGGTGGAGCAGTCGCGCTGGGACATCCGATTGGCGCAAGCGGTAATCGGATTATCCTAACATTAATCCACGAGTTAAAACGCCGCGGCGGTGGAAAAGGCATTGCGGCGATCTGCAGCGGAGGCGGCCAGGGAGATGCTGTTTTAATTGAAGTACCGGCAGATTAATTGTGTGCGTTAAAAAAACTTCTAAAAGGAGCGTGTTATCATGACTGTAAAAGAAGTAATGGTTATTGGAGCAGGGCAAATGGGTGCAGGAATTGCGCTCGTTTTTGCCCGTTCCGGCTATCAGGTGAAAATGTATGATACAAACATAGAGGCGCTGAAAAGGGGAAAGCAGTATATTGAGAAGATATTTGATAAGGATATTGCTAAAGGAAAAATGGAAGCGGATACAAAGAAAGAGGCGTTAAATTGTCTGCAGCTTGTTGTTGATCTGGATGCAGATCCGATTACAGCTGATTTTATTATTGAAGCGGTTGTTGAAAAAGTGGAAGTGAAAAAAGAAGTATTCCAACGGCTTGATGAGCTTGCACCGAAGCATACCATTTTTGCGACCAATACATCCTCCTTGCCGATTACTGAAATTGCTTCTGTCACCAATAGAGCTGAGCAATTTATCGGCATGCATTTTATGAACCCTGTTCCCGTGATGAAGCTGGTTGAAATTATTCGGGGACTGGAAACGAGTGAAGCAACTTACCAGACAGTTAAAGAATTGTCGGAGGCCTTAGATAAACAGGATGTAGAGGTGAAAGATTTTCCGGGCTTTGTTTCCAATCGCATTCTGATGCCGATGATTAATGAAGCAGTTTATACCATTTTTGAAGGGATTGCGAGTATAGAAGATGTGGACCAGGTAATGAAACTGGGGATGAATCATCCAATGGGGCCGCTGCAGTTGGCAGATTTCATTGGTCTGGATACATGCTTATCCATTATGGAGATTCTTCACGAAGGCTTCGGAGACAGTAAATATCGTCCATGCCCGCTCCTGAGACAGTACGTGCAGGCAGGAAGACTCGGCAAGAAGGCAGGCAGAGGCTTTTACACATATAGTGATTAAAAAAGAGAACACGTATTGAACGTGGAAGGGGTATGCATATTGATTATTACACAAACAGAGGAACAAAAAATGTTAATCAAAATGGTTCAAGACTTTGCCCGCGATGAGATTGCCAAGGAAGTCGGGCGGATGGAGGAGGAAGACCGTTTTCCGAAAGAAATTATTGCGAAGATGGGAGAGCTTGGATTAATGGGTATTCCTATACCGGAGAAGTATGGGGGTGCCGGTATGGATTTCAGTTCCTATATCCGTGTGATTCACGAGCTGTCAAAGGCAAGTGCAACAATTGGTGTTATTTTGTCGGTACACACCTCTGTCGGCACAAATCCGATTCTTTATTTTGGAACGGAGGAACAGAAAAAGAAATATATTCCCAAGCTTGCTTCCGGAGAATACTTAGGTGCTTTTGCTTTAACAGAGGCAAATTCCGGCTCAGATGCAAGCGGTTTAAAAACAACGGCTAAGCTGGTCGATGATATGTACGTATTGAACGGTTCAAAAGTATTTATTACTAACGGGGAATATGCCGATACATTTATTACATTTGCCAGAACAAGTGGTGATAAGGACGGGATCAGTGCTTTTATTGTTGAAAGAGATAGTCCGGGTCTGGTGATTGGAAAGAATGAAAAGAAAATGGGATTGAAGGGTTCAAGTACGGTTGAACTAACCTTTGAGCAATGCCGGATTCCTAAGGAGAATCTACTTGGTAAGGAAGGGCAGGGCTTTAAAATAGCGATGGCTAACTTAAATATCGGGAGAATTGGCATTGCGGCCCAGGGTCTCGGTATTGCGGAGGCAGCGCTGGATTATTCCGTTGCTTATGCAAAGGAAAGGGAGCAGTTTGGCAAACCGATTGCAGCAAATCAGGGGATTTCCTTTAAGCTGGCAGAGATGGCGACGAAGGTGGAAGCGGCAAAGCTATTAACCTATCAAGCAGCAAAACGGATTGAAATGAATCAAGCCTGTATAAAGGAAACGTCTATGGCGAAGCTGACAGCAACAAAAGCAGCAATGCAAAATGCAATTGAGGCTGTTCAGATTTATGGCGGCTATGGCTATACCAAAGAATATCCTGTTGAAAGGCTGTTTCGTGATGCGAAGGTAACGGAGATTTATGAAGGAACGAATGAAATACAGCATATCGTGATATCTAAAGAGCTATTGAAGGGGAGATAGAAATGAATTTTCAATTAACCGAAGAACAAGAAATGCTGCGGAAAATGGTCAGAGATTTTGCTGAAAATGAAGTGGAGCCGACAGCGGCGGAGAGGGATGAAGAAGAGCGATTTGACAGGGAGATTTTCAATCAGATGGCAGAGCTTGGATTAACAGGTATCCCCTGGCCGGAGGAATATGGAGGGATAGGTTCCGATTATGTGAGCTATGTGATTGCAGTAGAGGAACTATCGCGTGTCTGTGCTTCCACGGGAGTAACGCTTTCGGCTCATTTATCTTTGGCGAGCTGGCCAATTTATAAATATGGCAATGAAGAACAGAAGCAGAACTTTTTACAACGGCTTGCAACTGGAGAAGCGCTGGGGGCTTATGCCTTATCAGAGCCTGGGGCCGGCAGCGATGTAGTGTCGATGAAAACAACAGCTAAAAGAGACGGTACGGATTATATATTGAATGGCAGCAAAGTGTGGATCACAAATGGCGGCGTGGCAGATCTCTATATTGTTTTTGCAAAAACAGATGCGGATAAAAAACATAAAGGCATTACTGCATTTATTGTTGAAAAAGGAACAGATGGCTTCACATTCGGCAAAAAAGAAAAGAAGCTTGGCATTCGTTCATCTCCTACTACAGAGTTAATCTTCGAGAATTGCAGAATACCTGCAGAAAATGTATTGGGGGAAGAAGGAGACGGTTTTAAAATTGCAATGACCACATTAGATGGAGGCAGAAACGGCATTGCTGCACAGGCTCTGGGAATTGCGCAAGGAGCACTGGATGCAGCTGCAGCTTATGCGAAGGGAAGAGAGCAATTCGGCAAGCCGATTGCAGCCAACCAAGGCATATCCTTCAAACTGGCAGATATGGCAACAGATATCGAAGCAGCCCGTCTGTTAACCTACCAGGCTGCATGGCTAGAATCAGCTGGAAAAGCCTATGGAAAAGCATCTGCCATGTCGAAATTATTCGCAGGTGATGCGGCGATGCGTATTACCGTAGAAGCAGTGCAAATTTTTGGCGGCTATGGATACACAAAAGACTATCCAGTGGAGCGCTATATGCGTGATGCTAAGATTACGCAAATTTACGAGGGTACAAATGAAATCCAGCGGCTTGTTATCGGACGGATGCTGACAAAATAAATATATTCTCTTTCAGTAATTGAAGCTGAACATAATATTTGTGAATGCTATGGAGGAATAAACACTGATTTTATCATAGAGAACCGCCCATTTAATGAAATCTCATTTACAAAAAGGAGGTTGAGTGATGAGTGAAGATCAGATCCGCTCCTCTGTCAAAGACCAGGAGCTCGTAATGCGGCGCAGAAAACAAATTATTGAAGGGGCCATGCGGCTGTTTAAGGAAAAAGGCTTTCACCGGACTACGACAAGAGAAATTGCCAAAGAATCTGGATTCAGCATTGGCACATTATATGAATACATTAGAACAAAAGAGGATGTGCTTTTTCTTGTTTGCGAATTTGTACATGATCAAGTGCGTGATCAGCTTACAGCAACGATTTCTGTAGATAATCCATCAGACGAAAGTCTGCGTCAGGCCATCCGGCAATATCTTTATTTTATGGATACCATACAGCCTGAAATTTTAATGCTGTATCAGGAAACGAAATCATTAAATAAAGAAAAGCGCAAGTTTGTGCTGGAGCAGGAGCGTAAGGTTGTTGGAATGATGGAGGAGCTCTTGACTGTTTCCTTAAAAGAAAAGCTGAGCTCTAAAGAAATTTATTTTTTGGCAAATAATATTGTCGTCAGTGGACATATGTGGTGCTTCCGCCGCTGGATGATTCAAAAAGAATTTACTATCGATGAATACGTAGAATTACAGATGAAACAAGTGAATTGTTGGCTGTAAACATATGAAAGTCCAGAAATCTTGGAATCTAGTTAAAGGGGAGGATGAAGCATGACAGAAGAGCGTTATTCGCCAAAGCATCCCATTCGTTTTGTGACGGCATCCAGCTTGTTCGATGGGCATGATGCTTCCATAAATATTATGCGGCGTATTCTGCAGGCCAGCGGTGCTGAGGTTATTCACCTTGGGCATAACCGTTCGGTAGAAGAAGTAGTCTATGCAGCCATTCAAGAGGATGCACAGGGGATTGCAATCTCATCTTATCAAGGCGGACATGTCGAATATTTTAAATATATGATTGATTTGTTGAAAGAGCTGGATGCGGCGCATATTCAAGTTTTAGGTGGTGGCGGAGGAACCATTCTTCCGCGAGAGATCAAAGAGCTTCATGAATATGGAGTTGCCTGGCTGTTTTCTCCTGATGATGGAAGAAAATATGGCCTGCAAGGGATGATTGACCGTATGCTGGAAAAATGTGATTTTATCCCGCCGATAGATATAGAGAAAGACTTCTTGCGATTAAAAGAAGGGGACCGGCTGGCAATCGGTAAATTCATCACCTTAATGGAGAATGGGGAACAAGAAACTAAGAAACAGGTTTTAGAAAAGTTCTCTGCTCATTCCAAAAAGAAAATTCCTGTACTTGGAATCACGGGAACAGGTGGAGCAGGAAAGAGCTCTCTGACCGATGAACTTATCCGCCGATTTTTGAATGAAATTCAGGAGCGGAAGGTAGCGATTTTATCTATCGATCCTTCCAAGCGAAAAACAGGCGGTGCTTTACTTGGAGACCGTATCCGAATGAATGCTATTTTTTCCGACCGGATTTATATGCGCTCTCTTGCTACCAGAAATTCAGGCACAGAGCTTTCTGATTCAATTCAGGATGCGATAGAAGTGGTACGTGCCTCAGACTATGATCTCATCATTGTGGAGACAAGTGGAATAGGGCAGGGCGATGCAGCAATTACAGATATTACGGATTTATCTATGTATGTTATGACTGCAGAGTTTGGTGCACCTACACAGCTGGAGAAAATCGATATGATTGATTATGCTGATTTTATCGTCATTAATAAATTTGAACAAAAAGGATCAGAGGATGCGCTTAATCAAGTGCGAAAGCAATATGAGCGCAGCCATATGCTATTTCATCAGGATAAAACCAAATTCCCTGTCTTTGGTACAATAGCGAGTCAATTTAATGATGAAGGAACAAACGCTTTATTTGCTTCATTGATTGATCGGATGAATGAAGATTATCAGTGGGAAGCAGAAATTCCATTTCAACGTCATGTTATTTCAGAAAAGCAAAATCAAATCATTACCAATGAGCGCAGGCATTATTTGAGGGAGATCGCTTCCTATGTCCGGAATTATGATAAGCGTGCTGGGAAACAGCGGGGGATTGCCACGAAACTCTATCAGTTAAAAGGAGTAAGAGGGGACTTGGGCGAGGAAGCAGGAGCTTCATTAGACCGGGCAATTACAATATATGAACAGCAATTGGACGGGGATGCGAAACAGCTGCTGGATAATTGGGAAACATTAAAAGAAAGTTATCTGGGTGACACATTTACCTTTAAAGTAAGAGAGAAAGAAATCACGATGGACTTAACAACAGAGTCTTTATCAGGCTTAAAGATTCCAAAAGTTGTGCTGCCCAAATACCGGGATTGGGGAGATCGTCTGTATTGGTTAATGAGGGAGAATGTTCCA
Organism: Oceanobacillus sp. FSL K6-3682; assembly: GCF_037976165.1. Lineage (NCBI taxonomy): Bacteria > Bacillati > Bacillota > Bacilli > Caryophanales > Bacillaceae > Oceanobacillus > Oceanobacillus sp. FSL K6-3682. The sequence continues at coordinate 4,186,712 of NZ_CP150263.1, read as the reverse complement.
GGCTCTTTTCCTTATACAGCCGGTGTGTTTCCGTTTAAACGAAAAGGAGAAGACCCGACGAGACAATTTGCCGGCGAAGGAACTCCTGAGCGGACTAATCGCCGCTTCCATTATCTTTCTAAGGGAGAAGAAGCGAAACGTCTTTCTACTGCATTTGATTCAGTAACTTTATATGGAGAAGATCCTGCAGAACGACCGGATATTTACGGGAAGGTCGGCAACAGCGGTGTAAATATTTGTACATTAGATGATATGAAAAAGCTCTATAGCGGCTTTGATTTAACAGATCCGTTAACATCTGTTTCCATGACGATTAATGGACCGGCGCCAATTATTTTGGCAATGTATTTTAATACTGCTATTGATCAGCAGGTAGATAAGTTTACAGAAAAAAACGGACGCCCGCCGACGGCGGAAGAATTTGGTCGAATTCAGGCAGATACTGTTTCTGTAATCCGGGGTACAGTGCAGGCTGATATTCTAAAAGAGGATCAGGGCCAGAATACTTGTATCTTTTCGACAGAATTCGCTCTCCGGATGATGGGAGATATTCAAGCATATTTCATAGATAATAAGGTACGGAATTATTATTCAGTTTCTATATCCGGCTATCATATTGCGGAAGCAGGTGCAAATCCGATTACCCAGCTTGCATTCACATTAGCAAATGGATTTACCTATGTAGAATATTATTTGAGCCGGGGAATGGATATTGATAAATTTGCACCAAATCTTTCTTTCTTCTTCTCTAATGGTTTAGATCCCGAGTATACAGTGATTGGAAGAGTGGCAAGAAGGATTTGGGCAATTACCATGAAGGAAAAGTACAATGCAAATGAGCGCAGTCAAAAGCTGAAGTACCATGTACAGACTTCAGGGCGGTCCCTGCATGCCCAGGAAATAGATTTTAATGATATCCGTACAACATTGCAGGCATTACTGGCTATCCAGGACAATACAAATTCACTGCACACGAACGCTTATGATGAAGCGATTACGACACCGACAGAAGAATCTGTCCGCCGGGCAATGGCAATTCAAATGATTATTAATAAAGAATTTGGATTAGCAAAAAATGAAAATTCCTTACAGGGAGCTTTTATTGTTGAAGAGTTAACTGACCTTGTACAGGAAGCGGTTTTAAAGGAATTTGAGCAGATGAATGACCGCGGCGGTGTACTGGGAGCAATGGAACGTCAGTATCAGCGCGGGAAAATTCAGGAGGAATCACTTTATTATGAAGGGAAGAAGCACTCTGGAGAACTGCCGATTGTAGGCGTAAATACGTATTTAAATCCCAATCCTCCATCTGAAGAAGATATTGACTCAATGGAGCTTGCCCGGGCAACAGAAGAGGAAAAAATGCATCAAATCAAAGAACTGCGCCGTTTTCAGACAGAGCATCAAGATAATGTAGAAGAAGCTTTAAAACGATTAAAACAGACAGCAGTAACAGATGGAAATATCTTTGCAGAATTACTGTACACAGTCCGCTACGCAAGTCTGGGCCAAATCACAAAAGCACTCTACGAGGTCGGCGGACAATACCGGCGTAATATGTAAACTCGTTGAAAGTATAATGAACTATGAAACCCACGCTCACGTTCTTTTTATAATAAAAATGAATAGTTTATGATTAATTTCCCTTACTGTATAAGTTGAAATAGGAACTTGCATGCTCTTGTTTATCACTCAACTTTCGCACCTAAGAATAAACATATAAACCTTGTTGTTCCAGGATGTACATGGTCTCAATTATCATGCTTGCTTTTAGTTAACTCATCTTTTTATTTTTTGAACAGGTTATTGTGTATAACTTCCGCTCCGGCCAACCACTCCGCTTTCCATGGGGACGGCTTCAGCTAACTTGAAAAGAAACCCGCTTTTCAAGTGGATCTTCAGCTCGCCCTGTTCCCACAGGAGTCTACGTGGTTGGCCTGCGCTCTAATAGGATTCTACAGCGCATGGAAGAAATAATATCCTGATGAAGTTAGCTGAAATCATCGTTTTTTAGCCTAAATAAACAATCATGCTGATGTTTTAAACGGTTTTTAGCAGTTCAAATCATGACAACATGAATAAATCATATCGAGAATAGCTTTCATGCACCAAAAATAAGGATTACTGAGCATCTTTACCATAAAACATGAAAAATTTGTTCCGTCAGATCCGCCTTTTATTTGTTCAGTTATTTTAGTATAGAATACCCTGTTAGCGGAGGCGGACCGTTTTGACTCCTGAGGGATTAAGCACCATCTGAAGATCCACTTTTGCCAAGTGATCTTCTTGGCAAAAGTTAGCTGAAGAGCGTGCCCCTAGGAAAGCAAAACGGTCCGCCGTAGCGGTTGCTATACACTTTACCTTCTATATTTGTCAACAGATATATGGAGGAAATGATCAACCCCCTGTTCCTATGGATAGGAAGTTACTTTTTAAAGTGCGAAATTTGAGTTTATCATAATAAAGATGATTATGTAGAGTAGTGACTAGCGATGGTTTTCGATAGAAACGAGTAACTGCAGCAATATTGTCGGGTTAGTAAAAATTTAAGATAGATGGACATGAAACTATCTAACGTAGGAAAAACACGGAGACTCCTGCGGGAAAGCGCAGTGTTTTTCCGGAGTGATCACTATTCAGCTTATTTAAGAATACAGAACCGTAAACTTTCACTGGATAATTGCATTCAAATATGTTTATAATGTAAAATAGATTTATTGTGACAAAATCGCATATATAATAATTATTTGCAGCATAGATAGCTATCTTTAGCCTTAATTATATATTTAAAGGAGTGCATGAACGTGAGCGTGAAAGAATTGACACAAGAAGAAATCAGCAATTTGTCCATGATTGAATTAGGTTCCATTATTTTAAAGGAAGAAAATAAAGCAGTCTCATTTCAAAATTTATTCTCTAAAATAGCAGATTTAAAAAACTTTTCAGAAGAAGATAAGGAAAATATGATTGCACAATTCTACACAGATATGAATGTTGACGGACGCTACTTAACATTAGGATCTGGTATGTGGGGATTAAAAAGCTGGTATCCAGTAGAGCAGGCAGAAGAAGAAATTACAGATGAGCCGACGAAAAAACGTAAGAAAAAGAAGAAAAAAGCAGCAGCAGTAGTAGAAACAGAAGAAATTGATGATGATTTAGATGTAACAGATGAAGACATCGATGATATGCTGGATGATTTCGATGATGTAGAGGAAGATGAAGACCTGGAGGAAATTGAAGATGAAGTAGATGATGTCATCGGTAAAGACGATTTGGATGAATTAGATTATGATGATGAGGACGACCGCTAATCTGTTTCATATAAAAGGAATGAATAAAAAAGCTGGAACAAGTTGAGTTAGAACTCAGTTTGTTCCAGCTTTTTTTATAGCGGAAGGAAGCTTTGATGAAACTCTATTTTAGCAGGAATAATATCTTATAAGTGAACTTTTTATAAACTCTCACTTCTTTCTATAGTCTTTCATAGTAAAACATTGTAAAATAGACTTAGAAAACAATTACATAAAATAAAAATAGGTGATTTTTAAAATCATAAAGGGAAGTTGGTGCAATTCCAACGCGGTCCCGCCACTGTAATTGCGAGCGAACAGAACGAGCCACTGTACAAACATGTATGGGAAGGAGTCTGGGAGTGATGACCAAGAGCCAGGATACCTGCCTATTTTTAGTTCCAGCCAATTCTACGAGGATAGTAAGGTGAAGCGTTTTTCTGAATCTTTCTAACATCTTCATTTGCCGTGGAGATGTTTTTTAGCGTAGCATAGCTCATTTTAATCCAGTGTGAAAATTGGATATCTGCTAACTATACAAGCTATTTGATTCAGGATACTTAGCAGAAAGAATAATTTTTGAAAGCCATTTCACATCTGTGCTTCCTCAATGATAAAAAACGGCTGAACATGTAAAAATACATTAAAATCAAGGGGGAAGTTAAAATGAAAAAGTTTTTACAGGTTCTGCTGCTGGCTTTATTAGCGGGTTTCTTAATCGGATGCAGTAATAATGACAGCGGAAATGAAGCTGCACCGGATGAAAATACGACAAATGAAGAATCAGCTGCAGAGGAAACAGATGGAGATGATTCTGCTTATCCGTTAACGATAACAGATGCAATAGATAATGAAGTGACACTGGAGGAAGAACCAGAGCGAATTGTCTCATTGATGCCGAGTAACACAGAAATTACATTTGCTTTAGGACAAGGAGATAAGGTGGTCGGTGTTTCTGATAACGATACATACCCGGAAGAGGTTTTTGATATTGATAAGGTTGGCGGCATGGAATTTAATGTTGAAGTGATTATCAGCCTGGACCCGGATGTTGTTTTAGCACATGAATCTTTAGTGGCTTCATCACAGGAAGCATTAGATCAACTGGAAGGCGCTGATATTGAAGTGTTCACCGTTGCAGACGCAACAGATGTTGATACCACCTATGAGACAATTGACAATATTGGACAGGTTGTCGGTGCTGAAGAAGAGGCAGAACAATTAGTTACAGATATGCAGGCTGACTTTGCAGAATTAGAGGAAATAACCTCAGAAGTAGCAGAGGAAGATCGTCAATCTGTGTTCTTTGAGATTTCTCCATCACCAGATATCTATACAGCCGGACAGAACACATTCCTTGATGAGCTGCTGCAGATTATCCATGCAGATAATGCCGCCGGTGATCAGGAAGGCTGGGTTGAGATGGACCCGGAAGCAATTATAGAGCTGAATCCAGAGGTGATTATTTCAACATATGGTTCTTATGTAGAAGATCCAATCGGTGAAGTGACTTCAAGAGATGGTTTTGATGCTGTAGATGCCGTGGTAAATGAAAGAATTTATGATGTTGATTCGGATACAGTGTCCCGACCGGGGCCTCGTCTCGTTGATGGAGCAAGAGAAATCGCTGAGTCAGTGTATCCGGAGCTTTTTGATGAAGAGTAATTTATTGAAATATACGCTTTCATTAGCGTTTTTAATCAGTACCATGCTGATAGCAATTTCGGTTGGCAGTGTCTCTGTCCCGATACCTGAAATTGTTAAAATTATCGGTTCAGAGGTATTTCATCTTCCTATAGGTAATGATGTCGATCCAAAGTCCATCAGCATTGTATATGATATACGCTTGCCACGGGTTATCCTGGCGGGACTTGTGGGGGCCTCTCTTGCGATTGCAGGAGCGGCTTTTCAAGGTTTATTGCGGAATCCTTTAGCTGACCCCTACATTCTCGGTGTTTCATCGGGTGCATCTGTCGGGGCGGTATCAACCTTATTTTTTAATATCTCCATCCCGTTTTTGGGAATGTATACGTTGCCATTCTTAAGTATCCTTTCTGCACTGGCGACCATTATGACTGTGCTCTTTTTTGCGAAAAAAATTGATAAAACAATGCGTGTCGAATCAATTATTCTGACGGGGATTATTTTCAGCTCCTTTTTAGGATCCATTATTTCTTTGATTATTGCATTAACAGGACAAGAGCTGCAGCAAATAATCGGCTGGCTCTTGGGAAGTGTATCAATGCGCGGCTGGAAATACGTCGGAATTATTTTACCGTTTTTAATTATCGGCGGTTTATTATTGCTGATGAACACAAGGGAATTAAATGCTATGTCATTTGGAGAAGATCGGGCACAGCATTTAGGAGTAGATGTAGAAAAACGCAAAATGCTTATTCTGGCTGCGGGCTCTATTTTAACAGGTGCAGCAGTAGCTGTTTCAGGTACAATCGGCTTTGTCGGCCTGGTTATCCCTCATTTAACGAGAAAGCTGTGGGGACCGGATCATATTCATCTTCTGCCATTATCTATTATTACTGGGGCAGGATTTCTTATCTTAACGGACTTATTGTCAAGGACGATTATATCGCCCCAGGTTCTGCCTGTGGGAGTCATCACAGCGTTAGTAGGTGCACCAGTATTCGCGATGATTCTAATGAAACAGAAAAAAGCAAAAGGAAGGTAAAAAAAGATGCTCAAAGTAGAAAACGTATCGGGCGGTTATGATGGTGAAACAATCGTAAAGGATATTCATTTTTCTGTTGGCAAAGGGGAGTTCTTCGGTATTCTGGGTCCGAATGGCAGCGGAAAAACCACATTGCTCAAGATGATGAGCGGTTTATTAGAGCTTGAGCAGGGAGAGGTCAAAATCGACGATAGAAGCATCTCTAATTTAACTAAAAAACAGCTCGCGAAAAAGATGGCTGTCTTGCCCCAACTATCACCGCAGGTTTTTCCGTATACAGTGAAGGAAACCGTTTCTCTTGGCAGGTATGCACATCATCGCGGCTTTTTCCAGACGTGGACGGATGAAGATGAGAACATTGTGCAAAAGGTAATGAAACAGACAAATATCAGCCACTTTCAAGATAATTCGGTGATGGAGCATTCTGGCGGAGAGCAGCAAAGGATATTCCTGGCACAGGCACTGGTCCAGCAGCCGGATATTTTATTACTGGACGAACCAACAAACCATTTAGATTTGGCCTATCAAAAGGAGCTACTTGATCTTTTGAGAACGCGTGCCAGGGAAGAAGGTCTGACGGTCATTGCTATTTTACATGATTTAAACCTGGCAAGCCTTTATTGTGACAAAATTTTATTAATGGATAACGGAGAGACGAGGGCGGTTGCGGATCCCGATGATGTGTTTTCAGAAGAGCTGATTAATCATGTCTATCAAACAGAAGTCGTCAAACAACCGCATTCCAAAATTGCAAAACCGCAGCTGCATTTATTGCCGGGTAAAAAGAGCGAGAGAGAGGGAGAACAGGTGAAAATTGATGAAAATATGCTGTCAATTAGTCCGGAGCGGATTGTATTACAGTCAAAGCAGCCCTTGAAAACAGTGTCTTCTGGTGTTGTCGGAGCCGGAGCCGGCTGGTACAGTAATTTCGTGAACAGACATGTAGATGCGACTTATAATTGTACGAACCATCGGGAAGAAATGCGTGAATATTTAACCAATCATGGTTTTCCAGTTTCTCAAACAGTCGGGATGATGACGGCTGTTGCCTTAGAGGATAACAGTTATCGTGTATATGAAGGAGATGGATTCTCTGTCATGATTGTTGTGACTGCCGGTGTAGGAAATGCTGTAGACAGTACCCGTGAGAATTCCCCTGTAGCTGGTCCTGTGAAACCAGGTACCATTAACACGTGGGTTTTTGTAAATGGGAAATTAACGGATGAAGCCTATATTCAGTCAATTATTACTGCAACAGAAGCGAAGGCACAGATACTCCGTGATTGTCATATTCTTGACGCCCATACAAAAAAGCAGGCTACCGGTACCTCGACAGACAGTATACTAGTTGCTGCAACACAGCAGGGCAAAGAAATAGATTATGCGGGGACAGCTACTGAACTCGGAGCTATAATTGGACGTGGTGTTTATCAGGAAATGAAGCAGTCCATCCAACATTATTTTAAGAGGAAAAAAATGCATGATCATCTATCGTTTAATTAGTATCACGCTCGCATTAATCATCGATCGTGCCATCGGTGATCCGCCGCATTGGCCGCATCCGGTACGCTGGATGGGGAATTTTATTTCCCTGCTTGACAGGCGTTTGAATCATGGGAAACATAAAAAAAGGAAAGGCATCGTCCTCCTTTTACTGGTAACAATAACAGTTTTATTCATTAGCTTACTGATAAGCTGGGGTGCATATCAGCTTCATCCTGTTGCAGGAATTATTGTAGAGGCAGGCCTGATTGCAGTAACGATTGCACAAAAGGATTTAGGAGCTGCTGCCTTGCGTGTTTATGAGCCGCTGGCTGCCGGTGATATAGAGAGCGCCCGTTATCAGGTATCAATGATCGTCGGCAGAGATACGGAAAATCTGGATGAAAAAGAAGTAACACGTGCTGCTGTCGAAACAGTTGCTGAAAGTATTGGTGATGGAATTACTTCTCCACTTTTTTGGGCGTTTATTGGTGGTGCCCCGCTGGCAATTGTGTATCGTGCAGTAAATACATGCGATTCCATGATTGGTCATAAAAATGAACGTTACCGGGATTTCGGCTGGGCAGCAGCTAAGCTTGACGATGTTTTAAACTGGATTCCCGGCAGAATAACGACCTTTTTGATGATGTTAACAAATCGTACTCCGTATCTTAACAGAAAAGAAGCCTTTAAAAGGTGGTATACAGATGCCAAAAAGCATCCGAGCCCGAACAGTGGTTTTTTTGAAGCAGCTGTTGCGTTATTCCTCGGTGTTCAGCTTGGCGGAGTGAATTATTATAAGGGTATCAAATCAGAGCGGGCTCATATGGGTATCAACAGACGGGAATTAGAAAAAAGAGATATTTTACATACCATTAAAATAATGCAGCGCGCCGTTTTTGCTTTTGTTATTATCTTATGGATTGGAGGTGGCGTCATTGCAGCTGCCGGAGCATGGTTCTAACACAAAATATGTCTATGACTCACTAAAGATGAAACAGCCTGAAAAGGTGATTGATTTCAGTGTGAATATTAATCCATTAGGCGCACCGAAAGTATTACAGGAAAAATGGGGAGAGTGGTTCACGGCGATTAATGATTATCCAGATCCCTATGCCAAAACGCTTATGGAGGAGCTTGCAGAGCAGGAGAATATTTCTGCTGAACATTTACTTGCAGGAAATGGGGCTGCCGAGATAATCACTTTGGTTGCCAGATATTTAGCTGGAAGTAAGGTGGCTGTAGTTCATCCAGCTTTTTCGGAATATGCAGCTGCCTGCAGGAATGAAGGTTGTGAGGTTGTGGAAATTGTACTTGCTGCACCGGGATGGAATTTAGAAGTGTCTGCACTAGCAGATAAACTTCACGGAGTAAAGGCAGTATTTCTGTGTAATCCCAATAATCCTACAGGTATTCATTACAGCAGAGAGACGGTAGAAGCACTGATAGAAGTATGTAAAAGCACAGATACACTTTGTATTATCGATGAAGCTTTTTATGATTTTTTAGCAGAGCCAGTTACTTATATAGAAAAAGTTCTGCACCAGCAGCATGTGCTCATTATCCGTTCGCTGACAAAAATGTATAGTATCGCCGGCCTGCGGCTCGGCTTCCTTGCCGGTGATCCTGAATTGCTTCAAAAGATTGGCAGGACAAAGCCGCATTGGAGTGTGAACGTCTTGGCAATGAAGGCAGGTGTTGCCTGTTTACAGGATGAATCTCATACTGTGGAAACAAGAAGATTTATTGCAGCTGAACGAACAGCAATTTTTCAGGAGCTGAAGATGCTTGGATTTGAACATAGCTCATCACAGCTGAATTTCTATTTATTAAGGGATCCTTCCTTATCAACACAGGAGCAGCTGTTTCATTACCTGCTGAAACAAGGGCTTGTACTGCGGCATACAGAAAACTTTCCGGGAATAGAGGGGAAATGGCTTCGTGTTGCCGTGAAACAGCCTGGTGCTAATAAAATACTGCTGGAGGCGTTAGCTGCATGGAAACAGAGAAATTGATATTTATTACTGGAGGAGTACGCAGCGGTAAAAGTGCTTTTGCTGAACGCTTAGCTATAAAGCATGCTCTGAAAACAGAAAACAATCTTCATTATATTGCATGCGGTATTCCCACCGATGTGGAAATGCAGGAGCGCATTAAACGCCATCAACAAGACCGGAGGCAATCTGATTTTACGTGGAGAACCTGGGAACAGCCGATTCATTTATCACATATCGCCAACCAGTTTACAGGGCAAGATGTGATTTTATTAGACTGTATGACTACGCTTTTAAATAACTATCTGTTTCATGAAGGAGTAGATGATACAAATACAGTTTTAGAGTATGTAAGAGAGGATATTACAGAGCTTTGTAATCATGCGGGCAAGGTCATTATTGTTTCCAATGAAGTGCTGCAGGATATCCCTTATAAGAATGAGCTCACAAGGAATTATCAGGCATTATTAGGAAATGTGCACCAGCAGATAGTAGAGAATGCGGACTTGGCAATTTTAGTAGAGAGCGGAATACCGCTTGTGAAGAAAGGGGAATGGAAATGAAGGGAGTTATGCTGCAGGGAACTGCTTCTCATGTTGGAAAAAGTATTCTTACGACAGCAATTTGCCGGATGCTGACAAGACACGGATTTCAAATTTCCCCTTTCAAAGCACAGAATATGTCGAGTCATAGTGTTGCACTTGAAACTGGAAGAGAGATTGCCATTTCACAATATGAGCAGGCAGAAGCTGCAGGGCGCAGAGCGGAGCCCTGGATGAATCCGATTCTGCTGAAGCCTTTGAAAAGAATGCATACGGAAGTATTTTTAACAGGGGAATCACAGGGTGTGATTACAGGTGCAAGCTTTAAGGACCTTTATTACCAAAGAGCGCTTCTAGCAATTAAAGAAGGTCTGGCACAAGCTGACAACAGCAGTGATTTTGTAATTATTGAAGGAGCTGGAAGTCCTGTAGAAATGAATTTAAAGGAACGTGATTTGGCAAATATGGCAATTGCCGAGCTTGCAGAGGTTCCTGTTCTTTTAGTAGCTGATATTGAAAGAGGCGGTGTTTTTGCAAGTATTGCCGGTACACTTGCCTTACTTACGGAAAAAGAACGCTCACGTGTAAAAGGAATCATTATTAATAAATTTTCCGGTAATCCATCTCTTTTTACAGATGGTGTAGAGTGGCTGGAAAACTATACAAATCTTCCTGTACTCGGTATCATTCCTTATATTCAGCATCAGCTTGACGAAGAGGATAGCCTGCATGGAACAGTATCCTCTTTCCAGCCCAATTTCACAAGTAAAGAAGCGGATTATGAAAGGCTTGCAGACCATTTGGAGGCAAACATAAATTTAGAGAAATTGATGGAAATGATGGAAGGAGCATCCTGATGCTATACAAGACCCGCTTATTTTTTACAGGGATACTTATAAACCTGCAGTTTTTTACAAGTATCCCGATAAAATCCCGATTTTCCCTTGATCAACATCAGTTAAAATATATGCTCCGGACGTTTCCGGTATTGGGGCTGCTTCAAGGCAGCATCTACGCAGCTTTTATCTATATCCTGCAAAGCTTTACGCCGTTTACAAATTTACTGATGACGCTATTTCTTTGGCTTTTGCTAATTATTCTCTCGGGCGGTATTCATCTGGACGGCTGGATAGATGCCAGCGATGCTTATTTCTCTTATAAAGAGCCTGAAAAGAGATTAGAGGTTATGAAGGACCCGAGAACAGGCGCATTTGGTGTGTTGTCGGTAATTGTTCTTTTATTTACAAGATTTATTGTCCTTTATGAATTAATCCAGGCTGAACATACTGCTGCCCTTCTTTTTATTATACTTATTCCGTTCCTTGGTAAAATGCTGCTTGGTGTATTTCTGCAAATACTGCCTTCGGCCAGAAAAGATGGAATGGCAAGCTTTTTTCAGCGCGGAAAAAGCAGCAGCCTCTTCGGAATGTATGCTATTTACCTCGTGATTATCGGTAGCTTTATTGCCTGGCTTCAGATGGACCTGTTATTTGCTTATTTGCTTTTTATTACAGTGACTATTATTGCAGGTTTATTCATCGCCAGAAGTATCATGAAGAATTTCAATGGAATTACGGGGGATACATTAGGTGCAAGCTCAGAAGGGATGGAATTATTACTATGGCTGACCTTATTACTCTTACATTACTTCGCCATGGTATAACAAAGGCGAATCAGGATAAAAGATACCTTGGCTGGACAGATGTGCCGCTTGTGCCGGAAGAAGTGGAAAGATTAAGTGCTGCTCAAGGCTTTGGAGAACAGTTTGATCTTTGTATAACAAGCGATTTATTACGATCCTGTCAAACGGCTGGTCTGCTTTGCCCGAAGCTGGAACGAATAGAAATAAAAGAATTTAGGGAAATGCATTTTGGTGCATGGGAAATGAAAACCTACGAGGATTTAAAAAGAAATGTAGGCTACCGCTCCTGGATTGATGCCCCAGAGAGCACTGTACCGCCAGGCGGGGAGAGTTTTCAGGAGATGCAACAGCGTATTAATGCAGGCTTTCAGCAATTAAGACAGGAGGTATGCAGGCGGCAAAGTAAAAATATATTACTTGTTGCACATGGAGGAGTCATTCGTTACTTATTAATGAAATTATCGGAAGAAGAGAAATCTTTTTTTAATTGGAAAGTATCACATGACGCAGGAGTCCGCTTAACTTGGAAAATAGATGATTGGAAGGAGGCGCGAAAATGCATTTCGTTACAGGAGGTGCTTTTAACGGCAAAGGGAAATGGGTGAAGCAGCATTACCCTGAAGATACAACATGGTTTTCAGCATCAACATATCCTGACTGGCCCATTCCAAATGGAAATTTGCGTTCCGTTGTGATTTTAGAAGGTTTGGAATTATGGGTGAAAAAAGAAATAAATGTGGAATTATCTCCTGATTTAATCTTAGATAAGAATATCAAAAAGATTGAAAAATGGATGGGATGGGAACAAAATGAGGAAAACCAAAGGCTTGTATTGATTGGAACGGATATTTCAAAGGGAATTGTACCAATGGAAAAAGAAAATCGGCTGCATCGTGATATTACCGGCTGGCTCTACCAAAGATTAGCTGCACGTGCAGAACGAGTTGATCTGGTTTGGTACGGAATTTCACAAACATTAAAAAGGAAGGGAGAGATTTAAATGAGACTTTACACAAGAACAGGGGATAAAGGACAGACAGCGTTAATTGGCGGAAAAGCAAGCAAGGATGATGTGCGTGTGGAGGCATATGGTTCGATCGATGAAATAAATTCTTTTACCGGATTGGCAATTGCGTATCTGAATCAGAATATATTTGAGGATATTATTCAGGACCTGGTGAAAATCCAGCATGAATTATTCGATTGTGGTACGGAGCTTTCGAACGTTTCTAAGAAGGAAAGACCTTATGAGCTGACGGAGGATATAGTTACCTATTTAGAAGAACGCATGGACAGTTTAATTGAGGAAGCACCGGAGCTTGAGAAATTTATTTTGCCGGGCGGCTCTCAGGCAGCTTCTGCACTTCATGTTGCGAGAACAGTAACAAGAAGAGCAGAGAGACAAATGGTAACACTTTATCACGAAGCCGAAGAACTCAATCCAATTCCATTAAAATATATCAATCGTCTTTCCGATTACTTTTTTGCTGCTGCCCGTGTTGTAAATGCACGACTTGAAGTTGCTGATGTAGAATATGAGCGGAGCGCCAGAGTATTTCGCGGCAGCCACAAGAAAAATAAATAAGACGGATGACAAATGCTATTATTTTACCGTTGGAAACAGATAAGGAATTGGTGATTGCGACAGATAACAGCGGGGCTATCGGTGAAAAGGAAGCCGATCTGGTGAAAACCTCTAATCAGATAGTCGGGAAATTTGCCTGCCGTGTAGTGTTAATGGAGTGTCTGGCAGAATATGCAGAGCCTGCTGCTGTTATTATGCAAAACTTTACGAATGAAGAAGCCTGGCAGGCTTATAAAGCAGGGGTGTACGAAGAACTTAATGGAGCTGGGTTTGCCGGGCTGCCCATTACTGGAAGCACGGAAAGTAATTTTCAAACTCTCCAGTCCGGACTTGGCTTAACCCTGATTGGGAAAAGGGGAAAAAGAAACAGGTATCAATGGACAGGCAGGGAGAGCTTTGCGGTTATCGGAGCTCCTTTTACGGGTCAGGCTGTTCTTGAGAACGGCGGGAAAATTCCAAGTGCTGCTCTATTAAAAAAAATTGCTGATACAGCAGGAATTAAATCAATCATGCCAGTAGGCTCCAAAGGAATTGCAGCGACCTTTCAACAATGGACAGGCCTGAGGACGGAGCTTGAATCAGTACTTGATTTACAAGCATCTGCAGGTCCTTCAACATGCTTTCTTATTGCTTTTGAACAGGGAAGTAAGACAGAAGCTGAACAGCTTGCGGGAAGGCTTTTCCACCCGCTAAAGGTGTCCAATTGTTGAAATACAACAGATTAAATTCAGTGCTTGACATTTACATGGACTAACAGTAGAATCTTTATTGGGCTCTTTGAATATAATTACAAAGCGTTTCCCCTGAGAGATGAGAGGGGGAAACGCTTTTCTTGTTAGATAGAGAAATAAAAGCAAAACCGTTCTGACATGATAACTTTTACTGACTATGTAAAAGATAGTGACAGGACAATCATTCCAAAGAACGACCAAATATATTGTTCAGCACACAGCATAAAAATAAAGAAAGAAGGATGAGGACAAGTGACAAAGTATATTTTTGTAACTGGTGGCGTAGTATCATCGCTCGGAAAAGGGATTACAGCAGCATCATTAGGACGTTTATTAAAAAATCGCGGATTAAAAGTAACCATTCAAAAATTTGATCCATATATCAACGTAGACCCAGGAACAATGAGTCCTTATCAGCACGGTGAAGTATTTGTGACAGAAGACGGTGCAGAAACGGATTTAGACCTGGGACACTACGAACGCTTTATCGATATTAACTTGAATAAATACAGCAATATTACGACAGGGAAAGTATATTCCAGCGTTATCCGCAAAGAACGTCACGGAGATTATCTTGGCGGAACTGTACAGGTCATCCCGCACATCACAAACGAAATTAAAGATCAGGTCTTCCGCGCAGGAGAAGCTACTGGCGCAGATGTTGTAATTACAGAAATTGGCGGAACTGTCGGTGATATTGAATCATTACCATTCCTGGAAGCTATTCGTCAAATTAAAAGTGATGTTGGCCGCGATAGCGTAATGTACGTACATTGTACACTTGTTCCTTACATTAAAGCTGCAGGAGAAGTGAAAACAAAGCCGACACAACACAGTGTAAAAGAATTACGTTCTTTGGGAATCCAACCGGATGTGATTGTTTTACGTACTGAAATGGCAATTACAAAAGAAATGAAAGAAAAGATTGCTTTATTCTGTGACATTAACGAAAAATCAGTTATTGAAATGATGGATGCAGACACACTTTACCAGGTTCCAATTGCTCTACAGGAGCAAAATATGGACCAAATTGTTTGTGATCATTTTGGATTAGATTGCCAAGATGCTGATATGGAGGACTGGACAAAGCTGATCAATAAAGTTCGTAACTTATCTAAAAAAGTAGAAATCGGATTAGTTGGTAAATACGTAGAACTTCCGGATGCTTACCTTTCAGTTGTAGAATCTTTAAAACATGCCGGCTATGATTATGATGCCAATGTAAACATTCATTGGATTAATTCTGAACTGCTATCAGAAGAAGAAATTGAGGCTGAATTATCCAAAGTAGACGGAATTATTGTTCCCGGCGGATTTGGGAATCGGGGCATTGACGGGAAAATAAGTGCTATCCGTTACGCACGTGAGAACAAGATTCCATTCTTTGGTATTTGCTTAGGGATGCAATTAGCTACTGTTGAATTTGCAAGGAATGTAGTAGGCTTAGAGGGTGCACACTCTGCAGAAATTAATCCAGGAACACCATATCCAATTATTGATTTACTGCCAGAACAAAAGGATATTGAAGACCTGGGCGGTACATTGCGTCTTGGACTGTATCCATGTCATTTAACAGAAGGAACGAAAACAAAAGAAGCTTATGATGGAGCAGATGTAGTAGAAGAAAGACATCGCCATCGTTATGAATTCAATAATGTGTATCGTGAGCAAATGGCAGAAAAAGGGCTTATCTTCTCAGGTACAAGCCCGGATGGACGTCTTGTCGAAACCATTGAGCTGGAAGATCATCCTTGGTTTATTGCATGTCAATTCCATCCTGAGTTCACATCTCGTCCAACAAGATCGCAAGGATTATTTAAAGGATTTATCGGTGCAGCCGTGGAAAATCAAAAATAATAAATGAAAGTAAAATGGAGATATTCATCTGTAATTGATGCGTATCTCCATTTTTTTAGAATAAGAGAGCAAAAAATGCTGAACGCAGCCCGCGAAAAGCGACTTCCTGGGACTTGCGATTACTCGTCCCATCGAAAACCGTCGCAGTGGACATCTCCTTGGCAAGAACACCAGTATTTTAAAGACCAAGTGATTTTCTTGGTTTTTCATATATGCAAGGGACATACTAGGGAAACAAGGGAACCATATTAGAAGATTTTTCATCTGTTCACTCGATTAAACATCCACTTTTATAAGTCTCTCCGTTCACTTATATAAATAATTATGCTAATATAACATACAAATATGGAAATAAAAAGAATGTTTTTAAAAGTCGAAAAGAGTATAAGCTTGTTATACTTTAGCGACGTATTTTGGAAAGTACATAAGCAGGTATTTGGAAAAATAAAATAACAGAATAACTATGATTTTATTGTCGAACTCTTTAAAAATTTTTGATAGGAATTTTAAGTAAAGCAGGTGACGGACAGTGAGTGATAAAAAGAAGCTTTTTGGGGTAGGCAGCGAACTGGAGGAAAGTAATACAGAATTGAATCAGCAGCCGTTCAAGCCGGCCAACAAGAAAGAAAATGCGTTTGGCAGTCATGTACAGGAAGAAGCTGTAAGAGAAAAAAAGGCTGCTTTTGGTGCGCAGCACACAGCAGCTGATGAAAATAAGCAGGGGAAATTGGCAAATATAAAAATGGTATTTTCGCTTCAAAATAAATTATTTTGGGTTAACTCTTATCTTTTGGCGATTATCTTTTTAATTTTAAGTAATGGGAGCTTATCCAATTTTAATTTTCCATCTATATTTCATTTAATCAATGCCATTCTCTTTCCCTTTTCGGTAATTGTTATGGGGAGCATAGCAATACGTTTTAGAAATTTTATGCCTGGAGTATATTATTGGCTCTACCCGACATACAGGAAGAGCCCTAATATAAATTCCATGTTATTTTTGCTGATTTGGTACGTGGTGAAAGTGATGTTCTATTATTTTATTTGGACTACTTCATTTTTATGGGGAGTTCTCGGAATATTATTAGCAGCACTAAATGCTAGAAAAATAGAAAAGTAGGTGTAAGGAATGAGACATATATGGAAGGTTGGCAAAGGGTTTGGGAAGAAAAGCTTTGAGGATGCTATCAAAAGTTCTTCTAAAGGAGATACGCTTCTTATTGAACCGGGTACATATCATTTTCCGAAAGGTTATAATATAAATGAATTGGAGATTAAAGGAGCAGGAAATCAGCCAAATGATGTAGTACTCAACGGTTTCTTTTCATTGCAGAATAATGCGAAGCTGAATTTGTCCAATCTGATGCTGTCTGCACCACGGGAGATGAATGCACTTCATATCAGCGGCAACTCAAGCTTGTTTTTAAAAAATGTTATTGTAAACGGTGAAGAAACCGGGCGATATCCCACCATCTGGTGTGTGAATTCATATCTGAATATCTCTGCATCAGAAATCTATTTTAATCAGGATTCGCCGTATGGAATCTATATACAAGAGAGCTCGAAGCTTGAAATCACCTCTACGGTGGCTGATTCCATTTATGCAAGCCAATCCAAGGTATACTTGAATAATGTACAAATGCAGGTAATCCTATACTTAGAAAATGAATCGAATGCTGAGTCTGCCGGAGTTCTGGACTTTCCACGGCAAAATCCAAATAAATATGTGCTTACAGTTTATTCAGGCTCCCGTGCTAATTTAGCACTTGTCAATGGAGATGAAGACCATATTGAAGCAAATGTAGATAACGGTTTATTAATTATTAATACAATAGAACTCGGAGAAAGCAATATTTTTGATATTTATCATAATGACCAGTCAACCGTGGAAGCAAGTGGTGAACGTGTATTTGTTCAGAATATAGATGAACAGACTGCTGAGGGGAGCGCCAGTCAAAATGCTGTTC
This sequence comes from Oceanobacillus sp. FSL K6-3682, assembly GCF_037976165.1. Taxonomy (NCBI): domain Bacteria; kingdom Bacillati; phylum Bacillota; class Bacilli; order Caryophanales; family Bacillaceae; genus Oceanobacillus; species Oceanobacillus sp. FSL K6-3682. The sequence continues at coordinate 4,168,933 of NZ_CP150263.1, read as the reverse complement.
TTCAAGAAACAAATTCAGAGGAACAGTTTGCCGAAGAAACAGAATCTGGTAACGGAGAAGCAGATCAGTTGGACGAAGAAATAGATGAACAGACCTTGGAGAAGAAGGAGCCTTTACAGGAAGAAGAAAAATCTGCTCTAGAGCAATTAAACGAAATGTATGGTTTAACAGAATTAAAGAAGCAGATTAAGCAATTTATTAATACAATTAAGTTTAATCAATCTAGAAAACAGAAGGGACTCAAAGCAGCGCCGTTAAATTTACATTCCATATTTCTTGGAAATCCAGGAACAGGGAAAACAACCGTCGCCAGACTGCTGGGTAAAGTATTGTATCAAGAAGGAGTAATTCCAGCAGATAATTTTGTAGAGGTTACGCGAAAGGACCTGGTCGGTCTCCATATTGGTGAGACAGCTCCAAAAACGCAGGCTGTGTTAGACCGTGCCCGTGGCGGCATTTTATTTATTGATGAAGCATACGCATTGCACAGCGCTTCAGATAATGATTTTGGAGCAGAGGCTGTAGAGACCATTTTAAAATTCATGGAGGATAATCGTGATGAAATTATGATTATCTTTGCCGGATATTTTGACGATATGCAAAATTTCCTGACGATGAACAGCGGTTTAGCTTCACGGATTCCGAATGAATTTGTTTTTGATGACTATTCCAGCTTTGAAATTGCTGAAATTGGTTATTTGGATATACTGGATCAGGACTATATAGTGAATGAAGAAAAGTATAAAGAAGTGGTGATGAATCAATATGGCCGCAGTGTTGATGAAAGTAATGCAAGATGGGTCCGTAATTTCAATCAGAAATTAATCATTACCATGGCGAACCGCGTTATTGAAATGGGTTCCGAGGATACACAGACTATATTAAGTGAGGATATAGATGCTTTAATAGGAAATAGCGGTGAAAATAAAGAAGAGAAAATAACCGAATTATTGTCCCAATTAAATGACCTAATTGGGCTGGAAGAAATAAAAGACTATGTACAGCGCTTAGTGAAGCAGGTAAAAATTGATAAAATGCTTGCGGAACAAGGGCAACTGTCCTTTAACCCGACATATCATATGATTTTTGAAGGCAATCCCGGTACCGGAAAAACAACGGTAGCAAATATACTTGCTTCTTTATTCTACTACTTAGATATCCTTCCGAGTAAAAATGTAAAGGTTGTTGACCGTGCTGATTTAGTCGGCTCCTATATCGGCCATACAGAAAAAAATACAAAAAGAATTATTAATCAGGCAATGGGCGGTGTTCTGTTTATTGATGAAGCTTATCAACTGACTAATAACAGCGAAAATGACTTTGGAAAGCAGGCTGTGGAAACCTTACTTACTTATTTAGAAAATTACAGAGATAAATTTGTAGTAATTTTAGCAGGTTATACAAAGGAAATGGAAAAATTCCTGGATATGAACCCGGGACTGCGCTCACGGATACCAGAGAAAATTATTTTCCCAGATTACCATCCGGATGATATTGCTACTGTCGTTGAAAAAAATATTACGAAGCATTGGCAGGTAGATTCAGCTTATCTTCGTTCGGTGGTAAGTGACATTTATCGCCATCTTCCGGAAGCAGAAAAAGCTAATGCCAGATGGGCACGTAATTTTAGTGAGAAGCTAATTCAAAATCATAAAATCTGGATCAGCGACAACCAGCTTTCTGGAACCGAGATGAAACAAATCAGCACAGAGCTGCTGAATAAGACGTATGCTTCTTATCAAAATAGTATGGGATAAAATATATGCGTGGAGGAGGGGAATAGAAGGACTTCGGGAATATTCCAGATAAATTTAATATAAGGAAATACTTGAAGAGGCAGTGGAAAACAAGCTGTCTCTTTTTGTGATTTTAAAGGGCAGACACAATAGAATTTTGAATGAGTGAGGAGTGTATGAAGAAGAAGCCGTCACAGGGTTGGAACTATGAATGCCCATATTAGGGTAATAATTTGAATATATTGGTGGACATTCAACAATTTACAGCATGGATGCTTTATGTCGTCAGCTGATTAGAAACATGCAAAAGAAGCAATGTTTGATAGGAGAGCGGTATCTATTGTTTTTGGAAATGAATAAAGGGTTCTTGAAAAATTACCAAACCCAAAAATAGATGAACAATGCATGCCACATATGCTAAAGTTATGGTTGAGGTGTATCAGGAAAACAGCAGTTTCATCGGCACAGATTAAAATCAAAACTTTTAACAAATACTTGCGGAACTGGGCCTGCTCTGTTGAATCTGTTGAAAAAGAAAGAGGGAAGCAGTGAAAAGACGGGAGAATAATAGTGAATTCAGCTGCCCTGCCTGCAAAAGTCTGGGAAATCTGAGAGTGGTCAGCCTTCAAAATTTTCAGGAGTGAAGTAAGAATAAAACCTTAGAATCTTGCGACTTTAGTCGTAAGAGCTTCAAGCTGAAATGAAGGCAAAAATAACGATTCCAAATGAATAAGCAGGAATTTAAATTAATACTATCGAAATTTAAAATTAAACAAAAAATTAAATATATCGGAGGAGGGTAAGTATGAGCCAATCAATCCTTATTGTGGATGACCAAATAGGAATTCGTATGTTGCTTCAGGAAGTTTTTCAGTCAGCCGGATATTGTACTTCTCTTGCAGAGAACGGAAAAGAAGCGATAGAATATTTATCAAAATCTCCTTGCGATTTAGTAATTCTGGATTATCATATTCCTGTTTATAACGGAAATATTGTTATACAAAAAATCAAACAGATGAAGATAAAAACAAAAATTGTCGTCATTAGCGGTTTGCCGGAAGTTGCAAAACAGGAAATAGGAGAAGAGTTACCTGAAAAAATTATTTCTAAACCTTTTAATGTTGCAAAATTACGTCACATTGTAGAAGAAATTTTGAAGAAAAAAGAATGAATCGCTGCTACTTTGTTGCGATAAAGTCATGAAATTGGTATTCTTATAGTGTAATGAATATTGTCAGTGATTCATCATGCGGATGAATTTGAAGGAGGAACTTGGTATGCCTTTAGTATCAATGAAGGAAATGCTTGAAAAAGGAAAAGAGAATGGATATGCAGTAGGTCAGTTTAATATTAACAACCTTGAATATATCCAAGCTATTCTCCAAGCAGCTCAAGAAGAAAAATCACCAGTAATTCTTGGTGTTTCTGAAGGTGCTGGAAAATATATGGGCGGCTATAATGTTGTAGTTGCTATGGTTAAATCTTTAATGGATTCTTATGGGACAACTGTTCCTGTCGCAATCCACTTGGATCACGGGTCAAGCTTTAAAAGCTGTGCAGAAGCAATCCATGCAGGATTTACTTCTGTTATGATTGACGGATCTCATTCACCGATTGAAGAGAATATCGCTGTAACACAGAAAGTGGTTGAACTTGCTCATATTCATGGTGTATCTGTTGAAGCAGAAGTTGGTACTGTAGGTGGAGAAGAAGATGGTGTTATCGGCGGCATCAACTATGCAGACAAAGAAGAATGTGCACGTCTTGTTAAAGAAGCAGAAGTTGATTGTTTAGCTCCGGCTTTAGGTTCTGTTCACGGTCCATATCAGGGAGAGCCGAACTTAGGGTTCACTGAAATGAAAGAAATCTTAGATTTAGTAAATGTACCATTAGTGCTTCACGGCGGAACTGGTATTCCTACAAAAGATATTCAAAAAGCAATCTCTTTAGGAACTGCTAAAATCAACGTAAATACAGAAAATCAAATTTCACAAACAAAAGCGATTCGTGAAACATTGGCAGCAAAACCTGATTTATATGATCCACGTAAATATTTAGGACCAGGAACTGCAGCTATTAAAGAAACAGTAATTGGTAAAATGCGTGAATTTGGTTCTTCCAACAATGCGTAATTGATTTTATTAAAAATGTATGTTAAAAAGGGCTGAAGAGAAGAACTTTTTAACTTCATCTAAAAAAGATATATTCAGCAAAAGCTGTACCATTGGTACAGCTTTTGCTACAAAATCTCGGGGAGGTAATCTTAATGAAATTTTTTATCGATACAGCTAATATTGAAGATATTAAAGAAGCTAATAAGCTGGGAATTTTGGCAGGTGTTACAACCAATCCAAGTCTGGTGGCTAAAGAAGGCGTTTCTTTCCATGACCGCCTCCGTGAAATCACAGAAGAAGTTTCCGGGTCTGTTAGTGCAGAGGTTATTTCTGAAGACGCAGAAGGTATGATTGAAGAAGGGAAAGAGCTTGCAGCAATTGCACCGAATATTACTGTAAAGGTTCCTATGACCCTTGAGGGTTTGAAAGCGGTTAAGGCATTTAGTGATTTAAACATTAAAACAAACGTAACATTAATTTTTAATGCTAATCAGGCTCTACTGGCAGCAAGAGCTGGAGCGACATACGTATCTCCATTCTTAGGAAGACTAGATGACATTGGACAAGATGGCATGGAACTAATCGCAAATGTAGCTGCAATCTTTGACCGTCATTCTATCCAGACGGAGATTATTGCTGCTTCTATCCGCCATCCAGTTCATGTAACGGACGCTGCATTGAATGGTGCGCATATTGCAACAATTCCATTTAACGTTCTATCATCACTGGTAAAACATCCATTAACTGATCAGGGAATTGAAAAATTCTTGGCAGATTGGAATAAACAAAAATAATTGTATAGAGCAGGAAAAACGGCAGACAATAAGACAAGGTTTAGAGAAAGAACATGCAGCTGAACAAAACAGTTTGTGGAGTATACTTCCATAGGAACGAGGTTTTTACATGCAAAAGTTATTAATTGAGGGTGGGCATGAACTGTCTGGAGAAGTTCACATCAGCGGTGCGAAAAATAGCGCAGTGGCTTTATTGCCTGCAGCTATTCTTGCAGATTCCACGGTGACAATTGAAGGATTGCCGGATATTTCTGATGTAGACACATTAGGTGCTCTATTAGAAGAAATTGGTGGAACAGTATACCGGGATGGTCAGAATATGACGATTCATCCAGAAAAGATGATTGCCATGCCGTTACCAAACGGAAGAGTCAAAAAGTTACGTGCATCCTATTATTTCATGGGTGCCATGCTTGGAAAATTTAATAAAGCAGTCATTGGTTTACCTGGAGGATGTTATTTAGGCCCGCGTCCAATCGACCAGCATATTAAAGGCTTTGAAGCGCTTGGTGCAGAAGTAACAAATGAGCAGGGAGCTATCTATTTGCGTGCGAAGGAGCTTCGCGGTGCACGTATTTATCTGGATGTTGTCAGTGTTGGTGCTACCATCAATATTATGCTTGCAGCGGTAAAAGCAAAAGGACAAACAATTATTGAAAATGCTGCAAAAGAACCTGAGATTATTGATGTTGCAACATTATTAACAAATATGGGTGCAAAGATTAAAGGTGTCGGAACTGATGTCATCCGCATTGATGGTGTTCCTTCTTTACACGGCTGTACGCATACCATTATTCCTGACCGTATTGAAGCAGGCACCTATGCTATTGCAGCAGCTGCAGTGGGGAAAGAAATTGTCATTGACAATGTTATTCCGCAGCATATGGAGTCTTTAATTGCAAAATTACGGGAAATGAATGTTAATATTGAATCTCACAATGATCAATTGTATGTTGCCAAAACAAAATCTTTAAATAGTGTGGATATTAAGACACTGGTTTATCCCGGCTTTCCGACAGATTTACAGCAGCCGCTAACGACATTATTAACACAGGCAAACCATTCTGGTGTTATTATCGATACCATTTATTCTGCACGTCTAAAGCATATCGATGAACTCCGCCGGATGAATGCTGAAATTAAAGTTGAGGGCGGCTCTGTGATAGTTTCTGGACCGGTACATTTAGAAGGCGCAAAAGTGAAAGCAAGTGATCTCCGTGCCGGTGCAGCACTTGTAATAGCCGGTTTACTTGCAAATGGAGTAACCGAAATTACTGGTTTGGATCATATTGACCGCGGTTATGAAAATTTAACGGATAAGCTTTCCTCTCTGGGAGCTACTATCTGGAGAGAAGAAATGTCTGAATCAGAAATTTATCAGGACCAGCATACTTAAAGAGCATGTTTAAAAAGACAGGCAAAAGATCAGAATATACTTTTGTTGTACTTTTTAAGCATCCTCTTAAGAGTACATGTATATAATAAAAGAGAAGATTACTCCTTCTCTTTTATTATATAGCATTCTTGAGGGTATATGGATGGCTTGGCAGATTCTTTGATATAGGTGTATCATTTTCCTGCATCTTTTTAAAACCTCTTACTAAAATAAAACATATCCTCAAGTAACTTCAAATAATTCCCGGGAAATTTTATATTTTAATAAAATTTTTAAAGCCTCAGACGATGTTTAAAAGATTTTTACAACATGAGATAAAATTCCTCTGTTTTTGACAAAAAAGTCTATTGAATCTTTTTTCGTAAAAGAGTATGATAATAGATGTTTAATAAAGATAAGCGATTTGATCAGACGGCTGACAGCAAGTTATAAAAAGGAGCTTCAAGTCTTCATGATATAAAATACGTTGTCAGTTGTATAAATAAAGTTAACAGCTTCTAAATTGCTTCTGTTGAACAAGGTGACTCTTCTTAGTATTTCCTTCCGTATACAAGGCAATCAGTTCTGAATACAGTTATAAAAAATAGTGCTTCTAAATTTAAGGATTTGGTAGATGTAATTAAAGAAGTCAGCAAGATTTTGAAACCAGGTACATATCATTTCCCAAATAGAGATAGATAATGTGAATTATTTTCTTTAACTAAATCCTTTAGAGGTTGAATTTAATGAAGCGTATACAAAATATAATGATTACTGCAGTTAGGGTATGATAGTGATATGTAAACAAACTATTTATTTTTTTAAAATAGAAGACTGTTTCGTGAGAGGATTATTATATCCCGTGAAACAGGACTGAGTTTAATAGTATCCGTCCGCATTCTGCCGAATAAGACATGACTTCAGAAAAAAATCAAAAAGTTTTACAGAAATACAAGAGCAGTCGGACAAGGGGCTGTTTGTCCCATTAGAAATATTTAAAAGAACCTAGAACAGGCGTGGTGATTTAATGGCAACACTGACAATCTCTAGTTTAGAGACAATGACGTTAAAAGAGATTTACACACTTGCAAAAGATTATAAGATTTCTTATTACGCAAAATTGACAAAGAAAGAGTTAATATTTGCAATATTGAAAGCACAAGCAGAAAAAGATGGATTTTTATTTATGGATGGAATTTTAGAGATTATTCCTTCTGAGGGATTTGGATTCCTGCGCCCGATTAATTATTCTCCAAGTGCAGAGGATATCTATATCTCTGCTTCGCAAATCCGGCGTTTTGATTTAAGAAATGGAGATAAGGTTTCCGGAAAAGTGCGTCCACCGAAAGAAAATGAACGCTATTATGGTCTGTTACATGTAGATGCGGTGAATGATGCAGATCCGGATTCATCCAAAGAACGCGTGCATTTTCCTGCGTTGACTGCACTTTATCCAAACAGACCGATTAAATTAGAAACAGAAACAAATCAATTATCGACACGTATTATGGATTTAATGACACCAGTCGGCTTCGGTCAGCGTGGTTTAATTGTTGCGCCGCCAAAAGCCGGTAAGACGATGTTAATTAAAGAAATCGCAAACAGCATTTCTCAAAACCATCCGCATGCTAAGCTGATTATTTTACTGGTGGATGAACGGCCGGAGGAAGTAACGGATATTGAACGTTCTGTAGGCCCGGATGTAGATGTCGTTTCTTCTACATTTGATGAAGTTCCTGAAAGTCATATTAAAGTGTCTGAGCTTGTTTTGGAGCGCGCGATGCGTCTGGTAGAACATAAACGTGATGTCATCGTTTTAATGGATAGTATTACACGTTTAGCCCGTGCGTATAACTTGGTTATTCCTCCAAGCGGCCGTACATTATCCGGGGGTATTGATCCGGCAGCCTTCCACCGTCCGAAGCGCTTTTTTGGAGCGGCGAGAAATATTGAAGAGGGTGGCAGCTTTACCATCTTAGCTACGGCCTTAGTAGATACAGGCTCACGTATGGATGATGTGATTTATGAAGAATTTAAAGGGACGGGAAATATGGAGCTGCATTTAAATCGTCATCTTGCAGACCGCCGGATTTTCCCTGCGATCGATATCCTGCGTTCAGGAACCCGGAAGGAAGAGCTTCTGGTAGACAAAGCACATCTCGATAAGATGTGGCTCCTGCGTAAAACAATGCAGGATTCCAATGATTTCTTAGACCGCTTCTTAAAACGTCTGAAGCATTCTAAGAATAACGAGGAATTCTTACAGCTGATGGACGAGGAAATGAAGCGAAAAGGTATGAATCGTCAATAAAAGTCAATTTGATAAGAAAGTTATTTAGCTCGACTTATTTATCTTTTGTTACTAACTGCTATTGCATTTCATCCTACAGACTGTTATAATCTTTCTATGTGAGTTTAGATAAGATGCACCTGCATCTCTGACGGCTCTTAGAATAACTCTGTTTCCAAGGGATTCAGGGCAAAAAGGAGTGGAAGAACATGAAAAAGGATATTCATCCAGAGTACAGAAAAGTAGTTTTTCTAGATACTAGCACGAATTACAAGTTCTTAAGCGGATCAACTAAAGGATCAGATGAAACAATTGAGTGGGAAGATGGTAACACATACCCTCTACTAAAAGTTGAAATCAGCTCTGATTCGCATCCATTCTACACTGGTAAGCAAAAAGCTGACAAAGTCGGCGGCCGTGTGGATCGCTTTAAGAAAAAATATAACCTTAACTAATTATCTGATTGGCCGGAAATACGCCGGGTAACGCAGATTTTGTAAGGAATTGAATGTTAAAGGACAGGCAAAATGTCTAATTTTGCCTGTTTTTTTACTTTTTATTGAGGTATAGTATGAAAAATAAGATTTTTCATTTTTGATAAAGTAACAGAGTAAAACATATTTATATCCTTTTTAATGAGCTGCTTTGATGCTGTTTATTAAAAAGCGTTTCAATCTGAATATACTTATATATCCTATTTATTCGCGAGAGGAGCTTCTCCAAATGCATGTGATGAAGAGAAACGGCTGGGTAGAGCTAATTTGCGGAAGTATGTTTTCCGGAAAATCAGAAGAATTAATACGACGTGTCAGAAGAGCAACGTATGCGCATTTAAATGTATGTGTATTTAAACCGGCGATAGATAATCGTTATGATGAAACAGCAGTTGTTTCTCATGATGGGAGAACGACAATTGCCAAATCTATCCAGGATGCAGCAGAAATTTTAGAGGAAATAGAGCCCGATGCAGATATTGTAGCTATTGATGAGGTGCAATTTTTTGATAGTAATGTCATTGATGTGATTGAGGAGCTCGTCCACAGAGATATTCGCGTTATTGTAGCAGGACTGGATATGGATTTCAGGGGAGTACCTTTTGAGCCTGTACCACAGCTAATGGCTTTATCTGAATCCGTTACAAAATTAAACGCAATCTGTCCGATCTGCGGTTCACCCGCAAGCAGAACGCAGCGGCTGATTGATGGCAAACCGGCGTCCTATGATGACCCTGTTATTTTGGTGGGGGCATCCGAATCTTATGAACCTCGCTGCCGTCATCATCATGAAGTACCTAACCGACCGGAAGTAAATTTAAAAAACAAGACAGTAACACAAACAAATATTTAAGACAAAAACTGCCGAATTTATATGTTTCGGCAGTTTTTTTATTGAATATCAAAAAAATACCGTAAAACTAAATTTACGGCAAATTTACTTAAAATCGATGTATATTATAACATTGCTTTCTCATGGTATAATATAAATACCCTGGAGGTGACTCAATTGAAGTGGGAAGATGTGTGCCAGGCGTTTCCGGAACAGTGGGTTTTGATTGAAGCAATTGATGCACATACAAATGATCATCGTGAACGTATTTTAGTTGATATTACCCCTTTGAAAAAATTTACTAATTCTCCAGAGGCGATGAAGGTATATCAAGAAATTCATCGATACGACCTCAGCAGGGAGCTATATGTTCTCCATACCAGTCGGAAAGAGCCTAACATTATTGAGAAATAATGGATAGTCTCAAATGACGGTAAAAAGCGGCTCCTCGTTTTTAGAAAGATATTGAACTGGAAAGGAATTTATGTTTATGCTGTATGACATATCAAATAGAGAAGAAACGAAGATAGAATACCTATAGACATGCCACCTATAATACGGGTCCCTGAGTCTATAGGTATTTTTGCTTTCACCGGCAGTAATATAATCTCATTCAATCAGACGTGCAATTGACCCGGGTGCTCCCTTATAATATAATAAGACTGTTATAGAGAAAGAGGTGTATTCTTGTGTTAGATCGTTTACAGACACTGGAAGATCGGTATAATAAATTAAATGAAATGTTAAGTGACCCGGAAGTAATCAGTGATACAAAAAAATTACGTGAATATTCGAAAGAGCAGTCTGGACTGGAAGACGTTGTCCAGGCTTACCGTGAGTATAAAGAAGTAACATCACAGCTGATAGACGCGAAAGAAATGCTGGAAGACGATTCAGATGATGAAATGCTGGAAATGGCAAAAATGGAAGTATCTGAATTATCATCCAGAAAAGAAGAATTAGAAGATAAAATGAAGATTCTTCTCCTTCCCAAGGATCCAAACGATGATAAGAACGTTATTATGGAGATTCGCGGCGCTGCAGGTGGAGATGAAGCTGCTTTATTTGCCGGTGATTTATACCGGATGTATTCCCGTTATGCAGAGAATCAAGGCTGGAAAATTGACGTGATGGAAGCAAGCTCAACCGGTGTGGGCGGTTATAAAGAGGTTATCTTTATGATTAATGGTTCAGATGTTTTCTCTAAGCTTAAATATGAGAATGGTGCACATCGTGTCCAGCGTGTTCCCGAAACAGAATCTGGCGGACGTATTCATACCTCCACTGCAACGGTTGCTGTGCTGCCTGAAGCGGAAGAAGTGGAGATAGACGTTCATGATAAGGATATCCGTGTGGATACATTTGCTTCCAGCGGACCAGGTGGTCAAAGTGTAAATACAACCATGTCAGCGGTGCGTTTAACGCATGAACCTACCGGGATTGTCGTATCGATTCAAGATGAAAAATCACAGATTAAAAATAAAGAAAAAGCGATGAAGGTCTTACGCGCCCGTATTTATGATAAATTCCAGCAGGAGGCGCAGGCAGAATATGATGAAAACCGTAAATCAGCGGTTGGGACAGGAGACCGTTCGGAGCGTATCCGTACGTACAACTACCCGCAAAACCGTGTTACTGATCATCGTATCGGCTTAACTATTCAAAAGCTGGACCAGATTATGCAGGGCAAGCTGGATGAATTTATCGATGCGCTTGTTATGGAAGAGCAGGCGAAAAAACTGGAACAGATTGGTGAATAACCTATGACCCAAATGAAAATTTATGAAGTCCTTAACTGGGCTTCTCTTTTTTTAGAAGAAGCGAATAGAGAATCAAAGGTTGCCGAGATTTTAATCAGGCACCATTTAGGATTATCCAGACAGGAATGGCTGCTTTCTTTACGTGAGCCGATTCCGGAAGATAAACTTATACAGATTAAAACAGATATAAAAAAACATGCGGAAACAGGAATTCCTGTACAGCATCTGACTGGATATGAAGAATTTTACGGCCGCTCCTTTCAAGTGAACAGGGATGTATTAATTCCAAGACCGGAAACAGAGGAACTGGTCCTGGCAGTAAAGGAATATCTTGCTTCTAAGCGGGGAGAGCCTGTGCGGATTGTTGATATAGGAACCGGCAGCGGAATTATTGCTGTTACACTGGCATTGGAATTAGATAATGCAGAGGTGTTTGCCACGGATATTTCAGAGAGAGCATTAAAGGTTGCTGAGCAGAATGCTGCTCAATTGCATGCTAAAATTTCTTTCTGGCAGGGGAATTTCTTATCTCCGCTTATGAAGGAAACAACATCATTTGATGTGATTGTTTCCAACCCTCCTTATATTGCAAAATCAGAAGCCTCTGAGCTTAGTGATACAGTCCGGAATTTTGACCCGGAACTAGCTCTTTTTGCTGAAGAGGATGGAATGGAAGCATACTACAGAATAATTGAACAAGTGAAGCAGATGCCTTTAAAAGAAGATACATTACTGGCATTTGAAATTGGTTATACACAAGGCGAGCTTGTTAAAGAATACATTCAGCAGGTATTCCCTGACAGTCATGTGAAAATCAGACAGGACATTAACGGAAAAGACAGGATTGTATTGGCAACCCATTTAAACTGATGTTTTCATATCCAAAATGACATAAAAATATACCCTGATTTTAAATATATATTTCTATAAAACTTGTATAAGCATAAATCTCCTTGTCCACACTATCTCATAGATAGGCGGAAGGGAGATTTTTTAAATGAAGAAATTATGGGCGGCAGTAGGACTTTTATTTATATTATTATCGATTATTCCTGTAATTAGTGCAGCAAAAGAGCTGCAGAGTAAAGAGCTCGACTATCAGGTCATCCCGGATGAAGCAATCAGATTACGTATTCTTGCAAATAGTGACAGCGAGAAAGATCAGGATATAAAACATAAAGTCCGTGATGAGGTGAATAAAGTTATTACGGAATGGGTGGAGAATATTGAAGATATTGAAGAAGCCAGAGAATTAATCAACAATCGGCTTCCGGAACTGGAAGAAGTAGTCAGAGATACACTGGAACAAGAAAATAGTGATCAGGATTTTGAATTGGAATATGGGGAGAATGTATCTTTTCCGGCGAAATTATATGGAAACTATCTTTATCCGGCAGGCGAATATGAAGCAATTTTAGTAACTCTTGGGGAAGGCTCCGGTGCTAACTGGTGGTGTGTATTATTCCCCCCGTTATGCTTTCTGGATTTCTTTAACGGCACATCTGTAGCAAGTGAAGATGCAGCAGAGGTAGAAGAGGACGAAGAAGTAAAAGTAGAATTCTTTTTATTTAAATGGCTGGGGTTGTCATAGTTTATTTGATAGAGGCATATTCATATAGTAAGTAAATCGCTATTAATTCTTCAACATTAAAAGAATGGAGGATGGGAAAAATGCAAATCTACCAAGTCAAAGAAGCAAAAATAGAGTTGATTGAGGAATTTATTCATAAGAATGAAAGGCTTTTTGGCAAAAAATTAACGGAAGAAAGCTATGTTGTAGAAGTAGATGGGAGTATTGAAGGCTGTTTTAATCTGGAGATGGTAGATGAATCAACTTATTGGCTTAAGCAATTATATTTAAATAAGGAGCATGTGCAGAAATTATTCATTGTTTTCGAGTCCGTTCTCGTAATTTCCCGAAAAAACGGCATAAAATGTGTATATGTGCATAATCAAAGCCCAGTTGTGGATATCCTTTTAGAGTCTTTACAGTTCAAAAGAGAAAGCGATGTCAGAATTAAGAATATAAATTCAGAAAAAACAGGGAATTGGTGGGCATATCAAGTTTCCTAGTATAGTAAAAATAAAAAATGCTTGATATAACTACAATGAACTACTTTTCTATTTGTCAAGAGAAAATTATACACACTATTCACAGGTGGTTGTGTATAAATAGTAGCAATATGTGAACAAAGATTATTCTGTGGATAAAAACTGTGAATAATGTGTATAAGTATGATGAAATATTCCCTCCTTTGCGTTTCAGTCATGAATCGACTAAAATAGATACGTAGAAAAGAGGGAGCGTTATGCACACGAAAGTATGGAAAATAAATTCAACAAATATATTAGACAAGGATATCCATGAGGCGGCTGAGATGCTGAGAGCAGGAGATGTTGTTGCCTTTCCTACAGAGACGGTATATGGACTTGGAGCAGATGCTACCAATGAATCAGCTGTCCGTAAAATATTTGAAGCGAAAGGGCGGCCGCAGGATAATCCACTGATCGCTCATGTTGCCTCTGTAGAGCAATTAAAAGAGCTTGTCACATTTATTCCGGACTACGTGTATAAATTAATTGATGCTTTTTCACCTGGTCCTTTAACATATATTTTACCGGCGAACGAGTACTGTGCACAAAATGTAAAAGCGGGTTTATCAACAATTGGTGTCCGGATTCCCAGTCACCCTGTTGCACTTGCATTACTCCAGGCAGCAGGAAAACCGGTTGCGGCCCCAAGTGCAAATGTATCTGGAAAACCGAGCCCAACAGATGCAAGTCATGTGTATGATGATTTAAATGGACGGATTGGCGGTCTGATTGATGGCGGACAAACTGGTGTCGGCCTAGAATCGACTGTTATTGACTGTACAGGGGAAATACCGATTATTTTACGCCCCGGAGGAGTTACTAAAGAACAATTAGAGCTGGAGGCCGGTGCTGTCATGATAGATCCAGGTCTTGCATCATCATCTGTGGACCGCCCGAAAGCTCCAGGAATGAAATACAAGCATTATGCACCAGAGGTCCCGCTCTATCTATTTCCAGGCTCAGGTCAGGAACTCAAAGATTTCGTAGATAAAGAAAAGCAGGCAGGCAGCAGAGTCGGCGTTCTCTTATCTGATCAAACAGCTGAAATATTCACAAAGGATACGCATATTCACAGACTTGGAGGAACAATAGAGGAAATTGCTTCTTCTTTATATGATGGATTAAGATTCTTTAAGCAGGCGAATGTGGATAAAATTATTTGTGAAACTTTTACGGAAAAAGGAATTGGTGAGGCAGTAATGAACCGCTTGCGAAAAGCAGCAGATAGTGTAATAAAGGAATAAAAAGCCAGTGTAATATAAAAAGTGAATTATCTAAGCTGCAATTCAACTTATATATCTAAAACATTCATATTCTCTACAAGTGAAGCATAAATTGTACAAGCATGCTTCAAAGGGGGATGTATGGATGTTTTTTTCTACCGAATTACTTTCACTGGCTTTACTTGCAATTGGTTTAAGCATGGATGCATTCTCCATCAGCTTAGGCTTAGGGATGAATAAAATGCGGTTAAAGCGGATTGCTGTTATTGGACTGGTAATTGGCAGCTTTCATATGATTTTTCCGATGGTAGGGATGCTGCTTGGACATGCTTTATCAGAACAGGTTGGACAATGGACAGCAGTGGCATCGGGAATACTATTATTCTTTATCGGTGCACATATGTTTTTCTCCGCTTTCCATACATCAGATGAATATAGATGGCAGCCAGTTGGCCTGGGATTATGGATGCTCGCATTCAGTGTCAGCCTCGACAGCTTTACAGTAGGATTCAGCTTGGGTATCTCCGGGGTAACTATCATTATCACCCTTGTGATTTTTGGAATAGTAAGCTGTATTCTAACATGGCTTGGTCTGTTCCTAGGCAGACGGCTGCAAGGCTTTCTGGGAACATATAGCGAAATTTTTGGAGGTATCATACTTTGCAGCTTTGGGATTTATATGCTGTTCAGCTGAGAAACAGCATTTATTCAGGTGTAAGCTTTTACCTGACTTACATATTGGTCTGCGTTACTTATGATTCAACGTCCTCCTGTGGAAGTGCCCATACTGAGACACTGCCTCCATTGACAGGAAAAGTAGCAAATCCATCTTCCTCAATATAAATATGCTCGTCTCTTGTGCCGGTCAAGTCAACCCAAATTTCCCCTGTGCGATTATCTCCTACACGCATTCTTTTTTCACCATCATCTCCATTGGAAATGACGATGGCGCAGCCCGAGCGCTCTATTTCCAGTATGCCGAGACGGACCCAGCCAATCGTATTAGGATGATCAAAATAGTCCTCTTGTTCACCATATGCTTTATGGTAACGGGCATAGAGAATAGGATTGATGGCTTCTTGTTTCGGATCAATTGGATTTTCTCCGCCGATGCCAAAATAATCGCCGTAAAAAAGGCAGGGATAGCCGTCTTTACGCAGTAAAATAAGGGCATACGCACTTTGTTTAAACCAATCCTCCACCCAGGATTCAAGCGCCTCACCAGGCTGTGTATCATGATTATCGACAAAGGTTACAGCTTGAAGCGGATATGATTGAACCAATGTATCATCAAAATCGTAGTAAGATCAAAATCATTACCAGATTTAGAAGCTGCATGCAGCTTATCATGCAGAGCTACATCAAATAAATCGATCTTGTAATCAATCTGTTCCAAAAATTGCTGACATGCTTCTAAGTCGTGCTTCCAGAACTCACCAACGAAATAAAAATCATCTCCACAATGCTGGGCAATCTGTTCTGTGAATATTTTAATAAAATCATGATTAATGTGTTTGATTGCATCCAAACGGAAACCATTGCAATGTAACGTATCTGCAAGCCATTTGCCCCAGTGAATCATTTCTTCCCGCACTTTCGGATGGTTGTAATCGATATTAGCAAACATTAAATAATCATAATTACTAAATTCATCGTCTACCTCATCACTCCAGGTTTTATTATCACCGATAATTCGAAAGACACCGGTTCTATCCTCCATTGCATCAAAATCCGTCCCGTTAAAATATTCGAATCCCCATTTAAAAGAAGAATACTTATCATTCCGATTCGGGAATGTAAATTTTGTCCACCCCTCAATATCAAAAGACTCGGAAACTTCTTTTGTTCTGTCATTTGGATCGACTTCAATTACTTGAAAAATTTCCGTATCATCTGCTCCAGCTTTATGATTCATAACGACATCGGCATAAACGTGAATGTCGTGATCATGACATACCTTTATTGCATCCAGTAATTCCTTTTTAGTGCCATATTTTGTAGCGGCACTGCCTTTTTGTTCAAATTCTCCCAAGTCGTATAAATCATAAGGGGCGTATCCTGTATCTTCAGCAGACATCCCTTTTGTAGCAGGCGGGATCCAAACCGCATCAATCCCTCTGTTTTTTAATTCAGGAGCTGCTTCCTTCAGGCGATTCCAGTGGAGTCCATCAGCCTCTACATGCCACTCAAAAAATTGAATCATCGTATGATTTCGTTTCATATTATGTCTCCTTGTTTAATGAGCAGATGCCGTATTTAATCGCATTCTGCAATATTTTTAATGTATTGCTTCCTTTGATGAGAAGTAAATCCTGGTTCTGCCTCATCGAATAGTGTGCATATTGAAAAGTGTCTATTTATAGCGGATGTAATTCTTCTCGGATTTATTTTTGCCACTAAGATGTAGATTCACTTTATTTATGAAAACCAAACCTATTATTTTTGAAATAAATAAAAAGAGGGACGGAGCGATAACTGGTAAATAGTACAAGTAGGCTTATACTCCGTATTTATATGTATTTTGGAGTTCTAATATAAAGAGCCTGTTCCCTTTTAATGGAAACAGGCTTAGTCAGCTGCTCTTTATTATTGTATGGACTTCCGCAGCAATTCCAAGCGCGGCGGTACGCCATCTGCTGCTTCTATATCATACTCGTATTGAATGATAAGTACATTATCATCTATTTGATACAAGTAATATCCTTCAGGCGGATCAGAAACATGCTGGGTAACTCCTTCATAAGCATTATCGTCTGCTGGTAATGCCTGGGGGTCCTCCGCATTGTTAAATTTATGATCGTAAGATTCCTGTACATCGGCAATTGTATCCTCTATCGTAGTGGATTCTGCTACTTGGATACGAACTTCTGCATTTTCTGCGCCGCTGTAAAAGCGAACTTCCTCTTCTGTTGTTTCATAGTTAGAAAGAAATTCCTCCATTTGAAACTGGATATTATATGGTTCAATAGTGAAGTTATAAACAGTTACCTCTTCCTCCATACCTTCAAGCAGAATAGTATCTGTTTCCGTTCCGTTCTCTTTAATAGAAAAAACGGAAGTACTATCTTCCTTATCCGATCTTTTTTCTGATTCCACGATTCCCGTATCTTTCGGCTCTACGGGGGCGATATCATGTTGTATATCGGGATCTGAATACATATCCTCCTGTTCTTTATCAGGAGCGGTAACAGAATCATTATTAATAATCTGGAAAATAAATACGCCGCAAAGGACGATAACGGCTGCTGTGGATAACCAGATGAATGCGTGCTTTACCTTGGACTTGCGCTGCTGCTGTGCCCGCTTTTTCTCAGCGTGTTTGTTTAAAGCCATTTTCATGCTCTCCTTTTTCTCCGTATCTAAAGAACGGTTTATTTTCAATTTAGTTAACTCCTTTGTAAAATCTTTATCATGATGATTCATAACGAACCTCCTTGACTTCCGACTTCAGCACCTTTAAAGCTCTGTGAAACGTTACTCGTACTTTTGACTCCGTCCATTTTAATACCTGAGCCGTTTCTGTGACGGATAATTCCTCAATTCCTCTTAAAATAACAACAGATCGGTAATCATCTTTTAATTTTTCGATTGCCTGATGCAGAACAATTTTTCTTTCTTCTGATATTTGTTGATCTTCTGGAGATATTTCTGTATGAAATGAATGCGTCTTAATCAGCTTACGCCAGTCTTTTCGATTTTGCCTGCGCGTTTCATCTATTGCCAGATGACGTGCGATAGAGATAAGCCAGGTTTTCGGACTGGACTCACCCTTAAAGGATGGATACCGGTCAATCGCCCGCATAAACACTTCCTGGACGAGGTCTTCTACATCTGGCGTGGACATATAATAAATTAAAAAACGGTAAACGTCATCCGCATAATAATCAAACCAGTCCGAAATCAATTCCTTATCCATACTAAAACCTCCCCGGGGATTCTGACATCGTTTGTCTTATTTTTATATTAGACGATATGAAAGGAGAAATGTTACAAAAAATTTGTAATCTTGTTTAGTTGGTTATCTTAATGAATTTATTTTAAACACGCTGTTCTGCCCAATGGATGTAAAAAAGGGTGCTCTGCTTTTTTCAATTAATCATGGTATGATAAAGAAAACTACTATTTATATAACAATTATGATAATAGATAGGAGGATTTACCTATGAATGTACTCTTCGTATGTACAGGGAATACATGTCGCAGTCCTATGGCAGAAGCATTATTAAAGCAGCGTGCACCGGCAGAAATGCATGTGAAATCCTGTGGGATTACAGCCATGCCCGGAGCCCCTGCAAGCAGACAGACAACAGAAGTTTTAAGGAGACAGGGCATTGAAATAAATCATCAAGCTTCCCCGATCAGCCAGGAATTGGTTCAGTGGGCAGATCTTATCCTGACAATGACTGCTTCACATAAGGAAATGGTCTGGGCTAAATACCCGGAAGAAAGAAAAAAGATATATACACTTAAAGAATTTGCACTACATGCCGATATACAAATATGGAGTGAATTAGAAAAAGTCTATACAGAATTGGAAGAAAAAAGAAAGCGCTGTTTAGAACAATTGGATGCAGAAGTAGATCCGATAAAACAGAATCAGCTCCTGTATGAAGCGTGCCATGAAGAGCTTGAAACGATTCACTGCTTAAAAAGCCAGCTGGTTCATTCGGATATTGCTGACCCATTTGGCGGTCCGGCAGCGTATTACCTGGAAACGAAGCAGGAGATTGAAACGTGTCTGAATCAATGGCTGTCTCCTGAAGAGTAAATACCTTTGAGTGATACATTCGAAGTATGGTAATCCGTGAAATATTTGTAATTCAAAGAGGATAATGGCACTGGTGTATTTTCAGGAAAAACCTTATACTGGGAGTTTTGAATGCTCTGCTGATGCTTTTTATTCATATTTCCTTTCTGTTTAGAGCTGGAAGCTTAAGCTTATGAAATGAAACTTCATTTCGTGGAGTTTTACGGACAACTATCAATGATAAATACCGGCAGCGAAAGAAAGTTTAATCGGGGGAGTGGAAGGTTTAATGGGGAATAAATATCGGTTTAGTTTAAGGTTAAAGCTTGTTGTGTTTACAACCTTTTTAGCGCTTATCACGTATTCAACAAGTGCAGTTTTTATTTATATTTTATTTGACTATATACAGTCATGGATTAATGTATCACAGCAGTTTTTTGTTATTGTAACATTACTGTTAGGTGTAATCTGGTCAGGAATCCTTGCGTTTTTTGCAGCTAGATGGATTACGAAGCCTTTGCAGAAATTAGAGCAGATTACGGGAGAGGCAGCAAAAGGAAACCTGGAACTGCAGGTAGAAATACCAAAATCTGATGATGAGATTAAATCCTTGTCTGTTGCTGTAAACAGTATGCTGCAAAGCTTAAATAAAATGGTGACAAATATTGACCAGCATTTTGAGGAAACAAATGAGACAGTGACTCAGTTGAAAGAGGCTTCAAACAGGGCTACACAGCATTCCGCAGCGATTGGTGAATCTATCACCGAAATTTCAGATGGAGCAGAGAATTCATCACGTGCCACGCAGGAAACGGTGGGTTCTATTGAAATAGCAACGGGATTAGCCAAAGAGGTACAGAATAAAGCAGAGGTTTCCAAACAGCAGTCTAACTCCATGATCAATATGCTGGAAGAGGGGCAGAATGTCGTAAAACAGCTGGTTGACGGAATTCAGCGTATCGCAGTGGAACAGGAAGTATCATTAGAAGATGTGAATCACTTACGCAAGAGTACGATGGAGATTGAAGGAATTATTACCTTAGTTGGCGAAATTGCAGAACAGACCAACTTATTAGCTTTAAATGCCTCTATTGAAGCTGCCCGGGCAGGTGAACACGGAAAAGGCTTTGCTGTTGTTGCTGAAGAAGTAAGAAAGCTGGCTGATCAAAGCGGGAAAGCAGTTAACGATATCTCAACACTCTTGCTTTCTATCCAGGATGATGTAAAGCAGGTGGCAACAAAAATTAATACGAATGTGAAGTCTGCTCGCGAGGAAGTGGACCGTGGAGAAAATACAAACCGTACCATTGCTAAAATGGGCAGTACTGTAACGGAAACAGCTACACAGATTGATACAATTTATAGATTAGTGGAACAGCAGCTGCAGTCGATTCAAAATACAGCAAACCAGTCTCAGGAAGTAGCGGCGATTGCCGAAGAGACATCTGCTGGAACACAAGAGGTTAATGCCGCAATTCAGGAGCAGGTTGTAACAATGGAACAAGTAGATCAATTGGCTCGTGAAATGGAGGAGCATGCAGGAGCTTTGAGAGAACAGATTAAACAATTTAAAGTGAAGCAGGTGGCTGAATCTGCCAGTGTTACCCCTATACAGCCTTTAAATACCAATAAGGAATCTTTAGAAGAAACCAGTCATCAAGATGTATCGTAATTTTTAAAAAATCATGGTATGCTATAAATGATTCTATTATTTGCTGTGTCAAACGGAGGAATGGAATGAATGACTGTAAAGGTGTGTGTCATTTATGATAATCAAAGACCTGAAGCTGGTTATTGAGGAGTGGCTGGCGCTGGACTGCCTGCGGGAAGATGAGATTGTTGTCATCGGCTGTTCGACAAGTGAAGTGGCCGGCGAGCCCATTGGAACAAGCGGAAGTTCAGAAATTGCAAAAACAATTTATGAGCAGATGACAAAGCTTCAAAAACAAACAGGTGTCCATCTTGCTTTTCAATGCTGTGAGCACTTAAACCGGTCTCTTGTCGTAGAGAGACAGACAGCAGTACAGTATGGTTTAGAGGAGGTAGCCGTCGTGCCTGTTCCAAAAGCAGGAGGTTCGATGGCGAGCTATGCTTATCAGCAAATGGAAAATCCTGCTGTTGTTGAAAATATAAGCGCACATGCCGGAATAGACATTGGTGAAACAATGATTGGAATGCACTTGAAACCGGTAGCCGTTCCGCTCAAGCTAAAGCAGCGTACGATTGGCCATGCCAGAGTCCGCGCTGCAAGGACTCGTCCGAAGCTGATTGGCGGGCACCGGGCATTTTACGGAGAGAATCCATCTAGATAACAGATTGGATTCTTTATTCCTTTCCCCTCAGTTTGGACAACAAATAATAATTCTTTCACACTTTACCTTACATAGGAGGCTGTACACTAATGATGGAATATGTAAAACAAGCAGATAATGAAGTTTTTCAGGCAATGTTACAGGAGAAAGAGCGTCAGCAGGATAAAATTGAGCTGATTGCTTCAGAAAACTTTGTATCCAGAGCAGTTATGGATGCAATGGGCTCCATACTTACAAATAAATATGCTGAAGGTTACCCGGATAAGCGCTATTATGGCGGTTGTGAGTATGTTGATATTGTAGAGGACCTTGCAAGAGAACGTGCCAAGGAAATATTCGGCGCAGATCATGCCAATGTACAGCCTCATTCCGGTTCTCAGGCGAATATGGCAGTTTATTTTACTTTTCTTGAGCCGGGAGATACGGTATTGGGAATGAATTTGAACCACGGCGGACATTTAACACATGGAAGCCCGGTTAACTTCAGTGGCGGTTTGTACAATTTTGTTGACTATGGTGTGGATAAAGAGACAGAACAGCTGGATTATGACGCTGTTTTGGAAAAAGCAAAAGAAGTAAAACCGAAATTGATTGTTGCCGGTGCAAGTGCCTATTCAAGAAGCATCGATTTTAAAAAGTTTAGGGAAATTGCAGATGCTGTCGGTGCTTATCTGATGGTTGACATGGCACACATTGCCGGGTTGGTTGCTACAGGTCATCATGAAAATCCGGTTCCGCATGCTGATTTTGTCACAACAACAACGCATAAAACATTGCGCGGACCACGTGGAGGTATGATTCTTTGTAAAGAAGAATATGCGAAAAAAATTGATAAAGCGATCTTCCCGGGAATTCAGGGCGGGCCTTTAATGCATATCATTGCAGCAAAAGCTGTTTCCTTTAAGGAAGTCTTATCTGATGATTTTAAAGCATATTCCGGAAACATTATCGACAATGCAAAAGCACTTGGCGAAGCATTGCAAAAAGAAGGCATCCGCATTGTTTCAGGCGGAACAGACAACCATTTGTTATTATTAGACGTTACACCATTGAACCTTACAGGAAAAGTAGCAGAAAAAGCTCTAGATGATGTTGGCGTAACAACAAACAAAAATACAATTCCATTTGATACCGAAAGCCCATTTGTAACAAGCGGGGTCCGCATCGGAACCGCAGCAGTAACAACACGCGGATTCGGCATTGAAGAAATGAAAGAAATAGCAGAAATCATCTCACTTACATTAAAAAATTACGAAGACGAAGCAAAACTAAAAGAAGCCAAACAACGCGTACAAGCACTAACAGAAAAATTCCCACTCTATAAATAAATTATCCCCATTGTGGATAATAGATTATTATTTTAAATAAAACTCAAAAATCTGCAGAGTAGTCCACAACTACTCCGCAGATTTTTTATTTCTATATTTAATTTTTTGCTTTTTTTGAGTCTGACTATATAAATTGAGTGGTTAAATTATATTTTTAATTTTTCATAAGAAATTCTAACTAGCTCCAGAAAAACACGGAGATTCCTGTGGGAATGCGTAGTGTTTTTCTGGAGCGGCCGCTGCTAGACTTCCATTAGTACCCATTACATATAAAAGAATAAATATAAAACCAACTTGATTTCTCAACAAATCAAAGCGATAATAAAAAGGAAATTAAAATTTCTGAAATAAACTATTATTAATATAACCACAAAGATTACTTGAAAGCATACATGATTTTCAGTACAATTTGAACGATATATAATTTTAGGGAGTGATCGGCATGAGTAATGTATTTGTATTTGATCATCCGTTAATTCAACATAAATTAACGTATATTCGTGATAAAAATACAGGAACAAAAGAATTTCGCGAGCTTGTGGATGAAGTTGCAATGCTAATGGCATTTGAAATTACAAGAGACTTACCAACATCTGATGTAGAAGTGGAAACACCTGTAACTACATCAAAATCAAAAGTATTGGCTGGTAAAAAGCTTGGACTGGTACCTATTCTTCGTGCAGGCTTAGGAATGGTAGATGGTGTGCGGAAATTGATCCCGGCGGCAAAAGTTGGACATGTAGGCTTATACCGTGATCCAGAAACGTTGAAGCCGGTAGAATACTACGTCAAATTACCGAATGATATTGAAGAACGTGAGCTTATCGTAATTGATCCAATGCTCGCAACAGGCGGATCAGCAAATGATGCAATTGGTGCTTTGAAAAAACGCGGTGCTAAAAACATTCGTTTGATGTGCCTGATTGCCGCTCCAGAAGGCGTGAAAGCAGTACAGGAAGAACATCCGGACGTGGATATTTACTTAGCAGCATTAGATGAACGGCTTGATGACCATGGTTATATTATTCCTGGTCTTGGAGATGCGGGAGACCGTTTATTTGGAACTAAATAACAGAACGAAAAACAGACTGGATAATAGTATTCAGTCTGTTTTTATATCCAGCAGAAAATCACAGCTTCAGTTCCCGTGGATAAACATTAGAAAATATCCTCTAAGCACGTTGTGTATAACTTTAAAGGTTTAAAAATTTGCATAAAATAACATCTATTCACGAAAACTACTCTACAGAGGTGGAGATGTTATGTGGAAAAAGATGATATGCTTTTTTGCTGTCTGCTTGATTTTAACGCAGATGCAGATTGATAATGATACGCATGCCGAAGAGCTCAAGCAAACACTCATTATAGAAGTGGAAGGCGACCCTAATAAAGTAAAAGAAGAAATAGAAGCTTATCATCCATTTGTGGAAGTGGTAGCTGTTTACGATATTGTTTTTAAGGGGCTGGCCGTGGAAGGGAAAGCAGAACAATTAGCTGGACTGGGTTCGATAGAACAGATTAAGGCATTTCATCAGAATCAAACTTATCAAGCCCTGCCTTTCCAAGCTGATAATGCTGATGTAATTGAAAAGATGGATCCTTCCAAATCTAAAGCCTATGATTTGAATGAAACATCTTACACTGGCAAGGGAGTTAAGGTTGGCATTATTGATACAGGAATTGATTATAATCATCCGGATTTAGAGAAAAATTATCAGGGCGGCTATGATCTTGTTGATTTTGATGATGAGCCGATGGAAACGACACCGGAGGAAGGCCCTGCCACCTCACATGGAACGCATGTTGCAGGAATCATTGCCGGTGACGGGGATATGAAAGGTGTAGCTCCAGATGCAGAAATCTACGCATATCGTGCATTGGGACCAGGGGGGACAGGCTCTACGGTTCAAGTATTAGCTGCTATGGAAAAAGCGATAGAAGATGAGGTTGATATTATAAACCTTTCATTAGGAAATGACGTAAATGTTCCTGATTACCCGACAAGTATTGCTGTTAATCGTGCTAGTGAGCTTGGGATTATTGTTGTGATTGCCAATGGAAACAGCGGCCCAGATGCATGGACAGTCGGATCACCGGCAACAGCAGACCGGTCTGTATCTGTAGGAGCATCCACCACCCCACAGAAAAATCCTGTACTTATTGATACATTTGAAAAAAAGGAAATTTCCTTAGTAGAAGCGGTAGGAGCCCCTGCGTGGGAGCTGAATCGTTCTTACCAGCTGGAAGATATGGATAATATGGAACAGGGACAATCCATGCACGGAAAAATTGCTCTTACCAGACGTAAGGAAATACCCTTCTTTGAATTGGCTCTTCAAGCCGAAAGTATGGGAGCAGAGGCTTTAATTATTTATAATTCGGAGCCTGGACCGCTCCAGGCTTCTGTTCAGAATAACCGGCAGCCTGTAAATATTCCGGTTGCCTCTATTCAAAAGGAAGAAGGAGAATGGCTGCAGTCGCAAATCAATCAAAGTACTTATTTTATCGATGCTGCTCAAAAAGACAATTTACTAACGATTGCTCCTTTTAGCTCCAGGGGGCCGGTTGCCGTTCAATGGGCTATTAAACCGGATATCTCAGCGCCAGGGTCTGCTGTTTGGAGTACTGTTCCAGGAGGATACCAGGCAATGGATGGAACCAGTATGGCCGCTCCTCACGTGGCAGGAGCCTTTGCGGTTTTGAAAGAAGCACATCCAAACTGGACCGACAAGCAGCTGATTGGTGCTCTAAAAACAACAGCACAGCCTTTTGAAGAAAAAGAGCACCGCTTAAATGCAACAACTCAGGGAATGGGACTCCTGCAGCTTGAAGCTGCGATAGATACTTCTGCAATTATCTATGACCCGCAATTGGAGTTTGGCAAGTTGAGCCGCTATCAGGAAGAGTTTACGGAAACAGTAACAATAGAAAATAAATCGGAGAAAGAACAAACATATTATTTTGAGACACCCAAGCGAAAAGACGGTTTAGTGTGGAGTCTTCCACAGAGCTTCACCGTCCAGCCTAAGGAGCAAAAAGAAATAACATTGAAGCTGTCCATGAACCGGGACCGTTTAGAAGAAGGTGTTCATGAAGGATGGCTGACACTTAGAGAGGCTGAGAAAAACTATGATCTGCCATACATTATTGTAAACCAGGAGGCCGATCAGCCAAAGACAGCAGGCTTTGAATTTTACCTGGAACCCTTCGAACAAGAAAACTATAAATATCAATATTACTTAACAGAACCAGTGAAGAGCCTGGAAATCAACCTGTACCAGCCGGAGACTTTCGTATTTGAACGGAAGCTGCTGAAGGAAGCAGAGCTTGAAAAAGGGATGCATGAAGGAGTTCTCAGTAAAGAAGAGGCCGGAGCACCCGGATATTACCTCGCATTAATTACTGCTGAGCTTGAGAACGGAGAATTTGAACAGGTAGAGACCCTGATTTTTATACAATAAAATAAACCAGAATTCGACATTTTTTATAGTTGAAAAGACATGTTCACAAAACTGTCAAATTGAACAAAAAGCATTTGTGAATCCATTTGCCGGAAATGGGGTTCACAAGTGCTTATTTTAATAAGTATAAAGGTTGATTTGAAGCAATTTATTACGGTTTAAGAAATACCTCGTATATTGCGTTATACACATTGACAACTGTTACAGGCGTATTGTAAACTTATTTAGTGTGGAGAAAAAGGGAGAGCAGGTAGAGCCCATGTGAAATTAAGACGCTTTCTAAAGGATGCTAAACAGCATTTCTCTGCCTTCTATACATAGATGCAAATAGTATGTAACACCTCCGCATCTAAGACTACAAGTAGTATTGCCTAGCAAGAAATTCCCCAACTTGATTGAAAACGGATGCAAACCTATGTTCTATCGCAGTAGTGTATCTAGTTGACGGGCAGCATTAGGAGTGAAACAGCAATGATGTCTAATTTTGATAGTATGGTTACACGTCAACGAAAATGGATGCTTTACTGGTTAGCAATCTTGGTACTTTGCGCTGGATTTCTACCCTATACCCGAATTTTTCTCGGATTAATCTTAGGTAGTAGTATTAGTCTTTATAACTTGTGGTTACTGCAATACAAGTCGGAAAAACTCGGCGAAACGATTGCGGCAGGCAGGAAATCGAGGAGTGGGCTAGGTACATTCTCCAGAATGGCTGCGGCAGTTTTGGCAGTTGTCATCGCCATGCGTTTTGAGGAGTATTTTCATCTATATGCTGTAATTATTGGGATTGTTTCTTCTTACTTGATTATGATGATAGATTTTATTGTCTATCAGATTACTATGCGTAACCAGAAAGAAGACTAATCCTCCAGTATTCCATTTTACTTACAAATAGTTCTTGGTAAAGGGGTGATAATTTTGGATCACGATAATCCAATAGTTCATGATATTTTTGGGATACCAGGTGCGGATTTAAATCTTTCAAATCTATTAATGACTTTTATTGTGTCACTTATTGTATTTGTTTTTTGTGTATGGGGAAGCAGAAAATTACAAATGAAGCCTAAAGGGATGCAAAACTTTATGGAGTGGGCAGTAGAGTTTGTACGAGGCATTATAAAAGACAATATGGATTGGAAAACAGGAAGAGTATTTCTTCCACTTGGATTAACACTTATCTTTTATATCTTAGTAAGTAACCTTATTGGGGTAGCCACTGTTGGAACAGTCGGACATACCCTGTGGTGGAAGTCACCGACAGCAGATGCTGTTATGACATTAACGCTGTCAGCAATGATCATCGTGTTGACACATTACTACGGTATAAAAGTTCAGGGTACAAAAGCTTACTTTAAAACATATGTAAGTCCAGTACCGCTTATGTTGCCATTTAAAATTGTCGAAGAATTCACAAATACATTAACGTTGGGTCTTCGTCTATTCGGTAACATTTACGCTGGAGAAATTTTATTAGGACTCCTGGTAGGTTTAGCAACATCAAGTATATTCGGATTTTTTGGAGCTGCCATTCCAATGCTGGCATGGCAAGGATTCAGTGTGTTTATCGGCGGTATTCAGTCATATGTATTCGTCATGTTAACAATGGTGTACATGTCTCATAAAGTGAGCTCAGACCATTAAATAAAGCAATAATTTATTTTTTACACATAAAAAGGAGGAAATTATTTATGGGAGCTTTAGCAGCAGCAATCGCAATAGGATTAGCAGCATTAGGTGCTGGTCTTGGTAACGGTATGATCGTAAGTAAAACAGTAGAGGGAATTGCACGTCAGCCAGAATTAAGAGGTCCGCTACAAGGTACTATGTTTATCGGGGTAGCACTAGTTGAGGCGATTCCAATTATCGCAGCGGTTATCGCGTTTATGGCAATTTTCCAATAAACCGCATTTTCTAAAATATAATGGCGAAGTTCATCTTAGGGGAGAATCTTCGCCATTCCTTTATGCAGGATAAACATTTTACAAAAAACAACTAGTACAAGTTTTCGTGTGTAACATACAGAATAGAACCAGTTCTATTCTATGATGATGTCTTAGCGGAAGGAGTGGAGTTCGTGCATTCATATATTGATTTATTAACAGTTGGTGCAAGTGTCGGCGGATTACGTTGGCCGGATATGCTGGTTCAGCTATTTTTCTTTATTGTACTCCTTGCATTGGTGAAGAAATTCGCCTGGGGTCCATTAATGAATAAAATGGAAGAACGTGAGCAATACGTGGCGAATGAAATCGAAGAAGCTGAAAAAAGCAGAGCAGATGCAGAAAAAGCTTCTAAAGATGCAGCTGAGCAATTAAATCAGGTAAGAGCAGAAGCTCAAAAAATGATTGAAGATGCAAAATCAGCCGGTATCAAGCAGGAAGAACAAATTATTGAATCTGCAAGAAAAGAAGCAGAGCGTATTAAAGAAGCAGCTCAGGCAGATATTCAAAATGAGAAAGAAAGAGCTATTCAAGCATTACAAGATAAAGTGGCCTCTCTATCTGTATTAATTGCAAGCAAAGTTATTGAGAAAGAACTAAGCGAGCAGGATCAGGAGAAGTTGATCAACGAATACATTAAAGAGGTAGGAGAAGAGCGATGAGTAGTGCAGTAGTTGCAAAACGATACGCAGATGCTCTTTTCAGACTTGGAGTAGAACAGCAAAAATTAGAACAGTTTGCAGCAGATTTAAAAGTTGTAAAGCCTGTTTTTCAAAATGATAAGAAATTAGCTAAATTCCTGACGCATCCAAAGATTGATAATGCAAAAAAGAAACAGCTTGTAGTTGAAGCATTCCAAGGGTTGGACAAGACCGTTTTGAATACACTTCAATTACTGGTGGATCGCCATAGAACATCGATCATTCCAACCATTATCGACGAATACATTTCTTTAGTAAATGATGCAAAAGGAATGGCAGATGCTACAGTTTATTCGACAAGAAGTTTATCGGATGAAGAAAAGAGTCAATTAGAACGCTCTTTTGCTGTCCGTTTGGGAAAAAGCGCAGTTCAGCTTAACAATATCGTCGACCCGTCCATTCTTGGCGGAGTAAAAATCAGAGTTGGAAATACGATTTATGATGGTACGGTTAAGGGTAAGCTAAATCGAATCTCCCGTAGTATTGTGTCTGCTAATAATTGATGATAGGGGTGAAATGGTATGAGCATTAATGCTGAAGAAATTAGTACGCTGATAAAAAAGCAAATTGAAAATTTTGATTCAGACATAGAAGTTACTGATGTTGGAACAGTTATTGAAGTTGGAGACGGTATTGCACGTGCACACGGACTTGATAATGCAATGGCCGGAGAGCTGCTGGAGTTTTCTAATGGAGTAATGGGCTTAGCTCAGAACTTAGAGGAAAGCAATGTTGGTATCGTTATTCTTGGGCCTTACCAGGATATTAAAGAAGGTGACGAAGTTCGTCGCACAGGTCGTATTATGCAAGTACCGGTTGGGGAGGAGCTTTTAGGACGTGTAGTCAACCCTCTTGGTCAGCCAATTGACGGAAGAGGAGCAATTGAAACATCCAAAACCCGCCCAATCGAAGCGCAGGCACCAGGTGTAATGGATCGTAAATCCGTTGATGAGCCATTACAGACAGGTATTAAAGCAATTGATGCACTTGTGCCAATTGGACGTGGACAGCGTGAGTTGATTATTGGTGACCGTCAAACAGGTAAAACAACTGTTGCCGTTGACACCATTTTGAATCAGGCTGACCAGGATATGATTTGTATTTATGTGGCAATTGGCCAAAAAGAATCTACCGTCCGTGCTACAGTAGAAACATTCCGTAAACATGGTGCGTTAGATTACACGATTGTTGTAACTGCAGGTGCATCTGATCCGGCTCCATTACTATACTTATCACCTTATGCAGGTGTAGCGATGGGTGAGGAGTTCATGTATAACGGGAAGCATGTTCTTGTTGTATATGATGATTTATCTAAGCAGGCAGTAGCTTATCGTGAACTTTCCTTGCTATTACGCCGCCCGCCAGGCCGTGAAGCATTCCCGGGAGACGTATTCTATCTGCATTCACGCTTATTAGAGCGTGCAGCTAAGCTGAGTGATGCAAGAGGCGGCGGTTCTTTAACTGCATTACCTTTTGTTGAAACACAGGCAGGCGATATCGCAGCGTATATCCCTACAAACGTTATCTCTATTACAGATGGTCAGATTTTCTTACAATCCGACTTATTCTTCTCAGGGGTACGTCCGGCGATTAACGCAGGTTTATCCGTATCTCGTGTAGGTGGATCCGCACAAATTAAAGCCATGAAAAAAGTTGCCGGGACATTACGTCTTGACTTAGCTTCCTTCCGTGAATTGGAGGCATTCTCGCAATTCGGTTCTGATTTGGATAAAGCTACTCAGGCAAAGCTTAATCGTGGTCAACGCACTGTTGAAGTATTGAAGCAGGGTCTTCATAAACCAATGAGCGTTGAAAAGCAGGTTGCAATTATTTATGCATTAACAAGAGGATTCTTAGATGATATTCCTGTTGAAGATATTTTACGCTTTGAAGAAGAAATGAATATCTGGATTGAGCATAATCAAAATGATATTTTCACAACAATTCGTGAAACAGGCAACCTGCCGGATGAAAAAGAATTCAGCGGAGCAATCGAAAGCTTCAAGAAAACATTCTTACCATCTAATCAATAAGATGTCTATAATAGAGAAGTAAAAAGGACCGAAACGAAAATCTTCGGTCCGCATTCCTTATAGGAAAGTGTGGTGAAAAGCTTGGCATCACTTAGAGATTTAAAAGGAAGAATTGACTCAACGAAAAAAACAAAACAAATCACCGGAGCAATGGAGCTTGTATCAGCATCGAAAATGTCCAAGGCAGAACAGAATGCACGTGGATTTGTTCCTTATGCGGATAAATTGCAGGAAGTCGTGAGCAGTATTGCGAATTCCAGTACGGATGCACAGCATCCAATGCTTATTAAACGGGAAGTGAAGAAAACTGGTTATTTAATTATCACTTCTGACCGTGGTTTGGTTGGAGCTTACAACAGTCATATTTTAAAAAGTCTTGTAAATAACATTGAGAAAAAACATTCCAGCAAGGATGAATATACAATTATTGTTATTGGAAGAAAAGGTTATGATTTCTGCCGTAAGCGCGGACTTCCGGTTTCTCAAAGTATATTGGGAATGCCGGACCATCCAACATTTGCGGATGTGAAAAACCTTGCTTCTGAAGCAGTGCAAATGTATGCTGATCAGGAAATTGATGAGCTTCACATTATTTATAATCATTATGTAAGTGCAATCTCTCAAGTAGTTACAAACAAACAGCTTTTACCAATTGCTGATTTAGGTGAACAGGAAGCTCCTGCGTCTGATTATGAATTTGATCCGAATCAGGAAGAAATTCTGGAAGTACTTTTACCTCAATATGCTGAAAGCTTGATTTTTGGTGCATTACTTGATGGAAAAGCAAGTGAGCATGCTGCAAGTATGACAGCAATGCGAAGTGCTACTGATAATGCAAATGAACTGATTGGTGATTTAGAACTTTCATATAACCGTGCACGTCAAGCAGCTATTACACAAGAAATTACCGAGATTGTCGGCGGTGTAGCAGCACTTGAATAGTCACTCAGGTAAGTTAAGTCAGGAGGGAAACAGATGACGAAAGGACGCGTAACACAGCTGATGGGGCCGGTCGTTGATGTACGATTTGAAGATGGACAGCTCCCGGCTGTAAACAATGCACTGATAGTACGCAGTGAAAGACCAGGTGAAGATTTAACGCTGGAAGTAGCACTTCATCTTGGGGATAATAGTGTTCGTACAATTGCTATGTCCTCAACAGATGGTTTCCAGCGTGGAGCAGAAGTAGAAGATTTAGGTCGACCAATTTCTGTACCGGTTGGAGATGTTACATTAGGACGAGTATTTAACGTTTTAGGTGAAAAAATTGACTTAGATGAGCCGCTGCCGAATGATGTACGCTTAGAGCCAATTCACCGTGAAGCTCCAAAATTTGAAAATCTGTCTACAGAAACTGAAATTTTGGAAACTGGTATTAAGGTTGTAGACTTACTTGCACCATATATCAAAGGTGGTAAGATTGGTCTGTTTGGTGGAGCCGGCGTAGGTAAAACCGTATTAATTCAGGAATTAATCAACAATATCGCTCAGGAGCATGGTGGTATTTCCGTATTTGCGGGTGTAGGTGAACGAACTCGTGAAGGAAATGACCTTTACTATGAAATGAGTGACTCTGGTGTTATTGCAAAAACAGCAATGGTATTCGGCCAGATGAACGAGCCGCCCGGTGCACGTATGCGTGTAGCATTAACTGGTCTTACAATGGCAGAATATTTCCGTGATGAACAAGGTCAGGACGTATTATTGTTCATTGATAACATTTTCCGTTTCACACAAGCAGGTTCTGAGGTATCCGCACTTCTTGGGCGTATGCCGTCAGCCGTTGGTTACCAGCCGACACTTGCTACCGAAATGGGACAATTACAGGAACGTATCACTTCAACGGATAAAGGTTCTGTAACCTCTATTCAAGCAATCTATGTTCCTGCCGATGACTATACTGATCCGGCACCGGCAACTACTTTTGCCCACTTAGACGCAACGACTAACTTAGATCGTAAGCTTTCTGAGCAAGGTATTTATCCTGCCGTGGATCCATTAGCATCAACTTCCCGTGCGCTTGACCCGGAAGTAGTTGGTCAGGAGCATTATGAAGTAGCAGTAGAAGTACAACGTACACTTCAAAAATATCGTGAATTGCAGGATATTATTGCAATCCTTGGTATGGATGAGTTAAGTGAAGAGGACAAGTTAGTTGTTTCCCGCGCACGTCGTATTCAGTTCTTCTTATCGCAAAACTTCCACGTTGCTGAGCAGTTTACTGGCCAGCCTGGTTCGTATGTTCCGGTAAAAGAAACGGTTCAAGGCTTTAAAGAAATTCTCGCAGGAAAGTACGACGATCTTCCTGAGGATGCCTTCCGTCTTGTTGGAAGAATTGAAGAAGTTGTTGAAAAAGCAAAAGCTTCGGAATAATAGACAGCTGAGGATAATTCATAAAAGTGTATCATCCTTTAAGGCCTTCCAGCCAGCTGTTAGGAGGGGTAAACAGTGAGTACATTAACAGTAAGTGTCGTCACTCCTGAAGGTCCGATTCTGGAAGATAGCTTTGATATGGTCGTCTGTAAAGCGGAAACCGGTGAAATTGGTATCCTGCCAAAACATATTCCGCTTGTCGCTCCATTACAGATTAGTATTGCCCGCTTGAAAAAAGCAGGCGATACGCGGCAGGTTGCAATCAGTGGAGGTTTTATGGAAGTACAGCCTGATAAGGTTACTATCCTGGCACAGTCTGCTGAAACCGCTGATCATATTGATATTCTGCGTGCAAAAGAGGCAAAAGAACGTGCGGAGAAACGTCTTCAGGATAAAAGCGATACAATAGATAGATATCGTGCTGAACTTGCATTAAAACGGGCAATTAATCGTCTGGAAATCGCAAATTCATAAGAGAATATTTTGAAATAAACTCCTTGTCCATTTATTTAGGCAGGGAGTTTATTTTATAAGCAGTAGAAAAAATCATCATAAATTGACACTGTAATTCATTCTTAAAGTAGTGATTACCGAAAAAAAAGTGAAATATGTTATAATTTCCCGGGAAATGATTTGATGCAAATATGATTTTGCATTATAAGACAAAATATAAAAGTTGGATTAGATATTTATTTACTTACTTTTTCAATGCGGATGAATTAGAGTAAAAATTTTAAAATTGCCATCCATTTTGCGGGGTGTGAGTACTCACCATATAATCTCTAATGAAATTGTCATCATATATTCCTATGAGGTAATTTTTAATCCACCATTGAAAGAAAGGAGATTTCCATGTTTTCAGCAGGCCAATTGGCTTTAATCAGTATCTTTTCACATCTCATGTTTATTTATCTGACCTGGAAAGTTATTACAGCGATTCGGATTGAAACAATATTTAAAAAAGGAAGATCTGCCGAAGCGAGAGTTTTTCTTTTGTTTATAACGATTGTTATCGGAACAGGAGTAAGCAATTTTTTCCTCGATATATTAAAATGGTCAGGTGATTTAATTTATCTGTTTTCTTTCATAAATATGTATTGAACTAAACACTTCTGTCAAAACTAAGATTAATAGATTTGATAGGAGGGTTTTTTATGTTTCATAGAATTCTTTTCAGTTCTAATTTCCCCTTTATAAACGTAAGATTCTTTCATGCATTTCAAAATCCGGTTCAGCTTAAAAAGCAGGCTTTTTGCTTACTGCTTGTTATTTGCTTTGTTGTGAATCAAGCCTTCAGTCAGCCTCATCAGACAGATGAAATGGAAGACTTAGCGGCTTTTGCAGAAGAGTATGATCTGTCAATTAACTTTTGGGAGGTTACAATGAAAGAACAGCTGGAAACAGAGCGTGCAGAGGGTCTTATTCAAAACTTGGAAGCAAAGTATACATCATATGAGGATAAGGATGAAAACCGTTTAAAATATACATTTGAAAGTCGTCACAAAAATGATCCTTTCTACGTAATATATAATGTGATTCTTCCTTTGGATAAGAATGAATCAGCAGAAGTAATTATTGTATTGCACGGGACTGATTGGGATAATCAAATAAGCCAAAAGTATCAGAAAGAAAAAACAGCTATACTAAAGGATTATTTAACAAAAGAGTCACAATTATATACTTGTCTATCTGTACAAGATAGTGGTATAATGAATCACGATGTATTTGTAAATAAAGCAAAAATATATTTTAATATAAAGCATATATCGACTAAATATGACAATATAGAAAATTCAAGGATTGAAAAAAGTACATATGGGTATACAAAAACATGGGAGCAGTTTTATTACATGGAAAATAACCCAAAAAATGTGCAAATTGCTGCTGTTGCTGATCGTCAAGGGGAAATAAGTTTTATGGTAGGAACACCTATCCTAATCAATGAATATTAATAATAGGGAAATTAGATTCTGAAGGGGATTTATGACATGGAAAAAATCATCGTTGGTGGCGGACGAAAGTTAGAAGGCACTGTACGTGTAGAAGGTGCTAAAAACGCAGTCCTGCCTGTACTTGCTGCTAGCTTAATTGCTAGTGAAGGAAAAAGTATTATAAAAGAAGTGCCAGTATTAGCAGATGTATACACAATTAATGAAGTACTTCGAAACTTAAATGCCAATGTGGAATTTGATTCAACAGAAAATACAGTAATGATTGACGCTTCTAACAAGTTGGAAACAGAAGCCCCATTTGAATATGTAAGAAAAATGCGTGCATCCGTGCTTGTGCTGGGACCGTTATTAGCCCGCTATGGACACGCAAAGGTAGCTATGCCGGGAGGATGTGCAATTGGATCACGTCCAATTGATTTACACTTAAAAGGCTTTGAAGCAATGGGCGCCGACATTCATGTCGGTAATGGTTTTGTAGAAGCAAAATCAAACGGCCGTCTTCAAGGTGCGAAAATTTATTTAGATATGCCAAGTGTAGGAGCTACAGAAAACATTATGATGGCAGCTGCATTAGCAGATGGAAAAACTGTTATCGAAAATGCAGCGAAAGAACCTGAAATTGTTGACTTAGCTAACTACCTGAATAAAATGGGAGCAAGAATTGTTGGAGCTGGTACAGAAACAATTCGTATTATTGGTGTGGAGAAACTTCATGGTACAGAACATACAATGATTCCAGATCGTATTGAAGCAGGAACATTTATGGTTGCAGCAGCAATTACAAATGGAAACATACTAATAGAAAATGCTGTACGTGAACATTTAAGTTCTGTTGTTTCAAAATTAGAGGAAATGAACGTTCAAGTTTTAGACGAAGATGGCGGCTTACGGGTTATTGGCTCCGATGCTATTCGCTCTACAGACATCAAAACCTTACCTCATCCCGGTTTCCCAACAGATATGCAATCACAAATGATGGCATTGATGTTGTGTGCTAAAGGAACAAGCGTAATAACAGAAACTGTATTTGAGAATCGTTTCATGCATGTGGAAGAATTCCGCCGTATGAATGCAAATATTAAAATTGAAGGTCGCAGTGTGATTATCGAAGGTCTTTCTGAACTTCAAGGTGCAGAAGTAGCAGCTACAGATTTACGTGCAGCGGCAGCACTTATCCTTGCAGGACTTGTAAGTGAAGGCTATACAAGGGTTACAGAATTAAAACACTTAGATCGCGGATATGTCGATATCGTAGGTAAATTAGCGAATCTTGGCGCAGACATTAGACGCATCGATGAAAATGGTGTCGTGATTCAGCCGTTGGGCGCAGAAGAAAATGTCGAATTAAATGAATTTATCACTGAATAATTAACTATGAATAAATCAAAAAAAGATGTACCTTATGCGGGTACATCTTTTTTTGATTTATTACAATCTATATAAAAGATAGCAGCTCCAACGGGTTTGATTGGGCAAGTAATCTTATTAGGCCCAGAAATACACTACGTTTTCTGTGGCTCCCAAACTATAGGTGCAGCCAGAGCTAAAGTGTCGCTTATCCCCTAGTAAAAAAATAAGAACATTCGTTCCCGCGTTACTCTTTTCAACGGGACTAGGACTACAATTATTCGTTCCACCAAAAAATGTCCGCTTGCATTAGTTTCATTTCTTGTAAGAAAGCAAAATGAAGCATATTTATTCATAGATGGGAGCGGCTTCCCGGAGCGGACATCTTCTTGGCAAGAACACCAAAACTTTAAAGATCAAATGATTGTTAGAATGCTCCTAAATGGTAGCAGTATATATTTCTATACAGCGTACGTAGGTACAAAGAATTATTTTTTGAATTCGTATTAAATAGATATGATTAGTAATATGTTATGCTTAAATAGCAGTCTATTCGTTTTTCTGAAAAAATGGTTAGAAAATAAAATGAATATCAATTCACTTTTTCCCAATATATCTCTTCTCACTTTGGCAAAAACATGCTATATTTAGAGAAAATTACTAATATTTCGATTGGATGATGAGAATGAAAATTTATATGTCCGTTGATATGGAAGGAATAACTGGTCTTCCAGATGCTACCTTTGTAGACTGGAGAAAGCATAATTATGAAAGAGCCCGAAAAATCATGACGGAGGAAGCGAATTATGTCATTCAGGCTACGTTTGATTATGGAGCCGAAGAAGTTTTAGTTAATGACAGTCATTCTAAGATGAATAATTTGCTTATTGATCGAATTCATCCGGATGCACTTTTAATAACTGGAGAAGTGAAACCGTTTTCGATGATGCAAGGCTTAAATGATACGTATAGCGGTGCTTTTTTTGTAGGCTATCATGCAAGAGCTGGACAGTATGGAGTGATGTCACATTCCATGATACATGCTGTCAGGAATTTCTATATTAATGATCATTGTATTGGTGAAATGGGGATGAATGCCTATCTTGCCGGATATTATGGTGTCCCTGTTTTATTTGTAGCAGGAGATGATCAGGCAGCAGCAGAAGCAGAGAAATTAATACCTAATGTGACTACTGCTGCTGTGAAAGAGACCATTTCCAGATCATCCGTAAAAAGTTTAACACCAAAAAAGGCCGGGCTGCTGCTTAAGGAAAAAGTCAAGCTTGCCCTCGATCAACGCGGTCTTGTAAAGCCGCTGATACCTCCAGAAAAGCCAGAGCTGACAATGGAGTTTAATAATAGCGGTCAGGCAGAATGGGCGAATTTAATGCCAGGAACAATATGGATTCCAGGTACAACAAAAGTCCGTTTTCAGGCAAAAGATATAAAGGAAGCTTATCAAGCTATGCTGGTAATGACAGAATTAGCAATGCAGACAACTTTTTCTTAGAGTTCTTGAACATCCTCTTAAAGTGTAATGAATACAAAAAACAAACATATTTATCATTAATAACAAGCCGGTTTATTCTCTTATTTATACAAGCTTACTTTTCTCCTTCTGTTTATGAAGGGGATGTCTGACAGGAATAGTGTATGAAAAATTTTAGGATAGCGTGGTGAAACATATGCTGAAATATATTTTAAAGCGTTTATTAATTATGATTATCACACTATGGGTGATTATTACACTTACTTTTATATTGATGATCAATATACCCGGCTCTCCTTTTAATAGCGATCAGTCCTCCAATGCGACGGTACAGGCCAACCTGGAGGCCCATTATAATCTGGATCAGCCTTATTATATACAATATCTGCTCTACATAAAATCGATTGTCACTTTTGATTTTGGACCTTCTATCAAACAACCTAACCAGACTGTGAACGATCTCTTATCGAGAGGATTTCCGATTTCTTTTGAGCTGGGGATTATCACGATTGCCGTTGCAGTAGTTTCAGGGATACTAGTTGGAATCATTGCCGCGCTCAGACATAACGGATTTCTGGATTATTTAACAATGGGAATCGCAGTTTTAGGTATTTCCATACCAAACTTTATTTTAGCGACACTTCTTATCCAACAGTTGGCTGTAAACCTGGAAATATTCCCGACAGCTACCTGGAGAAGCCCTGCTCATATGGTGCTGCCGGTGCTTGCGCTGGCCACCGGGCCAATGGCAATCATTGCCCGGCTGACTCGATCCACCATGCTGGAGGTGCTGACACAGGATTATATCAAAATGGCTAGAGCAAAGGGCTTGTCTCCTTGGAAGGTAATCTTTAAACATGCGCTTAGAAACGCATTAATGCCAGTAGTAACAATTATGGGGACTCTATTTGCCGGAATTTTGACAGGAACCTTTGTGATTGAACAAATTTTTGCGATCCCGGGAATGGGAAGATACTTTGTGGAAAGTATTAATCAGCGTGACTACCCGGTTATTATGGGGACGACTGTTTTCTACAGCGCCTTTTTGATTATTATGCTTTTTATCGTGGATATTGTCTACGGCATACTGGATCCACGTATTAAAATGCACCAAAAAGGGGGCAGATAGAGATGAAATCAAAGGAAGAGATGGAAAACACGCAAGCTGCTGCCAATGTCCCTGATGAATGGTTTTCCTGGAAAGAACGGGATAAGGAAAAGCTGGAGCAGGTATCCCGGCCATCCCTGTCCTATTGGCAGGATGCCTGGCGCCGCTTAGTTAAAAATAAAATGGCTATGCTTGGTCTTATATTTTTGGTGCTGCTTACTATTATGGCAATTATCGGTCCAATATTCTCACCTTATGAGGTGAACAGACAGAGCCTTCCCGATCAATATCAGCCGCCGTCTATGGAGCATTGGTTCGGTACAGATAATGCAGGGAGAGATGTTTTTACACGTACTTGGTATGGCGCCAGAATATCCTTGTTTGTAGGTTTTATAGCTGCTTTAATCGACGTAACCATCGGTATTATCTGGGGAGGAATCTCCGGCTATAAAGGTGGCCGTACTGATAACGTGATGATGCGTATTATTGAAGTTTTATATGGTTTACCATACTTATTAGTTGTTATTTTACTCTTAGTTGTGCTTGGTCCAAGCCTTGGAACCATTATTCTGGCACTGACAATCACCGGCTGGGTAGGGATGGCCCGAATCGTGCGGGGACAGGTTTTGCAAATAAAGAACTATGAATTTGTCCTCGCATCTAAGTCATTTGGCACAAAAACATCCCGGATTATCCGGAAGAATCTCCTGCCGAATGCGATGGGGCCAATTATTGTTCAGATGACTTTGACGATCCCATCAGCAATATTTGCCGAAGCATTTTTAAGTTTTATCGGTCTGGGAATTCAGGCTCCATTTGCCAGCTGGGGAGTAATGGCAAATGATTCGCTGGGGGCCATTTTATCCGGAAACTGGTGGACATTGTTCTTCCCGGCATTCTTTATTTCCTTTACGATGTTTGCTTTTAATGTGCTGGGAGACGGTCTTCAGGATGCACTCGATCCGAAATTAAGAAAGTAGGTGGACAACTTGGAAAGAATACTTGAAGTAAATGATTTGCATGTTACATTTACAACCTATGGAGGGACAGTCCAAGCTGTCAGAGGTGTCAATTTTCACTTGGATAAAGGGGAAACACTGGCGATTGTCGGTGAATCAGGATGTGGTAAGAGCGTTACCTCTAATGCCATTATGCGGCTGATTCCAGATCCTCCAGGAAAAATTACAAAGGGCTCCATTATTTTTAAAGGACAGGATTTAGCAGCTTATTCAGAGAAAAAAATGCGTGCCATTCGCGGTGTTGATATTTCTATGATTTTTCAAGACCCAATGACAGCGTTGAATCCGACCTTAACGATAGGTACACAGCTTATGGAAGGTTTAAAAGAACATAAGAAAATTACAGGTGCTCAAGCGAAGCGAAAAGCGATTGAAATGATGGATCTGGTTGGTATTCCCAATCCGGAAGAACGCTTAAAACAATATCCTCATCAATTCAGCGGAGGAATGCGTCAGCGGATTGTCATAGCTATTGCACTTATTTGTGACCCTGATTTACTGATAGCAGATGAACCGACAACTGCATTGGACGTAACGATTCAAGCACAGATACTGGAGCTGTTTTCAACGATTCAGCAGCGGACTGGTGTATCAATTATTTTGATTACGCATGATTTAGGTGTTGTTGCAAAAATAGCGAACCGTATTATCGTCATGTACGCAGGAAAAATTATTGAATCTGGAAGTAAGCGGGACATATTCTATCGGCCGGAGCATCCATATACGCAGGGGCTGCTGAATTCTGTCCCCAGATTAGACGCAAAAGAAGAGCTGAAGCCGATTGCCGGCACTCCACCTGATTTATTCTCACCTCCAAAAGGATGTCCATTTACGGCACGCTGTCCTTTTGCGATGGAGGTGTGTGATAAAGTTTATCCCGTTTCCAATAGAGTCAGTGATTCACATCAAGTGGATTGCTGGCTGCAGGATGAACGGGCTAAGCAGCTTATAGCTGCTGAAGTCTTACAAACTTAAAAAGGGGGCAAGACAATGAAGGAAAGGAAGCTTTTATGGGTTCTCCTGGTGATGTTAACGGCACTATTTCTCGCTGCATGTACAGCGAATGAGGATGCTGGGGAAGAGCCGGAGAATACAGACACAACAGAAGAAGGTAATGGTGAAGATGGTGAAGCAGCAGAAGAAACGCCAGATCTGGATGGAAAGACATTATATATTAATAACGGCCAGGAACCGACATCATTCGATCCGTCAGTTGGATTTGATCAGCTATCCTGGGATCCTTTGAACAACCTGATGGAAGGGTTAACGCGTTTAGATGAAAATTCAGAGGCTGCTGAAGGTGTGGCAGAGAGCTGGGACATTTCTGAAGATGGTTTGACGTATACCTTTCATATACGTGAAGATGCCAACTGGTCCAATGGGGATCCGGTAGTAGCAGAGGACTTTGTCTTTGCCTGGAAGCATATGTTAGATCCAGAAACAGCTTCTGCGGCAGCATTTTTAGCTTACTACATTGAAGGCGGCGAGGAATATAACAGCGGTGAAGGATCAGCCGATGATGTGAATGTAACTGCCATTGATGATAAGACATTGGAAGTCGTTTTAATCCAGCCGACTGGATTTTTCTTAGACCTGCTTACAAATCCGGCATTTTTCCCGATTAATCATCAGGTTGCAGAAGAAACACCTGACTGGTATGCAGAAGCAGATACATTTGTG
Organism: Oceanobacillus sp. FSL K6-3682; assembly: GCF_037976165.1. Lineage (NCBI taxonomy): Bacteria > Bacillati > Bacillota > Bacilli > Caryophanales > Bacillaceae > Oceanobacillus > Oceanobacillus sp. FSL K6-3682. The sequence goes on along the minus strand of NZ_CP150263.1, from coordinate 4,126,731 downwards.
GCAAATGGGCCATTTATGCTGGACTCATGGGAACATGACAGTGAAATGATTTTTGCCAAGAATCCGGAGTATTGGGATGCCGATGCAGTTAATTTAGATTATGTGCATTTTTCCATGGTTAACGACACAAATACACAATATCAAATGTTCCAGACAGGTGAGTTAGATACAGCGAGCATTCCTCCAGAAATGTCAGATGAATTAATTGATGGAGACAATGTATTTATCGGCGAAAGCGGCGGTCTGGAATTCTATCGTTTTAATCTGACAGAAGAGCCATTTCAAAATAAGAAAATCAGGCAGGCAATTTCTTACGCAATTAACAGAGATGATATTGCAGAATACGTAGTAAAACAGGGAGTAGAACCGGCATATGGTTTTGTATCACCAGGCTTTACAGCGCCGGACGGAAAAGATTTCCGTGAAGAAAATGGTGATTTGCTGTCATTTGATCCGGAGCTTGCTCAGGAACTGCTGGAAGAAGGAATGCAGGAAGAAGGATATGACGAACTTCCGCCGGTTGTTTTAACTTACAGTACTAGTGATGTTAACCAGGCAGTAGCAGAAACAATGCAAAATATGTTGAGTGAAAACTTGGGTGTCGATGTCACACTGGAAAATCAGGAATGGAACGTATTCGCAGAAGCACAGCAAAACCTTGAATTACAGTTCTCCAGAAGTTCGTTTCTTAATGATTATGCTGACCCGGTCAACTTCCTGGAAAGCTTTATAACGGATTCTTATATGAACCGGACTGGTTTTTCAAGTGAAGAATACGATGAGCTTATTGAAAAAGGTAAAAGTGAAACAGATGAAGAGCAGCGCTATGAGTATTTATATGAGGCTGAAAGAATTCTGGCTGAAGAAATGATTGCTATGCCAATCCGCTACTACAATGTAGTTGTACTTGAAGCAGATGGTGTGGAAGGAATTCTTCGTCATCCGGTAGGATACTTTGATCTGAAATACGCAGACAAGACAGAATAAGAAAATAGATAGGCTCATGTACCGGCCTTCAGGTCCCTTGAGCCTATCTCTATTTTAAAGAAATATACTTTCCTGTTTGTCGGAAAAGGGGGATACATACATGCTTTCTTATCGTTTAAAGCCTGGGGATACCATTGGAATTATTGCGCCGGCAGGTCCTATAGAGCAAGAAAAACTGGAAAGATCATTCTCCTTTTTTGAAAATATGGGCTTAAAGATAAAGTTAGGAGAACATGTCTATGATCAATATGGCTATTTAGCAGGGAAGGACACAAATCGTTTAGCCGATTTTCATCGAATGGTTGCTGACCGGAATGTGAAAGCAATTATTTTCGCAAGGGGAGGTTATGGAACAGGTCGCATCATTGATAAAATAGACATGGAATTAATCAAAAAGAACCCTAAAATTATCTGGGGATACAGTGATATTACATTTTTACATACAGCAATCCGCCAAGCGACCGGCTTAATTACTTTTCACGGTCCAATGCCGGCATCGGATATGGTGAAAAAAGACTTTGATACACTTTCGAGTCAATTATTCAGGCAGCTGTTTGGTCCGACTAACCTTATTTATTCGGAGAGTATTTCCCGGCTTACTGTCTATCGAGAAGGAGAGGCATCAGGGAAAATCGTCGGCGGAAATCTGTCGCTGCTGGTACAAACGCTTGGCACCCCTTATGAAATTTCCACAAAGGATAAATTATTATTCATAGAGGATATTGGTGAGGAGCCTTACCGGGTTGACGCGATGATGAATCAGCTGCGTTTGGCCGGCAAGCTGCAGCAGGCTGCCGGGATAATTATCGGTGATTTTGCAGAAGCAGACCCTAAAGTACAACCAAGTCTGAGATTGGAAGAAGTTTGGAAGCATTATTTTAAAAATTATAGAAAGCCGGTTATTGCCGGTTTCCGAATTGGTCATTGCTTTCCACATTTCTCTATCCCTTTGGGAGTAGAAGCAACTTTATCCAGCAGGACGAAGACTCTCCAGCTGTCACCGGGAGTGCGTTAAGCATATAAGAGGAGTCATATATTTAGAAAGGGGCGTTTACCGTGAAGATAGTTGATTTAGAACTTTATCATAGCTCGATCCCTTTGCATACACCTTTTAAAACAGCACTGCGAACGGTAACTGTTGCAGAAAGTATTTTTGTGAAAATCACCTGTGATAATGGCGTCCTCGGCTGGGGAGAGGCCCCGCCGACGCATGTGATTACAGGAGATAGTCTGGCAAGCATCCACTACACAATCGATAAGGTAATCCGCCCGATTTTAAAGGATGCAGAGTTATCATCCTACGCACATATTTTTACGCAGTTGGAGAAGGCGATTGTTCATAATACCAGTGCCAAGGCTGCTGTGGATATGGCGTTATATGATTGTCTGGCACAAGCAGCAAATCAGCCTTTATATCAATATTTGGGAGGATACCGTTCTCAGATTGAAAATGATTATACCGTCAGTGTGAATAAGATTGATCAAATGCAGAAGGATGCAAAATTATATAAAGAAAATGGGTTCGATATTTTAAAGGTAAAGGTAGGTAAAGATTCGGCAGACAAAGATATAGAACGGATAGCTGCTGTCCGGAAAGCGGCAGGAGAGGATGTTCTGATCCGATTAGATGCAAATCAGGGCTGGACCGCAAAAGAAGCTGTTAAAGCAATAACAAAAATGGAAGAGCTGGGCTTAAATATTGAATTGGTAGAACAGCCTGTGCCAGCCTATGATATCACCGGGCTTAAATATATTACCGACCATACCACAACGCTAATTATGGCGGATGAAGCTGTATTCTCTGTGCACGATGCACGGCGTGTCCTGGAAATGGGTGCTGCAGATTTGATTAATATTAAGCTGATGAAGTCTGGAGGAATCCACCAGGCGATAAAAATTGCGAACCTTTGTGAAGCTTATGGAATCTCCTGTATGGCTGGGAGCATGATTGAGACTAAACTGGGAATTACAGCAGCTGCTCATTTTGCAGCTAGCCATCCGGCAGTGACACGCTTTGACTTTGATGCACCTCTTATGCTGTCAGATGATATTTTAGAAGGCGGTATTCATTACGTGGGAAAAGGAAATCAAATTACATTTCCTGATCAGTCTGGACTTGGAATAAAATCTGTAAAAGAAGCTTATCTTGGAGGAATCAAAAGTGAAAGGAGTTGGTAGAATGAAAGAGATGTTTGAGAAGCTCCCGGAAATGTTTCATGTAACAAATGTGCAGGCTGCAACGATTTGGACTAATCCGCAGTCTGCCAGAGCAGAGGATGAATATGGGGTCTCAAGCCCGACAGATATACTTAAGTGGGTGAACAGCTTAACATATGAGCAGGGTTTGGCTTTATGTAATGACAATCTGGTACAGTCGCAGACTTTATATGGAGAGCCTGTTCTTGTTCTGGAGGAAGAAGGAGAGTGGGCACATGTTATTGCTCCATTTCAGCCATCCAAAAAAGATAAAAGAGGCTATCCGGGCTATATTCCAATTCGGCAGTTGACACGTGTTAACAAAGAAAATTGGCTGCAGGATAAATATAGCGTCGTGATCGCAAAGGATGCCCGGCTGGAAGATCCAGACGAGCAAATCAGTATGCAGCTGAGTTATTTAACAATTTTGCCTTACTTAGATGAGGATGATATACATGTTTATGTGCAGACTCCAACAGGAAAACAGCAGATTGCTAAAGAAAAAACAATAATAGTTGCCAATGAAGCTGGCATAGAGCCGGGTAGCGGCGAAGATATTGTGGCTGCCGGCCTCTCTTTTATCGGCCTCGATTATTTCTGGGGCGGTATGAGCTCCTTTGGCTATGATTGCTCTGGGCTCGCATATGCGGCACATAAAGCAAATGGTTACTGGATTGCCCGTGATGCAGGGGACCAGGCAGATGCAGGTGAAGAGATTGCTTTTGAGAAAATAGAGCCGGGAGATTTACTCTTCTTTGCATATCAGGAAGGAAAAGGTGAAATTCATCACGTCGGCATCTATAAAGGAAATGGAGAGATGCTGCATTCACCACAAACAGGAAAAGGAATTGAAATTACACCTTTAAAAGGAACCAAGTATGAAAGGGAGCTATGCGCAGCAAGAAGGTACTGGAGGTGAAGAGATGGAAGATAAAATACTGGAAGTAAAAAACCTTGTGAAATACTTTGATGTTGGAAAGGCAGATATTTTAAAAGCAGTCAATGGTGTATCCTTCCATATTTTTAAAGGGGAAACCTATGGCCTGGTTGGAGAATCCGGCTGTGGAAAATCTACTATCGGCCGTACGATTCTGGGATTATATGATAAAACAGACGGAGATGTCTGGTTTAATTATGAAAATGTGCATGGATTAAGCGAAAAGGAACAATTCGCGCTTTACCGGAAGATGCAGATGATTTTTCAGGATCCCTATGCTTCGTTGAATCCACGGTCTACCATCAAAGAAATTATCTCCGAGCCTTTAGAGGTACATGGTATCTTTAAGAAGAAAAAGGATTTGATGAACCGTGTGTACGAACTGCTGGAGGAGGTTGGACTAAGCAGGGACCATGTAAACCGCTATCCACATGAATTCAGCGGCGGACAGCGGCAGCGGATCGGAATTGCGAGAGCGCTGGCACTGAATCCGGACTTTATTATTGCCGATGAGCCGATTTCTGCATTGGATGTTTCCGTACAGGCGCAGGTAGTGAATCTGATGAAGCGGCTACAGCGGGAAAAAGGGCTGACATTTTTATTTATTGCCCATGATTTATCGATGGTTAAGCAATTCTCAGACCGGATTGGCGTGATGTATTTAGGGAATTTGGTAGAGGAGACCGACGGCGAGGATCTCTATGAGAATCCATTGCATCCATATACAAAAGCTCTTCTATCAGCCATTCCTATTCCCGATCCGGATATAGAAGAAGAGAGAGAACGGATTATTTTAGAGGGGGAATTGCCAAGCCCTATAAATCCGCCCTCAGGGTGCGTGTTCCGGACAAGGTGCCCGATGGCAATGGATATATGCAAGGATGTGAAGCCGATATGGCAGGAAATAAAGTCCGGCCATCGCGTTGCCTGCCATCTTTATGATGAGAACTATAAAGACAGTCCGACGACTGGACCACAGCGGTCGAGAGAAATTGAAGAAGAGGAAATACAGGCTTAATAAAATTAAAAACCATAGAATGCTCTTTGCACGAATAAAGGAGAGCTTCTATGGTTTTTGAATGCATACATATTATGAGCAGTTCCAGCCTCCCACATATTTTTTCTCTAAAATTATCATAAGAAAAAGGTCTATTTTGCCAATAAAATGTATAGATTTAATAGTAGGCATGATAGATAAACAGCTTAAGAGGATATTCAGAAAGTTTTAGAAAAGGAGGAGGAACGTGCATAACAAAAAGTATAAACAGAAAAACACAGCAATTCATAAGAAAATGAAGCAGCTGCAGCAGAAGAAAAGGATACCGAACCAGCCATTACAGAAAATCGTACCTTTTTCTAACCGGAAATCAACGTATTATAATCATCAGCGCCCATCTCCTTGGAAGCAAATGATAATAGGTGTTTTTGCAGTACTGATTATTTTTATTCTGGCAGTCCCGGCAATTATTGTCCAGATTACAAAGACGGATAATCAAATTAGTGCAGGTGTAGAAGTGGTGGATACAGGTGAAGAAAATCCTGATAAAGAAAACGGGGCAGAGGATACTTCTGAAGAAACAGCGGCGGGGGAGGAAGCAGTGGAGGTCGGGGCATCTCCATTTGATGTATCTGTCATGCGGGTGAGCAATGACGAGGTGGAGAATGTTCCGGTAGAGCAATATGTTGCCGGTGTTGTTTCCTCCGAAATGCCGACAGAGTTTGAAATGGAGGCGTTAAAAGCCCAGGCAGTTGCTGCGAGAACATTTACTGTCAACTTCCTGCTGAATGGAGAAAAGAATGGCAACTATGATTTGACTGATTCAACACAGCATCAGGTATATAAAGGTGAACAGGAGCTGCAAGAGCAATGGGGAGCAGAATATCAGGAGAAAATGAATAAAATAAATCAGGCAGTTAAGGAAACAGAAGGACAAATCATAACTTATAATAAGGCACCGATTACAGCCTCTTTTTTCTCCACAAGTAACGGATATACGGAAAACTCGGAGGATTATTGGGAGAGTGAGGTTGCCTATCTGCGCAGTGTAGAGAGTCCCTGGGATAAGAATGCACCAGAATTCACCAGTCAGACAACGCTGAGTGTCGCAGAAGTATCGGAGGCATTACAAATACCGCTTCAGGATGATAAGAAAATCCCAATGGAAATCAGCCATACAGACAGCGGCAGGGTAAAAGAAATAACAGTTGCCGGGAATGCTTTTACAGGACCGGAATTTCGCGATAAATTGGGCTTGAGATCCAGTGATTTTACCATTGAACAGAGTGACAATCATCTGATTTTTACGACTCAGGGCTATGGGCATGGTGTCGGAATGAGCCAATACGGCGCAAATGGCATGGCAGCAGAAGGAAAAAACTATGAAGACATTATTCACTACTACTATACAGATGTAGAAATCAGTCAGGTAAGTGAAATTGCACCAACCCTCGTTTCTAACTAAGCGGGGGTTTTAATTGTCTAAATAGGTAAAACTACTTTTATTGTAAAGGTAAAAACGTTTCTACTAAACCCTCTATGCAACCTATTTATTATGAAAATCAAAAATTTTTTTCATAGTCATGTATATAATTCTCTTTTTCTGCTCACAATGGTTGCAGAGGTGATGAAAATGAAAGAGGAATTCAAAGGCCCAAAAAATAAATGGAGCCAAATTTTCCGCAAGAAATGGTTTTTCCCAGCATTGTATTTAAGTATTGCAGCTGTTTTATTAGCGTCAGTCATTTGGTATCAAAATGCAGGATCTGATGTTTCAGAGCAGGATGACCAAAGAAATGCAGAGGATCACTACCTTCCATCAATGAATGATGAAGATGCTGTACCAGTAGTTGACCAGCAGGAATTGGTAGGAATGCCACTGGAAAACACAGATGAAGCAGAAATCGTAACTAAATTTTTTGATTACAACGCAGAGCAGGAAGACAGAGAAAATGCACTTGTACTTTACAACAATCGTTACTATCAAAGTACAGGAGTAGACATTGCAGCAGCAGATGCAGAAACTTTTGATGTCTTAGCATCTATCAGCGGAACAGTAGAAGAAGTGAAGGAAGACCCATTACTAGGTAACGTAGTTGTGTTATCACATGGTGAAGACTTAAAAACGTATTATGCTAGTCTTGGAGATGTAGCAGTTTCTGTAAGTGACCAAGTTGCCCAAGGAGATAAGCTGGGAACAGCTGGTAAAAACTTGTTTGGTAAAGACAATGGAACACACTTGCATTTTGAAATCCGTAAAGATGGTACAGAAGTAAATCCAGAAAGCTACTTTGAACAGCCGGCATCCAGCATTGCTGTAGAAGATAGCACTGCGGAAGATGAAGCAGTAAGTGAGGAACCAACTTCAGGAGAAGATGTTGTAGAGCCTGAAGAAGAAGAAGATGCAGAAGAAAATGTAGAACAAGACGAAGCACCAAGTGAAGACGAAGAAATTGATGTAGAACTGGACGAGTCTGAAGAATAATAAAAGTAACTGGGAAAACCAAAAATCTGGTGATGAATAAAATTCATTGCCGGATTTTTTTATTGGGCTTTTTGGACTCCCCTAAAAGCAATTTATTAACATACTTTTGAAAATACACCTTGTCCCCATGATTATTTGTACAAAACTTAAGCATAAAGGAACGATTTTTTTAATATGATGATATTACAAACCATGCAATCGAACTGTCTGAGGTGAAAAGACATGTAATTTATAAATACCATTCATCTAAAGTGGAACCCTTTTTCTTTTTTAGACCAATGACTACATAAAAAATAGTCAGCCGCTTATCCATAAGTCCTATCCCAAAACATACACCCTGTCCAAGCGACACCTCGGAATTACAACTTAGGGGGGCGAACGGTGTGCATGATTACATCAAAGAAAGGACAATTAAAATAGGGAGGCATGTTGTAGAAACAAGAAAAACAGTCCGGACGATTGCAAAAGAGTTCGGCGTATCCAAAAGCACAGTCCATAAAGATCTGACAGAACGGCTTCCGGAAATTAATCCTAAACTGGCTCAGGAAGTAAAAGAAATACTTGAATATCATAAAGCAATCCGTCATTTGCGCGGAGGCGAAGCAACAAGGAAAAAATACAAAATATCGAAGGATGAAGAAGATACATTAAAAGAAACGAAAATCACACAAAAATTTCTTGCTTCATCAAGCAGACCAAAGACTCAGGGTAGTTAAAAAATCTCCATGCAATTTATTTTTTTTATATTATAAATATGTTAAAAAAGCAGTAGAACAATGATTAAAAATAGTTTTACTGCTTTTTTAGGTGCTCGGAAAATCTTTGATTAAATGATAAATACTGATTTATTACAAGAAAATGGAGTGATTTATGACCAAATATTATAGTGACTAATATAAATTTACTTAATTACTCAACTTTCGCACTTTAAAAAGTAACTTCCTATCCATAAGAACAGGGGGTTGCATTACTTCCATATATCTGTTGACAGAGATAGAAGGTAAAGTGTAAAGCGACCGCTACGGCGGACCGTTTCGCTTTCCTAGGGGCACGCTCTTCAGCTAACTTTTGCCAAGAAGATCACTTGGCAAAAGTGGATCTTCAGATGGTGCTAATCCCTCAGGAGTCAAAACGGTCCGCCTCCGCAAGCATGATAATAGAGATCATGAACATCTTGGAACAGCAAGGTTTATATGTTTATTCTTAGGTGCGAAAGTTGAGTTAATTATTATAGGCTGAAAAAGTTGAGATAATAAATTACATTGTTTGTTTTAATGAAAATGAGTAAATTATAGCTTTTAATAATCAATGCACCCAACCAAAAGATAATAATTTGAATTTTTTTAAATAAGACCGCCAAAAAAACAAAAAAATATTTTTTTCATACAGTTAATTACCGTATTTTGTGGTAAAATAGTATACTAGTAGCATTTTGTCTTAGGACGGTGCAAGATAGTAACGCTAGGAGGATTTAGATTCATGTTTTCCAGAGATATTGGGATTGATCTTGGTACCGCAAATGTATTGATACACGTTAAAGGAAAAGGAATAGTTTTAAATGAACCATCTGTCGTTGCCATGGATCGTAATACGAACCGTGTGCTTGAAGTAGGAGAGGAAGCCCGCCGTATGGTTGGACGTACACCGGGTAACATAGAAGCGCTGCGCCCGTTAAAGGACGGGGTTATCGCTGATTTTGATGTCACAGAAGCAATGTTAAGATATTTTATAAATAAGATTAACGTCAAAGGTGTTTTATCGAAGCCGAGAATGCTTATTTGCTGCCCGACAAACATAACAAAGGTAGAGCAGAAAGCAATTAAAGAGGCGGCAGAAAAGTCTGGCGGAAAACGCATATACTTAGAGGAAGAGCCGAAAGTAGCTGCAATAGGTGCCGGCATGGATATTTATCAGCCAAGCGGAAATATGGTGGTAGACATCGGAGGAGGTACAACCGATGTAGCTGTACTGTCTATGGGCGGTATTGTAACCTCTCAATCCGTTAAAATGGCTGGAGATAAATTTGATTGGGATATTCTTCAATATATTAAGAAGCAATACAAACTGCTTATCGGTGAACGTACAGCAGAAGATATTAAAATTAATGTAGCTACTGTATTCCCTGGTTCACGCAAGGAATCAATGGATATCAGAGGCCGTGATATGGTATCCGGATTACCAAGAACAATAACGATTGAATCGGAGGAAATCCAGCAGGCATTAATGGAATCTGTAGCCCTTATTGTTCAAGCTGCAAAAGCAGTTCTTGAGCAGACGCCACCAGAATTATCAGCAGACATAATTGACAGAGGTGTTATTTTAACCGGTGGTGGAGCACTGCTTCACGGCGTGGATCAATTATTGGCTGAAGAATTAAAGGTTCCTATCTTTATTGCAGAGGATCCGATGGATTGTGTAGCAAAAGGAACAGGAATTATGCTTGAAAACATTGATAAGCTTGAAAAAAGAAGTGTTAACTGACAAGCTTCAGTAAAAGACAGCCATTGGCAGCAATATTAAATCTATTTATTGCTGCCGGCACGTCTTTTTAGCACTTTCTATTACGGAGGAGGCGGCTTTGTGTTAAGAGGTCTATACACAGCAGCAAGTGGTATGCTAACGCAGCAGCGGCAACAGGAAGCATTGTCTAATAATATTGCTAATGCAAATACTCCAGGATATAAGTCCGACCAGACGGCTATTCGCGCTTTTCCAGAATTATTAATTGAACAGATGGGTGGTACGAATCGTATTCCGACAACACAGGGAGGTTTCAACATTCCTTCTTCCCGTCAATTAGGCGGGCTGAATACAGGTGTATATGTCCAGGAAACAATTCCGCATTATGCTCAAGGAGATATAGTCGAATCTGGTTTGCCAACAGATGTTGCCATTAATCAAAGAGAGGTTCCTGATGAGAATGGAGCCATCTTTTTCACAGTTCAGAATAATGATGGAGATGTGCGCTACACTCGAAACGGGAATTTTACGATTGATGCAGATGGGTACCTCGTAACAAATCAGGGGTACTATGTTTTAGATGAAAACGGCAATAACATCCAAACAGATGGAACCATTGATATCATCAGCCCGGAAGGAGTTATTCCAACAGCTGGCGTAGATATTACAATTGGTACCCAGTATGTAGCTGATGCAAACACATTGATTAAAGAAGGAAATGATCTTTTTCAGGGCGATGCAGAAGCTGTGCCGGGAGATACCGATTATACGTTACAGCAGGGTGCTTTGGAGCAATCTAACGTAAATACCGCACAATCAATGACGGATATGATGAACGCATACCGCTTATTTGAATCGAATCAGCGCGTTTTACGGGTATATGATGAAAGTCTGGGAAAAGCAGTCACAGAAATTGGCCGCTTAAGTTAGGGAGGAATCTGACATGTCACGCATTATGAATCAGGCAGCAGTAACAATGAATCAAATTCAGAACAAGCTCGATATTATTGGGAATAATATTTCTAATAATGGGACAACCGGATATAAGAGCAGACAAGTAGAATTTTCTTCCTTGTTAAACCAACAGATTAATAATTTAAATTCGCCAGAAAATGCCGAGGGAAGGCTGACTCCGGATGGAATCCGCGTTGGAACCGGAGCAGGACTGGGTGCAATTCATTTAAACCAGCAGCAGGGAAGCCTGATTGAGACGAGCCGGGCATTAGATGCTGCTTTAACTGGAGAGAATATGTTCTTCCAAGTGAATCGGGTAGAAAATGGACAAGAAGAAACAGTCTATACAAGAGACGGCTCATTTTATCTTTCTCCAGCTGAGGGAGATACACTTGCCTTGACAACTTCCGATGGACATCCTATTATCGGACAAGAAGGCCCTATTGAAATTCAGGATGGATTTGATTCCGTTGAATTTAATGATCAGGGGCAGTTAATAGTGACCCGCGGTGATAACCAGGCTGCAGAAGCCGAGTTAGCCATTATGGAAGCTGTGCGTCCAAGTGCTTTAGAAGCGCAGGGAGATAATTTCTTCTCCGTATCAGCAGAGGCTGATGCAGATGAAATTATTCAGGCATATGCCGGAGAGGGTGCTGTTATTCATCCACAATCTCTGGAGCAGTCTAATGTTGACTTATCACGTGCAATGACAGATATGGTTGCAGCACAGCGACTTTATCAATTTAATTCACGTTCGATTACGATGGGTGATCAAATGTCCGGATTAGTGAATACAATCCGTTCCTGAGTCTCATCCATTAGTTGTGCTCTGACAGCTGGAATAAACAGGGCTATACATAGTCAGTGTTTAAAAAGATGGAAAAAAGGACCCGAAACTTCGATGTGTCACTTTTATGAAACTTTTTAAACATCTTCTTATAAGGAGTTACAGAAATGACGAATAATCCATCTTCACAAAAGACCTCACACAAAGCAGAGGAAGAATCAGCAGCGGCGGGTGAGGAACAAGCAGTAAAACAAGAATTTTCCAGGAAAATGGAAAAGGAAGAAAAGCAGCAAAGTAAACGCAGACAGAAACTCAGCAGACCGAGATTGCGTATTTTCCCAATCTGGTTGCGTATTATCGTTGTATTGATATTCGCCGCAGCTGCTTTTATCGTTGGTTTAATGATCGGCTTTGCCGTCTTGGGTGACGGGTCTCCGTTAGATGTGCTGCGCATGGAAACCTGGCAGCATATTGTCGATATTGTAAATAAAGTAGATTAAAACATATTCGATGATGGACGAATATGTTTTCGTGCTTTTTAGAGACTTATGTAAAAATCAAATAATCATATGTAGAAGTTTTCCGGGCAGTTATCCATGGGTAAAAGATTATTTCTGTTCCCTGCAGATAATGCATAAAGCTATTCTCACAGCTGATTCGAGGAAGGCAGGCTTTCCATTTCATTCAATTTCTAAATCAGCTATAATGACAATACATACATATAAAAAGGAGTTGTTGAAGAATGATGGACATTCAACAAATTAAAGAAGTATTGCCACATCGTTATCCGTTTTTATTAGTAGATCAAGTAAAGGATATAGAAGAAGGGAAAAAAGTCACAGCTATTAAAAATGTTACAGCAAACGAGCCATTTTTCCCCGGCCATTTTCCTGACTATCCAGTAATGCCGGGCGTGCTTATATTAGAAGCTCTTGCACAAACAGGGGCGATTGCCGTTTTAGGGATGGAACAAAATAAAGGTAAAATTGGCTTTTTAGCAGGAGTAGATAAATGCCGTTTTAAACGTCAAGTGAAGCCGGGAGATCAGTTGGAGCTGACAGTTGAGATTATCCGCATGAAGGGACCAATCGGCAAAGGAAAAGGTATTGCAACCGTCAATGGAGAAACTGCATGTGAAGCAGAAATTACATTTGCGATTAAATAAAGAGAAATGTAATAAATTTCCTAAATGAATATTATAAAAAATGTATGATTCCTCTTTTCTGGGAGAACCTAATTTCGAGCAATAGGTTATTTTAGAAGGGAGGAATTTTTTATGAAAAAGGTATTATTAAAAGTTGGTACTTCTGTTTTTGCTCTTACATTGATGACTGCATGCGGTACATCTAATGATGAAGAACCGGCGGATGATAACCCAACCATCGATCATGAAGAAAGAGAAGATGAATTTAATAACGACAACAATGACAACAATGATCAGATGGAAAGAGATGACAATAATAACTTAAATGAAGATGATGAACTTCCCCGCAACAATGAGTAAGCAGCTCTAAAAAATAGAGAAGAAGGGAATGAACCTCCTACATCCATTACCTTCTTCTTTCTTTTTGAGCAGTTATGCTCTATATTAATACGGCTTAGTAAACATATTCTTCACTTTCATTCACATCATCAGAGGTGAGTCCGGATAGTACATGCACACGTAAAATGTAGCCGACAAGCTTTTTATCCTCATTTACAACAGCTAAGGGAAAGCTTGATTCTAATGCTTTTGGAATTAAATCATTGATATATTCCTCTTCATTAACAATGGTAATATCTTTTCTGATTATATCGCCTAATGATTTCTTTTCTTTAATCCCCTGAATAGCATCGTCAATGGTAACAATCCCTTGAAGACGTCTGGACCGGTCAACGACAAATACACTGGAAATCCCGTTCTCACGCATTTCTTTTATCGCCACATTTAAACCATCTTTACTGGAAACAAGCGCATTTGGCTTCGTCATAATATGACTGGCCTGGAATACCTTTGAACGGTCGATATCCTTAATGAACTCGGAAATATACTCATTAGCTGGATTTGCAATGATTTCTTCCGGAGTCCCGACCTGCTCCACATGACCATCCTTCATCACGGCGACACGATCACCAATCCGGAAGGCTTCATTCACATCATGTGTAATAAAAATAATGGTTTTTTGCAGCCGCTCTTGAATATCCAGCAGTTCAAGCTGCATTTCCCGGCGGATTAATGGATCAAGAGCACTGAAAGGCTCGTCCATTAAGAGAATGTCGGGGTCATTGGTGAGTGCACGGGCTAAGCCTACGCGCTGTTGCATCCCGCCGGATAATTCATCCGGATATTTATCCTCATAGCCTTTTAACCCTACTGTTTCAATATTCTGCTGCGCAATTTCCCGTCGTTTTTCCTTTGGTATATTGCGGATTTCTAAACCATACTCTACATTTGCTAAAATAGTCCGGTGGCTGAATAGACCGAAATGCTGGAACACCATTGCAATTTTTTCCTGCCGGACCTTTTTCAATTCGTCTTTGCTGCACTTGGTAATATCCTGTCCGTCTAATAATATTGAACCGTCTGTCGGCTTATTCAATAGGTTGAAGCAGCGGATCAATGTTGATTTTCCACTCCCGGACAGTCCCATAATCACGAAAACTTCGCCTTTATTAATATCAAAGGTAGCATCATAAACACCAACTGTATGATTGGTCTTCTTTAAAATTTCTTCCTTGGATAATCCTTTTTTTATCAAAGGAATAGCGGATTTTGGCTTTGAACCAAATATTTTAGATACGTTTTTTACTTGAATTTGTACAGTCATTATTTATTACCCCCACGACGTTGTACTTTTTCAGCAATTCCATTTGTAATTCGGTCAATAATAATTGCTAAGAATACGATACTGATACCAGCTTCGAAACCAAGAGCAATATCAATACGGTTAATTGATACGAGAACCTGCTCCCCAAGACCGGAAGCTCCAACCATCGATGCAATAACAACCATTGCGAGTGCCATCATGGTTGTCTGATTGACACCGGCCATAATGGTCGGCAATGCTTGCGGCAGCTGAACCTTTGATAAGGTCTGCCATCTGGAAGAACCGAAAGACTGTGCCGATTCAACCACTTCTTTATCTACACCGCGGATAGCCAGGTCTGTTAAACGGATAACCGGCGGCAAGGAATAAATCAAAGTAGCGAAGATAGCGGAAACGTTACCCAGTCCGAAAAAGAAAATAGCTGGAATTAAATACACAAAACTCGGCATCGTCTGCATAGCATCAAGAATTGGACGCAATATCATCGAAACCCATTTATTAAATGCCATCGCAACTCCAAGCGGAATCCCGATAATTAAACAAATAATAACAGCAGTTAAAATAATGGAAATCGTAATCATCATTTCTTCCCAAAGTCCAAAACTCCCGATAAGAAATATGAATATGCCGTATAAAACACCGGAGAAAATCGATTTAAAATACCACCCAAGTAAAAAGATGATAATAATAAACAGCCACCATGGAATAATCATAAGGAAATCGGTCAATCCGCTAATGGATCTGGAGGTTACAAAAAATATAAAATCAAATAAAGCTTCTAAATTATCGGCAAGAAAGCTGACAAGATCATCAACATATTTACCGGCTTCGAAAGTAATATCTGGAAAACTAATCATAAGCATTATAACTGCTGAAAAAAGCAGTATATACCTCTCCTTCTTTAATGTGTTTAAAGTGGTAAACAAAGAGCAGCCAGCCTGGTGGCAAGCTACTCCATGTTTTCATATTTTCATATTCTATTATTCAAGCGAGTCAAGTACATCCTGAGCGACGTCATCCGGAACCCATTCTGTCCAAATATCTTCATGCTCCTGCATCCACCACAGAGCAGCCTCTTCTGTAGACGCTCCATTATCTTCCATGTACTCCAAAGCTTCTTCAGTCAATGCACTGCTAGTTTCGTATTTCTCCAGAAATTCTGTAACCTCTGGCGCTTGTTCAGGAAAATCAGAATGCACAGATATAACGACATCATTTGGCGGGAATTCTGTTCCTCTGGACTCTTCCCAAATTGCTTCATCATATGGAGCTTCTTCCAGTAAAATTAAATCATATTTAGCTGTAATTGCAGTAGGTGACCAGTAGTAGCCAACCCAGCCTTCTCCAGCTTCATAGGCACGGGCTAAATCTGTAATAATGGCAGAGTCAGATCCCGGGCTGAAATTGTTAAACGTTTCATCCAGTCCATAAAAATCAAACTTATCATTAATTGCCTGCTCTACTTCCCAGCCGCTTGGAGCATTAATCAAACGCCCTTTGCCTGGATCTTCCGGGTCTTCAAATACTTCCGGGTACTTTTTTAAATCCTCTACCGTTTTTAAATCGGGAGCAAGCGGTTCAATTCCTCTTTCTGGATCTCCTTCAATAACAAAGGCGGGAACGTAAATCCCCTGATTATTATCATCAAAGTTAACAGATAATGTTTCAATATCACCATTCTCCGTCAGCTCTTCATAAAGCTCCCGGATATTATCTGTCCATACCTCCATATTTACATTAATGTCTCCATCCTTTAACCCCTGCATCGTTGCAGCTGTCGATCCAGAAGTTATATCTGTATCATAACCGTACCCCTCTTCAATAATTTTTCCGGCAATATAGTTATGTACATTCACACTGTCCCAGCCGGCATCAGTAAAAACAATTGTATCAATTTCTCCATCTGATGAGTCACCACATGCAGCTAACACCAGGAATGACGCAGTCATCAAAGCAAATAGTAATTTTTTCATTTTTTCCGTCTCCTTTTTATTTTGGCAATTTTCAGGTATATATTTTGATAAAAATTCAAAATAAACTAGTATTTAAAACTTAAAGAACCTTTTGTAGAGGGCAAATAAACTTATATATTTGTGCCGAAAGCAGAGTGAGGATAGTGCATTAGTATGGAAGATGACGGTGATTCGATTCTTTATTATACCTTATACTCGTAAGAATAAACAAAGCGCTTAAAAGTGTATAAATGTGCATATTTCTATATATAGCGAAGTTAAAGCAGGTTTAGATGTGTTTATCTTTATAATTGTCGAGAATACTCTAAAATACATATAAGTTGTCATGAAAACCGGAAGAGTGAAATCTAATTTTTGTCGAAATAGAGAGAAAATAAAATTTGTTTATACGTTCCCCCATATAAAAGGGATTAAACCTGCACCAGGCGTTAAATTAGCTAATAAATGAAAGCTGGATACCCGGCTAAGTGTTTAATTTCATCAGCCAGACTAAGTTTGCGAGGGCATATTTCAACGGATATACTAAAATGAGGAATTATTTGAAACAAAGCATACGAAACTTTCGTACTACATAAAGAAGTGAAATTTAATAAAAAACTGGAGGAGCTTATCTCCAGATAAAATATGGAAGGGGCATATACATAACGATGAAAAGAAGGATAGGAGTAATAGGATTGGTTTTTTTGCTGCTTATATTAGCAGCATGCACAGAAGATGAGAATGAATCAGCAGAAGAAAATGGAGACGATGGAATTACTTCTGTACAGACAGATGAAGTCAAGAAAGGGAATTTAACCAGGGAAAGAACGTTTAACGCCCGGATTGAAGCCTCTCAAGTAACCCCGATTATGATTGAACAGCCGTTAGAGGTGGATACATTAGAAGTAAAGGCAGGAGATAAAGTAGAAGAAAACGATAAAGTTGCCGAATTGTCTTTCGACGGCAATACACAGTCTGTTGATGCACCTGAAGCTGGAGAAATCATTCAAATTCAGGCAGGAGAAGGAGAGAATATTGATCGGGAAGAACCGTTTATGCTGATTGCCGATACAGATGAATGGCAGGCCGCTGGCGGCGTATCGGAAAGTATGCTGAGACTGCTGAATACCGGTGATGAAGTAGCTTTAACAGTGAATGGAGAAGAAAAGACAGCCACTGTTACAAATATGGACCGGGTTCCTGATGATACAGGATTATATTCTGTTACGGCAACCTTTGAAGCTGGAGATTCATCCTTTATCTCCGGATCGGTTGCTAAGATAACAGTTGATGAAACAGTGGAATCAGATGCCTTATTAGTACCGACAGAAGCTGTTGTAGAGACTGAAGGAGAAACCTTTGTGTTTGTTGTAACAGATGATGAAACGGTAGAGCAGCGAGCTGTTTCTATAGTTACGATGCAATCACAGCAAACAGCCGTAGAGGGCGATATAGAAGCAGGAGAAGAAATCGTAATAACAGGTCAAACAGGATTAGAAGACGGCAATGCTGTCGAAGTAGTGAAAGGGGAATAGATTTTGAAGCAGCTTATAAGAACTTCTGTAAAACGGCCAATTGGTGTCATTATGATTGTATTAGCTGTTCTTGCTTTAGGATTCATGTCACTGCGTAATCTTGCAGTTGATCTTTTCCCTGAAATAGATTTGCCGGTAGCTGTTGTAGCCACTAATTATCAGGATGCCGCGCCTGAAGACGTGCAGAATTTAATCAGCAGACCACTTGAGTCAGCGGTGAGTGCAGTCGAAGGAATAGATACCGTTCAATCACAATCGCAATCCGGTGCATCCATGGTTATGATGATGTTTCAAAATGGAACAGATTTAGATCAGGCCTTACTTGATGTAAGGGAGCAAGTCGATCAAGTAAAAGGATTCTTACCTGAAGGAGCAGGAGAGCCGAATATTCTTCGCTTTAGCCCAGATTCGCTTCCGGTAATGTACTTAGGATTGACTGGTGATGATTTAGCAGAACTAACAGAAATAGCAGATCAGCAAATCGTCCCTTTCTTTGAAAGACAGGAGGGCGTAGCCTCCGTTTCCATTGAAGGAGGACTGGAAAGAGAGATTCAGGTTGAGTTAGATGAAGCAAGTCTGGAGCAATACGGCATATCCCCCCAAGCGGTGATGGATACCCTAAGAAGTGAAAACAGCTCTTCTTCCATTGGCACCGTCGAACAGGGGAATCAGGATTTACAAATTCGTGTCGTCGGTGAATTTGAAACAACCGAAGACATTGAAAATACACAAATTCAATCAGAGGCAGGCGGTATTGTTCGTGTTTCCGATATTGCAACGGTACAGGACGATTTTAAGGATGTTTCCTCTGAAACCATGGTAAACGGGGAGCATGCACTTGTTCTGTCTGTAATGAAGCAGACGGATGCAAATACAGTAGAAGTGGCAACAAATATCAAGGATGCAATGCCGGGAGTCATTGAAGAATTGCCGGAAGGTCTTGATTTGAAAACAATCATTGATACATCTGAATTTATCGAGATGTCCATTGATTCTGTAATGAATAATATTTTAATTGGAGGAGCAATTGCTTTTGTAATTCTGCTCTTATTCTTAAAGAGTATTCGGGCAACGATTGTTATTGGATTATCAATCCCAATTGCTATTATCGCAACCTTTGCGCTTATGTACTTTACAGGCCAGACATTGAATGTTCTTTCTCTGGGAGGACTGGCACTCGGAATCGGTATGATGCTTGATTGTTCAATAATTATATTGGAGAATATCTTCTCGTACCGCAGAAGAGGCTACAGTCTGTTTGAAGCAGCAACCAAGGGATCTATTGAGCTGGCACCGGCAGTTATTGCCTCGACAACAACGACATTAGTAGTGTTCCTGCCAATCGTTTTTGTAGAAGGTATATCATCTGATTTATTTACACCATTGGCACTTACGGTATCCTTCTCTCTGGTGGCTTCCTTAGTTGTTGCAGTTACCCTGGTTCCAATGCTGTCTTCCAAGCTGTTAGCTAATGTCATGGAAGGCTCAGGAAAAAGATATTGGTTTGATCAATTCTTAAACTGGTTAAAGGATCGCTATGGCAATGGCCTGGAAAAGGTCTTGAAATTTAGAAAAACAACCGTGCTGGTAACGATTTTAGCGATTGCAGGAAGTCTTTTTCTAATCCCGCGAATCGGTATGGAATTTATGCCGTCAGCAGACCAGGGGCAGGCGCAGATTTCAGTGGAAACTCCGCCGGGAAGCAGTTTAGAGTATACAATGAATATTACAGAACAAGTGGATGAGATTTTAGCAGACTATGAGGAATATATGGAGGTCAATTATGTAACCATTGGATCTTCCGACTTTACAGGGAGCATAAATCAGTCAAACTATACACTGCAATTAGTACCGGCATCTGAACGTGACCGCTCAACTGGGCAGATTATGGTGGAGATTGATGAACGGATACAGCATATTGCAGGTGCTGACATTGCGGCCTCTGCCATGGATGGCGGTATGCAGATGGGAGACCCGATTACTATACAATTAAACGGGCCTGAAAATGAGACACTTATTGATTTATCGGAGCAGGTGCTCACAGAGGTAGAAGAGATAGAAGGCGTTACTAATCTATCCTCCACAGCAGAAGATGGTATCCCGCAAATGGAGATTCGTGTAGACGAGGATCTTGCATCCGGCTATGGTTTATCAGGAGCGCAAATCACCAGCCAGCTGGAAATGAAGTTTTCCGGGCAGGTAATTGGGCAGTATCGTGAAGGTGGACAGGAAATTGATATTAGTCTTTCCTATCCGGAAGATACGCGTACAAGCATTGAGGATCTGTTGGATACAAGCATTCAATCACCATCAGGAGCAACAGTGCCATTGGATGAACTGGTCGAGATAGAACAGGCAGAAGGCCCACAGACACTATTGAGAGAAAATCAGCAGGCGCAGATGAATATCAGCTCCGGTGTGGTTGACCGTGATTTAGGAAGCGTCGTATCGGATATAGAATCGAAGCTTAATCAAATGGACTTTCCTGAAGGCTACAGCTATAGTATTGGCGGCCAGGCAGAAGATATGGAAGATGCCTTTATGGATCTTGGATTAGCACTCATCTTTTCAATTTTCTTAGTGTATATCGTTCTCGCTGTACAATTTGAAAATCTCCTGCAGCCATTTATTATTATGTTTGCACTGCCAACAACTATTATCGGTGTTATCGGCGGATTATTTATAACCAATATCTCCCTTAGTGTGGCCGGATTTATCGGCATCATAATGCTCGCCGGTATTGTTGTAAATAACTCCATCGTTCTTGTAGACTATATCAATATTCTGCGCAGACGGGGCATGGATCAGCTGGAAGCGATCATTGAAGCGGGACGATCCAGACTGCGTCCAATTCTAATGACATCCCTCACCACAATTCTGGCAATGATTCCATTAGGACTTGGCATCGGTGAAGGAGCAGAATTGCAGCAGCCATTAGCAGTAACGATTATCTTTGGGCTGACTGTTTCCAGTATTTTTACCTTATTCTTTGTACCTGTCATCTATCTGATATTTGATAATATGACGAAGAAAGTAAAGGGAAGAAGAAAACGTAAGAAAGCGGCAAAAAGCTAATTAAAAGAGTGAAAAAAGAAGGTCAGCTCTCGCTATAAAGGTAAAAAGTTTATTGGCGGGAGCTTCCTTTTTTAATAAAGTTTAGCGTAGTAGAAAAATTTTTAATGATAAAGTAAAAATATATCGATTTTCTGTAAAAAATGTCCGTTTTAGTCGAAAATCGGGTATGATAAAAGAAAAGAAAAGGAAAGCAAGGAGAAGGTGGATAAAATGGTATTATCTCAAATTATGCAATTACTGACAGGAATATTTGAAGGGCTGCTTGGAATTCCGCTTTTTGGCGGCCTATATATTATGGGATCCGGCTATACGCCATTATTTGTAATGCTGGTTCTTCATATTATCACGCTGGTGCTTGCCAGCCGTGATAGAAGATGGATAGCGGGAAGTGTTTTAGGAATTATTACAAGTATTATTGGATTTATCCCGATTGTTGGTATGGTGATGCATTGGATAACAAGTATCGTGCTTATTGTTTCCGTATTTCAATCAAGAAGATATTAAAAATAAGCCTCTTGCAATCTCAGCAAGAGGCTTATTTTTCGTTATCATTGGATAGTTTTATTCAGGCCACCAGCGGAAGCCATCTTTTTCAAGTAATTCGTCTGCAGCTTTTGGCCCCATAGATCCAGATTCATAATTCGGGAACTCCGCCTTTTGTTTGGCCCAGCTGGCTAAAAGACGATCGACAAACTCCCAAGACAATGCTACCTCATCCCAGTGTGTAAAGTTGGTCGCATCGCCAAGCATACTGTCGTAGATAAGCTTTTCGTAGGCCTCTGGGGTGTTAATGCCGGATTGAGCATCCTGATGATAAGCAAGCTGAATAGGCTCTGTTAAATTGCCATTACCAGTTTTCTTCGCATTCAGGTGAAGTGTAATTCCTTCATTTGGCTGAATATTAATGACAAGTAAATTAGGATTGCGTAAATCATCTTTTTTATGATAAAGGTTCATAGGAATATCTTTAAATTCGACAACAATTTTTGTTGATTTTTCTTTCATACGCTTCCCGGTACGAATATAAAAAGGAACACCGGCCCAGCGGTAGTTATCAATCGCCAGCTTGCCGGCAACAAAGGTTTCTGTTTCAGAATCTTTTAGCTCTTCTGCTTCATCCTGATAGCCGATGACCTCTTCACCGTTTACATTCCCCGCACCGTATTGGCCGCGGACAAAATACTTGCTGACTTTTTCTTCTTTTATAGGACGCAATGCACGCAATACCTTTATTTTTTCAGAACGGATTTCTTCCGTACTTAGATTAATCGGCGGCTCCATAGCAAGCAGGGCAACCATTTGCATCATATGGTTTTGAATCATATCTCTAGTTGCACCAGATTTATCGTAATAGTGCGCACGCTCTTCTACACCAAGAGTCTCACTGCTGGTAACTTGAATATTATTGATAAACTGATTATTCCACAGGTGCTCAAAGATCCCGTTCGCAAAACGGATAACTTCAATGTTTTGAACCATTTCTTTTCCAAGGTAATGATCAATACGGTAGATTTGATTTTCGTCAAAAGCAGCCTGGAGTTCCTTATTTAATTTTTTAGCGGATGGTAAGTCATGTCCAAATGGTTTTTCGATAACTAATCGTGTCCAGCCTGAAGTCTCTTTTAAACCATGGTTTTTCAGCTGATTTGCAATGGTACCGAAAAAGTCTGGGGCCATTGCTAAGTAGAACAGGCGGTTTCCACCCGTTTGATATTTTTTCTCGAGAGATTCCACCATATCCTTTAAGTCATTATAGGAATCCGTAGATGTCACATCAAACGATCTATAGTAAAAATGAGAAGTGAATTCGGATACGTCTTCGCCTTCAGAAATTAAGCCCTGAATCGATTCCTCTACTTTTTCGCGGATAATATTATTATCCCATCCGCGGCGGGCAAGCCCGATAACTGCAAAATCCTCATCTAATTTCCCGCTTTTATAAAGACGATAGATGGATGGGTACAGCTTGCGATTTGCCAAATCTCCAGTTGCTCCAAAAATCACAATAGTTGCTTTTGGTTGTATAGTTTCACTCATGATTATATTCCTCAATTCTTTAGTTTATAAAGATGTTAACAGTACTTGTTCAAAAAGCTGAAAAATGACGCATCTGCTGATATTTCTGCTGTCAGTTCGCTATTTTATGGAGCTTTTGAACATTCTTTAAAAACATTAAAAATACCCTAAAGATTAGAAGGGGATTAATCATTAACTTTACAGAATGAACAGTATCTTTGTCAATATATATACCTGTGAAAACCAGAAAATTAATTAATTTTTCAGAATTTAAATGGAATAACCTGTTATTGTTGGAAAATAAAGCGTTAACAGTGGAAACAGAATATCTGTATTTTTAAAAAATAAGACAGTATATAAAAATACTGGAGTCAGCCGCTACAGAAATACACTCCGCTTTCCGTGGGCTTGAGCTCAGCCTCCTCGAAAGAATGTTCCTTTATTTTTCTTACTTCTATGCCAAACACCGCAAACCGATTTGAGTTATTATAGGAAGAAAGAAGAGCCGGCTCAATTCAGAATAGATACACCCACCCAGGACGTACTCCAATTTAATTTTTTACAACTGCACTCGACCAAGAAAAACTGGAGAGAATATATTCAATTGGATAACCTGGCTGTGGCAGCATTACTCAGCCAGATGGGCTATGAAGCGCATGAACGTGTCCAGGTGAAATTAGAATTTCTGCGAATAATCATCCGGATGAAAATTAATCCAGCTAAAATGGAATTCCTATATGGATTTTTCGAGACTTATTTGAAACTAAATAAAGAGGAGGAGGCGCAAATGATGGAGAAAACCGAAAACTTGCCGGAAGGGGAGAAGGAAGTCATGTTGCAATTGCCAAATTCATATTTTGAAAAGGGGAAACAAGAGGGTATAGAAGAAGGAAAACTGGAAGGTATAGAAGAGGGAATGAAAAAAGGAATAGAAAAAGAGAAGCAAGAAGTAGTTTTAAAATTGATAGAAAAAGGTATGCCTATCAGTGAAATCGCAGACATTACAGAACTGAGCCAGGAAGAAATTAGAAAATTTGCAGACGAATAAGCAACCCGCAATATAACAGTAATAAAAGTGAGCCCTAATCGGCTCACTTTTTAATATCAAAATAAAGCTTTAATTAAAGAACTCCTGCGCAGATTACTGCTTCGCCTTCTGCAGCTTTGTCATAATTTGATTAATAACCTGGGAAAACATTAAACCTATCGCAATACCTCCAGCCAGCAGCATCACCTGGGCGGAGAGCTGGATAGCTGTATTATAATCATTCTCCACAAAGTTCCGCATTGCATTATAGGCGACACCGCCGGGAACAAGCGGGATAATGCCGGATACAGTGAATATAATAATTGGACGCTTTAGAATACGTGAACATACCTGACTGAGAATAGAGACAAGAATAGCTGCGAACGCTGTTGCAGCAACGATATCCACTTGATAATTCGTCAGCGTATAAAAGAAAATCCAGCCGATCATCCCGACAAGACCGCATGGAATTAATGATTTTTTAGGTGCATTAAATAATACCCCGAAGCCTGCAGATGCAATAAAACTGGCGGCAAGCTGTACGATTATCTCTAACATTTTGTTCCATCCTCCATTCAATAGGCTGCCTGAAAATTTAAAAAAAACTTCTTAAACCGGGAAAAATCCATAAACAATCGCAATCCCTGCCCCAATAGCCACAGCGGTGAGCAAGGACTCAATTCCCTTAGAAACACCAGAAACAAGATGACCGGCCATTAAATCACGGATGGCGTTGGTAATTGGAAGACCGGGGACAAGGGGCATTACAGCACCGATAATAATCATTTCCAGACTGCCGCCAAATCCAAATGAAAAACAGGATAAGGCTATTAAACCGACGAACGATGCTCCAAAAAACTCTGCCAGGAAACGAATTTCAATCATTTTATCAAAAAGAATCATTGTCAGATAGCCGATTCCTCCGGCAAGACAAGCTGGCAGAAAATCCAGCCAGATTCCGCCAAACATTAAGGAAAAGCATCCGCTCACCAATGCTGCCGCCAGCACCTGAAAGCTTAACGAAAAAGTCGGCACATTTTTTTCTAAGGCTTTCAGCTTATCATAAGCAGTGGAAAGCGGCATTTGATGGGCAACAATTTCCCGGGAAAGCTGATTTACCTCATCTATTTTATGCAGGTCAGTAGCCCGCTTGGTAATCCGTAGGAAATAACTGCTTGATGTATAATCGAGAGAGAAGTGTAAGCCGGTCAATGTAGCATAGCTTTGAGGGTTTTCTACACCGTAACACCGTGCAATCCGGTCCATTGTATCCTCAACTCGGTAAGTCTCAGCTCCAGAAGCCAGCATTATCTTCCCGGCCAGTAAACAAATTTTTTCTACTGTAACAGACGGCTTACTCAAAACATAACCCCCATTTCCGAATCAGAACGATAACATTCTATATTATAAGTAATCAAAGCTGCGAAATAAAGCTATAAACCAAATTTTCTAAGATAAGCTGAGGATTTTCAGGTACAGCAAAAGAGCAGACAGAAAAAATCCTGATGTAAAGCACATCAGGATTAAAGTACTGTCAAAAGTATAAAAATAATTGCAATAAAAGGTATCGAGTTTGCTAAAGCAATCGTAAGAAATATCAACATTTGAAGACGCTGCTTCACGTCTTGTTCGACATTACCTGCAGGCGACCGCTGGGAGAAAATATAAAACATATTAAAAACAATTAAAACGGCAATAATTGCAATTGGAACATATGCGTCGGCCATTTCCAGCGGTTCCCCCGGCGAAAAAGTAAAGCCAAGCACAACCATGACGATAGGCAAAAATTCTACGAGAGCAACCTTCGTGAAAAAACTCGACATATACTGCGGAATCTTTTCAGGCTCGGTCAGCATATTATCCACTGTGGAACGGAATACACCGATTATTCCCACTACAGCAATAGCAGCTGCTAATACAAAAATATACAAATACATGCTGGAGCACCTCCTTCTAGAGAAACTGTTTAGTAATGAATGTACCATAACTTTATTCTTAATAAAAGCTGCACTTTACCTATTTCTGTATGAGCAGAATCCCGCCATGAAAGTTTCCTGAAGAATAATCGGATAAATCATTGCGCAATCTAGGAAGAGTCTTATATAATTTAAAGAAGTCGACCGGAAATAATGTCGAAAAAAGAAAGGTAGTGGAAATGGAATAGGGAGCTTACCCTGTTCTCTTTTACTGCTGTCAACTAAGTGGATGCTGAAGACAAGCGAATTGTAATACCTAGGAGAATACTATGTTTAACTATTTGGATTTAACAATAGCCTTTTTTATTTCTGCAATTACGGCATTACTGGTTACGTACCCGGTAAAGAAGCTGGCAGTGAAATTAGGAATAATGGATAAACCGAATCACCGGAAAATACATCAAAAAGCTACGCCAAGATTAGGCGGGTTAGCCATTTTTATTGGCGCTCTGTTTGGTATGCTTTACTTGCAGCCAAGCCATATCTATGTGGATGAAATTCTGATTGGTTCTATTATCATTCTGATTACAGGGGCGCTTGATGATAAGTACACGATACGTCCCATCATTAAATTATCAGGGCAGGTTATTGCTGCAAGTCTGCTTATTTATGCAGGCCTGGTAATTGAACGTATCACGATTCCACTTTTAGGAGTTATTGAGCTGGGGTTTTTAGGTCCAGTGCTTACCTTCTTCTGGATTATCGGAATTACCAATGCGATTAATTTAATTGATGGACTAGACGGCCTGGCGACAGGGGTAACAACCATTGCCCTGATCAGCATCTTCGCAATGGCGCTTGTCGATTATCAGGTCCTGGTTGCTTATTTGTGTATTACTTTTATCGGGGCTAATATCGGCTTTTTATATCATAATTTTTACCCCGCCAAGATATATATGGGGGACACCGGCTCGAATTTGCTGGGGTACATTGTGGCAATCATTTCAATCTTAGGTTTGTTTAAAAACATTACCTTCTTCAGTTTTATTATTCCAGTTGTGATCCTGGCAGTGCCTATTTTTGACACACTGGTTGCAATGATTCGGCGCATGTATAACAAAGAAAGCATTATGACAGCAGACCGCCGTCATATTCACTACCAGTTAATTGATGCCGGCTACAGCCATCAAAAAACAGTTGTCATCATTTATCTGTTCAGCGCATTATTCGGGATAATCGGAATTCTCTTCTCAGAAGCTGATTTAACAATTTCTCTTTTCTTTACAGCTGTTATGATATTTCTTCTACATATTTTTGCCGAGCTGGCCGGGCTTGTTATGGGAGGCAAAAGGCCGGTAGTAACCATGCTCCGCCGGGGCAAGACATTTATATTTAAACCGTTTAAAAAAAGAAAGAAATCAAGAAAAAGCAGTGATTGAGGTCACTGCTTTTTCTTGATTTAAAGGAAGATCACTGTTTCGATTACCTAGCTTGTTTTATGCATTTTAAACGTATTTAAAGCTGTTGATGCTGTAGCCTGTGCTTCCTGATGCAATTGTTTGACCTGCTGCCAGAGAGCGGGATGTTTCTCCTTTGTATCTAACAGCTCCAGAACCTGTTTAAATAAAGTTTCTGCTGTCCAATTAAGCTTATCAACATGACCGACGACAGACTGTTCAAATTGCTTTGTGAGTGCGTCAATTTTGGGATCGTAAGACAAAGCGACAAAAGGCGTCATTGCCATTGCTGCAAAAATAAGTGCGTGAAGGCGCATCCCAATAAGTGCGTCTGCCTGGTGAATATGCGCCATTTTTTCTGTGAAAGAAGAAGTAACGGGAATCAAATTGCTTGGAGCGTGCATCGCTTGCTGAATTTCGAGAGAGGCAGCATAATCCTGCTGTCCATGCATCGGTAGAAATTCTATGGTATACCCTTGCTGATAGAGACGGTCTAAACAGATAGCTAACTGTTTTTTATAGGCGTGATAATCCATCCAGGCGCGTACGGCAACACAAATGATATTGGAGCACTTCTTTTCAGGAAAAGAGGTTTGCAGTCCAAGAACAGGATCTGGTACAACCTGAATAGCTTCCTTTACACCAATGATTTGTAAAAGTGATTTGGAATCTTTGTCTCTGACAGAAATATATTGCGAACGATTAAATAGATAAGAAACGAGGCGTCTGCTGGATAATCGGCGTAATGGGCCGATGCCCTGGGCATAGATACATACAGGGATCTTATGGAACCGGGCAAGCTGAATAACACCGGCATAATATAAAAGCGACCGGCTGCTGGTAACATCCTGAAATAAGGAACCGCCACCGCTGATTAAACCATCTGCCTTCCGCATGACCTGATTAATTTCAGCGAAGCGATGCCGGTTTACACTTTTAACCTGGAATGTCTTTTCAGTTTGATGAGGATGGTTCGATAAAACGGTGATTTCAAGACCTGGATTCTCCCGGCGCAAGGCTGCAATAATACTATGTAAGATTGCTTCATCACCGGCATTATCAAAACCATAATAGCCAGATAAAATAACATGCATCGCTACATTCTCCTTTTAGAATTTCAGTGTTTATAAATAACCTTTTATTTACTTATTTTGCCCAGTATTTGCGTCCCCATACTACAAGAAACAGGAGCAGATATCCCAGAATAACTCCAAATCCGATGCCATAAACAGATCTTAATAGAGAGACAAAGAGCGGGGAGTGGAAATGGGTAAACGTATTAATCATCGATAAGAACCCAATAGAACCAAAGATTAACAGAAATTTCCCGATAATTGGCTTCCTCGGCAAAAAGTAGAGACCGACTATCATTGACGGGTAACCGATCAGAAACTCTTTCGTACGTGGACGAACATATAATATTTCTTCTAAGATATGACGAATGGTAATTTCCAAAGGACTTACCAGACTGCTATTTCCTGTCCGGATAATATAATAAGCAAAGATCAGCAGGAGACCGCCGGATATAATAACATGCCAGACACGAACTTCCTTATTAAAAATATTTAGTAAGGAATGCCGATTTTGTTTTGTCAGGTAATAACCAAATAAAGCAAGAAGTACCAAGAATGGCGGGACGATATGCAATAGCTTGATTCCACGGAAAAGCTCTACTCCCGATATAAATTCATTGCCATTTAATAGCCCGATAATCAGCAGGATGCCAATCACCGTTATTCCTAACGCCTGCAAAAAAGAAAGCCAAACCGTTGCTCCTTTTTCAGCAGACTTCCACAGGTTTGCTCTAGAATTTGCACTGATTAGAACAGCACAGACAGCAGTTAATACAGCAATCAGCCACGCAAACAGCTTTAAAAGGATTAGATAATCCGTTATCAGCCAGGCAGCACCTGCGAGAAACAGCAGAGAAACCATTGCTATTCGAATCATTTTAAAAGGAAGTAAGCTCAACAATCCATAACCAAAAAGAACACCTGCCAAAAGAAGCAAGGGCTGGATCCAATTTGCCGCAGCAATCGTCTGAAAAGGCCGGGCATCCCCATGGATAAAATGAGCAGGCATTTGCTGTTGAAGTGTCTCTATAAAAGTAATCCCGTCCGTTGCTTTTTCAGGATTAACAGTAACAAGAATCGAACGGATATTTCTTTCCTTGATTGCACGGACAGCCTGCTGCACACTTTCTTCCAACGATTTTTCACCAAGCGCAATCATATGCTGCCGAATAAATTGATAGTTTGTTTCTTTTGCTAAGCTGGGCAATCCAGCGAGAGCAGAAAATTCCTGCTGATAAAAAGGAAGGTCATTCTTTTGCAGAGCATCACGAATAACTTGAATATTTTCCTCGAAAGGAAAGCCGGTAACTTCCCCTGATGAGAATAAAACACCTTGAAGGGAAGGGTGCTTATAGTTATGTAAAAGTGTACTTGATTCAGAACTATTTTGATTAGGCACGTTAAATACATAGTCCATAGCTGCCTTATGCAGCATTTGAATATAATAGGTATCATAGCCGATGTTTTCTTCCAGAACGCCTGGATCGGTGAAATAATAAAATCTTTCTCCGCCAATAATGCGATAATCCAAATAAAAATGCTGCGCCAAAAGACTTTCATAGGAGGACTGGCGGGGGATTGTCACATAGATTCCTTTTTCTACATAGCTATCCTTATATTCTGGAGAAAAGCGTAACGCCTCTGTAAGCTCCGCATTGGAATAAATACTTAAAAGCTGATTCTCTTCCATCCGTGCCAGGGTTAAATAATCCAGTTGTACTTTTTCAAGCCCGGCTGCTTTGAATTCTTGAAGTACTTCATAATCTGAGCGATTTTCTGCTTCAGCAATTGCTCGTAAATTTTCAAATGGCACCATAATCTCATAAATGCGGTTGGCAGACTCCACTTCAGCCCGATTGAAAATCCCCGGCAAACTGATAATAAGTAAAAGCACAACCAGACTAAAAATATAAAATGGCTTTTTCATGAAATATAAACTCCTTCTTGCTACTTGCTTTGTTTGCCGGACTTTCGCCAGAAAAACAAAAAAGCAATAATGATAATAATTAAAAATATCCCGACAGCCAGGGAATAGAGAAACGCTTCTATCCGGCTATTTACACCAACTTCCCACATGGACACTGGAAAGCGAAGGATAAGGCCTAAACAGAGAGAAACAACCAATACAATGCGTAAAGAAACTGGAAATAAAGGCACATTCAGATGACGCTTCAATAAAAAGAAATTGAAAATGACTAATATACCATAGCTAAATAACGTCATACTGGCAGCAGCCATTAAACCATATATAGGCAGAAATATCAGGTTACCAATCACCTTACTGACGATGGCTATACAAACGAACCCGGCTGCCTGTTTTTCATAACCAAGCGCCTGCAAAACAGCTGTACTAAGCATTGCCAGCGCTAAAAATCCGCCACTGATAATAAGGACAACAATAATGGAATTGCCACTTGTATTGGTGAATAATGTAATATTCAGCGGCGTAATAAGCAAAGCGGAAATAATAACCACGGGCCAGGTGGTTAATTGCACAATAAACATGATTTTAGAAACGGTTTGTTGCACCGGAAATAAATCTCCAGCTGCCCGCATACGGGAAAGGTGGGGAATAAGCGGTGTAACAAGCGAAGCTGCAATCATCGTAATAACCTGGACAAAGACAATACCGCGGCTGTACACTCCAAATGCATACGGTACATTTTCTGCAGCGATACCAAAGTGCTGTAACCCATATGGGATGGTTAAGGAATCAACCACAGGTATCAGAGAGAAACTAAGCGAACCAAATGCAATTGGAATAGCCAGACTTAAAAGAGAAGTACTATCTGCTTTTAATTGTGCCCAGTTTGCCGTTCTATGAGCCGAAGCAGACGGGGGCTGCTTTCGATAAGCAAATAATAAGTAAATCAGGGAAATACCTGCTCCCAGAAAAGAACCAAGCATCATCCAGCCGGCAATCTCCGGATAGCTGAAATCAAGCCCTACAAGAATATAGACAACCAAAAGCATGATTCCTACACGGAATATTTGCTCGATAATTTGTGAGATAGCTGTTTGATGCATCATTTCAAACCCTTGAAAATATCCGCGGTATACAGCCATATAAGGTGCAATAATCAAAGTAGCCGAGACCATTACTAATGCAAAACGAGTCTGTTCACCGCCCAAAAGAGAAGATAAAGGAGAAGCAAACAGCCAGATAGTCAGAAAGCAGCTGATACCAAATAGAACAGCCAGCAGACGGGCAGAATGAAATAAAGAAGTAATAGATGCATTGTCACCATACATCCGCTTTTCAGAAATCAATTTAGAAACAGCAATTGGAATTCCTGCGACAGACAGTGTTAACGTCAGCATATAGATTGGATAAACGATACTGAAGATACCAAGTAATTCATCCCCCGCAATATTTTGCATTGGAATACGGAACAGGCTGCCAATCAATTTTGACAGTGCAGAGGCAACCGTAAGAAATAAAGCTCCTTTGAATAGTGGATGCATCGGCAAAGCTCCTTTTTAAGCGATTGGGGGAAGGGAATTTCTTTAATCATGCTTATATAAATATGCTTTGATGTTAGTCTATCCAGAAAAGTGGATTTTAGAAGAGGGATATTGAAAAAGTTAGAGTATGTATAAGTCTTTCGCGAAAATGCAATAATAGCAAAAGTGATGGGAGAGTAAAGAGAGGGAACGTCCAAGCAAATAGAAGATGAAGGGGAATACCATTTTTGAAAAACAAAAAAACATATACGCAAAAAGTGCGCATATGCTTAAACAGAAATTTTTCCAGCTTCTTTTTCTTCCGTCCCAGTAATATACATTGCTAAATCATTGCTGGAATGACCTTGTGAATATTCATTATAAGTCTGATTAAAACGACGGATTTTTTCATAATCAAAGGCGTCTTCCTGAATTACTCGAATAATCTCATAGGTCGAACCGACAACCGGACCAGGAACTTCTTGTTCATAATCATGAATTAAGCCGCTCTCGATTTTATATTCTTCTAAATCATATGCAAAGAAAATCATTGGTCTCTCTAAAATCGCATATTCAAATGGAATAGAAGAATAGTCACTAATCAATAAATCAGTGATAAGCAGCAATTCATTGGTATCTTTATAATCGGATACGTTATACACAAAGTCTTCATACAGTTCATAGTTAAAGGACGCAGAAACAGCTGGATGCAACTTGATAAATAGCACGTAATCATCAGAAAGCTCTTGATACATACGATGCAAATCAAGCTCTAAATCATAGCTTTCTAAGGAATTGTTGCGAAACGTCGGTGTGTAGAGAATAATTTTCCGCTCTCGGATACTAGGAAAATGTTTCTTTATATCGTTATACACTTGCTCACGACGTTTTTGATTAAATAGTAAATCAGAGCGTGGAATGCCAGTACGAATAATTTGTTGATCAGACAGACCAAAACTCTGTTTAAAACTATCTGCCATTTTTTCCGAACCAACTACAGAGTAATCAAAACGAGAATACACTTGCTTAAATCGTTTCATTGCATGGTTACTGCGTAATTCGTTAGTTGGGTCTTCTAAACCAAATCGTTTTAAGGCACCGGCTGCATGCCATAGCTGAATACAAGTTGTTCCGCCCCGGAATTTAGCAGATGCTAAGAAACCCTGATACGTATCTAGCAGAATTGTTTTCGCTGTTGCTAAATGATAGATTGATTTCAAGAAATGGATGGGATGCTTCATGGTAAATGGGATAACCTTTGCCTCCAAATCGTCAAAATCATATCGACAGGAAGAATCTTTTAAAATATAAATCTCTTCGTTCGACAAATTTCGCAATGAAGCGATAGTGAAGGAAATATTATCCCCAAAAGAAGCGACGGCGACCGTTTTGTTCTTTTGGGGAAACCATTTACCTATTTCGAAGAGGATGCGAAAAGCAAATAAATATGCTGTAATCGCAAATTCTCTAGCCATTTTCACTTAATTTTAAATCCTTTTTTATCTTCGTTGTTGAAATACCGACTGTGCGAGGCAAATAGACGACTTCACAATAACCTTTTAAGAAGTCAAATTTACCTTCCCAGTCATCACCCATGACAAAAACATCGACATCATGCTTTTGCACATCCTCAATTTTTTGCTCCCATGTTTCTTCAGCTATTACTTCGTCTACATAGCGAATTGCTTCTAAAATCGCTTTCCGCTGTTCAAACGAATAATAAGCTTTCTTTCCTTTAATTGCATTAAATTCATCAGCTGAAATTGCCACAATCAAATAATCTCCAAATTCCTTTGCGCGTCGTAGTATATTGATATGCCCTGTATGAAGTAAATCAAACGTTCCGTACGTAATTACTTTCTTCATAATAGTACATAACCTCCAATTAATTATTTGGAATCTATTATAACACAAGTAATAAGAATTTAAGGTGTTAAAAGATAATTAATAAATAGGTTAAATGTGATTAATTATCTAGTAATATAGTAACAAAAATGAATGAAAAAGAGAAGTGGTATTTATTTCTAATAGCAAGTGAAATAATTAAACAGAGTTATAAACGGTTGTATGCTAAATAAATTTTCTTTTACTGAGAAATAATATTAAATGGACTATAATATCGAAATTTTCCTTTTTATACTTAACAAAAATAAGTCTTTAGGCCTGTTTATCCTACTGGGTTGGATTGAATAATTAACAATTGGGTAACAATTATCAAATTACGACGTTTTTCTATTACAATTATATAATATAGAGTGTAAAATAATATAATTGACATTTAAATAATATTAGTGTTTGGATTGCAACAGAGTGAGTATGTAAATGAAGTACTAATAATGAATTTTTTTGTAGAAGATGTATAACGATGTTGGAGGTACGAAAAGTGAAGGAACAAATTAAACTAATCTCAATACAAGAAGAGTATATTGTATTTGAGAAATCAAGGGATTTGTCAGTTTGGGATATTTACCTTTTAGATGAAGAGAATAATAAAGTCGATATAGAATTCACATTTGACTCAGATGAAATTACAATAAAGAATCCAGCTCAACAATTAAAGGAAGAGGGCGTCTATTTATTGTATATAAATGATAAAAAAGCAGGCAGCCCGGATGCTATTTTTGCAGGAGCAAATCGTTTAATCATAGAAGGGGATTTGAACTCTATAGCTTTTAGAGGGAAAATAGAAAATATATCTTCACTTGATGTTGAACGTGTATTAGAGGGTGATATGCCAATACAAAAGGTGATGTTTCAAGACGGTAATATTTTATTAAATACACCTGATGAGACAGTATCTAAATCAAATATTCTTGGTTTTTTAGCTGTGAATGAAGAAACAGAAGAATTCAAGGTACTTCGTTTTTCGCTTGTCAACGATACTTTTTTGGTTAATCTATCTGAACCCTTTACACAAGGATTTTGGAAATTGAAAATTCTTTACAAATTTAATCAATACTATTTAATGGATACCATTGTTGAAGGCGATCCAAACTATCTTAATAAATCATTTTTTATTGGTTATATTGGAGAAAATTCAGGTAACCATGTTGGGGTTTATTTTAAAGAAAAGAAATTAACGATTAATTCTTATCAAATTGAAGACTTCTTTAAAGAAATTCCAGTGAATGAAAGAGAAGATATCTTGGTTGAACAGGTAGTAGTACATGATTTGGCCGAAAAAAGTATAGAATTACGCATTGTTGATGAACAACTTGCATCTAGTAAACTCAAAGAAATTATGTTTGTTTCTAGAAAAAATAAAGAGCGTGTAAGAATCCCTTCTATAAAACAAACAAATGGTAAGATTGTTATTCCGTTAACTCCTGAAGCACTGGAAGAAGTTAATAATAATCGATGGGATTTGGAGGGCCTTTTTGTTAATGATGAAAAATCAATAGCTGGAAGGCTGCAAGTTGTAAGAGAAGATAATGAAAAACTAATTTATCTAAATTATTCTATTGAAGATTACACGATGATGGTTTATACGACAATGAATAATTATATTGCCATTTTAAAGTCTTCAGGGTCTGTTGTATTTAAAGAAAAATATAAAATCAAGACAAAAATGAAGGATATTTCCAAAAAAGATAATACTGGCTTTACTATGACAGTTCAAGTGAAAAAAGATGAAAGAGTAGACATTAAGAATATTCTTTTGAAGCTTCGTTCGCAAGATACAATTAAGCTTATTGCAACAGAAGATACTGAAATAGAGTTATTACAAAATCAAAATCATTCAGTTCGAGGATCATTTCAAATGAACTGGGGTAAAGACTTTTTTCCATTATATTGGGATGTTTTTGTTACAGCGGTAGATGAAGACGGTAATGAAGAACGTATTAAGGTGACCGGTGCTACAAATAAATTGAAGAAGCAAATAAATAAAGACTATTTCACAAATGCAATTTACACAGAAGATAAAATTCTTTATCCATATGTAACTCTAAAAAAAGATATTGCATTTATGATGCGGGAAAAGGAATATTATGAAAGCAAAGGAACAAAACTAAAAGAAAAATTGGCTTATTTGACATATTTATTAATGAAGCCATTTTATTATAGAAATAAAGAAATCTGGATTGGATTCGAGAAATTCTCATCCACAGCTCAGGATAATGGCTATGCATTTTTCCAATATGTAGATAAGAATAAACTGCATGATAATTTCTATTTTATTTTAGATAAACATTCATCTGACTATGAAGAAGTCCGTAAAGAAAGTAACAAAGTAGTTCCGTTTATGTCATTTAAATATTTATTACTTTTATATGCAAGCGACTTATTAGTGTCTTCAGAGAATAAACGTCATGTATATAATTTACGCGTCCGTTCAGGGATTGTTCCGAAAAAAATTGATAGTAAAAAAAGTATTTTCTTACAGCATGGCGTAACAGCGCTGAAGCAATCAAGTGTTTTCAAAAAAGCAAAGGGTAGAGGAAACTTCAGCTTAGTTATTGCAACTTCGGATTTAGAGGAAGAAATAATTCATCAAAATTGGAAATACGAGTTAAATGAAATTGCTGTAACTGGATTTTCCAGGTGGGATAAGTTGTTTGATAAATCACAGAAGACAGAGCGAAGAAAAATCTTTGTTATGCCTACATGGAGAACCTGGATGGAAGATATGCCGAAAGAAGATTTCAAGCGGACAGATTACTATGATAACTATGTTAATTTCCTGAATTCCAAGGAATTAGAAATAGTTTTAGAAAAATATAATTTAGAATTGGTCTTCTTTTTACATCCTAAATTCAAGCAATATATCTCTGAATTTCAATTAGATAGTGCTCATATTTCCTTAAAAGAATTTCAAAATATCAAAGTGAACGAAGAAATTATGGAAGCCTCTCTGATGATTAGTGATTATTCTTCTGTTACATGGGATATGTTCTACATGAAAAAACCTGTACTGTTCTATCAGTTTGACTATGAAAAATATGAAGAGTACGAAGGAAGCTATATTGACATGGAAACAGAATTGTTTGGAGAACGTGCGTTGAATAAGGAGGAACTTGTTCAATTAGTACAAGAATATGCAGAAAATGAATTCCAATTAAAACCACATTATGAAAAGTTACATGGAGAATACTTTAAATATGTGGATCACAATAATTCACAAAGAATATTTGACGTTATTAAACACTTAAAGTAGGGTGAAAAAATGAATTATATTAAGATAGAATTTCAAAATGGGGATAATAAATTTGTGATGCCGCGGCAAATGGCTGAACAAATTGAATTTATACAAATTGGTGATAAAAGCATCCAATTCGTTAAACATGCATTGGATGAAGCTAATGCAGAAATTTTGATTGTACTTAACGAAGTTTTCCCGACAGATGTCTTTTATGACTTGGAGTTTATTGATAAAGAAAATCAAAATATTGATTTACACTTATCAATGGAAGGAGTCATTCCTTTCTTTGGTGAAGTTCAAGGTATTTTAAAGGTTGAAAATAAAAAAATAAAAATGAAATTCCTGCATTTAAATTCCTTATTTGCTCAAGTAAAAAATGCACCTATTTTACAAATAGAAAACCTTTTTGCATCTGATGGGGACAGATTGAAGAGGGAAGCAGTAAAGGATAGCTCTAATTTGTTGGCAATTGCTACCCAAAGGGATTCTTCAATTAACCATATTGTCCCCTTACATTTTGAAAAAGATGAAATTATTCTTTCCAGTGAGTATTTAACCGGGCTATTTGACGTCACGGTAATTATTCTAAAAAATGAACATGCTTTTCGTATATCAGAAAGTACCCACAATAAAGAGAAGTATGTATCGTTAATAAAGCAACGAACAAAGTACTTAGGCGATTTGAGTGACAAAGTAAAATACCAAGGTGCTGAAGATAATGAACTAATATTTAACACTAGTTCTGTATCTGATATTCATAAAGCTTTTTTATTAACAGATAATATATTTGAAGAGCTGCAATGGGATGATAAAGCAGAAACAATAACTGTAAGCAATAAAATTTCAGGCAATATTAAATCTGCCTACTTATTATTGCATGCAGAAGAAGGTTTCTATACCAAGAATTTAAAAGATGAAATTTTACAAGAGCAATCTTATGTGCCAGCTTATGTTGATTTGACGAGATATAACTTTGATAAAAGCCATTTTAAAAATGCTCTCCCTTTATCTGTTAAGGATATACGAATTTCAGGTACAGCGTTACGTTTTTCCTTAAATAACGGTTATGACACGGATAATATTAGTGAAACACCATTCTTATTAATAAAACAAAGGAATAGTGGAAAAATACACTATATTCATGGTGAGAGAAAGTCCGATTGTTTCTACTTTAACTTTTATTATTTGTTAGATACATTAGCGACTAAAAATGGTGCAAGGTGGGACTTCTATTTAATAAACAATCCCAAAAGCACAATCAGTTATCAGCTTGGAATGTTTGAGGAATCTATTTTAGAAAAGCCCGAAAGATTTTTTGAGCCTTTTAAACAAAATTTCGAAAATGATTCCACATATAAACAAAGAACAAGAATTTACATTACAGTAAACAATGAACTCGCTATGGTAAGGAATAATCTTTCCAATTTAATAAAAGAAGAATTTAAATTGAAAGCGCAAGTTATTGGATTTAAGATGAAGAAAGATATGGTAGATTTGCAAATAAGTGTAATGTCTCCCTTTATTAAAGATCTGCAGCTAAATTCACTGCATCTCATTCAAAGGAATAAAGATACTCTAGATCAGAGAAGCTTCTCTATTACAGAAGCAGATACGTTTAATGGAAAAACTGTTGTAAACAGTACAATCAATTTGAAAGAATCCAATTTGTATCCACTTTATTGGGATTTATATATTGGTATAATAAGTAATGAAAAAAAATATTATGTAAAAATAACTTCTGTAGCAAAAAAAATTGCATGGGACATTAATCAAACGATTTCTAAATATCAGTATAGTATTGATGATAAAGACATTATATACCCATATATAACAATATCTAATGATCTTTCATTTACTTACCGTGAAAAAGAGTTTTTTGAGAATAGATATTACTTATTAAAGGAAAACTTAGCTTATTTGTATGTGCAGCTTTTTTATAAACATTATGCAAAGAAAAATATTTGGTTAGCTTTTGAAAAGCTTGCTATTTCCGCTCATGATAGTGGATATTATTTCTTTGATTATGTGTATAAAAATCAAAAACATGATGAATTTTATTATATTATCCAAAAAAACTCTCCAGAAATGAAAAATCTTGCTGATAAAAAGGATAAAGTCATTTACTTTATGTCATTTAAATATTTTGTTTATATGTTTGCATCTAAATTGTTAATTTCGTCAGATACAAAGCGAAATAGCTATAATCTAAAACTGAAGAAGAGTAAGCTTGCTAAAACATTAACAAACAAAAAACTTGTTTACCTCCAGCATGGAGTGAACGGTTTAAAAAGGGTCCCCGACTTTCATAAGAATAGGGACGTTTTTGATTTAGTTATCGCGCCATCAGAATTTGAAAAGCAAATGATAGTCAATGACTGGGGTTATGACGAATCGGAAGTGGCTGCTACAGGTTTGGCAAGATGGGATGGTTTAGTTGATAGAACAGAGGAAATCCCATATAAACAAATTTTCTTAATGCCGACATGGAGAACCTGGATGGATGGTATGGAAAAGGATAAGTTTAAGGAAAGTGAATACTTTAAAAAATATAATGAATTTCTTTCTTCAGAGAAGCTTCATGCATTACTGGAAGAGCATAATGTAAAAATCAAGTTCTTTTTACATCCTAAGTTCCGAGAGTATATTGATTTATTTGACAGTAAATCCTCGAACATAGAAAAATTTGGATTTTTAGAAGTTCCGATGGATGAAATGATTATGAAAAGCTCCCTGATGATTTCAGACTATTCCAGTGTTATTTGGGAAATGTTTTATTTGAAAAAGCCATGTGTATTCTTTCACTTTGATAAAGAAAAATATTTAGAGTATGAAGGGGCTTATATGGATTTTGATACAGATTTATTTGGAGATGTTGCATACAAGACTCCAGATTTAATCAGTATCATTGAAAATTATATTCAAAATGGATTTGAAGAAAAGAACGAATATGCAGAAATGAGAAACGAATACTTTACTTTTATGGACAACCACAATTCTGAACGAATTTATGAAGCTATTGAAGAAAATAAAGATTGGTTAATTAGTGATTCGCTAAAAATACCAAAGTTTAAATTAAGTCATCTTATACCTTATAGCGTAAGAAGGAAAATATTAGACATCAAGAATAGCATTTTGAAATAAATTTAAATCTCTTTGCTCCTTAATCTGGGAAGTTAAAAATAGTTTAGATAGTTTTATAAGAAGCGAGGGACATGAGAGCATTAGAGGCAAGAGTCATGTCCCATAATATTTGCGCATTGGCTCATCTATTATGTCTGCAGAGGATGCGCTTCAAACTGGCAATAAATTCTATCTTTTAGGTTAGTAGCTAACACTGGACAGAGAACAGCCAAATTAAATATTTCAAAATGCCAGCCATAGGAGGCTCTTATGAAAAGAAAAAATAGACATTTTTTTTACATGTTGGATTCATTTAGCGAAAATTCAGGCGGAAGAACCCAAGCAACGATTAATAGAGCAAAATTGTTAGCTGACCATGCAAAAAAATCTTTTATTCTTACCAATAATTTCAAGGTAGACTATGGAAAAATAGTTGAGTTTGTGAAAGAAAAAAGAAATATCCCAGATACCATTGAATTTATAAATATTTATGAATTTTTTGCAGGAGAAGATGTCTATTTGAATAGTCATCATGGAAAAAAAACTTTTGAGAAATCCCTGAAATTATCATATCAGTATGATAAAAAAAAGAACGCGTATAGAGTGTTGGATAACGGCAAACAAATTTCTTATATTCAATTAGATGAAGATGACACTGTTGTTTACCAAGACTTCTTTGATTCTCAAAATAGAAAAGAAAAAAGAGAAATTTATGATAACCTAGGAAATATTATCAAAGTATCTTATTTCGATATGAGAACCAAAAATCTTCTCCGTCAAGATTTTTATACAAGGGACTCTTGTTTGTATTTAAGCATAGATTATAATAAATCGACTGGTGAAACTATTCGTTGTTTGGTTTTTGATAGAGAACAAAAGATTAAATACAAATTCAAAAATGAAACAGAGATGAATCAATTCTGGGTAGCTTCTCTTAATCAAACTTTTGAAAATAGTATTTTCTTTTCAGAGCATAGAAAATTAGATAATACTCTTATTGATAATAAGTATGAAAAAGGAAATATTAAATCTGTTGCAGCTGTGCATAGCACACATTTAAAAGAACCATATACATTTGGATCTAAATTAAGAAATTATAATGGAAAAATGTTATTAAACGATATATCCAAATTTTCGGCTGTTGTATTATTGACCAAGGAACAATTAAAACACGTTGTAAATCAATTTGGTATTCATAAAAATCTGTATAGAATTCCACATTATGCAACAAAAAAGAAAGTTAGTCTTTTTAAAAAGAAAGATTATAATAAAGTGGTGGTGATATCCAGATTTATTCCTTTAAAAAGAATTATGGATATTTTAGAAGCATTTAAATTAGTAAATGCGGAATTGCCAACAGTAAAATTGGAAATATGGGGTGATGGAGAAGAAAAAGAACTATACCAAAAATTTATAGATGATAATAAATTAGATAAAGTTATTGAACTTAAAGGATACACAAATAACCCCAACGAGACTTTCTATTCTGGTGGATTATCTATTATCACCTCAATTAATGAAGGATTTGGAATGACTATATTGGAGAGTTTAAGCAACCAGACTCCAGTTATCGCTTATGATTACAATTATGGTCCAAGAGAGTTGATAGATCATGGAGAAAATGGGATGATTGTTGAAAATGGCAATGTAAAAGAATTGGCAAACTCAATAATAGAAGTTCAAAAAGATAGAAAGTTGCTTAAGAAGTTATCAAAAAATGCAAAACAGAAAATAGAAGAGTATAAACCGGAAATATTAAAGCAAAAGTGGTTAGAGCTAATAGAAGACGTTGAAAAACAAAAAGATAACAATGATGTTTTAAGACAGAAGGTTCTGTTGTCAGAATTACAAAAAATATCCGTGGAGAAGAATGAGCCTAATATTGCATTAAAGTTTGATATTGAAAACACACTATCATCAGGAATAAAAAATGAAAAGTACTATCTGTACATTAAGAATTACTACAATTTGGATGAAATAGAGAACAGGTTTATAGAATTAGAAAAAATTAAAACTATAGATAATAAAGAATGGTTAGAAGGTGTGTTTGAAGTCAACCAAAGTGTTTTTAATGAATTAAAGAAAAATAAAATAGTTCTTGGACTCGGGGTTTCTAATGAAAAAGAATTTT
Source organism: Oceanobacillus sp. FSL K6-3682 (assembly GCF_037976165.1). Taxonomy (NCBI): domain Bacteria; kingdom Bacillati; phylum Bacillota; class Bacilli; order Caryophanales; family Bacillaceae; genus Oceanobacillus; species Oceanobacillus sp. FSL K6-3682. The sequence continues at coordinate 4,084,235 of NZ_CP150263.1, read as the reverse complement.
ACTACGTAAATATTTTAATAGATGATAAATTTTATGACTTATTATTAAATGCTTAAGTATTACATCTATATAAACGGATGATTAGAAAAAAGCTATGAAGATATTATAAGTGTAGTTTAAATTATCTTCATAGCTAGTAATAAAAGGTGGTGATTTGACTAGAGAATTAGAATATATATTTATTACTAGATTGTTAGAATTTATATGTGAAATATTTAAACTTCAATTAAACTCTACAATAATGCAGCATAACTAAGAATGTTTTCACTTTTCGTGGAACCCACGCTACAAACTCTTTTTAGATTAAAGGGTTTTTAAAGGAAGTTTACAACTTTAGAATTAAAATAAAAGCTAGCTATAAGGTGTTAAGATAATGGTTGTGAGAGGAATTTAATATGAAAAAAATATCAATTATTTTTATTTTTATACTCACGTTTAACTTACTATCCCCATTGAATATTGTTTTAGCGACGAATGATGTCGAGGATAATTTAAATGAAGATGAGTCAGATAAAAGGGGTGTAGAAGAGCAAGATGATAATGAAGAACAGCCCTCCTCAGAAGATACAATTAATGAAGATAACAATGATGATGTAGGAATAGAAGAAGATGAGGAAATAGAAGACAATGAGATTACGGATGAAGAGTCCAGTGAAACAACTGATGAGAATAGGGAGAACGATGAGAGTGACAGTGAGAACTCTACTGAATCTGAAGAAAACGAGGATAAGTCAATTGAGTCTGAAGAAGATAAAGTTATAGAAGAACCGGAAGAGTCTTTAGAGAATAATGAAGAAGATAAAGAAGATAAAGAAGATAAAGAAGATAAAGAAGATAAAGAAGATAAAGAAGCTGAAGAACCAGAAGAACCAGAAGAAGATTCAATGGAAATTACTACGTTCAGTCTAAAAGAGAGTAGTACAAGCAGACTAGGTCACCTTAAAAATAATGCGGAAATTTTCAAGAAACTAGGAGATGTAAATTCGGAAATCAATAATTCCAGCTATTTAAATGGAGTATATTATATAAAGCAACAAGCAACTTTAGATGGTCAACAATACTATCTTATTAGTACTCAACCAAGTAATTCTAACGGAACAATAGGCTGGGTTAAAAGTTCGCAAATAAATACACGTGAACATAAAGGTGTGGATACTCAAAAGAAAATACGTTTTATTAAAGGAAACGGGCAAGCGTTTACCAAGGCTTGGGGAGGAAATAAAGATCTTGTTTACAATTTATCTTCATACAAAGGTGAAGCATTCATAATTAATAAAACGGAGCGTGTAGGAAATAACACATGGTACCGCGGCCATTTGAATGGCAGACAGGTATTTATCCACGAAGCATATGTTGAGGAAGCCACAGAATCAGGAACGAGTAAGTTAGGGCATCTTAAAAATAATGCAGAAATTTATAAAGAGCTGGGTGATTCGAGTACAAAAATCAATAATTCCAGCTATTTAAATGGAGTGTATTATATCAAGAAACAAGCAACAGCTGGTGGAGAACAGTATTATTTAATCAGTACTCAACCAAGTGATTCTCAGGGCACAATCGGTTGGGTAAAAAGCTCTCAAATAAACCAAAGGGATCACAAAGGTGTTAATACACAAGCAAAAGTGTTTACAATTAACGGTAAAGGGCAAGCGTTTAGCAAAGCCTGGGGAGGAAGTAAAGACCAAGTATTTAATTTGTCTACTTACAAAAAACAAGCTTTTGTCGTTAACAAAACAGAGCGTGTGGGAAATAATACATGGTATCGCGGTTACTTGAACGGGAAGCAAATCTTCGTCCATGAAGCTTTTGTAGATGAAGTGGAAGAAATAAATACTAGTAAACTAGGTCACCTTAAAAGAGAGGCCGAGATTTTTACGCAATTAGGTGATTCAAGAACAAAAATTAATAATTCTAGCTACTTGAATGCAGTGTACTACATAAAAAAACAAGCAACTATAGGTAACGAAGAATATTATTTAATAAGTACACAAGCAAGCAGTACAGAAGGAACAATTGGCTGGGTGAAAAGTACTCAGATGAATATACGCGATCATAAGGGAGTTAATACACAAACAAAAGTATTTACGGTAGATGGTAAAGGTCAAGCCTTTAGCAAAGCCTGGGGAGGTGGAAAGGACCAAGTATATAACCTCTCTAATTACAAGGACCAAGCATTCGTCGTTAATAAAACAGAGCGTGTAGGAAATAATGTATGGTATCGCGGTCACTTAAATGGCAAGCAAGTGTTTATTCATGAGTCATTTGTTAGTGAAGTCAAACAAACAAGTATTAGTAAGTTAGGTCATCTTAGAAATAATACAGAAATTTACAAACAATTAGGCGATCCCAATTCAAAGATAGATAACAAAAAATATTTAAATACTGTATATTATATAAAAACGCAAGCTACAATTAATGGACAGCAGTATTATTTAATAAGTACACAAGCAAGCAGTACAAAAGGAACAATCGGCTGGGTGAAAGATTCGCAAATGAATACACGTGATCATAAAGGTGTTGACACTAGATTAAAGACGTTTTTCATCAACGGAAATGGTCAGGCTTTCTCAAAAGCCTGGGGAGGTGGAAACGATCAAGTATATAATCTCTCTAATTACAAAGATCAACCATTTCAAATTAACAAAACAGAACGTGTGGGAAACAATACATGGTATAGAGGCATGTTAAATGGCAAGCAAGTATTTATCCACGAAGCTTATTTAACAGATAACCGAATGGTTTATGAAAACTTTAATGTAACGTTAAATAGCGCTTTAAACACGCAAATGGGGCAAATGCAGCAAACAGATAAATATCGAAACAGCCCTGCCTTTATACACCAAGATTATGTCAATGCAAGTAATAGAACAACTGCAAACGTAAATGTTAGAGCAGCAGCAAATACAAGCAGTCATATTTATGGGGTGCTTAATAAAGGTAGTGTTGTGTCTATCTTAAGCAGTCAGAACAGTTTCTATCAAATTAATTATCAGGTTTGGAGAAATCCAACAAGACAAGACGTTTTACAGTATTTAGACCCGTCTAATAATGATATCTTTCAGCATCTTTCTCTATCTGATAGTGTAGGAGTCGATGCAAGTTCATTGAATAACTTATTAATAGGGAGAGGAATCTTATCTGGTAAAGGCCAGGCCTTTATCGATGGGGCAAAACAGCATCAAGTCAATGAAGCCTACTTGATTTCACATGCTTTGCTAGAAACAGGAAATGGGAGTTCGGCATTAGCCCGAGGTGTCGAAGTAGGAACGAACAGCTCTGGTAATCCGGTTCTTGTAACGTCTAGCAATCGAAGCAGCTTAAAGAATATTCAAACGGTGTATAATATGTTTGGAATCGGAGCTATTGACGGTGATGCTCATCGAGCAGGGGCAGTACGTGCATATCGTGAAGGTTGGAATACGCCAGAAAAAGCAATTACTGGTGGGGCGAAATTTATTGGAGATAGTTATATCCATAATCAGTATAACCAAGATACACTGTATAAAATGCGTTGGAACCCAGCTAGTCCAGGTTACCCACAGTACGCTACAGATATTGGGTGGGCTGTTAAGCAAGTGTCAACCATTAAAAATATGTATGAGAAGTTAGATAACCCTGTACTTAGATTTAAAGTGCCAAAATATAAGTAATTTGAAAACAGCATTCTATGAAAGTATGAAAATAGGATGCTGTTTTTATTTTTAAGAAAGGATGATTTTAGAATGAAAAATTTTTTAGTAAGTCTTTCTGTATTACTCACTATAGGTGGATTTCCGCTATTGGTTACTGCTGAGGAAGAGGAAGAAAGCAAAGATTTTGAGATAACAGACGATGGTATTATCATTTATGGAGAATATATAAACGAACTGAGTGAAGAGGAATTACAGTATATCCCAAAAGATTGGCGTGAAGGGAATTTTAATCCGGAGCATGATCATGAGGGAGAGGAAGAAGAACTTATTACACCGCATAACAATTACCCTGATGTAAACTCCTATATTAAAAATATATCCCCGGTAGAAACAAGCTATCAGCACAAAGATATGTTTACTAAATTCCCATATCGTAATGGAGTAGGAGAAGTAGAGGGCGTAGTAGCGCATGAAACCGCAAATGATAATTCTACGATTTGGGGCGAAATCTCCTATATGGAGCGAAATCATACAAGTGCATTTGTTCATGCATTTGTAGACTATGATAATGTTGTAGAGATACATTCGCCTGATTATGGTTCTTGGGGGGCTGGCAGATTTGCAAACGAACGCTTTGTTCATGTAGAACTTGTGCGAGTAAATAATTTCGACCAGTTCGCAAAATCGATAAATAATTATGCAGAATATATAGCGAATATTTTATATGACTATAATTTAGGTGTTTCAAGCGCAGAAAATTCCGGAGAAGGAACTTTGTGGTCACATAAAGCAGTGACTGACCATCTTGGAGGTACCAATCATGTTGACCCGCATGGCTATTTTTCTAGATACGGTTACAATTGGAATGAGTTTACATCACTTGTGACAGATAAATATAATTCTATAGCGGTTAGCAAGAAAGCAAATACAAGTAAGCTGGGACAACTAAATTCAAATAATGTAACGAAGTATGATGATCCTGTTTCTCAAAGTGGTGCTTCTAGTATAAGTGGAGAAGATACAAACAAAGTTTTCTATATTAAAGCTGAGGCAGTAATAGATAATAAGCAATATTATTTAATTAGTAACCAAGCAAGCTCAACAAATGGCGTAGTGGGTTGGATAGAAGCAAAAGATGTAAAAGTTCATAATCATATTGGCGTTGATAATGAATCGAAAACGCTAGTTGTGAATGGAAAAGGAAATGCTTACTCCAAAGCCTGGGGAGGCTCTGCTGATCTTGTGTATAATCTAAGCGATTATGCGGGAGAAGAATTCAAAGTAAATAAAACAGAAAAAGTAGGTAACAATACATGGTATAGAGGAACATTGGATGCTCAGCAAGTCTTTATTCATGAAGCTTATGTAGATGAGGTAACAGAAAGCTCCACTAGCCAGTTAGGTCATCTGCAGAGTACAGCTAGAATACATGAAAGAATCGGCGATGAAAATTCGGCACAACCAGTGAACGAGAGTCAATTGAATCGAGTGTATTATATTAAAAAGCAAGCTGATTTCGGGAGTGAACGCTATTATTTGATAAGTGAAAGGGCAAGTGCTACGAACGGAGCAGTAGGCTGGGTGAAAGCAAGTGATTTAAGAACGCACGCACATAATGGTGTTGATTCTATTTCAAAAACATTTATTACAAATGGAAAAGGTAAAGCTTTCACACATGCATGGGGCGGTTCTTCTGATCAAATATACGATTTGAAAGATTATCCAGGACAAGAATTTAAAGTAAACAAAACAGAAAAAGTAGGCAGTAATACATGGTATCGCGGACAGTTAGATGGGCAGCAAGTATTTATCCACGAAGCCTATGTAGATGAATATAGTGAAAGTTCTACCAGTCAATTGGGTCACTTAAAAAATAACAGTACTAAGATTTATGAGAAGATTGGTGATGAAAAATCGGCACAATCAGCAACCGACAACCATGTGAACCAAGTATATTATATTAAAAAGCAAGCTGACTTAGGAAGTGAACGCTATTATTTAATTAGTGAACAAGCAAGTGCCACGAATGGAACAGTGGGCTGGGTGAAAGCAAGCGATTTAAAAACGCATGCACATATAGGGGGAGACACTCAAACGAAGTCATTTATCGTCAATGGAGACGGAAATGCTTATTCTAAAGCGTGGGGAGGCCCGCAAAATTTAGTTTATAATCTATCCTCGTACGCAGGACAAGAATTTAAAGTAAACAAAACAGAAAAAGTAGGCAATAATACATGGTATCGCGGACAGTTAGATGGACAGCAAGTATTCATACATGAAACTTATGTAGATGAAGTTAAAGAAAGTTCTACCAGCCGATTAGGGCATGTTCAAAATGTAGATGCTATAATTTATCAAGAAATAGGAAATGAGAATACAGTACAGCCAGTAGATGAAAAACATTTGAACGAAGTATACTATATTAAAAAACAAGCTGACTTAGGAAGTGAGCGCTATTACTTGATAAGTGAACAAGCGAGTGCCACGAATGGAGTAATAGGCTGGATGAAAGCAAGCGATTTAAGAACGCGCGCACATACAGGAATAGATACTCAAGCAAAAACATTTTCATTAAATGGAAACGGAAGTGCGTATACGAAAGCATGGGGTAGAGATGGAAATCTAGTTTTTAACTTATCGTCTTATGCTGATACAGAATTTAAAGTAAACAAAACAGAACGAGTAGGGAACAATGTGTGGTATCGTGGGACGTTAGATGGTCAACGAGTATTTATACATGAGGCTTATGTGAAGTAAATTGTAAAAGGAGTAAGCATTTGTGAGCGTCAAGTAGAAATGAACACTTTTTGCTAATTAAATTTGGACACTTTCTTCCATGAAAATGGAAGAACGGTGTTTCATTCGATAACTATCATCATCATGAAAATGAATAACTTCAGCTCGATGTAAAATTCTATCTAGGATAGCCGTTGTAATCCCTGGATCACCTAGTAATTCTCCCCATTCATTCGGTCCTTTATTAGAAGTTAATATAATTGAAGCCTTATCATAAAGGTCGTTAATAAGATGGAAAAATAAATTCGCTTCACGTGTATCCATTGCCATAAACATTAAATCATCAATAATCACTAAATGAGAGGAACGAATTCGTTTCATTCTCGTTTGTGATTTTCTGGTAACTTCTTCTGTTTTTAATGTTTGAATCAGCTGCCCCATGGAAATAAAAGAGACTTTATATCCTTTTTGTATAGCTTCTATGCCCAGCCCTGTGGCTAAATGTGTTTTACCTACACCTGGCGGTCCTAAAACGATTAAATTATAGAGTTGATCTAGCCAGTTAAACTCCTTTAATTGATTTACTTGTCTTTTGCTGAGTGATTGCTGCTCATCTAAATGAAACTCGTCCAACGTCTTATAGGAAGGGAATGCAGCCCATTTTAATCGTTTTTCGATTAATTTTTCATCCCTACGTTTTAATTCATATCCAGTCAATTGTTTCAAAAGTACTTGATATGTCCAATCTTCTGACTCTGCTTGTTGAATCAGAGATGGCAAATAATTTGCCGTCTCTGTGAGTCTCAACGATCGAAACTGTTGTTGTATTTCTTCTATTGAATGACTCATACCGTTGCTCCTTTCAATAACTCTATATAAGAATCCAATTCTCTTGTTTTTGGCTTGATTTGAAGCAGCGTATCATCCATACCATGCAATGTTTTGATAGCTTCTATTTGCGGAGGCCTTTGATGAGAATCCGTTTGTCTTTGGATAAACTCTACGACATCTCTAAACTCTGTTGCACTATATATTTTGCGTGCGACACATTCTTCTAAAGCTTGGTTCCTTCGTTCTCTTGCTACCTTTAAAATAAGAGATAATTGATCTCGTATATAACGAGGATATCTTTGGTGAATTTCCTGAAGGAAATCAGAAGCCATTTCCTTATCATCAAAGTACGTCGATACCGTTTCTATATAGGCAGCTATTCCTTTAGAACGGTCTCTGGTATGTTGAGAATCTTGAATCAATTTCCCTTTCTCTAAACTTAATGTGTGTTTGGCAATGATTGCTCCATTCGATTCTTCACGTATTATTAATTCGTTTTGATCGCTTATTTCAATAAAAACTTCTTTATCTTTTTTATATGTACCAAGTGGTACCGAATACCGATTCGATTGATAGATAATAGTATTGTCCTTACGAACATTTCTTGTTATACTATTATCGATATTTGAAATTGAAATTTTTTTGTTGACTGGTCTTAAGTGTTGTTTTTCTAGGGCAAACACTTCGACTGGTCTTTTTTTTGTTGTATTATGCACTTTTCCGTTTCCCGTTCGAATCAGCCATGCTAAACAGGATTCATTCCATTTATCTATATGGTGAAATACGCGGTTCTTCGCAAAATTCTTCTTCACAAATCCTACGACATTTTCAATCTTCCCTTTACTTTCTGGATCAGCTTTTCTACATACAAAGAGCTTTAATTTTCTTGCTTCCCTGTATGCTTGAAATTCACTGGTAAGGATGAGATCACCTTCATTTTCACTTACTACGATAAGGGAATCTTGATCATAAGCTAACTCATATGGAATTCCTCCAAAATACTGAAAAGCATCTTCGTGAGCTTGAATCATATCTTTTGTTGTAAAAGGACGGGAGAGCCACACAACGTATTTATAACGAGAGTGCGAAAGCACGAAACTAATAAAATATAATTTCTTTTCCTTTCCCTGGGATGTTTTCTGTATCGTCTGACCAAAATCTACTTGGGCTTGCTGCCCCATTGGTGGATCTGGAATAGCTTGATAGACACGCTTCATCTCTGTTTTTGGAATATGATATTTTTCCCGGAGTGCTTTGACATAACCACGAACGGTACTTTCTCCAACACGTAGAGTTGGAAACCTTTCTTTTAACCAATCATGAACTTGAGCACTAGAAAGATCTGGATGTTCTGTTAGCCAAGTATGAATAAGTAATTCGTAGGCATCTAATTTCTTCTTTCTTGTCTGTGTGGAAGCTACCCACTCCGCCATTTCCTGAGGAGACTTTTCAAGGTATTTATATACTGTTGTTCTTGATATACCTAGTTTTCTAGCTATTCTCCGTATTTTAAATCCTTCTTGTTTTAGTTGATAGATTTCCATATACACTTTCCATGTTTCCACCTTTCTTACTCCTCCCATTTCTGTATCGTACAAACATGTATTATACAGTAAATGAAAGATTGCAATAGTTAGTTGGTACCTGACGGAACGGCGAGCATGTAACAGGCTGCCGCCCCTACGGGGCAACAGCCTGTTACATGCCTATCCCCCAAGAAAAGTGTTCATTCTTATCAAGCAATAATGGTCTACTTTAGTTTAGCAGTTACAGCATTTGATTATGATATGCTCCCCCTTAAATAGACACTTAAAAAAGTGAATACTTAAGGGGGAGTATTTTATTGAAATCAAATACTGTCCATACGACAGATGAATTATTGAATTATATTCAGTTATTTAATGCGGGATGTTCTTACGATGAATTAAAGCGGACACATGGGTTACTTTTAAGTAATAATAAATTTAGAAGGTGCCATCAGAAATATATGCTGCATGGTTTGAAGGGGCTCCAACAAAGAAAAACAAACCATTCATATTCAGCAGATTTTAAACAAACTGTTGTTCAAGAATATTTAAACGGTCAGATTGGAAAAGGTGCACTGGCTATAAAATATAATATTCCCTCCGAAACGACAGTAAGAAATTGGATTTTAAAGTATACTGAAGGAAAAGAGAATGCAACCTATTCTCCAAGTTCGGAGGTCTACACGATGGAATCCAAAAAAATAACATTTGAAGAGCGATTAGAGATTGTACAATATGTCGTCATTGATCATCAGTTGTCTTATAAGAAAGCGGCAGAACAATTTAATGTGAGATACAATAACGTTTACCAATGGGTCAATAAATATAAAACACACGGACCTGAAGGACTCCAAGACGGTCGTGGGAAGAAAAAACAGAGTGAGCCAGAGAGTGAAGATGCACGGCTTCGTGCAGAAAATGATGCGTTAAAAGCACAAAATCAATATTTGAAAACAGGGATCAGCAGCTGATGGATTGGATTGTGGAAGTCTATACATCTGTCAAAGGAATTTATGGTTATCGTCGCATGACGATTTATTTAAATCATTTTAAGCAGGCAAGGGTCAATCATAAACGGGTCTAACACTTGATGAAAGTACTCAGATTGAAAGCTGTAATCAGGGTGAAGAAAGTACACCGAAAGCAGATGCGTCCGGATTATGCTCAAGACAACAAATTAAAACGCCAGTTTGATACTCAACAGGCCATGGAAAAGTTGTTGACGGATATTACAGAGTTTAAACTTACCAATGGTCAAAAGGTATATTTAAGTGCCATCTATGATCTACATACTAAAAAGATTATTGCCCACCAAATGGATACACATTGTGAACAATCACTGGTCAACCGAACGTTTAAAACCATCACTTCAAAGATAATTCGGGATAAAACCCTCATCTACAGTGACCGAGGCAGCCAGTATACATCACATGTGTTTAATCAATATGTGAAGACCAATGGTCTCATTCACAGTATGTCCCGACCGGGAAAATGTATCGATAACGGACCGATGGAAAATGTCTGGGGGATCATTAAATCGGAACGATTTAAGTTAAACACCTATCAAACGGTTGAAGATTTAAAGCAGGATATCCAATTTTTTAATGAAAAACGAGTGACTTTAAATATGGGATTAAGTATCCCGGCATAAAAAATACGCATATGCGTTTAACATATGCGTACAAAAATTTATTTTTTTACCTGTCTACTTGACTGGGTGCAGTTCATTAAGTGCTTACTCCTTTCTTGTTAAATTTCCCCCAGCTTCTTAGAATAACTGCTAATCATTTTTTCCAATCATTATAGTAAAAGAGTTAGTAATAAACTATTGGTTTATAAAGATCAGAAAGACACATGATGGATTAAAGTAAGATTATATAAAAAACCTCTTACGATAAAAATAAAAAGTTTAATAATAAACTACTCAGGTAAAATTAATCGCAAGAGGTTACTTAAAATGATTATTTACTTTTATAGCCGTTCACATGAGTAGAATGCCAGTTCCAAGCATGCTGCACCATTGTTTCTAGCTGATCGTATTGCGGTTTCCATCCTAATTTACTTTTTGCTTTATCTGATGAAGCAATTAACTGTGCCGGATCGCCTTCGCGTCTTGGAGAAACATCTGCTTTGATATCTTTCTGAGTTACTTTTCGACATGTTTCAATGACTTCTTTAACAGAGAATCCTTGACCGTTTCCTAGATTAAATATATCACAGCCACCATCATTGATTAACTTTTGAACTGCAAGATAATGGGCTTGAGCTAAGTCGAGGACGTGAATATAATCTCGAATACACGTGCCATCTGCAGTTGGATAATCATCTCCAAAAATTTTCACGCCATCTCTTTGACCGAGTGCAGCTTCCAGTACAATTGGAATAAGGTGAGATTCTGGTGTATGGTCTTCTCCAATTCTTCCCTCTGGGTCAGCGCCGGCAGCATTGAAGTAACGTAAACAAATGGAGTTTAATCCATATGCATCATGGGACCATTTCAACATCTTTTCAATTGCCAATTTTGTTTCACCATAAGGATTTGTTGGTATCGTAGAATCCGTTTCAAGAATGGGAATATTTTTTGGTTCCCCATATGTTGCTGCTGTTGATGAGAATACAATATTATTTACCTTATACTCTACTGCTTTTTTTATAAGTTGGAAGGTACCTAAAACATTATTCTCGTAATAATCTAATGGTTTTTCCATACTTTCTCCTACTAGTGAGCTTGCTGCAAAATGGATAATCGCATCGATTTTATTTTCTTGAAATACTTTATCTAAAAGTACTGTATTTGCTAAATCCCCTTCATAAAATTTCACGTCATGAAGGGCACCACGGTGTCCTTTAGATAAGTTATCTAATACAATTACATCTTCATTTTGCTGTTGAAGGTATAATACGGTGTGGCTGCCAATATACCCTGCTCCGCCTGATACTAGTATAGTCATGAATTCCGCTCCTTACAAAAATTAATTTTTCTTTAGTTGTAAATTGTAATATATTAAAGATATAGTAGGTTATATTATTTATGAAAATTTTTTACTTAGGTTTCCATAAGTTTGATGTATTACAACAACTTATATTATAATCTATAATATAAGTTGTGAAAAGCTATAAACATAATTATAAAGTTAAAGTAATATATATATTTAAGTTAACGAATTGTTTACTTGAAACAGGGAGTTATAAACTGCCTATGTATGTGATGAATAATATGTTACTATAATGTAGTACTTAGAATTATTTTGAAAGAAAAGCCCAATAAATAATTAAATCAACTTTATAAATGTAATAGTGAAATTATTTTACAGGAGGAATATCCATGAAAAAAGTAAGAAAAGCCATTATCCCGGCAGCAGGGTTAGGAACTCGTTTCTTACCTGCAACAAAAGCTATGCCGAAAGAAATGCTGCCGATTGTAGATCGCCCAACTATCGAATATATTGTTGAAGAAGCAGTTCGTTCAGGAATTGAAGATATTATTATAGTAACTGGAAAAGGAAAAAGAGCAATTGAGGATCATTTTGATTACTCCCTAGAGCTCGAAGAGAATCTCTTGCAAAAAGAAAAGTATGACTTATTAGAAAGAATTAAAGAATCAGCTAAGGTAGAAATTCACTATATCCGTCAAAAAGAACCAAGAGGATTAGGACATGCAGTCTGGTGCGCGCGGAAATTTATTGGAGATGAACCATTTGCTGTATTGCTTGGCGATGATATTATCCGTTCCAATGAAGAGCCAGGATTACAACAATTAATCAACGAGTATAACGAAGTACAATCGTCTGTAATTGCCGTGAAAAAAGTTCCTTCCAGTGAGACACACCGTTATGGTGTAATTGATTACACAAAAAAAGAAGGAAAAAGATATCTCGTAAAAGATTTTGTAGAAAAACCTGCACAAGGGACAGCACCTTCGAATATGGCAATTATCGGACGTTATGTCCTTACCCCGGAGATTTTCAAATTCTTGGATGAACAAAAGATTGGTGCCGGCGGTGAAATTCAATTAACCGATGCTATCCAAGCGTTAAATAAAGAGCAAAGTGTTTATTCCTATGAAGTGGATGGAGATCGTTTTGACGTTGGAGAGAAGTTAGGTTTTATAGAGACAACGTTAGAAATGGCACTAGAGCGTAAGGATCTACAAGAGCCGCTTACAAAGTATTTGATTGAATTAGCGGACAAGCTTAAAGAACAGAATCAAGATTTAAAATTAATGTAGTTCTCCGCTTGTTGTCGTCTTATAAATAATAAATATTTAAAGAGAGATTAAAAAGCCACATGAAACATTCATGTGGCTTTTTAAATACTATATAATATTTTAAAGTTTTGAATATTACACAAAAAATAAATACCGTCATAAATAATAAATGTTTGCCAAATGCTATATATTATTAGAGTATATCTAAATAAGTTTTATTAGGAGTGCTGGTAGAAGTGTTGAACATCAAAAAGTTAATAAAAAAATGTAAAAGTTATTTAGTAAAAAGAGCAGTCGTAGTTCAATCGAGAGTAGTAGCGGATACAAGCATAGAAGTAGACGTAAGTTTAAAGCATTTCATATCTTATGCTGGAATTAGTGCTGTCCTAACTAACGGAATGGAAACAATTGAACTTCCATATCGACGTGTGAAAAAAAAATTGACGATTTCGATTCCAATCAACCACTTATCAGATGATGTTAATAACTATGTAGTATTATCAAATACTAAACAAAAGTTTTGGTTAAAATTAGATGAGCATATAAAAGAAAAAGTATTCTATCACGCTGTAGGGAACAAGTTATTTAGGTTATCCATCAATAAAAAGGTATTGGTTAAAAATTTATTGCCAGATTTCAGGTTCTCCAATGAATTGAAAATAATTAAAAAGCTGTATACCTCCTATAATAACTTAACTGCTGTACTGGAAAATGCGGGTTTAAATCTAGGCAGTCATGTGAAAATGTTCGCGTTAAAACATGGAGATATGAAGCCGCTAGAAATAGAAGTGAACAAGAAAACTTCTACCTTTGAGGTTTTAGATTTTAATCACCTGTCTCAAGGAGATTGGCGTTTGATTATTGCCATTGATGATATAGCTTATTTTCTGCAATCAAAAACGAATGAAGAGAGTTCTCTACTAACAACGAATCATCAAGGAACTTTGCAGCATATTAATAAATCCTTCTATTTATCATTGGATAATTATTATTTAGGTACAGAAGCTGTGGATTTGGACATAAAAGAGAGCTCAATTCAATTAGAAGTTGCTGCAGATATTCAACCAGATAAGTATCAATACACATTTCTGGTACAAGATACAAAACTGGATAAAGAATCCGTTCATCCAATTGAACGTACGAATAATGGATTTAAAGTAGAGATATTATATGAGAATATATTGGAAGGCTCTACTATTAAACGCTTTTTCCTTTTGCGGAAGGACAAAGAAGGAAAGCTCTTTAAATATCAGTTCTTTATTGAAACTGTAAAAATTTTCAAAAGAAGAAGTTTTAAGGTCATTTATAATTCGCAGGAATATGTATTTCGAATTTATCGCAGAAAAGATAAATCAATGGGAAGCATTATTGTTCACAGACCAAAATTGAGACGATTAATTAAGTCTGTAAAGGACTTTAATTTTTCGGGTTCTATAGGAAATTTACATGTTTTCAAAGATTGCACCTTTTATTTGGCAGTGGAAGACCGTAATACATTTGATATGATTGAGTTTCCACTGAAAGAAGAAAACTTTGATATTCCAATATCAGCAAAAGATTTAATTAAGGTCAAAGGAAAAGAAAAAAGTATATTAGATTTCTTTATTACTGTCAAAGACGTGGAAGGGAATACAATCCGTAAAGACAAAATAAAATATGAGTTGGCTGATTATCGTAAAGACAATTTTTATGAATCAATAAAAGAAAAAGATACGGAAGGGAATATGCATTATTTTCTGGTTACGACTACTCCTTTTGCCAATCTAAAAATAGAAACGTTCACCATTCCAAATGATGTAGACATGTTAAGTAATACTGCTGAAAAGGATCCAGCTATTTGGTTGATTGGAGAACGTTATAATACAGCTCAAGATAATGGAATTGCATTATTTCGGTGGTTAAGAAAAAATACCAGTGTCGATGCTTATTATGTCATTGAAGAAGATGCGGAAGATTACCGGATGCTGGAGGATAAAGAGCATGTCCTTCATTTTGGAAGTAAAGAACATTTTGAAATAGCCAGTCGTGCAAAAGTTTTACTGGGGACGCACGATTTAGAAAATTTATTGCCATATAAACCGGCTCAAGGCTTCTTTAACTACGAAGATACAATCAAAGTATTTCTGCAGCACGGTGTATTAGGACGGAAACCGGTAGAATACGACCGAAAGAATTATGAGCTTCCTTTTGATTTGTTTATTGTCAGCAGTGACCCGGAGAAGTATGATGTCGTCATGAATAAAATGGGTTATAATGAAGAGGAAGTGGCAGTTACAGGCCTGGCCCGGTTTGATAATTTGCCGAAAGAAAATAATTCCAGGGATATTTTATTAATGCCGACTTGGAGAGACTGGATCCATACAGATGAACAGTTTCTTAAAAGTCAATACTATAATTATTACAATAACTTGATTAATAACGAACGGTTACAGGAAATATTAGAAGAGTATAATGTTAATTTAAACTTCTATCCACATTACAGAGCGCAGGATTTCTTTGCGCAGGATATTAATGGGGAGAGCAGCCGAACTAAGTTTATCCGCTTAGGTTCTAAAACCGTTCAACAGTTATTAATAGACCATGCTTTGCTTATTACGGATTTTAGCAGTGTCAGTTTTGATTTCACATTAATGAATAAGCCTGTTATCTATTATCATTTTGATGTAAATCGATTTTTCAAAAGAGGAATTCTCAGACCAGTAGAAGAAACTTTTTTAGGGAAGATAGCTCGAAATGAAGCAGATCTTGTTGATATGATTGAGGAAAGTATAGAAAACCATTTTAAGAATTTTGATATTGACGTAGATAGTATTATTAAATATCAAGACCATCACAATTGCCAGAGAATTTATCAAGCAGTATTATCTAAATTGAATAAGGAAAATGAAAGGATTTAGAAATGAGTAAATTGAAACAATTAATTGTCAGCATAAGAAGAGGCAAGCTTGTACAGAAATTATATCAAATTGTTTTTTCAGCTACTTCCAAGTTACCTAAAAAAAATAAACTTATTATTTTCGAGAGTTTTCATGGAAAACAGTACAGTGATAACCCGCGAGCTATTTATGAATATATCAAGGAATCTTATCCCGAATATAAGCTCTATTGGGCGGCAGACCGTCGCCATCTTCACATCTTTCAAGATAATAATTTGCCACATGTAAAGCGATTATCTTTAAAATGGATACTTCTAATGGGCCGTGCAAAATACTGGGTCATAAATGCCAGATTGCCATTATGGATCAAGAAGCCCAAAAAAACAATCTATTTACAAACATGGCATGGTACGCCATTGAAGAAGTTGGGCATAGATATTGATGACGTGCAAATGCCAGGGACTGATACGGAAAAGTATAAGAAAAACTTTGTTTTTGAAGCAAGTAAATGGGACTATCTAGTTTCGCCGAACAGATATTCTACAGATATATTCAAACAAGCTTTTCAATTTAAAAAGAATGTATTAGAAACAGGGTATCCTCGAAATGATTATTTGATTAATGAAAACAGTGTTGAAGAAATTCAAAAATTGAAGAAACATTTTGGACTTCCAGTTGATAAAAGAGTTGTTTTGTACGCCCCAACTTGGCGGGATAACCAATTTTACGAGAAAGGGAAATACAAATTCAATTTGGAATTGAACCTTCAGAGACTCAAAGAAGAGTTTGGTGATACGCATACGGTTATTTTGCGTATGCACTATTTAGTTGCGGAAAACCTTGACCTTCGTGGCTATGAAAACTTTGTTATGGATTTCTCAAAGCATGAAGATATTCGGGAAATTTACCTTATTTCAGATATGCTTATTACTGACTATTCTTCTGTGTTCTTTGACTATGCGAACTTGAAGCGGCCTATTTTATTTTTCGTTTATGATTTAGAAGAGTACAGAGACAATTTACGGGGATTTTACTTAGATTTTGAAAATAAGGCACCCGGGCCATTAGCAAAAACAACAGAAGAAATTATTAGAGAAATCAAAGCTGTTGAAGAAAATGGGTTTCAGCCGAGTCAAACATTTAATGATTTTTATGAGCAATTTTGTTATCTTGAGGATGGAAATGCCACCAAACGTGTTGTTGATAAGGTATTTTGGAAACATTAACCACTTCAATATATCTCGCGTTCTGTAATAAAGTTATAAGCAACCTGTATGAGATAATACTATAAAGAGTCATATTGGATTACAAATAAAATACTGAGAGAAAGTAATTAGTGCAAAATATAGATTATGAATTAGTAATTATAAGACGATATAAATTAAGATAAAACTTTTTAATAACTAATTACTGTGATAAAATATGCATAAACTAGCTTAAAATAGGAGTACTTAAAACATGAAAAAAATACTTGTAAGATCTGGAATGTCTCCATTAGATACTTTTAGCGCGGATGAAATAATTAAAAGAAATGCAATTGGAAATAATGTTGGCAATTTAATGTATGCCTACAGTGTTTTTAGAAACCTGACTACAGAAAATGTAGAGTTAGTTTCCGACTACTATAGAACAAATCCTGCAGATGCAGATATGATAAACGAAACCTATAATGCATATGCAATTCCATTAGCGAATGCAATTAGACCTGGTTTTATACCTACTCTCAAGAAATATACAGAACTAATTGAAAAGCTTAAGATTCCTGTATATGTAATTGGGATGGGGATGGCATTTCCATATGAACCTAATATTGATTCCAAAAGACCGTTTGATGATGACGTCAGACGTTTTGTAAGTGCTGTGTTAGAGAAATCAAGTATACTTGGATTAAGGGGACAAATCACATCAGATTATCTCTCTTATCTAGGTTTCAAAGAAGGCAGAGATCATCAAGTTATTGGGTGTCCATCAATGTACACTTATGGTGAAAATATTAAAATTCGAGATATTGAATTAAATGATAATTCTTCACTATGTGTCAATATGACCCCTAAGGCAGAACAACAGGCTCTAAGGTTTTTAAATGGTCTTTCTGATCAATATAAAAATTTGGATTTTATACCACAAGATATGGATGAAATGATATTAACCTATTCCGGCATACCATTGCTAGGTGGAGCTGTTAATACTAAAGTAGACAACTATCCCAATAGTTTAACGTCAGATGTTTACATGAATAATCAAGTTAAATTCTTCTTGTCAGCCCCTTCATGGATTGAACATATGAGAAATGTTGACTTAAGTATTGGAACAAGGCTACATGGAAATGTTGCACCTACACTTGCAGGAACACCTAGTATAACTATTCCGATTGATGCGAGAATGAGAGAATTATCCGAATATCATAATTTTCCTCGGGTTTCTATTGGAGAAATCAATGATGATACTAAACTTGAAGATTTATTAGACAAGGTTGATTTACATTCTGTTGAAAAAAGTCACCAAAAAAATTACGATAATTTTATCGGTTTCCTAGAAAAAAATGATATTGAACACGTTTATAATTATAATTCTCAAGGATTACAATTGCCTTTGGAAACTAAACTTGAAAAAATTAACCTTAAGAACCCAGTTATTCCAATAACCTCTTGTGGTTCCTATGAAATGAAAGAAAGATTGCAAAAAAGTTTTGAAATAATGGTGTCGAAGCAAGAAAAGGAAAAAAATAAGCAAACAAGTAAAGTTAAAGAGAAGAACAAGACGATTTCTGACCTTAAAAAGACGGTTAATAAAAAAGAAAGTATAATTAAAAAAGATGAAAAAGTTATTTCAGAGTTAAGATTAGAAATAGAGAAAAAGGCAGACGAGTTAAAGAATAAAAAGAAGCAAAATAAAAAGTTGA
Source organism: Oceanobacillus sp. FSL K6-3682 (assembly GCF_037976165.1). Lineage (NCBI taxonomy): Bacteria > Bacillati > Bacillota > Bacilli > Caryophanales > Bacillaceae > Oceanobacillus > Oceanobacillus sp. FSL K6-3682. The sequence continues at coordinate 4,065,525 of NZ_CP150263.1, read as the reverse complement.
TGCTTAAACTTCAAAATATAGAGAATTCAAGATCTTGGAAATTAACGAGGCCGCTGCGTCTGATGAGACAAAAAAATAATAATAAATAAAATGATAGGAGCCGTATGAATTCAATATATTTTAATTCATACGGTTTTATACGTAATAGACTTTTTTGATATATTTGAGAGTGATTATTAAGTAATTCTCAATAATTTATCAGGCCATTTTCAGTTTTCTTATGATTGTGTTTTCCAAAGAGAACTTGTATAATTTAATAGCATGAGAAAATTTAATTCTTTTTGTTGAAAGGAAAAGCTAATGAAATCCGCATGGAAAGTTATTAAAGAACAGATTGATCATTTTTATCTTATTAGAAGATTGTCTTTATATGAATTAAAAAATAAAAATAAAAATAATTATCTTGGAATGGCTTGGGAGTTAATAAACCCATCTATTCAAATTATGATATATTGGTTTGTTTTCGGTTTACTATTATCTCGTGACGATGTGGCAATGGGGGGAGAACCTGTCCCATTTATTTTATGGTTGATTGGGGGATTCTTTGTATGGACATTTTTTTACCAATCAATGGTACAAGGGTCTAAATCAATATATTCCCGTTTACGCATGCTCTCTAAAATGAATTTTCCTATGAGTATCATTCCTAGTTATGTTATTTTTTCACAGTTTTATGTACACTTGGTAATGATAAGTATAGCGATTATTATTTATCAGATTATGGGGTACTATATTAATATTTACTATTTACAATTAATCTACTGTGTATTTGCAGCGTTTTGTCTCTTATTTGCTATCTCTCTAATAACATCGACAATTTCAACGATTATTCGAGATTTTCACATGCTATTAAGTTCGACATTACGGATGTTTCTTTATATTTCAGGTGTGCTATGGCCATTAAGTAAGTTAGAGGAACTCCAGCTCTCATGGTTGTTAAATATAATGCAGTTAAACCCGTTGTATTACTTGATTCAAGGCTATCGTGCTGCTTTTTTTGGAACGGAATGGTTCTTCATAACTAATTGGCAACTGACCATTTATTTCTGGGTTGTTGTTATTTTATTATTAATAATAGGTGCAAGCATGCATGTTCGATTTAGAAAGCATTTTATCGACTTCTTATAAAAGGTATGTGTTGAAAATGGAAAAAGCAATAGAAGTAAAAAATGTATCGAAAAAGTATAAATTATATAATGGTAATAAAGAAAGATTTCTCGATTTAGTTACCCCTAAAAGTTACGGGAAAGATTTCTATGCACTCACCAATGTGAATTTTGAGGCAGAGAAGGGCGATATTGTCGGGTTTATTGGAATCAATGGATCTGGAAAATCAACATTGTCCAATATTATTGCCGGCATTTTACCGGAAACGAACGGCTCTGTAACGTTAAACGGGGAAGCATCACTTATTGCTGTGGCATCTGGGCTGAAAGGTGATTTAACGGGAAGAGATAATATTGAGTTGAAGTTATTGATGCTTGGATTTAATAAGAATGAAATCGAAAAGCTCGAGCCGGAGATTATTGAATTTGCAGAGTTGGAAACATTTATTGATCAACCTGTAAAATCCTATTCAAGTGGCATGAAATCACGTTTAGGTTTTGCCATATCGGTAAATATTGACCCAGATATTTTAATCATAGATGAAGCTTTATCCGTTGGAGATAAAGCATTTGCCGAAAAAAGCTTAGAAAAAATGCGAGAATTTAAAATGCGCGGAAAAACAATGATTTTTGTCAGCCATTCTCTTGGACAGATGAAAGAGTTCTGTGAAAAAATTCTTTGGTTAGAGTATGGGGCAGTCAAAGATTATGGTACAACAGATGAAGTTATACCGAAGTATGAGCAATTCTTAAAACAATGGAAAAAGATGAGTAATAAAGAGCGGAAAAAATATCGTAACGATAAAATTGCCGAGAACATGAAACAATTGCAAAGCAGAGCTTTTATTTATGGTCAGAGAAGGAAAAAGCTGTGAATATAAAAAATGATTTGGGATAGAGCTCTATCCCAAATCATTTTTTTAATACAAAGGTTTTATTCTGGTAATTAGAGTTATGAAGTTATTAGAAAATAAAATGATCTACATTTTATTTTCTAGCTATGGCTTTCTATCTGGCTTTCGCTTAAAAAAATCTATATATCAGAAAATAAATGTAAATGAAATTGATATCAAAACATTTAATAGCGTTATAAGTTGTTTTATGACATTCTTTTTATTTTATTCTGTTGAAAGCTTTTACTTATTTCCAAATATCTCCGGCTGATTACTAAACACACCATTCACTCCATAATCAACAAGCTCTTTATAACGTTCCCAATCATTCACCGTATACGGGTAAACACCGAATCCTGCATTTTTACATCCTTGGACAAACGTTTGATCAACATAAACATGATTCGGATGAATACTATAAATAGGCAATCCACTATCCTGGGCATATTTCCAAGTATCTAAAAGACGATAATGAAGAAGCATTCCTAAACGTAATGTAGAATGAAGTTTGCAAATATTTTGCAAGGCAACATGATCGAACGAAGAGATAATGACATTATCCAGTCGATTATATTTTTCCAGACAATCTAACAGTTTTTTCTCGATACCTGGATAAATAACAGGGATATTCTTTATTTCTACATTTAACAGCACTTCAACTGGTGTGATAGAAAGAACGTCCTCTAGACGTGTCAGATTTAACTCTTTATATTCCTCACTAAAACTGGAGCCAATATCAATCTGTTGAATTTCTTCCCAAGTGAGTTCCTGAATAAATTTTTTGCTATTTTTATTAAATCGAGTTAATTTTGCATCATGACAAACAACTAATTCCTCATCTTTGGTCATCTGTACATCTAATTCCATCCCTTTAGGGCGGTGAACCAATGCCTTTTCAAAAGCAGGTAATGTATTTTCTGGAGCTTCTGTTAAAGAGCCTCGATGTGCAAAATTAAGTACCAAAAGAATTCCTCCTTCGTCTGAATAAAAGTACATCATACAGTTCAGATACATCTTATTATATGGCTATGTACCGAGCATGTTTCATCTATTTAGTGCTTCCCTTTTATCTTCTTTCGCAAACGGAATAATATAAAAATTTACATTTACTTAACATGAATCGACATGGGTATAGTATAGTTGTATAATATAAATACATAATAAGGGGAGATAGGGGTGTAGCAAATGGTGCAAATTGTCCTTTTGTCAATGGTCAGTTTAGTTGTTGGATTAATTGTGACGCCAATTGTCATCAAGTATTCCAAAAAACTGCACATTACAGACAAACCGAATGCCCGAAAGGTTCACCAAGAACCTATCCCAACCCTTGGCGGGATAGCGATTGCAATCAGTTTTATGATCGGATTGATTGTTCTTCAACCAACAAGCGACTTTCATTTATCTATACTTTGTGGAGCCGCAGTTATATTACTTTTAGGAATTTTTGATGATATATATGATTTATCGGCAAAATTTAAATTTATTATTCAAGTTATTGTTGCCTGTATGGTAGTCTTTTGGGGAGGACTGCAAGTAGAATTTATTAACTTGCCGTTTGGTGGCGAGTTAGAGTTTGGTTTATTTAGTGAGCTGTTTACAATTCTTTGGATTGTTGGAATTACAAATGCAATTAACTTAATTGATGGATTGGATGGTCTTGCGGCCGGCGTTTCTGGTATTGCATTGATTCCTATTATTGGCATGGCGATGATGATGGGAGATGTGTATGTTACAACGATGGCGTTAATATTGTTATTTAGTGTGCTTGGGTTTTTAAAATATAACTTTTATCCAGCGAAGATTTTTATGGGGGATACAGGAGCTCTATTTTTGGGATTTATGATTGCTGTATTATCCTTGCTTGGATTTAAGAATGTCACCGTTGTATCTTTCATTATTCCAATCTTTATCCTGGGGGTGCCTATATCTGATACGCTAATTGCGATGATACGCAGGAAAATAGACAAACGCCCGATGTCCAGCCCGGATAGTGCCCACCTGCATCATCGGTTGATGCAATTCGGTTTTTCGCATAAACAGACGGTACTTTTTATTTACATGTTGAGTGCATTGTTCAGTGTAGCAGCTATCCTATTTACAATGACAACCTTATGGGGGTCAATACTGATTCTAACTGTTATGCTGTTCGTTCTGCTTATGCTTGTTGATACGTTAGAAATGATTAATAGTAAATTTAAGCCGTTAAGTAATTTTTTTAAACGGTCATCTCAATATAGATATTGGAAAAAGTGACAAGAGCATGATATAGAAAAACTTTATAAATAAGAAATGAACAGTGGGGAAGGATATAAAAACATGCAGAAAGACCGTCGAAGTGTAAAAGTGATGGATATTGACTTTGTTAATAAAACACAATATCAATTTTTAGTAGAGGATATTTTCCCTGGCTTACAACGTAAAGAAAAAAAGTTTATCGTGACGGCTAATCCAGAGATAGTAATGAAGGCGCAGGAAGACAGTGCTTATAAAAAAGTGATTCAAGAAGCAGATTATACAGTTCCGGATGGTATTGGTATTATCCTGGCTGCCAAACTGCTTAAAACACCATTACAAGAGAGGATTGCCGGGTTTGATTTGACGTTGGATTTATTAAATTATGCTGATGAAAATGGATTAAGCTGTTATTTTTTAGGGGCGAAAGAGGACGTCAATGAAAAAGCTGTAAAAAAAGTGCAGTCAGACTATCCAAATATTCACATTGCAGGAAGGCATAATGGATATTTTGAGTTTGATGACCGCGATCTTGTAGAAGAAATAGCAGCAGCAGTTCCTGATATTATTTTGGTAGCTGCCGGGTTTCCAAAACAGGAAAAATGGATCGCTGCATATAAAGACTTGTTTAATCATGGATTGTTTATGGGGGTTGGAGGAACGTTTGATATACTTGCCGGGGAAGTAAAGCGGGCTCCTGAAATATGGGTTAAATTAAACCTGGAGTGGTTTTATCGTCTGACACAGCAACCAAGGACAAGAATGAAACGTACACTGAAGCTTTTTGAATTTATGTGGGATATTATAAAGGATAGAAAAAGGTGATGGGAACGTTCTTTTGCGTTAATCATAACTTTTTAAGATACGGGTGAAATTTGGTCGTTAGAAAGCTTGTATTTCAATAAATAACAGAGAAGAGGATTTTCCCAGATGAAATAAAATGGGAAAATCCTCTTTTTAGTTTATTTTCTTAGGAATTGAAATCGAGTAGATGGACTCAATTAATTGATTAAGCTTTCCCTCAACCCGGTGTAACAAGTAGAAGGTTACCGCAGCAGGGAATCCAATATCGGTTAAAAGAGAAATCCATGCTTCCATATCATTCACCACCTTTTATTTAATTCATTTCCAAGAGCAAGCTGATACACGATGAAGGTGTTCTTTTTTTCTATAAAAGACAATGCCGTGAGGAGAGCTTCCTCACGGGCAAGGGTCTTTTAAACATGAGAAGGATTATAATTCAATCTCTTCTACAATACGTTCAACAATGCGGGCACTGTGTATTTCAGTTAGTTCCCCGCCAGTGGAGTAAAGAGCATTTTCACGAAGAATAGCATCCATTGCCTCCTGAATGGTTTCCGGATTGGCCGGTTCTGCCGGATGATCTAACGAATAGGTTACAACCTTCCCCTCTTCATTCAAAAACTTCAGTTCGAGCTTTCTCATGTTTTCCTCACCTCCTTTCCTGGGTAAATTCAGAGCTTAGGCTTCGTCTTCGCGAATTTCTGAAACATCACGGCGACTTACACCATAGAGCTCATGCTGCTGAACAGATGCGAATGCGCTTGCCGTTTCAACGAGCTGTTCAGCAGTGGCCTCTGGTTTTACATTATTGAATCTTTTTTGCTTCAGGATAAACTCTCCAGAAATTGGATCGAAACCTTCATTTAAAGTAAGCTGCAAAACAGATTCAGTTAATTGAGCAACTGCCATTGTTCCTCACCTCCTCTCACCCCTATAGTCGTTTCTCGTTCAAAAAAAGGGGCATGCTTCGAAAAAATCTTTGCTTTTTCTAAAAAATCATTCGGAAAGATAAGATGAAATGCCTGCAAAGCAACTATATAAAAGGGGAATAGTATGCTGAACAAATAAGAAAGTCGAAAATTGTCGATAAAAAAGTTGGCAAAAAGATCAAATCCCGGTTTTGAGACCTGGAAAGTATAAAAAATGGGGTTTTTAAGGGTTAAAATAACGTTTTTATTCACCAAAAAGCCGTTTTGTACGGAGAAATATGGTAAAAAGGTAATGTGACAAAATATGTGTATCCTGCTAGATTAAAAATATCTTAACGGAAAGGGGAATGAACAATGACAAAGAAAAAGTGGGAGCTGGAGGATTTTATTGAACAGAATCAGCGTAGAGTATACTACCAAATGGCAAGGCTGCAAATTGATGCAAAGGAGGGAGATTACTTTCAAGAAGGGCTTGTAGCAATGTGGAGAGCTTATGAAAATTATAATCCGGATAAAGGGCCATTAACTACATACATGAATTTTCAAATTCGTAACCGCTTAGTTGATGTGCTCCGCCAATCAATTGTGGAAAGAAAGTATTTTGAACAGCTGGGTATTCAGTTTAAGAGTGAGACACAAACTGGAAACTATATGGACGGGAATAAAATACCTTCCGAAAAGGAAGGAGAATCTAATCCACAAGAAACTATAGCTCAAATAAATGAAAACGGTTTCTCTGAATTAACAGCTGTACTGAGTGAAAAACAAAAGATTTGGTTCAGCTATGCTATTGTAGAAGGCTTATCCAATCGGGAAATTGCTGAGAAGGAACAAGTAAGCTTAGAAGCAGTAAAAAGCTGGGCGAAAAGTGCAAAGCGTAAACTACGTAATATGGATTGGGACAGACAATAATAGGAAAGAACAGCGTGAAACCGAAATTGCAGAAGAATTTAAAAGCCGTTTAATCCGCTACAGTCAATCACATTAACGATATAGGATGATTCTACTCAAAATTAATGGGGGATGGTTGTTAATGTTCGAAAATCTGATTGTAGAGCGGTCTATGTCTCCTGCTTAATTAGCTCAGGCTTACCTTGGTACATTTAATTGCAGGTGTTGTAATGGTTAGGATTTTTATAATCAATAAAAGATTGCTATAATGATGTTAGAAATATTAAATGAGAAGGATAACTATTCTTTACAATTAATGTATGTACTTGGAGTGATAGCTTTGACAAAGCGTATTAAAGTAATGACTATTTTTGGGACGAGACCTGAAGCGATTAAAATGGCACCGCTTGTGCTTGAATTAAACAAACGTACAGAGGAGTTCGAGTCTATTGTAACAGTGACGGCTCAACATAGAGAAATGTTAGATCAGGTGATGAATATATTCGGGATAACTCCAGACTTTGATTTGAATATCATGAAAAAGCAGCAATCACTTACACAAATTACAACGCGAGCTTTAGAAGGTTTGGATGGAGTGATGAAGAAGGTACAGCCAGATATTGTACTAGTTCATGGCGATACCAGTACCACCTTTGCAGCTTCTGTTGCAGCTTATTACAATCAAATTGCAGTAGGGCATGTAGAAGCAGGGTTGCGTACATGGAATAAATATTCTCCATTTCCTGAAGAAATGAACCGACAGCTGACCAGTGTAATAGCTGATTTACATTTTGCACCTACAGAAAAATCAAAGAAAAACTTGATGGATGAGAATAAACCTGCGGAACAAATAATTGTGACAGGAAATACGGCCATTGATGCTTTGAAAACGACAGTTAATAAAACGTATTCCAGTAAGATTCTTGATGAGCTGGGTGATAAGCGTCTTGTTTTGATGACAGCACATCGTAGAGAAAATCTGGGTAATAATATGAAGCAGATGTTCAGGGCGATTAGACGGTTAGTAGAGGAACATAATGATATTCAAGTTATCTATCCTGTACATTTAAATCCAGCAGTTCAGGAAATAGCAAATGAAGTCTTGGGAAATAATAATCGTATTAAATTGATTTCTCCACTTGATGTCGTCGATTTCCATAACTTTGCCGCTCATGCACATTTAATACTAACAGATTCTGGTGGTGTACAAGAAGAAGCTCCATCATTAGGTGTTCCTGTACTAGTATTGAGAGATACGACAGAGCGTCCTGAGGGAATTGACGCGGGGACATTAAAACTAGCTGGGACTGATGAGGATACGATATTTAATATGGCAAATGAATTATTAAGTGACCAGCAAAAATATGATCAGATGGCAAAGGCTTCGAATCCTTATGGGGATGGTGAGGCGTCACGTAGAATAGCAGATTCAATTCTTGACTATTTCAAGAATTGAATTATGAAATGATAAGTATCAATATATACCAAAAAAATCCTTTCCAGCTGTTTCTGGAAAGGATTTTTTTATTAATAAGGACTTCCATCTGAATTATATTCGTCTGTTTCCTCATATGGTTCTTCTTCTTGATAGGTTTCGCCCTGTTCTTGATCAGTGCCTTCTTCCTGGTAAGTCTCTCCTTGGTCTTGATAAGAGTCATCCTCTTGATAGATTCCCTCTTCCGTATTTGATTCTCCATTAGGATCCTGGTATGTTTCACCTTCTCCTTGACCAGGTTCATCCTGCTGTCCTTCTGCTTCGTTAGTTGTTTGTTCTTCATCTTCAGCAAGAGAACTAGAAATCTCCAAGTGGTCTTGAAGCATAGCTCTTGTCTGTTCTAAAGCTATTTCATCAAGCAGCCAATAATAAGTAGAACCCGGCTGGTAATCACTTCCTTCTAAGGTAAAGCTTTCGATGTCTAGCCCACCAGTTCCGAAAGTTATAAAGGTCATCATCTCTTTGAATGACATATTTGTATTCATATTGCTGCCAACTGCTGCAATAAGATCATCAAAATTTAAAACCGATCCGATAGAGGTTGCTTTATCTGCTACGGCATTAACAACTTCCATTTGCCGTTTTCCACGTTCAATATCATTATCCAATTTACGAGTTCGTGCGAATGCTAATGCTTCTTCACCATCAAGCTTCTGTTCTCCAGGATAAAGATGGATAGCTCCTGCTGTATCCGAAGAATCCTGCTCTGTAAACTCAAATGGCACATCGATATCTATGCCGCCAATTGAATCCACGACATCTACAAAAGCGTGGAAATTAACACGTACATAGTAATCAACTGGAATATTCATTAAATTTTCAATAGTTTCAATCGTTGCCTTTGGACCGCCATAGGCATGGGCATGTGTGATTTTATCCTCGCGTCCCACTTCTGGCACGTATACAAGTGTATCACGAGGGATACTAACTAATTTAACACTTTTCTCATCCTTGTTAAAGGTTGCTAACATAAGGGTATCCGAACGGGAGGTTTCTGCATTATTACGTTTTTCATTTTCATCAACGCCAATAATAAGGACAGAAACATTATCAATATTCGGGTCAACTTCAAAATCCCTTAAATCCGATTTATCACGGCCGTCATCTTCATAAGAATTACTGACAGCATTATTTGCTTTGACATATAAATAACTTCCATAACCAACAACAGCCAGCAGAGCTAAGCCCACAACAACTAAGGGAATTAAAATACCTTTTCTAAGTTTGCGCTTTTTTCGCATCACTCTGCGACTCTGCACCTTTTTATGTTTTGACATTACAAATCTCCTTTTTTACAAGAAATATGGACTCATTTCTTGATAAACCACATTTAATTTTACTATGAAATAATCGATTAGTAAATTTACAATTACATTACATGTCCTTTTTTGTCGATATGTCCAAATACCTAGCTGTCATCTCTTGAATTTTCTTTGAAAATTGTGGAGGAGATACTGTCTGTCCGAGGAGGTAGATGACTTCGTAAAATGAACACAAATCATCAAATTTTTCTTTCCAATTATTCCTAATAACAGACGTATCGATTCACGGATGATGTTTCAATTGTCATTGGAATAAAAAAACTTCTTATATTCAAGTATATTAAAATAATCGGTGGATAATCCTACAATAAGATAATCTCCTATTTTTGTTGCAAGCTTTAATAAATTTACATGGCTTACATATAATAAATCAAAAGTTCCATAAGTGATAATAGTACGTACTATTTCCACCTCCTAAAAGCTTATTAAAATAATAGTAACATAAGAGAAGTTAAAAGAATAAATGAGAGCGACAAAAAATTTGCTTTTTTTCAACCACTATAAAATTTCAAGCTTACATTATAAATTATATATTTTGTATTATTCATAATATTTTTCTCTTGAAAGTATTCAGGGGAATTGATTCGGAAAGCCTTGCCTTTTGTATAGAAGAAGATGAATAAACTGTAAAACTTTCAGTGATAGAATATCCATTTTATAAATAACAAAAAGTCTGTACCAACTATTTTTCGACAGGTACAGACTTTTTATTCTATTATTATATGAGATTAATAAAAACGTTTAAAGCTATCGAAATGTGAGCTCCAGTAAGAGTTATCCAGAGATGTTGTTGTCACACCGGTAGATGAACCTGCATGGATGAACTGATTATTTCCAACATAGATACCCATATGGGAAGGACCGGATTTATATGTTCCAGAGAAGAATACTAAATCTCCCACTTGCGGACTGCTGACGGTATAAGATCTGTCATAGAACCCAGCAACACTTGTACGGCTTATGCTTTTTCCAGCCTGGTTATATGCATAATAGATGAAACCACTGCAATCAAAACCGGCGCTTGGAGTTTGTCCGCCCCATACGTAAGGCTTTCCAGTCTGAGCTTGTGCAGTTGAAATAAGTGTATTTACATCATAACCTGCACTGGATGATGAATTGCTGGAAGAGCTATTGCTGCTGGAACTAGAACTGCTGCTTGAGCTCTTATTAGAGCTGGAGCTGCCGGGGCCATTCACTTTTAATTTCTGGCCAACAATAATTAAATCAGATGATAAATTGTTGATAGATTTTAAGTTAGATACAGTAGTACCTTGCTGACTCGCGATTTTAGAAAGACTGTCACCAGATTTTACAGTATAAGTACCAGAAGAAGAGCTTGAACTAGAGCTGGAAGAATTAGATCCAGAGCTTGAATTAGAACTTGAGCCAGAACTGCTGGAACCGCCACTGCTGACGCTTAATTTATTTCCTGGATAAATTAATGTAGTAGATAAATTGTTCCAACTCATTAAGTTGTTTAAAGAAATACCGTGTTTATGCGCAATACCGCTTAATGTATCGCCAGATTTCACTGTATATGTACTTCCGCCAGAACTGCTTGATCCGGAATTAGAACTGGAACTGTTGGAGCTAGAACTTGAATTAGAGCTCGCAGATCCTGATGTTTTTAAAACCTGATTCGGAAAAATCATATCCGAAGAAAGGTTGTTAAGAGATTTTAATTTGGAAACGGTTGTTCCTTGATTTTGTGCAATCTTCCATAGATTGTCGCCGCTTTTTACTTTGTAAGATGCTGCATCAGCACTATCTGTAGCTATAAAAGCAGATGCGATTGCTGCAGATGCAGTAACAGATAAAAGTATTTTCTTGTTTGTCATTTGTGCATTTCCTCCTTAGATTTTAGTGTTCGGGGTGTTGTTAGATGTGTGTTGAATATGATTTGTATGGAGACCAAAGAGGAATGCTCTAAAGAAAATAATAATAGTTACATTACTATCTTCTGAAGCCTTGCCCGTACGATTAAATGAAGAAGAAAATCTTTAAATACATACGTAACAATCTTGGTACAGGAACAAATTGCATATTCGACATAGGACAACAAGATGTATTTTACCCACAGATGAATATCAATTGTAATGTTAGAGTGTGGTTTAATAGTTTTATAATGAGGTATTACTAGTTTATTTAATTACAGACACAATACAAAAAAGTAATCTGTCTATAAAAATAATTCCAGTAAATACATCTTTATAAAAGTATATCGTTTTATAGATAATTATGGTAGATGATATACTAATTTGTAACATGTTTGTAATGTTTCTGAAACAAGGCACATAGAACTATTTTAAAAGAATGTTATAAAATGATGGAAAGTTAAATTAGGTCAATAGTTCTGTTGTTGATGAAAAAAGATAGTAATAGAGAAGTATATATGAAGTCATTTTTGTATTGGAAAGCTTTACAGATTATATCTAGAAAATGGTGAAAAAATTTAATAATGTTTAATCTGGTAAAGGTATAGAAAAATACTTTGATTAGTAAACCTGCTTAACAAGAATACATTATTTTCTATTTTGATTATATTCTTTCTATATAAAATACATCCTCTCTGCTCGTTTATTCGTTTATATAATAGAAGAGCAATACTTTCTAATTTCCGATAAATCATTTCATTTCCCGGGAAATAACAACAAAAAATTCATTTATTTAGCAGATAGCGTTATAATAAAAGCATTACATAAATCATTAAATAAAGAACGGAGGAAATATATTATGGGACAATCAACATTACTTATAAAAAATATAAAGGAAGCCTATCTGCAACAAGGAGTTGTAAAAAACGTATCCATTATTACAGAGAACGGGAAAATAACACGCATTTTTAAGCAAGAAGAGTTAAGCGACTTTTCATTTGATGGAAAAGTTATTGATGCAAAGAACGAATTAATATTGCTTCCAGGATTTATTGATGCACATATTCATGGAGGATATGGTGTCGATGTAATGGATGCCACACCAGAAGCCTTGCAAACACTTGCAGATAAACTGCCATCAGAAGGGACAACAAGCTATCTCGCTACTACAATCACACAATCAGATGAAGAAATCTCAAATGCATTGAAAAATGTTGCTGCCTGGACAGCGGGTGAACAAAAGAAAGGTGCCGATTTAGTTGGAGTCCATTTAGAAGGGCCATTTGTAGAAGTATCTAAAGCGGGGGCACAGCCAAAGAAACATATTACAGAACCGGATTTAGATAAATTTATGACATGGCAAGAGGATGCAAATAGACAAATTCGGACAATTACAATGGCTCCAGAACATGATAAAACTGGTGAATTCATAAAAACACTATATAAATCAGGTGTTAATGTATCTGCCGGTCATACAAATGCTTCTTTTGGACAGGTAAAAGATGCTGTAAAATTAGGAGTTAGACAGCTGACACATTTATGTAATGCAATGAATGGGATTCATCATCGTGATATAGGAGCAGTTGGAGCAGCATTCCAATTGAAGGATTTACGCGCAGAATTGATTTCAGATGGCATCCATGTTGTACCAGAGATGTTGCAGCTGATTTTTGATAATGTTGGATCTGATCGAATCATTATGATAACAGATTCTATGCGGGCAAAAGGATTGGAAGACGGAGATTATGAACTGGGCGGACAGCCTGTTAAAGTGAAAAACGGTCAGGCTACATTGGATAATGGCTCTTTAGCAGGGAGCATTCTGAAAATGATTGATGCAGTGAAAATTATGCTTAAGTTAGATGGGGTTGAAATTGAGGATATTGTAAAGATGACTGCAGAGAACCCGGCGAAACAGGTAGGTATCTTTGATAGAAAGGGCAGTATTGATGCTGGTAAGGATGCGGATTTTGTACTATTAAATGATGAGATGAATATTGTGTATACCATTTGTAGAGGAAAAGTTGCTTATCAAAAGTGAGAATGGTTTGTTCAAACGTTTGATTAAGAAGAATATATAGTTTTTTTAGTGAATATTTTAATCGTTCGTGATATTGTCGTTATTCCTGCTGTTCAAGCAGGAATACGATATACCATTTATACCCAAAGCAATGTCGTTGGTTTTTTCAATATCTCAGAAACAAACCATCATCATCCAGGAGATTATTTGATTTACGACTCCTCCAGCTTCGTATATCTAGAAATCTTAAAACATAATGTTGTACAACATTATTGAGAATGCGAAAGCTTATATTCAAGGCATCTATCCTCGATTTGGTTCCAAGTATTTTCAGTCGAAATTTAATGAGTTCTGTTTCCGTTTTAATCGTCGGTTTATTCAAACGAAATTTTTGATTGGTTGTTGAATACTTGTATTCTCGCTTTTCCTCATTCTATTACTGAAGTAAGTGCATCGTTAGAATAAATGTTCATCCATAAGAACAATTTTTTAGCATCCACATTATAACCACAATTTATTTTCCAAGCATACAGAGATTTCTTTTTAAGTCTATCTTTATTTACTGCATTTAATTAATATATTAACAAAAGAGAATGTTTGCTCTTCTTCAGTTAAAAATTTTTATGATCAAACCACTCAATTACCCCCAAAGGATCAAAGCAAATCGTATAGTTATCATAATAAACAGATAAACCATATTTCTCTTTATATCTTTGCAAAGCAGCTTCTAAAAACGACTCGGTAACCTCTAAGTGATTAGCTAATTCGTATTTGTTTCTCAAGTTTAATCGATGTGCTTCTATAATTTTTGATATAGGAATAGTCTTTTCATAGGCCCAGGTCCTGGCGCGTAACTCTTGTTTTCGATTGGCAATCTTAGATTGGTCTATGATATCCCCAACTGTAGTATGGTAGTGACCTAATTCTTCTGCTAAAATAGAGCCTTTGTCTGCAGAGGTTTTTAAATAGTTTTTGTTTATCCATATGATATTATCTGCATATAATCCCTTTACATTTTTAACCATAGGCTTCTCATAAACCTCAACATTATATTTACTGGCATGTTTTAATAATTTTTCATACATACTATTCCTCATTTCTTCTAGAACGTATATAAGCCTTAAACCGCTCGATTTCTTTTAATTCTTCTTCTGTCCAATCTTCTCCATCATGATGAGCAGCAATCGTGTCTATTTTATCTTCGTCTACTTCTCTTCTGTCAGCAGGAATTCTTTCTTTATGTGTATCATAGCCCATTAACCAGGCTTCGTTTACATTTAGAGCCTCAGCTAATATATATAATTTATCCTGCCTGGGCTCTGTCTTACCATTCACATATTGGCTAAGATCTGTTTTAGATATTTTTATAGTATCACGAGCGTATTTTTTAGTTAAATTAAGTATATCTATTTGTTTTAAATTTCTTTCTTTCATGATTTGTTTTAATCGCTCACCTGTACTTAATTTCATAATTAAAATCTCCCTTACAAAATTTTCCGCTTATGCCTGTTATATAATACAAATTCTATTTAAAGTGTACAGAGATGTATTATGATTATGTAAAATAATAAACATTAAAAACTGACGCAACCATATAGAAAGAAAAAATGATTTGGTAGAATAATTTAAGTATATACAATGTAGATACTTTATTCAATGAAAAAATTCAATTTTTTTGAACTTTGTTGTTGACGGAAAATAATTTAAATGGTAGGATTTACTAAAGTTCAAAAATATTGAACAAAGGGAGAATGATAGGATGAATTTCAATTATTCTAGTTTATACAGCAAAATTGTTGAGAAATATGGGAGCCAATACAGCTTTGCAAAAGCAATGGGTCTATCAGAAAAATTACTTTCTCAAAAATTAAATGGAAAAGCTGGATGGAAACAGGTAGAAATTGCAAAAACTATAGAACTGCTTGAAATTGACAGTAGTGAAATTCCACGATATTTTTTTAATTATGAAGTTCAAAAAAATTGAACAAAAGGTTGCTATATAAACAATTTACGCTGAAAAGGAGATGAAAACATGCTTAAAGATCATTTCTTGGAAGAGGACTATAATGATGTAATGGAAGAAGTCAATCGGATTCTAAGCATCAATGAAAAAGCTTTAAGAATTGCTGGAAGTGGTCAATGGGAGCTGAAAAATACTATTTTAGATCAGCTTAATCATGCATTTGAGAATCTTAAAATGCTTAATCAAAAGAAAATGAATCGACAAAGAACATTAGCTATAAATGAAGATGTGAGGCGCCATATGTTTTAAAAGAGGCTGCTGGATGCTTTGATATTTTACCTGCTTGGAATGTTTAGCAAATCCTATAGAACTTGCGCAGTAATTTTAGCCGAATTAAAAAGAAAGATTAGGGACCTAGGTTTTCTATCCCTAAAACTTTTATCAAATATAACGAACTGATTGAGGAGGAAGATAATAATGAATTTAACCGATCAACAATTAAAATTAATCACTGAAGTTGCTTCTGAACAGGCAATTAAAACGTATAAAGAAGATGAGAAGAAGCGTGAAGTCATTAAACAGGATTACCGGTTATATAATATTAAGCTGCTTTTGAAAAATTATAGAGCTCTGGTACTTCACTGCGAAGAATTGATGGATGACCTAGAGGAGTTCAATGAAACGTCTATTCAAGAGTTAGATATAGAAACGATTAGTGTCGAGTCTATAGAATCTATTAAACGCAGTAAAAGAAAATCAATTTCTATGGTTTACTTTATCCAGGGGAAAATGGAAGCTTACAAACGCTCATGCAACGAAAATGAATTAAAATATTATCAAGTGTTAGAAAAACGATATCTATCAAGTCAAAAATATACAATATCGCAAATCGCGGAATTAGAGAATATTGATGAACGTACGGTGCATCGCTATTTAAAAAAGGCTATAGAAGATTTACCTGTCATCTTTTTCGGTGTAGCAGCTATAAGCTTTGCAAATTGATATTGTCGTAAAATTGTCTTGATAGTGTCATTATAAAGGTGCTAGTATGATAGTGTAGAAAAATATAAAGGTATTCAACAACATAGTATTAAGTTTGATGGTAAAAACCACAGAGATACTGTAATAACAGTTGCTTCCGTGGTTTTTTTTGATGTCTAGGAGTACGCAGTTTTTAATTACGAGTGTTACATTCTTGGTTGATTAGTTATCTTTTTAGTTTATCAGCCATAGGCTTTGAAAAATGATCATGTCGCAAAGCTGTCTTGATAGTGTCATTATAAAGGTGTTAGTATGCTAGTATAGAAAAATATAAACTTACGCTTAACAGCAAAAACCACAGAAATGATGTAAGAATAGCCATTTTGGTGGTTCTTTAATGTTCAAAAGATGTACCTTGCTGATTCTAGTCCTTGGCATATGACGCAGCGATTGGTTAATACTATTTTTGGCAGGTGTTAACTGCTAGATTTACTCATTTTTTAAGAGCATCAGCCATAAGCTTTGAAAAATCATCCTGTCGTAAAGCTGTCTTGATTATGTCATTATGAAGGTGCTAGTATGATAGTATAGAAAAGTTTAATAAATCACAGCATCATTATTTGAAAATGAGCTTGTGAACACGAGGCATCCATTTATGGGTGTCTTTTTTCTTTCATTAGCATTAATTTTTATATATCTAGATTCTATATGCCGTTAAGGAGGTGATGCCGCGTTTTATAAAATAAAAAATATATTTTGAAGGGAGGATTGATATAGTTGGAACCATGCGTATTGAAGCTGCTGACAAAGAACTCATATAAAGCAGCGTTTAACTACATTTAAGAACAGAATTATTCATTACTGTTCTTAAATAAGATGAGGTGTTACAGCAAATTTAATTTACAACAGAGTCAAGGAATAAATCATCAAAAGGACGATGATCTAAATGAAAGCAGACTTTATGCAACAATTAAACCGTCAAATCAATAGTTTGGATCTGTTTAGCAGAAGTGTTATTGGAGTATCGAATGATGAAGACTTTATTGCAATCACTTCTATACCTAGTGCCGATGAAACAGTTTATTTCGACGGTACGAGAGATAAAAATTACAATGTACAAGTCACAGCTAAAAGCAAAGATCGACAAGAGTGCTTGGAGAGCTTAACCAGGATTTATAAGGGGCTGGAAAGCTTAGATGATTTACCAAGCGAAAATAATAGTTATAAATTTCAAAGTATAAATATAAATGATTTCCCTGCATTAGTTCTATATGATGAGCAGGGATTTTTTATTTATGAATTATCTATTACTGCTAAAATTACAATTTACTAAGGAGATGGAATATTATGAGCGAATTATTAAAATTAAACATTCAATTTTTTGGCCGGGAAAAGAACGCGAAAACAGAATACTATGTAGGTGCTGTTCCGGAGGATGGTACAGAGGAAGTGGAATGGCTGCGTCTGGCAAAATGGATTTCCAGTGTAACAGATGATACGGAAGAAGAAGTAGAAGACATGGCTTTTTACGATGGTGATGGTACGCCAGAGGATGATGTTATCAGTGTGAAGAAGACATATGCCTTTGAAGGTATGTATGATGATGAGATTGAGGCAATGAAGTTTATTGCCGGGCTGGAATTCGAGACTGGGGAAAATCGTAAAATCATGTTTAAACAAGTCCGTACAAACGGAGATGCCCTTGAAGGACGGGCTACAGTGATTGATCCAAAGGTAACTGGTGGAGAAGCCCAGGAATATGCGGCATTTGAGTGCTCTATCAGTTGGGATCGTCGTCCAGAGAAGACAAGTGAAGAAGATACTCCCTAATGAGCCCCCGGAAGAAGACAGCGGGGGAGACGAACCTGGAAATCCGCCAAGTGAGGAAGAGAATGGGTCTGACAATCCATAAGAAGAGGAAGAGAGTAGCAAATAAGCTGCTCTCTAGTATTTTATAATACGAAAGGTGATGAACTGTAATGGCTATTAAAATTCAAACGGAAAAACCGCTTATACCTGTTGAAATTGGAGACTTAAAGTTTGAGTTTCCTGTTGATGATGAATCGATTAAAAAAGTAAGGGTAGATGCACCAAAGTTACAAAAGAAATACGCAGATATAAAGCCTGAGAATGATGCGCATGAAGAGCAGTTAAAGAAAGAATTGATGAAAGAAGGCTTTAAATTATTTTTGAATGATGAAAATGCATTCGATAAAATTTTTGAGCAAACGCCCTCAACAGTCATGTGTTTAAAATATTTTATAAAAATTTCAGAAGGAATTACCCAGGAGTTAAAAGAGATGGGAGTGGTCGAAACACCGCAGGAAAAAGCGCAAAAGTATGTGAAGAAAAAGAATAAAAAGTAGTGATGCTCTATGTTAAATCTAGCCTATTCCATTGATGATACAGTGGTTATTAATGAAGAAATATATGAGGTGAATCTTGCTTTTGACAACGTGTTAAGATTGTTTGATATGCTTAATGATAATGAGCTTACGGATGCAGATCAAATTACCATAGGTTTGGAAATGTTTTTAGGTGAGCCTCTAGAAAAGAGCTTGGACGAACAAGAAGAAATCTTCTATAAGATATTTAAATCTACTGTTGGACAAGATACAGAAGATAGTAAGTTAGTAGATATTGAAGGGAATCCAATGCCTTCAATGGAAAGTAGTCAAGATGATAAAAAGAAGGTCTATTCTATTAAGCAGGATGCGGCTTACATTTATGCTTCTTTTTATCAAGATTATGGAATAGACTTAATCGAGGCGCAGGGAGAACTTCATTGGTATAAATTTCAAGCTCTGCTTGCTGGATTACGCCAAGATACGAAGTTTAAAGAAGTTATTGAAATACGTACTATGGAGCTTCCAAAAGGCAAAGGATCAGCAAAGCATCGGGAAGAAGTAAAAAAAGCAAAAGAAGCTTATAAATTAAAACTGGAATAATGTTCTGCTCTTTGTTATTTCTTTTATACTGTTAATATAAAGAGTATCGGAGGATGATTAAGTGGGATTCTTTGCTTTAAAAGCATTGTGCATTGTTTGTGACCGAAAAATGGGATGATTTAATACGCAAATTTAAATCCCTACTTGATGATGGCATAATTACAGAAGAAGAATTTAATAAAAAGAAAAAAGAATTATTATCTTAAGCTACTCAATCGGGTGGCTATTTTTTATGCCTTTTAAGGCGGTGAGAGATTGAAATTAAAAGAAATACGCTGCAAAAAATGTAACAGATTACTAGGAAAAATAAAGGGTATTGCTGAAATAAAATGCCCTAAATGCGCAACAGTCAATAAGATATTAGATTGTTAGAGAGCCGTAGAGCTCCTGTGCAATGAAATATATATGTATGGAGGTGAATTTATAAATGGCAGATGGAAAAATTGTTATTGATAAGCAATTAGATCGTGTGAGCAAGAGTGGTAATCAAGCTAATGTTAGCTTAGGACAAATGTTAAAAAGTATTCATGGCATTGCTAAATCTGTTGATGTATTTAATTTGTTCGAAGGTTCAATATCTTCTGCTGTCAAACAAGTAGACACTTTAAATAATGCTAATAAAGTATTTCAAAACATGGGTTTTTCGGCGAGTGCTTCTGCTAGCATGCTGGACAATCTTGTAGGTAGTATCACGGGGTTATCAACTCCATTAGAAGAAGCTGTACAGGGTGTTCAGATGTTAGCTTTAACTACCGGGGACTTAGAAGGCTCGCAACAACTCTATTCAGCGATGAATAATGCAATTATTGGCTTTGGCGGCTCTTCTGAACAAGTAAAAGGAACAGTACAGCAGCTATCACAAGCGTTTGCTAATAGTAAGGTAGATGGCGGCGCATGGAATAATATGATAGCCAATGGTATGAGCCCGGCCTTGCAAGCATTAGCAAAGGATATGGGTTATACCATGGGTGAACTTGAATCAGGCTTATCAGAAGGAACGATATCGGTAGAAGCGTTTCAAGATGGACTAATCAAATTGAATGAAGAAGGTGGCGGAGGTTTAGCAGCCCTTCAACAAATTGCTCTAGATGCCACAGATGGTATTGGTACGGGTATTGATAGTGCTAGAACAGCAGTGGCTAGTGGTATAGCTGCAATAATTAATTCTATAAATAGTTTATTATCTGACAATGGTTTGCCATCTATCGGGCAAATTATAGAAGGCATAGGTGGGCTATTCGAAAGTGCATTTAAGATAGCGGCTGATGTCATGACTCCTGTAATTGGTTTATTAATAAGCTTTGCTCTTTTCTTAGAGCCGCTTGCTCCACTTATCATTGGAATTGCAGCAGCTTTTGGCACTTATTTAACCATTGTAGGCACGCTGGTTCAAGTCCAATTAGCGATAATAGCAGTCAATAAAGTGATGGAATTATTAAATACAACCATGTTTAAAAGTCCATTTGTTATAGTGACTTCTTTGATAGTTGGACTAATCGCGGCCTTGATTTATTTATACCAAACAAACGAGACTGTACGTAATGCAATGCAATCCGTATGGTCAGCAATTCAAGAATTTATCATACCTATTGTACAAGCAATAGTGGATTTTGTTATGAACTTATGGGGATTGTTTGTAGAGTGGTGGGAGGTCAATAACCAGGCCATATTTGATACGCTTCAAAATATCTGGTCCACCATCGTTGAGTTTATCCAACCAATTATACAGTCTGTTGTAGATTTCGTAATGACCATTTGGGGAGCTTTAGTAGAATGGTGGTCCGAAATAAATGGAGTGCTTTTAGTTACAATTATTGAAGTGTGGGAATTCATATACGAAAATATAATTACTGCAGTATCGGCAATTGTTGAATTTGTTATGGAGATATGGGCGCAATTAGTAGCGTTCTGGAATGAACATGGAGAAATGATTTTACAAGCTGCACAAAATGTATGGAGTATTGTTCAAGCAATTATTATAGGAGCTGTTACCGCAATATGGGACTTTATCCAAATGGCATTTCCGGTAATCCAAAATATTATTCAAGTTGCAATGGATGTAATTTGGAATATTATGCAGGTATTATGGCCAATTATTCGGGCATTAATTATAGACACTTGGAATGCAATAAAAAACACCATTCAAGGTGCTATTGATGTGATAACGGGGATTATCCAATTTTTCTCAGCTTTATTTACAGGGAATTGGTCAGCCTTATGGGATAGTATTAAACAAATCGTATCAGGTGCTGTCCAGGCAGCATGGGGCTTAATTAACCTATGGTTTGTCGGTAAGATATTGAAGCTTGGTACATCGTTATTTACTGGTCTGAGAGGCATCGTAACGAACATTTGGAATACAGTGAAAAGTCTATTCGAAGCTGGTATAAATTATGCCAGAAACCTAGTATCTGCAGGGTTTAATTTAATTCGTAGTACTATTTCCAATGTAATGATGACTGTTAGGAACATTATATCAACGGTTTGGAATGCAATTACCAACGTGATTACTACGGTGGTAAATGGTGTAGGAAACACTATATCTAATGTTTTTAACTCTATCGGAAGTACAATTAATTTAATCATGTCTTCCATACGATCTGTTATTTCAAGTGTGTGGAACTCTATCAGATCAACTATTTCAACCGTTGTAAATGGTATACGCAGCACGATTTCAAGTATTTTTAGTTCGTTGTCTGGAATTGTTAGAAACGCATTTTCAAGTGTAACGAGTGCCGTAACGACAGGAATAGGGAATGCATATAGAGCAGTTGTTGGAAAGATTAGTGATTTCTTTAATGCAGGAAGAAATATTGTCACATCAATTGCTAATGGTATTAAAGGAGCCATTAGTAAAGTAACAGGAGCAATCAGCGGTGTAGTACAAAAAATACGTGATTTCCTTCCATTCTCTCCTGCTAAAGAGGGACCATTAAAGGATATTATGTATCCTGGTTACTAATTCGCTTGCTAAAAATATTAAGCGGGGAAGCGGTAAGCCGTTAAAAGAAATGCGTTCTTTAACAGAGGAATTGGCTGATGAAATGAATCCTGAGATCACGAACCGGTTGAGGGGAGCGTCTGTATCCCTTGGTAATCTATCCACTCAAGCATCAACTACACAAGTAATTGATGAGAATAGAAAGTGGCTCGTTAAGAATAACGAGGAGGAAAGTAAGCAGCCGGTTATTATGGATATTTATGTTGGAACGAAGAAAATTGCCAGAGAAATAGTTGATGATATCACGCATTTACAGGCGAGACAAAATAACCGTAAGCAATACAGACCGAGAGGGGGCATGGCATGATTTTCAATGGAGAGAGTAAAAGCTATATTCGGGTGAGGCGGGAGTTATTCCGTCCTCCTTCTCCCCCTATTGAATTTGATACAATTGATTATTCGACAGGCGGGAGCCGAGTTGTAAAGAAACGATTTACAGGATTTACATTCACTGTACCTGTAAAAATAATTAGTCCAGATAAACGTATTGAAGAATTAAAAGAAGAATTATCCGATTGGCTTATTCACGAAGAGCCCAAAAAATTAGGTTTTAAAGACATTCCAAATCGTTATTATCTGGCCTATTATGAATCAATGGAGCTGGATGAACGTCCATATAGTGCTACCGGTGAAATTAATTTTTATCTTCCTGATGGACGTCGGATTGGAGAAGAAAAAACGATTAATATAAATTCATCAAATATAAATCATACAATTACTGGTCAAGACAAAGCACCGTGGACTGTTGAAACAGTATTTACTGGTAATACAAATGAATTTGAGCTGATTACAAATCAGGGACTTTATCTTCTGCTTGGTTATGAATTTATTGAAGGTGATCGTCTGACTATCAAATACGAGGGCAGAGAAGTATGGCTGAATGACAGAGATTTAAGACATGCCATTAGGCTTAAAACAAATTATGAGCTTTTGAGTCCGGGGAATTTGCGGGTAAGAGCAAGTCATAACTGTACCTTGAAGTATGATGAAAGGTATTTTTAGTGAAATTCGATTACGTATTTTCAGAAATTATTTGGCTTTTCATAAGTTAATTTTACTCATATTATATTACAGCTCTAAATTATTAGACTTGATACAGAAAAGTGAATATCCTGCTAGAAAGGAGTGAACCTATGGAATTATTCGTGTTTTCTCAAGATGAACAACTTTTAACAATCATATCTGAAGATACAGGGCTTGTCGAAGCGCCTTACCGAATTGAGGTAAACAGCATTCCGACAGAGCCCTTTTCTTTTACCGTTGAATCTGACCAAAGGGTTGCTGAGCATGTCAAAGAAGAAAACAAAGTAGTGTTTAAAGACCATGAAGGCGACTGGCGTTTAATGAATATTAAAGAAGTAGATGATAGTAATGATATGGATGGCCCAGTAACTATAGCGACATGTGAGCCAGCTTTTTTAGCTGAATTAAACGAGCATATTGTAGTAGATCGACGATTCGTTGACCAGACAGCAGACGCTGTATTAGCTGCTGCTGTAGAAGGTACTCGTTGGCAAGCAAGCGTTGAGGTTGAATTAGGTAGAGCAACCACTAGCTTTTACTATATATCCAGTACGGAAGCTATTTGGAAAACCATTGAGGTTTGGGGCGGTGAGTTTAAGGATATCGTGAATTTTGACGAGGCAACAAACACAATCACTGGTTGTTATGTCAAGATTATTCAACGCTTAGGGGCAGAAAATGGGCAACGATTTGAAATTGACCACAATACTACTGAAATAGGAAGAACAGTTCTTTCTTATCCAAAGACGGCATTGTATGGGCAAGGGGCCAGTCTGGAAACGGAAAATGACGATACTACCAGGTATATTGATTTTGGTGATGTGGAGTGGCGGACAAATCGAGGAGATCCGGTTGATAAGCCACTGGGCCAAAAATGGGTAGGAGACTCTGATGCACTTGATAAGTATGGAATTTTAGAAGACGGTGAAAAAAGACATCGTGATGGCACTTATAGTAACCAGGATTATGAAGACCCTTCAGAGCTGTTAAATGCGACATGGGAGTCGCTGCAAAAAGCGAAGATGCCAGAAGTAAATTATCGTCTATCTATTGAGCTGTTCGATGAAAAGGTCAGCTTAGGAGATACATGCCAGGCGATTGATCGTAAGTTTACCAGACCGATAGAGATCCAGGCTAGAGTAATAGCGATGGAATATGACCTGCTGGATATTGAAGGTACGATGATCGTAGAGATGGGGCAATTCCTAGATCTTGGAGATAACCGTCTTGATAGCTTGGAACGTGAAGTTGAAGGGATAAAAAGCCGTCCTCCAAGCGCCAGAATTGATGAAAACAGCTACCCTGACCGAAAGCCTAGCACACCAGTAAATCTGGAAGCATATGGAGGATTTGAAGTTATCCAGCTGTACTGGCAGTATGCTGATGAAATGTTTATTAAACATTATGAGGTATATGGAAGTCGTACAGAGGATTTTGTACCGGATACCCAACACCTTTTATGGCGTGGTGATGTAAGTGCATTTGCACATACTGTCGGTACAGATGAGGTATGGTATTACCGAGTGAGAGCAGTTAACTATCATGGAAGATCGTCTGATTGGAGTGTACAGGTTCGAGCGGCTACTCAACGGATTATGGATGAGGATATACTTTGGGGGCCAGAAATCGCAGAAAGAATGCGTGAACTCCATCGAATAAGTGATATTATAGGCGAGAATGGTATTGATTTTGACCAGATATCTCAAGAGGCCAAAGACTTGATCCATCAACAAGCTCGAATTTATACAGATGAAGAAATACAGTCTGCACGGGATGGAATCATGGGGGAGTTAGATATCCGTACAGATTTACTCGATGACAGGGTTACAGATCTTAATCAGAGAGCTGCCGACTTAATCAGCCGCGCTGACGAAACGGAAGATATTTTACGAGAGTATAGTGTCCGTATTGATGAGACTGAACGAGGTCTTGAATTTAAAGCTGATAGCACTGAAATCAATCGTATTGATGGCGAAATAAGAGGTCATGAAACATGGCTAGAAATACTGGATGAAGGTTTGCAGAGTAAGGTTAGTGAAACCTTTGTAAGAGATGCTATTGAAGGGATTGAGATTAGCAGCAGGAATTTAGCGTCTATAAACGCGGTGAAAAAGTGGTCTGTTGGCTCAATGACTCGGGATGGTTATAAATACACTCTCGCCAACGCTAGCGGCAGTACAAATGCTGGATTATATATTGATAGAACACAGTTTAAAAACAGTACTGAATACGTTGTTTCTTTTAAAGTTAAAAAAGTCAGTGGGACAGTATACACTATTGCTGGTCATAGAAATGCGCAATCAAGTATTGAAAAAGTTTATAAAGACGGTGTGCTTCTTGATACTCTTAGTGGCTGGAACAATGGTGACACAAATTATAATAATAGTGCTGACGAGCATGAATATGTAATTTATTTTACAACCAGTATCAATGCTGTTGAAAATAACAATCATCCATTTTATTTACAGCCTAATCGTCCGAGTTATAGTGAACCTTTTGTAATTGAAGTATGGGATTTACAGCTGGAGGAAGGAAATAAAAAGACTGGTTGGCAACCAGCTCCCGAAGACATCCTATTTGTCCAAGAACACCATAGCACACTAATAGAGCAAAACAGCCGGGAAGTCAGAATACAAGCCGAGTCAATTATCGATATTGAAGGTGATATTACTAGTGCTCAAGCACGTATTAACGTCATGTCTGAAGAAATTAACGAGCGTGTCACTAAAACAATATACAACCAAGAAACTGGCAATATAAGGCAGTCTCTTGCTGATGTTCGTAATTTTGCAGAGGGTATAGAGCAGACTGTTAGTACCATTGAGATTGGTTCGGTTAACCTGCTAACTAACAGTGATTTTAGTAAAGGATTAACTGAATGGAACTTTCAAAACGGAGTAAGTGCAGGGAATACAGTAACTCAAGAGAATGGTAATTTAATAATTGAAAAGTCATCAAATTCTAATCCTTCATTTCTTAAGATAGGCATAGGTGAGGGGATAGATAATAATAGAAATTTGGTAGCTCAAGTAAAAGCTAGAACAGTATCGGGAACTGGGACAATGAGGACTAGGTTTGGTACTGGCGTAAATTCTTCATCTGAAACATTTGGGAGTAATTTTGAAACGAAGTATTTTAAAGTAACTAAAAATGGTAACAATAATTTTGTATTTGAATTAACGTCAACTGGTAGGTTGGAAGTTGAGCATGTTCAGTTGGAGTTCGGTACCATACCAAGTGATTACAGAGTTTCGCAAGATGAATTAAATAAAAGAATGAGTATAGCTGAATCTTCTATCACTCAATTAGCCGACGAACTTGAAGTTAAGGTAGACGTTGACGGGATTGTGTCTGAAATCAACCTTAAAAAAGAAGGAATCCGCATAAGTGGTAACCTTATCCATCTGGATGGCTTAACTTTGATTGATGATGCTATTATCCAAAACGCTCATATCGCAAATGGTGCTATCACACGAGCGAAACTTGGAACAGCGATCATCGGCACGGCTCAAATCGAAAATGCGGCTATTACCAATGTGAAGATAGCCAGCGTAAATGCAGACAAAATTAACGCAGCTAACTTGGCAGCTATATCAGCAAATCTAGGAACAGTAACAGCTGGTAGATTAAATAGTAGTAATAACAATATGGATCTTAATTTAAACACTGGTAGTCTTACGATGCAAAACGCTAACTTCAAGCTTGGCAACGGAGCAGATATAGAGTTTACTCATTTCGGTAACAGGATTTATTATTCTGGTAATTTGAGAGGTACTGCGGGATTAGGTGTAGGTAGGTCGATTAACGATACCTTACCTTTTGCTTTTTTGGGTACTGCAAGCACAAATGACGCCGTAAACCCAAGAGATCAGGATAACTTTTCCGGATTTATCGCTAATAGAATGCAAAGATACCATGAAGATGGCATTGGTAACTCAGTTGTGGGGCATCGGTTCGATGTAAGGAATAGTGCGACAGCTTTTGAGTGGGGATTTATGTTTGACATACGAGGAGATCGAAAAGTGTTAAGAGGCATAAGTTCCGGCACTTATAACTACGACTTAGGGGCAACTGGACAGCACTTCCAAAGATTATATGTAAATTCTATCTATTCTACAGGAAGTATCGTGCTGCGTAGCGCTGTTTCGGGATACAGCTCAAGAGGATTCACTGCTGAGCTGACCTATACAAATGGTCTTATGCATTTTCGAGGTACACATTCAGCGGAAAATCACGCTTTAGGTAGGCCTAGTTGGAGATTTCAACAGCTTTACCTTTCTAACTCGCCAAACGTCAGTTCTGATGAGAGGCTTAAAGAGAATATTTCAGACAATCCTTTAGGTCTAGACTTTATAAATCGGGTAGAGACTAAAACGTTCAATTTTAAACAGGCTAGTAACGATTTAGGGTATAAACCTATACAATTAGGCGTAATAGCCCAACAATTGCTTCCTGCTCTGGAATCATCCGGCATAGAGCACACTAAACACTCTATCTTAACGCTGGATGAAGATGGATATTTTGGAGTTAAGTATGAGCAGTTCACTATTCCGTTGATAAAAAGCGTGCAGGAAATTGACGCAAAACTAAACGAAGAAATCAATTGGCAGCGCATTGAGTATCAAGTGCTGAAAAATAAAGTAACCAAATTAGAAAATAGAGTAAAAGAATTAGAGGAGCTGGTAGCATGATCACATTACAAAACAAGGACTTACGAAATGTAGCAGACTTTTTACAGAATACAGTGTCAGTAAAAGGAAAGAAAAATGTACATCGTATGCGCATTGTTAAAACGTTAGCTGAAAAGGATAAAGAAGTCCGGGAAGAAGAGGTGAGCCTCTTAAAAGATTATGCAAAATTGGATGATCAAGGTGAGATTATCTTCCTTGATAACGGACAGCCGATAATTAAAGAAAAGAAAGAGTTTAATGAAGCCCATAAAGCATTATTTGAAGAATATTTTGTACTTGATGATAAAAATCTTGAATCAGCGCTTAAAACCGTTGAAAAGTTAGTTAATGATTTTGACAAGGAATTATCCGGACAGCAGGCAGAAGCACATTTTATTTTCGCAGAAGCTTTCGAAATTGCTAATGAAGAAAACAAAGAGGAGGAGATTGACAGTGATGAATAATTATACTTTTACGGAGCAAAGTTCAAAAAATGTTGAACGGTATGGCGAACAAGTAAGGCTGGTAACATTTCGAGGTTCTGGACCTAGAGATGGGATCGATAATGAATATTTAAATGTCGACGGCCGGGTTGATATCCCGTTAATGGATTATTTTATGGCAGGCGTGGACAACCGCATTCCTGCACTTATTAAAGATAAAGTTATCGAACAACTGACAGCTAGAGAACAAGAATCAGAAGGGGAAGAAGAAAACGCTGAGTAGGCGTTATTTTTTATGCTTTAATTTTCCTCTTGTCATGTCAATGTAGGAATAGGGTGGGGGGAGAATTAGTAAATGGGAATCGAAGTATATTTTTTAAACGGATATTTGCACAATTCATGTTCGGAATTTACTAGATTGAAATGCTTTTATCTCAACCCCTTTCAATTTTATCCTTATTGGATTTAAAATATTTAAAGTTCATTTTGAATCGATGATGGAAAAGAAAAGGTATGCCTTTATTATAGCTCTAGTAGCGATATTTTAAGCTGATTTGTTGGTTTTATTTTCATGTATTGAACCGAAAGATTGCGGTACTCAATTTTCTAGCCTATGAGGCTATTTTTATGAGGCTAGCGCTATTGCTAGCCTTTTTTATGTCTGATCTAGTAGGGGGTTGATTATGCCACGACAAGAGGAAATAAGAGATATGAACGCATGGAAAGATAGAGTGCAGCAAGATGTTAATGAATTAAAAAGCAATTACCATTTGATGAAAAAAGACGTGGAAGGTCTACAACGTAACGATATCAGACAGGATAGTCAAATTGAGAATGTACAAAAAACATTATCTGCTATTCAGGATGATACAAATTGGATAAGGCGTAAAATAACGGGCGCTTTTATTACAGCATTAGTGACAGCTGTGGTCGCTGGTGTAATTGGTGTGGCTGTGGCTAATATTTTGGGAGGGTGATTTAATAAATGGACAAAGGAACAATCGTAAGAACAATAGCCTTAGTAATCGTTTGGATAAATGTCTGGCTGGAGAAGGCTGGTTTAAACGCTATCCCTGTCTTTAGCGAGGAAGCCATTGCTTTAGGCTTAACCACTGTTGTAAGTATTTGGACATGGTTTAAGAACAACTATATTACCTGGAAAGGTAAGCAGCAAAAACAGGTTTTACAACAAAATCGATTGATTAAATAAGTAGCTGGTCTAAATGGATGAGCTGCTTTTTTAATACAAAATAATATGCCATTTTTTAAGGAGGAGTTTTATTATGGCGGCTATACAATCTGATGTATTCTACAATGACGTGACAGTAGAAAGACTAAAGGATAACGAGACGAACAATACGTATTTTATTGCAAAAATTCCTAAAGAAGATTCTGATGGGAATTTGATAAAGCTGAAAAGGGGTTTTAGTAAAGATAGTTATGGAAGTGAAGAATTAGAATCTCCAAGGTCTTTTGCAGCAAGAAATGCTTCAACCTTAGTTACTAATTGTTCGACCTACAGTACAAACACCTATCGGGTAGTAGGAACCAGTATTTATAATGGAGAAATTCAACAAGAACTAAATAAGCAGCCTTACAATCATATTCTGGCAATTGGTGATGATAACACATTGAAATCATATCCTCCATCAACAGATGCACAAACTATACTGAATGATGGTTTTAATAATGCCTTAACTGCATTCATTCCAATGATAGAAGATGGCTCTAAAGTAAGTGATTCTATATTGGATTCAAGAGATATGTTTAATGAGCGTCATCCTAGACAAGCTATTGCTCAAGACAGCTCTGGCGATATTTACTTTTTAACCTGCGAGGGTCGCAGGGCAGCTGAAAGAGGAATGACAGTGCGGGATGTTTTAAGGATATTCTTAGATATGGATATGCAATTTGCCTATATGCTGGATGGAGGCGGGAGCGCTCAGACAGTTTATCATGGCACCACGGTAAATAGATTTTCTGACGATAGAGGAAAAACAGAAAGAGAAATGCTTGATTTTCTCTTTGTTGGCCCTGATCCAGATCAAATTGAACCATCCGTTAATGAAGCTTTGAAACCATTAGGGGTCATCAATAAATTACGTTCAGATGAATTATCAGAGTATGAATATCATCCAGGGAATCATGAGAGATTAAAGCCATATTTAATTAATGGATGGGATGATTATGGTACATCTGGTTCTTCTCTGGCAAGAGTATGGCATATGCCCAATAATACATTGTATATGATTGGATTTATTGTGTTTTGTAGCATGTTGTTAATTTAACAAAACTGGAGTAGCTGATAAAGCAAATTCTTTAGGAACTATTAGCAGACTAAAATTTATATTTTCAGAGAGGGTGTTTATTATGGTAACAACTAATGATTTAACAGGATTACCGGTGTTTAATGTGAAAGATATGGGTGCAGCAGGAGACGGAGTGACAGATGATACACAAGTATTTCAAGATATATTAAATTTTGCTGACAACGAGCAGGGTGTAAAAATGTATATTCCAAATGGAGTGTACAGAATGACAAAGGAATTAATTATCTTTAGTAATACTATTATACAAACAGAACAGAATACAAGAATCGTCAGGGATCACCCTGGATATTTACTGATTAATGGTTATAAAAACAATCAAACCACGTATCCTCCATCCGAATTTACTGAGTATAACGGCTACGGAAATATAAAAATTCAAGGAGGAGTATGGGATGGAAATGGAGTCAATCAGACTGGAAAAGCAGCGATATTCCGTTTCGGACATAGTCATGATTTAAAAATAGAAGAGGCTACTTTTTTAAATGTTTCAAGATCGCATCATATCGAATTTAACTCTTCAAGAGATGTCCATGTTACTAATTGCAAGCTCCTGGGTTATGTTGGAACGGATACATTAAATGAAGCTATTCAGTTGGACCTAAGTAAACTTGGCGCGACACTTTTAGGAAAAGATGACAGTACTCCATGTAAAAATGTTTGGATTAGTGGATGTTATTTTGGAGACAGCGGGACAGCAGGAACAACTCATATTCCCAGAGCAATAGGCTCTCACAGTGCAACGATAGGAGTTTACCATGAGAATATAAATATCGATAACAATGTAATTGAAAACGCTGGAAGCTTTGCTATCAGAGCGTACTCTTGGAAAAATGTTTCGATAACTAATAATAAATTAGTAAATTGTAAAGCAGGCATCAATTGGCGAACAAATATGATTGGTGACCCTCTAAATAGTCATACAGAAGATGCGCAGGGTAATCAGACAGGCCGTTCCCAAATAGCGGAGAATGCTTTTATCTCTGGGAATGTTATCGCTGGAGGAATGGATGCGGGGAGAGCCATAGAAATATATGGAGAGTCTACTGGAAAAGCAAAGGGAATTAACGTATCAGGTAATATTCTTACCCTTGATCGTTCTAAGTCTATTAGTGATGCTATTTTGCTAAATTATACAGAGGATAGTTCGGTTATCGGGAATAGAATTTATGGAGCGAAAAAGACAGGAATAGCTTGCAGAAATGCTTGGAGTGTCACAGTAGATGCGAATGTTATTGATACAGTTGGAGATCAGGGAATTGGAGTTTCAGGCTCATCAGCTTATGTAACAATTGCAAATAATAATGTGAAAAGAACAGGAAAAAATGGTATCTATGCTACAGCAGTTGATACATGTACAATAACTGGAAACACTATTGGAGGAGTAAATGGAGATAAGAACGATGAAATCTATTCCCATTTAAGATTAACTACTAACGTGAAACGTGTCAGCATCACCGGCAACAATTGCAGAAATTTGGGAACAGATTACAAGGCCAGCATAGCATTAAATATTTCGAGCGGCTCTAATATAGTTAGAGCAGGTAATAATTTTGCCGGATTAGATACAAAAGGCGTTGCCGGTTTAAATGATGGCTCAGATTTGTTGTAGCTATTGATTAAAATTCAATCGTAAATAAGAAAAGCATCCATTAAGGGTGCTTTTCTTATGGTGTCAGCTAGGGGGCAGAATATGGCTGAAAAAGGATACACCAATAAGGAACTGCACAAGCTCATTATGAACATAAGCAGAGATTTTACAGAACTACGAACTGAAATGAAACAGACAAGAGAAACCATACGAAAATACAATGGTCTGCGTGAGGAAATTGGCAAACTGCAAAGGAAAATTATCATCATGGAAGCCAGTGGAGCAGGGAAAAGCTCCACATTAGAAATCATCCGTAATTGGGGCGGATGGTTTTTTGCACTTATTACGCTGATTATTTTATTGTATAACACTTTTTAAAGGGGGTGAGGCGTTTGAATTAGATAAGCGATAGTTTTTCATTAGCTACGACCTTGTCACTCAAGGGTATTAATGGTTGGAAAAACAGAAGTATCGCATCACTGGCATCATTCAAAAATTATACTGAATACAGAGTGTCAGAAAAGCAAGCGCCATTGAGGGCGTATTTTTTATGTTTAAATTTTAAGGAGGAATTTTATTATGGCAAAAATTTATTTAGATCCAGGACACGGCGGAACAGATCCAGGTGCATCTGCAAACGGATTGCAAGAGAAAAATGTAACATTATCTCTTGCGCTAAAAACTAGAGACATTCTAAATCGTGACTATGAAGGGCACACCATTCGTATGAGCAGGACAAGCGACACAACCCGAAGTCTTGCACAGCGTACAAATGATGCAAACAGCTGGGGTGCTGATTACTTTGTATCTATTCACATCAATGCTGGCGGCGGCACTGGTTATGAAGATTATATCTTTAATGGAAGTGTGTCGAGTAACACGGTAACTTATCGTGACAAGCTTCATGCAGAAATTATGAAGCAGGTGGACTTTAACAATCGAGGTAAAAAACGGGCTAACTTTCATGTCTTACGTGAATCAAGCATGCCGGCAGTTTTAACAGAGAATGGCTTCATTGATACCGTTGCAGATGCGAATAAACTGAAATCTGATGCTTATCTAAATCGCATTGCTTTAGGACATGCGAATGGTATTGCTCAGGCGCTTGGGTTAAGCCGGAAATCTGGTGGTGGTAGCGGTCAGGGTTATGTGGAAGTTATTACACCATCCTTGTGGACTTACAACACTCCGAATTGGGATGATCGTGCTGTTATTGTGAGTCAAGGAGAAGTATTTACTGTGGTTGGAGACAGGTTCCAGGTTGGGAATGGTTATATGTATCAGCTTAAGAGTGGGTTGTATATTACTGCTAGTACGCAGTATGTGAGGTATTACACTCGATAAAAAAGTAGAATCTATTTTTGACTGATAGATTGTCTGGACATGCTATCTTGAGCACGTTACAAAATAGTTTGGGACTGCCATGAACAGTGTGTTAGATAGTCAGGGAGTTAACTTCTCCACTTGAAATATACCTGTATTTCAAGTGGAGAAGTAACCTAATAAGAATATCGATATGTAAAAATCCAATGATTAAAGCTAATTAAACGACTAAAAAGGAGAGTTAATTATGGTTGGAAACAATATAATTTTAAGAAATGAATCAAGGGTTTCTTTTGTTAATGAAACTACACATGTAGTGTATGAGGAGTGGGAAAAAGACATTGTTATTGATTTTATAGAGTACTCAACTTCAAGCCAAAATATTTTCCCAATCCTGAATATTGATCAATCTAGACCTAATTATAATTATGATGGACAATTATTTCAAACTGTGAATCCGAATGGGACAAGATGGGTTGCTACACCCTTAAGAATTTCCAATGATGGGCATGCGAACTTTGAAGTGGTAGCTTATGATTCCAGCAATGGAGAATTCAAGCTAAATCTTAAAACACCTATGATTCTTCCAGGAGGATCGAGACTTGCCTTTAAGCATAATGGCACTCCGACAGAAAATCATACGGTGACTTATAAAGTAATTTATCGAGAAGTATAGGAGGGATTTATATGATTAGAATACCATATGACTTCTCTGGTAACCTCAATCTTCCTTCCTATTCTCAGATGGTTCAAAGGATAATGCAATTTAATAATGTTAGTAATATCGGTAAAGATGAGAGTGGAAATTATGATATGTATATGATCGAAATGGGGAATCTCAATAAACCAACTATTCTTGTAATATCCAGTATGCATGGAACAGAGTGGATGGGGGCTTTATACAGCATAAGATTTATGGAGCAATTGAGGGATAACACATTTAGAGATAAAGCATTTCGAGCGAAGCTGTTACGGAATTTCCATATCGTTTATATCCCTGTGGTAAACCCTTATGGGTATGACAGGACATCTCATGCTGAAGGCAATAATATTGGCAGATATAATGTTAATGGAATAGATTTGAACAGAGATTTTAATGATTTCTCCCAGGCTGAATCCAGAAATGTAAAGGCAGTTATGGATAGAGTCAGCCCATTTGCGTTTTTAGACATTCATTTGTTTGGCAGGGGAATGGACGGCAGCAATGGACTAAACTTAATTGTAGGAAACGGTCAATATGAAACAGATAAAATTAGAAACTTGTTTGCAAATTCTTTAGAAAGATATGCTAATCAATCTGTGGTTAAATGGGACGGATATAATCAATTATTAAGAGGCCTGGCTAGGAGGTATATGAGGGATAAAAGCAATCCGCATACCCCTTATACACTTTCTTATATAACAGAAATTGTTCAGCCAAGGCAACTAAGCAGTGGGCTTGATGCTCCTTTAAGTGATCAGGAAATTATGAGGTATGGTATGGGTATGATGTATTTGTTTTTTGTAACGTCTATGGGGTATTTTGAGCAGCGGAAGGTTGAGTTGAATTATGGTTCTGTTTTGAGTGTAGATGAGGGGGTGTATCGGACTGTGCGTTATAAAATATGGAAATAGAAGGATTCTCTCCACTTGATAGTAAATATTGAAGAGGCTAGTTATATCCTAGCCTTTTTATAGGATAGTTTTTTTAATGAAGAAAATTCCTCCCTTTTATCGAATTTGATTAAGAGGGAGGGAAAATGAATGAAGTAAAAGAGCTTGAGGTATTTAATGGCAGATGGAAATAATTTAAAATCGGATGCCAGGTTAAATGCTGACACGGTTTAATTTTTTTAGGTTATTGGTTGTAACTAATTATATTAAAAGGAAAAAATACCATTTGCACTTGTTATCCATTCTTTATTAATTATTATATATTTTGAATTTTTTATAAATTTTTAAAGGATATTAACGAAGTATGTAGAAATAACTATGTATGGCTTAAAATGTCAATAAGAATAATGACTATAGTTAATTTAACAATAAAAATGGAGGTGAATATATGAATTTTAAAAATTAACAACAAATAATAAGTTCAGCAGTTGTCCGTTCTTCTCTGGCAAATCTTTTGAACCACTACGAATCTCTTAGTTTATCTTACATTTCTTTATCTTACAGTTTACATTCACTTAATAGATTACTTCTATAATAAAAAGTAAATACAGAAAAAGGGAGAGATTAAGATTATGATACGAAAGGTTACTATTTTATCATTAGCAGTAATGATCATCACGTCCGTATTCACAGTTCCTGCATTTGCATCCAATGGTGGTAATCAGACAGTTCAACAACAGAAAAAAATGGTTAATATTGCACATCGGGGGGCGTCAGGTCATGCTCCGGAAAATACAATGGCTGCTTTTGAAAAAGCCTTTGAAATGAAAGCCGATTATATTGAGATTGATGTACAAATGACTAAGGATGGAGAGCTGATAGCCATTCACGATACAACCGTCGATCGTACAACTGTAACTGCTAAACTAAAGTAGACCATTATTGCTTGATAAGAATGAACACTTTTCTTGGGGGATAGGCATGTAACAGGCTGTTGCCCCGTAGGGGCGGCAGCCTGTTACATGCTCGCCGTTCCGTCAGGTACCAACTAACTATTGCAATCTTTCATTTACTGTATAATACATGTTTGTACGATACAGAAATGGGAGGAGTAAGAAAGGTGGAAACATGGAAAGTGTATATGGAAATCTATCAACTAAAACAAGAAGGATTTAAAATACGGAGAATAGCTAGAAAACTAGGTATATCAAGAACAACAGTATATAAATACCTTGAAAAGTCTCCTCAGGAAATGGCGGAGTGGGTAGCTTCCACACAGACAAGAAAGAAGAAATTAGATGCCTACGAATTACTTATTCATACTTGGCTAACAGAACATCCAGATCTTTCTAGTGCTCAAGTTCATGATTGGTTAAAAGAAAGGTTTCCAACTCTACGTGTTGGAGAAAGTACCGTTCGTGGTTATGTCAAAGCACTCCGGGAAAAATATCATATTCCAAAAACAGAGATGAAGCGTGTCTATCAAGCTATTCCAGATCCACCAATGGGGCAGCAAGCCCAAGTAGATTTTGGTCAGACGATACAGAAAACATCCCAGGGAAAGGAAAAGAAATTATATTTTATTAGTTTCGTGCTTTCGCACTCTCGTTATAAATACGTTGTGTGGCTCTCCCGTCCTTTTACAACAAAAGATATGATTCAAGCTCACGAAGATGCTTTTCAGTATTTTGGAGGAATTCCATATGAGTTAGCTTATGATCAAGATTCCCTTATCGTAGTAAGTGAAAATGAAGGTGATCTCATCCTTACCAGTGAATTTCAAGCATACAGGGAAGCAAGAAAATTAAAGCTCTTTGTATGTAGAAAAGCTGATCCAGAAAGTAAAGGGAAGATTGAAAATGTCGTAGGATTTGTGAAGAAGAATTTTGCGAAGAACCGCGTATTTCACCATATAGATAAATGGAATGAATCCTGTTTAGCATGGCTGATTCGAACGGGAAACGGAAAAGTGCATAATACAACAAAAAAAAGACCAGTCGAAGTGTTTGCCCTAGAAAAACAACACTTAAGACCAGTCAACAAAAAAATTTCAATTTCAAATATCGATAATAGTATAACAAGAAATGTTCGTAAGGACAATACTATTATCTATCAATCGAATCGGTATTCGGTACCACTTGGTACATATAAAAAAGATAAAGAAGTTTTTATTGAAATAAGCGATCAAAACGAATTAATAATACGTGAAGAATCGAATGGAGCAATCATTGCCAAACACACATTAAGTTTAGAGAAAGGGAAATTGATTCAAGATTCTCAACATACCAGAGACCGTTCTAAAGGAATAGCTGCCTATATAGAAACGGTATCGACGTACTTTGATGATAAGGAAATGGCTTCTGATTTCCTTCAGGAAATTCACCAAAGATATCCTCGTTATATACGAGATCAATTATCTCTTATTTTAAAGGTATCAAAAACAGTAGCAAGAGAACGAAGGAACCAAGCTTTAGAAGAATGTGTCGCACGCAAAATATATAGTGCAACAGAGTTTAGAGATGTCGTAGAGTTTATCCAAAGACAAACGGATTCTCATCAAAGGCCTCCGCAAATAGAAGCTATCAAAACATTGCATGGTATGGATGATACGCTGCTTCAAATCAAGCCAAAAACAAGAGAATTGGATTCTTATATAGAGTTATTGAAAGGAGCAACGGTATGAGTCATTCAATAGAAGAAATACAACAACAGTTTCGATCGTTGAGACTCACAGAGACGGCAAATTATTTGCCATCTCTGATTCAACAAGCAGAGTCAGAAGATTGGACATATCAAGTACTTTTGAAACAATTGACTGGATATGAATTAAAACGTAGGGATGAAAAATTAATCGAAAAACGATTAAAATGGGCTGCATTCCCTTCCTATAAGACGTTGGACGAGTTTCATTTAGATGAGCAGCAATCACTCAGCAAAAGACAAGTAAATCAATTAAAGGAGTTTAACTGGCTAGATCAACTCTATAATTTAATCGTTTTAGGACCGCCAGGTGTAGGTAAAACACATTTAGCCACAGGGCTGGGCATAGAAGCTATACAAAAAGGATATAAAGTCTCTTTTATTTCCATGGGGCAGCTGATTCAAACATTAAAAACAGAAGAAGTTACCAGAAAATCACAAACGAGAATGAAACGAATTCGTTCCTCTCATTTAGTGATTATTGATGATTTAATGTTTATGGCAATGGATACACGTGAAGCGAATTTATTTTTCCATCTTATTAACGACCTTTATGATAAGGCTTCAATTATATTAACTTCTAATAAAGGACCGAATGAATGGGGAGAATTACTAGGTGATCCAGGGATTACAACGGCTATCCTAGATAGAATTTTACATCGAGCTGAAGTTATTCATTTTCATGATGATGATAGTTATCGAATGAAACACCGTTCTTCCATTTTCATGGAAGAAAGTGTCCAAATTTAATTAGCAAAAAGTGTTCATTTCTACTTGACGCTCACAACAACAAATGGGACAGGATCTGTAGGGGATTACACACTTGAAGAAATTCAGCAATTGGATGCGGGAAGCTGGTTTGGTCCAGAATTTTCCGGTGAACGAATTCCTACTTTTGAGGAAATAATCGATGCATATCGAGGGAAGATTGGATTATTAATAGAATTAAAATCTCCTGAATTGTATCCGGGTATGGAAGAAAAAGTCGCTGAAGCCTTAATAGAGCGTAATATGCATAAACCTAATAACGAAAAAATTATTATCCAGTCTTTTAATCATGAATCTGTGCAACAATCAAAGGCACTCCTGCAGAATATCCCTCACGGTGTCCTTGCTGGTACAGCTTGGGCAAATGTTACTGATGAACAGTTGGCACAATTTGCAACTTATGCTGATTTCTTTAATCCGAATATGAATATCGTTACCGATGAGCTTGTTGACCGTGTTCATAATTCCGGGATGAAGGTATATTCTTATACAGTACGAACGCAGGAACAAGCAGATAACTTATTTGAACGTAACGTAGATGGTATCATTACCGATTTTCCTGAATATGTTTATAAACATCCAGGGAAAAATTAAGGACTTTAGAAAAAGCTAGTTTGGATTTTAACACACGGATAGAAGAATAGAGACAGCACCTACATCAACATGGAGAGGGTGCTTTTCTGTTTACATAGAAAGTTAAAGATTTTACATTAAAGTTTTTTATAGGATAATTTTTTAATGAAGAAAATTCCTCCATATTGTCGAATTTTGATTAAAAGAGGTAATTATGGCTGGAAATAATATGATTTTAAAAAGTAAGGGTATTATTTGTTAATGAAACTGCGCATGTAGTGTATGAAGAATGGGAAAAGGACATTGTTATCGATTTTATAGAGTATTCAACCATGAGCTAAATAATCAGCTCTTGAACTAAAATAAATAGGATTGGTAAGTATATAGATATATTTAGTTCCATATTTTCAATATAATTTTTTGTAGTTTAGTTATCAACTAATCATATCCTTATGAATTTAACCATATTTATAATATCCTGTATTGGCTTCTGTAAAAATGAATAAAGCACAGGGCATAATGAAGGGGAGTAGATAAGTAAAAGCATGTATTAAGATCCATAAATACGGGCATAGAGAAGAACTAGCATCTATATTAAAGAAAAAGCTTACGGACCTGTGCTTTGAGCGTAGGTTCATTTATTTCATGTTCTTTAGTTACAGCTTTTATGGATTTCCCATTTGCTAATTAATACTGTATCGCTTGAATCTGTTCAACTAGCTTATGCTTAATCCAACATAGTAAATGCTCGGCTTATAGTAAACAGAGAAATAATAAAAAACCTATGTCTACTATAAGCGGAGCAAATTAAATGTAGGTACATCTCTAGTTTGTAAATAGTTAAGTGAGCTAAAAAAGACTTATTTGTATAATTTGGTAAGAAATTTATAAAAAATTAATCATTATCAATTGGTGAAACTATAATCTCAGAATTGGTCTGTATCAGCTTATTTTCTTCATTAATATAATAATGTGTACCTTCTTTTACACCAATATAAATTCCTTTTAAGGTATTGCCATTGACACTGATTTGATCAAAATCTCTATCTGATATTGTCCAATCATTTATTAGAGATAACAGACCAATAAATATTGTGAATGCTAAAATTACCAAACCGATTGAGACCATACTTATGATTACTCCTTTTAATTTAAAAGATAGGTCTTTAAAAACTGAATTTACTTCTTTATAAATGTATTCAAAGTTTTTAAGTTTCGGTTTTCCAATTTTCCAAACTATACATCTAGAAATGGTATATATAATAAAAAAACTGAAAAAAGGAATGGTAAGAATGTTTCGGAATGTTTCTATAAAATGATGCCAGTCACTTAAGCTAAATATATCAATTATAAGAACAGTAATAAATCATATTGCAAATACTGATAAACCAAACTTAAAATTTGTCATAAAGTCTATAAAGAAATAAATAGCGCCGAAAATAGTTAAAATGTAAATACAAAAAATTGCTGTGTTTATTAGTTGATTGCCGTTAGTAAAAATCATAACAATTATATAATTTAAGAAAATAAAGCATATTATCATGAGAATTAAATGGGAATAGCGATGTTTCCACTTTACTAAAATAGTAGTGAGTATTGCAATCAGACAAATACAACCTACTATTAAAATACCTCCAATAAATAATATATGCCCATATGCTATTGGTAGAGGATTTATAATAATATCCAAAAATGTAAAATTACCTTTAAAAAAATAATGCATAATAAATAATTGTCCATAAATGTAAGCTATAGTAGTGCTTAATAAGGTTATAATCGATATAAGTATAGATCTTGGAATCTCGTTATCAATATATTGGATAACATTCTTAAATAATTTTCTACACATTATTATCTTCCTCCCTTTAGAAATCTCAGTATCTAAGAAAAAATTATAAGCAATCTGAATTATAGTACACTTATTGGAGAAAAAAAGATGAGATTCTTGTTATTAATCCATAAAACAATTATTACATTTCTCTATTTGTTCTTTTTTGTAATAGCCCACACCAAATAATCTTATCCATTATCTGATGGAGAAAAATGGACCTAAACAAACATTAAATAGCCCCAAAGCAAACTCACTTATACACTGACTGCAGAGCAGGATATAACCTTTTAAAAGTCTCATATTGTGCTGCATAAACCTCTGCTCTTTTTTGATCCGGCATATAGTTTTTACTCGGGATGCTTCTTACAAAGGTATTAACAAATTCTTGATAAGATTCACACCATCCCAGTTCAATAAAAGCCGTAGACGCAACCCCGATAGATGGTAAATACTCGCTATTTAACGGAACTCTAATTGGATGGTTCATAATATCTGATACCATTTGACACCAATTACTGCTCTTTGACCCTCCGCCAATTAATGTAATTGTACGCTGGTCATCTAAATCATACATTTCTAGTGTTTGTTTTAAGGAGAAAGTTACACCCTCCAAGACAGCGCGCGCCAGGTCCTTCCGCTCTGTTTGTGGTGTCATTCCCCAATAGGCACCTTTTGCTTGCGGGTCAATCATTGGGTTCCTTTCCCCGTTCAAATAAGGTAAAAATAATACACCGCCACTGCCAGGCTCCGTTTTTTCAATTAAAGCTTCAAACGTTTCATATTTATGTGCAGTATTTTGATCCGTATACAATTGAACCGCCCATTTGTGGACATTTCCAACATTAAGTAATGGCGCAACGGATATACGATGTGATTTTTCTACAAAAGCCAGATTAAAATGACTTTCTGATAAGGAGTCTAACTGTCCTTCATTTCTTTCTACCATTGCCAGCCAACCTGTGGTACCCATATAAAAATAACAATCATTTTCATGGACTGCACCAGCGCCGAGTGTGGTTGCTCCCGCATCACCAGTTCCATTCATGACAATGGTAGATGTCGAAAACCCGGTTCGTTTACCAGCCTTTTCTGTGATTGTTCCTATGACACTATCTGCTTCTAGTAATTTAGGTAATTTTTCTTCATCTATTCTGCAAGTTTGAGAGATTGCCTCGTTCCATGAACGATTTTTAAGATCCATTATTCCAGTAGTTGCAGCAGTGATTGGATCAGTGACTGCTTCATTCGTCAGTTTATAAATAACATAGTCCTTTGAACTAAATACAAATTTCTTTGTATTTGCATACTGATCAGGGGAATGATTTTCTAACCATTTCATTTTTGCAAGTGGGGTGGAGGCACTTACATTATTCCCGGTATAACTGCGAATTTCAGGACACTGCATATTAATCCATTCCGCTTCTTTTCCAGCTCTGGTATCCGAATATAAAATAGCGTGATACGTATTCGCCTCACTAATGGAAATAACATCTTCCATTTGACCTGAAAAGGTTATTGCTCGAATAGAGTCAGGAGAAATACCATTTTCCCACCAAAGCGATGCAATATGGATGACCGCTTTCCACCAATCCTCTGGTTGTTGTTCGATCATTCCTTCCTCTGATAGAAAGGTTGCTAACTCCACTGAATGCTCTTCCGTAATCTGTACGTCTTTATCAACCAAAATTCCTTTTACTGCTGTTGTTCCGATATCAAAAACAGCTACATATGTCATATTAGCCCCACTTTTCTTCGATTGTTTTCATTCTTCAATAAATTTATATCATGACGCTTCATCTTTTTAAGCAACAAGCAGGACAAATTCACTGTCTGCAACAAGCGTACTCTAGAATGTTCTCTTGGATTATAAAGTTGTATGTAAATAAGTATGAGGCTATTATACATGATTTTTTATGATTTATTATCAGAAAAATCTGGAGTTGTATGTGCAGGGAGAGGAGGCCAAAGGATGATTTATTCTTGAATATAGCATCATGTAAGGATGGTACTGTTCTAGAATCAATTTTAATTGTATATAGAGCGGCAGGGTAGTAAAAGATGAATTATTTTAATTTGAAAATGATTATGTTATTTTTTGGATAGGAGGATTTAATTTATGAGTAGAATTTTTGCGTCTTTACTAGCGCCGATAGTGCTTCTTGTTTTAGTGGTTATCATCGCATTAGTAATAGATCCTGTTGCTGCTTTCAATCAAATTTCAAATGCGTCTATAATAATATTAATATTTATTTATATCGTTTCTTTTCTATTTTTCTTTTTACTTGGTGCTCCATTGTCTATTATATTGGATAAATTGAAAGGATGGAGCGTATTAAATTATGCAATTGCAGGACTAATAATAGGAGCAGTGCTTGAATTTAGGAGTTACTCATACACTCAAAGTTTTGATTGGGGGAGTCTATTTATTTATACTCTGGCAGCATTAAGCTACTACATATCTTTACTTTATA
Source organism: Oceanobacillus sp. FSL K6-3682 (assembly GCF_037976165.1). NCBI lineage: Bacteria > Bacillati > Bacillota > Bacilli > Caryophanales > Bacillaceae > Oceanobacillus > Oceanobacillus sp. FSL K6-3682. Next base: position 4,021,753 of record NZ_CP150263.1, on the reverse strand, counting down.
CTGATAGAGTGATTAAAAGATTAGAGGATAAGTATTCTTAGAATAACATTGAGGGGAGGGAATTATGGTGATGCTAGTATAGTTTTATAGACAATCTAGTTATGTTTTAGGAAACTGGCAATATTGTTAACGAATGTACAAATTTATTTTAATCTATGCGCTCATATAGGGTGCGAAGTAAGCTTGGCAGAGGTACAAGAACTGTTAACCAAATTTAGATTCACGCACCCAAATAGAATGCGAAAACAACCTGTTATCCAGACACAATCTAAACAGTTATTTCAATCCACACACCCATATAGAGTGCGAAAAGATCTTGCCATATCCTCGATTTGTGGACCGAAATTTCAATCCACGCACCCATATAGAGTGCGAATGATCGGATTGTACAGGTTAAAAAAGGTGAAGTTATTTCAATCCACGCACCCATATAGAGTGCGAAGATAGTTAATAGCATGGATTCCATTTCTCCAATAATTTCAATCCACGCACCCATATAGAGTGCGAAAAGAAAGAGTACCGGGACTATCATGGTAAGCCGATTTCAATCCACGCACCCATATAGAGTGCGAAATCGCTACACGGCTGGCTATTTCCGTAGGCAATCATTTCAATCCACGCACCCATATAGAGTGCGAAGTTTGAAACATCAAATGTAAGAGTGGAACCTTCAGATTTCAATCCACGCACCCATATAGAGTGCGAAAATAATTTAAGAGTGATTATTAGGCATTATAACAATTTCAATCCACGCACCCATATAGAGTGCGAAAGCGCATACTTTCATCCCTGATACGACAAGGTTTTATACCTGTAAAAGTGCTAACCTGAAATATGGATTCTTAAATTTCAATGAATCTGTACATGAAATAGCTTAAAACATTGTTAAATCAATAGGTGCTAACCTCCCTAGTAATTAATGTTCGCCTAAGGTTAGCACATGGATAATGAATTCACTTAGAAAAACGATCTTTCTTCTAAACCTGGAGATTTCTCACTAAAGAAATGTACCACTTTCGAATGATAATTATTACTGAAACAATAAAGTAAAATACAATTTCTGCTTATATCAATTATAGCAAGAAGTACATTTTTAGAATAGTATACCGCTCATCTTAACGTTGTCAGTTTCTGTTTGGGTAAATCAAAGTACCCACCTAATCACCGAACATAAAAAATGCCCAAACCTCATATGGTTTGAGCATTTTTCTCGGTATGATAAATCGTCTCCAAAACCTCTATATCTCTAATAACCAACCACGATTTTCCGGACCAAACAGGCCTTTAAAGATAATATTTCTTCCGTCTAGAATCTAATTGCCGCCTGTTTAAGAAGCCGATTAATTTTATAACTTTTTCCTCGAGATTCTTCTTAATCAATCAAGATACCGAGTAATATATCGAAATCTATTTCTTAATTTTTTTCATTAGTGAAAAATAGTTTCATAGGCTACTACCAACTAGTATACAAGTAGCCTTTATAGATATCATAACATTTATATACAAAAGGATGATGCTACTGTTTATATGAAAATCTAAGGAGCAGGTTCTAATAGTTTCAAAATAATACTAAAGACTGCAAGTTCTTACTTGAAAGAAGCTGCTATGAGAATAGTATATCAAGAAGAATATATATCTTAAGGGTATATATTTAGTATCTTTACGTGTAGAGTTATCCTAAGTCATTGATAAAGTACAATATTGCCAAGGCTTGTAAAGCAATAACAGTAAGCGTAAATCATTTTTAGGGGTAAATGAATATTAAAAGAGTTTGTTCATCCCGACCTTCACACATCCGTCAATACAACTTCTACTCCTTCTTCCTCACAAGTCTGTAAAAATCCTTCATCAATACCTTTATTGGTAATAATCGTATCAATCTTACTTATATGACACAACTCTAAAAAGTCCGGTTCACCAATTTTTGAACTATCTACTAACACTATAACCTTTTTAGCTTTTTTAATGACCGCTTTTTTAGTCATTAGCTCATCAATACTGGAGGTAGTGAGTATGCCTGCTGGAGTTATTTTGGGAACGCCTATAAAAGCTATGTCAAAATTCATAGAGTTAATCATTAATTCAGCAAAATGTCCTTTGCTGGAACCAGTTTCTTTTTCTAAATCACCACCAATAAATACAACTTGCAAGTTGGGACGATTGTTTAATTCAACTGCTGTTGATAAGGTTCCAGTAACAATTAACAGTCTTTTTTCATTAGGAATGGAATGGGCAAGGCAATATCCCGTAGTACTGGAATCAATAAATATCTTATCCCCGTCATTAATAAAAGAGAGACCTGCTTCAGCAATCTTTTCTTTTTCTTCTCTGTTCATTAAAATTCTTAACTCATAAGGCCGTTCAGCTAGTAACCTATCAGAATGAATGATTGCTCCTCCATGTGATCGAACAGCTATTTGCTGGGTAGCCAGCTCATCTAAATCTCTTCGCACAGTCATTTCAGTGACATTAAATATTCTAGATAAATTACCTACCTCCACACGTCCTCTTTCACGCAATATTCTTTCTATTTCCTTTAGTCTCTCTTCTCGTAACATTAAGTTTCCTCCTAGAATACTATCGTTAAGATCATTATAGCTATTTATATGGCTATTAACAACAATTATGTTTGTTTATGTTATATTATGTTTGTTTAAAAAATAAAATGTTGACACAAACGATAACGTAATATACTATATTGATTATCAAATATATATAATTTTTTGAAAAGGAGGCTGGATTTATAGATATTCTTATCAATGGCTAAATAACCTTTAGCACAATACAACGTATTATAGGAATTTATTACAATTATGCTATAAAGTGCTGCTAGAAAAATAATCTAGCTTTGTTTTTGAAATTTAAAGAAAGCGTTTTAATTATTAAATATAAGTAAGAGAATATTATTTTTAAGGAGTGACGAACATGTCTAAGTACACAACAGTGAAAGATATTAATGCTGCTGAATTTGAAAAATTCGGCAAGGTAATTGAGATTCCCAATACACCGCCTCCGAAAGTAGGAGAGGGCTGGGATTGTTGGAATTACATTGCTATGTTAGATGTCTCAGAGCCGATAGGAATGGGGCTAGTAAACACAAAACAAAGAGAGCTTGTAGTAGATGCAATGGAACGTCATGTCAGCAGAGAAGAGTTGTTAATCGCTTTAGATAAAGAAATCATTCAGCCTGTAGCACTTTGTTCTGATATAGATGATCCAGATGAACAGCCGGATATCTTGACTGTGCAATGTTTTCGGATTAAACCTGGCCAGGGCATAGTAATCAATAAAGGAGTTTGGCATAGTCCTGCTTATCCGGTTAATGAAGATTCTACGTATCTTTTTGCAATTGAAAAGAAACCAGATAAATTTGGTGATGAAATGGTGAATCCTTGGGTGCCTTTTATTAATGGGGGAAAAGTTGAAATGAAATTTTAATGAGAATGAGGGAATCTTTCTTTCGTTTTTATAATGTTGAATGTTGATAGAAAAAATTTGTTATTAAAGGAGAAATAAGGGTTATGAAAAATAGAAACATGGGTTTATTAATCTTTTTAATACCTATTGGTGTTGCGGTTAATTTTGTTGGTGGTCAAATTGCTGTTTTATTGAAGTAGCCTTTATTTTTAGATACTATCGGGACATTTACTATTGGAGCAATTGCTGGACCATTTGCAGGTATCCTTGTTGGTTTACTTACCTGTTTAAGTATTTCGATTACAAATCCTCAATCGTTATTCTATGTCATTAATTTCATGCTGATGGGATTATTAGCGGGATACTTGGCTAAAAAAGGGTTTTTTACTACTGTTCCGAAAACAATTGGAGCTGGTGCAATTATGGGACTGATTGTCGGGATATCAGGAAGTCTGATTTCTTACTTCCTATTTAACGGATTTGGTGTTAGTGGAACAGGTGTACTTGGGGGAATATTAATGGGGTCTGGAGTACCGGTATGGGCTAGTGCTTTTATATCTAATATGTCGGTGGATATTATTGATAAGGTTCCGACAGCATTGGTAGCTTACTTAATTATTAGAAATATACCGCAAAAAACACTTGTTAAGCTGCCAAATGGTAATGTCTTTTTGGACGCATATAAAAAATAAACTGATTGTTCAGGAGGAGTGTATGATGGACGAGACATTTATAAATTCTTATCGTAGTCCACAATTAAGTAAGAATTGGCTTTTAAATTTGAATCCTTTGAACAAAATTAATATCTATATAGCTTTAGGATTAATTACGTTATTCTTTCAGCATTGGCAAGTGAACGTTGTGATAACCTTGGTGTTTATTTTGTTAGCGGTTGCAGCTGGTCGTTTCAAAAGTTTTATCGGTCCATTTCTGAAACTTGGTTTGGTTATTGGCCCTTTCTTTTTCATTGTGCGTGCTATCTTTTGGCCGGGTGAAAATATGATATTTAATTATGGGATTATTAATATCACACAGGAAGGAATTGACTTAGGTATTCAATACGCGACGATCATGTTAGTCGTTTGTGGAATTCTTGTCCTTTGTACGGTGACGATAAAAGCAGAGGATTTAACCTATTCCTTAGAAAAAATCGGCGTGCCACACAATGTTAGTTTCATGATTTTGTCATCGTTACAGTTGATTATTGATTTAAAGGATAAAACAAAAGTCATTATGGATTCACAAAGGTCCAGAGGAATCGAGACAGAGGGGAATGTGTTTGTCCGAATCAAAGCATTTGTCCCTGTTCTAAGTCCACTATTCTTGGGAGCAATTTCTGGGGCGGAGGAAAAAACAATTGCCATGGATGCTAGAGCATTCTCATCTGCCAATCCTAATACGCATTTGCGTTTTCTCCGTCCTACACCAGCTTTGGAAAAAATATTGGTGATATTAGTAGACATTCTTATTTTAGGTCTGATCATTTTGGGGGTTGTATTATGAGTTATATTGAATTGAAAAATGTATCTTATAGATACCCGCTGGCTGAAGCAGATGCTTTGAAAAATATTAATTATGCTTTTGAAGAAGGTAAGCTCTATGGCATTATCGGTGAAAATGGCGGAGGAAAAACAACTTTTTGCGATTTAATAAAAGGTCTGATCCCCAGTTTTTATGGAGGGGATTTGACAGGAGAGGTTTTTATTAAAGGAAAAGAAATCCGCGAGTGGGAAAGCAGTGCATTAGCTTCAACGATTGGATATATATTTCAGAACCCTTTCACCCAAATCAGTGGTATCAAAGAAACGGTTTTTGAAGAAATTGCATTAGGATTAGAGAATTTAGGTGTGGAAAGAGAAGAAATTATTGATAGAGTCACTAATGTTGTTAGACAACTAAAAATAGAACATTTAGTTAAAAACAATCCAAATAAACTTTCTGGCGGACAGCGGCAACGAGTTGCTTTTGCCTCCATTATTGCGATGGAAACAGACATTCTTGTAATCGATGAACCAACTTCACAGTTAGATCCGAAGGGTACATCCGATATATTTGAAATTATTCATTTATTAAAAGAGCAGGGCAAAACGATTCTCCTTGTGGAACATAAAATTGATTTAATAGCTGAATATGCGGATGAGGTTTTAGTTATTAAACAAGGAGAGTTAATTACGAATGGAAAAACCAGTGACGTATTTTCCAACGTGAATTTATTAAATGAAGGTGTGAATATTCCACAAATTGCCTTGCTGAGTAATGATATGAAGGAACAAGGCAAACCTTTCGACACCTTTGCTATTACAAGATCTCAAGCAAGAGAGCAAATTCTGAAAAAAGGTAGTGAAAAGATATGTCATTAGAAGTTAAAGATGTCTCTTTTGCTTATCCAAATGGATATGTAGCAAATGAAAACCTTCATTTTACTATTGAAAAAGGCGAGAGGGTTGCGATTGTCGGACAAAATGGTGCCGGCAAAACAACAGCGGTAAAGTTATTGAATGGATTGCATAAGCCTACCCAAGGAGATGTATTAGTAGACGGTACAAATACCAAAGATAAAACTGTTGCTCAAATTTCCCAATATGTAGGCTATGTGTTTCAGAATCCAGACGATCAAATTTTTAACAATACGGTGAAGGCTGAACTGGAATATTCTTTTAAACATTCTAAACTGACCGATGAGGAAATTAATAGACGAGTAGAACGGGCGGCTGAACTGACAGGTATTCAGCAATATATGGATATGAAACCTTTCGATATTCCTTACTCGATTAGAAAATTTGTTACTATTGCTGTTTTTGTTGCACTGGATACTCCTTACTTGATTTTAGACGAACCAACCGCCGGACAAGATATTAATGGAATTAATCGGCTTGCCGAATTGATGGATATCTTACAGGGGGAAGGCAGGAGCGTAATCACCATTACTCATGATATGGAATTTGTTGCGGACAATTTTTCAAGAGTGATTGCAATGGCCAATAAACGTATTATAGCGGATGATTCTGCAAGAAATATATTTTGGAATAATGATATTGTAGCAGAATCAAATATTAGCAAACCGCAAATAGGAGAATTAGCAGAAGATATAGGGGGCGATAATAAGATTTTATTTAGGCATGAGTTACTGGATTATCTTACTCGATTATAGCGGGTTTCTCTAATGAATGCAGCATGATAGCAAAAAAACTATATTCAAAGGGAATGAAAAAAGTGGAAAATAAATATGACTTGATTGTTTATGGAAGCTTAAATATGGATTATGTTGGTTATGTAGATAAATTGCCGGAGCCTGGTGAGACTGTTGCTTCCAATTCTTTTAGTATAGGACCTGGCGGGAAAGCAGCAAATCAGGTAATTACAGCAGCTAAATTAACTGCAACAACCGCAATGGTTGGCCGCGTTGGTGATGATCACATTGGAACAGTGATGAAAAATGAATTAGCTCAGGCTGGCGTTGATGATGAGAATGTATTGATTTCACCAGGGATTCAAACCGGTATTGCGATGGTAAGTGTAGATCAATCTGGTAATAATTCAATTGTTACCTATAAAGGTGCGAATGCTATTTTAACAGAAGAGGATGTTACGCATTCGTTAGATAAATTGAAGCGGGCGGAAGGAGTAGTTCTTCAGCTGGAGATGGATAAACAAGTGGGAGAATATACGATTCAAATGGCCTCTGATTTAGGTAAAAAAATCATCTTAAATTTAGCTCCAATTGTAGATATTGATTCCGAAGTTTTGAAATTAGTTGATTTATTAATTGTCAATGAACCCGAATCCTCATTTTTATCAGGTATGGATGTGAATTCTGTTGATTCAGCTAAAGAGGCAGTAGAAATCATTTCTCAAATAGGTATCGATAATATTGTCATCACTTTAGGTGGGGAAGGAGCGGTCTTTAAGACGGGAGATATAATCAAACATTACCCTGCCTCTAAAGTAAATGTGGTAGACACAACAGGAGCTGGAGATTGTTTTGTAGGTGCTGTATCTTTTTTTTGGATTAGAAGTGGTGATTTGGATATATCGGTAAAAAATGCAGTAAATGTTGCAGCGCTTTCCGTTACGAAACAAGGAGCTATTACATCCTTACCTTCTTTAGCAGAGTATGAGCAATTTATTGATAAAGAAGAATTTGATTTTCATCAACTAAATATTTCTAAATAAAAAGCTGTCACTTTAAAAAAGACGGAGAAAAAATAGTTATGGTATTGGAAACAACGATAAGAGAAATAGATACAAAATTATTGTAGGCTATTTTGTATTTGAATCGAAGTGAAAGGAATGGGTGTAAGTATGATAGAAGTAGAAGATGCCAGACAAACATTAGATGATGAACAAAGTATACAAGCATTTGATGATATCGTTTATCAAAGGGTGTTAGGAGCCAGCAAGCATATTAGTATGATAGGCGATATGATTGAATCTATTGCGTTAATCGGAGAAAAGAATCATTCTTCCGTACATAGTGTAGTAGATAAAATCAAAACCCTTTCCCAATACTTCATTGAAACAAGAGGTGCAGCGAGTCAGGCAATTAGTAATGCCATTAATATTATGATAAAAAATATTGATGAAGTAAGAAACTTAGATGCGGAAGAAGCGTCGAAACTTATCATCCAAAAAAAGAATAATTATCTGATTCAATCAGAGAAAGCAATAAATAAAGTAGTGGAGTACGGGGTTGAAGCTGCTTCATCAATGAAAACAATCATGGTTTTTGATTACTCTAGTACGGTAAATAAATGGCTGCAAAACTTAAATAATGAAAATAAAAATTATACTATCGTTATCCCGGAAAGCAGAATAATTAATGGTGGTTATCCCTTTATAGAAGCTTGCAGAGAAGCTGGTCATCAGATTAAATTTATCCCGGACGCAGCCATTATGTACTATTTAAAGGAATGTGATGGTGCATTTTTCGGTGCGGAAACCTTTTATCCAGATGGTACAACCTTTAATACAACAGGTTCAGATATCGTTGGATTAGTATGTAAAGAATTCAATATTCCACTATACGTGCTGACACCAATGATAAAAGTTGATATAAGAGCGATATATGGCTATAAAAAACAGCTGAAAATAAATGATTTAACAGAGGAATTAGCCTCTAATTGGGATTCAAATGTAAAAAGCAAGATCGATTTTAATTGTCCGGAATTGCTTGGCGTTGAGTCAAAATATATAACCGCAATAATTACTGAAGAAGGAATCATTCCTGCTAATCAATTATTTAACAATAGTAAAAAATTTCATGATAGCTTGAAGGGGGAATAACTAGTGAGTAAGATAAATACCAAAGGTCTAGCGTTGTCCATGGTTCAGCCTGATCCATTACCGGGGAGCTATAGACATACTAATAAAAAAATAACGGAGATTATCGATCATTCCTTAAAAGAAACCGAAATGGTGCTGGAAAATGGTTTTGACGGAATCGTCCTCCAAAATATGAATGATATGCCAATTAAACAAATTGCTTCGCCGGAAGCTATCGCTTATATGACTCAAATAGGAGATGCGATAAAAAGGGAGTTCCCTGATCAGATATTAGGTGTGCTGATGAACTGGGATGGAGTAGCAGGCTTATCAGTAGCAGATGCAATTGGCGCAGATTTTGTAAGAGTGGAACACCTGTTTACCGGTGTAGAAGTAACAAGTGCAGGATTACTGGAAGCGCAATGTGTAGAAATAAACGAGCTTAGAAAAAGAATAAAAAGCGATGTCCCAGTATTTGCAGATGTATATGAGGTACATGGTGTACCTTTAGGAGCAAAGCCAATTCAGGATGCAGCATGGGAATCTGTACATGAGGCATTTGCGGACGGTTTATTTATTGCAGGGAAAAATCCAAGTGAGAGTTTAGAGTTAGTAAAAAAGGCAAGGACAAAAGTAGAAGACACACCAATATTCTTAGGCGGAGGCGCAACAGGAGAAAACGTCTATGAATTGCTGCAGCATTATGATGGTGTATGTGTAGCAACCTGGATTAAGAATGGAGATATGAAGAATCCAATAGACCCTAAGCGTGCGAAGATTTTTATGGATGAGGTAAAGCGGGCTAAAGGTGCGGTAAGTGGAGTTTAGATTTTAAGAGAAGGATAGCTATCAAAATGGTGATGAAGTCGAATGATTTATAATGAAAATAGCCCCCAAAAATTTTTGGGGGCTTATACATGTATAATTATTAGTTTTGTATTGAAAACGTCTTTAAGCATAAGGATACTCCAACAGAAAATCATATGATAACTTATAAAGTAATTTATCAGGAAGGGTTACATGTTCGATAAAGATACCATGATTTTTTATTTAATTTCTAGATTTGAGTCTACAAAACGAATAGCACTCTATAAGTAAATATCAATTATATTATTCTTCTCTGTTAACCATTCTTCCAAAACATTTCGTTTAACAATAAATCCACTACTTCGATAAGGGTTAACAACTCCTGCTGAATCAACTATATTTCCGTTAATAGAAACATGCTTTTCCTGCTGATTTAGATGATATATAAATGTTACTTCTTTGTCCATAATCATAAAGTCAAAGTGCAAACCATCCATATCTGAAGATATAACAGGATCTATAATTAAATCTTGATTGTTTTGGCGAATTCCTAAAGCATTGGATATTAATTGATTTAAATAGATTCCAGGGCCGCTAGAATAAATACGCCAGCCGCCCTTGACTGGAACTAATCCATTTTTTAATGCGGTAAAGTTTTCTTGCGCTTCATATCGTGTTTTGAATTTGCCATCAGAACTGCTAAAGTAGGTATTGCTTTGACGAATTTCAGCATTAGGGACAACATTTTTTATTTGAATAGGATTAATAACGGCTAAACTATTCCATACTTCATCAGCGTTACCTAATTTTGCCATAGCCTCGATAAAACGTATATGAGCGTGAACATATTGGAGACCAATTTCTCGACCAAAGTTAGACGCTTGTTCTGCTCGTTGGAAATTGGTGCTTACCCCGCCTGTATAGGTGGCAGGTCGGTCCATTAATCGTACGCCATCTGGAAATTGTAAATGCTCTTTAATAATTTCATAATGATGCTGCGCTTGTTCCAAATCGAATAATTCTGCAATAATGCTTTCCTGCATTGGCAGCAAACGATAGTGAATACCGGTTTTTTTGTCTGCAGGATGTAACATATATTCAACATGATCTGAATTCTCCATATAGACGAAACCTGGAATCACATCGTCTTTTAATATATATTTGTTAAAGTCCCGGCGGATGCCGCAAGCTAATTGTTGTATTGACTCCGCTTCTTTTGGATGAACTTTTCCTAAAATTTCTGAGAATGCTTTAAAGGTTTGATAAGTTAAGGCAACTGTCCAGCTGCTTGACATATATTTCTTTAATTGATTACTTGCTGGTTGCAGTGTATCATCCCAATCTCCGCCACCATAAGCAGATAAGTGCGTGTCATGTAAGAAATGATCTTTGATATATGAGATTTCCTTTTGAATATGTTCCAGAATGGTCGCAGTATTTTTTGTGAATTCAAATGTCTTGCGACTGGTATAAGGTACTTTTTCCTCTAGTATTTGGTAATCTCCTGAGATATTGATATAATCTGCAATTAACTTTAGTGGCCAAACAATGATGTCACCATGGCTGTCTTCTTGTTGTATACTTTCATATTTATCAAACATAAACCATTGTGGCCAGTTTCCTGTATCCTCGTATTGATGGGAATATACTGTTCTTATGATTTGCCGAACAGTTTGAAAATGCTGGGTTGCTAAAAAGTATTCGGAAGGGCCTTGGCAAACATCTCTTGTTCCCCAGGCTGCTCCACTGTATTGTTCCAAACCATGCGGAACAGAGAAATGGACGAGCATGTTATGCGTATACCAATGCGCTATTGCGTTAAAGTTATCAAGTTTATTTTCACCAGATAATGATAAGTTAAAGCCACGTAATAGTTTGTTATAATATTGGCGATAGTGTCTCACTTCTTCCTCAAAACAACGGTCAGATGATGTACCTATTTCACCATTTAAGGACCCTTGGATTCTCATTTCAAATGTATTGGTAGAAGAAATATCTAATACAACGAGAGAAGCTGAACCTGAGCTAATATTATGAGCCAATTTCTGCTCATCACTAACTTCGAAATCTGCACCCATAACTTCTATTTGATAAGCCAGATTAGGGTAGGTCTTTGCACTGTCAGACTTTTCATCAGCTGTAAAACGGACAGTGCTGTTGTCAGTTACATGATAATGAAAAGGAACTTCATATTCATTATTCTGCATTGTAATTTGGTTTGTAACTAAAAATTTATAGGGCTTCCCTTGCTTTGAGATGACACTTGTATTGATTATTGGTGAATCTACAACCGTATAATTCGTAACAATGATCACATCGTCCTTTGTTTTGTAATACCAGCGCGCATAATTAAATCCTAATTCATAAATCGATGGAAGTGCCAATAAATGATATTTCTCATTGATTTCAATATAAATGCGCTGGCCGGATGTTTTTATAATATTTAAGCTATTCCTGACATTAGTCATCATTTTATTCATATTTGTGTTGCCAATGGCTACTTGCGCATTAAAAATGCCGTACATATATGAAGTGGACGCGATTGTATCATCCTTTATCTGGTGATTTTGTCCACTCATTACAATGTGACCATGAGGACGCTCCACAAGCTTTTCCTTTTCTTTTAAAACAATATGCTCATATTGTTCGGTGAAAAAGGATAACAATCCCTTCTCATTCGTCTCTTCTAAGATCCGCTTAGGGTAAAGTTCATCTAATTCTTGTTCCGTAAAATGAAAGGTCTCAAGTGTTGAATCAAGCTTTTCAGATAAGGTCACTTTTTCAATAGATTGAGTTGATTTTATTTCATTATTTTTTAGTTGTTTCCATGCATGGTAAATGTCTTCGTTAAATTCGAGCTTGTTGATTGCTTCCGGATGATTGGCTTTGAATAACCCATAAAATACAATCTGACTTTTCCCATTTAGTATGATCTTCTCTGATTGAAGAGCAGTGTAAGCAAATTCATATTGATAAATTTCATTAGGTAGAGAAGCTTCCTGCAGAGCTTTTATTTTATTGCTTGCTTTATAATCTAATCCAAAAAATTGGAACCCGTCTGTAGCATAGCCAATGGTTTTATTCAGAGATCCTTGCTGGATATAAGGGTTACCTGAACTCTGAGTCTGATTTTGCCTCGAGCATATAATAAATCCTTTTTCCTCATCCTGAAAGACATTGTGGTCGATGTATTGTGACATATAAGCTTCATTGGAACGAACGCCGCCTTTATCACCCAGCCCCAAATCTTGTCCATAAATAATGTCAACCTCTTGGTTTTGACCTTCCAGTTTTACATCCCAGAACCAAATTCCTTTTTCATTCAATGTAAAGATAACCTGATATTGAACTCCTTTAATTTCTCCAGTCCATTTCATTTGGGATTCATGAACAAAAACTTCACTGCTCGAATGGGTTCCGAGCAGTGGATAGTATTGTATATCATCTGGATTATGAATACGTAAATAAATATTATTTAATGCGCCATCAATTGGATTGGACATCCATTGATTGATTAGCGTATTCCCGTGTGTGATTTCATAAATATCTCCGCTCTGATGAAAGGTAAAATGGAGATCATTTGCTTTTAATGTGATTAATGTATCTTTCCATGTCATTCATGTTCACCTGCTTTTGTTATTTTATTAATGTGAAAGAAAGTGTGTGTACTTCTTTGCTGTTTGGTCCAACATAAACTTCAAATTTACCTTTATCACTGTCGAAATTTAAATCAGAATGATAATAACGTAATTGTTTTTCCGTTAATTCAAAAGTAACATCCTTTTCTTCTTGTGGTTGGAGATGAATTTTTTTAAAGCCTTTTAATTCTTTTAATGGCCGGACAACCTCGCCAACCATATCACGAACGTATAATTGAACGGTTTCTTCCCCAGCAATTTTTCCAGTGTTTTTAACAGTAATTGTTACTTTCAGCGTATCGTCAGGTGTGATACTAGGAGCGGAAAGTCTCATATTCTGATAAGAATATGTTGTATAGCTTAAACCATAGCCAAAGGGGAATAAAGGCTCGTTTGGTATGTCTAAAAATTGTGATACATACCGTACTTGCGCATCTGGTGCACCTTGTGGCCGGCCGGTATTATAATGATTATAATAAACCGGTACTTGACCAACAGAATAAGGAAAGGACATCGATAATTTCCCGGATGGATTCACATCACCATATAAAATTTCAGTAATAGCTGCCCCTCCCTCTGTTCCAGGGAACCAAGCTTCTAATACAGCATCTGTTTTATCAAATACACCATGTAAATCAAGGGGTCTGCCATTAAATAAAACAGCAACAGTCGGTTTACCCAATTGATAAATTTCATCAACTAATTGCAGTTGAGCATCTGGTAATTTAATATTCGAACGTGAACCAGCCTCACCACTCATTTCAGAATGTTCCCCTAATGCTAATACGATAACATCAGATTGTTCAGCAGCTGAAACTGCCTTTTGCAGCTGTTCTTTTGTAATAGATTCTACTTTAGAGCCTTTTGCCACAACGAATTGATCTCTGTTATTTATTCTTTTTTCAAATCCCTTAGCTAAGGTGACAGCTATATCCTTATTGCCTTTCCAAGACCAAGGACCGAGAATGTCATTGTTTTCAGCGAAGGGACCAATTATGGCAACTTTTTGTGAACGGTTAATTGGCAAGGTGTTATTGTTGTTTTGTAATAATACGCATGATTTAGCTGCAAGTTCTCTTGCAACTTTACGATGCTCTTCATTTAGGATAACTTTTTCTTCATTTTCCTCGTTTAAACCACGATATGGATTTTCAAATAACCCTAATTCATTTTTTAATTGTAAGATTCGGCGGACTGCCTCATTAAGAAGTTCTTCGTCGACTTCCTTGTTTTCGATAAGATTTTTCAAGTGATCAGGATAGCAGGTTGTCATCATTTCAATATCTACACCCGCCTGAATGGCTTTATATGCAGCTTCTCTCTCATCCTCTGCAACCCCATGAGGAAGGAGTTCTTTAAGCGCGCCCCAGTCAGTAATGGTCACTCCATCAAAGCCCCATTCATCACGCAGAATATCACGCATCAGTTTTTTATTACCGGTTGCAGGAATTCCATCAACTGTATTAAAGGAGGTCATTACGAGTTTACTGCCAGCATCTAGTGCAGCTTGGAATGCTGGTAAATAAGTTTCTCTTAATTGCCGTTCAGACATGTTCACTGTATTATAATCTCGTCCAGCTTCCGCAGCCCCATATGCGGCAAAATGTTTTACACATGTAGCCAAGCGATTAAGATCCTTCGTTAAATCTTCGCCTTGAAAGCCTCTAACCTGAGCTTTAGCAAACTCACTATTTAAATAGGAATCTTCCCCTGTAGATTCCATTACACGCCCCCAGCGCGGGTCTCTAACTAGATCGACCATCGGAGCAAATGTCACATGAATACCCGAAACTGCACTTTCTTTTGCTGCAATTTCTGCACTTTTTTCTGCTAGTTCTATATCCCATGATGATCCTATTCCCAGAGGGACGGGAAAAATAGTTTCATAGCCATGGATGATATCGGACATAAATAATAAAGGAATACTTAGTCGGTGGTTTTTTAAATGTTGTTCCTGGATATTTCGAATTTCCTTTGCTCCAGAAGCGCCTAGCACAGAACCAGTGTTTTTTACTAGATCATCAGAAATATTTAGTTGTTCTAATGGACCAGTTATTTTACCGCTTTCAGTAGAACCTTTAAAAAAAGGAGTAGCGAGTTGTGATAGTTGACCGATTTTTTCATCAATCGTCATTTGTTTTAATAAGTCTTCTAAATGCTGTTTGTTCAAAAAAACACTCCTCATATTATAATTTGTCCACGAAACAAATTATTTAGTTTAAAGCCTAAATCGAAACGTTTCAAAACAATTCATCACTAATTATAATTTCCTAAATGTATGAAGTCAAATAATAATTCACTTTATAATGCACTTTAATTTAAGTTTTGGAGAAGGAGTGAATTATTAAAAAATATCTTGAAAACGAATTCATTCTATAATAAAATAAATATATCGAAACGTTTCGATAATTAATTCACAATATAAAAGTAGGAGTGAATACGATGAAAAAGTTTTTTGGAGGATTTTTAGTTGTCATATTATTGGTTGCCTTCCTTAGTGCTTGCGGCAATGATGATAAGGGAGGAGAAGGCTCTGGCGGCAACAGTGATACAATTACTGTCTGGGCGATGGGGGAAGAAGGTAAATTATTAAAAGAAATGGCAAAAGGATTTGAGGAAGAAAATGAAGGATTAACTGTTGAGGTACAAGCATTGCCTTGGGAAAACGCACACGATAAACTCCTCACAGCTGTTGCTTCTGGAAATGGCCCAGACGTTTTGCAATTAGGAGCAACCTGGATTCCGGAATTTGCAGAAGCAGGTGCATTGCTTGATTTAAGTGATTATGTAACAGATAATCCAGAATTTGCAAAGGTAAATTATTTTGATGGTGCTCAAACTTTAATGGAATATAATGATGAGACTGTGGGTATTCCCTGGTATGTAGATACGCGCGTTCTGTATTATCGAACAGATATATTGGCTGAAGTTGGTTACGATGAAGCACCAAAAAATTGGGAAGAGCTGGAAGATGCAGCTCAAAAGCTGGCTGATCGCGGTGACGGACAATGGGGAATTGATATTGACCAAAAAGACCAAATTACTCCGTTTATCTTTGCATGGCAGAACGGGTATCAAGCTGATATTGAAAATAATGATTTAAATTTAGATTCTCCAGAATTCTTAGGCGCAATGGAATATTATACAAGCTTCTTTGAAAACGGATATAGTCAGCAAAATGAAGGGCTGGATATTATACAAGCTTTCGCAGACGGTTCTAAAGCAATGTTCTTTAGCGGTCCGTGGATGATCAATCAATTAAATGATCAAGTACCTGATATCGAAGGGGACTGGTCGGTTGCAACGATGCCGGGTAATACATCAAATACATCTAGCTTAGGCGGCTCTGTATTTTCTGTATTCCATACTTCCGATAATGTGGATAATGCAATGAAATTTATTTCCTATATGAATGAAACAGAAACACAGATTGAATGGATGGAAATGTCCAATGCACTTCCTGCACGAGTGGAAGCTTGGGATGATCCTGCATTAAGTGAGGATGAAAAGTATAGTGTGTTTGGTGAACAGCTAAATGATGCTATTCCTGGAATTCAGGTAGAAGAATTTGAACGGATTGCACAGGAATTGTTAAATGCATTAGAAAGAGTAAATGTTGGCGGCGCTGATTTAGAAGCTGAAATGGAAACATTTAATCAAACAGCACAACAATTATTAGAATAATAAAGTGATACACAGGGTAAATAAAAGCGGCTTCAGCATATATTTACCCTGCCTCTATTATGAATATACCTCTTTGATAGGTGGTTAAAATATGAGTTTTATGAAGAAAATATTAAATAATCGGCATCCATATATGTTTATTGCACCGTCACTTATCCTGTTAACACTATTTAGCATCATTCCAATTACTATTGCCTTTTTCATTAGCTTTACTAATCTGGATTTAAAAGGATTAGTGGATTTTTCCAGTGTAAGCTTTATAGGCTTAGAGAATTATAAAGCATTATTAACGGATGACCGGTTTATTAAAGCGATATTAAATACTGTTTTCTATGTTTTAATTGGGGTACCTCTAGTTGTGCTTTTATCATTAAGTATTGCACTTTTACTTAATTACGGTACTAGTAAACTTTTTACTTTTTTTAGATCGGTGTATTATATGCCATCAATTACTAATATAGTGGCAATTGCTGTAATTTGGGGCTTTTTATACAATACAGAGTACGGCTTAATTAACTATATTCTTTCTTTTCTATCGGTGGATAATATTCCATGGTTGAATGAACCTACTTTAGCGAAAATTTCTTTAATTATCGTTGCTGTTTGGAAGAGTCTTGGTTTAAATATGATTATCTTTTTAGCTGCATTACAAGGAATTCCAAAAGATTATTATGAAGCAGCAGAAATAGATGGAGCAAATGGCTTTCAAAAAATGCTGTACATTACATTGCCTCTCTTGCGATTTGCTACATTCTTTGTAACTGTAACTACATTGATTGGCTGGATTCAGTTTTTCGAAGAGCCGTTTATTATGACGCAAGGGGGACCTTTAGATGGAACGTTGTCTATAGCGTTATTTATTTATCAGGAAGGTTTTCAATTCAATGAATTTGGCTATGCAGCTGCAGGATCATTTATTCTATTTATAATTATTATTATAGCTACACTAATTCAATTTAAACTAAGAAAATCTGATACGGAATATTAATAAGTCTGGGGTGAAATTTTGTGTTAACAACTGCTAAACGTAAAAAAACGGAAAAGATAGTGATGACTATAATCATGATGTTAGGTGGAATATTAGTTTCTATTCCATTTCTATGGATGATCTCAAGTGCATTTAAGCCAGAGAATGAAATATTGGCAATTCCTCCTACAATATTCCCGGAGAACCCTACATTTGATAATTTTATAAAGTTATTTACAGAAATGAATTTCTTAGTATATCTGAAGAACACACTCATTATTGTAGCAGTTTCATCCGTCGGCTTATTATTTAATGGAATGGCAGGGTACGGATTTGCTAAGTTTGACTTTAAAGGAAAAGAAAAACTCTTTTATTTAGTACTGGCGACGATGATGATTCCGGGCCAAGTAACGATGATTCCAGTGTATCTTTTATTAAATGAGATGGGATTAACTAACACAATGAGCGGTATTATATTACCGGGATTGGTAGCTGCGTTTAATATATTTTTATTTAGACAGTTCATGGCAACCATTCCAACGAGTTTAATTGAAGCAGCTCGTCTAGATGGTGCAGGGGAGTTTTATATTTTCTTCCGTTTAATTATTCCAGTCGCAAAACCGATATTTGCTGTTCAGGCTGTTTTGATGTTTATTGCAGCGTGGAACAGCTTCCTATGGCCATTAATTATTGCAAATGATGAAAGTCTGTATACTTTATCTGTTGGTTTATCCTTATTAAAAGGTCAATATGCTAATAATTTCGCATTGCAAATGGCTGGTGCAGCATTTATGGTTGTTCCGATTATGATTATTTTTGGTTTTTTCCAAAAATATATTGTAGAAGGTTTTACAATGTCAGGAATAAAGTGATAATTATTATTGAATGAGCTATAATTATTTTAGCGTAGGAAACGAGATATTTTATTGATTAGATTCATGGGGGAATAGTATGGCAACAATAAAAGATGTAGCTAAATTAGCAGGTGTAGCGGTATCAACGGCTTCCTATGCTCTAAATAACAGTAACAAAGTCAGCGATCATACTCGTATGAAAGTATTAGATGCTGCAAAGGAACTAAACTACCAGAAGAATGGTATCGCAGCAGATTTGAAAATGGCAAAAACAAACACAATTGCTTTGATTTTGGGAGATTTATCAGGACCATATTATTCTGAACTTATCCAAGGCGTTCAAAGTGGCTGTTCTGCTAATAATTATGGGTTAATCGCTTGTAGTGCGATTGGCGGCTCTCAATCCACAGCGGTAAAGTTTTTAAGAGAGAAAAGAGTAGACGGGGCTATTATTCTTGCGCAAAATATTAGCGATGATGTCATTTTAGAAGCGGCTAGAGACGGTTTTCCACTTGTAGTTCTGGATAGAGAAATGAAGCATACAAACATACAAAGTGTATTAGTAGATAATGTACATGGAGGGTATCTGGCTACAGAGTATTTGATAAATCAGGGACATAAAGAAATTACCTTTGTCAGCGGCCCTAACAACTCACTTGATAACCAGTTAAGATTTGAAGGTTATTTAAAAGCTTTAAAAGATTATCAGATAAATTTTCAGCCTGTTTGGAAGGTTCCAGGTAATTTCACACGTGAAAGTGGTTATAAAGCCACCAAAACAATTATTGTGCAAAATAATTTACCGGATTCTATTTTTTATGCAAATGATGAGATGGCGATTGGCGGTTTACAGGCTTTTACTGAAAATGGTATAAAGGTTCCGGGAGATATTTCCATTATAGGTTATGATGATATTGAGATATCAGAATATGTGGATCCGCCTTTAACAACGATCAAACAGCCTAAATATGAAACAGGTTCATTAGCCATACAATTAATCTTCCAGTTGCTTAGAGGAGAAAAGATTAATCATTTATATAAATTAAATACAGAATTAGTTGTACGAAGTTCTGTTTAAATGTACGAGATATTTAGAAGTAAATTATCAAGGCTGTTGGAATCGTTACGGGAACAGTCGTGTTTTCCTTTATAAAAAACTATCTTCTAATTACTTGTTAAAATTCAAGTAATGGGAGGTAGTTTTTTTATAGATTGGGGCCAATTATTTCCTGCTTACATACAAACATCCATATACGTATCAAAAATATATAAAACCGAAAACACTGTCAAAGCAAGGATTTAATATATATGAAATAAGGCATTAATAAAAGGTCTGCAAGCATTTGACCCAAAAATAAAGCCCTTTCATATTGACGTGTATTTGGATGTATGCTATTATACGGATAAATTCGAATATAGGTCACATGTTACTAACTTGATTAGGCATGGTGGTATTTTAAATAGGACAGATGTCCTATCTATACCTCCATGCCTTTTTTTGATGCTCTATAACATGAGACTATTTCGTAATTCAAGGAATACAAGATTACATGATAAAACAGGAAAGGACGATTTTACATGTTTAACAAACTAAAAAAGGAACAAAAAGCTAAGCTTTATGCTCCTGTAAACGGAAAAGTGGTCTCGTTAGAGGAAGTTCCCGACCCCGTATTCAGTGAAAAAATGATGGGTGAAGGAATTGCGATTACACCAACGGATGAAGTGATTTTTGCTCCGTTTGATGGAGAAATCGTGCAAATTCCCGAAACAAAACACGCAGTTGGTATCAAGGACAAAAAAGGCAATGAAGTCTTAATTCATATTGGGCTGGACACGGTTGATTTAGCAGGAGAAGGATTCACTACAAAAGTCAAAATTGGTGATTCAGTTTCAGTTGGCCAGCCGCTAATCGAACTCGATCTGGAATTCCTTCGAGAAAATGCGAAAGACCTTGTGACTCCTATCGTTATCACTAATAGTGTGAATAGTGAGAAGGAAATCCAATTAACAGAGGAAAAAGAAGCAAGTGCAGGTGAAACCGTTCTACTTACCATCACTAGCAAATAACACCAGCATGTAGAAGGTGAGGCTTGACAATGAAAGCAACGAAAATTCTCAACAATAATGCCGTTATCATCAATGATCAAGGACAGGAAAAAATAGCAATTGGCGGCGGTGTAGCCTTTAATAAAAACAAAAACGATATCATTAATCCAGCTAAAATAGAGAAACTGTTCGTGCTGGAAGGCAATGAAAAACTGGAAAGATTGCTTCTCCGCATTCCGGAAGAACATTTTATCCTTTGTGAAGAAATCATTGCCTATGCTGAAGAGCAATTGCAGACCAAAATGAGCAGTCATATTCTTCTGGGCTTATCTGATCATTTATCCTTTGCGATTGAACGGGAAGAGCAAGGGATTCATTTAAAAAATAAGCTGATTCAGGAAATCAAAATTTTATACCGGGATGAGTTTAAGGTTGGATTATGGGCGATTCGTCATATCAAAGACAAGCTTGGTCTCGAAATGCCGATTGATGAAGCAGCCTTTATTGCGCTGCATCTCCACACAATGAAACTTGAAGGAGGTGATTTGCGCGAAACGATACGAGAAACAACCATTATTCGCAATATGGTAGAAGTTATCAAAACGACTCTCGACATTTCCATGAAAGAGGATGATCTGGCCTATGAACGGTTGATTATGCATTTGCGGTTCGCCTTGAACAGACCCAATCGTTACGATGTACACGTAATGGATAATGAAATGCTAACTATGATCCAGCACAAATTCAAAACTGCTTTTAATTGTGCAAAACGGGTGAGTAAGCATTTGTGTGATGCACACGGGATTCAATTGCCTGAAGAAGAAGTAGGTTATATCTCCCTTCATATCGAAAGACTTCGAAATTATTAAATCTAAAAGGAAGGTGTGTTTATGGACACCACAGAGCAATTAGCAAAGAAGCTGTTAGTCTTAATGGGGGGCGACGGGAATATAAGCTTCGTAACATATTGCGCTACCCGATTGCGGGTCTCCTTGAGAGACCGTACATTGGCCAAAAAAGAGGATATTGAGGCTCTGGATGATGTCCCGGGTGTTGTTGAAAGAGATGACACATTACAAATAGTTATTGGTACTAATGTTGGAGATGTTTATGATGCTTTCATGAAGGCATGGAAGACATCAGAGAATACCGGAGATGGAGAAGGCAGTTCTACGCAAACTAGCGGAAAGAAACGCGATTTGTTTAATCAATTTATTGCGTTAGTTGTAAGTATCTTTTCACCATTATTACCATTATTAGCTGGAGCAGGCCTTTTACGAGGATTTACGATTTTGGCAAATCAGCTGGGGTGGCTATCGACCGAGAGCACGACGAATTTGATTCTGGAGAATGCAGCAACAGCAGTCTTTTATTTCCTGCCGCTTCTAGTTGCTATGACTGCAGCTAAACGATTTAATACAAGCCCTTACATTGCTGTTGCGATTCTTGGTGCATTGATTATGCCGTCATTTATGGAATTGGTGCAAAATGACGAGGGTGGTAATTTAATAAGCTTTATGGGCATACCAATGCCTGTTTTTGATTACACAAGCCAGGTGATTCCGGCAATTATAATTGTTTGGATACAATCATTGATGGAGCATTTCATGAAAAGAAAGCTTCCACACAGCTTGCATATGATTGTAATTCCGACTGTCTTACTGTTTATATTGGTGCCGGTTACTATTGGTATAGTAGGACCAATAGGAAATTATGCAAGTATTGGAATTGCTAATGCTGTAGGGTGGTTAACTGGTATTAATCAAATTATTACAGGAGCTTTCATAGGCGGGATATGGAATATTTTAATTATGTTTGGTGTACATTGGGCTCCAAACACAATGGTGATTATACCTGAAATTGCTGAGACGGGAACCTCTGCACTTATTGCTTACGGGGCAACCGCTAATCTTGGCATGGCAGGCGCGGCATTTGCTGTATTTTTGCGCACTCGTAACATGGAATTGAAAGGGTTATCAGGAACTGCAATGGTCTCTGTTTTCTTATCAGGAATTGTGGAACCTGCTATCTATGGTTTGGGAATCAGATTCAAAACTCCATTAGTAGCAGGATGTTTAGGCGCTGCTCTTGGTGGAGCATTTATGGGAGCGTTTAACGTTGTTGGAAATGCATTCGTTTTCGGAGGGCTGACAACTATTCCTGCGTTTGCGGGACCAACTTTATGGGCTTATATAGTCGGTCTGGCAATAGCTTTTTTCGGAGGTATGGTATTGACCTTACTGTTCGGAATTAAGGATCCAGAAGCAGAAATGTATAAAAAGAATTAAATACAAAAAGGGAGCTGATTGAATGAGTTTAAATACAAAAATACAAGGAATCTTAGGAATGGCAGCAATAGGCGATGCCATGGGAGCAGCCACAGAAAACCTGTCATTCGATCAAATACGCACACATTTTGGACAGCCAGTGAGTGAGTTTAAAAAGCCTGATAAGACGGCATTTGCACTAGGAAATGAAGCTGGACAAGTAACAGATGATTTTTCTCAAATATATTTTCTCAGCAAGGCGATTTTGGGAAATGACGGTGTTATAGACAAGGAAACTGTTAAAAAAGCCATTTTAGCTTGGTCCAATGTTCCGTGGTATTTTGACCGTTTCGCAGGACCTACAACTCGAGGGGCAATAAAGATGTATAAGGACTCAAAAGAGTCGGAACCAGCACCTTTACCCGGCGCTGTGACAGTAGACTATGCATCAAAAGCAACGAATGGTTCAGCAATGAAAATTGCTCCAGCAGGGATTTTGAATCCGAATGACTTGGAGGGAGCTATTGATGCTGCCATTATCGTTACACAAGTAACACACGATAATTCACTGGCAATTTCAGGAGCATGTGCCGTATCAGCAGCAGTAAGTGCATCTTTGGCACCTCATGCTACGGTGGATGAGGCGTTGAGTGCAGGATTTTATGGAGCTATTCGCGGTGAAACAAAAGCAAAAATAGTTTCTCGCGAAGTAGCAGGACCGAGTGTTGTAGAGCGAATCAAGCTGGCTTATAGTATAGCAGACGGTCATGGCACAAAAGAAGAGAAGCTGCGAAAGCTGTCACAGGTAGTGGGAAGTGGTTTACACATTTCGGAGGCTGTTCCCAGCGCATTTGGAATTATTGCTTTGAACAAGGAAAATCCTCTGCAGGCAGTAATCGATGCGGTGAACATAGGATATGATACAGACACGATTGCCGCTATTGTGGGATCTATGGTTGGAGCATTCGTGGATTTAGACAATGAAAAATTTGCATCTTTATATGAGACTGTACAAAAGGCGAATGATTTTGACATTGTCGAGCTGGCAAATCTATTAACAAATGTGGTGCAGGAGTCTGGGGGAAAAGGACGTTAATTGCTTCGTGGAAATTTATGGGATATATTATTATAACTTTTCGGGTCTAAAGAAGCTTTTAGTAAATAAGAAAAGTACACTAAATATATTTACAATGATAACTCTCTTTTCGTTAGAATTAACACTGTAACCTTTCAAAAGACAGGGCCAGAGTGAAGCTGCTTTATGAGCGGTTTAACTCTGGCCTTGTTTTTTGTCTGATAATTTATACCAATGCTTCATCCTTTTCCTAATCAGATAGGCAAATAATTATTTCACTGCGTGAGCTCACTGAAGTTATGATTGATTAT
The DNA here is from genome assembly GCF_037976165.1 of Oceanobacillus sp. FSL K6-3682. Classification (NCBI taxonomy): domain Bacteria; kingdom Bacillati; phylum Bacillota; class Bacilli; order Caryophanales; family Bacillaceae; genus Oceanobacillus; species Oceanobacillus sp. FSL K6-3682. The sequence goes on along the minus strand of NZ_CP150263.1, from coordinate 3,997,425 downwards.
GTAGAGAACAGATAAAGAGATGCATTACATGAGTTTAAATGAAGAAACAGAAGCTGCTCATTTGGACTAATTCTGTTCATCGGCAAGTACTCGCAGCTATGAAATAGATTGGGACTTATGAAGAAAGGTGTAATTTATGGATAAACGTATATATATTTTAGTGGTCGTTTCATTTGTGGTGGGATTAGTGGAACTTATTATTGGCGGGATAATTGATTTAATTGCGGTGGACTTACAGGTCAGTCTTGGAAAAGTCGGCTTTTTGATAACGATTTATTCGTTGATCTTAGGAATTTTAGGTCCGGTTCTACTGGTTTTAACTGCAAAAATGGAACGGAAGAAATTGACGTTATTATTTTTATTTCTGTTTTTGATAGGAAATATTGTAACTGCTATTTCTTCCTCGTACATGATTCTTCTTTTAGGAAGAATTATATCTGCTGTCAGTGCATCACTTCTTATTAATTTGTGCCTGGTTCTTGCCCCAAGTATTGTGGAGGTTAAATACCGCGGCAGGGCATTGGGAATTGTCTCAATGGGAATCAGCGGGTCCATTGTATTAGGATTGCCTATAGGGCTATTATTGGGTAATAATTTTGGCTGGAGAGCGCCATTTTTCCTGATTATCTTTTTGACAGTACTATCGCTGGCCGGGGTACACTTTTTTATGAAGAAGGTTGAGCCAAAGCCGTTTCTTCCACTTGGCAAGCAATTAAAAACATTAAAGAATAGAAAGATATTCTTTGCTCAGACAACAACATTTCTGTTCTTGGGCGGGCATACTGTATTATATGCTTACTTTACGCCATTTTTAAAGGATGTTGCAGGGTTCGGGGAATCAATGGTAAGTGTTGCTTATCTGATATTTGGAATTGCAGCTGTTGCCGGCGGAGGACTAGGCGGAATAATGGGGGATCGGATTGGAACAAGAAAAAGCATTTTTATTGTAGCAATCGTATTTAGCTGTGCAATATTTAGCATTCCCTATACGACATTCTCCTTCATTTTATTTGCAGCTGTTATGGTGATATGGGGCGCGATGAGCTGGGCCATGTCACCGCCTATGCAAAGCTATCTGATTGAGACAGCTCCGGAATCGTCAGATATTCAGCAGAGTATAAATAATTCTGCCCTTCATTTTGGAATTGCATTTGGGTCGTTTGTCGGCGGGATTGTTATTGAACAATCAACTGTTAACTACAATGCAATCGTTGCGGGGATTATTGTATTATTTTCAATCGGCACAGCTTATATCTCTATGCGTGGAGGAGCATCCAGTCTAGGTAAAAGTGAAGAGGAGAGAGTTCAGAGGGAAGGGTGACAGTGCTGATAAAAACGATATTGTACTGTTGTGAAGGAGCAAAAGCTGTCATTAAGAAATGATTATTTCGTTGTAATTAAGTTCATGAAATCGATAAGAGCGGGTCTGCTAATTTTCATAGGAGCCCAATCTTGTGGATTCATGGGCTTATTCTTATGGAATAATTGCTGGCGAAACACTTGAAGTGCTTACTTCCCTTGCTTTTGGATTTACATTGTTTTTATTCGTCAGCCATATTTTTTACACTTGGGGGAAGGATGCTTTGCGGATGAAGATCCAGCATTCAGGAAAACATGAGGGTTATATATAGGTTTGCTTTTTATCACTTCTTGGAAATGTATTCCGGATTAAATAGAGATAACTAATTAGATCTTTAGTAGAAACATAGTTTGCGAGAGTTAGCGGGTAAGGTCATTGATGAATGGCTTCACCCGCTTTATTCGAGTTCTCATTTTTGAAGGTTGCCTTCATAAAATTGAAAGGTTTATTTTCAAAAGCAATCTGATTACTTTCAGCCTTGAGCAAAAGTTACTGGTTTCTTTTTATGTTATTATAAAATCAAAAATTATTATATCTTTCACTTTCAAAATGACGTGAAGCAAGGAGGTGTTATCATGGACGTATGGTATGTGAGCTATGGCTCCAACATTAGTAAGGATCGCTTTGCCTGTTATATCGAAGGCGGTATTCCTGAAGGCTCCGAAAAAGAGGAAAGAGGCTGTAAAAATACCACTCCGCCAAAGAAAACAACAAAAGCCATACTCCCTTATCCGCTCTATTTTATGAAGGAAGAGAGCAAATGGGGCAAGGGTGGAGTTGCCTTTATCGGTCATGAACCGGATAAAGACACAAGGACATATGCAAGAAAATATTTGATTACGGATGAACAATTCGGGGAAGTTGTGGAACAGGAAAATAATGTTGGTGCCTTACATATCAATGTGCAGGATGTTATGGATAAAGGCTATGTTGACCTGGAAGAAGGCTGGTATGGAAGGGTTATTTACTTGGGGAAAGAGGATGGGGCGCCAATGTTTACATTTACAAGTCCAGATGTAATGGGAACACATGGGTTTAGCACTCCTCCTCAATCCTATTTATCTATGATTTCCCGTGGATTAAAAGAAATTGGCCTTACAGAAGAGGATATTGTGGAATATTTCTTATCTAAACCTGGAATTGAAGGAGAGTTTATGGAGGATTCACTTTTTGGGTATATTTTTGGCTGAGTATAATTTTTCATAGCTTAAATCAACATAATATATATTCTTAACAGCTGCTTTATCTAGATTTGGGGTCTGGTTTAGATTTGGAGGGGCATAGTTGAACTTTAGAGTTTTAGACGACAAATGCTTTTATTCCAATCTTTAAGTAATCATACTTAAAGCGAATGTTTAAGTTGGAGAATTAATTTGGTGGTGGATTAGGTTAATAGTAGAGGTGAAGTGGCGGGGGAATCCCGCCACCGTATAGAGTGCGAAATATTAACTACATTAACATTAGTCATTATATAAAATTTCAATCCACGCACCCAAATAGAGTGCGAAATCGCTTTTTTAAAGATCATTCTTCCAGTAGTATATTTCAATCCACGCACCCAAATAGAGTGCGAATTACTGTAATCATCTTCATTGTCAAACCATGGTGATTTCAATCCACGCACCCAAATAGAGTGCGAATTAATTTACTCATTGACTTTGATTCCGTAGATGATATTTCAATCCACGCACCCAAATAGAGTGCGAAATCCGCATACGTTTATAACAGATATAAAACTTTAATTTCAATCCACGCACCCAAATAGAGTGCGAAACTGGAACAGAATCCAGTACCACATATTCCTCTATTTCAATCCACGCACCCAAATAGAGTGCGAACATACCAAGGCTCATATGATTTTCTACGTGAGAAATTTCAATCCACGCACCCAAATAGAGTGCGAAGTTGCAGATTTTACAAGAGTAATGGAAGCTACGTATTTCAATCCACGCACCCAAATAGAGTGCGAAACAAATACAGGTCTTCTGTTAACAATATATTTATATTTCAATCCACGCACCCATATAGAGTGCGAAGGATAGAATTGAAACAAAGTTGGATAGGATTCTAATTTCAATCCACGCACCCATATAGAGTGCGAAAAAACTAAAAGGAGATGTTACAAATGAGAGAATGATTTCAATCCACGCACCCATATAGAGTGCGAATAGACCTCCAAAATCTTCTAAAATATAATCTTTTATTTCAATCCACGCACCCATATAGAGTGCGAATAGATTATGCAATGTATGATAAACTGATTTGGAAATTTCAATCCACGCACCCATATAGAGTGCGAAAAGGCGTTTGCAGTTGATGCTAATCTTTTATTTAATTTCAATCCACGCACCCATATAGAGTGCGAACGTAATCGAATGTAAGTCAAGTGGTAAATATTATATTTCAATCCACGCACCCATATAGAGTGCGAATTTCCAACCCGGTAATACTACTTTTGTAGGCTTCATTTCAATCCACGCACCCATATAGAGTGCGAAGATTACCGCCTGATTCACGCTGTATTTGAGCAAATTTCAATCCACGCACCCATATAGAGTGCGAAATGAGGGCATTGTTGCTGATTCAATAACTACTGATTTCAATCCACGCACCCATATAGAGTGCGAAGAATACAGGTTGAAGTCTTCTCTTGCTAAAAGAGATTTCAATCCACGCACCCATATAGAGTGCGAAAGCGCATAATATACGCCTAGGTACAGCAAGGGTTTATAACTGTAAAAGTGCTAACCTAAAATATTGATTCCGAAATTTGGATGAATCTATACCAAAATTAGCTAAAACCCTGTTAAATCAACTGGTGCTAACCTCCCTAGTAATTTATGTTCGCTTAGGGTTAGCACCAAGTTAATTAATATATTCAGAAAACCAAAGGTCCTTCCAAATCTAAAGAGTCTTTAATACTAAAATATTCCACTTTAGAATGATGGTTATCACCTAAACGATAAAGTCTAATGCTATCTCTATCTATATCAATTATACCAAGAAGTTTATTTTTTAGGATAGTATATTGTGTGCTGTTAATAATACATTCAAAAACAGAATTTTGCACGCGCTGACCATAGCTTTGGCAAAGTTTTGCTACCTTGCAAAGTCGTTTTTGGCCGCCGGAACTTGAAGTACTTACATCATAAATAACTATGATTAACATGCTTCACCTAAGAAGGGATGTTTCAAAGATTCTTGTTTCTTTTGCTGCTTAACGGCGAAAACGATTAACAGAATCTCTCAGTTCATAGAATCGATCAATAATCTGATCTCCCAGTTCTACATAAAGACTCATATATAATGTATCTACAACTACAAGCTGAGAAATTCGTGTTGCCATATTAGCAACACGAAAATATTCTTCCAGCATCGGTGTATAGAGTGGAATCAGAGCTTTACGAGCTAATGTTGATTTCTGCAATGTGGTAACAGCAACAATAATTGCTCCCTTTTCTTTTGCCAGTTCAACAAGTTCAAGAATTTCCTGTGTTTCGCCAGTAGTGGAAATAGCAATAAATACATCTCCAGGCTGCATGTTTAAAACTAAAGAGAGCATATAATGGAAATCTCGATTAAAAAAAACTTTAATTCCAAGCTTAGTAAACTTATGCGTTAAATCCTCTGCAACCATCGCAGATGCACCCGCACCATAAGTAACAACTGTATGACTCTTTTGGATGGCAGAAACAGTGGACTCAATATTTTTTAAATCCAATGTATTAAGTAATTGCTCAACTGCTTGCCTATCCAACTCCAGCGTATTAAAGAAGATGTCACGCATGGATAACTTATCAGCATGTTCTTTTTGAACAATATTAAAACCAATTTTATTTTCTTTCAGAGTCAGTTCCTGATTAAGCTCTAACTTAAAATCACGAAACCCTTTAATTCCCAGCTGCTTACAAAAGCGGACAACACTTGCTTCACTAACTTTAGCAGCAAGGGCATATTCCTTTATGGTCATTCTGGAAATCTTGCCTAAATTATTCAAGGTATAATTCGCAATTTTCATTTCAATCTTTGTAAAATTCTCTTGAGATTTTAAGCTTTCAATCAAGGACACACTGGCTCCCTCCTAGATGGTTTTCTTTTTTAATTGTTCAAGGTTATCAACAAATCTTTTTGTGATAATCTCCGGTCTGGTAATAGCAGAACCGACAACAACTGAATCCGCTCCACTTTTATATGCCGACACCAATTCTTCAGGTGTAGAAATATGACCTTCGGCTATAATTGGAACTTTCACATGATTTTTTAACGCGCTGACGAATTCATAGTTAAAACTGTTTTGATCCTTTGTTTCTTCAGTATACCCCGATAGCGTTGTAGAAACAATATCTGTCCCACATTCTTCTGCATATAATGCACTCTCTAAATTATCACAATCAGACATGACTAAAATATCGGGATAATTATCATGAATACGTGCAATAATTTCTTTTAAATTCTCTCCGTTTGGTCTGATTCGTTTTGTTCCATCCAAAGCAACTATTTCTGCGCCTGCTTCGATAACAGCAGCTGCACTTTCATACGTAGGTGTAATATAGACATCAAAGCCTTCAAACCATTGTTTGTAAATCCCGATAATAGGTAAATCCACTGCTTTTTTTATAGCAGAGATATTTTGAGGCTCTGTTGCGCGAATTCCTACAGCTCCTCCTTGTTTGGCAGCTTTAGCAAATGCAACCATGATGTCTGTGCCATACATTGGCCATCCTTGGCGTGCCTGGCAGGAAACCACCAGGCCGCCTCTGATAGCATTTAATAGCTCTTCTTTCTCCATAAACCAATTCCTCCATTATATAATGTTTAAAAGTCTTCCAATTAAACCAATCGCAAAGCAAATTAGCATCAGCCAATAAATCGCTTTCTTATTTTTAATTAGAGCGAAATAAAATAGTAATGTAATCACCAGCGGAAGCAGGCTCGGAAAAATTTGATCAAGCAATTCCTGAAGCATTATTTCTTTTCCGGCACTCGTCCATTCCGCAGTTAATTCAATCTTTACAAAGTTCACAATCATGGCTCCGGTAACCATCATCCCAACGATTGTTGCTCCTTGAACAAATTTCTGAATTACATCGGAACTTTTCATTTTGGCAATGAGCTGGACACCGAATTTATATCCCCAAAAAACGCCAAAATAACGGGTTAAGACATTTAATAATATATTAGGAACAATGAAAAGAATTGGACCTAGTATATTTCCGTTAAGTGCTAATCCAGCACCTATCGCAGCAAAAATAGTCATAAATGTTGCTTTAAATACGGAATCTCCAATACCAGATAAAGGCCCCATTAAAGCAGTTTTCGTAGATGCAATTGTTTCATCGGTAATAACACCTTGTTGTGCTTTCTGTTCTTCTAAAGCTGCAGCAACACCTAATACAACGTTTGCAGTATATGGATGACAATTAAAAAATTCATTATGCCTTTTTAAAGCTGACTTATATTCGCTCTCGTCAGAATATAAGCGTTTGAGGGCCGGAACCATCGCATAGCCAAAACCTAAACTAATATATCTTTCATAATTGATACTTGCCATACTGAAAAATGATCTTACAAAAACACGCCATAGATCTTTTTTCTTCAAAAGGCTTTGCTCATTTTGTGAGGTTGAATCCGCAGCTGTAAAGGTTTCCGTATTTTCTTTCGATTTACTGATTACTGATATACCAGCTGCTATCCCTAAACCTAATAAAGATACAGCTAAAACATTTAAATCTAAATAAACAGATAATATAAAACCAATTAAAAAGAAGGGCCAAAACTTTTTAAGATCCATCATTTTCAATAGCATAGCCATCCCAATTGCCGGGAGTAAACCTGCGGCAATTTCCAGACCTCCGGAAACCCATCCGGGCAACGCATCATTTATACGACTAACGAAATCGCTGCCAAAGTAAATTGCTAGAAAAGAAGATACAAAAAATACACTAAAGAAAACAAGTATCCCGGACAGGTGGAGGAGTTCCATCTTTCTTGTATTCCCATCGACAATTGCTTTATCTGATTTATGAACTAAATAAATATTTAAATTCCAAGCTAACATGATTAAAAACTGTGCTAAGATTCCAATCGGCAGGGCAAGAGTAATTCCTAAAGCTGTGGATTCAGCTTGAATAGCATAAATTGTACCGATAATTCCTGCAATTTGTGCATTCGGGGGAACAGATCCGCCAATCGGGAGGACCCCCATAAACATTAACTCGACACTTGCACCGACAATTAAGCCGGTTTGCAAATCTCCAAGAATTAAACCAATTAATGGACCAGCAAAAATAGGGCGGCTAATCATCCAATAACCATAACCGTAATTTTCTGTAATGAGAAGGGCTACTAAAACACTCAACAATAGAGCTGCTATCAATGTCATTTAAACTTCTCCTTCCATTAAATTCTGCTTATTAAGTCAATTGACTTATCACTGGGAGCTGTACGTACATCCAAATAAATATTCTTTGAAGCTAAATCTCGAAAAATATTTTTTTCTTCTTCATTCAGATAGACTGTTTTCGTGATTTCTTCTTTTTCTTCTTTAAAATACATTCCGCCTACATTAATTTCCTTAAAATGAACCCCTTGATTTACTAAATCCAAGATAGTCTGGGGCCCTTTCACTACTAAGAATGTATTTAATTTATTTTCTGATTTAAAATAATTACTTGCTTCTTCTACAGAAAGTAATTGAAACTTCTTTCCCTCTGGAACAGCCATTTCCAATAACATTCTTTGCATTTCATCATGCACCAGTACATCATCTACTACGACAATTTCTTCTACTTGATACGCTACCGACCATGAATAAGCTACCTGTCCATGGATTAATCTCTCATCTATTCTAGTTACTGCAATACTCATTCGAGCTCCTCCTTATTCTATAGATGTTCAAAAAAAGAAGATTTTGAATATCTTATATTAAATTATTTTTTGAATCATTTTATTGGATTCTTCAATTAAATGATTAGCGGTGATATGACTGTCTGTGCATGCTGTAATAATCATAGCCAGGTGATAACCTGAAATTACTGTAATTCCTTCCTCTTGTTTTCCTATCAGAGTTGCTACGTTTCCTGGTGTACCTCCTTTAATATCTGTTAATATCCAAAATTCATTAATGCCATTCTCTCTACCTTTCTCTATCAGTGAATGAAGTCGTTTATGATAATCTTGTGCATTTTCAGATGAACTCAGATTTACGGCATGTAAATGAGTTTGTTCTCCTAAGATCATTTCTGTGGATTGTTTCATTCCTAAACATCCATCCCCATGTCCTGCTAAAATAATCTGCCTCATATTTAGTCCTCCAATGCTGTTCTAAGAAATCCATTTGCAGAAGCAAGCAACTGTTCTGCTTCTGTCATTCCTAGATTTTTCTTAACCATAATGATAGCCAGCTTCAACTGATAATCTGTTCTTGATAAAATTTGCTGTGCTTCTTCCAGGGAGATTTCTCCAACTGTACTCAAAATACGTTCAGCTCTTCTTTTTAATTTTTTATTGGTTGCCTTTACATCAACCATCAAGTTTTCATATACTTTTCCAATACGAATCATTGAAATAGTAGACAGCATATTTAAAACTTTTTTCTGAGCTGTGCCCGATTTTAATCTTGTAGAACCAGAAAGTACTTCCGGTCCGACATCTAATTCAATTTTCAGTTGAGCGCATCTTCCTATTTCTGAGTCTTTATTACATGCTAATGCTACAGTTTGTGCATTCTTTTCTTTCGCATAATTTAAAGCTCCTAAAACATAAGGTGTTCGTCCGCTTGCAGCAATTCCTACAACAATATCCTTGTTGAATATTTTAAGCGCTTCCAAATCGATGCTTCCTTGATCAAAGTCATCTTCAACTCCTTCTATTGCTTCGACAAATGCTTTATTTCCTCCAGCTAAAACGCCAATTACCTGATCTTTAGATACACCAAAGGTTGGAATACATTCAGCCGCGTCTAAAACGCCAAGACGGCCGCTCGTTCCAGCGCCTACATAAATTAACCGGCCTTTTTGCTCAAGGCATTTCGTAATTTCAGTAATTACAGTTTCGATATTCTTTTCTTGGTTTTTAATTGCAAGATCGACTGTCTTTTCTTCTTCATTCATTAATTGAATAATTTCAATCGTACTGCATTGATCGAGATTTTTCGTCCGGTTATTACGCCTTTCTGTTAAAAGCTGTTCCAATTTTTCTCCTCCTTTTTGAATTTTTATTAATAATAGAATAGCATTTATGAAATTTAATTTCAATATTTGTTTTAATTTTAATGAAACTTTATGCAATTATTGTTTTAAGTATAATTATAAAAGAAAGATTATTTCCTTTGTACGAGCTAATGAAAGGGTTCACGATATAATTAAGGAAGAAAGTAAATGGGGCGCCAATGTTTACATTTACAAGTCCAGATGTAATGGGAACGTATGAATTTACCGCCCCGCCTCAATCCTATTTATCTATGATTTCCCGTGGTTTAAAAGAGATTGGCATTACAAAAGAGGAAATTGTGGAATATTTTTTAACTAATCCTGAAATTGAAGGGGAGTCTACGAGGGATTTGCTGTTTCGGTATATTTTTGTTGATTATAGTGTTCGTAACTCGAAACAGCTAATAGATATGCTTGCAATAGTCTCTGAAATAGTTCTTAAAATAATAAAAGTCATGAGCTGTCAGTTAAGGAAGAAGCTCATGACTTTTATATTTTATTTAACCAATCCTACTGAAGCAAACACAATGTAACATTTCTAACCTAGTTAACTATTTTAATAGCTTTCTCCAATCTTTCCAATCCATCTACCAGCTTGCTGCGTGGACACCCAACATTCATCCGCAGGAACTTTCCTTTGTTTACATGGTAGACGCTGCCGGACATAATTCCTACATTACCGGTATTTACTAAAGCATGCTGAATTTCATCATCGGATGCTTGCAGGTTTGAGCAGTCCATCCATGCAAGGTATGTGGATTCCGGGATCTTAAATGTTATCTCCGGAAGCTGGCTTTGGATAAAAGAAGATACAAGGTTCATATTTTCATACAGGTAGTCCACCAGATTATCAACCCAATATGCAGAATGATTATATCCTTTAATAATAGAAAGCAGGCCGAATATAGATGCACTTGATAAGCCATCGCGCTCCTTCATGATCGTCAAAAATTGTTCTCTTACTTTTTCATCCGGGATGAATGCATATGAGCCGCCTAAGCTTGGCGTATTAAATGTCTTACTGGCAGAGGTGCAGATAAATACATTGTCCGGATTCCTCGCTATACTGGTGATAGGTACATAACTGTGATTTTGATAAACAATGTCCATATGAATATCATCGGAAATAATTTTTACCTGGTGTTTTTCGCAAAGTTTGATAATATGCTGCAGTTCATTATGATTCCAGGCTCTCCCGGTAGGATTATGCGGATTACAGAAAAGCAGCACTTTTACCTTGGGACTGGAGAGCTGCTTTTCTAACAAATCAAAATCGATAGAGTACGAGCCATCTCTATAAAGCAGCGGATTCTTGACAAATTCCCTATTAGAAGCAGATACCTGTTTGAAAAAAGCATCGTATCCGGGAGTCTGCAGGATGATTTGATCGTCTTCCTCTGTTAGAATTCCAATTAATTTGGAAATAGAATAAATAACACTTGGGCTATAAACAATCCAATCAGCAGGAATATCCGCAGTAAAACGAGATTTGAACCAATAGGTGACGGCTGATTTATATGCATTGTGATTCCACCTTGTATAGCCAAATATCCCATGTGCTGCATATTCTTCTATTGCCTGTAAAATCTCAGGCGGACTTTGAAAATCCATATCTGATATGGAAAAAGGGAGTACATCACTTTTACCGAAACGATCTTTGGCGAAATCCCATTGTGTGCTATAGGTTCCTTTTCGATTAATGACCTTATCAAATGGAATAGTCAAAAAAGCACCTCCTGGATAATTAAAATGATAGCTCTGTATCTTCTGATTCTTCTACATCGCTCTCCTTACGCAAAAATCCTACTGCTAATGCAATAATGATTACGGCAATAAACAGACCGATTAATAACATAAATGGACCATTAACAAATGGCAGCCCCCAGATCCCGATTGCTGCAGGAATTGGAGATTGTGCTCCAAGTATTAATGCAATACCGCCGCCGATACCAGAACCAATAGTAATGACAGGGATTACTTTTAAAGGTGTAGCTACTGCATAGGGAATTGCTCCTTCTGTAATTCCTAATGTTCCCATCAATGCGGCTGGAATAGCGTTGGTTTTCTCAGATTTTGAGAACTTATTAGGGAAGAGCAGTGTTGCTAAAGATAAACCGAGCGGCGCCCCCATAATGCCAATCCAGCATGCTGCCATAGGGGCGTAAATCCCTTCAGCCAGTGTAGCGTAACAGAATGCCAGAGCAATTTTATTAACTGGACCGCCCATATCAAATGCCATCATTGCTGCAATTATAAATCCTAAGATTAATAGATTATTGCCTTCCATAGAATTTAGCCAGTTTTCCAAGCCAGTCATTGCTGGAGCTAAAGGTAACGAAATAATTGTCATAAAAATGGCTGATGCGCCAATACCAAGTACGGGGATAATCATAATCGGCTTGATTACTGCTATGTTTGGATGCAACGGTATTTTCTTTAACTGGTTGGTAATCCACCCTGCAAAGAATCCGACTAAAATACCGCCGATATATCCGGTACCAAGCTCAGCTGCAAATACACCACTCGCTAAACCAACTGCAATCCCGGGCCTGTCCGCAATGGAATAGGAAATATAACCTGCAATCATTGGAACCATTAAACCTAAAACCCATACTCCATAGTCAGCTAACTTTTCGCCTATCATTGTTTCTTCACCAATGATTACTCCTAATGAAAGTAATATACCGCCAGCGACGACAATAGGAATCATATAAGAAACCCCGGTCATCAGATGTTTTTTAGCTGTGTTCCACATAGGTCTCACTCCTGTTTTTATTGTTTGGCTATTGCGTCATCAATGACCTTTGCAGCATTTTTAACTGCTGCTGCAACAGGGACTTCGTGAATGCTTTTGCCATCAAATCTATTTGCTTTTTCGATCTTTGTATCAATTGCCCAAATGACTAAATCAGCTTTTTCTATATCTTTTTCCTTGATTTCATTTTCAATTCCCATGGAGCCTTGCGTTTCTACTTTTATTTTGTGACCCAGCTTTTTGGCTGCTTTTTCTAATCCTTTTTTTGCCATATACGTATGCGCAACCCCGGCTGGACATGCAGTTACTGCTAAAATATTCATTATTAAACCTCTCCTTTGTCTGTGAAAATACCCGTAATGGTTGTAAGAATTTCATGTTTTGTTCTTGCTGAAAGCAATGACTGGACGAAATGGTCCTCCATCAAGTTCTCTGATAACGTTGCTAATAATTTCAAGTGAAAGCTTCCTTCATGTTCGGTTGGAACAGCTAATGCTATCAATAGCTGTACTGGTTTATCATCCATTGCTTTCCAATCAATAGCATCTTTTAGTGTTATTACGCAGATAGCGGGCTGGACCACCTCTTCCATTTTTGCATGAGGGATTGCAATTCCGCTGCCAAACCCGGTTGTGGAGTTTTTTTCTCTTTCCATCATTCCATGGTAATAAGCTGCTGCACTTTTTACGCATCCGGCTTTCAAAACAAGATCGGCAACTTTTTTCAAAGCTTCTTCTTTTGATTGTGCTTCGACATTAAGCTCAATTAAACTGTCATTTATTAATTCTGATTTATTCATAGATGATTCTCCTAACTAAATAGACTCAATAATGTCTAAGAATGCGTCATAATTTTTAGATAAACATAGTTTTTTTACATTATCAGGTGACTGAATAATTTCATACAAAGATTCGAATATCTCCTGAAATTTTGTCTGGAGTCTTTTTTCCAAAACGATAATCATCACTAATTGGACTTCCTCTGCCTCTGACCATTTTAATGGTTTCTCCAATACTGCAGTGCAGATAAATGATTGGCTGGAAAGCATATGCAGCGGGTGGGGAATGGCGACCATATTTCCAATGGAGGTTGGAGATATTCGTTCACGTTCCATAATAGAATCCCGGGTTTCTTTTTCTATATAACCCTGGTGAATCATCGCTTCTGTCATTGTTTCCAGCATCTCCATTTTTGTTTCTGGTTTTAAATTCTGGAAAAATAGTTCTCTGCGAAAAAATGGTTGGATGACTTTATTTTTGTTATGTATTTCCTTTAATGTATTCTGTACTTTTATAATATCCTTATCATCCAAAATAGACGGTACATGTACAACCGGTATTTCCAGATGCCTTTCAATGGGAACAGTCGTCAAAATAAAGTCGGGTTTTTGCTTCAGAAGTTCATCCAATTGATGCAGAGCATATACGCCGGTAAGGTTATAGCTGTTACCCAAAACGTGAGACAGCTTTGTTAGAAGCAGCTCTGACGTTGCCATCCCTGAAGCACATACTAACGCGATTTTCTTCTTGGAAACATATTTTATCCGTTGTCTTTCAATAGCAGCCCCCAAATGTAAAGCTAAAAAACCGATTTCATTTTGATTTACCTGGAAACCTGTAGCTTTTTCTACACAATGTGCTGCAATAACACCTGTTTCAAACGCAAGAGGATATTTAATTTTAATTTCATCAATCATCGGATTTCTGATATTCATATTAAAAGTGAGTCTTGTTACTAATTGCTTCAAGTGCAGACCGAGACTATAAAATAATTCTTCATCCTCGTCGATATGCAGGCTCTTCAAGCCAATTTTCGTTTGTTCCATGATCTCCATCGTTAATTGGAAGATTTCTTTGCCTAAATATAATTTCAGATTTGGAAAAGATATTTCTCCTTTTTTACCTAATCTATTGCCAACTAAATGTAAAGCAACATACTCAATTTCCTGTTCAGGATTCTGGATATCATAAAGTGTTTCAATAGATTTATTAATCTTTTCAGCTATTCTGTATTCATTCTCCTTTTTGAGAAATTCTATATGGTTGATAGAGCTGATATGCTGGCCGCTTTTAATTCTGCCGATAGCAATCATGATATGGATGACGATTTTATTTAAGGTATCATCCATGACCTCCATATCATTTCTATTTAATTCATCGAGGATTATTTTTTTAATTTTATCTATATCATCCTCAAAGAAGTAATAACCAAAGCTATTGATGAGTTTAAGAATCAAACGGTTATCAAATTCTTCACTGTGTATAAAGTAATCAGAAATGCAGAATCGTTTATTAACTTCATTTCCATCTGCTTTAATTCCCTGATGGTCTTTAACTATTTTAATGTTATAGCTGTTTAAAACCTGTTTTATTCTCTTCAAATCATTCTTAATCGTTGATTCACTTACATACAACTCATCCATAAATGATTCAATTTTTATGCTTTTATTAGAATATAAAAGTCTTTTGATAATGAATTGTACTCTATCCTCAGGTGTGACAGTAACGGACGTATTATTAAATAGAGCATTTTCTGCTTCGACTTCATAAAGTAATTTTTTAAGCTGGTCTTCAGATTCGGCAGTTATTTTATAGCCTTTACTCTTTTTGGATACAATTTCTGTTTTGAATTCTTTCATTTTATAATTTATTGTTTTGATATCTTCACGTATCGTTCTTGATGTCACCCCCAATTTCAATGCGAGCGTATCACTTGTGATAAACTCATTTGCTGAAGAGAGTATCTTAATTATTTCTGCCATTCTTAAAGTTAAGTGTAAGGACATTTTGTATCCCCCTAATTTTATTTTAGTTAACGAATCTAAAGGTGCACAGGGAGTCTTTTTCCGTTAGGTAGAGGAAATGAGTTACTTAAAGAGGAAGGAATGGAGGGAAGATAAAGAAGCAGAGACTTTAACAAACCCGATTACGAATTTATTATACAATATAGTTAACTGAGTTATAGTAATATGAAGTTATTCCTTTGTGCAATTTTATGAAAATGCTTACAATATAATTAAGGAGGAGATCAAAATGAAAAATGAGCCAGCAAAGCAGATTGTCTATGTGAATACGTTTACGGATGGAATTCTGGATCCAGAAAAAGCAATGCTTGGGCCTGTAAAGGACGGCGGATATATTATTGCTAATACAGCACCTGGATGCTGGGGTCCGATGATTACGCCATCTCTTCAAGGCGGGCATGAAGTGACACAGCCGGTTTATGTTGAAGGAGCAGAGGTTGGGGATGCAGTTGCTATTCATATTTCTTCTATTCAAGTAACATCTATGGTTACTGCTTCCGGTAATGACCGCACTGTAGAAGGTCATTTTATTTCCGATCCATTTGTGGACGCGAAGTGCCCTGAATGTGGGATCGTGAACCCGGATACGGTTATAGAAGATGTCGGATCAGAAGCAGTACGATGTTCAAATTGTGGAGCAGCAGTTACTCCTTTTCAGTTCACGAACGGATACAGCATTGCTTTTGATGATGATAGAACAATAGGAGTTACTCTGCCAAAAGAAGCAGCTGAAGCAGCAGGAAAAGACGGACGTAAAAACATGTGCACACCTGAGCATTCTGTGCAAAATCCAATCGTATCTGTGGCTCCTCATGACATTGTAGGCATGGTCGCCAGGGTACGTCCTTTTTTAGGACAAATTGGAACAACACCGGCCAGGGCTATGCCGGATTCTCATAATGCAGGAGACTTTGGTCAATTTTTACTGGATGCTCCCCATGATTACGGTATAACGAAGGAACAGCTGGAAGAGCGTACAGATGGACACATGGATATTAATCGGGTTCGGGAAGGGGCAGTTTTAATTTGTCCTGTAAAAACGGAAGGCGGCGGTATTTATCTTGGAGATATGCATGCGATGCAGGGAAATGGTGAAATTGCCGGGCATACAACGGATGTTTCTGGAATTGCTACGTTAAAGATAAAATTGCTAAAAGGAATTAAGATTGACGGGCCTATTTTACTGCCGGTTGAGGAGGATCTTCCATATAATGCAAAGCCGTTATCTGAACGGGAAAAGTCTGAAGCTTTAAAGGTTGCTAAAGCATATGGTTTTGAAGAAATTGAGGAGACTGCTCCTGTATCATTTATTGGAACTGGCGCAGATTTAAATGAAGCGACGGATAATGGTTTAACGCGCGCAGCTTCCGTACTTGGGATGAGTGTTCCAGAAGTTATGAACCGCGCGACTGTTACAGGGTCTATTGATATTGGGCGCAATCCTGGGGTTGTGACAGTTACATTTTTAGCACCGCTGTCAGCACTTGAAGATGCGGGGCTGAGTGAAATTGCTATGAAACATTATCATTTATAGATTGATGTATAAACGAATCTATAATAATACATTTAAAAAAGTGGGATAGTAATGGGACTGCTAAATAATAAAGTAATTTTAGTTGCTGGTGTGGGGCCGTGGATTGGGGAGGGATGTCGCCAGAAATATTCTTGATGAGGGCGGATCTGTTATTATGGGAGATTTAATAGAGGATCAATTGCTGGAAATACAGCAATTGATCCATCAGGAAAGCGAACCTTTGCACAGCATCTTAATTTAGCAGATAAGCAGAGTAACGCAGATTTAATAAAAGCTGGTTATGAAAAATTTAACCGCCTTGATGGAGTAATCTAGGTTGCTGCTTATGATAATACAATGGGCGGATTATTGGATAACAATTTAGAGGATTGGGATAAAGTATCGGAAATAAATATCAAAGGTACATTACATTTAGTACAGGAAGCTGTTCCTTATTTGAAAAAAGATGAGGGTGGGGCAGTAGTGTTTATCGGTTCTGCTTCTGCTGCCATCCCAAGCGAGGATTTTTTACAACTGAGTTATGGTATTGGAAAAGGAGCATTGAAAACAGCAACGCATTATTTATCTAAAGAGCTGGGGCCTTTAGGGATAAGAGTAAATAATGTTGCACTGGGATTTAAATGGGGTCCAGTATTGGAATCGGCCTTTCAGGCACAGGCAGATCAATATGATCTCACTCTGGAGGAAGTAACAAAACCAGTGAAAGATAAAATGGCTCTCCGCCGCTTTCCAATAGACGATGATGTGGCAAAATCCTGCATATTTTTTTGTTCCGATTATGCAAAAAATGTTACAGGGCAGAATTTATATGTGGATGCGGGATATGTATTGAATTGATGGTGTAAGAATGTAGATAGTGATTATTTATATTTAAACCATCACCCGCTTCCATAAAAAGACACCTCTTCTGTTTTGGTTTTGACTCCAGATAAATCATTTATACCAAATAGGAGAGGTGTCTTTTTACCTGATGTGACCATTAAATCAATTATTTAGATGTTCTTATATTGCAGGTTTTTCTTATTCAATTTAATTTTTTGGCGCTCTATATCCAGCATCTTGAGCTTCTGATTCTGAACAAAACCATTCAACGACATTTGTTGTTCGATCATAGTAGGTGCTGCCAGGCGTATGGTAGATTCCGGATTTACTTCCTTTAATGTTACAATCACCTTCAACTGCCTGCGATGTACTGTCATCAGCAGAGTCTTCTTCAGAGGTCTCTGAAGCGTCTGCAGTGGAATTACTGGAACTGCCAGCTTCTTGGCTTGCTTCCAGCTGCTGTTGTAATTCACTATTGCTTTCTTTTAATGCAGCGATTTCCTCAGATAGTGATTCATTTTCTTCCTTAATTGCCTCATAATCTTCTAATTTTTCGTTTTCTTCTTTGAGTGCAGTAATTTCCTCAGACAGCGATTCATTTTCTTCTTTAATTTCCTCATAATCTTCTAACTTTTCATTTTCCTCTTTTAATTCGCCAACCTGACTTTGTAAATCATCATATTCTTCTTGAAGGGTGGAATTAGCATTTTCTAATTCTTCAATTTCAGCAGTTAATTCCTCATTCTTTTCTATTTCTTTATCTAAGTCCGCAGCATTATCAGTACCTTCAGTACCGCACCCGCTTAAAACAGTGAGAAGCATAGCAAACGCTAATACGGGGAGAAGCTTTTTCTTCATTTTCCCTTTGGATGATGGATGCGATAAAGTATAGATGGCTAAGCTTGATAATATAAAAATCATTGATAATACGAGTAGAGTATCCATAGTTATACCTCCATTAAAAGTCCAGTGTATTTAATATGTAATATTATGACAATCAGCAATTAGTTTACGGCGCAACAGTATTTATCGATTAATTTATACTTGTAAGTGCAGCTGTTGCTTACGCACTAATCCAAAAATAGATGTAGCATGATATGTTATTTCTTTCAGGGCATCTGCGGTAAAATCAATAGAGTTTTACCAAAATAAAAGGAACAAAGCAACAGTTGTATGTTAAACGCTTTCTTTTCACTTCCTCTCTTTTTAATATGTATTAAAAAAGCATTCGTTTATAAAGCAATACTTACTTTATAAAATTTTTTATTAAATAGTAACTATTATAAATAATGTAACATATTAGTAATGTTTTTGTAAAATTTTCTTAAATTAATAGAACAATGGGCTGTCATGTTATTGGGAAGATAACGATTATTAGCTGATTTGTCATTCAACAAAAGTAAATGAATGACAAAGGTTATAAATACTCGGTAAAAGTAATGACTGAAACTATGGAGGGAGGGTATTGTTGAAGTTCATTGTTTTGAAAACTCTACTTGTTTCAGGTGTATGTGATGCGTCCTATATAATATTTAGGAAAAACTGAATATGTTGTTAAGGAATAAGATAATCACCGTTTTTAAAAGATTAACAGAATAAGTGTCTATTTCTCCAATTATCAAGTAGAATAATTGGAAACACATATAAATTGGAGGGAAGGAATATGACACAGCAATATAATTATAAAAATGCGCAATTGATAGAAATGGATGCCCCCGCTCCTGATTGCACAGAAACACCGATAATGATAGATGATAAAACGATGCAACTGCGAAGAGAAAAGGTTTTACAAGAGATGCAGCGGAATGATTTGGATGCATTACTGATTTATGCAGATGTGGAACATGGCGGAAATTTTGAATATTTAGTTGGTTTTATTCCCAGATTTGAAGAGGCTTTACTGGTCCTTCATTCTAACGGAGATGCTTTTCTGATTTTGGGAAATGAAAATTATAATAAAGTACAATATTCAAGAATTTCGGCGCAGGGAATTCACTGTCCACACTTTTCCTTGCCTAACCAGCCTATGGAACCTCACAATACCATTTCAAGTGCTCTTCAGGAAGCTGGAATGAAGAAGGCAATGAAAATTGGAATGGCAGGCTGGAAGCATTTTACCAGCAGCGTCGAGGATAACCAAACTCTATTTGATATACCTTCTTTTATCGTAGATGCTGTAAGGGAAATTATTGAAAAGGAAGGTTCCATTACTAATAAAACAGATATATTCATTGCCGGGGAACGTGGCGTGCGAAGGGTGAATAGTGCTAATGAAATTGCGCATTATGAATTTGGAGCATCGCTGGCCTCAGATTGTGTTTTACGAACAATGGACAAACTGGAGCTTGGTATTTCTGAGATGCAATTAGGAAATGAGCTCCATGCTTACGGTCAAAGAAATAATGTCGTAACGATCGCATCAACAGGTGAAAGATTCGAAAACGGTAATCTATATCCAACTCCAGAAAAGGTAAAGTTAGGAGATGCAATCTCTTTAACAGTAGGATACAAAGGCGGATTATCGAGCAGATCTGGATATGCTGTAATGGATAGCTCTGAATTGCCAGATAGCAAAAAAGATTATGTGGAAGATTTGGCAGCGCCATATTATACCGCAATTACAGCCTGGCTGGAGAATATTCAAGTTGGGATGACAGGTGGAGAATTGTATAATTTGGTTAATCAGGTATTGCCGCAGGAAGAATATCATTGGGGATTATGCCCGGGGCATTTGACAGCAGATGAAGAATGGCTATCATCACCTATATATAAGAATTCAGATGAATTAATCAAAAGCGGAATGATTTTTCAGACAGATATTATCCCTCGTGTTGCGGGATATGACGGGGTCTCGGTTGAAAGCACCGTAGCTCTAGCTGATGAGTCGTTAAAGCAGGAGATTAGAGACGAATATCCAGCACTTTGGGAAAGAATCATTAAAAGGCAAAAGTATATAAAAGAGATACTTGGAATCAATCTAAGCGAAAATGTTTTACCGTTATGCAGTACGGTTGCTTACCTGCGCCCGTATCTTTTGAATAAAAAGCTTGCGTTTCATTATGACCATAGCAGATGATATTGAACAATCAATAGTTTGTGCGAAATATTTAAGTACAGTAGAGCAGAATAGAAAGCCATTTAAAGGTTAGCTGTAATTATAAAGTAAGTAACAAATATGATAAAAATTTTTGGGGAAAGAAGTAATGTAAACAATAAAAAACTTACGTAATAGCCTGAAACCGATAGATTCATTCTAACGGTCTCAGGCTATTTCATTTCCCTTAATAACGTTCTTCATTATGAATTATGTCATTTAATAAATATAGTTTTTGTTCATTACGCGTACAAACATTGAACGGAAATGTAATTGTAAATGAAAGCGGTTGATAATAACATGAAATTAGGAGGGATGCTTAATGCTCGAGCGAAGGTCAATTGACATTATGGAAACCATTTTAGGCAACCCCAAGATTACAATTAAAGAACTGGAATTAAGAACCTCATTGACAAGGAGGAAAATTGCTTATGATTTAGAGAAAATCAATTATTGGCTGAAAACGAATAATTTACAAGAAATCAAGAAGGATCAGCAAAAAGGCTTGAGTTTTCCTGGAGATGCGAATGAAATATTGAGCATTTTAGAAAAAAAGGATATAAAGGGCACTTTAAATGAAGAAGAAAGAAAATGTATCATTTTTTTCTATTTATTTATGCAAAATGAAGAGATTTCTCTGCTGCATTTAATAGACGTCGTGGATGTAAGCAGAGGTACAGTAAATGATGATCTAAAAAAATTATCCGCTAACCTGAAAGAATACTTTTTGGAGATTTCCTATTCCAGAAAAAATGGTTATTACATTAACGGAAATGAACAAGATATACGAAATGTTCTTATCATGTTCATTGTAGAAATTATTTTTAAAGGGACGAATAGAGAACTTCTGGATTTTGTTTTAGATGAGGAGATATTTGAAGAGATTACTTGTGTTTGCAGCAGGTATTTTCAAGAGCATCAAATCATTCTGTCTGATAATAATTTTTTGGAGATATGTTATATCATCGCTTTTGTTTTTATTAGGAAAAATAATACGCAAAAGTGGATTGAAATGGATAACCAATTTGAATTTCATCGTTATGATGAATATAAAATTGCCCGGGAGATTTTATCCAATCTGAACTTTATTCATGAGAGCCAAGAGGATTATGCAGCATTTTTTACATCCTTAATGCTATCTTTTTCTTCTGTTCAAATAAGTCAAAAAACGAACGATTACTATTTGCTGAAGGATTTTTTATTTGAGATTATCACTAAGTTGGAAACAACCTATGGGATAGATATTGGAGATAAAGAAAGCGCATTCAAACAGATTTATTATCATTTAAGGCCGGCGTATTATCGTATCTTATTTCAATATCCGATAATCAATCCATTAAAGAGAAAAATTCAAGAGCAGTATAGCTTTTTATTCAAAATATTAAAAGATTTGTTTGAATCTTCTTATCTGCCCAATGGAAAAATGGTATCTGACGATGAAATAGCCTATTTAACGATACATTTCGCAACACTGATGAAAGATAAGAAAACGAAAAAAATATATGCGTATACAGCAGCGGTTGTATGCCCAAATGGAACAGGGTTATCGCTGATTCTCTATAATGAGCTGACTAATCTTTTTCCAGAAATTAAGTTTCTTCAACCATTCTCACTTAATGAGCTGGAGACTATCAGCGATAATGTAGATGTTATTTTTTCTACAAGGTTAATAAAAAGCTCCAAGCCTGTTTTTATCGCCAGTCCCGTGATGACGGATATTGAAAAGGAAAATCTGGTGAAAAATTTCTACAGGTGGAGTAATAAAAGTGTTTGTATTGATAATAGTTCCATTGTAAAAGAACTGACCAAAATTATTAGTAATTACAGCGAGATTAAGGATCCATTAAACCTGAATAAAGCATTAAGTAATATCACTGCTAATTATTTAATCTTTGATAAGAAAAGGAGACTTCCGATGTTGAGCGATATTATGACTGAACCACTCATTCAGTTGAATATTGAAGCTACTGACTGGAGAGATGCGATTAGAAAAGGCGGCGAGCTTTTGATTGCCAATAATAAAGCATCTGCTAATTATGTGCAAGCAATGATTGATTCAGCGGAAGGAAATGGATCATATATTGTTATTACAAAAAATGTAGCTTTACCACATGCAAGGCCAGAAGAAGGGGTAAAGGATCTGGCTATCAGTATGATTACTTTATCCAAGCCGATCAAATTTGGAAACAAAGAAAATGACCCCGTAAAATATGTATTTTGTTTATGTGCCGTCGATAACTCTACGCATTTAAGAGCTATGTCGAATCTGGTTCAGTTGTTGGATAAGAAAGAGTTTTACAGTAAGTTGGATCGTTCTGTTGATTCCAAAGAAGTTGTTGATTTTATAAAGAAATGTGAAAAGGAGCTGGAAATGTAATGAGAGAAATATTAGTAGCATGCCGAACAGGGATGGGAAGCAGTACGATGTTGAAAATAAAGGTAAGTCAGGTAGTAAAGGAAAATAATTTTCCATTTAACGTTACCCATGACACGATGAGCGCAGTTAGTCAGTTTTCGGGAGACTTATTGATAACTCTGGAGGATTTAGTACCAGACGTAGAAGACAAAGTTAAATATGTTATCGGAATTAAAAATTTAATGAATAAGGAAGAAATAAAAAGCAAAATTGAGAAGTATCTGGAAGAAGTAAAAGAGTAACTCAAGAGAGGGTGAATCGTAGTGGAACTTTTAAGGGCGTTTGCCATTGATTTATTAGGTACTGCAGCAATTCTTGTAGGGTTAATGGCTTTTATTGGGCTTGTTCTGCAAAAGAAGCCGTTTGATGAAACGTTAACAGGGACTTTGAAAACGATTGTAGGATTCCTGATATTTTCAATTGGTTCAGGTGCAGCGGTTTTATCTCTGGATAGTTTCCAGGCTCTTTTTGGTGAAGGGTTTGGTCTGGATGGTGTTCTGCCATTAGCTGAAGCAGTTACAGCTTTAGCACAGGACAGGTTTGGGACGGTTGTATCTCTTGTTATGCTTTTTGGCTTCCTGTTCAATTTATTATTTGCCAGGATTACTCCATTTAAATATATATTTTTGACAGGGCAGCATAACCTTTATTTTGCAGCATTGCTTACGGTTATCTTAAAAGCGCTGGATGCAAGTAATTTTACAATTGTTGCGGTTGGAGGAGTTATTTTGGGACTGGCAGCCTGCCTATTCCCGGCTATTGCTCAGCCGTATATGAGAAAAATTACAGGTGATGATGAAATTGCTTTGGGTCATTATGTAAGTGTAGGTTACGCCATTTCGGGATGGGTAGGATCTAAGGTTGGTAAACCGGAGGATACAACAGAAAATTTAAAACTGCCAAAATGGCTTTCTATGTTTAAAGACTATGTCGTCGGTGTCAGTATTACTATCATTATATTCTTTTACGTAGCTACGTTTGCCGCAGGGCCACAATTTGTTGAAACAATTTCGGAAGGAACCAATTGGCTGGTATATCCGTTAATCCAGGGGCTGACGTTTGCTGCTGCACTGTATGTCATTATTACTGGTGTAAGGATGCTGTTAGGGGAGATAGTGAATGCATTTGTAGGTATTTCTGAAAAATTGATACCAAATGCAAAACCGGCGCTGGATTGTCCTGTCGTATTTCCATTCGCCCCAACTGCAACTGTTATAGGCTTTTTATCTGCCTATGCAGGCGGACTATTATGCATGTTTTTATTCGGTATTCTCGAAATGTCCGTCATTATCCCTGTTGCTGTTCCATACTTTTTCATAGGAGCGACAGCAGGAGTATTCGGTAATGCTACCGGAGGCTGGAAGGGCGCCATGGCAGGAAGCTTTGTTGTAGGTATTCTGATTGCAATTGGACCAGCAATTATCTATCCAATCATGGCAAATATCGGTCTGGTGGGAACTGCTTTTCCAGAGACGGACTTTACCATTGTTGGATTATTAGTCTATTACATTGGAAAATTCATATTAGGTTTGCTATAAACTGAAAGGATGATATAAATGAGAACACAGACAATAGAAAAAATATCAGATTTATCCGTTGCTACAATTAGAACATTGGCGATTGACAGTGTAGAAAATGCCAATCACGGTCATTTAGGAATGCCTTTAGGAGCGGCACCGATGGGATATACACTCTTTAAAAATGTGATGAATCATAATCCAGAGAATCCGCATTGGTATAATCGCGACAGATTTGTACTAACGTCCGGCCATGGCTCTATTTTATTATATACATTGCTGCATTTAAGCGGATATGAGGTCTCAATTGATGATTTAAAAACCTTTAGAAAACTTGGAAGTATCACTCCAGGTCATCCCGAGGTTGATATAACCCCTGGGGTAGAAGCTACCACCGGGCCATTGGGACAAGGGCTTGCTATGACAATCGGTCTGGCACTTGCTGAGGCACATTTGGCAGAGAAATATAATAAACCGGATTTTGATATTGTGGATCATTACACGTATACGATATGTGGTGATGGAGACTTAATGGAAGGTGTAGCCCAGGAATCCGTATCTCTGGCAGGGCACTTAGGGTTGGGGAAATTAATTGTGTTATATGATTCTAATGATGTGTGCTCTGATGGTGATCTCAGTGATACCAATTCAGAGGATGTCCAAAAAAAGTATGAATCAATGGGATGGCAGGTCATTCGCGTGGAGGATGGAAATGATATAAACGAAATCGAAAAAGCTATTCAGTCGGGTAAAGAGGAGAAAAATAAACCAACATTAATTGAAGTGAAAACAATCATCGGGTTCGGTTCTCCCAATAAAAGTGGAACAGCAGCTATTCACAGTAATCCTGTTGGCCCGGAAGAATCCGATTTGATTAGAAAAGCATACGGATGGGATTTTACGGAAGATTTTTATATTCCAGATGAAGTAAAAAAAGATTTCTCTGCTATCCTTGAGAATGGAAAAGCAAGTGAAAACGAATGGGAGAATTTATTAGAAGCGTATCAAAGAAAATATCCAGAGCTGTCTGAAGAATTTCTGGCGTCAATGGAAAATAACTTTGAAGTAGAAGAAATAAATATAAACTTTGAAAAAGAAAAAGTAGCAACCCGCTCTGCATCTGGAGAAGTATTGAACGCGATTGCTGATAAAATACCATTAATAGGCGGCTCTGCTGATTTAGCTTCCTCCAATAAGACAACCATTAATGGAAGTAATTTTATAAGCAGAAATGATTATAGCGGAAGAAATATAAATTATGGTGTTCGTGAATTTGGTATGGCTTCGATTGCTAACGGATTGGCATTACATGGAGGGCTTAAACCTTACACCGGTACATTCCTGGTTTTCTCTGACTATATGCGTTCAGCTATACGAATGTCTTCGATAATGAATAAGCCATTGATATATATTTTTACGCATGACAGCATCATGCTGGGGCAGGATGGGCCTACCCATCAGCCGGTAGAGCACCTGGCTTCATTAAGAGCGATGCCGAATCTAAATGTTATTAGACCGGCAGATGCTAATGAAACTGCGGCTGCCTGGGAAATTGCGATTCATTCTAAGGAGACTCCGACTGCGATTGTTCTTGGCAGACATGACGTACCTGTATTAGAAACCGCAGATAAAGAGGGTGTGAAAAAAGGAGCTTATATTATATCCAAAGGTAATGGAAAAGCGACTGGCAAAATAATCGCAACTGGTTCCGAAGTAGAACTGGCAATAAAAGCTCAAGCAATTTTAGAGAAAGAAGAAGTATATGTTGATGTAATTAGTATGCCAAGCTGGGAGCTGTTTTTAAAGCAGGATGATGCTTACAAAAATGAAATTCTTCCTAAGGAGATTAAGAATATTTTAGCGGTGGAGATGGGTTCATCTATCGGCTGGAGAGAATTTGTCAGAGCTGATGGAGATATGTTGACCATTAATCATTTTGGGGAGTCTGGAGATGGACAGGAATTAGCTGGGAAGCTTGGTTACTATCCTGAAAATATTGCTGATAGATTTAAAAGGCTGGAAGAGAAAAATAGTAGAGAAAAAGTGTAAAATTAACGATTTAATTCATGAAATGAAAAGTGATTAAGTTTTTCTATAAATATAAGCATATTATAAGATTAGCGGGTAAGGTCATTGAAGATGACCTTACCCGCTATTTTTGAAATAATGATAATAAAGGAACGCAACAACTGTGCAAATTTTAATTAACCTTTCATCCAGCCATCTGATTAAATACAGCTAATTTAAAGAGCATCCCCAAGCTCATTCATAATTCATGTAAACAACGCTTACAAAATGATATAATTACATTTACAAATGTAATAAAATAACAAAGAGTAGTTATGCTGCAAAGCAAAATACATATCGGTCCAATTGTATAAACAGGAGGAGTCTCAGATGTCAATATTAAATACATACATACCATTTATCGAATTTATGGGAAGGTCGCTTGGTTCTGATGCAGAGATCATTCTGTATGACGCAAAAAAAAGCCAGGTGGCTTACGTTTATAATGCAAGGAATGAGGGGGTCAGCGTGGGAAGTCCTATGCCAAGCATTGAAAAAAGATTCTTAGAACAGGGAATCTATGAAAATGAATCCGCCATTATTAACTACCGAGCTTTTTCTGCAGACCACAGTAAGCTGCGCTCATCTACTTATTTTATTAAAGATGAAGATGGAGAGTTGGCTGGTATTGTTACAATTAACTTTAAGGTTGATGAGCTTATCGAGCTTCGTTCCCTGATAAACCGCTTAATTAATGGAACCGAAACAACAGAGCAGGCCGAAGATTACTATGAAAGCTTTGATTTATCCTTTGAAGATTTAATGCATAAAACCATTCAGGAGGTAATGAATAAAACAGAAGTTCCTCCTGAAAGAATGTCCACTGAAGAGAAAATTGAGTTGATTCGTGCTTTGGATGAAAAAGGACTCTTTCTATTAAAAGGCTCCGTGGCAGAGCTTTCTAAAGTAATGAACGCATCGGAAACATCCATTTACCGTTATATAAGTAAATTATAGAAAAAATTTTTAATGAAGAATAGCAAAAAATACAGCCCTTCTAGTACTTAACTGCTTGTACTGGAAGGTTTTTTTGTTTGTAAAAATTATAAAATTCACAAAAATAAATAAAACGTATTGTAAACGCTTTATTATGGTGGTAAAATATTATCAAGGTGATAAATTATTATCAATAAAAGAGAGGCAGATGTGATATGGACTTTATGACAGCAGAACCATTTCGAATCAAGATGGTAGAAAGAGTTAAAAAAACAACAAAAGATGAAAGACAGCAATGGTTAAAGGAAGCTGGCTATAATGCGTTTAAGATAAAAGCGGAAAATGTTTATATTGATTGTTTAACAGACAGCGGAACTTCTGCCATGAGCAGTGAACAATGGTCTGCATTAATGCTTGGGGATGAATCGTATGCAGGGTCTAAAAGCTTCTTCAAACTGGAGAAGTCCGTCCAGGATGTCTTTGGGATGCCATACCTTCAGCCGACACATCAAGGGAGAGCAGCAGATTATATCATGGCAAACCTTTATGCAGAGAAAGGGAAATTTGCTATTGGTAATATGCATTTTGATACATTTAGAGGAAATGCGGAAATCCTGGGAGCATTGGCAGTCGACTACGTAGTGGATGCCGGGAAGGATACTGCCAGCCCGGCACAGCCATTTAAGGGAAATATTGATTTAGATAAAATGCAGCAGCTGATTGATGAAAATGGGCCGGAACAGATATCTGTCGTGATTATAACCGTAACCTGCAATAATAATGGAGGTCAGCCGGTCTCCATGCAAAATATCCGTGAGGTCAGTGAATTGGCAAAACAATATGATATTCCGGTAGTTATTGATGCAGCCCGGCTTGCTGAAAATGCTTATTTTATCAAGACCCGTGAGAAGGGATACCACGATAAATCCATTAAAGAAATTACGAGAGAAATGTTTTCTTATTGCGAAACTGCTACAATGAGCTCCAAGAAGGATGGCATGGTGAATATCGGCGGATTATTTGTAACGAGAAACAAAGATATTTTAGAGAAAGCACAGCAGATGGCAATTGTACATGAAGGGTTTATCACTTATGGAGGGCTGGCCGGCAGAGATTTAGAGGCGCTGGCTGTAGGGCTTCAGGAAGGCTGCGATGAGCAGTACTTGGAATACCGGATAAAACAGGCCGAATATCTGGGGGATCGTTTATTAGAAAAAGGTGTTCCAATTATTGAGCCGACTGGAGGACATGGAGTTTATGTCGATGGAAGAAGATTTTTCCCGCATATACCACAGCATGAATTCCCATCTCAGAGACTGGTTGTCGCTCTTTATGAAGAAGCCGGTGTCCGTGCAGTAGAAATAGGAGCATGTGCATTTGGCTCAAAGGATCCGGAAACCGGTGAAGATATATTCCCGGATATTGAGACCATGCGGATTGCCATTTCAAGACGGGTTTATACAAACAGTCATATGGATGTTATTGCAAATGCTCTTGGAGAGATATACAAAAATCGGGAGCAATATAAAGGAATGAAGCTGGTCTACGAGGGTTCAGTTACATCCTTAAGGCATTTTACAGCAGGATTTGAACTTCTATAAAAATGACAGATTACGTTTATTCTGATCAAAATAATTCATAACAGCGGGAGGAAAAGAAAATGAAAAAATATATTAAAATTGCAGCGGGACTTGCACATGTAGACTATGGACATATTGCAGATATTGTGAAGGAGGCATCTGACGCCGGAGCAGATTATATTCATTCCGATGCAGCAGATATGCATGATTTGAAAAATATGCAGCTAATGGGAGGTCATCAGATTATTGAGGGAATCCAGCCTGTGACAGATAAACCGATTGAATGTCATATTTATACACGTGAATGTGATCGTTTATTTATTGAAAAAATTGCTGCGGCTGGCTGATTATTCCAGCTGAACATTTTATCGGTGCACCGCTTGCTTATATTATCAATTATTGCCGGGAATTTAATATGAAGGTCGGCTTAACAATTGGCTGTTATACACCGCTATCCTTTGTGGAGGAATCTGTTTATGATATTGACCGGCTGCATATTGTAACACATGGAGTGGATGAAACAGATGGGAAAGATAACTGGGGCTGGAGAAGATCTTCGATAGATTTGGTTAAAAGAGCAAGAGCGCTTATTAATGAAAAAAATCCATCCTGCGAGTTGGCAGTAGACGGAGGTTTAAGAGATGATAATTTATCCGAAATGTTAGCAGCAGAACCGGATGTGATTATTTTATCTTCAGGTATTTTTAAATATAAAGACGGTATTACAGCAGGAGTAAAGGCATGCCGTGAAGCAATTGATACAGCAAGTGTCGAGCATTTTGGAGAGTAGTCTCTGAGAGGAGGGAAAGCGTGGAATTTTACTTTTACTCACCAACCAAAATTTATTTCGGTCAAGGTGTACGGAAAAAAGCAGGGAAGGCTGCAGTATCTATAGGAAAAAAATGTTTAATCGTTCGAACTCCTTTTAAAGATCGAGGGAGAGAAAAGTATTTTGAGGAGATAACGGCAAGCTTAAAAGAAAATGACATTCAATATGCAATTTTTGATCAGGTAAAGCCGAATCCGACAACAGATATGGTGAACAGTGGAATTGGAGTGGCTCGAAAAGAGAAGGTTGATTTCATTATTGGATATGGCGGAGGATCATCCCTTGATACAGCGAAGGCTATCGCCTTGTTCACAAAGAATGAAGCGCTGAGCTGGGAAGAATGCTTTCAAAGGTTTTCAGATCCTTTTGCTAATAATGCTGAAGCTGCAGAAATGCTTCCGGTTATTGCGATTACGACAACTTCTGGTACAGGATCCCAAGTGACCCAGGCTGCTGTAATCACAGATTCTGAATCTAATGATAAAATGACGATTTTTCATCCCGATTTGATACCCGAGATTGGCCTGATTGATCCAGAGCTAATGCTGACAGTTCCAAAAAGAGCGACAGCAATTACCGGTTTTGACGCATTAAGCCATGCGATGGAAAGCTATTTAAATCCCAGGGCGTCTAATTTAACAAAATCGCTGTCGCTTCAAGCGATAGAGATGATTGTGGATGCATTGCCTGAGCTTCTTAACGATCTGCAGAATATGGAACTGCGGAAAAAATTAGCTTACGCGGATACGGTTGCAGGTATCTGTTTGTCTAATGCAGGTGCGGAAGCTCCGCATCCAATAGGAGAAATAATAAATGGATACTATCCTGACTTGGCTCATGGTGAGACCCTGGCGTTTGTATACCCGACTTATTTTGATTATGTAAGTGGGATTGCTCCCGATAAAATGAGTGAACTCCTTATCATTTTTAAAAATTATGTTCCAAAAAATTCAGAGCGATTTGGTGAAAAAGCAGCTGGAACGCTGATAAATTTTCTGAAAGCAATTGAATTGGATGCCTCCTTGTATACACTGGAGATGCCTGAGTCGATTGCCGAAGCAATAAGGAAGAAGCTAGTATTTAACCTGCCGCTGACAAACGCAGAGAATTTACAAAAAATATTTAATGAAAGCTTGCAGCAGAAGAATTAAAAGAGTCCATCGACATTGATGTGGGATGGCAGGAATGGGGTGAAACGGTGAAATACTTCATTGATACCGGTAATCAGCAGGAGATCGACGAAGCTATCGAATGGGGAGTGGCAGGAATTACAGCAAATCCTTCCATGTACCTCAAAGAAAATATCAGCTTCTATGATTTTTTAGAACGAAACAGCAAAAAGGATGGATTACTGACAGCAGAGGTCGTTGGGAGCCGTCTGCCGGATATGATAAACCAAGCTAATCAAATTACTGCGGTATCCAAAGAAATCATTATTAAGCTGAATTATTCTCCCTCCGCTCTGAAAATGGTCCATCATTTACGCAGAGAAAAGATACGAACTGCCATGACATTAGTCTTTGATATAAACCAGGCAATGATGGCGCTAAACACCGGTGTAGATTACTTATTCTTATTCGTTGCCAGAAATGAAGAAATTGGCGTAGATGGAATGGCCTTTGTAGAAGAGGTTTCCAACATTATCCGATTAAAAAACTATCAAACCGAAGTGGTTGCCGCAAGTGTTCGTAATAAATTTCAACTGAATCGGGCTGCTTTATACAGTGATTATATTGCTGCTCCATATCAATTAGTGAAGGAAAGCTTTCAGCACCCCTCTACATTATCTGGATTAACGCAGTTTGAAAAGGATATGGATCAGGTTCTGACTGTAGAGGGTTTTTCCAATGAATAATTATATCCGATTATATCAGGAGAAGCTGCAGCTTTATGAGGAGCAGCTGATGGAAGACTTGGCCGAACTGGTAGCAATTCGTTCTGTAAGAGATGAGGAGACCAAAAAGCCAGGTGCGCCATTTGGAAATGAAATTCGGGAAATTTTTGACCGGATGACAGCAATTTCTGAGCGGGATGATTTTAAAAGCACTAATTTTGATGGGTATGCGATGCATGTTGAGCATGGTGACTGCAATGAAATCATTGGTATTTTGGCGCATTTGGATATTGTTCCGGAAGGGGAAAAAAAAGACTGGCTTTTTGATCCGTTTACTTTAACAAGGCATGGAGATTATCTATATGGAAGAGGCGTAAATGACGATAAAGCTCCTGCACTTGCTGCCTATTATGCTTTAAAAATATTACGTGATCTGGATTTTAAATTTGATCGAAAGGTCCGCATTATTTTAGGCGGCGCGGAAGAGACAACGTGGGAGTGTATGGATCATTATTTTAAGCATAATGCCCAGCCAATGATGGCATTCTCTCCAGATGGAGATTTTCCGATTGTTCATGGAGAAAAGGGAGTACTTCAGGGGACATTCTTTCAGAAAATAGAGCCGTCAGCTGACGCATACCCTCATCATCTGATAGAAATAGAGAGTGAGAAGCAGCGGGGATATATTTGTGAAAGGTTAAGAGTAGTCTTTGAGAGCTCCTATCCAATGGAATTAAAAGACTTATTGGAAGGTGCGGAGGAAACGGTTATTGCAGGCAGCTACATCATAGCTTTTTATAAAGGAGATAAGGCATTGTCCAGAAATCCGCATAAAGGAGAAAATGCATTATTTAGATTTGCTAAAGATCTGATGGCAATCGAAAATGCGAACGGAAGTCTACTAAAATTAAAAAAGCTTCTCATCAAATATTTCTGCAATGATATTCACGGGGAAAATTTAGGGCTATTCTTAGAGGATAAGGATATGGGTATAACTACATTCAGCATACCTTACTTATTATATCAAAATAAAAAGCTCGAAATTGGTTTTGATTATCGTTATCCCAAAGGACAGGAATCAAAAGTGGCCAAGAGAAACCTGGAGAATTTTTGCGAGAAAAATAATTTGAATTTTACAATATATAAGGAGTTCGGGCTTTTATATATTCATCGGGAATCACAATTAATTCAGACCCTGCAGCAGGCTTATCAAAATATAACTGGAAATACGCCGGAATGTATTACAAAGGGTGGAATTTCTTACTCGAGAGCATTGCAAAACTGTGTCGCTTTCGGCCCAACATTTCCGGGAGATATCCCGAATACACATAAGCCAAATGAGCGGATTAAACTGCAAACTCTTTATAAGGCCGTTATGATTTATTGTGAAACCATACGATTACTAGCGACAAAATCTTAAAAGTACAATGCTTATCTCATAGTAATAAAACAATATTTCAAACTTTGTAATGAAGCCGCTTCAGTGAATGAAGGGTTTCCATAACATAATAATTACCAATATTAGCTAAATTATTAAGCATTAATTATTGGTTAAAGGATATGTTTCCTTAAAATTATCCCAAGATACTCCTATCCGAGAAAAATAGTATTATTCTTTAATCAACAGCAAGATTTATTTTAATTAGGCTATGTATACTGACAGATTTATTTTTACAGAAATCCAAGTCAATCCTATCAGCATGGAGTTTACCTTAAGTTAAATAATAGGGAGTGAATTAAGATGAAAGAAAGAATTCAGGCATTTGCCGGTTCTATGATGATTCCAGTAATTTTATTAGTAGTTGCCGGAATTTTCATTGGAATAGGGTCTGCGTTTGCTAATATGGAAAACGTTGAAGCACTTCATTTAGGCTGGCTGGTTAAAGAAGGAAATTTACTTCATGGTTTCTTTGTAATTATTAATGATTTAGGTTTTATGGTTATGCGTTTCCTTCCTGTATTTTTTGCAGTCGGCCTTTCGTATGGTTTGGCAAGAAAAGAAAAAGGCTGGGCAGCTTTTGCTGGACTTGTAATCTTCCTGGGATTAAATACTGTAATTAATTCAATGCTTGCGATTAACGGGCTTACTCCTGAAACCACAACTGTAGAGGCATTAATGGAATCAGGGTATTCTACACTGGAGGCTCAAAATTATAACTCTTTGTTTGGTACGGTTTTAGGCATCTTTACGTATGATATGAGTATTTTCTCCGGTCTGATTGCCGGAATAGTAACCAGTATGATTCATAATAGATATTGTGAGAAGCAGCTTCCAAATGCTTTGTCATTTTTCTCTGGACCGAGATATGTTATTATCCTTGTTTCTATTGCAGCTGTTCCCGTTGGAATATTTCTTTACTATGTGTGGCCGTATATTGGAGCAGGGCTGGCAAGCTTAAGTAACTTTATTACCACAAGCGGTCTGATAGGGACTTTTGTATTCGGCGCCGCGGACCGTGCGCTATTACCAATTGGCATTCATCATTTAATTGCCTTTCCAATTGAGTATACCCGAGTAGGCGGAGAAATGTTGATTGATGGTACGGTATTTGAAGGAGTACGAAATATTATGCTTGCACAGATGGGATCGCCGGAAGCAAGTGAGTATATTGTCCGCAACTTTACCACCGGGCGAATTTTATTCCACTTTGGAGGACTTCCTGGTGCAGCACTGGCAATGTATTTAGTAGCGAAAAAGGAAAACCGCAAAAAAGTAGCAAGTATTATGATTCCCGCAATTTTAACAGCGGTATTAATTGGTGTTACCGAACCGATTGAGTATACCTTCTTATTTGTTCAACCATTACTATATTTCTTGATTCATGTTCCTTTATCGGGATTGTCCTATGTATTAACGGAAATGTTACATGTTTCGATTATTGGTACAGCAGTACGCGATATGTTTCCGAATCTGCTGCAGCCTGACAAAGTGCATGCGATGTTCTTACTCATTTTAATCCCTGCATATTTCGCAGCGTACTTTTTCTTATTCCGATGGGATATTCTTAAATTTAATATTAAAACACCGGGTCGTGAAGAAGGCGAAGGAATCATTAAATTATTTTCGAAAAAAGATTATAAAGATCAGCAGGATAACAGGGAGAATGAGGAGCCAAATCAAAAGAACGATCAAATTGACGGTATTATCGCGGCACTGGGCGGCAAAAGTAATATTATCGACATTACCAACTGTGCAACGAGATTAAGAGTGAAGGTGAAGGACGGCAGCGTAGTTCAAAATAATAATACATGGGTGCAATCACTTGGTGCCAAGGGAGTAGTCAGAAATGATAATGCTCTCCAAATTATTTTTGGTACACATGTTATTACATTAGCTGCGCAGGTGAAAGAGAGATTGGGAATGGAGTAAAAAACGTTTTTTGTTTGAGCTATTTATATTTACTAAAGAATTTTTTGTAAAATAGGCAAATTATTCAATACAGTGGGGAATATATCTTATAGATGAGTAGAGAGAGCTTACCTTATAATGATGGAAAAAATGTATTAATAAGTCATAAATTTTAATAAAAAATACAAAAAAGAACCGTCAAAACTCAAAAAGTGACTTTCTACCATGTTAGAGAGTCACTTTTATAATCAGGAACTTTAAAAGGACTACAAAGAATATATTCTTCAACCGTAAGTAATTTTGAAACAAAATTTATTATACGGTGAAAATATCATATAATTCAAATAAATATTTAATATTCGATAAAAAATATTGACTAATTTAAACTTTTCTGTTAAATTCCTTTGTAACCGGTTACAAAGTTGGGAGGACGGAAATGACAACAATTAGAGATGTTTCTAAGTATTCTGGAGTGTCTGTTGCAACGGTTTCCAGGGTTCTAAACAATTCAAATAAAGTTAAATCTACAACGAAGAAAAAAGTTTTACAAGCAATTAAAGAATTAAATTATAAACCTAATGCTGTTGCTAAGACGCTTTTTAAGAAACAATCATATAGTATAGGGTTAATTATCCCAGATATTAGTAACCCGTTTTTTCCTGAAGTAGCAAGGGCCGTAGAAGATACTGCAAGACATTACGGCTACAGAGTTATTCTTTGTAATTCTGACGGAAATAGTGAAAAAGAAAAAGATTATGTTGAAACTTTATCCCAAAATCATGTAGATGGATTGCTTGTTACTTCTATATCTGAAAATAGCGATAATTTTAAAGGACTCCATATGCCTGTTGTTGCATTAGATAGAAGTAAGGGTAAAGAGATACCTTGTGTTTATGTAGATAATTATGAAGGAGGGAAATTAGCGGCGCAAACCCTTTTTGAAAATGGAGGGAAGGTATTCGGTGAAATTAGTGGACCATCTAATCTTATCACTGCTAAGGAAAGATCGAGAGGATTTCATGATTTCCTAAAAAAGCAAAAAACGACTGCTATAACATATGAAAGCGAGTTTGATTTTAAGCATTCTATTGTAGTCGCTGGTCGACTTTTGGATGAAAACCCTGAGGTCGATTCCGTATTTGTTGGAAATGATCAGATTGGGATTGCTTTGCTAAAAGAAGCAATGTTAAGAGGTATACGTATTCCAGATGACTTGCAAATAATCGGTTTTGATGGAATCGAAATTGGAGGGCTAATAACGCCTTCTTTAAGCACAATACAGCAACCAATATATGAATTAGGTAAAGAGGCTACTAAACTTTTATTAGCTCTGGCCAATAAGAAAAGTGTTGAGCAAACGTCTATATGTATGCCAATAAATTATGTGAAAAGAAGTACAACTATTGGTTGATTATTCTTTTTATTAATAAAATGTAACCCGTTACAAGTTAAAAAGGAGGAAAATATCTTGCCGAATAATGGAAATTTTATTCTTAATTTATATCCATCAACAAAATTTATGCTGCCCCTGTTTATAACTATTTCGATCTTTTTAGTGCCCAGTTATCTCTATGCTTATATGATGTTACCCTTATGTATTGTGATTGCTTTAATAGCAGGAGTAGCAAAGCAATTTCTCAATTTAATAGTTAAAGGATTAGTGCTGCTCGTTTTATTTATCTTTATTATACAATCGGTTATTGCACCTGGAGAAGAGATACTTTGGAGCTGGGGGATTATTTCAATTAAAGAGGAAGGCGTTATGCTCAGTCTTACTTTGACATCTAGAATCGTAGCCATTGCATCTGCTTTTCTTTTATTTTTTAGAATTACTTCTATCCGGGATATTAGCCAGGCTCTTGAAAAGGTAGGGATGTCAACTAAATTTTCATATGCTATTCTTGCTACTTTTCAATTTATACCTGAAATAAGTAAGCGATCTAAAGTTATTATGGATGCTCAAAAGGCAAGAGGGGTAGAAACGGAGGGTTCTCTATTAACTAGAACAAAAGCCTTTGTACCTGTCTTAGGTCCACTGGTGTTAAGTTCTATTGCTAATACAGAAGAAAGAGCAATTACCTTAGAAACTAGAGCATTTTCAACAAAAGGTAAAAAAACGAGTCTTCATAAACTTCATAAAACAAAAACAGATATGTCCATTCAAATTTTAGTAATTATATTCATCATTTTTCTAGCTGTAGGGAGGGTACTGATTTGGAATTGATACAAGCCAAAAATATTAATTACAAATATCCAATTAATGATGGTCAATCTACTCTAAAAAATGTGAATTTTTCTATTCAGCGAGGTGAACTTTATTCCATTATAGGGAAAAATGGGGCTGGGAAAACGACCTTATGTAATGTTATCCGCGGGTTTATTCCTCATTTCCATAGAGGTGAATTAGATGGAGAACTTCTAATTGAAGGAAAAGATATTCGAGAATGGGATATGAGTGATTTAGCTAGTAAAATTGGATTTATTTTTCAAAATCCATTCACGCAAATAAGTGGAGTAAAAGATACTGTCTTTGACGAAATTGCGTATGGTTTAGAGAACCTTGGAGTAGATATTGATGACATAAAAAAAAGAGTAGAGCAGATTATTGATTTATTAGGAATAGGAGATCTGGCTGACAAAAATCCATACGAGCTTTCAGGTGGACAAAAGCAAAGAGTAGCTTTTGCTGCTGTTATTGTAATGGATCCAGATATTTTAGTAATTGATGAACCCACTTCCCAACTTGATCCAAAAGGAACAAAGGATATTTTTGAAATCATTAAATTTTTAAAAGAACAAGGGAAAACTATTATTCTAGTGGAACATAAGCTTGAATTAATTGCTGAGCATTCAGACTATGTTTTTGTTATGAATGACGGTGAAATTGTGCTGGATGGAAAAGTTGATGAAGTTTTGTCGATGCCGAAAGTGCTGGAATATGATGCGGGCCTCCCTCAATACGCTCTATTAGGTATAGAAATGAATAGAAAAGATCCGAGATTTAATCAGATTCCTATAAATAAATCGCAGGCTGAGTTGGAGATTAGTAAATGGTTACAGAGATAGGAGGCATATAGACGATGAGTTTTATTCAAATAAAAGATGTTAGTTTTACCTACCCAAATGAGTTTACGGCTGTTCACAAAATATCTGCATCAATAGAAAAAGGGGAAAAGTTAGCTATTGTCGGTCAAAATGGAGCTGGAAAAACTACTACTGTTAAAATGATGAATGGCCTATTGAAACCGACAAAAGGAGATATCGTGATAGATGGATTAAACACGAAGGATTATACGACTGCACAGATTTCCAGACATGTCGGCTATGTTTTTCAGAATCCGGATGATCAGATTTTCCATAGTGATGTATATAGTGAGATTGCCTATGGACCCAAGACAATTGGTCTCTCTGAAGACGAAATTTCAAGCAGAGTCTATAATGTTGCAGAATTAGTCGGTATTGATGGGTTTCTTGATGAGAATCCTTATAACCTGCCTTTCTCAACAAGGAAATTTGTAACTATTGCATGTGTCTTAGTAATGGATGTAGATGTTGTGATCCTGGATGAGCCAACAGCTGGACAAGATCATGTCGGTATGATGCAAATAGCTAAATTAATTGATTATTTACAAGAAAAAAATAAAACGGTTATTACTATCACCCATGATATGGAATTTGTCGTTAGTAATTTTGAGCGCGTTATTGTCATGGCAAACAAGCAGATTATTGCAGATAAAACTAAAAGAGAGATTTTTTGGGATAATAATGTCATAGAACAGTCCAATATTAAACAGCCTTATATTAGTGAATTAGCAAATGATATGAATATGGGAAATACTATTTTATCCATTGATGAGTTTGTTGAACATGTGTTTAGTAATAAAAAAGAAGGAGCTACTGTATGAGGAAAATTTCAATAGTAGGAAGCTTGAATATAGACTTTATTTCTAATGTTTTTGATTTTCCTAAAGTTGGTGAAACCATACGAGCAATGGATTTTCATATATCTCCTGGCGGAAAAGGAGCGAATCAGGCTGTTGCCGCTGCCAAATTGGGTGGACATGTCGAGATGATCGGCAAAGTAGGGAAGGATAAATATGGTGATGTACTAATTGAGAGTTTAGCAAAAGTAGGAGTTAAAACACAAAATATAAAAAAAGAAGGTGATACTGGCAAAACTTTTATCAATGTAAACCATAAAGGGGATAATACGATAACTTATGTACCCGGTGCTAATGAGGAAATAACAAAAGAGGATATTAATGCCAGTCTTCCTGATTTGAGAGAAAGTTCCTATCTATTATTACAGCAAGAGATCCAAGAAGAAATTGTAGAAGATGTAATAGATTTAGCCTCCGGTTTAAATGGATGCAAAGTAATTTTAAATGCTGCTCCGGCCAGAGTTATTAATGACAAAATAATAAGGGAAGTTCATACGCTTATTGTAAATGAGGTTGAATTAGAATTTCTAAGTAAAGATTATGTTAGTGAAGAACAAGGCTTGGTTAGTAAAGTTAATTATTTGCTTAATAAAGGAATAAAGAAGGTTATTATCACGCTAGGTGATAAAGGGGCCGTTTTTGCCAGTAGTTCCGAATACAAACATATTCCTGCTTTAACGGTTTCTGCAACTGATACAACCGGTGCCGGGGATACATTTATCGGGGCGTATGCTGTTGCGAAATCGGAGGGTTTAAATGATATAGAAGCGATTGAATTTGCAGTAAAGGCATCAGCCATTGCAGTAACAAAACATGGAGCACAGCCAGCCATTCCTACCAGAAAAGAGTTTAAGGCATTTTTCAAGGAAAAAGAAGAAAGTAGCTTTAATAGATAACAGAATTTAATGTAGAAAAAATTAAAATAGGGAGGTACAAGTTATGAAAAGAGGTTTAATGCATGATTTTACGTTATTAGCTATTTTATTAATTCCGGTGGGTGTTGCGCTTAACTTTGTAAGTAGTCAGGTAGTACAGTTATTAAAATTACCAATTCACTTTGATGTGATTGGAACAGTAGTAGTATCAATGATTGCTGGTCCTTGGGTAGGAGCTACAACCGGTTTGGCGACAAACTTGATAACTTCGCTGACAAATCCCACAAGTTTATTTTTTGCCCCGGTATCGATATCGGTTGGGTTATTGATTGGATATTTGTCCAGATGTGGAATGTTTAAGAGATTATGGACAACAATTGTTTCTGGTGTCATGATTACGCTAGCAGCTGTGATTATTGGATCCCCTATTTCAGTAATGGTTTTCGGAGGTGCTACAGGTAAATCAATTGATACAGTTACTGGAGTTTTCTTGGCTTCGACGCAGGATATTTGGACTTCTGTTTTCTCTAGTTCTATTTTAATAAATAGCGTCGATAAAATTTTATCTGTATTGATTGCTTATTTTATCGTTAAGAAAATGTCTGATCGATATTTATCTAAAATGAATTATGGGGACAGTTTTATTCAGAAAAAAAGAAATAAGTATGCAGTTAATAAAAAGCAAATTGCCAAATAAATTGTTTGGGGTGATTGGATGAAAAAAGTTATTTTAGATGTGGATACTGGAATTGATGATGCTCTAGCTATATCATATGCTGTTGCACAGCCTGATGTTGAGCTGTTGGGGATTACCTCTTCTTATGGCATGGCTCCAGTAGAATATACATGTAGAAATACGAAGCATATATTAAATGTCTTAAATAAGGATGTACCAGTATATAAAGGGGCTACTGCTCCAAAAAAACGAACTCGGGTTTATAATGGAAGAATTCATGGGAAAGATGGGCTTGGAAATACATTAGGGGCTGTTAATGAAACTGGAAAATGCATATTAGATGCCACTGATTTTATTATTGAAAGTACTAAAAAATATAATCATGACTTAACAATTATTACCACTGGACCATTGACTAACTTAGCCAGAGCAATCAACCGTTCACCTGAAGTAATGCATTCTGTAGGAAGGATAGTTACGATGGGCGGAGCGGTTGCTACGCCGGGAAATGCCAGTAAATTTGCAGAGGCAAATATATTAATTGACCCTGAATCAGCAGACTTTGTATTTAAATCCAAGCTCCCTATTACTTTGGTTGGTTTAGATGTTACAAGGAAAACATTATTAACGCAAGGTGACGTGGAAAAATGGAAACAATTCAGAACTTCTTCAGCAGATTTTTTTGTTGATTTTACGCAATTTTATTTAAACGCGTATAAAAAAATACACCCTTATCTAAAAGGATGTGCGTTACATGATCCATTAGCGGTTGGGGTAGCTATTTACCCTGAACTTGTTCAAACGGTACCAATGAATTTGGAAGTTGATTTAAGCGAAGAGACTTTAGGAAGAACAGTTGAGAATCTAAACATAGAAACAAATGAAAAGCCTAATGTAGACGTGTGCTTTCAAATTGATTCGAAAACGTTTATGGAAGATTTCTTTACTAAAGTAGATCACCTATTATCAATTAAAAGTCCGGAAAGGGTGTAACAATTGAAAATCCATCTTTTAATAGAAAAATGCAGTTATATTAATCCAGATTTTGAGATTATCGAAAATCAATCGATAGCTATCGACCATACGGAAATTATTGAAGTGGGAGATACTTCAATATTAAAAGAGAAATATAGTCCACAGAATGTTATTGATGGAAAAAATAAACTTTGTATGCCAGGCCTAGTAGATGCTCATACTCATACCAACCAACAATTATTAAAAGGGCGTACAATGGATGAATATCCAATGATTTGGTCCCGGATTTTAGTTCCGTTTGAAGGAAACTTAAATGAAGATGATGCATATGTTAGTGCACAAATGAGTTGTTTGGAAATGATAAAATCGGGAACCACTGCTTTTGCCGACGCTGGTGGGGTTCATATGCATAAGGTCGCACAAGCGGTTATGGAGTCAGGGATGCGCTCTGCAATCACAAAATCTTCTATAGATATTGGAGACTTTCTGCCCGATTCGATGAAGCAGCCCGCAGAAACAATACTTACAGACATTGAAAACCTTTATAAAGAATATAATGGTGCTGGTGATGATCGTATCCATATTTGGTTTGGAATTCGGCAAGTGATGTCATGTTCTCCTGAATTAATTGAGCAGGCAGCTGACTTAGCAAGAAAATATAATACGGGCTTGCATGCGCACCTCGCCGAGCATAAGGATGAAGTAAGGTATTGTTTAGAGAATTATCAAATGCGACCAGTTGAATACTTGGATTCTCTAGGAGCACTTGGTCCGAATCTATTAACAGCGCACAATGTTGTTTATTCTGAAAGAGAATTGGAACTTTTAAATGAAAGAAAGGTAAAAATTGTACATTGTCCAAGAGTAAACTTTACATCACATGGTTTTCCAAAAACGCCTAGAATGATTGAAATGGGTATGCCGATTGGAATCGGTAGCGATGGTGCTTCTTCATCTAATTTGAGTTTGTTTGATGAAATTCGAGTGTTTCGTGCCGGTTTACATGCTTATTGGGGGATACCAGTTTTTGATCCAGTTGTTTTACCTGCAAAAGAACTAATTAAAATGATTACTGTCGGTGGAGCAGAAGCATTACAGTTTGAAAATGTAAAAGGGGAGATATCCGTTGGAAATAAAGCGGATCTGACTTTGATTGATATCAATCAGCCCCATATAACTCCTACCAATAATTTAATTGGTATGATTGTTGAATCTGTCACAAGTAGAGATGTTGAAGATGTCATCATCAATGGGGAAGTTGTTATGAAAAACCGGGAAGTCCTTACATTGGATGAAGAACGTATTATGTATGAAAGTAAACGAAGGATGAAATCTACTATTCAAAAAGCGGGATTATAATTAATTAGAAGTTCTATTTTTAATTTATCCTGCCCTGCATTTCGAGCCTGTGGATAACACCACTTATTCACAGGCTTAATTTTTACTTTAATTCCATTATAATCCACAAATGGTGATAATTTTTAATCCGATACGGCTTATACCTCCCAAAAGCGCACAAACTCCCCTTCCCCATATAACAGGCTTGTCTTTCCAATATTTAACTGGGATTTTATTATTCTAACTGATGCACTTTTTGAAGCATTTTCATCCAAATAGAAAATCGGGAAAATGTATTGTCCAATTTTAATTTCCATCGTCGTGCATGCGTCGTTAGAACAGCTGGTATGTTAAAAAATACTCTTCTGAATCT
Source organism: Oceanobacillus sp. FSL K6-3682 (assembly GCF_037976165.1). Classification (NCBI taxonomy): domain Bacteria; kingdom Bacillati; phylum Bacillota; class Bacilli; order Caryophanales; family Bacillaceae; genus Oceanobacillus; species Oceanobacillus sp. FSL K6-3682. The sequence continues at coordinate 3,954,141 of NZ_CP150263.1, read as the reverse complement.
GGAAATCGTGAACTTGGAGTAGGCGGACTGACAAATCTCTTGAGTAAATAAAAGATAGACATTATAATCCATCATTTTTAGCCGCAGATCTGCGGTATTGGCATATAAGGCATCCTCAGATACCTGATCAGATCCAAAGCCCGTTTTGGATTCTTTAATGTGATTTTCCATACAGGCTCGATGGTTATAAAATTGCCAAATCTCATCTCCGGCATCTTCTATATTCGTGACAAGTGATTGATACCCCAAAAGAAATTCTTCGCTGAGATAAGGTTCTTCAAAATCGCTTGCTTCTGCCGTCCTGATAAGTACTACCCGGCGTGGTTTGAACCACGTCTGGGCTTGATGCTCGATTTCCATCCATTCGATTATTTTGGTACCCTCATACAGACACATATAAGGGATGGAAGCTTTTCTTTCCGGGATGGACAGCGTTAAACCCGACCTCTGCACCTTCTTGATTTCCGTAAATCGTATACATCAAGGAATCAAAAACAAGAATGACACGGTCTTGTTGAGACAAGATTCGCTTTGTTAACTCCTTATTGGTATCTACCAGCCCTTCTGTATCTTCTTGCTTTTCAAATAGATTCAAATCGTTGTAGTAGGTCGTGTAATCAGGAAGTTTATCCCATTGAAAGAAACGTTCAACATGATTTCGTTTTCTATGCCTTCAAAATGAAAGATTCGTTCTATTCCCAGTATACGTCCTAAAATCAGGATGAGCGCAACGTTTGGAAGAGAGAAAATGCCTTCTTGTGTACCAGCTGTTAACCGGTCGTCCAATTTCTGTTTCAGCTGCATTTTCTGAACACAGTCGAGAAGAGGCAAGATTCCTCCAAAAGAGGCAGCGTGTTCCAATGTTGGTTCAATAAAAATATTTCCAATACTCGTGTTATATGTGGTGTAATTATTCACCATAAGGTGCCCCTTTCTTTTGGTTTATTTGGACCGGTTAGCCCTATTCTACCAAAGTTTGGAGCACTTTTTTATGGTTTTTTTATAAAATTGATTATAAATTCAGAATAATTAAAGTAAGTGAAAAATAATATATCGCATTCTATTATAACTGAACTACCTCTTTACTTGAATTTAACAAGTAACAGAGGGTAGTTTTTCATGGATGATGAACATCCGTTGTGTTGTGTACAGTGTAGCTCGCAGTAAAATCCAGCTTGGAAATGATGTCCTGATTATAGGAACAGGTATAATTGGACTGCTTCATCTGATAGTTGCTAAACTTCAGCGGGGTAGAGTGATTATCAGTGATCCGGATGCAGCTCGTAGAAAAGAAGCAACATTATCTTAAATTTACACAAAGAAGACGTAGTGGAGACTACTCATGATAAATTATTAGGCTATTAATGGATTAATGGTCTTTGGGTAAGTATTGATATAGTTGATTTATATTGGCAGATAGATAACACTCGCTTAAAAATGATATTGCTAATAATATCTATTATATTGTAAAAGGAGCTTTGATAGATTTTCACCTGTTTTAGCTGTACTTATTGCAGCTACCTTTATAGCAATCAGCACGAGAAAATTAATCTTTGGCAACAGGATGGAGTGCTAGGTTTCTATATATCATTACCGTTGGATGTTGTAGTAGCGGGTGCTGAAAACGCCCGTGAGGAAAGTACTTATGATACATATACTCTCTTTTAATACAAATATTCTCTGCATATTGACTTTTGTAAGCGTTTGTTTAATTATGAAGAGGAGGTGGAACGTATGATTAAAGAAGAATTAATAAATTACTTAGAAAACCAGACAGCTTTCTTAGATTTAGACAATATTAGTGAAATATTTACTTCAAAAATAATAGGGGAGCAATTTAATTTAAAAAGAAATACGGTGAGTCACTATCTAAATCAATTAAATGAACAGGGAAGTGTCATTAAAATAAATACACGTCCGGTTTACTTTTTTCATAAGAATGCTTTTGAAACACAATTCTATACGCTATCCAAAAGTATATATCATAGTTTAGATGAATTAAAAGAAGAGCAGCCTTTATTTCAAAAAAAGAAGGATATATTTTCATTTTTAATTGGAAGTGATGCAAGTTTGGCAAGGAGTATAGAACAATTAAAGACAGCACTTTACTATCCGGAAAATGGCTTACCAGTGTTATTGACTGGAGAAAGCGGGACAGGTAAAAGCTATATGGTGAAAATCGTCTATCACTTCTGTTTAGCAAATGATTTAATTAAGGAAGATGCGCGAATGATTACTTTAAATTGTGCTCAGTATGCTAATAACCCTGAACTTTTAACTAGCCATTTATTTGGACATGTCAAGGGAGCTTTTACGGGCGCAGATGAAGATCATAGAGGTATTTTTGAAGAAGCAAATGGCGGAATTTTGTTTTTAGATGAAGTTCACCGATTAAACGCAGAGGGGCAGGAAAAACTATTTACATATCTTGATCAAGGGATAATTTATCGAATGGGTGAAACGAATAATCCGCGTAAGGTCAATACAAGATTATTCTTTGCAACTACCGAAGATTTAAATAGTGTCTTTTTGTCCACGTTTATTCGTCGTATTCCTGTTCAAATAGAATTACCCCCTTTGGAGCAGCGAACACAAAATGAACGTTTAGAGATGATATATGATTTTTTAATAAAAGAAAGATCAAAAATTAAAAAAGTCTTATTAGTGAGCAGTCAAGTTTTGCACTTATTAAAAACTACTCCTCATCAGGGGAATATCGGTAAGCTGAAAAATGTAGTGAAAGTAACGGTAGCAAAAGCATTTTCTGAGCAAAAAGATGCCAATAATATCTATATTACTATTTATCACTTACCTCCTGATTTATTAGCAAAAGCTGCTTTGAAAACGAATGCAGCTATGGAAGAAAATATAAAAATTGATGAAACCACAAGTATAGAAAGTTTATCAACGAAAAAAAATCCTCAAGAGCTGCGAATTATTCGCACATATGAACGTTTACTGGCCAGCTTTAAGAAGTCGGGATCCAATATTACAGTTATTGGTGAAGATATAAAAAATGAGGTAGAAAATTTATTTGATTTTTTAATATTTGAAACAGATCGAGAAAAGAAACACGAATTATTATTATTCATGACTCAATATGTGCGTGATACGTTAAAACAGATGGAGACCTCTTATCAGATTATATTTAATGGTAATAGTGTCTATGCCGTTAGTTACTATTTATTCCAAAGAAGTTCCGTCCGCTGGCAGCCTGATGATGTGGAAGTACAAACTTTAATCAAAGAATTTAAGCAAGCAGTCATTCAAGCATATCCTATGCTATTTCAGTATACAGAAAGAATGCTATCTATCATTAAACCCAGGTTGGATATTGAAGTATTTGATATGGATTTAATTTTACTGACTCTTTACTTCAGGCAATTAGGTTTATCCCGGGAATCCAATTTTGCAAAAGCAATTATTGTTGCCCATGGCTATGCAACTGCAAGCAGTATCGCTAACGTGGCCAATCGCTTATTAGGTAAAAACATTTTTGAATCGTTTGATATGCCGATTGATACTACGCCACAAAAAATCGCTGAGGAAATAGTTGATTATACTGAAAAAAATGATGTGAGCAATGGCCTTGTTATTTTGGTGGATATGGGGTCATTAAAAGCAATATATGAATATTTTCCACAACAATTATCCGTTCCCGTTATGATTATGAATAATATAACCACCCCTCTGGCAATAGCTATAGGGGAAAATATCCAGAAAAATATGAACCTGTCTGAAGTAGCGGTTCATTCATTTGAAGATAATCAACCAGACTGGAAGATAATTTATCCACAAAAAAATAAAAATAAAGCGTTATTAACTACATGCTTTACCGGAATCGGTACAGCAACAAAAATTAGTAACCTTCTTGAAAAAAGTTTACCAGTAAATAGTCCGCTAAAGGTGCTTCCTTACGATTATCAAACACTGCATGATCAAAAAGAAAAAGAGACTGTTTTTTCACTTTATGAAGTTGTTGGAATTGTAGGAACTGCAAACCCGATGATTCGGGATATTCCTTATTTATCTCTTGAAGAATTAATTTCTGGAGAAGGTACACTGCATCTAAGAGAATGGCTAATGAAAAGTCTAGATGATGAGCAGGCAGAACAATTTAACGACCGATTAATCCGCAACTTTTCACTTGAAAAAGTAATAGATTCTGTAACAATATTAGACACGGATAAGGTAATGGCAGAAATCGAATTATTTATGCGAATACTAGAGGAGTTAACTGGACAAAAAATTTCAAATGAGAGAAAGCTTGCTCTATATGTGCATGTCAGCTGTTTGATTGAACGGTTAATTCGTAATGTTCCAATTGAAATCTATAGTGGAAATGACATCGATGAAGAGTGTCGGGAAGAACAGCTTGTCAGAATAAAAGAAGCATTCAGTGTCATAGAAGAAGATTACAGTGTCAAAATACCAAATTCAGAATTAAAATATATTTATGATATTCTCTTTCAAAAACTTGATTTTTCAATCGTTAACGAAGATTTTTAATAGGTAAACAAAGCGTGCCACTAAAGTTGGCACGCTTTTTGCTTTATATAAGTGTAAGTGAGGTGAAAAAAGGATGGAAAGAAAATTAGTTTTGGCTAGTCACGGAAAGTTTGCGTCAGGAATTTTAAGCTCTTTAGAATTAATTTGCGGTAAAAACAGTAATATTATCACTCTGGATGCTTATGTAAAAGCAAATTATGACTTAGCTTCAGAAGTTGAGAAATTAATGAGAGAAAACCGGGGTAAAGAATTAATCGTTATCACAGATATATTTGGGGGGAGTGTGAATAATGAATTTTTGAAATATATATATACACCAAATTTCTATCTTGCATCAGGAATGAATTTACCTTGGTTAATTGAAATTGTAACTCAATTTACAACAGCAAAATCCATTCCGGGATTAATCAAGGATTCTTTAAATAACTCAAAGGAAATGATTCAATTTTGCAATGAAACAATCCATAAGGAAAGTGAAGAAGAGGATTTCTAAAAAGGGAGGAAATAAGAATGATTAAATTATTGCGAGTAGATCACCGTCTACTACATGGACAAGTGGCATTTTCTTGGACGCAGAGCCTGGGTACAGATTGCATTCTGGTTGCAAATGACGATGTACCAGAAAATGATATCAGAAAAACGACGATTAAATTAGCAAAGCCACAAGGCGTGAAATTAGTCATAAAAAATATTAACGACTCTATTAAAGCTTTGCAAAGCGGTGTAACGGATAAATATAAGTTATTTATTGTCGTTGAATCTGTAGAAGATGCATATAAGCTGTCAAAAGCCTATCCAGAAATTCAAGAAATAAATTTAGGCGGTATGAAAATTCGAGAAGGTACAAGAAATATTTCAAAGGCAATTAATATTACTAAAGAAGAAGAAGAGCTGGTTAAAGAATTAGTAGACAGCGGAGTAGAGGTGGAAATTAGACAAGTGCCATCGGATAAAAAAATTAAGGCGCTAGACGCTTTTTAAAGAAAGGATGAAATTAAGTGATTTTACAAGCAGTCCTTCTTGGGGTTATAGCATTTATTGCTCAATCCGAATATGCACTAGGAACTTCTTTGTTATCTCGCCCAATTGTAACAGGGTTATTTACTGGAATTGCACTAGGAGATATTAAAACAGGTATCATAATGGGAGCCACTTTAGAACTGGCTTTTATAGGTTCGTTTTCAGTTGGAGCTTCTATCCCACCTGATGTCGTAACTGGAGGAATTCTAGGAACAGCTTTTGCTATTACGGCAGGCGCAGGAACTGAAACAGCGCTATTACTAGGGTTGCCAATTGCTACATTGACTTTGATTTTAAAAAATATCTATTTAGGGTTGGTAATTCCTACAATGAATCATAAAGCAGATAGTTATGCAGAGATGGGAAATTACAAAGGAGTAGAACGAATGCATTTAATTGCAGGATTCGGACTTTCTCTCATGTTGGCGTTAATCGTATCTATTTCTTATTCTATCGGAAATAATGCTGTACAGTCATTTTTGAATGTGATACCAGAATTTGTTCAAACCGGTCTAACTGTTGCTACAGGAATTATTCCTGCTTTAGGATTCGCTATGTTAGCGAGATTATTAATTAATAAAAGTGTCGCTCCTTATTTCTTTTTAGGGTTTATTATTGTAGCTTACTTAGATATTCCTATTACCGGAATTGCTATATTTGGAGCTATTTTAGCAGTAATTATTGTTAATATCATGAATTTCACAAAAAAGAATGAGCAATCTGCTCAGACAACAGATGGGGAGGTCCTTGATGATGAAGACTTCTGATCCAAAAGAAAAATCACTAATAACAAAAAAAGACTTAAACAAAGTTTTTTGGCGTTCTTTTCAGATGGAGTTTTCTTGGCATTATGAACGTCAAATGAATATGGCCTATGTTTATGCAATGATTCCAATCCTGAGGAAACTTTATCAGACAAAAGAGGAAATGGCTTCCGCTTTAAAACGGCATTTAGAATTTTTCAATACAACGCCTCATATTGTAACGCTGATTTTAGGAATTAACGCAGCTATGGAAGAGGAAAACCGTTTAGATAAGAAATTCGACGAAAAAGCGATTGATAGTATAAAAACTTCATTAATGGGACCGCTGGCTGGAATAGGAGATTCGTTCTTTTGGGGAACATTACGATTGATCGCAACTGGTGTAGGAACCTCACTTGCATTACAAGGAAATATATTAGGTCCAATTTTATTCATATTAATTTTTAACATTCCACACGTTGTATTACGTTATTTATTTACAGGTTGGGGGTATAAACTAGGCACTGGTTTTTTGAAGAAAATTCAAAGTAACGGTATGATGGATAGCTTGACTTTAGGAGCATCAATTATTGGATTAGTAGTTGTTGGAGCAATGACTGCTTCGATGATAGATATTACTATTCCGCTTTCCATAGGTAGTGGGGAAGAGGCAGTTACGATTCAAAGCATTTTGGATGATATTATGCCTCAATTATTACCATTAGCTGCTTTTGGTATCGTTTTCTATTTATTAAAGAAAGAAGTGAAACCTTTATCAATTATTGGAGGAATGGCTGTAGTTGGTATCTTGGGCGCTTGGATTGGGATATTTTAAGGAGGAAATGAAATGGTAAGTATGCTTGACTATATTTATGAAGAACAAGTAACTTTGGAAAAAATAATAAAAGAATTTGACTTTAATTTGCCGGAGTTAAAAGATGTTACACATTGTCTTATTCTAGCAACTGGATCTTCTTATAACGCATCCCTTGCAGCAAAATACTATATGGAGTCTACAGGAGATATGTATATAGATATACAAGAACCATTTGATTTCTTGCATTACGGCAAAGTTGATCCTAAATTTGATTTAGTTATTGCTGTTTCACAGAGCGGGAAAAGTACATCAACGATTCATGCTGTTGAAAAGATAACGCAGTCTCAAAAAATAAAGACGATTACTTTGACTAGTGATAGTGAAAGTCCAATTACTAAGGTTACGAATCGCACGCTTAATCTGAATATGGGAATTGAAAAAGTTGGTTTTGTAACGAAAGGTTATTCAGCAACTGTCCTAAATTTGATGTTACTGTCTCTAACCATCGCTTCACAATCTCATCGAATGGGTGAAAAGGTTCTGGAAAAAGAGAAAGAAAATCTTTGTAAAGCTGTTTACAGTATTAATAAAATTATAGATAAAACAGCAAAATTCTTTGAGAATAAAAAAGCCGAATTAAAGGAAAGCAATCGATTTCTTGCGATTGGTTATGGGCCAAACTGGGGAACAGCAAAAGAATTTGAAACTAAATTTACTGAAACAGTTCGAAAACCATCTCAAGGATTTGAATTAGAGGCCTATATGCATGGTCCTTATTTAGAAGCAAATGAAACGCACAGTATATTTTTTGTTGAAACAGATAGTGCTATTTTATCTCGCTCAAAAGCGCTAAGAGGCTATATGGAGAGGCATGTGAAACGATGTTATGTCATTTCTACCCAAAGTGCAGGAGGAGAAGATGAGCTGGCTTTAGATTTAGATGTAAGTGAGAAGATTAGTCCATTGCTATTAGTAATCCCTTTCCAATATTTTGCCTATCAAATAGCGACGATACAAGGGATTGATTTAGGGCAAAGAATATTTGATGATTTTGATCAAGTACTTCAAAGTAAAATTTAAGAAAAGAGGGATAGATATGTTGAAATTTGATGAACAAAAACAAATTGAAAGCGTTAGCGGAGCTATTGCATTAAAAAATGAGATAGAACATATCATAGATGAGGTTTACGATAGAGGTTTTGATAATATTTATTATTTGGGCATTGGGGGCACGTATGCATCCAGTATGCAAGCTGTGACTTATATTAACGGAAAAAGCAGCTTGCCCGTGTTTGTCCAGCATGCTGCAGAATATTATACAACTGGAAACAAAAGACTGACAGAGAAATCTATAGTGATATTGTCTTCCGTAACAGGATCAACGCAAGAAGTGGTGAAAGCAATCAAAATGATAAAAGAACTAGGTTCAACGATTATTGCGTTTGTAGATGAACCGAATACTCCCTTAGCAGAAATGGGAGATTACGTTATCTCTTATCCGGGAAATGAGCAGTTAAAATTTTTTATGGCTGCCGACCGCTTCATGTATCGTAATGGTGAATTTCCAGATTATGAAGCTTATTATAAAGAATTAGAAGAGCATTTGGCTGTTGCTTTAGTAGAGGTAGAAAAGTCTGCTGATAATTTTGGATTTGAATTTGCTGAAAAGCATCGTCATGATGCGATGCACTATTTCATCGGTGCAGGTAATCAATGGGGAGCAGTATATTCCTATGCAATGTGTTATTGGGAAGAACAAAGCTGGTTACGTTCTAAATCTATTCACGCCGCTGAGTTTTTACATGGTACATTAGAAATTGTAGATGAAAATACACCAGTAACCCTGTTTATTGGAGAAGACGAACAGCGTGAATTAGCAGAGAGAGTAGGTAATCTCTTGCCGCGAATTTGTGGTAATTATACAATCATCGATTCAAAAGACTATGAATTACCAGGTATTAGCGATAAATACCGTGGTAGATTATCGTATTTTATTATGCATGCGGTAACTCAAAGAATAGATGCCCATGTTGAGAAGTTAAACTGCCATCCATTAGAAATACGCCGTTATTACCGTCAGTTCGATTATTAGTGTTAAAAAATTATAATTAAAAGCATATAATTGGATAATTTCTATCTGATTATATGCTTTTTGTTAAATGAAATAATTAATGCACTAGCTATACTGGAAATAGAGTAAGCATTAGTGATACACTGATCATAAAACTCTCGCCTCTTTCTTGCTTGACACTACATTTCTCCTGGACAACCCTATAAGGGCTGTCCAGGAGAAATGAAACCTAAAGTGGAAATTGAATTAAGATTATCTTCATAGCAGTGAATCAAAGAAGATACACTGCCATTATCTGTCTTTTTACTTTGACTAGTTATCTCTCACCCCAAAAATAATATCCATTTACTATTCAATAGTAATTTTCTCTCCTTGTTTATCAGAAAGATAAGCCGCCTCATTAAGCAAGGTTAACGAAATTATGTCTTCCTTGGTAATAGAAGGAGCCGTACCATTTTGAATTAAGTGAACCCATTGCTCCATCGCTGTAGGTAAGCTTTCAGGTAATACTTCCGGTTCGGACCATTCATTTTTATTTAAGTGTGTACTTTTGATACGTACCTTGGAGTCTTCAATCAATAAACATCCCTGTGTCCCGTATAATTCTAATTGAAAAGGGCTTCCATAAGAATTGAATCCAGTTTCAAGTACGCCGATTGCTCCGCTTTTATATTGTGTAACAACAACAGCGTTGTCTTCTACGTTATGTTTTAATGATGAATGCAGGCTGGAATAAACGTTTGCTAAAGGTCCAGCTAAACGGTTGGTCAGATAGATGGGATGGGCGCCTAAGTCAATCAAAGCACCGCCTCCACAATCATCTTTATCATAAAAATGACTTGGAAGCCAGCCATTAGGATGGGTTTCTGTTGAAACAGATCCATTATGAGCTAATCTGCAGCGGATGCTGGTTAGATTTCCTAACCAGCCTTTTTTGAATGCTTCTTCTGCGTAAAGGAAATAAGACTCTGTAAGTCTTGGCAGGGATACCATGAGTTTTACATTTTCTTTTTCTATCGTTTCATATATTTTTTTGCAGTCTTCCACGGTGAATGCTAATATTTTTTCTGTGAAAATATGTTTTTTATGTGCTGCCGCTTTTTGAATAATTTCTGTATGCCATTTCGTTGGTGTATTGATAATGACGGCATCAATATGAGGATCATTTAAAACGGTACCCAGATTTTCTTCGAATGGAACTTCCCATTTATCTGCCCATTCTTTCCCGCGGCGAGTGTCTTCATCCCAAATACAAGCGAGGGAAAGCTGCTTATTTTCTTGAACCTGCTGCGCATAATCCTCTGCGTGGACATGCCATTTACTAAGTAAAGCAACGTTAATCATATGTGTTTTCCTCCTTTTTAAACATTAATTGATGTAATCAGATAGTTTGACCCATTTTTTTAATCGATGAGATTCTTCTACAGCGTGTATTACAAGCTGATTGAGATAACCATCCTTGAAATTTGGTACTTCTAATGTTTTATTTTTAATCGAATCCATCATTGTTTTTATGAGATTGATAAATGTGTGTTCGTATCCAAGAATATGACCTGGAGGCCAGTAATTTTCTCCGTACGGGTAGACTTCTCCAGTACAGTTTATAGTACGGAATCCTTGAAGCTCTACACTATCATTCTCCAGGTAAACATGTAAATGATTCATATTTTCAAGATCCCATCGAATAGATCCTTTTTCTCCGTTTATTTCAATTCTGTTGCCGTTTCGATTTCCCGTGGCAAAGCGGGATGCCTCGAAAACTCCTAAGGCTCCATTTTCAAATTTCGTTGTGAAAATAGAAGCGTCGTCCACAGTTACAAGTTCCTTTTCATCTGTGTTTTCTGCTGCACTTGGTCTTTCTTTGATGAAGGTTTCTAATAACCCGGAAACCTCAGAAATTTCACTGACCAGGAATCTGGCTAAATCAATGATATGGCTGCCGATGTCCCCAAGAGCACCAGATCCTGTTCTTTCTTTTTGGAGTCTCCAGGTAACTGGTGCAGATGGGTCAATCAACCAATCTTGCAGGTAAACTGCGCGTATATGATAAATTTTTCCTAGCTGTCCTTCCTCTATCATCTTTTTTGCAAGTTGTATTGCTGGAGCAAATCGGTAATTGTGACAGACCATGTGCATGACACCAGCCTTTTCAACTGCTTCAAGCATCCTTTTGGCGTCCTCTAAAGTCGTAGCTAAGGGTTTTTCACAGATGACGTGTTTTCCTGCTTCAGCAGCTGCAATTGCTATTTCAGCATGTGTATGATTTGGTGACACAATATCGATTAAATCGATATCTTCCCGTTGAATCATTTTTTCCCATTCTGTTTCAGAAGAAGACCAGCCCATTTCTGAAGCTGCCCGGCTGACGTTTTGTGAATTTCTTCCGCAAAGAGTTTGCAGAACAGGACGTGTCGTATTTTTAAAGTAAAAAGGGATATTGCGATAAGCGATACTATGTGCTCTTCCCATAAACTGATAACCTATCATTCCAACTCGGATACTCATGTATTTCACCTCTTCTTTGAAATAATGAAAAAACGATAGTATTAGATGACTATATCTTGGCAGGACGCAATTCGGGAATTGAAATAGATACTTCTTTTCCGGCTTCAGCAGATCGTAATATTCCGTCAATAATCGCCTGATTGATTAAAATTTGTTCTGCTGGAATCGGAGCGATGTTCTTTCCTTCCTGAATGGCTTTGACAAATGCTCTTACTTTTTCATAAAAGATATTTAGATTGTGTTTTTTAACAGGAATTGATGTGTCAACATGCTGTCCTATTACATCATGGAAGAGATCGATGGAACCGATTCCTCCATCCCATACACCGCTCCAGGGCCCTTGACCTGCCGGTGTCAGTTTCAGCCCGGCATTGGTCCCTAAGAACAGAGTTGGTCCTAATGTATCCATATGCATTGCCCAGGAAACCTTAAAATTAATTACTTTTCCACCCTCTAAACGAATGAGGGCAATGCCGAAGTCTTCCACCTCAAAATTCTCAGCCTCGGGATGATGGTCCGGATTTGTACCAAACAAATTTGATGTGTAAGCGGAGACAGAGATTGGTTTTGGATAGCCTAATGTATTTAATGCTAAGTCCAGCGAGTAACAGCCGATATCTGCCATCGCGCCGGCACCGGCTAATGCCTTTTTAATAAAAGTTCCTTGTGGCATCCCCCGGCGCCGGCCTCCGCCGGTTTGAACGTAATAAACATTTCCTAATTCTCCGGAGCTTACAATTTCTTTTACCAATTGCATATTCGGATCATATCTTGGCTGAAAACCGACAGTCAGCATTTTATTCATCTTCAAGGATGTCTCCACCATATCTATTCCCTGTTCCAACGTGATAGACAATGGTTTTTCTACAAGCACATGTTTTCCAGCCAGCAGAGAATCTACACTTGTTTTATGGTGGGCAACATTTGGTGTGCAAACGCTTACTCCGTCGAGGTCTAATTCTAATAATTCTTGATGATCTTCAAAGGGTACTGCATTTTTTAATTCAAGTCTTTGGATAAATTCCGCTGCTTTACCCGGAACTAAATCCGCTACGGCCACTATTTCCACATCACTCATTTTTTTATAGCATTGAGCGTGTGCATTGGCAATGCCGCCGCTACCGATTATTCCAATTTTAACAGTTTGTGTCATAACTATTCCACCTTCACAAAAAATTTAATCTATTATTAAATATAATAAATATACATACTTAGTATGTCAACATTTATATTTTTGAAAATTTAAAATATGAAATTTATAATTATATAAAAAATATATATTGACATTCGTTGAAATATCTCACTATAATAATGATAATTAGAATTTATTAAAAAATCTAAAAATATAAAAGGAGATTAAAATTTGATATGTCAAATGATGATATATTATTACAAGTTGAAGATTTGACCACTTCCTTCCGGATAGATGACCAATATTATCCGGCGAATGACCATATTAATTTAGATGTATATGAGAATGAAATAGTGGCAATTGTTGGCGAATCAGGATGCGGAAAATCTGCTTTTGGACATTCCATTATGGGGATGCATAGTCAAGAACAAACGAAAATCAGTGGAAAGATTCATTTCAAAGGGGCGGATCTATTATCTTATTCAAACACTCAATTGAATAAAGTTCGCGGTAAAGAAATTAGTATGATTTTTCAAGATCCTTTAACTGCATTAAACCCTTTAATGATTGTAGGAAAGCAAATTGAAGAGGGAATGAAATACCACACGAAATTATCCAAAAACAAACGAAAACAAAAAGCGATAGAAATTCTTAATGAGGTGAAAATTCCGCAGCCGGAAAGAGTATATTCACAATACCCCCATGAATTATCCGGAGGGATGCGGCAGCGGATTGTTATTGCGATTGCAATCGCCTGTGAGCCCTCTCTGATTATCGCTGATGAACCCACGACCGCGTTGGATGTTACCATTCAAGCTCGAATTATCGATTTATTAAAAGAATTAAAAAGGCGAATGAAGACAAGCATTATTTTGATTACACATGATTTAGGTGTTGTGTCAGAAATGGCTGATCGTATAGCTGTGATGTATGCTGGAGAATTTGTAGAAATAGGAGAGACGAAGAATTTTCTGAAAAACCCGCTGCATCCTTATTCCAAATCATTGTTGCATTCACTTCCTTCCAAAAACAACCAGGGTGAAAAATTACACGTTATTAAAGGCGTTGTTCCATCATTGAACCATCTTCAAAGACAGGGCTGCCGCTTTAAGCCTCGAATGAGCGGCACAGATGATTCTATTCACGAAGAAACACCAACGTTAAGAGAAGTTGAAAAAGGTCATTGGGTCCGATGCACATGCTATAAACATTTTCAAATTGATAATCATAATCAAGTGGTGGAGGGGGAGAAGGATGACGTTTTTCAAGGTCAATAATTTAAAGGTTTACTATCCTATCCGTGGAGGCATTTTTCGCAGAGTTGTCAATCATGTGAAAGCAGTGGATAATATCAATTTTGAATTGAAGCGGGGCGAGACATATGCGTTAGTAGGTGAATCGGGATGCGGAAAAACAACAACCGGCAGAACAGTTGTCGGGTTAACAAAGGCTACCTCCGGGGAGGTCATATTTAATAATTTGGATTTGACAAAATGTAACCGCAAACAAATTAGGGAAACCAGAAGAGAGATACAAATGGTATTTCAAGATCCTTATTCTTCTTTAAATCCGAAAAAGACCGTCTATGATATCGTCGCTGAGCCGCTTCGGAACTTTGAGAACCTGTCGAAATCGGAAGAGAGGGAGCAGGTGGAATACTTTATGTGGAAAGTGGGAATGAGCAGAGATTCTTTGTTTAAATATCCTCATCAGTTCTCAGGAGGACAGCGGCAGCGGGTAGGTATTGCCAGGGCATTAACATTAAAGCCTAAAATAATCATCGCTGACGAGCCTGTCTCTGCGCTGGATGCTTCTGTACAGGCACAAGTACTTAACTTTATGCAGGACATACAGGAGGAATTTGGCCTTACTTATCTTTTTATCAGCCATGATTTAGGGATAGTCAGGCATATGTGTAATCGAATCGGCATTATGTACAAAGGAAAATTTGTAGAAGAAGGTACAAGAGAAGATATCTATGAAAATCCGCAGCATATTTATACCAGGCGCCTAATTGCTTCTATACCTGAATTGGATACAGATCAGCATCAGAATAGTGAATTGCTTCGAAAAAATATTGAGGAAGAATATCAAAAGGAAAATGATAAATATTTTAATGAAGATGGAAGCGTAATGGATTTAAAGCCTGTATCAGATACCCATTTTGCAGCATTACGCTAAGGGGGCTTGAAAATGTGGAAATTTGTTGTTCGCAGGATATTAATTATGATACCCCAGTTGGTTGTTTTAAGTGTCCTGGTATTTATCCTGGCAAAGGTGATGCCTGGAGATGCTTTATCCGGCTTGGTGGAAACTCCGGGTGTTGATTCATCAACGATTGAAGATATGAGGACAAATCTGGGAATTAACGATCCAGTCCATGTTCAATATTTAAATTGGATCAAAGGATTGTCCCAAGGTGATTTAGGTACGTCCTATATTCATCAGCGCCCTGTTTTGGAATTATTAGAAGCGAGGCTTTGGAATACGGTTTATTTGTCAGCCGCAATTTTATTTTTAACGTATCTTATCGCTATCCCACTTGGTATTACTGCAGGAAGGTTTCATGATTCTTTGGTAGATAAGCTGATTGTCGGTTACAACTATGTCACCTATGCGACTCCTTTATTTATATTTGCATTATTAATGTTGTTTGTATTCGGGTTTCAATTACAGTGGTTCCCTACTGGAGGCAGCGCCGATATTAATTTGGAGCCTGAAACATTCAGCTACTATATGGATAAGATTTATCATTTACTTTTACCTGCTTTATCCGGCGCTTTATTAGCGACCGTTGGAACGATTCAGTATTTACGAAACGAAATTATAGATACGAAAATGAAGGATTTTATCAAAACAGCAAAATCCAAAGGAGTTCCAGAAGCAAAGATATATTCGCATCATATCCTTCGTAATTCTATTTTACCCATCGCAGCATTTTTAGGGTATGAAATTACAGGATTAATTACTGGTTCTATCTTTTTAGAGAGTATATTCAGCTATCCGGGAATTGGACAGTTGTTTCTGCAATCTATATCACAAAGAGACTTCAGCGTGGTAACTGCACTGGTAATGGTAACAGGGGTAGCGACGCTAATCGGTACACTGTTATCGGATATCATATTGAGTTTGGTTGATCCGAGAATCCGGGTGGAATAAAGAGGAGGGATAAAGTGAGTGTTGAAAGCAGTACAAGTGCTGAAATTCCATCAAATAAATTAACGGGCCTAAAGATTATGTTTAATGAATTTAAGAAAGATAAATTAGCCATTGCTTCAGTTATTATTCTGCTGATCATATTTATCTCGGTATTTGCTGGAGCGTTGATTTTAGATCAGGAAGAGGTTGTGCGGGTAGATTTATTTTCGATTTATTCTCCTCCGACTTCAGAGCATTTGTTAGGAACGGATTATGGAGGAAGAGATATTCTGGGGCAGCTTATTATTGGAGCGAAGAATTCCATTATCATCGGGTTTGTTATTACCGTGATTACTGGTGTTTTTGGATTTGCAGTTGGTTTGGTTTCCGGCTATTTCGGCGGGATGATAGATAATATCATCATGCGCATCATTGATTTTATAATGATTTTGCCGTTTCTTATGTTGGTTATTGTATTTATCACATTGATTCCAAAGTTCAATATTGTCACCTTTATTATGATTATGAGTGCATTTCTATGGGTCAGCAATGCCCGTTTAATCAGAGCCAAGACGCTGGCAGAGAAGGAGCTGGATTATGTCAGTGCATCCAAAATGCTGGGAGCTTCGAATATAAGAATTATGTATAGAGAAATCCTGCCTAATTTAACTTCCATTATCATTGTTAACTTGACGCTAAGCTTTGCAGGAAATATTGGAATAGAATCGGGATTGAGTTTCTTGGGATTTGGTTTACCGGAAAGTACGCCGAGCCTGGGGACATTAATTGGATATTCGACAAATCCTGAAGTATTACAGGGAATGTGGTGGATTTGGTTACCTCCATCATTATTAATTTTAATAATGATGTTGAGTATAAACTTCATCGGACAAGCACTAAAAAGGTCTGGGGATGCAAGACAAAGATTAGGATAGGAGGAAGAGAGTATGAGAAGGAAAAGTGCTTTGTGGATTGTTGTATCAGGGATATTGTTCAGTATTATTTTAGCAGGATGCAACGGCGAGGGTGAAAGCGACAGTGAGGGGAGTGGAGCAGAGGGGCAAACAGAAGAAATCGATCTTAATGAAGAGGTTCAAAATGATGGTGAAATTATCGAGGATGGAAGTTTAACCTATGGTTTAGTGTCTGATTCTCCATTCGAAGGAATTCTCAATAGTGCATTTCTTGCTGCAGCACCAGATGGTCAAGTAGTTCAGTTTTTTGATGAAGCATTGCTGGCAGTAAACAAAGATTTTGAGATTACAAATGACGGAGCAGCTACTTTTGAAATGTCAGATGACAACAAGACAATAACTATTCAAATTAAAGATAATGTGAACTGGC
This sequence comes from Oceanobacillus sp. FSL K6-3682, assembly GCF_037976165.1. Classification (NCBI taxonomy): domain Bacteria; kingdom Bacillati; phylum Bacillota; class Bacilli; order Caryophanales; family Bacillaceae; genus Oceanobacillus; species Oceanobacillus sp. FSL K6-3682. Next base: position 3,936,862 of record NZ_CP150263.1, on the reverse strand, counting down.
ATGATGGGGAGCCGGTAAAAGCGGAAGATCTTCAATTTGCTTATGAAGTAATAGGGAGCCCGGAATATGTAGGCTCGCATTATGGATCACTGATACAAATGGTGGAGGGAATGGACGCATATAATAGCGGGGAAGCAGATGAAATCTCCGGGATTGAAATAATTGATGAGAAAACATTGTCAATAACGTATACGAAAGCATCTCCTGCCATATTGAATGGGATATGGTCTACTCCACTGCCAAAGCATTATTTAGGTGATATCTCAGTTCCTGATATCCCATCTTCCAAAGAGGTAAGGGAAAATCCTATTGGCTTTGGACCTTTTAAAGTGGATAGAATTGTTGCTGGAGAGTCTGTGCAATATAGTCGTAATGATGATTATTGGAAGGGAAAACCGAAGCTCGCTTCTATTACGTTAAAGATAGTGAATCCAAACACTGTACTGCAGTCATTGGAAAATGGAGAAGTAGATATTGCTGAAACATTCCCGACGGATCAATATCCGAATGCGGCAGATGGAGAAAACTATCAAATCATTGGCGGCATCAATAATTCCTATACGTATCTATCGTTTAAATTAGGACATTATGATACAGAAAAAAAAGAGAATGTTATGGATCGTCCGAAGCTTCAAAATAAGGATTTGAGAAAAGCAATGGGGTATGCGTTAGATATGGAACAAATTGCAGAGAATTTCTATCATGGCTTAAGTTTTCCGGCTACGACACTAATTGTTCCTTTCTTTGAAGGGTATCATGATGAAACAATAGAAGGATTTCCATATAACGTAGAAAAAGCAGAGGAGCTGCTGGATGAAGCTGGTTATGTAGATGTAGATGGTGATGGGTATAGAGAGGATCCAGACGGAGAAGAATTTATCATTAATTTCTTAGCAAGATCCGGAAGTGATACTTCTGAACCAATGGCTAAGTATTTCATCCAATCCTGGAATGACATTGGCCTGAATGTGGAGCTGGTTGATGGGCGTCTTCATGAATTCAATTCTTTTAATAAAATGGTAGATGATGATGAGCAAAAAGTGGATGTGTTTATTTCCGGCTGGGGAGTAGGAACAGATGTCGATCCATCAGGTATTTATGGACGAAAGATGCCATATAATAATTCGAGGTTTGTCAGTGAAGAAAACGATGAATTATTAGAAGCTGCATTATCCGAGGAAGCATTTGATACAGAAAGACGTAAAGAAATATATAATGAATGGCAGGCTTATATGTATGAAGAATCCCCTGTAATTCCTATTTTGTACAGTTACAAATTGTTAGGGGTAAACAATCGGGTGAAAGACTATTCTTTTGATACCACCATCTTCGGTACTTGGGAAGAAGTCGGTGTAACGGAAGAAACAGCAGAATAAAGTCATCCAGTAAAAACAGACGCTTTATAATCCTATATCATTTATTGAATGATATAGGATTATCTATTTCTGGATAATTCATCGTTTTAACTTATTTGTTTTATGGCCCATTAGTAAATGTTACATTCTGGACCTGATTTTTTTGATGCTAGAAAGGTATGTTTGTCGTATAATGGTCACAGGTACTATTTCTTCATTCTTTTACACCATGTAAATAGAATGGAGTGTTTTTGCATACATAGAACTCTTGGCCTTTTGGAGGATGTTCAAAAAGCCCAATAAAGATGACACGGAGATAAGAGGAGCTTCTACTAAGAACGCCCACATCGTGTGGGCAACGTAGAAGCCAGCGCATCCTGCGGAAGTGCGTTGACTAAATTTTCCCGATACTCACGTATTATTAAGCATAGAGGAACTTCTGTTAAAAATGTCCACGTCCTGTCGACAACACAGAAGTCACCACATCCTGTGGAAGTCCGTTCGGAAAAAGTTAGTCGCCTTGAACTTCTTGGTCCTATTTATCGGACTTTTTGAACACGCACTTTTAGGGATGAGGGGATATTTATATAATATTAATGTGATGAGAAGCACAGATATGGAAAATGAAATAGTACATTGATACAATCAATGTACTGATTGATAAAGGTGATAACAGTGAATTTATATAGGAAAATATATTTGGATGTCATAGAAGAAATACGGTCTGGTAATTTGAAAATTGGTGATAAATTACCAACGGAAAAAGCAATGTCGGAAAAATATAAAGTCAGTAGAATTACAACAAAAAAAGCACTTGATTTACTTGCTCAGGAAAAGATTATTGAAAGATTTCAAGGGAAGGGCTCTTTTGTTTCTTCAGGGCAAATTAAAAATCAAAAATCCAAAAATGAACCCTCGGTAAAAGCATTACCACATTTAAGCGGATTAGTAGGATTAATCATCCCTGAATTTTCAGATGTTTTTGGACTGAAGCAAGTCAAAATGATAGAGGAAAAATGCAGTGAGTACAATTATCATCTAGTCATAAAACGTACATTTGGTTATGTAGAAGAAGAAAAGAAAGCAATTAATTCTTTAGTAGATAAAGGACTGGACGGCTTAATCATTATCCCTGCTCATGGAAGGCATTATAATCATGATTTATTACGCTTAGTAGTGGATAAATATCCGCTTGTTTTGTTAGATCGTTATATTAAAGGTATTCCGGCAAGCTCTGTGCATATTAATAATCAAAAAGCTACTATAATGGCGATAAAATACCTTCTTGAAAAAGGGCATCAAGAACTGGCATTCATTTCTCCTCCCAAGGAAGGAACTTCGTCGATAGAGGAACGGGAGATTGGTTTTCATATAGCTTTCTCTGACAAAAATCTCCCCGTAAACAATAACTACTTTCTATCAGATATCTTAAGTTCCATTCCCAAGAACTTTTCCGCTGCTAATGTGAAGGAAATAGCGAAAAACGACAGAAGGAAAATAGAAGAATTTCTTAAAAAAAATCCAAAAATAACAGCTGTTTTTTGTACGGATTATACAATTGCCAATATGGTTTACTCCGTTCTGGAATCATTTGGAAAAAAGATCCCACAGGAATATGCAATCGTTTGTTTTGATTCAGTGTCCAAAACGAATGGCAGTCCTCTTTTTACACATATTTCGCAAAGAGAAGATAAAATGGGGGAAGAGGCTGTTCACTTATTGATGAAGCAAATTAATGGAGAATATGATCCGAAACATGTTGAAGTAGATTTTGATTTTATTATTGGAGATACTACTTGAGTTTAATTATATAGGAAAGTATTTTGAACGGAGGTTTTTCCTGGCAGATTACCGAGGAAAAGCCTTTTTGTTGTGGAAGTCTTACTAGTTTACAAAACATATTAATTCGTCTCTTTTTCAATCTTATAACTGTAATGATAATTTTATCGTAATTTGTCGTAATTTTTAATAATTATTATAGAGATATTTTTTAAATATTTTGGTATTATTTAATAGATATTTAAATTCAGAAAAAGGCAAACCATTCGAAAGACTGGGACGCAAAGTTACAGGTCTAAGGTTATGCTAAGATGGCTGTGCTGCCTAAAATAACAGATATTTTAGGGAGGGTTTAAATGAATAACGAGGTAGCGAGGGAAAAATTAGACAAAGAATGGGTTGAACTTATTAAGGAAGCTTTAAAAATGGGGATTGCGATGGAAGAAATCAGGCAGTTTTTAAAGAAAAATTAATGCTTCAAAATGTTTGTCTGCCGAATTATATTGTGGCGGATGCTTAAATAATAGAAGCGTATGATTGCTGTCTCCCGTATATAAAATTCTTGAACGAATTAAAAGCATATGACTAGATAGTTTTCTGTCTGGACTATATGCTTTTATTATATAGAAAAGAAATGAGAAACAGAAAACGTGGAGGATTTACCTCACAAAAACTTTAAATGTAACGTACAAAGTGAAAGGAGAATGGAAAACATGATATCTCACGTAATATGGGATTTAGGAGAAACATTAACTACTCCGCCCAATAGCAGGATGGATGTAAAGCCGCTTACGGAATATCCGGAAATAGAATTAAGAGAGCATGTATTAGAGGTGCTGGAAACAATTAATAATATGGGATTAAAACATGCGATTCTCAGTAATACGGCAACAAGTGACAGTGACGTTGTCCGGGAACTGTTAAAAAGGTTACATATTTTGGATAAGTTTGAATACGTTTATGCTACGAAGTCTGAGTTAGATCCATCTATTCCAGAAAAACCGGACAGTATCGTATATCATCAGGTGCTCGAGAAGCTGGATATTCAACCGGAAGAGGCTGTTATGATAGGTAACACCTGGGATACGGATGTTATTGGAGCGAATAGAATTGGAATGCATTCGATTTGGCTGCAAAATCTGGAAGTCTCCGTAAGAAAGGATTTTAATGAAAAGGTTGTAACTCCTCCATGGATTTTACCTGTCTGGGATATTGCAGAGGTTCCGAAAGCAATCGAATTGATTATTGGTTGCAGTCAAAATGAAGACAGGGCAGAGCCGTAAGGTTTTATGAATCGAATTAAAATAGATTTTGAAATTATTTACAGTATTAAAGCTAGCAATTTTAAATTGCTAGCTTTAATACTTGAATTCAAATTTCCTTAGTAAAAAATAGCTTCCTGCAGCATTAAAACATAGATTAAAAATATTTATCTAGCTGCTAATCCTTCTCAATCTCAACCTCTTCTTTCCCAAGAATATAATAATTCAACTCTTTCTCAGGAATCTTTTTGTAATTCTTCCGTTTAATCATATAAAAGATAATTCCCAGAATAACCCACGCGCCTAAAGCAATTCTAGATTGCACTCCTAAGAATGCGGGAGATCCGGGAATCAGCAATAGACCAAGAAAAGTAATGCTTGCAATCATACCAAGAATGGAAATAACCTTTTTCCCTGGTGCTTCAATATGCTTCTTTTCGTTAAAGTTATGATCCCTTTTCATTTTAAATAATGTAAAGGCAGCATAACAGGTATAAAAATAGGCAATTGTAACACCGATGGAAGACATATCTACCACCCACATCAATGCCTCTCTGCCGAACCAAGGCGCCAGCATCGCAACGATTACTGCAAAGATGATTCCCCAGTGAGGTGTATTATATTTTGGATGAAGCTTGGCAAATCCTTTTGGAATAATTCTCGCACGGGCCATGGCGAACAAAAGACGGCTGGATGAGATAATAAACCCATTCAGTCCGGTGAAAATTCCCATAGCCAATGCCACTGCAAGGATGGCCAGGCCTAAAGGTCCGAGCAGGTTTTCGATAATATAGCCGGTTCCCCAAATGTGATTCTCCTCAACAACTCCCTCCCATGGACGAACCATAGAGGTAACAATAATCATTAAACTGTATAATGCTGCTGCTGCTAAAATAGCAAATACAATTAACCGGAAAGCTTTGCTTGATGGGAAATCGAATTCCTCGGCAGCTTGCGGAACATTATCAAAGCCGACATAAGCCCATGGTGCGATGGCAACAATGGATATAATCGCAGCAATTGCTGGTGTCTCCCGCGGAAACATTGGTGTGATATTGGAAAATCCTGCACTTGGCTGGATACCGACAAGAAGCAGCAGAATAAATATGGCTGCAATCATAATAATACAAAAAATAAATTGCATGCTTCCTGATAAGGTTGTTCCTCTAATATTAAAAAATCCGAATACAGCAAGGACAACGGCTGCTACAAAAACTTCCGTCAAATAAACATCCCAGCCGGCAATCTGATAAAGAGGGATATTTTCAATGATTTTTGGAAAGATGAATTTAATCATTAAAGCAAACGCAGATGCGTTTAACGCAACAATACAGATGTACCCTAAAGTTAAAAACCAACCAGAAATAAAAGCATGTGTCCTGCCCAGACTGACGTAGGCATAAGCGAACTCACCACCGGAAACGGGGAAGCTCTTAATCAGGAACCCATAACTGACAGCAATCAGAATCATCAGCATTGCACCTATAAAGAAACCGATAATCACTCCAAGCGGTCCTGCTGTAGACATCCAGTTGATTGGCTGTACAAAAGCTCCCCAGCCAATCGCTGAACCTAAAGCAATCGCCCAGACCCAATGAGGCTTGAGTGTTTTTGAGAGTGTTTCTCTCTTGTCCACTTCATTCATAAGCTAATCTCCTTTGGTTATTGGATTGTATTCGTTTTGATATTAAATTATTTCTTCTTTCCTTAATGGTCTCCAAAATCTGTCATTTTCTGTTCCTCCAGATTCTTTGGGGACCCTCTTCAAAATTATTGATACGCAGTATCCACGTTTATATCCTTCAATATCTTATATATACGTTCATATTCTTCCAATTCCATGTTCACCTCATTTCTGATTTTTCTACTCACTGCGTACCAAATCGTATATAACATGCCTGGGTTGATAATCAGCGGATCTTGAATGGAAATTTATACATAAACCAAGATTATAAGCTGATTCTGCCAGGCTGATACGATATCCATGTTCTTCAACCAGTTTTATAGATGCAAGTTTCTCTATCTCTCCGGTAATTCATACGTGCTAAAGAGATGGCAGGTATTGTGGGAAATAGTTTGTTTTTTACTGTCTGCCTATGAATTATAAAGGTATTAATCTATTTTTGATCGAATTATCTGGTTATTTATTAAGAGGCTTTCTTATTACGCGAAAACGAATGGAGGAGTAATGTTATCATTGTAACATGTCAATAATTGTACATTACCATTGATTGCAGCATCTGTAAATTGCTCCTTCAATCCGGCTTAAAAATCCAAACTGAAAAACATCAGATTTATATTTATAAACCTGCTCAAGACAGCCTATGCCTGTCTGCATAAATGTAGTTATTATAATTTTATATAATATATATAGAAAGTTCTTATATTTTAAAATTTGTAGGGAAGCCAGAGAGACAGGAGCAGCACTTGTTTGTACATAAAGGTGATCTTGCAAAGCTGATAGGCTGACAGAAATTTATAAGCAGCTTATCAGATACTTTCCTTCCAGATTTATTGATAAAACAGCCTTCTGCAGTATACCTGCCAATCATTTACCTTTAACGGTTTATTGAAGTTTATAATTTTTTTGTTAAAATAATGGTAATAGGGTATGTGAGAAATTTTACTTAGGTAGTTTTTATTGCTTTTTTTAGTAGTAAAAAAGAGAAAGCGTTCTATTTCCTTTAGGACAAAAACTTATTCTCTGAAAACATCATGTTTTTCGGAATAAGGAAGATTGAAGCATCATGTTTGAGTTCAGAAACTAAGGAGTAAAAAAATGATACAGATAGCAATCGTTGAGGATGAAATTAATTACCAGGAACAGTTGATAGAATTTCTTCATCAATATGAAAAAGAAAGAAATGAAAATATTGCAATAGAGACTTATTCTGATGGTGATGAAATTGTGGAAAATTATCAGGCGCAATTTGATATTATTTTAATGGATGTTCAAATGGGCTTGATGGATGGAATGTCTGCAGCGGAAGAGATAAGAAAAGTAGACTCAGAAGTGGTTATTATTTTTATTACCAATATGCCGCAATATGCTATTAAAGGATATGCAGTAGATGCATTGGACTATGTCTTAAAGCCGATTTCATATTTTCAGTTTTCACAGCGTTTAAATCGTGCGATTGATAGAATGAGAAAAAGAGAAACGAATTATATAACGATAAAAGTTAAAAGTGGAATAAAAAGAATAAAGGTTTCCGATATTTTTTATGTAGAGAATCAGGAGCATTATCTTCATTTTACTACAGAAGAAGGGGAATTTATGGCAAGCGGGGCGATGAAGGATTTAGAAAAACAATTATCTGATTATCACTTTTTCCGGGGACATAGAGGTTATTTAATAAATCTGGAGCATGTCGAGGGAATGAAGGGAAATGATGTGATTGTGAAGGGAAAGGAGCTTCCTGTGAGCCGGACGAAAAGAAAGGCTTTTATGGAAGCTCTATCTAAACACTGGGGAGAGACATTAAAATGAGTGAGCTGCTCCCAGAAATACCAAGACTATATACAGCGCTGGCAGAGTGGATGGCTTGTATTGTATTTATCTCTCTGCTCAGGAAGAAATTATTTGGCTGGAAACTGATTATCTTTTTAGGTGGAGGTCTGCTGGTACAGTCTGCCTTTTTAGTTCTGACAAAGGATTTGCCAATTGCTTTTTGGATTCCAAGCATGGTTGTTGCTGCTGGTATGATGTTTGGCTTAATCTATGTAACCTGTCAAATAACAGTTGTTGAAGCTGGATATTTTAGTATAAGGGCATTTGTTGCGGCTGAGCTTGTAGCATCCTTGGAAAGCCAGGTACGTTTTTTTCTTTTGAATGGTGAGCGAATAAATATGACAATGGACATTTTGCTGCTATTTGCCGTTTATGGAGTCGTGTTCTTTTTAATCTGGTTATTGGAAAAGCGTCATATAACAGCAAACAGCCATTTGAATATCAGACAGGGCGAGCTGTTATCGACGCTTCTAATTGGAATGGCGGTTTTTGGTGTCAGTAATATGAGCTTTGTCAGTGTACGGACTCCTTTCAGCGGACAATACACCCAGGAAATTTTGAATATTCGAACCTTGGTGGATTTAGGTGGATACGCCATATTGTATGCTTATCATATTCAATTAAACGATTTGCGGATTAAGCATGAATTAAAAGCGATGCAGAATATATTTCAAAATCAATATGCACAGTATCAGCAGTCGAAGGAAAGTATCGATATCATAAATTATAAATATCATGACTTAAAAAATCAGATTATTGCTCTTCGGGCTGAAGATAACGTGGAAAAAAGAAATGCTTATCTGAAGCAAATGGAAAATGATATCAAATCCTATGAAGCACAGAATAAGACAGGCAACCATGTGCTTGATACTCTACTTACAAGTAAGAACCTCTATTGCATCAAGCATGGCATTACATTAACTTCAGTAGCTAATGGGGCATTACTTAATCATATGGATGTTATTGATATTACAACCATCTTTGGAAATGCCCTTGATAATGCGATAGAATACGAGAAAAAAATAGAAGATAAAGAGAAACGGTTAATTCATGTTTCTGTGTTTTCACAAAAAGGGTTTCTTGTAATGAGGTTTGAAAACTATTTTGAGGGAAAGCTGAATCTTAAAGAGGGAATACCTAAAACGACAAAAAGAGATAAAAATTTCCACGGCTATGGATTGAAAAGTATTCAGTATGCTGTGCAGAAATATGATGGTGTGGTCAACGTTGTCCAAAAGGATAGCTGGTTTGAATTAACCATCCTAATGCCTGTTTTAACCCCGCAGAATAAATAATTTTCTTAAGATCTGACTGTACAATATACAGCCAGATCTTTTTTTGTTCGCGCATAACCTGTAGAGACGGCCTGCTTTTTCGTAGTACAGGGTACAGTTCATGAAAAAATTTAAACAGTTCATGAACCTTTTCTGCGCAAATAAGAAAATGTGATAGAGTTTAATCCATAGTAGTAGCAAAAAAGCATCGATGTATTAAGGTTAAATAAATGTGTTTTATTAATAAAATGAAAGCGCATTATAGTTTGTGAGATTTTGGTAATAGCTTTTTCGATTTTAGAGTTTCACTTTATCTAAATCAAAACGGTGCCAGTACCAGTATGGATAGTATTTATTCCAAAAGGTGCTGAAAAAATTGAAAGAGGTAATGACTTATGAAATATAAAGATTTAATTGAAAAAATGACGCTGGAAGAAAAGGCATCTTTTATGTCTGGGAAAGATTTTTGGCAGACACAGGATATGGAACGTTTAGGGATTAACAGCATGTTTCTTGCAGATGGGCCACATGGTATTAGAAAACAGGCAGAAGCTGCCGACCATCTTGGATTGAATGAAAGTATTCCGGCCACCTGTTTTCCGACAGCTTCTACTGTAGCGAACAGCTGGGATGTAGAGCTTGGGGAGAAGGTTGGGCGATATTTAGGAGAAGAGGCAGTTGCACAAAAGGTAAATGTATTGCTTGGACCTGGTATCAATATGAAACGGAATCCACTTTGCGGAAGAAACTTTGAGTATTTCAGTGAAGATCCTTATCATGCCGGAAAACTGGCTGCTGGATATATCAGAGGAATTCAATCGCGTGGTATCTCAGCCTGTGTAAAACACTTTGCTGTAAATAACCAAGAGGAAAGACGGATGTCGATTGATACGATTGTCGACGAAAGAACATTAAGAGAAATCTACCTTACCGGTTTTGAAATTGCTGTTAAGGAAGGGAAGACAAAGACGGTTATGTCTTCCTATAATAAGCTTGATGGAGTCTATACCAATGAAAATCAGCATTTATTGAGAGAAATTCTGCGTGATGAGTGGGGTTATAACGGTGTTGTCGTTACCGATTGGGGCGGGAACAATGACCGAGTAGCAGCTCTTCTGGCCGGAAATGAATTAGAGATGCCAACCACTGCTGGAGAAACCAATCAGGACATCATCAAAGCAATTAAAGATGGAAAAGTAAAAGAAGAAGTATTAGATGAAAATCTTGACCGTTTGCTTGATTTAATTTTTACAACGGAAGAGGTTTTTCAAGGTTCCTATAAAAAGGAATTCGATATTAAAGCGCATCATCAATTTGCTCAACAGGTTGCCGAAGAATCTATTGTGCTTCTTAAAAATGAGGATAATATTTTACCGTTGAAAAAAGATGCGAAAATAGCAACGATTGGTGATTTTGCAAAGGCTCCCCGCTATCAGGGAGCCGGGTCGTCTATCGTAAATCCTACAGAGCTGGATAATACATTGGAGCTGCTGGAAGCCTCCGGCATTCATCACATTGGCTATGAGCAGGGCTTTGAACGTTATGGAAAGAAGAGTCAGACAAAAATAGACAGTGCCTGTGCTCTTGCTAAAGAAGCAGATGTCGTTCTCTTATATATGGGTCTGGATGAAGTAACTGAAGCGGAAGGATTAGACAGATCAAATATGAAGGTTCCTGAAAACCAGGTTGAATTATTAGATGCATTGCATAAGGTTAATCCGAATATTATTGTGGTTCTATCCTGTGGATCTGCGGTTAAAATGCCATGGATTGATAAAGTAAAAGGATTAGTACATGGATATTTAAGCGGTCAGGCAGGGGCAAAAGCTGTACTTCGAGTGCTTACAGGTGAGGTTAATCCTTCCGGGAAGCTTGCTGAAACGTATCCGTTACATTATAAGGATACGCCTTCCTATCGTTATTTTCCTGGTAAGGAAGTAAGCGTTGAATACAGAGAAAGCATGTTCATAGGCTATCGCTATTATGATACAGCAAAGGTAGATGTACTTTATCCGTTTGGTTATGGACTGAGCTATACAACCTTTGATTATTCCGATATTCAAGTGAATAAAGACGGTGTAACATTTAATATCACAAATACAGGTGACGTTTCAGGAATGGAAATTGCCCAGCTGTATGTAGGCAGTCAGTCAGAGCAAATTTTCAGACCAGCTAAAGAATTAAAAGGATTTGCGAAGATCTCTCTTAATCCAGGGGAAACCAAATCAGTAACGATTCCTTTTGACGATAAAACGTTCCGTTATTTTAATGTGAAAACCAATCAATGGGAAGTGGAAGAAGCTGATTATCAAATTTTCATTGGTGCATCCAGTGCAGACATCCGCTTGACGGATACGGTTTCCATAGAAGGGACGAATGCACCGATCCCATATAGTAAAGAGCAATTACCATCCTATTATTCCGGGAAAATAAAAAATGTCGGTAAACAGGAATTTGAAGCTCTACTGGGGCGTGAAGTTCCAGTTGCAACGTGGGACCGCTCCAAGCCATTGGGTTACAATGATACGATTGCCCAATGCCAGTATGCGAAAGGTTTATTTGCCAGATTTGCCTTTCAAGCTATTAAATTCTCGCATTGGTTCCTGAAAAAGATAGGAAAACGTGATACTGCAAATCTAATCATGATGTCCGTCTATCATATGCCATTTCGGGGCATGGCCCGAATGACCGGCGGAATTATGAATATGCCAATGCTGGACGGGGTTTTAATGATTGTAAACGGTCATTTCCTTAAAGGGCTGAAACATGTCGTAAAAGAAAGAAATAAGATGTTAAAAAGTCGAAAAGCTATCAACTAACACTAGCATAAGTGATAGAGGAGAGGTAAGATGGAAAAAGAGAAGGAAAAAGAAATAGAGAAAAAAATAGCTTCTAATCGGCTTATGAGGTTTTGGGGCAACTATAAAGAGAACCATCCTAATATTGCACAATTCCTGGTTTTCTTTATTCTGAGTAATGGAGTTACAGTGCTTCAGCTGGTGTTAATGCCTGTCTTTAAAAGTATATTTGCTAAAACAGCATTAGTAACAACAAATTTTCAAGTGTTGCAATTCGGGCAAAATTTTGACGGCTCTGCTTATTATGTATTTGATTATGCTGCTGGCCCGTTATCTCAAGGCGGCGGTGGAGGACTTGCTTATTTTTTCGCCGTCCAAATTACCATATTGATTGCTCAGGTTATTAACTTTTTTGCGCAGAGAAGCATTACATTTAAATCAAACAGTAACATATGGACAGCAGCATTTTGGTACTTAGTAGCTTATATTATTATTACAATTGGTGCTGCTGCCGCACAAGGATTCTATAAGGCACCAATCTATGATTTACTGATGAATACTTGGGGAATGGGCTCATTAGGAGAAACGACAGCCGATGTAATTACAATGATTATTAATAGCGCTATATCATTCTGGGTTTTCTTCCCTATATTTAAAATTATATTTAAACAGGTACCAGAAGAAGAGGCGAAGTAAAGGTAGTGTAAAAAATGAAATTATTATCAGTGGTTATTCCTTGCTATAATTCACAGGATTATATGGAATATTGTATCGAATCTCTTTTGCCTGGCGGAGAGGACGTTGAGTTATTGATCGTGAATGATGGTTCCTCTGATAATACGGCAAAAATTGCAGATGATTATGCAGTTAGGTATCCTTCCAATGTCCGTGTCATTCATCAGGAAAATGGAGGCCATGGTGAAGCTGTCAATGCGGGTATCCAGAATGCATCCGGATTTTATCTAAAGGTAGTAGACAGCGATGATTGGGTGGATGTAAGAGCATACCTGAAAATTTTAAAGATATTAAAAGGGTTCGTTACAGAAAAACAGACAGTGGATATGATTATTAGTAACTTTACCTATGAAAAAGAGGATAAAAAATACAAGAAGGTTATGAAGTATGAAGATGTTCTTCCAGTAGATAAAATATTTACCTGGGAGGATATTAAACCATTTCGAAGAGGGCAATATCTGTTGATGCATTCCCTTATTTATAGAACAGAGCTATTGAAAAATTGCGGCCTGGTTCTTCCAAAACATACCTTTTATGTTGATAATCTATTTGTGTTTGTTCCGCTTAAACATGTGAAAACAATGTATTATATTAATCTGGAATTTTACAGATACTTTATAGGCAGGGAAGACCAGTCTGTGCAAGAGAATGTCATGATTAAGAGAATCGATCAGCAGATTAAAGTGAATAAACAAATGATTGATGATTTGGAATTAGAAGATATAAGAAGTCCTAAACTGAGGCAGTATCTGCTTCATCAGCTTGAAATTGTCACTGTCATTTCTTCTATTCTATTAATAAAATCTGGAACAGCTGAAAACCTGCAAAAGAAAAAAGAATTGTGGAAGTATATGAAGGACAAGGATCAGGAATTGTACCATGAAATTCGATATGGGATGATAGGGATATTACTAAACTTACCTGGAAGACCGGGGAGAAGTATCTCGGTAGGGGGATATAAAATATCTCAAAGATTTATCGGGTTTAATTAATCATCAGCAAACCTCTTAAAAAGATAGCTTTCTATGATGTTTCACATAGAGAGCTATCTTTTGATTTTAATATTAGATTTGATTGCCAGTACTTAACAAGCAGTATGGGTTTAAATATTATATGCAAAAACATATATACCGGGAGGAACAAAGGAATGTTTGATTATTTGGTTGTCGGCACGGGGTTATTCGGAAGTACATTTGCGCACGAAGCAGCTAAAAAAGGAAAAAAAGTGAAGCTGATTGATAAAAGGAATCATATTGGCGGAAATATATATACGGAAAAGATAGAGAGTATCACTGTTCATAAGTATGGAGCGCATATTTTTCATACAAATAATCAGGAAATTTGGGATTATGTGAACCAATTTGCCGATTTTAACCGTTATACAAATAGTCCGATAGCGAATTATCATGGTGAAATTTACAATATGCCCTTTAATATGAACACATTTAATAAATTATGGGGAGTTGTCACACCAGAAGAGGCACAGGCTAAAATAGAAGAACAAAGAAAAGCAGCTAAAATTGAAAAGCCTGCTAACCTGGAGGAGCAGGCTATCTCGTTAGTCGGGACAGATATCTATGAAAGGTTAATAAAAGGCTATACGGAAAAACAATGGGGGCGCAAAGCAGCAGATTTGCCTGCTTTTATTATTAAACGTCTTCCTGTCCGATTCACGTATGATAATAATTATTTTAATGACCGCTTTCAGGGAATCCCGATTGGAGGCTACACACAAATTATTGAAAACATGCTTGCCAGTGATCGAATCAATGTAGAATTAAATACAGATTTTTTCTCTAATAAAGAGGAATATATGAAAGCTTTCCCAAAGATTATTTACACTGGAATGATTGATCAATTCTTTGATTATAGATACGGGGAATTGGAATACCGCAGTTTAAAATTTGAATCAATTGTACTGGAGCAGGAAAATTACCAGGGGAATGCAGTGGTGAATTATACAGATTCTGAAACGCCTTATTCACGTATTATTGAGCATAAACATTTTGAATTCGGAAAACAGCCAAAAACAATTATCACAAAAGAGTATCCTATGTCCTGGGAGAAGGGATCGGAGCCTTATTATCCAATAAATGATGATAAAAATAATGAAAAATTTAAGCAGTATCAGGACTTGGCTGAGAAACAATCCAATGTGATTTTCGGCGGACGTCTGGGGATGTATAAATATTATGATATGCATCAGGTGATTGCATCAGCATTAACAATGGCTAAGAAAGAATTAAATTAGGAATAAGAATCCATGTAAGTTTGTTAATTCTTATATACGAAATAGGATGAAAAAGCAGCCTTCCCTTCACGTTTATCCAGTGAATGGAAGGCTGCCTTATTTTTGTGTTCTTATTTAATCATTCTTCAAAACCAGATGATACATATTTACAATGCTGAAGTATTATCTTGAGCAGTACCTAAACGGTTTTTAAGTTTACGGTATTTTTTAAAGATAAGTACTTCCAGTAAAATTACTAGTCCAAGAACTATTACGTCAACAACAATTGCAATCACCTGCCAAATTGGCATTCCGGCATTTAAGGCTTCATCGCTGTAAGCGTAACTGTTTACAGTTGTATAAAGAATATTTTTAGAAGATGTTCTCATATTCTTCACTACAGTCGGATTATCTGTATTCTTCATCATATTTGCTCCAACATCGTACGTAGCCAGCGCAATGTCGCCGCCATTTGGAACCATGATATTGGAATCCATATATCCGTAACCAGAGAAATAGTCAGTTAGAACCATCCCGCGGAATCCCCACTCATCTCGTAATACAGTGTTCAAAAGAGATGAAGAAGCTCCAGCCCAAACTGGCCCAATATAGTTGAAGGATGACATAATTCCTTGTGCGCCGCCTTCTTTTACAGCAATTTCAAATGGTTTCAAGTAAATTTCACGAATAGCTTGCTCATTTGACCATGTAGCCAGCATTTTATTTCTGTTCATTTCCTGATCGTTCATTGCAAAGTGTTTGAGATAAGCATATACGCCATGATCTGCTGCACCTAAAACTGCCTGTGAAGCCATTTTTCCAGATAATACGCCATCCTCGGAATAATATTCAAAGTTACGGCCTGAAAATGCGGAACGGTGAATATTCATCGCTGGAGCATACCACCCAGATACGCCCATTTCAACTGCCATTTCACCAATACTGTCACCGAATGCATGAGCTAGATCGACATTCCAGCTATTAGCCATCATCACAGCACTAGGGAATCCAACTGATCCGACACCAGTAAAGTTATTATTAATAGAAGCTGGTCCATCTAAATCGATCGTTGCTACTTTTCCAACAGATTTTATTGCAGGGGTTTGGTACCCTCCGTAAGCAATGAGATCGACCATATCATTTGTAGAAAGCTGATCCAGTAATGGCTCCCATGCCGGATCATCATAATCCAGGCCACGCATTTCTACCAAATCTATACCATTGTTAGCATCTGTTGTAGGCATCTCATCCGATTCATCAAAGAATTCTGATGGATCAAAGTTTGTTTCGTTTCGGAACATACTCAGACTTTCTTCTGCCATTTCATAATTATCAGGGGCTGCAGTTGCTTCCTCATAATTTTCAAAACCATTCTCGCGGGAAAGATAGGTTATATCTCCTTCTGCAAAATCAAATTGGTTCGTAGCCGGAATTTCATCTGTTGAGCGTTGATCATAAACAATAGTTTCATCCTGTGTAAATTCAGCCTCATCTAAAACAGTATGAGAGTCTGAACGAAGAGATAATGTATAGTCCCCTTCTTCAAAAACATAGGCAGCTTCATTTTCATAATCATAAGATGCCATATCTTCTTTAGTGAAGGTAAGAGTAAGTGTTTCAGAAGCTCCCGGCTCCAGCACCTCAGTCTTCTCAAAAGCTGCTAAGTTGACTTCAGATTTTTCAATACCGCCATTTGTGTAAGGTGGAGTAAAGTATAACTCTACAACATCTTTTCCTTCAGTGTCACCGGTGTTCGTCACTGTAACATCTACAGTAATTGTTTCATCATTTTCTATATTCCAATCGCTGATTTCCTGATCGAATGAAGTATAAGAAAGACCATATCCAAACGGATATAAGACATGTTCGTCATAATCTAATAATCCTTCTTCTGCTGCTGTTTCATAAAAGTGATAGCCTACATAAATATTTTCGACATAGTTTACAAAGGTAGGAACACCGCCAGCACCAGGGAAGTCGTTTTCTACACTGTATTCATCCATATTTGTGTATTCAAAGTCTCCAAAGTTATTGTGATCTGGAGTAGCTGTTAAATCACGGGCAAAAATATCAGCTGTTTTTCCTGATGGATTTATTTCACCATTTAGAATTTCACCAAGTGCGTTAAACCCTGTTTGACCAGCTGCCGGCACCCAGAGAACACTTTTAATTTGATCGTATTCCTCTGCAAATTCCAGTTCAAAAGCATTCGAACCATTATAAACAAGTACTACATTGTCAAAGTTAGAGGTAACCAGATCAATCATTTGCTTTTCTGTTTCATGTAAACCTAGATAATGGTTATCCTCACCAAAATCTTGGTAATCATCCGTGTTATCATTATATGTAACTTCAGATAAGTCAGTTGGAAGGTCAGCACCTTCTCCGCCTCCACGGCCGATTACAATAACTGCTGTGTCAGAGAATTTTTCTGCGTTTTCCATTAAATCATCAGAATACTCATTGACAGGTGGCTCCGGTAAACTCCAATCCTGTTCAAACATTCCAACAACCGGACGTTCATCGGCGTAGGATGTATAAAAATCGGAAAGCTCAGTATTTACTTCAAATCCTGCATTATCCAACCCTTCGATTAAACTAACCGTATGGTGTGAGTCTGATAAAGAGCCTGAGCCTGTTCCACCATAAATCGGGTTTGTAGAAGCCCATCCAAACACGTTCACTCGTGAATCGTTTTCAAGAGGAAGAAAATCTTCATCATTATCCAATAAGACAATTCCTTCTCTAGCAATATCTTCACCAAGCTGTTCTGCTGTTTCCGATGTTGCATCGCTGATGGTGCCTCTGCCGGAAGCAAGAGTAAGTATCGTATTCATTGGATAATATGCGATTAAATTAATTGCAATCATTAAAGCAACAAAAATAGCCATAATGGATTGCCTGCGAATCATAAATTTCTTTGGAATAGAGAATTTTTTGGCAATGATGATTGCAACAATCGCTAATAATAATACAATTCCAAAGAAAATCAGATAAGGGAGCACAAGACTAACAATATTTTTGACGTCATCCCAGTTTATTTCGAGCATCTTTTATTCCCTCCAATTCTAAATTAACGAAAATTTTGACAAATAAAAACCTCTTATCATTTCACCATCCTTATTCATCCATTTCAATAAGCGTATTAAGCAATGAATAGATTATAAAACGCTTTCTTTTTGGGTTTTCTTTGTCACTAATTTCTATATTTTTTACAAAGTCATCATATCACAGCATTCTGTCTTAAATTTATCGCTTTCATGAAATGTATGTTTTTCTTCATAAATGACATTTTACTTTTTGATAGTAATGACTCTTTTAACATCACTTTTTAAGGTGATGTTTATGAACTTATTTACGCTGCAATAATCATCTGCTAATAAATAAAGCGTGTTTAAAGAGCCTTTCCGCGTTATGAAGGAAGGCTCTTAATTTTTAGTTGAGAATGTATTCTGTTTATAATTCTATAAATAAAAGAAAAATCGAAATAACCATAACTTACAGATTCTGCTGATTCATTGTTCCTACAAGTGAAATAATAGTAAAAATAACAGCAATGATAAGGACCTTTAACCAAAAGTTAGAAATGGGCTTCTTCTTTATTGCGCGGTAGATAAGGCTCCAAATCCATGTAAATAATAAAGAAAGTAAAAATGCTCCGATTAGTCTGCCGAAAAGGTAAGCTATCATGTTGGTCATGGTGGTTTTCTCCCTTGTTTGTTATTTAGTTTTCATGCGGTGTTGATTTGAAAGGATGCGATTTAGTTTATAGAAGTATATTATCAGATTTTATTAGAAGTATCTATAATGCATAGCAAGATATACTGAATAATGTGTCATCTGATTTAAGGTAAGAAGGGGAGATTCATAAGTTAAAAGTGGCTTCCTGAAATTATCCAAAAAAACTCAGGCTTTCGCATAAGGAAATGAGCGATATACCTAAGCTTTTTTGATATTATTTATTTGTGTTTAGAATCGTCTAATGTCGGCAATATAATTGTCTGGTCTGGAAATATCAAATCTGGATTTTGAATCTGATCCCGATTTGCTTGATAAATAGCTTGAACTTCTTTCATTATTTGTGCATCAGTTTGTTCTCCGTGGTAATTTTCCTTTGCAATATTCCAGAGATTATCTCCAGGTGTTACTACATAGGAAGATTCTTTTGGCTTCCCGCGATTTTCCACTAACTCGGTGGTAACCTCTAACCCACGGCCGGTGTCAATACTGCTGTCGCCAAAGGTATAGACCGTTGTATATTCGGAAGGAATGGTACCATCAGCTATTGCTTTGGCAAAATCACTGATATCACCATTATAGACCTGCTCGAAAGTGCCATCGTCATCATCTGTTGTGATGTCGGAATTTAAAAGGTACGTAGCCAGGTGTTTTTGACTTCTATTGGATAAATGATATTCGTCGTAAGTATAGAAATCATCAGGCTCCCAGCCTGACGTCTCCGGAGTATAATATTTGCTGTCCGTTGAGTAAGGAGCATAGCCTCCGTAGATGTCTTCTGCTTCTTTGGCAGGGAAGATGTCACTGTTATTTTCAGAAGCTAAGGCGTAACCATAAGCTGGAACCCAATCGGAAACAAGATAAAAGCCCATACTCTTATAGCCGAATTTCTCAAAGCCCTGCTCATCAATATTTTCACGCAGCTGCTGATTATGTCCGTAGATGACCTCTACATCGTCAGGCGTGTTATCAAGAGCGAGATACTCTTCTATTTTTTTGACGACCTGCTGGTTTCTGATATCACCGAAGTCTGTTAAATCCGTACGCTGATCTACAAAACGATTTGGCAGCAGAATATACTTGGCACCGCCTTCTACAAGGTTTTGAACCATTTCAAGAGAATAATCACTGGCAAGCTCTGCTGCACGTTCCACTCCCAAATCTTCCACGGCATATGTATCATTTCCACCGATACTGATAATATAAAGAGCTTCGGGATCAGCTTCTCCGTTCGTATCTGCAAGGAATCTTATAGTCTGTTCTACTCCGCCCCAGCCTTTAATCCAGGAGGACCAGTTGGAATGTTCTTCTTTTGTATTTCCCATGTCGCCACTAAAAGCTCCGCCGACTGCATAATTTGTCAAATTATCATAATCACCGGCTAATTCTTTTGCGATATATTCAGCGAAGACTCTGCCGTTGGAATATCTCCCTTCCCAGTAGTGCTCTTTATCTGCTTTAATATACATTCCGTCAGCAGGATCAAATCCTTCTGCTGATTGCGCCTTCATCGTTCTCGGGTAAATAATCATACTGAACAAAAGTGTCAGCAGGAAGGTCAATAGAATCTTTTTCTTCATTATCTTTTCCTCCTTGTGTTTTCTAGGATGTTTGATTTTTGAAGCGTATGAAACCATCTTTATTTGATATATTCCGGCACGCTAAAGACCTATGTATTAATGTATCATACATCATGATAAATCCGTAAATGAGCATATTTTAGAGTAACTGATCTATTACAAGCTAATTTAAGATAAACAGATATAAACTTTATACAGTAATAATTTTATAGATTTTATGCGAAATATCAGCGATTTTAAGTGAAATTACTTTTGCTGTTTGAATATTGGAAGAAAGTATTGATAAGTCACACAGACAAGTATAATTGATTTTTTGCTAGATACAGCTGGAAAACCGAGTAAATTATTGTTGAATGCTTTGCGAAGGTTCTTAAGTCATAGAAAAGAATAAATGTAGTTGTAACTTAAAGTGAAAAAAGAGAAATAGTTATTTTCACAGTAAATAAAAAAACCTTCTGTTAGACTGGTGTAACAGAAGGGAAGAAAGGAGCTGCACCCTTATATTTAACAGCAATGAAACGATAAAAGCGCCTTATACCCCAGCTGATAGGATATATTTTTTAATTGCTTTTCCAACCCCATCTTGATTATTCGTATCCGTTATTTCATCAGCAACTTCAAGTACTGCTTTTTGAGCATTTCCCATCGCCACTCCAATTCCGGCCGATTGAATCATTCTCACATCATTGAGACTGTCTCCCACTGCCATGACATTCTTCATCGTTATACCTAATTTTTCACAGACCAATTCAAGAGCGGCTGCTTTATTCACCCCTGCTGGATTGACCTCAACGGTGACGGCTGTCCGATTGCTGACTTCTATGCCATCTATCGAATGAACTTTTGCTTCTATCTTATTTAAAATTTTTTCATCCTTATGGGAGCAGCTGAATTTCAGCCATCTGTAGTCATTGTAGTTATCCGGTATGTCATTGTAAAAAGGTTCTTTTGAAGAAATGGTCCACGTATCCATTTTTAAGTCATGGGCATAGCGATATAAATCAGCCAGTGCTTCTGCCTCCAGCAGATATTCGGCAATAACTGTTGTATAATCGCTTTCGAAGATTTGTCCGCCATTACATGTAATTAAATGAGAATTCAGCTGCAGATTTTGAACGTAAGTATAGCAGTGATGAAAGGGGCGTCCGGTACATAAGACAATAATGACACCTGCCTGATGTGCTTTCATAATTTGTTTTTTTGTCCAGCTGGTAATCTCTTTTTTGTCATCTAATAACGTGCCATCCATATCCAGTGCAATCATTCTTATATCTGTCATAACGTCATCCCCCATATGTATTTACTATAGAATTTCCTTTTATGTTTTAGTCCTGCTCCGTCTGATAATATGTTCACTATATCATTGCATAATAAATAAATCATTATCTGAAGGATCCTTTTTTATGACCTGGGTCATTTTCTATTACCTAAATAAGATAATAGGAAACGGAGGAGCTTCAACTATTTTTTCATATTGATAGAATAGAAGCAGATAATAATTCCAAGCATTCATGCCATCTTTTATTAGTTTTTAGCAGAAAATGAATTGGAATCATTGATACAAGGAGGTTTTAGAGGATGAGTAAAAGAAAAATCGGTGACTCCATACAGCAATTCGGCAGAACGCTGCTTCTTCCAATTGGGGTATTGGCTCCTATCGGGATGCTTTTGGGGATCAGCGGCGCACTTACACAAGACTACATGGTGGACAAAGTTCCTTTCCTTGGAAATGATACCGTTAACACCATTTTAGTAAGTATAAAGACCATCAGTAATGTTGTTTTTGATAATATCCCGCTGCTATTTGCAATGGGTGTCGCCTACGGGATGGGGAAAAAGGATAAAGGGATTTCGGTCTTTGCCTCCGTGGCAGGGTATCTGACCCTGATTGTTGCCATGAATGTATGGCTGACGGTCACGGGGACAATGGCAGATCCGGATGTAATGACCCAGCAGGGGCAAATTGAGATACTTGGTATCCAAACAGTAAATATCAGTGCTGCCGGCGGGATTCTAACCGGTCTGATTGCAGCCTGGGCGACGGAACGATTTTATAACTTGGAGCTTCCGGCGGCGCTGGCGTTCTTTTCCGGGAAAAAATCAGTTCCAATCATCACAATTGGATTAATGGCTGCAGTTGGGATGTTACTTCCTTTCATCTGGACATATTTTGTAGGGCTGTTAACGAACCTGTCAGCTGTATTTTTAAGCGTTGCAGGTCCTTTTTTCACAGCTGCAGGAGAACGGTTATTCATTCCGTTTGGACTTCATCATGTCTGGAATGCATTGTTCCGATTCACAGAAGCCGGCGGGTCGTATGTTATCGAAGGTAAGACATATGTCGGTGTTGTTCCTGCTATTACAGAAATTCTGTTTAATCAGGGACCGAACAGTGAGTATTGGTCTATGATGCCGAAGCTGTCCCGTTTCATGGCGCAGCAGCAGATGCTGGTTGTCCTGTTTTTATTCCCGGCAATTGCTTTTGCGATGTACAAGGCAGCTTATAAAGAAAATAAAACATACGTCAAATCTATGTTGGTTACCATGGTATTGACAGCTTTTCTTGGGAATGTAACAGAGCCGCTTGAATTTACTTTTGTTTTTCTAGCTCCGTTATTATATGTTGTATACGCCTGTATTGTCGGAATCGGCGCTGTGCTGCTGTCGCTGGCGGAAGTTTCAATAGGTTATATCAGGGGTACGATTTTTGACTTCACGATTTTTGGGCTGCTTTATGAAAACTCACGATGGATTTTCCTTGTTTTGATCGGATTGGGATTAGCTGTCGTCACTTATTTTATTTTTTATTGGGCTATTATCCGGTTTGATATAAAAACACCGGGCAGGGAAAAGCTTCAAAATGTGGACAATACACTGCTGAAGGAAAAACGTTATGACGAGATAGCAGATAAAGTAGTGGAGGCATTGGGTGGAAAAGAAAACATTTTGAATGTAGACAATTGCATTACCAGGCTCCGGATTGATTTAAAAGAGGTCAGAGATATCAACAAAGATTTATTAAACAGTACCGGGTGTTCCGGGTTCTTTTTCCCGACGGCCAAGCATATTCATATCGTTTATGGGACACAGGTAGAATTTATAAAAAATGCAGTAGATGAGAAAGTATAGAGATTTTTAAAGGAGTGACATCATGAAAGCGTTATATGATTCTAAAAGTAAAACAATTGATGATCAAGGTTTAAAAAGTCTGTTCACTGAAGAGGAAAAATATAAAACCTGGCTTTTGTTTGAATCGGCATTGGCTGAGGCGCAGGCTGAATATGATTTTATTCCTAAGAAAGCGGCGGAGGAAATCAAAGAGGCTGCCAAGCTGGAAAATTTAGATTTGGAGGAAATGGACCGTATTTATAAAAAAATTGGCCATGGTTTTGTTCCGTTCCTGAAAGTTCTGGTGAAGGCCTGTCCGCCCGACAGTGGGAAATATGTCCATTACGGGATTACAACACAGAATATACAACAAAGCTCACAGCTATATATCCTGAAGAAAGCACATACAATATTTATGCGTCTGATTGGTCAGATTTTAGAAAACTTAAGCACGCTGGCATCGGATAATAAAGACACTGTCATGACTGGAAGAACGCATGGAAGGCATGCTACTCCAATCACTTACGGGTATAAAGTATCTGTCTGGATAAGTGAATTTATCAACTGTTATCAACGCATGGCCGAAGCAGAAAAAAGAGTTTTTCAGATAATGATGGGCGGTGCAGTAGGTACTTTCAGCTCTATGCCCAATATCGGGATAAAAGTTCAAAACAGGGTGGCGGAGCTGGTTGGTATGTATCCAATGGCTGTCCCATCCAGAAATATAAGTACGCATAAACTGGAGTATATGTCGAATCTGGCTTTATTAGCGAACAGCTGCCATAAAATTGCCGAGGAGGTATACAGTACAACGTTAGAAGAAATTGCCGAAGTATCCGAAGGTTTCAGTAAAGGAACCGTCGGCAGCAGCACCATGCCGCATAAAATCAATCCGAAGCTTGCCAAAGGGATTATCGCAAATTCTCAGAAGCTCTATTCTCTTCCTAGTACGGGCATGTATTCAGCTGTACGTCCATATGAAGGAGACAGCAGTTCTTATATGCTGTTTGACGGACTGCTGGAAGAGTCTATGGAATTGATTACGGAAATTTTGATACGCTGTGAGGAATTAACACGTACGCTGACTGTCCACAAAGATAGAATGCTTCATAATGCCAAACGCAACAAAGGTCTTGATAATAGTGAATACGTCATGATGAAGCTGGCAGAAAAATTAGGTAAAGACCAGGCACACTCCCTGATGTATGATATTGCTATGAAAACAGCAGCGGAAGGTCAGGAATTTTATGATAATTTAAGAGAAAATGAACAAATCCGTGCAAGCTTCAATGATGAAGAGATAAAGCATATGATCGAACCCGGTAATTATATTGGCTTAGCTGCCACTTTAGCAGAAACAGAAGCAGTGAGAGCAAAAGAAACTGCAAAAGAGATCAGTAAAAACTATAGCAGTTAATCAATGGCAAATAGCGCCTTTCCAATAAAAGAATGGCGCTATTTTGCTATTTTTATTTTCCTGGGCAGTCCCGAAATACATATGATTTAAAGGTTCGCCAATTTATCAATCAACAAATCAATAGTAAGAAAAAATCCAGTTCTTGAAATAGTATCATTTTTGCTTGTGTTGGCTTTATCGGTATAACAAAAGAGATTATTCGTCGTGTACCGGGTCAGCTCATTTGTTTTAAATGAAGTGATACTGATTATATCGACATTTTTCAGATGAATTTTTTTCGCAGTATCAATAATTTTTTTCGTATCTCCTGATATCGAAATAAAGATAACGATATCATCTTCTGCGACAAAATCGGTAAATACTTCGGATAAATTATAATCCTTTATAAAAATACATTGAATCCCGATTGTCAATAAGAGATGCTCCAAATAATAACCAGCGGCTTTACTCGTTCCTCTGGCCATAATAAATACATTCTTTGCAGATTTAATTTTAGCGGCTGTTTCATGCAGCTGGTCTTCGGTAATGAGGGAGAAGGTCTTATCAATAGATTGTTTTAAAACTTCCCGATACATCACCGTTTGTTTTTCTTGTTTAGACATTTTTTCAAGAATGGTCCGGCTGATATGATATTTCATTTCCCTAAAACCGGAAAAACCCAATTTTTGCGCCAAATTAATGATGACTGTTTTTGAAACAAAGGTTTCCTCTGCTAAATCACTAATTTTGATATGCGGAATCTGGTCCTGGTTTTCCACAATATAGCTCAATACTCTTTTTTCACTTGTGGTCATTTCTTCATAGTTCTTCATTACATCAAACATATTCTTCCCATCCAATTCAAGGTTCTAAAAAGCAAAACATGCTGTTAATATTATCGTACACCATACAGGACAAATTTAACAGAGCTCTGTTGTCTATGCATTTTTTGAAGAGGGTTAAAATGATTTGCTATAAAACTTGTATATATTAGTCCTTATCGCCAAAATATGCTGTGAAATCACTTGGAAGAAATTCTGTATACTTTTTAAATACATCGATAAAATAACGATAATTACTAAAGCCTACGTCAATCGCAATCATGGTGATCTTATCTTCTCCGGTTTTAATGCGTTCAATTGCTTTCTGAATCCGGTAACGATTTAAAAAATCATTGAAGGTGTAGCTGGTGGCTTCTTTAAATTTCTTATTCAAATAGGTTGTGCCCATGCCAAGCTCGTCCACCAAATCATGAATACTGATTTTTTCATGATAATGTTCCTGAATATAGGCAATCATTTGCTGAACATGCTTTGATTTATCGTTCCATTTATTCCAAACATCCACATTCAACACATTTACCTTATCAGGTGTTTGGATACTTTGCTTCATAATGTGATATTGTTTCTTAGTATCTACAGATGTTATAGCACGTTTAATCGCCTCTTTTAATTCGCGTGGATTAACTGGTTTAAGCAGGTACTCGTTTACGCTAAATTGCATTGCCCGTTTTGCATAATTAAAATCATCATAGCCTGATAGGATAATGGTAGTGAATAAATCCCGGGTTTTACATTCCGCAAGCATGTCAATCCCGTTTTTGAGAGGCATATTAACATCAAGAAGTATGATATCCGGATTTAATTTTGAAATTTGCTGCAAGCCTTCCACACCATTTGCAGCTTCGCCGACCACCACACAATCAAGATCAGTCCAGTCAAGGAGGTACCTTAACCCTTCACGAATAATGTCCTCATCTTCTACAATTAATATTTTATACACGATGCTCTCCCCCTTTCAGGTAAGGGATGATTATCCTTACTATTGTTCCTTGATTCAAAATGCTATTTATCTCCAGACCATATTTCTCACCAAACTGCAAACGTAAGCGGCGATGTGTATTGTACAGACCAATGCCAACTTGATTATTTTCGGATGCCAGTATCTTCTTTTGAAGATCAGTGAGTTTTTGGGCTTCTATTCCGCTGCCATCGTCTTCAACTGTGAATACAATATCGTTTTCAACAACCTTTGCTTTAATCCAAATATTCAGGGTGGTCTGATGTTGGTAGCCATATTTTATAGCATTCTCAATAATCGGCTGTAATAGCAGCTTTGGAACATAAGCAGTATTGATTTCTTCAGGGATGTCCAGAAAATAATGCAGCCGATTATTAAATCGCATTTTATGTAATTTTAGATAATCAACCGTATAGTTCAAATCTTTTTCTAACATAACCTGATCAATATTTTGGTTGATACTGTATCGCAATAAAGAAGATAATAATAATATAATACCCTGTGCCTTATCTACATTGCTTACCATGGTATATCGTACAGTTTCCAGCACATTAAACAGAAAATGCGGGTTGAACTGGCTTTGGAGTATTTTCATTTCATTTACTTTCTTTATCTCCGACAACTCTCTGTTCCTGCTCAGCAAATCATTTAGACTATCGAGCATGGTGTTATATTGATTTGCCAATGTCTCAAATTCATCTCCTGTATAAATCTCCACATAGGAGGTTAAATCACCTTTCTTTAATTGGTCGACTGCTATTAATAACTTGTCAATCGACTCGGAGTTCCGTCTGGACATCTTTTCTGCTAATACTCGAAGAAGTATAAATAGAAAAGCGCTGGTAATCCCAATAAATATAAAATATAAAATCAACACTACTTTATCTGTTTCTGTATTGTTTAATGTATAAATACGGAAGGTATTATCTGCTGTTTCAGTTTGATTCATATAATAGGTATCATTTTCTATTTGAACTTTTGAATTAGATTGTTTTTCAGGCTGAAATTTATTCATTAGACCTTGAACGATTTCATTAGAAGTCACAACGATATGATTATAAGTATCTGTAATCACAGCAATATCTGTTTTTTCTCCAAAAATTAACCGCTGAAAATCCTCTTCATATAACATATAAATTAAATATCCAATAATCTGATCGTCCTGTTTTAC
This sequence comes from Oceanobacillus sp. FSL K6-3682, assembly GCF_037976165.1. Lineage (NCBI taxonomy): Bacteria > Bacillati > Bacillota > Bacilli > Caryophanales > Bacillaceae > Oceanobacillus > Oceanobacillus sp. FSL K6-3682. The sequence goes on along the minus strand of NZ_CP150263.1, from coordinate 3,909,125 downwards.
GGCCTTTCCTAAAGTAATGGTAGAGGCTTGACCGTGGGAGAAATTTGTTTTCTCGACAATGCTTAACAAATCATCCGGATATTTTTCCAGGTGGGGAATGATGTGATTCAGGATATCTTCATTCACTTCATCATTGGATTTATTAGTAGATGCCACAAATACATCATTTGCGTCAATCAGAAAAAAACTGCTTTTGACTTCCTGTTGATTATTGAAGTTATAAAAATCCTCATAAACTAAATTAATATCGTTATGGTAGTTTAAACTCTCCATCACCAAAGATGATTCTGCCATTTTTTTAATTTCTTCCTGATAGACTTCATACACTTCTGTCATTCTTTCCTTAATTTGTTCTCCTGACTGCTTGGCATCATAAACCGCTTTTAAATGAAATATAACAAACGTAAATAAAGTGAATAATATAATTAAAATAAAAATAGGGACGACTGTATATTTAAGAAAAAGACTTTTCGTAGCTTCTTTGAAACTTTTCTTTTTCAATATAGAGTCACCCCCTTGTCTGATTAATACATATAAAGTTTGTTCATTATCCAGCTATAAAGATACTTCTTTCCTGCCGGTTAATTTAAAGAAAATTAACAGAGAAATAACGGTTATTGCAATGAGTATCGTTGATAAAGCAGCAGCTACACCGTAGTTTCCACGAATAACTTCTGTATAAATACCAATTGTCATTGTTTTTGTATTGACTGTATATAACAGTATAGATGTACTTAATTCGCTAATAATGGTAACCCAGCTGAGGATAGCACCTGAGATAACACCAGGCAGCATCATCGGCAATGTTATTTTGAAAAATGTTTTTAAATTTGATGCTCCCAGACTGGCAGCCGCTTCCTCGATGCTTGGACTAATCTGATGAATAATCGCAGCGCTGGAACGAATTGTATATGGCAGTCTGCGGATTACAAAGGCAATAATAATGATTGTTGCTGTACCGCTTAGAAGAAAAGGTTTGTTATTAAATCCGAGCAATAAAGCAACACCAAGTACGGACCCGGGCACAATATATGGTACCATCGATATAATGTCCAGTCCATTCGTGATTGCATTGCGTCTTCTTACAGTCACATAGGCAATCAAAATGGCAATCAGGATAACAAAGAAAAGTGCGATAAGCCCTAAAGTAAAGGTATGCACAATTGTATCACCTGAGCGGGTAAATGCGGCTTTAAAGCTGTCCAAAGAATAGCCTTTGACAAAAATACGTCCGGATGTTTTTAAGAATGCTGTATACACAACATAGAGCTGCGGCAAAATAGCAAGTGCTAGATAACCGTATACAAACAAATGAGCTAAAATATTTTTTATGCCAGACTCTTTCTTTTCTTTAATTGGATGAAGAGCACTCATAGAAAAAGATTTCTTATTTGTGATAAATTTTTGCAGCAGGAAAATGGTTAGTGCGATGACAACGACAATGACACTGATTGCGGCAGCGAAGCCGGCATTTCCTCCCATTTCACTCGTGAATTCATTGAAGATTAATACAGGTAATGTTTCGAATCCTTCTCCAATTAACATCGGTGTACCAAAATCTGCAAGCGCACGCATAAATACTAACAATGATCCAGCCAATATAGTTGGTACCATCAGCGGCATGATAACCTTCCAGACTTTTTTGAAGCCGGTATACCCCATACTTTCTGCAGCTTCTATTAATGAATTATCAATACTTTTGAACGCACCCATCATAAACATATATATTAAAGGTATTAATTGAAGGGTAAGGACTATTAAAATCCCGGAAAAACCATAAATATCCGGCGTGGTAATATGAAATACATTACTCAGAAAATTTGTTACTACTCCATTGCGGCCCATTAATAATATCCAGGCATATGCTCCGATAAATGGCGGTGCCATGGAAGAGATAAGAATTAATATTTGCAAATATAATTTCCCTTTGATTTTAAAAGTGGTCATAATATAAGCGAGCGGTGTAGCGATGGCCAAAGAGGCCAAAGTCACAGCAACTGTTACCTTCAGGCTGTTAAAAAGCGTACTGTAATAATATTTCTTTCCAAAAAACTCACCAAAGTGCTCAAAGGAGAGTGCTCCATCCTTGAATATACTTTCTTTTAAAAGTGTGAATAAAGGCAGTACAAGGACAAGCGCATATAATAGAAGAATTCCTAACGTAATTACACTCCAGATGTCTTTTCTTCCTGCCGTTTTATTTTGCATAAGAATCACCTTCCAGGATATTCTTTTCGCTCTCGTAATGGAATAGATTAATCTTCTCCTTGTTTACGAGTAGCTTTACCTCTGTACCTGGCTCTAGAGGCTCACCAAGTGTAGATTCTTCTGTCACCTCGACATTCTCTCCATTTGAAAGCTGAACTGTGTAATGAACATTGATTCCTAAGAATACGTTATGCTGTATAACACCGGCCATACCCTCTGATGTATCACTAATTGTAAACTCTTCCGGGCGGATGGAAACTTTAATAATTTCCTCAGCATACTGCGTAATATCATCTAAATCAATCTGGTAATTTTCGTCCATGATAAGTACTTGTCTATTATCCACTTTTTTTAAGGAGCGTTCTACAATATTCGTTCTTCCGATAAAATTGGAAACAAATATATTAGCAGGTCTTTGATAGATTTCCCGTGGTGTTCCTACCTGCTGAATAACTCCAGAATTCATAACAGCAATCCGGTCAGAAACGGCCATTGCTTCTTCTTGATCGTGTGTTACATAGACAGTTGTAATTCCAACCTCATGTTGAATTAATTTGATTGCTTCACGCATATCTACACGCAGCTTTGCATCTAAATTAGACAGCGGTTCATCCATTAACAATACATTCGGCTCCATAACAATTGCACGAGCCAGGGCAATCCTTTGCTGCTGGCCGCCGGAAAGATTCTCCGGCATGCTGTTTTTGAATTGGCTGATTTGTACTACATCTAAAATATGGTCAACTCTTCTCTCAATCTCATCCTTTGGAATTTTTCTGTTTTTGAGTCCAAATGCAACATTATTTTTCACACTTAAATTCGGAAAGATAGCATAATTTTGAAAAACCATTCCGATGTTTCGATGCTGAGGCGTAATCCGGTTCATCACCTTGTCATCAAAAGTGATCTCGCCGCCCTCAATACTGTTAAATCCTGCTACCATCCTTAATAGTGTCGTTTTCCCGCAGCCTGAAGGGCCAAGAAGGGTGAAAAACTCACCCTTCTTAATATCGAGGGATAGTCCTGAAATAACAGGCTTATCATTATATTTTTTTATTACATTGTTAAAGCTGATGGTTACACTCACGGCCATTCTCCTTTATTCTTCATTCCTATTATTTTTTAGGTCACTCTTGTGCGCTTGTAAATACATCTTTATACATGTCGATAATCTCATTTCGGTTCTCTTCCACATATTCCTCGTCTTCTTCAATAACGTTTATTTCTTCAAGCGGCTTCTTAAAATCAGCTATCTCTACGTCTTTTCCTAACGATCTGATTGTTAATTCCTGTCCAAATGCAGTTTGAGCTTTCTCAGAAGCGATAAAATCAACAAAGGCCTTCGCATTATCTAAATGCTGAGCGTCTTTAATGATTTCAACACCTGCATCTAAGAAGACAGTTCCTTCTTCAGGATAGATAACTTCAACCGGCGCGCCGTCACGTACATAGCTGAGGGCAGGGTCCTCATAGGTCAGCCCAACAGTATACTCTCCATCTGCTACCCCTTTGTGCACATTGCCTGATCCGCTTGCAACCTTACCGTCCAGATTTTTAACGAGCTCTTCTACGTAATTCCACCCTTCTTCAGAGGTGTAGTCGCCACCCATAGCTAATAACATATTCGTAAGCTGGGCAAAAGCAGAGCTTGAACTTGCCGGATCTGCAGCAGCGATTTTTCCTTTTAATTCCGGATTTAATAAATCTTCATAGCCGTTAATTTCAATATCTCCTATTAAATCTGTATTAACGAGTATGACACTTCCATCAGCACCATAAGGGGTTAAAAAACCGCCTACATTTTGATGGCCCTCAAGCATGTTATCATCATTTTTTGAAGTATACTTTTCAAATAAATCTCCATTTCCCAGCATTTGAGCCTTACTGCCCCCAAACATGATATCTCCGTTTGGATTACCGGCTTCCGTTTCAATCCGCTTTAATAATTCTCCCGTCCCTGCGGAAACCAGTTCAACTTCAATACCTGTTTCCTGCTCAAACATGGGAATAATTGTATTAATAATATCTTCGCTGTTTGGTGAATAGATGACGAGTTTATTTGCATTATCTTCTTCACTTCCACAAGCTGCCAGTACCATTAACAGAGTAATAGCTAATAATAAATGCGTTATTTTTTTCAAGATGATAGCCTCCTAATATTTGATTGTATTCAGTATATATAGCGTTGGTAACGTTTTCAATGCTAATATCAAACGACATTGTCTAAAATCGGACACATTAGAAAAAGGCCTTCACCAATAATCTGTGAAAACCCTTATTCTAAAAATTATATTCTTTTTACCGCGATTTTAGTTGGAATTGCACTAGATTGAAACAGTTTATTTTATTCTATAGGAAGTGTTAAAAGTTTTGCCGTCATTTTAAAGAATCAGGTTTTTAGAAATATATCTTTTTGATCAGCTGTGCCATCAATAATAAAAGGAATATTTAGTGCTTTGGAAATCTGCAATAATGTATCAACCTTTGGACTTGTTATACCGGCTTCGATTCTGCCAATTGTTGATTTAGGCAAGTCTGCTAAATCAGCGAGCTGTTGTTGAGACAGCTTCTGCTGCTGACGGTGAGTTTTTATTTGTGCTGCGATTTTTCCTTCATACTGCAGATTCTGTACATGCTGTTCACCGCGCATTTTAGCGTAGCGTTCAAAAAAATCACTCACTGTTTTTCTCCTCCTTGTATTAATAGAGATTAGGGTCATCTTCGCAATAATTTGAATAGCTTTTTTCAGCTGGGAGGATATCTCTCCGGTTGATTAAGCCATTATATTGTTTGTTGAAATAATGAAGCAAAACTACTTTATGGTAATTGTGAATTGCATAGATAATAGGATGATTTCCTGTTTTACCACCTTTTATTCCCCACCTATAAAAATTAGTATAATTTGTGTGTGTGCTATAATCTGTTTCAAAGAAGGTGGCGTTTCGTCTGAATCAAATAATATACTCTCGGGAAAAGGGTTAATGGAAATTATAGTAAGCTGTCTGGCGTACATGTCTGCAACTTTGCACCAAATGCTTTGTTTCCCAATTCGTAATTCTTGTTCAGCGCGGTCCAGTAGATACGTTTCAAAATGAGATGTATTTCCTTTATATAATATTTCAAATTTTGATTCGGACATATCACTAATCCTTATGTTTTATTGTATGCTAATGATAGCATTAATGCTATCGGAAGTCGAACTTTTTTGCTCCTCTATCTATATTTCTCTGTCAAAATACTTCCTTATTATTTAAAATAAAAAAGCTCCTACGAATAACAGGAGCAATAAAAAGAAATTTAGTCGAGAGGTGGAATCTGTTGTTTCATCCTACGGTATTCAAGGGGAGTCCTATTAGTTAATTTCTTGAATATTTGACTAAAATATCTGGCTTCTATATAACCGACTTCATGTGCGATTTCGTAAGTTTTCAAGGTAGTGGAGCAAAGAAGTTCTTTAGCTACTTCGATTCGCTTTGTTGTTATGTAATCGATAAAATTCATTCCGGTATGTTGTTTAAATAATTTACTGAAATAGCTATTGCTTATATTTAATTGTTTGGCTAGTTCAGATTGACTTTTGGTTTCCTGATAATGATGTTGAATATATCGGATAATTTCTTCAAAGTCTAAAGTGTATTGTTCATCAAAATATTTATAGATTGTTAGATTTTCACTTTTATTATAAAATTCAGAAGCAGTACATGCCTGTTTGTAAATGTTAATTAACTGTGTAAGTTCACTAGTAATTAAGCTTAGGTGAAGGGTATAGAGAGCTTTTGTGTCTGCTAAATAGTTGTTCACTTGATCAATTATATTTTTCCAGCCTTCTTCGTTCTTTAATGAATGACAAAAATATACCTGCTGATCAGTTTTGTCCTCAATCAAATAAACATTTTCTATATTTAACACTCTTTTATTTTTATCCATGGAACGAATGATAATAAATCCATAGCCTGGATGAATAATTTCAATAGCTCTTATCTTATCGAGATTTTCTAATGAATTATGCTCAACTAGATCTTTGATTAACAAGGATACGAGCTCATCCTTTTCTTGTTGCTTTGACTGTAATTTATTCCTAATGGAGAGTATCGTCGTTTTTAATTCATCAATATTCGTTGGCTTTAATAAAAAGTCGTCAGCACCAAACTTGATTGCTTTTTGAGCATACTCAAATTCATCGTGTCCAGTTAATAGAACCATTTTGAGACTGGGAAAACGTGTACGACAGGTTTCAATTAGTTCTAATCCATTTATTCCCGGCATGCGGATATCAGTCAAAAGGATGTTGATTTGTGGTGTGTCAGCTAAAATTTGTAATGCTTCATTACCATTTGTTGCTGTTCCAACAACTTCAATTCCCCAATCACTCCAAGGAACTGTTCTTTTTAATCCTTCTCGAATAGTCCATTCATCATCAACAATTAATATAGAAAACATGATTTACCCTTCCTTATATGGAATTAATATTTCTATTCTTGTACCTTCATTGTCCTTGGAAGTAAGAGTCCACTGGAATTGGCTCCCATAGCTCAAATACAATCGTTTACGAACATTTTCAATGCCAATACCCAGCTCTTCGAATTCCAGGCCTTCTTTTATTTCTTGATTGACTTGAACGAGCGTTTTTTCATCCATTCCAACACCATCATCCTGTACAATAATACGGATCCTTCTGTGCTCTTTTGTAATAGAGATATCAATTTTTCCTTTTGATACCTTATTCTCAAGGCCATGCACAATCGCATTTTCTACAATCGGTTGTAATAATAAGGCTGGAATTTTTTGATTAAGTACTAAATCATCAACTGTTAGATGAACATCAAACTTGTCACGATAGCGAAATTCCTGAATGGTTAAATAGTTTTTGAGCTGTTTTACATCCTGTTTAATTGTAACGAAGTCTTTGCCTTTTCGGACAGAATATTTCATAATCTCGCTTAATGATACGACAATTTTGCTAATATCGTTGACTCCTTCAAGGCGTGCAAGCCAATTAACCGTTTCTAATGTGTTATAAAGAAAATGTGGATTGATCTGGGCGCGTAATGCTTTTAGTTCAGAGTCTTTCATACGAACCTGTTTTTCATAGTTTTCCTGAATGGATATTTTTAACTTTTCTAACATTCGATTAAATCTTTTTCCAAATATACCAATATCATCATTAAATTTCGAATCAAACCGGACTTGAAGATTTCCTTTTTCTACTTCTTTCATTAAATTGATTAACTTATAAAGTGGTCTCGTAATAGTTTTAGACAGGTAATACGCAAGCCATATTGAAAAAATGATTCCAATTAGTGCAAAGTTGAGCGTTAAATTACGAACAAGATAATTTTTTTGCTGGATGATATCCATTGGGAGAATACTTACTGTTTTAAAATTTGTATTTTCATCTGTTTGATAGGTTAGAATCGAACTTATATCATGCCAGTCAAAATGAAAGAATCCTTTTTCCCCATCCATAATACGTTGATAGTAGTCCATTTCAAATTTTGTCCCAACGTTTGTTTTATTTGGTTGACTTGAAATGATATAACCTTGGTTGTCTAATAGGAAAAAGCTTTCCCTATTTGAGAAGTTATTTTTTTCATAGATAGTTGAAAAAGCAGATTCATAGATATCAACCATTAAATAGCCGATTTTTTCATTTGTGGTGGAGTCTACTAAAATTCTTCCAGCAGTGAGAACGATATCTTGATTATCTACTCCATTAATAGAATAATTCGTATCCCATACTAAGGAGCCTTTGGCATTGTTAGCTTTTCTAAAAACTCCCCATGATTCCCGAATGGAATTATATCGGTTAGGCAGGTATTCATTTGAAAAATAACGATCCCCATTTAAACCGATAACATAAATATTAACCTCCCAGTCTTTGACTCCAGTTACAGTATCAAATAATTCATTTACATATTCAAAGTCTACATATTTTTCGTTTAAATTTCGGGTATTATTTTTCTTTAAGATATCTTGTATTTCTTCGTTTTTATAGAAAAAAAGAGTCATTTGCTCAATATCGTCTAAGAAAAAGGACACTTGATTATTGATAGATGTTAAACGTTCTAATTCATTTTCACTTACTTCTTCTTGAAGTAGCTCTGATAGAAAGTTAAATGTAAAAAAACCTAGCAGCAATAAAGGGACTAAAGAAGTAATGATAATAACGATGATTAATTTACTGCGTAAATTTAGACTATGAAGTTTGGCTATCATTTCTTCACCTGCTGCCTTAGAAAAAAGTTATACATTTTATGAAAAAAATATGATTGTATCCGCTTTCATTCATTTGCTATTATCATATTGTATCATAAATAAATTATTTAGGGGGTTTACTAAATGAAGAAAATATTTACTTTTCTAGTAGCAATAATGCTTCTAATTATCATTAGTGCATGTGGATCTGATGATAATGGAGAGGCCAGTGGGAATTCAAATACATTAACAGTGTATTCACCTCATCAAAATGAAATTATTAATCCAATCGTAAAAGAATTTCAAGAGAGAACGGGTATTAAAGTAGACGTTGTAACTGGCGGTACAGGGGAATTATTAAATCGTGTGACTGCTGAAGAAGGTAACCCGGGAGGAGACGTATTCTGGGGAGGCGGTGCTGAATCATTAGAAGCATTCGGTGACAGCTTCGAGCCATATAAATCAGCTGAAGACGAAGCGATCCCTACTGAATTCAAGAGTCCTAATAATATCTGGACCGGATTTTCCGCGTTACCAATGGTAATCATGTACAACCAGGAAATGGTGTCGGATATGGATGCACCAAAAGAATGGAAAGATTTAACAGATGAAAAGTGGACTGGTAAAATTGCTTTTGTTGAGCCGAGCAAATCAGGTTCTGCTTATACACAATTGGTGACTATGTTGTCTGCATACAGCGATGATGGAAATGACGGCTGGAATTTTGTAGAGGAATTTGTTGCTAACTTAGATGGAACTATTTTATCTAGTTCAAGTGCTGTACCTAAAGGGGTAGCTGATGGTGAATTCCCTGTTGGGATCACATTAGAAGAAGCGGCATATCGTTATATTGCAGGCGGCTCCTCTGTAGATATTAGTTATCCGGAAGAAGGGACTTCTGCTGTTCCCGATGGTGTTGCATTAATTAAGGATGCTAAAAACTCAGAAAATGCAGAGGAATTCATTGATTTCTTAGTCAGTAAAGATGTCCAAGAAATGATTGTAGAGGATTTTGGCAGACGAGCTGTGCGCGATGACGTGAATCCGCCGGAAGGACTTATTGGTTCTGAAGAGATTCCATTAGTAGACTATGATTTCGGCTGGTCTGCAGATAACAAAGATAGTGTAATGAATCAGTTCCAAGAGGTCTTAATTGAACAGGAATAAGGGATTGTGTTCAAATCTGATTCCTTTCTAAAGAAGGGGGAAATAATTTTGCAAGATCATGTAAAAATACAACAAATTTGTAAATTTTTTGGTGAAAATAAAGCACTTGATGATATTAATATTAACATCAAAAAAGGAGAATTTTTCACCTTGCTCGGCCCAAGTGGATGTGGTAAAACCACTTTACTTCGCATACTTGCTGGATTCTATCAACAGGAAGAAGGAAATCTTTTTTTTGAAGACAGTCATATGAATAACATCCCTGCACATAAAAGAAATATTGGAATGGTATTTCAAAATTATGCTATTTTTCCTCATTTAACTGTCTTTGAGAATGTCGCTTATGGCTTAAAGGCAAGAAAAATAAAAAAAGATGAAATAAAAGTTAAAGTAACAGAAGCACTCGATATGGTTGAATTGTCTCATCTTAAAGATAGACAGCCATCTCAATTGAGCGGCGGGCAACAACAACGTGTTGCGTTGGCACGGGCAATTGTTATTCATCCTGGCTTATTGTTGATGGACGAGCCATTATCCAATCTAGATGCAAAACTAAGAGTTAAGATGCGAGAGGATATTAGAAATCTGCAAAAAAGCTTAAATATTACAACTATCTACGTTACACACGACCAAGAAGAGGCACTTGCAGTATCAGATAGAATTGCAGTTATGAGTGAAGGCAAAGTACAGCAAATCGGCAAGCCTCATGAGATTTATTTAAGTCCTGTTAATAAATTTGTCGCTAATTTTATCGGAACTACTAACTTCTTAGATGCAGAAATAGAAATAATAGACTCTGACAAACATGCTACTGTATTTGTAGAAGGGGCAGCTTTAAAAACAAAACTTTTTGAGAGTGCTTATGGAAAGGGGATATATTCTATACGTCCGGAACAAATCAAAATCAAGGAAACTGGTGATGCAAATTCTGCTCTAGTAGAAGGAGAGATTGTTGATGCTACTTTTCTGGGAGAGTCTGTTGTATATAAAATAAGGTTTACTTCTGGCACGCTTATCAGTGCACACGAGCATTCTATCCGTTATAACATGCTAAGGAAAATTGGCGACTTAGTAAAGGTTGATCTAAATCCAGAGGAAGCGGTTATTTTTGATGAGAGCGGGGAGGAAGTACTAAATGAGCACAAGAACACAAGTCTTAAAGAAACCGTTTAATTTAAGGTTAGACTTCTGGCATTTTGTTATTATCGCAGCATTTATTCTGATTGGCTTTTTCCTTATTTATCCTTTATTTAATATTTTTATTAATAGCTTTTGGCAGGATGGAAAAGCTTCATTAGAAAACTATCAGGAATTCTTTAGCCGTAAATACTATTACTCAGCTTTAATTAACAGCTTTATTGTATCTACATCTGCGACCTTTTTTGCCTGTGTGTTAGGTATTCCAGTTGCTTATGCAATGTCACGATTTAATATTCCATTTAAAGGGGTATTCCATATTTTAATTATACTAACGTTGTTGTCTCCACCGTTTATCGGGGCATATTCCTGGATACTAATGCTTGGAAATAATGGATTTATTACAAACTTCCTTGCAAATATTGGAATTGAAATACCATCTATCTATGGATTACATGGAATGATTTGGGTATTCACCTTACAGTTTTACCCGCATATTTATTTATATGTATCAGGAGCTTTGAAAACAATTGATGTTTCACTAGAGGAGGCATCAAGCAGCCTTGGAGTTTCTGGATTTGCACGGATTCGTAAAGTTACCTTACCATTAATTTTTCCGACAGTGTCAACTGGAGCTTTGATGGTATTTATGGCATCTTTCGCTGACTTTGGTACACCAATGTTAATCGGTCAAGGAGAGAAGGTGCTCCCAATTCTTGCGTATGATCAATTCATTAGTGAAATGGGGTCTAACCCGGCAATGGCCAGTACGTTAAGTATGATTTTACTTTCTGTGACTACTGCTGTTTTACTATTTCAACGCCATATTATGAATAGAAAAACGTATACTATGAGTTCATTACGACCTCCAAAAGTAATTAAGTTAAGTCCCGTGAAGCGTATCTTAGCGACATTAATGGTAATGGGCATTGTTACATTATCTATCATTCCACAGGCAACTGTAATTACTACTTCATTCTTGAAAACTAATGGACCGGTTTTTGTTGGCGGGTTTAGTTTAGATAGTTATCGAGAGGTGCTTTATAAAGTTCCAAAAGCAATTCAGAATACGTTTACGTATGCAAGCGTTGCAATTGTGATTATGGTCATTGCCGGGCTTTTACTTTCTTATGTGGTGGTGAGAAGAAAATCCAAAATTACTTCTTTCCTAGATGCGCTAATTATGATTCCTTATGTAATTCCGGGTACTGTTCTGGGTATTAGTTTGATCATAGCCTTTAACAAACCGCCAATTGAATTAACAGGTACGTGGGTAATCTTAGTTATTGCATATGTTGTAAGGAAATTGCCGTATACAATGCGGTCCAGCACCGCCATATTGCATCAGATTGATAAAAGTGTTGAGGAAGCATCGATTAGTTTAGGGGTACCTCCAATGAAAACATTCTTTAAGACGACTGCTGTTTTAATGATACCGGGAGTCTTATCTGGAGCAATATTAAGTTGGGTAACAACTATAAATGAATTAAGTTCAACCATCGTTTTGTATTATGGTGCAACTGCAACGATTACTGTTTCAATTTATAGTGAAGTATTTACATCTAATTTCGGAACAGCTGCAGCATTGGCATCTATGCTGTCGTTAGCTACGATTATTTCATTAATTATTATTATGATTATCTCAGGAAAGAAGGAGATATCAGTTTAATTCTGATTTTTGGATAGGGTGACGATCAGAACTCGATATGTAGATTGTGTAATAATCGTTCAAGTGGATGTTTTGTAAGAGAGAATGATAGGGACAGAAGTTTGGGGTGACTCTTGAAAAAACGGTGTTAGAAACTATAAAAATTAAATTATACGGGGAGGCATAACATGATACGTTTTGGAACAGGCGGCTGGCGGGATATTATAGGTGAAAAATTTACATTTGATAACGTGAGAAAGTTTTCCCAAGGAATCGCAAATCAAATTCTTCAAAATCATAAACAGGATCAAGGGGTTGTTATCGGATACGATAATCGTTTTATGGCTGAAGAATTTGCCAAAGCTTCTGTGGAGATATTTGCTGCAAATAATATCAGAGTTATATTTCTAACGCCATCGGTCCCGACACCATTAGTGAATTTTGTCACCATTGAAGAAAAAGCAGCAGCAGGCTTAACTTTTACAGCTAGTCACAACCCTTATATATACAATGGTATTAAGTATGTCCATGAAGGTGGATTGCCCGCAACGGAAGATATTACAACCGAGCTGGAAAAATCAATCAATGCGGTTCAAGCAGATGAAATAAAGCGAATACACTATAACCGTGCTTTGGAAAATAATTTGACTATTAGAAAAGACTATACAAATGAATTCATTACTTTTGTTGAATCACAAATTAATTTGGATTTAATTAAGCAGGCTAATATTAGTGTACTATATGATCCGATGTTCGGCACCGGTATTAATTCCTTATTAACGTTATTAGTAGATTCCAGATCAAAGATAAAAATTATCCATGATAAAGCAGATCCTCTATTTGGTGGCCGTGTTCCTGCACCGACAGAGTCATCTTTATGGAGATTAACGGGAATGATGAAAGAAGAACAATATGATATTGGTATAGCAACTGATGGCGATGGTGATCGAATTGCGATTATTGATGAGAAAGGCTATTATGTTGATGCAAATGAGATATTAGTTATTTTGTATTATTACTTTTTGGAATACAAAGGAATGAAGGGAAATGTAGTTCGTAATATTTCGACAACACATCTCTTGGATGATATTTCTAATTATTATGGGTTTGAATGTATTGAGAAACCGGTTGGATTTAAACATATTGCTGAAGGAATGCTTCAGTCAGATGCTGTTTTGGGTGGGGAGAGCTCTGGAGGGATTACCATTAAAGGACATCTTTTGGAAAAGGATGCGATACTTTCAGCCGGGATTATATTGGAGCTGCTTGCTTACACTAAGAAACCACTAAGTGAGATTCGACAAGAGATTAAAGGAAAATTTGGTAAACGATATTTTAAGGAGCATAATTATAGTTATGAAGCAGAGTACAAGGAGCATATTCAATCTGTTATCTTCGGTACTGCTGCCGAAAAACTTTATCGAGGAGACCTTTTGGAGCATAAGACCTATGATGGAGTGAAGTGGGAATGGTCGGATGGTACGTGGTGTCTTGTCCGTTTTTCAGGAACAGAGCCGGTACTGAGAATTATGGTAGAATCCCCTAAAGATGATAAAATAGAAGGAATCATTCAAAATGTGATGAAAGTTATCGAATCAAGTATACTGAGTCATCACTAATATATATTTACAGGGAGTATTGAGCCATGAAATTTAAAGTTCCTTTTTTACTATCTGTTTGTATCGTTGTTTTATCCATTATCTATATATTCAATCTAATTAATCAAGATTTTGTACTAAATAAAGAGGATGAGTATGAGGATACAATGAATATATGGCTTACTACTCCCGGATTAATCTCTTCTGTTGAACGCTTTCAGGAAGAATCAGGGATTAAAATGAATATTACAAAATTCAAAAGTGAAGAGGCACTGGTTGAGGAACTTATACTTCCCAATATGGAAGACAATCTTCCTGATCTTATTGAAATACATTCTAGTTATGGACTGGATGAGATTATGGAATTAAGTAATCCTAATTCAATCCAAAAAATTGGAGAGGATTTTTCGGTTGCATTCCATGAAGCAACATTAGAAAACTTTTCTTATGATAATGGATTATATGGTTACCCATTAGGGATTGAGATTCCAATCATTATTATAAACCGGACCATTCTAGATAATCATATAGAAGATAATCAACGTGTTTCCCCTTTTAATTCTTGTGATACGCTTGCAGTATACAAGGAAATTCAAGATAAAATAAATAACAATAAAGCAAAAACATTTTGGTTTTTTCACTTTGATGAAGATATTCCGTATTATTGGGATGCCTTTCAACAGAAAGAGCAGGGAAGTAAAACTTCCTTTGAAAAACTTTGGACGAATTTAATTAAAGAGTATGAACTGGTACCACCATTAGACAACCATATGGCAGTAACGAAATTTTCCAATATGGAAGTAGGAGCGCTTATTACCACTTCTAGCAATTTACAAATGATTCAAGAGTTGGTTAGAAGTACTTTTGAAATAGAAGTTTTGCCGCTATTCGATAGTGGAGAGCCCTTATTTGTGTCAGGGAGCGGATTTATATCTTTTAGTAATGAGAAAAAGGTTGAGATGTTTTATAGCTTCCTAGATCAGGATGATGTACAGTTAGAATTCTTAAGCAATACAGGCTGGATACCAGCAAAAAACTCACTAATTGAAAGCAAACCTTTTATTCTTCAGTTACCTATGGCAAAATATTTGGGAAATCTAGTTAAGTATCATGATGTATTCAGTGGGAAAGAACTATCTGGCGAGAGTTGGGAAACGTGGAAAAATATTAAAGAAGAAGCTATTGGTATTGAAATGAGTATTGAATGAAGAAGAATGTTAGGATTGAGTCGAGCTTGCAAAAAATATGTCGAAACGAGTGGGGGCATAAGAATGGAGCTTATTGAGAAATTTATTCAATCAAAAAGTGGTAATATGGCATTGTGTGAGGATATGTATTTTCATAATGAGTATTTTGCCGCTGTGATTGATGGAGCAACTAGTGTCTCGGACAGCTTATACGGCGAAAAGACACAAGGTAGGATAGCTGCAGAATTGATTCGAGATGCAATTTCGTCATTAAATGGAAGAGAGTCAATAGATGAAATCATTACAGTTATTAATGAAAGATATAAAGTGTTGTATAAAAAATTAAACTTGGAGCAGGAAGTTCTTGAAATTCCATATATTCGTCCAAGTGCTTCGATGATTATTTATAGTAAATATCATCATAAAGTATGGATGGTTGGAGATTGTCAGCTTTATTTCGATGGTAAACTCTATCAAAATATTAAAAGAATAGATGAGGTTTTTAGTGAAGCCAGAAGTATTATTGTTCAAGGGGAATTAGTAAAGGGAAGAACTGTAAAGGAATTACTGTCAGAGGAAGACGTCGGTTTCCGACTAATTAAGCCGTTTATTCAAAAGCAGTATAATTTTCAAAATGCAACTCCAGATTCCGATTTAAGTTATGCAGTTATAAATGGTTTTCCGATACCCTCAGAACTTATTAAGACGATAGATTTATCAGAGGATGTGAAAGTTTTCTCTTTAGCGTCCGATGGCTACCCAACGATATTAGAGAGTCTTGAAGCCTCCGAGAAAGAACTATCACGTTTATTAATGGTTGATCCACTTTGTATTTATGAAAATAAATCAACAAAAGGTATAGCTAAAGATAATATATCATTTGATGACAGAACCTATATTAAGGTTCGTATTGGCTAGGATTTTTCCTTCAAACAATGAATTATATTTTAAGTAATAAACCCAATCATTATAAGGGAATGATTGGGTTTATTTTAGACTAATATTGAAGAAGCAATGAATTTGATTACTACTTCCTCACAACAGGAATCCACATTTCACCATATACCTTGCCATCACGCTTACCCATCTCAACAGATGTATTTGGCCCGCCGACATATGCAACATCCTGAGCTTCCGGCAGAGCCTCGCCAAAAGCTTTACCAGTAAGTGTCTCATGCAAGTCTTTAGCAGTTTCTGCTTCTCCTTTAACAACAACATATTCCCCTTTAGGAAATTGAATAACTCTTGTTGCGTCAGGTAATGTCTCTTTCGTCATTACACCAGCATAATGCATCATCTTATTATTCACCGCTTCATTGACGATAAAAATGTAGTCATTATCAGCAACAGTTTTTAACGTATCCAGTGTTCCATCCTCATTCACTTTATTCCAGAAATCAGCTTTTTCTTTATTGATTCCCATATAGTCTGTATAATCACTTTTCAGTTCTGTTCCAAAACCTAACACCACAAAGCTGTCTTTTTCTTCTAATGTATAATTTGCCATATTCAAAACCTGCCTTTTTAAGAATTTGTACCAAATGAGTTGTCTTTTCATTTGATATGTTTATACTAACGTTAAATCATGTCAAAAAGTGATACTGTTTAGGAGGATATCATGAAAAAAGTTGAACGGATTAATATAATCATGCGCTATATCAATAATCGCTCCCGTTTTACCATATCAGAAATCATGCGGGAATTTAACATTTCACGATCGACAGCTATTAGAGATATACGGGAAATTGAAGCGATGGGAATGCCGCTTGTCGCTGAAGTGGGAAGAGACGGAGGTTATTTTGTTATGAATAACTCCGTCCTGCCCACTGTTCGCTTCACGGATAATGAGATCAAAGCTCTTTTTCTTGCTTTTATGGCTACAAGAAATCAGCAGCTTCCTTATTTAAAAAGCCGTCACTCTCTGGCTGAAAAGCTGCTTGGTTTAATCTCTGAAAATCAACAGGATGACCTGGTTCTTTTAAATCAAATTCTGCTGTTTGAAGGAACTAATCCCAATAATCCTGATTTGCTTGACCTGTCTGATCTTCCTCATCCTATGCTGGAACAGCTTATCCAAAACATCCTTTTGGATAGCTATTTATGGATTACTGTACAGGAAGGAAAAGAATTAAAATTTTATCCGATTTATCTTCTGCATCTTTATCGGGAAAAAAGCCGCTGGTTGATTGAAGGCTTCCATTTGAAAGAAGAAAAGACGCAAATTATTCCTGTAGACAGTCTTACTGATGTTGAACCCTATCCTGTTAAAAATAGACTAAGCAGGAAAAAGATTTTGGAGAAACAGCGTTTGCAGAAAAAAGATGTTAACCTTGTGATTGGCTTGGGGCCAAAGGCAATTGCTCAATTTAAAAAGTATCATCCCCTTACTGTTTCCATTTCTTATACTAATCCTTACCAGACTAGTGCGCGTTTAAACACTTTTGTCGATGTCAGGAATGAAGAGGAGATTAGTGAGATGGTTAGCTGGCTGCTTTTTCTTGGGGAAGATGTCGTGGTTAGGGAAATGCCGGGAGAGGTATTGTATGAAGTAAACAAGAGAGGATGGAGATATTGATTACGGGATTTTTGAACGAGAGTTCACAGAGTAAAGAGGTGCTATTACATAATTTAGATTTCTAAAAATTTATCTTGTATATCCAAATGAAAACGCTTATAATAAAATACAGAATACGGTATATTGGCAAAAGGGGGGTATATATGTGGGAAAGACTCTATTCTAAAAATGGTCTGGCGGCTAAGAAAATTGCAGAGTTATTGAATAAGATAGATGTTGGAGCCAAGGTGCCACGAGTTTCAGATTACAGCGAAAGATTGAATATTGGCAGAGGAACTGTGCAGCAGGCTATGAAATTGCTGGAAGAGATGAAAGCAATTCAGACAGAGGCAAGAGGTCATTTAGGCACTTTCTTAGTTTGGAAAGATGATGATGTTTTATTGGAAATAGCAGGGATTGCTCCTTTGATTGGATCAATGCCATTGCCTTATTCCAGAAAGTATGAAGGATTGGCAAGTGGAATTGTTGAAGCTTTTGAATCAGCAGGAAAGCGGGTTAATTTAATTTATATGCGTGGTGCAACAAATCGAATTGAGTCTTTAAGAACGAAGAGATGTGATTATGCTGTTGTATCCAAAATGACTGCAAAACTTACTTTATCTGACTATCCTAATCTGAAAATATTAAGAAGCTTTGGAGAGAATACCTATGTCTCTGCGCATAAAGTTTTCTTAGCAGACAAAGAAAAAAATGAAATTGAGGATGGAATGAGGGTTGGCGTGGACCAAGAGTCATTAGACCAATTTCAATTAACACATCTGGAATTTGCGGAAAAAGATGTTGAATTTGTAGATGTTAACTATATGCAGCTATTCGATAAATTATCGAGTAAAGAAATAGATGCTACCATTTGGAATGTGGATGATAAGAGGATGACAAGGAATTTTAAATCTATTTCCTTCCAATCTGTAGAAGCTCAGAAGCTTGCAAGGGACACATCGCAGGCGGTCATTGTTATTGAAGGTGACCGGGAAGAGGAAATGAACGGAAAATGGCACTCCGTAACTGAAGAGAAGATACTACAGGTGCAACAAAGTGTAGAAAAGGGAGAAGTAATACCGAGGTATTAATATCCTTCCTTATAATAAAATACAATATACAGTATATTGAGGTATGATAATATGAACAAATTGGAAATGAATAAGAAATTAACAATTTTATTAGAAGGTCAAATCATTACGAAGCAAGCTTATGATGTTACGAATCAAACGTATGATTTTTTAGCAGCAAAATTTAACAAAGAACCAATTGAAAACTCGGAAATGTTTTGGACACATATGTGTATGGCTTTAGCCCGAATTGAAAAAGGGGAAGAATTGGAAGGTCCATCTCAGGCAGTCGTAGATGATATATATCAGACACCATATATGGAAGAAATAAAAGAGGTCATTGAGTTTGTAAAAGATCAGCTTCATCACGAATTTCCAAAAGAAGAGCAGGATTATTTTTATCTCCATTTACATGGAGTTATGGAGAATAACAAATAGGAGGTTTTATTATGTTGAAAATTGTAATTGGTGGTCAATTAAACAAGCAGGTAATTGAGAAGCAAATTAAAGAGTTGGGTGGGCAGGAAGTCGATGTGGTAATCAAGAGTGATTTAGATGCTGTAATGGCTATTAAAAATAAGCAGGCTGACTACTATGTCGGAGCGTGTGAAACTGGATCAGGCGGTGCACTTGCAATGGCTTATGCGTTATTAGGACAGAGCAATTGTGTTTCGTTAGCTTCCCCGAGTTCTGTCATGAGCAAAGAGCAAATAGAAGAAGAAGTAAACAAAGGGAAGGTAGCTTTTGGTTTCACTGCTCCTTCCTCGAAGAATATGTTAGATATTTTAATCCCTGCTTTACTAAATAAATAAGGACGGGTCAGGAGGTAGGAAAGAATGGAGTTTACAATCATTCAGCTTATATCTATTGCTTTAGTCGGTGCAATAGGTTCCATGCTGGTTAATCGAGGGGTAGCAGTGTTTAATGATGGGCTGCGGCCTATTATGCCAGAATATTTGGAAGGACGTATTACAAGAAAAGAACTGGCAGCAACTAGTTTTGCTTTAAGTTTTGGGTTAATTATTGGATTTGGGATTCCTTTATCCATTGGTGCAGTAATTATTATAGCACATAGTATTTTATTAGCTTGTGACATCATTGGTATTTGGACGCCAGATAGTAAAAAAGGAATGATTATCTCAGGAATTGTCGGCGCTGTGTACAGCATTGGAGTATGTCTGGGTCTTCAGTTTATTGTTGATCTGTTTAACCAGCTTCCAATCAATTTCTTGGAGTCTTTAAGTCTGGTAGGAACTCCTATCATTATATCTTTCACGGTTTTCCCGGCAGTAGCTGTAGGGTATCAGCATGGGATGAAGAAGGCAATGAGTACAGCTCTGATTACTTTTATCGCCTACCTCTTATTTGCTAAATTTGGATCATTTACCGTTGCCTCTTATGATATAACATTAAGTCCGGAGGGGATGGCGCTCTTAGTCGGAATGTTGATGATGGTATATTATGCGGCAAAAGTGAAAGGCGAGGGAGAATCTACGAATGCTGATTTGGTAAATATATTTGCTGAGCGTGTAAATAAAATCAGGAAAAACCGCTGGTTACTTGCGTTAATGGGTGGTTTGATTGCGCTGGTATCTGCACAGTTAATACTTGCAGTAGATGCCATGCCGCAAGCCTTAATTAACGAGGGAAAATATACTGAAGGTGCAATTGCAACGTTTGCAAGAGCGATTGGATTTATTCCTTTGGTATTCTCAACCGCAATTGTAACTGGAGTCTATGGTCTTGCTGGTACAACAATGGTTTTTGTAGTTGGTCTTATTTTTAGGGATATTCCGATACTGGCGTTCGTATTAGGAGCCGTAGTTATGTATGCAGAAGTAATGCTGCTGTCCATAGTTACTAAAAGCATGGATAAACTCCCGGGAGTTCGGGAAATGGGAGAGCATATTCGAACATCATTAGCGGATGTATTGGGGATGGCCATATTAATTGGGAGTGCCATGGCTTCTGAACAGATTGCGCCTGGAATTGGATTTTTCTGGGTGATGGGATTCTACCTAATTAACCGTATGGCCAAGAAACCGCTCGTAGAATTAGCTGTAGGACCTGTAGGAGTTGTTGCTTTAGGAATTCTGGTCAATATTTTGAACCTGGTAGGTTTATGGTAAATAAATTTCTTACATAAACCACATCACTCTGTCATTTTAAATGGATAGAGATATAAAGCTAGTTGAAGCCTATGGAAGGAATGGGATTGTTATGTTAGTTAGCGGGATAACTTATATGCATGAGCATACGACAATAGATTTATCGGAAGTGAAAAATACGGAAGACTGCCAACTGGATGTGTTCTCGGAGACTGTATCAGAATACAAAAAATTATACGAAAAAGGTGTCCGGAATATTGTTGATGTCACAAATTTTGGGATGGGAAGGAATATTCCATTTGTAGAGAAGGCTGCGGAATTAAGCGAGATAAATATTATTCATTCTACGGGTTTTTATCAGGAAGAATTCTACCCAGTACAGGTGTGGAGAGAAACCAAGGAACAGTTGGCTGAAAGAATGATAAAAGAAATCAATGAGGGGATTAAAGGAACAAACGTAAAGGCTGGCATTATTGGAGAAATTGGTACGAGTTTTAATGAATGGACAGTAACAGAGAAGAAAGTCTTTGATGCTGTTGTTATTGCTCATAGAGAAACCAATAAACCGATAACAACACATACCTCCATTGGGACACTTGGATTAGAACAGGTAGAATTTTTCAAATCAGAAAAAGTAGATTTGGATAAAGTTGTTATCGGACACGTTGATCTTACTGGAGATGCCGATTATATATTGAACATGTTGAAACAAGGTGTATATGTTGAATTTGATACGGTAGGTAAGGAAAGCTATATGCCAGACCGCACAAGAGCAGAAATGTTAAAGAAAATCCAAGATGCCGGATATATAGAACGCGTATTTTTATCAATGGATATTACGAGAAAATCTCATTTAGAGTACCAAGGAGGACTGGGATACAGCTTTTTACTGGATTCGTTTGTTCCTTTGATGCAGTCTCACGGCATTACAGATGAGTCCATTGATAAAATGCTCGTAAAAAATCCGATGACTTTTATGAATACCTGAGAAAAATTATATTCATAGAGAGTTAAGGAATGCTGATATATGAAAGAATAGGCTGGCTGAAAAGATTTGGTGCTTAGAAATCCATGAAATATTTCTCCAGTCTATTCAAAAATATTATCTATGTCTTAGATAGGGGAAATAAGCATGACAAAAAGAGTGATTATTTTAATACTGGACAGTTTAGGTGTCGGCAATATGGATGATGTGAAAGAATATCATCCACAGGATATTGGCGCAAATACCTTTTATCATATTTTAGATAAAACATCTTTAAATATACCAAATCTTGAAAGACTGGGAATAAATAAAATTCTACATCATCCTAAATTAAAAAATGAAGAAAATCTGGCTAGCTACGGTGTATTGAATTTAATGCATCAGGGAGCTGATAGTTTTGAAGGCCATAATGAAATTATGGGTTCGAAGCCGAAGAAAGCATACCTTGCTCCTTTTATTGAGAATATGGAAGAAGTGAAAGCAGCGTTAGAAAATGAGGGATATAAAGTAACGATACCTAATCCAAAGATGCCATATCTGCTGGTGAATGATCTCGTTATAGTGGCAGATAATATCGAGACCGATTATGGACAAATATATAATGTGAGTGCTCCTTTAGATTATATTTCGTTCGAAGAAGTTTTGAAAATAGGAAATTGTGTCCGAAAAAATGTCAAAGTGAACAGAGTGATTGCACTTGGAGGGAAAAATGTGACTCCAAAGCATTTACAAGCATCTATAGAACGCCGGGCCGATGGATTAGTCGGCGTAAACTCTCCAAAATCAAATGTTTATAAACAAGGATATGAAGTTCGTCATCTGGGATATGGAATATCTCCGAAGTATCAGCTGCCGACGATTGCTGTAAAAGAAGGGCTGGATGTATCTCTGGTAGGAAAAATGCAGGACGTTATTTATTGTGAAGGTGCTAAAAAATTTCCTGGAGTTGATACAAAACAAGTAATGGAAAATATCCTTCATGAGATGGATCATGTGAAGTCTGGTTTGATTGCAGCAACAGTCCAAGAAACGGATCTTGCTGGTCATGCTCAAGATCCGGATAGGTATGCAGATCGTATTGAATTAGTAGATACGTATTTGACGGAAGTATTTCATAGAATGACAAAGAACGATTTATTAATTATGAGTGCTGATCATGGTAATGATCCTACAATTGGCCATAGTCAGCATACAAGAGAAAAAACGTATTTACTTGCTTTTCATAAAGGCTGGAATCCAATAAACATCGGAGAAAGGGACACGCTGTCAGATATAGGTGCCACGGCAGCTGCTTATTTAGAACTGCATCCGACAGAAAATGGAGAGTCGTTTCTTTTTGAATAAGTATTTGTGATTGGAGAGGGAAGTTTATGTTTCTGGAAATAACAAAAAAACGTAACTATAAATTAATAGATATTTCTTTAAAGCTGCATCAGCAGGGAATCATTGATCCAAATACGTATGTACTCGATTTGGATACGATTAAAGAAAATGCATCTATGTTAAATAAAGAAGCTGAAAGATTAGGTATGGAATTATTTTTTATGACAAAACAAATTGGAAGAAACCCAGCTGTAGCCAATGCTATCGTAGAAGCAGGTATCAAAAAAGCTGTAGCGGTTGACCCATGGGAAGCCATCACATTGAGTAAGGCTGGTATTCAGATTGGACATGTTGGGCATCTTGTTCAAATACCTAAAAATATGATTCGGACCATCTTAAAACTCAACCCAGATTATATTACTGTATTCAGCTACGAAAATGCAAAAAATATAAGTGATATTGCAAATGAAATGGGAAAATCACAGAAAATCTTTTTGCGTATTGCTGAGGAAAACGATTATATTTATTATGGCCAGGAGGGCGGATTTACCTTATCCAGGCTGTTTGAAGATATAAAAAAATTAGAAGCATTAAAGGCTGTAGAAATAGCCGGATTAACAAGTTTTCCCTGTCTGCTTATTAAAGAAAATAAACCATCTGTTACACCTAATGTTGCATCGATGCAAAAGGCAAATGAATTTTTAAAGGAAAAAGGCTATGAGCATTTGGAATTGAATATGCCTAGTGCTACTTCGACAGAAACGATGCGTTTATTAAAAGAGCATGGCGCCACCCAAGGAGAACCTGGTCATGCACTGACAGGCACCACGCCACTGCATACAGAAGATTTTCTGAAAGAAAGACCAGCGATGACATATGTGTCTGAAGTTTCTCATGTGTCTAATAAGAAGGCGTATGTGTTCGGTGGTGGATTTTACCCAAGATCACATATGAAGTGCGCTTTGGTAGGATCTAGTAGCACACAGTTGAAGAAAGTACCTGTTCTTCAAAATGAACCAGGGCATATTGATTATTACGGGACACTCGATACGGATTGTGTTCATATTGGAGATACAGCAATTTTTGCCTTCCGTACACAAGTTTTTGTGACACATGCAAAAATTGCTGTTATTCAGGGACTCTCCAGTTCACCAAAATTGATAGGTATCTATGATTCAGTGGGGAATTTACTGAGTGATGGACAAACGATAGATAATGAATAAAAATAAACCAGCCTTTTAGAAATTTTTTGTAAATATATCAATTGGAATAAGGGAAAGGGGTACTTATCATGGGCTACGATGTATCACAGCTGAAATATGCAAACTCTGTGCTTCCCTCTTTAACTGTACAGGAAGCGCAGCAATTACAGTTCAAATTAGTAGAGAAGATAAGTGAACATTTTACCGGAGCCCAGTTTTTAACTATGGGTGATTTAGGTTTGGCTGCTCAGTATAAAAAGCCTGAGTATACCGAAAATGCAGAGCGTGTATTAGCTGCATTTTTTGGTGCGGAAAAAGCTGCACTGGTTCGTGGTGCAGGGACAGGTGCTATTCGTATCATTTTAAGTGAATTAATGAAAGCTGGGGAAACGATGATTATTCATAAAGCACCTGTCTATACAACGACAAAAGATACCATTCGTATGTTAGGTCTTAAAACGAAAGCTGTTGATTATAATGACAGAAAATCTGTTGAAGCATTGGTGATGGAGGATAAAGAAAGTAAAGTATTCTATATTCAGCATGCCAGACAAAAGCCTTCTGATACATATGAATTGCGGCAAATAATTGAGATGGTAAAGCATTTAAGGCCGGAATTACCGATTGTTGTGGATGATAATTACTGTGTCATGAAAACGAATGGAATAGGGGTTGAATACGGAGCTGATTTTTCTACTTTTTCTGGTTTTAAACTCTTGGGACCAGAAGGAGTCGGTGTTATTGTCGGTAAAGAAAAACAGATTCAACAATTGCAGAAAAAGAATTATTCTGGCGGCGGGCAGGTGCAAGGATACGAGGCATTAGAATTATTACGCATGATGACATTTTCTCCTGTTTTACTGGCAACTCAAAATGAACAGGTAGAGAAGCTCTGCAAGTTACTTAATGAAGGAGCTATTAAAGGGATAGAAAATGCATATATAGCGAATGCCCAATCAAAGAATGTAATTGTTGAATTAAAAGAACCAATAGCTGAACAAGTGTTAAAGAGAAGTAATGAATTAGGAGCAGCTCCACATCCAGTAGGTGCTGAGTCGAAATATGAAATTTTACCCTTGATTTATCGTGTATCCGG
Organism: Oceanobacillus sp. FSL K6-3682; assembly: GCF_037976165.1. Lineage (NCBI taxonomy): Bacteria > Bacillati > Bacillota > Bacilli > Caryophanales > Bacillaceae > Oceanobacillus > Oceanobacillus sp. FSL K6-3682. The sequence goes on along the minus strand of NZ_CP150263.1, from coordinate 3,883,647 downwards.
AAGTTTTATAGAAGCTGAACCTCACTTAAAGCAATATGGATTGCGTATTAACCCTATGAAATCTGGTGCTAATATGATATTGAGTATATTAGATAAGGCAATAAATTTATCAAATATTACAAGTGATGTATAAGTGAAACCGGTTCTGAAATCTTTAGCAGAAAGTTATAGAGGATGATTCAGCTTGCTGTGCAAAAACTGATTGAACAAATGTACGAAAAAAAGACAGGGGCATTAGTTAAATCAGCAAATGGATCAGTAACGGAGAATTTCACATTCAATCGTTTTCTAATTATTGTATTATATAAACTTTAAAATGCTTTGCTTAGTAACATAAAGCAAAGCATTTTTGCGTTGTTTTGAAAAAAACATTGCACACTAACCTATCAAACCAGCTAATGCTAACTATATCTGTGACACTCTTTCAGAAAATAGACAACACTAATATTAATTAACTGAATTTTAACTGAAATTTATATATTCACACTAGTTGGCATGGAATTTGCATGTATTTGATGAAAGGACAATGACTAGGAGGGAATATCGAAGTGAAGAAGTTCTTGATTGCTTCGCACGGAGATTTCGCCAAAGAAATGGTGAATTCTGTGCAAATGATTATGGGGCCTGCTGTAAATATAAATTTCATCAGTATGCACCCTCATACAAGTATAGAAAATATAAAAGAAGAATTAAATTCTTTAATTATGCAAGGAGGTGAAGAGAATGAATATATCATTTTAACGGATGTTCTAGGCGGTAGTATATCAAATCTTTGTACCGAGTTTGTAAGTAATAAGGTGAATATTATTACAGGATTTAATTTGCCAATGATGTTGGAAATGATAAGTCTTCAGGAAAAAATGGATACAAATGAACTAATTGATCACTGTATAAATCAAGGTAAAAAAGGAATTATTCATGTGAATAAAGTAGTTCAAAACAATAGTTAAGGAGGGATTCTTCATGATAAAACTAGTCAGGATTGATGACCGATTAATACATGGTCAAGTAGCTTATACATGGACGGGATATTTGGGAGCAAATGTCATATTAATTGCAAACGATCAAGTTCTTAAAGATGAACTGAAAAAAATGGCTCTAAATCTAGCTGCCCCTTCAGGAGTGAAAGTGTTATTTAAATCTCTTGACGAGTCTATTGAATATTTGAACAGTGACGCATCATCAAAATTAAAGATATTTGTTTTAGTAGATAAATCGGCGGATGCTTTAAAGCTCGTGAAGGGAGTAAAAGAGATCAGCTCCATTAATGTAGGAGGAATGAGGATGTCTGATGGCAAGGAAATGAGAACGCCTTCAATCGCGGTTGATGAACAGGATATTAATCATTTTAAGGAAATGGAGGAATCGGGTGTTCAGATAGAAATTCGACAGACACCGGTAGAAAATAAGAAACCGTTAGCTGTTTTATTAAATAAATAAGGAGGTGCTTCTATGTTTATCCAAGCACTGCTAATTGGGGTAATTGGTGGACTTGCTGAGTGGGATTCACGCATATTCGGAGATAATATGCTGGGAAGACCAATTATTCTTGGGCCAGCTGTAGGGCTGGTGTTGGGTGACTTCACTACAGGACTGATTGTAGGAGGAACATTGGAGCTGGTTTTTATGGGAATTGTGGGTATTGGCTCTACTTCCCCGGCAGATGTGATAACTGGCGGAATAGCTGGTACAGCATTTGCAATCCTCTCAGGTGTTGAAGCTACAGTTGCAGCAACATTGGCTGTTCCTGTTTCTTTACTTGGGGCTCAATTGCAAAATCTGGTTAGAATTATAAATTCTTATTGGATGAAAAAAGCGGATCAATATGCAGAAGAAGGAAATATGAAGGCGATTGAGTGGTCACATCGAGGCGGTTATGCTGTTTTTTTCTTAAGTCAATTTATACCAGTATTTCTTCTTATTTACCTAGGCTCCAATTTTATTGATTCACTTGTTAATGCTATTCCAGAATGGCTTACAGATGGACTGTCGATGGGAGCAGGACTGCTGATTGCTATTGGATTTGCGATGATAATGAAAATGATTCTTACTAAAAATCTGATTCCATTTTTCTTGGGCGGTTTTGTCTTAGCTGCTTATCTTGAAATGGATATTATCGGTGTGACAGTTATCGGAGTAATTGTAGCTTTAGTTTTATTACAAATGAAGGGAGGAGAAGCCGATGATAGATCCGTCTAGCCAGGAGATTACCCGGAAAGATCTATTAAAAGTTTTTTGGAGATCCCTTCGTCTATTAGGTTCATTTAATTTTGAAAGAATGCAAGCACTGGGTTATGTCCATACGATGATACCGATTATTAAAAAGCTTTATAAAACAAAAGAAGATACGGTTGCTGCGCTGAAAAGACATCTCCTATTTTTCAATACAGCTCCATGGCTTGCAACCTTTATTTTTGGAATAACGATAGCGATGGAAGAACAAAATGCAAAAAATAAGGATTTTGATTCTAACTCTATCGAAAGTACAAAAATAAGTTTAATGGGCCCCTTGGCGGCTATTGGAGATTCTTTTTGGTGGGGGACCTTTCGATTGCTTGCAGCAGGTATAGGTACATCATTAACTGTGGAAGGAAATCCATTGGGATTGCTGCTTTACGTACTGGTATTTAATGTGCCTCATTATCTGGCTCGATATTACGGGTTGTTTATTGGATATAAAGTTGGCGCGAGCTTTTTAAATAAAGCAATGGAAAGTGGAATTATGCAGAAAATAACATACGGCGCATCCATCGTAGGGTTAATGTCAGTTGGTGCTATGACCGCTACCATGGTTAAATTCGAGACACCTCTTGAATTTAATTTTGGTGACGCTTCCATAAAAGTGCAGGAGGTTTTAGATCAAATCTTTCCAGCGATTCTTCCGCTGGCAGTTACGTTTTTCGTTTATTACTTATTAAAGAAAGAAGTAAAGATTATGTACGTTATCTTGGGGCTTCTTGCTTTTGGAATAGTCGCTTCGTTGATTGGGCTTATGTAGGCTTACGAAAAAAATTTTTAGGAGCTGGTTCATTATGAAAATAGAAGATTTAAAAAGAGGATTATATGTATCTTGTCAGGCGCTTCCAGAAGATCCTTTGTATGGATGTATGGGGAAAATGGCGTCAGCAGCAGAATCCGGTGGAGCTGTCGGTGTCAGAATAAATACAGTGAAGGATATTAAAGAGGTTAAAAATATCGTCTCCATTCCAATTATAGGCTTAATAAAAAAAAGATATCAAGGAAGTAATGCTTACATTACGCCAACTATCAATGAGGTGGAAGAAGTTGCAGAAGCTGGAGCGGATATTGTCGCAGTCGATGCAACAAACGAACTAAAGCCCGATGGGAAGAACACGCATGAATTTATAACAGATATAAAGAAAAGGTTTGATGTGTTAGTAATGGCAGATATCTCCTCCGTGGAGGATGGGATAAATGCTTGGAATTCAGGAGCAGATATACTGGCGACGACCTTATCAAGTTCGAAACCTGGCAAAATGCCGACAACAGGAGATCGCATTCATAAAATGCCTGATTTTAACTTGATTCAGGAGCTTGTTAAACAAGTAACCATTCCTGTTTTTGGAGAAGGTGGTTTTTGGGGAGGTGAAGACACTGTTCAAGCATTTGAGATAGGAGCGCATTCCGTAGTGGTAGGAAGTGCAATTACAAGGCCGCAAGTAACAACCAATCGTATTTCCACAGCAATTCAAGATTTTCTGTGCTCAACAAAATAAAGAGGGATTGCAGAAAAAAATGAGCAATAATCAAATAATTATACCTAAGAAAGGGAGATTTAAAAAATGAGAGTCGAAGATTATATGAGAGAAACCCCAGAAAAAATGAAAGAGATTATCCAAAATGCCGACCAATTATTTGCTGAAGTAAGAACTTTGAATATTGAACGTATGATTGTAACTGGATCTGGCACAAGTTTTCATGCAGGGCTGCAAACACAGAAATTAATGCAGCGTCTTACGGGGATCCGTGTAGACGCCTATTACCCGTTTATGATTGATAAGGAAACCTTTATAGGTGATAATTCGAAAACATTAGTAATCGGTATTTCACAAGGAGGGGCAAGTAATTCAACATATGGCGCGATGAAGCTGGCGAAAGAGGCAGGGTGTATGGTGGCATCTATGGCTGGAAAGGAGGGGGCGGTTATTGATGAAGCGGCTGATTATATTTTAACCGTACATTGTGGTGAAGAAAAAGCTGGTGCGAAGACAAAAGGGTATTATTGTACGAAATTAAATTTGACGCTTCTTGCACTACAGATTGCCAGAGAAACAAGTAAACTAACAGAAAATGAATATGCAAATGACATTGCTTCCATAGAGAAAAGTGCCGATCAATTTTTAAAAACATATCATGCTTCCCTTGACTGGATTAACACTAATAAAGAAAAACTTACACAGGCAAAGGATATTCGTGTTATTGGAACAAGCGAGATTTATGGAGATACATTGGAGGGCGCGCTGAAATTACTGGAAACAATGCGCATTCCTGTTACCGGCTACGAATTTGAGGAGTTTATTCATGGAATATATAATGCTATCAATGAGGATTCAACAATTATCATTTTAGATACGGGGGTGGAGCCGCGAGTAGAAAAGATGGTTAAAGTACTCTCAGGATGGACAAATTCTATTTATGTCATTGGCAATAAAGGTAATGTGCCTGACAGTTCTCAGAATTTAAAAACGGAATTCATTAATCACCAATACTATAAAACTTATGAATATATAATTCCCATTCAAATGATATGTGCTCAAATCCCTATATTAAAGGGAGTAGATCCAAGTATTCCAAAGGATCCGCAGTTCCATCAAAAATTAGAAAGTAAAATTGGAGATGTAGATTAAGAAGAAATAATAAGTCCAATAAACAATAAGAGCTGCTCTTATTGTTTATTGGATTTCAACAGTTTAGCATGGCTTTTCACCCTGACTAGATTCATTATGCATAGATAAGTCCTTGTATCACTGAAAAAGAAAGGGTAAATCGAATTTTCTAAGAAGTCTAGTGAACAAACCTTCACCTATTTCTATAAACAACTAGATGACAATAATACTATGACTCAAATCATGTTTTCGTGAAGCTTTTCCATACTTGCAACTGACTGTAGAAAAATAAGAGTAGATACAACATTATCTTCATTATCTTGTCTTCTCAGTATTTTGTAATATGCGGCATATTAAGAAACGCTAACTTGGTTCAGTTTTTATCGGGAAACTATTAAATTGGGTTTTATAGGCTCGAGGGGGCATGTATTTTGATGGATAATTTTAAATCAAAAATAGAGGAGATTTCTAAAAAAAGACTTGCTGATACATTTCGATTAGAAGCTGGTGTCGAAGCACAATATATTTCAGATAAGCTAGATATTCACAGAAGTACTGCCAGCAGATATTTAAATGAACTCACGCGATCTCAAATTTTAATTAAGATAAGTACCAGACCGGCATATTTTTTTAATAAATCGTTATTGGAAAATAAATTTGATATCTCTTTAGATAAGAATATTTATGCAAGCTTTGAAGAATTGAAGGATGCTCTTTATACCAAGAACAAAAAGAAGATAAATGATCCTTTTTATTACTTCATCGGTAATGAAGGAAGTTTAAAGAATCAGATTGAACAATCCAAAGCGGCAATTAGCTATCCTCCATCAGGACTTCCTTTTATGATAGTTGGAGAAACAGGTGTTGGAAAAAGCGATTTAGCCCAACTCATTTATCAATATGCTAAGAATAAGAAAATACTGCGTGATAATGCGCCATTTATTACACTCAACTGTGCTGAATTTGCCAATAATCCGGAGCTAGTAACAGCTAATTTGTTTGGATACACAAAGGGAGCTTTTACAGGTGCAGATAAAGATACTAATGGGATTATTGAAGAAGCGGACCAGGGGGTTCTTTTTTTAGATGAAGCGCATCGGTTAAATGCTGAAAGTCAGGAAAAATTATTCCTATTTATGGACAAAGGAATTTATCATCCTTTGGGTGATAATTCAAATTGGAAAAAAGCAAACGTAAGAATGTTATTTGCAACAACAGAAGATCCGGAAGAGGCATTTTTGAAAACATTTATGAGAAGAATCCCGATTATTGTTTCTATTCCACCATTGAGAGAAAGAACAGACAGTGAAAAATACCATTTAATATGTACTTTTTATAAAGAAGAGAGCAGCAATGTAAATAAACAGCTCCAGGTTAATTCTAAAGTAATCAAAGCATTGATGGCCTTCAATACACAGGGGAATGTTGGGGAACTTAAAAATATTATTATTTATTCTTGCGCAAAAGCGTATATTGATTATGCTGATAATCAAAGTTCTCCATTGATTGAAGTGCATTTGAAGCATTTGCCGATGGAAGTAATCAGTAATTTTATTAATAACGATTCAAATGTAAGTTTTCATACAGCATTAAATAAATCAGTCTTAATTGATAGCGAAAGTGACTGGTCGGGGCAAAAGTATCATGTAGAAAATAATAATGCTCTAAAAAATCTGTATGAAGGTTTATTAATAATAATTCATAAATACCTTACCGAATCATTGCTTTTAGATGCTTTTTTAGAAAAAGCATCTCTATTAGTTAATCAATATTTGGAAAAATTAATTTATATAAATTCTAATGGCGATAAAGGTTTGGAGTTTAATACCTTAAAATATTTTCTTGAAGGAATTGCTGATTCTGTTGATATTAGCGTAAAAACAAATATATCTAAAAATTCAATGACAACTATGGCTTATTTTATCAAAGATATAACGCAAATTAATTATGAATATACAAATGAAAATGATATAGGAGATATATTAAAAACCTACTTTCCAAAAGAATTTTGGCTGATTGATAAAATTTGTTCAGAAGTTGAAAGTACGTTTGGCATTTCAATGAATTTACTGGATAAAGTTATTTTAATTGTATATATTAGATCCCTTAATGAAAGCTTGAATTTAAACAGGACAAAGGCCATTATTATTGCCCACGGGTATTCTACTGCCAGCAGTATAGCTAATATTTCGAATAAGCTGCTTGGAGAATATGTTTTTGAAGCTTTTGATATGCCTATTGATGTTTCTCTGTCCGAAATTGTACATAAGCTGAATAATTATTTTAAATCTATTGATACGTCTAAAGGGATTATCATTTTTGTGGATATGGGGTCACTGATGGTGAATTATAAAAAGTTTAAAAATATAAGTAACAGTACAGTCGGAATTGTTAATAATATTACAACTCAGATAGCGATTGATGCTGGTGAAAAAATCATCAGGGGAAATACTATTGAACAAATTTTAGAGGGGATTTCTCAAAATTATCGTCCTGCTTATCAAATTATTAAAGCCAAAAGCAGCCATAAAAAAAATACGATTATTTCAACATGTATTACGGGTATTGGGACAGCTGTAAAAATTAAAGAATTGCTGGATAAAGGGATTAGAAAGGGTTCAGGTGAAATATATGTTTTGCCTTACGATTTTTTAAGTTTAAAAAATAATGGAATCGAAGAGAATATTTTTAAAGAATATAATGTGATAGGGATTATAGGCACAGTCAATCCAAAGGTACAGGATATTTCCTTTATCGCAATAGAAGACATCATTTCAGGGAAGGGCGAACAACAATTAAAGGAGATGCTCAAAAATATTGTCCCTCAAAATATTATTGGTAATATAAATGAAGATATCGTCAAGCTATTTTCACTACAAGATGTTATTAATCACCTCATTATCCTTAACCCGGATAAAATAATAGAAAATTTAAGTATATCTATTGAAAAGCTTCAACAGCAGCTGAATATAAGGTTTAATAATCCGACCAGAATCAGCCTCTATGTCCATTTAAGCTGTTTGATTGAAAGGCTGGTAAAGAAAAATCCAATTGTTCACCATGTTGATCTGGCAACCTTTCAACAGAATCACCAAAATTTTATACACATCCTTAAAAGAGTCTTTAATCATATTGAAGAAGTATATAGCGTGGAAATACCGTTATCTGAAATAGTGTATATTTATGATATTATTAAAATGAAACATTCTGATTTTAAGTATTGATTGATGCTATTTTCATTACTAATATAGAATTTGTGCAGCAGAAACGATATGTGTTTCTGCTGCACAATAAATATAAAAATTTCCCTTTTAATCAGGATAAGCCTCATTTATAAGCTCTTTCATATCATTTACAAAAACCTCAAGCATTCGTTCTCCTTTTTCTTTACTGGCAATTGTTGCATCACCGAAAACACCGCTTTTGCTTAAATCCCCTAGTGAAATAGTGGACATCCCGTATAAATCTGGTTTTTCAGGGAATTCACATACAGATTTTTCCATATCTACAAGCTCCGGTTTTAGTGCCAGCATTAAAGAGGTTTCAAATTCACATGCGTGGATCATGCCATACCAGGTAGGAGAGGCGCAATATTCATTTCTTATTTTCTCCATATTTGGATAGAACAAATAGATAACAGTCATATCCAGTTCATCCATAAGCTCTCTGGTAGCATACTTCATACTGGAATTGTTGGCATCATGTCCGTTCACAAGTATAAGAAGTTTTGTGCCATATCTTGCTACGCTGTGAGCAATATCCTTAATAATGCTTTCTACATGATGCTGTTGAATTGAAACGGTTCCCGGGATGTTTCTCCATACCCAGGAATAACCAAAAGGCATCGAGGGAAGGAGAAGTGCGCCTGTCTGCTCCGAAAGTTTTCTAGAGATTCCTTCCGCCAAATAAACGTCAACACCTAATGGTAAATGATGTCCGTGTTGTTCTGTAGCGCCGAGGGGGAGGATAGCGACAGGATATTCTTTTACTGCAGCGGCTACTTCATCCCGGGTCATATTTAAGATTTCCTTCGCTTGTCCCATAGCTACACCTCCTCAAGAAGTTTTATATATCCTTCTGCATTTTTCTTTATTTTTTCTTTGTCTTTTTTCGTTGCACCTCTTGGAACAAGATCACTTCCAATTGCAAAGTAGGAGCACCCTGCATTTTTTAATTCTGCAATATTGTTATGCGCAACTCCGCCTACTGCCATAAAATTCATATTAGGAAAAGGCCCTTTTACATTTTTGATAAAGCTGCTCCCCAAATCAGAAACTGGGAACAGTTTAACTGTTTCGATTCCAAGGCTTGCAGCTTGCATAATCTCCCCTGGTGAGAAAACACCAGGGAAAATAGGAACATCTTTTGATAAAATATACTTCGCCAGCTCTTTATCCCAGCCAGGAGTAATTAAAAATGTTGCGCCGGCTTCTAATGCTTTATCTGCCTGCTGTTCAGAAATTACTGTACCTGCTCCCAGGTTCAATTGGTTTCCATAGGCAATTTTAATAGTACGAATACATTCCAGGCCTTGCTGTTCATTGCTTAATGAAACCTCGAGCGTATCGACCCCTGCTTCAAGCAGCCCTTCAGTAATTTCAAGTATATTCTCAGCTTCTACGCCACGTATAATTGCAATTAATTGTGTCATTTTTACCACTCCTTAAAAATGTGCGAGCCAGTTTGCTGGATTTTCGATAAATATCGTATCAATGTCAGACTGGCTGATCCCTTCATCTAATAATCGGGGGATGAATTTTTTTAGAATATACTCAAATCCAGGTCCACCGCCATATGCATGAAGGTAGCATTGCCGTCCCATATCAGCAGAAATCAGCAATTTGTGAGCGAAACCATTATCAATCATATTTTTAATTAATTCCACTCGAGTGCTGTCCGGATAGTATTTAATTTTACTTGTGCCGTCAAATTGTACATAAGCTCCTCGTTCTGCAAGCTTTAAATGGTAGTAAGGATCAGCGTTTCTATCACTGTGCCCGACGCCTACTAAGTTTAAATCAACGCCTTCTTCTTCTAAAATATCTAATAATTCTAATCCCATCGTTCCTGCTTCAGTATGGAGCCAAATAGGTGCACCCGTTTCAAGCTGTGCATGTGCAACTGCTCTAGTCACCTTTTCTTCTAACGGATGAATAAGCTGATTCCAGGCACCAGACTTTAAGAAGCCAGCTTTTGCTTCGGTCCCATCCATCCCAATGGTTACATCTCTTATTAACTTCTGCTTGATTTCATCGATGGTCAACGCTTCTACCCATTTTGGAAAGTAAATATGTTTATTGAACCCTGAAGTGGCAACGACATTTACCCCTGTTTCTTTAGACATTTGTACGAGCTTAGAAGCATCTCTGCCATAATCAAGTGTTGTAGCATCAACTAGTGCATTCCCGCCTGCTTTTTGAAATCTCCAAAGTTCACTTACGCTTGCTTCATAGTCTGTGAGTTCTAAATCACGGTCTTTTTGAGAAGCAGGAGGATTCGTCCATAAATGCTCGTGACTATATGTGAATCCCAAATCTTCTTTATTAATATCTCCTAAAACAGTCCTTATTTTTTTACTCATTACATTCACTCCTCTTTTCTTAGAATCCAATTCCAAATAATAAGCCAACCAGCTTAATTAAAATAACGACAATAATAGCATCTGGAGAGGCAAACCATAGGCCGCCGATACCATATTCACTTAATCCTATCAGCGGGTACGCCAAAGCTACCAATAGGGAAAAAGTGAACCCCAGGAAAAAGCCGCTGATAACTGCTCCGCGTAAGCCGCCACGGGCATTTCCGAATACCCCGGCAGCTCCACCCATGAAGAACAGCCCTATAACTGATGGGAGGACTGCCACTGGTAAAAAGCTGGACATAAAAGTTACAATTAAACCGCCGGCTAATGCTGTAAGGAATCCTATAGTTACTGCTACAGGAGCATAGGAATAAAAGATAGGGACGTCCAATGCAGGTTTTGCACCAGGAACGATTTTTTCACCGATTCCTTTAAATGCAGGGACAATTTCTCCGAGAAACATGCGAACACCCATTAACAGGATAAGAATCCCTACTACAAAGCCTAATGCCTCAAAAATAACATACTGATACCGATTGACGCCTCCAGAAATTTCGTTCATAACCTGACTATCTACGAAACTAGCTGTAATCACGTAAACTAAAACCATTATAATCCCCATTAAAATACTCATATCTTTTAAAAAGTCGAGTGATTTTGGTACCTTGACGTCTTCAGATGATTGTTCTTTGTTTCCAAAGATTCCGCCAATCCAGCCAGACAAAGAAATCCAGGAGCTCCCCCAAAAACCAAAAGCAACATTATCATTACCGATAACTTTCCGGACGGAAGATTGAGAGATAGCTGGGAAGAATACCATGGAAATACCCTGAACAATAGACCCCCAGATAATAGTCATCGTCGTAGACAGTCCCATTTGGCTGAATACAATAGCCATGGTTGCTGCAAAAGAAAACATCATATGACCAGTAAGGAATATATATTTGAACTTTGTGAAGCGGGCAATCGCTACATTAATTAAGAAAGAAAAGATCAAGATGAATGCGGTTTCTTTTCCTAATACAGTTTGAACTGCAGCAGCAATTGCGTTGTCTTCAGCAACAATACCTGTTAATCCAAAAGCTTCTGTAAACATTGTGCTGAAGGGAATCAATGAACCGACAATTATGTTCGCTCCTTGTTGAAGTATCAGGAACCCAAATAATGTTTTCATTGTTCCCTTAATAACATCTGAGGCTGATTTTCGTAATGCAACCAAGCCTAGACCGGCAATGATAGCAATAATGATAGACGGATTACTTAAAATGGAAACAAATACATCTAACATGTTTTATCCCTCCTTGGATAGCCTCTCAATCAATGGAAGTACTTTTTCTTTTATTTCATCCTTATCAAGTAAGTTGTCTATAGCTACAACAGGAACTTCTTCATCAGTCAGGCTGGCTGCAATTTCACTTGAAGCAACAATTAAGTCACAACTTTTTCCTTTTGCACTGCCGAGATCGGTTGCTTCGCCCTCAACAGTATATCCATGATCCTTTGCCATTGATTGAATATCCATTAATAACATCAAGCTTGTCCCAAACCCCATACCGCATACACTTAAAATATACATATTGTTCACTCCTAAATTGTTATTATTTTTGATAATTCATCATAATCTTTCGCATGCATAATCTTATTAAATTTATCTTTATCTCCAAGAACCATTGCAATTTTTTGAAGCATTTCGATATGCCCATTATCGCCAACACCTGAAATTGCACAGACCAGTTTGACCGGATCATTTTTCTCGTGGCCGAAAGGGATGGGCTGTTTTAATCGAATAAGTGAAAACCCGGATTGAAGTGTTCCATTATCAGGCCGGGAATGTGGAATAGCGATGCCTGGTGCAATAACGATATAGGGACCTACTCGCTTGTACCCATCTATCATTGCTTGTGTATATTCTTCAGTGGCACAGCCAGTTTCGACCAGCAATTCACCACTTAAACGGATAGCTTCGACAGCATTATCCAACTCCACATCCAGCTTCACAGCTTTTTCTTTTAATAATGTCATCCAAACCATTCCTATCTGATTGTTTTATTTTTATTTCTTCCAGATACGTTTATATGATACTCGTACTTATCTGATCGGCTGACCATCTCAACCATTTCAAATGGAGCTCCATTAGGTAAAAAAGTAGTCCTGGTTATATGCATAACAGCATCTTCAGGTGATATACCAAGTCTGGATGCTTCTAAATCTGTTGCTAATCGGGCTTTAATTTGTTCGGTAGCATCCTCCAAAACAATATCGTAATTTTTTTCAAGCTCTTCGTATAATGATTCTCTTGTAAACCCATTTTCTAAAAAATCTGGGATATATTTTTCACGTAAATAGTTAAACATGAGTGCGAGCGGTTCCCCATCAGCCAAGCGAATTCTTTCTACACATATGATTTTTTCATTCGGCTGTAAATGAAGCTTTCTTTTCATTTTTAAAGAAGGGTTTACCTCATAAATGTGTTGCTTGACAGTATCTGGCTTTTTTCCTTTTAAGTGCATTTCCTCTGTCCAGCTTGTGATACTGCCGGCATCCTGTACAATCTTTGTAGACTTAACGAATGTTCCTTTTCCTTGAATTTTTTCGACATACCCTTCAGTCACCAGGCTATCGATTGCTTTGCGGATTGTTATTCTGCTGACGTCATGCTTTTTTTCCAATTCTCCTTCTGTTGGCAGTAGATCACCTTCTTTCATATGATGATTAATCTCTTTTAAAATAGTTTGTTTTACTTGTTTATATAAAGGTGTTGTCATATCTGCTCTCCTTTTTTAATTCATTATAATCTTTTGTTGTATTTTTAATATTGATTATAATGAATATAACATGAGGATGACCTTTTGTAAACGTTTTATATAAAATAAATATTTAAGATAGTAATTTTATTCAATTGAATAATTATTGGTAGATCAGATAAATCTTCTTGCTGCGCTCAGCTCCATTTCATCAGCTAGTGAAGAAAGGAGATACGGCCTGGAAGTGTTTATTCTATATAATATAATTAAGAAAATTAGCAGGGGTAATATTGTAATATTATGTTCGAAGAGATAGAAAACGCATCATACAAGTTTTAGCAGATATGAATCAATTAATGACAATGGAATATATTGCCTTGCTTTTACAAGTATTTTATTGGGCGAATAATGATAGATAGTTATTTTTCTCATTCAGACGGGAGTTTCGGGTTGGAGCTTAGGATTTATGTTTACATCAATAATTTCGTGGTAAACAATTAGTATAAAGAAATTTCTTTTTAAAACTATTAGGAGGTTGATGAACATGAGTGATGGATTTAAAGATAAAATAAAAGGCGCAGGAGACAAAGTAAAAGGAGAAGCCAAAGAGGCATTTGGTAAAGTAACAGATAATAAGAAAAAACAGGCAGAAGGTAAAGCCGATAAAGCCAAAGGTACAGCGAAAGATAAAAAAGGTGATGTCAAGGATGCGCTAAATGACTCTGATGAACAACGTTAAATAAAAAATAAGCCATCATTTCGGGTTTGAAACGCTCCCTTTATAGTGGGGACAGGGAATCATAAAAAAATTCTCTGTCTGTTATAAAGGGAGCGTTTATTATGTCTAAAAGAACAATGAAGAATATGCTGCAGAGGCAATAATAAAAGGCGTATTTTACTTCTTTTGAAAAATGCCTTAGAACTTCCGCCCATTTTTACAAAATTCTCTGTGGTTCATTTGGTCTTACTGTAATAATAAGTTCTTACTATAATAAAGATAACGGCACATACTAATTTTAAAAGGCAGATTGGAGGTGTCGAATAATGGATCAGCGCAGTATGGCGGTTTTAAATCAGTTATTGAAACAGAATGGATACATTACTATTCAGAAACTTGCAGCAATGTTAAATGTATCACGACGTACCATTTATAGTGATCTCGATAAGGTCAATGATTGGTTGAGCGAAAATCATCTTGGTGCAGTGAAACAAGTGAGAGGACAAGGCCTATATATAGAAAAAGAAGCGAAAAAGGAAATTCTGACCAATTTTACTGCACCTGAAGTAATGTATTATGAATTCTCTGCTGAAGAAAGACAGGCATGGATTTATCTTCATCTGACTGGAGGAGATAAGGCATATTTTCTGGAGGATATTAGAGAGCTTTTTCAAGTGAGCAGAAATACCGCATTAGAGGATATAAGAAAATTAAAGGACAAACTAGTAACGTACCAACTGCACTTATATCCGCAACGCAAAGCCGGTTACACTTTAGAAGGAAATGAAAACGATATCAGGAGAGTGCTGATTCACTGTTTATCTATAGTTATACCAAAAGAAGGATGGTATAACTATCTAACCAATTTATCTAATACACCGATAAACACTGGAAATCAGGCGTATAAACCTTACTCTATATTCAATCTTTCGTGGATGCAGTTGTTAAATCAATTGTTAAATGAGTATGAAAAGCAATTTATGGTTGAACTTACGGATGAAGTGTTAACGAATATTGTTGTCTGGTTCCATTTCTTTTTGAAACGGATTGCAAAAGAAGAATCTGTTGAAGTGGATGTTGTTGAAAAAGAAGTTATCCAAGCAACGGATGAATATAGAGGAATAAGTGCGTTATGTCATAATTTATCAGCAGCCTTAAAGATAGAGATACCTTTAGATGAACGATTTTATTTTTCGAAATACCTCCTTGGTGCCAAAGTGAATTACAACTTTAGCCCACAGTTTAAAAGTGGGGAAATGAACACATTACTTCAAGTAGTAAAAAAGATGATTCGAGATTTCCAATTATATGCTGCGATTGAGTTTCGTGATTCTGAACAGATGATTCAAAATTTACTTCTTCATGTGAAACCTGCTTTCTATCGTATGAAATATGGAATTGAGATTGAAAATACTTTGCGTGATTCAGTTAAACGAAATTATCCTGAAGTTTTCCATTTGACAAAAAAAGTTGTACATCATTTCGAAAATGTAATTGGCGAGCCAATCAATGAAAACGAAATAGCTTTTCTTGCCATGCATTTCGGCGGCTGGCTTCGGAAGGAAGGCGTTCAGCTGGAAAGGGCCCAAACAAGGATGCTTATTGTTTGTACAAATGGTCTGGGAACATCAAGGCTGCTGGAAAGCCAGCTTGAAGGATTGTTCTCTGATGTAGAAATGGTTGGTGTCACGTCCTTAAGAGAATATGAAAAAATGAATTTAGAAGCGGATTTTATCGTTTCAACTATCCCGCTTCCTAATCGGGGCGTTCCGGTTTTTGTTGTCAATCCGGTTTTAGATAACAAGGAAAAAGAACAGCTGTTAAAAAGAGTGAATGGTTTGTTCAATCATTCACATGAAAATCAGGTTTATTCTGTCGAGACGCTTATGGATATTGTAAGAAAGTATGCTGTGATTGAGCATAATGAATTGCTTTCTGCGGAGATTCGAAGCTATCTTCATTCACCTTTTCATGTCGAAAGTAAAACAGATAAACCCACTTTAATAGAACTGTTATCTCCCGACAGAATTGTATTAAAAAAACAAGCCGACGGGTGGGAGGATGCGATTAAAATTGCTTCTGAACCATTGCTGAAGCAAGGGTATATCAAAGAAAATTATCTATATAAGATGATTGAAAATGTGCACCAATCAGGTCCTTATATTGTGATATCTGATCAGTTTGCACTTCCTCATGCAAATCCTGATGACGGTGTAGTTACAACAGGAATGAGCATGCTTCATCTGGAAGAACCAGTAGATATATTAGGAAAGCCGGCAACGATTATCGTTATATTGGCTTCCAGAGATAATGAACAGCATTTAAAAGCTTTATCACAGTTAACAAAGCTATTTTCTAATAAAGAGATAAGGAAAGAAATCATAACAACTAGAGATAAACAGGCTATCGTGGATTGGATACAGAGCTATTCAACAGAAGCCAATCAGCAGTAAAGGGCAGGTGATTTTTAAATATGAGATTTTTAGAAGAAAGTATTGTAAAAGTTGGGGTGGAAGTTTCTAATGCATATGAAGCGATTGAGGCTGCTGGAAACCTCTTAGCAGAGGATGCATTAATAGAAGAATCCTATATTGAAGCGATGAAAAATGCATATAAAGAAAATGGAGCATATTTTGTTTTGGCTCCACATATCGCTATTCCGCATGCGAGACCCGAGGACGGAGTAAAGGAAGCCTCTGTTTCTCTTGTGCAATTAAAGAATCCGGTTGAATTTGGGCATTCTTTCAATGATCCGGTCCGGCTTGTATTTGGTTTAGGTGCATCATCCAGTGATGAGCATTTAACACTGCTTCGGAAGCTTACAATGCTTCTTAATGATTCCGTAAATGTAGAAAAATTAATTAATGCAACAACGTATGAAGAAATAAAAAAAATAGTAGAAATGGAGAGATGAATGATGTTAAAGGTATTAGCAGTTTGCGGGTTGGGACAGGGAACAAGTTTGATTCTAAAAATGAATGTAGAGCAGGCGTTGGCAGATAGAGGAATCGATGCTGATGTGGAACATACGGACGTTTCCTCTGCATCCAATATGGGAGCAGATTATATCATTACTGGTAATGAATTGGCAGAGAGCTTGACAGAACACCAGGCGAAAATTCTTATTGTAAATAACTATTTTGATATGGAAGAAATCAATAAAGTGATTGATGAAAATCTGGTGAACTAACCAAATTAGGAGGGGATTACAATGGATGTGATTTTCTGGATTGCAACAAATATTTTTGGACAGGCAGCAATTTTGTTGGGATTTATCGTTCTTTTAGGATTACTTTTACAGAAAAAAAGCACCAGTCAGGTAATTAGCGGTACGTTTAAAGCAATCATCGGATTTTTGATTATCTCCGCTGGAGCAGGCGTTATTACCGGTGCGCTGACGGTATTTGAACCATTATGGAAGGAAGTATTTAATTTATCAGAAGAACCGCTCGGGAGCTTTATGGGACAGGAAGTATTTAACGCAAGGTATGGAAGTGCAGTTACTTTGGCAATGACACTAGGATTTGTAATAAATGTTCTCTTAGCCAGATTTACGAAGTTGAAATACATTTATTTGACTGGCCATATGATGTTTTGGACGACGACCATTTTTGCAGGAATTGTGATTCAAACAGCAGGGGATGTTTCCTTTATTAAGCTGGTCATCTTCCTGGCGATTATTATGGGATTATACTGGACCATCCAGCCTGCATTAACACAACCATTCATGCGGAAAATTATGGGCAACGATAATATTGCACTCGGTCACACGTCTGCTTCTGTTTCTTTATTAAGCGCTTTAGCAGGTAAGTATCTTGGCAACAAAGAAAATGATTCTGAAAAAATTAAACTGCCAAAAGGGTTAGAGTTTTTAAGAGATTCAAATGTTATCACAGCGTTGACAATGGGACTGTTATTTTTGGTTGGAGCAATTATTATTTCGTTTAAAGATACGCCGGGAGCACAAGAACTGGTAGCAGCTGCTGGAGAACAGAACTTTATTGTATATGCTATTATTCAATCCTTTACATTTGCAGCAGGAATTGCGGTTGTTCTTTTAGGGGTGCGTATGTTTATCGGAGAAATGGTTCCTGCTTTTAAAGGGATCGCAACAAAAATTGTGCCGGGTGCAAAGCCTGCATTGGACAGTCCGGTTGTCTTTCCCTTTGCACCGAATGCCGTTATTTTAGGATTCCTTGGAGCGTTTGTCGGAGCTTTAGTCTGGTTAGTTGTTTTAGGGAACACAGTTAGTTATGTATTCGTACCGACAATGATTGTGTTGTTCTTTCACTCCGCAACTGCTGGAGTATTCGGAAATGCAACAGGTGGTGTCAGAGGTGCCATTATGGGTGGATTTATTACAGCTACAGTCGTTGCATGGGGACAATTTATTATGGTAAAAATGCTTTTACCGGGTACTGTTCCAGATACGGCCATGTGGGCAGCGGATTCAGATATGTTTATATTGGGACCGATCATTCGACTTTTAGCACAGCTATTCTTCTAAAAGTGCGTGTTTAAAAAGTCCGATAAATAGGACCAAGAAGTTCAAGGCGAAATGGTTTTTACAAACGGAGCGTATGCTTTCAAATACGTGAGTATCGGAAAAACCATGTCAACGCAGAAATTCGATGTGTCATTTTTGTTGGACTTTTTGAACATCTTCTAAAATAATGGGAAATATTCAAACAAAAAATGATTAATTGGAGTGAGTCTAATGAGTTTTATCAGAACATTTCACGGTGATATGGATCCATCGAAATTAGGATTTACCTATTCGCATGAACATATCGTCTGCCGGCCGCCGTACTGGATCGAGCAGAAAAAGGATGATTTGCTTCTGGATGATAAAGAGAAGTCAAAGCTTGATGTCCTGGATTTTCAAAAGCTTGGCGGGCAGGCAATTGTGGATGCGACTGCTGTAGATTATGGACGTAATATTCAAGCAGTGAAAGAAATTGCGGAAGAGACAGGGATTACGATTATTGGTACCGCTGGATTTAATAAAAGCTTTCTCTGGGATGCGTCGATACCAGAGCATGTTAAAAAAGTGACAGGGGATTATGCGACGTATTATCAATGGATTGATGCAAAATCGGTTAATGAGCTGGCTGATTTTGTCATTCGTGAAATAGAAGAAGGATTAGAAGGTACTGGAATAAGAGGCGGACAGGTGAAATTTGGAACCGGTTATAATCGAATTACCCCTTTGGAAGAAAAAACATTGCGCGCAGTTGCTATTGCACATCATGAAACAAAAGCACCAATGCATTCCCATACAGAAGCCGGAACGATGGGACTCGAACAAATAGAACTGCTGCAAAAGGAAAACGTTAATCTGGAATATATGAGCTTTGGACATATGGACCGTAATCCGGACCCTTACTATCATGAGCAAATTGCACAAACAGGTGCATATCTTTCCTTTGATGGCATTTCAAAAATTAAATATGCTCCGGAAAGTACACGTATTCAATGTATATTGGATCTGGTGAAAAAAGGGTATGAAGATCAGATTCTCGTCAGTGGGGATACAGCAAGAAAGTCCTATTACAAGCATTATGACTATGGGTTAGGACTGGAATATATCATTGGGAAATGGGTGCCGCGCTTTATTGATGAGGCATATAAAAACGGATTTGATGGTGAGAAATTAATCGATAAGTTCTTTATTCAAAATCCGGCCCGCTGCTTTACATTTAAAAAATAGAGTGTTGTAAACCATTTAAACTTTAAAGTGATAGATGAAAATTCAGGAGATGAAAAAATGGAATTCCAATATGAAAATTCATTTGAGGTAAAGGAGAAAATTAATCAATCTAAAATTGCTATTTTACCAATTGGTGCAGTAGAGGCACACGGACCACACTTACCGCTTGGAACAGATAATATTCTTGCAGAACGTTTGTCACAAAAAATAGCGGAACGTGTGAACGGACTGGTACTGCCTACTTTACCTTATGGTCAGGTGTGGAGTCTGCGTGATTTTCCGGGGAGTATTAATATAAGTAATCGCTCCCTTATCGCATTTCTGGTTGATATCGGAGAAAGTCTGTATAAACAAGGATTTAAAACATTTACCATGGTGAATGGGCACTTGGGAAATCAGACTGCTTTAAAAGAGGCAGCCCGTGAATTATATGAATCTTGTCCGGAGTTACGTGTATTCTATTTCTTTTATCCAGGCATGAATAAGGCTGCAGCTGAAATTCGTGATAAAAATGCTTCTCACAATACCTATTTCCATGCCGATGAGATAGAAACATCTTACATGCTTTATCTGGCGCCCGAATTCGTAAATATGGATAAAGCTCCTGCCGATACACCTGATATACCAATGTATGCTGATGCTACGCCTACACCATGGGAGGATTTCACAGAGTCAGCGGTGTTAGGAGATGCCAGTCTTGCAACGGAGGAAAAGGGGAAATATATTATCGATATAGCTTTAGAAAATATAATCAGTATTATGGAAAGTTTAGGAGAGATAAAGCGGAAGGGAGGATTATCATGATCCATCAGTATTTTAATCAAATTACAGATTTACTGAAAACAGTAGAAAAAGAAGAAAAGAAGGCAATGGCAGACGCAGCCCAAAAAGTTGCAGAGGCTATTCAAAATGGTGGAATTATTCATTTGTTCGGCTGCGGCCATTCGCATATTTTAACGGAGGAAGTCTATTATCGTGCGGGTGGACTGGTTCCAATCCATCCTATTTTTCATGAGCCGCTGATGCTTCATGAAGGTGCTGTCCGCTCATCAGACTTGGAAAGAAAAAATGATTACGCCAAGGTTTTTATGGAGGAGCAGGATATCCGTCCAGAGGATATTGTCATTATTCTTTCCACTTCTGGAAGAAACCCTGTACCGGTTGACGCAGCAAAAATGGCTAAAGATAAAGGTGCTTTTGTAATCGGTATTACTTCCATTGCATATTCATCCAGTCAGCCATCACGTCATGACAGCGGGGAGTATCTGTATGATGCAGTGGACTTAGTTATTGATAATCATGCACCAATCGGAGATGCACTTCTGTCACATGAAAAAGTAAAAATAAAATTCTCACCGAGCTCTACTGTAATTGGTGCAGCTATATTAAATGCTGTTTTTGCAGCGTCTATCAAGCAGATGGCAGAAAACAATTATGAACCTCCTATTTTCTTAAGTGGAAACCTGGAAGGCTCGGATGAGCACAATCAAGTTCTGATTGACAGATATAGAGAACGGGTAAACCTTTAAAAAACATAGTTCCTTTATATTGGATTCAGCTAGAGATTCCGGCTGTTCAATATAAAGGATTTTTTAATATCTAAAAAGCTTTGGAAATCGAAAATTAGTATTGTTTCTTATTATTAGATAAAATAAATACAACACTAACGGCTTATTTTATATTAAACAATACATAAGGAGACTTTAAGCATGATATCTGAATCTATCAAAGACAAGTTGAATGATGAATTGAACGAAACCTGTAAGGAATTAAAAATCCCCGGTATGGCACTTACTGTATATCAAAATGGTAATAGTATTTATAATAATTATTATGGATATAGAAATGTAGACGAAAAGCTACCTGTTACAAAGGATACTGTATTTGGCCTGGCTTCTATTACCAAATCTCTGACATGTCTTACGATTATGATGCTGGAGGAGGAGGGTAAATTAAATAGCACAGATAAGGTGATAAAATGGCTGCCCAATTTGAAATGGCCAAGGGAAGATTACGCGAAACAGCTGGAAATCAGACACCTTATGTCCCATACCAGCGGATTGCCGGGATTACCTTCCATTCACAATGCCCGTATCAGAAGTATAAGGAATGATCCGGATGGTGAATTTTTATTTGGTAAATGGAATCCGGATGAGCAGACTATCATACAAACAGCGGATGAATTGATTGAACAAATAAGCAATATGGAGTTCGAATTGCTTGGTCCCCCTGGAAAAGTATTTAATTATTCCAATGAAGGGTTCGGGATGCTGCAAAAAATAATTGAATTGGCTAGCGGACCACCTTTTATCAAATATGTAGAAGAAAAATTATTTTTCCCGCTCGATATGCAAGATTCCTTTTTCCTTACTGAGTCCATTGCAAATAAAGAAAATGTAACGGAATTATATGCCTATAAAGAAAAGCAATCAGATGTTTTTCACTCGCCGGCCTGGTGGGATGTAGGTGATATTTATACGAATGGATCATGGAAAACATCTGCCGAAGATTTAATGAAATTTGTAGAGATGCTGCGTTTAAATGGCAATTTCTATGGCAAAAAGATTATATCAGAGAATATGATCAAAAAAATGACTTCATCTGCTTTTCGTCTGCCTAATGGCGGAGATTATGGCTATGGGATTGAAATAAATTCGATCGGAGAATACACCCGGTTTGGGCATGGAGGCAGTGTAAAGGGCGTCTCTTCTAATTTTCAAGTTATCGGAGAAAAAGGAATATCAGCTTCCATTTTGGTTAATATGGCTGATGTCCCGGCAGAGAAAATATTAGTCTCTGTATTAAATACTATTTTAGAAATACCGGCAGCAGAGCTATTCAACAAAAGTCCGGTGCTGTCTGATAAATCATTGGATTTAAGTAACTTTTCTGGATTATATAAATCAGGAGAAGGAAATAAGGCTTCGGTATCCATACAAAATAATTTGCTTTACTTAAATCGAAATGAGCTCGTTACTTGCTTTTACCCGATATCTGAAAATGATTTTATTGCTGAAACAGGGGAGAGGATTTATTTTTCAAGGGACGGAGATAATGTGGTTTCTGTTCTTATCGGGAAGAGAGTATTGGAGAAAGTGGAATGAAATACGCTATCAAGAAGCCTATTACAGTAACTAAAAATACTTGATTACCTTGTATTAATTTATTTTTTCCTAATGCTAATGTCGAGATAATAAAATAAAGGTAGTACCTTCACCAACTTATGATGGAGGTACCATGCCTATTGTTCACTTATTCATCGGAAAATCAAAATATCTTTCTAGTTATAATGTGGTGAGAATGGAAGTACTTTCTCCGCAAGTTTAGAAAAATCTAAGGAATTGATTTCTTCAATTGTCGATACATCACCTTCATCAAAAAACGGAGTTATCCCTCCACAAATACTTGCTGAAATAGCACCGATAGTGTCAGTATCAGCTCCTAAACTTGCACTGATTTTTGCAGCTTTCATTGGATCCCCCTTAGCAAGCTGCACAACTGCCAAAACTGCAGGAATGGATTCAATCGTTTCAACGCCAGTCCCTAACTCGTTAACAATTCGTGTAATAGCGTCTTCCTCAATACAATTATGAACAATCTCATGCACATATTGAATTCGGAAGGATAGAGATGGACTTGGAAATTCAGCTCCATACCCTTTAGATTCTTCCGCTACTCTAACAGCTATTTCCCAAATTTCATCAAGGTCTTTTCCGCCAGCAGCAACATAGCTAATACAGGCTGCCACAACGCATGCTCCTGATACTGCTATTTCTGTATTATGCGTTGGTAAACATATCTCAAAAACATTGTCCATCAGTTTATCTAAATGTTTATAATCAGATACAAGACCGATTGGCGAAATTTTCATTGCTGCACCATTGGTTGTATTACCATACCCTGTATTATTAATAGGAACTCCTTTTTTTATTGCTTGTACAGCTTTAAGTGTTGAGGGACCAGAAACTAATTTGGAATCTTTTGCGTTAGAAATCCACTCTATCAAATGATTAATATAATCCATTGCATTTAATTTCCCTTGGTTTTTAACAATCGATTCTAAAATCATGACCGTATTAATTGTGTCATCAGTAATAGAACCAGCTGTCAAGGTCCTTGGAATTAATTGATTTTCTAAAGAAGGCAACAAAGTTTTAATTCCATCCGGAAAGCTTTTTCTTATTTGATTATATGTCCAAAATTCTGTTGGCATGCCGTAAGCATCACCAACAGCTCCCCCGATTAAAATACCTTTTATTCTTCTTAATAATTCATTATTGGTTGTCAAGCCATACTCCCCCCATCCTTCGTTAAATCACTAACACGACTTCTATTTTCATACTCTTTTAATTGGATTGACATTATTTCTCCTGAATAATCAATGAAATCCGAATTTACAATTAAAATATTTTCATATTGGTCTGCATTCGTAATGACTGCTGGTGTTTCAGTACTAAAACCTGCATTTTTAATCGCATCTAATTCAAATTCGATAATAGCCTCACCTTTTCTTATAAAATCACCTTGTTCTTTTAATTTTTTGAAGTATTTCCCTTGTAAATTTACAGTATCTTTTCCAACATGAATAAGCATTTCTATTCCATCCGTACTTGTAATTCCTACAGCATGCTTTGTTGGGAAAATTGTTGTAACTTCTCCATCAAAAGGGGCTATAACTTGGTTTCCTTCTGGATAAAATAAAATTCCTTTTCCTAATAATCCATTTGCAAAGGCGGAGTCTGTTGCATTTTTTAACTCTGTAACATTTCCTTTTAAAGGAGAGTGAATAACAATTTCTCCTAATCCAGACATTTCATGTTTCATTTTTTTTCCTCTATCTAATTCTCCTTCTTCGTTAAAAGTAAAATAAGTCAATAAGAATGAAATACTCATTGAAATGAGTACGCCAATAATTGCAATAATTAAACCTGAGTACTCACCACTAGGGTTTAAAAATGAGACAAAACCAAATATGCCAACAACACCTGCATAAAAATCAGCTCCCAGTATTGAAATAAAAGTTCCACCAATAGCTCCGCCAATCATAGAAAATACAAAACGTTTTTTTACTGGAAGTGTAACACCGTAGATTGCAGGTTCAATGATACAGAATAAAGCAGAAATTAATGCTGGAACAGCAATTTCTTTTTGCGCTCTTGACTTTGTTTTAAAATATACAGCAGCCACGACAGCAGTTTGGGCAAAAGAAGCAGTAAATAGCATCGGTAAAATATAATCAAAACCATGACTGCCCAGATTCTGAATACCTAATGTAATTAATGGCCAATGTAATCCAAGAATGACCAATGGTTGATAAATAAGCGCTACAAGAAATGATGTTAAAATGGACGATATTCCGTAAAGTGCGGAAAAACCATTTGAAATAAGCTCACTTAACATATTGGTAATAGGCCCAATAATTAATAAAGAAATAGGAAGCGTAATCAAAATAGTCAAAAAGGGAACCAGCGTGAAAGCCATTACAGAAGGAATCTTCCTTTTTAAAAACTGATTGATTTTCGATGCAAAATACACAATAAAAATAATCGGAATTACTGTCGATGCATATCCATTAGCCGGAAACATAATAGGGATACCAAAGAATGTTTGGTAAATAGGTGTAGATATGAATGAACCTTCAAAAAGTGTCTTTACTACGTCACCACTTGCTAAGCTCTCCGTCATACCTGGAAAAACGAGAATTGTTCCAATAATAATCCCTATTGCTGGATCTAATTTAAACGCCTTTGCACTGGTGTAACCAAGAATCACAGGGAAAAAATAAAAAATAGACTGTCCCATTGCGTTTAGAATAATATAAGCTCCGTCGTTTTCTTGCAATAAGCCGGAGAATGTTAGAATCATGAGAACACCTTGAACTAATCCACATGCGAGTAATACTCCCAAAACTGGAGTTATAACTTTTGTAATTATTTCTATAATGGAATTAATAATTCCCTTCTTTTCCCTATCTTCAATCGTTTTTTGAGTTCCTATTTTTTCTATAATAGAATTATAGACATCCCCTACATGAGTGCCAATAACAACTTGATACTGTCCTCCCGCTTTCTGAGCTGTTGCAATCGCTTTGTTTTCCTTTAACTTTGCTTCATTGACAAGGGTGTAATCATTTAAACTAAAACGTAACCTTGTCATACAATGTGTTAATCCAATAATATTATCTTCGCCACCAACATTTTCGATGATAAAATTGGATAGATAATCAAATTTCCCCATAAATAAACCTCCTTCAAAAATTTTATATAAAAAAAGCAATACCTAATAAAAGTGAAGAGTCACTTATTAAGTATTGCCTGATTTAACAGTTACAATTTTCATTTATTTAATTAAGTATTCGATTAATATGAAGAATCAAGTAGAATCTCTCTTCATTATGGATTTTTATTTCTAATCGTTTTTCTAAATATATTATGATTTTATCGACACAAGCAGATAGCTTTGGATATTTCATATCAATATCCTCAAGCAAGTTAAAATTTTTTGAAGAAGGATGCTCATCCGCAAAAACTCTTCTTAAAAAAAACCTTAAATGTAATACAAATCGAGAAAAATAGGAGGAATCCTCATTGAGTTCCATATTAAAATGAAAGCGTATCATAGTTATAATGTCATGAATAATTTCTGTACTCAATACTGTCTGTTGCATCTCTTGACCATTTTGTTGGGCATTTACAAAATGAAGTGTAATAAAAGCTGCTTCATCTTCAGATAACATCATATTTTCATAGTAATGTATAATTTTCAATGATTCTAAGGCTGCTTCATATTCTTTTTTGTAAAATTGTTTTATCTCCCATAGCAACTCATTTTTAATTTTCGTATGATTTTTATTTCTTTCCAATGCATAAGTAATATGATCAGCTAACCCTATATAGACACTCTCATCAAATTTTACACCTAATTTTTTTTCAGCAGCTTCTACCATTCTATTTGTCAATTCTAAGTGATTGATAGGAATTTCATCTAATAGTTTAAAAAAACTGTTCATCGTTTGAGCAGATTGCAGAACAAATAATTTTTCAATCATAGAATTTTCTATTTGATCTCCAATCTTCTTATTAAAAGCAACTCCTCTACCGATAATAATATGCTCCAGATTTCGAGAATTTTCAGCGAGCACAACATTATTATTATAAACCTTCTTAAGTTTCAAAATGAATTCACCCCCCTATCAATAAACTATAAAAATGAAAAAAACAAGACCAACTAATATAGCCACAGTTAAACAAAGTGCCATACATTAATTTGATCTTGCCTGTGAGATACAGTTACAATTCAAAGATTAATTAAGATTATTTAATTATAGCTAAATCTTAAACATAAAACACTTACTTGTCAATATTAAAAAAGTTGAAATTATATTTTATACAGAATGGTGATATGCATTATTTCTGAAAATCATCGTAGTTATAAACCTTTTGTTTACAAATAATAAGAACGGGGAATTGTAATTGAAAGAAGAAGTGAGGAGGTCAGACGATGCTTTGGACGATTATCGTTATCATTTTAGTTTTATGGCTGCTGGGCTTCATTGGAGGAGTAGCCGGAAATCTTGTTCATATATTACTGGTTGTGGCTTTAATCATACTGATTGTCAAGCTTTTAACTGGTCGGGCGCCTTAGATACATTTGATAAAAATTTTTAAAATGAAGAGATGAAACTGCAGGAGCCCATCATATTGATTTTAATATGATGGGCTCCTGCATATAAGAAAGTATATACATAAGATAAGGAATAATTATATTTTTCATTTAAAACTTATTTTGATTTCAAAAGACTTAAGGGTCTGCTGGAATCTCATTCGGTATCCAGTCTTTTATAATAATTTCTTGTAAAGATTTTATAGAAGTTTCATAATCAACATAATCTGATAAAAATTCACTTGTATTAGTTTCATAATCTTCTTTAAAGGCATCATTATTAATAATTTCTTGTAATACATCAAAAAATCTAAAGCCCACTTGACAAGAATATGTTTTTTTGCCTGTCCTCCTGGTTTCTATTACTTGTTTTAGAAGAGGTAATAAATTCTCTGTATCAATTTGGTTACTTTTATAAATCATATGGATATCGTATATATGTCTTGATTTTCTAGAATAATCTTTATCATAATGGTAATCACAAACTGCGAATAACTTGTCCAAAAAAGTCCGGTCAATAGATTGGATACGCATAGTAAATGGCTGCAAATTATAATCATCAATTATGTTAGTTAAATATTCTTTCTTTAAAAATTTTGTTATGTAGTTACTGACATGTTTAATTTCGTATGGGAAAGATCTATAAGCCAGCATTGTTTCGATAAGAATATGGTCTAACATTTGTGAATTAACTCTATCAGTATAAACTGAATTATAACCTAGTCTATACTGATTAAAAATCCTCCCTAAACGTATAGGTTCACTATTTAACAAGGTAAATCCCAATTTTTCTCCTGTCTTTCTAATAGAGTTTTTCAATGGTTCCTGAATCCTTCTTAGAGGACCGCTTGTTAACTTGTCCGCTTCAAAATCAATAGTCAAATCAATATCCTCGGAAAAACGATTAATGGCATCGTAGCATTTAGAAAGAGAGGTACCGCCTTTAAATATTATATTTGGCGCAACCTCCTGTAGATGTTTTAAAAATAATGAAACGTAATAATCTTTTTCCACTTGAAATGGCTGTAAGTTAAAATCATCAGATGCAGCTTCAATTATTTCCTGAAATACTGATTTATTTTCGTGTAAATTCATTGTAAAGCTCCATTTCTAATAAGTTTTCCAAAGCTTTTCTTGGATAGAATTTTATATAAGGTTTGAAGTCACTTGTAACGATATTAGCATTTTTTAGATAATCATTTATTAGACTAATAGAATTTTCTAAGGGCATCTCGCTAACTTGATCAAAGTCATTTAATAAATCTAATATTTGTAATAATTTATAGTTCTCGTTATTAATTTTAACTCTTGGCTTTTTTAACTTAATTCTTTTTTTACCAAGTGTTATTGTATGTTCCGGTCTCCCTGTTTCATTCGTTACAACGGTTGTTACACTAGCCGTTTGAGAGGTTAAACCAAGCCGATTTGCAAAATTAATTCCAGTAATATAACCTACTACACTTTGATCGATTGATTTAATATATTTTCTTGTTATCACTTTATCAATATTTACACGGGGTTTTTTTAAAATACTGTTAGTTCTTTGTACATAATAAATACCATCTTTTACTTTAATCAAATCACCTTTATCAGATAATCTTTTCAAATTTTGGCGTAAGGTCCCATCTGGCATATTCATGCGATTTTTCAATTCTTTTGTGAATACAGGTTCGTCGTATCCGTATTCTTCTAGAATGACTTCATATACTCTGTTCACCTTACATCCCTCCTTCTTTAACACGTTTATTATACCATTAAATAAATGATGAAGTAACGAATTAATCAATATTAATTTCCTAAACGTTACATTAAGGATTTAAGTATCCAAATTAAATACTTATTATGCCCATCAGAAGACATTCTATTCCTTTTTGATAAAGTATCTATCCCAGCTAAACCTTTCAATATATAATAAAGATTTAATCAAAGCTTCCTAACTTGCTAGGAAGCTTTTCGGACAGGCAGTCGTACCGTTCCACGCTAATGCGTGGAACGTTTCTTAATTAAGTGTAATTGTACACGTTACGCAGTAAAACGGTATGAAAAAGCACAGAACAAGAAATGCCACAAAGGTGAAAAACCTTACTTGGAGATGCTCATACAACCCAAGAAGCCTAATCTAGAGCATTGTTGTGAAGCAATGTTTGAAGGAGATACGGAAAATCGAGAGACCCGTAGGCGAAAAGCACAGACCCAAATGGGAAACCGTGAAACACAAAGGCGGCGTGGCAGATTGACGACCGAGCGAAAAATCTGGGAAGTCTCAATTAGAATACCTTTAGTCAAAGTTATGAGCCGACAAAAAGGAGTCTGTCATGTGATGGTGTTGGGTATGTACATGAAGGGCGGTACGATGACCCTGTGAGGACTCTATCTCACCTATGGTACAAGGGCGATATTCTATAAGGGACATCCGAAGTGAACATTGCGGATAGAGTAGTCAGACGTTCTCATAGTACGGAAGTAGGGGAATGACCTGTGGCTTTACCTCCTGTAAACATGTGTAATGAAAACAGTCACGTTACTTTGTAAAACAGGCTGGACGTACAGATTGAAAGGAAGTGAAATGTGCATGAACCAAGAATTGAAATTAAAATGGCACAGTTTCTATGGACAAATTCTAAAGTATGAAAAACATGAGGGCTGATCAGTCAGTAATGCCCGATTTGTTTGGACTTAGAGGGCACAAGTCGCAGCGTCTATACTTAATGTATACATAATTAGTTTCAATTGAACTTACCAGGTGAAGAAGTATCGTAAATTTGTACCAACCGTTGCTTTAAGTGGTCATCCTTCTGAATTTAGGTGATTCGTCAAAGAGAAGTAGAAATGAGAATTCGGGTTGAAGCTTTTAAGCTTATAAACGTAATTTTATATTTTATTTTTGCAGTGTGAAGACAAAAATAGTGAAATAAAAATTCGAAAATTTTATATAATATATTGAATTTTTATTTCATATGGTATAAGATAAATTATAATCAATTTAATAAAGCGCTTACAAAGGGAGGAAAGAAATGCTTGACGATTTAACTACAGAAAAACGAAATGAGAAAACTATGAATCTTGATGAGATGTCAACAGAAGCATTCTTGAAAATCATGAACGATGAAGATGCAAAAATAGCTTATCTTATAAAAGAAAATATCCTATATATAACAGAAGCTGTAAATAATATTATTACTTCATTAAAATCTGGTGGCAGACTGATTTACTTAGGCGCAGGGACCAGTGGAAGACTTGGTTTACTTGATGCTGTTGAGTGTCCTCCTACGTTTGGAACAGATCCCAAAGAGGTCATCGGTTTAATTGCTGGAGGTAATGAAGCTTTTGTTCAAGCAGTAGAAGGAGCGGAAGATAGTGAAGAATTAGGCAGAAATGATTTACAATCTATTCATCTAACGGATTCAGATATTGTAGTTGGCATTGCAGCAAGTGGACGAACACCTTATGTTATAGGTGGTCTTCAATATGCTGATGATATAGGTGCAGCCACTGTTGCTGTCAGTAGTAATAGGAACTCTATGATTGGAAAAGTTGCTAAAACAAAAATTGAGATTGATTGTGGGCCGGAGGTTTTAAGCGGTTCAACAAGATTAAAAGCGGGGACGGCGCAAAAAATGATTTTAAATATGCTGTCAACAGCCTCAATGGTTGGTGTTGGAAAAACATATCAAAATTTACTGGTAGATTTGCAACCAACTAATGAAAAACTTAAAGAAAGAGCAAAAAAAATTGTTATGGAAGCAACACAATGCGATTTTTCAACAGCCGAAGCATATTTGAAAATGGCTAACTATGAAACAAAGACGGCTATTATTATGTTATTGACTGATTTATCCTATGATGAGGCTGTTGAGTGTTTGAAGAAAACAGAAGGTTCCGTCCATAAGACATTAAAAGAATAAAAAGAAAGGTGTGAAATCACAGTGGCAGTGATGGAGAAATTAACGTATGTTATTGAGGAAAAAGTTGCTCCGCCCTTAATACGGATATCTAGAAATAGATACCTAGATTCAATCCAAAAGGCTTTTATAACATTGATGCCATTTATTATTCTTGGATCGTTTTTTGTACTTTTAGGTTCTTTTCCAGTCCAAGCCTGGCAAAATTTGATTGAACCAATTTCTGGACATTTGTCCAGTGCAAATAATGCAACGATGGGGCTGCTGTCTATTGGTCTTGCAACAGGAATAGGGTATTTTTTGTCGAGTTTTTATAATCAGCACGGTGAAAAGGTAGATCCATTTTCAGGTGCTATGATTAGTTTGTTTAGTTTTTTAATTCTATTTCCTGTTGGTGTAAGCGAGGAGATAGGTGCCTATTTACCAGCCGATAATCTTGGGAGTACTGGTATGTTTACAGCTATCATTGTTGCAATTATCAGTACAGAAATTCATCGTTACTTAATTAAAAAAGACATTGTTATAAAAATGCCTGAGGGTGTACCGCCGATGGTTACAAATGCTTTTACTGCTTTAATACCAGTATTCGCTACCATGGTGCTTTGGTGGATTCTGCGTTATATACTTCAAGTTGATGTTGCTGCTGTGATTATGGCTGGATTTGAACCAATCATTGCAGGAGGGACAAGTGCTGTTGCTCAATTTGGTGCTTTTTTTGTTGATCGTATCCTATGGTTTGTTGGAATTCACGGTAGTAATGTAGTTGGTTCAGTAATGACACCTGTTTGGATAGACATGCTCGGAGCAAACACTGCAGCTGCAGACGCTGGGGAAACAGTCCCATACATTGCCAGCGCACAATTTATGGCTGAGTTTGTCAGAGTAAGTCCGTTGCCGTTGGTTGTCCTCATGATGATGTCAGCTGTTAAAAGATATAAAACTTTAGGAAAGTTAGCACTTGCTCCATCCATCTTTAATATTGCAGAGCCGATTATGTTTGGGCTGCCAATAGTTTTAAATCCCATTCTATTTGTTCCATGGGTATTTGGTCACTTATTCCTATTTATATTCAGCTACTTCATAATTTCTATTGGACTAGTGCCAGCTCCCTTCGCTGCAATTCCATTTACAGTTCCAGGGCCTATTGCCGGCTATCTTGGAACAGGTGGAAGCTGGGCAGGTGCTTTGCTTGCTACTGTTAATCTTGTCATTATGTTCTTTATTTGGCTTCCATTTTATAAGGTTTTAGAAAAACAGACATTAAAAGAACAGCATGAAAATGAAAAACAAAGCACGGACTAATTTTAAGATGAGGTGATAAAGAAATGGACTCTGTGAAGATTAGAAATTATAGAGATAATGATGAAGAACAAGTTATTAAAGTGTGGAATCAATGTCTGACGAAAGATCCGGTTAGTTCAAATATCTTCCATAAAAAAATATTATTAGATCCAAATTTTGATCCAGAATTATGCTTAGTTGCAGAGAATGAAAATGGCTCAGTGATTGGTTACTGCCTTGGAATGGTTCGCAAATTCCCCTATGAGGATAGGGGGATGGAGCCAGAACGGGCATGGATTCCTGTGATGTTTGTTCATCCGGACTATCAACGGAAAAGAATTGGATCGAAGTTAGTGAAAATTATCGAGGAAAAGTTTGAAAATCTGGGGAAAACAAATATAACACTTGGTGCCTATAGTCCGAATTATTTTTTTCCTGGCCCTGACAAGGATGCTTACAGCGGTTCAATTCTATTTTTCGAATCATTTGGATATGAAACGCTAGGAGAAGCGGTGGGAATGGACATGGTTTTATACAATTTTACCATTCCTGAGGAAATCAAAGGGATAAGGGATGGCTTGAAGAAAGAACATGATATCCAGGTTATTCCTTTTTCTAAGAAATACACATTGTCCCTTATAGAGTTTTTAAAAGAGAATTTCTCAGGTGGATGGGTAAGAAATGTTCGTGAAACTTTAGAGAAGTTTAAAGGAGAAGAACGCATTCTCTTAGCAATAGACCAACATTCAAACATTGTGGGTTATTGTCAGCGCGCTATTGATGATTTGGAGGGGCATTTCGGCCCCTTTGGGGTTTCGGAAAAAATGCGTGGGAAAAAAATAGGGAGTGTTTTATTTTATGAAATGTTATGGGACATGTACAGCAGAGGAATTTATCATGTCTGGCTTGCCTGGACAAATGGCGGGGCACAGCGTTTTTACGATCGGGCTGGCATGAAAGTCATGAAACGTCATGCAATAATAAAAAAGATTAAATAAAAGTTAACTAGCTTTATCACGCGGTTTTTAACAGGTTTCACTTGAATATTCTAAAAATAATATTGACTAGGAGGATTTAAATTGAAGAAACAACATCATATTATGGCAATCGGAGCACATGCCTTGGACGCTGAATTAATGGCGGGCCCAGTCTCCATTAAGTATACGAAAGAAGGTCATCAGGCTTCGTTCGTGCATATTACAAGAGGGGAAAGAGGAAATAAGAATAAAACACCAGAGGAATATGGAAGACAATTGGAAGAGGAGATGCCTAAAGTTGCTGAAGCGATGGGAGCAAAATCAATTTGGACTGGCTACGTAGCCGGTCAATTACCTCCCCAAGAAGAGATGGAAATGGACCTTTGTAAATTGTTTAGAGAAGAAAAACCAGATATTATCGTTACTCATTGGAGAGGGAGCCTTCACCCGCGTCATGTCCTGACACATGATATGGTCCTGACAGCTGTGAAAATGGCGGAAAACCCGAATGTCAAAACAGAGCAAGAACCTCACCATGTGGAGCATGTATACTTTGGAGAGAACTGTGAAGATTTGAATGGATTTCTTCCACAAATTTATGTAGATATTAAAGACACATTTGATCAATGGTTTGAAGCAGTTTCACATTATGAATTGTTTAGAACAAATGAGGCGAACGTTCCATATCAAGATTATTACCGAACCATGGCAACTATGAGAGCAATAGAAGTTGGTAATAGAAATCTTGCTTCTAAGGCGTTTATGCTCGCGACAAGGAAACAAGACTATTTACATTAATAAGGTAGGAGGATTACAATGATTGGCATTTCCGTTTATCTGTCAAAGGAAAACGAAGAATTTAATCAAAAATGGATTGAAAAAGCAGCCCGAAATGGGTTTTCCTCCATTTTTACATCACTTCATATTCCGGAAGATGATACAAAGTCTTATAAAGCATTACTTTTTCATCTGGGCAGTGAAGCAAAAAAACACCAAATGGATTTATTTGCTGACATCTCCCCCAAATCTTTTAAATATCTGGACATGGATATAAATAATGTGGATCAATTACTGAAATGGGGGATTACAGGCCTCCGGGTTGATTATGGTTTAAGTTTGGAAGAGATTGTTCAACTATCTAAAAAAATGAAAATCTCTTTAAATGCAAGTACATTAACAGATGAGATTCTGGCAAAATTAATTAATAAAGGGCTAAACGTGGATAATACAGAGGCAGCACATAACTTTTATCCTCGGCCTGAAACAGGATTAGCAAGAGAATATTTTATCGAAAAAAACATATTATTGAAAAAATACCAAATAGGAATATCTGCCTTTGTTGCAGGTGATGAAATAAAAAGAAAGCCATTATATCAAGGCTTGCCAACATTAGAAGAACATCGGGACATGTCACCGGTCCATGCCTGTTTGGATTTAAAGAAAAATGGGCTTGTCGATGAAGTTTATATTGGAGATCCATCCTTAACGGATGAAACACTAGAAAAATTTTCTTTACTTGCAGATGGTATTATCCCAATTAGGTATAGGGGGGAAATCAGGCCGGAATTTGCCGTTTTTCATACGTATTTAGAAAATGTTCAGATTAATCGTCGGGACCCAGCAAGGGACCTGGTCCGTTTTGGGAAATCTCGTATTGATCTCCATTATAATGAAAATTTAAACCCGGCTCATACAACAGACCGTAAAAAGGGATCCATTACAATTGATAATAATAACTATGGCCGATATGCAGGGGAAATCCAAATTACATTAACAGATCTGAATCAAGACGACAAAGTGAATGTAATCGGTGAAGTTATTCCGCAAGATATTCCATTGCTTGATTTTATCGATGGAGGCAGTCAAATTTTATTACAAAAAGTAATGCAGTAATAATATAAAAAAGGAGATGAAGGTTAACGTGAATATTTTATTAGTTTGTAGTGCAGGCATGTCAACGAGTTTATTAGTCACTAAAATGGAAAAAGCAGCTGAGGAACAGGGGAAAGATTATAAAATATGGGCTGTTCCTGAAGCAGAAGCAGCAAAACATATTTCAAATGCTGATGTCGTTTTAATTGGACCACAAATGAGGTTTTGGAGAAAAGACGCTGAAAAGATTGCTCAACCACAAAATATTCCTGTAGATGTTATTGATACGGTAGCCTACGGGATGAACGATGGAACGGCAGTAATAGAATTTGCGGAAAAGCTTGTCAATAAGAAATGAGGCAAAAGAATGGAAGAAATGGAATTATTATATATGCAAATCATTAGTAATGCAGGGACTGCAAGATCACTCATTATTGAAGGATTACAGGAAGCAAGAGAAGGGAACTTTGCAGAAGGTGAGTCAAAAATGGATGAAGCAAATCATTTTTTTATTGAAGCGCATAAAATTCATGGACAACTCATTCAAAAAGAAGCCCAAGGAGAAGAAGTTCCGTTTTCTCTATTATTCATGCATGCTGAAGACCAATTGATGAGTACGGAAACGATTAGGCATTTGTCAAAGGAAATGTTTTTCATGTATACAAAGATGCATGCAAATAATAAATAAGGGCAGTCATGTTAAAGTAAAGATTTGAAAAACCAAAATATTCTATCTTCAAATCTTACCTCAAATCATGCGCTTTAGACCTTTTGTATTAGTGAAAGTACTTTGAATTAATAAGAAAAGTTGTGTTCCTTCTCTAAGGCTCACAGCTTTTCTTATTATGAAACGATAATAATTTTACATTTATAGAAACATGATTATAAAATCCGTGATGAAAGAGGTGTTTCCGGCTTGAATAAAGCAGCTGGTCAATTATTAATAGTTGGATTTGAAGGAAAGCAGATTACTCCTGAGGTGAAAGAATTAATTAATACCTATTATGTAGGAGGTATTATTTTATTCACTCGTAATATTGGTACCTCTGCTGAAGTATTAAATTTGACAACGAACTTGCAAAAAGAAGCTAAAAAAGCTGGTTATAAATACCCGCTATTGATATGCGTGGATCAGGAAAATGGGATTGTGCGCCGTTTGGATGAAGGGACGACAATATTTCCTGGGGCAATGGCTCTGGGCGCTACGGATAACATTAGTAATGCATATGAAATTGGCTTTGCGACAGGGAAAGAATTACTTGGATTAGGGATAAATTGGAATCTGGCTCCTGTTTTAGATATAAACAATAATCCTAAAAATCCAGTGATAGGTGTCCGCTCATTTGGTGAGTCAGCTGAAAAGGTGGCACAATTTGGAAGAGAGACAATAAGAGGAATGCAAGAGGCTGGGCTAATAACTACCTTGAAACATTTTCCGGGACATGGTGATACGGATGTTGATTCCCATCTTGATTTACCTGTAATATCCCATGATCTTCAAAGATTGGAAAAAGTAGAATTGAAGCCATTTAAAGAGTGTATTGCAGCAGGTGCTGATACAATTATGACAGCACATATCTATTTCCCTGCAATCGAATCAAAAGCAGATTTGCCTGCAACGTTATCTAGAAAAGTTGTTACAGGTTTACTAAGGGAAAAACTCCGTTATAACGGAGTAATAACAACTGATTGTATGGAGATGGACGCTATCTCTCAAACAATTGGGACTGAAAAAGGAGCCGTTGCTGCTGTGAAGGCAGGAGTTGATTTCGTCATGATATCACATACTTTTGAACGTCAAAAAGGTGCAGTAAAGGAGATTATAAACGCAATAGATTCTGGCGAGATTGATATGAATTATATAACAGATGCCAATAGAAGAATACAAAGCTTAAAAGAAAAGTATCTTGATTGGGATAACATACAGCTTGATGACGTAAAAGTCCCCCCAATTGTAGGTGGTAATGAACATAAGGAGCTTGCCGCAGAAGTTTACCGGAATAGTACAACCATTGTTAAGAATGATGGTTTACTCCCATTAGATATAAACGATAAGGTTCTAGTTCTTTATCCCGAAAACGATGAAATGGTGCGGGTAGAGGATCGAAGAAATATGGAATTTAATTTAGGAGAAGCAGTTCTACGGTACCAACCATTTGCTGATGTAGAACAATTGAATAACAAGATATCAATCGATGAAATCAATGAGATGGTTAAGAAAGTAAAAAAATATGATTCTATTATTATAGGCACTTTATCCGTGGCGGTAGAAAGTAGCCAATTAATGCTTATAAAAAAACTAATAGAAATTGGCGCCTATGTAGTGGTTGTGGCGATGAAAAATCCTTATGTTTTAAGGTATTTCCCAAAAGTGCCTGCTTATCTTAATACGTATGAATTTACTCCTTGTGCATTGGAGACAGCTGCAGGTGCGATCTTTGGAAAGAAAGAAGTGAATGGGAAACTACCAATTACAATTCAGAATCAGTAATCTCAGTTACTAAGAAAAGTTTAAAGTTTAGAAGAAATATATTAAGAGAGATTTAATTGATATCAGAAAAAATTTAACTATTGACCTGTATACGTTTAGTAATAGCTAAAAAGGTTTCTTGATTTGACCAAAGGCTGTTGTTAAGCTCTCCCGGAATTGCTGGATTGCAGGATATGAATTATTCTTTTGATATGGTGAGTGATTTTATATTATGGACCTGAAAAGAAAAATCGAAAATAAATAGCATTTGAAAATAGAAGACTATATAAGAAAGGAGTTGATAGGATGGCTTATATGACAGGTGGTTTAATGAGAATTAACGAAATGTTTTCCGGGCTATCACCATCTGGAAAGAAAATAGCAACATATATCTTAGAGAATCCGCAAGAAATCATTTCACTAACTGCGAACGATCTTGGAAAAAGAAGCGCAACAAGTGGAGCAGCTGTCATTCGATTATGCAAATCATTAAATTTAAAAGGGTTTCATGAGTTAAAAATAAGAGTGGCAGGCGACCTGCAAAAAACAACTCAAGCAGGAATTCAGGATATTAAACCGAATGAGGGCACGATGTCTATTATCGAGAAAATGACAAATAATAGTATTCAAACGATTCGGGAAACAGCGGAATTACTAAGTATTGATGAACTTGATCAGGCGGTCCATCTTTTAAAAAAAGCACGCAGAATACACTTTATTGGGGTAGGCGCATCAAGTATTATTGCACATGACGCTGAACAGAAGTTTTTAAGGATTAATAAAAATGCATATGCTTTTGAAGATATGCACATGGCCGCAACCCTTGTTGCAAATGCAGAAAAAAACGATGTAGTTGTTGGTATATCTTTTTCCGGCGAAACAGAAGAAGTTGCGAATATCCTAGAGATTGCCCGTGAAAATGGTGCAGGTACAATTAGTTTAACAAGGTACGGGAAATGGCCTGTTACAGAGCAGGCGAGTATTAATTTATATACGTCCGCGACTGGAGAACCAACATTTAGGAGTGGTGCTATGTCATCCAGAATGTCCCAACTCCAGGTGATTGATATTTTATTTATGTGTGTAGCATCGCTGGAGTATGAGACATCAGTTAAACATTTGGCGGTAACAAAGGATGCAATTGAGAATTGGAAGTTAAACATGAATAAAACTGGTTTAGGTAAAAAGAAAGAGGAGCCTGATTCATGACATAGAAGACTCATTGATATGCTCATAGAAGTTATGTCTTCTGCAGCGTCTTTAAAAGAGTGGCTGTTTTTTATTTGGAAAAAGATTTCTAGATGGAAACAATGTCTACAGTCATTAGTTCTCCTCGGAAAAAGACAGCACCTCCTCCTTACGAACCCCGCTATGATATATTATGAATAACAAAGAGAGGAGCGATAAACAATGGATTTGAAATTAAAAAACAAAAAGGTATTAGTTTTAGCTTCAAGCAAAGGCATTGGCAGAGAAATTGCGAAGAAGTATTCAGAAGGAGGGGCATCTGTCATCATTACTGGCAGAAATGAAGAGACCCTGAAGAAAACAGCAGATGAAATTTCAACTCAGACAGGCCGTGAAGTAATTCCATTCGTTACAGATGTTTCGAAAAAGGAAGATATCAATCGTTTATTTGCTTTTGTGAAGGAACACTTTGGCGTCCTTGATGTACTGGTAAGTAATGCAGGAGGACCGCCGGTTATTAACTTTGAAACCAGTGATGAAGCAGCTTGGTATGATGCTTTTGAGCTGACTTTAATGAGTTCTGTACGAGCAATAAAAGAAGCGATTCCTTTAATGAAGGAAAATGGACAAGGGAGAATTATATATATTGCCTCGAGTTCTATTAAAGAACCAATCAGCGAGCTGTTGCTTTCCAATATATTTAGAAGCGGTGTACAAGCACTTTGCAAATCGCTGGCAGAAGATTATGCAAAGGACCAGATATTAATCAATATCGTCGGGCCGGGCAAAATCGATACGGATAGATTGCGAAGCCTTGATAAGAAAAATGCAGAGAAGAGACAGGTTGAACTAAAGGATTGGCAAAATAATGTTCAGGCTTCTATTCCAATCGGCCGATATGGTACACCGGAAGAATTTGCAGAAGCTGCTGTCTTTTTAGGATCTTATCGAAATACGTATATTACTGGGCAGACACTGTTGATTGATGGCGGGTTTGTTAAGTCTTATTAGATTGGGTAAGTTCTAAAAATAAAATAGTACGATTTTAGTGTAGAATAATTTGAATAAGAAATAGAAAATGATGTTAAAGAAGGGTGATAGATTCTTTATGAGAATTTGTTGCTCTTCTTTTTATATTCTAATCTTCAAAAAACAAACTAAAAAAAATGTTGACAAACTAAAAAAAATTAATTAGTATAACATTGTGAATATTCATAGATAGGAGCTCTTTAAAATGGAACATATTAACGAGGAAATTGATTTTTTGACGTCGACCGTAAAAGGTATTGCTAAACAGTTTGGCAGTGATTGTGAAGTTGTGCTTCTTGATTTAACGCAGCATGAGAAATATGGAAGCGGTTTAATTGTCCGGATTGAAAATGGCCATGTTACAGGCAGGAAAGTGGGGGATACAGGAACGAATTTAGGATTGGAAGTTTTGAGAGGAACGGATCAGGAAGGTGATAAACATAACTACCTGACAAAGACAAAAGACGGAAGAATGTTGAGATCAACTACAATGTACATCCGAAATAG
Organism: Oceanobacillus sp. FSL K6-3682; assembly: GCF_037976165.1. Taxonomy (NCBI): domain Bacteria; kingdom Bacillati; phylum Bacillota; class Bacilli; order Caryophanales; family Bacillaceae; genus Oceanobacillus; species Oceanobacillus sp. FSL K6-3682. Next base: position 3,843,159 of record NZ_CP150263.1, on the reverse strand, counting down.
TGAAGGAAAACCTATCGGATGTATATGTATTAATTTTGATATCACAAGTTTGATGATGGCTGAAACATCTATTAAGGAATTTACAGACCTGAATAAAATTAATACAGATGTAAAGGAAGTATTTGTGAATAACGTGAATGATGTATTAGCCCTTTTAATTCAAGAAGCTCAAAATCATGTAGGGAAGCCAGTCGCACATATGAGCAAAGAGGATAAGATGAAGGGGATAAAATATCTGGATGAAAAAGGGGCTTTTCTCATTCAGAAGTCAGGGGATAAAATCTGTGAATACTATGGAATCTCCAAATACACACTCTATAACTATTTAGATACAGTGCGTAGTACGCAAGGAATATAAAAGGAAATAACATGATTTGTTTCAAAATATATTAAAGGGGAGATTATCATGAAAGAAATTATTAATACAAGTCTGGCTCCAAAGCCAGGTGGACATTTTTCTCAAGCTACTAAAAAAAATAATACGGTGTATGTTGCAGGACAGGCACCGGTTGATATAAAAACTGGTAAGGTTCCAGAGACTATCGAAGAACAGACAAGAGTAGCACTTACCAATGTTAAGAATGTATTAGAAGCAGCAGGCGGCAGGTTGGAAGATGTGGTTAAAGTGAACACATATTTAACTAACTTAGATGATTTTGAAATCTATGACAAAGTCTATCAAGAGTTTTTCACAGATAACTTACCAGCCAGAACTACAATTGGATGTGATTTAAAAGGGATACCTTTAGAAATCGATGCTATTGCTGAATTGTAATAGCTTTAAGGAGTGGTAGAATTGAAACTGAAAAATAAGGTAGCTATTATAACTGGTGCTGGCCCTGGAGGAGGCATCGGTTATACGATAGCAACATCATTTCTGCAAGAGGGTGCGAAAGTATCAATAAATTACTTGGCTAGAAATATCGAGGAAAAAGAAGCGTTTAAAAAAGAAATGAACCAGTATGGAGACCGGGTAATCATAACAGAAGGAGATATTTCTAAAGAGGATATGGTGCAAACGCTAATTTCTAATACAATAGAAAACTATGGAAAAATTGATATTTTAGTTAATAGCGCAGGAATTTCTACACCCACACCCATTCATGAAATGGATGCGCTAACATGGAACCGTATGATAGAAGTGAATTTAACAAGTATCTTTCTAACAACAAGAGCAGCTGTTCCTTATATGACAGAAAATAAATTTGGGAGAATTATTAATATATCTTCACAGGTTGCTCAAAAAGGAAGTGTAGAACATAGCCATTATGCAGCTGCTAAAGCCGGGGTTATCGGCTTTACGAAGTCTGTAGCGCTGGAACTCGGGAAATATGGAATTACAGCAAACTGTATAGCTCCAGGTCCGATTGAAACAAAGCTGATGAATGAAGTAAGTGATGAATGGAAGGAAAACAAGCAAAAAGAATTAGTGATTCCTCGATTTGGAAAAGTAGAAGAAGTAGCTCCTACTGCTGTTTTTCTGGCTTCGGAACCAGATGGAAATATTTATACAGGCCAAACGCTTGGTCCGAATTGTGGAGATGTAATGCTCTAATGCTTAGAAGATAATTCAGAATGTTCAATTTATATAATGGAGGGATTGTCATGAAAGAAGAAAGAGTTTTAGTGGAAGGAAAAGAACCCAATAAAAATTTGTATAACTCTGATCTTGCTCCATTAACAGGTGAAAAGAAGAATTGGACCTGGTGGGCTTACGCTACAATTTGGATGGGGATTGTCCACAATATTGTTGCATGGGAGGTTGCAGCTCATTTAATGGTGGCAGGAATGAGTTTTTGGCAGGCATTTGCTTGTGTTGCCAGTGCTTATTTAGTTGCTTTTATTGCAATTGCATTTAATAGTTATTCAGGCTCAAAATATGGGGTTCCTTTCCCCGTATTAATCCGTGCCAGTTTTGGAACAAAAGGTGCCCAGATACCAGTATTTATTCGGGCTTGTCTAGGGATATTCTGGTTTGGAGTGCATATGTACATTGGCAGTATCGCTGTTAATGTAATTCTTGCATCTTCTTTTCCAGCGTGGGATAGCTTAGGGAACATCAATGTTTTAGGTCTTGGATTAAATGAATTTATTGCATTTGTTATCACTTTTTCATTACATGCAATTGTTATTACACATGGAATGGAACGAGTTAGAAAATTTGAAGCATGGGCAGGGCCGGTAATCATGGTTATTGCAGTTGGTTTAGTATTTTGGGCTGCAAATGTATCCGGTGGATTAGGTAATCTGGTTTCCATACCTTCAACCATTTCCAGTGAGGATTTCTGGCCTACGTTCTTTCTTGGGATGACAGCTTTACTAGGTACTGTAGCAACCCTTATCTTAAATATTTCTGATCTAACCAGATTTTCCAGATCACAAAAGGATCATATTGTAGGGCAAGGAATGGGAATGCCCACGATGTTTATCTTATTTTCACTCATGGCACTATTGACTACAGCAGGAACGATGTACGCATTTGATGAACCTGTAACAAATCCAATTTACGTTTTAGCTGGATTTGAAAACCCTTTCATAGTGATTGTTGGAGCACTTTCTATTTTAGTATCTACTTTATCGGTAAATGTTGCAACAAATGGGGTGGCAGTTGGATATGATTTAACTAATCTGGCTCCATCAAAATTAAATTTCCGTAAATCCGGTGCAATAGCTTTAACGATTGGCGCCATTTCTGCACCTTGGCTTTGGTATGAAGAAGGCGGAGCATTAGATGTAGTTTTGGGAGCAATCGGAGCAACAATGGCTCCCGTATTGGGGATTATGTTAATAGATTTCTTTATTATTCGTAAAATGAACTATAACCTTGCAAGCCTATTCCGTCATGACGGGATATATGGAGGGTGGAATAGAAATGGTTTAATAGCTTTTATAGTAGGTGCTTTAGCTGCATATAGCGGATTAATCGTTCCATCTATTAGTTATTTATATAATTATAACTGGTTTATTGGTGTAGGAGTAGCTGCTGTTACTTATCTCGCTTTAATGTGGTCAAAACGGACAGCGATAACAGATTCTCAAAAGAAAGATACAAACAGTAATGTAATTTAATCAATGTATATATAAAATGCAGTATATGGAGGTTTGTACTTTGATAAGCAAAGAGAGATTAGAACAAAGAATAGAATTACTAGCCCAAATCGGAAAAACCGAAGAAGGCGGAGTCACCAGAATAGCCTTAACGAAAGAATATAGAGAAGGTCTGGAGCTAATTAGCGAATGGATGGAAGAAGCAGGATTAAATGTGAGACTGGACCAGGCTGGAAATTTAATTGGCAGAAAAGAAGGAGATGTCCCTGGATTAAAGGCTGTTGCATTAGGCTCACATGTTGATTCTGTTGGAAACGGAGGGAAGTATGACGGTACTGTGGGTGTCATTGCTGGCATAGAAGTAGCACAGCATTTAAAAGAAGAAGGCATCTCTAATATGCGTCCACTGGAAGTGATAGCTTTCTGCGAAGAGGAAGGTTCAAGATTTCAATCCGGTGGAGTGTTTGGAAGCAGAGCGATGGCAGGCAAGCTAACAAAAGAAGACCTTAAAGTTACGGATAGTAATGGTGATTCCAGATATAAAATATTAAAAGATTTTGGTTTAGATGCAGATAATATTGATAAGGCAGTAAGGAAGAATACAGAGTTTGAATTATATCTGGAAATGCATGTGGAACAAGGGCCAATTTTGATTCGTGAGAAGGCTCCGGTTGGCATTGTAACAGCTATTACGGGTTTGTCATTAACAGAGGTAGTTTTTGAAGGAGAACCTAACCATGTTGGTGCTACGCCAATGGATTTACGCTACGATGCTTTATTAGGGGCCAGTGAAACAGCTTTGGCGGTAGAAGAAATTGTGAATAAATCTGGAGGGAATGCTGTGGGGACAGCAGCTACAATGGATGTTCAACCAAGCCAGGTAAATATTATTCCCGGCAGAGTTTCTACAGTTATTGACATTCGCGATACCGATTTAGAAAGCAGAGAAGCTATTCTCGATACGCTCGAAAAAAGAATTAAAGAAATCTGCGAACGCAGGAATTTACAATACACAATAACCAGTAAATTAAAAGCAAATCCTGCCAAATCAGCACCACATATTTTAGAGACGATGCGGAAAGAAAGCCAGGAGCTTGATATGAAGACGTTTGAAATGCCAAGCGGTGGTGGCCATGATGCACAATTAATGGCAGAAATTACGGACATGGGTATGATTTTTATCAGATCTGAAAATGGAAGTCATAATCCTAAAGAATTTGCAAAAGCAGAGGATATTACGTTAGGAACGAACCTGTTAGCAAATACTGCGATTCATTATATGAATAAATAAATTAGGAGGCAAAAGATGGCTACAATTATACAGAACGGGATAATAGTGACAGCTTCCGAAACCTTTCAAGCGGACATAAAAATAGATAATGGAAAAATTAACATGATATCCAATCAGATTACTGGCAGCAATGAAGATACTATTCTGGATGCAACAAATAAATATGTACTGCCAGGTTTAATTGACCCCCATACTCATCTTGGGATTAAAGGAACTCTGGATGCCTTTGAAACAGGAACAAGAGCGGCTGCAGCCGGGGGAATAACTACGATAATAAATTATACAGATCCAGATAATTCTCAAACCTTTTTAGAAGATTTAACAGAGTGGAAGGAGAAGGCTCAAAATGCTTTAATAGACTATGGCTTTCACTCTATTATAAATAAATGCGATAAAGATGTACTTGAACAGATTTCTAAATTGCCAGATGAAGGTGTTACATCAATCAAATTATTTATGGCATACAAAGAAAATATGGTGAACGATGAAGAATTATATTTATTAATGAAAGCAGCAAAAAAAGCAGGAGTTGTAACCAATATCCATGCTGAAAATGGCAGTGTAATAGATTGTCTTATAGAAGAGGCATTAAGCAGCAATAATACTAAACCGATTTATCATGCTTATACCAGGCCACCTGCCACCGAAGCAGAAGCAACAGCGAGAGCTTTACGAATTGCTGAAATAACGGGAGCACCAGCCTATATTGTTCATATAACTTGTGAGGAAGCTTTAAAAGAATTTGTCAGAGCTAAAGAAAAAGGTGTGAACGCTTTTGGCGAAACCTGTCCTCAATATTTAGTTTTGAATGAGGAGTATTTAAAACAAGAAGAGAAAGAAGCAGTTAAGTACATCTGTTCTCCACCACTAAGAACAAATAAGGATCAGGAAGCTTTGTGGCATAATATTAAATCCGGTTCTATTTCTACAATTGGTTCTGATCATGCATCACACCCATATGTAAATGGAAAAGAGAACGGTATAAATAACTTTACAAAAGCACCAAACGGTTTGCCTGGTATAGAAAGCACTCTGTTATTACTTTATAAATATGGCGTTTGTGAAGGGAAAATTTCCATGTCAAAGCTTGTTGAAATAACAAGTCAGAATCCAGCTAAGATTTTTGGGTTATATCCTCAGAAGGGTAGTCTTAATGTTGGCAGTGATGGGGATGTAGTGATTCTCGATCCCAATAAATCCAGTATTATTACGAAAGCATCTCAGAAGCAGAGTACAGAATATAATGTATATGAAGGTATGGAAGTACAGGGGAGTATTGACTATGTTTTATCGAGAGGCAAAGTAATTGTTAAAGATAACAAGGTCGTTGGAGAACCTGGGTCTGGAAAATTTTTATACCGAAATAAATTTACGGAACAGTCTCAAGAAGGGAGACTATAAAGGTTGAATATTTTAGTAACAGGCAGTAATGGATTAATTGGCCGTTATTTAGTAAATTTCTTATTACAGCAGAACTTACAGGTTGTCGGCTATGATATAAATATGATGGAAAACAAGAATATAAAGTCTCCCTATTTTAGTTTTGAACAGGGAAATGTAGATGATTTCTCACGCTTAGCGGCTGTGTTAGAAAAATATAAAATAGATATTATTGTTCATGGTGGCGGAGTATCACACCCAAAAGGATTTGAAAACTCACCAGATAAGATAATTAATACTAATATACTTGGAACTTCAAATGTGCTTGAAGCAGGAAGACTTTTTCAAATAAAGAAAATTATATATTTAAGCTCAGCAGCAATCTATGGAGATAGTAAAGCAGCAAAACTCCATGAAGAAACTATTCCAGCACCAGCATCTATCTACGGTGTAACTAAAGTAACAGGAGAATATCTTGCGAAGGTATATTATGAAAAATACGGGATGAATATCACATCTCTAAGGATCCCATTTGTTTTTGGAGCTGGAAGGGTAACGCACGACCCAATAAAATATATTCTTGAAAAAGCTTTAAAAGGTGAGAATGTAATAGAAGATAAGGGGAAGGATCAAAAGATAGAGTATATTTATGTGAAGGATGTAGTAAATGCCATTTGGTTAACGATCAATAATAAAGAAGCAAATGGTTTAACAATAAATATTGGAAAAGGAAATTTAACAAGTACAGAAGAAATAGTTTCTATAATGAAAGAATTATTTCCCGGCACAGTATTTAAAATAGGTCCAGGTGACTTTGGCTATGATGAAATTCCTCCACTTGATTGTTCAAAAGCAAATGAAGTGCTGGATTTCAACCCTTCATATTCAATTGGTGATGGCATAAAAGAGTATTATAATCTTTTGAAGAGCTGAATCGAATTTAAAACATTAGCTAAATAAGTTAAAGAAAAGATTTTCCATATCGCTGCAGCGATTGGAAGATCTTTTTCTTTTTGAATAGGGTAATTTTGCTTCGCTGTTATTTGGTGATTGTTTCGTCCTTAAGCGTTTATCACGGTACTATAATAATGAAGAACTTTGAGGATGTCCGAAAAGATTTAGCAAGGGAGAATCCGGAATTATTTATTTCATTGGAAATTGTAGGAAAACGGATTGCTGCCCGGGATAGAAAGGAATTATCTCAACGAGAACTATCAAGGTTATCTAATGTACCCCAAAAAACAATTAGCCGAATGGAAAGTGGGAAAGATATACCAAAGCTGGTTACTTTACTAAAATTAGCTCATGTTCTTGAACTTGAATTATCTCTTATTGATAAACATGGGGAGGATGAACAGGCAGCATCCATGTCATCTTTTACACATTAAAAAAAGAAAAGTTTTTAAACCAATATATTAATTTTGTTGTTTTGAGTTAAATAACATATTGTATAAAAGATACCCTCTTTCTATGAATTACATAGGAAGAGAGTATCTTTTTTTGTTTATAAATATAGGGCTTATCATTAATAGATACAAGCTATATTAAAATAAATTACATATATTAGCTTCCCCCAATACCTTATCACTAAACTCTATTAAAGCGCAGTCCAGCCACCGTCAATCACAAGCTCAGCACCTGTCATAAAACGGGATTCATCTGATGCAAGGAATAGCACACCATATGCAACATCCTCAGGATTTCCGAAGTAAGGAAGCTGTGTGAATGTTTTATAATAGACTTCTGCATCCTTAAAAGTATCTGCAGTCATTGGTGTTTCAATAATACCTGGATGAACGGAATTTACACGAATTTTATCTTTTCCATATTCAACAGCTGCTGATTTTGATAAAGAACGTAATGCACCTTTGGCAGCAGTATATGGACTTGATCCGGCCATACCGACAAGTCCGCCGATAGACGAAATATTAATCAGAGAACCACCGCCGGCTTTTTGCATTCTGGAATCACATATTTCATCCCGATAACACAGCCATTTAAATCAATATCCATTATTTTATTCCATTCGTCCATTTCCATTTGAGCCATTGTTTTAGGACTGGAAACACCAGCATTATTTACAAGTACATCTACTTTACCGTAGTGATTTACAGTTTCTTGGATAATCTGTTTCCATTCTTCCTCCGATGTCACATTATGCTTCAAACCGATTGCATCTCCGCCATCCGCTTTAATTTCATTAATTACCTCATGTAATACATTATCATTAATATCTGTTGCAACTACTTTTGCTCCTTCTTTTGCGAAAAGCTTTGCTTCTGAAGCTCCCATTCCATTAGCTGCTCCAGTGATAATAGCTACTTTACCTGTTAAACGGCCCATGATAATCATCCTTTTTCATTAAGTTAAAATTTGGTTATGGCTTTTTAAGTATCTTTTACGAAAAACGGTTTATATATTCTGCGGATATTTTCAATATATCTAATATTATTGTGATGTAATAGCTATCTTGTTAGTAATACAAGATATACGAAAAGAAATTAAAATCACAAGTTTTAAATATTTAATAAACTATAGCTGCTGCATATCATCCGGTCCCCAATAAGCGTGCATAGTAGCAATTTTACCCGCGGAATCAAAAGTCATTACATCTGTGACATCAATTCGAATAGAATGCCCTTTTTTTCTGTGTGGACGGCGAAAGTTATGGTTGCTGCATTGCTGTAAGAACCGCGTGGGGATACTAATAATTCTAATTTGGCGCCAGTCATGCTTTCTCTATAGAACGCTTCAATTTCTATACGGCCTGTTTTAGGAGGCGAACCAACAGGGTCTTCTACACTTGCTTCATCTGAAAATAAAGACATCAGATGTTCGAGATCGTTGGCATTGAAGGCATCTACATATTCCTGCAATGTTTTTTTCATCGGTAAATTATCCATAAATCATACGCTCCTTTACTATGTGGTTCTTTCAATGTCCTTTGAAAGCTGACGGGTAATCTGAATTCAACGCTTGGAGTTATATAGTCTTTACATTTTAATTTTAGAAACATCCGCTTTTAGAAAGATGAGTTCCTTTGTATCTTATCTACTAATAAGATACCGTTTTCAAGAATTGTGATTATTAATAGTTAAAAGTAACTCTTATTTAAATGTATTATTGATTACTTATACTGTCAATTTTTTCATTTTTAATTATTAATTATCTACATTTGATATCTCTTAACTAATTTAATTTTTCTTAATATGAGAGCTAGATAAAATTATGAACTACACTTTTATACTTTCACAATCTAACCCTAAAAAGGAAAAATTTCCTTTAGATTAGTGAAATTTCATTATTGGTAGTGAAAATAATGAAATTGAAAACGATACCATATGTTATAAAATAAAAGCGTAGTAAAAAAGAGTCGATGTCACTTAAGTATACGCACAAATAAAATATAGAAAGGAAGAAAAGCATGGCAGATGGAGTTGGAATTTTGGTCATGACACACGGAGACTTTGGAAAGGCTGCAATAGAAAGCGCACAATTAATCGTGGGCGAACAGGAAAACTACGAAACAATCAGCGTTTTTGTTGTAGATAATCTTGATGATCTCAAACAGGAAATGGAGGATAAGGTAGCAAGCCTGGATACCTCAAAAGGATTGCTGATCCTTACTGATATTGTTGGGGGAACACCGATTAACTTAGCCAGCAACCTTCTAACAAGAGAAAATACGATGATTGCATCAGGAGTGAACCTTCCATTATTACTGGAGGTATTAATGAACCGCGGGAAAGAAATCAGTGAATTGGAAGAAGTTATTCAGACAGCTTACGCACAAGGTTTATCCATTAGAACAAATAAAGATTTAGAAGGAGACGATGACGATGATTTGCTTTAGTAGAATTGACGATAGATTAATCCATGGACAGGTAGTAACAACTTGGGTGAATATGCACAAGATTGAACAAATTGTTGTATTAAATGACAAAATTGGAAATGATGCTACGCAAAAAAATATTTTAACAATGGCAGCTCCATCAGGAATTAAAGTAAGAGCATTTCCGGTGAAGAAGTTTGCTGAAATTATTAAAAAGCAAAAAATTACACGCCGTACGATGCTTCTGTTTACAACAAGTGAGGATGTTTTAGAGGCTGTAGAAAATGGTGTGCCGGTTGAAGACTTAAACGTTGGCGGAATGCGCTACCGTGAAGGAAGAGAAAAAGTCTCCAAAGCATTGTCTGTTACACCGGAAGAAAGAGAAGCATTCAAGGAATTACTTGATAAAGGCCTAAATATAACTGTACAAATGGTTCCTAATGATGAAAAAGTAGATTTGAGGGAGGTCATCTAAATGGTCACCTCTTTACTCGTATCACTTTGGGCCGGTATCTGCGCGATTGATGATATCGGTACACAAATGATCAGACGGCCGTTGTTAATTTCAACGGTTGTCGGATTAATTATGGGAGATCTTCAGACTGGTTTGTTAATCGGTGCAACACTGGAAGTTATGTGGATGGGTGTAGGAAACGTCGGCGCCTATTCCGCACCAGATATTATTACAGGTTCCGCAATTGGAACAGCTCTTGGTATTCTTTCTGGCGGAACAGCGACTGCTGTTGCGTTGGCAGTCCCGACTTCTTTATTGGCACAGCAGTTATTAATTTTGTATCGTTCCGGGATTGTTTACTTGAATCCGATTGCTAATCGAATTGCAGAAACGGGGAATTTTAAAAAGGTATTTCGCATTCAATATGTTCCTATGATTTTTGCTTTCTTAATCCGTGCAGTTCCTACTTTCCTGGCTATTTATTTCGGTGCCGGAGCAATTGATAAAGCAGTAGAAGCACTGCCTGATTCCATTATGGATGGACTATCAATAGCTGGTTCCATTATTCCTGCAGTTGGTATTGGTCTATTAATGCTGATGATGATTAAGAAAGGTGAATTATGGGTTTTCCTCATTGCAGGTTTTGCACTTGCCGTTTACCTTGATTTATCTGTATTGCCAATTACCTTAATTGCCCTGCCGTTAGCTTATCTTTACGATTTGGCTACACGGGAGAAGGAAACAAAGGCTGAATCAAAATCTCAGGACTCAGATGATTTTGACGATGATGAGGAGGATTATGATCTATGACGGAGCATAATGAGCAAAATAAGATTACTAAAAAAGATCTCAATCGAATCTTCTGGCGCATGCAATTAATGAACGTGACAAATAACTACCAATCGATGCAGGCAATCGGATTTTTATCCAGCTTTACTCCTGTTTTAGAACGGTTATATGCTGATAAACCAGATGAATTGAAAACACAGGCGATGAAACGTCATTTAGAATTCTATAATAGCCATGTAAATGCGAATGCATTAATTATGGGTGTCTCTGCGGCGGTAGAAGAAACAACTACCGAAGAGGAAAAAGAAACTGTTACAGCTATTAAGACTGGATTGATGGGGCCGTTAGCCGGGATAGGAGACAGCCTTCTTAAATTCACATGGCTCCCTATTTGTGGAAGTATTGGTGCTTCCCTTGCTTTAAACGGCAGTGTTATCGGACCAATTCTAATGTTCCTTTTATATAACACAGTCAACGTTGGTACGAAGTATTATGGAATTCATATTGGTTATAAGCAAGGCGTGCAAATGATCGAAGGAGCCGGCGGGAACTTTCTGCAAAGACTGGCCAGTATGGCAAACGTAGTTGGGTTGATGGTTATCGGGGCATTGATAGCCAGTATTATTAAGATTAATATTGACGCCCAGATTACAGCTGGTGAAAATGTTATCGAAATTCAAGAGATGATTGATCAGGTTATGCCTGGAATTCTCAGCTTGCTGGTTACATTCGCAGTTTATAAGATTTTTAAACGGACAAATGGAAAATATGCTCCGCAGCTTATTGTAGGAATTATGGTTTTAGCTATTCTGTTAACGATGGCAGGTGTACTAGGATAATACTATGAGAAAAAAATATGAAGTTACCCAAGTTGAAAACAATAAATTTTTATTTAAGAAGGATGACACTGCTGAAGAGGAAGTAGTAGTCTATCTAAAGAAGAGTCCTGCAGATGTGCAGCCGGAGTTTTTACTAAAAACATCTGAGAAAAGCTTCTCCGTTAATATTGGACCAATCGATTACAGACCGTATTTTCTTTTGAAATTCGCCGATAAAGCTTATACTATAGGTGAAAGAACGCTTCCTGTAGAAGGAATGAATAATTTCCGGGATATGGGAGGGTATGAAGCAGAAAATGGGAAGACGGTTAAATGGGGAATGTTATACCGTTCTGATCATATCTATAATGCGACGGAGGCCGGTGTTGACTACTTGAAGAAGCTGGATATCCATACAATCATTGATTATCGAAGCGATGATGAGATTAGTAAATATCCGAATAAAACGGTTGACGGTTCTATAAAGACTTATCAGCTGGACCCGGTAGCACATGCAGCAGAGCTATCTGCGCAGTTTACTTCTTCGAAAGATAAAGAAGATATTAATTTAATTAATAAAATAATTGAGCAAAAAGAAAAAGGTACTTTGGTTAATCAAGCAGATGTAGTTCTCGAACAGTATCGTACGTTTGCCAATAAAGACAACTCGAAGGAAGCTTTTGGAGAAATGCTGCGCATCACAGCAAACCCTGATGCACCAGCTGTTCTTCAGCATTGTCGCGGTGGAAAAGACCGTACAGGATTTGGAGCTATGCTTGTTCTGGGTATTCTGGGTGTGAAAAAAGATGACCTGGTGAAAGATTATATGCTTACAGAAGAAAATCGCAAGGAACGTAACCGTGTGAAAATGGAAGGGTATAAAAAATTGACTGATGATAAAGAGGTCCTGGAGCATTTGTATTCTTTTATTGATACACGTTCCGAATTTATTGCTACATCCATTGATACGATTATTCAAAAGTATGGATCTATTGAAAAATATGTTGTAGAAGAGTTAGGAATAACTCGTGATATGATTGATACAATGAAGAGTATGTATTTAGAATAATTTTATACCGCAAATGGAAGGAGGGATCACCATGGATTTAGACTTGTCAAATAAATTTAGATTTTTAGATGGCAAAGCTAGGTTTAAGGCGTTATTTCTCCTTCTTTTGCGTTCGGAAACCTATATGACAAGTGATCGGCTGGCAGCAGAGCTTGGTGTTACATCGAGAACCATCAAGAATGATATTCGGACCTTAAAAGAAGAGCTGATCAATGCGGATCTGCTGATTACATCCAAGCAGTCACTAGGCTATAAATTAGAAATTGTGGATAAGGAATATGAAAATCGTATTAAAGAATATTTCCAAATCTATCAGCCCAAAACAATCGATACGGAATTTGATAATCGTGTTCAATATATTTTACGAAGGTTATTAACCTCACATCAGCCAGTAAAGGTGGAGTTTCTTCAGTATGAGCTGAATGTCAGCTTTCCGTTAAGCAAAGAATTACAGAGAGTAAAAGAAATTATGTCCGATTATAATCTGACTCTTGTTGTAAGACCGCATTATGGGATGCTTGTTCAAGGTGCCCACTTTAAAAAAATTATGCTGACGATACGTGTTTATAAATATTTTGATAAAAATCCGACAAGTGATTTTGGGATAGCGGAATATAATAAGCTATTTACATGTGAACGGGCGGATATGGAGATAATCAGAAAGATTTTTTATGAGACTATCACGCAATCAAGAATTGTATTTTCAGATATCAATGCAGAACGCTTTATTATTTACTTAATTTACTTCCGCAATCAAAGTCTGGCCAAAAATCGGATTGAACTGGAGCTGCCGGAGATTGCATTTGATTACCGGACAACGGAAGAATATGAACTGGTAGAGAAGCTGATTAAAAACTTACAGCTGGAATTTGAAGGTTTTACTTTTGCAGAAGATATTGTTCAATTTTTAGCCTATATGGCGGTTATCAGCACCGATTTGTACCGTTTTAAAGACTGTACCGTTGAAAATTATGATAGCTTGATTGCATTGGCCGGGGAAACACGGAATTTCTTGCTGAAAGAATTATCAAGTTATTTGCAGATTGATGCATTTGATAGTGAGGTATGTTTAAAAGATCTGCTTAAGATTATGATACCAATCAGTATGAAAATTAAACTTGAAGTATCCGACTGTGTTGATTTAGGATATAGAAATATCAGAGATAGTAATGAGCAGGACCCTTTTCTGCTGCATATTATGAAAAAAATCTGTCAACAGTTTCAGCAGCAATACGGCTATACATTCTCTGAAAATGAAGAGCATATGATTTTCAGTACATTTTTGCTGATGCTGAACCGGATTGAATTAGATCACCGTAAACTGAGATTGGCAATTATTGCTATAGATGGCAGATTGAGCACACAACAGTTAAAGTTCAATCTACAGCATCATTTTTCTGATTACATTGAGCGTATTGAAACAAAGGTTTTATATGAGCTGGATTCGATGGCGTATCAAACCTATGATTATTATTTATGCTCAAACTATGGTAAAAATATGAATATTCATTATTCCCCGATTTATTTTGCCGAAGAGGGCATGACCGAGCTGGAGTATGTCGATTCACTAAAGCATATATTTTTAGATGCCTTCGATTATAATAAAAAAATGCCTGTCATTATGTATGAAGAAATAGAGCCAAAGTATAAATTCAATCATTTTCCTATTGAAGCTCATTTTCAAAATGGATGCGATTATGAACACGTCGAAGTTCCAGGAGATATTCACATCCACATTTATCTCCATCTTTCTTCAGAGAAAGAGACCTTTAAAATCTTTTCATTTCCCCAAAATGGCTCGGCGCAAATAGGGGGAGATGAATATTATTTATTGATTAATTTAAATGTAGATGGGGATAAGCAAAAGCTCCGGATGCTTTTAGATATTTTAAACCGGACTGTGACAGATAAAAATAAACTGGTTCATCTATGTAAAGAAAGTCAGAAGGATTATAGCCAATTTTTTATTTAGAAGCAGGGTAGAGAAGAAAAAGCCGTTTTGTACTTATGAGATAGAAAAAGATATTGCTAAGAAAATCCACCTTTGGCCAGCCAGATGAAGAATAAAACTGACTAAAGGTGGATTCTTTGATAACTGTTTGAGTTATTATTAATTTATTACATAATTAGAGAAGAAATAAACTTTGTCTTGGAGTAATAGTTGCACTTTTCTTATAAATTGGGCTGTATTTTCGAGATAATATCATACAATTACATACCTCTTAATTCCTCCCCATGCTGATTAAACACATCAATAGCAGATAAAGCTATCTCTTTATCAATCATCTGCAAGTAGATATCATAAGGAATTGTTACAGTATGAGCACCTGAGGTTAGTGCATACACCACTTGCTGGGAATTTTTAAAGCTTGCTCCCATTATTTGTGCGTTTAGTTTTCGGGAGTCAATAAAAGCACGGGTCTTATTAATTGCTTCATAAGGATCTATTCCATGTGTTGACATACGATTAACATACGGAGCCAAGTAATCGCATTGTGCGAGTGCCCCTAAAATAGCCTGGTCAGCTGAGTAAATCGCCGTGCCCAATATGACATGATCAGGATCTTCTTTCTTTAACTTACTTATTACGCCTACTCCCACTTGGTTCAGTGAAATCTTAACACCAATCTTTTTTCCTTCAGGAGCCAAAGAATAAATTCTATAGGCATCTTCGTAAAGCTCATTGAAGGTAGAACCAACTGCCTGTACAAATAGAAATGGCACTCCTTTGGAAAAAAGCTCTTCAATTTTCCTTTCTCTGTTTTCACCTTCCTTTAATAAAAGAGTAGGGTTAGTTGTGACTCCTTGAAAAATTCCGGATTCTAGAGCTTTTTCAATATACTCGGTATTTGCGGTATCTAAAAACATTTTATTCACCCCTATTTGATTTCTTTTTTTATCATATTTTCAACGGAAAAGTTTTCTTGAAACCAATGATACTTTTGAATAATTCTTTTTCTTTCTTCTATCTTATCAATTTTACATACCTTTTTTAAGACTTCATCGATGGATTCTGACCATTGATTGTTTTTTTGTTTAATTTCGGAGTCAGATAAAACAAATACAAACATATGATATTAGTGGAGAAGAAAAAGACAGAAAAAACAACTGTTTTTCTGCATATTATTTTTAGGAGACGATAGTAAATGATTGGTTTCTTAACAAATGCAATGGAGCAAAAGAAAAGAATTATGATTTATTATCTTGATAAAGATAATAACGTAACACAGAGGATTATCCGTGTAATGCAGATAGAAGAAACGAAGATTTTAGCTTATTGTTATTATCGAAAGCAGGTGCGCAGATTTATGATTGATAATATATTGTCTTTTGGAATAGTGAAGGAAGAAAAAAGTGGGCTTAAAGAAAAACAGCAAAAAACACAGAACAAGAGCAATCAGACTTAGATGGTTAAATAATTTAAAATGCTCTTCTCAGCAAGTGATTGTCTTGTTATGAGATTTATTCATGGGGATATTATTAAGCGAACGTTTACTTTTTAGCGCTGACAGGATTTTTCCCAATGCGGATAGTCATAAACTCTTCCTGAAGTTCAAGCAAATTGGCAGAAATGGATGATTCACTTTCTTCACTGCTATCAATTATATATCCTAAATTACGACAACGAACAATTTGACCGGAGAGAGCTTTTTTTGAGACCGGCTGAAATAATTCTTTTCCATTTTTAAAAATAACAACACTTCCACCATCACGTTCTGTAATTTTAGCAACATGATGATAAAAAATCCATGCACAATCTATACGGGAGGGACCTTGTGTTGGAAAAGCTATAATTCCTTTTGTTGAACTGATAGGAATCGGTGTTTTCACTTTATAATGAGGCTCATGATAAAGCACGGCAGCTCTTCTGCCTGTATAGGAAGAAAAATATCTCAGGCAGTTCTTTTCGATAATTCTTAAGGGTATCTCTTTGAAAATAAGCGTTTTTTCCTGATCGGCCTCAAAGACTTTTGATGTATTTTTTGGTGAGTCGTATGGTAATATTGCCATAGTTTTATCAGTTATTTTATAATATGGACTCATTAAAACCCTCCTATAGTATATATTATTAACATATTATGTATGTTATGAAAATATTTTACCACATTAAAAATAATAAATAAAGTAGAATTATTATTATTTTTTGAAAAATTTAATAATTGATAAAATAATAGAGATACAAAGATTATATAGTTGATTTGAAAGAGGAAATGAATATCTAGTGCTCTTTGTAATCAAGAACGAAACATGAAGGTATAGGTTATATTCCTTTTAAAGTAAATATAACCTATATTGTAAAAAGAAGAGCTGTAAACCTCATTAGGAAAATTTGTTAGTTTCGTGAAAAAAGAAGCTTATTCATTAACATCCGCATGATTTTCGGATTGTCATAGAGTGAGGTAATTCAATGTGACTCATATAATCAGGGTTATTAATCTTATTTAATAAAGTATCAAATGCTATTTTTCCAATTGTTTCGGGTGGTAAAACTACGTTTGTTATTGGCGGTTCGATAATATGTGAAGCTGAAAATTCCCCAAAACCGATAATAGCAATATCATCGGGAATACTTTTTTTCAATTTTTTTATAGCATCTATAGCTCCAATTGTCATTAAATCATTTTGGATAAATAGTGCAGTTACCTTGGTCTCTTTTTCTAATAATTCTCTTGCAGCGTCAGCTCCTCCGTCCGCATGAGCAAATCCTTGTATAATTAATTCCTCATTAAAAGGAAGGTTCGCTTGTTTCAAAGCTTGTTGATATCCTCTGATTCGATCCGCTGTTGTAGAAACATTAGGGTATGTAAAAATAAATCCAATATTTTTATGACCATGCTTTACCAGATGCGTGGTCGCATCGTATCCCAGCTGAAAATTGTCACCAGTCACCCTTGGAATATTCTTGATAGAGTCTTCATAACGATTTATCATTACAATTGGGAATTTTTCCATCGTGTATTTGTGAAGGTACTGAATGTCTCCGGAAGTTGGCGATAATAGGATGCCGTCTACTAAATTAGAATAAAGAAGGTTAATCGTTTTTTCCTCATATTCATTATTCTCCTTGGTATTTACTAATAACAAATTATATCCCATTTCTTTTGCACGTTCTTCAATGGCGAATATCATTTCTGTAACAAAGGAATCCGGATAGCTTGATATGACTAAGGCCGCAGTCTTGGTAGATTGCTGTCTTAATGTTTTTGCTGAATAATTAGGCTTATAATTATATTTTTCAATAACAGACATTACTTTCATCCGCGTAGCCTTGGAAATATTTTTTGTATTATTAATAACATGTGAAACTGTAGCGATAGATACATTTGCTTCTTTAGCTACGTCCTTCATGGTAGTTACTTCTTTTTTCATAACTTCTCCTCTATATCCGTTCTTTAATGCCTTCATGTTACCTTATAGGGTAGCCGTATTCAAGTAGTGGCAAAAAATCAAAATTTATCATTGACATGATTCCGCTTACAATATATAATTCAAGAAACGGTTAAACGATTAACTTTAAAGAAAAATATTTTTCTGGATGTTAGCGAGAGATAAAGAATAAGATTTTTAAATAAAGATTTTGAGGTGATGATAGTGAGTAATATCACAGTAGAAGAGCTTAAAGAAAAAGCAATTCAATTAAGGCAGACGGCTGTAACCATGGTCTACCATGCACAGTCCGGACATCCGGGAGGATCTCTTTCGGCGGCTGATTTCGTAACCGCTTTATATTTCAGAGAGATGAATGTAAACCCAGAAGATCCTGAGTGGGCAGACCGTGACCGTTTTGTATTATCGAAAGGACATGTTGCTCCTATCCAGTATGCAGCATTGGCACATCGAGGCTTCGTACCAATGGAGACGGTTAAAACATTAAGAGAATACAAATCTCCATTTCAAGGACACCCGGATTCTAAAAAATGTCCTGGAATAGATATCTCTACAGGCTCTCTTGGGCAGGGGCTATCCTGTGCAGTAGGCATGGCATTAGCAGGGAAATTAGATAAAAAAGATTATCGTGTTTTTGCTGTTATTGGTGATGGTGAAGCGCAAGAAGGGCAGATTTGGGAAGCAGCACAATCAGCGGTGAAATATAAACTGGATAATTTAATCGTTTTTCTAGATGATAATGGATTACAAATCGACGGACCGACAGATGAAATTATGCCCAATCTTGATTTAGAAAAGAAATTCGAGGCTTTTGGATTCACAACGAAGCGTATTGATGGCCATTCTATGGAAGAAATCTTAGAAACACTGGATGAAGTGAAGAATGTAAAAGATGGAAAGCCAAAATGTATTGTATGTAATACTATCAAAGGAAAAGGCGTTTCCTTTATGGAAAATGTTGTTGGCTGGCATGGTAAAGCTCCGAATGAAGAAGAGTATGAGAAAGCAATGGAAGAGTTAGCAAGGGGGTTAAATGCATGATCGTTTTAAATAAAGCACCTTACGAGCAGAAAGCAACAAGAGAAGCTTTTGGTGATGAAATTGAAGAACTTGGAAAAGAAAATAAAGATATTATGGTTGTTGATGCAGATATCGGCGGTTCCTGTAAAACAACGAAATTTATGAATGCGGTTCCTAAACAGCATGTCAATGTTGGAATTGCAGAGCAAAATGCAGCTGGAATGGCTGCCGGATTATCAACAACCGGTAAAATTCCATTTGTCAGCACGTATGCGGTATTTGGATCTTTACGCATGGCAGAGCAGGTTCGTCAAGAGGTTTGCTATCCAAATCTAAATGTGAAAATAGCTTGTTCTCATGGTGGATTAACTCCTGCTAATGATGGTGGAAGCCACCAGGCGATTGAAGATATGGGGGTATATCGAACAATCCCTAATATGAGAGTAATTATGGGAGCTGACTATAATGCTACCCGCAAGCTGGTAAGACAAGCAGCCGAAATCTATGGTCCGGTTTATCTTCGTTTTACGAGAGACAAGGTTCCTGTAATCTATGATGAAAATGAAGAGTTTGAGATTGGTAAGGCGAAGCAATTAAAAGAAGGAAATGATGTAGCTATCATTGCGAACGGGGACACGGTTTGCCTTGCATTAGAGGCTGCTGAAATTCTTGAAAGCAAGGGTGTTTCCGTAAAGCTTTTAGATATGCATACTATTAAACCGATAGACCATGAAGCAATTATAGAATGTACGAAAATCGGTAAGATTGTGACAGTAGAGGATCATAATATTCTTAATGGATTGGGCAGTGCTGTCAGTGATGTGGTAGCGGAAGAGGGGAACACCAGAGTTAGAAGAATTGGTGTACAGGATCGATTTGGTGAATCTGCACCTTATGAAAAGTTACTAGAAATCAATGGAATTACTGTTGAGAATATCGTTAATACAGCAGAAGAATTACTTTAATTTTCCTTTATAGGTAGAGAAGATAGATAAAATGTGCTTATTTACAGAGTGAAAATAACAATCTATGTTCAGCGCAGAAAATGACAAAATAGGTTGCTGATATCTGTTTGAAGGAAGTCTTATTGTGTTGAGTATAGATGAGAGAATAAGCACATTTTATTTTGTGATGAAAGGAATAAAAACTTTAAATTACTTGTACAGGAGACGGAGGTAAAGAATTGAAAATAGTTAGAAATATAACGATTTTTGCCATTGTTGCTTTAGCTGTAGGAATTGTTGTTTCATTTTTTACAACGAGTAATGCCTTGACAGATGATACAATTACAATTCGTTTTGGGCATGATGCAGCCGAGACAAATGAAAGACATACTGCAGTAATGCGTTTTAAAGAATTAGTAGAAGAAAGGTCTGGCGGACATATGGAAGTGCTTGTCTATCCGAATAACCAGCTGGGATCAGAGTCAGAGATGGTAGAAAGTGTTGCGTTGAACGATTTGCAAATGGTTGCAGCGAGTGCATACAGCCAATATAATCCAGAAATTAGTGTGCTTGAACTTCCATATTTATTCGAAGATCATCAGCAAGCCTGGGATGCTATGGATGGAGAGGTAGGACAATTAGCAGCTGAACCCTTGCTGGAAGATAATTTGAGAATTATCGCTTACTTTGAAAACGGTTTCCGTCACATTACTGCAAATAAACCGATTGAAGAGCCTGCTGATTTACGAGGGGTAAAAATCAGAACACCAGAGTTTCCGATATCTTTAAGAACATTTGCTGCTTTTGGAGGTAACCCGACACCGATGTCTTTTGGTGAAGTTTATATGGGCTTGCAGCAGGGAACGATTGACGCACAGGAAAATCCTGTTGCCAATACTTATGCTAATAAATTGAATGAGGTTCAGGATTATCTCATCCTTACAGGACACCAATATTCACCTCTTCCTGTTGCAATTGGTGAAGAGTTTTGGCAGTCATTGACATCGGAGGAACAGCAGATTATTGAAGAAAGTGCTTCAGAGACTGCTCAATTCCACCGAGATTTATTACAGGAAAATGAAGCGAAAATGATAGAAAACTTAAAGGAACAAGGTATGACAGTAATTGAAGATCCAGATATAGATGCTTTTAAACAAGCGAGTGAGCCAGTTTATAAGCAGTTTAGAAATAGCTATGGAAGCGAACTCTTAGATCAGATTTTAGAGGCGACAGAGTAGGATGAGGGGGAAATCATGAAAATACTAAATTGGTTAGATGAGCATTTTGAAGAATATATTCTTGTTTTTTTAAGTGCTTTTACAGTAATTATTATTTTTATGCAGGTAGTCATGAGGTATGTTTTCGGAAACTCACTGGCCTGGTCTGAAGAGATTGCCAGATATGCATTTATTTGGTTGATTTATGTCGGCGTAAGCTATGGGGTAAAACGAAATAAGCATTTAGGGGTAGATGCTTTATCGATGTTGTTTCAACGAAAAGGCAGATTAATCATCGCTATGATTGCGAATATCTCTTTTTTAATCTTTGCATTAGTGATGACATATTATGGAATCGATATTGTTGCCAGAGTAACAAGAACGTCGGCTGCGTTACAAATCCCATTGTTCTGGGTGTACTTGGCTCCAGTTGTCGGTATGATAATAACCTCCATCCGATTATTACAAAATATGGCTTATGATGTAAGAGATTATCGATCTGTTAAAAGGGATGAGGATTATAAGAATTTAGATAGAAAAGAGTCCTTAGCAAGTCAGGAGGAGAAGACAGTATGACAACGTTCATTTTATTCGGCACCTTCTTTTTATTTATGGCGCTTACTGTACCTATCGGGATTGCACTGGGGATTGCAGGCCTGGTTACAGCTATGTACTCAGCAAATATATCCGTTACTTTTCTATCACAGGGGTTAGTTACCTCCACGG
Organism: Oceanobacillus sp. FSL K6-3682; assembly: GCF_037976165.1. Lineage (NCBI taxonomy): Bacteria > Bacillati > Bacillota > Bacilli > Caryophanales > Bacillaceae > Oceanobacillus > Oceanobacillus sp. FSL K6-3682. Next base: position 3,821,183 of record NZ_CP150263.1, on the reverse strand, counting down.
ATAACTTTGCTTTAATGGCAATTCCATTCTTTATCCTTGCTGGGGAAATAATGGGAAAAGGCGGTATTTCCAACCGTTTATTTGATTTAGCAAATGTCTTTGTCGGACGATATACTGGCGGATTTGCGATGGCGGCTGTAATTACTTCTATGTTCTTTGCTGCAATTTCAGGTTCAGGTCCGGCTACTGTTGCAGCAGTAGGTGGTATTATGATTCCAGCCATGGTTGCAGAAGGGTATGATAAAAAGTTTGCCACTGCATTGATTGCATCAGCCGGTTCATTAGGAATTATTCTGCCTCCGAGTATACCAATGGTTCTTTTTGGAATCTCAGCAAATGAATCAATTGGAGATTTATTCCTTGGAGGGATTCTGCCAGGGCTATTGATTGGCGGACTAATTCTATTATGGGCATATATTTATTCTAAAAAGCAAGGCTATGCAGGTACTGGGGAATCATTCAGCTTTAAAAAGTTGTTACAGGCTTTGAATAAAGCAAAATGGTCTTTACTTGTACCGATTATAATTTTAGGTGGTATTTACGGAGGTATATTTACACCGACAGAAGCGGCTGTAATCGCAGTGGTTTATGCATTATTTGTAAGTATGTTCCTACATAAATCCATCAAGTTTAAGGATTTGCATGCTATTTTCAGAAATGCATCATTAAGCTCTGTAGCTATTTTAATTATTATTGGAACAGCGAATGCATTTGGAACGATTCTATCTATGGAAAGAATTCCGCAAGCATTTGCAGACGGATTCTTATCTGTTTCTGAAAATAGCGTAGTCGTCATAATTATGATTATTATCATGCTGTTAATCATTGGGTGTTTTATCGATACTGCGGCAGCAGTTATCATATTTACTCCAATTCTATATCCGGTGGCGCTGGAAATTGGAATGAATCCAATCCACTTTGGTATTGTCATGATTGTTACGCTGGCAATCGGATTTATCACACCGCCATTAGGAGTAAACTTGTTTGTGGGATCAGGACTATCGGGCTTAAGTATGCCGGTCTTGGCAAAAGCAGCTATTCCATTCTTCTTTGTAATTTTGTTTGGACTCGCTCTGATTGCCGTAATTCCACAGCTGACATTGCTATTCTTATAACTTATAAGGTTATATCAATAATAGAATGAAATTCAACAACGTATTATACGCTAAAATCAGGAGGAAAAAACATGTTTGAATTAAATAATAAAGTAGCTATTGTAACAGGAAGCGGATCATTGAAAGGAATTGGCAGAGATATTGCATTGAAATTAGCAGAGCAGGGCGCATCGATTGTAGTTGCTGATTTAAATGTGGAAGGCATTCAGGATACGGTAAAAGCTGTAGAAGAGACTGGAGCGAAAGCATTGGGTGTAGAGCTCAATGTAACAAGCAAGGAATCTGTGGATGTGATGATTGAAAAAGTATTATCGGAATTTGGCCGTATCGATATTTTAGTAAATAATGCGGGAATCTCTCAAAAAGTAACGGTAGAGGACATGACTTTAGAAGATATGCAGCGGATTTTCAGTGTAAACATGTTTGGACTATTCCTGTGCTCACAAGCAGTATTAAAGCCAATGAAAGAACAGCATTTTGGCCGTATCATTAACCTTTCTTCAGTATCTGCAAAAAGAGGCGGCGGTGTATTTGGCGGAGCGCATTATTCAGCTTCCAAAGCAGCTGTGCTGGGATTTGCAAAAAACCTTGCAAGAGAAGTTGCGACAGATGGTATTACAGTAAACTCTGTAGCGCCAGGTCTGGTTAATACTGAAATTTGGAAGTCACTTCCTGAAGCAGATGCAGCAAAGGTAATTGATGGAATTCCTCTTGGACGCCCGGGAGAAACAAGTGAAATTGCATCAACGATTGCTTTTCTGGCATCTGATGAAGCTTCTTATATTACAGGTGAAGATATTGATATTAATGGCGGATCGCATATGGATTAATAAATAAATGGAAAAGATACGATGTCTTCTTTGAATAGAGGATATCGTGTTTTTTTGTTGGCGAAGTTATAGAAATGATTTCATAATCAGTAAAAACGATTCGTTCTTTTAAATTTAAAATGATATACTTAAATAAGCAGAAAATAATGTGAATTTTGTTAGCTACATATGGTTTGAGGAGGAAAAATGAATGAAAACAATCGTTGTTGGTACAGGAATTGTTGGTGCAAGTGCAGCGTATTATTTAGTGAAACAAGGTATTGAGGTTGTTATGGTAGATCGTCCGGAAGAAGGGAAAGCAACCTCTGCAGGTGCTGGCATTATTTGTCCTTGGATTTCTCATGTGGAAGACCCGGATTGGTATGCAGTTGCAAAGGGAGGGGCGCTATATTACCCTGAATTGATAGAACAGTTGAAAAAAGATGGAGAAACTGATACAGGATATAAGAAGGTTGGAGCGATAAGCGTCAGTAATAGTTCATCTGAGTTAGATGAGATTGAGCGTCAGGTGCGCGAAAAGCAGCAAGAAGCTCCAGAGCTGGGAGAGATTGAAAGATTAGATCATATAGAAGCGAAAAAAAGATTCCCTGCATTATCGGATGATTTGGAAGGAGTCTATGTATCAGGAGCTGCCCGAATGGATGGCAGATTACTGCGTGAATCTATGAAACGGGCTGCTATAAAAAATGGCGCACAGTTTATAGAAGGTGAGGCTGTACTTATAGTAGAAAATCAAAAGGTATCCGGTGTACATGTAAATGGAGAAGATATTATCGCGGATAATGTATTGTCAGCCACTGGAGCATGGGCACCGGAGCAACTGAAGCCGTTAGGAATGGATTTAGCTATTGAACCACAGCGGGGGCAAATCGCACATATTTCCCTCCCGGGTCAGGATACAGCTGATTGGCCGGTTATATTGCCTCAGACGAGTCATTATATGCTGGCATTTGATGATTCGAGAATTGTTGCAGGAGCAACAAGAGAGGATGGTTCGGGATTTGATTATCGTTTGACTGCCGGTGGTGTCAACCATGTCTTGGAAGCTGCTCTGGATGTTGCTTCTGGATTAGAGGATGGAACACTGAAAGAGGTACGAATTGGATTCCGACCGATGAGCAAGGACGGATTGCCTTTAATTGGACCGATTAAAGAGATCGAAAATCTCTATATAGTGAATGGGCTCGGCCGTTCTGGTTTAACAATGGGGCCATACGTTGGCAAACTGGCAGCAAAGCAGATTTTAAATGAAGATATTGAGCTGGACATGGCTGCTTATAAGCCTGACCGGGCTATTTCTAAATCTGTGACGAATTGAATAATAAAAGAACCGCTTCGCAATCTCACTACAAAAAGATTGCGAAGCGGTTCTTTTATTATTAATATATTTTTATAAAAGCTGACCATATGTTATCTGACGTATTGTCTGTTGCAGATTATAATCAGGATGTTTCTTCAATTGCTTCATCGGGTACTTCTATTTCATTAATATCATTTATATCATCGTAATTGACCTGAATATTTATATTTACGGTGCCAGTCTCATTTTCAACAGAGAGGTTATATTCTAAATTCTCAATATAGTAATCAGACTTATTTACTTCAAAGGTAAAACCCAAAGACATATCCTCATCAGCGATATCACTGCCGCCCAATAGTATGTTGAATGGACCTTCGAATGCTTCATAAATTTCACGTTCAAAGCCCTCATAACTAAAGGTGTAGGTTCCACCTTCAGAATCAAATTCAGCATAGTCAATCACATTTTCCAAAACAGAAACGACATCTCTATAGGAAGGGGTAAATAGCGGTTCATCTTCTTCTGCTTCTCTCTTTCCCCAAGGATTGTCCTCTTCTTGCGTATATATTTCATCGTTTACGCGATAAGTATTAACAGATGATTCCTCTCCATCTGCTTCAATAGTTAAAATCTGGTGCAGTGCAGCAGGGTCTTCTGTTAAATTTACTTCTATATTATGACTGATTGTTTTTGCAACATCAGATGTATCAATATTAAAATTCGCTGCGTATTGATTGACATCACGGTGCGAATTCAGGACATTTTCAATAACCTCTTCTTCACTTGCCTCTTGAGAACAGGCTACTAAAAAGAAAAACAGAGAAACAGCAAGCAAAGCGCATATTTTTTTCACATTTTCACCACCTTTCCTAAGTTTTGGGTAGATTATCATGCACTCTATCTAATAGTCTATATCAATCATGAAGGTTTTGTAAATTAGGTAGAGCAAAGAAAAATATGCAATTATTTACTTGTTTTTGGAAAATTATTCTTTTGTTTCTCAAAAAAAGAAAGGTGAGCAGCTGTCTGACTCACTTTTCTTCCTCTAATAATTGCATAAAAAGTATTTGGATATATCTTCCTTTATCCTCTATGTCTGTATCCTGTACAGCATTCTGATAGGAGGAAATAACACTCTCCATCAGGAAAAGATCTGGATTGTCAGATGTAAGCTGTTCTAATAAAAACTTCTGGTAGTATGCTAATTTTTTATTTTTCAGCTTCTTCACATTTGCTTCTAAATCGGTCAATGTTTGCTGTAATTGCTTTTTAATATTTTTATCCTCTGTATTCTTATTTTGCTGATAAGCCAGGAAATAATCCTCTTTTAAAAATGGCTGCTGTCCGCCGGTTTGTTCGATTTTTTTGAGAGAGAAATAAATCGTCTCTTCAATTGGAACTTCTGTTTTGCCAATATCCATTAAGACTTTTGAGGTTAAATGGATTGTTCCAAAGCAGGTAACTGCATCATCGTAGGATTGTTTGCGCCGTCCTTCACCAAACACCTCGCAAATTCGTTCTGCCATCCAGCTGACTTCTTTCAGATATTGCTGGTTTAAAAATTCTTTTAATTCCTGATGCGCTGTGTCTGTGCTCGTCAAAGAAGCAAATAATGCCATTAGATTATGTTTTTTGTCAATATGAAACCGGGCAGCAATCTGCTTTACAAAAACATGTTTATCTGAAGCTGGCTTTCCAATAGCCAGCTGCTGCCTATTGTAGATTACTTCATCTTTTATAAATGACAGGATAGCCATTAAGCATTCTGTTTTGGAAGAAAAATAATTGTAGAATGTTCCTTTGGATATATTGGCAGCATCCAATATATCCTGAATCGAAGTGACAGAGAATCCCTTTTTAATAAAAAGTATTTGTGCAGCTTCGATAATTTGTTGCTTTTTTTTATTCATATAACCGTCCCTTTATATAATTTTAAGAAAAATAGAACTGGAGTACAATATTTATATTAGTCCATATCTATTGATATATCAACATTTGAAAATTAATGAAATATTTTTGTTGCATTTATTGGACTGCAGGTATAAAATAGTTAAGTCTTTAAGAGAAAATTGCTTTGAATTATAGTAAGGAAGTTTTTAAACCTCTGTAAGATGATATTTTTTGCGTTTGAGGAAAGCATAAAAGTAAGGTTATGAAGGATCTCGATATGGCAAAAAAATTAAACATAACACCAGGTAGAAAAATAATCATTTCTCTGAAAGGCGGGGAAATGTAATTTTTTTCTAAGAAAAGAAAGTGAGGGTCTATAATGACAGATATTCAAGAAATGCATAAACAACCGCCCTATGGCATGATAGCTATTTTATTTATTGGGGCGTTTGTAGCAATTTTAAATGAAACTTTATTAAACGTAGCACTGCCTTCTATCATGACAGAATTTGAAGTGAAACCAACCTCTGTTCAATGGCTGACAAATGGTTATATGCTTGTAAACGGGATTCTTATTCCGGCAAGTGCATTCTTAATACAACGTTTTACAAATAGAAAGCTGTTTTTAACAGCAATGACGTTATTTACAGCTGGTACATTATTAGCTGCTATTTCACCGACTTTTTCTATTCTTTTAGTTGCAAGATTAATTCAGGCAGCAGGTTCAGCAGTGATGATGCCGCTCTTGATGAATGTCATGCTGACTGCTTTTCCAATTGAAAAACGCGGTACAGCAATGGGAACTTTCGGTCTTGTAATGATTGTAGCACCTGCCATCGGTCCGACATTATCAGGATGGATTGTGGAGCATTATGATTGGAGAACCTTATTCTATATAGTCTTCCCAATTGCTATTATTTCATTATTAATTGGCGTATTTAAACTGAAAAACATTACTCCGCAGCGCCCAATCAAGCTTGATGTATTTTCCATTATCCTATCCAGTTTTGGTTTTGGCGGCTTATTATATGGATTCAGTTCAGCTGGAGATAAAGGCTGGGATCATCCATCCGTATATATTACGTTAGTTGTTGGCGTAATTGGAGTGGTGACACTTATTCTTCGTCAATTACGTATGAAGGATCCGATGCTTGAATTCCGGATTTTCCGCTATCCGATGTTTGCCTTATCTTCTGCTATTTCTGTTGTTTTAGCAATGGCATTATTTTCAGGAATGATTTTAATTCCATTATATGTACAGACAATCAGGGGATTTACACCATTTGAGGCAGGTTTATTAATGCTTCCAGGTGCACTTGTAATGGGAGTTATGTCGCCGATTACTGGAAGATTGTTTGATAAATTCGGTGCTCGTACATTAACTATTATCGGGCTGACTATTACTGGGGTAACAACATTCTTCTTTACACGATTAGATATGGAAATTACGATAACCTCTCTTATGATTATTTTTGCGGTTCGTTCTTTGGGAATGTCTATGGTAATGATGCCTGTTATGACAAATGGATTGAATCAATTACCAATGCATCAAAATCCGCATGGTACTGCAATGAACAACACATTGCAGCAGGTATCCGGTGCGATCGGCTCAGCATTATTAATTACAGTAATGAACAGCCGAACTAATAAAGAGGCAGAGACACTGGCTGAGGAAGCAATGAAAAATATGGATCCATCGCAAATGCCGACTGGTGCAGCAGCAGATCAGATGCAGGCTGAAATAATGAATGAAGCCATGCTGCATGGAATTAATTTCTCATTCTTTATCTCCTTGTTAATTATTGTTTTAGCATTTATTCTGGCTCTCTTTATTAAGCGGGTTGGTACGGACGGAAAAATAATTACAAAATCAGCAAAATAATAAGAAAAAAGAAACTATCATCTGATTAGCAGGTGATAGTTTTTTGTATGTGAAAAAGTATATATTCTTTCATGCACTATGAACATGTTAAACTAATTAAAAGCTTACATTTACATACCTAACTACAGGGAAGCAGGATAACTAAAGAGAAGAAAGCGGGGATGTTATGATTCATTTTTCAAAAGTTTATAAGCAGGGCAGTAACCCGGTAAATGAAGATGCTTACGTAGTAAATCAGAAAAAAGAGCTGTTTGCAGTAATTGATGGAGCGACAGGACTGGGCGGACTGTCTGGGAAAATAGCAGCAGAAACCATTCAAAACTGTTTTGATACAGGAAATTTTGAAGACAGCTTAATCAAGAGGATTAGCAAAGGGAATACAGATTTAGCAAAAAAGACAAAACAGGAATTGGGACAGGAAATCGAAACAATTGCAAAAGAAAAGCGGAGTGCATGCGGCATTGCAGCAATACAAATTCATGAAAATTATATGGAATATGCTCAATCTGGAGATTGTATGATTTTTGTGGCTTATCAGGATGGAGGAGTCCAGACACTTTCTTATGATCATGTTATGAGATTAGATCAGAAGGCTATTTCTGAATTGTATGGTGCTATCGCTAAGCGGGTTAATCAAGAGATCGACGGAGAAGCTTTTCAAGAAATTTATCAAGAGGAAAAAGAACGTATTATTCCTATTCTTAAGGCTAACAGAGAGAAATTAAATACCCGGGGAGGCTACAGCATTATTGATGGCACCACCGAGGCAATGGAATATTTAACCTCTGGAAGAGTCCCGCTTCATCAGGTGGAAAAAATCTTACTGATTACAGACGGAATGCAGCTACATGGAGTGGATGGTAATGTTTGGAAAGAGACCGCTAATTTTGCTTTTCAATATGGTATCGACAGCTTGCTGGATTATGTTGTTCAACAAGAGGGAACGGATATTTTCTTGCGGAATTATCCACGTTTAAAGCATGCGGATGATAAAACGGGAATCCTTGTGGAACTGGGTTAATAGAAAAAATAAGTGAAGGGAAGTAAATTTTATGTTTTTTTGACCTCAGGCGTCCAGCGATTTAAGTGGAAAAGTAACTAGAAAAGACTTAGTAGAATTTATATCTTGTATTCAGTAAAAGTATTGTTCACACCTAAAGCGCCGGTGATGAACGATGCTTTTTTTCATTTATTCATGCCAAGGCTTGTTTTAATATACAAACAACTAAACTTTACAATTAACTTACATTTCCTCAACCTCTAGTTAATATCCATTGCTTACTATAGATAATAGATTGATAAGTTGAAGGAGGAAATCAAAAAATGGCATTAAGTAAAAAACTAGTATCACTGGCAGCGGCTGCAGGATTAACATTAACCAGTTTAACAACTGGCACACAAAATGTACTGGCAAGTGAAGCCGCACCTCCCAAAACAGAGGACACAGAGGTGAAAAATATTATCTTTTTAATTGGGGATGGGATGGGAGTGTCCTATACTTCAGCATATCGGTATTTTAAAGATAATGGAGAAGAAAAATTTGTGAATCAGACAGTATTTGATAAGTACTTAGTTGGGCAGCAGACAACATACCCGGAGGACCCGGAAGAGAATGTAACAGATTCAGCTTCTGCAGCAACTGCGATGTCCGCAGGGATTAAAACATATAATAATGCTATTGCGGTAGATAATGATTTAACAGAAGTAGAAACCGTGTTAGAGCGTGCGAAACAATTAGGTAAATCAACAGGTCTTGTTGCCACATCTGAAATTACGCATGCAACGCCGGCTGCATTTGGAGCACATGATGAAACAAGAAAAAATATGAACGGTATTGCTGATGACTATTATGATGAACGAATTAATGACAGCCATAAAATTGATGTACTGCTTGGCGGAGGAACAACTTTATTTGACAGAGAAGACCGTAATTTAACAGAAGAATTCCAAGCCGATGGTTTTAGCTATGTAACGAATAAAGATGAACTTATAAATGATACGAATGAACAAGTACTTGGTTTATTTGCAGAAGAAGGCTTGCCTAAAATGATTGACCGTAAAGAAGATGTTCCATCTTTAGCAGATATGACAAATTCGGCATTAGATCGTCTTAGTCAAAATGAGGATGGTTTCTTCCTGATGGTAGAGGGGAGTCAAATTGATTGGGCAGGTCATGATAATGATATTGTTGGTGCAATGAGTGAAATGGAAGACTTTGAAGCAGCATTCGAAGCGGCAATTAACTTTGCAGAACAGGATGGAGAGACATTAGTTGTGGCTACAGCAGATCACTCAACTGGCGGATTTTCAATTGCAGCCGATGATGACTACAACTGGAACCCGGAGCCGCTTCGCGCAACAACGCGTACACCAGACTTTATGGCTGAAGAAATTGTTAATGGTGCTGATGTAGAAGAAACACTAGGGAAATACATTGATCTAAAATTAACAGAAGAAGAAATTAATACTGTGAAGGAAGCAGCAAAAGCAGAAGATATGCTGGAAATTGATGATGCTATTGAAGCTATCTTTGATGTCCGTTCGAATACAGGCTGGACAACAGGTGGTCATACGGGAGAGGATGTAAACGTGTATGCTTTTGGTCCGCAATCGGAGTTGTTTGCAGGTCAGGTTGATAATACAGACCAAGCTAAATTAGTCTTTGGGATTCTGGATGGAGGCAATGTAAAGGCTGAAGTAGAGGATGCGGATATGGAAGAACAAGCGGAAGAAGATAAAAAAGACGAAGATTAAAATGTAAATCAACAATAAATAGGCGTTGCATATGAATTCATTAGTGGAGCATATGCGACGCTTTAAACCGATAAGGAGTATGTCGTGTGAACAGGATATTTGGTTTTTTAATTATAATATTTGTATTAGCAGGCTGTGCAAAAGATAAGCCGGCTGAAGAGGCTGAAGCAAAAAATGATACAGATAAGGAAGAATATACGCAGACAACTTCCTATTTAGATGGATATTTGGAAAACCCGCAATTGCCAGATGATAGCGAATTACTTGAGGTGGATCAGGTTGTTGAAGATTCAAAGGGGAAATCCACCTTAATAAAAATAAAACAAGTCAATGAAACATATCAAATTGGCGATATAGAAATGACACTGCGAGACGCAAAATGGATTCATCTGCGTCCTTCTTATCGAATGATAGATTATTTTCATGGGTTAACAGACAATGAATCCGAATTTAATTATGTAAAAGTATTTGTAGAAATAACAAACACGACTGCTGAAACATTACAATTTAGTCCGGCCGCTCTGGTAGAAACAAATGATGGTGAAAATACTTCCTGGGAAGATGAACTATACCTCGAAGGTTTAAATGAACCAATAGAGCCTGGAGAATCAAGAAAAGGAAATTTGGGATTTATTGTAGATGAAACGGAAGATTTATCAGAGTTAACGATTTTGACAAGTGATCTTTTCGATGAAGCAGATAATAAGCTGACTGATGCAGCAGAGATAACTGTTGAATTTTAAGTAGAATAAGAGAGTAATACATGATATGTAATTGGAGAAATCTAATATCATGTATTGCTTTTTTTATGCATAGGGGCTAAAAACTAAAGCAATATAAATATAATTTTATACATTTGGAAATAATTACTAATTGATTTTTGTATTATTTCCATCTATCCTATTAAGCAATCTAATAACGGAAATATATACAATACTGCATGATTAATCGTGCAATATTGTATATGGATATAACTTATAAAGAGGAATATCATTGAGTTATTAAGATGTTTAGGAGGAAATTCATGAGTATGATTGAGGTTATTAATCGTATACCAACCCAGCTTCAAAAAATAGGTCAAAACAAAGAAGGATTGAAATTAAAATTAAAGGAATTTTTGAAAGCGGATTCTGAAATAAGGAGAATTGTAATAATTGCTTCAGGGACTTCCTACAACGCTGCTTTTACAACAAAGCATTTTGCGGAAAATATTAATCAGGTTCCAGTGGATATTATTTACCCGAATATGTTTGTTCATTATTATAACCACTCCTTATTAGATGAAAAAAATTTATATATATTTATTTCGCAAGGAGGAAAAACAAAGCTTGTCTATGAAGCACTGCAAATAGTAAAAAACAAAAAATACAGAACGATTTCACTTACTGAAACATTGAACTCACCAATTGCAGATATAGCTGATATAGCTCTGGAAATCGGCTCAGAAAACGAAGAGTATTTATATCGTACGCTTGGTTATTCAGCTACCTGTGCTACATTATCCTGGATTTATATCTCTTTATTAGATATCTGCGATAAAATAAATGAAGAAGAAATTGATATATATATGCAGGATTATCATAGTATGATTAAAAATTTGATGAAAATTAAAGAGAATACAATGGAATGGTATAAAAAACATAAGTTTGAGTTAATGCAGAAGCATAATTTTTTATTCGCCGGGACAAACGATTTATGGGCAGTTGCTCAGGAAGCAGATATAAAGTTCATGGAAATGCTTCCTGTATTTACAAATAGTTTTGAATTGGAAGAACTGATCCATGGTCCGCAGAATTCTTTTAATCAAAATATAGGGTATTTCATTTTAAGCAGAAGCAATGAGGATCGTGAAAAAGCAAGAAGTATAGCAGCCTTTATTGAAAAAGAAATTTCTTCCTGCTATTTAATTGGTGATTATGATGAAGCAAGTTTTAATGTAAGTCCTGAAAGTAAATATTTCAGTAATTTGGAATATATAACGTATTTCCAAGTTCTTGCATATATGCTGTCGACGGATAGAGGCAGAGATTTGACCAAAGGTATTTACCCGCGGGTAGTAGATTACATTAATAAATCACTGTAAATAAAAAGGAGGGAGTCAGATGAAAAAAATATTAGTTGCAACACATGGAAACTTTGCAGAAGGGATCATTTCTTCTATTAACTTGATCTTAGGTGAGCAGGATAACCTGCATTATATGAATGCCTATTTAGATGAAGTCCCTTTAAAAGAAAAAATAAAAACATTTTTTGAGCAGAATGCTGCCACAGAAGATGTTGTTATCATTTTTACAGATTTATTTGGCGGCAGTGTAAACCAGGCTTTTCTCGAATATATGGATAGAGAAAATACACACTTCATTACTGGAGTGAATCTTCCATTACTTTTGGAAGCAGTAATGCTGAACGAGGTGGATGTAACAGAAGAAAAGTTAAAAGAGATTGTTAAAAGATCCAAAGAACAAATTATTTATACAGATAATCAAAAGCATCAAACGAATGAAGCGGCTGATGAAATATTTGATATATAAAAATGTAGAGAGGAAGAAATAAATGATTATTCAAATGAGAATAGATGATAGATTATTGCATGGACAAGTGGCATATAGCTGGAAATCAGCATTATCTTATGAAGCTATTGTTATAGCAGATGATAACGCAGCAAATGATGAGGTTAGAAAACAGGCACTAAAGTTAAGTAATCCTGATGGAGTGAGACTCGCTATTCGTCCTGTTCAGGAAGCAGTAAAGCTTGTGCAACATCCGAAGTTAAAAGCAATGAGGGTATTTGTTATATGTTCTAATCCAGAGTCGGCCTATCAATTTATAAAGGAAATAGATGAAAAGCCTGTTCTTAATTTAGGTAATATGCAAAAAGAAGACGATAAGAAAGCTCTATCGTCAACGGTTTATGTATCTAAGGAAGATATGCACTATTTGGATAAAATCATAGATTTAGGATATGAAATAGAAGCTCGACAGGTTCCTGATGAAAGCGCTAAAAAGTACAAGGATTTAAAGAATAAAATGAAAAACTAATTAGCTTAAGGGGGATTGTCATGCAAACAGCATTAATTGTAGGTATAATTCTAGCTTTACTATGGTTTATTGAAAAGATGCTTGGAACACCAATGGTAATCAGACCAATTGTCGTTTCGACAATTATTGGTGCAGCACTTGGGGATGTACAGACCGGTCTGCTGGTTGGAGCAACATTAGAGCTGGTTTTTATGGGTTTTATTCAAGTGGGCGGAGCTGTCCCGCCAGATGTCCTGGTTGGTGCCGGACTTGGAACAGCGTATGCAATTATCGGTAATAATGGAGCTGAAGTTGCTCTTGCTTTAGCATTACCAATTGCTTTATTAGCACAATCTATCAAAGTTCTGGTTTTTATTATTCGAAGCTGGTTTATGGATTATGCAATGAAGCTGGCAAAAGCAGCTAATATAAAAGGAATGATAAATCTTAATGTTGGAGGCTTACTGCTTCACTGTGCGCTGTACTTTGTTGTCGGTTTTGTAGCTATATTATTTGGATCAAATGCCGTGGAAGCATTTGTTAATAATATTCCTGATGCCATAATGAATGGTTTAGAAGTAGCAGGAGGATTATTGCCGGCAGTCGGTTTTGCTTTGTTATTACTTCCAATGATGAAAAAAACAAATGTCTTATACTTTTTGTTAGGCTTTTCATTATTAGCTTATATGAATATTCCTATATTGGGAATTACCTTGTTTGGTGTCGTGCTGGCTTTCATCATTGTCTATGAATTTGGCGGTAAAAATGGCGGCGATCAGGATACAACTGATAAAGAGGATGAGGAGGAGCTGTTTGATGTCTGATAAAAGAAAATTAACCAAAGATGAGAAAAAATTAATGCGTGAAATATTTTGGAGTTCTTTTATGCTGGAAGCTTCTTATAATTACGAACGACAGCAGGCGCTTGGGTATTCCATTGGAATGTGGCCCGCTATTAAAAGATATTATAAAAATGAGGAAGACCGGGCAGAAGCATTAGAAAGACATATGAACATTTTTAATACAACTCCCCATGTTGTAACAACCATTACTGGTGTTGCTACTGCTTTAGAAAAAGAAGCCAGTGAAAATCCATCTTTTGATAAAAAGATTATTAATAATGTAAAAATTGGTTTGATGGGTCCTTTTGCTGGTATAGGGGATTCGTTATTTTGGGGGACCTTGCGTATTATTGCAGTAGGTATTGGTTTATCCTTAGCTCAACAAGGAAGTATACTTGGACCTATTCTTTTCCTGCTTTTATTTAATGTACCTCATATGCTTGTCAGATATTATGGTGGTGTATTTGGTTACAAATTTGGAACAAAGATTATGGATCAGGCTAATAACTCAGGAATCATGCAAAAAATATCCAAAGGTGCAACAATTGTCGGTTTGATGGTTATTGGTGCGATGACAGCCTCTATGGTAAAACTGGAGTCTTCCCTTGTATTTACTATTGGAGATGAAAAAATTCCAATGCAAGAATATTTAGATCAAATTTTCCCGTTGTTATTACCATTATTGTATACTATTCTTATGTTCTACCTTTTGAAAAAAGGAATGAAGCCGACTACTATTTTATTAGTAACAATCGCTATTGGTATTATTGGTTCTTTAATAGGGATTATTTAATGGATTTTACCTGTGGAGAGTATTGATTTAGTACCGAAAGCGATGGAGTTTCCCGTTAGTTGTGGAATAAATCTCTCCTTATTGCTTTTACACCCCTATCTAAAATTTATATAAATTTTAGATAGGGGTTCTTTACAATAGATAATAGATATCTTCGTTTGAAGAGAGGTAATTAATTTGTATTTTAATAGACGGGAATTATTAATATTAAATGAATTATTATCATTAAAATATAAAACAGCGGCACAATTGGCTTTAGCTGCAGACGCTTCTGTCCGTACAATAAAAAGTGATATAAAAAATTTAAGGAATAAGCTGGATAAAGAAGGAATTATGATTGATTCTACCCAGAATAAAGGATATAAATTATATTTTGAAACAGAAGAGGTAAAGTTAAATCTATATAAATATTTATCCCATATCAATATAAATAGACTGCATTTAAATAAAAGAAATAATTATGAACGTATCTTTTATATTATCCGGAGACTACTAGTAAATGTCGGATATATTAAATTAGATGATTTAGCAGAAGAAATGTTTGTAAGCAGATCAACATTAAATGTGGACATGCCTGAAGTGAAGAGAATTTTATATTCTTACCAATTGTCTCTAATATCAAAAGCTAATTATGGAATAACGATTAAGGGACATGAATTAAATAAACGAACCTGTATAGAAGAGTACTTTTTTCAAAATAACTTCAGAGCAGAGAATCACAATGACCCAGATATTCGCTTTGAAAACTATAATCGTGCATTTATTCCCGAGACAGAGAGCGTGTTAAAAGAAGTATGCGATCGCTTTAATGTTATCTTATCAGACTTTTCCTTACAGAACATAGCTGTCTACGTATTAATATCTATTATACGAAATAAGCAAAAGCATCCTATTGATTTACATGCTGACACCACGAAGGAATTAAACCAGGATAATTCTCATGTAGGCAGGGCTAGTAAGCAGTTTGTGGAAATACTGAACTCGAAATTTAATGCAGAATTAAATGATAATGAAATGCTGTATATCAGCATGCATTTGGAGACAAAGCAAATTTTACAAAATAAAAATATGATAAAAGAAGCGAATTGGCCCAGAATTGATCAAGCGTTAGAAGCAGTTTATTTTGAGATAAAGAATAATTTTGATATCGATGTTTCAAATGATTTTATTCTAAAAAAATATTTAGCTTTGCATGTTTACCAGATGCTGAGAAGAGTAAGAAGCGGCATGGTTTTACGAAATCCCATTGTACATGAAAATTTACAAAAATATATTTTTGCTGCAAAGGTTACGATATCTGCAGTCAAAGTAATGGAGGATTATTTTAATATAAAAATAAACCTTAATGAATTTGGCTATTTGATGCTTTATTTTAATGTTGCACTACGTAATTTAAACAAAAAAAGTAAAATTTCAATCTGTATGGTCAGCGGGAGAGGCCGCGCAGAAACAATAATGTATTTAGAAGAGCTGCGGGATAAGTTCCCACAGGATAAGTATGTTATCACAAATTGTGATTCTGTAGAAGATATTATAGGACGGATAGGGGATTATGATATTTTTGTATCTTCCTATGAATTGGATATACCCCAAGCAATTCCACAGGTTGCAATAGAAAAAGGAGACTATATCAAGCAGATCCAGCAAATTGCTAATAATATTGATTTTTATAGAGGAGACTTTAGCGGTTATTTTAACAGATATTTCCAAGAAACTTTTTCGAACTTTCATTTAGAAGGCAGCGATAAAGAAAGTATTCTTCAAAATATTCTGCAGGATCTAAAATCACAAGGTATTGTTGAACCGCATTCCGAATTAGCGAATCCATTTGTCGCACATGAGATAGGGAATAATATCGTTCATTTACAAGACTTGTATAAGATTTGCAGGAAGCCTGTCTGTTATATTGCTGTCCTTAATTATCCAATTGTCTGGGACAATGATGTTGTAAGAGTTTTATTTTTAATAAAAACGAAAAGAGACGGAGATCATCACTTAAATATCTTATGTGAGATGTTTTCAAAATGGGCTCAGAATAAAGAAAATATACAAAGATTAGTAAAGAGAAAGAATTACAAAGTATTTTTAGATGATATATTAACTATGGAAAGTAGCGGATATTAAAATGAAACAGGTTTTTAAGGAATTGTTTGGAATTTTTATTGGTTGTCTTCTTTTTGTTATTGGTGTTAATTTTTATATTATACCCAATATGCTCTCCGAAGGCGGAATAATAGGAATCAGTGTGATTACACATTATCTGTTTAATTGGCCATTAGGTGTAACAAATCTGATATTTAATCTGATTCTTATTCTGGCAGGCTTTAAATTATTTAAGAAAAAAACCATGTATTATACTTTGTTTTCTGTATTTTCATCCTCGTTACTTTTATATCTGACAGAGAATACAAGACCGTTAACAGATGATGTTTTGCTTTCTGCTGTATTTGCAGGATTATTTGTAGGGGGCGGATTAGGACTGATATTTAGATTTGGAGGAACAAATGGCGGAACTACTGTATTAGCAAGAGGACTGAATCAGTATCTGGGTTTATCTGTCGGAAATGCGATGCTGCTGATAGATATTATTATTGTGCTGAGCTCTGTATTTATTATTGGAGTTGATAAAGGCATGTATACAGTTATTTCCGTTTATATTGGTGCTAAGTTAATTGATTACTTTGTGGATAGAATGGATGAAAGAGCAGCGATATTTATCATGTCCAATCATGCTGATGAAATAGCAAATGATGTATTATATAAAATGGCTCATGGAATCACGATTTTAGATGGGCATGGCGGATATTCCAAAAATGAAAAGAAAATATTATATTTGGTATGCAGGAAAAAAGATATTCTGAAGACGAAAGAATTAATCAAAAAAATTGATGTGAACGCTTATGTAACTGTTCATCAGGTTCAGGAGGTTATCAGAAAAGGGTATAAAGCATCTATGACTGTCCAATAATACAGCTGCTGAAAATAGTGATTGTATGCCATGATTCAACTGGTTTCTGTCTTTAAACTTGCTATTCACAGTAAGAAAAACCAAGAAAATCACTTGGTCTTTAAAATACTGGGGTACTTACCAAGGAGATGTCCGCCGCGACGGTTTTCGGTGGGACGAGTAATCGCAGTCCCAAAATGAAAGGAAGTTCGGTTAAGTTCGCGACGTCTTGTCTCAGGCACCGAACTGACATACATCCTGTATGCCTCCGCAGGAAAAAAGTGCTCTTCTTTTTTTCGAGGAGATGAGCTCGGAGCCCATGGAAAGCGTAGTGTATTTCTGGGGTTGCGATTACTCCCCCCATGAAAACCATTGCAGCGGTGACCTAAGCATTTATATATATTTTCTTATCTTTTAAAAAAGTATTTACTTTCATTCAAAAACACGATATAGTATACATAACTGGTAATAACCAGTTGTGAGAAAGGATGCTGGAATACGTGGATAAGTCAAACAAAATTCCTTTATACCTGCAATTAATTGAAGAAATAAAGGAGAAAATTGAAAACCAAACCTATCATGAGCACGAAAAGCTTCCTTCTGAGCGGGAATTATGTGATCGTTATGAGCTGAGCAGAATTACTGTGAGGCAGGCTCTCCAGGCATTGGAGCAGGAAGGTTATATTTATAAGCTTCATGGCAAAGGAACCTTCGTTTCACAAAGAGCGTTTAAACAAGATTTAAAAAGACTTTACAGCTTTACTGATGAAATGAGAAAAAAGAATAAAAACCCACAATCAAATGTTTTAGAGTTCCAGGAGAAATCAATTGACGAGAAGTTGATGACAGCGACAGGGTTAGAAGAAGGAGAAACGGTATATGAGGTTATCCGTCTGCGATTGGCAGATGAAGAACCACTTATCTATGAGACTTCCTATATCCCGCAAAAATTTTTTCCTGGTTTAACGAAGCAGCGATTAATTGAAAAGCCGATGTATGAGGTGTTTGAAGAGGATTATCAAAGAAAAGTTACACGTGTAGAGGAAGATTTTTCAGCCACTTCTGCAGGCGAGCAGGAGGCAGTTTATTTGAAGCTGGCAGAAAATCAGCCGGTGATGCTGATTAAACGTTTTGCTTATCATCAGGAGCAGCTGATTGAATATACAATTAGTGTTGCCAGAGGAGATAAGTTTAATTACAGAGTTGAATTAACGTAAATTAAACGCGGATAAAATTGTTCGCGTTTTTTATAAAAAACATCTGGTCATGACAACATAACCAGATGAAGAGGAGGAATTTGATATGTTTCAATTAACGGAACAGGAATTAAAAGAAGGCTATGGAGGATATACAGCGAAGGAAATTAATCAGCAGCCCAAAGTATGGTTAGAGGCTTTTGCTAACTTTGAGGAAAACAGAAAGCGGTATCAGGATTTTATCCAATCTATTTTAAAAAAGCATACACAGGTTAAAGTACTTTTAGCAGGAGCTGGGACATCAGCTTTTGCAGGAGATGTTACAGCTTATGTATTGCAGCGACAATATCAGGGTGCTGTTCAGTTTGAAGCAGCAGCAACGACAGATATTGTATCGAATCCCGAAAACTATTTATTTAAAGAAGTGCCGACAATACTTGTGTCTTTTGCACGATCAGGAAACAGCCCGGAAAGTGTAGCTGCTGTTGAGCTGGGTGAACAGATAGTAAAGGATTTTTATCAAGTAGTGATTACATGTAATAAGGAAGGGGAGCTGGCTAAGCGGACAGAGAATGATGCGAATAGTCTAAGTATCTTAACTCCTGATGATGCACATGATCAAGGGTTTGCGATGACCAGCAGCTATACGAGTATGATGCTTTTATGCTACGAGCTATTTTCTCTTAAGCCAACATCAAAGCAGCGTCTTGAATTGTTAGCCAAGTGTGCAGAAAACGTTTTAGGTAGAGTTACTCCAACTGTCGAAGAAATATTAGAAATCCCTATGGACCGGATTGTTTATTTAGGATCCGGTCTGCTTCAGCATGTGGCGCATGAAGCGTCTTTGAAAATGTTGGAGCTTACAAGTGGCGAGGTGGCTGCAGTCTATGAATCTTCCCTTGGATTCCGTCATGGTCCGAAATCTATTTTGAATGATCAATCTGCAGTTGTCGTGTTTCTTTCAGAGGATCCATATACAAGAAAGTATGATTTGGATATTGTGAGAGAACTTGCAGCAGAGGATTCACAGCTGAAGCTGATTGTAATTGGAGAACGTTATGATAAGGCAGTAGAAGAGCTGGCAGATTGGTCATTGTTTGTTAACCATACCGAGTCGGTTATTCAAAATGATTTTTATAATAGCCTGCTTTATATTATCCTTCCGCAAGTGCTGGCTTTAAAGAAATCTGCTCAATTAGGAGTTACACCAGATAATCCAAGTCCAAGTGGAAGTCTCAATCGAGTTGTTCAAGGGGTTACGATTTATGATTATTCCGGAGATGGAGAAAAATAAGAGGAGGTGCTGCAATGGGAGAGATTCAGAATACAAAAGAAATGCTCATCAAAGCAAATAAAGAAGGGTATGCAGTTCCAGCATTTAATATTCATAATTTAGAAACAGTCCAAACAGTAGTTCAGACTGCAGCGGAGGAACAGTCTCCCGTTATTTTGGCAGCAACACCAGGAACTATGAAATACGCCGGACGTGCCTATATTCAGGCAATTGCAGAAGTTGCAGCAAAAGAAAATAATATTCCGATAGCATTGCACTTAGATCATCATGAAACACTTGATTCTATTCAAGCATCTTTAGAGCTTGGGACCAAATCTGTGATGATTGATGGCTCACATCATTCTTTTGAAGAAAACATTGCTATTTCCAAAAAAGTAGTGGAGGAGGCTCATGCTTATGGAGCAACGGTAGAAGCAGAGTTGGGAAAGCTTGTCGGTCAAGAGGATGATTTGATTGTGGAAGCAAGTGAAGCGGCTTATACTGATCCGGCGACTGTTATTGAGTTTGTAGAACGGACTGGTGTAGATTCTCTTGCTGTTGCTATTGGAACAGGTCATGGTTTATATGAAACAGAGCCCAATTTGGATTTTGAGCGGTTGAAAAAGATTAAAAATTTAATTGATATTCCTATTGTGCTGCATGGAGCTTCTGGTATTTCAAAAGAAGATGTACAAAAGTGTATTGCATTGGGATGTGCAAAGGTTAATATTTCTACAGAATTAAAAATCCCCTTTTCTTATGGGTTGAGGGAATATTTAATAAACCATGCGGATGAAACAGATCCAAGAAAGTATATGGAGCCTGCTAAAAAAGCAATGAAAGCCGCTGTCCAGGAAAAAATCGCTATTTGCATGAGTGCTGGTAACGCTTAAGATGAGATTGTGCACGAAAGGGGAAGAATGACAGTGATTCTTACAGTTACACTAAATCCCTCGGTGGATATACAGTATCGGGTAAAACATTTTCAGGAAAATCGTGTTCATCGTGCAGCAGCTGTATCTAAGACAGCGGGGGGCAAAGGTCTGAACGTTACAAGGGTTCTTCATCAATTGGGGGAAGAAGTGACTGCTTGCGGATTTGCGGGAGGACATCTTGGCAGCTTTATTGAAGAGGAATTAAATCATCATGGTATTATGCATTACTTTACCCCAATTGCAGGAGAAACACGAAATTGTATTGCTATTATTCATGATGGGAAGCAGACAGAAGTTCTGGAAAAAGGCCCGACAATTGCCGAAAAGGAAATAGAAACGTTTCTAGCTACTTTTCAAGAAAAGGCGGAAAAAGTAGAAGTAATCACCATTTCTGGCAGTTTACCTGAAGGTGTTCCAGAAAACTTTTATCAGCAGCTGATCGATATTGCTGTGAAAGCAAATAAACATGTATTGCTGGATACCAAAAGCTCTCTTATCCAGAATACTTTAGAAAATCAATATATTCCATTTTTGATTAAACCAAACCAGGAAGAATTTGAAGAGCTTGCAGGGATAATATGTTCGTATGAAGAAGATGTCATAAAAGCATTAAGAAAGCCAGTATTTAATGAATTATCCTGGGTTATTGTTACACTTGGAAAAAACGGAGCCATTGCAAAGTATGGTGATAAAATTTACCAGGTTGCGTGTCCGACAGTAGAAGCAGTGAATCCAGTCGGATCTGGAGATGCAGTGATCGCCGGATTGGCAGCAGGCTGCCGGCGGGGGCTGGAAGGGGAGGATTTTATCCGGTTTGGAATTGTGATGGGGGTATTAAATGCTTTAGAAGAACAAACCGGAAGAATTAGCTTAAATCAGATGGAGTATTATTTAAAACAGATTGAGGTTAAGAAAATATCATGATAAATGATAAGAGACGTATCCGAGGATGCGTCTTTTTTACTTGATAGATTAAACAAAGCTCCTTATTCTTAGTAAACTGATTGTATAAGAAGTATTTATTTGTTAATTTTTAATTTTAAAAATATTATAGACGAATAAAAAACAGTATGTTAATATAAGAAAAACATTAGTAAATAATTTATTAAATAATAAGTAAATGTTTACTTGAGGTGGTGATAAATTGGAATATGTGATTGGTGTAGATATTGGAGGAACAAAAATTGCATCAATTGTTGCAGATTCTGTCGGGAACATTGTTCATCGTTGTGAACTGCCGAGTATAAAGGAAAATCCGGAGGAAATGTTTCAGCAAGTAGTCAGATGCATTCAAAAATTAATTTTTTCAGCAGGTGTTTCTATGCAGGAAGTAACTTCAATGGGAGTTGGCGTTCCAGGGAAAGTAGACCGCGAGAAGGGATTAGCTATTTTCCAAAATAATTTACCGTGGAGGAACTTTCCTATTATTAAGAGATTGAAAGAGCAATTTCCGTCAGTAAAAAATATTACGATAGATAATGATGTGTATATGGCCGCTTATGCAGAATGGGAGGCAGCGGATTTACCAGGGAATGCAACATTTGTTTATGTGACTGTAAGTACTGGTATTTCCTGTTCGATTATACATAACGGGAATTTTCTTAGAGGAAATGGGTTTGCAGGGGAACTTGGTCTTCTTCCGATGCCGGGAATTGACCAGTCGCAGACAAGTACAACGTTAGAAAATATCGCTTCAGGGCCCGGGATTTTACAGCTGGCAAGAGACATCTATAATGATCCAGATATGGAAATAGAAACATTGTTTTTAAAATATCAAAAAAATGAAAAACAGGCTGTAAAGGTTATTAACCAGATGCTTGAATCGTTAGCTGGAGGAATTTATACCATTGCTTGCCTAATTAATCCGCATCAAATAGTTTGTGGGGGCGGTGTAATTAATCACCAGCCGTATATCGTTGATTTACTAAATAAATTAGTTGATAATTATATGATTTTAGTACAGGAGAAGGCAAATAGTCTAATTAAAGTCAGTAAATTGAAAGAAGATGCCGGAGTAATTGGAGCGAGTAGAAATGCTCTTAAAAATGTAAGCGTTTTATAATGAGCTGATTAAAAGTTATTTTAGAAGGGGGTGAAAGAAACTATATTGCAGTCTTGAGCATTTCAGTTATCGCTTTTATTAAACTAAACTATTTAATTTAAGGGGAGGGTTTTCATTGAAACTAAAAAAATTATTTATTGTGTTGATGCTGTTAGTTCTTATATTAGCTGCGTGTAGTAATAATAATTCAAGCAGTGATGCGGCGGAAGAGGAAGACTTGGATAATCTGACTGACTCTGGCTTGCCGATTGTAGAAGAACCGATTGAATTAGATATTTTCGCAGGAAAGGCACCGGCAACCGCAGATGATTGGAATGATGTTCTAATTTGGAATGAGTATGAGGAAATGACAAATATTAATGTGAATTGGGACATGGTACCGCATGAAGGGCTGAGTGAGAAACGAAATCTTGCTTTGGCAAGTGGAGATTTGCCTGATGCTTTCCATAGCGCATTAATTCCTGTTCCTGATATTTTTAAGTATGGACAGCAAGGAACCTTTATTCCTTTAAATGATCTTATCGAGGAGCATGCGCCAAATCTAAAAAGCATCTTAGAAGAGTACCCGGAAGTAGAAAAAGCGATTACGTTCCCGGACGGCAATATTTATTCTTTCCCATTAATTTATGACCCTGAGTTTTCTGCATTGCGTATTAGTGAAGGACCGTGGATCCGTGAAGACTGGCTTGAAGCATTAAACATGGACGTGCCGGAAACAACGGATGAATTTTATGAGTATTTAAAAGAAGTGAAGGAAGGTAATCCGAGCGGGGATGAAAGCATCGAGGAAATCCCATTTGGTGCACAATCCATCAATGGACTTCTCACTTATTTAAAAGGTTCTTTTGGAATCGGAAATAAAGGAAAAGGGCATCGCTTTATTGATTTAGATCCAGATGGAAAAACAGTGCGCTTTTATCCGACGACAGAAAACTATAAGGAAATGATTGAATATGTTCACAAGCTGTATGATGAAGGCTTAATTGAAGAGAATATTTTCTCTATCAGCCCGGAACAATTTTATGCAAATGCAGGTGAAGGAGTCTATGGAAGTACGTATAATCATAGCCCGGCAGAACTATTTCCTGGAGAGCATAGAGACAGCT
Organism: Oceanobacillus sp. FSL K6-3682; assembly: GCF_037976165.1. Taxonomy (NCBI): domain Bacteria; kingdom Bacillati; phylum Bacillota; class Bacilli; order Caryophanales; family Bacillaceae; genus Oceanobacillus; species Oceanobacillus sp. FSL K6-3682. Next base: position 3,797,240 of record NZ_CP150263.1, on the reverse strand, counting down.
TTACAGGTGGGTTGACATTGGAAGGTCCTCATGGAGATAAAGCATTTACCGGTATCTCATTCCCTTCCAGTACGACTGGGTTTGTCATTACCAGTCAAAATGAAAATCCGGCAGCAACTGCGCGTTGGATGGATTACTTCTACAGCGATGAAGGTGCTGAACTGTTCTTTATGGGGATTGAAGGAGAGACTTTTGAAAAAACAGAAGACGGCGAGTATGAGTATGTAGAAGAAATACGTGATAATCCAGATGGATTAACATTAGACCAGGCAGTAGCGCAATACCTGACTTGGCCGGGTGGTCAATATCCAGGAATTTTAATGGAGGATTACTTTAAAGGCGCTGAAGGTACAGAATCATCCAAAGAGGCCGCTGAAAAACTGGAGCCAGATTTTATTGAAGAAGTATGGCCATCCTTCACGTATACAGAAGAGGAGAATAATACCATGACATCAGTGGGGGCAGATATTGAGAAGTATGTAACAGAAATGACAGATCAATTTATTTCTGGTCAGACTCCGCTCTCAGAATGGGATACCTATGTTGAAACTCTTGAAAACATGGGATTAGAACAGTATATGGAAATTCAACAGGATGCTTACGAACGCTACTTGAGCAACTAAGAGAAGTACCTGATTTGCCACAGCAGACTAATTGCGAAGGAGAGCTTTTGAGAGAGGGAATGCAGAATCATTCCCTCTTGTATCCTTAAGATGCATAACCTATAGAGTTTATTCGTTTGAAAGTGCTTGATGATAGACTTGTTACTCTATAAAAGTTTTACTTTGTTAATGCGTAGTTATAGCTGTAAAAGGAGGACTAGAATGGCAAAGAATCCTGCACGCGCAATAAGCATGAATAGCAGATTAGATAGATTTAAGAAAAATGTGCTTTTAAACTGGCGATTATATGTTTTTCTTTTGCCGGCAATTCTTTACTTTACTATTTTTCATTATATTCCAATGTATGGGGTGCAAATTGCTTTTAAAGACTTTTATGCAACAGAAGGAATTACAGGGAGCCCCTGGGTTGGATTTGACCATTTTTCCCGTTTTTTCGATTCTTATTATTTTTGGAGGTTAATTAAAAATACCATTATTTTAAGCCTTTATCAGCTTATTTTATTCCCATTGCCGATTATATTCGCGCTCATGTTAAATGAACTGAAAAATGGTCCTTTTAAAAAATGGTCACAGACACTTACATATGCGCCGCATTTTATGTCTGTTGTGGTTATTGTAGGGATGCTTGTTGCTTTTCTGGACCCAATTACTGGAATTATAAATCATGTGATCACTTCTTTGGGCGGATCGTCTATTTCATTCCTTACAAGCCCGGAATGGTTCCGCCATATTTTTGTATGGTCTGGTCAATGGCAAACGTTAGGGTGGGGAACCATTATTTATTTGGCAGCATTATCCGGAGTTAATCCAGAGCTCCATGAAGCTGCAAAGATAGACGGAGCGTCAAGGATACAGAGAATCCTTCATATTAATATTCCAGCGATTTTACCGACCATTGTGGTTTTATTTATCTTAAATATTGGAAGCTTTATGGCGATTGGATTTGAGAAGGTACTCTTAATGCAGAATAACTTAAATGCGGAGACATCAGATATTATTCAGACGTTTGTATATCAAACTGGTTTGTTAGAAGGACAATATAGTTTTGCTGCAGCAATTGGTCTATTCGATTCCGTCATTAATTTAACATTGCTGGTAATCGTCAATCAAATCGCGCGGAAAACCAGTGAGAACAGTCTGTGGTAAGGAGGAATTGATATGCGAAAGTTTCAGTTGTCCGATAAGGGTTTTGATGTTCTCAATACGATATTCGTAACAATTATTGTATTGCTGATTGTTTACCCGCTTATCTTTGTATTAAGTGCTTCTATCAGTAGTCCATCTGCCGTCAATACAGGTAAAATGTGGCTATGGCCGGTAGATATTTCGTTTAGTGGTTTTAAAACAGTTTTTCAAAATGATGCAATTTGGTCCGGGTATCGAAATACGATTATTTATACGGTTGTTGGAACCATTCTTCATTTAGTCATATTATTGCCCTGTGCCTATGCTTTATCCAGGAAAGAAATTGCAGGGAAACAGTTTATTATGTGGTTTATTTTGTTCACCATGTTATTTAATGGAGGGTTAATCCCTACTTATTTGGTCATTCAGTCGTTAGGGATGATTGATACGATATGGGCAATTGTCGTTCCAAATGTTGTTGGAGCCTGGTCCATTCTCGTTGCCCGTGCTTTCTTTCAGCAGAGTATCCCGGATCAGCTTGTGGAAGCATCAAAAATTGATGGCGCTACCGATTTTCATATTTTCTTTAAAATTGTTTTACCTCTATCCTTGCCAATTATTGCTGTTATGGCATTATTCCATGCAGTTGGTTTATGGAATCAGTACTTTAACGCATTAATCTATTTATCAGATGAAACGAAATATCCTTTACAGCTGATTTTAAGAGAAATATTAATCTTAAACGAAGGAATGACTGGCGGGGCAGGTAGTGAAGGAGGATCAGTGAATTCATTTGCGGAACAAATTGAGACAGCCTCTCTCATTAAGTATGCAGTTATTATTGTATCTTCTTTGCCGCTCTTAATCGTGTATCCATTTGTGCAGCGTTTCTTTGTCAAAGGTGTATTGATTGGATCTGTAAAAGAATAAGAAACGATAATTAAATTAGCAATGTTTTCAACTTTAAACATATTCCATATCTTAAATTTGAGATATGTACAACAGGAGGGGAGAAAATGACAGGATTTATTGCAGGATATTATAATTTTTGTCTATGGATTACGAGATTTCTATATGTTCACTTTCTATGGGGAGGTTTTACAATTCTTGGTCTGGGTGTGCTGGGAATAATGCCTGCAACGGCTGCTATGTTTGCCGTTGTCCGGAAATGGGTTCAAGGTGATGGTGATAGACCAATATTTCCATTGTTTAGGAAGACGTATAAACAGGAGTTTCTGAGAAGTAATATTCTTGGAGGTATACTCTTTTTCATCGGTTATGGCTTGTTTATCCAATATCAAATATTACGTTCGCAGGAAGAAGCTGTGTATTATGTTGCAAGCTTTGCTATCCTTGCTTTAGCTGTCTTATTTATTGTGATTCTCCTGTATTTCTTTCCTGTATTCTCACATTTTAAGCTGTCAAATATACAGTATCTATTATGGCCGTTTATGATTGGGTTTTTACATCCCGTCCTGACGATAGTTTTGTTTATGGCCGTCGCAGGAATCTATTATCTTGTTTTTATCAGTATGCCCGGATTGCTATTTTTAATGGGAGGAAGTGTGGCTGCTTTTATCTTAACATGGGGAGGACAGTTAACATTCGCCAGATTTGAGCGTAGAGCAGAATAAATTTATAAGGAGGAATAAATATGCAAGCAAAAAAAGCTGTATTGATTGGTGCGGGAGATCGTGGAGCCAGAGCGTATGCTCCTTATGCATTAAATTATCCTAATGAACTTCAAATTGTCGCAGTAGCCGATCCGAATGATGAACGGAGAAATCGAGTGAAAGTAGAATATGAACTGGAGGAAGATGCTTGCTACACCTCCTGGGAAGAGCTTTTGCAAGGGGGTAAAAAAGCAGATATTGCAATTATTTGTACCTTAGATCGTTTCCATTATGAACCGACCATAAAGGCATTGGAAATGGGATATCATGTTCTTTTGGAAAAGCCGATGTCTCCTGATCCAAAGGAATGTATTGAGATGGAGGCGACAGCAGCTAAGTATAATCGTCAGCTGACCATCTGCCATGTGCTTCGTTATACAGAATTCTGGTCAACGATTAAGCAGGTTATTGCACGTGGTGATATAGGGCAGGTTGCCTCTATCCAATTGAATGAAAATGTGGAAATTATGCATATGTCGCATAGCTTTGTACGGGGAAATTGGAGTAATAAAGAGAAGTCGAGCCCAATGATATTACAGAAATCCTGTCATGATATGGACATTATTAATTTTGTTATGGGGAAAAAATGTGAGCGTATCAGCTCCTATGGTTCGTTAATGCATTTTCGAAAAGAAAATAAACCAGAAGGAGCTCCCAAACGCTGTTTAGAAGGATGTCCAGTTGAATTGGAATGCCCTTTTCATGCAGGACGCTATTATTTAGGTGAGGGCAGAGGCTGGGCTAAAAAGTTCACGGAAGATCATACCAATGAAGGAATTATTAAAGCACTTAATGAAACGGATTATGGGAAGTGTGTGTATCAATCCGATAATAATGTGGTAGATCACCAGGTTGTTAATATGGAATTTGAAGATGGGGCTACGGCAACCTTCAGCATGTCAGGATTCACCAGAGAGCAGACGCGTATGGTACAGATTATGGGTACAAAAGGTGAAATTCGGGGTAATATGGCTGAGAACCAAATTTCTGTTTACGATTTTTCAAGTAAGCAGGAATCCATTATTAAGTTTAGCAAACCAGTTGGCGGTCATGGCGGCGGGGATAATAATATTGTTCGTACGTTCCTGCATGATATTGATCATTATGGAGAGCAGGAAAGCATTTCCTCTGCTGCTACTTCATTAAGGAGTCATTTAATGGCATTTGCTGCTGAAGAATCAAGGCTTAATCACGGACAGTCTATTCATATTGATGATTTTTATTCTGCGTATGCGACTGGAGCAATAAAATAAATCTTTAAAAATATTGATTCCATAATAAAAGATTGCCGTTAACCCTTTCGAAAACCCAGAATTATCATGATTTTTAGAAATAAAAGTGGTACGATTAATACGAATGACAGAGGGGATAAAGAAGGTGTTTACATGGCAACGATTAAAGATATTGCGAAATTAGCTGGTGTTTCAGCGGCAACGGTTTCACGTGTATTAAATTATGATGCGTCCTTATCCGTGACAGATCAGACAAAAAAACGGATATTTGAAGCAGCAGAAGAGCTCTCTTATCAAAAGAAATCGGCCCATAAATTTGGAGGGCATAAGATTGCAATTGTGCATTGGTATACAGAACAGGAAGAATTAAATGATTTATATTATTTATCGATTCGTCTGGGAATTGAACAACGCTGTAAAGAATTAAATATGAATGCAGATGTCTATTTCTTTGATAATATCAATGAAATAGCGTCTAAAGATGTTGATGGAATAATTGCTGTTGGAAAGTTTAGTTATTCCCAGGTAAAAGAATTGGCAAAGGTTAATCAGCATGTTGTCTTTGTTGACTACAGTCCCGATCAGGACCATTTTGATGCGGTGATTGTTGATTTTGAGAGGGCAACCTATAAAGTGATCGATTATTTCCTGGAAACAGGCCATCAGGAAATCGGCTTTATTGGTGGCAGAGAAATTGCTAAAGGAGAAAAAGAGGTTATTCCTGATTTGAGAGAGCGGACATTCTGCTCTTATATGAAGGAGTTAGGTTTATTTCAGCCAGATTATGTTTATGTTGATATTTTCTCCGTTGACAACGGTTATAAACTTATGAAAAAAGCAATTGAAGAGCTGGGTGAACGATTACCGTCTGCTTTCTTTATCAGCAGTGATGTCATGGCAATTGGAAGTTTAAGAGCATTACATGAAGCAAATATCTCAGTGCCGGAAAGAGTAAGCATTATTGGAATCAACGATATGTCTATTTCAAAGTATGTTTACCCTTCACTGTCTACAGTGAAGGTATTCACAGAAGAGATGGGAGAAGCTGCAGTAGATACATTGTTAGAACGCTTAGACGGAAGAACTATTGCAAAAAAAATATTATTGGCTACAGAGTTAATTTTGAGAGATAGTGTGAGGTAAGAAAGTCTCTACTATGGAAAGTTTAAGAACAGGTCAAATATAAGGGAAGTGAAAGATTGTCAATATGGGCGTTATCTCTTGTTATGACTGCAGCAATCCTGCATGCAATCTGGAATTTTCTCGCTAAAAAGTCATTGGGAGGTACTTCGTTTGTATGGCTATATACATTCACAAGTACAGTAATTTATAGTCCGCTTGTTTTAGGGGTTATTTTGTGGACGGATGTAAGCATTGGATGGGTGGAGGTCGGATTAATAGCAGCAAGTGCTTTATTGCATTTGCTGTACGCTGTAACGCTGCAAAAAGGATACAGGATTGGCGATTTCTCGCTTATTTATCCTATCGCAAGGGGAATAGGTCCGATGCTGATTGCATTTGCTGCATTTTTCATACTGAAGGAAGAATTAAACGGATTAGGAAAAATGGGTATTTTTCTAATTATTTGCAGTGTGTTTATTTTTACCGGTGGCTTTCGGATTTTGAGAGAAAGAACGGTGCTTTCTTCCATTCTTTATGGCCTTTTAATTGGCTGTATGATTGCCAGCTATTCACTCTTAGATAAGTATATCGTCAGTGTTTCGATAATCCACCCGATTTTGCTTAACTATGGAACCAATCTGGGAGTAAGCCTTCTGTTATTTCCGTTTGCAAAGAAACACTGGCAGGATGTTCGTCTGGATTGGAGCAGCAGAAAATTGGAAACAATCGGGATTGGTCTATTTAATCCACTGGCGTATATCCTCGTCCTGATTGCAATGGTTCATGCTCCTGTGAGTTATGTAGCTCCTGTAAGAGAATTGAGTATTTTAATCGGAGCTGTTTTAGGGGTTGTCTTTTTGAAGGAAAGCTTTGGAAGACAACGGATAATTGCTGCTCTTGTTATGGTTATAGGCGTTATTATGGTAGCTGTTTCTTAGCTTTGGGGAGGGATTATAGATGAAGGTACATTTTTTAGGAACGGCAGCTGCAGAAGGCTTTCCAAATGTATTTTGTAGATGCCAGGCTTGTCAGGATTCCAGGAAGGCAAAGGGAAGAAATATCCGTACTCGAAGCTCTGTCATTATTGATGATGCATGGAGAGTGGATTATCCGCCGGACGCTTATTATCAAGCAGTAAGAGATGAGATTGATATGTCCAAAGTGAATCACCTTTTACTGACACATACACATTACGATCATCTCTGTGCAGGGGACCTGCTTTCTCGTACTGAAGGCTTTGCCCATGGTGTAGAAGAGCCTTTAAATATTTATGGAAATGATTTAGCTCTGCATCAATGTAGAATTGGTTTTTTAGAGGAAGGCAGTATTCAAAAGCAATTTATGATGAAAAGATTAATACCTTTTGAAGTTTTCTGGATTGGGCAGGCAAAAATTACTCCGATTTTGGCAGATCATGATCCGCGGGAAACCTGCTTTTTATTCTTTATAGAAAAGGATGGCAAGTATTTACTCTATGGAAATGATTCCGGCTGGTTTCCTGAAAAAACATGGGATTGGCTCAAAGGCAAGAAGATCGATATGGCGATATTGGATTGCACAGTTGGACAGAATGGAAATCCTAAAAGCCGTAACCACATGAGTGTGGAAACGGTTATAGAGGTGCAGAAGCAGTTTCAGGCGTGGAATGAAGAAAATGCAAAGACGCAAATTATCGCAACGCATTTTTCTCATAACTGCGGATTGCTGTATCAGGATCTAGTGGAGATATTTGAACCTTATGGGATTGAGGTTGCTTATGATGGATTGATTAAGTACATATAAAAATATGGAGGTTTCCATGCAAAAAAAGAAATACTATTTAGAAGAGATGAATCCGACCAATATAAATATAAAGGTTCTCTACAACTATTTAAAACAGGACTTTGAACGGCTCGAACTATTTCCTCATTTTGTGCTGAAGCGTAATTTCAAAAAGGGGAGGATGGAAGCTGTTTATCTGACGGATGGACAGGAGAAATATGGTTATGCTATTTATCAGAAATTGCCATCATTACAGGGGATTTTTATTTCCTATCTGGCTATTCTTCCTAAGTATAGGTCGAATGGACTTGGGGGCACTTTAATCAGTCAGCTAAATAATTTATCCCCTAATGGCATATTGCTGGAAGTAGAGGATCCAGAAGCAGCGAAGGATAAGAAGGACTATACGACAAGACTTCGCCGAATCAGCTTCTATGAAAAGAATGGACTGCATATGAATCCGAATATGAAGGTGAATTCATTTTTTGTTCCATTAAGAATGATGGATAATTTGGATAGTACGGATGTTTATGATATTTCCTTTTATCAGAAGCTGTATAATCGTATTTTGGGATTGCCGATAGGGCGTATTTTTATTAAGGAAAATTGGTGAAGAGAATATTTAAACCGCTATAAAAAAGAAGTCGGAGTGGTTCCCGGCTTCTTTTTTTCACTTTCATAACCTAAGGATGGAAGAGAACTTTCACAGCATCTATTTCTTTATGCGTAAGCTGATGAAAAATCTCAGGGCCTTTTTCTAACGGAAGATGATGTGAAATCATCGGCTTCACATCAAGCTGGCCCGTTTTCATAAAATGGAGGCCAGTCTCCCATTCTTTTCCCGGAAAAGGTGTAGATAATGCATTCCAGGATCCAAGGATGCGCAGTTCATTCCGGACAATTTTTTCAAAATAATAGCGCTGAAGGGTAATATCTCCATAGGGAATTCCCAAGTATAAAACCTCGCCGCCTTTTTTAGGAAGTGCCAGCACCTGCTCACTTGTAATGGGAGAGCCTGCTGATTCAACTGCCAGATCAACTCCTAAAGAAGTATGCTTTTTAATAACTGTTTCTGTATCTTCTTTCAGTGGGTTAATAAGAATATCGGCACCCAGCTGCTTAGCAATTTTAAGCTTGTTATCATCAATATCAATGGCGAAAACAGTCGCTGCTCCAAAAATTTTCGCCCACTGAATCGAGAGAAGTCCGATACTGCCGACACCCATGATAGCTACTGCTGCCCCCGGCTCAATCGATGTACGGTAAAAACCATGCGCGACGACGGAAGCAGGTTCCAGCATGGCAGCAGTGTCAAAGTCAATTTCATCTGGCAGCTGTAACAGATGAGATGCAGGCAGGATAACGTATTCAGCATAAGAACCGGGATGCTTTGCACCAATAACTGTCAGTTCGGTGCAGCGAGTCGGGGCTCCCTGTCTGCAGAAGATACAGTGACCACAGGAAAAAGTCGGGCAGGCTGCTACTCGATCACCCTCTTTAAAATGTGTTACCGCACTCCCGACAGCAGCTACAATTCCTGAAAATTCATGACCAAAGGTTGTTCCTGAAACATAGGGCCCAAGCTTCTTATATCGGGACAAGTCCGAACCGCATATCCCGGCGGATTTAACTTGGATTAGAACCTCCTCATTACTAGTTAGTTGAAGAAGGGGCGTATTTTCTTCATAACGTAAATCCTCTATATCATATAAATTTAGAGCCTTCACATCAGAACTCCTTTCTACTGCGACTGGTTCGATTTTTTTCTTTTTTCACTAAGAAATAGCCGGCGATACCGACGATAATCGAGTTAAAGATTAGCTGGTATTCAAAATAAAATTGACTTATTCCGCGCATAGGGCCAAGCATAAAATCTAAAAACATATCAACCATGTTAAAACCTCATTTCGATATTAATTTCACACACTTTAATCATCCAGAGGGGTCAGTAAGACTTTAATAGCTTCTCCGCTTTTGATTGCCTGGTAAGCTTTATCCCATTGGTCGATAGAGTATTCATGCGTTACCAGGCTTCTTGAGTTCACTTTGCCTTCCTTCATTAATTGGATGGAAGGCTCCCAATCAGCGGGCTTTTGACTTCTGCTTCCAACCACCTGTATTTCCTTCTGAATGACTTTTTCCATGTCGAAGGCAACCTGAGCTTCCGGGAAGATGCCGATTTGCGCAAAGTGGCCTTTTTTTCTTAATAAATCTAATCCTTGATTGGCTGCATGAATTGAACCGGAGCATTCTAAAAGAACATCAGCACCGTAACCATTTGTCAGTTCATTTACTTTGTCCTTTAAGTTTTCTTTTTGAAGGTTGATAACATAATCCATGCCAACCTCCGTAGCTTTATCGAGACGGATCTGATCATTTGTCAGGCCGGCAACTAAAACAGTTGCTCCATAGCTTTTTGCCACCTGGGCAGCAAATAAGCCGATTGGGCCCGGGCCGAGGACAATAACCAGATCTCCCTCACGGATTACTGTTTTTTGAATGGCGTGATACGTACACGCCAAGGGCTCTGTCATTGCTGCTGAACGATCATCTACCTCCTGCGGCAAATGGTGAAGACTTTCTTCACGCGCGATTAGATATTTGGCAAAACCGCCATTTACCTGGCTGCCAAGCCCTTTACGATGGTTACATAAATTATAGTCACCTGATTGACAATAGTGGCATTGCCCACAGATATAAAAGGTGGTTTCTGATGTAACGCGATCACCGATTTTAAAATTTGATACACCTTCTCCAATTTCTACGATTTCACCTGAAAATTCATGTCCTAATGTAACTGGAGCTGCGACTTTATAATGTCCTTCATAGGTATGGATGTCGGAGCCGCAGATTCCGGCGTATGCAACTCTGATTTTTACTTGATGGCTGGAAACAATGGGCTCTTCTACATCTTGGAGGTGTAAATTACCATGTCCCAGTTCGGTCTTAACGAGAGCTTTCATCGTTTATTCTCCTCTTCAATAATTTCCTTTTTGTTTCAGTGCGAAAGAAAGGGTTAGCAGAAATAATGATGAGCTATGCTCATGCATTAAAGAAAAGAGAATCATAAGTAATTTTTCATAACATCATTATTTTCTGCTACTTACATATCAAAAGTAACTCTTGATTCAAATAGAATTTTTCATTAATTAAAAAGGTCAAAGAATCTCCAAATTACCCAGTTCACAATATTACCGCCCTGGTCAATACTGGATACCTGCGCTGAACCCTCAGGAAGATTAATATCTGCACGCATCGCCATATCCGTAAATAATGGAGCGATATCTGTTGCCACATAGAGTGAAACTGCAATCATAATCGAACCGACGATAACAGAATGAATAATGTTCCCTTTAGAAGCTCCAACAACAAAGGCAATAACAAATGGAATAGTTGCCAGGTCCCCAAAAGGAAGTACAGCATTTCCTGGTAAAATAACAGCGATCAGTACAGTCACTGGAGTTAAAATTAACGCTGTAGCAATAACAGATGGATGTCCTAAAAGAACAGCTGCATCCAGACCAATATTAATTTCACGATCACCGAAGTGCTTATTCAGCCATGTGCGGGCAGATTCAGATACTGGCATTAATCCTTCCATCAGGATTTTTACCATTCTTGGCATCAATACCATAACGGCAGCCATAGAAATACCAATGTTAATAATATCACCAATACCATAGCCGGCCAGAGCACCAATTGCAGCTCCCAGAATTAAACCGATAACCATGGAATCTCCAAACACACCAAAGCGCTTTTGAATGGAATCTGGATCAGCATGGAGTTTGTTGATACCAGGGATTTTTTGAAGTCCTTTGACAACAAAAATAAATGGTGCATAAGAAATCGTACTTCCTGTCGCTACTGAAACACCAGGCATCTCATAAAAATCACGAACCATTGGTTGGGTCCAGTCTGCTATTTTCAAACAAACAATCTGGAATAATGTTGCTGCAATTAACCCTTGTACGATACTTCCGGATACGGTATAAACAATCGCTCCCATAAAGGTGTAATGCCAAAAGTTCCAAATATCTACGTTCATTGTTTTCGTGGTTTTAGTTACCAGCATGATAACGTTTACAACTAAACCTAACGGAATAATAAAGGCAGCAATTGTTGATGCCCATGCAATGGATGAGGTTGCCGGCCAGCCAATATCAATTGTATTTAAACTGACACCGAGTCTATCCACCATTCCTTGCGCTGCAGGGCCTAAATTTAAAGTCAATAAGTCTATAACAAGGAAAATACCTACAAATGCAACACCAATTGTCAAACCGGAGCGAAAAGCTTTCCCAGGCTTTTGGCCAAATAAAAGTCCAAGTAAAAAGATGACAACAGGTAAAATGACAGTAGCCCCTAAACCTAGAAATGCTTGTATAAAATCAACAAATCCTTGCATAAGAAATTCCCTCCTATGGAATAGGATGCTGCTCTATTTAAGAGGAACTTTAAAAGGAATAGAGCAGCAAAATATTATTTTAGTAATTCTTCTAAAATCTGTTTCTTTGTATCTTCTACACCAATCCCTGTCAGGAATGTGCGTGCATTAATAACCGGGAAAGAATATTCCTTCTTTGTCATTGCAGTAGTAACTAGTAGATCTGCTGTATCCTCGTAGGTACTTACTTCTGCAATTCTGATTTGTTTTAAATCTACCTTTATCCCATTTTCTTTCGCTAATTCTTCAATCGCATTGTTCACTACAGTGGATGTAGCAATTCCTGCTCCGCAAGCTACAAGTACTTGTTTCATAGCTTCTCACCTCCTTTAAAGTCACTCAAATTAAGTTTCTCAGTTACTTGTTTCTTCATCTCCAGCACACTATCTGTCTGAAGTAATTGATCGAGAAAAGTACCTTCTTGAAAAATTTTCATTAAATCCTGCAGAAGCTTAAGCTGTGAATGAGGCTCATCCATTGCCAGCATAAATACGATTTGAACAGGAGTGGTCTCGCTTTCTTCTCCCATAATGACAAAGTCTACCGGATTCTTTAATGTAGCTATGCTGATAGTTTTCTGATTTACATGGACAGCATCTGTATGTGGAATAGCCACAGATACGCCTGCTGTCGGTAATCCAGTTGCAAATTCTTGCTCTCTTTCGATAATTGCCGGAATAAAGCTGTCTTTGACATAATGATGTTTTACTAGATTTTCTCCCATCTGCTGAAGTACCTCAGTGTAGTCAGCAGCCTCTAAATTCATTAAAATAACTTCCTCATTAAAACGAAATTCACTCATGAAATACCACTCCTGCCTTAACTATTAGTGCGTATTCAAAAGTCCTGTTTATTGGGCTTTTTGAACATCCTTCTATAAATCAATTAATAATATAATCTCGAATCAATTTGTATATATATTCCTTCGAACTTGCCTGAATCAGTTTCGGTAACAGGCTAGACGAGGAAGCAACCTTCATTAATTGCATTAGTGCATGAATATGCTGCTTTTTATCAACTGCAGCAATCATAATCATCAAATGAATCTGATGATTTTCTTCCCCGTAAGCGATACCGTTACGAATTTTTAACAGGCTCATACCAACTTTTTGAACACCTTCCTCTGGTGTGGCGTGAGGAATAGCAACATGCTCGCCGATAGCAATATAAGAATCCTCTTTCGAATGCTGAATGGTTGCATCGATGTAATTTGGTGTAATGTATCCAAGTTTAAGTAACGATGCACCACATAATCGGATGGCCTCATCAAAAGAGGAGACAGATTCCCTTAGCGTAATATGATCTATAGTCAGAAAATCATGTAAGTCTTTCTCTTCATTTGCAGAGGCCTGTTTTGTAATGGCTGCATTCTTATCCCGATGGATGTAAGCATAGAGCTCCTTTCGCAAACTCTTTTCGTCAGAGATATTGGAATGCTGCTGAATCTTTTCTATTAAATCGTCCACATTGATTTCATTTGGAATATAATCATATATTTCCAGCATGACTTGTTTTCGAATGCGCTGTTTATCTTCCGCGCGCAGAACCGGTTTGCAGATAAACAGCTTTTTATCTGTCTCTAACGTAATTGGCGAGAAAACGATATCGTAATCCAGTTCGTAATGTAAAAACTCTCTGACAGACAGCCAATCCAAAAATACGAATTCAGGGAACAGCTCACGCAGCTGCTGGAACATTAGCCGGGAAACAGAGATTCCGCGCGGGCAGACAACCAGTGCTTTTATTTTCTGGGCTATGCTTTCTCCCTGTTTATGCATCCAGCCGCTGATCAACATGACAATGTAAGTAACTTCATTTTCAGGAATCTTGCTTTCCATCACTTCTTCGAGTGGACTAATTGCTAAATGAACCAGGTGACGGATTTGTTCAAATTCTTCATTCTCGTTATCTTCGAAAAGGATGGAATCTGTCAGCTGATATTTAATCCGGTAGTACGCCGGTGTTAAATGCTGCAAGAGCTTATCAATTAACTGCTTACGATCATGAAAGTTAATACAGGCATTTTTTTCAAAAAGCCGGACCATTTTATCAATCGCCGGAATTAAGTCAGGAATGTAGTCCTCTGTCACCCAAGAATTCCGGTGGACACTGCCAGTTAACAGATTCAATGTAATAAAGATACGCTCAGGAGTTGGAAGACTTTTATCGTATAAAATTTCTTCCGTCGCCTGATATTCCTTTGTATTAGAAAGCTCGTCGTAGCGGATAAAGAAAGGTTGAATTGGATACCCTTTTTGGATTCTCCGCAGAATTAATACAAATATTGCCGGGAGCGACATCATAATTTCATCTGTGAATTGGATGGTAAGCTTTTGTTCCACCCGTTCCAGCCGGCGCTCAAACTGGTCAAGCAGTTCATCCTCGAGCATCAGTATTTCCTGGAGTTTTCTTTTGTTGTCATCATGCAGGATTAATTCATTTGCAAGTCCTATCATCATCTTGCGTGCTTGAAATTCATTTCCTATAATCTGATAACCCTCTTTTCTTGTATGCTGTATTTCCAATTGATAAGAATCTAACAGCCTCTGAGCATGCTTCATATCATTTAAAATGGTGTTTTTGCTGACATCCAGCTGTCTGGTTAAATCGCTTAATGAAATAGTATCTTTTCCGCCCAATATGGCCATAATCAGAAATTTTACCCGATCCTGTTCAGACATAATTCCGTCCCGGGACTTGGAATCTCCAGCAGAACTTTGCTTCACTGTTGCAGTTAAAATAGATTGATCGATAATAAATTGACCTTTCCTGGTTCGTTCTATTTCTGGCAAATGATTGTCTTTTAACCAAGTATTTATTTTTTTAAAGGTATAGCCTAACTGTCGGCGAGAAAGATTATATTTATCTGCAAGCTCTGAACTTGAAATACTTGTATCATTGATTAGTGCGTTAAAAATAATCTCTTCTCTTTCTCCTAACACAACGCCTGCCTCCTTTGATTAGAATCATAACAATTGCTGAATAATTAATGAATGCGTTTACATCACAAAGTAGAGAATTATCTTTGTACAACATTGTGATAATGCATCTTGTTTTATCCTACATAAAATTTTGAAATAATAGTAGTAACAGGAAAGTGAAATAAATATTTATTTTACTAGAAAAAGAAATTTATAGTTCAAGCTGCTGAATAAACTATAAGATTTGCTATGTATTTTGAATAAATGTTAGAGAGATTAAATTATATTTTTTTCTGGCACTGGAAAAATATTTAGACGAGGTAAAGAGGAGTTAAATCTATAATTAGTATCTGCTAATAGGTTCTAGTATAATTAGCTTGTATGTAGTATAATCAGATTATTTCATTCTGCAGATAAATGAATTTAGAGAAGGGGGACCTGAAATATGGCAGAACAAGAACCAAAGAGTTCCCGGACATATGTTGAAATTATTGGTGATACAGTTTATGGGAAGCATTTAATTTTTACAATTATCATCAGCGTGATGTTCAGTTTTATTGGCTTTTTTATAGGCAGAGAGCTTATTTTTCCACGAATTGCTCCAGAGGAAATGATTCAGTCCTATTCATTGCTGCTAGGAATAGCCGGAAGCGTAATAGGCCTGCTGATAAACACGTTTTTATTTAAACCAAAAAGAACCTTAAATGAAACAGCATCTACGAGCAATGAACTATCGGAAATATATGAGAAGCTGCAACTGGATATGGAAGAAGAGCGTGAATCTATATTAAATGATCCAGTAACAGCGCAGGAAATGAAGGAACAAGGATTTTATGACATGTTTATTCCTGATGATAAGGAGCAGCATCACACAGAAGAGAAGAAATGGTGAAAGAGGAGATTGAACAAAAATGGATGTATTACTCATATCAATTCTGCTGGCAATTGTAGCGGGGATTATATTTACCGCAATCGGTTTAATTTCCGGTTCGGATGAAACAGCCGTGCTTGTTCCGGCAACATTAATTGTTGTATTGTTAGGGGCACCGCCAGAGGCCGTTTTTGCATTTTTTATGTCGGCGGTACTTTCAAAGCATCTCACGCATGCGATACCAACTGCGTTAATGGGTGTGCCTGGAGATACAACAGCGACGCCAATGCTGGATCATGCCAACTTTATGCGAAGAATTGGTCTGCCGCATATTGCTTTGCGAAAAATGATTTCTGGAGGAATTATTGGTGCATTTATTGCACTTCCTGTGTCATTGGCATTTGCTGTTTTCTTGAGTCAGTTTGGCGAATTTTTTCAAGAAAATGCAGGGATTATTTTTACTTTAGCTGCTGTTTTAATCGGTTATTTTTCCAAGGGGCGCTGGGCAAGTATTATTTTAATTATTCCACTTGCTCTTGTGATTCAAGGGTTAAATCTGGTCAGCACAACGATTTTAGGAACAGGATTATCCATAAGCTTCTTCCTGGGAATTGCTATTGGACCAATGTTTACAGATATTCTATTAGCGTCTTCTGCAAGTGGCCGGTTAATGATTCAGCGTCAACAGCCAAATGAATATAAATTAGCTCCAGAAAAGAAATCCTGGTCCGGCTATTTTCCCAATCCATTTAAAGTTTTAACGAAAAAACAAGCAGGATCAGTCGGTGGAACATCCTTCCTGTCTTCCCTGACCTTTGCTCTCAGTCCTGTCGGGATGACAGCATTGATGGGGGAATTGATAGGATCCCGTGTGAAGGGGCAATACAAAAAATCAACGACTAGTCTTTCTACGATGAATGGTGTAACAGAGTCTACTTATATTGCGGAAACGATTATTCCGCTGGTTGCATTCGGAATTCCGCTCAGTCCTGTAGCAATTGGTCCGGCGCAGGCATTATTTAATGCACCGCCTGTATTTACAACAGAGCCGGTTCATAATCTACATACGTTAATGGAGCCGCTGGATTTTCTTCTTTACGGATTGATTGGAATCATTGTTGCCGCAATTATCGCTTACCCATTTTCAATGAACTTTGCAAGAAAAGCAACAGTTCTTGTCCTAAAACATATTAACCAGGAAGCAATTATAGCAATGTTTATTGGTGTAGTTACGCTGCTTGCGTTTTATGAAGGCGGCCTGGTGAGTGTTACTGTTACTTTTGCAATGGCTATGGTCGGAGGTTTATTGAATCGCTTCCTCGGTGTAGGAATCGGTGTTCAATTTATGATATTCTATGGTTCTAACTGGATTGTAACCACTTTATTGGGAATGTAGGATCTAATAGATAGCGGGGCAGTTGAATCCTGTCCCGCTATTTTTATAAGAAAGAAGTGAATAGAAATATTTCAGAGAATAAACCTGTATTAAAATATGGTAAGATAGCAGGTGGAAGGATGTGAAGCGAATGAAGTTAATAGCAATTGATTTGGATGGTACGTTACTGGGGGAAGATGGAAAAATTAGCGAAGTAAATCAGGAAGCCATTCGCAAAAGACAAGCGAATGGGGATAGCGTTGTTTTTTGCTCTGGAAGATCACTGCATGATATGAAGGAGATTGCAGCAGCAGCTAATTTGGAGCTTCCACTAATCTGTGCGAATGGTTCATTAACAAGTGTAAATGATGAAATTATCCGCAGCCAGATACTTACTTCAGACAAGTTAATAGAAATAATGGAAAAAGTATCTGAGGCGGAATTATATTTTGAAATTTATACAAATAGAGGTGTATATATCCAAAAAGATAAACAGCCGATTCTGGAAGAGGAAAAGGAAACGCTTTTTGATACACCAGAGGAAAAAGAAAATGCAGAACATATTATTCAAATACAAAATATGCAATATGGTATGGTCGAAGTAGATGATTACTTAGAAGCGGGAGTTGCAGAATTGGAGCCTTACAAAGTGTTTATTCTGTCATTCCGTCGTCAAGAATTAGAGAAGCTTGCGGAAGCCTGGAAGGATAGAGAGGATATCTCTGTAACAACCTCAGGCTATCAAAAATTAGAGGTTGCTCATCCAGATGCGAGTAAAGGAAATGCCTTGAAAGGGCTGGCGGAATACTATCACATTCCCCAGGAAGATGTTGTGGCCGTTGGAGATAACTATAATGATGTTTCCATGTTCCAATATGCAGGAACTGCTGTGGCAATGCAGAATGCAGAGCCGGAAGTAAAGGAATATGCAGATCATGTAACAAGAAGCAATGAAGAAAATGGTGTCGGCTACGCACTGAATGAAATAATCGAGTAATGAAAGACATATTTAAAGCCGCAATTATACTTTTATAAAAAAATCCGAATCTGATTCACATTTTTAGATTAAGAAAGTGTGAATTCAGATTCGGATTTTTGTGCAATATTATCGCTATTCTTCTGCATTCTCAATTGTTTTCTTCTTTACGAATTGGAACAATCCAACCTCATGGGCTGCCTGGAATGCACTGACAACGAATGGTCCAAAAATCAGCCCGAGTACCCCGAAAAAGACAAAACCAAAATACATGGATAAGACTGTCGGCAACGCTGCGAGTCCCATTTGATCGCCAAGTACCTTTGGTTCCGTAATCCGTCTGATAACCAGCAGGAATAATGCTAATATCATCAGCTGCAGGCCGGTTGGAACATCTCCGATCATCATCATTAATCCTCCCCAGGGAACAAGGATTAATGCAGGACCGACGTAAAGAGGAATAATATCTACAATCCAGATAATAAAGGTCATTAACAGTGCAAATCGCGGCGAAATAAATAATAAGCTCAAATAAGTAATGACAAAAATCATAATACTAAGTAAGAACTGTGCTTTCCAGTATCCCCAGAACACTACTTTTAAACGACCGAAGAAGTTATTTAATTTGATAGCTGTTTTCTCTGGGAAAAGAGCAAAGAATGCTTGAAACAGCTTTGGTAAATCAAGGCTGAATAAGAAGAAAGTGATAAGATAAACAAGAGATATAAAGAGCAGGTTGGGAATAGATTGCACCCATGATCCGAGCATGCCGATCATGCTCTCCACTAAGTCATATCCGGTGTTTAATAACCGCTCCGATTGTCGTTCCAGTTCACTGATAATTGCATCGCGCTGAGGTAAATCAGCAATCAAATCATTAAATTTATAAATAATTTCATTAATAATAGATTGAATTTCACTTCCATACTTCGGAACATTATAGCTCCATTCTACAATACGGCTGATTGTGCTTGTAAGCATAACATAAAGCAATGCGCACGCTGCCACTACAAATGTTGTAAAGACAATGGTTACCGGCCAAATTCGTTTTTCTGTTTTTAAAGCTTTCTTCAACAGCTTTACCAGCGGTTCAAAAATAACTGCTGTCAGTAATGCGAGTAAGACAGGTATAAATACTGAAAAGTAAAAGTACAAGAACACACCAAGTGCTACAAGTAAAATACCGATAATAATTTTCTTAATTAATGCTTGGTTTAACAAAAGCTTTCCTCCTGCCAGTAAAACAATAATTTCTTATAAAGGACTTTTTGAACACATACACTTATAGTATTATTTTATAGGCCGATTCTCAACTTGTAAACTAGAACGAGGGGCGTTATGGAATAAGAAGCGGTTTTACACATGCTTACTGAATAAAAAATCCGCCAACTTCATTATTTCCATTAACAGATACATTTAAAACAACAGGCTGATTATTAAATGCTCCCTCATAAAGAATGGAGTAATATCCATCAACTTGCTGCTCATCCACATAGTCGTATCCTGCAAACTTCCCGAAATCTGTAGTAAGCTGATCCCAAATCTCTTCTAAATCAGCTGCAGTTACTTCAGACGCCATAGTATCATCAAAAAGTGCTGCTGCCCCTTCAAAATCTTCATCAGCCACCAGTGTTAAAAATGCTTCAGCAGTTTCAGAGGCCTCCTCAGATGTTATGGAAGCAGTATCCTCATTGCCTGTTGTTTCTTCCTCTTCCGTCTCTTCTTGATTTGTCTGTGTATCTTCCGGGCTATTGTCATTATCTGTTTCAGAGGGTGAATCTGAATTTCCACATGCTGCAAGTACGATAATTAATAAAAAAGATGTTAATAGAATAATTAATTGTTTTAATTTCATTTTTATGCTCCTTTTTTTAATTTTTATGCTCAATAATCCAGTCGCTTATATCTGTAATTACTTTTTCATCAACATGACCGGGAATTTGGTATTCTTGAACACTTCCTTTATTTTCTCCCTGAGACAAAATAAAGATATGATTAAGGTTTGGATATGATTTTAACGTTACCTGCGGGTCATTCTCAAAAATGCTTTGCCATGCGGCGAAATCCTTTTCCATCGTTACCTGGAAATCTGCTTCTCCCTGAAGGACAAGTATCGGTTTGTTGGAATCAAGGGCTATCTGGCCAATATCATACTGATCCATTTCTTGAAAATAATATCCGCTCATTCCAGAAAGATCATATTCCATTGCTTCTTCTGCAGACATATCCTGAAAGCTTTCTGTAAGCTCTTTAAATGCTTCAGCCTGCTCCTTTACCCGCTCTTTTGCTTTATCACTCAGATTTTCAGGAATCAAATCTAATTGCTGATCGTACATAATTTCCCATAGAGAACGAGGAGAACCGGCTAAAAGAATCATTCCGGCTGTATCTGCTTCTTCATCAATCCGTGGTGCAAGCATTCCACCAAGTGAGTGTCCGCCAATATATACTTGATTTGCCTGAATTCGATCGTCAGCTTGCAGCAGACGTGCTGCTTCTACTGCATCATCGATGGTTTCTTCTTTAACTGTCAGGGCTGGACCTAAATCTTCCATCATTTTCGCACCGTGCGTAAATGTACGCTTATCATAGCGGAGAACAGCAATTCCATTCTCTGCTAATCCGTAAGCAATATCTTGAAAAGGCTTGTAACTGTAGATAGCCTCATCCATATCACTCGGTCCTGAGCCTTGTACGAGCACGACAGCAGGAAAAGGTCCTTCTCCATCATCCGGAAGGGTCAGCTTTCCACTTAAGGGGTAGCCTTCCTCAGCTTCGATTGTAATTTCTTCCTCTACAGCTGAACCAGGCAGTGTTAACTCTTCATACGGGCGCTCAATTTGTAAGCTTTCCAGTTTTTCTTCTTCATTCCATTTCGTTTTAACCGTCACTGTTGCGTCATCAAAAATAACTTCACCAGAAACAGTTGTTTTCTCCTCCTTAGCAGCAGCTTCCAGGTTGTTTATTTCATCCAATGCAGTTCCTCGATTTGCTTCCCAGGATAGCTGTAATTCGGCAGCGGGGTATTTTTCCAATAAAGCTTCTGAAAAGTATTCTTGTTCAATCTGCTGGTACTCTTCATCCTGTAATTGCTGAATCACTTTTTGAGTATTTTCTTCGGCAGTACTCTCCTGGCTTGAACAGGCAGAGAAGATGGCAAGGCTAAGACCAATAAGAAATATGTATTTTTTTCGCAAGCTCTTCACTCCTCTTTATTATTGTGCTAGGTATTGATTGATTATTTTAAGGTTATATATATACTTACGATTGAGATAAGATTATGTTTCAAAACTGCTTAATTATTTGTTGATTAGCAAAACTTTCGTTAAGATGGAAGTATACTTTTGACATGATTTCGAAGGAAAGAGGTGGGAAAGTTTGCCTACAAATACAGAATTATTTCAAATAAAAACAAATAAGAAGCAGGAGTTCATTTTTTTAGATAGCCAACTGGAAGAAATTTTGGCAAAGAGTGGTGTGCAGGAAGGAATCATGATTGTGTATTGTCCACACACAACCGGTGCGATTACGATTAATGAAAATGCTGACCCGGATGTCCGACGTGATTTATCACTTGGTATGAACGAAACCTTTCCGAATAAAGCGGCTTATGTTCATATGGAGGGAAACTCAGATGGTCATATGAAATCCTCCGTTGTGGGGGCCAGCGAAACGTTAATTATTTCAAATGGACAGCTAGTCCTTGGAACATGGCAGAGTATTTATTTTTGTGAGTTTGATGGACCAAGAACACGGAAGGTATATGTCAAAATTATTGAAGGATAAGGCTTGTACATAAAGGGGGAAATAAAAGTATGACTGCAGAGGCATTATTATTTAATCCGCAAAGACATATTGAATTAGAAGGAACACAAAATATTCGTGATTTAGGAGGCTATCCGACAAAGGATGGCAAACAGACAAAATGGGGGAAATATTACCGTGCTGATTCCTTACATAATGTATCCCCGGAGGGACATGCTTTTTTGCAAAAGGAAAAAGGCGTCCATACCATTATAGATTTGCGTCTCAGCATGGAAGGAAAGTATAGAAAAGAAGATAAAGCACTTTATGATTTTTATAATATTCCATTGCTGGATCCAGCTACATTTACAACAAAAATTCCGAAAAGTCTTATAGATATGTATATCTTAATGTTGGAGACCAGTAAACCGAAATTTAAAGAAATCATGGACATATTTCTAAAAAAGCAAGGAAATCCTGTTCTTTTTCATTGTCGTGTCGGAAAGGATCGTACGGGTGTCCTGGCTGCTATTTTATTAGATTTAGCAGGTGTACCTAGAGATATTATTGTGAAGGATTATGCTTTAACAGGAGAGTACAAGAAAATAACGGATGAAGAGCTTAATAATCGCCCGCTGCTGATGTCGCGCAATCAATTTAAAACAATGTTGGAATGTGAGCCTTCTTATATGGAAGCATTCTTGGACTATATGTATGAAAAATATGAGAATGCTGCCGGCTTCTTAAAAACGATTGGTTTGACGGTAGAAGAGATTAAAGCATTACATGATGATTTTGTAGTAGAGGATGTTCAAAAAGCTCAATAAAGATGACACGGCGATAAGAGGATCTTCTACTAAGAACGCCCACGTCGTGTGGACAACGTAGAAGCCACCGCAACACGTGAGAAATACGTTTGGAAATAGCAGCTAGTCGCCTTGAACTTTCGACGCACAGGATATGCTAGTGTCAGCGTTGCAGCAACTCTTTTCGATGGGGTGAGTAATTGCAAACCCAGGACGCTGCGGTCTTAGCCGACGGGTCCTGTTTACCAGACTTTTTGAACACACATTAGAAGAAGCATAAGAAAAAGGGAGTTTAACAGGCCTATGCCGTGTTATTCTCCCTTTTTCTATTTTCTAGATACCTAATAATATGGCGGATACGGGTATCCATTATAGTATCCAGGAGGTCCTGGCGGTCCAGGAGGGCCTGGTGGACCCGGCGGACCGTAATATCCCATTGGTCCCGGTGGTCCAGGAGGTCCGGGCGGCCCTGGGGGACCATAGAATCCTGGTCCGGGACCAGAACCAAAGGCACTTCCTAATAAGCCGCCAGCTAACCCGCCGATAAATGGAAAAAAGAACGCACGCTGCTCTGGTCCATGTTGATGAAGCGCTTGAGCAGGGTATGGGCTATATTGTGAAGCAGGCATATCAAACTGCTCTGGATGCTGATAATCCATCACTTGATATTCATCTGCATGTGAATAAGCATGATTTGGGTCAGGTTGCATATACATTCCTCTTTTCTGTATGAGCTATATACCTAACCTATGCAGCTGCTTCGATTTTGTTCATCCGTTCTCCCGTATCGTCTGAACTTAACGGCGGAATAAGCGCATAACGAAACTGACAACGACAATAAGGATAATAGCACCAATCAGAGCAGGGATAATATAGAATCCTCCTATTTCAGGTCCTAACTCTCCAAAGATAGCAGAACCAAGCCAGGCACCGATGAAACCTGCCAGAATATTTCCGATAATTCCACCTGGTAAATCCTTACTTACTATTAATCCAGCTATCCAGCCGATGATTCCACCAACAATTAGACTCCAAATAAAACTAAACATAAAAATCATTCCTTTCTATATTTTATCTATTTCCAAATATAAGTATTTTAAACTTAAAATTATTCATTTTTTTGATGTCTTAATGTATATAGCATTATTGGGGACATAATTTATTTTATATTCGAGAATAAAGACCTTTTTAATTTGGGTTTATTTTTATAGGCAATCAGTATTGATTCAGCTATTAAATCCCGTAATTATTTCAGGAAATATAATCTGAAATATGCACAACTTTAGTTTGTTTAAATGGTTATATGAATTATTATTTTTGATAAAAAAGACCTTTTTATGTTTATTAATAGAATCTATTATATTGTATAATTACCTTTTAATTACTTTTATTACCTTTTTAATGGAAATAATAAAAAGTTTTTATAAAATTTCTCATTTTTAGATACATTTTCTCTCATTTCTTCCGATAAATAAATATAGACAATTAGGAGAGATGGAAAAATGAAAAAAATATTCAAAGCCAAAGGAATACGATTTAAATTAGTCTTATCTTTTATCTTAATTTTATTAGTACCGGGAATAACCATTGGAGTAATGTCATATTTTAGTTCAATGAATACGATAGAACAGCAAAAGCGGGATCAGGTACAGGAGTTAACCGCAGTGATGAACCAGACAATTAATAATACATTTGAACTGAAGCAGAATGATATGGAAGTCTTATCGAGCGTCATTACAGCAGATGTAATAGAGGATACAGACGAATTAGAGAGAATAATGTCTGATTATATCGGGTTACATCCTGAGGCTCCTGAGTTTTATCTTGGGACTGCAGAGGGAGATTACCATATGCAGCCGGATTTAAAGATGGAGGATGGCTATGATCCAAGAGAGCGTGACTGGTATCAGGAAGCAATGGCAAATCCGGAAGAAGTGATTATATCTGATCCTTATCTGACAGTGAGCGGCGACGGACAGATAGCTGTCAGTATTTCTAAAGCACTGGAAGATGGATCAGGAGCAATTGGCATTGATGTATCTATGGACTTTATTCAGCAGCTTGTATCAGAAATGAGTATAGGTAAAAATGGTTACGCTATCCTGCTGGATACAAATCAAAACTTTATTTATCATCCGGAATCAGAAGCCGGGGAAGAAGCGGAAGAATCTTTCTACCAGAAAATGTATGATAATGATTCCGGTACATTTAACTATGAATACAATAATATGTCTAAAATTATGGTATATGATACAAACAGTTTGACAGGCTGGAAGCTGGGAGGAACAATTGATGAAAGTGAAGTAGGGACTACTGCTATGTCAATTTCTACTCCGGTTACTATTACGCAGGGTATTACATTAATTATCGGAACAGTTGTTATTTTACTACTTATCCGTTCTATTATCCGTCCAATTAAGGATTTAAAAGAAAAAGCAGAAATTATCAGTACGGGAGACTTAACACAATCGGTTGAAGTCAAAACAAATGATGAGATCGGTCAGCTTGGTATTGCTTTTAATAATATGGGAGAAAGCTTACGGGAACTGGTTAAAGAAGTCGAGTATAATACGCAGCAGGTTGCTGCATCTGCGCAGGAGCTAAATGCAAATGCAGATCAGATGACAAGTTCTTCGGAGCAGGTTTCTCTTGCAATTCAGGAAGTATCCTCCAGCGCTGAACATCAGTTAAGCGGTACAGAAGATGGAGTGAATTCCCTGGAAGAAGTGTCAACAGGTGTGAATAGAGTAGTAGAAAGCTCTGTACAAGTAACGGAACTGGTTCAAAAAATGAATACACAGGCAGAGGTTGGCGGACAGGCTGTGAGTGATACATTGAATCAGATGACCTCTATTCAGTCGTCTGTTGAGAATACTAATGAAAATATTTCATCTTTATTAGAACGTTCGAAACAGGTTAACACAATTTTAAATGCAATTACAGATATATCTGAACAGACAAATCTTTTAGCATTAAATGCAGCGATTGAAGCAGCACGTGCCGGAGAGCATGGAAAAGGATTTGCGGTAGTAGCAGATGAAGTCCGGAAGCTAGCTGAACAGTCCAAGCTCTCAGCCACTCAAATCAGAGAAATTATAGTGGGGATTCAAACAGACGTTGAAAATGCCGTAGATAAAATGGGACAGGTAACCTCTAATGTAAATAGCGGATTGGACGTATCCTATGATGCTATTGATAAATTTGGTGAAATTCTGCGTTCCAGTGAAAGTATCAAACCGGAAATGGAAGAAGTGACAGCCATTTCAGAACAAATGTCTGCAGCTGTAGAACAATTAATGGAGACAATAAGCAATTTAGCTTCTATTGCCCGTAATAATGCAGCATCTTCTGAGGAAGTGGCAGCATCCTCAGAGGAACAGCTTGCATCGATGGAGGAAATCTCTGCATCTGCGAAATCTCTATCGTCAATGGCAGAAGATTTATCAGAGAAAGTCTCAAAATATAAATATTAAAATAAGAATAATAGCCTTATAAAACAAATACAGCAGTAAGCTTAATTACTGCTGTATTTGTTTTATCACAGATAACATCCGAAAAATTCCTAGTGAAGGAGTTTTGTTATTTATTTCTATCTGGATAAAAGCTAATAAAAGAGAGACATCAAATTAAATCGAAAAACCTTTAGAAATTTGAAATTGGTCCGATATAAATAGTAGTGAGAAATTGTGCTTATTAATTGGTGGAGGGGTCTCTTTATACTCGTTATAAAGTAGTGCATACGAATTATTTGTTGTGGAATTAAATATGTAAGATTCTATTTGGTCAGGTTAGGTTAAGATAACCCTGAATCTTGTCAGGTCAGACTTAACAGGTTCTCTCTATGTTACAAAAATAAAAATAGTAAAAATTGATCTATTTAGGAGAGATGGATAATGAAAAAAATATTTAAAGCTAAAGGTATACGGTTTAAATTAGTTTTATCTTTTTTCTTAATTTTATTAGTACCAGGGATTATTATTGGAGTTATCACGTATTTCAGTTCAATAAACACCGTGGAAAATCAACAAATGAATCAAGTAGATGAATTAAACACAATGCTGGACCAAACAATTAATAACCAATTTGAATTAAAAAAGAATGATGCAGAAGTTATGTCAGAAATGATTACAGCAGAAGAAATTGACAACCCAGATGAATTAAACCGGATATTCTCTCAATATACTCGGCTGCATAAAGAGGTTACCGAGATTTATGTCGGAACACCAGAAGGAGCGTTTTTTAATCAGCCAGTGCTTGACGTGGCAGATGACTATGATCCAAGAGAACGTGATTGGTATAAAGAAGCGATGGACAATCCAGGTGAAGTCATTATTTCAAATCCTTATGTTTCAGCAAGTGGTGATGGAGCAATTGGAGTCAGTGTATCAAAAACGCTGGAAGACGGTTCAGGGGTTATAGGAATTGATGTATCTATCGATTTTATTCAGAGTCTTGCATCGGAAATGGAAATAGGAGATTATGGGTATACTATTTTGTTGGATACAAATCAAAATATTATCTATCATCCGGAAATGGAAGTAGGAGAAGAAGCTGGACAAGCTTTTTATCAAAATATGTATGATAATGATGCCGGCAGCTTTGAGTATAAATATAATAATACGTCTAAATTAATGGCTTACAATACGAATAACATGACAGGTTGGAAGATTGCAGGAACGATCGATTATAGTGAAGTGCAGTCAACAGCTAAATCTATTACCTCGGCACTTACTGTAGTTCTATCTATTACTTTAATTCTGGGAATTGGCATAATTTTATTGCTTATCCGTTCCATTATCCGGCCAATTAAAGAAATAAGAGAAAAAGCAGAAATCATCAGTACAGGAGACTTAACACAATCGGTTGAAGTTAAAACAAATGATGAAATTGGTCAGTTGGGTACAGCTTTTAATAAAATGGGAGAAACCTTGCGGGAATTAGTCAGGGATGTTGAATTGAATGCACAGCAGGTTGCCGCATCTGCTGAAGAATTAAATGCAAATGCAGACCAGATGACAAGCTCATCCGAACAGGTATCTCTGGCAATCCAGGAAGTATCCTCCAGCGCCGAGCATCAGTTAAGCGGAACAGAGGACGGTGTTCATTCACTGGAAGAGGTATCAACAGGTGTCGGCAGAGTAGTGGAAAGCTCTACACAAGTGACAGAATTGGTTCAAAAAATGAACACACAGGCAGAAGTGGGCGGACAGGCAGTAAGCAATACATTAAATCAGATGACCTCTATTCAGTCATCTGTTGAGAATACCAACGAAAATATTTCGTCCCTATTGGAGCGTTCAAAACAGGTCGGCACAATTTTAAATGCAATAACAGATATTTCTGAACAGACCAACCTCTTAGCCTTAAATGCAGCGATTGAAGCAGCTCGTGCCGGAGAGCATGGAAAAGGATTTGCGGTCGTAGCAGATGAAGTTCGGAAGCTTGCTGAACAGTCTAAGTTTTCAGCTACACAAATCAGAGATATTATCGTCGGAATTCAAACGGATGTAGAGAATGCGGTCGATAAAATGTCACAAGTAACCTCTAATGTAAATAGCGGACTGGATGTTTCCTATGATGCGATTGATAAATTTGGGGAAATCATGCGCTCCAGTGAGAGTATTAAACCGCAAATGGAGGAGGTTACATCCATTTCAGAGCAAATGTCTGCAGCTGTAGGACAATTAACGGAAACAGTGAGCGACTTAGCATCTATTGCCCGCAATAATGCGGCATCTTCACAGGAAGTGGCGGCGTCCTCTGAAGAACAGCTTGCGTCTATGGAAGAAATCTCTGCATCTGCGAAATCACTATCAGCAATGGCTGAAGATTTATCAGAGAAAATTTCAAATTATAAATATTGAATCAGGATGAAAATATAAAAAGTGCAGTAGTGATAATTTTCACTGCTGTACTTTTTTGTGTAGGAAAAACATATTTACCTATATTTATTTACGTTAGCAAGAATATTTTCATACATTTTTTAGGATAATTAGTTTATGTTAAAAAAATTAGCAGGACTAAATAACTTAAAATGTATTCAATTTCTTAATATGCAGCCGATAGATAAATATAGAAGCACTTTTTTCAAGAAAAACGATAGGGTGGAGGGACAGCAATGAAGAAAAAAGGGATTCGTTTTAAGCTGATTATATCATTTATATGTATGTTATTGATTCCGGGCATTGTAATTGGTTTTATGACGTACAATAGCTCTGTCAATACATTACAGACACAGCAGGAAAATCAAGTGAAAGAAATTATCACGATTATGAATCAGACGATTGATAATACATTTGCTTTAAAGAGCAGGGATGTAGAAGTATTAGCGGAGCAGGTTCAGGGAGAGCTGATAGATAATGAGTCAGAAGGATTAGCTACAGCCTTGGAGCAATATTTTTATTTCCATGATGAAGTAGTATCCGCTTATGCCGGTTCTGAGGATGGGGCATTTATGGAAGCATCAACGGATGTGATAGAGGGAGATTATGATCCGCGTGAACGTTCGTGGTACATAGAAGCAATGGCAAACCCTGGAGAAACTATTATCTCTGAGCCTTATGTATCAGCAGGGGCAGATAGTGATATGGTTGTCACAGTATCCAAAGCGTTAGAGGACGGCTCAGGAGTTGTCGGATTGGATTTATCGATTGATTTTATTCAGCAGGTAGCATCTGGAGTCCAAATCGGTAAAAACGGCTATGCGATTTTATTAGATAAAACGCAGCACTTTATTTATCATCCGGTTATGGAAATCGGTGAAGAAGCAAGCGAAGCCTTTTATAATAGCCTATACGATTCAGGTAGTGGTGAATTTGAATATAACTATGAAGATACAGATAAAATCATGGTTTATGGAACCAATGATTTAACTGGTTGGAAAATAGCTGGAACAATCGATTATAGTGAAATTCAAACAGAGGCCGCTACGGTTTTTAACACCTTATTAATTGTATTAATCAGTGCTGTTATTATTGGACTGGCAGTTACGGTATTTATCGTACGTTCCATTGTTAAACCAATCAAGGAGTTGAAAGAGAAAGCACATATTATCAGTACGGGCGACTTAACACAATCTATTGAAGTGAAAACAAAAGATGAGATTGGAGAGCTAGGCACTGCTTTTAATGAGATGCAAAATAGCTTAAAAGAATTAATTCGCGATGTTGAATTTAATGCACAGCAGGTTGCAGCATCAGCCGAAGAATTAAATGCCAATGCTGATCAGATGACGAGCTCGTCTGAACAAGTATCACTGGCTATTCAAGAGGTATCTTCAAGCTCTGAAACACAATTGAATGGTACAGAAGACAGTGCTAACTCATTAGAAGAGGTATCGACAGGTGTCGGCAGAATTGTCGAGAGCTCATCACAGGTAGCTGAACTCGTAAATCAGATGAGTGAACAGGCAGAAATTGGTGGAAAAGCTGTTACGGATACATTGAATCAAATGACGTCTATTCAATCCTCCGTGGATAATACAAATGTTAATATTATGTCATTGATGACGCGCTCCAATGAAGTAAGCACGATTCTGAAGGTAATTACGGATATTTCGGAACAGACTAATTTACTTGCCCTAAATGCAGCAATTGAAGCAGCCCGCGCCGGAGAGCATGGAAAAGGATTTGCTGTTGTAGCGGACGAGGTACGTAAGCTGGCTGAACAATCGAAAACATCCGCCGGTGAAATTAGTGCAATTGTGCAGGGAATTCAAACAGACGTAAAGGACGCTGTTGAAAAAATGTCGCAGGTAACAGCAAATGTAGACAAAGGCTTAGAAGTATCCGATGATGCGATGGACAAATTTAAAGGAATTATTCAATCAAGTACAGATATTAAGCCGCAAATGGAAGAAGTTATGGCCATTTCTGAACAAATGTCAGCAGCAGTGCAGGAAGTGGCAAGTACAGCAAATGATTTAGCATCCATTGCCAGAAATAATGCAGCATCCTCTCAGGAAGTCGCAGCTTCTACAGAAGAGCAGCTTGCTTCTATGGAAGAAATATCTGCAGCAGCAAAATCTCTGTCATCAATGGCGGAAGGGTTAACTGAGAAGATTAATCAATACAAATATTAATAGAATCTAGAAAAAGCCGGACCTTTTATTCCAAGTAGTGAAACATACTTGTATAGAGGTCTGGTTTTTTATTATTGGTTACATTTAATAGAAGGAGGGAATGGATAGGTCTTTTGGTTTATCCGTCAGTTTTTGTTATAGAATATAAGTAGGGAAATAAGGAAAAAGGATTCATTTTAGACAAATGAAACCGATATTAAAAGCGGAGGATTTTTTCCAATAAAAGGAGGATGAACCGCTTGAAAAATAAAAACAAAGAAATAAATGGAGTGAAGAGAAAGCTGGTTATATCTTTTTCATCTATCTTAATCATACCGATCGTTCTTATTGGTTTTTTGACTTACAACAGCTCCGTCAATTCCATGCAAGCACAGCAGGAACAACAGGTAAATGAAATCATCACTTTAATGGGACAAAATATCGAGGATACACTTGCCTTGAAAAGTAGAGATATTGACGTATTTGCTGAAAATACAAGAGGGGACCAGATAGAAGAGGAAGACGATGAACTAACCATTGTTGTTGGTCAATACTTACATTTTCACGATGAAGTAGATAAAGTTTATTTTGGTTCTGAAGAAGGCACATTAGTTATTCAGCCGGAAACAGAACTGCCTGATGATTTCGATGCTCGTGATCGTCCATGGTACATAGAAGCAATGGAAGCTCCGGGAGAATTAATTATTTCTGACCCTTACCCCACAGAAGCTTTAGATGGAGATATGGTTGTGACACTTTCTAAAGCGTTGGCAGATGGTTCAGGAGTCGTCGGCATTGATTTGTCGATGGATTTTGTTCAGGAAATGGCATCTTCTGTTGAAATTGGTGAAAGCGGTTACCCTGTTTTATTAGACAGAGGCGGAAATGTTATTTTCCATCCTGAAAATGAAATAGGCGCACAGATGGAAGAAAGCTTTTATAATCAAGTATCCGCAGAGAATGCAGGAGCTTTTGAATATACAGAGAATAGTGAATCGAAAATTCTGGTTTATGATACCGATGACTTCACAGGCTGGACGCTGGCTGGAAGTATTGATTACAGTGAAGTACAGGAAAGTGCAGCTTCCATTATAAAAACACTTATCATTGTAATGACTGCTGCTTTTCTAATCGGCTGTGTCATAAATGCGGTCACTATTCAGTCTATTCTTCGTCCAATCAATGGATTAAAAAGGAGAGCAAAGGTAATCAGCACCGGAGATTTGACGGAAGAGATTAAAGTTGTCAAAAATGATGAGATTGGTCAGCTAGGCAATGCGTTTAACGAGATGCAAAGTAGTTTAAGAGAATTGATCCGTGATGTAGAAGTAAATGCGCAGCAGGTTGCAGCATCCGCAGAGGAGTTAAACGCCAATGCGGATCAAATGACAAATTCATCGGAACAAGTATCGCTTGCGGTTCAAGAGGTATCCTCCAGTGCAGAACATCAGTTAAATGGTACGGAAGACAGTGTGAATTCCTTGGAGGAAATATCAACCGGAGTCGGAAGAATTGTAGAAAGCTCGACAAAGGTTTCTGAATATGTAACCCAGATGAGCGGGCAGGCAGATGTAGGCGGACAGGCCGTAAGCAATACACTAAATCAAATGACATCCATCCAGTCATCTGTAGAAGATACGAATAAAGATATAACATCTTTATTAGAGCGTTCTAAAGAAGTAAATACCATTCTCAAAGCAATTACCGATATCTCGGAGCAGACTAACTTACTTGCCTTAAATGCAGCAATTGAAGCAGCTCGTGCCGGAGAGCATGGAAAAGGCTTTGCTGTTGTTGCTGATGAGGTGAGGAAGCTGGCAGAGCAATCTAAGGCATCTGCAAGTGAAATCAGCGCAATTGTTCAAGGAATTCAAAGTGATGTCCAAAATGCTGTTGAGAAAATGGAGCGAGTGGCATCATCAGTGAATGATGGCCTGGATGTATCCTATGATGCAATTGACAAATTTGGGGAAATCATACGGACAAGTGACAGTATCAAACCGCAGATGGAAGAGGTTACAGCAATTTCTGAGCAGATGTCTGCCGTTGTTGAACAGGTTACTGCAACAGCAAATAATTTAGCCGCTATTGCCAGAACGAATGCAGCAACTTCTGAGGAAGTAGCAGCTTCAACGGAAGAGCAATTAGCATCCATGCAGGAAATCTCGGCATCGGCGAAATCATTATCGTCTATGGCAGAGGAATTAACGGAAAAGGTTAAAATGTATAAATATTAAACATGGATAAAAAGAACGGCAGTTGAACGAAATTCTAAGCAGGGAGCTTTGTTATCAGCTGCAGTTTTTTTTTTTTTGTAAGTATTTAGTCATGGGTTGATAGTTTGGAGTAGAATGAAAGTTTTAAAACAAAACGAATGTGTTTATATTATGAAAAATTATCCGATAAATATAAAGTATGAATTTTTAAGGACGAGTACTGTATTTTAGCAGAAAAAAGAGTGAATCATTAACGGCTACTGTATACTTGCTTTGTGGGTATTTTGGCCTGCTTTAAATAAACCATTAAAGAGAAGGCGAATATGTCGATGTTAATAATTCTTCTCTTACCATTTTAATCGTGAAAATCAAATATAGCAGCAAGGGAGATTCAGTTGTGAAGAAAA
The DNA here is from genome assembly GCF_037976165.1 of Oceanobacillus sp. FSL K6-3682. Taxonomy (NCBI): domain Bacteria; kingdom Bacillati; phylum Bacillota; class Bacilli; order Caryophanales; family Bacillaceae; genus Oceanobacillus; species Oceanobacillus sp. FSL K6-3682. The sequence continues at coordinate 3,763,885 of NZ_CP150263.1, read as the reverse complement.
TAATGAAACCAAAAGGAATTCGATTTAAATTAGTATTATCCTTCTTTTTAATGCTATTGACTCTGGGGATAATCATTGGAGCAATTACATATTTCAGCTCTATCAGCACTTTAGAGGATCAAAAAACAGAGCAGGTAGAAGATATTACTGCACTGCTGAACCAGACAGTAGACAATGCATTGGAATTAAAAATAAATGATTTAAATACATTTGCAGCACAATTTAATAGCGGGCAAATTGATGATGATGAAGAGGCATTAGAACAGGTGTTGGGACAATATAAAGAAATGAACGAAGGTGTTTCCGAGGTATATATGGCTTCTAATGACGGTGATCTATTCTATAGACAGCCTGTTTCTGAATTGCCGGAAGGATTTGATGCAACCGAACGCGGCTGGTTTATCAATGCTGTGGATAATCCGGGAGAGGTGCAAATTTCAGAACCATTTGAAAGCGCAAGCGGAACAGGAACAGTAGTAAGTATCACGAAAACATTGGATGACGGTTCTGGAGTAATGGGAATCAGCCTGTACATTGATTTTATCCAGCAGATGGCATCAGAAGTTTCTATCGGACAAAATGGCTATGCGATTATTCTTGATCAACAGCAGAAATATGTCTATCATCCAACCTTTGAAACTGGAGAAGAAGCAGATGCCAGTATAGTAGGAACAATGTTTGATAATGAGACAGGCAGTTATGAATATAGCTATGATAATGCATCGAAAATAATGGTATATGGCACAAATGATTTATCCGGATGGAAACTGGCTGGGACGATTGATTACAGTGAAATTCAGGATGAAGCAGCATCCACTTTAACGATAATGGTAACTGTTATCGCTGGCACACTATTGGTGGGAACTTCCATTATCCTGTTCTTAATCCGTTCCATCACCCGCCCAATTCGTAAATTAAAAGAAAATGCTAAAATAATCAGTACAGGTGACTTAACACATTCTATTGAGATTAATACAAAGGATGAAATTGGCGAGCTGGGTCAGGCCTTTAATGAAATGCAGGAGGGCTTGAAAAATCTTGTTCGTGATGTCGAATTTAATGCGCAGCAGGTTGCCGCATCGGCAGAGGAATTAAATGCGAATGCTGACCAAATGACAAGCTCATCAGAACAGGTATCCTTAGCTATTCAAGAGGTATCCGCCAGCTCAGAAAAACAGTTAAGTGGAACAGAAGAAAGTGCTAATTCATTAGAAGAGGTATCGACAGGGGTCGGTCGAATTGTTGATAGCTCCACAAATGTTGCTGAATTGGTGACGCAAATGAGCACACAGGCAGAAGTCGGAGGGAAAGCAGTCAGTGATACTTTAAATCAAATGACTTCTATCCAATCCTCTGTAGATAATACAAACCTGAATATCGCCTCCTTACTGGAACGCTCGAAGCAAGTAAGTACAATCTTAAAAGCTATTACTGATATTTCTGAACAGACAAATCTTCTGGCATTAAATGCAGCGATTGAAGCAGCTCGTGCCGGCGAGCATGGAAAAGGATTTGCTGTTGTAGCTGATGAGGTTCGTAAATTAGCGGAGGAATCCAAAAACTCAGCCGGCGAAATCAGCTCAATTGTTCATGGCATCCAGGACGACGTTCAAAAAGCGGTGGAAAAGATGTCTGAAGTGACAGCCAATGTAAATGATGGATTAGATGTATCTTATGATGCCATTGATAAATTCGGAGAAATTCTGCGTTCAAGCAGTGATATTAAACCACAGATGGAAGAAGTAATGGCAATATCCGAGCAGATGTCTGCAGCAGTTCAACAGGTAACAGCAACTGCAAATGACCTGGCTTCTATAGCCAGAGATAATGCCTTATCCTCAGAAGAGGTCGCAGCATCTACAGAAGAACAGCTTGCATCCATGGAGGAAATCTCAGCATCTGCAAAATCCCTGTCCAGCATGGCAGAGGATTTAACATCAAAAATTGCGGAATATAAATATTAAGAGGAATAAAACGTAATAGTAAAAAAGAAGAATCTCCGTTATTTGGAAGATTCTTCTTTTTTCTATATAAGTACTTCAGCTTTTTTATTTAAACTTCAAATGAATTCATATTCATTTCCACTTCAAAACAAACCAATTTGATTTTTTGCTTCAAAATATGGGTACAGCCTTACTCTTTCTATACATATCATTTATTTGCATCTTTACTTATACAGCTTGGCAATCGTCTTATTTTTATAAGATATGCAGCAATTAAACGACTACCATGCAGATTTGTAATCAAGCTATCAGATCTTCCGTTGAATGGGAGTTTTATTTGAAATCCGATCTAATTGATTTAGCAAGTTATCCAGCGACTGTGATATTTTCAATAAATTTGGGTCATTTGGATCTTTTTCATAAGCTGCATACATTTCTTTTCTTTTCGCTTCAATCTGCTTGTTCAATTTATTAATTTCTGACATACTCTCACGCCCTCTCCAATTATCAAACAGAAGTTGGATATGGCATAAAAAGATATGATAAGGCTCTTAGCATGATTTTAACAGGAAAGGGGAGAAAAATAAAATAAATCAACTATTGTAATTTATGGGAAGGGAGTATTTAATAGTAAGTTAAATATTTAAATTAAGTTTGGGTGAACTGGATTTTATGATAAGTGTTCATTAGGAGGATGGCATGTTTTTATAGAATTATAGAGGTTTTTTTCGCAGCCAAAAGTAAGGAAAAATAAATTTGAAAAAAGAATTAAAAAAAATTATAAAAAAGCTTAAACAATTTGTCCCGGTTGCCGATATAAGAAATAGATCATCAGAGGATGATTTGTTAGGGCCTTAACGAGAAATATTTATTTTAATATTGACCTAAATGGTTAATATAGATGAGATCACATGGATGTGGCTCAAAAATTTTAAATTACATGGAGGTAAGAAATTATGATTATCAATCACAACATTTCAGCAATTAACGCACACCGTCAATTGGGTGTAAACCAAAACGGAGTGCAAGGATCATTGGAGAAACTTTCTTCTGGTCTTCGTATCAATCGTGCAGGAGACGATGCTGCAGGACTTTCAATCTCTGAGAAAATGAGAGGGCAAATTAGAGGCCTAGAGCAAGCATCTACAAATGCTCAAGATGGTATCTCTTTGATTCAAACTGCTGAAGGAGCTCTAAACGAAACACACGAAATTCTACAGCGTCAAAGAGAGCTTGTTGTAAAAGCTGGTAATACAGGAACACAAGAAAGTGATGACCTTAAAGCAATCCAAGATGAAATTAATGAGTTAAACAAAGAGTTAGACGGAATTTCTAGCAGAACTGAATTCAATGGTAAAAAACTCTTAGACGGCAGCTATGAAGGGACTCTACAAATTGGAGCTAATGAAAGCCAAAGCTTAGAACTAACAATTAATTCAGGAGAAGAATCTAAAGGATTTAATTCAGAGGATTTAGAAGTTAATAGTATCGATGTTTCTGCTGAAGGCTTTGAGCATGATACAGAACTTGCTAAAGTAGATGCTGCAATTGCGAAAGTTTCATCTGCACGTTCAAATCTTGGTGCAAACCAAAACCGTCTTGAACACACTATCAACAATCTAGGCACATCTTCTGAGAACTTAACAGCAGCAGAATCTCGTATTAGAGACGTTGATATGGCGAAAGAAATGATGGAATTCACAAAGAATAACATTCTTTCTCAAGCAGCTCAATCTATGCTTGCGCAAGCTAACCAGGTTCCACAAGGTGTACTTCAATTATTACAATAATAAGTATATAAAAAGCTCCCGGATGGGGGCTTTTTTTAACCATAAATTTATTTTTTAAAAACAGGAGTGAGTTTCTAATACTCATTCCTGTTTTAGGTTTATAATACTTCATTTGAAGAAATCAATTGCACTCCAAGCTTAATCACTAGTTTAGCATATCGTTCAGGGTGAAGTGTATATGCTGGACCACAAGGATTTACTTTTGAAATAGCGATCTCATTATCCTTGCTAAGCTGAAATGTAATTTCCAGTTCATTTAGTGGAAGCATCGAATAATAGTCTTGGATAGCAGCTGCGATTAATTCACTGTATTCCATTAAATTTGCTTCTATCGAATTAAATTCATCAATATCTATCTGTTTTTCGTCAGAGTTTAGAAAGCTTATTTGGTTAGTATGGAGTAATTCATTTCCATTATTCGCAGTTTGAAATGTTACGTTTGCAATATTCCACTTATTTATATTGATATCTCTAATTAAATGCAGATTAAATTGCTTTCTGGGAAACTCATAAGTATCTGCTTCTACAATAACACGTTTTTTTACTAAGATTTTTTCGAAGTGCTGAGTCAATTGAAACTCACTGAACACTTGTGTTTTCTGCTGTGATATTACTTCAAATTTATTATTTTGCAGCTGGTTAATATACATAATTTCATCTTCTGCTTCCAAAATCAATTTAATACTGTGATATTTATTTACCCAATGAAATACATCTCGAAGTTTTTTAATCCTTGCATAATTTGGTAATAGGGGAGCTAATTTTTCATTTTTTTCTAGCTGTTGGTACAGCTCAGGTATATTTACAATTTGATTAGACCAGTGATTGATAAATGGAATATTCTCAAGCTCTTCATAAACAAATTTAAGATGTTCATTATCTTTTGCTTTTAATTCATCTAAAATAATATCTGGATAAGAGCTGATAGAAGGTTTCCACTCTTGATTCTCTCTGTCATAAAAATGCCCGCGGATAAGTAAATTCTCAAAATCGATATCGTTTGGCCGGATAAGACAAATATCTATATTTTCCATTTCGGCAGAGCTTATAAGTGCTCTTTGTAAAGGTGTAATCTGCGCAATATTTGGAACGATAAGACCTAATAATTTTTTACCCATATGATGACGGGTACTTAAATTAGAAGTATGTGAGTTAAATTGGTTTTTTTGAATACTATTAGCAGAAAGTGAATGGACAATACCATTTTTATAAATGTATTTTGCATAACCAATGGTATTCACAGCTCTTTGGTCTTCATGGAAAGCAGTCTGTGGCCCATTGTTTGCTTCATGCATCCATATCTTCCCTTTATCATCAATTGCAAAGTCCAGGCCGAGCTCATCAATCGCCATACCATATAATTTATCTAAATTCCATGCTACATCAATAGATAATTTCAGAATATCTTCTGCATATTTTTTCCCCTGCTTATCCCCATACTCATTCATTAAAAATTCATGGAAGTCTTCTATTCTTCCTTCTGTGCTGATGTTACTTAGGTTTGATTTTTTATTACCGATACGCGGATAAATATAGGTGACTTGCCATTTTCCTGATGCGTTTTTTTGTACATGCGAACGTATATGATAAGGTTCATTATTTTTTGTACGAGTATGAATATACTTTTGAATAATGTAGCTGCCTTTTTGATTTAATATAATGTCATCAAGCCATTTGTCAAATTCTTCTGCCACAAGAATATTCTCTTTTTTTTGATCTAATAAAATATATCGGTGTTTCTTTTTCGTTACAAAATAAATATTTTCACCACGATTTGCTTCCAAGTGTTTGAAAACTACTTTATTATTACTCTCTATGAAGTTCAGAATTTTTTCTTTATTATGACATAATTGAAATGGCACAAGTAATTTCACATATTTATTTCTTGTTTGCACGAGACGTTGTGGTAAGGATATTTTATTACCAACATGAAAATAATTTGTAAATGGAACTGTTCTTAACAATTTTCGCCCAATATGTGTCTTTTTTGCTGAAGTATTATTAATTACATCTGGAAAAGGAATGGTTACTTGCTTTTTTTCTCCATTCTGATAAGATACTGCATCAATCATTTTCTCAGAGAAGTTCACATCATTATCTCCGAAAAAATATAAGATTGCATTTTGTTTTTCACTCTCTTTTACCATTGCCTCAATTCGGGGCTGTGGATAGTAAAGGAGGGGATTTTGAATGCCGTAAACTCCGATTTTAATTTGCTCTTTTTCTTTATTTATATGGTTATTTTCTTCAAATAGCAGCTGCAGTTTTTTTAGGTTAGGAATAAGTGAAAACTGTGTAATTTCAAGGATTTTCGTTGATTTATCGTTCTCGATATTTTTAGCAATTAATAATAAATTTTTCTCTAATTTACCAGATAAATTTTGGTGTGTACTGTTTATGTAGCCATTTTGATTTAATGCCTGAATACCATCGACAATACTCCCCAATATAAAAATAGCCTGATTTTTTTCTTTTTTTCTCACTAACCCTTGAAAATGTTCAGCTGCTTCTATAATTGTGTTTACGATGTTTAATGATTGATTGATTTGCTTTTGATTTATTGTAGGCAAAATGATGCACTCCTGACTTAAAAAAATATGTTTGGAATAATAGATGCTGTTATAAAATGAAATGAAGAGATAACCTTCATGTTTATTATCGGTATGTTAGGAGAAATACTAAAGGAGTTATTGCTTCAAGTTTATATTATACGAGATAGAATTATAACTATAAATTAATACGAAGAAGGGAGGATAGTTATTTGTACCTTAGTGTTAGAAGGAAAAAATTAGTTATATTACTTAGTTTTATAGAGATATCATAAATTTAATGGAATATCTGTTTTTGCACAGTTAATAAAGTGTGTATATACTTTTATGTTAGAGGATTTTCAAAATTAGTCATTTTAAATTTAGCTAGCTTATATGCTCGAAAACTTTCATATCATGATCATTCATCCATAAATGAAATTGTTGCTCCCAAAAGTAAACTGGAAGGCAATGATGAAGAAATATGTAAACAGTTAAGTAAATATTGAGATCAAGTAGATAGGGTTATGCTGGTTGGAAGAGGAAAAAAAGTAAGAGGAAGCGAATTAAAGTATAAAAAGAGGATTTTAAAAGTTATAAAGATTATTAATAGCTATATTAGAGAAAAGTAAACATTATCAGGTACTTCTATAAGAACTAATCAATGCCTATGTGTTTATAAAAAAATAGGTTTATTTATATGATTATTAAATCACCAAAGGAGGTCCTTCCCATCTACAAACTACTAATTGCGGATCGCGACAAAGAAGAACTTCAAGGCATCCATTGGCTGCTTTCAAAATATTCATTCCCAATAAACAAGACCAGATTAGCCAATCAACTAACAGACGTTCTGACCACTCTCGAAAATGAACTGCCTGATATATTATGTATAGAATTAGATATGATACAGGAAGACAGCTGGGAGATGGTTAAATCATTTATTCACAGATATTCTGGACAGGTTATCGCCATCACTGCCGAGGCTACTTTTGAGCGGGCAATGCAGGCAATGTCTATTAAAGCAGTTGATTTGTGGGTGAAGCCGCTCTCTCCATCACTTATGAAGCATGCCTTACAGCAGGCTATCGGAAATCTATCAGCTGTAAGTAAGAAAAACACGATTACAGAACTGGGGCACACTGTGCGGTATGAAGCTTTATTTATAGACGACCATGTTTCCTTCCCTTACCCTGTATATTTACTGGGAGCTGAGCAGCGAAAAACATTAAATGATCTCAGAGATTTTATCGATCAATTTGATTTTGATTATAAGCCATCCGTATTTTCTGCTCATGATAATATTGTGCTCGTGTTCCAGCATGATTTTCCGGCACCTGTAAAGCAGGCGCAGCGATTCTTAAGAGAATGGGAGCATTCGGAAGGAAATCCTATTGCAATTGTTGTACATAGAGGGAGTGGGGACTCTCTTCATCCGATTTATATGAAACTATTGCGGATGATGGAAACGACCTTTTTTATAGGCTATAAGCAGGTATTGCAGGCAGAAGATGTTCAGGAATGGATAGATATTGATCCTTTTTTAACTGTGGAGGAGCAGAGAAATTGGGTTTTTATGCTGGATGAGAGACAGGGAGATAAGCTGAAAAGCTGGCTGTATGAGGAATTTTTTAATATGAAGTCTCCATATCCGGAGCCAGGTCTGCTTCGGACACGATTAACAAGTATACTCGCGCAGATACGCCGGTTTATGTTCCGGAAAGGGCTGAAATCAAAGGCTAGTGAAGCGTATTATAAAAATGTGTTTGAGAGTATATTATATAGTCCGGTTTTATATCGTATTGTCCAGGAGCTGATTCTGTTTATTAATTATCTGTTTCAAACGGTCAAGGAACAGGATATATATGCGAGGGCAGATGTTATCGAAGCGGCCATCGGTTATATGGAGAATCATTATAATGACGCAACTCTTTCATTGACGGAAGTAGCTGCGCATGTTCACCGCAGCCCATCTTATTTGAGCCATATTCTGTCGAAAAGATATCAGCAATCTTTCCGGGAAATGCTGATCTATATTCGAATGCAAAAGGCGAAGGAGATGCTTGGTGCAACGGATGATTCCATTCAAAATATTGCTGCTGCTGTCGGTTTCCGCAATCCAAATTATTTTAGCCGTGTGTTTAAATCACATACCGGTCTGACTCCGCGTGAATGGAGATTGCAATAAATGAAGTAGAAATATTATATTTTTATAATAATCTAATATTATTATCATAAAATGAAAGCGTTTTATATATAAGTTTATCTTTACCTATGATTTTTATATTATTTCGAATAGGAGTTATCTATATTGCACTCTCCCTGATTGGTAAAATAAGAATTATCAGAATACAGAATTGATGGGAGAGTGAATAAGTCATGTCAGAGACAAGGTCAAGAGAAGTAAAACAATATAGAGGCACGGAATTAAATACAAAAGGTTGGATTCAGGAAGCAGCATTACGCATGTTAAATAATAACCTCCATCCAGATGTAGCGGAAAATCCGGATGATTTAGTGGTGTATGGCGGGATTGGAAAAGCAGCGAGAAACTGGGATTGCTATGATGCCATTGTTAAGTCTTTAACAGAATTAGAAGTGGATGAGACGTTATTAATTCAGTCTGGAAAACCAGTAGCCGTTTTCCCATCTCATAAAGACGCTCCCAAAGTGTTGATAGCCAATTCAAACCTTGTACCTGCCTGGGCAAATTGGGAACATTTTAATGAATTGGACCGGAAAGGATTAATGATGTACGGGCAAATGACTGCTGGAAGCTGGATTTATATTGGCAGTCAGGGAATTTTGCAGGGAACCTATGAGACCTTTGCGGAATGTGCAAAGCAGCATTTTAAAGGCAGCCTGGCTGGAACCATTACATTAACTGCGGGACTAGGCGGCATGGGAGGGGCTCAGCCACTGGCTGTAACCTTGAATGGTGGTGTCTGCATTGCAGTTGAAGTAGATCAGCATCGAATTAATCGTCGAATCGAAACGAAATATTTAGATATGTATACAGATAACGTAGACGAAGTGATTCGTCTGGCTGATGAGGCCCGTAGCCAAAGGAAAGCTTTATCTATCGGTCTATTAGGAAATGCAGCAGAGGTTTTACCAGAAATGATTGCGAAAGGATTTATTCCCGATGTGTTAACGGATCAGACATCTGCGCATGATCCGTTAAATGGTTATATTCCAGAAGGATTCAGCTTGGAGGAAGCTACTGATTTGCGGAAAAAGGACGAGAAAGAATATACAACTCTTTCTAAAGCAAGTATTGCTAAGCATGTAGAAGCAATGCTGGAAATGCAGAAGCAGGGAGCTGTTACCTTTGATTATGGAAATAACATTCGCCAGGTGGCAAAAGACGAGGGTATAGAAAATGCTTTCGATTTCCCTGGGTTTGTTCCTGCCTATATCCGTCCGCAATTTTGCGAAGGTAAAGGACCGTTCCGCTGGGTGGCGTTATCCGGAGATCCAGAGGATATTTATAAAACAGATGAAGTGGTTTTACGTGAATTTAGTGATAATAAGCATTTATGTAATTGGATTCGGATGGCTCGAGAAAAGGTGAGCTTTCAGGGCCTGCCTTCCCGTATTTGCTGGCTTGGTTACGGGGAACGTGCGAGATTTGGAAAAATCATCAATGATATGGTTGCCAGTGGGGAGTTAAGTGCTCCAATCGTCATTGGCCGTGATCATCTTGATTCCGGTTCTGTCGCATCACCAAACAGAGAAACAGAATCAATGAAAGACGGCAGCGATGCTGTTGCTGACTGGCCAATTTTAAATGCTCTGATCAATAGTGTTGGCGGGGCAAGCTGGGTCAGTGTTCATCACGGCGGCGGTGTAGGAATGGGATATTCTCTACATGCTGGGATGGTCATTGTTGCGGACGGAACGAAGGGCGCTGAAAAACGCCTGGAGCGTGTATTGACTACGGACCCCGGGATGGGAATTGCCCGTCATGTGGATGCAGGATATGAGCTGGCACAGGAAACAGCGCGTAAAAAGAACGTGAACATTCCCATGTTAAAAAATGAATAATGTAAAGTGCTGTCTTTTGGAAACAAATATTTTTTCAGAGATGTACGAATACAGCTACATTTTATAAACTGTTAAAAACATGCATGCGGGAGGGGAAGTAACATTGGCACAAAAGATGTTTATTTCAAATGCGAATCAAGTAATTACAATGGCGGGGCACTCTGATACACCTGCTAAAAAAGAGAAAATGTCCAAGATTTCAATAATGAAGCATGGGAGTATCTGGATTGAAGATGGAAGGATTGTTGAAGTGGGTCCGGATGAAGAGCTCCGTGAAAAATACAGAACACAAATAGAAGATGCAGTACAAATCGATGCAACCGGTAAAATTGTAACACCGGGTCTGATTGACCCACATACACATCTTGTTCATGCCGGTACACGGGAAAATGAGTATGCGATGCGTTTAAAAGGAAAAACATATATGGAAATAATGGAGGCAGGCGGGGGGATTCATGCAACCACCCGTGCTACACAAAAGGCAAGCCATGAAAAGTTATATGAAGAGTCGAAAAAGCGTTTAGATAAATTTTTATTGCATGGTGTGACAACGCTTGAAGCAAAAAGCGGGTATGGATTAACACTGGAGCATGAATTGAAACAGCTGGAAGTGGCAAAGCAGCTGCAAAAGGATCATTCAGTTGATATTATTTCTACTTTTATGGGAGCTCATGCTGTACCGATGGATGAGAAAAAGAATCCGGAAAAGTTTGTTACCCGGGTCATTGAAGAAATGATTCCTGAAGTAGCAGAACGGAAATTAGCTGTATTTAACGATGTATTTTGCGAGCGAGGAGTATTTACGCCCGAGCAGTCAAAGCGAATACTGGAGGCTGGAAAAAAACACGGACTTATTCCTAAAATTCATGCTGATGAGATTGAACCATATGCCGGTGCGAAATTAGCAGCAGAGGTCGAGGCAATTTCAGCAGATCATCTTTTGAAAGCATCCGACGAAGGAATAAAAGCGATGGCAGAGCAGGGAGTTGTCGGTGTTTTATTACCTGGAACAGCCTTCTTCCTAATGGCGGAATTTGCTCCTGCTAGAAAGATTATCGATGCTGGGGTTGCGGTAGCTTTATCCACGGATCAGAACCCGGGATCTTCGCCAACGATTTCTCTTCCGTTTATTATGAATTTAGGCTGTCTGAAGATGGAAATGACACCTGAGGAAGTATTAACTGCAACAACGATTAATGCAGCACATGCCATTGGCTGTGCAGATGAGACGGGGAGCCTGGAAAGTGGTAAGAAAGCAGATATTACCATTTTTGATGTTCCTAATTATTTAACTTTATCGTACCAGTATGGGATGAATCATGTAGATACTGTTATAAAATCCGGAAAGCAGGTTGTAGTGGGAGGACGGCTTCAATAAGTATAATCTGCCCCTTAGATCACGATGTAAAATAATGACTTGACAATACTGCTGTTTTTAAAGGGAACTATCAAATAGAGAATAAGGGGATTGTCATATTTAACAGTAGTATCGAAACTTAAATAAAAAGGGTGAATAGAGTGAATCAAGTTCAAAAAGACGTAACTGTTAAAGAGCCTAAACACGCACAATCCCTTAATATCAATAATTTGCTGAAGTTTCTCTTGTTTAGTTTGATTGGAATTTTTACTTTCTTTATCCCGATTACAATAAACGGAGTATCATCGATTCCGCTTGATCATATTGTAACCTATGTTCAAACCGTTTTTTCCGATGCTGTTCCTTATTATGCTTTGATTATGATTATCTTTGGAGCAATATATCCATTTATAAATCGTACTTGGAATAAAGATATAGTTAATATTGTTTTGTCTTTGTTTAAGATTTCTGGTGCAGCTGTAACGGTTATGTTAGTTTTTCAATTTGGACCAGGCTGGCTGCTTGATCCAAATATCGGACCATATCTCTTTGAAAAATTGGTTATTCCGGTCGGAGTTCTTGTACCTATTGGAGCTGTCTTTCTGGCTTTACTTGTAGGCTATGGATTATTAGAGTTTTTTGGAGTTCTGCTTCAATCTGTTATGCGTCCAATTTGGAAGGTACCAGGCAGATCTGCAGTTGATGCAGTAGCATCTTTTATTGGAAGTTATTCTGTAGGTTTATTAATTACAAATCGGGTTTTTAAAGAAGGAAAATATACAATAAAAGAAGCAACGATTATTGCAACAGGATTTTCAACCGTTTCTGTAACATTCATGATTGTCATAGCAAATACACTTGGTTTGATGGGGATCTGGAATATGTATTTTTGGGTCACATTATTTGTTACTTTCCTGGTAACTGCAATCACAGTAAGAATGTGGCCTTTAAATAAACTCAGTGAGGAATATTATGACGGGGAAGGACATCCGGAAGAAATTATTAAAAAGAATCGAATAAAAGTTGCATGGTCACAAGCTATGGAGGTTGCTGATCAGGCACCGGCAATTTCAAAAAATATTTGGATGAATTTCAAGGATGGCTTAATCATGACAATGGCAATTCTTCCATCTATTATGTCGATTGGTCTGCTGGGGCTGATTTTAGCGGAGTATACTTCTGTATTTGATATATTGGGTTATATCTTTTATCCATTCACATGGATTATGCAGGTTCCAGAGCCGTTGTTAGCTGCTAAGGCAGCAGCTACAGAGATTGCTGAAATGTTTTTACCGGCATTGCTCGTTACGGATGCGCCATTAATAACGAAATTTGTAATTGCCACCTTATCTGTATCAGCTATTCTTTTCTTTTCGGCTTTAATTCCATGTATCTTGTCTACAGAGATACCGATCAGTGTTCCTAAGCTGATTGTAATTTGGATTGAGCGTACTATATTAACAATCATTATTGTAACGCCAATTGCATATTTATTACTTTAGCAAGGTTAAAAAGAGCAGGTAAACATCGAAATGAACAGATATTATTCCTATAAGTAATGGACTATTTTTATTACTCAGATTATAATTATAGATAGCCAATAGTAAATAGTGTTATTTTTGAGAGTAAAAGGGAGCGTTTACATGTCTCAGAAAATTAGAATTGGAAAGATTGCAACGCTGCTTGCCATGTTAGACGAGAGTGAATATAGCTCCTTTGATGCCATGTTTAACGAAGTGGATACATGCCTTGGAAAAGTGGGCTCGATGAACATGCAGAAGGTTATATCATCTGTAGAAACGGCAGTTAAACGAAGCGGGCTGATTGAAGAGGGAATCTACAGAGAAACGCATGCTTTATACCATACGATTGTCGAGGCGCTTGAAGGCGTAACAAGAGGACAGCTGGCGATTGGAGAGACAATGCGGACAGTAGGCCTTCGCTTTGCTGTTGTACGCGGCAGACCATATGAAGAAGAAAAAGAAGGCGAGTGGATAGCTGTCGCTTTTTACGGAACAATCGGTGCACCAATAAAAGGACTGGAGCATGAAGCGCTCGGTCTTGGTATTAATCATATTTAATCATTTTATCAATTAAATACGTAATCATGACCTATAGTAACGAGTTGTTAGGAGGTGATGATGGCTTACTTAAGTATGCCGTTATCACCTCCTTTTTATGTTTACAGCGTAATTTGATAAAGCAGGCTTGAAAAAGGAGGAAGCAGTAATGATAGAGTTAACAGGCCATTCTTTAACAATTAATCAGTTGAAAAGAATTCTGATCGATAAAGAAAAAGTATCGATTTCAGAAAAAAGCATGCAAAAAGTCCGCGAAAGCAGATATGCGGTAGAAAATATTGTAGCAGATAAAAAAACGGTATATGGAATTAATACGGGTTTCGGCAAATTCAGTGATGTCATTATTGATCAGGAACACGTAGAAAAGCTGCAGTTAAATTTAATACGTTCACATGCTTGCGGTATTGGAGAGCCGTTTCCTGAAATTGTTTCACGCGCAATGATTGTGCTGCGCTTAAATGCTTTATTGAAAGGATTTTCAGGAGTTCGTGCTGTTCTAGTTGAACTGCTGGCTGACCTTATTAATAAAAATGTACATCCGGTCATTCCGCAGCAGGGATCCCTGGGGGCGTCCGGTGATTTAGCTCCGCTGGCCCATCTGGCACTTGTTTTAATCGGAGAAGGCAAGATCTATGATGGTGCGGGGAAACCAGTAAATGCAGCACCAATTTTGACTGATAAAGGTATCCAGCCAATCGTCTTGCAGGCGAAGGAAGGTCTTGCGCTTATCAATGGTACACAGGCCATGGTTGCAATGGGAATTGTAAACTATATAGAAGCAGAACAGATCGCCCTGGATAGTGAGTGGATTGCGGGTATGACGATAGAAGGTCTGGAAGGAATCATTGATATCTTTCATCCGGCTGTACATGAAGCAAGGGGCTACCAGCAGCAGATGGCAGTTGCAGAAAGAATGCGTGAATGGTTAGAGGGGAGCAGTCTTGTTACAAAGCAAGGCGAAAAGCGCGTACAGGATGCTTATTCATTACGCTGTATTCCGCAGGTGCATGGCGCGTCATGGCAGGCGCTGGATTATGTGAAAGAAAAACTGGAGATAGAGATGAATGCTGCTACGGATAATCCGCTTATTTTTGAAGAGGGGAAGCTGGTTATTTCAGGCGGAAACTTTCATGGACAGCCCATTGCATTTGCGATGGATTTTATGAAAATTGCTGTAGCAGAATTAGCTAATATATCAGAACGTCGTATCGAGCGGCTGGTGAATCCACAGTTAAATGATTTACCGCCATTTTTAAGCCCGGAGCCCGGTTTACAATCCGGTGCTATGATTATGCAATACGCAGCAGCATCACTTGTTTCAGAAAATAAAACATTAGCACATCCCGCAAGTGTGGATTCAATTCCTTCTTCTGCAAATCAGGAGGACCATGTAAGTATGGGAACAATCGCATCACGTCATGCGGGGATGATCATACAAAATGCGAGACGCGTATTAGCGATCGAATGTATATGTGCTCTGCAGGCAATAGAATATCGGGGTGTAGAAAATGCAGCACCGAAATTAAAAGAAAAATGGAATAAGATGCGTAAGGCGGTTCCAAGCATTACGGAAGACAGGATTTTTTCTGAAGACATAGAGAAGGTAAATCAAGCCTTAAATCCATTGATTAACACCAGCAATTTTATTGAAAAAGGATCTTATATTTCTTAAAACAGGATAACAAGGAGACAACATTCCTCATTTTATCAGGGATAGTTGTCTCCTAGGTTTTTAAAATTCGTAAAGCACTCCTCCTCAAAGCTGCCATCAAATAATAAAAGCTCTCCCAATCTCTTCACATTCCCGCCCAACCAGCCGATATACCTATAAACAAGTATATTAAAAATAGTATGATTGGAGGGTAATAATCGATGCGTATCAATAATAATGTAATGGCTTTCGCAATCTATAATAATATGAATAATCATTTTGCAATGGCTCAGAAATCCATGCTCCGTATTGCGAGTGGTCAGCGTATTAACAGTGCAGCAGATGATCCGGCCGGATTAGCAATCTCAGAAAAGATGCGTGCGCAAATTCGCGGTTTGAATATGGCGATACGTAATACGCAGGATGGGATCTCGCTCCTGCAAACTGCGGAAGGTGCAGTAAATGAAACACATGCGATATTGCAGCGGATGCGGGAGCTGAGTGTAAAGGCTGCGAATGGAACATATTCAGACCTTGACCGGGAGATACTGCAGGATGAAATCAATCAACTTCGTGAGGAATTGACTCGAATTGGCAGGGATACAGAGTTTAATACGCAATCCTTATTAGACGGCTCTTATACAAATAAGCGTATTCAGGTTGGGGCAAATTCCGGACAGTATATTGAGATTTCTATTGGTGATGTAAGGGCAGCGGCTCTTGGTGTAGATGAAATTGATATTTCTACACAAGAAGGAGCGGACGAGGCCATTGGTATATTAGATGAAGCGATTAAGCGGGCATCGTCCCAGCGTTCTAATTTGGGAGCAATCCAAAATCGCCTGGAGCATACGATTAACAACCTTTCCAATACTGTTATGAATTTAACACAGGCAGAGTCACGGATTCGAGATGCGGATATTGCAAAGGAAATGATGTTATACACCAAGCATAGTCTTCTGGCACAGGTTGCGATGGCTATGCTGGCACAGGCTAATCAACAGCCGCAGATGATATTACAGCTTTTGCAAAATTGATATTTTCAGTAGAGGGTATAAGTTTTAAAAAAATAACTAAAAGTGTTCTCCTAAAAAAGAACACTCTTAGCTCTATCTATGAAACGGACAGCCCTTCATTTCTTGATAAGCCTTATCCTGATAAAAGAAATTCGGCTTCTTCAACTCATTGCTATAGGGCTGATGCCAGACATGTGTAGTTGCTGGGGAAACAGGCGGGATTAGCCAGGTCCATTTTCCGGTTACTTCACGTTCTGCTTTTGCTTCCTGTTTCTCAAAAATGCGGAATTGTGCTGCGGCTGTATGGTGATCTACGATGGATACACCTTGTTTTTTAAAGGAATGGAGCACCATTTCATTCAGTTCAATCAATGCACGGTCCTGCCACAAATTACTGGCATGCTTTGTCTCTAAGCCCATAATTTCTGCCATTTTGGGGAGCAAATTATAACGGTGCTCATCTGCGAAATTTCTTGCGCCGATTTCCGTCCCCATATACCAGCCGTTAAAGGGAGCAGATACATAATGCAGTCCGCCGATTTCAAGGCGCATATCTGCAATAATCGGAATAGCATACCATTTTAAATGTAAGTCTGCCACCGCCTTATATTCTGGATGCTCCATTGGGATTTCCGGAATCAATGCTTCAGGGATGCTTCTCCAGACAGGTGGCTGGTCGCCGATTTGAATAACCAGGGGCAAAATATCGAAATCAGTTCCTTTTCCCTGCCAGCCCAGCTTCTCGCAAATCCTTGTGAATTCCAGCGAATCTGAATCGCCAATAATACCTTCTCCAGAGTCGTAGCCCGCATAACGCAGCAGTTGATGGTTCCAGACTTTTACGGTCTCTTCTTTTGCTGAAACAGCAGAGAATATCGTGATATATGGCTTAATTCTTCCCTGATTAAAGGCATTTTTCAAATGACTGAACAGAAATTCGAATACTTCTTCTTCTGTGGCTGCCTGCCTGGCATCCGCTACGTCGATACGTTCCCAGAACAGTCTGCCGATACAGCGGTTCGAATTCCGCCAGGCCAGCTTTACTCCATAAACAATTTCATCGTAGGTTTGAGTATATGTACCGAATGCTTTTATATCTGAAATTACTTCTTTCATTCTTTCTTCTAACTTTTCTGCAGGAGCTCCGGTCTCCGTATAGTATGTTTTTAAAAATTGTTCGGCTTCCTGCTGCATTTCATAATTATTCAATGGAATTTACCTCCAGCTGTTGACTGCATTTTATAGTATATATTTTAACGAAGAGAAGGATGAATTTCCATTTTATCTGACGCACAGGAAGGGAAGAGGCAATTATTTGTTCATATTGCTGTCACATACCTTCCTATAGCAAAATGAAATTATGATTTGTGAAATGTACAGATGGTTTCAATAGACTTATGAATGATTGGTGAAAGGTACCTGGTTCGATCTTTGACAAGATAAACATTTCTCTTTAACTCCTGATCTTTCATTTTTTTGATATGCACTGTTGAATGATGTGATTTATTTACATAGTTTTCCGGAACAATGGTAATTCCAAGCCCGCTTTCTACCAGGTGATAGGCTGTTTCAAACCTTTCAATTTCAAACTGAATATTAGGGCTGATGCTTGCATATTGAAAAGCTTTTAATATATCATTTCTGGTCTGATATCCTTCCTTACATAATATAAAAGGCGGGTGTTTTAAATCTTCCATAGTAATGAATGTTTTTGTTTGGAGGGGATGGTCGTCTGGAATTAAAGCTACAAGGTTTTCTTCATATAAAAATATCGATTGCAGCTCTTTGGTATCAATATAATAATTCGTTATTGCATAGTGGATTTCATAATTTAATAAAGCATTTTGAAGTTCGGATAAGCTAAGTAATTCAGAAATTTGAATGTGAATATCATTCGAATTTGTTTTGATTTTTTTGATAACCTCACTAAACCAATTTTTAGCTGTTTCGATCATACTGATTGAAAGCTCTAACGGACCTTCTAACCGTAGCCGTTTCATTTCCTCCTCCATACTATTCATCTGATTAATTACTTTTTTAGCTTGATAATAAAGAATTTCACCTTCTTTGGTGAGCTGTATATGTGGTTTTTTTCGGTTAATAAGTGAAAGGCCTAAATGGTTCTCTAATTTCTTTATGGATATACTTAAAGATGGCTGCGAAATATGCAGATGTTCCGCAGCTCTTGTAAAGCTTTTTTCTTCAACTACCTTGATATAGTAATGTAATTGAGTCAAGTCCACAGACAATTCTCCTTTAATTATAGTCTTAAACTATAAAACAATAAATTATATATATTAGTGATTATACTATACAAAATTTATAATGAAGAGAAATTAATTAATGCAACGGAGGGAAAAATATGTATCAAGCACCTGCTAATGAGTACTGGAAAGGAAGAGAGGACAGCAGCTCTGACAGGAATAGTTTCCGTTTCCACCAAACAGTAAACTTAGAAACGATACAAACGTTAGATGATGCAGAGAAGATGATTGCACTTGTCGGCTTTGAATGTGAAGAAGGTGTCCGGCGAAATAAAGGCAGACTTGGTGCAAAGGAAGCTCCTAATAAAATTCGCACTTTTTTATCCAATATGCCCAGCTCCGTTTTAGGAAGTTATTCTCTTATAGATACTGGTAACATCATCTGTGAAGGCAGGCATATGGAGAAAGCACAGATGGAGCTCGGTGTACATGTGGAAAAGCTGCTTTCTAAAAAAGCCGCTCCGATTATTATTGGCGGCGGTCATGAAACCTTTTTCGGTCATTATTTAGGAGCAAGATCCTATTTGAAAAAGGAGGCACGTCTTGGAATCATTAATATTGATGCACATTTTGATATGCGGAGAGATATGCAGCCATCCTCTGGAACCATGTTTAGGCAAATTCTTGAATCGGATAAAAATGCAAATTATTTATGTATTGGAATTCAGCCTTTCTCTAATACAAAAGCATTATTTCAAACAGCTGATGAGCTTGGTTGCTCATATTTTCTGGAAAATGAGGTTAAAGGAGATATCCAGCGTATTTTTCAGGCAATCGACCAATTTAGCGCAGACCATGATGCACTCATTTTTACACTATGCACAGATTCTATTTCAGCAAGTGAAGCTCCGGGTGTCAGTGCACCTGCTCCGTTTGGTCTGGCAGTATCAGATGTTCGGAAGCTATTGAATTATATTGCTTCAAAAGATAACACCATCAGCTTCGATATATCTGAAGTTAATCCCGCTGTTGATGAAAATGACCGTACAGCGCGACTTGGTGCAGCACTGATTACGGAGGTTATCCACACATTTTCTAAGTAAATATAAAATCCATACAGGGGAAGACAGGGAGGAAAGGCATCATGATAGAATTTGATCAGGTTACAACGATTTTCTTTGCTTTGGCTGTTTACATGCTAGGAACATTTCTGAATAATAAAATACTATTCCTGAATAAGTTTTGCATACCGGCACCAGTTGTCGGAGGTTTGTTATTTGCACTAGTAATTACATTTTTACGCGGGTTCGATATTTTAATTATTAATCTGGATACGTCGCTGCAAAATTTATTTATGCTTACCTTTTTTACTACAGTCGGTTTAGGAGCCAGCTTTAAGCTGCTAAAAATAGGGGGGAAGCTGCTAATTATTTATTGGCTGGCATGTGGATTTTTAGCACTTGCTCAAAATGTCATTGGTGTATCGATGGCAAAGCTGTTACATCTCGATCCACTAATCGGTGTGATGGTTGGAGCCGTATCCATGGAGGGCGGACATGGAGCTGCGACAGCATTTGGTACTACTATCGAAGAATTAGGAGTAGATGGTGCTCTCTCGATTGGTTTAGCTGCGGCCACAGTTGGTTTAGTTGCCGGAGGTTTAATAGGGGGGCCAATTGTAAAATATCTAATGAATAAATATCAATTAAAACCGACAGAAACAGAGGAAATCTCTGATTCCTCTATGGGCAATGTAAATCAGCAGGATACGAAAATAAATTCAAAATCATTTATGATGCAAGTCTTCATTATTGTATTTTGTATGGCTTTAGGAACATTCCTGGGAGATTCGTTTACTGAAGTGACAGGATTTGTCCTTCCTGGATATGTAGGAGCGATGTTTGTTGCTGTTATTGTGAGAAATATCATTGACCGGATTTCCGGTAATGTTATTCAAATGAAAAGTATAGGTATAATAGGGGACATAACACTAGGGATTTTCTTATCCATGGCATTGATGAGCATTCAATTATGGGAAATAGTTGACTTGGCTTTACCACTTTTACTTATCATACTGGTCCAAGTTATCTTTATTGCTTTGTTCAGCATATTTATCCTGTTCAAAATGCTTGGGCAAAATTACGATGCAGCTGTTATGATTGGCGGGTTTACAGGGCATGGATTGGGAGCGACACCTAATGCAATCGCCAATATGGATGCAGTCGTATCTAAATTTGGTCCATCCAGAAAAGCATTTTTAGTTGTTCCTCTGGTTGGTGCATTCCTAATTGATGTTTTCGCAGTACCAATTATTATAACGACAATTAATTTATTCAGTTAGTAAAAGCAGTATCTTATAATAAAAGCCGGATAAAGTATATATTTCCGATACTTTATCCGGCTTTTTTTGTTGTGAGCATGATAGAATCATTATTTCATAGTGAATAATTTTTTAATGAAAAATAGTATTGCCCGGCACAGAACACCAGAATTTACAGCCGACATTTTTATTCTTTCTTTCATTTCCTCTTTTAAATATCATAGAAAAATATTAAAAATTGAAGAAAATAAAATAAATGTATTTAGAAGAAAATGTTTTATTAAGTCGAAATAAGTGTGTTGCTAACTATGTTTACATGATATATTTATACTATATAAATTTCTGCAGGGTCGGTTGTGGGGAGGAATTGAGTTTGGCTCAGGTTGTATTTAAAATTAAGAATAGAAAAATATTTTTTTCAGAGCAGACATCTTGTAATGTAATAAATAAGTCAAAAGATGTCCTTTCTGGAGAAGACTATGAAAATGTGCTCTCTTCTAATATCGGTCCTCACGTAGCTGAAAATTTCTCAAAACTTGTTAATGGTGAAAAAAATCAAATTCATTTTAATGCATCCTTTGATGCGGAAAATGGGAGAATATTACTTTTTAACATTTTTGGCTATCGTTTTATGTCGGAGGATGGTGCGGAAATTTTTGGTGTGATTACAGATGAAAGAGAAGCAAATCAGCAGTTAATGACAGCATTAAAGGAATTATCAGATATTAAGTATGCTATGGATCAATCTGTGATTTTAGCAATTACGGACAGGCAGGGTAAAATCACACATGCAAATGATCGTTTCTGCGAAATATCCGGTTATTCCAGAGGTGAGTTAATTGGAAATACACACCAGCTGATTAATTCAGGCTATCATTCCAGAGATTTTTTTAAAAATATGTGGCGGACAATTGGTTTTGGCGGAGTCTGGAAGGGTGAAATCAGGAACCGCGCGAAAGACGGTACTTTTTATTGGGTGGATACAACCATAGTTCCCGTGAACGATGGAAAGGGGAAGCCGATCCAATATATAGCAATGCGTTTTGATATAACGGATAAAAAAGAAAATCAGGAAAAGATTCGTTTGATGGCCTTCTACGACCATTTAACAGGGCTTGTGAACCGCCGGAAATTTGATGACGATTTAATAAAAAAAATTGAATATAATAAAAAAAATAATGGCAGGTTTGGAATCATGTTTATTGATCTGGATGGCTTTAAATACGTAAATGATACGCTGGGGCATATAATAGGCGATCAGTTGCTTGTAGCTGTTGCCCGCCGTTTTGAGAATCTTATTGGTGAAAAGGGTATGGCTGCGAGACTCAGTGGGGATGAATTTGCAATTGTTATCCATTCAATTACAGCTCCAGTGGACATGCAGTATTTTGCAGAATCTATTATTGAAAGTTTCAAAGAACCTTTTTCTATAGAAGGATATCAGTTAAATATGACTGCCAGTATTGGCGTAGCAACCTATCCAGAGGCTGGCCCGGACGCCTCTGCTATCATGAAGCATGCAGACCTGGCAATGTATCGTGTAAAAGGCTTGTTTAAAAATGATTACAGATTCTTTGATAGAGAGATGAAGTTTTCGAATCAAAGAGCATTCCAGGTGAAAAATGACTTAAGAATGGGTCTGGAAAAAAATCAGTTTTATATTGTATATCAGCCTAAAGTGTCTCCAAATGAGGATATTGTTACAAGCTGTGAAGCTCTCATTCGCTGGAAGCATCCGGAATTTGAGGAAATATCTCCTGCTGAGTTTATTCCCTTGGCAGAAGAGGTAGGAATGATTAATGAAATTGGTGATTGGGTAATAGAAAATGCTTGTAAACAGCTGCAGCTATGGAAATCAAAAGGATATGATCCGATTCCGGTATCAGTTAATATATCGCCCAGCCAGTTTTTACAAGCTGACTTTGTTGAAAAATTCTGGTCTTATCTTGATACATATCAAATTGAGCCAAGTTGGATACAAATTGAGATTACGGAAAATCTCTTTATTGATAATGAAAAGTATGTCCAGCAAATTTTAAAAATAATGAGAAAGAGAGGTATCAAGGTTGCACTGGATGATTTCGGGACGGGATACTCTTCTTTGGCTTACTTACAAAAGCTTGATTTAGATATTTTAAAAATTGACCGCTCTCTCATCAGCGGGGTTTCTGATTTTCCCATAAAAAAAGAAATCGCAACGACTATTGTGAGGCTGGGAAAGTGCCTCGGTATGAAAGTAGTTGCTGAAGGAGTAGAAACGAAAGAAGAACTCGATGTTTTATGCAATCATGATATCGATGAAATTCAAGGTTATTATTATAGTAAGCCGCTTAATGTAAAAGCAATGACTAAAGTTTTAAAGACGAAGGAGCTGAGTAAATAACGTAGTATAACCACTTGCGCTGTCAGCTCGAGAGCCTATTTGTTACATTATTATTAATGAAACGTCAGTCCGGAAATCCCTTAAACTTCTTCCCGGACTGACGTTTGAGAAGGGTATACTCTATTTTTCCCTGATTGTTTTGCTTTGTATAAAGCTTCATCTGCCGATTGGATGATTTGATGATGATTGGTGCAAGTGTCTGGATAAGTTGCTGCACCAATCGAGACGGTCACACAAATATTTTTCTTCTTAGAAATTTGAAATGGATGTGCTTCTACTTCTTTTTAAATTCTTTTCGCTACCTCTAATGCGTTTTCAAGACTGCAGTCAGGCAGGATAATTGAAAATTCATCTCCTCCATTGCGGAAGGCTGTATCAAATGAACGGATATTTTTTAATAAAACATTACTGAATTCTGTTAAAATCTGATTTCCTACCGGGTGTCCATATGTATCATTTATTTGCTTGAAATAATCGATATCCAGTGTTAGCAGCGTCAGTTTTTCATTTTCCGTGATGGATTTATCGATAAATTGATTCCAGGTTGTTTCAAATGCCCGCATATTTTGTAGACCTGTCAAGAAATCTTTAGATGCTTCCTCTTCATATTTCGACAAAAGCATTGCTGTTCTGTCCAAGTACTTTGAGAAAGCAACAGCAATCAATCCGCAAATAATCGATACAATACAGTAAACAGGCACAAAACGCAGTAATTGAAGATAATCATTTAAATAAAACATCATAATGCAGAAAAATATCAGATTGGAATATAGAATCATAATCAGTGCCTTACTGTAGGTTGCTTTATTAGGCTGGTACAGCTTATGAATCAACTGGAATCCAATAATTAATAAAATTACCAGACATATAGTTGTTGCGGAAAGAGTTGTCATTCCGCTTATCATAAATCTCCCAATAATAATGACAATACCTGCGATGACAGCAGGAAACAATCCTGTAAACAGGATAAGCAGCATAATAGGTATAAACCGTAAGTCTATCAATGCATTTTCTGCCACCTTAATAGAAAACACAATTAATAAGACGCCGGATAACCCGGAAACAGCACCGTCAATAAACCCTTGTTTCCAATTAGAGAGGGTATCTATTTTCAATTTCGTTCGAAGTGGTATGTAAATAACAGTTAAGGTGATTATTATACAAAGATTAATAAAAAAATCATCAAAAAGATAGAACATAATATTTCCACCTGCCAAACGGTTTCCTCTCCTTTATTTCATTACCATACTAACCTCGGCAATACTAAATTTATTAGACTATCTAAAAAAATGTCTTTTCTTTGATAGGTAACTGGTTATTTCTGATAGTTTATCAGTGCTGACTGCGTACATTTGAGCACTTTATTTTTGAATATACTTAAAGAAGCTGATTTGCAGTTAAAATTATAACGTGTTTTATTTTGTATAAAGATAGTTAAGTGTCTGGTTCTTTTTATCTGATCCTTTAGAAATAGTTCAATATTCCAACATGAAAAGTTTATCATGAATCTTTTGGTAGCACCAAGAATTACTGTAAACTTTCAAAATGTAATAATTTCCTTTAAGAGGATGCTGAAAAATTAAAATAGCAATTATTTTCTTGTATATCCCTGTTTTTATCTGAAAATATTCATTATTTATGCGATTGGGTTTATAACTTATGTTAAAATAAAGATAGTCATAAAATCTTCCGAAGTGAGGTGAATGTATAAGTGGATGTCGGAAAAATGTCAATGATAATGAGTCAGGCTAACCTGCAGACACAGGTGTCCTTCAGCTTAATGGGAAAAGTTATGGATCATGCGGAAGCACAAAATGCAGAGCTTATTAAAATGCTGGATCAGCCGCAGCATCCAAACTTAGGACATTCCATTGATGTAAAAGCTTAAAATGTTTCAGTTGTGTGGAACAGACAGGAAGAAGAAATGAGCTGCCTTCGCTTCAATAAATGAGAAGTGGAGGCTTTTATTATCCTTTATTTATCGCAGTGTAACTGGTTGAAGGCCTTCATTTTGAAGTGGGAGTAGGTCGGTGAAGAACAGATTGGTTCAATAGTCTTTGGAGAGGCTGCTTGTCATTTGGAGAGTTATTGAACATCCTCTATAGCAGCAAATAAATAAAAGTATCCTTCAACTTAGTAAAGGAGGGTGAGCATTATTTCAAATTCTAAAACGCGGGCTCAAATTCTGCAGGAAGAATTAATAGAATTACTAAAAAGAGATTTAATCAGTATGGAGGATTATAAACGTATACTGACAGCTCATCAGGAGTATGCGAAGCAAATTGATAAGAGTATGGATGCATTGCAGCATAATGAACCTCAAATGCAGAGAGAAAAAGAAATTCTGTCTGAAGAGGTGCCCCATGCTGCAGAGCAAAATCAGCCTGAAGGGACAGCAAAAACCGTTCCGAAACCGGATAATGCGTATGGCAAAAGAATTCTGACAAGCTTTTTAGAAGGGAATAAGAATAAGAAAGAATGGCTGTCAGCTCCAGAGCAGCAGGAAAAATCAGTACAGAAAAAAGAAAAACCGGCGCGGAAACCGAAAACTGCGGAACAGATTCGGGAAAGAAATATTACATGGCTGCTTATTCTCGGAGTTTCATTTCTTTTAATCAGTGGTCTTGTCGTAGCAACCAGTACCTGGGATCAAATGGGAGCTTTATTAAAGGTTATCACGTTGCTTGGCGTCTCTGTTTTCTTTTTAGCATTAAGCGGTTTATCATCCCGTTTTCTTAAAATTGAAAAGACTGCTTTTGCATTTTTGACGTTAGGAAGTTTATTATTACCGATTGCAATTATTGGAATTGGATATTTTGGATTATTTGGAGATTATTTAACTTTAACTGGAGAAGGACGTTATTGGCTCGGGATTCTTTGTACACTTGTTCCGCTCCCTTTATATATTTGGAATGCTTATAAGACAGAAGCTAAATTATTCGTATGGATTTCTTATTTATTCTTATCCTTCTTCATAGGCTTTTTACTAGCTGCTATCCAAATACCGGTGGATATGTTCTTTTTCCTGATGATGCTTTATAATGCTGTTTTGTTATTTGCTTATCACCGTTTTCGGAAAGAGAAAAAACAGATTTTACGTGTCTTTTTAGGTGAGCTGCCAGCCTATGCCCAGCTGAATCTTATCGTCTCCACTTTATTAATGCTGTTTGTTTATAATCAGGCCGTATTTTACAGCTTTAATGTTCTCCTGACAGCTTTTATCTATATGGCAATGGTTTTCGTTTATCAGACGAAAGGGTATCAATTTGTATTTGCAGCATTATTTGCTTATGGAATTTATCAGCTGACAGAGAATTCGATTTTAAATACAGCAGATTCGATTATCTATGCATTGATGGGCGCTGCTTATTTGGGATTTGCCTATATAATGCGGAAGGATAGCTTTGCAAGTAAGGCTTTTTATTATATCAGCGGAATTATTTCGGGTTTTGCATTTCTGTATGTCACATTTCAGGGCTTAATTATCCGGGCTGACGGAGATTCCTGGTTTATGCTTCTTGCGTATATAGTGATTGCTGGGACCTATGTGTATCTTGCAGAAGTAACGAAGCGGGGCGTTTTTCGCTGGCTTGCTCCAGTATTCTTTATTGCTATTGGTATACAATTTTGGTCATTAGTTATTCAGCCGCTTTTCCCGGAAAGTATTCTTAACTTTATGTTTTTCTATATGACAGGTTTATTTCTTCTTATCGGCTTCAAAAGTCGTATTCCTTATATGCAGGCGATACAGAAAAGTATGTATTACTGGTCGATGCCGGTGATTGCTATCCTTGTATTGCTTAAGCTTTTATTCCTTGATTTTATTGAAGTTACAGGCATGTTTACAATAATAGGAGCTGTTGCTTTTTATGTGACCTCTGCATCTGAAAGGCCAGCCGAGAAACGTATTGCTGCCTGGGCTGTTCCGGTAAACTGGCTGTTGGCAATGTATATTCTTTACTTTGAGTTTGCAGAAAAATCATATGTTTACCGCACTCAGCTGGATCTACCTTTTCAGCTGGCAGCTGCGGGGATAATTCTGCTTGGCATCAGCCTTATTTGGAAGCAGAGAAAGCAGAAGGAATTAACACGGACAACATTTTATACTGGTCAGGGCAGCTATTTATTAGCGATGCTGCTGCTCTACCCTGATTTTACTGGCGATGAAATGATTGTAAGGCCGATGATTTTATTGATAGGAATCGGTGTGATATATTGGCTTGTCCATTTTACGAAGAAGCATATATTCTGGAGTCTGGTTGCGGCTGCATGCTTAGGCTTCTATGTATCATTGTTAAGTACATTTTCTATTAATACTTTAGAGGGATTTGTATGGTTTATGCTTGGTTTGCCAATTTTATTTTTAGCTGTAGAACGCTATTTAGGTAAATTAGATGCCAGCTTAAAACCTTATTTCTTTTATTTTGCGCATGCAGTACTCCTCTTCCTTGTACTGATCATCGCAGGGGATGGTGCAGCACGGCCTATTCTTTATCCGGCAGTCTGGCTGGTTCCGTTGGCGGTCTATATTTATACTGCACTGACAAAGGGAAAAGAATGGGAAATAAAAACTGCTTTATATGCTGGATCAATGATGCTCATAGGAACAGTGGTTTCCTTCATTTCTTATTATGATTGGATGGCAGCTCTTTCGTTTGTTTATACCTGGCTGGTTGCCGGAATAGTTTTAATTGCTGTCTGGACCGCAGTACCAGTAGTATGGAAGCGGCGGATAGACTGGTTTTTAATTCCGTATCTGCATCTGGTTTTAGCGATGGGAATATTTTTAGCAGCTGCACAGGAGCTTTGGCAGCTCATCTGCTTTGCAGGGCTGGTTATCCTGAATTTATATTTCCTGCATAGGCGAAAATGGACCTTATTCCTTGTTTTGCCTCTATTCTTCTCTGTTTATCTATGGCAGCTGCAAGGAGTATTTAAGGGAGAAATTGATTTATGGCTGATATTCTGCCTCGGCTTTGGAATTTTAGCAGCGGCCGGAAGATATTTATTTACAGAACTATACGTTTCTCACAAAGGGAGTGTGCAGGCTGTAGATTGGTATTCTCTGATGGCAGTTGCCTATCTTGCCTTTGCATTAAACTCGGTAAACGGGCTGGAAAATATTTGGCTGACTGTTATTCCTTATGTATTGTTTGCTTCCTGGTTTTTCTTGCAGGTGGATCGTTTGGGAAGTCAAATGCTGCAGAAAATATTTATTACAGTTGGCGGAATTGCTTGTTTACCTCCATATTATCTGGTGCTTGATCATTATACCGATATCATTCCAGAAGTGATTTATGCAGAGCTTCAGGCACTGCCGATGCTTGCTTTAGCTATTATTTTATCCCGGAAAACGTGGCAAGATTATCAATCGCTGATGCGGCATATACAGACAGCGCTGCTGATTGTTGTTACTGTTTATTTGATTGCTGATGCCATTCAAAGCGCAACAATTTTAGATGCTTTAATTATTGGTATTTTGTCCATTATTTCCTTACTAGCAGGGATGCGTTATCAATTGAAGTCGTATTTCTTTGTTGGAATTGGAACGCTGCTGTTTAATGTTATTTATCAGACAAGGCCTTATTGGGGTAATCTCCCCTGGTGGGCGTATCTTCTGATTGCCGGAATATTGTTTATCAGTATTGCCAGCTATAATGAATGGAAAAAACAGCGTGAAGGAGAAGGGAAGCTGGAGAAGAAGCTCAAGCAAATGATTGCCCGGTTTAAAGAATGGAATTGAATAGAGCAGTTTGGGGATGCTAATGAATAACGCAGCTCCAGACTGCTCTATTTATTTGAAAATATAAACTTCAATTTAAAATAGTTGCCTCTGAGCAAATTTGTTTATGTTTATCATCATTAGGAGTATACTAAAATTGTAAAAAATAGAAAGAAGGATTTTTCATGGAATTTAAAAATGTTACAGTAGCGGGCAGCGGCGTATTAGGAAGCCAAATTGCCTATCAGGTTTCTTACAAAGGATTTAATGTAACGGTATATGATATTAATGCCGAAGCTGTCGAGGCAGCCAAAACACGTATGGAAAAATGGCAGCAGCGCTATAAAGAGGATTTAAATGCTTCAGATGCGGAAGTGAAGGGAGCATTTGAAAGGATCAGTTTTTCTATCGATTTAAAAGAAGCTGTTAAAGACGCTGATTTAATTATTGAAGCAGTGCCTGAAAAAGAAGAAATTAAATTAGATTTCTATAAAAAATTAGCAGAAGTTGCTCCAGAAAAAACAATTTTTGCATCTAACTCATCTACTATGCTTCCCAGCCAATTTGCTGAAGCAACAGGGCGTCCAAGTCAATTTTTAATGCTGCACTTTGCAAATGAGATTTGGAAAAACAATACAGCAGAAATTATGAAGCATGAAGGGACAGACATGAAAGTGTTTGAGGATGTTGTCTCATTTGCGAAACAAATCGGCATGGTTGCACTCCCTATATACAAAGAACAGCCAGGCTATATCTTAAATTCCTTGCTTGTTCCATTCTTAGATGCAGCACAGGATTTATTGGTAAATGAAATTGCAGATGCAGAGACCATCGATAAAACATGGATGGTAGCTACCGGAGCGCCTAAGGGTCCATTTGCTACGTTAGATGTTATTGGTATTCGCACACCTTATAATCTGTCCGCGGCACATGCGGAAGCTGGTGATAAAAAAGCTGAAAAGGTTGCGAGTTTCTTAAAAGAAGAGTATCTGGATAAAGGGAAATTTGGTATTGAATCCGGTGAAGGTTTTTATAAATATCCTGATCCGGCTTTTGAAAATCCAGATTTTTTGAAATAAATTAATTAACAAAAGCTGCCCGCTAAACTTCAGGCAGCTTTTGTTAATTATCGGTATTCTGCTGAATGGCTTGCTCCAGCTGATGATAGGACTCCAATGTCTTATCAGACTGATTTGTATTCATAATGACAAAGCTGTCTTTCGTGCGGACGACAATAAAAGGAGCTTCATTTGAACGGAGAAATAATTTACCGGCTCCTAAGCCCTCCAAATGATACTTCCCAAGATGTTTTCCAAATAAAGAAATGCCATTTGTACGAATCATAACTTCAGGAAGCTCATCATACAGGGAAATATCTTCAATATCTGAAAACGTCCATTCTTCACCATACAAGCCTGATATTTCAAAGGAGTCCCTATTTATTTCCAGTGTGTTCGGCATAAATGGGATAGCAAAAACGATAATGACTAAAATAAGAGATAACATTAAAACTGTTTTGTTTATCTTTTGAGATTTTCTTTTCACCTTTTTCATCATCAAAAAGGTTTCAATAAATAAAACAATAAGCATAACTACATAAGAACCCTCAATTGCATAAGGAACGTGCAAGAGCTGCAGCAGGAAACCGATTGTTAAAACAATAGCTACATGCAGCATCATCTTACCGGCAGCACGTGGATAGCCTGCCTGGATCATCTTTTGCTGCTCTGCAGCCGTACTCGACTTGAATCCGCTGATTAAATAATAGTTTTTGCGTATTAAAATGAGGTAACTGAAAAAGAAAAACATAAGAATTAAGAAAATTTGAATTCCGTATAAATATTCCATAGGGTGCGTCCCTCCATTTTTTCTTTGCACTTTAATTACGAGGGAAAGGCTCGAAAAGTTTCAATGATATGACGGGAAATAAACTTTTCGCGAAAAGTGAAGGCGGTACCTTCAAAAATACTTGCTTTCTCCGTCAGTTAGGATTAAATTGTATATACTCTTAATTGTATTAAATGATGTACGGATAAAGGTCAGGTGATTAGGTGAATTGTCTATTTGTAATGGTTGGCGCTTTTTTTGGAGCGATGGCCCGCTATGAAATCGGTCTGTGGTTTGGTGAGCAGCCATTTCCCTTAGCTACTGCTGCGGTAAATATTATAGGCTGCTTCTTTTTAGGATTTCTGCTTACACTTGTTTCACTTTCCAGACAGGACCGTCAAGTATGGGCATTGACATTTGGCACTGGTTTTTTGGGGGCTTTTACGACGTTTTCTACCTTTGCATTAGATGTGCTGCTTCTTAATCTGCCAATGGCTCTTCTTTATATTGGAATAAGTCTGGCTGTGGGAATTGCTTTTGCAGGGGCAGGTGTCTGGGCAGCAAGAGCTGTTTATTCCCAGTTAAGGAAGACCCGAAAATTTAAGGAAGAAATATAAAAAATATAAAGGAGCGTTGTCCCTGTGATTTTAGTAGGTCTCGGCGGTGCAATTGGCGCATTATTACGGTACATAATTAGTGAATATATAAAGCCGTTAAAGGCTGAAAAAAGAATCATCTTCCCTGTTGCAACCTGGCTAATTAATATGACAGGTTCATTTTTGTTGGGTATTTTATATGGTCTTGATTTATCCTCACAGCTTTGGCTTCTTTTAGGAGTAGGCTTTTGCGGTGGGTATACAACATTTTCTACATTTGGGAAGGAAGTTATTGATTTGCTGATGGATAAGCAGTGGCAAATTGCTTTTCGATATGTTATAACATCTGTCATATTAAGTATTGTAGCGGTATGGATCGGGATAACAATGGTGCATTTATTTAGTTGATTACTTCGTACATGTAATTAGCTGAACGGATTATTTGTGTTTATGGAAGCGCTATCATAAAAATAGAAGATGAAATGTATAAAAAAATGAGGAGAGATGTTAATGCAGGATAAGGTTGTGCTGATAACTGGCGGGGCAGGAGGAATTGGTCAAGCAACTGCAAAATTGTTTTTGGATCAAGGTGCCAAAGTTGTTCTAGTTGATATTAACGAATCATCCTTAGAGAAGGCAATGCAATCCCTCACATCAAGTCAAGAAAATATTGCTATTATCCAGGCAGATGTAACGAATGAAGCAGATGTAAAAAACTATGTCCAGGAAACGGTAAATCATTTTGGCAGAATTGATGTTTTCTTTAATAATGCAGGAATTAATGGTCCTGTTGCGGAGATTACAGAGTTAGAACAGGATGCTTTTGAACAGATTATGTCTATTAATGTAACAGGCGTATTTTTAGGGTTGAAGCATGTTCTTGCGCAAATGAAAAAACAGGGAGATGGACGGATTATTAATACAGCATCAAATGCTGCATACATTGGTTCTGCAGGGATGGTAGGATATATAGCTTCCAAACATGCTGTTGCCGGAATAACCAAGACCGCAGCACTGGAGGCTGCCCCGTCAGGAATTCGTGTAAACGCGGTAGCACCTGCAGCAATTGATACGCAGATGCTTGCTGATATTCAAAATAATTTAACACCTGGAGAGCCGGAGAAATCAGGAGAAGCCATTAAGCAGGGGATTCCAGTTGGAAGGTTCGGTACACCTGAGGAGGTTGCGCAAATCGTACGTTTTCTGGCATCTGATGAAGCTTCGTTTGTACATGGAGCACTATATAATGTGGACGGAGGAATGCAGGCAGACTAGCATAATCACATAATAAAAAAATAGCAGCTATCTCTATAATTCCTGGAGATAGCTGCTATTTATATTGAAAAATTTAAATGCCGGTATTTTCAACAACCGCATTTTTATCATTAAATTTCGTTTCATCCAGGTTTCCGAGCACTTTGGAAGTTACAGTACCTGAGACCATGCTGCCATTAACATTGACAGCTGTACGGCCCATATCAATGAGCGGCTCAACAGTAATAAGCAAACCGGCCAGAGCGATTGGAAGTCCCATAGAGGACAGAACGATAATCGCTGCAAATGTTGCTCCACCGCCGACACCGGCGACACCAAATGAGCTGATAGCTGTAATTAATACAAGCTGTACAATAAAGTCAAGAGAGGTTGGATCAATGCCAACAGTTGGTGCAATCATAACAGCAAGCATCGCAGGATAAATACCTGCACATGCATTTTGCCCCATTGTTGCTCCAAAGGATGCTGACATATTGGCAGCCCCATCATCTACACCTAAAGCTTCTTTTTGTGCAGTGACATTCAAAGGAATGGCACCTGCACTGGAACGGGACGTAAAAGCGAATCCCAATACCGGAAATACTTTTTTCATAAAAGTAACAGGGTTTAATCTGAATCCGCTAATAATAAGCATGTGGATAAGAACCATCACAATCATTGCTGCGTAGGATGCAATTACAAATTTACCAAGCTGTACAATACCTGCAAAGTTTGTCGTTGCAACCATGTTCGTCATCAATGCTAATACTCCAAACGGAGTTAAACGCAAAATGAGTGTTACAAGCCGCATTACAATTGCAAATACGGCATTAACCATTTTTGTAAAACGTTCAGCCTGCTCCGGCTGCTTTCTGCTTACTCCAAGGGTTGCTATTCCGACAAGGACAGAGAAAATAACTACTGCAATAACAGATGTCGAACGTTCCCCAGTCATATCTAAGAAAATATTATTTGGAATAAAGTTAATAATTCGCTGTGGTGTCGTTTCTTCTTCCATGGATTCAAAATTTTCCTCCATTGTAGCACCACGTTCTGTTTCTTCATGACCTGCTTCGATTTGTTCTGCATTCAAATCGAAGACAAGAGAGGTTATAACCCCAAGTGTTGCTGCAACAAGTGTTGTAGAAATAAGTACACCAATTACCCAGCCGGCCATTTTCCCGAGCTGTTTTGTTTCCTTTAGATTAATAATGGCACGAATAATCGAAACCATAACTAATGGAACAACAATCAGCATTAAGAAACGAATATAGCCGCTCCCTACAATGCCGTACCAATCAAGAGTTCCTGTGAGAATATCTGAGCCTTCGCCATAAATAACCTGAAAAAGAGCTCCTAAAACAATTCCAAGCCCCATCCCTGTAAATACACGCTTTGCAAACGAGACATGTTTTTTCTGCATATAGATTAATAAACCAATTAATGCAAGTAAAACAATAATATTTAAAACTATAAACCAAGTATCCATTTAGTGTTATCCTCCTTATTAAATGTTTCCAATAAATCCAATGAAAATAATACGGATTAAACTATACATTGATTCAATTATGATTTCAAGTTAGTTGCTTCAATATTTTACTTATTTTTTAATCATATGCAGATAATGGGATATTGACTATTTCTATTGCCGATTTACAGGAGTCAGTTAGTTTTTATTCCTTTGCATAAACCTCTTATTGTATTTAATATGTACTATTTTTAAAATAACATTTAAACGAAGACAAAAAAAGAAGAGCTGTGAGATAATTTTTCCTTTTCAAAAGGGATAAACATCTTTTACAGCTCATCTTTTATTGGTTTTTATTGCTTAAAGTTTTTTTTCTCAACAGTGTATTTTGCTAATTTTTCACGGTTAACTTCATATCCGATTCCAGGGGAAGCAGGGACCTGTACGATTCCATCTTTGACGTATACCTCAGGATCAATAATATCCTCCTCCCAATAACGGGAAGAAGCGGCAGTATCTCCAGGCAGTGTGAATGTAGAAAGCGAGGTAACTGCGATATTATGTGCACGTCCTACGCCGGATTCAAGCATACCTCCACACCACATTGGTACATTCGCTTCTTTACATAGTTCATGAATTCGTTTCATTGTTGTAATTCCACCAACGCGGCCGACCTTCATATTAATAATCTTTCCGCTGCCGAGTTGAATCGCCTGTCTTGCATCATCATAGGAATGAATGCTTTCATCCAGGCAAATTGGTGTTTTAATATGCTTTTGCAGCTCGGCATGGTCAATTAAATCGCCGGCTGTTAAAGGCTGTTCAATCATCATAAGGTTAAATGGATCCAGTTTTTTCAGTGTTTCCATATCGTCGAGTGTGTAAGCTGAGTTAGCATCAACCATCAGCGGAATATCAGGAAATTGCTTGCGGATTTGTTCAACAACCTCGACATCTTTACCAGGCTTAATTTTTACTTTTATCCGCTTATAGCCTTCCTCTGTTTTCTCTTTGATATTGTTAAGAAGCTTTTCTATATCATCCTCAATCCCAAGGCTGACTCCAACCTCGATATCAGTTCTGCAACCGCCGATTGCCTGTGCCAGGGAAATACCTTGCTGTTTGGCATAAATATCCCAGGCTGCGGCATCGATAGCTGCTTTTGCCAAATTATTGCGCTTGAAGGGTTCGTATAAATCAGTAAGCTCATCCGGATGGCTAAATTCACGCCCCAGTGTGAGCGGAATTAAGTATTCCTCCAGCATAACCCAGGCAGCTTTTGTAAATTCTTCAATATAAAGAGGGGACTCGGATGTGACACACTCGCCCCAGCCAATAGTTCCATCTTCATCCTTTGCTTCCAAAATAATAAATTCACGATCCTGTTCTGTTCCAAAGCTTGTTGTAAATGGATTTTTCATTCGCATATTCATGCGGTGCATTGTAATTTCTGTTATTTTCATGAGAAGAACTCCTTTTTGGTAACTGCTAGTAAATTACCTCTTAAATAATATAATAACTGATTCTTATTTCATTATCGTGTATATTCATACATTGCATTCTATTATAATGAAGTCTATACTTTATAGCAATATAAAATAATTGTTTAGACTTCAAAAGAGGGATGGGATGGAAACTATATATCAAGAGCGTATAAAAGCATATTGGCCCAATTTAACAAAAGGGCTGCAAAAGGTTGCTGATTATTTATTAAATGAACCAATTGCCTTTGCGACACATCCGGCAAAAAAGGTTGGAGAAATGATTAATGTCAGTGAAACGATGGTGCTTCGGTTCTGTAACGCTCTCGGCTACAAAGGCTATGCTGAATTACAGAAGGAAGTAAGAAATGAGCTCTTAAATCTATCACAAGCAGCAGAAGAAACGGCTGAAAGTACTTTCCATGATTCTGTGGAGGCAGACATAGAGAACCTCCGTTGGCTGCATAAACAGCTGGATGCGGGACAATTAGAAAAAGTAGCCGATACAATTTTACAAAGTGAACAGATTGTCATCGCAGGATATTATCATTCCTATAGCTATGCACATTGGCTATACTTTAACTTAAATTACATTATAGGAAACGTCAGTCTATTTCGACCGGAAAGTGACGCAGGGGTACTGGATTTTTTACCTAAAAAATCATCATTAATTGTTTTTTCTTTCTACCGCTATGCTGTAGACACGATCCAATTAGCAAAAGATGCGCAGCGAAAAGGAATTAAAGTGATTGTCATTACAGATTCTTTAGCTGCTCCGACGGTACCATTTGCAGATATAACACTTCCTGTTCATACCGCACATTCTGGAGACTCTCTGTTACAGAAAGGACCCGTCAGTTTATCTCTTATTAATGCGATAATAGACAAAATCATTCGAGGAGTAGCGGACAAAGGGAAAAAGACACCGACATTTAATTACTTTATCAAATGATTTTTGTATTGCAGCATAAACTTCATTACCTAGAGATGAAGTTTAATGAAGAAGCGTTAATGAATCGGATGGAAAAATTTAATCAGGGACATTAGGAATATGCTTGGCTGGAATAAAAATAGAAAATCAAAGGTTAGTTTTAAACTGTCTTTGATTTTCTATTACGCCGTTGCATTTCTACACAAAAACATCCATTGCCTGTTCAAATAACTTTAATTGGCTGTTTAACGTACTATTATCATTAGAGATAACATAGGAATACGTCCCATCATTTGCCTGCTTCCTTGCTTTTACGGAATCATGCAGCATCAAATCCAGAATAGAAGAAATACGTTCCTTAATACGTCTTTCGAAGATTGGGAACATGAGCTCCACACGTTTAACCATATTTCGTGTCATTAAATCTGCAGAGGATAAGAATATATTCACTTCACCATTATGGTGGAAGTAATAAATCCGGCTATGCTCCAAAAAGCGGCCGACAATACTGATTACACGAATGTTTTCGCTTATATCTGGAATACCGGGACGCAGACAGCATATCCCCCGGACAATCAAATCAACTTGAACGCCAGCCTGTGAAGCTTCGTAAAGCTTTTTGATTAAGGATTTATCTGTTAGAGAATTCATTTTAGCAATAATCCGGCCATTATTAAACTGCTTGTGAAACTTAATCTCCCGGTCAATATACTCTAATAAATCATTACGGATATCAAAAGGCGCCATGGAAAGATGATGAAAAGCAGGCTTCTCCGTATATCCGCTCAAATAATTAAAGAAATTTGTCGCATCAACCCCAAATTTTCTTTTTGTAGTTAAATAAGACATATCGGTATAGAATTTGGCGGTTTGATCATTATAATTTCCAGTCCCAAGATGGACAACACGTTCAATCCGATTATCCTGTTTACGTACAATTAACGTGATTTTACTATGCGTTTTCAAAGAAATCATTCCATAAATAACATGACAGCCGGCTATTTCCAACTGCTTGGCCCATTCTACATTATTTGCTTCATCAAACCGCGCTTTTAATTCCACCAGAACAGTTACTTGTTTTCCGTTTTCAGCCGCTCGCTTTAAACTGGCAATAATCGGAGAATCTCCACTGACACGGTAGAGCGTCTGCTTAATTGCCAGTACATCCGGATCATCAGCAGCTTCCCGCATAAGATCAACAATCGGCTCAAATGATTCGTAAGGATGGTGGAGAAAGAGATCTCTTTTTCTGACTGCTTCGAATACAGTCTCGTCCTCATGAATATCTTGTGCAGGCTGCGGGATGAAGGTTTC
Source organism: Oceanobacillus sp. FSL K6-3682 (assembly GCF_037976165.1). Lineage (NCBI taxonomy): Bacteria > Bacillati > Bacillota > Bacilli > Caryophanales > Bacillaceae > Oceanobacillus > Oceanobacillus sp. FSL K6-3682. The sequence goes on along the minus strand of NZ_CP150263.1, from coordinate 3,725,972 downwards.
ATAAATAAGCTGCTCATGGTCATGCTTTACTTGATTATAGAAATCATTTAGGCACGTTAAATCAAGTGGTCCATCAACAATGTACAGATCCTTTTCATGAATTTCCAGCTCATGAAGCAGAAACGGGGTAATATTCGGATCCTGTTCCATACTATTCATTTCAAGGCGGACAGCCGCTCCGAATTTTCGCTTTTTCAGCTCTTTTTCAATTTCTTTCAATAAGTCATGTGCACTGTCTTCATGGATATTCATATCTGCATTTCGTGTAATGCGGAAAGTACTTGTTGAAATAACACGATATCCTTTAAAGAGCTTATGAATAAAATAACGAATGACATCTTCTAATAAAACATAATGGTGATGCTCGTTATTAATCCGGATAAAGCGATCCAGTAAAGCAGGTACCTGAACAATAGCTGTTTTTTTATGAAGCTGTTCTTGTTCATATTCATCCTTTAATTGAATGGCAAGGTTTAAAGATTTATTTAACAGCATAGGAAAAGCGCGGTAGGCATCGATTGCCATCGGTGTAAGAATTGGATAAACCTGCTCATCAAAATATTGCTCAAGAGAATATATTTCTTCTGCTGATAAATCACCCATTTGAAAAAGTTGAATCTGTTCTTCTTCTAATTGCTCCTGTAACTGTTTATACAGCCTGTATTGCTGTTCTACCAGATTATGATTAAAGGATGCGATAGCAGAGAGCTGCTGCTTGGGGGTCAGATTCGATTTGTCATCAGGACGGTTAAATCCTGCCTTTACCTGATCCTTTAACCCGGCTACACGAACCATAAAGAATTCGTCCAGATTTGATGAAAAGATAGATAAAAACCGCAGCCTTTCGAGTAATGGATTACCTGAATCAGCTGCTTCTTCTAATACGCGTTTATTAAATGAGAGCCAGCTCAGCTCCCTGTTATTGTAAGAGGCAGGTGAGCTGGCTGTTTTTGTATGTTGACCCATAGAACACCATCCCTTTTATAGTCCTATATATATCATAAGCTTTCTCTATATAAAGTATGTTAAAGTGGTGTAAAATTTGTGTGAACAATCCTGGGTTACTGGAGGTGTATTGGGTACATACCTCCTTACAAAAATAGATAAATAAACCATTTCGTAAAAGTAATAAACTGAAACATCACTCAGCAGAGATTTTACATTTGGCTATCTGCGATAAATTCTAATTCAACATCTTTACCAATGGCTTTTTCAAGATGTTTTTTCTGCTTTTCTGCCTGATATTCTTCCGGCATTGCATTTGCTTTTGTATATACTCGGATAAGAATGTTCTTTTTCTTTAATTTAAAATCAATCCGGTCTACGATTTGCCTTCTGGTAGCATCCAGACAGTAGGTGAATTTTAATAAAGAACCCAGCTCCAACAGCTTCCTCCGCTCGTCTTTTAAAAACCATGACTTATATGGCTGGATGAATTGATTAAAAACAGTTTTGTTTTTAAAAGATGCAACAAGTGCAAGCTTCACACGTTCCCGATGCTCCAAACCATCAATGGTACGGTTGGCAAGGAGATAGAAAGTATGCTGAGGACTTGATTCGGAATCAATATATTCGCCAAGATTAAATAAAAAACTCGCCATTTTAAGCAGTTTGCGGTCCTGCTTGTCTAATTGAATAAGCCCATTCTCTTTACAAAAATCAAACACCTGCTCAGTTAAATTCTGGACATGCCGGATATGTTTTCGATCCAGATCATAATCATTTACAAGCTCTTGTATACTTTCTTCCAGAACGTTCGGATAGAGAGAGGAATCAGACTCTTTTGCTAAATGTTCATATAAAACGCCATCCCGTAATCCTTTCCGGCTTAAAACCAAGCTTTCTGCCTGGATCGTCTGATAGAGACAGTGAAAGACTTCAATTGCCGGAATGATAATATCCGCCCTATCTTTAGAGAGACCTTCTACTTTTGCTAATTTAGATGGTTTTAACGAGGTTAAGTAACTGCTTACTTCTATAATATCCTTTTGAAACATCTGATACTCATGCAGCCCTGCTAATGGGTAAGACTCCAGGTTTTGATGAATTTGTGCCAGGTTTCTAGCACTTCCACCGATAGCAACTAATTTCACTTCTCTATCCTTAAGCCATGGAAGTGTTGCAAATTGTTCCCTTAAATATTGGCGCAGTGTTGTGATTTCTTCTGTAGTCGGAATGGATTTTTTAAAGAAATCTTTTAAAGTAAGCGCACCAAAAGGAAAACTGTGTGAGTCCTTTAATTCACGATTCTCAAAATAGGTAACCTCGGTACTGCCGCCTCCAATATCTACTGTAATTCCTTCTTTTAGAGATGTAGAATGAACAACAGCCAAGTAACCATAGTAGGCTTCTTCTTCTTCGCTTAAAATTCGGATATTCAATCCTGTTTTTTGCACGATTTGTGTTTCAATTTCCTTTTTATTCACGGCTTGCCGGATAGCAGCAGTAGCCGCACAAATTGTGTCTTGCAGTGTATAGGTTGCCAGCACTTCCTGAAAACTTTTCAGTGTATCTATTAAACGGTCAATTCCTGCTTGATTTAATGTATTATCTTCTTCTAAAAAACTTCGCAGCCTGGAGGAGGCTTTGACATTCTCTATTTCTTTCAGACGGTTGCTCTTTGTTTTTTCGTAAATAACTAAACGCATTGTGTTTGAGCCGATATCAATAATGGCATAATTCTGTGTCTTCATTTTTCCGCCTCCTGTTTTTTCATCGCTTCTTTTTTTCAGTTTACCATATTTTTTAGCGGAAGAAGTCTAAAAGTCAGTGGTATTATCAGAAAAAGGGGAATAATTTGATTATCATTTTCTGGGTGGATGCATAACATGGTAGGAAGCAATCGGGAGAGGAGTGTAGTAATAGAATGAATGAAATAAATTTACATTCAGGAAATCAGCAGGCAATGTATCCAAATGAATTTTATAACGATGCCGGATTTAACAATCACATATATAATTATGATACCAGGCGTCCATTTTATCATCATGGTCCAGGACCTTTTTTTGGCAATCCTGTTTTGGGATTTGGGGTCCCGTTTCTGGGAGGGCTGGCAACAGGACTATTGCTTGATGGTGCAGGGGGACCACCGCCATTTTACCCGTATCCTCCTTATTATCCGTATCCGCCGTATAGTTATTATCCTTATTGATAATAGATCTGTTTATAGTATCTACTGAAAAGGTAAGCAGAGAATTTCTGCTTACTTTTTATGGATATATCAGTTATGACGACTATCCAAGTGTGAAAGTCCAGTATGGGGGGCATGTCATATCACGGTTTGGGCTTTTTTATGTGAAAAATCTTCGCAGCCTTTTCTAATCTAAAGCTTTAAAAAAAGGACAAGCTTATCTTTATTTGATAATGAATATTTTGTTAAATAACTAGAGCTTAAAACCTGCTTGAACAATTTGTGAAATGAAATAATATTCTCATATATTCTGAAATTTTCGTTACAACTTCCTGCTTCGATATATAATTAAGTAATGGCTTACAAAAAGTTATTGATTAAAAATTCGTGAAAGAAGGAAAGATGCTGATGAATCGGAATTTATTTAAATCTTTCTTTGTTCTTCTTTGTTTGTGTTTAGCAATAGCTCCCTTTACTTTGGCAAATGCTGAATCACAAGATGAAGATTTGTATGATAGGGATGAGCTCATACTTGGTGATGAATTAGCCGAAGACGAGGAAATCGAACTTGATGATGAGGATGTATTGATTGGCGAATTTACAAACCCGATTGAATTGTACTATGAAGATTTTGAGAGTAAAGAAGAATTAGAAGCAAAAGTAACAGAATTTCTTAATGACGAGTCCGTTTCAGGAGTTCAAGTTATACCTAAAGAAGAGAATATGTTACCTCTACAAGCTGTTCGATTACCGGGAGAATGGTATAAGTACTATAAGTACGGTAATTCAAAAATAAAATTTTTAAAACGAAGTAACAAATTTGGCCCAGCAGTTAATAGCGTTGTCAGTGATTCGGGAATAACTATCCATCTTAATGATAGTAATAGTTATCCGGCCATTTACTCTGGAAACTCTGGCTTAAATGCATCAATTATTTCTATGATAGTTGGCTTTAACGTTACAGGTTCTTATACTGTATCATTCTCTGGATCTTATACAGTCCCTGAAAAAGTCAACAATAAAAAGGTAGAAAGTGTCCAGCTTAACTCAAAATTAATATATCAAATGGTTTCTTATACTGTCGTAAGTCCAGCTCATCCAAACGGCAAGACCGGGACAGCTAAAAAATCTGTTGGTATTTATTATGAGAAAGAAACAACTTATAAGTAATGATAATTTTAAGACTGCCATTTGGCAGTTTTTATTTTGCATAAATATGGAACAACTCTATTTTTCGCATAGCAAAGCCAAGCCCACTCATTTTCTGGGTGAACACATACACTAAAAGAGGATTGGATAAAAGAAAGAGGAGTGAGCATGAAATGGATAAGGCACATATGCTTCCCGCTAATCAGATGAATCATCAGAGTAATATGGATTCCCGACTCTTTTTTGGAGGACCAGGATGGGGTCCGGGATTTTTTGGTCCAGGATTTTATGGACCAGGTTTTTTTGGCCCTGGTCTTATTGGTCCGGGATTTGGAGGTCCGTATTATGGAAACCCGGTCTTTCAATACGGAATACCGTTTCTAGGTGGAGTAATCACAGGGATGGCTATTGATAATTTCCCGCGTTATAGCTCTGAGCCATATGGATATCCAGCTCCATATTGGGGAGGAAATCAATCTGTTTAGATTTAAAAGGAATGCTAAGCTTTAGCGCTATAAGGTGATTAGGTCTGGAGAAAAGGAAATTTTTAATGGTAAAGGGGATCAAATCTATGTATCCTTAGAAAATACATAGATTTGATTTTATCCAGAATATAATGAGGTAATTCAATTAATACTTGTAAAACGTTTTCAATTTGTTTATACTTATACTAAATCGGTTTACTAAACCGATTTAGTAAGGTTCGTTTTAAAATAATTTTTAATAGGTGAAGCAGATGAAAAGAATAACAATGACAGATGTTGCCAAGCAAGCCGGGGTATCTAAAAGTACTGTTTCGCAGTATTTAAACGGAAGATTTGAATATATGAGCAAAGAAACCCGAACGAAGCTGGAGCAGGCTGTAAAGGAATTGAACTATCAGCCCAATATGGTAGCCAGAAGCCTAAAGCAAAAGTCTTCAACAACCATTGGTGTCATTGTAGCAAATATACTTCATGTATATTCAACTCAGGTTATTCGGGCGATTGAAGATTTATGCCATGAAAAGGATTTTCACCTTATTGTGTGCAATGCAGATGATCAGCCGGAGAAAGAGAAGAAGTATATTGAAATGTTGAAAGCAAAGCAGGTGGACGGGATAATTGCTTTTCCGACCGGTGGCAATGTAGCACTGTATCAACAGCTGACAGAGGAAGGATACCCAATTGTATTTATGGATCGGATTGTCGAGGGGCTGAAGGTCGATACAATTCTATTAGATAATAAAAAAGCCGCAGCCCTTGCAGCAGATGAGTTAATGCACAAAGGCTACAAGCATATAACAATGGTTGGTCCTCCTTTTACACATCAGGTTACTCCGAGAGTTGAGAGAGCGCAGGAATTTATCAAAAAAGTACAGGAAGAAGATAACCATATGCTGAAGCTCTCAACGATTAATGGAGAAATCAGAGAAATTAAGGAAAAGCTGCAGGAACTGTTTCAGCAAAAAGAAAGACCGGATGCTATTTTTGCAATGAATGACTTGACCTTGCATGAGGTACTATCCTTTTTGAAAAAGGAAAAGCTGCTGATACCTTCAGATGTTGCTGTAATTAGTGTGGATGAGGTATCATTTGCTGCGTTTTATACCCCTCCTTTGACAACTATTTCACAACCGGCGTTTGAAATGGGGAGAAGAGCAGCGGAGATTTTATTTACTTTAATTCTAGAGCCGAACAAACAGCATCGTTCCAAAATAATCCGGTTTGAACCAGCATTGAATCGGAGAGAGTCCTGCTAAGAAAATTATCAGCAGAAAACAGAAAGATGGACAAGCTTAAAAAGGAGGAGTTTTTGATGAATATTATAGAAGGAATTAAACGGGAAAAAGTGGTTGCTGTTATCAGGAAATCTAACAAGGATAATATTGTGCCTATACTGGATGCTTTGGCACAAGGAGGTATTCACCATGTAGAAATTACTGCAGAAACACCAAATGTCAATGATATTATCGCAGAAGCAGCTGCTAACGCCGACGAGTCGGTTAAGGTGGGAGCTGGAACAGTATTAGATCCGGAAACAGCAAGAGCTGTAATTTTAGCAGGTGCCTCTTTTGTTGTTGCACCAACGTTAAATAAAGATACGTTACAGTTATGTCAAAGGTATGGGGTGGAGCATATTCCGGGCGTTTTTACACCAACAGAAATTTTGACAGCATATGAGCATGGTGCCCGCATGGTGAAGGTATTTCCTGCTGAAGCAGCCGGACCTCGATATATCAAGAATATTCTTGGGCCGCTTCCGCATGTAACGGCAATGGTTACAGGAGGGATTACTAAGGATAATCTAAAAGACTATCTCCGAAACGGGAGTGCAGCAGTTGGTCTCGGAAGTAATTTAGTAGATGCATCTAAACTAAAAACGGAAGATGATTATCATGCTTTAACTGAACGGGCAAAGGAATTTATTGCATTAACAAAATAATAAATTTTTATCAACAAACAGATACTTATAGAATTTCTGCTGGGAGGAAGAGAAATGATTGATGTAATTAGTATGGGAGAAGCAATGGTTGTCTTTAATCCAGATATAAAAGGGCCGATGAAATTTGTTAACGGTTTCCAGAAAAATATTGGCGGTGCAGAATTAAACCTGGCGATTGGCTGTTCCCGGTTAGGATTAAAAACGGGTTTTATCAGCAGACTGGGTAATGATGAATTTGGAAAATCTATCCGCACATTTGCCAGAGGAGAGCAGGTTGATACGTCTGAGCTTAAGCTTGTAAAAGGTTACCCTACTTCTGTGTATTTTAAAGAAATTATGGAGGATGGTAATGTACAGACATTTTATTATCGGGACAAATCACCAACGCTGACGATGAAGCCGGAGGAATTAAATGAATCTTATATTAAAAATGCACGTGTGCTCCATATCACAGGAATTTTCCCTGCCATCGGGGGAGATAATTTAAATGTCATGATGGAATCAATCCGGCTTGCCAAAAAACATGGATTGAAAGTATCTTTTGATCCAAATATCCGTTTAAAAATGTGGACAAAAGAAGAAGCAAGAAAAGTTTTATTAGATATTCTTCCACATGTGGATATTTTGCTTGCCGGAGATGAAGAAATGAATATTATTATTGGAGAAAGTAATCCTAAAGCAATCATTAAAAAAACAAAAGAAATTGGAATTCCAACTATTATTGTAAAACGCGGAGAACATGGATCTGCCGGATACCATCAGGGACAGCTCATATATGCAGATCCTGTGAAGGCAACAAAGGTTGTGGATACAGTCGGTGCAGGTGATGGATTTAATGCCGGTTTTTTATATGGTTATTTGCATGATTGGGATTTAGAACGCTCCCTCCACTTCGCAAATACAATTGGCTCTATGGTTGTAAGTATTACCGGAGATAACGAGGGTTTGCCGTATTACGAGGATGTGCAGGAAAGGCTTGGCGAAATAGAGAAAGTAGAACGGTAAAATGTCTTCAAAAAGGGTTAGGGATTGCAGCAGGCAGTAATTTTTACGATTTTTCTGAAGATGACTTGCATTCTATGTTATGATAGGGGTAAGCATTTTTTGCATAAATTGTATAAAAGGATGCTTTTAGTAAAGCTATCAATTGTTTAAAATGATAAACAAGAAAGGTTGATTAGTATGAAACTGGGCACAATTGGGTCGGGTAAAATTGTTCAGGAAATGTTACGGGCAATTGAACCGATTGAAGAAGTAACTTGTGTTGCTGCATATTCCAGAAAACAAGAAACAGCTGATGAATTAGCTGGAGAGTATCAAATTCCTAAAACGTATACATCCCTTGAAGATTTTTTTGCTGATGAGGAGATGGATACCGTATATATCGCTTCCCCCAATAAGCTGCATACAGAGCAGGCGCTCCAAGCTGTGGAGAACCATAAGCATGTGATTTGTGAAAAGCCATTTACACCGAATGCAGCGGATGCAAAAAAATTAAAAGAAGCAGCGGAACAGAATAATGTGTTTATTTTTGAGGCAATCCCGACGCTGTTCTTACCTAACTTTTTAGAGCTGTCCAATCATATTGAACGGTTAGGACAAATTCGGCTAATTCAATGTAATTATAGCCAATATTCCAGCCGTTACGATCAATTAAAAGCTGGCGAGGTAACAAATATGTTTGATCCTGCATTTGCTGGCGGTGCATTATCTGATATTAATATCTATAATCTCCATTTTGTATTGCGTTTGTTTGGTAAGCCGACAGAGGTGACATATAAAGCAAATTTATTTGAAAATGGGATAGATACCTCAGGGATTGCTTTACTCTCTTATTCTGGATTTCAAGCAAGCTGTGTTGGCTCAAAGGACACTACAGGGGAAAATTTTGTTTCCATTCAGGGAGAGGACGGGTATATGTATATTAAGCCCGGTGCAAATGGCGTGAATAATGTAAAAATCACAATTGATGGTAAAACAAAGGATATTTCTGTAAAACAGGACCGCGCACGACTTGCTTATGAGTTTATTTATTTTAATAAAATCATCAAAAAGAATAATAAAAAATCATATGATGAATTAATAAATCATACTATCGCAGTTGCTGAGGTTTTAGAAGACGCACGTGCCCAGGCAGGGTTGTAAGCCCGTCCTGAGTTAATCAAGAAATAAAGGAAATAGTTTTTCCGTATCTAATCAGCAAATGTCTGCTATCTTCAATCGGGACAACCTTCCGCAGGAATTCTCAATCTTCTCCTGAGGAGAGATTGTCCATAATAAAATATAAACTTAATCGCCGTATAGACTTACTATACGGCGATTTTTTCATCATTTATGGAGGACTTTTTGCATATAATTCTGAATGTGCGTTATTCTTCAATATCTATAAAATGGGATGATATGGATTGTTTCGGAATATTTATGATTAAAATTCCATTTTCAAGGGTTGCTGTTGTGCTATTTTTTGGTATATTAAAAGGGAGTGTGATAATTCGTTCTTTTTGCTGGATGGATGTTTTATCAATGTTCTTCGTATCTGTGCTTAATGATAGGCTTTCTTTCTTCTCTAATTTTATTTTAATACGGTTACCTATCATTTCAATTCGAATATCCTGACGGCGGTATCCGGGAACCTCTGCTTTTACATAAATGTTGTTTTCTTCTTCGATTATTTCTGCGGGAAAATCATTAAGTATCTGACCCTGGAAGGATTTAAAAGAACGTGAAAATAAATTATCCATTCGATCCATAAATTGTTGAAAGGGGGCAAAATCAATATTCCAGTTCTCAGGGAATACTTTTCTTTTATCAGAATGAGAATCATGCTTATTAGAATTCATCAACAAACCTCCTTTATCTAACTTTTGATTTTCGTGATAAAACTATTCTATGCAGGCAGGGTAAAAGCCGTGTGCAAAAAAAGAACCGTATATCTAATCTGAAATCATTATAAATTATCTTATTTTATCTACATCAGAAATACATAAGCTGGATAAGGAGAAATATAAAAATAAGGGAGAGAAAAAATTGAGCGATTTTTGTAAAGAATGTGGGAACCCCATTTCGGAAGGGGCTATGTTTTGTAAGAATTGTGGAGCAAAAGTAAATAAAATCCTTTCAGAAAGTGAGTCTCAAAAAGAACAGGCAGCAACAAATAATCAAGCAGAATCGCAGGTATCAACCTCGCAGGATAAATCAGAAAATTCAACACAGTACGGACAGGAAACGCCAAAAGAAAAGAAGCCACTATCAAAAAAGCAAAAACTGATTTTTAGTCTTGCAGGTGTCTTAGCAATTGCTGGAATTGGATTTTATATTTGGGGTAATTCGTATTACGCGGAAGAAAAAGTTGTTGAAAGATTTGTAGAAGCTTTAGTAGAAGAGGATGCGGATGAATTACATAGTCTTGTACGTATGAATGGAAATGAAATTTCTGAAGAAGAGGCAAAAGCATTGGCACAGCTGGCAGGAGAAAATCACAGAAATGTGAATATCAATGAGAACCGTCCGGAACGGGTAATATCTGATGGCACTCTTTTTTCTGTAGAAGAAGCAGATGAAAAAGGAATGCTTGTCTTTACGCAGTATATTATTGAACTGGAGCCGCAATATGTATCTATCAACTCTGACTTAGAAGATGTTCAAACAACCTTTAATGGGAAAGAGTTTGATATCAGTGAACAAACAAGCTATTCCATAGAATACGGCCCAATTGCACCAGGAGCTTACGAGGCAATAAGTAAGATAAGCACAGATTTTGGAGATTTAGAAAAGGAGCAGACAGTGGTTTTAGCTGATTATTATAATTCATCTTCTTTGGAATTTGATGTATCAGAGGTCACTATCTATCCGAATCTGGAGACAAATTTACCGTATGATGAAATCACCTTTACAATAGACGGCCAGCCGGTAGAAATTGATCTTACAGAATACTCTGTTGATATCGGTCCTATATTGACAGACGGCTCATTAACATTGGACACAAATGTTGAAACGCCGTGGGGAGCAATGGAAATGGACCCTGTTGCTATTGATGACCGGTTCGTTGATGTAAATATTGATTTCTTTAATGATACAATTAAAGAGGATATGGCAGATTCCGTTGTCCAGTTTGCTGAGGAATATATTGCAGCTATTGCGAATCATGATACTTCTAACATGGAATACGTATCAGACTATGTAAAAGAGGATATGGAATTTGATTTTGAATATTTTTCAGATGAGCTTTACTTTGAAGGGAGCTTAGATGAAGTTGGTATCAGCTTTGCAGATTTAGAAGAAATGTATACGTACAGTGATGATGGACCATATTTTGAGGTGCCGGTGGAATTATATGTGACAGGTGCATTGGAAGAGGGAGCTGACCAGGAAGAAGGCGCTTTGCCGCTCCTGCTTGAAATCAGATACCAGGACGATAAGTGGATAGCTGAAAGATTATATGATTCCAGCTACACTACAGCAACAGAGTTCGAATTATATGATGGATCAGGAGCAGTATATGAAGCTTCAGGTTCAAGCAGTGATGACGCAGACGATGAAGAGGATGAATAAAATATAAAGCGTAGGGGCTGGAGAATATCTGAATCGATGTTCTCCAGCTTCTTATATATTTGATAAGGAAGCAGTTAGAAAAAGATCATACTGAATATTTGTATAAAAAAACTTGACCTGACAGCCACTTATCCGCTAATCTATACTCTACGAATAATATAGAAGCGAGGAAGTCAGACAGTGAATATGTACACAGATAAACGGGCAGATTTTTATAAAGACCGTTATGAAAATAGAGCAAGATTAATCATTAAATGTCCTGATCAGCCGGGCATTGTCTCTGCAATTTCTACTTTTTTATGGAATGAGCAGGCAAATATTGTTTCATCTAACCAGTTTACAGTAAATCCAAAAGGCGGAGAATTTTTTATGCGCCTTGATTTTGAATATCAGCCGGGAACAAATGTTGAAAAGCTGCAGAAGGAATTCCAGGAGGTAGCAGAACGCTTTCAAATGGAATGGCGTTTAAGCCTTGTTCATGAGTTGAAAAATATCGCTATCTTTGTTTCTAAAGAGCCGCATTGCTTATTAGAGCTTCTATGGGAATGGCAAAGCGGGGACTTAATGGCAAATATTCCAGTGGTTATCAGCAATCATGAAAATTCTCGGGAAATGGTTGAAGCATTAGGAATTGATTTTTATCATTTGCCGGTTACAAAAGAAACAAAACAAGAGATAGAGGCGAAGCAAAAAGAAATTTTAGAGGATTATGACATTGATCTAATCGTTCTTGCAAGATACATGCAAATCCTTTCGCCGACATTTGTTGAGGTATTTAAAAACAGAATTATTAATATCCATCATTCTTTCCTGCCCGCTTTTATCGGGGCAAAGCCGTATGAACGTGCTTTTGAAAGAGGAGTGAAAATGATTGGTGCAACATCCCATTATGTAACAAATGATTTAGATGAGGGGCCAATTATTGAGCAGGGAACAGAGCCAGTCAGCCATGAGCATAATGTCGATGATTTGAAGAAGATTGGACAGTCCATTGAACGCCGGGTGCTGGCACAGGCTGTTAAGTGGCATTTAGAAGATCGTATTATCGTATATGGAAATAAAACAATTGTATTTGAATAAAAAACAAAGAGGTGGAATCCAATTGATTCCACCTCTTTGTTTTAAAAATAATTAATTCTTTTCTGTTTCGCGTTCCCAGCATTCAATGCCGGACTGGTCATCTAAAATGTCTTTATAAAATACAGGATCTTTTCCTTCTTTCCGCTGTTTCATGTAATCCTTTAATAAAATATTGGCTTTTTTAAACAAGACTGTGATGGCAAATAGGTTTAGTAAGGCAAGCAATGCCATAAAAATATCCGCCAATAGCCAGACAAGATCAAAGGATGCGAATGTACCGAAGATTACCATCAGTATTGCAGCAATTCGATATAGAAAAATCAATACCTTGGAATTTTTAATATAAGCCAGATTGTTTTCCCCATAGTAGTAATTTCCAAGGATAGATGTAAAAGCAAATAAGAAAACAGAGATAGCAATAAATATACCAGCCCAGCCTCCTAACATTTGTGTGAAGGCTGTTTGTGTTAAAGCAATTCCATCTGCATCACTGCCGGCAAAACCGCCTGCAGACAGAATAACTAAACCAGTGGCAGTACATACAAGCAGTGTATCAAAGAAAACACCTAATGCTTGTACTAATCCTTGTTTGACGGGATGACTCACATCAGCAGTTGCTGCAGCATTTGGTGCTGCTCCCATTCCAGCTTCATTGGAGAAAAGTCCACGACGGATACCCAGCATAATAGCAGCTCCGAAGCCTCCGCCGGCAACCTCACGGATACCAAATGCATTTTCAAAAATTAATACAAACATATCAGGAATTGCAGTGATATTTAATATAACGATAATCAATGCAAGCCCGACGTAAATAATTGCCATAAATGGAACAATAATTTGTGAGACGTTGGCAATACTTTTTAAACCGCCAAAGATAACTGCTGCTGTCAGGATTGTCAGGATAATGGCAATCCAGATCGGGCGGACGTTAAATTGTGAATCGAATGCGATACTTATTGTATTTGACTGTACCGAGCTGAATACAAATCCATAGGTGAAGGTAATCATAATCGCAAAAATAATTCCCAGCCAGCGTTTATTCATACCTTTTTCCATATAATAAGCAGGACCGCCGCGATATTGATTATTATCTTTTTCTTTGTAAAGCTGTGCTAATGTGCTTTCTACAAACCCGGATGCTGCACCGATAATGGCGATAAGCCACATCCAAAATAAAGCACCAGGACCGCCTAAAGCTATCGCCGTTGCCACTCCTGCCATATTTCCTGTACCTACCCGGGAAGCGGCACTGATTGCAAATGCCTGAAAAGAACTAGTTCCCTTCGTACCAGATGCATCATAAGAACGTTTGTCGAATACAGTACGAAACATTTCCGACAATAAACGAAATTGGACAAATCCAGTCCTGAAAGTGAAGTAAAGTCCTACTCCAATTAATACGACAATCAGGATATAAGTCCAGATAAAATCATTAAAATGATTTAAAATTGTATAAATAAAATCCATTAGTATCTTCCTTTCTGGTTGAAGACTGCTTCTTTTGCTGTGTAAATCTGCGGGAATATTAGAAATGAAGCAAGGTAAAATTAACACTGCATAGGGTACCTTGCTTTGTAAGGAATTTCTAAGCTGATGAAAATGTCAAGGAATGTAATACTGTACACTGATAGTATTAGATAAAGACAATACATTATAGCACAGATTTATAATAGTTCCATTAATTTTTAAAGAGGGGAATAATTGTAAAAATTCATAGAAGTAAGAGTGTTTTGTAGCAATGAAAAAACTTCTTATCCATAAAGATAACTTATAGATGAAGAAGTTTCTTCTACACTATGCAAATGCTTAAAATTATTATAGATTTTATGATGGAAAAATAAACTAGGTATCAGTTTCATTAGAAAGGCGGTCATACCAAAGTTTTTTTATTTGGTCTTACTGGGAGTTTCCTTTATGGCTGAAAGATAGTAATAAGGTGTTGTACTGCTTTCTCTATTTCCCGTTCCTTCATTCCTGCAAAACCGATCACAAATTGCGGGTGTGAGACAACAACATTTTTAGATGCATAATAGGAGATTGGATAAAGCTTGATTCTTTGTTGGACGGCTCTTTTCATTATCTCTTCTTCCGTTAATCCATTTCGTACTTCACAGACGACATGGAGACCGGATTGTTCGCCCAAAAGCTGGATAGAAGGCTTATAAGCCTCGAAAAGCTGCTGTACGAACTCAAATTTCTTCCTGTAGATTTTTCGCATCCGATTCAAATGTTTTTCAAAATATCCTTCCTGAATAAAGTGTGCCAGTACGTGCTGGTCAATTCGTGAAACCGTAGAATGATGAAAGGAAAGTCTGCTTCGATACTGCTCTAATAATGTTTTTGGCAAAATCATATAACTGATCCGCAAAGATGGAATTAATGATTTGGAAAAGGAGCCTAAATAAATAACCCGGTCATTAAAATCCATTTTTTTCATGGGAGGAATTGTTTTCCCTACATATCGAAATTCACTATCATAGTCATCCTCGATAATAAATCTGTTCTCTGCTTCATTTACCCATTGTAATAGCTGATTACGCCGGTTGATAGAAGTAACTGTTCCATATGGGAAATGATTGGAAGGAGTTACATAGATATAATCAGGCTCTAAAAGACGGACTGCTTCAATAGAAACCCCTTCTTCACCCATATCTAAGGCTCGTCCTAAAAAACCAAAATGTGTAATTAATTTCACCATCAATTGATAGCCGGGATCTTCAATTCCAAATATAGTTGAGCCTGGCAGTAAAGAAAGAAGCTGGTGCATTAAAACCTCAATCCCTGCTCCTACAACAATTGTATCTGGATCGCAGTCAATCCCGCGTGCGTGATACACATAGTGTGCGATAGCTTCACGCAGCTCCTTGTCTCCTTGAGGATTGCCAAGTAAAAGTAAATCATGATTCACTTCATCAATAACATGTCTGTTCAGACGTCTCCACTGGGAAAAAGGAAATGCTTCGGTATCAATTTTATTTGGAGAAAAATCAAATAAAATTGCTGGTTCCTTCTCAAGTTTAGGATCTTCTTTTTTTATTGGATGCTCCACAAATTCTAAATCTCCATGTGCCAGGACATAAAACCCTTTTCTCGGGCGTGATGTAATATATCCTTCTGCCACAAGCTGTTCAAAAGCTGTTTCTACAGTGTTTTGACTGACTTCTAAATGGTTGGCGAGTTTACGCTTAGAAGGCAGCTTTTGCCCATAGGGAAGCCGCTCCTCCACAATTTCCTGTTTT
Organism: Oceanobacillus sp. FSL K6-3682; assembly: GCF_037976165.1. Lineage (NCBI taxonomy): Bacteria > Bacillati > Bacillota > Bacilli > Caryophanales > Bacillaceae > Oceanobacillus > Oceanobacillus sp. FSL K6-3682. Next base: position 3,710,399 of record NZ_CP150263.1, on the reverse strand, counting down.
ATAAACTCATAAAGCTGTTCATATAAAGGTGTACTTATTGTTTCATCTAAATGGACAGATAATAGATCCATTTTCCCCCTCCTTTAAAACTGACCTCATTAAAATATATAAAATTGGCACTTTCATTCATGTCATATTATTTTTATAATAATAAAGAATCAGTAAAGAATCTAGGGGGAAATAACATGACAGATCGAGTTACAGGTACAGAACGTGTAAAAAGAGGAATGGCGCAAATGCAAAAAGGCGGCGTAATTATGGATGTTGTCAACAAGGAACAGGCAAAAATCGCAGAAGAAGCGGGTGCTGTTGCAGTAATGGCATTGGAAAAGGTTCCATCTGATATCCGTGCTGCCGGGGGCGTTGCGAGAATGGCAGATGTAAGCATTGTAGAGGAAGTAATGGAAGCTGTATCTATTCCAGTTATGGCGAAGGTTCGTATTGGTCATATTGTGGAAGCACGTGTGCTGGAGTCGCTTGGTGTGGATTATATTGATGAAAGTGAAGTGCTTACGCCGGCGGATGATTTATTCCATCTGGATAAAAAGCCATTCACTGTTCCATTTGTATGCGGATGCCGTGATTTAGGAGAAGCAGCCCGCCGGATTGGCGAGGGTGCATCGATGCTGCGCACAAAAGGCGAGCCGGGAACAGGAAATATTGTGGAAGCAGTACGTCATTTACGTGAAGTACAATCGCAGGTAAGAAGAATTGTACATATGAACGAGGATGAACTCATGACAGAAGCTAAAAACCTTGGCGCTCCATTCGAAATTTTACTGCAGATTAAAGAAGCAGGCAGACTGCCAGTAGTAAACTTTGCAGCAGGCGGTGTAGCAACTCCGGCTGATGCTGCGCTTATGATGGAACTTGGAGCAGACGGCGTCTTTGTCGGGTCAGGCATTTTTAAATCAAAAAATCCTGAGAAATTTGCCCGTTCTATTGTAGAAGCGACAACGTATTATCAGGACTATCAAAAAATTGGCGAGCTTTCTAAGGACTTAGGAGAAGCGATGAAAGGGATTGATATGAAAACACTACGTCCTGAAGACAGAATGCAGGATCGCAGTTTTTAAGTGATGTTGAAGGAGAAAGAGGTGAACAGCATGAGTAGAAACAAGTACAGGATCGGGATTCTAAGCATGCAGGGAGCAACAGAGGAACATGCCGGTCAACTGCGTGATTTAGGACACGAGCCGATTCTTATTAAAAATAAAGAAATGCTGGAGAATGTAGATGGATTAATTATTCCAGGTGGAGAAAGTACAGCTATCTGGCGTTTGATGAAGAAAAATAATCTTATTGAAGCTGTTCAGCAATTCGCTCAATTAAAAAAGCCGATCTTTGGAACCTGTGCAGGTCTTGTGCTTCTTGGTAAAAGTCAGGTGGAAACAGAAGAACCAGTAAGCTTGAAGCTGATGGATATCCAGGTGAAAAGAAATGGATTTGGCAGACAAAAGGACAGCTTCGAAGCAAACTTAGATGTAAAAGGGATAAAGGAAGCTTATCCGGCAGTATTTATCCGTGCACCATATATTGAATCGGTTGGAGAAAATGTAGAGGTTTTAGCTGCGTATGATAATAAAATTGTGGCTGCAAGAGAAGATAATTTACTTGTAGCGGCTTTTCATCCGGAACTGACTGATGATAACCGGTTCTTGGAATTATTTCTTTCGATGGTGGGAGAGAAGTCGGTGTTAATGACTTAATTAAAAGGAATTCCAATGGTTTTAAACCTTAAAAGATTAAAAAGAAAACCTGAAAAAATGGAGATTTCAGCTGCATTTTTTCAGGTTTTTTTAATGCTACTTTCGTCTTTTCAACTTACTGCTTTTTTTTCGTTTCAATAAAGCCTTTCGTAGATCACTCGATTGCTGTTTATTCTCCTGGTCTGCCTTTGTATCGAGGGTGATTCTTGGGTGGGTATGTTCCTCTGACTCCTCAATCCGCACAACTGATTTCACCATACACTCTTCAGGAAGTTCACTGCTTGAAACAAGAATTTCCCGGTTCTCCGCTTCGACTAAAATAACCGCTGTTTCTCCTTCAAAACGATCAATGATTCCTTTCATCTTTTTCCATCTCCTTTAAAAGTCACATATCAGATCCTCGGAGTCTATATCCGCAATCCGGCTTGGACCTAACCCATCAATTTTCTCAAGCTCATCAAAAGCAGCAAATGGACGTTTATCTATTATTTGATCTGCTCGTTCGTCACCGATATGAATAATTTTAGTTAATTCCTCTTTGGGAGCATTATTTAAATCAATACAGCTGGAATCATTCTTTTCATCATTTAAGATGTCTTCTGAAGCAACTTCGTTTTCCTCGTCAGCAGAAGCTTGCTTATCTTCCGCTGCATCCGGTTCTGAAACAGTAATATTTGTGCCCATATCTGTTTCAATAGAATAGGCTTTTCCATCTGTAGTCACCACAATGGTCCCGTCTTTGTCAGTGCCATACCAGTCGATATTTTCCTCATCTAATAATTCAATAACCTCCGGGCTTGGATGACCATAAGAATTGTCTTCACCAGCACTATAAATAGCAATATGCGGCTGAACAGCATTTAAAAATTCCGGATCTGTAGATGTTTTAGAGCCATGATGACCTAAATGTAAAAAGGTGCTGCCGAGATTAGAAGATTCCATCATCTCTTTTTCTTCCTTCACTCCTGCATCTCCAGTCAGAATAAATGAAACTTGATCATAGGCTAAACGAATACTGATCGATTCTTCATTTACTTTTCCAGAAATGTCCTCAGGGTACAATACTTCTATTTCGAGCGGGCCTAATTCATACTCTTCCCCGGTCCGCGGTTCATGATAACCGATATCCTTGGATAGGATTTTTTCCATAGCTGTCTGGTATGTATTAGATGTACTTTCATTGCCGGACATCCAAACTTCATCTACAGCAAAATGATCAATAACCTTGGAAAGCTGGCCAATATGGTCTGCATCCGGATGACTGATAATGACCAGGTCAATGTCTGTAATGCCCTGCTCCTCTAAATAAGGTACTACTTCATTTCCCTGCCAGTCTCCTGTGTCAAAGAGGATAACGATTTCTTCGTCTTCTTCCTCCAAAGTGAATAAAGTGGAGTCACCTTGTCCAACGTCAATAAAGTGCGCCCCGAAAGCACCATCCACTGTATTGGATTGTGCTGCTGAATCTGACTTTGCCTGACAGCCTGCCAATACAAACATAATAATAAAACTAAAATAAATAATTTTTTTCAAATGTCATTCTCCTCGTACATGTAAATCTTTTTATTCATCGTGATATAGTGCACCAATCGCGCCAGCATGTTTTCCTTTTTCTAAAAAAGTCAAGTTATAATCAAACATACTTTCAAAAGAAGCAATTACCTGTTTTAAGAGCGGATTTCCAGTTAATGATCCACCAATCATTACGATTTCTTTTGTTTCTAATGAATTTGCCGTTAAGCTGGAAAGTAATACAAGCGTTTCTCCGATCAACTGGGTCAATGCCGCCATCTGATCTTCAACAGAAACCGATTTATCCAGCTGGTCCTTTCCGAAATTAGCAGCAGTCAAAGAAGCTTCAATAGGAGAATTGTTAAATTGGTAAATATCCGAAACCATCAAATCACTTTTGCTTCGATCTCCTTTAGAGGAAAGCTCAACCAGAGATTGATAATCAGATGTACCTGCAATAATTGCGCCAATGCCAGTAAACAATCCACCTCCGATTCCTGTTCCTGATAAGCGGTCTGTTTTGTGAAAAAAAGAGGTGCCTGTACCAATATTCACCAAAAGATAATCTGTTTTTGGAAGCTTATTTTCTTTCAATAGTAAATATTTTGTTCCCTCTATGACACACTTAAATTCCTTTAATATAGAAATTGATTTATTGGAAGCTTTCAGTGCTTCGGCTCTGCCGCCTGTCACATGCAGGGCTGCTTCCGGTGCAATCATTTCCAGCCATTGAACCACTTCATCAATCTGCTTGGCAGAATAGGTCTTTAATCGAAGCCTGCCTTCTTCTTCATATGCAATTTTTATTAAAGATCCGCCTGCATCAATACCGATTCGTTCCATAAAAAACACCCTCCTTGAATATAAAGCAGCTATTTTGTGAACACAGAGAATTAATATAATTGTACCATTCCTTAACATAAGAACATTCATTCCTATATTATCATAATTATTTAGAGTTTAGATAACGCAAGCTAATTTATTTAATAAACAAATATGAATGGAGCTATTAAAAAATAAGTCCCAATGCAGATGAAGGATAAGAAAAATAAAAATCTCTAAAATTATTTTCAGAAATAAAATAAAGCCAGGTTTAAATAAAAAGAAATTGAAACTTTTAAAACAGTCATTCGTAATAGTATAATAAGAGAAAGAGTATAGACGAATATACTTAGGCAAGAATGATTAATCACTTAGGAGTGAGTGTATGCGGGCAATATTGCAATTTTTAATGCAGAGCTTTGTTGGTGCTGTCAGCCTGACAGCTATATGGCTTGTAAGCTTTTTTATATATGGACAGACTGTACTGTTAACTAGTCTTTTTGCTGCAATCGGCGGCGTATTGACTTATGCAGCTGCAAAACAAATCATGGATTATCGATTTGTCAGAAGTCAGGGATTAACCAAAAAAGAATATAAATTTATTGATACGAATTTAAAAGAAGCCAGAGGCAAGATAACACGCATGCAAAAAGCCTTATTCAAGGTACGGTCTTTCCAGCATGCGCGGGAAAACTTAGCTATCGTAAGAACTGCACAAAAAATATATAACAACGCAAGAAAAGAACCGATGCGATTCTATCAGGCAGAGAGTTTTTTCTATAACCATTTAGACTCGCTTGTGGAATTATCAGAGCGTTATGCTTACCTTTCCAGCCAGCCTTCCCCATCTATTGAGATGCAAAAATCGTTAAAGGAGACCAGGCAGACACTTACTGCCTTCAACCGGACGATAAAAAAAGATTTACAGGTGATGCTCAGAGATGATTTAGAAACATTGGATTTTGAGCTGGATGTAGCAAAGCAGACGCTGCGCCGATCTAAAAAATAAGGAGGATATCTACATGACTGAAAAAGACCATTCTAATGATTCTATAAATGATTTATTAAATGATCCGTTTGGGGAAAGAACTGAAATTTCTACGGGTACTTCAGATCAAAATTTAGAAAGTGCAAAAGCGCCAAGGCTTGTCGACAAGCTTCCAGCTGAACATCGTAAAAAAGCAGAACAATTAGCGCTGCAAATTGATACGACAAATCAGCAGTCTTTAGTAAAATACGGTGTGGAAGCACAAGCAAAATTACATCAATTCTCCCATGAAATGTTAGAGCATGTCCAAAAACAGGATGTCAGTCAAATTGGCTCCATTTTAACGGAGCTGATGAAAAAGCTGGAGGATATCGATCCTTCTGAATTACAGGAAGAAAAAAACGGGTTTTTATCACGTTTATTTGGAAAACTGTCGAAATCAGTTAATGAGGTGCTGTCACGTTATCAAAAGACTAGTTCTCAGATTGACCGTATCAGTGTGCGTCTGGACCGAAATAAAGACTTACTTTTGTCTGATAATGTTATGCTCGATAAACTATTTTCAACGAACCGGGATTATTACGATGCTTTAAACATTTATATTGCTGCCGGAGAATTAAAGGTAGAAGAAATTAATAATGATATTATCCCGCAGCTTCGTCAAAAAGCGGAAACAAGCGGGAGCCAGATGGATGTACAGGAAGTAAATGATATGCTTCAATTTGTGGACCGGCTTGAAAAACGGACGCATGACCTTAAGCTAAGCCGTCAAATCACAATGCAAAGTGCCCCGCAAATTCGTCTTATTCAAAATACGAATCAGGCGCTTGTGGAAAAAATCCAATCGTCTGTTTTAACGGCTATTCCACTATGGAAAAACCAGGTAGCTATTGCTTTGACTCTGCTGAGACAGCGCCATGCGATGGAAGCGCAAAAACAGGTATCACAAACAACGAATGATTTATTATTAAAAAATGCAGATATGCTGAAAGAAAATACAATTGAAACGGCGAAAGAAAATGAACGTGGTCTTGTGGATATTGATACATTGAAGCAGACACAGGAAAAATTAATGTCTACCATCGAAGAAACCATACAGATTCAATCAGACGGACGCAAGAAACGTAATGAAGCTGAAAAAGAGCTGATCAGCATGGAAGAGGAATTAAAAAATAAAATGCTGGAGTTTAAAGAATAAATGTGGAGAAGGCCAGGCGTATAGCCTGGTTTTTTAGTGCACAAATATCTTCTATTGTTGCCCCTATACTAAATTGTAAAAACCCTCTAAAATTATAACTTGATGCATTTGATTTTCGATTGACAGCTTATCTTCAATCACTTACTATTGTTATTATGTAGACCGATTGGTTTAATTCTACTGTAAGCTATAATTTTTATAGCTTACAGTAGATGAACGATCTCTAAAAAGGTGGATATTTCAGTCCAATGAGAAAGAATACAAAAGATGAAATTATTCGAACAACAGCCAAATTAATCCAAGAAAAAGGTTATGTGGGGACGGGACTAAAAGAGATTATAGAGCAAAGCGGAGCTCCACGCGGTTCTATCTATTACCATTTTCCAGATGGAAAAGAACAAATAGCTTTGGAAGCGGTCAAGTGGACAAGAGAAGCAGTCAGGTCCTTTATTCAGGAAGAGCTTTCCAAGCATGAAGATGCACTGATAGCAATTCAGTCATTTATTTTAGATAGTGCGGACCGTTTTGAAAAAAACCGTTATTTTGTCGGGGTACCTATTGCAGCACTGATTTTGGAAACTTCTTCGACAAATGATAATTTGCGGAAATCCTGTGAAGGGGCTTTTGAAACATGGTCACTAGAATTTATGAAAAAACTTCAAGAAAACGGGTATGAAGAAAGTATAGCAAAAAAACTGGGCACTATAATTAACACAATGATCCAAGGAGCATTGGTAGCAGCTTTAGCCAGTAAGCATGCTGAATCACTGCGCACCACTGCCGGGATATTGCCACTTATTTTCAGTCAGCAATCATTGCAGAAATAAAAAAATTACTGCGGGGCTGTTTGATAATACATTCATTTAAAGGAGGAAATTAATATGCATCAGTCAAACCACATTAAAGAAGCAAGAGAATTTATTCAAAGTAAAGCAGATCTGGTTCCAGAAATCGGTATGATTCTCGGGTCTGGATTAGGAGATTTGGCGGACGAATTAGAAGATGCTGTTGTCATTCCATATGAAGAAATTCCACATTTTTCAAAATCAGCTGCTATTGGGCATGCAAACCAGCTTGTCATTGGTACTCTAAAAGGAAAACGTATTGTAGCCATGAAAGGCCGTTACCATTATTATGAAGGCTATTCACTGGATGAAGTAACCTTCCCTGTGCGTGTTATCCAAGCGCTTGGAGCGGATAAACTGATTATTACTAATGCTTGTGGAGCTATAAATACAGATTTCAATCCTGGAGATTTAATGCTGATTACAGATCATATTAATCTGACTGGAACAAATCCATTAATAGGACCAAATAATGATGATTTAGGAACTCGTTTTCCGGATGCTTCTGAAGTATATAATCGGGAGCTTCGTGATTTGGCAAAGGGTATTGCTAAAGAAAATAACATTACCCTGCAGGAAGGTGTGTACAGCTGGTGGAGCGGTCCAGTTTACGAAACACCTGCGGAAATTCGTATGATCCGGGTGCTTGGCGGAGATGCGGTCGGCATGTCTACAGTTCCTGAAGCTCTTGTTGCTGTACATGGCGGTTTAAAAGTGCTTGGTATCTCTTGTTTAACAAATATGGCATGCGGCATTTTAGATCAGCCATTAAGCCATGATGAAGTGATTGAAGTTGCTGCACAATCACGCAGCAAGTTTATTCAGCTTATTGAAGAAGTTATTCATCAAATGTAAGTAAATGAATACAGGATGAATTTATTTTATATTAAAATAAATAGAATTGACAGTGGTAGATTAACTCTCATTTCAGATATCTGAAATGAGAGTTAATCTCTATTATTTATAACGAGTTCAATTATTTTAAGTAGACAAACAGCAAAGAGGTGTATCTGTGAATATTTTATGGGGATTGGCAGGATGTAGTGTTATTATTCTTATCTCATTTTTATTATCTGAAAAGAAGAAAAAAATTAATATCTATACTGTTTCAATAGGATTTATACTTCAAATTATCTTTGGTTATCTCGTATTACAGTGGGATTTTGGAAAAAGAGCTCTTGTTACTATTTCTAATGCAATTAACGGTATGATTAATTATGGTCAGGAAGGTCTTAAATTCGTTTTTGGTCCGCTTGCAGGAGATGGAGAAATTGCCATTTTTGCAGTAAATGTACTTGGAATGATTATTTTCTTAACAGTGCTGATTGCTCTTTTATATCACTTTGGAATTATGCAATACCTTGTCCGTTTTATCGGAGGATTTATTTCGAAAATCATGAAAACATCCTATTCTGAATCTGCTGTAGCAGCTGCAAATATTTTTGTGGGAAATACACAGGCTCCTCTTGTTATTAAACCATACATATCAAATATGACGAGATCTCAAATATTTTCATTAATGGTCAGTGGGCTGGCATCTGTTTCTGGGGCAGTAATGATCAGTTTAGCTGCAATGGGAATCCCATTAGAGTATTTATTGTCTGCTGCAATTATGTCCGCTCCGGCAGGAATTATGATTGCTAAGTTTATAATCCCTGAAACAGAAACTCTAAATCCAAATGAATGGAAAATCGCTCAGGAATCGCAGAAAGCAGATAATGCAAAAACGAATGTAATTGATGTTATTTTCACCAGTTCCCGTGAAGGGCTGCAGTTTGCAATCAATGTAGGTTTAATGCTGATGGCCTTTATTGGTTTATTAGCTTTAGTTAATGGTATTTTAGGCTGGGGAGGATCATTAATAGGCATTGAAAATCTTTCATTGGAATTTGTCCTTGGCTATATATTTGCTCCAATTGCCTTTGTTATTGGAATTCCATGGAATGAAGCTGTACAAGCTGGTAATCTCTTAGCGCAAAAATTTTTACTTAATGAATTTGTAGCATTTTCTCAGTTTTCTGCAATGCTGGAGTCATTTTCAGATAGATCTATTGCAGTATTAACATTTGCACTAAGCGGCTTTGCGAACTTTGGTGCGGCAGGAAGTATTGTAGGAATGCTGTCCAATATAGTACCGGAGCGTAAGCATGAAATTCAACGGCTTATGATGAAGGCATTAATAGGAGCAACATTGGCAAATTTATTAAATGGTGCTATTGTTACTATGTTCCTGTAAAACTAATAAGACATTCTAGTTTTTATCCAATGTAATAGAGTTCGTAACAGTATCAGGTATGTTATCAATTAGAAAGAAGGCTTATCATGGAAGGAATGGAAAAAAGGAAAAAAGATTCAAATCAGCTGCAATTTATTATTCTTCTTATTGGAATCATTGCTGTCGCTTTTAATTTACGTCCGGCAATTACTTCAGTTGGGCCAATCATTAGTTTTATACGTGATGACATTGCGATTTCAAATGGTACAGCAGGATTGTTGACAAGTTTACCTTTGATAGCTTTTGCGGTTATTTCTCCGCTGGTTCCCAATCTTGCTCGTACATTTACAAAGGAAAAAGCATTGGTCATTGGACTGGTCTTAATTATCATTGGTATTCTTGTTCGTTCGGTTTCTGTATTTATTTTATTATTGATTGGAACATTTATTGTCGGGGCAGGAATTGCAATTTGTAATGTTCTCCTTCCGAGTGTTATTAAGGATCGTTTTCCTTTAAAGGTTGCGCTGCTTACTAGTGTTTACACAACAGCTATGAATATTTTTGCAGCTTCCGCTTCCGGGCTGAGCCATCCTTTAGCAGAAGGTTTTGGTTTAGGCTGGCAGTTATCTTTGCTTGTTTGGACAACTCCTGCTATCCTCGCTATTGTTCTTTGGATTATTATTCTTAATAAATACACAGAACGGGAAGAAAAAATGCAAGTGGCTTCTGGAGGAGTACTGTCCGGTAACCGTATGTGGAAATCTCCATTAGCATGGATTGTTGCTATCTATATGGGATTGCAGTCAACAATGTTTTATGTGACTATTTCCTGGCTGCCGGAGATTTTACATGATTATGGAATGAGTATGGAAACTGCAGGCTGGCTGTTGTCGTTGACGCAAATTGTCGGGCTTCCGGCGAGTTTTTTCTTACCTATATTGGCAGGAAGAATGAAGAAGCAATCCATTGTTGCAAGCTCCATCGGAATTTGCGCAATACTAGGTTATGGCGGTTTATTACTTGGAAACTCCTGGACTGTCCTCATGTTCAGTCTTCTGTTTATTGGAATTGCACTGGGCGGCGGTTTTGCTCTTGCATTGACATTTATCGGTCTGCGCTCCAGAGATGGAGAACAGGCAACAGAGCTTTCTGGAATGGCACAGTCTGTCGGTTATCTTTTAGCAGCAATCGGTCCATTTGCAATTGGTTCTATTTATGATTTAACAGCAACATGGACAGTTTCTCTATTAGTATTAATGACAGTAGCTGCCTGTATTGTATTTTTGGGTTATCAGGTTGGAAGGGACCGCTTTGTTCTTGAGAATAAAAAATAAAATTAAAGAGACACCCTGTTAAGATTTTTAAATGTCTTAACAGGGTTTTTTACTATTAAAAATGGTATCTCTTCAACTCAAATTATTCGTTTCTGCAAAAAATAGGTGTACAATAGAAATGCAGAAAGTTCAGAATAAGAAAGGATAGGTGATGAATTATGTATTCCATTCAATTGTACGGAGACCGGGGAGTACGTATCCAATTTGGCAATACAATTGACAGACAGGTAAATGTAAATGTTCATCGCTTTACCAGTCTGTTAGAAAATTATCCAATTGAGGGAATCACAGAGTGGATTCCTGCGTATACCAGTATGACGATTTATTATAATCCGGGTAAAATCACATATTTGAAGCTCGAAAAAAAGCTGAATCAATTACAAAAATTAATGAGCGAATCAGCTCCTCCAGTTTCAAGAAAGGTTACGATTCCTGTCTGCTATGAAAAAGAATTTGCTATAGACATGGACGATGTTGCTGAATATCATAATCTTTCCGTTCAAGAGATAATCGGCCTGCATACAGAGCCGCTTTATTATGTTTATATGATGGGATTCATGCCCGGTTTTCCTTACCTGGGCGGTTTATCAGAGAAGCTTGTTACACCAAGGCTGGAGAACCCAAGAAAAAGAGTGGAACGCGGGTCAGTAGGTATCGCAGATCAGCAGACAGGGATCTATCCGTTGGATTCGCCAGGAGGCTGGAGAATTATCGGGAAAACACCGGTACATCTTTATGATGCGCAGAAAGATAATAAAATTCTTATTCGATCCGGCGATACGCTCCAGTTTGAAGCTATTGATTCAGAAACCTATTTTAAAATAGAAGATGCAGTACAAAATGGAGACTATCAACCAAAAATAAGTGAAGAGAAGGAAGGTGATCCATCATGAATTTGTCTGTAGATTTGAATTGTGATTTAGGAGAAAGCTTTGGGGCATACCGAATCGGGCAGGATAATGAGGTGATGGAATGGATTACCTCTGCCAATATTGCTTGTGGTTATCATGCTGGAGATCATAATGTGATGCGGGAAACAGTAGAAAAAGCAGTGAAAAATAACGTGGCAATTGGTGCTCATCCCGGGTTATTGGATTTACAAGGATTCGGCCGGCGAAAGATGCAGGTGACGCCGGAAGAGGTTTTCAATTTAATGGTTTATCAGATTGGTGCTATGAGAGGATTTGCGGAAATCTATGGAACTGGAATCAGTCATGTTAAACCTCACGGTGCTCTCTATTCGATGGCTGCAGCAGATAAAGTTTTAGCCGCTGCAATTGCAGATGCAATCTATCGTGTTGATAAGCATATGATTCTATTTGGATTAGCCAATTCAGAGCTTGTCAGGGAAGGGAGAAAGAGAGGGCTGCAAGTAGCAGAAGAAGTGTTCGCAGACAGAAATTATCAGCCAGATGGCACCCTGACACCCAGATCAGCACCAAATGCATTGATCCATGATGTAGATTTAAGTCTAAGCCGTGTTATCCGGATGGTAAAGGAAAATAAAGTTAAAGCAGTGGACGGAACAGATGTGGCTATTCAGGCCGATACAATTTGTGTTCATGGCGATGGGGCACAGGCAGCTGTTTTTGTGAGAAGGCTGGCAGAGGCATTATCTGGTCAGCATATACAGATACGTGCGGCAGGTGATCCAAGTTGAAAAAAATCTTTGAAGTAATCAAACCTGGTTTATCTACGAGTATTCAAGATTTAGGCAGGGTTGGCTATCAAAAATATGGTATTCCAACATCTGGCGCAATGGATTCCTTTGCACATCGTGTTGCTAATCTGCTTGCAGGTAATCAAGAGGAAGAAGCGACACTTGAAATTATGCTGATGGGTCCCCAGCTGAAAGTTTTACAGGATACTGTTGTTGCAATCGGTGGTGCAGATTTGTCGGCAACAATTGATGGGAAGCCTCTATATCCATGGAAATCTTTCCGTGTTTACGCAGGACAGATATTATCGTTTGGCAGACCAGTTAACGGAATGTATGCTTATCTTGCAGTAAGTGGCGGTTTTTTTGCTGAGGAAGTAATGGGAAGTAAGTCAACTTACGCACAGGCAAATATTGGCGGTTTAGAGGGAAGGGTCCTGCAAAAAGGAGATAACTTATTATCAGAGGATGTGAACCTGAAATCTATCCGGGCAGGAAGATATTTAAAAGAAACAGACGTGCCAAATTATGAACAGCATCGTCCAATTAGAGTGATTGCAGGACCAGATATATTTGCTTTTTCCGACAAAACATATCAACAATTTTACCAGGAGAGCTACCGTATTACAGAACAATCGAATCGAATGGGCAGCCGTTTGGAAGGAAAAGCATTGTCTCATGCATACAGAGCAGATATTATTTCAGATGCTGTGCTTCCTGGGACGATACAGGTTCCGGCGAATGGGCAGCCGATTGTGTTATTATCTGATCGGCAGACAACTGGAGGTTACGCGCGAATCGCTACTGTTATTACAACAGATATTCCGCTTCTTATACAAAAGAAAATCGGTTCAGAGATTCAATTTTTATCTGTATCCTTAGAAAGAGCGCAGGCGGATTATCTGCAGCAGCAGCGCTTTTTAAAAATGCTGCAGACAGCCTTGCAGCAGCCCGTTTAAAAGAAGGAGGACTTCTTGTTGACTTTACCCGGCACCAGCTGGTTTAATGGAAGGCTTTGATACAGTAGGGTTCCATGGTAAAGTAAAGATAACAAAATAATATAGGAGACTGTCAATAATGAGTAAACAATTTATCAGCCAGGCGTTAGCTACCTGCATCATTGGTTTCACAATCATTCATTTCATCACCTATTTCTTTCACATTGATATTCTTTTAACGCTGCTGGTATTCTTTGGATTTGGAATTATTTTATTTGGGGCAGTTTACTATGGACCATTGCATTTAAAGATGCCGTTGGGGCTGTTTCTAACTGGTGTGATTATCTTCCTCTCTGTGGATGCTTCTTTTACAGCAGGAATGCGGGAAGGATTATTGCAAATGCGCAATATGGTTGGGTTATTAGTTGTCATACCAATGGTCAGCTGGGTCCTGCGGGAGGAAGCTTTTTTAGAATCTGCTATCAGCTATGCACATGGTTTCGTGAATACAAGTAAGAAATTTTACTTTGGTATGATTTCTTTTACACAAATTATTGCCTATTTTCTTCTATTTGGTGCAATTCCAATGCTGTATCAATTTGTATCTATGATTTTAAAGGATGAAAAAGGAGAGGCATGGGAGAGATATAAGGGGACAGCAATATTACGCGGTTTTGCTTTATCTGTCCTGTGGGTAGTCAGTATCCCAAGCTTTGCCTATGTGGTAGAAGCCATGGATGCTTCATTATGGAAATCGATTGTGCAGGGACTAGGAGTGTCTGCAGCAGGGAGCATACTGGCTATTCTGTTCTTTCCGTTAGAGAATAAAAAATACAACGTTAATTTTACAAGAGGTCTCCGGCACGAGATTGATGGGATTATGCAGCATACAAAGAACAAACAGGAAACGAAGCGGGTTATCCGTGAATTTATAATATTATTTGTTTCCCTTTTTGGTTCCATTTTTATTCTGAGTGCATTGATTAATATGGAGCTTCTTGTTCTGATACCTTTAACTATCTTAGTATGGATACTTAGCTATTATGTCATGAAAAAACGACTATATAAATTAACACATATTGCAACACTTTATGTAAAGGAAGAGATGGCAGGAAAATCCTATCAGCTTTGTGTAATGATCGGTGCTGGCATGCTGATTGCCGGGCTGACCAAAACAGGATTTGCAGGCTGGGTCGTGGACAGCCTCTACGCATTGGAAGCAGTTGCGCCATTTATCAATTTATTGTATCTGCTTCCTTTTATGGTAATTATTTTAGGCTTTGCCGGTCTTGGACCATTGACAGTAATGGTATTGGTTGCCGGTATTCTCCAGTCCATCCATCTGCCCTATCCTCCTGAGCTGATTGTGCTGGCAGTAACATTAGGGAGCTCGATATCGATTTTGTTATCACCAGTAATTATGCCGATTATTGTTTTAAGCGGATCCAATGGCCTGAGCGGCTTTAAAAACGGCTTTCAGTTCAATGGCATTTTTGCGGTTGTTCTATATATGATTGTGATGACGTATATTCAAGTAATGACGTATGTGGCAAGTTGATTTTTATAAAAAACTGCGAATCCGCACATTCTTTAGTAATACAGAGTGTGCGGATCTGGTCATTACTTAGCTGAAAATCCTTTGAAAACTATAGCAGATATAAAAAAGGAAAAAATATCAGAATATCAGAATATCATTGTACATGAAGAGTCCTCTGTATCCTATACATCTTGCAATTAGGATAATATCGGGTAACCTATCACGGGAAATTGTCCATAAACTCTTATTGAATAAAGCTTCGTTGTATAAAGTCAGGTGCTTTCTGGTTGTACTGTTATTTTGCACTTGACATTCATTTTTTAACAACATAAAATTATCTATGAAAGCGTTTACTAAAAATGCCGGTATTTAAGGTTCTTACAGATGAATCACATACGAAATAAAAATTCTGCAGACTTTGCGGGAACCAATTTATTTTTAATTACAACGGATTATATCCTTTCAAAATGAAAAAGGAGGACAATTGATGCGGAACGCTGTCATTGTTGAAGCAGTACGGACGCCTATCGGAAAGCGGAATGGTTTCTTAAGTGAGATAAGAGCCGAAGAATTAGCTGCAGCGCCTTTGAAGGAATTAATACGGAGGGCCAATCTGGATGCAACATTAATTGATGATGTTATTATGGGTTGCGTAACACAAACAGGAGAACAGGCGGTTGATATTGCAAGGCAGGCAGCGCTTATTGCAGGGTATCCTGCCAGTATACCCGGAACGACGATTGATCGGCAATGCGGCTCCGGTCAGCAGGCAATTCATTTTGCCGCACAAGCAATCATTAGCGGTGATATGGATATCGTTGTTGCAGCTGGTGTAGAGAGTATGTCTCGTGTACCGATGGGAAGCAATCACGAGGGTGTGAAATGGAATAGTGTTTTACAAAATCAATATGATATGGTCCATCAAGGGATAGCAGCGGCTAAAATTGCGGAAAAGTGGGGTATTTCACGCCATAAAATGAATGAATATTCATTCAAAAGTCATAATCGCGCAATAGAAGCACAAGAAAAAGGCTATTTTCACCAACAAATAATGCCGATTTCCGTTAAAAGAGCTGATGGAACAACAGCTCAATTTTATCAAGATGAAGGACCAAGAAAGAATACCTCCATGGAGAAGCTGGAGGCATTACCTGATTTATTTACAGAGAACAGTGGAATTACGGCAGGAAACGCCAGCCAAATGAGTGATGGGGCAGCAGCACTTTTGATTATGTCCGATGATAAAGCAAGAGAGCTTGGCTTTGTGCCGCATTTTCGTATTTTGGCACGAAATGTGATTGGCTCTGATCCAACAGAGATGCTGACAGGGCCAATTGAAGCTACCAGGCAAATCTTAAAAAAGGCTGATTTATCCTTAGAGGACATTGATGTTTTTGAAGTTAATGAGGCATTTGCGTCAATTCCGCTGATGTGGATGAAAGAATTAGAGGCAGATGAAGAAAAAGTAAATATTGATGGAGGAGCTATTGCTTTGGGGCATCCTTTAGGCGCAAGCGGAGCCAGACTGATGGTGACGATGCTGCATACGATGGAGCGGCTCGAAGCCCGCTTTGGCCTGCAGACGATGTGTGAAGGACTGGGAATGGCTAATGGTACTATTATTGAACGATTAACAAGGGAGTAGGGAGGAATTTTAAAATGATGCAAACACAGTTAAATTTAACAACAATGGTCAGACATGCAGAGAAGTATTTTCCTGATAAAACAGTTATTTCACGTACCCTGGGTGGAGTTCAAACCATTCCATACAGAAAAATAACTGAACGAATACGACGGTTAGCGGGAGTCTTAAAGGAATTAGGTGTGAAAAAAGGAGATAGAGTCGGAACAATAGCCTGGAACCATCATCGCCACCTGGAGGCTTATTTTGCAATTCCAACAATGGGAGCAGTACTGCATACGATTAATATCCGTGTTTCACTAGATGATCTTGCCTATATTATCAATCATGCAGAGGATAAAATATTGCTGGTTGACGAGGACTTATTCCCGTTAATTGAACGTGTTAAAGACCAAATCACTGATGTAGAAAAAATTATTGTCATGACGGATAAAGATGTATTACCTGAAACAAGTTTAACAAATGTTGCATCCTATGAAGTATTACTTGAAGGTGCAGATCCGGGTACAGAGCTTTGTGAAGATATTGATGAAAATGACATGGCCGGCTTATGTTATACATCTGGAACTACAGGCAGACCAAAAGGGGTTGCTTATTCACACCGGGGAATTTATTTACATAGCTTAGCCCTGGGGTTAAAGGATACTGTAGGGTTGTCAGAGGGAGATATTGCAATGCCTGTAGTGCCTATGTTTCATGTGAATGCCTGGGGGATACCGTTTGCTGCGTTATGGTTTGGAACAACGCAAGTTTTGCCGGGGCCAATGCCGACACCACAAATCTTAGCTGAATTAATAGAGGAGCATAAAATTACAATGGCAGCAGGAGTACCGACTATCTGGCTGGGACTTCTGCAGGCGCTGGAGAATGGAAATTATGATACAAGCAGTCTGCGCTGTATACTTTGCGGCGGCTCAGCTGCTCCAAAAGGAATGATTCGTGCGTTTGAATCAAAATATAAGATTCCTTTCGTTCATGCATATGGAATGACAGAAACTTCGCCAATTGTGACATTAGCCCGTTTAAAAAGCTATCAGCAGGAGCTTGATGAAGAAGAACGTCTGGAATTACGCTCTCGCCAGGGCATGGTTGTACCAGGGATTGAAATTAAAGGCATTAATGAAAATGGAGAAATTCAATATGACGGTGAAACAATAGGCGAGCTGCTTGTTAAAGGACCCTGGATTGCAGATTCATATTATAAAAATGATCGCAGTGAGGACGCTTTCCGGGATGGCTGGCTTCACACAGGAGATGTAATTAATATTGATGAAGAAGGCTCTGTTAAAATAGTTGACCGTACAAAGGATATGATTAAAAGCGGCGGTGAATGGATTTCCTCTGTAGATATAGAAAATGCTTTAATGGCGCATGAAGCAGTTTATGAAGCCTCTGTTATTGCTGTTCCTGATCCAAAGTGGCAGGAGCGCCCTGTGGCATGTGTGGTATTAAAAGAAAAAGAAACACTGACAGAAGAAGATGTGAAACAATTTTTAGAGCCGCAATTTGCGAAATTTTGGATCCCGGATCGGGTTTTATTCATGGAAGAGATTCCAAAAACCTCTGTCGGGAAATTCTTAAAACGTGCACTGCGTAATCAGGTGAAAGAAATGCTTTCCTTATCGGATCCATCTTAATGAAATAAATATTTACTCAGGCAAGGAGCGTTCATTCATTCTTCACTATGAAAAGTAAGTATGATAAGGACACAGCAGTGTTTTTACTAATAGGAAGATATATTGTTCGTTTTTTAATATAAAAGGAGATGTTCAAATGCAGCTGACGGATATAAAAAAAAGAATGGAGCTGCCGGTTATTATGGCTCCAATGTTTTTAATTTCTAACCCTAATATGGTTGTCGGGGCTTGTGAAGCTGGGATTATTGGAACATTCCCGGCTCTTAATGCACGTACAAAAGAGGTTTTAGATAGCTGGATGACTGAAATTAATGAGAGATTACTAGAAAAGACAGAAGCAGATCCAACTGCGAAAATTGCTCCCTGGGGAGTAAATTTTATCAGTCATTCCTCCAATAAACGATTCTATGAGGATTTGGAATTAATCGAAAAGCATCAGCCTCCAATTGTTATTACTTCCTTAGGGGATCCTTCGCCTGTTGTAAAGATTGTTCATAACTATGGCGGGCTTGTTTTATCCGATGTTACTGATATAAAGTTTGCCAAGAAAGCATTGGAAAAAGGCAGCGATGGGTTAATTTTAGTAGCAGCAGGAGCAGGAGGGCATGCAGGAATATTAAATCCATTTGCATTTATGGATGAGGTACGGAGCTTTTTTGATGGGCCGGTTGCTTTGGCAGGGACAATTACAAAGGGAGAACAGATATTGGCAGCAGAACTGTTAGGAGCTGATTTTGCTTATGTTGGTACGCATTTTATTGCAACTGCAGAGAGCGGAGCAAGTGCTGCTTATCAGGAATCCATTATTCAATCTGCTGCTGCTGATATTATATATACGCCTGCTTTTAGCGGTATTCCTGCTAATTATCTGATACCAAGCATTGTTAAAGCCGGTCTCGACCCAGAAAAATTACCGGAAAAAGCCGGGCTTGATTTTAAGAAGCTTTCTGATTCATCTGCTAGAGTCTGGAAGGATATCTGGGGAGCCGGCCAAGGTGTCGGCGGGACCAGTAAAACACAGACTGTACAGGAAGCTGTTACTGAATTAAAACAGGCATATAAACAAGCGAAAAAAATCCATCAACTTACTTGAAAAAACTATATGATGACAATAGATGAGGGAGTGATAGATGATGGCAGATGCAGTGAAATATGAAAAGAAAGAATCAATTGCTTTTATTTCCATGAACCGTCCAGAAAAACGGAATGCCCTTTCGATTGAAATGGCAAATGGTTTTGTAGAAGCATTGAAGGATGCAGAGAGTGATTCTGCTATTAAGACAGTTATTATCAGCGGCGAGGGAAAGATATTTTCAGCTGGCGGTGATTTAGAAGTACTGCACACACTGGATAACAGTGTAAAAATAATGGAATATATGAAACAGGCATTGGAAATTATTCAGACCATCCGGGAGCTTGATAAATACGTAATCAGTGCAGTTCATGGTTTTGCAGCAGGAGCAGGGTTCAGCATTGCTGTTGCAGCAGATTTTGTAGTAGCCAAAAAGGATGCAGCCTTTGTATGCAGCTTTACCAATGTCGGAATAATACCTGATCTGGGCTTATTAAAGAAATTAACAGATAATCTGCCAAGTGCGATAGCAAAGGAATGGATTTCTTCTGGAAGACCTGTATCAGCAGAAGAAGCGTACCATCGTGGCATTGTAAACAAGATCACAGAAGGAGATGTGCTGGAAGCAGCTGCAGATTATGCTGGTTTTATTGTCAACGGACCGCCGCTTGCCAATAAATTTGTAAAGCATATGGTGAACCATGCAGATGAATGGAGCACCGGTACAAATGATTTGCAGGAAACAGTGATTCAGACCCTGCTGCTGCAATCAGAGGATAATAAAGAGGGCATTCAGGCATTTTTTGAAAAAAGAAATCCGGCATTTAAAGGAAAATAATGAAAAGAGAGCCTGATTTCTAAGAAGGAAGTGATCTCCATGATAGATGAATTAGGAATCAAACAGATCAGATTGGCATTACCTTTTCGGCTGAATCATGTAAACTGTTTTCTAGCCGAGGAGGAGAACGGTTATAAAATGCTAGATACCGGGCTGCATAATAAAGAAACTGAGAAAGTATGGGATAAAGAATTAGCAGGAAAACAGATTACTGATATTATTATTTCACACTACCATCCGGATCATTTTGGTTATGCGGGAAAGCTGCAGAAAAAAACGGGTGCGGAGGTCTGGATGCCAGAAATTGATTTACAGATTGCTCTTCAGGCCTGGGAAAAGCCTTTTTTGAAAAATCTGCAGGAAAACTACCAGCGGTCAGGTATTCCAGAGGATATAAGCAGGGCACTGGCAGAAAATACAGCCTCATTTGCACCGCTGGTAACACCATATCCAAAGATTCAAAACCTATTGAATGAAGGAGAAACAATTCAATTTGGAAAATATGCCTATGAAATTATACATACACCAGGTCATTCAGATGGATTAGTCACCTTTTATAATGGGGAGAACAGTGTGCTTTTGTCAACAGATCATATTCTGCCGAAAATTACTCCGAATATCTCCTACTGGTTTCACGGTGATCCTAATCCTTTAGAGAATTATCTGAAATCCCTGGAAAAGATAAAGAAGCTGGATGTAGAATGGATTATTCCATCACATGGCAGCCCATTCCAGGATGCATCGAAGCGGATATCTGAAATTAAAGCACATCATGAAAAACGCTTAAACAGCCTGCAGGAAATGCTGAAAAGCGGATTAACTATCTATGAAACAATGAAAAAGCTTTTTCCAAAACAGCTGGCAGTTCATGATACCCGGTTTGCAGTTGGTGAAACGGCCGCTCATCTGGAATATTTACGTTTGGCGGGTGAATGTGAGCGGGAATTAGTGGAAGGTGTTTATATTTATCATATTGGCAGTCATAGATAGGAACATCAGCTGTATAAATCATGAAAACTCTGATTTACAGATTCCTTTCACTTTCCTTTCTGGTGTCAGTTATTATATGATGAAAGAAAAGTCGGGAAGGGAAGGTTATGAAATATGAGTGGACATTTGCAGGATACAGTTACATTGAATAATGGTGTCGATATGCCTAAATTTGGACTTGGTGTGTACAAGGTTGAGGAAGGGCAAATTGCAGTAGATGCAGTGAAAATTGCATTGGAGCACGGCTATCGCAGTATTGATACAGCTTCGTTTTACCAGAATGAGGTCAGTGTCGGACAAGGAATAAAGGAGTCTGGTGTACCAAGAAAAGATATTTTCCTGACATCAAAAGTATGGAATGATGAACAAGGCTATGAATCTACCTTGGAAGCATTTGAACGAAGCCTTAAAAAATTAGATACGGATTATCTGGACTTATATCTGATTCATTGGCCAGTGAAAGAAACATTTGTGGATACCTGGAAAGCGTTAGAGAAGCTCTATCATGATGGACGTGTCCGTGCAATAGGAGTCAGCAATTTTCATATTCAGCATTTAGAGCGGCTGCTTCCGGAAGCCGAGGTTATACCCGCAGTTAACCAGGTTGAATTCCATCCACATTTAACACAGGAAGGATTACGTGCATTTTGTGAACAGCAGGGAATCCACCTGGAAGCATGGTCTCCGTTAAAGCGTGGCCAGCTGTTAGATCATCCAATACTTGTCTCTATTGCAGAAAAGTACGGGAAGAATGCAGCACAGGTTATTCTGCGTTGGGATGTTCAGCATAATGTGATTACTATCCCTAAATCAATTACACCTGAACGAATTATTCAGAATGCAGCTATATTTGATTTTGCATTAACAGAAGAAGAAATGAAGCAGATTGATGCTCTAAATGAAAATAGCCGTTCCGGATCTAATCCAGACGACTATTAATAAATAAAAATGCTCAGCGCAGGTAACTTTCCAGTGCTGAGCATTTCTTCATAGATCGGGGCGATTCCCGTAGTAGACATTTCCTTTGGCAAGAACATCAGTGTTTTAAAGACCAATTGATTTTCTTGTTTTTTTCATTTCCTACCGATCCCAAAAACGCTGTTTGGCCATTGCATTAACAAAGGCTTTATAGAAGCCTTCGTTTGGAGACTTACTTGCTAAAACACCGGGACGATCTTGAAGGTGGATTTCTTCTATCCATTCAGCTCCTTCGCCGATACCTCCAATTGGTTTATAATGATTAAACTGATCCACAATAAATTGATTCGCCATAAAATGAAAATCTCTTGTAGCATAAGGACCGCCGACAACGAATAAACCGTCATACAGCAAAGGGGATCCTGTTAAAAATGTGTCATCAACGGAAATCGTATCTCCGCCTGTTCCTTGTAGTGTTCCAAGTTTACTGCTTACAAAGACAGGCTGCAATCCAGCTTTTTTCCATGAAGCCATAGCAGCTTCCAAGGCATTACTGTCATATTGCTCATCAATAATAACACCGACCTTTAAGGTATCTGCAGTAAAAATCGTATTTCTCATACTTAGAGCCGGTGAGGAAGCAGTGACATCGGATTCCTGAATATCCTCCGGCGGAGCTGGTACGCCAACCTGCTCAGCAACAGAAACAGCCAATGGCCTGCTAATATGGGCAAGCATTCGAATCACACGTTCACGAACTGCCGGTGTTTTCACTTTCCCAAGCTCAAAGCTGAATGCCTGCAGGATATGGCTTTTTTCCACATCACTCATACTGTTCCAGAAAAGCTTTGCTTGTGAAAAGTGATCTTCAAAGCTGGGAGCTGTTTTACGCACCTTTTTCCCTTCAACAAGAGATGGATAGGTGACAAATCCCCCTTTATCGCCGGGAACAGTAAAAGGGGTGTTGTCAGCCAGGTAATTTTGATGATAAGCAACCTGACCTTTATCAATAACATAACGTGCTGCACCATCACGGTGATTATTATGTGCTGTGTGGATAGGACAATTAATCGGGATTTGCTTGAAATTTGTGCCAACACGATAAAATTGTGTATCTGCATAGGAGAACAATCTGCCCTGCAGAAGCGGATCATTAGTAAAATCAATTCCGCGCACAATATTTCCTGGATGAAGGGCAACCTGTTCTGTCTCTGCAAAAACATTCTCGACATTTTTATTTAAGGTCATTTTCCCAATTTTTTTAAGGGGGATAAGCTCCTCCGGCCACAGCTTGGTAGCGTCTAAAATATCAAAGTCAAAATCAAACTCCTGGTCCTCACGGATAACTTGAATGCCCAGCTCGTATTCAGGGAAATTCCCTTTGTTAATATTCTCCCATAAATCCCGCCGATGGAAATCTGGATCAGCACCGCCGATTTTTTGGGCTTCATCCCAAATAAGCGAATGTACACCTAAGGTTGGCCGCCAATGAAACTTACAAAAATGTGACACACCTTCTTTATTCACAAGACGAAATGTATGCACACCGAAGCCTTGTATCATCCGAAAGCTGCGCGGGATTGTACGGTCGGACATAATCCACATCATCATCGCTGCCGATTCTTCGTTACTGCCGATAAAATCCCAGAAAGTATCGTGCGCTGTCTGCCCTTGAGGAATTTCATTATTTGGTTCCGGTTTTAATGCATGAATTAAATCAGGGAATTTAATGCCGTCCTGAATAAAAAAGATAGGGATGTTATTGCCGACTAAATCAAAATTCCCTTCCTCCGTATAAAATTTCGTTGCAAAACCACGCACATCACGTAATGTCTCGTTGGCTCCCCTTGATCCGGCAACCTGTGAAAAACGGACAAATGTAGGTGTTTTTCTGCCAGCTTCCTGTAAGAAATGTGCATCTGTTAAATCTGCTTGTGATTCATAGCATTCAAATATTCCGTGCGCTCCATAGCCGCGCGCATGGACATTTCTCTCTGGAATACGTTCTCTATCAAAATGCGAGAGCTTTTCACGGTAAATAAAATCCTCCAAAAGCTGCGGTCCGCGATCTCCGGCACTAAGTGTATTCTCATCATCCGAAATTTTAACCGATTCATCCGTTGTCATCGGTTTTCCTTCATTTTCTCTATAAAATTTTTCCAGTTGTCTGATTTTTTTATTTTCCTCCGGTTTCCGATTATTGCTGTCTGTCATGTATATCCTCCCTTTAGACGAATTTCTTCACAATAATAGGAGTATATTCGCCTGAAAATGGATATATGACTGGAGGCAGAGAAGGATAAATATTGCATTATATTTAAAATGATTAGATTGCTTTTTGAAGTGTATATAATAATATTAGAAGTAGACAGATATCAAAGAGGAGAGAGAGCATATGGGCTGGATTAATTTTATTATCTTTATCATATTGGCAATAGCGGGAGTGTGGGGAATGCTTTCCAGAGCAAAATGGATGAAAGAACAATCTCAAAAAAACAAAAAGTCTTAATTTATAAAGAATTAGAAGAGAAAAAGATAATGGCTTATAGTGAGGAGGCAAGAATAATAGGTACAGACAGGCTGCTTCTGCGCCTGTTTAAAGAATCAGATGCTCCAGAAGTTACCCGGCTATGTAATAACTATAATATTTACAAAAATACCTTGTATCTTCCATATCTATATTATAAAGAGGATGCATTAATTTGGATAAAAGATCATTTTGAAAATTTTGAAGAAGAAAGAAGCTTTGAATTTGCCATTACTGATAAATTGACTGGAAAGCTGTACGGCGCTATAGCGCTCTCTAATCAGTCAAAATTTAGTAATGGTGAATTAGCTTATTGGATCGGTGAGGAATATTGGGGGAATGGCTATGCAACAGAAGCAGCAGAGGCTGTCCTTGAATTTGCTTTTGCAGAGAAAGGGTATCATAAAGTTTTTGCGCGTTACTTTCATACAAACCCGGCTTCCGGAAGAATCATGGAGAAAATAGGTATGAAAAAAGAAGGAACCTTGAAAGAACATCTTAAAAAAGATGATGAGTATATAGATCTTATCTTTTTTGGAATACTTGAACAATAACCTGATTTAAAAAAATTGCTAAAAAAAATAAAGAGCTGCCCCATGGGAAAAGCTCTTTATTCCACCTCTTAGCAAGATGTTAATCTTTTAGATACCAAGGGTCGGGTTAACCAAGCTCTCAATCTTTCGGCAACAGTCCGACCATTTGTAAGCCATATAAAATGCCATCGTCACTTACATCCTTTGTGACATAAGCAGCTGCTTCCTTCACTTCAGGTAAACCATTTCCCATAGCGACCCCATTAGGAATCATTTTAAGCATGTCTAAATCATTTAAAGCGTCTCCGAAAGCGTATTGTCTTTCAGCAGAGAAATCAAGATATTTAAGTAGTTTCTTGATACCAAGGGCTTTAGAAACGCCTTTTGGAAGAACATCTACAGATTTAGGGTGCCAGCGGATAAAATCAAAATCAGTAAATGTATCTTGATAAAGCTTCTCTTCTCCTTCTGTGTTGAAGAGGAGCCCCTGATAAATTTTATTATGCTTTACAAAATCCTGCTCCTGGGATGGATAAGCATCTACCTTTAATGTTGAAATGCTTTCCACGATATATGGATGGTCATTAGGTACATTTGTTGTCATTTTTTTATCATTCATATAAACAACAGGGTGATTTTTATTTAAAGCAAATGCTGTTAATTCATCCAAAGCTTTTGGATTTAAAGTATTTGCATAGATAACTTCTCCGCGAAACACAACATATTGCCCGTTGTAGCATATGTAAGTGTCAATATCTAATTCTTTTCGTAAATCTTCAAATAAAAATTTTGCCCGGCCTGTTGCAATAGCAACCTCATGACCCAGCTCCTTTAACTTGAAAATCGCCTTTTTCGTTGATTCTGGCAGTGTTCTTTCCTCTTCCGTCAACAGTGTTCCGTCAATATCGAAAAAAATAATGCTTTTATCTGATACCATCTAATCCCTCATTTCACCTTCATCATTCGTTTCCTATTATGATGGAACTTCTGTCGAGATTCAACTGAAGACCTTTATCCACCTAATTCAATTATTCTTCACAAACATATGCAAATCGCTTACAATCAGGATAGATGAAGAAATGAGGAGTTAATGATATGAAACGCCTAGTACTGCTAATTGTAATGTGTATTCCGGTTTTTCTGGCAGGCTGCTTAAGTCCAAACAGTGCCCGGATAGTAAATGATATGTATACAGCTGCCCTTATGGGTGAGGAAGAAAATGTTGCTTCTTACTTTTCAGAGGAATATTTAGAAGCACATCCAATAGAGGAATTAACGAATGAAGCAGCAGAGGATGTCCGAGCGATGTATGGAGTAAATATGATGAATATTACACTTATTCGTGACCGGGAGCTGCAAGATAATTACATAGAATCAATCGGGTTATCAGATGAACAGGATTTATTTGTTATTACAGCGCAAACAGATGAGGCTGAAGTGATGGTTTGGATTGTTGAACGAGGAAAAACCCAGTATACGATTATTCAGGGAGAAAGGTATGACTTCGATACATATAATGAAAAAGTACTTGATTAAAAGCGGACTTCCTGCCATATTTTTTTGTTTGAAAATGAGCCAGATTGTTTTTCTAAAATATTTCCATAGAGCATGTTTTAAACTTCCTCTGCATAGGATATAGAAATCGTTGCAAGATGGAGGGAGCCTGCGATGGATATTTTAAACAAAGTAAAAAATGATAGAGAAACAGAAAAGCAACTGGGATGGGAAGGTACATTTGCGGAATACTTAGATTTGGTAAAAGAAAACCCCACAATTGCACAAACTGCTCATTCCCGTGTCTATAATATGATAAAGAATGCGGGAGTCAAAGAGAAGGATAACCACAAAATGTATCAGTTTTTTGGATCAGCTATTTTTGGATTAGAATCTGCAATTGAAAGCTTAGTAGAAGAATATTTTCACCCGGCAGCACGAAGATTAGATGTCAGAAAACGAATTTTATTATTAATGGGCCCCGTCAGTGGAGGGAAATCCACGATTGTCAGCTTGCTGAAACGCGGCCTGGAGCAATATTCGCGTACAGATGAAGGTGCAGTGTATGCGATAAAAAATTGTCCAATGCATGAAGATCCTCTTCATTTAATACCGCAACATCTGCGGGAGGATTTTTATGAAGAGTATGGTATCCGGATCGAAGGCAGCTTATCGCCGCTGAATACGATGCGTTTAGAGAAGGAATACGGCGGCAGAATTGAAGATGTCAAGGTGCAGCGGATCTTTTTCTCCGAGGATAAAAGGGTGGGTATTGGAACCTTCAGCCCATCAGATCCAAAATCACAGGATATTGCTGATTTAACAGGAAGCATTGATTTTTCAACGATTGCGGAATTTGGATCAGAATCTGATCCGCGGGCTTATCGATTTGACGGGGAATTAAATAAAGCAAACCGCGGGATGATGGAGTTCCAGGAAATTTTAAAAAGTGATGAGAAATTCTTATGGCATTTACTTTCTCTTACACAGGAAGGAAATTTTAAAGCGGGCAGATTTGCGTTAATTTCTGCGGATGAGCTAATCATTGCCCACACAAATGAATCGGAATACAAATCATTTATTTCCAATAAAAAGAATGAAGCGCTGCATTCCAGAATGATTGTTATGCCAATTCCATATAATTTGAAAGTCAGTGAGGAGGAGCGAATCTATCAAAAAATGATTCAGGAAAGTGATATTGCTGATGTGCATGTGGCTCCGCATGCCTTGCGGGCAGCAGCGATATTCTCCATCTTGACCAGATTAAAGGAATCGAAAAAACAGACTGTTGATGTTGTGAAAAAGATGCGGCTCTATGATGGAGAAAGTGTAGAGGGCTATAATCAAATTGATGTAGAGGATCTATTAAATGAGTACGCGGATGAAGGAATGTCAGGAATTGATCCAAGATATGTCATTAATCGTATCTCTTCAACGATTATCCGTAAAGAGGTGCCGTCGATCAATGCACTGGATGTACTACGCTCGTTAAAAGAAGGATTAAACCAGCACCCGTCTATTTCTAAGGATGACCTGGAGAAATATTTAAATTATATTTCGATTGCCCGAAAAGAATATGATGAAATTGCGAAGAAAGAAGTTCAAAAAGCCTTTGTTTATTCCTATGAAGAATCTGCGAAGACCTTAATGGATAACTATCTTGACAACGTAGAGGCTTATTGTAACCAGAATAAATTGCGTGATCCACTTACCGGTGAGGAAATGAATCCAGATGAAAAACTGATGCGTTCGATTGAGGAACAGATTGGTATTTCTGAAAATGCGAAAAAAGGTTTCCGTGAAGAAATTCTAATCCGTTTATCTGCCTATGCACGCAAAGGCAAGCGATTTGATTATCAATCACATGAGCGTCTGCGGGAAGCCATTCAAAAGAAATTATTTGCTGATTTAAAGGATGTTGTGAAAATAACGACATCCTCGAAAACGCCAAATGAATCACAGCTGAAGAAAATTAATGAGGTTATCGCCCGTCTTATTGATGAGCATGGATATAATTCCGTGTCTGCAAATGAATTGCTGCGTTACGTTGGCAGTCTATTAAACCGATAAAGTTATAGCAGTGTTCTTCCAGCTTAGCAAAAATAAAAAGTGGTATCCAGATGAAGATGGATGCCACTTTTTACTTAATCTGATAAAGAAAATAGGTTTCTAAAAACCTCAAATTCTTTTAATCCGTCTGCAATAACTTATCCTCTCTTGCATAGAATAGATAAAGCATGTTTCTAAAACTGTTTGTACCATAAACTGATGATTGGAAACAATTAAAATATAAGGAGAGGATTCGAGTGTCCAATGAGCAAGAGCATAATTTCGTCGTCTCCCAAGAAAACTGGTCTCTCCACCGAAAAGGTTATCAGGATCAACAGCGCCATAATGAGAAAATTAAAGATGCGATTAAAAAGAACCTGCCTGATCTGGTCAGTGAAGAAAATATTATTATGTCCAATGGAAAGGATATGGTGAAAATACCAATCCGTTCACTGGATGAATATAAAATCAGGTATAACTATGAAAAATCAAAGCATGTCGGACAGGGAAACGGAGATTCAGAAGTTGGAGATGTTGTTGCCCGTGCACCAGGCAGCGGCGATGGACAGCAGGCCGGAGCTGGAAATGGGAAGAAGGCAGGAGATAAGCCGGGTCAGGATTATTATGAATCAGAAGTATCCATTGCGGAGATAGAAGATGCATTATTTCAAGAATTAGAGCTCCCTAATCTGCAGGAAAAAGAAAAATCAGAGATTATTACGGAAAAGGTCGAATTTAATGATGTACGAAAAAAAGGATTAATGGGGAATGTCGATAAGAAGCGGACGATATTAACAGCATTAAAAAGGAATGCCCGGGATGGAAAGGCACAAATTACACCGATTTATAATGATGATTTGCGTTTCAAGACTTGGAATGAAGTTATCCGTCACGATTCCAAAGCAGTAGTCCTGGCAATGATGGATACGAGTGCTTCAATGGGGGCTTTTGAAAAGTATATTGCTCGCAGCTTCTTCTTTTGGATGAACCGTTTTTTAAAAACCAAATATGAAAGTGTGGAATTTGAATTTATTGCCCATCATACCGAGGCTAAAATAGTTACGGAGGAGGCATTTTTTTCAAAAGGAGAAAGTGGGGGAACTATTTGTTCATCTGCTTATTATAAAGCTTTGGAAGTAATTGAGGAAAAATATAATCCGTCCCGATATAATATTTATCCATTTCATTTTTCAGACGGAGAGAATATCAGCTCGGATAACAAGACATGCATTGAGTTAGTCCACCAGCTGATGGAGAAATCAAATATGTTTGGTTATGGGGAAGTAAACGGCTATAATCGTTATTCAACCTTGATGAATGCCTATAAAACTATCGAAGACCCTAAGTTTAAGCATTATGTATTAAAAGAAAAGGCAGATGTATATCATGCCATGAAGAGCTTTTTTAAAAAGACCGCAGAACATGTATAAAAAAATAACAGCTCAAAGATTTGCGTAATTATTTCTTTGGGCTGTTTTATTGCTGATAAATACTATTGCAGAAGAAGTTTAGCTAAAGCGAGTTTCCTTATTTTATTTTGCGAAAGAAATATAGGAAGGGCAAGATTTCATCCGGGAAACATAGACTAGTAGTAGCTGATTAAAGGGGGAATCCACTTGAACGGAACAAAGGAGTTAACGAATGCTATCGAAGAAATTACTGAGGTAGCTAAAGGGTTTGGTCTGGATTTTTATCCGATGCGCTATGAGATTTGTCCAGCAGATATTATTTATACATTTGGAGCTTACGGTATGCCGACGCGTTTTACCCATTGGAGCTTCGGAAAGCAATTCCATAAAATGAAGCTGCAATATGATTTAGGTTTAAGCCAAATTTATGAGCTGGTGATTAATTCTGATCCATGCTATGCCTTTTTATTAAATACAAACAGCCTGATTCAAAATAAATTAATTATTGCCCATGTACTGGCACATTGTGATTTCTTTAAAAATAATATCCGTTTTTCCAATACCCGCAAAGATATGGTGGAAAGTATGACAGCAACTGCTGAGCGTATTGCCCATTATGAAATGGTGCACGGGAAGGAAGAGGTAGAGAGCTTTTTGGACGCCATTTTATCGATTCAGGAGCATATTGATCCATCGATTGTCCGATTTAAACTGCCACCCAAAACAGAAGACGACACCACAGATGAAGACAGCTATAAAAAAAGAGGAGAGTACGATGATCTGTGGAGCTTAGATTCAAGTGAAAAACATTCGCAGAAGAGAAAAATAAAAAAGCAAAAGAAAATCCCCCCTTCTCCTGAAAAAGATTTATTATTATTTATTGAAGAATACAGCAGAGAACTGGAGGATTGGCAGCGTGATGTATTGACGATGATGCGGGAGGAAATGCTTTACTTCTGGCCGCAATTAGAAACGAAAGTAATGAATGAAGGGTGGGCCTCCTATTGGCATCAGCGAATTATGCGTGAATTAGATTTAACAACAGCAGAGACGCTTGAATATGCTAAATTGAATGCTGGTGTTGTTCAGCCATCCCGGACATCAATCAATCCTTATTACTTAGGGATAAAAATCTTTGAAGATATTGAAGAACGCTATAACAACCCAACCGAAGAAATGATAAGAAATGGCTGTGAACCGAATAAAGGAAGAGATAAAATTTTTGAAGTAAGGGAAATGGATTCCGATATTTCTTTTATCCGTAACTATTTGACGAAGGAATTAGTTGCTAAAGAGGATATGTACCTTTTTGAGAAGAAAGGGAGAGATTATCGGATTACAGAAAAGGATTATGTACAAATTCGCGACCAGCTTGTCTCCCAGCGTGTAAATGGGGGCTTTCCATATATCACAGTAGAAAATGGTGACTATCTCCGGAATGGGGAGCTGTATTTACGTCACGGCTATGAGGATATTGAGCTGGATATTAAATATTTGGAGCATGTTTTACCATATATCCATCAGTTATGGGGAAGATCTGTCCATTTAGAAACAGTTGTTGAAGGGAAAGAAACACTTTACACTTACGATGGAAAAGAAATGTATAAGCAGCGGATTTAAATAATTATTGAATCAGCTGACCTGGTGTCTGGTCAGCTGATTGTTTATAATTTTATTGCCAGGCTTGCGTAAAATTGCGGGAAGTACTTAGAAAGAATATAATCGTCTTCTGTCACTGCAAAATCTTCATAAAAATCCTTCAGCAAAAAACCGGCTTTTAATTGTCCGCGTATTTGACTTTCCATTGTGTGACTAAACTGCATTCCGTCATTTTTGATTAATTCTGACCGTTCATTCTCTGTAAAATCCTTTAACGGATTATAGGGAAGCGGATGAATAACCCGAATATCCTCCAGTTTTTCCGCATCATTAAATAAATAAATTTCTGGATTCGTAAAACCCGATAACAAGCTGCCGCCTTTCTTCAACACACGAAAACATTCCTGCCAAATCGGGGCAATATCTTCTACATACGTGTTGGAAACTGGATGAAAGATAAGGTCAAAAGCTTCATCTGGAAAAGGAAAGCGCTCTGTCATATCCGATTTAACAATTTTAATATCGTATCCTTCACGCTCAGAAACCATACGTTCCGCTTCTAATTGGGCATTAGATAAGTCCATAATCGTAACCTCAGCTCCTACGGCAGCAAAAATTGGGCCTTGCTGACCTCCGCCAGAAGCTAAACCGAGCACCTTCCTGCCTTTTAAATGACCGAACCATGTTTTAGGAACTGGAATACTTGGAGTTAATAAGACATCCCAAACATCTTTTTTGGCTTTTTGAAATACCTCTGTGGAAATCGGCTGGGTCCAGCGATAGCCTTCTTTGCTCCATTTATTCCAAATTTCTTCATTGATTTTTGTGTAGGACATAGAAAGACCTCTTTCGAAATAGTATTTTTAACATAAAAAATGGAAAGTACTTGGAAAAGTTGATGTTTTTGTGTATAATTATCTTAATTTTTACATAAAAAAGGAGGAGAAGCAATGCAGGAGAGCCCATTTATTCCGTTCCCTGAACTGGAAACGGAGAGACTGCTTTTAAGACAAATGAAGAAGGAAGATCTGCAGGATGTTTATGACTATGCTTCCGATCCGGAGCTGACACCGTTTTTAACTTGGGAATCACATGAAACACTGGCAGATACAGAAGCGTTTATGGAGTTTTTATTTGCTCAGTATAAAAAAGGCACTGGAGGAGCATGGGCAATTGTTTGGAAGGAGAAACACCGTGTTATTGGCACAATGGATTTAAATTGGAACCCGAAACATTATTCTGCAGAGCTTGCATATGTTCTTTCCAGAGAATACTGGAGGAAAGGCATTGGAACAGAAGCGGCAAAGGCTGTTCTTCGTTTTGGATTTGAAGAATTAAAGCTTGAACGAATCTATGCAAGATGCCATCCGGATAACATCGCTTCTTATAAATTGATGGAGAAATCCGGAATGATCTATGAAGGAATTTTAAGAAAATCAATGCAAAGAAAAGGGAAACAAGAGGATATAAGGATCTATTCTATTCTAAAAGATGAATTTAAGGAATAAAGGAAAGCACATGCTGCATGCTTTCCTTTATTCCTCTTCTTCGTTCTGTTCTTTTTTACCTCTTTTATAAAAATAGCTGTACAGAGATTTCAATGTTTCTGCAGTCAACTCAATATTATTCTCATAAGCGTATTTCACAGCATACCCCATGGCAAGTGTCATACCTCCTGCAACACTGCCGCCAATAACGGAGCCTGCCCCCGGGACAAATTTAGATACTTGGCGAAAGATAGTTTTACCGATATTTCCGGTAATAGTCGCAATCGTTAATTCCTTTGCTTTCTTTTTAGATAGCGGCTTTTCGTATAAGGTAGCCAGCTTTATCATTAATCCAACCTGTATTCCAGTTAACGGAATAAAATCAGATCCTGGAAGAGGAGCTGCCCCGACAGCTGTGGCTGATCCGGAGGCCGCTAAAATCCATTTGTTCGCCGTGGATGATTTCTCCTTAATAAGCCTTGCGAATTGAATTTCCTTTTCTTTTTTTTTAAGAATTTCTAAAATCTCATTTCGTAATTTATCGATATTTTCTCCCGTCCGGGAAGAAATCGGGATAACCGGATAACGATTCGATGTATGCTGCTTCACATATTGAACAAGCGCCGGAATATCATCCGCTGCATCAATTTTATTTAAAACAAAAATGATATGTTTATTTTCTTTTTTGATTGTTTCAAATGATTTTCTTTCCCCTTCTGAAAAGACAGTTCCAGCGGCATTCAAGAAAAATAAAATAACATCCGCCCTGCGGTAAAACCGGAATGTTTCCTCAGAATTTGCTTGATTAATATCATCAAGTCCGGGTGTGTCCGCAAAAATAATCTTGTCGCGGTATACATATTTATCAATACCCATCGTTTCCCCGGGACGTGCACCGACTTTAGCGACATCGTCACCAATAAGCTGATTAATCGTTGAGGATTTTCCAGTGTTGATATCACCGATCATTGCAAAAATAATGTCTTTATCTAATTGTTTATTAATTTTTTTTGTTTCTTTATCATAAGCTTTGTCAAAATCTTTCTCATTAAATGCTGACACTATCAACACTCCTTCATGTGTTACTATTCCCTTTTGAATATAATCATACACCATTATTTAAGTGAACATAAAATTTTAGCTATTTAAAGGAAGGGGAACAGGGGCAGGATAATTTTTCCTATCAGAAAATTTTAATCCTTTTGAAACTATTCTAATTTATTGATATAATTACTAGAATATAGTATGAGGTACTAATCTGAGGAGGAATACGATGAAGAAATCAGATCTAATTGCACCAGAATGGTATAACATTACTTCCGAGTTTGAAAAGTATGCAGCAGATGAAGGAAGAAAAGCGATAATTTTAGAAGAGCAAAACGGGGATACGAAAGAAATTACCTATACTAACTTAATCAAGAATGCAAATAAGACTGGAAATATCCTGTTAAAACATGGATTAAAACGCGGAGATAAAATAATGATTATGCTGCCGCGCTGTATAGAGGCTTATGAATTATATATTGCAGCTTTAAAATTAGGAATCATTATTATTCCAAGCTCTGAAATGCTGCGGACGAAGGATTTGCAATTTCGTATCTCACATGGAGAAATCAATGCTGTTGTTGCGACAGAAGCTTGTGTGGAGGAATTTAAAAAGGTTGCTGAATATGAACAGTTAATTAAATTCAGCATTGGCGAAGAGATAGAAGGATGGGTATCCATTGATAAGGAGAAGAACCAGGTTTCCGATCAATTAGAAACGGTAAAAACTTCAAGAGACGATGTTGCATTTTTATCTTATACATCTGGAACGACAGGTAACCCTAAGGCAGTTATTCATTCCCATGGCTGGGGATTTGCACATATGTCCAGTGCACCGCGCTACTGGCTCAGCATTCAAGACGGAGATACAGTTTGGGCAACAGCTGCCCCAGGCTGGCAGAAATGGGTATGGAGCCCGTTTTTATCCATTATGGGAACCGGAGCAACTGCATTTGTTTATGATGGCAGATTTGATGCAGCTAAATATTTAGAGCTTTTGGAAAAGCATCAGATTAATGTGCTGTGCTGTACACCAACGGAGTATCGCTTAATGGCTAAGCTTTCCAATTTAGATGATTATCACTTAGATGCATTGCATAGCGCCGTTTCTGCCGGCGAGCCCTTAAATCGTGAAGTCATTGATAAATTCAGACAGCATTTTGACGTGACAGTCAGAGATGGATACGGTCAGACGGAAAATACATTATTGCTCGGATTCTTAAAAGGAACAGAGGTACGCCCGGGAGCAATGGGCAAACCGACTCCAGGGCATGATGTGGTTGTTATTGACGAAGATGGTCAGTTGACAAAGCCTGGTGTGGTAGGTGATATTGCTATTCCACTTGATACACCTTCCTTGTTTAAAGGCTATTATAAAGATGAAGAAAGAACAACAAGGTCACAGCGCGGAAATTATTATGTGACCGGGGATCAGGCAAGCATGGATGAAGAAGGTTATTTCTGGTTCGAAGGCCGAAGTGACGATATTATTATCAGCTCCGGCTATACAATCGGCCCCTTTGAAGTAGAGGACACTTTGGTAAAACATCCTGATGTAAAAGAATGTGCTGTTGTTGCAAGCCCAGATCCGATAAGAGGAAATGTAGTGAAGGCATTTGTTGTTTTACAGGATAATATTATCGGGAACGATGAAGTAGTGGAGACCCTGCAAAGTTATGTGAAGCACGAGATCGCGCCTTATAAATATCCGCGGAAAATCGAGTTTGTTTCTGAATTACCAAAAACAACCTCAGGTAAAATTCGTCGCATAGAGCTTAGACAGCAAGAGTACAGTAATTAATTCATCTAAAGTGAGGTAATAGGAAATGAAGGTAATTGATACACATTGTGATGCGTTATTAAAGCTTCAGACAGCCAGCCTGGAGCAAAGAAAACTTGATTTTCGAGACGCACCGGAGATAGAAACAAACCTGAAACGACTGGAAGAAGGAAATGTCAGTGTCCAGTTTTTTGCAATTTTTGTGAATCCGGAAACAGTTACTACAATAGATCAATGGAAGTATGCAGAAGAACAAGCAAACCTTTTTCATGAAGAAATTGTTGGAAAGAATGAGAACGTAAAGTTTATCCATGACTGGAAGGATATTCACACACTTGGTCCAGGTGAAATCGGTGCGGTGTTAACTTTAGAGGGAGCAGAAGCTATCGGCAATGATATCGAAAAGCTCCAAAAACTTTATCAAATGGGTGTGAAATCCTTTGGACTGACCTGGAATCCTGCCAATCTATGTGCAGATGGTGCCGGGGAGCCGAGAGGGGCAGGACTTACAACACTCGGAAAGGAAGTTGTCCAGTTAAATAATAAGAATAAAGTTTTAACAGATGTATCTCATCTCTCCGTTAAAGCTTTTTGGGATGTGATGGAACTTGCCAATTATCCAATTGCTTCGCATTCCAATGTCCGGGCAATTTGTGATCATCCCAGAAATTTATACGATGATCAGCTGAAAGCTTTGATTGCTAAAAATGCGCCTATTCATTTTGCGCTCTATCCAGTCTTTCTGAAAAAAGATGCAAGAACGGCAACAGTTGCTGACCTTTGTGAACATATTGACCACGTTTGTGCTCTTGGCGGAGAAAAAAATATCGGCTTCGGCTCTGATTTTGATGGGATAAGCTGTTATATTGATAATATCACTAATTCATCAGGCTACGATTATTTACTGAATGAATTACAAAAGCATTATTCAGAGGAGCAGGTTAGAGGATTTGCTTATCAAAACTTTATAAATATGCTTCCTTAGCTGCTGTATGGAGACTAAAAAAAGCTGGAATATCAGGATGTTTTCCCGATATTCCAGCTTTATTAAATTTGTAAGTTAAAATTTTTGCCCATAATATTTATCAAGTGAGAAGCCTCTCCCGAGAATTTCGGAAGCACTGATAAAAATAGTGAATGCTTCCGGAGTTTCTTCCTGCAGTAATTTTTTCAGTTTAACTGCTTCTGTCTGTTCCGCCACACACAAGATCATCGTTTTATCCAGTTTTGTGTAACCGCCGACAGACCGTATTTTTGTAAGCCCCCGGTCAATGCCGTTCTGGATAAGCTGCTGTACCTTTTCTTCCTCATCAGTAATAATCATCACCAGCTTTGTTGCAGAGGTACGTAATTGGACAATGTCTATTGCTTTACCGCTGATATAAATTGCCATTAACGCAAATAATGTAAGCTCAAAGCTGAATACAAAAATAGAAGTGATAACAACGAGTCCATCTACAATAAATTGTGAATAGCCGCTGGAAATACCAGTGAATTTCTTCACAATTTGAGCAATAGCTGCTGTACCTCCGGTTGATCCATTTCCTTTGTAGACAATACCCAGACCGGCCCCTAGAATAAGTCCGCCATATAGTGCACTTAAGAATGGATTGGTAACCGTAATGGGAATATCAGCTGACAAAAAAATAGCGAGAGGAACCCAAAAAGTCCCTACAAGCGTTTTAATGCTGAAATCCTTTCCCAAGGCAATCCATCCAATAATAAAAACAGGAATATTAATTACGAATTGACTGAGTGCAGGGTTAATAGCGTACAGCTCATAAAGAATGGTACTGATTCCTGATAGGCCACCGGCAGCTAATCGCGCCGGCAGGAAGAAGATATTATATGCTAATCCGACAATGGTTGCTCCAATAATAATATAGGCATATTCTTTAAATACAGTAGGTTGTTTTGCTTGATCCATGTGCATATTTCCTTTCCCGACAATGATAATGAAACCTATATTAATGTATCACTGTTGGGAGAAAGAGTAAACTGCATGCATTTAAAGTGATAAAGCAACATAATCTGCCTCTTTTAAAGGCTTTATAATGCGCTGAACAAATTTTTCAAGCAATGCTGGAAGAAGAGAGCCGATAAGTGGTGCGCTTATTTTCCCAGTAAGCCCTTTTAATTCAAGTTCCAATAAACAGGTCAGTTCGGAGGAACGGGAAGTGAGCCCGGAAAGCTTAAAACAGCCGCTTCCTAAACACCGGTTTTCAGAATCACGAACCCGGAATTGAACGGTAGATGGAGACGTCATTTCCACGATTCTGACATACAGTTTGAGATCCTTAGTGATTGTGCCGACTTTCCCATGCAGCTCCCAAATCGAGTCAGCTGTGGATACTTTCTTATGTGTTTGATAACCAGGGACCTGCTTTGCCCAATGAGACCAATCTTCTAAATAACTCCATACCTCTGATTGGGGCAGGTCAATGTTGACGCTGTAATCTGCTTTTAACATCAAGTGTTCCTCCTTAAAAATTCCTTTAGTTCGAGTTCAAAAAGTTCAATAAATAGGACCAAGAAATTCGTTAACGCGGAAATTCGCCGTGTCATTTTTATTGGACTTTTTGAAGATCCTCTTGTAGTTTTTGAATCACTTGATATACTTATGTACTATTTAATCCACTTATGCAAAAACTTTTCATTTGTCTTAAATACTACATAATTCGTTTCCTGATTGTAAATGTTAATCATTGTGTACTGAAAACGGTTAAGAAGGTAAAATCTTTTGGTATAGTTTATTGCGTTCTGCACAAGATAAAAGCAAGCAAGTATTACACTTGCTTTCGAATAAAAGGGGAGGGTCTGAGGTGGCTGACAAACGAAGAAATGCGTTGTTAGTACCGCAAGCAGAGCGTGCAGTAAATCAGATGAAAGAAGAAATCGCTGATGAAATGCATGTGAATTTAGGAGCTGATACCACTGCCCGTGAAAACGGTGCAGTCGGTGGTGAGATGGTTAAACGAATGATTCAAATGGCTGAGGGCAGCATTGCGAATCAAAAAAAATAATCAACTTACAGCTTTAAAAATTTACCCCGATTTATTGTGATAATAGAAAATCCTGTAGAGAGAACTAGTTTTTCTCTACAGGATTTTCTTATATTTTTAAAAGAATAAGAAAGCAAATAAAATTGTTGAAGGTAGCCGCTCCAGAAATACGCTACGCTTTTCGTGGGTCCCGAGCTCAGCCTCCTCTAAAAAGACTTAGCGATTGGCAAGCAGACAGGCGCAGACAGAGCTAAAGTCGCACTTATGCCTGCGGCAGAAAAAAGAAGAGTACTTTTTTTCTGTGGGGTCTTCCCACTGGGACTGCGATTACTCGTCCCACCGAAGACATTTGCGCATTCCCACAGGAGTCTCCGTGTATTTCTTCCACTAGAAATAGCATAAATTTTTTGTAAGAAAGTAAAAGAAACATATTTCATATAGATGGAAGCTACTTCCCGGAGCGGAGAGCTCTTTGGCAAGAGCACCAGTATTTTAAAGACCAAATGATTTTCATGGTTTTTCTTAAGTGAATTATATAAATTGAACTAATTTATTTCTCTTTAACTTCTAGCATGTGTTCTTGATTCACGCGGATGGATCAAATCAAGGGCAGTGAAGAGGTATTACGAACAAGATATCTAATAAAAACAAATCCGGAATATTATCGGTATTGTCGAACCTTGTGATAAAATGTAAGAAGGAGGTAGATATTATGAAACGTATACAATTAGGAAATAGTGAATTATCTGTTCCAGTCATTTCTTTAGGCTGTATGGTCATGCACCAGAGCACGAAAGAGGAAGCGAATAAAGTGATTCATAATGCATTAGAGCATGGAATCGACTTTTTTGATCATGCTGATATTTATGGAAAAGGAAAATCTGAATCAGTATTTGCAGAAGCGATTGAAATGAATCCGTCTATCCGTGAAAAATTGATTATTCAGTCAAAAGCAGGGATACGCAGTGGATTTTATGACTCTTCCAAAGAATATTTAATTTCATCTGTTGAAAATAGCTTAAAGCGCTTGAAAACAGACTACTTAGATGTGTTTCTTATTCACCGCCCTGACGCCCTTATGGAACCGGAAGAAGTAGCAGAGGCGTTTTCAAATCTGGAAAAAAGCGGTAAAGTCCGACATTTCGGTGTGAGTAATTCCCGGCCGCGTCAGATTGAACTGCTGAAAAGGTATGTTGATCAGGAATTGGTAGCCAATCAATTGCAATTAAGTATCACAAATTCTGGTATGATTAATCAAGGATTGTATGCGAATACATCATTTGATCAGGCAATGGATTTTGACGGCGGGGTTATCGATTACAGTCAGATAAATAACATGACTATTCAGGCCTGGTCGCCGCTTCGGTATGGATTTTTCGGTGGTTTTATCATGGACCGTGATGCATATCCAGAATTAAATAAGGAACTGGATAAGCTTGGGGAAAAATATGGCGTGGCACGTGAAACGATTGCCATAGCATGGATTTTACGTCATCCGGCTAATGTACAGACCATTATCGGTACAATGACACCAAAACGTCTGACAGAAATGGTAAAAGCAGCTGATATTACATTGACAAGAGAAGAATGGTATCAATTGTGGCAGTCTGCCGGTAATAAATTACTATAAGTAAATGG
Organism: Oceanobacillus sp. FSL K6-3682; assembly: GCF_037976165.1. Classification (NCBI taxonomy): domain Bacteria; kingdom Bacillati; phylum Bacillota; class Bacilli; order Caryophanales; family Bacillaceae; genus Oceanobacillus; species Oceanobacillus sp. FSL K6-3682. The sequence goes on along the minus strand of NZ_CP150263.1, from coordinate 3,669,985 downwards.
TAAAAAAATCGATATAGCATACACGGTATATTTGATTTAATACGGTATCAATTCTTAAATTTATATAAACTAAAAAACCAGACCGGGAGTAATACCCGGCCTGGTTTATTTATTAATGTTTCACAGTGCTTCCCGTTTCAATGTTTTGCATCCAGTTAAATGGATCTTCTATATGACCATATTGGATACCTGTAATCGTGTCATAAAGTTTTTTCGAAATTTCTCCCGTTTTCCCTTCATTGACAACCATTTGTTTATCTTCCCATTTTAATTCACCGATTGGAGAGATAACTGCAGCAGTTCCAGAACCGAATGCTTCTTCTAATTCTCCATTTTTATAAGCCTCGTAAAGTTCTTCAATAGAAATACGTTTTTCAACTACCGGGATATCCCAGTAATTTAATAATTCAATTACACTGGAGCGGGTAATACCTGAAAGAATGCTTCCATTTAGTTTGGGTGTAACAATTTCTCCATTAATTTTGAAGAAAACATTCATGCTTCCAACTTCTTCAATATATTTTTTTTCAACACCGTCTAACCAGAGAACCTGCGTATAACCGGTTTTTGCAACTATTTCCTGTGCTTTTAAGCTGGCTGCATAGTTACCGCCGGTTTTTGCTTCACCCATACCGCCTTTTACAGTACGGACATATTCATTTTCTACAGCAATCTTAACCGGGTCAAGGCCTTCTTTATAATAAGCGCCTACTGGAGAAAGAATAACAATAAATTTATAATGTGCAGCTGCAGATACGCCGATGTAAGTTTCTGTAGAAATAATAAAAGGACGAATATATAGCGATGTACCTTCTGTATGAGGGACCCAATCACGATCAATTGAAACCAGTTGTTTAATTGCTTTTAAAGCAAATTCTTCGTCAATCGGAGGGATACATAAACGATCATTCGATCTGTTTAAACGTTCCATGTTTTTCTCTGGACGAAATAACTCAATGCTTCCGTTATCCGTACGATAGGCTTTTAAACCTTCAAAAACAGATTGTGCATAGTGGAATACCATTGCAGAAGGTTCAATTTGTAGTGGTTGATATGGTACAATGCTCGCATTATGCCACCCTAACGGTTCTGAATAATCCATCACAAACATATGGTCCGTGAAAATTTTACCAAAAACTAATTGATCATCCTGTGGCTTTTCTTTTTTTGTTTCACATCGTTGTACGCGAATAGTTTGTTCTTCCATATCAAAAGTCTCCTTGCCATTGATTAAATTTCTATATATCATAAGACATATGAAAGATTTTAGCAAGACTAAATTTTAAATTAATTTATTAAATTATGATTACGCGTACTAATTAAATAACAAAGCGGGGATATAAATAATGAAAAAAATGGTATTATTTGATTTAGATGATACACTGCTGTGGGATAAAAAAAGTGTCAAGGATGCTTTCAATTTGACGTGTCAGCTTGCGGAAAAGGAAGCAGGGATCTCGCCAGAGGAATTAGAAAAAAATGTTCGCGATCGAGCCAGAGAACTGTATGCTTCTTATCCGACTTATACATATACGCAAAAAATTGGAATTAACCCATTTGAAGGACTGTGGGCAACCTTTGATGATCCTGGAGAGGAATTTCAACAGCTCAGGGACATCGCTCCGGTATATCAAGAAAAAGCCTGGCGGGCGGGTTTAGAAGACACCGGGGTAAATAATCCTAAACTTGCTAAAAAACTGGCTAAAGCTTTTCTGACTTATCGGATAGAGAGCCCTTGTTTATTTGAGGATGCACTTACAGTTCTTACAGAGCTTGAGAAGGATTACCGCCTTGCACTAGTTACAAATGGCTCTCCAAGTCTCCAGAACCTTAAATTAGAGATTTCACCTGAATTAATACCGTATTTTGAAAAAATATTTATTTCAGGTGATATTGGTACTGGAAAGCCGGATCCAGAGATATTTAACGTTGTTTTAAAAGCATTAGATATTAAAGCAGAAGATGCAATAATGGTAGGAGATAATCTGAATACAGATATTATTGGGGCGAACCGGACAGGTATTGAATCCGTCTGGCTTAATCGATTTGATGCAAAAAATAATAGTGCCGTTGAGCCAGATTTTGAAATAAAATCACTTAAAGAACTGAAGAATATCCTGCAAACTTATAGTTAGGGGTGCAGCAGGAGAATTAAATATTGCATAGGAAATCAAAAAGACGTCTTTAACCAGATATGTACCGGTTAAAGACGTCTTTGCGTAATGAAAAGAGTTTTTTTCTTATAAATCAATTGCAGTGACAGATTTAATTTCATCCAATAGTGCAATTTCAGCAAGCGCTTTGTCTTCTAAATGACGGTCAATAGTCAGCAGCATAATTGCGTTGCCGCCTACATCGGAACGATCCACCTGCATGGTAGCAATATTAATATTATGCTCTGCAAAGGCACTTCCCATGCGTCCGATAACACCAGGCTGGTCAATATGCTGAATGACAACCATGTGGCCTTCCGGTGTAGCATCAACCTGGTAGTCATCTACACGGACAAGACGCGGTCCCAGACCGTTTAAAAGCGTACCGGAAACTTTTCTGCTTCCAGAAGCCCCAATCACTTCTATGGTAATCAGGTTTGTAAATCCCTTTCGTGCAGATCTTTTACTTTCGCTGACAGTAATTCCTTTACGATCAGCCAGATATAATGCGTTGACATCATTTACACGGCTGCCCAGGTAACGTTTTAAAATTCCTTTCACTGCATTACGTGTGACAGGGCCTGATTCTATTTCACTTAAGTCTCCAGAATAGCTAATGCGAATCTCACTGATAACTTCATTCGCTAAATCAATAATAAACGTACCGAGCTTTTCTGCTAAATAGAAATAAGGCTCGATTTGATGCATCGCTTCACTTGGAATAGAAGGAAGGTTGACTGGATGACGTACGGCTTTTCCTTCTAAGAAACGGATAACATCATGACTGACATCAACAGCGACAATTTCCTGGGCTTCTACTGTACTTGCACCTAAATGCGGTGTAGCAACAACCTCTGGCAAAGTAAGCAGTTTATGCTCTGTAAAAGGCTCCTGCTCAAATACATCCAGTGCTGCTCCAGCCACTTTTCCAGAAACAATGGCATCATATAAAGCATCTTCATCAATAATTCCGCCGCGGGCACAGTTGACAATCTGTACACCATCCTTCATCAATTCAAAAGCTTCTGCATTAATCAGATGTCTTGTTTCTTTTAATAATGGTGTATGAACTGTTATGAAATCGCCTGCCTGAAGTACCTCTTCCAGTGTGCCGCGCTTGATTCCCATCTGCTCTGCTTTTTCATCTGTCAGGAATGGGTCGTAGGCAATAACATTCATCCGCTGACCTTTTGCACGCTTTGCTACCTCAGCGCCAATTCTTCCCAAACCGACAACACCTAATGTTTTCTGTTTTAATTCTACACCGACAAAGCGTTTACGGTCCCATTGCTTTTGCTTTAAAGCATGGAAAGCCTGCGGAATATTTCTGGATAGGGACATAATCATTGCAACAGTATGCTCCGCAGCAGAATTGGTATTTCCATTTGGTGCATTTACTACAATAATTCCATTTTCTGTTGCGGCATCCAAGTCAATATTATCTACTCCGACTCCTGCACGTCCGACAATTTTTAAGCGTGCTGCTTTTTCAAGTAAAGGACGAGTTACCTGTGTCTGACTGCGGACTAATAAAGCATCAAATTGATCGATATTCTCCAAAAGCTCTGTTTCATCCCAGCCTGGATTTTTAACGATCTCAATATTTTCCGCCTCTCTTAACGGTTTAATACCTTCTTCACTTAACGGGTCACTAATTAGAACACGATATGTCATGGCTTACTTTTCCTCCTGTTGCAAATAAATTTCTTGAGCTGCCTGAACACCCTTACCAAGCTGAATATCTTTTCCTATTTTCATAAGACCGATCTCGAGCAGGCTGATAGTTTGTAACACATCAGCAGGAGAACAATATCCCATATGGCCAATTCGGAAAATAGAACCCTTCATATGCTGCTGACCGCCGGCTAGAGTCAGGTTGAATTGTGCTTTTACTACGGAACGCAGTGCTTCTGCATCAAAATCAGCCGGATGGACAGCTGTTACGGTTGGGGAAGCATCTTCATCCGTTGTTAATAAAGGAATATCTAAAGCTTTAAAAGCAACTCTTGTCATGTCACGCATTAAGATATGGCGCTGATATACATTTTCCAATCCTTCTTCTTCCATCAGAGTCAGGACCTGTTCCAGACCGAATAAAAGAGAAAGAGCCGGAGTATAAGGTGTGGAAACTTTTTCTAAGTTTTTTCGGTAGACACGCATGTCTAAATAAAAACGCGGCTGCGGATTTTCCTCAATTACCTTCCATGCCCGCTCACTTGCTGCAATAAACATCAGACCAGCCGGCAGCATAAACGCTTTTTGTGATCCAGTTACATAGATATCAACACCCCACTCGTCCATGCTGGCTTCCACACCGCCAAGACAGGATACACCATCAACAACGAGAAGTGCATCAGAAGATTCATGTACGGTTTTAGCCAGGTTTTCGATTGGATTTAATACACCCGTAGAAGTCTCACAATATGTAGCAAAGACGACCTTGATTTCCGGATGCTCTTGTAAATACTCTTGAACTGTTTGGGGGTTAATTGCTTCTCCCCACTCTACATCAATCCGATGTAATTTTAATTGAAAAGCTTGACATATCTTTGCAAAACGATCGCCAAATGCCCCACTGACGATAACAAGAACATCATCTCCTGGATGTGCTGCATTGCTGACAGCCATTTCTAATCCTGCTGTACCGCTCCCGGCAACAGGAATAACATCCTGCTTTGTTCCAAACACTGATTTTAGCTTTGGAAGAATACGTTCTAATAATTCTTTCGTTTCTTTCCCGCGGTGACCTATCATTGTCTGGTTCATTGCGCGCCCGACACTTGGGGGAATAGGACTTGGTCCGGGTATTCTTAGGATGTGCTGATCTTTTAGCATGAATGGTAAGCTCCTTTGAAATAAATTTAATAAATGGATATCAAAATAATACCAATCGGGCATTATTAGATATGATAGCAACTCTTCATGAACCCAATCTTTTATAAAAATAAGTAATGTCCTTAGAATAAATCAATTGATTTGTTTATTAACAAACAATAAATTATTTTTTATAAAGATAAGATACTTTCAGTAAGTTAAAAACGGATGTTGTTTGATTATTTTTTGATAACATACGGATATTTTAACATAAAAGTATTTGAAAATGCAGATTCATATGAAAAAGTATTTCTTACCAATATAGCAACATCCAATGTATTGTCAATATAAAGTTTCGTATTGTATAAGAACAACAGATCAAAGGTTCATATGATAATAGAGAATATTATAAGAACAGAATTGCTTCACTATAATAGAGAAAACGCTTCCCTTAATATCTGTAAAAAAAGAAAAAAACACTAAATAGATTGAACTATGGGAATATTATACCTATAATAGGGCGAAAAGGAAGGTGTAAAAATGGGGAAAGATTTAAGAACAAAAAGTAAAGCTTTTGATGGCACTATGCGTGCTCCAAATAGGGCAATGCTGCGTGCTGTCGGTGTTACTGATGAAGACTTTAAAAAGCCGATGGTCGGAGTTGCCAGCACATGGGCCGAGGTAACGCCATGTAATATACATTTGAATGATTTAGCATTAATTGCTAAAAAAGGTGTGCGTCAAGCCGATGCGGTACCATTGATTTTCAATACGATTACGGTATCAGACGGGATTTCCATGGGAACACAGGGGATGCGCTATTCTTTGCCAAGCAGAGATCTTATCTCTGATTCAATTGAAACAGTTGTCGGCGCAGAGAATCTGGATGCCCTTGTTGCGATTGGAGCTTGTGATAAGAATATTCCCGGGTGTATGATGGCTATTGCCAATTCTGATGTTCCGGCTATTTTTGTATACGGGGGAACCATTGCACCAGGTAATCTTGATGGGAAGGATCTTGATATAGTTTCTGTATTTGAAGGTGTCGGACAGCATAATGCAGGAAAAATTGATGATAAGCAATTGAATCGCATAGAATGCCATGCCTGTCCAGGTGCAGGGGCGTGCGGCGGAATGTATACCGCGAATACAATGGCTTCCGCGGCAGAAGCAATGGGACTGAGTTTGCCGGGAAGTTCTTCCAATCCGGCAGAATTTCAGGAAAAACTGAAGGATGTGGAAGCAGCTGGAAAAGCCATTAGAACATTGCTGGAAAAAGAGATTTATCCAAAAGATATTATGACGAAAGAAGCCTTCGAAAATGCGATTACCGTTGTTATGGCACTTGGCGGTTCTACGAATGCTATTCTTCACTTATTAGCAGTGGCTCATGCAGCAGAAGTAGACTTGACTATTGACGACTTTAACCGTATCCAGGCAAAAGTACCTCATCTGGCTGACTTGAAGCCGAGCGGCCAATTTGTATTTCAGGACCTTCACAATGTCGGCGGGGTCCAGGCAGTGATGAAGCTCCTTTATGAAAATGGCTATCTTCACGGAGATTGTATGACAGTAACAGGAAAAACAATCAAAGAGAATTTAGAAGATGCTCCATCATTAAAAGAAGGTCAAAAGGTAATTATGCCATTAGACGAACCGAAAAGAGAAGATGGACCATTGATCGTTCTAAAAGGGAATCTTTCCCCAACTGGTGCAGTTGCAAAGGTATCTGGTGTTAAAGTAACCAGACATACCGGCCCTGCACGTGTATTTGATACAGAAGCAGAGGCAACAAAGGCTGTAATGAGTAATAAAATTAAAGACGGCGATGTGCTTGTTATCCGCTATGTAGGACCAAAAGGTGCGCCGGGAATGCCGGAAATGCTGTCTATTTCCAGTATTCTCGTAGGTAAAGGAATGGGAGAGTCTGTTGCTTTATTAACAGATGGACGTTTTTCTGGCGGTACACATGGTTTAGTAGTTGGACATATTTCACCAGAAGCTCAATCTGGCGGCCCAATTGCACTTCTCGAAGAAGGGGACAGTGTCACCATTGATTCATCTACAAAAGAGATCTTTGTGGACCTTTCCGATGAAGAATTGGACAAGCGCCGGCAAGCATGGAAAGCACCAGAATTATATAAAAAAGGTATCTTAGGCAAATACGCACATAATGTAAGATGTTCTTCTCTGGGTGCGATTACGGATTATTTGAACCGGGATTAAAAATAGGTTCTATGAACAGAATGAATGATAAGTGCCATTGCACAATCAAGTAACTGATTGTGCAATGGCACTTTTATGTAATTGGAAAAATCTTTCCTGAGGGAGATTTGACGTAACAATGATAGTATTCATTGATTAAGTATATGATTAAAAATTTGGGAGATTTCATTTTAGGATTACCAGATATAAGTAATAAAAAAGTATCTCTATAATTTTCAAACAAAAAACAAACTGTAATATAATTTTAAAGAAAAATGCGAGTGTAACGCATAACAACAATGAAAACGCATACATAAAATCAGACTAAATAGAATTATTAAAAAAATTACAAAATACTATTGACTATCATACGGAAACAAGATATGATTGTTCGCAATATAAGATATTTCTTAACAAAACAACTTTTAAGATAATGAGAAGTTGTTACTTCACAAATATAATTAATACGTTGACGGGAAAAAAGGAAAAGACGAATAGCTTTTACAGAGATCTGGGGTTGCTGGAAGCCCAGAATTGCTACTTATTCCGACATCGTCCCTGAGTGTCACATGGAAAGGAACATTCCAATTATATGTGACCAGGTGCATGGTAATCAATGTACCTGTTATCAAACATAGCTCTGGCAGCTATTGAGGCAAAGTTTGAAAGAACTTTGCGAAACTGGGTGGTACCGTGAAAAGCAGATCCTTTTCGCCCCATACATGATAGAAACACATGTACATGGGGGGGAAAGGGTCTTTTTTTATTATTTTAAATAAAAACTTCCAAACCCGCATTGCAGGAAATAGTTAGTTTAATCAAAAGGTTCAGTTTTTTAAGAAAAAAGGAGGGGCATTGTTGTGAAAGTTAATGCAAATCAAGAAGTAGAAGTGAAGAGCAATTTGGTCACAGGATCTGATTTGTTAGTTCAGGCATTAGAAAAAGCAGGCGTTGAAGTTGTATTTGGGTACCCGGGGGGTGCTGTTTTACCAATTTATGACGCACTGCATCGAAACGATACATCCTTCAAGCATGTACTTTCGCGACATGAGCAAGGCTCCATACATGCAGCGGAAGGATATGCAAGAGTATCAGGAAAACCGGGCGTTGTTATAGCAACTTCTGGTCCGGGAGCAACTAACTTAATTACAGGCATAACAGATGCCATGATGGATTCCATTCCACTTGTTGTATTCACGGGGCAGGTTGCAGAGCAGGTTATTGGAACAGATGCTTTTCAGGAAGCGGATATGATAGGAATTACTACACCAGTTACCAAGTACAATTATCAGGTTAATAATATTGCAGATTTACCGAGAATTGTGAATGAGGCATTTCACATTGCAACTACAGGCAGACCGGGACCGGTTGTGATTGATATTCCTAAAAGTATCTCTGAAACAGTTACTATTAATGATTATGAGGATGATTTTTATTTACCCGGCTATCAGCCGACTGTTTATCCGAATCCGATGCAAATCTCAAAGATAACAGATGTGCTGAGCAAAGCGGAAAGACCAGTATTGCTTGCCGGAGCAGGAATTCTGTTATCTGGTGCAACAGAAGAGTTAAAACAATTTGTTAATAATTGGGAGATTCCGGTTGTTACGACACTGCTGGGTCTGGGGAGTTATCCCGGCGGCGATAATTTATCGCTTGGCATGGGCGGAATGCATGGAACATACACAGCGAATACAGCAATCTATGAAAGTGATTTGCTTATCAATATCGGAGCACGATTCGATGATCGTTTAACTGGAAATCTGCAGCACTTCGCTCCAAATGCAAAAGTGGCTCATATCGATATTGATCCTGCTGAAATAGGAAAAAATGTGAAGACAGCTATTCCGATTGTGGCAGATGCAAAGCAGGCATTGAATGTGCTGCTGCAGCAGGAAGTGAAACGTGGAGATTATACGAAATGGCTGGATAAATTAAAGAGCAATCAAAAGAAATATCCACTTTGGTATGACCGGGGCGACAGTCCAATCAGTCCGCAATGGCTGATAGAGCAGATTCATGAGAAGTCTAAAGGAGAAGCAGTTGTAACAACAGATGTTGGACAGCATCAAATGTGGGCAGCTCAATTTTATCCTTTTAAAAACCCTGACAATTGGGTAACCTCTGGGGGACTCGGCACCATGGGATTTGGCTTTCCTGCTGCAATTGGCGCACAAATCGCCAAACCGGATCATCTAGTTATATCTGTAGTAGGAGATGGCGGTTTTCAAATGACATTGCAGGAGCTGGCTATCTTGAAATCTCAAAATCTGCCAGTAAAAGTTGTTATTTTAAATAATGATGCGCTTGGAATGGTAAGACAGTGGCAGGAAACATTTTATGAGAAACGCTACTCACACTCCTTATTTTCAGAAAACCCTGATTTCGTGAAACTGGCGGAAAGTTATGGAATTAAAGGAATGCGTGTATCAGATGAAAAAGATGTTCCGAAAGTTTTGGAAGAGGCTTTTTCACATGATGGTCCTGTTGTTATTGACTGCCGTATTGACAGAGATACATGTGTATATCCGATGATTGCACCGGGTAAAGGAATGCACGAAATGATTGGGGTGACAAAATGAAACGCATAATCATTGCCACAGTACAAGATCGTGGCGGGGTGTTAAATAGAATAACTGGCATGCTGAACCGGCGCCAGTTTAATATTGAAAGTATTTCTGTCGGAGCTTCGGATGTGAAAGGTATTTCCAAAATGACATTTGTCGTTGAAGTTTCCGATAAGCAGAAGCTGGAGCAATTAACAAAACAGCTGAACAAGCAAATCGATGTGATTAAGGTTTTAGATGTCACAGATAAAGCAATTGTGACCAGGGAGCTTGCTTTAGTAAAAGTTGTTGCTACCAATCAGACAAGAGCAGAAATTATGACATTAATCTCTGCATTCCGTGCAGATGTTATTGATATCAGCAAGGATAGTCTGACAATACAAGTTACCGGGAAGCCGGAAAAGGTCGATGCGTTAATTTCATTGCTCAGACCATATGGAATTAAGGACTTAACGAAAACTGGATTAACAGCATTTCCAAGAGGTTATCAGCCTGAACAAGGTTTTAGTGAGCTAAATAGTATTTCAGCTCACGGATAATAGAAAGACAGGAGCTTCTGTTAAGAACGTCCAAAGGACAATACAGAAGTCATCATATCCTGTGAAATTAAAAAAATAGATAAAGATGAGAGGGAGATTACATTATGGCAAAGGTATTATACAACAAGGATATTAATAAAGAGGTACTAAGAGATAAAAAAATCGCAATCATTGGATATGGTTCACAAGGTCATGCACATGCAATGAACTTAAGAGATTCCGGTTTTGAGGTAGTTGTTGGTTTACGCCCGGGGAAATCACAGCAAAAAGCAGAAGCAGACGGCTTTAACGTATATTCTGTAGCAGAAGCAACAGCTCAGGCAGATTTAGTGATGGTATTGCTTCCAGATGAAATGCAGCCACAAGTATATCAAGAAAGCATCAAGGATAATTTACAAGAAGGAAATGCACTTGCATTCGCTCACGGATTTAATATTCACTTTACACAAATCGTGCCTCCTTCTAACGTAGATGTTTTCTTAGCAGCACCAAAAGGACCTGGACATCTTGTACGACGTACATTTGAAGAAGGTGCCGGTGTACCGGGATTATACGGAATTGAACAAGATTATACTGGAAATGCAAAAGATATAGCACTTGCATACTCTTATGGTATTGGCGCAGCCAGAGCCGGTGTATTAGAAACAACCTTCCAGGAAGAAACAGAAACAGATCTGTTTGGAGAGCAGGCTGTATTATGTGGTGGAGCAACAGCACTTGTAAAAGCAGGCTTTGAAACATTAACAGAAGCTGGCTATCAGCCAGAGGTTGCATACTTTGAATGTTTACACGAATTAAAGCTGATTGTTGACCTGCTTTATGAAGGTGGATTGGAAAATATGCGTTATTCTATCTCTGATACTGCACAATGGGGAGACTTCGTATCTGGTCCGCGTGTTGTTGATGAAGGAACGAAAGAGCGCATGAAAGACATTCTTTCTGATATCCAAACTGGTAAATTTGCGAAAGAATGGATTTCTGAAAATCAGACTGGCCGTCCGCAATTTAATGCAATTAACCGCCGTGAAAATCAACATCAAATTGAAGTTGTTGGAAGGGAGTTACGTGCTTTAATGCCATTCATTAAAAATCCAATTAGTGATGATGCAAAAAAGGATGAAAAAGCACATGCCAATAATTAAGTTTTTTGATACAACTCTTAGAGATGGCGAACAGTCACCTGGAGTTAATTTGAATAAAGAAGAAAAATTACAGATTGCCAAACAGCTTGAAAGATATGGAATGGATCGGATTGAGGCTGGATTTCCAGCCTCCTCCAAAGGAGATTTTGAAGCTGTTCAGGCGATTGCCCAAAATATAAAAAAATCAACTGTTCTTGGTTTAGCCCGCACTGTTAAATCGGACATTGATGCAGTTTATGAAGCAGTAAAGGATGCCGCTAAACCGGCTATCCACGTATTTATTGCTACATCTCCCATTCATATGAAATATAAGCTGAAGAAGTCTCCTGAGGAAGTTGTCGAAACGGCTGTGAGCATGGTTCGCTACGCAAAGGAAAAATTTAATCATGTCGAATGGTCTGCGGAGGATGCGACTCGTTCCGACAAAGCCTTCTTAGCAGAGATTATTGAAAAGGTCATTGATGCAGGAGCAACTGTCATTAACCTGCCGGATACCGTTGGTTATGCAACGCCGGAGGATTATGGCAGCATGTTCCGTTATATAAAAGAAAATGTACTGAATATTGATAAAGTAGAATTATCCTGTCACTGCCATAATGACCTGGGATTAGCAGTAGCTAATACACTTTCTGCTATTCAAAATGGCGTAACTCAGGTAGAAGGTGCTATTAATGGAATCGGAGAGCGGGCAGGAAATGTAGCGTTAGAGGAAGTTGCTTTAGCATTACATGTACGCTCTGATTATTTCCCATATGCATCAAGTTTGAAATTCGATGAAACGAAACGAACGAGTGATCTTGTGTCTAAATTGACAGGAATGTATGTGCAGGCAAACAAAGCGATTGTTGGAAGAAATGCTTTCTCTCATGAATCAGGCATTCACCAGGATGGCGTCCTGAAGCATGCAGAGACGTATGAAATTATCACACCGGCGCTGGTCGGAGTAACTCCAAATACATTATTCCTCGGCAAGCATTCCGGAAGACATGCTTTTAAAGATAAAGTGAATACCTTTGGAATTGAATTAACAGAAGCAGAGTTAAAAGAGGCTTTTGAACAATTTAAACAGCTGACAGATCATAAAAAAGAAGTAACAGACGATGATATCTATGCTATTGTAATGGAAATCAAAACAGATTCCTCCAACATTGATAAATACGAATTAATTCAATTCGGCGTATCCTATGATACACAGGATACACCATCTGCAACAGTTGTTTTAAAAGCTCCAAACGGGGTGAATGTAGAAGCAACAGAGTACGGAAGAGGAAGTGTCGAAGCGCTGTATAAGACAATTAATTCTTTAATAGATGAAGAAATCACTTTGACAGATTACCAGCTGAATTCTGTCGGCGGCGGAAAAGATGCCCTGGCAGAGGCACATGTGCAAATCAAAATAAATGAACAAATTAACAATGGCCGCGGCGCAGCACAGGATGTCCTGCAGGCTTCAGCCAATGCACTTATTCAAGCGATAAATCGCTATTATGTTCAGAAAAAAGCAACTATTAAACAGCTCGTTCACGAGTGAAAAGAAGGAGAAATAATAATGGAAAAGAAAATCGTCCTGTTACCTGGAGATGGAATCGGTAAAGAAATTATGGAGTCAGCTAAAAAGGTGCTCGCAGCAATTGAAAGTGAATATCATCATGATTTTGTTCTCCAGGAGTGTGCTATTGGCGGAGATGCTCTTGACCGTTATGGTGTGCCATTACCTGATGATACACTAAAAGCATGTGAAGAAGCGGATGCTGTTCTCTTGGGCTCAGTCGGAGGTCCGAAATGGGATAATCAGCCGCCTGAATTCAGACCGGAGAAAGGGCTGCTCGGAATTCGTAAAGGCTTAGGATTATTTGCTAATCTGCGCCCTGTTAAATCATTCCCATCCCTTTTGCATGCTTCTCCTTTAAAAGAAGAGATTGTCAAAGACTCAGATATGATGATTGTTCGTGAACTGACTGGCGGTTTGTATTTTGGCGAACCGAGGGAACGCAGAAACAACGGAGAGGATGTCGTAGATACGTTAGCCTATTCAAGACAAGAGATTGAAAGAATTGTTGAAAAAGGCTTCGAATCTGCACAAATCCGTAATAAACATTTAACCTCGGTCGATAAGGCAAATGTATTAGAGTCGAGCCGGATGTGGAGAGAAATTGTCAATGAGAAAGCAGCTGACTATCCAGACGTAAAAGTAGAACACTTGCTGGTAGATGCAGCAGCAATGAAGCTTATTACAAATCCGAGCGGCTTTGATGTTATTGTAACAGAGAACTTATTCGGTGATATTTTAAGTGATGAAGCTTCTGTTCTGACAGGGTCACTGGGAATGCTCCCATCAGCAAGTGTCCGCACAGATGGCCTGGGCATGTATGAACCGGTTCATGGTTCCGCTCCTGACATCGCTGGAAAAGGAATTGCAAATCCAATCGGAATGATTCTGTCAACTGCATTAATGCTCGAATATTCTCTAGGAATGAAGGAAGAAGCAAAAGCAATTGAAACAGCAGTAATGGATTGCCTGGAGCAGGGCTATCACACATCAGACTTAAATATAAAAGATGGAAAACAAATGAGTACAGAAGAAATAACAGAAGCGATAATCGAGAATTTAACTACGAAATGTATTTCTGATTCTATTTGTAGCTCTTATGTATAAGAGGATGTTCAAAAAAACGGTAAAAAGGACTTTTTGAACACTCATTATAAAGAGATTCCGGTATTAAAAACAATATATATCGTTTCGGAGGTGTAAAAAATGGGAAAGGCTTTGACAGCTTTTGAAAAAATTTGGAATAAGCATGTTGTAAAAGAAGAGGAAGGAAAGCCGGCTCTTTTATATATTGACCAGCATCTTGTTCATGAGGTAACGTCTCCGCAGGCGTTTGAAGGTTTAAGATTAAATGGACGGAAGGTTAGACGTCCTGATCTTACTTTCGCTACAATGGATCATAATGTTCCTACTATTAATAGAGAGAATATGAAGGATGAAATCTCTATCAAACAAATGGAAGCATTAAAAAAGAATTGTACAGACTTTGGAGTAAAGCTGGCAGACATGTATCACCCGGATCAGGGTATTGTCCATGTTATCGGACCGCAGTTAGGTTTAACCCAGCCGGGAAAAACGATTGTCTGTGGAGACAGCCACACATCCACACATGGAGCATTCGGAGCATTTGCATTTGGGATTGGAACAAGTGAAGTAGAGCATGTGCTGGCAACACAAACAATCTGGCAGGACAAACCGAAAACTTTAAATGTAAAAGTTATTGGAGATTTAGGTACTGGTGTTACTGCAAAAGATTTAATCCTGGCTATTATTGCAAAATTCGGTGTCCGTTTTGGAACGGGATATGTGATGGAATATACAGGAGAAGCTATCCGCAAATTAACCATGGAAGAAAGAATGACAATTTGTAATATGTCTATTGAAGCTGGAGCACGTGCCGGTTTAATCAGTCCAGATGAAACAACTGTAGAATTCCTGCGCGGTCGTGAAATGGTTCCAAAAGGAGAGGCATTTGATGCGTTAGCAGAAGAATGGCTTGCTTTGGCAACAGATGAGGATGCAGAATATGATCACACTGTTACAATACATGCAGATGAAATTGAACCTCAGGTAAGCTGGGGTACGAACCCGGGAATGTGTGTGCCAGTAAGCGCTGCTACACCTGTTATTAAAGATGCTGAGTATCCTGAGGAAGTTGAGCGAGCACTAAAATATATGGATTTAAATGAAAACCAGCCAATCACATCGATTGAGGTGGACCATGTATTTATCGGCTCCTGTACAAATTCCCGTCTAAGTGATCTGAAAAAAGCATCTAAGATTGTAGAAGGCAAGAAAGTCAAAGAAGGCATTAAAGCGATTGTTGTGCCGGGATCATTCTTGGTTAAACAGCAGGCAGAAGAGATTGGCCTGGACAAAATATTTATAGATGCAGGGTTTGAATGGAGAAATTCAGGCTGCAGTATGTGTCTTGGAATGAATGATGATATTGTTCCAGCAGGCGGCAGATGTGCATCAACGTCAAACCGGAATTTTGAAGGAAGACAAGGGAACGGGGCGCGTACACACTTGGTAAGTCCAGAGATGGCAGCAGCAGCAGCGATTGAAGGACATTTCGTTGACGTGAGACAATTTGTCGGAGTACCGAGTTAGGAGGAATAAGCATGGAACCATTTAAAGAACATAAAGGAATTGCTGCTCCGTTGAATCGTGGAAACGTGGATACCGATCAGATTATTCCCAAGCAATTTTTAAAGCGTATTGAACGTACAGGATTTGGAGAGTTTTTATTTTTCCATTGGCGTTTTGATGATGATGGAAATTTACGTGATGACTTTGTCTTAAACCAGCCCAAATATGAAAATGCTACAATATTGTTAGCTGGTGATAATTTTGGATGTGGCTCATCCCGTGAACATGCACCTTGGGCATTAGAGGATTACGGTTTTAAAGTCATCATTGCTCCTGATTTTGCAGATATTTTTTATAATAATTCGTTGAAAAACGGCATATTAGTAATAAAAATGAATGAAGAACAGGTTCAGCAATGGATGAAAAAAGCAGAGCAGGGATTAACATTAGATGTTGATTTAGAAAAACAGGAAATTACAGATACAGATGGCACCGTAGTTTCATTTGATATTCCGCCTTATCATAAGGAGAAACTTCTTAACGGCTGGGATGATATTGCGTTGACTCTTCTAGAGGAAGATGCGATTCAAGCATTTGAAGAAAAACGTGCTTAAAAAATGCTAAGTACAGAAAAATATGAGAAAATAGAGATATAGAAAGAAGATTAGAAACAATCAGAGTATTAAAGGAGTGTGGATTCACTTGGGGATCGCTTAACTGGTGAAAAAGTATATCAAGCATGGAAGAAATTAAAGCCAATTGTTCATCAAACACCGCTGTTAACATCGCACACAACAGATGATTTGGTAG
Organism: Oceanobacillus sp. FSL K6-3682; assembly: GCF_037976165.1. Lineage (NCBI taxonomy): Bacteria > Bacillati > Bacillota > Bacilli > Caryophanales > Bacillaceae > Oceanobacillus > Oceanobacillus sp. FSL K6-3682. Next base: position 3,653,614 of record NZ_CP150263.1, on the reverse strand, counting down.
GGAAGCATGTGTATTGTAAGATGGAAAATCAGCAAAAAACCGGAGCATTTAAGTTTCGGGGCGCAAGTTATAAACTGATGCAAATGACAGATGAAGAGCTTGCAAATGGTGTTATTACAGCATCTGCCGGAAACCATGCACAAGGAGTTGCGCATGCAGCGTCAAAATTAGGTGTGAAGGCAACAATATTCATGTCAGAAGGAACACCGCTGGCTAAAGTAAATGCAACAAGAAATTATGGTGCTGACGTCATTTTGACAGGAGAAAGCTTTCAGGAGGCCTATCAGGCATCATTAGAGCATCAGCTGAAAACAGGTGCAACCTATATTCATCCATTTGATGATTATGATATTATGGCTGGACAAGGCACTATTGCAATGGAATTGCTGCGTCAGGAAGATCGCATAGACACCATTTTAGTGCCGATCGGCGGCGGCGGTTTAATTAGCGGGATTGCAGTAGCAGCCAAACATATCAACCGGAATATCCGGGTGATTGGTGTGCAGGCTGAAGGAGCTGCCGCTATTTATGACAGCTATCATACCAAGCAGGTGAAAAAGCTGACGCAAGTGGATACTATTGCAGAAGGGATTGCTGTAAAAGAACCTGGAAAGCATACATTGCCAATTATCCAAGAATATGTAGATGATATTGTAACTGTAACTGATGAGCAAATTGCTGCAGCGATTATATATATGCTTGAACGGAATAAAACATTGATGGAGGGAGCTGGAGCAGCTGCTCTGGCAGCCTTATTCGCACATCATCATCAGCTTCGTTCTAGACATTGCGGAGTCATCGTGAGTGGTGGGAACCTCGATATCGGGAACATGCAGCGAATTCAAGAGTTATCCGAAAAGTATAAACCGAAAAAAGTAAAATCGTATGTTGCTTTATAAATAACTTCATTCAATGAGGATATCCTCATTGAATGAAGTTTTATTTATTATGTTAGAAGTTTTTTTCATTTGTGGGCAGGACTCAATAAATACTTATTTTTTTATGCAAAATTGTCGTAACACTCTCATAATGAATTAGTCTTTTTGTGAAAATCTATAAAAATACTTTCTTAGATTCGGAATATAAGGGCTGAATACTAAAACCATTTTACTTTGTTTTTTTATTTTAATTCATACATAACGCATACTGTTATCCATTTTTATCCTTTTTTTAAAGCATTTTTTCCTTCCTTCAAACAGTTAATATTTGGTACTCATGACGATATATAGATAATTTTTTTGATAAAACGACACAAAATTATGAGAAGAAAATTGAAAAAATTTAAATTAATTTTTTTAGTAAATTATTGGAATAATCCCTTGATTTTAAAGGTTTTTGGTGACATAAAGGAAATTATGTATATAGCTGCCAATCTTATTTTTTGTCAAAACCTATTGATTTTAGCAAGGTTATAAACTATAATTTCAAAGTATATTAAGATTTGTTTACGATAAGTTTTCGAATTCAAATTTTTGAAATGAAATTGCAACATTTTAGAGGTAACGAAGATTAATAAAAATAGAATAGAATTTAGCCTGTTAAAGCGATAAAATTTCTTATTTATTTACGGACAATTTTCAGAAAAATTACAACAATTATATTCTTTACATATTACATATCGTCCGCAAGATAGAAAAAATCGCTTACTAGAGAAACTAAATTTATATCATAGATTACTGCTGAGAGCAGGGAAAAATATAATTTAGTAGATGAGCTGAGCCAAGCCGAGACCATGTTATGTTTGTTCAAAAAAATTTTAATTATTGATAATTAAAAATGAATGATCGTGTATGCATTTTTTTATTCAGAAATTACTCAAATTTTCGTCATCTGATTATTCGGAAATCAGAAAGGGGAGGTTTGCTGAAAATTTGAATTGCCTGAAACATACAGCATAGAGAATGAAAAAACATTTTGGTTAAGGGGGATGTAGGTTGAGTAATGAACTTTTAAAGATAAAAAACCTTTCAACATCTTTTCGTATTGGGGATGAATATTACGCAGCGGTAGATGATGTAACGCTTACCTTGAATAAAAATGAAGTATTGGGAATTGTTGGAGAGTCTGGTTCGGGAAAGAGCGCTCTGGCATTCTCGATTATGCGGCTGCATACAAGAGCAAAAATTGAAGGAGAAATCTTGTTAAATAATCAAAATATTGTCAAAATGTCGACGTCAAAATTAAATAAAATACGTGGAGACGAAATGGCGATGATTTTTCAGGATCCACTGACTGCTTTAAATCCACTTATGCCAATAGGCAGACAAATTGAAGAAAATTTATTTTTGCATAATAAAAAACTTGGCCAGCAGGGCAGGAAAAAACGTACTATTGAGCTGCTTAATTTAGTGGGAATTCCAAGACCGGAACGCGTTTATGAGCAGTTTCCACATGAATTATCAGGTGGTATGAGGCAGCGTATTATTATTGCGATCGCGATTGCGAATGATCCGGAACTATTAATTGCTGACGAACCAACTACTGCTTTGGATGTAACCATTCAGGCACAAATTCTTGACTTAGTCCGTGAACTGAAAGAAAAAATACATGCAGGGATTATTTTGATTACCCATGATTTAGGTGTTGTGGCGGAAATGGCTGACCGTGTAGCTGTTATGTATGCAGGGCAAATTGTAGAAATTGCACCTGTAGACAAACTGTTTGCAAACCCGTTGCATCCATATACAAGATCCTTATTAAATTCGGTACCGGCTGAAGGACAGGACAGGCTTCATGTAATCCAGGGTGTTGTACCTACCTTGAAGAATTTACCAAGAACAGGATGCCGTTTTGCAGAACGGATTCCTTGGATTGATGCTTCACATCATGAGGAGCATCCAGAATTACATGAAGTAGAATCCGGACATTTTGTCAGATGCACATGTTATGAGCATTTTTACTTCCCGGATAATAAGGAGGAGCAGGCAAATGGCGTTTCTTGAGGTGCAAGATTTACAAGTATACTTCCCGATAAAAGGTGGAATTTTTAATCGGACAGTGGATCATATCAAAGCTGTTGACGGTGTATCCTTTGAGATGGAACAGGGGAAAACATATGGTCTAGTCGGTGAGTCCGGCTCCGGAAAGTCAACGACAGGACGGGCGATCATTGGCTTGGAGGATATAACCTCCGGGAAGATTTTATTTGATGGAAAAGATATTACAGATAAAAAAACAAAAAATAAAGCATTCAGGAAAGATGTACAAATGATTTTTCAAGATCCCTATTCTTCTTTAAATCCGAGAAAGCGGGTACTGGATATTGTTGCAGAGCCGCTGCGGAACTTTGAAAAATTATCGAAGCAAGAAGAGAGAAAGCGTGTACAGGAGCTCTTAGACATCGTTAATGTGAGTCCTGACAGTATTTTTAAATATCCACATGAATTTTCCGGTGGGCAGAGGCAGCGTATTGGAGTTGCCAGAGCAATTGCCTTAAAACCGAAGCTGATTATAGCGGATGAGCCTGTATCTGCTTTAGATGTATCTGTACAGGCTCAAGTATTGAACTTTTTAAAGGAAATTCAAAGTGAACTCAACCTGACCTATTTATTTATCAGTCATGATTTGGGGATTGTGAAGCATATGTGCGACAATATATCGATTATGTATAAAGGAAGATATGTGGAGCAGGGAAGTACAGCAGATATTTTTGAAAATCCACAGCATATTTATACGAAACGTTTAATTGCTGCAATTCCGGATATTGATCCAAAAAATCGTGAAAAGCAATTTCATAATCGGCAAAAGGTATTGGAAGAATACACGCAATCCTATAATGATTTTTTCGATCAGGACGGATTGGCTTTCCAATTGAAATCTATTTCAGACACACATCGTGTTGCTCTGCCGCAGAAAGGTTGATGAATTTATGTGGAAATTTATAGTCAGAAGATTATTGATTACTATCCCGCAAATCATTATTTTGAGTATTATTGTGTTTATATTAGCTCAGATGATGCCCGGAGATGCTTTATCGGGACTGATTGATCCAAGTATTGATCCGGCGGCAGTCGAGCAGCAACGGGAAAGATTGGGCTTAAATAACCCTTGGTATATACAGTATGTAGACTGGGTCGGAGGTATTCTGCAAGGCGATTTTGGTCAGTCATTCCGTTTTAAAATGCCTGTTACAGAATTAATCGGCCAGCGAATGGTAAATACGGTTCTTCTATCGATTGTTACATTAATCTTTACATATTTAATTGCACTTCCATTAGGACTAATTAGCGGACGTTTTAATGATACGCTGCTTGATCAGGCTATTACTGGTTATACCTATATTGGATTTGCTACACCGCTGTTTATTTTTTCCTTATTTATGCTTTGGATTTTTGGTTATAATTTAGGCTGGTTTCCAACCAGCGGAAGTGTGGCGCCGGGTACTGAACCGGGAACTATCGCATATTGGCTAAGTAAAGTTTATCATGCGCTCTTACCAGGAATATCGATAGCTTTAATTCAAGTCGTCTCAACTGTTCAATATCTGCGGAGTGAAATTATTGATACGAAGCAAAAAGATTTTATTATAACAGCCCGTGCTAAAGGGGCAGGTGAACAGAGAGTATATAATAAACATATATTTAGAAATTCTTTATTACCAATTGCTGCATTTTTTGGCTGGGAAATTACAACGTTAATCACTGGAACGGTATTTGTGGAAAAGATATTTAGCTACCCGGGTATGGGACTTCTATTCTTAGAATCTATTACACAGCGAGATTTTAGTGTTGCAAATTCACTTGTACTGTTGTTTGGTACAGCACAAATCATGGGAGCTTTATTATCAGATATTATATTAAGTATTGTCGATCCACGAATTCGTATTAAGTAGAATCTTAATAATTTTGAGGTGATTATAGATGGAAGCAACTGACGTGAAGGAATTGGAGCAGGCCAAAACCCCTTCAGCTATAAAAGTATTATTAAAAGAATTATATCGGGATAAATTGGCACTTGTTTCCTTAATATTTTTGGTTTTAGTCGCAGCTTTTGTATACGGTCTATCCATATTTCTAGACCAGGACCAGATTGTCACGGTTGATTTATTCGCAATAAATGAGCCACCTGGTGATGACTTTATTCTAGGGACAGATTATGGTGGAAGAGATGTCTTTGGTCAATTGATTATTGGAACCAGGAATTCATTAACTATTGGTATTTTAGTTACGCTGCTTAGCGGTGTTTTTGGAATCGCCTATGGTTTGATATCCGGCTATTATGGCGGTCATGTTGATAACGTGATGATGCGTATTCTTGACTTTATGAATATTTTACCATTTTTATTTATTATTATTAGTTTTGTGGTAATTGTTCCGGATTACAATACAATAACATTTTCACTAATTATGTCTGCTTTTATGTGGATGGGGATTGCCCGGCTAATCCGGTCCAAGGCGTTACAGGAAAGGGAACTGGATTACGCGCAGGCCTCGAAAACATTGGGAACATCCAACTTTAATATTATTTTCAAACAGGTTATGCCAAATATTGTATCGTTAATTATTGTAACAATGACGTTGAATTTGGCAGCAAATATTGGTTTAGAATCCGGACTGTCTTTTTTAGGCTTTGGATTGCCGGAAAGTACACCAAGCTTAGGAACATTGATTTCTTATGCAACAAACCCGCAAACCTTAGAGCATAGATGGTGGATTTGGGTTCCGCCGGCAGTACTGATTTTAATATTGATGCTGGCTGTCCGAAATGTTGGAGAAGCATTAAAGCGTGCAGCAGACGCCCGTCAAAGAAGGGGCTAGTAATCTTTGTTACTTTCATCAATTATTCTGAATAGTTGGTGTGGAGTATAGATAGCCGGGAACTTGTAACCGGCATAATAAACAAATATAAGGGGAGGTTCAAGGTATGAAGAAAGCAAGCTTATCGAAGTTATTACTGGCAATGATGTTAATGCTTATTTTAGTATTGGCTGCTTGTAGTAGTGGATCAGATGATAACGCTGAGGGTGATGGCGGGTCAGATGATGGTACTGAAGAAGGGACAGACGAAGGTGAAGGCGGATCAGAAGATGGTATTTATTCCATTGATGATTTTCCAGCTGCTAAGACCGATGCTGGAGAGGCGATTGATGGAGGTACATTAAATTATGGTTTAGTTAACTCCTCAGTATTTGAAGGGATTTTAAACTGGAATTTTTATCAAGGTAATCCAGATGCACATGTTATCCAATTTTTTGATGAATCATTATTGAGTGCAGATGAAAACTTCACTTATACTCAAGATGGTGCAGCAACATTTGAAACAAGTGAAGATAATAGAACATTTACATTTACTATTGGTGACAATGTAAACTGGCATGATGGTGAACCTGTAACAGCAGAAGACTGGTTATACTCTTATGAAATTATTGGTCATCCAGATTATACTGGTATCCGTTATGATGCAAGTTTTCGTAACATAGAAGGAATGGATGAGTACCATTCTGGAGATGCAGATACAATTTCGGGTATTGAAGTTATTGATGATAAAACGTTAGAAATTAGCTATAAAGAGGCTTGGCCATCTTTATTAGCTGGCGGTATTTGGGCTTATGCTACACCGAAGCATATTTTTGAAGATATTCCGATTGCTGAAATGGAAGAGTCAGCTGAAGTTCGTCAAAATCCAATCGGCATGGGGCCATTTAAAGTTGAATCTGTTGTTCCTGGGGAGTCTGTAACTTATACAGCGAATGAAGATTACTGGAAGGGTGCTCCCAAACTTGACGGAGTTACATTAACTGTAGTCAGCCCAGAAACAGTTGTTCAGGCTTTAGAATCTGGTGAAATTGATATAGCTGGCGGCGGATTCCCGACAGATCAATATCCTGATGTAGAGGAATCTTTAACAAATGTTGAGTTCTTAGGAGTTATTGATAATGCATACACGTATATTGGTTTTAAATTGGGTCATTGGGATGCAGACAGCAGTGAAGTTGTAACAGATCCTGATGCAAAAATGGCTGATGTAGAGCTGAGAAGAGCAATGTGGCATGCAGTAGATAATAATGCAGTAGGGGAAAGATTCTATAATGGATTACGCTGGAATGCAACAACATTGATTGGTCCGGCATATCCAGATTTCTATAATGATGAAGTAGAAGCTCCTACGTATGATCCAGATGAAGCAAACAGAATTTTAGACGAAGCTGGTTATGAAGATGTTGATGGTGATGGCATCCGTGAAAATCCAGATGGAGAAGAATTAGTAATTAACTTTGCATCTATGGAAGGCGGAGACACTGCTGAACCAATTGCAAACTACTATATCCAGGCTTGGGAAGCAGTAGGATTAAAAGTAGAGTTATTAGATGGCCGTCTGCATGAATTTAATGCTTTCTATGATCGTGTAGAAGCGGATGATCCAGATATTGATATTTATCAAGCTGCATGGAGCACTGGTTCTGATGTAGATCCATCCGGTCTATATGGTAAAGAAGCACCGTTTAACTATTCTCGTTACTCAAGCGAAGAAAATGATCGTTTAATCGCTGAGGGTAACTCAGAAGAATCCTTTGAAGTTGAACACCGTCAAGAGGTTTATAAGGAATGGCAAGAATTAATGGTTCAAGATATTCCTGTATTCCCAACAGTTTATCGTGCTGCTCTTACGCCGGTAAACGAGCGTGTAACAGGCTATTCTGCAGCTCTAGACTGGAGTGAATGGCAAGAAGTTGGTGTTACACAGGAAGATCCAGTACTTCCTGAATAATATTCAGTAAGAAGAATGTCCTTAGGGGCATTCTTTTTTGTCAGTTAAGTATTAATCATGAGAGGAACGTAAAATTACCTGTAGATGGATACTTCACTTTATATATGTGTTTCATTGTGTAAAAGTTAAAGAACTAATAAATATCCAATAATCGTCCATTTCTAAAAACCTTCATATACGCTATAATGGATACGGATACATAAAAGAAAACTTCATTCAGGAGGAATTCATCGTGAACACACAAGATCAACTAAAAAAAGCAGTAGGTGAAAAAGCTGCATTATTAGTAGAGGACGGTATGAAAGTAGGTATAGGGTTCGGTTCAACAGTATATTGGTTTGTACGTGCTTTAGGTGAAAGAGTAAAACAGGAAGGCTTAGATATAGAAGGAATTCCATCCTCTATTCTGACAGGAGAATGGGCCAAAGAATTTGGTGTCCCTTTGACAGATTTTGCAACAACAAAGGAATTGGATATTACGATTGACGGATCAGATGAGGTAGATCCGGATTTTCAGTTAATCAAGGGCGGCGGAGCAGCTTTATTCAGGGAAAAAATTATTGCTCAGGCTGCAAAGAAGCTAGTTATTATTGTGGATGATTCAAAAATGGTAGAGCATTTAGGGGCATTTGCATTGCCGGTAGAAATTCTGCAGTTTGCCTGGGAACGTACAGCCTATGAAATAGAGAAGCTGGGCTGCACTCCAGTACTTCGATTGAAGGATGGAGAGCCACTTATCACAGACAATGGAAATTATATCGTGGATTGTTCATTTGAAAAGATAAAGGATCCTGCAGATTTAGACCGGAAATTACAATCAATTGTCGGAGTGGTGGAAACAGGGTTATTTATTGATATGGCTGACACTATTATTATTGGCGGTTCAGAAGGTATCACTATAAAAGAAAAATAGGTTATAAATAAAAGATCATCCATTTAGATGGTCTTTTTACTTTGTAGTTAGAAAGGATCAACTTTGTAATAGTATAAGTGCAGCGGTTTTCTCAAAAAATCCTCACAAACACGCCCAAAAGAGCATAGGCTAATGAGGAGCTGGATAGGTTGCCAGAGAGGATGATGAGATTTGTGTGGAATTACTGGATTTATCAGCTGGGATAAACGGGCAAGTGACGAGCGGGAAATAATAGAAAAGATGACAAATACATTATCTTTGCGCGGTCCAGATGCAACGGGTTATTGGCTGGAAGGCCATGTTGGATTCGGGCATAAACGTCTTTCTGTTATAGATTTAGAAGGCGGGAAGCAGCCAATGCTGAAAGAAACGGAACATAAGAAATACGTTATCTGTTATAATGGAGAGCTTTATAATACAGAGGAATTGCGTAAAAGCTTAATGCAGCGAGGTTATACATTTACTACATCCTCAGATACAGAGGTGCTTCTAACAAGTTATATGGAGTGGAAGGAAGACTGTGTTGATCATTTAAATGGTATTTTTGCATTTGCTATTTGGGATGATGCGTCAGAGAAGCTGTTTATTGCAAGGGACCGGTTAGGGGTGAAGCCGCTTTTTTATAGTGAGAAAGGAAAAACATTTGTATATGGCTCGGAAATAAAAGCACTCCTCGCCCATCCACAGGTTACAACAAATATCGATCGTACCGGTCTTTCTGAGGTTTTTGGCTTGGGACCGTCAAGAACGCCAGGGCATGGGCTGTTTAAAGATGTCGATGAATTAAGAGCCGGGCATGCGATGACAGTGACAAAAGCAGGGTTAAGGGTCTGGCGGTACTGGAATCTAGTAAGTAAAGAGCATAAAGATTCTCTGGAGGAGACAGCAGAAAAAGTACAGACACTGTTTATTGATTCGATAGAGAGACAGCTGGTATCAGATGTTCCTGTATCTACCTTCCTATCAGGTGGTTTAGATTCCAGTGCTATTACAGCAATAGCCGCAAACCATTACAGAGACAACGATCTAGGCGCTTTACCTACCTTCTCGCTGGATTATCAAGGAAATAAGCCGTATTTTCAAGTGAGTAAATTTCAACCCTCCAGTGACCAAGAATGGATTGAGAAAATGGTGGAGGCCTTCTCAACGGACCATCATGAAGAAATTATTACAGGAGTAGAGCTTGCTTCTTTATTGAGGGAAGCGGTAGAGGTAAGAGACCAGCCAGGTCAGGCAGATATTGATTCTTCTTTACTCTGGCTTTGCAGGAATATAAAAAAACATACAACAGTGGCATTGTCAGGAGAATGTGCAGATGAAATATTCGGCGGCTATCCCTGGTTCCATGATCCGGAAGCGGCTGGTGACAGCTTTCCATGGATACGCTCTTTAGATGGAAGAATTGATTTACTGCATGATGATTGGCAAAGTAAATTAAAGATTGAGGATTATGTGCGGGAAAGATATCAGGCAACGATAGCGGAAACACCTCGTCTGGATGGAGAAAGCAATGTTGATGCGAAGCGGAGAGAATTGTTTTATTTAAATATACAATGGTTTATGTCCCAGCTGTTGGATAGAAAAGATCGAATGAGCATGGGAGCAGGGCTGGAGGTACGTGTTCCGTATGCTGATCATCATCTTGTTGAGTATGTTTGGAATATTCCATGGGAAATGAAGATGGCGAATGGCAGGGAGAAGGGTATTTTGCGGAAGGCGATGGAAGGGATTTTGCCGCAGGAGGTGCTTTACCGGAAGAAGAGCCCTTATCCAAGAAGCTTCCAACCGGAATATACAGAGCAGGTATCTCAATGGATGCGGAAAATCTTAACAGATTCAGAAGCAAGAATTTTTGAATTTTTGAAGAAAGATAAAGTAGAAAAAATTGTGGAGAGCGCCGGGAAAGAGTTTAAAGATCCATGGTATGGTCAGTTGATGCGAGGTCCGCAATTAATCGCCCATCTCTGCCAGATTGATTATTGGCTGAGGAAATATGATATAGAGGTTAGTGAGTAGAGTAACTGTTTCAAAACAGATGAAATAGAGTGATAAAGGAAGCGTATGATGTCAAGGGGAATTTATATCTTGATATCATACTTTTTTGCTTTAAGTCCTGATGTGGTATTTTCCTAGGCTGCGATAATTCAACTTGTGAAATGCGTTATAGCAGCAGCTATTATATTTAATTTAGCAAATATCTAAAAACTTAGAAAAAGCTGTATTGACGTGAAATTTGTCGAATGGTAAGATATTATCATGCTTTAACACTTTAATAGGTTGAAAAAGGAGCGTTCAGAATCCATTATGTTTTTTAAGGAGCAGTATCAGCAGATAAAAGACTTTGCGGAGGATATTTATCATCATCCAGAGATGGGCTATAAAGAGCAGCGGACAAAAGAAAATGTTATCCGCTTTTTGAAGGAAGTTAATCCAGATGTTGAGATGGAGCATTTTAGTACTACAGGCTTCAAGACCACATTAGGTCCAGAAGATGGGGATACACATATTGCGTTTATTGCCGAGCTGGATGCAGTGTATGCTCCATCGCATATGTACGCAGATAAAGAAACAGGGGCGGCACATAATTGCGGACATTATACGCAGTTGGCAATTGCACTTGCTGTTTACCGTTATTATGTGAAAACGAATGCCAGCCAAAATTGGAAGAATAGAATAACCTTTGTCTTTGTCCCGGCGGAAGAATATTTAGATCTAGCTTATCGTGATGGCTTAATTGAACAGGGAACGATCACCCACTACGGCGGGAAGCCAGAAGCGATGAAGCTTGGTGTGTTTGATGATATTGATTTAGCTGTTTGTGTCCATGCCATTGGCGGTGAATTTGATAATAGAACAGTGAATGTGAATTGTGATTTAGCCGGTTTCCTTTATAAGAAGTATACCTTTAAAGGTAAAGCGACACATGCCGGGTTTGATCCATTTTCCAGCAAGAATGCATACAGCATGTCAACGGTTTTTAATACAGCAGTTGGTTTAATGAGACAGCAGCTGGATGAGAAGGAGCATGTGCGTATTAATCCGATTGTGATGGGATCGGATATGTCTACCAATGTTATTCCAAATGAAATTACGGTTGGAACAGATCTCCGGACCAAAACAGTCGATTATTTAAAAGAAGCAGCAGCAAAGCTGGATGATGCAGCTAGAGGAAGTGCCATTGCTTTACAAGGAGAAGTAGCAGCACATACGCAAATGGGATACCTGCCTTTTATCCAGGACAGATATCTATCAAGCTTCGTACAAGCTGTTTTTAAAGACTTTTCAGAAATTGACGAAATCGATGATGATAGTTTTATTAGCGCAGCTGGAGATATTGGTGATTTGTCCTATATGATTCCATGTATTCAAATTGGCTACAGCGGCTTTACTGGAACAATTCATGGTGATGATTTTATTGATGTAGATCCTGAATTTATCTATCGTATCTTTCCGGAATTTGTTGCGGAAGTATTAGAAAATATAGATAAAAATGTAGATAAGGAAAAATTGTACAAGCGTTCTTATTCGGAATATCTTTCTGTCATTAACCAGATTGTTGATTAAACCAACTAATTACATTTAGGAATTGAGGAATATATATGGTTAAAAACTTTGTTTATTTTTTAGTTTTTGTATTGGCGGTAATTGCAGCAGCTGAATTGATTGGGATTCAGACCTTTTCGATAGGATCCATGAATATTTCCATGCTGCCGTTAGTATTTGCAATTGCGATTGCTATGATTCTTGCTTTGCCGTTCTTAAGGAAAGGTATTCTCAAAAAGATTTATAGTAAGAAGAATGTTGATTTCGCCAGTAAATACTTAATTTTTATTATGCTGCCATTAATGGCCAGATATGGATCAGATGTGGCACCGCAGATTCGGGAAATTCTGCAGGTTGGCTGGGTATTTATCATTCAGGAAATTGGTAACCTTGGTACTGTTCTTATCGGACTGCCGATAGCAATATTAATCGGTCTGCGCCGTGAAGCAATCGGGGCAACATTAGGAATAGGAAGAGAAGGAGAGCTCGCTTATATTTCAGAAAAATATACACTGGAATCTCCTGAAGGGCGGGGAGTTATCTCGCTCTATGTTATCGGTACGTTGTTTGGAACGATGTTCTTTAGTATTTTTGCACCTATTTTACTAGATTTCGGGTTTCGGGTCGAAGCACTGGCGATGGCATCCGGGGTAGGGTCTGGAAGTATGATGAGTGCTGCATCTGCAACATTGGTTGCGAGAGTTCCAGAAATGGAGAGTACGATTTTAGCCTATGCTTCAGCCAGTCAGCTATTAACGAGTTTTATCGGGACATTTACCATGGTATTTCTCGCAGCACCATTACAGCAGTTTATGTATAAGTTTTTAGTTAGAGGTGACAAAAAATGAGCCCGACAATGCGCCGTTATGTCCGTTATGCTTTAGTACTGTTATTAAGTGTAGCATTAATTTTATTCGCACAAGAAATTAAGCTGATCAAGAATCCAGACTCTACACCAATTACATCAATGACCTTCGTTGGTTTAGGCATCCTTTGGTTATTTTCATTTATCGGTGTTATTATTGCCGATTTAATGAAATTGGTTCCTATTAAGGTCATTCGTGATTTCCCGATTTTAGGCTGGGTATCCATCACTTCTTTAAGTCTGTGTCTGGTCTCAGACTTTTTTGTCGAAGCAATTCAGGCTGTCGATTTTCTGGCAATTACAACACCGATTTTGACCGTTGCCGGAATTTCTGTAGCGAATCGCCTTGTTGATTTGCGGAAAACATCCTGGAAAGTCGCGATTGTAGCTGTATTTGTTTTTGCAGGTACTTATGTGTGCAGTGCTTTATTAGCACAGCTTGGACTTTTCCTCGCAGGTAATTAGAGTATTCCAAAAGACTTTTCCTATTAAAAAGGTAGGGAGGGTCTTTTTTTATATAATTAATAGAAGAAATGTACAGTCTGGCAAGAACACATACAGATTCAAGAACAAATATGATAGACTATAAGGATACTAGAGTAAAACATATTCCATGTTTATTTGACGGAATATACTGTTTTTCCGCAAAAAATAAAATACCTCTGAAAGGATGAGCAGATGGAGCATATACATAATAAATTTAATCCTTATGCAATTGCAAGAGAATCTGTATACGCAAGAAAAGGAATGGTGGCTACAACACAGCCTTTGGCGGCAGAAGCAGGTTTGGAAATTCTGAAAAAGGGAGGAAATGCCATTGACGCTGCTATTGCGACAGCTGCTTCTTTAACAGTTGTAGAGCCCACTTCAAACGGAATTGGCGGAGATGCCTTTGCACTTGTATGGACAAAAGGGAAATTACATGGATTAAATGGCAGCGGAAGATCCCCGGAGAGTATTTCTATAGAAGCAGTAAAAGAAAAAGGACATGATGCAATTCCAAAATTCGGATGGATTCCTGTTACGGTTCCTGGTATACCAAAAGCATGGGCTGAATTATCCGAACGTTTCGGCAAGTTATCATTAAAAGAAACACTGCAGCCGGCTATTCGTTATGCCCGTGAAGGATTTCCGGTTTCACCGATACTGGCCCGCTTTTGGAAAAGGGCATATCAGATGTATAAAAAGGAAGAAGGACATGATTTTACAGCCTGGTTTGAAACCTTTGCGCCAAATGGCAGACCTCCAAAAGTAGGAGAGATCTGGAAATCAGCCGACCATGCGGCAACGCTGGAAGAAATTGCAGAAACCGGTGCAAGGTCATTTTATGAAGGAGAGCTGGCTGAAAAAATAGCACAAGCTTCTAAAGAAGCGGGTGGATTTTTAACGAAGTCAGATTTAGAAAAATGCGAAACAGAATGGGTGGAGCCGATAAAAGTAAATTACCGTGGCTATGATATATGGGAGATTCCTCCAAATGGGCAGGGGATTATTGCGCTGGAGGCATTGAATATTTTACAAGGATTTGAATTTACAACAAAAGAATCAGTAGATACATATCATAAGCAAATGGAAGCGATCAAACTGGCCTTTGAAGATGGGAAGCAGCATATCACTGAGGAAGCGAAGATGCGTTATACAACAAAGCAGCTGTTGAGCGGGCAATATACAGCTCAGAGAAGAGCGCTTATTGGTGAAGAAGCGATTCTTCCTGAAGCGGGCGAGCCTTCAGGCAGTGGAACAGTCTATTTAGCCACAGCGGATGAGGAAGGAAATATGGTCTCCTTTATCCAAAGTAATTATATGGGCTTCGGTTCAGGCATTGTTGTTCCCGGTACAGGCATTGCCATGCAAAATCGAGGCTTTGATTTCTCGATGGATGAGAATCATATCAATGTACTGGCAGGAGGTAAAAAAACGTATCATACGATTATTCCCGGCTTCGTTACAAAGAATAATGAAGGGGTTGGTCCATTTGGTGTGATGGGAGGATTTATGCAGCCGCAGGGTCATATGCAGGTTATTATGAATACCATCGATTTTGGACTTCATCCGCAAGCCGCTTTAGATGCACCAAGATGGCAATGGATGAAGGAGAAAAAGATAGAGGTTGAGAACCGGTTTTCATATACAATTGCTCAAGAATTGCGGCAAAAAGGGCATGATATCCAAATACAGCTGGAGCCGAACAGCTTTGGACGCGGACAAATTATCTGGCGTGATCCGAAAACAGGCGTGCTTGCCGGAGGGACAGAGTCACGGGCAGATGGTCATATTGCTGTATGGTAGATGAAAAAAGATGTAGAGAAGGGTTATATTCATGAAAAAGCAATGGGATATTTTTATTGCATTCTTCCGGGTGGGAATGCTGGGCTTCGGTGGCGGACCTGCCTCCATTCCATTAATGCGGAAGGAAGCTGTAGAAAAATATAAATGGATGGATGAGGACGAATTTATTGATATGCTGTCGATCAGCAATACTTTGCCGGGGCCAATAGCTACAAAACTGGCAGGCTATATCGGTTATCGCGTATCAGGCTGGATTGGTATGCTGAATGCGTTAATTGCTTCTGTTATTCCAACCGTTTTATTGATTATAATTTTATTAAGAACCTTATCGGAGGTTCGTGAATTTGATTGGGTCAAAGGTATGACAGCTGCTGTTGTGGCTGTGGTCGGTATGATGATGGCAGTCCTTACCTGGCAATTTTTATATAAAGCCGGGAAGGGACTGGGCTGGTTGACGGCTTCAATTATGCTTGCTGTTATTTTTATTGTTTTAAATATCCTGCATATTCATCCGGGAATCGTGATTGGCATTCTCTTAATTATTGCATTTGCTCTTCCAGTAAAGAAGAAAGAGGAGGAGGGTGAACGCTCATGATTTTTTGGGATATTTTTGTTGCCTTCTTTCTTCCTGGTATTCTTGGATATGGTGGCGGACCAGCGTCTATATCCTTAGTAGAGAATGAAGTTGTACGTAATTATGGATGGATGTCTGTGCAGGAGTTTGGGGAAGTACTGGCATTTGCTAATTCCTTACCGGGACCAATTGCGACGAAAATGGCAGGATATGTCGGTTATGAACTGGGCGGTGTGCTGGGTTCCTTTATCGGAATTTTTGCTACGGTTGCTCCTTCTTTAATTTTAATGATTGTACTAGGAGGAATTTTACTTAAATATAAAAAGTCCAAACGTGTGCATAGACTGACTGTGTTTGTACAGCCTGTCATTGCTGTACTGCTGGGAGTGATTGCCTGGAATTTTTGGACGGAAGCGTATGTGAGTATTGGTTTATTGCAGACTGCAATAATTGTTCTGCTCAGTTTTTACCTGATAGAGGTCAAGCAGGTGCATCCGGCCTTTGTAATTGCTGGAGCAATGCTGTACGGGGGCTTTTTTCTGTGAAATGAATGAAAAAATAATACAGATAATTAAATAAAGACATTCTGTTGGAGAAGAAGATGCTTCTTTATCTGACAGATGTCTTTTTACATTGATAAATAACATTTTTCACTTTAATTTCATGATAGTAAGGTATGAAAAAAATAAATTTATGAAAGCGTTAGGGCTGATTATTCCGCATCCGGAAAAGATTCTAAAAAGCTAATAGTATTTTGGCAACAAGCACGTGACAAAGTTACATTTTGATTAGGTTGTTTTCCCTATATAACAGAGAATAAAATAAAGATAAGAAAACAATCTAAAAAAATGAAAGGGGTTAACAACATGTCAACACAAAATAGCGGTATACGTGCAAAGGTACAAAAGTTTGGCAGCAACCTCAGTGGAATGATTATGCCAAATATTGGTGCATTTATTGCCTGGGGAATTATTACTGCATTATTTATTCCGGATGGCTGGATTCCTAATGAAAATATGGCATCATTAGTTGATCCAATGATTAAATATTTATTGCCATTATTGATTGGTTTTACAGGTGGTCGTATGATCTATGGTATCCGTGGAGGAGTTGTCGGTGCCACAGCAACAATGGGGGTCATTGTCGGAGCAGAGCAGCCGATGTTCCTTGGAGCAATGATAATGGGGCCATTAGCGGGTTACCTGATGAAAAAAATTGATGATTTATTCCAGGCGAAGATTCGTCAAGGCTTTGAGATGCTTTATAATAACTTCTCAGCCGGAATTCTTGCAGCTATTCTTGCAATGATTGCTGTAGTAGGAATTGGGCCATTAGTATCCAGCTTTTCAAATGCTTTAGCACGAGGTGTAGAAGCAATTATCAGTGCAGGGTTATTACCACTGGCCAGCATTATTCTTGAACCTGCTAAGGCATTATTTTTAAATAATGCAATTAACCATGGAATTCTGACACCACTTGGTGCAGATCAAGCAGTAGAAGCAGGAAAATCTATATTATTTCTAGTCGAAGCGAATCCAGGGCCAGGTCTGGGAATCTTACTTGCCTTCGCAATCTTTGGAAAAGGTGTTTCAAAAGCATCCGCACCAGGAGCAATAATTATTCAATTTCTAGGTGGTATTCATGAAATTTATTTCCCTTATATCTTAATGAAGCCTACATTAATTATTGCAGCAATTTTCGGTGGAATGTCTGGAATCTTTACCCTACAATTATTTGATGCAGGGCTGAGAGCAGCTGCTTCACCAGGAAGTATTTTCGCTGTCTTAGCAATGACTCCAGCTAATAGTTATGTAGGAGTTATTTTAAGTGTTATTATCGCAGCAGCAGTGTCCTTTGCGATTGCGTCCTTTATCCTGAAGACCTCCAAAGGCGGAGAAGAGGACCTTACTGCTTCCACTGAAAAAATGGAAGCTATGAAAGGGAAGAAGAGCAGTGTCAGCAGTTCATTGACAGGGGATAAAGAAGAGGATAATGGAGAAACTCCTGTTAAGGAGACAGCAGAAGTGAACAAAATTATCTTTGCCTGTGATGCCGGCATGGGTTCCAGTGCAATGGGAGCTTCCCTGTTAAAGAATAAATTCAAGAAGAGCGGAATTGACATTGATGTAACGAATAAAGCAATTAATGAAATTCCGGAAGATGCTGATATTATTATTACACAAAAAACGCTGACAGACCGCGCTAAGGCAAAACGTCCGGACGCAGAGCATATCTCTGTAGATAATTTCTTAAACAGTCCGCGTTATGATGAACTGGTGGAGCGGTTAAAAGACTAATACATCTGAAACAGTTATAATATGATAATAGCCTTCTCTTTTCAAGTGTCATTTTGGTTGGACTTTTGACATCCTATAAGAGAGGGCTATTGGCAGAAGGGAGGTGAATGGGGATGTACCTTACCAGTCGTGAACGGAATATCCTCACCTTTTTATTAGCATCTGAAGAAGAAAAAACAGTAAAGCAAGTAGCTGATAAACTGAATGTCAGTACCAGAACCATTCACCGTGAGTTAAAGAGACTGGAAGATGTATTAGCAACGTATCAGCTGATATTTCATAAGAAATCAGGTTCAGGTATAACGATTTATGGGGACGTGCAAAAGAAGCAGCAGTTAAGAGATAAGGTTGCACAAATGGATGGAGTGGAATTATCCAAAGAGGAAAGACAGTCTATTTTATTAAATACGTTAATACAGGTCCATGAACCAATTAAATTATTTACTCTGTCCAGTGAATTAAATGTGACTATTGCAACCATTTCACAGGATTTGGACGATATGGAAGAGCGTATGAAAGCTTTTGACCTGAAGCTTGTCCGTAAAAAAGGATATGGCGTAGAGGTTCAGGGCAGTGAGGTAAAAAAACGGGCGATATTGAGTAATTTAATCTCCCGGCATATTGATTTATTTGAATTTGTAGAGAAAATAAAAACAAAAACAAAAGAAGAAAAAGCAAAGGGAGAAACAATTTCTGACCGTTTACTAGGTCTTGTTGATCCGAAGAAATTAGAAATAATAGAAGAACAGGTCCAGGAAATTGGCAGGGAGCTTCCTTATCATCTGGCTGACAGTGCTTATGTCGGACTTGTTGTTCATTTAGCACTAGCTATTGAAAGACTGCAAAAAGGCGATACCATACATTTCGATGAAGTGTATAAACAGGAGATTCAGGGTAAACAGGAGTATCAGATTGCTGCCAAGCTGATTGAGAGGCTTAGTGAAGCATTTTCAATAGATATCCCAGAGGATGAGATTGGCTATATTACGATGCATTTAATGGGGGCAAAGCTCAGAGAAAATCAATCCTATCTGCTGGAAGAGACAAGTTTAGATCTGGCACATCGCGCAAAAGAGCTTATTCGCAAAGTGGGAGAACAGCTGCATATTGATTTATCGGGGAATAACCGCTTTTTAAATGATTTAACAACACATTTAAAACCGGCTATTTACCGTATCAAGCAGCAAATGAATATTCATAATCCGATGCTGGCAGAAATTAAGCGGGATTATCTGGAGCTGTTTGAAGTAATTGAGGAGTGTGTCATCTCCGTGTTTCCGGATTTAAAAATTCCTGACGAAGAAATTGCTTATATCGTATTGCATTTTGCAGCTACTCTGCTTCAGACAGAGCATCATAAGGATGTTCGTGTACTTGTTATTTGTTCAACAGGAATTGGTACTTCAAAAATGCTTGCCTCCAAATTGGAGCGTAAATTTCCAGAAATAGAGATAGCGAAGCATCAATCTATTTTTGATTTGAATCAGGCAGAGCTTTTAGAATACGATGTAATTGTTTCAACCGTTCTTTTAGAGGACCTTGGTCAGAGCTATGTGCATATTTCACCGATGCTGACAGATAACGAGGCAGCAAAAGTCAAAACAGCTCTAAGAAAAGCTGCTTTGACAGGAAGGCCGAAGCCATCTGTTAAAACGAATAAGATTATGGAGGGGGATTTTCTAGTTAACCTTCAAGAAATGCATCGTTATTCTGATGTGATTTTACGGGTCTTAAATCAATTTAAATTATTTCATCTGAAGGATAATAACACAGCCTTTTTAGAATTAATTTGTAATCAATTACAGCATTACGGTATCATTGAAGATAAGCATATGCTGCATGAAAAGCTTATTAGGCGGGAAGAGCAGGGCGGACTGGGGATTCCAGGTTCACAGCTTGCTTTATTTCATACAAGATCAGATACTGTCAACGGCCCGGGTTTCTTTATTTTTCAATTACCAAATAAAACAGAGTTATTAGGAATGGACGGTGTAAAAATGGAAGTGTCACGCATTTTAATGATGCTTGCCCCAACGTCCACACATAAAGAAGCATTAGATATCTTAAGCTATCTCAGCGGATTAATCGTCCAGGATGATCATTATGTACAGCTGCTTCAGGAAGCAGAAGAAAAAGAAATCAGTCAATTTTTAACAAACCAGTTTCAACTATTTATTCAGGAAAAATTTTATCATGCGGAAAACCGTTCATAAAACGGTAATTCAGATATGAAACAGTAAAAAAAGATACTACATCCAAGTTTTACAAAGGAGTGCATATCCATGGCAAAAGAAATTTTAAGCACAGAGAATATTGAATTAGGTGTACAAGTCTCGTCTAAGGAGGAAGCAGTTCGTTATGTCGGCGGTATTTTATTAAATAATGGCTATGTGAAAGAAAATTATATTGATAAAATGCTGGAGCGTGAAGAAATTGCAACGACCTTTATGGGGAATTCTCTAGCAATTCCGCACGGTACAGAAGATGCGAAAAAAGAGGTTTTAGCAACAGGACTTTCCGTTGTAACTGTTCCAGATGGTGTTGACTTTGGCGATGGAAACATTGTGAAGCTTTTGATCGGTATTGCTGGAAAAGGAGATGAGCATTTAGAAATCCTTTCGCAAATTGCTATTATTTGCTCGGAAGAAGAGAATGTAGAGAAATTGATACAAGCATCCTCCAAGGAGGAAATCATTACACTCCTTAATGAGGTGAATGAATAATGAAGGCAGTTCATTTTGGAGCCGGAAATATTGGCAGAGGCTTTATTGGGCTTTTACTGGATCAGTCCGGATATGATGTTACCTTTGTAGATGTTAATGATGAGGTAATCACAGCAATTAATCAGGATAAATCCTATCAGGTTCATTTTGCTGATGATACAAGTGAATCCAGTACTGTTCAGCATATCTCAGGTATAAATAGTATGAAAGATCCTAAAGCTGTGACGAATGCAATTATCGAAGCTGACATTGTCACAACAGCAGTCGGTCCGAATATCCTGCCAATTATCGCCAAGGCTATTGCAGAAGGGCTTGCTGAAAGAATAGATATCCAGCGGAAGCCGCTTGCGATTATTGCCTGTGAAAATATGATTGGCGGGAGTACGTTATTAAAGGAATATGTCTATCAGGAGATTGATGAAGTGGACAGGGAAGGCTTCGATGATTTATTTAGCTTCCCGGATGCTGCTGTAGATAGAATTGTACCGAATCAAACGAATGAGAATCTACTGGATGTTACGGTAGAACCCTATTTTGAATGGGTTGTAGAAAAAGCATTTATTCAAGGTGAATTGCCTGAAATTAAAGGAATTACCTATGTGGATGAACTCGGGCCATATATTGAGAGAAAACTGTTCACTGTAAATACCGGCCATGCGGCAACAGCCTATTTAGGGAGCTATCATGGGTATAAAACCATTTTTGAAGCTTTACAGGATGAAACGATTCTTGATATGTTAAATGGAGCTTTACAGGAATCTGGTCAGGCTTTAATAGAGGCGTACGGATTTGATGTAAAAACACATGAAGCTTATATTCAAAAAATCATCGGCAGATTCCAGAACCCGCACATTTCTGATGAGGTAAATCGAGTTGCTAGAGGGCCGCTTCGCAAGCTGGGCCCGAAAGACCGTTTTGTAAGACCGGCGAGCATGTATTTGGAGTTTACCTCTGCTGCTCCAAAATATCTGTCTAAAGCAATGGCAGCAGCTTTGCTATTTCATAATCCAGCAGATGAAGAAGCTGTCCAGCTTCAGAAAATGATTCAGGAAAAAGGGGTAAAGGCAGCTTTTACTGAGGTGAGCGGCTTAGAGCAGGATTATCCTATTACGCAGGCTGTTATATTAGAATATGAAAAAATGAACTGAGCATATGTATAAAAAAGATGGAAAAGCTGACAAAGCTTTTCCATCTTTTTTAAGTGTCTATTATTTCACCAGACCCAGCTTTTTCAAGCCATTAAAAATACCTGATTCTGTAACAGGTGTTGTTTGAAAATCTGCATATTCAACTAGTCTTGGATCTGCATTTCCCATTGCAATACCAGTGCCGACAAACTTGAGCATTTCTCTGTCATTCATCCCGTCTCCGAAAGCAATTACTTCAGAGGGAGAGATATCCAGGTGATTCAGCATTTGCGCAATAGCTACTCCTTTATTGACAGAGGCACGCAGTACATCATAAGATTCACTGGCATGCTCTACATTTACTTTAGTGAGATGAAAATCGTCTGTGACTTCAAAATCTTTTATCTGATCAGCAGAAACATTAATTGCGGAGGCAGAAATAATTTTATCAGCAACCTCTGCAGTGAATAGTTTATTTTGATACAGCTGGAATACTCTATTAAAACTCTCAACATGTGGACTTGTTAATGAAGTAAAGTAATTATTTTCTGTCGTGTAGAGGACAAGCTCGCTTTCACTCTGACCGGCAACGGATACCATTTTTTCAACATCTTCCTTATTCATTGGTGCGTTAAAAATAACATCTCCCTGGTAAAGGGCGTAGGCGCCGTTATAGGTAATAGAGGATGTGATTCCAAAATCAGCAGTTAAATTTTGAATATCAACGAATGGTCTGCCTGTACATAAAAAAACTTCCAAACCTGCTTCTTTTACTTGTTCAATCGCTTCCAGGGTGGATGGTGCGTAGGTATGGTCGGGCTGCAAAATAGTTCCATCAATATCTAAAAAAAGTGCTCGATAGGTCATTATAATCTCCTTTTCATCTTAAAACTATGATTATTTTATCATAATGTTAAAGGAATGCCTAGTAGTCAGCGGTTAGTACTAATAAAAAAGTGAGATGCCGATTTTCATCAGCATCTCACCATATATTTACCATTACAATGCCTGATCATCAATGTTATCAAGCCAATCTTCAATGAATGAAACAGCATCTTCAACCGTTCCTTCTTCAAACGGAGATTTCAGATCAGCCGATTGAACAAGCTCTAAAAACGGCTTGGAACCGCCTAATTTACATAGGTCGATATAGTCCTGCCAAGCTTTTCCGCGATTTTCCTGTGATTTCTTTAAGAATTGAAATGCACAAACTTGAGCGAGTGTATAGTCAATATAATAAAATGGATCCTCATAGATATGCCCTTGCTTTTGCCAGAACGCTCCTGATTCTAAGCTTTCAATGCCATCATAATCCCGATGCGGCAGATATTTCTTTTCTAAATTACGCCAAGCCTGGTTACGTTCTTCTGGCGTCCAGTCAGGATTTTCGTATACGAGATGCTGAAACTCATCTACAGCAACACCGTATGGAAGAAACTGAATAGCATCAGATATATGCGCATATTTATACTTTTCTACTTCCTCTTTAAAGAAATTTTCCATCCATGGATATGCGAAGAATTCCATACTCATGGAGTGAATTTCAGCAGATTCACTTGTCGGGAAGTAATACTCCGGTACAGAAAAATGGCGGCTGGAATAAACTTGAAAAGCATGTCCCGCTTCATGTGTCAACACATCAATATCTCCGGACGTTCCATTGAAATTAGAGAAAATAAATGGAGACTGATAGTCTTCTATATAGGTGCAATAACCGCCACTTTCTTTGCCTTTCTTTGCCTCTAAATCAAGCAGCTCACGGTCCAGCATATACTGGAAGAATTCGCTGGTTTCTTCCGATAATTCATCATACATTTGCTTGCCGTTTTCGATAATCCATTCCGGTGTGCCCTTCGGAGTAGCATTGCCAGAGGAAAAAGCAAAGGATTCATCATAGAATTTCAGAGAATCTACACCAATTCGTTTTGCCTGTTTTTCATAAAGCTTTGTTGCAATTGGTACAATAACTTCTTCTACCTGCCTGCGGAAGCGCTTGACCATTTCAGCATTATAATCAATACGCTGCATACGAAGGTAGCCAACCTCGACAAAGTTTTTATAGCCCAGCTTCTCAGCTATTTGCTGGCGTGTTTTTACTAAATCATCATAGATTGAATCCAGCTTTTCTTTATTCTCAGCGAAAAAGCTTTGACGAGCCTCCAGTGCTTCTTTACGAGTTTCACGGTCTGGGTCCTCTGAAAAAGGTCCAAGCTGTGCCAATGTATAAGATTCCCCTCTGAAGTTAATATCTGCAGATGCAATCAATTTTGAGTAAGCAGATGTCAGCTTATTTTCTGCCTGCAGCAGAGGAATGATTTCTTTTGAGAAAGCCTTTATTTGGCATTCCGCCAAATCGAATAATTGTGAACCATATTTGTCCCGGAGCTGTCCTTCAAAAGGAGATTTCAGGAGCTCTTTATAAAAAGCTGTAGCTAACTCCTGGATTTCCGGTAAATGTTCATCAAAAAAATCTCTTTCGTTGTGATAAAATTCATCACGTGTATCAATGGAAGCACGAATAAATACAAGATTATACATTGTTGAAAGATGATTTCTAATAGCATTAAGTTCATCAATAGCATTAATTGCTGCATCGAGGGAAGCGGCATTTTGAAACTGCTCCAGCTTTTGATAAAAATCCTCTTTTACTTTCGGAATATTCGGTCGTTCATAAGTATAATTTGCGAACGTTTGCATTTGTACTCCTCCTTATATTTATATTGAAGAAATAGAACATATCTTTTTAATTATACCTCTATTTGGAAAAAATGTATGCTTTTTTTAGATGAAAAGTGACAGCCTGAAGGAAAATACTAAATTCTATAATCAGCAAGAAAAAAATCTGTAACAGATAATAAAGTCTTATTGAATCTTATCTATTAATTTCTCCATTTCTTGAGCAAGGATTGACAGATGAAGAAAAATTCGGTAAAGTTGCTTTATCAATGAAAAGCGAGTGATTAGTATGCGGCGAGGTATTTCTTTATAAGTAAACTAAAAAAACATGGATTTTAATGTTTATTTGGTGTGCTTTTATAGAAATACTCTTGAACTCTGTGAAGAAGGACTGATCAAAGACTTCTATGGTATGACAAGAGTGTTTTTTTGGCAAAACCATAGAAGTCTTTTTTTTTATGAAAAAAATTATTAATGTTGGAATTGTCGCCCATGTTGACGCCGGGAAGACATCTTTAACTGAATCAATATATAGTCTGGCACATCCAGATTATCAAAAAGGAAGCATTAAAAAGGAGAATATGCTGACCGACACATTAGATATAGAAAAAGAGCGCGGGATTACCATTAAAACCAATTCTATTTCCGTAGACTGGCAAGGTACAAAAATCAATATATTAGATATGCCCGGGCATATTGAATTTTTTGGAGAAGTCATTCGTTCTTTATCCGTTGTTGATATTGCTATTCTTTTGGTATCGAGTAATGATGTTTTACAGCCTCAAACAAGACGAATATTTGATGTTTTATCTGAAGCCGGTATTCCAGCAGTTATTTTTGTGAATAAAGTAGATTTATTAACAGCGAATTCTAAAGAGTTAATAAAAGAGATGTCTGAAAAGCTTTCTGATCGGCTAGTAGAAATGGACAAAATAGAAGAAATAGAAACGAAAGAAAGAATAATTGAGAACAGTGAATTTTTGTTGGCGCAATATCTTGCTGATCATAAAATAAAAACGGATAGGATAGCGGAAGCGTTGAGGCATCAATTTCTTGAGCGTAACATGTACCCTGTATTTAAAGGATCTGCCATTAAAAATTTGGGCGTAAGAGGGTTACTCGACTTTCTCACTGAGGCGTCTGCTGTCATGAATAAAGCAAGTGATGTACAGTCTGCTGTCGTTTATAAAGTAGAATTTGTTAGAGGGCGGAAACAGACCTACTTGAATTTACTTTCTGGAGAGCTGTCCCGGGGAGAATATGTAAAAATAAACGAAGAGATGAAGTTAAAAATTAATAACTTATTGTGTTTAAAGGACAATCAATTTGTAGAGGCAGCAAAGGTAAATAGCGGAGACATTTTTATGCTGCCAGATGTAGAGGACCTTGAAATTGGAGATTTTATAAATACTTTGGAAGAAAAAACGATTCCAGTTCAGTTACCGACTTTAAAAACAACTTTTCATATTGGGGAGCACGAACGTTTTATTTTATTAAACCTTTTAAGTAACCTTTGTTTAGAAGATCCGTTATTAAATTTGCAAATTGAATCAAAGACAAATGAAATCAGTATGATGACCTATGGCACGGTTCAACAAGAATTCATTGAAGATACCTTAAGACAAATGTATCCTTTTGAAACATTGTCTTTATCCTTACCACAAGTATTATATAAGGAAAAGGTGAAAAAAATGGGGTGGGCACGAATTGAAATAGAGGAGCCCATTAATTCATATTGGGCGGAAATCATGCTGAAAGTGGAGGGAAATGAAGGCTTAGGTATACGGTATAAAAGTTTAGTAACTACAGGTTATCTAAAACAATCTTTTCAGCGGGCAATTGAACAAGGTATTAATCAAGGAATAGAGATGGGATTATACGGCAGGGCTTTAATCGATATAGATATTACATTGGAAGATGCTTTATTCTACAGTCCTGTAAGCACACCATCTGATTTCCGGAAGTTAGCCCCTTATGTTCTCTATAAAGCTTTATTGGAGGCAGGGACCACCATAATGGAACCCAATATTTCATTTGAATTGTTTGTTCCAACAATTTTTTTGGGGAAAGCGGTTAGTGAAATAGGACGGGAAGATGCAGAAATTCAAGACATTAAAGAATTAAAAGATGAATCCGTTATTAAAGGAGAAATGAATCAGTCCAACTTTTTAAAATTAGAAAGCCATATGGATGAATTATTTAGTGGAAAAGGATATTTGAAATATCAAGTAAGCGGATATCGGCCAACGATGGAAAAATCCGTATACCAGCAGATTGAAGTAGATCAAATGAAAGCACTGCTGTTAAAAGAGAATAAAAAATTGTAAGCAGTTAATGTACAGTATAAAGGTATTTTATTGAAAGGAAGTACTCTGTAAACACGGGTACTTCTTTTCTATGCATAAGGAAAATAAAAAAATTCACTGCTTTAATAACGTATGGCTTTAGTGTATATTGACTTTCCTATAGTTCAATTGTAAACTGAAGGTAGTGTAATTAAATAATGGCGGGGTGAAGAAATGGTAGAAACAGTCATCACATTCGGAGCTATTTTAACAGCGATTACAGCACTTATCAGTATTTTTCTAGTTAAAATGACCTCTAAAGAATCCCATGCTGGCTACTATCCAAATGTATTCTTGGCATTGGTGGGAATTTTATTAATTCTTATAGCATCAATCGCACCGAAAGTTGATTTTGCAGGAGCTGGATTTGGTGGAATCGGAATCGCTTGTATGTTTGCAGGTGCAATCGGATTCATTATTTCAGCAGTTATGGACTCTTACAAAAATGTAGAAGCGTAATAAAAAAGCAATGTCTGTGGAGAAATGCAGACATTGCTTTTTTATTATAGTGTGAACGTCCTCTTATATAACTAATCTATTTTAACAATTTGTTCATTTTCCTGTTTAATTTGTCCTCGCTTTAATAAAGTCCCCAAGGCACGTTTAAAGGCTGATTTACTGATTTGAAAGGTTGCCCGGATTTCTTCGGGGTCACTTTTATCATGAAAAGGGATGATGCCGTTGTTGGCTTCCAGATGCTTTAAAATGACATCTGCATCATCGGATAAGCTATCCTGCTTTAATGGGCGCAGTGTCACATTAATGGAACCATCTTCTTTTACAGCAATCACTCTTCCTTCAACCACCTGCCCGACACGAGGCTCTTCTTTTCTTTCTGTACGATGGATAAAACCGCGATAGCCTTCACTCGTAATTAAGGCTGCTCCTTCTTTATTTGTATAATAAATTGTGCCAATCACTGTTTGCTGATTCAGCTGTTCCGGTGCTGCGAAAACATTGGTGGCAATAATATTTTCAGAAGCGGGAACTCCTAATAAACGTCCTTTTTTATCTAACTGCAAGGTAATATATAGACGATCTCCAGAGCGTGGCCAGCTCTCCTGGAATAAAGGTAGGGAATCTTTGGAGACAAGAATGTCCTTTGAAGTGCCAATGTTGACGAAAACACCTAAACGGGGGACAACACCCACAACTTCCGCCCAATCATAAAGTCCAAGCGTAACGGATGGTAAATATGTAGTGGCATTTACTTGTCCTTTTTTATTTAAATAAAGAAAAACATCCACAGACTGTTCCACTTCTAAAGCTGACTCTGTTTCATTATGATGCAGGAGAACTTCTTCTCCATAGGCAGATAAAACATATCCAGTATCTATTTTTCGTAACACAGTCATTGCGATGATTGAACCAATAGGTAAACCTGTCGGCATATAAATACTCCTTTCAAAACATTTGTAATTTGGAAAAGGGATACTCTCTTAAAAGAGTACCCCTTTATGATTAAAGTAACACGTGATATCAAAATTAAATTTAATATGAGTTTAAAAAGTTCCGGCTAATGTCCCTCTTTAAACATAATATTTAATTGAGAATATATAAATTCTCTTCTAATTTGAGTTATTAGCTTATTTTAAATTAATCAGCCAGATATGCTGACCATCTGATCCGTATAACGCTTACGGAATTGTCCGCGGTAAAATTCTAAAATAATCTTTTCTAACTTAAGCAATGCAGCCCCAAACCTTCTGCTGCATCCTTGCGGCCCCTTAGCCGCGCCAGTGTGAATAAGCATTTTCAAAAAGCATTGCAGAATGCCAAATCACAGCTGTTACTTATTAACTTTCTTAGTATGAACTTTTTTTGCCAGTTTGTCAACTTTTCGTATTAAAAATGAATTTTAGACAACGAATGATAAAATCCAGTTGACCGGATATGATACACTTGAATTAATTGAAAAAAGCATGGAGAGGTACATATGTTATTATTTATTGAAGTTATTTTACCGATTATGGCTGTATTTGCAGCTGGATTTATTTTGCAGCGTATTCGTGTGTTAGACGTACGTTCGGTGTCAGCTGTTTGTTTGTATATTCTTTCACCTGCACTTGTTTTTGTGACATTGTATGATGCAGAATTTGATTCAGGATTTTTAGTTATTTTAATTTTTATGTTTCTATTATTTTATGTGATGGTATTTATTAATAAAATACTGGCAAAAATTTTTGGCTGGGACGGAAATAAAGAGAGTGCTGCTATCCTTTCAACAGGCTTTATGAACTCTGGAAACTATGGCCTGCCTGTCGTTTTGTATAGTGTCGGGACTGCTGCTGTACCATATGCGATTTTTATCATGGTGATTCAGGCATTGCAGAATAATTTCTTTGGTGTCTACTATGCGTCAAGAAGTACGAGCGGAATGCGGAGAGCATTGGAAAACATATTGAAAATGCCGACAACCTATGCAGCAGCTCTGGCATTTTTCTTTTCATTGCAATCCATTACCATACCAGACTATATACATTCCACATTAGAAATGGTCGGCAATGCTGCTATCCCTGTGATGATGGTTATGCTTGGTATGCAGCTAGGATCATTAACAGCATTGAAAATAGACTGGCAGATCGTTCTTTCTTCTGTTACCTTAAAAATGATTGTTGCACCAATATTGACAAGCATTTTTGCATGGCTCATTCCGATGGACCCTTTGATTGGAACTGTTTTAATTATCATTTCTGCTATGCCAACAGCAGCAACAACAACAATGTATGCCATTGAATTTGATACAGAACCGGAGCTGGTATCCACAATTACGTTTATTTCGACGGTAGTCAGTATAGTTACAATTACGGTTTTATTGAATATTGTGACGTAGCATCAAAAAAAAGCAAGAATGATTTAGTTATATAAGGAAAAGGAATAGCATCTGACTGGTTCGGTTAAAAACTGGTCAGACGCTATTTTTATTTGTTGAAGCCCTTTATTTAAATAAAAAATGAGTTGTTAAAAATAAAAAAGAGGAAAACTCCATTTTATTTTTAAAAAATGGTGGAAATATTCATTTTTATTGTTATAATAATTTTATAACCTATCAATCAACATAAATTCATTTTTCTCTTTGTGTGAATTTCGATATACTATATATGCAAGAGAATAGCAGGAAAGATATACTTCATCAGTATTGTATCGTTTTTGGGGATATCGAAGAAGGGAGAGAAGATGAAATTGAACAAACAGAAAGAGTTTCATGATGAAGTTCAATTTATAGCCAAAATATCGAGCTATCAGAATACATTTACAAAATCCGAAAAAAAAGTATCAGATTTTGTGCAGGCAAATATGGAATCAACTATATATATGACTGTAACAGAATTAGCAGAACGTATAGGAGTAGGGGAAACAACGGTACTGCGTTTCTGCAGGAAAATGGGTTTCAAAGGATATCAGTCCTTTAAAATGGCTGTTACAAAAGAAGTAGCAAAATCCACTCATGATGTATTTGATGAAACAAATAAAGATGAATTTAATGAAACGGATGAAGTGCATTTTATTGTTCAAAAAGCACTCTCTAATAATATTCAGGCTTTAAAAGAAACAGCAAGTATTATAGAAACAAGTGAATTAGAAAAAGCTATCGATTATATTATTTCAAGTAAACGAATTATCTTTTATGGAGTTGGTGTATCAGGGAATACAGCAGCAGATGCCAGAGATAAATTTATCCGCATTGGACGCTCTACAGAAGCATTTGTTGACTCGCATATGCAAGCAATGTCTGCAACAACTTTGACAAAGGAAGATATGGCAGTAGGCATTTCTGTAAGCGGTAGCACAAAGGATACTGTTGATGCCTTAAAAATTGCCAAGGAAAATGGAGCAAAGATTTTATCTATTACTCATTTTACGCGGTCACCAATTACCAAGATATCAGATGTAGTTCTGCTGACTGGCGGAAGAGAAACAGCGCTTCAGGGTGGATCCATGTCTGCAAAGATTGCGCAATTATTTGTGATTGATATGCTATGTAATGGAGTTGCCAGCCAATTAAAAGAGAAAGCACTTCAATTTAAAGAGGCGACTGCAAAAGCAGTAGCTGATAAAGCTTATTAATATTATTAATAAAGACTGGACGGAGAAAGGAGCAGTAAAAAATGAAATATATCCCGCTGACCATGGTAAGAAATAATTTGTCAGATATTCCTCAATTCTCTCTGCCCAATGGATATCGAATCCGACTTTTTGAAAAAGGGGATGAACCTCATTGGGCACGAATTGAAACAAGTGTAGAAGAGTTTAAAAACGAAGCAGCAGCATTAGAGCATTACGAGAAGGAATTTGGTTCGTTTACAGAAGAAATGACGAAGCGCTGTCTGTTTATTGAAACAGAAGATGGAGAAGAAATAGCAACAACTACTGCCTGGTATGGTGATTTAAAAGGGGATGGAGAAATAGCAGGCAGAATTCATTGGGTAGGCGTCACTCCGGCGTATCAAGGTAAAAAGCTTGCCAAGCCTTTAATGACAGCGGCAATGAATACCTTAGCTGAATATCATACCCAAGCATATCTCACTACCCAGACAACAAGTTTTCAAGCTATTAATATGTACTTAAATTACGGGTTTGAACCATATCTTACGGAACCTGCTTGTGAAGAAGGCTGGGTATTAATGGAGCAAACGCTGAAGCGAAAAATTTTAAAATGAAATGAAAGGGATGTTCCAAAAGCCATCAATGTTTTTGAACACATATTTAAAGGAGGAAGACAATGATTAAGGCAGCTATATTTGATTTTGACGGACTGATTCTAGATACAGAAACTGCTTGGTTCGATGCTTATAAGGAGGTTCTCCGGAGTCAATTCCAATTTGATTTACCCCTGGGAGAATTTGTGAAATGTGTAGGGTCAGATGATACTGTTCTTTTTTCATATCTGCAGAATGAATTGGACAATCGTCTGAATGTTAATTCTATTCGTAATGAGGCCAGAAAACTGCACAGTCAATTTGTCCGCGATGCAAAAGCTAGAGAAGGCGTGACAGATTATCTGAAAGAAGCGAAAGATGAAGGTTTAACGATTGCTCTGGCAACAAGCTCAACAACTGAATGGGCAACAACACATTTAACGAATTTAAATTTGCTTTCTTATTTCGATTTTCTGGTCACCCAGGACATGGTAGAAAGGGTGAAACCGGCACCGGATATCTTTTTAAAAACACTTGAAAAATTAGATTTAGAAGCTCAGGAAGCAGTAGTTTTTGAAGATTCTCTAAATGGATTAATTGCTGCACAGGAAGTAAACCTCCCGACAGTTATTATTCCGAATCCAGTTACCGCTGCATTACCTTTTGAGAATTATCATTTAAAATTAAATTCAATGACAGATATGCCTTTACATGAAATCTTAAAAACACTGAACAGATAAAAAAACTTCATTAAAGGAGAGTTTAGATTTTTTGTAATGCATTTTAAATGAGCATTGTGTACAAATGAAGAGAAGGTCAGGTGGAAAAATGTTAAAAGAATTAGAAGGTGGATTAGTTGTATCCTGTCAAGCTTTAGAGGGTGAGCCGCTTCATGGCTCATCTCATATGGCTTCGATGGCTCTGGCAGCAAAAGAAGGCGGGGCTGCAGGTATTCGGGCGAATGGACCAGATGATATTAAGGCAATTAAGAAGAAGGTTGATTTACCGATTATCGGTATTTTAAAAAAGGAATATCCAGGCTTTCAGGCTTTTATTACAACAACAAAAGCAGATGCAAAACTAATTGCAGATGCTGGGGCCGATATCATAGCTGTTGATGCAACAAATGGTACAAGATCAGAAAAATTACCAGAATTAATTGAGTATATAAAAAAGGATCTAAATAAGCCGGTAATGGCAGATGTAGCAACTCTTCAAGAGGGAGTGCAGGCAGAAGCCCTGGGATGCGATATGGTGGGGACAACGTTATCCGGATATACAGAGGATACAAAAGGAAGACCCAGACCGGATTTTGATTTAATGGAAAGCCTAGTAAATACGTTAAAAGTACCTGTAATAGCAGAAGGAAATGTTGATTCCCCGGAAAAAGCGAAAAAGGCAATTGATATTGGTGTGGCATTTGTTGTCGTTGGAGGAGCGATTACAAGACCACAATTAATTACCAGAAAATTTGCAGAAAGACTGAAAAGAAAATGAGAAATGCAATAGGAGTAGACATTGGTGGCACAAAGATAGCAATTGGATTGGTCCAAGAGGATGGTTTGATTTTAAAAAAGGAGGAATTTACCACCTTAAAAAATGAAAATGGAGAGAAAATTCTCCAAACAATTGCAGAGAAATTACCTTTCTTCTATGACGAAAATACAACAGGTATAGGTGTTGGATCTGCAGGACAGATTGGACTTTCCGGCACGGTGCTTTCGGCAACGGAAACGTTCAGCGATTGGCAGGGTCTGCCGATTCAAACTTGGCTGGAAAAAGCGACAGGGCAGTGCGTTGCAGTTGTTAATGATGTGCAGGCAATGGGATTGGGAGAGCAATTCTTTGGAGCAGGGAAGGGTGTAAATAATTTTCTTTGTGTAGCGGTGGGAACAGGGATTGGAGGAGCGATTATAGCAGATGGAAAACTTCAGCGCGGTCATTCTGGAGCCGCAGGAGAAGTTGGTCACATGGTGTTATACCCAAACGGGAGGAAATGTCCATGTGGAAACCAGGGCTGTTTTGAGGCATATGCTTCCGGTACAGCGTTAGAGGAACTATATGCTGAAACTTTTAAGGAGGTGAAGAAAGGACAGGAAATTTTTAAAGAAGCTTTAGCTAATAACGAGAATGCAGCTTTTATCATCAATCAGTATGTAGAAAATGTAGCAATTGGATTGACAACGCTGACAAATATGTTTAATCCGGAAAAAATCATTCTGGGAGGCGGGGTATCCGGCTCATTGTCACCGTTTCTGACAGATATCCGTGAGCAGGTTCAAAGCAATGTAAATAAAATTAATAAAGATGTAAAGATTGAATTATCATCACTTGGCGGGAATGCCATGATAATAGGTGCAGCAAGCCTGGTACTGTAAAAGGATGTTCAAAAAGACCTCAAATGATAAACGGCGAATCTCGGCAGTAGCGTGTTTTTCACGATGGGACTGGAGCTGCGATTACTCGTCTGAGCGAAAACCTTTATAGACAACAAAGATGTCATCACACACTTGCAAGTCCGTTTGTAAAAAAGTTACTTTGATCTGCTTCTAATTTGATTACTTTTTGAATTGTATAAGTTGAATTCTTAAATTTATCTTTTGTGTCTAACATGACAAACTACTTATTTCATGGTTAACCATTCAATTAGCGTAGTGTTTTTCCGGAGCGAATGCTAGAAAGTAAAATCTTTATTACAACTTATCTAGCAAATTAATTGAATCTATCAAATATAAAGGAGATGGGTATATTGAATAAATTAAATGTAGCTGTAATTGGTATGGGAGTAATGGGGCAATCACACGCAAGAATTTATTCGGAGCTGCCTCATGTAAATTTGGTAGCAGTTCACGATATTAATCAGGAGCACGCAGAAAATATGGCTGAACAATTTCAGACCACTGCTGTTCATAATTTAGAAGAGTTGTTGAAGGACGAGAATGTGCATGCAGTCAGTATCTGTACATCAGATGATCAGCACTTTGAGGTTGCCTGCAAGGCTTGTGATTATCATAAGCATATTCTGATTGAAAAACCATTGGCTGACAATGTAGAAGACGCACAAGGGATTATTGATAAAGTGAAAGAAACTGGCGTAAAAATGATGGTTGGCCACACATTACGCTGGGACCCAAGATATTATCATGCAAAACAGGCAGTTGCAGCGGGGAAAATCGGTGAACCGGTTCATCTTCATTCCAGACGTAACAATTCTTATCAGAATGGAAGAAGATTAAAAGGAAGAACGTCAGTAGTGATGTTTTTAGGTGTTCATGATTTAGATGCTATTGAGTGGATTACAGGAGATAAGATTGTGGAAGTTTCTGCAGTTGAAGTAAGAAAGCGCTTAAAAGAATTTGATACGGCAGATGCTATTATCACCACACTAAAATTTGAATCTGGAACAATCGGAAGCTATGAGACAAGCTGGGTGTTGCCAGATAACCATGTAGAACTGGATGCTAAGCTTGATATTACCGGGACAGACGGTGTAATCAATATTGATATTCTTGACCAATCTATCCGGGTATTTGAAAAAGACCATAAGATTACATTCCCGGATACTATGTATGGAGTGGATCTATATGGAACACAGACTGGAATCATGAAAGAAGAACTGAGTACTTTTGTGAATAATGTTTTAAATGATAAAGAATTTCCTATTTCAGTGGAAGAAGCGCTGAGAGCAGTCAAAGTTGTCAGAAGTATCGAAAAATCACTTGAAAGCGGTCAGCCGGTAAAAGTGAATTAATAAAGAGCTGGTCATAACAAAGGGGGCTGTATCGAATGAGTGGGCAAAAGAAGAGTATTCGTTCAAGGATTCAAACGTATGGCAGTAATTTAAGCAGTATGATTATCCCTAACCTTGGAGCTTTTATCGCATGGGGGATTTTAACAGCAATCGCTGTACCGACGCAATTGGAGCTTTTCACTAATTTTATTAGTCCGATGCTGAACTATCTGCTGCCATTACTGATTGGTTTTACCGGCGGACGTCTGCTTCATGACTTTCGCGGAGGGGTTGTAGGAGCTGTTGCAACAATGGGGGTCATTGTTGCAGCGGATATACCGATGTTTATCGGAGCAATGATTATGGGGCCGCTGGGCGGATTAGCTATTAAAAAATTCGACCAGGTCTTTGAAGGTAAAATTAAGTCCGGATTTGAACTGCTGGTTAATAATTTTTCAGCAGGAATAATTGGTGCAATACTGGCATTATTTGGATCAATCGCTATTGGACCACTTGTGAGTGCGTTTACTAAAGTGTTGGGAGCAGGAGTGGACTTTTTGGTAAGTCATGGGCTTCTCCCGCTCGTCAGTATCTTTATTGAACCGGGGAAAGTAATGTTTCTCAACAATGCGATTAACCAGGGAATTTTAAACCCGATTGCAAGCAGTCAGATAGAGGAAACCGGGAAATCTATTCTTTACTTACTCGAAGCAAACCCTGGCCCTGGTTTAGGAATCTTGCTGGCATTCATGCTTTTCGGCAAAGGAGCAACGAAAGCCTCTGCCTATGGGGCCGGTATCATTCATTTTATCGGTGGAATTCATGAAATCTATTTCCCGTATGTATTAATGAAACCGCTATTAATTATTGCTGCTATTTTAGGCGGGATGACTGGTATATTTACGTTAACAGTTTTTGATGCAGGCTTAGTGAGCGTGGCTTCTCCGGGAAGTATTATCTCTATTCTGTTAATGACAGCTTCTGATAGTTATATTGGTGTTATTCTAAGTGTTTTATTTGCAACAGCAGTATCGTTTGCCGTGGCATCGATTATTCTTAAGTTTGATAAAAAAGGCGACAGTGATGATCTTGCAGAAGCAAGTAAAAAAATGGAAGCAATTAAAGGGAAAAAGAGCAGTGTTGTTTCCGGATTGAGTAATTCCGGCCAAACTGAAAATAATGCTTCAGCAATGGATTTTGGCAATGTAAAGCATATTATATTTGCTTGTGATGCAGGTCTTGGATCAAGTGCTATGGGCGCTTCATTGGTTAAAAAGAAATTGAAGGCTGCAGGGCATGGGGAGATTACTGTTAAAAATATTGCCATCAGTAATTTGCCAACCGAAGCAGATATTATTTTCACACATAAAGAGCTGACAGACCGGGCAAAAGCCAAGCAGCCGGATGTTTATCATGTTTCTATTGATAACTTTCTAAATAGTCCATCCTATGATGAAATAGTAGAAAAAATTAAAAATGCAGGAAGCCCTGATAACGAGCATAAAATAAATGAAATACTGACAGAAGATAATATCAAGCTGTCCGGGGCAGCCAAGGATAAAGAACAGGCAATCGCTGAAGCTGGCAGAATCCTTGTAGAGCGTGGTTATGTTTCCGATGATTATGTGGAGAAAATGTTCGAAAGAGAGAAAAGTGTATCAACATATATGGGAAATCTCTTAGCCATTCCTCATGGTACAGACAATGCGAAAGAAGAAGTCTACCAATCCGGCTTAGCAATTGTATTTTATGATAACCCAATAGATTGGGATGGAAATGAAGTGAGATTAGTTATTGGTATTGCCGGCAAAGGAAATGAGCACCTTGAGCTATTGTCTTCTATAGCTACCAGCTGCTCTGAATTAGAAAATGTGGAGAAATTAATTAAGTTAAAAAATAAAAAAGATGTTATAGCATTCTTTGCGCAGGAAGAAGAGTAATCTTTAAGTACGTGATCAAAAAGGCTGATAAATAGGACCAAGAAGTTCAAGGCGACTAGCATTTTCCGAACGGAGCGTATGCTTTATAATACGTGAGTAACGCTTTTGGTGGGGCGAGTAATCGCAGTCCCATTAGGAAAATGCTCGTCAACGCAGAAATTCGCTGTGTCATCTTTATTGGACTTTTTGAAGGTCCTCTTTAAGTTATAATAAATAAATCACCGTATCGAGTTTATTTGATACGGTGATTTTGTCTGGTTCCAAGGTGATTTAATGTGCAGTAACGAATTTGAAATGAATCAGCTTCCTTTAGAAAAATATACTCAATGTTTTCAGAAAGCTTAAGACTAGCCGCTAAATACATTCCAGCATCCCAAGGTAATAAGAAAAACTGACGGTAAAAAGGATAGACGCTGTAAGGCAGGTATTCTCCATAAATAACTTCCGAACATAATCCCGCTATACAAAAAGACTCCACTCATGCAGGCTGTTAATAAAGCTGTGGTAAAAGGAGAGTATCCAAGCATAGCAGCTCCAATACCGGCTCCAAATGCATCAAGTGCTAAAGCAAATCCTAACAGAATGGATTCATTCAGAGAGATAATACCAGATTTATCTAAATCAGCTTCCTTTGGGCGGCTGAGCACTGTTCTCACATTTTCCAATTTAACATTGGATGAGGGCTGCTCTTTATTTTCTGCTGTGTTTGTTTCTCTTGAGCGAAACATGGAAATAAGGGAGAAGAAGCCTAAAAAAATAAGAATGCCGCCTCCAAGCATACTTGCTCCTTGAGGAGAGATAAAAGAGCGTAAGAAATCTCCGACCTCCATCGATAGATAGACAATCATTCCTGAGCAGAACATAATAACAGTTAAGGAGAGTAAAGGAACTTTAATTTTTCGCATACCATAGGTTATTCCTACACTAAATCCATCCAGACTTACTGCAATAACGAGTAAAAGCATACCTGTATATATCATATAAAACATCCTTTTTCTAATAAGTACAAGTAAAAGCTTCTGAGGGTAGCATGAAGCTGTATCGTTCTAATAATTTTTGTGTAGGATATTCTATGTTTTCAGAGGCAATGTGTGCCTTGATTGAACGTGTTACAAGGAAATATGTTAAAGTAGTAACAGAATAGAAACCGATAAAAAGAGGGATATAAATGAGTAAGACAGTAGTATTAGCAGAAAAGCCGTCTGTAGGTAAAGATATAGCAAGAGTCCTTGGCTGTAATAAAAAAGGTAATGGTTATCAGGAAGGGACAAAGTACATTGTGACCTGGGCGTTAGGACATTTAGTTACCTTAGCAGATCCGGAAGTCTATGATGCAAAATATAAAACATGGAGTATGGAAGATTTACCGATGCTTCCCGATCATTTGAAATTGGTTGTGATGAAGAAGACAGGCAAGCAATTCCAAACCGTAAAACAGCAGTTGTCACGTCAAGATGTAAGCAATATTGTTATTGCTACCGATGCTGGAAGAGAAGGAGAGCTTGTTGCCAGATGGATTTTGGAAAAAGCTCATGTCAAGAAGCCGGTTCAGCGTCTATGGATCAGCTCTGTTACAGATAAAGCAATTAAAGATGGCTTTCGAAACTTAAAGCCTGGAAATCAATATTGGAATCTGTATCAATCAGCTGTAGCGCGTTCGGAAGCAGACTGGTATGTCGGTTTAAATGCGACAAGAGCATTAACAACAAAGCATAATGCTTCTTTATCCAGCGGTCGTGTACAGACACCTACGCTTGAAATGATTGCCATGCGCGAACAGGAAATTAATCAATTTAAGCCAAAGACGTACTATCAGCTGCAGGGAAAAACAAAAGGAGGATTTGTGGTAACCTGGAAGGATAAAAAGAACCAATCCCGTATTTTCTCAAAGGAAGCAGTGGATAAATTAAAAGCAAAAGTATCCAAAGAAAAAGCAGTTATTTCGCATGTGGATAAAAAGCATAAGAAAAAAAATGCGCCGACACTATATGATTTAACGGATTTACAGAGGGACGCCAATCGGATTTATCAATTTTCGGCGAAACAAACATTATCTGTTTTGCAGAAATTATATGAACAGCATAAGCTTGTTACGTACCCAAGAACTGATTCAAGGCATTTATCTGCGGATATGGTATCTACATTAAAAGAACGTGTAAAAGCCAGTGGTGTAGATGAATATGCGAAAGCAGCGGGGAAAATCTTGAGAGAAGATTTACGGATCAGTAAAGCTATTGTGGATAACAGCAAAGTAACTGATCACCATGCGATTATCCCTACAGAAGAACCGGTAGATTACAGTGCATTGTCTAATCAGGAACGGAAAATCTACCAGTTAATTGTGCAGCGCTTTTTAGGTGCTCTTTCCAAACCGTATGAATATGAGCAAACGAGCATTACCGTAGAAGCAGCAGGGGAAACCTTTGAGGCAAAGGGAAATAGAATTGTTGCTTCAGGCTGGAAGGAAATTTACCAGCACCAGGCAGACGATGAAGAAGAAATTCGTTCCAGTGTTCCTCAAGTTACGAAAGGGGAGGAAATGGCTCTTACCTATACGATTAAGGAAGGTCAGACAACACCGCCGGAACGCTTTACAGAGGGAAGTCTGCTGCAAGCAATGGAAAACCCGACGAAATATATGGAAACGAAAAAGCAAGAGCTTGTAAAAACAATGAAGCAGACAGGCGGCATTGGAACGGTTGCTACTCGTGCAGATATTATTGAAAAGCTGTTCAATAATCAATACATGGAGCTGAAGGGCAAATATATCTATCTGACCTCGACAGGAAGGCAGCTGTTAGAATTAGCACCTGAAAAGCTCCGTTCTCCAATCTTAACAGCAGAGTGGGAGCAAAAATTAGGGCAAATTGCTGATGGCAAGCTAAAGAAAGAAGCCTTCTTAAAAGAAATCAAGACGTATACAAAGCAGGCTGTTCAAGAAATAAAAGCAAGTGAAGAAAAGTTCAAACATGATAATATGACAGGGACAAAATGCCCGAAATGCGGTAAGCTGATGCTGGAAGTTAAAAACAAGCATGGTAAAAGGCTGGTCTGCCAGGATCGCAGCTGTGGCGGTAAAAAGAATATCGCAAAATATACTAATGCGCGCTGTCCTAAGTGCCATAAACGTTTAGAACTCCGCGGCGAAGGCGAGGGTCAAATGTTTATGTGCTCCTGCGGGCATCGTGAAAAGTTATCTACCTTCCAGGCCAGAAAAGAAAAAGAAAAGAACCAGAAGGTATCTAAAAAAGATGTCAATAAGTATATGAAAAAGCAGGATGATTTTAAAAACAATGCTCTTGCAGATGCATTGGCGAAGTTAAAAGATCGTTCCTGAGTGAATAGAAATGGTAAAGTCCCCACAATAAAAATGGGGACTTTTTCATCTAATGAAACGAAGAACAAGGATATAAAAAATGATTTTTTAAGTAGGTATTTGCTGAGATAGGAAGTACATCATTTCAATACTAAAAGACCTTATTCCCTAAAAAAATCCATAATTTGCAGTTTAGTTGAAGTGATATATAATAGGTAGAAGAGAGAGTTAATACGTAGAGGGGATGATTGATATGGATGCCTTTTCTGTAATCAAATCACTCAATAACAATGTTCTTATTGCCGAAGATACGGATCAAAATGAAGTCATCCTTATCGGGAAGGGCATCGGATTTGCTAAAAAGAAGCATGATCTTATTGAATCCAAAACCGTAGAGAAGCTATTTGTTCTCCGAAATAAAGCAGAACAGGAAAATTATAAAAAGATCATTCACAATATCGATGAAAAAACATTGCAGAGTATTGTGGATTCTATAGAAATAATCAAAAAACGTGTCAATACATTTACGGATGAACATGCACTTGTTGCATTGACAGACCATATTGTTTTTGCAATTGCCCGTTTGCAGAAAGGGTTAGAAATTCGTAATCCATTTCTGTCAGAGACAAAGGTGCTTTATCCATTTGAATATGAAATTGCATCCGAAATTGTAGAATATATGAATCAATTTTTACCGGTCCATCTGCCAGTGGGAGAAATTGGATTTATTGCATTGCATATTCATAGTGCAATGGAGGGTACAACATTAAATGAAATTAACCGGTATTCACAGCTTGTATCTAATTTAATTCAGGTGATTGAGGATCAGCTCTGTATAACTTTAGATAGAGATGGTATGGATTATGCTCGTTTTGTCAGGCATCTCCGATATACAATAGAACGTGTTTTAATTGAAGATAAGGTAGAGGAGCCGAAAAAAATGGCAGCCTTATTGAAAGAGGAATATCCGGTGTTCTATAATTTGTCATGGAAGCTGATTAAAATTATGCAGCAGGCTTTAAAGAAACCAATCTTTGATGCTGAATCCGTCTATTTGACAATTCATTTGCAGCGTCTATATGAAAGTATTCAATTAAAAGCAAAGACGAAATAATTATTTAGTTCTTAAACGTGTGAGTGGTTTGATCAGGCATGAGTAAGGATACTTAGATAGTGAGAGGTACAGTATTCAGTATCTGCATGCACTATCCTTGTGTTTCTGCTTATGCCTTTTTTATCGCCGGGGTCAGATTAAAGAGGTGTTTATATGTTCAAAAGAACGTTTGGAGTTCTTCAAAAGGTTGGTAAGGCACTTATGCTTCCGGTAGCTCTTTTGCCGGCAGCAGGTCTTATGCTTGGATTTGGAAATGCTGCTCAACAGGATACCATGCTTGGATATCTTCCGTTTCTTAAAGCGGACTGGATTCAATTAACTGCAACAGTAATGGAAGATGCCGGCGGAGTTATTTTTGATAATTTACCGCTTATTTTTGCAATTGGTGTTGCGATAGGATTGGCAAGTGACGGAGCTGCCGGGCTTGCTGCACTGGTAGGCTACCTGGTTATGAATCAGGTAATGGGTTCGTTTATGCAGGTAACTCCAGAAATGATTAGGGAAGATCCTGGTTTTGCAAGTGTACTTGGGATAGGGACTTTACAGACTGGGGTATTTGGCGGGATTATCGCCGGTTTAATAGCCGCCTATTGTTTTAACAGGTTTCATAATATGGAGATGCCATCCTTCTTAGGATTTTTCGCGGGAAAACGCTTTGTTCCAATTGCGACGGCAGCTGTTTCTTTCCTTGCCGGAATTTTATTAATGTTTATATGGCCGACGATACAAAACGTTATGAACAGTGCTTCCTATTG
This sequence comes from Oceanobacillus sp. FSL K6-3682, assembly GCF_037976165.1. Lineage (NCBI taxonomy): Bacteria > Bacillati > Bacillota > Bacilli > Caryophanales > Bacillaceae > Oceanobacillus > Oceanobacillus sp. FSL K6-3682. The sequence goes on along the minus strand of NZ_CP150263.1, from coordinate 3,611,060 downwards.
GCTGATTGAAGAAGGAACTTATATTGCAGTATTTATGTTTGGATTTATTAAACGTCTATTAATTCCATTTGGACTGCATCATATTTTTCATTCTCCCTTCTGGTATGAATTTGGTACATATACGAACCTTGCCGGCGAAATTATTCGTGGAGATATGACCATTTTCTTTGCGCAGTTAAGAGATGGTGTAAAGATTACTGCAGGTAACTTTATGGCAGGAGAATTTCCGATTATGATGTTTGGGTTACCTGCTGCAGCGCTTGCAATGTATCACACTGCACGTCCGGAAAGAAAGAAGCTTGTTGCCGGACTGCTTGTTTCAGGGGCATTGACTTCCTTCTTAACAGGTATTACAGAACCGATTGAGTTCTTATTCTTATTCATATCACCATTATTATTTTTTATTCACGCAGTTCTAGATGGGCTATCCTATGTATTGATGACATGGTTCAGTGTCAATGTCGGTTATACCTTCTCAGGAGGGGCAATTGACTTCGTACTGTTCGGAGTATTGCCGAATCAGGAGCCCTGGTGGATTACAATTATACTTGGACTTTTCTTTGCAGTGCTTTATTACTTTTTATTCCGTTTCTTTATTAAGAAGTTTAACCTGATGACTCCGGGACGTGAAGAAACAGTTGAAGAAGAGAATAATGGTGGAAAAAGAAAATCCGCTGATTTAGCCTATCATGTATTAGAAGCAATGGGCGGACAGAAAAATATTACTCATCTGGATGCTTGTATTACGCGGTTACGTGTGTCTGTGAATTCAATTAAAGAGGTCGATAAAAATAAGCTGAAGCAGCTGGGCGCGACAGGCATTCAGAAGGTTGGAAATAATATTCAGGCTATTTTCGGACCACGCTCAGAAATTATTAAAGGGCAGATACAGGATATTATATCCGGCAGGGCACCTGGACTTGTGCCAGAAAATCCGGGGCTTTACACTGCGGAAGAAACAAAGGAACATGGACAGTATCCAAGCTTCGTTGAAGATATTGCTTCTCCGCTAAACGGAAGATTAATTTCGATTATAGAAGTTCCTGATCAATTATTTGCCGGCAGAATGATGGGAGATGGCTTTGCAGTTGAGCCGTCGGATGGTTTAGTAGTTTCTCCGGTAAATGGGAAAGTCACGAATGTTTTTCCTACGAAGCATGCGATTGGTCTGGAATCAGAAACAGGTAAAGAAATCTTGATTCATATTGGTATTAATACAGTAAATCTTAAAGGTGAAGGATTTGAAATTTTTGTAGAAGAGGGACAGGAAGTGAAAGTAGGTCAAACGTTATTAAAAGCTGATTTAGATTACATTAGTGAATATGCTAAATCAACTATTAGCCCAATTATCTTTACAAATCTGGAAGATGGTCAGCGAGTTGGATTGCTGAAAACAGGGGTAGATGCTGGAGAGAACGGTATTATTGAAATTAAATAGGATAAAACGGATTGCTGGACAGCTCGATTACTGTCACCTAATTTCAGCAGAAAAAATGCAAATCTGCTTAATAAAGTCTCGCTTTTTTCACAGAAAATACACATAAACAGAGGTGAAACAGTTTACTTCATCCCATAAAACCCTTATCATTTAGGATGAATCATGTTAATCATGTAAGGAGGGTTTTCTTTCCATGGCTTTTGTTATTCTTGATCCATGCAGAGGTGAAAAAGCGGGAGAATGCGTTAGTGTTTGTCCTGTTGATTGTATAGAAGAAGGCATCAAGCAATTTTATATTGATCCTGATATTTGCATCGATTGCGGCGCGTGCAAGGCAGTTTGTCCAGTGTCTGCAATTGAAGAGGAGTACGATTTAACTCCCGATCAAGAAAAGTATTTAGAAGAAGCAGAAGAATTTTTTGCAAACAGATAAATACTTTTAATTGATGGAACTCCAAAGAAACAGCCCACCTGCATTTTGAAGACAGACGGGCTGTTTTTTTGGTTACTTTATTTATTCATCTTCTGCGTTCTCTTGTACTCTCTCAGCAAGTCTGCTGGCGATCCAGCGTTTTGCAGTCTCCTCATCAATTTCATATTCCTTTCCGGCACGTAATAAATCACCGTGATAAGCAGTTTGAACATTCATTTTTACTTTCATAAGAATACACCTTCTAGCGGATTGTTTACTTTTATAATAACATATTAAAAATATTGTTTGCTTCTATATTGTTGGAAATAAATTAAAAAACCAGTGAAGGAGAATGACATAGCTGTACCTTCACTGGCTTAGGTTACTTACTATAATTTCTCTGCTTTATAATTACAAAATCATTGGCAGGTAACTCAAAGTCCAATTTATCTTCTTTGATATTCAGTTCTTTTTGATTCCATAAATCAAAAGCATACTCAGTAGAACTGCAGTCCAATGATGTCTTCACTGACTGATCTGACGTATTTATAAAGAAGTGAACTGAAGTATTTTTGACAGTTCTTACAAAGTGAAAACAATCATCTTCATTATCCGGCTCGATAATGGAGAGCTTTCCTTGTGTAAATGCTTCTTCAGAAAGGCGCAATTGAATAAACTGTTTAACAAAGTTTTTCAGACTGGTATTTTGGCCTTCTTCATCCCAGACCATACATTTTCTGCATTCTGGATCTTCTCCTCCAGTCATGCCGATTTCATCCCCGTAATAAACACAAGGTGTACCAGGGAAAGAAAATAACAGGGTATATAATAGACGAACCTTGTTAATATCCTCATCGCATTCAGTCAGGACTCGTGGTGTGTCATGACTGCCAAGCAGGTTAAAAGCTGCTTCATTACTGTTTTCTGTATAAGATGTATAAGATTTGGATAATCGGTTAGCAAATTGAATAGTATTAATTTTTTCTTTTGCAATATAATCGAGTCCGGCTAAAGTGAGCGGATAGTTCATAACTGCATCAAACTGGTCTCCTTCCAGCCATGGGAGTGCATCATGCCATATTTCTCCAAGAATATATAAGTCTGGTTTAATCGATTTAACTCTTTTACGAAATGCTTTCCAAAAAGAATGATCTACTTCATTTGCCACATCCAGGCGCCAGCCGTCAATATCAAATTCTTCAATCCAATAAGAGGCTACATCTAAGAAATAAGAGCGCACTTCCGGGTTTTCGGTATTTAGTTTTGGCATTGATTCAACATATCCGAATGTATCATAGTTAGGTGGATAGACATCCTTTACTGGAAATTCATGCAGATGAAACCAGTCTGTGTATTTGGACTTTTCTTGATTTTTCAGGACATCTTGAAATGGCCCAAAATACAGACCGCTATGATTAAACACGGCGTCCAGCATTACACGGATACCTCTTTGATGACATGCATCGACAAGTTTTTTAAACGTTTCTTTGTCTCCGAATTGCGGATCAATTTCCATATAGTCAATGGTGTCGTATTTGTGATTGGAATACGCTTTAAAGATAGGTGTCAGATAAATCCCATTGATACCTAAATTTGTTAAGTAATCCAGGTTCTTAATAATCCCTTCAAAATCCCCGCCAAAAAAGTTGTCTAAGGCTGGCGCTTCACTGGCCCAGGGCAATACTTTTTCAGGATCATTTTTTTTATTTCCATTTGCAAATCGGTCCGGGAAAATTTGATACCAGACAGTCTCTTTAACCCATGCAGGTACTTCAAAAATATCAATGGGATTAATAAATGGAAAACAGAAATAATAGGATATATCGTCCGTTTCTATTTGAGAATAAAATCCTTTTTCTGTATAAATCAATGTATCTTTCCCATCATTTATTTCAAAGCCGTACCGTAAGCGCCTTGTAGGTACATCTAGTTCAATAAACCAGTAATCAAATAAATCATCGGAAGCAGCAACAGTCATCGTTTTTTTCTTGTAAGTCCATTTTTTCTTTTTCCAATCATAGGGGTCGCCGTAAATCAAATTTACTTTGTTGGCATCGTTTTTCTTCGTCTTTAACCGGATATGAAGTGTTTCTTCTTTGTAAGCATAAGCAAAGTTTCCTTTAGGTCTGTGATAGATAGCTTCTTTTAACATGGAATTCCTCCTTAAAAATAAACAACCCCTGTTTTCAAATTAAGAAAACAGGGGTTGTTGTCATGACAAAGCATTGCCCTCAAATTGTATGTGAAACATAGTAATTAAATCTATTATTTGCAGAATAGAGTTAATAAGTCAAGAGGAAAAATAAAATTATGAAACCCCTTGCAAAAATAGATTAAATAGATTAGAATGATTTTTGTAGCTGTTGTGCAAACGTTTGCGCAACTAAAAAATATAAGAGGAGTTGGGGAAATGAAAGGGAAAGTTCGTTTCTTGGCGTTAATTTCTTTACTATTTATTCTGGTTTTAGGAGCATGTACACCTGATAGAGAAGAACCAGGAGAGGAAAGTGCTGGCGGTGAATCTGAAAAGCCGGAAGAATTAGTGATTTGGATGAATGATCAGGATGAACAGATGGATGCAATTAATGAAATTGTGGAGAAATACGAAGAACAAGAAGGTATTTCAGTCAAAGTGGAAGGACGACCAATGGTTGATCAATTACAGCAATTATCATTAGCTGGACCTGAAGGGAATGGTCCGGATTTATTCTATCAGCCCCACGACCAGATTGGAAATATTGTTGCGCAAGGATTAGCGGAGCCTCTTGATGTTACGGATGACCAATTAAATAGATACGTAGATGCAGCAGTAGATGCTGTTACTTACACTTATGATGATGAAACAAATATATATGGTTTACCTGCAGTTATTGAAACATATGGTCTTTTTTATAACAAAAGTATTATTGGTGAAGCACCGGAAACAATGGAAGATGTTTTAGGATTACTGGAAGATCATACAGATGCTTCTAATGATGAATATGGATTTTTAATGCGGCCAAATGATTTCTATTTTTCTTACCCATTCTTAGTTAATTATGGTGGATATATCTTTGGGGGAGAAGTTGGTGATTATGATGTTACAGACGTTGGCTTAGCGAATGATGGTGCAATTGAAGGCGGAGAATTCTATCAAGAGTTTTTTGGCTCTGGTAAAATCCCGGCTGCTACAACTGCAGATGTAATCGATGGCTTGTTCACAGAAGGAAAAATAGGAGCAGTTATTAATGGACCTTGGAGTATTCCAGTTTATGAAAGTGCTTTGGGAGATGATTTAGCATTTGCACCTTTCCCACAAATTAATGGGGAACCAAGTTCTACTTTCGTAGGTGTTAAATCCTGGATGGTATCCTATTACTCAGAAAATAAAGATTGGGCTCAAGATTTAGCGATGTTTATTACAAACGAAGAGAATCAACAGACTTATTATGATATTGCCGGAGAGCTTCCTCCAAATGAAGAGGCTTTAAATAATATTGAAGATCCAATGTATGCTGACTTTGCTGAGCAAATTCAATTTGGTGTTCCAATGCCTAGTGCTCCAGAAATGGCCCAAGTCTGGGAACCGATGCAAAATGCATTACAGTTCTTAACTGAAGGTGAAGATGCCAGAGAAGTATTAGAAGAAGCTGTAGATCAGATCAATACAAACATACAAGCCGGCGGCGGAGGAAATTAATTAAAACGAGGAGTCTATCTCCTCTTTTTAATTTACTGATTCTTAAGGGAGCAGGCTATTAAAAATAATCTTGTTTATTTCATACACAGTTAAGTTAAAGGAGGGGTAAGATTGACTACTCCAAAAAAGCAGCCGAAAAAGAATTATCATAAACATAACCCGAATACTGCTACAATTTTGTCCATTTTATTTGCCGGGTTAGGTCAGTTATATAACCGTAGATATTTAAAAGGAAGTATATTTATTTTTATTGAAGGAGCATTCCTTCTGGCATTTTTAGATGCGTTAAATTTTGGACTTTGGGGATTGCGTACATTAGGAACCATTCCAGGAACGGATCACTCTATAAGATTACTTGTACTGGGTGTACTGTCTTTAATAGTTTCGGTCATAGCAATTACACTGTATGTATTTAATGTACTTGATGCAAGAAAACAGGCAAAAAAAATAAAAAAAGGATGGGTACCTTTAAGCTTTAAACAGGTAATTAAAGAGGCATATGATTATTCATTTCCTTATATAATTACGTTCCCAGGCCTATTCTTAATGATCTTTGTTGTTATTTTTCCATTGCTGTTTTCTTTACTATTAGCATTTACAAATTATGATTTATATCATTCTCCTCCCCGTAATTTAGTAGACTGGGTAGGATTGGATAATTTTAAGAGTTTATTTACAGTACCAATTTGGCAGGAAACCTTTCTTAGTGTATTTGTTTGGACAATTGTCTGGACAGTAGTAGCAACAACATTACAGATTGCTCTGGGTTTCTTTCTGGCAGTCCTTGTAAATGATGAAAGAGTACGATTTAAAAAATTAATCAGAACAATTTTAATCTTACCTTGGGCAGTTCCAGCGTTTGTAACTATTCTGGTATTTGCCGCAATGTTTAATGATGATTTTGGAGCGATTAACAGAGATATTATCATTCCTTTATTCGGAGGGGAGGGAATATCCTGGCTAAGTGATCCGCTCTACAGCCGTATAGCAATTATTATGATACAAACATGGCTTGGATTTCCTTTTATTTTTGCTTTGTTCACTGGAATATTGCAAAGTATCTCAAAAGATTGGTATGAAGCAGCTGACATGGATGGGGCATCACGGATTCAAAAGTTCAAAAGTATTACATTTCCCCATGTTATGTTTGCAACAGCCCCTTTATTAATTATGCAGTACGCTTCAAACTTTAATAATTTTAATGTCATTTATTTATTTAATGAAGGTGGTCCCGCAGTTCGCGGACAGAATGCCGGTGGTACAGATATTTTGATATCCTGGGTATATAAATTGACGTTCGATACAAACAACTATTCGATGGCAGCTGTTATTTCCATCATCATGGGATTAATTGTATCTGGTTTTGCATTTTACCAATTCCGAAAAACAAGATCCTTTAAAGAAGAAGGTGAAATTTAATGAGCTCGAAAACGAAATCAAAATTAGAAGTAACGGCAATTTATCTTATACTGGCAATCGTTTCTGTCATTATTTTTTATCCACTGCTTTGGACAATAGGTATGTCACTCAATCAGGGTACAAGCTTATACTCTTCAAGCATTATTCCGGATAATTTTTCGCTTGAACATTATAAATGGCTGTTCAGTCCGCAAAGCGATTATTTATTATGGTATAAAAATTCATTGATTGTTGCTTTTGCAAATGCCATCGGGAGTGTAGTCTTGACAGCATTTGTAGCTTACGCTTTTTCGAGGTTTAAATTTGTAGGACGTAAGAATGGATTGTATATCTTTTTATTACTGCAAATGTTTCCTGTAATGATGGCGATGGTTGCCCTATACATCTTCTTAAATATGATTGGGCTATTAGATTCATTAACCGGTTTAATATTGATTTATTTAGGTGGTCAAATTCCTTTTAATGCTTGGCTGGTAAAAGGGTATTTTGACACGATTCCGAAAGAGCTGGATGAAGCTGCTAAGATTGATGGAGCCGGTCCTATCAGGATTTTTTGGAGTGTTCTTCTTCCGCTGGCAAAACCTATTCTGGCAGTAGTTGCTCTATTTAATTTTATGGCGCCATTATTTGATTTTTTACTTCCGTCCATTGTAATTTCAAGTGAAGAAAATTATACTTTGGCTTTGGGGCTATACAACTTTATTAACGATCAGTTTGCGAATAATTTCACTAGATTTGCAGCAGGCTCTGTATTAATTGCTGTTCCAATCGCAACAATTTATTTATTCCTGCAAAGGTACTTAATTTCTGGTTTAGCGTCGGGTGGTACAAAAGGTTAAAATGTTGTATGCTAAATGAAATAGTTTTATAAAACTTGTTATAAAGTCCTATAAAAAGATATAAGAGACAGAGAATTTTTCCGTTATTATTTATTTTCTGCATGGTAAGCATACCTGGGGACTGCGTTGTTTTGTGAACTCCCGACGTAATAGCCTATAGAGGTTTTATTGGGGTTTGCTGGTCAGCTCTGTTTCTCTGCTTTATTAAACTATCATGAATAAGCTGACTTAGAGGGTGATGAAAATAGTTACAATCAAAGATATAGCAAAGGTGACCGGTTTTTCTCCTTCTACAGTATCCCGGGTAATTGCTAATAACTCGAGGATAAGTGAAGAGACGAAACAAAAAGTTAGAGCAGCAATGGAAGAATTAGGATATCACCCTAATCTGACTGCCAGGAATTTAGTCGTACAGTCAACGAAAACGATTGGCGTGATTATGCCGTCTTCAGCAGATAAGTCTTTGCAGAATCCATTTTTTACAGAAGTTTTAAGAGGGATAGGATCATATTTTCATCAAGAGCAGTTTTCAATGCTTCTTTCGTCTGGACAAACAGAGGAAGAAAAGTTTAAAGAAATCGAAAGAATGGTCCTGGGTAAATATGTTGATGGGGTAATTTTACTTTATTCACGACTGAATGATTCCGTAGTGGATTTTTTAAAGGAAAAGAATTTCCCTTTTGTTATGGTGGGAAAACCTTCAGAATATAAAGACGAAATAGTTCATGTAGACAATGATAATATAAAAGCGGGGAAAGATATTACTGAGCATTTGATAGAAAATGGACATAAACGGATTTCGTTTATCGGAGGAGCCGCAGATCTGGTTGTAACCATCGACCGGCAAAAAGGCTATGAAACAGCATTAAAAGAAGCTGACATTCCTGTAACAGAGGAGTATATCATCCATACAGAGTTTCTAAAGTCTGGTGGAAGGGAAGCTGTTGAACAAATTTTAGAACTTAAAGTAAAGCCGGATGCTATTGTTGTAAGCGATGACTTAATCAGTGTAGGAGTTATCAGCATGTTGGAGGAATATGGGCTGAAGGTTCCTGAACATATATCTTTAGTCAGCTTTAATAATATTTACTTCTCAGAAATTATACATCCTGCACTTACAACAGTGGATATCCAAATCTTTCGTCTTGGTGTAGAATCAGCAAAAGCAATTATTCAAATATGCACGAATCAGGTGCTGCATAAAAAGCGGATTATTATTCCTCATTCTATCGCATACCGGAATTCGGTTAAAGTAATGAAATGAAAAAATTGCTGGTAACTCGTTATCAGCAATTTTTCAAAAAAAGGTTTATAGATTTTATTATTTTTATGCAAACGTTTCCGTTGATGTGATTGAAAGGGAAATGATGTTTTAAATAGAATGAATATAATACTCTTGCATATCAATAAAATGAATGATAGTATTAAACCAAAATTTCATGCAAACGTTTGCTTTATTTTGAATGTAATTAAAAGGTTTTTAATTAAGATTCTTTTTAATACAAATTTTAGGAAGGAAAAGTATTCACATGGCAATAACTATCAAAGATGTAGCTAAAGCAGCGAATGTTGCCCCTTCTACCGTTTCCCGAGTAATTTCTGACAGCAGGCATATCAGTGAAAAAACAAAAAAGAAGGTTCGACAGGTAATGAACGAACTCGGATATCATACCAATCTGAATGCCAGAGGTCTTGTTCAGCAATCTACGAAAACATTAGGCGTTGTATTAAAGTATTCGGAAAGCGATGCATGGAAATTAGGAAATCTATTTGTCTCTGAGGTTTTACAAGGGATAAGTGCTCACTGTCAACAGCACGGATACAGTATTATGATTACTACAGGAAGCACAGAAGAAGAAATTTATAAAGATGTTGGCCGAATGGTACAAGGAAAACAAGTAGACGGAATTATTGTTTTATACGCTAAGAAAAATGATAAAGTGGTTCCTTTTTTATTGGAAAAAGCAATTCCTTTTTCTGTTGTCGGAAAACCAATGGAAAGAATGAATGAAATCATGTTTGTGGACAACGACAATATGCAGGCAGCTAAAGATGCTACGGAATTTTTAATCCATAGAAATCACAGCCGAATTGGTTTTATAGGAGATAATCCCACCTTTCAAGTAATTCAGGATCGCGTAGAAGGTTACTATAAGGCTCTTGAAGAACATGGTATCCGAAGAGATGCAAGCTATGTGAAATTTGTACATACTCCAGAAGAGGAAGGGGCAGTAGTAGAAGAATTTTTAATAATGGAAGCGAAACCAACAGCGCTTGTCATTTCTACCCCGCTTCAAGGAGTAGGTGTATTAAAAGCATTACATAAAAGAGGAGTGCATGTACCTGATGAAATAAGCTTGGTTGTTTTTAACAAGACATTGATAACAGAAATGTCGATACCTGTGCTTACGTCCATAGACACAGAAGCTTTTCAGCTTGGTTATGAAGCTTCAAGAGGGGTAGTTGAGCTGATTAATAATCCTGATACTTTCAAACGCAGTGTAATTATTCCTGCAAAAATTGAGCCGAGAGAGTCTCATAGAAAATTAACTAAAGATAATAGTTCTGTCATCAATGTAACGATGGAATAAAAGAAAAATAAGGAGTGTCTGATATGAATATAGTAGTATGGAATGAAAATCGTCACGAAAAAACAAATGAAACAGTTGCTTCTATTTATCCGAAAGGGATTCACGGAGCAATTGCCGGTTTTTTAACAGAAGCGGGTCATGATGTTACTACGGCGACATTAGATGAGCCGGAGCATGGTTTATCGGAGGATTTATTAGAGAAAACAGATGTGCTGATCTGGTGGGGGCATATGGCACATGATGAAGTACAGGATGACATTGTAGAAAGAGTGAAAAAGCGTGTGTTAGACGGCATGGGATTAATTGTTCTTCACTCAGGGCATTTCTCGAAAATCTTTAAATCTCTTATGGGAACAGGCTGTGATTTGAAATGGCGTGAATCAGACGATACAGAACGTGTTTGGAATGTAGACCCATCCCATCCAATTGCCAAAGGAATTGGCGAGTACTTTGAAATTGAAAAAGAAGAAATGTATGGAGAGCATTTTGATATTCCTGCACCGGATGAGCTGATTTTTGTCAGCTGGTTTACTGGCGGGGAAGTTTTCCGGAGTGGAGCTACCTTTAAACGAGGCCGTGGGAAAATATTCTATTTCCGTCCTGGTCATGAAACCTATCCAACCTATCATCTGGAAGAGGTCCAGCAGGTAATTAAAAATGCTGTAGAATGGGCTGAGAACCAAAATACACCGAAGCATACATACGGTAATTTCCAGCCGATTGAAAAATAAAACAATGTAGAGAGGAAGATAAGAGATGAGTTTAAAAGTAGCAGTTATCGGATGCGGCAGTATTGCAACACATCGGCATCTGCCGGAGTACGCAGCGAATGAGAATGTCGAAATCACAGCAGTTTGCGACATTGTTGGCGAACGGGCAGAGGAAGCAGCAGCAAAATATCAAGCTAAAGCTTATACAGATTATAAAACACTGTTGAAAGAAGAGAGCATTGATGCTGTCAGTGTCTGTCTGCCAAACTATTTACATGCACCTGTCAGCATTGATGCGCTGAATACCGGTGCGCATGTACTTTGTGAAAAACCGATGGCAACTTCTATAGAAGAAGCAGATAAAATGATAGAAGCTGCGGAACGAAACGGGAAGAAATTAATGATTGGACATAATCAGCGTTTTGTTGCTTCTCACCAAAAAGCCAAAGAGCTGATTGAATCTGGAGCGATTGGAAAGGTTTACAGCTTCCGTACAGCATTTGGACATGGCGGCCCAGAAGGCTGGAGTGCTGATGGGAAAGAGAGCTGGTTCTTTAAAAAAGACGAAGCATTTATCGGAGCAATGGGCGATTTAGGCGTACATAAAGCAGATTTAGCCCGTTATCTATTGCAGGATGAGTTTGTGGAAGTAGGAGCATTTGTGGAGACAAGTGCAAAAGAAAATACAGATGTCGATGATAACGCGACACTGATTCTTAAATCAGCAAAGGGCACAATTGGAACGTTGGCAGCAAGCTGGGCGTATACGGCAAAAGAGGATAACGCGACAATTATTTATGGAGAAAAAGCAACACTCCGTTTAGAGGACGATCCAACCTATTCGCTGGTGGCTCAATATGCAAATGGCGAAACTGTAAAGTACGAGCTCGGTGCTATTCAGTCCAACGACGAAGGCGGGCAGACAACAACCCATGTTATTAATCATTTTATTGAAGCGATTCAAAACAATACTGTTCCATTAATTGACGGGATAGAAGGAAAGAAATCTCTCGCCATTATTTTAGGAGCTTTAGAATCGGTTAAAACCAAAAGAATCTATTCATTGGAGAAGTGACCAATTATGAAAAGGTTAAAAATAGGGTTGATTGGTGCGGGAGGAATAGCAGAGAACCGTCATATTCCTGCTTACCAGTCATTAAAAGAGCAAGTAGAAATAACTGGGGTACAGGATGTTAACCTTGTCCGTGCCAGAGAAGTAGCAGAAAAATATGCTATTCCGCATGTGTATGAAGATTATTTAGAAATGTTAAAGCATGTTGATGCCGTAACGATTTGTACCCCAAATAAATTTCATGAATCAATAGCAGTTGCAGCTTTGAACCAGGGGGTTCATGTTTTATGTGAGAAACCGATGGCAATGAATACAGCTGAGGGAGAGCGGATGGTAGATGCTGCGGAAAAAAATAACCGTATATTAATGATTGGTTACCATTACCGATTTATGGATGCCGTTGTTTTGGCAAAGCAGTCCATGGCTGAAGTTGGAGATCCTATTGTTACGCGCGTTCAGGCTTTACGTCAAAGAAAGGTTCCTGGCTGGGGTGTATTTATTAACAAGCAGCTTCAGGGCGGAGGCAGTTTAATAGATTGGGGCTGCCATTTACTAGATACAGCTCTCTGGCTTGTTTCTCCCTCTAAACCGATAGAAGTAAATGCGCAAACCTATCAGCGTCTAAGCAAGCAGCCGAATCAGGTTAATGATTGGGGGAGCTATGACCATGAAGCTATTGATGTCGATGATCATGTGAGCGCTTATATACGTTTTGATGATCAGAGTACGTTATTATTTGAATGCTCCTGGGCGGCAAATATAAAAGAAGATCAGACGCATGTCTCGATATCAGGAGAAAATGGTGGACTAAGCGTTTTTCCATTTGAATTCTATCAGCCGAAGTTTAACAGAATGATGGAAACGTACACAGAGACCGTGGAGGATCATCAGCAGGCCGGAGTTTTGCAGGCGAAGAATTTTATTGATGCCTGCTTAGGAAGAGATCAATTAAGAAGCAGTCCACAAGATGCGCTGAAAGTAAGCAAAGTAATTGATGCAATTTATGAAAGCAGTGATCAGGGGAAAAGTGTTTTTATAAACTAAAGGAGGCGCTAATAATGAAACTGGGTGTATTTACCGTTTTATTTGCAGAAAAAAAGTTTGAAGATATGCTGGATTATGTAAAAGATGCCGGATTAGATGCTGTGGAAATCGGGACAGGTGGAAACCCTGGTACAGCACATTGTCAAATTGATGAGCTGCTGGAAAGTAAGGAGAAACGAAAGGAATTCAAGGATAAGGTGGAATCGCGGGGGTTAACTATTAGTGCATTCAGCTGCCACGATAATCCTGTTTCGCCTAACAAGGCACATGCTAAAACAAGCCATGACGCATTTGTAAAAACTGTTCGTCTGGCGGAAATGCTGGATGTCCCTGTTGTGAATACATTTTCTGGTACACCGGGATCGAATGAAGATTCAAAATATCCTAATTGGCCGGTAACTCCATGGCCAACAGAGTACTCCGATATTTTAAATTGGCAATGGGAAGAAAAGCTGATTCCGTATTGGAAAGAGCAGGGGCAATTTGCAGAAGATCATGGTGTAAAGGTTGGACTGGAGCTGCATGCCGGTTTTCTTGTCCATACTCCATATACGATGCTGAAGCTTCGTGAAGCAACAAATAATGCTATCGGGGCAAACCTTGATCCGAGTCACTTATGGTGGCAGGGAATTGATCCGGTTGCGGCTATTAAAATTTTAGGAAAAGCTGGAGCTATTCATCATTTTCATGCCAAAGACACATATATTGATCAGGATAATGTTAACATGTACGGCTTAACCGACATGCAGCCATATGGAGATGTGCAGACCAGAGCCTGGAGCTTTCGCTCGGTAGGGTATGGGCATAGTATTCAGGAATGGTCCAATATTGTGAGTGCGCTTAGAACGTATGGCTATGATTATGTTATCAGTATCGAGCACGAGGATCCAATTATGTCTATTGAGGAAGGCTTTCATGCAGCGGTGAAAAATTTAAAACAGGTAAATATAACAGAAGCGCCAGCCACAATGTGGTGGGCTTAAGATAAATTGAACTGGACTATATGCTCTGGTAACAAGCGTATATTTCCAGTTCCATTTTTAGTTCCATTTTACCTTTCACTGTTTGTATTCTTTATATCTATTATTTGTTTATCAATTATCGAAATAATAAATAACACTATCATATAGATTTGACTGTCCTTTCTTATCGACAACGATTATGATAAGTACAATGAATATTTTTCTGATGAATTTGATTTTTCTGTATTTAAAGGTTTTAATTAGATATTAATGTTATTTTTCACATTCTCTACATTTTATTGAGTATTTTTACATCTAGGTAAAAAAGCATGGTTATTCAAGAAGGGAAGTCGGCATATGAAAAAAACATGGTGGAAAGAAGCAACAGCTTATCAAATTTATCCAAGAAGCTTTATGGATTCTAACGGAGACGGAATCGGTGATATACAGGGTATTATTTCTAAACTGGATTATTTAAAGGATTTAGGAATAGAGGTTATCTGGGTTAGCCCTGTTTATCAATCTCCTAATGATGATAACGGCTATGACATTAGTGATTATCAGGAAATCGCAGAAGAGTTTGGAACAATGTCAGACTTTGATGATCTGCTTGAAAAAGTTCACCAAAAAGGTATGCGTCTGATTATGGACCTGGTAATTAATCATACTTCTGATGAGCACCCCTGGTTTGTTGAGTCTAAGTCATCTAAAAACAGCCCATACCGCGATTATTATATTTGGCGCCCCGGGAAGAAAAACGGGGAAGCACCGAATAATTGGGAGTCTATTTTTGGAGGTTCAGCATGGAAATATGATGAACAGACAAAAGAATACTTTATGCATATTTTTTCCGAAAAACAGCCTGATTTAAATTGGGAAAATGAAGCAGTACGCAAAGATTTGTATAAAATGGTAAACTGGTGGCTGGATAAAGGAATTGACGGCTTTCGTGTCGATGCAATCTCGCATATTAAGAAAAAGTCTGGGTTTCCTGATTTACCGAATCCGAAAAAGAAAAAATATGTTCCTTCTTTTAAAGGACATATGAATCAGGATGGCATCCATGCGTTTCTGCAGGAATTTAAAAAAGCCACGCTGGATCACTATGACATTATGGCTGTCGGAGAAGCTAATGGTGTAAAGCTGTCACAGGCAGATGACTGGGTCGGCGAAAAGCATGGTGTATTTGATATGATTTTTCAATTTGATCACCTTAATCTTTGGGGACGTGAAACAGGTGAGGGCCTTGACTTAGAAGAACTGAAGGATGTATTTACCACCTGGCAAAAGGGTTTGGAGAAAGTTGGCTGGAATGCATTGTTTTTAGAAAATCATGATCAGCCGCGCTCCGTTTCCAGCTGGGGAGATCCACAGAATTATCATACGGCTTCGGCAAAAGCTTTTGCTGTACTATATTTTATGATGCAGGGGACACCTTTTATTTATCAGGGGCAGGAAATTGGAATGACGAATGCTCCATTTGAATCTATCGAGGAGTATGATGCCGTTGATGCAAAGAATTTTTATAAGGAGCAGCTGGAAAAAGGCGTTCCGAAAGAAGAAATATTAGCGGCGTTAGCGAAGACAAGCCGGGACCATTCACGTACGCCAATGCAATGGAGTAGTAAAGCGAACGCAGGGTTTACAACTGGAACACCCTGGATGAAAGTAAATCCAAATTATACATCTATCAATGTAGAAGAGCAGCAAAATCATGCCGATTCTATTTTGAACTTTTATAAACAGCTGATTGCATTACGAAAACAAGAACAGGGACTCATTTATGGAAATTATGATCTTATGATAGAGAATCATCCAGGCGTATATGCATATACGCGGACATATCAAGAAGATAAGTGGCTCATCCTGGTAAATGTTTTTGGAAAAGAAACGGAATATAAATTGCCGGGAAAATTAAAGGATAAATCATTAAAATTACTGATTAATAATTATGAAGAGGCAGCACAAGGAAAACTTAAACCATATCAAGCTGTCATTTATCAAGTTAATGGATGAAAAACAGGCTCGTGCACATTGCACAGCCTGTTTTTCTTTATCTGGATCAATCATTTGTAAAATACTTGTCGATTAATGCGAAATTTACCTTACGAGAGACTTCATAATTTATGAATTTTACCGATATTAAAAGTAGGTACAATGGAAAACGGGAGGATACATATGGATAAATCATCAGTCATAGGATTAATATTAGGACTAATTGCTGTCGGTGTCGGAATGGTATTAAAAGGTGCAGAATTAACTGCATTGCTTGAGCCGGCAGCATTTCTTATCATTCTGCTTGGAACAGTCGCAGCAGTTACAATTGCCTTTCCAGGAAGTGTTTTAAAAAAAGTTCCATCATTATTTAAAAAGTTATTTTTTGAAGAAAAACAAACAGATTCTAAAGAGCTTATTGTCTTATTTATGGATTGGGCAGACCAAACTCGTAAAGAGGGTCTTCTTTCTTTAGAAAGTCAAGTAAGTGAAGTGAATGATCCATTTCTTTCATCGGGCCTGCAATTAGCAATTGACGGGCAATCACCTGATTTTATTAAGGATGTCATGATTGAAAAAATAGAAGCAATGGAGCAGCGGCATGAAGAAGGGGCTGCCATTTTCTCACAAGCTGGTACATATGCTCCAACGCTGGGAGTACTTGGCGCAGTAATCGGATTGATTGCAGCACTGGCTGATATGTCTGATATTGATGCTTTGGGACATGCTATTTCTGCAGCGTTTGTAGCAACATTGTTAGGGATTTTTACAGGATACGTATTATGGCATCCATTTGCTAATAAACTGCGTGAAAAGTCAAAACAGGAAATAATGCAAAAAGAATTAATTGTTGAAGGCGTCTTGTCCATTACAACAGGCGATTCCCGGTTAATTGTGCAGGAAAAACTGGGATCCTTACTTTCATCCAAAGAATTAGCAGAGCTGCAGAAGAGGGATAGCGATGGCTAGAAGAAGGAAAAAGAAAAAACAATCACATGTAGATGAGTCATGGCTGCTTCCTTATTCTGATTTATTAACATTATTAGTAGCGTTATTTATTGTTTTATTCGCTTCAAGTGATATCAATGTAGAAAAATATTTCCAGCTTGCTAACGTTTTTCGTGATGAATTATCGGCTGGATCAGGTACAGGTCTCTTGGATTATGAATCCGAACCGATTCCTCCAAGCGTAAAAGAAGGCCGGGATGACGGCGATTATATCGAGGAGGGCAAGGATGATGAGGAAGGAACTGCAGAAGAGGACTTAGAAGGTCAACAGGAGCTTCTTAAGCTTCAGGGAATTCAAAGAGAAATTAATGATTATATTGAAGAAGCAGGTCTAACGGAAGAGTTTGGGACCGAGCTGACCGGAGAAGGACTGCTCATTACGATGCGTAATGATATTCTGTTTGATTCGGGCAGCGCGGTAGTTAAACCAGAGGGAAGACAGGTAGCGGAGGATGTTTCTCAAATCCTGTATACAGAGCCTCCTCATCAGGTTGTTATTAGTGGTCATGCCGATGACGTTCCTATTCACAATGCAGAATATGATTCGAACTGGGAACTCAGTGTGAATCGTGCAATGAATTTTATGCAGATTATTCTTGAAAATAACAACCTTGACGCAACCTTGTTCAGCGTAAAAGGACATGGAGAATTTGATCCGGCATATCCAAATGATACAGAGGAAAACAGGGCAAGGAATCGGCGCGTAGAGGTATTGGTTTTACCGAATTATGAGATTAATGTGCCAGAGGAAACAGGGGAGCAATAGAATGTAGAGAGAATAGAGGGGAATCATATGGATACGCAACAATATTTAGATATTTTCTTAGATGAAAGCCAGGAGCATTTACAGTCAATCAATGATTTTTTATTGAAATTGGAGGAAGACTCTTCTAATTTGGAGTTTGTACATGAGATATTCCGCTCTGCACATACGCTAAAAGGAATGGCTGCAACAATGGGGTACGAGGATATCGCCTCACTTACACATAAAATGGAGAATGTACTGGATTTAATTCGTAATGAGGAGTTAGTGACGAATACTAAAATAATAGATACTTTATTTATTGCCATCGATGATTTAGAAGATATGGTTGACTCTATTCGCAATGGCGGAGATGGGAAGAAAGATGTCAGCGAGCATGTCAAAAAGCTGGAAGCGATTGAAAAAGGAGAGAAGATTTCAGAATCTGCTGCAACCGTTGCAGTTGAAGAATCCTTCGATGCAGTCAATCATTTCAGGACTTCTGATTTAGATGAATTCCAGCTTACAGTTGTTCAGCAGGCGAAAGAGCAAGGTATGGTTCCCTATGATTTAACAGTCACTTTTGAAGCGAGCTGCATTTTAAAGGGTGCCAGAGCATTTATGGTTTTTGAAGTATTAGAGAATTTGGGAGAAATTATTCGGACTTCTCCAACTGTCGAAGAAATCGAAGAAGGAACTTTTGATTCTGGATTTACTTTATTATTTCTGACAGATCAGGAGCCTGAAAAATTGATTGAAGCGGTCAAAAATATATCAGAAGTAGAAGCTGTCGAAGCACACGTTATTCAGACTGATGTTGGATCTGCTGATAGTCAGAAACAAGCAGAGAATAAACAGGCAGATACTGCACAAAAAGATGGAAAACCTGCCCCGGAAAAGGCAAATAAAGTACACGCAGAAGTGTCCGAGTCGAAGCCTCAAGTACCTCAAAAGAATAATACAACACAAAATAACGTAAAGAAAACAGCTTCTAAAAATATTCGGGTAAATCTTGATAAAATTGATAACCTCTTAAATCTATTTGAAGAGGTTGTCATTGACAGAAGCCGTTTAGAAGTGCTTGTTTCATCAATAGATAATAGTGATTTAAGAGAAACTGTTGAACATTTAAGCAGAGTAAGCTCTGATATGCAATCTCTGATTCTTGCGATGCGAATGGTTCCGATAGAACAGGTATTTAATCGGTTCCCAAGAATGATACGTCAGTTATCCAAAGATTTGAATAAAAAAATTGCCTTGGAAATAAAAGGTGCTGAAACAGAAGTGGACCGTACAGTAATCGATGAAATTGGCGACCCGCTTGTCCACTTAATTCGTAACTCCTGTGATCATGGAATTGAACATCCGAAAGAGCGTATTGCGAATAATAAACCGGAGGAAGGTAAGCTGATTCTGCGAGCTTACCACAGCGGGAATTATGTTTTTGTTGAAATTGAAGATGATGGTGCGGGAATTAATCGTGAAAAAGTATCGCAAAAAGCGATTGAAAATAATATTATTACGCCACAGCAGGCTAAAGAGCTAACGGATGACCAGGTTGCTGCGTTAATTATGAGCTCCGGCTTCAGTACAGCTGATACTATTTCCGATGTATCCGGGCGTGGCGTAGGATTAGATGTTGTAAAGAATAAAATAGAAGCTTTAGGCGGTAAAATTTCTGTAACAACAGCTTCAGGTAAAGGCAGTATTTTTTCCATACAGCTGCCGCTGACTCTATCGATTATAACAACAATGCTTGTGCATATTAAAAAAGAAACTTTTGCAATTCCATTAACTTCCATTTTAGAGACGGTGATGCTGCCTAAAGAGAAGATTATGGATGCCCACGGTGCAGATGTTATTGATTATCGCGGTAAAATTATACCTGTCCTTTCTTTAGGAAAGGTGCTGCAAGTTCCGGATTGTGAGACAGATGCAGATCGTTTTTCTACAGTGATTATTAAAAAGGGTGAAAAGCTGGTAGGATTAATTGTTGATGAATTGATCGGCCAGCAGGAGGTTGTATTAAAATCTCTTGGAAATTATCTCGGAGAAGTATTTGCTGTATCAGGTGCAACTATTTTAGGCGATGGTGAGGTTGCTCTTATTATTGATCCCAATGCATTAATTGATTAAAGAGGAGGTTCAACAAGTCCAATAAAGGCGATACGGAGAATTTCTACATTAATGAACTTTTTTGTCCTATTTACCGGACTTTTTGAACACATATTTAAAACAAAAAATCCAAAAAAGGAGATAAAATCAATGGATACAGATAAACATATCTTATTTAAATTAAAAGAACAGACCTTTGCTGTCCATGTGCAGCAAATTGTTTCAATAGAACGCGAATTATCTTTAACAAAAGTACCTCGTACTCCTGATTTTATGATGGGTGTTACAGAAATGCGCGGAATTATGACACCTATTATCGATTTACGTGAAAGATTGAATCTTGGCGGTGTTGAAATAACTGATCAGACCAGGACCCTTGTCGTTCAAGTAGATGATATGCAAATTGGTATGCTGGTTGATCAGGCTACAGAAGTAAAGGATATTCCGTCTTCATTAATAAAATCTGCACCAAAGCTTGTGGGTGAAATAAAAGATACCTTTTTATTAGGGGTAGCTACAATTGATGATGAACTAATTTTATTATTAGATTTAGAACAGATTATTCAATTTACCGAAAAAAATCAGCTTCAGGAAGTAATGAATGAGCTTGATTAATTCTTAGTATAATAATTTTTTGAAAGATAGCACTTAATTAGGAAATATCTGATTAAGTGTTTTTCTGTGTAGAGAGTTTATAAGGATTAAAAAAAGCCCATAAATAATTAAGAAGCGGAGAATGATTTTATGTTAAAAACTGTTTATGAGATGGCGCATAAGTATTGGAAATATGTAAGAAGCATATTGACAATCGTAAACGGGACTCGGGTTGTGATTACTTATTCCGTCATAACGTGTCGCAGTGGTCATGTTAATCTGACAAAACTGTTGGATTTCTCAACCATTGACAATTATTATCTGCTTAGTTAAATATTCTTTTAGGAAAGAAAGAGTATTTCCTGGGAAATATAATAGAATAATTTGTTGAAATAACTGTTATCTTAATGAATGAATTATTTTATAGAGTTGAGACAAAAAGAAGTGTTTGGTTTGGAAATCGATAATATATTAACAAACAGAGTATATTTCTGAAGTGGTTATTTGCATAACTGTGCGCGGAATTTGCTGATGATAATTTTTTGTCTCAGTTTTCTTAGGAAGAATGAAGAGAAATTTCGTTTTAGTAGTAAAAGTATAAGCATTTCTATTATACTTAAAGCAGGATAAAAGAGAAATGAGGAATGGACGATATGACAAAAGCTATTAAACTGATTGCCCTGGATATGGATGGAACATTATTAACTCCGGAACTTGAGGTATCAAAGCGGAACAATGAAGCAATTCAAGAAGCATTAAATCAAGGCATTCAAGTTGTTTTAAGTACTGGACGGGGATTCCAGGGCTGTTATCCATATGCAAAAGAATTAAATTTACAGACGTTCTTGATTACTGCAAATGGAGGTGAGGTTTGGACAGTTGAAAAAGAATTATTGCGGCAGAAATTGCTTGCTAATGATATAGTGGAGAAGCTGTATGCAGTTACAGAAGAGGTTGGCATACGCAGATGGATGATTTCTACTGAAAAAGTATTTTATGATGATGAATTTGTAAATATACAGGATTACCAATGGCTAAAATTTGGTTGTGCTTCGGAGGATCAAGAGAAATTAAATGAAGTTAAAAGAAGGCTGGCAGGATTTAGTGGCCTGGAATTAACGAATTCATTGCCAACAAACATTGAAATTAATCCTGAAGGAGTAAGCAAAGCAGATGCATTAGATTTTCTTTGTAAACGTACAGGTATTTCAATGGAGGAAGTTATGGCAGTTGGTGATAGCTTGAATGATGTAAAAATGATTCAAGAGGCAGCTGTAGGCGTTGCTATGGGCAATGCTCAAGAAAAAATTAAAGAGGTAGCAGATGCAATTACCTCCAGTAATACGGAAGATGGAGTCGGAAAAGCAATTGAAAAATTTGCACTGAGATAATCAATACGAAAAGCAGTAAAAAGTTTATATTATAAAAAGGAATTAGACAGTTTTATTATTCTGTCTGATTTTTTTAAAAAGATAAGAAAGTATATAAAAATGCTGAAGGCAGCCGCTGCAATGGTTTTCATGGGGTGAGTAATCGCAACCCCAGAAATACACTACGCTTTCCGTGGGCCCCGAGCTCATCTCCTCGAAAAAAAGAAGAGCACTTTTTTCTGCGGAGGCATACAGGATGTATGTCAGTTCGGTGCCTGAGACAAGACGTCGCGAACTTAACCGAACCTCCTTTCGTTTTGCGCATGCCCACAGGAGTCTCAGTGTATTTCTTCTGGAACTGGGACTGCGATTACTCGTCCCATCAAAAAGCGTCGCTAAAATTAGCTTTATTTCTTTGTGAAAAAGTAAATAAAACATATTTCTTCTTAGATGGGAGCAACTTCCCGCAGCGGACATCTCCTTGGCTGGAAAACCAGTATTTTAAAGACCAAGTGATTTTCTTGGTCTTTCTTAAACAGTAATCTTCACAGTAAGAATAAATTTATTTAATAAAAACCAAATACTTTATCATGAATATACAATCTGCACATAAAATAAAGAAGGGGCAGTTCGCTTCTGGAGTATAGAGAATAGAAAAATAGTACAAGCTATAAGAGAAGTAAAAGAATGAATTTAACGAAACCAGGGAATTTATACTTGAAAAAAGTAAGAAAAGTTGTTATGCTCAAAAGTTTCACTCTTTCAAGAAATAGCGTATACTATATATTAGGAAGGGAGATGCTATTATGTCTTTTTCTCGTGGACCCAAAGAACCGGTGCCAGAGGTTGAAACGAGCGTATGGTCATGTACTAAAGAAGATTGTCAAGGATGGATGAGAGAATCATTTAGTTTCGAAGATGAACCGAGCTGCCCTTTATGTCAGTCCGAAATGGCAAAGGAAGTTCGTGTAATTCCTGAATTGAAGTAAATAGTATCTCTATTATTTGCTGCTGGTGAAGCAAAACATAGCCAACGGGCTTGATTTTCCCCACTGAGCCATGTTTAGTTAATCAGTAAAAGAAGTGTCTGTTTTTTCCTTGACTATATTTAATACTTCTGTTTGATGTAATATGGTTAAGATGGGGACTATGGACACTGCATGCTATTTAATGAAGCTTCTGCATATTGATTGCAGAGGCTTTTTTTCTGTTTAATAAGGATTACAGATAGGAAAAAACATTAAAAAATAAATAGTTGAAATTATTGTAAAAGTAGAATAATATTTGCTATACTAAGAGCACAAATTAATATTTGATTAACACTATATTGTAATCGCTTACACTAAGGAGGAGTTTTTAATGAGGTATGCTAATCCGAATACAGAAGGTGCTATTGTAAACTATGAAAAACGTTATGATAATTATATTGGAGGAGAGTACAGGCCACCGGTAAAAGGAAACTACTTTGAAAATACCACTCCGATTACAGGTGAAATATTTTGTGAGCTGGCCCGTTCGACTAAGGAAGATGTCGATGCAGCTATTGATGCAGCTCACGAAGCGAAAGAAGCGTGGGGAAAAACATCTGTCGCAGAGCGTGCAGTTATTTTAAATCGTATTGCTGACCGAATGGAAGAGAATCTGGAAAAATTAGCTGTAGCAGAAAGCTGGGAGAATGGTAAAGCCGTGCGTGAAACATTGGCAGCAGATATTCCATTGGCAATTGACCATTTCCGTTATTTTGCCGGGGCTATTCGGGCACAGGAAGGAACCTTGAGTCAAATTGACAATGATACTGTCGCTTATCATTTTCATGAGCCGTTAGGTGTTGTCGGTCAAATTATTCCTTGGAATTTCCCGATACTGATGGCAACCTGGAAGCTGGCGCCGGCATTGGCTGCCGGGAATTGTGTTGTGCTGAAGCCTGCTGAACAGACACCTGCATCTATTCATGTTCTTCTCGATTTAATTAAAGACTTATTACCGGCTGGTGTACTGAATATTGTAAACGGTTTTGGTGTAGAAGCTGGAAAACCGCTTGCAGCAAACAGCCGTATTTCAAAAATTGCATTTACTGGAGAGACGACAACCGGTCGTCTTATTATGCAATATGCATCTGAAAATATTATTCCGGTAACACTTGAACTGGGCGGAAAGTCCCCAAATATTTTCTTCGAAGATGTTTTAGATAAGGACGATAGCTTTGTAGATAAAGCAATTGAAGGAATGGTTATGTTTGCCTTGAATCAGGGAGAGGTGTGTACGTGTCCATCCCGCGCACTTGTTCATGAATCTATTTATGACCGCTTTATGGAAAAAGCGATTGAACGTGTCAAACAAATTAAAATTGGTCATCCGCTTGATACAGATACAATGATGGGAGCACAGGCCTCAGAAGAGCAGTATGAAAAAATTAAATCTTATTTGGATATTGGAAAGCAGGAAGGCGCAGAGGTTCTTGTCGGCGGAGATGTAAATCAGCTTGATGGAGAGCTGGCTTCGGGATATTATGTACAACCGACAATTTTCAAAGGTAATAATAAGATGCGGATTTTCCAGGAAGAAATTTTTGGTCCGGTCTTATCAGTAACTACTTTTAAAGACAAAGAAGAGGCGCTGGAAATCGCAAATGATACACTTTATGGTTTGGGTGCCGGCATTTGGACTCGTGATATGAATACAGCCTATCGTTTTGGCCGTGGTATTCAGGCTGGGCGTGTATGGACAAACTGTTATCATCAATATCCTGCACACGCAGCGTTTGGCGGTTATAAGAAATCAGGAATCGGAAGAGAAAATCATTTAATGATGCTGGATCATTATCAGCAGACAAAAAACCTGCTGATCAGCTACAGTGAGGGTCCGGCCGGTTTATTCTAGGAGAAAGATACAGAGCTGCAGCATTGGCAGGCATATGATTATACATATGCCTGCCATGAAATTATAAGCAGGTAACTACTCTTTCTGCAATTATTCTAATAAGGAGGTATTTTCCATGGTAGACAGAGTTATTGCGACACAGGAAGCGCAGGAGTTGATGGAGAAGCTGAAAGATATTCATGGTCCGCTAATGTTCCATCAATCAGGAGGCTGCTGTGACGGGAGTTCGCCAATGTGCTATCCGCTAGGAGAATTTAGAACAGGTGATTCTGATGTCTTACTGGGAAATCTGCCAGGAGATATTCCGTTTTATATTTCCAAAGATCAATTTGAGTACTGGAAGCATACACAGCTTATTATTGATGTTGTTAACGGAAGAGGTGGTATGTTTTCACTGGAGGGTCCAGAAGGAAAAAGGTTTTTAACCAGATCCAGAGTATTTTCGGATGAGGAAAGAGAGGAATTAGATTCCAGCGTAATATAAATTAATTTTTTGACAATTGAAATTTTTACTTGAATTTTCTTACTATATCCGATAAAATTAATTAACAGAAAATTTAGATGTATGTTCTAAACAGGGAGGGATAAGATGGTTACTGTTAAAATGTTAAAGCCTTACTATGTAAAGACAGAAGAAAAGTATATTCGGATTATTTTAGCGTATCAGTACTTCTCAATTATTATGAATAAGAAAGTATATCAATTTATCCCTGTTAAATCGACAGAAGTACGCATCAACCGCAAAACGAAGAAGATTGAAAATATCGATGATGTCTTTGCTTTCCAAAAAGGTAAGGAAGTATTAACTATTTCCATGTCCCAATTGGTTTCTATTCCAGGCTTTTTAGAGATGCTTCATCGAATTGCAGAATCTTATTATTTACCAGAAGACACTGAGGCTGTTTCAGATCAGCAGAGAGCTTTAGACCAACTGATATCAGAGCTGGAATATGAAAATGTGAGAAGATTAATTGATAAAGCGATTGACAACGGTGATAAAGAGGCTTTTTTAGAATTAACAAATACGCTAAATGATAAATAAAATCACAGATATTTTAACATCAGCCATGTGGCAGACACTCTTTCTGCTGTATGGTTTTTTCTGCGGAAATAAAAAGGGTTGAGCATTTATAAATGCTCAACCTCTTAACAATAGCTTTAATCTTTAATATCAATTAAAATCTTTGTTGCTTTCTCAACTCCTGAACTGCGATCATGATTCTTGGTTCCTTCTACCATAATGGCAATCATTAAATCCTGATCATCTGTCGGGTAGCCGACAAACCAGCTATTCTCATCACCGCTATCTTCACCAGTTAATTTTAATTCTGCTGTTCCTGTTTTACCAGAGATAGGGAAATCAGCTTCTTTAGCTGCTTTACCAGTTCCTTCTGTAACAACCTTGCTCAGAGATTCTTGAATCTCATCAGCTTGTTCTTCTGTAATCAAGCCTTCTTTCCAAACCTGACCAGTTTCTTCTTCTGTTAATAAAGTTGGTTGAATCATATCCCCTTTATTCAAAAAAGTTGAATAGGTAGTTGCAAGATGCAGAGCACTCATTTCAATTTCACCTTGTCCATAGCTTGTATGTGCCAGTAGGTGTGTATCATCTAAGTCTCCTGAATTGGAAATAGTAGAATCTGTAACTGGATAGGTGTATGGAAATTCCTCTCCAACTCCAAATTCATGCAGGCCTTCAACAAAAGCATCTCCGCCCATTTCTACAGCTTTCATAGCAAAATAAATATTATCTGAACGTATCAAGGCATCATCCAGATCAACAGGGCCATTAGAAGTTGATACGCGTGTTACATTATAATCTTCCCACTTCAGCCCTTCAATTTCAATGCCTTCATCGTATACAATTGTACCGTTTTTTAATCCGATTGCACCAGTGATTGGTTTAATAACAGAGCCGGGAGCAAAGGTAGAAGAAAATCGATTCTGCATTGGCTGCAGCTCATTCTCTTCCATATCGCTCCAATAGTTTGAAGATGTTCCATAAAGGATATCATTCGGATCAAATGATGGACTGCTTACTAAAGCCAGTGTTTCTCCAGTTTTTGGATCAATAACAGCAGCATTGCCGGGATCTTCATCAAATCCCTGGAAAACTTTATCCTGAATATTAATATCAATTGTTACAGTAATATTTTGTCCGTCTTCTGCTTCTTTTTCAGCTAGAGTAACATTTTCTTCGCCTTCTTTTACAATTTGAATAGCTGCTCCTTTTTTACCGCGAAGCTCTTCTTCAAATAAACTTTCCAGTCCGCGTGCACCAATTCTGTCGGAAGAACTGTATTCTGTTGTATCGAGCTCTTCTAAATCTTCCGCATTGACTGAACGGAGATACCCTACCAGGTGGGCAGCTATTTCCCCCTCTGGATAAACTCTTCCAGTAATTTCCTGATAAGAAACCCCTTCGATTGCATTTAATTGCTGGACAGTATCTGAATTATCCGGAAGTATACTTTTCAGTGGTACAAATAAATCGTCCTCAACCCATTCGGCTTCAATACTTGAATTGACAGAGTCGACAGACATTCCAAGTAAACGGGCGATTTCCTCACGCTTTGCTTCATTGTCTCCTAATTCACTTGGGATAACTCCAAATTGATAGACAGTATCATTAATTGCAAGCGGTATTTGGTTTTTATCAAGAATCTCACCTCTGACTGGTTCATCAGGAGAAACATTAATTTTTCCGCCATCAGCAAGTTCCGGAAAGATAAAGCCGGGATCCCAATTAATTAACCAGCTGTCTTCTTCATCTTCTTTTTCAACTAAGGTTAGTTCAGCCTGATAATCAAATGAAATTTCACCAGCTACCGTATTCATATTAACAGTGAAGGGGATAGTTGCTATTCCATCATCATACGCATTGGCAATCTCTCTTTCTTCTAATTCCTGCATATTAAATTCAATATCAGAAGCAGAAATATCTTCATATAAATTCTTCAGGCGAATAAACGAATCTTCGTCACTATATGTATCTTTCGCTTCTTCAGAAAAAAGATTATATAGAGATTCATAGTCTCCTTCTTCTATTGATTCTGCATATTGTTTTAGTGTATTCGTTGGGTCGGCTTGTTCTTCAGAGCACCCGGCTAACAGGGCAATAAAAAGAATCATCCATAAACTTTTTTTCCACATTTTCTAACCCCCATTAAAAAATATCTCTTTACGTAAAAGTATAACATGTTCTGCATTATTAATAGAATGATAGATAGAAAGTCATAAAAAATTTAATAAATATATGTTTAAAAGATACTAACAGTTTTCAGCAGGCGATTACTCGCCCTTTTTAAACTTCCTCTATAGGTGTTATTTATCCAATTAGAAAATAGAAAGAGATTGTGTGAAAAAACGTCACGCTGTATATACCAGGTGACGTTTTGTTTTCCAATCGGAATCAGTAGTCTGTTTACCTGAAGTCTGTTCACAGTCCTTCAGCAATGACTATTTCTTTATTTTTGTTCCATATGCTCAGTAATCGTTGAATTTATATGGTTGATTTCCTCCTCAGGTACAATATAGTACCAAACGCCATTAATGGTTTGACCATCTCCGGATATTTCCAGTGTCTCTACATTCTTTCTAGTTCCACTGTAGTCCTTGAATAATGTCTGCAGTCGCTTCATATCTAAATCAGTTTGGACATTATTTCCTAAAATATCAAGGATATTACTGGCTTTGGTAATACTTGAAAAGCTGGCTGCTTCATCCATTGCAGCAACAATTACATCACGTTGACGTTCATTTCTTCCCATATCTCCGCGGCTATCTTGTTTTCTCATACGGATATAAGAAAGAGCTTCTTCCCCATTCAAGTTAACATTTCCTTCATTGAATTCATGTCCATCCTGAGAAAATGCTGTGCTGTTTTGAACAGTGACACCGCCAAGAGCATCAATACCTTGCTCAAAACCTTCCATATTCACACGAATATAAGAGTGAACCGGCAAATCAAATGCCTGCTCCACTGTTTCTACAGATAACTGCGTCCCGCCGAAAGCATATGCATGATTGATTTTATCCATTCCCCGGCCGGGAATATTTACGTAAGTATCACGTGGAATACTTAACATAACCATAGAATCTGTTTTAGGATTTAAGGAAAGCAAAATCATAGTGTCAGAACGGCCGGCATCACCATCACGTTCATCCACGCCGAGCAGCAGAATATTAACAGCATCTGAATCGTTATACAGACGGTTTATTTCATCTTTCCGTCCCGGGTCATTATCTCTTTCTAATGGATTATGCATTGATTCTACTACTTTACCAACCTGGCTCCAAACAAAGAAAGCCCCGCCGCCAATAACTAAAACAAAAAATAGGATTATTCCACCAACAATAAATGGCCATTTCTTTCTCTTTTTGCGAATTTTATTATCTACTCTAGATACCAAAATATTCTCCTCTATTCTTTCCTCGATTTAAAAAATTTTTACTAATTGTCAGGAAAAATAAATCTGTAATAAATTATATCGAAATTTGGATTAATCGTCTATGTTTTAAACAAATTTTGTAGGTAATTTTTCTCTATGATGAAGAAATAAAAAAAAGAAATTAAAAGAATATATTACATTTATTGTTTAAAAAAACGTGAAATTAAGAGTAAACTGACTGCCAATCTATTAAAATTAAAAAAATTATCAAAAAAAGTAGACAATATGGATTTTTTTTTATAGAATTACGTTTAATGAGAAAATTCATCTTAGAACACAGTATTCGACATTTACATATTATGGTAAAGGTTGACAGCTTCAAGAAAAATTATTCAAAGGCGGTAGATGAATGGGCAGGGAGCAAGAACAGTATCAAAAGATTCTAAAAAGAGTCATTCACGATACGGAAAATCAAAAATTAAATTCAATGGATGAAATAGTTCAATTACTAGTTAAAGAACTATCATTGAACACGAACGTAAAGAAATCTATTAAATCATTTTAATTTAAAAGGCTCTGTCAGATTACCTTAATCTGACAGAGCCTCTTTGTATGCCGGGAAATAATAGAATCAGTCCTTTCCGGATAATTATTTATTGATAAATAGCTGCATTCTGCTCTTGTTTAAGAAGGAGTATCATTAACATCAATTTCAACATATTTTTGATCCAGTAATTCGATCGTCACCTGCGCATTTGTCATTTCGATTATCCAATTTTTAAAAGTATCTGTTTCTTCTGTTTTCACATAAATAATAAATGCCACATTCTCAAGGTAATGAATATTTTCTAAAATATAATTTGATTGCTGTCGGACCTCATTTTCCAGCTTGCCCAGCAGGGGATATTCGACAGTAACCGAAACTCCCTGCATCAGTTCGCGGCGGACGATTCCAGTTGTTTTGATACCTTGCGTAGTTGCTGATCCATATGCGCGGATAAGACCGCCTGCTCCAAGCTTTATACCTCCAAAGTATCTTGTCACGACAACTGCAGTATCTTTCAAACCTTTTTTCTTCAATACTTCTAAAATAGGTACACCGGCAGTTCCGCTTGGTTCTCCGTCGTCATTTGCTTTTTGTATATGATCTGTTTCACCTATAATATATGCGGAACAATTATGTGTAGCATCCCGGTGTTCTTTTTTTATGGACTGGATAAATTCCTGAGCCTCTTCCTCTGATTCGACACGATTAACATTTGCTATAAAACGTGATTTTTGAATTGTTATTTCGTCTGCACCCTGGTGTTTTACAGTATAATAAGCTGATAGCATTCTAATTTTCACCTCAATAAAAATAACTGTTCTATTAAAAAATTCACCAAAATCTATAATGGATAAATTAAGTATAATTATGATTTCTAGTAGCCGCTGCAACGAGTTATAATGGAGAGTAATATTAAATAACAGAAAAAAACTGCGCTTTCTATGGACTTGAACTCAGCCTGAAAAAAGAAGCTCTCTTTTTCCGTTACCGGTTCGTACAACTATCATAGTTATTCATTAATATCAACCATTGATTTTAAGGTTGAACCTTATAAAATAACTCATATAATTATATTTTATCACTAGATTTTCAGTATTTATTACCCATGTCATTTTCTCTCAGTTTACAAGAACATGGGCATAAGTAAAAAAACTGTATTATTACAAGAGCTTTTAATTAATTTTTTGAAAATATCCTTATAAAATCAAGGAAAGTTACGAATAATTATAACATAGGTTGGTGAGTTTCTGATGACAATAAGATTAAATAACCAGGCAATAGATCAAATTGTAGACAATATGATACAGATGGTTGATCAAAGTAAACATCAAGTATTTGAAATTACCGAAGAAGGAAGAAAAGAGTATGAATATCTTTCTAAGGAACTAGAGTCAACCAAAAAAAAAGTAAAAAAGTATATTGAAAAAGGAGACAACCTGGAGAAGGATGTAAAAAAATATCGTCAACAGCTCGCCTTAGTAAGTAAGGACTTTAACAAATACTCTGAGAATGAGGTGCGTAAGGTTTATGAAAAAACGCATGATTTTCAAACAAAATTAATCATTATGCGTGAAGAAGAAAAGCTGCTGCGGCAGCGGCGTGATGAAATAGAAATCAGATTGACAAGTCTTACACATATACTGGAACGTGGTGAAGAGCTTGTTGCAAAAATTGCTGTAATTTTTAATTTTCTGCAGGATGATTTTAAGCAGGTAAATGAAATGATTGAAGATGCCAGAGAAAAACAAGAGTTTGGCTTGAAAATTATTGAAGCACAAGAAGAGGAAAGAAAAAAGCTCTCCAGGGAAATCCATGACGGACCAGCTCAAATGCTGGCTAATGTGTTATTACGTTCAGATATTCTTGACTATATTGTGAAAAAAGGAACACCTGAAGAAATATCCGAAGAGATTAAGTCATTGCGAAAAAATGTCCGCGTTTCTTTGCAGGAGGTCCGGAGAATTATATATGATTTACGGCCGATGGCACTGGATGATTTAGGAGTAGTTCCGACAATTCGAAAATATGTAGACAGGCTGACTGAATACCACGATATCCATATAGATTTTATTGTGTTTGGAGAAGAAAAAAGATTAAATAATAAATATGAAGTTGCTTTATTCCGGCTGATGCAGGAAGCTGCGCAAAATGCTATTAAACATAGTGAAGCAACAGAAATCAAGGTCAAATTAGAAATTTTAAAAGATAGATTAATCCTGGTTGTAGCGGATAACGGCAAAGGATTTAACCCAGCGGAGAAGAGCGAGAATTCTTTCGGATTAATAGGGATGAGAGAACGGGTTGAGATGCTCGACGGCAAACTGGATATTATTACAGGGAAGGGAAAGGGAACAACGGTTACAATAAATGTTCCATATTCTTAAACTTAAGTATATAATTAAAAATAGATATTGTAGAAAAAAGGCGCTTTTTGTATAAAAATAGTAGAGGACTTAAAAAATTACAAAAAAACAAAAATTTTTTATAACATAATTCTACCTTCCTGCATTCTTTTAAACTCCTACTTTAAAAACGGAAAGCGCCTTGGCATTTTCATAACGATGTTCTCATCTGTAAAATAACTAAGCCTTTAAAAATAAATAGATTTGAGCTGAAATGAGACAATAGCAATGATATGTACTACAATAGACTTACTTTAATTTAAAGAAAACTATGCTATCTATCTATTAATGATTAAAAAAACGTTCAATTAGTATCATTAAGTAGAAAAGGAGATTTATATATGGATGATGTACAAAAAGAAGTAAATATTGTATTAATTGACGATCATAAATTATTTCGGGAAGGTGTTAAACGGATTTTAGAGTTTGAATCGGCTTTTAAGGTAGTTGCAGAGGGCGATGACGGCTCTGAGGCTGCTAATCTTGTAAGAGATAATAATCCGGATGTTGTGCTGATGGATATCAATATGCCTAAAATCAATGGTGTACAGGCAACTGCTGATTTAATAAGACAATTTCCAAATACAAAAATAATCATTTTATCTATCCATGACGATGAAAACTATGTTACACATGCATTAAAAACAGGGGCGCAAGGTTACTTATTAAAAGAGATGGATGCAGAGGCACTTGTAGAGGCAATTAAAGTGGTAAGCAGCGGAGGTTCTTATTTGCATCCGCGTATTACACATAATTTAGTGAAAGAATATCGCCGATTAGCAAGAGAAAACACTTCCAGTCTGGCAAACAGGAATGTGGAGCATCGTAAACCGCTACATTTATTAACAAGAAGAGAATGTCAGGTACTTCAGCTGTTAGCGGAAGGAAAGAGTAACCGTGCAGTGGCAGAATCTCTTTATATCAGTGAAAAAACAGTTAAAAACCATGTAAGTAATATTCTTCAAAAGATGAATGTTAATGATCGAACGCAAGCAGTAGTTTGCGCAATTCGAAAAGGCTGGGTAGAAGTTATTTAATCGTAAAAAAGAAAGGTGTCCTGATTCTTATTGTCAGGGCGCTTTTTTATATCTACAAGATATAAGCTGTTAGCTGGAAAAGATAAGCGGATGCTATATAACTGGTTAAGAGGCCGATAAAGCATTCGATTTTTACGGGATTATCGTGTAGAATAATGTCAAGTAAACAGATTTCACATACAGGTATAAAGAAACGGCACAGCATGAAAAGTGGAAACAGCCTATCATTTTTGTGCTGTCATTTTACTGTAATGACAGAAAAGAAAAGGAGTAATTGTCTATGAAGATTGCTGTCATGTCAGATAGCACAGCGTATATTACGCCGGAAGATCGTGAAAAATATAGAATTCATATGGTTCCGCTGAGCGTAACTTTTCAGGATGATTCCTATCGTGAGGAATTAGATATTACAACAGAAGAATTTTATCAAAAGCTTGCAGATTCCAAAGAATTGCCACGTACTTCACAGCCGTCTGTGGGCGAGGTTACAAAAAAACTCGAGGAATTAGCAGAAGACTATGACGCTGTCATTTCTATTCATTTATCAAGTGGTATAAGTGGAACATACCAGACAATGGTGAGCGCAGGAGAGATGATTGAAGGAATTGATGTCTATGCCTATGATTCTGAAATCAGCTGTATGGTACAGGGATTCTATGCATTGGAAGCAGCAGCGATGGCTCAGGATGGAAAATCTGTACATGCTATTTTAGCAAGAATGGATGAAATGAAAAAAACTGTCCGTGCTTATTTTATGGTTGATGATTTAACAAATCTTCAAAGAGGTGGAAGATTATCAAATGCACAAGCGATATTAGGCAGTCTTTTACAGATAAAACCTATCCTTCATTTTGAAAATAAGCTGATTGTCCCGTTTGAAAAAATTCGCACGAAGAAAAAAGCAATTTCCCGTATTCTTGGATTATTAGAAGAAGAGGTTGCTGCAGGCAAAAATCTCCGAGTTGTATTTATTCATGGGAATGACCTTCCTTATGCAGAAAAATTAGAAACAGATTTTAAAGAAAAGCATCCAGAAATAGAAACGTCCATCAGTTATTTCGGCCCTGTTATTGGTACCCACCTGGGACAAGGTGCTATTGGTGTTGCCTGGTATGAAAAATAAAATATAACTTCATTCAGCATTGCAAAAGCTCACTGAATGAAGTTTCCCCCTAAACTTGAGCAATTGTTATAAAATAATCCGCATTTATGGAGGTATCAAATTGAATATGGATAAATTGATTTCGTGTTCCCCCAGACTCCTCGCCGAATCTTTATCCGGTAAACGATTATTGGAAGAAGAAATCTCTCTTCCTGAGAAATGTTTTCATGTTCTCCTCTCTACAAAACAGTTAATCCCAATCCCTGCAATAGAAAATCAAAAAGGCTCCGTAAAATGTATCCGGTGCGGCAATACCTCAAAATATTATTTTTCAGAATATCCCTGTGGAATTTGTCAGCAAAAGCATCTATATTGCCGTAACTGTATTCAAATGGGAAGAATAAGTGAATGTAAGCCGCTCTATAGATGGAATGGGGCAGAGGTACATTGGCCAAAGCATTCCAATCCTTTAACCTGGGAAGGAAAATTAACACCTGCCCAAAGCAATGCAGCAGCACAGCTGGAAAAGGCTGTTATTGAAAAACTGCCAGCCTGCTTATGCTGGGCAGTATGCGGAGCTGGAAAATCTGAAATGCTGTTCCCGGCAATTACCGCTGCTTTGAAGCAGGGGAAACGAATCGCATTAGCCTCTCCCCGTGTAGATGTTATCAGGGAATTATTTCCCCGGCTGGAACAGGCTTTTCAAGATGTGACCATCGAAGCACTTTATGGAGGAAGTGAGCATAAGGCAGGTAAGTCCCAGCTGATTTTAGCAACCACGCATCAATTAATGCGTTACTATCAAGCATTTGATGTATTGATTATTGATGAAGTCGATGCTTTCCCATTTTATCTAGATAAAAGCTTAATGTATGCTGCAAAGCAGGCAGCCAAGAAACAATCTACGACTTTATACCTCACCGCTACCCCTCATAAAAATTTCAGACTGCAGATGAAGCTGGGAAAACTTCCGCATGTTTTTGTGCCTTTGCGTTACCATGGACATCTTCTCCCTGTTCCTAAACTTAAATTTGCCTTTCACCTTACCAGCCAGCTTGCAAATAAAAAACTTCCTGATGCTTTTCGAAAATGGCTTATAAATAGAAAGAATCCTCAACGGCAATTACTGATTTTTGGGCCGAAAATTTCTATGATAAAGGAACTGAAAGAAGTAATTATATTATTATTACTTCAAACAGGCGCTATTTCGGCTTCTGAGGAATTACAAGCTGTTTATGCGGCCGATAAAGATAGAGAGGCGAAGATAAAACAATTTCGAAATCGGGAATTACACGCTTTGATCACGACGACTATATTGGAAAGAGGGGTTACCTTCCCTTCTGTAGATGTTGCTGTACTGGCCGCTGGTCATGAAGTGTTTAATGAAGCCGCACTGGTTCAGATTGCCGGTCGTGCAGGAAGAAGCGCAGATGACCCGAGCGGAGAGGTGATTTTCTTTCATGACGGAAAAACAGATGCAATTGAAAAGGCGAGACAGATGATTTTAGATATGAATGAGAGGGGGAGAAAGCTTTGAATTTTTGTGTGTATTGTCATGAACGAATTGAACAGCCATTGACATGGTCTACCTGGCTGACAGTGAAAAAGAATAATGTATTATGCACATCCTGTACTGGTAAATTGGAGATGATTTCTGGGGAACGATGTAAGGTATGCAGCCGGGCCTGGAGCTCGTCGATTTGTTTAGATTGCCAGCAGTGGAGAGAGCTGGGCGATAATATTGAAAGAAATTATTCTATTTTTCATTATAATGAGACGATACGTGAGATGATTACACAATGGAAATTCCGGGGGGATTATTTATTAAGAGAAATGTTTCGAAATGAACTGAAAAGTGCTTTTGAAAAACAGTTTGCAAATAATGCTGCTTCCCTGACGGTTATTCCGATTCCGTTAAGTGAAAGCAGAATGCAAGAGAGAGGGTTTAACCAGTCCCTGGCCCTGGCAGAGATGCTGGATGCTCCTATAAAGCAGGTATTACGCAGGAAGAGTGGCGAAAAACAGGCAAAGAAAAATCGGAAAGCCCGTTTGAAGAGAGATAATCCTTTCTCCATAACAGAACCATTAAAACAAGCTGCCCTGATTGTTGATGATATTTACACAACAGGTACAACCGTCCGGCAGGCAGCACAGCAATTAAAGCTCCATGGTTGTCCGGAAGTGTATTCATTAACCATAGCGAGAAGTTAAAAAGAGATGTTCAAAAGGATAAAAAGCAGAAGTATCCCCCAAATAGATAAGCATTTTGTTATAATAAAGATAAATAATTAGCGATTAATTTCCCATTGCCTATTAACAATTTCAGCAATGCTGACGATGATATAAATAAGCAAAAGTATTTCGTGAAAAATAAATCATCATATATAAAGGGTTGTTAATAAATTGAAAAGTTCCTTCCCGGCAGGAAAGTACAGCAGAGAGGAGAAACAAGAATGGGAGAATTGGCAAACTGCGAACGATGTAATCGTGTGTTTGTGAAGCAATTTAGAGACATATGTAATGAATGCTATAAAAAAGAAGAAGAAGACTTCAGACGTGTGTATAACTTTTTAAGAAAACGGGAAAACAGAACTGCTACAATTGGGCAGATTGTAGAAGTAACAGGTGTTGATGAAACTCTCATTCAGAAGTTTATCCGGGAAAAAAGGCTCCAGCCTTCAAATTTCCCGAATCTATCTTATCCTTGTGAAAGATGTCAGCGGCCAATTAAAGAGGGGACTTTATGTGACTCCTGTCAAAATGAATTGAAGAAAGACCTTGTGAGGCATGAGGCAGTGAAGTCTGCCGAGGAAAAAGCATTAGATGCTGAAAGAGAAACAACGTATTACACAAAAGGTGAATGGAAGAACGAATAGTATATGCTGATTGGACAAAAGAAAAAGTAATGCAGTTTCCAGACAAACTGCTCATTACTGGTAAGGGGTGCAGAAAATGAAAATCAATGGACCAAATCCAACAAATTTTAATCCATATAAGCAAGCACTTAAGAATAGACAGACAATAGAGTCAGAATCATATAAAAAAGACAGTATTGAAATATCATCGGAAGCAAAAAAATTGCAGAAGCAGGAGCAGCCAGATGAAAAGCGTGCAGAGTATGTCAATGAAATAAAGCAGAAAATTGATAGCAATCAGTACAAAATAGATTATGAGAAACTTGCTCAAAAAATGCATGGTTTTTGGACCGGAAAGTAAGCTTTAATGGTCA
The DNA here is from genome assembly GCF_037976165.1 of Oceanobacillus sp. FSL K6-3682. NCBI lineage: Bacteria > Bacillati > Bacillota > Bacilli > Caryophanales > Bacillaceae > Oceanobacillus > Oceanobacillus sp. FSL K6-3682. The sequence goes on along the minus strand of NZ_CP150263.1, from coordinate 3,573,482 downwards.
AAGGAGGAAAATTTGTGAGCATTCAGCTGATTCATGCAATGAATGATTTAACAGCAACGCACAAGGATTTGCTGGAATTATCTAAACGAAAAACGGAAACATTGACGAATAATAAGCTTGATGAATTTCAGGCATTGCTTTTAGAAGAGCAAAAACTTATTCGTCAGCTGGAGAAGCAGGAACAGAAAAGGCAGGAAGCTGTAGAAGCCTGGAATGAAGAACAGCATCATCCGGCGGAATTACTGACTATTACAGAGATTCTGAACAGGTTGACCGGCGAAGAGCAGAAAATGGCGGAAGCAGCAGCAGTTGCATTAACGGATACTATTACAGAGTTAAAAAGACAGGAACATTTAAATAAAGCATTACTGGAAGAATCAATGAAGTTTGTACAGCTTTCGATGGAATTAGTCAACCCGACTATCGGCTCGATGAATTATGGAACAGCATCTTCAGAAAAGATGTCCGGCCGTTCTCTATTTGATTCGAAAGCATGAAAAAAGGAGAGAAGATTTGATGAGCACGTTTCGAGGATTAGAAATGTCACGTCAGGCACTGAGTACACAGCAAAGTGCTTTATATACAACAGGGCATAATATTTCCAATGCCAATACACCCGGATATTCCAGACAGCGCGTCAATATGCAGGCAATGAATGGTTATCCGACCCCGGGCATGAACAGCCCGCATCTTCCGGGGCAAATGGGGACTGGAGTAGAAGTCGGTTCTGTACAGCGTATCCGTAACCAATTTTTAGATACGCAATTCCGGGCAGAAAATGCATCCGTAGGGTATTGGTCTGAACGCACAGCAGCACTTTCAAGAATGGAAAACCTATTAAATGAGCCAAGTGATTCAGGGATTGAAGCAGCAATGAGTGATTTTTGGAGCTCTTTGCAGGAAGCTGCTGCCAACCCAACAAATAATGGAGCACGGGCAGTTGTGTTGAAAAGAGGTGAATCATTGGCGGATACTTTTAATCATCTGTCAAAATCTATGAATACGATTCGCACAGATTTACAAAAAGAGACAGAGAATACGATAGATAAAGCAAATGCTATGATTGACCAACTTGATTCCCTCAATAGCCAGATTAAAAAGCTGGAAATCCACGGTTATAATGCGAATGATTTATATGATAAGCGTGACAATATTCTGGACGAGTTATCGGAAATTGTGAATATTGAAGTGGAATATGATGGCAGCCATATACCGAATGGTAAGCAAGGGGATGGCGTGGCTACTGTTAATATAATCATTGCAGATGGGGACCCAGTGAATATAGTTAATGGGGTAACAGGAGAAATTCAAAAGATTAGTAAGCCAGATCCAGATGACCCAGATGATCAATTTTATAGAGAGATAGATGGAATGAAAGTATTCGATAAAATTACCGTTGGTGGCGTAGATATTACATCTTCTAAAGGGAGCATTCAAAGCTATGTACATGCTTCTGGATATGTGGTTGGGGAAGGTGACGATGCAGAAGTCAAAGGAGATTATCCAGAAATGCTTGAAAAGCTGGACAAACTTGCCTATGCAATTGTCAATAGCTTAAATGAAGTATATAAGGAAGGTGATCCTGATGCTTCATTCTTTAACGAATTATCCGATTCAAAAGGAGCTGCTGGGAAAATGACAGTTGCTTTGGAAGATTATAAAGATATTATTGTTTCAACGGATGAAAATGCAAAAAATGGTGATCTGGCAAAAAAAATGGCGGATATTTTTACAAATCCAAATGACGATCTGGGCGGTGTCTCTGTAAACGGCTATCTGGAATCAATTGTTGGTGATGTTGGTGTAAAGACAAGCCATGCCATCACAATGCTAGACAGCACAGCCACATTGCAGCATCAGGTAAGTAACCAGCGTCAATCTATCAGCGCTGTTTCCTTAGATGAAGAAATGACAAACATGATTAAATTCCAGCATGCATATAATGCAGCTGCCCGTGGAATGACAGCAATGGATGAATTAATAGATACAATTATTAATCGAATGGGATTAGTAGGAAGGTAGGTTCAAAAAATGCGAGTAACTCAAAGTATGCTTTCCAATAATATGCTACGCAACTTAACACATAGTAATACACAAATGAATAAATATATGGAGCAGTTATACACCGGAAAAAAAATATCAAAGCCTTCCGATGATCCGATGATCGCGATGAAGGGTGTATCTTACCGTTCAGAATTAGCAAGAATTAATCAATTTGAACGAAATACTTCAGAGGTGAACAGCTGGCTGGATAACACGGATGCTGCGATGGACCAGACAAACCAAGCGATGCAGCGGTTGAAGGAACTGGCTGTCAAGGCGAGTAATGGGACAAACAGCGATGACGAATATCAGAGTATTGTTGAAGAAGCAAAGCAGCTAAAAGAGCATCTGGTGGATATTGCTAATACGAATGTGAATGGAAGATATATTTTTAATGGTACTAATTCAGATACACCACCAGTAGAGGTAGATGAAAATGGAGTAATTACACCGAACTTTGACCCTGGTGATGTGCTTATTGAAGTTTCAAGCGGCATTACGGTAAAAGCAAATACAGATGGATCTACTGTTTTTGGTAAAGGTGAAGAAGATTTGTTTACCACTGTAGATAAATTTATTGATCGTCTTGAAACTGGAGAAGACATTGAAGACAGTATTGGAGAATTAGATGCCTCCATAGGAGGTATTCTTGATTCACGTGCAGAAATTGGTGCGCGTATGAATAGAGTGGAGCTGGTGGAAAATCGCCTGGCTGATCAAAAGATCGTAACGACAAAGACTTTATCAGATAATGAGGATGTCGACTTTGCAGAGGCAATTACGAATCTGATTACACAGGAGAGTTTACATCGGGCAGCACTTTCAGCAGGTTCCCGGATTATTCAGCCTTCTTTAGTTGACTTTTTACGTTAATTGCAAAAGTATAACCGAATATCTTTGGCTTAAGTATTCGTACACGTGAAAGTTATATTTTCTTACTGATTATAAAACACCCTGCCCATTATTCAGTCTGGAGCAGGGTGTTTTTAGAAAATAAGATGGAGAGGGAATAGAGATGGAGATTCCACAGATTAGAATGCATTCACAGCAGGCTAAAATTCAAATACATACAGAACCGGCACAAGTACATATATCTCAGCCTTCCGGTGATTTGACTATTAGACAGCCGGCAGCAGAAATCTCTATGCGTACAAAGCCGGGCAGGTTAAATATTGATCAAAGCCAGGCTTGGGAGAATATGAATTTATTAAGCCCGAAAAAGAGTATTGCCAAAAATGCACAGGCTGGCCAACAGGCGGCACAGCAAGGGGCTGCCAGAAGAGCACGTCAAGGCAATGCGCTCATGCGAATTGAAAATAATTCAGATCCAATCAAAACACAGGCGCTGGAAAATGGATTTACGCAGCAAAAAAGATTAGGGCTCGCATTTATCCCGTCTACCTTTGCGGTGAAAACTTCCTATCAACCGGCTGAATTAGATATCCAAGTTCGAACAAATAAGCCAATTATTGAGGGGAAAATAAATAAACCAATCATACAGTATACAGCTGGAAGAATAGAAACCTCACTCGCCCAGCGGCAGGAGCTGACAATAGAAGTGGTCAATACGAAAATATAAGGAGTGTGCACCATGAAGATGACATCTACTTATCTAGGTGAAATTGAAGTTGACGAGTCAAAAATAATTAAATTTCCATCAGGAATACCAGGGTTTTCGGAGTCTAAGCAGTTTGTACTGCTGGAACTGCCGGATAATCCCATATTTCATATTTTACAATCGGCAGATGATGCCAATTTAGCTTTTATCATTACGGACCCTTATTATTTATATCAGGACTATTCTTTTGAACTGGAAGCTTCAATCTTGGAATTCTTAAATATAAAAGATCGCAACGACATTGCTATCTATACAATTGTTACAGTAAATAAACCTTTTGAGAAAAGTACAATTAATTTGAAAGCACCAATTGTAATTCATATGAAGGAAAATATTGCGAAACAGGTTGTTCTTCAAAAGGAAGATTATTCTTCCAGGGCGCCAATCAGTCAGCCTCTTCATGAAAAGGAGGAGAACTAATGCTTGTACTTTCCAGAAAAAGAAATGAATCCATTCAAATTGGAGACGATATTGAGATAGAAGTAATTGCTATTGAGGGCGATCAGGTGAAGCTGGGTATTCGTGCTCCCAAATCAGTAGATATATATCGTCAGGAAATCTACGTAGACATCAAAAACCAAAATAACCAGGCAGCACAAATAGATCAAAATCTCTTTGATTTCTTAAAGGGTGAAAAACTGTAAATTATATTTTTCTTTTTATTGGTTGAGCAGCATGTGTTCTTCCTTATACGGCACAGATAAAGTTGACAAGAACGCTTTAAAATATTGCCCTTAACCCTTTACAATTTATAAAAGAAGCCGATATAAAAGATAAACAGTAAGGAGTGTAACATAAAATGGTTGTAAATAAAGCTGGAGTTCAGGATACTTCATTTATCCCTCATTCCATTAAAGCTGTTACATCACCCGCTGCTTTACAATCTGACTCAAAAGACAAAGAAACAGCTTTGAAAGAAGAGAACAAAGTAGTGAGTAAAGAGCAAGTAGAGCAGGCAATTGATAAAATGAATTCATTTTTAGAGCCTGTTAGAAGAAATGTAAAGTTTGTCATGCATGAAAAACTGGAAAAGTATTATGTTACTGTCGTTGATGCAGATAAAGATGAAGTCATACGTGAAATTCCTCCAAAAAAGATGTTGGATATGTATGCTGAAATGGCTGATTTTATGGGCCTGTTAATTAATAAAAAGGTATAGAGGTGAGCAAAAATGCGAATTGGCGGATTAGCAAGTGGAATCGATACAGAAACGATGATTAAAGATTTGATGAATGCAGAGAGGATACCGCTCGATAAATTACATCAGGACCGGACAAAATTGGAATGGAAGCGCGATGCTTTCCGGGATGTTAATAAAATGCTGGCCGATTTCGACCGGAATTTGATTTTTAATATGAAATTAAGCAATACATTTAATACAAAAATTATTTCCTCGACACAGGAAAATGCTGTACGCGCAACAGGGAATGCTGGTGCAAATAGCGGGACATATCGGATTGAGGTTAAGCAACTAGCTACTTCCGCGATTAATGTTGGTGACCCAAGTAAAATGAATATTAATTCTGAAGATACACTTGATCCATCAATGGGGCCGATTGAATTTTCAACATATAATAAAGATGGAGAAAAAATAGATCATAGTTATGAAATTCAATCAGGAGACAAACTTTCTAATGTTATCAAAAGAATTAATGATGATGTAGATAGTCCTGTTCGTCTTACTTATGATGAAAATGCAAATACAGTTATTTTAGAAGCAACACGAACAGGACAGTACAATAAAGATGGACAAGAAATTGAATTTGAAGAAGGAAGCTTTTTCACGCAATTAGGCTTGACGCAAAGTGCAGAAAGCGGCGCTCAAAACGCCGAATTCAAATATAATGGTGCCTATGAAGTCTCAACTCAGGATAACCATTACCAACTAAATGGTGTAACCTTCCAATTTTTAAATAAAACAGAAGGTGAAGCAACCTTAAACGTTACCAATGATATCGACCATACCGTCGATAAAATCAAAGAATTTGTTGAAGCTTATAATGAAATTGTCGATAAAATAACAGGGTCACAGCGTGAACAGGTTTACCGTGATTTCCCTCCATTAACAGACGAGCAGAAATCAGACATGACAGAGCGGGAAATTGAGCTTTGGGAAGAAAAAGCAAAAAGTGGAATGCTCAAAGGGGAAGTAGCTCTATCCAGCGGCCTGACCAGTATGCGGTCAAGCTGGTACAGTACAGTTAAAAATGATGGAGCATTTACATCTTTAACGGAAATTGGAATTAGTACTTCTGCTGATTATTTAGACGGAGGAAAACTGGTTATTGATGAAGAACGGCTGCGAGAGGCACTTGCTGATGATCCTGAGAGCGTACAAAAACTCTTCTCCAATAATGCAGAAGGGGAAGGCAGAGGATTAATCAATCGCCTGGAGGATGCTGTTGAAGGCACTATCAGCCAAATTAATCAACGTGCTGGTAAAGCAACAAGTGTATCCCTTGATGGCTATGCATTAGGGAAGCGCATGGAGGATATTAATAGCCGTATTGAGAACTTTGAACGTCGGTTAGAACAAGTAGAATCGCGTTATTGGAAGCAATTCTCAGAGATGGAGCGTGCAATTTCTATGATGAACCAGCAATCCAATATGCTGATGTCAAACTTCTTCCCGGCACAAGGACAATAATAAAGAGGGGATGACCCGGTATGAGTAGTAATAAAGCGTATCAAACCTATCAAAATAACTCTGTAAATACAGCATCTGGCGGAGAGCTGACATTGATGCTCTATAACGGCTGTATTAAATTTATAAAACAGGCAATGAAAGATGTCGATAATAAAGATTTTGCTGCTAAGAATACGAATATCCAAAAGGCGCAGAAAATTGTTAATGAACTGATGGTGACTCTGGATATGAAAATGGATATTTCCCATCAAATATTGCCATTGTACGACTACATGCATAACCTTTTAACGGAAGCGAATATAAAGAATGATATAGAAAAATTAAAAGAGGCACTCGGCTACGCAGAAGAATTTCGTGATGTCTGGAAGCAGGTTATTCTCAAAGATCGTCAGCAGAAATTTAAACAAGGTGCTTCCGTCTGATGAACCGGATACTGCCTATCTACCAAATAACAGAAAGCATGCAGCAGTTATTATTACAAGATATTGATTCCCATAATCGAGAAGAGGTAATTGGTATATTTCAGGAGAAAATGGAAGAGAGAGGGCAGCTGCTGGAAGCAATTGAGCCTCCTTATACAGAGGATGAAGAAAAACTCGGCCGGACAGTTGTGCAAATGAATAAAGGTATCGAGCAAAAAATGAAATATTTATTTTTGGCATTAAAGAATGAAATGAAACAGGTGCAGCAGCAAAAAAAATCAACAACGAGCTATTCTAACCCATATAAAAATGTACAAAACATGGACGGGATGTTCTTAGATCAAAAAAAATAGAAAATTAAACTGTTCTAAAAAAGAGGTAATTAGTATTTATTAAACTGGTTATCTCTTTTTTTTGTACATTAGAAATCAATACTTTTTCTAAAAATAAAAGTCATTATTTATTCTAATTCGAATTTTGTCAAAAAATCTTTGAGCTTTTCAAAGCTTGTATATAAAGGGCTTAAAGTAATTTGATAGAAAGCGTTTACTAAAAAATAGAGGTTTAGAGAAGAGAAGTTTGTGAAATAGTGCTATAATATATTTATAAAAGTATAGAAGGAGGACACTTACATGAAATTTAATATCAGAGGCGAAAATATTGAGGTTACAAGCGCTATTCGAGAGTATGTTGAGAAAAAGATCAGCAAACTGGAAAGATACTTTGATTCCGCTCCGATTAGCGATGTGCATGTAAATTTAAGTGTCTATAATGATGAACAGCGAATTGAAGTTACCATTCCGATGACAAATCTATTACTGCGTGCTGAGGTACAGCATATTGATTTATATGCTGCTGTAGACTTAGCGGTAGATAAATTAGAGAGACAAATTCGCAAATATAAAACTAAAATTAATCGTAAATTTAAACAAAATGGTTCACCAAAGCATGCTTTTGCAGAATTGGAAAAAGAAGCCAGATTAGCTACTGAAGAAAATAATGAAAATGATATTGAAATCGTACGTACAAAACGTTTTAATTTAAAACCAATGGATTCTGAGGAAGCAATTTTACAAATGGATATGCTTGGACATGCTTTCTTCGTATTTACAAATGATCAATCCGGCGAAACAAACGTTGTTTATAAACGCCGTGATGGAAAATACGGTTTGATTGAACCGCATGTTTAAATAAAAATATAAATATACATTGATAAAGAGCAGTGCACCTTTCATAAATGGTGCACTGCTCTTTTTACTGGCTTTAAAAAGCGAGAAGTCGTTTTTACATGCTTTTAATTACTAATCTAATTGTAGAAAACAGTTAAATAATATAGAACTATATCAATTCACGTAAATTTGTCGAAAAAAACATCAAAATAACTTTTTGAAGCTATTTTTGCGAGAAATAGTCATTATTTGCTGTCAAAATGACAATTACCCCTGGGCAAATTGTCATTTTGTATGTCTGAAAACGTCATTTTGCTGATTCGCAGGGAAAGAAAGGATATGATATAAACAAATTAGAAAGAAAAGGAGGCAGTTTAATGCAGTATATCAACCAGCGATTATTGAATGAACTGGAACAGCGTGTTAAGCAGCAGGAACATACTATTCAACAGCTATTACGTATTGTAGCTAACCTCAACAAAAATGTAGTACAACTATCCTCTGAACAAAAAGAAAAAATACAAAAGTAGTAATTTACGTACTACTCTACGCAAGGCTTCCACGCAAGATCGCCTCATTCAGAACTGAAATAATCGTTTCAGTTCTTTTTTTATACTTGAAGCCTGAAAATCATTTGGAAGCCTGCCTTCATGATAGAATTTAATTATGGTGAATAAGACGGGGTATGTAAGTTGTCATAACGGTTTAGGAAGTGTTATGATATTAATATTGACCATTGCCTATAAGAAATGGTAAATTAATTAGCTATTGATATCATTAACTTTACACAATGGTATGTTATATATTTTATTTATACTACAGATGATAAACAAAATAGTGTTTATAAGAAATAAAAAGTTTCAATTAACTGAGGAGCGTTCATTATGGCAGGAATTTTAACAAAGATTTTTGGTGACGGAAATCAAAAACAAGTGAAGCGTATCGAAAAACAGGTGGATCAAATTGAAGCATTAGAGCCTGAAATGGAGAAGCTTTCAGATAATGATTTGCAAATGAAAACAAATGAGTTTAAAGAACGGATTGCAGATGGAGAGGATTTGGACAATCTTCTGGCAGAAGCATATGCTGTTGTCCGGGAAGCTTCAAAACGAGTGCTCGGAATGCGCCCATTCCGTACACAATTAATTGGTGCAGTAGCTCTGCATAACGGAAATATCGCTGAAATGAAAACAGGGGAAGGGAAAACGTTGGCTTCAACAATGCCAGCGTATCTTAATGCACTTTCTGGTGAAGGCGTGCATATTATTACGGTCAACGATTATTTAGCTGATCGTGATGCTAAGGTGAATGGAGAATTGTTTGGCTTTTTAGGATTAACTGTCGGTTTAAACCATAATGGTCTCCCTAAGGAAGATAAGCGTGCAGCTTATCAGGCTGATATAACCTACGGAACAAATAATGAATTTGGTTTTGATTATTTAAGAGATAATATGGTGCTGTATAAAGAACAAATGGTGCAGCGTTCATTAAACTATGCGATTATTGATGAGGTCGACTCGATTTTAATTGATGAAGCTCGTACACCATTGATTATTTCCGGGTCAGCAAAAAAATCTGCATCTCTTTATCAGCAGGCAGACCGATTTGTGCGTACCCTGCAAATAGAAGCAGATTATACGTATGATGTGAAAACAAAGGCAGTGCAGCTGACAGAGCAGGGTATTGATAAAGCAGAAAAATTCTTTTCTATTGAAAACTTATTTGATTTATCACATGTTTCCTTGACGCATCATATTAATCAGGCTTTAAAAGCACATGTGGCTATGCATAAAGATACGGATTATATGGTGGAGGAAGGCGAAGTCATCATTATTGACCAGTTTACCGGTCGTAAAATGAAGGGTCGCCGTTATAGTGATGGACTGCATCAGGCTATTGAAGCAAAGGAAAATTTACAGATTCAAAATGAAAGCATGACATTAGCTTCTATTACCTTCCAAAATTATTTCCGGATGTATAAAAAGTTGGCCGGGATGACTGGTACAGCGAAAACGGAGGAAGAAGAATTCAGAAGCATCTATAATATGGATGTTATTGCTATACCAACGAATCAGCCGGTTGAAAGAGACGATCGGGCAGATCAAATTTATAAAACCATGGAAGGTAAATTTAAAGCTGTTGTAAATAATATAAAAGAACGGCACGAAAAAGGCCAGCCAGTACTGGTTGGTACAGTAGCAGTTGAAACTTCGGAATTAATCTCGCAAATGCTGAAACGCGCGGGAGTAAAGCATGAAGTATTAAATGCAAAAAATCACTTCCGTGAGGCTGAAATTATTGAAAATGCCGGTCAAAAAGGTGCTGTAACCATTGCGACCAATATGGCCGGGCGCGGGACAGATATTAAACTGGGTGACGGTGTCAAAGAGCTTGGAGGTCTTGCGGTAATTGGTACGGAACGGCATGAATCACGCCGTATTGATAACCAGCTGCGCGGTCGTTCTGGTCGTCAGGGAGATCCGGGTATATCACAATTCTTCCTATCTATGGAAGATGAGTTGATGCGCCGCTTTGGGTCAGATAATCTGAAAGCAATGATGGAAAGACTTGGTATGGATGATGACCAGCCAATTGAAAGCAGAATGGTATCCCGAGCTGTAGAATCCGCCCAAAAGCGGGTTGAAGGAAATAACTACGATGCACGTAAAACTGTCCTGTCCTATGATGATGTGCTCCGCGAGCAGCGTGAGATTATTTATAAGCAGCGCTTTGAAGTAATTGATTCTGATACTAACCTTCGTGAAATCATTATAAATATGATTCAATCTACGGTAGAGAGAATTGTTGGTACACATACACAGGATAATGATGAAGATAATTGGAATCTGGATGCAATTGTCGAGTATGTGGAAGGTAACTTGCTAGAACAAGGCGATATTACAGCAGCTGAGCTGAAGGATAAAGAAGCAGCAGAAATAACAGGCATTATTATGGAGAAAGTTAACGGCCGCTATGATGCAAAAGAGGAAGAACTTACACCTGAGCAGTTTGCTGAATTTGAAAAAGTTATCTTACTGCGTACAGTTGATACGAAATGGATGGATCATATTGATCAAATGGATCAGCTGCGCCAGGGTATTCATTTACGTGCGTATGGACAGAACGATCCGTTGCGTGAATATCAAATGGAAGGCTTCACTATGTTTGAAGAAATGATTGCAAGTATTGAAGAAGAAGTCTCCAGATATGTCATGAAGGCACAAATTCAAGAAAATCTGCAGCGTCAGGAAGTAGTAAAAAATACACAAGCTGTTTCCGGCGGTGGAGAAGGCCAGAAGAAGAAATCAAGAAAGCCTATTGTAAAAAATAATACAGTCGGCCGAAATGATCCTTGTCCTTGCGGCAGTGGGAAAAAATATAAAAATTGTCATGGCAAGCAATAATCTGGCATAGACAATGAAAAGCTGTAAATGATGTTAGAAGAATCAACAACTGGATGAAGGAAAACTTCAAGACAATTACTTTTCATAAAGCGAAACTTCATTTTCTGTTTTAAGAGGAGAAGTTCGGACGGTTATCCGTGATTAAAAGGAAAAGGAATCTGGATTGCGGCCCCTTTATCCAGTTGTTTTGATTAACAGTTATAATTTTAAGTTTTACTAGGAGGAGTCAGTTTATGGAATTAAATGAAATTAAACAAGAGCTGGAAAAAATAACTTCACGAGTTGAAGAGTTCAGGGGGTCTCTTTGACCTCGAACAGAAGAAAGCACGAATTGCTGAGTTAGAAGCGCTTATGTCTGACCCGTCATTCTGGGATGATCAGAACCAGGCGCAGACTGTTATTCAAGAATCTAACGGCTTAAAAAGCTATGTTGATTCTTTTGAAGAGATCCATGAAACATTAGAAAATCTGGAAGTTTCTTATGAACTGGTTAAAGAGGAAAATGACCAGGAATTATTTGAAGACTTACAGTCAGAGCTTCAGGAATTTAAAGACCAGGTAAATAAATTTGAGTTACAGCTCTTATTAAGTGAGCCTTATGATGCAAATAACGCAATTTTAGAACTGCATCCTGGAGCGGGCGGTACAGAATCGCAGGACTGGGCAAGTATGCTGTTGCGTATGTATCAACGCTGGGCTGAGAGTCATTCTTTTTCCGTAGAAACGATTGACTATCTTCCTGGAGAAGAAGCAGGCGTGAAGAGCGTTACGCTATTAATTAAAGGACATAATGCATATGGATATTTAAAAGCAGAAAAAGGAGTTCACCGGCTTGTTCGGATTTCTCCGTTTGATTCGTCGGGCAGACGACATACATCCTTTGTATCCTGTGATGTTACTCCAGAGATGAGTGATGATGTTGATATCGAAATAAAATCAGAGGATATAAAAGTGGATACGTATCGTGCAAGCGGTGCTGGCGGACAGCATGTCAATACAACAGATTCGGCTGTACGAATTACCCATCTTGCAACAAATATCATTGTTACATGTCAAAATGAACGTTCCCAGATAAAAAACCGGGAACAGGCTCTGAAGATGTTAAAATCAAAGCTTTATCAATTGGAAATCGAGAAGCAGAAGCAGGAATTAGCTGAAATTCGTGGAGAGCAGATGGAGATTGGCTGGGGAAGTCAAATTCGTTCCTATGTTTTTCATCCGTATTCTATGGTTAAAGATCACAGGACAGATGTAGAAACTGGGAATACTCAGGCTGTTATGGACGGCGAAATAGATATGTTTATTGATGGCTATCTCCGTGCGCAAATGTAATAAAGCTAAATTGTCCTTTTTTGTACAAAATGATCCCTTCAGAGTAAGACATAAAGAAGATATACTAAAAGTAACAACCAGCAGGGAGGGATGAGAAAATGAAAAAAGGAATAACTGCACTGTTTTTAAGTGTGCTTATTGTTCTTGGAGCCTGTGGTAACGCGGATGATATTCGTAATGCTGATGAAGATTTAGAGGCTGGGGAACAAGTATATCGCAATAATTGTGCTTCTTGTCATGGAGCTGATCTTTCAGGGAATGCCGGTCCATCACTGGTTGATGTCGGCTCGAAATATTCCCAGGAACAAATTGCAGATATAGTTCAAGAAGGTATCGGCGGTATGCAGCCGCAGCAGCATGTAGAAGGAGAAGACCTGGAAGAGTTAACTTCGTGGTTATCCGAACAATAATATTTGACAGACATTTGCCTTGCTGCAAGTGTCTGTCAGCATTTTTATATTTTTAGCTGAATCCTTATTTTGAACAGCTGGGTGTTATAAAACATCAGCTGTTTTGGTTATTAGCCGGATAAACTTGTTTTTGATGTCTCTTCCTCTTATTGTCATCCTATTAAAACTGCTATCTATTTGATGACATATACTTCGTTTTTTTCCTCCTATTTCTTAAATAATTGTAATAGTCATATCTACTTAAATTTTCATTTTATCTATAATAAAAAATCTATATCTTGCCTTTTTTACATGTTAAAGTTTCCTGAAATTTTACAGAAACAGTATTTCGACACAGTAAAAATTTTAGCAGAGTTTCTTGTATGCCTCGGTTAATTTCAATTGATAAAAGTGCTGCGGTTTAAACTGGCTTAGTAATAACAAAAGCTTACTCTAGCACAGATAAACTCTGCCCCTTTCCTGGACAGGTTTCTCAAGTTCTCTTTGTCTGTTTATTACAAGGATTGTCGAATTGAAATGAAAATGTAATACGATTTTTTCATCATAAAATACCAAGAGATGTTATAATTATTTTTGTTCGTTTAATTCTATTTAGATGAATTTAATTAATATGAAAAAGACAGAGATTAATAGCAGTATGAAAAATATATCGAACTTTATAATAGATGCAGCGAAATATGCCTTTTTTTGTGCTTTAAGAAAGAAGACATAAGTCAGATCAGGTTATGTCATGGACTGAAATAATAAATTAAATTGGGTGGTCATGAAATGATAACAATGGAGAATGTATCCAAAACATATAGTAATGGTGTAACAGCACTGAACGATATTAGTGTACATATCGATCGTGGTGAATTTGTTTATATTGTTGGCCCAAGCGGAGCCGGTAAATCATCATTTATTCGATTGATTTACCGGGAAGCAAAGCCGACAAAAGGAAAAATAATTGTGAGTGAACGGGATTTAAGCAAGTTAAAGGAAAGACATATCCCCTATTTACGCCGGGATATAGGCGTAGTCTTTCAGGACTTTAAGCTTCTGCAAAAACTGACAGTCTATGAAAATGTGGCGTTTGCTTTAGAAGTAATAGAAACACCGCCAAGAACCATAAAACGCAGAGTACAGGAAGTTTTGAAGCTGGTAGGATTAGAAGAAAAGGAAAAAATGATTCCAAGCGAATTATCAGGTGGGGAACAGCAGCGTGTAGCAATCGCACGGGCAATTGTAAATAATCCTAAGGTTGTTATAGCGGATGAACCGACAGGAAACTTGGACCCAGATACTTCGTGGGAAATCATGAAGGTTCTGGAAGATATTAACTCAAAAGGTACAACCATAATCATGGCAACCCACAGTAAACATATTGTTAATACAATTAAACGTCGTGTCATTGCAATTGAAGATGGGGTTATTGTACGAGATCAACAGCGGGGTGACTACGGCTATGAAATTTAGAACATTGTTAAGACATATACGTGAAGGTACCAAGAATATATTCCGGAATGGATGGATGACATTTGCTTCGATCGCAGCTGTAACAACAACCTTAATTCTGGTTGCAGTCTTTTTAGCCCTGGTTCTGAACCTTGACCAGATGGCTAAAAATATCGAGCAGGATGTTCAAATCAGTACTTTGATTGATATGACAGCAGATGAAGATCAAATTGTCGAACTTGGTGAAGAAATTGAACAAATAGATGGTGTAGCAGAGGTGCAGTTCTCTTCTAATGATAACGAGCTGAGTAAATTAGTTGAGAGTATGGGAGATGAAGGACAAGCATGGTCTATGTTTGAACAGGATAATCCGTTAAACCATGTTTATATTGTAGAAGCCAGTATTCCGGAAGAAACCGAGGTTATTGCTGATCAAATAGAAGAGCTGAATAATGTAGAGAGTGTATTATATGGAAAGGAAGTTGTCGAACAGCTTTTCCAATTTAATAATTATGCGAGAGCAATTGGATTGGCATTAATTATAGCTCTAGTATTTACGGCAATATTCTTAATATCTAATACAATTAAGATAACTATTATAGCCAGAAGTACAGAAATTGGGATTCAAAAGTTAGTAGGAGCAACAAATTCATTTATCCGCTGGCCATTCTTTGTTGAAGGGGCTTTATTGGGAATTCTCGGTTCTCTGGCTCCGGTAGCGGTTATACTTGGAGGCTACTACTATATATATAATAATTTTGCGAATGTAGTTAATTTCCGATTTGTAGAACTATTGCCGTTTGATCCATTCGCTTGGCAATTATCAGGAATGGTTCTTCTAATCGGTGCAGTAATAGGTATTTGGGGAAGTGTGATGAGCGTACGCAAGTTCCTGAAAGTATAAGGATGATAGATAAAGAAAGTTTATTACCGTAAATCATCTGTAAATTTTTTGGTTCAGGTCAAATGGACGTTTACACTCAAGAGTTAGATGAATATTTGTAGTTTCATTCAGTATAAGCAGTATAAAAATTTTCACTGAATGAAACTTCATTTTATTTTAAATAAGTATTATCAGAGGGACAAAATGGCGGTAAAGCTATTGAAGCAGTCATTTTCTAAAGCCAGAAACAAAATGGAGAGGGGAACAACATATGAGAAGCTTGAGAGCATTAGCATCAGTAAGCCTAGTTACTTTGCTCGCAGTGACAACACCATTACATTCTGTTTCAGCAGAGTCTGTAAAAGATGTGGAAGATGAAATTAGTGAATTAGAAAAAGAAAAGTCTAATCTGGAAACAGAAAAAGAAGAGGCAAAGAAAAAGAAAGAGGATTCTGAAGAAAAGCTGGAATCTAATCAACAAGAGCAGAATGAGGTTGAGAGTGAAATTTCATCAATAGATGAAGAATTAAATCAGACGCAATCCGACATTACTGCAAAAGAGAGTGAAATTGAGGAAACGAACCAGGAAATAGAGAGCCTCAATAACGAAATTGAAGAGCTGTCCAACCGTATAGAAAAATTAGGGGATGAAATAAAAGACTTAGAAGAGCGAATTGAAACCAGAGACCAGCTCATCAAAGACCGCCTCCGTACCATTCAGCAGAATGGCGGGGAAATCCAATACTTAGAAGTGATATTTGGAGCACAAAATTTTAGTGAATTTGTGTCCCGGAGTACAGCAGTCAATACGATAATGGATCAGGACAGATCTATTTTAGAAGAACAGGCAAATGATAAGGCTCAACTGGAAGAAAATAAAGAAGAAGTGGAAGCAAGCAAGGTAACTGTTGAGGAAAATAAAGTAGCTGTCGAAGAAAATAAGGCGGCACTTGAGGGGCAGCATGAGGAGCTGCTTGCATTAGAAGAGCAATTAGATGAACAAATTTCTGATAAAGAAACTTTATTAGCTGACTTAGAAATTGAATATAATGATATTGAAGAAGTAAAATTAACAGCTGAAGAAGAACAGCAGCTGATTGACGCTCAAGCAGAAGCAAAACAAGCGGCTTTAGATTCTGCACAGAGTAAAAAAGCAGAAATAGAGCAGAAGGAAGCAGAAGAAGCGGAACGTGCCCGGGCAGAAGCAGAAGCTGAGGAGCAGCGCAAGGCGGAAGAAGAGCGTAAAGCTGAGGAAGAACGCCAAAAAGAAGCGGAACAACAGGAAGATAGCGAAGAGCAAACAGAGAGTAATTCAAGTGAGTCTGAAGGCAGTGAATCCTCTGATGAAGAAGAAAGTGAAAACGATGTACAGGTAGCCAGCGGTTATACAGCTGAAGCAGAAGTGAAAACAGAAACAGAGACAGCAAGTGAATCAGTTCCAAGTAACAGTTCCGGCTTTATCCGCCCTACTTCTGGACCACAAACCTCTCCATTTGATCCTAATCGGGTACATCCAATTCATGGAGATGTCCGGCCTCATAATGGGATGGATTTTGGACAAAGAGGAGAAGCAGATAAAGTGATTCGTGCTGCAGCAGATGGTGTTGTTGCTTACACTGGTACAATGAGCGGTTATGGGAATACAGTTATGGTAACTCATAATGTAAATGGTCAGGATTATACTACTTTGTATGCTCATTTATCAAGCTTTACTGTATCTAACGGACAAACAGTAAGCCAGGGAGATCAGATTGCTGTGATGGGGAATACAGGAGGATCTACCGGTGTCCATCTCCATTTTGAAATTCACCCTGGAGGGTACAAGAATCCTGTTGATCCATCAGGTTATATAAATTAATTCATTGCGTAGTTAATAGAATAAAGAAATCTATCAAATGGAAATCCGAACTAGTATTCAAACCCCTTTCATAGGAGTTTGAATCAGTTCGGATTTCTTGTTATCAAATAAAGGACCAACGGCTTTCTACTACTGTCTGGGATTGCGGTTTGGTATTCGGACAAAAAGAACAGGAATTTCAAATAAAGTGTTTCTTAAGGATGTTTGTTTAAAATCATAGTCATTCGCTTCATAACATGATATGCTTTTCTTATTAGAAAATAAAAAATACCATTTTATCATAGAAACTGTTTGTAAAGCTCCTGTTTTGGGTTGAAAAATGGTTTTGTTTAGTAATCTCGGTCTACTTCCATAGAAGGAAGTTTTGTTTTATCTATCAGGGATTATTTCTTTTAAGATAACAGGTATAATGGAATTGTGAAGGTCAGCCGTTTTTTCATAATACCTGCTATATATTAATTATTCAACTTCAAAGGTGAATGGAAGCTTTTGAAGCATTTAAAGAGGTGTAGAAAGAAATGAAGCTTAATCAATCTAAGATTATACTGATATTAATAGGAGCCTTGCTTATTGGGCTTTTAGGCGGTTACGGCGGAGTGAAGCTAGCCCAAAATCAGGGTGACAGCTCTCCTTTAGAGATAACTGATACAGAAACATCCGACAATGAAGGAGAAGGTACAGATGCTGATTTGCCGGCAGATTTAAACAAAATTTCGCAAACCTTTGATTTGATTAAATCAAACTACATTGAGGATGTTGATGATAACGAGCTGGTAGAGGGTGCTATAGAAGGTATGCTTTCTACACTGGAAGATCCGCACACCTCCTACTTAGACAGTGAAATGATGCAGCAATTTAACGAACAGATTGAATCATCCTTTGAAGGAATCGGGGCAGAAGTCAGTGAGGTAGATGGTTATATTACGATTATTTCACCAATGAAGGATTCTCCAGCAGAAAAAGCCGGGTTGCGTCCAAATGATCAGGTCCTAAGTGTGGATGGAGAAAGCGTTGAAGGATTAAATGTGAACGAGGCTGTTGCTAAAATTCGCGGGGAAAAAGGTACGGATGTTGTTTTAGAGATACAGCGTTCAGGCGTTTCAGATCCATTTGAAGTAACCATTCAACGGGATACGATTCCTGTTGAAACAGTATATAGTGAAATAAACAGTGAAAATGGCAAGGATACTGGTGTTATTCAGATTACCAACTTCTCAGAGCACACCAATGAAGAGTTTACAGAGCAGCTGGCTGATTTAGAGGATCAGGGTATTGACGGTCTTGTCATTGATGTCCGCGGAAATCCGGGAGGTTTATTAGATGTTGCAGAAGATATTCTAAAGCAGTTTGTCCCTAAAGACATGCCATATTTGCAAATAGAGGATTCTGATGGAAACACAGAAGAGTTTGCATCAGATTTAGAAGAGGAGAAGGATTATCCAATCAGCGTGTTAATTGATGAAGGAAGTGCATCTGCTTCAGAAATTGTCGCTGTAGCAATGAAAGAGCTTGGATATGATATTGTTGGAGAAACCAGCTTTGGAAAAGGTACAGTGCAGCAGGCTATTCCGCTAGGCGATGACAGTTCTATTAAAATGACAACCTATAAATGGTTATCTCCGAACGGTGTATGGATTGACGGTGATGGTGTGGAACCGACCGTCGAACAGAAACAGGATGATTATTACTATTCCATTCCAATTCAAGTAACGGATGATGAGCCGCTCACCTTTGACCATACAAGTGAAGCAGTAGCTAATATGCAGGTAATGTTATCCGGTTTAGGATATGACACAGGAAGAACAGATGGTTACTTTAATGAAGAAACAGAAAGTGCTGTAGAAGATTTCCAGGAAGATAATGATTTGGAGGTAACCGGAGAAGTAGATGAAGAAACCGGGGGCTTAATTGAAACACAAATTATTGAAAAAATCCGTTCCGGAGAAGATGATGAGCAGCTGGAACGATCTTTGGAAGAGCTTTATCAATAAATGAAACTTGACTTCTTGATAGAGAAATATTTGTTCATCCATCATGCTATGATGGATGAACAAATTTTAACGTATAAAATGTATTCGCGAAGAAGGTGAAGAATATTGGTGGAAGAATGGCTTATTGAACTGGCAAAAGGTATAGGGAAGTTCTTTCTGAATCCGGCGTTATACTGGTTTTTATTTATATTAACCATGGCAAGTTATTTCCGGATTAAACGGGAGCGGTATGATTTCGGAATAAAAATATATCCAAAATTTATTGAATGGCATCGGACTTGGCTTGTTTCATTAATTAGCGGCATACTTATATCTGCTGTAATTATTGGAGTCGGCATGGTGTTCTCCTATGAAACACTTTTCGTATTAGCACTCAGTTTTATCGTTTTAAGTATCAGTACCCGTTTTACGCTGTTGTCTCCAAGCTATACGCTGGGACTGACATTTTTGATTTTATTTTTTGCACCTTATGTACTCGACATGCAAAATTGGTTTGATTACTCTCTGCTCTATGAACGCAGTCTTCCTGCTTTGGCAGTCCTGGCCGGATTATTGCTTTTTGTAGAGTCTCTATTAATTAAACGTGTTGAAAAACAAGATTTATTTCCGAGAATTCAGCTGAGTGACCGGGGTGTCTGGGTAGGAGAGCAGCAAATCAAACGATTAACGGTAGTACCGCTGCTTATGCTTGTGCCTGAAGGGTTAATCACTTCTTTTGCACCTTGGTGGCCGTATTTATCAATAGGGGAATCTTCTTTAGGTCTGGTGCTCATTCCCTTTTTAATTGGCTTTAACTATAAAGCAAAAGGCCATTTCCACCAAGATGCTATTTACAAGCTGGCAAAGGCGAATACATTTTTGGCAATTGGCATTTTCCTTATTGCTGTCGCAGGAATATTTATTCCATATCTTTCTCTGACTGCAATTATCCTTGCAATCATAGGAAAAGAATATTTGAACTATCGATATAGAGAAGGAGACCGCTTACGACGGCCGTATTATCAGCCGCATCCAAAAGGCTTGCGGGTTGTGGGGATTCTCCCGGGAAGTCCGGCAGACAGGCTGGAGATAGAACCTGGTGAATCTATCTATAGAGTGCACGGGAAAAATGTACAGACAAGCCAGGCTTTTTATGAAGCTTTACAGCGAAGCGGGGCTTATATTAAATTGGAAGTCTTTAATCATGATAATGAGATTCGTTTCGTACAATGTTCCCTATATGAAGGAGAGCATCATTCCTTGGGCTTTCAATTTGCTGAAGAGCCTTATAAAGCAAGAAGAGATAAAAAAAATAATAATGCGTCCTAAAATAAGAATGCTTGAAACGGTGATTACAACCGGGTTCAGGCATTCTTATTTCATTATAAAATGTAAATCAGGATTGAAAGATTGACAGAAAGGCTATAATGAAAATAGAGGCTATTAAATCAATTTTTTTAATTCCTGATTAAATTCTACAGATGATAAATCAAATAGCGTTATTATATAAAAAGCTCGGACTATGATGGAGTGATTAATTTAAGACCATTGGAAACAATACTGTGGTATTCCAGTATTACTAATGACCTGCATTAATTTATAAATACTAAAAAAGATATATAATTTCTTAAAAAACAAGTCGAATACTTGTTCGTTTTTTAAGAAAAGGATATAATAGATAATAGCTATTGTAAGGAACGGAGGAAATAGGATGAAGGAGCATTTTGAATTAGTTTCTGCTTATGAGCCGGCGGGAGATCAGCCGGCGGCAATTAAAGAAATTGTAGAAAAAATACTTGCCGGGCAGCATCATCAGACCTTACTTGGTGCCACCGGGACGGGAAAGACATTTACCATGTCCAATGTTGTAAAAGAAATTAACCGGCCGACACTTGTTATTGCACATAATAAGACATTGGCAGGACAGCTTTACAGCGAGTTTAAGGAGTTTTTTCCAAACAATGCTGTAGAGTATTTTGTAAGCTATTATGATTATTATCAGCCGGAAGCTTATGTGCCTTCTACGGATACTTTTATTGAAAAGGACGCAAGTATAAATGATGAAATTGATAAATTGCGTCACTCTGCTACATCAGCACTATTTGAAAGAAATGATGTATTGATTGTAGCAAGTGTATCGTGTATCTATGGCTTAGGTAACCCGGAAGAATATAAAAGTCAGGTACTTTCTTTAAGGCTTGGCATGGAAAAAGAAAGAGATCAGCTCCTGCGCGAATTAGTAGATATTCAATATGCAAGAAATGATATTAATTTTCAGCGTGGTACATTTCGTGTGCGTGGAGATTCGGTAGAAATTATTCCTGCTTCTCATGAGGAGCATTGTATCCGGGTGGAATTTTTTGGAGATGAGATTGATCGGATTCGGGAAGTTGATGCATTAACCGGTGAGATTATCGGTGACCGTGAGCATGTCGCTATTTTCCCGGCATCCCACTTTGTTACCCGTGAAGAAAAAATGAAAATTGCCATTAAAAATATTGAGAAAGAATTAGAAGAACGGCTGAAGGAATTAAATGATGCAGGAAAACTGCTGGAAGCCCAGCGTCTGGAACAGCGCACGAATTACGATTTAGAAATGATGCGGGAAATGGGATTTTGTTCCGGAATTGAAAACTATTCACGTCCTTTAACATTACGTGAGGCAGGAGCCACACCGTATACATTGCTGGATTTCTTTCCAGAGGACTTTTTAGTGATTATTGATGAATCCCATGTGACATTGCCGCAGATTCGTGGTATGTATAACGGAGACCAGGCGCGGAAACAGGTTTTGGTTGATCATGGATTCAGGTTGCCTTCAGCAATGGATAATCGTCCGTTGCGCTTTGAAGAATTTGAAGAAAAAACCAATCAGCTTGTTTATGTTTCCGCAACGCCAGGTCCATATGAATTAGAGCATTCACCAGAAATGACAGAACAGATTATCCGTCCGACAGGTTTATTGGACCCAGTGGTGGAAGTACGGCCTATTGATGGACAGATTGATGATTTAATTGGTGAAATTAACAAACGGACAAAGAAAAATGAACGTGTATTAATCACGACCTTAACGAAGAAGATGTCAGAGGACTTGACAGATTACTTAAAAGAAATAGGAATGAAGGTTGCTTATCTGCATTCTGAAATTAAAACTTTGGAGCGGATCGAAGTTATTCGTGATTTGCGTGTTGGAAAATATGATGTCCTTGTCGGGATTAACCTCCTGCGGGAAGGACTGGATATACCAGAAGTATCTCTGGTTTCAATCCTGGATGCTGATAAAGAAGGCTTCCTCCGTTCAGAGCGTTCCTTAATCCAGACTATGGGACGTGCCGCAAGAAATGAAAATGGTAAAGTTATTATGTATGCTGATAAAATTACGGATTCCATGCAAAAAGCGATTGATGAAACAGATCGCCGTCGTACTGTACAACAGGAATATAATGAAAAGCATGGTATCACTCCACAAACTATTCGTAAGGAAGTCCGTGATGTTATTCAGGCAACTGTTGCTGCGGAAGCACCGGAAGCATATGATTCTGAAACAAAACAAGTGAAGAAGATGACGAAGAAAGAAAAGCAGAAGGTTATCGAAAATATGGAAAAAGAAATGAAACAGGCAGCCAAAAATCTAGACTTCGAGAAAGCAGCAGAATTAAGAGATGTTCTCTTGGAGCTAAAAGCGGAAGGATGAATTTTTTATGCCAAGCAAGTCTATAAAAATCCAAGGTGCCAGAGCGCATAACTTAAAAAATATAGATGTCGATATCCCCAAAAATAAATTAGTTGTTCTTACAGGGCTTTCTGGTTCCGGGAAATCATCCCTCGCCTTTGATACGATATATGCAGAGGGACAGCGCCGATATGTAGAATCTCTGTCTGCATATGCAAGACAGTTTTTAGGACAGATGGATAAACCAGATGTTGATGTGATTGAAGGATTATCTCCAGCAATCTCTATTGATCAGAAAACAACCAGTAAAAATCCAAGATCAACTGTTGGAACGGTTACAGAGATTTATGATTATTTACGTTTACTTTATGCACGCGTAGGGAAACCGACCTGTCCGAAGCATGGTATTGAAATCAGCTCACAGACAGTGCAGCAGATGGTTGATAGAGTATTGGAATATCCGGAAAGAACGAAAATGCAGATTTTAGCTCCGGTGATTTCAGGAAGAAAAGGAGAACACGTTAAAGTATTAGAAGACCTGAAAAAACAAGGGTACGTGCGTGTCCGGATTGATGGAGACATGATGGAGGTAACGGACGATATTAACCTGGAGAAAAATAAAAAGCACTCTATTGAAGTTGTTATTGACCGGGTTGTTATTAAAGAGGGAATAGAAACCCGCTTAAGTGATTCCCTGGAAGCGGCGCTTAAATTAGGAGAAGGTAATGCGATTGTTGATGTCATTGGCGATGAGGAGCTCATGTTCAGTGAAAACCATGCCTGCCCAATCTGCGGTTTTTCTATCGGTAAATTAGAACCGCGCTTATTCTCCTTTAACAGTCCTTTTGGTGCATGCCCAAGCTGTGATGGATTAGGAACAAAACTTGAGGTGGATGTTGAATTAGTTATTCCGGATTGGGATAAAACACTAAATGAACATGCTATTGCACCTTGGGAGCCTATCAGTTCCCAATATTATCCGCAGCTTTTAAAGAGTGTCTGTGATCATTATAATATTCCGATGGATGTTCCTGTAAAGAATATTCCCGAGGAACAAATGGATAAAATTTTATATGGAAGCGGAAAAGAAAAAATTCATTTTCATTATGAGAATGATTTTGGAAGCGCGCGTACCAAGGATGTTGCTTTTGAAGGTGTTTTAAAGAATGTTGAACGCAGATACAAAGAAACTTCCTCTGATTTTATCCGTGAAACATTAGAGAAATACATGGCACAGAAAAATTGTCCAACATGTAAGGGACATCGTCTGAATAAAGAGGCGCTTGCTGTATTAATTGACGGGAAGCATATCAGTCAGATAACAGATTTCTCTATCCTGGAATCTATGGACTTTTTCAAACAGCTTGAATTGAGTGATAAAGACCGTCAGATTGCCCGTTTAATTTTGAAAGAAATTGATAATCGTCTTTCATTTTTAAATAATGTCGGCTTAGACTATTTAACGTTGTCACGTGCAGCAGGAACACTTTCTGGCGGGGAGGCCCAGCGGATCCGCCTTGCTACCCAGATCGGCTCTGCATTGACAGGTGTTCTTTATGTACTTGATGAGCCTTCCATAGGACTGCACCAGCGTGATAATGACCGTCTTATTGAAACGCTTAAACAGATGCGTGATTTAGACAATACGCTGATTGTTGTCGAGCATGATGAGGATACGATGCTTGCGGCAGACTGGCTGATTGATATTGGGCCGGGGGCCGGCGAGCATGGTGGTGAAATTGTTGCCAGCGGTACTCCAGAAAACGTCATGGCTGATGAGAATTCATTAACTGGCCGTTATTTATCCGGAAAAGAATTTATCCCTGTGCCGTCAAAACGGAAGAAAGCTGATAAACGTAAAATAAAAGTTACCGGTGCATCCGAGAATAATTTGAAAAATGTATCGGCTGAAATTCCAATCGGGTTGATGACAGTCGTTACGGGTGTTTCGGGTTCCGGGAAAAGTACACTGGTTAATGAGATTATCTACAAATCTTTAGCAAAAGAATTATATAAAGGAAAAGTGAAGCCCGGGAAGTACCGGAGCATAAAAGGAATCGAGCATATCGAAAAAGTTATTGATATTGACCAGTCTCCAATCGGAAGAACACCACGTTCCAATCCAGCTACGTATACAGGTGTATTTGACGATATTCGTGATGTGTTTGCACAAACAAATGAAGCCAAGGTAAGAGGTTATAAAAAAGGCCGCTTCAGCTTTAATGTCAAAGGCGGACGCTGTGAAGCCTGCCGCGGAGATGGAATTATCAAGATTGAAATGCACTTCCTGCCAGATGTCTATGTCCCTTGTGAGGTTTGTGAAGGAGCACGTTATAACCGGGAAACACTGGAAGTGAAGTACAAAGGCAAAAATATATCAGAGGTATTGGATATGCGTATTGAGGAAGCATTAGAGTTCTTCGCCGCAATTCCAAAAATTAAACGGAAGCTGCAGACTATTTATGATGTCGGATTAGGATATATTAAACTGGGTCAGCCGGCAACAACCTTATCCGGCGGAGAAGCTCAGCGTGTTAAATTAGCAAGTGAATTGCATAAACGCTCCAACGGAAAGACGTTTTACATTTTGGATGAGCCGACAACAGGACTTCATTCTGCTGATATACGCCGTTTGTTGGATGTCCTGCAAAGGCTGGTAGATAATGGGGATTCTGTCTTAATTATCGAACACAATTTAGATGTGATTAAAAGTGCGGATCATATCATTGATTTAGGTCCGGAAGGCGGAGACCGCGGCGGCCAGATTATTGCTAAGGGAACGCCGGAAAAAATCGCAGAGCAGGCAGATATTTCTTATACAGGGAAGTACCTTGGACCGGTGTTGGAAAGAGATAAAGCACGTATGAATGAAATGGTGAAAGAGAAGGTCAGCAGTAAATAGAGAAAAACTGGTCCATCTTTAGAGTATGATTTTGCTCTTCAGATGGATCTTGTTTTATTGCGTAATAATGGACTACTTCATTATACGTTTTTAATCCAATCAGAATACTGTGTTATAATAAAGGTTAAATAGATGACGAATGCAATGTAAATGTATTTTCAGAACAATATTTCTGTTCCTGAAAAGAAAGTTTTTATTTGGGTAAGCTATCTAATTGACGCTTGGTCTTCATTTCGATAGAGTAAAAGAATAGAATTGGAGGTTGAAACATGAAACCGATAGAACTAGAGAAAGTCCAGCAGGCACTGGACAGTTATTTGAATAAGGAAGTATATGTCCATTTAGAAACAACGAATGGGGCATATGCTAATCATTTAGACGCCAATGCATATACGGTTGGTGCATATATACGTAATGCAAAAGTAACATACAAACAGGCAAAGATTATAGGAGAAGGAAATTCCTATCGTGTTGGTTTAAAAATGGAGCTTGGCTGGATTTACGCAGAAGGATTAACCGATTGGACCATTTATGAGGGAAACCAATTACTATTGGCTGGTCATGATAGGGAAGGGCGATTAATGGTAGCTTTAGAAGTCAGTGAAACGCCTTTTAAATGATAAAAATAAAAACGAGTGATATAGCTTGATTCTAGAAAGATAGGTGAATAAAATGGAGAAACATGTTGTAGTTATTTTTCCGCACCCGGACGATGAAGCTTTTGGCGCGTCTGGATCTGTCGCACAGTTCCGCAAAGAAGGTGTGCCGGTAACATATTTATGTGGAACGTTGGGGCAAATGGGGAGAAATATGGGGAACCCGACATTTGCTAATAGGGAGTCGTTGCCTGAAATTCGCAAAAAAGAGTTAATACGTGCATGTGAAACGTTAGATATGGAATTGAAAATGCTCGGATACCGTGATAAAACGATTGAATTTGAAGATAAACAAGAAGTGGCAGATCATATAAGAGGTTATTTAGAAGAAATAAAACCATCTCTTGTGATCACACATTACCCCGGTTATGCAGTGCATCCGGATCATAATGCCTTAGGAGCTGCCGCTATTCAGGCAGTGGAAGATATGAACCCTGTAGAAAGACCAAAAGTATGGGCGCAAGCTTTTTCCAATGGTCATGAAGAAGATTTAGGAAGCCCAAATGTAATAAATGATGTCCGTGATACTTTTGATAAAAAACTGCAAACAATATTATCACATGACTCTCAGGTAGCTGGCATGTTCGGGTGGTATAAGCAATTGGATGAGTTAGATGAAGAAGTGAAAAACGAACTGATTGAAAATCAGGCAATGGAACGTTTTTATCTTTGGGATTTTGAAAAGAACAGCTCTAAATAATTGTTTTGTTTAAAAAGAATAGGAAGCGGGAAAATAGAAATGAAACTTTTTCATTTCTATTTTCGTATGAAAAGATAGAATGACACATATCCATTATTAAATAGATGACAAAACAGTTACCTGAGGAGGTACTTCCATGAAAAGATTATATCGTTCGGAAACAAATAAAATGCTTGCCGGTGTGCTTGGAGGATTAGGTGAGTATTTAAATGTGGATGCGACACTGCTCCGGATCATTTTCTTAATTCTGCTTATCCCGAGTTTTTCCACATTAGCGATTGTTTATATAATTGCCGCATTTATTATGCCTAAGGGAGACGTGTATTAATGTTGCTTCGGGGGATTATTTCATTAGTATTAAATGCTGTGGCGCTGATAGCAGTTGCCCAAATCTTTGATTCTTTTCAGCTGGACGGTTTCGGTACGGCACTGTTAGCAAGTGTTATTTTAGCCATCCTGAATATGTTTGTGAAACCGATTTTGGTTATTTTGACATTGCCGATTACGGTGATTACATTTGGATTGTTTTTAATTGTTGTCAATGCGATTATATTGATGATTACGCAGGCGCTTATTGGACCTTCCTTTGTCATTGACGGGTTTGGTACGGCGTTTATCGCGTCGATTGTGATTTCATTGATTTCAATGATTTTAAACAGTGTTGTCCGTGACATAAGGTAAAAGGAAAGGTCAGGTTATCGCCTGATCTTTTTCTTATGAGCAAAATTTAATAGACGAGCCCACTGTTGTCAAAGAGGAGAGAACGTAATGAAATTAGAGAGACTATTATCCATTATTATATTATTGATAAATCACCGCATGCTGCAGGCAAAAGATTTAGCGGAACGATTTGAAGTATCTGTGCGGACGATTTACAGGGATATTGATACGATTAATGCAGCTGGCATACCCATTATAACTTACCAGGGAGTTTACGGCGGTATCGGACTTGCGGAAGGTTACCGGCTGGATCGTAATCTGCTCACCAATGATGAATTAGCAGCAATTGTCACGGCACTGCGCAGTATATCTACTTCTCATGAAAAAGCACAGCACCAGCAATTGATGGAAAAAATGAATAGTGTTGTACATCCTGTTGATGCCAAGGCTTTTCAAAGTAAAACAAGCCGTGTTCTCATTGATTATTCACCTTGGGATAACAGTGCACGGCTCCAAGAAAAACTGGAGCGTATTGAAAAGGCAATAGATAACTGTCTATTCATTGCATTTACATATTCAGATGCACAGGGGAAGATTACGCAGCGAACGGCGGAGCCGCATACATTAATTCTCAAAGGAAGACAATGGTATATACAAGCATACTGCATAGAAAGAGAGCAGTTCCGTTTATTTAAATTACGAAGAATAAAAAATTTGTCTGTGGATGCTGAGTTAAGTTTTACCCGCCGCCCTTTACCAGAACAAAAGGATATAAAAGGAAAACAATCCTCTATCTCCGATAATAATGAGGTAGTTTTACGTTTCCAGAAAGAAGCTCATCATTTAGCGGAAGATTGGTTTGATGCAGAGGAGCTTATTCCGACGGAAGATGAGACATGGCTGGTGAAGAAAGCTTACCCAGAGGATGAATGGTTATACAGCTTTATACTCAGCTTCGGCCCTCAGGTGGAGGTGTTGGAGCCAGTCCATTTGCGGGAGATTATCGCAGAGCGTGTAATGCAAATTACAAAAATATATAAATAAGTTGAACAAACTGGACAGACAGCTGTCAGGTTTCCTGTTTTATACTAACTATTATCATAAGAAAAAGGAGTTTGATAAGCTATGAAACAGGATAAATCAGCTGTAAATATTAAACCGTTACGCATGGAGAAGCGGCCAGCTTTTACATTAGCCGGAGTCAGTATGATAACTACTAATGAGGCAGAGCAATCTGGAAACGGGAAGATAGGATCATTATTTGAACGCTTTTTCACAGATAATATTGGAGAAAAATTAGATGTGAACATTCATGAAGCGGGATATTACGGTTGTTATTTTCATTATCAGCAAGAAGAAAAAGGGACTTATGAAATTATGTTAAGCGTGCAAATAACGGAAGATTCTGTGGTTCAAAACGTAGAAGGGATTCAAACTTATACATTGCCGGAAGCGACATACGCTGTATTTGTAACAGAAAAAGGTCCAATAGCGGAAAAGGTTCCGCAAGCTTGGGCTGCTATTTGGGAATGGCAGCAGCTGCCTGAAAACATACGCACATTTACTGGCGATTTTGAGTACTATGCCGGGGATATTGATCCGGCAAATGGGCAGGTAGAAATATATATTGCGATTGAATAAGCAGAAATTCTCTACTCTTCCACTTTGATGTAATACAATGTACCCGGTACCATGATTAATATTAGATGAATTATAAAGGAAAGAGAAAATGCTAAAATCGATAAACCTGATCAAAGAATTACTATTTGACATAAATGGTGAGCTCACAAATATATTAAAAGAGCCGCAAAATATGGAATATGAAGGAACTACTTTTAATATTAATGAAAATAAATATAGGAGCCGCTTAGCTAAACGAACACCAAAGAAAGATGGGTATTTTGTTGTTTTCTGGGAAAAAGATGTAAATCATTGCAATCAGGCTTTTGCATATAGTGAGAGTCCGGATAAAATAGTGTTTTCAATCATAGATAAGGATTTGAAAGGTCAGTTTATTTTTCCAAAATCTCTGCTTTTAGAGAAAGGAATATTGAGAACTAATGATAACAAAGGGAAAATGGCAATAAGAGTATACCCTTCATGGGAAAGGTCATTAAATAACTCAGCTAAAAAAACACAAGCATGGCAGGCACCATATTTTATAGATGTTTCAAATGAAATAGATATGAAAAGACTTACAGAATTATATTTCTCTTAAAAAGTACACATAAGAAAATCGAATGAAGAAGTCCGGAAAAGCTCCCTATTTTATAGGGGAGGCTTCGGACTTTTTTCATTCCATTATTTTTCTTCATTCTCCTTATACTGCTGTTCCATCGCTTTAGCTATTTCCTCCATATAAGCTTCTTCCTCTTTTGACCAGAAAGTCGGAGCTACAAAATTATCCGCTTCAGCAGATTCCAATTGTTCTTCCCATTTATCGATATTTTCTACAATAACATCCTCAGGGACGATTTTTATAAATAAATCATTAATATTTAGAAATACCTGTTGCGCTTCTTGCGCATGCGGAGGAACGTTTTCCCGCATCAGCCTTTTTACTTCAGCCAGAATAGAAAGCCATTCTCTATCTAATTTTTCACGCTCTTTCTTTGGTATATCCGTAAAAAGCGATGCAAAATCATCGGGAAAATGCTCCTTCATCCATGCCTTTTGCTCCTCTTCAAATTCCATCCCGTGGAGCAGAGAGGCGAGCACCGTCCAATCTAATGAAAAGTCATCATCTAAAAGCTCTTGTACATGATCAATAGCTGCGATGGCCCGGTTTAATTCCTCGCGCTTATGCACCAGCACCTTTCTTTGAACAGGGAGGGAGTCTGCAAAATTTTCTAAAGTGATTTCTTCTTTATCCAGCATTTCTTTGATTTCCTGAAGTGAATATCCAATAAATTTTAATGACTGGATACGTTGTAAGGTGGCGAGTTCTTCCAAGCTGTATAAACGATGACCGTTTTCATTTCTTTTGCTTGGATAAAGAATCCCAAGTTCTTCATAGAAACGCAGCGTTCGTGTTGAAAATCCGGTTTTTGCTCCAAATTCTCCGATGGTATACATTTCATATCAGCTCCTTTATATCTAAGTATAAAGCTTTCCGTTATGTGAAGTGCAATGGTTTTTTACAGGTAAATAGAAATATCTTTATGTTTTTAATTTTTCCTAAATAAAAATTGTATTTCTCTCTCCACTGCAAAAAGCACTTTCAAAGCAAATAAGAAATGTAATCAGCAATAAATAGCCGGTCTGTTTACTTAAAGCTTCTCAGGAGCTTTAATACCAAGCAATTTCAACCCTTCCTTCAATACAATCGCAACAGATTTCACCAATGCCAGTCTGCTGCTTTGCTCTGCATCATCAGCTAATATTTTGACCTGACCATAATATTTATTAAAATCCTGGCTTAATTTCAAAACATATTTTGCGATAACTGATGGTTCAGCCTGCTGAAAGCTTTTTTCGATTACATTTGGAAAATCCATTAGTATTTTGATGACGGTCCAGCTGTATGAATCGGTGAGCCCACTGACAGAAAGGTTATTTTCAGCAGAAGCTTTCCGAAGAATAGAGCAGGAACGGGCGTGTGTATATTGCACATAAAGCCCTGTAGAACCTTCAAATTTCAGCATCTCATCCAGATTGAATTCAATATTATTTTGGCGTTCATTCTTTAAATCATGAAAAATAATTGCTCCGACACCGACCATTTTTGCTACTTCTTCTTTATTTTCCAGTTCCGGATTTTTAGTTTTAATATTTTGGTAAGCCAGATCAATGGCTTCTTTGATAACATCCTCCAGCAGCACAACTTTTCCTTTTCTGGTCGACATTTTCTTTCCATCTTTTAAAATAAAACCGAATGGAACATGCTTTAATGAAGCTGCCCAGTCATAGCCCATTTTCTGGAGCACAAGGAATAACTGTTCGAAATGAAGGCGCTGCTCCTGTCCGACGATATAGAAGGATTTTTCAAAATGATAGGCCCTGCTCCGGTAAATAGCTGCTGCCAAATCCCGGGTTGCATATAATGTAGCGCCATCTTTCTTTTTAATTAAGCATGGCGGCATATTCTCAGCTGCTAATTCAACTACCTCAGCTCCATCTGAAAGAGACAGGAGATCTTTGTTTTTTAATTCTTGGACAACCTTGTCCATTTTATCATTATAAAATGCTTCGCCATCATAGGAGTCAAATGCAATATCCAGCAGTTCATAAATTTTCGCAAATTCCTTCAGTGATTCTTCTCTGAACCATTTCCACAGCTGATTTGCTTCTTCATTCCCAGATTCTAATTGTTTAAACCAAAAACGGGCTTCATCCTCTAAGTGGGGATGTTTTTCCGCTTGTTCGTGAAACATCACATATAGATAAAAGAGCTCTTTAATTGGGTTCTCTCGTACTTTTTCTTCTAAACCCCATTTTTTATAAGCAGTAATAAGCTTGCCAAATTGTGTTCCCCAGTCACCAAGATGATTTATTCGAATGGCTTTATAGCCATATTTTTCTGAGATATTAGCAAGTGCATTGCCAATAACAGTAGAACGTAAATGGCCCATGGAGAAAGGTTTGGCGATGTTTGGTGATGAGAAATCTAAAGTAACTATCTTTCCAGCACCGGCTGAAGACGAACCGTAGTCTTCTTTCTCAGTATTAATACGCCGAATTACTTGTTTACTGACGACTTGTTTGTTTAAAAAACCATTTAAATAAGGTCCTTCTGCCACTGTCTTTTCTAAAAAAGGTGCATCTATTTTTGTAGATAACTCTTTGGCTATTTGCTGCGGAGCTTTTTTTAGTTTTTTTGCTAAGGTAAAGCAAGGGAACGCTAAATCGCCATGAGTATTATATTTTGGTTCCTCAATCAATGAATGAATTTCATCCACTTCCGATAACCCTTGTAAATGGGTATAAATTTCCTCTGCAAATTGCTGACGGTAATTCATGGTCTACTCCTCCAATACGATTAAATGTGAAATATAAAAACATAAAAAACCCGTCTCCATGATGTAACATAGAGACGAGTTTATTCGCGGTACCACCCTAATTGCTCCTATATATAACTAATAAAGCTTTAGACTTTAATCAGAAATAAATAAGAACCTTCTTATATTATTTTTAACGGAATAACCCGGCATATCCTACTGATTGTTCAGACAGCACCTCTGAAGTGCGTTTCATTATATTCTGTACTGTCAGGCTTCCACCATCTCCTGACTCGCTGCTGTACATGATATATAACTACTCTCTTCATCAACGGTAATATATTAATGCTATATTATACAGAGATTTTCCAAAATAACAAGTACTCATTCATAAATATTTGGAGAAGTATCGGAAGAACTCAAACAATTATTGGTTACTTGAAAACAGTTTATATGGAGTTTGAAAAAGTCTGCAAAGAAGTAATCTTATAATGAGCGGACTTTCGAATGTCAAAATTGCATAAACCTTGTCAATCATAGTTTTTAATGAAGTACATTAAGTAAGAGACTTCTCCTCTACGTTTTTTGTACGGATTATGCTAAAATGTATATCAGTTAGCTTTGTTGAAGAGAGGAGCTTCAAAATGGTATCAACCGTCTGTACAAAGGATTTACTAGATCGGTTTAATTTACAGTTAGTAGCAGGAGAAGAAGGAGTTCACCGTGAAATTATAACAAGTGATATTTCACGCCCAGGATTGGAAATGACGGGCTTTTTTGACTATTATCCAAGGGAGCGTCTACAATTAATTGGTAAGACAGAATTAGCTTACTTTTTGGGACTGAATGCTGCAGAAAGAAAGCAGCGTGCTGAAAATCTATGTACGGATGTAACTCCGGGAATTATCATTTCCCGTGGCATGGATGTACCAGAAGAATTTTTTGAAGCATCGAAGCATTCTGGCGTACCAATCATACAATCACCGCGGACAACGACGCGGGTATTGAGTCGTTTAACCAATTACTTAGAATCTAAATTTGCACCATTTACGGCGGTGCATGGTGTGTTAATAGATATTTACGGCGTCGGTGTCTTAATTATCGGACAAAGTGGTGTTGGTAAAAGTGAAACAGCACTGGAATTAGTTAAAAGAGGGCATCGTCTTGTAGCAGATGATAATGTGGAAATCCGGCAAGAGGATTATGAGAGTCTGATTGGCAATGCACCTGCACTTATTGAACATTTACTGGAAATAAGGGGCCTGGGTATTATTAATGTAATGACATTATTTGGCGCAAGCTCGATCCGCAGCCAAAAACGGATTTCGATGGTTATTCAATTGGAAAATTGGGATAATAAAAAACAGTATGACCGTTTAGGATTAGATGAAGATACGATGAAGATTATGGATGTCCATCTGCCAAAAGCAACAATACCTGTCAGACCGGGAAGAAACCTGGCTGTTATTATTGAAGTAGCTGCTATGAATTTCCGGTTGAAACGGATGGGTGTGAATACGGCAGAAGAGTTTTCAGATCGTTTAACAAAAATGATTGAACAAGGTGATTTAGAATCACAATAGGAGGTAGAATATAGATGATTGGGACAAGTGCTCCTATTGATCGTGTATTTTTAGAAATTGGTCCATTAACAATTTATTGGTATGGAATCATTATTGCTGTTGGAGCTGTATTAGCAGTTTATTTAGCTACCAGAGAAGCGGAAAGAGTTGGATTGGGCAAAGAGACCATTATGGATTTCATTATTTTTGCTGTACCAATTGCGATTATCTCCGCAAGAATTTATTACGTAATCTTTGAATTTGACCAATATGCCAATGGTCCTTTATGGAAAATGTTTGCCACTTGGGAAGGCGGAATCGCTATTCATGGGGCTGTAATTGGCGGTGTGATTACAGCTATTGTTTTTGCAAAAGTAAAGAAAATATCATTTTGGCGTCTGGCTGATGTCGTTGCACCCAGTTTAATATTGGGACAGGCAATTGGGCGCTGGGGGAATTTCGTGAATCAGGAAGCGCATGGCGGTCCAATTTCTGAGGCTGCGTATGAAAGCTTCCATCAGTATTTGCCGGACTTTATTATGAACCAGATGGTCATTGATGGTGTGATGTATCATCCAACATTTTTATATGAATCTGCCTGGAATTTCCTGATATTTTTTGGACTGTTACTTTTCCGCAGAATAAATCCAAAACGCGGAATGGTATTCTTAATGTATGCTGTCACGTATTCCATCGGCCGTTTTTTCATAGAAGGGCTTCGGACAGACAGTTTATACATCATTGGTGATCTGAGGACGGCACAGGTTGTATCTATCTTAACAATCACAGCCGGAATTATCCTCATGCTATACAGGCTCATGACAACAGACGAGCGTTATCTTGACACACCAATGACAAAAAAGTATCCGAATAAAAGAAAAAAGAAAAAGAAGAAAAGGAAATAAAGTGAAACTTGATTTATCGGGTGGTTTTTCCCGCTAAGAATAAGGAATACAAGCTAACACTGCGATTACTCGCCCCATCAAAAACATTTGGGGAAACGCTTGTGTGACCAACATCGTGTTGGCCTGAACCAATCAGGAGATGAAGAGCCCGTTTTCATCCAACGAAAAAACTGATTTTACCATATAAATCAGGATGAATTACGGGCACTCATGCCGTGATGAAACAAACGTGTTAAGCTGAAATGAGGTAAGAAAATGAAAGGAACGCTTTACAGGGGGTTAATTCAGGGATTAAAGACTACATTAAAGCTTGGGAAAGTTATTTTTCCGATTACATTAATTATAACGATATTGCAGTTTACACCTGTTTTCCCTTGGTTTATGAATATCATCTCCCCACTTATGGGGTTATTTGGTTTATCAGGGGAAGCTGCTGTTCCGCTTGTTTTAGGGAATGGATTAAATTTATACGCAGGGATTGCAGCGATTATTTCTTTTGATTTTACCGTCAAGGAAGTATTTATTATGGCAGTTATGCTGTCTTTTTCCCATAATCTATTTATTGAATCTGCTGTGGCAACAAGTGTAGGAGTAAGGTGGTGGATTATCGTTGGAATCCGGGTTGGACTTGCTGTGATATCCGGACTTTTGATTAATTTATTCTGGTCTGGCGGCTCAGAGCTTGCTCAATACGGTTTTATTTCCAGCAATGAAGTGGTCCTGAATAATTGGTGGGAAATTGGGCTTCATGGTGCTCAAGCGGCTGCTATAGCTATTGTTCAATTAGCCTGTATCGTTATCCCGTTAATGATTATCATGCAAATTATGCGGGAGCTTGGCTGGATGACTGCCATGTCAAATAAATTAGCTCCATTTATGAAGCTGCTGGGAATAGATAAGCGTGCTTCCATGACAATGGTTGCCGGTCTTACTATCGGACTTGCCTTTGGTGCCGGGCTCATGATGCAGGCTGTAAAAGAAGATAATGTGCCGAAGAAGGATATGTATTTAGCATTAATATTTCTCGTATCCTGCCATGCTGTTGTGGAGGACACGCTTGTCTTTATTCCGCTTGGAATTCCAGTTTGGCCATTATTAATTATCCGATTATCTGTAGCGATTATTTTGACGATGGTTATTGCTTATTTTTGGAAGAAGGAAGAAAGGAAAGTGCAACATGAGCATTCGTACCATTCTGTTTGATTTAGACGGAACGTTATTAAATACAAATGAGCTTATACGTGCTTCATTTGAACATACATTTGAAAAATTTAATATGCAGTTTACCCCGGAAGAAATAAAACATCTTAATGGCCCGCCATTAAATGAAACCTTTTATGAAATAAACCCGGAGCTGTCTGAACGAATGACAGCCGCATACCGGGAGTATAATATGAGAGAGCATGACCGTTATGTAGAAGCTTTTCCATATGTTTATGAAACAATCAAGCAGCTGTATGATAAAGGTATTACATTGGGAATTGTAAGTACGAAGATTAAAAAAACAGTTATGATGGGATTGGATTTAACCAGACTGACAGATTTCTTCTCTGTTATTATTACTTATGATGATGTGACACTTAAAAAACCTGATCCAGAACCGGTAGAAAAAGCAATGAAGCTGGTGAATGCGGATCCTGAAACAACCTTAATGGTAGGAGATAATTTTCATGATATTGTTTCAGGACAACGTGCTGGTACACAAACGGCGGCGGTAAGCTGGTCTGAGAAAACAGAGGACTTTTTAAAAAGCTATCATCCAACATATTATTTGGATACAATGAGGGATTTATTAACAGTGGCAGGTGAATAGTCATGCGGAGAACTGAAAGGTATAAAGTCCATCATAAAGCAAATTCTTTATGGCAGATGTACAGTACGGTGTCTTTTTTTAAAATAGTAAAAAATTTTATTGTGATTCAGATTGCTCGTTATACTCCTTTTTTAAGAATGAAAAATTGGATGTATCGGCATTTTTTGCGCATGAAGGTAGGCGACCGTACATCATTTGCTTTAATGGCAATGCCTGATTCCATGTTCCCGGAAAAAATTAAAGTTGGAAATAACAGTATTATTGGTTATAATACAACGATTTTAGCGCATGAATATTTAATAACAGAATATCGTTTGGGTGAGGTGCATATCGGTAATGAGGTGATGATAGGCGCCAACTCGACGATATTACCGGGAGTGCATATCGGCGATGGAGCGATTATTTCTGCTGCGACACTGGTACATAAAGATGTTCCCGCTGGAGCTTTTGCCGGGGGAAATCCGATGCGGATTATTTATACGAAGGAAGAAATGGAATCGCGTAAGCTGCCGGATAATGATTGAGAGGAGGGAGCTCTGATGCAATTACCTGCTGGTATACTGCCTGCTGTAAGGCGCATGAAGGATTTTGAGAAGGTGTTGGAAAGTAATCATGAATACATTATTATTTTAGAATCAAGATTAGTCCAGCTGAAAAGTATGATTGATTACAGTCACCGTGCAAATAAAAAGGTATTTATCCATTTTGATTTAATTCAGGGGCTGAAAGCAGATGAATACGGGATGGAATTCCTGCATCGGGAAATAAAACCTGATGGTATATTAACGACACGCGGAAATGTGGTTGCAGCTGCAAAAAAGCATAAATTGCTGGCCATTCAACGTGTCTTTATATTAGACAGTGCTGCATTAGAGCAGAGTATAAAGCTTATCCATCGATTTGAGCCGGATTACGTGGAAATTTTGCCAGGTCTGGTGCCGGAAGTAATTGAAGAGATTACCGGAGAAACCGATATTCCTGTTATTGCCGGTGGGTTAATTAAAGAGGAAAATCATGTTACTCAGGCACTGAATGCTGGAGCGGTAGCCGTATCTACATCAAGCCGCAAGCTTTGGAATCTTTCATAATAGAAAAAACAGCACCTGTATCGGTGCTGTTTTTTCTATGTTGAGGTATGAAATTAGAATAAAGAAAAAATGGAACAACTTTGATTATATATAAAAGTGTTAATCGACTTTGTTCGATTTTTGTGTCCAGCCTTATTCATATAATTTCAGATCGGAATTTTCTTTTCTTTCCACCACTGTTATTGATTCAAAAACAAGAAATCCTGCTGATTCAATGAATTGACAACGCTTGCAATTTGTTTTATTCTATACTTAAACTAATCGTGATGGAGAGAAGGAGCCCGCGCAAACGTGTACCAGGATAAGAATGGTGCTATTTGTTTGCGGGCTTTTTCTACTTATCATTTTCCTCCTTGATGTAAAAGTCACAGGTTTTATCTTTTTCTAAACTTATTCTGACATGGTATGATTATTTGGTTGTAGAAATAAAGGATAAGCCTTGTGGAATATCCTTATATGTTTAAAAAAGCACAATGGAGGAATAGGGTATGAAAGAACAATATATATTGTCAATTGACCAGGGGACAACAAGCTCCCGGGCTATTTTATTTAATAAAGGAGGGGAGATTGTTGCCACAGCTCAAAAAGAATTTGAACAGCATTTCCCTAAACCGGGCTGGGTAGAGCATGACCCGAATGAAATTTGGACCTCTGTACTTGGCTGCATTGCAGAAGTATTAAATAACACAAATATAGAAGCAAATCAGGTTGCGGGGATTGGGATTACAAATCAGCGTGAAACAGCAGTTGTATGGGATAAGCAAACGGGAAGACCAATCTATAAAGCAATCGTTTGGCAATCTCGTCAAACAGAAGATATTTGCCGTAATTTAAAACAACAGGGCTATGAAGAAACAATTCGCAGCAAAACGGGTCTTTTAATTGATCCATACTTCTCAGGAACAAAGGTAAAATGGATTTTAGAGAATGTAGAAGGCGCGAGGGAGAAGGCGGAAGCAGGAGACCTTTTATTTGGAACAATTGATACATGGTTAATCTATAAATTTTCAGGCGGGAAGACTCATGTAACCGACTATTCGAATGCTTCCCGTACCTTAATGTTCAATATTTATGATCTAAAGTGGGATGAGGAGCTTTTAGAAATTCTTGGTGTACCACAGTCGATGCTTCCAGAGGTACGGCCATCATCTGAAATCTATACAAAAACAGTATCGTATCATTTCTTTGGTGAAGAAATACCGATTGCCGGAATTGCTGGAGACCAGCAGGCTGCCTTATTTGGTCAGGCATGCTTTGAAAAAGGAATGGCAAAAAACACATATGGGACAGGCTGCTTCTTATTAATGAACACGGGAGAAGAGCCAGTAGCATCTAAACAAGGATTGTTAACAACCATTGCGTGGGGCCTGGATGGAAAAATAAATTATGCACTGGAAGGAAGTATATTTGTTGCGGGTTCTGCTGTCCAATGGCTGCGTGATGGATTACAGATGATTGAGTCCAGCCAGGAGAGCGAGGCATTTGCATCTGAAGTGGATACAACAGAAGGTGTATATATGGTTCCTGCTTTTGTCGGGTTAGGTACTCCCTATTGGGATAGCGACGCCCGTGGTGCGGTCTTTGGTTTGACAAGAGGAACGAAGAAAGAGCATTTTATTCGCGCTACGTTAGAATCTCTGGCTTATCAGACAAAGGATGTGATGCAGGCAATGTCTGTTGATGCAGGTATTGATTTAAAAACGCTCCGTGTTGACGGGGGCGCAGTAAAAAATGATTTATTAATGCAATTCCAGAGTGATATTTTAGAAGTGCCTGTAGAACGCCCGGAGATCCAGGAGACAACAGCATTAGGATCAGCTTATTTAGCAGGGATAGCTGTCGGGTACTGGAAGGATCAGGAAGAGATAGCAGCACAGTGGTTAAATGAAAAAACATTTGAACCGAAAATGGATAAAACAGAGAGTGATCGCCTATACAAAGGCTGGGAAAAAGCTGTCAAAGCAACACGTGCCTTTAAAACAGAATAGTACCTGGTTATTTATAGAAGTAATATAGATTAAGATGTTTTGGAAAGCTGTATATTGGTAAGAAGCTGAAGGTAATTTAGGAATCAATTTGAATTTTTAACATAGATACTGGGATTGATTCATTTCATTAAAAATCTGGAGGGGTAGAAATGAAAAAAATAATCAATAATCCAAGTAATGTAATTCAAGACATGGTAAAAGGAATGACTCTTGCAAACGATGGACAGTGGGTACAGGTAGAAAACACAAACGTTATTCGTCGCAAGGAGCTGTCTCAAGGGAAGGTCGGCCTGGTCAGCGGCGGTGGAAGCGGACATGAACCAGCCCATGCAGGCTATGTCGGCAAAGGGATGTTAGATGCAGCAGTTGTTGGAGAAGTATTTACCTCTCCGACACCAGATCAGATTTTTGAAGCTATTAAAGCAGTTGATCAAGGTAAGGGTGTCCTGCTCATTGTAAAAAACTATACAGGAGACGTTCTAAACTTTGAAATGGCTGGCGAATTAGCTGAGGCAGAAGGAATTCGCGTTGAGCAGGTAATTGTAAATGATGATATTGCTGTGAAGGACAGTGATTTTACCATTGGCCGCCGCGGGATTGCCGGCACTGTATTTGTCCATAAAGCAGCTGGAGCAAAAGCGGAGCAGGGAGCTTCGTTAGACGAAGTGAAAGCTGCTGCAGAAAAGACAATCGAGCAGGTGCGTTCTATGGGAATGGCTCTAACATCATGCACGGTCCCTGATGCTGGAAAGCCAAGCTTTCATTTAGATGAAGATGAAATGGAGATAGGAATTGGCATTCATGGAGAAGCAGGAACGGAACGGAAAAAGATTGCTTCTGCAAAAGAAATAGCGGATGAACTAACAAGCAATATTATTGAAGATGCTGGTCTGGCAGCTGGTGACGAAGTAGCTGTTATGATTAATGGCATGGGTTCTACACCAGAAATGGAGCTATTTATTGTAAACGGTCATGTCAATGACATGCTGAAGGAAAAACAAATTTCTGTTCATCAGACATATGTTGGCGAATATATGACATCTCTTGAAATGGCGGGATTTTCTATCACACTATTAAAGGTTGATGAAGAATTAAAGCAGCTGTTAGCAGAGCCGAGTGAAGCTATCGCTTTTAAAGAGGATATTTAAAAAGTCCAATAAAGATGACGCAGCGAAAAGAGGGTCTTCTACTAAAAACGCCCACGTCGTGTGGGCAACGTAGAAGTCACCACATCCTGTGGAAGTCTGTTCGTAAAAAGCTCGTCGCCTTGAACTTCTTGGTCCTATTTATCGGACTTTTTGAACACGCACTTAAAGCATAATGTCAGGAGGAGGTTTTTAACGTGTTAACAATACAATCAGCTCAAGACTGGATGGTAAAAGCAAATGAATATATGCAGGAGAATAAAGGTTATTTAACAGAGCTTGATCAGGCAATTGGAGACAGTGATCATGGCATTAATATGTCAAGAGGCTTTCAGGAGGTTGTAAAAAAACTTGAGCAATCCTCATATGATGATGTTGCCACGGTTTTTAAGGATGTTGCAATGACATTAATGTCGAAAGTAGGAGGAGCTTCAGGTCCATTATATGGTACTGCTTTTCTGAAATTGTCGATGGCAGTGAAAGGGAAGGATACTGTAGACAAGGGTGATATTTCAGCAGGACTGGATGCCGCAGCACAAGGTATTCAGCAACGGGGGAAATCAACCACTGGAGAAAAAACGATGGTAGATGTTTGGGTGCCAGTTGTTTCCTGGTGGAATGAACAGAGTGAAATCGATGCAGCAGATTTAGAAAAGACAGCAGAAGAAGCTATGGAATCTACAAAGCCGATGAAAGCAACAAAAGGAAGAGCATCATATTTGAAGGAAAAGTCTGTCGGTCATATTGATCCAGGATCTGCTTCCAGCTACTATATATTCAAATCGCTGGCAGAAGTTTTAGCATAACGCACAGAATTTTTAAGCAATATTTCCAGTTATTTTTATACCAGCATATCAGGTGCCTGAAAGTGAAAAAGTCCGGATAAAAGCAAAAGGCTATACAGTATGTATAATATATGTTAGTATGAATTTAAGTTAATAAAACGGACGGAGAAGCTATGGAGAGACCGCGGGAAGGCTGGTATTATTATATCAGTATTCTTGTGGTCTTTTTTAATTTATCTGAAGTATTCAGATTGTGATTGGCAATAAAAAGAAAAGCTGTACAAGAATGAATTGGTTTTTCTTATACTTTTGGATGAATAGCCGTCTTTAAATAGGGAAAAAGAAACTATAGATAATTTTAGGGGTGGAGTTTATGAGTGAATTTTCAGGGAAAAGACGTAAAGAAGTATTAGAATCACTGGAAAAAGAGCAACTGGATTTATTAGTTATTGGGGGAGGTATTACCGGTTCCGGAATTTCATTAGATGCTGCTACAAGAGGGCTGCGAACAGGACTTATTGAAATGCAGGATTTTGCAGCGGGTACCTCAAGCCGTTCAACAAAATTAGTGCATGGCGGCCTGCGCTACTTGCAGCAATTTGAAGTAAAAATGGTTGCAGAGGTAGGGAAAGAACGTGCTGTCGTTTATGAAAATGGTCCACATGTTACCACACCAGAGTGGATGCTTTTACCATTTCATAAAGGAAGTAATTTAGGACCGTTTACATCTAATATCGGTTTGCGTGTATATGACTTTTTGGCAGGCGTTAAAAAATCAGAACGCCGTGAAATGTTAAAACCAGCTGAGGTATTAGACCGTGAACCGCTTGTAAAAAAAGACGAGCTTCGCGGCGGCGGATATTATGTAGAATATAAAACAGATGATGCACGATTAACTATTGAAGTGCTTAAAAAAGCTGTTGAAAATGGTGTCAAAGCAGTCAACTATACAAAAGCAGTGGAATTCATCTATGAAGATGGAAAAGTAGTAGGCGTTGTGGCAGAAAATCAAATCAGCAAAGAAAAGCATAAAATCTATGCGAAAAAAATTATTAATGCTGGCGGTCCATGGGTAGATGATGTCCGTGAATTAGATGGATCCAAAAAAGGAAAAACACTTCATTTAACAAAAGGTGTCCATCTAGTATTTGACGAATCTGTATTCCCGCTTAAACAGGCAGTGTACTTCGATACACCGGACGGACGTATGGTTTTTGCTATTCCTCGTGATGGTAAAACTTATGTAGG
Source organism: Oceanobacillus sp. FSL K6-3682 (assembly GCF_037976165.1). Taxonomy (NCBI): domain Bacteria; kingdom Bacillati; phylum Bacillota; class Bacilli; order Caryophanales; family Bacillaceae; genus Oceanobacillus; species Oceanobacillus sp. FSL K6-3682. The sequence goes on along the minus strand of NZ_CP150263.1, from coordinate 3,530,230 downwards.
CACAACAGACACTGACTATAAAGGGAATATTGCTCATCCAACAATGACAGAGGCAGACCGCGATTATATCTTAGACGCGATTAACTATATGTTCCCTTCTGTCGGAATTGATGCAGACAAAGTAGAATCCAGCTGGGCTGGAATACGTCCTTTAATTGCTGAAGAAGGTGCAAGCAGCCCAAGCGAAATCTCCCGTAAGGATGAAATTTTCCAATCTGATTCTGGGTTACTTTCCATGGCAGGAGGAAAATTAACAGGCTACCGTAAAATGGGGGAACACGTTGTTAATATGGTAGCGAAACAATTAAAAGAAGAAGAAGGCATTTTATATACAGACAGCCAAACAAAGCATTTGCCAATTTCCGGAGGAGAAGTTGGCGGATCAAAAGGCTTCAAGAACTTCAAAGCAGAAAAGGTTAAAGAAGGTGTGAGCCTTGGTTTAACAGAGAAAGAAGCAGCAGAACTGACACAGCGGTATGGTGCAAATGTAGAAAAAGTCTTCACACTTTATACAGAAAATAAAGAAGCTGCTAAAAATGAAAATATTGAACCGGCAGTATTTGCTCAGGTACTATATGCAATCAATGAAGAAATGGCTTATAAAGCAGTTGACTTCTTTATCCGCCGTTCAGGTGCATTATTCTTTAACCGTCCATGGGTAGAAACACATATGGATACGGTACTTCCGTTCATGGAAAAAGAACTCGGCTGGACAAAAGAGGAAGCAGCAGCATATAGAAAAGAATTGGAACAATTATTGTACGAAACAACACACCCAGATAAATAAGAACGTAATAATAAAAATAAGATGCATGCTCTGCCATGTGTCTTATTTTTTCGGCTTTAGACGGAATTATATAATATGAAATAAGTCCGGTTCTGTCCGCTAAAATTATGAGTATTGTTCATGTTATATTAAACATTAAAAATAACTTTGGACAACACAGAGCCCGCTGCTCAGGCTATCAAATACAGACCTTTGAAAAGAGCGGTAAACGGAAGTAAAAGTTTCACTATTTAACATGACAAATATGGGAATCTGCTATATTCTATGGTATACTTTTCTCGACTTGTCTTTAAGAACGGGGGAGATCCATGTTAAAAGGAAAAAGAAATAAAACCAAAGGAACAACAAATAACGTAACCCCATTCATTCCTGAAGGCGACTTTTACTATACAAAGGGCGTAGAGGCATTTAAAAAAAGGAAATTTGATATTGCAATTAAATGGATACAGAAAGCAATAGAAGACAAACCCTATTTCCCTCTATATAAATGCCAGTTATCCATCATTTATACTGAAACAGGTGCTTATCATAAAGCAAATCAGCTGCTGACAGAGGTTTTGAAGACTGGAGAATATGTTGATTGCTACTATTTAGCTGCAAATAACTATGCGCATCTTGGATTGCTGCAAGATGCTAAAAAATATGCACAAATGTATTTAGATAAAAAGCCAGAGGGAGATTTTAGTGATGATGCTGCCCAGCTTCTTGATTATATAGAAATTGGCGATGAAGACGAGGAAGAAATCTTTTCTCTGGAGGATGAGGACGAACTGATTATTTTACAGGAGACAGCCTTTTACCATATAGAAAATAATGACTGGGAAAAAGCGATTCCTTTTATTGAAGAGATAATGGAAAATTTTCCAGAACAGAAGTTAGCTGTTCATGACTATGCGCAAGCACTATTCTATACTGGAAAAAAAGAAGAGGCTATGCATATTGAGGAGGATATGCTGGAGGATTACCCGAATAATTTGCAAAGTCATTTAAATTTAGCGTTGTTTTATTATGAGACAGGAGATTCTGATTACCTTGAGCATATCCAGATCATAGATAATATCTATCCAATTCATGAGGAGCAAAAGCTGCGGATTGCAGAAGTCTTTGCAAAAACAGAAAATTATTCTTTAGCATATGAACGGTATCAAAATGTTTCTGGAGAGCAAGCTAAAAGAAGAGCATCTTATTATAAGTGGTATAGTGTTACAGCTTATCATTCAGGATATCCCAGTAAAGCATTGCGATTATGGGAAGAGGGTTTGAGACGGCACCCTAAGCTGTCAAAGGAGGAAGGGCCCTGGGCTTTTAAAGATTAAAAAAGGGTTCGATATCCTGTCGCTGTACAGGAATTACGAATATGAGCAAAAAGATAGACGTTATATCTTAATTTCATTACACTATACGTTGGAATAAGAATATTATAAAGATAAAGGGGCGGTATTGAATGTCCGAAGAAAAAATATATGATGTGATTATTGCCGGAGCTGGACCAGCAGGTATGACTGCTGCAGTGTATGCTTCCCGGGCAAATTTAGATACATTGATGCTGGAACGTGGAATTCCGGGCGGTCAAATGGCAAATACAGAAGATGTGGAAAACTATCCTGGATTTGATCATATTTTAGGGCCGGATTTATCGAATAAAATGTTCGATCATGCTAAAAAATTTGGTGCGGAATATGCATACGGTGATATTAAATCCATTGAAGATCATGGCAATTATAAAACTATTCATGCAGGAAAGAAAGAGTATCATACCAAGGCTTTAATTATTGCAACAGGAGCGCAATATAAAAAGCTTGGCATCCCGGGAGAAGAAGAGCTTGGCGGACGCGGTGTATCTTATTGTGCGGTGTGTGATGGTGCTTTCTTTAAAGAAAAAGAACTTGTTGTTGTCGGCGGCGGGGACTCTGCTGTGGAAGAAGGCGTATATTTAACAAGATTTGCAAGTAAAGTAACCATTGTTCACCGCCGTGATGAATTGCGCGCACAGCGTATTCTTCAGGATCGTGCTTTTGATAATAATAAAATTGAATTTATTTGGGATACAGTGCCTGAAAAAATTAATGGTACAGACGGAAAAGTCAGCAGTATCACATTAAAAAATAATAAAACGAATGAAGTGTATGATTTTGAGACAAACGGTGTATTTGTTTATATCGGTATGCTGCCTTTAAACGATCCATTTACAGAGTTAGGAATTACAGATGAAGAAGGATATATTCCTACATCTGAAAACATGGAAACAAAAATTCCAGGAATTTTTGCAGCTGGAGATATCCGTGCAAAAGATCTTAGACAAATTGTTACCGCTACTGGTGATGGAAGTATCGCAGCTGAAACAGCCATTAAATATGTAGAGACATTAGAAGATTAATCAAGATAATTGTCGTATTTTAGGCGATAAGTAATTCTAAAGTTATTGGAAATTGTCGAATCTATAGGGGTTATCAATCTTAAGGTATAATTTGTATAAAAAAATTAATCTCCGGTAACTGGTTCTTAACCTTGTTGTAACACGCATGAAACAATGAAAGGTTAAGATAGGGTTAACTAATTGACCCCCTTTTAATAGATAGATTAGTTTTGGGACAGGTGACTCACCTGTCCATTTTTTTGGATTAAAATAAAGGCAGCTTTTTTTAAGAATAAGAAAGTATATAAGAATATTGAAGAATAGCCGCTCCAACGGGTTTCATAGGATGAGTAACCGCAACCTCAGAAATACACTACGCTTTCCGTAGGCCCCGAGCTCATCTCCTCGATAAAGAAGACTTAGTGATTGGCAAGCCGATAGGCGCAGACAGAGCTAAAGCCGCACTTATGTCCTTGGGTGAAAAAAAGAAGAGCACTTTTTTCCTGTGGGGCATACAGGACGTATGTCAGTTCGGTGCCTGAGACAGGGCGTCACTAACTTAACCAAATTTCCTTCCGTTTTGGGACTGCGATTACTCGTCCCATCAAAAAGCGTCGCTAGAATTAGCTTCATTTCTTTGTAAGAAAGCAAATGAAACATATTTATTCAAAGATAGGAGCGGATGTTGTCGACTCCTACGGGAAAAGCAACAGGTGAAGACCCCGCAGGAAGTGGTCTTCTTCCGAGGAGGCTGAGACGTTGCCCGTGAAAAGCGACTTCCTGGAGCGGACATCTCCCTAGCAAGAACACCATTGTTTTAAAGAGCAAGTGATTTTCTTGGTTTTTCTCAGTTTGTATAAATACAAGCCGTATTTAACCGAATTCTTGGCGAATGTCAGGTTTTCTAATATAATGAAGTAAGATACAATAAGTATAGCGCAAGAACTGGCCGGTTAAGATCTTAGGGCCCGGAAACCAGGGTTGGGGATTCGACTGCCCGCCAGAAATATAAGTGGCGTCGGAAGAGGTTTGAAAGGGGAGAGTTCAGTGAATCAAGAAAAAGAAACAAAGCTCGTTATTATTACTGGAATGTCAGGAGCCGGAAAAACAGTTGCGGTACAAAGCTTTGAGGACTTAGGGTATTATTGTGTAGATAATTTACCTCCTGCACTTCTTCCAAAATTTTTAGAATTAATGAAGGATGCTTCTAATACAATTCAGAAAGTGGCCCTTGTCATGGATTTACGGGGGAGAGAATTTTTTGATTCCTTATACAAAGCACTGGATGCAATTAGCCATACACCGTGGATTCAAAGCCATATTCTATTTTTAGATGCAGCTGATGAAACTTTGGTTACGAGATATAAAGAGACAAGACGCTCTCATCCATTAGCTGTTGGCGGGCTTCCTTTAAACGGGATTCATCAGGAGAGAATCATTATTGATGAATTGCGCGGACGTTCTCAAAGAATTATTGATACATCAAATCTTAAGCCAAGAGATTTACGCGAAAAGATTCTTCAATTATATAAGGAAGAAAAGCAGGAAGTGTTTTCGGTTCATTTCGTATCTTTTGGATTTAAATATGGAATTCCAATTGATGCGGATTTAGTTTTTGATGTACGCTTTTTGCCGAATCCACATTATGTGTCTGCGCTTCAGCCTTTAACAGGATTAAATCAGGAAGTCTCTTCGTATGTATTTAAATGGACAGATACACAGCTGTTTACAGATAAATTAAATGATTTATTCCGTTTTATGTTTCCGCAATATAAAAAAGAAGGCAAATCACAATTAGTCATTGCCATTGGCTGCACTGGCGGACAGCATCGTTCTGTAGCTTTAGCTGAGTATTTCTCCAAACAATTCAATGATGATTATATTACACATGTCAGTCATCGGGATATTGAGAAGAGAAAGGCTAAATCATCATGAGCAATGTTCCCAAAATAACGGCTATTGGCGGAGGAACAGGAATGCCGGTTTTACTGCGTGGATTGAAGGATTTACCGGTGGAGCTTACCGCAGTTGTGACTGTAGCGGATGATGGAGGAAGTACAGGAAGAATCCGTTCAGAAATGGAAATACCTGCACCGGGAGATATTCGAAACGTTATTGCTGCTTTATCTGATGCAGAACCTATGCTTTTAGAGCTCTTTCAGCATCGGTTTCAACAAGGGAATGGATTGACTGGTCATTCATTAGGGAATTTATTATTAGCTGCTATGACATCGATGACCGGTAATTTTAATCAGGGGATAAAAGAAATTTCCCGGGTTCTAAATGTAAAAGGAAAGATATATCCGATTTCAAATGATAATATGTCTTTGCATGCAATTATGGAAGACGGAGAAATTATTCATGGTGAATCAAATATCCCTCTGTCGGGAAAACGGATTAAACGTATTTTTTTAGAGCCGCAGCCGCTGCATCCATTACCCAATGCTGTTGAATCCATTGAAAAAGCAGATCTGATTGTTATATCTCCAGGGAGCCTGTATACTTCCATCATGCCGAATCTAATTGTTCCAGAAGTGAAGGAAGCATTACACAACGCGAAAGCAAAGAAAGTCTATGTTTGTAATATCATGACGCAATATGGAGAAACAACAGGTTATTCCGCGGCAGATCATGTTCAGGCTATTCACGACCATGTTGGTGATGCTTGTGTTGATTATGTTATTGTTCATAACCAGCCAATAGATGCAGAAACACAGGAAATTTATAAAGAAGAGAGAGCATTTCCGGTAGAAGCGGATATTGACCGCTTAAAAGCCATGAATGTTCAGGTAGTTGCAGGAAATATTGTTGTAAAGCATAAAGATGGAACACTTCGCCATAATAATGATAAAATTGCTGAGATGCTTTATAAATTTTTATAATTTTATCATGGAATGAAGTTTTGCTTTATGTGCGTGTTGAAAAGGGAAGGAGTGTGATACTATGTCCTTCGCATCAGATATTAAAAAAGAACTAACCGCGATTCAATCGGATTCCTGCTGCCAGTTTGCTGAGTTAGCTGCATTAGTTCGAATGAATGGCGTTATTTCTATATCAAAGCAAGGTTATGCACTGGATGTGCAGACGGAGAATGCAGCAATTGCAAGGCGTATTTACACATTAATTAAGCAAAATTATACATTACCGGTAGAACTGCTTGTCCGTAAAAAAATGAAGCTGAAAAAAAATAATGTTTATATTGTCCGTATGAAAAACGGTGTCCAGTCTTTATTAAAGGATTTGGATTTAATCGAAAATCAATATCAAATTATCCGGACTATTTCAGAGAAATACTTAGATAAAGAGTGCTGCCGCAAATCATATTTACGTGGAGCGTTTCTGGCTGGCGGTTCGATGAATAATCCGGAAACATCTTCTTATCATTTAGAGATTTTCAATTATTATGAAGAACATGCAGAAGCGTTAAAAACATTATTGAATGGATACGACTTGCATGCAAGAACATTGGAACGTAAAAACGGACATATCGTATATATGAAGGAAGCAGAAAGGATTACTGCTTTTTTAAGTATTATCGGAGCACATCAAGCATTATTGAAATTTGAAGATGTCCGTATTGTCCGTGATATGCGGAACTCTGTGAACAGGTTAGTAAATTGTGAAACAGCGAACTTAAATAAAACCATTGGTGCGGCATTCCGTCAAATTGAAAATATTAAATTGATTGAACGAACAGTCGGACTGGAACAATTACCTGAGAAATTGCAAGAGATGGCTAAGCTGCGGGTTCAGTATGAAGAAGTTTCATTAAAGGAATTGGGAGAACTCGTTTCCAGCGGGACAATTTCTAAATCAGGCGTGAATCATCGATTGAAGAAGATTGATGAATTCGCAGAAAAAATTAAACGTGGAGAGCTGCAGCTTGGTAATTAATGCTAGCATCCGGAGAATATGATATAATGCAATAAATATCATGGAACATCGCCAAAAAATAAATGCAGAGCTTTCTCTGCATTGCAAAAAAATGGAGGCGTTTACTTAAGACAGGAGAGTGGATTTGTTGATTGAGAAAACGGTGAAGATTGAATTAGATTCAGGATTGCAGGCAAGACCAGCTGCCTATTTTGTACAAGAGGCCAATCGATTTGATTCACACATATTTTTAGAGAATGATGATAAAAAAGTGAATGCGAAAAGCATTATGGGACTGATGAGCTTAGCTTTGACAAAAGGGGAAGAAATTAAGCTTATTATCGAAGGTGAAGACGAAGAAGAGGCAATGGAATATTTAACAAGCCTTGTTCGCGAGAAAGTATGATTGAGCTAATGTTAAGTTTATAATAAATAGCAAATCTATGCCTATTTAAAAACTCCCTCTTAAGGGCGGGTAATCTTTACTCAAACTTAAGAGGGAGTTATCATTGCATTTCATTTTTCTAGTAGCGCGCCCAGAGGGATTCGAACCCCCGGCAAACCTGGTACCGGAAACCAGTGCTCTATCCAGCTGAGCTATGGGCGCGTATTGTTTTATTAAAAACACAACCTTAATTATACATACGAATTCCTTCTGAGACAAGTCCTTTTTCTTTATTTGATAAAATTTCTTAGGTTTAACAAACATAAAATCGGGAAAACTGGTTAAAGTAGAAATTTGGAGAATCTTTTTGTTTGACCTTTATTGACCAATGAGCTATCATATTAACTATAGTAATTAAATCATCAGCCATGTTAACTGGCTATTCAAGGAGGATTTATAATGAATTTAGTACCTACAGTTATTGAACAAACAAACCGTGGTGAACGCGCATACGATATTTATTCCCGTTTATTGAAGGACCGGATTATTTTACTTGGCAGCGGTATTGATGACAATGTCGCCAACTCTATTGTAGCACAGCTATTATTCTTAGAAGCAGAAGATCCAGGAAAAGATATCTCTTTATACATTAATTCTCCTGGCGGATCTATTACAGCCGGAATGGCAATTTTTGATACAATGAATTTTATTAAATCAGATGTATCTACAATCTGCATTGGTATGGCAGCTTCTATGGGAGCATTCCTGCTTAACGCTGGTGAAAAGGGTAAACGTTTTGCTTTGCCGAACAGTGAGATCATGATTCACCAGCCATTAGGTGGTACACAAGGTCAGGCAACAGACATTGAGATTCATGCAAGAAGAATTATTGAAATTAAAAAACGTATGAACCGTATCATGTCTGAAAACACCGGACAGCCATTAGAAGTTATTGAACATGATACAGAGCGTGATAACTTTATGACTGCAGAACAGTCCAAAGAATACGGCTTAATTGATGATATCTTTGAACGCAAACAATAATTGAAGTGTAAAAAAAAAAGTAAAAAAAAGAGGCTGGGACAAAAGCCAGTAAAAATAGAAAAAGTGACTTTCTACTATGATTTTAAGTAGGAAGTCACTTTTTTAATTTGATTAAAAAATGAAATAAACGTACAAAAAAAGGATACCTTCTGATAAAGTTAAAGTACCACTACAAAAACAGAATCGAGGTATCCTTATGTTTAAATATTATAACGTAAATCAAGTCGTTTTGCCATTAGATTTCGAGATGAAATTACAAGAAAATGATATTGCTTATACCATCCATGAATTTATCGAACAGATTCCAGAAGAAGCTTTCACCGGTTTTACCCGTCAAACAGGCTGTCCCGCCTATCACCCGCGTATGATGATGAAAATTATTTTATGTGCTTATACCCAGTCGGTGTTCTCTGGCCGAAAAATCGAAGCATTATTAAAAGATAGTGTGCGAATGATGTGGCTTGCGCAAGGATATGAGCCGAGTTACCGTACTATCAACCGTTTTCGTGTGAATCCAGAAGTAAAAGAACTATTGCGTCAGTGCTTCGTCCAATTTCGTTGTCAGCTGGTGGAAAAAGAGTTGATCGATGCGGAGGCTATCTTTATTGACGGGACCAAAATTGAAGCCAATGCCAATAAATTCACCTTTGTCTGGCGAAAATCGATCGAGCGTTATCAAACGAAACTTGTAGAGAAGTCCCATGCCCTCTATGAAGAATTAGTGGAAAAAGAAATTATTCCAGAAATCAACCGGGAAAACCCGGAAGCTCTATCGACGCAAGAACTTCAACAGATGGCAGCGAATTTGGATAAGTCAGTCCAAACGTATACGAAACAAATCGAATCGATTGAAAAAGCACAAGACCGAAAAGCCCTGCGTTCGGAACGAAAGCAGCCAAAACAAGCCTTAAAACAGGTGCACGATTTCATCTGTCGTCAAGAAAAATATGAAGAAGCCTTGGAGATTTTAGAAGAACGTAACAGCTATTCCAAGACGGATCACGACGCAACCTTTATGCGATTGAAAGATGACCATATGAAGAACGGACAGTTGAAAGCTGCTTATAATGTGCAATTGGCAACAGAAGGACGTTACGCATTAGCCTATGATATTTTTCCGAACCCTACCGATACACGAACGCTGATTCCTTTTTTAGATCGTATTGAAAAGGATTATTTTGCGTTGCCTGATGTCCTCGTAGCTGATGCGGCTTATGGAAGTGAACAGAATATAGAAGATGTCACCCTGAACCGGTTACGAACTGCCTTGATTACCTATAGTATGTACCGCAAAGAGAAGAAGAAAAAATATAAAAATAATCCCTTTAACACCGCTAACTGGGATTATGATGCCGAAATAGATGCCTTTACTTGTCCAAATGGTCAAGCTGTTACTTATCGCTATAACTCCAAACGCACAGACAAGTATGGTTACCAGCGACAATTTAAGGTCTATGAATGTGAAGATTGTACAGGCTGTCCTTTGCGAGAGCAATGTACCAAGGCAAAGGAAGGTAACCATCGGAAAATATTTTATAATGAAAAATGGGAAGCACAAAAGAAAATGATACGAGAACAGCTTTCAGATGAAGAAATGGGCAAGCTTTACGGAAAACGTAAGATAGATGTGGAGCCTTTCTTTGGATTTTTGAAGGCTAATTTGGGTTTCACTCGTTTCTCTGTACGAGGAAAATCCAAAGTGGATAATGAATTGGGATTCGCCTTAATGGCAGTGAATCTGAGAAGATACACTGCCTCTAGCTGCTTTTTTATGTATCTACTTATAAATGATTTCAAAAAAGATGGATTTCACATCAAAACCCAATGTGAAATCCATCTTTTCATTATTTTTGGCTAGTTATGTCCCAGCCTCTTTTTTTTGCTATTTTCTATTTCTATGTGAAATGTTTTAAATAGTTCTTATAAATATGATTAATTTATAAAACATTTTACCGGAAATTATTTCTTTATGAAATGATAAAATTATGTTTATCATAAATCCGAAATATCTTGTAAATACTGTGAAATTAACTGTTTAGTCATTCCTACAGGGTGTAGTTTATGGTAAAATAAACTCAAGGTAGAATTTCGAAAATAATAAAAAATTTTAAGTTAAGTTATTTTGTATATGTTATCCCACATTTCACTAGTCTTAGGCATCTTTGACGGGATGAGAAGTTTTCCTTTTTATAATCCCCTACAAGCGAGCATTTTGCAGGATATAACCTAATTCCCTATCTGCGGAAAAATCGTTCCTCAAGGCTGAAGTATCACTTTACAGTTGTTTCTCCATGAAATGTTATCTTTTGCACACTCTGTTATATAAACTTTCACTACCCAAAAGCTGTCAAGACATAAGGGCTTTAAAAACTATCTTTTAGATAGATTAATTAAGATTCTATTATTGGAAAATATTTCAAGGAGGATATTGATGGAAAAAATAGTTAATATTGTAGAGTCACAAGTTATTGCTTCTGTGAAATCACCGGAACATTTAGAATTGGCTGCTGCTTCAAATTCAAATGTTGTGTTTTTATTAACGGGAGATTTACTTACGACTTCTGATTATCTAGATGTACTTAAAAAGGCTGGGAAGCAAACTTTTTTACATATAGATTTTATTGAGGGTCTTTCTAATTCAAAAAATGCACTAAAGTATATTGCAAAAGTGTGGCAGCCCAAAGGAATTATTACTACAAGAAACAGCCTGATTAAATATGCAAAAGAAGAAGGGTTAATGACAGTTCAAAGAATCTTTTTAATTGATAAAAATGCTATGAAAAAAGGAATTGAGATGGCAGATCAATACCAGCCTGATGCTATTGAAATATTACCTGGACTTATGCCAAGCGTCATAGACGAATTAACAAGGACAACGAAACTCCCAATTATAGCTGGAGGATTGATCAGCAAAGAAAAGGAGATCCTGGAAGGGTTAGAGGCAGGAGCTTTAGCTATTTCTTCAAGTGATCCTAAATTGTGGAATATTGATATTTGATATAAACTAACCAAAAGACTCTGCAGATAGATAAACCATAGAGTCTTTTGGTTGAAAAAGAGAATAAAACTGCTGATTTTCGCGGTCTTAGACTAGTTTTGTAAATATTTGTTCACAAAATTGTGATTTTTTCTTTACAATATTGAAAGCGTTTGCTATACTTGTGTCAATAATTAAATAACTCTATATAGAAATAGGAGAAGATAGAGTTGGATAATTACCTTTCGGAGGAGAGGTGTGTCCAATTTCTTATCATCTCCTATTTTTTTGGGTTATTTCAAACAAAAAGGAGGAGAAAGATATGAGAGGTAAAAAAGGGCAATTAGTTATAGGGGTATTATTTATTGTTTTAATTAGTTTACTTGCAGCTTGTGCTGGTGATGATACTGGAGGAGACGGTGATTCCGGCAGCGGAGGAGCAATTACACTTTATTCCCCTGAAACACCTGATTTAACGAATGAATTAGCTGCTAAATTTGAAGAAGTACATGGGACCCCGGTAAACGTTAATTATGCAGGAACAAATGTACTTGTGAATCAAATGATAGCCGAGCAAGGTAATCCACAGGCTGATGTCTGGTATGGCGGAGGAGGGATTCTGCCTTTTGAAACAGCTGTAGATAAGGATATTATTACGCAATATATTCCGGAAGCAGCAGAGGATTGGGAAGTTACTGAAAACGGTATCAAAATGAAACACCAGGATGATTATTATGTAGGTACAGAGATTTTTGTACTTGGTTTTGCTTACAATACAGAATTGGTTTCTGAAGAGGAAGCACCAAAAACATGGGAAGATTTATTAGATCCTAAATGGGAAGGCAAAATTCAATTTCCAAACCCTGCCGCTTCTGGTACATCAACATTGATGGTACTAAGCTACATGATGCAGCATGGAGAAGAAGAAGGCTGGGAATATTTCCAAAAGCTGACGGATTACGCGAATTCTATTCCGGATTCAGGCTCCAGCCCGACAAAAGGGGTCGCTATGGGAGAAGCTGAAATAGCAATCGGTTTTGATTTTATGGCATATGAGCTAAAAGAAAACGGTGAAGACGTTGATTTTATTGTCCCTGAAGAAACGCCAGTATTAGTAAACCCGGTTACATTGGTTAAAGATGGTCCTAACCCGGATGGCGGCAAGCAATTTATGGATTTTATGCTGAGTGATGAAGCACAGGAGATTTTAGCTTCATGGAATCATATACCAATTAATCCGGATGTTGAATCACAAACACCGATTTCTTTAGAAACTGTGCAGGAGCATGCAATTGACCTGGACATTGATTGGGTAAATGAGAACTATGACCGAATCAGAAGCGAATGGAATACGAATATACAGTAAAGGGATGGTTTTATGGGCTCTGTTGTTGTAAAGCAGCTTACAAAGAATTTTTCTGGAACAGACGTGCTTAAGAATATTGAATTAGATATCCAAGAGGGCGAATTTTTTGCCCTTCTTGGCCCCTCTGGATGCGGGAAAACAACAACCATGCGTTGTATTGCCGGATTTGAAACACCTACAAGCGGAGAGATAAAAATTGGCGAAAAGATAGTAAATAAAATTTCTCCCCATCAAAGAAACTGCGGAATGGTATTCCAAAGTTATGCGCTGTTTCCGCATATGAATGTTTTTGATAATATTGCGTACAGCTTGAATATCAAGCGTTTAAGAGATAGTAATATGTTTAAAAAAATCGGGGTATATATCCGAATGCTCAATAGTAAAATAGTCAAATATCCAAAAGATATTGAGGAAAAAGTAAATAGTATTATAGAGTATGTTGAGCTGCAGGATCATGCTAAAAAGCTGACAGGTGAACTCTCGGGCGGGCAGCAGCAGCGGGTTGCATTAGCCAGGGCGCTTGTGATGGAGCCTCAGGTTCTATTGATGGATGAACCTCTGTCCAACCTGGATCAAAAGTTGAGACATACTATGAGAAATACAATTAGAAGAATTCAACAGGAATTGAAAATTACAACGATTTTTGTAACGCATGATCAGGAAGAAGCAATGAGTATGGCGGATCGCGTTGCTGTAATGAGCGGCGGAGAAATTCTCCAAATTGGAACACCTACAGATTTGTATAGTAATCCGAAAACACCTTTTATTGCAGATTTTGTCGGTACTTCTAATATACTTCCTGGAAAAGTAATAAAAAAGGAAAATAATCTGACCTATGTAAGAGTCGGTGATTATGAAATTCAGTCTTCAATGGATACAGAGCTTGAAGATGTACAGCTTGTAATCAGACCTGAGAATTTAATTGTAAAGGATAAACACGAAAGTACGAGGGACAATTATTTTGAAGGTACAGTAGAAGTAGCAACCTATTTGGGCTCGACTGTAAGGTATGATATTAAAGTTGGGGAACATAATCTGCTGGTGGATACTGTATTTGAATCAGGAGATAAGATTTTTACAAAAGGATCAGAAATCAAAGTTATTGTAGATCCTGAAAGGGTTTTGCTGTTATGAAGAAATTAAAAGATAATTTTAACGGTCTTGGGATATTAAAAATACTTGTCTATGCTTTCTTTCTATTATTCTTAATTATTCCTTTACTATCTATCTTCCTGGTGAGTTTTACGAATGAGCCTATCAATATATTTGGTTCATTAATAAGCATGGACACGCTGCAAACGACCATCAATCAGTTTAAAAATGCTACTTTAGATAATTTTACTGCTATTTTTCAAAATACAACTTATTTTACTTCCTTGAAGAATAGTTTGTATTTGGCAATAACGGTATCACTCGTGGTTATGTTAATTTGTATTCCGATTGCTTATGGGATTGCAAGAACGAAGATGCCTTTTAAGAAAACAATCAGCGCATTATGCACTATCCCATTAGTTGTACCGACTTTTATTTCTGGATATTCTTTTATCATTATGTTCGGAAGATCCGGATGGGTTACACAAATCTATCAGTATTTGGGCGGAGAAGGGCTTTTTATTGATCCATATTCGATGACAGGTATAGCAATTGTACAAATATTTTTCTTTTTCCCTTATGCATTATGGCCAATGGTTGCCGCATTTAAAGTAAGTGATATATCGCTTGAGGAAGCATCCAGAAATATGGGAGCAAAGAGCTGGCTTACTTTTTCAACGGTAACTATGCCTCTGGTAATACCAGGAATGCTTTCTACAGCACTGGTTATCTTTGCGGTCAGCTTTTCTGATTTTGGAACACCGATTATTCTGGCGCCAAGTGATTTAAACCTGATTGTTGTAGAAGCATACAGAGAAATTTCCGGATTCTTTAACTGGGGAGGTGCCGCAATCTTGACTGTTGTCATGATTGCTATTGCGGGACTTGCTTACTGGCTGCAAAACTATTTCACTAAAAATATGAATTACGGTTCTGTATCTGGAAAACCAAAACAAGTCAAACTCAGCGATAATAAAATGCTGACTGTTCCTTTGTTCGTATTTTCAGCTTTCGTTATTATCGTTCCACTATTATCCGTACTTACTGTATTTTTACAGTCGATTGCAACTACTTGGGGAAAGGATCTTCTGCCAAGCGGTTACACGTTATCTCATTACCAGACTATTTTCACATCCTCCCTTGGGAACATTCAAAACAGTATTGTGCTGGCGCTGGGGGCTCTGGTAATAAGTGTTGTCGTATCAGCGGCAGTAGCTTACTTTGTTGTAAGACATAAATCAACAGCGCTTGATTTTGTAACGACAGTACCGTTGATTGTTCCGGGAATTGCTGTTGGTATTGCGTTGATTCAGACATTTAATACAGCACCTTTACAGCTTACAGGAACAGCATTTATTTTAATTGTCGCGTATGCAATGCGAAGATTGCCATATATGGTCCGGTCTACGATGAGTACGATGAAATCCATTAAAGCCGATATTGAAGAAGCAGCCATAAATCTAGGCGCCTCTACCTTCACCGCTTTATTGACAGTTGTTGGACCATTGATGCTTCCTGGTATCGCGGCAGGATCGATATTAGTTTTTGTAACTGTTATTAAAGAGACAAGTATATCAATTCTGATGGCGCCGGCAAGCTGGGCCCCAATGAGTCTGGCAATCTTTCAAAATGTAATGCGGGCAGAATACTATTCCGCGGCAGCGATGTCAATTGTTCTTGTTGTCATAGTAGTTATATTCCAGCTGATTGCAGAAAAACTTACAAATAGAAGTGAGAAAAAGAGTTAAGTTTTAAATGCTTTGTCCGGGGTTTTAATCTTTAGAAATAAATCCCGGATAAAAAATATGGCATACTCTTAAAAGCTATTTATAGCTTGCTAAGTGTCAATTTTTATAAAGAAAAGGCATTATACAATTTTTATTTTACTGAATATTCAGTTATATAATTGTTTATGAGTCAGAGAGAATAATAGACATATACAGGTTGTGAAAGCGCCTCTCTCTTCATAAAAAGATAATAAGAGCTTGTTCCTGAAGTTCTTATTGCCTGAAGCTTTACAGATTGGCGATGGTAATAAATACACCAAGCAATTATAAAACAACAAGGAGGACAACAGGGTGAAACGGGGATACATTTTTGATTTAGACGGTACGATTTATTTAGAAGAGAAAATTATTGAAGGGGCAAGCGAGACGATTAAGGCTTTACGTGAAAGAGGAGATGAAGTTGTTTTTCTGACAAATAAGTCGATTGAAACAACAGAGACCTATGTAAACAAATTAAATAAACTTGGAGTTGAAGTAACAAATGAAAATGTCATTAATTCTAATATACTGACAGCCAGATATTTAAAATCTCAATTACAGCAAACAGAAAAGGTCATGGTTATTGGAGAACAGCCATTAATTAATGAAATAAAAAAACAGGGTATTGAAGTATCTGATAATCCGGAAGAAGTAAAATATGTTGTGCTGGGCTGGGATAGAAAATTCAGTTATGATAAATTAAATCGTGCTTTTCAGGCATGGAGGAATGGGGCAGTCGTGGTAGCTACTAATCCGGATCGCACTTGTCCAATGCGCGGAGGCCAAATACCAGATTGCGGGGCAATGATTGGAGCAATGGAAGGAGCAACCGGAGAAAAAATAGAAATTATACTTGGCAAGCCTTCTTTATTAGCAGCTAAATTTATTGTAGAAGATATTTTAAAACTGCCGTCAGAAAGATGTTTTATGGTAGGGGATAGATTGGAAACAGATGTGAAAATGGGAAATGATTATGGTATGAATTCTATTTTGGTTTTGACAGGTATAACAGATAAATGCATGGTGGAAACGACACCTTATAAGCCTCATTACACATTGAACAGTGTGAAGGATATCTTAAACATGAAAACAGATGCAGTTGTCTGATTAAAGCAAAAAAGCATATCTACTAAGGTTAACTACTTACCTGTAAATAGATATGCTTTTTCTTGATTTTCCAATCAAGCATAAAGCTCCCAGGCTAATTTTAAAGAATCTACGATATAATCAGCTACTTCTTCTACTTCCTGGTCATCTGTTAATACACGTGAATGATGCTGCTCATAAATTGGCTGCCGATCATCAAAAAGCTGTTTAATTTCATCCATATTTTTTCCTTGCAAAACAGGGCGGCTGTCTATCAGTAACCCAATCCGGTCCTTCCATTTGTCCCAGGTTAAGTCGAGGAAGAAAATAGTAGTGGTTGCAAGACAGATATCCTGAATTTCTTTTTGTAGAAATGCCCCGCCGCCTAAGGAAATTACCTTTAATTTTTTATGGCACATTTCAGAAATGATCTCTTTTTCGTGCTGGCGAAAGACAGCTTCCCCATACTTAGCAAAAATATCTTTTGGAGGCATCTGGAATCTGCGTTCAATTACTTCATCAATATCGATAAAGTCACGATATAACTTTTGAGCAACCGCCTGACCAATCGTTGTTTTTCCAACCCCCATAAAACCGATTAATACAATACTTTGTTCTTTTAACGGTATTTTATTCATTTTTATTTCCTCCCGTACCCTGTGTATATATAAGCATTATTGCTGATAGATTGCTGCTCTTGCTAATTGATCTGCTTTGCCGTTTTCTTTTTCAGGTATCCATTTGATAAATAAAAAAGGAAATTCTGCTGCTTCAGACTGTATAACTTCAAGTAAAGGAAGAAATTGTTTGTTCTTTGTTCGGCCTTTATCAATTACTTCTGCTGCTACTTTAGAGTCTGTCCGGAAAGATAGGATTTCTCCAGGAAAATTTGCTTTGCAGATTTTTAATGCTTCTATAATGGCATGAAATTCAGCTTCATGATTTGGCATATAAGGTAAAGGAACTGCATATTCCAGTTTCTTTTCTCCTGATTTTATATAAATACCGGCGCCGCTTTTTTCAGTGTTCACGTTTGTGGCTCCATCGGTATACACTTGAATCAAAGCATATCACCTCATTTAAGCTTCCATTTCTACGTACATAGTATAACGAATTTTAGATCAGAAAGGAATACATGTCAGCTCTGTCTGTTTATAAAACTGTTTTACTCATCTTCATCATCGTCATGCCCTTGGTGCTCACCATGCTCATCTCCATCATCACCATGTTCATGATGCTCGTGGTCCATTTCGTCATGGGCATCTTCTTCAGATGGTTCTGCATCGCCGGCAATAACCGTTTCTAAAGGCATGATATGCATTTCTCTTGCTGTTGTATGTGCATACATTTCATAGACAGCTTCCTCTTCAAAGGTAAAGCTTGCAGTATATGTACCGTTCTCCTGATGGACTCCCTCTAATTTAACACTGTCATCAGCATGGCCTTGTGTCCATACCTCAAATAAAACCTCATGTGCATCTTCAACAGGCTCATCCTCAAAGCTGACATGCGCTGTTAAATCAATTGTTTCCCCAACTTCAACATGCTCTGGTACATCAAAATCTACTTCCAGGACAGATAATTCCTGTGAATCCGTATCATCATCCTTTTCTGCTGTATCCGCTTCATTATTGGAGCAGGCAACTAATACAGTTATAAGAGCAATCAGGATAAAGAATATTTTTTTCTTCATTTATATAGCTCCTTTCTTCAACTTTTTTTAGTATAATCAACACCTAGTATAGCATGACTAATGAGTCGTTTGATTGAATAAATTATGACATATTTTATTTTCCTTCCTACAGTAACTCTACTATAATAAGGGAAAGGGAGGAATACATATGAAATTAGTAGCTTATCGGAAAGAACAAGGTGAAAAATATCGTACAGGTGTTTTAACAGATTCGGAATCAATTGCAGACGTGGAAACGTTGTCCAAGCAAGCTGGTAAAGAAAAGCTTCCGGCTGACCCGGTTGATTTTTATGCACGTGCGGCAGAGCATGTGGAAGAGCTGCAGAAAATTTTAAATGAAGAAGCAGAGCATGAAACTATTTCACTTCAGGATGTTCATCTGGGAATGCCGCTTGGAAAAGCAAAAAAAGTGATTTGTGTCGGTAAGAATTATCAGGAGCATGTTCATGAAATGAAATCGGATATTCCTGATTTCCCGGTTCTATTTGCTAAATTTGATAATGCTATTATTGGCCCGGAGGATGATATTCATTATCCATCAATTACTGAAAAATTAGATTATGAAGTTGAATTAACACTGGTTATTGGAAAAACAGCTTCAAAGGTTAAAAAAGAAGATGCTTTTGATTATATTGCCGGATACACACTTGCAAATGATACATCTGCGCGTGATTTACAAAAAAGGACACCACAATGGCTGCAAGGAAAAACACTTGATCATACTACACCTGTAGGTCCGTGGGTTGTGACGAAGGACGAGATAGACAATCCTCACGCATTAAATGTTCGTTCCTTTGTTAATGGGGAGGAACGTCAATCATCAAATACAGAGCACCTTATATTTGATATCCCCTTTTTAATAAACTTTATTTCAGAAATTATGACACTTGAACCGGGAGATATTATTTTAACAGGAACTCCACACGGTGTCGGTTTAGCTATGGAGCCGTCCGGACTGCTTCAGGGAGGGGACCATGTGAAATTAGAGATAGAAGGAATAGGTGTTATGGAAAATCAGGTGAAAAAAGTATAATATCATTTTATTAAAAGTCTGGTATTAGAGGTATTTCCTAAATACAATATTTCCTAAGAATCGCACGGAGGTCAAAGCATGCAGCAGAGTTTAGTGTTAAAGCAGGCATTATCCTGGAAAATGAATCAATCACTTCATCAATCCATTGAGATTCTGCAGCTTTCCGGTATTGAATTATATGATTATGTACAGAAGATTGCTGAAGAAAATCCTTTGATTGAGGATATTCGTCCAATTGATCAACAGGTGCTCTCGCAGTTTCACGGTGATTCGAATGCCTTTGAAAATATGAATGCCTCGAAAAAAAATATGTACGAGCAATTAAAAGAAAATGTGTACATGCTGTCCATTTCAGAGGAAATAATAAAAGAAGCTGTTTTATTTGGCATTGATTCTTTAAATGAGAACGGGTACCTGGATATAACACTGGAGGATTGGGCAGAGCAGTGCCAATTATCTATGGAAAAAATACAGCAGGCACTTTCTTATCTGCAATCGCTTGATCCGCCTGGAATAGGAGCAAGAAATTTACAAGAGTGTATCCATTTGCAGCTGAAAGAAATGGACAGTGATTATTGCTTTTTAGAGGATCTTTTTGAAAATAATCTTGTTCTGATTGCAGAGGAAGATATTCAAGGCTTAGCTGAAATATATGCTATCACGGAAGATGAGGCAGATAGATTAATTACTAATATGAAGCTTTGCCATCCGAATCCGGGTAAATTATTAGAAGATGAAGAGGTAGAGTATATTATTCCAGAAGCGGTGGTTTTTAAGGAAGATGATGAATGGCGGTTGTCTTTCTTCCACTGGTCAAGCCCGCAAATTCAAATTCGTGAGGATATATTACTGGCTGATATGCCAAAAGATGGAGCAGATTTTTTAAAAGAAAAGAAAAAGGAGTTAGAGATGCTGGATCAGGCCATTCAATACCGCGGGAAAACCTTAGAACAGGTTTTGCGTATTATTGTAAATAAACAGTTACCTTTTTTTGAAGAAGGTATAACAGCATTGAAACCTTTGACTCTCCAGGAAATTGCAGATATTTTGGATCTCCATGTCTCGACCATCAGCCGCACCATCAGTCATAAATATTTACAAACTGATTTCGGTATTCTTCGGGTAAAGTATTTATTGCAGCGTGAAGCCCGAAAAGGAGAAGGAGTTGCCCGCGTGGTCGTGAAGCAGTATGTACAGGAGATTATAGCTGATGAAGACCAGGCCCGGCCGCTCTCTGACGAAAAAATTCGCAGGAAACTGGAAGAGCTGTATCAAGTATATGTAGCAAGAAGAACAGTGATGAAATACAGAGAAGAATTGGGTATTCAATCTTCCTCAAAGCGGAAAAGGAGAACGGACTGAGAAAATGATTCAATTCTATACTAAGAATAATTGCCCTTTATGTGACGAAGCAAAAGCATTATTAGATATGCTGAATACGAATAATATTCTAATAGAAGAAATAGATATTTATCAATCGGAGGTTTTATTAGAAAAGTATCAATTAATGATTCCTGTGATAGCATACAAAGAAAAAGAAGTATACGGAAATGAAATAAATATAGAAAATATCAGCAGACTGCTGTCTGAATAAGAAAGAGATTCTCTAAAAGTTGATTTTTGGAGAATCTCTTTCTATATTGCATAAAAAAACAGTTTTAAATAAGTTTCTGTGTTTAACTTCACATGCAATGGGAATAGATAAAGTGTATGCATTTTAATGAAGAAATTAGGGGGTATAAAATGCTTCTTACTTTTGTATAAAATAGCAGCTGTTTTAAGACTTTTTCTTTGCTTTTGATAGGATGTATGTTATAATACAATTGATTCGGGACGTAGAACTACCACCTGGGACGCTTTTAATCCCGAACAGAGGAGAATGGTTAAAATGGATTCCATCATGGCCCTACAGAGAAAAATCGTACCTGAATTGGTTAGTTTGATGCAGGAAAGGTATACGTTATTACAGCATGTACATTTGCATCAGCCAATTGGCAGACGAGCATTAGCGGAAAGTACAAATTTAACAGAGCGGCATGTTCGCGGGGAGATTGATTTTCTTCATGGACAAGGGTTAGTCGAGGTTACTTCGAAGGGTATGTTTATTACCAATGAGGGAAAAGTAGTCCTGGATCAGTTAGCCGCTTTAATTGGAGATTTGTCCCGGTTAGATAATCTGGAGGATCAGTTAAAACGTACTTTATCGGTTGATAATGTGATTGTAGTTCCTGGTGATAGTGATCATAATCCTCAAATAAAAGCGGAGATGGGGAAAGCAAGTGTTGCCTATCTGCAATCTGTCTTACAAAAAAACAATACAGTTGCTGTGACAGGCGGAAGCACTATCGCTGCAGTAGCCGATGCAATGAAACCATTGCCTGAAGGAACAGATGTATTATTTGTCCCTGCAAGAGGCGGTATTGGTGAAAAGGTTGAGAATCAGGCATCGCGTATTGTTTCAGAAATGGCCAGAAGATCAAATAGTCAATACAGAATGCTTTATGTACCAGATCCGATTAGTGATTCCACATACGAACTGATTATTCAGGAACCCCATGTGATTGATGCATTAGCTGTTATTAAAGCTTCTAACATTGTTTTACATGGAATTGGAGATGCATTGCGTATGGCGGAACGAAGGAAGTCTTCCCAGAAAGTATTGGATTTATTAAAGTCGGAAAATGCAGTTTCAGAAGCCTTTGGTTATTACTTTAATGTCTATGGCGATATTGTTTACAAAGTAAAAACAGTAGGATTGCAGCTGGAGGATATGGATGAATCAAAGCATATTATTACAGTTGCTGGAGGGGCATCGAAGGGAAATGCAATTAACTCTTACTTTAAACAGGGGAAGAGCAATATGTTAATCACCGATCAAGGTGCTGCAGAAAAGATATTAAGAGGATAACCTCTTTATATAAATAAAAATTTCAAGATATTCTTAGGAGGAATTTAATATGGCTGTAAAAGTTGGTATTAATGGCTTTGGAAGAATTGGACGTAACGTATTTCGTCAATCTTTAAAAAATGATGAAGTGGAGATTGTAGCAATCAACGATTTAACAGATGCTAACATGCTTGCACACTTATTGAAATATGACTCAGTTCATGGAAAATTGGAAGAAGAAATCAGTGTAAATGGTTCTAACCTTGTTGTTGACGGGAAAGAAATCACAGTACTGTCTGAACGTGATCCTGCTAACCTTGGATGGGGAGACCTTGGTGTAGAAATCGTTATCGAATCTACTGGTATCTTCACTAAAAAAGCAGATGCTGAAAAACACATTCAAGCAGGAGCTAAAAAAGTAATTATCTCTGCACCAGCTAATGGCGAAGATTTAACAATCGTTATGGGTGTTAATGATGATAAATACGATCCGGCTCAGCACAATGTAGTATCTAATGCTTCTTGTACAACAAACTGCTTAGCACCATTTGCTAAAGTATTAAACGATAACTTTGGCATTAAACGTGGATTAATGACTACAATCCACTCTTATACAAATGATCAGCAAATCCTTGATTTACCGCATAAAGACTATCGTCGTGCGCGTGCAGCTGCTCAAAACATCATCCCTACTTCAACTGGGGCTGCTAAAGCAGTTGGTCTGGTATTACCAGAACTTAACGGTAAATTAAACGGTAACGCAGTACGTGTTCCAACTCCAGATGGTTCATTAACTGACTTAGTTGCTGAACTTGATAAAGAAGTAACTGTTGAAGATGTTAACAATGCAATGAAAGAAGCTGCGCAAGGACCATTAAAAGGAATCCTTGAGTACACGGAAGATCCAATCGTTTCTTCTGATATCGTAGGAAACAATCACTCTTCTATTTTCGATTCTTTATCTACAATCGTAATGGAAGGCAACCTTGTAAAAGTTGTTTCTTGGTATGATAATGAAATGGGTTACTCTTCTCGTTGTGTAGACTTAGCTGTATTCATGGCTAAAAAAGGACTATAAGATAATAAACGACGTTCGTTGTAAGGTAAGCCTCTCCGAACGGTATAAGTAGAGGAGGGAGCAGTTTTCCTCCTCTATTTTCTTTTTATAGGATGTTCAAAAAGCCCATTAAAAATGACGCATCGGGAAAAGGACCTTCTACTAAAAGCGCCCACGTCGTGTGGGCAACGTAGAAGTCACCGCATCCTGTGGAAGTTCGTTAGCTTGTTTCTGCGTTGGGGCTGCGATTACTCGCCCCATTAAAAGAGTTGCTCATGTATTTAAAAACATACATTCCGCTACTCGAAGCTACGCTGCCTTGAACTTTCCACGCACAGGACGTGTTAGTGTCGGCGTTGCAACAAATGTCTTCGATGGGGTGAGTAATCGCAACCCTAGGACGTTGCGATTTTAGCCGACTCGGTCCTTTTAACGGACTTTTTGAACACTTATTTTCACTAGAATTAGTAGTAAAGCAAGATAAAATGGTATAATAACGAGAGTTACATATACCTAATTAGGAGGGATTCCGTTGAACAAAAAAACCATTGCTGATTTACAAGTAGAAGGTAAACGTGTATTTTGCCGGGTAGATTTTAACGTGCCTTTAAAAGACGGCGAAATTACGGACGATACACGTATTCGTGCTGCATTGCCGACAATTCGTGAGTTGACGGATAAAGGAGCAAAACTTATCTTAGCGAGTCACCTTGGACGTCCTAAAGGGACAGTTGTAGAGGAACTTCGCTTAGATCCGGTAGCAAAACGTTTGAGCGATTTAATAAACAAAGAAGTAATTAAGACGGATGAAGTCTACGGTGAAGAAGTTAATAAAGCTATCGACCAATTACAAAATGGCGATATTTTATTAATTGAGAACGTTCGTTTTGAGGCTGGTGAAGAAAAGAATGATCCAGCGTTAGTTGATGCATTTGCACAAATGGCTGATGTATATGTAAATGATGCCTTTGGAGCAGCACACCGTGCCCATGCTTCTACAACAGGTATTGCTACAAAGCTTCCAGCTGCAGCAGGGCTTTTAATGGAAAAAGAAATCGAAGTTCTCGGGAAAGCATTGGAAGATCCGGCGCGTCCATTTACCGCAATTATCGGCGGAGCAAAGGTAAAAGATAAAATCAATGTTATTGATAATCTGCTCGACAAAGTTGATAACTTGATTATTGGCGGCGGATTAGCTTATACATTTATTAAAGCGCAAGGGTATGAAATTGGTAAATCTCTATTAGAGGAAGACAAAATTGATTTAGCGAAAGAGTTTATGCAAAAAGCAGAAGACAAAGGCGTTAATTTTGTTTTACCAGTTGATGCAGTTGTAGCAGATGATTTTTCAGAAGATGCGAATACGAAAATTGTTGATATCGATCAAATTCCTGCTGATTGGGAAGCGTTGGATATCGGAACAAAAACTCGTGAAGCATTTGCTTCAATCATAAAAGATTCTAAATTAGTTATTTGGAATGGGCCAATGGGTGTATTTGAATTAAATGCATTTGCCGGCGGTACAAAAGCAGTTGCTGACGCTGTAGCTGAAACAGAAGGATTCTCTGTTATTGGCGGTGGAGACTCTGCAGCGGCAGTAGAAAAATTCGGTCTGGCAAGTGAAATGAACCATGTATCTACAGGCGGGGGAGCTTCGTTAGAATTTATGGAAGGTAAAGTTCTGCCGGGAGTAGATGCGTTAAACGATAAATAATTAAGAATGGATGAGGTGAGCGCATGCGAAAAGTAGTTATTGCGGGAAACTGGAAAATGAATAAAACACTGGCGGAAGCATCTGATTTTATGGATGCCGTTATTCCAAAAGCTTCAGGTGGGAATACAGAAGCAATTGTTTGTGCACCTTTCGTACATTTACCTGCTCTTGTTGAAAAAGCAAAGGGTTCAAATGTGAAAGTTGCTGCTCAAAACATGCACTTTAAAGAATCTGGAGCTTACACTGGGGAAGTCAGCCCGGTTATGTTAACAGATATAGGCGTAACACATGTTGTTATCGGACACTCTGAACGCCGTGAGTATTTTGCGGAAACAGATGAAACTGTTAATCAAAAAACAAAAGCAGCCTTTGCACATGGCTTAACTCCAATTGTTTGTGTAGGTGAAACACTGGAACAGCGTGAAGCAAACGAAACCATGGATGTTGTTGGCAATCAGGTAAAAAAAGCATTGGCAGGGTTATCTGATGAGCAAGTAACACAAACAATTGTTGCATATGAGCCAATTTGGGCAATTGGAACAGGAAAAACAGCTTCCAGCGAGGATGCAAATGAAGTTTGTGCAAAAACACGTAAAGTAATTGCAGAAATTACTTCTCAAGGCATAGCTGACCAAGTAATTATCCAATATGGCGGCAGCGTAAAGCCTGCTAATATTGATGAACTTCTTGCTCAATCTGATATTGATGGAGCACTTGTCGGCGGCGCAAGCTTAGAACCGGAATCCTTTGTTCAATTAGTGGAGGCAGGTACAAAATGAGTCAAGATAAATTAGCTGCATTAATTATTCTGGATGGCTTTGCTATCCGTGATGAAGTAAAAGGAAATGCAGTCAAGCAGGCAAACACACCAAACTTTGACCGTTATTGGAATGCTTATGCACATAATCAGCTGACTGCTTCCGGTAACGCAGTTGGACTGCCTGAGGGCCAAATGGGTAACTCTGAGGTTGGTCATTTAAATATTGGCGCAGGCCGTGTTGTTTATCAAAGTTTGACACGTGTTAATCTATCTATTGAGGAAGGCGACTTTTTCGAGGTAGATGCACTTGTTGATGCTGTAAAACATGCAAAAGAGAAAGATAAAGCATTACATCTTTTCGGGCTTTTATCTGATGGCGGTGTGCATAGTCATATCAATCATCTATTCGCCTTATTGGAACTGGCAAAGCAGCATGGTTTAGAGAAAGTATATGTTCATGCTTTCCTTGATGGCCGTGATGTAGGTCCACAAACAGCGGGTGAATATCTGAAACAGACTGAAGAAAAAATGAAGGAATTAGGAGTAGGTCAAATTGCGACCGTTTCTGGACGCTACTATTCCATGGACCGCGATAAGCGCTGGGATCGTGTGAAAAAAGCATATGATGCTATGGTTTATGGAGAAGGCCCTTCTTATCACAGTGCTGCTGAAGTAGTAGAAGACAGCTATAAAAACGAAATTTACGATGAATTTGTGATTCCTTCTGTTATTACAGATGAGAATGATAAACCTGTTGCAACTATTGAAGACGAAGATGCTATTATCTTCTATAACTTCCGTCCTGACCGCGCTATTCAGGTTTCAAGAACATTTGCAAACGACGATTTCAGAGATTTCGACCGCGGAGAGAAAGCTCCAAAGAATCTTGAGTTTGTTATGATGACGAACTTCAGTGAAACTGTGGATGGATATGTTGCATATAAACCAATTAACTTGGATAATACGATTGGCGAAGTTTTAGCTCAGAACAACCTGAACCAATTACGTATTGCAGAAACAGAAAAATATCCACATGTCACCTTCTTTATGAGCGGTGGCCGTGAAAAAGAATTTGATGGTGAAAAACGTATTCTTATTGATTCACCAAAAGTAGCAACCTACGATTTGCAACCGGAAATGAGTGCTTATGAAGTAACGGACGCGTTATTAAAAGAACTTGACGGCGGAGAGCAGAATGCGATTATCTTAAACTTTGCCAATCCGGATATGGTAGGTCATTCAGGAATGCTGCAACCGACTATCGATGCGATTGAAGCAGTCGATGAATGTCTTGGTAAAATTGTTGACAAGATTACGGAGTTAGGTGGACATGCTATTATTACAGCTGACCACGGAAACTCTGATGAGGTTATTA
The DNA here is from genome assembly GCF_037976165.1 of Oceanobacillus sp. FSL K6-3682. Classification (NCBI taxonomy): domain Bacteria; kingdom Bacillati; phylum Bacillota; class Bacilli; order Caryophanales; family Bacillaceae; genus Oceanobacillus; species Oceanobacillus sp. FSL K6-3682. Next base: position 3,502,979 of record NZ_CP150263.1, on the reverse strand, counting down.
CATTGGAAGATAAACCAATGACTGCCCATACAACAAACCCTGTTCCCGTTATCGTAACGAAAGATGATATAACATTGCGGGACGGCGGCATTCTTGCTGACTTGGCACCAACATTATTAGATTTACTTGATGTAGAGAAACCGGAAGAAATGACTGGTTCATCCTTGATTAAAAAATAAAAATTTAAAATAAATAGTCAAAAAGATTGGTGGAAATGACCAAGAAGTTTGAGGCAGCGCAGTATTGAGTAGCGGAACGTATGCTTTTAATACGTGAGCAGCTCTTTTAATGGGGGCGAGTAATCGCAGTCCCAGCCCCAACGGAAATGCAAGCTAACGAGCTTTCACAGGATGTGATGACTTCTACGTTGTCCACAGGACGTGGACGTACTTAGTAGAAGTACCTTTTCCTGAAGTGTCATTTTTGACGAACTTTTTGAATTACATTAAAGGAGAGAAAATAATGCCATATATTACTGACGTATACGCAAGAGAAGTATTAGACTCAAGAGGTAACCCGACTGTTGAGGTAGAAATTTTCACTGAATCCGGAGCTTTTGGCTCTGCAATCGTACCAAGCGGTGCTTCTACAGGTGAATATGAAGCTGTAGAATTACGTGATGGCGATAAAAACCGTTACCTTGGTAAAGGTGTTGAAAAAGCGGTAGAAAACGTAAATGAAATCATTGCTCCTGAACTAATCGGTTTAGATGCAACCCGTCAAAATATTATTGATGCTTTAATGATCGATTTAGATGGTACAGAAAACAAAGGAAAATTAGGCGCTAATGCTATCTTAGGCGTATCTATGGCAGCAGCCCGTGCAGCAGCTAACCACTTAGAGGTTCCTTTATACAACTATCTTGGCGGATTCAATGCAAAAACTCTTCCAACACCAATGATGAATATCTTAAATGGTGGAGAGCATGCAGATAACAACGTAGATATTCAAGAATTCATGATTATGCCTGTAGGCGCAGATTCTTTCAAAGAAGCACTACGCACAGGCGCTGAAATCTTCCACTCCCTGAAAAAAGTATTAGGCTCAAAAGGTTATAATACTGCTGTTGGGGACGAAGGCGGATTTGCTCCAAACCTTGGTTCCAATGAAGAAGCTCTTCAAACAATTGTTGAAGCAATTGAAGCTGCCGGTTACAAGCCTGGCGAAGAAGTAAAACTTGCTATGGATGTAGCTGCTTCTGAAATCTACAGCGATGGTAAATACAACCTTAAAGGGGAAGGCGTTGTACGTACTTCTGAAGAAATGGTTGACTGGTACGAAGAAATGATTTCTAAATACCCAATCATCTCTATTGAAGATGGTTTAGATGAAAACGACTGGGACGGCTTCAAATTATTAACAGATCGTCTTGGCGATAAAGTACAGCTTGTAGGTGACGATTTATTTGTTACAAACACTGCAAAACTTTCTAAAGGTATCGAACAGGGTATTGGTAACTCTATCCTTATCAAAGTTAACCAAATCGGTACACTTACAGAAACTTTTGAAGCAATTGAAATGGCGAAACGTGCTGGCTATACAGCTGTTATCTCTCACCGTTCTGGTGAAACAGAAGATACAACAATTGCTGATATTGCAGTTGCCACAAATGCTGGTCAAATCAAAACAGGTGCTCCATCCCGTACAGACCGTGTTGCGAAATACAACCAGTTACTTCGCATTGAAGATGAATTAGCTGGCATGGGCGAGTATGGCGGATTAACTTCTTTCTACAACTTAGCCGATAAATAATATGTAATAAAAATGGAGAAACCTCTGTCTAAGATGAATGATTCATCATAGACAGAGGTTTTTTTAATCAGATACTTTTCTTGTTTTTATCGTAAAAGTATTTCAGTGCAGTGAAAATTTGAAGTGCGGGTAAGGTGATGGATTTCAAAAAAATGTATATTGTAAGGGCAAAATTATATCGAAAGAGCGTAAAATTTGAGCCTACTAAAAGATGGATAAGTATGATATGTTTGTTATACAGAGAGGGTAAGTTGTAATTTTTATTATTTGATAAATAAGAAGATTCGGATGTATCGAACAATTTATTAATGAGAGGCCGATAACATTAAATGGGAGGGGAAATATGTCAGCACTAAGCGGTTTTATTAAGGTTTTTTACGATTTTGGAAATTGGTTATCTAAAATGATTTATTTACAAATACTCTGGCTTATGTTTACTATATTAGGACTTGGTCTTTTTGGGGTTATTCCAGCAACTGTTTCGGTGACTACAGTTATAAGTAAATGGTTCCAGGAAGGATACGATGCGCCTATTTTTCAGGTTTTTCTTCATACATATAAGAAACAATTTTTAAGATCGAATGGGCTGGGAATTGTTCTTCTAGGGATAGGCGTCTTTCTATATATGGATTTGAACATATCTAAACAAGTAATCCAATCTGCGTTTATCCATTCTTTATTATTACTTATCGTTTTACTATATATCGTGGTTCTTTTATATTTCTTTCCTGTATTTTCACGTTATAAATTAAAATACTTTCAATATTTCAAGCAATCCTTCTTCGTTGCATTTGCCCGGCCTTTTGAAACAATTGCTATGCTGTTATGCATTTTATTGCTGTATTATTTATTTATATATCTTCCGGTGCTGACTTTTTTTTTGGGAGCGTCATTGACTATTTTTCCTATTACATGGTTTGCTCATAGAGCTTTTATTCAACTGGAAGAAAAAAAGATGAATTAAAAATAAAAGGAGGCCAGGGAGTTGTCTAAATTTAAATGGTTAAAATCCCGCTTATTATACAAATATATTGTCTCCTATCTATTAATATTTCTAGTTCCATTTTCTGTTTTAAGTTTTATCGTATACAAGAATTCGGTTTCCAGTTTACGTGAAGAAATTGAACAGGCCAATATCAGTAAATTGGAACAAGTAAAACAATTGACAGATGAAAGAATGAATGAATTGGAAACGCTTGCTGCAAGAATATCCTATGATCCCCGTTTAACTCCCTACATGGTGAGTGATGATTATTACGGTGGTGAGGCCATCGATGAGTTGAAAAAATATAAAGCAAATAGTTCCATTATAGAAGAATTATTTGTTTATTATCATTCAAAAGATATTTTGTATTCCACCAATGGCTCTTACCCGCTTAATGTACTCTTAGAAAGAAAATACCAGTTTGAGGATTGGGAAAAAGAACAGTTTATAGAAGAATTACATACGAATTTGCCAATGATTAAATCTGCTGAAAATATCATTACAAATGAAGGAAATAAGGAACGTGTTGTCGCTTATTTGTTCCCAATTGCACCAAATAATCCGACGCCTTATGGAACGGTGATGTTTTTTATTAAGGAATCTATGATGAATGACCAGATGGAAACCATTCTTGGCGATTTTGAAGGAAATGCATATATTTTGAATGAAAATAATGAAGAGGTTGCAGCTGCAATACATGATGAAGATATTGCACAGTCAGATTTGGATAAGATTATTGGAAACAAGCAGGGGATCGATAATTTAAAAATTAATGGGAATGAATATTCACGTTCAACTGTTAAATCGGATGACAGTGGTTGGACATTTGTAACGATCCTGGATACGGAACAGTTTTTTGAAAGATTGCAGCATACAAAGCAATTAATCCTCTTGATTATAACAGGGATTTTTGTGTTGGGTATTGTGCTTGCAGTTTATTTGGGCAGAAATCAGTACAAGCCGATAAAAAAATTGTTTGAACTGACAAATGGCGGCCTTAATAATGAAAATAAAAATGAGTTGGAAACTATTCAACACCGTATTTCGCATATTTATCACGATTATCAGATGATTAATGAAACCGTCGATTTACAGCAGCCTTTTGCAAGGGAACAACTGTTGGTCCGTTTGCTAAGAGGAGATATAAATGATGAGAAAGAAATAGAGAAGATGCTGGATACATTGCATATTCCAATAAAAGCTGAAGCCTACTTTGTTGCCATAATCTTTTTTGAGGAAAAAAATGTTAAAGCAAATGAAGTAGAAATAAGGGAGAAAGTATTAAAGGATTTTTCTGAACTTGCACTGACGAATGCCGTTGGGCAGGCTGTCAATTTACTTTATAATGACACATTCGCGTTGATTATCGGCTTAGAGAAAAGACATGGGAATGCTGGGCAAGAAAGGGGACAGGTAATTAGAGAAGTACAGTATTATATGAGAGAGAGGCTTTCCTCGGAGCCTACAATTAGTGTGGGAGGAATTTGTAATGAAAAAAAATCAATAAATCGTTCCTACATTGAAGCACTGGCAGCTATGGATTATAAATTTATGTATCCAGCGGGAAGCATTATTAACTTTGAAGATATAAGTTTGGAACAGGAGCAGGTCTTCGGTTACCCTAGAGAAGAACAAATAAAACTGGTGCAGAGTTTAAAACAGGGTGATGTGGCAGTAGCAAAGGAAACGTTAACTGACATTTTTTCGCTGCATACAAAGAAAGGGCTTCCACTGCATGCTGTGAAGTTGATATACTACGATATTATTAATACGGTTATTAAAACAATATCGGATCTTGGGCTCAGGAACCATATACAAAATATTGATAAACTTGCAGAATTTAGCTCGTCTGAACAGCTGCATAGAGATTTGCTGACAATGATTCAGGAGGTCTGCAAGGAAGTTGCAAAAGATAAAGAAAGCCATAATGATCAGTTACGAAAAGATATTCTAAACTATATACAGCTCAATTTTGATCAGTACGACCTATCACTGGGGAAAATTGCAGTTGAATTCCAACTATCGGCATCTTATGTCAGCCGCTTTATTAAAGACCAAACCGGTGTAAATTTCTCTGAATATGTACAAGAGCTAAGAATGAATTATGTTAAACAGCAATTGGTAAAAAGCAATGATTCAATCAAGCAGATTGTTTTGAATGTCGGATATAAGGATGTTGCTAATTTTACCAGGAAATTCAAAAAGAATGTTGGTATCACACCAGGACAATATCGCAGGTTTAATCGATAATAAAAATGAGGGGAACCAAGAGGTTCTCCTCATTTTTGTAATAATCAGCATAGTTGGACAAGTTTCACATATCACATAAAGTATAAAACCTTTGTAAACAAATGTTGCCTAGTAACAGTGACAATTCATACGCAAATACACATATTGAAAACGGTTTCAAAAAGAACTAATATGTAAGCATTACAAAAAAAGGAGGTACTGTAAATTCTGCCGAAATCTATCAACTCACTATAAAAGAGTAAGAAAGGAGATTATGGATGGGGAATAGAGTGATGATGTCAGTTGTTACAATCGTTACAGCGTGTTTTATATCAGCTTGTTCATCGGGAGCTGAGGAGGATAAACAACATGCCATTGATGTAGAAGTAAGAAAAGAAGGTTTTCCAATTGTTGATGAAGAAATTACGATGACGATGATGGGGCCGAATGCACAAGGTACAGAATGGAAGGATATGCCCTTTTTTCAAGATTATGCAGAAGAAACCAATATACATTTTGAATTTAATACTCCTCCGGCCAGTGATTTTGGCACAAACTTAAATCTTGCTCTATCCAGCGGTGATTTAGACGATATTATTTATGGACCAATTGATTTGACTTCAGGTATGGAAGGAGAATACGGAGAGCAGGGTCTATTTTTACCTTTAGAGGATTTAATCGAGGAGTATGGACCGAACATGAAAAAAGTGCTGGAAGAAAGACCGGATATCAAAAAATCGATTACTTCAGCAGACGGTCATATTTATGCTTTGCCCCATATTAATACGGATCACAGAGGAAAATGGGTGAACCCTGTGTGGTATAACGGAAAGTGGCTGGATTCTTTAGAAGTAGAGGAGCTGCCTGAATCAACAGATGAACTTTATGATTTATTAATTCAATTCCGGGATGAAGATCCAAATGAAAATGGGGAAGCGGATGAAATTCCAATCAGCAGTGAAGGAATGGACCCCATCAGAATGTTATTTCTGAACGCTTTCGGTTTGAAAAGCCAAGGTATAGAAGAAATAGATGGCGAAGTTCGCTATGCGCCAATAACCGAAAATTATAAAGAATATTTAATATATATGAACAGGTTATATGAGGAGAACTTGCTGGATCCGGAGACATTTTCTCAATCTGAAGATCAAGTAAACGCAAAAGGACAGGAAAATAAAATTGGTCTGCTGGGAGGTTACTATTCTTACTTTTTAACTGGTGAGGCAAATGATGAAGCAGTAAATAATCCAATGACTGTTCCATTAACAAGTCCGGTGTCTGATGAATTAATTGTTACTGCATCGCAAGGTTTTAACCGTGGCGCTTTTATTTTAACGGAAGAAAATCCTTATCCGGAGGCATCTATCAGATGGGCAGATTATTTTTATACGGAGGATGGAGGAGTATATCTCGACCAGGGGCCTGAAGGGTATAGATGGGAATGGGCTGACGAAGAAAAAAATAAAAGAAATCAGCTTCCCCTGCCTGAAGGATATGACAATACAGAAGAATACCGCAAGACGTTAACACCATCATATGGAATTGCAGCACCATTTTTAAATCCTCCTCTTGAGGTAAAAGAAGAGCCTGATGATTTTGCTCTTTTTACAATTGATGAAACAGAAGAAAAAAGAGAACCATATTATCAGGTTGCTATTCCTGAAGTAAGTATAAAAAGAGAAGAACAAAAAGAAATAAATACGATTGAAGTAGATTTGAAGTCATATGTGGAACAAATGGAAGCAAAATTTATCACCGGTGTGGAGCCGATATCAAATTGGGATAAATATGTAGAAACAATAAAGGAGATGGGCATTGACAGATATGTTGAAATTCATCAGGAGGCCTATAACAACTGGAGGAGTAACTAGATTTCCTACTTGCTTTCGCTAATATGTAAACCCTAAAAGTCCGTCGACCCGGGCAGTGTTCTGAAAAAATAAGTTTTGTCTGGCTATCTTTCTATATAGAGAAATAGTGAAAAATTCTATTGTAGTACTATCTCAATGATTGCTGGACTTATGGAGCGATTTTAAATAAAAAAGTTAATAAATTACTATATTGGGGGATTAAAATGAGGAAGATTTGGAAATTATTTATAGCTGTTACCTTATTGATGTCTATATTGACAGCATGTGCTTCCACGGAGAAGGTAGATGATGAAGAAAATAAAAAAATGGAACATGCTGCAAGTGTAGATGTAAATAAAGAAGGTTTTCCTATCGTAGATGAAGAGATAGAGTTGACCCTGATGGCGCCAGGTGCCGGTATGGAGGAGTGGAGCAATATGGAAACTTTAATTGCCTATTCAGATATGACAAATGTTAAATTTAAATACACCACCCCTCCAATGAATGATTTTCAAACGAAGCTTAATTTAGCCTTTGCAAGTGAAGATATGGGAGACATTATCTACGCTGCCGGGTCTGATGATTTAACTCCCGCGATGGAAGTAGATTACGGGGAACAAGGATTATTAATTCCTTTAGAAGAATTAATTAAAGAATATGCTCCACATATCCAAAAAATGTTAGAAGAAAATCCGGATGTAAAAAGATCTATCACTACTGTGGACGGACATATTTATTCCTTGCCGAGAGTGTCTGTCGGTTCAACCTCAATCTGGTACAAAGGACCAATCTGGTATAACGGAAAATGGCTGGAAGCGCTTGATGTAAAAGAATTACCTGAAACAACAGATGAATTTTATGAACTACTGGTTCGTTTTAGAGATGAAGATCCTAATGGAAATGGGGAAGCCGATGAGATCCCGATGATTGATGTGAACATGGATAGCACACGTCATTGGATGTTAGGAGCTTTTGGGATGAAGGAGTGGGGGATTGAAGAACAGAATGGAAAAGTCCGATATACCCCAATTACAGAGGAGTATAAATCATATTTAACGTATATGAATAAACTTTATAGCGAAAAATTATTGGACTCGGAGACATTTTCACAAGCAGATGAACAAAAGAAGGCAAAAGGACAGAATAACAGAGTAGGAGCTTTTCCAGATTACTTTTCATTTTTTACCACTGGAGAAGCTGAAGACGAATCGATGAACAATCCGATGTTCCAGCCTTTGACAAGCCCTGTTTCAGAGGAGCCCATTATACCGAGAAATCCTGCAATTGAGCGAGGAACCTTCTCTATTACAAATAAAAATCCTAATCCGGAAGCATCGATTAGATGGATTGATTATTTTTATTCGCAAGAAGGCTATGAATTTTTAAACATGGGACCGGAAGGAGAGCTTTGGGAGTGGGAAGGGGAAAAAAGAAAATTACTCGATGTCCCTCAAGGCTATGATTCCAGGGAAGATTTCCGAGCCACTATTTCTCCGGATTACGGGATTCCGACACCAACAAAGAGTGGTCCAATCCGTGGATTAGAAGAATCAGATTTCGATAAATTTATTGCTGCGGAAACAAAAGAAAAAATCGAACCCTATGCTGAAGTACCTTTTCCTTTAGTCTATTTAACAACAGACGAGCAAAAGAAAGTTAATACGATTGAAGTAGATTTGAAATCCTATGTCCAGCAAATGGAAGCAAAGTTTATTACAGGCGTAGAACCATTATCCAATTGGGATAATTATGTAGAAACAGTTCAGAAAATGAATACAGAAGAATATGTGGAAATCTATCAGCAAGCCTATGATCGATGGAAAGAAAGTGATTAATAGAAGTTGAGTTTAACTATAAAACTAAGAAATATATATAATTAAATTAATTCATTCGCTAAATAGAAATGTAAATAGGGAAAAGTAGCCTGATAACTTGTTTTTTAAAACGAGCTTATATCAGGCTTTTTTATAGACTTCTCATATGTCTTGAAAATGTGGATGTCACTTATTTCTACTGTGATGATACTATCCAGTTGATAAGAAAATTACGGGATCGGCCATACTTGGTTAATCAAGTATATCCAATATGTCTCGAATTCTTTTATCAGCTTTTTTATTAGCTTTTGGCGGAGGACTGATTCTCCTTTTGCGTTATACGCAGAAGAGAGAAAATCAGTAGATGGTTTGATTACTACATAATTTGTAAACGGTGCTATTATAGCGTTTATCATGGTTTCAACGTATTTGACATAGGTGAACAAATTTAACATATCTTAAATTTTTAAGTTTATTGGTGGGCGGGCGGTAAATCGATTCTTGCAGTGTATGGCTACAAGTTATAACCAAATATACATATTGAATCTGTATTCAGAAAAATCTAGAATGAAAGCAGTTACATGAGGGGAGGAAAGGATATGGATTCAAATACGGCAACGGTGTTAACCGAGGAAGAAAAGCAACAAACACCAAAAAGCAGGAAAGTTCCGGCAAAACTGCCAAAGCCAAAAAAGAAGAATAAAAAAATATTACAGAATTGGCAGCTGTACATATTTATTTTACCTGCCTTTTTATATTTTTTTATTTTTCATTATATTCCAATGTACGGTATTCAAATTGCTTTTAAAGATTTTATTCCTTCGAGTGGGATTTGGGGAAGCGAATGGGTAGGGCTAGAACATTTTAAACGATTTTTTGATTCATATTATTTCTGGGACCTTATAAAGAATACGTTGGGACTCAGCGTGTATGAATTAATCATCGGATTTCCACTGCCTATTATTTTGGCGCTTGCTTTAAACGAAGCAAAGGATGGGCTATATAAAAGAACGGTACAAACAGTCACTTATGCACCCCATTTTATATCAGTTGTAGTAATGGCCGGTATGATTATTGCTTTTCTTTCTCCTGCAACGGGGATTATAAACCACGGGCTTACATTATTGGGATTAGATCCAATTCCTTTTATGAGTGATCCGAAATGGTTTAAGACAGTATATGTTTTTTCCGGCGTATGGCAAAGCACTGGCTGGGGAACGATTATTTATTTGGCGGCGCTTTCCGGAGTGGATCCACAGCATCATGAAGCAGCAATTGTAGATGGAGCAACCAGACTGCAACGGATTTGGCATATCAACATTCCCGCTCTCGTACCGACGATGATTATACTGTTAATTATGAACCTGGGAAATATTATGGCAATGGGATTCGAGAAAATCTTGCTTTTACAAAATCCGCTTAACTTGGAATCGTCTAATGTTATCGCAACATTTGTTTACCAGGCTGGATTGTTGGATGCACAGTACAGTTTTGCAGCTGCAGTCGGTCTATTTAACTCAGTAATTAACGCAATTCTGCTTATAACTGTCAACCAAATTGCAAAAAAACGATCAGAAACAAGTTTATGGTAAAAAGGGAGGGTTTTGATGAATTCAGCTATCAGTGAAACAATGACCGATAAGATTATAAAAATTCTGATTTACGTTTTCCTGGGTTTTGCTACGTTAATTGTACTGTATCCTCTGGTATATATAATCAGTGCATCTATTAGTGACCCTGCCGATGTGAATTCAGGAAAAATGTGGCTTTTTCCTAAAGGAATTACGTTTGAAGGATATCGCATTATTTTTGAAAATGGTGCAATCTGGAAAGGGTATTTAAATACCCTATTCTATACAGTATTGGGGACAACAATTAATCTTGCCGTAACTATACCTGCAGCATATGCCTTGTCGAGGAAGGATTTTGCGGGCAGAAATTTATTCATGGCAATGTTCGTAATTACTATGTTTTTCAGTGGCGGGTTGATTCCTACTTATCTGGTTGTAAAAAGTGTTGGGTTAATCGACACCATTTGGGCAATGGTTCTGCCAAATGCAGCGGCTGTCTGGAATATTGTTATTGCCAGGGTGTTTTTCCAGTCAACGATCCCGAAAGAACTGGAGGAAGCGGCAATTATTGACGGAGCATCTAACTTTAAAATGTTTTTCAAAATCATATTGCCTTTGTCTATGCCTATTATCGCAGTAATGGGACTATTCTATGGTGTAGGACATTGGAATGGCTACTTTAATGCATTGATTTATTTATCAGACAAAGAACTGTTTCCGCTTCAGCTGGTTTTGAGGGAAATACTTGTTTTACAAGAAATGGCTTCACAGAACACGGATGTAACAGGAAGTATGGCAGAAGCAATGCACAGTAAGCAACAACTTGCAGCAGTTATCAAATATGGTGTAATGATTGTTTCCACCTTGCCGATTATTATTATATATCCATTTTTACAACGCTTCTTCGTAAAGGGTGTTATGATTGGCTCGCTAAAAGGTTAGAGATGAATAATATGAAATTTATGGATTATTTGTAAAATGGAAAGGAGAATAACAATGAAACAAACTTGGAGGCTGCTAGTAACTTTAATGCTATTCATCACCATAATGGCAGCATGCGGTTCAGATGAAGAAACGCAAAAAAGAGATGCAAATGCACAAAAAGCAGCAGAAGCGGAGGTCAACAAAGAGGGATTTCCTATTGTGGATGAAGAAATACAATTAACAATGATGGCTCCGGGAAACGGAATCGAAGAGTGGGAAAACATGGAGCTGCTGAAGGACTATACAGAGAAGACCAACATTCAATTCAAATACGTTACGCCGCCGGTCAGTGATTTTCAGACAAAGCTGAACCTTGCCTTTACCAGCGGGGACATAGGGGATATTATTTACGGTGCAGGCACAGATAATTTGACACCTGGGATGGAGGTTGATTATGGAGAGCAGGGTGTACTTATACCACTGGAAGAATTGATTGAAGAATATGCCCCGAATTTGAAAAAACTGCTGGAAGAAAGACCGGATATTAAAAAGTCAATTACAACCGTTGACGGCCACATCTACTCCTTACCGATGGTCAGTGATGAAACAACTGCACAATGGTATACAGGGCCATTATGGTATAACGGGAAATGGCTGGAAGCACTAGGAGTTGAGGAATTACCCAAAACTACAGATGAATTCTATGAATTATTGAAACGGTTTAAAGAAGAAGATCCAAACGGAAATGGACAAGCTGATGAAATTCCGTTATTGGATGTAAAAATGGAAAGCTCCCGTCCATGGCTGCTTGCTGCATTTGGTATCAAGGAATGGGGAATTGAAGAAAATAACGGAAAAGTGCGTTATGCCCCAATGGAAGAAGCATATAAAGAGTATTTGACGTATATGCATAAACTTTATGAAGAAGGGTTATTGGATTCGGAAACATTTTCTCAGTCTGATGAACAGAAAAAGGCCAAAGGTCAAGACAGCCGCATTGGTGTTTTCCCGGATTGGTACTCTTTCTTTACTACTGGAGAACCGGAAGAAGAAGCTGTCGGGAATCCAATGTTCTATCCTTTGACGAATGACGATTCCAGAGAGCCTGTAATTCCTCTTGGTCATGGGATGTCCAGAGGAGCCTTCTCTATTTCAGAAAGTAATCCGAATCCAGAAGCATCGATTCGCTGGATTGATTATTTCTACTCCAAAGAAGGATTTGAATATTTGAATATGGGACCAGAAGGGCATCTATGGGAGTGGGAAGATGAAGAAGAAGGAACGAAGCAGAAGCTTGATACACCGGAAGGATATGAGTCTTCAGAGGATTATCGGGGTTCGCTTACTCCCGACTATGGTATTACAACACCGTCATTAAGAAATGATCTAGATAGTTTGGGAGAAGATACTCAATTTGAACAATTTATTAAGGAAGAAACAGCGGAAAAGATTGAACCGTTTGGCGAAATCGGATATCCTCTTGTTTATTTGACAAAAGAGGAGCAAAAAGAAGTAAACAATATTGAAGTGGACTTGAATTCTTATGTAGAACAAATGGAGGCGAAATTTATTACAGGTGTGGAGCCATTATCCAACTGGGATAATTATGTTGATACCATTGAAAAGATGAATATCAAACGTTACGTGGAGATTTATCAGGATGCTTATAATCGCTGGAAAGAAAATGATTAACAACGAAAGGATGATGTGAAAAAACATGTCGATAGGTTAAAATAGTTGAGTAGTAAATGCATATAGAATGATGTAATCGCTTTCGACTTACCGCCAGAAAAAAGTATGTTTGAATACTTTGAAATGAATTTGCGGCAAATAGCAGAAAGAAGGTCGTCAAACTTATGAAAGAGCCAGGATATAACAGCCATTTAATATTGGAATGTGAAGAAATAGAGGATTGTGTAGAGACATACAGGGCAAGCGCGGATCATACCATCGTTTTCTTGGGAAGGCACAGTCCCTTCAGACATGAAAATTTTAAACACACTAGATATATGAAAAGGAAACAAATAACTGCTGGAGGTGTTCGAAAATGAAGCTTGGGATAAGTTCTTATAGTTTAGTGAAGGCGCTGAATGTCGGAGAAATGACCATTTTGGATGTTATTGATTTGACAGCAGCTCAGGGAGGAAAGCATATTGAATTGGTGCCAATGGGATATACATTGACCGATAATCCGGGTTTAATTAAAAAAATTAAAGAAAGAGTAAAAGAGGTTGGAATTGAAATTTCTAATTATGCTATTGGTGCAGATTTTCTGCCGGCTACAGCAGAAGCATATGAACAGGAGGTGGAGCGTGTCAAAAAAGAAGTAGATGTCGCTGACGCATTAGGAGTTAAGCGGATGCGGCATGATGTTTCATTTAAACCGATCCAGGAAACGTCGATTCAACAGTTTGAAAAAGACCTGCCGCGGCTGGTGGAAGCCTGTCAACGGATAGCTGACTACGCAAAGAAATACGATATTGTGACCAGCATTGAAAATCATGGTTTTTATGTTCAGGCAAGCGACCGAATTCAGCGTTTACTTAGCAGTGTGGATCGGGAAAATTTTAAAACGACTTTGGATGTCGGAAATTTCCTCTGTGTGGATGAAGACCCTGTTGCTGCCGTGAAGAAAAATATAAAAGATGCATCTATGATTCATATCAAGGATTTCTATTATCGTCCAGCATCTGCGCATTATCTTGGTGAAGGCTGGTTTCAAACAGCTTCAGGTAATTATTTGCGCGGAGCAATCAGTGGACATGGAGATATCAACTTGTACGATATCATCCATGTCATCAAGCAATCCGGCTATGATGGATACATTTCAATTGAATTCGAAGGAATGGAAGAATGCAGACAAGCTACTAAAATTAGTTTGAACAATGTTCAGAATATCTGGAATGAAATCTGAAATAAGAAAAGGGGCCGGCAGTGGAGGGAATTAAAGCTGGTATTATTGGCGCCTGCTCCATTTTTGAAATGCATTTTGAATCTTTAATTGATGAACAAGGTAAAAACTTTTTTGAAAAAATAGGAGGAATTTGAATATGACGAAAAAATTAAATGTGGCTATTATCGGGTGCGGAGGAATTGCTAATGGAAAACACCTTCCAAGCCTATCAAAAATAAAGGAAGTAGCATTAACAGCATTCTGTGATATTGAGAAAGAAAAAGCAGTAAAAGCGGCTCAAGCATATGGAACAGAAGACGCGACAGTATATGAAGATTACCAAAAATTATTGGAGGATCAGACGATTGATGTGGTGCATGTTCTGACTCCGAACATCTCTCATGCAGAAATCTCGATTGCTGCACTGGAAGCCGGGAAGCATGTAATGTGCGAGAAACCAATGGCCAAAACCTCAGAGGAAGCAAAACAAATGGTAGAAGCAGCACACCGGACTGGGAAGAAATTGACGATTGGCTACAACAACCGCTTTAGACCAGACAGCCAGCATCTGCATCAGGTAACTGAACGTGGAGATTTAGGGGAGGTGTATTTCGCGAAGGCACACGCGATTCGACGTCGGGCTGTACCAACATGGGGTGTATTTTTGGATGAAGAAAAACAGGGCGGTGGACCATTAATTGATATTGGAACACATGCGCTTGATCTTACCTTATGGATGATGGACAATTATAAACCAAAGTCTGTCATGGGAAACACGTATCATAAATTAGGCAAAAAGAAAGATGCCGCGAATGCATGGGGGCCTTGGGATCCGGAAAAATTTACGGTAGAAGATTCCGCATTCGGTTTTATTACAATGGAGAATGGGGCAACGATTACTCTAGAAGCGAGCTGGGCATTGAATTCATTAGATGTGGATGAAGCAAAGTGTACGCTCAGTGGTACCGAGGGCGGCGCAGATATGAAAAACGGCTTGCGAATTAATGGGGAGGACTTTGGAAAACTATATACCAATGAGATTGATCTCTCAACCAGCGGTGTGGCCTTTTATGAAGGAAAAGCGGAAAATGATGCCGATTTGGAAGCGAGATTGTGGATAGAAAGTATTATCAACGATACAGAACCAACGGTAAAACCAGAAGAAGCACTTGTTGTTACGCAAATTTTGGAGGCGATCTATGAATCTGCGAAAACAGGGAAAGCAGTTTATTTTTAATTGGAGTATTTTCTAAAAAAATATTTAACAAATAATATGTTGCCTTAACAGAGGAGGAAAAAAATGACAAATGTAGCATTACTTAGCAGATGGCATGTACATGCAGATGATTATGCAAGAGAAGTGAAAGAAAACGAACACCTTTCTGTCCAGCTTGTCTGGGATGAGGAGGAAGAGCGGGGAAAGAAATGGGCAGACGAACTGGGAGTTCCTTTTGAAGTGAACTTCCAAACCGTCCTGGACAATCCGGAAATAGATGCTGTTGTTGTTACGACACCGACAAGTTTGCATAAAGATATCATTATCGCCGCAGCAGAACATAAAAAGCATATATTTACGGAAAAGATATTGGCATTTACGGTTGAAGAATGTGAAGAAATCTATAAAACTGTGAAAGCAAATCAGGTAAAACTGATGGTTTCCATGCCGAGACTAACAGCGAATTATTATGTGTACGCACAAAAGGCAGTAGACAAAGGATGGCTTGGAGATTTAACCACAATTCGCTGCCGGTTTGCGCATAATGGTGCAGTTGCTGCTGGAGATGGAAAATACGGTTGGCTCCCGGAACGTTTTTTTAATGCAGCACAGAGTGGGGGAGGGGCGCTCATTGATCTTGGGGCGCATCCGTTCTATTTGACTAATCGGCTCGCTGGTCCTGCGAAAGCATTGCAAGCATCACTCCATTCCATAAGAAATCTTGGTGCAGATGATAATGCTGTTGTTATTGTGGAATATGAATCAGGCAGCTTGGGCATTATTGAAACAAGCTTTTTATCAAATGGAAGCCCTTTTCAATTAGAACTTTATGGAACAGAAGGGACACTGCTTATTGAAGATGAACAGATTCGTTTAAGAAGCAGTCAATTCGAGGGGAGTGGATGGATACAGCCAGAAGATGCACAGGAGCCTCTCCCAATTCCAATGGAACAGTGGGCTGCAGCAATACAGGGCAAATCGAAACCAACTATCACAGAAGAAGACGTTATTCAATTAACCCGTCTTAACGAAGCGGCAGCTTTATCACAAGAAGAAAATCGCCGGATTGAACTAATTGAATTGCTGGGGGAATAGTAATGGAAAAGGCGTTACGTGTCGGTATTATAGGAGCGGGAGGCATTGCGGCAACGGTGCATATCCCAAATTATCTAAAGCAAAAGAACAAGGTGGAAATTGTTGCCCTCACAGATGTGGCCAAAGAGAATGCGAAAGCTGTTGCCAAAACATTTAATATTAATCAAGTTTTTACAGATCACCAGGAAATGTTGAAGGAAGTAGAGCTTGATGCCGTAAGCGTCTGTACACCTAATAAGTTTCATGCTGAGGTGACAATTGCAGCGCTTCAGGCAGGCTGTCATGTTATTTGTGAGAAACCTCCCGCGATGACGGTGGAGGAGGCTCAAAAAATGGCTGAAACAGCAAAGCAGTATGGGAAAATATTAACTTATGGGCTGAGTTTTCGACATACACAGGAAGTAGATACTTTAAAGCGGTTTATTGATGAAAATGAACTTGGTGAAATTTATGCTGCGAGGGTACATGCAATCCGACGTCGTGGAATCCCAGGCTGGGGTGTCTTTACGAACAAGGAACTCCAGGGGGGAGGCCCGCTTATTGATATTGGTGTGCACATGCTGGATGCTGCCCTTTACTTGATGGGATACCCGGAACCGGATACTGTTTTTGGTGTTACTTATCAGAAGCTCGGCAATAAACCGGGTGTCGGCTTGGCAGGACATTGGGACTGGGAGAACTTCTCGATAGAAGATATGGCACGGGGAATGGTGACGTTTAAAAATGGAGCATCGATTATTTTGGAATCGGCGTTTGCCGCAAATACAGAGAAACATGATGAAATGTCTGTTTCTTTGATGGGTGAAAGCGGAGGTGCAGATGTTTTTCCTTTAAAAATTTACCAGGAAAAACATCAAACATTAATAGATACTACACCATCTTTTCTACCGGCGAAAGATAATTACGAATTGCAAATGGAAAGATTCATAGATTGCTGTTTGAATGAGGACCAGCCAATCAGTACGGCAGAACAGGGGGTGATTCTTCAAAAAATTATTAATGGACTTTATGAATCTGCCGATAAAGGAGAACCGGTTAAATTTTTCGCTGAATAAGCTGATTTATAAATGGCATTTCTATCAAATCAATCGGATGAAAGTGATTATATAAAGAAATTACAAACAGATGGGAGATGGAATGATGGGTGAATTTGGGTTGCAGCTTTATTCTGTTCGTGATACAGCAGAAGATAATTTATTAGAGACTATCAGCCTTGTAGCAGATATGGGCTATCAGGGAGTTCAGTTTGCAGGATTCTTTCAGACGCCTGCAATGAATTTGAAAAGATTAATGGACAATAAACAGATTGGTGCAGCTGGCAGTCATACAGGCCTTGATGAATTGACCGGGGACAAGCTGAAAGAGACGATTGCTTATAATCAGGAAATCGGGAACAGCCTGCTGATTTGTCCCTGGCTGCCTGAAACAGACCGAAAAACTAGAGCAGATTATCAACGGACAGCTCAAAAATTAAATGAAATTGGACAAATATGCAAGGACAACGGGATGATATTTGCTTATCATAATCATCACTTTGAATTTGAGACGTTTGATGGCGAAACAGGTTTTGATCTTTTATTCAGTCAGACAGAACCGGAACTTGTACAGATTGAATTGGACTGTTACTGGGCAACGCACGCAGGTTATGACCCGACTGATATTATCAGAAAATATGGGAGGCGGATTATATCTCTCCATATAAAAGATATGAAAGAAGAGAACGGTAAAAGACGAAGTATAGAGATAGGAGCGGGCATGCTTGATATAAAAACATTGCTCCGTGTTGGAAAAGAGAATGGGGTTAACTGGTTTATAGTGGAACAGGAAGATTTTGTCGGTGATCCGCTGGAAAGTGCTAGAACCAATATTAATAATTTAAATAAGATTTTTTTATAGGAAGAATCCCGTTAACAAGAATTTAAAGGAAAGAGCTCTCGATTTAAATAAGAGAGGCTCTTTCTAAAATACATAAGCGAGATCTGATTATTTTAGATATGGTTCTAACTAGTATAGGATTAGTATCAGGAAGAATTTATCAGATAAATAAAATTTTTAGTCGCCTTACGGGTGGCTTTTTTATTATTTTAAAAATCAGGGTATACACATTGATAAGAAGTATATAATGATTGACCATAACTGTGAGTTATTTAAACAGCCTGAAAATGTTGAAAGAAGAGGGGGGAGTATTATTTGCACGAGCCTAAATCAAAATTAAGTAAGTTATTTAATTTTATATTATTATTGATTATTGCCGTTTCATTGATTATGTGGATATTTAACTTAACTTTTTCTTTACCCGTTAACTTTGCTGAGATGGTTGAGGACAATGCGGAAACTTCGGTGAATGCGATTGAAAGAATAGAGGTTGAAATGTCAGGGCAATTGCCGGATAAGTTTACTGATTTTTCGGATTATATATACCTGAAGATAATCAGAATTTTATTATTGCAGGAGATGAAGTAAAGCAATATATAAATGATGGGTATAGATTATATCGGATTAATAATGTAGACAGAATAAGAGACGAAGCAAATGAGTATGAATTGACGTTGAGATTTATAAATGGTTACAGTTTATTTTATACGGCTGGCGTCGGCTATATAATCGATGATAAAGGAGTACTTATAAAGTTTTAGATGATTAGAATGCACTTTACAGAAAAGTAATATCATTATTCGATTAATAAAAGAACGGAAATTAGTAAAGATATCTTTACTTTTTTCAAGGGGAAGAATTTCCATATGAAGTATTATTGGGGGGATTAACCGGAGCAATTATTTTAGCAGTATTTGCATTTATTAAGTACAAACGTAAAAAAGATAATACTCCAGAAGCAGATGAAAGAGTAAAGCATAATATATTTCGTTTTTCCGCATACGTATCTTATGTTTCCTTAGCTGTATTATTTATGGGAATATTTATATTCAGTCTTCTGGGAGCTGAATCAGTATCTATTGCTTATTTGTGGATTTTCTTTGTTGCTTATATCTGGATTACAGGGATAGGAACTGTAATAGCGAGAAAAAGATAGTGATATTCATGTTTTTAAATACTGGATAGCAGCGCGGGCTTGAAAAAAGTTGTAGCACAAGCCCGCTCATAAAAATTTATCCCTTCACAGCTTTAAACAACGTCCATCTGTCTTTTTCCACAAGCTCTTCTATATCACCGATAGATTGATCGATATAGTTAATTAAAGATGCCAATTCAGCATCAGATAACTCATGCATGATGCTGCGTCCGGCTCTGGATTGAATATCATCCAGGAGTGCTTGTTTGTCTTTATATGTCTTCCTTATTTCCCATAGACGATGCTCTTCAATCTTTCGAAAACCTGCTTGCTGAAGACTTAATTTTATATTATCGCTGGAGCGTCTTCGTTTCTTTTCAAATTCCTTTAATTTCGGGAAAGCTTCAAAAAAGTAGCCGCGAATATGCTCGTTACTTCCTTCCAGCAAGCAATCGTCCAATGTGCGATCCTGAATAAGATAACAGCCATCACTTTTCAATACCCTGTATGCTTCAACAAATACAGAACCTAGGTCTTTTATATGATGGATTAATGCTCTGGATAAAATGAAATCTGCACTGCCCGACTCTAAACCGGTATTATTAGCATAACCGAGCTGAAAGGAAATATTGGAGTAATTGCTGCAGTGTTTCACGGCTCCTTCTAAAATCGGCTTGGAATAGTCGATACCTGATACAGAGGGAATTCCGATATCAGCCAAAGCTTTAGAATAAATACCGCCTCCGCATCCTATATCTGCAGCCTGGTGAATAGAAGCAATATCAATCAGCTCTTTTATTTTCTCCTTCCATGTCATATCGACTTCACGATTTGTATAGCTGTACATATTATCTTTACTATGAAAATCCAACGCATCTCCTCCTCAGTAATTTTTATCGTTATAATTAATTATAGCTTTGTAGACTATTTAAGTATAATATTGGTTTTTAATAGGGTTAGATAAGAAAATATTATATGGAAGCTTATTTGGATATATATTTAAATGTTAAAATAGAATAAACTGTCGAAAAGGATGACAAGGAAATGAATGAACATTATCAAATCAAGTATCAGACACCAGGTGTTGAAGTATTTAATGAATTAAGAATAGAAGCCGGGCTCAGCAGCAAGGAAAGAAAGGCAATTGAAATTGGGCTTCCTAATACTCTGTTTGCTATATCTATTTATGATGGAGATACGTTAATAGGTATGGGGAGAGTTGTTGGTGATGGAGGAGTTGTTTTTCATGTAGTTGATATTGTAGTTAAACCAAGCTATCAGGGACAAGGGCTTGGAAAACGTGTGATGAAGGAAATTATGAATTATTTAGATAGCCATACATACAAAGGTTCATATGTCAGTCTGATTGCAGATATTCCGGCTGATAAATTATATGAACAATTTGGATTTCAATACACAGCTCCCAATTCTGTAGGAATGTACCGAATGTACTAAAATAACCTGTGATTATTGTTTTGTCCAAACAATAATCACAGGTTTTCATCATCTTATTTATTTATTGTTTTTTCAGCTAATGCAACAACTTCATCTGCTGTGCTTAGAGAAAGGAATTCATTTTTAAGTGCTGCAAGTTCCTTTTTATTAAGTCCAAGAATTTGCGTTCTTGCCGGTAAGATAGAAGTAGCGCTCATGCTGAATTCATCCAGACCGAGTGCAAGAAGTAATGGAATAGCAGTAGAATCTCCCGCCATTTCACCACACATACCAGCCCATTTACCTTCTGCGTGAGCTGCTTCAATAACATTGTTTACTAAGTTCAGAATTGCTGGATGGTACGGCTGATACAGATAGGATACCTGCTCATTCATACGGTCAGCAGCCATAGTGTATTGAATCAAGTCATTTGTTCCAATACTGAAGAAGTCAACTTCTTTTGCAAATTGTTTTGCAATAACTGCAGTAGATGGAATTTCTACCATAATACCAACTTCGATATCCTCAGAAACTTCTACACCGTCTTTTTGAAGATTTTCTTTTTCTTCCAGCAGTAATGCTTTTGCCTGACGGAATTCTTCCAATGTAGCAATCATCGGGAACATGATTTTTAAATTGCCGTATGCACTTGCACGTAATAAAGCACGAAGCTGTGGACGGAATACATGTTCATTTTCTAAACAGAAACGGATTGCACGGAATCCTAAAAACGGATTCATTTCATGCGGCATATCTAAATAGCTGATTTCCTTATCGCCGCCGACATCAAGTGTTCTTACAACGACAGGCTTGTCTCCCATTTTTTCTAACACTGTTTTATATGCTTCAAATTGAACATCCTCTGAAGGTAATTCAGAGTTACCCATGTATAAGAATTCTGTACGATAAAGGCCGACGCCCTCACCGCCATTATTAAGAACACCTTCAACGTCATCAGGTGTACCAATATTTGCAGCCAGCTCTACCTGTTCACCATCAGCAGAGAAAGTAGGCTCGTCTTTTAATTTTGCCCATTCTGCCTGCTGCTTAGCAAAGGCAGCCTGCTTCTCTTCATATACTTTAATTTCTTCTTCTGTCGGGTTAATAATAACCTTTCCTTCAATTCCGTCAACAATAATTTGATCGTCTTTTTTCACTGCGCCGGTAATTTCTTTTGTGCCGACAACAGCTGGAATCTCTAATGAACGGGCCATAATTGCTGAATGGGAAGTTCTGCCGCCGATATCTGTTGCAAACCCTTTTACAAATTCACGATTTAATTGTGCTGTATCAGAAGGGGTTAAATCTCTGGCAATGACAATTACCTGCTCATCAATTAAGGCTGGATTAGGGAAGGTAACCTGCAGTAAATGAGACATCACACGTTTTGTTACATCGTGGATATCAGCTGCACGTTCACGCATATACTCATTATCCATTCCTTTAAACATCCCGATAAACATTGTAGCAACCTCATCTAAAGCTGCTTCTGCATTTACTTTATCATCATTGATTTTATCTTTTATCGGGTTAATAAGCTCTGGATCTCCTAATACAAGCAAATGTGCAGAGAAGATTTCTGCATGTTCTTCTCCGAGCTCTTTTAATGTATGTTCTTTGATTTTCTCCAGTTCTTTTCTGGAAACTTCCAGTGCGCTGTCAAGACGTTCAATCTCTTTTCCTGGATCATCAATTGAAGATTTTTCGAAATTTAATTCTGGTTCCTTAAGTTCATATACTTTAGCAATGGCAATTCCACTAGATGCAGCAATTCCATTCATTTTTTTCATCATGAGAGCATCCTTTCTTTAGTAAAGCTTTAAACATCATTATAACATATATATACTAAATTAGCGCAGGTCATTGTGCAAGTAATAAATGCCAGCTGCAAGTGTTTTTCTGTATTTGAAAGAAGTGTTAATTATTGGTATTGCAGAGCGTTTTCAGCCAGTTTCCTATAAACGCAAATACCTCTTCCCGGCATGTATCATTTAGCAGCTCATGCCTTCCTCCTTCATAAACCAGAACGGTAATATTTGTCATACCGCTTTTTTGAAAAAGAACAGCTGTTTTCCATATACCTTTTCCATATTGGCCAATCGGATCCTGATCTCCGTTGATAAGGAGAAGAGGGAGGCCTTTACGAATGCTTTGATTGAGTTTTTGATTTCTTGTTTGATAGATACCTTCTAATAGATCGTAGAAAAAACGGGCTGTTGGAATAAAGCCGGTATAGGCATCCTCTTCGTAGGAAGCTGCAAATGTTTTATCTCTGGTCAGCCATGCATGCTTATAGTGTTTATTCCGCTTTTTACTGCTCCCTAATACAAGCTTATTCATCAATGGAGAGGGACTCAGAGGCGGTAAAAAGGAAGCAACCCTTTTGCCTGCTGCTGTGACAATTCTGGAGTAGTGTCCCGTACCGGTTAATATTAATCCATCTATTTCAGCGCTGTAACGCTGAATAAAATTCCGCATTAAGAAGGAGCCCATACTATGCCCAAGAAAGTAGTATGGGAGGTGTGGAAAGGCTTTTTTTCCAAATTGCATAATTTCATAAAGGTCTGTAACAACACGCTGGAATCCATTTTCTTCTGTAAAGTATCCTTGTATTCCTTTATCCCCGGTTTTACCATGGCCGCGATGATCACTGCCAATAACAATAAATCCGAGGGAAGTACAATAAGAAGCAAGGTCGTGATAGCGTTCAATATGCTCAACCATTCCATGTGCAATCTGAAGGATTCCGATTGCTTGTTTATCAGGAAGCCACTGTTTAATATAGATATTGGTGCCATCAGAGGACTCCAGCCAATCTTCTTTCAACTGCATTTAGTCTCCCCCTTTATTATCCCTGTCATTCTTCATATAATTTTGTATATAACGCTGCTATTTTTATTATACTTTGAAGACAGGTTGACAACAAATGCTATCTGTTTGGACAAAAAGTGAAGGCGCAGTCCCCTTCAAATTGAAAAGCAATTAGTGGGGGTCAGCCTTCACGGTCTTGGTTTTCGATATAGTTTTTGATTACTTTTAAAGAAGCTCCTTCTGTCGAAAGGATAAGATAGCTCCTACTCCAAAAATAAGGTTTCCAATAATATGGCGCTAAGAATACAGCGAATTCCTTTCGTATATATCTTGAGGATACCGTTTTACAACGGTTTGTTTTACAATGTGATTATAACACATATATAAGGGAGGGTTGGTTGATGCAACAGACGAAAACGATTAAAAATAAAATAACCTCTCACAGTTCGAAACCTTCGAACCTACACTTGCTATCTATCGGCAGGCACTATCTTTTCTAGTAGATGTTATAAATACGGAATGGTCTGTTTTAGAAAATTTAAGCACGAAAGAGTTGGTAAACGCTGTAGAAAAATTAACGCATCACACCAAAACGAACCCCTGCCCAAAATGTGATTTTGACGCAACATTTTATAAGTTCCCTTCTTAATCTGCCAATTCTAAAGGTTATGGAATTGTAAAAAGTTATCGTTCTAACTATCAAAACTGGTTGGATGAAAAAAGCGAATCAATTGTAAATGGTAAGCGTTTTAAGAAACAGCGCCCTGTTTTATCTGTTAGGCATGAAGTGTTTCCGGTGTTTTATAAAGGGAATATGTTTAAACAATTATCTAGCAATCAAACAAAAATCAAAGTTTTCCTAAATAATGATTGGGTTTGGGTAACGATTGCTTTCCATCATAAAAATTTAAAGAATCGTGGAATTGCCGGTTGGAAAGAAAATAACCCTACCTTAGTAAAAACAGGCAAAAAGTATTTCATTCATTTTTCTTATGAGAAAAAGATTACATTAAATAAAACAAAATTAAAAGAACAAGTCATCGTTTCTGTAGACTTAGGTATAACGAATTCTGCGGTTTGTTGCGCAATGCGTTCAGATGGAACTGTCATCGGCAGGAAATTTATTAATCAACCGGTAGAAAAAGACCGTATGTACACAAAAATCAACAAACTAAAGAAAGCTCAACGTCATTCTGGGTATGTAAATGCACCAAACTATTGGAGACGAATTAATGGTCTAAAGAAACATATCGTGCATCATACATCTTCAGAAATTATCAAATTCGCTGTCGATCATCAAGCAGATATCATCGTATTTGAGTACCTTGGTAAAATGAAACACCCAGAGGGAATGTATGGTGCAAAAAAGTTACGTCATAAAGTACATCATTGGAGCAAGCTGGGCATTCAAAGTAAAGCCGAAGAGATGGCCCATTACAAGGGCATACGTATTCGACGAGTAAGTGCTAAGTATACTTCCGCACTTGCTTTTGACGGTTCTGGAGAAGTGAAACGGAATCATAAAAAAGACCTTGCCGCCTATCAAAATGATAAAGTCTATCACGCAGATTTAAGTGCTTCTTATAATATAGGAGCACTGTATTTTATTAGAGAATTCCTTAAGTCCTTTTCTGAAAAGAAAAGGTTACTACTGGAGGCAAAAGTTCCTTCCTTAGTAACTAGAACTCGGCTGACATTGGCTTCATTAATTAGCTTACATCAGGCGTTACGTACTAATGGTGCGTGATTATGCGTGCTGTTTGCTGTATTTAAGTCAATAGAAGCCCCTTTCAAATCTTAGATTTGGTGAGGGAGGTTCACATGCTGATTAATTCGTCCACTTTTACAATTTGATAAAATATTGATTTTCCCCTGGTAATTCACAAATCTGCCTTGCACAACAAATTCAAAGTATGATAAAGTAAAGACTAGGGATTGTCGGAACATAGGAGGAGTATGGAAACATGTTGTTAACTGTGGTTAATGTTTTATTAGTAATTGACGTTATCGTTATGATTGCACTTGTGTTACTGCAGTCTGGAAAAAGCGCTGGTCTTTCTGGAGCTATTTCTGGTGGTGCAGAGCAGTTATTTGGAAAACAGAAAGCACGCGGAATTGATTTAGTGCTTCATCGTTTAACAATTGTTACAGGTGTGCTGTTCTTTTTATTAGCTTTCCTGGCAGCGTACGTATTACAATAAATATTATTCCTTATCACAGTTTTGTGGTAAGGTTTTTTTATTTCCGCTTAAAGGGGAAGTTTAAAAAGTACGCTTTACCAGCCTTTTTGAACACACTTCTATAACGATACAGGGTATACTAGAAATGAATTTGGAAAAAATGATTTAGAGAAGATGAAGGGAATGGATGATTGTGAAAATAAAGCTGCCGCAGCCATTTACATTTGAAGCTGGAGAGCGTGCTGTCTTATTATTACACGGATTTACAGGTCATTCTGCAGATGTCCGTATGCTTGGACGGTTTTTAGAAAAGAAAGGCTATACGAGCCATGCGCCAATTTATCGCGGGCACGGGCTCCCTCCGGAGGAATTAATTAAAAGTAATCCGGAACAGTGGTGGGCAGATGTAAAAGCCGCATATAACTATTTGAAGGATTTAGGTTATAAGGAAATTGCTGTAGCGGGTCTTTCTCTTGGAGGGGTATTAGGTTTAAAACTTGCTTATTCTGAGCAAATTAAAGGTATGGTATCTATGTGTGCACCGATGTTTTTTGATAATGAGGAGCAGCTGACGAAGGGTTTTCGGGAGTTTTCCAGAGAGTTTAAACAGCTCGAACAAAAGGATGAAGCTGTTATTGAAGAAGAATTGGATACATTAATGGAAAATTCCAAGGAGCTGTTTAAGGGTGTAGGAGCTACCATTAAAGAAGTAAAATCAAATATTGATATGATCTATACACCAACTTTTGTTGTCCAGGCAGAAAAGGATGAAATGATCAACAAGGACAGTGCTAATTATATTTATAATAATGTAGAATCTACACAAAAAGAGATTAAGTGGTACCCCAATTCAGGTCATGTTATTACAATGGATAAAGAAAAGGAACAGCTTCACGAAGATATCTATATGTTTTTAGAAAACTTAAATTGGGAAGTATAAACTATAAAGCAGGAAAGATAAATAGAAAGAAGGTGAGACAATGAAAGAACGAATTTTAGATTATATTAAAGAAAATAGTACCAAACCCTTGTCTGTACAAGAATTAGAAGAGTCCCTGGGATTAGAGGAAGCATCAGAATTTAAAGAGCTGGTCATTGCTCTGAATGAACTGGAATTAGAGGGAGAGCTTGTCCGGACAAGGAAAAACAGATTTGGACTTCCTGACAAAATGAATCTCATTAAGGGAACCATTCAAATGCATGCAAAAGGTTTTGCCTTTCTTATTCCGGAAGATGAAAATGAAACGGATGTTTATATCCATGCAAATGATATGGAATCTGCAATGAATAAGGATAAAGTACTTGTACGTCTGGAAAAGAAAGATACAGAAGGCTCCCGCCCGGAAGGAAAGGTTATACGTATTTTAGAGCGTGCAGTAGTTACCGTTGTCGGTACATTTGAGGATAACCGTTCCTTTGGTTTTGTTATTGCTGATGATAAGCGGATTCCAAATGATATTTTTATTTCTAAGGGACATACACATGGAGCTATCGACGGTCATAAAGTACTTGCACGCATTACTAAATATCCGGAAGGAAGAAAAAGTGCAGAAGGAGAAATTATTCAGATTCTGGGTCATAAAAATGATCCGGGAATTGATATTCTTTCCATTATTTATAAGCACGGTATCCCGATAGATTTTCCGGAAGAGGTAATAGAGCAAGCAAATGAGGTTCCGGAAGAAATTGATCCAAATGATATACGGGGGAGAAAGGATCTGCGGGATGAAGTTGTCGTTACGATTGATGGAGCAGATGCCAAGGACCTTGATGATGCTGTAAGTGTCAAACGTCTTGATAATGGAAATTATGAGCTCGGAGTTTATATCGCAGACGTCAGTCATTATGTGAAGGAAGGTACACCGCTGGATAATGAAGCATTTGAGCGGGGAACAAGTGTTTATTTAGTCGATCGAGTGATTCCGATGATTCCTCATCGCCTATCCAATGGTATCTGTTCCCTTAACCCCCAGGTTGATCGTTTAACACTGGGATGTAAAATGGAGATTAATACAAGTGGACAAGTTGTTCATCATGAAATTTTCCAAAGTGTTATTAATTCGAATGAACGAATGACTTACTCTGATGTGAATAAGATTTTAGTAGATAAGGATGAAGAATTACGCAAGAAATATGAACCGCTTGTTCCGATGTTTGAGAATATGGAAAAGCTTGCAGCTATTTTGCGCGGGAAACGCTTTGGACGAGGCGCTATTGACTTTGATTTTAAAGAAGCAAAAGTGCTTGTCGATGAAAAAGGCCATCCGACTGATGTGGTCATTCGCGAACGCTCCGTCGGGGAGAAATTAATTGAAGAATTTATGCTGGCAGCGAATGAAACAATTGCTGAGCATTTCCATTGGATGGATGTACCATTTATCCATCGTATTCATGAGGATCCGGATGAAGGGAAGCTTGAGAAATTCTATGAATTCTTAGCTGGACTTGGCATCTCAGTAAAAGGAACAGCTAACGAAATCCATCCGCAGCAGCTTCAAAAAGTGCTGGACTCCATTAAAGATGAGCCAGAGGAAATGATTGTATCCAAGTTAATGCTACGTTCCATGCAGCAGGCAAAATATTCGCCACATAGTGTTGGCCATTTTGGCCTGGCAACGGATTTTTATACACATTTCACATCGCCGATCCGCCGTTATCCGGATTTAATTGTACATCGCTTAATCCGCACTTATTTAATTGAAAACAAGATGGATAAGAAAACGATGAAGCATTGGAAGGATCGGATGCCGGAAATTGCCCGCCATACTTCAGAAATGGAACGTCGGGCAGTAGATGCCGAGCGTGATACCGATAATATGAAGAAAGCAGAATTTATGAAAGATAAGATTGGTGAAGAATTTACCGGCATTATCAGCTCTGTAACGAATTTCGGTATGTTTGTCGAATTGGAAAATACGGTAGAAGGGCTGGTTCATGTCAGCTATTTGACAGATGATTATTATCATTTCGATGAGCGCAGTCAGGCGATGATTGGCGAACGGACAGCTAAAGTATTCCGTGTTGGAGACGAAGTGGATATTAAGGTGGCTGATGTAAACCTGGAGGAATACACAGTTGATTTTGAACTGACATCCTTAGGTTCACCGCGCAGGAAGGAAAGAAAGGACAAGTCTTCCAGACGGGTTATCCAATCTTCACCAAAAACGAAAGAAAAATCAAAAGCAAAGCCAAAAGTGAAGGGTAAAGCAAACCCAAAAGGTAAAGCAAATCTTAAAAATAAGAAAAAGAATAAACCAAAACGATAAAATCTCTGCCTAGGAGATTTTATCGTTTTTTCACACAGGGAGCAGAGGTTCATCAAATGAATGAAACTTTTGAGATAAGACAGGTTTTTTGGTAAAATATACAGAGGATTCATACGGGGAGAGAGCGAGATTTCTTTCCATGTGAACAAGAACTTTTAAAAGTTCGATGGAAGAGGATGATTTTAGATGCCAAAAGGAAATGGAAAAACCATTGCACAAAATAAAAAAGCTTCCCACGATTATTTTATTGAAGAAACGTATGAGGCGGGTATTGTTCTACAGGGCACGGAAATTAAGTCCATTCGTAACGGCAGAGTGAACATTAAAGATGCTCATGCGCGGATTGACAGAAAAGGGGAAGTGCAATTAATTAACTTGCATATCGCTGAATACGAGCAGGGAAATCGTTATAATCACGACCCGACCCGTTCAAGAAAGCTGTTGCTTCATCGCAAGGAAATTGATAAATTAATTGGTCTGACTCAGCAGCAGGGGTATGCATTAGTCCCATTAAAAATTTATATTAAAAATGGTTATGCAAAAGTGTTAATTGGACTTGGAAAAGGGAAGAAGAAATACGATAAGCGTGAAGACCTAAAACGTAAGCAAATGAAGCGCGATGTGGACCGTGCTATTAAAGACCATATGCGTTAATCTGAAGCATATTTGACAATTTAGCATGATTTGTTATAATGGAAGGTACCCTGTTCATAGTATGCTGTTTATTGAACAGCTATTACTATAGAAACAAGGGATAACTGAATAATTAAAATGTGTTTAATTATTCCCTGTGATTTTTTTATACGGGGACGTTACGGATTCGACAGGGGTAGATTGAGCTCAAGTTGCACGTCGAGGTTACGGCTCGTAAAACGTTACGCCTAAATATAATTGGCAAAGAAAACAATCAACCTGTTTTAGCAGCTGCGTAAGTAGCCTAAAACGATCCTTCCTGCCATCGCCCGTGTGGCAGATTGAAGGGTCTCAAATGAAGCGGGCTATACTGCTATCCACCGTCTGAGGATGGGCAGAAGAACTTAATCAGACTAGTTCCATGAAAGCCTGTCAGTAGGCTGACATGAGAGCGAATGATAATATACTGACTAAGCGTGTAGATACTTGAGTGCCGATACTCTTGGACGAGGGTTCGACTCCCTCCGTCTCCATTTGGAGAATATGAAAAAGGGTTGTAAATGTTGATATATCAATGTTTTCAACTCTTTTTATTATTTTAGGACTGCTATTTTGTTACTGGGCTCAGAAATCAGGTTAAAAATATTATCTTAAACTATGTATATAAAAGGGGAGAGATATGTTGAAAGTCAGATTAAGTCCTTATAATCCTGATTGGGTAAATGAATATAAAAAGGAATGTAAGCGGTTAAGCGAACTGTTTGGTGATCTTGTCATTCAATTTGAGCACTTTGGCAGTACCTCTATTGTTAATATGAAAGCTAAGCCAGTCATTGATATGCTGATTATTGTTAAAAATATTGATAAAGTTGATCAACTTAACCCGTACATAAGAGAACTAGGCTATGATATAGCTGGTGAATGGGGCATTGAAGGCAGAAGATTATTGCGCAAAGGAGGCGAGGATAGAACACATCATATACATATCTATCAAGAAGGAAATGAGGAGATAGACAGACATTTAATATTCAGAGATTATTTAAGGATACATACAAAGGAAGCCGTTAAATATAGCCAGTTTAAAGAGCAGTTAGCAATGAAGTATCAGGATACAAACGAATACAGTAAAGCAAAAAGAAGCTATGTGAGTGAACTGGAGCAGAGAGCTTTGGAATGGTATAAAAAAGAGAAAGGGCACCTTTGATAAAAATTGAATGAGATAAAGGAACTTATGAGGGGGCTGTATGGTTAACATAAGAGAGATCATCACTTCTAATCATTTACACGCAGAAAGCTATAAAGAATTAAAAGCAGGGTATTCATCTGCAAAAAAATATAAACTCTATTCTTCTGAAAATAATCCGGCATATTTATTGAAAATATATGATTTTGAAAAAAGAGATAGAATCAAACATGAATTTGAGCTGCTAAATCATCATTATCAAAATAAAGTTTTATGCCAAAAAGCAAAGCTGTTTGGATACAGTGAAAAAGAGTGGATATGCTATCTGATTCTGCCTTATATTAAAGGAATAAGCGGTGATATTGCTTTACCTGAGCTAGGGGAGCATTCACAGTATAAAATTGGCTTGCAAGCAGGGAGAGAATTAAGAAAAATTCATTTATTAACACCGGATATCACATTTAACTGGTATCAAAAAAGGTTCCAAAAATATCAAGATAAATTACAAACCTGCAAAAAATTCGGCCTGGCCTTTTATAAACAAAAATTTATAGAGGGTTATATTAATGAGAATATTGATATGTTAAAGAATAGCCCGGTGAGTTTCCAGCACGATGATTTTCATCCTCAAAATATTATTATAAAAAATGAGAAGTTAAACGGAATTATCGATTTTGATTCATTTGACTGGGGCGATCCATGGGAAGAATTTTTTAAGCTGCCGAAATACACAATTCAAACAAGCACTTATTTTGCTAAAGGACAGGTGATGGGATATTTTGATAATAAAATTCCAGATATATTCTGGCGAAAGTACAATTTATTTGTTGCTTTAAACCAGCATGCGAATCAAATCAGCGGTTACTTGAGAGGGAATTTGAAAGATGTGCAGGAGAGAACGCGTTATATCATTGAAACACATGATTTTAATAATAATAATCCACCTGAATGGTTTGTGAGATGCAGTGTTTGACGATCTGCAATGTACAGAGTTTTACAATATTGATTAGTAAAAGGGGGATCACATCTTAGAAGCAGATAAAAATGTGCGGCCCTTTTAAGGTTCAAAATTATTCTTTGCTAAAAAAAAGCATCCCCATGTTATCTGTATTGTTCTCTTTCAAATTCAGAATAAAATTCACCAGTTTCAGCATTAAATAAGACATATTTCATGCTTTTTAATGCTTTGTCCCATCCAACTACTTTAATCACCACTGTCCCATTTTTAGGATCATTTGTAACTCCGAAGTTATATCCTTTTGCAAATAGGTCGCCTGGATATAAGTCTGTTAATTTTTTTGCTTTTTCTAAGAGTTCAGGGCTGTCGTGTTTGATTTTTGATAAGTCATCAATAAAATGATTTTCTGGATGAATGATGCCTTCATCAGGTAATTCTACGTGTTCATTAATTTTTGCGTCATGTATGTTTACCAAATAAAGGCGGCTTGTATTAGGTACTCCAAAAGTTATGTTCCAATATCTCCGTTTTCCATCAGCTCCGGTTGGTTCTTTATCATATCATTATCAACACTGGTCCCTTCAATTAATTTAGCTTTTTCATCCCATTTTATAGCATCTGAATAAGCTAAATCGATCGCTTGTTTTATCGTTATGGAAGGAGGTAATTCTTTTGAAGAACTCGTTTGACTACTACAACTACTAAGAATTAAACAAAGACTAATAAATAAAAATAGGCGGATTTTTTTCATGAACTAACCTCCATGTATGTTAAAATAACTTAACAAGTATTGTATTTAAAGGAAATTTCAGAGAACATTTGAACAATAAAAAGAATATTTATTAAGTTAAAAAGGAAGGTAGTTCTATGGATAAAAAAGTATATGAAGAATTCGCTGAATCGCTCGTGAATGCCTATAAAACTCCGGGAGCAATCGTTGCATTGAACAATCAAATTTACGAAAAAGGGTTCGGGTACCGGGATAAGGAAAATGAATTACCTGTAACGGCTGACACGATTTTTGGAATTGGAAGTATCACAAAATCAATGGCTAGTATCGCAATTCTCCAGCTGCAAGAAAAGGGAAATCTATCCGTCGATGATTATATTAAGGCATATATACCTGAGATTACATTTAAAGGAAGTGATGAAATAACGCTTCATCACTTGATGACTCATACGTCCGGCATTCCGCCATTAAACACACTTTTTTACGCAAATAAGCGGTCAATGGAAAGAGATGGCTCATTCGATGTGCAGATCAAATTGGGCTTACCTCTTGAACGGGAGCAGGACAGTATTGATACGTATGACGAATTTATAGGTTATTTAAATAGCCTGTCATTTGACCTGCTTGACGAGCCCGGAAAATCATTCAGCTATTCAAACGACGGCTATGCCTTGCTTAGTATCATTATTGAACGTGTTAGCGGGCTGCCATATGAACATTATATAGAGAAAAATATCTTTACTCCTCTCGGGATGAAAAGCAGCTTTTTGAATCCGAATCAATTGGACGAGCAGGCAGCACGTCAGTATGATATTGACCCGACAGCTGAGACACCGGCTATTAAATACTCACCTGAATGGTGGGATGCCCCAGTAATGTGGGCAGCCGGTTATGTTAAATCAACTGCGAATGATATGCTTCGTTATAGTGATGTCTTTTTAAACAAAGGCAATGGTATTTTAACGGAAGAAAGTCTTACTGCAATGACCGCTCAATATATTGAAATAGAGCCTGGCCGGTATTATGGTTATGGAGTTATGATTACACCTGACTTTTTTGGTACAACGCTTATTGAACATGGTGGAGGGATTAAAGGCGTGACGGCACATTTCGCAGTGCTGTCTGAGAAAAATATTGCCGCTATCTGTCTGACGAATATTGCAGGTGCCCCTGCGGAATCTCTTCTGAGAGGAGCTCTGCAAAGCGAAATGGATATAGCACCAGATAAAAAAGCTGCTAAATATGATGATTATACACTTAGCGAAGCAGATTGCAAGGCTATTACTGGAGTCTACAAATCTAATGAGGGACAAACAATTAAGGTTTATGAAAAAGATAAAGCAATTTTTGTAGAGATCCAGGGAGCTCAAATACCAACGCAAGCCGTCAGCAGCAGAGCGGTGACAATTACCATGCAGGGCACTGATTTCCTGTTGCAGTTTAAAGACGGATGCCTTCACTTTGGATTTAGACAACTTCTAAAAAGTGAATAGTTTTACAAATATATAAAGCTAAAAGATACAGAATGAACATTAATTTGGCAGGGTTGCCTGGAGGTTAAGGCGACCCAGCTTTGTCATAATAAATGATGGCATATATTTCAGCGATTTAATTTTTTCCTAAAGCACGCCCTTTCAATTAAACAACTTTTCATCAAGTCACTCAAAACCAGACACAAACTGTTCAAAAAATCAATGCAATTCAAAAAAAGAATATGCTACACTAACTGTAGAGGGATTTACTTCTTAACTAAATATAGGCTAAAAAAGCAAAAAATTTTAATTACAATTGTGAAACAATTCACAATTTATTTTTTGGGATATCATGTGAATTACTTCACAAAAATTGGAGGATTATGCCATGAAGAGAAAGCTCGTAATGATTGGAAATGGGATGGCTGGAGTCAGGTGTATCGAGGAAATTTTAGAAAGAAATAAAGAGACTTTTGAAATCACTATTATCGGAGATGAACCTTATCCGAACTACAATCGGATTATGCTTTCACATGTTTTACAAGGAAAAACAGAGGTCTCTGAAATTAATATGAATGATTGGGAATGGTATCAGGAAAATGAAATTACACTGTTTACCGGTGAAAAAGTAACGGAAATAAAAACGGAAGATAAAAAAATGAAGACAGATAAAGATAGAGTTATTCCTTATGATGAGTTAATTATTGCAACTGGATCCAGCGCATTTATTTTACCTGTACCTGGAAGCGAGCTGGAAGGTGTTATCGGCTTTAGAAACATTCAGGATACAGAATTTATGATTGACACGTCAAAGCGCTATAAAAAAGCAGCTGTGATTGGCGGCGGACTCCTTGGATTGGAAGCAGCCAGAGGATTAATGGATCGGGGTATGCAGGTTCAGGTTGTACACCTGATGCCAAGACTGATGGAGCAGCAATTAGATAACCCTGCAGCTAAAATGCTTAAGAAGGATTTAGAAGCACAGGGAATGGAATTTTTAATGGAAAAGCAGACAGCTGAAATTTATGGAGGGGAACGGGTGGAAGGAATCACATTTTCAGATGGTTCTTCTATCGAATGTGACCTTGTAGTGATGGCAGTTGGGATCCGGCCTAATGTTGTTTTGGCAAAACAGGCCGGGCTGAATGTCAATCGGGGTGTCGTCGTGAATGATCAGATGCAGACTTCAGTTCCTTCTATTTATGCAATAGGGGAGTGTGCTGAGCATAACGGTATCACCTATGGACTGGTCGCACCACTTTATGAGCAGGGGGTTGAGCTGGCGAAGTATTTAACGGGAGAGAATACAGCCGGGTATCACGGCAGTATTTTATCTACACAACTAAAAGTTGCGGGCTGTGATTTATTCTCAGGTGGAAAAATTGAAGAAGATGAAAATACAGATGCAATTATCGTTCAGGATCAGTTTTCGGGTGTGTATAAGAAGGTTCTTGTTTCAGATAACAAAGTAGTCGGTGTCGTGCTTTATGGTGATGCTTCAGACGGAACCCGGCTGTTCAGCATGCTGAAGAAAGAAACAGATATCAGTGATTTTACAAGTGCTGCAGTCCTGCAAAAAGCTAGTGAAGATGCAGCAGAAGAGATGATAGCTGAGATGAGCCCGGATGAAACAGTCTGCGGCTGTAATGGTGTCACAAAAGGAACGATTGTTCAGGCTATCCTGGAACAGAATTTAAAATCATTTGAGGAAGTAAAAACCTGTACCAAGGCTGGCGCTTCCTGCGGGAAATGTAAGGG
Source organism: Oceanobacillus sp. FSL K6-3682 (assembly GCF_037976165.1). Classification (NCBI taxonomy): domain Bacteria; kingdom Bacillati; phylum Bacillota; class Bacilli; order Caryophanales; family Bacillaceae; genus Oceanobacillus; species Oceanobacillus sp. FSL K6-3682. Next base: position 3,467,215 of record NZ_CP150263.1, on the reverse strand, counting down.
TGTTGTGGAAGGTATCCTCTCACATACGCTGGGAGACAGCTTTGATCCGGCTGCGGTAAAAACTGGAATGTGTGGATGTACAATGCTGACGCGGGATGAAGTCGTTACAGAAATCAAAGAGAAAGGTCTGCAATCTCCAAAAGAAGTCCGTAATGTACTTGGATTTGCAAATGAAGAAGGGTGTCATGTCTGCCGTCCTGCGCTCAATTATTATATGAGAATGATTAGACCGGGAGAATATGAAGATGACAAAGCTTCCCGTTTAGTAAATGAGCGGATGAACGGTAATATCCAAAATAACGGTACATTCTCTGTTGTTCCACGAATGTACGGCGGAACAACAACTGGCGATGACTTAATCCGGCTGGGGGAAGTTGCGAATAAATATAATGTACCTTTAGTAAAAATCACCGGTGCAAGCAGAGTTGGATTATACGGAGTGAAAAAAGAAGATGTACCACAAGTATGGGAAGACCTTGGCATGCGATCAGGATATGCTTATTCCAAATCATTGCGAAATGTAAAATCCTGTGTCGGCGCTCAGTTTTGCCGTTTCGGAACGCAGGATTCTCTGGGATTGGGAATTCGTTTAGAGAAAGAGCTGGAGATGGTAGACACTCCTCATAAAATGAAAATAGGTGTGTCAGGCTGTCCACGTAACTGTGCAGAAGCATTAACCAAAGATTTTGGCGTTGTCTGTGTCGAAAACGGATTTCAGCTTTACTTTGGAGGAAATGGCGGAACAGAGGTCCGCGAATGTGACTCCTTTACAACCGTAAAGACAGAAGAAGAAGTAATCACCATGGCGACGGCTTTTATGCAGTATTATCGGGAAACTGGTATTTATAATGAAAGAACTGCTCCTTGGGTCGATCGGATAGGAGCGGAAAATATTAAACTTGTTCTTTTAAATGAAAAACAAAATGCTGCACTGATAGAAAGATTCCATCATGCAAAAGGTACGTATGAAGAAGCTTGGAGCAGCACACTTAAAAATAGAAAAGAAAAAGAGCTGTATGAAATTGTGAAAAAATGAACAATGAGTTGTAGAGAGTATAGTACTTTTGACAAAGGGAGGTTCTTATTATGGAAGCCAGTAAAGAGAAGATAAAAATCATCAAATTGGAGGATTTGCCAAAACAAATTGGAAAGGAAATCCATGTGAACGGAGAGGCTATAGCTCTTTTTCATCTGACTAATGGAGAGGTTCAGGCAATCGGAAGCAGATGTCCGCATGCCGGCGGCCCTTTAGCCGAAGGAATTGTCTCTGGAGGATTTGTCTTTTGTCCACTGCATAACCGAAAAATTTCATTGCTCACTGGAAAAGTGCAAGCACCGGATGACGGCTGCGTAACTGTCTATGAGACAGAGATTATTGACGGTTATGTACACATGACGGTGTAGCTTATGGAAAAGCCAAAAGGATTTGTTTCATTCGTCGGTGCCGGCCCTGGGGATACAGGGCTGATGACTGAAAAAGGAATTCAATGTTTAAATAAAGCGGATATCATTTTGTATGATCGTCTGGCAAACCCGAGACTGTTGCGCAATGCGAAGGATTCCTGTGAATTTATTTATTGCGGGAAGCTGCCGGAGAGACATACGATGCGGCAGGAGAAGATAAATAAACTGCTCGTTCAATACGCGAGCAAAGGGTATTATGTTGTCCGCTTGAAAGGTGGCGATCCTTCCGTTTTCGGAAGAGTCGGCGAGGAGGCGGAAGAGCTTGCCGCTAATCATATTGCATTTGAAATAGTTCCTGGTATTACTTCCAGTATTGCGGCAGCAGCCTATGCAGGAATCCCTGTTACTCATCGGGATTACAGCACCAGCTTGACGCTCAGAACAGGGCATACCTGTAAAAGTAATGCGGCTTTGCATGGTGACGGACAGCTGTTGGGAGATACGATTGCCTACTATATGGGCATGAAAAAAATGCTGGTTAATTGCAGAGAATTGATTAATCAGGGAAAGCCGGTTGACACCAAAGTAGCTATTATCCAGTGGGGGACATTAGGAAAACAAAAAGTGGCCGAGGGAACATTGGAAACCATTCAAGCCATCATTGAAAAAGGACATATTGAAAGTCCGGCGATGATGATTGTCGGCGATGTTGTTGAGCTTAGAAAGAAGCTTATCTGGTTTGATAAGAAAATGTTCAGTGGAAGAAGAATTCTTATTGCCAAAGCATCCGGAAGTCCATTTGCTATGGAGGATTATTTTACAGAGCTCGGAGCAGAAGCTTATTCCTTTCCAATATGGAAGCAAAAGATTCATTCATTTACAAAGGAAGAATTAAAAGTGATTATGCATGCGAATCGGCTCACTTTTACAAATGCATCAAGTGTAGATATTCTGTTTCATCAATATACTCAGGCCCATTATGATATTCGTGATCTGCCTCGTAATATAGAATACCAGACGGAGCAAACAAAAAAAGCGTTGGAAGCAAGAGGAATTATGGCGAACAAAGCGGAGATCAGCGATGCATCTTCGATAGTGATTGGTTCACAATCGGATATATGTCCTGAAAAGGAAGCTTATTCTACTCATGAGTGGCTGGCTGATAAACGTTTTGATGAGATTAACAAACGAATGTTAATGGAAGAAGATTGGGAAACGGTTATTTTTCCAAATAAAGCAGCGGTAACCAGCTTTATAAAAGAGTTAAAGAAGCTTGACGTGCATCATCTATTGGATATTCAGTTTGCATATATAGGAGAGTCTGTAAAGGAATACGCCATGGAGCATGGGTTTAGTGTTATTGATGAAGCGGTTCAGTCGGAATTAAAACGAATGAATTGGAGGGATTAACATGTTTGATGCAGTGGTTTATATTGGTCATGGAAGCCGGCGTGAAGCAGGGAATGCTCAATTTAAGAAGTTTATAGAATCAGTGATGCAGGAAGTAGATTATCGGAACCAGGAAATTGCTTTTTTAGAATTAACAGATCCACCAATTTCTGAGACACTTGAAAAATTAATAGCTGGAGGAGCAAAACGCTTTTTAGTTGTTCCTATCCTTCTTTTTTCAGCACTCCATCATAAATTGGATATTCCGGAAGAACTACGTGCTGTTCAAAAGAAATATCCTTTTATATCATTTAAAATGACAGAACCATTTGGCACGCATCCATATATGGTTGACCTTGTAGTGAAACGTATTAATGCTGAAAAGAACGAGCAGGATACAGCAATTTTACTTGTTGGCAGAGGAAGCAGTCATCTTGGGCCTGTTCAAGGATTGCAGCAGATTGGAAGAAAAGTTGAGCAGAAATTGGGTATTCCTGTGTATGCAGCTTTTCTAAAGCTTGGCAAACCTAGTATGGAGGAGGCAATGGCCTTCCTTCCCTATAGATATAAAAAAGTCTATGTAATGCCTTATCTATTATTTACAGGTCTGCTGCTTGAAAAAATAAAACAGACTGTCTTCAACTCAAAAGATACCTTTGATATCTGCCGAAATTTAGAATTTGATGAGCTGATGAAAAAAACATTAATCAAACGGATGGAGGAAGCCTGTGATGGAGAAGCTGTATCCGGTAATGATGAATCTGAGCGGAAAGAAGGCAGTAATTATCGGAGGAGGAAAAATAGCTCTGCGTAAAGCAAAGGGGCTGGCAGAGACTGGTGTTAAAATAGTAGTTGTCAGCCCGGGTATACGGAAGGAGTTATTTAAACTGCATGATGTGGTGTGGAAGCAGAAAGAATTTGAAGCAAAAGATTTAAAGGGAGCACATCTTATTTTTGCAGCGACAGATAACAAAGCAGTGAATGAGTATGTTTGCCAGTGTGCTGCAGCGAATCAGTGGGTTAATGATACGAGTAAGAGTGAACGGTCTGATTTTATTACTCCGGCAGTGGTCAGACGGGATAAGTTCATCCTGGCAATTTCCACATCCGGTGCAAGTCCGGAGCTCGCCAAAGAATTGAAAGCTGAACTGGAAGTCCGCTATAACAACACCCTGGGTTATACTGTAGACATGTATGCAAAGAGGAGGAATAAAAAATGATGGAGACAATAACCACTTTCAGTAACACCGCTGTTTCCAAGGTGAAACAATTGAATCATAGTAAAAGTAAGTATCTCATTATGACCATGCTGGCAGGCTTTTTCGTGGGACTCGGTATCATTTTGATTTTTACTATCGGCGGTATGCTTGCTCCGACAGGTTTTGCTGGAACATCTATTGTAATGGGAGTATCCTTTGGAATAGCATTGAGCCTGGTCATTATGGCTGGATCTGATTTATTTACGGGAAACAATATGATTATGACGATTGGTTTTTTAACAAAAAAAACAAAGATTTTAGATGTGCTGCGTATTTGGGTGTTCAGTTATTTTGGTAATTTTGCCGGAGCGATTATTGTGGCCGGATTATTCTTTTATTCTGGACTTGCAACGGGAGGAACGGCTGATTTCATTATTTCCTCAGCAGGAGCAAAGATGAATGGCGCGTTTATGGAGCTGTTTGTCCGTGGTATCCTGTGTAATATTCTTGTCTGTCTTGCAGTATGGTGTTCTGTGAAGCTGAAGGATGAAACAGCAAAGCTTATTATGATTTTCTGGTGTCTATTCGCTTTTATCACATCTGGATTTGAGCATAGTGTGGCAAATATGACTGTATTGACAACGGCCTTAATGATTCCGCATCCGGAAACAATTTCCCTGGCCGGACTTGCTGCAAATTTAATTCCTGTATCCTTAGGTAATATTGTCGGCGGAGCTGTTTTTATTGGAGCTGCTTATTGGTATGGAATCACACAGAAAAATTCGCATGTGCAGTCTGAGTCTGCTGTTGACCAGAAATTTAAGAAAGAAGCATAAGTATTTAAGCAAAGGTATGTTGCTCATTGGAAAATGAGTATCATATCTTTTTTTGTTGCAGGGCACAATAGATTATTACATATACGTGTACTGTTCAGGCAGGAGTTATATCAATTATGTAGAAATGATTAAAGAGGGGACAAACAGGTTGGAATACCTGTAGAAGGGAGGAGACAACATTGACTAATGAACAGGAAGTATTGTTTAATCAGCTTTCTGCATATCGGGCCGATGTTTTGACAGCTGTGGAAGGAATATCAAGTGAGCAGGCAGAGGTAATACCTGGGAATTTTAATAATAATATCCGCTGGAATCTGGGGCATATTTACCTGGATCAATTTCTGTGGATCGAGGCATTAACGAAAGAGACCTCTGAAGCAACAAGGTATTTTAATAAGTGGTTCGGTTTTGGAACTTCTCCAGAGGATTTCACCTCAGAAACACCAGCGTTTGAACAGCTGGTGAGTTTATTAAGAGAGCAGCCTGATGTTATTAAGAAACAATATAAAGATCGGCTGACCGAAGAATTTGCACCGATTGATATGGGGATGTATACAGTTGAGCAGGTATTAATTCGTACTATTTTCCATGAAGGGATGCATTTGCAGGCAATTATGGATATTAAAAAGTGTATCAGACAGCATGATTAGAGCACAATAAAGGTATTTCATCTATAAATACATCAGTTAAATAAAAAGGATATAGTATATTTTGAAGAGTTAATATGCTATATCCTTTTAGTCAGCTTAATGGATTAAGCTGATTATTTATTATTTCTTATATAAGAAATAAATGTCTCAGTAAGCTGTTTTTTTTCATTATTTTTATTAGCTAATCCTGCAAATTGAATTTCATCATTAAATGGATACCCTATCGGAACAGCGGTAATTGTTTTCGTCTGTATATAAGGATCATCCTGCAGCATTAAGTCAGAAGCAATGCTGATCCCGAGCCCGGCTGATACAGAGCGGAAAAGAACACTGGGATTCTTTGTCGTAAATAAAATATTTAACGGCCCTTGGCTTGCTTCAAACTTTTCAATATTTACATTATAAAATTCCCGGTCGAATAAAATAAAAGGTGAATCCTGAATGTCTTCCAAGGTTAATGACTCTCGGAAAGCCAGTTTGGAATCAATCGGAACAATTACTTTAAAGCTGCTGGAGAGGAATAAAGAATAGACCTCCATGCTGGAATCAATTTTATGATAATCCATTAAAGAAAACAGACCGATATCTATCTCCTTTTTTTGTACGAGATGAAAAATCTCATCATTCTCTGCCTCGATAATACTTACTTCGATTTGCGGATAGTCCTTTCTGAAGCTTGAGAGGGCACGTGGAACAACTGTCATAAATAAGGATGGAGTTGTTGCAATCTTTAACGTTCCTCGCAGCGTCGCTGATAAGGAGTTGGCAGTTTGCCTTAGCTTTGATTCGGATTCTAGGATTTCTAAGATAATCGGGATAAGTTTTTTTCCATTTTCTGTTGGTATCGTACCGCTTCTGGAACGGATAAAAAGTTTATGCTCTATTTCTTTTTCAAAACTTGCAATCGATTGACTTAAAGCCGATTGACTGATATGCAGCGCTTCAGAGGCATGTGTGATCGACTCATATTCTAATACAGCTTTGATATACTGTAATTGTTCAAAATTCAATCTAATCACTCCTTTACATAAGTTTTATTAATGTAAACATCACTAATTTTAATTATACAACAATATTTCTGATGGATATAATAAATATATACTGTTTTTTAAGAAAGTGGTGTTTTTCATGTCGGAAAAGCTTTGGACAAAGGATTTTATGTTGATTACACTAGTGAATTTTCTTATGTATATTATTCACTATTCTCTTATTGTAACTGTGACTGTATTCACAATGGAAGAGTACAAGGCAAGTGAAGGAATGGGAGGCTTAGCAGCTGGAATATTCATTATAGGTATGTTAGTTGGACGTCTGTATTCCGGTAAATATATTGACCAATGGCAGCCCAAATATATTTTAATGATTGGTCTGGTTGCTTCTATTGCCACTATTTCTCTTTATTTCACAATTCATAGCTTGGTAATTCTAATGATTGTCCGTTTTTTACACGGAATCGCTTTTGGTATTTCATCTACCTCTACGGGGGCTATTGCTTCCAAAATTGTTCCTGAATCTCGTAAGGGAGAAGGAATTGGGTACTATGCATTAAGTACAACCGTAGCATCTGCAATCGGACCATTTGTTGGTATTTTAATTAACCAGCGCCTTGGATTTGAAATGAACTTTACATTCTGTCTGGCAATTATTACAGCAGCATTCTTAATTGGCCTGACAATAAAAAAAATTAACATGGCTCCTCTGCCAAAATTGGAGGATCAAAAATTGCCTGCTCCGGCAAAAGGGCTGGATAAATATGTGCAGAAAGAAGCATTGCCAATTGCTTTTGTTGCAGTATTCGTAGGGGTTGCATATGCAAGTGTACTTTCCTTCTTAACTGCATATGCACAGGAAATTAACCTTGTTTCTGTTGCAAGCTTCTTCTTTATGGCTTATGCCGTAAGCACATTGGTTTCACGTCCGTTTACTGGAAAAATATTTGACCGTTTTGGAGAAAATAAAGTAATGTACCCATCCTTTTTAAGCTTTGTTATTGGATTAGGCTTATTAGCAACAGCAACAAACGGGTTTTTACTATTATTATCCGCTGTTTTTATTGGTCTGGGGTATGGAACAATCATACCAAGTTCTCAAGCAATTGCTGTAAAAGCTGCTCCAAAAGAAAAGAATGGTTTGGCAACATCAACCTTTTATATGCTTGCAGATTTAGGAGCAGGCTTTGCTCCATTTCTTTTAGGCATGCTGATTCCATTCTTAGGCTACCGTAATCTATATTTAGCCATGGGTCTGTTAGTGGTCGGCATTACCGTTTTATACTATTTTCTGCATGGGAAAAAAGCAAAGCAGACGAAAATGATAAAACAAGAAACGGCAGCAAGCGAAGGAAGCTGGGCAAATTAATTATTTTATCCCTCTTCATCATTCAATTCAAAATGGTGAAGAGGGTTTTTAATTTTATTCTTTATCGGATTGTTTTACATAATGCGTCAAACAAGATTTTTCCAAACTGGGATTTCCTGTCTTCGAAAATCGCAATGTTTTTTTTGCACCTTTTCCCCAGGATTTATAGACAGTTACAGAAGGCTTTAAATGATGTTCTTTAGCATATTTTTTGAAGCCCTGTAGAAAGTGTTTTAATTTTGCCAGATTAAGATTAATTGCTCCTTCTAAATAATTAATTCTTTTGAAACGCCAGCCTTCCACCTGCTTAACTGTTAGCCGGTCCATTTGCACCAAAACATTAATTGGACTGATATAACCTTTGTCTCTAAGCTCTGCGGAGGCATTTTTATATATTTTTCCTCTAACTGTTCTTGATTCATTTGAAATCAATCTCCATCTATCTATTTAATTATGATTGTTATTTTACCAAAGAAGAATCAGCATATGCGTGCTTATATTTTTTATAGATTATAATTTCCCGGACTTAAAGAGAATATCGCTTTAAACTTTAAAAGCTGGGTCCTTAGATACAAGATTACCCCTGAACGTCTCTGTCTTTTAACACCTTTATCCTAATTGTGGCAATTCTTAGGCAATGAACACCGTTATTATTACCATCCCGAAATAAATTTGAAATAAGAATGTAAGTTTATAAATGGTCATAAGAAGGAATACTTAATCTAAGAGTTATATTCACAGAGAAGTTTTTTATAATAAAAATCTATTTTAACGGAGGGTGTGTACCATGAAAGGGATTATTCTCGCCGGAGGAAGCGGAACACGTCTATCTCCAAGTACGGATAGTATTAATAAGCACCTGCTGCCAGTATTTGATAAGCCGATGATTTATTATCCATTATCTGTCTTAATGCTTGGCGGTATTAAAGAAGTGATGATAATTAGTACACCGGAAGATACGGAACGCTTTGAAAGGTTATTAGGAGACGGATCTTCCTTAGGTATTCAAATTGTCTATAAAGAACAGTCTGAGCCAAAAGGAATCCCGGAATCTTTTCTTATTGCAGAAGATTTTATTGGAAAAGATGATGTCACTTTAATTCTTGCAGATAATATTTTCTTTGGTCAGGGCTTTACAACATTACTGCGGAATGCAATCAAAAAACATAAGCATGCAACCGTGTTTGGTTATCGTGTGAAGGATCCAGAGCGCTTTGGAGTGGTTGAATTTGACCATCATCAAAATGCGATTTCCATTGAGGAAAAGCCGGAGGACCCTAAATCAGATTTTGCGGTGACAGGTCTGTATATCTATGATTCCAGAGCTGTTCAAATTGCGAAAAAGCTCAAACCCTCTGAGCGCGGTGAATTAGAAATTACAGATTTAAATAAAGAATATTTAAAATGGAACCAGCTTCATGTAGAGCTGTTAGGAAGAGGATTTGCCTGGATGGATGCAGGAACGCAGGAATCCTTATTTGATGCAGCTGAATTTATTAAAACAACACAGCAGCGTCAAGGTTTCAAGATTGCCTGCCTGGAGGAAATTGCTTTCTATCTGAATTATATCTCCCGGGATATGCTTTATGAAAAAGGAAAATCTATGGAGAAAACAGACTATGGACAATATTTAATGGAAATTGCAAATCGAAAGCATAACCAGCAATACTGGGATGCTATTGATCATCATCCAATGTTAGGGCTGGTAGGAAATGAGTAAGGCTATCTTAATTACAGGCGGAGCCGGATTTATCGGCTCTAATTTCATCCAATATTATCAGAGGAAATATCCTGACCAGCAGTTAATTAATATTGATAAGCTGACCTATGCCGGTTCATTAAATAACTTAACAGAAGTAGAAAATAAAGAGAACTATCATTTTATTCAAGGAGATATTGCGGATATAAATACAGTGGCAGCAATTTTCAAAGAATACGATATTGAGGGTGTGATTCATTTTGCTGCTGAGTCTCATGTAGACCGCTCCATTGATGACGCCAGTCCATTTATTAATACGAATGTGGTGGGGACTTTGAATCTTTTACAGGCGGCCAGAGCCGACTGGGAGACAAAGGGAGTGCTTCAGGAGCGCCGGTTTCATCAAATATCGACCGATGAAGTCTATGGATCATTAGGAGAATCTGGCAAGTTTACAGAAGAGACTCCTTACGATCCAAGAAATCCGTATAGTGCATCAAAAGCTGGTGCGAACTTTTTAGTGAAAAGCTTTGGTCACACGTATGGTATGAATGTTATTATCTCCTCCTGTTCGAATAATTATGGTCCGAGACAGCATGAAGAAAAGCTGCTTCCGACGATTATCCGGCATGCTTTGGCAAATGAACCGATACCGATTTACGGTGACGGGAAGAATATACGTGACTGGTTATTTGTAGAGGATCACTGCAGAGCCATTGACATGGTTTATCATCAGGGCAAAACCATGGAGATATATAATGTTGGCGGGAATAATGAACAGGAAAATATGAAAATTACAAATTTAATTTGTCATTTACTAGATGAACAAAGATCGGATTTACTTCAAACTTACCGTTTGGAGCATTTTTCTGACTTGATTACCTTTGTTGAGGATCGTAAAGGTCATGATAAAAGATATGCTATTGATGCAAGCAAGATACAAAGAGAACTAGGCTGGCAGCCCGAAGTAGGTTTAGAGGATGGACTGAGAAAAACTGTGGGATGGTATTTACAAAAATGGAAAACGAACGTACCGATTTAATTTCTGTAGTGATTCCAGTCTATGGCTGTGAACGCTGCCTGATCGAGCTTGCAAACCGAATTATTCAAACAATCCAGTCCATTCCAGCAGATTATGAAATTATTATGGTAAACGATGCGAGCCCGGATCATGCCTGGGAAACAATTCTTAAACTTCACCAAAAAGATAAAAAAATAAAGGGAATTAACCTGTCCCGTAATTTTGGACAGCATCATGCAATAACCGCAGGTCTTGATTTTACATCCGGAGATTGGGTGGTTGTGATGGATTGTGATCTGCAGGACCGCCCGGAGGAAATTGTGTCTCTGTATGAAAGGGCAATGGATGGTTATGATGTTGTGTTTGCACAGCGTGTGCAAAGGCAGGATAAAAATTTGAAAAAATTCACGTCCAAGTCCTTTTATAAAGTCTATGATTATTTTACAGGGAAAAAGACAGACGCTTCGATAGCGAACTTCAGCATTTCCCATAAAAAAGTAGTAGAGAGCTTTCGAAAGCTGCGTGAGCAGAACCGTTATTTCCCTTTTTTTATTCAATGGATGGGATATCAGCAGACAAAAATAGAAGTGCAGCATGATGCCCGAAAAGAAGGAAAGTCATCCTACCAATTGAAAAAATTATTTGCTCTGGCAACGGATGCGATTGTTTCTCAATCAAATAAACCTTTGAGGCTCTCAATTGGTGTGGGATTTCTGATGGCTTTTGCTTCTTTTATCTATGCGTTATATCTGTTTTTTCGCTATTTCTTTTTAGATGAGCTTGTTCAAGGCTGGACCAGTGTGATGGTATCTATCTTTTTTATTGGCGGCTTAATATTTTTCCAGCTTGGAATTATCGGCCTCTATCTTGGAAAAATTTTCAATGAAGCGAAAAACCGGCCAATCTATTTAATTAAAGATATAAAAGGTGCAGTTCAAAAAGTTCAACAAAAATAACATATTGAAAGAAGAAGTCTGGTAGAGAGGAAGAGGAGAATGAGTAAATATTTAGAACCCACGCCCTGGGACAGCCGTAATTTCCCGCTCGCAACCTATCAATTGACCGAATATAATGAAGATGCATTAAGGGAATCGGCAGATGTTGAGGGGCATTTTACCGTTAAGGTAGACCCGCTCGCAGATAAGGCATTACTTCATAAATATGGTTTTTACTATGCAGATACGTTAATGGAGCCCTACTGCTACCGCGATAAATTTTTAAAAGAGCGGGCTGGTGATGTATCCTTTCATGAAAATTATAATGCAGATGATATATTAGCTATTGCCGAAGAAGCATTTCAAGGCGGCAGATACCACCGTGATTTTCAAGTACCAAATGAGATGGCTGATCTACGTTATCGAAATTGGGTAAAGGACTTAATTGAGCAAAAGCTGATTCTTGCTTATAAGCAGGAGGGGCGTGTGGAAGGCTTCTTTGCTTATCAGGAAGAGAATATTCTGCTTTTGGCAATGCATAAAGATATCCGTGGGCAAGGATTTGCCAGTCCTTTTGCAGCAGCATGCGTTAAGGAGCAGTTTGAACGGACAGGTAAGGAGCAGCTGATTACATCGATCTCTCCCAGTAATCCGGCATCATTAAATGTCTTTATCGGATTAGGTTTTCGGTTACGGGCGGGTAAGGATATTTATCATAAAGTGAATGGTTCCTTCTATTAAAAAGGGTAATGAAATGAAGTGTTAGGGGGAGAGGAACTTGGGTTATTTTTATATTGCCGGAACTATTCTATTTACTGTCTATGGACAATTGATTATAAAATGGACAATGGATAGACAGGGAGAACTGCCGGACGGCTTATTTGATAAGTTTTTGTTTTTATTTCAGCTTGTCTGGAACCCCTGGATACTATCCGGTTTTATTGCAGCATTTTTAGCGGCATTAAGCTGGATGGCAGCTATGACGAAATTTGATATCAGTTACGCTTATCCGTTTATGAGCCTTTCTTTTGTTCTTGTGTTTATTTTATCTGTTCTTTTATTTGGAGAACCGGTCAGTACACAGAAAATTATTGGCTTTGCTTTTGTCGTAATAGGTATTCTGATAATGAGGTGATACCATGATACCATTCAATAAACCATGCTATATAGGAAAAGAAGATGCAGCAATTAGTGATGCAATATTAAAACAGAAATTATCAGGAAACGGTACCTATGGGGAAAAATGTATACGCTGGCTCGAAGAAAATATGGGTGTCAAAAAAGCTATGCTTACCCCATCTTGTACAGCAGCATTGGAAATGACAGCATTACTGACAGAGATTGGAGAAGGAGATGAAGTTATTATGCCTTCTTATACCTTTGTTTCGACAGCAAATGCGTTTGCTCTTAGAGGGGCGAAAATTGTCTTTGTTGATGTCGAACCAGGGACAATGAATGTCGACCCGGAGCAAATTGCAGCAGCAATCACAGATAAGACAAAAGTAATTGCAGTTGTGCATTATGCTGGTGTTTCCTGTGATATGGACAGCGTCATGGAGCTTGCCGAAAAGTATAAGCTGTGGGTTGTCGAGGATGCAGCGCAAGGCTTAATGAGCTTTTATAAAGGGAAAGCTTTAGGAACCATTGGACACTTGGGAACCATCAGCTTCCATGAAACTAAAAATTATGTTTGTGGTGAAGGAGGAGCGTTATATATTAATGATCCTTCCTTAATGGAGCGCGCAGAGGTTATTCAAGAGAAGGGGACGGACCGCTCTCAATTTATCCGTGGAGAAGTGGATAAATACACATGGAGAGATATTGGCTCCTCCTATCTGCTCAGTGAGCTCAATGCTGCTTATCTTTCTGTACAGCTGGAGCATGCAGAAGAAATAAATGAAAATCGTCTGAGGACGTGGGAAATGTATCAAGAAAGATTGACACCTCTCGCTGAAACAGGAGAAATAGAACTTCCTTCTATCCCGGGAGGCAGGAAGCATAATGCACATCTTTTCTTTATTAAAACAAGGGATTCAAATGTTCGCCGACAACTGATCCATTATTTAAAGAAACGTGATATATTAACCGCAACACATTATGTTCCGCTTCATTCTTCTGTCGCAGGGAAAGAATGCGGCATCTTCTCTGGAGAGGACCAATATACAACGATAGAAAGTGAACGTTTATTACGGCTGCCACTTTACTATGGAATAAGTAAAGGGGATGTAGAGTATGTCATTCAAAGCATTCAGCAATTTTATGCACAATAAGTGGATATGGCTGGGCTGTCTTATTTTACTTGCTTACTTATCTCCTTATGTGATTTATGGTGAAGATGTACATATTAGAGTCCATGATAATATGGACTCTAATATTGTCTGGTATAAAGTGCTTGCTGAGAGCGGCTCTATTTTCACTTTAACAGATGTGCAGCTTCCTTATGCAATTGACGGACTTCCACGCAGTGCTTTGCCTTCTGCATTTGATGCAGCACTTTGGCTGTATGTCCTGTTCGAACCAATCACAGCTTATACTATCAGCCAGACTATTATGCGCTTTGCAGCGTTTTTTGGCATGTACTTATTATTAACACGCTTCGTTGTAAAAAAAGAGACAACACCCTGGATAACGGTTGGCATTTCGCTTGCTTTTGCTATGCTTCCCTACTGGCCGTCAGGAGTTCTTTCTATAGCTGGCATGCCGCTTGCTTTATATGTCTTTTTAATGATTCGGAAATATCGGACAAATGCTCCGAAGCATACTTGGGTATTGCTTCTGCTAATACCGTTTTTTGCGAATTTTGTCCTCAGCTTTGTTTTCTTTCTGGCGGTAATCGGTGCATTATGGCTGATTGACCGAATCCGTTATAAAGAATGGAATTGGACTTTTTTTACCGCACTGGCAATGATGGCGGGTATTTTTCTGATGAAGGATTATTTGCTAATTACATCTATGTTTTTTGATGATAGCTTTACCTCACATCGAGAAGAACTGGAGTTGAGCGGTAATACGTTTGAACGGAGTTATGAATTGGCATGGGAGAACTTTTTATACGGTCATACGCATGATGAAGCAGTTCAGGCCTATATTATTGTCCCCGTTATTTTATTGGCCGTCTTGATCGCTTTATTTAAAAATCGGCATCCAAAGTGGCTTTTTGCACTGTTTTTAGCGAATTTGGTATTGTCATTCTGGTATGCATTCTGGTACTGGGAGGGCTGGCAGCCGCTGAAAGAAAGTATTTCTGTTTTAAATACATTTAATTTTGCACGGATTCATTTCATGGATCCGCCAATTTGGTATATTGCCTTTGCACTCGCTTTAGGTATCCTCTGGAGGTTTAAAAAAATTGGGAAGCTGATTGTGGTTGCACTTATTATAATGCAATGTGTAATGCTGTTCGGTCTGACAGAAGAGTTTAAATATAGGGAAGCAAATACCCCGACTTTTAAGGAATTTTACTCAGAGGACTTGTTTACATCCATTAAGGACTATATTGGAGAGGATCCAAGTGATTATCGTGTTGTCAGCATCGGCTTACACCCGACAATAGCTCAGTATAATGGATTTTACACCCTGGATACGTATAATAATAGCTTTCCACTCGAATATAAGCATGCCTTTCGGAAGGTGATTGCCGGCGAACTGGACAAAAGCCCGACCTTAGAAAACTATTTTGATACCTGGGGCGGAAGACTATACATGTATTCAGCAGAGCAGGGCAAGGATTATATGTTTACGAAGAACAGAAATGAATCTATTCAGGATTTAGCTATTGATACAGACGCTTTAAAGAAATTAGGAGGAGAATATATATTATCCGCTGTTCCGATTGAAAATGCAGAAGATATCGGATTGTCATTGGAGGAAACTTTTGAAGAAAAAGATTCTGTATGGGAAATTTATTTATATCACGTAATGTAACTGGATTGTAATATTACGCTTGAAAGCATTCGTATGACAGGCTTGGGCAGCTTTTTTCTCTTGATGTGATACAAAACTGTAATATTTCGATAACCTTTCTGCAATCTCCAGATGTTACACTGCACTAGGAATTTATATTGTGTTAAATTTATCCTATGATTCACAAAACTGCATAATAAAAAAGGGTTTTAATGCTTTTTTAAGAGAGAGAGACCTATGTAGTAGTGATGCAGGAACAGGGGGAAAAGAATTGAAGAAATCATTTTTGCTAGCGATAGTAATGGTAGTTGGTTTCATGAGTTCCAGTATTGTACCAGTTCAAGCAGAAACTGCTGATGATCTCGAGGGAGTTCGTGATCAGCGTTCGGAAGTCAAGACGGAGTTGTCTGATTCTGAGCAACAAATTGCTTCAGTGTTAGAAGAATTGGAGCAGTTAAAGAGTGAAATTGCAAGTACAGAAGCAGAATTAGAAGAAAAGCAGCAGGCGATTGATGAAACAGATCAACAGATTGATGCTTTATTAGAAGATATTTTTGTATTAGAAGATGAAATGTCAGAGCTTGAAGACAAGATCGAGGAACGTTTTGAAATATTAAAAGACCGTATGAAATCTGTTCAGCATTCCGGCGGAGACATTAATTACTTAGAGGTGCTCTTCGGTGCGCAGAGCTTTGAAGATTTTATTTCACGGGCAAATGCAGTCAACAAAATTGCAGATTCTGATGCTTCATTAATTGAACAGCAGGAGGAAGATATAGCTTCCTTAGAGGATAAGCGTTCAGAAGAAGTAGACAAGATGGCTGATTTGAATGATTTAAAAGATGAACAGGCAACTGCAAAAGAGAGTGTTGAACTGGCATTGGCAGATAGTAATGCACAAAAAGATGAATTAGAAACGAAGCAGGCTGATTTAGAATCACTTGTTGCTGAGCTGGAAATTACTGATTCACAATTGGCATCTTTAGAAGCTGATATACAAGCAGATATTACTGCTGAAGAGGAAAAAGTAAAGGAAGAAGAAGCAGCTAAGCTTGCAGAAGCTGAAGAAAAAGCAGCGGAAGAAGAAGTAAAAGTTCATCAGGAAAAAGAAACAAGTGTAGCAGCAAAAACAATTACAAATGATTCAGAAAAAGAAAATGAAGAAGCTCCTGTTGAAAAGGAAGAACCGAAAGAAGAGCCTTCTGAACCAAAAGAAGAGAAGAGCTCAAATAATGAAGATAAAGTTGAAAAAGAAGAATCAGTAGCAGTTAAAGATGAGCAGAGCTCTGGAAAATCATTTACAGTGTCATCAACCGCATATACGGCGAACTGCTCTGGATGCAGTGGAATTACTTCAACTGGATTTGATTTAAAACAAAATCCTGGTGCAAAAGTAATCGCTGTTGATCCAAGTGTTATTCCACTCGGCAGTATTGTAGAAGTGGAAGGTTACGGAGTAGCTGTAGCACGAGATACAGGCGGAGCAATTAAAGGTAATAAAATTGATGTTTTCTTTCCAGATACATCTCAAGCGCACAGCTGGGGAAGAAAAGATGTTAAAGTAACGATATTAGAAAGATAAATAAAAGCATGTATCCTGAAAATAAAGGATACATGCTTTTTGTTTATTACGCATACTTTTTATCAGCTGATTACAATACTTTGTATAAAAGCAAAGTATCCCATTATGACAAAGAGAAGCGATGTAAGATAAGAAAGTGCAGGATGTCTCTTCGTTTTAAAAATATAAATGTTGGCTGCAAGACACACAGCTGCTAAGCTGATAAAGAAGAAAACAGATCCGTCTAATACTAAATTTATTCCTGCGCCATCCATAGATCCATCATAAAACATATTCAATATCGGAGCATATCCGCTGTGCGCAATAAGATTTTCAATATGAAGCGGCGGTGATTGCTCGTTCATAATACCTGTCAGTAATAAGATAAATAGAATAATAAAGAATTCCACTCGTATCCAGGGCTGTGCCTGGAAGGCTGTATCAGCTTGTAAACGCCGTTTCATCCATACGCCGTTAAATATGGCATATAGCAATAGCGGGATGATAAATAATTGTTTTAAAAATAAGCTTTGTCCATAAGAAACTAGAAGAGCGTCGCCATATTGTCTCAAGTCAACAGTGAATTGTGCTAATAGAATACCACTGAGAACGACAATAGCGAAACAGATCAATGCAAATGGATGATATCCTTTTATAAAACGCAGCCAGTCGATAGATTTTGGCGCAAACCAGCTTACCATGATCAAGGTTCCAACCCAGGCACTTACCGCAAACATATGGATTGAATGCGTTACTGCTCCCGAAACTCCTTCGAATGACCCTGCATGACTTGCCCAGCCAATTCCAATTGCCGTCAGAGCTGTGAAAATAATTCCTGTCCATGCCGCTTGTTTACTGTTTGTATCTTTGACAAAAGCAATATAAACGCTGAAAAGAACGCAAATAATAAATAAGAATAACCAGGCATTTCCAATGCGAAAGGATAATAAGACAGTTTCAAAGCCTGAGCCTAATGAAGTTCGCTTGGCAATATGGCTGATTAGCTGAATAAGCGGAATAAATGCAAATAAGGCAATTCCCCAAATCGCCGCAAGCTGTAGGTTAGAGGATACTTTGATCTTAATAGAAGAAGTGGCAGGAAGCAATCTGACCAGAAAGCTTCCTGCTAAAAAGGCAAGGCAAAGGTATAAGAATGTTTCTGTGAAAATGGTTAGATAGAACATACATTATTTCTTCCTTTTTAGTAATACAATAGCTACAACAGCGATAATTGCAACAAGCAGAATAGTAATCAGCAGGGTATTTGAATTACTATCCTCTGCTGCTGTATCTTGAACATCACTTTCAGAAGCGGCCTCATTTTCATCAGCCTGTTCTTCCGTTGCATCTTCATCTTCCTGTCCTTCTGTATCTTCCTCTGTATTTTCATCAGCTGCTGCTTCCTCAATGTCCACTTCAAACGAAAGGGAATCCTCCATCGGATGACCATCCACACCAATAATATCCCAACTAAGGGTATATGCTCCATTTTCTAAAGGCTCTGTAACATCAGCAGATAATTCATCATCATTCACAGTAATATTATCAAGTGTAATCTCTGTTCCATCCTCTGCTTGTAATTCCAATACAGCACTTTCTTCAATCACTGTTTCAAAATAAAGGGTAACACTGTCTAAAGCTTCTGTTACTGTTGAGCCTTCCTCTGGATCAGATGTATCAAGATGTGTATGTGCAAAGGCAGGGCTTGCACTGAATACGAATAATAAGGTAACTAGAGCTAAAGCTCCTGTAAGTTTTTTCATAATGTTTTTCTCCTTTTTATTGAATTAAATATAATTTCTTCAAACCTAAGCTTACAAAAGAATAAGACGAGTAACAAGTCTAATCAAAGTAAAATAATCACATTTTTATAAACTATGAACAATTGATGACAATGCTTTTTCTTATAAACTATAGTAGACTAATGAATATAACTTAATTTTACAAGGGGGATAATAATGAGTAGTTTTCCCAATATAGAAGAAACAATGATATTAATTAAAGAGTTGGTATCGATACCAAGTCCGTCCGGCTACACAAAGGATGCGATTCAATTTATTGAACAGCGGTTGGAGAAGAGCAATGTAGAGATGAAAAGAAATCGTAAAGGCGGTCTGATTGCGACGTTACGAGGGAAAAATACGTCTAAGCACCGCTTCCTGACAGCTCATATAGACACATTAGGGGCAATCGTCAAAGAAATAAAAACAGATGGCCGTTTGAAAATACAAGTTATCGGCGGCTTTCCACTTAACTTTGTAGAAGGGGAATACTGTACTATTCACACAGTAAGCGGGAAAAAATATACAGGTACCATTTTAATGCATCAAACTGCTGTTCATGTATATCGGAAAGCCGGTGAGCTGAAAAGAGATACAGAAAATATGGAAGTGCGGATTGATGAAGTGGTAAAGAGTGAGGAAGATACTCGTAAATTGGGCATTGAAATTGGTGATTTCATCTCCTTTGACCCGCGGGTGGAAAAAACGGAATCTGGCTTTATCAAATCCCGTCATTTGGATGATAAAGCAAGTGCTGCTATCCTGATCAAAGTGATTGAAAAGCTTGCGGCAGATCAAAAGGAACTGCCATATACAACGCATTTCCTTTTTTCCAATAATGAAGAAATCGGCTATGGCGGCAATTCTAATATTTCGCCGGAAACAGTAGAATATTTAGCAGTTGATATGGGAGCTATTGGGGATGGCCAAAGAACGGATGAATACACGGTATCCATTTGTGTGAAGGATGCTTCAGGTCCATACCATTACGGTCTCCGCAATCATCTCACTGAAATTGCGAAAGCCAACGAGATTGAGTATAAATTAGATATTTATCCTTATTACCAATCTGATGCCTCAGCAGCCATTCATGCCGGCCATGATGTCATTCATGGACTTATTGGTCCGGGGATTGATGCATCACATGCATTTGAACGTACACATGAATTGTCTCTCAAGCACACAGAGAATTTAGTTTATCATTATGTTCAGTCAGAAATGGTAGAGGGATAATAGAACGAAACAATAAGATCGGGGTACTTTACCTGGTCTTATTTTTTGTGCATAAAACCTCAACTGACGTTTATTAACTAACTTATTTCTCTAGAATAGTGCTGTTTAATAATAAAAATTTCAATAGATGAAACTCTTTGTACATAAGGGTTTCTTTACAAAAATAGATGATTAATTACAAAAAGCAAGTTGACTTTTTAAAGTTTATGTTATAGGGTTAGTTACATAAGTAATTAACCAATTAAGGGATGAGGCTAATGAAAAAAGAATTGGATGAAAACAAACCGATTTTTCTGCAGATAAAAGAACAAATTGAAGATTCTATTATTGACGGTTCATTGAACAGTGGAGAACGTGCACCTTCCACAAATGAGTTTGCTAAATTTTATCAGATTAATCCGGCAACTGCTGGAAAAGGAATCAATGAGCTTGTCTCAGAGGGTATTTTGATAAAGAAACGGGGTGTTGGCATGTTTGTGACAGATGAAGCAAAAGGGATTGTCATTGAAAAAAGAAAACAGACTTTTTATGAAAATTATTTACTTCCAATGAAAAAGGAAGCACAGAAGCTGGAGATGGATAGGCAAGAATTGATCAATATGCTTAACCGGGAGGATGAAGCAAATGGAAATTAAAGTAGATCAGTTAAGTAAAAACTATGGAGAAAATAATGCTTTGGATCAGGTTTCTCTTACTTTAGAGGGGAATAAAATTTATGGTTTGTTAGGGAGAAATGGAGCGGGTAAGACGACATTTATGGATATTCTAAGCGGACAGATTTTAGCATCTGCAGGCAGCATTACAATTGATGGAGAAAATCCCTTTGATAATCAGCGGTTAACTGAATCCATCTGCTTGATTAAAGAAGCAAATAATTTCAGCCCAGAGCTAAAGATAAAACAAGTATTGAAAATCTATTCTTACTTTTATCCAAATTGGAATCAAGAAATGGCAGAAGAATTATTAGAGATTTTTAATTTAAAGCAATCAGCCAAAGTAAAGACATTATCCAAAGGAATGGAGTCTGCATTAGGTATTACAGCAGGATTAGCGAGCAGAGCGCCAATTACTGTATTTGATGAACCTTATATCGGCATGGATGCTCCATCTCGTAAAAAGTTCTATGAAATATTATTGGAGGACTATCAGGAAAATCCGCGGACGATTATCTTTTCGACACATTTAATTGATGAGGTCAGCTTAATGTTTGAGGAAGTCATTATCTTAAGGGAAGGCTCCGTTATTTTACAGGAAAGCGCAGAAGACCTACGGGCGAAAACAATCGCAATTTCTGGACCAAAGGATCAGGTAGATGCCTTTTTAGCAGATAAAGAAATTATTCAGCGTAATGACTTAGCCGGCAGCTCTATGGCTTATGCTTTTGGCAGCAGGAAAGAGGCGTTAGATGCAGGTCTTGAAGTAGAAGGCGTACCAGTTCAAGAGTTAATGATTCATTTGACGGAGAAAAAGAAAGGAGCATAATCCATGAACAATCAAATAAAAGGTATGTTTTACGCTTATTCAACGGAAATAATTCGTACAGCCAAAATCTTTTTTGCTATTTTTATAGGGTGTATTATCGCATCAGCTATTATCTGTTATTTATTACTTGGAGCTGTCGACGATTTTAAAATGTATTTCGCTATCCCGTTCGGAACTTACTTTAATGTAGGTGTTGTTGGGGTTCTGTTAGTAAAAGGCAGCGTTCCATTCGGATTAAAGATGGGGGCGACCCGTAAGAATATGTATCTTATGCATTTATATTTTATGGCAGTTTACTCTTTTATTATGGCATTTTTAGGAAGCACCCTTCAACAGATAACAGAGTGGATATTTAACATTGTCGGGGTTACAAACTATATTTATGTTCATCCAGCGATGCTTTTAACAGATAACTGGGTGATGAGGATCGTAGTAGATACATTTGTGATGTTTTTTATTATGGCACTATTATATTTAATTGGATTAATTTTTTATCGTACCGGTCTGGCAGGGGCAGGAAGCTTATTAGGAGTCCTGCTGGTTGTTATACTATATGGTGTTTTTGAGGGCTGGATGATTCAAGCGGCTGTTGATCTATTCTCCAATATAACGCTTATGACCTTTGTAATGCTATTTTTAATCGGTATTGTGCTTTATCTGATAGGTTTCCCATTTATAAGGAAAATCACTATAGTGAATAGGCGTTAAGGAAGCTGGAGCTGTCATCAAATGCACATTAAACATTTGATGACAGCTCCTTTTTAAAAGTTTTATATTATACTGTTAAAGAGAAAAATATTTATTGTTTTAAATTAGGGTTCTCAGATTTTGCTTCATTAATCCTAGGTCTCCGGAAGCCGCCGGCAATATCTGCCTGCTTAAATTCTTTAGAGTAATGGACCTCTTGAGCATCAGCAACGTCCCTCTTTTTTGCTGGCTGATATTGTGTATTTCTCATGAGTAATCATCCCTTCCAATAAAGTTTTTCTACTAAATATTTTCCCTGTTTAAACGAATTAAAACATAAAACATAACCATTATCCGGTTGAAATTTTATCAGCTTTTTATTATCTTCCCAAATACCGTTTGTTTCACCTTTATTGGAATAAATTAATTGATTGTGTTAAAATTTGATTAAACAATCAAAAATTACTTATAATAAATACGCAGAGGAGATTCTAAAATATGCAAAATGAAACCGTACTTGGTTTATCAAAGCTTGATAAAGCAATCATTATTATTGGTGGTCCGCTTCTAGGAGCAATTATTGGCTGGTTTATTCAAATTATCTCAAGCTGGCTGATTAAGATTCCTTTTGTTCCTTTTGGTCTGTTCTTTGAATGGATTGTATCCTGGAATAGTTTCTGGGTATCTATTATTGGGGTAATTGCCGGTTTGATTGCGGGAATTCTTTTTGCGCTGTATGCCTTTAGTGAATCATTAAAAATGACGATTACGGATCAAGAAGTTACAATGAAAAGGTATGATAAAGAAGTACAATTGCAAAAAAGTGAAATTTCGGCAATTTATATGGATAGAAAAGATATTGTCGTTTTAGGTCAAAAAGGTGAAGAACTGTATCGTGCACAAACGGATGTAAAGCTGCTGAAAATAGAAGCTGCTTTGCTTGAACACCGGTTTCCTTGGAAGACTCAGGATCCTTATCAATCTGATTATCAGCGCTGGGTACCGGAGCATCCTGATTTTCCGGCTTCTGTAAACAGTTTGCTTGCAGCAAGAGAAAAGGCGCTGAAGGAAGACGATGAAAAAGAAGCAGCTATATTGCGGAACGATTTAGCAGATAAAGGAGCAGTTATTCGCGATGAGGACAAACGGCAGTATGTCCGGATGATAAGAGGGTGATATAAAATGGCGAAAGAAAAAACATTTATCTCGGAAGCAAGGAGAGAACAGATTTTAAAAGCAACTATTGATGTGTTGAATGATATTGGCTATGTAAAATTGAGTCTTGCTAAAATAGCAAAACACGCAAAAATTAGCACGGGATTAATTTCTTATCATTTTGCAGATAAAGAAGAGCTGATTCAGCATACATTAAGCTACTTAATCGGTGCACAGCTTGAATTTATTGAGGACCGTGTAAAGAGAGAGGCAGATATTTATCAACAGCTGCTGGCTTATATAAAAGCAACACTCACCTATCAATATGAACATGTTGAAAATAATGTTGCACTGATTGAAATCATTTTTAATGCCCGGACAGAGGATAATATTCCCTACTATAAATTAAACGAAGAAGAAGAGGATCCGCTTTACCTGCGTTTAGAAAATATTTTGGCAGAGGGGCAGCGGAAAAAGATATTCTCTTCTGATTTTCAGCCAAAAGCAACAGCTATACTTATCAATGGTGCTGCGAGTGAGAGCATGCTCCTGCAAAGTGAAAGTTTTGATTTAGAAAATTATCAGCAGGAGTTAATTAAAATGGTTACGAAAATAGTTAAATAAATGTTGTGTGATAAAGGGAAATTCCTCAAATGATATGTAATCTTTTTTATATTATCATTTTAAAATAAGGCCCGTCATCAAAATTGAAAGAACCTATGTCTGCTGAAGTGGAATAATTAACAAAGATAGGTTCTTTTACAGTTATTTTAATTAATTTTCGAGTGATTTTCGAAGTTCAGTCACTTCCTTAACCCCGAGACTTGTTAATTCAGATATCTCTTTATCCGAATACTTTCTTCCTTTTCTTGAATTGATAACAAACTGAAAAAGCTCAACGTACTAGTTATCTGCCTCTTTAGCAAAATCAATTTCTGAGTAAAGGTCCGGTGTGAAAAATTGTATGAATTCTTGAAATAGTTCTTCGATTAAGTTTTTCCACAGCCTATCATAATCTGTGTTGATCGTATGGTAACTGTTTATATTTTCTTTTACTGTTGTTAGCATTATTTTACTACATCCCCAAGTAATAATAAATTTGATTCTAATCATATAGACTTAGGGTAGAGAAGCAAAATGGTAAAATAGGGTTTCTTTCGTGAAAAATGGCTGTATAAATTGATTTTCCGCTGGTAAATTTCCTTTTTCTAAATACAAAATAGCATTCATATTAGGTTTTTAAACATTTTTTAGATAGTAAAAAAGAGCATTCTCTTTTATGCCAAAGGTAGTATCATGGAGTAAACTATTTTAAATTTTTTCCTGAGATAGAAAGCAAAAACCTCGAATTCGTTCATTTTTAGTGAATTCGAGGTTTTTTTAGATATACTTAGATTTAAATAACATACAGATAAACACATAAGAAGTGAAAAATACTTCCGAGCAGAATGAAAATATGAAATATCTCATGGAAGCCAAAATAACGGGAACGCAGGAATTCTGGTTTTAACCAGTAAATAATTGCCCCCACGGTATAGAATATTCCCCCAACAATCAGGTAGGTTAATCCGCCATTCCCAATTATTGGTGCGAGCGAGCCGCTATAAAATATGGCAACCCATCCCATTAAGACGTATAGGAGGGTAGATAGCCACCGTGGCGAATGGAACCAGATTAATTTAAATAAGACGCCCAGCAGAGCTAAACCGCTAATCACCCAAAATAATACCCAGCCGATTGTTCCATGTAAGGCGATAAGACAGAGCGGGACATATGTACCAGCAATGAGCACATATATCATGGAGTGATCCAATCTTCTAAAAAAGGCAATTGTTTTTGGCCCGGCAATAACAGAATGATAAACAGTTGAAGCAGTATATAACAAAATTAAACTAATACCAAATGCAGCGACAGCACCGACATCTAAAGGTGTACCTACCCGTGCTGCTTTTACAACAAGTAGTATTAGTCCAATGATTGATAAGATAATCCCGATAAAATGGGTAAAGGCATTCATCGGTTCCCTAATAAATTTATTCAAATAAAACATCTCCAATCACATATGTAGTTTCAAATACTATGTAATAAATATATACCTATTTCATCAAGTAGTCAACATTTGATTTTTGAATAGAGTTCCCTATAATAAAATGTAGAAACACTAAAATAAATACATGAATTGATTAATATACAGTAAAAAAAGACAGGAAAACCGAAGAAGGAAGGACAGCTTATGAATATAAAAAAGGAATTAGAAGGACTTCATTTGGAAAACCAGTTAAATTCAAAGGAAATACCTGATTTAGATTTATATATGGATCAGGTCATTCAGCTTTTTGAAAGCAAATTTTCTTCTGCAAAGCGCTACGAGGAGGATAAAGTATTAACAAAAACGATGATTAATAATTATGCAAAGGCTAAATTATTCTTTCCCATAAAAAATAAAAAGTATTCGAAAGAGCATCTGCTGCTGATCAGTATGATTTATCAAATGAAAAGTGTTTTATCTATTAAAGATATCGGGAAAACATTTGAAGAGGTAAATCAAAGAATGCAGCATGACGATTTTGATCTGGAGGGCTTTTATAATAATTATGTTTATTTAATGGATAGAAATGTTGCTCATTTTAAAGAGTATATAGCAGAACAGGAAGAAATATTTGAAACAGAATTAGATAAAGATATAGTGAACGATGATTACTTACAGCAGCTTTTGCTGATCACAAGTTTGACCGGAATGAGTAATTTTTACCGCCGTGCAGCTGAGAAGCTGGTAGATCAATTAGAGCAGAAAGGTGAGGAAGAACAATGAAACTGAGTATTTTAGATCAATCTCCTCTATTTGCAGATGCTGATGGAAAGCAGGCTTTGGAAGAAAGTATTGAATTGGCTGTCCTGGCCGACAATTTGGGATATGAACGGTATTGGATTGCGGAGCATCACGATACACCTGTGTTAGCAAGCCCTGCTCCGGATATTTTATTAGGAATTATCGGAAGCAGAACAGAGCGGATTCGAATCGGTTCAGGAGCTGTACTCTTACCGAATTATCGTCCATATAATATTGCAGAACGCTACCGGATGCTGGCTGCACTGTATCCAAGCAGGGTAGATTTAGGATTGGGACGGGCTCCAGGCGGGTCAGCAGAAGCATCTATTGCCCTGGCAGGCAACTTTTTAGAGAAGGTTAAAGCAATGCCTGATTATATTGATGAGCTGCTTCATTTCCTGCAAGAGGATTTTGCGCCAGAGCATCTTTATTCAAGGGTGACAGCTACACCTGTACCAGAAGTTCAGCCGCAGCCCTGGCTCTTAGGTACCAGCCAGAGAAGTGCTCAGCTTGCTGTCACTAAAAAACTCCCATACGTATTTGGCCATTTTATGGGAGCGGATAATGGCCCGGAAATTGTTGCCGGCTATCTGAGACAAGCAGAGAAACCATCTGCTATTGTTGCTGTATCCGTTCTTTGTGCAGAAACGGAAAAGGAGGCAATAGAGTTAGCAGAAGAAACAAGACGCAGAAGAGAAGAGCAAGCTTCGTCCCCGCAGATAGACCAGGATGAGCAGGCAAAATTTGCTGATAAACAGATTATCGGCGATATAACACTCGTTCAGGAAAAGCTGGCTGCATTACAGGAAGCTTATCAATGTGAAGAAATGATGGTGCTTACAATGGCACCGACCTATGAAGCAAGGAAATACTCATACAAGAAACTGGCATCCATTATGAATTAATTTGTTACTTAACCAGGATGTTTTTATTGCTGACCCTAAAAACTTAACACTTGTATTTAAAATGAAATAAAAATCATAGCCAGTCACATGATAGAATATATTTTAATGAAGAAGACAAGCTTATATGGAGGATATTATGGGACAGTGGGTTACATCCATTATGGAGCAATTTGGCTATTTAGGAATTTTCCTGATGATGACTTTAGAGAATTTATTTCCGCCGATACCATCTGAAATTATCCTTCCTTTTGGAGGGTTCATGACAACCTCCAGCACATTAACCTATATAGGTGTACTATCTGCAGCTACTTTGGGGGCTCTTATTGGTGCAATGCTCCTATATTGTATAGGTATGATATTAGATGTTGGGCGGCTGGAGAAAATAGTTGACCGATATGGACATATATTGCGCTTAAAAAGGTCAGATATTTATAAAGCAGATGAATGGTTTGATAAATATGGCTATTGGACAGTATTTTTTTGTCGGATGGTCCCGCTTTTAAGGAGTTTGATATCCATTCCAGCTGGTATGGGAAGAATGAATTTCGGGATTTTTATTCTTTTAACAGCCATCGGTTCTATTATTTGGAATAGTATTTTAATCGGTATTGGAGCAGTTCTGGGAGAAAATTGGCATCATGTTGCTGGATTTATGGATGTCTATTCTAATGTTGTATATGCTTTAATCATTGCAGGATTAATACTTTGCATTATTTGGTATATTAGGAAGAGAAAGAAAGAAAAACTGTAGGAGCCCCTGTTCCTGCAGTTTTTTGATGAAAAAAATTCATTGACAAAAGAACGTACGTTTGGTTAACTGTATTTAGATTATCTTCTTGGTAAGTCCTCTACTAAAACATAAGGATGTGTTTCCATGATTTATCCTCGGAAAGCAACAACATTATTTCCTCAAATATGCGAAAACGGAGAAGTGTATAAGAATGCTGTTTCTAAAGAAGAGTCCTGCCATCTACTGGACTTAAAGGCCGGTTATACCTTTCGAAGGCTTTTTGGTGATGAACGTAATAAAAAAATTATGATTGCCTTTTTAAATGCTTTTTTTATCAAACTCGAAAGAGCAAAGATTTATGATTTTAAATTTCCATGGTGGGAAGCAGCTGGAGGTGAAAAATCACATTTTACAATGCTGGTTGAAACAGAAGATAAAGAATCGATTTATGTAGAGATTCTTTTTCCGAATAAGGACGCCGTGGAGGAGCAATCCCTATATTTTTGGTCAAAAATATATTGCCGTCAATTTGAAACAGATTCAGAATTGAATGAACAACATCCTGTTATTACCATAAGCATTATGAATTTTGAATTATTCCATGAAAGTGAAGAATTTTACAGCGTATTCAGGCTGTCGGAAAAAGAAGAAAAAATTGCCTTAACCAATATGCAGGAAACACAATTTGTAGAGATCCCAAAACTGATTCGCAGCTGGAAGGAAGGACAGTTAGATCCTGAAGAGAATAATTTGGCCAGATGGTTATTACTACTTGCGGCGGTTGACGATAATAAAAATTATTTTTACCTTGATATTTATAGAGAGTTAGAGAAAATTGCAAAGACTGATAAGGATATAGAGGCGGCTATGCAAGCATGGAGAGATATCAGCAGCGCAGAGGATGAGCGATTAGCACACAAAGACAGAAATCAGCAATCAAGAAAGCAGCAATTATTACAAGAGATAGAAATTTTAAGACAAAAAAGAAAAGCAGCCGAAGAAAGGGCTGAGCTTGCAGAGAAAAAGTACAATAAATTGAAAAGGCAGTATGAACAGTATAAATTAAAGGCAACAGAAGAAAAAATAAAGAAACTGGAAGCAGAGGAAAAATCTTTGCTTGCGAATCGTGAGGCGGCCAAAATAATTATCCGTTACGGGAATGTCGTTGCACGTAATTTATTTGCACAGGGGATGGATAGTTTGTTTGTCCAAAATGTAACAGGATTGTCTGATAAAGAAGTGGCAGCACTGAAAATGCAAATAGAAGAAGAGAATATGAAAGATTTATTTTAATTTTAAATACAGCATAAAGAGAATGTTCAGAAGGGATTTAAAAGATAAGCGGAGAGGAAATGACCCGCTATTAAAACTGCCCACGTCTCCTGAATCTATAATAACAGTTTCGCCCTCCTGTTTAATTACGGATATTTAATAGTTTGATAGAAAAAGAAGCAAAGTTTTTAAACCAGGCTTGCTTCTTTTTCAAAGATGTTAAATATTATTCCATCGTAAAATAGTCCTCTATAATTTCTACAATAGAAATCAATTCATATATAGCAACTAATTCTATCGGTAATTTTTCTGGGCTGTCTAATTGAGCTGATCTTAAGGTGTCTTGAAATATTTTGTGAAGCTGTGCCCGTTTTTTCTTCCATCCTTCTTCCTCAAAGGTTATCTTTCCTGAAAGCACATTAGCAAAATAGCATACATTTTCAAACACATATTTTTGTTTTTGTGTACTCCATTCAAATTCTTTTGATGGTTGCTCCGCAATATTAGTTACATGGTATTGAATTGTTCGCAGATAATGAATCTGTCTTCTTAAGCGGGTCAATTCACTCTCGCGTTTTTCCAGAATACGGTGGTATTTTAAATCATTCTTTTGGTAGAGTGAAAGTAATACTGCATTTTCAAGCTCTTTATACACAGCGCCTACCTTTTTATTCATACCCATATCTAATGGCATTTTTGTAAAAATCAATTCATAATAACATCGTTTCATATGATTACTTAATTTTTCACGGATAGATTCTGTTTGTTTATGGATTGAATGATGGTAATTTGGCGGAAAAACAAACATATTTACCAGCGTAGAAACAGATAACCCAATGGTTGTTGTTGCTAATCGAATAAGAAAGCTTAAAAAATAGCTGTCTTCTACTATTTCAATCATGGCAATAGCCGTTAAGGTTGCAACTAACAATCCAGCATGAAGGTTTAACCGGAAACAAGTAAATATAGTCAGAACTGCGGCTAACATGTAAGTAAAAGGTGAATTGCCGAGTAAAGACAGAAATATTACGGCATAAGCAGCACCGATTGCCGAAGCGGGGAAACGGACAAGCCCTTTTTTTATAGAATCTGTAACAGTTGGTTCAATGGTAACAATTGCGGTGATAACGGCAAATGTTGGCGGGAAATCAAACCAATTACAAATAAGTGCTGTGAAAAATACAGCGATACCGGTTTTAATTACTCTATTTCCAATAATTGTTTGTACTTTCACTTAAATCCCTACTTTTTATCAAATAATAATCTGTAAAAAAAGAACTAGTATAATCTTTCATTCATTGTATTGTATCATTTTTATGTGAATTAAATGACGAAAGAATATGCATATAGTATATTTTTCGGGAAAATAAAATAAATCCAATACAAATTTACTAGAATATGAATGCTGACAGATGGGGAACGACGTACAATCTATGCCGATTTTTAAATGGATTTGTCGTTATTGAAATATAAATGTAATATTTCTATAATATGCATGACATTTTCTTATGATAAGATTTACAAAGTTATTAAATAAATGAAGAAAATAATATGAATATAAAAATAAAAGAATCGCAGATAATCGGCACAAAATACATAGATAATAGATTTGCGGTGTAAAATTTGAAAGCGGGGAATATGAGTTGAAAAAGACAGTAATGACATTGACTGCGGCTTCCGTAGTAGGATTAAGTAGTGTATTTTTTTCAGGTCCAGTAAAGGCAGAATCAGTAGAGGATTTAGAAAATCGGCAATCTCAAGTACAGGAAGATCGTGATTCTGTACAAGCTAATCTATCAGATGCAGAAAACGAAGTAGCTGATGTTCTAGTTGACCTACAAAATTTACAGCAGGAAATTGATGATTTAAATTCAGCTCTTGAAAAAAATCAGCAAAAGCTGGATGAAACAGAAGACGGGATTTCTACAACTGAAGCTGAAATCAGTGAATTGGAAGCTGAAATTGGTGAATTAGAAGAAGCAATTGAAAAACGTACGGAGATTTTGAAAGAACGTGCAGTATCTCTACAGCAAAACGGTGGAGATATCAGCTATCTTGAAGTATTGTTTGGAGCACAGGATTTCAGTGATTTTGTAGGACGTGTTTCTGCAGTAAATAAAATTACTGATTCTGATTTAGCTTTACTTGAACAGCAGGAAGAAGACAAACAAGCAGTAGCTGATAAACAGGAAACTGTTGAGTCGAAGCTTGATGAATTAAATCAATTAAAAACAGATTTAACAGGTATTAATAATACTATTACAGAACAAAAAGATGCTGCTGAGGATAAAGAGTCTTCTTTAAAGGATAAAGAAAATGAGTTGACAGCACTTATTGATGATTTACAAATTGAAGATTCCCGCTTAGCTGCAATTGAGCAAGATGTAGCTGACCGTTTAGAAGTTGCAACTGCTCCAGCACCGGAAACATTAGTAGCAAGTGCCAGTGTAGGTTCAAACGAAGATAGCAGTGAAGAAGAAAGCAATACTGAAAATGAGTCTAGTGAGGAATCAGCTGAAGAACCGGCTGAACAAGAAGAAGCTCCTGCCAGTCAGGAAGAAGCAGCTTCAAATAATGAAGATACTAATAACAATGATAATAATAACTCTGGAAATAGTGATAATTCTTCCAGCACAACTGAATCAGGTTCTAATGGCGGATCAAGTGAGTCTAACCAAGCTCAAACTCAAGCACCAAAAAAACCTGAGAAGAAAGAAGAGCCAAAAGAAGAATCTGCTCCATCTACAGGTTCTGGAATCAGTGCAGTACTTAGCGCTGCGCAAGGCCAAACTTATCAAAACCAATATGTTTGGGGAGGAAAAAGCCCGAGCACAGGATTTGATTGCTCTGGATTTGTATCTTGGGCATTCGCTCAAGCTGGATACTCCATCCCATCTTACACTGGTGCATTAGTTGGCACTGGAAAAGCTGTTGATTCAGGTAGTAAACAGCCTGGAGATTTAGTATTCTTTAATACAAATGGAACAAATGGTCATGTTGGTATCTATCTAGGAAACAACAAGTTTATTGGTTCTCAAAGCAGCACAGGTGTTGCGGTTGCTGATATGTCACCAGGAAGCTACTGGGGCGGCCAATTCAGCGGAACAGTACGTCGCGTACAATAATAATCAGTCATATTACCCAAGAGTCCTTACATGAAGAAATGCTTCGTGTGAGGGCTTTTTTATTTTGTGAGTACTGCTATAACCATGTCAATTCTTGTCTGATACTCTGGTATTATAGTAATCATTTTTCTGGAAATGAATTGATATTTATATATACCCGATTAATATAGAATAAAACGTTTTAAATCAGAAGTATTTTAGTACAATAAATTCTGTATATAAAGTGAAATAAGACTGTTTTGATGTTATTAGGACAGATAAAGATGCTTACTTAAAAATATCCTTTACTTTATTTATGTAATTATTTGTTTGACAGAGTAGCCAATTATATTCCTCGACCCTATCTAATGAAAGAACTTCTATTATCAGTCTCATCAAAATGATTGCATTGTAAAAATAATATAGTTTACCTTCTTAGTTATTGGGAATAGTAACATATATCCTTCCCCGTAAATAAACATAGAAAGGATCGATGTATGAGAAAAAATAGAAAAAGCTTTTTAAATCCTGTATTTTTTATATCTGCATCTGTGATTTTAGCCTTGGTTATTATCGGCGCGGTTAATCCAACAGGTTTTCAAAGTGTAGCAACAAGATTATTTGATTTTACAACACAGAATTTTGGATGGTTTTACCTTTTATCTGTCTTTGTATTTGTCATTTTTCTAATAGGTGTATCTATTAGTAAGTATGGCAAGATGAGATTAGGTCCAAAAAATTCAAAGCCTGAATTTGGTTTCTTTCCCTGGATAGGGATGCTGTTTTCTACAGGTTTTGGTTCAGGACTGGTATTTTGGGGTGTAGCAGAACCGATGAGCCACTTTTTTGACACTCCGTTTCCAGGCTTAGAACCCCAGACGGAAGAAGCTGCAAGAGTGGCTATGGGATATGCTTTTTTTAACTGGGGAATTAGCCAATGGTCTGTTTTTGCATTAGTCGGACTTGTTATTGCCTATCTGCAATTTCGTAAAGGTAAAGATGGATTAATTTCAACAGCCGTAAAACCTGTCGTAGGAAATAATCCACTTGCAGCCACCTCTATTAATTCACTTGCGGTAATTGCTACTGTTATGGGAGTAGCGACTTCTCTAGGATTAGGAATTATGCAAATGAGTGGCGGTTTATCATCTGTTTTTGAGCTGCCTGACGGTGTATGGATGCAAATTATAATAGCGTTCGCTATGCTGCTGGTGTATTTGGGATCATCTATCAGTGGTGTGAATCGAGGAATGAAATGGCTAAGTACTATTAATCTATCATTTTGTTTAATTCTGCTTGTCTTTGTTTTTCTAGCAGGACCAACGGTATTTATTTTAGAAACATTTGTATTAGGGTTAGGAGATTATTTAACGAATTTTGTCGGATATAGCTTACGTTTAACTCCATATACTGGAGACAATTGGGTGACGGAATGGACTATTTTCTATTGGGCCTGGGCGATTTCATGGTCCCCATTTGTTGGTGCGTTTGTAGCACGCGTATCAAGAGGGCGTACAATCCGCCAGTATATCTTTGGTGTTCTTGTGACTTCTCCCGCCATTGCTTGTATATGGATTGCTGTATTTGGAGGAACAAGCTTATATAGTGATTTAAGAAATGGAACCATGATTGCTGAAGCAGTAGATAACGATTTAGCTGTGGCATTATTTGAGACATTTGGTACCTTACCGCTAAGTACAATCACTTCTCTTATGGCAATTATTCTGATTTTTACATTCCTTGTTACCTCAGCGGATTCCGCAACCTATATTTTAGGAAGCATGACATCTAGAGGGAGTTTGAACCCGTCACTAATTACAAAATTTATTTGGGGAGGGTTAATTACAGCTATTGCAGTTGTTCTTTTAGTTGCAGGAGGACTGGAAGCCCTGCAGACTGCATCTCTTACATCTGCATTGCCATTTGTGGTTATTATCATTATATTGATGATCTCTTTTATTAAAATTCTGCAGAGAGAGGAAAAGGATAAAACCAAGGGTTAATTTATAAGATAAAGTGAAAATAAGCCAGCTGTCGTTATAATGACAGCTGGCTTATTTTTCCGACTGCAAGTTTGTTTGGTATACTTCGATAGTCAAGTAGACATATTATGCCTTTATCTATTATAATAAAGATAGGAGAAAGGGTGATTCGATGGGAAGGTAATGCGGAATTGTATTTATAATAATCATATGGCAATATTTAAGCAGCCTGATCATTTGGATCATCGGCGTGCGAAGGAAAAAATGTTATAAGGGGAACCTTTATAACAAACTAAAAGAGGGGATTCAAAAAGTAAAACAAATGACATTCGTAGAAGAGTATCTTAGCGTTTTACATCTTACTTTTTGAACACAAATCTAATAAATAATCTTTAAATTTTCAGGAGGTGAAATCCTTGTGCATCCTTGCACAAGGATCTTAATTGGACATATCGACCATCATAAATTTATTTGCGGTTGCTATTTTAATCGCATTAACTGCTTTTTTTGTTATGTCAGAGTTTGCTATTGTAAAAATTCGAAGTACTCAGCTGGAGCCGCATATTGCGGCTGGAAAAGGATCGGCTGCTGCAGCTAAAAAGGTCGTTACACATCTTGATGAGTATCTATCTGCTTGTCAACTGGGGATTACAATTACAGCACTCGGAATTGGGCGTTTAGCAGAGCCGACATTTGAAAGAATGCTACATCCACTTTTGGAGGAATTTAATATTGGAACAGGTCTGGTTACGACGCTTTCCATTTTAATTTCATTCCTGATTGCAACATTCTTGCACGTAGTTGTCGGGGAGCTTGCTCCAAAGACATTAGCAATTCAAAAAGCAGAGCAGGTAACGTTAGCTGTCGCATGGCC
The DNA here is from genome assembly GCF_037976165.1 of Oceanobacillus sp. FSL K6-3682. Classification (NCBI taxonomy): domain Bacteria; kingdom Bacillati; phylum Bacillota; class Bacilli; order Caryophanales; family Bacillaceae; genus Oceanobacillus; species Oceanobacillus sp. FSL K6-3682. Next base: position 3,432,225 of record NZ_CP150263.1, on the reverse strand, counting down.
ACTGACTTGGTTCTATCGCCTGTTATTTCCATTTATATGGTTATTAAATGGATCAGCACGATTATTAACCAGGGCAGTCGGATTAAAACCGATGAGTGGACATGAGGAGACGCATACCGAAGAAGAATTACGTTTAATTTTAGCTGACAGCTATAAAAGTGGTGAAATTAATCAATCAGAGATGATGTATGTAAATAACATATTTGAATTTGATGAACGAGTAGCCAGAGAAATTATGACACCAAGAACAGAAATGGTCTATTTTTCGACGGAAGATAGTTTTGAAGAAAATATTGAGATCATTCACAAAGGTCAATTCACCCGTTATCCGGTTGCCGATGAAGATAAGGATAATATTATCGGTCTGGTAAACTTAAAAGAAGTATTTACTGGAAAGCTGAGCAATAATGAACCTGCGACAATTGAAGATTATATCCGTCCGATTATTCATGTATCCGAAGCAACACCAATTCGCCAGCTCCTTTTAAAAATGCAAAAGGAACGAATTCATATGGCTATTGTAAATGATGAATATGGCGGCACAGCAGGGTTAGTTACTGTTGAGGATATTCTGGAGGAAATCGTTGGAGATATCCGGGATGAATTTGATGAAGATGAAGTACCCGACTTTGAAACAATTGACGAAACAACTTATTTAGTTGCTGGCCGGGTCAGCCTGGATGATATTAATCAGAAGCTGGGTATTACTTTGGAAGATGATGAAGTAGATACTATCGGCGGCTGGTTTTTTACCCACAACCTCGAAGCGGAGGTAGGGACTGTAATGGAGTTCGAAGGGTATGAATTTGTTCTTGTTGAAAAGGATGGGTATCAGATTAAGAGAGTGAAAATAACAAAGATTTCTGAGGAAGAATCTGAGATAGAATAAAAGCTTATTTTAAAGTAATTAAAAAATAGAAAACATAAAAAAACCGAACAAACCTGAGTCTAGTAAAGCAAAATGGATTCAGAAGAGGTTCGGTTTTTTTGTATAAAAATCTTTTATTATCAAGCTTGTATGTTATTGAAGTTTAAATTCTTAATATTTAGGTTACATACTAAATATATACTGATTTTGGAGGAGGGCTTATATATAATGAAAGACATTCAAGATATTGTAAAAGATTTAGATAATGTAAGAGGATCTGGAGCAAATAAGATATTTACAATGTACCTCAATACAGATTTAAGCGACCCAGATCAGCAAGGCGGAGAATGGAAAATCCACCTTAAAAATGGATTGAATAACTTTGAACATTATTTAAAAGAAGGAAATAATGAAGAAGAGCTTGCAAACTACAAAAAAATAAAGAAAAAAGTAAAGAAATTTATGGATGAAATTGAAAGAAATGTAATGAAGGGAGTTATTATCGTAGCATCAGCAGACGAGGAGGTCTGGTTTGCTGAGCGTGTTCAGATGCGCTTGGAAAATGAATTTGAATGGCAGGAAAGTCCTGTGTTGGATCAATTAAATACACTGTCAGAGAAATACCCGAGAACAGGTATTATTCTTGTTCAGCAAGATCAAGTTAAGCTGATTGATACAAATTTAAATCAGGTTGAAGATACAGCAGAATACGAATTAGATGTGGAAGAGGACACATGGAAGGTAAAACAGGGACCGCGTCATGGCAGAGCGAAACAAGGTATGGGATCGAGTAACATACAAAGAGACCTGTTCAACGATCGTTATGAAGCAAATCAATATCGGTGGTATAAAAGTATCGCTCCTAAGCTGGACAAGCAGGCCAAAGACCGGGAATGGCAACGAATTTTCATTGTTGGTGAAGCACCGGCGTCCAAAACACTGGAAACAGAAATGAATAAGGACGTGGAAGATGTTATCTTAAAAAATATGCTGGATCATAGAGAAAGTAAAATTTTAGAAAAAGTGCTGGATTAAACAGGTGAAGCCGGCTTATCACGTGGCATTCTCCATGAGCCATAGCTTCACTCTGTTTTATGAAAGGCAGCTGTGAATTCCATTAATAAAAAACCGAACTTTAACTTCCTATTCATCAATCAGATGAAGAAGGAAAAAAGTTCGGTTTTTCTATGAGGATGTCATTTTGCTGATAAAAAGCTTTACTCTTATCACTCAGCCGGTTCTAAGTATCCAGCATTGGCGTAGCCGGTGACATCTTGATAAGTGACCTCAACCCATTCATACTCATCTTCTTCACCGATAACTTGAACAATATCTCCTGTAACCAGTGTTGCTACTACTTCACTATCTGCACTGGGTCCACTGCGGATATTTAATAAATCTGCTGTAACCTGAAAATCCTCTCCAGTGGAATTGTCAGTATCTTCATCAGCTTCTTCTGCCTCTTCCTTAGATTCATCATCTGTATCTGCTTCCTCATCAGCTTTGTCAGTATCCTCTGTTTTTTCTTCCTGTCCGGACTGACTTACTCCTGCGACTTCATTTTGATAGTCGAACTCAGGATTGTTGAATTGTCTTTGCATAATGAAAACAAATACAACAAAAACAATTCCTGCAATAAATAATAAAAATAATCGAAATTTGCTACTTTTACGCATATTACTCTGCTCCTATTTTAAACGTTCTAAAGGTAGTATACATAACTTTTCGATATAAAGAAACACAATTCCCCAAATTTTTTTGCAGTATATAAAATTGATATATTTGGAGACATAAATTAAAAGAGGCTGGGACATAACTAGCCAAAAATAATGAAAAGATGGATTTCACATTGGGTTTTGATGTGAAATCCATCTTTTTTGAAATCATTTATAAGTAGATACATAAAAAAGCAGCTAGAGGCAGTGTATCTTCTCAGATTCACTGCCATTAAGGCGAATCCCAATTCATTATCCACTTTGGATTTTCCTCGTACAGAGAAACGAGTGAAACCCAAATTAGCCTTCAAAAATCCAAAGAAAGGCTCCACATCTATCTTACGTTTTCCGTAAAGCTTGCCCATTTCTTCATCTGAAAGCTGTTCTCGTATCATTTTCTTTTGTGCTTCCCATTTTTCATTATAAAATATTTTCCGATGGTTACCTTCCTTTGCCTTGGTACATTGCTCTCGCAAAGGACAGCCTGTACAATCTTCACATTCATAGACCTTAAATTGTCGCTGGTAACCATACTTGTCTGTGCGTTTGGAGTCATAGCGATAAGTAACAGCTTGACCATTTGGACAAGTAAAGGCATCTATTTCGGCATCATAATCCCAGTTAGCGGTGTTAAAGGGATTATTTTTATATTTTTTCTTCTTCTCTTTGCGGTACATACTATAGGTAATCAAGGCAGTTCGTAACCGGTTCAGGGTGACATCTTCTATATTCTGTTCACTTCCATAAGCCGCATCAGCTACGAGGACATCAGGCAACGCAAAATAATCCTTTTCAATACGATCTAAAAAAGGAATCAGCGTTCGTGTATCGGTAGGGTTCGGAAAAATATCATAGGCTAATGCGTAACGTCCTTCTGTTGCCAATTGCACATTATAAGCAGCTTTCAACTGTCCGTTCTTCATATGGTCATCTTTCAATCGCATAAAGGTTGCGTCGTGATCCGTCTTGGAATAGCTGTTACGTTCTTCTAAAATCTCCAAGGCTTCTTCATATTTTTCTTGACGACAGATGAAATCGTGCACCTGTTTTAAGGCTTGTTTTGGCTGCTTTCGTTCCGAACGCAGGGCTTTTCGGTCTTGTGCTTTTTCAATCGATTCGATTTGTTTCGTATACGTTTGGACTGACTTATCCAAATTCGCTGCCATCTGTTGAAGTTCTTGCGTCGATAGAGCTTCCGGGTTTTCCCGGTTGATTTCTGGAATAATTTCTTTTTCCACTAATTCTTCATAGAGGGCATGGGACTTCTCTACAAGTTTCGTTTGATAACGCTCGATCGATTTTCGCCAGACAAAGGTGAATTTATTGGCATTGGCTTCAATTTTGGTCCCGTCAATAAAGATAGCCTCCGCATCGATCAACTCTTTTTCCACCAGCTGACAACGAAATTGGACGAAGCACTGACGCAATAGTTCTTTTACTTCTGGATTCACACGAAAACGGTTGATAGTACGGTAACTCGGCTCATATCCTTGCGCAAGCCACATCATTCGCACACTATCTTTTAATAATGCTTCGATTTTTCGGCCAGAGAACACCGACTGGGTATAAGCACATAAAATAATTTTCATCATCATACGCGGGTGATAGGCGGGACAGCCTGTTTGACGGGTAAAACCGGTGAAAGCTTCTTCTGGAATCTGTTCGATAAATTCATGGATGGTATAAGCAATATCATTTTCTTGTAATTTCATCTCGAAATCTAATGGCAAAACGACTTGATTTACGTTATAATATTTAAACATAAGGATACCTCGATTCTGTTTTTGTAGTGGTACTTTAACTTTATCAGAAGGTATCCTTTTTTTGTACGTTTATTTCATTTTTTAATCAAATTAAAAAAGTGACTTCCTACTTAAAATCATAGTAGAAAGTCACTTTTTCTATTTTTACTGGCTTTTGTCCCAGCCTCAGCAATAGAACCGAATCCTGCAGCTGAAAGGTCATTATTCAGTTGGAAACAAATTTCTTAAGCATTCAGGCAAGCAGGGCATCTTCCATAAATCTCAAATTTATGGTCATCAATTTCATAATTTGTCAGTTCTGCAGAGGCTGTATCCATTGGGCAGATATCAATTTCTTTTGTTTTTCCACAGTCCGTACAAATAAAATGATGATGGTGGTGATGACTGCAGCTTAACCGAAAATGCTTTTCACCTTCTAAATCTGTTTTTTCTAATATACCTAAATCATGGTATAAATGCAGATTACGATAGATTGTGTCGAAGCTGATTGTACCATATTTGTTTTCCAGATGAACAATCAAATCCTTTGCAGGCCGGTATCCATCCTCGGAAGCAAAGAATTCCAGGATATCCTTACGTTTTCCAGTTGTTTTATATCCTTTTTCTTTTAATACATTGATTGCATCTTGAAGATTCATCAAAAAACCTCCATTTATTTTCTTATTTTTTTAATTCCTATAGCGACTAATAATATGAATAACGATGTCATAACAATTGTTCCGCCTGGTGGAATGTCTAAATAATAACCTGAGATAATCCCAAATATAACCGCAATTTCACCAAAAAGGATTGACAGGAAAATCATTTGTTTAAATCCTTTAGCAATACGCATACTTGCTGCTACCGGCAAGGTCATTAAAGCTGAAACAAGTAATACACCCACAATACGGATAGAAGCAGCTATAACCAGTGCCGTTAATATAATAAACAGCATATTGATCCATTTCACATGCAGTCCGGCGATAGTTGCCTGTTCTTCATCAAAGGACATGGTAAATAATTCTTTAAAGAAGAGCCAGATAATAACAAGAACGAAGGCGGCAACTCCTGAAATGACATAAAAATCATTTATAGTTACTGCCGATACAGATCCAAACAAATAATTGAATAAATCTGTGTTAAATCCGTCAGCAATAGAGATGAAAATAACGCTGAGACCTACACCGGCAGATAAAATAATTGGAATTGATATTTCCTGGTAGGCTTTATATACCGTACGCAGCTTTTCAATGAAAATCGAGCCGATCACAGAAAACACCATTCCGCTATATATTGGGGAAATAACCCAGCCATATTTTTTTTCAGCCATCAACCCGAAGGAAATTCCGGCTAAAGTGACGTGTGAGAGGGCATCAGCTATTAATGACTGTCGTCTCACTACGATAAAAGTCCCTAATAAAGGGGCAATTATACCAATTAAGATACCTGTAAGAAAAGTATATCTTAAAAAGGGGTAAGTTAAAAAATCCAAAAGCATTGTCTATCCTCCAACTATGAATTAATGCGTAACCAGACTTACCGGGTGACCGTAAATTTGCGAGAAGTCTGCTTCCGTAAGTGACGCATATTCATCAGGGTTACCATGAAAATGCATCGTTTTATTTAAACAAACAATGTCTGTCGCATACTGGGTCATGGTGCCTGTATCGTGCGTTACCAGCAATAATGTTTTTTTGTATTCTGTGTTCAGCTTGTAAAGCAGCTCATAAAATCTTTTCACATTTTCATAGTCAATTCCTACTGTCGGCTCATCTAAAATGATCAGCTCAGGATCACTGACTAAGGCTCTTGCGATAAAGATTCGCTGCTGCTGGCCACCAGACAGGTTTCCAATATTTTGTTTCGTATATTCTGTCATACCAACCTGCGCAATAGCTTCATGAATTTTTTGCTTATCTTTTTTAGATATGAATCTGAAATAACCAAGCTGTGCAGTGAGCCCGGAAGCAACTACTTCATATACTGTTGCAGGAAACCCTTTATTAAATGAGTTTGCTTTTTGTGAGACAAAGCCGATTCTATCTTTATTCCTTAGTTTTTGAATAGGCTGTCCAAAAACCATTATTTCTCCCGTTTCCGGTTTTTCTAAGCCAAGGATCAGCCGGATTAAAGTGGTTTTTCCGCCGCCGTTTGGGCCAACTAGTCCCATGAAAGCTCCATTGGGAATTTCAAAGTTTATATTATCTAAGACTTTACGAGATCCATAATGGAAGTTAATATTTGACATGGACACAACAGGTGTTGTCATCTTATTCCTCCATTCTTATGGTAACAATTTATAATAAAAAGTACTTTATCTATCATATCGCAAGGGACGCTTTTTGTAAATAGGAATGATTACGACTTTTATGAGTGTCTCAAATAAAACATATATTAATATAGAAGAAACCCGGTTTTTATAGGAATATATTCAGTCTGAAAATCAATAAAGTTTGAGAGAAAAAGTGGAACTTTCCTGCAATAAATAACCAATGATCTGTGACAGGATGAGAATGTAATATCTCAGAGGCTGCTGTGAGTCTGTTCTGATTACTAATTTATCCGATGAAATAAAATCATTTTTGAAACCCCTTACAAAAATATTGCAAAAAAATAAATATTCCGTTATAGTATAAGTAATGTGAGATATTCGATGTGCCAATATCTTTATTTTTTGGCTCAAAAATGAATGAGTATTCATTCAAGAAAGTCTGGAGGATCGTGAAATGACATATTCCATTAAACGTGCAGCAGTAATAGGTTCAGGAGTAATGGGTTCTGGTATTGCCGCGCATTTAGCCAATGCGGGTTTATCTGTAACAATGTTTGACAGAGTACCAGATTCCTTGACAGACAAAGAAAAGAAGCAGGGATTTACATTAGAAGATAAAAAGGTCAGGTACAGGATTGTTGAAGAGAGCAAGAAAAAGCTGTTAAAACAAAAGCCGTCGCCAATAACTTCTAAAAAAAGCTTAGAGCTGATTCAGGTTGCTAATTTGGAGGATGATTTAGCGCTTCTGTCAGAAGCAGATTGGATTGTTGAAGTTATTGTAGAGAACCTGGAAGCGAAAAAAGAGCTGTTCAAAAAGGTGGATGCGCACCGCAGGACCGGGGCAATTATAAGCTCTAATACATCAGGAATTTCTGTTGAGGCAATGATTGCAGATTCCTCAGAAGATATGCAGGAGCATTTTTTAGGTACTCACTTTTTTAATCCGCCGCGTTATTTGAAATTATTAGAGGTTATTCCGACCGATAAGACAAGAACAGAAGTACTTTCTTTTATGAAAAACTTTGGAGAAGATGTGTTAGGGAAGGGTGTTGTAGAAGCAAAGGACACACCAAACTTTATTGCAAACAGGATTGGGACCTACGGGCTTTTGGTGACTGTCCAGGAAATGGAGAAACAGGGTCTAAGTGTCGGAGAAGTAGATTCAATTACCGGCCCATTGATCGGCAGACCGAAAAGTGCGACATTCCGGACGTTGGATGTAGTCGGAATAGATACATTTTATCATGTGGCGAACAATGTATACCATCATGTATCCGATCCAAAAGAAAAGGGGATTTTCACTGTTCCCGACTTTTTAAAGCAGATGATTGATAAAGGCTGGATTGGGGCGAAAAGCGGAAAAGGATTTTATGAAAAGAAAAAGGACCGGACGATTGTAGAAATTAATCCGTCAACTTTAGAGTACCAGGAAAGGAAGAAACTAAAAACAGCAGCCGTCGAATTAGCAAAGCAGGAAAAGGGCGTTAAAAGAAAAATGAAAGCGCTTGTAAATAAAAAAGGCGACAAAGCTTCTGATTTTATTTGGTCTATTATTAAGCCGGTGTTATTATATTCTGCTGATTTAGTCGGAGAAATTGCAGATGATGTTGTTTCCATTGATGATGCAATGAAATGGGGCTTCGGCTGGGAATTAGGGCCATTTGAAATATGGGATGCGATTGGTGTAAGTGCTGCTGTGGAACGCATTCAGGATGAAGATACCGCCGTGCCAAGCTGGGTACTTGATATGCTGGAAGAAGGGAATGAAACCTTCTATAAGCAGGAAAAAGGAGATAGTTACTTTTACCATGAAGATGGCTATAAACAAAAGGAAGTAAACAAGAAAGAATTATCCTTAGCAGCAATAAAAGAGCAAAAGGGAGTTATCAAAAAAAATACCGGTGCCAGCCTGATTGATATTGGAGATGGCGTTGCGCTCCTGGAATTCCATTCAAGAAGTAATGCAATCGGACTGGATATTATTCAGATGGTCAATGAATCGATTGAAGAAGTAAATAAAAATTACAAAGGTCTTGTAATTGGAAACCAGGGCAAAAATTTCTGTGTCGGTGCTAATTTAGCGATGATGCTGATGGAAGCACAGGATGATAATATTTTCGAATTAGATCTTGTTATCCGTCAATTTCAAAATATGACGATGAATATTAAGTATTCCGACAAACCGGTAGTTGCTGCACCATTTAATATGACATTAGGCGGCGGTGCGGAAGTATCTCTGCCGGCTGCAGCGATTCAGGCTTCACCAGAAACCTATATGGGGCTTGTCGAATTTGGAGTCGGGCTTATCCCTGGAGGAGGAGGCACAAAGGAGCTTTATTTAAAAGAGCTTAGAAATCTTCCCGAAGGTGTAGATTTTGACTTAACGAAGGTTGCAAATGATGTTTTTGAAAAAGTAGCAACAGCTAAGGTGTCCACCTCTGCTAGAGAAGCTATGGAAAATGGATATCTGAATAAAAATGACCGCATCAGCAGAAATCCGGATCACGTTCTCTACGATGCCAAAAAACGTGTATTATCTTTATTCAACGAAGGATATGAGAAGCCTGTGAGGGAGAAATTTCCGGTTGTCGGAGAAGCGGGCTATGCAGCAATGGTTATGGGAGCAAAATCGCTGCACTATGGCGGATATGCTTCGAAGCATGATTTGAAAATTGCTGAAAGATTAGCCTATGTCTTATCTGGCGGAAGGATAAAGGAAGGTACAGAGATTGATGAACAGGTGATGCTTGATCTGGAAAGAGAAGCATTCTTAAGCCTTATTGCAGAACCGCTGACTCAGCAGAGAATGCAGCATATGCTGGTAAAAGGAAAGCCGTTGCGAAATTAATCTCAAAAGAGATTATTCAAAAAGCCCAATTTATCGAACTTTTTGAACACGTACTTAAAGGGAGCATGCATTTAAAGGAGGGCATATCCGTGAAAGAAGCAGTAATTGTGGCTGGTGCAAGAACACCAGTAGGAAAAGCAAATAAAGGATCATTACGGGATGTAAGGCCAGACGACCTGGCAGCTTTAACTGTAAAAGAAACCTTAAAAAGAGCCGGTAATTATCAAGGGTCAATAGATGATGTGATTATTGGCTGTGCAATGCCGGAAGCAGAACAGGGAATGAATATGGCGCGTAATATTGCCGGTCTGGCTGGGCTAGGTCATGATGTACCGGGAATTACCGTAAACCGCTACTGTGCTTCAGGATTACAAACGATTGCCTACGGTGCCGAACGAATTATGGTCGGTGCTGCTGAGACAATTATTGCTGGCGGTGCAGAATCGATGTCTATGATTCCGATGGGCGGGCATGTTATTAAACCCAACCCGGCCCTGGTTGCAAATGCGCCAGAATACTATATGAACATGGGACATACGGCAGAGGAAGTAGCAAATCGTTTTGACATTTCAAGAGCAGATCAGGATGCTTTTGCAGTAAAGAGTCATGAACGCGCTGCTGCAGCAATGGAGAAAGGTCTGTTTAAGGATGAAATTGTTCCTGTAGAAGTGAAAGAACGTTTTGTAGGAAAAAACAATAAGATTGAAGAAAAATCCTTCTCCTTTGAAATGGATGAGGGAGTCCGTGCAGGAACAAATATAGAGGTTTTAAGCTCACTGCGCCCGGCCTTTCATATAAAAGGCAGCGTTACTGCCGGGAATGCTTCACAAATGAGTGATGGGGCAGCTTCTGTTTTATTAATGGATAGAGAAAAGGCAGAGGCAGAAGGATTAACACCAATTCTAAAATTCCGTTCCTTTGCTGTAGCTGGAGTAGCACCGGAAATTATGGGCGTCGGACCGGTAGAAGCAATTCCAAAGGCAGTAAAAATGGCCGGGTTAGAGTTATCTGATATAGGGTTGTTTGAATTAAATGAAGCTTTTGCATCACAGGCACTGCGGGTTATCAGAGCGTTAGATTTAGATACAGATAAGGTGAATGTAAATGGTGGTGCCATTGCGTTAGGTCACCCGCTGGGCTGTACTGGCACAAAGCTGACAGTCAGCTTAATGCATGAGATGAAGCGGAGAAACGAGCAATTTGGAATAGTAACCATGTGTATCGGCGGCGGTATGGGTGCTGCAGGCGTATTTGAGCTTTTATAAACTACTAGAAAAGGGGTAATAATAATGAGTGAGACAAAAGAAAGATTATTTAAAGGCGGCGGTTTTCTAGTTGAGGATATTTCCGGAGAGGATATCATTACACCAGAGGATTTTACAGATGAACATAGGATGATTGCGAAAACAACAGAAGATTTTGTATTGGGAGAAGTTGTTCCTAAGATTGATCATCTGGAAAATCATGAATTTGACCATTCTGTTAAGCTGCTCAAAAAAGCAGGAGAATTAGGCCTGCTAGGTGCAGATGTCCCAGAAGCATATGGCGGTCTGGCTCTGGATAAAATCAGTTCTTCCTTAATTACAGAGAAGTTTTCCCGTGCAGGAGGATTCTCAATTACCCATGGAGCACATGTTGGAATTGGATCACTGCCAATTGTCTTCTTTGGTAATGAGGAGCAAAAGGAAAAATATTTACCTAAATTAGCTACTGGTGAGTTAATTGCTGCTTACGCATTAACAGAGCCGAGCTCAGGTTCTGATGCACTTGGAGCAAAAGCAACAGCGAAATTGAACGATGCAGGCACACATTATATATTAAATGGAGAGAAGCAATGGATTACCAACTCAGCATTTGCGGATGTCTTTGTCGTATACGCAAAAATTGACGGTGAGCATTTCAGTGCTTTTATTGTTGAAAGAGAGTACCCTGGTGTATCTACAGGGCCGGAAGAAAAGAAAATGGGAATTAAAAGTTCTTCCACAAGAACGCTTGTATTAGAGGATGCGGAAGTTCCTGTAGAAAATCTGTTAGGTGAAAAAGGCCGCGGACATGTGATTGCCTTTAATATTCTGAACGTGGGCCGCTATAAATTGGCTGTCGGCGGAGTAGGAGGATCGAAGCGTGCTTTAGAATTAGCAGCAAAGTATGCGAATGAACGTAAACAATTCCAAACGCCTATTTCAAGCTTCACTTTGACACAGGAAAAATTAGCAACAATAGCATCAAAAATCTATGCAAATGAAAGTGCAGTTTATCGAACCGTGGGGTTATTTGAACAGCGGATGGGTGCATTATCCGACGAACAGCTGCAGGATGGCCGTGAAGTCGCCCGGGCAATCGCTGAGTATCAAATTGAGTGCTCGATGACAAAATATATGGCTACAGAATTACTGGATTATGCAGCAGATGAAGCTGTTCAACTGCATGGCGGGTATGGTTTTATGCAGGAGTATGAAGTGGAGCGTATTTACCGTGATTCACGTATTAATCGTATTTTTGAGGGAACCAATGAAATTAACAGACTTATTGTACCGGGAACGCTTCTGAAAAAAGCTTTAAAAGGTGAACTGCCACTGTTGGAAAAGGCACAGGGGCTGCAGGAAGAATTAATGATGATGATGCCGGAGGAAGTGGGAACAGAAGCTTTAGAACAAGAAAAGTATTTATTAAGAAATGCGAAAAAAATGATTCTGCTGGGTGCTGGTTTAGCAGCACAGAAATATGGCAAAAAATTAGACCGCGAACAAGAAATTCTAATTAAATTAGCTGATATGACAGCGGAAGTATTTAATATGGAGTCTGCTATTCTTCGTACAGAAAAAGCCATTGCTAAGGCTGGACTGGAAAAAGCACATCAAAAGTTAATGTATACAGAAGTCTATGTCCAGGAAGCATTTAACCGGATAGAAGCAGCGGCAAAGGAAATTCTAATTACAGCAGAAGAAGGAGATACATTGCGTATCATGCAGTCCTCTCTGCGTAAGCTTACCAGACATACACCAATCAATACGGTTAAAAAGAAACGTGAAATTGCCGCAAAAATTATTGAGGAAGAAAAATATATTGTTTGATACATCAGAAAGAGGCTGGATATCCAGCCTCTTTTCAACGATTTATTCCTCTGTTGCTTTTTTTTGAACATCCTCTTTTAGTAAAGCTTTAATTTCTTTGAGTTCTTTATCCATCGCTTCCAGCTTTAAATCAGTCGGCGTGGGCTGATTTTCACGATTTGCTTCTTCTACATTATTTACGATTACCCCAACGAATAAATTAATAATGACAAATGCGCCAATAAGGATAAAAGAAATAAAATAGATTAAAGCTATGCTGGTTTCTTCTAAAATAGGATACATCACGCCTGTTGCCCAGGAATCAAGCGTGATAAGCTGAAATAAGGTCAACAAGGTCCGGTGAAGCGATCCAAAATGATCAGGAGCAATGGATTGAAACAACATGGTACCGATAACAGCATAGATGTAAAAGAAAATGGCAAGCAAGATCATAATATTTCCCATTGAAGGAATTGTTAACAGAAGTGCATTCACCATTTTTCTTAATGATGGAATAATGGAAATGGCACGGAGTACCCGGAGTATTCTGAAAATACGCAAGACAATTACATAATTAGAACCGACAAATAGAATGCTGGCTGCTACAATAACAAAATCAAATACATTCCAGGGATTTTTAAAAAAATGAGCAAATGAATAGCTGCCAATAATCCGGATCATAATTTCTACCATAAAAATAATAAGGAGCACAGCATCTATCCAATACAAAGACGCTGCATAGCGCTGATTAATTGCCGGATATGTTTCTAATCCAACAATAATAGCATTCAGTAAAATAAGACCGATAATGATATCTGTAAATATTTTATTTTCTGCGATGGCAGCACATCTATTTTGAAAAGCTTTCCATGTCATTAACGTGTGTCCTTTCTTTAGTACGTATCATTTTTTAAAGAATATTCACATAAATTGAAGTGTCTCAAATAATAGATTCTATTAATCAATGCAAAGACATACCCGTTGTTTATTGTACTAATTTTTAATTGGTTTGTCATTTTGAACTGTGTGATTTCATATGAGAAAATAACCCTCTTAAAAACAATTCAATATATTGGATTAAAGCTGAAGTTTCATGGTACGCTAATAAAAAAGAAATCAAAATATAGGAGGGGCTATCATGTATCGAAGATTAAATGATTTTTTAACAGAATGGTCACAGTCTGCTGATGGAACCAAAGCGGTATTGAAAGCTTTAGAAGATGAAAAACTGGATCAATCTATTGAAGAAGGACATAACAGTCTCGGCTGGCTAGGCTGGCATTTAGTGAACAGTCCTGTATTTTTCATGAGCTTAGTAGGCGTTAATCTCGAGTCTCCTTACGACCCTGATCAAAATCCGGCAAAAGCAAATGAAATTCTGGCAGCATATGAGGATATTTCAAAACGTGTTGTAGAGAAAGCAAAAGAACAACTGTCAGATGAGGCTTTAGTAAATGAAACCGGTGATTTTGGCGGACCTGCTCCAAAAGGAAGTATTCTGCGGATGCTGGTCAGTCATCAGATTCATCACCGCGGTCAAATGACAGTTTTACTTAGACAAGCTGGCTTGAAGGTACCGGGAGTCATGGGGCCGACAAAAGAGGAACAGGAGTAAAGAACGGAGGAATATAAATGACATTATCTTTTTACTGGTATCCCAAGTGCGGTACCTGCCGAAATGCGAAAAAATGGCTGGATGAAAATCAAATCGATTATAAAGCAATTCATATAGTAGAGGAGCCTCCAAGTGAAACCCAAATTCTGGAATTGATGGAGACAAGCGATTTGCCTGCAAAGAAGTTTTTTAATACTAGTGGTAAAAAGTATCGTGAGCTTCACTTAAAGGAAAAAATAAATGATTTATCACCTCAGGAAATGGCGGAGATTTTAGCTTCTGATGGTATGTTAATAAAAAGGCCAATCCTGACAGATGGAAAGAAAGTGACTGCCGGTTTTAATGAAGAAACCTATGAATCTGTTTGGAAGTAAGGTAGGGCTAGAATTTAAACCCGCTTCAATGTATAGTTAAAGAGAAATAATGATGATTTTGGAGGGATACGAAATGAGCTTGCCAGAGGATTATTTATATTCAAAAGAACATGAATGGGTAAAGAAAGAGGATGGAAAAGTTCGTATTGGGATTACAGACTTCGCACAAGATGAGCTTGGAGATATTGTCTTTGTGGAGTTACCGGAAGTCGGTGATTCTTTAGAGCTTGATGAGCCATTTGGAAGTGTAGAATCAGTTAAAACCGTATCCGAGCTATATGCTCCTGTAAGCGGAAAAGTTGTAGAAGTAAATGAAGAGCTGGAAGACAGTCCTGAGCTTGTAAATGAATCACCATACGAAAGAGCATGGATGATCGTTATTGAGGTTGAGGATGATAATGATCTAAGTGAATTATTAGATGCAGAAGCATACCAGGAATTTATAGAAGAATAATATAATTACCTTACGCGCCTATTTTAGAGAATATTCATCTGAAGTTTTCAAAAGGGCTCTAAAAAAGGGTGAAAAGAGCTGACTTTTCCACATTCGTGTATAGTTAGCTCTTTTCTTTTCATATAATATAGAAAAAGCATATTAGTTGCGATAAGGAGTGCAAGACGATGATGGAAGATGATTACAGTAAAGTTATAATCGTTGAAGGGTTATCTGATAAAAAACATATTGAAAAAATTCTTGACGATAATACCATCACCATTGTTTGTACAAATGGAACCATAGGCGTAGAAAGATTTGAGGAACTGTTGGAATATTATCATTTGGATGATACTGATGTATTTATTCTTGTGGACGAGGATGAATCCGGAATGAAACTTCGAAAGCAGCTGGCAAGAGAATTGCCGCATGCAGAGCATATTTATGTAAGCAGTGAATTCAGAGAAGTTGCAGCTACTCCAATGAAGACATTGGCAAGTATTCTGGCTGGCAAGCGAATCGGAATAGACCTCAATTATCTTGCAAAATAATAAGTTTACACGTTAAAATAAAAATAGATTTTATTCATCAAGGAATTTGTTGCAAAGGCTAATATTTCTTCTGATATTCATGAAGAGGAGAAAGATTGAGGGGAATCAACTTGAAACAGTTTAATGAAGCAGAAGTAAGTCATCATCGGCTCATATTATATATTTATACACCATTTTGCGGGACGTGTACGGTAGCACGGGCAATGCTTGAGAATGTG
Source organism: Oceanobacillus sp. FSL K6-3682 (assembly GCF_037976165.1). NCBI lineage: Bacteria > Bacillati > Bacillota > Bacilli > Caryophanales > Bacillaceae > Oceanobacillus > Oceanobacillus sp. FSL K6-3682. The sequence continues at coordinate 3,416,536 of NZ_CP150263.1, read as the reverse complement.
GAAAAAATGCACAAGGAGGATATTTTTTCAGAAATGAATGCTTCCATGCATCCGGAGTTTATGCAGCAGCACAAAATAGAAAGTGTCCCCTGTCTCGTTTTTATGGAAGACGGAGAAGCTGTGGAGAAAGTGTACACATTTAAATCTACAGCAAATATTTATCAGTATTTAATGAGGTATAAACCAGAGCTGTTCACAGCATTAAATAACTAAGCTTTGGAATTTAATGAATAATCACCTTGAACCTTAGTGAGACTGTAGAAAATATGAATGGCAATCTTTGAATCGCATGATAATATGCTGACACTTCATTAATAAAATATGAAAACTCTTATCTGGAGCGGGGAAGAGGTTTGCCTTTTAAAATCGAAGCAGCCTTCAATAATTTAAAAGGTAATTTCTTTAAATAAAATGATGTTATTACAACGTGCCCAGAAGATAAAAAAATGTTGAATAAATTAGTTGGGTACTGTAAACTCAAGAAATTCAAGATTTTATTATCAATAACTATGAAGGTATCACTGTTCTGGCGCCAATCAGCGCATAATAACGAGCATTTTAGAAGAATATTAAGGATATAAGACTTTAGCTATTCGTGAGGAACGATTATCATAAATTATCCGAAAATATAAGTTTAAATCAATTTTGTGCGGGAATCATACCTGTGTTAGCATATTTATTGTGTTAAACAAACCGAAAGGATGATTTATTATTACCACTGAGAATGGTTTAAGCTACACTTCGGAAATGGAAAAAGCTATTGGACAATCGAGAGGCGTCAATTACCAAGAATATGACAGAAGTCTGGAAAAGAAATTAAAAGTAGAAGAACAAAGAGAAAAAGAATATCAAAATGCGAAAATGATCTCATCAGGAGTAGAACTCAGACGTTTGAAATAAAGATAATAAAGAAGTTGGTGTCAAAGGGCATCAGCTTTTTTATATGAAACAAACTTTTGGAAACAGAAGGAAGCCGAGTGGAATATAATAGGTATTTTTTACTGTGTTTTTACAGAAGAAAGTAATCTATTTTTCGGTTTTTTAGATGAAAAATAAAGAGAACAGAAATTTCCGCAAGCAGGCTGAAAAAGGGTTTTTAAATACTCCTTTAACGGTATATTTTGACGCGTCTTATAGACGGATAATAACAGTTGCGAATTAATTTGAAATGCTTTAAGATTGTAATGAGAATAAATTGAGAATGAATATATTATTCATTTCATTTAAAATAAAGTTTTGGAGGTATGATTTATGTCAGGCTCAGTATTAGAAATTAAGAATCTTCATGTATCTATTGAAGACAAAGAGATATTAAAAGGGGTAGACCTAACGGTTAAAGGTGGAGAATTCCATGCAATCATGGGACCAAACGGTACAGGTAAATCCACATTGGCATCTGCAATCATGGGACATCCTAAATACGAAGTAACAGAGGGAACTATCACACTTGATGGGGAAGATGTATTAGAAATGGAAGTAGATGAACGTGCCCGCGCTGGTCTATTTTTAGCAATGCAATACCCAAGTGAAATTAGTGGTGTAACAACTTCTGACTTCCTTCGTTCTGCAATCAATGCAAAACGTGAAGAAGGCGATGAAATTCCATTGATGAAGTTTATCAAAGAACTTGACAAAGATTTAGACTATCTTGATATAGATCAAAATATGGCAACACGTTACCTTAATGAAGGCTTCTCCGGCGGAGAGAAAAAACGTAACGAAATTCTGCAATTAATGCAATTAAAGCCAGATATCGCTATCCTTGATGAAATTGATTCAGGACTTGATATCGATGCACTGAAAGTAGTATCAAAAGGAATCAACAAAATGCGTTCTGATAACTTTGGATGCTTAATTATTACTCACTACCAACGTCTATTAAACTACATTACACCCGACTTTGTTCACGTAATGATGCAGGGCCGTGTTGTAAAATCAGGCGGACCTGAGCTTGCAAAACGCCTTGAAGCAGAAGGCTATGAGTGGATTAAAGAAGAATTAGGAATTGAAGACGAAGAAACTGCAGAACAAAACGCGTAATGTAAGGAGGGGTAATCATGACTGTAGAAACAAAGCTTCCATTCAATCAAGAATATATTCAAGCATTTTCCAAAGATCGCAATGAACCGGGCTGGATGGCTACGCTTCGTTCAAAAGCATTGGAAATGGCTGATTCATTAGACATGCCAAAACCGGATAAAACAAAAATTTCGAACTGGAATTTTACAGACTTCCAGCATTCTTATAAAGAAGCAGCTACAATTGCTTCTCTTGATGAACTGCCTGAAGAGCTGAAAGCATACTTTGATAAAGATGCCAGCATGGAGAACTTATATATTCAACGTAATCAAACTGCGGCATATAACAGTCTTGCACAGGATCTTCAGGATAAAGGCGTTATTTTCACAGATATTTTCACAGCAATTAATGAGCATAGTGAGCTGGTAGAAAAATATTATATGAATGATGCTGTTGCAGTAGATCAGAACCGTTTGACAGCACTTCATGCTGCACTTATGAACGGTGGGGTATTTGTATACGTTCCTAAGAATGTACAAATAGAAGATCCGCTTCAAGCAATCTTCTGGCAGGAGGACACAGACAGTGCACTGTTAAATCATGTGCTTGTTGTAGCAGAAGAAGGAAGCTCTGTGACTTATGTAGAGAACTATATTTCTCATAATGATACAGAAGAGACTGTTGCCAACCTTGTAACAGAAGTATTTGCACATGATAACGCACAGGTTGCTTATGGTGCAGTAGATAACTTTGCGGCAGGTACGACAACATATGTTAATCGTCGCGGAGTAGCTCAACGTGATGCACAAATCAACTGGGCGCTTGGTCAAATGAATGACGGAAATACAATTTCTGAAAATATCACTTACCTGTTAGGGGATAATTCAAATTCAGAAGCAAAAGCTGTTTCGGTTGGACGAGGGAAACAAACACAGAACTTCACATCAAGTATCCGCCAGTTTGGAAAACAAACAGACGCGTATATTTTACAGCGTGGTGTTATGAAGGGTGCAGCGACCACTATTTTTAACGCTATCGGTAAAATTGAGCATGGCGGTACTAAATCGAACTCTGAGCAAGAATCTCGCGTATTAATGCTAAGTGAAAAATCTCGCGGAGATGCCAACCCGATCCTTCTAATTGATGAAGATGACGTAACAGCAGGTCACGCTGCTTCTGTAGGCCGTGTTGACCCATTGCAGATGTATTACCTTATGAGCAGAGGGCTGGAGCAGGAAGAAGCAGAACGATTAGTTATTCATGGTTTCTTAGCACCTGTAGTATCTCAAATTCCAATTGAGTCTGTGCGTAAACAATTAACACAAGTGATTGAAAGGAAAGTTTATTAATGGATGTAAAAGCCATTAAAGAACAATTTCCAATTCTTCAACAGGAAGTGAACGGGCATCCCTTAGTATATTTGGATTCTTCCGCAACCTCACAAAAGCCGGTTCAGGTTATCGAAGCGGTGAGTGATTATTATAGATATAATAATTCCAATGTTCACCGTGGGGTGCATACCCTTGGGTCAAGAGCGACTGATCAGTATGAGGGAGCACGTGAAAAGGTTCGGGAATTTATTAATGCGAAGAGCACAAAAGAAATTATCTTTAACCGGGGCACAACAGCAGGGCTGAACCTGGTAGCATCAAGCTACGCAAGAGCCAATGTCGGCCCGGATGATGAGATAGTGATCACTCCAATGGAGCATCACAGTAATTTGATTCCCTGGCAGCAGGCTGCTAAAGTAACTGGAGCTCGCTTAGTGTATCTGCCGTTACAAGAAGACGGTACAATTTCACTTGATGATGTTAAGAATACAGTAAATGAAAAGACAAAAATCGTTGCAATAACGCATGTTTCCAATGTTCTTGGAACGATTAATCCAATAAAAGAGATCACGGAAATTGCCCATCAGCACCAAGCTGTAATGGTTGTAGATGGAGCACAGGGAGCTCCGCACATCAAGGTGGATGTGCAGGATATAGATTGTGATTTTTATGCTTTTTCAGGTCATAAAATGTGTGCACCGACTGGTATTGGTGCTCTTTATGGCAAGCAGGAGCTTTTAGAAAGTATGGAGCCGATTGAATTTGGCGGAGAGATGATTGATTTTGTGAATCTATATGATTCTACATGGAAGGAGCTGCCTTGGAAATTCGAAGGCGGTACACCTATCATTGCTGGAGCAATTGGGCTTGCAGCAGCAATCGATTTTCTAAATGAAGTCGGTCAGGATGAAATACTGGCTCATGAGACAGAGCTGGCAGCCTATGCGCTGGAGCAAATGCAAACAATCGATGGTATTCAAATTTATGGACCTCGGAAACGGGCAGGGCTGGTGACCTTTAATCTGGATGACGTACATCCGCATGATACTGCGACAGTTCTTGATGCGGAAGGAATCGCTGTCCGGGCCGGTCATCATTGTGCACAGCCTTTAATGAAATGGCTGGATGTGGTTGCAACCGCCAGAGCCAGTTTCTATCTCTATAACACGAAAGAGGATATTGATCTTTTAGTTGCAGGGCTGTTAAAGACAAAGGAGTATTTTGGGAATGGCTTTGAATAACCTCGATACACTTTATAGACAAGTTATTATGGATCATTATAAAAATCCGCGCAACAAAGGAACACTTGAAAAGGATTCTGTGACAGTGGATATGAATAATCCGACCTGCGGTGACCGTATTCAATTGCAGTTAGATATCCAGAATGGGATTGTAAAGGATGCGAAATTCCAGGGAGAAGGATGTTCCATCAGTATGGCATCCGCATCCATGATGACACAGGCGATTAAGGGACTGGAAGTAGAAACGGCACTAAAAATGTCAGAAATGTTCTCTAAAATGATGTTAGGTGAAGATATCGATTCAGAGGATATGGGCGACATCGAGGCACTTCAGGGAGTTTCCCAATTTCCTGCAAGGATTAAATGTGCAACACTTGCATGGAAAGCGATGGAAAAGGGAGTGCACGACGAATAAGACAGAAGTTTTTATTCTGTCAGAGGGAGGTTATTAACAATGGCAAAAAATATGCCGGAAATTGAAGAGTATAAATATGGATTTCATGATAAAGACGTATCTATTTTCCGTACAGAAAAAGGATTAACGCCAAATATTGTTAAAGAAATTTCGAAAATGAAGGAAGAACCACAGTGGATGCTTGACTACCGTCTAAAGGCATTAGATCATTTCTACAAGCGTCCAATGCCGCAATGGGGCGGGGACCTTTCAGGTTTAGACTTCGACGAAATTGTTTATTATGTAAAACCTTCTGAAAAGCAAGGTAGAACTTGGGATGAGGTGCCTGAAGAAATCAAACAGACTTTTGACAAATTAGGTATTCCTGAAGCAGAACAAAAATATCTTGCAGGTGTATCTGCACAATATGAATCAGAAGTAGTTTACCACAGTTTGAAGGAAGACCTTCAGGAACTTGGTATTGTATTTAAAGATACAGACACTGCACTGAAAGAAAATGAAGAACTATTTAAAGAATACTTTGGAACAGTTATTCCTTATTCTGATAATAAATTCGCTGCATTAAACTCTGCAGTATGGTCTGGCGGTTCATTTATTTATGTACCAAAAGGCGTAAAAGCAACAACGCCATTACAAGCTTATTTCCGTATTAACTCTGAAAATATGGGACAGTTTGAGCGTACGCTTATCATTGTTGATGAAGAAGCATCTGTACACTATGTAGAAGGCTGTACAGCACCAGTTTACACAACAAACTCTCTTCACAGTGCTGTTGTAGAAATTATTGTTAAGAAAGACGGCTACTGCCGTTATACGACAATCCAAAACTGGGCAAACAATGTGTATAACCTTGTTACAAAACGTGCAGTTTGTGATGCGAATGCAACGATGGAATGGATTGATGGAAACATTGGTTCCAAGCTGACGATGAAATATCCAGCTATCCTTCTAAAAGGAGAAGGTGCACGCGGAAATACGCTTTCTATCGCTTTAGCAGGAAAAGGACAGTTGCAGGATGCTGGTGCAAAAATGCATCACCTGGCGCCAAATACGTCTTCAACAATTGTTTCTAAATCCATCTCTAAACAGGGCGGTAAAGTATCTTACCGCGGTTTAGTACACTTTGGACGTAAAGCGGACGGAGCCCGTGCTAATATTGAGTGTGATACACTTATTATGGATAATGAGTCGACTTCCGATACCATTCCATACAATGAAATTCTTAACGACAATATTTCTTTAGAGCACGAAGCAAAAGTTTCCAAAGTATCTGAGGAACAGCTTTTCTATCTGATGAGCCGCGGTTTATCAGAGGAAGAAGCGACAGAAATGATTGTTATGGGCTTCATTGAACCATTTACAAAAGAACTTCCAATGGAATATGCTGTTGAGATGAACAGATTGATCAGCTTTGAAATGGAAGGATCAATCGGATAAAAAATTGTAAAAGCTAAAATAAAAAATGACTGCCAGGTTCTATGCGGCAGTCATTTTTTATTACCAAACAAATAAAATAAAATGATATTTATACATTTTAGACACATAATCTATTTTGCAAAATATAAAAAATAACATAGTATTCAGTATTTTAATTATCTATTATTATCATTTATTAGTTGTTTGAAATACATATAAGCTTCATTCATACCAAATAATGCAGTATTCAACCTCTTTTTTCTTCCATTTGCAGCATAAATAATGATAGGCTAATTAAAAGACCTTATGATAGAGTCAGGAAAATAACAGGAGGAATCTAGGAATGAAAAAAATTTTATTAGCACTATTCATATTTTTATTTGCAGGTGTGTTGACCGCATGCGGTGGAGATGAAGATGCAGCAGAAACTGAAGATACAGCAGATGAAGCTGCAACAGAAGAAGAGACAGCGGGCGAAACCGATAATGAAGAAGAGAACGGCGAAGGAAAAGGCGGTTTCTTATGGAAGGTGGAATCTGGTGATACAGAAATGTATTTGCAGGGAACGATTCACTTAGGAAACGATGATTTCTATCCATTAGATCCGGCTATTGAAGAAGCGTTTGATAGTGCAGATATTGTTCTGCCTGAATTTAATTTACTGGAAGAAACGCCTTCACAGCAAGAAATATTAGAATATGCTACATATGTAGATGACAGTACACTGGAAGAAGAACTGCCGGAAGAAACATATGAGGAGCTTGCATCTATTTTTGAAGAGAATGGATTGGATTTAGAAACAATGAACGATTTTCAGCCATGGTTCGTGGAGATGATGCTGCTTGAACTTGTGACCATGACGAGTGACGTCGACTCACAATCTGCTGTCGATCTATATTTTCTTGAAAAAGCAACAGAGGAAGGGAAAGAAATTGTTTCTTTAGAAAGTGCGGAAGAACAATTTGAGGTGCTTAGCGGTTATTCCATGGAAACCCAAATACAGACATTGGAACTAGCTGTTGAGGGTTATGATGAGGCTGCTGAAGAGATGGAAGGGCTGGCTGATGCATGGCTTGAGGGAAATATCGAAGCAATGGAAACGATGTCCGATGGTTATGAAGAAGCAGGCATTAATGATGAATATATGGAAGAGTTGAATGATAAACGGAATATTGATATGGCAAACAGCTTGGATGAAATTTTACAGGAAGACAGCGGTCAGGTTTATTTTGTCTTTGTGGGGACGGCTCATTTCACCGTTGATCCAAGTATTATAACGGAGCTTGAAGACAAAGGCTATGAAGTAGAGCATGTTTATTAAATCAGATCTAAAATATTCAAAAATCTCGTAAGTATTCGCAGACTTACGAGGTTTTTCTATAATAAAACGAAATTATAGAACGTTTTTAACTGAAGCGGAAATGATAAAGCAAAAAATTATAGAGATATTTTAAAAAGTCATAAAATGTACATTTGAACTCCCTTGCATCTTCATTTAAGATTTAACTATATATAGTAACGTTTTTATCTTGTTATACTATATATAGTTTTGGGTAAGTTAAATAGAAATACATTGAAAACATGAAGAAATGAATGGATGGAGAAGAATAGGGAGGCATAGAAAATGGTAGAAATAAAAGAAGCCCCTGCAAGCACAAATATAGATTTAATGCAGGATTTTAAGGATATTGTATCCAGCTCTAATCAGGATTTAATCCAGGAGAATGCAAATGTTGACGGAAAATCACCGTGCGGACAAATGAACAAATTTGCCAGTGAGAGCGCTAAATTTTATGCAAAACAAAATATGCTGCGTCCGGAAGCAAGGCAGGCAATGGAGGATAACTATATTCATATTCATGATTTAGATTACATGCCTACAGGAACAGCGACCTGCTGTCAAATCCCTTTGGGAAAATTATTGAAAAAAGGATTTAACACAGGGCATGGACATATGCGATCCCCGCAAAGCATTATGAGTGCGATGGCATTAGCGGCAATTGTTTTTCAAAGCAACCAAAATCAGCAGCATGGTGGTCAGAGTTTTCAAGCATTTGATTATGATTTGGCTCCCTATGTGAAGAAATCCTATGAAAAACGGCTTCATAAATTACAGCAATATCAGCTTCCCCTTGATCAAAAGGAACTGGAGAAATTAGCTTGGAATGAAACAGAGCAGGAATGTTATCAGGCGTGTGAAGCATTCATACATAATTTGAACAGCCTCCATTCCAGAAGCGGCGGTCAGGTTCCATTCACGTCTATTAATTACGGGACAGATACAGGCAGGGAGGGGAGGCTGATTATAAAAAATCTGCTTTTAGCTACACAATCAGGATTAGGAAAAGGAGAGACCCCTATTTTTCCAATTCAAATTTTTAAAATGAAAAAAGGGGTTAATTTTTACAAAGGCGATCCAAATCATGACTTGTATCAGTTAGCTCTCGAAACAACGGCAAAACGGCTTTTTCCAAATTTCAGCTTTATTGATGCACCGTTTAACTTAGCTTATTATGAAGAAGGGAATCCTGATTCAGAAGTAGCTTATATGGGCTGCCGTACACGTATTATGGCAAATAGGCATGGAGAGGAAAACAGTGTAGGACGTGGAAATATTTCGTTCACCAGTATTAATCTAGTAAAAATAGCTCTTACAACTTCAACCATGGAAGCATTTATGCAGAAATTAGAGGATTATGCAGAAATCGTTATTCGTCAATTATATGAACGTTATTTATTTCAGACGAATAAACTTGTGAATAATTTCACTTTCTTGCATGGAGAAGGCGTCTGGACAGGCAGTGATGAGCTTAACTCTGGAGATAGATTAGAAAAAGTGCTGAAGCAGGGAAGCTTGAGCGTTGGTTTTATTGGTCTGGCAGAGTGTTTAAAAGTATTGATAGGTAAGCATCATGGAGAATCAGAGCAGGCACAGGAGCTGGGGGAAGAGATTGTTTCCTTCTTACGGAAGAAATGTGATGTGGCTTCGGAATGTTATGATTTGAATTATTCGCTGATTGCAACACCTGCAGAAGGCTTAAGCGGCCGTTTTACGAAACAGGATCAAAAGGATTTTGGAAGGATAGAAGGAGTTACAGACAGAGATTATTATACGAACTCTTTCCATATTCCTGTATACTACCCAATCCGTGCTGTGGAGAAAATAAAACGGGAAGCAGTATATCACCCATATACAAATGCCGGCCATATCACTTATATCGAAGTGGATGGAGATATCAGCAAAAATGTAAAAGCAATCGATACACTTGTAAAAACGATGGCTGAGAGCGGAATCGGGTATGGCAGTATCAATCATCCAGTCGATCGCTGCAAAAGCTGCGGCTATACAGGAATGATTGATAATGAATGTCCAGCTTGCGGGATAACCGATGAAAGGCAATTTGACCGGATTCGGCGTATTACCGGCTATCTGGTAGGAACAATGGATAAATGGAATACTGCTAAGGCATCTGAAGAGCATGACAGAGTGAGGCATGTCTAATGGAAACGGCGAGAGTATTGTCTATCTATCATGATTCTGTTGTCGATGGGGAAGGACTGCGTACGGTTATATTCTTTGCCGGCTGCCCTCATTACTGCAAAGGATGTCATAATCCAAGGTCATGGAATTTGCGAAATGGCAATGAAATAAGTGTACAGCAGATTGTTGAGGAAGCTTTGAACCCTTTAACAGATATTACATTAAGCGGCGGAGATCCATTTTACCAGGCGGAAGCTGCGGCAAATGTTGCCAGACAATTGAAAGCACATGGTAAAAACATATGGGCATATACGGGCTGGACAATAGAACAACTGCTTGAAAATAAAAATTCGCATCAGCTGGAGCTTCTCAAATATGTAGATGTACTGGTGGATGGTCCATTTATTTTAGCTGAACGGGATTTAACTCTATCGTTTCGCGGGAGTCGGAATCAGCGGATTATTGAAATGAAGAATATATTAGAGTGATATAGCAAGAAAAAACTGATCTGAGATAAATAACGTCCAGATCAGTTTTTAATTGGCTGAAAATGATAAGCCCAACTGGATACAATGAAAACCTACATAGGGTTTCTCAAGTTGCGATGTTTCCTTTTGCGTAATTTTACAAGCTTTAAAGAAAAAATAAGTATATAATTACTTTCATAGCAGTAGAGTAAGTAAGTTGATTTATTTTGAGAGTCCAAAAGAATGTGAAGATATTGTAAAGAATCCATCTTACCTGCAGTGAACAGGTTTCAATCTAATAAAAAAAGGTAATAGCTCAAAATAGAGAAAAATAGTTTAATTTGCTAAAATACGTTAAAAATAGGGATGAGATTTGATGATGCATGTAGAATTAGTAATAACAGCATCAGATAACTAAAAAACGAATAGGCAGGGAGCTATGGAGATGGAAGCATATCAGAAAAAGACAGCAGACGTTCTCGAATCAGTCAATTCTTCGCAGAAGGGTTTATCAAATAAAGAAGCAAAAGCAAGGCTTGAAAAATATGGATATAATGAAATAGAGGATAAAGAAAAAGTTCCGACATGGAAGCTTTTCCTGGAGACCTTTAAAGATCCAATGGTTATTGTTCTGTTAGCGGCTGCCGTAGTGCAAATTCTAATTGGAGAATGGGTAGAGTCTCTTATTATTTTTCTTGTACTGTTAATCAATTCTGTGATCAGCGTAGTACAGACTAGAAAAGCAGAAAGCTCACTGGAAGCATTGCGGGATATGTCCGCACCGGAAGCCAAAATTATGCGGGATGGTACAGAAAAAACGATTGCTGCAAAGGAGCTTGTTCCCGGAGATATCGTCTACCTGGAGGCAGGAGATTATGTTCCTGCTGATGGACGTGTGATAGAGATCGGTTCTTTACGGGTAAATGAGGGAATGCTTACCGGCGAATCGGAGGCTGTAGAAAAGCATACCGAAGTGATTGGAGAAGAAGCTGCTTTAGGAGACCGCCTGAATATGGTGTACAGCAGCTCCTTAGTTGTTTATGGACGGGGTACTTTTGTTGTTACCGGAACAGGAAGTAAAACAGAGGTTGGTAAAATCGCCGATATGCTTTCCACAGCAGAGCAAAAGGAAACACCATTGCAGCAGAAATTAAACAGTTTCAGCAAGAAGCTTGGTGTCGGTATCCTTATTTTATGTATTGCCATTTTTGCTGTTCAGGCAGCACGCATCTGGTTCGGTGACAGCGATGCTAATACAGCAACGGCATTATTAAATGCCTTGATGTTCTCCGTTGCAATTGCTGTTGCAGCTATTCCCGAGGCACTACAATCTATTGTTACCATTGTTTTATCCGTTGGTACGAATAAAATGGCAAAACAGCATGCAATTATTCGTAAGCTTCCGGCTGTGGAGACACTTGGTTCGACACGTATTATCTGTACGGACAAAACAGGCACATTAACACAAAATAAAATGACAGTCACGGATGATTTTTTACCGTTTCATAAAAATGAGCGTTTACCTGAAAACCCCAATGATTGGGGGGAATCTGAGAAATTACTTGTCTATATTGCAGCACTTTGTAATGATTCCTATATTAATCAGGATGAACAGGAGATTGGAGATCCGACAGAAGTTGCGTTAATTCAATTTGCGGATAAACATGCTCACAGCTATCAGGAATTACGAAAAAAATATCCAAGAGAAGCAGAGCTCCCGTTTGATTCAGACCGTAAGCTGATGTCCACCGTACATCATATTGATGGGGAAAGACTGTTATTTGTTAAGGGCGGGCCGGATGTCATGTTCCATAGAGCCGGTTATGTGCTGTTGGATGAAGAAGAACAGCCGTTGACAGATGATTTGCTTGAGCGCTTTGAGGGAGCAAATGAAGACTTCTCCAATCAGGCATTGCGTGTACTTGCTTATGGTTATAAACGTTTGTCAGAAGATCAGACGGAGATTACTTATGAAGATGAGAAGGATTTTGTATTAGTCGGTTTAACGGCAATGATGGATCCGCCAAGAGAGGCTGTATATGGATCTGTTGAAGAAGCCAAATCAGCAGGAATCCGGACAATCATGATTACAGGAGACCATAAAACGACAGCACAGGCAATCGGCAGAGATATCGGTCTGATGGGAGATAATGATATTGCCATTACAGGAAGAGAGCTCGATAAGATGTCAGATAAGGAATTAGAGGCCAAGCTTGAGCAAATTTCTGTTTATGCCCGGGTATCACCTGAAAATAAAATAAGAATTGTACGCGCCTGGCAGCAAAGAGGTGCGGTAACGGCAATGACAGGTGATGGAGTGAATGATGCTCCTGCTTTAAAACAGGCAGATATCGGCATTGCCATGGGAAGCGGTACAGATGTATCCAAAGATTCCTCTGCAATGATTCTGACCGATGATAATTTTGTTTCTATTGTTAATGCTGTTCAGGTTGGAAGGACCGTATTTGATAATATAAAAAAAGCAATCGGCTATTTATTTGCAGGAAACTTAGGCGCAATCATTGCTATTCTGTATGCTGTTATCTTTAATCTGCCAAATCCATTTACTGCCTTACAGCTCTTGTTTATAAACTTAGTAAATGATTCACTGCCTGCGATTGCACTCGGAGTAGAGAAATCTGAAGCAGGTGTTATGAAACGGAAGCCGCGTCCGGTTAATGAAGGGATCTTTGCCGGTGGTACCCTGCAGACTGTTTTAACAAGGGGAATTTTAATTGCAGCTGCTGTTATTATTTCCTTCTATATCGGCCTGTCTCATTCAAATGAAATGGGAGTAGCGATGGCATTTACTACATTAATTATGTCACGTACGCTGCAGACCTTTGCAGCACGTTCGAATACGCAGACATCGGTTAAATTAGGCTTTTTCTCGAATAAGTATGTAATTGGAGCTGTAGTATTAGGGTTTGTTTTATACTGCATTACCCTGCTGCCATTTGCCAGAGAGGTATTTAATATCCCTCCTGAATTTGGTTTAACAGAATGGGGAATCGCCACTGGTTTAGCTGTAGCCGGAGTAATTTGTATGGAAATTGCGAAAGTGTTTTTTAAAAAACCTTCAAAAGCTGAATAGATGATAAAGACCTTCTACATTATACCGTTTTAATGCGGGGTAGAAGGTCTTTATAATTATGAAGGCTGGTATGAATCCGTTTTACAGAATGAAAATATATCAAAAAGGAATTGGAAAACAAGCAATTTACAGGTATAGTAAATAATATTAATAAATCAGCTGCTTAAAATAAACTAAGAAAAAATTACATATTTGATAATTGAAAACTGCCAGTGGGAGGAGAAATGAACCGCAGATATAATGAATAAGAAATAGTGGTAATAGAAAGAAAGGGGCATACATAAAGCATGGCGTTTATTAGTGATTTCATTATTTATATAATTATGGCATGTGCAGTTATAGGTGCATTTGCAGCGATAAAAAATGCGGAGACAGGGCTTGGAAGAGAATTTATGGAAGGTTTTTATGTGATTGGCCAGATATTTGTTCCATGCGCTGGAATTATGGCTTCCATCCCCTACTTATCGCAGTTTATTTCCACGGTAATCGGCCCTTTTCTTAATTAATTTGGAATTGACTCTGCCATTGCAGCAACTTCCATGATTGCTGTGGATATGGGAGGCTATCAATTAGCGGACGTATTGGCTGAAACAAGGGAATCATGGATTATCGCCATGGTTATCGGTTATTTTTTAGGACCGACGCTTACGTTTTTGATACCGGTCGGACTAGCCCTTGTTAACAAAAAGGATTATAAATATATGGCCTTGGGTGTGATGGCTGGAATTTTAACCATCCCGGCAGGAATTCTGGTATCTTGTTTATTTATTGCCATTTCCAAACCGGAAATCAGAGAGGCTGTTTCAACGAATGCACCGTCTTTATACCCGTTATTGTTAAGCTTTTCGGAAATTCTAATTACAATGGTTCCGCTGATTATCTTTGTTCTTCTTTTGGCAATCGGCTTAAGACTGTATCCAGATAAGATGATCAAAGGCTTTTTAATTTACGGGAAACTTTTAGATACAGGTATTAAATTAGTTTTGGTGTTTTCCATTGTGGAGCACTTTACAGGCTTTTTCAGCTTTGTGTTTGGCGGCTGGGGATTCGATCCTATCATCGCAGATTCAGAGGATACCTTTAGAGCTCTAGAGGTCGCCGGCTATATCGGCATCATGCTTGCCGGCTCATTCCCGTTTATTTATTTGTTCAGAAATCTATTTGCAAAACCGCTTCAAAAGCTGGCAAAAGCTTTGGGGATGCAGGAAATCGGAAGCATGGGTCTGGTAGCATCCGTAGCAAATACATTGGCGATGTTCCATATGGTGAAGGACATGCCTGCCAAGGATAAGGTAATAAATATTGCATTCTCTGTCTGTATCGCTACTGTATTTGGTGATCATTTATCATTTACAGCCAATTTCCAGCCCAATTTAATTTTGCCGATTATGCTGGGGAAAATTGTGGCAGCTTTCCTTTCTGTTTATCTGGCATTTAAATTATCTGTTCCAAAGGCTGTTCAGCTAGAGAAAGAGGATGAACAGTAAGCGGAAAGTGAATAATTTTTTCAGGTGAAAACTAGTTTGTTTTTCGTGCTAATGTAAAGTTCCCGTTAATTTTTTGCGCAATCAGTAATTAAAAGTCCGGCTTCATGATATACTTAATTACTTAGAAAAAAATGAGGGCGGAGCATGTTAATGGATAAAGATTATTTTCAGATAAAGCAGGAGCAGGCAAAAGGGTATTTTCAAGCCTTGCAAGCTCAAATACAGCAAGAGGACTTTGCTTCAAACTTGATAGAGACACTTCATAATTATCAACAGACGAAAAAGAGAAACTGGATAAATATCGATAATTGGAAGCATCAGCCGGGCAAAACATTTATTTCCCAGCTTACAAAAACGGGTCAGCTTGATTCCTATTTGGAGCGTAGTATTTCATATATCTATTTTCGCGACCTTGGCAGAGATATTACTTCGGAAGCAATGCAGAAAAGAATAGCTGTTGTTACAGAAGGTGTTAAAAATTATTTGAATAGTAAGGAACAGCAAGTACCTTTCCATGTTACAGAGCTGTATCAAATGGCAGAAAAAGAATCATTGGAAGAGGTTTTCTTTTGGGTATCCGATAAACTGAAGCATGTTTCAGCAATACTTCCTGATGGATTAGATAAAAATGAAGCGAAAAGAAAAATAATGAAAATTATAGCCGGGATCGTCATGCATGAATTTGAAGAATTGGATGACGAGCTGTCCAAAGAAACAAGAAGGAAGCTGTTAGATCAGGCTGTTCGTACAGGCTATTATTATGGTTTGACATATCCATTGATTGATGATGTTCTCGATGCGGATATGTTAACAGCAGCTGAGAAGAAGTCCTTTGCTTATTTTATCCGGCAAACATTATTAACAGGGGAAGTGCTTCCAGTAAAAGCGGATGACTGGCAGAATAAGCATTGGGATTTCATTTCTACAGTGCACGAGGAACTGTCAGAAGCATTTCATTATTTAAAGTCATGTCAGCCGGAAGAAAATAGACAGATTTTCCTGGAAAATGCTTATTTATTTTTCGAAGCACAGGAACTGGACCGGCAAAAGCGGTTAGATAATAACAATTATACAAATGAAGAACTGTATACATCCGTTATTTTAAAATCAGCTTCCTCAAGGCTGATTATCCGTTCTTTTAAACCTTTTTCAGAGGTCGAAAATATAGAAACAAATATGTTTTATTATGGGATATATAACCAGCTTGCTGATGATTTAACAGATTTAGAGGAAGATCTTGCAAATAATAATGTAACGCCATACACGTATTTTGTTACGTATAGTAAACAGGATACAGGCTTAATAAATCCCTTTGCCATGTATTGGTCCGTTATTTATTACTTTATCCATACGCTTTATCCGGGAAAGACAGAGATAAGAGATATTATTTTGGACCGGGCGATTAATGGTCTGAAGCGTCTGAAGGCAAGATTAGGAAAAGAACGTTATCAGGCTTTCAAAGAGCAATTTTCCTTTGATGCGGATTTTGACAAAGCTTTAGAAAAAATAGTAAACCGCAGTCACAATGTGGCATTCTTTGATAAATGGATTCGCGATCAATTTTTAGATACATTAAAACAAAATAAGCAATTAAAGATACAGTTCGTATCTAAAATGAAAGATATAAAAGAACAACTTGAAGAGCACCTTACCTTTGAATCGAAGGGAAATGCATTAAAAGAAGCAGCAAACTACAGCCTGTCAGGCAATGCCAAGCGTTTACGCCCGATTATGACATGGATCATGGCAAAAGAAGGGCTTCAGCTTCCCGATAATTTAATCTTGCCATTAGCAAAATCAGTAGAATTTATGCATACAGCCTCCCTAATTTTTGATGATTTGCCATCCCAGGATAATGCTTCTGCAAGAAGGGGCAAGCAGACATTACATGAAAAGTATAACCATGCAACAGCTGAACTGACCGGGCTCTGGTTAACACAGCGTGCAGTAGAGGAACAGGCTGTTATCAAGCATCAAGATCCCAATCGGCTTTTGGAGCTTATTGCTTACTCCACCCGGACAACGCAAAAAATGTGTCAGGGCCAATTCTTTGATCTGCATGCTAAAGGAAGCTCCTTAGCACTCAGCGAGTTAAGGCAATTATCGGTTTATAAGACCAGCCTCGGATTTGAAGCAGCGCTGATGATGCCGCTTATTATTGCCGGAGAGTCCGATGAGCGTAAGCAGGCCGTTAAGGAGTTAGCTTATCACGCGGGGATTGCCTTTCAAATTAAGGATGATTTATTGGATATAACAGGTGATGCGAGGCTGTTAGGTAAACATCCAGGCCAGGATCAACGGAACAATAGCTCGACCTTTGTTTCTATTTTGGGAAAAGAAGAGGCGCAGAAGGAAATGTGGAAACACTACCTGGAAGCGAGAAAAGAATTAGCAAAGCTTCCGGGCATTCCCTTCTTTTATCAGCTGTTAGACTATTTGATATTACGTGATCATTGATTTTGATAGTTTAAGTAAATCCGGTTAAATATCACATTCTGTTTTATACTTATCACTAGTACATTTAATAATTGGTATTTTTATAGACTGGTAAAGATGTTCAATCTCTCCTTACCAGTCTAAATTTCATTACAAGCCAAATTCCCTTGGGTAGTCATCACGATTCATTGTATATATGATTTCTCCTGCCATATCTTCAAAATCGTCTGCATAGTTAGTTTGTTTAACAAAATTAGCGTTGCTTTCATCATCTTTATCCTCAAAAATAACATAATGGTTGGCTCCATCAACTTCCACTCGATAGTATCTGGTAGAATTCATAACTCCAGCTACATTTTGATTGATTTCAAATGTTTCTTCATTGCCGCTTTCATCAGTAATTGTTAAGATTTTTTCTTCGGAAAAGTGAAGCATTACATTTTCGCCTGTATCAGAAAGCGCATACCAATCACCGGCGTACTTATCTGATGGTTTACAGCTTGCTAATAGAATAAGCCCAAATAAAATGATTACTGTCTTGCTTAATTTACTTGTCATATGTAAATTTACCCCCTTATAAGAAATGCCGTTGATTAGCCTCTCTTTAATTATAAGTAATGCATTCATCTGAAACAAGGAAATATAGAGATAAAACTATTATATATAATCATTACTTGAATTTTTAAGATTCAGTAGTGCTTCCCATTGAGAATTCGGGATAATATCTTATTTAGAAAAGAAGAGAGGGATATGGGTTAGAGCAATCCATTTTGAACAATTATGATTTAGATAGCAAAATATATGAGTATGGAATTAAACTCTCCAGCTTCGAGAAGCAGGGACTATGCTGTCACAGATATTTTTGTTCTTTACTAGTCTGGTATTGGCAGGCTGTAATAAAAAAGAAATTTCTGAAATGAATCCAAAAGATTTACCAGATGTAACGTCATTTCAGGATGAATTTACTCGGGAATTTATGGTATAGACGGAACCGGTAAAGGAAGGGTATTATTTAATGCAGTCAAAAACAGGAGAATATAAGATGTTATATCCAGAGGATGCAGAGTTAAGTAAAATACGGTATGATATGACAACCACAGATATAGGAGCTATTGAAAGGATTAGTTATGGAGGAGATTCTAAGGAGAAAGAATATTTATATCATGTACGTTTAATCTATGATTATGGAGATTTAGGCGGAGATGTAAATAGATTCAAAAATATTATGAGAGGTCATACGCACTACGATGGTAAATATGAAGTGATGGAATACGAAGATAAAACCATTCATTATGCCACAACAGAATATGTTACACGAGATGGAGAAGGAATAGCGTATAGTTATATAGGGATTATTCAATCAAATAACGCAGTTCAAGCCGTTACTTATAATTATAACATTGTTACAGACTATGAAAATAATCTTGACTTAGATGCGTTAGAGAAAGAAGTACTGGAAATTATGGAATCAGTAGAATTTAAACAATAAGAAAAATTAAATTACATACACAATCAAATAGTTATCTTTTTAAATCATTTCGAACAAGCAGTAAGGAGAAAAAAGTAATGATGGGGAAAATTTCTTTATATGGAACAGTCATCCCAATAGTACTGATTTTACTTGTGGGATTTATATTAATAGGAGGATGGAAATATTTTCTGCTGATTGCTGGGATAGTTGCAGCCGGTAAGCTGTTAAGCAAATTTTTATCAAATGCATGGGTGAACCCGATCTTATTTCTCCTATTTATAGCTGGGATGCACTATTTAATTCAAGATATCTATGTCACGATGATTTTTGCTTTTAGTTTAATTATCATGAGATTAATCGAAATATTTATTAATAATAAGAAAATAGAAAGCGTATTAGCATTTATCGTCATGTTTTCGGCAGCACTTATCCTGGAATATTCGGAAGAGCTATTCCATAAAGAGGTGGAAGTATCTGAAGCAGAGGTCTATCCTGTTGAACAGGAATTTGCAGCAGTATATGATGTGGTCGAATATGCGGTTATTAAAATAGAAGAGAAGCCGAAGCGGATTACCTTACATTTTGTAGTAGAACGGGCTGATTCTATAGAAGAAATTGAGGAGCTGGGAAAGAATTTTGCTGAAATGGTAAGTATTGAGATTAGCGAGACACAAGAAATAGAAGGCTCTGATAAAGAGAGCTATGGAGATCTTTTTGTGGATTATGACCTGCGAATTATTATAAGGGAAGAAGAAACCAGAAAACTTTCAACGGGATCAAAAGGTACGAATGAAGCAGAAATCTCATGGTATGTATATGAGATAAACTACTAGCAGATGCAAACGATGAAAATATAATAATGACAGTTTCGCTGCTATATTAACATAAAAAAGAATTATACCTTACTCAATCTTTGATAGAGTATGAAATTTTACCAAAAAGAACAGCAAACTTCAGCAGTTTATGCATTACCCTGCGATTCTATGTTATTATTTTTCCATACATACTAAATATTACGAACAGTTATTTAAGAGTGATTTGAAGGTTTGGCTCTTTAATATGGATAGAATTTCTGCAAGGGAGCAGCTTTTGTCTGACTGGGAGGAGGGTGAACAGACATGCGAAAAAAAGACCTGCCACTAATGCTCCAAATGATGCTGTTCACCAGTGGATTAATCTGCTTTACGCTGCTTGTTACAGGAATACTTATTGGATATAATCAGGCGTCAGAAACAAAGGAAGCGCTTGCGGATAAAGCGAGTTTAAGTGCAAGTCATTTTGCCCGTATGCCTATTGTTGTTGATGCACTTGAAAAAGGGGAAGCTGGTGAGAGTCTCCGTTCCATCGCCGCTGAAGTACGTGAGAGTAATGATTTACAATATATTGTGCTGATGGATATGAAAGGAATCCGCCTGATGCACCCTGTTCCTGAACGGATTGGAGAACATTTTGTTGGAGGAGATGTAGACGCGGTGCTTGAAGGACAGCGCTATACCTCTGAGGCTGTTGGTACGCTGGGCCCATCCATGCGGGCTTTTGAACCAGTTTATAATCAAGAGGGAACGCAGATTGGTGCGATTTCTGTAGGAATTTCAACCAAGGTAATTAATCAGGCTGTGTGGGATAGCTTGAAAATCACTATTTTAGGAACTGTTTTAAGCCTTGGTCTCGGTTTGACAGGTTCCTATTTTCTAGCAAGAAGGCTGAAGAAAACATTGTTTGACCTGGAGCCTCAGGAAATTGCCTATATGATAGAAGAACGGGAAGCAATGCTGGACAGCGTGAGTGAAGGAGTTATTGCCATTAATGCAGATCATCAAATTATTATTGCTAATCCATCGTCAGGATTTATGCTGGAACGGGCAGGCTATCATGGAAATATTATTGGTGAAAAGATAATAAATGTCTGGCCGGAGCTTTCGCTGGAGGTATTATTAAACGGTGAAAAAGCAGTCTATGATAAATCTGTCCGCTTTGGTAATGCAGAAATGATTACGAATAGTGTTTCCTTTAAAGTGGATAAAAATGGTGTCGGCGCGCTTGTTACTTTTAGAGATCGAAATGAACTGGATGCCATTATGAAGAAGCTGTCCGGAGTGGAGTCCTATGCACATACGCTGCGGATGCAGACGCATGAGTTTATGAATAAGCTTCATATTATCGGTGCAATGGTTTATACAGAGTCCTATGAGGAGCTTGCGGAATATGTGGACAGCCTTTCGCAGATTTATCAGCGGGAGACTGGAATGATTTCCGCTCATATCGATGATGTTGCTATTGCCGGGTATCTTTTAACTAAATTAGAACGGCTAGAACAGCTTCAAATTGATGTAGATATCCAGGGGGAGAACAAATGGCCAAGTCTTTCTGATCCAACTGCTGTTGACCGTTGGATTACGATTATAGGAAACAGTCTGGAAAACGCAGTCGATGCAATGGTTGGACAGAAGGAAAAAAAGATTACGCTGGTTTTTGATGTTTTTGGTGAAGCGTTATTCTATGAAATTCGTGATAATGGAGCGGGTTTTAATGTTGAGAACTTACCCTCTATACTAGAGAAAGGTTATTCGACAAAAGGATTGAATCGTGGATATGGGATGACGATTATGATTAATGCGATTAAAGCAGGAAATGGAACCTATCATATTCAATCTAAAATCGGTGCAGGTACATGTTTACAAATTAAGGTGCCATATGAACATAATGATGAAGAGAGGAATAATTCAAAATGATACGTATAGCTATTATTGAAGATGAGCCGCTTATTTCTAAATTTCATCAGAAGTATATTGAAAAAATAGATGGTTTTTGCTGTGTTGGAAGTGTGGAAACAATTGAAGAAGGTATTAGGCTGGCGAGACAGCCCGATATTGATTTAATTTTACTTGATGTCTACTTACAGCAAAAAAATGGGCTGGATTTATTAAAGCAAATCCGCTTGGAAGAAATAAATGTAGATGTTATTTTAATCACCTCCGCCAATGACCAGCAATCATTAAAAACAGGCTATCGATATGGTGTGGTGGACTATCTTTTGAAACCATTTACCTTTGAGCGTTTCCAAGAATCCCTCTTACGTTATAAGCAAACAGTACGATTGGCAGAAGGAAAGGTCCATCAGGCAGAGGTAGATCGTTTATTTCATCCGCGTGAAAAGCCTGTTTTAAAGCCGGAGGACTTGCCAAAAGGAATTACAAAAGAAACATGCCGAAATATTCTAGCGGTAATGGTGGAGCATGAGGATTGGCTGTCGGCGGCAGATTTGAGCTCCTATGCAAAAATTTCACATGTTTCTTTACGTAAATATTTACGTTTTTTTGAGGAAAAGAAGCTGCTTGAAAAAAATGTGATGTATCATAGTTTCGGACGTCCGCTGCAGCAATATAAACTCTCCCGGGCAGGAAAAGACAATCTCCAACAATTTTAGTTTCGATTAGTTAAAAAATATATACAAACAAAATAAAATAGTCGAAAATAGGAGTGAGTTTTTAGTAAGCGTTTTCAAAACGGGAGGGAGTTTGATTCATGAACTATGTAACTTCGGCATGGCAGGAACTTTGGAAGCAGCATAAACGTACAAAGAATTTATTAAACATTTTTGCCATTCATAAAAATGTTGCTGAAAAAGAAAAAGATGTGGATAAACGTAGGCAAGCTTCTGCAACAAATAGCGCAGGCCAGGGACAATCTGGAAAATCAGGAAACGAGCCGCCTAAAGCGCCTTATGCGAAACCACAGCTTATAGGTTTGATTTTAGGACCATTATTATTTGTGTTGACAATGTTTTTTTTCCATCCGGAGGGACTGTCACCTGAAGGAAAAGCTGTTCTTGCTTCGACATTATGGATTGCAACATGGTGGGTTACAGAAGCGCTGCCGATTCCGGCTACTTCACTTCTGCCGTTGATACTGCTGCCAATGACAGGCGCATTGGAAGGTGGAGATGTAGCTTCAGCATATGGTGATGATATCATTTTTCTATTCTTAGGCGGTTTTTTTATTGCAACAGCTATGGAAAAATGGAACTTGCATAAGCGTGTGGCCCTTTTTATTATTTCAGTAATTGGAACAAGTGTACAGCGAATTTTACTTGGATTTATGTTAGCGACCGGCTTTATCTCCATGTGGGTGTCAAATACAGCTGCAGTTATGATGATGATACCAATGGGATTAGCAATTATTGCTCAGGTAGCAAGTGTTTTAAAGGGAACACCAGAGGAAAAGGAATTGCCAAAGTTTGAAAAGTCCCTTATTTTTGGTATTGGATATGCTGGAACCATTGGCGGTTTAGGGACATTGATTGGTACACCTCCAAATATTATTCTGGCAGGACAGCTTAAGACATTATTTGACGTGAATCTTTCTTTTGCAACATGGATGCTTTTTGCAGTTCCTGTGGTTATATTTATGCTTTTCTTTACTTGGTTATACTTAGGAAGAATTGCGTTTAAGACAACGATCAAGGAGCTGCCCGGCGGGAAAGAGTTAATTCAGAATGAGAGACATAAGCTGGGTAAGGTGGCTTATGAAGAGAAAATAGTAGCATTTGTCTTTCTTTTTGCAGCATTTATGTGGATTTCCAGAGAATTTTTTTGGTCAGAAGACGGTTTAATTTTTTATATTCCAGGAATTTCGGACGGAATGATTGCAGTAATTGCGGCAGTAATGTTATTTGGTATTCCAGCTAAAAGAGAACCCCGTGTCCTGTCATGGAAAGATTCGCGTGATATACCCTGGGGTGTACTATTACTTTTTGGAGGCGGTCTGGCGATTGCGGTAGGATTTACACAGACAGGTTTATCTGACTGGCTGGGGCAGCAGCTGACCGTTCTGGATGGATTACATTTACTTATCATTATTTCGGCAGCTACCCTGCTGATTATGGCATTAACTGAAATTACATCAAATACGGCAACAGCGACGATGATTTTACCGGTAGTAGGTGCATTAGCAGTTGCTTTAAATATTCATCCATTTGCATTGATGATTCCTTGTGCAATGGCAGCAAATTGTGCATTTATGCTCCCGGTCGGAACACCACCAAATGCCATTATTTTTGGTACAGGTAAGCTGAAGATTATCGAGATGGTTAAAGCTGGGTTCTGGATCAATGTGGTAGCAACAATGATTATTGTATTAGCTGTCTATTACCTTGTTCCAATAGTTTGGGGAATTAATTTATCTATTCTTCCCGGAGAATTTAAGTAGATGAAGTAGATAAGAAAAAGAAATTCAGTAAAATAAGTTGGAAATATCCTTAGGAGCTGACAGTTTAAGGAACACTTAAAAAAACGCATTCATTCAAAAGACGAGTGGGTGCGATTTTTACTAAAATAAGTGTTTTTAAGATGTGCAACCTGCAGCGTTAAATAAAAATTTGTAATTGTGAGGAGATTCATGATGAAAAAGATAACGATTGCCAATATACCCGGAGACGGCATTGGGAAGGAAGTTGTCCCTGCAGCAACAGAGGTCTTGAACACGATAGCCGCTATTCATGGCGGATTAAAATTTGAATTTACCGAATTCCCCTGGAGCTGTGAATATTACCTGGAACATAATCAAATGATGCCTGATGACGGTATGGAAAGACTGCAGGATTTTGACGGCATTTTTCTGGGGGCTGTTGGAAATATAAAACTTGTTCCTGACCATGTGTCTTTATGGGGACTTCTTATTAAAATCCGTCGTGAATTTGAACAAGTGATTAATATTCGTCCTGCAAAAGTCATGAAAGGAGTAAAATCTCCACTTGCGAACGCGAAAGACTTTGATTTGATTATCGTTCGTGAGAATAGTGAAGGGGAATATAGCGAGATTGGAGGAAAAATTTACAGAGGAGAAGATGAATTAGCAATCCAAAATGCTGTTTTTTCAAGAAAAGGGACGGAAAGAGCAATGCAGCATGCCTTTCATTTGGCCTCTAAACGGAAAAAACGTGTAACAAGTGCGACAAAATCAAACGGAATTACTTATTCTATGCCATTTTGGGATAGTGTATTTGAAGATGTATCAAAGGGGCATCCTGAAATTAGTACTGATTCGCAGCATATTGATGCATTATCGGCATTCTTTGTGACACACCCTGAAAGGTTTGACGTTATTGTAGCAAGCAATTTATTTGGAGATATTTTGTCGGATCTGGGCGCTGGAATTATGGGCAGTATTGGCATCGCACCATCCGCAAATATTAATGTGAATGGGAAATATCCATCGATGTTTGAACCGGTTCATGGTTCAGCACCAGATATTGTCGGAAAAGGAATCGCTAACCCAATTGGTCAAATATGGACTGCCAAAATGATGTTAGATCATTTTGGAGAAGAAGAGCTTGGAAATACATTATTAGATGTAATTGAAAGTGTAACAGGTGATGGCTTCTTAACAGCTGACCTTGGCGGGAAGCATAGCACAAAAGAAGTTACAGATGAAATTATTAACGAGCTGAAAAAGATTGATAAAAAAGGATAAAAACATACTGTTGCTTTTATCATATACGTACTAAGTTCTAAACAGGAGGCTAAATAATGGGTGATAAATCAGAACTTAATTCATCAGAATTCAAACATGGATGGGCAAAGGTTAATAATATCAATCTGCATTATGTAGAGGCAGGAACAAATTCGTCCAAGCCTGTTATTTTATTGCATGGGTTTCCTCAAAGCTGGTTAACCTGGCGTTATGTGATACCCCATCTTATGAAGGAACATCTCGTTATAGCTGTTGATTTGCGCGGTTATGGTGACTCAGATAAGCCGGCTGGAACAAAAGGCTATGATAAGTCAACAATGGCTTCTGATATCCATGAATTAATCAAACATCTTAACCTGGAAAATGTAACTTTAGTGGGGCATGATCGTGGTGCCAGGGTTGCGAGGAGATTTGCGTTAGACTATCCTGATAAGGTTGCTGGTATCGGACTCATTGATATTCTTCCAATGGAATATCTTTATGATAAATTAACAGCCTCAGAAGCGGCTAAGAAATATTGGCACTGGACATTTCACCTTGTTCCTGATCTGCCGGAAGCACTTATACAGGGAAAAGAGGAAATATATCTTGAATTTCTGTTCAGACGTGCTCCAGGGCTCCTATCCCTTCTTAAATCAGATGGTTCGTGGGAAGATTACCTGCGTGTATGGAAACAGCCAGAAACGTACCGGGCTGCACTGAGTGATTACCGGGCCACACACGAGGTTGATTTACCGCAATATAGAGCAGAGAATGCCGCTGGCAAGCTATTAAAAACACCCACCTTTTTATTATGGGGAGAAAATGGCAACCTTGCCGGCCAGCCAGTGCTTGATATATGGAAAGAAGCAGCTCTTGATGTTCAGGGAAAGCAGCTCGGAAATTGCGGACACTATGTTCCAGAAGAGCAACCGGAGCCTGTTTCTGAGTATATTTTGAAATTTATCAGAGAGAATCAGAGGGGGTAATGTGAGCGAGTGAAGCTGATAAAGGGTTTCACCTTGTCGCCAGGCATATGAAACTTCTTTATAAATGGATTAAAAATATTTCCTCTTAGTTGTAGCGTTCATTTTAAGTGAACAATAATTTGCTGCCTTTTCAGAACCTGTCTTTATATTTTTAATGCTGGAAATCTAACTATAATAATGTGAAACGCCCGGGGTTTTCACTTTTAACCGCCGGGCGTCAACAGCTATATCAGTGATTTATAACCGAACCTAAGAACGATTTCTGCGATGTCTTTCTTTGCCGCCCTTCATGGCATTTAATTCTTCTTTACTTTTCTTCTTTTTCTTTTTACCTTTATCTACACTCATTAAAATACCTCCTTTTTGATTAGTATGAGCTAAAAAAGATAATTTATTTGTATTTCCTGTTGACATGTTCTTTATAAAGAACTAATATATAAATTATACAAGCAGATAAATTTTTTTGGACATTACGTTCTTTATAAAGAACGTTAAATTATAATATGAAAAAAAGGTTAGGGGTGATTCCAATGAATAATAATTTTCATAGCTATGATGAACAAAAAAATATAAAAGAGATTGATCTGAAACAGTATTTTATTTTAATTAAAAAAAGATTTTGGATTATTATCATTATTACGATTATCAGCACACTGACCGGCTACTATTTCAGTAACCATGATAAAGCACCTATTTACGAGACATCTACCAGAATGATTCTGGGGTCCGGCAGTGAGGATATGAATACACTCATGGTTATGATAAAGGACCCGATTGTCATGGAAGGAGTTGGCGAACAATTACAATTAGAAAGATCAGTTAATGCAATGGCAGATCAAATTACCGTTTCTCAAGTGGATGAATCACAGGTAGTACAAATAACCGTAACGGATTCGAATCCAGAGATAGCAGCTCAAATTGCAAATGCAACAGCCACAACGTATAAAAAGGAAATAGGGAATATATTAGGGTTTAATGAAGTACAGCTGTTATCAGAGGCAAAACCCGGTGCCGCTCCAATTAATCAAACATCCAGCAATTTAACAATCATCACTTTTGTATTCGGACTTATCATTGGAACCGGATTTGTTTTTCTCTTAGATTCACTGGATGTAAAAATAAGAAAGGAAAGCGATGTCGAGGCGTTATTAGGAGTTCCAGTTTTAGGTACGATATCCAATATGAATAAAAGAAAATTTGCAGCCAAGAAAAAAAGTCGGAAAATAAAGCTGATAAAGGGGAGAAAAGTTGGTGTTAAACAAAATACATAACCATAACATAAATAAACTGCATTTACTGGCTTATTCCAATCCAGATTCCACCATATCGGATCAATTCCGGGCAATACGATCAAATATACAATTTTTGCGGGAGAAAAAGAAAAATTCTATTTTACTAATTACCTCGCCCGAGGATGGAGAAGGGAAATCAACAGCTACTGCTAATTTAGCAGTGTCGATGGCCAGGCAGAATGAAAAAGTTCTGCTCATTGATGCAAATTTAAGAAGTCCTATTTTGCACACAACTTTTAGAATGCCAAATTCAAATGGTTTATCCAATATTCTTAAAGGACTGTCAAAATTAGAAGAAACCATTTACCGTACTGACGTTCCACATTTAGATATCATCACAGCAGGTCCTGAAGTTTTCAATCCAGCAGAAGTTCTTGAAAGCAACGCTATGAAAAAATTATTAAGTAAACTGGACAGCCAATATGATATGGTTCTGATTGATTCGCCTTCTGTATTACAAACAACCGAAACAAGGGTAATTGCCAACCAGTGTGAAGGGGTTGTTCTCGTATTAAAACGGGGAAAAACAGAAACTGAAAAAGCTGTAAAAACAAAACGGGTACTCGATTTGGCAAACGCAAATTTAATTGGTGCTATTTTAAACTAATTATATTTTTTTATTACTTTGTTCGTTATAAAGAATATATTGATGAGAATTATATCGGTGATGTCATACTTACCGTTATCAATGTAGGCACTCGGCTATGCTGTGGGTTGAATCAACCTTAGACGCGTTCGTTGTCAATAGTATAGTGTGAGGGCGGGTTAGATGCCCAAATATATACATATAATGAAACATGATTTAGTGGGAGTTTTACATCCGTTTTTCGTGATAAATAGTCATCATGTATATACAAAAGAAAGGAGGAGCAGATAATGACACATCGACAGCGAATATCCTTATTTATTATTGTTGATTCCTGCATTGTGCTATCAGCAATTTACTTTGGTATGTCTCTATTAAGTTCTTCAACTCCTCAGCTAAATATCTCAATGTTAATAGGCAGTCTTGCTATATTATTATCACATCACTTGTTCTCAATAAAATATAAACTTTATAAAAAGCATTGGGAATATACGAGTATTCAGGAGTTATTAATTATTTTAAAAATAGTTACTTATTCTATACTGACGGCAATCCTTGTTCATTATATATTTATACAGGAACTGTCCTGGAAATTATTTGTTGTAGCCGGGCTTCTTCATCTATTCTTCATTGGCGGCTCCCGTTTAGTCTGGAGGATATACCGCGATACTATCCTGAATAAATCAGAAAACAAAATCCGTACATTGATAGTTGGAGCCGGTTCAGCTGGAACAATGGTTGCCAGACAGCTGTTAAAGAAGAATGAAGGAAGTTTACGGGCAGTTGCTTTTATTGATGATAGCCCCAAAAAACAACATCTTGATATTTTAGGGCTGCCTGTTGTCGGCGGTGTAAATCAAATAGAAAGTATCGTGGAGAAATATAAAATTGAACATATTATTATCTCTATACCGTCTTTAAGCAGGAAAGAATTAAATACAATATTCCAGGAATGTGCAAAAACACAGGCAAAAACACAGGCTTTGCCTCACTTGGAAGACTTAATCACCGGGAAAATTTCTATTAATGAATTCAGAGATGTTCAAGTAAAGGATTTACTTGGCAGAGACCAGGTAGAAATGGACATGGAAAGTATTTCAGATTATATTTCAAATAAGATTGTCCTGGTTACTGGTGCAGGAGGATCGATTGGCTCTGAAATTTCGAGACAGGTTGCAAATTTCAAACCAGCTCAGTTAATTTTACTGGGACATGGTGAAAATAGTATTTACTCTATAGAAATGGAGCTCAGGGATGTATATCACGGTAGTGAAATGGAGTTTATAACGGAAATAGCAGATATCCAAGACGCAAAAAAAATGCTGTATATTATGCACAAGTATAAGCCTGATGTTGTCTATCATGCTGCTGCTCATAAACATGTGCCGTTAATGGAGCGTAATCCGGAAGAGGCTGTGAAAAATAATATTATCGGGACAAGAAATGTTGCTGAAGCAGCTAGTAAAAACAATGTTGGTATTTTTGTCATGATATCGACGGATAAAGCAGTAAACCCGACCAGCGTAATGGGCGCATCCAAACGATTAGCTGAAATGATTGTTCAAGCTATGGACAGGCAGAGTAATACAAAGTTCGCAGCAGTCCGGTTTGGAAATGTTCTGGGCAGCCGTGGAAGTGTGATCCCCTTATTTAAAAAGCAAATCAAAAATGCTGGACCAGTGACGGTAACACACCCGGAAATGGTCCGTTATTTTATGACGATTCCAGAAGCATCCCGACTTGTTATTCAAGCAGGAGCTTTAGCAAATGGCGGAGAGATATTCGTTCTGGATATGGGAGATCCGATAAAAATAATCGATCTTGCCAAAAATCTTATCAAGCTGTCCGGCTATTCTCTAGATGATATAGAGATTAAATACACGGGGATTCGTCCTGGTGAAAAGCTTTATGAAGAATTACTTCAGGAGAATGAAGTGCATAACAACCAGGTATACCCCAAAATATATGTAGGTAAGCCAACAAATATCTATATAAATGAAATCGATGAGATTATTACAATATTTGAAGACATAGATTCTGATGCACTGAGAGAGCGGTTATTGAACGTAGCAAATAATGTAGTCATGAAGGAACTGCAGGCAGTGAGTATATAAAAAATAAAGTATTAAGAGGATATTTGTTTGAACATAGAAGAAGATGGGCTAAAAAACGAAAGGGGTGAGCTTTAATTGTCTAAGAAGATACTATTTTGTGCTACAGTAGATTATCATTTTAAAGCTTTCCATTTACCATATATGAATTGGTTTCAAAAACAGGGCTGGGAAGTTCATGTGGCTGCAGCGGGAAATATTAATTTACCATATACAGATAAACAATTTAAAATTTTGATTCAGCGTTCCCCTTTTCATCCATCAAATATGAAAGCATATAAACAACTAAAAAGAATCATTAATCAAAATAGCTATTCAATAATTCACTGTCACACACCATTTGGAGGGGTACTTGCCAGGCTGGCTGCCAAGGAAACAAGGAAAAGGGGAACAAAGGTTATCTATACAGCGCATGGCTTTCATTTTTGCAAAGGGGCACCCTTACAAAATTGGCTGTTTTATTATCCAATAGAAAGGATGCTGTCAAGGTATACGGATACACTGATACTGATTAATCAGGAGGATTATCATTTAGCAAGAACACATAATTTTAAAGCGGGGTCTATTGAACATGTACACGGGGTCGGCATAGATATAGAGAAATATAAGCCTGTACATGAACAGAAAAAGAGAGAATTAAGAAAGTCATTTGGTTATAAAGCCGATGACTTTTTATTATTTTATGCAGCAGAATTTAATAAAAATAAAAACCAGCAATTACTATTGCATGCTTTAGCTTTGTTAAAGGATAAAGTTCCAAATACAAAGCTTTTACTTGCCGGGAAAGGGGCATTATTAAAAAGCTGTCAGCAGCTGGCACATCAATTGGGCGTCAGTGGGATGGTTGATTTTCTCGGATTTCGAAAAGATATTGAGCAAATTCTCCCGATGTGTGATATAGGAGTGGCATCCAGCTTAAGGGAAGGATTGCCAGTTAATATGATGGAGGCAATGGCTTGTGGTTTACCGGTTGTAGCAGTAGATAACCGGGGGCACCGGGAACTTATCGAAAATGAAAAGCATGGCTGGATTATCTCAAATCCAAATGCTGTTAAGTTTGCCAACAAATTAATACAAGTCTCCAATATGGCTGAACCTGGACTTACGCTTGGAAAGTGCGCCAGGGAAAAGATTGTATCATCCTATACAGTAGATAAAATACTTATGGAAAAAAGAAAAATTTATGAAAAACATATGGAGAAATGGGGGGAAGTTCATTGGGCAGTCCATTAAGAGTATTACATGCAGTGGTTAACATGAATCATGGCGGTGCAGAAACCCTCATTATGAATCTGTACAGAAATATAAACAGAGAAAAAGTTCAATTTGATTTCCTTACCTGTAAAGCGGGACTGTTTGATAAAGAAATTGAAGCGATGGGCGGAAAAATTTATCGAATCCCCTATCTTACAGAAGCAGGACACTTCGGTTATCTGCAGGCATTAAATACATTCTTTACGGAGCATAAAACGTATAAGATTATTCATTCCCATATGGATAAAATGAGCGGATTTGTTATACGGGCAGCAAAAAAAGCCGGTATTCCAGTTCGGATTGCACATAGTCATAACACACAAAGTGAAGGGCATTTATTTATAAAAATGTATAAGTGGTATGCCGGAACATTTATCAGACCAAATGCGACACACCTATATGCATGTTCACAAGCAGCAGCAGAATGGATGTTTATATCTGAAGCGAAGCAGACATTTATTTTGAACAATGGTATTGAGATAGATAAATTTAAATATTCAAATATAAAAGGAAGCTTATTAAGGGATGCATTCAATATTACGGAAGAGGCATTCGTTCTTGGTCATGTTGGCAGATTTCATGAACAAAAGAATCATAAATTTATCATCAATCTATTTTATATTTTAAATAAAGAAATGGAAAATTTGCATCTTGTATTCGTTGGGGACGGCCCTTCCAGAAAGGAAATGGAGAGAAAAGTTAAAGAGCTGAAACTGGATAAAAAAATAAAATTTCTCGGGGTAAGAGATGATATTTCCGACTTGCTGCAGATGTTCGATCTCTTTATATTTCCATCTTTTTTTGAAGGATTACCAGTTACACTTGTTGAGGCTCAAGCCTCCGGACTGCCATGTATTATATCTGATTCTATTACAGAGGAAGTGGATATGAACTTAGGGCTGATCCATCGATTATCCATATCCGATAAAGATTTGTGGATACGAAAGGTCAAGGAATTAAAAAAAGAACCTCCTTCCAGAGAAATTGTAAAGGAACACCTGGTAACGAAAGGGTATGATATCAAGTATACAGCTGCAGACCTCCAAGCAAAGTATTTATCGGTGGGAGGGAGGTAATATGAAGAAGCTTACTATTTTTACTCCTGCTTTTAACAGAGCCTACTGTCTGCATCATTGCTATGAGAGTTTAAAAAGACAAACGTGTAAAGATTTTATCTGGTTAGTGATCGATGACGGCTCAACAGATAATACGAAGGAACTGATTGAGACATGGCAGGAGGAAGAGAAAGTGGAAATAAATTATTGCTGGCAGAAAAATCAGGGAATGCACGGAGCGCATAATACAGCATATGAAAAAATAGATACAGAATTAAATGTGTGTATTGATTCCGATGATTATATGCCAGACGATGCAGTAGAAAAAATCCTCGCCTTTTGGGCGGCTCATGGTAATGAAAAAATCAGTGGACTGGTCGGACTAGATGCTGATAAGGATAATCAAATCCTTGGAACAACACTTCCAAAGCATCTCAAGCAGGCTACCTTATTTGATTTATATTATAAGCATGGAGTAACAGGAGATAAAAAGCTGGTTTACCGCACAGCATTAACTAAAAAATATCCGTACCCTATTTTTGAAAGTGAGAAATATGTAGGACTGGCATATAAATACTATATGCTCGATAAAGATTATGAATTGCTATTAATGAATGAAGTCATCTGTCATGTGGAGTATCTTGCAGATGGCTCATCGAGAAATATGCTGAAACAATATCATAATAACCCGCTAGGCTTTTCCTTCTACCGTAAGGAGCTGATGAAGCTGCCCTTTGCTGATACAGCATTTAAATTCAGACAGGCAATCCATTATGTATCCAGTAATTTAATCAGCAAAAACGGAGCATTTATCAAAGAAACGCCGGAAAAAATACTTACAGCCTTGGCTTTTCCTTTAGGATTTTTATTATATTTATATGTTTTATCAAAAAACAGGAGAGTGAACGTGTAATTTTAGCGGAAAGGATATAGCAAATGACTTTACTCTGGATCAATCTTGCTATTGTTTTTCTCTGTGCTTTATCTGCAAGATATTTTGCAAAACTCGTGCCGATAACAAATTCAGGTTTAACTATTCATATAAAACCCAATAAACTGCTCGTATTTGGAGCTCTCCTGTCACTTATACTGGTTTCAGGCCTTCGTGCCGGAATAGGGGATACATTTAATTATCGAAATATATTTGAAAAGAACGATTTTACCTGGGAGTATATTACCTCTGAAAAAGATATTGGGTTTGGTATCCTGCAAATGATTATAAAAAACTATATATCAGCTGATTCACAGATGCTGATTTTGATTACAGCGCTGATAACCAATCTTCTTATTGTCCTTGTTTTATACAAATATTCCAGGCTGGTGGAATTAAGTTTATATGTATATATAACAGGAGGACTATTTTTAGTTTCGATGAATGGTATGAGACAACTGCTGGCCGCAGCAATTGCATTTACGGCAATTAAATTTTTAATCGACGGCAGTTTTTTTAGGTATGCACTTATTGTTATTTTTGCTTCATTCTTTCACCAAAGTGCGTTAATACTGCTTCCAATGTACTTTCTGGTAAGATTTAAAGCTTGGTCTAAAACGGCAATTGTCTTTATTTCATTTTCAGTAATTGTGGTACTTGGATATGAACAATTTACGGCTTTATTATTTACAGCATTGGAGGATTCACAGTATAGCGCCTACGATGAATTTGCGGAAGGCGGGGCTAATATTATCAGGGTTGTAGTGGAAGCAAGCCCTCTTTTTGTTGCGTTTTTAGGAAGAAAGAAGCTTCAAAAGATCTTTTCTGATAGTGATTTTATTGTAAATATGTCTCTGGTCGGATTGGTGTTTATGGTTTTTTCAACACAAGAGTGGATTTTTGCCAGGGTATCAATCTATTTTCAGCTTTATCAGCTTATTCTTATTTCCTGGCTGCCTAAGCTATTTAGAGAGAAGGATCAGAAAATTATTTATTTGATTCTGATCATCAGTTATTTTGCATTCTACTATTATGAAGCTGTCATTACGTTAAAAATAAATTATGTAAGCGATTTTTTAACCTTGTGACGAGGGAGGGAAACAAATGGAAGTTCTTGTGACTGGCGGTGCCGGTTATATTGGAAGCCATACATGTGTAGAGCTGATAAACGAAGGTTATGACGTTATTGTTCTGGATAATTTCTCAAATAGCAGCCCAATAGCATTACAAAGAATAAAAGAAATAACAGGAAGAGAGCTTAAAATATATCAAATAGACCTTTTGGATAAAGAGAATGTGGGAAAGGTATTCTCTGAGAATCAAATAGATGCTGTTATTCATCTTGCAGGTTTAAAAGCGGTAGGGGAATCCATATCTGTTCCATTGCAATATTATCAAAATAATGTCCTGGGCAGTCTCCTATTATTTGAAGTGATGCAGCAATTTTCCGTGAAAAATCTTGTATTCAGCTCCTCGGCAACAGTGTATGGTAACCCTGAAAAAGTTCCTGTAACGGAGGATACGAAACTGGAAGCAACAAATCCATACGGCCGAACAAAACAAATGATAGAAGAAATATTAAAAGATATGGCTTATTCCGATCCGCTCTGGAGTATTGCCTTATTGCGATACTTTAATCCGATTGGAGCACATGCCAGCGGTCTTATTGGTGAGGATCCGGGTGGGGTGCCCAATAATCTGATGCCGTATATTTCACAAATTGCAGTCGGGAAAAGAGAGCAGCTCGAAGTATTCGGAAATAACTATTCTACAGAAGATGGCACAGGTATCAGAGATTATATTCACGTAGTTGATCTGGCAGTCGGGCATTTACGGGCATTAGAACAAGTTCAAAAAGGAATAGGAGCAGAAGCTTATAATTTAGGAACAGGGAAAGGACACAGTGTTCTTGAGGTAATAAAAGCTTTTGAAAAAGTTTCTGGAATCCGGATTCCTTATAAATTTGTACATCGCAGACCGGGTGATATCAGTACCTGTTATGCGGATCCGGCGAAAGCACAGAATCATTTAAATTGGGTGGCGATGAGGGGAATAGAAAAAATGTGTGCAGATACATGGCGATGGCAGAAAAATAATCCTGATGGATACAGCTTTATAAGTAATCATAAAACACCGGTGGAGGCAGACATCGGTGTTTTTTATGGATAGATTATGGTGAATAAAATGAAAATTCGCAGGGATGGTATGTACAGAAAATATGTAAAGAGACCGATGGATGTCATATTAGCTTCAATAGCTATTATTATTCTCAGTCCGCTGTTATTAATAATAGCTGTTCTAGTTAAAGCGAAACTTGGCAGTCCAGTTTTGTTTAAGCAAAAAAGACCTGGACTTCATGAAGAAATCTTTTGGATGTATAAGTTCAGAACGATGACGGAGGAGAAGGATGGAAATGGGAATCTGCTTCCTGATCATGACAGACTGCCCAGGTTTGGCAGATTACTCAGATCTACATCTCTTGATGAACTGCCGGAGCTTTTTAATATCGTAAAAGGCGATATGTCGATTATCGGTCCAAGGCCTTTATTGGTGCAGTATTTACCTTTGTATAACCCACACCAGAAACGACGCCATGAAGTACGGCCGGGATTGTCCGGCTTGGCTCAAATCAATGGAAGAAATGCAATCAGCTGGGAGGATAAATTTCAACTCGATGTGGAGTATATAGAGAATATCAGCTTTTTAGGGGATTGGAAAATTATTCTGATAACGATAAATAAAATCCTCATAAAAGAAGGTATTCATCAGGAAGAACAAGCAACTGTTCAATATTTCACAGGAGATCCGGAGGATGTATAAATGAAAATAATTTTTATGGGAAGAAAAAAATATGCAGCAGAGCTCATAGAGTGGACGTTAAGCCAAGGGGTGGAAATTGCAGCAGTTGTTACCGATTCACATTTTCCTAATTCACCAACTGCTCAAAAAGCTTCTGAATTAAGAATTCCTATTATTTCAATGGAAGAGGCAGAAAATATCCTATATGAGCCAGATCACCAAATTGATTTGATTATTTCTTATCTGTTTTGGAAAAAGATAAAGGAACCGTTAATCAGCGGGCCGTCATATGGCTGCATTAATTTTCATCCAGCTTTATTACCTGAATGGCGGGGAACAGCCGGGTATAATATGGCAATCTTAAATAAACTTCCAAGGTGGGGTGCTACTGCACATTACGTAGATAGTGGAATAGATACTGGCAGTATTATACGTACTTTTAAATTTAATTTTGATTATCGAATGGAGACAGCAGCAAGCTTAGAAAAGAAGACACAGGAAATTCAGGTAGAACTATATAAAAGTGTACTTTTAGATGTTATATCCCAAGGACGGCTGGCCTCAGTCAAACAGAATGCTAAACAGGGAAGATATATTACCAGAGTTGAAATGGAGGAAATGAAAGAAATTGATTTAATCAAGGATGATATAGATTTAAAAATCAGAGCCTTTTGGTTCCCGCCATACAATGGTGCCTTTATTGAAGTAGAAGGAAAAAAATATACGTTAATTAACGATTTTATCCTGAAACAGCTAATGAACAAAGATAGCACCGCAAATGTTGTAACTTCCGAAAGAAATCTTGTAAAGAATTAATAAAGGTTGTAAGAAAAACCAAGAAAATCACTTGATCTTTAAAACATTGGTGTTCTTGCCAAGGAGATGTCCGCTACGACGGTTTTCGATGGGACGAGTAATCGCAGTCCCAGGAAGTCGCTTTCCGCGGGCAACGCCTCAGTCTCCTCGGAAGAAGACCACTTCCTGCGGGGTCTTCACCTGTTGCTTTTCCCGCAGGAGTCGACTTCCCTTCGCTCCCATCTATGAAGAAATATGTTTCATTTGCTTTCTTTCAAAGAAAAGAAGCTGATTCTAGCGAAGGTTTTTGATGGGACGAGTAATCGCAGTCCCAGAAGAAATATACGGAGACTCCTGTGGGAGTGCGCAAAACGGAAAAGGAAGTTCGGTTAAGTTCGTAGCGACGTCCTGTCTCAGGCACCGAACTGACATACATCCTGTATGCCTCCAAAGTGTACTTCTTTTTTTCGAGGAGGCTGAGCTCAAGCCCACGGAAAGCGTAGTATATTTCTGGGGTTGCGATTACTCACCCCATCAAAACCGTTGGAGCGGCTATTCTTCATCTTATATCTATACTTTTTTATTTTTTTTAAAGGGAGCTGTTTTTATTGACCCAATCTAGAATCTATTTGTCCCCGCCGCATATGAGCGGAAACGAACTTCAATATATAAAAAGCGCCTTCGAATCAAATTGGATTGCGCCATTAGGGCCGAATGTAGACGCATTTGAAAAGGAAATAGCGGAAAAAACAGGGGCAAAAGGAGCTGTTGCAGTAAGCTCAGGGACTGCAGCAATCCATTTGGCTCTTTCTTTATTAGGTGTAACAGAAGGCGATACAGTATTCTGCTCTACATTAACCTTTGTTGCAAGCGCAAATCCTATTTTGTACCAGGGAGCAAATCCAGTTTTTATTGATTCTGATCCAGAATCCTGGAATATGTCTCCAAATGCTTTAGAAAAGGCATTGAGAGTGTCGGCTTTTGAAGGTAAACTCCCGAAAGCAGTCATTGTTGTTGATTTATATGGACAAAGTGCAAGAATGAACGAAATTGTCTACTTATGTAATGAATATGGCATTCCCATTATTGAGGATGCAGCGGAATCATTAGGTTCACTTTATAAAGGAAAGGCCAGCGGTACATTTGGTGATTATGGTATCTACTCCTTTAATGGCAATAAGATTATTACAACCTCCGGCGGCGGAATGCTTATTTCAAATAATATGAAAGCGTTGGAAAGAGCAAAGTATCTTGCAACACAGGCAAAAGATCCTGCTCCACACTATCAGCACAGTGTAGCTGGCTTTAATTATCGTATGAGCAATCTGCTGGCGGGTGTCGGCAGGTCACAATTGAAGGTTTTGGATGACAGAGTGAGGTTAAGAAGAAAGGTATTTAATATGTATTTTCAAGCTTTATCAGATCTGCCGGGAGTAAAGTTTATGAAAGAGCTGGAAGATACACAAAGCAACCGCTGGTTAACAACACTGACGATTGATGACAGAAAAGCGGGAATTACAGCAAAGCAAATTTTAGATGCACTGAATAAGCAAAATATAGAAGCCCGTCCAGTTTGGAAGCCGCTCCATTTGCAGCCGCTTTTTAAAAGGGCAAAATACTTTATGCATGATGAAGGAGGATCTGTTTCAGATAAATTGTTTGAAACCGGAATATGCCTTCCATCAGGCTCCAGTTTAACAGAGGTGGAACAGCACCGGGTAATAAGATGTATAAGAAATATATTTGACAGCACCATTCGTAAAAGGGTTGAGATGAAATTACAAGAATATGAGGTATAAGTCATGATTGGAGAGAAAATCAAAAAAATACGAAAGTCCAGAGGGCTGACTTTATCAGAATGTGCAAAGCGTGCAAATATATCAAAATCTTATTTAAGTAATATTGAACGAAATTTAAACCAAAATCCATCCCTGCAAATTATCGAAAGACTGGCAGGTGTATTGAATGTGGAGGTCAATACGTTCATCTCAGAAGAATCACGAATAGGACAAATACCAGAAACAAAATGGCTGCAATTTGTAAAGGATCTTAAGCAGTCAGGTGTAAAAACAAATGACTTACAAGCGTTTAAGACAGTAATTGAATTTGCAAAATGGCAGCAGGAGAATTTGGATAAAAACGATAAAGCAGGGGATGAAGATGAAAAATCCTGAGAAAATGAAAGTATTACAAATTGTTGGTGCTATGAACCGGGCTGGGACAGAAACGATGTTAATGAATTTATACCGGAATATAGATAGTGAAAAAATCCAATTTGATTTTATCTCCTACAATCAGGAAGAAGCACATTATGATCAGGAAATAAGAGAATTGGGAGGGAGGATTATCCGGCTAAAAAAAACGAATTCCGTTCTCGAACTCTATCATGTAATAAAGAAGTATGGACCTTATGACGCTGTTCATGCACATACCTTATTTCATTGTGGACTCTCCATGATTGCAGCACGATTGGCAGGTATAAAGGTAAGAATTTCCCATGCACATACAACGCTGGATGACAGTGAAGGGCTGCTTAGAAAGCTCTACCTTAAGTCGATGCGTTTTTTTATTTCTCAATATTCAACAGATCTGTTGGCATGCAGTGAGGCAGCTGGGAAATATTTATTTGGAGAAAAAAGAAGTGCAGGTTCAAAGTACACATATTTTCCCAATGCCATCGACTATTACCCATATTTGAAAAGGCCAGAAAACAAAGTAAATGAATTTCTGCTCCAACAGAAGCTGGGGAAGAGTATCATCATTGGACATATCGGCAGATTTATAGAAGCAAAAAATCACATATTCTTAATAGAGGTGATGAAAAAAGTCATTCAAAGAGATAAGCAGATGAAACTATTATTCGTAGGAGATGGAGATTTACGCGGTGAGATAGAAGCCACTGTATCAGTAGAAGGACTGGAAAAAAATATCCGCTTTGCCGGCTTAAGAGAAGATATTCCTACAATGCTGCATAGTATGGATGTATTTGTATTTCCATCTATTTATGAAGGCTTAGGGATGGTCCTGCTAGAGGCGCAGGCAAGCGGGGTTCCTTGCATTGTTTCAGAGGCCATTCAGCCGGAAGCGGATCTTCATATCGGTCTGCTTACCAAATTGCCTCTATCGGATCAACCGGATGTATGGGCAGATACGATTATTGCAAAAGCAGGGCAAAAAGAACGGAATCAGACTGAAATCAGAAATGGATTTGAAAATAACGGTTATTCTATAGAGCAGGCAGTTCATCAATTACAGAAAATTTATCAATATAATGAGGTCGATAAACGTGGAAAATATATTGATAGCTTCCTTTGATTTGGAGGTAGGAGGAGTCGAGCGCAGCCTGATAAGCATGTTAAATAATTTTAATTATACAGACTATCACGTTGATGTTATGCTGTACAGCCATACTGGCGATTTTATGAATCAATTACCAGCACAGCCCAATCTTCTGAAAGAGTCAGATAGCTATAAAACGTTTCGGATGTCTATCAAGGATACATTTAAAGCGGGATATTTAACTATCGGGTTTGCCCGTTTACTGGCGAAGTATAAAGCTGCAAAGAATCAAGGCTCAGAAAAGGGCTATAAACAAATGCAATATATGTGGAAGTATGCATTGCCATTTTTACCGAAGCTGGATGCAGCATATGATGTGGCAATAAGCTATTTATGGCCGCATTATTTTGTGGCAGAAAAGGTTGAGGCTAAGATGAAAATTGCGTGGATACATACAGACTTTTCTGTAGTGGAAACCGATGAAACAGTCGATATAAGCATGTGGATGAAATTCGATTACATTATTGCAGTTTCCGAAGAATGTAAAAGGGCATTTATAAATAAATATCCTATTTTAAAGAAGAAAGTTACTGTTATCGAAAATATTACTTCACCTGATCTTATCCAAGCATTAGCAGCAGAAAAGCTTGAAAATCCAATGATTTACGATAATCGTTTTAAAATCATTACCGTAGCCAGATTATCTCATGCAAAGGGTATTGATAATGCAGTCCGGGCACTGAAACTTTTAAAAGAAAGAGGCTATAACAACCTTGCTTGGTATGCTGTCGGCTATGGTGGAGACGAGAAAATGATTCGAAGTCTTATATCTGATTATAAACTTCAGGATAACTTTTATTTGTTAGGAAAAAAAATCAATCCATATCCATATATGAAGGAAGCAGACCTTTATGTTCAGCCCTCCCGCTATGAAGGTAAGGCAGTAACGGTCAGTGAAGCGCAAATTCTTGCAAAGCCGGTGCTGATAACAAATTATTCTACTGCTAAAAGTCAAATTCTGGAGGGATATGATGGGATGATTTGTGAATTATCTGTTGATGGTTTAGCGGATGGTATAGAGGAACTGTATCATAATTTAAAATTAAGGAAGAAATTAGCTCATCATTGTTCCAGGTCCAATTTTAATAATTCTACCCGCGAATTAAGTAAGCTGTATGATTTAATTATATCGTCGTGTTAAAGACAATTCAAAGAGGCGTAAGGAAACACGTACGGATAGAAAAAACGGGGTGTAATATGAAAATTTACACAATAACATGTCATGATGCCTACAATCATGGAGCCTCCTTGCAGGCATTTGCATTATTAAGATATTTAACCCAATGTGGTCATGATGTTGAAATCATTGATTATAAGCCAGCGTATTTAAGCAACCATTATAAATTGTTCCGAATCGATAATCCGAAATGGGAGAAGAATTTGCTGACAAAGCTAGTTTATTTAGGAATTAAAGTTCCATTAAGAATACCAGGGTTAAAAAGAAAAAGAGCCTTTGATCAATTTACAACCACTTATTTAACATTAACAAAACGTCAGTACCGCTCTAATGAGGAATTAAAGAATAAACTGCCTGAAAGAGATGTATATTTATGTGGAAGTGATCAGATTTGGAATAGTCTTTATCAAAATGGAAAAGACCCAGCCTTTTATTTAGATTTTGTACCAGGAGGAAGGACAAAAGCTTCTTTTGCTGCCAGCTTTGCTACAGAAGAGATTGCGCCGTATTTGGTTCCAGTTGTCCAAAAATGGATAAAAAGGTTGGACGGAATAAGTGTCAGGGAAAAAAGCGGTGTTAACATCCTGAATAAAATGGGGATTTATAACGGAAAAAAAGTTGTTGATCCCGTGCTTTTATTAAGCAGGGGTGAATGGAATGAAATAGGCAAGAAACAATTTCACAATAAGTATATACTGGTCTATGATTTTGATAATAATCAGCTGATAAAAGAGATTGCAGTAAAGATTTCAAAAGAGAAGAACTTGAAAATATACAGCATTAATCCAGGAAAGATAAATTATGCTGATAAATATTTTCGACACGTGGGCCCGGAGGTATTTATTTCACTTGTGAGAGATGCAGCCTTTATTATTTCCAACTCATTTCATGCGGCAGTATTTTCAGTACTGTATCAGAAAAATTTTGCCATTGTGAACAGAAAAGAATCTATCAACACGAGAATGAGGGATTTTCTGGAGGATTTGAATTTAGAATCAAGGCTAATACATCCACATTATAAAATGAAAGATTTATTAAATCCAATAGACTATAAGGAAAGTGAATTCATTCTTAACGGGAAAATTGCGCAATCTAAACTGTATTTAGAGAATGTTTTACATCCTAGAGAAGTGAGAGAGCCGTTAAGCGGGAATAGATAAAATGAAGTGACATGCAGAAACAAAGCAGGGGGTGAAAATAATAATGAAAAAGGATATTT
The DNA here is from genome assembly GCF_037976165.1 of Oceanobacillus sp. FSL K6-3682. Classification (NCBI taxonomy): domain Bacteria; kingdom Bacillati; phylum Bacillota; class Bacilli; order Caryophanales; family Bacillaceae; genus Oceanobacillus; species Oceanobacillus sp. FSL K6-3682. The sequence continues at coordinate 3,373,681 of NZ_CP150263.1, read as the reverse complement.
TATTTGTGATTGACTCATTAGATATTGCCGGGGCAGAGAAGAGCTTAGTATCTCTATTATCCATGCTGGATTATTCAAATTTCAATGTAGATTTACAACTATTTTCTTTTGGAAATATTTTAGAAAAAATAGTGCCAAAACAAGTAAATGTACTTCCACCATTGAGCTATACAACCTTTACAAATCGAACTATAAAACATTCTATGCAACATGTCCTGTCAAAAAAAGCAGTTCAAATGTTTTTTTCAAGAATCAGATACTCTATCGCAATATACAAAAAGGACTATCATAATACGAAACGGGCTATTCTTTACTGGAAAAGCGCATCAAAAGTAATCGAAAACAATAATAAAAAGTACGATGTAGCCATCAGCTATGCGCAAGGGGTTCCTACTTATTATGTAGCAGAAAAAGTGAAAGCAGAGAAAAAGCTTGCCTGGGTTAATGCTACATACATAATAGATGAGGAAGATATAGCATTCCAAAAGAAATATTATAATCACTATCACAAAATGATAGCTGTATCAAGAACAGCTGAAAAAGATTTATTAGAACGCTTTCCTTATTATGCAGATAAAATAGAGGTAATGTACGATATCAATAATCCTCGGCTTATTTTCCAAATGGCGGAGGCAGGAAATAATTATCAGGATTCTTTTCATGGAATCAGGATTTTAACCATCGGTCGATTATCTGCTCAAAAAGGTTATGATATTGCTCTTCAGGTATGCAAAATACTGAAAGAAAAAAGAATTCATTTTAAGTGGTATGTTTTAGGAAAAGGACCTCTAAAAGAAAAAATAAAGGAGGATATAAAAAGACATCAACTAGAACAGCACTTTATTTTATTAGGGGTTGAGGCAAATCCGTATCCGTTTATTGAGCATGCTGATATGTATGTGCAGACCTCCAGATTTGAAGGATTCGGTCTTGCTATTGCTGAAGCAAGAATGCTAAATACGCCTGTTGTAACAACAAGGTTTGATGCAGTCTATAATCAAATGATTCATGAAAAAAATGGGCTTGTTGTTGATATGAATCCGGAAGCTGTTGCAGAAGGGATATTAAGATTAATCAATGAGCCGGAGCTTAGACAAAGTATCATACATTATCTGAAGCAGGAAAAGAAGGGGAATACTGAGGAAATCGAGAAGTTCTATCAATTTATTGGATAACATAATATGCGCCTGTAGAAAGAGGGTAGCAGTATGAAGAAGAAAATGCTATTTATGCTGATCAATATGAATATTGGCGGCACGGAAAAGGCACTGCTTAATAGGATAGCAGAAATACCTGAACATAAATATGATATTACGATTCTAATGCTGGAGAAATATGGGGGATTTTTGAATGCAATTCCAGATCATGTCAACGTGGAATACGTGCATGAATATCCTGAGATAAAAGGAATGGTGACGAATCCCCCCAGATGGACTATATGGAATCTTATAAAAAAAGGCCGGCTTATCAGGGTAATAAATTTCTCGCTGACATATGGATTGTCCCGAATCCTGAAAAATAAAAGTATTTTCTTTAAATATATATTAAGGAATACTGCGGATATAAAAAATAAATATGATGTAGCTATAGCTTATGCAGGTCCGATGGATCTCATAAGCTATTTTGTTATTCATAAAATAAGTGCTGAAAAAAAACTGCAATGGATTCATTTTGATGTGACGAAGGTCGGGTTTGATCTGCCATTTGCCAAAAGATTGTATCCTGAGTTTGACAGAATCTATACGGTGTCAAATGAGGGAAAAGACCGTTTAGTTCATATACTGCCTGAATTACAAAGTAACATAGATTCCTGTCCTAATAAAATCTCTTCTGAGTTAATTTTACAAATGGCGGATGAAGGGGATGGCTTTAATGATGAGTTTGATGGCATAAGAATATTAACTATCGGACGATTAAGTAAAGAAAAAGGACAGGATCTTGTTATTCCAGTATTAGCAAAGCTGAGAGAAAAGGGATATAAAGTCAGATGGTACTGTGTTGGAGAAGGTAACAGCAGGTCTGCATATGAATTTCTTATTAAAAAGTATCAAGTTGAAAGAGAATTTATCTTATTAGGAGCACATCCAAATCCTTACCCCTTTTTAAAACAATGTGATATTTATGTTCAGCCATCCCGACATGAAGGATTCTGTATCACTTTAGGAGAGGCGAAGGTCTTTAACAAGCCGATTATTACGACTAATTTTACAGGTGCTCATGAACAAATGGAGGGATTGAAAATGGGTGTTGTTGTAGAAGCTGATGCATGGGAGATATATCAGGAAATCATTCATGTAATGAGCAAAAAATTAAGAAACAAAATTGAAATTAGCATATAGCCCTTCGAAAAGGCTTTTTAGTGAGGTGAGAAAAAAAGTGCGCAAAAAAGTATTATTTGTAACACAAAGAATGATAATGGGTGGAATCGAAAAGGCTTTAATTGCTATGCTGAATAGCATGCAGCTGAAAGATTACGATGTGACTGTAAAGCTGATGTCGGAGGAGGGTGAGCTTTATGAGGAAATCCCGGAGTTTGTGCATGTAGAAAATATATTTGGAGCAAGGGAAACAGCATTGGAGAAAATGTGGAAATATACAAAAAAAGGGGACATTATTACAGCGGTTAAAACAGGATTTTATACGAAATTGATACAGCACACAGTGTCTAATTATAAGCAAAACAGGTACTACTCCAGGATGGTGCCAAGAGATGAAACAGTGTACGACATTGCTATAGCTTACCATAGTCCGGTAACATTTCCCGACGTTTATGTCATGAATAATATAAAAGCAAAACAGAAGGCTGTCTGGATTCATTGTGATGTTTCCTATTTTGAAGAAGCTTTGCGAAAACAGGGAGAGAGGTTCTATAGTAGGTTCGATTGTATCTTCTGTGTTTCTAAATATGCTATGACGAAATTCATTGATATATTTCCGAATCTGAAAGATAAAACATTTCCATTTTATAATGTTATCGAAAGAGATAAACTGGAGACTTTATCAAAAGCGGAAGAAAGTTATAGCGATAGGTTTAAAGGCATTCGCCTTCTGACAGTGGGCAGGCTGTCAGTAGAAAAAGGGCAGGATATGATTCCGGAAATTTTATCAAAATTATTGTTAAAAGGATATCATGTCCGCTGGTACTTAATAGGCGAAGGGATTCTAAGAGAGAAAATCGAGACAATGATAAAGGAATACCAACTAGAAAATAACCTCCTGTTACTTGGTACGGTAAAAAATCCCTATCCGTATATAAAGGATTGTGATATTTATATACAACCATCCCGGCATGAATCCTATGCCCTCACTGTGGCAGAAGCAAGGATATTACGAAAACCCATTATTACAACAAATACTGGTGCAGCTGAACAAATAAGCCAAGGAGAAACAGGGTTAATCGTAAATTTCGAGAAGGAAGAGATTTATCATACTATCCTGCGACTATTAAATGATAAAAGATTAAGAGAAAAATTCAGCAGCAACCTGTCACAGCAGGTAGTGGATACAACAAAAGAGATGGAAAGGCTCTATAAAATGGTGGAGAATGCTCCATAAATTCTTTCATATGTCTCAAAAAAACTTCTAAAATAAAAGGTGAGTAAATTGGTGAATAGCTTCCATAAATTACTGCGACTTTTTTCAAGAAAAGAGAAACAGAAGCTTATTGTGCTGCTTTTTATGATGATTGCAGCAGCAGTATTTGAAACAATCAGCATAGGAGTAATTGTTCCCTTTGTCGGTATGGTAGTAAATCCAAATGTGATTCAGGAGCAGCCTGTCCTTGCAAATGTATACGGCTGGCTTAACTTCCAGACGGTAAATGCTTTTATCATATTTGCTGTAATTATATTATTAGCAGTATTTGTGATTAAAAATGTATACTTACTATTTTTTAATTACACTCAAATTAAGGTGACATTGAATCAAAAAGTAAGGTTGTCCAGGGATTTATTTCAGGCATATTTAACAAAGCCCTATACCTTTCACTTACAGAGAAACACAGCTGATCTATTGAGAAATGTCAATGAAGAAGTAGCAAAAATCTTTAATGGAATCATGATTTCTGGCTTTCAATTACTGACAGAGGTGCTGGTCATCCTGTTTATTGCAGTATTATTAGTAGTAACAGCCCCTTTGGCAACTTTAGCCGCAGCTGTTTTACTAGGCGGGAGTGTTTGCCTTTTTTTTATAAGCTACCGGAAAAAAATCAGCCAGCTTGGGGAAGAGCATCAGGAAGTAACCGGGAAAATGATACAATGGGTCAATCAGGGACTGGGTGCCAGTAAAGAAGTAAAGGTTTCCGGGAAAGAGCGTTTTTTTATCAGAGAGTATACAAATCAGAGTCAAATTCAAGCCAATAATACGAAGTACTTAAAAATGCTGGAAGTGGTTCCTAGATATTTTATCGAAACGATGCTTGTCGCGATTGTTCTGATCACAGCACTAATCATTATTCTCCAGGGAGCGAATCTATCTCATTTTATCTCAACCATGGCATTATTTGCTATGGCCGCATTTCGGCTGATGCCTTCCATCAACCGTGTTGTTTCATTGATTACAATTATGCGGTATAGTATGCCGGCCTTGCATGTCGTTTACGATGATTTATTTATGGATAAAGACGTTTTGGCATCTGGTAAGAACAGTACGGAAATAATACGTGGAGAAAAAATATTTCACAATTCAATCCAGATGGATGAGGTGTCTTTCAAGTACCCCAATCAAAATAAATACGCTGTACAGGATGTTACTTTATCGATTCCCATCGGTAAATCAGTTGCCTTTGTCGGAGAATCAGGAGCCGGTAAAACAACGATTGTTGATATTATACTAGGCTTGTTCCCGCCCGAAAAGGGAAGCATTCTGGTTGATGGTGTAAATTTATTTGAACAGCGGTCTTTATGGCAAAAGAAAATCGGATATATTCCGCAGGCTATTTTTCTTTCCGATGATTCTATCCGCCGGAATGTTGCTTTTGGGTTAAATGATGATCAGATTAAAGATGAAGAGGTTTGGCGTGCTTTGGAGCAGGCACAGTTAAAACAGTTTGTTGAAGAGCTTCCCAATAAGCTTGATACACCGGTTGGAGAAAGGGGTGTCATGCTGTCGGGCGGACAGCGCCAGCGAGTTGGCATTGCCAGATCGTTATATCATAATCCCGAGATATTGTTTATGGACGAAGCAACCTCTGCATTAGACAACAAAACGGAGAAAGAAATTATGAGTGCTTTTAATAAACTGAAGGGGAATAAGACGCTAATTATCATAGCACACAGATTAAGTACTATTGAAAATTGTGACATTGTCTACAGGATAAATAATGGCAGATTAGTATCAGTAAATAATAAGCTGAACCAATCCATTATGTAACGTAGAACCTTTAGAAGGAGGATAGCAAAGTGGATGTTATTCTGCATAAAGATGAGGATGCAGTTGAAAGATTATTTTCTGCATGTAGTAATTTTAGTGAGGGAATTCATGAATATAATATTTTCCAGGATAGAGCATGGATGAAAAACTGGTGGAGATATAAAAAAAGCTGCCAAATGGTAGATCCTTATATTAAAGAAGTAAAGGAAGGAATGAATACTATTGCGATTATCCCTCTTTACAGTTATAAAGCAACCTGGGGCTTTACTGTAATCCGGCCGATTGGATTAGGAATGGCTGATTATTTAGTGCCGATTATTTCTAGCAAATATGATATGAGGGAAATCACTAACCTGGTGATGAAAAAGCTTACAGAGGACAGGAAAAATTGGAATTGTATAGTATGGTCGGACTTACCCGGGGATTCTATTTATAATAAAGTCTTTTCTACTCAGTTACCGGATGGTTTTAAAATGATAGAAAAAATAAAAACGGTAGATTCCCCTTACATCATGCTTGAACGTAATATGGACCAGACGAAGTCCGGGGTAAATCAAAAGTACGTAAAGAAAATCCTTTTTAAACAAAGAAAATTAATCAGGCAAAAAGGAGAATACCTTTATAAGAAAGTATTAAGAGAAATAGATGTAGAACCTGTGATGAATACGCTATTTGAGCTGCATAAGAGAAGATGGAATGGTACGAAAACTCCCAGCAAATACAATAATCAGAAAGAGAAGGAATATGCACTGTTAACAGCAAAAAAACTCTTTCAAAATGAGTTATTACATCTTTCCTATTTAGAAATAAATAAGCAAATTATTGCAGTACACTTCGGCATGAACGATGGAAACAGATTCTATTTTTATATTCCAAGCTTTGATACGGAATTTGGAAAGTACTCGATAGGTCAGTTGTTAATATATCATCTTATTCTTGATGCAAGTAAAGAAGGATGTCAGTATTTCGATTTTTTAAAAGGGGAAGAAGCCTATAAGTACAATTGGGGGGCGATCAATAAACATAATGTAGAATACACCTTCACAAATACGACTTTAAGATCAGGATTTTTCACTTTCTTGTTTCAAATTAATAAATCCCGTTTTTTTCATATATATCTACGGAAAAGCGCTGAAAGGATTTTAATCAGAGCAGATTCATAAGGTGTACATCAATAAAGATTAGAGAGAGGATGAAGATTATTTTGGCTGCTGTTAGGTTGAAGAGCCTGGTTTTTCAGGGAATGAAGCGGACCATTGGCGAAGAAAGAATGATTAAGCTTATCGAATACACACGGGGACTGTACAGATATCCCAAAAAAATGCTGGGAAGAGAATTCCAGGATAATATAAAACAGGAAGCAGATATACTTGTTTTTGCTGCGCATCCGGATGATGAGGTTTTGGGTTTGTCTTCAATTTTATATAGTCATCAGAAAAAGAGAGAGAACGCTGTCGTAACGTATGTGACCAATGGTTCCGGGTTAATTGGTGAAAGCTGGCGGATGCCTGAGGCGTTTTCAAAGGATAGAGCGGAGGAAAGATATAGAGAGGGTTTACAGGGGTTATCATTATTAAATATCCCAGAAGAAAATGTGTATTGTCTTGGATTTCCCGATGCAGGAACACATCGCTACTTAAATGAAATAGCGAAGGATGTTCTTTTTTTAATGGAAAAATATCAGCCTAAAAAAGTATATGTTCACTGTATGGAGGGTGGACACAATGATCATGACATAACAAGCTATGTTGTAAAATCAGTTTGTAAGAAGCTGGACTTTTCTAATGTTTATGAGTGGGCGGAATATAATCAGCTGCAGCCTCTTGGTACGGAGGATATTCGTTTTAGAAATTGTAAATCAACGGAGACAGAAGAAACTCTAATGAAGCTCTCAGGTGCTCAGTACAAGCTAAAAAAGCAAATGCTGGCATGTCATAAATCTCAGGATGTTGCTAAATATTATTTAATGGGAGAAGCCATCCGGAAAGCGGACTTGGATGATTTAGAAAAAGAACTATTAGCGTACTCCAATTTCCAGGAAGCAAGCATCCGGCCATTAATTACCCAGTTCTCTAAATTTATAAATCATTTACAAATTAATGAGTCCACTGTTCACGGCAAGCTTTATCATTCAAAAAATAAAATGAAAAAATTGATGAATGGGAGGTGATTTCTCTGGGTGCTATCGTTGGAATCTATCAGTTTAATAATGAATCGGTACAAGGAAATCATATATATATAATGATGAAGGAATTACAAAAATTCCTTGTAGATGATGCTGTGCTATGGCAGCAGAAAAATATTTTTCTCGGTTGCCACTCTACGCGGATGATCTGCGAGTCAGTTGAAAAAGATTTACCTAATTGTTATAACGCGAGATTACTGGCAATTACTGCAGATACAGAAGTAGCTAATCGTAATGAACTATTTGACAGCTTAGAAATTAATCGTCTCAAGAGAGCAAGTCTGCGGGACAGCGAGTTAATCTTGCTTGCCTATCAAAAATGGGGAGAAGAATTACCGAGATATTTAGTTGGTGATTTTGCTTTTATGATTTGGGATGGTAAAGAACAAAAACTTTTTGGCGCGAGAGATTATTCGGGCACCGGACCCATTTATTACTTTCATGACCAAAAGCATTTTGCCTTTTGCACATTAATACAGCCGCTGCTATTATTGCCATTTGTAGATAAGAGCTTCAATGAAGTTTGGATTGCAGACTTCTTCCTGGGCAGCCCGGATGGGAGTGATTCTATTAATCCTTCGTCAACAATTTATAAAAATATAATACAAGTTCCCCCGTCACATACTATCTCTGTTTGTGATGGACTCGTTAAGGTAAAAAAATACAGTCACTTTATCAATAGATGAGTATTCCCTCTACTTCATTTTTACAGGACTTTATTAGGAAGAAGTCTATTAGAGGTAACTAATTATCAAAAAATTAGAAATAAGTATTGAATTATTATGTAAAATAGTATATGTTCTTTATATAGAACGAAAATTTATTATCCCTTTTTAAATGACTAACTAAATAAACTGCTTTAATTCAAAAGTGGGATTTAGTTTTTTTAAATTTTATTGTTCTTTAATAAGAACAATAAGCTAATCCTATATATTGGAGAAGATATGATGAGTGCAATTGCTGGAATTTATCACGTGAATAGTGCTGTTCCGCAACAATTTGGGCGGCAGATGATGCTGGCATTAAGAAAGTTTCCGGCTGATCAAGTGCAAATCTGGAACAATAAAAATGTGTTCTTAGGCTGTCATGCACAGTGGGTTACACCCGAATCAATTAATGAACAGCTTCCTTTCTATGATGATAGACAACTGGCAATTACATCAGACGCAATCATCGATAATCGGGAAGAATTATTTGATAAATTAGGAGTTCAGCGTGAAGAAAGAAAAGGAATGCCGGATAGCCAATTAATATTGATTGCTTACGCGAAATGGGGCGAGGAGTCTCCAAAATATTTGGTTGGCGACTTTGCTTTTATGGTTTGGGATGAAAAAAACCAAAAGCTGTTTGGAGCGAGAGATTTTTCCGGTTCAAGGTCACTCTACTATTTTTCTGATGATCAGCGATTTGCATTTTGTACAGTTATGGAGCCGCTGTTAAAGCTGCCCTATGTTAACAGACAATTAAATGAGGAATGGCTGGCTGAGTATTTAGCGATTTCGACCTTTATAGACGCAATTGATGTATCAAGAACGGTTGTTAGAAATATCCTGCAAGTTCCCCCATCACATATGATTACTGTGATAGAAGGGAAGGTGAAGCTTTCTAAATATCAGGTGCTGTCATTTAATGACAAAATCAGATTCAAACAAGATGATGAATATGTGGAGGCTTTTCGTGATATATTCCAGAAATCGGTTGATTCGAGATTACGTACATTTAAATCTGTCGGTTCTCAGCTGAGCGGCGGACTTGATTCAGGTTCTGTTGTCAGTTTTGCTGCAAAAACATTACAAAGCCAGAACAAAAAATTACATACCTACAGCTCAATCCCGGCAGCAGATTTTATTGACTATACACCAGGAAACTATTACCCGGATGAACGTCCATACATCCATGCTACGATTGATTATGTAGGGAATATTGAAGATCATTATTTAAGCCTGGAAAGTAAGAATCCATACAATGATATGGATGAATGGCTGGAAATTATCGAATCGCCTTATAAATTCTTTGAGAATTCATTCTGGATGAAGGGGATTTTTGAACAGGCAGCCAAGGATAATGTCGGAGTTTTGTTAAGCGGTGCCAGAGGGAATTTTACAATATCCTGGGGACCGGCAATGGAATATTATGGACACTTATTAAAGAGAATGAAGTGGTTTCATTTTGCCCGTGAGCTTAAGCCTTATAGCAGAAACATCGGGATAGGCAGAAAAAAGCTGTTATCACTTATAAGTAAACAGGCATTTCCGTTTTTAAACAGGGAAGATGATAATTCTTTTCCAATGCTTGTGAATCCTGATTTTGCTAATAAAATGAATGTGTTTGAAAAACTTCAGAGATATGGAATGGGAGCAGATGGACTTACTGATCTCAACATTTTAAATCAAAGAAACTATCTTATTGATAATGAATTTATATGGAATTCAAATGGAATAGCATTTTCAAAGCTATCCCTGCAATATGGGACACTAATGCGTGATCCGACAAATGATATCCGGGTGATTAATTATTGTATGTCCCTGCCGTTAGAACAATTTATTAATAACGGAATGGATCGGGCATTAATCAGAAATGCAACAAAAGGATATTTGCCTGATAAAGTGCGGTTAAACCAGACAAAGTACGGTGTCCAGGCAGCAGATTGGCTTCACCGCATGATACCCTGCTGGACAGACTTTATTAATGAGGTGAAAGAGCTGTTAAAAGACAAGGATACAGCACAATATTTGAATACAGATTCTATTAGAAATGCCCTGTCATCTGCTATGGAAAAGCCAAAGGGTGATCTTGCTTTTAAGCCTGAGCTGAGGATGCTAATGCGCAGTATCATCGTTTATCGATTTCTGAAAACATTTTACCTTGAAGGAGGTGATACAAATGAAAAAGCAATGGAAAGAGCCCAAATTGGAATTATTGGATATTAAAGAGACAATGGCAAGCTTTAAAGGCGATTCCTGGGATGGATTTTTTATTGGCAGATATAACAAACCGGATCCTAATCCGGGAGAAGACATAAGTTAAGCTGCACATTCCAAATGAGAGAATTTTACAAGATCAATATGGTCTTCAACCAAAGATAGATACTTAAACCTGAATCGCAGTGCTCTTCGAATAGTTGAAGTCGGTAGATTATTGCCCTTATACCGTCCCGTTTGTATAAGGGCTCATTTTTTCTTAGTTCATGTACTCCACCTGTCTGAAATAGTCTGTTTATTATAAAAAGAGGGTGATTAATAGATGTTTGAAATCCCAAAAATTCATTCCTATAAAGCATTTGGATTAAATATTTTAAGTGATTTCCCATTACCAGAATTAATACCTGTCAGTCGCAAGAATTTTGATGAAGCTGATTTAACTATAATAGAAACCAATTTATCTTCCTTATGGTCAAAGCTTGCCGAACCAGATGCTTATTACTACATAAAAAAGAAACTTTGTATGATTAAAGTTCCAGGTGCGGCCATTTATATGATTGAAGATGGAAGAGCTATTTCAGTCTCACCGATTGAGGGTTCAAACAATAATCAAATCAGGCTTTACTTGCTTGGAACATGTTTAGGCGTTCTGCTCATGCAAAGAAAAATAATGCCGATACATGGAAGTTGCATTGTCATAAATGGAAAAGCCTATGCTATTGTGGGCGATTCTGGTGCAGGGAAATCAACGCTTGCTTCCGCATTTTTAAGCCGCGGCTTTCATTTACTGACAGACGATATCATGGCGGTGACACTATCTGAAGATAATATTCCGCTCGCTATACCTTCATATCCACAGCAAAAGTTATGGCAGGAGAGCTTAGATCGATTTGGCATAGAATCAGATCAATTTAAACCAATCTATAATAGAGAAACAAAATTTAATATACCGGTTAATGACCATTTCGTTGATAGATCAATACCTTTAGCCGGAATTTTTGTTTTAAGCAAAGCTAATCAAAATGATATTGAAATAGTATCCATCCAAAAATTAGCACGTTTCCCTGTCCTGTTTCATAATACCTACCGTAATTTTATGATAAATCGTTCCGGATTAATGGATTGGCACTTCGCATTTTCTGCTAATCTGGCGAACAACCTTGATTTTTATCGAATCATACGTCCTGTCTCCCGATTCACAGTCAATGAATTAGTAGATAACATTTTAAGCTTAATTGCGAAGGATAGGAATGTAAATAATGAAAAAGCAGCAACAATCTATTGAAAGGGAGAGATAGTAATATGAATAAAACGATTTCAAACAGCGATATTGTAAGTCAATTAGAGGGACTTATTGTCAGCGATATGGACGGGGAAAAGGTCATGTTAAGTATTGAAAATGGAAAGTACTACAATCTTGGTGAAACAGGTGGAGTGATTTGGGATTGTATGAAAAAGCCTATTTCTATACAAGACCTGATTCAATCATTAGTTAAGGAATATGATGTGGGAGAGCATGAATGCAGGGAGCAGGTACTCAGATTTATAGACCGTTTATCAGAAGAAGGTTTGGTAAAAATAGAGTTTGCTTAAAAAAGGGGGAGCGGGATGAGAAGGATGATATTATTTCTATCTTTAAATAAGAAAATGAGGCACCTTCTATTTGAAGCATATATTTATCTTGCTTTTGCCCGTCTTATTAAAGCAATGTCCTTTTCGAAAATAGCACCTTCATTAGGGGAAAAAATGAAAGAAACCTCAACAGATTTAAACCCAGAATATAAAAAGACATTGATGGGGATATCGCAGGCTATCCATATTATGAGCAAGTATACATTTTGGGAGAGTGAGTGTCTTGTCAAGGGCATAGCTGCATTGAAAATGTTAGAAAAGCGGGACATAGAAAGTACACTTTACTTAGGAATAGCAAAAGATGAGGATGGAAAATTAATTGCTCATGCATGGTTGCGCAGTGGTCCATTCTTTGTAACGGGATTAGAAGGAGCAGAACGGTTTACGGTTGTCAGCAAGTTTGCAAAGAAAATAGATACAAAGGATAAAAGGTGAAATAAATGGAAAATAGAAATCAATTGGACCTTCGTAATATACCTGAAGAATTACAGCTAATGATCGAATTATTAAGGAATAATCATCTGGAAGAATGGGAAACTTTCACAGATATTAATTGGGAAACTTTCATTGATTTGGCAATTCATCACCGTATTTATCCGGTACTTTATCCGAAATTGAAAAAGGTAAAGGAAGGTATTGTTCCTCCCTTCGTTTTAGAAAGGTTTTCCTGGCTTTATAGAAGAAATACAATGAAAATGCTTTTCTTAGGCTCAGAGATGCAAAAGATCAGTAAGCTGTTTTCAGACAATCACATTCGGCTTCTTTTTTTAAAAGGGCCAGTACTTGCTCAAGCGTTGTACGGTGATATCTCCCTTCGTACGTCCAGGGATCTGGATGTTCTTATTCCGATAGAAAAACTTGATGAGGCGGAGCATCTGCTATTAGCTCAAGGCTATGAAAAGGAATATGAAATAAATAAAGAATTAAATGAATGGAAGTGGAGACATCGTCATGTTAACTATTATCATCCGCAAAAGAAAATCACGATAGAAATTCATTGGAGATTGAATACCGGTCCGGCGAAAGAGCCGAATTTTAATGAATTATGGGAAAGAAGAAAGCAGAGCACAATTCCGGGTAATGAGGTCTATATGCTAAGCAATGAGGATCTCTATTTATATCTTAATATGCATGGGGCACAGCATGGATGGTCGCGCTTACGATGGTTATTTGATATTCATCAATTAATGGATAAAGAATTAAACTGGAACAGGATATATAATCGGCTAAAACGCTTTGGTTATCTTCAGGTGGGAGGACAAGGTATGATACTTGTGTCTGAATTATTTAATAGAAAGCTTTCTAATGAGATGCAGCAATATTTAGTGAACAGCCGTTCGAAAAGACTAGCAGCAAAATCAATTTTTTATTTGGAATCCATGATTAATATATATACGTTACCATTACCTGAAAATGTAGTGAAGTATCATAAAAAGTATTTAACGGGCTTAATGTCGACGGAGCAGAGGATTCTTTTTACTTTAAGTTTGCTGTATCCATATCCGGATGATATGAAAACCTTACCGTTACCAAAAACGCTCCATTTTCTCTATTTTCCGCTTCGTCCATTTCTCTGGGTATGGCGAAAAAGAAAGAAGCATGTATTATCATAAGGAGACATAGAGATGAAATCCATTATATATTTTTTGAAGCAAATCTATCGTTATTCGGGGAAGATCGTCTATATTAATTTATTTGCAATGGCCGGCATCGGTTTACTAGATAGTGCAGCGATTCTATTACTTGTCCCATTGATCAGTATGAGCGGCATTGTTGATATGGGAGCAGGAAGAATACCGATATTAAGTATATTTGATTTTATGGCAGATATTCCAGCAGCTGCTGGTCTGCCGATTATATTAGCCATTTTTATCATGATTGCCGTTGGACAAAATATTGTAAAGCGACAGCTTAATGTGAAAAACAACAGGTTACAGCAGGGATTTTTAAGATATATGCGTGTGGAAACATATAAATTGTTACTGTATTCTAACTGGCAGGTTTTCATTAGAAATAGAAAGTCCGATTTTATTAATATTTTAACATCAGAAATTGCACGTTCCAGTGTAGGTGTATATTCAGTATTACAATTTATATCATCTATTGTCTTCACTTTTATTCAGATAGGGCTGGCATTTATTCTTTCTCCTGTAATTACAACATTTGTACTCCTATGTGGATCTGTTCTTATTCTTTTTAACCGTAAATTTCTAAAAAGGTCATTGACTTTAGGAAACAGGAATTATGAATTATCTAAGGAATATATCAGCGGGATTACTGATCATATGAATGGGATAAAAGATATCAAAAGTAATACATTGGAAAAATCAAGATTAGACTGGTTTGGGCTAATCACAAAAGAAATGGAAAATGAACAAGTGGAGTATATAAAATTAAAATCAACATCACAATTATATTATAAAATGGCTTCTGCTATTTTAATCGCTGTTTTTATCTATTTTGCAATAATGATGTTTCATGCACAGGCTGCACAGCTTCTGCTGATTATCATTATATTTTCACGGCTGTGGCCGGGAGTTGCAGGAATCCAGTCATCGATGGAACAAATCGCAGCAACAATTCCTTCTTTCAGAGCAGTAATTACTTTACAGGATGAATGTAGAAATGCCAAAGAGTTTAATACGGATGAAAGTTTAAAAAATACCTCAATTAAAATGAAAAAAGCTATTCAATGTGATCAAATCTATTTTCGCTATAATGAAAATGCTGATTGTGCTTTAACCAATATTAATCTGGTTATCCCGCCCAATAAAATGACAGCATTTGTAGGGCGCTCTGGAGCAGGAAAAAGCACATTAATTGATTTGTTATTGGGACTGAACCAGCCGGAGAATGGAAAAATTCTAATTGATGGCGTTTCGCTTTCGTACGATAATATCTCAGCCTGGAGAAAATCTATCAGCTATGTACCACAGGAGCCATTTCTTTTCAATACAAGTATTAGAGAAAACCTGGAAATAGTAAAAACAAATGTGACAGAGGAAGAACTATGGGAAGCCTTGGAATTCTCGTCGGCTATAGATTTTGTAAAGAAACTTCCTGATGGACTAGATACCATTATTGGTGATCGAGGAATTAAGTTATCTGGCGGTGAACGACAGCGTCTCGTATTAGCACGGGCTATATTAAGAAAACCATCCATTCTTGTTTTAGATGAAGCAACCAGCGCTTTAGATACAGCGAATGAGTCCAAAATTCAGGCTGCACTGGAAAGGCTGAAAGGTAAGATGACGATTATCGTTATTGCACATCGTCTATCAACGATTCGAAATGCCGATCAGGTCGTTGTACTGGAAGAAGGAAAGATTATTCAACAGGGAGGCTTTATCGAGCTTTCTAAAGAGAAGAAAAGTATGTTCAGTCATCTTTTGAGTAATCAGATAGAAGCAATGAGATAAGAGAGAGCCCATATATTGGAGAGCGATAAACTGTGAGAAAAATAAGAAAAAGGATTCTTCTGTCCGTATTTTTAATATTTCTTGTAATTCTTATATATACTATTTGGGACAATAATCGGTTTATCATCACAAGACAGGAAATCATAATTGACCATCTACCGAAGCAGCTGGAAGGATTTCGTATTCTTCAGGTTAGTGATCTGCATGAAAAGCAATTTGGTGAAAACCAGAAAAAACTGATAGAATCAATCAATTCAATAGCCTATGACGTCATTGTTTTTACAGGCGATATGCTTGATGACGTAGAAAGCACCAACTACGACAGCTTTTACACATTAATTGAAGGAATTGATAATAAAGAAAATGCATTATATGTACCAGGGAATACAGATCCGGCAAATTATCAGGTTGGAAGAAAAGTAGAAAAGAGTGATTTCACCCAAGGAATGGAAGAACGAGGTGTTCATTTATTAGAGTCTATCCACTCGATTTCGACCAATGGGAAAAATGTTCATTTTGTTCATTTTGAATTATCTATCTTAAAAGATCCGCAATATATGGGAAGCGTACAAGGAATTTTAAAGCCGGACTATATTAATGAAGAAAGCTATCTTCTGCAACAGGAAGAGCTGTGGGAAGAGTTAACAGTGCTCGATAACCGAAGTGAATCGGACATTCTTATTGCATTGAACCATTATCCGATTCCTGATATTCGAATCGACCATATTCAAGCTAATCCTGATTTAAAATGGACAGATTATGATTTGATTATGGCAGGACATTATCATGGGGGACAGATTCGTTTACCTTTTATTGGTGCTCCCTTCATTCCAGAGCCCTGGTATGAACCAAACAGCTTATTTCCACCGCAAGATCGTATAAAAGGGTTATGGGAATACGCTGACACCAAGCAATATGTTAGTGCAGGTCTCGGTAGCAGCGGTGCGGTATCTTTTATGAAATTCCGGTTGTTTAATACTCCTGAAATTAATCTTGTTATCTTGAAAGGGACAGCTAATAGGCAATAAAGCAAGGATTTAATTGTAAAAAATTCAGCTGGAAATTCGACTTACTTTTTGATTTTATTCTTTATTATTCACAGATTCTGTTTCAATGAATAATGCAGATTTATAGTAAAATGAAGCCCAATTTGATGAATGGGGCTGTGGTTATAGTCATTTACTTCACAAAAAGTCGTTTGAATAAGTGAAAAACATGTCATAATTTGAATTTTCTTATATGACAAAACTAGTGTGCTAAAGACAAAACAAGTCAAGCGATTCGCGCTAAATATATAGTAAAATAGGCTTGTGTATTTATGTTTATAGGTAATCTTGGGGAGTTTCTATTCCGCCTTTTAAACAAAAAGAGTGGAGGAAATATAGTTATCAATATCACTTATTATTTTATGTTATCTGTTAAAAAAATTGTAGACTTGTAATGACAGGGATGAAAAGCTTTTTGTGATCATTATCCCTTGACTATATAAATTTCATTCTATTATAATACTAATGAATAATATTACTAATGAGTAATATATTTAATATTGACTGAAGCAGGTGTTTTTCTTGAATCAAAGAGGAAGAAAAAAAGGAGCAGATGGAACAAAAAGCAGGGAATTATTTCTTACTATTGCTAAAGAGGAATTTGCCAATAATGGTTATCATGAAACAAAGGTAAGCACAATCGTTGAAAAAGCTGGTCTAACACAGCCAAGTTTTTATTTATATTTTCAAAGTAAGCAGGCAATTTTCCAGGAAATACTTGATTCATTTCGAATTAAGCTAACCGATTTGACAACAAAAAGCAGGCTTAGTCCTGGAATTGATGAACATTCTTTAGAAGATCGTATTGCAGAAGGATTAAGTGCTATTTTAAAATTTTTTGCAGAAAATATGTACTTAACAATCATTGGTTTTTATATGTCGACAGAAGCTGATGAGATCAAAGAAAAAATGGCAAATCAAATAAAAGATAACCTTCTTTATGAGAAAGAAATCGGCTATTTTCATCTTCACCTTGATATGAAGTTTGTTTCGGAAAGTCTGGTAGGTATGATAGAGCATCTGACAAAAACGCAATTATTTACAGGATTAAAAGAACCGGAAGCACTTGCTAAGGAAATTGTCCAATTCTTGTTATATGGCATGATAAGGGGATATAAATAGAATTAAAATTTACAGACACATTGTTCTAAAAATAAATCTACTGGTATGTTAATCAACTTGAAGAAGGGAGGTGAAATGTTAGATTCATTTGACGTATGCTTCATCATTTCATTAATAATTGAAATTAGTCATTAATATGGGTGGCAACTACCATTCATATCTTTGTTGCCTTTGTGATAATAACTCAAAATAAAATTTCGGAATATTTCATTTTAATTATTTTTAATATTTTTACCCTGTTTGATAAGTAGAAAAATCTTTAAGCAGCATGAATGACTGGTAGTAACCATATTATCTATATTAATGATGGGGGCGGGGTTGTGAAAAAGAAAATTGAAAATGTTGTATTTGATCGAGAATGGATTACATTAATAAAAGAAGCAAAAAAATTAGGCCTGTCACTTGAGGAAGTCCGCAAATTTCTGAATCATATAAGAGAAAAATCTAACGTTTGATTTGGATTTTATTTATAGAGCTTTTAAAAAATGCACCTTTAGCAAAATGTGGTAAAATAAAGATACCTAAGCAATATTGAATATCAATTTGCAAGGTGCATTTTCTTGTAAAATTACAATTTAAATATACAATTGATTTCTCTCCAGTCTAATTATTATACTTTTATTTCTAATTATGAAGGCGTAAAATACCATAATTATACTTAAATCCTCACTAAGAATTAACTTTCTATACATCCTCAAAATAATAATAGAACTCTTCACCAAAGTTATGATATAATTCGCAGAGAAAGAGGTGAAAAACTTGATTGGTGAAAAAATAAAACAATTGCGAAAAGAAAAGAGGATGTCACTTTCTGAGCTTGCTGAAAAAGCAGGAGTAGCGAAATCCTATTTAAGCTCAATTGAGCGAAACCTTCAATCAAACCCTTCCATCCAGTTTATCGAGAAAATCAGTCAAGTGTTGGATGTTTCTGTAAACGATTTAATAAATGATAATAATACGGTAGTTGAAACGGAGTTAGATAGTGAGTGGATGAAAATTGTAAAAGAAGCAATGGAATCCGGAGTTTCAAAAGAACAATTTAAAGAATATCTGGAATTTAATAAATGGCGGCGAGAACAAGATAAATAAGTCACCTAACCGTTTAGCAACGTGCTTTACGGTTTTTTTGATTATATGGACTTAAATTTTAATAAAACAACAACGTGATATCTTGATGAAATGACCTGCATCAAACATAGAAACTGAACGATAAAAGAATCGGCAAGGGAGAAGAAAGAAATGAGTACAAATGCTCTAATAGCAAAAGGGAATACTGCTGAAATATATCTTCATAACAATAAAATTGTAAAGGTTTTCAATGATTATTTGCCTGATACAGAAGCTGAGATGGAAGCGGGGAAACAAAGGTTTGCCAATTCAGCAGGTCTTCCTGTTCCGAAGGTCTTCGATGTTAGTGAGTTTCAGGGGAAACAAGCTATTATGATGGAATATATTAAAGGAAGCACTCTAGGAGACTTGTATTTAAGTAATAAAGAACAAGCAGAATATTACCTGGCTGTTTCCGTGGATATCCAGCAAAAGATACATCGGGTGATTTCCAATTTAGATGCTTCGGAGTTAATGTATGATAAGCTTTGCCGGCAGATTAAGGCGGCTGTCAGTTTAACAGAAAAATATAAAAACGATCTATTGCGAAGACTGGACACGATGACTTTTGAAAACAGACTTTGTCACGGAGATTTTCATCTGTTTAATTTGATTTCAGCAGACGGAAAGATGTATATCATTGACTGGGTTGACTCCAGTGCCGGAGACATCCGGGCCGATGTATGCAGGACATATCTTTTATATAGTCAGCATTTTACTGAATTGGCTGACAGCTATCTTCAGATTTACTGTGAGAAGAGCGGATTGTCCAAAGAGGAGATTTTGCGGTGGACCCCAATAATTGCCGGAGCGAGGTTATCAGAACAAGTGTCAACAGAGAATACAGCCCAATGGATAGAAATTATTAACAGCTATCGTTTATAATGGAAATAAAATAATTTTGCTTAAAAAGATGTATAAATGTTTTACTTAAGGAGATGCGGATCAATGAATACAGATTATTGGACGAATTTGGACTATATACCAAAGCATGTAGCAATGATTTGTGATGGAAATGGACGATGGGCAAAAAAACGGGGATTGCCGCGCAGTGCCGGTCATCTTGCAGGTGTGAATACTGTGAAGGAGATGACTATTGAATGTAAGAAAGCAGGCGTAAAATATTTATCTCTCTATGGATTTTCCACTGAAAATTGGAAGCGCCCAATCAAAGAAATAAATTATTTAATGCAGTTATTTGTGAAATTTTTGCTTGAGTGGAGACAGGAAGCGATAGAAAATAATATACGTTTCCTTCATATTGGTGATTTGAATGGATTACCGGAAAAATTAATAGAGGAAATAAACAAAACTATTTTGTTGACCAAAGATAATGATGGTATGGTTTGTAATATAGCTCTAAATTATGGAGCAAGGTCTGAAATTATTCGGGCTATAAAAAGAATTAACGATGCGTCACAAGAAGATAATACAATCATTCAGTCGCTTAATGTAGAAAATTTTAATCATTATTTACATACACAGGAGCAGTCTGATATTGATATTTTGATTCGTACTGCCGGAGAACGCAGAATTAGTAATTTCCTGCTTTGGCAGATACATAATGCCTATTTATGGGCGGATAAAACATTCTGGCCGGATTTTAAGGTTGAAAATCTGGCTGTGGCTTTTCAGGATTATAACAGCTATTTGATGAAGCAAAAAGTATAACCAGCTTCCGTTAGTATATGAAAATATATTTTCCAAGTGTTATACAGAGATATGATGAAATGACACAACAAGGAGTATTGCATGAAGCAGCTTGCAGAACTAAAAAATATTAACAAGAAATATGGAAAGAAGAAAGTTTTATATGATGTTTCCCTTCACATAAAAGAAAAACAGGTTATTGCCATACTGGGGGAGAATGGAAGCGGTAAAAGCACCTTTTTACGGATTGCAGCAGGGATAGAACGGCCGGATTCAGGGAAGATTTTATATGCTTTTAAGAACATGCGGACTGGTTATGTACCGGAAAGGTTTCCCAAATATCTCCGTTTTACACCGGATGAGTATTTGCACTATATCGGAAAGATAAATGGTATCCCAGAAGCTATTCTGGAACAGCGTATTTCATTATTATTGCGTCGTTTTCAATTAGATAAATGGAGTAATCGAAGAATTAATGAGTTATCCAAGGGGAATATCCAAAAAGTCGGGATTATTCAAGCAATTCTTCAGCAGCCGGAACTATTAATTCTGGATGAGCCGTTATCTGGATTGGATATATCAGCGCAGCAGGAATTACTTTCTATCATCAGCGAATTGAAGGAGCAGAAGACAACGGTATTGTTGACCTATCATGAAGCTTCTATATTTGAGGGGATTGTGGATCAAACCTATTACATAAGAGATGGCCGCCTGGCAGAAGAAATGCTGACGGAAAAACAAGGTATGAAGCTGATTGAGACAAAAGGCTTCATAGATAGCGATGTAGAGGAATGGAAGGAAGTATTATATAGTGAAAAAAGAGAAGATAGATTATTACTATATGTAAGCTCTAAAAATAGTAATCAAATTTTAATGAGAGTTCTTAAATCTGGAGGAAGTATCGAATCTGTTAACAGCACAGATGTTAATAACTAAGGAGAGATTTTTTGAAAGATGTAATTCAATATAGTTTGCATGACTATGTACGTTCCCATAAATATTTTCCGCCAATTTCCACTTTTTTTGTGTTAATCCTGGTGTTTTATACATACAAGCCAAATCCAATTATTGATAGTTATGCGATTACGGCATTATTTTTATTTGTGATTTCCGCCTGGCTGTGTTTGAGTGTTCTATCCCTGGATTCACCTGTACAAAGACAGCTGATGATTTTGCATTTGGGAAGCAGCTATCGGTATTATCTGGCAAAATTGTTGACTGTTGCACTGATTGCCGCTCTGTTAACTGTATTTGCATTTCTCTATCCCATTATTTTTAATATGTTTTCTGATTCTGTATCTCCTGCCGTTGGTTTCATATCCTTTGTAAATCATCTTCTCTTAGCTGTTCTGGGAATTGGTGTTGCCGGATTTTTTAGTAAGATGATGATGGAAAGTGCTATCAACGCTTATGGAGGTTTAGTGCTGACTATTATTTTGTCTATTGCTGCACCCGGTATTGAGAATATTTTACCTGCATCGTTTAAATACATTGTCTGGCTTTTACCCCCAGCAACAATTACACAACGGCCACTGATTCAATGGAAGGGAGAAAGTTTGTCCGGTATATCCTATCTTCCATTTTTATGGATTATGATTTATGCTGGAATTATTCTGCTGTTGTTTCTAATATTGGCAAATAGAAGACGGTAATAAATGATGCTATTAGCATAGTTTGATAAGCAGCAGAAGATTTACAACATAGAAATAGAGGTGGAGATTCTTGGCTGGTGTACTTTCTGTTTTGTGTACTGTTTTATTAGTTTTTAATTTTTGGAAAAACAGAAAAGAACTTAAAGAAACGTATTCAAAACTTAATTATGTTCAAGTATTCGGCGTGCTTATTTCGTATTTGATAACAGTTGCGATTGTATTTGTACTTATTTATTATGTTGGAAACTGGCTTGTCAGCTTTATCCCATTTACTTTTCTCCGTTCTGCCATATTTTTTGTAATTGTAGTTGCCGTACTATTTTGTTGTTTAGGTTTGCTTAACAAAGTATTAGCAAGAGTAACAAAAGGTGTTTTATAAGAGGGCGCGCAAAAAGCAGCTATATGATGATTAATGAACTATTTATGATATCTTTCGGTAGGTTGGGCTGGAGCTGCGATTACTTGCCCCATCGAAGTACTTTTGCGATTACTCGCCTTACAGGAAACATTTGTGATTATTTATCTCACCAAAAATTCCCGCAAAATGTAGTATTGTTTTAATACAAATTCTTTTTTCTGTATATATTAATCAGCTAAAAGGAACTGTTATTAAAAAACGAAGAACAAGCTTTTGTTTAAGAATTATTCTGGAATATATTGAATAAAAAGTACCTTTCGAGGTGCTTTTTTTATTTGAAATAAATCACCATTTTCGAGAGTGTTTTTTCATATCTTGATAGTCATCAATTATTTTCTTTTTCCCTCATTATAAAATAACAGTGTGAACAGAGAGGAGGGAAAGAAAATGAAGTTGCAGAAATTATTTATAAAACATAAGTATACCTTTGTACTTATCGGCGGTGTTTTGATTGTTCTAGGGTTTATTTTTAAATTTTCATTTGATTGGGATTTAGGATATTCACTTGCAATGATAATGGCTTCCGTTATTGGTATTCCTTCGATATTTATCCAAGCGTATCAAGCACTAAAAGTAAAAATAATCAGTATTGAATTGTTGGTATCTATTGCTGTATCTGGAGCGTTTATCATTGGTGAGTTCAGTGAATCAGCTATTGTTATCTTTCTGTTTTTATTTGGAGGTTTATTGGAACAAAAGACACTAGAGAGAACACGTTCAGCCATTCAGGAACTCATAAAAATGGCACCTGCCAGTGCTTTACGGATCGATAAAGCTGACATAGAAGAAATTCCTATTGAGGAAGTAAATAAAGGAGATTTGCTTCTTGTTAAAACGGGAGCACAAATCCCTGTAGATGGTGCTATTCGAGAAGGGGATGGCTATATCAATGAAGCGAGCGTGACAGGAGAATCCAGGGTAACTGGCAAAGCAATCGGAGAGAAAGTGTTTGCCGGTACAATTTTAGAAAATGGTACGTTGAAGATAGAAGCTGAGAAAATAGGGGAAGACACGACTTTTGGAAAAATTATTGAACTTGTTGAAGAAGCACAGGATAATAAATCTAAAGCGGAACGATTTATTGACCGTTTTGCAAAGTACTACACGCCGATTGTATTGCTGCTTGCGTTTATCGTCGGTTTTCTTTTTCAGAATATCCACTTGGCAATCACGATTTTGATTTTAGGATGTCCAGGAGCATTGGTTATTGGTGTACCTGTTTCTAACGTTGCCGGAATTGGAAATGGAGCAAAGAATGGCATTTTAATAAAGAACGGTGAATTGATGAACGCAGTTAGTAAAGTAGATACAATGATATTTGATAAAACAGGGACATTAACCAATGGCAAGCCGGCAGTTTCTGAAGTGAAAGCATATACGGATGATATACAAGAAGCGCTTTGGCTGACTGCCAGTGTGGAAAGAGAATCAGAGCACCCGTTGGGACAAGCAATATTAGACTATGTGAAGGAAACCAGATATGCAAAAATTAATAAAACAGAAGTTGTGAAAGGACAGGGAATTATTGCACAAATCGATGCACAGAAAATAATAATTGGTAATCAAACATTAATGGAGAATCATGCTGTTTTAGTAAACAGTCAAGCAGAACAGGACTTACTCCGCCTCCAACAATCAGGAAATTCTACGGTGTTTGCAGCAATTAATAATCAGCTGGCATTGTTAATTGGTGTTAAAGACCAAGTTCGTCCAGATGCAAAAGGAACGCTGCGGATATTAAAACAAATGGGAATAAAGTATTTTGTAATGTTGACAGGAGATAATCAGACAACAGCAGAGATGGTGGGAAATGAATTGGGAATAACGGAGATCCATGGTGACTTCCTTCCAGAAGATAAATCCAGCTTTATGAAACGGCTTCAAGATAAAGGAAGAACGGTAGCTTTTGTCGGTGATGGTGTGAATGATAGTCCTTCTATCGCTTTAGCAGATGTAGGAATTGCAATGGGAAATGGCACGGACGTAGCGGTGGACACCTCTGATATTGTTTTAATACATTCTAATTTTAAAAAATTAATTCACGCCTTTGGTTTAGCAAAGAAAACAGTAGCAAATATGAAAGAAAATATCATTATTGCTGTGGGTACAGTGATTTTTCTGCTTATCGGATTAGTTTTCGGATATATTTACATGGCCAGCGGTATGCTGGTACATGAATTAAGCATCTTAGCAGTTGTTATCAATGGGATGCGTCTATTACGTTATCGTACAAAATTTGAAAAACTTGATAGCTATCAAGTACTAAATGAAAAATTAGAAGCACAATAAAAATATAAATAAAAGAAAGAAGGGGTTATTCATGGAAAAAGTAATAATTCAATTAGAAAGCCTAACTTGTCCATCATGTATCCAAAAAATTGAAAGTGCTGTTCGGAAGCAGCAGGGTGTTAAAAAGGTTAATGTACTATTTAATGCCAGCAAGGTAAAAGCGGAAATTGATAATAAGGAAACAAGTGCTGACAAATTAACAGGAGTTATTGAAAATCTGGGTTATACAGTAGAAAATACAAAAGTACAGGCATATAATTGAGAAAAGAAGATAGATTCTCAGCTTTATTCAATTTCTTAAATAAAGCCGGATTTTGAAACGGAGGGCTTACGATGAACCAAGAGCATTTATGTGTAGCCGCAGTACCACTTTTTCATCATTTGAATTTAGAAGATCAAAGGTTGATTAATCCGCTGGTAAATCATCGTATTTTTGAAAAAGGAGAGCAGATTATTACACCCGATGGAGACCCGAAATTAGTTGTGGTTGCACGTGGAAATATGAAGGTATATCAACTTTCAGCAGCTGGCCGCGAGCAATTATTAAGAGTTGTCGGACCCAGTGGCTATGAAGGGGAAGGTTTGCTGTTAGGAGCCCGAAATGAAAATCTATTTGCTGAAGCATTGCAACAAACAGAAGTCTGCTTGTTAACACAGGAGGATTTTCAAAAAATATTATTGCAGTATCCGCAATTAAGTTTGAAGCTGTTAGAAATCAATGCCCAAAAAATGATGGAGGCAGAACAGCAAACCCGATTTTTAATGATGGAAAAAGTGGAAGAACGCTTAATGACGTATCTCCTTGATTTATATAAAACCACTGAATCAGCGCAAGTAGAAATTCCAATGAAAATGAAAGAATTAGCTTCTTTCTTGGGAACAACACCAGAAACAGTTTCCCGAAAATTAAAATGGCTGGAACAAGAAGGACTTATTAAAAGGAATAGAAATAAAATAAAACTTCATGATAAAAAGGAATTGGAGAACCGTTTATTATTAATCTAAAAAAGACAAGTCTCGTAAAAGACCTGTCTTTTTTAGATTAATAATTACTGTAATATTGCTGTTCCCATTCCTCACGCAGCATCCCCATACGGATAGAATCATAATATTCTCCATTGTAATACCGGACCTTCCGAATCCGTGCTTCCATCTGCATCCCGAGTTTTTCCGCTACTCGAATCATCCGCTGGTTGCCGGACCAGGTAGTTAAACCGACACGTACGAGGGGTAAATGGTTAAAGAGATGATTAATCCATAATCTCAAAGCTCGTGTGCCGATGCTCTTCCCCCAGGATTCTGCTTCATGTAATACAATACCCATTTCCAGCCAGGATGAAGGCTCGTGCTCCCAGTAATAAGAAACTGTTCCCCGAACCTGACCGTCAACTTCTACAATCCAGCAATTTTCGGAAGCTAACCAAACTTCTTGCTCTGACAAAAAGGCTTCTAACGGTTTTGTCTGATGTGGGAAATAAGGGGCGTCCCATTTTTTCCATTCCGGTTTTTCATTTTTAAAAATCAGTTCCCACAAACGTGGTAAATCTTCTTTTTTAATAGTGCGAATCGTAAGGTTATTATCTGTATACATCAAATGATGAATCTCCTTTTCACTTCATTTTTGTTTGATTTTTTCTATGAAAAATGATTGAAAAGGGAAAATATCTTTACTTTCCAATCACCTGTATAACCTGTTTCATTTTAAATCAGCTCCTTTAGATTGAATTACATTGATTATAACAAAAAATGGTTAGAAATGTGGACATAAAAAAACAAGCGTAACTGCTTACGCCTGTTTTAAAAATTATTATTGAAAAGATTTAGCTCCAAGATAATGGTCTTGCCAGTAATCAATGCTCATATCTGCAACAACCATTTGACCGCTTCCGCTGCTTGCGTGAATCATTTGATTATTACCAATGTAGATTCCGCTATGAGATGCACCGGCTGTATCGTAAGTTCCTTCGAAGAAAACAACATCGCCAGGGCTTGGAGAATCTACATGCACTCCGTCATTTGCCCACATTCCAGCGTGTGTACGGGAAACACTGATACCCACTTGTTCAAATGTATAGTTGATTAATCCACTGCTGTCTAATGCAGAAGGATTTGGGTCTCCTGGTGTGTATGCTCCGAATTGATAAGGAATTCCTAGTGCACTTTCTGCTGCAGCTACAATATTTGCCCCGCTGGCTGTAGCAGGTGCTTCTGTTTCACTAGAGTCGTCAGAATTATCTACTTCCTCAATTACAAGCTCACCTTCATCTGCTTCCGGTTCAGAAGCTTCTTCAGAGCTTGGCGCTTCTGGAGCTGCCTCAACAGGATTTCCTAATGCTTCAGAAGTAGCTGGTCCTACAATACCATCTACCTGCAATCCTTGATCAGATTGGAAATTTCTTACGTCTTGTGCAGTAAGTTCACCAAAGATACCATCTACATTGCTGGAAGAGTAACCAAGATTTTGTAATGAACTTTGTAATTCTTCTACTCCTGAACCTGAATCACCTTGTTGAATAAGAGAAGAATTAACTGTTGCAGACGGAGTTTCTGTCTCAGAAGATTGTTCTGCATTAATATTTGGGAGGTTACTTTCTTCGTAGGTGATATCTCCCTCAGAAGATCCTTCTCCTGCATTAGCTAATACGCTGGATCCTACCACTGGAGTAAGAGCTAGAGTTGCTGCAAATGCAGTAGAAATTACATACTTTTTTGCGTTAAGATTCGATGGTGCCAAAAGAATTCCTCCTTAAAATTTTTACTATAATTTTGTTGAAAAATAGAAACCTATGTAGAAGATTTCATTCCATCATGATGTGCTTGTCCGTAAAACTCCTGCTACTAGTCAGAGAGAAATACGAATTGATTGATAACTAGAGTAATGGACATGAACATCTTGACCGCTCATTAAGCTGTTAGGTGAGCGTTTATTTTTTTCACTATGTACAAGTTAACATAGAGACATCACAAGAAGGTGTCCATATTTTTAAGGAACGATAACAAATTATTAAAATATATTACAGGATTAGACACGTTTCGATATTGTCTACATCAATATTTTCAGAGAAATTCACTGTTTTTTCATTTCATTTTCATGTCGAAAAGCTATTTTTATTACAATCCTGTAAAATAAATCTCTCTTTTTTCAAAGATAATTAGAAATCCTGAAGAAAATACGGTATCCTTTAAGGTAATTAGCCAGATTACAAGAGTTATTTGCTGGTAACTGGTCTGCAAAATGAAAATACCGATGAAACCTTTTATTATATTCAAACGTACAAATACATAAGCTCGGAAGAAAGGGATGATTCAGAATGGGTTTTTTTAGAGGCTTTTATTCATCTGAACGAGAAGCAAAGAAAAGCAGGCAAAACTTACAGAAAAGTAAAAAAGAAATGGATAGGATAATGCGGGAAATGCGTGCCAAAATAGATACAATTCAAGTAAATATAACAAGAATAAATGAAGAAATTATAGAAAAACAGAGCCTTGCAGATAAATTTGCAAAGTATGAAGAAAGAACAGAACAACCTAATGAAAAAAGCCGTTTTCAAATACAAAGAGAAGCGGCACTCCAAGAGATTGAAAAATTGCAAAAGCAAAACTATGATTTAGAAGCTCAGATGGTTCCTTTCAAGCAAAGCTATGAGCGGATGAGCCAGACGTTTAATGAAACCTTTGACCGGCTCGACGCAATGCAGAGAGAAACTACGGCTAAAGAAAATGAAGCGGATATAATAAAATATACTGCAAAAGAAGAAGAAAAAATTCAGTTTGAGCTTGCTGAGGCAGAGGCACTGCTTGAATTGCGATCAGAAAAATGAGGTGAAGACGGATGTTAGTACATTATAAATGTCCTAATTGTGGGGCGGATATGGGATTTGACAGTGCATCTGGTCACTTGGCTTGCGATAGCTGTGGTCATGAGGAGCATATTGATACATTTGATGATGTAAATATTACGCAGTCTTTTGAAGAAGATGAGGCGAAAGAATATCATTGTGAAAACTGTGGAGCTGTTGTCTTGACAGATGCAGATACAACAGCGACATCATGCAGCTTTTGCGGTGCAGGAGTGGTTCTTGCTGATCGATTATCCGGTGAGCTGGCCCCTGCTAAAGTTATACCATTTACCATCAGCAAAGAGGAAGCGATGCAGGCATTTAAAAAATGGTGTAAAAATGGCAGGCTGACACCAAAGGGCTTTATGACAGCTGACCGCGTCAAAAATATTACCGGAATGTACGTCCCGTTTTGGATGTATGACCTGGATAATGATGTAGAGGTGAAGGCAACAGGAACCAAGGTGCGTACATACCGGCGCGGAGATTACCGTTATACAGAGACAAAGTATTATCGGGTACACCGGGATATTGATATCAGTTATTTAAAGGTTCCTGTGGATGCATCAGAAAAAATGGATGATGAGCTGATGGATAAATTAGAGCCTTATGACTACAACAAGCTGGAAGGCTTTAAAACACCTTATTTAGCTGGTTATTTAGCAGAAAAATATAATTATACCGATGATGAGCTGTTTGATCGGGTAAAAGCAAAAATCAGAGGATTTTTGGATACTTATATAGGTTCAACTGTACGGGGCTACACCTCTGTAAATTATGAACAGAAGAATATCCGTACAAAGAAAGCAAACAGCTATTATGTGCTCTTACCGGTTTGGATGGTTTATTATGATTTTGATAAACAGGAGCATACATTTGCGATGAACGGACAGACAGGGAAAATTGTCGGTAAGCCGCCGCTGAGCTATTCAAAGGCTGCACTCTGGTTTTCTGGCATTGCCGGCGGATCATTTGTTTTATTCAAAACAATAGCTATTATGCTGGGCGGTGATATTTTATGAGAAAGTATATAATCACAGCCAGTTTTCTTTTACTAATATCTTTATTTATTATTCCTGGAGTTTTTGCAGAGAAGCAGTATATTTACGATGATGCAAATATATTTACCGATAATGAGAGGACCGACCTGGAGCAGAGAGCAGCTGAGTATAGTGAAGAGAATGAGATTGATATTCTTATTTTGACGAAGGGCGAGCAGGATGGAATAGATATTGAACCGTATATCGAGGATTTCTATGATGCGCAAGGACCCGGATATGATGGGAATCATGGAGATACTGTTATTTTAGGCCTCGATTTTTCTAAGGGGCCGGGAAATCGCGACATATATGTAGCGGGTTTTTATGAAGGGGAAAAATATATAGATAGTGATCGTGGACAGCAAATCGTAGATCAGATCATTCCAGATTTATCAGCAAATGATTATTATGATGCGAGCTTATTATATTTTGAAAAAGTAGATAAATATATGGGAGTTAGCCCATTGGTAAATCCAGATGGTTTTTTACTTCAGACATGGTTTCATTTATTGGTTGCTGTTATAATTGGGGCAGCTGTGGTCGGCTCAATGATTTTTAATATGGGTGGACGTGTAACAACTAATGCAAGCACGTATCTTGATGCAAATAATTCACGCGTGAAAAACAAGTCAGATAGATACTTGCGTCAAACCGTTACGAAAACAAAAATTCAGAAAAACACTGGAGGTGGCCGCGGAGGTGGCGGAGGTGGAATGACAAGAGGAGGTCATTCACATTCTGGAGCACGCGGTAAATTTTAACTTATAGAAGGCTATATAGAAAGGATGATCTAAATAATGGGTTTTTTTAGAGGTCAGTTAGCAAATGTTGTAGAATGGGAAGAGTTTCGAGATGATATGATTTTCTGGAAATGGAATAACAGGGAAATTAAAAAAGGGAGTAAATTAATTATTCACCCCGGTCAGGATGCTATCTTTTTTAACCAGGGAAAAATTGAAGGTGTTTTTAAAGATGAGGGAGAATACGAAATAGAGTCAGATATCATTCCTTTTCTATCTACATTGAAAGGATTTAAATTTGGATTTAACAGTGGAATGCGTGTGGAAGTGCTGTTTGTAAACACGAAACAGTTTACTGTAAAATGGGGTACAAAAAATGCCATAAATATTCCTTCACCGCAGCTGCCTGGCGGGATGCCGATCCGAGCCAACGGAACCTTTCAATTTACGGTAAAAGATTATGTGAAACTGATTGATAATATTGCAGGAGTTAAGGACAGCTACCTTGTCGAGGATATCCGTCTAAGAATCACAGCGATTCTGGATCAATTACTGATGAAGTGGATTACCAAAGAAGGTAAGGATATGTTTAATCTTCAGGCAAATTCCTTTGAAATTGGTGAGGGAATCAAAGAAGATTTGGATATGCAGGTAAACAAGGACGGTTTTGAGATTAATGGCTTCAATATAATCAGCTTTAATTATCCGAAAGAAATTCAGGATATGATTACTAAAACAGCATCACATGGCATGATTGGTGACATGGGCCGTTATAAAGACGTAGCAATGACAGATGCGATTTCTTCCGGGAAATCAAATGGCGGTAATTCAGCAACGGATATGGCCGGTATGATGATGGGGATGCAGATGGCAAAAGAAATGATGAATGGCAGCAATGAGCAAAAGTCAGCAAATCAACAGCAGCAAAATCAAAGCGGTCAACAAAATCAAAATCAGAGTCAACAGCAAAATCAGCAGCCTCAGAATCAACAGGAATCCTCAGGTAATGAATCAAGTGGATCCATTCCAAATTTCTGTCCGAACTGTGGAAGTAAAACACAAGGAATGAATTTTTGCGGAAATTGTGGGTATAAGCTGGTTTAAAGACGAACAACAACTGGAAAATCAGAAAATGGAGGTATCATCTTAATTAGATGGTATCTTTTTTTATTTCACTAGCCATCGTTAAAAGGACTAATTTAATAAGAATAGTACGTTTTTAATTAAATGGGAATTTTCAAAAAATATCAGAAATTCTATTGATATAAAATAAATTACTATGCTACTATATTGTTAATTTAATTAATTAAGAAACTTTTAGAAGGAGGACAGAGTATGAATTTCGAGAGCTTGATTGGAATGAAAGGCAAGGTTGCAGTTATTACAGGAGCAGCCTCAGGAATTGGTTTAGCCACATCTAAATTATTCGCTCAATTAGGATGTAAGGTAATTCTGTTAGATATTAATGCACAAAATGGGAAGGCAGCAGCAGAAGAAATTATACATAGTGGAGGAAGTGCAGTATTTATCACTTGTGATGTCACTTCTGAAACAAATATAAAAGAAGTTATTCAAAAAGTTGTAAGCGATTTCAATAAAATAGATATTCTCTTTAATAATGCAGGTGTAATCAAGCGTAAAAATTTGCTGGAGCATTCGGAAGAGGAATGGGATTTAGTCATGGATGTTTCTTTAAAGAGCATATTCCTTTTATCGAAACAAGTCATACCGATTATGAAAGAGAGCGGTGGTGGCACAATTATTAATACAGGCTCTGGATGGGGTCTAAAGGGAGGAGATAACGCTGTTTCTTATTGTGCATCAAAGGCAGGTGTAGTTAACCTGACAAAAGCAATGGCTATCGACCACGGCAGTGACAATATCAGAGTAAACAGTATTTGCCCGGGGGATACAGATACACCGCTTTTAAGAGGAGAGGCAAAACAACTGAATGAAGAAGAAGGAAAGTTTTTAGAGGATTCAGGTAAAGACAGGCCATTGAGCAGAATTGGTACACCGGAGGATATTGCAAAAGGTGTTTTATTTTTAGCAAGTGATTTATCAGAATGGGTTACTGGAACAACTTTAGTAGTGGATGGTGGAGGATTAGCGTGATAAAGGAGGATGATAAACAATGACTAAAACAATAACACACCCTTATTTACCAAATACAAACTCGGAAATAAAGACGCAGATGCTTAAAGAAATTGGCATAGAAAGTATTGAAGAATTGTATCAGACGATACCGGATGAATTAAGATATACCGGCAAATTAAACATCCCGGAAGCTCTGAACGAATTTGAGCTGAAAAGAGAAGTCGGAAATTTACTACAGGAAAACAAAGGAACAAATGAAGTAATCAGCTTTTTAGGAGGAGGATGCTGGCAGCATTTTATCCCGGCTGTATGTGATGAAATAGCTTCCAGAGCAGAATTTGTAACGGCATACGCTGGAGATGAGTATGAAGATCATGGAAGATTCCAGGTGCTATTTGAATACCAGAGCCTGCTGGCGGAATTACTTTGTGTAGATGTTGTAAATGTCCCGACATTTGACTGGGGACAGGCAGCAGCAACTGCTATCAGAATGGCGTCCAGATTAACAAAGAAGAGAGAAGCACTTGTACCTAAAACGATTGCACCAGAGCGATTAAAAATTATTTGGAATTACTGTTCACCGGATATAGAGATAAAGCTTATTGACTATCAGGAAGCGACAGGGGAATTAGATTTAACCGATCTCAAGAACAATATTTCAGGACAGACAGCAGCAATATATTTTGAAAACCCAAGTTATCTGGGATTTTTAGAAACTCAAGGAGAAGAAATAAGCAGGATTGCTAAAAGCTCAGATGTTATTACGATTGTTGGTGTTGATCCAATCTCATTAGGTGTACTGGAATCGCCTGCTCAATATGGTGCAGATATAATCTGCGGGGAGCTCCAGCCTTTAGGAAACCCTATGAATTATGGCGGAGGACAGTCAGGTTTTATTGCAACAAGAGATGAGATTGAATACATTTCAGAGTTCCCTTCCAGATTATTTGGAATTACTCCTACGAGTCAAGAAGGGGAATACGGGTTTGGAGATGTTTTCTATGATAGAACTTCTTTTGCAAAACGGGAAAAAGGAAAAGAATCTGTCGGAACACAAACATCTATGTGCGCTATTACAGCTGGGGTTTATCTTGCATTAATGGGGCCGGAGGGAATGGCCGAGCTGGGACAGACTATTATGCAGCGCAGCCAATATGCTATGAAGAAGCTTAATGAAATAGAACAGATAACCTCGAGTTACTTTAACAATGTAAGCTTTAAGGAATTTGTTGTCGATTTTAATGAGACAGGAAAAACAGTGGCAGAAATTAATCAATATTTATTAAGTAAAGGAATCTATGGCGGTATTGATTTATCAGAAGAATTTCCGGAATTAGGGCAATCTGCCTTGTTCTGTGTAACAGAGGTTCATAGTAAAGCAGATATTGATGCATTAGCAAAGGAATTACGTTCATTTTTGTAAAGGGAAGGAAGTGAGTATATGCAAGAGATTAAAAGCCAAAAGAAGGTTAGAGATTTTCATCAGGCAAAGTGGAATGAGCCAGTCATATTCGAGCTTCATCAAAAAGGAGAAAGAGGCGTTGTACCGCCAAGAACAGAAGAGAAGATTGCATCTACAATCGGTGACGGGGTATCAAAGCTCCCAGGTCATTTGAAGAGAAGCCGGGCACCAGAGCTTCCGGAGATTTCTCAAAACAGAGTACTTCGGCATTATCTTAGACTGTCACAGGAAACATTAGGAGCGGCTTTTAATGTGGAAATTGGTCAGGGAACATGTACGATGAAGTATTCCCCGGTAGTAAATGAAAAGCTTGTTGCCTCGGAAAAGTTAAGATCTCTTCATCCAAAGCAGGATGAAGAGACAGTTCAAGGCACTTTGAAAGCAACGTATGAACTAGATTTATATTTGCGTGAAATTTCTGGAATGGACTATTTTTCATTTCAGCCGGGGTCGGGCACCCAAGCACTGTTTATGATGGCATCCATGGTAAGAGCATACCATGAGGCAAATGGAGAAGGAGAACAAAGGGATGAGATTATCACCACTATATTCTCGCATCCTTCACAAGCGGCAACTGCGGCAGTAAAAGGATATAAGATAATCACATTATATCCAGATGAAAACGGCTTTCCGGATTTAGAAAAATTAAAAGATGCTGTCTCTGAAAGAACAGCCGGATTTGTTGTTGCAAATCCTGAGGATACAGGAATCTATAATTCTAAAATCAAGAAATTTACGAAGGTTGTCCATGATGCAGGTGGTATTTGCTACTATGATCAGGCAAATGCAAATGGGCTGCTTGGGATTACGCGGGCAAAGGAAGCAGGTTTTGATATGTGCTTCTTCAATCTTCATAAAACCTTCTCTACACCGCATGCGTGTGGAGGGCCGGGCTCAGGTGCTGTCGGTGTCGTCGAAAGGTTGAAGCCATATTTACCAAAGCCGATTATTGAGAAGCATGGTGAAAAGTATGTTTTGAACACAAATTTAGAGCATAGTATCGGCAAGGTCCGTTCTTACTATGGTGTAGCTCAAAATATTATTCGTGCATATGCATGGATTCGTGCACTGGGGCCTGATGGTTTAAAAGCAGTTGCTGAGACAGCGGTTCTTAATAACAATTATTTATACAGCAAAATAAAAGAAATAAAGGGTGTAGATGTGCCTTATGCGGAAGGCGGCAGGTTAGAACAGGTTCGTTACAGCTGGGAGCCATTGTATCAGGATACAGGCATTACGACAGAGGATATCTCAAGAAGAATGGCAGACTTTGCCCATCAGTATTGGACAAGTCATCATCCATACGTTGTTCCGCAGCCATTTACATTAGAACCAACAGAATCTTATTCAAAGGAGGATTTGGACGAGTATATTAGAAGCTTGACTCATATATCCAATGAAGCGTATACATCTCCTGAGGTTATACAGTCAGCACCCCATTGCAGTTCGGTTCATAAAATTACGACGGATAAATACTTTGAAGATCCGGAGCATTGGGCAATTACCTGGAGGGCTTATTTGAAGAAGTATAAGAATACAAAAGAAAAACAGACTTAAAAAGGTATGACATTCATTAGGAAACTATTTTATGAGAGGATGGTTTAAATGAAAAGGAAGCTGGTTGTACTGCTTAGCGCTTTTCTTTTATTGATGATATTAGCGGCTTGTCAAAGTGAGGAAGCTGATGGAGATAGCGATGAAGTAACTTTAGAATTATGGAATAATCTTGCGTCTGGATCTACTTTTTTTCCAAAATTAATTGAAGAATTTGAGGCAGAGAATCCAGATATTAAAATCGAATTGAATAATGTAAATGTAGAATCAAGTGATGCAGAGTATCAAGCGGCAATATCTGATAATAGTTTACCTGATATGTTTATTACGGATGCATTTTCAATGAATGAACTGGTAGATTTAGATTTGGTTCACGAGCTGAACAGTGTATTTCCAGAGGAAGCACAAGAAGAATATACAGAAGGTGTTTTTGACGAAGGAAATACAAGAATTGGAGATAATATTTACTTATTCCCGATTTTCAAAGGCGGAACATATATGATGTATTACAACAAAGCAGTATTAGATGATTTAGGCATAGATACTGTTCCGGAAACATGGGATGAACTGCTTGCTGTAGGAAAAGAAGTATATGAAAAGTCAGACGGGAATACAGAAGGTTTGATATTCGGTGGGACTTCCGGCTGGTTAGTAGATGCTTTTGTCCAGCTTATGGCTACAGAGCTTTCTCCTGAGAGCAGAATGGACTATGTGAATGGCGAATACAGTTTTAATAACGAAGGTAATGTTGAAACAATTGAATTTCTTAAAGAAATGCTTGATGAACATGCACTCTCACAGCTCACATTAGAAACAAATTCTACAGTTGCCAGAGAATATTTTGCAGTAGGAAGAACAGCATTCCTTATCGACGGAAACTGGACTGGTCAATTACTGGAAGATGAGAATGAATTTAGTGACTGGGGTGTTGTCCAGCTTCCTACTAAAAATCCAGACGGCAAGCAATATGGTGAATTTGGCGTGTCCAGTAATGATGGTATGTTTGTATCTAATAACACCGAGCATTGGGATGAAGTAGAGAAGTTTTTAATATTTTTAAGGGATAATATGTATGAAGAATTAGTAAATGTAGGAGAGGCAACGATTGCTAAAGAATTTGATTTAGTAGATGGAGAAGCTCCATTTGAACAGATTGAGGATATTCAGGATATCTTTTCAACAATGAGTATTCAAGTTCCTAATCCGCTCGTGGTAAACCCGGAGGCACTGGACGTGCAATTAGAGGTGCTGAAAAATGGACCGGATTCATCGCCAGGAGAAATTCTAATGGGTTATTTAACAGGACAGGTATCTGATTTAGAAGGAGAGCTGGAGGCCTATGAATCTGCCTATAATAAAGCATTTGATGATGCATTAGAGGCACATGAAAGTGTGACACGGGAAGTTTTCCAATTCCCTGATTGGGTACCTTATGAGCCGTATACAGAGGAAGATCATCAGTAAAATAAACCTTACTCTGAACAAATTTCTATTATGGATATATATTAATGCGTGAACATCCTCTATTAGATGAAATGAATGGAAGGAAAGCGCAGAGCTGATTGTCATTTTATCATAATGGTTTTGAACTTAAGGTATGGAAATAATGAGGGAGGCTTCTACAAAAAAAGACAATACAATGTAGAGGCTTACCTCATTTAATCTTTCGAGATAGGAGAATCTTCCATGGCAAAGAAAATAAAAAGCAGTAATGGAATTAGTAAATATAATAGAAATAAATATATTTGGGCTTATATTTTTATACTTCCCCAAATCATAGTGTTTTTTGGTTTCTCACTTTATCCAATCGTTATGAGCTATGTGTATTCCTTTTATGATTGGTCAGGAATTGGCCCATTAACCAATTTTGTTGGGCTGAAGAATTATACGAGAATACTTACTGAATCAAGCTTTTGGAATGCATTTGGAAATACCTTTGTTTATACAGCTGGATTTACAGTTGTTTCGATTTCCATTGCTTTAATACTGGCACTAGTATTAAATAATCCAAATTTAAAAGGAAGAGGCATATATCGGACAGTTTATTTCCTGCCAGTGGTTACTACAATGGCGATTATCGGGATTGTTATGCAGAATATCTTCGGAACACAGGGGTTCTTTAATGAGTTTCTTAAAGCAATTGGTCTAATTGATCAATCTATTTCATGGTTGTCTAATCCAGTCTTGGCTATGATTCTTTTGATTATTATTGGTTCATGGAAGGAAATTGGAATAACAATGATTTATTGGCTGACCGGCTTACAAATGATACCAAGAGAAGTGTATGAAGCGGCAAAAATCGATGGTGCCGGATCCTGGCAGACATTGCGATACATAACACTGCCATTGCTTAAACCAATTGGTGCCACGATCTTACTTTTGACAGTTGTCAGCAGCATGAGAGTTTTTGATTTAGTAAAAACACTGACAGAAGGTGGTCCATATTTTGCGACGGAGACACTTGAATTATACATTTACCGTTTTGCATTTGCACCAGATGGCCCATCGCAGGTAGGATTCGCATCTGCGGCAGGAGTTATTTTAGGACTGACTGTATTTATCATCAGTTTAATTCTGGGATGGGTTGTTTATAAAGTAAGTGGTCAGAAGAGAAAACCGCTTGGTGGGGGGATTAAATAAAATGAAAAATCGCACTGCTATGTTTATGACACATACCCTTTTAATAGTTTTTGGGATTATTTGGATTTATCCGTTTATATGGATGATTTCATCGTCATTCAAAACAAATAGTACATTTCTGACCTCGGGAATCAACCCGCTCCCAGAGAATATACATTGGGATAACTATATCCGTGCTTGGGAAGTAGCTAACTTTTCAGGATACTTTTTGAACTCAGTCATTATCACACTATCAACAGTATTAATTGTCATCACGCTTAGCTGTTTAACCGGATATGCTCTTGGTAGAGTAAAGTTCCCAGGAAGAAAAGTTATTATTACAGTTGTTGTAGCTTTAATGTTCATCCCATCCGGATATACGATTATCCCACTCTATGAATTAATGAAAATGCTTGGGCTATCCGATTCCTTATTTGGTGTAATATTAGCTGAATCAAGTGGTGCTCATATTTTATTTATATTATTATTTGCTGCCTTTTTCTCAAGGGTGCCTCAAGAAGTGGAAGACTCTGCGGCTATTGATGGAGCTGGATTTTTTAGAACCTTTGCAAAAATTGTTCTGCCGACTGCCAAGCCGGTTATAGCTACAGCAGCAATCATGCAATTTATCTGGACTTGGAGTTCATTCTTAGTCCCGCTTGTACTAACATTAAATAGTCCAGAATTGAGAACGCTTGCAGTGGGAATGCTCTCATTTGTGGGAAGATACCAAACGGATTGGACAGGAATGGCAGCAGGAGCAAGTATATCCTTAGTACCTGTAATTTTAATATTTATTGTGATGCAGCGCTACTTTATTGAAGGTATATCTGGTTCTGTGAAATAGTGGTAGAAGCTTTCACCGGTAATTAGAATACTGATTTTCCTATATCAGCCGGAAGTGAAGTCTTTCTATTATTACTTACTAATCAAAAATGTTTAGATATTAGCAAAATGATTGGAGGAGAGGACGGTAATGGCCTTTGATATAAAGAACATTCCCTTTAGCAGATATGGATCTTTTTTATCTGTATCATATTTAAAGAAGAGAAAAGGTTTAGAGGAAGGATTATATTTAAGGAATATCCGAGGTGGAGACGATAATGACGGAGCTGTTTTTAAAATAGATGTATTGGCAGAGAATGAGGTTGTTCCATTTGAAAGTGTGCTGGAGCCAACTTCCTTAGAGCTCGTTTCCGAGCATGGTTCGGTAAAATTGGTTATGGGGGATGTAGATAATGTTTGTCTTTCCTCTGAAAATGTAGGTATTCGGTTTACTTTAGTCAGACATGCCTATGATAATGCTTTTTCACGATCAGATAAGAGCTGGCAAATTAATGTTTTCTCTAAGAAAATAAACTTTATGACGACTGTTTTGGAGGGGGATTTAACAGTTGATGCTCCATGGAATGTAAATGGCTGTGAAAAAGTAATTATTGATTTCCTGCCATCGGCAAAAACAAATAAAATGAATGGAATTTTAGAGGAATTTACAATAACTTATAAAAATAAAGAATTCAAACAAGATTTTGAAGTCTGTCATAAAAAGGTGAAAGAGTCGTTTCAATCTTGGCAAGAAAAGGTATTGTCAACACCTAAAGAATATGAGAAAGGTACAAAACAAGCAGCATATATTACCTGGTCCAGTATGGTAAGAGAAGAAGGAAAGCTTATTCGTCCTGCAATGTATATGTCGAAAAATTGGATGACGAATATTTGGAGCTGGGATCATTGCTTTAATGCAATGGCATTGTTAAAACATCAGCCTGAATTAGCCTGGGATCAGCTGATGATTTTCTTTGAAAATCAAGACAGCACCGGGATGCTGCCAGATTTTATAAATGATGAATTCGCTTATTGGAATTGCACAAAGCCGCCTATTCACGGCTGGACAGTATTATGGATGCTGGATAGGTCAGAAAGTATATCAAATAATCATTTGGAAGAAATTTATACCCCGCTTTCGAAATGGACAAACTGGTATTTAAAATACAGAGATTATAATAAGAATGGTTTTCCTGAGTATCATCATGGAAACGATAGCGGTTGGGATAATAGTACAGTCTTTAGTGAAGGTATTCCTATAGAAAGTCCGGATCTATGTGCTTTCTTAGTCTTACAAATGGAAGCATTAGAAAAAATAGCTGTCAGACTCGAAAAAGATAATGAAGCTGAGGTATGGAAGCAAAAACAAGAAAGCTTGTTAGAAGCATTTCTGGATTACTTCTGGAAAGAAGACTATTTTACGGCATATGTAGCTGATCAGCAGGTGAAAACTGGAGATAGTTTATTGCTATTTATGCCAATTGTACTTGGAAAGCGGCTGCCAAAAGATATTTTAAACAACCTTGTTGAGGGATTGAAGGATGAATCAAGGTTTTTAACAGATAATGGATTAGCTACTGAAAGTGTATCAAGCACTTATTATGAGTCAGATGGTTATTGGAGAGGACCTATTTGGGCCCCTTCTACGATGCTGATTATTGATGGCTTATATAGAGCTGGAGAAGTGGGCTTTGCCAGTGAGCTTTCTAAGCGCTTTTGTAATATGGCGAATAAAAATGGAATGGCAGAAAACTTTGATGCTATTACAGGAGAAGGATTAAGAGACAGGGCTTTTACATGGACCTCCAGTGTCTTTTTAATTTTAGCAAATGCATATGTTTAAAAATAAATAGTTAAGAAACTTACGATTACAAGTAAGGGAGAGAATAATATGCGCGATTATAAAACTTGGGAAGATATATCAATAACCGATATCAATCGCAGGAAGCCGAGAGCTTATTTTAAATCATTTCCGACAAAGGAAGCTGCAATAGCTGGAAATAATAGAGGGACCCATCATTTTAAAAGTCTAAATGGCTCATGGTATTTTCAATTTTTAAATGCACCAGAATATGCAGAGACGGGGATAGAGCAGCCAGATTATGATATCAGCAGCTGGGAGAAGTTAGTTGTGCCGGGCAATTGGCAAATGAACGGATATGGGAGTATGCATTATTCTGATTTGTGGTATAACTTCCCTATCAGACCGCCTTATGTACCGTCAGATAATCCAACGGGGATTTATAAGCGGAAATTTATTATAGAGGAAGCATGGTTTTCTCAAGGCATTATTCTACGTTTTCACGGTGTGGATTCGGCTTTTCATGTTTGGGTTAATGGTAAAGAGGTTGGCTATAGTAAAGGGGCAAGAATAACGAGTGAATTTGATATTACATCTTATCTGCATAAGGGAGAGAACGATATTACAGTTCGTGTCTATCAATGGTCTGATGGAACATATTTAGAAGATCAGGATATGTGGTGGTTGAGCGGTATATTTCGTGATGTGGAAATTTATACGCAGCCTTGCAGCGGATTAGAGGATATAAAGATAGATACATATCTTAATAACCAGTATAAGGATGGCAAATTAAAGCTTTCAGGAGAATTAAGAACAGACAGAGGTCCATTAAGGCTTGTTTATGAATTATATGACAGGAATAAAAAACAAATTTTGCGGGGAGAAAAAGAGGCAGAGAAATCATTCTCCATTTCTGAAGCGATAGATGGTATCACTCTATGGAGCGCAGAGAATCCTTATCTGTACCAGCTTATTCTATTCGTTTATCGAGGGGAAGAATTAATAGAGGTTATCCCAAATCAAGTAGGCTTTCGTGAAATTGAATTAAAAGGGAATGTGTTTACTGTGAATGGGGTGGCTATTAAACTCAAAGGAGTAAACCGGCATGACTTTCACCCGAAAACTGGCAGAGCTGTTACAGAGGAGGATATGAGAAAGGATATCCTTTTAATGAAGCAGCACAATATTAATGCCGTCCGCACTGCTCATTACCCAAACGCACCATATTTCTATGATCTATGTGATAAGTATGGAATGTATGTTATTGATGAAGCAGATATTGAGTGCCACGGGTTTGAATTAACAAATCGTTATAATTGGATTGCTGAGGACCCGGTATGGCAAAAAGTAATGGCGGATAGAGTTGCCAGAATGATAGAAAGAGATAAAAACCATCCTTGTATCCTGATGTGGTCACTTGGCAATGAATCCAGCTTTGGTGAAAATTTTAGAAAGCTGGCAGCTGTTTGCAGGGAAAAGGACCCAACGCGGCTGGTTCATTATGAAGGGGACCGTGAAGCAGAAGTAACAGATGTTTATTCCACCATGTATACTTGGCTGGAAGCTCCAAATAGCAAGAGAAAAACAATGGAAGACATTATTGAAACAACGAAAAAACCACATATTCACTGTGAATATGGACATGCGATGGGAAATGGCCCGGGGGGATTAAAAGAGTATCAGGACTTAATTTATGCACATGATCATTTGCAAGGGGGCTTTATTTGGGAGTGGTGT
This sequence comes from Oceanobacillus sp. FSL K6-3682, assembly GCF_037976165.1. Taxonomy (NCBI): domain Bacteria; kingdom Bacillati; phylum Bacillota; class Bacilli; order Caryophanales; family Bacillaceae; genus Oceanobacillus; species Oceanobacillus sp. FSL K6-3682. The sequence goes on along the minus strand of NZ_CP150263.1, from coordinate 3,331,156 downwards.
GATCATGGAATTGAAAGCACGGATGAAAATGGAACGGTTTACTATCGCTATGGCGGAGATTTTAAAGATGATCCGACAAATGGGAACTTTTGTATCGATGGGCTTGTTATGCCTGATCGGAGGCCATCTCCGGCTTTAAAAGAATATAAGAAGATTATTGAACCCGTTCATACACAAGCACTCGATTTGGGTAAAGGCATACTGGAAGTAGAAAACAAATATGATTTTATTTCATTACAGGAATTGGTGTTATATTATACGATTCAAAAAGAAGATGAAATTATTACCTCTGGAAGTAAGCAATTAGCAGACATTCCTGCCAGACAGAAGAGAAATATTATATTAGATTATGATCTGGATTTTTATATAGAGCCTGGCTCTGATTACTATCTAAATATTTCTTATAAAACGGATAAAAATGTATCTTGGGCTGCTGAAGGTTATGAATTAGCAAATGCACAGTTTCTGATGCCATTAAAAAAAGAAGTGCAGCCAAAATCACCGAAAGAAGTAATTTCCATGGAAGAAAAGAGCTTTGAACTCGTTGTTCGCGGTAATGATTTTGAAATCATTTTTGATCGTGTGAATGGAAAAATGCTGTCTTGGAAAAAGGATAATAAATCGCTGATTCAATCGGGACCGGTATTGCAGTTTTGGCGGGCACCGATTGATAATGATATGTATCTGCTGCATGATTATAAAGAAAAATATTTTATGCATCTCTGGCACGAAATGGTGGATGAGGTCTCTTATAGCAAAGAAGAAAACTATGTTCATATCCGCGTTTTAACGGTTAATGGTACAACCAATTCAGCCTGGTATTATCAATGTGAATACAGCTATAAAATATTTGGGAACGGAGATGTTCTCTTCCAAGTACAGGGAACCCCAGCCGGCATGATAGAAAATGCTCCGGAAATGATTCCGAGAATCGGTGTGGAATTACAGCTGAATAAAGAAATGGAGCATGTGAAATGGTATGGCCGCGGTGAAGGGGAAAGCTATGTCGACTCTAAACAGGCAAATCTATTTGGCGTGTATCAATCAACAGTAGACGACATGTTCACAAATTACGTAAAGCCACAGGAAAATGGAAATCATACAGACACGACCTGGATGAGGTTATCCGACAAGCAGGGAACTGCCTTTATGGCATCAGCAGTTGAAGAAAAATTTGATTTTGGAGCAAGCTTTTATGATATAGAAGATTTAGAAACAGCTAAACATACCATTGATTTACAAAAAAGTGACTATATTCATTTACATCTGGATTATAAGCAAAATGGGCTGGGCTCTAATTCTTGCGGACAAAATCAATTGAAAAAATACCGCTGTACATTTGAACCTTTTACATTAAAGCTGAAGCTGTCAGTCTATCAGCAATCGGAAATTACGGATATATGGAAGGGAAAAGAAAAAATAATCGATAAATAGCGTTCCAGGGGGCTTGGTGCTCCCTTTTCTGATAAATACCCTCTTTTAGGAAAAAGTATAAGCACTAACAAACGTTTCGTGATGTAAAACAGATACAATATGCTATAATGCAAATAAACTTAGCATGTTATTAACATTTTTTGTTGAACAATAAATGAAAATGATTATTCCTGGAAGGAGTAATTACAGTATAATAAAAATATAACAAATTAAAATCTCGTAATCATAGTTAGACGGATTAAGATTCTACGAAAAACTACAAAAGAAGGAAGAAAAGAAGTTTCATTTCACGGTGGAGGAATTTATATGCAGCGAGGAACCTTTAAATTAATGAAGTCCGTAAATAAATCATTAGTGCTTAATAAAATTCGCAAAGATGGTCCTATTTCCAGAGCACAAATTGCAAAAGAATCAAAATTAACCCCCCCAACTGTGAGCAGCTTTGTAAAGGAATTATTAGAAGAAGGTCTGGTAAAGGAAAAAGATTTAGGAAAATCTAATGGCGGACGTAAACCAACAATGCTGGAAATCAATTATCATCATTTCTATATAATTGGTGTAGATTCCGGTTCAAGCAGAGTTGATGTAATATTATCAGATTTATCTGGAACAATCTATGAACGTATCAGCACGCTATTTCCAAAGGATATGTCTAAAGAGCGGTTTTTAGATATACTATCCACTGGAATCCGTGATATTTTATCAAAGATACATCAGCCTGAAAAGGTGCTTGGTATCGGTGTTGCCATGCATGGTGTTGTACAGGTAGAGACAGGAACTTCTTTAATTGCCCCTTCGTTAGGGTTAGAAAACATACCAATTAAAGAAACATTAGAGAAAGAATTTAATCTGGAAGTATATGTTGAAAATGATGCAAGGGCAATGGCTCTGGGAGAATCATGGTTTGGAGAATACGGGGAGCAGGACAGTATGATGACTGTTAATATCGGAAATGGTGTCGGCTCTGGTCTTGTGGTTGATGGAAGCCTTTATCATGGAGCGCAGGATATAGCCGGTGAGATTGGCCATATGATGATTGATATACATGGGGAGGTTTGTGAATGCGGGAATAAAGGCTGTCTGCAGACATTTATTTCTGGATCATCTATAGCAAGAAGAGCAAATAAATTAAGTGAAGAGTATTATGATTCTGGAAAGGATGTATATGAAGCAGTACAGAATGGGAATACATCTTTAAAAGAGGTTTTTGAAGAGACTGGAAAACTTATAGGCATAGGAATAACCAATCTCATTCATGTGGTTAATCCAAAGCTGATTGTGCTTGGTGGTGGTGTAATGAATGCTGAGGAAATGCTTCTTCCGACAGTACATAAAACCATTGCTCAACATGCTTTAACACCAGAAGCTAAAGAAACAAAGGTAGTTGTCAGTAAATTAGGCAAGGATGCTGCGCTGTTAGGGGCAACAGCTCTTGTTTTAGTAGAGATTTTCAATTAAATAGACTGAAGATGTAAAACAGGACATTCTTTCTATAGATAAGATGTCCTGTTTCTTATATTATAAGAAGACTAGCTTGTGCCAAATCTGAAGGTAGTTGTTTTATCATAACGCTCTCCTGCCTGCAGAATCATAGAGGGAAGACGGTCTTGATAAAGTGCTAATGGTGTATTTGCCGTTTCAAAACAAACACCATAATGAGCAGGCAAAGATCCATGCTCCAATACATATCCTTGGGAGCCTTGATTAGCAGTGTACATAACCATGCCCGGCTGGTTCGTTTCTATAGATAAGGTTCTCCCACTTGATTGTTCATAAACATCGATATAACTTTTTTTATTTTCAAATACAAAGTAATGATCATAGCCGTCAGCCAGAGCTAATTGTTTTATGTCAGGTAAGGATTTTAATCCCTTCCCCAGTAAAGCCCCGGAACGGAAATCAAATGCTGTATCTGTTACATCGATGAGATGACCTGACGGTAATAAGTTGTTATCCAATTCTAAAATGGTGCTGCCAGGCATGGTGATATGATGCTGGTAAATAGAATTTTTCATATTTCCGGTTAAATTAAAATAAGTGTGGTTTGTTAATGAAAGTGTGGTTGCTGCATCTGGGATAGCATGATAATGTATAGAAAATTCATTTTTACTGGTAAGGCGATAGGTAATAGATACATTTAGACAGCCTGGATAGCTGCCTGCAGATGCTATATCTTTTGTTGTTAATTGTAATACTGCTGTTGATTCTGTTTTTTTTATTTGCGTATCCCACAGAATTTGATGAAAGCCGCCTGATCCGCCGTGTAAATGACTTGTACCTTCATTTTGTTCCAACTGATAAGCTTGCTGATTTATCTTGAACTGGCCATCAGGTATTCGTCCGGCAACCCTTCCAATTAAAGCTCCTAAATACAACGGGTTTTTTTCATAGTTATGATAATCTTTAAAAGTCCAAACAATATTTTCTGCATTCCCACTTCGGTCTGGTGTAGACAGCCTTGTGATAATCCCACCATAATTGAGTATGCTGATTTCAATGATGTTATTTGTTAATGTGAATTCTTTCCATCCATTGACAACTTCTTTTACATGTATGTCCATGCTTTCACCTTCTTTTCGACAAGCAACGTCAATTTATTTAGCTAATTTATTACAATAACTAAAATAATTAATTTAATTAATTAACTTATTGATAATATTCTAACTTTTTAAGGCGTCTTTGGCAATAGGGAATAAGCATAAATTAGATAAATGATGCAATAGGTGTACTTACAAAATTACATAAAAATGGTTTATTTTATTAGGATGAAAATCAATACATCCAGTATGAAGTTTGTTAACTTTCAACTAGTCTACAATATGATATTATAAAGATATAGAAAGAAGGTGTACTTGGTGGTATTAGTTATTCTTATTTGTTTTGCTGTCGCTATGCTGGCGGCGTTTGTTGGAAGTCTGGCAGGACTCGGAGGCGGAGTCGTATTAATTCCATTACTATTCCTTGCCAGCGGTAATATAGAAGGCTTTGAGTGGGTGACACCTCAAACAGTCGTAGCAATGTCGCTGCTGGTTATGTTTTTTACAGGTATATCTTCTGCTTTATCCTTTGCAAAGACAAAACGGATTGATTATAAAGCAGGCGGACTGTTTTTAATCGGCAGTATTCCAGGGAGTATGTGCGGAGCCTGGTTTAATCAATTTGTTCAGGCAAATACATTTTATATTTATTTTGGTATTTTAATCATTATTATTGCCGCAATTCTTTTTTACAGACAGTTAAAAGGAATTAAGCCGCGAAAAGCAGATGAATCTGAAAAAGGATCACGCCAGACGAAAATAGGAGCAGAAATATATACATATAAAATTCAAATAGTACCTGCTATTGTCATTGCGTTCTTTGTCGGGATGCTGTCAGGCTTTTTTGGTATAGGCGGAGGAGCAATTATGGTTCCAGTTATGCTGCTTGTATTTGGTTTTCCTGCACATATTGCAACAGCTACCTCTATGTTTATGATTATTTTCGTCAGCTTATTTGGAAGCATAACGCATGTTGCCCTCGGCAATATTGAGTGGGCCTATGTACTTTTCTTCATTCCTGGAGCATGGATTGGCGGTAAGCTGGGTGCATTTACAAACCAAAAGATTTCAAGCTCGTTATTGGAGCTGTTTTTAAGAATCTTATTGATTATAATGGGAATTCGGATGATTTTACAAGGTATCGGTTAGGGGCGGGTGAAGTATGTCTGAAGAAAAAATTTATTTTTACTATACAAACGATTTGCATAGTAATTTTGAACAGTGGCCAAGAGTAACAGCATTTTTAAAAGAGAAGCAAGACTTAAGAAAGCAAAATAAAGAATCTTACTTTACGATGGATGTAGGAGATCATGTGGATCGGTCCCATCCTATTACAGAAGCCTCAAGTGGGCTGGCCAATGTAGAGTTATTAAATGAAGCAGGCTATGATATCGTGACGATTGGAAATAATGAGGGTATCACATTGTCCCATCAAGAATTATATCAATTATATGATAAGGCGGATTTTCAAGTTGTGTGCAGTAATTTATTTAGTATGGATGAGTTTACACCATTTTGGTTAAAACGTACGCATACATTTACAACAGAAAGCGGTATACGGATAGGAGTATTAGGCTTAACGGCTCCATTTAATGCTTTTTATAATCTGCTTGACTGGAATGTAGAAAATGAATTTGACATTATTGAAAGCTATATAGAAGAATTAGCCAGAGAAACAGATATGATTATTCTGCTTTCACATTTAGGAATTTCAGTGGACCAGGAAATTTCGAGGAGATATCCGGATATTGATGTTATTATTGGCGGACATACGCATCACTTATTAGAAGAAGGTGAAGTGGTAAATCAGACCCTGATAACTGCAGCTGGGAAGCATTGTTACTATATGGGTGAAGTAGAGGTTATCTGGGATCATGAAAAGAAGCAGATTATCTCTAAAGAAGCGGATGCAGTAAGTTTAATAGACAGCGTAAAGGATTTGAAGACTGAAGAGCATCTGCAGCAATTATTGCAGCAGGCAAATCATTATTTGGATCAGGTAGTAGCAGTTGTGGAAGAGCCTCTTGAGGTAAAATGGTTTGGAGAAACGCCAATTATCCAATCTTTGACAAAAGTACTCAAAAGATGGACCAATGCAGATATCGCAATGCTGAATGCTGGGGTATTATTAGATTCACTGCCGGCTGGAGCAATTACAAAAGGAGATCTTCACCGGATTTGTCCGCATCCGATTAATCCTGTCCTTGTTGATTTAAGAGGAGATGAAATTGTAGAGACAGTCAGAGCATCGCTTTCTACCTCTTTTACAGAACTGAAATTAAAAGGATTTGGCTTTCGGGGAGAAATTTTAGGTAAAATGATTTTCTCTGGGATCAGGGTAGAGACAGCTTTTCATCGTAATGGTGATATTTATGTAAAGCAGGTTTATACAGAAAATGGTTACCCGATTAATCCAGATAAAACTTACTATGTTGCTACTGCGGATGTATTTACCCTTGGCCAGCTGCTGCCGGAAATTGCCCGTTCTGCGAAAAAACAATATTTTGTACCAGAGTTTTTACGTGATCTATTAGCCTATGCTGTAAAGCAGTCTTAGACACTGTCACTTCCACTTGTGACGTTCTCCCCCTTCTCTGCATACACTTATCACGAGAGAATAACAGAGGGGGGCTTTTTTTATGATTACGGTAGAACCTCTTGAGGTGGATGGAATTATTTTTACAGCAGTAAGTGTTGAGCTGCCAAAAACAACCTTATTAACGATTAGTAATGATATAGGGTACATTATGTGTGCAGCACTGGATGTTGATATTTTCAATGAAATACCTAAGCTGAAAGAAAGAAATGTCATTGCCGGCCGCGCAATGGGAGTAAGAACCATTGATCAATTGTTGAATGCTCCATTACAAAAAATTACAGATGCTTCCAAGGAGCACGGGTGGGAAGTAGGAATTACCGGAAAGGAAGCATTGCTTAAAATATCATAATATGTTTAAAGACAAAAAAACACTTCTTTTATTCATGCTGTTTTAGTATGAAATGAAAAAAGTGTTTTTTGTATTTCAATATCATGAAATGGTGTTTGTGTGTCCTCTTCTAATATTCTGAATGAGAAAAAATATTGCGTATATGTTAATCCGCTTTACATTGTTCTAATTCACTTCAACAGATGCATAAATTATAAAGGAGGGGGGTTGTTTCGTTGAGGTTTAAAAAACGGTATCGATATCGGCCAAGAAGAAAAAGAAGAATGCCTCCATCCCGGCGCTCCATTCTGATGCTGACATTTATCTTGTTTTTTACAGCGGTTGGTTTCAGCTTTTACTTGATTAATGTTAAAATTGAACCGATTATTATTGATATTGCTAAACGAAAAGCAGATGAATTTGCAACAAGAGCGATTAATTCTGCTGTTAATTATGTAGAGGATTATGGATTTGAAGATATGGTTACAATCACATATGATAATGAAGGAAATTTTGTAACATATAACTGGAACCCGGCAGTCATCGGTGAAGTTAACAGAGTAGCTACAGACCGGGTTGAAGAATTTTTTACTTATGTAAATCGTGGAGAGCAGCTTGAATTTGAACATAATCTGCATGAACCAGATGACTATGAGGGTGGTGCAGAAGGAAGGGCTCAAGTAGATCCTACTTTGATTGAGATTCCTTTAGGGCAAATAACAGGGAATTCTGTATTAGCTAATTTAGGCCCCAAAATCCCAATTAATATGGAGGTTGTCGGAGCTGTACGGACGAATATTGTAGACAAAAAAGAAGAGTTTGGTATTAATGGAGCTTGGGTCTCTTTGTATATTAATGTAGAAGCTGATGTACAGATTATTGTGCCATTTACTTCGGAAGTAAGAACAGTACATACTGAACTTTATTTGGACGGAGGAGCAATTATGGGCAAAGTACCCGATTTTTATGGAGGAGATGGGAATGTTCCGAATATTGCCATTCCGAAAGATGATTTGCAGAAGGATTAAAGATGTAGTATAGTACAGTTTAGTTGAATAAAAACCTTATCAGATCGGTGAGGTAGAGGCGCAAATTATATAAGTATCCAGCAGGAGAATGACAACTGTGATTGCCGGAGAAAGGATAGTTTGCCGAAGTATATAAAGGGGTCGTACTTTATATTGCTGGCATATTACTGAAAAAGTACTATGCTGTCATGTAATAATTTACATGGAGAACTACTGATCGAAATGGAGGATAACGTGAATTGGTGAAACAATGGTAGGTTATTTTCTATCATTGTTTTTTTGCGTTCACAAGGAGATTTTCATCATTTTTTGCAGAAATTGCCTTGTCTGGTTTCCTTATTTCGAATCGGTTGTGAACGCGGGAGGAGATTATTAAATTGTTTTTATTCTCCGCGCGTCGTCAATCTAGCACAGGGATATTTATCCTGAGCCGGGAAATAAATAGATGGAGGTTTTAATATGGATGGTACATTTTGGTCGTTGATACCTGCAATTGTCATGCTGATATTAGTGGTGTTAACAAGAAAGGTTCTTATCTCAATAGGAACAGGGATTGTAGTAGGGGCATTATTATTAAGTAATTTTCATATAGGGGCAACATTAAAAGAAATATGGACTGTGTTCTATACTATTTTTTATGCAAATGGATCAATAGAAACCGGGAACCTATTATTAATTAGTTTTCTCCTTTTCTTAGGGGTGCTTACTGCATTTTTGCAGGCATCCGGCGGAGCAAAAGCTTTTGGGGACTGGATGCTGCAGCGTGTAAGGACACGTACCGGTGCAGAGCTGATGACTGCTGTTATTGGATTGATTATTTTTATAGACGATTATTTTAACAGCTTAGCAGTTGGACAAATTGCGAGACCTGTGACGGACAGACAAAATATTTCCCGTGCAAAACTGGCATACTATATCGATTCCAGTTCTGCTCCGGTTACAGTAATAGCACCAATATCAAGCTGGGGAGCTTATATTATTGGTATTTTAGGCAGTTTATTTGCAGTAAATGGTATTACAACAATTCAGCCGATTGAAGCATTTATACAAATGATACCTTTGAACTTTTATGCTATTGCTTCAATTATTTTAGTATTCATTGTAGCGTATTTTCATTTTGATATAGGTCCAATGTATACACATGAAAAAAGAGCAAGAGAAGAAGGAGAATTGCTTGATCCGAAAAGAAATCAAGTATCGGGAGATTTAGGCGATGTATTTGATCCGCATAGGGACGGGAAAGTTTTTCATCTAATTATTCCTATTATTGTATTATTTATTGTTACGGTGATTGCTATGATTGGAACAGGGGTAAGGGAAACAGAAGGCAGTGCATCCATCATAGACGCTTTTGCAAATACAGATGTCAATCTTTCCTTAATTATTGGCGGTGTCACAGCAGTTCTTACTTCAGTTATTTTTCATATGAAGCAGAGAAAACCTCGCTCAGATATGAGAAGAATTTTTGTAGAAGGCTTTAAAACAATGATTCCAGCAATTAATATTCTTATTCTTGCCTGGATGATCGGTTCTATTATTGGTGAATTAGGGACAGGGAGTTATTTAGCAGGCCTAGTAAATAACTCGTCTATTTCAGCAGATTATCTGCCGGCAATCTTATTTATTATTGCCGGATTAATGGCTTTAGCGACTGGATCATCATGGGGAACTTTTGGTATTATGCTTCCGATCGCGGCAGAAATTATGGCGAATACAGATATGGAATTATTTTTACCTGCCTTAGCGGCTGTGCTTGCTGGAGCAGTATTTGGAGATCATTGTTCACCGATTTCCGATACAACAGTTTTATCTGCAACTGGAGCAGGTGCACATCATATTGATCATGTTCTTACGCAGCTGCCGTATGCTTTCATTGCAGCATTTACAGCTTTAATCGGCTTCTTTGTTGTCGGACTTACCCATTCAACCTGGGTTGCTTTAGCTTTGACGGTTATTCTCTTGATAGGGATTGTCTGGTTTACACAGATATTATTTATTCAGAGAAAAAAGAAGGCATCTTAACGAAGGGCTTGGAATACATTTTAGTATTCCAAGCTTTTTGAATATCTTCTATTGTCATACAATATTTCTGCATAAGCTTTTGTACTAGGTGCTTTTTTATGTGATTTTTATCTTTCTGTAATTAAATACTATAATTTCCATTATTGGATATTGACAAAAGTTGAGGAAGAGATATAATACAATTGAATAGTCTGAAAGTAATGATTTTTGTTATTATTCTATTTTAAAAGCGCTTTCATTATGATTTACTTATTAAAAAGGAGGTTATCATGGATGGAAAATCGTTCACAATGGGGAACACGAGCCGGGTTTATAATGGCTGCTGTCGGATCAGCGATTGGTTTAGGAAATATATGGCGTTTTCCGGCAGTTGCTTATGAGAACGGTGGCGGAGCATTCTTTATACCTTATTTATTTGCTTTATTGACAGCAGGTATTCCTATTTTAATTATGGAATTTGCAATGGGTCAAAAGTATCGTGGATCTGCCCCTTTAACGTTTCGAAGAATTAATAAGAAAACAGAATTTATCGGATGGTGGGCAGTACTTGTCGCATTTGTCATTTCAACATACTATTCAGTGATTATTGCCTGGGCAATATCTTACTCTATCTTTTCTTTTAATCAAACTTGGGGAGCAGATACAGAAGGTTTTTTATTTGGAGAGTATCTGCAGTTAGCTGAAATTCCTGGTCAAATAGGCGGCTTGGTACCAGGCGTGTTAATTCCGCTGATTATTACCTGGCTGTTAGTACTTGGAATCTTATTCCGAGGTGTTAAAAAAGGAATTGAGGTTGCAAACCGTATTTTTATTCCTTTACTTCTTATTGTATTTCTTGTTGTTGTAATTAGAGCAGTCACTTTACCTGGTGCAATGGAAGGCTTGAATGCGTTTTTTACACCTGATTTCAGTCAAATTTTGTCACCAAGTGTATGGATTGCAGCATATGGACAAATTTTCTTTAGTTTATCTATTGCTTTTGCAATTATGATTACTTATTCAAGTTATTTGCCTAAAAAATCAGATATTACGAATAACGCATTTATTGTCGGGTTTGGAAATTCCGGTTTTGAGCTATTAGCTGGAATTGGTGTATTTGGAATATTAGGATTTATGGCCTCTTCAGCTGGTGTTAGTGTGGATGAAGTTGTAGCTGGAGGAGTTGGGCTTGCGTTTGTTGTATTCCCTGCTATTATTAATGAATTGCCGGCATTTAACGGGTTGTTCGGGGCGCTATTCTTTATATCGTTGACTCTTGCCGGAATAACATCCTTAATGTCTATTACTGAGACTTATGTAGCTGCATTGGTAGATAAATTCAAAATTTCAAGATCGAAAGCTGTTCTTTTTGGTGGAGGTCTTGCAGCACTACTTTCATTATTATACGCTTCTAAAGGCGGCTTATACTTCTTAGATAATATTGATTATTTTATTAATCAATTCGGTGTGGCCATGATCGGTCTTGTTGAAGTAGTCTTAATTGCCTGGATTCTTCGTAAAACCAATATACTTAAAAATCATGCCAATGAAATTTCAGATATTCGTCTTGGTTCATGGTGGACGATCAGCATAGCTGTTATTACACCGATTGTAATGGGTTATATGATGTTTGGACTGTTTAAGCTGAATTTAATGAGAGAGTTTGACACAGACTCTGGGAATTATGAAAACTACTCCAATGCCTTTATAAATAATACGGGCTGGGCAGTAGTAGCCGGTGTATTAGTGCTTGGAGTTGTTCTGGCATCAATGAAATGGAAATCCAATGATTCGTTATCTGATTACGACGATAAATAGGAGGTAACATGCTTATGAGTGCTTCAGCAATTATTGTAATGATTATCGGTATCGTTATTATATGGGGAGGGTTAGCAGCCAGTATTTGGAATGCAGTTCAAAAAGGTAAAGGATAAGCTTTATAAAATTATTATTGTATTTAAAATATGGTGTGTACTCCGTTAAAAATGGGATACACACCATATTGCCAATACAAATTTAATTGTTATTTTTCTCCATACGTTCCCATTTCGAAATAAAAGGATAGGGATCAAATGAAAATTCACTGTACCCATTATCTTTATACATGCCGTAATGAAGATGCGGAGGAAATTTACCGGATGTCCCCGGCGGGCCGTAACCTGTCGATCCGACACTGCCCAGTATATCGCCAGGCTGCACGACCTGACCAACTTTTATCTCTTCGTCAAATCCGCTCATATGTGCATAGTAATGATAAATATTATAAATGTCACGAATTCCGATACGCCAGCCTCCATATAGGTTCCAGCCCATCATTTCAACAACTCCATACGTTGTTGAGCGTACCGGAACCCCATAGGAAGCGAAAATATCTGTACCCTCATGAATTCGTAAGCCGCCAAATCCACGGCGGTCTCCCCATGTACTTCGGTAGCTGTAATTATAATTCGTATCTAGGGGGAAAGCCCGGTCTGTTAAATGAATATCACCAAATTTTTGAAACACTTTTGCGGTATTCATGATAGTTTGTACAGTTAAATCACGTTTATAATGCTCCCAAATTGCAATTTTTATATCATCCTCCTGTAAGCCATAGGATAAAATGTGATTTGCCATCGTATAGAGGATGTCTTCTGGATCATTAGAATCTGCTTGATTATCGTCATTCCCGTCCTTACCAATTCCGCCGAATTGCCTTATAATATCCTGTTCCGTTGATTTAGCAGCGTTTCCTAAACCAAACCATTCTGTCTCATCGAATTGAATTGAAATAACTTTTTCTTCTTCAGTGGAAGGAAGTGTATTCCGCTCGTAATTGTCCATCGCTGCGAAATAGTACCACGGGACTTGTGTAATTGTTTCTATTTTTTTAAATAAAGCCATTCTGTCTGTATATATTTGATTTTCTGGATCTGCTTGTACCAAAGAGGCTGTTTGAAAAATAAAAAAGAAACAAAGCATCATCAGTGTAACATTGCGAATTCTAACCAGATGGATCACCTCCTTATAAAATATAGATATTTTATTTCTCTTTAGTCGTCTTTCTTCATGGAATCAACGATTGTCTGAACCAATGGATCAATATCTAAGTCGTCATCCTCCATAACGGAATAATGCAGTGTTTCAATATTTTGAATTAAGCTTTTGTCGTCAGAAGCATGAATTGTATAGTAGCCGGGAAGGATGGATAGTGCTGTTTTTTCTGCATTTTTAATAGCTTCCTGTTTAGAAATATTATTAGATGCTTCAAATGCGATTAAAGCTTCTTCATCCGTCACCAATGTCGCCACTTCTTTAAAATCAGGGTTTTGTAGTAAAATACGGGTAATCATATCAGCCATTTCATTTCTGTCAACATGAATTGCTTTTGGTTCGGATTGATTATTCTGCTCAAATTCATCCTGTGTATAGCGGACAAAACCAAGCTGATCACGTGATGGCGAGTTAGTATTTGATTCCATCTCCGGCCTTCTGTTTTTTGGATCTAATGGATCTGATTCTGTATTGTTTTGGTCAGCTGCACAGCCTGCAAGTGTCATAAAAACAGTTAATACGATAATTCCTATTCCTTTGTTCATATTCATTTATCCTTTCTAAGATTTTTTGAACGCGGTTGAGCAAAGAGAACAGACATATTTTCTTTTGCTGCCGTTTTTTTGGATTTTCTTTATATGTTAGTTTTAGAAAAGAAGCGTAATTCATGCAGGTAATTTTTTCTGGTTTTTCTAACTGTTTCTGTGATAAACTAAGAATAATTGAAAAGGAATGTAGGTGTCCTCTCATGATTGAATTAAATGGGAAAACATATGAATTAATTGAAGAAAATAAAAATGGCTTTGAAGCAGAGGCTATCAAGGAACGTTATTCTGAGGTTTTATCGAAATATGATTTTATTGTCGGAGATTGGGCTTATGAACAGCTGCGCCTAAAAGGGTTTTATCATGATAATCACGCCAAAGCCCCCATTGATGCTAAAATCAGCTGTTTTCAGGATTATATGTATGAATATTGCAATTTTGGCTGTGCCTATTTTGTTTTGAAAAAAGTGCAAAAATAAAAGAAGTTCAATATATCTTCTTATGATGGAATAAGAAGGCTTCTTGAACTTCTTTTTTTATACCGTAATAAACGTTAATCTTCTTTCCCTAATGGATGCGCCCCGGGCGCTCTTCTCTGCAGCTTTTTATGCTGTTCTTTATCCGCATAGGTAAATGCACTGGTCCGCTGCTGGCCTTCTTCCCAATCTGTCGATTTTCCGGAAACTAAATCATTTTCACGAATATCTGATCCATAAGATCCTTCTGGAAACTCCTCTGGAATTAAAGCATCATGCTGTTTTTGAACTGTTGAGAGCTCTTGATAATCTTTTTTCGGCATCTTCATTTCCCTCCTTATAATTTCATTTTGTACAGATGGAGGGAAATAACGCCTACTAATAATTACCGTTCTTCCACCGGAGCTATTTTATATCCGCGAAAACGCTTAGTAAGTAATTTTCCAAGCCGGAAAATGGCGTCTTCATTTCCAGTCCCACTGATTATCTGTACTCCTATCGGCATGTTTTTCTCATCTTCACCAACAGGCACAGTAAGTGAAGGAAGTCCCCATACATTTGCGTATGCTGTATACGGCATATATTGCAAATATGTTTTCCGGATAGAAAAGATCTCTTTAAAAACCTGGCCATGCTCCAGCGCAGATTGATAATAAACAGGTAGAATCAGCAGGCGCTTATCTAAATATGTCTTTAACAGTTCATCTCCCTGCTGGAGAATATCAGTGATTTCCATGATTCTTTTTCGGGAAGGCTTGAACATTTTAGCTCCCATGATTGCCCAGGATAAATAAGGATGAACTTTTGTGCGCTGGTTCAGTTTTTCTCTTAAAAACGAGCGCAGTAAGCCGGAGCGGTCATTATTAAATGCTTCATCTTCAACTAATTTACTTCCATTGATGGACATCACTTCCTGCCAGATTAATGCACTATCTCTAAAATAAGGTGGCATAATCTGCTGGACATTATAAATTTTTTCAAGGAAATTCGCCAGCTGTCCTAATAATTGTCCTGTCTTTGTAGAAAGAGGGTAGCCGGGATTCAGCGGTAATATCTCTATTTTAAATTCACGCAAAGTTTGCGGCTTTACAGGCGAATGAGATAAAATTTCGTAGATAAGCTGCATATCCTGAACGGACTTTCCCATTGGCCCCACAGTAAGCATACGTTTTTGCAGGTCATGCTGAACCGCTGGGAAATGTCCTTCGACGGATACGGTAGCGTTGCCTGGCTTGAAGCCGATAACACCATTAAAATGCGCTGGAAAACGAATGGACCCGCCAACATCAGAACCAATACCAACTGCTGCGCCGCCAGCCGCCAGCAGTGCACCTTCTCCACCACTTGATCCGCCGGCAGTTTTAGTTGGATCCCAAGGGTTATTCGTTCTGCCATATAGTTTATTATCTGTCTCTTGACAAAAGCAAAGTGCAGGTGTATTGGTTTTTCCAAGAATAATGGCTCCCTCCTGCTTTAATTGATCTACAACTTCGGCATCCTCCTGGTAAATAAGATCCTGGCGATGCTCTAAGCCTCCTGTTGTCTTCATCCCTTTCACATGGAGGCATTCCTTGATACTGATTGGTACGCCATGTAATCTGCCTACAGATTTATTGTTTTGAAGCTGCTCATCTGCTTCATGTGCTTCTTGCAGCGCTTCAGAAAAACGGTCTTCCACAACAGCGTTGATAGAAGGATTAATTTCTTTAATTCGTTCTATAAAAACTGTCACAGCTTCTACTGAGGTAATTTGTTTCTTTTTTATTGCCGTTGCAATACTGCTTGCATCCATTTTTAAAATTTGTAGCTTTTCCAATGTGCATACGTCCCCTTAGTTCTTATTAGACTTACTATACCATGTTTTTGAAAAAGAAGGATAAAATTCGTTTGTCTTCTTTATTTTCAATGAAAGTCCGGTGAAATTACTCTGGTAATTATGATATGATAATAGTATAGACGTTTTTGGAGGTATCAATAATGTATTTTGTAGATCAAGAAAAAATTAGGCGCACACTGATATTTATGACTGACATTTTAGATACATTGAGAAATCATTCCTATAAAAGCAAAATAGATTATCTGGCATTAGAGCGTATGGCGCATATTTTTATTGAAGGAACGCTGGACGTCGGGAATATGATGATAGACGGATTTATTATGAGAGATCCCGGCAGTTATGAGGATATTATTGATATTTTAGTGGATGAAAAAGTTATTCCTGTGGAGGAAGAGGGAGCTTATAAAGCGCTCATTCTCTGGCGGAAACCTTTAGTACATGATTACCAGACAATCGATCATAAAAGCTTAGAACAGTTTTTCAAAGAGAATTTAAATATATTCATGCACTTTTCAGATTGGATTGATAAATATCTGCAGAATGAATTAGGCGTTGCAAATGCTTTTACTAATAAGTAACAAGCATGCTTAAAAAGGGGGCTTAAGCGGATGGGAAAACGTATCTCGACAAAGGATAAGATTATCCGGGTGCTGAAGGAACAGGGAACGTTAACAATGGATGCCATTATGGAGAACTTTGCTATTTCTGAGACAGCTGTCAGGAAACAGCTCCATACGCTTGTACAAGAGGGGTTTATTGAAGTACAGCAGCATAAAAAAGAGATTGGGCGGCCCTATCACACATATAGCCTGACAGAACAGAGCCAGGTACGTTTTCCCAATCGCTATAAAGAACTCTCGTTAGATTTGCTTCATGACTTAGAAGAATTACAGGGAAACCAGCTTATCAGTGATCTTCTTAAAAAACAATCAACCAAGGAAAAAGAACAATTAAAGAAGTATTTAGATAAGTATTCGACTACTGAAGAGAAAATAGCTGCTTTGAAGGATCTGCAGAACAAAAGCGGTTATATGTTTCAAGTGGAGAATAAGGGACGGGGTGGATTTCATTTAAATAATTTTCATTGTCCCTTTTTAGAAGTGGCAAAGGATTATCCGGTCATGTGCCAGCATGAAAAAGAAATGTACGAAGCTTTATTTCCGAATCAGGAAATAAAGACAAAATCATTGCTTGTTGACGGGGAGAAATGCTGTCAATGGAGAATTGCTGCAACCTCAGAGTGATTGATTAGACAGCATGGTATTATAAATTTCAATGGCGGAATAGAGATAGAGAGGTAATAACGTGAAAAACTATAAAGGATATCTTATTGATTTAGATGGAACAATGTATAGAGGGAATGAGGTCATTCCCGAAGCTGTTCCATTTGTTCAGCAATTAGCAGACAGAAATATTCCCTATGTGTTTGTAACGAATAATTCTACTAAAAGTACCCAGGAAGTGGCTGAAAAGTTAAACAGATTAGGGATTAAGGCAGATCATAATCAGGTTGTTACAAGCAGTATGGCTACTGCAAAATATTTACAGGACCAGTCTGTAAAAACATGCTACTGTATTGGACAAAGTGGTTTGAAGGAGCCGATAAAGGAACATGGTATCCAATTGACAGACAGTACAGATGTGGATGCTGTTGTTGTAGGGTTAGACAGAGATATTAATTATAATAAGCTTGCGACAGCATGTATTGCTATCAGAAAAGGTGCACAGTTTATTTCCACCAACCGGGATCATGCCATTCCGACTGAAGCGGGAATGGGACCTGGTAATGGCGCTTTTACAGCATTGGTGCAAACCAGTACACAGCAAAATCCGGTTTTTATTGGAAAACCGGATACAATTATTATGAAAGAGGCATTAGATGTGCTTGGTTTTCCGAAAGAGGATGTTTTAATGGTGGGGGACAATTATCAAACGGATATCCAATCAGGATTTAATGCAGGTGTGGAAACTCTATTTGTTCATACAGGAGTTACCTCTAAGGAAGAATTGGTGGCTTTTGAGGAACAACCGACCTATATAATTGAAAATTTATCAGAATGGACTTTTGAGTAATACAAAGGCATTCATATTCTATATAAAACAGAATATGAATGCTTTTCTTTTTTTATCCGTCCAGTTCCTCATGCTCGTTCTCTGCATCTCCATGAGCGAGACGGCTGGATGCTGCTGCAGCGATAGCACCAACGATGTCATCTAAGAATGTATGAATTTCGCCACTGCTTTTATCATTTAGTTTTTCTAAAATACCGGGCTTCTGTTTATCAATATAACCAAAATTAGTTAAGCCAATGGACCCGTATACATTAACAATAGATAAGGCAATTACTTCATCGATTCCATATAACCCTTCATCAATTTGAATTGTTTCCTGAAGCGGCTCGCTTAATAATTTCTTCTCTGCCAGCATGTCTAATTCAATACCCGTTATAACAGCATTTTGAACTTCTCTTTTGGTCAAAACACGATTCACGTTAAAACGGCATTTATCCATTGTTAAATCTGTATGATATTTTGACTGCAGATAGTATACCAATTCGGCAATATCATCTATTTTTACACCACGTTCTTTTAGCAATTGTCTTGCTCTTACTTCCAATTTTGTTTTACTTGTATATTTCGTCATTCTAAAACACACCTTTTTCGATTTAATATGATTGTATAGTCATTTCCTTCATATATTTAATATATACGATAAGGAGGAGTTTGTTGATGCCTATGTCAGAAATGCTCCGAAGTCAATATGCAATCCAGGTTGAAGGAAAGCAGTTCATTGAAGAGCGTGAAGGATATCAAAAAGAGCATTATATTTATTTTACCATTCCTGCTGGAAACAAGGAAATGATATTAATGGAGCAGGCAACTTTAGCATATTTCTTAAGAGAAAATGGAATGTCCTCTGTAGCTTACCCAATTCGTAATATCAACGGGGAATGGTTTACCAATCATGGAAATGGGCTTTGGATGGTTCTCGTATTAGAAGATTATTCACAGGCTTCAGTAAGTGAGAGTACAGGGAAAAAACTTGGAGATATTCATCGCATTGGCAGCAGTTTTCAGTATGAGCCTAAAGCTATATCCAGCTATGGTACATGGAGAAAGCTTTGGGAAGAAAAGCTTACTTTTTTTGAAGAAGAATTGACCAGGCAGGCAAAGGAAGAGGCAGCAAGCAGCTATTTATCGGAAGTAATGGATGTTTTACCATATATTGTTGGAATTAGCGAAAATGCTATTCAATATTTACGGGAAAGTGAGAAAGAACAGCGAATCTTACAAACGGATCAGGGAACAGTGGCTTTCTCCAGATGGAGTACTTTCGGGAAATCAATTATCTGGACAGATGAACTCGTGTATGATCATCCAACTCGGGACATTGCTGAATATATTCGTTTTTCTTTTTTGCATAATCGACCGGACACAGAAATTAATCAATTCTTAAATGATTATCAAAATTATCAGCCATTATCAGTGTTTGCATGGAGACTTATATTTGCGAGGTTATTCTTTCCGATACATCTTTATGATTTTTTAGAAGAAGGATTTCAGTATCAGGATTTTCAAAGATTAGAGCAATTGATAAAGCATCAGGAAGTGTACGAGAGGAGATTGGCAAAATTTTATGAAATGACGGGTGTAGATGTTTCCGATTGGCGGATTCCTATGATAAGCTGGTTGTAAGCAGTATCATCATAACTAGAACAGGAATTATCATTTATTCGCAGGAGGGAGAATACCAGTATGTCTAAACCAAAGGTCTACATTACCCGTAAAATTGATGAAAAATACTTACAAGCTTATCAGGACGAATTAGAGATTTGCATGTGGGAAAAAGAAGAGGAGCCTGTACCGAGAGAGACGCTTTTTAGAGAGATAGCAAATGCAGATGCTTTATTCGCGGTGTTAAGTGATTCTATTGATGAAGAGCTGTTATCAAAAGCTCCTCATTTAAAGATAGTTGCTAATATGGCTGTAGGCTACGATAATATTGATGTGGAAGCATGTAAAAAGCATCAAGTTGTTGTTGCGAACACTCCTGATGTTTTATCGGAAACAACTGCAGATTTAGGTTTTTCACTAATTATGGCTACTGCCAGACGTATCGTGGAGGCGGATGAATGGGTGAAGCAGGATAAGTGGCAGTCATGGGCCCCATTTTTCTTTGCAGGCACCGATATTTACGGGAAAACACTTGGAATTGTTGGAATGGGGAGAATTGGAGAAGCTATTGCTAAACGGGCAACTGGTTTTGACATGAATATACAGTACCATAATCGTTCCCGGAAAAAAGATGCAGAAGAACGATTAAATGCAAAGTATGTCAGCTTCGATGAACTTTTAGAGACTTCTGATTTTATTGTGACAGTTGTGCCACACACTAAAGAAACCGATAAATTATTTAATCAGGCTGTTTTTAAAAAAATGAAATCCAGTGCTATTTTTATAAATATTTCGCGCGGAAAAGTAGTGGACGAAGAAGCGTTAGCAGAGGCGCTTAAAACTGGGGAAATTCAGGCAGCGGGTCTGGATGTTTTTGATGAAGAGCCAATTAGAGCAAATCATCCGCTTGTTGGCTTGAAGAATACAGTATGCATCCCGCATATCGGCTCTGCCAGTGTAGAAACAAGAACAAAAATGGTTCGGCTCTGTCTGGATAATATTCAGGCAGTTGTCAAAGGGGAGCCTGCTGTTACACCAGTATCGTAAATAAAGGTAATAAAAAAACGGAGTGTCTCTATCAAGGCAAAAGAGCGCTCCGTTCTATATTAAATTCATTAAAAAACCTGTTCGATTTCTGTTACACCAGGAACCTCTGCCATAAGTGCGCGTTCAATTCCGGCTTTTAATGTAATGGTTGAACTTGGGCAATTGCCGCATGCTCCCATGAGACGTAATAAAACGACGCCATCATCATCAACGTCAACTAATTCTACATCCCCGCCATCACGTAATAAGAATGGACGAAGCTTGCTTAATACTTCTTGTACTTGTTCTTCCACAATAACCTACTCCTTTCCTACAAATCTATTATAACGCGATTAAACAAAAAAATCTATTTGAAAATGATTTTCAATTAGCTGGTTAATTATATTTTATCTTTTTCCTCTTATT
Source organism: Oceanobacillus sp. FSL K6-3682 (assembly GCF_037976165.1). Classification (NCBI taxonomy): domain Bacteria; kingdom Bacillati; phylum Bacillota; class Bacilli; order Caryophanales; family Bacillaceae; genus Oceanobacillus; species Oceanobacillus sp. FSL K6-3682. Next base: position 3,310,211 of record NZ_CP150263.1, on the reverse strand, counting down.
TTGTAAAATAATTAATATAGGTATATGTTAAGAGATAGCATGACTCTGAAGGGAAGTGTAAAAGATGCCGGAAATAACGATAACAGTCTATGGAAGCGAACAAATCTGTGCCAGCTGTGTTGGCGCGCCGGGCTCCAAAGATACGTACGAATGGCTCCAGGCCGCCATTGGAAGAAAGTATGCTTCTGACGGTGTTCAATATAATTATATTGATATAAATCAACCGCAATCGGATTCTATTCATCAGGCGTATGTCGAAAAAATAATCGAAGAGGATCTTTTTTATCCTATCATATGGGTAAATGATAAAATGGTAGCTGAAGGTATTCCAACTTTAAAGCCGATCTATCAAGTATTAGATCAGCTTGGGTTAGAGATCAAAGAAGGATAAGCAGAAGAGGAGAGTAACGGATGAAAATACCCTTTACAAAAATGCATGGATTAGGAAACAATTATATCTATATTGATCTATTTCATACAGATTTACCAGAAGAACGACTGTCTGAATTAGCTGTTAAAATGTCAAATCCAAATACAGGGATTGGTTCAGACGGGATGATCCTGATTCATCCAGCAGAAAAAGCAGAAGTAGGAATGCGAATTTTTAATAAGGATGGTTCGGAAGGAATGAATTGCGGTAATGGGCTGCGCTGTACTGCAAAATATGTTTATGAGACAGGAATTGTAAATACAAAAGAATTTTCCATACAGACAAAAGCAAATGTTGTCCATGCTATTGTTAAAGTGAATAGAGATAAGGAAGTAGAAGAGGTTACTATTGATATGGGGGAGCCTATTTTACAAAGAGAGCAGATTCCAATGCTTGGAGAAGCAGGGACAAAAGTTATTAATGAGCCGTTTCAGATTGCTGATGAAATATTACATGTCACTGCTGTTTCAATGGGAAATCCGCATGTTGTAACGATGGTTGATGCTATTGATGAAGCGCCGCTGACAACGCTTGGCCCAATTATGGAAAAAGATGAACGGTTCCCTGAAGGTGTCAATGCAGAGTTTATTGAAGTTGTGTCTGACGAGGAATTACATTTCCGTGTGTGGGAACGCGGCTCAGGGATTACGGAAGCGTGTGGAACAGGAGCATGTGCAGCTGTTGTGGCTGCGACATTAAATAATAAAGTCACGAAAGGAAAAAAAGTAATTGTGCATTTAGCTGGCGGAGATTTGGTCATTGAATGGAAAGAAGATGATCATATCTGGATGACTGGCGGAGCAGAAACAATTGCATCAGGAATTTTCTACGCGTAGAATGAATTACTTGATTCTGACAAGTGCAGGTGTATACTAAGCTTATAGGATATACAAGGATAAAGGAGGTTCAGAAGATGATCATTGAACTGACTGATCGTGCAAGTGCACAGATTAAAGAAATGATGAAAGAAGAACCAGATCAATCACTTCTACGCTTTGGCGTAAAAGGTGGCGGGTGCAGCGGTCTATCCTATTCATTGGGCTTTGAAGATGAGGTTAATGAAGAATTGGATATTGTTGAAACCATTAATGATATTCCAATTGTTTTTTTCAATCAGGATATACCTATTATTAAGGGCACAAAGATTGATTATAAAGAGAATATGATGGGCGGAGGATTCAGTATTGATAATCCGAATGCCATTATATCCTGTGGGTGCGGTTCTTCCTTCCGTACTGCAGAGCATGCCGGAGCGCCCGGTGATTGTTAAAGGAGAAAAGGTTGGCAGAATTATTCTGCCAATCTTTCTTTTAATCCCTCAATAAAAGATAGATTTTCCCTATATTTGCTGCAGCATATCACCTCGGTAAAGGCAGACAGCTGCCTGCAATTTCCTTCCTTTTCAGCAATCCGTAAAAGAAAAACGTTTGAATGAAAAGGCTTCTTCATTCAAACGTTCTTAATCAAAACATTATATAGCTTCGGTATATTTATTAAAACATTGCTGTTGAGTGCTTTGGCTGAATCCTAGCTTTTGGATCGATGTAATTTTTGGCATTATTAATAGCTGTTGGCCCTTCACCAAATCCAGTTGCAATCAGCTTGACTTTACCATCATACGTACAAATATCTCCTGCAGCATATATTCCTGGGATATTAGTCTCCATTTTGGAATTGACGACAATACTGTTTTTTTCAATTTCCAGACCCCAGTCTTTGATTGGTCCAAGGCTGGAAATAAAGCCGTAGTTACAGATGACATCATCTACTTCTAATTCGACTAATTCTTCTCCTTTTATCTCCTGTAAGATAAGCTTTTCAATCTTTTCATTTGCAACAATTGCTGCTGGTGCAAATGGTGTGAGTTTTTCAACAGTGGATGCCTCTAGTTGCTCTACACTATGTTCATGTGCACGAAATTGATCGCGCCGGTGAATTAATGTTACTTTAGCAGCAGTTTTTTCCAGCATCAATGCCCAATCTACTGCTGAATCTCCTCCGCCTAAAATAGCAACATGCTTATCCTTATATTTATTCATATCCTTCACATAATAGTGTAAATTTCTACCTTCGTACGCTTCACTATCACCTACATTCAATCTTCTAGGCTGAAATGCACCATTGCCGGCAGTAATAATGATTGTTTTTGTCAGGTGAACTTCTCCAGTGTTTGAAATGAGACGAAAGCTGTCGTCTTCCAACCGTTCAACACTCTCAATAGCCTGTCCAAGTACAATCTCAGGGTCAAATAATTTTGCCTGTTCTTCCAATTGGTCAACAAGCTCCTGTGCACGAACTTTTGGAAACCCTGCAACATCATATATATATTTCTCCGGATATAGTGCTGTCAATTGACCTCCGATATGAGGCAGGCTTTCAATTATTTTAACACTAGCTTGACGCATGCCGCCGTAAAAGGCTGTGAATAAGCCAGTGGGTCCAGCTCCAATGATTGTTACATCAAAAACTTTCTCCATAAAATACCTCTTTTCTTTCTAGACGTTTACCAATCCTATGGTATCATAAACTCGTTTTTGTTTGTATTAAATCGCTTCAAAAGGAAGGATAATTCAAAGATATCTTATTTTGACAATTTAATACTCTTTGCATGTCTTCACTTTTTCTTCATAAGTATAGATAAAAAAGAGATTTTAAAGCTTGCTATTTTTTATCAGAGCATTTAAGATAAGTTAGTGATTATTACAGTTTGATTACAAAATGAAGTTATTTATATGACAAAAATATTTTGGTAAGAATTATATTAATTAATAGGAGTAGTGAAAAACCATGAATAAACCGCATATTGTAATATTAGGAGCGGGTTATGGAGGTATAATGACAGCAGTAAAGCTTCAGAAGCAGCTTGGACAGAATGAAGCCGAAATCACGTTAGTGCATAAATATGACTATCATTTCCAAACAAGCTGTTTACATGAGAATGCTGCTGGTACTCTGCATCAAGATAGCTCTAAAATAAAAATAAAAGATATCATCAATCGTTCAAAAATAAATTTTATAATAGATGAAGTTGTTTCAATCAAACGGGAAGCCAAAAAGATTAAGCTTAAAAATAGAAAGCTTCATTATGATTTACTCGTAATTGGAATGGGGCCTGAGCCAAATACGGAGGGGATTCCAGGACTGAATGAGTATACTTATTCTATCACAGATATTAACAGTGCCCGTTTTATTCGTGAACATATAGAATACAATTTTGCCAGCTATGCCAATGATATTAAAAAGGATGAGAGCAAATTAAATATTGTGATTGGTGGCGGAGGGATTCTTGGTGTTGAATTTGCCGGGGAGCTTATCAATCAGATCCCGGTTATGTGTAGAGAATATGATGTTGAGAAAACACTGGTGCATCTATATATGCTTGAAGAAAATACTTCTTTGCTGCAGAAGTTTGATGAGGATTTGGCACATTATGCAATCACTTCTTTACAATCCAGAGGAGTAGAAATTATCCATCAGGCTAAACTGAAAGAGTGCCAGGATAACAAGGTGATATATGAAGTGGAAGGGGAAGAACATGTTATTGCTTCTCACACTTTTATTTGGACCGGCGGAGTACAAGCTAATCCAGTATTTGAAAAATCTGGACTAAACTTAAAAAATAAAAGAATAGAAGTATATTCAAATATGCTGTCTACCAAAGATGATTCGATATTCGTTGTTGGAGATTGTGCATATACTGCGAATGAAAATGGAGAAGAAATCCTTCCTACTGCAAAAAAAGCCATAGGGGAGGCAGCTGTTGTTGCAAGAAATATCTCTTTGAGGCTAAAGAATAAAGAACTTACTTCCTGTCAGCCGGTTAAGCAAGGTATGCTTGCAACCTTAGGAAGGGATGACGGGGTAGCGACGATACAGAATCATAAGGTATTCGGCTGGAAAGCAGTATTAATAAAACGAATTTCTGACAATCATTATTTATATAAATTAGGCGGTTGGAATTTGCTGTTGAAGAAGGGGAATTTTCATTTATTATAGAGGATGTTCAAAAAGTCCAAAAAAGATGACACGGCGAATTTCTGCGTTGACGAAGATTTTTCAATGGGGCTGCGATTACTCGCCCCACCAAAAGCGTTACTCACGTATTATAAAGCATACGATCCGTTTGAAAAATCTTCGTCGCCTTGAACTTTCGACGCATAGGACGTGCTAGTGTCGGCCTTGCAACAAATGTCCTCGGTGGGGTGAGTAATCGCAACCCCAGGACGTTGCGACCTTAGCCGACTGGTCCTAATTATCGGACTTTTTGAACACGCACTTATAGAAATATATTGACAAAAAAGCGAAGCTTGGCAGATGCTGCTTTGCTTTTTTGCAGTTTTAAGATAAAATGTCCCTTGTATGCATCCTAAGAAAGGACGGAGGGAAGAGAATGGTTCAACTTGTTGTTTCTGTTGTATTGTATTTTGTTATATTTTTTGGCATTGCATTTATTTTAAATATGTTATTAAGAAAAACATGGCTGATGGCATGTTTATTTCCTATAGTAATGATTTTTATTATAGATAATGTTTCTTTTATTAGCTATTTTACAAGTACCGGGGAATCCTTTTCAGCACTTGGAGATCGAATTGTCGGCTTAACTATTGCTGATATTGTGATTTTATTATCTGGTTTTATTGGTACAATTGTATCGGGCTTTGTTATTCGCTTTTTAAGGAAAAGCGGCTACCAAATGTTTTAAAAAATAAATTACATAAAAATAAAGAAAGCCAGTGCCGCTAGGTATTGGCTTTCTTTATTTAATAAGAAAAGAGCGGAGCAAGGGAAAAAGCAATAATAATCCCTGTAATTGCACCAAAAAATACTTCTATTGGCTGGTGTCCAAGTAATTCCTTTAGTTCTTGTATTTTTTCGTTTTCTTTCTTTTTACTCCAGCCTTTGGCACTGGAGGTTATTAGTTGAAAATCGCGAACCAGCTGATTAATAACAATGGCCTGTTCACCCGCCTGTCTGCGGACTCCGGAAGCATCAAACATTGTAATCACACTAAATATACAAGCCAGCGCAAATACACTTGATGATACACCCTCTACAATACCGATGGCAGTTGCTAAAGAAGTAACTGCTGCAGAGTGGCTGCTGGGCATTCCTCCTGTACTGAAAGCAAGTCCAGGTTGAAATTCCTTTGTGAAAATCAGCTTAATAGGTATCTTTATAACTTGCGCAAATACAATAGCAATCAGTGCAGCCCATAATGGGAAATTCGTCAATAATGTCATGAATGAGGGTACTTCCTTCCTGACTAACGCATCAATTTTCTGTTATTTTACCATAGTCTGTATCATAATAAAAGAAAGGATCAGGAACCAACAGGAATATGCGGTATTGCAGGTTAAAAAATACATATTCCCGTAAAATATTTATTTAATAACCGTATCTAAAGCAATCTCCATCATTTCATGGAAAGTTGTCTGACGTTCTTCAGCGGTTGTTTCTTCACCGGTAATGATATGATCAGAAACTGTAAGAATTGATAGTGCCTGACGACCATATTTAGCTGCCAGAGTATATAATGCAGTAGATTCCATTTCAATAGCAAGTACTTGGTATTTGGCAAGCAATTCATTAACTTCTTTGGCATTATCACGATAGAAGGTATCGCTTGTAAATACATTTCCGACGCGTAGCTGCAATCCTTTTTCTGTACCGGCTTCATAAGCATTTTTTAATAATTTAAAATCAGAAATAGGAGCATAATCAATTCCGTTAAAGATAAGCTGATTCATTTGTGAATCTGTAGTAGCAGCCTGAGCTAAGATAACATCGCGAACCTTAACATCTTTTTGGATTGCTCCGCATGTACCTACGCGGATGAGTTTTTTGACATCATAGCTTTGAATAAGCTCATTCACATAGATGGAGATAGAAGGCACTCCCATGCCGGTTCCCTGTACAGAAACACGTTCTCCTTTGTAGGTCCCGGTATAACCGTACATACCTCTGACTTCATTGTAAAGCTTTGCATCCTCTAAATAATTTTCAGCGATATATTTAGCACGTAACGGATCTCCCGGCAATAATATTTTATCTGCAATTTCTCCCTGCTTTGCTCCAATATGTACACTCATTTTGTAAACCTCCATTATTCATTTTGTCCTTATGATAAAGGTATCATAAAGGTTTTTGAAAAACAAATGAATACATTTTCATAAAAAAAGTAGATATGTATTTCATATTTCGTGATTTTTGTATATAATATAACATAGGTTTATGTGAGGTGAATAACAGGTACATAAACGACAGAGATTTTCAAATTGAAAGGATGTTGTATATAATGAAGTCACAAACGTTTAAAATTACTGCGGAAACCGGAGTACACGCACGCCCGGCTACTTTGCTGGTAAACAAAGCTGGTCAATTTGATTCTGAAATTGAAGTTAGCTACAAAGGCAAAAACGTTAACCTGAAATCAATTATGGGCGTTATGTCTTTAGGAATTCCTAAAGGTGCTGAAATTGAAGTAAGCGCAGACGGAAAAGATGAAGCTGATGCTTTAAAAGGTATCGCTGACGTTATCAAAGAACATTTAGGCGAATAATTTTTAACAAACGTATAAAAGCGCTCTGGCATCAGGGCGCTTTTATACGTTATACATCGAACGATTTTCATGCCTTAAGCATTTGTTATAATTGTTTCAGGAAGGTTGTGAATTCTTTATGATTATGATGCCATTTCTTTATTTTCCGGAAGATAAAACGGAGTATATTCCTGCTGTAATAACACTGATTCTTTTTTTGATCTTAGCAGTATTTTTTATGCGTTGGATGATGAAAAAATCGAAGAGAGATCAGGAAAATTTTGAGCAGGAATACCAGGATGCTTTAAATCAGGCACAGAACAACGAAAATAATAATGTAACAAATTCCTCCTCTAATCAATAGGATTTGAGGAGTTTTTTTGACTAAAAAATCGCTTCTTTGCTCAAACTATGGAAAAAGCAAAGGAGTTTATCAATGAGCATACGGAATAAATGGATTATGTTGATGGCTTTCGCAATGCTGTTTCTTTTATCAGGGTGTTTGCTGCCGCACGCAAACTCAGAAATGGTAGAAATGTATAATGCAGATGGAGACCGAGTAGGAACAGCCAGGTTAAATGAAACGGATGGAGGAGTAGCTGTAACAGTTGAAGTTGAAGGATTAAATCCAGGGTTCCACGCTATCCATGTTCACGAGTATGGAAAATGTGAGGGTCCCGATTTTTCTTCAAGCGGTAACCATTTTAATCCTGACGGTAAAGAACATGGTCTTTTACGGACGGATGGGCCTCATCTCGGAGACCTTCCCAACATTGAAGCGGATGAAGACGGGAACGTTAAAGAAGAATTGGTAATTGCTGAAGCAACGTTGAAAAAAGGTAAAAATAGCTTGATTACTAATGATGGTACTTCTTTAATTATTCATGATGGAGTGGATGATGGAATGAGTCAGCCGGCTGGGGATTCAGGTGACCGTATTATTTGCGGGGCTATTAAAAATGATTCTCAAAGCGGAGATAGAGAAGAAGCACCTACAGACCCGACAGAGAGTAATGATAAACAGGAAAATGAAGAAAATGGGTAATTCCTCCGGCTACTTCATGTGCTAACGAAAATTTGAGGCAATTATAATGGAATAAATAGAAAGAAGCTGCATTCGAAATGCAGCTTCTTTCTATTTATAGGTTTAATTATTAGATTCTCTCCAAACTTCTACAGCATGGATAATCCGCTTAACGCCTTCTTCGATAGTTGCCCGTGGACATGCGACATTGATACGCATAAATGCGTCCCCTTCTACGCCATAGTCCTGACCAGGATTTAAGCCTACACGTCCTTTATCAATCATGAATCGGTTTAATTCTTTTTTGTCCATATTTAATTCGGAGCAATCCACCCAGACAAGATATGTTCCTTCTGATTTTGTCACTTTTAATTCAGGAGCATCCGCAGCAAACATTTCCTTGATATATTCAGTATGACTCTGGATAACTTCCAGCAGTTCTTCTAACCAGGGTTGTCCATGACGGTACGCAGCTTCCATTGCTGTTACGGCCATTCCATTTAAGGAGTTATTGAATCCCTGACGAAGAAAGGCATTTGTTAATTTTTCCTTGTTTTCCTTATTCGGCGTAATCGCATAAGAAGCCTGCAGACCAGCTAAATTAAATGTTTTAGATGGTGCCATGCAAGTAATTGTTTTATCGGCAATTTCTGTTGACAGGCTCGCAATTGGCAGATGTTTATGTCCTTGAAAAACTAAATCCGCATGAATTTCATCAGAAAAAATCATTGCATCATATTGCAGGCATAGCTCTGCCATTTTACGCAGCTCTTTTTCAGTCCAGACGCGGCCAACCGGATTATGCGGAGAGCATAAAATAAAAGCTTTTACACCACTTGCTAATTTATTTTCCATATCTTCAAAATCAATTGTGTAATAATCATCCTGATGAATCAATGGATTCTTCACAATTTCACGATCTAAAACGTTTATAATATTGTAAAATGGCGTATAAACAGGTGTTTGAATCATAATCTTATCACCTGGTTCTGTAAAGGCTTGTAAAGCCATATGAAGTGTATTAATTACTCCAGGACTGTAGTTAAGCCATTCAGGCTCGATATCCCACCCATGACGGTTTTTTAACCAGTCGGTCACTGAAGATGTAACATCCTCATCAATTACTGTATATCCATAAATTCCATGCTCTGCGCGTTGGATAAGTGCCTGATTGACAGCTTCTGGGGCTTTAAAGTCCATATCAGCTACCCACATCGGTAGAACATCGTCAGACTGGAATCTCATCTGCAGCATATCCCATTTCATAGATTTTGTTTGCTTGCGATCATGTACTTCTTCAAAAAAACTCATTATTTTATTTGCCTCCTTGCATTCTTATCATTTTTCTATTATAACAAAGATACTTTAGAAAGGTAGAAAACTGGTCTAAAACTTCTTTAGAGTTCCCGTTTTTAGACAAAAAAAAGCAAAGCGTCATACGCTCTGCCTACAGGGGGAATACGAGAAAGCCTTACAATAATAGTAATACCCGTTGTTAAAAAGAATAAACCAAATAATTTTAAAAAATTTAGATTTATTTTTTATTAACGCATGACCGTGTTAAACAATCAGGATTCCATAGAAAAAACTTCATTTCATAGAGATTATTGTCCCCGTGAAATGAAGTTTTGTTTTGAACACGCACTCATATTATAATCTTTTCTCAAGTTCTTCTTTTTCGTTTTCAAATCCTGGTTTGCCAAGTAAAGCAAACATATTTTTCTTATATGCTTCCACACCAGGCTGGTCAAATGGATTAACACCAAGCAGATAGCCGCTGACAGCACATGCTTTTTCAAAGAAGTATACTAAATAGCCGAAAGTATAAGCATCTAACTTAGGAACTTCAATGATTAAGTTTGGAACATCTCCATCTGTATGAGCTAATAGTGTTCCCTGGAATGCTTTATCATTAATCTCATGAATACTTTTACCAGCTAAGTAATTTAATCCGTCTAAGTCATTTGCTTCTTCTTCAACAGTTAAATTTTTCTTAGATTCATTTACATGAAGAATTGTTTCGAAAATATTCCTTCTTCCTTCTTGGATATATTGACCAAGAGAGTGCAAATCAGTTGAGAAGTTTGCTGATGATGGATAAATCCCTTTTTCATTTTTTCCTTCACTTTCGCCAAATAACTGTTTCCACCATTCAGAGAAGTATTGAAGGGCAGGTTCATAATTGATGAGTAATTCTGTTACTTTTCCTTTTTGATAAAAAATATTACGTACGGCTGCATATTGATAAGCAGGGTTCCTGTTTATGTCAGGCACCGATAAGTCATCCATTGCGGCTTGGGCGCCTTTCATAATTGCGTCGATATCAATATTGCTTGCCGCAATTGGCAATAAGCCTACTGCTGTTAATACAGAATAACGTCCGCCAACATCATCTGGAATAACGAATGTTTCATAACCGTTTTCATCAGCTGTTGTTTTTAGAGCGCCTTTTTGACGGTCAGTAGTTGCATAGATACGCTTTTTAGCCTCTTCTTCACCATATTTTTCTTCCAAAAGCTTTTTAAAGATACGGAAAGCAATTGCCGGTTCTGTTGTTGTACCACTTTTAGAAATAACGTTAATAGAGAAATCCTTATCCTTTAGTACGTCAGTCAGCTCACTCATATAAGTAGAGCTTAAATGATGACCTACAAAAATTACCTGGGGTGCTTTTCTTTCTTCAGCAGGAAGAAGGTTTTGGAACGAATGGTTCAGCATTTCTAAAGCTGCTTTGGCTCCAAGATAAGAACCGCCGATACCAATTACAAGAAGAACGTCAGAGTCATTTTTGATTTTTTCTGCACTTTTCTTGATACGTGCATATTCTTCCTGATCATAGCTTTTAGGAAGGTCAACCCAGCCTAAGAAGTCATTACCGGCTCCAATTTTTTCATGAATCATTTGGTGTGCACGTAATACAAATGGAGAAAGGTTTTTAATTTCTTCTTTGTCGAAAAACGAAAGTGCTTTATCATATTTAAAAGTTACATGTGTCATTTAGAGTTCCCCCTTTAAAATTGATTCCATATATGACTCTACTTTAATCTATTAATGTGATGAAATCAAGGGTAACGACCTGAAAGGCTTTCATTTAAACCGGAAATAAAGTGCTGAAAAATGATGTTGATAATAGCAGAAATCCCTTAAATTAAAAGAGAAAAAATAGTTTGAGAGAGTCTTTATAAAAACATTTTGGTGCATCTGAAAAAAGATAATCTGAACAGAGGTATACTTCATTAAAAAACAGGTGCCTGAAGAAAATTCAGGCACCTGTTTTTGGTGATCATTGTCAGCTTATTTATTTTGCGTCTGGTCAATCCAGTCCTGCAGTTTATCTTTAAGAATGTTAAAACCGCTTGATTCATTGCTGGAATCGTAGTTTTTTACTGTATTATCTTGTTTAGCAGTTTCTTTTGGCGCTTCTTCTGTAGCGCGGATAGATAAAGAAATTTTTCCTTTTCCTTCATCGATTTGAATGACTTTTACGTTAACAGTATCGCCGACACTTAAGTGCTCGTTAATATCCTTTACATATCCATGCATGATTTCAGAAATATGAACTAACCCTTGTGTGTCACCATCAATTGCAACGAATGCACCATAAGGCTGAATGCCTGTTACTTTTCCTTCTAGTACTTGACCTACTTCTACGTTTGTAGCCATATTGAACATCTCCTATATCTTTTTCAATTCTGTTTTAAGTTATCCAAAGTGGATGGAAAAAGAAAAGGCAGCTTTTTATACCAGCTATAAAGCTAGTAAATAAAAATGGGAATCTTTTTCTGCATCTTTTGAACACGTGCTTTTTTCAACAATATACTACTTTATCATAAAGTATAGGAAATATCCAACTTAACGTTACCGGTTGGCAAGATTAATAAGTGTATCTTTTTCGTGAAGGATAAAAGTAGTTTTTGGATGAAGGATATATTCTTTTTCACGAAGCACACCGATTATAAGGAATCCTTTTTCCAGGAAGGGAGTTACCGCTTCTAAATAAGTTTTTCCAATAAGTGAATCAGGAACAGGCTGGTGAATAAATTTATGCTGGATAAGAAGATGATAAATATCTTCAAAAGGTGTTGCCTGTATCTCCGGGTCTAATTCATGGAAAAACAGACTGCTCATAAAATCATTTGATCGAATAATTGTTGTTGCACCTGCACGGGCGGCATTATCAATTTGTTTCTTTGTTAGAATTTCTAAGATAACAGGTATATCCCGATTATTTCCACGGATAGCGATGGTAGTCAGGATAGCATGAGTATCTGATTCATAATCGGATTTTTGGTTATCGGCAGCAACAAATATACAGGAAGCTGCTTTAATGTTGGCCATATGGAGAGTGGTATCCTCTGCTGCATTTCCTTTAATATAATGCACTGGCAGCTTTGTATAAGCAAGATTGGTTAAAGTCTGATCAATGATAACAATTTTTTTATCTGAGTAATGGTGAATGATTAAGTCAATAAGCTGCCGGGTCTGTTCATTAAAACCGACAAATATATAATGGTTTGTACCATGAAAAGCAAGCTTGCCTTCCTGTGAATTTTTTTCACGCTTTATAGCTGTAGTGGATATGGAGGCGATATAAAACGCAATTAATCCGCCGCCGGTTAAAACTAAGCATGCTGCAATCAGCCGGCCTGGCAAGGTCACAGGAACATAATCTCCATAACCGACAGTCGCTCCTGTAATAAGTGCCCACCATATTCCGTCTAACAATGTAGGAAAACGCTGTGGTTCGATTAAATAAATAAGATACCCGAAGAGCGACAATGAAATTATAACAAGAAGCAGCAGTTTCAGTATATTAGGAATGCGATAGTAAAGAAGTTTTAGAAAACGCTCATTCATTAAGGAATCCTCCTATCTATTTTCGTTAGTATACGCAGATAGAAAGGAATGTTATTCATTAAAACCGAAACTATAAATATACATAATTTAAAAAGCCATCGATTTATACTTTGAAATCGATGGTTTTTAAAAATTATATTGTTTTTAAAGTTTCTTTGATGCTTTCATAAACGATAGACCAGTTATCCTGATTATCGCGATAGGATTTTGAAATAAACCGGTGCACTTGTTTTTGCTTTTCTTCAAAATCACTGGCATCCTTTGGTGGAAGCTGGGCGCGTGCTTCGTCTATATACGCTTGAATTTTTGGAGCTCTTGGTCCCCATTTTCCGACTCCCTTTCCCTCTGTATTAATAAAGATGATAATAGGGATAGATCTGGCTGTTCCATTTGTTAAATACTGATCCATTAATTCAAGATTATCATCCCGAAGCAAAGCCTTGACAGGCATATTGACAGCCTCTGAAATTTTAAGAAGAATCGGCATGTTTAACATCGCGTCACCACACCAATCTTCTGTAAGAATAATTGCTCTTAAGTTCTTGCTTCTGATTTCTTCAAAAAAAGCTTCATCTGCAGGTAATGAAAAGTTATCATAAATGTGCAATAAATCCTCTTTGTTTACATTCATTGCTTCGATGTATTCATCTGGATCAAGCCCTTTTTCATACCATTCATTTAATGACATCTATATCCCTCATTTCAATTATTTGATATAGTTAGTTTACCTTCTTCTGCAGAATTGGTAAACCAAAGTTACCTTGTAAAGAAGGATAGGGAAGAATTTATAGGGAATGTTTAGAAGGTACAATGAAAATGGCGGCTTGAATTTTTCATCGTCCTTTTGGACAAGCATTTATAGGAGGCTATAACATGGCAGATACAAAATATGATGTTTTAATGGACTTACTTCATACGCCATCTCCATCAAGTATGGAAATGGAAATACAAAAGAAATGGATTAATTATGTCAAGGAGTATGCCGATGAAATTAGGACAGATCATGTTGGGAACGCGATTGCAGTGGTTAATCCAGATGCACCATTTAAAGTTCTTTTAGCAGGTCATTGTGATGAAATCGGCTTCATTATTCAGCGTATTGATGAACGTGGTTTTATATTTTTTGAAAAATTGGGTGGAATTAATCTGAAAGCAGCTATTGGCATGAGGGTGACAGTGTTGGGATATCAGGAAACACTTACAGGGGTCATCGGTGTCAACGCACAGCATCATGGAGGTATCAAAGGTGATATCGGTGTGCAGGACCTCTATATGGATTGTGGATTTCAGTCAAAAGCAGAGGCACTTAAAAAGGTTCAGATTGGGGATCTCTGTGTGTTAAAAACAGAGCCGGAAATATTACAGGATCGGTATATTTCCGCCAGAGGGCTGGATAATCGTACCGGAGCATTCATTGTAGCAGAAGTAATTCGCAAGCTGTCTGGAAAAGATTTGTCGATTGGCGTTTACGGTGCAAGTACGGTGAACGAAGAGACAAATATGGGGGGAGCTTACTTTGCCGCGGCTGGAGTAAAGCCCGATTTTGCAATTGCTGTTGATGTTACCTTTGCAACAGATTATCCAAATGTTGATCCGAAAAAGCTGGCTGAGGTTCATTTAGAAGGCGGCCCTGTTTTAGCAAAAGGAGCACCAATTCACCACAAAATCAATCGTTGGCTGGAAAAAGCAGCAAAAGACAAATCAATTCCTTTACAATATGAATTAACACCGGATGCAACAAGAACCGATGCCGATAAAATGCGATACACAGGGAAAGGAGTGCCGGTGGCATTAGTGTCTCTACCGCTCAGATATATGCATTCACCAGTAGAAACAGTAAGCAAGAAGGATATTGATAAGGAAATTGAATTATTAGTAACGATGCTTGAAAACCTGACAGGGAAGGAAGATTTAAATCCATTGCATGATGATGTTTGATATAAGGAAATATGAAATTACTTTGAATTAAAAACTTTTCTCTTGTCAAATGAATATGCTATGGTATACTGAAAGTAATTAAATATTCGATTCCAATCTTCGGGGCAGGGTGTAATTCCCGACCGGCGGAAATAGTCCGCGAGCTGTACGTTGATGCAGTTGATCTGGTGTAATTCCAGAACCGACAGTAATAGTCTGGATGGGAGAAGATGTCGAGCTTGTTTTTAACCATACGCATGTTTTGTGTGTATTTATTTAGCGATGACTCAAACCCTAAAGCCCTTATGCTTTAGGGTTTTTTAATTGCTTACAGGCTAAAAATAGCATCGTACCTTCATCACGAGTTGGAATCGGAAAAATGATGGAGGAGGTAAGCTGATGCAAAAGAAGAAAAGAAATCAGCTGCTAAAGTTAATTATTATCGCATTATTAAGTACTATCTCTCTTGTTTTATTTTTTCTAAATTTTCCACTTCCGTTTTTACCAACACCTTATTTAAAAGTGGATTTCAGTGATGTACCTGCATTAATTGCATCTTTGATCTTTTCACCAATGGCAGGAGTGCTTGTCGTTGGATTTAAGAACTTGTTATATTTGGCTGTTTCGGGATCTGGAGAGCCAATTGGTGTTTTATCCAACTTTGTTGCCGGATTAATGATTGTTTTACCGGTTTCACTTATTTATCATCGGATAAAGGGTTTAAAAGGTCTTGTCAGCGGATTGGCAACAGGTACTGTTATTATGGCAGTCGGAATGAGTGTACTCAATTATTATCTAATTTTACCTGCTTATGGCTGGTTTATGGGCTGGGAAATGTCTGAACAAATGAAATGGATTGCAGTTATTGGTGGCGTGCTGCCATTTAATATAATTAAAGGAATTTTTATCGGAATTTTGTTTATCCCATTGTTCAATAAGCTGCAGAGCTGGATTCAGCAGCAGCGAACGAGGTTTATATAATACAATATAAAAAGAACTAAGGAGTACAATAAGAAAGAGGCCGGAATTTTGATCCGGCCTCTTTCTTATTGTTAATTTAAAAGTGCATAAAAAGAGAATAAATTATTTTGGTGCATGAAAAATAAACAAACGAATAGTGCTATATTGAGAAATCAGGTGAAAGGTATGACTTACTATAGTTAGCTATCCATGAGATTAAAAGGGATATGTTATTGCAAGACTTCTATCCCATTTTGCTTGTATGCATCAATGATATTAGCCGGTACAGATTTCTCTGTTACTAGATAATCTAAAGCATTACTTTTTTCGACAAAGAAAGTAGAGACTTTTTCTAACTTTTCTTTGGTCACCACACTAAGTATTTGAGAACTTTGTTTAATTAACTGACTTTTTAGCAGGGACTCTTCAAAAAGAGGAACTGTAATTCCAAGATTGGAATCAATTGATGAAATACCAAGTACACATAATTCTACGTGAATCCTCTCAATTTCTTTAATAGCAAAGGAACCTGTATTAACGTGTGAATTCTTATTGAATTCACCACCAATAACATAGATTTGTACATGAGGGTGGTTGCTTAGGGCAAAAGCCACTGAAGGGCTATTCGTTAATACTCTCCCTTTATAAGACTGAGGCAGCTTCTCAGCCAGCTTTAAGTTAGTGGTGCCGCCATCAATAAAAAGTACATCCGCTTTTTCCAGAATGGGAACAGCGAGTTTGACTAATTCTTCCTTAACTTTAGCATTTTGATCAATTCTCGTGTTAAAGTCTACCTTGTCATTGACAATGCTTAATGCCCCGCCATGAACCCTTTTAATTAATCCTTTTGCCGACAGCTCCTGCATATCCTTTCGAATAGTGTCTTCCTTTACCTTCAGTTCCTTCGTTAATTCAGAAACCAATGCTCTTCCCTCGGATTGAACCTTATCTAATATGTAGATATGACGTTCTTTTTTTAGCATATTTATCACCTTTTTATTGTATTTAATTGAATTAGATTGTTTATATCGGGTTATTTATAAAAATAATTATATCATAATAAATAAAGAAGTACTATTAATGACTGTGGAAATTATAAAGACGTTCGTTACTCTGTCTTTTGGATAGAAAGATAGGCCTATATAAGTGAAGTTATAATCAGCTAATATCCGAATATCCAATTTCTTTTTATCCTTTTTATTGACACAATCAATTAAAAACGATAATATTAAATTCAATTCAATAAAAAACAATTAAAAAGGAAGTGATATAAAGTATGAAGAGGCATGAACTTATAAGTCAACAGTATCAAAAAATGTGATTGTGCGACTTACTTGGGTAGTTTAATGTATGCGTTACCAAAGGTTGAAGTCATAGAAACTATAAGGAGAATGGGCATTATTAATTTTAATTATTTGAAAATAGTAATTATTTCTGCGAATCAACAAGATTTTTAGGGAGATGACAAAATGAAAAATCTACTTATGAAGTTTGTAAATAAATTGACGAGTATCGGCGCGTCATTGCAAACGCCCATTGCTATTTTACCAGCTGCAGGACTGTTATTAGCCTTAGGAACAGTTTTTACAAATTCTGCTTTCTTGGAAATGATGCCTATTGCAGATAATCCAGTGATGGAAAATATCTTTAACGTGTTATTAGCTACAGGAAATATTATTTTTGCTAATTTACCATTGATTTTTGCTGCAGGGGTAGCTATCGGATTAACGAATAATGATGGTGTAGCAGCTTTATCAGCTATTGTAGGTTATTTGATTATGAACGTAACCATTGGCGGAACAATGGGGATTACACCAGAGATGGTTGCTGAATCAGATATGTATGTTGAAATTTTAGGAATTCCAACCGTTCAAACAGGAGTTTTGGGAGGTATCATTGTTGGGCTGCTTTCAGCAACTATATTTAATAAATTTCACGATGTTAAGTTACCAACATCATTAGCATTTTTCGCCGGGAAAAGAAGCGTGCCAATAATTACTGCTTTTAGCGCTTTGTTTTTAGGTTTTATAATGATTATTATTTGGCCGACAATTCAAGGCGGAATTAATAATTTGTCTACATTTATCGTAAATTTAAACGCAGGCTTTTCCGGTTTTATGTTCGGTTTTGTAGAAAGATTAACTATTCCATTCGGTATGAATCACGTATGGTGGCCAACATTTTGGTTACAAGCTGGAGAATATACAAATGCCGCAGGTCAAGTTGTCAATGGGGATCAATTGATTTTCTTCTCTCAATTAGCAGATAACGTACCAATTACTGTTGGTAATTTCATGAATGGATTGTTTGTATTGAAAATTTTCTCTATACCGGCAATTGCTTTAGCAATGTATCATACAGCGAAAAAAGAACAAAAAGCTAAAGTGAAAGGCATCTTATTATCTGCAGGATTAACTTCTTTAATCGCAGGTGTAACAGAACCATTAGAATTTCTATTTATCTTTACTGCTCCTGTCCTATTTTTAATTCATGCAGTAGTTACCGGTCTGGGATTTACAGCAATGAATCTATTGGGGGCGCATTTAGGACTTTCCTTCTCAGGAGGATTGCTGGATTTTGCATTCTTTAATTTACTGACAACCCGGACACATTGGTGGATCCTTATCCCGGTTGGACTGAGTTTCTTTGCAATCAATTATTTCTTATTTAGATTTGCAATTGTGAAATTCAATCTGAAGACTCCTGGCCGTATGACAGACAAAGATAAAAACATAAAAAAATCTAACGAAAATTATGATGGCGATCAAATTACGAATATTATCAAAGGTTTAGGCGGCAAAGAAAATATTCGTAATGTGAATGCATGTTATTCCAGATTACGTGTGGATGTAGCAGATACTGCAGTTGTTGATAAAGATATTTTCACTGATCAATTAGAAGCTTCTGGTGTAAGTATTTTAGGTAAAAACGTTCAAGTGATCTATGGTAACGCAGCAGTTGGAATTAAAGAAGGGGTACTTACAAAGCTTCGGGGAGATGATTATGAACCGATTGTTGAGACGGAAAAAAATGCTAAAGCTGTTCAATCAGAACCAGCTAAACTTTTAGATATCACAGCTCCTGCAGCCGGAGAAATAATTTCAGTTGATGAAGTTCCAGATCAGGTGTTTTCTACAAGAGCTATGGGGGATGGCTTTGCAATTGAACTGCAGGATAATGTGATCTATGCCCCCGTGTCAGGGGAAATTGTAGGAGTATTTCCAACAAAGCATGCTATATCTATTGTCGATAATTTTGGTAATGAAGTTCTTATTCATATTGGTCTGGATACAGTTAATTTAGAAGGAGAAGGTTTCCGCCTGCTGGTTGAAGAAGGCGATGTGGTTAATCAAAATGACTTAATTGCTGAAATCAATGCAGAACAAATCAGAAATAAAGGTTATTCTCTGATTACACCAATTATTTTTACGAATCTGGACAAAGAAATGTACGAAGTTGAACTTTTAGTGCAAGGAAGAATCAAAGCTGGTCAAAAAAACCTGATCAAATTTTAATTGAAATTAATTATAACTTATATGATTCCAATTAAATTAATCAATTATTTACTATTTGGATTATTTACTCTGTTAAAAGGTTTTATTTATATAATAAATTAGGAGGTTACCTGATGGAAAAAGGAATTTTTTCTAAAGTATTTGTTAAATATCCCTTAGAAGAAGCGTTTATAAAGATTCGTGAATTTGGTTTTAGTACAGTACAATTTAATTTTGCTAATGTAGGGCTGCCCAGCCTGCCCCAAAAAGTCAGTAATGAAATTCTTGAGCAGATACAGGAGACTTGTGAAAAGACAGGGATTTCAATTTCTGTTATCTCTGGAACATATAATACACTAGAATTAAATAACGAGACACGGAAAAAAAATATAGAAGGATTTAAAAATGTGGTAGAGTCAGCCAAAAAGCTAAATGTGCCATATGTTTCTATTTCAACAGGCAGTTTTAATCAGGAGGATTTTTGGAGTCCGCATCCTGAAAACCATACAAAAAAAGCCTGGAATTATTTGTTCGAATCATTAGATGAAATGCTGGATATTGCTTCTCGTAATGGAGTGACTATTGTAATTGAACCGGAACAATCAAATGTCATTAGTACGATAGAGGATGTCAAGAAATTGATGAATCACTATCAAAGTCCTTATTTAAAAGTATTGTTTGATGCTGCCAATATTATAACTACTGATGATATTGGCCAATTGGAAAATAAAATTAACAGATCTTTGAAGGAACTGAGTGAGTATATTGCAGTGGCCCACTGCAAAGACTGCCTTGTTTCGAAGGGGAAAATTACATTTGCACCCATAGGTAAAGGCAGTCTTCCATTAAATCAATATTTAAAGGAATTAAAAAAATACTACGATGGCCCAGTGATTATGCATGGATTAGATGAAGAAGATATCGCCTTTGCATTAAAAAGTACGCACTTTTAAATGGATATAAATGAAAGAGGAGAATGTTAGATGACGAATATTAAAAAAGAAGATAAGCTAGTAAAAATCGGTGTATTAGGAGCAGGACAAATCTCACAAGCAGCACATTTCGATTCTATTAGAAGATCCAGTAATGCAGAGCTTTACGCGATTTGTGACCTGGATGAATTTCTTTTAAATGAAATGGATGCTATCTATCATCCAGCTAGGCTTTATCGCGATTATGACGAAATGCTGGCTGACCCGGCAATTGATGCGATTGTAATAGGAATTGCAGATAATTTTCATGTTCCAATGACTATTAAAGCAGTTCAAGCAGGTAAGCCGGTTTTAGTAGAAAAACCTTTAGGTATGTCCATTGAAGAAGTTGAAGAATTAGGCGAGTATGTTAAGAATTCCAATCTGCATGTTCAAGTAGGAAACATGAAACGCTTTGATCCGGGAATTGAAGCAGCTAAGGATTTTATTGATCAGGAAATGGGTGAGATGCTGGCTTTAAAAGCTTGGTATTGTGATAACACGTATCGTTATACAACAACAGATAATGTGCAGCCGGTTATTTTAGAAGGACCTAATGCGAAAAAGCCTGCCGGAAATCCGAAAGCGGACAAGCGCCGTTATTATATGCGCGGTCATGGAAGTCATTTATTTGATACCGCACGCTATTTAGGTGGAAATATTATTGCAGTTACTGCCTGGTTAACTGAAAAATATGGTTCTTATTCATGGTTTGTAACAGCAGAATATGAAAATGGGTTTGTTGGGCAGTTAGATTTAACTTTACAAGTTCGGATGGATTGGCATGAAGGCTTCGAAGTTTATGGTGAACATGGCTCAATTATTGCAAAAACATATAATCCATGGTTCTTTAAAGGAAGCGATGTGGAAATTTTTAAAGCCTCAGATGACAGTTACCATCGTCCAGTTGCTGCGGATGGTCACTTCTATCGTCGTCAAATTGAAGATTTCGCACGTACCGTATTGACCGGTGAGAAAGGAAGAGGTGCAACTGTTTTTGATGGTATTGAAACAATGAAAATTATGCAGGCAGTTCAAAAATCGGTTGAAATCGGTCAAAAGGTTCGGGTGGACTCTGTTTCTGGAGACCTTTAGGAAGGAGATAAAGAATGCCTATATTTAATTTTGACGAGATCCATTTTTATTATCAGGATGATTGCAACGAAGGAATACCTTTTATATTTCTTCATGGACTTGGCGGGGATGTAAATCAAACACAGGAAATTTTGAATGAAATTCCACAAATCAGACGTATCACAATTGATTTTCGGGCTCATGGAAAAACAATTAATTTCGGTGAAACTGGTAAGCTGAGTTTCCATCAATTTGCAGATGATGTGAAAGCTCTAATCGATTTCTTGAAAATTGACCGGTTTATCATTGGTGGAATCTCTACTGGTGCCGGAGTGGCTTTGAATTTTGCTTTGCGCTACCCAAAAGGAATTCAAAAATTAGTTCTTTCCCGTCCGGCTTGGGAGGATCAGCCTCAGCCAGAGATAATACAAGAAGCTTTTCGAACGATTTATCAGATATTGAATGATGATACTGTCTTGAATAATAAAGAGACATTTAAGCAAACAGCGATTTATCAAAAAATGAACGGAATTTCCAGTTATGCCGGAAAGACATTGTTAGGACAATTTGATTACCCTTTTGCTAAGGAAACTTCACCAAAATTAATCTGTATTCCATCAGATTGTCCTAATAGCAGCAAAAAAGATTGGAAGTCTGTATCTGTTCCAACTTTGATTTTAGCATCCGAGAAGGACCCATTGCATCCGCTTGAATTTGCGGAAACACTCTATGCTGGTATTCCGGATTCAAATTTTAAAGAAATAACATCGAAAACTATTTCCGGGAGCAGGCATAAGATGGATACTGTAACAGAAATTCGTAAGTTTATCACAGACTAGCTGTTTAGTAGATGAGAAAGTAAATAACATTCATTCGTGTTGTGCAAACCAATGCTGTTGTCGTTATTGCAGCAGATGGAGGATAATATGGACTGATTTAAAGTGCGTTATCTTATTGGTGAGAATGAATACTGTATTTAGCCGGGCTGGAGATGAGGCTTCATTACCGTTTAAACTTCATTAATTAATATATTGAGGTACAAACAGAGAGAGGGTTGCCCTCTCTCTGTTTGTACATGAAGTGATATATTTTCTTTATATTGTTAATTGGTTTCCGAAGCTTCATCCACAAGAATTCTGGCCGTAGGCATTACTTCCAGTCTTTCTTTCGGAATAGGTTTGCCGGATTGTTCGCTGATTCCATAAGTGCCGTCTTCTATTCTTTGTAAGGCATCTTCAATATTCTTCAGCTCTTCTTTCCGCATCTGATCAATGCCGGCATCTCGCTGCTGTTCAAATTGTTCTGTTCCCAAATCAGCTGGATGATTATTGACAGAAGCCAGCTCATCCTCTTGTTTATTTCCCTGTTCCGTATAATCTTCAGCTTCTTCCTTCATTTCTAAAAGCTTTCTCTTAAAAAGAGCTATATCTTCTTTGGTTAAATGTTCTGCTTGCATGATTGTGTGTCATCCTTTCTAAGTCAGAATGCACATATGCTTTACAACAATCCAGAAATTAATAAAGAGAGACCTAAAAGCATACCATAAATCGTATTTGTTTTTGCTGTTTTTGCCATAGCAGGCATCATCTCTATCGCTTTTGTTTTTCCTTGGAATCCTTTTATCACACCGATTGCCGGCAGGACGCTTAATAATGTAAGGAAGGACCATGCTGGAAGAATACCGGTAAGAATGAGAATAATTGTTATAGAGAAAGCAACAATAAATAAAATCCCAAGCAGCTTAACAGAATTTGGTCTGCCGATAAGCACGGCGATTGTTTTTCTTCCCCCTTTTTCATCTCCATCGCGATCCCGGATATTGTTTGCAAAGTTAATGCATCCGATAAAAATTGTGATTGGAATGGAAATCCAAATCATTTCCGCTGTAATAGAAGAGGTTTGAATATAATACGTAATCCCTATAATAACTGTTCCCATCAGTACACCGGAGAATAATTCTCCAAAAGGCGTATAGGAAATGGGAATAGGGCCTCCAGTATATAAATAACCGATTGCCATGCAAAATAAACCAATAATTGCAATCCACCAGCTGGAAACTATACAAATGTAGATACCAAACCCAACGGATATAGCATAAAAAATGAGGGCAATATTACGGATTCGCTTCGGATGCATCCCGTCGCGGACAATAGATCCGCTGATTCCTACTGATTGGTCATTATCTAAACCGCGTACAAAATCGTAATATTCATTAAACATATTGGTTGCTGCCTGAATAAGTATAGAAGCAATCATCATTGCAAAAAATAGCAGCCAGTTGATCGTTCCTTCATTAAGAGCAATCATTGTCCCGACAAAAACAGGGACGAAGGATGCTGTAAGTGTATGGGGCCGGATTAAACGCCACCATTTGTGGAATCCTTCCCGTTCATTTAACAATTCTTTTATATTAGCTGAATCATTTGTTTTCATTACCTGCTTCCTCCTAAAAAACCATATCGTATTTATTTTAGATAAGTGGTATGGGCGTGTCAAACCTATTTTATAAAATTGACAGGAAGAAGAAGGAAGTAATTCTTTTTTTTAGTTCAAATACCTATTTTTATTTCTATATTGTTTTCCTTCTTCATTTTTCAAAATGAAGTATTTATCGACAGAAAATTAGAAAAAAAGACGTATTTGAATGAATTAGAAGGCTTCTCTTGAGAAAGTAGAGAAAAGGGCATAAAATAGTAAAGGATAATTAAATACCTGTCCAACTATTAGAGAATGTTTAAAAGTTCAACAAAAATGACATATCGAATTTCTGCGTTGGCTTGCTTTTCCACTACTCACGTATCTAAAAGCATACGCTCCGTTGAGGTCTGCGATTACTCGACCTATTAAAAGCGTTGCTCAATGCTGCGCCGTCTTGAACTTCTTGGTCCTTTTTATCGGACTTTTGAACACGCACTATTATGGAGGTTTATCGTCATGATTGAAGTAAAAGAAAAACAGTTTACAGTTGAATTAGAAGCTGCCATACAGTCTATTCACACAGATCAAAAAGATAAACTGTTTAGCTATACAGAAAAAATAAATCAAGTTAACTTATATAGATTTTTAGAAAAAGCTGGGGTATTGAAGCTCCCACGGACATTTTGGTCCAGTACAGATGAGATTTTTCAACTGGCAGGAGCAGGGCATGCTTTTGAATTAACTGCGGAGATATCTAAATATCGCTATGATCAAGTAGAGCAGAAATGGAATGCCTTGTTAGATGATGCTGTTATCTATAATCCTTACCATACATCGGGAACTGGGGTTGTGGCATTAGGAGGATTTTCTTTTGACCCGTTAAAGCCTCAGACAAAACTATGGGGAAAATTTCCTGAAAGTCATTTTTCCATTCCAAGTTATATTTTAACGTACACGGATGGGAATTATTACCTTACTATAAATCGTTTCATCCGTGCCGGGGAGTCTTATTCATCTGTATTGGAAGAATTACAAAATAATCGTCAGGCATTGATGGATAATACGGATTCCCCCCATAATGCATCAGTATTACGTGTTCAAAGTAAACAGGAAATTGCACCTGACCTGTGGAAGGAAACAATTAAAAAAGCTACGGATGTTATGAAAAAAACTGCAGTTGATAAAATTGTTCTTGCGAGAGAAGTGCGTTTACATTTCAATCAGTCAGCAAACATTCCAGACATTCTCCAGCGTCTTGTATGTACACAGCCCAATTCATATGTGTTTGGTTATGAAATGGGCGAGGATTGTTTTCTTGGAGCAACACCAGAGCGTCTTGTAAAGGTAAAGGACGATGAAGTGTTATCAACCTGTTTGGCTGGAACGGCGCCAAGAGGTGAGACAATAGAAGAGGATGAGCAAATAGCAAACAATCTCTTTCAAGACCCGAAAAACCGCGAAGAGCATGATTATGTTGTGCAAATGATTCGCAGTACGATGGAAGCATATTGTACGGATATAGTGGTTCCTGATGAGCCTGTTGTCCATCAATACAAAACGCTGCAGCATTTATATACTCCTGTGCGGGCAAAGTTAAAAGAGGATCATCGTATTTTTTCTATTATAAGCGGATTGCATCCAACGCCCGCACTTGGAGGAACACCTAGACAAGATGCTTTAGCATTTATCCGTGATAATGAATTATTGGACCGGGGCTGGTATGGAGCCCCTATTGGCTGGATGGACAGTAATAATCATGGGGAATTTGCTGTAGCCCTACGTTCTGCACTTGTTCAACAGAATGAAGCCTCACTGTTTGCTGGATGCGGAATTGTAGAAGATTCTGTTCCTGAGAGTGAATATGAAGAAACTAAGATTAAATTAATGCCGATGTTATCTGTTTTAGGAGTGGATTAGAGAAATGAATTATACGGAAAGTTTAACACGTTATACTGCAAACTTTGTTGATGAGCTGGTGAAGAATGGAATGACAGATGTTATTATTTCCCCCGGCTCCAGGTCTACTCCTTTAGCACTTATATTTTCTGAACATCCATTTATTAAAGAATGGATTGTAATCGATGAACGGTCAGCAGCCTTTTTTGCACTGGGCTTAGCGAAAAAATCAAATCGTCCAGTAGCTTTAGTGTGTACATCAGGAACAGCTGCTGCGAATTATTATCCCGCTGTTGTAGAGGCTTTTTACAGCAGGGTTCCATTGCTGGTATTGACAGCAGACCGTCCGCACGAATTACGCCAGGTTGGTGCTCCTCAAGCAATTGAGCAAATTAAAATGTACGGAGACTACGTGAAATGGTTTCATGAAATGGCGATACCAGAAGGATCAACACAAATGCTCAGGTACTCCCGCCAAAAAGCAGCGCAGGCCTTTGCCTATACAGAGCAGGGAAATAAGGGCCCTGTGCAGGTGAATTTTCCATTTCGGGAACCACTTACACCTGATCTTTCGCTTCCGGATATTTGGGGGACGAAAAGAAATGAAAATACTTCCGGAATAAGTAGAATGGAAGGCGTGAAATATTTAGCTGCTGAAAATGTAAGGGAGCTTACAGAACTTTTTGGTTCTTCTCAAAGGGGTCTTCTTGTGTGTGGTCCACAGCTGGATACAGATTTTGCAGAAAATGTGTGCCAGTTAGCACATCATTGGAATATTCCTGTCCTGGCTGATCCGTTATCACAAGTGAGGACAGGCGCACATAATAAAACTCAGGTGATAGAAGGGTATGATGCTTTCTTACGAGATTCGGATATTCGTAAGCGGCTGAAACCAGATTATATTATCCGCTTTGGAGCGATGCCCGTATCGAAAGCATATTTATTCTTTATAAAAGAGCATGGACATATTCCACAATTTATTGTGGAGGAGAATGAAGGTTTCCGTGATCCATCAGGTAATGATACAGTTTATATTTATGCTGATCCGAAGCAGGTATGTAATCAGCTGATAGAAATTTCATCAGATAAGCAGAATAATGATGAGTGGCTGAGTGAGTGGCTGAAATACAATCAAATTGCCAAACAGCATTTATTATCAGGTGAAGAAGCACAGGTTACAGAAGGAGAAGCAGTTCGGGGAATAGCAGATGTCATTCCGAATCATACAGCTCTGTACGTAGGGAACAGCATGTCTATCCGTGATGTGGACAGCTTTTTTATGACGACCTCGAAAAATGTTTCGATTCTGTGCAATCGTGGTGCAAATGGTATTGATGGAGTGACTTCAAGTGCTGTGGGAGCAGCCGCCTCCGGAGAGCGTGTTACATTGCTTATTGGCGACTTATCCTTTTTCCATGATATGAATGGACTGCTGGCAGCAAAGCAATATCAGCTTCCAATCACAATTGTACTCGTGAATAATAATGGTGGTGGAATTTTTTCTTTCCTTCCACAAGCAAATGATAAGAAGCATTTTGAAGCGCTTTTTGGCACACCAGTTGATTTACCTTTTGAAAAGGCTGGGGAGTTATATGGAGCTGATTATACGGTTGCTTCCACAGAAAGTGAATTAAAAATGCAGCTGAAGCAAAGTTATGAGAATAATGGTTTATCCATCATTGAAGTAAGAACAAACCGTGTTGAAAATGCTGCCTGGCATAGGGAGAAATGGGACCGGATTATGAAAGAAATAAAAGAGGGATGGCAATGAGTTCAGACGGCTTACAATACGAAATTATTGGTAAGGGAGAGCCTGTACTGTTATTGCATGGATTTACAGGAACGCGTGAGACTTGGAGAGAGGTCTGCTCCTATTTAACAAATTACCAATGTATTTTAGTTGATTTGCCTGGTCATGGGAAAACAAACACAAAAATTTCTTCTATGAAGGATTGCTGTTCCTTACTCATAGATCTGTTAGATAAATTAGGAATAAATAAAACACATATCATTGGCTACTCTATGGGAGGAAGAACAGCGTTAAGCTTTGCAATGTATTATTCGGATTATGTTTCTTCCCTTATTTTAGAGAGCTCCTCTCCAGGATTAAAGGAAGAGGCAGCACGTTTTGTCCGAAGAGAAAAGGATGAAAAGCTTGCGCAGCGTATTTTAGATTATGGAGTAAAGGATTTTGTAAATATGTGGCAGGAGCTTCCTTTGTTCGCAACGCAAAAACGGCTGCCGGAAGCTGCACAAACACAAATCAGAAACGAACGTCTTTCTCAAGATAAAGAGGGCTTAGCAATGTCCCTTCATACTATGGGAACCGGAGTGCAGCCCTCATGGTGGGAGGGGTTGCCAAAGCTTTCGAAACCAACTTTATTAATTGCTGGTGAAGAAGATGAAAAGTTTGTTGAGATAAATAAAATGATGCAAAAGGAAATTCAACATGCAGAATTTAGCATTTATCCAGAAGCCGGACATGCTGTTCATGTGGAAAAATCACGAAACTTTGGTAAAATGGTAAATGTGTTCTTAGGTGAAAATTATATTATTACATAAGCCTTGAGCTTGAAAGGAGTCATTAACATGTCAGTTGAATGGCAAAAAGTAAAGAACTATGAAGAAATTATTTATGAAAAATATAACGGAGTTGCAAAGGTAACGATTAATCGTCCTGAAAAACGTAATGCATTTACTCCTAATACTGTAAAAGAAATGATTGATGCTTTTACGGAAGCCAGAGATGATTCTTCTATTGGTGTGATTGTTTTAGCCGGAGAAGGAGATAAAGCATTCTGTTCTGGTGGAGACCAGTCAGTGCGTGGGCATGGAGGCTATGTCGGCGGCGATGAAGTTCCACGTTTGAATGTACTTGACCTGCAGCGTTTAATCCGTACAATTCCAAAGCCAGTTATTGCTATGGTATCCGGTTATGCAATTGGCGGTGGCCATGTGCTTCATGTTGTCTGCGATTTAACCATTGCAGCTGACAATGCAATCTTTGGACAAACTGGACCAAAAGTAGGAAGCTTTGATGCTGGTTATGGCGCAGGTTACTTAGCTCGATTAGTAGGACATAAACGTGCGCGTGAAATTTGGTACCTATGCCGTCAATATAATGCAGAAGAAGCATATGAGATGGGCTTGGTAAATACAGTTGTACCTTTAGAAAAGCTGGAAGAAGAAACATTACAATGGTGTGAGGAAATTTTAGAAAAATCACCAATGGCATTACGCTTCTTGAAAGCATCCTTTAATGCAGATACAGACGGCTTGGCAGGTTTACAACAGCTGGGCGGAGATGCAACGCTTCTTTACTACACTACGGATGAAGCGAAAGAGGGAAGAGATGCTTTTAAAGAAAAAAGAAAGCCGGACTTCAAGCAGTTTCCTAGATTCCCTTAAGCTTGTATTTAAGAAACCTTTGCAGATAACGCAAAGGTTTCTTTTCGCAAGAGGAAGGAATACACAGAAGACAATAATAACGATGGAGGAAGAAAAATGAGTACAGTTATTCCCCATTGGCTTGATAAACAAGCCGATTTATCTCCAAATGAAGTAGCGGTAGAACTTAGGGATGGAACAAAAGTGACCTTTAGCAGCCTTGCTGAAAATAGCAGGATAAAAGCAAGACAGCTTGCATCCGCTAATATCAAAAAAGGAGATCACGTTGCTATTCTCTCGGGAAATAGTATTGAAATGATGGAGATGATTCACGCATGCAGCTATTTAGGTGTAGTTGTGGTGTTATTAAATAAACGGTTAACAGCTTATGAGAGAAAGCAGCAGATGCTGGATGCTGAGGTTACTATTCTGATTACAGAAGCTGAGGAAGCTGATTTAAGAGAAATAAAGCAGCTGACATTTGAAGGGCTTGAGCAGCTGGAAGCTTCGAAGGAAGTGCAGTTGTTAGAAGAAATAGAACTGTCCAATGTATTTACAATGATGTATACATCAGGTACATCCGGGTTTCCAAAGGCTGTCCAGCATACATATGAAAATCATTGGTGGAGCGCAACAAGCTCTGGTCTGAATTTTGGAATACACAAAGATGATAAATGGCTGATCCCCCTGCCTCTTTTTCATGTGAGCGGTTTGTCTACAATGCTGAAGGGGATTATTTATGGCATGCCTATTTATTTACTGGAAAAATTCGTTGTTAAGGATGTTCATGATGCTATTATGAATAAGCAGGTCACTATGGCATCTGTGGTAACAGTGATGCTTCAGCACCTGATAAGACATCTTGGAGAAGCAAGCTATCCAGAATCTTTCCGCTGTATGCTGCTCGGAGGAGGCCCTGCTCCAGAATCTTTGCTTTTACAGACAAAAGAAAAACAGATTCCTGTATTTCAATCCTATGGGATGACGGAAACGGCTTCGCAAATTGTGACATTAAGCCCGGGAGATGCATTGCGTAAAATTGGTTCTGCTGGTAAACCATTATTTCCGGCACAATTAAAAATCCAGGGACAAGGCCTAAATGAGGCAGGAGAAATTCTTGTGAAGGGCCCAATGGTAACACATGGTTATTACAACAGAGAGGAAGCAAATAAAAAATCTTTTGATAATGGCTGGCTGGCAACAGGAGATGTGGGCTACCTCGATGAGGAAGGTTTTTTATATGTTGTGGACCGCCGCAGCGATTTAATTATTTCCGGCGGTGAGAATATTTACCCCTCAGAAATTGAGAATGTATTACTGCAGATAGATGGGATTCGTGAAGCAGGAGTAACCGGGAGAGAAGATATGGAGTGGGGAGAAGTTCCAATCGCGTTTATTGTAACTGACAGAGAAATAGAAATTAGAGATATAAACTTATTTTTAAGAAATAAATTAGCACGTTACAAGCAGCCCAGGGAGGTCTATTTTGTTGACCAGCTGCCGAGAAATGCAGCAAATAAACTGGTTCGCCAAGCATTAAAGAAATATCTCTAAATACATGACAATTTGGAGCATGTTCTTTGCTGTTTTATTACAATTTCATAACATAGGTTTTGTTCTTTTTGATGGAGGGAAGCGCTAAATATACTGTTTAGAAGGGAGCATAAATCTATGGAAAACTTTATGAATGATTATTTTACAGCAAATTTTTGGACGGGGCTCCAAAATGTAGTTATAGCGTTTATTGTCTTTCTTATCGTATGGTTAATTGCTAAACTGGTAAGCAATACGGTAGAAAAAGCGTTAAAGAAAAAGAACTGGGATGACAAATTATTTAACCGGTTCCGGTTAAAAGGGGAAGCGGTGAAGTCGGAAAAGATTATTGCAAAAGTAGTTTATTACATACTGCTGATTGTTGCTTTAATCTTATTCTTAAATATCCTTAATCTGTCTATGATTGCCAATCCATTATCGGATTTGATTTCAACGTTCTTAAACTTTATCCCGGCAGTGATTAAGGCAGCGTTAATATTACTGCTGGCTTGGGTAATTGCAACAATTGTACAGTGGCTTATTGTCCAGGGAAGCAGAAAATTACGTATTCAGCGTTTATTTACAAAATTAGGAATTGCAGATTCTGAAGAAGGAATTCGAAAAACAACAGAAACAGTCGGTAAATTTGCATTCTATCTAATTTTACTCTTATTTATTCCTGGAGTATTGCAGGCTTTAAATATTCAGGGCGTAGCTGAACCTTTCAGCGGTTTATTGGCTTCTGTTTTAAACTTTATTCCTAAACTGGCTGCAGCAGTACTTATTTTTGCAGTAGGATGGTTTGTCGGAAAGATTGTCCGCAGTATTGTGACGAATTTATTAGAAGCAGCAGGTACAGAAAAATGGATAAAAAAATTAAAGCTGTCCAATTTATTTGAAGGAACATCTTTTGCAAAATTTGTCGGAAACATTGTCTTCATTCTAATTTTGATTCCAATCTCCATCTCTGCTTTAGAGCAATTAGAGCTGACAGGAATCACAGAACCGGCAATTGGTATGCTGCACAACGTCGTACAGATGCTGCCGAATATTTTAATTGCAATTGGTTTAATATTGGTCGGAATCTGGTTAGGTAAGCTGATTGGAGAATTTGCCGGAGATTATCTTGCTAAATTAGGGTTTAATCGATTTGTTTCTACTATTAGCAATAACAGAGCAGGGGTTCAGACTAAATGGACACCATCTTATATTGCCGGATACGTTGTACAGATTTTAATTATTTTCTTCTTAACTGTGCAGGCTCTATATCTGATACAGCTGGATTTCTTAGTAGGAATAGCAACAGCAATTACCGCTTATCTGCCGAATGTACTGGCAGCAGTGCTTATTTTAGGAGTTGCCTTATTACTTGCTTCCATCGTGCAGAAACTACTGTTGCATCTGTTAAATGGTCCGGCATCGGCTGCACTTGCAGGTTTTGCGAAGTATAGTATTTTAATTCTTGCAGCCTTTATGGCGGTTTCACAGTTAGGTATTGCATCAACAATCGTTAACAGTGCCTTTATTTTACTTCTTGCTGCATTGGCATTAGCATTTGGTCTTGCGTTCGGTTTGGGAGGAAAAGATTTCGCCGCAAAATACTTGCAGAAATTTGACAGAACCATCGATAGTACTTCCATTAATCAGGAGCAGCAAAATCAAGATAATCCTGACAGTCGAGATTATCAATAATAGAAACGAAAAAAGCGTATGTACTCAAATGGGTATATGCGCTTTTTCCTTTAGTGGATTAATTGAAATCATTTATTTATGTATTTCTGAAGCGAATGCTAGAAGGTAAAACTTTTATTTCAACTTATATATTTCGTTTATTTTTATTTTTTGAGGAGAATATAAACGGGAGGTGATTAAAATGGATAAACAAAAATATTTTATCAGTATCGGACAAGGAGAAATTTCACGGATCCCGTATCAGGGAAATGACGACTTTGTTATTTATGCGACTACGGATGAGGTGTTAATGCTGCGCAGAAAATTTGAAGGGATGCATGAAGCAAGTTTTGATACCTATAAACGTTCGCATATTCCTTTTATTCCATATCATCTGGATACAGCCAACGATGTATATGATGAAACCATGTCGGACGTGTACCAAACGTTGTATGATCTAGGAGATGAACAGACAAAGAACCATATCCGAACTATGGGTATATTAGATGGAAAATAATTATTATAAAGGAGAATAAGCACCAAGTAAAACAGTACTTTATGATAGGAATGTTTAGATGGTATAATAAAAAGGTACAGTATATTAGATAAAATTTTAAAAATGACTTTTAACTTTCAGAGGAACCGGATTTTTAAAATTATATTAAAACATAGATATCCACAGGGAGTGCTAACTATGAGAAAACTCGCTTTAATTCTTTGTTTTACCGTAATGATAGCAATTATTTTCTCTATTACTGCGCCAAGAGAAGTTACTGTACAAGGTGAGAATCAAATTGATATACCTGCTGCAGAGGCAGAAGAAACACAACCTGATAAAGAAGAAACTATTCGTGTAATGAATGGATTATTAGATACCCTGAAGCAGGATGCAGATGATTCTTATAAATTGAAGGACTATGCGACAGAACAGAAACTGACGGAGGCCTTTGAAGCATATCTAACAACAGAATTAGCTGAGCAGTTTGTCGATTATTATTTTCGGGTAGAAGCAGATGGCGTTTATGTATTTCCGACAGAAACAATGCCATGGTTTCAAGAAGAAAATGAATATGATATGATTAATACATCTAATCATTCCGTACGACTGGTACAGGAAAATGAAAATGACATGGTAGGAAGTTACACTCTTGTAGTGGAGATGACACTTCAAAACGGCTGGAAAATCCAAGATATAAGCTATAAGTGATGACACCACCGTGGGAAAGTAGTGGAAGAAGTGAACGTTTTTAAAGATTATTACAATAATAAGGTACAATTATCTTTTTTAGATCATCCATTTTCAAAAAATCCAAAGCATGTATGGATCATCTGCCGATATAAAGATAAATGGCTGTTAACAGATCATAAGGAAAGAGGAATAGAGTTTCCTGGTGGAAAGGTAGAACCTGGGGAAACAGCCGGACAAGCAGCTATCCGGGAAGTAATGGAGGAAACAGGAGCGACAGTAAAAAAGCTCCACTACATTGGTCAGTATAAGGTGGACGGGCGATACGAAACAGTGATTAAGAACGTCTACTTTGCGGAAATAGATGAACTTACGCCGCAGCCCACCTATTATGAAACAAACGGGCCGGTATTACTTAGAGAGGTACCGGCGAATGTAAAAAGAAAATCAAATTATAGTTTTATTATGAAGGATGCAGTGTTAGAATCCTGCATGCTCCGGATTAAAAAAACATATGTGTAAAAAGCAGACAGCACTTAGCTGTCTGCTTTTTACTTTAGAAGATTATTTTCTTATCAGTAATTGCTCAATTTTCTCTACAGTTTTGTACATAATTGCAGCAAGGATAGCGATAATAACCAGGCTCGACATAACGAGTGTAAAATCAAACACCTGAAAACCGTAAATAATTAAATATCCTAAACCTTGTTTGGAAACTAGATATTCTCCGACAATAACCCCTACCCAGGAAAGCCCGACGTTTACTTTTAATGTGGAGATAATGGCGGGTAAGGAAGCGGGAAAGACAGCTTCTTTAAAGCATTGCCATTTTGTTGCATCAAAGCTCCTTAATACTTTTAAATAATTTTGATCAACCTCATTGAAAGCTGCAAACACGACAAGGGTTGTGACAATAACAGAAATAATAAACCCCATCGCAATAATTGATAAATAGCCAGGACCGAGAGCTACAATAAGTATTGGTCCAAGTGCAACCTTTGGCATAGCATTAAAGACAACCAGATAAGGATCCATGACTTTTGAAAAACGATGAAAACTCCAAAGCATGGAAGCTATGATGATTCCGGCAATAGTACCTATTAAAAAGCCGAGTATGGTTTCGAGCAGTGTAATCTGAATATGGCCTAGTAAAGAACCTTGTATAAGTCTGCTCCATATAGAGCTGAATACACGACTGGGAGAGCTGAATAAAAGCGGATCAATCCAATACAATCTGCTGGCTACTTCCCAAAAGGCGAAAAAAAGAATCAGAATGGAGAGCTGCCAGGTCAGTACAATTTTTGCTTCTTTTTTTAACTTTTGCTGATAAGCTGCAAATAACTTAGGACCGTTCATAAGCATTCTCCTCTATCGGTTTTACCGTATGCTTCTGCTGGTCTAGGTCAGCCCAGATTTTGTCAAACAGCCGTCCATATTTAGGATGTTTCCTTGCGAGAAAAGGAGATTCATCCCTTAATTCAACAGGTACATCGTATATTTTAGCAATAGCACCAGGGTTCGAGGACATTAAAATAATCCGGTCGCTCATAGAAATTGCTTCTCCAATATCATGTGTTACCAGTATAGCCGTTTTTTGATAAGCTTTAAGTAAATCGGATACCAATACTTCCAGTTTTAATTTTGTCTGAAAATCGAGTGCAGAAAAAGGTTCATCCAGCAATAGAATTTCCGGCTCCGTGATAAGCGTTCTTATTAAAGCAGCTCGCTGCCGCATCCCGCCGGACAATTCACTTGGATATTTATCAGCCACATTTTCGAGTCCAACTTCCTCCAGGAGAGCTATTGCTCTTTGTTTTAAGTCACTTGTCTGTCTTTTTCTAATCTGGGGTCCTAAGAGTACATTATCTATAATGGTTTTCCATGGAAATAAATAATCCTGCTGCAGCATATAGCCAATTTCTAAATCGCTAATCTCTATTTTTTCATTATTTATTAAAATCTCACCTTCAGCAGGCTGGAGCATTCCAGAAATCATCGAAAGCAATGTTGATTTTCCACAGCCGCTTGGGCCGAGTAAAGCAACAAATTCATTCTTCTTAACAGAGAAAGAAATATTGTGCAATGATTCTGTGTACTGCTTTTTGGAGAAGTAATAATGAGATACTCCATCTAATGTTAGATAAGACATCTTTACCCTCCTTTATTCTTCAATAATTTGCTCAGCATAATCAGTGTTAACAAGATCTTCATATGGAGCATCTCCAGGGAGTTCACCGGCCTCATCCATAATGCTTTTCAGATTTTCCCAGGCAGCTTCTTCAAGCAGTGGAGATGTAGCATAGGAGCCTTGCTGTTTATAACGCTCGATTGCATTTGCGAGCATTTCTACATCTGTATCCTCAAAATAAGGCTCTACTACCTTGGCAATTTCTAATGAGTCTGTCTCCTGCACCCATTGTTGAGCCTTATAAATTGCCCTGGTGAATGCTTTAACAGTTTCCTCCTCTTCATCTAAAAAGCTTTCCTTTGCCATGAAGACGGTATATGGGACCTGACCAGATTCTTCGCCGAAGGAAGCAATAATGTGTCCCTGACCATTTGCTTCAAAAATACTTGCTGTAGGTTCAAATAATTGAACGTATTCATAATCACCACTGGCAAAAGCACCTGGAATATTAGCGAAGTCAATATTTTGAACTAAATCTAAATCTTCATGGGGATTAATATCATGCTGCTTCAAGACATATTCTCCAACCATTTGCGGCATTCCGCCAACACGCTGTCCGAGAAAATTGCTGTCCCGTAAATCCTCCCAATTAAAGTCTTCATCTGCTTCTTTGGCTACTAAAAATGTGCCGTCCGTTTGGGTTAACTGGGCGAAGTTCACAGCATAGTCTCTGGAATCCTGAGCATAGACATAGATAGATGTTTCGGAACCAACAAGAGCAATATCAGCACTGTCAGACAAAAGTGCTGTCATCGTTGTATCTCCACCCCAAGTTGTTTGTAAATCCACCTCCAGCCCCTCTTCTTCAAAAAAGCCTTTTTCTAAAGCGACATATTGCGGTGCATAAAAAATAGAACGAGTTACTTCCGCAAGATCTATTTTAGTCACTTTATTTTGATTACAAGCACTAATTAGAAGAAGAGAGCTTATTAATAAAATGAAACAGGAAAGTTTTCTCACTTTCATCTTCCTTTC
The DNA here is from genome assembly GCF_037976165.1 of Oceanobacillus sp. FSL K6-3682. NCBI lineage: Bacteria > Bacillati > Bacillota > Bacilli > Caryophanales > Bacillaceae > Oceanobacillus > Oceanobacillus sp. FSL K6-3682. The sequence continues at coordinate 3,273,692 of NZ_CP150263.1, read as the reverse complement.
TCAAAAACTGATCTTGAACATCTTCTATAAATATATGATTGGCGGGATGATTGTGTGAACGCCTATAAATTAGGATAAATAGGCTGCGGATAATTACAGGGAGAGGAAAAGTGAAAAAGGGTAAACTCATTATCTTGAGTTTACCCTTTTATAGAGGAGATGATTATACTAATTTATAAAGTGGTCCAGCTTTTCTTATGTTTTCACTTACTTCTGTGAATTTCTCGAAATTCATATGGAATTTGCCAGCCAGTACCTTTGCTTCTGTTTCATAGCTTTCTTTATCCTCCCAAGCATTTTTAGGAACAAGAACTTCATCTGGAACACCTGGAATCGATTTTGGAATGGCTAATCCAAAAATTTCATCTATTGTTGTTTCCACGTTATTCAGTTCACCAATTAAAGCTGAATGGACCATTGCCCGGGTATAGGAGAGCTTCATTCTGTTTCCAACCCCGTAAGCACCACCAGTCCAGCCTGTGTTAATAAGAAATACATTGGCATTAAATTTATCAATTTTTTCTCCAAGCATTTCTGCATATACTGACGGATTTAACGGTAAAAATGGAGAACCGAAGCATGCTGAGAATGTTGCAACAGGCTTTGTCACACCACGTTCTGTTCCAGCCAGCTTACTGGTGTATCCACTCAGGAAATGATACATTGCCTGTTCTTTTGTCAGTTTACTGATTGGCGGTAAGGTTCCTGATGCATCCGCTGTCAAGAATATAATGGTATTTGGATGTCCAGCGACACTAGGCTCTAGGCTATTATCAATATTTTCTAATGGGTAAGCAGCACGTGTGTTTTCGGTTAAAGAAGTATCATCATAGTCAGGGACCCGCGTATCTTCATCTAATACTACATTTTCTAAAACAGATCCATAGCGGATAGCATCAAAAATTTGCGGCTCTTTTTCTGCCGATAAATTGATGCATTTTGCATAGCAGCCACCTTCAATATTGAATACGCCATCTTCACTCCAGCCATGTTCGTCATCTCCGATTAATCGTCTGTCAACATCTGCTGAGAGTGTAGTTTTTCCAGTTCCGGATAATCCGAAAAATAAAGCTACATCGCCTTCTTCTCCTACATTGGAGGAGCAATGCATGGACAGGACATCTTGCTCAGGCAGAAGGAAATTAACTACAGAGAAGATTGATTTTTTTATCTCTCCTGCATATTCTGTTCCTCCAATAAGTACAATGCGCTGTTCAAAAGAAATTAAAACAAATGCTTCTGAATTTGTACCGTCTGCTTCAGGATTGGCTTTGAAACCGGGAGCAGAGATTACTGTAAAATCAGCTTCGTGCAATTGCTCCATCTCTTTTTCAATAGGAATAAATAATTGTCTTGCAAATAAATTGTGCCAAGCATATTCATTAATAACTTGAATAGGCAGTTTATACTTTTCATCTGCACCGGCATAGGCCTGGAGATGAAAAATTTCTTCTTTGTTATCTAAATATGCAATCACTTTGTCAAGCAGCTGATTGAAGGTATCCTCATCAATTGGCTGATTGACATTTCCCCAGTCTACTTTATCTGCTGATAAGGCATCTTTTACAATAAATTTATCTTCTGGAGAACGTCCTGTATATTTTCCAGTGGTAGCACGGATAGCACCAGTAGCTGTCAATTTCGCTTCATCACGATTGATAATTTTTTCAATAAGTTGGCCTACAGAATAGTTGCTGTAAATATTTGTTGAAGTGAACTCCTCCAGAATACTTCTCCGCAATATTTTCATAAGACAATTATTCACTCCTTTTAATGGTATAGAATTCATTTTATCCTTAAAATATGTTTATTAGTATAACACATTAAATATAATAGTCCATACTACTTTATGAAAAAATATTTTTTATGCTACATAGGGTAATTGGGTTGACAGGAGAGGCTTGTTTCGTTAATCTAATTATTGAACGGATACTCTTATTCAGAGATGGTGGAGGGACAGACCCGATGAAGCCCAGCAACCTCACATAATGTGAAAGGTGCTAACCTGATGCAAGGATCATTCCTTGAACAATAAGAGCGAAAGGCCAATATGTTTCCCTTTCCTCATGTATTTTGAAGGAGAGGTTTTTTTGTTTTTAGGAGACTTTTTAAATATATTAAAAGTTTGCATAAAAAATGAAACCACATTGGGTGGAATGATAGATTTACATTGAAACAGAGTTCCGTAACATACAAGGAAAAGGGGAGTTAGCCTTATGGCTGCAAATCGTCGTTTATTTACTTCTGAGTCAGTTACTGAAGGGCATCCGGATAAGATGTCTGACCAAATTTCTGATGCTATTCTGGATGAGATTCTTTCGAAGGATCCAAATGCGAGAGTAGCGTGTGAAACAACTGTTACAACTGGAATTGTTTTAGTTGCCGGAGAGATTTCTACAAGTACGTATGTAGATATTCCTGCAATTGTACGTGAAACAGTAAAGAATATTGGATACACCCGAGCAAAATATGGTTTTGATTCTGAAACTTGTGCAGTGTTAACTGCTATTGATGAGCAGTCTCCTGATATTGCTGGAGGTGTGGATATAGCGTTAGAAGCAAGGCAGGGACAGGAAATTGAAGAGGAAATTGAAGCAATAGGAGCTGGAGACCAGGGCTTGATGTTTGGATTTGCCTGCAATGAAACAGAAGAGCTTATGCCTCTGCCAATCTCTTTGGCTCATCGTTTATCCAGAAGATTAGCAGATGTCCGTAAAGAGAAAATTGTGGATTACCTGCGTCCTGATGGAAAGACTCAGGTAACGGTGGAGTATGATGAAAATGATCAGCCGTTACGTGTAGATACTATTGTTGTTTCTACACAGCATCATCCAGATATAACAAATGAACAAATAGAAGCGGATATTATTAAACATGTTGTAGAAGCTGTTGTACCAGGTGAATTACTGGATGATAAGACAAAATACTTCATTAATCCGACTGGCCGTTTTGTATTAGGCGGACCACAAGGGGATGTCGGCTTAACAGGAAGAAAAATCATTGTTGACACATATGGAGGCTATGCAAGACATGGCGGTGGAGCCTTTAGCGGGAAAGATGCAACGAAAGTGGACCGTTCTGCTGCTTATGCTGCACGCTATGTTGCTAAAAATATCGTTGCTGCAGGTCTGGCTGATTCCTGTGAAGTTCAATTAGCCTATGCTATTGGTGTAGCACAGCCGGTCTCTATTTCGATTAATACATTTGGCACAGGGCTCGTCAGTGAAGAAAAATTAGTGGAAGCAGTGCGCGAGTTATTCGATTTGCGTCCAGCAGGTATTATCCGTATGCTGGATTTGAGAAGACCAATCTTTAAAAATACCGCTGCTTATGGTCATTTTGGCCGCACAGATATTACATTCCCGTGGGAAAAAACAGATAAAGTGGAAGAATTAAAAGCTTTAACTGCTAAATAAAAAAAATGTCAGGTATCTGAGGATGCCTGACATTTTTTACATGCAATCAAGATGGTAGTGATGCTATTTATCCATCCCCATTGATGTTTCTCTTAAATAATACTGTCCTTTTTCCACGTAGGATTTGCGGATACGTTCCATTTCTTCATAATCCTTATCCGTTAATTCACGGACTACCTTAGCAGGCCTGCCCATTGCTAAGGTTCTAGGAGGTATTTTCTTCCCTGGAGGCACCAGACTCCCGGCACCGACAAATGCATGCTCTCCAATTTCTGCACCATCCAAAATAATGGAACCCATACCGATAAGTGCATGATGGCGTATAGTTGCTGAATGCAAGGTCACCTGATGACCTACTGTTACATCATGTTCAAGTATTAACGGCATATTTGGACTTTGATGCAGCATAGAAAGATCCTGTATATTTGTCCGTTTACCAATTTTTGTAGGGGCGACATCTCCCCGGATAACAGTATGAAACCAAATACTTGCTTCTTCTTCAATTGTTACATCACCATTAATCACAGCATTTTTTGCAATGAATGCAGCAGGATCAATAGATGGAGAGATTCCTTTATAAGATTCAATCATCTGTATTCCTCCAATTAATTTATAATGATTAAAGTATATCAGAGGAAATATTTTCTGGAAAGAAGTCTGAAAAACAGATGATTTTCAGCTGTTTATGGAAAGGGTAATCATTTATATTTACACCATTTTAAAACGATTTTTTAAGTTATAGGCATATATTCTAAACCGCTTATTTCTTATGAATAATAAGTTTGAATGTATATTTATTTCTGTATAACCTCTACAGATACGAATATTTTTATGGTAGAATAAATAAGCTGGTTACATAACGATAGTGATAAATAAATAGATAAATGCTATCTTGGTTTATTCCATTCGTAATCTTGGAGATGGGGAAACCGGCAGTTGTTTCAGTTATTACTGGGACAAGTAATTGTATAAATCGGTCTAATCTATCAATGATTAAAATATTATTCAAACAGGCGAACATTTAAAGTAAAAGTATTTCTTTGAAAATGAACTTTTGGCCTGTCAGAGAGAAAACTGATTTATCGGTAAAAAATGGGGTTGTACTTTCATGTTAATTCAAATTGTCATAGGAATTTTATTTTTTATTGGTGTTTATATACTGATTAGTGATGAACAAAAATGGCTGCGCGTAACAACGTACAGTTATATTATTTTGTTAACGATTATTTTTGCAATTGGGTATATTACGGAGTTAAGCAGTTTGCAGAACTCTGAACTATTCGATATTTCTGCACTGCAACAATGGGTTTACGTATTCGGATACTTGTATTCAGTTCCACTGATGATTGTATCGGCTTATATTTGGATTCCCTATCCGAAGAAATATAAAACACTGCGGAGCCGCGTTCTCATGATTGCACTTATTATATTTATTATCATGACAACCGGACATTTCTTAAATTTATTCTTCCGATTATTATTTTTAGGGATTGCTTAATAATCAAAAGAAACGCCTGATTCAGGAGCGTTTCTTTTTTTCGATAGCGATTAAAAATGGAGCCTGATTTTGTTGATTAATAAATTTGTATTGGAGTACTTGATACTCTTTTTGATTTAATTGCGAAGTGTAAGAAAGAACAGCTTCTTTTTCTTCCAATCCGCCGGAGTGTCCGTAATATATAACTAAGATAATCAGACCTTTTGTTTTTAGCTTTTCCAATATAGCTTCTATAGCTGCAAGAGTAGAATGGGGCTTTGTAATAATAGATTTATCACTTTTTGGTAAATAACCAAGGTTGAAAATAGCTCCGCCGAAAATGTTTTCTTTAATATATTCAGGAATCTTTTCATGGCTGTCTTGAATTAAAGATACATTATGACAGTTATTTTCTTGAAGCTTTTCTTGTGTTTTTTGAATAGCCTGCTCTTGAATATCGAATCCATAAACCTTGCCTGCAGATCCAACTGTCTGACTTAAAAACAATGTATCATGACCGTTTCCACAAGTGGCATCAATTGCTATATCTCCTTCTTTAAGACTTTCTCTTAATAGGGTATGTGCGTAGGTTAAAATATTTAATAGCATGTAGCTGTCTCCTTATGTACTTTTCTGACTCAAGTGTTCAAAATATCATCATTTATCACAGTGTAGTTGACTATATGACCTCTGCTCCCAAAATGGAAAGAAAGCAAAAATTTTAAGCGGAAACCAAGCATTCAGTAACGCTCCAACTTGGTTCGGTCTTAAATGATGAAGTTTTCTTTTTATTATAACAAAGTAAAGCAGGTTCATGCTTATTAGTTATATAAGGAAAAATAAATAAGTTTATCCAAATTTCTTCAATATACTGTTTCCAAATACATAAAATTGTGTATACTAAAGGTAAGATAAATTTTTATCAACTTGACATGGTATGTTTATTTCATTATAATTCCAATATCATAAAATTAAAGACAGTGAAAAAGGATCAGTAATAGGTTGTATCAGTTCCAGAGAAGCAGTGGGTGGTGAAAACTGCTACTGATAAACATATGAACTCACCTTTTTAGTTTGCAGTAATGAAAATAAAGTAGTTACTGTCGTTTCATCAACGTTACTGATGTCAAGCGAGCGCTGATGCGCTAATTTGGGTGGTACCGCGGGAATAATCACAGCTTCTCGTCCCTTCATAGGGATGAGTGGCTTTTTTTATACCTAATTTTAGGGGTGTTAGGTTATAGATACCAGTGTCGTGTGTGATTGAACGATGCAACAGTCATGAAAGAAAGGAAGGATTACAATGAGCTTTCAACATTTGGAAATCGAGAAAAAATGGCAAAAATATTGGGATGAAAATAAAACATTCAAAACAAATACATTTTCCAATAAAGAAAAATTTTATGCACTTGATATGTTTCCTTATCCGTCCGGTCAAGGGTTACACGTTGGACACCCGGAAGGATATACAGCTACAGATATTTTAGCCAGAATGAAAAGAATGCAGGGTTATGAAGTCATGCACCCGATGGGCTGGGATGCATTCGGGCTTCCGGCTGAACAATATGCAATTGATACTGGAAACAGTCCTAAGGAGTTTACAGAAGCGAATATTCAAACCTTTAAGAGACAGATTAAAGAGTTAGGTTTTTCCTATGATTGGGATAGAGAAGTTAATACAACAGATCCTGATTATTACAAATGGACACAATGGATTTTCAAAAAGCTTTATGAAAATGATCTTGCTTATATGGATGAAGTGGCTGTAAACTGGTGTCCGGCTCTTGGAACCGTCCTTGCAAATGAAGAAGTAATTGACGGTAAAAGTGAACGAGGAGGGCATCCGGTAGTCCGTAAACCGATGAAACAGTGGATGCTTAAAATAACTGCGTATGCAGATCGCCTGCTTTCTGATTTGGAAGATCTGGATTGGCCGGAAAGCCTGAAAGAAATGCAACGTAACTGGATCGGGCGTTCAGAAGGTGCTGAGGTAACATTTTCTATTGAAGGGCATGATGAAACCTTTACTGTATTTACGACACGTCCAGATACATTATTCGGAGCAACATATGCAGTAATGGCTCCTGAACATCCATTTATTAAAAAGATTACAACGGCTGACCAAAAAGAAGCTGTGGAAAATTATTTGCATGAAGTACAAACAAAATCTGATTTAGAGCGTACAGACCTTGCTAAAGATAAAACAGGTGTATTTACTGGTGCCTATGCTGTAAATCCTGCTAACGGTGAGAAAATGCCGATATGGGTAGCAGATTATGTATTGATGAGTTATGGCAGTGGAGCAATTATGGCTGTACCTGCACATGATGAGCGTGATTATGAATTTGCCAAAGTTTTTGAACTTCCAATTAAAGAGGTTGTTGCTGGCGGAAATATAGAAGAAGAAGCTTATACCGGAGATGGCTCTCACGTAAATTCAGAGTTCTTGGATGGTCTGGGTAAAGACGAAGCTATTTCAAAAATGATTGATTGGCTGGAGAAAAATGAAAAAGGTACAAAGAAAATTACGTATCGTTTGCGTGATTGGCTTTTCGCTAGACAGCGTTATTGGGGTGAACCTATTCCAATTATTCATTGGGAAGATGGCAGTATGACAGCAGTGCCGGATGAGGAACTTCCTCTGGAACTTCCTGAAATGACAGAGATTAAACCATCAGGAACTGGTGAATCTCCACTTGCTACGAATGAAGAATGGGTGAATGTAGTAGATTCCGAAACGGGGATGAAGGGCAGAAGAGAAACAAATACAATGCCGCAATGGGCTGGCAGCTGCTGGTACTTCCTTCGTTATGTTGATCCGCATAATAAAGAACAGCTTGCTGATCCCAAAGCATTGGAAGAATGGCTTCCGATTGATATTTATATCGGTGGTGCAGAACATGCTGTACTTCACCTTCTATATGCACGTTTTTGGCATAAATTCCTTTATGATATCGGCGTTGTCTCTACAAAAGAACCTTTCCAGAAATTGTTTAACCAAGGGATGATTCTTGGAGAAGGTAATGAGAAGATGAGTAAATCAAAGGGGAATGTAGTTAATCCGGATGATATAATTACTTCTCATGGTGCAGATACATTAAGGTTGTATGAAATGTTCATGGGACCATTAGATGCATCTGTTGCCTGGTCAACAAATGGTTTAGACGGCTCCCGCCGTTTCCTGGACCGTGTCTGGAGACTGTATATTAATGACGATAACTCGTTAACAGATAAAATTACAGATGATGCCGCAACAGAGCTGGATAAGGTTTATCATGAAACGGTGAAGAAGGTAACAGAAGACTTTGAGAACCTTCACTTTAATACAGGAATTTCTCAAATGATGGTATTTGTTAATGAATGCTATAAAGCAGATTCGATTCCAAAAAATTATGCAGAAGGGTTTGTGAAGCTTCTTTCTCCGGTTGCACCACATATGTGTGAAGAGATTTGGCAAAAGCTTGGCAACGAAGAATCTATTAGTTATGCCGGCTGGCCTGCTTATGATGAATCGAAGCTTGTTGAAGATGAGGTTGAGGTAGTTCTGCAGGTAATGGGTAAAGTTCGTGCAAAACTAAGCGTTCCTGTAGGTACTGCGAAAGATGATCTTGAAAAAATGGCATTAAGTGAAGACAGCGTTCAAAAGTGGTTGGAAGGAAAAACAATTCGGAAAGTAATTGTTGTTCCAGATAAACTTGTTAATGTTGTAGCTAATTAATACCTTTATTAAATAAATGTATATTATAAGAAACCGGACTATAATCAACGTTCTACCGTGAGAACATGATTAGTCCGGTTTTTTAACGAAAAAAATGAATTTTTTAGCTGGCAGAGTCATCTATATGAGGGAGGTCCGTTTGTAAAGTAGTTTTTAGCAATATCCACTTGTCCTTATCGTAAACCCAAATTGATTCAACAGTTCCAATTCGGTCTGCATGATAAGCCCCGCTGATTTGCTGATAACTTTTTAAGCCTGCCTCATTTTTATCTTCTAAATCAATTACTTCAAAAAATGCAACCGGATCAATCATCAGCGTTGTCGGTTCCAAAAGCTGACCCTGATCATTGTATAATTTCAAACGAATATATTCTTCTTTTTGCCCGGAGACATCTAAAATGATAGGGGGTTCTTTTGGCAGTAACTGAACGGATACTTTAAAATCATTTATAAATTCTCCTTTCACCGGTTGTTCTACAGGAAGAGGAAGCTCAATAAAATTATCTTTTTCCCATTGATTCAGTTGAGAAGTATACAGTCCGCCGCTTCCACCGGTTGGACTCTGATAAAGAATATCCGTTACGCCATTATGTGTTAAATCGGCAAATTGTAATTCCGGATCATAACCTCCGCCATAGTTAATCCGCCATGTTTTATCAGAAGAATGGCTTGAAATATCGACCCAAATATCTTGATAATAAACACCGTCTTCAGCAAATAATTTCCCTTTTAACTCTAACAGTTCTACTTCTCCATCACCTGTAACATCCTCTTCGTAAGTGTGGATAAGTATTCCGTCATTTGGAGTCGCTTCTGCCGGAGCAAAAAATAGAGTTAAAAACAATAAACTGATATAAACCATTATGTCACCTTCTATTTCTAAAGAGATTAAGTTTTGCTTTAGTTTAATCAAACGGGTTGAATCCTATTCACTATCCATTTAATATGATAAAGAAGAATGTAATAAAAGGAGATGAGAGAAAATGGAAGATATTAAAGAGCTTTCCCCGGAGGAAGTAGAAGCTATAAAAGAGAATGATAATATTCAGCTTATTGATGTTAGAGAAGATGAAGAAGTAGCACAAGGAATCATTGAAAATGCACTTCACATTCCTTTAGGTGATATAACAGATGTCTATGCAGACTTAGATAAGGAAAAAGAATATATTATGATTTGCCGTTCTGGACGAAGAAGCTATAATGCAGCTGCTTTTTTACAAGAACAGGGATTCAAAGTGAGGAATATGAGCGGCGGAATGTTAAATTGGCAAGGAGAAGTTATTATTAAATAATAACTAAGCTCATCATAAACGTTGGCCTATATATAATTAGTCAAAGAAAATGTTCCGCAGGGAAGTGAAAAACCTGCGGAATAAATTTGAATGCAGGAAGACATTCTTTATTAAAGTAAAGAGAGTTATTGTAGCTCTGCATTCTGTTTACAGAAGGTACTTACAAAATGTGAGTATATTATATGTATTTTTATAGAGGAAGAAGTATAAAAAAGGACAGGAAATGCAGTTTGTTTTAACGAGAAGAAAGTTACCGGGCATGTGTTGACTTAATTTGTCGATAATGCTATAATAAAAATCCAATGTTCAGTTGATACTTTTTAAAAGATTTCAATAAAAAGTTGTTGACGAGATATTGGATATATGATATATTGATTTGGTCGCTTTTTTAAAGCGACAAAGAAATTGCTCTTTGAAAACTGAACAAAACAACCAGTACGAAAGAAGAAAAACACCTCGTTTTTCTTGAATATTTAAGTCAGAAGTTGACTTCTGAAAGCTAAAGAAACAAACACTTTTATGGAGAGTTTGATCTTGGCTCAGGACGAACGCTGGCGGCGTGCCTAATACATGCAAGTCGAGCGCGGGAAGCGGACAGAACTCTTCGGAGGGACGTTCGTGGAACGAGCGGCGGACGGGTGAGTAACACGTAGGCAACCTGCCTGTAAGACTGGGATAACTCGCGGAAACGCGAGCTAATACCGGATAATACTTATCATCTCCTGATGGTAAGTTGAAAGGCGGCTTTTGCTGTCACTTACAGATGGGCCTGCGGCGCATTAGCTAGTTGGTGAGGTAATGGCTCACCAAGGCGACGATGCGTAGCCGACCTGAGAGGGTGATCGGCCACACTGGGACTGAGACACGGCCCAGACTCCTACGGGAGGCAGCAGTAGGGAATCTTCCGCAATGGACGAAAGTCTGACGGAGCAACGCCGCGTGAGTGATGAAGGTTTTCGGATCGTAAAACTCTGTTGTCGGGGAAGAACAAGTATGATAGTAACTGATCGTACCTTGACGGTACCCGACCAGAAAGCCACGGCTAACTACGTGCCAGCAGCCGCGGTAATACGTAGGTGGCAAGCGTTGTCCGGAATTATTGGGCGTAAAGCGCTCGCAGGCGGTTCTTTAAGTCTGATGTGAAATCTTGCGGCTCAACCGTAAACGTGCATTGGAAACTGGAGGACTTGAGTGCAGAAGAGGAGAGTGGAATTCCACGTGTAGCGGTGAAATGCGTAGAGATGTGGAGGAACACCAGTGGCGAAGGCGACTCTCTGGTCTGTAACTGACGCTGAGGAGCGAAAGCGTGGGGAGCGAACAGGATTAGATACCCTGGTAGTCCACGCCGTAAACGATGAGTGCTAGGTGTTAGGGGGTTTCCGCCCCTTAGTGCTGAAGTTAACGCATTAAGCACTCCGCCTGGGGAGTACGGCCGCAAGGCTGAAACTCAAAAGAATTGACGGGGACCCGCACAAGCGGTGGAGCATGTGGTTTAATTCGAAGCAACGCGAAGAACCTTACCAGGTCTTGACATCCTTTGACCGCTCTGGAGACAGAGTTTTCCCTTCGGGGACAAAGTGACAGGTGGTGCATGGTTGTCGTCAGCTCGTGTCGTGAGATGTTGGGTTAAGTCCCGCAACGAGCGCAACCCTTGATCTTAGTTGCCAGCATTTAGTTGGGCACTCTAAGGTGACTGCCGGTGACAAACCGGAGGAAGGTGGGGATGACGTCAAATCATCATGCCCCTTATGACCTGGGCTACACACGTGCTACAATGGACGGAACAAAGGGAAGCAAGCCCGCGAGGTCAAGCAAATCCCATAAAACCGTTCTCAGTTCGGATTGTAGGCTGCAACTCGCCTACATGAAGCCGGAATCGCTAGTAATCGCGGATCAGCATGCCGCGGTGAATACGTTCCCGGGTCTTGTACACACCGCCCGTCACACCACGAGAGTTCGTAACACCCGAAGTCGGTGAGGTAACCTTTTTGGAGCCAGCCGCCGAAGGTGGGACGAATGATTGGGGTGAAGTCGTAACAAGGTAGCCGTATCGGAAGGTGCGGCTGGATCACCTCCTTTCTAAGGATATATAACGGAATTTTGTACTTGGTTGTTTGGTTCAGTTTTGAGAGAGCAATCTCTCAAGGAACTTCTGTTAAAACCGTCACGTCCATGTGACAACACAGAAGTCACCACATCCGTGTGGAAGCTTGTACCTTGAAAACTAAATAAGAGTAACAACGACATCAAACTTTAGAAATAAGGCAAAAAAGCTATTGATATAGCAACACAACTGATTACGAAGTAATCAGCAAACTTATTCCAAAACTTTAGTTAAGTGAATAAGGGCGCACGGTGGATGCCTTGGCACTAGGAGCCGATGAAGGACGGGACTAACACCGATATGCCTCGGGGAGTTGTAAGTAAACTTTGATCCGGGGATTTCCGAATGGGGGAACCCACTGTTCGTAATGGGACAGGACATCTATCTGAATACATAGGGTAGATGAGGCAGACCCGGGGAACTGAAACATCTCAGTACCTGGAGGAAGAGAAAGAAAAATCGATTTCCTGAGTAGCGGCGAGCGAAACGGAAAGAGCCCAAACCAAGAAGCTTGCTTCTTGGGGTTGTAGGACACTCCATTGGAGTTACAAAGAAATTCTTTAAACGAATCGACTTGGAAAGGTCAGCCGAAGAAGGTAACAGCCCTGTAGTTGAAAAGGAATTTCCTCCGGAGTGTATCCTGAGTACGGCGGAACACGTGGAATTCCGTCGGAATCCGGGAGGACCATCTCCCAAGGCTAAATACTACCTAGTGACCGATAGTGAACCAGTACCGTGAGGGAAAGGTGAAAAGCACCCCGGAAGGGGAGTGAAATAGAACCTGAAACCGTGTGCCTACAAGTAGTCGGAGCCCGTTAATGGGTGACGGCGTACCTTTTGTAGAATGGACCGGCGAGTTACGATTGTATGCAAGGTTAAGTGGAAGACACGGAGCCGTAGCGAAAGCGAGTCTGAATAGGGCGAATGAGTATGCGGTCGTAGACCCGAAACCGTGTGATCTACCCATGTCCAGGGTGAAGGTCAGGTAACACTGACTGGAGGCCCGAACCCACGTATGTTGAAAAATGCGGGGATGAGGTGTGGGTAGCGGTGAAATTCCAATCGAACACGGAGATAGCTGGTTCTCTCCGAAATAGCTTTAGGGCTAGCCTCAAGATCGTGAGTACTGGAGGTAGAGCACTGATTGGACTAGGGGCCCCTACCGGGTTACCGAATTCAGTCAAACTCCGAATGCCAGTTACTTCAACTTGGGAGTCAGACTATGGGTGATAAGGTTCATAGTCGAAAGGGAAACAGCCCAGACCGCCAGCTAAGGTCCCAAAGTATACGTTAAGTGGAAAAGGATGTGGCGTTGCACAGACAACCAGGATGTTGGCTTAGAAGCAGCCATCATTGAAAGAGTGCGTAATAGCTCACTGGTCGAGTGACGCTGCGCCGAAAATGTACCGGGGCTAAACGTATCACCGAAGCTGCGGATTGTTCTTACGAACAATGGTAGGAGAGCGTTCAAAGTGCAGAGAAGTCAGACCGTGAGGACTGGTGGAGCGCTTTGAAGTGAGAATGCCGGTATGAGTAGCGAAAAAAGAGTGAGAATCTCTTTCACCGAATGCCTAAGGTTTCCTGAGGAAGGCTCGTCCTCTCAGGGTTAGTCGGGACCTAAGCCGAGGCCGACAGGCGTAGGCGATGGACAACAGGTTGATATTCCTGTACCACCTCATGATTGTTTGAACAATGGGGGGACGCAGGAGGATAAGGAGTGCGCACTGATGGATGTGCGTCCAAGCATGCGAGGAAGTCAGATAGGCAAATCCGTCTGACATATTTCTGAGCTGTGATGGGGAGGGAAATATAGTACCGAAGTTCCTGATTTCACACTGCCAAGAAAAGCCTCTAGTTAGATCATAGGTGCCCGTACCGCAAACCGACACAGGTAGGCGAGGAGAGAATCCTAAGGTGAGCGGGAGAACTCTCGTTAAGGAACTCGGCAAAATGACCCCGTAACTTCGGGAGAAGGGGTGCTCACTTGTGAGTGAGCCGCAGTGAATAGGCCCAAGCGACTGTTTAGCAAAAACACAGGTCTCTGCGAAGCCGAAAGGCGAAGTATAGGGGCTGACACCTGCCCGGTGCTGGAAGGTTAAGGGGAAGAGTTAGCTCTTCGGAGCGAAGCTTTGAACCGAAGCCCCAGTAAACGGCGGCCGTAACTATAACGGTCCTAAGGTAGCGAAATTCCTTGTCGGGTAAGTTCCGACCCGCACGAAAGGTGCAACGACTTGGGCACTGTCTCAACGAGAGACCCGGTGAAATTATACTATGCGTGAAGATGCGCATTACCCGCGACAGGACGGAAAGACCCCGTGGAGCTTTACTGTAGCCTGATATGGAATGTTTGTGCAGTTTGTACAGGATAGGTGGGAGCCTTTGAAGCGTGAGCGCCAGCTTACGTGGAGGCACCCGTGGGATACCACCCTAACTGTATGACCATTCTAACCCAGGACCGTAATCCGGTTCGGAGACAGTGTCAGGCGGGCAGTTTGACTGGGGCGGTCGCCTCCTAAAAGGTAACGGAGGCGCCCAAAGGTTCCCTCAGAATGGTTGGAAATCATTCGTAGAGTGTAAAGGCAGAAGGGAGCTTGACTGCGAGACCTACAAGTCGAGCAGGGACGAAAGTCGGGCTTAGTGATCCGGTGGTTCCGCATGGAAGGGCCATCGCTCAACGGATAAAAGCTACCCCGGGGATAACAGGCTTATCTCCCCCAAGAGTTCACATCGACGGGGAGGTTTGGCACCTCGATGTCGGCTCATCGCATCCTGGGGCTGTAGTCGGTCCCAAGGGTTGGGCTGTTCGCCCATTAAAGCGGTACGCGAGCTGGGTTCAGAACGTCGTGAGACAGTTCGGTCCCTATCCGTCGTGGGCGTTGGAAGTTTGAGAGGAGCTGTCCTTAGTACGAGAGGACCGGGATGGACACACCGCTGGTGTACCAGTTGTTCCGCCAGGAGCATAGCTGGGTAGCTACGTGTGGAAAGGATAAGTGCTGAAAGCATCTAAGCATGAAGCCCCCCTCAAGATGAAACTTCCCATCACTTCAAGTGAGTAAAATCCCTCAGAGACGATGAGGTTGATAGGTCCGAGGTGGAAGCGTGGCGACACGTGCAGCTGACGGATACTAATCGATTGAGGACTTATCTAAGTTTTTTGATGTCACATTACTCTTATTTAGTTTTCAGGGTGCAAACTTTAAAAAAGTGTTGCATTTTGATTCTAAAATGCATATAATATAACTTATCCTTGTTTTTAAGGAAACATCTTTAAGTTACATATTGTATTGTCTGGTGGCGATAGCGAAGAGGTCACACCTGTTCCCATGCCGAACACAGAAGTTAAGTTCTTCAGCGCCAATGGTAGTTGGGGGCTTCCCCCTGCGAGAGTAGGACGTTGCCAGGCACAATGAAAAAGAGTTAAGCATACTAATGCTTAACTCTTTTTTCGTTTAGAAACTTATGAAACATGGATTCTATGCGGAATGTAGAGGCGTTCTCCATTCGTCAACAGATAAAAATGCATTCTATTCCTTTCAGGCAAGGAGATTATATAATTAAATAACACTGAAATGAAAACTTTAGGAGTTATTAACTTTGAAAAAGAGCCTTGAACATAGAGGAATGTTAGCAATATTAATTGATGAGAACTATAGGAAACTGAGAATTGGCCAAGTATTAATGAAAATATTTATTGAATCGGCTCAAAATAACATATTGATTGAAAAAGTAGATTAATGTATAGATTTGTTTAAAAATTTTTGTATCATATCTTTTCTAGAATCTTATATGTTTCGACTACTTTTAATATTAATAAAAAATCCCTTTTTGATAAATGAAAAGAACATTTTATCAAAAAGGGATTTATTTGTCCTTGCTTATTATTTAGAGATGCTCCAACGGTTGTTAATGGAATCGGTCATACTTGCAATTGCGCCGTCTCCAGTAACATTACAAGCGGTACCTAAACTATCTTGGGCGAGATATAGTGCAATCATTAATGATACCATAGTTGGGTCAAAGCCTAACATGGATTCAAGCAGACCAATAGACGCCATAACGGCTCCGCCTGGAACTCCGGGAGCTGCAATCATAGTAACTCCTAATACCAGTAAGAAAGGAAAAACAGTTCCAAATGTAATCGATTCCCCTTGTAAAAACAAAACAGCAGTTGCACAGCTTAACAGAGTAATCGTACTTCCAGATAAATGTATATTAGCAAGTAAAGGGATCGTAAAATCAGCAATATTATCTTTTATTTTTAATTTCTTTGCTTGCTCTAATGAAACTGGAATTGTAGCAGCAGAGGACTGTGTTCCAAGTGCTGTAAAATAAGCAGGCAACATGGTTTTTAACATAGCCAAAGGATTCTGTTTACTCAATGCTCCAGCAACAGAGTACTGAAGAGTCAAGTATAAAATATGTAATAGAATAATCATTACAAATACAACAGCAAATACTTTTATAATTGAAGCAACTTGACCGGCATGGGTCATATTGGCAAAAATCCCAAAAATATGGATCGGTAGTAAAGGGATAATTGTTTTACTGATAACTAATTCCACGATGGAACGAAAATCATTAAAAACATTTAATAATGCATTGTTTTTTAATGCCGCCATTCCAATTCCTAAAACAAATGCAAGAATGAGTGCTGTAATGACTTCAAAAGGAGGATGTAATTCAAAATCTAAAAAACCCTTCAGCAGTGCGTTATTAGGATCATTAAACATCGTTAATGACTGGCCGCTTAAAATAGCTGGATAAAGATTACTTGCTGCTATAAATGCAACAATACCGGCAAGAATAGTTGATACATAAGCCAACAGAGCAGTAACAGATAATAATTTTCCAGCACCTTTTCCCATGTTTCCAATGCCAGGAGCAATAAAACCAATGATGATAAGCGGGATGATGAAGCTTAAAAATCCGCCGAATATATCATTGAAGGTGGCGAATAATCGAATAAGCCAATCGTTTGCAATTAATCCGATAACAATACCAAAGGCAATGGCAATAATAATTCGTAACAATAAACCAAAGCGTTGCATAAAAACTCTCCAATCTGGTTTGCTTATAAAATTTGACGTCCCATAGTATAACTCAATTTTAAAATGTTAGCTAGGCATATATTACATTCATATAAGTATAATATTGACAGAGAAAATAATTTTGTACGCTTCTAATAGCTTTGGAATTGACATACCTGATAAATTCTTCCTGTCTCACTATAAAAAAAGAAGTATCACTAAGGATACTTCTCCGTCTGAGAATTAACTCATTCCAAATGGTCCTAACGTTTCAGGATCTTCTTTCTTCGAACCTGATTTTTGTTTAGAGCTGAAAAAAGGTGCTGCCTGCTGCAATGCCTGACCTACATTTTGCTGCTGATTGGTCATAGAATAAAATGTAGCTGCGCCGATACCAACAGAGGCAACCAATGGAAGCCAAATTGAGTTTTTTTCCATACTAATCCTTCCCTTCAACAAGTGTGAAAAAGACAGTCATTAGCCGCTGGCCAATAAGCAGAAGGCCAGTTCAGACAAGCTTATTATTTCCGCAGAAAGATAAATTATGAAAGTAATTAATTAACATCTGCTTTTGTGTCGAGAGCTGCATTCATCCCGGCAATTCTGCCGGTAACGAGGGCAGAGGTAATATTATATCCTCCAGTATAGCCATGTATATCTAAAATTTCTCCGCAGAAATATAGTCCATCCATCATTTTTGATTTCATTGTGTTTGGAACAATTTCTTTAATAGAAATACCGCCGCCAGTAACAAAGGCCTTTTCCAAAGGAAGACTGCCATGTACTTGGAAGGAAAAGTTCTTAATATTTTTCACAAATTCAAGCGTAGTGTTTTTAGAAATGTTGGCGCATTTTTGCTCTGCTCCAATGTTATGCTTTTCCATTAAATAATCAAGAAGACGCTCAGGAACCAGTCCTTTGACTGCATTTTTAAAAGCTTTTTTTGGATTTTCTGATAGGATATCCTTTATTTGCTTAGATAAATCATTTTCTGTTATTTCTGGTAAAATATCAAGATGCATTTCTACCGCATTTCTGCCACGCATAAGCTCTTTGACAACAAATTGGGAACAGCGTAATACGGCTGGCCCGGAAATACCAAAGTGGGTGAAAATCATATCCATTTGATGTGTTATGATTGGTTTTCCACGTTTATTTAAGACACTTAAACCAATATTTCTTAAGGATAGCCCCTGGAGCTTCTTTTGCTTAATAAATGCTTCATTTGAGGTGAGCGCCACTTCTGTAGGGTATAGTGTGGTTACAGTATGCCCGGCAGTCTTCGCCCATGGATAGGCATCTCCTGTAGAACCAGTATGAGGCACGGCTTTTCCACCGGCAGCAATAACAATAGCTGCAGATTTAACAGGGGCTTCTTCTTCAAGATGTACAGTATGTATATCCTCACCGTATTCTATAGCTGCTACTTTTGTATTCATTTTCACCGTAACACCCTGCTCTTTCAATTGATGGATAAGTGCATTCACAACATCCATTGCTTTATTTGATTCCGGAAACATTCTGCCATGATCTTCTTCCTTTAAAGCAATTCCGAGACCTTCAAAGTAATCAATAATATCATAATTATTAAATATGGAAAAAGCACTGTACAAAAATTTGCCATTACCAGGAATATGTTTTATCACTTCCTCCTGTGGTAAACGGTTAGTTACATTACAACGTCCGCCTCCGGAGATGGCTAATTTTTTACCAAGCTTTTTACCTTTTTCAATAAGCAGTGTTTTTGCACCATGTTCAGCTGCTGAAATTGCAGCCATTAATCCGGAGGGCCCTCCGCCTATAACAACAACATCATAATTCAAAGTTTTCCCATTCCTTTCTTTTCCATGCGTATCGTAGCATTTTCTAAAAAAATGTACAATATATATAATTTATACGTAATAATAAAGAGCTTTTATTGGATTTGTCGATTTTTAGCAATTTAAATCAAAGAAAGCAGACAAAAAGTATGCTAAAATTAATAGGAAGTGCTAAAATAAAGCAATCTATTTTATTAATCTAATTGTAGGTGAAAAAGTTACAATGTCAAATATGCTACGAGGAACAATGCTGTTATCAGGTGCATCGTTCCTGTCCAGGTTTTTAGGAATGATTTTTGTTATACCGTTTTTTGCGATTGTGGGTACTACAGGTAATGCGCTATTTGGATATGCGTATACACCTTACAGTATTTTTATCAGTTTATCCACTGTTGGAATCCCTGCAGCTGTATCGAAATTTGTGTCTAAATATAATGCTTTAGGCGATTATCAAATTGGAATGCGAATGTTTCGGGCCGGCAGCGCACTAATGCTTGTTACTGGTGTTATTGCATTCCTTATTTTGTTTTTATCAGCAGATTGGATAGGGGCACACCAGATTAAAGGAGAAAATGGATCAATTACCTCAGATGATGTTGCTTTTGTTATTCGGATGGTCAGTTTTGCATTAATTGTAATTCCAGCAATGAGTATAGTCCGAGGTTTTTTTCAAGGGAATCAATCGATGGGACCGACTGCTATCTCGCAGACGATAGAACAAATTGTGCGAATCATAGCTATTTTGGCAGGCTCCTATATTATTGTAAATTATTTTAATGGGTCGATTACATTAGCAGTCGGCTTTGCTGCATTCGCTGCATTGATTGGTGCACTTGCATCATGTTTAGTTCTATTTTGGTATTGGAAAAAGAGAAAGCCGTTTATCGATAAACAAATTGCCAAACAGGAAATAACACATGATTTTCGTACAGTAGATTTATTTAAGGAGTTATTCCGTTATGCAGGCCCATTTGTCATAGTCGGATTAGCTATTCCTTTATACCAGTTCGTTGACCAGTTTACATTTCAGCCTGCAATGGTCGCCAGTGGCCGGGCTGCTTTATGGGAAACGGAGATAGCTGTTATTAACAACTTGGGACATAAAATAATCATTATTCCAATGACAATTGCAACAGGGTTGTCTATGGCAATGCTCCCGTCATTAACGAATGCTTTTACACAAAAAGATCAAACTACTTATACAAAGCTTATTAATCAAGCTTTACAGGTTATCATGGTTTTTGTTATTCCTGCAACTGCCGGGATTGCAATTCTTTCTGATGAAATTTTTGGTGCTTTATTTACCTTGGAAGATATTGAGATTACCGGATCATTAATGGCATGGTACGCTCCGGTAGCATTACTGTTTGGCTTGATTACCGTTACAGCTGGAATGCTGCAGGGGGTTAACCAGCAGAATTATGCAGTTGTCAGCTTATTGGGCGGCTTGTTAGTAAAAGTAATCTTTAACAGTCAGTTTATTCATCTGTTTGGCGGCAAGGGTGCAATTTTAGGTACGGCGATTGCAGCAGGAATTGCTGTTGGCCTCAATTTAGCGCGATTAAAGAGAACCGTGAATTTTTCGTTTAAACAAACAATTAAACGAACGATTTTAATATTAATTTTTACCGGAATGATGTGCTTCGTAATTGCTGTATTAAAATTTGCTTTTGGTTTCTTCCTGCCATATCAGGAAGTACGCTGGGCAACGGTTATTATGCTTCTGATCGGTGTATCCGCCGGAGGATTGTTTTATCTCTATTTAGCGTATAAATCAACTTTGCTGGATCATATATTTAATGGAAGTGTACCAGGCTTAAACCGATTAAAACGCATGAAAAGATAGAAGTAGGGAGATTCATATGCGATTAGATAAATTATTAGCAAATATGGGTGTCGGGAGCAGAAAAGAAGTAAAAAAACTGCTGAAATCAAAAAAAATCACCTTAAATAATAAAGTAATCAAAGATGGCTCTATTAAAGTAAATCCAGATGAGGACAGTGTACGTGTAGAAGACGAGCCAATTATCTATCAGGAATTTATTTATTTAATGCTTCATAAGCCTCCTGGTGTTGTTTCCGCAACGGCTGATGTTAAAGATAAAACAGTCATTGACCTGTTATCAGAGCAGGATAAGCATTTTCAGCCTTTTCCTGTAGGAAGGCTGGATAAAGATACAGAAGGGTTATTATTGATAACAAATGATGGGGATCTGGCACATCAGCTGATCTCACCTAATAAAAATGTTTCAAAAATATACCGTGCAAAGGTTAAAGGAGAGCTCCCGCAGGACGTTGTTCAACAATTTACTGCGGGTATTATCCTGGATGACGGATACCAGACAAAACCAGCTAATCTCAAAATATTAGCTGCAACTGAAGAACCAGGGTTTTCTGAGGTTGAAATAGAGATTACAGAAGGAAAATTTCATCAAATTAAACGTATGTTTGAAGCAGTAAATTGTAAGGTTATTTATTTAAAACGGTATCGGATGGGCGAGTTGAGCTTGGACAGCCAATTGCCATTAGGGGCTTATCGTCCGCTGACAGAGGAAGAAATGGCGTATTGCTTCAGTTTAAAAAACAAGGAGTTTTAACCATGTCTCATTATTTTATAGGTATCCAGGTGAAGCCGGAGCTTGCAAAGCAATTATCAGAGTGGCAGATTAATCTAAAAAATCAGCTTCCATATAAACAATGGGCAAGCAGGCCGGATTTTCATATCACGCTTGTTTTTTTAGGAGATGTGGACGAAAAATTATTACACGCTCTCCAAAGCAAACTTTCATCTGCAACAGCAGCCTATTCCGTATTTGATATAAAAAGAACTGCACTGGGGACTTTCGGAAACCAGCAGCAGCCACGAGTACTCTGGATGGGGATTGAGAATAATCCAATATTAAACCAGCTTCAGAAACAAGTTGTTCAAATATGTGAATCAATTGGATATAATAGAGAGAAAAGAGCATATACTCCGCATATTACAATAGCTAAGAAGTGGGCAAATCAAGATAATTTCTTAACAGAAAAGATTTGGAACGACATACTGGATAATACCCCTGACTTAGACGATATATTTAAGGTAGATGCTATTCATTTATATAAAGTACACCCTGCGTCAAATCCAAAATATGAGATTGTTCAGAGTTTTCCATTGAGCTGAAAGCATTGAATAAGTAACTGTGAGTGTATATAGATAAATGAGTTTGTAAATCGATGATAAAACGAACCTTTGCAGCCCATTTTTTATAGCGCACAGCACAGGATAAATATTTTCTATTTGCATAAGCGCAATTAAAGCATTCACCTAAAGACTTAGCGAATGCCGGGTTTTCTAATGAGAAAGAGGAGAATAGATGGCACAGTTAATTAAGCTACAGGATTATATTTCAAGGTATGAATGGGATACATATCGCTATCCTACGCAATATATCAGACAAAAGAAAGAGCAATGGCAGCGCTTCTATTCGGAATGGCTGGATCCTGCTCTGGAGGAAGAAGAGCAAGCAGAAGCAGGAAGTACCGAGGAAAAAATTTCTCTTTTGCAAAAATGGAAAGAACGTTTCATGAAAAAGCCGGTTGTTGTAGAGGATTTAACACCTGATGAGAAGATAGTAAAACGAAAAAAAGACATAACCCAAATACCTGAGACAGAAGAAGAATTAAAGCAGGTTTTTTTGGACCGGTTATTGGAAATTCAAATGAAATGGGCGTCATCAACTGTTTCACAGGTATCCATTGTTGACTCTGGTTATTATAATGACTCCTTATTAAGATTCTTATTACAGCGTTTTCCAGATACATATCTTGTTATGTACAGACCGATATTTGAAGTGAAGCAAGCAGCAGTTGAAACAGATATTATTCTCATTACTCCAATTGGGATAGAAATACTTTCTTTTGTAGAATTGGATACAGAAGAAGTAATTATGGCCGGAGATGAACGGACCTGGACCATTACGGCTAAAAATAATGAAGAGCCAATACGTATTGTTAATCCATTAATTTCATTAAAACGATCTGAAAAATGGATTGAGCGTTTTCTTCAAGCAGAAAATATTGATATACCAATTAAAAAAACGGTTATATCCAGAACCAATCGTATTTTATATGCAACATCACCTTATCAAAGTGAGATTATTGATAAGCTTGCTTTCCCAGAATGGTTTCAGAATAAAAGGTCTGTTCATTTACCACTCAAGAAGAGACAGCTGAATGTAGCTGAAACATTATTACGAAACAGCTTATCGCAGTCAATACCAAGACCGGAATGGGAAGAAGAATAAGCCGCCGGATTACTATAAGAAGAGGATACCGAAGTATGTATTTATTAATTGTGAATCCGAATGCCGGTAATGGTCATGCAAAAAAGATTTTTGAACGAATTCAAAAAATGACCAGCTATCGAAATATAGAGAGGAAGGCGTTATTTACAAACCAGCCGGGGGATGGCCAGATAATTGTCGAAACTTACTCAAAAAAAGAATATATAAAACATGTTATTGTTATCGGTGGAGATGGTACAATGCATGAAGTAATGAATGGCTGGTCAAATCAATCGGTATCTATTTCATTTATCCCAGGCGGCTCTGGAAACGATTTTGCCAAAGGAATAGGACAAAGGGATACTGCTGAAAAACAATGGCAGAATATCATTTCAAACCCGGCTAATCCTAATTTTTGGAACGGTTCATTTCAACTGGAAAATGGTCGAGAAAAAAAGTTTATAAACAGTATAGGTATTGGAATTGATGCAGCTACAACAGAAATAGCGAATCAATCCCATTTAAAAATTTGGCTTAATCAGCTCAAATTAGGAAAGCTGATTTATCTAATTGCATTAATTCAAGCTATCTTGAGATTTCAACCAATGAATATCCGTTTGACGTATGATGGAAGGATAAGACATATAGAAAATGCCTGGATAGTTTCGGCAGCAAATCATCCCTACTGTGGAGGAGGACTAAAAGTAGTTCCTCATGCAACCGTTAATCCACACAATCTTTCCATATTGGTTATCCATCAGATTTCCAAAAAGAAAATCCTGTTGTTATTCCTGCTGGTTATTTTTGGGCTGCATCAATATTTAAAGGAAGTTGAATTATTTCAGGTAAAAGAAATGACAATTGAGGTTGAATCTCCTGTCAGCTATCAGGCAGATGGAGAAACCGGCAGATTACAGACTTGTTATATAAAAAGGGAAAAACAGGCGGTATATATAAAGAAATAGTAAGAAAAACAGATTGATTGAAGTTTCATTCTATTTTAATATAATTGATAAATTATATAGATATTGTAATTTTGATCATTTATAGATACAATAAAGACTTAACACGTTAAAAAGAATCATATTATTTATCGGAAATAGAGAAGGGTTGCTTATCTATCTGTATTCGTAAACAGATAAAAAAGCAAGAATAGTCTTTTACATAAAGTGAAACTTCATTGCGTGAGTTTTTTGATGGCGGGTAATCACAACGCCTTTGTAACCTGGCTGGCCGACTCCTGCTTAGAAATAAATTATTTTCTTATTTCTCGAAGTGAGAGCCCTGCAAACTCCCTTCGATGGGGCGAGTAATCGCAGTCCCAGTCAATTATACTGTGATAAATAAAGATTTTTCGGACGATCCTTGAACGCTAATTTTGAAAGATGGGAAGACATTATGATTAACTGGCTCGAACATGCTTTAGGTACAGGGTGGCTTGTCAGACCGGCTGGTGGTTTAACCGGCGAGGCATTTATAGCTGAAAAAAACGGAAAGCGATTGTTTTTGAAAAGAAACACATCGCCCTTCTTAGCGGTACTCTCTGCGGAAGGAATTGTACCAAAGCTTATTTGGACAAAGAGAATAGAAAATGGTGATGTTATTACCGCTCAAGAATGGCTGGAAGGGCGTTCTTTGAATGAAGAAGAAATGAAGCAGCAAGCTGTGGCTGATTTATTGTATAAAATACATCATTCCTCTGAATTAATGCATATGCTATTGAAAATGGGGAAAAAACCGACAACTTCAGACGAAAGTTTTTCGAAACTATGTCTGCAGTTAGAAGAGAATGGTTTACTATATGAACAAAAAGAAGTAAAGGAAGCAATTGGTTTATTAGAAATAATGCTTCCTTACACTAGAAACCAAAAATTGGCAGTTTGCCATTGTGATATGAATCATAATAATTTAATTTTAACAAAAGATAATATGATTTATTTAATTGATTGGGATAATGCAACCATTGCTGACCCTGCGACGGATATTGGTATGCTCTTAAAATGGTATATACCCCGGGAAAAATGGGAAAAGTGGCTTATCAATTACGGAATAGAGCCAGATAGACAATGGTTTATTCGCATGTACTGGTATCTGCTTCAGGACAATCTGCAATTCTTATGCTGGCACCTTGCGCGGCATGAGAACGGAAAGGTTCAGCAGAGATTAAAGGAATTACTGGAAATCAATTGGTCGATTAAGGATTTTATCGTATCATAAATTGTATGAACCAGTTTTTAAAGGTTTTGCTGGACTGTATTAATCCAGCGGCTGATCTGATCCTGATGATTTTCAATATGTCTGGCGCAATCGGATACGCCAGTTCCTGTTTTTCCGTATTGATGAATGCTTGTCAGGACATCCTGAATATCCTGGTCAGACAGATCCTTTTTGGCTAATATGGAAGCAGTAAGCCGTTCCAGTTGAGCATATTCATTAGGAGATCCGTAAGAATTAGATTGATGTTCATCCAGAATATCACATAGTAGCTGCAGTTTGTTTTCTATAGATAATTGCATTTTAATTCACCTCATTCCTGAGAATAGTTTAAACGAATGGTCATTTATTATTCACGGCTGGTTAACTTAACTGATCTCCTTTTAAACAGCAGGAAACATAAGCTATGTTTTTTATGTCCTGGGAGTTTGGTTTTCTGACGTTATATCATAAGTAAAAGTAATAAAGTGAGGATAGTTTATATGAGACAAAGATATAAGCCTTGGGCTGACGATTATTTAAAAGAAAAAAATCATATTGCATTAGAAAATCCCAGTCTGAATAAAGGGAAATGGAGCAGCATTTTTGGAAATGAAAATCCAATTCATGTAGAAATAGGCTCAGGTAAAGGACAATTCATCACAGGGATGGCAAAACAGTATCCGGACATTAATTTTATTGGCATAGAAGTTGCCAAAAGTATTATTGTTTCAACAGTTCAAAAGGTTGATGAAGCTGGCCTGTCTAATATCCGCCTTTTAAATGAGGATGCGAATGATATCCGTTCTTTATTTGCGGATAATGAAGTTGAACAGATTTACTTAAACTTTTCCGATCCCTGGCCAAAAAATCGGCATGAGAAGCGACGCTTGACTTATAAGAGCTTTTTAGAGCAGTATCAGGATATTTTGCCTGACGAAGGCCAAATCATTCTGAAAACAGACAATAGAGGATTATTTGAGTATTCACTGGTCAGTTTTTCAGAATATGGGATGAAGCTTGTTGAAGTGAACCTGGACCTGCACGCAATAGAAGATGAAAAAAATGTGAAAACAGAGTATGAGGAAAAGTTCTCTTCGAAGGGGCATGTTATCTATCGCTGTAAAGCAAAATTCTAATCTTTACAAATGCATAATTGACAGTTATTGCATTTATTTGTCATAATATAATATGATATTATCGTATGTAATGAACCTTTAATCTAGTCCAGTGAGGCTGGTAAGGTCAATCGGATAAAGCAAAATATATGTTCCTTTAGAGGATAATGTTCCTTTGTGAATTCTGACACCTTACCTTCCGCATGGGTAAGGTGTCTTTAGATTAGACAAAATAAATATGGAATTTACATAGAAGGGACAGATAGCTATGAAATCAAGGGAAATACAAGTACATGAACGGCCGCCGCTATTACAGAGCTTGCCTTTAAGCCTGCAGCATTTATTTGCTATGTTTGGTTCAACCGTTTTAGTTCCGATTTTATTTAATGTAGATCCAGCTACCATTTTAATGATGAATGGCTTTGGAACACTACTATATATTCTTATTACAAAAGGAAAAATTCCTGCATACTTAGGATCGAGCTTTGCTTTTATCTCGCCAGTTACAATGGTTCTGACGAATGGCGGAGGATATGGTGCAGCGCTCGGTGGGTTCTTTGTGGTAGGCCTTGCCTTAACCTTAATTGGGGTTATTGTAAAATACGCAGGCACGAGCTGGATCGATGTGATTTTCCCGCCTGCTGCCATGGGAGCAATTGTTGCGGTTATCGGGCTTGAACTTGTACCTAATGCTGCAGATATGGCTGGCCTGTTGCCTGGGGAAGAGGCTTCCAGAGATATGACAGCTATTACAATATCTTTATTGACTTTAGGAGCAACCATTATTTACTGGGTAACCTTAAGAGGATTCCTGAAAATTATTCCAATTTTACTCGGGATAGTAACTGGGTACGTTATTGCAACAATGTTCGGGATTGTCGATTATTCAGCAGTACGTGAGGCTGCCTGGATTCAAATGCCGACATATTATCAAATTGAATTTAACTGGTCTGATATTCTTATTATCTTACCGGCTGCACTTGTTCTGGTGCCGGAGCATATTGGACATTTAGTGGTTACTGGGAATATTGTAAAGAAAGATATGGTAAAGGATCCCGGCTTGGACCGGTCATTATTTGGTAACGGTATTTCCACAATGATTTCCAGCTTTTTCGGATCGACACCAAATACAACATATGGCGAGAATATAGGTGTTCTCGCGATTACAAGAGTATATTCTACATGGATTATTGGCGGAGCAGCAGTACTTGCAATTCTTCTTTCGTTCTGTGGAAAACTGGCTGCCTTGATTTCGTCTATTCCAACACCTGTTATGGGTGGGATTTCTTTATTATTATTTGGTATTATCGCAGTAAGCGGCTTGCGCATGCTTGTAGAGCAGCAGATTGATTATAATAAATCACAAAATCTAATACTGACCTGTGTCGTATTAGCAATTGGAGTAAGCGGAGCAACCATTCAACTGGGAACAGTAGAGCTGAAAGGGATGGGGCTGGCAACAATTGTAGCTATTTTAATCAGTCTATTCTTTAAGCTGTTAGATATATTAAACTTATCAAATGAAGATAAGTAGGGAAGTACAAAATAAATAATTTACGAAAAAGAGAACTTTAGCAGTATTTAAATTCCAACCAGAGAAATTATATGCTGCTTTAAAGTTCTTTTTTCTATTATAAATTTTTCCATATTAATAAAATTGTAATGAAATATAGAAAGCGATACCAAATCAAGCGCCATAACATTTTATTAGCTGTTCTATAATAGAACTCAGTTATATCAAGCTGTAAAGCCTGTTAAATTCTTATTGACGAGTGGTCCCATTGGTGATAATATGTCGATTATCGACAAAATGATTTGATTATTGACAATTGATTTGAAGCAGAGAGTATTACCTGGAAACAAATTATTCATTGAATACTTTGAAAACGAAGCAGTGCCATACTTTCATGGGCTGTATTTTTTACTCTTAGAATATGAATTTTTTTCAGAGAAGTATTTTATGATATTAAATTCTTTTATGTAATGCGGATAAGTAATTTCTCCAGAAATGAAAATCTTTTATTACGCAGTAAATAGTCAGAAAAATATGTGAATGAAATATTAATCTCAATATATTTAATTTACAAAATTTTTCAATCGAATTGTTAAACTAGATATTGATTGTCTTTAGTCGTAAAAATGTTCATAACCTTTTTGAAGACAGACAACAAGAAAAAACAATTAAATTTTTGGAGGATGAATGAGCATGTCACAGATGTTTGCGTTAGTACTTATTGTTTTGATTTTATATATAGGAGATGTAGTTGCTGCGAGAACAAAAGCCTGGGTGCCGTCGATTTTTGTCTGTGCAGTTTTGTTTTTAGCAGGATATTGGACCTTCTTCCCGGAAGATATTGTTGCCGTAGCTGGAATACCTCCTGTGGTTGCTACCGCACTTATGTACCTATTGATTGTAAATATGGGTACACTCTTATCTTTACAGGAGCTGAAAGCACAATGGAAAACGATTTTAATTGCACTTGGCGGTATTTTGGGTGTTGTTGCCTTTTTACTTAGCTTTGGTACCATGCTCTTTGGATTTCAGGCTATGGTTGTTGCTGTACCGCCATTAGTAGGTGGACTGGTATCTTCACTGATTATGTCAGAAGGAGCAGCAGATGCTGGGCTTGTCAGCTTATCCGTATTTGCAATTGTTATCTATGTCATGCAAGGGTTTGCCGGTTACCCACTAACATCAGTTATGCTGAAAAAAGAAGGAAAACATTTATTGGGACAAATTCGCAGTGGTGAATTAAAATCAGTTGATGATGAAAGTAAAGGAACAGTGAAAGAATACGAGGGTGCGAAATTATTTAAAAAGCTGCCTGAACAATATCATACAAGTTATTTCATATTTTTTAGATTAGCATTCACTGGTTTTCTAGCTTATTTCGTTTCTACTTTGCTGGAACCGCTGGTAACTGTCAGTCCAATGGTACTTTGCCTGTTATTTGGGGTAATCGGAAGAAGTATTGGCTTCTTAGAAAAGCAGGCATTGCAAAAAGCAAATGGTTTTGGCTTTGCTATGTTAGGATTAATGCTATATGTTCTTGATGGATTAAGAAATGCTACTCCTGGAATGATGCTTGACATCATTTACTTATTAGTTGGAAGTATTCTTTTAGCAGTTATTGGGATGTACATTTTCTCCTTTATTGTTGGAAAGCTATTAAAAGTCAGCAAGGCAATGGCATATGCAATCTCGTTAACTGCCTTCTATGGTTTCCCGGCAGATTACGTTATTACAAATGAGGTTATTAATTCTTTAACAAAGGATCCAAAGGAAAGAGAAATTTTAACGAGTCATATGCTTTCCCCGATGTTAGTTGGAGGATTTGTGACGGTGACGATTGTATCTGTTATACTAGCAGGTGTATTTGTTAATTTCTTGTAAGTATGTATTTAATGGAGGTATCTTCACATGAAAGCTAGTCAGGAACGGATTGAAAAGCATATTAATAGTTTAAGTAAATATACAGCCACACCAAATCAGGGAACGACGCGTTTAACGTATAGTGAAGAGGATTTACAGGCCCGCACCTATATAAAAGAGCAGATGAAAACATACGGACTGAAAGTAAGAGAAGATGGTCTCGGTAATATTTTTGGCAAGCTTGAGGGTGAAAAGAAGGATGCGCCAAGTGTTATCGTAGGCTCTCACTTTGACAGTGTTCCGAATGGAGGAGATTATGATGGCCCTGCCGGTGTTGTTGCTGGATTAGAGATAGCAGCACTATTTCAGGAAAATCATATCAAGCCGGCACATCCACTGGAAATTATTGCGATGATTGAAGAAGAAGGATCTAGATTCGGCGGCGGTTTAATGGGGTCAAGAGGAATTGCAGGATATCTTCAAAAGGATGATATAAAACAGCTTAAAGATAAAAATGGCATCTCTGTGCCGGAAGCTATGGAAGAGATTGGTTTAGATTCTTCCTTAGAGGTAAAACGTGACCCAAAAACAATAAAAGCATTTTTAGAAATGCATATTGAACAAGGGCCTCTTTTAGAAGAAGAGCAAATTTCGGTTGGTGTAGTGGAATCTATTGTCGGGTTAACACAGCTTGAAGTAACTATTTCCGGAAAAGCCGGACATGCTGGTACAACACCGATGGATCGTCGCTCAGATGCGTTGGTAGCAGCGGCGAATATTATTGCTAAGCTCCCGCAA
Organism: Oceanobacillus sp. FSL K6-3682; assembly: GCF_037976165.1. Classification (NCBI taxonomy): domain Bacteria; kingdom Bacillati; phylum Bacillota; class Bacilli; order Caryophanales; family Bacillaceae; genus Oceanobacillus; species Oceanobacillus sp. FSL K6-3682. The sequence continues at coordinate 3,243,091 of NZ_CP150263.1, read as the reverse complement.
ATTGCAATAGAAGAAGGAGAAGGGACAGTTACAACAGTAGGAAGACATGAGGTATTTCCTAATGGAGCTAATGTTATCCCGGATAAAGTAACGTTCTCTGTCGATATTCGTTCAAGCAAAGAAGAGCATATTAAAAATGTAGTACAAAAAGTAAAAGACTTCATTGCGTCTTATGAAAAGGATAATATCCAGGCTGAAGTGGAGCAATCGCTGTACATGCAGCCAAAGGAATTAAATCAAGAAATCCGTTCTCTGCTGCAAGCATCCTGTGAACAGCTGGATATCTCCTATATCACCATGCACAGTGGAGCAGGACATGATGCGATGGTTCTTTCTGATATAACGGAGGTCGGATTGATTTTTGTTCCCAGCAAAGACGGGCTCAGTCATTGTCCGGAGGAGTGGACGGCAATACATGAGCTTGCTGCTGGTGTGGAAGTATTGTATGAAACTGCATTAAAATTAACAAAAAAATCCTAGTGCTTAGGCGCTGGGGTTTTTTGTTGTCGATAGCTTTTCGTATAACTAAAAGTCTGGTTCTGGCAGGTATTTATAAAAGAATGATATATTTAAATAAAATAATACGAAGGATGGATTTTAGCTTGAGAACCCAACTGAAAGAATTAGAGAAGAACTTTCGAACATTAGCAGAAGAGCAGCAGGTACAGAGTCAAAAAAGTTTTCACGATATGTCGGGAGTTTATTATAGAGACGATATTTCTGAAGAGGCTGCTAAGAAAGGTCTGAAAAAACTGGCTCCTGATTTTCCAAAAGGAGTACTGGAAGGTATGAGCTTCGCTAATGAACAGGTAGCAAACTATATTTCGAGTATCCTTAGTACTACTGATAAATTAACGGGGGAAAATGTACAGGACTTATTATCATATATGGATAAAAATAATTCTGTGAAGGAAGAGGCGTTGGAGGATTCAATTTCGGAGTATCGAAAAATCTTGAAATATGGAATAAAATTGGGATTTAACATGGCTAAATTGGAAATAGAAAAAAATTTCATTCTTCAATATGATATATTGTTAGTAAAAGATTGATACAACATAAAATATCACTGGCAATGTATTAATTAATTACATTGATGCATTTTGAATAATAAAAGTGATGAAAAATAAACAGCAAAAAAGCCCACCAAAAAATAGCAGGCTTTATATCTATGTATTGATTAATTTATTCAACAATGATAAAATATAAAAGTTAAAGATATACTTTATAATATATACGTATATGTTATCATTATACAGTATAAGAATATATATGTCAACTATTTGTTTCGGTTTTAAAGGAGGAAGTTGATGGATAAGCAAAATAATAACCATGAATTTGAATATCAGCGTCTGGAGAAGGTATTAGATATTATTGAAAAGAAACAAAATGCTTTGAAGGAACAGTCCTCCAAGGTCAAAGAGGATGTCGTAGAGCTGCGTAAAACTTTTTGGGATGATATTACAGTCAACATGGATGAGATGGATGATATCATTGAAACACAGGAAAGCATTAAACAGCAATCGAATATCCTTGCCCAAAAAGAACGGCATTATGGGAAAAATTATCAACGGATGAATCAATTAGAGCGCTTGAAAAATCAGCCTTATTTTGGAAGAATTGATTTTCAGGAAGAAGGCAGTGAAGATATAGAGCAAATTTATATTGGTACTTCTTCTTTAATGGATGAAGAAGAGAAGGATTTTCTTATCTATGACTGGCGTGCACCTATTTCCGGGATTTATTATGATTATGCTCCAGGACCGGTAGAATACAGGAGTCAGGAAAAAACGGTTCATGGTGAAATGAGCTTGAAGCGGCAATTTATGATTCGTAATGGAAAAATGAAAGGAATTTTTGATACGTCGGTAACTATCATTGATGAGATGCTTCAGGAGAGCTTGAGACAGGCGGCAGATACGCAAATGAAATCCATCGTCTCTACAATTCAACAGGAACAAAATGCAGTTATCCGTCATCGAGGCAGTAAAGTGCTTGTTGTTCAAGGTGCTGCGGGAAGCGGAAAAACATCGGCAGCTTTACAGCGTATTGCTTATTTACTTTATCATCACCGGACTAATTTAACAGCGAATCAGGTATTGTTATTATCTCCAAATGACTTATTTACAAGCTATGTAGCAAATGTTCTGCCTGAGTTGGGTGAAGAACCAGTTAACCAGCAAACCTTCCATCAATTTGTTTCAAATGGAACGGATAAGGCGCTGCATGTAGATTCACCATTCACTCAAATTGAAAAACTGATGCGTTTAGAGGAAAAAGAGCAGCAGACACAATTAGAAGCTATCCAGCACTTTTCCAGTACGGCTTTTATGGAGGATATTAATCAGCACTTAGAGAAATTAAACCGGACGAATCTTACTTTCAGATCGATACGTTTTCGGAATGAATTACTGATTGATAAAAAAGAGATAGAAAATTATTTTGCATCGCTGGAGAAAGATATGCGTCTTCCAAATAAAATGGAACAGCTAAGGAATTGGTTACTGCAGCGTATTCGTGAAATCCAAAAAGAGGAAATCAAGAAAGATTGGGTTCTGGATCAGATTCAGCTGTTATCCAAGGATGATTATATGAAGGCTTATCATGAAGCTGAAAGTGAGCAGGAGGAAAGCAGTATTCAGGATGAAGAAAAGGTTTTAAGAGAGAAAATTATTCGTAAAACCTTTGCTCCTTTACAAAAAATGATTCGTCAAAATCGCTTTGTCAATACATTTAAAATGTATATGGACCTCATAGCAGAGTTGAATGGAAATGATGCTATCCAGCGATATAAAGTAGAAGCAATAAGGCTGCTCCGAAAAAAACAGATTCCATGGGAACTGGCAACAGCGTATAACTTTTTTAAAGGGGAAATAATTGGTCATGAAGTTACCCGTCCAGTGCATTTAATTGTTATTGATGAAGCACAGGATTATACGCCGTTTCAATTTGCGTATCTAAAACACCTTTATCCGTATGCCAGCTTTACATTGCTTGGTGATGTTAACCAGGCAATCTATTCCTATGCATCAAAGGAGAATCCGATTCAAGAAAAAATCTCACATGAGGATAGTACAGAACGGATTGTATTAACAAAAAGTTATCGATCAACGAAGCAGATTTCGGATTTTACATCTTATTTTTCTCCAAGCGATGAACCGGTTGAACCTTTTAACCGCAGTGGTGTACTTCCAGAAGTTATTCGTTTGACAAAGTCGATTTCTGAAAAGGATGCGCTGCTTTATAAAATAGAGGAAAAGCAGCAAGAAGGATATGAAACAATTGCAATTATAGCGAAGACAGCTGCTGGTTGTGATGATATATACCGGAAGCTGCATAAAGAGGTAGATATAAAACAGATTAATGAGGATTCAAAAACCTATCAAAAAGGTATTGTTGTTGTTCCTGTTTATTTGGCGAAGGGGATTGAGTTTGATGCAGTGATTCTTGCAGATGCTTCTGATGAGGTGTATTCGTATGCTGCAGATAGATATCTGCTTTATACTGCGTGTACCCGGGCTATGCATGATTTAACGATTTTATTTTCCAATGAAATGTCTCCATTCTTAAGCAAAATCCCTAACGAGAAATATAGATATTCGACAATTGTTGAGAGATGAGAAAAGGATTTCTGTCCCTGGTCAGATTGGGGACAGAAATCCTTTTTTATTGATAATTATTTGTTTCAAAAAGATCAATCAGCTCAACATCTGGGTTCTTGTCTTTAAACCAGTTTAACGCAAACTCATTGCGGAAGAGTACAAGCGGCTGATCATGACGGTCACGAACCAGCAGATTTCCTGAGTCAAACAATGAAGCATCAGCCTGTTCAGGCTTTAACCATCTGGGAATACGCTCGCCAATGGGCTCCATGATTACTTCAGCATTATATTCATTTTCCATGCGATAAGTGAATACCTGGTATTGTAATTCTCCGACCGCGCCCAGAATAAAGGAATCCGTTAATTTATCCCGGAACAGCTGTATGGCACCTTCTTGAACAAGCTGTTCAATCCCTTTACGAAATTGCTTCGACTTTAATGCGTTTTTCGCCATTACCTTTTTAAAGATTTCCGGCGGGAACTGCGGCAGTTCATCAAATTCATATTTTTCTTTCCCGGTAAGCAGAGTATCGCCAATTTGATAGGCATTTGGATCATAAATTCCAATAATATCCCCTGCATATGCCTCTTCAATGGTTTCTCTGGATGAGGCAACCATTTGCTGAGATTGGGCCAATTTTAATTCCTTTCCAGTCCGGGCCAGCTGAACACTCATACCGCGGGTAAATTTTCCGGAGCATACACGTAAAAAGGCAATACGATCACGGTGTGCTGGATTCATATTTGCCTGAATCTTAAAAATAAATCCAGAAAAGGCTTCTTCCTGCGGGTCAACTGCTCCTTTGGTTGACTTTCGCGGTGTCGGACTTGGTGCCAAGCGGATGAAGGAATTAAAAAATGTTTGAACGCCAAATGGAGACAGCGCACTACCGAAGAAAACAGGAGTTAATTCGCCATTTAAAATAGCTTCCTCAGAATACGTATTTCCAGCTTCTTCAACAAGCTCTAATTCATTTAATGCATCTTGGTAAGTTGCATTTTCTGTCAACTCTGGATGGTTTTCTAATTCCTGATAAGGAATATAGGTTTCTTCTGCACCAGGATGATGCTGTACAAATTGCTTATTGTCCCGGTCAAAGATACCTAAGAAACCTTTCCCCATGCCTGCAGGCCAATTCATAGGAAAAGTATCAATTTCTAATACTGCTTCCAGCTCCTCCAATAAAGCAAGAGGTTCTTTTCCTTCCCTGTCTAATTTATTCATAAAGGTAAAGATGGGAATACCGCGCATACGGCAAACCTTAAACAGCTTAATCGTCTGTGCTTCAATCCCTTTAGTGGAATCAATAATCATAACAACGCTGTCCACAGCGGTTAATGTCCGGTAGGTATCCTCACTGAAATCTTCATGTCCAGGGGTATCTAAAATATTGATATGAAAACCTTCATATTGAAAGTTCATGACACTGGATGTAACGGAGATACCACGCTGTTTCTCAATTTCCATCCAGTCAGATGTAGCGAATTTGCCGGATTTTTTTCCTTTAACTGTTCCGGCTGAACGAATCAGATTACCATATAGTAATAGTTTTTCTGTCATCGTTGTTTTCCCGGCATCGGGATGCGAGATAATCGCAAATGTTTTTCTTTTTTTTACTTCTTCTTGAATTGTCATAGTGAAATCCTTTCTATAATAGACCGATCAATTATTAAGAGCTGTATTTACTGCTGATAGGTTGATCAGGAGCTACGTTTAAAATCATCATTTCTTTATTAGATGTTAAAGCATTCTTGCTTTATAATAAACAATAGATATATCATACTACAATTTAACCCCATTCGTGAAATAATCGAAGGGATAAAATAAAAAATCTGGTCAAAAGTTTATTTTATGAATATAAGCTTGGCTGTAAATATGGGAGTATGAGAAATGAATGAAAAGGTCGTGCAGTAAAATGGTATGGATATCCAAGCAGGAAATCAAAGAACGATGTGGAGAGCTGTCTTATAAATATGGAGAACGTCTCTGGAAAAAAGGAAATGTCCAGCTGACCTTTCTTGATCAGCAGATTATTGGAACAGTTAGAACCACAGATGATTTCCATATAATGCTGACGTATCGAAATAATAAAATAGAAAGCACCGGGTGCAGCTGCCCGAAGCTTGGTTCTTATACATTGGATTGCCAGCATATTGCAGCAGTTTTAATTGGTATACATGAAACTGGTGAGCCGAAAACAGACAGCACTTCACTTACAGGAAAATCAGAAAAGGAATTTCGGCATCGTGGTTATTTTGAAACAAGACAAGCTATTCCGGTGCATTTTTACTTGCGTATACCCGAAAAATCAGAGCGGAAAGCATTGCAAATGGCTGTGCAAATTGATGGTAAACCTGTTAATAATATTATCGCCTTTTTGAAAGCATTAAAAAATGGAACACGATTTTCTGTTGCTGAAAATCTCTTATATGATGCAGCTAAATTTTATTTTGAAGATGACAGCAATCAGATTTTAGAACAGCTTATTCAGGCTTATGAGGATCAGCAAATGATTGGAACAGCTTTTGCTGATAAAACAAGCTGGATCTCTATTCCGGTAACAGCCTGGGAGCGGATGGAAAGATTACTTCATTCTAGTCCACTTGTTTCTTTGTATTTGGAAGCTGATGCATATCACAAGCAGTTATTAAGCTTTTACGACGCGCTGCCCTCATTTTCTTTTCGTATCCGTCAAACAGGAATAAATTATTCGATTTCATTTTTGGAAAGAAGCCATACAATATTTTTGCTGGCTTATCAGCTTATTTATCAGAACGGTTCTTTATATTTATTGACAGAGGAAGAAAAGCAGCTGATTCATTTATGTGAGCAGCTGTGGAAACAACAGTCGGGAACAATCGTTGTCAGCAAGGAACAGATTGTATCTATTTCTGTACTTTTAGAACGGATCGGTGAAGTAGAGGATACAACTGGAACGTTGAAGAGTCTCTATACACCGCTTAAAGCAAGTATCTATATTGATCGGGTTCATAATCGTTTACTGGCAGGCTTGGAATTTCAATATGGAGATAAAAAGATAACGCCTTTTGAGAAAACAGCAATGGTTCGCCGTGATAAGGAAAAAGAAGCAGAAATTATTGCTTTTCTAGAAAGAAGCGGCTTTGCAAATACGGAAGGCAGTTTTATTCTGCAAAATGAACAGCTAGAATATGATTTTTTATACCATTACTTGCCTGAACTGTATAAGATAGCAGATGTTTTTGTTACAAATGCTGTCCGTAATCAAATCAGCAAGAAGCGGTTCCAGCCGATTGTCCGTGTGAAGCATAAACGCGATAGAACAAATTGGCTCGCCTTTTCCTTCCAGGTGAAAGGCTTCTGGGAACAGGAGGTTCGTCAGATTCTTGAAGCGATAGAAGAAAAGCGGCCATATTATCGGTTAAAGGATGGCTCCTTTCTCACATTGGAAACAGAAGAAATAAAAGAATTGGAAAAATATCTTCTCTCTGTTTCAATGACGCCTTCTGAAATTTTGGAGGAAATTGAGCTGTCGTTAAAGGATGGGTTATCGTTTGCCCATCGAATGGAGGATAATGGCTATCTGGCTGAAGGAGAAGCTGTGAAGGAAATGATTTATGATATCCAGGCTCCAGCAAATGAAAAATATCCGATAGCGTCAGAAATTGAACCTATTTTAAAGCCTTATCAGAAGGATGGTGTCCGTTGGATGCTGGCAGTGGCTGAAGCTGGACTTGGCGGTGTTTTAGCAGATGAAATGGGCTTAGGAAAGACGGTGCAGGCTATTGCATTTTGTATGACGAAATACCAGCAGCAAAAGGAGAAAAAAGCACCTGTACTCATTGTCTGCCCAACATCTTTATGCTATCAGTGGAAGCAGGAATGGGAATTATTCGCACCAGGATTTTCAGCAGAGATACTGGACGGCGCCATCCAGGAAAGAAAGCGGAAAAAGAAAACATTGCTCGAGAAGGATGTATGGATTGTTTCTTATGGTGTTTTAAAAAATGAAATTGATTGGCTGAAGAAAAACATTACATTCCAGACAATTATTTTTGATGAAGCGCAGACTTTTAAGAATCCGGCAACACAGGTTTTCCGGACGGTAAAAAAATTAAAAGCAGATTATCAATTTGCTTTAACGGGAACTCCTTTAGAAAATAAAATGGAGGACTTATGGTCGATTTTTTATATTATATTTCCCGAATTGCTTGGCGGTTTGAAAGACTTTGCCTGGCTTACCAATGATCAGGTTCTGAGAAGAGTCCATCCATTTATGCTGCGAAGAGAAAAAAAGGATGTTCTGAAGGATATGCCGATAAAGACGGAATATATCGAACGTGTTCCATTGACAGAAGCACAGAAGCAAATCTACATTTCGTATTTATCGAAATTAAGACATCCAAAATTTAAACATTTGGATCGTGATACGGTTCGTAAAAATCGTATTAAGATTTTGGCAGGGCTCACACGTCTAAGGCAAATTTGCTGTGATCCGTCATTATTTATACGTGATTATGATGGAGAATCTGCCAAGCTTCAGCGCTTAATGAAAATCGTGAAGGATGCAAAACGTTCAGGCAAGCGAATGCTGATTTTTTCCCAGTTTACCCAAATGCTGAAGCGCATAGGAGATTTATTGAGAATAGAGGAGATTCCTTATTTCTATTTAGATGGACAAACACCTTCTGAGGATCGGCTGCAAATATGCCGTTCATTTAATCAGGGGGAAAATGATATTTGCTTAATTTCTTTAAAAGCGGGGGGAACAGGCTTGAATTTAGTTGGTGCGGATACGGTTATTCTATATGATACATGGTGGAACCCGGCAGTAGAGGATCAAGCCATAGACCGTGCGCATCGAATCGGTCAGATTTATGATGTTACTGTGATTCGCATGCTGACGGAGGGAACAATTGAGGATAAAATGTATAATCTCCAGCAGAAAAAAAGAAAACTGATAGAACAGATGGTGCAGACGAAGGATTTATGGAATTATCAGCTGACAGATGAAGATGTGGAGAAACTGCTGCAAGAAACGCTGCAATAGATAATTGGCTTAAGGCTGGATGGTGATTACTCTTCCTCCTTAAGCTTCTTTTCTACGTGGAAAAACATCTGTTAAATCAATGGTATAAGAGGAAAGTATGAAATCATTTTACATAATCTGATAAGAGGCTTGACGTTTATTCAGACTAATGATTATGCTTAAGAAGAAAGAGAATAAATCTGAATAAAATCAAGGGAGGCTGCTTTATGGTGACATCAAAAGAAATAATGGAACTGACTTCAACCTATGGTGCAAATAATTATCATCCATTACCGGTAGTTGTTTCAGAAGCTGAGGGAGTCTGGGTAAAGGACCCGGAAGGAAATAAATATATGGATATGCTAAGCGCATACTCAGCGGTGAATCAAGGGCATCGACATCCTAAGATAATTCAAGCGTTAAAAGATCAAGCAGATAAAGTGACGCTTACTTCAAGAGCTTTTCATAATGAACTATTAGGACCCTGGACAGAGCGTCTTGCCGAGTTAACAAAAAAAGATAAGGTATTGCCTATGAATACTGGAGTTGAAGCAGTAGAGACGGCAATAAAAGCTGCCCGCAGATGGGCATACGAGAAAAAAGGTATAGAGGATAATCAGGCAGAGGTTATTGCTGCCAGAGGCAATTTCCATGGCAGAACAATGAATGCGATTTCATTGTCTGATGACCCAAGTGCTACAACAAACTATGGTCCCTTTGTTCCTGGTATTTATAAGATAAATTATGGAGATATTCAAGCGTTAAAAGAAACGATAACACCAAATACAGCAGCAGTTATTTTAGAGCCGATACAAGGGGAAGCTGGTATCCTTATTCCACCGGAGGGATATTTGCAGGAGGTTCGAAAAATTTGTGATGAAGAAAATATACTATTTATTGCCGATGAAGTGCAGACTGGTTTTGCTCGTACAGGAAAGATGTTTGCCTGTGAATGGGAAAATGTAGAGCCTGATATATATGTAATGGGGAAAGCGCTGGGCGGAGGTGTTATGCCTATTTCTGCTATAGCAGCTGACAGGGAAATTATGGACGTATTTACACCTGGTTCGCATGGGTCAACATTTGGAGGAAATCCGTTAGCCTGTGCTGTTTCTATGGCTGCATTAGATGTAATTGAAGAAGAGGGACTTGTCGACAGGTCACTTGAACTGGGAGAGTATTTTGCTATTGAATTAGCTGCTATTGACCATCCTGATTTGAACGAAGTACGTGCTAAAGGATTATTTATCGGTGTAGAATTTAATAAGCCTGTACGCCCTATTTGTGAATCATTAAAAGAAAACGGAATTCTTTGTAAGGAAACACATGAAACCACTATCCGTTTTGCTCCTCCATTAACGATCAGTAAAGAAGAGCTTGACTGGGCATTGGATAGAATAAAGAAAGTGCTGCAGACTAATTAAATAAGGTAAGTTTTATAAAAGGCTCTAATGCGAAAATCATTAGGGTTTTTTATTATTACTCAACTTCCGAACCTTAAAAAGTAACTTGCTTATCATGGAGACATGTGTTGATCGTTCCTTCCACCTAATTCTTGACAAAGCATAAACTCTGGCTAGAAAGAAGGTAATGTGTGAGGCCACCGCTGCGGCGGACCGTTTTGCTTTCCTAGGGGCATGCTCTTCAGCTAACTTTTGCCAAGAAGAGCACTTGGCAAAAGTGGATCTTCAGATGATGCTATTCCCTGTCCAGCTGCAAGCGTCAAAAACTAGACAACTTCCCGATAGCGCCCTACGATAAGTCATCATCCGTTCGTAAACTCACGGTAATTCCTTTATCTCAGTTGCTTCGGTCCAGTTGTTACGTTTTTAAACGACGCTTTCCGCTTTCCCTTCAGGAGTTAAAACGGTCCGCCTCCGCTAGAAAGGGTGTTCTATACTGTTTAATACAAAGGAGCCAATAGAAATTAGACCAGTAAAGAACATCTTTTTCGTGGTGCATGTAAAAATATCCCGTCGCCATTACTTTCTGTTCATAAAAGCTATTCCTGATATTTACTATCCCATGCTGTGTCATCATTTAAATTGTCAATTCAACCATTTGAAACACTAAAATGATCTTTTCATTAAGCAAAAAGCGGTTTTCTTTTCAAGTTAGCTGAAGCCGTCCCCATGGAAAGCGTAGTGGTTGGTTGCAGGAGCTATACACAATCTCCATTCAAAAAAAAGATATTTCACAAAATGCAAGCAGGATAATGAAGAACATGCTTATCCTGGTAGGGTAAGGTATAGATGTTTATTCTCAGGTGCGAAAGTTGAGTTATTATAAAACAATAATTCCCAAACAGTGGAAGTATGAAATAAGTGATTAAGTAAAAGATAAGCAGTGAGGAGGTGAGAGACAATGAAAACACTACATGCTATTGCAGTCACTTTATTGATTATTGGTGGTATCAACTGGGGACTAATTGGATTTTTTCAATTTGATCTAGTGTCGGCTATTTTTGGCGGGCAGACCGCTGTCCTTTCTCGAATTATTTATGGACTCGTTGGGATTAGCGCCATTTATTATCTTACAACTTTATTCTCCGGGGTTGGTGAACCAATCCAGGATTCGGATCATTTACAAACAGGCTTCCGAACAGAATTTAGTGAGGATTATGGCATTGAGGAAGAAATTGACGATAAATAACTGGGCAAAAAGCCTTTCGAAAAAATAAAACGCAGATGTATCCCTGGAGCAGGATGAATATCTGAAGTGGGCTTTAAACAGTAAAAAGTGTTTGGGCTGCACTTCAGATATGTTTACTGCCTGGTTAGTGCAGCTGCCTTATCCCGGGAAATATGGGGAAACTCTCCGGGAAGGCTGTTTTATTTTAGACGAAAGGCTTTTGTTTTTTTAAATCATCAATTGTTTCTATAAATTTTTTGCGTTCTTGTGCCGTAGGAAGACGGCAGGTCTGTTTTTTACCAAACCATTTATGCCGGTTGCGCGCAATAAAATCATATAGGGCATCCCTTATAAAATATGGCAGGATTTTGCCTGCTATCAGCATTTTCCAGGGAAATGTTAATTTTTGCAATATATTTAAAGCAGCATCAGATTTGATATAAACTTTATCTCCATCAATGAATAAAACGCTATCGATATTCTCTGGAACCTGATAATTCTTTTGAATAAATTCTCCGGCCTCACTTTGCAATGAAGTAAACAGAAATTGATTTTCTTTGTCCCTATTCAGAATAAATTGAACGAAGCCGTCACAGATATGACACTCTCCATCAAATAAAATAAGTTTCATTTATACCACCTCTACAACCAAGCTTAGTATTATCATACAACCCCTGTTTATTACATACAAGTTTAACTTGTTTGACAAAGAAGCGCAGAAACACTGAAAACCTTTCATCAATAAATGAATACCCAAAATGTTTAAAAAACATAAAGCCTTTCTGTATGAACAGTAATAAGACTGTGATAAGATAACAAAGGTGCATTTTTTAATGAATTAAAGGAGTAGAAAATTTTGGAAGGGTTTCAACTGCAATTTATTATTTCTGTATTTATTATTTTACTGGGCTACCTTTTTAAAAGGATAAAAATTTTAAAAGAATCGGACGGACAGACAATTGCAAGAATTGTATTTAATATTACTCTGCCCGCATTAGTGATTGTTACATTTGATCAGATGGTGATATCCTTATCTCTTGTTTCACTTATTTTCATTGCTTTTTTATTTGGGCTTGCTTCCGCGCTGATAGGCATCTTGGCATTCCGCTCTGAGAAAGATGGTATAAAAGGGATGGCTGCCATGATGGTTCCTGGTGTCAATGTCGGTTTATTTGCTTTTCCGCTTGTAGAAGCTATCTGGGGAAGAGAAGGCATTCAGCATTTCGGTATGTTTGATGTAGGTAATGCTGTTATTGTGTTTGGAGTATGCTTTTTTATAGCTGGTTATTTTGCGAAGGGGACATCAAGCTTTTATTTGCGAGAGGCATTCAGTCCACTGCTTCGGTCTATTCCATTTTTAACCTATATGTTTGTCGTTGCCTTGAACCTATCTGGGTTCCATTTGCCGGGTCTGTTTTTAGACACTGCAGAAATTATTTCTGTAGCGAATATGCCCCTGTCCCTGCTGTTACTGGGCCTTTATTTAAATTTTTCTTTCGAGAAATCATGGCTTCCTCTGATAGGGAAGTATTTAGCCATCAAGTATGGAACGGGGCTCTTCTTGGGATTTAGTCTTTTTTGGATACTCTCTGATTATCCAATGCTTGCAAATACTGTGTTAATCGGTTTTATTCTGCCAGCCTCCACGACATCCGTAGTTTATGCAATAAGATACCAATATAATACGAAAATAGTCGGTACTATAGTTAATATAACAATCATTGTAAGTTTTGTTCTGATTTGGCTGCTTGCAAGCTTTGTAGCGTATCATTAAAGCGGATTAAAGAGTCAAATAAAATGTTATATCAGTCTTTTTTGAACACGCATTTATAAAGCTTTTACATCTAATGTTTGAACAAAATCAACAAAAGCACGGACAATATTCATTTGCAGAGTATCTTCCTGATAGTACATCCAGGTTTGTCTTTTTAGAGGCTCACCGGATGGATCTGTAATTGGTTTGATAAATAATTCAGGATGCGGACGGACGACCAGATTAGCAACTATCGCATAACCGAGCCCGTGAACAACCATCTCTTTACAGGTCTCCACCTGATTGACATGGATTGTAATATTAGGCTGTTCAATATAATTTTGGTGCCACCAATCATCTAATAAAATCCGCATATGTTCATCTGTGTAATAGTCTACCCTTGGAAGCTTGGGAATTTCATCCCATGCGAAATCCCATGGAGAGGCGACGCAGATTTCTTCCTCATATAACAGCGCTTTCTTTTCCTTCCAGGCGTAATTACCTTTAATAAAACTGATATGTACATCATGATTTAATAGAAGACGGTGCATATCACTGCTCCAGCCTGTAACAACCTGGCATTCCACTTCTGGATATTTTTCTTTAAAACGCTGCAGCAGCTTCGGCATTTTATTTGCAGCAAAGAAATTGGAAACACCGACCCGCAATGTTCCTTGTACCTCTTCCTGCATATTGATCAGCTTTTCTTCCATTTTACGCTGTTCGAGAAGCATTCTTTTAGCATGATGGGCAAGTTCCTCACCCTCAGGAGTAAAAGTAATACCACGTCGTTTCCGAAGAATAAGCGGAACTCCATAATGAATTTCAAGCTTTTGAATTCTTGAAGTTAAAGTAGGCTGGGATAAAAATAATTGATGAGCAGCCTGGGTAATATTTTCGGTTTTATAAAGTGCGGCAAGCATTTTCCAGTCTTGTAAATTCAATGGCCATCCTCCTAAATCAAGATATAGAAAAAATCTATCGTTATTTATTAGTATTATATATTTTTCTAATTTTCTATTCAAGGTTATACTTAAATATAAGAAAACGTTTATGCAGAGCAGAAAAGGTTAAAGAAGGATGTTATTTCCCTTTTAAAATTCTGCATTAGCCTTGTTTGATAACAAAATGATTACGCTTTCATTATAAAGGGGGAAAAATAATGCGTGCTGATGAAAGTTTTGTTCCCGGTTTAGATGGTGTTATTGCAGCAAAAACAGAAATATCTTTTTTAGATGTGAACCGTGAAAAAATAGTCATTCGCGGAGAGGATTTAATTGAATTAGCAAAGGATAAAACTTATTTTGATGTTGTTCATTTATTGCTGGAAGGTTATTTGCCCAGTCCTGAAGAAAAGAACAGCCTGGAGGATAATATTAAGAAATTTTATAAATTGTCTGATGATGTTTTGCCTTTATTTAATCTTTTACCAAAAGGAATGCATCCAATGGACGGGATGCGTACAGTTATTTCGTTATTAGCCGGATTCGATTCTGAAATAGAAAACCGCTCCCAAGAAGAAAATAAACGGCGCGCTTATAAGCTTTTAGGCCAATTGCCTTTTATTACGGTAAACAGTTATTTTGCTACAGAGGGTCTGGATATTGCTGAGCCAAATGAGACACTCAGCTACAGTGCTAATTTTTTATCAATGATTACAGGAAAAATATCGTCAAAACTGGAAATAGAAATTTTTGATCAGCTATTATTACTTTATAGTGAGCATGAAATGCCGAACTCCACATTTGCTTCACGTGTAATTGCTTCTACAAATTCAGATATGTATGGCGCATTGACTGGAGCTATCTCTTCCTTAAAAGGTCATTTACATGGCGGTGCGAATGAAGCTGTCATGTATATGTTGCAGGATGTAGATTCTGTAGATGCTTTTGAGGCTTTAATTCATCACAAACTTCAAAACAAAGAGAAAATCATGGGATTCGGCCACCGGGTATATATGAAGAAAATGGACCCAAGAGCAGCTATTACAAAGGAAGCGTTGCGGAAATTGTGTGAAAAAGACAATGATTATAAGCTCTTAGAGATGTGTGAAGCCGGGGAAGTTATTATGAAAGAAGAAAAGGGCTTATATCCAAACCTGGATTATTATGCAGCACCGGTTTATTGGAAGCTTGGTATTCCGATACCGCTTTATACACCAATTTTCTTTAATGCAAGAACGGCCGGGCTGGCAGCACATATTATTGAACAGCATGATAATAATAGAATTTTTAGGCCTAGAGTAGAGTATACAGGAAAAGGTTATTAACAGGGGAGGAAATACAGATGGTATCCGTAAAAACAAACCAGACAGATCAACTTTTAGAAGAGATTGCTGATTATGTATTAAATAAAGAAATTAACAGTGAAGAGGCTATTAAAACTGCGCATCATGTATTAATTGATACAATTGGCTGTGGTATTCTTGCTTTAAATTACCCGGAGTGTACCAAGCTGTTGGGACCAATTGTACCCGGGACAGTTGTTCCAAATGGGGTAAGGGTGCCGGGCACAGCTCATGTGCTTGATCCAGTACAAGGAGCATTTAATATAGGGGCAATGATACGCTGGTTAGATTATAATGATACATGGCTTGCGGCGGAGTGGGGACATCCTTCAGATAATCTGGGAGGTATTTTAGCAGTTGCTGATTACGTCAGCAGACTGCGGCAAAATAAGGGAGAAGAACCTTTAACAGTTGAAGAGATTTTAGAGATATCGATTAAAGCGCATGAAATTCAAGGAATTCTTGCTCTGGAGAACAGTCTGAACCGTGTTGGTCTGGATCATATATTATATGTAAAGATTGCAACAACAGCTGTTGTTACGAAAATGTTAGGCGGCGGGAAGGAAGAAATCGTCAACGCATTATCAAATGCCTGGATTGATAATTCGAGTCTGCGGACATATCGCCATTTTCCTAATACGGGCTCCAGAAAATCATGGGCAGCAGGTGATGCAACAAGCCGTGCGGTCCGGCTGGCACTCATGGCTGTAAAGGGGGAAATGGGTTATCAAACTGCTTTAAGTGCAGAAGGATGGGGCTTTCAGGATGTTCTTTTTAAAGGAAAAGAACTTGTATTAAAGAGACCGCTTGATAGCTATGTGATGGAAAATGTATTGTTCAAGGTTTCCTATCCGGCAGAATTTCATGCGCAAACAGCAGCAGAAGCAGCTGTTCAATTACACCCAGAAGTGATAGACCGCATTGATGAAATTAAAGAAATTACTATATCAACGCATGAATCAGCTATCCGTATCATTGATAAAAAAGGACCGCTCCATAATCCGGCAGATAGAGATCATTGCTTGCAGTACATTGCAGCGATTGGATTATTAAAAGGAAATATCGTTGCAGAGGATTATGAAGACGATGTGGCGGAAGATCCGCGTATTGATGAGCTTCGCGCTAAAATGACAGTAACAGAGAATAAACAGTATTCAGAGGATTATCTGGATCCGGAGAAACGCTCTATTGCGAATGCTATGCAGGTTCATTTTATGGATGGCACTTCCACAGATATCATTGATTGTGAATATCCTTTAGGGCATCGATTCCGCAGGAAGGAAGCATTCCCGCAAATAATTAAAAAGTATGAAGCTAATTTAGCAACGCAGTTTACAGAAAAACAGACAGAGCGTATTAAACAACAGACGATAAATTATGATACGATAAAGCAAATGGCAATTACTGATTTTATAGAATTATTTTTAGATTAGAGGGTGAGAAAAAATGGCTTGGATTGTAGATAATCCATTCCCACAAAATGAACTAGCTGAACAGTTTCGGCAGATGGCAGGGGAAAAGGGAATTTTGCAAATTCCTGGAGCACATGATGCAATGGCAGGATTAGTAGCAAAGCAGGCTGGATTTCAGTCGCTGTATTTATCCGGAGCTGCTTATACTGCAAGCAGGGGATTACCTGATTTAGGGATTGTAACCTCTGCGGAAGTAGCTGACCGGGCAAAGGACATTATCCGGGCAACCAATTTACCATTGCTTGTAGACATTGATACAGGCTTTGGCGGTGTCCTGAATGTTGTCCGTACAGCGAGAGAAATGGTGGAAGCGAATGTAGCTGCAGTTCAGCTGGAGGATCAGCAGCTTCCTAAAAAATGTGGACATTTGAATGGAAAGAATGTCGTTACCAAGGAAGAAATGATGCAAAAGATAGCCGCAATTAAAGAGGTAGCACCGACACTTTATATTGTGGCGAGAACCGATGCCAGAGCTATTGAAGGTTTAGATAGTGCAATTGATCGTGCGAAAGGTTATGTTGAAGCTGGAGCAGATGCTATATTTCCGGAAGCTCTTCAAAATAATGAAGAATTCCAGGCTTTTGCTGAGGCAGTGGATGCACCATTGTTGGCCAATATGACAGAATTTGGGAAAACACCTTATTTAACAGCGTCAGAATTTGAAAATGCAGGCTTTGATATGGTTATTTATCCAGTAACTTCTTTACGTGTGGCTGCAAAAGCTTATGAACGAATTTTTGAATTGATTCGGGATGAGGGTACACAGAAAAATGGATTAGAGAATATGCAAACCAGAAAAGAACTCTATGAAGCTATTCAATATGGTGAATTTGAAGCACTTGATCAGGGAATTTCCAAGACTGTAATAGAGGATTATTTTAAGTGAACAAAAAAGGATACCTGTTATTTTAGATTCTAAAATAACAGGTATCCTTTTCTTTTGAAGGAATACAAGCTTAACCTAATGCGACATCAAGCACCATCATAAGTGCAAAACCAATCATCAGACTAATGGTTGCCAAATCTCTATTTCCATTCTCCTGAGAGCTTGGAATAACCTCCTCCGCAACAACAAAGATCATCGCTCCAGCTGCAAAGCTTAACGCATAAGGAAGCAATGGTTCAATATGAGCAACAGCTAATGCACCTATTACAGCGGCAATTGGTTCTACCAGTCCAGAGAATTGTCCATACATAAAGCTTTTTCCTCGGGACATTCCTTCACCACGTAACGGCATTGCAACAGCAACACCCTCAGGGAAATTCTGAATTCCTATTCCGATGGCAAGAGTGATTGCCCCCGCTAAAGCAGCCTCGGTACTATGATTTGCTAATGCGCCAAAAGCAATTCCGACAGCGAGACCTTCAGGGATATTATGAATTGTAATTGCAAGTACAAGTAATGTACTTCGTTTTCTTTTAGATGGTGCGAGCCCTTCAGCATCTTTTTTTTCTGTGTTTGGATGAAGATGGGGAAGGATTTTATCAATAACCCATAAAAATCCGCCTCCCAGTAAAAAACCGACTAATGCAGGAAACCAGGGGCCAATGGCATTATCTGTTGATGCTTCGATAGACGGCCCGAGTAATGACCAGTAGCTGGCTGCTATCATAACACCTCCAGCGAATCCTAACATACTATCTAACAGTTTTTGATGAACGGTTTTTGTTGCAAATACTATTGCTGCCCCGAGTGCAGTCATTCCCCATGTGAAAATTGTTGCTAATAAGGCCTGCATGACAGGGCTAAAATTTTGAAAAATCTCTAACATGATGTCTATTCCTTTCTTTTCCATTCGTTTATCATATATTTTTTTATTCAAGAACTAATAATTATGCTAACTTTATTACTTTATCATTAAATAGGATGAAAAAACAATCATACATATTTGAACACAAGAATGAAAAGGAAAAAAGAGAACTTGTTTGAGTGTCTGTTTACTGTATGCATTTCTAGCCCAATCATCGCAGATTTCAGTAAGGACTATTTAGGGATTTGGCAGTTTAAATTAAGATACAGTATGGGATAGTAAATATCGGGAATAGTTTTTAACAATAATCCGGCTTTCTGCATGTCTCCTCATTGTTATTATTTTTACTTAATTATTCCATACCTTAAATGAACTTCACAGGTATAATAAACTTAAGAAAAAATGAAAGAAATATAAGGTCGGTGAAATAAAGATGTATGTTATCAGCCTATTAGGAATGAGTAAGGTTATTCAAGCACCCATGTATAAAATAGGGGAGTGGCTGGATTCTTTTAAAGGATATATACCAACAAAAATTGTTGACCAAATAACATATTTTGAAATTGAAGCAGTAGAGGTTTTAACATTTATAAAGGAAAAAATAGAAGAAGAGTACGATCTAATGGAAATCAGGCAGTTATTAAAAAATAAGAGCTTTATATAATGTAAAACCTTCTTCCATGAAGAGATTTAATCTGTCATCTTGGAAGAAGGTTATTTTGTATAAAATAAAAAAACGTAAGGATAAGTATTAATTCCCGAAAGTAAGATTATTTGAAATCTAATGCAGATTCTAAAAGCATAACTGTGATCATTGCGTAAATATCAAAAATTGGTTCATCTGATAATATTGAAGTATCCAGCATATCTAAAGAAAGGTCAGTGTTATCTTCCCAAAGATCATCATCTTCTGATACATCGTCATTTTCTCCCCACGTTTCATCATCTAAGTCAGAGCCATCTTCCATTGCTACATAAATTTCAGTTGCATTTTCAATTTCAAAAAGTGTTGTATAGTTGTTAATGGAATCTTCATATAAATTGAAAAGTTCTTCCAGTTCTTCGATAGATCCAAAACCATATTCTTCCGCAGCAGCCTCTAAATTCTCTTCAGAAAGATCTTCATCCAATGCAGTAAGAGGATCATTCATAATTAAATCTAAACTGAATTCAATATCCTCGATAAACATGTACCAGATACTATCCGGAAATTCTTCATCCTCTTCAAGGAATCCTTCCTCTTCATACAACAGGTTGTTTAATTCATCATATGTTAGATCATATGTATCATAAATTTCTTCTAAACCTTCTTCGGTAAGCGGTGTACCTAAATAGGAAGCATCCTCAAAATCAGCTAATTCAAGGCCAAAATCCGCCAGATAACCTTCATAATCTTCCAATTCCCAATCAATGGATTCTAAAAAACTTTCCAATTGAGTGTCATCAGCATCAATAGCGAATGCCTGGGAAGGTAAAAGGCCAATCATAAGTACCAGTGCAAAACATACAGATAATAATTTCTTTTTCATCCTTCATCCTCCTGTAACTATACTATATCTTAAGTATAAAGCGTTTTAAGACGAAATTCCATGCTTATAAGAATAAGGTAAAAAAAATAAACCGAAAGTCACGAGTCAAGAGTAAATTTGCTTGTTCGATAAATTGACACAAAGATATTGACAAATTATTGAACAAAAGGCATACTATAATTAAAGGAGATGAGATTCATGGAAATTAACAAAAAATTATTAAAAGGCTTGTCTCTAGTCTGCGGGACATTAATTACAATTGGTGCAATAATGTTTATATACGGTTACTTTGTAAGCGCTATACCACTGGTGACAGCTATAGGTATCGGCTTAGCAGAGGGCGGCACATTTATCTTTATTATGGGGTTGTTCCTTGTTGCAGTGGAAGAGAATATTAGGAGAAAGAATCAAAATCAGAAGCAGTTATAGTCGGTGAAAAGTTGATAGTTGAATGTAATAAAAAAGCTCAGGCATCGATGCCTGAGCTTTTCAATTTATTTAAAACATATATCCCCATATCATTGCCAGTAATGAACCAAGGAT
Organism: Oceanobacillus sp. FSL K6-3682; assembly: GCF_037976165.1. Lineage (NCBI taxonomy): Bacteria > Bacillati > Bacillota > Bacilli > Caryophanales > Bacillaceae > Oceanobacillus > Oceanobacillus sp. FSL K6-3682. The sequence continues at coordinate 3,222,517 of NZ_CP150263.1, read as the reverse complement.
AGTTAACAGAGCCAGCACTACGCCATAAATTGTATGGACATAGATACCGCCTTTATCTTCACTTTCTCCGGCATGCATAAATACAACGAGCTGCACCCCTGCTTGAATAAATGCTGTAACAACAAGAATGGTTAATCCCATTGCAAAAGACATGTCAAAGAAATAGACACTTAATGCAACAACAGTAAGGAGTAGCGAAAAGATATATCCGTTAACCTGTTTTAGTGGAAAAAGTTCTTTCATGCTACATCATTCCCTTCAAGTAAATAAAGCTGAAAATGAAGATCCACATAACATCTAAGAAGTGCCAGTAAAGGGAGAATATAAATGTTTTATTCGCTGTCCGCGCATTTAAGCCATTGCGAAGGATTTGAATAATAATCATGATACCCCAGAACAGCCCTAACGTTACGTGGGCTCCATGCGTCCCGAGCGTTGTTAAGAGTGTTGCTGTAAAACCGCTTGTCTGTAATGTTGCACCTATGTGGTAGTAGTGAATAAATTCATATACTTCCACGCTGAGGAATCCAGCACCCAAGAGAAGTGTAACTACCATAAAGCCAATCATTGCTTTTACACGATTAATACGCATTGCATGGACCGCTAATCCAATCGTAAAACTACTTGTCAAGAGAAGGAATGTCTCAATCAATACCGGTGGCAATTCAAAAATCTCTGCCCCGGCGGGCCCGCTGCCCACGCCGCGGTCTACATAAACAAAATACGATGTAAACAGGGTCGCAAACAGCATGATTTCCGCACTTAGGAAAATCCAGAATCCAAGGATATTCATTCTATTGGTTTCGGTGCTATATTCAAGAGGCAGATTTTTGGAATCAAGTTTCATTACTTAGCACCTCCAAATTTCTTTTCCGTTTCTTCAATTTCTTCTTTGTGAATATGATGCCCATCATCTTTTTCGAAGGAACGATACAGCAGACAGCCAATAATACCGGCGAATGCGATAATCACTCCTACCCATACATGGAATACGAAGCAAAAGGCAAAAACAAAGAAGATACCGGCAAAAATAATGGACCAGCCGCTGTTATTCGGCATATGAATGTCCTTAATTTCACCTTTAAATAAGTCATGTCCGTTCTTCTTATAATCCCAGAATGCTTCACTTGAATTAACATTTGGTGTAATAGCAAAGTTATATTCTGGAACTGGATTATGGGTTGCCCATTCAAGAGAACGTGCATTCCAAGGGTCGTCCCCGACATTTCTTGGTGCATATCGGAAGCTGTAATAAACGTTATAAACGATCAATACGAACCCGATTGCTAAGAGCAACGCACCAAAGAAGGACACCATACTTAAAGGACCAAACCCAGATGCTTCTGAATAAGTGTACATTCTTCGTGCCTGACCGTTTAAACCGGTAATGTACATTGGGAAGAAGGACAGGCAGAAACCAATAACAATATTCCAGAATGCCCATTTACCAATACGTTCATTCAGCAAGAAACCAAACATTTTTGGCCAATAATAAATGAGACCGGCAATCATCGCGAATACAACACCAGGGATGATTACATTATGGAAGTGAGCTACTAAAAACATTGTGTTGTGATATTGGTAGTCAGCACTTGCTATTGCTAGCATAACACCTGTTACCCCGCCAATGGTAAACAACGGAATAAATGCCACAGAATACATCATTGGTGTCGTAAATCGTATCTTTCCTTTCCACATCGTCAGAAGCCAGTTAAATATCTTAATTCCCGTCGGCACAGCGATTGCCATTGTTGTGATAGAGAATATACTGTTTGCAACTGCGCCTTGTCCCATAGTAAAGAAGTGGTGAACCCATACCATAAAGGATAGCAAGGAAATAATAACCATCGATGCAACCATCGATTTATAGCCATATAAATTACGCTGAGAGAATGTAGCGATAATTTGTGAGTAAATCCCGAATGCAGGAAGTATCAGAATATATACTTCAGGGTGTCCCCAAATCCAGAACAGGTTTGCCCACATCATATCCATACCGCCGTCTCCTGTTGTAAAGAAGTTGGTAAAGAATTGACGGTCTAATGTTCCCATTAGTAAAGCAATTGTCAATACAGGGAACGCGAACACGATTATAAGGTTTGTAATTAATGCAGACCAGGTAAACATTGGCATTTTCATTAATGTCATACCAGGTGCACGCATTTTCATAATTGTAGCGATAAAGTTAATTCCCGTCATCAAGGTCCCGATACCGGAAATTTGCAGTGCCCAGTTATAGTAGTTAACCCCGACATGTTCACTGAATTCTGTTCCTGCCAGCGGATAATAGTTTGTCCATCCGGCATCTGGTGATCCTCCGACAACGAAGGAAATATTAAATAGCATAGCTCCAGCGAAATATAACCAGAAACTGAGCGCGTTCAAACGCGGAAAAGCAACGTCCCTTGCTCCGATTTGAAGCGGAACAACAAAGTTCATCATACCGATAATAAATGCCATTGCCATGAAAAAGATCATAACAACACCGTGTGTGGTGAAAACTTCGTTATAATGCTGTGCATCTAAGAAGGAATTATCCGGAACAGCAGTTTGCAGCCGCATCATAACAGCGTCAGCGCCACCTCGGAAAAGCATCAGCAATGCTGAAATAATATACATAATTCCAATACGTTTATGATCAACTGTTGTTAACCACTCACTCCAAAGATAACCCCATTTTTTAAAATAGGTAACACCGAGAACAATCGCAATACTTACAAGTCCAATTGCAACGATGGACGCATAAAGCATTGGATCATCATGGGGTGGAATTGTAAATCTATCAAAAAAATCCATTATGATAAAACTCCTTTCTAGAGCTTAGAAATATTCAGGCACACTCCAGGAGTGTGCTGCTAGCCAAATAAATGACTTAGTGGTGGTGATGTTCGCCTTCCTCTTCTGAATCTGAGGAACCTCCGTGATCATGAGGGCTGTTTTCTCCTTCAGGCGCAGGTTTAAATTCCTGGTGAGTACCATTAAAAGTCATTTGTCCTAAATGTCCAGGCTCTAATAATTCTTCAAATTTCTCTTCTGTAAGCGGATCGGCAGTATTATGAATATCTTCGACCCAAGAATCAAATTCACTTGGAGCGAGCGCAGTTACTGTAAATTCATTCTCTGCAAAACCTTCTCCATTAAAGTTGGAGTTTCTTCCCATATATTCTCCAGGCTCTTCTGCAACAACATTCAAGTAGTTTGTCATATCAGCCATCGCATATTTCTGCCCTGCAAGCTGCGGAATCCAAAAACTTGAAATTGTTCCGTGAGAATATAAACGGAATTCCACATTTTGATTTGTTGGGATGAAAACATAATTTACTGTTTCAATATCCTGCTCCGGATAACTGAAATGCCATTTCCAGTTAGAAGATGATGCGTAAATAACGACTGGTTCATCTTCAGCATATCCTTCCGGAGGACTTTCCACTTGATGCGTTGAAATAGTGGAAACAACAGATAAAAAAGCAACAATTAGAATTGGAATTGTGACAATAATCCCTTCCACATATTTATTGCCTTCAATATGTGGAGGTTCATAATCAGGATCTTGTTTTGATGCTCTATATTTAAATAAAATAACTGTTAGCATTACTAGGACAACAACAACAATGAAAGACATTGTAATGATAGATAACCAAATCACATTTGCAGTTGTCTCTGCCTGGGGACCCTTTGGATTAAGTACGAGTAATGGTTCACAGCCTGCCAGTAATCCGGCAATACCTGTTAAAATTGCTAAATAGGCCCACTTTAACTTCATGTTAATACCCCTTCCCTTGATTGTGTATAAGATTGTCTGGTTTTTATCGAAGTGTAACCGGCTGTAAGACTCCAACTTCAAGAATTGAGAAGAATTAAAGGCTCTATATGGGAGTTTAAACAGCCAGTAACGGCCCGATTGGTTCAACTATCATTCAGCGGGGATGAAAATCCTCCGCCGAATGAAGTTTCACTTTATTAAGAGGTTGTTCAAAGAAAATTGGAAAATATTCTTTCGATTATTGAACACACAATTAATTTAGTATAACTCTATAGCAGAAACAATATTAATACTGATGTAAAGAAATTACAAGACATTGAGAAACACTTCACAAAATGTTCAAGAAAACTTCTACATATTTTTGAAAAGTGTCGAAAAATGTCGAAAAAACTTGACAATAATAAAAAATGGTAGTATGGGATTTCCCATATTCTGTTGGAAAATTTGTACGATTAAATAATAATTCATGATAGTAAAAAATCATGGAATAAGGATTCAGTTTATTATTTTGTTATTATTGAAGGAGTATGTAAAAATATCCGTATAAAAATATACGCAAAAAGGTTTAAAATGGAATATGATATAATGACATGAAGGGGGAGTCAGTATGGATCCACTAGATATTTTAATAGATTTAGAACAATTACTTCCTTATTATAAACCAATTATCCGTGCAGACAAGCAGCTGATCAGCGGCTATGAAGTAATTGCTTATTTTTTAGATGAAAATGGCAGAAAGCAGCGTTTGGATTGGCTCTTCGATGATACTTCTATACCGGATGAATTTCGTCTGGAAGTTAATCAATACATTCATCAAAAAGCGATTGAAAAGAAATTACAGGAAAATTATCCAGGATACCTTTCTTTTTATTATGATGCGGAATTACTCGTTCGTGATAATGGTGAAACATTCATTAATTTACTTCATGATTATCAAGAAAATGGATTAGATCTGAATAAAATAATTCTGGAAATTAAAGATATTTGTCTGACCGGCAACATGGATCAGCTAAATCATATCATTAAATATTTAAAAACTTTAGGAGTTAAAATTAGTATTGAATTAGCTTATCCGAATGGCAGTTTAAATCAATTAGCTATTTTACATCCTTCTTTTATAAAAGTAGATACATCATTTTTAAAGGATGATTTCCTGCCGCATTTGTATAAGGATGTTTATTTTGGTGTATCGATGCTATCCAGAAAAATAGGTGCATCTCTATTATTTAAAGGAATACGTTCTTATAATCAATTGAACTTTGCCTGGAAAAGCGGGGGAGAATATTACCAGGGAAGTTACCTGACTTCGCCGCAGCAGGAGTTTATTGAGGAAGGTTGCTGTAAAAGTAAATTAACCGAGTATTTTAGAGAATTCGTAACCTATGAACAACAGAAGGCCAAAGCGCAATTTGAATTATTAGATTTAGTTCATGGAACTATTAACGGGCTTTTGTCACAGGTGAGACCAGGAAATGATGATGCCTGGTTACTAAAGCTTGCTAAAGGCTGTGAAGATTTTGTATTTCGTATATATATCTGTAATAGCGTTGGATTACAAGTATCAGCAAATGTAGAGAAGGATAGTCAGGGGAATTGGATATTATTACAAGAGGGAATGCATAAAAATTGGAGCTGGCGTCCATATTTTTTCGAAAATATTATGCGGATGAATATTGAAAAAAAAGGAATTTTATCTGATTTATATACAGATATTGAACGTTCAGAGCTGATTAGAACCTATGCTTATCCGTTGTCGCACCAGCGCTATATATTTTTTGATATTCCTTATAGTTATTTGATTGAAAAAGAAGGCTTGTTATAAATAAAAGGGTTCTGTACATACAACAGGACTTTACAAGCCGGAATAACTTTGTGAAAAAGAAATATGAAAATCAAATGGAAGTATGGTTCGTCGGGAGGTTGCAAAATGAAATTAATTCATACAGCAGATTGGCATTTAGGTAAGCTGGTACAAGGAGTGTATATGACTGAAGACCAGGCGTTTATTCTGGATCAGTTTGTTGAGACGGTAGAAAAAGAGAGTCCAGATGCAGTTATTATTGCAGGAGATTTATACGATCGTGCCGTACCGCCAGTGGAAGCAGTTGATTTATTGGATAGAACTTTGGGCAGGATTATTAATCAATTAGGTATACCTGTCTTAGCGATTGCGGGGAATCATGATAGTCCAGGCAGACTTCATTTTGGCAGCCGGCTGATGAAAGAAAATGGCTATCATATTATTGGGCAATTGTCGGAAAATCGAAAGCCGATTATTCTTTCAGATGAATTTGGTGAAGTACATTTTCATCTTAATCCGTATGCGGATCCGAGTGTGGTGAAAGCCTTGTTTCAAGAAGAGGATATCCGCAATCATCAGGATGCAAATGCTTTTCTGGTTAATCGCATAAAAGAAAATATGGATCCGGCAGCGCGTCATGTTTATGTTGGACATGCCTTTGTAACTCCTTTTGGCGAGACAGAGGAAAATACAAGTGATTCTGAACGTCCCTTATCCATCGGCGGTGCAGAGCATGTTGATGCACATCTGTTTAAAGATTTTCATTATACGGCTCTGGGGCATCTCCACCAGGCTCATCATGTATTAGAAGAAAAAATCCGATATTCCGGGTCAATACTGAAATATTCCTTATCAGAGGAACATCATAAAAAAGGATATTTAGTAGTGGAATTGGATGAAAAAGGGGAAATTCAGGTGGAGAAGAAGCTCCTTATTCCTAAACGGGAAATCCGTTCTTTAAAAATGAAGATGGAGGATATTTATAAACAGCCGCGAAGTGAAGATTATGTATTTGTGCAATTACTGGATGAGCTGCCGGTATTATCGCCAATGGAAAAGGTACGTTCTATTTTTCCAAACGCCATGCATGTTGAAAGAATCAGAACAACAACAGGTGCAAATAATTACACAGAGAATCAGGCTCCGAAGACGAGCTTAAGTGAAATGGAATTATTTGATGCTTTTTATCAGGAAGTGACGGAGAAGGAAGCATCAGAAGAAATTAATCAAATTATGAATGAATTATTTCAAGAAATTCAGGATGCAGCCAGTGAACGGAAAGCATCCAGATAAAAGCAGGTGAAAATAGAATGCAGCCATTACGACTAACATTAAATGCTTTTGGGCCTTATAAAGAAAAAGAAACCATTGACTTTGACGAGCTTCAGGGGAATACACTTTTTGTGATTTCAGGGAAAACGGGAGCAGGGAAGACCACGTTATTTGATGGAATAGCTTTTGCATTATATGGGAAAGCAAGTGGATCTGATCGGGAAGATCAACGCATGCTGCGCAGTGACTTTGCAGATGAAGATATACATACATCGGCTGAGCTTGTTTTTCAAATACAGGATAAAACATATCGTATTTTTCGTCAGCTTGGTCATGTTAAGAAAGGGAATAAAAGTAAGACTGGAGATAAATGTGAATTTTATGAAATACGAGAAGAAGGGGAATTTCCCTGTGTAGACAGGCAAATGGTAAGTGAAATTGATCAAAAAGTAGAAGAGATTATCGGTCTGACACCGGATCAATTTAAACAAATTGTAATGCTTCCACAAGGGGAATTTCGTAAATTACTTACTTCCGGTACAGAAAACAAAGAAGAAATATTAAGACGCTTGTTCAAAACAGAGCATTATAAATATATGAATGAACTGCTTAAAGAGAAGAAAGCAAAATTAGAGCAAGAAAATCAGCGTATTTTAAATCGGATGGAGCAGCTGCGTGCGCAAATTTTTTCTTTGGAGCTTGCGGATGATTCTGATATACATGAACTGGCAAGCAGAGAGCATGTTAATGCAAATCAGATTATTGAGGTACTGGAATTAGAATTGAGAAAGAATAAACAGACTATCGAAGAAGTGGACAGTTTCTATAAAGAAGCAACAAAGCAGCAGGAATATGTTCAAAATCAATTATTCCATGCAAAACAGGTTAATGAGAATTTTTCTGAACTGGAGATGCATCAGAATCATTTCACATCATGGAAAGAACAAGCTAAAGAAATGGATAGATTAAAAAGTGAAGTGTCTGCGGCAGAGCAGGCAAAGTTGATTATTCCATATGAACATCAGCTGAAAGAAGCAAGTAAAGAGTTCGAAGAAGGTGACAAAGCGCTGCAGCAGCTGGAAGCACAACAGACAAAAATGGAAAATCAAAAACAGCAGGCAGAAGTTGATTTTAAAAAAGAACAGGAAAATGCGGGAGAACGGGATAAAATATCAATAGAAGTAAATCGTCTGGAAGGCTTTTTGCCTGTTGTAAAAGAATTAGAAGAAAAAAAAATGGAGATTCAGAAACTAGATGCCCAATTAAAGCAGGGAGAATCACAGTTAGATAAATTAAAAGAGCGCCATGAGTTACGCAGTAAACAAATCGACCGCCTGGAAAAAGAAGAAGAACTGTTAGATAAAGATTCAGATAAGCTGGAGGCAGTAAGGGACGAATTAAGACTGCTCCGCGAGCAGGCAATGCTGATGAAAAAATATAAAGAAAAAGTAGTGCAAATACAAACAGGTGAGGCAGCCTTAAAGAATAAAGAAGCTGTTTACCTGAAGGAGAAAGAAGGCTATAAACGGCTGGAACAAGCCTGGTTTGCTAATCAGGCACATGTATTAGCTGTGCATTTGCATGATGGTGAGCCTTGTCCGGTCTGTGGCAGCTTAAAGCACCCATCGCCAGCTGCAACAAAGGAAGCAGAAGTCACCAAAGAGGAGCTGGAACAGTCAAAAAAACGGATGGATGAAAAAGAAGCTGTTTGGCGGGAACTTGCTGCAAATATAAAAGCTTATCAATCAGAAAAACAAGCATTAGAACAGGAGCTTACTCAGCACGAATTGGAATTTTCTAACCCGGAGCAAAAATATCAGGAAATCGTTGAGAAAGGGAAGAAGAAAAAAAGCGAGGAAGGTCGTCTGGAGCAATCTAAAGCACGCTTAACTGAATGTAAAAAAGAATTAGCAAGGACGCGTCAGGAACAAAAGCAAAGTGACACTGCTGTTAATGAACAAAGTAGCCGGGTCAGTCAGCTTCAAACTGATTATCAAAGTAAGAGGGCGGTTTATCAGCAGCAATTCACCCAGATTCCAGAGAGCTTACGCATTCTTTCCAAATTGGAAGCTGAAATCAGCAATTTAAGAACCAAAAAGCAACAAATGGAAAAGCGCTGGACAGATGTGCAGGAAAACTATAGAAACGTACAGGAAGCATTTACAAAATGGACGGCTGACGTGCATAACCTGCGAGAAAATCATATAAAACGGAAACAGAAAATAGACAACTTAGAGAAAATCTTTCAGGAGAAGTTAGAGCAGGCAGATTTTACAGAGCTGACATATCAGCAAGTAAAGTGGGATGAATCTACTTATGAGTCTGTGAGAAAAAGGCTTGCTGATTATGAAAAACAAGGCTATCAATTAGAAAAACAAATTTCCGAACTTAAGAAGAAGCTGGAAGGAAAATCAAAACAAGATGTATCGGAGATAGAAACTGTCTTAGAAAAATGGAAGCAAGAAACAAAAGTCAATCTTGAAAAGCTGCAGCAGCTGCAGCAGGAAAAGAAGGACATGACATTTTATATAAACCAGTTACAGGAATTTGATCTTCAAGCTGCAAATGTGGAGAAAAAGCGGATGGTAATAACAGATTTATATGATACTCTGCGGGGACAAAATCCCAAAAAGATATCTTTTGAACGGTATCTGCAGATGGAGTATCTAGAGCAAATTATTGAGGCTGCAAATCTGCGCTTAAACGATCTTTCCAATGGACAATTCTATCTGACGAGAAGTGACCGCCAGGAATCACGTGGAAAACAAAGTGGACTAGGATTAGATGTCTATGATCAATACACAGGGCAGACCAGAGATGTAAAAACATTGTCTGGAGGAGAAAAATTCCATGCCTCTCTTTGTCTTGCACTTGGTATGAGTGATGTCATTCAAAGCTTCCAGGGGAATATTGTTATTCAGACAATGTTTATTGATGAAGGCTTTGGATCATTGGATGAAGAATCCTTGCTTAAAGCGATTGATGCGCTTATACAGCTGCAGCAATCCGGAAGAATGATAGGTGTTATTTCGCATGTGCAGGAGCTGAAGGATGTTTTTCCGGCAGCGATAGAAGTTCATAAAACAAAAGAAGGATTCAGTAAAACAGAAATAATTGTTAAATAAATGGCTCCGTGATTAATCTGCTAAAAGATAAAATAACGCTATTTTGTTTGCTATTTAAACAATCCTTGTATTATCATTTAATTATTGTATTTTTCGACAATAATTGTTTTGGATTGACATCTGAATAATTAAGAAATATATTGCCAAGGAAATATAATGGCTTCTTCCCGATATGATATTGTTTTACATCTCGGGAGAATTTTTATTGCACCAAGTATATAAAGTTTTGATTTACTGAAAACGCAGGATATGAGCTTTTTAAAGCAGCCTCATATTAGTAAGGAGAAGGGTAGGAATAATAGTGAAGATTGGAATCGATAAACTAGGGTTTTATGCACCGCATCTGTATGTAGATATGAATGATTTAGCAAAAGAACGGGGAATTGATCCAGGTAAATTTACCGTTGGTTTGGGACAGGATGAAATGGCTGTTCCACCAGTGACACAAGATCCAGTTTCTTTAGCAGCTAATGCAGCGGAACAGATTTTAGATGATGAAGATAAAGAGAAAATAGATTTGGTTATTTTTGGAACAGAGTCTGGAGTAGATCATTCCAAATCAGCTGCTGTTTATATACATCAATTATTAGGTTTGAATCCAAGGGCACGCTCGGTGGAGCTGAAGCAGGCTTGCTACGGTGCAACTGCGGGAATTCAAATGGCAAAAGGGCATATTGCGCTTCACCCGGATAAAAAAGTTCTTGTATTAGCTTCTGATATTGCACGTTACGGGTTGAATACCCCTGGTGAATCGACGCAAGGCGCTGGTGCAGTGGCTATTTTAGTAAGTGCATCTCCAAGATTACTGGATCTGGAAAGTGAAAGCACATATTATACAGAGGATATTATGGATTTTTGGAGACCGGTATATTCCACAACAGCGTATGTGGATGGGAAATACTCCAATGAACAATATATTGCTTTCTTCCAAAAAGTATGGAAAGACTACCAGGAGCAAACTGGTAGAAGCTTAGAGGATTTTGCTGCAATAGCTTTTCATTTACCATATACAAAAATGGGCTGGAAAGCACTGCGTACAGTGATTGAGGATGCACCTGAGGAAGTACAGGAAAGGTTAAAAAATAATTATCAAATCAGTACGAAATATAATCGTAATGTAGGCAATATCTACACAGGCTCTCTTTACCTCAGTTTGATTTCATTATTAGAAAATCAGGATGAGTTAAAAGAAGGAGATACGATCGGTTTATACAGCTACGGTTCTGGAGCTGTCGGTGAATTCTTCTCCGGAAAACTGCAGCCGGACTATAAAAAGCATCTGCAGACAGCAGAGCACCAAGCAATGTTTGCAAATAGAAAATGTATTTCTGTAGCAGCATATGAGAAAGTATTTGAAGAATCACTTCCAACAGATGGCAGTGAGAAACAGCTGAATATTGATGAAGATCCGGCAAAAATCTGTTTAGCCGGTGTAAAAGATCACATTCGCAGCTATGCAGCTAAATAGGAATATAAAATCTCCCGGGCAATAACTTTTGTCAGGGAGTTTTTTTGTTGAAAAATAAAAAGTGAATGTGAAGGAAACGTATTTTTATCAGCTTATATTCATTTTATATTCATTCAAATAGGTGGAATTGATGATTTCAAGATGTATAATTGGGGTAGAGTGAAGCATATCATGAAAGTTGGAGGGTATTCTAATGACAAAAAGTAAAGAAGTTATTGAAGTAACGAATCCGGCAACAGGTGAGGTAGTGGATACGGTCTTAAAAGGTGGGGAAAAGGAGGCTGAGCAAGCTGTTGATAAAGCATACGAAGCCTTTCCAGCATGGTCGAAACAATCCGTCTATGAAAGAAGTGCTTTATTAAATAAATGGCACAGACTTATTGAACAGCATGAATCCGAATTAGCTGAAATCATGACAATGGAACAAGGAAAACCTGTAAAGGAAGCAGCCGGAGAAATTCAATATGCCAACAGCTTTATTGCCTGGTACGCAGAAGAGGGAAAAAGGCTCTATGGCGAAACAATTCCTGCAACAGCGAGAGATAAGAGAATTGTTGTCACCCGTCAGCCTGTTGGTGTCATTGCAGCGATTACACCATGGAATTTTCCAGCCGCAATGATTACCCGCAAGGTTGCACCGGCATTGGCAGCCGGCTGTACGGCAGTTGTAAAACCGGCAAGCGCCACACCTTTAACAGCTATTCGTCTGCGCGAGCTTGCGATAGAGGCAGGAATTCCAGAGGGCGTGCTTCAAATTGTAACAGGAAGCTCCAGTGAAATTAGTGATGCCTGGATGGAGGATACGCGTGTTCGGAAAATATCATTTACAGGCTCGACAGAGGTAGGGAAATTATTAATGCGAAAATCTGCTGATACTGTGAAAAAGATTTCTCTGGAGCTTGGCGGCCTTGCTCCGTTGATTGTTATGGAGGATGCAGACATTGAAAAAGCAGTAGATGGAGCAATTGCTTCTAAATATCGTAATGCGGGGCAAACCTGTGTCTGTGCAAATAGAATTTATGTTCATGAGTCTATTGAGCGGGAGTTTGCAAAGGCTTTTGCAGAAAAAGCAGCACAGCTTAAAGTAGGGAATGGATTAGAAGAAGGAGTAGAAATTGGTCCTTTAATTGATCAGTCAGCAGTTGAAAAAGTGCGGGAGCATATTAAGGACGCTCTGAACAAAGGAGCAGAAAAACTGTTAGGTGATGAAAAAGCAAATGAAGGTTTATTTTTTGCTCCGACTGTATTAACTAATGTAAATGATGAGATGCTGTGTATGCAGGAAGAAACCTTTGGCCCTTTGGCTCCGATCACCACGTTCGACTCCAAGGAGGAGGTTATTGCACGTGCTAACAATACTCCTTATGGATTAGCAGCATATTTATTCACGGAAAACCTTACTACAGCAATTGAGGTTGGCGAGCAATTAGAGTATGGCATTGTGGGTATTAACGATGGAGGACCTTCAACAGCACAAGCTCCATTTGGAGGATTTAAAGAGAGCGGACTCGGCCGGGAAGGCGGTCACCACGGAATTGATGAATATGTTGAGGTAAAATATCTGTCCATTCAGCTATAATCCGCATCTGAAAATGTATGCAGTAAAATGCTTGTAATTGAAAATAACTATATATTATTTCTAATTCCTGAAAAATATCTAAGTGCAGGCAAGTATCCTTTACAGACTGAATCTTTGGCTTCAGAAGCCGGAATTCAGTCTGATAAAGCTTATCAAATGAAATAGAAGGTAAATGTATTTGAATCATTTTACTTTCAAATTCACAAGAAAAAACGGTGTTTTATTTCCGTGACACGTTTGAAGGAAAGCTGTATACTACTTCTAGAGAGGTGCAGGTGAATGGAATTTAATATTGGCCCCAGGATGTTAAAGACAGGGCTGGCAGTAACATTAACATTATTAATTACAAGCTTTTTTGATATGGAATATGCTGTTATCGCAGCGATTGCATCTGTTATAGCAATGCAGCCGTCTATTATGCGCTCATTTAATTATATTAAAGAAGTAGTTATTGGAAATTCTGTCGGAGCAACGCTCGCCATCTTAGGGGTGTTTTTACTCGGCAGTCACCCTATTTCAGTCGGGGCAGTTGTTATTTTATCAATTGCAATTAATATCAAGCTGGGCTTGACCAAAACAATTAATTTAACGGTTTTAACCATTGTCAGTATGATGGTAGCAAGTCACGGAGATCATATTAATTTTGTGTATATTTTATCCCGTGTATCTCTGGTAGCCATTGGGGTGCTTTCTGCTTTTATTGTTAATGTATTTGTAAATCCCCCAAACCATCAAAAGATTCTGTTTCAGATGATTAAGGAAGCCAGTGAGAGCTCTCATTTTCTTCTGCGGGTTATTCCGAGCAATACAATGAGTGTACCGCAAATTCGTGATGAAGAAAGAAAAGTGGAGAAGCAAATAAATAAAATAAGAGACTATTTTGATATTATTACAGATGAAAAAAATAGATTATTTATTCGAAAACGAAGATCGTTTTTCCGGAATATTGTGATCTATAAGCAAATGATACAGGTATTGCGGAAAAAGCATACACTGATTGTAGAGCTGGAGAAAAATTTAAAGGAAATTGAACAAATGGCAGCCGGTAAATCCTTCTTGATTAAAAAATTGGTCAGTGAAATCAATAACTATAGTGAAAATGTCTTCCTTATGTATGAAGACCGCATCGTCTTGGACCGAGATTTACAAAAAGAGACAAAACAGGCGATGGGTGTAACGATTAATAATTTAATTGATGCATTGCAGGGTACAGACTATGAAAAATGGCATTATGTTTTTCCTGTTGCGAATAGTATCGTGGAACTTTTTTATGAACTGGATAAGTTGGAAAAATATGTCCGTAAAAAAGGATTACATGCAGATGGCAAGATATAAAGCATAGATATGAGACGAAGGAGATTGTGATATCGCAGTCTCCTTCGTTTTATGTTTAAGGAAACATAAAACGAAAATTCATTTCGCAAGAGCTTTTGTTCTTCCTCTATAAAAAAGTTTATCTGCGGTAAATTTTTGCTTGTCAATACCAGGAAAATGGGTATAGTTATCTCCTATTTTGTATATAGTAGTAATACTATATATAGAAGGGGGAGTATCAATTTGGTACGTTTTTTATCTCGTCATGAACTAGAAAATCTTTATTATATGTATGAACGGTATGAGGAAACCTACCAGACTTTACAGCAAAGCAAACAGGAGCATATCCCGGAAGATCTGCGGATGCAAATAGAAGAACAAATGAAAATTGTTAAAAAGCAGCAGCATCAAATGCTTTCTTCATTAACATAAAAAATCGTGTAGGTAACTCTATCTACACGATTTTTTATGGATTTTATTATTTTTTATTTTGAAGGTTTTCCTTTATATAATCAATAAATTCATTCGCCTTTTGTGTTGGAGCATTTGTGAATAAACTAACAAAGATGAACAGTAATGTTGATAGAATAAGCCCCCATAGGCCAGAAGCTAGTCCGAACGGTTTTGCCTGCAGCAGCTCTAAAATCAGAACAAGGGTACCGGGGATGATGGTACTCGCTAATACAGCAGCAGCTGTTCCTCTTTTCCAAAAGAATGCGCCGATAATAGCCGGAACAACAACGATTAAGCCGGCAGAGGAAGCAACGGATAATACTGCGATCAAATCTAACTGCAGTTCTGCGAATAAATAAGCCAGCAAGGCAATAACAGGAATAATAAATTTTCCAATCTTAAGCTGCACGCGATCTGTGGTATCCTTGCGAATATTTCCATATACGTCTTTTGCAAACATAGATGATAATGTAAGCAGTATAGAATCAATGGTTGAGACTGCAGCGGCAATAATACCTACCATTACAATAACAGCCAAAACAGGCGGTATTGCCGATGAGGACAGTACAACAGGTGTTGCTAAATCAGGATTATCCAGGCCTGGCTCCAGTAAGAAAGCGGAGTAACCCCAGAATATGGATACAAAGGTATAAATCAATCCAAATATCATAAATCCTAACAGCATATGCCGCATGCTTTTTAAAGAAGCGGGCATAAACAGACGTTGACTGACTTGCGGATTGGAAATACTAAAGAAAAACCATGGTATGGTTAATCCAATAAATGTTAAAAAACTAAAATAGCCATTACCAGGCACTGTCAGCATTTCAGGATGATTAGTTTCCAGCTGCTGAAAGAATCCTGCGAAACCGCCTAACTCATGAATTAAAAAGAGGACAACCAAAGTGGATCCGATAATCATAAATAGCGATTGCAGAGAATCTGTCCAGGCAACGGAGCGCATTCCGGCTATATAAGCAAATATAATTGCTAAAATGACAGCGATAATTACCCCGCTACTGAAAGAGATTTGCTGGTTTGATACCCCCTGTAGTAAATATCCTACACCAGCCAGCTGGACGGCGCTATATGGGATGAGAAAAAGACAGTTACTAATAGCAATTGCAATGGCCACAGCTTTACTTTGATAACGATCACCAATCATTTCAGAAGGTGTAATATATCCATATTTTTTGCCCACAATCCAAAAACGGGGACCAAAAAATGCGATTAACGATACACCCATTAAATAAATTAATTCGAAGCCCAGTGCACCGATACCGCCACGATAGGTGAGTCCTGCTAATCCGACCAGCATAAATGCACTGTATGTAGTAGCACTATAGCTTAATGCAGAAACAAAACCTCCCATTTTTCGGTCTCCCAGGAAATAAGCTCCCATATTAGTCTGTTTGCCGGTCCGTGATAAAAAAGCGATAAAAACAGATACAGCAATATAAATTCCTAATCCCCACCAAATAAGCGACACATTCATTCCTCATTGCCCCAATCTTTTGTCAGTATTGTATTGCATGCGATTACAATTAAAGTTAATATCAACCAAAAAAGAAAGCTTCCATACCATTTTTCAACGTCTTTAAGAAGTGTAAATGGAATAATAAAAGCAGCAAGAACAATAATTCCAATAATAATCGCTAAGCTTTTTTCCTTCATGTTAATACCTCCATTTATATATGTGATTCAATTCACAAGGAAAAGAATGTGAATTCATTAACAATCATAGCAGATAGTTCATAAATTTGCCACATTTTTTTGTGAATGTGAAAATATAATTTTAAACTGCGATTTTCCGAATGGTGAAAGTAAACAACGCTTAAATGAAAAAACAGCTAAAACCTGACTTCTGGTAAAGGGATAAGGAAAGCTTTAGCCAAAGAATAGGGGATTAGTTATATGTGTTTAAACCATACATTTTGATTCTTATGACAGCGTTTGCGAGATGTTGATTTATCAGATAAACTTAGAAGAAAAAAGGAGGATTAAGATGGAAACTTTACAGGTTGGCAGAGCGAAGCTCACTTGGCTGAACGGGGGCGTAACACATCTGGATGGCGGATCTATGTTTGGTGTGGTGCCAAAGGCGTTATGGGAGAGAAAATATCCAAATAACGAAAAAAATCAAATCGAGCTGCGTACAGATCCTATTTTAATGGAGCTGGATGGCTCTTATTTGCTGATTGATTCAGGAATTGGATGGAATAAATTATCTGAGAAACAGAAAAGAAATTTTGGGGTGTTGGAAGAAACGAAATTAGAAGCATCTTTACTGGATTTGGGTCTTACTGTTGATGACATTGAGATCGTATTAATGACACATCTTCATTATGATCACGCGAATGGTTTAACAAAGCTTACTGATGAAGAAAAATATGAATCTGTGTTTAAAAAAGCAAAAATTTATGTTTCTCAGGTGGAGTGGGATGAGATGCGGCACCCTAATATCCGGTCGGTAAATACGTATTGGGAGGAAAATTGGAAGCCGATTAGTGAACAAATTTGTACCTTTACAGATGAAGTGGAAATTTTATCAGGATTAACGATGGTCCATACCGGCGGTCATAGTGATGGACACGCTATTATTCGGTTCCAAGATGATAAGGAGAGCTTTTTACATATGGCAGATATTATGCCGACGCATGCACATCAAAATAAGCTCTGGGTTCTTGCATATGATGATTACCCTGTCCAATCCGTATTACAAAAAGAATACTGGATGGATCAGGGCTATAAAGAGAATGCATGGTTTACTTTTTATCATGATGCGTATTTCAGGGCAATTAAGTTTAATGAAACAGGAGAAATAATAGATCAAATAAAGCGTATGCGCTACGCTTATAAATAAACGGTAGAGTGAAAATAAAAGGAGCAGCAATCTCTAAAAGAGAAAGCTGCCCTGAATAAGCATTGTATTAAACGGCTGCTTCTGTATCTATAACTGCGCCGGTTTCTATGTCTACGTAGAAATCAAATTGTTTGTTAGCACCATCAATATTTCTGGTTACTCCACCGCGGTACACATCGTAAAGCAGACCGTTTCTTTCTAATTCTTCCGGTTTCATGTAAATCCAGGAGCCGCTGATAGGTCCATTACGTTTAAACATTTCTTTTGCATGATTTAATGCTTTTTCTGGAGTGATTTTTGTTTGATTACTTACTTGTTCACGTGCAATATATCCGATAGCAATACCGATTGCTGCTGCAAGTAATACCTTCTTTTTGCTCAATTTATTCACCTCTGTTTTAGTAAGATTCAATGTCTGCTATATGTGTAGTATATCGTAATTTGACGGAGAAATACAAACAATTGAACATAAATACTGGAAAGAGTTTCACTTTTTCGAGTATACTTGCAGTAGTGTTAATACAGTTTTTTAGTCGATGCAGTAATATACTTAGGAGGCTTTTTAATGAATAAAGAAACGCTTACATTGTTTAAGACTTTAACAGAATTACAGGGCGCACCAGGTAATGAGCATGCCGTTCGTAATTTTATGAAACAAGAACTGGAAAAATACTCCGATGAAATTATTCAGGATAATTTAGGTGGAGTATTTGGCGTGAAAAATGGTAAAGGGCCTAAAGTGATGGTAGCAGGGCATATGGATGAGGTCGGCTTTATGGTGACACAGATTACGGATAACGGAATGCTCCGCTTCCAGACATTGGGGGGCTGGTGGAGTCAGGTTATGCTGGCCCAGCGTGTCCAGGTGATGACAAAAAAAGGGCCGGTTATTGGAGTTATCGGGTCTATTCCACCGCATTTACTGACAGATGCACAACGTGGCAAGCCGATGGAGATAAAAAATATGTTAATTGATATCGGAGCGGATGATAAAGAGGATGTAGCACATATCGGTGTCCGACCAGGAGATACTATTGTTCCGATTACGCCATTTGAACCAATGGCTAACAAGAAGAAAATCCTGGCGAAAGCTTGGGATAATCGTTATGGCTGCGGCTTAGCCATTGAGCTTTTAAAAGAACTGCAGGGAGAAACCCTTTCAAACCAGCTTTATTCTGGTGCAACTGTACAGGAAGAAGTAGGTTTACGTGGAGCTCAAGTGGCAGCTAATATGATAAAGCCTGATATTTTTTATGCTTTAGATGCTTCGCCGGCAAATGATGCATCCGGAGATAAGAAAGCATTTGGACAATTAGGAGAAGGAGCTTTATTGCGTATCTATGACCGTACGATGATTACGCATAAAGGTATGCGAGAGTTTGTACTCGACACAGCAGAATCGAATAATATTCCTTATCAATATTTTATTTCTCCAGGCGGTACTGACGCTGGTCGTGTCCATTTATCTGGTGATGGAGTCCCTTCAGCAGTTGTCGGAATCTGCTCAAGATATATTCATACATCAGCATCCATTATTCATGTAGATGATTATGCGGCCGCGAAAGAATTAATTGTTAAACTTGTTAAAACAACTGATGAGACAGTTGTTTCCGGGTTAAAGCAGAGCTGACAAAATGCAGCAAACTGTTATTATAGGCTCGAAGAATCCGACAAAAGTAGAGGCTGTAAGAAATGTCTTTTCTAATTTTGAGGTGAACTCACTGGAAATTCCATCGAATGTTTCTGTTCAGCCTTTTTCAGATGAAGAAACACGGATTGGTGCGATTAATCGTGCGAAGGGGTGCATATCAGGCGAGGCTGGTTCAATAGGAATCGGTTTAGAAGGAGGAGTAATGTATGTAGATGATACATTATTTCTCTGTAACTGGGGAGCATTGGCTACAGCAGACGGAGAACTGTTTACAGCCAGTGGAGCAAGAATAGCTCTTCCAAAAGAAATTGAAAAAGAACTTAAAACAGCTGGTGAATTAAGTGTTGTGATGGACGCATATACAAAAAAAGAAAATGTCCGCAGTCATGAAGGTGCGATTGGTATTTTTACAAATAACCTTGTGTCAAGAGAAGATATGTTTACACATGTTGTACAGCTTCTTAAAGGACAGCTTGATTTTGCAAATAAATAGTTAACAATAAAAAAACAGGCCCGAAGGCCTGTTTTTTGTTAATCACCAAAATTTACTTATTCGTAGATATACGCAATAACATCTAAAGCCTGCTCTACAGATTCTACGGTAATATTTGCTTTATTTGACAGCTCTTTTAAAGGATGAATTAATTTCTCTGGGCGAATAATAATCGTTGGTTTTCCTAAAGCTATAGCAGTGCTTGCATCCATGGCAGTATTCCATTGCTTATACTCTTCTCCGAATAACACAATAACCAGATCTGATTTCTGCATTAAAACCTGTGTTCGGAAATTATTAACACTTGAAGCAGCATCATCGCGATAAAAATTACCAGGCTGTTTTCCTAAAATTGCCTCACCAATATCATCAGAACGATCATGATTTGTTTGTGGGGAAACAAATGTTAAAGGAAGCTTTTTTTCCTCGGCAAGCTTTTTAACCTCTTCTCTCCAATTATCATGAATTTGTCCAGCCAGATAAACAGTTAAATTCATTCCAATCCCTCCCAATCAATGTTATCTTTATAGTAAATGTTTTTTTAAATCTTGTTAAGTTATTTGATTACTTGTGACAAAAGGCTTTTTTGTGAAAATGTTATTTGTGTAAAAGAAAAAATAACAACCTATGATAATTAATGTAACTAGCATAGTATAACCTGGAACGATTGCTAAACAGATTTTCTTCAGGGAAAGATGAAACAAGGTAACTTGATTGAAAGAAAATGGGCAGCAAGCTATTATAGAGAAAGAGAAAGGGTGTTTAAAATGAAAGAATTACAAAATACAGAAGAATTTAATGCGTATATTCAGGAAGGACCTGTTGTCTTTTTATTTACTGCAGGCTGGTGTCCGGATTGCCGTGTGATTGAACCGGTATTGCCTGAAATAGAAGAAGCATATTCGCAATTTGAATTTATTGAGGTGAACCGGGACAATTTTATTGAACTGTGCCAGGAGTATGATATTTATGGCATTCCAAGCTTTCTTGTGTTTGAAAAAGGAGCAGAGCTTGGCCGGTTTGTTAGTAAGGATCGAAAAACGAAAGAAGAAATTGAATCCTTTTTAGAGGATGTTCAAAAAGCCCAATAAAAATGACACGGCGATAAAAGGAACTTCTACTAAGAACGCCTACGTCATGTGGGCAATGCAGAAGCCACCGCATCCTGCGGAAGTACGTTGACGAATTTTTTCCGATGGGACTGCGATTACTCGTCCCACCAAAAGCGTTACTCACGTATTGTTAGGCATAGAGGAACTTCTGTTGTGGACAACACAGAAGTCATCACGTCCTGTGAAAGTCCGTCCGGAAAAAATTCGTCGCCTTGAACTTCTTGGCCCTATTTATCGGACTTTTTGAACATGCACTTTTAGAGGGGCTTTCTAAATAAACAAGGAGGCATTTTTATGGCAAAAATGACCAGCATCAAGATGAAGCATCTGCTGGAGGATGAATTGAAAAATCCCGATTATCGAATTGTGTACAAGCGTGATGATGATGCAGTGCGAATTGAGTGGAAAGAATCAAAAGAAGGAATGACGGTTTCCCTGCCTAACTTAATTGCTAAATACAATGAGCGGGGTATGGAAGCTGTCGATGAAATTGTGGAGCATGTTCACGAAGCGCTGAAAATCATGAATCAGACACAGCATTTAAAAGGAATGGAGAAGCAGATTTTTCCAGTGCTGCGTTCTCCTTCTTTCCCAACGAAAACAAAGGCAGGAAAAAAGCTTATTTTTAAGGATCACACTGCGGAAACAAGGGTTTTCTATGCACTTGATTTAGGAAAATCTTACCGCCTTATTGATGAAGAATTATTAGGGGAAGAAGAATGGACTAAGGAAAGGCTGGATGAAATAGCGGCTTTTAATATTCGTTCTCTATCTTATCAGCCCAAAGTGGACCAGGTAGCAGGAAATGATTTCTATTTTCTCGCAACACAGGACGGTTACGATGCCAGCCGCATTTTAAATGAAGCATTCTTAGAAGAAATGCTTGCGAATGCAAAAGGGGAATTAACCGTTGCTGTACCACATCAGGATGTTCTTATTTTAGGTGACATTCAAAATAAAACAGGTTATGATATTTTAGCACAGATGACCATGAAGTTTTTTGCAGATGGAAGAATTCCGATTACTTCTTTGCCATTTGTTTATGAAAATAAAAAATTAGAGCCAGTATTTATATTGGCGAAAAATAGACCTGAGAAAAATTAGGAGTGAATGTGATGGATGTTTTTTATAACCGCCAGGGAATCGGAGATGTATTGATTCTCCCTATTAAAGAAGGAAACCGATACGAATGGAAGAAAGAAACAAATGATGATATTACAAAAATAACTTCAATAGAGGGGGAAGTGCTTGGATATAATATCTTTCAAGCTTCCACATATTTTAATTTAGATGAAAAAAAGGGTGCCATTCCTTTAACAGAGGATTTTTTAGCAGAAATTCGTACACTTTTCCAGCAAAAAGGTATAGATGACCCCCTTGAATTTGATTTGCGTCCGAAATTTGTAGTAGGATTTGTTAAGTCAAAACTGGCTCATGAAAATGCGGATAAATTAAGTGTATGTCAAATTGATGTTGGAGAAGAAACCTTACAAATCGTTTGTGGTGCCCCTAATATTGATGAAGGCCAAAAGGTTGTGGTAGCCAAAGTAGGTGCGACAATGCCAAGCGGTATGAAAATAAAAGCATCTGAATTAAGAGGCGTACCTTCCAATGGAATGGTTTGTTCGCAAAAAGAACTGGGCTTACCAAATGCACCGCAGGAAAAAGGTATTTACGTACTAGACGATGCTTATCAAATTGGTGAAGAATTTACATTTTAACTTACAAATCCCTTGTGCCGGCAGGGGATTTTTTAACAGGTAGATCAAAGCTGAACTTTATCGCAGGAATAATGTAAATACCCGTAAAAAACTGCTAAAATAAACAGTATGAACAATTAAGGAAATGAGTGAATGCATATGTGGTGGGAGCAATGGAAAGAACGGCTCAAAAACATATTTACAAAAGAAGTGGAAGTAGAAGAATTAATTGAGGTTGAAGTGGAAGACTTTGAAAAACAACCAAATATCCAGACAAAAATGACATACCATTATCCTTCCGGACGAACATTTAAGTTTCCGGTAATTCCTGATACTGTTGATCAAAAGAAAGAACAGCCAATTGACAAACAACCAAGCTACAAAAGAAGAAATCAAGAAATTGTACAGGAAAGAAGAGAAAGAAGGCAAATCAGAGAGAGCAGAGAAAATAGAGAGAACAAAGAGAACAGGCAAAGAAAAGAAACCATTTCAGATAAAAACTCAAAGAATCTCCGTACATTGCCAAATCAAAGAAGAAAAGAACCTTCGCTGCATACACGTAATAAATTGCAGGAAGAAAATAAAACGGGCAGAAAAGTTTATAAGAAAAATCCGGATGTTCCTTTTCAGCCGACTGAGGTTCCATCCCCAATTTACGGTTTTCAGTCAAGAGAGTCTAAATTACTTCATGAAGTGCCTGCTTATCAAAGAAAAGAAACGAACTATCAAACAGATTATGAAGCAGCCGCTGCTATAGAAGATACAGCTGTCCATTCTGAAGCACTGGCGGAAGAGCAGGGGATACTGCTGTCATCAAATAATGCAATATATCATTCTGAGGAAGAACAAACTGATTTATTGAAGGAAGAAAGTAAATCAAACAGCTTCCAGAAGGATAGTTCAGCAGAGGATACAGAATTAGAGCAAATAAAAGAAGAAGAGCAGGAAGTCAGTACTGAAGAGGATAAAGAAATAAAAGAAACAGCTGATCAGGAAAAAACTTCCATACAGGAAAAGGATGCTCAATCTCAAAAAAGAAATCCAATTCATACAACAGCCGGTAACCAAACACCTGATTATAGTAAGCGAACCAATACTGCAACGGCTTTTAATGTAATGATGACTCCGCGGGATAAAAAGAATTTACATGAACAGAAAAAACGTGAGGAAACATTTCAGCGATTGCAGGAAGCACATCAAAAGCGGGAAGGGGAGCTGCGTAAAGCAGAAGAAAAAATCAACAAAGCACATGTTGAAAACACAGTACCTTCTAATACAATTACTGCTACGCCTCTTGAGCAAAAAACGAGAGATGTTCCTTTACATTTATTAAATGATCCTCCTGTTAAATCCACAGAAGAGGATGAGGAATGGCTTGAAGAGCAGCAAAATCTGCTGGAAGAAACATTGAAGCATTTCCAGGTAAAGGCGAAGGTAGTGAAAGCAACGCAGGGACCAGCTGTAACACGCTTTGAGGTGCAGCCGGAGATGGGTGTGAAGGTTAGTAAAATAAAAAATTTGGCAGATGATTTAAAATTAAATATGTCTGCGAAGGATATTCGTATCGAAGCACCTATACCGGGAAAAAACACTGTAGGTATTGAGGTTCCTAATCTGCATCCTGAAATGGTAGGGATCCAGCGTATTATTGAATCAGATGATTTTAAAGACAGCCGGTCTCCGTTGAGTGTAGCCCTAGGTCTCACGATTGAAGGGATGCCCAAAGTAATTGATATTAATAAGATGCCGCATGGTTTGATTGCAGGAGCTACCGGTTCCGGTAAAAGTGTCTGTATCAATACAATTCTAGTGAGCTTAATATACAATGCCAGTCATGAGGATGTAAGGATTCTTTTGATTGACCCGAAAATGGTTGAGCTGGCTCCATATAATGGTATACCTCATCTTGTTTCGCCTGTTATTACAGATGTAAAAGCTGCTACACAAAGTCTTAAATGGGCTGTAGCAGAAATGGAGGATCGTTATGACCGTTTTGTCAATGAAGGAGTAAGAGATATTGGCAGATACAATCAAAAAATGATGCGTGAAGGAAGAACGGATAAAAAAATGCCGTATATTGTTATTGTCATAGACGAGCTGGCAGATTTAATGATGATGTCTCCACAGGATGTCGAAGATGCAATCAGCAGAATTGCTCAAAAAGCAAGAGCTTGCGGTATTCATCTTCTGCTTGCAACACAGCGTCCATCAGTAGATGTTATTACAGGTCTGATTAAAGCAAATATACCTACAAGAATTGCATTCAGTGTATCTTCTCAAGTAGATTCACGAACCATTATTGATTCCAGTGGTGCAGAAAAATTACTTGGAAAAGGAGATATGCTTCTTGTAGAAAATGGAGCTGGTAAAAGTGTTCGTTTACAGGGCCCGTTTGTGTCCGATGAGGAAATAGAACGTGTTGCAAATTATGCAAAATCAATGGCTGAACCACAGTATCTGTTTGAACAGGAAGAGCTGTTAGAACAAATACAGATAGATGAAGAGGAAGATGACCTCTTAGATGCTGCTATCGACTTTGTATTACAACAGAATAGTGCAAGCACGTCCTCCTTGCAAAGGCATTTTAAAATAGGCTATAACCGTGCAGCAAGATTAATTGACTCATTAGAACAAAGAGGAATTATTTCTGGTCAAAATGGAAGCCGTGCGCGGGAGATTTTAATTACAAAAACACAGAGAGACAGTATGTAAGCTGTCTCTTCTTTCTTGATGCAAGAAAAAAGTGAGCGAAAAAAGTTGCTATAATTCTAGAAAGTTACTAAAATATAAAGGGAGCTTTTTAAGAAGGGAAGAAATTTTGAGGCAAAAGCACATCTGATACATTATCTGTATAGAATGAGATATAGGCATTCAGTTATGCAGAAATAGTTTTTTTCTTTATAAGAACGGTCAGTATTCTTACATTTGCTTTCAAAAGCTTTGAAATAAAAAATTTTGCTTTAAAATAAGTAATTTATTTGTTATAATCCATTGAATGGGATAGCGGTTACCCACACCATGGAAAAAAATGCTAATAATTATAGACAAAATGACATGAAAATGAATAGATGAAAAAACGTTGGAGGTTCGTTTTATGACAACTTACCATTTTATAGGTATAAAAGGTACAGGGATGAGCGCATTAGCGCAAATCCTTCATGATTCAGGTGAGAAGGTACAAGGATCAGATATTGATAATCGTATCTTTACACAGGTCTCTTTAGAAGAAAAAAATATCCCTATCTTTTCTTTCTCAAAGGATAATATTAAATCAGATTACACAATTATTGCTGGAAATGCTTTTCCGGAGGATCATGTTGAAATTAAAGAAGCAAAAGAGCAAGGCTGCAAATTTTATTGGTATCATGAATTTTTAGGAGAATGGTTAAAACAATACACAAGTATTGCTGTTACGGGTGCACATGGGAAAACAACAACTACAGGTTTACTATCGCATGTTTTAGAGAGTGCTTATCCTATTTCTTATTTAATTGGAGATGGGACAGGACGTGGACATGTTGATAGTAAATATTTTGCCTTTGAAGCATGTGAATACCGCAGACACTTTTTAAGATATGAGCCGGATTATGCGATTATGACAAATATTGATTTTGATCATCCAGACTATTTTACAAGCTTAGATGATGTTGTAGATGCTTTCCAATCAATGGCTGACCGCGTGAAAAAAGGAATTGTTGCCTGTGGTGATGATGAAGAGCTGCAGGGTATACACACAAAAGTACCAATTATTTATTATGGATTTAATGAAACAAATGATTTCCAGGCAAAAAATGTTGTAGAGACAGAGCATGGTACGGAATTTGATGTGTTTGTTCGAAGCACCTACTATGAACATTTCTTTATTCCTACATTTGGTAACCATACTGTTTTAAATTCACTTGCAGTCATAGCAATATGCCATTATGAAGGCTTGCCGGTAGAATGTATGAAAGAAATAAGTACATTTAAAGGGGTAAAGCGCCGTTTTACGGAGAAGGAAATTGGTTCTCAGGTTGTAGTGGATGATTATGCGCATCATCCTAAAGAGATTGCGGTAACAATTGAAACAGCGCGGAAAAAATATCCCCAAAAGCAAGTGGTTGCTATATTCCAGCCGCATACATTTACGCGGACAAAAACATTCCTGCAAGAGTTTGCAGATAGTCTGAATCAGGCGGATAAAGTATATCTATGTGATATTTTTGGATCGGCGCGTGAACAATCCGGTCAATTAACCATTGAAGACTTACAAAATCTTATTCCTGAGAGTGATATTTTAAATTTAGAACATACAGAGGTACTACAAGAATATAAAGACAGCGTGTTAATTTTTATGGGTGCTGGAGATATCCAAAAATTCCAGAAATCCTACGAAAAAACATTTGCATAATAAAAAAGCAGTGAACTCTGAGTTCACTGCTTTTTTATTATGCAAAGTTAATTTATGAGGAGGTAATATCGAGTATATAGTATCTCAATTAGGAAATAGAAATCTGCCTTAAAAGCATATAATATTTATTTAACCTCAGCTATTAAATAAGGTTGATGTTGTATTTAAACAGAAAAATAAGATACAATAGAAATAAGGATTAAATCTTTTTAAGAGGAAATGTAGTTTATTCTTTGAAAAAGCAGGGTAAGAATAAATTATGGCACAGATTGAACTGGCATGAAATGTGGTTTGGCTGAAGCAGAGCTGCTTCTGAGAAATGATTCTGCATCCATCATGCATACTTTAAAGAGGTAAATAATTGTGCTTTTCCGTAGAACGGGTATAAACAGGGAACGTGTACTGTTTGCTGCATTATATCTGGCTGCTCGGACAACCTTTTTAAGAAGTACATATTATCCCTTATAAAGCTTTTAATCGGCACAGACGAATAAGGAACAAAGGAGTGATAGTATAATGGAAGTTATCCTCTATAGTGCACTGGCGATTGCCATAGTTGCCTTGCTCATTTTAATGGTCTATATGGTCATTTTATTAGTTAACACTAAAAAAACGATGGACGAAGTTCGTAACACCTTAGGTAAGATTAATCATCA
Source organism: Oceanobacillus sp. FSL K6-3682 (assembly GCF_037976165.1). NCBI lineage: Bacteria > Bacillati > Bacillota > Bacilli > Caryophanales > Bacillaceae > Oceanobacillus > Oceanobacillus sp. FSL K6-3682. The sequence goes on along the minus strand of NZ_CP150263.1, from coordinate 3,194,877 downwards.
AGTGCAGGGAGTTGCCGGAGAAGCAACAGAGGTTGTTGAGAAATCTAAAGGACTTGTAGATGATTTAACTCAAAAATCTTCTCAACTTGATGGTTTAATTCAGGGAGCAAAGGGAATAGGTGATACAGTAGAGGACTTTAATAAGTCATTACAGCAATTATCCAATATTATTTCTAAGCACTCAAAAGAGGATCAGGAAAAAGCTGCTCAGGCAGTTAAATGGGGCGCTTCGATTTTTGAGTATTGGAATAAGCGCAAGACGAATTCTAATTAAATCTCAGGAGGTTATAAAGATGGCAGATAATCAAATTAACACGAAGGATTTTATTATTGGTACACTTGTAGGGAGCTTTGTAGGGGCTGCTACCGCATTATTACTTGCACCGAAATCAGGGAAAGAACTGCGCGGGGATATTAATGATGGAGCAATTCAGGTGAAAAATCGTGCCACTGAATTAGCAGGAACAGCTCAAGAAAAAGGATCAGAATTAAAAGACAAAGCATACTCGGCAACTTCTGATTTAACAAAAAAAGCTGTGGATGTAACTTCAGACTTATCAAAAACAGTTGCGAGTAAATCTCAGGAAATTACAGAAAACGTAAAACAGAAAACAGCTGATTTAAAAGGTGCTGTAGAAGACAAACTAAGTGATGCTCAGGATAAAGCAGAAGATTTAAAAGATACTGCTGGAGACAAACTGGACGATGCAAAAGATAAAGCATCTGACTTAAAAGAAGAAATATCAGATAAAATAGAAGATGTAAAAAAAGAGGCTGCAGATAAAAAAGCAGAAGCTGAAGAAACAGTTTCTAAAAAAACAGCAGAAGTAAAAAAAGAAACAAAGCAGGCAGCCAATGAAGTGAAAAAAGAAGTAAATAAAAAATCATAATACTTAAAGAAACATTGATGAGGAAAATACTCATCAATGTTTTTTTGAATAAATTTTCCAGGTACAATAGTACAGCTTAATCGTTTCCACAAGGAAAACATACAGTATTTATACCCTTAAAAGCAGAAACGTTCAATATCTTATTTCCAGGCATATCCAAAAAAGAAGCTTCTTTTTTCCGATTTTCTTTAAGAATTAAAATTTTACATTAATTAAGTGGTGACAAATAGAAAAAACTTAGCTATAATGGTCTCTAATTATTCTAAATGATTAAGAGATTTGAGGAGAGTGTAAAATGAGTAATGAAATGGAGCAGTTAAGACAGCAAATGGACAAGGTTAATCTGGAAATACTAGAATTGATTAACAAGAGAGCAAGTATTAATCAAGAGATTGGTGATTTAAAAACCAAGCAGAGTATTAAACGCTTTGATCCAGTGCGTGAGCGTGAAATGCTAGATAAAATTAAAAATAATAATAGTGGTCCTTTTCAAGATTCGACCCTTGAACATATTTTTAAAGAAATCTTTAAAGCTAGTCTTGAGCTTCAGGAAGAAGATAACAGCAAAGCACTCTTAGTATCCAGAAAAAAACAGGCTGAAAATACAGTGGTTGATCTGAAGGGTGAACAAGTTGGAGCCGGTGGAATCAGTTATGTATTTGGTCCTTGTGCAGTAGAAGGATATGAGCAGGTAGCTGCAGTAGCTGCTTCCGTGAAAGAAAAAGGATTAAAATTGCTTCGTGGCGGAGCGTTTAAACCTAGAACCTCTCCATATGATTTCCAAGGACTTGGAATAGAAGGGTTAGAGATTCTGAAAAAAGTAGCAGATGAGTATGATTTAGCTGTTATTAGTGAAATTGTAAATCCTGCTGATTTAGAAAAAGCAGTAGATTATATTGATGTTGTACAAATTGGGGCAAGAAACATGCAAAACTTTGAATTATTGAAGGCTGCAGGAGATGCTGGCAAGCCTGTACTATTAAAACGCGGATTATCAGCAACAATTCAAGAATTCATCAATGCGGCAGAGTACATCATGTCCAGAGGAAACAGAAATATTATGCTATGTGAACGCGGAATTCGTACATACGAAAAAGCAACACGTAATACATTAGATATTTCTGCGGTACCTATTTTAAAACAAGAAACACATTTACCTGTTTTCGTTGATGTAACCCACTCAACAGGCAGAAGAGATTTATTATTGCCTACAGCAAAAGCAGCGATTGCTGTTGGAGCAGATGGTGTTATGGCCGAGGTTCATCCAGACCCTGCAGTTGCGTTATCTGATTCGGCACAGCAAATGGATATCCCTACTTTTGATCAATTCTTTAAAGAAATTAAAGATGTTGAAAATCGTTTGAAAAAATAATAAAGACTATTATAAAGACTACCTCAAAAATTAATGGTATAATTTTTGAGGTAGTTTTTTTAAAGCGTAAGAAAGTATAAAATGCTGAGGATAGCCGTTCCAACGGTTTTCATGGGGCGAGTAATCTTAAGCCCCATCAAAAAGCGTCGCTAGAATTATCTTCATTTCTTTGAAAGAAAGCAAATGAAACATATTTCTTCAAAGATGGGAGCGGATGTTGTCGACTCCTGCGGGAAAAGCAACAGGTGAAGACCCCGCGGAAAGTGGTCTTCTTTCGAGGAGGCTGAGGCGTGGCCCGTGGAAAGCGACTTCCCGTAGCGGACATCTCCACGGCAAGAACATCAGTATTTTAAAGACCAAATGATTTTCTTAGTTTTTCTAATGCAAGAAAAGAGTATATCTATAAATAATGTAAAAGGTTTTCAAAGGTACAGGTTTGGATATAATAATAATAAGGTATGTTATACTAAGAGGATATCCAAAAAGTACCCAAATGATAAGCGGCGAATTTCTACGTTGACGTGACTTTCTTGCTTCTAATTTGGATACTTTTTGGACACTTACTTAAGTGTATTTATGAAAATTTTCATTTTGTTTTCATGAAAACTTTGTAATTTTTTTCATGGTAGCGTATGATATATAATTAGATGCAGCATTAGTTCTTGTTTAAATTGAATTTTAGGAGGTAGATAAATATGACTGTTACAATTTATGATGTAGCAAGAGAGGCAAATGTTTCAATGGCAACTGTATCACGGGTTGTCAATGGAAATCCAAATGTAAAACCAACAACAAGAAAGAAAGTATTAGCAACTATTGAACAATTAGGATATCGTCCCAATGCAGTTGCTCGTGGACTGGCAAGTAAGAAAACAACAACAATCGGTGCTATTATTCCTGATATATCTAATATTTTCTTTTCAGAGCTCGCTCGCGGAATAGAGGATATTGCAACGATGTATAAATATAATATTATTTTAAGCAGCTCTGATCAAAACAAGGACAAGGAAATAGAATTAATCAATACGATGCTCGAAAAACAGGTAGATGGTATTCTATTTATGGGCGGAAATATAACAGAAGAGCATATTCATCAGTTCCAGACAAGCTCTGTTCCGGTTGTACTTGCTTCTACGTATGATCCGACAGATACCATCCCTTCTGTTAATATTGATTATGAGCTGGCTGCATATGAAGCTACTAAATCATTGATTGAGAAAACAAACCAGCTGCCCGCTTTAGTAGGGAGCCAGGCAGATACAAGTGTGAATACATTAAAAACAAATGGATATTTGCGTGCATTGAAAGAGTCTGGTATGGAGCCAAATGAAGATTACATTTATAAAGGTTCTTATGCTTATTCTACTGGTATAGAAGCAATGGAGCACTTTTTAAAATTAGAGAACCGTCCGGCGTCTGTATTTGTTATGTATGATGAGATTGCTTTAGGCGTTATTCACGGTGCACAGGATAATGGACTGAATGTACCTGAAGATATTGAGGTATTTGGATTTGATAATATCCGCTTGGCAAGTATGGTTCGTCCGAAGCTGACAACAGTTGTTCAGCCAACGTATGATATTGGTGCAGTTGGTATGCGGCTTCTGACAAAGTATATGAATGATGAAGAAGTAGAAGAGAAGAACGTTGTATTGCCGCATCGTATGGAGTTTAGAGATTCTACGAAATAAAGTATTCTTAAAAAGACAAAGCAGTTATGAGATGACATCTGATAATCTGCTTTGTCTTTTTCATAAGTAATTTATAATGCTTAGCACTATGAATACTTACATGCTTAAATAATAGCAGTATATTTAAGCATGTCTTCCAACAATAATTTATTTTTCTCCGTGATTTCCGCTTTCCTCGGAATATTCGGCTGAATATCCGTCCCGTCCTGCCAGCTTGCAGGAAGAGTGACAGGAGATTCCTGCTGCCATTTTTTTAGCCATGTTTCAGGTAACGGTCCCTTGCATGGTATACCCGTTTTCATCACATTCCATACCTGTCCCCAGGCACGTGGAACAACACGCCACATATCATAACCGCCGCCGCCGACAGCCAGCCATCTTCCATTGCAATACGTATCAGCGATTTCTGCAGCAATAGCAGGTATCCTTTCAAACGACTTCATAGTTCCACAAAGATGAGTTAAAGGATCAAGACAGTGGCTGTCAGCACCGTTTTGAGTCACAATAATATCCGGCTTGAAGAATGCAGCAATTTTTCGTAAAGCAGTTTCATATAATTCTAAGAAAGATCCATCCTCTGTAAATGCATCAATAGGTAAATTAAAACTGTAGCCATGTCCACTTTTTATTCCTCTTTCACTTACATTGCCTGTACCGGGAAATAGATAGCGTCCCGTTTCATGTATGGAAAAGGTGCATACATTTGGATCATCGTAAAAGCCCGATTGTACGCCGTCCCCATGGTGGGCATCTGTATCTACATAGAGGACTTTTAGATCCTCCTGTTCACGTAAATATTTAATAGCAATCGCACAATCATTATAAATACAGAATCCGGAAGCTTTCCGCTGGAACCCGTGATGCAGTCCGCCGCCAATATTGGCTATTTTTTTATAATCTCCATTTAAGATTTTATCAACAGCTGTGAGAGTACCTCCGACTAATTGGGCGGAAGCCTGATGCATATTTGAAAAAATAGGAGTATCCTCTGTTCCCAAGCCATATTCCTGTGCCCGATCTTCTTTTAAATCCCCGTTGCCGGCTCTTTTCACTGCTTCAATATACGATGCATCATGAAAAAGTGCAATCTCGTCATCCGCAGCAATACGCGGCGTAATTAAATCCTCCGTTATTAATGTGGATTGCTCCTCCAGCAATTCTTTGGTAAGCAGAACCCTTTTATGATTAAATGGATGATCTGCTGAGAATTGATAATTTAAAAAATCTGGAGTATAGATAAAACCAGCCTTTTTTGTCATTTTTTCGGCTCCATAATATTATTTGGCCAGAGCAGTGTATAACCAGCTTCCCGGAGATCATTAATAATTGGCATAGGATTTAATGTTTTGACACGAAAGACAAGTATTTTATAGTCAGGGTCTTTATAAGGATAGAGCAATACAGAAACAATATTTACGTTATGATTTCCGAAAACAGCCGCAACCCTTGGAAGCTCACCAGGTCTATCAGGCACTTTTACTTCAATGAGAGAGCTCTGTTCATGCGTTCCAGTTAACTGAATTAATTTATAAAGCATATCTTTTTCTGTCACAACACCAACAAGCTTATTTCGGCTCACAACCGGCAGACAGGCAATCTCTTTATCATAGAAAATATAAGCAATCTCTTCCACAAAATCCATAGGATGAATGGTGATAACAGGGCTTGTCATGATGGTCTGGATTTCTTTGTTGAGAATGTGGAAGTCACTTGTATCCAAAAAAGTAGATGGACTTGCATCTCTGACATCACGATCAGAAACGATGCCAAGAATCTCCATATTGTCGTCAACGATAGTAATGTGTCTAATTTTATGTTTTTCCAGCAGCTGCAGAGCTTCATTAATCGTTGCTGTTGGTGGAAGCGTTATCATATTTCGGTTCATTAATTCTTCAACCAGCATGGTAAAATCCCCCTTCAGTTATATCTCTTTTAATAATGGTTTACTCCTAAAAAACGCATCTTATCAAATAACTCAATCGATTTCTGTGGAACATTGCTTCCAATTCGGACCATTAAGCAGTTAGCAGGGTGGGAGTTGATCTCAGGCTCGTCAGTAGGGGCAGGAAGCAGGCCGCCAGCAGCCATCATCTTTTCCATCACTTTACGATAATCCCAGATACTTAATTGACTGTAATCAAGGTCCCAATGCCAATAATATTCCGTTGAAATAACAATATAATTTTCCATATATGGATCCTGCATAGATTGACGGAGCAGTGTAGATCCGACACCGCCGCCGCGATATTTACGGATAATTTCAATTGCTCCCAGTTCAATTAAGTCCTCCATTTGAAATTTGGACCATCGTTCTAATGGGTCAGGGTGCAAGTACGTCACATACCCAATAATCGTATCCGTGGTACGGGCGATTAAAATCCGTGCTTCTTTTAATTTTGAAATGTCCAAGAGAGCTTCAAATTGCTTATCAGCAGGACGAAATGCAGTTAATTCCTCATGAAAATGATATTGTTCCAGCTGTGAGCGCGAAACAGGCCCTTCAATTGTTAATACTCCTGCATCTGTTTCTAAAAGAATTGAATCAAATTCCTTTGTATGTTTCATCCATTCACCACCTTTATGAAATACAAAATGCTCTTACCATCTATTATACAGAAAATAGTTACGTTTTTTTAGTATTTTTTGATAATTGCAGGAAACGGATGACAAAAAAACTTCAAACTATCAAAGAACCTCTTGATAGTTTGAAGTTTTACTCAAAATATAATTTTTTAATCATCATCGCTTGAGCCGGATGATGACATACTGGCGGGAATACCTATTTTCAACCATTTATCAGTTTCTGTTCTTGGATAGAGCATTGAAAAGTCGCCCATATCATCGTAGCCTTCTTCTCTCAGCCAGTCAGGGTTAAACATAATTCCATTTCCTTTACTGAATGAGCTTCCGCCATCGTCTGATTTAAGAATCAGCCTGCTGCCTTTTATTAAACTGTTATCTTCTTCCGTAGGTACATAGCGCGAGTCAAATAAATCTGTTTTGACAAGCCCCACCTCTTTACATAAATCAGATGGCAGCTTTCCTGATACTGCACAATAGCTTCGCTCGACAATGCCGTCCGGCCGCTCAAATCGCTTCTCTGGTGTTACTAAAACCGGATCGACCTTTGCAGAGGCATTAATTAATTCTGTCCACAGCTTCATATTACGTTGACTGTATGTGAGATGATAAGGATGATCAATCGATGCCGGTTTTTCATAGCCAATCCAGGTGCCGAATGTGACGTTTGGATTTGTCGCAACAAACCAGGCGTCATGATAATCGTTGGATGTTCCCGTTTTTCCTGCCCAGTCAACATTTGTATTTTGAAGCTGGGAATTAATATAATTGGCTGTTCCATTATCAATAACATCACGCATCATATCTACAGTCAGATAAGTCGTTTGTGGAGAAAATACCTCCACAGGATCTGTTTCATGCTCATAAAGGACATCGCCCTCAGCGTTAGTAATTTTATCAATCATATAAGCATCTGCAAATTTGCCGTTATTGCCAAATGTAGAAAAGGCATTAACGTTTTCTTCTACCGACATACCATAGTCCATAGCTCCAATAGAGAGAGAAGGAATAGTATGATCGCTTTCTGTTAAAGAAGTAACACCCATCTTTTCTAAATATTTAGCAGCAGGATCTTTATCAATGATTTTCAGATACGTATCTACAGCCGGAATATTATATGAATTTGCAAGCGCAGTGCGTGCGGAAACAATTCCATAATTCCCTCCGCCGTAGTTTCTTATCGGAGGGCCCCCATTTGGAAATGACTGTGGATAATCTGCAATAGATGTTGCAGGCTGAATAACGCCTTCCTCCATCGCTGGTGCATAGTCAAGTAAAGGTTTAATCGTACTGCCGGGAGATCGTTTAGTATCTGTAGCAAAATTTACCTGATGCTCTTCATCAAAACCGCGGCCGCCGACAAAGGAAAGAATTTTACCGGTATTATTTTCAACCATGATAGCCCCTGCCTGAATAGGCTGTGTTACTTCGTATTCTTCTCCGTCACTGTTTGTAGCCGTATAGGTTTGGGCATAACCATAGTCTGAATAATTTTTTGCGACATCCTCCATAGCATCATACATTTCTTTATTAATCGTAGTATGGATCTGATAGCCGCCATCGCGTAATTCTTTTTCTGTGCGTTCTGCGTACTCTTTCCTTAAATCATCATCTTCTGCCAAATCTTCCTTTGTAACTCCATCTTCTTCCATCAATAATCCCCGAATAATCTCTTTCGCCCGTTTTTCCACTTCATATGTGACATAAGGATATTGATCTGTGGAAGAAGGGACAGCATCTATAAAATCACCGGCAATATCATAATTTGCAGCTTCTTCCAGTTCTTCATCCGTTATATACTCCATATCATGCATACGGTTTAAAACAGTTTTCATACGTTTAATACCAGGCTGTAAATCTTCCTCTGATTTTAGTTCTCCTTCAGCTGTAAAAGGTGTGTAAGAGGAAGGTCCCTGTGGGAGCCCTGCCAGATAGGCTGCCTGTGGAAGAGTCAGTTCGGAAGCATTAACGCCAAAAATACCCTTGGATGCAGTTTGTATACCTGCAATATTGCGGCCGGATGAATTTCTTCCGTAAGGGATAATATTTAAATAAGCTTCTATGATTTCATCTTTTGTAAAGTAATTTTCCAGCCGCATTGCTAATAATATTTCTTTGGCTTTTCGATCAAATGATACTTCGTCAGTCAGAATTTGATTCTTAATAAGCTGCTGTGTGAGAGTACTTCCTCCTGTCTGTACAGAGGAATTTAGAAATTCCTGCGCCGTTGCTCTTAAGATAGCTTTTGGCACAACACCCTCGTGCTCGTGAAAATACTCATCCTCTGTTGCGATAACAGCATCAACCAATGTAGGAGAGATATTATCGAGCTTTACTTCCTCACGATATAAATCACTTCTGATATCTCCTAAGTAAACATCATTTGCAAAATAAATACTGGACGTCTCAGAATAATTGTAAATATCATCTGCCATAGATGCTTCACTTCTCAATGGTTCATCATGGACCAGTGATGCAAAGTATCCCAGTCCAATTCCACCGACGAAAATTCCTCCGATGACACCAATAATCATGACAAATAATACAATATTCCAAACAACGTCATATGTAATTCTTGATGCCTGCTGGAGAACACCTTTTTTCCACCAGTTCTTTATAGTATTAAAAAAACGTTGCAGGTTTTCTTTCATAATCTACATTAGACCTCCTAATTCTATATTTATTATAACATAGAGAAAATGGAGTTTGGTAGTAGGATGATAAGAAAATAGTTGCACAGAAATGTTATTTGTGCTATGAATAGTATCATATAATTAAAAAGCATTGAAGGATCGGAGTAGTATTGTGAGTCCCTATTTTAGAGAACTGACGGTTGGTGCAAGTCAGCATACATTCACATGCGAATTACAATCTGGAGCTATTCTTCTTATTGACTGTTTGCTCATAAGAAGAACGGTGTAAAACATCGTTAACAAACCTTAAGTGGCTGTAAATTACAGCAACAAGGGTGGTACCGCGAATCCAACTCGTCCCTTTCTTTCATGAGAGGAGACGGGTTTTTTATTTTCTTATCTAAAAAATGGATTTATCGCAGCTGGAGCTGGCTGTAAGACTCTCCTTTAAGAATAGAGAACACTTGAACATTCTAATTATGAGACCAAACAGCAAGAGCTACAGGTGAAACAAAAATCAAGGAGGAAGAATCATGAGCATTTTACAAGACCTAGAAAACAGAGGATTAATTAATCAAGTTACTGATAGAGAAGGTTTAGAAAACCATCTCAAAAATAATCAGGTAACATTATACTGTGGATTTGATCCGACGGCGGACAGTCTGCATATTGGTCATCTGGTTCCTTTAACCATGCTGCGCAGGTTTCAGCGGGCAGGGCATAAGCCTATTGCTTTAGTCGGCGGCGGAACAGGGATGATTGGAGACCCAAGCGGGCGGTCAAGTGAACGCAGCCTAAATACGGAAGAGGTTGTTTTTGGTTTTACGGAAAGTATACAAAATCAAATCGCAAAAATAGTTGATATGGATGATACATCCAATGACAATCAGGTTATTTCCCGTAATAATCATGACTGGTTAGGGAATATGACAATTATTGATTTTCTTCGCGGTGCAGGGAAGCATTTTGGCATCAATTATATGCTGTCAAAGGATTCCGTTTCAGCAAGGCTTGCACAGGGGATTACGTTTACTGAATTCAGTTACATGATTCTGCAGTCTTTAGACTTTTTACGGCTGTACGAAGAAGAAAATTGTACACTGCAAATTGGCGGAAGTGATCAATGGGGTAATATTACTGCCGGACTGGAGCTTATCCGCCGCTCCAGAGAAAATCAAGGTGAAACAGCAGAAGTGTACGGCTTAACAGTACCTCTTATTACGACAGCAGATGGAGTGAAATTTGGGAAAACTGCTGGTAATGCAATATGGTTAGATCCAGAAAAAACATCCCCGTATGAATTTTACCAGTTTTGGATTAATGTAGATGACCGCGATGTTATCCGTTTTATTAAATACTTTACCTTCCTGTCTGATGAAGAAATTGCAGAATTGGAAAAAGAGGTGGAAAGTCAGCCGGAAAAACGCGTTGCCCAACGGCGTCTGGCAGAAGAAATGACTCGCAGCATACATGATGAAGCTGCACTGGTTCAGGCTCAAAAAATTTCTGAAGCATTATTCAGCGGAGATATAAAGCAGTTGAATGTCACAGAAGTAGAACAGGCGTTTAAGGATGTTCCTAATCATGATGTTTTGAAGGAGCCTGTCGGTCTGATTGACTTATTAGTAAATGCTTCTATTTCTTCATCCAAGCGTCAGGCAAGAGAAGATGTGAAAAATGGAGCTATCTATATTAATGGAGACCGTGTACAGGATTTGGATTACATTGTAGATGAGGCGGATCGTTTAGGGGATGCCTTCACAGTAATTCGCCGAGGAAAGAAAAAATACTACTTAATTCGTTTTCAATAAAAAGACTGTTCAAAGAGTAAATGAAAAAATAGATTTGACACTATTTTATCGTCAAATCTATTTTTTATCCATTTATTGTAAAAAAGTAAGAATAGATTATTATTTATTGTAGAAGAATAAGGCCAGAGTTCCTGGACCGGAATGTGCGCCAATCACAGAGCCAACCATTTCTATAATAATATTCTCTTCTTTCACGCTAAATTTATCCTGTATCATTTTTGAAAGCTCCTGTGCACGAGGCAGATCATCACCATGGCTGATACCAATGATTTGGTTTTCTAAATTATTGCCTCGCTTGTCCATTACCTCGATCATTCGCTTAAGTACTTTCTTAGATCCGCGAATTTTTTCTAAAGGAATGAGTTTTCCATCTTCAACATGCAGGAGAGGCTTGATATTTAATAAGCCTCCGACTAAAGCTGCGGTCTTGCTTACACGGCCGCCGCGATATAAATACTCTAAATTATCTACAGTAAATATATGCTCCATTCGTTCAGCATTTTTATCAGTTTGCGCAATAAGCTCATCAAAGGAGATATTCTGCCGGGCCATTTTCGCAGCTTCTAATACTACTAAACCAAGTCCCAGTGAAGCACATTTGGAATCAATAATATGTAGCTGTGCTTCTGGATAGCTCTCTTTGATTTCCTGCTCAACAATCTTTGCGGCTTGATACGTTCCTGATAATTCTGATGAAAAAGCGATATAGAGCAAAGGTTTTTCCGCTTCTGCATAGGAAGTAAAAATATCTTTAAACTGATTGACAGATGCTTGGGATGTTTTTGGAGTCTGGCCTTCCCGCATAGCATCATAGATCGTCTTTGGGCTAATATCAATACTGTCCCGATAGTCTTTTTCTTTTAGATGAACAGTTAATGGTATCATTTCAATATTATATTCGTTATAATAATGTTCGGATAAATCGCATGCGCTGTCAGCTAGAATGGTGATTGACATTATAATCACATCCATTTCTTTAAAATGTGTGTTCAAAAAGGTTTCGAATTAGAAGCAAGAAGACCAAGGCGACGTGAATTTTACGAACGGAGCGTATGCTTTTAAATACGTGAGTATCGGAAAATTTACGTCAACGCAGAGATTCGCCGCTTATCATTTGGGAACTTTTTGAACATCCTCTTAAAATAAGTATTGTATATCAAGTTTACGTTTAATTGAATGTTTAGTCAAAAAATTTAATAAAGGAGGCTGTTTTGTGTTTTATATTGAAGCAAAAAGGATAAGTATTGTTATAATTGGGGCATTATTAAATGCTATTTCTTTAAACTTTTTCCTTATTGGAGCAAATGTTTATGCCAGTGGATTTACAGGAGCAGCCCAGCTATTATCCAGTATTTTTAATGATTTCTTAGGTATTGGTCTGTCTACAGGTATTTTACTGGCTCTTTTAAATATACCCGTTCTTATTTTAGGCTGGGTAAAGGTTGGAAAAGGATTTACCATTTATAGTGTTATATCTGTTTTTTTCTCAACACTTTTTTTAGAAATTTTGCCGCTGGTTTCAATTTCTAATGATATTATATTAAACGCTGTTTTTGGCGGCGTTATTGCAGGTATTGGTGTTGGTATAACATTAAAAGCCGGAGCTTCTACCGGCGGGATGGACATTGTTGCAATGATTTTATCCCGTCTGAAAGATAAACCGATTGGAACTTATTTTTTGATTATGAATTCCTTGATTATTGCTATAGCTGGTATTATGTATGAGCCTGAAAATGCTTTGTACACGATGCTGACTCTTTATGTAACTACTCGTGTCATTGATACAATCCATACCCGTTATGAGAAGGTTACAGCGATGATTGTTACAAAGAAAACAGATGAGCTTCAAAAAGCTATACACGATAAGATGATAAGAGGTATTACAATTTTACCTGCAAAGGGAGCTTATACAAAAACAGATAAAAGTCTTATGTACCTTGTTATTACAAGATATGAATTGTATGATTTAGAAAGAATAATTAATGAAGTAGACCCGGAGGCATTTACAAACATTGTAGAAACTGCCGGAATTTATGGGTTCTTTAGAAAAGATTAAAAAGGTGTGTATGGTATGAAACGTTGGTATGTTGTTATTGCCGTGGCGCTGCTGTTAGCAGGCTGTGGGAATAGAGAAGAGGAAGTTATTGAACCGGCAGGTCCTGAAGACAGTGTTGAAACAGAGAATCAGACAACGGATGCAGTAATGTTTCAGGAAATTGATGTTACAGCAGAAGGAGAACAATTCCATATTATTGGTCAGGTGAAGACTTCGGCAGATGTTTTTTTCTACAGAATTGAGCAGGGTGGAGAAATTATTCAAGAGGAAGAAAGTGTAAAGCTTGAAGGGGAGGATCCAGAGGCTTTTCAAAACTTTGGAATCATGGAGACTTTTTCAGGCGATATATTAGAGCATGAGGAGCCGCCAATTGTTATTATGTATGGAAAAAACGAAGATAATAAAGAAATTAACGCAAACTTTGTACCGATAGATACAGAACAGTAATCTACAGAATAAATATGGACCTGAAATAGTATGAAAATAAGGATGCCGGATGATTAGACAATTTTTAGAAATTGTGAGTTATTCGGACTTACCTGTTATAGGAAACAATTTGGAAATTAATCAGTTAATAAAAAAAGTAGAGGCGGGGTGATCCCCAGCCTCTTTTTAATAACCAAATTTCACAAATAATTCTTCCACTTTTGGGTTAATATTTTCCCAGTCCGCGTCAAAATGTTTGTTAACTGTAATAAAATTTTGATAACCAAATACATTATCAACGTCTTCAAGCTTCATTAATTCATTTAATATTTCATGTTCACTTACATCACCGGGCATAACAGAAATACTGTTTGTCCCAGAAAAAATAACCTTATCCGATGTATATTTCATTGCGTTTGGATTCGGTGTGGGGGAAATATGTACTGCCATGTGAGTACCTCCTCATGTAATTGTTCATAAGTTCATATTAACAGAAAATCTAGAAGAGATAAAGAAAGGAAGGCTGCTTAAATTTCGAATGCCAGCCTTCCTTATAAAAGGATGATTAAATAATGATTTTTTTCATTTTAAGGTTTAAATATTCCTCTAAAAATACACTGATACCATCTTCTTCATTGGTTAAGGTTTGATGTTTGGAAACAGAGACAAGTTCATCAATGGCGTTACCCATCGAAACGCCGACGCCGGCGTAATCAATCATCTCTAAATCGTTATCCTCATCGCCAAAAGCAATAATATTTTCCCGGTCGATATTATATTCATCAGCAATACGTTTGAGGCCAACCGCTTTATTCATTCCTTTTTTTATGATTTCAATTATATTCCAGGGTGCTCCCCATTTACGATGCTCAATGACTTCAGCGTGATAATCATTTAAATGATCCCGCAGTTCCTCCACCTGTGAAGCATCTGGATGAATAAGAACGGACGTAGGATCATGTTTTAATTTTGATTTAATATCACCAATAATGTAAGGGGACTCCTCAGGAAAGCCTTTAAAGATAGTCATAATATCTTCACTGTACTGGTCTAGATAAACCTGATCCTGTACTTCTGCTAATATATTTTTCACTTCGATATCGTTGGAGATGTCAATAATCCGATGGGCAGTAGTCAGGGGCATCGGTGTGTGAATACCTTTCCAGCTGGTATCCAAAGGATGGTGTACAAGCGCTCCATTGAAATTTACCATGGGCGTTTTTAATTGGAGTTCCTGATAGTACTGAATACTGGCGCGGCCGGGTCTTCCAGTGGCAATCACAACAATGTGGCCGGCTTCTATCGCTTGAAATACAGCCTGTTTATTTCTTGCGCTTATTTTCTTATCATCTGTCAATAACGTACCGTCTAAATCGAGTGCGATTAAGTGTCTATTTTTATTTTCCATTCTGTCACCTCTCATTATGATTTTATGTTACCATGATTTGAAAATATGTAAAGTAAAGAAAAGTTAAATAAAAGCTGCTTTATTTGCGAAAGATATTACAAAAACTTTACAATAGAGGTAGGATGTTGATAAGCGAAAGGAAGCGTGTCAAAGATGATAGGAATTTATCAGGAACCAATCGGGGACATACCTTGTTTACATGTTATTAATCAAAAGTTTGTGGAAGAAGAGCGGCCGGTCGTCGTTTATTTTCACGGTTTTACAAGTGCTAAAGAACAAAATTTGCCAATAGCTTATATGCTTGCAGATAAAGGATTTCGTGTGCTTTTACCAGATGCACTTCACCATGGCGAGAGAAGCAGCGGATTATCTGATAATGAACGGCAGCTGGCTTTCTTTGAAATTGTATTAAAAAATATTAGTGAACTGGATATAATTCGTCAATACTTATTGAAAAATAAGCTTTTAAAGAAAAATAGACTCGGAGTTGCCGGGACCAGCATGGGAGGTATCACAACAAGCGCAGCACTTGTAAAATATTCATGGGTGAACGCAGCTGCTGTTATGATGGGGACACCTAAATTACAAGAATACGCTAAACAATTGCTGTATTATGTTGAGAAGAATGGCCAGTCCCCGTTTACAAAAGAAGAATTAGATGATTTATTTAAACAGCTGGCTGAAATTGATTTATCTTATCACATGGAATCTCTTCATGAACGGCCATTAATGTTCTGGCATGGAGAGAATGATAAAGTAGTTCCATTTGAGCATTCTAGCTCTTTTTATCAAACTGTAAAGCCTTTCTATAAAAAAGGAGACCATCTTCAATTTATTGGAGAGAAGGGCAGAGAGCATAAAGTAAGCATTCCGGCAATGCACCATGCAACAGACTGGTTTGAACGGCATTTGGTGTAAAATTATTCCATTACATGTTTGAGAAGGACAATATAACATGTATTAAGAAGAGAATTTTATACTAATGACAGACGGAGAATTAATCGGATGCTGTGTAAACTGTTCAGCATTCTATTGCACTTTCTGTAAAAAGAATATCGCATTAGCATACTTTTTGAACACGTACTGAAATTATGGTTTAATAGCAATAGGGAAAGGAGGATGACATATGGAAGAAGCAATGAAAGAGAATTTAATGGGTGCATTAGAAAATGTTATTGATCCGGAATTAGGTATTGATATTGTCAATCTCGGTTTAATATATGACGTGGATTTGGATGATGATGGTTTATGTGTAGTTACGATGACATTGACTGCGATGGGCTGCCCGTTATCTGCGCATATTGAAGCAGATATCAAGCATGCTCTATCAGACATTCCAGAAGTAAAAGAAACAAAAGTAAATATTGTTTGGAATCCGCCTTGGGGTAAAGAGAACATGTCTCGTTATGCGAAAATTGCCTTAGGAATTCCGGATTGATAAAAGAGAAGCTATTTTATTACTGCAAAATATAACAAAGGCATCCGCAATTTTTAAAGCGGATGCCTTCGTTTATTAAGTATTATAAGTGTGGACATCCTCTATAAGAAAATCAATACCAGGATACCAACGACTACACAGTAGTATGCAAAATACTCCAGTTTTCCGTGGCGCATAATATTCATAAACCATTTTAGAGCAAAATAGGTGGCGATGAAAGCAGCAATAAATGCTACCAGGTAAGGAGCCCATAGATAGCTCATTGCCGGATCTTTAGCGATTTCAGGAATCTCAAGAATAGCTGTTCCTAGACTTACCGGGATGTAAAGCAGGAAAGAAAATCGTAAAGCTGTTTCCTTCTTCATTCCAACAAGCATGGATGCTACGATAGTCGCTCCAGATCTGCTTATTCCCGGCGTTACAGCAATAGATTGTACGAGTCCGACAATGATGGCATCTTTTGTTGATAAATCACCATCCTGTTTACGCCCGCGCAGATTACGGATAATCCAAAGAGAAAGTGCTGTAATTAATAATGTGATACCAACTACGTTTGTACCGCTTAATGCCTCGCCCAGTGCATCACCGAATAATACGCCAATAACACCCACGGGAATGGTGGCAATGACGAGATAAATAACAAACATAAAGTCACTTTTAACGGTTTTATCCCCTTTGAATAAGAATTTCCATGTGTTAACAATTAGACGCACAATATCTTTGCGGTAAATCAGCATAACCGCCAGAAGGGAGGCAAAGTTTACAAAGATTTCAAAAGAAAGTCCTCTGGCTTCAATATTGAATAGTTCTCTGACAATGATTAAGTGTCCGCTGGAGGATACCGGAATTGGCTCGGTAACTCCCTGAACAACACCAAGAATTAAATACTGAATCAGTGTCCATAAATTACTTAAAGCATCCATTTTTTATACCTTCCTTTATTTTTTCTTCTATGATTGTACAGTTATTTTTTAAAATGGACAAAGCTGAAGTACAATCAATTTACAAATGCCGTAGACTTTCATTTTAACCCTGCAGTCTATTAGGGATAAAAGCTTAAGAACCGGCATCCATGCATTCTGTTTTTAGAAGCATGTCCTTTTATGTAAATATGCTACAGAGTATAGACATAGAACTTTCATTTAACAAATAAGCTTCACAAATGTTTTTTAGAAATATAGAAACCCCTTGTCGCATATATTTAGACAAGGGGTTTTACTTACTCGGTATCTTCTTTCAAAACAAAACCGGCTAAAGCAAAAACAGCTAAAACAAAAATTCCCGCTAAAATAAGTGCATCACGTATAACAAACGGTTCTGCACCCATGCTTGTCAGTACATAAGAGACTGCTAAAGAAATTGCGACAGCCCAAAAAATAGTCATAATATAACGCATAAGTCCACCTCACTTTACTAACTTGTCTAAGACACATTATAAATATTATTCTAACATGAAAAGCTTTTCGTTGCTTTAAACATTCTAAAAAATTCATGAAAAATTAATATTAATATAAACTGGCTGGTTTTTAAATTTTACAGGTATAGCTGTTTGTAAAAATTGTGATGCTGTTTCTATTAGAATTTGTTCAAAAAGGAGCAAACTAGAAGCCTATCTCTATAAAGGAGTGTTTTTCCATGCGTATATTAGTTATTCCCCATAACCATTGGGTTGGTTACCATGTGGTGACGAGGTTGTTGGATGAAGGCTGTCAGGTTGATGGCATCCGGGATACAAGAATTGATACTGGGCTGGAAGATTTTTTTGGTAGGAACAGTCATTTCAAGGAAATAGATCAGATAGCAAATCATTATGATCTTGTTATTATCATTGATGGTTCAGAGATAAAGAATATAAAACAAAGTGCTGAGAAAATACTTTACATTCAAACAGATTCCAGCCTGAAAATTGTATCGGATAATGCAGACAGTTCCGTGATTTCAGCGCCTTATCTTATTGGGGAAGGCATGGAAATAGATGAGGCCGGATTAGTCATGGATGGCACACATATTCCTTATGCAGATAAAGGATGGGAGGATAAAGCCATTTATATTAAAGATTTTTTAAACGTATTTATGCAATGGATACAAATGACTCATTTGCCTAAATTAATTGAAGTAACTTCAGTTAACAATAACTTAACAAACACAAAAGTTGAAAAAAAACAGGTTCTGCTGGAAAATAGAAATATAAAGGAAGCAATAAAAACAATAAAAAAATTTAATAAGCGATTTCTGTAAGAGAATGGGTGTGCTATAGGTGAAATATATCTACTATTCAATAATCCTTCTATTCATATTTTGCACGCTGCCAGCTTGTTCCTATTTTGAGACAGGTGAAATACAAAATGTCGGGTTTATAACGGATGCAGAAATAGATAATAATCCTTGGGCAGAACAAGGATACCAGGCGATGCAGGAGATTGGCGATGAGTACGATGTCGATGTGTTTTATGAAGAGAATATAGAAACAATGCATCAGGTGCAGCAAGCTGTCGACCAATTTGTGAATGATGGTGTTAATTTAATTTACGGCCACAGTAATATTTATGGAGAGTATTTTATGCCGTTGGCAGAAAGTTACCCTGATGTTCATTTTGTGTATGTAAACGGAGGAGAATCGCGGGAAAATGTAACTTCTCTTAACTTTAATGCTCATGCAATGGGATTTTTTGCAGGGATGGTTGCAGGACATATGACGAACAGTAACGAAATAGGCATTATAGCTGCTTATTTCTGGCAGCCGGAGATAGAGGGCTTCTTTGAAGGAGTTAACTACGTAAACAAAGAGGCGGAAACAAAGCTGGAGTATATAAATGATTGGAATAATGTTGATCTTGCTCTGAATAATTATAATGTAATGAAGGATGAAGGAGTAGATATTTTTTACCCGATCGGCGATGCTTTTAGTGAAAGTATTATAAAAGAGGCAGAAAATGATGGCCTTTTTGCAATTGGCTATATGATGGATCAGATGGAGGTTGCTCCTGATGCTGTTTTAACAAGCACCATTCAGCAGATTGGCGATCTGTATAAATCAGCGGCAGATGATTTTAATAAACAAGACCTGGAAGGGAAAATTTACACCTATGATTTCAGAGATGGTTATATTTCTCTCGGGGCGTTCCATTCCTCTGTTCCAAGATATGTGAAAATGCAAGTAGAGGAAGATATTGAAGAATATATTGAATCGGGTCTGTTACCAAACGAATATTAACGGTGAAATTGGATAGTACAGTTCATGAGTAAAGCTAAAATTGTAACTTGCTATCCAATTCATTTTGTCTTAAAATTAGTACCAAGTCATAATGTTTGATAGTAATGTAATATAGAAGGGGAGCGCGGTTAAATGAATATCGGTATTTTAGGGGCCGGCCATTATTTACCTACAAATGTAGTTACAAATCATGATTTAGAGAAAATCGTTGATACCAATGATGAATGGATTAGAACCAGAACAGGAATTCTTGAAAGAAGGTTAGCTACAGACGATATTGATACTTCTGATATGGCGTATCATGCATCTGTAGAAGCTTTAAAAGAAGCTGATGTTAAAGCAGAGGATATTGATTTAATTTTGGTGGCGACAGTAACACCAGATACAGCTTTTCCGTCAATTGCCTGTCTGATTCAAGATAGATTAGGTGCTGTAAATGCCGCTGCAATGGATATAGGTGCAGCCTGTGCAGGATTTATGTATGGAGTTATTACAGCAAATCAATTTATTGCTGCTGGCACGTATAAAAAAGTACTCGTTGTCGGAGCTGAAAAGCTATCCAAAATTACAGACTGGACAGACCGCTCTACATGTGTTTTATTTGGTGATGGTGCTGGAGCTGCAGTAATTGGTGAAGTATCTGAAGGGAAAGGTATACTTTCTTTTGAACTTGGTGCAAATGGTGCCGGTGGCAAAGAACTATACTTAAATAAGGAAGAACATATAATAATGAATGGAAGAGAAGTTTTTAAATTTGCAGTGAGACAGATGCCTGAGTCTACGATAAATGTTGTTGAAAAAATAGGACTGTCCCGCGAAGATGTTGACTATCTTGTTCCACATCAGGCAAATATTCGAATCATGGAGGCAGCAAGAGAGCGGTTAGGAATTTCTGAGGATAAAATGGCGAAATCCATTGAACGTTTTGGAAACAATTCTTCTGCTTCAATCCCTATGGCTTTATCTGAAGCAGTAAAAGAGGGTAAAATAAAAGATAATGATCTAATAGTATTAGTAGGATTTGGAGGAGGCTTGACCTGGGGAGCGGTTGCGATGCGCTGGGGTAGGTAAGTCTCATCTAGTAAAAAGAGGATGTTCAAAAAGTCAAATAAAAATGACACATCGAATTTCTGCGTTGACGTCATTTTTACGTTACTCACGTATTTAAAAGCATACGCTCCGTTCGTAAAAATGACGTCGCCTTGAACTTCTCGGTCCTTTTTATCTTACTTTTTGAACACGTACTAAAAAGGAGGATATAAATCGTGGGAAAAAGAGTCGTAATAACTGGACTAGGGGCAGTAACTCCCGTCGGTAATGATGTTTCTACGATGTGGGAAAGCATCATTCACGGAAAGTCGGGTATTGATTTTGTAACAAAGGTGGATAAAGAACTATTTACAGCTAAAGCGGCGGCAGAAGTGAAAGGTTTTGACCCGGCTGCGTATATGGAGAAGAAAGACGCACGTAAGATGGACCCATTTACACAATACGCTGTAGCGGCTGCGAAAATGGCAGTGGAAGATGCAAAATTAGAAATTACCGATGAAAATGCAGATCGTATCGGTGTATGGATTGGATCTGGTATTGGCGGAATGAAGACGTGGGAAGATCAGCATTCAAAGTTTTTGGATAAGGGAGCTAAACGTGTCAGTCCATTCTTCGTGCCAATGATGATTCCTGATATGGCTGCAGGACAAGTTTCCATTCAATTAGGTGCCAAAGGAATTAATGCTTGTACAGTAACTGCCTGCTCTTCTGGTGCGAACTCCATAGGAGATGCATTCAAAGTAATTCAGCGCGGAGATGCGGATGCAATGATTACCGGTGGTACAGAAGCGCCAATCAGCGACATGGCATTTGCAGGATTTACTTCAGCGAAAGCGTTAAGCACAACAGAAGATCCAAAGAAAGCAAGCCGTCCATTTGATAAAGAAAGAAATGGTTTTGTTATGGGTGAAGGATCAGGTATTCTTATTTTAGAATCATTGGAATCTGCCAAAGAACGCGGAGCCAAGATTTATGCAGAAATTGTAGGTTATGGAGCAACAGGGGATGCGTTTCATATAACAGCACCGGCAGAAAATGGAGAAGGTGCAGCCCGTGCAATGCAGCATGCTATTGATGATGCAGAGCTGAATTCTGATGATATTGATTATGTGAATGCACATGGCACAAGCACGAATTTGAATGATAAATATGAGACGGAGGCGATTAAAACGGTCTTTGGTGAAAAAGCCTCCAGCTTAGCAATTTCTTCAACCAAATCAATGACTGGCCATTTATTGGGAGCTGCAGGAGCAATTGAAGCGATTATTTCCATTAAAGCAATCGTTGATGGAATTGTTCCTCCAACAATCAATTATGAACATCCAGATCCGGAGTGCGACTTGGACTATGTACCAAATGAAGCCCGGCATCAGGAAGTTAATGCGGTTGTAAGTAACTCATTAGGCTTTGGCGGACATAATGTAGCACTTGTGTTTAAAAAATATGAAGCATAATGATAAAAAGCTTATCTCTTTTTTAGAGATAGGCTTTTTTAAAGAGTAAGAAAGTATATAAAATACTGGAGATAGCCGCTGCAACAGATTTCATGGGGGGAGTAATTTTAGATCTTAGGTCCAGAAATACACTGCGCTTTCCATGGACCCCGAGCTCATCTCCTAGGTAAGAACACCAATCTTTTAAAGACCAATTGATTTTCTTGGATTTTATAAAACTTCGTATTTTTTGGTGGACAAGCACATAGAATGACAGTAAATGGACAAGCAAGTGAGGCGAAACCATGGGGTCTTTCTTTTTATTTTTAGTCGGATTTGGAATGACAGTTACAGGAAGTGTTACTATCATAGCATATTTTAATTTTCTCCCCGCCGGATTAACCTGGGCAGACTACTTTATTTTTATAGCAGGAAGGCTGGAGTGTTATTTTTTTCCTTTAGGATTGCTGCTTTTATTGATTTCACTCCGTCATTTTAACATAGAAAAATAAGGGATTTCGCATAAAAATATGGGAGATGGTCATAATGTATTTTAACCTTCATGTTCAAAAGGAAGTAATAGAGGACATTCAAAAAGTCAAACAAAAATGACACGGCGAATTTCTTCGTTGACATGTTTTTTCAATACTCACGTATTTGAAAACATATGGGAACTTCTATTAAAATCGTCCACGTCCTGGGACTGCGATTACTCGTCCCGCCGAAAACATTTGTGGACAACACAGAAGTCACCACATCCTGTGGAAGCCCGTTTGTAAAAAACATGCCGCCTTGAACTTCTTGGTCCTTTTTATCGAACTTTTTGAATACGTACTAATAGATATTACAGCGTATCTTAAAGGTTGAACATACTCCTCTTTTGAACTAAGAGATATTAAATGGAAGATAAGGTGGGGTTAGGAAATGTTATATTTACATGATGCTTGGGTAAATTGGTTTGAAGGGGAAGAGAACGGGTATAATGTATGCCCCTTCCATGAATGGCGGAAGTCTGATTCAATTGAATTGTTAGATCAAGTTCCGCTGCTGTACATATCGAGTGAGCTTTTCGAATACATTGAAAACGATATTCGTGAACTCCCGAAAGATTTACTCGATAGTATTTACAAAAGAGCGACAATACGAAAAGGTCAAAAAAGAACGGTACTGGAATACGCTGCTGTAGTAACAGATGGTATGGAAATACTAGCTTTTGATACGGCGGGATATTATATTCCTGTAAGAAAAAGCAGATTAATTCCAAGGCAGGAACAATTAGTGTATAGCATGATTGAAAAAGCAGAACAAAAATCATACGCATTTAAAAGTGAGAATTATCAAAAGGATTATCATATGTTATCCATGCCGCCATCCTTTATTCATGGACTGACAAGGAGAGAGCGCCAGCTTAAGCAGCTGTTAATGATTGGATTAGATCAATTAAAGACAACGAATAATAAGCAAGAGCTGAGATACTGGCTTACGGAATGGGACCCCAAAAAATATCCTTATATCAAATATATGGATGAAGAGGAAGTTTGGGAGGCACTATATAATGGCTTGAAGGATGGCTGGAGCCAAGCACATGAAGAGCTTTGCAGAAAACTAATCCGGGGGCAGGCTTTCTTGGAAAAGATGTGGGAGTCTGAAATGGAATCTGAAGAAAATACCTCTAAACAAAATTGAAAAAAATCCAAGGAAATGGGCAATCTCTGTTTCCTTGGATTTTTCATTAGTTCGGATTTAAGCTCTATATGCTGTTTTTTTATTTTCTAACTCTGCCAAGCCCTACAGCCTTTTTGGCTTTTTTTAATGTCTTTCCAGCAGTAAATGAAGCTTTTTCAGCCCCTTTATCAAGAATAAGGTCAAGCTCTTCAGAATCAATTAAATCTTCGTATCTGTCTTGAATTGGCTTTAAAACACTGATAACAGCGTCTGCTACACCTTGTTTAAAGTCTCCATAGCCTTTACCTGCATATTTTTGCTCGAGGCTCTCGATGGACTCTCCTGTACATACGGAATAGATCGTTAATAAATTGGAGACACCTGGTTTATTTTCTTTATCAAATTTTACGATACCCTCTGAATCTGTAACAGCACTTTTAATTTTCTTCTCGATTTGTTTTGGTTCATCAAGCATAGAAATAAAGCCTTTCTGATTTGTATCAGATTTGCTCATTTTTTTAGTGGGTTCCTGTAAAGACATAATACGGGCACCGACTTTAGGGATGCGAATTTCTGGAATAGTGAAGATATCGTTAAAGCGATGATTAAAGCGCTGCGCTAAATTACGAGTCAACTCTAAGTGCTGCTTTTGATCATCTCCTACAGGAACGACATTGGTGTTATATAGTAAGATATCAGCAGCCATCAGTGTAGGATAAGTCAATAAAGCAGAAGAAACTGCTTCCTGTCCTTTTGACTTATCTTTGTATTGTGTCATTCTTTCCAGCTCACCGACATAGTTAATGGATTGTAAAATCCAAGCCAGCTGTGTATGCTCTGAAACCTCTGATTGGACAAAAAGTGTTACTTTATTTGAATCAATACCCGAAGCCAAGTAAAGCGCAGCTAATGATTTAATGTTCTTTCTTAAAGCTAATCTGTCCTGTGGAACAGTTATTGCATGCTCATCAACAATACAGAAATAACAATCATATTCGTCCTGTAATTCGACAAATTGTTGAAGTGCACCTAAATAATTTCCTAGTGTCAATGTACCACTAGGTTGAATTCCTGAAAAAATAGTTTGCAATGTCCTCACCTCATTCATTTATTTAAAAGCAGAAAAGATATTTGTTATCCATGCTTCAGCTGACTGGAGCATTTTTCAAAGAAGCAGTTTCCTTTACTTGATATAAGCCGGGATTGGTTTAAGTATTTCCCAGGCAATAAAAAAAGCCCACTCATTCCCAAAAATAGGGACGAATGAACCGCGTTGCCACCCTGATTATTCTATAAATAGAATCACTTCATTGTTAAAACAAAGCTCCAAAGCCCAATTCCATCTAACCTTGATACTTGTTTCCAGCACCACAAGCTCTCTAAAAATCAGCGGGAAAGATGTACTATAAGAGGATGTTCAAAAAATCCAATAAAGATGACACGGGGAATTTCTATGTTGATTAACTTTTTCCAATGGGACTGGGACTGGGACTGCGATTACTCGTCCCATCGAAAACATTTGCGATTACTCGCCCCACCAAAAGCGTTACTCACGTATTATAAAGCATACGCTCCGTTCGTAAAAAGTTAGTCGCCTTGAACTTCTTGATCCTATTTATCGGACTTTTTAAACACACACTATAACTTCTTCAATGCTTCTAATATTAAATTAAGTTTATTATAAATTTATTTTTGACAAATTGCAAGCAGCCTATGCAAGTATTTGGAAAATGACAAAATGTTAGGTCCTATTTTAAAATAAAACTTTTTTCCACTTTTTTCGAGTTTTCCTTTTAAAAAATACTATCATTCCTTTATACTAATAATAAAATACATATGTAGGAGATTGATTGGATGAGGAAATGGAAGAGCTTGTTAGTAAGTTTTGCTGTTGCTGGTGCGGCATTTACTGGGCTGGGACAAGCAAATGTAGTTCATGCAGAGGATGGTGTGGATGTTGAAGCAAAATCGCATAAAGAGCGAACGACCGGCTTAACAGAAATTGATCTGTCTCAACGGTTTAGCCGCTTCGTCATTACATCTGATTATAACTTTACATATCCAGATGCAGTACGGGGAATCTATGTAACTGGAAATTCTGCTGGTGGGGAAAAGATGGAAAGTTTAATAGATTTGGTATCCTCTACAGATTTAAATTCAATGGTAATTGATGTGAAAGAGGATTACGGACATATCACTTTTGCTCCTGAAGAAGGGTCAGTATATGAAGATATAGGAACAACATTTATTTCTGATCCTGATGCAATGATGGAACGGTTGGAGCAGGAAGAGATCTATCCAATTGCGCGTATCGTTGTTTTTAAAGATAATATTTTAGCTGAAGCCCGTCCTGATCTATCCTATAAAGAAAACGGAGAAGTATGGAAGAATAATAAAGGGGACGCTTTTGTCAATCCATTTGAAAAAGAAGTCTGGGAGTATAATGTAGAGATTGCTAAAATGGCAGCAGAAATGGGCTTTAAAGAAATTCAATTTGACTATGTCCGTTTCCCAGAAGGTTTTGAAGAAAGGGATGAAGAATTGGAGTATTCCATGGGGGATTATGCAGATTTAGATATGGATAATATTCAAAAGCGTGTTGAAGCAGTGACTGATTTTGTTGCTTACGCCCGTGAAGAACTAAGCGATTACGATGTTGATGTATCTGTTGATATTTTTGGATACGCAGCAACGATTGAGGAAACACCGGGAATTGGTCAAAACTTCTCGAAAATCTCAGAGAATGTGGATATTATTTCATCTATGATTTATCCAAGCCATTGGGGTTCTTATTTTGGAATTTCTAATCCGGATGAAGAACCATATGCCCTTGTCGATGAATACTCCAAAGTTGAAAACGAAGTATTGGGTGCTTTAGAAGAGCCGCCAGTATCACGCCCTTGGCTGCAGGATTTCAGTGCTCCCTGGCTATACAGCGGACCGACATTCCAGTACGGAAAAGAGGAAGTAGAAGCGCAAATTAAAGCATTGTATGAGAATGGTATTGATGAGTATTTATTATGGAATGCAGGTAATAATTATACAGAGAATGTAGACTATTTAATTGGTAAAGAAGAGTAATAAAAGAGCCGCAGATCCTTATTCTGTGGCTCTTTTATTACTCTGAATCATTAATCTTATTGTACTGCCCGCAGTTATTCCCTTTTGTTATTTTTACCTGGAAGTCTTTGTTCCACCCTTCTGCCCCGGTATCATTTCACAATTAAAATGATATCGGTTATAATAAAACGACAATAATCGAAAAGGAGCAACCTGAATGAATTGGTATGAAAAGCTGAACGATTATTTTCCAGTAGAAGAAATGAAATCTAAGAAGCATATGGAGTTATTGCTGGAAGAAAAGGGTGATGTTTATTTTAAAGATGAAAGCCCAAAGCATGTATTGATGTATGCAGAATTTGATACGTTTATTTTTATCGATTACCTCTGGGTGTCATCGAACACGCGTGGACAAGGTATCGGTCATCAATTGATGAATAAACTCAAGGAAAAAAATAAGGCAATTATTTTGGAAGTGGAGCCAATTGATTATGATGATACAGATACGGAAAAAAGATTAAAATTTTATTCCCGGGAAGGTTTTCATCATGCAAGATCTATCGGCTATAACCGCAGGTCATTGGCAACAAATGAAGAAACACCAATGGAGATTTTATATTGGTCACCGCAGGATGATTCAGAAGAAGTGATTTATGGTCAAATGAAAAAAATGTATGAAGATATTCATACATATAAAGACAAAGAAATTTACGGGAAAAAATATCAGCCTTCTGAAGAGGTATTGCGTTACAATGAGGATGAAAAATCAGATAATCTTTTAGCTGGTATGCAAAAACGGAAAAAATCTAATTAAACGTAAATGAAAAGTGTATATTTTAAAAAGAATATCATTCCTAGAGAGATGATGTCTTTTATTTTAATTAAAAAAGCTGTAGAAAAATCTGTTCTACAGCTTTTTTAGTATTTATGGTTTTGTCGGGCTTTCCAAAGATGGTCCAGAGTGATTAAGACGATCGGCCAGAGCGAGTGGGGCTTTGGTGCTTGAAGTTCCTTCCAGATAGCTATCCTTAAAATTATAAGCGCTGGAACCATGTTCAGCAAAATCCAGTCCGGCTTTTTCTTCTTCAGCAGAAACACGAATAGGAGAGACTTTGTTTAGCAGATAAGTAAAACCGCCAACTGTTATAGATACCCAAATAATTACTGCTAATATCCCGATTGCCTGGATTCCTAACTGGTTAAATCCATTTCCGTAAAATAAACCTGTATCGACAGAGAAAAATCCGATAGCTAGTGTACCCCAAATTCCGCAGGCACCATGGACTGCGATAGCTCCGACCGGATCATCGACGCGTAGTCTGGTATCAATAAAGCGAATGGCTTCCACGAGTAAAATACCAGAGACGAGACCCACGATAATAGATCCGCCTAGTGAAATTTCTGCTGCTCCAGCAGTAATACCTACGAGTCCACCTAAAACACCATTCATTGATAAAGATGCATCTACCTTTTTAAAACGTAATTTTGTGTAGAAAGAAGAAGATACTAATGCAGCAGAAGTAGATAATAAAGTTGTTGCAATAACACTGGGAACAAGAGATGGATCAGCTGCCAATGTGCTGCCTCCGTTGAACCCAAACCATCCTAACCATAGAATAAATACTCCGAGTGCCCCTAAAGGTAAGTTGTGTCCCGGAATAACATTTACTTTTTTACCGTTGTACTTTCCGATTCTTGGACCAAGAATTAATACAACCATTAATGCTGCGATTGCTCCAGTTAAATGAACTACTGTAGAACCGGCGAAATCACTGAATCCTAGAGTGGTTAACCAGCCGTCTCCTTGCCAAATCCAGTGTCCGACTATAGGGTAGATAAATAGAGTTACTGCAACAACGATAAGTGCATAGCTGCCTAACTTAATTCGTTCAGCAACTGCACCAGACATAATCGTTGCTGAGGTTGCAACAAACATAGCCTGGAATACGAAGAAGCCGATATCATTCACACCAGTTAAGAAGAAACCATCTGTTCCAATAATTGAGCCTGCTGAGGAACCAAACATAATTCCATATCCGGCTGCAAAAAAGAGAATAGAAGCAATACAAATAGTTAAAAAGTTCTTCATTAAAATATTCAATGTATTTTTAGAACGGGTAAAACCTGATTCAACCATCGCAAAGCCAGCATGCATAAAGAAAACTAAAAAGGCTCCCAGCATTACCCACACAAGATTAATGGATAGCTCTAATGATTCTACAGTTGGTGCAGCTGCATATACTGGCGTGGTAAATAAAAATAATAAGATTGCTGATATAAATGTTTTCCTGAACATAGGGATTCCTCCTGAAATTTAATAAATTGCTTTTGTCCCGCTTTCTCCAGTGCGAATTCGAATTACCTGCTCAATTGGATGTATGAAAATTTTTCCGTCGCCAATTTGATTTGTTTTGCAAGCATCGATAATGTGGCCGACAATATCATCTACTCTTTCTTCAGAAACAACTAATTCCACCTTCAGCTTAGAGAGTAAGGTGACCTCGAATTCTGTAGAACGGTATACACCAACCTTTCCTTTTTGCTTACCTGTTCCTGCTACCTCTGTAACCGTCAGGCCGTCAAACCCGATAGATGCTAATCTTTCCCGTAAATCTTGAAATTTCTCTGGGCGTATAATTGCTTCTACTTTTTTCAATGAATATCCCCCTTTTAAAAATATATGTCAAGAAACCTAACATCAAAAGTTATGTTAATTATCATAATGTCCTTTTATTAAAAAAGCAAGTGTTTTTTTGAGATGATTTCTATAAAGCGTTTTCAATTGAGAAATGTTAAAATAAGGATAAGTATTGGTATGAAGGGAGATTGGGCAGGCTAACTTTATTGGATGAGCTATTCAGATGAAATTTATTTATAAATATGGGTTTATTATCAATTGGATAAGGGAATCTTAAAAATGTGAGAAGCGGTAGGATAAATAAAATAAATCATTTTATCGCACCCCCTACCTTTTATTAGATATTTGGTGTATAATAAGTACATATAGATTAGACTTATTATTATTTAATAAAGTCAGGTAGGATTGCCGAAAATATAAAATAGATTGAGGAGTGAAGTTTTATGGTAACACTTTATACCTCACCAAGCTGTACTTCATGTAGAAAAGCAAAAGCATGGCTGGAAGAGCATAATATTCCTTTTACAGAACGTAATATCTTTTCTGAGCCTTTATCTCTTGATGAAATTAAAGAGATATTGCGTATGACTGAGGATGGAACAGATGAGATTATTTCAACAAGGTCGAAGGTTTTTCAAAAGTTGAATGTAAATATTGATCAGCTGCCTATGAAAGATTTATTTAATTTAATTCAAGAAAATCCCGGCTTATTACGCCGTCCTATTATTTTAGATGAAAAAAGGCTGCAGGTTGGTTATAACGAAGATGAAATTCGTCGTTTCTTACCAAGGACAGTTAGAACATTCCAATTGCGTGAAGCACAACGAATGGTTAATTAATAATAAAAAAATAAATAAATAAGTAAAGGCGCAGATTTTTTTCTGTGCCTTTACTTATGATTGTAGACTGGAAGAGTGAGTTTTTTAGGAAGCCTCTCTTTTAGACGCCTGCACCTGAAATGTAAATATCCCGAAGGCTGTAATAGGACAAGCTTTCCGACACAACAATTCTTTTTAGCAGAAAACAAAAATCTTTTTTCTAATGAAAAAGCCCTGATAAATGACAAAACACCTGAAATACGTTAGAATAACTAACTAAATAAAAAGTGTAAACACAATGATATTTAGCAGGAAATAATCAGGGAACATCAACTGTTTTTTCAGAAAATTAATGATAACTAGGCATATTCATTTCTTGTGGATTGCATTTTTGCATACAATATGATAAAAGGAATTCATGATTAGGATTATATTGGTTTGGGTACATCTATTATATAAATATTGATTACATGCTGTCGGCTCAGGCATTGTGTAAGATGAACATGCAGGAGATGATTCTATCTTAATGACAAGGGGGAGCTTACTGTGGAGATAGAAAGAATTAATGAAAACACCATCAAATTTTATATTTCTTATGTTGATATAGAAGAACTCGGTTTTGAAAAAGAAGAAATTTGGTACAATCGTGAAAGAAGCGAGCAATTATTTTGGCAGATGATGGATGAAGTAAATTATCGTGAAGATTTTAATCCTGACGGGCCGCTTTGGATACAAGTTCAAGCTATGGAAAAAGGACTTGAAATTATTGTTACAAAAGCAAA
Organism: Oceanobacillus sp. FSL K6-3682; assembly: GCF_037976165.1. Lineage (NCBI taxonomy): Bacteria > Bacillati > Bacillota > Bacilli > Caryophanales > Bacillaceae > Oceanobacillus > Oceanobacillus sp. FSL K6-3682. Next base: position 3,163,912 of record NZ_CP150263.1, on the reverse strand, counting down.
AGTCTCTAAAAACGGCGAACATCTAGAGCTGGAAACAGAGGATGGAAATATTGATTTACCAGTAGACGATCAGCTTGAAAATATTTTAGATGAGAAGTTTGGGGATAGCAAAAAGGAAGACGAAGATGAAGACGAGAAGACGGATGATTTGATGGAAGAAAATTTATGGATTATTGTAGAATTTGAAGAATTTGAGAATATGATTCAGCTTAGTCACCAGCTGCAGAATGTAAGTGATTTTGGAGAAGAAACTTTATATTCCTACAATGACAAATACTATTTATATATCGAATTTTCCTATGATGTATTAGATGAGCATCGTCAGGAAGATGTCATCAGTCAAGTACTCGAATTTGCAACAGATTCATCAATTTCTGTTCATTTGCTTGAAGAGTATGGAAAGAGAATTATGGAAAGTGATGCGTTTGAACAGATTCGTCAGTATTTTCCTAAAGACGTATAATATGAGGCCTACAAGAAATCATATGAAACGATTTGTTGTAGGTTTTTTTTATGGAATCTTTTTTATTAACATCTTCCAGCATACATATTGAAGAGAAAAACACGCTACTACACAGACTATGCTGCAGCAAAAATAAATTCTTTTCTATTTTAGCAGGAAAAGAAGGGATGCTGTCGAAATACATAGTACTGGAGGTGGTAAAATTTGCAACGGGCTATGAACAAAAAAGAAGAATCTATTCTGCTGTTTCAGCATTCACAGAAGGAAATTGCAGAATGGAAACAAGAAAAAGATTTATTTTATTGCCCCGCATGTAAGGAGAGAGTGATTATCAGGTCTGGTGAAAGAGTAGCAGCTCATTTTGCCCATTTGCCACATACAGAATGTCTGCTTTCGGGAGGCGGGGAAGGTCCTTATCATGAAAAAGGGAAGCTGCAATTATTTAATTGGTTAAACCGGTTTAATATGCAGGTAGAATTAGAAGTATATTTCCCGGAAATTTGCCAAAGAGCTGATATTTTTCTCAACGTTGGCGGGAAGAAAATAGCTGTAGAATTTCAATGCTCTAAAATATCGCAGGAAGTAATTTTAAGCCGGATGCAAGGCTATAAATCATTAGGCATTGAGTCAATTTGGATTCTTGGAGCGAAATATTTAAAACAAAAAGGAGCGTATACGTTTCGGACTAATCAATTTTTAGATACATTTATCCGTTTTTCACCTCAAAAGAAATATCCTCAATTATTCTTTTATGATCCCTTTATATCAGAAATGGCCGTTCTTCATCGTTTATATCCGCTTCAAACCTCAAAGCTTTTTGCAAAGCAGCTGGTATACCCTCTTCACAAGCTTCATTTTAAACATCTTTTTCAAAAAGCAAAAATGCCTGGCAGTTTTGCTGCAGTTTGGGCGAAAGAGCTATATCGCCAGCGTACAAAAGTGGAAGGTTTCTATGGAGAAACATTTAAACTGCGCAGGTGGTTGTATGAGAAGGGCTATATCTTTCAGCATTTACCGAGTATTTGTTTTTTGCCTGTTCCGTATCAGGCTTCAACTGCTGTCCCATACTATAAATGGCAAACAGAACTATATGTTTGCTGTATAGCGGATTTAAAAGCAGGTGATAGGATTGATATAGCTGTGCTGAAAAACGTACTTTACTCATTTTACAGCAAAGAAAATTCAGATTTTTCAGATGCGCTCGGGGTTTACCTTAGTCAGCTGCAACAATCAGGTTATATTGAAATACAATCCTCCACGATTCTTCGAACAAACCAGGAAATCATTTACTATTCCTCTCAAGAACAAGCCTTTTTGGGAGATCAATCCTTTTTTAAACAGTTTTTCACGGAAAAAAAAGCAAAATACGAGCATGATTACCACTTATTTCGTTATACTAAATAAGAAGAATAAAAACAGTATAACTTTTTAAATTAGCATCCTGAGACGAGTCAAATACTGAAAATACTGTTCATTTGTAAAAAGGGAGGCAATAACCGTATGGCAAAAGCAACAAAGCAATTACCAAAGCGTGATGAAATACCTGAAGAATTAACCTGGCGTCTGGAGGATATTTTTGAAACAGACGAAAAGTGGAAAGAAGAATTCCAAAGCTTGAAAAATGATATTTCAAAATTGGCAGCGTATAAAGGAAAATTAAACACCTCCTCGGATACGCTATTAGAAGCATTTAAGCTGCAGGATGAGTTATCAGAGCGTCTAGGTAAGCTGTATGTTTATGGACATTTGCGTACAGACCAGGATACAACAAATTCTTATTATCAGGGCTTAAATGCACAAGCAGAAAATCTGCTGACTGCTGCATCCAGCCAATTTAGTTTTCTTGTACCAGAAATTCTGGAAATACCGGAAGAACAGCTCAAGCAGTTTATAGAAGAAAATAAAGAGCTCCAAAATTATAAAAAGGTATTGGATGATATTAACCGCAGCCGCCCGCATGTGTTGAGTGAGAAGGAAGAGGTACTACTTGCAGAAGCGGACGAACCAATTGGAGCAATATCACAAACATTCAGTATGCTGAATAATGCAGATTTGACCTTCCCGTCTATTACAAATGAAGATGGAGAAGAAGTAGAACTGACACATGGCAGATACTCTACCTTTTTAGAATCATCCGATCGGAATGTGCGTGAGCAGGCCTTCAATGCAATGTATGACACGTACGGCTCATTTAAAAATACATTTGCTTCCACATTGAGTGGAGAAGTAAAATCACATAATTTCAATGCGAAAGTTCGAAATTATGAAAGTGCACGTCAGGCAGCTTTAGATAATAATCATATTCCTGAAGAAGTGTATGATAATTTAATTGAAGCAGTTCATGAAAAATTACCTTTATTACACCGTTATACAAAATTAAGAAAGAAAATTCTTGGTGTAGATGAGCTGCATATGTATGATTTATACACACCGTTGGTCAAAGATGTGAAAATGCCTGTTACTTATGATGAAGCTAAAAAATATGTGCAGGAAGGTCTCAAACCTTTGGGTGAGGACTATGCAGATATTTTAGAAGAAGCTTTTGGTAAACGATGGATTGATGTCGAAGAAAATAAAGGGAAGCGCAGTGGTGCATATTCGTCCGGAACATATGGAACGAATCCATATATTCTTTTGAATTGGCAGGATGATGTGAACAATACATTTACGCTGGCTCATGAGCTTGGGCATTCCGTACACAGCTACTATTCCAGAAAGAATCAGCCGTTCCGCTATGGGAATTATTCTATCTTTGTGGCAGAGGTTGCTTCTACAACAAACGAAGCCTTATTAAACGATTATTTATTAAAGCATCTTGATGATGAAAAAGAAAAGCTGTATATTCTAAATCACTTTTTAGAAGGCTTCCGTGGAACTGTATTTCGTCAGACCATGTTTGCTGAGTTTGAACATGATATTCATGTATTGGCTCAAAATGGTGAAGCCTTAACTGCAGATAGGCTGACAGAAGTTTATTATGATTTAAACAAAAAGTATTATGGTGAAGATGTTGTAAGTGACGAGAAGATTGGCTTGGAATGGGCACGTATTCCGCATTTTTACATGAATTATTATGTATATCAATATGCAACAGGATATTCTGCAGCCACTGCATTATCGAAACAGATCCTAGATGGTGAAGAAGGGGCTGTAGATCGTTATTTAGGTTTCTTGAAATCAGGAAGCAGTGAAGACCCTATTGATGTATTGAAAAAAGCTGGTGTAGATATGACGCATAAACAAGCTATTTTAGATGCTCTGGATGTCTTTGAAGAAAAGCTGACGGAAATGGAAGAACTGCTGGATAAGTAAAAGATTGTCTGTTGTTGAAATAAAAAGTTTTTACGAATAGCTTCGTAAGAAAAACAAAGAAAATCAAACGGCCAGATGAGCTATGAAGGTTGCCTGGCCGTTTGATATATAGTTGATTTCATTTTTAATCTTATCGCCGATATCCTTTTGTGTTTTGATAAGCAATGGAAGAAAGCATACAATAAATAGATGCGAGTAATAAAGGGAGCGTTATATAAATCGGGACCATATTCATAAATCCTAATAAATTGAAGAAAAAGGCAAGAATAACTAATAATACGAATAAGAGAGGAAAATAATTGCGTCGCATAAAAAATCCTCCTTTATTAAAAATGGCTTTTGCTTCTTAGTATTGAATTATATGTCCGAGTTGTTATCTTAGAAGTGAATATTTTGTGAAAAGATGAACATAGTTATTGAAATTTGAAAAGGAACTTGCTAAAATATAATTGTAAGTTGATTACAAACAAATACCCCTTTTGTTTGATCATGAAACTTTCTCCCATCCCCCCTTTGTAATTATACAAAGACGGAAAAAAAAGATACACGCTGCCCCGTGTATCTTTTTTTTGCACTATATAAATAAAACCTAATCCTGGCTTCTTCATCCGGATCAGATTTTATTTATAGTATTAGAAGATAAAAAGTGCATTTAACAGGTCTGTTAAATCTGCCTGTATCACCATTTACACCGTTCCGAGATATCTCCAATACGATTCATTTTTTTCAGGTATCCTTTCAATAATTTGCTGGAACTGCAGTTTTTTCAGTTCTTTTTCTGTCTGGTCAATAGACCAGTCATAGATAACAGACACTTCTCTGGTCCCTACTGTCTGCTGCAGCTTCAGATAGTTAATTAAAGGAGGTTTCACAGATGGGATTGGTGTGCGCTGTAAAATTTCTTTTAAGACAAATTCATATATATCGTATGGATAAAGACCGGAAAGCTTCACACCATCCTCTTCCACTTCCTGGTTAAATAAAACAATGGTAGGTGTATAATCTACTTCCATCTCACATGCAAGCTTCAAGTCACATTGTAATGCACGTTTGGAAGTTTCAGAGAATAGATCCCTATGAAACTCTTCTAAATCTAAGGCTGCACCCGCTGCACATTTTAATAGAATTTCTTCATTACAGATATTCTGTTTATCAAAAAACAAAGTCTCCTGAATTTTTCGGATAAATTGTTTTCCGGCCTTTTTACCTTGTAATTCAGCAGCTTTAATAGCAAGAGCAGGAACCCAGGGATAATCAAGATCCTCGTAGCTGGCTGAAAAAGGAGCTAATCGAGATGGTTTTTTTTGTTTGATTTTATTTAATCCATTTGGATTTAATGCAGTCAATTGTCCACTGATTACATGCTTTATCGTAAAAAAACGTCCGTATTCAACATACAATTTTTTTAGATAAGGCTCCAGTGCCCAGCATTCAGAACATAATGGATCAATAAAAACATACATTTCAATCGGTTTTTGCACATATTTCATGTAGTTAAAAGTAGGGTCTATTTGATTAGAAGATGATAGTTCTTGTTGATTCCCATTCATTTTGAATGCTCCTTTCTAAGATTCAGGGGTGTTCATCATATGATTGGCGGTCAATGTCAAACGCTCAATCATTTCCGTAAAATATGGTTCTTCTACTTTATTTTCTACTAGTGACTGATTCATACAAGCTAACCAGGCATCTCTGGCACTTGGTGTTATTGGAAAAGGAAGGTGCCGTCTTCTTAACATAGGGTGTCCCCGTTCTTCTTCATAGAGCCTGGGGCCGCCAAAAAATTGTGTGAGAAATAATTTCTGTTTATGCTTTGTTTCTGTTAAGTCTTCTGGAAATAGTGGTATCAGAACAGGGTTTTGCTTAACATATCCATAGAATGTTTCCACTATCTCCTCCATCTTTTCATAACCGCCAATTCCATTATATACAGTTTCTCTTTTAAATTGTTTCATAATTAGTGCTCCTTGTAATAGTATTGTAGCAATATGGATTCACTTCATCAAATAATCTGTACCGTAACAGATAGATTAAGTTTTATTAGTTATTACAATAGATACATAATAATTGTTGTTTACTGAGAATAAATACCGGTTTATAAATGATCTCATTTTACAAAGAAATTCTCTGTTTTTGGTGAAAAAAACGTGCTATTTTAGCAGGCGTCTTCCGGACAGGAATATGATAGTTTGCTAATAAGCTGTTAAAAACCTTTTCTCCATAGTGTTTTGAAGCTGCTTCTAATTCCAGTTCAGCATCCTCTGTATCTAAATAAATACTTTTATCTAAAACAATTAATGTATCCTGATAAGGTATTTCTTTTCGGAAGGTAGTCATTCTTCCTGCATAATTTAGGGATGACAAATTGACAGATAGCTGTCTCAACTGTTCTGCTACATTCGGAGCTTCTGTTGGCCTCCCAGAAGTCCATGACAGAAATTCTTTTTCTGACAGTGTGTCATGTGTCTCTAATAATCCGTCTGGATGAGGTTCTTTTAATGTTAAAGTATATGTTTCGTTCTTTTTACGTATTCGTAATGCAGACCGGTTTGCTTTTAAATCAAGGGAATCTGTTTCAAAGTAATAATTTGTCTGCTCTATCATTTCCGCCTGTGAGAATAAATCCTCGGCTAATAGATTATATTCCTGGATAGTTAACAGGTTCTTAAATTCAATTTCTACTTCTTGGCTCATTCATAAATCTCCAGTTCTAAAATTAGATTATCTCTATTATGGCTTGTATTGAGAAGCATTGCAAAAAATAACTATGAGAGTAGGCTTAACAAACAGTTTAAATGACACGGCTGGAAAAAGAAAACCTCTATACAATAGTCAATGTTGTATAACGGACAGAGAAACGACGGCTATATCTATAGAAAATAGCAGCTTGTATTTTCTGGGAAACAGGTTGTAATATAGACAGTATTTTTTTAATTTCCTCTTTCCTTTGTACTAATGCTACTCTGTGATAAAATAAAGAGGATTATATTAGTTTACATATAGGGTGGTTCGATGGACTGGGGAAAAACTTTAGCGCCTTATAAACAGGCAGTAGAAGAATTAAAGGTAAAGTTAAAAGGGATTCGTTCTGAATACGAAAGAGAATCCAGCAATTCACCAATTGAATTTGTAACAGGAAGGGTAAAGCCGATACCAAGCATTATTGAAAAGGCACGGGAAAGGCAGATTCCTCTTGAGAATTTAGATAAATTACAGGATATAGCAGGGATAAGAGTTGTTTGTCAATTTGTTGATGATATCTATCCTATCGTTGAGATGCTGCGAAAACGCAGTGATTTTCAAATTATTGAAGAAAAAGATTATGTTTTTCATAAAAAAGACAGCGGTTATAGATCTTATCATATGATTATCGAATATCCAGTTGAAACGGTCAGAGGTCAAATTATGGTTTTAGCTGAAATTCAAATACGTACACTTGCGATGAATTTTTGGGCAACCAATGAGCATTCCTTAAATTACAAATATGAGGGGAAATTACCTTCAGAGGTTAAGTTACGTTTGCAAAAAGCTGCCGAAGCTGCTTTTAAATTAGATGAAGAAATGTCTAAAATCAGAAGCGAAATCCATGAAGCCCAACGTGTTTTTCATCGTAAATCATAGATAAAGGATGGGAAGATATAATGAAGTTTAAAATTGTTTCTAGAGGAGACAAGCGATCAAATAAAATAAAAACCATGATGCGGCAATATTTGGAGTCTTTTGGATTGGAATATGATAAAGAAGAGCCCGATTTAGCCATTTCAGTTGGCGGCGACGGGACCTTTTTAGAAGCCTTCCACCGTTACACTCATCGTTTAAAGGAAACAGCTTTTATCGGGGTTCATACCGGACATTTAGGATTTTATACGGATTGGACGCAGGATGAAGTGGAGAAGCTCTTGATTGAGATTGCTAGAACTCCATTTCAAACTGTAGAATATCCATTGATGGAAGTAATCATTCGGGATGATTTAGGTAAAAAGGAAGACAGGCATCTTGCTTTAAATGAAGCAATGATTAAAACAGCAGATGGATCATCTGTTGTTTTAGATGTGGAATTGAAAGGTGAACATTTCGAAACATTTCGCGGCGACGGAATTTGTATATCCACGCCTTCTGGAAGTACAGCTTATAATAAGGCGTTAGGAGGGGCGATTATTCATCCATCCTTAGAAGCAATTCAAATAACGGAAAATGCTTCGATCAATAATCGTGTTTTCCGTACTATCGGTTCACCATTAGTCTTGCCTAAACACCATACATGTTTTTTAAAACCGATGGTAGATAATTCTTTCTTAATTCAAATCGACCATTTTACGAAAAATTATCATGAAGTCAAATCGATTCAATGCCGTGTGGCAAAGGATAAAATACGCTTTGCACGATTCAGACAATTTCCTTTTTGGCATCGCGTGAGAGATTCATTTGTTACTGAGGTGGACTAAGTTGACTGCAAGCATACAAAAAAGCTGGGTGATTGATCAAACGAGCGCCAAGCTTACCATTAAGGAATTTTTACAGGAAAAACAAGGTTTTTCAAGAAGACTGCTGACTGCAATGAAAAAAGAGGGCGGCAAATTTTTAATTAATACAGTGGACAGTTATATAACAGAAAAGCTTAAGCTGAATGATCAATTAACTGTTATATTTCCGGAAGAAGCTATAGGCAGTATTGAGGCAACAGAAATGGACCTTTCAATTGAGTATGAGGATGAAGACCATTTAGTATTAAACAAACCGGCTGGACAGGCATGCCTCCCCTCTATGAATGACCGTCATTATTCGCTGGCAAATGGAATTCAGGCCTATTATCAATCATCTGGGCACCCGGCAACAGTGCATATTGTAACAAGATTAGACAGAGACACGTCTGGTCTTGTTTTAGTTGCAAAAAATCGTTATGTCCACGCCTTGTTGTCAGAGGCACAAAAAAAGAATGAGATTCAACGTATGTATGAAGCGATTATTTCAGGTGAAATAAATCCTCCTGCCGGCACTATAAATGCACCAATCGCCCGGAAGAAAACCTCGATAATAGAACGGGAGGTAAATTGGATAGAAGGGAAGGAAGCAGTTACGGACTATCAGACATTGTCGGTATTAAAAGGAGCTTCTCTATTGCGTATTCAGCTGAAAACCGGGCGGACGCATCAAATTCGTGTTCATTTCAGCTATTCAGGCCATCCGCTGCTTGGTGATACTCTCTATGGTGGAGAGGCAGATGTTATTTCCCGCCAGGCACTGCATTGTGCGGAAATAGAATGGCTGCATCCTTTTCAAAATAAAAGAATGAAATTTAATTGCGGGCTCCCGTTGGATATTGCTGCGTGTAAAGAAAAATTAGCCGTTAATCAGCAGTGAAATCTGTAAAACGATCAGGCTGGAAGGGTTGTTTTGAGGGTACAGAAACAATCCTCTGCTTTGGAAACTGGTAAGCGGTCAGCTTATTTCCAAAGACACAGCCTGTATCTATATTGATTGTCCGATTAATTTGGCGTGCCTCTAAAACTGGCGTATGACCATAAACAATCCAAGGCTCTCCTTTATAATGCTTTGCCCAATCCCGACGGATGGGGCGGCCCAGATGATCTGTTTTACCGGTAATATCACCATAGAGAACAAATGTCTTTGTGCGGGAATTCATCTGCCCGATTAAATTTTCTTTAATCCCTGCGTGGGCTACAACTAACTTCAGGTTTTCAAAATATAAATACAAAGGAGCATTCTCGTAAAGTGTCATAAACTTTTCCTGAATGTTCTTTTTTTGAGCTTCGTTTAAGCTTTTCCATTCAGCAACCGTCGTTTCTAAACCGTGTTTTTCCTGCACCTGGTTTCCTGAAAAATAACGATAGAGCTTATTGCAGTGATTTCCTGGTACATAATAGGCTATTTCCTGCTCTCTAACTAATTGATAGACAAGCTGGATAACAGCTGTGGAATTTGGTCCGCGATCTGTCAAATCTCCTACAAATACTAGCTTGTTACCTCCAGGATGAGCATAGGAGCTGTTCTCCTGACGATATCCAAGTGTTTCCAGCAATTCCAGAAGCTCGTCCAAACATCCATGCACATCTCCAATAATATCTAATTGCATCCTATATCCTCCTATTGTCGATGAATGTAGCTTTACTTCTATAGTATAACTTTTTTTAGCTAATGCATGTAAAATTGAATACAATTATTTTCCTTCGCTGTAATCAACCTCATATTCAATACAAAACGTATTCTTGCCTTTAAGCGTTTCTTTCCTATTGGTGTTAAACATATTTAATATAGCAGCCTAATCATTAAAATAAATTAGCAGAACAAAATGTTTCCTTAATGCAAAATAATAGCATTTACAAAATATACTTGACAAATAGAAACGAAATACATAAAGTGAGTGATGGGTAATAAAGTTTACCTTAGCCAACAAAAAAGAGAGGGTGAAAGATATAAAAAGGAGGTATTACCCTTTTCTATACTAATAGAAGCAGCGTTCTCGGCAGCTTATAGATCTAATAATAATGATTAATTTTAAGTGAATGATCAGCAAAATAACAACTGATAAAATCACAATGGAAAGTCTTTTTATTATAGATAAGGCTTGCTATTTGTTTCGCTTCTTGTAAAATAGGGTAGGATGTGTAAGTATATAAAAATTAGCGAAAAGAAAGGAGGAACTGCTATGAAAAAGGATCAATATGATGTTCAATATGAAGAACAGTTTCAAGAACACATTGATAAAGTTCAAGAAGCATTAGAAAATGAAAATATGGAGGAGTTTCGGACAGAATTTCTCGAAATCCACCCATATGATCAAGCAGTATTTTTCCAACAGCAGAATGAAGGCAGAAGAGCGCAGATATACACGTATTTATCTCCTGAAGAAATGTCAGAGATATTAATTAACATTGATTTAGATGATGTCATTGAGTTTTTTGAGGAGATGGATCCGAGATATGCTGCGATGATTTTTAGTGAAATGCCTGTCGATGACGCAGTAGATATTCTAAATGAACTGGATAAAGAAAAAGTAGTAAGCTATTTGACCATCATGGATAAAGAATCTGCTGATGATATAAAACAGCTTCTTCATTATGAGGAAAAAACCGCTGGTAGTATCATGACCACGGAGTATGTTGTACTTTTTGAGGATCAGACCGTTGCAGAGACTATGCAGCAATTAAAAAAAGAAGCACCCGATGCAGAGACAATTTATTACTTGTTTGTCCTGGATAATAGCAAACGCCTAGTAGGTGTCTTATCTATCAGAGATTTAATTATTGCAGATAGTGATACTTTGATTAAAGAAGTTATGAGTACCAAAGTGGTTGCTGTATCAGTCGCAAAAGACCAGGAAGATGTTGCACAGATGTTTAGAGATTACGATTTCCTTGCACTTCCGGTAGTTGATTTTCAAGATCATCTTCTTGGTATTATCACAGTCGATGATATTTTAGACGTTATGGAAGAAGAGGCAAGTGAAGACTACTCCAAATTAGCAGCGATGTCCAATACGGATATTAAAGATGACACAGCGATCCGTTCTGCAAGAAAAAGACTTCCCTGGCTGGTTATCCTGCTATTTTTAGGTATGCTGACTGCTACGTTAATTGCCAGTTTTGAACAGACCTTGGAGCAAGTAGCTATTTTAGCGGCCTTTATTCCTTTAATTGGTGGAACGGCAGGTAATTCAGGAACACAAGCACTTGCTGTATCCGTACGTGGTATGGCGACAGGTGAGTTCGAAAATACCGGGAAATGGAAGCTTTTGGGGCGAGAGGCATTAACGGGACTGATTAATGGTATATTCTGCGGAATCATTCTTGCTACTATCATTTTTATCTGGCAGGGCAATATTTATTTAGGTATTCTTTTAGGCTTATCTATTATGGGTTCTCTTCTCGTAGCAACACTTGCAGGTGCTCTTATTCCAATGCTGATGAACCGGTTGAATATTGACCCGGCAGTGGCGTCAGGACCTTTTATTACAACAATCAATGACCTTATTTCCACATTGATTTATTTCGGAATGGCAACTGCATTTATGAGTTATTTAATTTGATAATAAGGATGAAATAGGATTGTCGCTATTTTTTGGCGACAGTCTTTTTTTGGTTAATTAGAGTAATTATCAGGCCAGACACAAATCAATTTCTAGGTTCATACACTATAAAAGATAAGCTAAGAAAGCCAAAAGAGGTGGATGAACGATGACAAATAAAAACAAAGCGCAGGCTCCTTTACTCTATATTAGCCAGCCTCAGCTGAAGGAATTTTCAGCTCCAATGCAAGAAAATTATGTTGGTGATTACAGGCGAAAAAGGCAAACGGAGATGAAATCTGTTCCGCAGGCGAAAAGAAAGCAGTCCAAAGACGGGAAAAATTCGGATGGGGACAGCTCCAAAACAACTGAACAGCAATCAAGTAAGAAGAAGTTTATGGAAATGACAATTATAGAAAAAATAAGCTATTTAACAAACCGCTCTGAATTTGCTCCTCCTATAAAATGTGAAATAATCACAGTTTCCAAGAAGAAGTATCGCGGTGTAATTCGTGAAAACAATTCGGATACACTGGCTTTACAATTAAATAATCGAAAAAACAAAATAGAGATTGCAATAAAAGATATTGAAAACATTCATTTATTAGGATTTTAAAAGACACCATCCGGGAGGGCCTCCCTGGATGGTGTATCTTTTGGCAGTTAAGAAAGTTTATACTTTCTTACTGCATAAGTGTAACTAAGGTTGTCACCTAAAGGCTTGGTGACAACCAAGTTTTCTAATGAAAATTATTTTAATGAAATGCTCTGATTGCCGGCAGGCAGGTAACATGGCAAAAGCAATCTAAATCTACTGTGATACAAATACCTGTTGCTTCCAGGTCTTCTGTATTTTGATCAGTAGGGTCCTTCATATGATCAAATCCACAGCTTTCTCCATCACTGAGTAGTAACTCAAGAATAGCGCAATTGTCTTTATCTACTTTCTTTACTCTGAAAATAAAACTAGATAAAATTGGATTCATTTTGTTGTGATGATTTTTTGTTGTGCCGAACCCTTTAAATGGTTTGCAATCTTTGCAGTATAAAATAACAGGCACCGTGTCTAAATCATTAGTTACCTCATTTGTGCATAAAAGGTCATTAATTGATTGTTCACAGCTCGTATCACAGCAGTTTTCTACAATATCGTTTTGAGCATCAACAATGTCTTTTAAAATATCTGCAACACAACTTCCAGTATCATAATTTTTTCCACAACCCATGAGAAAATGCTCCTTTCACAATTTGAATTTTCTTTCCTTATAGGATATGTGTCTTCCCAGTGTTGGTGTGGGCGAGTGTAGCTATGAGGAAGGGCTATTTCAATAAAAATAAAATTCTGACTATACAACATAAAATAATCTGTATATAATAATGTATAAATAAAACGGTTTCATTTTTCTTGCACGGGGTATATATAAATGAATATATAAGGGAGGTGCAGAGGGTGGGATATATTCTTCCGGTACAGAACTCACAATATATTGATTATCAGCAAAGGCTGCAGCCGACACAGAGAAAAGACCATCATATAGAAGGTTCCTTTAAAGTTCAGTTAGAGCGGAGACATCAGGAGCTTAGTGCAACATATGACCGTTATTACCGCAATAGATCGGAACCTCAAAAGCCTTTAGACCTGCCACTAGACTCATCCTTAATCACAGGTAAAGGAAGATATGTAAACAAATATATATAAGCATTCCTCTTATTATAAGAGGAATGCTTCTTTTATTTATACGTTAAGAAAATGTTTTCGACGGGGCAGACATTCACAGCGTCTTCTATGAGTTTTAAGATTAAACTCAATCAAAATCGCTATATTTTTGATGCTCCCGGTTAAAGAAAGGGACAATATATAAGGGATTTCCTTTTGTGTATTCTGCATAGAAAATTTCTGAAATATCTTTATAACCCTGTTCGCGAATAGATTCCTCCAACCAGGAAACTGGAAGGTTTTTCTCTTCCATGTTATCTTTTATAATTTCCCCATCATTAATAAGAGTAATTGGTAAAGCTACATCTTGAGGAGATAATTTCAAATCCTTGCGTGTAGGCGTTTGATAATCTGTTTTTTTGAGAACGGATACGGTTCCGTTTGCTTCTAACACGGCAAATTCAACCTCACTGATGGAAAATACGTCTTTTTCTCTCAAAAGATGCTGCAGCTGATTAATATCCAGCTTGGTTTTTTTCATCATATCCCTGACAAGCTTTCCACGATAAATTACTATTGTTGGACTTCCTTCAAGTAAATGTCGTGTCCGCTTATACTTTTGTGAAATAATTTCCACAATATACATAAGAATACCATAAAGAGCTACAACAAAGGCTATTTCTCCTATTCCTGCATTTGGATCAAATAAAGCATTCCCAACTAATTCCCCCAATAGTAATGCAGAAATAAAATCAAATGGGGTAATTTGAGAAATTTGAGTCTTTCCTAAGATTTTTGTGATTAAAAACAAAGCAAAAAATCCAAAGATAACCTCTACAAACATACTCATGTAACTAGACATATGATACGCTCCTTTATCTTTTACACAGTATTTTATATTGTGTACAGAAGCGGATAAAAAATGTACCTAAAAAGAAAAGGAATGTAAGCTGAATGAAAGATGTTTGCTCTTATCAAATAATCATCCTGTAAAAGAAGCTTTGAGCGGGCACTGAATTTCTGAAGATAGAAATCTATACTGAGAGGTACAAGTTAAGTATAGATATATTGGATTTCTGCAATAGTAATAAAAAACGAAAGTGGGGGGTTACTTCGTACCGGGTAAGAAAACATGTTGTCAGCAATCCGGCAGATAAGAAAAGCTCATATTCGCTTTTGATGATTTAGCAAATATGAGCTTTCTAATGATTTTAAATAAATGGTGCAATAACTCCCAAAACAATAAAACTCCAGAATGCGATTACAATTGCTGGCATATCAATATGTGTATCAACATGTGTGTTAAAAAGGCGCTGCACATATTCCCCTGTAATAACAGCGAATAAACCGAATAATGCTGCTAACCATGGACTTGCTAATGCAATTGCTGCATGGCCGGCCACCATAGATACGTGGTGGGATACAGGAAATTTTAATCCGAAGTATAAGAAAATAAGAGAGGCTGCACTAATAGTGAAACCAATATTATCAATATCTAACGCAATTGCTGCATAACCTACAAGGCCGGCAAATGCAAATCCCCAAATAGCGTTGAAGAGTAACATTTTTCCCGAAAAAGGAAAGCGTTTTTCATCTGTAGGGAAAATACCTGTTAAACCGGAATGACCAAATAAGAAACGGGTAATAATAGCGAATGTAACCACTGTTAAAGCAATTGTATCAATTGGAATACCTAAAATAGGTCCATATAGATATTCAACGAAATAGCCTAAAATACCAAATATACCGCCGACGATAAGTACCATTGGGTCTGTTGTTTTGAATAACGGAACAGTTGTATCTGCGCCATCAACATGCCTGTCATCTTCGGCAAAAATTTTGTCTTTATCTTCATGGTCGCCAAGAATTGTTTTTGCATTAACTGGATTGTCAATAAAGGTAGCGCTTTCTAAATGTTTCTTACTAATCCTTCCTGCATAAGCCGCTGCCGCAACAGCTCCGACGAAGGCTACATGCGGGCCAAAAAATGGACCAAAAGCAACATAATCTAAAATTAATGTACTGCCTGCTGCTACAGCTGCAGCAACTCCGGCCATTCCTAAAAATCCTGTAAAGATAAAGGCTGTTGTACCACCAATGAGTGCACCGAATACGCCGCCGCCAAAAGCAGCTAAAATTGCAACTAAGGACATTTTAATTCCTCCCTAAAATTCGAATTTTATCACATCAGCATTCCGCCGGTAGCATCAATTGTTGCTCCAGTAATATAGCTGGCTTTTTTGGAAACAAAAAAGACGGCTATATCAGCAACCTCATCAGGTTGTGCAGCTCTGCCCAACGGAACACGGTTTAAATAAGAAGGGGCGTCAGTTTCTAATTTTTCCCGAATCAAATCTGTTTCTACAATACCAGGTGCCAGATTGTTAACACGTATATTATCCTTTGCATGTTCGCGTGCCATAGATTTTGTGAAGGCAACCATTCCGGCTTTGCTGGCTGCATAATGTGAGTGACCGGTAGTTGAACCATGGAAAGCTGCCTGAGATGTTATATTTAGAATATTTCCCGGCAGTTCTTTTTCTAAACAATGATTTAAAAACGCCTGGGATGTCAGGAATACAGAAGTGAGGTTTACGTCTAAGGTTCTTTTCCAATCTTCTAGTTTAATGGATTTCACGTAGCCTGTAGGCCAGATTGCTGCATTATTTACGAGAATATCTACTGTCTCAAATGCTTCGATACTTTGGGAAATAATAGACACAGCGTCATCCATATTTGCCAGGTCGGCTTGAATTGCAAGTCCCTTTTGTCCGGCAGCTTCCACAGCTTTTATCACTTCATCAGCTTTTGCCTGATTACTTTGATAGGTAATAACAACATTTGCACCTTCATTAGCGAGAGATAAAGCAATTTCTTTTCCGATACCTCTGGATCCCCCAGTGATAAGTGCTGTTTTATTTCTAATTCCTAAATCCATTTACTTATTCCTCCTCATTTCAGCAATTTACTATAAAATATCTATTATGATTGAATAGCTGCTGTACACTTCATTTATTTCCATTAATTAGGATAGAATCGGCATACTACTGTAAATTCTTTCTAACAGTCATATAAATATAGGCAAAGACGAGGTAATCCATATGAAGTAATTTTTGATAATAATCTCTAATCTGCTTTAAGTATAATGAAAATAAAACTTCTTGTTAGTTCCGATACTTATTTTGGTAATCAAATCACTCCCTTGTTATTTCGTATAAGAAACTTATTCATTAATTTTTGAACAAAAGTGCAAATAAAAAATCATTTGTTCATTTTTGGTTAGTATAAATGAATGGGAATTTTATGTCAACGCTTTCATTTATGTGTTTTAATATTATAATAATCCTGATTTATTAAGGAAACGCCGTACTATAGTGCTGAAAATAAGGCATAGGAAATAATTATATTTATGAATGATAATTTCTTAATTTAAGTGTATTTATCAGTTTGATAGTTGTAGTATTCTACTAATTTCATTAAACTACAAAATTATAATGCTGATACAAATATTGTTAGCTTGTTTTCTTTTCCATTAGGCTGTATAATATGTATTGTACCTACATACGATTCCGTAGCTCAGCTGGGAGAGCGCTTGCTTGACAGGCAAGAGGTCGTTGGTTCGAGCCCAATCGGAGTCATTTACTTAAAGCGGTTCATAGGGAATAATTTCTCTCTAATTGCGTGAAGACACATTATTTATGGATGTGTCTTTTTTCGTTTTTGAAGGTTTTTTTGGAGAGATCGGGAATCAATAGAGTATTTAATTTTATTTTTAAGGAGTGGATGCTGATGCAGGAAATAAGATCAAAAATAGATGCATATATCAACGAATATTTGGAATCGTGGGACTTCTACGGGGTTATTCAAGTTATAAAAAATGATGACATTCTTTTTGAAAACGCATACGGTTATGCGAATATTGAGTTTGGAATCAAAAATAATATAAGTTCATGCTTTTCAATCGCCTCCATGACCAAGCAATTTACTGCCTTTGCGATTATGCTCCTGCATGATAAGGGTGTATTGGATATTGATAAGCCGGCATCTTTATTTCTTCCTGGTGATATGAAGATTGACAAATCAATAACTATACATCATTTATTATCACACACATCAGGTTTAAGCAATTTCTATAATTTTGAAAATGATTTTTTCTCTGGATACAATAGAATGGACTATTCCAAAAACGACTTCTTTCAACGGTATATAAATAAAGAACCTGTTTTTCCAGCAGATGTGAAATATGATTATAATAATGTAAATTATAATTTGCTTGCATGGATTATTGAAAATGTAACGGGAGAGAGGTATGAGGACTATATCCGGAACAGCATATTTCTACCTTTGAATATGATGAATAGCGATATTGATGACGGATGTAAAATTATTAAAAACAGATCCGGTAATTATGTGAAAGATTTTGATGTGATTATCAAAAGTCCATATTATAACGAAAAATTTAGTATCGGTGCTGGAGCAATTATTTCTAACTGTGATGATTTATATAAATGGTACATCTGCTTACGTGATAGAAAAATACTATCACAGAAAGCGTATAATCGATTTTTTAATGAGAATAAAAATAATTACTGCTATGGGTTGGAATATCATCATGTTTATGGAACGGGAAGATACTCACATGGGGGAGACCATCTTGGAATAAGTACTTATATGCAGAATTATTTTGATGGAAATATTTGTATTATCATACTTTCAAATAATGAAGCTATCAATCAATATAGATTGGGCAACGCAATTGCGGATATTCTCCATCATGTTGAGGTAGATATTCCAGCAAAGTTTGAAGAAATCCCTCTTAGTGAGAACGAACTTAAAAAGTATTGCGGTACCTATTTAAAAAATAAGATCAAAGTAGAACTTATTAATGGCAAATTATACTTTGTAAGATTCTCAGGTAATCTTTATATTGAAATCTATCCGGTAGGTGAAGGAAGATTTGTCCGGCGATACTTTGATCAGATTGAACCTTATCGTATTTCTGAGGATGAACATGGCGAAATGACGTTTTTTGGATATGTCAGGGATAATCTCGTAAAATGATGAAACTTTAATATAGAAGCAATTGTGTTTTCCTGATTCTCAATAAAAACATAAGATGGAAGGGAGTACAATACTCTTGGAATTGTATTTGTATCATGTCGTTACTGAAAAGTCTATGCAGCCAGGGCAAGTAATCATTTTTGACGAAAATCACTATAATGGAATTTATAATCGGGTCATGACTTGTAAAAAAATATTAGACGGTGATCATCCCGTGGATGAACTTTCAAAATTTATAAATTCAAATTTAGATTATTGGACAGTCAGAACATATAGAGAATTAGCTTTAGAAAAAGTCAGAAAGGAAAAATATACAAACTATCCATCGAGAATGTCTTGTTTATACACCTCAAAAACTTTATCAGATGCAGAAATGTGGGCCGCTTCATTTATAAATAGTAACAGAAAGGTTTATCAAATCGTAAAATTACGAACAGACGGCAGAAGATTTAATGGCGATGCTTAAATATTTTTGATGGAACTGGCGATGAGGAGGTAAATAACAAAAACGCAGATTACTATTGGGCTAATAAACTTAATAGATTTGGAAAAGAACCGTTAGTTGAAACCTTAATCGACGGTCGCATAGAAGTTGTCGAAATTATAAAGGACTTTTCTTAACTGAATGAAGTTCTATAATGAATCTATAATTTGGAAATGACACTATGAAGCCTTTAAGGGGATAAGGAAACTTACCAAATTAAATGTATCTTTTTTCTTTTTTAACAGTACTCAATTTATATTATTTCAAAGGAGGGTTCCAATGAACATAAGAAACTCAGCAAAAGCAATTATTATTCAGGATAAACAACTGTTAGCCATAAAAAAACTAGATAAAGATGGATATTATTTTATTTTACCTGGCGGTGGTCAAGAACATGGAGAAACACTGCATCAAGCATTAAAAAGAGAATGTATAGAAGAAATTAATGCAGATGTCGAAATAGGTAATCTCCTGTTTATAAGAGAATATATCGGGAAAAATCATGAGCATTTTGAGTTTGATTCTGAATTGCATCAGATAGAGTATATGTTTTCATGTGAAATTAAAAGCAGTAATAAAGAGATAGGAAATGGTGTTGTACCTGATGATGGGCAAATAAGTGTTGAACGGCTGACGATATCAGATTTAATGAATTATCGTTTATACCCTCAGGCAATAAGAGATAAGATTATTGCTTATATTTCAAGGAAAGAATTCCCAGTGTATCTTGGCGACATCAATTAATTTAGAATAATGTCAGAAATACTCCAAATAACAGCGGGTTATGATGACTTTAAACATCATTTCGAAACCCGAACTAAATACTGGCTTATTTATCAGCGTTCATTCTATAATAAAATAAATAATTTATTTTTAATTGAATTTCTGAATACTTTTACTTTTTGGTTGGTAGGTGGATTATTTGCGAAAAGTTTTTTCTTATTTAGGTCCATATAAATTTCCTTCGATTATTGCATTTTCACTTATGCTAATCGAGCTGGCAGTAGAGTTATTGCTCCCTCTTTTCTTAGGGTTAATGATTAATCAGGGGGTTGTGAATCAGGATATCCAGAATATTGTGTTCTGGGGATCAATTATGATTGGTTTGGCTTTATTATCATTCCTTGCAGGAGTTCTGAATTCTTTTCTATCATCTCATGTCAGTTTTTCCTATGCTTATGATTTACGAAAAGAATTATTTGCAAAGATTCAAAGCTTTTCCTATGCAAAATTGAATAAATATCCTACATCCTCTCTGGTTACAAGGTTTACAAATGATATCCGGCAGATTCAAAATACCGTTTTCATGGTTCTTCGTATTATGGCAAAGGCACCCTTGACTGTAATTGGCGGTGTTATTATGGCTTTTATGGTAAATGCCCGGTTGGCGTTAATTTTTCTAATTACTGTACCGCTTCTTGTTCTATTCCTTTTGTGGGTATTAAAAATCTCAAGTAAATTATTTAAGCAGGTCCAGAGTCAAGTGGACAGTGTCAATCGAGTGATGCAGGAAAACCTTGCCGGCATGAGACTTATCAAAGCCTTTACACGTCGTTACACAGAAGAAAACCGGTTTGATAATGCTAACCGTACGCTTGCTTTAACGACAAGGAAAACCTTTCGAATCGTTGAATCAACTGGACCAATTTTACTTTTTGTGATGAATTTAAGCTTAATTTTTATTATTTGGTTTGGAAGTATTCAAACGATTAATGGTCAGGCAAATATAGGAGAAGTCGTTACGATGATTAATTATGCACTACGGGTAGCAATGTCTATTTCTATGTTTTCTTTCATTATTATGGCTCTTTCTAGGACAAAAGCATCTGTTGAGCGAATTAATGAGGTACTGATAGAGGATGATGGAGAAGGGGAGAAACAGAAGCAGACGGATTATTCTGTATCTAAAGGCTGTATTGTTTATGAAGATGTTTCTTTCCGCTATCCAGATGAATTAGCTGAAACACTGTCCGATATATCTTTTTCCGTAAATTCTGGTGAACGCCTTGCGATTATAGGAGCAACCGGTTCCGGGAAGACTTCTTTATTCCAGTTAATGCCCCGGCTTTATGAAGTTTCAAGAGGGAGGATATATATAGATGACATACCTTTAGATGGCTATTCATTTAAAGCTTTACGAAATAGTATCGGCTATGTTCCCCAGTCACCGCTTTTATTTACCGGGTCCATTTTTGATAACATCGCTTTTGGAAAAAAGGATGCAACGATGGAAGAAGTGATTCAAGCTGCTAAGGATGCACAAATCCATGACACCATTCAAAATTTGGAACATCAATATGAAACAAGAGTCGGTCAAAAAGGAGTTAATCTTTCAGGTGGACAAAAACAACGTATATCCATTGCAAGAGCACTTATCCGTAAACCGGAGATTTTAATGCTTGACGACAGCACGAGTGCTCTTGATTTAGCTACAGAAGCACGATTCCTGAAGGCATTAAATAATTATCAGTGTACTGTACTCCTAATTACACAAAAAATAGCCACTGCTAAAAAAACAGATCGCATTCTCCTGCTCGATCAGGGAAAGATTCTGGACATAGGCTCACATGAAGATTTGCTGAGCCGTTCTAATTTGTATCGGGCTATCGCGGAATCACAGCAGGAAAAGGAGGTTCTCCATGCGAAATAACTCTTTAAAAGCGGCCTTTCAATATAAACGGATTGATTTATCGAATGTGAACAAATTTGATTCTAAAAAAGCAGAAAATATGGGAGCAACCTTAAAGCAGATTTGGAATTATTTAAAGATGGAGAAGGGAAAATTATTTCTTGTCATTTTGATGGTTTTTATCAGTTCGATATTTGCTCTTTTGGGACCATTTCTCGTAGGGGTGTCAATTGATAATTTTATTGCGGTCCAGCAGCTTAATGGACTGGGGCTTTTACTTGTGGGGCTGGTTATTGTATATATTATCCATTCTTTGTCACTGTTTCTCCAAAACTATTGGATGGTCGATATTTCACAGCAAACGGTATATACATTGCGGAAAAACCTGTTTGAACAATTTCACCGGCTGCCTATCTCCTATTTTGACAAGAGGCAGCACGGAGAATTAATGAGTCGGTTAACAAATGATATAGATAATATTAATAACACATTGAACCAGTCTGTCATTCAAATTTTTGCCAGTATCCTTACCTTACTAGGGACAGTCAGTATTATGCTTTATTTGAGTCCTGTTTTAACACTAGTGACGATGTCTATTATTCCTGTCATGTTTTTTTCAATGCGCTGGATTACTAGAAGAACCGGGCCATTATATAAACTGCAGCAGCGTGACTTGGGTGATGTAAACGGCTATGTGGAAGAAATCGTTTCCGGTCAGCACGTTGTCAAAACATATTCACAGGAAGATTACGTAACCAGCCAGTTTGAGCAAAGAAATAAATCCTTGCAGAACACAGGTTTTTGGGCATTAACAATCTCCGGGTTTATTCCTAAAATCATGAATACGTTGAATTTTTTAAGCTTTGCAATGATTGCCTTTGTAGGCGGGGTACTTGTTATCACCTCAGATGGATCACTGGTGACTGTAGGGACAATTGTTATCTTTACAGAATACGCACGACAATTTACTAGACCTTTAAACGAACTATCCAACCAATTTAATTTATTATTATCCGCTATCGCCGGTGCAGAAAGAGTCTTTCAGGTAATGGATGAAACTGGAGAAGAAATCGATGAGAAAGATGCTGTAGAGATTCCAGATACAAAAGGTCATCTTGTTTTTAATCAAGTAAGCTTTGGCTATGAATCAGCTAAAATTCTGAATGATATCAGCTTTGAGGCAAGACCGGGAGAAATGATTGCGTTTGTAGGGCATACCGGAGCCGGAAAAACAACTATTATTAACCTTATTTCCCGCTTTTATAATTATAATAGCGGCCAGATCACATTGGATGGTATTGATATCAAAAAAATAAAACGCTCCAGCCTTCGTAAACATATGGCCTTTGTGTTACAGGATACTTTCTTATTTCACGGAACCATCCGTGAAAACATTCGTTACGGAAGACTGGAAGCAACTGACGAGGAAATAGAGCAGGCAGCTAAAGATGCCAATGCCCATGACTTTATTCTATCTTTACAGGATAAATATGATACGATACTGGATCAGGATGGAAGCGGTATAAGCCAAGGTCAAAAACAGCTATTGACCATTGCACGCGCATTATTAGCAGAACCTAAAATTTTAATACTTGATGAAGCAACCAGTAATATTGATACCGTAACAGAATTAAAAATTCAGGAAGCATTAAAACGTCTGATGAAGGGGCGAACTAGTTTTGTTATCGCCCATAGGCTTAATACTATTCGGGAAGCAGATGAAATTATTATGCTCGAAAATGGGGAAATCATGGAGCAGGGAAATCATCAGGAATTAATGAACCTGCAGGGAAAGTATTATCAGCTTTATCAATAAAAATGCTTCAAGTGACAGGCCGATCATACAATGATAGACTATTGCTATATTATAAAAAGGCTGAGGTGGGACGTTTGCGCAGAAAAGGAAAAATGATTGAAAAAGAAATAGACAGCTCTTTTTTAAAAGAGACCATGACATTACAGATTTATCACCCGGAGACTTTTTCTGAACTGTATAAATATGAAATCTGTATTATGCAGGATGGAAAAGATTATTTTCAAATGGGAAGAATTGCTACATTAAGCGATAAGCTTCATGATGAAAAAGAAATGCACAATGTTGTCTTTGTCGGTATTCACTATAAAGATAAATATGACCGCAGGAAGAAATATCACCCATCTGGCGAACAGAATGAAGCGTATATAAATTTTCTAGTTCGTGAGGTTGTTCCTTACTTAGATGATTTCATACCGACATACCATATGGGGAAATCGCGTTCTTTAATCGGTGATTCTCTGGCAGGTACACTTGCATTGATGACAGCAATGAAATACCCGCATACATTTGGAAAGATAGGTATTCAATCTCCATATGTTGATGATACGGTATTAGCATATGTAGAGCAGGCGAAGCCTTTGTCCACTCTGGATATTTACCATACAATTGGTACAAAAGAAACAGAGGTTCAAATGAGTGATGGGAATACAGCTGATTTTGTAGAACCCAACCGGAAATTAAATAAAGCATTGGAAAAAGCCGGAGCAGCTTATACGTATCACGAATTAGAAGACGGCATTCATACTTGGAAGTATTGGCAAAATGATATGCGGCGTCTATTGACAACATTGTTTGATTAAAATTTCTATTTTCATTTTCTTTTGCTATACTTATGTAGATATAGATTATATATAGCTTATAATAAATAATATAATACCAGGAGGTTGTATTAATGAAATATGGAATCGCGATTTTCCCTTCAAAAACTGTACAGGATCAAGCCAATGCATTAAGAAAACGTTATGACCCAAGGTACTCTTTAATCCCTCCACACATTACATTAAAGTACCCGTTTGAAACAGACCCTGAGAAGATAGATGAAGTTACTCAGGAATTGCGTAAAGTTGCGGGAAGTGTAGATCCTTTTTATATCCATATTAATAAAGTCAGTACCTTTGAACCAATAACAAACACTATTTATTTAAAAGTTGAACCGATTGAACAATTAAAGATGCTGAACGAACAGCTGCAGCAGGGGATATTTGAAAATAACCAGGACCATTCTTTTGTGCCGCACATTACGATTGCACAGGACTTGGTGCATGATGAATTCAGAGATATTGTAGGAAGATTGAAAATGGAAGGCTTTGAAATCAAAGATTATATTGACCGTTTCCAGCTGTTATATGAATTAGAAAATGGCTCCTGGACGGTTTATGAAACATTTTTATTGGGAAAGGAATAAAATATTCATGTTAGTAAAGATTGCGACTGCTCCTATAGAGTTAGAAGCTGTATATCAAATCCGGTCAGAGGTATTTGTTGAGGAGCAGAACGTACCGCCGGAAAGAGAAATAGATGAATTTGATAAAACTGCAACGCATTTTATTGCATATGAGGATGAACTCCCTGTTGCTGCCGCCCGTTTACGATTCACGGAAGATGGTTACGGTAAGCTGGAACGAATCTGTGTCTTGAAATCGCAGCGTGGAAAATCTCTCGGGAAAAAATTAATGCTTAAGATGGAAGAAGAAATCAAAAACCGGGATTTTCATAAAGCTAAGCTAAACGCACAGACACATGCACAGGATTTTTATCAAAAGCTGGGCTATGAGGTTACTTCTGGAGAATTTCTGGATGCAGGTATTCCGCATGTTACAATGGTTAAATACTTATAATTTTAAGAAGGCTCTTATCTCTCTGGGATAAGACCTTTTTTTATTGCAGATTAAATGACTGTAAAATTCTTATGAATGAAAATTTATTTTATAAATATTTCAAAAAACGTTCACAAAGTGGAACAAATGCAATTTTCTATCAAAAAGTCAAGAAAACCCGAATAAATTTCTATTAATTAGGAAATATTTAAATAAAAAATCTAATGAAAGCGTTGACATTAAAATTTTATTGATTTATACTAATCAAAAATGAACAAATGATTTATATTTTGCACATTTGTTCAATTGTTATTCGGTAATAACCTCGTTCAAAAAATGACAAAGGAGTGATATGATAAAAAATAAATAATTGAGATAAGCAGGAGGCTATATTTTCATTATGTCTAAAGTAGATTTGAGGTTATTATCAAAAATTGCATATATGTATTATATCGATAATATGTCCCAGCATGATATTGCTCAGGAGCTTAATTTTTCCAGAAGTAAAATATCAAGGCTTTTACTAGAGGCGCGGGAGCAAGGTATTGTTCAGATAAATGTAACGACCCCGGTAACCCGCTGTTTTGACTTAGAGCAGCAGTTGGAGGAAGTATTTGGAATAAGTGAAGCCATTGTAGTTCCAGTATATTCAACGAAAGAGGAGAATATATTAAATTCCCTGGGGCAGGCAGGAGCAGAATATCTTGTGAACCAGGTGAACGATGGTATGACTGTTGGCTTTTCTATGGGGGAAACGTTAAAGAGGCTTGCTTACTATTTAGGGGATGAGCAGAAAATTGATTGTGAAGTAGTTCCAATTATGGGGGGGAATTGGCCGGGAATGGGTTATGGTTTAGATGCCAATACCATTTCCCAAAGAGTTGCAGAGAAATTAGGGGCAAAGTGTTATCCACTATACGCACCAGCTATTGTTTCTAACCAGGAATTAAAAGAATCTATACTAAGTGACTTAACTGTTCAAAATGTATTTAAAAAATCATTAGAAACAGATATAACCTTTATTAGCGTTGGTGTAGAATTCTCTTCTTATGCCCATATTCATTTATTAACGGAAGAAGAAAAAATACAGTCGAAAGAAGAGAATGTCGTGGGGGAAGTGGCTTGCTGGTTCTTTGATTCTGATGGAAGAATTCCCAATATTGACATCCATAACAGGGTGATTGGATCAAGCATTGAAGAGATCAGCAAACATTCTAAAGTTGTATTAGTATCTGGAAATGATTATAAGAAAGAAGCAATTGATTCAGCACTTGCAGGGGAATGGGTGGATACGTTAATTACCGATGAACATGTTGCAGAATACTTGTTGAGAAACCAAAAAGAAAAGGTAAAACAAGGTATGGAATCAGAGATCGAAATAAAATAAATGAACTCTATATATATCTGGCAACCTTCATCAAAATATTTCTTTTAAGCTTCTAATAGTTTTCACCTGTTTTTCATAGACATGTTTTAAAAGAAAATATAGGGGAGAGGGTATTTGTGAAAAGAGAACTTGTTATTGGTGTGGATGGCGGAACAGAAAGTGTTCGTGTAGGAATTTTTGATTTAAAAGGAAATGAAGTCGGAGAGGGAATAACACCTTATAAAACATATTACCCGAAGCCGGGCTGGGCTGAACAGGATCCAAACGATTGGTGGGCGTCTCTGGCAGAAAGTATAAAAAAAGCAATGAAGGATGCAAATGCTTCTAAAGATGAAATTATCAGTATCGGTTTAGATACTACCTGCTCCAGCGTTGTGTTCTGTAAAAAAGATGGAACACCTGTAAGAAAAGCTGTTATCTGGATGGATATCCGTTCATCAGAAGAAGCGGAGAAGATGGCTGCAACAGGTCATGAAGCATTAAAATATAACGGCTTTGGTAATGTTTCGGCAGAATGGATGCCTAGTAAAGTACTATGGGTTAAAAATCATGAGCCTCAGAATTATCATGAAACAGAAAAAATTATGGATTATGTAGATTGGTATACATTTATGATGACTGGGAGAAACACTGGTTCAGCAAGTACGACTACATTGAGATGGTATTATGACCAGGATAATGGTGGAGTTCCTGAGGACTTTTATAAAACAATTGGCTTAGAGGATATTTTTGATAAGCTTCCTGAAGAAATTAAATATCTGGGGGAATATATCGGTGGCCTCACTCCTTATGCAGCGGAGCATTTAGGATTAGCAGAAGGTACACCTGTCGGCCAGGGGGGAGTAGATTGCTTAAATGGAATGATTGGCCTTGGCGTGACAAAACCTGGAAAGCTTGCACTAATTACAGGATCTTCGCATTGTAATCTGGCATTTACAGATAAATCAATCCATAAAGAAGGAATCTTTGGAACATATCCAGGAGTTGTTTTTCCAGGAATGAAATTAGCTGAAGGCGGCCAGGCTTCTTCAGGCTCTGTTATTAAATGGTTTAAAACACATTTTGGAATAGATATTGAGGAACAGGCAAAACAGGAAGGCATCAGTGTCTACGATATCTTAAATAAAGAGGCTGCTGAGCTGCCGCCAGGATCAGAAGGTCTTCTTGTGCTGGAGTATTGGCAGGGAAACCGTACACCTTATGTTGATGCGAATGTCCGCGGTTTTATCTCCGGTTTGACTTTAAAGCATACACGGGCACATATTTACCGGGCTATTATGGAAGCGATTGCGTATGGTACTGAATTAAATATTAAAAACTTTAAAGAAAATGGTATTCCGGTAGAAGAGTTATATTTAGCAGGAGGAGCAACTAACAGTGATTTGTATTTGCAGATTCATGCAGATGTAAGTAATTTACCAATCAATGTTCCGGAATCGAATCAGGTAGCCTGTTTAGGTTCAGCTATTATGGCAGCGGTTACAGCGGGAGCTTATGCAAATGCAGATGAAGCAGTAAGTCATATGGTACGCTATAAGAAGCGTATAGAGCCTAATCCGGAGAATCATGAAATCTATAAATTATACAGTGAGCAATATCAAAAAGCTTATCCGCAATTTAAAGAATGGATGCATGCTACAAGCAAGCTTGATGGAATTGCTGCTGAAAAAGTAGTAAAACAATCTGTATAACTAGATTAAAAGATGATAAAAGCATAGCAGGATTTAAATCAGTATTTAAGGAGGATTTTGCATTGAAGGCATTACGATTATATGGATCAAAAGATATGAGAGTAGATGATATCCCCGTTCCTGAGATTAACGATAATGAACTTTTGATTAAAATTGATTCCTGCACAATTTGCGGCAGTGATTTTCGAAATATTTCAGCAGGGGGATCAGCGCATGGAATGGACTTACCTCGGGTTATGGGACATGAAATAGCGTCAACCATTGTTAAGGTTGGTGAAAGCTGGAAGGATGAATTTGAAGTCGGCGAGCATATTGTTGTTGCAGCAGTAAGTCCCTGCGGCAAATGTGAATTATGTCTGG
Organism: Oceanobacillus sp. FSL K6-3682; assembly: GCF_037976165.1. Taxonomy (NCBI): domain Bacteria; kingdom Bacillati; phylum Bacillota; class Bacilli; order Caryophanales; family Bacillaceae; genus Oceanobacillus; species Oceanobacillus sp. FSL K6-3682. The sequence continues at coordinate 3,135,209 of NZ_CP150263.1, read as the reverse complement.
AGGGCTATGAAAATCAATGCTTGGACAAACAAGCAACCGCATATAATTATGATGGCGGATTTGCAGAATATATGAGAGTTCCTGAACGTTCCATCCGATCCGGAAATGTATTGAAGGTTTCAAGTGATAAATTGCAGCAGGTTGCATTGAGTGAACCTTTGTCCTGTGCCATTAATGGTCAGGAAATAGCTGAAGTGAAGCTGGGAGACAGTGTACTTGTTGTCGGCTGCGGACCGATGGGATTGTTTCATATTCAATTAGCTAAATTGAATGGTGCCAAACAAATTATTGCCAGTGATTTTGATAAGAATCGTTTAGAGATTGCAAAACAACATGGAGCAGATATTGTTTTCTCCCCACAAGAAGAAGATCCAGCTGAAAAAATAAAAGAGCTTACGGGTGGATTAGGGGTTAATGTAGTGGTTGTTGCTGTACCAGTACCAGGAATAGTTAGTGACGCATTGCAATGGGTAAGGAGAAGAGGCAGAATCAATGTTTTTGGGGGGATGCCTAAGCAAAAGCCTGAAGCCACTCTTGATTTGAATGTAATTCACTATAATGAAATTACAATTACAGGAACATCGGATTCGACAGCAAGACAATTACGTATTGCAGCAGATTTAATTACAACTGGCCGAATAAAAACCGACTTTATGATTTCTAAGGTAGTAGATTTAGAAGAAGCAAGAGATATATTAGTTGCAGGTCCACAGCCGGAGCATATTAAAATCGTTGTAAAACCAGAATTAAGCAGTAAAGCATCAAAGGATAAAGAAGATGCAGCTTATGTAAAATAATTGAGGACTGACATATCGTTCTGGAATAAGACTGATTGATTCCACTCTACCATGTCTCCAGACCAATATGTCCGTCGCTTCATTTTATCACCGGTGAAAATAAAATACAACTTGTCTTAAGGAATCACTATTCTATACGGTCGTATAGAATAGTGATTTTTTGTATAGTTTGATTATTTTATTTGGTAATCTTCTTTACCTTTAATGCTCCTTGATGATGAGCAGAAAAATTTTTATAAAAACCTTTCCGAAAGAGAATTTAATAATTATATGAATATTTAATAACTTTTCATCATTTCATCATTCCTGTAAAATAAAATAGATTCTATTAAAATCATATTGTAAAGGGAAAGGAAATAAAAAGATGTTAGAAAAATTAAAAGCCTACCGGTTTCCGCTTATCCTTTTAGCTTCTATTATTGTTGGAGCGATAATCGGTTTGATTTTTGGAGAAGATGCAACAGTAATAAAGCCGTTTGGAGATCTATTTATTAATTTATTATTTATGATTGTCATCCCTCTTGTTTTCTTCTCTATATCGTCTGCTATTGCCAGCATGGACAGTATGAAAAGACTTGGGAAAATCATGGGTTCCATGATTACGGTATTTATCATAACTGGAGTGATTGCAGCTGTATTTATGCTTGTTGCCGTAGTTATTTTTGAGCCGGGTTCAGGGGTAGATATTCCATTGAGTGCCCCAGATAATGTTGAAGAGCAGAGCTTGGCAGATCAACTAGTCAATACATTTACTGTTCCTGATTTTGTTGAACTGTTCTCAAGAGATAATATGATGGCTCTTATTGTTATGTCGATACTGATTGGTGTCGCAACAGGATTGACAGGAGAGAAAGGAAGACCACTTGCAAGGTTCCTGACCAGCGCCTCTGACGTATTTATGAAGCTGATTCAGCTGATTATGTACTATGCGCCAATTGGATTGGGTGCATACTTTGCCTCATTGGTAGGAGAATTCGGAACAGCACTGATTGGTGATTATGCAAAAGCAGTGATTATTTATTATCCAGTTGCTATACTGTATTTTGCTATCGGCTTTACATTATATGCATTCATCGCCGGAGGAAGAAAAGGAATAAGCCGTTTTTGGAAGAATATACTAGGTCCTGCTGCTACCTCGCTGGGAACAGGCAGTAGTGTGGCAACCATTCCGGTTAACCTGCAGGCAGCCGAACGAATTGGAGTTCCAAAAGATATCCGTGAGACGATCATGCCTCTCGGAGCAACTATTCATATGGATGGTTCCTGTTTATCAGCTATGTTAAAAATCGCTTTTATTTTTGGAGTATTTAACAAGGACTTCACCGGGATTGATACATTTTTAACTGCTATTGGTATTTGTTTATTATCCGGTATTGTTATGAGTGGAATCCCGGGCGGAGGTTTTACGGGAGAATTAATGATAATTACGCTGTACGGTTTTCCAATCGAAGCTCTGCCAATCATTACTGCGATCGGAGTTGTTGTTGATCCGCCGGCTACGATGGTTAACTCGACAGGTGATACCGTTTCAAGTATGGTTGTGGCAAGACATATTGAAGGGAAAGAGTGGATGGAAAAGGCAGATGTATCATCCAGTGCTTAATATACAAAAAACAAGACGCATAAGTACAAAGCGTCTTGTTTTTTTATATGTTACAAATCATATTATGAGATCTTTTCATTTTACAGACATTAATCAATAATAAATAAATTGAAATTTTAAAATAATGAATTGACAAAGAATATTAATTATACTATTATAATTTTAAACCATTATACGTACAAACGGTTTAAGTTGTAATAATTTAAACAATAATGGGTTGATGCTTTATACAAAATAATCTAAGGAGTGGACGACCAAATGGGAAAATCGTTACGGCTGTCAAGAATTTTTAGAAAGGACACAGGTAATTCACTTATATTACCTGTAGATCATGGAATTGGAGGGAGTATTGAAGGATTAGAAGACCCAGTTAAGATTCTTAAAGAGTTACAAACACCTGATATTGACGCAATATTACTAAATGATGGTGTTGCTAGACAAGCTGAAGAAGTTTTTTATGGAAAAGGCACACCAGGCCGAATGTTAAATTCGGATATTTTTAGTTATGAAGTAAAAAATGAACGAATGGAACATCATTTAACATTCAGTCCAGAGTTTGCAGTCCGTAAAGGATATGATTGTATAAAGCTTGTCTTGTTTTGGGATCGTCCTGCTGAGGAAAGAATGCGTTCTATGAAATTGATAGCCTCAGTTATTGAGGAAGCAGAAAAATGGGAAATGCCGGTTTTAGTGGAGCCCCTTACATCAAAGCCAATCGAAGATCCTAAAGAGCGAGCAAAAGTTATCTCTGATGCAAATAGGGCTGCGTTTGAACTAGGTGCGGATATATTAAAAGTAGCTCACCCTGGTGATACAAAAACACTTGAAAATTGGGTGAATTATTTTGATATTCCTATTATTCTGCTAGGTGGAAATAAAAGTGGGACTACGGAAGATTTAGTGAATATGGTAGATGATGCTATTAATGTTGGTATTAATGGTGTTGCAATTGGCAGGAATGTTTGGCAACGGCCGCCCAAAGAAGCAAAAGAATTATTAGCTAGATTTGCAGAAATTATCCATAAGCCCAGAAACTAAAAATGTTAATTATTAAGTAACTCGAAATATTTAGCACAAGAATAACTTAAGGGAGGAATTTTGATGACTAAAATGAGAAAGTTTGCTGTTTTAACAAACGCAAAAAATGCAGAGGTACATGAAGGAGAAATCCCTGAGGTTGGTGATAATCAAGTCCTCATTAAGCAAAAAAATTGTAATATTTGTACAACAGATTTCGGGCAATGGCTGGGTCTAAGGGAACATCAACCATATCCGATGGCAGGTGGACATGAAGGTGCTGGAATCCTTGTCGCAAAAGGTAAAAATGTAAGAGATGAATTAAGTATAGGAGATCATGTTGCACTTGCTTATGATTATTGTGGAGAATGTACGGCTTGTCAAACTGGGAGAACGAGCGAGTGTGTAGAGATATCAAACCCTTTTAAAGATAAAAATGATGAAGGATATTACGGTCATTTAGGTTTTGCAACTTATAATGTTAAAGATGCAAATGCAGTGATTAAAATGAATCCCAAATTATCATTTAGTGAGGCTGGATTTTTGGAGCCGCTTGCAACTGTGGTGAGTGGTCTAAAGCGATTAAGGGTTAGCGCATTAGAACGTGTTGTTGTCATTGGTGCTGGAACAATGGGGATATTAAATGCACTAGCTGCTACAGCATATGGTGCAGAAGTCATTGTTACTGAAATGATGGATAAGAAGATTGAAGCGGCAAGATCAATGGGGCTAAATGTTATTGATGTGAAAGAATGTGATCCAGTAGAAAAAGTAAAAGAATTAACAAATGATAAGGGGGCAGATGCAGTTATTCTTGCCGTTGGAGCTACGAAAGCAAATAATCAAGCATTAGAAATGGTTAAACGCTTAAATGGTAGATTGTTGCTTTTTGCTGCAGGATATCCTGCTCCTGAATTACATGTAGATTCGAATTTAGCCCATTATAGAAAAATGGAATTGATTGGGACCTATGGAGCTGATATAAATGACTTTAATAAATCTGCAAATTTATTAAATGATGGAAAAGTTGATGTGTCAAAATTAATTGAAACAAAAGTACCTCTAGAAGAAATCCAAAAAGCTTACGAGATTGCTAGTAAGCAAGGAAGTTACCGCGTAAGTGTTTTATTACAAGAAGAATCAGAATAACTTTACACAATAAAAATACTACGATGTATGAAGTAATTGGAGAGGATGTCACACTCTCTCTTCACAGGATGTAAGCGCAAACATATAATAAATTAATTTTTTGGCATTAAGATTTTTTAAAATCTCAATCAAAATCAGTATAACAAATAGAAGGAGGATGAAGTTATGTCGTTTGTCGTTGATTTTGCGGAACAGTTTATGGGCTTTTTCGGATTTGTAGGGGATACGTTTGTCGGCATGTTTACTGGTATTGTTCCTATACTTGTAGGAATGCTAACTTTAATTCAATTTATTGTAAATCTTGTTGGTGAAAACCGAATTGAAAGAATAGGAAAATTATTAGCAAAAAGTAGCATATTAAAATATTCGATATTCCCGATATTTGCTGCATTTTTCCTTGGAAGCCCAGCAAGTGGTACTATGGGAAGGTTCCTGCCGGAAAAGTCAAAACCAGGATTAATGGAAGCGTTTTTTAGAAATGGACATCCCTTAACTAGTTTATTTCCCCATACAAATCCAGCTGAATTATTTGTTTGGCTAGGAGTTGCCCAAGGTATTGAGGCACTTGGTTTACCAGTTGGAGCTTTAGCTATTCGCTATGTTATTACCGGTATTGTTGTAGGTGTCATCAGTGGTATTATTACCGAGATAGTATTTACAATTATTGCCAGAAGAAATAATTACGAGGTTTAACAGGGGGTGATAAAAAATGTCTAAAAATATAATGATTAAAGTTGAAAAAGGTGGTAGTGGTTGGGGTGGCCCACTTTATTTACAATGTGAAGGGAAGAAAAACAAAGTATTATCAATGACAGGTGGAGGAATTCATGATTTAGCTACACATATTGCAGACGCTATAGGCGGTGTGGCAGTTGATGGATTTAAAGAGGTACCGAATGATGATGAGATTGTTTGTGCAATTATTAACTGTGGCGGTACATTAAGATGTGGTGTTTACCCACAAAAAGGGGTTTACACGATTAATTTAAATGCGATTGGTCCATCTGGCCCTTTAGCTGAGCACATTAAAGAGGAAATATACGTTTCTGGGGTTAAAAAAGGAAATTTTACAATAGTACAAGAATCAGACCAGCCAGATCATGAACACGCTGCGGTAGTAGAACCTGAAATAGAGAAACAACCAAAAAAAGTCGATAAACAACGTGCAGCCGAAGAAAGCGGTAACCTGATATTTAACCTATTAACCAAAATTGGTTCTGGCGTTGGCTCTGTAGTTTCCATGTTCTTAGACTCTGGTAGAAAAACGGTCGATCTGTTATTGAAAACGATTATACCATTCATGGCATTCGTTAGTATTTTAGTAGCACTAGTGCAATATACAGGAGTAGGGGAATTGATTGCGAACGCTTTAACCCCGCTAGGGTCGTCACTTTGGGGATTACTGCTTATTTCTATTATTTGTAGTTTCCCGTTCTTGTCACCTATCTTGGGGCCAGGAGCAGCTGTTGCGCAAGTCGTTGGTGTTCTAGTAGGCACGCAAATTGCAGCAGGAGCAATTCCGCCACAATTCGCATTACCAGCTTTGTTTGCTATCAACGCACAAGTAGGTGGGGATTTCTTCCCTGTAGGTATGTCTTTAATGCAGGCGAAACCAAAAACAATAGAATATGGTACACCAGCATTCCTGATCGCGAGACAAATTTCAAGCCCTATTGCTGTTGTTATTGCATATCTGTTTAGTATTGGACTCTATAATTAAAGTGATGGAAATATTAAAATTAAAAATTCGCAGTTGCCGAAAAGTTAACAGTAGATGAGAGTAGGAAATAAATGGTTTATGCTAATTAACTTTCATTTAATTAGTAAAACAGGTATCTGTTTTTATTAATAGGATTGTATAAATGATAGACTAACCAATTCAGTTCTCTTTATTTTTTAAAGTTAAAACTAACATAATAGGTACAATAATAGATTTATAAAATATCAAAAAGAAAAGATAAATAATATGTTAAAATGTTTATCGTAAATATTTTTAAGGAGGTAATTTACTTGAAATATAACGTAAATATTGTCGAAGTTGGTTCAAATGTTGAGGATATGTTGAAAACGGGGTTATTAATTCTTTTTAATCAAAGTGCTCCGGAAGATTTAAAACCATTCTGTGTTGTTACCGAAGAAAATAAGCATGATGGACAAGTAGAGTCAGGTGATGTTGTGAGTATAGTAGGCTGTACGTATAAGGTCACAGCTGTAGGCAATATTGTTAATGAAAATCTCTATTCGCTTGGACATGCCTCACTATGTTTTGATGGAGCAAAGAAGGCACAATTACCTGGTCATATTCATTTAACACCGGGTTTTGAAAGCGATTTATCCAATCTTGGGGAAATTACAATCAAGTAGGTGAGAAAATGGAGATTCTATTTTTATTCTTTATTGTTTTAGTTATTTTGCAATGGTTTTTTAAAGTAAAGCAGACAAAAGTATTGCATACCCATTATAATAAGTTTTTAGAAACAGGAAATGTATTAGTGGAGAGAAAGAAAGGTATTTTTTCTGGTGCTATTATCATGCTTCAATTAGATAAGGAAGCGAATATTAGAGACTGTCTATTGATATCTGGTGCAACCTTTTTTTCTTCATGGCGCAGTTGTGAAGAACTAATAAATGAAAACTTATTGAGTATAAATGAGGAAAGCCTTAATGGCTATAAAAAAACTGTAAGAAAAGTAATTGCTAAGGCTGTTGAAAGTTATCAAAAGAGTAAAGAAAAAGAGCTAAAGGAGAAACTAGTTTAGCAGTTATTGACTAAATATTCATTTCTAGTCTTTTACTAATAGTGATAAAAGTCACCGAAAAAGGAGGTACATTAAAAAATGACATCGAAAAAATTGAGAAATGATGTACTTATGCCCCAAGTGGGGCTTGGTGTTTATAAAATGACAGATCCGAAAGATACGGTGAATGCTGTTGAGGAAGCATTAAAAGTTGGATACCGAGCGATTGACACTGCTAGCTACTATAAAAATGAGAAGGAAGTGGGCGAGGCAATTTGTCAATCCGGAATTTCAAGGGAAGATCTGTTTATTACTACTAAAGTATGGAATGATGAGCAAGGATATGATGAAACATTACGTGCGTTTGACCGTTCATTGAGTTTGTTGGGACTTGATTATATCGATTTATATTTAACCCATTGGCCTCTACCTGATAAATTTATTGAAACCTATCGTGCAATTGAAAAATTGTATGAAGAAAAACTTATTCGTGTGCCGGGTGTCTCTAATCATCATAAAAAACATCTTTTACAACTTGAAAATAAGGTGAATGTAATGCCAATGGTTAACCAAGTAGAATGTCATCCTTATCTTCAACAAAAGGGATTAAAAAGCTTTTGTGAGGAAAGAGCAATAGCTGTTACAGCATGGGCACCTCTTGGAAAAGGAACAATTTTACAAGATGAACTGATTAAAGAACTTGCTCAAAAATATGATAAGACCCCAGCTCAGATTATTTTGAGATGGCATTTAGAGTGTGATACAATTGTTATTCCGAAATCTATTACACCGCCACGAATTAAGGAAAACTTTAAGTTATTTGATTTCTCTATTGTAAAAAAGGATATGGATAAGCTTGCTAATCTTGATCATAATGGTCGAATAGGTGCTGATCCAAATATTGATGATGATTTTAGCTGATTTAAGTAATTATACGATTTGGTATGGTATATTGTCATAAATTCCATTAAGAAATCCGAACTATGAATTCAATTTCTTTTTAAAGGATTCGTTTATAGTTCGGATTTCGACTGTTATTTTAATTTTGGAGTCTTTCATTTATGGTACTCGATCAAGTGTGGTTGTGCCCCTCAACGTTTTGCCAACATCTTTATGAATTTAATCTCCATTAAGCTTCTTTGTTTTTCGATATAAGTGAGCCAGCTTCCCACTAGAACGAATAATCTCTGCCAGAGTGATCCTTATATAATCCTTTATACTCTTGAAATTTTATTATTTTAAACAAATTTATTTTGTCCGACTTTCAATCCTAAAAGAGAACTGCAAATAGCAAGTAATATTAGCGAGAATATGGGAATGGTCCAGTCTCTTGTAATATCATAGATGAAGCCTACCGCTATAGGTCCTAAAGCGGCTAAAGCATAACCAGTTGATTGTGCCATGCCGGATAAAAGTGTAGCTTGTTTTGTATTTTTAGTACGAATAGATAGTAACAGAAGGGCAATTGTAAAGTTACCACTTAAAGAAAATCCTATTAGTGTTGTGGAAATAATATAGCTTATATCATTATGATAAAGCAATAAATAAATAACTCCTATTATTAATAAAATATTTAAGCTGATAACTAAGCCTACTTGTGATTTAAGTTTTCCAGCTATAAGTGGAATGAGTAAACTAGAAACTATTCCTACTAGCTGTAAATAGGATAATAGGAAACCAGCAATTGTTTTATTAGCACCAAAATCAATTAATATTTCTGGGAACCAAGAGATGGTGATATAGAATAAAAGGGAATGACACCCCATAAAAAAGGCAATAAACCAGGCAAACGGAGATTTTAGAAGATCCTTTTGTTTTTCTGTGAGCCTTTCTTTTATATGATTCATCGATTTCCGCCGTATAAGCACTAACCAATAAAAAGATGCAAAAATTGCAGGGGCTGCCCAAATTAAAAGAGCATTTCTCCAGCCTAATCCCATGTTTTTGGCAATTGGTACACTTATTGCTGAAGCAACAGTAGCAGAAATTCCCATTATCGAGGAATATAGCCCAGTCATTACTGATAGTTTGTCAGGAAATTTATCTTTGATGATTCCTGGTAAAAGGACGTTACAAACTGCAATTCCTATTCCGATAAATAGTGTACCAAGAAATAAAAGGAACATTATAGTAGAAGAGCGAAAAATAATCCCCGTGCTTAATATCATTAATCCAAAAATTAATATTTTCTCATTTGAGTACTTTTGAGCTAAATATGATGAAGTAATTGACATAATAGCAAAAGCTACTAATGGTAAACTTGTAAGTAATGCTACATTCCAATTTGCAAAGCCTATTTCATCTCTAATGATCCCCATAATTGGTCCTATTGAAGTGAGCGCTGGTCTTAAATTAAGAGCAACTAAGAAAATCCCTATAATTATAAGAACATTGGTGTTATCTTTGCCTAAATCTTGTTTCTCAAATGTGTCTTCTCTCAATAAGATGCATCCTTTCCTCTTAGTTGTTACTTTTTAGGCTATATTTTTCTTAAGTAAATAATATGAAGCAACCTAACCTTATTCGTTAAGTTGCCCCATTACTATAATTAGTAATTTATATTAAATGAAATGTATTTTGTAATTAAATACGCTTCTAGACCGTATTTACCCCCCTCTTGACCAAGCCCGCTTTCTTTTACTCCACCGAATGGAGTGTGGATGGCAAATGGAGCAGGGTCATTTATACCGACCATTCCATATTCTAATTCTTCCATCATTCTAAAAGCACGGCCTAAATCCTTTGTGTAACAATATCCTGCTAGACCATAATGAGTATGGTTTGCCTTTTCAATAATTTCTTCTTCACCTTTGAATGTAAAGATTGGAACAACTGGCCCAAATGTTTCCTCATAGGCGATTAACATGTCTTCATTAGCATTGGAAATAATAGTAGGTTCGATAAAATAACCGCCTGTCTTATTATCGTATTGTCTACCACCACAGATAACTTCTCCATTTTTCGCTTTAGCATCAGCAATCTGGTTCATAATTTTCTCGAAGGAATTACTATCAATAACAGGACCAACATTAACGTCTTCATCTAAACCATTGCCTATTTTTAATTTCTCTACCTTCTGTACAAGCTTGCTAGTGAATTCTTCAGCAATACTTTTTTCAACGTAAATTCTGTTTGTGCTAACACAAGTCTGCCCGGAATTGGTAAATTTTGTCATTAAGACGCCATCTATAGCGCCATCGATGTCTGAATCAGCAAAGACAATAAATGGTGCGTGACCTCCTAGCTCCATTGAAGAGGCTTTAACAGTCTCAGCAGAGTCTCTTAGTAACAATTTGCCAACATCAGTAGATCCAGTAAAGGTGATTTTTTTTACGTCTTCACTCGCTGTTAATGTATTTCCAATTTCGCTAGCTTTACCTATAACAAGATTAACCACCCCTTTTGGCAAGCCCGCTTTATGAAAACATTCAAATACTTTAATCGCTGACAAAGGTGTAACAGATGCAGGTTTTAAGATTATTGTACAACCAGTTGCTAGGGCCGGAGCGATTTTTCTTGTAATCATTGAAAATGGAAAGTTCCATGGGGTAATTGCTGCGCATACACCAATTGGACGTCTTATAACGAAAAGTTGTTTATCTTTTGCGGCTGCTGGAAGAACATCACCATATATCCGTTTTGCTTCTTCTGCATACCAATGTAAAAAGGCAATTCCGTCGTTTACTTCATATCTAGCATCAGCAATAGGTTTACCGTTTTCTTTTGTAATAAGTTGTGCTAATTCTTCACTTTGTTCTTCTAGTAATCTAGCAGCTTCCTCCAAATAAGTAACGCGTTCTGTAAAAGTTGTTTTTTTCCAAGATTTAAATGCTTGTTTTGCACTTTGTATTGCTTCTTCTGTTTCCGCTTTTCCTACTGTAAAAACTGTCTTGATAACCTCGTTAGTCGCAGGATTACGTACTTCCATTTTTGTTTCGCTTTGTCGCCATTTTCCATTAATATAAACCATGTACACACCTCATTATTTATTATTATTTATTCGCTTTGTAACAAGCAGGTCTTATTAATTCAGACAGTAAAACAAATTTATTAGTTTTTGGTGACTGTAACTTAAGCCTTGTTGGCAGAGCTGAATAGTTTTATGTAATGTATGAGTGTTTCTTTATAAAACCCCCTCGATATGTTTGATGCTGTCAAAAATATTTATATTTGGATTATCATCAAATTCACTTCTAGGTTTATCTGAGTACATTTCTGATTTAACTGGTTCATTGTTAACTCCTTTCAAGTAAGCATTTAAATCCTGCATACCCCGTTTGCTTAAATCAACAAATAGATTTACTTTTTGAATCCCGGTTTTAATAGTTCTTTTAAGGTTGTCATCACCTGTTTCGGAACCTCGGTGGAGGACTAAAGGTACATCTAAAATGCTATTTAATTTTTGTAATAGCTCAAAATCTAGCCGTGGTTCTCCTTTTCAAGTACCATGAGATGTGCCAATTGCAACAGCTAAACAGTCAATATTCGTTTGTTTGGCATATTAGATCGCTTCTTTAAGATTGGTTAAATCACTATCCCTCGTTTTATCATATTTATGTCCTACTTCCACGTGGCCAAGTTCAGCTTCATCAGAAACACCTACAGAGCAAGCAATTTTAACAATTTTCTTTCATAGAAATAGGCAATCTCATTAACTTCTTCAATTGGATGAATTCCTACACAATCCAGTATAATTGGAGACTTTAGAAGTTTTGCCAGTTCAAAGGCTACACGGACAGTCTCCAAATTGAAAACATTTGGTGCAGCTACTCTATAATTACCATGTTTTACTTAAAACTAAATATTTTTCATAAATGACAACATTATTTGCTCAGTCCTTTCTTTATACCGATTAGCAGCTTAATAGACTTACAGCGATTAAAATATATAATATACAAGGATAATTAAAATACTTTATTGTGTTGAGATATATGGGTGTAATTTTAGTGAATGTCTTACAATATTGAATGAATTAGAAGAATTCTTATTTTAATTGAAAAAGAATAATCCTTTATATTGATATTTTAACCGTTTGTACGTATAATCATATTAAGTCATAAAAAGAGTTTTGTCAAATTTATTATTCAGTCTATTTCAATTATTATGTTAGAATATACATGTTAAATTATTATGTTAGAATATACATGTGAATTATTAAAAATAGTGCTGTTGAATTAAAAAAGGAAGTGTAAGTTATGCAGAATTTCCATATAAAAGAGGACGATAAGTATTTTGACCACAAACTGTTAGCTGATCCAATTAAAAGAAGTTTACAAAAAATTAATAGAAATAATCCTTTGCCTTTATATCAACAACTTTATGATTCGCTTTATAAGGTTATTGTTAATAAAGAATTGGAACCAGGCAGCTTTTTTGCAACTGAAAGTTTATTGCAGGAAGAAACTCAAATGAGCAGAGCTACAATACGAAAAGCTCTTGAGGAATTAGTTAGACAAAAATATCTAATGAGAATTACCGGAAAAGGTACTTTTATTTCGATTAGCTATCCAGAGAGTCATATTGTTTTACCAAATTTAAAAAGCTTGTCTCAAGAACTGGAAGAAAAGGGTATGATCCCTGGAAGCACTTTATTGCAAGGCAAAATAATACAACCTACAGAGGAAGTTGCTAAAAACTTAGATATAGATGTGAGTGATCGAGTCTTGTTTATTGAGAGGATTCGTACAGGAAATGATATTCCGATTTTATATGTATGTGGATATATTCCGTTAAATATTGGAATTACCGAGGATTTTAATATTCCTGGATCTTTATATTTCTTCATTGAGCAACAATGCGGTAAGGTTATTCGTTCTGCAACACATACGATAAATGCAACAATTATTAATGCAGAAGTAGCTAAACATTTAGGTATCAGTAAAAACTCAGCTGGTTTGTCGATGGAACGAATTACTTACGATAATTATGGGGTGCCAGTTCTTTATGAAACTGGTGTATTTCGAAACGATTTGTATAGTTATACTTTTTCCATGGAGAGAGATGACTAGTATTTCCAACACGAGAGACTGAAGAGCTTTTTGATTGATTAAAAGTGTTAAAGGCTGGTTAATAAATCATTAATAAGAAAGTGTTAGAGAAAAGGTGTGTAAAATTTTTAATGAATTTATCTTTGGGAAATTAGCAAGAAAGGAGATTATGGATTATTTAATTTTAGATAAAGCCATTTGTATAATGGATAATATAAAATTGGGCTTTGTCTTAATAGCGGTGAATCTGAGAAGATACACTGTTTCTACCAGATTTTTTATGGATAGGATATATCATTAATTTAAAGAAAAAAAGAATTTTGCATCGAAAACTCGATGCAAAATTCTTTTTTCTATTTGGGCCAGTTAGTATAGCCTCTTTTAATGTTGTTCTCTGCAAAGCATCAAAATTAACGAGAGTAGAATTCAACGATAAGCTGTTCGTTGATTTCAGCTGGAAGTTCAGAACGCTCAGGGAAACGAGCATAAGTACCTTCTTTTTTCTCAGCATCAAAAGTAGTATATTCTGGTACGAAGTTATTTACTTCAATAGCTTCTGTAACGATATCCAGCTTTTGAGATTTTTCACGAAGAGCGATTGTTTGACCAGGTTTTACAGAGTAAGATGGGATATCTACACGAGAACCATCTACTGTAACGTGACCATGGTTAACCAGCTGACGTGCTTGCTTGCGTGTACGAGCAAGACCAAGGCGGTAAACAAGGTTATCAAGACGAGATTCAAGAAGAATCATGAAGTTCTCACCGTGGATACCTTTCATGTTGCCGGCTTTATTGAATAGGTTACGGAATTGACGCTCGTTCAATCCATACATAAAGCGTAATTTTTGCTTTTCTTGCATTTGCAAGCCATATTCAGAGATTTTCTTTCTTTGGTTCGGTCCATGTTGACCAGGAGCGTAAGGGCGTTTATCTAATTCCTTACCAGTTCCAGATAATGAAATGCCAAGACGACGTGATTTCTTCCATACTGATCCAGTATAACGTGACATAGGACATTTCCTCCTTTATGTTTTATTTGTATAAAATAAAACGCGCGTGATCGTTTCGTTGTTCATTTTGTTTTCATGTACCATCGCTCCAGTAGCAGAGAGTTACACGATACACCTTTATAAGATTCATCTTTGAAAGGAACAAAATGAGTGCAAGCGTCGACTCACTTAGGCCACTTTATTATTTTACACAAATTCTAGTATATAATTTGCATGTACACCTGTCAATAGAAAAAAGAAAAAACACAGTATAAAGTCTTTTTGGAAAGATATTATTTTTGTTTAGAAACAAAAATAATTCATAACAAAAAAGTATCCGTTATAATATGAATATGTCTAAAATTCTATTTTGTAATAAAATGAGGTAATTATAAATGCTTTTCAAGCACTGCAACAAATTTTTCTAAACATTCCTGATCAATAGCATCGAATCTGTCATGAATAGGACTGTCAATATCTAAAACACCGATAATCTCATTATCACGATAGACAGGTATGACAATTTCAGATTTTGACGCTCCATCACAGGCGATATGACCAGGAAATTGATGAACATCTGATATACGCTGTGTTTTCTTCTCTGAGACGGCAGTTCCGCAAACTCCTTTTCCAAAAGGAATACGGATGCACGCCGGGAGACCTTGGAAGGGGCCGAGCACTAATTCTTCCTTTTCGGATAAGTAGAAGCCAACCCAGTTTACTTCATCTAAAAACTGATTGAGAAGTGCCGAAGCGTTTGAAAGCAGCGCGATTTGATTTGTTTCTCCTGTGGATAAGGCATCCAGCTGTTTGATAAGAAGCTCGTAATCTTTTGTTTTTTCTCCAGAATAATCAAGTTGTTGAAACATTATGTGTTACCTCCTAAAAGTTGCGTGTAGTAGTTTTGTGAAAAATGACATTTAACGACATGAATACAGTTTTTGTCGATAATCGATTAAAGGATTTATCCCCTTCTTTGTCGTAAATGAATAGAGTAAGGAGTTGAATAAGAATGAAAAATAACGTAACCAAGCAAAAAGTAGTGGACGCTGCTTCCTCCCTATTCTTTCAAAAAGGATTCCATGGTACTTCTGTGCGTGATATTGCTGATCGGGCCTCTGTGAATGTTTCCTTAATCAGTTATTATTTTAAAGGAAAGCAGGGCCTTTTAGAATATGCTGTAACAAATTATTATGAAGCATACTTAGAGAAAATAGAAGAGTCACTTGAAACAACAGAAGGAAGCTCTTCTATCGATCGATTAAATGAACTAATTTTTACAATTATACATTATAAGCAAACGCATCATCAATTAACATGTTTTATTCAGCGTGAATTATCTCTTGATTCTGTATTTGTTAGAGAAATGACGGTTACATATCTGGCGAAAGAAAATTACTATGTAAAAGAATTGTTTCAGGAAACAATCGGAAGAAATGCTGATCAGGATGAGAAAAGGTATCTGTTTATGCAGCTGAAAGGCATGCTGATAACCCCTTATATTTTACATTCAGATTGGAAAGATCAAATTTTAGGGCAATTTGCTCACGAACAATTTGTGAAAAAATATACCAAAAGTATACAGAAATGGATTCAATTTAATGCAAATGTAAAAATTAACGAGAAAAGCAAATAATAATAAATAATTGACTTTTCCCCGTATAAATATCAAAAAGTTGTTGAATCAGTAAGAAAAATGTATTTTCTTTAGCCAAAAGGGCGGAATACATGATATTATAAAGGATATATTATTGTGATTTTGTAATTATAGATATATTTATATAGATGTTTATTGGTTGGGAGGCAAAGTATGGCTGTCGTAGTTGGGATTATTTTAGCGATTATTGTATGTTTAACGATTGCTTTAATTGTAAGAAAGCGTGTTTACGATCAAGTAGACCATATTGAAAAATGGAAATTGGATATTACGGATAGGGATGTTGCAAAACAGATTGGAAAAATTAAAACATTGAATCTATCCGGTGAAACACTCGAGAAATTTGAAGAATGGAAAGAGGAATGGGAAAAAATCGTAACCAAATCTTTGCCTGACATAGAGAAGTATTTGATGGATGCAGAAGAGGCAGCTGACCGCTTTCTTGTGCCTAAGGCAAATAAAATTTTGAAAGAGGCAGAAAACCATCTCGAAAAAATTGAGGAAGAAATCAAAGAAATTATCGGTGAGTTAGAGGAATTACTCTATGCAGAAGAAACAGGCCGTGGCGGTGCGGAGGAATTAAAACCGAGAATTAAAGGGTTACGAAGTATGCTTTCTCAATCCAGATACCAATATGGGAAGGCCGAAAAGCAATTTGACAAGGAAATCGATGAGCTGGAAGCAATATTGGATCAATACGATGCGTTCGTTAATGATGGTGACTATCTAAAAGCGAATGAAAGTATTAGTGAATTAAAGGAAAGTACTGAAAAAGTAGAAAATAAATTAGATACATTTCCTGATTTGCTCAAACAAGTGAAGCAGGAGCTGCCGTCTCAATTAACAAACCTGTCTTCCGGTATGAAAGAGATGCGGGAAAGCGGCTACCGGATTAGACATTTAGGCTTTGAAAAAGAAATTATTACATATCAGGAACAATTGAGGGATATAGAAACTCAGCTTGAAACTGCTGATATAACAGATGTGGAACAGCTTCTCCAGCAAATGGAGACACGTATTTTAGAAATGTACGAAGCTCTGGAAGGGGAAGCGATAGCCAAGAATTATATAGAGCAGAAAGGTCCGGAGTATGAGGATTCTGTAAACCAGATAAGTGCTACGTATGAAACCGCGAAAATAGAAGTAGAAGAGATAAAGAAGGCTTACTACGTAGAAGACGATGATATGGAACGTTTCCAGACTATGGGTAAAGCAATTAAAGCTTTAAATGGCCATGTAGAAGAATTACACCAGAGTGTAGAGGACGATAAACAATCACATTCAGAATTGAAAAAAGGAATTGAAGAAGGATTTAAGAAAATTGCACAGCTGGAAGAGGAGCATGAATCCTTTAAAAAGTCTATTGCAAATTTACGGAAAGATGAGCTGGAGGCAAGAGATAAACTGGTAGAAATGCGCGGACGGCTTACAGATTTGAATAGAAAACTGAAAAAGAGTAATATACCGGGAGTACCAAGCTACATTTGGACCCGTTTTGAAACAGCAATACAGAAAAATGATAGGGTAATGGAAGCGTTAGAAACCTATCCATTAGATATGAACAATGTACAGCAAGCGTTGACTGAAGCTAAAAAATCGATTGAGCAGGCATATGAGCAAGTAGATATGATGCTGGATCAGGCTTATTTAACAGAGCAGGTGATTCAATATGCGAACCGCTACAGAAGTAAGCACTCTGATCTGGACAACAAGCTGAAGGAAGCGGAGAGATTATTCCGTAATTATGAATATGAGCTTTCTTTAGAGCATGCTGCCAAAGCAGTAGAAGAGATTGAACCGGGATCGTTACAGAAAATAGAATCGTATCAAACGGAAAGAAACCAATAATTATCGTTGTTTCTTTCTATGAAGGGACAAGATTATTTACTGGATAGAACAAGAGCAGGAAGAACAATTTTTGAGCTTACAGGTTGCCTGCTTTGTATCCGCTGAAGATTTCAGATACTATATAATATGAAAAATATAAGGTAAAGGCTGTCGCTAAGAATGGAATATTCGTTAACTTAGGTCAGCCTTACATTTTTGTTAAAAAGAAGGTGGAAAACTTGATATACTTCGATAACAGTGCAACAACGAAGCCGCATCCGGAAGTGATTGAAAGCTTCGCAAAAGTATCAGCTAATTATTTTGCAAATTCCTCATCGATACATCCTCTGGGCGGTCAAGTGGAGAAACTGTTAGAGGCTGCGAGACAGCAGGCAGCAGATTTAATCGGCGTTTCCAAGGAAACAATAATCTTTACTTCGGGAGGAACGGAAGGAAATAATACTGCGATTAAAGGAGTTGCCCTTGAGCATCAATCACGTGGAAAACATATTATTACAACTCAAGCGGAGCACCCATCGATTCATGATACATGCAGGAGTTTAGAAAAATTGGGTTTTGAAATAACCTATATGCCGGTAGCTGAAGATGGAACTGTTTCAGCGGCAGATGTTGAAAATTCCATTCGAAAGGATACTATTCTTGTTACAATGATGCAGGTGAACAATGAAATTGGCTCGATTCAGCCGATTGAGGAAATTGGAAATGTTTTAAAAAAGCATCCTAAAGTTCTTTTTCATGTGGATGCTGTCCAAGGGTTAGGGAAGGTTCCTTTAAACCTTTCAGATACTGGTATTGATTTATGTACTTTTTCAGGTCATAAAATTCATGGACTAAAAGGGACAGGACTCCTGTATGTGAATCATACGGCCAAATTATATCCGCTTCTTCATGGTGGCAGTCAAGAATCTGGTATCCGTTCTGGAACAGAGAATGTGGCTGGCGCTGTTTCATTTGTAAAAGCACTGCGTTTAATCAAAGAAAAGCAAGATATTCAGAAGGATAATATATTAAAAACCCTGCATGATAAGCTTATGAAGGAGCTCAGCCAGTTGGAGGGTATTGAAATCAACAGCCCTGCTGGCGGTGCCAATCATATTATCCATTTCTCTGTACCGGGAATTAAGCCGGAGGTTATTATTCATAGCTTAAGCCAAAAGGAAATATATATTTCCACAAAGTCAGCCTGCTCATCCCGGGATCTGACGGAAAGTCATGTGCTGGTTGCCTGCGGGAAAACAAAGGAAGTTTCTTCCTCAGGTTTACGGGTAAGTTTTTCTTATGAGAATAAAGAAGAAGAAGTAGATATATTTGTGAAGGAAATAAAAAAAGCAATTCAACAATTTAAAGAGGTATTGAGGTAGATAACATGCAATATGATCATATATTAATTCGTTATGGAGAGTTAGCTTTAAAAGGAAAAAACGCGAAACAATTTATACTGAAGCTTCATGATAATATTCATCAGAAGATAAAGGATTTTGATGGTGTGAAGGTCATGCGGACACAGGGAAGAATGTTCGTCTTACTGAACGGTAATGACCCAGAACCGATTGTAGAAAAAATAAAAAATGTTTTTGGCATCCATAGTTTAAGTCTGGCAATTCGTGTTGAGAACGATGTGGAAGAAATAAAAGAAGCAGCTTTATATGCATTAAAGCAAGAAGCAAATGTAAAAACATTTAAAATGAGTGTCCGTCGTACGAAAAAAGATTTTCCAATTCGTTCCGGTGAAATGAATCATATATTAGGAAGCCATTTATTAACCAATACAGAAGACATTACTGTAAATGTGCACCATCCTGATTTGGAAATAAAAGTAGAAATACGTAAGGAAGCGACCTATATTACCAGTGGAACAATCATGTGCAGAGGTGGACTTCCGGTTGGAACATCTGGTAAGTCACTGCTCTTGCTTTCAGGCGGAATTGACAGTCCGGTGGCGGGATTTTTGGCAATGAAAAGAGGCGTTCATTTAGAAGCAATTCACTTTCATTCTCCGCCGTTTACAAGTGATCGCGCCAAGCAAAAGGTACTGGACTTGGCCAAACAGCTTACGAAATATGGAAAGTCCATAAAAGTGCATATTGTTCCGTTTACAAAATTACAGCAGGAAATTTTTAGAGAGATGCCAAATGACTATGCTATGACAATCATGCGCCGCGTGATGTTTCGTGTCAGTGAACAGCTTTGCAAACGTGAAGGTATCTTGTCACTGACAACAGGGGAAAACCTTGGACAGGTGGCCAGTCAAACGATGGATAGTATGCACACTATCAATGAGGTAACTAACTATCCAATCATCCGTCCGTTAATTGCAATGGATAAGGATGAGGTTATCCGAATCGCGCAGGATATCGGAACATATGAGACTTCAATTTTACCTTATGAAGATTGCTGCACTATTTTTGTACCGAAATCTCCAAAAACAAAACCGAAAAGAGATAAAGTTAATTTTTATGAATCAAAATATGACTTTACACCATCGATTGAAGAAGCAATAGAGGGTATAGAAACAATAAAAGTAACAGAGAAAACTTTATTCAATGAGGATTTTACAGATCTTTTTTAAACAGATTATCTTTTCTTATATTCGATTTTTAAATAGCAATTAAAAAGAAAAAATTACCATTAAATAAAATGCATGTTTTCACCCCAATCGACGCATTCTATAAGTACCAAGGAGGTGAACAACATGGCAAATAATAACTCAAATCAATTAGTTGTTCCAGGAGTGCAACAAGCACTTGATCAAATGAAATACGAAATTGCTCAGGAATTTGGTGTTCAACTTGGTCCTGACTCAACTTCTCGTGCTAACGGATCTGTTGGTGGAGAAATCACGAAAAGATTAGTAACAATGGCTGAGCAACAATTTGGCGGAACTAAATAATTAAATGCATGGCTAGCTGTCTCTGCAAATGTGGAGGCAGCTTTTATATTTATATAAAACGCTCTAAGAGAATACTTTGATTTTGGGCAATATATTTTATTAAACCAACTGTTAAAACCCGATGCTCCCCTATCTGATAGGGGAGCATCGGGTTTTTGAAAATATTTATAAGAAGGTTCGTTGTACACGATTCCAGAATGTGTTGTTTTTCATTTTTACAGTTTTGATCACTGTTTCGTCCATTTCAATGTCAACATGGTGAATTCGCTGTACTGGCCATGCTTCATTATCCAGACTGATGATAGGATAATCGTTGCCGTCTTGAATGACCTCCAGTTGAAGCTTTCTATCCTGACTTAGAATAAAAGAAGAACCAAGTGTTCGATAGCTATTATTATTCAAAGAAGCTACCTCAGATACCTGAAAGCTTGAAAGTAACGGGTCGATAACTGCTCCACGTGCAGATTTGGAATAGCCTGTACTTCCTGTAGGAGTTGATACGACCATACCATCACCTCGAAATGTTTCGAAGCGCTCGCCGTCTATTTTGACATTGATAACGATAGTTTTAATAATACTGGAGCGCAAAGATACCTCATTCAGGCAATAAAATGCTTTTTCACCGTCAACACTCACTTTAATCGCCGGAAAACGCCGAACTTCAATTTTATTATTTGTTACTGCATCAATCATTTCGTCGAATCTGGTTATACTAAAATCACAGTATAATCCAATTTGATCGTCGTCTGTAATACCTGTATAGATACAATCCTGGCGGAATCCAGTCTTGCGGACAGCCTGCAGGAAAGTACCATCTCCGCCAAAGCTGATAATAATAGACGCATCTTTAGGATTATTAACAACGTGTAAATCATTTTGTTCAGCAATCGATTTTA
Source organism: Oceanobacillus sp. FSL K6-3682 (assembly GCF_037976165.1). Lineage (NCBI taxonomy): Bacteria > Bacillati > Bacillota > Bacilli > Caryophanales > Bacillaceae > Oceanobacillus > Oceanobacillus sp. FSL K6-3682. Next base: position 3,113,635 of record NZ_CP150263.1, on the reverse strand, counting down.
AGTAATCTGTTTTTTCGCCTTCCTGACGAGGGTGATAAAAAAAGAAAATATTATTACGATTTTGCATACGATAACCTCCAAACAAATTTTATGGTGAAGTAATCTTTTGTCAGGTTCCCGTTTTCGTGGTAGAGATGCATGCTGTCAGACAGGAACATATAAAACACGGTGTTAGCTCATGGATTAAATACAGATAGACAAATCTTTAAAAATTATGATTTGCTTATTCTCATCATAACATTTTCTAAGTGTTATATCTCTTTAGAAATATGTATGGATAGTGAATTGGTATAAGAAAAACAAACAATTGTGAAGTATTTTTTTAATTACTTTAGGGGAGTTGATTATGGATAGTTTATACATTTTGTTAATTTTTATTGCGGTTAGTATTTTGATCATCCTATTTCTTTTCCAAAGCAAATGGATTATTAAAGTCAACTATCAATTTCCGGAAATGAATGATGTGCATATTTCTGTCTTTTTTTATAACTGGTGTGTTCTTAGAGAGAAGAAGTTACGTATACCAAATCAAAATGAAATGGAAAAAGGATACATGCATTTTTATAAGCAATTGTCCCGAAAACAGCTTCATTTACTAAAACAACTGCGGTTTCGATCCTTATTAAAGGAAATAAAGGTGCTTGAATTCAAATGGCAGACCAAAGGAGGAACTGGTAATGCTTTTACCACATCTATAGCAAGCGGTGCAATCTGGGCGATAAAAGGCTGGCTGATTGGATATCTCACACAGCATCTTCAGCTTTGTGAAAAACCGCAAATTCATGTGCAGCCGGACTTTAAAAGCAGCAGTCTGGAGACCAGATTTTCATGTATGATTTCCTTTCGCTTAGGAAAAACTATTCTGGGAATCATGCGCGTCTTGAAAATAAAGGAGGTAAAATAATGACTGAACATCCGATAGAAGGTTTAATGTCCAGTGCAATGAAAAGTATACAAAAGATGGTAGAGGTAAATACGATTATCGGGGATCCTTTGAAAGCTTCCGATGATACAGTAATTATTCCGGTATCAAAGGTTGGATTTGGTTTTGCAGCCGGTGGAAGTGAATTCATGCCGGGAGAATTAAAGTCAAGTGATTTTGAAGAGCACGAAATTCCGTTTGGAGGAGGCAGCGGAGGCGGAGTTTCTATAACGCCGGTTGCTTTTTTAGTATTAAGAGAGGGAAATATGGAGCTGGTGCATATGGATCAGCATGCACATCTATATGAGAAAATAATTGATTTGATTCCAGAACTTCTGCAGCGCTCAAGTATGCCTAATAAAGAAAAAACGTTAGAAAAGAAAGTAGAGCAAAGACATCACAAAAAGGATGAAAAAGAACATAAAGAGCATAAAGATCATAAGGAACAAAATCAAGCTTCCGACCATGAACCTGAGAAAGAAAAAAAAGAGCTGGAGTCTATTCTTAACCGTTTTGAAATTTAGATAGCAGAATAATAGCTATGATTGGACAGTTAATAAAACAAGCCCCATAATAGTAAGTGAATCAGAATTGTAAAGATGGGGAGGAGAAATATAATGCCAAAACATGTTACATTTAAACAAGAAACCGTTACTTTACTCGGAGAAGAACAAAAAGCAGGGAATAAAGCTCCTGACTTTACGGTAATTGCAAATGACTTATCAGAGAAAACGCTTGCCGATTATGACGGGAAAGTTAAATTAATCAGCGTGGTTCCTTCTGTTGATACAGGAGTATGTGCTGAGCAGACGCGCCGTTTTAATGAAGAAGCTGCTAATCTTGATAATACAGTTGTTTTAACAATCAGTATGGATTTACCGTTTGCTCAAGCCCGCTGGTGTGGTGCAAATGGAATTGAAAACGTTGAAACATTATCTGATCACCGCTTAGCGGATTTTGGCAAAAATTACGGGGTGTTAATTGAAGAACTCCGTTTATTATCCAGATCAATTTTTGTAGTAGATGAAAATAATGAGATTACCTACGTAGAATACGTACCAGAGGTAACGAACCATCCAAATTACGATGCTGTATTGGAGCATTTAAAAACAAAATAATGAAAAAAAAGCATGATTCCGTCTGAGTCATGCTTTTTTTAAAATAAAATACATAAATAAGGCTAAGATCACAGACTTAAAATGATAAGCAAAAGTGCGGATATAATATTAAACAAATTGTCAATTACCGGATCCTGTAATATAAAAATAAAGCTGTACTTTCCTGGTTTAAAAATGGTTATGTCTTGCGCAGCTCTTATCTAAGCAAATATTTTATTTGGAAATAATTAAATTCCTTTTACATCTGGTATGAGAATTGTTAAAATAGAAAGTTGTCAGCTTGGATAGGAGGACATACCATGGAGCAATCGAATGTCGAAAAATTATTTAAATGTATTGATGAAGTAACTGAAATTATTCAAAGCGCAAAAAATGAAACCTATCTGGAAAGTTTGATTTTATCATTAGATACTATCTTGGACGATGGAACTCGGAATGAATTGGACGATGTTACGGAGCGCAAGGTTACAAAACTTGTTCAGGCTTTTAATGAAGAAGAGTTTGATGCAGAATCGTATCGAAAAGCATTGGGACTTTCCATTCTAAAAGGAATGAAGGGTGCAGCCCAACAGCAGCATTTAATGACACCTGATACGGTTAGTTTTTTAATCAGTTACTTAGTAAATAAATTGATTGATAAAAAGGGACAGATAACCATTTTTGACCCTGCCAGCGGAACAGCTAATCTGCTTACGGCTGTGTTAAATCAGATAAAAAATCCTGTGAAGGCATATGCTTCTGAAGTAGATCCGACTTTGATTGAATTAGCTGTATTAAATGCAAATTTGCAGAAAAGAGAAATCAGCTTCTATCATCAGGATAGCTTGAGACCTTTTCTGATAGAGCCGGTGGATTTTGTTGTTACAGATCTTCCGGTGGGATATTATCCGGATGATGTAACAGCAGAGGAGTATCAGTTAAAGGCAGATGAAGGTCATTCTTATTCACATCATTTATTTATAGAGCAAAGCTTAAAATATATAAAAGATGGCGGATTTTTTATTGGCGTGATTCCAGAATTTTTATTTGATAGTGATCAATCGGCAAAATTACATGCATTTCTACAGGAAACAGCACATATTGTCGGAGTCATCCGATTGCCGGAAACATCTTTTAAATCAAAAAATCAGGCGAAAAGTGTATTAATCCTGCAGAAAAAAGGGTATGGTACAAAAGAACCGAAGCAACCGTTACTTGTACAATTACCTTCTTTTAAGAATGCTCATGCAACGGCAGATATCATCAAACAGATTAATCAATGGTTTACATCTTATCCAAACAGGATTAAATGAAGAATATAGGAGTGGAATGAAAATGAGTAATGTATTAGCAATTAATGCTGGAAGTTCATCTTTGAAATTTCAGTTGATTAAAATGCCGGAAGAAGAAGTAGCTGCAATCGGTCTGGTAGAACGAATCGGGATGCCGGAATCGATTTTTAAAATTGAGGCGAACGGCAAAGAGGATAAGACGGTAACAGATATTCCAGACCACAGTGTCGCAGTAAAAATGCTATTAGATGCTTTGATTTCTACAGGAATTATTCAATCATTTGATGAAATTGATGCAGTTGGACATCGAGTTGTTCACGGAGGAGAGTATTTCACTGATTCTGTTTTATTAGATGACGAAGCAATTCAAAAAATTGAAGAAGTTTCTGAATTAGCGCCTTTGCATAACCCTGCCAACTTAACAGGAATTCGTGCTTTCAAAGAAATTCTGCCAAATGTTCCAATGGTAGCTGTGTTTGACACTGCCTTCCATCAGTCAATGCCGGAATCATCTTATCTTTACAGCCTGCCGAGAAATTATTATGAAGACTATGGCATCCGTAAATATGGTTTCCACGGGACTTCCCATAAATATGTTTCTGAACGGGCCGCAGAGCTTTTGGGCAGACCGTTAGAGAGCCTTCGCTTAATATCCTGCCATATCGGTAATGGCGCTAGTGTAACAGCAATTAAAGATGGTAAATCTATGGATACGTCTATGGGCTTTACACCGCTTGCAGGAGTTACAATGGGTACAAGATCCGGGAATATTGATCCGGCATTAATTCCTTATATTATGCAATGTACTGGTAAAACAGTAGATGAAGTACTTCATGTTTTAAATAAAGAAAGTGGAATGCTGGCACTTTCCGGGTTCTCCAGTGATTTACGTGATATCGAAAGTGAAGCAGATACAAACCCTCGTGCAGAACTGGCTTTAGATGTATTTGCTGGAAGAATCCATAAATATATAGGATCCTATGCTGCGAAGATGAATGGTGTAGATGCCATTATTTTTACTGCGGGTATTGGAGAAAATAGTATTACTATCCGTGAAAAAATTCTAAAAGGACTGGAATTCATGGGAATTTATTGGGATCCGAAGCTTAATGAGGTACGCGGAAAAGAACAGTTTATTAACTATCCGCACTCTCCGGTAAAAGTAATGATCATCCCGACGAATGAAGAGGTTATGATTGCGCGGGATACAGTTCGTTTAAGTAAATAATAAAAGGCAATTGCTATTGGGTTAAGCGGCTGTCACAGATCGTATGAAAGCCATTTTAGCAAGAGCAGGTATGAAAAAGCTGATCTTTTTCTGTGTAATGAAAAATTACATGGAAAGAGGTTAGCTTTTTTATTCCTCATCCCCCAAATTTATAGGGAGAAGGTGATTTTGTGTTATTATAACTATAATGTCTGTGAAAATATGTACTTTAGTCCCTTAATATGGATATTTTAAAGATAGAAAAGTGGTGACAGCATGACATTAAAAGCAGAACTGAAGGAAATAGACTATGATATAAATCTAAAGCAAAAAGATTTAAATGTTCTTATCGATAAAATGTTAGATAATATCGGATCTATTGATCCGGAGCTGAGAGATACATTGATTTTTAATACGTTTGGAAAATTGATTATGGAAGATTCTTTAACCGATAAACAAATGAAGCATATTCTTGAAGTTTGCTTAGATAAACTATTTTTGGGGATTGAAGAAAATGAAAGCAACCTCGTTTTTACACGCTCTTTTTCTGCTTTAGTTATCGGAATAATTCTACATAAAGATAGACAAAAAGTCTTCTTACAGGAAGCAATTATTATCAAGACAATTAAAAAGAGTATTGCGTATTTAAATCTTGAAAAAGATATTCGCGGTTATGTAGAAGGTAAGGGATGGGCACATAGTATTGCGCATGGAGCGGATTTATTAACAGAAGCAGTTAAACATCCCTGTTTTGATAGGAGGCTATCTTTTGAATGCCTTGAAACAATCAAACGATGTCTATTTAAAGAAAGTATAGCAAAAGCTCCTTACGTTGATGATGAGGAGGAAAGACTTCTTTTTGTATTAGAAGCACTTATTGATAAAGGTATCAAAGAGGAGGAAATTGCTTGTCTGGTGTTAAATATTACTGGTGATCTGCAGGAGTTAAAAACAAGAGAAGGATATAGTTTAAACTTTTTTTGGAAAAAAACTAATGTTATAAACTTTTTGAGGGGATTTTATTTTCGGCTGCTGTATAAAAATACATATCCAAAGATAAGAAGCAATATTGCTGCTATTTTGGAGCAATGGCATGATGAAGTATATAACTTGAATAAGTGAAGAATTTCTAAGTAGAAACTGGGCATTGAGATACAGTATTATTCTTGATTTTATGCATTTAGTTTCCATCCCTTGAGAGGAGTTTCCCAAAGGATGGAAGTTCAATAGATTAACGAATAACAAGTACGTCACAGCTGGCGTATCTTGTAATGCTTTCAGAAACACTTCCAATTAAGAAACGTTCAACAGCATTCATACCAGTTGCACCACAAATAATTAAATCGGCTTCAAAATTACCAGCTATTTCTTTTGCGATTTTTACTTTAGGAGATCCATATTCAATACAACGGATAATATCTGTTAATCCAGCTGCTTCAGCTTGCGCTACATAATCATCTAATAATTCTTTGGCATAAGTTTCCGCTCTTTCAGATAAAGAACGATCATACGCTTCAGCTGTTGAGAAAGTACGGGAATCCACTACATGAGCAAGGATTAATCGGGCAGTATTTCTTTTTGCGATATCGAGTGATTTACTAAATGCCTTTTCAGCTGCTTTAGATCCATCTACTGCGACAACAATATTTTTATATTCCATGATTCATCTCCCCTTTCTACTACTATTATATACCTGTTTTGAAAGCGTTACAAACGAATATCAGTAAATTACATAAAATTTCGGAAAAAAGACAAAAAATAAATGAATCAGTTTAATATCTGGTAAAGAGCTTGACAGCAGAAGCTATTAAGGCTTCCGGCTGTAGCAAGTTACTTAAACCCGATTTATATAGAACAGGGTTTTGAGGATTGTTAAACTGATTCATTTATTATTTTTTAAGAAATGATTTGTAATGTTTTCGGATATTTTGTCAGCTCTAATGGCATGTAATTAGTTGTGAACAGCATATCTTCAATTCTGACTCCACCCACGTTTGGCACATAAATTCCTGGCTCAATCGTGAAACACATTCCCGGTTCGATAGGCAATGTGTTTTCGCTATGCATCGAAGGATATTCGTGTGTTTCGATTCCTAAACCATGTCCAAGGCGGTGTGTAAAATAATCACCATATCCCTGTTCTGTGATGTAATTTCTTGCAATTTTATCCAGCTCTCCGACTGCTGTGCCGGTTCTGCTTGCATCAATTGCTCTTTCTTGAGCTTCCAATACAGTATCGTATATTTGTTTTTGTTCATCAGTAATATTACCGAAAGCAACTGTCCGGGTAATATCGGAGCAATAGCCCTGATAGATAACGCCTAAGTCAAAGAGAACAAAATTATTTTTCTCCAATTGTTTTTTATCCGGGTTTCCGTGAGGGGATGCTGTTTTCGAACCAAATAATGCCATTGTTAGAAATGACATCTCGCGTATCCCTTGCTTTTTTAAAGTGTGCTCAATAGCAGCAACTACTTCTAGTTCAGAGACACCTTCTTTTAAAGCTTCCACCCCAGTTTTAACTCCTAAATCAGCTAATTCTGCAGCGGTTCTTAAATAATCATGTTCTTTTTTTGATTTGATTAGACGTAGATTTTGAATTGCCGGTGTTGCATCTATATACGCAGCTTCCGGAAAAACTTCTTGGAGCTGATTATAGCGTTGAATAGTCAGATGGTCTTTTTCCACTGCCATGACAGAAGGATTTTTTTCTTGCTTTTTCAAAAAGACCTGCAAAGCGTGCCAAGGGTTTTCGTGATCATAATAACTTACAATTAAATGTTTCCATCCGGCATTTCTAGCATCCTCTTCCTCCATTTTTGGCAATAGGAAAATAGGATCTATTCCATCCATAACAATAATTCCAATAACTCTTTCATGCGGATCTGTGTAATACCCGCTTAAATAATATACATTTGCTTTTGAACTGATAAAACAGCTGTCCGCTTGCTGCTTTTTGAGTTCGGCAAATAATTTATTAATTCTTTCTGACATTATTTTTTCCTCCTAGTTTATTATTATAGCTGCGATTCCGCATGTATAAATAGCATCCTTTAAAAAATTATAGCAGATAGAAAGAAAAAATCCGATAAAAATGAAACTTTTTGCGAAATCAATCGTATTTCTTATTGTACACGAATCGTACATTACTATTACTTATTCCAAGAGGAGGATTTGTATGTTTCAATTTTTTAACAGAATGAAAACAATTGTCAGTTCAGAATTGAATGCAATGATTGATAAGGCGGAAGACCCGGTCAAAATGTTAGATCAATACTTGAGAGATATGGGCAAGGATATCGAAGACGTAGAAGCAGCTGTAGCAAAGCAAATGGCTAATGAAAAAATGCTGAAGCGGAAAGCAAATGATGCAAAAGCTATGGTAGAAAAGCGTCAGGAACAAGCTGAAAAAGCAGTCGAAGCAGATAATGAAGATTTAGCCAGAAAAGCATTAGAAGATAAAAGACATCAGGAAAAGTCGTATGAATCTTTGCAGGCTTCCTGGGAACGGGCTGATGAGGATGTAAGAATTCTTAAAGAAAAATTATCTGAAATGAAAAAAGAATATCAGGAAATGAAGCTGAAGAAAGACTCCTTAAAAGCACGTGCAGAATCTGCGAAAACAAGAACAAAAATGAATCGTACGATGTCTTCTATCGGCAGTGATCAGTCCCGTCAAGGATTTGAAAGAATGGAAGAAAAAGTACTTCAATACGAAGCAGAAGCCGAGACGTCAGAAGATTTAAATGAAAGTGCACGAACACTAGATGATGAATTTAAAGAGCTTGAAGACAATGGTGTAGATGATGAACTGGCTGTACTAAAAAAGAAACTCAATAAATAAATTTGTAAAAAAATGCATAGATTTAATTGATAACGGGAAAACACAGTACAAAATCTAATAATAATCCAACTATACCAAAGGAGAGATTTTGAGTGAAGGTATCTTTTCATGGACATTCAGTAGTAAAAGTAGACACAGGAAAGCACCGAATCATTATTGACCCGTTTATCAATGGGAATAAAGCATGCGATTTAGACCCAGGTACAGAAAAAGCAGATGTTATTCTGTTGACACATGGCCACAATGATCATGTTGGAGAAACAGTGGAGATTGCTAAGAATAATAATGCGCTGGTTGTGGCGACGGCAGAGCTTGCTGATTATTTTGCATCAAAAGGCCTGAATACACATCCAATGCACATCGGCGGGTCCCGTGAATTTGAGTTTGGTAAAGTGCAATTTACACAAGCCTTTCATGGATCATCCTATACAGAAGAGGACGGCACAGTTATTTATGGCGGCATGCCCGGTGGAATACTTCTTACAGTGAATGGAAAAACCATTTATCACTTGGGCGATACTGCGTTATTCACGGATTTAAAAATGTATGGTGAGCTAAATGATATTGATCTTGCCTTTATTCCAATCGGTGATAATTTTACAATGGGACCAAGTGATGCGCTTCTTGCAGCTGAGTGGGTGAATGCTAAGAAGGTTGTCCCCGTTCACTATAATACCTTTCCGCCAATTGAACAGGACCCGGAAGCCTGGGCATCTAAAGTAAAGGCCGGTAATGCGCATGTAATGCAAGTTGGAGAAACAATTGATTTAGAATAATATTCTAACCTGAAAAACCACAGAATCGCTATATTCTGTGGTTTTCTGGTGCATAGAAATAACCATTCCTCATACACTTATAATAAAGGGGGATGTAACTTTGAGAACAAATATTATTTTAAGGTTATTATTAGTTGGCTTTTTTCTCTATATTGCCTGGCCAATGATTCCGCAATCTACCAGCTCTTTAGAGTTCCTTTTTTGGGGATGCTGGTTGTTATTTGCATTTGTATTTATTGGTGCAAATCTAGCAACACTTTTAAAGATGTCTCGTCCGCCGGTTATGGAACAGGAAGGAATAAATAAGAAGAAACTGCGCAGCCATTGAGTTTATCCTGTATCAATTGTATAATAAAACTATTACGTTTTATATAGTACAGTTGAAAGAAGGTGATGGCAGATGGCGACCAAGCATGAACAAATATTACAGCATATTTTATCGTTGCAAGTAGGTAGCAAAATATCTGTCCGTCAAATTGCAAAAGATTTGAATGTTAGTGATGGGACTGCTTACCGCGCAATCAAAGAAGCGGAAAACCAAGGTATTGTCAGTACGATTGAGCGTGTAGGAACTATCAGGATTGAACAGAAAAAGAAAGATAATTTTGAAGAGCTGACCTTTGCCGAGATTGTAAATATTATTGATGGACAAGTACTCGGCGGCAGAGACGGGCTGCATAAAACCCTCAGCAAATTTGTCATTGGGGCGATGCAATTAAATGCTATGATGCGTTATACACAAGCAGATTCATTACTGATTGTCGGTAACCGCCATGAGGCACATAAGCTGGCTTTAGAAGCTGGGGCAGCAGTTCTGATTACAGGAGGATTTGATACTGACGATTCTATCAAACAGCTGGCGAATGAAAAACAATTACCTATTATTTCGACAAGTTATGATACTTTTACAGTTGCGGCAATGATTAACAGGGCGATTTATGATCAATTGATTAAGAAGGAAATTGTATTTGTAGGAGATATTTCAACGCCATTTGAATCTTCATATTATTTAACAACAAAACAGCAGGTGAAGGATTGGTATATTAATAATGAAGTGTCTTCACACACACGCTTTCCGGTGGTTGATGACCGTATGAAGGTAGTAGGAATGGTTTCTTCCCGTGACATTGTCGGAAAAGAACAGAGTACTTTTATTGATCGTATCATGAGCCGCAAGCCATTAGTTGTTCAGGAAAAAACATCCTTGGCATCTGTTGCACATATGATGGTTTGGGAAGGAATTGAACTTGTTCCTGTAGTGGATGGATCTCATGTGTTAAAAGGCGTTATTTCCAGACAAGATGTATTAAAGGCGATGCAGCAGATTCAGAGACAGCCACAGGTTGGAGAAACAATTGAAGATATTGTTTCTAATAATATGTCACAGAATCCAGATGAGGGCGGTTTGTTTGAAGCACGGGTTATACCGCAAATGACAAATCATTTAGGGACATTATCACATGGTGTCTTTACAGCTTTAATTACGGAAGCCTGTGATAAAATGATGAAAATCGAGAAGAAGGCAGAAATTTCGATTGAGAATATTACAGTTTACTTCAGCAAGCCGGTGCCAATTGATAGTATTTTGCATATTAAGCCGGTGCTTCTGGATGTCGGACGTTTGTATGCAAAAATAGATGTAGAAGTACTGCAAGGACAGACTACTGTTGGCAGAGCATTGATTATGGCGCAGCTTATTAATCGGTAACTGAGGGAAATCTGTCTGTTGCCAGGCTATAAAAAAACAACTGGAATCATATTATTCCAGTTGTTTTTACGCTCAAGGCGGGAAAGTTTGGCTGAATCAGTTTCGTGAGAGAACAGAAGAATGTTTTTCTGCTTTTTAACAAGTACAGCTCACGTTTTTTCTTATTGTGGATGCAATCTTCTCCACTCTTTTTGATAGTGACGTGCTTCTTTAAAACCGCGGATAAATTGCATTAAACCTAAAATGAAGATAACTAGGCCGATAAACAGGCTAAGCTGTGTAAGGTAAAGCGTATATTGATTGATAGCAAAAGCCATCATAAACGCTCCCAGACAGGATTTCGATCTGCCATTGTAATATTTTTGGGTTAACGTGCTTTTCTCTTTCAGGATGGATACTTTATAATAGATATAAAAAACAACTGAAACGATAATTATTATTGGGAAGATAACCATTTAAATGCTCCTAATTACATATTCTAAATTCTATGTTTATTGTACCGTTTTTTAGATGTGAAAGAAAGTATAATATTTTTGCGGAAATTAATTCTTATGCGGGAATGACAGCAATCAACTGCGAGTGCCGAAAACTAAGGAGCTGGTGTATAAGCGCTCTTAGCTTGCAAATGTGTCCCGCGTTTCTGATTTATAATTAATTTTAGAGAACCAATTGAGATACCATATATAGGAAAGGAAGATAGTCATGGAAGTTACAAAAATTATTGAAGCGATTGAAAAAAGTCGGAAAATCATTATACACCGGCATGTGCGTCCTGATCCGGATGCAATTGGCTCACAGGTGGGTTTAAAAGCACTAATCAAAAACTCTTTCCCGGAAAAAGAAGTTTATGCTGTAGGTGAAGATGTTCAGTCCTTAACCTTTTTAGCGCAGATGGATCAAGTATCAGATGATGCGTACTATGGGAGTCTGGTAATTGTCTGTGATACAGCCAATCAGCCGAGGATTGATGATGAGCGTTATGATACAGGAAAACAATTAATAAAAATTGATCATCATCCGGTTACAGATTCTTATGGAGACATAGAATGGGTGTCCACAGATGCAAGTTCTACCTCCGAAATGATTGTTGAGCTTGCTTTAGAAGCACAGTCACGGGGCTGGGCACTGAATAATAATGCAGCCCGTTTATTATATGCAGGAATTGTTGGTGATACAGGAAGATTTAAATTTCCGAGCACAACTGTAAAAACCTTTCAATATGCCGGAGAACTGGTTCGTTATGATTTTGACAGATCAGGTCTTTATGATGAACTATATCAGGCAGAGGAAAAGGTACTGCGGTTAAGCGGCTATATTTTACAGCATTTTCAATTATCCGATAATGGACTATGCGTCATTAAGTTAACAGCAGATTTGCTGGAAAAATATGATGTCAGCGTAGAGGAATCCAATCAGCTGGTTCAGGTGGTATCAGATGTGAAAGGGATTAAAGCTTGGGTTTTTCTTATTGAAGAAGAAGATCAGATACGGGTGCGTATACGTTCAAAAGGAGTTATTATTAATGGAATAGCAGGTAAGTATAATGGTGGAGGACACCCATTAGCCTCTGGTGCAACAGTGTATTCATGGGAGGAAGGAAACGATTTAGTATCTGATTTAGAAAAAGTATGCAGAGAATACGTTTAAAGTGATTATAGATGCTGGAGCTTCAGGTTAATATTAGTTTCTGCTTTACTAGAAAATGCTAAGGGCGTTATGTTTCAAAATAGGAGCTGAAATAAAACATCTACTGAACTTTAACTAAAGAATTTCCGCTCTCGTGGAATATAAAGAGATTTTGTCATGGACTGGATAAACTCCCGCTTCAAATTTTGTCAGAAATTAAAGTGGGAGCAGCTCATGCAATAACATCCTTAGCAATCTGTTTAGGTATTCGATTAAACTGAAACGTTTCCAGTTGCGTAAATTATCTTACTGAAGCAGGTAAGACAGCTATTTTTAATTCTGATCCCAATGCAATAATTTGACTTACAGTGAACTGGTAGCTCATGCCGTCAAGAGTGAAAGCTTTATTTTCAATGGTAGAAATAAGCAGCTCATCTGAACGTGATATAAGCTCTACCTCCTGGCCGATGACATGATTGATTTCATCGCGGATTAAAGCGCGGAGCTGATCCTGCATTAATAAATCAATTTTCATAGAATCCGGATCTTCTATTTCAACCGTGATTTTTGAGATGGTAAGTGGTTGTCTGGATTGTTCACTCAAATCCTCTTTATCTTTCAGCAGTGTTTGATTTGTGTGCTCAAGGCCGGTTACTTCATTAGACAATTCAATATTTTCTTTTAACACTTCTTCATACATGGTACCGTACATATATGTGAAAACCATATAGGAAATAATAGTGCCAAAAAAGAAACCGACAAAAATCAGCTGCCAGTTTGTTTTTTTATGATATGGCGGGATATGCATTATGGGACCTCTCCTTGAGAAAACCATTGGATAATAATCAGGCCGACCTTTACGCCGCCCATAGCAGATAAAATTAATAGTATTTGTTTAATTAAATCCATTGGTGTTCCATCAAATAAACCTCTTTCAAAGTTGGCAATAGCATCAAAAGTTCCGCCGATAGCAGCAACAATTCCCCATATCCTTAAGCGTTCTGCGATTCGATTCATCGAAGTTAAAGCAGCGTCTCCTGTTGCAAAATCTCCGATGCTCCCGATAATAGAGCCTCCGATGATAACTCCTAACGCAATGAAAAAACAATGAATAAATGCAGCAAAAAACCTTTCCTCCATATTGACACTCCTCGCGCTATAGCTTGTCTTATAATTGGCAATCCTTATGATTGGAGGTGCTATATTCTATCCTATGAATGAAATAGGCGGGATATGAGCAAAACTAAATTTATAGGCACATATGTACTATCTTGTTATAATGGACATAGAAATGTGTGTTCAAAAAGTTCGAGGCAGCGCAGAATTATACTATTAGATGCAGGAACAGCTAAAAGTAAGCTAACGAACTTCTCAGGAAGCGGTGACTTCTATATTGCCTGAACAATGTGGGCGGTTTTAGGAGACACTCCTCGTCTCGACATGCGATTCATATTAGACTTTTTGAACATCCTCTAGAAAGAAGGCGGAGTAGAATGACGTACACACATATCTCAGTGAAAAGCGGCTATAGTTTAATGGAGAGCACCATTTCTATACAAAAGCTTGTTCAAAAAGCAAAAAATTTACATTATCAAAGCCTGTGTTTAACAGACGAGGCTGTTCTTTATGGTGCCATTTCATTCTATAAAGCTTGTATGGATCAAGGGATTAAACCAATTATCGGAATGACTGTTAATGTTCAAATAGAAGAAAATGAACCAGGAAATCCGTTTATTGTACTAGCCAAAAATAAGACAGGATATCAACAACTGCTGAAGTTAAGTACGTATTTACAAACAAATCATATTGATATATTAACTGCCAGCCAGCTTTCGAAATATACAGAAGGTGTCATTGGTGTTTTATCAGGAAAACATTTCCTTCAAGGCAGTAATCATTCTGCAGAAGCTGATACAGGTTTATTCTTTCAAGAGTTAAAAAAAGTAGAAGCATACTTTCAACCAGGTGATTTTTATGTCGGAATTGATTCTGATGCCCATCAGCTCCAGGTTTGGAAGGAAGCAGGCTTCTCTTATACAGCTATGCAGGATGTTCTGTATTTAGAAGAACAGGATATATTAGCATATGATTGCTTGCAATCGATGCGCTTTGGAGAGAAGTGGGGTCCAAAACGGAAGGAACAGTTACCTGAAGGTCATCATTTTTCTTCTCCGGAAGAAATGAAACGATTATTCCACGCTTGGCCAGAGCTGCTCAATAAAACAGAAGAAATTGCCGATAAATGCTCAACATACTTAAATTTTGATGAACAGCATCTGCCATCCTTTCCAACCCCAGACCGGATATCTGCAGATACTTACTTGCGACAGTGCTGTGAAAGTGGGTTGGAGGCTCGTTATACAAACATTACAGAGGTACATCGGAACCGGCTTGAGTACGAGCTGGACACAATTATAAACATGAATTACAGTGATTATTTCTTAATTGTTGCGGATTTTATTCAATTTGCGAAAGATAATCATATTATGGTCGGACCAGGAAGGGGTTCGTCAGCTGGATCCATTGTAGCTTACATTTTAGGGATTACAGAGGTAGATCCTTTAAAATATAATCTGTTATTTGAACGTTTTTTAAATCCGGAAAGACTTACCATGCCAGATATTGATGTGGACTTTTCTGATATTCGGCGTGACGAAGTAATTGATTATGTAAGAGATAAATATGGAAGAGAGCATGTTGCGCAGATTATTACTTTTGGAACCTTTGCGACGCGTTCTATTCTTCGTGAACTGATGAAAACAATGGATGTTCATGATCAGGATGTCAGCTATATTTTACGAGAGCTGAAGGGAGCATCTTCTAAAAGTATCCAAAGACTGTTACAAGATTCAACAGAATTGGCAGCGTATGTGAAATCATCTGAAAAATTAAAGACTTTATTTTCAATAGCGATTAAATTAGAGGGGTTACCCAGAAATGTATCCACACATGCTGCAGGTGTAGTAATCAGCGAGAACCCTTTAGTGGCAGATGTTCCTTTAACAAGCGGCACAGGAGAAACGTATTTGACGCAATATGCAATGAATGAACTGGAAGCAGCAGGATTATTAAAGATGGACTTTTTGGGGCTTAGAAACCTTTCACTAATTGAAAGAGTAACAAATGGTGTAGCATATACTTTAAAAAAAGATGAGATATTAGCGGATATTCCAGAACAGGATGAAAAGACTTTTACTATGTTGCGAAGAGGAGAAACCAGCGGGGTCTTTCAATTAGAATCAGCAGGGATGCAAAATGTACTTAAAGAACTGCAGCCATCTTCATTTGAGGACATTGTAGCGGTAAATGCGCTTTACCGCCCAGGCCCAATGGATTTTATTCCTGTATATATCCGGCGGAAATATAAACAAGAGCCTGTAAGCTATCCGCACCCAGATCTGGAGCCGATTTTAAAATCAACGTACGGTGTTCTGGTTTATCAGGAGCAGATTATGCAAATTGCTCACCGTATTGCCGGTTTCAGCCTTGGTGAGGCTGATATTTTAAGAAGAGCGGTAAGCAAAAAGAAGCAGGGTGTTATGCAGCAGCAAGAGGAGGCTTTTATCAAAGGGTGCATAAAGAATGGCTATTCTCACGCTGTGGCCGGAGAAATATTCAGCTGGATTGTCCGTTTTTCCAATTACGGTTTTCCGAGAAGTCATGCAGTAGCCTACAGTAAAATATCCTATCAGTTAAGCTTTCTGAAAGCACATTATCCAGCAGTGTTCTTCTCATGTCTGTTGACCGATGCCAAGAACCAGCCTGAAAAGTTGTCGGCTTATCAGGAGTCATTAAAAGAACTTGATATTAATATACTCCCTCCGCACATTAATAGAAGTTATCAGCAGTTTACAGTTGAAAAAAAGATGATACGTGCTGGATTAGCCGCTATTAAGGGAATCAGTTATCAGGCATTAGTTCATATTTTAGAAATTCGGAAGGAAGCTTCTTTTACCAACTTTTTTGATTTTTGTATGCGGGTTGATATTAAAAAAGTAAATCGGGCGGCTATTCGAAATCTTGTTTTAGCCGGCGTGTTTGATGCATTTCACCACAACCGGGCAAGTCTGATTGCTTCCATTGAACCGGCTCTTGAACAGAAAGAGCTTTTTCAAGGGATGTACGAAGATGCTTCTTTATTTCAAGATGCATTGGAATATACAGATATAGAAGATTACTCAACGATACAGAAGCTCACTTTTGAAAAAGAATTAATGGGTATTTATATATCAAATCACCCGTTTGAAAGCTGCCGGGATGTTTTAAGGGCGAACGGAATTATTTCACTCAAACAGGCAGGCAAATTCACTGGTAAGAGAAAAGAAATTTATACGGCTGGTGTTGTGGAAGAGGTAAAAGTTATTCGAACAAAAAATAGGGAAAGAATGGCCTTTTTAACTGTATCAGATGAGGATAAAAAGTTGGATGCTGTGATTTTCCCCGATTTATTCCGTCAAATTTCCAACCAGCTGGAGGAAGAGCAGATGGTTTGGATGCGTGTTTCTGTGGAAGAGAGAAACCAAAAGCTTCAGCTTGTTATAAAAGAAATTGGAGCTTTAGATCTTTCAGAGATAGGTGTACCTGAAACAAAAAAATTATTTGTACGAATGACAAATCAGGATAAAAGCAATGTTCTACAGTATTTAAAGCAATTAGCTGATCAGCATCCGGGTAAAATACCAGTGATTGTTTATAATCCTGTAAACAAGGAAACCTACCGTCTTTCAAATGATTATGCTTTATATTTGACGGAAAAAGAAATGAGACAGCTGAAAAGTTATTTTGGAAATGAGAATGTGGTAGAAAGGTAGTACCTGCAGCCTGAATGTAAATTAAAGTGATAAATAAATTGAAATGTATTGATTGGAATGAATCCTAGGGGAGTTACTTTTGCTGAAGTGACTCTCCTGGCTTTTAGTTATCATAAGAGTCGTGAAGCACTGTCGGCAGCAGAGTGTTTTTGGCAATATATTAGCTAATATTCAAATGATAGAAAAGATAGTAATTTTATATGCAGAGTTACTTTACACAGGTTCATCATCTGTTATAATAAAAGGGATTTAAAAGGGCTTGGCCCAAATTGTAAGCGTAATAATTATACATATTACTTACAGTATTCAAAGGAGCGGAATTCGATGGCAAACCTACGAGACGAAGCGTTACATTTACACAAACAAAAGCAGGGGAAATTAGAAATAAAATCAAAGGTTCCCATGAAAAACAAAGAGGACTTAAGTCTAGCGTATTCCCCTGGTGTTGCAGAACCTTGCAAAGAAATTTATGAACGGAAAGAAACTGTCTATGACTATACGATGAAGGGAAATATGGTTGCTGTAGTGAGTGATGGATCTGCTGTATTAGGCCTCGGTAATATCGGTGCAGAAGCTTCTTTACCTGTTATGGAAGGAAAAGCGGTATTATTTAAAGGCTTTGCAGGAGTAGATGCTTTTCCGATTTGTCTGGATACACAAGATGTAGACAAAATTGTAGAAACAGTGAAATTAATGGAACCAACCTTTGGCGGAGTCAACCTGGAAGATATTGCAGCACCAAACTGTTTTATTATAGAAGACCGCTTAAAAAGTGAAACAAATATCCCTATCTTTCATGATGACCAGCACGGTACAGCAATTGTAACTGTTGCAGGATTAATGAATGCTTTAAAATTGGTAGATAAGGATTTCTCAAATATAAAAGTTGTGGCTAACGGGGCGGGTGCAGCAGGTATTGCAATCATTCGGCTGTTAAAGAGCCTGGGCGTTCATGACATGATTATGTGTGATTCCAGAGGAGCAATTTACGAAGGGCGTCCTAATGGGATGAACCGGGTGAAAGAACTTGTTGCAAAATATACCAATGCACGGAAGATAGAAGGAAGCCTGGAAGATGTTTTAGAGGGTGCAGACGTATTTATCGGTGTTTCAGTAGGCGGAGCATTAACAAAAGAAATGGTAAAGAAGATGAATGATGATGCAATTATCTTTGCTATGGCAAACCCTGATCCGGAAATTTTACCAGATGATGCAAAAGAAGCAGGGGCAAGGGTTATTGGAACCGGCCGGTCTGATTTTGCAAATCAGGTAAATAATGTACTTGCTTTTCCAGGGATTTTCAGGGGTGCGTTGGATGTCAGAGCAACACGGATTAATGAAGAAATGAAAATTGCTGCTGCAGAAGGAATCGCTTCTTTGATCTCAGAAGATGAGTTGAATGAGGATTATGTTATTCCTTCTCCTTTTGATGATAGAGTTGCCCCGCTTGTGGCCAAGCACGTAGCTGAAGCGGCAATGAAATCCGGTGTGGCCCGTGTCCAAGTAGACCCTGAGGAAGTAGCAGAGAAGACAAGAAATCTGACAAAAGAAATCAATAAATAATCTGTTCTGATAATTAGCCCCGGAAACATTTTTAGTAAAAGTGTTTTTGGGGATATTTTGTTTTAGGACAAATTTCTTCAAAAGAATACTGCTCTCATAGTACATGTTCAAAAGTTCTGGAAATAAGATGCCCGACAAATGATTATAGATGTGTTAATAATAGACTGATACCCTGCAGCTTATTATTTCATTTTTTTTTGAATATCCTCTTCATACGCATTTATTTTATTTTTAAATCTTAAGTTAATTCCAGTGGGAGAAGGCGTTTTAGCCGTTCGTTAAACAGCATAATTCACCTTACATTTGAGAAAAAATTATGTTTAATAAGAAAAACGTGATTGCACGACTTGGCATCAGGTGGTAATCTATTTGTTGGGATTCTAAAACTAAAAATACTTTCATTTTATGGAGTAACTATTATAACTCGGCAAAATAGTTTACAATAGTAAAATAGGAAACAGCTCTTATTGAAAGCTCTATTTGAATACTAGATAATATACACAGCCTGTTTATATATGCTCAGATAATCTAGTAGTAGAAAAAGGGGGGATAAACTTGCCACTTAAAGATTTTTTCGGCAAGCGTAAGAAGTATGCATCAATCCCGAGCGAGAAGGCGAAAGTTGATGTTCCAGAGGGTTTAATGCAGAAATGTGATAATTGTAAACAAATCTATTATCGAAAAGAAATAGTTAAATCTTTATATGTTTGTCCCAACTGCGGATATCATCATCCGATGACAGCATGGACAAGAATTGAAAGCTTATTCGATGAAGGGACATTTGAAGAATGGGATGCTGGTTTAACATCTGCAAATCCATTAAATTTCCCTGATTACGAGGAGAAGATTAAGAAAGACCGTGAGAAAACAGGCTTGAACGAAGCGATTATTACTGGCACAGGGGCGATTGAAGGTAAACAGACCGCATTTGCAGTTATGGATTCACATTTTCGTATGGGGAGTATGGGCTCCGCAATCGGAGAAAAAATAACCAGAGCAATTGAGGAAGCCAGAAAAGAATCTATCCCGTTTATTATATTTACAGCATCCGGCGGTGCCCGTATGCAGGAGGGGCTCTTAAGCTTAATGCAAATGGCGAAAACATCATTTGCTGTTAAGCGGTTCAGAGACAGCGGAAATTTAATGATTTCTGTTATGACCCATCCAACCACCGGCGGTGTATCCGCAAGTTTTGCATCTATTGGAGACTATAATTTTGCCGAACCGGGGGCACTAATAGGTTTTGCTGGTCGAAGAATTATCGAGCAGACTATTCGTGAAAAATTACCAAACGATTTTCAGACAGCTGAATTTCAATTAGAGCATGGGCAGATAGATAAGGTTATTCACCGTCATGACATGAAAAAAACGCTTGGAAAAATTCTTTCCATGCATGCAGATGGGAGGTAATCATAAGTGGCGCCAATAATGGAATTTGAAAAACCCATTGTAAATTTAAAAGAAAAGATTAAAGAACTAAAAGCATTCACAGAAAACAGTGAAATTGATTTGAAGGATGAAATTAGAACACTGGAAGAGCGCTTAGCGAAGCTGGAAGAAGATATCTATGGCAATTTAAAGCCCTGGAACCGGGTGCAGATGGCCAGACATCCAGATCGTCCTACTACATTAGATTATGTAGAAAGACTGTTTGAAGATTTTATTGAGTTTCATGGTGATCGTTTATTTGGTGAAGATGAAGCAATTGTTTCCGGTATTGCTTATTATAAAAATCAACCGGTAACTATAATTGGTCATCAACGTGGAAAAGATACGAAAGAAAATATTAAACGTAATTTTGGAATGCCGCATCCTGAAGGTTATAGAAAAGCATTGCGTCATATGAAGCAGGCTGAAAAATTCAACCGTCCAATTATCACTTTCATTGATACAAAAGGGGCATATCCAGGCAAAGCAGCCGAAGAAAGAGGACAAAGCGAAGCCATCGCCAAAAACTTAATGGAAATGGCTGGTTTAACCGTCCCTATTGTGTGTGTTGTAATTGGTGAAGGCGGTAGCGGTGGTGCATTAGGAATCGGTGTAGGAAATCATGTTCACATGCTGGAAAATTCTACATATTCCGTAATATCTCCAGAAGGAGCTGCCGCAATACTGTGGAAGGATGCAGGAGAAGCGCAGCGGGCCGCTGAATCGATGCAGATTACAGCTCCAGATTTGAAAAATTTGGGCGTCATTGATGAAGTGATACCAGAACCAAAAGGTGGAGCACATCGGGATATTGACGAACAAGCTGTATTTATCGATCAAGTACTTGAAAAGTCATTAAAAGAGTTAAAAGAATTGTCATCTGAGGATATTGTAGAAGAAAGATGGCAAAAATATAAAAAGATAGGTTCATTTCAAACGGTTTAAGTATCGTTTATAAAGGCTGAGAATGAATATCAGCCTTTATTTTAATTTGGATTATAATGAAAGAATCATGTAAAATAGATAGAGTAGTGGATGAAAGATAAGAAATCAATAATCGATTATTGATTTAATTTGATTTATAATTACTATGTCTAACGATATTCTTTATCTTTTATTTATATTAAGAAGCGTGTTCAGGTGTTTTAAAATTGTAGAATAGGGAATTCGACAAATTAGTATAACTGTCTGATAACAGTTGCCTGTATTCCTCAAACAGCAGGAGTGATGATTCCAATATTTCGCAAATGCTTAAAAATAAGCTGAACATGGCGATATTTTAACAATGAGGTGAATAAATAAATGAAAAAAATTGGTGTTTTGACTAGTGGAGGAGACGCTCCTGGTATGAATGCTGCTATCAGAGCAACTGTGAGAAAAGCAATCTATCATGAGATGGAAGTAATTGGTGTCAAAAACGGCTACCAAGGCTTAATGGATGGTAACTTTGAAGAGATGCATCTTGGCTCTGTCGGCGATATTATTCATCGTGGAGGAACAATTCTATTCTCAGCAAGAAGTGAGAAGTTTAAAACGGATGAAGGACAGCTAAGAGCGGTTGAACAAATGAAGAAAGCCGGCATTGAAGGTTTAATTGTAATTGGCGGTGATGGCAGTTTTAAAGGAGCTCAGAAGCTGACAGAAAAAGGTGTTCCTTGTATCGGTGTACCGGGAACAATTGATAATGATATTGCAGGAACTGATTTTACAATCGGTTTTGACACATCTCTTAACACAATTATAGATGCCGTGGATAAGGTTCGTGATACTGCTACTTCTCATGAGCGTACATATGTCATAGAAGTAATGGGACGCGATGCAGGAGATTTAGCGCTTTGGGCCGGGTTATCAGTTGGTGCAGAAAGTATCCTTATCCCGGAACAGAAGGATGAATTCTCTCAAATCGTTGATCGATTAAACCGTGGACATAAGCGTGGGAAAAAGCATAGTATTATCCTGCTTGCAGAAGGTGTCGGCAGCGGATTTGACGTTGGAAAGAAAATTGAAGAGGCTACCGATTTGGAAACAAGGGTAACTGTATTAGGACACATTCAAAGAGGCGGTTCACCGACTGGCCAGGATAGAGTGCTGGCAAGCCGGCTTGGTGCTGCAGCTGTAGAGCTGCTGCTAAATAATAAAGGCGGACGTATGGTTGGAATTAGAAACAACCAAATCGTGGATAATGATATTAATGATATCTTGAAAATGAAGCATCATATTAATAATGAAATGTTCCAGCTATCTAAAGAACTTTCTATCTAACATACAAAGATAGATTTTGGTTGAATTTTAAGGAGGAAATAAAATGAGAAACACAAAAATCGTTTGTACAATTGGTCCGGCATCGGAATCAATAGAAAAATTGGAGCAACTTATTGATGCAGGAATGAATGTTGCCAGATTAAACTTCTCGCATGGGGATTTTGATGAGCATGGTGCCAGAATCAATAATATTCGTGAAGCAGCAGCTAAGAAAAATAAAACAGTAGCTATTCTTCTTGATACAAAAGGACCTGAAATTCGTACAGGGAACTTTAAAGAAGGAAGAGCGGATCTTGTTCAAGGTGAAGAAGTGATTATTTCAATGAAGGAAGTAGAAGGTACTTCTGAACGATTCTCCATTACGTATGATGGGTTAATCAACGATGTTCATGAAGGCTCAAAAATTCTGCTGGATGATGGACTTATTGAATTAGAAGTAACAGGGATTAACCAGGATAATGGAGAAATTATAACTGTTGCGTTAAACTCTGGAGAAATTAAAAATAAAAAAGGAGTTAACGTTCCAAATGTATCCGTCAATCTTCCTGGAATTACAGAAAAGGATACGAATGATATTATCTTTGGGGTAGAGCAAGGAGTAGACTTTATTGCAGCATCTTTTGTCCGCCGTCCTTCAGATGTATTAGAAATTAAAGAAGTATTAGAGCAGCATAATGCAGATCATATTAAAATTATCCCTAAAATTGAAAACCAGGAGGGTGTAGATAATATTAACAGCATCCTGGAAGTTAGTGATGGTCTAATGGTTGCACGTGGAGACCTTGGCGTGGAAATACCTGCAGAAGATGTACCTCTAGTACAGAAAGAACTTATTAAAAAATGTAATACAGCCGGAAAGCCAGTTATTACAGCAACTCAAATGTTAGATTCTATGCAGCGGAATCCTCGTCCGACTCGTGCAGAGGCTTCCGATGTTGCCAATGCAATATTTGATGGTACAGATGCAATCATGCTTTCCGGTGAAACAGCTGCTGGTAATTATCCGGTAGAATCTGTACAAACCATGAGTAATATTGCGTTAAAAGCAGAATCTGCATTAGATCATAAAGCTATTTTAGAAGAGCGTTCTAAAAATGTTGATATGGAAATCAGAGAAGCTATTACACAATCAGTTTCTCATACAGCATATAACTTAAATATCGGTACGATTATCACACCGACAGAAAGCGGGTCAACATCCCGTATGGTTTCAAAATACCGTCCTAAAGCAACGATTATTGCTGTAACAGTGGATGAAATAGTAAATCGTCAGCTTTCGCTAGTATGGGGCGTCCATGCAGTTATGGGCACACCGACAAAATCTACAGACGAAATGTTAGAAGTAGCAGTAAAACGGGGGCTTGAAGCGGAAGTATGCAAACGCGGAGATACAGTGCTTGTTGTTGCAGGAGTACCTGCTGGAGAAAAGGGCACAACAAATCTAATGAAAGTCCATGTTATTGGAGATGTTGTTGCAAAAGGACAAGGTATCGGCAGAAGTAAAGCATATGGGCATGTTGTCTTCGCTAAAAATAATGAAGAAGCATTAACCCGTATGAATGAGGGTGATATTCTTGTAACCCATGCCACTGAAAAAGAAATGATGCCGGCAATTGAGAAAGCTTCTGCAATTATTACAGAAGAAGGCGGTCTGACTTCTCATGCGGCAGTAGTTGGTGTTAGTATAGGAATACCAGTTATTGTCGGCGTAGAGAATGTTTTTGAAGTATTAGAAGACGGTCAAGATATTACTGTAGACAGCAGCCGTGGACAGGTATATGCCGGCCATGCAGGCGTACTATAAAAAATATAAAAAATAAGTTAAACCCCCGATTCGGGGGTTTTATTTTTAAGTCTGTATGGGAACATGGTAAAATAAAAGCTGGCTTATTTATTGATTTTAGTGAAGAGACGTATTTACGAAGGGAAGGTAATATGTTCAAAAAGAATATCGGATTGCCAATTCTTTGTTTCATTTTTTTAACTGTGAAACAACTCATTTTCAATGATACAATTCAATGGATAGATAATATAGGTATTTCTATTTTTATATATTTAGGATATATATTCTGGGAATGGGTGAAAATACCGTATCAAAGTAGAAAGGGTGTTGAAAATGAGAAATAAATACCTTCTTCTGGCATTTATAATTATCCCGGCAGTAGAGATTGGTGTGTTTCTTTGGTTAAGCCAGCTTATTGGTGTTTTATGGGTAGTTGGATTAATTATCGGAACAGCTATATTGGGTATTTTCCTAGCCAGGTATCAGGGAATGGAAGTTTTTAGACGTGCGCAGCTGCAAATACAGAGAGGTACACCACCAACCGATGAAATTCTCGATGGACTGGCAACGATGCTTGGAGCATTTTTGCTTATTATCCCTGGTTTTGTTTTAGATATAGTTGGTTTATTGTTACTGATACCCTGGACAAGAAATCAATTTAAAAAGCAACTAAAGAAAATAGCAATGCAGTTTGTAGGCAGAAACACAATAATTTACCGCCGATGGTGATAAATTATCCCTTAATATAAAGAAATAATTGCTGGAATACGCCTGATTTTTTGATGGCGAGTATAACTACTAAAATCACAGGAGCAAGGATAAATCCAAAGACTCCAAGCCATTGGATACCTAAAAACATCCCTATGAGCATCATTAAAGGCGAAATACCAATAGAAGTTGCCACAATTTTAGGCTCTATCAATTGCCTGATGATAATAATAAGGCCATAAAGAACAGATAAACCGATTGTTAAAGGATAATTAAAGGTTAAAAAGCTGAAAAGAATCCAGGGTATAATAATAATTCCAATTCCTAAATAAGGGATAAAATCGGCAATCGCAGCAAATAAAACAATCGTAAATGCATGCTCTACACCGAGAACGGAAAGCCCAACCCATAAAATAACTGCAGAAATACAGACCAATATGAGTTGTGCTTTAAAATAGCCAATTACAGCTTCTTTTAAATGAGAGGCTATTTTTTTATGAAGAGCATACCAATTGGAAGGTATAATTTCGCGAAACTTATTTTGGATGTTATGAAAATCATAGCTGATCATAAGAGTAGCCAATATAATAAAAATAAAAACAGTAAAGGAATTTGGCAGCATCATAAGAAAATTTGCCGACTGCTGTAACAGCATTTGAAAGAACCGGGTTGAGGCTGCAGTAACAGATTCCGTAAAGGAATTTATATACTCATAGACCTCCAAACGATAATCAACATGTAAAGTAGTTAAAAGAGAAAGCAATTGATCATATAAAGGTAATATTTGGGTATCTAACAGTTGTTGAAACTGTTCCATCATATGGTGAAAATAAGCTGGCAGCCTGTCCGATAAGTAAAGAATACCTTGGTAGACCTCACTTACTAAAAAGAACAAAACGAAAGTGAACAAGCTGAAAAAAAGAATAAACGTGCTGACTAAAGCAAGTAATCTCGGCATTTTTAACTTTTCTGCAAAAAATCTGATGAAGGGCTGAAAGAGAAGTGACAGTAAAAATGCTATCAGAATAGGATATATATAAGGGAAAAGCATATAAAGAAGAAAAATACTGCCGAATAAAATGATAATGATAATAAGACTGCGGATAAGTTGTCCAACGATTTTTGATTGCATTATATTTCCCCCAAATAAACGACCTTATTGTAATCTATGATTTTAGATAGCAAAGTAGAAGTGTTAAGAGTTTGATTTAGCATTTGGGGCTGGGATTACTCGTTTTGCGGAGAATATTGCTCCATCAAAAAAAGTATAGGAAACTTGTTCCAAAGGTATTTTAAATACTAATACGACTGTTTGGAATGTGTCATTAAGATACCGGATTTTTATCTCAAAATACACGGCGGGTTCAGACGGAATGATTATCATACAAAGTTAAAAGAAAAAATTAAACACATCGTAGAGAAGTAAAAAACCGTACTCAAGAAATCACCCTTAATAAACCGGGCTTATTTAACGCAAATAATGAGAAAATCAATTACAGAGTCCGTTAGCAGTTATTTTACAAAATTTAAACGGTTTCAATTCACATTCTGCTTATTATCATTTATAATGATAGATGGGCAGGCAAAAAGGATTGCTTTAATCAAATCAGGGTACAAATAAAGATAAAGTTTTTCTGAGTTTGTTTAAAAAGTAGAATAATAAATTATTTGATTCGTAACTTTCAAAAGATTTTGGTTCCACGTTTAATCGTCCACGAAACGCGAGTTCCATCACCTGATTGATACTAAGCGAATGTAATAATATTTGCTTAAATTTATTCCTACATAGCTTTAAACAGCCAAAATTTAGTTTGTCACCCTTGTATTATTTATTTAATGTAGAAATATGTAATACTCTGATTAACTGGAAAGGGAGAGGGTAATATGTCAACAACAAAAGGATTAGAAAATATTGTCGCAACACAATCAGCAATCAGTTCGATCATTGATGATCAATTATCCTATGTTGGTTATAAAATTGATGACTTAGCTGAAAATTCCAGCTTTGAAGAAATTATTTATTTACTTTGGAATCAAAAGCTTCCAACGAAATCAGAACTAGATGCGCTAAAAGCTGATTTAGCAAAGAATATGACCGTTTCAGACGCAATTATTAATCATTTGCGTTCATATGATTTAAAAAGTGTTCATCCGATGGCAGCTCTACGGACAGCGGTTTCATTATTAGGAATTTATGACGAAGAAGCAGACGATATGGATGAAGCAGCAAATAAGAGAAAAGCAATTCGTATTCAGGCAAAAATTGCTTCTATCGTAGCTGCATTTGCCAGAATTCGTGATGGAAAAGATCCAGTTCAGCCAAAAGAAGGCTTAAGCTATGCAGCAAACTTCTTATTTATGCTGAATGGAAAAGATCCGGAGGACATTGAAGTAGAAGCAATTAATAAAGCACTTGTTCTTCATGCTGACCATGAATTAAACGCATCTACTTTTACAGCTAGGGTTTGTGTAGCAACACTTTCCGATATTTATTCCGGACTTGTAGCAGCCATTGGAGCTTTAAAAGGACCGTTACATGGCGGTGCAAATGAAAATGTAATGAAGATGCTTCTTGAAATTGGTGAAGAAGAAAATGCTATCCCTTATATTAAAGAAAAACTGGAAAACAAAGAAAAAATTATGGGAATGGGGCACCGTGTATACCGTAATGGTGATCCAAGGGCTAAATTCTTAAAAGAAATGTCTAAGCAATTGACGAAACGTACCGGGCAGGAAAAATGGTATAACATGTCTATCAAAATTGAGGACTATGTAAAAGAGCATAAAGGTCTTCCTGCAAATGTTGATTTTTACAGCGCTTCTGTTTACCACAGCTTAGGAATTGATGAGGATTTATTTACACCGATATTTGCTGTCAGCAGAACTTCCGGCTGGATAGCGCATATTTTAGAGCAATATGCTGACAACCGCTTAATCCGCCCGCGTGCTGAATATAACGGACCGGATTTACAGGATTATGTTGCTATTGAAGATAGAGGATAATGATAATATCGTTAAAATGTAGTAGAATGTAATAGGAATCATTAATAGGAGGTTTTTATCTATGACACAAGGTGAAAAAATTGTAGTAGAAAACGGCGAAATGAATGTACCAAATAAACCAGTAATCCCATTTATTGAAGGAGATGGGACTGGCCCGGATATTTGGGCTGCTGCCCGCCGTGTTATCGAAGCATCTGTAGAGAAAGCTTATAATAGTGAAAAATCTATTGATTGGTTAGAAGTATATGCTGGTCAAAAAGCTTTTGATAAGACAGGTGAATGGTTACCAAAGGATACGCTTGATAAAATTAATGAATATAAGATTGCTATCAAGGGTCCATTAACTACACCAATAGGTGGCGGTATTCGCTCTCTGAACGTAGCTTTACGTCAAGAATTAGATTTATTTACCTGCCTGCGTCCTGTACGTTATTTTGAAGGTGTTCCATCTCCAGTAAAACGTCCGGAAGATGTTGATATGGTTATCTTCCGTGAAAATACAGAAGATATCTATGCTGGTATTGAATGGCAGGAAGGCACTGACGAGGTTAAGAAGGTTCTTAACTTCTTAAAAAATGAAATGGGCGTTAAAAATGTTCGCTTCCCTGAAACATCAGGCATTGGTGTTAAACCGGTATCTGAAGAAGGTACAAAACGTATTGTTCGTGCTGCTATTGATTATGCATTAAGTGAAGGCCGCAAAAGTGTTACTTTAGTACATAAAGGTAACATTATGAAATTTACTGAAGGAGCCTTCAAAAACTGGGGTTACGAAGTTGCTGAACAAGAATTTGGTGATAAAGTATTTACTTGGGCTGAATACGACCGTATTGTTGAGGCGGAAGGTAAAGATGCAGCAAACAAAGCTCAGGATGATGCATTAGCAGCAGGTAAAATCCTTGTAAAAGATTCTATTGCAGATATCTTCTTACAACAAATTCTTACTCGTCCAAAAGAGTTTGACGTAGTAGCAACAATGAACCTGAATGGTGATTACATTTCTGATGCACTTGCTGCACAGGTGGGCGGTATTGGTATTGCTCCGGGAGCAAACATTAACTATGATACTGGACATGCTATTTTCGAAGCAACTCACGGTACTGCTCCGAAATATGCAGGATTAGATAAAGTTAACCCGTCTTCTGTTATTCTTTCTGCTGTATTAATGCTTGAGCATTTAGAATGGAGAGAAGCAGCTGACTTAATTACAAAATCAATGGATAAAACAATTGGTTCTAAAGTGGTGACTTATGACTTTGCCCGTCTTATGGATGGTGCAACAGAAGTGAAATGCTCTGAGTTTGCTGATGAACTTATTAAAAATATGAAAGCATAAAAAAGCCAGCTTTCTATTCTAAAAAAGAATATTGAAACAGAGTAATTAATTCTGTTAATCTTGAGAAAATGTTTGCAGCAACGATATAAATTATCATTTGCTGCAAACATTTTCTTCAAATAAAGGAACAAATAGTAGGAGGTAGTTTGATGGTTTCTGTACGTAAAAAGATTTCCGTTATCGGTTCTGGCTTTACAGGAGCAACTACTGCATTAATGGTTGCCCAAAAGGAATTAGGAGATGTTGTTCTCGTTGATATCCCGGATATGGAGAACCCAACAAAGGGAAGAGCATTGGATATGGCGGAAGCAGCTCCGGTTCAAGGTTTTGATGCGAGAGTAACTGGAACGTCGGATTATGCCGATACAAAAGATTCTGACTTAGTAATTATTACTGCCGGAATTGCACGTAAGCCAGGAATGAGCCGGGATGATTTAGTAAATACAAACGCAAAAATAATGAAGTCGGTTACAAAAGAAATTGTGAAGTATTCCCCGAATGCAATTATTGTTGTTCTGACTAATCCTGTTGATGCAATGACATATACAGTTTATAAAGCATCGGGCTTTCCTAGAGAACGTGTAATAGGACAATCAGGTGTGCTGGACACAGCTCGTTTTAGAGCTTTTGTTGCAGAGGAATTAAATATTTCTGTAAAAGATATAACCGGGTTTGTTCTTGGTGGACACGGTGATGATATGGTGCCGCTTACCCGTTATTCCTATGCTGGAGGGATCCCGCTTGAAAAACTTATTTCTCCAGAACGGCTGGAAGAAATTGTACAGCGAACCCGGACTGGCGGAGGGGAGATTGTAAATCTCTTAGGAAACGGAAGTGCTTATTACGCACCTGCTGCATCGTTAGCAGTGATGGCAGAGGCGATTCTCAAGGATCAGCGGCGTATTTTGCCATCCATTGCTTACTTAGAAGGAGAATATGGATATCAGGAGATTTATCTGGGAGTTCCTACTGTTCTCGGTGGAAAAGGAATGGAAGAAATTATCGAGCTGGATTTAACAGATGAAGAGAAAATACAATTAGATAAATCTGCAGACTCAGTAAAAAAAGTTATAGATATTCTAGAATAAATTTCAGTTAAAACGCAGTGGTAAATTCCAAAACCACTGCGTTTTTTCCTTAGTAAGTAAGATATTATACAACGAAACTTTATTACGCATGATTTTCTGTTCTTTACTATGATAAAACAGCCCTTACATCTATTTCTATTATTTTTGTACCCTCTGTCTTCATTGCTGCATAGGCTATTGTACACATTGAAGGAGAGGATATGAATAAGATGGGTTTAACTATCCCGCATTTACTGTATGGATTTTTCACTTTGCTTATTTTGGTGACAATGATTTTTCGGAGAGGGATTGTCCTTCCAAGCTTGCTGGGAACGTTTGTTATTGCGTGTGTCTATAAGGGAAGCATAGTCAGTGGGTTTATGGCTATTTTTTACGCTAATTTAGTTGCAGCTCAAGAGCTTTTCAGCATCTTTTTGATTATTACTTTTATGCTTGCATTGTTAAACGCACTAAAGGATTTACGGGCAGATGTGCTTATGATTCAGCCGATTCAAAAGGTCATGACTAATGGACACCTTTCTTATTTTGTTTTGATTATTGTTACGTATTGTATCTCCTTATTTTTCTGGCCAACACCAGCCGTGCCGCTTATTTGCGCTTTACTTGTTCCTGCGGCAATAAGGTCCGGGCTTCCCGCTATTACAGCTGCAGTTGCAATTACCATTGCAGGCCAAGGGATGGCGCTGTCCTCTGATTATATTGTTCAGGTAGCTCCGGCGTTATCCGCGAAAGCTGCCGGTGTAGAAACTTCAGTAGTTGCAGACCGGTCTTTGGTTCTATCTCTTATTACTGGAGTAATTGCTTCTGTATTAGCCTATTTATTTTATCGGAAATCTATCCGTTCAAAAGAAGACCCGAGAAATCAGGTAGAAGCAGAACAAATTCAAGACTATGATTCTTCCGGGCATAAAGCAGCTTCAAAGCATCTGATCAAATGGAGCCGTATTTTTGCTTGGCTGGTGCCTGTTGTTTTACTGGCCGTAGTTGGGTATATGCTCTATAATAAATTTTTTGGATCCAGTGATTTAATAGGCGGAGAAGGTGCTGCTCTTGTAGGAGGAGTAGCGGTTATTTTATTATTACTCGCTACAGGTGTATTCGGAAAACGAAATGCATTGGATTATGTTGGTAATCACATTACGAATGGGTTTGTCTTTGCTTTTAGAGCAATGGGACCAGTCATTCCTATTGCCGGATTTTTCTTTTTAGGAAGTGCTGAGTTTTCCAAGGATATCCTGCTTGTAGAAGAAGCGCCATCTTTTTTATTTGAAATTATTACCTCTATCCAGTCTTTTCTTCCAGAAAGTACGGTCTTTGTTGCTTTTAGTTTATTGTTAGTTGGTATTATCACTGGTTTAGATGGATCTGGTTTTTCTGGCTTACCTTTAACAGGAGCTTTGGCTGCATCATTACAATCTTCTTCTATAGATGCAAGTACATTAGCTGCAATTGGTCAGCTTGGGGCAATTTGGTCAGGCGGAGGTGCACTAATCGCTTGGTCATCTCTTATTGCTGTAGCAGGATTCTGTGGTGTCTCTGCAATTGAATTAGTGAGGAAAAATTTCTTTCCAGTAGTTATTGGTTTAGTTATTGCAACAATTGCAGCTGTTTTTATATTTTAGGCTTTTAAGATAAAGAGCTTTCTTTTTTATTATAAAGAGAGCTCTTGTACATAATAAATTCGTGAGCTTATAATTGGGTAAAAGAATCATTAGTATTTTAAAATGAATATATAGGCTGAATATTATCTCTTTGTGAAAAAATAATATTCCAAAACCAGCAGAACTATCACAATATTATATGAATAATGGAGAGGGGTTAGATTGATGAGAGCGCTTGTACATGAAAACGGCAGTTTACAAATGAAAGAAATGGAATTGCAGGAGCCTGGGGGATCAGAAGTAGTTATTAGCCTGAAGGCAGCAGGCCTTAACCGGCGAGATTTAGGTATCCCTAATCGCAGAAAGGGAACAGACAAGGCTCTGATACTTGGTTCAGATGGGGCCGGAATTGTTGAAAAAGTAGGCAGAAACGTTACAGATGTAAAGGTTGGAGATGAAGTAATTATTAATCCTGCATTACGCTGGGTAAAAAATAATGAAGCTCCACCGGTAGAATTTGATATTTTAGGGATGCCGGATCATGGAACGTTTGCTGAAAAAATTGTTATTTCCGAAGATCAGGTAGAGCCCAAGCCATCCTTTATGAGCTGGGAAGAAGCAGCGGCCTTCCCATTGGCTGCCTTGACAGGCTATCGGGCGATGTTTACAAAAGGTCAGCTTCAAAAAGGAGAGACTGTTTTTATTCCTGGAGCAGGCGGAGGGGTGGCAACTTATCTAATTGCATTTGCAAAAAATATTGGTGCGCGGGTTATTACAACATCAAGAAGTGCTGAGAAAAGAGAAAAGGCTGTAAAACTTGGAGCAGATGTTGTTATTGATACAGCTGATGACTGGAAGGAAAGACTGGGGAATGAAACAATCGATATGGTTATTGATAGTAACGGAAAAGCAACCTTTAGCCGTTCTTTAACTATTTTGAAGAAGGGAGGAAGATTTGTAACGTTCGGTGCAACTACGGACGATATTGTGGAGTTTGATCTGCGTTCTTTCTTTTATGGGCAGTACAAGCTTATTGGATCCACGATGGGCTGCAGAGAAGAATTGATTGCTGCTCTTGAGCATGCTGAACAATACCAATTACATCCGGTGGTCGATCGTGTTTTTTCTCTCGATCAAAGTTTAGATGCACTCAGCTATTTAGACGGAGGAAAGCAATTTGGAAAGGTAATTATTCGTATTTCTTAAATCCAATAAGAAAGAAGGCAGGCCTATGGAATTTTCAAGTATGGAGACGGAGCGGCTGCGCTTAATCGAAATCAATCAGGAGCATAAACAGAAGATATTTGAGATTTTTTCTAAGGAAGAAGTTACCCGCTATTATGGAATAGAGCCATTTCAAAAAATAGAACAAGCCGAAAAAATGATTGATTCCTTCCAAAAACATATTCAGGAAAATAGAGCTGTTCGTTGGGGGATAGTACCGAAAGATACGGAAGAGTTAGCAGGCACTATCGGATTAAATAATTTGCAGATATGGAATAAACGGGCTGAAATTGGGTTTGATATGCATCCTGATTTTTGGAGAATGGGATATACAAGTGAGGCTGTTAAAAAAATACTGGAATATAGCTTTCAGCAATTGAATTTAAAAAGAGTCGGCGCTATTACCTATCCTGAAAACAAGGCATCTAATCAGTTATTAGACAAGCTTGGATTTCAAAAAGAAGGATTGTTAAGAAGTTATATTAATCTGCCGGAGTATTCTCAGGATACCTGTATTTATTCATTTTTAAAAGAGGAATGGGAGCAAAGATAAAACAATAAAGGCAGGAGGCTTTCATATAGCTGAAAAAGTCTCACTGCCTATTTTTGTTGCTTATTTAATATTGGGCTCCTATTATTTTAAATAAGGCTCTATTCGTCTTATTGCTTCCTGAAGCCGTTTTTGGTTCCGGTCGTATAATTCCTTGGCTTGAGGGTTATCTGTAGCTAAAGCAAACAGTTCTAGATCTGCCTGACATTTTTTCATACTGGCTAATAAAAGAGCAGACTGTGCAGGTTCAGGCACGGCAATATGATCATCATACAGATCAAGGAAAAGCTGTCCCTGATGATCAACTTGACCGAGAAAAACGTTATCTATTGTGACGTTTTGTTTCTCTAATTCAGCTTCAAGCCAGGTTGGATTTAAAGAAGCATTAGCCAGAGGCTCCAGCAGTATATTACCGTCTGCAATAACGGTTTGCGGTTCTTTGTCAGGTGCTGGAGCGATATTTAAGTCTTTTAAGGTTATTGGCCGATTTTCCCGTTTTGGCAGAACATTTAATTCTCCAGTCGGCTCTAAAACAGCAAATTCTACATCGGAAACAAGGAATTGATCGTTATTCCTGAGCTTTTCTAACAGGTCATCGGTAGAATAGCCTTCTTTTTTTAAATTTTCCTCCATCACCTTCCCATTTTGAATAAAAACAGTACTTTTTCCATCTGTGAAGTCCCGTATACGCTTGCTTTTCAAGGATAACTTTTCAATTGTGAATGCAGCAATAAACCAGACAAACATGGCTAATAATGCATAATAAAAGCTATTGTATGGATCAACAGTATGGAAGGCGGCGATTCCTCCGAGTACAATTCCAGAAATGGTTTCAAATATATTGAGCTGAGATAATTGCTTTGCACCCAGCCATTTTACAAAGAAAAATAAGACTGTGATTAAAATAATGGACCGAATAATAATAGATATCCATTCAGGCATGCTTTTCCCTCCCTTTAGGATTTATATTGCGGTTCTTGTTTGTCAATATGAATAATTTGCTGATGTATATCCTGACGTGCAATCTTAATTAACTGAGAAGTCTCGTCTATAGTTGTTTTTAAATCTTGTTCTGTTGTTGAAGCATGTAAAAGATCTAATCCAGCTTCAATGGATTTTAAGGTAGCATAACATGTTTTTACTTGTGATCCTACTGTCATAAAGCATCTCCCTATCCTTTTGGTTTAAAAATAATAGCACCGATGACACCGAATATAATCGCAGCAGAAATACCTGCACTTGTTACCTCAAACATTCCTGTTACCACACCAATTAACCCGTGCTTTTCCGCTTCCTGCATTGCTCCGTGGACTAAAGAGTTCCCGAAGCTTGTGATTGGTACTGTTGCTCCTGCTCCGGCAAAATCAATAAGCGGTTCATACCAGCCAATTCCATCCAAAACAGCCCCGGCAATAACCAAAATCGATAATGTGTGTGCAGGAGATAACTTAAATACATCAAACATAATTTGCCCGATAACGCAGATAAGACCTCCTACAACAAATGCCCAGAAAAAAATCATATGTGTTCACCTCTTGCTTCGATTGACACAGCGTGTGCAATACATGGGATGGGGTCTTTTTGCTGAATACTTAGTGTAGAGTGAAGAGATCCGGTTGCTGCGACAAGAATTCTTTTTAAATTTCCTTTCATTACTTCTTGAAGAAAGTGCCCATAGGTCACAATGGCTGAACAAGCTGCCCCGCTTCCCCCGGCAAGTACCGGCTGATCCTCACGATATATAGCGATGCCGCAATCAACATATTTTTCTGCATCAATCGGGATATTACGGTCGTGTAATAAATCCAGAGAAACTTCCCTTCCAACATGACCAAGGTCACCAGTTATTATCAAATCGTAATAAGATGGATCAATTTGCATATCTCGAAAGTGAGCTTCAATCGTATCAGCGGCAGCAATAGCCATAGCTCCGCCCATATTAAATGGATCAGTCATTCCCATATCAGCTACCTTTCCAATTGTGGCAGATGTTATAGAGGGTCCGGCCCCATTTTGAGTAACAAGCGCACATCCTGCCCCGGTAACTGTCCATTGAGAGGTAGGAGGCTTCTGTCCGCCATATTCTGTCGGGTAACGAAACTGCTTTTCTGTCGCTGCGTTATGACTGGAAGCTGCGCAAAGAATATAATTTGCCCCCTTAGCATTAATAATAGAAGCAGCGAGTGCCAGGCTTTCCATAGAGGTGGCACAAGCGCTGAAGGTCCCTAAAAAAGGGATGCTGCTTGTACTTGCGGCAAAACTGGTCGGGGTCATTTGGTTAATTAAATCACCGGCAATTAAAAATTCTACCTTTTCCTTTTCAATACGGCCTTTTTTCAAAGTAGTCTGTATTGCTTCTTCCAACATTTTTTGCTGAGCTTTCTCCCAGGAATCTTGATTAATCCACATATCCTCATGAAGAATATCAAATGCTTCTGGAATTTTTCCTTTTGCTTCAAAAGGCCCGCCGACAGTTCCTGTAGATAGAATAGATGGACGATTTTCAAAAATCCAGGATTGGTGTCCTTGTAGCATTAAAATCCCCCCCATTGCGTGAGAATCGTTTTAATGAGGGCTACGATAAATGCAGAAAACACACCGTAAACAATGACAGGTCCGGCTAGTTTGAGCATGTTGCTGCCTACACCGAGAATAAATCCTTCTGATCGGTACTCAATTGCTGAAGAGATAACGGCGTTTCCAAATCCTGTTACAGGAACTGCAGAACCAGCTCCTGCAAATTGTGCAATACGATCATAAACACCGAAACCGGTTAACAGCATCGTGATAAAAATTAATGTGGCAACGGTTGGATTCCCGGCGGTTTTTTCTGTGAAATTAAATTGATAAATATAAAAGGTAGAAATAAGCTGGCCGATAAGACAGATTAAACCGCCTATAAGGAAAGCCTTAATACAATTTTTAAAGATGGGCCGTTTTATTTCACGTTTTTGTTGGAAAGCTTGATATTGCTGTTGGTTTGGCTGTAATTTTTGTTTCTTTTTATCTCCCATTTAAGACACTCCTTTTCGGGTTTATATGAAACAAACGGAGGGCTGCTGAAGCATTCACTCCTATTAAGTCTGTTCCTTGGATAAATGGATTATTTTCTCCATCTGTTTCTTTATTTCGTCTTCAATTAAATTATTTTTTACTATTTTTTCCTCGAGCTCCGCTGTTTCAATGATTATCTTTTTGTCGGTTGACAATTCTATGGTGAAATCGGGAAAAGCCCGTTCCAGTTCTTTTTGATAAGTTTTACTTTTTTCTTCCAGTGAAAATCGCTCATGATGAGGGATTTCAATAGTGACCAGCAGTGTGTCTTTTGTATTTACTGCATGAACAGCTTCAATATCCTCTCTATCCGTAAATAATTCTTTTGCCTGGACAGCAGCTTCTTGATTAGAACTCGTGGATAAATGCGTTATATTGGGATTATCGGAATAAGAAGATTCATTATGATTACAACCGGCTAAAAAAATAATAAAGAGTAACAACAGTGTAATTTTTCTGGAATTCATATACTCACATCCTGTTCTTTATCTGATATGTAGAGGGGACTGTATGAATAGTCCCCGGTTTTACTGTACTGTCTAACATATCTTATTACTGTTTGTACTGAGGCTCTTCCTGCATTACTTGTTGTATTCTTGGTTCTAATTGATCTAAAATACCTTGTGTTTGTTGTGCTGCATTTTTATACAGCTGCTTGGCCTGTTTATTATCTGTTTGAAGTGCAAACTGCTCAAGGCTTGCCTGTGCACTTTTTAAACCTGAAATAGTTTGTTGAACTTGCGTACCTACTGTCATTACCTTCACTCCTTTTCATATCTTGCACTTATTATTTTGATAAAAAAGCCATTATTTATGCTTGTAAACAATTTCCAAAAACCTGCCTATATACACGGAGTCAAGGATTAGTAAAGAAATAAGAAAACGGATAAGTAGAGGTAAATAAAGTTAAAAAGGTTAGCTGCTGTTTAAGTATTTTTTATTTGATAATAATGGAAAAAATTTTTGAATAAAAAAAGATAAGAGCATTAAATAGAAAAGTGGCAGTGCAGGAGGGATTAGCTATGAAACGTTTTACGATTTGGGGAAGTATATCGGCTTTTACCATCATAACAGCAGTAATAATCCTATGGTTTTTTTGACAACATTGATTGGACAGAGACAATTCCTCTTGATGATTTATTTTATTACATATTCATATGGAATCTTCTCTTCAGTATATTGGAAAAGAGGATATAACTATCCGTCACCAGACACCATTAGTTTCCATATCTGCATATAAGGGTGTACATCGGTTATCGGGCGGATATGTTTATCGAACTTTAGACAGTAATTATATTTATTATCAGCCTGCATTCGAGATAGAAGATGTTGATTTTTTGGATTAATATCATTTATTTTCAAGTTTATTATCAATTGAATGGGGGAAAATAAAGTTTTTACGTTTGAAGAAAAATTGAATTTTGATGTATAAAAAACGACAGTTTATTGAACCTCACTCCAAATGTAAAATGTATTAACAATTGGAGGTGCAGTTCAGCTATCTGTCGTTTTTTGATATAAGATGGAGGGATTTATTAATTTCTCCAAGGATATATTCAGTTTCTAGTGTTTGTTTAAATCTTTTGCGTTTACAAATGGACCTACATCCATCCGAGTTGGTTTTTCATATTTTTGGCGGATTTGCTCTGTCCATGTTTCCTGTTTGTTATTGGAATTTCGTGTTTCATAATAATCTTTCATAGTTAGATCATATTCCTGAATAAAGTGCTTTTGTTTTTCAAAAGGAATATATTGATTTTCGTGATAGATTGCGGCAAGAGGGAGGCGCGGCTTGATATCCGGTATTTCTTTTGGATAGCCGATTGCCATCCCAAACAACGGGACAACATGAGCCGGTAATTGAAGAATATCGTTAAAAGCCTGAATATCATTACGCAGGCTTCCTAAGTAGCAAATACCTAACCCTAAAGATTCTGCAGCAATGGCAGCATTTTGGGCAGCTAAAGCAGCATCAATTGTGCCAACTATAAATTGTTCCGTGCTTTCAATATTATTTTGAAAAGTCCCTGTATGTTCGATTCCTTCTAATTGATTAATTCGGTGCAAATCAGCACAAAAAATCAGCAAATGACCATTATTCTTCGCATGAGCATGTCCGGAAACTGCATAGAGTTTTTCTTTTATCGCGAGGTCTGACACGCCGATAATACTATACGCCATTACATTACTGGAAGTCGATGCGCGTTGTGCAGATTCTACAATTGTTTTTATTTGAACATTATTTAAAGGTTTATCTGCAAATTTTCGAATAGATCGGTGATTCATTATTGTTTCAATGATTTGATTCATGTAGTTGCTCTCCTTCGTCTATATTGTAAAAATGAATTTTAAAATTTTCTAACCTGTAAAAAAACAATATTTGCTAGTAAGTGTATCATGGGACTACCTTTGATTCCAATAATCTTGCTTCCATATATGCTGCAGAAAAGAATATTATTTTTGTTACATGAAAGAAATATAAAAACTGTGTTATTATAAGGGCAGCATAAGCCCTCACATTAAAATGAGATGGACTGTCAAAGAGAAGTGTTGTAAAATTATTAGGATTCATACTGGGGAGTGAATTGTATGAAAACAT
The DNA here is from genome assembly GCF_037976165.1 of Oceanobacillus sp. FSL K6-3682. NCBI lineage: Bacteria > Bacillati > Bacillota > Bacilli > Caryophanales > Bacillaceae > Oceanobacillus > Oceanobacillus sp. FSL K6-3682. Next base: position 3,074,153 of record NZ_CP150263.1, on the reverse strand, counting down.
TTAAACTGCGTAAATTAGTGATTTTAGATTATGATAAAGGATTAGAAGGAACGGAAGTAAACCTGATCGACGGGCTGATTATTAATCGTGAAGATGACTATGATACATGGTTAATCGAAGGGTTTATCAACCATTCTTATTGGGAGTATTTTAAAGATAAGCAGAATGAAGAGCTGATGGTCCAAGCGACGATTACAAAAGATACGAATGAACCCGCTTCATTTATAACAAAATTGACGGAGATGCATGAAATAGGTAATCAAATGAACGTAATGCTGATGGGAAAAATAATCGATAAGCAAAAAAAAGATGTGGAACAGCTTTTAACAACACTTATAGAGAAGGGATATGAGGGAGATAATTTAATCCAGAAATTTAAAGAAATTTATTAGAGGATGTTCAAAAAGTCCAATAAAAATGACACGGGATAAGAGGATCTTCTACTAGGAACGCCCACGTCGTGTGGGCAACGTAGAAGCCACCGCATCCTGCGGAAGTCGGTTGACGGGAGTTTTCCAATGGGGCTGGGACTTGCGATTACTCGCCCCGCCAAAAGCGTTACTCACGTATTTAAAAGCATGGAGGAACTTCTGCTAAGACCGTCCACGTTCTATGGACAACACAGAAGTCGCCATCTCCAGTGAAAGCTCGTTTGTAAAAAATCTCGGCGCCTTGAACTTCTTGGTCCTATTTAACGGACTTTTTGCACATACATTTTTAGGTTTTTATTTGAGAAGAAGAAGGGAAAACAATGCAAAAAAAACGTAGTAAATATAAGAATATCCGCCAATGGACACCTTTCCAGCTGTTGTTGTTTTATTATATTGCTGCGATAGCGTTATCAACGGTAATGTTATCTTTACCTGTTTCTCATCAGCCAGGTATCGATATTCCGTTAATTGATATTGTATTTACAGCTGTCAGTGCGATTAGCGTAACAGGATTAAGTACAATTTCTATTGCTGATTCATTAAGCACGACTGGGATTATTATTTTAGCTCTTATAATGCAACTCGGGGCAGTAGGGATTATGGCAATAGGTACAATGCTCTGGATTATGTTAGGGAAGCGGATTGGTTTCAGAGAAAGAAATATGATTATGACTGACCAGAATCAAACCCATTTTGATGGTATGGTAAGATTAATTAAAAATATTGTTTTTGTACTGCTGATAATAGAAGCTGTTTTTTTCATTATCATAGGAATTTATTTTATGAAGTATTATTCTTCGGCTGGCGAAGCATTATTACATGGATTTTTCTTTGTAATCAGCTCAGTTTCTAATGGCGGTTTTGATATTACCGGGCAGTCATTAATTCCTTTTCGATCTGATTATTTTGTCCAATTTATGTGTATGGTGCTAATTATCCTTGGTGCCATCGGCTATCCAGTAATTATTGAAGTAAAGGAATATTTATTTCATAAAAGAAAATTAAAAAACCAATTTCATTTTAGTTTATTTACGAAACTTACAACGACAACTTTTTTTTCTATAATATTGGTTGGGGCATTAGGGGTTTATTTATTTGATATTCATGGTTTTTTTAAAGATATCAGCTGGCATGAGTCGTTCTTTTATGCCTTGTTTCAATCTGTCACAACTAGAAGTGGCGGGCTGGCAACAATGGATCTGAACCTATTATCAGATACAAATCATTTATTTATGTCTGCATTAATGTTTATTGGGGCTTCACCTAGCAGTGCCGGGGGAGGTATAAGGACAACAACCTTTGCACTGGTACTCATTTTTCTATTTACGTTTATTCGGGGTGGAAGGAGCGTTAAAATATTTCATAGAGAGATTTATGAAGTCGATTTAAATAAAGCTGTTACTGTAACTTTTTTTGCAATTATGGTTGTTTTTTCATCTATTATTATACTTACCCTGTTAGAACCTGTTTCCCTGGATGCGATTATTTTTGAAGTGACCTCTGCATTTGGAACAGTTGGCTTATCCCTGGGGATTACAGATGAATTGTCCGCAGCCAGTAAAATTATATTAATGGTATTAATGTTTATTGGACGGGTAGGTATTCTTACCTTTCTAATGATATTTAAACGTAAAAAGGATCCTGCCAAATTTAATTATCCAAAAGAAAGAATTATTATTGGCTAAAGGAGCTTATGAAAAGGAAAAAATTTGTTGACCATATAAAATAAATGGCCTGTGCCTTCAGCACAAGCCATTTTTTGATTAGCAGTAAAATGCAGCTCCTACGATGATTAGTAAAATGAAAAGAACAACAATCAACGCAAAGCCGCCAGCGTAGCCGCCGCCATAGCCGCCACCGTAACCGTAGCCACCACCATATCCATAGCCCATGCTTTTCACCTCCTGAACTTACAGTATTACTGTATGCAGATAGATAAAATGTGTATAGACGTTTGCCCTAGTTTTTCTCGGAACCTGAATGCTGACATTTAGGTAATTGCAGTGTAGAAAAGCTTGAGCCGGCTCCGTTTTAAGTAAAAAAAATACAATTTCGCTTTTGGTTCTGGGAAGTATTTATCCGAATAATAGCCTTTTTTGAAAAAAACATACAATCACATTTTTTTCTTTATTTTATGTGAGGATATTGATAAGATGGTATTAGAATAGGTATATTAAATAATGGTATGTACATAAGTGAAGGGAGTGCTTTAGGATGGAAATGCTTTTTGGTGTGGTGTGTTTTGCAATTCTTGTATTAAATATTGGTTTTTGTGTTATGGATAAAGAATAGTTATCTACGAGGGAATGATTCTATAAATTCCAAGATAGTAAGAAAAGCAGAAAGCTGCCTCCATTTCTCTGAAGAGAAGAGGACGTCAGTTTTCTGCTTTTACTCTACCCAGCCAAATTCGCTGAAAGGGTAGATAATTAATTCGGATTTACCAATGATATCATCCCGCGGGATAAATCCGAGTCCATTTCGGCTGTCTTTACTGATTAACCGGTTATCCCCCATTACAAAATAATTGTCTTCAGGAATTTCAATAGGGCCAAAATTATTGGTTTGTGCAATTACTTCATCACTTAGAAAATGCTGCTGATAAGCCTCACCATTAATATACAACTGACTATTTTCAATTTCTATCGTTTCGCCGGGCAATCCAATCACACGTTTTACGTAGTTTTTGGGAGGTTGATGAATAATTACAATATCGCCACGACCGGGTTCATGGATAGAATAAACAACCTTATTAAAAATCACACGTTCTCCGTCCTGAAGGGTGGGATACATGCTTTCTCCTTCTACAATAGAAGTGGCAAAAATAAAAGTCCTGAGAAAAAGGGCAAGCATGATGGTAATAACAATTGCCTTGAACCAGCCTATCCATTCTTTTTTATGATTGATATTTTCCACATGCTCATCTCCAAAAAGTCCATAATCTTCTCTTATCGTAGCATGTTTAAGTAATCTGGCGCAAACATGCGAATCAGAGAGCCCTCAAAGTATGAGGGCAGCTTCTCCAGCTTTCAGGTTATTGCTTTACCTTTTTGTGGATAAGTATGCTTCTAACCGGTCTAAGCCTTCTTTTAAAATAGTTTCATGATACGCGTAGCTTAAACGCATATAGCCTTCTCCATGAGTAGAGAAACTGCTGCCTGGAACAAGGGCCAGTTTGGCATCACGTACAAGAGAGAGACCAAGATCAAATGAATTCATGTTGTTTAATTGCATTTTAGGGAAAATATAAAAGGCTCCTTGTGGCCGTTCAACATCCAATCCCATCTTTAATAAACGTTCATAGACATAATCTCTGCGCTCTTTAAAAATCTGTTTTATATGGGCTGTGTGCTGCTGATAAGTTGTCAGGGCTTCTAATGCAGCATATTGGCTGATAGAGGAAGCGCAGGACACATTATATTGATGCACCTTTAGCATCTGCTTGGATAACCACTCCGGAGCAAGTGTGTAGCCTATGCGAAAGCCTGTCATTGAATGTGATTTGGATACCCCATTTATAACAATCGTCTGGTTTTTTAAATCGGAAATAGAAGCAATCGAAGTATGGTCAAAATCGAATACAATTTCACTATAAATTTCATCTGATAAAATAAATATTTCTTTTCCTTTAAGTACTTCAGCGAGAGCCTGTAATTCAACTTTTGAATACGCCGCACCGGTCGGGTTAGACGGAGATGGAAGTACAACACATTTCGTTTTTTCTGTTATGGCATCTGCAAGTGTCTCAGGAGTGAATTTAAACTCTGTACCTGCTGTATTAACATGAACCGGCTTGGCATTCGCCAATGTGATAAGCGGCTCGTAACCTGGATAGATCGGACTTGGTAAAATTACCTCGTCACCTGGTGTAAGAATGGTTCGAAAAGTAATATCAATTGCTTCAGATGCACCAGAGGTAACAATAATTTCTGTTTCCGGCTGATAAGTCAGTTCATAGTTTGTCTGATAATAGGAATGTATTGCTTTCCGCAATTCCAGAATCCCTTGATTTGGTGTATATGTTGTAAAGTTATTTTCAATAGCCTGTATTCCTGCTTTTTTTACATTATCAGGGGTATGAAAATCCGGCTGGCCGATGGTTAAAGAAACGACATCTTTTTCACCAGATACGAGATTAAAAAATTTACGAATTCCAGATATTTCAATATTTTTAACATTATTGTTTATTAAATGCTTCAACAAAATCACCTTCACTTAAAAAAATATAAAAATTTCAATAAATGTTCAAATAATTTGGATTAATATGAACGAATACGGGTATAATAAAAAGTATAGAAAGGAGAATACAACATGCGTCCAAGATCACTTAATTTCGAACAATTGGTTGATATGAACAGACAAGAATTATTAAACGATGAAAAAAGTATATCACAAATTGAAGAGAAATTAGAAAAGAAACAAGAAGCTTTTTTACTGGCTCATAAAAAGAATAAAGATGAATTAACCGCTGAGTAAGGAAATCCTTGCTAAAGCGGTTTTTACTTTTATAGGATGGATATGATGAAAAAAGGAATTTCGTCTTTGTCATGGGACTGGAGCCAGAGATTAACCGACCTTGAAAACATTCCTCGTTAAAAGTATTACTGAAATATCTAAAGATATAGTTTCTGTTGGGGGAGATCATTTTATTAGACGGCTTGTTCTTTTCGAGCACATTTGTATAAAAAAATCAGCAGTGACTAAACTAGATAGAAGTGAAAACTGGAAGAAAGGTGAGAACATGTCGTTATCAGGTATTGTATCTATAGGAAATATTGGAATTAATGCTGTTTATGTTTATCTCGGCATGATGCTTCTATGCACTGCAGCAGTCTACTATATAGTGAAAAAAATATATAAATGGGCGATAAAAAAACAAATGTTGCGGTTTATGTCTTACATTGGTGCGAGCACCATTATAATTAGTTTAACAGTTATTTTAGCTGTCCTTCAGGAAAGAAATGCGTGGCAATTTTTAAAGGCAGCAATGCAAAGTCTGGCTTTTTTAGGAATCAGCTTAGCTGTGCTTCCATTGCTGCATCAATTTTTATTAAAAAGAAAATAAATATACGCGGCAGGTCAGATAGATGGCACCTATTTAAACTGGATACAAAGCCTGTACATAAGGAAGACAGCTCTCATTACCTAATTTCTTGCAATCTGTAGTAAACGTCTGAGGCTGATATTTCCTTATTTCTTTTTAGAACGTACAGGCGGCCAATCCATTTTGCCAAGTGAGGAAGGGACGTAATAGCTTGAGCGCTGCTTCTTGGGCGATGTGGACTTTGATTTTTCCGGTTTCCAGTTAATATATTGGCAAATGAGCCGCTTTGCTTGAGATAAAGACATTTTTACCGGGGGATTTCGGTAGGCTTGATCTAATGCACCTAAATGCTCCAGCTGTTTTAAATCCTCTTTTGCAGGAGGAATATGGAAACAATAGTCTCCAACTTTAATAAGTACAGTAGAATGCTGATTACTAAGCCTTGGATGGTTAGAAAAATGCAGCCCTTTTTTAAAAGCTCTCTTCTCTTTTAATAATTGTTCGATAGCTTGTTTTTTTAGTTGATATAATTGCTTCGGTTCAGGAGCTGTTTTAGCATGCTTATTGATTACAAATAAAGCTTGTGCTATCTTTTGAACCTCAACTTCATGTTTCATTTTCAAGTCTCTCCCTTTTAAAAAAGGATTTAAATCAATTTATTTCAATTATTACTCTACCTTAAACTTTATACAATTTCAATACTATATCAAAATAAATGCGAACGAATGAGCTTGTTTTTTGCACGTGATAAAGTTTGAAAAGAAGAAAAGGAAAAGACCGCATTCATAGAGAGGCGGTCTTTTAGCTGAACAAATGAACTATAATCTTTCTGATCTCGGGAAGAGCTGCTTTCAATTGTAACAGCAGAGTTGTCTAATTTACTTTTTTTAAATCAGCCAGGATGGTCTCCATATTTTTCATTTCAACACCATCATAATTCTTGACGACCTCTCCTTCTGGGCTGACTAAGAAAAAGGAGGTTCCGTGGATAACTTGATCATCCCCATCTGCCGGGGCTTGAACGAAATTCTTAAAATGTTTAATGGAAAATTCACGGATAGTTTCAAAGTCATAGCCCGTTACGAAAGACCAGTTATCAAAGTTTGCATCATAATGAGAGGCGTACTCCTTTAACACTTCTGGTGTATCATAATCTGGATCTACGCTAAAAGAAACAATTTGTGCATCAATCCCTTCTTCCTCCATCATGGACTGCAGGTGAGCCATATTTTGAGTCATCGGCATACAAACTGTTGTGCAATTGGTAAAAATGAAGTCAGCAATCCACCAATCTCCCTCTAAATCACTCAGAGAAAGCTGCTCCTTATCCTGCGTTGTGTATTCAAAATCGGGAACCTGTTCTGACATGGTTGTTTCAATAGCATAACTTCGCCCACACCCTGCCAATAGAAAAAATAAACCAATAAGTACTAAGTAGCGTCTCATATCATTAAATCCTTTCCCAACTATACTTATACTCATTATAGCATTGGATAAAATGTTGAGAAACCATCTCCTATGAAGGAATTATGACATTTAAGAGCTTGCTTCAAACAGTGCTAATAAAAAAACAAAGATTCGCTGCATTATTTTATGAAATTGCTGTCTTTAAAAATTGTATCAGGAATGAAGTGTAAATACATGCAGCTCCGGTCTGCATAAAAACCGATATGGTAAACGGGTTGTTCCAATTCCGCTGTTCACATATAGCGTCAATTTATCTGAAATAGTATATTTTCCCTGTACATATTTTTCAGCATATGCAGGGGTATATAGATCACCGATAAATGGCAGACGAACCTGTCCTCCATGACTATGTCCTGATAATTGAATATCCACTGGGTAATTCTTCACTACGTCTGCGAGATCAGGCTCATGTGCAAGAAGAATGGTGAAGTCAGAATCTGTACGTTCTTCTAGAGCTTGACTAATATCTGGATCACCGAGCATAGCATCATCAATCCCTGCTAATACGAAGGATGCATCTTCACGCTGGATACGGGATGCACTATTTTGTAGCAATGTAAAATTGGCTGCTTCAAATGTTTCATATAAAATTTCTGTTCCATTGCCTCCATGATCATGGTTTCCATAAATCCAAAACTTTCCTTCTGGAGCTTCTAACTGCTGCAATAATTGGATGAGCTTATTATTCCAATGATAATTATTGGGTTCATCAACCAGGTCTCCTGTAAACAGAATTAAATCAGGCTTCAGATTGTTAATTTTTGATACAAGTGATTCCAACTGTTCTAAGTCATAATGAAAACCTAAATGTGTATCGGAAAATTGGACAATTTTAAATTGATTAAAAGCTGCGGGGATTTGCGGAGAAGTAATTGATTCTTCCGTAATTGTCAGTAAAGATGGTTCAATCTCACGAGCATAAAAATAAGTGCCGCCACTTAAACCCAGTAATGTTAACAAGCTTCCTAGAGACCTTTTTAAAAATGTTCTGCGATTCATTATATAATTTCCTTTCTGATAACCTGTTATAAAAATTATAGCACGGATAGAGCGCTTTTTTCATTTGGAAAATCATTAATTTACATAAGAAGATTAGAGAACGTTAAAAGGAACCAGATCCTGGTACTTTAGGAACTTGCTGATGCAATAATCGTGAGAGAATAGCAGAAGTGTGTTAAACTGGTAATGTGTGTATGAATAAAATAAAAATGAAATATAATTTAATTTGGAAGTTTATGTATAAATGTTTTAGGGTACAAAGCACATGGGTTTTGTTACGCTCATATGAAGCAGATATACAAGAAAAGTAATATATAGATAATTGTTCACAGAATTTCAGATATGTTAAAAAGAATCATTAATTTGCAAATACGAATGTTTATATGAAAAAAGGGGGCAAATAAGGTGAGTGCAACGCAAGATAAGCAGTTGGCAGATATTAAGTTAAGTGAAGTACTTATACCTGCTGAGAAGGTGGCACATGTCCAGCTCAATAATCCTTTAGAACACGCATTACTGGTATTAATGAAATCCGGTTATACAGCAGTTCCGGTACTTGATTCAGCTTATAAATTTTCGGGGATTATTGGTAAAACAGCTATTCTTAATGAAGTGCTGGGGATAGAAAGCTTTGAAATGGATCGCCTGTCAGAAATCCGGGTAATGGATGTAATGGCCAGTGACGTGCCGACCTTAACAAGGGAAAATAATCTATTAGACGGTCTAAATGCTTCGATTGATCATCCGTTTGTTTGTTTAGTAGATGCAGATGGTTATTTTGATGGTATCCTGACAAGAAGAGCCATATTAAAGCAAATGAAGAAGGATATCTATATGAATGCATATAAAAAATAATTATAAAACCTCCATGATGTGGAAGAACAATCGCTTTATTCTGCATTATGGAGGTTTTTTATTATGTATAATTTTAAGAAGCAGACTTCTCTTTCAGCGGGATAAAGCCTATTTAAAAGATAGCAGACTTTTCTATTTACATAAGTGCATTATATTAGTTGCCGTTGAAGGTAGCGTCTGCTAAAGTAATAAAGAGATTATAAAAATGGAGGAATAGTTAACTATGGATGCAAATGAAATTATACAGTTTATTTCTAATAGCAAGAAAAGTACCCCGGTAAAAGTGTATGTGAAAGGAAATTTAGACAAGCTTCCTGAGCAAGACGGGATTAAAGCATTTGTAGATGCAAAAAGCGGTACATTATTTGGCGAGTGGAAAGCAATAGAAGCATTCCTAAAAGAAAATGAATCTATTATTGAAGACTATGTTATAGAAAATGATCGCCGTAATTCTGCGATTCCAATGCTGGACCTAAAAAATATCAATGCACGTATCGAGCCGGGCGCAATTATTCGTGACCAGGTAGAAATCGGTGATGGCGTCGTTATTATGATGGGTGCATCCATTAATATTGGTGCTGTAATCGGTGAAGGAACAATGATTGATATGAACGCTGTTCTTGGCGGAAGAGCAACAGTTGGAAAGAACTGTCATATTGGAGCCGGTACTGTATTAGCTGGTGTTATTGAGCCCCCTTCTGCAAAACCGGTTATTGTAGAAGATGATGTTGTTATTGGAGCAAATGTTGTAGTACTTGAAGGAATTACTATCGGGAAAGGCTCTATTGTAGCAGCAGGAGCTATTGTTACAAAGGATGTAGAACCAAACACATTAGTAGGTGGGACGCCTGCACGTGTGTTAAAGGAAATTGACGAGCAGACTAAATCTAAAACTGAAATTAAACAAGAGCTTCGTAAATTAGATAATTAAGGCAGATGAATAGGATATGACAGCATTTGATTTGCAAACTGTCCGCAGGGAGCTCCATCAAATTCCTGAATTAGGCTTCAAAGAGGAGAAAACGCAAAGGTATTTGCTTGAGAAGATTCGGGAGATGGCGACAGATCGTGTTGACATCAAAACTTGGCGGACAGGTATTTTAGTACATGTATCTGGAACCAATCCATCAAAGCGGATCGGTTTCCGGACAGATATAGACGGGCTTCCGATTTTAGAAGACACAGGTTTTGACTTCTCCTCCACACATCCGGGGAAAATGCATGCTTGTGGACATGATTTCCATATGACTATTGCTTTGGCAGCTCTCAGCAGACTGATTGCACAGCCTGTAAAAGATAATGTTCTATTTATTTTTCAGCCGGCAGAAGAAGGCCCGGGCGGTGCAAAGCCAATGATTGAATCAAAGGAATTTCTTGATTGGAAACCGGACACTATTTTTGCACTGCATATTGCTCCTAATTTACCAGTCGGCAAAGTGTCTTCAAAACCGGGACTTTTATTCGCGAATACAAGTGAGTTATTTATTGATTTTAAAGGTCTCGGCGGACATGCTGCTTATCCGCATTTAACAAAGGATATGACAGTGGCAGCAAGTAACTTTGTTGTACAGCTGCAGCAAATTGTTTCCAGAGGGCTGAATCCTTTAGACGGCTCTGTTATTACGATTGGGAAAATGGAAAGCGGATTTGTACAAAATGCTATAGCAGAAACAGCGCGGTTGGAAGGAACCATCCGTACAACAGAAGCTTCTTCTATTCTATTGGTGAAAGAAAAACTGGAAAAGCTGATTAAAGGCTTCGAAATAGCATATGATTGTGAGATAAATGTAGATTATGGATCTAACTATTACCAAGTAGTGAATGATGGAAAATATGTAGAGCTGTTTCAAGAATCCTTAGCAGGTTCAGACATTGAATATGTCCAGGCTTCTGCAGCAATGACTGGAGAAGATTTTGGAGATATGTTAAAAGTAATCCCAGGATTTATGTTCTGGCTTGGAGTAGATTCGCCATACGGACTACATCACGCGAAGCTGGCTCCGAATGAAGCTGCACTTTCTGTTGGTGCAGAAGCAGTAGAAAGATTTATTCGATCATTCGATTAATTGTTTGCGGAAAATAGATTTCATTATAAAGGATAAAAAGACTTTCTTGTTATTTTAAAGAAAGTCTTTTTTTATCCGCTCAAAATTTTTCTTTTCTAAATTAAATTTTCACTTCACTCATGAGTGCATGAGTATTGTTTTCTGTATCGCTGAAAAACACCATCCATGTTTCTATATTTCCTATTTTCGTAATCATATGTGGTTCATCAATAAAAATTACTTGCTTTTTTTTAAGCTGTTGATATGCTCTTTGAATATCATCTACTTGAAAATAAATAACGGAGCTCGGATGGGCAAATGCTTCTTTTTCCGGAAGCGTCAACATAATCCTTAGGCGGTCACAATCAAAGAAAGCCATACTATCTGTACTAAATAAAAGGGACAGCCCTAATTTTTCTTGATAAAAGAGTATGGCTCTTTGTAAATTTTTAATTGGTACACCAATTTGTCCAATGTGTTGAATAGTATCTGCCTGCATATAATTATCTCTCCCTTAACAATAAATTTAAGACTATTTTAATTCAACTGAAACAGCTTCATCAATGCTGATGGTGTATGCACTTTCATTAAGAAGCAGGTATCTGTTATTTTCAACAGCGAAAAATCCTTTGTTTGTTCTGTAAAAGACTTTACCATTAGAAAATGTTTTAATGGATAACTGTCCAGTACCTTCTCAGTAGAATTGAGGACTTTTTGCATGAAGAACGAAATCTCTTGAACGAGTTTGAGTCATGATAAAATCTCCATATGCTTTTTGTCTGTATTATACAGAAAATTGAGTATAATAAAAACAAATACATAGATTTTTCTCCTTCGTCATATATCAGTTAAAGAGTAAAAAATAAGGAGTGACATCATGCAGATTTATGATATTCTTCCTGACTTATCCAAAATCAAAGCCTTACCTGGCAGCAACCGATCTCTTTTATTATCAAGCGGAAGACCAGTTCTTGTTATTTTTTGGTCCGTAAGCTGTTCATCCTGTAGTAATTTTTTAAAACAGCTGGCTGAGGTTCCGGAAATTAAGTCAAAGAGAGTTGTTCCAATTTTAATTCATATTTATTTAGATAGGGAGCAGGTAAGCTTATCAGAAATAAAGAATAAGCTGAATCAGCTGCACTTTGATGCTGTTTCTTTAGATGATATAGATGACCGGCTCGCAGCTGTATTTCAGTTCCGCTATGTACCTGCTTTATATTTATTTGACAAACAGGAAAGACTCCGGTTTAAGCAAAGCGGTAAATCTTCTACAAATTTAATAGAGCAGCGTTTAAAGCGTTTATTAAACGAAAAGTAAGAAAAAATCTCTCTGTTCTTTATAGAATGGAGTTTTTTTGTTGTGGCAGTAAAAAGAGTTTCAAGGATATGGATAATAAACGAATTATTCAGAACAATTAGAGGTGTTTATCTCTTAAACTAGGTATTTTGATGGAAAAAAACTTTTTTAAAATAATTTTCAAAAAAATAGCGCAAAACAGTAGAAATTTATTTCGGAAACCGTTATATTAGTTATTACGGAAAAGTGAAAGGGGGAATAAATTTTGAATATTTTTAAAAAATTAAAGCGTTTTTATTGGCCGTATAAGAAATACTTTATTTGGTCAATTATTGGTATGCTTATCGTGACAGTTATTACAGTAGTTTATCCAATTATACTTCAAATTACAATTGATGAAGTAGTTGCTGAACAGAGATATGGATTGATTCCTTATATCTGTGGTGCCTTTTTAGGCTTAATGATGATAAAAGGGGTGTCCACTTTTTTCTTTCAGTATCTGGGTGATTTATTTGGAATGACTGCTGTATATAAGCTGCGTGAATCGTTATATGATAAGCTGCAGGCGCTTGCATTCAAGTATTATGATAATGCAAAAACAGGGGATATTATGTCCCGGCTGACTGCAGATGTGGAAGGTTTCCGTTTCTTCCTTTCTGTCGGTTTTGCAGAATTAATTCGAGTTGTTTCTTTAATGCTGATAAGTATTTCAGTTATGTTTTATTATTCTATTCCTCTAGCACTTATAACAATGGCTGCAATGCCATTTCTGGCATTTGTTGTTTATAAATTTGATAAGCAGGTTCATCCGGCCTTTCGGAGCATTAGACGTTCCTTTGGAAGATTAAACACCAGGGTACAGGAAAATATAAGCGGGATGAACACGGTTAAGTCATTATCAAGAGAAGATTTCGAGATTGGCAGATTTTCTGCAAGTAATGATAATTATCGGCAAAAATATTTGTTTACTTCAGGTTTATGGGCGAAGTATTTCCCGGTAATGGAATTTATCGGAAATGTTAGCGCAGTTGTTTTATTAGCGTTCGGTGGTTTTTTTGTAATAAACGGCTCCATGACAACAGGAGAATTAATGGCATTTTTCAGCCTTGTCTGGTTTATTATGGGACCACTTATGAACTTAGGATTTATCATTAATCAATTTTCTCAGGCAAAAGCATCCGGAGAGCGGCTGCTGGAGATTCTGGAAGCGCATGAGGACATCGAAGAAAAGCCTGATGCCATCGATATAGAGATTCAAGGTCATGTAACATTTAAGAATGTCACGTTAACGTATATTGAGGATGATGATGAAGCGTTAAAGAATATCAGCTTCGATGCCCCACCTGGCAAAACGATTGGTTTAATTGGTGCAACTGGTTCCGGGAAAACAAGTATTACACAACTGCTTACACGGTTCTATGAGCCTGAGGAAGGAGAAGTTCTGGTTGACGGACACCCTGTTTCAGATTATAAGCTGAAAAGTCTCCGAAGCCAAATCGGGTTTGTTTTGCAGGAGCCATTCCTGTTCTCAACAACAATTAAAGAAAATATTTCTTATGGCACACCTGGAATTAAAGATGAAGATATTATAGCTGCGGCAAAAATGGCTCAAGCACATGATTTTATCATGGAGCTTCCGAATGGATATGATACGCTTCTCGGAGAGAGGGGAATGGGTCTGTCTGGAGGGCAGAAACAGCGGATAGCAATTGCCCGTGCAATTTGTATCGACCCGAGTATTCTTGTTTTAGATGATGCGACATCTGCTGTTGATATGCAGACAGAGCATAAGATTCAAAAGGCTTTGCGGGAAGTGATGAAAAACAGAACATCCTTTATTATTGCGCATCGTATTTCCTCTTTAAAGCATGCTGATGAAATTTTAGTGCTGGAGGACGGAGAGATTGTCGAACGGGGTACACATGATTTCTTATTAAAAAATAATGGCCCTTATGAACGTATTTATAATATCCAATACCAGGACCGTGAAGAAATAATGAGTGTGGTCCATTAAAGGGAGGTGGAGAAATCTTGGCGAAAGTAAAAGAAGCTAAAAAACAAAGCAAGCATTTAGAGCGATTTCATTATACGATAGACCAGGCAATTGAGAAGCCGTTTAACTGGAAGCAGATGTGGAGATTACTTCAGTTTTTAAAGCCATATTCAAAAACATATCTGCCTGGCGCAATTATTGCGATGGTTATTGCTACAGCTGTCAGGTTAGCCATACCTATTTTAATTGGTAAAGTAGCTGTAGATATAGCAATTGCACGCAGTGATACAAATCTTTTAGTCTATCTCGTTATAGGTATTGCTATTCTTTATATGATCAGTTTTATTGCCAATCGTTTTCGGATAAAGTGGGTTAATATACTAGGGCAGAATGTTATTTATGATTTAAGACAAAAGCTGTTTTCCCATGTACAGAGACTTTCCCACCGTTTTTTTGATACTCGTTCAGCGGGATCAATACTTGTACGGATTTTAAATGATATCAACTCCCTGCAAGAGCTGTTTACAAATGGAATTATTAATCTATTGATGGATATTTTAATGTTAAGTGGAATTATTATTATTCTTTTCATAATGAGTCCGCCTTTAGCATTGGCTGTTGTCATCGTTATTCCGCTGATGTTTATTATATCTACTACATTAAGAAGGAAAATAAGACGTTCCTGGCAAATGGTCCGTCTGCAGCAATCTAGAATGAATTCGCATTTAAATGAAGGACTTCAAGGTATGCGTATTACCCAATCCTTCTCACAGGAAAAAGAAAATGCGGAATTCTTTGATGGAGTGAACAGCGGCTATTTTAACAGCTTCCGTGATGCGGCGAAGAAAAGTGCATTTTTCAGACCGCTTGTGGATATCTGTGATGCAGCAGGAACCATCATACTAATTGCCTTTGGCTCTTATTTAATTCTTAATGGAACAATTGAATTGGGAACTTTTATTTCCTTTGCCTTTTTCCTGGGGATGTTCTGGGAGCCTATTTCCAGGCTGGGACAGATGTACAATCAGCTTTTAATGGCAATGGCGTCATCAGAACGTATTTTTGAATTCCTGGATGAGCAGCCTAATGTTGCTGAAAAAGAAAATGCTTATGAAATTAAAAAAATGGATGGAAAAATTGAATTCGATGAAGTGGAATTTGCATATAATGCGGATCGTTTAGCTTTAAAGAAAATTTCCCTGGACATTCAGGCTGGGCAGACGATTGCTCTAGTTGGGCATACAGGAAGCGGTAAATCTACCATTGCAAATCTGATAAGCCGCTTCTATGATCCCACATCTGGTGCGGTAAAAGTCGATGGCCATGACCTGCGTGATGTCACGTTAGACAGCTTAAGACAACGAATCAGTGTCGTCCTTCAGGATACGTTTATTTTTTCAGGAACAATCATGGAAAATATTCGTTTTGGACGGCCGGATGCAACGGATGAAGAAGTAAAAGAAGCAGCAAAAGTTGTCGGTGCAGATAGTTTTATCAGCCGTTTAGCGAATGATTATGAGACAGAAGTAGAAGAGCGGGGAAATATTCTATCTGCTGGAGAAAGACAATTGTTATCTTTTGCAAGAGCCTTGCTGGCAAATCCAAGTATTATTATATTGGATGAAGCAACAGCAAGTATTGATACAGAATCTGAAGTGAAAATTCAAAAGGCATTGAAACGATTATTAAAAGGAAGAACTTCCATTATTATTGCGCATCGTCTGTCTACCATAAGGGAAGCAGACTGTATCTATGTTCTGGAGCAAGGTAAGGTTTTAGAGTATGGAAGCCATCAGGAGTTAATGCAGCAGCATGGAAAATATTATGATCTTGTAAAATCACAGTTTACAATGCTGGATGCAATATAGTATAGGCTGGGAGCAGATGGTTGAACTGCTCCCTTTCTTTTATGCTTTATGTTAATATAAGGAACAGAAGAATGGAGGTTTCTTATGAGAAAGGATTTTGCAGTAATTGGTTTAGGCAGATTTGGAGGCAGCATTTGTAAGGAGCTGAGCGAGAAAGGAATGCATGTCCTGGCAATTGATTCTGATGAAGCTAAAGTAAATGAATATAAAAATATCGCTTATCATTCTGTGGTGCTCGATGCAACGGATGAAGATGCCTTGAAAGAAATAGGTATTACAAATTTCGATCATGTTATCGTTGCTATCGGTGAAAATATCCAAGCAAGTATTCTGACAGCAGTGATATTAACTGATTTGGATATAAAGAGAATTACTGTCAAAGCTCAGAATGATTATCATGATAAGATATTAAATAGGATTGGTGTCCATCATGTTGTTCATCCAGAACGGGATATGGGAAAAAGGTTGGCGCACAGCTTTATTTCAAATAATATTTTAGAGTATCTGGAGCTTTCCAATGAATACAGTATTGTAGAGGTGATTGCCGGTAAGAAAATGATTGGAAAGACTTTAATCTCACTTGATGTCCGTGCGAAGTTCGGATGCAATATTGTTGCAATAAAAAGTGGTACGGAAATTGATGTATCCCCTGAAGCGGACAAACCTTTAAAAGAGGGGGATATACTTATTATTATAGGAGCAGATTATGATATAAACCGGTTTGAAAAAGCCTATATTTTTGACTGAAAATATAAGAACCTTCCATTAGATGAAAGGTTCTTTTTTAATAAATCTTAGAGAGACAGATTCTAGTTTGTAAAATATATGTAGTTCAAAAATTTAATTATTCAAGCGGTAGATAACGATTCGCTCATCTGCATTCAACCAATAAGCTTTTAGTTTTATTTCCAGTAATAGCTCGAATGGACTGTAGTGCTCTAGAAAATGAATATAAGTACTATGCGGATAATATAAGATAACATCCACTTCTCGTGGTGTATTTTCTACAGACTCTTGAATATTGGAAATAACACGCTTGAAAATTTGAATAGAAAATGGGTTAAAAAAGTAAAAACGATTATCTTTTGCGGCAATTTTATATTCTTCTGCCAAGCAACAGATAAATCGAATGTCAGCTTTGTTATTTTCAGAACTTAATAATTGCTTATATGCTTGTAAATTGTATTCGGCATCATTAAAAAAATTTGAATCCATTTCAATTCCAGTGACAGATAAATGCTGAAAATAATGAAGGTAAAAAGGTAAACGTCCTTTTCCACAGCCAAAGTCAATAACCGAGTCCTGCTTATCAAAGGGATAAGCTTTAGTTAATTTTTCCAAAGCACTATATGGAGTAGGCTCATAAGGGTTGTAGTGATGTGACTCGGGGTATACTGTTTTCTTGTTCTCCATGGTATGAATATTTAGCAGCTTATCATAGTATTTATCTTTCATTGTCTGTACCTCTTTCTAAAATAGACAGCAATATTTGACTCATTTAAAGAAAGCTTCATTCTCCTGGTAATCTGTCCGGGAGAATGAAGCTTTAGTTATTTAAATTTCCATAATGATTGGTAATACCATTGGACGACGCTTCGTTTTTTCATATAGGAACGGAGCAATCGTATCTGTAATTTCATTTTTTATTTCTGACCACTGTGTTGTCCGTCGTTCCATTACTTTTTCTAAATGCTTGGCAACAAGCTTTTGTGCATCATTGATAAGGTCTTCAGATTCACGCATATAAACAAAGCCGCGAGAAATAATATCTGGACCTGCTTCAATTTTAAATTCTTTCATATTAATACTGACAACGACAATAACCAAACCTTCTTCAGAAAGAATTCGGCGGTCTCTAAGAACAATATTTCCGATATCGCCAATGCCGCTTCCATCTACATAAATTGAGCCAGATGGGATTTTGCCTGCGATTGAAGCTTGTTCTTTTCCAAGAGCCAATACATCACCATTATCCATGATAAAGGAATGATTTTCTTCAACCCCGCATAATTCAGCTAATTTTGTATGTTCTTTTAACATACGGTATTCACCATGAATCGGCATAAAATATTTTGGTTT
Organism: Oceanobacillus sp. FSL K6-3682; assembly: GCF_037976165.1. Lineage (NCBI taxonomy): Bacteria > Bacillati > Bacillota > Bacilli > Caryophanales > Bacillaceae > Oceanobacillus > Oceanobacillus sp. FSL K6-3682. The sequence goes on along the minus strand of NZ_CP150263.1, from coordinate 3,056,075 downwards.
AATTAAGCGTAACATAAGCTTTTGCTCTTCTTGACTTCCGTGACCGGATGTATGGATATTACTCAGTTTTCCATGAATAACATCTGCTCCTGCACGATACAGCTTATTAATTGTTCTGCTTACACTGACAGTATTACCAGGGATTGGTGATGATGAAAATACAACCGTATCTCCAGGAATTAATTGAATTTGACGATGCGTTCCATTGGCAATTCGAGAAAGTGCTGCCATTGATTCGCCTTGTGAACCAGTACAGAGGATCGTTACTTCATTTGCTGGAAGACGATTAATTTGGTTTCCTTCAATAAACGTATCTTTTGGAGCTTGGATATAACCCAAATCCAGACCGATGTTTATCGCGGATTCCATACTTCTTCCAAAGACAGCCACTTTACGGTTATGCTTTACGGCTGCTTCAACAACTTGCTGTAATCGATAGATATTAGACGCAAATGTAGCAAATATCAGTCTGCCATCAACACGGCTGAATATATCTTGGATGCTTTCGCCAACAACGCTTTCAGACATTGTAAATCCAGGTACTTCACTATTCGTACTATCGGATAGAAGGCATAATACCCCTTCTTCGCCAATTTGAGCCATTTTAGAAAGGTTTGCAGGTTCGCCGACAGGGGTAAAGTCAAATTTGAAATCACCTGTATGCACAATATTTCCAGGCGGCGTTTTTACAACGACCCCAAATGAATCTGGAATACTGTGTGTCGTGCGGAAAAAGCTTACGGAAGTCTTACGGAATTTAATAACATCATCTTCTTGAATGGAAATTAGCTTTGTACTGCGCAATAAGCCATGTTCTTCCAGTTTATTACGGATTAAACCGATTGCTAACTTTCCAGCATAAATTGGCACATTAATTTGTTTTAATAAAAACGGGATTCCACCAATGTGATCTTCGTGACCGTGTGTAACAAAAAGACCTTTAATTTTATCTTGGTTTTGTACAAGATAGGTGTAGTCCGGGATTACATAATCAATACCAAGAAGCTCATCCTCCGGGAATTTAATTCCTGCATCAATAAGGATGATTTCGTCTTGGAATTGAACTGCATACGTATTTTTGCCGATTTCCCCAAGTCCGCCAAGGGCAAATACAGCAGTCTGATCATTTTTTACAAACTTCATTGTTATACATTCTCCAATTCGAACTTGCCAGTACTTTTTTCGTATTCGAGATGTGCCTCATCTAATACTTGAATGTACTCAATGTTAATGTTACGGTCACTAATTTTTGATCTTGCTTCTCTTACGGATTGCGCTTCTACATAAAGGCTCTCCGTGCGTTCTCTTACAGGCACTTGATCTTGTGATGCCTGATATAATACTTTAAAAATCATTTCATCTCTCCTTTAAAATTTACAAACTTTATTTCATTAGGGTTATTATTTAGATGTGTTATATTCCGTTATAAAAGGTAAGTTTCCGTCAGCTCACCTGAAAAATGGCTTTTTCCGTTAAAATTTATTGTTTGGCGGTTTAATTATTTATTAGTAGTTGGTACACGCCCCTCTTTGCCCAGTAAATCCTTTAAACGTTTTTTGAGTTTCTCTTTAAGACGTTTCAGCATAAGGACTCACTTCTCCTTCCGATAATTTAGAAAAGCAAATTTAACCCTCTACCGTCCAATCCTCTTATCTATAGTATAGTACGAAATTGGAAAGAATTAAATAAAAAACGATAAATAATTAGAAAAACTCGAGTTTGCCCATCTTTTATTGAGCGGATAAATACGCTTTTCTTGTAGGCCCTATCCTTGAAAGACGTACTTTTGACGTTATAAAACTAAACGTCTGATCGAATCGTATAAACTATATTTATCATCGTCCAAATCAACAAAATTATACAATTTTGATAAGAAATATCACATTAGATATGTGTCAGCTTAGCTTATCTCAATTGCATTATCCGGAATTTCGAATGGATTGTCCTCATTAATCCGGTCAAAAAACATAACACCATTTAAATGATCGATTTCATGCTGGAATACAACAGCTGGATAATCTTTCAATCTGAGCTTAACAGGATTATCATTAATATCTGTTGCGGTTATTGTAATACGGGCATGTCTTGGAACATATCCTTCTATAACACGGTCAACAGATAAACATCCTTCTCCATTTTGTAAATATGACTGCTCTACAGAATGGCTGATAATTTTAGGGTTGGCTAATCCCATACTGTATTTTTTTCCCTTACTATCTTCAAAGTGCAGTGCAATCAATTGTTTTTCTACACCCAGCTGTGGTGCTGCCAGACCTACTCCGGCTCTTAAATTATACTTTTCGGCAATTGCTTCATCTTGACTGTTTTTCAAGAATTGAAGCATGTCTTCTAATAACTGTTTATCATCTTCTGATAATGGAACATTGACCTTTGCTGCTTTTTTAGTTAAAGAAGGGTGTCCTTCTCTGACAATATCATTCATTGTTATCATGTTTATGACTCCTTTTATAGATTTATCTTTATAACTCAACTTTCGCACCTAAGAATAAACACACTAACCTTGCTGTTCCAAGATGTACATGGTCTCTATTAACATACTTGCTTTTAGTTAACTTATCTTTTTATATTTTGAACAGGTTATTGTGTATAGCTTCCGCTCCGGCCAACCACTCCGCTTTCCATGGGGACGGCTTCAGCTAACTTGAAAAGAAACCCGCTTTTCAAGTGGATCTTCAGCTCGCCCTGTTCCCATAGGAGTCTACGTGGTTGGCCTGCGCTCTAATAGGATTCTACAGCGCATGGAAGAAATAATATCCTGATGAAGTAAGATGAAATCATCGTTTTTTAGCCTAAATAAACAATCATGCTGGTGTTTCAAATGGTTTTTAGCAGTTCAAATCATGACAGCAGGAATAATTCATATCAAGAATAGCTTTCATACACCAAAAACAAGGATTGCTGAGCATGTTTACCATGCAACACGAAAAATTTGTTCTGTCAGATCTGCCTTTTTTGTTCAGTTATTTCAGTATAGAACATCCTGCTAGCGGAGGCGGACCGTTTTGACTCCTGAGGGATTAGCACCATCTGAAGATCCACTTTTGCCAAGTGATCTTCTTGGCAAAAGTTAGCTGAAGAGCGTGCCCCTAGGAAAGCAAAACGGTCCGCCGCAGCGGTCGCTTTACACTTTACCTTCTATCTTTGTCAACAGATATATGGAAGAGATGATCAACCCCTGTTCCTATGGATAGGAAGTTTCTTTTTAAAGTGCGAAAGTTGAGTTTATAACACATTAAAAATTTACGTTAGACAAGTCTGTTGCTTATAGTAACACATATTTGAATTAAGGATATTTCATATTATAAAATAGGAGAAGGAGATGTAAAAGCTTTTACTCTTTTCTTCCCTGACTCTTAGTGAGTATGTTACAATTTTATTCATGTATAGTCTCAAGGTCGAAGGATTTGAATGAACAGCTATGAAGTAAAAAAAGAAATATACATATTGGAGGTTTTTTTGTGTCAAAAAAGATTTATATGTTTGCAATCATTATTTCATCTTTATTGTTAGTTACGGCATGCAGTAGTAAATCTTCTGAAGAAAAAATACATGACCATTTAGAAGAAGCAATTAATTTAGAAGAAGATTACGAAACGATGCAGGGAGAAATTGAAGAACTTGAATTGCAAGAAAAGGAAATATTTAATCAAATTGTGGATCTTGATATGGAGCAATTTGACCAAATTCAAGAATTGTCGCAGAATGCAATTTCTATTTCTGATCAAAAACAGGAAAAGCTCGGTGAAGAAAGAGAAAGTATAGAAGCATCAGAGGAGGAGTTTGTCCAGGTCGAATCTATTATTACAGATTTAGAGGATGAAAACCTAAAGCAGGATGCAGAAGAAATGTTTGAAATTATGACAAACCGGTATGCAGCATATTATGATTTAAATGATACCTACCAAACTTCAGTAGAACAGGAAAAAGAATTATATGAAATGCTGCAGTTAGAAGAGCTTGAACAAGAAGAAGTAACCAACCATTTAGAAGCACTAAATGAAAATTATGAAACAATTATTTCGTTTAACGAAGAATTTAATCAATTAACAGCAGAGTACAACGATGCAAAACGTGCATTTTATGAAGCCTCTAATCTGAATGTGAGCTATGAAGATGCAGCAGAAACGGAAACAGATGAATAAGTAAAATGATAAGACACCCTATACCGTTGCAACAACGGTATAGGGTGTCTTTCTTAAAGAATAAGAAAGTATATAAATAAAAATGTTGGAGCGGGCACCTCCTTGGTAAGAACACCATTGTTTTAAAGACCGATTGCTTTTCTTGGCTTTTCTTATGAAACAGAGCTCTAAATAATAACACAGGTGGGCTTTTCCATAATGCAAAAAATATTTTTGAAAAGCAGCTTGTTAAGTTTCGGGACAAAACTAATACAGTTTTTTTATTTAGTAATACAGTTTAAACTTAGAAGAATGATGGAGGGAAAGTCCTTGTGAAATATATTAAAAATACAAGAAGCAAAGTGATTGACCATCATAAAAAAATGAGCTAAGATAAGAGAGGATAAAAATTGTATTACTTTCTATTGCTCGTCCTTTTAGAACAGTAATGATAAAATAGCACAGATTAGGAAATCCTATATCAGGGTAAATGATTTTAGTATGTAATTTTTATTGTTTAAGGGTAGAATAGATAAAGAATACTTAATTTTGATATAAGAAAGGAAGAGGTGAATCATTTTGAAACAGGTACTTGAAAATATTGAAAACCAATTCGAAATGTTCCAAGTTCTAGATGAAAATGGAAAAGTTGTAAACAAAAATGATCTCCCTGATTTATCAGATGATGAATTGAAGGAGTTAATGAGACGTATGGTGTATACTCGTATACTTGACCAACGTTCCATTGCACTTAATCGTCAGGGACGTTTAGGTTTCTACGCACCAACAGCAGGTCAAGAGGCTTCTCAGTTAGGCAGTCAATTTGCATTAGAGCAGGATGACTTTATTTTACCAGGGTATCGTGATGTTCCACAGCTAATTTGGCAAGGACTTCCGTTATATCAAGCTTTCTTATTCTCAAAAGGGCATTTTCACGGGAATCAATACCCGGATGAAGTAAGAGCGTTAAGTCCACAAATCATTATCGGTGCACAGTATGTTCAAACAGCTGGTGTTGCTCTTGGTTTGAAAAAACGCGGCAAGAAAAATGTAGCAATCACTTATACTGGTGACGGTGGTACTTCTCAAGGTGATTTTTATGAAGGAATAAACAATGCTGGTGCATATAAAGCTCCTGCAATTTTTGTTGTGCAAAATAACCGTTTTGCTATCTCTGTTCCAGTAGAAAAACAAACGAATGCAAAAACATTAGCTCAAAAAGCTGTTGCTGCTGGAATTGAAGGAATTCAAGTAGATGGCATGGACGTTTTAGCAGTTTATGCTGCAACAAAGTTTGCCCGTGAACGTGCAGTTGCTGGTGAAGGCCCTACATTAATTGAAACATTAACTTATCGTTTTGGACCACATACCATGTCTGGTGATGATCCTACACGTTACCGTACTGAAGAATTAGATAAAGAGTGGGAACAAAAAGATCCACTAGTTCGTTTCCGTAAATACCTTGAAGGTAAAAAACTTTGGTCTGAAGAAGATGAAAACAAAGTAATTGAAGAAGCGAAAGAAGATATTAAAAAAGCAATCAAACAAGCTGAACAACAACCAAAACAAAAAGTTACAGATTTAATTAATCATATGTACGAAGAGCTTCCAACTCACTTACAGGAGCAAAAAGAAATCTACGAAGCAAAGGAGTCGAAATAAATCATGGCACAAATGACAATGATTCAAGCAATCACTGATGCAATGCGCGTAGAATTGAAAAATGACGAAAACGTGCTTGTATTTGGTGAAGATGTTGGACAAAATGGTGGAGTTTTCCGTGCTACGGAAGGTCTTCAAGATGAATTCGGCGAAGATCGTGTATTTGATACACCGCTTGCTGAATCAGGAATTGGCGGTTTAGCCATCGGTTTAGCAATGGAAGGATTTCGCCCGGTTCCGGAAATTCAATTTTTCGGCTTCGTTTATGAGGTAATGGATTCAATCAGTGGTCAAATGGCTCGTTTGCGTTACCGCTCTGGCGGTCATTATAATGCACCGATTACTGTCCGTGCTCCATTTGGCGGCGGAGTTCATACACCTGAATTACACGCAGATTCCTTAGAAGGACTTATCGCTCAACAACCAGGTGTAAAAGTAGTTATTCCTTCTACACCATATGAAGCAAAAGGATTATTAATCTCTGCAATTCGTGATAATGATCCGGTTGTATTCTTAGAGCATATGAAATTATACCGTTCTTTCCGCGGCGAAGTTCCAGAAGATGCTTATACAGTAGAAATTGGAAAAGCTGATGTAAAACGTGAAGGATCTGATGTAACATTACTTGCTTATGGAGCAATGGTTCATTCTTCATTAAAAGCAGCTGAAGAATTAGAAAAAGATGGTATTTCTGCTGAAGTAATTGACTTACGTACAGTTTCTCCAGTTGATTATGAAACTATCTTAAAATCAGTTAAGAAAACAAATCGCGTTGTATTTGTTCAAGAAGCACAACGTCAAGCTGGTATTGCTGGACAAGTTATTTCTGAAGTCCAAGAAAGAGCAATTTTACATTTAGAAGCTCCTATTCTTCGTGTTACTGCACCAGACACAGTTTATGCATTCTCTGATGCAGAAGAAGTTTGGTTACCTGATCATAAAGATATTGTTGAAAGAGTAAACGAAGTAATTAATTTCTAAATTTTAGGAGGACAAATTCATGGCATTTAATTTTAAATTACCTGATATTGGTGAAGGAATTCACGAAGGCGAACTTGTTAAATGGTTTGTTAAAGAAGGCGATGAAGTAAAAGAAGACGACGTGCTTTGTGAAATTCAAAATGACAAATCTGTCGTTGAAATTCCGTCTCAAGTTGATGGAACAGTTACTAAAATCCACGTAGCAGAAGGTGAAGTTGCAATTGTAGGTGATACATTGATTTCATTCGATGCTGAAGGATATGACGATGAAGAAGAGGAAGAAACAAAATCTGAAGATACTTCTTCTGAATCTAAAGAAGAAAAAACAGATGACAATGCTTCACAAGAATCAGAAGCTGCAGATGAATCTTCTGATGATAAACGTGTCATTGCGATGCCTTCTGTCCGTAAATTCGCACGTGAAAATGATGTGAATATCAAAGACGTACAGGGTTCTGGTAAAAACGGCCGTATTACAAAAGAAGATGTGGAAAGCTTCTTAAGTGGAGATCAGCCTAAAGCTTCTTCTGATGCTGCAGAAGCTGGAGAAACGAAAGAAACTGCAACATCTGAAAATACAACAGCTGCTCCACAAGGTCAGTATCCAGAAACACGTGAAAAAATGACTGCAATGCGTAAAGCAATTGCAAAATCTATGGTTAACTCTAAATCTAAAGCTCCACACGTAACATTGATGGATGAAGTGGATGTAACAGAATTAGTAGCACACCGTAAGAAATTCAAAGCTGTTGCTGCAGAACAGGAAATTAAGTTAACTTACTTACCTTATGTAGTTAAAGCATTGGTTTCTGCAACTAAGAAATTCCCGATCTTTAACTCTTACATTGATGAGGAAACAGAAGAAATTGTACAAAAACATTACTACAATATCGGAATTGCTGCAGATACAGATCGTGGACTTTTAGTTCCTGTTGTGAAGGATGCAGATAAAAAATCTATCTTCCAAATCTCCAGCGAAATTAATGAATTGGCAGTTAAAGCTAGAGATGGTAAACTAAAACCAGACGAAATGAAAGGTGCTTCCAATACGATTTCCAATATTGGTTCAGCGGGAGGTCAATGGTTTACTCCAGTATTAAACTACCCTGAAGCTGCTATTCTTGGAATTGGTCGTATTGCAGAAAAACCTGTCGTTCGTGATGGTGAAATCGTAGTGGCTCCAGTTCTTGCTGTATCACTAAGCTTTGATCATCGTATCGTTGATGGTGCAACTGCTCAAAATGCATTGAACCAAATCAAACGTTTATTGAATGACCCACAATTAATTATGATGGAGGCGTAAGTCATGGTAGTAGGAGATTTCCCGGTAGAAGTAGATACACTTGTCGTTGGTGCTGGTCCAGGAGGCTATGTTGCAGCAATTCGTGCAGCACAGCTGGGACAAAAGGTTACAATTGTTGACAAAGGTGAATTGGGCGGCGTTTGTTTAAACGTTGGATGTATTCCTTCTAAAGCACTTATTGAAGCAGGGCATAAATATCAGAATGCTAAAGGCTCCGAAGATTTAGGTATTACAACAGAAAAAGTAAATCTTGACTTTTCTAAAGTACAAGAATGGAAAGGCTCTGTTGTAAACAAACTTACTTCTGGTGTTAAAGGACTATTAAAAGGAAATAAAGTTGACATTGTAAAAGGGGAAGCTTACTTCGTTGATGAGCATACTGTAAAAGTTGCTGATGAAAAAAGCTCTCAAACTTATAAATTTAACAACTGTATTCTTGGTACTGGTTCTTCACCGATTGAAATTCCTTCTTTCAAGTTCTCTGAAAGAGTATTGGATTCTACAGGTGCATTGAACTTACCTGAAGTTCCTAAAAAATTAGTTGTTATCGGTTCTGGTTATGTTGGAACAGAGCTTGGTACAGCTTATGCGAACTTTGGCACAGAAGTAACCTTCTTAGAGGGCGCGAAAGATATTCTTGGCGGATTTGAAAAACAAATGACACAGGTTGTTAAAAAAGCTTTGGATAAAAAAGGCGCTAAAATTGTTACAGAAGCAATGGCTAAAGGTGCAGAAGAAACAAAAGACGGCGTAAAAGTTACTTATGAAGCAAATGGCAAAGAGGAAGTAATTGAAGCAGATTACGTACTTGTTACAGTAGGACGCCGTCCTAATACAGAAGAACTTGGATTAGAACAAATTGGCGTTGAAAAAGATGACAGAGGCTTGATCAAAGTGGATAATCAAGGAAGAACTTCTGTAAGCAACATCTTTGCAATTGGTGATATTGTTCCTGGTCCGGCTCTTGCTCACAAAGCATCTTATGAAGCTAAGATCGCAGCGGAAGCAATTAGTGGTGAGAAAGTGGCCATTGATTACAATGCTATCCCGGCAGTAGCATTTACTGAACCTGAATTAGCAACTGTTGGTCTTTCTGAACAAGCTGCTAAAGATGCAGGTTATGATGTAAAAGCAGCGAAATTCCCATTTGCTGCAAATGGACGTGCATTATCATTAAATACGTCAGAAGGCTTTGTGAAATTAGTTACCCGCAAAGAAGACGGTCTTATCATTGGCGGACAAATCGCAGGTCCAAATGCGAGTGATATGATTTCTGAAATCGGACTGGCTATTGAAGCTGGTATGACAGCAGAAGATATTGCATTAACTATCCATGCTCACCCAACTTTAGGTGAAATTACAATGGAAGCTGCAGAAGTTGGATTAGGTACACCGATCCACACAATGTAAGTTCCTAAACAAAAAAGACATGTATCGGGTAAATCTGCCCGGCATGTCTTTTTTTATCTGATTACAAGTAAGTATTAAATTTAATCTCGTACAATATGATACAGATGATGGATAAAAAAGGTATCAGCTACTGCAAATGTTTAAACAGAAGCTGATACCTTTTTATCATATTATAACTTCTTCTAATGTTTTTTTCATTAGCAAGTATTTAATATACGATTTGATTGCTTGTATCTACAATAGACTCTAATGTATCCATGATTTGGCCGCGTGACATTGCATTTTCAACTGAAAAAACAACTGATTCATCTTTAAGTAAGTAAAAACTATTTGTACTTAAGGTATAATCCGAAGGTAAATCCTGATTATCCATTGTACGCTTTTCGGGACTGGAAAGCTCTTTAGGATACTTTGCCTTCAAGTCAATAAATGTATTCATATAGCTATCATTATCGTCATCTGGAGGTACATATATAACCTGATAATCCGTAAATTGAAATTCGATTACTTGTATGTCCTCTTCCGATTGGCAACTATTTAATATAGGGATGATCGTAAATAATAGTAGAATGATACTGAATTTCTTCATTCTATGCCACCTCTTCCAGAAAATAAAACAAGTATCTACTTTTTTATTTTCATACGATATACATAGCTTAACAAATATATTTTATGAATTTGCAGATGTTATAAAATAGTAAAGAAAATGATATTAGAGTAACATTCAATTGTAGTAAAGTGTAATACTTTAAAAGAAAAGTAATGAAAAATAGATTCTGTAAAATGATAAGTTTTTTTGTTGCAAAAAGATTAAAAGATTATAAATAGTAAAAGCTCTCCTTGGACTCCGTATTATTTACCGTAGCCTCAAGGAAAGCTTTCTGCATTTTATTAACTTATTTATGATTTTAAACTTTTTCTTTTTTTTCGTTCTATATTAGCTGCATCTGCTTTTAGTGTTTTCATCAGAGAGAATACGATTAAAATCATAATAATGGAGAATGGCAATGCCGCAATAATAGAGGCAGTCTGTAATGCATTTAGTCCGCCTTGCCATAGCAATACAGCAGCAGTTGCTGACTGAATAACTCCCCATACTAATTTAATCTGATAAGGAGGGTATAAGCTACCTCCTGTTGTCTGCATACCAAGTACAAATGTTGCCGAATCTGCTGATGTGATAAAGAATATAGCAATTAATAAAATAGAAACTAAAGAAAGTACAGTTCCTAACGGGAAGTTTTCAAGCAATGAGAACAATGCTACTTCTTCCCCGAATTGAGAAATTTGGCCGGCGATGTTGGTTGTTCCTTGTAAATCATAATACATCGCTGTACCGCCAAAAACAGTAAACCATAATGCGCCAAAAATAGTAGGTACAAGTAAAACACCAATGACAAATTCACGAATTGTACGTCCTCGGGAAACACGGGCTATAAATGTTCCCACAAATGGAGCCCAAGCCAGCCACCATGCCCAGTAAAAGATAGTCCAATCGTTAATCCATTCTGTATTCCCAGTTCCAAAGGCATCCAGTCTTAAGCTCATGCTGGGAAGGTTTTGAATATAGTTTCCTGCTGTATTTGTAAATAAGCTTAAAATATAATCTGTTGGGCCTAAAACTAATATAAGGAACATTAAAGCAATTGCAAGTACAATATTTGCGTTACTGAGAATTTTAATGCCTTTATTGACACCGCTCAAAGCAGAAATAATAAATAATACTGTTACGACTAAAATAATAATCAGTTGTAATAATATGCCGGAGTCAATACCAAAAACGTAGGAGATACCTCCGCTGATTTGAATGGCTCCAAAACCTAATGATGTTGCTACACCAAATACAGTAGCAAATACAACTAATACATCAATGGCTGTTCCCCATTTTCCTTTAACTTTATCACCGAAAAGAGGAACTAATATGGAACTTACTAATCCTGAAGAATTATGCCGGAATTTAAAGTATGCCAGTGCTAAGCCGACAATTGCATAAATCCCCCACGGATGAAATCCCCAGTGGAAAAAGCTGTATTGCATAGCTACCATAGCTGTTTCAGTTGTTCCAAGCTCTCCATAAGGTGAATTATCGAATAAGTGTAATATTGGCTCGGCAGTACCCCAAAAAACAAGCCCGATACCCATACCTGCACTGAACAGCATAGCGAACCAGCTGATATAAGTAAATTCTGGCTTATCCTCCGGTTTCCCTAATTTAATCAGTCCATATTTCGAAAAAATCAAGAAAAAAGAAACACCGATAAACATTGTGGCAACAATTAAGTAATACCAACTAAAATGACTTACAATAAATGATTGAATTGTACTTGTAACATTATCTAAATTAGCATTTGGAAGTATACTGGACGGTATTACTCCCCATATGATAAAAATAAGTACGATTACTGTCGAAATCCAGAAAACATTTGTTATTTTCCTCACTAATAACTCCTCCTGACTGCTCTTTAGTAAAATACCCATAATGTTAAGAAATAAACGCGCTATTCTATGTTTTCTATGCAAGCCGTACGATTGCTCATTGTAACATATTATCCTATAATAAAACTAGTAAACTATTATGAAACGTGGAGGTTTTTGTAGAATGTTAAGGAAAAGCAGTGTTATTTTTATGTTAATTGTTGTCATTGGAGTTCTTTCTGCGTGCAGCTCTGGTGATGATAATGAAGACAGCACCGGCGAGCAAGCGGAGGACCAAACAGAAGACACAGAAGCAGAAGAAAATACTGACGAAAACGATGCATCTGCACAGTCTGAGGGAACAGATGAAGATAAAGAACAGGACGAAGCGGCAGAAGAAAAAGAGCCGGAATATTACATATCCGAAGAAACATCATCAATAGAACCTATTGATGATGCGGAGGAAAAGGTAGTACTGTTAACAATTGATGATGCACCTGATGAGAATGCTTTAGAGATGGCGGAAACATTGAAAGAAAAGGATGCAAAGGCTATATTCTTTGTTAATGGTCATTTTATTGATGACGAAGAAGGAGCAGAGAAGCTCAAAAAAATTTATGAAATGGGCTTTCCAATAGGAAATCATACAAATACGCATGTGGTGCTGCCTGATGTTTCTGAAGAGGAGCAGACAGAGGAAATTATAGCAGTGAATGATCGTGTAGAAGAAATTATTGGGGAACGGACTGCTTTTTTCAGAGCGCCTCATGGGATGAATACAGATCATTCTCGTGAAGTAGTTGAGCAAGAAGGAATGGTGTTAATGAATTGGACGTATGGTTTTGATTATTTTGAGCCGTATCAAGATGCAGACAAGCTGAAAGAAGCTCTGATTAGCGGAGAAGCTCCTGAAATTGGAGAGGAGCACTCTTTATTGAGGTCTGGCGCCAATATTCTTATGCACGACCGGGAATGGACAAATGAAGCGTTAGGTGATGTAATTGACGGCTTCAGAGAACAAGGCTATGAGATTGTTGATCCAGATCTAATTGAAACCATAGACTAAAAAGATGGAGGGGAGACTGTGTTCCAAACGAGAATTACAAAGCTGTTAAATATTAAATATCCAATTATTCAGGGCGGATTGGCATATTTGGCTTATGCTGATCTTGCAGCAGCAGTTAGTAATGCTGGAGGGCTTGGTCAAATTACTGCGATGAGCTTACCGACTCCAGAAAGTCTGCAAAAAGAAATTCATAAGGTAAAACAGCTGACCACTCAGCCGTTTGGTGTAAATTTTGCAATTGGGCAGCACGGCAGAAAATTTGAACACATGGTGCAGGTTGCCATCGATGAACAAGTCCCAGTAGTTTCTATTACTGGCGGAAACCCGGCTGGTGTTTTAGATATGTTAAAAAATTCCTCCATAAAAACACTTGTCTTGGTAGCATCCTCAAGGCAGGCTCAAAAAGCCCAGGAATTAGGCGCAGATGCAGTGATGGTCGTTGGACAAGAAGGTGGAGGTCACTTGGGCAGAAGTGATACAGGTACCATTGTTTTAACGCCGCATGTCGTTGATGCGCTTAAAATCCCGGTAATTGCTTCTGGCGGTATTGTTGATGGAAGAGGCTTAATGGCCGCACTTGCTCTTGGTGCAGAGGGAATTGAAATGGGAACAAGGTTTATTGCAACAAAGGAAATACACACGCATATAAATTATAAACAAGCGATTTTGTCTGCAGATGAAGGAGACACTGTTGTGATAAAACGTTCGTTAGGAACTCCGGCCAGAGCATTACGCAGTTCTTTTACAGAAAATATTCTTTCTTTGGAAGAAAAGTACGGGAATAATTATGAGAAGTTAAAAGATTATATTAGTGGAGAGGTAAATCAAAAATATATTCAGTCAGGTGAGGAATCGGCAGGTTTTGGATGGGCTGGCCAAGGGGCCAGCCGTATTCATCAAATTTTAAGCGTGGAAGATTTAATAAGCTCCATTATACATGAAGCGGATCAGATTCGGGAAAAATGGAGTAAAGAGGTGTAAAAATGAATTACGCATATCCAATGGATGAGACGTGGTCGACGCAGGAAATTATTGATGTAGTGAACTTTTTCTCTTTAATTGAACAGGCATACGAGAAAAAAGTCAGACGTACAGACCTCCTTCATCTATATCGTCGTTTTAAGGAAATTGTTCCTTCGAAAAGCAGAGAAAAGCAATTGTTTGAGGAATTTAAACGGTCTTCCGGATATTCCAGCTACCATGTTGTGAAAAAAGCAAGGGAGTCGGAAGAAGCATTGATAACCATGGCATAAAAATAGCCCCTAAAATTTAGGGGCTATTTTTATGCATCTCTGCTGTCTATTGCTAATTGATAAAGAGGAAGCAGCTGTTCATATGTTTTTGTTATGGTGGTGAACAGCTCCTTATCGTTTTGTAAAATAGGATCATCATAAGAAAGATGCTTACCAATTAAGAACTCGGCTTTTTTTACATCCCGGAAACGTTCTAAATCCTTTTGAGATAACTCTTCTAACGAAATAGAATCTTTTTTTGTATGGTCCAGTGAGACAACAAATGATTTTGGAAGACTTTTTATTTCAGTAAAGCTGTCTAAATAGTTCTGTGCAATTTTTTGCTTGTTTGGTAATTCATAGATAAGTGCAAGCCAAATAAATAAATGATCATCAAATAATCCAACCTGAAAATGAGGATGTTTTTTATAGCCTCTCTTGTTATCAGCAATGGCTAACCAGGTATCTTTCGGCGGATTGACAGTTCTCCGTGCATGCTTTGCAATATGTAAATATAGCTCTTGACCAGTCTTTTCTGATAAATATGATACGAGCTCTTCACCTATCGCCTGAAATTTTGGCTGTATTCTATTTTGGATAGCTTCCATACGCTCGTCTAAGCCATCGATTAAAAATGTTTGGAAATCTTCTTTATTAAAATGATGTAATTTCACAAATGACACCCTTTCTTTAATGTTGCATACCTTTTTTGATATAGATTATTATTCTTTATCTGTAGAAAGAAGTCAAGCCGGACCAGAAGCAGGTTTTAATTCATCAAATAGAGGGAATAGACAGATAACAATAAATTGTTTTTATTATTTTAGGTGAACAATTTATTCTGTAAATCATAATATATAGCACATACATGAAACGAAAGTAATCAATATGTTTTCACGTTAAGGAGTGATAGGATGAAATATGTTATGGAAGCTCTCCGGCGAAAAGAAGCAGAAGAACGTCTCCCTGTCATCAAATTAGAGATTGATTATGAATTGGCAACATTGTACGAGGCTATGCAGGATGAGGATACTGTACAAATAATTAAATCCAAAGAGAGATTAAAGCAGCTTAGTGAACAATGGATGGCTCTGATGGATTAATATGAGATTAGCTTACCCTAATATAGTGCAGCTTTCTATATAAGAAAGAGGCGTATTAGGGTTATTTGTTGATAAAAACTCTGACTAAAAAGTTTAGGATTGGTCTAATGGACAGGAGTTTGATAAAATAAGCTTACTTGAAGTTTTTGGAGGCGATGTATAATGAATCAGCAGCAAAGACAAGAAATTTATGAGACAGCAAAGAATTGGATATATGAAGCAGGAAATTTAATTCGTGAACATATGGATGAGCCGCTGGGTATCGAAACAAAATCAAATCCGAATGATTTAGTAACTGTTCTCGATAAACAGACGGAAAAGTTTTTTGTAGACCGTATTCATCAATATTATCCAGAACATCATATTATCGGTGAAGAAGGATATGGAGATACATTATCTGAAGTTGATGGAACAATTTGGATTATCGATCCGATTGACGGAACAATGAATTTTGTCCATCAAAAGAGAACTTTCGCCATATCTATTGGTATTTTACATAATGGCGTGGGTGAAATTGGTTTTATTTATGATGTTATGGGTGATGTATTATATCATGTTAAACGTGGAGAAGGAGCTTTTAAAAATAATACAAAATTAGCGCCGCTGGACAAGGAGAAAAAGCTGGAAGAAGCTATTGTCGGTATGAACCATTTTTGGTTATGCGAGAATAAACTGGTAGATTATCCAGTGATGCAAAAATTTGTGCGCAAGGTGAGAGGAACACGTTCACACGGTTCTGCGTCATTAGAATTGGCGTATATTGCTGAAGGAGTTCAAGATGCTTATCTTGCTTTAAGTCTTTCACCGTGGGATGTAGCTGCAGGAATTATATTAAATGAAGAAGTAGGCGGTATTGCAGGAGATATTGACGGAAATCCTTGGAATCCTTTGGAAAGATCATCTTCTTTAGTTGCAAATCCGGCAATTCATCAATCTATCGTAGAATTCATAAAGGAAGGAAGGAAATAATTATCCCTTCCTTTTTTTCTTGTAAGACATTGCAAATCCGAATGTAGAAAATGCCAATATAATACATAAAATGATAGCCCAAACACTTCGGAAAGCAATAGCCAGCCCAACTAAAATAAATAGCAGAACTACTAGAAATGCTAATAACAGCATTGGAATGTCTAATTTTTTCATTTTTCAACCGCCTTTATTATCTGTCCACAGAATAGTATAAAGGATAGCGCGGAGAACTTCAAAAAACAGACATATAATTTTATATTTTTCTCTAGTCATATGGAAGCACTTTTAGTATGATAAAGGGAGTGTAAAGATAAGGTGGCGTTTGAATAATGGTATTAGAGTATATCCTTAAAATGAATGGAACAGAGCATATCTTTTGGATTTTTTATGTAATTAATTTAATTCTTTCAGCAATAGCTTATCAATTGGGCTTTGCTAAGAAGCTCCCGGTCTTAAAAAATATGATTGTATACATATTATTGATGATTGGTACATTCGTTGTAACAATCTTCTCAACAGTAATGAGAATGCCTACCGTGGAGTGTTTAGTTATTATAATATTTGTACTGGGAATTTATCGATTTCGATTGCATCGAGAAAGAAAAGATCGGGAAGATGTACAGGAAAGCAGCTCGTAACGTACACAGATTACAGCAAGAATTTCTGGCATATTGTATACGCAATAATAAAAGCAGAGTATCCATTTTGGGATCTCTGCTTTTTTAGCTGATAAAAAAATTTACGACGGGTTATAAGTAGTCATCTACTTTCTTTGTTTCCTGGTAGAAACGAAACTTACCTGTATCCAGCCTTTTTTTTGTATTCTCTTCAATGCGTTTATAGCATGGAGTGCATAAATGAATATTTTTTCTGCGGTTACGTAATCTTTTTGCGTGTGGCGAATCATTTTCTATTTCTTCTACTTTATCACATATGGTGCATTTAACCTGCATTTTTTCACCCCAATTCGACAAAAATAGTAAAACGATATCTTTTATTAGTATAGCATAATTTTAAAACCAATTTAAATAATCAAAGTTTGAAAAGGTGAAAAGTGGGAATCATATAATTAAAGTAAATGCCTGAATCTTGAAAGGGTGATTATATGAAAAAAAGATATGTTGTATCAGCGTTAGGAGCAGTCGGAGCAGGAGTTGCCGGGGTATTATTGTCAGATAGAAAAAAACGGAAAAAATTAAAATCAGTTTCAGGTACGCTGAGAGTTTTTGAAAATGCGGGAAAACCTGATGAGTCTTCAGATGAAGAATTAGATCAGCTGGAAAATGCTAAAATGGTTTCAGAAGGATCACAATTTGGAGTGCAGTATTACAACGAAAAAAAGGATAAAATGTATCAGCTGTCCAAGGAAGATGAATAATATAAATAGCCTGCCTGCTAATTTGCTTAAACTATCAGCATTCAGCAGGCAGGCTTAATTATTACATAAAGTACGTGTTGCAAAAATGTTTCTCTGCAGAAGCTTTAAAATAATATATAAGGAAAACTATAATTTAGTGTATATGAATTTCCTTAATGTGTTTAATCGGATTATCCTGATTAGAGCCATCTTTATAATAAAAGTGTACAGGACCATCTTCACGCAGGGGCTTACCTTTTTGAGAGAAAAGTAAGTAGCCGTTTTTTGCATCTTCTAATGATATTTTTTCATTTTTTCCATTGTTTTTAATGAATTCGGCTTCTTTAGCATTAGGCTTAGGTTCAGCATTATTAAGAAAGTCATGTAATGGGATCACATAACTGTTCTTTAAGTATTCTTCCCCCTCCATTTTAGAGATGCTTCTGTTAACGGGAGGTTTCTGAAAAATGGATTCACTGTCTTTGTTTTCTTCTCTTTCTATAAAAGCTTTTTCCAGTTCAATTTTTCTATCATCAAAAATCCATACAGTTGGATCAAGTGTGATAGGGTACCCGACATTTCCTTTAATCATTACAATCATGTTATCTTATCCCCCTAAATTAATTACAATATGTACAGTGATGTGAGAAAGCTTCATGCGGGAGAACGGATGAAGAATAAACCCGCTCTTCATCAAAAGTACAGTGCATATTCTTTCTGTTTATAACAATAGCAAAGATTGGAGTTACTTTCATCTATTTTAGATTGGATAAAAGAGGATGTTCAAAAAATCCAGTAAAAATGACGCGGTGATAAGAGAATTTTGTACTAAAAACACCTGCAATGCGGGTAACGCATAAGCCGACACAACACGTGCAAAGTGCGCTGCTGAGCTTTTTGATAGGGTGAGCAATTGCGTCCCAGGACGACGTTTTCCTGATCGACTGGTCCTTTTCATTGTACTTTTTGAATACGTACTAATAGGATATAAACAGAGTAATTTTAATAATATACTTAAATTAGATTTGCATTTTTGCGCTTGTAGCGATAATATTATATCAAGAATGATAAATGCGGAGGGGATTATATTGATGCCTGATGTAACGATTAATCACCGTGAAAAAGCCCACGCTCTTTTAAAAGCTGATGCTGAAAAGATACTTCGTTTAATCGAGGTTCAGATAGAAAATTTAACAATGCCACAATGTCCTGTATATGAGGACGTACTGGATACACAGATGTTTGGCTTATCTAGAGAGATTGATTTTGCCGTTCGCCTAGAATTAATTACAGAAGAAGAGGGACGAAATCTATTAGGAAATCTGGAGAAAAAGCTTAATATACTACATGAGGCCTCACAAAGCACATTGTGATTATAACTGCCTGTAACTGTGACAGTACTAAAATAAAACTTTGCCAATTGAAAGAGCGGCAAGGTTTTTTTATAGTATAACAGGAGGCCGCGCAGAACATAAGGACAGCTTAAAGCGTATTCAAAAAAAGCATTACAAATAAAGACATCTGTAACAAAAGTTAGCCCAAGAAGAGATTTGAAGCTTATAATCTAAAGTTTTGAAGCTCTTTTTAAATCTTTTAGAGCTCGCTATTGTTTAAAATATGTTAAAAAATGTATACTGGCAAAAGAGAGATAAATAATAACAGCTCTATAGATATTATGATATACTGTTAAAAATCTCTTAATCTTACATAATGACTGGGAGAAAAATATAATGTTAAAAAATTGGAAACACTTCGATTTCACATTGATGATTGCGCCGATTCTATTAGCTGGTTTTGGGGTAGTAATGGTATATAGTGCAAGTATGGTAGTAGCTGTTGTAGATGGTTTTAACAGCAATTATTATCTTATAAGACAGTCAATATTCTTTATTGTTGCGCTTATCGGTTTTGCCATCATATCTTTCCTGCCTTACCAGACTTACCAGCGATTGATGAAGCTAATCATTATAGCTTGTATTGTGTTACTGGTAGCTGTTCTTTTCTTTGGGGATACAGTAAATAATGCAAGATCTTGGTTTCGTTTTGGCCCATTCAGCTTACAGCCTGCTGAAGTTGCCAAGCTCGGCTTAATTATTTATTTGGCTGCTATATATTCTAAAAAGCAGGCATACTTAGACCAATTTAGTAAAGGTGTATTGCCTCCGCTAATAATCACTGCATTGGTCCTTGGATTGATTGTAGGGCAGCCTGATATCGGAACAGCATCCATCATTTTTCTAATGGCGTGTTCCGTGATTTTTGCTTCTGGTATTAAATGGAGGCATCTGTTTCTTCTGGTTTTTGCTGGACTGGTCTTACTGGCGTTTGCAATTCCGAATATGGTAACAGAGGAAAGATTATCCCGTTTTACAGGAGCCTACCAGCCATTTAATTCTCCGGATTTAAACGGTTATCAATTAATTCAATCGTATGTTGCAATTGGTAATGGAGGATTAACAGGAGAAGGGCTAGGCCAGAGTATTCAAAAACTTGGCTTTCTGGTAGAAGGTCATACAGATTTTATTATGGCCATTATTGCAGAGGAGCTTGGTTTTGTAGGTGTGGCCATCGTTTTAGGTCTATTGGCAACAATTGTTTTTAGAGGACTATATATTTCAAGAAAGTGCCAGGATAGTTTTGGATCCTTGCTTGCACTTGGAATTGCATCAATGGTAGGAATTCAAACCTTTATTAATTTAGGTGCCATTAGCGGGGTTCTGCCAATTACTGGTGTTCCCTTACCATTTATTAGCTATGGAGGATCTTCATTATTGTTCATGATGATAGCCATGGGAATTCTTAACAATATAGCTATGCAGGTTAATAAGAAAGAAATTGAAAAGGAAGAGCTGGCACCCAAATCTGGCTTATTTCAAAGAAAATCTATTAATTCATACAGAGGTGGTAAAGCATGACAGACTTAAAGCAGATTAATAAAGTATTAGTTGCAAACAGAGGAGAAATTGCTATACGTGTATTTCGCGCCTGTACGGAGTTAAATGTCCGTACAGTCGCTGTTTACTCCAGCGAAGATTCTGATTCGTTTCACCGGTTTAAAGCGGATGAAGCATATTTAATCGGTGAAGGGAAGAAGCCAATCGATGCTTACTTGGATATTGAAGGAATTATAGCTTTAGCAAAGGAAGTAAATGTGGATGCTATCCATCCAGGTTATGGATTTCTTTCTGAAAACATTGAATTTGCAAAACGTTGTGAAGAAGAGGGCATTATTTTTATTGGTCCTAACAGCCAACATTTAAATATGTTCGGAGATAAAGTAAAAGCGAGAGAACAAGCTCTGGCTGCCAAATTGCCGATTATTCCGGGAAGTGATGGTCCGGTTGAATCTTTAGAAGAGGTAAAAGCTTTTGGAGACGAGCATGGATACCCAATTATTATTAAGGCATCGCTTGGCGGTGGTGGAAGAGGAATGCGTGTTGTTCAGGATGTAAATGAAGTGGAAAATGCATATGACCGCGCAAAATCAGAAGCAAAGGCTGCCTTTGGCAATGATGAAATTTATGTTGAAAAATTAATTGAGAACCCAAAGCATATTGAGGTACAGATTATTGGTGATAAGCAAGGGAATATTGTTCATTTATATGAAAGAGACTGTTCCGTACAGCGGCGTCATCAAAAATTAATTGAAGTTGCCCCGAGCCTGTCGCTAAATGATGATTTAAGAGAAGCGATTTGTCAGGCAGCTGTAGACTTGATGGAAAATGTTGACTACATTAATGCAGGTACAGTTGAGTTTCTTGTAACTGATAATGATTTTTACTTTATCGAGGTGAATCCACGTGTTCAAGTGGAGCACACAATCACTGAAATGATTACTGGTGTTGATATTGTTCAAACACAGATAAAAATTGCTGATGGTTTTGGATTGCACGATAAAGAGGTCGGCATACCGGAACAAAGCAAAATTACAACGCAAGGATACGCTATTCAATCCCGTGTAACTTCTGAGGATCCGTTGAATGATTTCATGCCTGATACAGGAAAAATCAATGCATACCGCAGTGGGGGCGGATTTGGTGTCCGTCTGGATGCTGGAAATGCATATCAGGGAGCAATTATTTCACCTCACTATGATTCATTATTAGTTAAAGTTTCTACCTGGGCTCTTGACTTTGAACAGGCAACAATTAAAATGGTACGTAACTTAAAGGAATTCCGTATTAGAGGAATTAAGACAAATATTCCATTCCTTGAAAATGTTATGCTTCACGAGCAATTTTTATCAGGGGAATATGATACGACTTTTGTTGATAAAACACCAGAATTATTTATATTCCCGGTACGGCGTGACCGCGGAACCAAAATGCTGACGTATATCGCAAATACGACTTTAAATGGTGTGGATGGTGCTGAAAAACAAGAAAAGCCGGATTTTGATAAATTGTTTATCCCTAACACTGAAAATATAGAGATACAGCCGGGGACGAAACAAATTTTAGATGAACGCGGTCCTGAAGGGCTTGCAAAATGGCTGAAAGAACAGAAACAGGTATTATTAACAGATACGACATTTCGTGATGCACATCAATCATTATTAGCTACACGTGTACGTACAAATGACTTAATTCACATTGCAGAGCCGACAGCAAAATTACTTCCAAACCTATTTTCTGTAGAAATGTGGGGCGGGGCAACGTATGATGTGGCATACCGTTTCTTAAAAGAAGACCCTTGGGAAAGGTTGCTGCAGCTGAGAAAACGCATGCCGAATGTATTATTCCAAATGCTGCTGCGTGCAAGCAATGCGGTTGGATATAAGAACTATCCTGATAATGTTATTGAATTATTCGTGAAAAAGAGCGCTGAAGCTGGTATAGATGTATTCCGAATATTTGACAGCTTAAACTGGGTAGAAGGCATGCAGGTAGCAATTGATAATGTGCGTAAAACAGATAAAATTGCGGAAGCTGCTATTTGCTATACTGGTGATATTTTAGATACAGGCAGAACGAAATATGATATTGATTATTATAAAAATATGGCAAAAGAATTAGAAACTGCAGGTGCCCATATTCTGGGAATTAAAGATATGGCAGGATTACTGAAGCCGGAAGCAGCGTATCAGCTGATCAGCACTCTAAAAGAAACAGTGGATATTCCAATTCATCTGCATACACATGACACAAGCGGAAACGGTGTTTATGCATATTCAAGAGCAATTGAAGCAGGTGTGGATGCAGTAGATGTTTCTGTTGGTTCCATGTCTGGAATGACATCACAGCCAAGTGCGCAGTCACTATATTATGCATTAGATGGAACGGAATACCAGCCGGAGCTGAATATCGAGAAATATGAGGAAATTGGACAGTACTGGGAAGGTGTCCGGGAGTACTATAAAGATTTTGAAAGTGGTATGAAGGCTCCGCATACCGAAATTTATCACCATGAGATGCCGGGTGGACAATATAGTAACCTGCAGCAGCAGGCAAAGGCTGTCGGACTTGGTGATCGCTGGAATGAAGTAAAAGATATGTTCCGTAAAGTGAATGATATGTTTGGAGATATTGTAAAAGTTACTCCATCTTCTAAAGTAGTGGGGGATATGGCACTGTTTATGGTGCAAAACGATTTAGATGAGGAAACAATTTATGAAAAAGGTGCATCCATTGACTTCCCTGATTCTGTAATCGAATTTGCGCAAGGGTACATTGGACAACCATATCAAGGCTTCCCGGAAAAACTGCAAAAACTGATTTTGAAAGATAGAGAGCCTATTATGGTCAGACCTGGTGAGTTGTTAGAGGATGTAGATTTTAAAGAGATGCGTGATGCACTGTATAATGAATTGAATCGTCCGGTTAACAGCCATGATTTAATTTCTAATGCATTTTATCCGAAAGTATTCAAAGATTACCAAGATTTCTTGAACACCTATGGTGATATGTCTGTATTAGATACGCCGACTTTCTTTTATGGAATGAAACTTGGTGAAGTGATTGAAGTAGAAATTGAAAAAGGTAAAACATTGATTGTTAAATTAGTTACTATTTCTGAACCAAAAGAAGACGGTACACGTGTTGTTTATTTTGAATTAAATGGTCAATCCAGAGAGATCACGATTCGTGATAATAATATAGAGTCTGCTATTCTAGCGAACCCGAAAGCAGATAAATCAAATCCAAATCATGTAGGGGCAACAATGCCGGGAACAGTTCTTGAAATTCATTGCGCAAAAGGAGATACTGTTAAAAAAGGACAGCATCTAATGACAAATGAAGCAATGAAGATGGAAACCTCTGTACAGGCGCCGCTAGATGGTGTGATTAAAGAAATTCATGTCCAGGCAGGAGACTCTATTGCAGTAAATGATTTATTAATCGAATTTGAATAAGCAAAATAAACACCCCTGGCAGGCTTGCCAGGGGTGTTGTAATGTTATAGGAGTGATTATATGACGAATAGAATACAGTAATTTTAGAATGTTTTCTACATAACAAAAAGTATATTCCAGATAAAGCAATCGCATCGCCTGGGTTTTAAATAATTAATAGAACAAATACGCAACTATAGGATAAAAACGAAAGGACCCTGTTTAACAGTAGTTCCTTTCGTTTTACAGTTAAGCCATATGTTAAATTCTATTCTTTTTCTTTTCTGCTGCTTCGGAATGACAAATGTATAAAGTAACTTAGCATTCCAAAATAACATGTGATAAACAAGGCATGCATTAATGCGATAAACAGATTAAGCTGCGTGAAGACTACAAGTGCTCCAAATATAACCTGAAGTGCAATCAGTGCCGGCGTTATAATCCAGCCCCACCGCATAACATTATTGTCACCATACTTCTTTATCATGCGGAGCGCTAAGAAGATGGTCCACAAAAATAAAATTCCAGCTGCAAAACGGTGTCCCATCTGTACCCATTGATTAAATGTATAGCTTCCAATAGAAAAGGGCACAGAGTTGAAGCAAAACGGCCAGTCCGAACAAACCAGATTTGATTCTGTATGTCGTACCAATGCACCGCTGTAAACTACACACATGGTGTAAATAGAAATTGCATAGATTTCAATCCGGTGGGGCTTTTTAATATGGATATCTTCTGTATGTAACTTTTTATCAATTTCAAAGAATAATAACATAAGTAAAAAAACGGAAGAGAAACAAATTAAAGATATCCCAAAATGTGTAGCTAATACAAAGTCAGATTGTCCCCACACAACTGCAGCTGCGCCAACAAGCGCCTGTACAATAATAAAAAATAAAGCAGACAAACTCAAGAAAATGACTTCTTTATAATTTCTATATGCTTTCCAGGATAGTATTGCAAGTAAAAGTACTAATATACCAACTGCGCCACTGACCATTCGATGACTTAACTCGATTATCATTTCAAAATGCAGGTTGGCAGGAAGAAATTCTCCTTCACAAAGCGGCCAGCTGTCTCCGCATCCATCTGCTGAACCTGTTTTTGTAACAAGTGCTCCTCCGAGAAGAAGAGGAAGCATTCCTATGGTCGTTATCACAGATAGTATTTTTAGTTTTTTCAACATATCTATGTAACCTCACTTCTATGTAAAAATATACAGTATCTCCAGTTTACCAAAAATACTGGGGGAAACGCTTTCCAATTTTGAACAAAATATAACAACCTCTAAAACTATCCATGTTATGAAGGCAGTTTTCAGCCTGCAGAGAGTATAATAAACGAACCCTTGTTAATACTATCATGTTTTCTGAAAGTTTTCATCAGCAAATAAAAAAAGCTTGCATAATTCAGTTATGTTTGCTAGAAATATAGTATGGATGGGTATGCAGAAGAACAGTTAAAGTTCTAAAAAAATAGAAAATATACATAATTTGTTTTCTTTATCTACTTTCCGATCTCCTTATTAGCTGGATGTTCAAATTGTTGTAATATAATATTCAAAGTTCATTAGATTGTCAAAGAAATCCATGCTATAATTAGATAGGAAACGGAGTACATAGAATCAAACGCGTGTATTCTGTTTATTATTATGTCTTCCTACTGGTGCGAAGGGGGGAAATTATGGATAAAGTAGATATGACTTATTCGGAATTAATCGGTAACACGACTATTTCAAACAAACAAAAAGTAACTGTTTTTCTGTCAGAAGTGAAGGCGCTTATAAAAATCGGAATTGTAAATTCAAATTTAATTACAGCAATAACAGGTTTTTTAGTGGCCATCGCTTTAACAAACTCCTCCTTTAGTGATTATTGGGGAGCCTTTCTTCTGATGATAATCGGAAGTGCATTCGTTATTGCCGGCGGATGTATTATTAATAATTGGTATGATGTAGATATTGATCCTAAGATGTCTAGAACGAAGAAAAGACCTACTGTAACTGGATTCTTTTCATTGCGGGCAGTGCTTACAACAGGAATTATTATAAGTTTCCTTGGCTTTGCAGTATTAATGTTTACTACCTGGTATGCAGCATTATTTGCTTTTATTGGCTGGATTGGCTATGTAGTCTTATATACCATGTGGTCAAAGAGAAGGTATACTTTAAACACAGCTATTGGAAGCTTATCCGGTGCAATGCCTCCTCTAATTGGATGGGCAGCAGTTGACCCTTCTTTTCATGTGGTTCCATTTGTAATGTGTCTTATTATGTTTATATGGCAAACACCACATTTTCTTGCATTAGCAATGAAAAAGAAAGAAGAATATCAGGCGGCTGGTGTACCAATGTTACCAGTAGTAAGAGGTATGGAAATAACTAAAAGACAAATTGCTGTTTATATTGCCTGTCTTTTACCATTGCCGTTTTTCTTAATGCCTGCATTAGGGTTGACATTTACCATTGTGGCAACAATATTAAATATTGCCTGGCTAGTGATAGGTTTTATGGGGTTATTTACGGAAAAAGATGTGAAATGGGCTAATCTAGTATTTATATTTTCTTTGAATTATTTAACCATTTTATTTCCGTTAATGATTATCGTCACACTGCCGATATTTAATTAATGATTTGTTATTCCTTAAAAATTAAAATATAAAAAGGAAAGAACAAGAAGAAAGAGAGGTATTCTTACATGAGAGGTTGGATGGGAAAAACCAAAGTATTTTTCGTATTCACGCTACTTGCATTATTTCTTGCCGGCTGCGGAATCGAAAATCTGACTGCACTTGAACCTAAAGGGTATGGGGCAGAGAAATCCATGGATCTGATTATTCTGACCACATTAATCATGACAGGCGTGTTCGTTGTGGTTATGGTGATTTATGTGATTACACTGGTCCGTTTTCGCAGGAAAAAAGGACAGGAAGATTATGTTCCTAAACAAGTGGAAGGAAATCACAAGCTGGAGGTCATATGGACAGTCATTCCAATTATTTTGGTGTTAGTTATTGCTGTGCCTACTGTTCTGGCAACATTTGATTTGGCAGATGATTCTAAGGCAGATGAACTCATCAATGTTAACGTAAAAGGAAATCAATATTGGTGGCATTTTGAGTATGCCGGAGAAGAAATCCAAACAAGTCAAGACCTGTATATCCCTACTGGTGAGCGAGTTTATTTACATATGCTCTCCTCTGACGTTATCCATTCATTCTGGGTCCCTTCAATATCGGGTAAAATGGATGTTAACGCAGAGAACGTAAATACCATGTACATCGAAGCTTATGATGAGGGTGTATACTGGGGTAAGTGTGCTGAGTTATGCGGACCTTCACATTCATTGATGGACTTTAAAGTCATTGCTGTTTCACCAGAGGAATATGATGAATGGGTTAATGACATGCAAAATGTTGATGCTGATGCAGAACCTGAAAACGCTGTAGCTCAAGAAGGGCAGGAGTTATTCGAAGCTAATAACTGTATGAACTGCCATGCGACAGATTCGGCTGCTTCTGGTATTGAAGCTGGTCCGCAGAACAATGGACCTTTTGGACCGAACCTGACTAACTTTGGAGATCGTTCCCGGGTTGCAGGTATTTTAGAACATAATAAAGAAAACCTGGTTGATTGGATTATGGATCCTGAATCTATCAAGCCGGGAAACAAAATGACAGGTCAGTATCCGGATCTTAGTCAGGATGAAGCTGAAAGTATTGCAGAATATTTATTGCAGCTGCAGCCTTCAGAAATTACACCTGAAAGTGCAGGAGATTAAAACATGAAAGACAGTTATAAAAGGGAGGTTTAAAATTTGGGTATGACTAGTGCTCAAAAAAGGGGTTTCGGGGCTACCTTATGGGATTGGCTAACGACTGTCGATCATAAAAAGATCGGTATTCTTTATCTTGCAGGGGGAGGATTCTTTTTCTTGCTGGGTGGTCTTGAAGCTGTAATTATTCGTATTCAATTAATTTCACCAGAGAATAATTTTATTAGTGCAGGTCTTTATAACGAAATGATTACCATGCATGGCACAACCATGATTTTTCTTGCAGCAATGCCAATATTATTAGGATTGATGAACTTTATTATGCCGCTGCAAATCGGAGCGCGTGATGTTGCGTTTCCATTTCTAAACTCTTTAGGATTCTGGTTATTCTTATTTGGAGGAGTTTTATTAAACCTTAGCTGGTTTACTGGTGCACCTGATGCCGGTTGGACTAATTATGCTCCATTATCAATACAATCTCCGGGTCATGGTGTTGACTTTTATATTATGGGACTGCAATTATCTGGAGCAGGAACATTAATGGGCGGTATTAACTTTATTGTTACGATTGTATTAATGCGTGCACCAGGTATGACTTATATGAGAATGCCGTTGTTTACATGGACTACATTTGTAGCTAGTATCTTAATACTATTTGCTTTCCCTGCATTGACGGTTGGATTATTCTTAATGATGTTTGACCGGATGTTTGGTTCTGCGTTTTTCGATGCTGCATTAGGTGGAAACGCCGTAATTTGGCAGCATCTATTCTGGATATTTGGACATCCGGAAGTATACATTTTGATTTTACCGGTATTTGGAGTGTTTAGTGAGGTTTTCCCTACATTTGCTAAGAAGCGTTTGTTTGGATATACAGCAATGGTATTTGCGACTTTCTTAATTGCATTCTTAGGATTTATGGTGTGGGCTCACCACATGTTTACCGTAGGTCTGGGACCAGTTGCAAACTCTATTTTTGCCGTTGCAACAATGGCAATTGCTGTGCCGACCGGAATTAAAATATTTAACTGGCTGTTCACTCTTTGGGGAGGCAGCATTAAAATCAATTCAGCAATGCTATGGTCGTTGGCTTTCATTCCGTCATTTACTATTGGAGGAATGACAGGTGTTATGCTTGCATCAGCTGTTGCTGACTACCAATATCATGACTCTTACTTTGTTATCGGACACTTTCACTATGTTATTGTTGGAGGAACAGTTTTTGGTATATTAGCTGGACTGCATTACTGGTGGCCAAAAATGTTTGGAAAATATTTACATGAAGGACTGGGGCAGATATCTTTTTGGACATTCTTTGTTGGATTCCATTTAACATTCTTTATTCAGCATTTCTTAGGTTTAATGGGTATGCCGCGTCGTTACTGGGTATTCTTGGAAAATCAAGGGTTGGATACAGGTAACTTAATTAGTTCCATTGGTGCTTTCTTTATGTCATTTGGTGTTATTGTATTTTTGATTAATATAATCTACACAACCATCAAAGGTAAAAAAGCCCCTCGCGATGCTTGGGGAAGCGGGCGTACACTTGAATGGACAATTTCATCACCGCCGGTCCATTATAACTATAAACAATTGCCGTTAGTTCGTGGATTGGATCCATTATGGATTGAAAAAATGGAAGGAAATAAAAAAATGACTCCAGCAGAGCCTGTGGATGAAATTCATATGCCAAATGGATCAATTCTTCCTTTAATTATGACTATCGGGTTTACTATTGCTTCCTATGGATTTATTTATCAAACAGGAAACAAATACTGGTTAATTGCTGTATATGCAGGAATGGCAATTGCATTGATCAGTATGCTGACCCGTTCATTAAAAGATGACCACGGACATCATATCTCTAAAGAAGAACTAGAAAGGGTGGGTGATTAATATGAGTCATGATCATTCCATTGATCCAAAGAATATGCCCAAAGATCCTTCAAAAGCAACAACTGAAGGAAAACATAAATTTATGGGTTTGTGGATATTCCTTGGTGGCGAAACAGTTCTTTTTGCCTGCCTGTTTGGAACATATCTTGCTTTGAAAAATTCTAATGCAAGTGGACCAACAACACAGGATTTATACGGCCTTGGGTTAGTATTTTTAATGACTATTTTACTTTTAACAAGTTCTTTAACTAGTGTGTATGCAATTTATCACATGAAAAATAATGACTTTAAAAAGATGCAGCTGTGGATGGGGATTACGGCATTATTGGGCATTGGTTTCCTTGCCTGTGAGATTTATGAATTTGCGCATTATATTCATGATTATGGGTTTACATTCCGATCTTCAGCATTCGGGTCAGCCTTTTATGCTTTAGTCGGGTTCCATGGAGGGCACGTTGTATTTGGATTATCATGGATTATCACGTTAATGGTACGTAATGCGAAACGGGGACTGGATCTGTATAATGCACCTAAATTTAATACATTTGCGCTATATTGGCACTTTATCGATGTAGTATGGGTATTCATCTTTACAGTTGTTTATCTGATGGGGATGGTGAGTTAATTTATGACGGATGAAATGAGTACAAGAAAAATTAATTCGTTCCAAAAGCAAAAGAATAAACAAGAAATGCAAAAAATGGTAGTCAGTTTTGCTTTAATGATTTTCTTTACCTTAGTTGCATTTGCTCTTGTGATGTTAGAAGTACCATCTACTTACGTTATTCCAATAATATTACTCCTTGCTTTTGTTCAGGTAGGTTTTCAGTTTTTTTACTTTATGCACTTAAAGGACAAAGGGCATGAAGTACCTTCCCAGATTATCTATGGAGGAGTTTTCATTACTGTAATGGTAGCATTAACATTTACGGTTATTACTTGGTGGTAAGCAAGAGATAGTATAATTCAACTCTTCTCAATTAAAAAACGCTATGATGATTCATTAATCATCATAGCGTTTTTAAATATAATATTTTACTGAATTAATTCTTATTTAAGGAAATTCATGTTGAGATTTGAATGCTGAAAGATGAGAAGGCAACCCGTGAGTTTTCAGTTTCTTTGGTTTACATATGTTAAGATAGAGAAATATATAGATATGTTTTAAAATCGTCACAATCCTACTAGAGAATTCTTATTTGTTTTAAGGTATAATAGACAGAGCAGACTAAAGTGGAGATGATTATGTATGTGGTTAGATATACAAATATTTGGGTTTCGCGCATTGTGGAGTCCCTACTTTATGATTTTTATAGTTCTGGTTGCTTTAGCTTATTTTCTAATTACAGGTCCATACCGGTATAAGTTTGGCGGCCACGATAGAGCGTCTGTGAAGCAGCAATTTTCTTTTTATACTGCACTGCTGTGTTTATACTTAGTTAAAGGTGCGCCAATTGATTTACTTTCACATATAACACTGACTGCTCATATGATTCAAATGGCGATTTTTTTGCTTGTTGTTCCAATATTAATAATTGTAGGAATACCAGTCTGGTTTTGGAAAATAGTAATTAACCGGCCTTTCGTTAAACCTATTGTAGAAATAGGAACAAAACCTTTAATATCATTATTAGTATTTAATGGCTTATTTTCTGTGTATCATGTACCTGTTTTCTTTGAGTTTGCGAAGTCATCGCCAGTCATTCATTTCTTTGTGCATGGAGTGCTATTTATTGCAGCTTTTTTCATGATATTTCCGTTACTGTCTCCATTGAAGGAATTTGACCGCATGCAGCCTTTATTGAAAATAGGCTATATTTTCGCAAACAGTGTGTTAATAACACCGGCATGTGCATTGATTATTTTTGCTCCTGAACCGCTTTACGCCACGTATACGCAGGGAGGCGCATGGATGCAGGCGATGAGTCTGTGTGTACCGGGAAATGTTTTACAGGGACTTGCTCCTGGTTTAACTGGACCAGAAATGTTTACGCCGATTAGTACGTTAGAGGATCAGCAGCTAGGCGGTATTATAATGAAGATTATGCAGGAATTTACTTATGGAGCTATTTTGGCAGTTGTTATCTTTTCATGGTTTAGAGGGGAAAGTAATAAAATAGATCCGCTGCCGCCAACTACAGCAGAATCACATTAAAAAAGTGTTCAAGAGGGTTATAAAAAGAATTTATACCGGGACTTGCCTGCTTTAAAAAGCAGGCTTGGAAATCATTTTATTATATATAAACCAACCAGCTTACTTTTCTTAGAGAAAATAGTAATTTCCCTGAGTGAAAAAAGCGTTCCTTGAAAAAGAAAAACGCTTTTTTCTGCGTGCAGGAATGTTTTTATAATCTTTTTAAATACATATTTAAAGAAATATTGGAGGATAAAGAAATGCATTTACTACCAACAATAAGTACATTTTTTATTGCTTTAAGTGCAATACTTGTAGCAATCGGCTGGGCATTAATTATCAAAAATAAAAGGAAGCAGCATAAAAAAGTGATGATAGCAGCTGCTGTCAGTGCACTGCTTTTCTTTATTATTTATGTGTCACGCACCGTATTTATAGGAAATACAAGCTTTGGCGGGCCTGATGATGTAAAAACTTATTTTACTATTTTCCTGATTTTCCACATTGTTTTAGCAACAGTCGGTGCTGTATTTGGAATTGTGACGCTTGTTCTAGCATTTAAAAGGAATATTAAGAAGCATCGTAAGATTGGTCCCGTAACAAGTATTATTTGGTTTTTTACAGCAATTACGGGAGTTCTCGTTTATATCTTTTTGTATGTAATGTACGATCCAGGTGAAACGACGAGTATGATTAAAGCTATTTTAGG
Source organism: Oceanobacillus sp. FSL K6-3682 (assembly GCF_037976165.1). NCBI lineage: Bacteria > Bacillati > Bacillota > Bacilli > Caryophanales > Bacillaceae > Oceanobacillus > Oceanobacillus sp. FSL K6-3682. The sequence continues at coordinate 3,023,592 of NZ_CP150263.1, read as the reverse complement.
TTTATAGGATACCATTTCCGCTTTGATATAGACTAAATTTAAAAAAGGATACAATGCTTGTACATAAGCATTGTATCCTTTTTCGTTGTGTTTCATTTGACTTTCTTTTTTTATTATTTCTTGTAATACTGAAGTTCTTCACTAAGTTTTGCAAGCAGTGTGTTTGCTCTTTCTACAACGCTTTCAGGAAAGTTCTCTTCCTCGCCATACTCTACTCCATGAGGATAATAATGTTTACCGAGGAGAGGAGTAATTAATTTAATAACAGCATTGCGTTTATCGACATCCCCATCGATAGCATATCCTTGTACGCGAATATAGTATGTAATGTTTTTTTCGTTGGAGCCAATTTTGTAATCATAAGTAACACGTTCATAATCCCATTGTCCTGCACGGATAAACGCCAGATTAGCTGTTACATGATCCAATACCTGAACATCAATAACCGTGTCTTCTATCCCTGTGTTTTCAAATCTCATTATACTTTCACCTCATCAAAAATATTCTGCTTAATTTAAGGATAATACGAAACAGTAATAGATGCAATAGAAACCGTTGATGATAGTAAAGAAAGGGCATACTTATCAAGAGATCTATATGAAAGCAATTGATAAATTAGGTTCTGATAAAATTATATCAAATAAATTTAGAAAACTATAAAAGCTTTTCATTACAAAGTAACAAAAAGGATACTAACCTTATTACATTCATGAAATAAGGAAGCAGATAGATTCAACAATTAGTTTAATATTATCCAATTTCTTTTTTGTGAGTAAGTACTAAAAACAAATATTTTTCTTGTTTTTCTAAACATCTGCTTACATTTTAATTTTATAATTCCAAGTTCATGTTAAAATTAGATAGTTTAGATACATTTATTTGTGTTTTTGCTTTATAATGGATTATATATGATGTTCAAAAAGTGATTTAAGCGATAAATGGCGAGGTAACGAACTTTTGTTAAAATCACTTATTTTACGTGGAAGCAGGCAATATCTTGTAACAGTTTGCCCGTAAAAACTCGTCGCCTTGTTTTTATTATTTCTAATTGGGCTGGAACTAGGTCAGGGTACCGGAAACATTTGTGGTTACTCGCCCCACTAAAGAGCGCAGTAATCAATACCCAGCTGAAATCATTGCGTTTTTTTATACGTACATAATAAAGAATTGTTGATATATCAAGTACCGGCAATTTACTTTGAAAGTATACTATAGTAAACAATAGGGTATAAAGTAGATAAGTAGATTTTCAATTATATATTTGTCTGCTGGATGGGGGTTAAATCATGAAAATGATTCGTAATATTATGATAATCATGATTATTGCACTCCTTATATTTATTGTTATTAACCAGATAAGTTCATCACCTAAAGAAATTGTAAGGGAAGTAACAACACATTTGACTGAAGATGAAGATTCAATAGAATCCAAGGGAACAGCAGCAGAGCTTCCTCAGATGAATTTAGAAGGCGATTTATATCAATGGATAGGAAAGACGTCAACGGAGCTTACGGATGAGCTGGGAGAACCGGATAGGATTGATGTTAGTGCATATAATTATGAATGGTATGTATATAATAACTCGGAAAGCCAATATGGGCAGTTTGGGGTTTTGGGAGATGAGATTGTATCAGTTTATGCTATCGGAGAAGACTTGGAGATTTCCCCAATAGAATCAGGTGCTAGTTATGTGGAAATAGCAGATAAATTTCCTTTTTTAAGTGAAGTAGACTATTCTGATGATAATTCTTCGTTTACTTTCCGATTAACTACAGAAGATCTTCAGATGAGACCTTTAGTAAAAATAAGCGATAATACATTTATTCAATTCTATTTTGATACATTTACAGAAACACTTTCTTCAGTAAGAATCTCTACTGGAGATGCACTTTTATTACAGAGACCATATGAAATTGAGTATCGGGGCGAACTGCCTGAACAACCTGAATTCAGTGAGGAAGAATGGGGAGAAATTCAGACTGGAATGGAACAGCAAATTCTTGATATCTCTAATATTATGCGTTACCAGCGAGACTTACCTCGTTTAGAGTGGGATGACCAGGTCAGCCTGGTTGCGTATGATCATAGCAGGGACATGTATGAGAATGATTATTTTTCCCATGTCAGTTTAGAAGGGGATGGATTAAAAGAACGGCTGGAGGCGAGACAGGTTGCTTACGTGGCGGCTGGAGAGAATATCGCTGCACAGTATCCGGATGCTCCTGCTGCGATGGAGGGGTGGCTAAATAGTGAAAGTCACCGGGAAGCATTATTAAGTGATGAATACAGCTATCTTGGAGTCGGAGTATATCGATTTTATTACACTCAGAACTTTTTAGGAAAGCCATTCTAATATACTTATTAGTAAAAGAAGTCATCAGGATTGTTGACTTCTTTATTTATGCTAAAAAATAATGAAATATTTTTGGATCAATAACTATTGTTAAAAACGGCCCTGCTTACATTTTGGATTCTGAGTCATAAGCACATTTTTAAGCAATTTACATAAGTTATTGTAGGAAGTTGTAAAAAAGGACGGTGAGAGAATGAATCAATTACATCCCAGTGTTGCAGCATTTAAAAACTTTGTGAATCGCCATCCTAAGTTATTAGAGGAAATCAGAAAAAGTGGCAGGGGATGGCAGGAATTTTATGAGAAGTGGGCAATTTTAGATGAAGATGATCCTTTCTGGAAAGAATTTAAAACCGAAGAACCTGATATTGATACACAACCGGAGAATCAAGAAAGCAAAAAAGGCAAGAAAACGGATCATTCTGATCTTATCCGGCAGATTATGGACTACACACAAAATTTAGATACAGAAAAGGTACAAGGACAAATTGAGCAGTTAAGTAAAGCTATTGGTACTGTCCAGGAAATGATTGGTGATATTAAAAAGCCTTCTGCTAATAAGGCACCTAATGCTCCTTTTTCATTAAGAAGAGATTAGAGGGGATAAAATGGATAATGAAGTAATTACTTATCTTAAACAAAATCCAGATATTGCAGAATTTGTCCGGTATCATCCGATATGGTATCGCTATTTGATGCGAGATCCTAATCGTCTTACCGAACTAAAAAAAGAAGCAAAGAAATTTTATGGAAAAACATTTCCCCAAAAAGTAAATAACTTCTCGAATCAATTACAAATGGTAAGAATGTTTGCGGAGATGGCTAAATCGATGAAGGATTAAAGCCAAAAGAACAAATAACCTCATTGCAGGCTGAGAAATCGACGTCGGCGTTATAACGCCGACGCCAGTATATCAAGTGTTTCGGAAAGAGCAGTGTTTTTCTGAAACCTAAGGTGACTCAGCTTATCATAACCTGCAGTAGCAGCCACGTTAACTGGACAACATTGCTGTGGTTACCAGTCCCTCTAAAACCATTTTCAATAATTTATATTGTTTAATTTTCAGAAGTCGCCTCTGTTTTCTTTCAAATCATAAAATGGTATGATAAAAAGGATAACTATTAAGGATTAATAATAAAGCTAAGCTAAATAACATCTATTTTAATAGTTAATGGCATAAACCTTACTTAAGAGATAATCTCTTTTTATTACATTTATTTGTTTGTTCGCGGAGGTGTGAAAATGATTGCTACAATGGAATATGTAGATATATTAGATGAATCGGAATTTGTTGGAAAAATGATTTTACAATCCGATGTAATGGAACAATATCAATCAGCAAAGAAAGCCCTGGATGAAGATAAGGAAGCGCAGAATCTAATTAAAACATTTGCCGATGTTAAAGAGCATTATGAAGATGTACAGCGGTTCGGCAGGTATCATCCGGATTATTATGATATTATGAAGCAGGTGCGTTCCAAAAAGCGTGATATGGATATGCATGATAAAGTAGCCGCTTTTAAAATTGCTGAAAGAAATCTGCAAAAACTTTTGGATGAAATTAGCCAGTTTGTAGCTGAGAGTGTCAGTGAGCAGATAAAAGCACCTAAAGATGGTGCAGCATTGACAGACAGCGGCTGTGGCTGCGGCAGTGGCGGAGCTTGCGGCTGTGCATCATAACAAAATCATGCAGGTTCTGTAGAGCAGACACCCTGCTTTGTCACAGGATGAATATCCGTAATTTTCGCCATAGAATATAGAAGAAATTTATTAATATGATTAGGATAAAAACGGTCATTTCATTTCCTGATCAATTCAACTAGGATATAGTGGAAAAAACATTCCACTATATCAAGTTTCGTTTTATACATATAAACAAAAGGGAGGATGGCAGCATGATAGAAAGGCAGGGAATTGTTGTCTGGTTTCAACATATGAAAAATGTCAGACAACTAAAAAAACATGGTCACCTTATTCATGTATCTAAAAAACATAGATATGCTGTTATTTATGTTAATCGCGAGGATATTGATGCGATTGAAAAAAAGTTTAATCAGTTTGCTTTCGTTTCTAAAGTGGAACGATCCCAAAAGCCATTTATTCCGACAAATTATGAAAATGCAAAACCGGATAAGGCGAAGCAATATGATTATAAAATGGGAATTTAAGTGTGATTGAATAGAACAGCTTGTATTTTGCAACAGGAATTTTTATTGAGGATGATATTATGATAAAGTGAGTGGACATGAGTTTACTCGCTCCCCTCCTTAGAATTTATTTTTTTCCTTATTTCCAGAAGCGGGATTTATACAGCAGACTAAGCTACGATAAAATTGCATATAAAAAGAAAAAACCTGCAGTCAAAACTACTGCAGGTGCTTTTATTTTTAAATAAAAATAAAAGGCTAAAGGGAGAGGAGAAACCGGATGAAGAGCTTATGGGGAAGAATAAGCCTTCTTCCGTTTCAACTAAATCATGTTTAGCTGAATCATTATGTTATTATAGACAAAGCAAAAAATAATATACATCCCAAAATAAAATAATTTGCTAAAGCTAAGAATCGTGGTAGACTATTGACGAGCCAAAAAGAGCTGAGGTGACCTGGAGTGCGTGTAATAGCTGGAATACATAAAGGAAGAGGTTTAAAAAGTGTTGCTGGCGAGTCTACAAGGCCAACTACTGATAAAGTAAAAGAAGCTGTATTTCAAATAATGGGTCCTTTTTTTTCAGGCGGATTGGGATTAGATTTATTTGCTGGAAGCGGATCACTTGGAATTGAAGCATTGAGCAGAGAGATGTCTAAGGTGATTTTTGTAGACAAGCATCCAAAGGCAATACAAATCATTAAAGAGAATTTGAAAACACTAAAATTAGAAAAGCAGGCAGAAGTATATCGAAATGATGCTCAGCGTGCTTTAAAGGCAATTGCGAAACGTGAATTGCAATTCGATTTAGTACTTCTGGACCCGCCGTATAAAAATAAAGACTATTTAAAATTACTTGATTACCTTCTCGATAATCAAATGCTTAAAAAGAATGCAATTGTATATTGTGAGCATGATAAGTCTAACATGCTGCCAAATACGTATAAATCTTTAAAAGCAGTGAAACAAGCAGATTATGGCGGCTTAGTTCAAGTTACTATTTACCAAATCGAAGAAAGTGAGGAAGCATGAATGATGAGAAAACTAGCGATATGCCCCGGGAGTTTTGATCCAGTTACAAACGGGCACTTAGATATTATCAGTCGCGGTGCAAAAGTTTTTGAAGAGGTAGTAGTTACAGTGTTTAATAATCAATCTAAATCACCACTCTTCACTGTCGAAGAAAGAAAACAGTTATTAGAGGAATCATTAAAGGATCTCCCCAATGTACGAGTGGATTCTTCCAGCGGATTACTTATGGATTATGCGAGAGAAATAGGTGCGACAGCTGTAATCAGAGGATTGCGTGCAGTCAGTGATTTTGAATATGAGATGCAGATTACCTCGATGAACCGGAAGTTAAATGAAGATGTAGAAACCTTATTTATGATGACAAATACAAAATATTCTTTCTTAAGTTCGAGCATGGTAAAGGAAGCTGCTAAATATCAGGGGAATATTTCTGGTCTCGTTCCAGATGTTGTGGAGCAGGCGCTTAAGGAGAAATTTAAATAAAAATGTTGAATGCATGATTTCTGTTTATTACATATAAGCTAAAACTTACTGACATGAAAAAATGCAATTCATACAGTGGATATATTTATTCCTATTTTACAATGAAGAGAGCCTGATTTATCCGGCTCTCTTTTGTTTGTGCAGTAAGAATATAATTTATCTCTTTTTTATTTTATAGATAATAATAAAGGAAGCTGCTGCCAAACTTAATATTGTTATTGATGGGCCAATACTCTGTAAAAAAAAGTAAGTATTCATCCAAATCGAGGAATCTTGCATTGTTGCAGCAGGAATTTCATTAGAATTGATAACGATTCGATCAAGATATAATGGCTTGTATAATAAAATGGTTAGAATGACAGCGATTGTGCCATGTAAGAGCCGTGCTAAAAAATATGGGTAGAAACGGATATCTGTCTTAGCTAAAATACTGGCAACCTGTGCTTGTATGGATAATCCGTTAAATCCAAGGATGAAACTGATTAAAATTGCTTTTTGTAATAAAGAATCAGTTGTTACCTGCGATATTAAGTTCGATCCAACAGTAATTTCGAATAACCCTGAAATGAACGGCAGGCCCAGTTCCTTTGGCATTTCAAAAATAGGAAGAACTGGTTCAATAAAAGATGCAATAATCGGTGTTATATCCATCAGAAAAAGAAGTTTGATCAATACAGAAAATAAAATTATAAAACCACCGACCATAACAAGTGTCTGGATCGAATTTAGTACTGCATCTCCCAATATTTCGCCAAAGGGGCGAGTATTCTTTAAGCGGTTTCGGTGCATCTCTTGAAATGCTCTTCTCAGTGAAAATGGATATCTTTTTTTCTTGGTCAAGTGCTGTTCCTGTTTCTTCCCATGGAAACGCATGATGACTCCGACAATGGTATTTGCTGAATAATGGCAAATTGCCAGCAGCAAACCCAGCTTAATGTTATAAAAAAAGCCTGCAGAAATTGCTCCGAATATAAAGAGAGGACTGGAGTTATTTGTGAAGGATACCAATCTTTCCGCCTCTATCTGTGTTACTTGTTTTTCTTCCCGGAGCCTTGCTGCTATTTTTGCCCCTGTCGGGTAACCGCTTGCCATTCCCATGATCCATCCGAAACTGCCGGCGCCAGGTATATTAAATAATGGCCTCATAATCGGTTCAAATAAAACACCTAAAAATTTAACAACTCCAAATGCTAACAATAGCTCAGCGGTTATAAAAAATGGTAACAGTGACGGAAACACAACCTCCCACCACATATTTAATCCGCGGATAGCTGCCTCTAATGCCTGATCTGGAAACCGTATTAAACTGAGGCATAAAAAAATTGATATGCCAGCATAGCCGAGTGTTTTTAGTTTTTGCTTCAATCTGATGTCCCCCTATTAGAAAGAAAGTGTCATTATGTTGCCTATACTTTCTTTAATGAAGTATCCACTCTGTACAATTATTGTGGGAAGTAGTAGAATAATGCTAGCTTGTCCGATGTATAATTTTAATAAAATAAAGTGAAACTTTAATCAGCGGGGTTTTCTTTTTTGCCCTGCTGATTGACGGTACTACAAGGGTATGTACCTAAAGGTATGACCAGAAAGCGACCTCCCTAAAGACCCTTGAACCAATCGGGATGTTACTGGCTGTCCGGCTTCCGTTTAGAATATTCATTTATTCTCTATCCTTGAAGAGGGAGTTCTTACAGCCAGTTACACTGTGATAAATTTGTTATATACGATATATATACGCGAATACCATATGAAAATATGCCATAGATATATTTTTAGTAAGGGTGCCAGGAAGGGGAATAACAAGTGTTTCGTTTATCGAAAAAGAGAGTTATAGGTTTATTAGCAGTTGTATTAATTGTTTACTTCTTAGGAGTTTATCAATTACCGTATTATATACAAAAACCAGGTGGAGCTGACCCGTTAGATCCTATTGTAGAAGTGGAAGACGGCTATTTGAGTGAAGGTGATATGCATTTAGTAACTGTCAGCGGAATGCAGGCCACACCCGTTTTGTATGCCGCTGCTTTATTATTACCGCATCATGATATTCTACCGTTAGATCAGGTATTCCCGGAAGGAATGACCCAGGAAGATTATATGGCTGCACAGCTTCAAGTGATGGAAAGCTCTCAGGAAGCTGCAACAGTGGTCGCTTATGAAGCGGCTGATAAAGATATAGATATTTCTTACAATGGTGTATATGTAGTTGCCGCAGTGGAAGGACTGCCTGCAGAAGGTAAATTAGAAAGCGGCGACCGGATTATTGGGATTGATGATACAGAAGTCCATGAATCTCAAGATTTGATTAATTATATTGACGGGAAAGAAACGGGAGATACTGTAACTGTTATGTATGAAAGAGATGATGAAGAGCATACAGCAGATATGGCGTTAGAACCGTTAGATGATGAAGGCAGCCGTATAGGAATTGGAATTAATCTTGTGACAGACCGGGAAGTTACGGTAAATCCAAAAATTCATTTTTCCAGCGGCAGTATAGGCGGTCCAAGTGCAGGACTAATGTTTTCATTAGAGATTTATGACCAGTTAGTAGAAGAAGATTTAACTGACGGCAAACAAATTGGTGGAACTGGTGAAATTGATTATGATGGAAATGTTGGCCGGATCGGCGGCATAGACAAGAAAGTCGTAGCATCCGACAAAGAGGGAGTCGACATTTTCTTTGCTCCAAATGAAGGCGGACGTGAAGGCTCAAATTATCAAGTGGCGGCTGAGACTGCAGAAAGTATAGGAACAGATATGAAAATCGTTCCAGTAGATACTTTTGAAGATGCGGTTGAGTATTTAGAGAGCATCACTGATGAATAAAATAAAAGGATTTCCGTATCATACCTTGATACGGAAATCCTTTTATTTTTAAAATTAAGCAGAAATCAATTTCTTTGATAGGACAAGTAATTACGATTTCCGACAGCAAATATTTTCTGTAATACCATCCAATGGAAGAAAACGAAAACTCTTGCTGAAAAGAATTTCACTTAATAATTATCGGAGATTTAATTTCCTGTAAAAAGAATTTACGATGTTTACTGCCGGGCAAGACACTGTAATATGCTTTGGCAGCTCTCTCTTCTGTTTGCAGGAATGGATGCTGTATTTGATTAATTTTTGTAATAAATGGCAGCTCAGTTTGCTTTTTCTGTTGATTTAGATAAGCTTGTCCAGTTTTATTCATAGCAAGAACTCGCATGTACCCAATATTATTTGCTAGCATATTCTCTTCTTTTTTTTTGTTAGTTAAAATATGAACAAATATACGCTGAAGTCTAGTCCATGTATACCGTTTTGTTTTTAAAGCAGTCATCCATCCTTGAAAAGATGAAGCTTCTGAAGCGGTACGTGCGATTCGATGTTCAAGACCCTCTATAATGCCTTCTATTTGTTGCAGTTCCGTTAAAGTCATCGTTTCCACACGATATTTTAAAAAAGGAAAATATAACTCCCAATCGTGCCAGCAGCCTGCTTCATATTTATAACTTTTTAGAATATCTAAAGTAGTTGCCGACATTGTTTCTGCCGCCGTTTCAGAGGCAGAAGGATTCTTAAGCACTTCTTTACGGATACTTGTCGCGCTGGCAATATTCCCTGTGATTGCAGTATCATGATAATTATTCTGAATACGTTTAATTGTAATAGGCTTTATAGGATACTGAGAGTCTTTAATTGCCTGAACATAACTTAAACCTAATATATTATTTGGTTTGGACACATCAAGTATACTAGAAATGCCAAAAATACTTTGATAAGCTTTTGTTGCTGCATCAGGGTATGCATATCCCTCATTTAAGTATGTTTTCACGTGAGCTTCATATTGATCATGATGCTGTTTTTTGAGCAGATAAGCATCTGAAAAAGAATTGATATTTCCAGATTCACTGCCAAAGCATATTGAATTTACTCCAGAATGATAGAGGATGTCGATCGCTCCTTTGGCAAAATAATCGCTGTACTGAACAGCATAAACATAAGGCAGCTCTATAACCAGATCGACTCCCCCAAGAATTGCTGCCTTGGCCCGGCTGTATTTATCCATAATAGCTGGCTCGCCACGCTGTAAAAAGTTCCCGCTCATAACAGCAATGACACAATCAGCATTTGTTTTTTCTTTTGCTTGTTTTAAATGATATTGATGCCCATAATGGAAAGGGTTATATTCTACAACTAAACCGCAAGCTTTCATGCACTCACCTCTATTTTTAAGTAATTCTATTTTAACATATTCAGAGCTGTAAACAGAGTTACGAAAATATATGTATTATGTTTGGATATTCACTTATAAAAAGGTTATAATTTCATACATATTAAGCATTAAAATAATAACAGTAATAATAATAAAAGCAAAAGGATGATATAAGGGAAAATTGCTGTGAAAATGAGTTTAGCTGACGTTTTGTACTTATTTTGTTAGGTAATACTACTTCTGTAAAGAAAATATATTGACAAACGTGGCATTTTCTTTTATCATTTATCTTGTTGCCTAGAGGTGATTTTAATGAAATTAACTATTAATCAGATTAGAAAAGGTTCCGTAAATGAGCCGTATTTCTTTGATGGCCAAGCAGATGTGACAGAACTGGAAATGATGAATAATGATATTCGTAAAATTTCTCCAGTGCATGTGACAGGGCAAATAACCATGCATGGTGAAGAGTTCTATGTGAACTTTCATTTAAAAGGAGAAATGACACTCCCTTGTGCCCGTACATTGGTGGACGTTCCTTATCCGTTTCAAATAGATGCAAACGAGGTCTTTTCTGCGTCTGCTTATTATGGAAGAGAAGAACAGGAACAAGAAATTCATCCAATTCAGGGAGAAGTTCTTGACTTAACACCATATATCAAGGAAAATATATTATTGGAAATTCCATTCCGCGTTTTTGCTGATAACGCTGATTCGGATGAGGCAGCTCCTTCTAGTGGGAAGGACTGGGAATTTGTATCTGAAACTAAGGAAGAGAAGTCCATCGATCCAAGACTAAAAAAATTGGAATCTCTCCTTAATAATAACCAGAAAGAAAAATAAGAATCTGATTCAAGTTTTACTTTCATTTTGAAGGAGGTGTAAGTCATGGCAGTACCTAAAAGAAGAACTTCCAAAAAAGTAAAAAACCAACGCCGTACGCATAAAAAATTACACGTACCTGGTATGGTAGAATGCTCTAACTGTGGTGAATTAACAAAACCTCATCATGTTTGCAAATCTTGCGGACATTATGATGGAAAAGAAGTTGTAAGTAACTAATCCCAAATAATAAAAGCAGATCACAATTCGTGGTCTGTTTTTTTATGGGGAAAATGAAGTGATTTGGATAATTTTAATATAAAACGATTCTAGCATACCTATTTTTTGCATACATTGATAGCAAACCCTATTAGGAGGTATGTTATGAACGATACAAGACAGGATGCTTGGACGGAAGAAGAAGACAGATTATTAGCAGATACAGTATTACAGTGTATCCAGGAAGGCAGAACACAATTAGAAGCATTTAAAGAAGTTGCCGAAAAATTATCCAGAACAGCAGCAGCATGCGGATTTCGTTGGAATGCAAAGATAAGGAAGCAATGTCAGGAGCAAGTTCAAGCTGCAAAAGAAAAAAGAAAAGCAGGGTTAAAGCAGCGAATCACTTATCCAGCAATAGAAACTTCCTCCATTCATTCTATTGATACTGCCATTCAACTGCTAGAAAAAATGCGGACAGATATGCCGCAGCAGGAAGATTTTGTGAAACGTGAAGAATTAAATGAAGCCCTTCAGGAAAATAGAGATTTAAAAAAGAGGATTGAAGTATATGAAACTGTATGGGGGAAAATAAATCATCTTATAGAGGATGTTCAAAAGACCCGATTGTAAACCGCTTCGCCCTGATTTCTGGGAATTAATTCAAATCTTTTTTTAACACGCATTTATAAAAACTATTTTTAAAATTTAACCGGTCAGGGTTACAGCTATTCAATTCTTACGATATACATTTTGAAATGTTACTAACTGGAAATATTTCTATGGGTCTAGGGCTGTGCCTGGAACTACGATTGCTTGTCCCACCAAAACGTACGCTGGAATTTTATACTTTCTAAATATGAAAAAAAAAGACAGGAAGCTTATTGCTTCGTGTCTTTTTCTTCAACGCCTTCAGGCAACCAGAGTAATGGATTTTCTCCCAAATCACGTTCCATTTCATAATGCGGCTTGATAAAGTGCATCTTTTCCCAAAAACCATGTGAGTTAATTCTCGGACTTGTTTTGATAGGGAGATTAAAGCTTTTTGCAAAATCTACAAGTGCTTTTCCATAGCCCTTCCCTTGATAGTCAGGAAGTACTTCTAATTTCCACAATGTAAGATAATCCTGCGAAGGTTCAAAGTAAAAATCATATTTCTTACTCACTTCGTACAAACTCATTCTGGCTATTAAGTTATCACCAATATAGATTCCGTAAAAAGGGGATTTACTATTATTCTCAATAATCTTATTCTCCAAATCTTCCATCATCGTCAATTCTTGATTACCGTATTCGCGAAAACGCTTAAATTTTTCCAGTGTTTTAAAATTGATGAGTAAATTTTCTATCTTTATATTTCCCATATTAACTCCTCCTGCATAGTGTAGTATCCTATTCATTAAGAACATTTAAAGATGAATGTGGATTTCCTTCTTTGTCTAAATTATAATACATAGGAGACAAATTTAAAATTATTTCTGTTATTTTCCTACGAAATCAGCTAAAATAAATCACATCTATGTATCTTTTTTAGGAATTATTTGTTTTTTTAAGAGTAAGAAAGTATAAAATGCTGAGGATAGCCGCTCCAACGGTTTTCATGGGGTGAGTAATCGCAACCCCAGAAATACACTACGCTTTCCGTAGCGGACATCTCCTCGGCAAGAACATCAGTATTTTAAAGACCAAATGATTTTCTTGGTTTTTCTTAGGCAGGGGGGAAAGAATGAGAGATTATATTTATTATACACTGGCTCTTTTTATTGCATTTCCATTCATTGTTACTTTTTTGGCATATTGGATAACAAAGCTTACTAAAAAACATACGTGGAAAGCGGTACATAATGCTGTCCAATGGTCAGCGATATTTTTTATTTTAGGTGTCGGCATTTTATTACAGCTTTTATTTGACCAAAGTTTTTTCGGATGGATTATCCTGTTGTTCTTAATCAGTCTGGCGGGGATCTTAATTCATCAATATCGAAATCAGACAGAAATAGAAGTTTCCAAAGCAATTAAAATTGTTTGGAGAAGTGCCTTTTTATTGTTTTCTTCTGCGTATATTATTTTAAGCTTCATTTATATCATCTTTGAGGTTTTATCGTAAGGAAACTCCAATTAATCTCCTCTGGAAGCAGATTAGTTTGATTATTACTGTTTTTTCTGTACAATACGGAATGTATCCAATTCGATATAAGGGGAAAATGATATGCAAATAAATCCATTAACTTTGCCAGCTGCTAATAAGTTGGTAGCTGATTATAAAAATGAAGCAGATAATATAACAAAATTGTTTGATTACCATCCATATAAGGATTTTCATAAACGGCTGCAAGATGTATCAGAAAGAGAGTTTAATCGAAATGAATTGACAAATGTATTACATAAATTAAATAAGGAATGGGGAGCTCCAGAAGAAACTTTAAAGCAAATTGACCGCTTAAATGATACGCAGAGTACAGTTGTCATTGGCGGCCAGCAAGCAGGTCTCTTAACTGGCCCTATCTATACGATTAATAAAATTATTTCTATTCTTCAGTTAGCGAAACAGCAGGAAGAAGCATTAGGAACACCTGTTATTCCAGTATTTTGGATCGCTGGAGAAGATCATGATTTTGAGGAAATAAATCATATCCACTGTCCAAAAGAAGACGGAGACTTTAAAAAATTAAAGTTTCATACCAGAGATACAGATGCTGGAAAGAAGTCTGTTTCAGAACTGGAATTGGATAAGCAGGAATTGCAAAAGTGGATTGCAGCTGTTTTTGAAGCATTGCCGGAAACAGCACATACAAAAGAACTTTGTACGCTGATTCAAGAAGTAGAGGATCAAGCAGCTAATTATATTGATTTCTTTGCACGTCTTATTCTTGTATTGTTTGAAAATCATGGGATTGTCCTCGTGGATTCTGGAAATCCTGCATTCCGTAAGCTGGAGAAAGATTGTTTTCGGGAATTGATTCAGAAACAATCGCAAATTAGTAAGTCTGTGGCTGAAACTCTAAAAGAATTAGAAAGCCTTGAGTACCCACTTGCTATAGATGCTGAAAAATCAGACGGGAATTTATTTTACCATGATGATATGCAAGGAAGAATTTTGTTGAAAGCAGCTGAAAATGGAAGCTGGATTGGAAAACAGCAGGAAATTTCTTTTACGCAACAGGAATTGATGGATATTGCCAGAAATACACCTTGGAAATTGAGTAATAACGTCGTAACTAGACCGATTATGCAGGAATATATGTTTCCTACTTTGGCTTTTATAGCTGGACCTGGCGAGATAGCTTATTGGGCAGCATTGAAATCGGGTTTTCATGCAATGAACTTGCAAATGCCGCCAGTGGTTCCAAGGCTTTCATTCACGTTTCTGGACGCTTCTACGAAAAAGATATTAACAAAATATCAGTTGACTGTTAAAGATGTTATATTAAATGGTGTCCAGGCAACAAGGAAGAAGTATATGCGAACGAACGGACGACAGGAAATAGATCGGGTAACGGATGGAGTAATTGAAAAAATTAAAGAAGCACATCTGCCTATTCAGAATATGGCTGATCAAATGGGTGATGACATACAGGCTCTAAGTAAAAAGAATTTAACTTATCTATTAGAGGATATTCGATTTATGAATAAACGTTTTCATAAAGAATTTGAGAAGAAGCATTCTCGGGAATTAAATGAATTTAATCAGTTGGAACAGGTACTTCATCCATATGGAGGTCTGCAGGAACGTATTTGGAATCCGTTATTTTTATTAAATCAATATGGTATAGAAATTATTTCGCAGCTGACTGCATTTCCATTTGATATGGAAATCGGACATTGGGTGGTTGAGTAAATTCCCCCACAAGTCCCCACCACAAGCTTATATTTTTTATAAAAACTGTCTATCTATTGATATGACAGTTTTTTTTATGGTTTTTAAAAAGGAATTCAGAAGCTTTAAATGAAGGATATAAAATATTTTTGAAGAAATGGTGGAGCATAGTGGGGGGATGTGGTATTATGAATTTACGAAAGTGGGGGGCGTCTTTATGTTTATGGGAGAATTCCTGCATAGCATTGATACAAAAGGACGAATCATTGTCCCTTCTAAGTTTAGAGAAGACTTAGGGGCAAGTTTTGTATTGACGCGCGGTCTTGATAAATGTTTATTCGCTTACCCCAAGCATGAATGGGAAGTTTTGGAAGGAAAGTTAAAACAGCTTCCACTAACTAAAAAGGACGCTCGTGCTTTTACACGTTTCTTTTTCTCCGGTGCAATGGAATGTGAAATAGATAAACAGGGAAGAATAAACATTCCTGCAAATCTGCGAGAGTACGCTAATCTGGAAAAAGATTGCAGTGTGATTGGTGTTTCGAATCGTGTTGAGCTTTGGGCTAGCGATCACTGGAATACGTATGTGGAAGAATCTGAAGAATCATTTGCAGAGATCGCTGAAAACCTGTTGGATTTTGATATTTAAGAAGAAGTTGGTGGCTTTAGATGTTTGAACATTACAGTGTTTTAAAAGAAGAAACAATAAAAGGATTAGAAATAAAGCCGGATGGTATCTATGTTGATTGTACTGTCGGTGGAGGCGGTCATTCTTTAGAAATAGCATCAAGGCTTAATGAAAATGGCAAGCTTTTTGCCTTCGATCAAGATACAAATGCTTTAAAGGCTGCAAAGGAGAATTTGAGTACGTATCAGGATAAAGTTGTATTTATACATTCAAACTTCCAGGGATTGAAAGAAAAACTGTCAGAACAGGGTGTTACACATGTTGATGGAATCCTATTTGATTTGGGAGTATCCTCTCCACAACTGGACCAGGCTGATAGGGGTTTTAGTTACCATCAGGACGCAAAGTTGGACATGCGTATGGACCAATCCCAGTCTCTTTCTGCTTTTGAAGTTGTGAATGAATGGACTTATGAACAGCTGGTATCCATTTTTTTCAGATATGGTGAAGAAAAATTCTCCAAGGGAATCGCCCGAAAGATTGAAAAGGCAAGAGAAACAAAGCCAATTGAAACAACTGGAGAATTAGTAGAAATTATTAAAGATGCTATCCCTGCACCTGCCCGCAGAAAAGGCGGGCATCCGGCGAAACGTATTTTTCAGGCAATACGTATTGCTGTAAATGATGAGCTGGAAGTATTTAATCAGGCACTTCATCAGGCTGCTGAGGTAATAGCTGAAAGTGGAAGAATTGCAGTAATTACATTCCATTCATTGGAAGATCGTCTTTGTAAACAAGCTTTTAAAATGTGGAGTACAGATAAACCTGTACCCAGACAAATTCCTGTTGTACCAGAATCACATCAGGCTCCTTTTAAATTGATAACAAGAAAACCAGTTATAGCTCAAATGGATGAGCTGGATGAAAATAGACGCTCACGTTCAGCGAAATTACGGATCGTCGAAAAAATAAATGAATGGAATAATGATTTCCGTTATGAAGAAGGGTGGAAAAAGAGATGAGCGAAAACCAGGCAAGAAAATGGCAAGTAAACCCCCGATATAATCCCCAAGAAGAATCCCAAACAGTAGTCAAAAAGGTAAAGAAAACACCTTGGATTACCAAAGGAGAAAAAGTGATTTATTCCGTCACAAGTGCAGCAATTTTAGCATTTGGAATTGGAATCGTCTCTTTTGCTTCTGGAACAGATACTTTGAATCGTGGTATGCAGCAATTAGAAAACAATATAAACAGTCAAAAAATTGTAAATGAAAATTTAAATTTTGAGAAGGAAGAATTATCGCGCCCTGAAAGAATTACTGATATTGCGGAGAAAAATGGATTGAAAATCCAAAATTCGGAAGTGAAACAAGCAGAAACAGTTAACAACTAGCAAGGGGTTTCTTTAAAATGAAAAAAAATAAGACGGCAAACATAATGGCCGGCGTTTATACGCTAATTTTTGTTGCTCTATTCCTTGTAATTGCAGGAAGGTTTATGTATATACAGGCAACAGGTGAAGTTAGCGGGGTTGCGCTGGACGAATGGGCAGAGAAGCAGCGTTCGGCTTCTTTTACAATGCAAGCGCAACGCGGGCAAATCATGGATAAAAATGGCATGGTTTTAGCTTATGACCGCCCTGCATATCGCATGTATGCTGTATTGGATGAGGCTTACTCAGAAAATTCACCAAAAGACCTGCATGTTTCAAATACAGAGGAAACAGCAAAAAAGCTGGCGCCTATTTTAGAAGTGGATGAAAGTGAAATAAAAAGTATATTGGATGATGCAGTTAATACAGGGAAATTTCAGGTTGAGTTTGGAAAGTTGGGACGTCAGCTTTCCCAGCAGGTTAAAGAGGAAATAGAGGATACAGAAATTCCGGGAATTTACTTTGATGAAGAACCCATGCGCTATTATCCAAATGGTATGTTTGCGTCGCATATTATTGGTTTTGCCCGTGAGATAGAGGAAGAAACTGAGGATGGTATCGAACATAACATTACTGGTGTGACTGGCATGGAAAATGTCATGAATGAAGTTCTTGGCGGGAAAGATGGGTATATTTCTTATCAGCGTGACCGGTATAACAAGAAGCTATTGGATCCTGATGAAATAATTCAAGAGCCGGAAGACGGAGATGCTGTTTATTTAACACTTGATCAAAAAATTGAAACTTTATTAGAAGATGTAATGACTCAAGTAGATGAACAATATAATCCTGCGAAGATGAACGCAATAGTTATGGATCCCAAAACTGGTGAAATTCTTGCGATGAGTACACGTCCAAGTTTTAACCCGAATAGTCCTGATAATGTTGAAAATTGGTATAATGATCCGATTTCTTCTCCTTTTGAACCCGGCTCTACCTTCAAGATTTTTACATGGGCAGCAGCCATTGAAGAGGGAGTCTATAATGGTGAAGAGACATTTGAATCAGGAACATACCAGCCTAATGAGAGAATTGAGCAGATCAGAGATCATAACCAGGGTAAAGGCTGGGGTGAAATTTCTTATGATGAAGGTTTTATGCGTTCTTCCAACGTAGCTGCTTCTAAATTACTTTGGGAGGACATTGGAGCAGATAAATTCTATGAATATATTAAGGCATTTGGGTTTGAAGATCCCACCGGGATTGATCTTCCTGATGAAGCTGTCGGCCGTATTCAATATAATTGGCCTTCAGAAAAATTAAGAACGGCCTTTGGGCAGGGGACAACAGTTACTCCTATCCAGCAAATGAAAGCTGCTTCAGCGGTTGTTAATGACGGGAAAATGGTAAAGCCTTATGTTGTAGACAAGATTGTCGATTCTACAACAGGAAATGTTATGGAAGAAACGGAGCCGGAATATGTCGGTCAGCCGATTTCAGCAGAAACAGCAGAACAAATGAGAGAATTGCTAACCTCCGTAGTAAATGATGAGAATGGTACTGGTGCACCATATAAGTTAGATGATTATATTGTCGGTGGTAAAACAGGAACAGCGCAAATGCCAAACCCTGAAGGGGGCGGCTATTTAACTGGAAGAGAGAACTACGTGTTTTCATTTTTAGGAATGGCTCCTATGGACGACCCTAAATTAATGGTTTATGTATCTATCCAGCAGCCGGAACTCGAGGATACAGAATCAGGTTCGGCACCTCTTTCATTTATTTTTAACAATGTGGTAGAAAATAGTCTCCATTATTTAGATGTAGAACCAGATGAAAATGAATCCGACGGTATTGATGAAGTAGAATTTCCAGAAGTAGTGGATGAATCTACAGAAAATATTCAGACTGATTTGGAAGGAAAAGGTCTCCGGCCAATTGTAATTGGTGAAGGAGAAAAAATTATTTCAAGTAATGTGGAAGCGGGAGATAAAATATTACCAAACGAAAAAGTTCTATTACTTACAGATGAACCAACAATGCCAGATTTAACAGGCTGGTCATTAAGAGAAGTGATGGAATTTGCTGATATGCTGCAATTACAGACAGAAAGATTTGGTAATGGTTATGTTACTTCCCAAAGCATTGAGGTTGGAAAACCAATTCAAGAAGGTGACTATTTAGGCTTTGAATTAGAAGTACCTTCTGGAGATACACCATCTGGTGATAGTGAAGATGATGAAGCAGACACTGAAAATGATGAAGAGGATACAGCAGAAGACGAAGGTTCGGAAGAAGAATAAAAAGCTTGCCGAAAAAGTAATTACTTTTCCGGCAAGCTTTTTTCTGTTTGTAAACGCAACTTTTGCATCTGAGAATAAGCATCTATACCTTCCTATTCCAGGATGAACATGTTCTATATTATCCTTCTTGCATGTTGTTAAATCATCTTTCTGTTGAAATGGAAATTATGTATAGCACCGCTCCGACCAACCACTACGCTTTCCATGGGGACGGCTTCAGCTAACTTGAAAAGAAACCCGCTTTTCAAGTGGATCTTCAGCTCGCCCTGTTCCCATAGGAGTCTACGTGGTTGGTCTGCGCTCAATTAGGTTACTACAGCGAATGAAAGGAGTCATATCCTGATGGAGTTGGATGAAATAATCGCGTTTTGCTTGATGAAATTTAGAAGAGCAGCAGGCTTGTTATAGAAATATACAGATGGAAACTATAAAAGATAGCTTGTTCTATTCCATTTTTTTCATTCATATAGTGGATACAAAGCACGATGAAAGGAGTTCTTTCATGAAACGCGCATCCACAATTATAATAAAAAAACGAATTGTCACCGTTTTTTTATTTGCGATCCTTGTATTCCTTGTTATTATTGCAAGACTGGCCTATGTTCAGCTTGTATTAAGTGATGATTTATCAGACAGTGCCAATGATTTATGGACAAGAGATATAACATTTGCTGCAGAAAGAGGTTATATTCTTGATTCGGAAGGGGAGATTCTTGCAGAGAATGTAACTGCTCCTACTGTTTTATTAATGCCGCGGCAAATTAAAGAACCTGAAAATACTGCCAAACTTTTGGGGGAAATCCTCGATGTGCCGATTGAAAGAATGATGGAATTAGTTACACAAAATTCTATGAGTGTAATGGTGAGACCAGAGGGTATTAAAATTAATAATGAGCAGGAGCAGGCGATCAGGGAGTTAGATTTAGATGGCGTTTATTTAGCGAAGGATTCAAAAAGACATTATCCAAATCACAGTGCTTTATCACATGTGTTAGGATTTACTGGCATAGACAACCAGGGATTGATGGGGCTTGAATTATACTATGATGATAAATTAAAAGGTGAGAATGGAAGCTTATCGTTTTACTCAGATGCAAAAGGAGGAAGGTTAGATCAGCTTGCGGACGAATACAAGTCTCCAAAAGATGGCTTGAATTTGAAAACCACGATTAATAATAAAGTAACAACAATTATGGAGAGAGAGCTGGACCAAATTGTAGCTGAATATAATCCAGACGGAGCGATGGCAATTGCGGTCGATCCTAAAACAGGCGGCGTTCTGGGGATGTCCAGCCGTCCGAATTTTGATCCGGAGAATTATCAGGATGTAGATGCTTCTATATTTGGGAGAAATCTGCCTATTTGGAGTACGTATGAGCCTGGATCAACATTTAAAATTATAACGTTAGCAGCTGCTTTAGAAGAAGGTGTCGTTGATTTAGAGAAAGATAGATTTTATGATGATGGTGATATTAAAGTGGGCGGAGCAACAATCCATTGCTGGAAGCGTGGAGGACACGGAGATCAGTCCTATCTCGAGGTTGTTCAAAATTCCTGTAACCCGGGGTTTGTAAATTTAGGACAAATGATTGGAACAGAAAAGCTTTTTTCATATATCGATGCCTTTGGATTTGGTAAAAAGACAGGAATTGATTTACAAGGGGAAGGAAACGGGATTCTTTTTAAACCGGAAAATGTAGGGCCAGTTGAATTAGCGACTACTTCCTTTGGACAGGGTGTATCTGTAACACCCATTCAACAGGTGATGGCTGTTGCTGCCACAGTAAACGGCGGTTATTTATATGAGCCGATGATTGCTAAGGAATGGGTTGACCCTGTAACCGGAGAAGTTGTTGAATCCTATGAGCCCAATTTGAAGGGGCAGGTAATCTCACAGGATACATCGGAAACGATTCGGGAAACATTAGAAACAGTCGTTGCACAGGGGACGGGAAGACCTGCTTATGTGGATGGATATCGTGTTGGCGGTAAGACGGGTACAGCTCAAAAGGTAGGCCCAAACGGCGGTTATTTAGAAAATAACTATATTGTATCCTTTATCGGTTTTGCGCCTGCGGACGATCCTGAAATTGTCGTTTATCTGGCTGTCGATAATCCTAAAAATACGATTCAATTTGGTGGTGTTGTTGCTGCACCTGTAGTCGGAACAATTATTGATGACAGTCTGCGGGCAATGGGTGTAGAGAAGCGTACAGACGGATTAGAAAAAGAATATGCCTGGCCAGACCAGCCTAAAATTGAAGTACCGGATTTTATTGGAGATAGTACGGATAAATTGGCCGAGTATCCTTTAGATCTTTCCATTGAAGTAAATGGCGAAGGAGACGAAATTATTGATCAGTCACCAAAAGCGGGAACAATGCTAGAATCTGGAAGTACCATCCGGTTATTTTTAGGTCATGAAAATGATCGTTAAATCCTAAAAAATTTGCTATAATAGATTCTGTTATCTTTACTACAAATATAAAAAAGTAAACAGTAGCTTTTCTGAAGTAAAAACTTATTCGGCAACCCTCTTAAACCAAAGATTGGTTGAGAATACATTAAAGGGAAAAGAATAGAAATAGGGTGTAAAAATGAAACTTATAGAATTATTAGATGGAATAGGGTTCTATCAGACAACAGAATCAATACAGGATATAGAAATTGTAAATGTAGAAATGGATTCCAGAAAAGTAAAATCCGGGAGCTTGTTTGTATGCATTGAAGGTTATACCGTAGATGGTCATGACTTTCTGAAGCAGGCAATAGACAATGGAGCTGCAGCAGCAGTTATCTGCAAAGACGTGGATGTTGACGGGAGTATCCCGCTCATCCGCGTAAAGGATACAGGGCGTGCTTTGGCAATGCTCGCAGCAGTATATTATGATTACCCAACAACAAAATTCCCGCTGATCGGTGTTACTGGTACGAACGGGAAAACAACAACAACCTACCTGTTAGATACTATTTTTGAAAAACAGGGTAAGAAATCTGGTATTATTGGAAGCATCCAGGTAAAAATCGGTAATGAAACATTCCCGGTAGCTAACACAACACCTGATGCGTTAGAGTTGAATCGTATTTTTCATCAAATGCAGGAAAAGGAAGCAGATCAGGTCATTATGGAAGTTTCTTCGCATGCCTTAGACATGGGAAGAGTTTTTGGCTGTGATTATGATATTGGTATTTTTACCAATCTGTCACAGGATCATCTCGATTATCATAAAGATATGGATGATTATTTGCGGGCGAAGAGTCTTCTCTTTTCAGGATTAGGAAATGATTATCATCAAGGTAAGAAGAAATGTGCTATTATCAATGAGGATGATGAATCCAGTGATTTATTAAAACGCAGTACAGCCCAGCAGGTGATTACATACAGCTGTAAGCAGGATGCGGATGTTATGGCAAAAAATATTATGTTATCTCCTGCCGGTGTAGCATTTAATCTTGTGACTCCAATCGGAACAACACATATTAAAACCCATTTAATTGGAATGTTCAATGTGTATAATATGCTTGCTGCAAGCAGCGCTGCAATCGCATCTGATATAGATTTAGAAGTGATTAAAGAGGCTCTGGAGGATATCACAGGAGTAGACGGCCGGTTTGAACCAATTAGTGAAGGACAGGATTTTTCTGTGATTGTTGATTTTGCACATACTCCTGATTCCTTGGAGAATGTCTTGCAAACCAGCCGCGAATTTGCGAAGCGTAAAGTTTATGTTGTTGTAGGGTGCGGAGGTGACCGGGACCGTACTAAACGTCCGTTAATGGCAGATGTTGCTGTGAAATATGCAGATCACGCGTTATTTACATCGGATAATCCACGTACAGAGGACCCGGTGCAAATTTTGGACGATATGACAAATCATTTATCTGATAAAGAAGCAGCCTTTGAAGTGATTGTCGACCGTACAGAAGCAATTAAGCATGCTGTAGAGCTGGCTCAAAAAGACGATATTATTCTAATTGCAGGTAAAGGGCATGAAACTTACCAAATTGTTGGCAAAACAAAATATGATTTTGATGATCGTCAAGTTGCCAGGGAAGCAATTAAAGAGAAAGGGGAGTAAGGCATGTTGATTACTGCAACACAATTAATGGAATTATTCCCCCAGCATCAAGGGAGTGTACCAGCTGGTTTAGAAATTCATGAAGTGATTAAAGACAGTCGTACCGGTTCTCATAATGGGCTATACGTACCTATTTCCGGTGAACGGTTTGATGGGCATCAATTTATTGGCGGAGCAGTAGAAAATGGAGCAGTAGCAACCTTTTGGCAAAGAGAAATACCGCTGCCTGAAAATCTCCCTTCCTCTCTTCTGGTTCTTTTTGTAGAGGATACAGTAAAAGCATTGCAGAAGCTTGCAGCTGTTTATCGCAGGGAAGTTAATCCGACTGTAATCGGCATTACTGGATCAAATGGAAAAACAACTACAAAAGATCTGGCAAAAGCAGTTTTGCAGACAACCTTTAAAACTCATGCAACAAAAGGGAATTTCAATAATCATATTGGACTTCCATTAACGATTTTATCTATGGACCAGAAGACAGAAGTGCTGATTTTGGAAATGGGCATGAATCACTTTGGAGAAATAGAGCTTTTAAGTAATATAGGCGAACCTGATATAGCGATAATTACAAATATTGACGGACAGCATATTGAAAATCTGGGCTCTAAAGAGGGAATTGCCAAAGCAAAATTAGAAATTGTTTCAGGGATAAAACCGGAGGGTATGTTAATTATTGACGGAGATGAATCTCTTTTAACAGATGCCGTTGTACCAGTTCGTAAAACACTAGTGGGACTTGGTGAGAATAATGATGTCGTTGTCAGCAATATAGCAGTTGAAGAAACAGTAACTACTTTCGAAATTGGCGAGGAATCCTATCAAATTCCGCTCTTGGGAAGGCATCATGCGAAAAACGCAGCTTATGTTATTAAGCTGGCTTATGAACTGGGAATAACATCCGAGGCAATACACAAAGCATTTGGGCAATTAGAGATGACAAAAATGCGCTTTGAAAAGCATGTTGGCCAAAAAGGCATTACAGTAATTAATGATGCTTATAATGCTTCACCTGCATCTATGAAAGCATCCATTCAAGTTGTAGAAGAAATGAAAGGATATCAGCATAAAATTCTTGTTCTTGGTGATATTTTAGAGCTTGGTGATTATGCGGAAGAATTCCATCGGGGTATTGCAGATGTGATTAATTCTGAGATTACAGCTGTGTATACGTATGGAAATAATTCCTATTACATACATGATGAGCTGAAAAGGAAGCTTCCTGAGCTGCCTGCTGTACATTTAGCAGACAAAGATGAACTTGCGGGTCATGTAGAAAAATATTTGCAACCAGAAAACCTTATCCTGTTGAAGGCATCAAGAGGAATGAAATTTGAAACATTTTTAGAGCAATTATGTTAAAGAGGATGTTCAAAAAGTCCAATAAAGATGACATGGCGAATTTCTGCGTTGACTGACATTTTCCTATACTCACGTATTATAAAGTATACGCTCCGTTCGGAAAATGCCAATCGCCGTGAACTTCTTGGTCCTATTTATCGGACTTTTTGAACAGGTACTTAAAGACATCTTATAGGCGTGTTTAAAACAGTCAGGAAATGGAATCAGTGCGGTATTTTGGGAGTTAAAGAACAAAACCCATGAGAATTGCACTGATTCTATCGTGTTTTTTTAACCACACCTATAGAAGGTTACAAATGAGGTGGAGAGAAAATGAATATTACAGGTTTATTAATTACACTCGCAGTAGCGTTTCTTATTACAGTTCTTCTATCTCCAATTTTTATCCCTTTTTTAAGACGATTAAAGTTTGGACAAAGTATTAGAGAAGAAGGCCCTGAATCTCATCAAAAGAAATCAGGAACTCCGACAATGGGCGGAATTATGATAGTTTTCAGTATTGTAATTACATCACTGATCATGGGAATGAGAACGGACAGTGGAATAGGCTATGAACTATGGTTATTACTTTTTGTATTATTCGGCTATGGTCTATTAGGATTTTTAGATGACTATATAAAAGTAGCAATGAAACGAAACTTAGGATTAACATCGAAACAGAAGCTATTTGGGCAAATTATTATTGCACTTATATTTTATTTTGTTTTACGCGGACAAGATTTCTCAACAGAGATTGCAATTCCGGGGACATCCTTTCAATTTGATATTGGCTGGTTCTATGCAATTCTTATTATTGTAATGCTTGTAGGAGCTTCCAATGCTGTTAACTTAACAGACGGATTAGATGGTTTATTGGCTGGTACAGCCGCAATTGCATTCGGTGCTTTTGCAATTATTGCATGGTATGGCGTGCCTAACGATATGGTAACAGTTTTTTCTTTAGCAGTAGTTGGTGCTTTACTGGGATTTTTAGTATTTAATGCACACCCTGCCAAAGTATTTATGGGAGATACAGGTTCATTGGCGCTAGGCGGAGCTATTGCGGCAATTGCAATACTTTTGAAACTGGAGATTTTATTAATTATTATTGGCGGTGTGTTTGTCATTGAAACATTATCCGTAATTATCCAGGTCATTTCCTTTAAAACAACTGGAAAGCGTATTTTCAAAATGAGTCCGTTACATCACCATTATGAATTAGTAGGATGGTCTGAGTGGAGAGTCGTTACAACGTTCTGGTTTGCCGGTCTCCTATTTGCAATTCTTGCAATTTATATTGAGGTGGGTATGTAATGAATACAATGAAACAATTTCCAAAAACAGTGCTTGTCTTAGGGCTAGCTCGAAGCGGTACGGCTGCTGCCAGGGTCCTTTTGGACGGTGGTAAAGATGTAACAGTGAATGATCAGGCGGCATCCTATGGCGATGATTCTGTACAGGAGCTTCAAAGAAAGGGAGCACACCTTGTACTTGGCTCTCACCCTTTAAGTGTTTTAGGGGGGATAGAGGTAGTGGTCAAAAATCCCGGCATCCGCTATGATCATCCGATTATCGCAGAAGCTATAAGGAGAAATATTCCTGTAATCACAGAAGTAGAGCTTGTGTCTTACTTAACGCAACAGCCAGTCATAGGGATTACTGGTTCAAATGGGAAAACAACTACTACGACGTTAATTACAGAGATGCTGAAATATAGTGATTGCAATGTGAAACTTGCCGGCAATATTGGAATTGCAGCGACAGAAGTGGCACAAACAATGCAAGCAGATGAAAAAATGGTTATTGAGCTGTCATCTTTTCAATTGCAGGGAATATCAGAATTCCGTCCCACTACAGCAGTGCTGTTAAATATTTTTGAAGCTCATCTGGATTATCATGGTGATCTGGAAAGCTATGTAAATGCAAAATGTAATATATTTAAAAATCAGCAGGCGGATGACTATCTTGTATATAATGCGGATGACTCTACTCTTAAAGAAAGAGTGACTCATACAAATGCAAAAAAAATACCGTTTTCTGTAACCAAAAACCTGCAACAGGAAGGTGCCTGGGCAAATGAAACGCATGTATGCTTTTTCGATGAAGCAATTATTGCATTGGAAGACATCGTGCTGGTCGGGAAGCATAATTTGGAGAATATCCTGGCAGCTGTTGCAGCAGCAAAACTAAATGGAGCAACAAATGAAGGAATTCAGCATGTCCTAAGAACTTTTTCTGGTGTGAAGCATCGTTTAGAGTTTGTTGGAATGATTCAAGACCGTTATGTTTACAATGATTCTAAAGCAACGAATATATTAGCCACTCAAAAAGCACTGGATTCCTTTAAAAAAGGAATTGTTCTGCTTGCAGGCGGGCTGGATCGTGGGAATGAATTCGATGAACTTATTCCTCATTTGAAAAATGTAAAAGCAATGGTTGTATTTGGAGAGACTGCTTCAAAATTAGAACGTATAGGAAGAGAGGCTGGCGTCCAGGTAATAAAGCATGCAGAAGGTGTTGATGATGCTGCAAAGATCGGATTTGCATTAACAGATGCAGGAGATATTCTGTTGCTCTCTCCTGCATGCGCAAGCTGGGATCAGTATAAAACATTTGAAGAAAGAGGAGACATATTTGTCCAAGCCGTTCATACAATAAACTAAGGGGCTTGAGCAAATTAATGGATCTGAAATAACAATAATAAACAAATTCGGACAAGCCGATTAGTTAATAGCATATTTAAAAATGCCCCTATTTCCAAAGTTTAATTTCATGGAAAGAAGGGGTATTTTTGCATAAATTCATTCAAAATCAAAATAAAGTGGATAAAATATTATTTGGAATAATTGTAATCCTCCTATGTCTGGGTATGCTGATGGTTTATAGTTCATCTTATATCTGGTCAGAGTATAAGTTTAATGATTCATTTTATTACTTGAAACGACAGCTTTTATTTGCTGGAATCGGATTTATTGGGATGATTGTTATTTCTTATTTTCCCTATTATATGTGGAAAAAGTATGCAAAAATATTACTATTTGCTTGCTTTGCTCTGCTTATACTTGTACTAATTCCGGGAATTGGAATGGTTCGCGGAGGAGCACAAAGCTGGATTGGCATCGGTGCATTCAGTATTCAGCCATCTGAATTTATGAAACTGGGACTAATCATTTTTCTGGCATCTATTTTGTCTGACCATCAAAAATATATTACTTCTTTTAAAAAGGGGTTCTTACCGTGTCTGCTTTTAATTTTTACAGCATTCGGTCTAATTATGCTTCAGCCTGATTTAGGTACAGGAATGGTACTTGTGCTTACATGCATGATTATGCTTTTTGTAGCCGGAGCCAGGCTGTCCCATTTCTTTGGATTAGCAGGTATTGGAGTACTCGGATTTATTGGATTGATAGCTTCTGCTCCTTACAGGATTAACCGGATTTTAGCTTTTTTGAATCCATGGGAGGATCCTTTAGGGCATGGATTTCAAATTATTCAATCTCTCTATGCTATTGGACCAGGGGGGCTGATGGGACTGGGGTTAGGTAATAGCTTGCAAAAATATTTTTATCTTCCTGAACCGCAGACTGATTTTATTTTTTCTATAATTGGTGAAGAATTAGGTTTAATTGGAGGTTGTACAACTATTCTATTGTTTTTTCTGTTATTATGGAGAGGAATTAAAATTGCAATTGAAGCACCGGATTTATTTAGCAGACTGTTAGCAATTGGAGTAGCAGGTATGCTGGCGTTACAAGCGATGATTAACATTAGTGTTGTTATAGGATTGATTCCAGTTACAGGAATTACACTTCCTTTTCTCAGCTATGGGGGTTCTTCGTTAACCTTGACTCTCTGTGCAGTAGGTATTCTGCTAAGTATCAGCAGACATGCCAAAAGTATGGAGAAAAGTACGAAACCAATCATTTAAACTATTAGGAAATAAGAATCTGCATTAAAATTTATCGATGATAAATCAGATATCATCAGGTGATTTTGCAGATTATTGCAGGATGACTAACCTTAAGCGGCGGAAAATAATATGTTTCCGCCGGTCACAAACTCATTTCCTCGATGCAAAGCGTATGTCATTTCAGTGCTGGGACAACGTTTTTTGCACTTTCCCACAAGAGTCTCCATGTTTTTCCTTCGTCAGCCAGCTTCATAATCATAGTTATACTTTCATTTCAGTTACAGTTTTGAACAAATCGTTTTTTCGGTTAGAAAATTGTTTTGTGTGGATTATTATTTATAGATAATCTACTAAAGATTTCACGTTACAACGCTGCAATTCTTGTTTTTTAGCTGGATCTGCTAGAGTTTTTCTAAAAAAAAGGAAAAAACTTTATAAACAATCGAAGTCAACTACGTGTAGCACCTTAATTTGTGATATAATTTTTGTAAATACGAGGGAATGGACTCATACAGTTTTATTCTCTGAAAATAATGGGTAAAGGAAGAAATGGAGATGAGTGATAAAAATATCGTTTCTATTGAGGATCGAATCCCAAAGTTGAAACAAGCTAGAAAGAAAAAAGCAAACAGGCGATTAATATTTTATCTATCTATATTTTTCTTTCTCATTGCTATTATTGTTTATTTACAATCTCCATTGAGTGAGATACGGTCGATTGAAGTAAACGGTAATGTATTTTTAACGGATGAGTACATAATAGATGAATCGGGCTTAACAGAAGGATCAAATATTTGGTCTATGAATGCATCTTCTGCTGCATTAAAAATAGAAGATGATCCTGTCATTGAACAAGCATCTATTACCCGAAGCTTTCCCCGTACTGTAGTAATTGAGGTGGAGGAGCAGCCTGTTCTTGGTTATACCCAGGAGGGCAGGGAGTATTATCCAGTTCTGGCGGACGGCCAAGTTATCCAGCAAAATGCACAGGATTCTCTAAGCAATGCTCCATTAATGACAGGATTTAATGAAGAGCAATTAACAGAGCTGGCCGGAGAAATGAAGGATGTTCGTCCGAGTATTTTTAATATGATTTCTGAAGTTGAACGGAATGATTCAGATACAGATGAAAAAGCCTCACTTATTACACTATATATGAGTGATGGTTATCTGGTACAGGGGAAAGCGGACCAAATGTTTGATAAATTGGATTACTACCCGTCAATTGTTTCTCAGCTTGAAGAGGGAGATAGTGGTATAATTCATATTGGGGTCGGCGTCTATTTTGAATCCTTCCAAAAAGATGAGATGGAAGAAGTAGATATCGAAGACGATATGGAAGAAGATGAAGAAACAGGAAATGAATAATTTGCAGAATAAAGTCATATATCATCCTTTTTTTACGAATGGTATACTGTCGATTTTTATAGAAATAGGTTACTTGAAAAAATAAGCATAAAATATGTTTATTTTTTATTCATTTTCTTTTAGAATTAAAGACTATACAAAGGATAACGTGGCGGTAAAAATATCACAGGCATATTTTTACGAGGAGGTGCTCTTTTTTGAACAACAGTGAAATATTAGTTAGTCTTGATATTGGGACAAATACTATAAAAGTAATTATTGGAGAAGTACAACATGACTCTTTAAATATTATTGGAGTAGGAACTGCAGCATCAAATGGAATGAAGAAGGGTGCTATTGTTGATATCGACCAGACTGTTCATTCTATCAGAAGTGCAGTCGAGCAGGCTGAAAGAATGGTTGGTATGGAAATTAACCGTGTTGTAGTAGGTGTAAACGGCCATCATATTCAGCTTCAGTCGTGTCATGGCGTAGTAGCTGTGCAAAGTGAGAATCGTGAAATTAATGATGAAGATGTAACTAGAGTGATTGACGGAGCTCAAGTAATATCCATTCCCCCGGAACGGGAAATTATTGATGTTATTCCAAAACAATTTATTGTGGATGGATTGGATGAAATTACAGATCCCAGAGGAATGATTGGTGTCCGTTTGGAAATGGAAGGAACAATTATCACTTGCTCTAAGACAATTCTTCATAATATCCTGAAATGTGTAGAGCGTGCTAATCTAGAAGTCTCAGATATTTGTCTTCAGCCGCTCGCAGCTGGTACAGTAGCCTTATCAAAGGATGAGATGAATATGGGCTCAGCCCTTATTGATATTGGCGGCGGATGTACAACAGTATCTGTATTTGAAAATGATCATCTGGCTGCGACAAGCGTAATCAATTTAGGCGGAGATAATATAACCAAAGACTTATCAATCGGTTTGCGTATCTCTACAGAAGAAGCAGAACAAATCAAATTAAATTATGGATATGCATTTTACAACGATGCCTCTGAAGAAGAAACTTTTGAAGTAACAACTATTGGAAGTAATCAGAAACAAGTATTTAATCAACTTCAATTAGCTGATATGATTGAAGCCAGATTAGAAGAAATATACACTTATGTTGATAGGGAAATTCGAAAAATGGGATATCAGGAATTACCTGGCGGATTTGTATTAACAGGTGGCACCATTGCAATGCCTGGAAGTTTAGAGCTGGCACAGGATTTATTTTACTCCAATGTTCGTGTAGCTATTCCAGACTATATTGGCGTCAGAGAAGCACAATTTACATCTGGTGTCGGTATCTTACAGTTTGCTTATCGTAACGCTAAAATTCAGGGGAAAGAATTGTATCCTGCAGTGGCAGTGGGAGATGAAGGTGAACAGCGGCAGGTAAAGCAGTCCAGACCTGCAAGTGAAAAGAAAGAAAAGAAAAAAGACAAGAAGAAAGAATCAGGATTTGCTAATCTATTCAAATATTTCTTTGATTGATTTCTGCCAGCAGAAGTTTATATCGGAAATTGTTCGTAATTAGTAGACTAGGAGGAAACCATAATATGTTAGATTTTGATACAAACATGGAAGAATTAGCAACGATAAAAGTTATTGGAGTTGGCGGCGGCGGAAATAATGCCGTTAACCGTATGATTGAGCATGGTGTAGAGGGCGTTGAATTTATCGCGGTAAATACAGATTCCCAAGCCTTAAATCTTTCCAAAGCTGAATCCAAGATACAAATTGGAGGAAAATTAACCCGCGGTCTTGGTGCTGGTGCCAACCCGGAAGTAGGAAAGAAAGCGGCAGAAGAAAGTAAAGAGCAGCTGGAAGAAGTATTAAAAGGAGCGGATATGGTTTTTGTTACTGCAGGAATGGGCGGCGGTACAGGAACAGGTGCAGCTCCAGTTATTGCACAGGTAGCTAAAGATTTAGGTGCATTGACTGTCGGCGTTGTTACCCGTCCATTTTCCTTTGAAGGAAGAAGAAGATCAACGCAGGCAATTTCCGGTATCGATACACTTAAAGGAAGTGTGGATACATTAATCGTGATTCCAAATGATCGTTTGCTGGAGATTGTCGATAAAAACACTCCAATGCTTGAAGCATTCCGTGAAGCAGATAATGTGCTTCGCCAAGGTGTACAAGGCATTTCAGACTTGATTGCAAAACCAGGTCTTATTAACGTTGACTTTGCTGACGTGAAAACGATTATGTATGATAAAGGTTCAGCATTAATGGGTATTGGTATTGCAACTGGAGAAACAAGAGCAACAGAAGCTGCTAAAAAAGCAATTTCTTCTCCGTTACTGGAGACTTCCATTGATGGAGCACATGGTATTTTAATGAATATCACTGGTGGTACAAACTTAAGTCTGTATGAAGTACAGGAAGCAGCAGATTTAGTTACTTCTGCTGCCGATCAGGAAGTTAATGTAATTTTTGGTTCTGTTATTAATGAAAATCTTAATGACGAGATTGTTGTAACAGTAATTGCTACAGGTTTTGATGAAAATGCACAACCAAAGGCAGATGCCCGTCAAAAACAACAGCGTCCAAATATAGGACAAACACAGCAGGCTGCTGCGAAACAATCAAATGAATCAAATCATCCTGTCAGGGAAAGAGAAACTTCCAATCCATCACCTTCTAAGCCTCGTCCAGAGGAAGAAGAGTTAGATATCCCGACTTTCCTGAGAAATCGCAATCGTAATCGTTAAGATGTAAATATGAGATAAAAAGCTCTGTGCTGGAGAAAATCCTCCAGCACAGAGCTTTTTTGATTTTGAGAACCAAACAGAAAGTTAAAATGCTCTATATCCTTGGACACAAAGTAAACGTTCCTGATTTAATAATATTTTTGCATTTAGCAAAGCAAATTATAAAATTATTTTCCTTATATCCTATCATAAAGGCTGCTGATAAGGCCTCTCCACTACCTTCTAAAATCATTAGACATTAACTCTAAGAATAAGTGCTAAATAGCTTAATTTTGCATACAAGAATTGACAGACTTTTCTTTTTCAATTGTCTATACTTTCATCATACATTACTTCCTATCTATTTAAACATATATTCAAAAAGCATATGGAAGGTAATTTTTTCACTGGCAATCAGCAACATTTTAGGGGGGTGCAGCAAAGATTGTCTATTTATTTAGACGTAATTTGGACATTAAATTTTATGGTGGATTTAATGCTGCTGATGCTTGTACAGCTACTTGCCCGAAGTCCAGCAAAAAAGATTCGTTTATTTATTGGTGCATTTATTGCTTCATGCATTGTTCCACTGACAATTTTATATCCAAATTCATTTTTTAATCATGTTGCCGGTAAGCTAATTTATTCTTTTCTCATCATTTTTAGTACATTCGGATTTAAAAGTCTATATCGCTTTATTAAACTGTCATTGCTCTTTTATTTCGTATCCTTTGCAATTGGGGGAGGATTAATGGCAATTCACTTTTTCCTCCAGCGTCCGGTCACTGTTTCGCTAGAGGGCGTTATTACTTTTAATCAAGGCTATGGAGATCCTGTCAGCTGGTTATTTGTTATAACATTTTTTCCAATTATCTGGTATTTCACAAAGCGAAGAATGGACGAGCATGTGGGGGAGCAAGTGAAATATGATGAGATGCATAAGGTTATATTGACGATGAATCATCAGTCTTTTGAATCTGTCGGCTACATTGATAGTGGAAATCAGTTGATTGACCCCCTAACCAAACAGCCTGTAGTTATTTGTGACCGGCCATTTTTAAAGCAGTGGTTTGATGAAAAAGAATGGGAAGAGCTGCAACAGGTTAAGGAGACTCTTGATTTTGAACAGCTGCCAAAGAAGTGGGAGGATAAACTGCATATGATTCCGTATCAGGGAGTTGATGGAGCACATTCTTTTATGCTGGCAATCAGGGCTGAGGAGCTGACTATTTTTTATAATAATGATGTTTTACAGACGGCAAATGTATTAATTGGAATTCAATTTGGGGAACTGGAAAGAGATGGACAATATCATTGTCTGTTGCATCCCCTTGTGATTAAGCAATCTATTATACAATCTGCATAAAGGAGAGTGCGTCAAGTGTCTGTTTGGAAATTTAAATTAAAATTACGCTGGTATCAATTTCTGCGAAAGATTGGGTTAAAGCCAAAGGAAATCTACTATATTGGCGGGAGTGAGGCATTGCCGCCACCTTTGTCAAAACAGGAAGAACATGAACTGTTAAAAAAACTTCCTAAAGGAGATCAGGCTGCAAGATCTATGTTAATTGAAAGAAATCTGAGATTAGTGGTTTATATTTCTAGGAAATTTGAAAATACAGGAATCAATATTGAAGATTTGATCAGTATAGGAACAATTGGATTAATTAAAGCTGTAAATACTTTTAATCCAGAAAAAAAGATTAAATTGGCAACATATGCATCTCGCTGTATTGAAAATGAAATCCTCATGTATTTGCGCAGAACGAATAAATTAAAGACAGAGGTTTCCTTTGATGAACCACTGAATATTGATTGGGATGGCAATGAACTCCTATTATCGGATGTGCTTGGGACGGAAGAGGATATTATTACAAAAAGTATTGAATCGAATGTTGATAAATCACTGTTAAAATCAGCATTGGGTAAATTAAATGCCCGTGAAAAACAGATTATGGAATTACGCTTTGGACTAATTGGTGATGATGAAAAAACGCAGAAAGACGTAGCTGATATGCTGGGAATTTCCCAGTCTTATATTTCCCGTTTAGAGAAGAAAATCATTCGGAGGTTAAAAAAAGAATTTAATAAAATGGTTTAGCTTGATATATCAATTATTCTCCGCATATCATTGCTTTTTTTACAATTTTTCCCTGAATAAAAACTCTCCCCGGGGAGATACTGTCCTTGAACAGCATCTAAGATTGGGGAGGTTTTCGGGAATGACAAGACATAAAGTTGAAATATGCGGGGTTGATACATCAAAACTTCCAGTACTTAAAAATGATGAAATGAAAAAATTATTTATTCGAATGCAAGAAGAAAATGATATAACAGCCCGGGAAGAATTAGTGAATGGCAATTTGCGTCTTGTTCTCAGTGTCATTCAACGATTTAATAATCGCGGTGAATATGTTGATGATTTATTTCAGGTTGGCTGTATTGGTTTAATGAAATCTATTGATAATTTTGATTTATCGCATAATGTACGTTTTTCTACCTATGCTGTTCCAATGATTATTGGTGAGATTAGAAGGTATTTACGGGATAATAATCCTATTCGGGTATCCAGATCTTTACGGGATATTGCTTACCGGGCTCTGCAGGTCAGAGAGCAATTAATCAGTAAAACATCCAAAGATCCATCTCCCGCTGAAATAGCGAAAGAAATGGGAGTAGAGCAGGCTGAGATAGTCTTTGCACTGGATGCGATTCAAGATCCTGTTTCACTTTTTGAGCCAATTTACAATGATGGCGGCGACCCTATTTTTGTAATGGATCAGCTGAGCGATGATAAGGATAAAGATTCATCATGGGTAGATAAGCTATCCTTGAAAGAAGGAATGCACAGGTTAAATGCAAGAGAAAAAATGATTTTAAATAAGCGCTTTTTTCAAGGAAAAACACAGATGGAAGTGGCTGATGAGATTGGAATCTCCCAGGCACAAGTGTCCAGACTTGAAAAAGGTGCTATCAACCAAATGAATAAGCAAATGTTTGAATGAATATAAGCCTTGCCCACAGCGGTAAGGCTTTTTTTTAGAAAGTATATAAAAATGCTGAAGACTAGACGGTCCAACGGTTTTCATGGGGTGAGTAATCGCAGCCCCAGAAATACACTACACTTTCCGTGGGCCCAGAGCTCATCTCCTCTAAAGAAGACTTAGCAATTGGCAAGCCGACAGTCGCTTTTTCTTGCGGAAGCATACAGGACGTATGTCAATTCGGTGCCTGAGACAGAACGTCGCGAACTTAACCGAACTTCCTTTTCCGTTTTGCGCGCATTCCCACAGGAGTCTCCGTATATTTCTTCTGGGACTGGGACTGCGATTACTCGTCCCATCAAAAAACTTCGCAGCGGACATCTCCTTAGCAAGAACAAGTGATTTTCTTGGTTTTTCTCATGCAAGTGAACCTCTGCATCACAAGAACATCTGGTTTTTATTTTCCATGAAAAAAAGCATGTTCCCATGCATAGGATAATAAGAGGGAGGGAGCTGGGATGGTGAAACTATCTGAATTGCAAATAAAAGAACTTATTGTTATGGACGATGGAACACGTTTAGGACATATTATAGACTTAGAGATAGATGGGAGAACTGGAAGGGTTATTGCAATTATTGCGGAAGGAAAAGGCAAAAAATCAGGAATGTTTGCTAAGGCAGGAGAGCTTTTTATTGCCTGGGAAAAAATTGTACGGATTGGAGAAGATGTTATCTTAGTGGAAAAAGTAAAAGGACCGGATCTCTATACAGAAGATTAAGGAGAAATTATCGATATAATGTGTTAAAATAAGACACAAAATTGATTTTAAAAAGATTGCTCAAAAAATTTAATGAAAATATAGTAATCAAAGGAATTTGAATTCATCATTAAAGCGAAAAGAGGGAAAGAGACATGGAGCCATTTAAGCTTAAAAGTGAGACAAGACTTCATTTATCTTCATTGGAGGAGGAAATTCCAGGTCTGATTGCAGGCTTTACAACAAAAAACGGTGGAGTAAGTGAGGGAGCCTACAGGCAATTAAATATGGGGCTCCATGTATTTGATGACGAAAAAAAGGTGTTGGAAAATCGGAGTATTCTAAGTCAGGAGCTTAATATCCCGCTTAACCGCTGGGCTTGCGGCGAACAGGTTCATGGAACAGAAATTCATCTGCTGGATATTGAAGATGCCGGAAAGGGCAGTATTTCATTTGATTCCAGTATATCTGGAGTCGATGGATTAATTACAAATGAAGCGGATCGTATACTTGCAACAGCTTTCTTTGCAGATTGTGTTCCGCTGTTTTTTGTAGATCCAACCACAAGGATAGCTGGCATTGCCCATGCCGGCTGGAAAGGGACTGTTGGACAGATTGCAGGGAAAATGGTTCAGGAATTGGAGCAGGCCGGAGCATCTGTAAAAGATCTGAAGGTTGCAGTTGGTCCGAGTATCTCCAAAGAAAGCTACGTTGTTGATGATACCGTACTATCTCATCTTAGTGAGGACCAAAAACAAAAATTCACCGAAGAAGTATCACCAAATCAATATTTAATTGACTTAAAAGAGCTAAATGTCGATATTCTTGTACAATCTGGTGTCTTTCGTCATAATATAGAGATAACAAAATATTGTACTTTCCAAGATAAGACGATATTCTTCTCTCATCGTCGTGATAAAGGAAAAACAGGAAGAATGCTGGGGTTTATTGGCTTTGAGAAACAGAAGAAGTAATGGAGGAGTAGAATGGTTGCTGTAAGTGAAAATCTTATTAAAATTCAAGCAGATATAGAGCAGGCTGCGGAGAGAGCTGGCAGAAATAAAGAAGATATTAATATTATCGCTGTAACAAAATATGTTACAATAGAACGAGCAAAAGAAGCATTATCTGCCGGGGTAACCAACCTTGGTGAAAATAGAAATGAAGGATTTTTAGCGAAATTTGAAGAGATTGGGGAAAGTGCCACATGGCACTTTATTGGATCATTGCAATCCAGAAAAGTAAAAGATATTCTTCATCATATTGATTATATTCATTCACTAGATAGAAAATCTTTGGCAAAAGAAATTAATAAGCGGAGCCAGAAAACAGTTTCCTGTTTTGTTCAGGTTAACGTAAGCGGTGAGGAATCGAAGCATGGATTAGCTGAAGACGAAGTAGAACCCTTTATAAAAGAATTGGCTCTTTTTAAGAATATCCGCGTTGTCGGCTTGATGACAATGGCTCCGCATGTTGATAATCCGGAAGAGGCCCGTCCGCTGTTTAAAAAATTACGGCTGCTGCGCGATTACATCCAGAGCCTGCATTTAGACTATGCACCATGCGAATACTTATCTATGGGAATGAGTAATGACTATAAAGTTGCTGTAGAAGAAGGCGCTACACATATCCGTATAGGGACAAAACTGGTTGGCAAAGAACTTTAAAGTGAGGTGTAGAGAATGAGCTTTAAAAAGAAGCTTAAAAATTATTTCACTCTGGATGATGAATATGAGTATGAATATGTAGAAAATGAACAAGAAGAAGAACCCCCTCATACTCAGGAAAAAACAGCAGCGAGTAAAAATGTTGTGAACCTTTCCAGTATACAAAATACGAGTTCAAAGGTTGTCCTGGCAGAACCAAGAAATTATAATGAAGCTCAGGACATAGCAGATAACATTGTGAACAGACGTGCTGTGATTATTAATTTGCAGCGGGTGGATCATCAGCAGGCAAAGCGTATTGTTGATTTTCTGAGTGGAACGGTCTATGCCGTAAAAGGGGATATTCAGAAATTAGGTTCTGAAACATTCCTATGTACACCAGA
The DNA here is from genome assembly GCF_037976165.1 of Oceanobacillus sp. FSL K6-3682. Classification (NCBI taxonomy): domain Bacteria; kingdom Bacillati; phylum Bacillota; class Bacilli; order Caryophanales; family Bacillaceae; genus Oceanobacillus; species Oceanobacillus sp. FSL K6-3682. The sequence continues at coordinate 2,985,042 of NZ_CP150263.1, read as the reverse complement.
CAATGTGGAGATTACTGGAAGCATTTCTGAAATGTTGTATGAACAGGAAGATTATGATAAAGGATGGTAGCAGCAGATGTTGGCACAAATCGTTTCAATAATAAGTTTTGCTTTAAGCATTTACAGCTTTGCACTGATAGCATATATTTTAATGTCCTGGTTTCCGGGAGCAAGGGAGTCACAATTTGGGGAAATGCTAGGGAAAATTTGTGAGCCTTATTTAGAGATTTTTCGTAAATTTATTCCGCCGCTTGGTATGATTGACTTTTCACCAATTGTTGCTATACTCTTGCTGCAGTTTGCAAGACAGGGCTTTATGCAATTTGCAATGATGTTTTAGGATTCAGAGAAAGGGATGACCATGGAAGTTTATCAGCATTTTCGAAAAGAAGAACAGCCTTTTATAGATCAGGTCCTCTCCTGGAAAGACCAGGTGGAGCGGTCTTATATTCCGAAGCTGACTGATTTTTTGGATCCTCGTGAGCAGGAAATTGTACAGATGCTTTTAGGAACCAGCCAAGATGAACTGCAAACAGAAGCCTTTGGCGGGTCAGAATACAGCGAACGGAAAAGGATAGTTATTGCGCCTGTTTATGAAACCATTACAAAGGATACGTTTCAAATTCAACTTCTAGAAGCGGTTTATCCAGAGAAATTTGTAAGTCTGGAGCATCGTGATGTAATGGGGGCTTTTTTATCACAAGGTGTAAAGCGTAAAAAACTTGGAGATATTACGGCAGCAGATGGGAAAATTCATTTGCTGGCAGCAGGAGAGGTCGTTCCGTTTATTCAGATGAATTTGACCTCAATCAAAAAATCCCGTATCTCCTTTAAGGAACAATCCCTTGAATCTCTGGCTGTCAAAAAAGAAAATTGGAAAGAGTATGATAAAACAATCTCTTCCCTGCGATTAGATACAGTGATTAAAGAGATATATGGATTATCCCGAAAAGATGCAGCTGCACTTATTCAAAAACTGCTTGTAAAAGTAAATTATCGGGTAGTGGATGATGTGAAATTCCAACTACAGGAAGGAGATATGCTTTCTGTACGTGGAAAAGGCAGAAGCAAAATAGTTGAAATACGCGGGAGATCGAAGAAAGACAAAATTAAAATGACGGCTGCAATTTTACAATAAGTGCTGGCATTTACGCTGGAATTATTGAATAATAAAGAGAGAAATTGACAGCTTGGAACCGATTAGGGAGGTGGAGATGGTGGCATTATCACCATTAGATATTCATAATAAAGAATTTGCAAGAGGATTCCGGGGCTATGATGAAGATGAAGTTAATAAATTCCTTGATCAAGTAATGAAGGATTATGAAATTGTTATCCGTGAAAGAGATGAATTAGATCAAAAGGCAAAAGAGCTTCAAGAGCGATTAGGGCATTTTACAAACATTGAAGAAACGCTAAACAAATCTATTCTTGTTGCCCAGGAAACAGCAGAGGATATTAAAGGCAGCGCGCAAAAAGAAGCAAAATTAATTATGAAAGAAGCAGAAAAAAATGCCGACCGAATTGTAAATGAAGCATTAAGTAAAGCACGGAAAATTTCACTTGATGTAGAAGAATTGAAAAAACAAGCGAAGGTATTCCGTTCAAGAATGCGCATGCTGGTTCAGGCACAATTGGAAATGCTGGGTACAGATGATTGGCAAGAATTATTTGATACTGAAGTAGATGAAGACTTGGAACTGATGGAGCATGAATCATAAAGGCTTGACTTAGGATTGTATATTACATATAATTCATACAAGTATAATGTTTTTTTGACACTTATTTTACATTAAAAAAATCATGATGTTTATAGGAATACAATGAAAGAGAAAGTATAGAAGAATATTCTGTATAAGCGAGTCAGGGATGGTGTAAGCCTGATACAGAAATCTTTTAGAAAATCACTCTGGAGTAGCTGTTATGAATACACGTAGTAACAGCCGACTGTCCACGTTACGGATTTCGAGTGAATTTAATGCCGGGCATTAAATTTATAAGGGTGGTACCGCGAGTCTTCTCGTCCCTTTAGGGATTAGAGGGCTCTTTTTGTATATAAATAATTATTTTTTAGGTCATAAAAATAACAGGAGGGAATATCTTGGAATATAAACAAACACTATTAATGCCAAAAACAGCGTTTCCTATGCGGGGAAATCTGCCAAATAAAGAACCTGAACGTCAAAAGAATTGGGAAGAAAGTAACCAGTATCAAAAAAGCTTAGAGCGTACAAAAGGAAGACCATTATTTATTTTACATGATGGGCCTCCGTATGCGAATGGAGATATTCATATTGGACATGCGCTTAATAAAATCCTGAAGGACTTTATTGTTCGGTATAAATCTATGACAGGCTACTATGCTCCGTATGTTCCCGGCTGGGATACACATGGATTGCCAATCGAGACTGCATTGACAAAGAAAAAGAAAGTAAAGCGCAAAGAGATGTCTGTTGCTGAATTCCGTAAGCTTTGTGAAGAATATGCACTTGGACAAATTGACAGTCAGCGTACGCAATTTAAAAAATTAGGAGTTCGCGGAGATTGGGATAATCCATATATTACGTTAACAAAGGATTATGAAGCTTCCCAAATTAAGGTATTTGGAGAAATGGCAAGAAAAGGCTATATTTATAAAGGTCTTAAGCCCGTATATTGGTCTCCTTCTTCGGAGTCTGCACTTGCAGAAGCAGAAATTGAATACCAGGATAAGCGCTCACCTTCTATCTATGTTTCTTTTGAAGTAACAGATGGTAAAGATGTACTTGATGGTGATGAGAAAATCATTATTTGGACAACTACTCCATGGACGCTTCCTGCTAACTTAGGGATCAGCCTGCATCCAGATTTAAGCTATGTTGTTGCCCAAGTAAATGATGAGAAGTATGTTTTAGCAGAAGCTCTGCTCGAAGATGTCAAAGAAGTATTAGGCTGGGAAGATGTAACTGTTGTGAAGAAGTTTAAAGGTCAGGAAGCTGACAGAGTAGAAGCGCGGCATCCATTCTATGATCGCAAATCGCTTGTCATGCTTGGAGAGCATGTTACAACTGATGCAGGTACAGGCTGTGTTCATACAGCTCCTGGGCACGGGGAAGATGACTTCTATGTTTGCCGTAAGTATGGTATCGATGCATTTTGTCCAGTCGATGAAAAAGGCGTGTTTACAAGTGAAGCGCCAGGATTTGAAGGACTATTCTATGATGATGCAAATAAAGTAATTACGGAAAAATTAGATGAAACTGGTTCCTTGTTAAAATTAGAGTTTATTACGCACTCTTATCCGCATGACTGGAGAACCAAGAAACCGACTATTTTCCGTGCGACGTCACAATGGTTTGCTTCCATCAAGGACTTTCGCCAAGAAATCCTTGATGAAATTAAGAATGTGAATTGGTATCCGCATTGGGGAGAAACAAGACTATATAATATGGTAAGAGATCGTGAAGACTGGTGTATTTCCAGACAGCGTGCTTGGGGCGTTCCTATCCCTGTCTTTTACGGGGAAGATGGTACACCGATTATTACAGATGAAACAATCTCTCATGTATCTGATCTTTTCCGAGAGCACGGTTCAAATATTTGGTTCGAAAGAGAAGCAGAGGATTTATTACCGGAAGGATTTACATCAGAGCATAGTCCAAACGGTAAATTTACAAAAGAAGTTGATATCATGGACGTATGGTTTGATTCAGGTTCATCCCATGAAGGTGTCCTTATGAACCGGCCGGAGCTTCAGCGTCCGGCAGATATCTATTTAGAAGGCAGCGATCAGTATCGCGGCTGGTTTAACTCATCATTATCTACATCTGTGGCAGTGACAGGGAAAGCACCATATAAAAATATCATCAGCCATGGTTTTGTACTTGATGGAAACGGCCGTAAGATGAGTAAATCATTGGGTAATGTTATTGTTCCTTCTAAAGTACAAAAACAATTAGGATCAGATATTTTAAGACTTTGGGTTGCAAGTGTTGATTATCAGGCAGATGTACGTATTTCTGATGATATTTTAAAACAAACATCTGAAAGCTATCGTAAAATCCGAAATACCTTCCGTTTCTTATTAGCGAATCTTGCAGATTTTGATCCTGCTAAAGACCGGGTGAAGGATGAAGACCTGCAGGAAGTAGACCGCTATATGCTTTATCGCCTGCAGCAAGTGTTAAAAGGCGCACGTGACAATTATGAGCACTTTGAGTTTGCACCGGTGATTAATCAGGTTCATAATTTCTGTGCAGTTGATTTAAGCTCCTTCTATTTAGATTTTGCGAAGGATATTCTATATATTGAAGCTGCTGACCATCCGCGTCGCCGCAGTATTCAGACAGGCTATTATGAAATCCTGACAACACTTGTGCAAGTCCTTGCTCCAATTATTCCTCATACAGCTGAGGAAGTATGGGAATACATTCCGGGAGTAGAAGCGGAAACCGTCCACTTTACTGATATTCCTGAACCGCGTAAGGTTGCAGATTCAGAAGGTATTGTCGGGAAATGGGATCACTTTATGGAAGTGAGAGACGATGTTCTGAAAGCTCTTGAAGAAGCCAGAGCAGAGAAGGTTATCGGGAAATCATTAGAAGCTAAAATCACATTAGCTCCTCTTGATGAAGAGACAAAGCAGGTGCTTGAAAATGTAGCTGATCTGCATCAGTACTTCATTGTTTCTGAAGCAGTTATTGCAAGTGAAAAAGGCATCGGAAAAGAATATGATTATGTAGAGGTTGCAGTTGAAAAGCATCCCGGCGAAACATGTGAACGCTGCTGGGTTGTTTCTGAAACAGTAGGTGAAGATAAAGACCACCCGACACTTTGTGCAAGATGTGCCAGTGTTGTAAAAGAAAATTATACAAATTAAAATACTAAAAAAAGTCAGTCTTGAAAATAGGGCTGGCTTTTTTTTAGAATAAGAAAGTATAAAAAATGCTGGAGATAACCGCTCCGACGGGTTTGATGGAGGAGTAATCTTAGGCTCCAGAAATACACTCCGCTAGAATTAGTATAAATTCTTTGTAAGAAAGAAAAAGAAACATATTTTCACATAGATGGGAGTGAATGGAAGTCAACTCCTGTGGGAAAAGCAACCGGTGAAGACCTGATCAGGAAGCGGTTTTCTTCCGAGGAGGCTAAACGTTGTCCGCGGAAAGCGACTTCATGGGACTGGGACTGCGATTACTCGTCCCATCGAAAACCGTCGCAGCGGACATCTCTTTGGCAAGAGCACTTTTCCCTATGGTTGTTTCTTGAAAATTACCAGCATAAAGGATAAGATAAAAAAGACTTCCTTAGATTGGAGAAATGAACATGTGGAGATACTATCTGATTGCACTTGTCTTAATTGGAATAGATCAATGGACAAAATGGCTTGTTGCTACGAAAATGGAAATAGGTGAATCAATACCAATTATTAATGATTTCTTCTATATTACCTCCCATCGTAATTCTGGAGCAGCATGGGGCATTTTAGAAGGACAAATGTGGCTATTTTATATCATAACAGTAATTGTTATTGCCGGATTAATATACTTTTTACATACACATGGAAAACAAGATTTCCTGATTGCTGCAGGAGTTGGTGTATTAATAGGAGGAGCGGTTGGGAATTTTATTGATCGCATTTTATTTCAAGAAGTGGTTGATTTTGCAAACTTCTATATTTTCAATTATAACTTTCCGATATTCAACGTTGCTGATGCTTCACTAACCATAGGAGTTATTATGGTAATCATTGCAATTATATTGGATGAAAGAAAGCGGGGCAAAGAGAAAAAATGACAGTAAACCAGCACACAGTAACGGAAACAGAGCATAAAAAAAGAGTTGATAAAATTCTCTCTGATTTACTGCATGAACATTCGCGTTCACAAATTCAAAGCTGGATTGAAGAAGGCAATGTAAAGGTGAATGGTGAAATAGTCAAGGCAAATCAAAAATGCCAATCAGATGAAATGATTAGTTGGGAAATTCCAGAAACAAAGCCGCTTGTACTCGATCCGGAGAATATTCCTTTGGATATTGTCTACGAGGATGAGGACCTGCTGGTGATTAATAAAGAAAAAGGAATGGTTGTACATCCTTCTGCAGGACACCGTACAGGAACATTAGTACATGCGTTATTATACCATTGTACAGATCTGTCAGGTATTAATGGTGTGGAACGCCCGGGAATTGTGCACCGGATTGATATGGATACAAGCGGACTGTTAGTTGTAGCTAAAAATGATTTCGCACATCAGCATTTATCAAAACAGCTGCAGGAAAAACAGTTAAAAAGAATATACGAAGCAATTGTGCATGGAGAAATTGGTCATGAGACTGGATTGATTGATGCACCTATCGGCAGAGACCCGAAAGACCGTCAAAAAATGGGAGTTGTTGATAGTGGAAAACCAGCTGTTACACATTTCCGGGTGCTGGAACGCTTTCCTAAGTATACCTATGTTGAATGTCAGCTGGAGACGGGAAGAACACATCAAATACGTGTTCATATGCAATATATTGGTTTTCCGCTTGTGGGAGATCCTAAATATGGACAGCGTAAATCATTAGATGTACATGGTCAGGCTCTGCATGCGAAGCAAATTGCTTTTATACATCCAAGGACAGAGGAATGGATGGAATTTGAAGCTGCACCGCCTGCTGTCTTTACAGAGGCACTCGACCAAATCCGCAAAATGTATTGACAGATTCGTCACATTCTGACATACTAAATAAGAATAAATGAAGACCTTTAACAATAGTCCTGTGAGGCTAGGAAGGATACGTCAGCAAGTTTGCTTAAGGTATGCGTATGCCCTTTTCCATCAACAGGAAAAGGGCTTTTTTATACGGAAGGAGCGGAACCGGGATGAAGAAAAAAACAGAGATTCTTGATGCGGCTGCAATAAACAGAGCATTGACCAGAATGTCTCATGAGATTCTGGAAAAGAATAAAGGTGGAGAGAACCTTGTTTTAATTGGAATCAAAACAAAAGGCGTTCCGCTGGCGAAAATTATTCAGGAAAAAATAAAACAGATTGAATCGATTGATGTTCCTTTTGGTGAATTAGATATTACAATGTACCGGGATGATTTGGAGAAAAAAAGTAATCACGAGGATCCGCAAATCAATTCAGTTTCTATTGACATGGATATAACAAACAAGCAGGTAATCCTGATTGATGATGTTCTTTATACAGGCAGAACAGTCCGTGCGGCAATGGATGCAGTAATGGATGTCGGCAGACCGGCAACGATTCAGCTTGGTGCTTTAGTAGACCGTGGCCATCGTGAGCTGCCTATTCGGGCTGACTATGTGGGTAAGAATATTCCTACGGCTGAACAAGAAATAGTTGTTGTCCAGCTGAGTGAAGAAGACCAGATTGACCTTGTTTCTATTTATGAAAAGAATACATGATAACTTTTAATCAAATCCAGAGAGATTTGAAAGGTTGTTTAGTAAAGCGGATGCTTAATTAGGGCATTCGTCTAGCTCTCTGCAACCTTTGCAGGGAGTTTTTTTGTACAATTTTATAAAAAAAATGATAGCAAAGAAGGGGAGATGGGACGTGAAACATTTTATTTCCATGCAGCAATTATCGGGAGAAACGATTAATCACATTCTTAAAGAAGCTGAATCGATAAGAAAGTCACCAATTACGATTAATAAACAGCTATTTGCTGCAAATCTATTCTTTGAACCCAGTACAAGAACAAAAATGAGTTTTGAAGTTGCCCAGAAAAAATTGGGACTGGAAATGTTAGATTTGCATACAGAAGCATCCAGTCTTGTAAAAGGAGAATCATTATATGATACATCCAAGACCTTTGAAGCTATTGGTGCAGATGTATTAATTGTCCGTCATCCTTCTGATTATTGGATAGATGAAATAGAAGAAGAAGGACAACTGCGTATCCCTGTTATTAACGCTGGTTCAGGGAAAGAAGAGCACCCTACACAATGTATGCTGGATTTATTAACTATGTACCAGGAATTCGGTAATGTGAAAAGGAGAAAGGTTGTTATCGCTGGGGATATAAAACATAGCCGTGTTGCCAGATCAAACGCACTGGCTCTGGAAAAATTAGGAGCAGATGTTTTCTTGAGCGCAGCACCGGGCTTTGAAGACGATTCTCTGCACTTCCCGTACATTACAATGGATGAGGCAGTCGAAATTGCAGATGTTGTTATGTTATTAAGAATCCAGCATGAGCGTCATATTCACAAGGCAGAGACCTTTGATTATCTTTCTCTCTATGGACTAACAATGGAAAGAGCAGCAAAAATGAAGAAGCATGCCATTATTATGCACCCTGCCCCGATTAACAGAGGGGTAGAGATTGATACAAAGCTTGTAGAAAGTAAACAATCACGTATTTTTAAACAAATGGAAAATGGCGTCTATGTGAGAATGGCCATTTTAATGCATGTACTAAAAGAATGGGGGATTATTAATGAAAACGAAATTAACAAACGCCAAGCGCTTAACATCATCTAATGAACTGGTAAACTGTGAGATTTTAATCGAAGACGGCAAAATACGGGAAATAGCTTCTGAGATAACTGAACAGGCTGATCAAACCCTCGACGCAAAAAATAACCTTGTATCACCAGGTTTTATCGACGTACATATTCATTTACGTGAACCGGGTGGTGAATATAAAGAAACGATTGCAACGGGAACACAGTCTGCAGCGAGAGGCGGATTCACAACAGTTTGCTCTATGCCAAACACGAACCCGGTCCCTGATAATGCAGATACGTTAGACCAGCTGCTGCAAAAAATTAAGGCAGATGGAGTAGTTCGCGTTCTTCCATATGCTTCCATCACTAAAGGTTTAAAAGGAGAAGAACGTACAAATATTAAAGAGCTGTTCGAACATGGCGCATTTGCTTTTACAGATGACGGAGTAGGTATTCAGACAGCTAATCAAATGTTTCAGGCAATGAAGGATGCAGCTGCATGCGGTGCAGCAATTGTTGCTCATTGTGAGGATAATTCCCTTGTTTATGGCGGGGTGACACATGATGGAGAAGTGAGCAAGAGGCTGAACCTTCCTGGAATTCCATCTTTAAGTGAATCTGTACAAATTGCCAGAGATGTATTATTAGCAGAAGCAGCTGATTGTCATTATCATGTATGCCATGTCAGCACAAAGGAATCTGTCCGTGTGATCCGTGATGCAAAAAAAGCAGGAATTAAAGTAACTGCAGAGGTTTCACCGCATCATCTGATTTTGAATGAAACAGATATTCTTGAAAATGATGCTAACTTCAAGATGAACCCGCCTTTAAGAGGAAGGGATGATCAAGCAGCACTGATTGAAGGGCTTTTAGATGGAACCCTTGATTTTATTGCGACAGACCATGCTCCTCATGGTGAAGAAGAAAAAGCAAATGGATTTTTAGAAGCTCCATTCGGTATCGTTGGATTAGAGACAGCTTTTCCATTGCTATACACACATTTAGTACAGAAAAATGTTTTAAACTTACATGAATTAATCGATAGAATGACAAAAAAACCGGCTGATGTTTTCGGACTTCCTTATGGAACAATGAAAGAAGGCGCTCCTGCGGACTTAACAATTGTTGATTTGGAAAAAACAGCTAAGATTGATCGTTATCAATTTGCATCTAAAGGGAAAAATACCCCTTTCCATGGCTGGGAGGTAACAGGATTCCCTGTCATAACAATTGTAGGCGGTAAAGTTGTATTTGAGGAGGGTAACCATGCGTAAACGTAATTTAATCCTGGAGGATGGAACAGTTTTTGAGGGATATGGCTTTGGAAGTGAAAATGTTTCTAAAGGAGAGATTGTTTTTAACACTGGTATGACGGGATATCAGGAGGTTATTACTGACCCAAGCTATTGCGGTCAATTTGTAACAATGACTTATCCTTTGATTGGGAACTACGGGATAAATCGGGATGACTTCGAAACAATTACACCTTTTATTCATGGGTTGATTGTTAAAGAATACAGTGAACAGCCTTCTAATTTCCGGAATGAAGAGACCATAGACAGCTTCTTGAAAGCTAATAATATCCCTGGTATTTCTGGAATTGACACAAGAAAATTAACGCGAATCATCCGGAAGCATGGAACGATGAAAGCAGCTATTGTGTCAGCGGAAGAAGATATAGAAAAAACAGTGGAAGAACTAAGAAATACAGAATTTCCAAGAGATCAAGTAAAGAGAACTTCTACTGGCAAGCCATATGTTGTTCCGGGGAGAGGACGTCGGGTTGTATTAGTAGATTTTGGTGCAAAGCATGGTATTCTGCGCGAGCTGACAAAACGCGATTGCCAAATTACAGTTGTTCCTTATAACTACAGTGCAGAGGATATTCTCCGCCTTCGTCCAGACGGGATTATGCTGACTAACGGCCCTGGAGATCCAAAGGATGTACCAGAGGCAATTGAAATGGTGAAAGGAATTCTTGGCAAGGTGCCGATATTTGGGATCTGCCTTGGGCATCAGCTTCTGTCGTTAGCCTGTGGAGCAGATACCGAAAAGATGAAGTTTGGACATCGAGGTGCGAATCATCCGGTAAAAGATTTAGAAAATGATAAAACGTACCTTACCTCTCAAAACCATAGTTATGCAGTGAATCCGGCTACGTTAAAAAATACGGAGCTTGAATTAACACAAATCGCAATCAATGATGGAACGGTAGAAGGTGTAAGACATACTATTTATCCTGCGTTCTCGGTGCAGTATCATCCAGAAGCATCTCCAGGACCAGAGGATACAAATTATTTGTTTGATGAATTTTTAGAGCTTATGAAGCAACAAGAGAAGAAGCAGGAGGTTCATATTAATGCCTAAACGTACTGATATTCAAAAAATTCTCGTAATTGGATCTGGTCCAATTGTTATCGGACAAGCAGCTGAGTTTGATTATTCTGGAACACAGGCTTGTCAAGCATTAAGAGAAGAAGGATACTATGTTATCCTGGCTAACTCTAACCCGGCAACGATCATGACCGATAATACGGTTGCAGATAAAGTATATATGGAACCTTTAACAGAAGAGTTTTTAACAAAAATTATTCGTAAAGAGCAGCCGGACGCTATTCTGCCTACGCTTGGCGGACAGACGGGCTTGAACCTTGCAATGGAGCTTGTACGAAAGGGAATTTTAGAAGATCATCATGTGCAACTCTTAGGAACAGCGCCAGAGTCCATTCAAAAGGCGGAGGATAGAGAGTTATTCCGTAACTTGATGAATGAATTAAATGAGCCGGTGCCTGAAAGTGAGATAGTACATACAGTGGACGAAGCTGTAGAATTTGCCAATTTAATTGGTTATCCATTGATTGTACGACCTGCATATACACTCGGCGGTACAGGCGGAGGAATGTGCTACAATGAGCAGGAACTTAGAGAAATTACACATAACGGCCTTGTGCTCTCTCCGGTTAACCAGTGCTTAATCGAGCGTAATATTGCCGGTTTTAAAGAGATTGAATATGAAGTAATGCGCGACCATAAGGACCAGGCCATTGTTGTTTGTAATATGGAAAATATCGATCCTGTCGGCATACATACAGGAGACTCTATTGTAGTTGCACCGTCACAGACATTAAGTGACCGTGAATATCATATGTTACGCAATGCTTCCTTAAAAATTATCCGTGCGCTAGAAATTGAAGGCGGCTGTAATGTCCAGCTGGCACTGGATCCGTACAGCTTCCAATACTATATAATTGAAGTAAACCCGCGTGTCAGCCGTTCATCTGCTCTGGCTTCCAAAGCAACAGGATATCCAATTGCAAAGATTGCAGCGAAAATCGCAGTCGGCTATACACTGGATGAAATAACAAATCCAATTACCGGTAAAACATATTCCATGTTCGAACCGGCATTAGACTATGTGGTAACGAAATTCCCGCGTTTTCCATTTGATAAATTTACCTCAGGCGACCGCCGTTTAGGGACGCAAATGAAAGCAACAGGAGAGGTTATGGCGATTGGCCGTAATCTGGAAGAATCATTACTTAAAGGTGTACGTTCGCTGGAAATGGGCACAGAGGAGCTTCACCTGGCAAAAGCGGTAGAATTAGATAAAGAAACATTGAATAAACGCTTGAAGCGTGCAGATGATGAACGAATTTTTCTTTTAGCTGAAGCCCTGCGCCGCGGTTATACTGTTGATGAAATCTTTGAAATGACAAAAATTGACCGCTTTTTCTTAAACAGCTTAAATAAAATTATTGAAACTGAAAAAACATTAAGTGAAAATAAAAATGATACAGCTGTGTTAAAACAAGCAAAACAATTAGGAATAGCTGATGCTCAAATTGCCCGAATCTGGAACACCTCTCTTGATGAGGTATACGCATTAAGAAAAGCAGAAAATATCTTCCCGGTTTATAAAATGGTAGACACGTGTGCAGCAGAATTCGAATCGGAAACACCATATTTCTACAGTACTTATGAAACGGAAAATGAATCAGAAGTATCTGAGCGTAAAAAAATCCTGGTGCTCGGCTCCGGCCCAATCCGAATTGGGCAAGGGATTGAGTTCGATTATGCAACTGTACATTCTGTCTTTGCGATTAAAGAGCTAGGCTATGAAGCGATTATTATGAATAATAACCCGGAAACGGTATCTACAGATTTTACTATTTCCGATAAGCTTTATTTTGAGCCGCTCACATTAGAGGATGTCATGCATGTAGTTGAACTGGAAAAACCAGAAGGCGTTATCGTACAATTCGGCGGGCAGACAGCAATTAATCTTGCTGACGGATTGGAACGCCGCGGCGTGAAAATTTTAGGTACTGGTCTGGAAGCAATAGACCGGGCAGAAGATCGCGATAAATTTGAAATTTTATTGGATGAGCTTGATTTGCTTCGTCCACAAGGGAAAGCAGTACCGAAATTAGATCAGGCAATCGAAACAGCAAACCAAATCGGCTATCCGGTCCTTGTCCGTCCTTCTTATGTAATTGGCGGGAGCCGCATGGAAATTGTTTATAGCGAAAAAGAGCTGGAAAACTATTTAGCGAAGTCTGATAACATTGACTCAGCACATCCAATTCTAATTGACAAGTATCTGACAGGAATGGAAGCGGAAGTAGACGCAATTTGTGATGGAGAAACAACCATTGTTCCAGGAATTATGGAGCATATCGAACGTGCAGGTGTCCACTCTGGTGACTCTATGGCCGTATATCCTCCACAGCGTTTAAGTGAAGCTGTTAAAGAAAAATGTTTAGATGCAGCGGTAAAAATTTCACAAGCACTGAATGTGAAAGGGTTAATCAATATCCAGTTCATTATCCGTGATGAAGATGTTTACGTACTTGAAGTAAATCCAAGAGCGAGCAGAACAATTCCTTTCTTAAGTAAAATTACCGGCGTAACAATGGCAAACATTGCGACGAAATGTATCCTGGGTGAAAAATTAGCCGATATGGGCTATGAAACTGGCATTTTACCTGAGCAGGATCTTGTTTCAGTGAAAATTCCAGTATTCTCTTTTGAAAAGCTGCGCAGTGTGGATACGATTCTTGGACCAGAAATGAAATCTACCGGAGAAGCAATCGGCTATGATAAAACATTAGAAAAAGCGTTGTATAAAGGACTTATTGCTTCCGGATTAAAAGTTCCGCAAGAAGGCGGCGTATTATTAACAGTTGCTGATAAAGACAAGGCAGAAATGCTGGAAGTAGCAGAACGATTCCATCAGCTTGGCTTTCTACTCTATGCAACACAGGGAACAGCAGCATATATCCGTGAAGAAGGAGATATTCCGGTTGTTGAGGTAGGCAAGGTCGGACTAGATGAACCGAATGTACTTTCTATCATCGAGGAAGGAAAAGTACAATTTGTTATTAATACACTTAATTCCGGGCAAAAGCCAAGATCAGACGGCTTTTTAATCCGTCGTGAAGCTGTAGAGCATGGTATCGCAAGTTTAACCAATCTAGATACTGTTAATGCGATTATTAACGTCATCGACTCTACCACATTTACTGCAAAACCAATCAGTCAGCAAAAGGTGACACCATGATGAAGAAAAGACATGAAATGAAGGTATTATCCGTTGAAACCATTGCTAAAGAAACGGTTGAAATGAAATTATATCAGCCAGAGGTCAGTCAACAAACGGTGCCAGGGCAATTCTTGCATCTGCTTGTTCCGGGCTTTACATTAAGAAGGCCTATCTCTATTGCAAAAGTAGACAGGCAAGAGGGGACAGTTACCATCTTATTCAAGATAGTTGGTGGTGGAACAAAAGCTTTAGCGGCTTATCAGCCGGGAATGACCGTTGATGCGCTTGGACCAAATGGAAATGGCTTCTCTATAGATGATGTATCAGAAGGCGGGCGTGTACTGTTAATAGGTGGAGGAATTGGAATTCCTCCTATCTACCACCTTGCAAAACGCTTAAGTGAAAAAAATGTGGAGCTTGTTGCTGTGTTGGGATTTCAGTCAAAGGACTATGTCTTTTATGAAGAAGCATTTAAGAAAATAGCTGAAACGTATGTGGTAACAAATGACGGTTCTTACGGACATCAGGGCTTTGTAACACATGTATTCCCTGAGGTCGGTGCATTTGATCAGTATTTCAGCTGTGGACCGCTGCCGATGCTGCGTGCAGTGACAACAGAGTTAAAAGACTCGAAAGGCAAGGTATCTCTGGAAGAAAGAATGGGCTGTGGTGTTGGTGCGTGTATGGCATGTGTATTGCCAACCGTGGATAACAACTATAAAAAAATTTGCAGTGATGGACCAGTATTTTCATCGCAGGAGGTTATCTTATGAACCTGGAGGTAAAGCTACCTGGACTAACGCTAAAAAATCCAATAATGCCGGCATCAGGCTGTTTTGGATTTGGCAAGGAGTACAGTGAATTTTATGATTTAAGCCGTTTAGGCGCTATTATCATGAAGGCAGCAACCCAATTTGAACGCTTTGGCAATCCTACGCCAAGGGTTGCAGAAACGTCATCTGGCATGTTAAATGCTATCGGTCTGCAAAATCCTGGAGTAGAGCGGATTATTGCAAATGAGGTTCCAAGACTTGCAGAATATGATACTTCTATTATTGCAAATGTTGCAGGGAGCTCTTTAGAAGAATATATTTTTGTAGCCAGAGCATTTAACGAAATAAATGATGTGAATGCATTAGAATTAAATATATCCTGTCCGAATGTAAAAGAAGGCGGTATTCAGTTTGGGACAGATCCGGATATGGCTAAGAAGGTTACTGCAGCAGTAAAAGAAGCGAGTAATCTTCCTGTCTACGTAAAGCTGTCACCTAATGTGACAAATATTGCAGAAATGGCAAAAGCTGTAGAAGAAGCTGGAGCAGATGGATTATCAATGATTAATACACTGACTGGTATGAAGCTTCACCTGCCTACTGGAAAACCGCTAATTGCTAATCAGACCGGCGGATTATCCGGACCGGCGATTAAACCAATTGCTATCCGGATGATTTATGAAGTACGGCAGCAGGTATCCATCCCGATTATCGGCATGGGAGGAATCTCTACAGCGGAGGATGTTTTAGAATTTTTGCAGGCCGGTGCAGATGCAGTAGCAGTCGGTACAGCAAATTTCCAAAATCCTTTTGCCTGTGTAGACATTATTGATGCACTTCCAGAAACATTAATAAAATATCAATATACTTCGGTGCAAGATGTTATTGAAAGAAGGGGTGCAGTAGTATGAGCATCTATGTCGCATTAGATTTTCCAACGTGGGCAGATACGGAACGTTTTTTAAGAGAAAATGATTTAGCGGGAGTCCCCGTAAAGGTAGGGATGGAGCTTTTTTATCGTGAGGGTCCGGCAATTATTGAAAAGCTGCAGGCGGATAATCATCCAATCTTTCTGGATTTAAAGCTTCATGATATTCCAAATACAGTTCATCAGGCAATGAAAAATATTGCTCCTTTAAATGTGGATTTAGTAACAACACATGCGATCGGCGGAAAAGAAATGATCTACCAGGCAAAGCAGGGGCTGGCTGGCTCATCGACAAAGCTGATGGCAGTGACTATCCTTACTTCAATGGATAACGACGTATTAGATCAGGAGCTTGGTTTACAGGGGAATATTGAAGAGAACGTTATCCGCTTTGCATCTTTAGCAAAAGAAGCCGGGGCGGACGGGGTGGTCAGCTCTGTTCATGAGGTACCCGTGATAAAAAAACATTGCGGAAAGGATTTCTTATCAATAACACCCGGGATCCGTTTAGCAGATTCTTCCCAGGATGACCAGAAACGCGTGGCAACACCTGGAAAAGCAAAAGCACTTGGCAGTGATTTTCTTGTTGTTGGCAGAAGCATTACCAAAGCAGAAAATCCTAGAAAAGCATATGAACAAGTATTGAAGGAGTGGCAGCATGGAGAATAATGTAACAAAAGATTTATTAGCAATTGAGGCAGTACAATTAAATGTAGATAATTATTTCACATGGACATCCGGGTTAAAATCACCCATTTATTGTGACAATCGTTTAACCATGAGTTATCCTGCTGTCCGCAAAAAAATTGTTAAAGCATTTGCAGAAATGGTGAAAAATAGTGAAACAAAACCGGAAGTAATTGCCGGCTGTGCAACTGCCGGTATACCGCATGCTGCCTGGTTAGCGGAAGAATTGGATTTACCAATGGTATATGTACGTTCTAAACCAAAAGGACACGGAAAAGGCAATCAAATCGAGGGCGCATCTGTAGAAGGGAAAAAGGTACTCGTTATTGAGGATCTGATTTCCACCGGCGGATCCTCCATTCAATCTGCACAGGCACTGGAGCAGGAAGGTGCTGAAATTACTGCAGTATATTCCATTTTCACTTATGGACTTCCAAGAGCAGAGGAAGCTTTTACAGAGGCTGGTTTGTGCTATCATTCTATTACTGGCTTTGATCAGTTATTGGAGCTACTTATAGAAGAAAACAAGCTTACAGAAACAGAAAAAGAAACCGTTCTTGCCTGGAGAAGTAAGTTATAAGATGAAAAAAGGATATGAGGCCGGGGAGGCAGCATATCCTTTTTTCATTACTATTTTCCCCACATACTAATCCACTCATCAATGGCAAAGGTAT
Organism: Oceanobacillus sp. FSL K6-3682; assembly: GCF_037976165.1. Classification (NCBI taxonomy): domain Bacteria; kingdom Bacillati; phylum Bacillota; class Bacilli; order Caryophanales; family Bacillaceae; genus Oceanobacillus; species Oceanobacillus sp. FSL K6-3682. The sequence goes on along the minus strand of NZ_CP150263.1, from coordinate 2,967,995 downwards.
GAATGTCATCTTCTTCTTTCTGTAAACGTATATACTTTTGCAGCTTTTTATCTGCTGTTTGTATAAAATGAATCACTTGCTGTTTTACTTCCACCGTATCCACCGTACGATTAAGCCAGTCTTGGAAAGGAAGTTCTTTTATCCGTATGTCATCCTGAATCAAAGTAAACTGGCATTTTGAAAAAAGTGCCTTCCATTCAGAAATCTTTTTGGCACGCTCATGACTTGGATCACGCATTTCTTCCAGCTGATTTAAAAATTGATCTTCTGCTTCATTCTCGGAAGCGACATTATCAACAAATAGACATTTTCCTCCAGGTTTTAAAACACGATATGCTTCATGAATAAACTTTTCAGGATGTGGAAAGTGGTGTGCTGCGATACGGCAGGTGACAATATCCATAGAATTATCAAGAAAAGGTAGTTCTTCGGCATCCGCGATAATAAATAAAATGTTGTCGTTTTCATTTATGCTGTTTCGGACATTTGATAACATTGCTGGTGTTAAATCTGTTGCAATAACTTGTTTGGCGGATGGAGCTAATGTTTTTGCGACCTGGCCTCCACCTGTAGCAATATCTAAAATAATTTGTTCTTTAGTTGGTTTTAACCAATCTGAAATTTTCTGTAGAGCTGCTGGATTACTGTGTGTACTGCTATTGACATAAGCATCTTCTCTTTTGGAGAATAACTCTTTGTTTAAAAGCTTCTTATCCATATAACATACTTCCTTCCGTTTCTCTATATAAAGTAAAGAAAATCTTCTTAATTAAATACTATATGCTATAATGAAATAAGTAAAATACTATATTTTAATCAAAAATGATAATTAATACTTATTGGAGGGTTTTCCTATGCGGATGGATGATTATGAAATCCTGTTAAAACTCTATGAAATTGGCACAATACGGGGAACAGCAAAAGCTATTCTCATTTCCCAGCCGGCAGTTACACAACGCTTAAAATACATGGAAAACTATTTTGGAGAAACGATATTTATACGGACATCAAAGCGATTATTACCAACCCCTGCCGGGGAACGGGTTATTCAGCATGCAAAAGAAATGGTGGAGAAGGAGCATCTATTTAAAAATCGTTTAGCAGAGACTGGAGAAGAAATACAGGGGACACTATCAATTGCTTGTTCTTCATTAATCAGTCAACGTTATCTGCCGGATATTTTAGGAGAATATACGGCTGCCTATCCAAAGGTAGCTGTTGATTTAGTAACGGGAATCAGTGAGGATATCAGAAAAAACCATAAGCAATATCATGTATGTATTATTCGCGGTGATAAATTAAAAGAGACTACATCAATGCATTTGTTTGATGATCCTCTTTATATTTTTGATACAGAACCTTTTCCGGAGCACGGTATAAAAGAAAGACCAATAATCTCTTTTAAAAGCGATGACAGCATGCATGAACTTGTCGACAGCTGGTTATTTGAACAGCAAAATTATATAAAACCGCAAAAAAAGATGACAGTGGATCAAATTGAAACCTGTAAACAATTTATGAAGCAGGGTATAGGAATGGCTGTACTACCAGGGAGTGTCTCGAACCATCTCAAAGAGCATTACCCATATATTCCTTTATTTTTAGAAAAAGAAGCAGTGACACGTGATACCTGGGTCTGTTTTCAAGAAGGAATCCGTCAGCTCCCGCAGGTTGATCATTTTCTTAATCTATTGGAGAACTATGATTTTATTGCAGATTAAAAATAGAGTAACTTTAGAAAAAAAGGTTTAAAGGAATGCAATAAAGGAAATAGTACCTTTAGATTAAATTATAAAGGAGCAGTGATTTCGATGAGTAACATTATTTTCAGTTCAAAAGCAACAGCACAAAATGGAAGAGACGGCCATGTGAAATCAGATGACGGGATTATTGATGTTAACTTAGTCAATCCGGCTGGCAATAAATCAGGCGAAAAAGGCTCCAACCCAGAACAGCTCTTTGCCGCCGGTTATGCGGCATGTTATGATGGTGCACTTAATTTAATGGCATCCAATAAAGGTAAAAATATTACTTCAGAAACAACAGCTGAGGTTCATTTCATGAAAGATCCTTCAGATGATGGCTTTAAAATCGGAGCCACTCTCCATATTAAAATTGAAGGCGTCAGTCAGGAAGAAGCAGAAGACCTGGCAGAAGCAGCGCATCAATTTTGCCCATATTCGAAAGCCACAAGAGGCAATATTGAAGTAGAATTGAAACCGACAGCGGTTTAAAAAGCATATTACAAAAAACTCCAATCTCATAGGATTGGAGTTTTTTGTAATAAGAAGTACTTCCTATAAATAAAATGAAAAATCTTTTGCAGGAATTTTCATTGACTGATCTAATTAATAGTTCTTCATCCCCTGCTGCAAAGAAACCATTTCCTCCGCAAGAGCTTGAAGTCTTTCCAGCACACGTTCATCAATAATTTCATCACTATCCATATTAAAAGCACTATTATGAACAAAGACATTTCCCGATGGAACGAGACCTTTAAAATAAGACAGAATTGGTCTTAGATGATATTCCATAACAAGAAAATGTTTGTTTGACCATCCAGTTGCAACCATGCCTGTTACTTTACGTTTGAAGACAAATTCCGGCAAATGGTCCAGTAGATTTTTTAGCGCTCCTGATATGGATGCTTGATAAATCGGCGTACCAAAAACGAGAAAATCAGCAGATGAAATCTTTTTAACAATATTCCAGGTATCATCATTATAATCTGCTAAGGGAGCGCCATTAAAAAAGTCAATTTCATAATCCCTTATGTCGATTAATTCTGTTTTTAGGCTCGAATCGAAATGCCGGGCATGGACTAAGACCTGGTTAACTGCGATTGCAGTTTTGTCACCGGCGGGAGCACCTGATATTCCGACAAGTTTCATTTGTTTAACCCCTTTTCAAGTCTTTTTATTTTACCCGTAATTGATCCACAATATCTTTTGCCGGTGTAACAAACAATGTTTTTTGGTTATCATATGTCACGTAACCAGGCTTCGAACCATTTGGCTTTTTAACGTGACGGATTAACGTATAATCTACCGGAACAGAGGAAGATTGCTGTGATTTGCTAAAGTAGGCAGCTAAAATAGCGGCTTCCTCTAAAGTTTTTTCACTCGGTTCTTTGTCCCGGATGATAACATGTGAACCGGGAATATCTTTTGTATGCAGCCACACATCATCACGGTGAGCCAGGCGCATTGTAGCATATTCATTCTGTTTGTTATTTTTACCGACTAAAATAGTTATGCCGTCAGAAGACTGGTAGGTTTCCGGCGCGGGCTTCTGCGGTTTTTTTGCTTTTTTAGAAGAACGCTGCTTGCGCAAGTATCCTTCTTCTCTGAGTTCCTCACGAATTTCTTCAATATCATCTGTACTTGCTACATCCAGCTGCTGCAGCAATTGATCAAAATAAGCAATTTCTTCATTGGTTCGTTTGATTTCCGTTTCCATAATTTTACGGGAATTTTTCAGCTTTTGATAGGTTTTAAAATAATTCTGTGCATTTGTACTTGGTGATTTATTTGGATTTAAAGGGATTGTTATTTCCTGCTGATCCGGATCATAATAATCTACGACTGAGATTTCTTTTTGATTCGGCTTTACCAGGTGCATATGTGCTGTTAAAAGCTCACCCATTTTTTGATAATGGTCTGCCCGTTCTGATTTTTCAACGGTTTGCCGATGCTTTTTCAGCTTCCGAACATTTTTATCCTGTTCATTTTTAATAAAACGATAGAGGTCCTTTGCTTGCTGCTTGACACGGTCCCGTTCAGCTTTTCCTGAATAAAATGCATCGAGCATTGTGTTGACTTCTTCAAATACAGTATCTGCCTTTTCATCTGGGAAAGCCAGCACATGAAAATCTTCCTTTGGTTCCTGATAAATAGCGGGCTGATAATTATTTCCCTGTAATTGTTTTTGCACATGAGAAAGCATATTCTCATAGTCCTGGTTGGACCCAAGATTGACACTTTCAATCATTTTTTTTGTAACAAATGGAGAAAAGCCTTCTAATAAACCGAGGAGCTGCTTATCCATTTTACCTGCGTTAAAATCTAACTTTCTCACTATCGATGCACTGTCTGTATCTAAAATAGAAAATTTGTGCTGGTCAGGCGGCAATTGATAGGTCTGTCCGGGTAAAATTGTCCGGTGGCGATTTTGTGATAAAGAAACATGCTTCAGACTGTCAATAATATGTCCTTTTTCCTGATCTACTAAAATAAGATTACTGTGCTTACCCATCAGCTCCATAATTAATTGTTTATAACTGATGTCACCTATTTCATTACGGGTTCGGATAGTAAATGTCACAATCCGTTCCATCCCTTTTTGCTCAATCCTTTCAATAACACTCCCGGCCAAGTGCTTTCTTAGCACCATACAAAACATAGGAGGCTCTTTTGGATTTGTATAAGAATCATTTGTTATATGAAATCGGGCATACGTAGGGTGGACAGAAAAAAGCAGACTGTGATTTATAGATTGACTGCGGACTGTCATGACAATCTCTGTTTCTGATGGCTGATAGATTTTATTAATTTTTCCTCTTTCTAATTTTGCTGCTAATTCTTCCGTAACCGCTCTTGTTACAATACCGTCAAATGGCATATGTGATCACCTCATCGGCAATTATAGCATCTTTTTAGAAGTTCGGGCATAGAAATGGATTAAGTGCTTGTACAATTCATGTCTGCCGGAGGAATGTATAATGAAATGGTATCAGCTCAATCAAAAAAAATTAGAAGAGACATTGCAGGTAAAAGCAGATGTCGGGTTAGGGGAGAAGCAGGTTGCGAAAAGACGTCAGCAGTATGGTGAAAATGTTTTAGCAGCGAAGAAAAAAATACCCGGATGGATTTTATTCCTAAAACAATTCCAGGATTTTATGGTATTAATTTTATTAGCTGCAACGTTAATTGCTGGATTATTAGGAGAGTATATTGATGCAATAGCTATTATGGTTATTGTATTAATTAATGGGATTATCGGCTATTTTCAAGAACAAAAAGCAGAAAATTCGTTGGAAAAACTGAAAGAGCTGTCTGCCCCGATAGCCAGCGTAAAACGGGACGGGCAATGGGTGAAGATTCCATCGAAAGAGGTCGTTGTAGGGGATGTCGTCAGATTTGCAAGCGGGGATAGAATTCCAGCAGATGTCAGAGTCATTCAAACAACCAGTTTGGAAACGGAAGAATCCGCTTTGACAGGAGAATCACTTCCTGTTGCTAAACATACAAAAGAAATCAGAATGGATGGTTTAGAAGCACAGGATCAAGTAAATATGGCCTTTATGGGGACACTTGTTACACGTGGATCAGGAGAGGGTATTGTTGTCGGTACAGGAATGAAAACTGTAATGGGACAGATTGCTACATTGCTTGATAATACCAAAAAGACCATTACACCACTGGAAATGAAATTGGCGGAGTTAGGGAAAATATTAATTGTTGTTGCCTTATTCTTGACGATACTTGTTGTCGGAGCTGGTATTTTCCGAGGGCATCCTATGTATGAAATGTTTTTAGCAGGTATATCTTTGGCAGTAGCCGCTATTCCTGAAGGTTTGCCGGCTATTGTTACAGTTGCATTATCTCTTGGTGTTCAGAGAATGATTAAAAAGAAGGCAATTGTAAGAAAGCTTTCGGCAGTAGAGACATTAGGATGCGCTTCAGTTATTTGCTCGGATAAAACAGGGACAATGACCGAAAACCAAATGACTGTAAAGGAAATATATATAAACGGAAAAACTTTATATGTCACGGGTGATGGATATCAGACTCAAGGGGACTTTCTATACAATCAAAAAAAGATAGAAGATACTCATTCAAGTTTGAAATCGATGCTGCTCTATGGGATGCTTTGTAACCATGCATCTATTTCTTTGAAAAAAGGAAAAAACGTTGTAGATGGAGATCCGACAGATGGCGCGCTGCTCGTTGCTGCGTATAAATATGGCTTCCATGAAAATGATAAGCAGCCTTTTCGAATTGTGAAAGAAATACCATTTGATTCCAATCGGAAACGGATGAGTATTGTCATAGAAGATGAAAACGGAATGCGCTTATTAATTACAAAAGGGGCACCTGATATTTTACTTCCAAAATCTTCCTACATTCAAACCGAGGATGGGAAGACTGTTTTAACAAAAGAACAGAGTAAAAAAACGGAGCAGGCAATGGTATCTATGGCTGAAAAGGCACTTCGTACTATTGCGATTGGTTTTCGGGTATTATCTTCCTCTGATTCACTGGATTCTGCATTATTGGAAGAGGATTTGACGTTAATTGGCTTATACGGGCTGATGGATCCCCCGAGAAAAGAAGTAAAAGCAGCTGTTCGTGAATGTAAAGAAGCAGGAATTAAAACCGTTATGATAACTGGCGACCATGCACATACAGCCAAAGCTATTGCTAATCATTTAGAGATTCTTCCAGAGAGAGGGAAGGTACTGGAAGGAAAAGAATTAACACAAATGTCAGATGCTGAATTGGTGGATAAGATTGAAGAAACGTACGTTTTTGCACGTGTAACACCAGAGCATAAACTTCGTATTGTAAATGCCTTCCAGGAAAAAGGACATATTGTTGCGATGACAGGGGATGGCGTGAATGATGCACCTGCAATGAAAGCAAGTGATATAGGGATTGCAATGGGGATAAGCGGGACGGACGTAACGAAAGAAGCTTCATCTCTTGTTTTAATGGATGATAACTTTGCGACAATCAAATCTGCTATTCAAGAAGGCAGAAATATTTATGAAAATATTCGTAAGTTTATCCGCTACCTGTTGGCTTCCAATGTTGGAGAAATTCTAGTGATGCTTTTTGCCATGCTGCTTGGTCTGCCGCTGCCGTTGGTGCCAGTGCAAATTCTATGGGTGAATTTAGTGACGGACGGGCTGCCGGCAATGGCATTAGGAGTGGATCAGGCTGAGGAGGACGTGATGAAACGGGGTCCTCGAAATCCACGTGAAGGAATTTTCTCCCGCGGACTTGGCTATAAGATTATCAGCAGGGGAATATTAATAGGGGTTGTAACTTTAATTGCATTTATTGTTGCCTACCAAAATGACCCAAGTAATCTTGTCTATGCTCAGACCATCGCTTTTTCAACTCTTGTTGTGGCACAATTAATTCATGTGTTTGATTGCCGGAGTGAGAAATCAATTTTTGCTAGAAATTTATTTGAAAACCGTTATCTTATTTTAGCTGTACTATCATCGATGCTGTTGCTATTAGTCGTTATTTACTTCCCGCCGCTCCAGCCGATTTTCCATACAGTAACCTTATCAGCAATTGATTGGCTGCTTATTGTCGGACTGGGAGCATTGCCAACCGTTTTATTTGGATTTACTAAAAAATAAAGAACCAACACCAAAATTTAATAGGTGTAATTATGACCCATTGTAACCGTGGATGAAAAACACTACGCTTTCCTGCAGGAGCCTCCGTGTTTTTCATCCGCTAACTAGTGTTACAAATATAATTGGCAGCTTATAGTAACCTTTGGTTTAGGTGAAGGGCCAATATGAAAACAAAATAAAGGTTCATTGTAAAATAAAATGAAACAGCTATTCCATCCATGCGGTATCATTTTCAGCAGATTGGGATAGCTGTTTTATTTATATAACTCAACTTTCGCACATTACAAATAACTTGATTGTCATAGTGATAGGTGTTGGGTGTTCCGTCCATCTATCTCTTGATAAAGCATAAACTCTATCTAGAAAGAAGGTAACGTGTAAGGCACCGCCTCCGCTAGGAGGAGATTCCATACTGTTTAATACAACTGAACCAAAAGCGATTATTTCATCCAACTCCATCAGGCGATATACACAATCTTCCTTTCAATAAAAAGATGATTTAACAACATGCAAGCGGGATATTGAAGAACATGTTCATTCTGGAATAGGAAGGTATAGACGCTTGCTCTTAGGTGCGAAAGTTGAATTTTTTAATTTAACCTATATAGAAAGAATTTCATAACATGGATAAACAAGCAATACAAAGCCCGAAGACATCACTCTATTTTCCTATTTCTTGGTTTAGCTCTTGTAACAAAAAAGTTTATAGTATAAAATTCAATAAAGATACAGTATAATGGTACTATTATAGATAGAGAAGAAATGCTAGGGGGAAAAAAATTGAATTTAAGTTTAATAAACATTGGCTTTGGTAATGTTGTTTCCGCAAACCGCATTATTTCTATCGTGTCTCCGGAATCAGCACCAGTGAAAAGAATTATTACCGTAGCCAGAGATAATAATAAATTAGTGGATGCAACATATGGACGACGTACCAGAGCTGTTATAATAACAGATAGCGATCATGTTGTATTATCTGCAGTGCAGCCTGAAACGGTAGGCCAACGGCTTGTTACCAACGATGAAATTGCAGACGAATAACGAAGCTGGAAATTAGGAGGAAATGGTTTGATTAAAGAGAAAGGCATTTTATTCATTTTATCCGGCCCATCAGGTGTCGGGAAGGGTACAGTACGCAAAAAATTATTTGAGGAAGAAATGGATCTTCAATATTCTATTTCCATGACCACCAGAGATAAAAGAACTGGTGAAGTTGATGGTGTCGATTACTTCTATAAATCGCGGGAAGAATTTGAAGAGCTGATTGAAGAAGGAGAGCTTTTAGAATACGCTCAATATGTAAATAATTATTACGGGACTCCCAGACAATATGTAGAGGAAACCATTGAAAAAGGATTTGATGTTTTTCTTGAAATAGAGGTGCAGGGAGCGATGCAGGTGAAGAAAAATTTCCCTCAAGGTGTATTTATCTTCCTATTCCCTCCTAGTTTAGAAGAGTTGAAAAATCGTATCGTTAATCGTGGCACAGAATCGCAGGAACTCGTCCTTAACCGTCTGAAAGAAGCACGTAATGAAATAGAAATGATGGATGCTTATGATTATGTTGTTGTGAACGATAAGGTTGAGACAGCAGTAGACAAAGTAAAAGCAATTATTAAAAGTGAGCACTTAAAGCGTGAAAGAATCGCTAAACAATACAAGCAAATTTTGGAGGATGAGTTATCATGATGTTAGAACCTTCTATTGATTCATTGCAAACAAAAATTAAATCAAAGTACAGCCTAGTTACTTTATCAGCAAGAAGAGCCAGGGAACTGAGTGAAACAAATGATGTTTTAGTAGAGCATCCAAAATCACATAAATTTGTTGGGAAAGCATTGGAAGAAATTGAAGCTGGAAAACTGTATATTAAGAAATAAAACTTAAGATATCAAATTGAAAAGAGCCTTTGCACAGTGTGAAATTCTTTATACAAGAATTTTCGCGATGCAGAGGTTTTTCTTTTTGCAATGCTTCTTTTTTTCTTTTATTGGAGTTTTTCTACAAGCCTTTATTCGGCAGAAGAAGCTGATAATATGTTATAACTATGTATAGAGAAGATAAAAATACAGATTGGAATATGCCTCCAAATGAAGCGGGATAGATTAAGCTTTTTTATACAGCAGGCATACCCATCAAAAAATACACAGAGATTTAAATAAAGTGATTTTTAAAGTATAAATATGTGAAAAATAAACCAAAGAGAGGAAGTTTTTCCATGCTCAATCAGAAAAAAATACTTCTGGGAGTTTCTGGTGGTATTGCTGTTTATAAAGTGTGTGCTCTGGCAAGTACATTGACGCAGCTTGGAGCAGAAGTGAAGGTTATTATGACAGAAAGTGCAACCGAATTTGTTACACCGTTAACCTTTCAAGCTTTGACGAGAAACCCGGTATATACGGATACCTTTGATGAAAAAAATCCAAAGAAAATAGCCCATATTGATTTAGCCGATTGGGCGGATATTGCAATTATTGCACCGGCAACAGCAAATATTATTGCGAAATTAGCTCATGGACAAGCTGATGATATGCTCTCGACAACAATGCTGGCTACACAAGCAGACGTATATATTGCCCCGGCAATGAATGTTCATATGTATGGACATCCTGCTGTCATTCAAAATATGAAGCAGCTTGAAAAGTGGGGTTATCATTTCATCGAGCCGGGTGATGGTTATTTAGCCTGCGGATATGTTGGCAAAGGCCGCCTGGAGGAGCCGCAGGAAATTATCACTGCAATGGAACGTCATCAGCAGAAAGCACTTGATATGCAGGGGCAAAAAGTACTTATATCTGCCGGACCGACAAAGGAAATGATTGATCCGGTCCGTTTTTTTACGAACCGTTCCTCAGGAAAGATGGGCTTTGCCTTAGCTGAAGCAGCTGCTGAACGCGGTGCAGATGTTACGTTAGTTGCCGGACCAGTTACAATAGATGCACAGCACCCCGCTATTACGCGAATTGATGTGGTTTCTGCCGAGGAAATGTATCATGTGATGAACGACCAGTTTGCAGACAAGGATATTGTTATTAAGGCTGCTGCCGTAGCAGATTATCGCCCGAAAGAGGTACATACCTCAAAGATGAAAAAACAAGAGGGCGATGATGTCATCACTTTAGAACGAACAAAAGATATCCTGAAAAAACTTGGTGAAAGAAAAGAAAATCAATTTCTGGTTGGATTTGCTGCAGAAACAGATACCCCTATTGAATATGGATTAGGGAAGCTGAAAAAGAAAAATTTAGATGCTATCGTTGTCAATGATGTCAGCCGCCAGGGTGCAGGATTTGAAGGGGACACGAATATTGTTACCTATATTAATAAAAAGGAATCTGTCACTGATTTGCAGCAGGCGACAAAAAAAGAGATAGCTGTACAGCTTTTAGACTGTATTTTACAAGATATGAAGGATGATTCCATTTGAAAATTGCAAGTGTCATAGTTGATGTTCCATCAAGTGCAACAAATCAAACATACGATTATCTGGTTCCAGAGAGATATCATGAAATAATTACTCCTGGTATGCGGGTCACTGTACCTTTTGGACCGCGGAAAATCATGGGATTTGTTGTACAGCTGAAGAATGAGACAAACTTAACAAAATTAAAAGAACTGCATGAGGTTTTAGATATCACACCTGTATTGACAGAAGAGCTGCTTCAGCTTGGCAAATCTGTAGCAAAAAAAACGCTTAGCCTGTATATTACTGTGTTTCAGACAATGCTGCCTCAAGTATTAAAATCACAGTATACAAAAGATTTAGTTCGAGAGACAGATGAATTCCTCAGTCCTGAATTAGAAGATTTATTTGCAGGAAGAGAGTCGATACCCTTCGAAGAATTTACAGCATCTTCTATCAGCTATTATTATTTACAAAAACAAATAGAAGCAGGGCATATCACTATTTATTATCATGTGAAGTCGAGAATTACAAAAAAAAAGCAGACAATGGTCCAGTTAGATGTTTCAGAAATGCATGCTATGGAGGCACTGGAGGATTTATCGAAGCAAGCAAAGAAACAAAAAGAGCTAATCCAATATTTTATAGAAAATTCGGAGCCGATTGAACAGGCGAAATTAATTCAAATCATGGGCACCTCAGCACAGACTGTTAAAGCATTAGTGTCAAAAGGGATTGTTAAGACATTTCAACAGGAGGTATTCCGCGATCCCTATAAAAATCAGTCTATTGAACAAACAGAAGCCTTCGAGCTTACGGATGAACAGGCTGCTGCTATGGATCCAATTATCGCATCTATAGATGAAAAAGAGGATAATGTATTTCTATTGCACGGTGTGACCGGAAGCGGTAAAACAGAAATATATTTACAATCTATTCAGCATGTGATTTCAAAAGGGCAGGAGGCCATCGTTCTTGTCCCGGAAATTTCGTTAACACCGCAAATGGTCCGCCGCTTTAAAGGCCGCTTTGGGTCAAATGTAGCTGTAATGCATAGTGGGCTTTCCGCTGGAGAAAAATATGATGAATGGAGAAAAATTCAGCAGAAACAGGTTCAAGTTGTTGTTGGAGCTCGTTCAGCGATATTTGCTCCATTCTCCAACATAGGTATTTTTATTATTGATGAAGAGCATGAAACAACATATAAGCAGGAGGATCAGCCAAGGTATCATGCCCGGGATGTAGCGATTGAACGGGCGAATAGTCATCATTGCCCCGTAGTGCTGGGCAGTGCGACTCCTTCTTTAGAAAGCTTTGCCAGAGCTAAAAAGGGAGTTTACAAGCTTTTAACGCTCAGCCACCGTACAAATTATCAGCAAATGCCAAGTGTAGAGATTGTTGATATGCGCAAAGAGCTGCATGCAGGAAACCGGACAATGTTCTCTGCCTCTCTGATGGAGAATATGAAGGCTTGTATAGAACGGGGAGAACAAATTGTCCTGCTGCTGAACCGCAGAGGCTATTCCACATTTGTGATGTGCCGTGATTGCGGGCACGTATCTGAATGTCCACATTGTGACATTGCTTTAACCTATCACAAGAACAACCATCGACTTAAATGTCATTATTGCTCTTATGAACAGGCAGTTCCTGAAAGCTGTCCATCCTGCGGGAGTGATACTATCCGGTATTTTGGAACAGGGACGCAAAAGGTAGAAGAATCCTTGGCAAAGCTTTTACCGGAAGCCCGTGTGATTCGAATGGACGTGGATACAACCAGAAAAAAAGGAGCACATGAAAAATTATTAAAACAGTTTTCTGAGAAGAAAGCTGATATTTTATTAGGGACGCAAATGATTGCAAAAGGTCTTGATTTTAAGGATGTCACCTTAGTCGGCGTTCTATCTGCAGATTCGATGCTGCATCTTCCTGATTTCCGTGCTTCGGAGCGTACTTTTCAATTATTGACACAAGTGAGTGGAAGAGCAGGAAGACATGAGCTTACAGGAAATGTGATTGTTCAGACCTATACACCGGAGCATTATAGCGTGACCTACGCTGCAAAGCATAATTTTCTTGATTTTTATCAGCATGAAATGGCCGTTCGGAAAGCATTTCAATATCCACCGTTTGTATTTCTTGTGCTGATTACTGTGTCACATGAAAATCATGTGCGGGCAGTCCAGGTTACAGGAGAGATTGTTAAGCAGCTTAGTGAGGTTGTATCTCCGGGTACAACTATCATGGGACCAACGCCTTCTACTATTGCACGGATAAAAGATAGATATCGATACCAGTGCATGATAAAATACAAGAATGAACCGGAATTAATAAGTTATTTAGAGCATATTCAATCGGCTTATGCTGATGAGATTCGAAAACAATCTTTGCAGCTGTTTATTGATATGCAGCCCTATTACATGATGTAAGGAAATGAGGTAAGTATGATGAAACGGATCGTTTTTATGGGGACGCCGGATTTTGCTGTCCCTGTTTTACAAAAAATAATTGAAAATAAATATGATGTAGTTCTTGTTGTTACGCAGCCGGACAGACCTAAAGGAAGAAAGAAAATCATTACTCCTCCACCGGTTAAGGTGGAAGCTTTAAAGCATGGGATAGAAGTATTTCAGCCAGAAAAGCTAAAGAATGATTTCCAAGCACTTGCTGATGCCAAACCGGATTTGATTATCACTGCAGCTTATGGGCAAATTCTTCCTAAAGAAGTGCTTAAGATAGCACCTTTTGGGGCAATCAATGTCCATGCTTCCCTGCTTCCTGAGCTGCGTGGCGGCGCACCAATTCATTATTCTATTATACAGGGTAAGAATAAAACAGGAGTAACGATTATGTATATGGCAGAAAAATTAGATGCAGGTGATATCCTTACTCAGGTGGAGGTAGAGATAGAAGACACAGATCATGTCGGTACACTGCATGATAAGCTGGCCACCGCCGGTTCAGACTTGCTGATTGAAACATTGCCTGACTTATTTGCAGATAAAATAACACCAAAAAAGCAAGAGGACGAATTAGCAACCTTTGCATCAAATATAAAACGTGAGCAGGAAAAAATTGACTGGGATAGACCAGCAGGTGAGATTTACAATCAAATAAGAGGGCTTCACCCCTGGCCGGTTGCATTTACAACCTATGAAGATAAAGTAATGAAAATCTGGTGGGGAGAAGAAGTTTCTGAGTCAAATTCAACAAGCCCGGCAGGTGAAATTATAGCCAAGGATAGTGAATCCTTTACTGTTCAGTGCGGGAAACAAACAAGTATTAAAATAAAAGAAATTCAACCTGCCGGAAAGAAACGTATGAAAGTAAAAGATTACTTACAGGCTTCACAGGACAGGATTCAAATTGGTGTAATACTAGGAGAATAATATAATTATGAAATATCAATTGAGACAAACAATGCTCGACATTCTTATTCGGATTGAAAAAGATAAAGGTTTCAGCAATCTGCTTTTAAATCATGAATTACAGCAAAAGGATTTGAACGAAAAGGATAAAAGATTACTGACAGAGGTTGTTTATGGAACTGTACAGAATCAAATAACGATTGATTACTATATATCGCATTTTATGAAAAATAAAAAGAAATTAGATTTATGGGTAAAACAGCTTTTAAGAATGTCTGTTTACCAGATGGTTTATTTGGAAAAAGTTCCAGATCACGCAGTGGTTCATGAGTCTGTTGAAATTGCTAAAATCCGAGGACATAAGGGAATAGCTTCATTTGTAAATGGTATATTACGCAGCATTCGACGTAACGGTCTTCCAGATTTAACTTTAATAAAGGACCCTGTAGAGCGGATTTCGATAGAGACAAGCCATCCTGTATGGCTTGTTAAAAGATGGACAGAAATGTATGGCAAGGAGCGGACAGAAGCAATGTGCCGCGAGAATTTAAGGCATTTTCCAATGTCTATCCGGGTTCAGCCTATGAAAATGGATCGTGAAGCTGTTATGGAGCAATTAGAAAAGCAAGGCTTTACTGTAACTGCATCACAGTTTTCACAGCAGGGCATTCTGATTCAAAAAGGAAATATATTTAAAACGAATCTGTTGCAGGAGGGATTTATAACCATACAGGATCAAAGCTCTATGCTTGCAGCAGAGTCCTTAAAGCTAAAGCCGGGTATGAAAGTGCTGGATACTTGCAGTGCTCCAGGTGGAAAAGCTACGCACATTGCTGAAAAAATGGTGGATCAAGGTGAAATTCATGCCTATGATTTGCATAAGAAAAAAGTGAAATTGATAGAAGAAAAGGCAGCTGTATTGGATTTGCATGCTATATCTGCTTTTCAAGGCGATGCCAGGAACCTTTATGAGCAGTATGAAGAGGAGAGCTTTGACAGGATTCTTATCGACGCCCCTTGTTCAGGATTAGGTGTTATTAATGGGAAGCCTGAGATTAAGTATGAGAAGCGGGCGTCTGATATTGAACGGCTTGCAACGGTACAACTGGATATTATCCAGTCTGCAGCCAAACTGCTTAAGCCTGAGGGGCTGCTTATTTACAGTACTTGTACAGTTGATAAATTGGAGAATAATCAAGTTGTTCAAACATTTTTAGAAAATAATCCAGCTTTTAGCATAGATTTCTCGTTCAGGGAAGAGCTTTCCGAACCATTACAGCATGCTCCAGGCTGGTCGCCGGAAGGTTTACAGCTGTTTCCTCAGGATTTTCAGACAGATGGATTTTTCCTTACACGGATTAAGCGGAATAAGTGAGCAATTCTTATTAAGGAAAATCGGCCGTGAATACCAAGCTTCAAACGGATAGTGGATAATTTAAGCCCTTTTATAGTTAACGCATATGAAAGAAGTTTAAATATATTATTCAACTTGTACACTGCATAGTTTTATTATGCGGAAGATTGTGCAATAATTAAGGATAGAAATATTTATTCAAAAAATGAGAAATTCGTAATAACATTTTTATTGAAAAGCACTTAATAACAAAGTAATAATAAATGTTTGAAAAGGATATATTTGGATCTGTAAAGGGGGGAGCAGCTCTTGGAAGGGCTTTTCTTAACGCATTGCGGCCAAGTTCGCAACCATAATGAAGATGCAGGCGGTATTTTTGAAAATAAAACCAGCCAGCCCATTGCGATTATAGCTGATGGCATGGGTGGTCACAAAGCCGGGGATGTAGCAAGTATGCTGGCTGTGGAAAATATGAAAAAAAGATGGGAAGAAACAGAAACAGTTCAAAATCCAAACGATATTGAACAATGGCTTCAAAATATAATAAAAGAAACGAATGAGCAAATTTTTCGGAAATCTCAAGAAAACAAACAACTGGAAGGAATGGGAACGACACTTGTTGCTGCAGTTATGTCAGGCAGTTCGCTTACCATTGCCCATATTGGAGACAGTCGTTTGTACATTGCCAGAGGCGAGCATGTTGAACAGGTGACGGAAGATCATTCCTTTGTTAATGAGCTTGTTAAAAGAGGCGAGATAACAGAGGGGGACGCTGAAGTTCACCCCTATAAAAATTATATTATCCGTGCGTTGGGGACAGAGGCTCAAGTGGATACAGACATAAAAACTCTGACATGGGATGCCGGAGACCGATTATTATTATGCTCAGATGGTTTATCTGATAAGCTGAGTCAAACTGAATTAGCACAATTTATTACAGCAGATAAAGGGATGAATGAGATAGGTCAAGAACTTATTGATTTAGCGAACGAGCGCGGTGGAGAAGATAATATTTCGCTTATATTAATAGCACATGACGGTTCAGACTCGGAGGCAGGTGAACCTGCATGAAAAAGGGACACTTATTAAATGACCGTTATAAAATCGAAAGAAAAATTGGCGGAGGAGGCATGGCGAATGTCTTCCTTGCCAGAGATACTATTCTTGACCGTGATGTAGCAGTTAAAGCATTGCGGACTGACTATATCCATGATCAGGAGTTTATTGCCCGTTTTGACCGTGAGGCACAATCTGCAAGCTCTCTTTCCCACCCGAATATTGTAAATATCTATGACGTGGGTGAGGAAGACCAAACACTGTATATGGTCATGGAATATGTGGAGGGAATGACTTTAAAGGAATATATCCAACAATTTGGACCAGTAGAGGTTCCACTTGCTCTGGATATTATGAAGCAGATTTCTTCTGCGATTGCACAAGCACATGAGAATGATATTATTCATCGTGATATTAAGCCTCAGAATATATTAATTGATCGTTTTGGCCAGGCAAAGGTAACAGACTTTGGGATTGCTATGGCTCTTAGTGCTACAGCATTAACACAAACAAATTCTATTTTGGGTTCTGTTCATTATTTGTCACCAGAGCAGGCTCGGGGCGGTATGGCAACAAAAAAATCCGATGTCTATTCTTTAGGGATTGTACTATTTGAATTATTAACAGGAAAGCTTCCTTTTTCCGGACAGTCTCCTGTGTCCATTGCTTTAAAGCATTTACAAAATGATACGCCGTCTGTTAAAGAGATTAACCCGGATATCCCGCAGAGTGTGGAGAATATTGTGTTACAGGCAACAGCAAAAAATCCATTTTACCGCTATGCGGATGTCTATCAATTTGAGGCAGCTCTTGAGACGGCACTTTCACCTGAAAAATTAAATGAAGAGCCATTTAAGATTCCGGATGAAGATGGCGATGAGACAAAAGCAATTCCGATTATTACAGATGAAGATTTGTCCTCGGAGGATGAAGCAGGCCAGACAATTGTCCATCAGGCAGATACGGAACCGACAAAAAGCTACCCTGAAGAGAGTAATGAGAAGAAAAAAAATAAGAAAAAGAAGGATAAAAAGAAGCCTTCCAGTAAAAAGAAAAAAATAATCTGGATTTCTCTGATCTTACTATTGCTTATTGCTATCGGCACTGTTGCTATTGTGTATGCTATGCAGCCGAAAGATGTTACGATAGACGATTTTGTCAATCAGCCGGCTGATGAGGCGAGAGATGCGCTGGAAAGCCAGAACCTGATCGTTGAAATAGAAGAGGTCAATTCGGATGAGGTTGAATCAGGATATGTTGAAAGAACAGATCCTGTTGCCGGAAGAACGGTCAAAGAAGGGGCAACGATAACCCTGTTTGTCAGCCAAGGGCCTGAACAGGTGGAATTTGATGATTATGTCGGAGAAGATTTTGAAGAAGTTAAAACACAGCTGAATCAGGAAGGGTTTGACGATATCACGCCATTTGAAAGAAATTCTGATCAGCCGGTGGGTGAGATTATCTCCCAAGTCCAGCCGGATCCGGGGGCATCTGTAGTGCCAGCTGATACAAAAGTAATTTTTGAAGTCAGCGCTGGACCAGAAATGGTGAGCCTGAATAATTTGACAGGAATGAATGAAGAGGAAGTAAAGGCTTATTTAGATCGTAATGAATTAAGCATAAATCAGCATGAGGAGCATTCCGATAGTGTCGAGGAAGGGCTGGTCAGCAGTCAATCTCCTGAATCCGGAACGGAGGTAGAAAAAGGATCAACAGTAGATGTTTATCTCTCTCTTGGACCGGAAGAAGAACCGCCGCGGTCTCACTCTGTTTCTTTTACGGTTCCGTACACATTGGATGAAGAAGACCCCGGAGCTGGAGAAGAATCATCTGGTGATGAAAATAATGAAGAAGATCAAAATGATGAGACAAACGAAGAAAATACCGATGATGGAAACGAAGACAGTGAAAATACAGATGAAGGAAATGAAGAAGATACTGAAAACCAGGAGTCTGGAGAACAAATAGTCCGAATTTATATCGGTGATGCCAATAACGACATCTCAGATGTATATGAAGAACAGACCATCACAGAAGATACAGAGGTAAGGTTTACACTGACCATTGCACAGGGAACTGATGCAGAGTATCGAATTACCAGAGATGATGAGGTAGTTGCTGAAAGGACTGTATCCTATGAGGGAGAGGAAGAGTAGATGGCAGTAGGCAGAATTATTAAGGCATTAAGCGGCTTCTACTACGTACAGTCAAATGAAGGAATTTATGCCTGCAAGGGGAGAGGCCTTTTTCGAAATAAAAAAATCTCTCCGTTAGTAGGTGATTATGTAGAATTTGAAATCCGTAACGAAGATGAAGGTTATATTATGAAAATAAAAGACAGGTCGAATGAGCTTATTCGGCCTCCTATTGCTAATATTGATCAGGTATGTATTGTCAATGCAGCTACTTCACCGGATTTTAATCCGTTATTACTTGACCGGTTTCTTGTCCTTGTAGAGTCCAAGCATATTCAGCCTTTAATTTTTATTACAAAAATGGATTTAACGACACCTCAGGAAACAGCCAAAATTCAGGAATATCAAGCAGCCTACCAGCATATTGGCTATGAAGTGAAATTATTATCTTCGAAAGAGCCTGAGTGGATCTCTGAAGTAATACCTTATTTCAAAGATAAAGTTTCCGTATTTGCTGGCCAGTCCGGAGTAGGGAAATCAACCCTGTTAAATACGCTCGATCCTAATTTGTTTATAGAAACGGCGGAGATTTCTAAAAGTCTCGGGAGGGGCAAGCATACAACAAGACATGTTGAGCTTTTGACAATCGGAGAAGGTTTTGTAGCTGATACACCAGGATTTAGCGCATTAGAGTTTTCTGATTTAGAGTCCGAGGATTTAGGTGTTTGTTTTCCGGAAATAAGGCTTCATATGTCAGATTGCAAGTTCAGAGGCTGTCTGCATGATAAAGAACCTAAATGTGCCGTTAAAGCAGCTGTTGATGATGGTACTATAGCTGAATTCCGATATAATCATTATTTACGTTTTTTGGAAGAAATTAAAACAAGAAAGCCGAGGTATTAATGATGACAAAAATAGCACCTTCTATTTTATCAGCGGATTTTGCAAAGCTTGGAGAAGAGATTAAAGAGGTGGAGAAAGCCGGAGCTGATTACATTCATGTTGATGTGATGGATGGACATTTCGTTCCTAATATTACAATCGGTCCTTTAATAGCAGATGCCATTAAGCCAATTACGAATTTGCCGTTAGATGTCCATTTAATGATAGAAAACCCGGATGCATATATACCGCAATTTGCTAAAAGTGCTTCCATCATCACCGTTCATCAGGAGGCATGTGTACATCTGCACCGGACATTACAATTAATCCGTTCTCATGGTGTAAAGCCGGGAGTAGTAATTAATCCGGGAACACCGGCAGAAATGATTAAACCTGTTTTAACAGAAGTGGATCTTGTATTATTAATGACAGTAAATCCAGGCTTTGGAGGTCAATCTTTTATTAAAGAGGTAGTTCCTAAAATTGCTCAAATTGCAGCATGGCGTGAAGAAATGGGCTTGGATTTTGAAATTGAGATTGATGGAGGAGTTAATGAGGAAACTGCTCCTATCTGTACCGAAAATGGTGCAGATGTATTAGTTGCTGGAAGTGCTGTTTTTAACCAGAGTAATCGAAAAGAAGCTATTGACTTGATTCGCAAGAGTGCGAAGAAATAATGAAACGTGTTGGCATTGTGGGTAACGGTCCTAAAGGGCAACTACCCACTCTTTTAGACTATCAGGAAAAAATGGATTTTTGGATTGGTGCTGACCGGGGAGCGCTTTATTTAGCAGAACAAGGAATAACTATTGACGTCGCACTGGGAGATTTTGATTCTGTCTCTGAAAATGAGTACTCTATAATCGAAAAGTATGCAAAGGTTTTTGATAAACATCCAGTGATGAAGAATCAGACAGATTTAGAGATTGCTATTGATATGGGAATAGAGAAAGAAGCAAGTGAATTTTATCTTTTTGGTGTAACCGGAGGCAGACTGGATCATGCATTAATGAATATTCAATTGCTATATCCATTATTAAAGCAGGGAAAGCGTGCTGTTATTATTGATCAAGGAAATTATATGGAAATGTTTGAACCAGGTGTTTATTCCATTGAGCCTGAGGGATATTCCTATATTTCTTTTTTATCATTTACTCCGGAGGTTGCCGGATTAACTTTGTCAGGATTTTTATATCCATTAGAGAACCAGACCATACATTGGGGATCTTCTTTATGCATATCTAATGAGCTTAGTCAAAAAAAAGGTACTTTTTCTTTCTGTAAAGGCATACTAATACTAGTAAAGAGTTTTGATGCAGTTTAACTAGAAGCAAACAGGATGGTTAAACAGGGAGGGCCTTTATAAATGAAATTCTATACGATTAAGCTTCCTAAGTTTGTAGGCGGGTTTGTAAAAGTCATCATTGGTGTATTCAAAAAAGAAAAGTAATAGTAAACGAGCTTTTGTCACAGATGGCAAAAGCTCGTTTTTTAGGATAGGTTTGACCAGACAACAAAAAAACACCATGTAATTATGGTGTTTTTAGGGCATATGCACATATTTTCGTATATTATACACGTTCTACTTTGCCTGATTTTAATGCACGAGCAGATACATATACTTTCTTCGGTTTTCCATCTACCATGATACGTACTTTTTGTACATTTGCTTTCCAATTACGCTTGTTGGAATTCATAGCGTGAGAACGTTGGTTACCACTACGTGTTTGGCGTCCAGTTACAACACATTTTCTAGCCATGCTATTCCCTCCTTACATTCCAAAATCAGTATACCACTAACTTAATTTATCATAACTCACCCAATATTGCAATTGAATCTTTTTATTATCGCAGGAGAAGCTAAAGCAAATAGATTTCAAAACATTTTATTTTACTCTTTTGAAATGTTTTTTTGTTAAATAAGTAACTCTACTTTCGCACCTAAAAAATAACTTGCTTATCGTAGTGATAGATACTGATCATTCCTTCCATCTATCTCTTGACAAAGCATAAACTCTTGCCAGAAAGAAGGTAACATGTAAGGCCACCGCTGCGGTGGACCGTTTTTCTTTCCCGGGGGTATACTCTTCAGCTAACTCTTGCCAAGAAGAGCACTTGGCAAAAGTGGATCTTCAGATGATGCTAATCCCTCAGGAGTTAAAACGGTCCGCCTTCGCTAGCAGGGGATTCTATACTGTTTAATACAACGGAGCAAATAGAATTTAGACCAGTAAAGAACATCTTTTTCGTGGTGCATATAAAAAATGTCCCGTCACGATTACTTGCCCCATCGAAAACATTTGTACGTCAGAAAGCGTAGTGGTTGGTTGCAGGAGCTATACACAATCTCCATTTCAATAGTAAGATGATTTAACAAAATACAAGCAGGATAATGAAGAACATGTTCATCCTGGGATGGTAAGGCATAGATGTTTATTCTCGGGTGCGAAAGTTGAGTAAGTAATAAAGAAAAATTGCTTGACAGATGAATAAAAATAATCCATTGTAATAGTGGAGTTTTTCTTCATGAAAAAAACTTATAGGGAATAGCGGGGACGCAGGTTTCCCGATTCTCGCAGGCTTACTTTTAAAATAACAGAGCGTATAGTATAATCTTAAGCATAAATAGTTGAGAAATTGAAAATATCAAGACGTAAAGTCTGAAAAGATGATACTATAAATTATTTGATGAATCATAATTCGTAATAAAAGGAGCTGTAGTTATGTCAATAGAGTTACATACAAACGATGGACTCGTTACGATAACAACAGATGTTATTGCAACAATAGCTGGTGGAACAGCTGTTGAATGCTATGGAATTGTAGGAATGGCTTCTAAAAGCCAAATTAAAGATAATATTGCAGAGATATTGCGTAAAGAAAATTATTCCAAGGGAATTGTTGTTCGTCAAGAAGACGGAAAGCTACATATTGATTTGTACATTATTGTAAGCTATGGGACAAAAATTTCTGAAGTGGCGCATAATGTCCAATCACAAGTGAAATATACGCTTAGTCAATCTCTTGGCTTAGAAATTGATTCGGTAAATATATTTATTCAAGGTGTTCGAGTAGAAAAATAATAGAGCAGAAGGAGGAGAAGATGTGGTAGTCGAGAAAATTGATGCGGCGTTATTATCGCAGATGGTGCTGACAGGAGCATACCATCTTTCAAATAATGCACAAAAAATTGACGCTTTAAATGTATTCCCTGTTCCTGACGGGGATACCGGAACAAATATGAATTTAACAATTACTTCTGGAGCAAATGAAGTGAAAAAACTGGATACTGATAAAGTTTATGAAGTTACAAGTGCATTTGCAAAAGGACTATTGATGGGAGCCAGAGGAAATTCCGGTGTTATTTTATCACAGATTTTTCGAGGCTTTGCAAGAGCGTGCGAAGGTAAAGAAGAACTCTATGTGAAAGATTTTGCCGAGGCTTTCGAAGGCGCTGTTAATACAGCTTATAAAGCAGTTATGAAGCCTGTAGAAGGTACGATTTTAACCGTAGCAAAAGACTCAGGAAACAAAGCAGTTGAAATCGTAGATCATGATTTAGATATCATTGAATTTATGGAAGAAATATTAAAAGAAGCAAAAGCATCATTAAAGCGTACACCGGACTTATTGCCAGTTCTAAAAGAAGTAGGTGTAGTTGATTCTGGTGGACAAGGCTTAGTGACCATCTATGAAGGATTTTTGGCTGCTTTAAAAGGAGAAGAGCTGCCGGAAGAATCTGATGCTGATAATAAAATGGAAGAAATGGTTAACGCTGAGCATCATAAAGTAACACAGGACTTTATGAATACAGAAGATATTGTATATGGATACTGTACAGAGTTTATGGTGAAATTAGAGGATGAAAAATTAAAACAGCACCCATTTGATGAAACGGCTTTTCGTAATGAGTTAAGCGAATGGGGCGACTCCCTTCTGGTTGTTTCTGATGAAAATATTGTAAAAGTCCATGTACATGCAGAATCACCGGGGACATGCTTAAACCTGGCCCAGCAGTACGGCAGCCTGATTAATTTAAAAATCGAAAATATGCGTGAACAGCATACAGCTATCGTTGGAGATAAAAATGAAAAGCAAAAAGAAAAATCTGCTTACGGCATTGTTACTGTGGCAATGGGAAATGGGCTGAAGGAGCTATTTGAGAATCTTGGAGTTGCAGTGGTAATTGAAGGTGGACAAACAATGAACCCTAGTACAAAAGACATTACTGATGCGATAGAAAAAGCAAATGCTGAAAAAATTATTATCCTTCCTAACAATAAAAATATCCTAATGGCAGCCGAGCAGGCAGCCGAAATGGCTGGTGACCATGTCAAGGTTGTACCGACAAAAACAATCCCTCAGGGTATTAGTGCTATGCTTGTTTTCCATCCAGAAGCATCTTTAGATGAGAATAAATCTGCTATGGAAGAAGCAGGTAAACAAGTACGAAGCGGGCAGGTCACTTATGCAGTAAGAGATACTCAAATTGATGGGATTGATATTGCTAAAGGACATTTTATGGGGATAGATGAGGGTAAGATTGTAACAACACATAAGGATAAACAACAAGCAGCCCGGGACCTTATTGACAAAATGATTTCTGATGACAGCGAGATATTAACAATTCTTTCAGGAGAAGATGTATCAGAAGAAGAGGTCGAGGCGTTAGAATCCTATGTAGAAGAGAAATACGATGAACTGGAAGTGGAAGTTCATCAGGGAGAACAGCCAATCTATTCTTATATATTTTCTGTTGAATAAGGATAAAATTAAAATGTTTGAAGGTTGGGAGAAATGCTCCCAGCTTAAAGAATAGTTTATAACCTTTTTAATCGATACAAAGCCCAGCCTGATGTATATAATCAGGCTGGGCTTTGTTCTGTATTAATTTTTTATAAGGGATTCGAACGCATGATTGCTTTTTTTGATTAAATTGTGAATCAATCCCGGATTTTTGTTATAATAATATTAGTAGGCTTAAATAATTATAGGACGGTGTTATTCTATGAAATATAATTCCGTATTCGATATTATCGGTCCGGTTATGGTTGGACCTTCAAGTTCACATACAGCTGGAGCTGCGCGTATTGGCAAAGCAGCCAGGAATCTTTTTGGCAGACAGCCTAAATGGGCGAAAATACACCTTTATGAATCTTTTGCTAAAACCTATCGGGGGCATGGAACAGATTTTGCACTTGTTGGCGGTCTTTTAGGGATGGAAACGGATGATCCCCAAATTAGTAAAGCATTGCAGCTGGCTCAAGAAAAAGGACTGGAGATTGAATTCATTGAAGATAGTGCATCGGCAAATCATCCGAATACGGTTCGTATGATAATTGGAGATGACAGCGAACAGCAGGAACTGATGGGGATATCCATTGGTGGCGGTAAAGTGGAGATTACAGAACTAAACGGTTTTGAACTCAGGTTATCCGGAAATCATCCGGCTATTCTAATAATGCATAATGATCGTTTTGGAGCGATTGCATCCGTAACAAAGATCTTAGCGAAACATGAATTGAATATTGGTCATATGGAAGTAAATCGCAAAGATATTGGTAAAGAGGCACTGATGGTTATTGAAGTAGACCAGAATGTAGATGACGCTATACTGCAGGAGCTTCAGGCAGCTGACCATATTACCTCTATTGCAAAGATTGTTAGTTAAAAAGGAGAAAGGGGGAAGATTATGTTTAGAACAGTGGCAGAATTAATAGAGATGGCAGAAAAAGAGAATATTCCGATTTCAGAAGTGATGATACGTCAAGAAATGGATGTCAAAGAGAAGTCAAGGGAAGAAGTTTTTTCAGAAATGGAAAAAAATCTTGTCGTTATGGAAAAAGCTATTGAGGATGCTCTAAAAGGTGTCCAATCAGTGACGGGACTCACCGGAGGGGACGCTGTTAAAGTACAAAAATATATGAAGGAGAAGACTCCTCTTTCCGGTAATTTAATGATGGATGCTGTCAGTAAAGCCATGGGGACAAATGAAGTAAATGCTGCTATGGGGATTATTTGTGCTACACCAACGGCGGGAAGTGCAGGTTGTGTACCAGGCACATTATTTGCAGTAAAAGAGCAGTTAAACCCGACGAGAGAAGAAATGATACGCTATCTATTCACTTCAGGGGCCTTTGGCTTTGTAGTGGCAAATAATGCTTTTATTTCTGGTGCAGCAGGCGGATGTCAGGCTGAGGTAGGGTCTGCAGGAGCAATGGCGTCAGCGGCTATTGTAGAGATGGCAGGAGGCACACCCAGACAATCATCTCATGCTTTTGCAATTACATTAAAAAATATGCTCGGTTTAGTGTGTGACCCGGTTGCGGGTTTAGTGGAAGTCCCATGTGTGAAGAGAAATGCAGCAGGATCATCTCTAGCTATTGTATCAGCTGATTTGGCATTAGCAGGTGTAGAAAGCCGTATCCCATGTGATGAAGTGATTGGTGCAATGTACCGAATCGGAAAGCAAATGCCTTCATCTCTGCGTGAGACTGGAGAAGGCGGCCTGGCTGATACACCGACAGGGCGGTTTTTGAAAGAAAAAATCTTCGGCGTAACTGTCTAGCTGATAGAAATATGATGTCCCATCGAAACCATTGGGATTATTCGCCTTGTTAAAACTATCTCACTTATGTTCTTGGGTGAAAGTCAACATCGGTTCAAAATGACGGAATGTAGTTGAAAAACAGGCTGAAGCATAACTTTGGCACCCCTTTAAAAGGGGATGCTTCCTATACCTCAAGAGCAAAGAAAATTCGGCCAAAGTCGAATCATCTCCGAAAATGGAGGGAGCAATCTCTTTGCTTTTAAATAGGCGCAGCTTGCGCTTTTAGTTTTAGAAAAGGATGTTGGAAATGAACAAATCGATATTAGAAGTTAAAGGTGTTGGCGAAAAGTTAGCAGAACAGCTTGCTTTAATGCATATTTATGAAACTGACGATATATTAGAATATTTCCCATATCGATACGATATCTATGAAGAAAAACCATTGCAAGAGCTGGTGCATGATGAGAAGGTCACGATTAAAGGGAAGGTCATTTACGATCCTTCTCTTACTTTTTTTGGAAAGAAAAAGTCCAGGCTAAGTTTTACAATAGAAGTAGAAGGTATTGCTGTCAAAGCAATTATGTTTAACCGGGCATTTGCAAAAAAACAGATTCAGCAAGGACAAGATATTACCTTAACAGGAAAATGGGATGCTTACCGGCTGCAAATTACAGTCAGCAAATATAAAATAGGGAAAATGGAAGAAAATGATTCGATTACTCCTGTCTATTCGTTGAAGGGAGAGTTGACTTCCTATAAATTTCACAAGCTTTTAAAGCAGATCTTTGACTCACATGAAGAAGATGTAACGGAGATTCTTCCTGTCTCTTATCTAGAAAATTATAAGCTTCCGAAACGGAAAGAAGCAGTAAAAACGATGCATTTTCCCGAGAGCAGAGTTGCTTTAAAACATGCACGGCGCAGGTTTATTTATGAAGAATTTTTACTGTTTCAGTTGAAAATGCAATTAATTAGAAAAATAAATCGTGAATCAACAAAAGGAAATGCTCAAGCGTTTCAGACGGACAAGGTAGATAGTTTTATCGCCTCATTCCCTTTCACCCTCACAGAGGCACAGCAAAAAGCGTTGACAGAGATTTTAAAAGATATGAAGAGTGCCTATCGAATGAATCGGCTCCTCCAGGGTGATGTTGGTTCTGGGAAAACGGCTGTGGCAGCAATTTGTTTATACGCTGCTGTTACTGCAGGCAAGCAGGGGGCATTAATGGTACCCACAGAAATTTTAGCAGAACAGCATTATCAATCTTTTCAGTCTATGCTGGGGGAAAGAGCGAGCGTCGCTTTGCTGACCGGATCTGTGAAAGGGAAGAAACGCAAAGAGCTGACACAGAAAATTGAAAATCAGGAAATAGATATCGTAATCGGCACACATGCACTTATCCAAGAAGATGTCCTGTTTAAAAATCTCGGCTTAGCAATTGTTGATGAGCAGCATCGCTTTGGTGTTGCGCAGCGCAGAACATTGCGGGATAAAGGACTGGACCCTGATGTATTATTTATGACAGCTACACCAATTCCCCGGACACTTGCAATTACAACTTTCGGTGATATGGACGTTTCTATCATTAATCAGCTTCCTTCCGGGAGAAAAGAGATAGAAACATTATGGGTCAAGGAAAATATGTTTGAGCGGATTCTTGATTTTATTCAAGAGCGGGTTAAACAGGGTGAGCAGGCATATATTATAAGTCCTCTAATCGAAGAATCGGATAAATTAGATATTCAAAATGCTGTTGATCTGTACCATCAGTTATCAGCTTATTACGATAATGAAATGGAAATTGGTTTAATGCACGGCCGTTTATCTTCGGCAGAAAAAGATGAGGTTATGCGTGATTTTGCTGATAATAAAGTAAAAGTTTTAGTATCAACTACTGTTGTTGAAGTAGGGGTAAATGTTCCCAATGCTACGGTGATGGTTATCTATGATGCCGAGCGTTTCGGCTTATCACAGCTGCATCAGCTTCGGGGACGAGTAGGAAGAGGAGATAAACAAAGCTATTGTATTCTGATTGCAGAGCCTAAAGGAGAGGTCGGCAAGGAGCGTATGCGCATCATGTCAGAAACAAGTGACGGATTTGAGCTGTCTGAACAAGACCTGCAGTTACGCGGACCGGGAGATTTCTTTGGCAGAAAACAAAGCGGTATGCCGGAATTTAAAGTAGCTGATATGGTGCACGACTACCGAGCACTGGAAACCGCACGGCAGGATGCCCAAAATATTGTTGAGAACAATTTACTGCAAACCAAAGACTATCAGCAATTGAAAGAAATATTAGCAGATGAAGAAGGTCTTTTGGAAAAATTGGACTAAATAAAAGTATAGTCGGGCTATCGTGAAGAATCATCTTACGACAGACTCTATATTAGAAATTTAATTTTGACCTATTAGGCATGAAACACCATTATTATTATGAATTTTCTCCGGGAATGTGTTTACTCAACAGTGATTTCTTTCTGTTAAAATGTATTACTTTGTGTACCGATTAATTAATAGATTACTTGCATAAAAAAGGCTGCTATTATATATTACTATTAGTACCAAGTCATAAAGCGATGCTTCTCTCTGATGGGGGTTGGGTTCTTTCCCTGCGGAAACCTGAGCTAATCAGGAGATAAACTGACTGTTTTCCCCATTTATACGCATTGTTTCCTTCGAACTTCCATAGGGGAATGACGGATAATTATACTTTGATAAATTGAATTGACTCTCTGAAAAATATTAAATGAAAGTTTGATGGTAAAAATGAGACGCTCAAAAGCAGAACGACAATCGTTATTAAGAGAAAAAATAGAAGACTCTCCATTTGTAACAGATGAGCAGCTTGCGAAGGATTTTCAGGTGAGTATACAAACAATCCGGCTGGACCGTATGGAGCTATCTATTCCTGAACTCCGTGAACGGATAAAGTATGTTGCTACAAAGCAATGGAATGAGACTGTAAAAGCCTTGCCAGTCGAAGAAGTAATTGGAGATATCATAGATTTGGAATTGGATCAGCGGGCAATATCTATGCTTGATATAACATCAGAGTTTGTTTTTTCCAGAAATAAGATTGCCAGAGGGCATCATCTGTTTGCCCAGGCTAATTCATTGGCAGTAGCTGTAATTAACGATGAACTTGCTTTGACAGCCAAGTCTAACCTGCGCTTTAAAAGACAGGTGAAAGAAGGAGAGCGAGTGGTTGCAAAAGCTGTTGTTAAAGGCAAGGATAACCGCGGACACACGATTGTAGAAGTAAACAGCTTCGTAAATAATGAACCTGTACTTACGGGTGAATTTTTCATGTTTCATTCCAGTGAAAGTAAAGGAGAATAGATGAATGCGATTAGCAATTGATGCAATGGGAGGCGACCATGCACCAAAAGAAATTGTTTTAGGTGCAATGGATGCTGTAAAAGAAAATAAGGATTTACAAATAACACTTTATGGTGATGAGAAACAGATTAAACCAATTTTAACGGATAATCGACAAATCAAAATAATACATACAGATGAAAAAATTACATCAGAGGACGAGCCTGTGAAAGCTGTACGCCGCAAAAAGAATTCTTCTCTTGTATTAATGGCGAAGGCTGTCAAAGATGGCGAAGCAGACGCCTGTATTTCTGCTGGTAATACAGGAGCTTTAATGAGCGCTGGTTTATTTGTCGTGGGGCGTATACCTGGAATTGACCGTCCAGCGTTAAGTCCTACTTTCCCCACTGTAGATGGACAAGGGTTCCTGATGCTGGACGTTGGAGCAAATGTGGATGCGAAACCAGAGCATCTGCTTCAATATGCTATTATGGGTTCGATATATGTAGAGAGGGTAAGAAATATCAAAAGCCCTCGGGTTGGATTATTAAATGTAGGCACTGAAGATGGAAAAGGGAATGATTTAACTAAAAAGGCATTTCAGCTTTTAGAAAATGCTCCAATTCATTTTGTTGGTAATGTAGAGGCGAGAGATATATTAAACGGTGTTGCCGATGTTGTTGTTACAGATGGGTTTAGCGGAAATGTAGCATTAAAAACAATGGAGGGTGTTGCTGAAACTATCTTTTCACTTTTAAAAGGTGCGTTTATGTCCTCTACGAAGACAAAAATTGCTGCGACGCTTGTTAAAAAAGACTTGAAAGGCATAAAGGATCGTTTAGATTACTCGGAATATGGCGGTGCCGGCTTATTTGGGCTCCGTGCGCCTGTTATTAAAGCGCATGGCTCCTCAAAAAGCAGAGCGGTAACAAATGCTGTAAAACAAGCTGTTTATATGGTTGACAATAATGTAACAGCAACGATTCAAGAAACGATTGAGATGATGAATAACGAGGAGGAGAAATAAATGAAACGTATTGCATTTATGTTCCCGGGTCAAGGGTCGCAAGCAGTAGGTATGGGGAAAGACTTGTATGATGCTTACCCGCAGGTGAAAGAATTGTACAAAGAAGCAAATGAAGTTCTGGATATGGATTTACAGACCCTGATGTTTGAGGGTCCTAAAGAAACATTAACAGAGACAGAAAACACACAGCCTGCATTATTGCTATCCAGTGTTGCCGTTTCTCAGCTTTTAGAGGAAAACGGCATTCAGCCTTCTATGGTTGTCGGACATAGTTTAGGAGAGTACAGCGCACTCGTGGCAGCTGGTGCAATCAAGTGGCAAGATGCCATCCGGCTAGTTAAAGTAAGAGGCCGTTTAATGGAGCAGGCATTTCCTAAAGGGCAAGGAACGATGGCTGCTGTTTTAGGTCTTGATCAGGACAAAGTCCAGGAAGCTCTGAATCAAGTAACGGATGAAATTGTAGATATGGCAAATTTAAACTGTCCGGGTCAAATCGTTATCTCTGGTTCCGTTTCAGGAGTTGAACAAGCAACAGTATTATTAAAAGAGGCTGGAGCAAAACGTGTACTTCCGCTAAATGTAAGTGGCCCATTCCATTCCAGATTGATGAAGCAGGCGAACGAAGGTTTTGCAGCTTATTTAAGCGACACAGCTTTAGAAGATGCCAAAATACCTGTTTATGCAAATGTTTCTGCAGGAGCAGTCACTTCGAAGGAAACAATTAAAGAACTATTAGTACAGCAGCTATACTCACCAGTTCGATTTGAAGAATCTGTTCAAAATATGTTAAAAGAAGATATTGATGCATTTGTTGAAGTGGGTACAGGTAAAGTATTGTGCGGATTATTAAAGAAAATTGACCGGAAAACAAAAACGTTTGCTGTCCAGGATCAGGAATCACTCGAAGCGTTTATTCGCTGGTATAAGGAGGAAGAATAATGTTACAAGGTCAAACAGCAGTAGTAACAGGAGCTTCCAGGGGAATTGGCAGAGCAATTGCTTTGGAGCTGGCTAAAAATGGAGCCAATATTATTGTAAATTACTCAGGAAGTGAAGCAAAAGCCGAAGAGGTTGTGGGAGAAATCCAGGATCTTGGTGTAAAAGCAGTTAAAATTCAGGCAAATGTTGCTGATGAAGAGTCTGTAAAGCAATTAATGAAGCAGGCAATTAAAGAATTCGGTTCGATAGATATTCTGGTTAACAATGCCGGGATTACCAAAGATAATTTGTTGATGCGAATGAAGGAAGATGAATTTGATCAGGTGATTCAAACAAATCTTAAAGGTACATTCTTGTGTACAAAAGCAGTCAGCCGTCAAATGATGAAACAAAAAGCAGGACGTATTATTAATGTTGCATCTATTGTCGGAGTGAGTGGAAATCCTGGACAGGCTAACTATGTTGCAGCAAAAGCCGGTGTAATCGGTTTGACTAAAACGACAGCAAAAGAGCTGGCCTCCCGCAATATCTTGGTGAATGCCGTTGCTCCAGGTTTTATTTCTACAGATATGACCGATCAATTAAGTGAAGAACAGCAAGAATCTTTATTACAATTGGTACCACTTGAGCGTTTAGGAAAACCGGAAGATGTAGCAAGAGTTGTCCGCTTTTTAGCAAGCGAGGATGCGAATTATATTACAGGGCAGACCATTCATATTGACGGTGGAATGGTGATGTAATACAATTGCAGAACAAAAATAAAAACAAAAAATAATGGTATATTCTTGAAAGGAGGTGAACGGGAATGGCAGACGTATTTGAACAAGTAAAGTCAATTATTGCTGATCGTCTTGATGTAGACGAAGAAAAAGTAGTTTTAGAAGCTTCATTTAAAGATGACCTTGAAGCAGATTCATTAGACGTTGTTGAGCTTGTTATGGAATTAGAAGACGAGTTTGATATTGAAATCGCTGATGAAGATGCTGAAAAGATTAATACAGTAGGTGATGCTGTGGATTACATAAACAGCAAATCTTAATGAATAAATGGCTAAGGGGAAAGCTTCTTTGTAAGAGGCTTTCCTTGTATTGTTTATGAGGAAGTAAATATTTATAAGAATAAGCAAGTATAAAAAATGCTGGAGATAGCCGCCGCAACGGGTTTCATGGGGTGATTAATCTTAGGCCCCAGAAATACACTACGCTTTCCGGGGGCTGAGGCGTTGCCCGCGGAAAGCGACTTTCCGCAGCGGACATCCCCTCGGCAAGAACACCAGTATTTTAAAGACCAAATAATTTTCTTGTTTTTTCTTACACAATAAAGGAGGTTAATATGGACTTAAGTCAGCTGGAACAGGAATTAGGAATAACCTTTCAACAAAAGGATTTATTAAAAGAAGCATTTACACATTCTTCTTATGTCAATGAATATAAAAAAAGTAAGCTGAAGGATAATGAACGGCTGGAATTTTTAGGTGATGCAGTGCTTGAATTAGCTGTTTCACAATATTTGTATAGAAATAATCCCGATATGCCTGAAGGAGAAATGACCAAATTACGGGCGGCCATTGTTTGTGAAGCATCTTTAACTGTCTTCGCAAAGCAATCTAACTTTGGACAGTACATCCTTTTAGGGAAGGGAGAAGATAAGACCGGTGGGAGACAAAGACCGGCAATTTTAGCCGATGCTTTTGAGGCCTTTTTAGGAGCCCTCTATTTGGATCAAGGCTTTGATGCAGTGCTGAACTTTTTGAACACACATATTTTCCCCACATTAACAGTAGATACATCAACAAGTGTGATGGATTATAAAAGCCATCTGCAGGAAATTGTCCAGCAGCAGAAAGACAGAAAAATTGAATATCAAATTATTAGTGAGCAGGGTCCTTCTCATCATAAAGAGTTTATTGCCCAGGTTATGATTCAGGGAGAACCGGCAGGAAAAGGGAATGGAAGAACGAAAAAAGAAGCAGAGCAAAAGGCAGCGAAAGCAGCATTGGAGAAAAAACTTCCAAAATAAAAAAGAGCTCCTTATCTTGAAAAAAACTCAAAAAACGTTACGCAAGAGTAATTTGGTTGCTTGTTCTTGCGTAACGTTTTTTACTAAATCTTTATTTTCGTATAGCCGCTAATTCATTAATAAAAGCTTGCGTTTCTGAGGCGCTTAAACGGCCTTTACTTACGACCATATCATACATCCATTTTAAATCTTCATATTTTTCGATATTGTAATCCTCTGCATCCATAATAGAACGATTTACTACTTGCAGCTTTTCAGCTAATTCTTGAAGCATGTATTCCATATTTTCTATACTTGGCTGTTCTAATTGCATGATGTCCTCCTTATATCTGTCCCTAGTCCAGAATTTATTATAGCATAATTTTTCTAAATCGTTAAAGACCGGTTTCTTAATTAATAGCGTGCAACACATAGGCTAAAGTGACATAATATGATAAAATATATTAGCTAAAGAATTCGGGAAATGATAGAAAAACATATTATGTTCTACATAGAATTTGAAAGACAATCATATAAGAAGTTGTACAAAAAGTCATCAAATGATTTCGGATGGACGAGTAACTACATCGATGTTGTCATGTTAAGGAGACCGCTACAGAATAATACTACGTTAGTTAGTGTATTACCATCAAAACTCATTTCATTAACCGGATAATATCGATAACTACAGTCCGAGTTCCGAATGATAAGTATTTTGTGGTCTTCTAGTTTCTGATTTACCGACTTTTTGAACATGTACGATAGATTTAATAACTATAAAGATTAGTAAGTTTTAGGAGAATGATTATGCATTTAAAGCGATTAGAAAGTGTTGGATTTAAATCCTTTGCAGAGCGTATTAGTGTAGATTTCGTACCTGGTGTGACAGCGGTAGTAGGCCCAAATGGCAGCGGGAAAAGTAATATTACGGATGCGATACGCTGGGTGCTGGGAGAACAATCTATGAAATCCCTTCGCGGATCAAAAATGGAAGATATTATATTCCAGGGGAGCGACTCAAGATCTCCTTTAAATATCGCTGAAGTAACACTTGTATTAGATAATAAAGACCAGCGTGTGCCGCTGGATTATGAGGAAGTCAGTGTGACCAGGAGAGTTTACCGTTCTGGAGAAAGCGAATTTTATATAAATAAGCAGGCGTGCCGTCTGAAGGATATTGTTGATTTGTTTATTGACTCGGGGCTGGGCAGAGAAGCTTTTTCTATCATCAGTCAGGGCAGGGTAGAAGAGATTCTCAGCTCAAAAGCGGAGGAGCGCCGTGTCATTTTTGAAGAAGCAGCAGGCGTTTTAAAATATAAACAGCGTAAGAAAAAAGCCGAATATAAACTGGCTGAAACACAGGAAAATCTGAACCGTGTCGAGGATATTGTTCATGAAATAGAACAGCAGCTGGAGCCGCTTGAACAGCAATCTAAAAAAGCAAAAGAATATCAGACCCTACAGGCCGAGCTTCAAGAAACAGAGATTTCAGTGTTAATTACCGAAATGGAGCAGATTCATAATGAATGGCAGCGGGTTTTAGAAAATTTAGCAGTGAATGAGAGGAAACAGAAAGAGCAATCGGAAACAATTCGTCTTATCGAAGAAGATTTAGGTAAAGAAAAAGAACTCGCACAGCAGTATGAAGCAGAGATAGAACTGCAGCAGTCAAACTTATTAGATGTAACAGAACGATTGGAGAAGTTTGAAGGCAAAAAACAGTTATTTGAAGAACGCTCCAAGCATGCAGACGAAAATAAAGAAAAACTTGCTCAGCAATTAGATCGGGTTATCTCTAATGTAAAAGTGCTCGAGGAGCAAAAAGCAAAAGAGCAGAACAAGCTGGAGCAGCTGGAAGCAGAAAAAACAGATACCTTAACCCAAAAAAAAGAAATAGAAAAGAATTTAGCAATAAGCCCGGAAGACGTTGCAAATCGAATTGAGGATTTAAAGGCGGAGTATATTGAATTATTGAATCAGCAGGCAGCTTACCGAAATGAAAAGCAATCAGTCAATCGGCAGCAGGAACAAATTGATGCTAAAAATGTTTCGCAATCAATGAAGTTTAAAGGCATGCTCACGGAAAGAAATGAGCTGGAGGATAAACAAACGTCAGTAGAAGCAATTCTGCAGTCACATCAGAAAAATTTAGAAGCTAAAAATCAGAAACTAAAGACGTTAAAGCTTGAAATGCAGTCGGAACGGGCAAAATACGAAGATGCACAATCAAAGCTTTATCAAGGTTATCAATATATTGAAAAGGTAAAATCAAAAAAAGAAATGCTTGAAGAAATGAAGGAAGATTTCCAAGGCTTCTTTCAGGGTGTCCGTCAGGTTTTACGGGCAAGAGAAGAAGGGAAATTAACCGATATTGAAGGAGCAGTAATTGAACTGATTGATGTCCCTAAGGACTATATTACAGCGATTGAAACAGTATTAGGAGGCCAGGCACAGCATATTGTTGTGGAATCAGATCAGGCAGCAAGAGCAGCTATTAATTGGCTGAAAAAAAACAATAGCGGACGGGCAACATTTCTGCCGCTGCAGTCTATCCAGCCGCGCTTTTTATCAAGTGAAGGAAAGCAGGAATTAAAAAATCATCCCGGCTTTATCGGGATTGCTTCTGAATTAGTACGCCCAAAGGCAAAAAAATATGCAAAAGCTGTACAGCATTTAATCGGAAATGTTGTCATTGCCAAAACATTACGTGATGCGAATGATATTGCAATAAAACTGCATAGGAGATACCGGATTGTGACCTTAGATGGAGATATGGTGCATCCGGGCGGGTCTATGTCAGGGGGGGCGCAGAAGAAGCAAAATCAATCTCTGTTTACCCGTGAAAAAGATTTACAAGAGCTGCACATGAGATTAGGGGAATACAAGCAAAAAACAGAGCAGTTCGAAAAAGGCGTACAACAAAAAAGAGATTATTTAAGGGAATTAGATGAAAAAATAAATCTAACTGAACAAGCTGTACAGAAAATGCAAAAAGATGTTCAGGACAGTCAAGCTGATTTTCAAACGCTGCAGGCAAAACTGACATCTATAAATGATAATTTATCCATCTATGATATGGATAAAAAGCAGAATGAAAAGAGTCATACAGAATTAGAAGACCGAAATGAAGTGCTGACAAAGGAATTAGAAAAAATTAGTAAGCAGCTTCAAATTGTACAAAAAGAAGTAGATGATTTAACAGAAGAAGAATCAAAATTAAAAGAAACACGTGCAAAATTACAGGATTCATTCTACGAAATTAAAGTAGCATTAGCAGAGCAGGAAGAACGTTTTAAATATCAGCAGGCTAATACAAAAGCGTTGCAGACACAGCTTGAACGGGCTGTGCTTGAAAAGAAGCAGGTAGAAGAAGAGCTTGAAACAATAACAGCAATTAAAAATCAAGAAGAGACCGAGGAAGAAATAGAAGAAAAAATTATTCGCACCAGAAGCTCCAAACAAGAAATAACTGAAAGCATTGAAAGGCTCCGAAAAAAAAGAAAAGAAAGCTCCGATATCCAGCAGACTCTT
Source organism: Oceanobacillus sp. FSL K6-3682 (assembly GCF_037976165.1). Lineage (NCBI taxonomy): Bacteria > Bacillati > Bacillota > Bacilli > Caryophanales > Bacillaceae > Oceanobacillus > Oceanobacillus sp. FSL K6-3682. Next base: position 2,931,058 of record NZ_CP150263.1, on the reverse strand, counting down.
GAAGAGAAGCTGAAAGAAGCCCAGAAGCAGTATGCCATTACAAATGAGCATTACCAAAAGCAGGAAGTGAAATCCAATCGCATGGATGTAGAGCTTGATAACCGTCTGCATCAGCTTGAAAAAGAGTATACGATGACATATGAGATGGCGAAACGGGATTATCCTAAGGTTGAAAACATGGAAGAGGCAAAAACAGTTGTCAGCAGCTTAAAAGATAAAATCAACCAATTAGGCACGATTAATCTGGGAGCTATTGGTGAATACGATCGTATCTCTGAAAGATATCAGTTTTTAAAGGAACAAAGAGATGACCTTGTAGAAGGAAAGAGAACGCTATATACTGTTATTGGAGAGATGGACACGGAAATGAAAGAAAGATTTGAGTCAACCTTTTCAAAAATAAAGGAAGAGTTCTCCCAAGTATTTATGCATTTATTCGGCGGAGGTCACGCAGAGTTGAAATTAACAGATCCTAAAAATTTATTAGAAACCGGCGTAGACATTATCGCACAGCCGCCAGGTAAAAAACTGCAGCATTTAAGTCTTTTATCAGGAGGAGAGCGGGCCTTAACTGCAATTGCACTTCTCTTTTCTATTTTGCGTGTCCGGCCAGTTCCTTTCTGCATATTGGATGAAGTAGAAGCAGCGTTAGATGAAGCAAATGTAGTGCGTTTTGCTAAGTATGTGAAGAAATTCAGCAGTGAGACGCAGTTTATCGTAATAACACATCGTAAAGGGACCATGGAGGAAGCCGATGTTCTTTATGGTGTAACAATGCAGGAATCAGGCGTATCAAGACTTGTTTCTGTCCGTTTAGAGGATACAAAAGAATTGATTCAATCGTAGGGGGATATCAATATGGGATTTATGGATAAGCTTAAAGCTCGTTTTAAGCAAAATGAAGAGACAAAGGAAGTTTCTGAGAAATATCAAGAAGGTATGGCGAAGACAAGAAATACCTTCTCAGGGAAAATAAATGACTTAATTGCGCGTTATCGTAAAGTAGACGAGGACTTCTTTGAAGAGTTAGAAGAGGTTTTAATTACAGCAGATGTAGGTGTTTCGACAGTTATGGATCTTGTCGAGGAACTGAAAATGGAAGTGAAACGTCAAAAAATTAAGGATTCTTCTGAGATAAAGGACGTTATCTCGGAGAAACTCGTAGAAATTTATTATGGTGAAGAAGATAAGTCCATCCAGCATTTACAGCTGGATGGAGAGGGATTGCAGGTTATTCTTGTTGTGGGTGTTAATGGTGTCGGGAAGACAACTAGCATCGGTAAGCTTGCGCACCAGTTGAAAGCAGACGGCAAGAACGTCATTTTAGCAGCTGGGGATACCTTCCGTGCCGGAGCAATTGAACAGCTGGAGGTTTGGGGAGAGCGCGCCGATGTTCCGGTGATTAAGCATAGTGAAGGAAGCGATCCGGCAGCAGTGATTTATGATGGAATTAAAGCTGCTAAATCCCGTGAAGCGGATGTTCTGATTTGTGACACTGCCGGAAGACTTCAAAATAAAGTAAACCTGATGAATGAGCTTGCCAAGGTAAAACGTGTAATCGAACGTGAGATTCCTGGTGCGCCCCATGAGGTTCTGCTTGTTTTGGACGCGACTACAGGCCAGAATGCATTAACGCAGGCACGCACTTTTTCAGAAGCAACAGATGTAACAGGCATTGTATTAACAAAATTAGATGGTACTGCCAAAGGAGGAATTGTGTTAGCTATTCGTAATGAACTGCAGATTCCTGTGAAATTTGTCGGTTTAGGTGAAGGAATTGACGACCTGCAGCAATTTGATGCAGATGCATTTGTATATGGGCTGTTTGCTGATTTAGGAATAAATGAAGAAGTAGAGGAAGACAAATAGGCGACAGCTGCTCGTCTACTTGACAATTGCTGATTTTGTTGGATATGATAAATGTAAAGGAAAATCACTTAACAAGAGGTGTACCCGGTGCTGGAAAAGACGAATCGGATAAATTATTTGTTTGACTTTTATCAACCGCTGTTAACACCAAAACAGCGCAGTTATATGGAAATGTATTATCTCGAAGATTATTCTTTAGGCGAAATTTCCGAGCTCTTTGAAGTTTCCAGACAAGCTGTATATGATAATATTAAAAGAACGGAAAAAATGTTAGAGTCCTATGAGGATAAGCTTCATCTTTTTTCGAAGTTTGAAAAACGTACGCAAATTATCTCAAAGCTTTCGGAAGCTGTAACAAGTCCGGAAGTAAAGAAGTATGTTCAACAATTACAAGATTTAGATTAGGGGGATACCTTCTATGGCATTTGAAGGATTAGCGGACCGTCTCCAGGGTACGATAAAGAAAATTACTGGTAAGGGTAAGGTCTCTGAGCAAGATGTAAAAGAGATGACAAGAGAAGTCCGCCTGGCACTTTTAGAAGCAGACGTAAACTTCAAAGTTGTAAAACAGTTAATTGCCAGGATAAAAGAAAGAGCTGTCGGGCAAGAAGTGATGGAGAGCTTGACCCCAGGACAGCAGGTTATTAAAGTTGTAAAAGATGAATTAACGAATTTAATGGGTGGAGAACAAAGTAAAATTGCAGTGGCCGACCGTCCTCCAACAGTTATTATGATGGTTGGTTTACAAGGTGCCGGTAAAACGACAACAACTGGAAAGCTGGCTAACCATTTACGTAAGAAGCATAATCGCAATCCATTATTAGTTGCATGTGATATCTACCGTCCGGCGGCAATTAAACAGCTGGAAACACTTGGTACACAGCTGGATATGCCTGTGTTTTCATTAGGCACAGAAGCGAATCCTGTTGATATTGCTAAACAGGCGATTGCCAAAGCAAAAGAAGATCATAATGATTATGTCATTATTGATACAGCAGGCCGTCTTCATGTTGATGAGAATCTTATGGAAGAATTGCAGCAGATTAAAGCAGATGTCAAACCGGATGAAATTTTCTTAGTGGTTGACTCTATGACGGGACAAGATGCTGTCAATGTAGCAGAGAGCTTTAATGAACAGCTTGATATTACAGGAGTAGTTCTTACAAAATTAGATGGAGATACCCGCGGGGGTGCTGCACTTTCTATCAAAGCAGTTACAGATAAGCCGATTAAATTTGCCGGGATGGGTGAAAAACTGGATCAATTAGAGGCTTTTCATCCTGAGCGCATGGCGTCCAGAATTCTGGGCATGGGGGATGTTCTCTCCTTAATTGAAAAGGCACAAACTAATGTTGATGAGAAGCAGGCAAAAGAATTAGAAGAAAAAATGCGTACGATGTCCTTTACATTTGATGATTTCTTGGAGCAAATGGGACAGGTTCGCCAAATGGGACCGCTGGATGACTTAATGGCAATGATTCCTGGTGCTAACAAAATGAAAGGGTTGAAAAATGCGCAATTAGATGAAAGTCAATTAACAGAAGTAGAAGCAATTATTCAATCCATGACGAAGAAAGAACGTCAAGATCCTGCTATCATTAATGGAAGCAGAAGAAAACGTATTGCAAAAGGTTCAGGAACTTCTGTTGCGGCTGTAAACCGCTTATTAAAGCAGTTTTCAGAGATGAAAAAAATGATGAAGCAAATGACCAATATGCAAAAAGGGAAAAAAGGAAAAGGCGGATTTAAATTTCCTTTCATGTAAGGGTTGATTCTTGCGTATTTTTATAATAAAATATGCTTGTAATGGAAAAATACTTTACAGACTAAAAACTATCTGTTAGAATCAATTCTTGTGATAACATAATTATTGGAGGTGCAAAGCATGGCAGTAAAAATTCGTTTAAAACGTATGGGTTCAAAAAGAAATCCATTCTATCGTATTGTAGTAGCAGACTCTCGTTCTCCACGTGACGGACGTTCTATCGAACAAATCGGTACGTACAATCCTGTAGTGAATCCGGTTGAGGTTAAAATAGATGAGGAAAAAGCACTTGATTGGATGACAAAAGGTGCAAAACCTAGCGATACAGTACGTAATTTATTCTCTAACGAAGGCATCATGAAAAAATTTCACGAACAAAAAAATTCTAAATAAGTAGTGTGATATCATGAAAGCCCTGATTAAATCGATTGTTACCTCATTAGTAGATCATCCGGATGATATTGTTATTAAAGTAACGGAAGAAGATTCAAAGGTTATTTATCATTTAACAGTTCATCCGGATGATGTTGGAAAAGTCATTGGCAAAAATGGACGTATTGCTAAAGCGATACGTACGGTTGTATATGCAGCGAACACTGGTGGTAATAAACGCATTTTTTTGGATATTATGTAAGGTTCGTATTCAAAAAGCTGATATATCCAGTCTTTTTGAATAAACTGGTAAAGGGAAAGCTGACCCTGCTTTTAGGGGCTCAACTTTCCCTTTTTTACACATTTGTTACTCGAATCTATCAGGCAGGAGCTGAATCTGAATGAAATTAATAAAAAAAGTTCCCATCAAGCTAGTAGTGACAGAAGATAGTAAAGAAAAGATCCGCAAGAATTTTAATAATCATAAATTACGTCTTGAACAAGAGTGTCAACAACTCCAATTTGAAATACGAAAATTAAAAAATAAAAGTGTTAATGTTCGTTCAGATATGGAAACACGGTTTAACCAGGAAATTAAAAATCGACAGGAAAAAATGAAGCTATTGGATTTTAAAATAGAACAGCTGGATGAGTTAAAAATGGGTAGCGAAATCGTTGAAAAAGAGGTTGAAGCTCTTGTTGAGGTCGAAGTCGGTTCTGATTGGAATCATATTATGAAAGAGCAGGCTATCGTAATTAAAGATGATAAAGTTATCCGAATTGATGAGTAGAATAGGTGAGAGATATGAATACAGAGAAATTAAAAATTGGTAAAATCGTTAATACACATGGAATTCGCGGCGAGATAAAGGTTTTGCGGATCACAGATTTTGAAGAGCGTTTTACACCAGGAAATGAAGTGATTATTACATCTGAACAAAAGGATATCATTTTAACGATTGATTCACACCGTATCCATAAAGGATTTGATTTGATTACATTTAAAGGATATTCAAATATTAATGATGTTGAAAAGTGGAAGGGTATGAATTTGTATATTGATAAGGATCAGGCTGAAGAATTGGAAGAAGATGCTTATTATTATCATGAAATTATCGGATGCAGGGTTGAGACAACGGAAGGTGAGTCTTTAGGGAAAATAAAAGAAATATTGTCTCCTGGAGCAAATGATGTATGGGTAGTACAGAGACCCGGTAAGAAAGATTTGTTATTGCCTTATATTGAAGATGTAGTTAAAAACGTAGATATCGAAACAGGTACAATTTCCGTGGAATTAATGGAAGGGATGTTAGATTAGATGCATATTGATATTCTGACCCTTTTTCCAGAGATGTTTCATGGTGTTATGGAGAGTTCTATTTTAAAAAAAGCAAAAGAGAAGGAACAATTTTCATATCAGCTTGTTGATTTCCGTAACTACTCCACTCATAAACATAAGAAGGTGGATGATTATCCTTATGGCGGGGGAGCTGGTATGGTACTGACCCCGCAGCCTGTGTTTGATGCTGTTGAAGCAGTGAGAAAAGAAAAAGCATCACAACCCCGTGTGGTTTTATTGTGCCCTCAAGGAGAAACATACACACAGGGAAAAGCAGAGGAACTGGCAAAGGAAGATCATCTTATTTTTATCTGCGGGCATTATGAAGGTTACGATGAACGGATTCGTGAACACCTTGTAACAGATGAAATTTCTATTGGGGATTATGTTCTGACAGGTGGAGAGTTAGGGGCGATGGTTATTATTGACAGTGTTGTCCGGCTGTTACCAGAAGCGTTGGGGAATGAAGAGTCAGCACAACAGGATTCTTTTTCGACCGGATTACTGGAGCACCCTCATTATACCCGTCCATCTGATTTTCGCGGAATGAAGGTTCCAGATGTATTATTATCAGGAAATCATGCCAATATTGAAGCCTGGAGAAGGAAGGAATCCTTGAAGCGGACTGCCCAAAGACGGCCTGATTTATTAGAAAATCATGAGCTGAATGAAGCAGATAAAAAAATAGTTCAGGAAATAAAAAATGACTAAAAATAGTTGTGCTTTACGATAGGATATGCTATATTATTAATTGTGCTTATATGCGTATAAGCATGTAGAACGATGTTCCGCTGTTCAAATAAGGGCATGAGCATTAGTTTGGAAGGAGTGAAAATCATGCAACAAATTATTGCTGATGTAACAAAAGATCAATTACGTACAGATCATCCTGATTTTCGGCCTGGTGATACTTTAAAGGTTCACGTTAAGGTTGTTGAGGGTACTCGCGAACGTATCCAGGTTTTTGAAGGTGTTGTAATTAAGCGTCAAAACGGTGGAATCAGCGAAACATTCACAGTAAGAAAAATTTCCTACGGTGTTGGTGTTGAACGTACTTTCCCATTACATTCACCAAGAGTTGATAAAATTGAAGTTTCTCGTCGCGGTATCGTACGTCGTGCGAAGCTTTACTATCTGCGTAACCTTCGTGGAAAAGCAGCTCGTATTAAAGAACGTCGTTAATCAACGAGTGAGAAATATGAAACTAATAAAAAGGGGCTATGTCAATATTGGCAGTAGCTCTTTTTCATTGTAAAGGAAAATATAATCAGAGCAGATGCTAAATAGAGTTTATATGATATTGTGCTTATCCAGCACCTTTTAAAGAACAGTTTATCAATTTTTCTTTTCTCTTCAGAAAAATTAATAATACTTAGAAGTTGTTTATCTAATGGTTACTAGCTACAATAAAAAGTAGACTGAAGTTATCGGAGGAAGTCAGATGACAGAGAAAGAGCAAAAAAAGAAAAAAAATGAATGGTTGGAATGGATAAAAGCAATACTGATTGCTGTTGGTTTTGTATTCATCGTACGGATGTTTTTATTTGCACCTATCGTTGTAGAAGGGCCTTCCATGCTTCCAACCCTGCATGACCGCGATCAAATGATTGTTAATAAAATTACTTATACACTCGGGGAACCGGATCGTTTTGATATTGTTGTTTTTCATGCTCCTGAGCAAAATGATTTTATCAAGCGTGTAATTGGTTTGCCTGGAGAGCATGTAGAAGTAAAGGATAATGTATTATATATAGATGGAGAGCCTATAGATGAGCCTTTTCTAAACGATCAGATCTATACGAATGATTTTAAGTTGGAAGAATTAGAAGAGGGGTATGAAGTAGTTCCTGAGGACAGTGTTTTCGTGATGGGTGATAACAGGAGCAACTCAACAGACAGCCGGATTATTGGCGTTGTACCAATGGATGAGGTTGTTGGAAAAGCAAGATTCGTCTACTGGCCATTGGATCGTATACATTTCAGTGAATAAGGGTGATCAAATAGTCCGCAAACAATGTTTTATTTGAGATCAAAAAGTACAATGTTTACGAATCATTTACAGATTTACCAATTAAAGATAAAAAGTACTAAAGACTCTCAGGAGTGAAAGGAATCGTGAATCTAAATGCCTATACAATGGTTTCCAGGTCATATGGCGAAAGCACGGAGAGAAGTGCAGGAGCAATTAAAGCTCGTTGATTTTGTCATTGAATTAGTAGATGCAAGAGCCCCATACTCCTCACAAAATCCAATGCTGCAGGAAGTTTTAGGTCAAAAACCAAAGCTTGTTCTCTTAATGAAAAAGGATTTAGCAGATCCTTCAAGAACGCTTGAGTGGATAGAAAGCTATCAGGAAAAAGGGGTACAGGCAGCTGCAGTTGATGTGAACCAAAAGGGAGATATTCAACAAGTTGTTCAGCTGGCTAAAGCAATGGGTCAGGAGAAAATGGAAAAGCTAAAAGCTAAAGGAATTAAACCAAGACCTGCAAGAGCAATGATTGTCGGTATTCCAAATGTAGGGAAGTCTACATTAATTAATCGGCTTGCCAATAAAAAAATTGCTAAGACAGGGGACCGCCCTGGAATTACAAAACAACAATTATGGATTAAAATAAAGAAAGACTTTGAACTACTCGATACGCCAGGTATTTTATGGCCGAAATTTGAGGAAGAGATTGTAGGATACCGGCTTGCAGCAATAGGGACGATAAAAGACCAGCTGCTCCCTCTACAAGATATAACAGCATTTGTTATTCGTTTTCTGTTTGAAGAATATCCCACTCTTCTGAAGGACCGTTATGACATTGAGGATAGCTCTGATATGGAAGAGTTATTTGAAGGGATAGGGAGAAAACGTGGAGCATTGGAAAGTGGAGGACATGTGAATTTTGATAAGGTATCAGATATTGTACTTCAGGATTTACGTTCAGGAAAGCTGGGGAAATTTACGTTAGAACAACCGTAATTCACTCCCTCCCGAACTCTACAGATTTCCAGATAAAGCAAAAAATAAATTTATTCAACCGGTAGCCTGCAAGGGATTGTTCTTTGTAGGCTATTTTCTTATTTTAAGAAATAAGATGACTTAATATGTCTGATAAAATGACGATAATAAAAGAAAGTAGGAAAGTTATGAAGAAGCAGTCTATCGCCGAGATTAAAGTATTACTTAATGAAGACAATCTGACATCTGAAGAATGGGAAATACTCGTTCAAGATGATAGAAAAGGTGTGCAGACACTTTTAAAATCATATCAGCGAAAAAAAGAACATGAGAAGATTTTAATCAATCAGTTTGAAGAAATGCAGCAATATGAGAATAAAGCTTTTCAGAATGGCGCAGAACGAATTGCAGGTGTAGATGAGGTAGGGAGAGGGCCGCTTGCAGGTCCTGTTGTTGCAGCGGCAGTTATACTGCCCAAAGATTTCCGGTTAATCGGCTTAAATGATTCTAAGAAACTAAAGGAAAATGTAAGGGAAGAATATAGTGCTTATATCAAGGAGCATGCCATCAGTTATCATATTTCATTTATAAATAATCAGGTTATCGATCAAATTAATATTTATGAAGCTACAAAAAAAGCAATGTATGAAGCTTTATCTGGATTAACAGCATCTCCTGATCATGTATTGATTGATGCAGTCCATTTACCGAATTTAAACTGCTCCCAGGAAGCAATTATAAAGGGAGATGCGTCAAGCATCAGTATTGCAGCTGCCAGTGTTTTGGCAAAGGTGGCTCGTGATCAGTTTATGAAGGAATTGCATAAGGAGTTTCCCGGCTATGGATTTGATAAGAATATGGGATATGGCACAAAAGTCCATTTAGATGGATTAGCCGAATTTGGAGTGACACCTTATCACAGAAGATCATTTGCACCAATTAAGACTCTTGGAAAATGATAAAGAAAAAGAGGAGAAGCTATGAGGATTCAAGGAAACACGACAGCGGGAAAATTATTGGATTCATCAAAAGCAAGCCTGCTTAACAATTTGAAATCAGGGGATGTTTTACAAGGCACTGTAAAGCATCTTTATCCAAATCATAAGGCAGTCATACAAATGCAAGGCAATCAGCTTATTGCCCAGATTGAGGCTTCTCTTTCTGTAGGAGGAAAGTATTTTTTTCAAGTAACGTCCAATGAAGGAAAAATGCCTGAATTGAAAGTAATGACAGGTGAACAGCAAAACGGGAAACAATTAATTGGTAATCTGCTGCAACAGCTTGGCATAAAAGAAACCAGGCTATCTTCTCAATTGGTCAGTATGCTTGTCAGAGAACAAATCCCGATGCAGAGAAGGGACCTGCTGCAGGCAATTCAATATATTCAGGATAATAAAATTTCAACGCAGCAGGCTCAGCCAATTCTAATGCAATTGATGAAATTGCGTATTCCAGTGACGGCAGCTTCTTTCCAGGCAGTACAAACGTATCAGAGCGGTGATTTAGGTGAAAGTTTAGCAGTACTTCAACGCTCACTTCCACCTGGTCAGCAGCCAATGCTGCAAGCTAATTTAGAGCATGTTTTAAAAGGCTTTGTATCTGAAGAAAGTGCCGTACGTGCTATTTTAACTGCTGATATACAACAGGAAAAACCTGTTTTATTTCCACTTCTCAAAAGCTTTGGACTCGTTTCCAAAGCACTAAATAAACAGGGGTGGACGAGTGCCTTACAGCAATGGAGCCAACCAGTCTCACAAAATCAAGCAGCAGCTGCACCATTTACTGCCAGCTTTGAAGGGATGAAGGAACAGATTAAATCTATTCTAGCGAATCAACAGCAGCTGATAATGGAAGCTAACGCTGCACAGGGAAGCTCTGTTCCAGCACAGGACAGGCCTAATTTAGCAGCTCAATTTCCAAAATATTTTTCAAATCATGTACAAGGAGATCAAGGAGCTGCCCGCCAGGTTATTGAAGCTCTATCAGAACCTAAAAATTTTCAAGTGTTAGAGCGGCTCATGAATATTTTGGAGTTTTCTAATGAAAAAGCTGTAAAAATAGTGCTGACTACTGATGCAAAGCAGGCAAAACCGATACTATTTCCTCTTTTGCAGGATTTAGGATTTATTTCAAAGATACTGGACAAGCAAGCGTGGGCCAATACATTACAGCAATGGAATCCTCCTGGAGCGCAAAATCAGGGTACAGTAACTCCGCCATTTACTACAAGCTTTGAAGGAGTAAGGGAGCAGCTGCAGTCTATTTTGGAAAATCAAAAGCAATTAATGACAGAAGCCAGAGTGTTACATGGAGCAATGATGCAAGGGACCAGTTCTTCTGAACACCCAAAAGCAAATTTAACTGCTCAATTTCCGCAGTACTTTACAAATCCAGTTCAGGTTACGCAAGGGAATGAGGGGGCAATCCGTCCATTACTGGAATCGTTAGCAGAAGCGAAAAGTTATCAAGCGATAGAACGGCTTATGAATATTTGGACAGCGTCAAATGAAAATATAATTAATAATCCTAAGGAGCAATTCCTGCACCAGATTCAGTGGGTTCTTCGCGATGCCGGTTTAAATGCAGAAAGCTCATTAAAAACAGATGATGCAAGCTCCATGCAGATGAAGCATTTATTATTGGAAATGCTTCAGAATAACAGTAGAGGGGCAGGAAGAGAGAATGCTCAGCAGGCTTTACACTTTTTAAATGGCATGCAATTAAATAATATAAATGACAGCAGTTATTTTGTTCAGGCTAATATACAGATCCCAAGTCAAAAGCTTGGTTTATCGAAGGATATTAATCTGCATTTTGAAGGAAAGAAAACTGCTGACGGAAACATTGATCCTGAATATTGCCGTATTATTTTTGATTTGCAGCTGCAAAGTATGAAAGAGACAATCATTGACCTTCATGTTCAAAAGAAGGCACTATCTATTACTATTTATAATGATCAATCTACTACACCGGGGTTAATAGACAAATTTCGACCCAATTTGCAGAAAGCGCTGGAGCAAATAAATTATCAGATAGCGTCTATTGTCTGTAAACCTTATACAGAAGCTGATAGACAGCAGCAGCCAGGAAGAAAAGCTGATGAAATGGCTGGTCAGGGAAAGGTGGATTTTCGAGTGTGAATGAGAAACGGAAAAAAGCAGTAGCCTTAAGCTATGAACAAAATATGGACGATGCCCCAAAAGTGACAGCATCCGGGAAAGGATTTATTGCTGATGAAATCATAGAAAGAGCCGTTGAGCACAATATACCAATTTTAGAGGATCCATCTTTAGTAGAGCTTTTGGGAGAACTGGATATTAATAAAAAGATTCCAGAAGAGCTGTTTCAAGTAGTTTCAGAGGTGTTTGCCTTTATTTATCGGACAGATAAACAAACTGGAAAAGAAAAAAGCAGATAAGCCCGTTTAAAATGAAATAGAGAAATAATATTCAATTTGTTTTCCCTATTTCTTGTTTATTTTATATATTTTTAATACAATAGTATTGCATTGATTTTGATAGGAGGATGGAAGATGAACATTCATGAGTACCAAGGTAAGCAAGTTTTACGAGAATTTGGTGTAAAAGTTCCGAACGGTCATGTTGCCTATTCAGTTGACGAAGCTGTAGAAGCTGCAGAAAAGCTTGGCTCACCTGTAACCGTTGTCAAAGCGCAAATCCATGCAGGTGGACGTGGAAAAGCTGGCGGTGTAAAGGTTGCAAAGAGCCTGGAGGAAGTTCGTACATATGCGGATGAAATTTTAGGAAAGACACTTGTAACACATCAAAACGGTCCTGACGGTACAGAAGTAAAACGTTTACTTATTGAAGAAGGCTGTGATATTCAAAAAGAATATTACGTAGGGGTAGTACTGGATCGGGCAACATCCAGGGTTGTTATGATGGCGTCTGAAGAAGGCGGCACAGAAATTGAAGAGGTAGCAGAAGCAACACCTGAAAAAATCTTCAAAGAAGTGATTGACCCTGTTGTCGGTTTAGCACCTTATCAAGCTAGAAGACTGGCATTTAATATTAATATTCCGAATGAATTACTAGGGAAAGCAGTTAAATTTATGACAGCACTTTATGAAGCTTTTGTTGCAAAGGATTGCTCTATCGCTGAAATCAATCCACTGGTAACAACAGGTGATAATGAAGTGCTTGCTTTAGATGCAAAATTAAACTTTGATGATAATGCGCTGTACCGTCATCCAGATATAGCGGAATTACGTGACTTAGGCGAAGAAGATGAAAAGGAAATTCAAGCATCTAAACATGACTTGAGCTATGTTTCATTAGATGGAAATATTGGATGTATGGTAAATGGTGCCGGTTTAGCAATGTCTACAATGGATATTATTAAACACTATGGCGGGGATCCGGCTAACTTCCTTGATGTGGGGGGCGGTGCTACAGCTGAAAAAGTAACAGAAGCATTTAAAATCATTCTTTCAGACAAAAATGTAAAAGGAATTTTTGTAAACATTTTTGGCGGAATTATGAAATGTGATGTTATTGCTGAAGGTGTTGTAGAAGCAACCAAACAAATTGGCTTAACCATTCCATTAGTTGTTCGTTTAGAAGGTACAAACGTAGAACGCGGAAAGCAAATTTTAGACGAGTCAGGTCTGAATATTACTTCTGCAGCTTCTATGGCAGACGGCGCAGAAAAGATTGTTGCTGCAGTGAAATAAAGTAGTTACCGTATGATTACTTACAAATAAAGGACGTATAATAGGAAAGGGCGGACTTAGAATGAGTGTTTATATTAATAAAGATACAAAAGTAATAGTCCAAGGGATTACAGGTGGAACTGCACGTTTCCATACAAAGCAAATGTTAGAATATGGTACAAAAATTGTTGGTGGTGTTACTCCTAAAAAAGCAGGTACTGAAGTAGAAGGGGTTCCTGTTTTTAATACAGTTGAAGATGCTGTAAAAGCTACTGGAGCAACTGCATCTGTTATCTATGTACCAGCACCTTTTGCTGCAGATGCAATTATTGAAGCAACAGATGCGGAGCTTGATTTAGTTATCTGTATTACAGAACATATCCCAGTAATGGATATGGTTAAAGTAAAACGTTATATGGAAGGCAAGAAAACACGCCTTGTCGGACCTAACTGCCCAGGTGTTATTACCGCTGATGAAACAAAAATTGGAATTATGCCTGGATATATCCATAAAAAAGGTCATATCGGTGTTGTTTCTCGCTCTGGTACATTAACATATGAAGCAGTTCATCAACTAACAGAAGCTGGTTATGGACAAACGACAGCAGTTGGTATCGGCGGTGATCCCGTTAACGGAACCAACTTCATTGATGTGTTGAAGGAATTTAATAATGATCCTGAAACAGAAGCTGTTATTATGATTGGTGAAATTGGCGGTACAGCTGAAGAAGAAGCTGCTGAATGGGTCAAAGCTAATATGACAAAACCAGTAGTCGGATTTATAGGTGGTGTTACAGCACCTCCAGGAAAACGTATGGGTCATGCCGGTGCGATTATCTCTGGAGGAAAAGGTACAGCTGATGAAAAAATCCGTGTTATGGAGTCCTGCGGTATTAAAGTAGCAGCTACACCTTCTGTAATGGGAGAAACAATGATTGAAGCATTAAAAGAAAATGGTTTGGAAGAAAAATGTAAAACGCACTAAGCCTGTTATAGTATGCTTTAAAGAAGCCTGTCAGAATATGAAGCTTCTATCTTACTGTTAGATAGAAGCAAAATTCTGTCCAGGCTTCTCATTTTAGGTGAAAGGGGAATTATATGCATTGAATAATCATATTGATCGACTAGACTTCATTCATCTCAGCCGGTGCCGTTACGCTACCCGGGGTTTTATTCGAAAATGGCTTGAAATAGATTCTGATTTAAAAAAGATTTATCAAATTTCCTCTCAAGAATTGTCAAAAATTATTCAAATTCCTCAGAAAAAAGCACAAATCCTCTTGAAAGACCTTCATAATAACGTACTAAAAAAGAAGATTTTGACAGAAATAAGAGATTTTCATATCATCACTTTAGTTGACGAATATTATCCCAGTATGTTAAATACAATTAAAGACGCGCCGCTAGTTTTATATGGAGCAGGAAATCCCGGTCTTTTAAAAAAACAGCCGACACTTAGTGTTATTGGTACAAGAAATCCATCTAATGAAGCTTTTAGAAAGCTTAAGTTTACCGTAACTCCTCTTATAGACAATAAATGGGTTATTGTCAGCGGGATGGCCCGGGGAATTGATAGTATGGCACATCGCTTGACGTTAGAGCGGGGAGGAAATACGATTGCTGTTTTGGGCAGCGGATTTCATTCAATATATCCACGAGAGCATATTCCTCTGTACCAACAAATAGCAAGAGAAGGGCTGGTTCTATCAGAGTATCCTCCTGACCAGCCGCCTCAAAAATATCATTTTCCAGAAAGAAATCGGATTATAAGCGGTTTGACAATGGGGACTTTAGTTATTGAGGCAATGAAGAAGAGCGGAACAATGATTACTGTTGACCAAGCTCTGGATCAAGGAAGAGATGTGTTCGCTGTACCGGGTAATCCATTTTTAAAACAGTCCACAGGTTGTAATGAGCTTATTCAAAATGGCGCAAAATTAATCCAATCTGCCGAGGATATTTACACAGAGTGGAATTATTTTCATAAATAAAGAAAGTATTGACTTTTTTCATAAATTTATTTTCGGGCTAGAGATGCAGCTGTCTAGCTCAAAGTGCCAAAACTAGGGAGCTAACACGTAAGCGCCCTATGATAAAGAAGACTTGGCGATGAGCAATCCGTCAGGCGTAGACAGAGCCTTAGTCAAACTTATGCCCTGAGGGTGAATGTCATCATCAGTTCGAGGTGAAGGAAAGCCGACTAACCCCGGGCTAAAGACTAACGTCGGCATACCCTAAAGGGACATGATTCCTTTATCTCAGTAGTGTCGCTCCACGCTCCAATCTCTGCGTTTTTAAACGGGTGCTCTGCGCATTTCTTGAATTATTCAATAAATAGTGTTTGACAAAATCGTATTCTATCTATAATATTAGGAGCGATTTCTATTCGTAAATTGTCAACCTCATTATGGGAGGAACGTACATGTCAGATTATCTTGTTATCGTTGAATCGCCAGCAAAAGCGAAGACGATTGAACGGTATTTAGGAAAAAAATATACAGTAAAGGCTTCCATGGGGCATATTCGTGATTTGCCAAAAAGCCAAATGGGAGTAGATGTAGAAGAAAATTATAAACCAAAGTATATTACTATCCGAGGAAAAGGAGATATACTTAAAGACCTAAGAAAATCAGCAAAAAAAGCAAAAAAAATATATCTTGCAGCCGATCCGGATCGTGAAGGAGAAGCGATTGCATGGCATTTAGCGCATATTCTTGATGTTGATGAGAATTCAAAATGCCGCGTGGTGTTTAATGAAATTACGAAGGACGCCATTAAAGAATCCTTTAAGCATCCCCGTCCAATAGATTTAGACTTAGTTGATGCACAGCAGGCGCGCCGTATTCTTGACCGGTTAGTAGGTTATAACATCAGTCCTATATTATGGAAGAAAGTGAAAAAAGGATTGAGTGCAGGACGTGTGCAGTCTGTTGCTTTAAAAATGATTATTGATCGAGAAAAAGAAATTGAGAATTTCAAACCTGAAGAATATTGGTCCATTGATGCGGTATTTGCAAAAGGGAATGAAACATTTGAAGGATCTTTTTATGGTGTTGATGGTAAGAAAACAAAGCTTAAAACAAAAGAAGATGTTGATGAAATTAAGAAGAAGCTGAATGGGAAAGAGTTTACGGTTAACAGTGTGAACAAGAAGGAAAGAAAACGAAATCCTGCACTTCCATTTACTACTTCATCACTTCAACAGGAAGCAGCAAGAAAACTTAACTTCCGGGCGAAGAAAACAATGATGATCGCTCAACAATTATATGAAGGAATTGACCTGGGCCGTTCTTCCGGAGGAATTACAGGCTTAATCACATATATGCGTACCGACTCCACACGAATTTCAGATGGAGCCAAAGAAGAAGTTAAAGGCTATATCAAAGAGAATTATGGAGAAAGTTTCCTTGGCAAACAGGGCCCTGCCAAAAATAAGAGTGGTGCCCAGGATGCCCATGAAGCAATTCGGCCGACATCGACCTTACGTGACCCAAAAGAATTAAGGAATATTTTATCAAGAGACCAGCTTAGACTGTATAAGTTGATTTGGGAACGTTTTGTTGCCAGTCAAATGGCTCCGGCAGTAATGGATACAATGACGGTGCACTTGTTAAATAACGGAGTAGAGTTTCGTGCAACCGGTTCAAAAATAAAGTTTAAAGGCTTTATGAAGGTCTATGTAGAAGGAAATGACGACAATAAAAAAGTAGAAGATAAAATATTACCTGAGCTGGAGGAAGGTATAAAGGTTGAATCCAAAGAAGTGAAACCGAATCAGCATTTTACTCAGCCGCCTCCACGCTATACAGATGCAAGGCTGGTAAAAACAATGGAAGAAATGGGCATAGGCCGCCCATCTACTTATGCTCCGACTCTTGATACAATTCAACGTAGAGGTTATGTATCTATTGATAATAAACGGTTTATTCCTACTGAACTGGGTACTATTGTCTGTGAGCTTGTGGAAGAATTTTTCCCGGAAGTTATTGATGCAGAATTTACTGCAAAAATGGAGACAGATTTAGACTCTATAGAAGAAGGAAAAACAGCCTGGATTCAAATTATTGATGCATTTTATCAAGACTTCAGCAAACGGCTTGAAAAAGCAGACGCTGAAATGGAGAAGGTAGAAATACGTGACGAGCCTGCTGGTATCACTTGTGAGGAATGCGGTCACGAAATGGTGTATAAAATGGGACGATACGGCAAATTCCTGGCATGTTCCAATTTCCCTGATTGCAGAAACACAAAGCCTATTTTAAAGAAAATCGGTGTCACCTGTCCGAAGTGTCATAAAGGTGAAGTAGTAGAAAGAAAATCAAAGAAAAAAAGAACATTCTATGGCTGTGATCAATTCCCGGAATGTGATTTTGTCTCATGGGATAAACCTATCGCCAGAAGCTGTCCGAAATGTGACTCCATGCTTGTTGAAAAGAAAAGTAAAAAAGAAACGCAGGTTCAATGCTCGAATTGTGAATATAAGGAAGTTGCACAGAAATAGCTGATTATTTAATTAGCTATTTTTGTTGTGAGTGGAAAATATGGATTTGAAGATAACAATCTGGTTTCAAAGGTAATAACAAATATAAGAACATTAAAGTTGACTTAAAATACATTTGTTATTATAATCACTAGTTGGTAAGGTAATTACCTTTACAGAAGATAAACGATACGCCAAATGAAAATATTACCTTCAATTATTTGAACAGTTATTCATATCCCTTAACTTTAGAGAGATTCTTATACTATAGCGGGTGATTCTCTTCAATCATTTCACAGATAAATAAGGCAGAGGGGATATATATAACTTTTAATTACCTGGTTACCTGTTTCTTCATTTCATTGAATTTTCTTAAACGTAAGCATCTTTCAGAATTTTATTACAATTTCGTTAAATTCATTGCATTCTAATATGGATTATGCTATGCTTTATCCGTTATACGATGATGAGGTGAATTCTTTGTGAAATTAAAAGCATATATGGATCAATTTATAGAGTATTTACAAATTGAAAAAAATGCCTCACCGTATACTGTGCAATATTATCGGAGCGATTTAGAAACATTCGAAGCTTTTATGCAAAGAGAAGGCATAAATGATTTAAGAGAAGTAAGTTATCGGGAAGTCCGGATATTTCTCACAGAATTATATGATGCTGCATTAAGCAGAAGGTCTGTTTCCAGAAAAATATCTTCGTTAAGAAGTTTTTACCGTTTTTTAGAACGGGAAAACCTCGTTCTGGAGAATCCGTTTAAACAGCTCACTTTGCCTAAAGCAGAAAAGCCTGTACCTGGTTTTTTATATGAAGAAGAATTGGAGAATCTTTTTTGTGTGAGTGATTTGACGTCGAACCTGGGACAGCGTGATCAGGCGCTGCTGGAGGTTTTGTATGGAACCGGAATCCGTGTCAGCGAATGTCAGCAGCTGCAGCTGCAGGATATTGATTTTTCAATAGGAACTATTTTTGTCAAAGGAAAAGGACGTAAAGAGCGTTATGTTCCTTTTGGCAGTTTTGCAGCATCTGCTTTAGAAAAGTATTTGATTAATGGAAGGGAAAATTTACTGAATAAATCAAATAACATGACAGAGAATGTATTTCTAAATGCAAGAGGAAATCCGATAACAATAAGAGGCATTCGTACTGTTTTAAATAAAATAGTAGAAAAAGCTTCTTTAAATATTCAAATACATCCCCATAAACTCAGACATACATTTGCAACACATATGCTGAATGAGGGGGCCGATTTAAGGTCAGTACAGGAATTGTTAGGGCATGAAAGTTTATCCTCTACACAAATATATACACATGTTTCTAAAGAGCATTTGAAGAAGGCTTATATGAAAAGCCATCCGCGCGCAAGTGAGAATCTAAAGCGAAGAGCGCCCGTTCAGCAACGTACGAACTGGACCGAGGCGCAGGAGATAAAGGAAACACGACGACAGTAGGAGTCGATGTTGACTTATCGTACGGAGCTGAGGGAAGTTGCGGTAGTTGTTAGGCGCTCGGAGCTGGATGCAGCTATTCTCGAAACAGAAATAAATTCTGCAAAATTGTATTCTTACTTTACTATTAAAAATTAGATGAGGTGGATATATGGATTCCCAAATGCACGCCACAACTATATTTGCAGTGCAGCATAATGGAAAGTGTGCAATGAGCGGTGACGGTCAGGTTACACTGGGTAATGCCGTTATTATGAAGCATACTGCAAAAAAGGTAAGGACTTTGTATAATGGTAAAGTTCTGGCAGGTTTTGCCGGTTCTGTTGCAGATGCTTTCACGCTGTTTGAGAAATTTGAAAATAAGTTACAGGCTTTTAATGGTAATTTGACAAGAGCAGCTGTTGAATTGGCACAAGAATGGCGTTCTGATAAAGTTCTTAGAAAACTGGAGGCTATGCTGATAGTAATGAATAGAGAGAATATGTACCTTGTATCCGGTACAGGTGAAGTTATTGAACCGGATGACGGTATTTTAGCTATTGGTTCTGGAGGCAATTATGCGTTAAGTGCAGGCAGAGCGTTGCTTCAAAAAGCACCTCAGCTGTCTGCTGCTGAAATTGCACAGACAGCATTAGAAATTGCAGGAGATATTTGTGTGTTTACCAATGATCAGATTACATTAAAGGTGTTAGAATAAAACTATAAATAAGTGTTCAAAAACAGATCAGCAAAAAAGATTAAAGCTTATCATTTGGGGTTACGAATATTTTCCTAAATGATAAGCTGCTGATTTTTTGGACTTTTCTTTAAAGTGATTGCATGCTTTTAATGAGGTCTTGATAAAGGAGGATACTTTTGATGACGGCAAACTTAACGCCAAAGCAAATTGTGACTCAGTTAGATCGATATATAATAGGGCAGAAGCAGGCCAAGAAATCTGTGGCTGTAGCTCTTAGAAATCGTTATAGACGCATGAAGCTGGATGAAGATTTTCAAGATGAGGTTGTGCCCAAAAATATTTTAATGATTGGGCCGACAGGTGTAGGAAAGACTGAAATTGCAAGACGTCTTGCAAAACTGGTAGGTGCCCCATTTATTAAGGTAGAAGCTACAAAGTTTACCGAAGTTGGTTATGTCGGCAGAGATGTTGAATCAATGGTTCGTGATTTAGTTGAAAAGGCTGTTCGAATGGTTAAAGAAGAAAAGATGGAAGATGTTATGGACTTAGCAGTAGAAGAAGCGAATCAAAAGCTTATAAAATTGCTCGTCCCTCAAACAAAATCAAAAAATTCTGCGAAAAACCCCTTTGAAATGCTGTTTCAAGCTTCTGGTTCAGAAGAAGATCAAGAGGATGATACTTCTAATGAAGAATCAGAAATTAAATCAAAGAGAAAGCGGATAGCTCATCAATTAGCTTTAGGCGAGTTGGAAGACCATTATGTTTCTGTTGAAATCGAAGAAATTCCACCTTCTATGTTTGACATGCTGCAAGGATCGGGAATGGAACAAATGGGGATGAATATGCAGGATGCTTTCGGTCAGTTTATGCCCAAGAAGAAAAAGAAACGCAAATTGACGGTTTCAGAGGCGAGAAAAGTGCTGACCCGTCAAGAGGCACAAAAGCTTGTCGACATGGATGAGGTCACCCAGGAAGCCATTAAACGTTCTGAGCGGACAGGTATCATTTTCATTGATGAGATTGATAAAGTGGCTGGAAAACAGGAAGGCTCTGCGAATGTTTCCAGAGAAGGTGTACAAAGAGATATTCTGCCGATTGTGGAAGGATCAACAATTGTCACCAAACATGGAACACTAAAAACAGATCATATCCTGTTTATCGCAGCAGGAGCTTTTCACATGTCTAAGCCATCTGATTTGATTCCTGAACTGCAAGGCAGATTTCCGATTCGTGTAGAGCTAGAAAAGCTTACAATCAATGAATTTAAGCAAATTTTAACAGAGCCTTCCAATGCTTTATTAAAACAATATAAGAAAATGCTAGAAACAGAAGGTATAAAACTTAAATTTACGGACGAAGCTATAGAAAGACTTGCGCAAATTGCTTTTGATGTAAATCAGAATACAGATAACATTGGAGCACGCAGATTGCACACTATCTTAGAAAAATTATTAGAAGACCTATCCTATGAAGCTCCTGATATTTCAATGACAGAAGTTGAAATTACCGGAGGGTATGTTAATGATAAGCTTTCGACTATTGCTCAAAACAAGGATCTCAGTCAATTTATACTATAATTTAAAATTCTAAAATGGAGGAATATTAAATGGATTTATTAACTAGAGCAAGAAAAATTAATGCAATGTTACAAACAGCAACAGGGAAGTCGGTAAACTTTAATGAAATGTCAGCGTCATTACGTGACGTGATTCGCGGGAATGTCTATATTGTCAGCCGACGCGGAAAATTATTAGGTGTCGCAGTAAATCAAGAGGTAGAAAATGATCGTATGAAATCAATGCTTGAAGAAAAGCAATTTCCTGCAGAATATACAGAAGGATTACAGGAAATCCGCGAGACTACTGCAAACCTTGATATTGACAATAAGCACACAGTGTTTCCTGTTGAAAATAAAGAATTATTTAAAGATGGCTACACTACAATCGTCCCAATTATCGGTGGCGGAGAACGTCTTGGCACATTAATCATTGGCCGCGTAAATGAAACATTTAATGATGATGATTTATTATTGGCTGAATATGGGGCAACTGTAGTAGGTATGGAAATTCTTCATGAGAAAACAGAAGAAATTGAAATGGAAGCTCGAAGCAAAGCTGTTGTACAAATGGCAATTAGCTCTCTGTCTTATAGTGAACTAGAAGCAATTGATCATATTTTTGAAGAATTAAACGGAAAAGAAGGCTTATTAGTTGCAAGTAAGATTGCTGACCGTGTAGGGATTACACGCTCTGTAATTGTTAATGCACTACGTAAGCTGGAAAGTGCAGGAGTTATTGAATCCCGCTCTCTGGGTATGAAAGGAACTTATATTAAAGTATTAAATGATAAGTTCTTAGTAGAACTGGAAAAAATCCGTACACGCTAAATAAACTGTTAAAAAGCAGTGGAGGAATATTCTCTCACTGCTTTTTTTGTGTGAGAAAATGATTGGAAAAGTTTCAAAATCGTTCTTCTGTAAATGTCTATGATGAATAAATCAGATTTAATTATGATTTTCGGGTATCACTGCAACAGGTTATGAGGAAAAAGTAAGGGCTGTTTCAAAGGAGAACTTAACGCAGTGCAGTAAAATTCTTAATGTAAAACATTTAAGAAAAAGTGAAAATGGAAGCTTTCTAATGTGTAATAAGAAATAAATATATATTTATAGTAAATTAGATTTAAATATAATTTAAAATGAGTATATTGAATTCCTGAGCAAGAAAGGGTAAAATGAAAAAAAGAGGTCTAATTACCTGTTTTTTGATCGAAATTTGATATATAGCTTTATTTTAATTAAAAAGTCTTATTCATTTATGCTGGCAAAAGTGAGGTTAATTTTATTTTCTGTATTATTTTGTAATAATTTGTTACAAAATATCAATAAGTTGGGTGTTTTGTTCTAGTTCGAACGATTCATTTTGATATTTGTCAAGAATTATGTAGAAATTGCATAGACTTTATCAATCACTTAATTTAAAATTAATTCGTATAATGAATATCTTTTATGGGTGTTAATGTTAAAAAAGAAGGTGTGAAATACAAATGGATTTATTTAGTGGAACTATTAGCCAGTTAGAAAATTCGATACAGTATGCTTCTGCAAAGAATAATGCTATTTCCAATAACATTTCAAATGCAGATACACCGAATTATAAAGCTGAAAAAGTAAGCTTTAGATCTGCTTTAGAAAATGAACTGGGTGCTCTTCAAGCAAAAAAAACTAATGAACGTCATTTGAGCTTTAATGATGGAGAAAATAAAGCTTTTCGTATTGTAAAAGATTCATCAACTACATATAATCATAACGGTAATAATGTCGATATTGATAAAGAAATGTCAGAACTGGCTAAAAATCAAATCTATTATAATAGTCTTATTGATCGTATGAATGGGAAATTCAGCAGTTTACAATCAGTTATCCGAGGAGGAAATTAAAATTGTCTATCTTTCAGTCGATGAATACCAGCGCAAGCGGACTAACATCTCAAAGACTGCGCATGGATTTAGTATCTTCCAATTTGGCAAATGCGCAGACAACCCGGGCTACACAGAATGCAGACGGGGAATTCGAGCCATATCGTCGGAAAATGGCTACCTTTGGTACGGGACAGCCTTCATTTAAGCAAATGTTAAAATACGCTGAAGGTGGCAATAACTCTGGTGATGGTGTGAGAGCTACAGGGATTGTCGAGGATCAGACGCCATTTGAGCTTGTATATAATCCGGAGCATCCAGATGCAAATGAGGATGGCTATGTAGAGATGCCCAATGTGGATCCTTTAAAAGAAATGGTTGATATGATGAGCGCTTCCCGTTCTTATGAAGCAAACGTGACAGCTTTCAATGCCAGTAAAGGAATGCTGATGAAAGCATTAGAAATAGGAAAAAACTAAAATAAAGGTGGTATAGTGGAATGAACATAGCTGGAACTAATTTTCCTTCTTTGAATGAAATTGGAAATGATCAACCTTCGCGTATAACTCCAAACGAAGTACAAAGTAATTTCTCCTCCATGTTAAAAAGTGCTATAGAGGATTTAAATCATATTCAATTAGAATCAGACAAGCAGACAGAAGGATTAGCAAATGGTAATGTGGAGAACCTTCATGATGTAATGATCTCAGCTCAAAAAGCAAGTATTACACTGGAAACTGGAGTACAGGTACAGAGAAAAGTAATTGACGCATACAACGAAATTATGCGAATGCAGGTGTAAAGATAATTATAAGAGGATGTTAAAAAAATTCCTAAATGACAAGCATTGGAATAATGAATTACGAATATTATATAGCTGGTGCATAAGTCACTATGACAGTGTGAAGTTAATACAGAACTGGAGCCTGGACTATGGTTACCAATGTTATCAGATTAATATAATTTAATTCTGATGGTAATTAAACTAATTGGCGAAAGTTTATGGGTACTCGTCTGATGAAATTTGTTTCCATATTTTGGAGTGAATACCGTAAGTAATAATAAAGATTACAGTTTTTTGAATTTAGTGAGGGTAGTGTATATGAAAGAGAGATTACAAAGATGGAGAGAATCCACTTTTACTTTTTGGAAATCCAGATCTAAGGGACAAAAAGGAACAATGATTGGTGGAGCAGTTCTGATCATTATGCTGATTGCTGCGATGGTTTTCTTTACTGCAAATACGAAATTTGTTCCTCTGTATAATAATTTATCCCTGCAAGAGGCTGGCCAGATTACAGCTGAGCTGGATACGAGAGCTGTTCCATATGAGCTTGAAAATGGCGGAGCCTCTATTCTGGTTCCCGAGGAACAGGTTGATTCGTTATTATTGGAGTTTGCTTCTATGGGTCTTCCAAGCAGCGGAAGTATAGATTATTCTTTTTTTAGTGAAAATGCCTCCTGGGGTATTACAGAGAATGAATTTAGTGTTATGAAACTGGATGCAATGCAAACTGAACTTGGGAATTTGATTTCCGGTATCGATGGCATACAAGATGCAAATGTCATGATCAACATGCCAGAGCAGCCTGTATTTGCTGATGAAGCATCTGGAGAAGCAAGTGTTGCTATCATGCTGCATACACAGCCAGGATATCAATTTGAAGGAAATCAGGTAGAAGGACTTTATCATCTTGTATCGAAGGCAGTCCCTAATTTAGATCCGGAAGATATCATCATTATGAACCAGTACTTTGAATACTATGATCGGGATACGCAATTTGCCGGAGGTCAGGATACATATTCAAATCAGCAATCTATTAAGAAAGATGTAGAGCGGGATATTCAACGAAGATTACAGCAGATGCTCGGTACAATGTTAGGAAATGAAAATATTGTTGTTTCCGTTACTGCAGATATTGATTTTTCACAGGAGAATCGAACAGAAGACTTAGTAGAGCCTGTCGATTTAGAAGCAATGGAAGGTATTCCTGTCAGCTTAGAAACGATACAAGAGTCTTATGCAGGCCAGGGAGGCCTGGATGGTGTTGCGGGCACTGGAGAGGAAGATGTTGCTAACTTTCCTGCCGGTGATGGTGACGACGGTGAATACGAATTAGATAAAGAAACCATTAATTATGAGTTTAACCGTATCCGTCGTGAGATAGTAGAAAGTCCTTACCAAGTCAGAGACCTTGGTATACAGGTGGCAGTTAACAGCGCAAGACAAAGTGCAGATGGAGAAACAGAATTTTTAAACCAGCAAGAACAGACAGATGTTCAAGAAGGTGTCGAATCCATTTTGAATTCTATCATCGAAACATCGGTTGATGGTGATTTACAGGATGAAGAGGCCGTTGCTAATACATCGATTGTTTTCCAGGAATTCAGCGCTTCTGCCGGAGAACAAGAAGAACCATCTGGAGCAGGAATTCCTTTATGGCTGTATATTGCCGGCGGAATATTACTAATTGTCATAGTTATTTTAATAGTTATGCTCAGAAGAAATCGTGCTGAGGAAGAATGGTTGGAAGAAGAAATACAGGAAGAACAGCCATTAACATCTGTAACCAATAACGAGGAACCGGTTATTCCAGATCTTACTACCGCAAAAGATACAGAAGAAGTTATCAGGAGAAAACAGCTTGAGAAAATTGCAAATGAAAAACCAGAAGAATTTGCGAAATTATTACGGAGCTGGATGAATGAAGACTAGGAGGTTTTATTGATGGCAAGAAAAAATACACTCACAGGAAGACAAAAAGCAGCCATTCTCTTAATCTCATTAGGTCCGGATGTATCAGCACAAGTGTATAAGTATTTATCAGAAGAAGAAATTGAGAAGCTCAGCTTAGATATTTCCTCTGTGAAAAAGGTAGATTCACATTTAAAAGAAGATATATTAGATCAATTTCATCAGATTGCAGTTGCACAGGATTATATCTCTCAAGGAGGTATAGGATATGCCAAAACAGTTTTGGAAAAAGCATTCGGGAAGCAGGAGGCATCGAGCATTATCAATCGTCTGACCTCTTCCTTGCAGGTAAGACCATTTGATTTTGCAAGAAAGGCAGACCCGCAGCAGGTTTTAAATTATATTCAAGGAGAGCATCCGCAAACCATTGCGCTTATCCTTTCGTATTTAGATGCTGAGCAAAGTGGCCAAATCCTTTCTGCCCTGCCTAAAAATGTACAGGCAGATGTTGCCCGTAGAATCGCTACGATGGATTCAACATCACCAGAGATTATCAGCCAGGTAGAGCAGGTGTTAGAAAAAAATATATCTTCTTCTATGACTGAGGATTACACACAGACTGGCGGTATTCAAACGGTGGTAGAGGTGCTTAATGGAGTAGATCGTGCAACAGAGAAAACAATTTTAGATGCTTTAGAGTCTCAGGATCCGGATTTAGCAGAAGAAATTAAGAAAAGAATGTTTGTATTTGAAGATATTGTTACCTTGGATAATCGTGCCATTCAGCGTGTCATCAGAGAAGTGGATAATGATGATTTACGATTAGCTCTTAAAGTTGCCAGCAATGAGGTGAAGGATATTGTGTTCAATAATATGTCTGAACGTATGGTGACTACCTTTAAAGAAGAGATGGAGTATATGGGACCAGTGCGCTTAAAAGATGTAGAAGAGGCACAAACACGAATTGTCAATGTAATACGTGGTCTGGAAGAAAAAGGAGAAATTGTTATCGCGCGAGGCGGAGGAGACGATATTATTGTCTAGTTACAAAAAACAAATATCGATTAAACCGATTGAATCCATTGTTCCGCCGGCAGATACGCATCAAGAGGACGCAAATAAAGTGCATCAGCAATTATCTGAGACCATTTTATTACGAAAACAAGAGTTAGCCTCTATTGAAGAGCAGCAGGACAAACGGGTTGAAGAAGCTGATAATCAGATAAAAGAAGCTCGCAGCAAGTGGGAAGAAGAAAAACAAAAGTTAATTGAGGAAGCACAGGAGCAAGGATTTCAAAAAGGATATGAGGATGGAAGGCAAGAGGCTTTTCAGCAGTTTGAAAGTCGGCTGAACAAAGCTAATCATATCATTGATATAGCAAAAGAGGATTATCATCAAACCTTGGAAAAGCAAACAGAAAGCATTGTGGAGATATCCATGACAGTTGCGAATAAAATCCTGCATCAGGAGTTAAAGGGAAAACCAGATTATATTATGGAATTAATCAAGGCGGCGATTGAAGATGTGAAGTCCCAGCCGTCCATTACAATCATTGTTCACCCGGATTATTATGAAGAGGTTCATTCTCATCAGGATGAGCTGCAGCGTCTAATAGGCGACGATACTAAGCTGTCTATCCATGCAGATGTACATATCGAGTCAACAGACTGTATTATTCAATACCCTCATGGGCAAGTGGAAACAAGTGTCAATGCACAGCTGCAGAAAATAAGAGAGGCATTGATGGATTATGTTATGGAGGATATGCAATGAATACAGAGGCGCTCATCTCAATAATTGAAAAAACTGATTCATATAAACGATTTGGAAAAGTTACTCGCGTAGTAGGCTTAATGATTGAATCAGAAGGGCCGGCTGCGAATATTGGTGAGGTTTGTTACATACATACCAGTACAAACGATGGTAATCTCATTTTAGCAGAAGTAGTAGGCTTTCAGAACGAAAAAATTATTTTGATGCCTTATCGGGAAGTTAATGAAGTTGGTTCAGGCTGTTTAGTGGAGGCTACTGGAAATCCATTAATGGTGAAGGTAGGAAGAAGTCTGATAGGTCATGTATTAGATCCTTTGGGAAAGCCGCTTTCTGATTCTGAATCATTACCAAAGGGCTTAACAAGATACCAGACGGAGAGAAAGCCTCCTAACCCGCTTTCCCGCCCGACAATCAGACAGCCATTACAAATTGGTGTGCGGGCTATTGATGGATTTTTGTCAATGGGAATCGGTCAGCGTGTCGGCCTGTTTGCCGGTAGCGGTGTCGGAAAAAGTACACTATTAGGAATGATTGCAAGGAATAGTAATGCGGATGTAAATATTATTGCACTGATTGGGGAGCGTGGAAGAGAGGTTCGTGAATTTATTGAGCATGATTTAGGCGAAGAGGGATTAAAAAAATCCATTATTGTTGCAGCAACCTCTGATCAGCCTGCACTCATGCGAATTCGCGGAGCATATACAGCGACTGCTATCAGTGAATATTTCAGAGAACAAGGATTTAATGTGAATTTAATGATGGATTCTGTTACACGTGTTGCTATGGCACAGAGAGAAATTGGTTTAGCTGTTGGCGAACCGCCGACGACAAAAGGATATACTCCAAGCGTATTCTCTATTTTACCTAAGTTGTTAGAGCGGGCCGGCACGGATGAAAAAGGCTCAATAACTGGATTTTATACGGTGCTGGTTGATGGAGATGACATGAATGAACCGATTGCTGACGCAGTAAGAGGTATTCTTGATGGTCACATTGTTCTGGACCGTAAAATTGCAGAAAGAGGTCAATATCCCGCAATTAATGTTTTAAAGTCAATCAGCAGGGTGATGAATGTTATTGCAACAGATGAGCATAAACAGATAGCGACAGGTTTAAGAACACTTCTTGCAACGTATGAAGAAAATAATGAGTTAATCTCTATTGGCGCATATAAAAAAGGAACAAATCCTGAGGTAGACTTAGCTGTTTCATCTTATCCCAAAATTGTTTCTTTTTTAAAACAAGGGGTGTATGAGCAGGTAAGCTTTGAAGAAACCGTTCAAATGATGAGAAATCTGGTTGAATAAAGGAGTTGTTTTTATGGCTGGGATATCCAGTTTAGCAAAGATAAGAGATATACATGATAATGAGAAGCAAATAGCTCAGAAGGCTTATGCGCAGTCACAAGAAACGTTCGAGAAGATTGCTACGGAGCTGTATAATCTATTGCAGAAAAAAGAAGTTGCAGAGAACTCCTTTGAAACTGCCATTCAAGCGTCTACATCGATCGAGAAAATAAAAGAACAGTCTGCCTATATTGAGAAACTGACAAATCAAATTCAAACTGTCCAGCTTTTAGTTCAAAGAGCAAGAAACGATATGAATAAGAAACAAAGCAAATTATCTGAAGCTTATATTGAATATAAAAAATATGACAAGATTATTGAATTGAAAAAAGAAGAAGCTCAAGCAATTGTAAGAAGACAGGAAGCCAGTTTTATGGATGAAATGTCAATGCAACAGTATCTGAGACAAAAGCAAAGGTGAAAAAAATGAAGAATAAAAAACAAAGCGAAACAGAAGTTCAAAAGTCTTCAAGTGGTGTCTTTATGAAGCTGTTTTTAATAGCTATGCCACTCTTTATTCTGGCTGTCATTGTTGTTTTTGTTTTACATATTGCAGGATTTAATACGTTGGATTGGCTGAAGGAACAGGGGAAATCCATTCCTGTTGTTGGAGAAATGTTCATAGATGATGAAGAAAAAAATGCTGGCAATGACATCCAGGCACTACAAAATCAGCTGGAAAGCAAAGATAAAATTATTGATAACAAGGATGAACAAATTCAAGGTCTTGAGGATACCGTCACTGAACTGGAAAGCCAGATCAGCAGTTTGCAGGATGAACTGGAAGAAACAGCAAGTGCTGATGCAGAAGAAAATGCGGATGGAGAGCAAGAGGTAGAGCATCCGCAAGGGCAGGCAAATGCTTCAGAAAAAAGTTCTATGACGAAAACGCTGGAAGGTATGAAAAGTAAAGAAGCAGCCGCTATCCTCGAAAATTTAGAGGATGATTTAGCTGTTGATATTTTAGAAGAAATGTCAACGGGTGATCGCGGTGATATTTTACAGAAAATGGAATTGGAAGCAGCGACAACCTATACCAAAATGTTGATTGAGCTGGACGTAGCTGTTCCTTAATAAATACAATTTTATGTTAGAATCATAGATTTTCTTTATTTATAAAAAATTGAAGGGAGGTGAATAAATGAATCCGATGATATTAAGTATGCCTGAATTTATGCTTTCCAATCAGAAGATGCATACCGGACAGGGAATGAACCAGAATTCGGGTTTCCGTGATTTATTATTACGGCAAACAGTACCAGTATCCGATGATATATCAGTCCCAATGCAAGAAAATAAGAAGAAACAGCTGGATAAAACGTATCAACAGCTGAAGGAGCTATTACCAGATGAAGTACTCGCTATTTTGCAAGAAAATGATGGCTTGCAAGAAGAAATACTTACATTAGTAATGCAAAGCTTATATTCTCAACAAGAAGTTTCTATGGATGATAATGACGAGCAGCAGAAATTACTTATTCAAAAACTGCTTAAACAGCATCTATCTCCTTCAGAAGAAACAGCAGATTTACAGGGAGCTGCAGATATTTACAATGAAATAGTAAATCTGTTGCAAAGTGTAGGTGAAATGGCGGTTATAGATGATACAGCCAGTCTGTTAGCAAAATTAAAGCAGGATTGGGATCGGTTTTTCCAGGAAAATCCTGAGTTGGATAAAAAAGAAGCTTTGGACGATATTCATCAGTACATGCAAAGAGCTGACTCATTCATTTTTAGTCAGACAGTAAACCAGATGGTTTATCAATTGCTTGATGCCAATCTGCCTGAAGGAACAGAGACAAATGATGAATTGAATCCTAAAGCAGTAGAGGTAAATAAAGCTTTGCAGGATTTAAATCAATTCATATTAAGAGCTGATTCTGCAACAGCAGAGCAAATGGTAAAGCAGATCGCTGATTTATTCAAAGAGTCAGGTTTAATGGAAGAACAATTGTTGAAGGATATTGGAAGCAATGCTGGACAAGCTGCCAACCAACCGGCAGAGGATAATAGGCAAGCAAGAATACAGCAATTAATACAAGTCATAAGCCAACAGATGGAAAAAGCTAACCCTGCAGTTGCTGAACAGACGGTAAAGCAAATAATGAAACAATTGCAAGACTGGAAGCTGGTAGAACAAATACTGATTCAACCGCAAAAAGCAGTTAGATCTGAATTAGTTATGGAAGGATCACAGCGCACAGAAGCCAGAATAGTAACATGGCTGCAATCAATTTTTAAAGAGGTAGCTCCAGGAGTTATTAAGCAGAACAGTAATGTTAATTTTGCAGATCAAACAGAAGCTCAATCGGCAAAAACAGTATCTGAAGCTGCACAGCGTATAGAGCCGAAATTAGCTGCCTGGCTGCAAACAACTATTCAAGGTGCATCTCCAAATGTTTTCAGACAAGAGAGCCTGCCTATCTCAAAAGTAGAGCAATTTATTGTCAATATGGGGCAAACAGATTTGTCAAAGGCTTTATCAGGAAAAGAATTGATTGATAAGATTGAAAGTCTTGTTCAAAGCCAGCGTCTGCACAACTTTGTACAAGGACAAAATCCGATATCTATTCAATTAAGGCCAGATAATTTAGGGGAAATGACAATCCGTTTTGTTCAGACAAATGGTGAATTGACAGTACAGATGCTCGTATCCTCTAAGGCCGTAAAAGAAGTATTAGAATCTAATCTGCATCAGCTGAGAAATGTATTTTCTCCGCATCAGGTAACTATTGAAAAGCAGGATAATGTGATGCTTTCCAACGGAACGGATGCATCTAAAAATTCGAAAGAAAATCAAAATGACCAGCAGCAGGCAGATCATTTTGAAGAGTCTTCTGAGTCAAATGAACAGGAGCAATATTCTGAAACAGAGTCATTTGAATCGTTTATGGAGAAGCTATTATCTCAAAATGAAGAAGAACAGATACAGAGTTAACCTAGCTTGTAATGGCTCTTATCCATTTTTGAAAGGCGGTGACAATAATTACTTCCATAGATCCATCTTTATATTTAAGTAATCAATCGACGCAAAGGGCACCTTCATCTGAATTAGGAAAAGATGAATTTTTAAAATTATTGGTTGCGCAAATGCAAAATCAGAATCCAATGAACACAATGGATGAAAGTGAATTTATTGCCCAAATGGCAACTTTTTCTTCCTTGGAGCAAATGATGAATATGTCAAAGTCGATGGAGCTACTGGTTAATAATCAGCTTGTTTCTCCAGCTATCCAGTATAGCCATATGATCGGCGAAACGGTGAATTATAGAACATTTGACGAGGAAACAGGAAGAGAAAAAGGTATTGAATCAAGTAAAATTGTTTCTGTATCTCAGCAGGATGGATGGGCTGTTTTCCATTTGGAAAATGGTAAGAAAATCTATGCTGATACAGTGATTGAGGTAGGAACATCAGGACAGGAAACAGATGATGAATCAGAAAATAATGTAACAGACCCTTCTGAGAATGAGGAGGAAAAATAATGGTTCGCCCAATTCAACCAATCGTACCAGCTATATCACAGGAGCAATATATACAAAAAGCGGCACCGAAAAAAGGAAATGTATCCTTTGGCGATATTCTCCAACAGCAACAAGGACTGGCTGTCAGCAAGCATGCAGCAGATCGAATGCGGGAGAGGAATATCCAGTTTAGCAACAAGGAATGGGAATCTATTCATGAGAAAGTAAAAGAAGCTAAACAAATGGGAGTTAAGGATGCTTTGGTTGTTGTTGATGGAAGCGCAATGGTTGTCAGTGTCAAAAATAATACAGTGATTACTGCGTTGAATCAATCCGAGGCAGATAAAAAAGTATTTACTAATATCGATGGAACAATTTTATTGTAAATTCAAAAAGGCTGGACCCTTTAAGGGAAGTCTGTAACCGCGGAATGACAGAAGCGGTCAAATTAAAAGGAAAAAGGGGAAATAATCATGTTACGTTCAATGTATGCAGGTATTTCAGGAATGAAAAATTCACAAACAAAATTAGATATTATCGGAAATAATATTGCTAACGTTAATACCAATGGTTATAAAAAAGCAACGATTAATTTTCAGGATATGCTGAGCCAAACTTCATCAAGAGCACAGGGTGCTGGCGGAAATCGAGGCGGTGTTAATGCCAAACAGGTTGGTCTTGGTTCACAGCAAGGAGCGATTAATAATGTCCATACACAGGGATTTACGCAAACTACAAATTATCCGTTAGATTTTATGATTGATGGAGATGGTATGTTTGTTGTAGGCGGTGGTCAGGTTACTGGTGAAGGGGCAGGAGCAACAGTGACAACCAATCCAAATGATAGATACTATACACGTGCCGGGAGCTTTGGTTTTGATGATAACGGATATATTGTAAACGCGGAAGGTCTTTATTTATTAGATAGCGAGGGAGAAGCCATTCAGGTTCCACCAGGTTCACAGGATTTCAGTATCTTAACAGATGGATCAGTTACGTATATAGATGCAGACGGAGAAGTTGTAGATAATAACGTTAATATAGGCTTGGCCCGTTTTTCCAATCCTAATGGTTTAGAAAAATTAGGCGGTAATTTGTATCGTGCAACAGATAACTCTGGTATAATGCCTGCCCCAGGAGGTGCAGAATTCTTTACACCGGAACAGGAAGGCGCCGGTGTACTTAGAACTGGTCAGCTTGAGATGTCCAACGTAGACTTATCCGAAGAATTCACTGAAATGATTACAGCACAGCGTTCATTCCAGGCGAACACCAGAATAATTACAACATCTGATGAAATTTTACAGGAGCTTGTTAATCTAAAACGATAAGCAAGGGAGGAAGGGGCTAGCCTGAACTAACATGCTCAGACTAGTCCCGATAAATCATGATTCGATTGACCCGATTAAATAATGAACCTTTTGTTCTTAATGCAATAATGATTGAGCAAGTTCAGGCCCATGCAGATACAAGTATTTCATTGTTAAATGGAAAAAAAGTGTTTGTAAAAGAAAGTGAAGAAGAAATTATTAAAAAGGTAACAGCCTTTTATCACGAGATTGGGTTTCCTGCACTTCCTTTAAAGGCAGGTGAAAAAGATGAGTAAAATATTAAAAATAGCTGTAACGTCAATCATTACTTTACTTGTTGGTGTTGTAGCTACGCTTATTATTGTCATCTATGTGAATGAACCGGAAGAAACATCCGGCGAGCAATCTATTGATGATATGGTCAGTCATTCCTATGAAACGCCGGAAGTAACAACAGATATTAAAGATGATAGATATGTACAGGTTCAGTTTCAAGTGATTACAGATGATAAAAAAGCGATGGAAGAATTACAAAAAAGAGACTTCCAAATCACCAATCTATTAATTAAAGAATTGGCTGTTATGGAAGAAGAGGATTTTCAAACAGGTCTTGATGATCTGGAGGAGACGCTGAAAACAAATTTAAATGAAATGATGACAGAAGGAACGGTTACCGAAGTATATACCATTAAGAAAATACTTCAATAGATTATATCATGCTAGGAGGTGACCAAATTTTATGGATGAGGTATTATCACAAAATGAAATTGATGCCTTGCTTTCAGCGATAACATCAGGAGAAATGGATGCAGAAGAGTTGAAAAAGGAAGAAGATGAAAAACGTATTCGCGTATATGATTTTAAAAGAGCGTTACGTTTTTCTAAAGACCAGATACGAAGCATTTCTAGGCTTCATGAAAACTATGCAAGATTGCTTACAACCTTTTTTGCTACGCAGCTCCGAACGTATGTAAATATAAATGTTACCTCTGTGGACCAGGTACCTTATGAGGAATTTATACGCTCTGTACCGAAACGGACAGTGCTTAATATTTATAGTTTGCAGCCGTTGGACGGAAATTTGATTATGGAAATTAACCCGAATATCGCTTTCGCATTATTGGAGCGGTTGCTGGGCGGAAAAGGTTCCAGTGATTCAAAAAAAAGCAGTCTGACAGAAATTGAAAAGCTTTTGCTCACACAATTGTTTGAGAAAGCTGAAGACAGTTTAAAAAATGCTTGGTCATCTGTTGCAGATATTGAACCGGTTTTAGAAGAATTTGAAGAGAACCCCCAATTTATGCAGATTGTTGCACCAACAGAAACAGTTGTTGTTGTTTCTTTAACAGCTATGATTGGAGAAGTATCAGGTATGATTAATATATGTATTCCGCATATTATTTTGGAACCAATTATACCAAAGCTCTCTGCAAGCTATTGGATGCAGACGAATAAAAATAAAGATGAAAAAAGTCTGCAAAGAATGTCACAGTATCTTCAAAATACGGATGTTGAAGTAAAAGCAATCCTTGGTGAAGCAACAATTAATATTGATGAATTTTTGAAGTTCTCTGCCGGGGATGTGATTGCATTAGATCAGCCGATTGATTCGCCGTTAAAGATGGCTGTGAATGATGAGTTTAAGTTTCTTGTGCAGCCAGGTAAGTATCGGCATAAAATGTCTGTTCAAGTATTAGAGGAACTGAATGGGGTGATGGAAAATGATGAATGACGGCAAGCTGTCGCAGGAAGAAATTGATGCACTGCTTAATGTATCTGAAAATAAAGAGGATGAAAACCAGCAGGAGCAAACGGGTGGGGACGAGTTCCTGACGAGTATAGAAAAAGACGCTTTAGGAGAGATTGGAAATATTTCCTTTGGAAGCTCCGCTACTACTCTGTCTACACTTTTAAACCAAAAGGTAGAGATTACAACACCAGCTGTTACAACAATTACAAAAGATGAATTAGAAGAAGAAGTGACATTTAAACCTGTAAGTGTTCAAGTAAATTACATAGAAGGCTTTACTGGCAATAATGTTTTTTTCATTAAATCAGAGGATGCAGAAGTAATTGCTGATATTATGCTTGGCGGTGATGGGACAAGCCCGGATAAGGAACTGAACGAAATGCACCTCAGTGCAGTTCAGGAAGCAATGAATCAGATGATGGGTGCTGCTGCCACAAGTATGTCCACAGTATTTAATAAGAAAATTGACATTTCTCCTCCGCAGATTATTCATGGATTGGGGAATGAAAGAAAAGAAGGTCTATTTGAAGATGACGTTTATGTCAAAGTCTTCTTTAAATTAATGGTTGGAGATTTAATAGATTCTAATATGGTACAACTTGTTCCAATTGATTTTGCTAAAGAATTAGTACAGCAATTAATGAATCCGGCTCCTGCAGCTACAGAAGAAAGTCCGGCAGAAAAGAAGCCAGAGAAAGCAGCAGCAAGCGAACCGGCTGATATCCCTGAAACGAATGTAAATACAAGCTTAAATACTCCTTCAGCACCACTGCAGGAAAACATTCAAGCGGAAGAGTCTGTCAGCCGGACAGCAGCAAGGACAGAATCAACACATCAAAAAAATGATGACATTCTGGGCAGACACGGCAGCCTGCATGAAGCAAATATACAGGAGGCAGCTTTTTCAGATTTTAAACAGCCCCCTTTAAGCAGTCAGGGACAACGTAATTTGGATATGCTGATGGATATCCCTTTAAAAGTCACTGTTGAGTTAGGAAGAACAAAGCAGTCCATTAAGGAAATCTTAGAACTTGGAGCAGGATCCATTATTGAATTAGATAAGTTGGCCGGGGAGCCTGTAGATATTCTTGTAAATGAAAAATTAGTGGCTGAAGGGGAAGTTGTTGTTATCGACGAAAACTTCGGAGTACGTGTAACGGATATTGTTAGTCAGTTAGATAGAATTCAACATTTGAAAAAGTAGATTAGTATAATGAGGAGAGAGAAAAAAATGAGCAAAAAGATTTTAATCGTAGATGATGCAGCTTTTATGAGAATGATGATTAAGGATATTTTAACAAAAAATGATTTTGAAGTAGTTGCTGAAGCACAAGACGGTAATGAAGCTGTTGAAAAATTTAAGGAAAGTCAACCTGATTTAGTGACCATGGATATTACGATGCCAGAAAAAGATGGGTTGGCAGCTTTAAAAGAAATTCTTCAAGTAAATCCAGAAGCAAAGGTAATTATGTGTTCAGCAATGGGACAGCAGGCTATGGTTATCGATGCTATTCAAGCCGGAGCAAAAGACTTTATTGTTAAACCATTCCAGGCAGAACGTGTTATTGAAGCTATTCAAAAAGCACTTGGATAAGTAAACTTCATTTAGTGAGACGGATATATCTTTTCTCACTAATGAATGGGGGACAGCGTCCACCCGTATGAAGTGAAGGGGTATCACAGGGATGTATTTACTCCCCAAGTGTGTTTAAAAAGTGAGTTGACGAGATTGAAGAAGCAATCATGGCGTATATTTGTACTGGGAGCGGGAGTGTTGTTTTTTATATTGCTCCCGGTCAGTATAAGCGCAGAAACAAATGTGTTAGACTGCCTTGAAAATGGTGAGGAGTGTAACGATGAACAAAATATGGATAATGAGCAGCCGGATACGAATGAGGAAGACAGTATCCTGGAAAATGACAGTGGATTTTTGATAGAAGATGATTCTTCAAATACATCGATGGGCTGGCAAATTGTCCGGTTAATTGTTGGTCTGGCTCTGGTACTGGGGTTAGTCTATATCGTATTAAAGCTTTTAGGAAAAAGAAATGGGTTTAATCAGCAGCCAGGCCTCCTGCGCAATGTGGGTGGAGTATCTGTAGGAGCAAATAAATCTGTGCAAATTATCCGTGTTGGAAACAGATATTATCTTATTGGTGTTGGAGATAATGTGGAGCTGTTAGAGGAAATCGATGATCCTGAAACGATTGAACAGCTGATTGATCAATCGGAAGAAAAGAATCCGGATACCTTATCCTTATTTTCAAAAGGAAAAAATGAAAAATCTAGTAAGTCATCTGACAAATCCTTTAATCAATTACTTACTAGGGAGCTGCAGTCAATCCGCAAAAATCGCCAAGATCTTATTAAGAAGCATAAGGACGATTTAAATGAATGAATTTATAGATATATTTTCAGGTTCTGATCCAACGAATATAGCAACATCAGTGAAGCTATTGCTGTTATTAACGATTTTTTCTCTGGCTCCGGGAATTTTAATTTTAATGACCAGCTTTACACGGATTATTATTGTATTGTCATTTGTACGTACATCTTTAGCAACGCAGCAGATGCCCCCAAATCAGGTGCTCATTGGTATTGCGTTATTTTTGACTTTCTTTATCATGGCTCCGACTTTCTCAGAAGTCTATGAGCAAGGTTTGTCGCCGCTCTTTGCTGAGGAGATTACCTTGGATGAAGCTTATGATAATGCAAGTGTTCCTTTAAAGGAATTTATGGCACAGCATACAAGACAGAAGGATTTGCAATTATTCATGCGTTATACAGAGGCAGAACCTCCAGAAACCGTACAGGATATCCCTTTAACCACTTTAGTTCCTGCATTTGCAATCAGTGAATTAAAAACAGCATTTCAGATGGGTTTTATGATATTTATCCCATTTTTAATTATTGACATGGCTGTCGCAAGTATTCTTATGTCAATGGGGATGATGATGCTGCCGCCGGTAATGATTTCATTGCCGTTTAAGATATTACTATTTGTACTGGTGGATGGCTGGTATTTGATTACGCAGTCACTACTCGGTGGTTTTTAGATGAGATTCATTGAAGGGAGTAGAATCAATGAGTAGTGAATTGGTATTAACCCTGGCTGAACGGGGGATTTTTACAATTTTGTTAATAACAGTCCCGTTACTGCTGCTGGCTTTAGCAGTCGGACTACTTGTAAGTATTTTTCAGGCAACAACACAAATTCAAGAACAGACATTGGCATTTATTCCAAAAATCTTAGCAGTGTTACTTGGTTTAGTATTCTTCGGACCATGGATGTTAACGACAATCGTTGAATTCACTTCCAATTTATATATGAATATTAATCAATATATAGGGTAGTACGAATGATTGATATTATAAACTGGAATCTTGTTCCGGCATTCATTCTGATTTTTGTTCGTATTATGGCATTCTTTGTAATTATGCCTCTGTTCTCTTATCGGTCAGTTCCGGTTCAATTTAAAATAGGAATCAGTTTTTTTCTGACAATCATTTTAATTTCCTCAGTGGACA
This sequence comes from Oceanobacillus sp. FSL K6-3682, assembly GCF_037976165.1. Classification (NCBI taxonomy): domain Bacteria; kingdom Bacillati; phylum Bacillota; class Bacilli; order Caryophanales; family Bacillaceae; genus Oceanobacillus; species Oceanobacillus sp. FSL K6-3682. The sequence goes on along the minus strand of NZ_CP150263.1, from coordinate 2,892,190 downwards.
TCGGTAATGTTGCCCTGAATGATTTATATATATTTCTGCTGGTGAAAGAAGCGCTTGTCGGTATTTGTATTGGATTAATTGCGTTTATTTTAGTATCTGCTATTCAAGTTGCCGGCGGTTTTATTGATTTCCAAATGGGTTTTGCTATTGCCAATGTTGTAGACCCGCAAACAGGTGCACAAAGTCCATTGACAGGTCAATATTTTTATATTATTGCGTTATTATTTCTTTTATCTGTAGACGGCCATCATATGATTTTAAATGGAATGATGAACAGCTTTTCTTATATTTCATTAGATCAATTTATCCCATTTGGCGAAGAGAGTATTATTGAGCTTGTACTGACGACATTTAATACGATGTTCCTCATTGCTTTTCAAATCGCTATCCCCATTGTAGGCTGCTTGTTTTTAGTAGATGTTGCTTTGGGGATCGTAGCGCGTACGGTACCGCAAATGAATGTTTTTGTTGTCGGCTTGCCAATAAAAATTCTTGTGAGCTTTGCAGCAATCCTTGTTTTTCTCGCACTTTACATAGGCTTATTACAATATGTTTTTGAGGCAATGTATCGTGTAATGGTGGAATTAATGGCTTTATTTGGAGGTGCTTAATGTGTTTTTGACATTAGACTTACAATTTTTCGCGGGTGAAAAAACAGAAAAAGCCACTCCAAAGAAAAGACAGGATGAACGCAAAAAAGGGCGGATTGCCAAAAGTCAGGATATAAATACAGCCGTCCTGCTGCTTGGATGTTTTATCGGTTTGTTTGTTTTTGGCGGTTATATACTTCAGTATATGACAGGATTTTATAAAAAATCATTTACGGAATACATTCATTGGGAAGTGACTAATAATTCGATTCAAACGATGTTTAATGATTCATTTCTTCAAGCAGTTTTAATGGTTGCTCCCATCATGCTGATTGCCATTATTTCCGGTTTGGCTGCTAACCTGCTTCAGGTCAGGTTCTTATTTACAACAGAGCCCTTGAAGTTTGATTTGAAAAAAATTGATCCTATTAAAGGAGCAAAACGGATTTTTTCCATACGTGCGTTAGTGGAGTTTTTAAAATCTTTATTAAAAATTACATTGGTTGGTGCGGTAACATTTACAGTAATTTGGATGAATAAAGATCAGATGCTCATGACAGCTTTTTTAGATGCAGAGGGAGCATTGGGATTCTTTGCACGGGTTACAGCAATAATGGCATTTTCGGCTATTGCTTTATTAATTTTTTTAGGTGTTTTAGATTATATGTATCAAAAGTATGATTTTGAGAAAAACATTCGTATGTCCAAGCAGGATATTAAAGATGAGTATAAAAATGTTGAAGGGGATCCTTTAATTAAATCAAAAATGAAAGAAAAACAGCGGCAGATAGCAACAAGAAGAATGATGAGTGAAGTTCCAGGCGCGGATGTTATTATTACAAATCCCACCCACTATGCAATTGCAATTAAATATGATGAAGCAAAGGCAGAGGCACCGTTTATTATTGCGAAAGGAACGGACAGCATTGCGCAGCGTATCAAAGAAATTGCAAAGGAACACAATGTACATATGATAGAAAATCGTTCTCTGGCAAGAGCATTATATGCAGCAGCAGAAATTGGCGAAGTCATTCCAGAGGAATACTTTCAGCCGGTTGCAGAAGTTCTTGCTTATGTTTATCAAATGGAGAAAAAAGCGTAAGAAGTTAGGAGAGAATGGAAATGAAAGTCCGGGATATTGCGGTTCTCTTAGGCGTTATACTAGTAATTGTCATGCTGGTTATACCAATGCCAGGAGGACTTTTAAGCTTTCTCATATTAATTAATATAATACTTGCATTGGTTGTTATTTTAGTGGCAATGAATACAACGGAACCGTTGCAGTTTTCGGTGTTTCCAACACTGATTTTGCTTTTGACATTATTCCGGTTAGCTTTAAATGTGTCAACGACCCGGGCCATTCTCTCTGAAGGTGATGCAGGAGGAGTCGTAGAAACATTCGGCTCTTTTGTAATTGGAAACAATCCTTTAGTCGGATTTGTCGTATTTATTATTTTGGTTATTATTAATTTTATTGTTATTACCAAGGGTGCAGAGCGTGTATCTGAAGTAGCTGCCAGGTTCTCCCTTGACGGGATGCCAGGGAAGCAGATGAGTGTCGATGCTGATTTAAATGCCGGTTTAATTACGGAAAGTCAGGCAAAGGAACGACGGGAAAAAATCGAAAATGAAGCAGATTTCCATGGATCCATGGATGGGGCAAGTAAATTCGTAAAAGGAGATGCCATAGCCGGAATTATTATTGTTCTTATCAATATTCTTTTTGGAATGATTATTGGTGTTGTGCAAATGGGTCTGTCCATGCAGGAATCTGTTGATTTATTTATGAGACTTACTGTCGGGGATGGCCTGGTGAGCCAAATTCCAGCATTGCTAATTTCAACCGCAACCGGGATTGTTGTTACAAGGTCCGCCAGAGGAAGTAATTTAAGCGCTGATGTGACAGATCAGCTGCTGCAGTTCCCAAAGCTTTTATATATTGCAGCAGGAGCTATTTTCTTGCTTGGTCTAACACCGATAAACTTTTTCTTAACTACGCTTCTTGCAGCCTTCCTGGCTTTTAGCGGCTATTGGATGGAAAAAAGAACGACGGAACCAGAAGAGGTTACAGAAGAAGAGGAAGAAGAAACGGAATCAACTGCTTTAAAACAGCAGGAGAATGTTATAAATCTCTTAAATATGGATCCGATAGAATTTGAATTTGGTTATGGGTTAATTCCTTTAGCCGATACATCTCAGGGCGGTGATCTGCTGGATAGAGTAATTATGATTCGGAGACAGCTTGCTATTGAATTAGGGATGGTCATACCAGTAGTCCGAATACGGGATAATATACAGCTCCAGCCGAATGAATATCAATTAAAGATAAAAGGTGACACGGTTGCCAGCGGGGAGTTAATGCTGGATCATTATTTAGCAATGGCACCTGACTTTTTAGAGGATGATGTAGAGGGAATTGATACGAAAGAGCCGGCTTTTGGTCTGCCGGCAAAATGGATTAGTGAAAATGTAAAAGATGAAGCAGAATTGTCTGGTTATACAGTGGTTGATCCACCTTCAGTTGTGTCCACTCATCTTACAGAAGTTATCAAGAAGCATGCATTTGAGCTTTTGGGAAGAGAAGAAACAAAACAGCTTATCGATCATTTAAAAGAAACCAACCCAATTTTAGTGGAAGAAGTAACTCCTGAACCTTTATCTATTGGTGATATTCAAAAAGTATTGGCAAAACTGCTAAGAGAAAGTGTATCTATTCGAAATATGCCAGTGATTTTTGAAACGCTTGCTGATTTTGCTAAATTGACAAATGATACTGATGTTTTAGGAGAATACGTTAGACAAGCATTGGCATCACAAATTACAAAAAGCTATGTGAAAGATGATAACTTGTTAAAGGTAATTACTGTTTCCGGCAAAGTCGAAAAAGCAATTGCTGACCATATTCAACAAACAGAGCATGGAAATTATCTATCATTAGATCCAGATCAGCAGCAGGCTATTATTCAAGCAATTCATAAAGAAGCTGAAAAAGTATCCTTACAGGAAGAAACAACTATTATTATCTGCTCTCCTGCAGTCCGGATGTATTTAAAACAATTGTTAGACCGGTTTTTACCTCAAGTTGTTGTATTGTCGTATAATGAATTAGAACCTACTGTTGAGGTACAAAGCGTTGGGGTGGTGAATATCGCATGAAAATAAAAAAATATAAAGCTCCATCTATGCCGGAAGTGATGAAGCAAGTTAGAAAAGATTTTGGCACAGATGCAGTGATTTTACAATCAAGACAAATTAAATCAGGCGGTATCTTAGGGCTCTTTAAAAAAAATTATATCGAGGTTGTTGCCGGTTATGATCCAGAGCCGGTGAAACCTGCTAAAAAAGCTGCAATTCGAAAGGAAGCTCCTGTTCTTAAGAAAGAAATGGTTCGGGAAGAAATAAAAGATGCTCCGCGTTCTAAAGAAATGGAACAGGTTTATAAACTGTTAGAAGCGCAAAGCAGACAGCTGCAGTTCAGGTTAACGCCAGAGGAACAGATAATCTATGATGGCTTAATACAGCAGGAAGTACTTCCTGATATTGCTTTGAATATCGTGAAGGAAGGAAACGACCCAGGAACTGCCTCTCAAGAAGATTCAAGTACATTAAAGCAAGCTGTTCACGAAAAGATAGAAAAACGTTTAGAAGGTCTGGAATTAGGCTTCACCTATAATCATAAGGTGATTCAATTTGTTGGACCAACTGGTGTAGGGAAGACGACCACTATTGCAAAAATTGCTGCACGGATGCAACTAGCTGAGAATAAAAAAGTAGCGTTTATTACGCTGGATACGTACCGGATTGCAGCTGTTGAACAGCTGAAAACATATGCGAAGATTCTTCATATACCTGTACAAGTGGCTTATAATAAACAAGAATATCGCAAGTATATAGAACAATTACAGGACTATGATGTGATTTTAGTAGATACAGCAGGCAGAAATTATCGGGACGATGCTTACTTAAACGATTTAGCAGACTGGATAAACCCTGACGAGGTAACAAATTATCTTGTCTTGTCCATGACTGCAAAGCCGAAAGATTTTCTGGATATTTACGGGAAGTTTGATGCGATTGGAATACATGGCCTTATATTGACAAAGCTGGATGAAACAGAACAATACGGCAATATCCTAAATGCGGTATCAAGTTATTCAGGCATTCGGATAGGGTATATAACAAATGGTCAGGATGTTCCGGAGGATATGGTCGATCCAACAATAAAGCAGCTTAGTCGTTTTATTGCAGGTGATGAACAATGAGTTATGATCAGGCTGAAAAACTAAGAAACCAGCTTGCTCCGCACAGAGCAGCGAAAACGATAGCCATATGCAGCGGTAAGGGTGGTGTAGGAAAGTCAAATTTCACTTTGAATTTTTCTATTAAACTTGCAAAAGAAAAACATCGTATTTTAGTATTTGATCTGGATGTTGGCATGGGAAATATTGATTTGCTTCTTGGTATGCAGACAAAGCATTCTATAGCAGATGTTTTAAATAATCGAATCTCCATTCAAGATGCTATTGTAAAAAGCAACTACGGCGTTGACTACGTTCCCGGGGGCTCTGGTCTGCGTGACTTTTTAGAGATAGATCAGCATAAAAAAGCTATTTTTTATCAAGGGCTGGAGCTGACATTAAGAGAATATGATTATGTTCTGTTTGATATGGGGGCCGGTGTTACAGAAACGGCGTTATTTTTCATCATGTCAGCAGATGAATGCTTTATCGTAACCACACCCGAGCCTACTTCTATTACAGATGCATATGGGATGATAAAGCATATTTTATTAAATCAGGCAGATATGCCAATTTACACTATTTTAAACCGTTCAAGAAATAGCAGGGATGGGCAAAATATTTTAAATAATTTTCATACCATTATTCACCGTTTCTTAGATGGAGAAGCCCAAGGTCTGGGGTTCATTCCAGAAGACGGAAATGTTATGAAAGCAGTAATGCATCAAAAACCATATACTATACTATATCCGAAAACAAAGGCTTCTAAAGCTGTAGATTCAATTCTGCATACCTATGTAAATCAAACAAGCGGGCCTTTACGTAAGTCTGGCAGTTTCATGGAGCGGATAAAACATTTTATGGAGAGGTGAGAGAATGACTCTGATTAATGTACTTGTCGTAGATGATTCTGCATTTATGAGAAAAATGATTTCAGAAATTTTAACAGAGGATGGCAGATTTCAAGTTGTTGGAACAGCCGTTCATGGTTTGGACGGTGTAAATAAAGTAAAAAAACTGCATCCTGACGTAATTACGATGGATGTTCAAATGCCGAAGCTTAATGGTTTAGAAGCTCTAAAACAGATTATGGAACAATGTCCTACCCCGGTAGTTATGCTTTCCAGTGAAACAAGAAAAGGCGCAGATCAGACCATCCAGGCCATTTCCACTGGTGCTGTTGACTTTATTACAAAGCCGTCTGGCGCTATTTCATTAGATATAAAAACGGTAGAAAAAGAAATTTGCAATAAAGTATACACTGCAGCTGCAGTCAAAGTACATAAAAAAATAAATAATGCAGAAAAGCATGTACCAATAGAGCATATTCGGCAGCCGATAAGCCTGTCTGAGAAGCCATCACTCAACGTTAAAAGATTAGTTGCAATTGGAACGTCCACCGGGGGTCCCAGAGCGTTGCAGGAAGTGATTACCGCTTTGCCAAAAAATCTTCGTGCACCTGTGGCAGTTGTACAGCATATGCCCCCTGGATTTACAGCATCATTATCTGAACGGTTGAACCAAATTAGTAAGGTGACCGTAAAAGAGGCAGAGCACGGGGAGTTAATGAAAAAGGGAACTGTTTATGTCGCGCCTGGTGGATATCATATGGAAGTGAAGAGCAGTGGCATGGCGTTAATTGTCTCTTTAAACCAGGAACCGGCAGATAACGGACATCGCCCTTCTGTAAATACTTTATTCCGCTCTTTGTGTGCGTTGAAGAACTATCAAATTATTACATGTGTCTTAACAGGAATGGGAAATGATGGAACACTCGGTCTGAAAGAGCTGAAAAAAGCCAATCCACATGTATTGTCTATTGCTGAAACAGAAGAGACGGCAATTGTTTATGGAATGCCCAAATCAATTATCAATGAAGGGTTAGCTGATTATCAAGTACCTTTGAATCAAATGGCCAGCCAGCTGAGCAATCTTGTAGACTAAATAACTTGAAGGGATAGATTGGAATGGAACAAGAACAGTTAACTACAGAAAGACTGGAAAAAACAATTATTTTTGATTTAAATGGCAGTGAATACGGTTTACCGGTGAACTTTGTGGAATCTATCGAGACATCGTTGCCGATTACCCGTGTTCCACACGAGAAAAGCTACATTAAAGGTGTTATTAATTTAAGAGGAAAGATTATTCCTGTAATAGACCTGCGAATTCGCCTGGGGGAACAGAAGGCACATGGTACAGATGACCAGATTATTATTACCAGAATTGATGATACGCAGGTAGGCTTGATTATAGATAATGCCAATGACGTTTTAGACATCCCGTCCGGTCTTTTGGAAGAACCGCCGGAAACAATTGGCATGGCTAAAAAAGAATATATGCATTCTGTTGTTAATTTTGATGACCGTCTTATTATTTTATTAGATATTTATAAGTTATTAAATTTAGAAGAAATAAAGACAAAAGAGACGGATGATTAATCATGGATGCATTTCAATTAACTACTTTTCAAAAGGATATTTTAAAGGAAATAGGTAATATCGGTGCTGGAAATGCTGCGACATCTCTGTCGATGCTGCTTGGACAAAAAATAGACATGATGGTTCCAAGTGTAGAGATTGCTGATTTTAATGAAGTCATTGAATTAGTTGGCGGCCCGGAACAGCCCATTGTCGGATTAATGTTTCAGATAGAAGGTGAAATCACTGGTGTGATGGCCATTGTCGTCGAAATTGATGAGGCGGAGTATCTGGTACAAAAGCTGACTCATAACGATCAATTCCGGTTATCTGAACAAACAAATGGAACTGAATTAGAAATTGCTATGTCTGCATTAAGTGAAATCGGAAATATTTTAACAGGATCTTATCTTACAGCACTATCTGATTTTACAGGGATGAATCTGCAGCCTTCTGTGCCCCATCTGGGAATAGATATGGCAGGTGCTATTATGACATTGGGGCTATTAGAAATTTCTCAAGTGACTGACTATGCAATTATTATTGATACGGAAATAAGGCAAGAGGAAGAAAATCATGAAAATATTAAAGGTAATTTCCTGTTTATTCCTGATCCAGAATCCTTTCAAAAGCTCTTTGCCAAATTAGGATGGAATTAATATGACTACTACAAAAACGATTGTCAATGTAGGTATTGCAGATACGAAAACAGTTCAACACCCCAATACGATTCGCACTTTAGGACTTGGCTCCTGTGTCGGTACGGTACTATACGATGAGAAACGCAGAATAGCGGGATTATCACATATTTTACTGCCAGACTCTAATCAGGCAAGAGCAGCTAATTCTAATCCTATGAAATATGCAGATACTGCCATTCCACAGCTTTTAAAAATGTTACAGGACCAGGGCGCCAGAGATATTAAAGCTAAAATGGCCGGCGGGGCTCAAATGTTTCAAGCTGGAAAGGGAACCAGCTTTATGCGAATTGGTGACAAAAATATAGAAGCTGTACAGGAAGCACTTCGGAAATTAAATATAAGAATTGTTTCCTCAGACGTTGGCGGGAATCTGGGAAGAACAATTGAATTTGATCCAGAAACGTCAAGGCTTTCGATTAGAAAACGCAATCATGATATTTATACGATTTAACCGATTTGAAAGGAGCGTGTCATTCTTTGAGTTCATTGGACCCTTCACAAGAGCAAGCGTTATGGAATAAATGGATGACCAGTCAAGATAATGAAGCAGCAAATATACTTATTGAAAACTATATGTATCTTGTTTCCTTTCACACGGAAAGAATTGTAAGTCAACTGCCGAACAGTGTTGACCGTGAGGAAATACGCAGTTATGGTCTGCTTGGACTTTATGATGCGTTGCACAAATTTGAATTGAAACGTGATTTGAAGTTTGATACATATGCTTCATTTCGAATAAAAGGTTCGATTATGGACGGCTTAAGAAAAGGGGACTGGCTGCCCCGGTCTATCCGTGAAAAAACAAAAAAAGTAGAACAGGCAAGTGAAGCTTTTGAGCAAAAATATCAACGGGAGGCGCAGCCGGAAGATATTGCTGAAATTACTGGAATGACTGTACAAGACGTAGAGACCACATTACGGGATGCAGTAATGAGTAACATGCTTTCTATTGAAGATAAGCCGAAAGGGCATGAGAATGACCTCAAAGAAGGCATTGGCTACAGCGTAACAGATAAACCGGATTTAAGGCCGGAAGCCCGCCTTATCCAGGAAGAATGGAAGCAGGAATTAATAGAAGGCATCAAGTCACTGAATGATAAAGAACAGCTTGTAATCAGTCTTTTTTATCAGGAAGAGTTAACCTTTACGGAAATTGGACAGGTTCTGGGCTTAACGACGTCCCGAATTTCACAAATTCATAAACGAAGTATTGTTAAATTACGTACAACGCTTCAGAAAATCAGCCAGATTTAATATAAAGCAGGTATGGAAGGGAATGTATATGTCAACATTATTATGGATGATCAGCTTTTTATTACACGGCATTTCCATTTTAGCTATTTATTTATTATTAAAAGACAGACAGAACGCCGGCGGCAATAAACAGACGGAAAAGATATTGAAAGAGACACTGGAAGAAATTCAGAGGGAAAACAGGACATTGCAAAATCTCTTAGTGGAAGAGAAGCAGCCAGATAAAAAGCCGTTTAATAATGAAAAAGTAAAACCAGAATCTTTAAAGCCTCAAATAGAAAATAAAGAAAATGATGCACAATCAGAGATGGAATGGCCTGATATTGAAATTCCTCAATCAGCTGCATATCAGGATGAAGTAGAAACCTCCTTAGAAGCAAAAGTGCTTCAGCTTCATACGAATGGTGAAACAATAGATGATATTGCTAAAAAATTAAACTGTGGAAAAACAGAAGCTGAAATAATTATCAAAATGTATCAGAAAAAGTCATAGAAATTACTTGCTTACATAGGAAGGTTATGGTATAGTAACTTTTGGTGTAAATAGTCTATCTATAAATTAGTTAGATAAAAATCACACGCATTTGGATTTATAAGATTGGTGCTGAAATGACAGTATTCTTATAAAGAAGATAAATGCGGAGGAATACAACCAATTAGGAGGAATTTATTATGGCAGCAATTTCAATGAAACAATTGCTAGAAGCTGGTGTACACTTTGGCCACCAAACTCGTCGTTGGAATCCAAAAATGAAAAAATACATTTTTACGGAGCGTAACGGCATCTATATCATCGACTTACAAAAAACAGTTAAAAAAGTGGATGAAGCATACAACTACGTTAAGGAAATCGCATCAAACGGCGGTACAATCCTTTTCGTCGGTACAAAAAAACAAGCTCAGGATTCAGTGCGCGATGAAGCAATCCGTTCTGGAATGTTCTTTGTAAACCAACGCTGGTTAGGCGGAACGTTAACTAACTTCCAAACAATTCGCAAACGTATCAATCGTTTGAAAGATATTGAAAAAATGGAAGAAGACGGTACTTTCGAAGTGCTTCCTAAAAAAGAAGTAGTAAATTTATTAAAAGAAAAAGATCGTCTTGTTAAATTCCTAGGCGGAATTAAAGAAATGAAAAAACTTCCTGATGCTTTATTTGTAATTGATCCTCGTAAAGAGCGTATTGCAATTGCAGAAGCACATAAACTACACATTCCAATCATCGGAATCGTTGATACAAACTGTGATCCGGATGAAATCGATTATGTTATCCCTGCAAACGATGATGCAATCCGTGCAGTGAAACTTCTTACTTCAAAAATGGCAGATGCTATTTTGGAAGTAAAACAAGGTGAAGAAACAGAAGAACCTGTTTCTGAACAAGACCAATTAGAAGCAGAAGTTGCTGAAGAAGCTGCTTCCAAAGAGTAATCTTTTAAAAGGTGAGGGTGATAAGAGGATAGAAGCCTTTTATCACCCTTTTTTCAAAGAGTAAGAAAGTATAAAATGTTGAGGATAGCCGCTCCAGCGGTTTTCATGGGGGGAGTAATCGCAACCCCAGAAATACACTACGCTTTCCGTGGGCTTGAGCTCAGCCTCCTCGAAAAAAAGAAGAGCACTTTTTTCCTGCGGAGGCATACAGGACGTATGTCAGTTCGGTGTTGCGACAGGATGTCGCGAACTTAACCGAACTTCCTTCCGTTTTGCGCATTCCCACAGGAGTCTCCGTGTATTTCTTCTGGGGCTGCGATTACTCGTCCCATCGAAAACCGTCGCAGCGGACATCTCCTTGGCAAGAACATCAGTATGTTAAAGACCAAGCGATTTTCTTGGTTTTTCTTAGGAAAGAAATTCAGCTTGTATAATCGAATATTTTAAGGAGGAATTAACATGGCAGTTACTGCTCAAATGGTTAAAGAATTACGTGAAAAAACAGGTGCTGGAATGATGGATTGTAAAAAAGCACTAACAGAAACGAACGGAGATATGGAACAAGCAATTGATTTTCTTCGTGAAAAAGGTATGGCAAAAGCTGCTAAAAAAGCAGACCGTGTTGCAGCTGAAGGATTAACTCATATTGAGGTTGATGGAAACAGAGCTGCAATTATTGAAGTAAACTGTGAAACAGACTTTGTTACAAAAAACGATCAATTCAAGCAATTACTTGCGGATCTTGGAAAGCATATTGTGAAGAATAATCCTGCATCTGTTGAAGAAGCTTTACAGCAAAATCTTTTAGACGGTTCTGAAACAGTTGAAAATGCAATTACTAGTGTCGTTTCTAAAATCGGAGAAAAAATCTCTCTTCGCCGTTTCACTGTATTAGATAAAACAGATAATGATGCTTTTGGTGCATACCTTCATATGGGAGGGCGTATTGGCGTACTTTCTTTATTAGAAGGCACTACTGATGAAAATGTAGCTAAAGATGTTTCTATGCACGTAGCAGCTATCAATCCTCGTTACGTATCTCGTGAAGAAGTTGCAGAGGAAGAAGTAAACCGTGAGCGTGAAGTGCTTAAGACACAGGCATTAAACGAAGGTAAACCAGAAAAAATCGTTGAAAAAATGGTTGAAGGCCGTTTAGGTAAATTCTTTGAAGAGATTGTTCTTTTAGAACAAAGCTTTGTAAAAGACCCAGACCAAAAAGTGAAAAAATATGTTGCAGATAAAGGCGCTTCTGTAAAAGCGTTCGTTCGCTATGAAGTAGGCGAAGGAATGGAAAAACGCGAAGATAACTTTGCGGAAGAAGTAATGAGCCAAATTAAAAAATAAGTTTTACAAATTAGGGGACATTAATTTGTTCCCTCTTTTGTAACTATATAATCTAATCTAAAAACATTTTTTCTCTGGAGGTTATTATGACGACAGCACATTATAATAGAGTTGTGTTAAAATTAAGTGGAGAAGCATTAAGTGGAGATGAAGGCTACGGAATCTCACCTAAAGTGATTCAATCCATTTCAAAACAGGTTAAGGAAATTGTGGATCTTGGTGTAGAAGTTGCTGTAGTTGTTGGCGGCGGAAACATCTGGCGCGGCAAAGTAGGATCAGAAATGGGAATGGATAGAGCTTCAGCTGACTATATGGGTATGCTTGCAACAATTATGAACTCACTTGCCCTGCAGGATGGTCTGGAAACAATTGGTGTACAAACCAGAGTGCAAACTTCTATTGAAATGAGGCAGGTTGCTGAGCCATACATACGGCGGAAAGCGATTCGCCATCTGGAGAAAAAGCGTGTTGTTATTTTCGCTGCCGGAACTGGAAACCCTTATTTTTCTACAGATACGACAGCGGCATTACGAGCAGCAGAAATTGAAGCAGAAGTTATTTTAATGGCAAAAAATAATGTTGATGGTGTTTATACTGATGACCCTAAAATTAACAAAGAAGCAAAGAAATATGATTCTCTTACCTATTTAGAAATGTTAAATGAAGGATTAGGTGTTATGGATTCTACAGCTTCTTCATTATGTATGGATAATGACTTGCCTTTAATTGTCTTCTCTATTATGGAAGAAGGTAACATTAAACGAGTTATTCAAGGTGAAAATATCGGAACAACGATAAGGGGGAACTAAGAATGTCAGAATCAGTAATTAAAGATATGAAAGAAAAAATGGCTCAGGCAGTTCAGGCTTTTTCAAAAAATTTAGCCTCTGTTCGTGCTGGGCGCGCAAATCCCAGCCTTTTAGACAATGTTTATGTTGATTATTATGGTGCTTCCACACCACTTAATCAATTAGCTCAGGTCGGTGCTCCAGAAGCAAGGTTATTAACAATTACACCATATGATAAATCTGCAATAGGTGATATTGATAAGGCAATACAAAAAGCAGACTTGGGTCTTTCTCCATCGAATGACGGGAACATTATTCGCATCAACATTCCTGCACTTACACAGGAAAGAAGAAAAGACTTAGTAAAAGTTGTTGGAAAGTATGCTGAGGAATCTCGTGTACAAATTAGAAATCTGCGCCGTCAAGCAAATGATCAGCTAAAGAAGGCTGAAAAAAATGGCGATATGACGGAAGATGATTTAAGAGCATTTCAAGATGATGTTCAAGAAACTACGGATACTTTTATCAAACAAATTGAAGATTTAGCAAACACAAAAGAAAATGAAATTATGGAAGTGTAATAGAAGGAATACTTCATTTCTATTAACCTTCGTCGTATAAATCCTGGCAAAAATTTTTTGTTTAAAGGTGACAGTTTTCTGCTAACGTAGTAAGATGCCATTAAGCCCTCTTATTAAAGGGGGTTTTTGTATTAATACCACTGGCAATCATGTTCGTATAATACATGTTAAACTGGATACAGTCATAATATTTATTGGCATGGTCATGCCTTTCATCCCTTATTCTTTTATGAGAAGTTCAAAATTAATTTGATTTCTCTTTGCACACGCATTTTAAAAATAAGAATAGGGTTATGAACAAACAACCATTCGGGGGACGGAAAATGTCTATTAAAATTCCTTTTTTATCAAAACAACCAAAAGAATCTGATTCACTTTCTGAAGAAAATGCTCCTAATCATGTTGCTATCATCATGGATGGGAACGGGAGATGGGCGCAAAAACGGGGATTACCCAGGTTTGCTGGTCATAAAGAAGGTGTATCTACGGTAAACAAAATCGTTAAAACCGCAGTGAAAGCAAATGTGAAGGTTTTAACGCTTTATACTTTTTCAACAGAAAACTGGAAACGACCAAAACAAGAAGTGGAATATATTTTAAAACTTCCAAAAGAATTTTTGCATGTATATTTACCAAGCTTGATGGAAAATAATGTTCGTATCCAGACGATAGGCGATTTTCAGTCGTTGCCTGGCTATACGAAGGAAGCAGTAAACTATGCAATGGAAAAAACGAAGAACAATGATGGGTTAATTTTAAATTTTGCAATTAATTACGGCAGTCGTCATGAAATTTTAAAAGCAGTCAAGCAGATTGCAACAGAATTGAAAGAAGAAAACATAGATATTGACAGCTTAGATGAAGAAGCATTTTCAAAGCATCTATATACAAATGGTGTTTCGGATCCGGATCTGTTAATCCGGACTGGTGGCGAATACCGTTTAAGTAATTTTATGCTTTGGCAGCTTGCATATACAGAATTCTGGTTTACGGATAAGCTCTGGCCAGAGTTTACAGAAGAAACATTCCATGAAGCATTACTTGCATATCAGCAGCGCAAAAGACGATATGGAGGTATATAAGGTGATGATGATTTAATGAAGCAACGAACGATAACAGCTATAGTGGCTCTACTTATATTTGTGCCAATCATTATTATTGGTGGATTGCCGTTTACCATTTTTGTCTATCTGTTAGCTACAATCGGGTTATTTGAATTAATCCGGATGCGGCATCCAGATAAGAACTTCTTTCCATATGTTTTATCAGCTTTATTAACATGGGTCATTTTATTACCTAATGAATTTTTTACTAATATAGAATGGTTCACGAAGTATGAATTGATTTCTGTTATTATTTTTGTTTTATTAGCGTATACGGTGCTTGTGAAAAATGAGTTTACCTTTGATCAGGTTGGTTTTGTTATCCTCGCAGCGTTTTATGTTGGATTAGGATTCTTTTATTTATTGCAGACCAGAGATGGAGAAAATGCACTGAGAAATATACTGTTCGCATTTTGTATCATCTGGGCGACGGATACAGGAGCCTATTTATTTGGACGCAAACTTGGAAAACATAAATTATGGCCTACAATCAGCCCTAAGAAGACTGTCGAAGGCGCTGTGGGAGGCATCTTTGTAGCAGTAATTGTTGCTGTGATTTTTCATCTGATAGAACCTTTTGATCAGTCATGGCTGACTCTTATTATTGTTACTGTTATAGCTTCAAGTTTTGGACAAAT
The DNA here is from genome assembly GCF_037976165.1 of Oceanobacillus sp. FSL K6-3682. Lineage (NCBI taxonomy): Bacteria > Bacillati > Bacillota > Bacilli > Caryophanales > Bacillaceae > Oceanobacillus > Oceanobacillus sp. FSL K6-3682. The sequence continues at coordinate 2,877,102 of NZ_CP150263.1, read as the reverse complement.
TGGTGATCTGGTGGAATCTGCATTTAAACGTATTTATAATGTGAAGGATTCAGGGAAAATTCTGCCTGGGCATGGTGGTATTCTAGATCGATTTGACAGCATGCTTTTTGTTTTTCCATTACTACATTTTATTCACTTTTTTTAACATATTGAAGCGAATATTGTAGAATCGGTAAAGTAAACCGACTTACCCGAATATACTAGGTGAAGAGCTTTCTTTTCTTGATACATAACAACCTTTTATTTTAAAATTATGGGACAAGTAAGCATTTATATTCTGTTCCTGCTTAAAAAAATAAATGCATAGTCTTTTGTCTAAGGTTCTATGCTATAAAAAAGTAAATTATTGTTATGTAATATTATTGCAGGAAACCAAGTTTTAATAACCTCTTTCTACCTTTACAAAAGGAAGGTGCTGTCATGACAACTGTTATTGCATTTATATTAATGTTTGGCGTACTCGTATCTATCCATGAGTGGGGACATCTGATCTTTGCAAAACGGGCAGGGATGCTTGTTCGTGAATTTGCAATCGGATTCGGACCAAAGATATTATCCTTCACTAAAAACGAGACGCTTTATACAATCAGATTAATCCCTGCAGGCGGCTATGTCCGTGTTGCTGGAGACGATCCGGAAATTGTTGAATTAAAACCAGGACATCATATTGGGTTGGAATTTAACAATGATGGAAAAGTAGCAAAAATCATTGTGAATAATAAATCAAAGCATCCTAACGCCCGCACGATTGAGGTGGAGAATGTTGACCTTGATCATAAACTGATTATTGAAGGTTATGAGCAGGACGACGAGGATACGAAGCTTCATTTTGATGTAGACCGTAAAGCAATGTTTGTCGTTGATGAACGGGAGACACAGATTGCTCCTTTTGATAGACAATTTGCATCCAAAACGGTCGGACAGCGAGCTATGCAGCTATTTGCAGGGCCAATGATGAATTTTGTACTGGCTATCTTTATCTTTCTGCTTATGGGGCTTATCCAGGGCGTACCGGTAGAGCAGGCACAAATGGGTGAAATTCAATCAGGTAGTCCTGCAGAAGAAGCTGGACTTCAGGAAAATGATGTTATTACTCAAATAGGAGATCAGTCCATTTCAACTTGGGAACAGTTTACAGATATTGTACGGGAAAGCCCTGGTCAGGAATTGGATTTGGTCATTTCCAGAGGAGATACGGAGCATGAATTAACTGTTGTGCCAGCGGAAGTTGAGGCAGTTAATGAAAAAGGTGATCCTATTGAGGTTGGTCAAATTGGAGTATTGGCAGCCTATGAAAAAGATATCCTTGGCACGTTAAAATTTGGATTTGAAAGAACGTATGAAACGACCAAACTTATTATTACTAATTTGGTCATGTTAGTAACGGGTCAGCTTTCCATTGATGTTTTATCTGGACCGGTAGGAATTTATGATGCAACCGATCAGGTTGTTCAATCTGGTTTTTCGAACTTTTTAATGTGGACTGCTATGTTAAGCATTAATTTAGGGATTATTAATTTAGTTCCTCTTCCGGCTTTAGATGGCGGCAGATTGATGTTTGTTTTAATTGAAGCGGTCAGAGGAAAACCGATAGCACCCGAAAAAGAAGGTGTCTTCCATTTTGTCGGATTTGCATTATTGATGCTATTAATGATTGTTGTCACATGGAATGACATTCAACGTCTATTCCTGTAAAATAAAATAGTAAATCTAAATAAGTTACCCTTGTCGATTTATAGACAAGGGTTTCCTGTTTGTATATGAGCAGATTATTGAATTATACGATTCCTATCAGGACATTTATACAGAATAGAAATAGAATAAGGAAGATATGATTATCCAGTGTAACCCGGTACAGTGTACTCCCGGAAGGGCTCTTATTAAACGATTTGATTTTTAATCAAATCATTCCTTTGTATTAAGAGGTACGAATTAATATAATAAGTATAGCGAGTTTTTAACTTATAGGAGAATTTTTCTTCCTGTGTAGTCACAAATCCATCTACAATTGGAGGGACATAAATGAGTATTTCCAAGCAAAAAAAAATGAAATTATTACTGGAGCAAATTCAGTTATCTGAAACATCAATTCAGAAGTATTTTGCCTCAAGCTATTTAGAAAAAGTAGAGGTTTATAAGCAAGAAAAAAAATGGCATTTCTATATATATATTGAGGATGTTCTTCCTTTTGATGAATATCTATATCTGTATCAATCCTTGCAAAAAAGCTTCTCATCGATTGCTGAGAAGGTAGAGCTGACACTACATACAGATAATAAACAATGCAGTGAGAATGATATTGGCGTTTACTGGAAGCATTTTTTAGCAACAACAACATTTTCACCGGCACATCAGGAAATGATTATGCAGCAAACACCAAAAATTACAGATAATAAAATTATGTTAACTTCCAGAAATGAGACGGAATCGAATATTTTGAAAAAAAGACTGGAGCCGGCTTTCAGTCAATTTTGTTATCGCATTGGCTCCAAGCCTTATGCTATTGATTTAGAAGTAAAAGCGAATCAGGAAGAAATGCAGGTATTTCAGGATAATAAAGCGAAAGAAGACCAGGCACTTGTTCAAAAAACCGTTCAAGAAAAAGAAAAACGGGATAAAGAAAAAGATGTACCGGTGAACCAGCCGTTGGCAATCGGTTATAAGATTCAGGATGAGCCGGTTGAAATGAATCAAATTCTGGAAGAAGAAAGACGTATTACGGTACAAGGATATGTATTTGATTCAGAGATTAGAGAGCTGAGATCAGGACGCAGTCTTTTAATTATAAAAGCAACAGACTATACAGATTCCCTGCAAATTAAAATGTTCTCCAAAGGCGATGAGGATGTCAGCAAGTTTCAATCTGTTAAGAAAGGTATGTGGGTAAAAGCCCGCGGCAGTATCCAAACGGATATGTATACCAATGAGCTGGCAATGATGGCGAAGGATATTCACGAGGTTCAAGTGAGAGAAAAGCAGGATGAGGCACCTGAAGATGAAAAAAGAGTAGAGCTGCATGCACATACCACAATGAGTCAAATGGATGCGGTTGTTTCTCCGGAAGCTTTAGTCGAACAGGCGGGTAAGTGGGGACACCAGGCTGTAGCTATCACAGATCATGCTGGTGTACAAGGCTTCCCTGATGCTTATTATGCAGGCAAGAAACATGGGGTTAAAGTGCTCTATGGTGTGGAAGCAAACCTTGTCGATGATGGTGTTCCAATTGCTTATAATGAAAGCGACCGCGTGTTAAAAGATGCAAACTATATTGTATTTGACGTGGAAACAACAGGTCTTTCAGCAGTTTATGATACGATTATTGAATTAGCTGCTGTCAAGGTGCATGATGGCGAAATTGTTGATCGATTCGAGTCATTTGCTAATCCGCATCATCCGCTTTCGGAGACGACAACGAATTTAACTGGTATAACAGACGATATGGTTAAGGATGCACCAGAAGTCGGTGATGTATTAAAAGATTTCCATGCCTGGATGGGAGAAGATATTCTGGTAGCACATAATGCAAGCTTTGATATGGGCTTCCTAAATCAGGGTTTTAAACGGATTGACTATGAAAAAGCAGCCAACCCGGTGATAGATACCTTAGAATTGGCAAGATTCCTGCTTCCGGAACTTAGGAATCACCGTCTGAATACATTGTGTAAGCATATGGATATTGAATTGACACAGCATCACCGTGCTATTTACGATGCAGAAGCGACCGGTTATTTATTATGGAAACTTGTTCAACGGTTAATTGAAAAAGAAATAACCAATCATCAGGATTTAAATAACCATATGGGCGAAAATAATGCCTATCAGCGCTCCAGACCTTTTCACTGTACAATTTTAGCGCAGACGCAGGAAGGCCTGAAAAACCTTTATAAGATCGTTTCTCATGCCCATATCGATTACTTCTACCGCGAGCCAAGATTGCCAAGATCTGTCCTGAAAAAATATCGTAAGGGACTGCTGATTGGTACTGCCTGTGATAGAGGAGAAGTCTTTGAAACAATGATGCAAAAATCAGAGGAAGAGGCGGAGCAGGTCGCTGAATTTTATGATTATATTGAAGTACAGCCGCCAAGTAACTACGTTCATTTAATAGATAAGGATTTAGTACAAAATGAAGCACAGGTAGTAGATATATTACGGAAGCTTGTGAATCTGGGCGACCGGATGGGCAAATTAGTAACAGCAACCGGAAATGTTCACTACTTGCAGGATATTGATAAGCAGTACCGTCAGATTTTAATAAAATCGCAGGCTGGTAATCCATTAAACAGGCAAACGCTGCCTGATACACCGTTCCGTACTACAGGCGAAATGCTTGGGGCTTTCTCCTTTTTAGGAAAAGAGAAGGCAAAAGAAATTGTTGTTCAAAACACCCAGCAGCTGGCAAATGAAATAGAGGATATTTCGCCGATTCAGGATGGCTTATTTACACCGAACATTGAAGGTGCAGAGCAGGAAATGCGCGATCTGTGCTACAGCATGGCTAAAAGAGTGTACGGAGAGCCAATACCGGAAATTGTTACAAGCCGATTGGAAAAAGAACTCGAAAGTATTATCGGAAATGGATTTGCCGTTATTTATTTAATTTCCCATAAGCTTGTTAAAAAGTCATTGGATGATGGTTATCTAGTAGGATCACGTGGCTCTGTCGGTTCATCCTTTGTTGCAACCATGACAGAAATTACAGAAGTTAATCCGCTCCCCCCACATTATGTTTGCCCAAGCTGTAAACACTCTGAATTCTTTACAGACGGTTCTGTAGCGAGCGGTTATGATTTGGCAGATAAAAATTGTCCGGAATGTGGAGAAGCACTGAAAAAAGATGGACAGGATATCCCTTTTGAAACATTCTTAGGCTTTAAAGGGGACAAGGTGCCTGATATTGACTTGAACTTCTCGGGAGATTATCAGCCGCGAGCCCACAACTATACGAAAGAACTATTTGGGATTGACAGTGTATACCGGGCAGGAACAATCGGAACTGTCGCTGAAAAAACAGCTTACGGCTATGTGAAAGGCTTTGCTTCTGATCACCAGCTCGTCTATAAAAATGCGGAGATTGATCGTCTTGTGCAAGGCTGTACAGGAGTAAAAAGAACAACTGGCCAGCATCCCGGGGGAATTATTGTTGTCCCGGATGATAAAGAAATTTATGATTTCACGCCAATCCAGTTTCCGGCAGACGATCGGAATAGTGAGTGGCGGACAACGCATTTTGATTTCCATTCGATTCACGATAACTTACTGAAGCTGGATATACTTGGACACGATGACCCGACCGTCATTCGCATGCTGCAGGATTTAAGCGGCATTGATCCAAAAACCATTCCGACGGATGACGAAGAGGTCATGAAAATTTTTGGCGGTACAGAATCATTAGGTGTTACCCCGGAGCAGATCCAGTGTAAGACCGGAACTTTGGGAGTGCCTGAATTTGGTACAAAATTTGTTAGGCAAATGCTTGAAGATACGAAACCTAAAACATTTGCAGAGCTGCTAATTATATCCGGTCTGTCTCATGGTACAGACGTATGGCTTGGTAATGCACAGGAGCTTATTGATAATGGGACCTGTAAGCTTCCAGATGTAATCGGGTGCCGTGATGATATTATGGTGTATTTAATGCATAAAGGGTTAGAGCCTTCGATGGCGTTTAATATCATGGAGTTCGTCCGTAAAGGAAAAGGATTGAAGGATGAATGGATCGATGAAATGAAGAAAAACAATGTACCTGACTGGTATATTGAATCTTGTAAAAAAATTAAATACATGTTCCCGAAAGCTCACGCCGCAGCTTATGTTTTAATGGCTGTACGGATTGCTTATTTCAAAGTTCACCATCCGATTCTTTTCTATGCTGCATATTTCACAGTCCGTGCGGATGATTTCGAATTAGATACGATGATTAAAGGATCCGATGCTATTCGCAAGCGGATGGAAGAAATCAGCTATAAAGGGAATGATGCTTCTCCAAAAGAGAAAAACTTACTGACAGTTTTAGAGATTTCATTAGAAATGTGTGAACGTGGTTTATCTCTGAAAAAGGTAGATTTATATAAATCAAGTGCAACAGAATTTATTGTTGACGGTGATTCTTTACTGCCTCCTTTTAATGCAGTAGACGGATTGGGCACGAATGCTGCTCTAAATATTGTAAAAGCACGTGAAGAGGGAGAATTCTTATCCAAGGAAGATTTAAGAGAAAGAAGTAAAATCTCTAAAACCGTGCTGGAGTATCTGGACAATCACGGGTGTCTGGAAGGCATGGAAGAGAAAAATCAACTTTCTTTATTCTAGGAAGCGTTCTGCAGGTTTATTTTTGAGTAATAAGAAAGACTTCATTAAACCAAAGGATTTCCGTCAATTGCAATGATTGCAGGACGGAAATCCTTTTTATAGATGAGTTACGGATAAATCAGCCTGATTTTGGGAAAACTATTCTTGTTAAAAGCGGATTATATAGCGGAAAAAAGCTTTAAAGTCTTGATTTAGTGGTTTGCAAAGGGGTATAGAATATGCTATACTATTTTTGGTTAGAATGTTCGATACGTACGAATGAAAAGAGTGGGTGTACACCCACTCTTTATTCATACCTCGCCTAAACAAGACTCTCTGCTTCCCCCGCCCGTATTTTAGGCAGGGGTTTTATATTGATTGAAGGCGTGAGGACATGGTTAAAGGAGGTTTACACTTGAGTTCTAAAGTAATTGAGATAACAACTGAATTAGTTAACCCAATTTTAGAAGAGAAAAATTTAGAATTAGTTGACATGGAGTATGTAAAAGAAGGGAAAAACTGGTTTCTGCGTGTTTATATTGATAAAGAAGGCGGTATTGACATTGTAGAATGTGGTGAAGTTTCTGAACAGTTAAGTGAAAAATTGGACGAAGCTGACCCGATTAAAGAAGCTTATTTTCTGGAAGTATCTTCCCCAGGAGTAGAAAAACCATTAAAAACGCTGGAAGACTTTAAAAAGAACATTGGAAATAATGTTTTTGTAAAGCTATATGAAAAGATTGACGGCGAAAAAACATATGAAGGTATTTTACAAAATGTGGAGAACGGTACCGTTTCTATTGAATACAAAATTAAAACAAGAAAAAAAATCGTAGAAATACCTTATGAAAAAGTAGCAAAAGCAAGACTTGCAGTTATGTTTTAATTAAAAGGGGGAAAAGAAAAAGTGAGCACGCAGTTGTTTGATGCGATTGATCATTTAGCAAAAGAAAAAGGAATAGACAAGGATATATTGATGGAGGCTTTGGAGGCAGCGCTTATTTCTGCTTATAAAAAGAACTTTAAATCTGCATCGAATGTCCGGGTAGAGTTGAACGAAACTACAGGGAAGATGGCTGTCTATGCAAGAAAAACAGTCGTGCCGAATGTAGAGGATACACAGCTGGAAATATCTCTTGATGAAGCTAAAAGTATCAATCCGAGTTATGAAACAGATGATATAATAGAAGTAGAAGTAACACCAAAGGATTTTGGACGTATTGCTGCACAGGCTGCCAAACAAGTGGTGACTCAACGGGTACGTGAAGCAGAGCGCGGCGTTATCTTCTCTGAATATATTGATAGAGAAGATGATGTGATGACAGGAATTATTCAACGCAAGGATTCCCGTTTCGTCTATGTTAACCTTGGGAAAATTGAAGCAAAGCTGGCAGAGGCTGAGCAGATGCCGACAGAAGAATATCATATCCATGATCGTTTGAAAGTTTATGTGACAAAGGTTGAGAATACAAGTAAAGGACCGCAAATCTATATTTCACGTTCTCATCCCGGCTTGTTAAAACGATTATTTGAAATGGAAGTTCCAGAAATTTATGATGGAATTGTGGAAATTAAATCTGTTGCACGTGAAGCTGGAGATCGTTCTAAAATTTCTGTCCATGCTCCAGATCCGGAAATAGACCCGGTAGGTTCTTGCGTGGGACAAAAAGGGCAGCGTGTTCAAGCGATTGTAACAGAATTAAAAGGTGAAAAGATTGATATTGTGGAGTGGTCCGAGGATCCGGTTGTTTATGTATCAAACGCATTAAGCCCTTCCAAAGTATTAAAAGTATTTGTAGATGAGGAAGGGAAGGCAACAACAGTGGTTGTTCCAGATTATCAATTATCATTAGCAATTGGTAAAAGAGGTCAAAATGCCCGTCTCGCTGCAAAACTTACAGGCTGGAAAATTGATATTAAAAGTGAATCCGACGCAAGAGCAGAAGGTTTACTGGATGATATAGAGTTAGAGGAAGAAACTTATTCTGACAACAGTGAAGATTTGTTTGAATAAGGAGGTATTTCACTTGGCTAAGAAGAAAAAAATACCAGAAAGAAAATGTGTTATTACAAATGAAATGAAGCCTAAAAAAGAATTGATCCGCATTGTGAGGAATAAAGAAGGAGAAGTGTCCGTTGATGTAACTGGTAAGAAAAATGGACGCGGAGCTTACCTTTCCAAGAATAAGTCTGTCATTGAACAGGCTCGGAAAACCAATGCGCTTAACAAAATATTGAACGCAGAAGTAAGTCCAACAATCTACGATGAGTTAGAAGCTTTAGTAGAGGGAGATTGACATGAATCCTAATTATTTGAACATCATTGGTCTCGCTGTCAGAGCAAGAAAATGCTCAACAGGAGAAGATACAATTATAAAGGATATTCGCAAAGGTCGTGCAAAGCTTGTTTTATTGGCAGAAGATATTGGACCGCAAACAAAAAAGAAACTTTCGGATAAATGTACCTCGTACAATATTCCATATCGATTTGTTGATAACCGGGATATCTTATCGCAGGCAATTGGGAAAGAGCAGCGTGTAGCTATAGCAATACTAGATTCAGGCTTTGCAAAAAAACTCCTTACTCTAGTTGGATAAATAAATCCGGGGGTGAATGTATGAGCAAAATACGTGTATATGAATACGCAAAGAAAAATAATGTGGCAAGTAAAGAAGTCATTCAATTTTTGAAAGAAAAGAATGTAGATGTTTCCAATCATATGTCTACGATTTCCGATAATGAAATTAAACAATTGGATGAAAAATTTAATCCGCAGCCAAAACAGGATAAAAAGAAAAATGATCAAGTAAATCAAAACAAACAACAAAAGAACAAAAATGCAGTAAATAAACCAGATACAAATCGGAATACTAAAAAAGATAACTCGAAAAATAAAAAACAAAAAACCTCTAATAAAGGTAAACAACATAAACCACAAAAGGAGCAGTCATTAGTGAAAGAGACTCCAAGTAAAATTACGTACCACGGTATATTGACCGTACAGGATTTAGCAGAAAAACTTCATAAGGAACCTGCAGAAATCATCAAGAAATTAATGTTTATGGGTATTATGGCTACAAAAAACCAAGACCTTGAAGATGATGCTGTAGAGTTAATTTGTGATGAATTTAATGTCGAGGTTGAAAAAGAAATTATTTTAGAAGATACTGACCTTGATAAATATATTGAAGAAGATGATAGTGACAAGTTGCAAGAGCGTCCGGCTGTTGTTACCATTATGGGACATGTTGACCACGGGAAAACAACATTATTAGATGCTATTCGCCATACAAAAGTTACTGCTGGCGAGGCTGGCGGAATTACACAGCATATCGGAGCTTACCAAGTTGAAAATGAAGGTAAGAAAATTACATTCTTAGATACACCGGGTCACGCAGCGTTTACAAGTATGCGTTCCCGTGGCGCGCAGGTAACAGATATTGCTATTTTAGTTGTTGCTGCAGATGATGGCGTAATGCCGCAGACAATTGAAGCTATTAACCATGCAAAAGCTGCTGAAGTACCAATTATTGTAGCAGTCAATAAAATGGATAAAGAAGGCGCTAATCCGGACCGTGTGATGCAGGAACTGACAGAGCATGAATTGATCCCTGAAGATTGGGGTGGAAGTACTATCTTTGTTAACCTTGCAGCGATTAAAGGAGAAGGTATTGACGACCTGCTGGAAATGATTTTATTAGTTGCAGAGGTAGAAGAATTAAAAGCAAACCCGGATGCCAGAGCTTTCGGTACAGTGATTGATGCACAATTAGATAAAGGCAGAGGATCTGTTGCAACACTGCTTGTTCAAAATGGTACCTTGCATGTAGGAGATCCGCTCGTTGTCGGAAGTACGTATGGTAAAGTTCGGGCAATGGTAAATGATGTAGGACAACGTGTGAATCAAGTTGGACCATCTGCGCCAGTTGAAATTACCGGTTTACAAGATGTACCTCAGGCAGGCGACCAATTCCTTGCGTTTGCTGATGAGAAAAAGGCGCGTCAAATTGGTATTGCACGTCAACAAAAACGAATTGATGAGAATCGTGGCGGGCAATCAACAGTAAGCTTAGATGATTTATTTGAAAAAATTAAGCAAGGTGAAATGAAAGAATTAAATATTATTGTAAAAGCGGATGTACAAGGATCTGTTGAAGCATTAGCTGCTTCTCTACGTAAGATAGAAGTAGAAGGCGTTAATGTTAAAATCATTCATACAGGTGTAGGAGCGATTACTGAATCTGATATTATCTTAGCTTCAGCATCGAATGCGATTGTTATTGGCTTCAATGTTCGTCCTGACGTCAATGCAAAAAGAGCTGCAGAATCTGAAAAAATTGATTTACGTCTGCACCGTGTTATTTACAGTGCGATTGAAGAAATTGAAGCTGCAATGAAAGGTCTGCTTGATCCAGAATACGAAGAAAAAGTGATTGGTCAAGCGGAGGTTCGTGAAACATTTAAAGTGTCACGTATTGGTACTATCGCCGGAAGCTATGTAACAGACGGTAAAATTACCAGAGATTCCAGTGTTCGCCTGATTCGTGATGGAGTAGTTCTTTATGAAGGGGAATTACAGGCATTGAGACGCTTTAAAGACGATGTAAAAGAAGTACAGCAAAACTATGAATGTGGTATCACATTAACAAACTTCAATGATATTAAAGAGGGCGACATTATTGAAGCCTATGTAATGGAAGAAATCGAACGAAAATGATTCTCTATGCAGAAGTAGAATGTATGTTGTATGAAGGGAATTCGTTAAAAGAGAAACGATCTGTTTTAAAGCGAATGATCAATAAGCTGCGTCAGTCTTTTAATGTTTCAGTTACAGAGCTTGACTTTCATGATATGTGGCAACGAACCAAATTAGGGATTGTTATCATTTCCACCGATTATGTGCATGCTGAAAAAGTAATACAACAGGCTTTAAAAACAATAGATTCTTTTTCTGAACTAGAGAGAACAATAACAAATATAGAACGATTATAACGAAAATGCATAGAGCTATGTGAGGTGAGATTAATGTCAGAATTGAGAGCTCATCGAGTTGCAGAGCAAATGAAAAAAGAGCTGGGTGATATTTTATCCAGAAAAATTAAAGATCCCCGTGTTGGTTTTGTAACAGTTACCGATGTGGAAGTAACTGGTGACCTGCAACAGGCGAAAATTTTTATTTCTGTATTAGGTGATGAAAAGAAGAAGCAGGAAACATTATTGGGACTTGCAAAAGCAAAAGGATTTATCCGTTCAGAAATTGGCAAGCGAATTCGTTTGCGCAAAACACCTGAACTTACCTTTGAGTTTGATGAAGCAATAGAACAAGGTAACCGGATAGACTCCATCTTAAGAGATCTGAATAAATGACTTTGAAAAAACTGATCCCTCTGCTTGCTGGCAAGGATCAGTTTTTTTAGGATAAAGAAAAGAACCCGAACACATATATAGAAAATGTATTCCATTAAGAAAGGATGGGGATTAATAATGAATGGTATCCTGCCGTTATGGAAGCCTAAAGGAATGACTTCTTTTGATTGTGTAGCTAAATGCCGCCGCTACTTTAATACAAAAAAAGTAGGGCATACCGGGACGTTGGATCCGGAAGTTGAAGGTGTTCTACCTATTTGTATTGGCAGTGCTACGAAAATTGTTCCTTTTCTTACTGATACGAAAAAAATCTACATCGGGACGGTTGCGTTAGGATCAGCTACGGAAACAGAAGATGCGACAGGGAATGTTATTGCACAAAAAGAAGTTGTACATATGCCTGGAGAAGCTGAAATAGAGACTGTTTTAGAAAAATTTCAAGGGGTTATCACACAAATCCCTCCAATGTATTCCGCTGTAAAAGTAAACGGAAAAAAGCTTTATGAATACGCAAGAGCAAATGAAGAGGTAGAAAGACCGGTAAGAGAAGTTTTTATTCATGATATACATCTCTTAGCGATAGATGAGGACAAAAACTCCTTTGACCTATTCGTAGAATGTTCAAAGGGAACCTATATCCGAACATTATGTGTGGACATTGGAAAGGAATTAGGGTATCCGGCACATATGTTTAAACTGGAACGGACAAAAACCGGTAGTTTTTCCAAGAAAAATACGGTTACTTTTGCTATGATAGAAGAGGCGGCAGATAATAATGAGCAAGAGAAGCTGTTAAGCCCTCTTTTAGAAGGATTAAGTCATTTAGTTCATCAAGAGGTTGATGATGCGCTGAGGGCCCGTATTAAGAATGGCCAAAAACTATCTATTTCGGAAGCCCCCGAGACAAATAATCCGTTTGTATTTACAAATAATGAAGAAGTGCTGGCGATTTATGGGCAGCACCCAGATAAACCTGATCAAATTAAACCAATAAGAGTATTCTAACGAGAGAAAGTGCAGGTGTAGCAGGATGAAAACAATGGAATTATCCTATCCGCATACGTTACATAAGGAGAACTTACCGGAAACCGTCAGTGCAATCGGCTTCTTTGACGGGATTCACAAAGGACATCAGGAGGTTATTCGGCAGGCTGTAAATAAAGCACAGGAAAATAACATGGAGAGTGCTGTCATTACCTTTTTTCCGCATCCTTCAGTTGTTTTAAGAAAAGACGTACAGCATGTTAAATACATAACAATATCTTCTGAAAAGCAAGCGATATTAGAGGATCTTCAAGTAGACCGTTTATATGTTATCCGGTTTAACCAAGAACTATCAAAGCTCAGTCCCCAAGCCTTTATTGATCACTTTATTATTGGATTAAATATTAAACATCTTGTGGCAGGCTTTGATTACTCATTCGGTCATAAAGGGCAAGGGAAAATGGCAGATATGCAGGAATATGCAAGGGATTTATTTACCTGGGAAACGATAGGTAAAATTACTTTGGATGAAGAAAAGGTCAGCTCGACCAGAATAAGAGCAGAATTAGCGTCGGGAAATATGGAGCAGGCAGAGCAACTGCTGGGAAGGCCCTTTGCTACTACTGGATTGGTAGTAAAAGGAGCACGTCGTGGGCGTGAACTGGGTTATCCAACTGCTAATCTGTCTATATCCAAAGATGCCCTGCTGCCTAAACAGGGGGTATATGCGACCCGTGTTCGTCATAAGGATAAAATATATGGCGGAATGGCGAATATCGGTACGAATCCGACATTTACAGAAGAGCTGGAAGATATGTCTGTCGAGGTGTACTTATTTGATTTTGATGGTGATTTATATGGGGAAGAATTAACGATAGAATGGCTGTCTTACACAAGAGAAGAAATAAAATTTGATTCGAAGGATGCTCTGATTGAAAAAATGCAGCAGGATGAGAAAGAAATTAGAGCTTATTTAGCAAATAGGTAAACTTACACTTGATTTTTTTCTTCAAAAACGCTATTCTTATAGTTGTACAACCATCGCTTGGCATCACGTAACTCCGACGTATGCTAGGGGACTGGGGATAACAAATATTATTTTGGAGGTGCCATTATGGCAATTACACAAGAACGTAAAAACGAAATTATTAATGAGTACAAGGTTCATGACACAGATACTGGATCTCCAGAGGTTCAGATCGCTGTCTTAACTGCAGAAATCACTGCATTAAACGAACATTTACGTACACATAAAAAAGACCATCATTCACGTCGCGGTCTTTTGAAAATGGTAGGTAAACGCCGTAACTTATTAACTTACCTACGTAATAAAGACGTTACTCGTTATCGTGAATTAATCAAAAAACTTGGTTTACGTCGTTAATAACGTTAAAAGCAGGAGCAATCCTGCTTTTTCTTTTATGTTTTTTAAACAAATAAGAAGCATTTGAAGCTGCAAATCCGTGGTTTAGATGTTTTTTACGGTTGATAAGGGTCTGAAACAGGTATAAATATGTCAATGCGTGAACATCCTCTATAAGATAGCGATTGATTCCTGACAGGCTATCGTTTATGCTATAAAAAGACATTCTTTTGTAAAAATAAGATATAGAAGAAAAATTGTACTATATGAGGTGCTACATATATATTTTAAATGCTGTAGCCTTGAAAGGAGTAACAAAACTAATGGCAGATGAAAAAAAGCTATTCTCTACGGAGATTTCAGGAAAGAAATTTACAGTTGAAGTAGGAGAGCTGGCAAAACAAGCAAATGGAGCCTGTATGATACATTACGGAGACACCTCTGTATTGTCCGTTGCAACAGCCTCCAAAGAACCAAAAGATTTACCATTCTTTCCGTTGACAGTGAACTATGAAGAAAGATTGTATGCGGTAGGGAAGATACCGGGAGGATTTATTAAACGTGAAGGACGTCCCAGTGAGAAAGCGATCTTGTCTTCCAGACTAATTGACCGTCCAATCCGTCCATTATTCCCCGACGGCTTTCGTAATGAGGTACAAGTAATAAGTACAGTAATGAGTGTGGACCAGGATTGTTCTTCAGAAATTGCAGCAATGATTGGTTCATCGATTGCTTTAGGTATTTCAGATATTCCTTTTGAACAGCCGATTGCTGGTGTTCATGTCGGGCGTGTGAATGGCGAGCTAATCATTAATCCTACCATTGAACAAGAAGCAAAAAGTGATATTGATTTAACGGTTGCTGGAACAAAAGATGCAATCAACATGGTTGAAGCTGGTGCAGATGAAGTACCGGAAGATGTTATGCTTGAGGCAATTATGTTTGGTCATGAAGAAATCAAACGTCTTGTTGCTTTCCAGGAAGAGATTATACAGGCATGCGGAAAAGAAAAATTTGAAGTTGTTATTTCAGAGACGAGTGAAGAGCTTGTAGCAAAGGTTGAAGCAGAAGCGAAAGATGAATTAAAGACTGCGATTCAAGTTGTCGAAAAACATGCCCGTGATGAGGCAATAAAAGCTGTTAAGCAAGAGATTGTAGAAAAATATGAAGCGGAAGAGGCTGAAGAAGAAACCATTAAACAAGTTAAATCTGTATTAGATAAGCTTGTGAAAGAAGAAGTTCGCCGCTTGATTACAAAAGAAAAAGTACGTCCTGATGGCCGGAAAGTGGACGAAATCCGTCCGTTATCATCACGTATTCATGTTCTTCCCCGTACACATGGATCAGGCTTGTTTACGCGCGGACAAACTCAAGCTTTAAGTATTTGTACATTGGGAGCACTTGGAGATGTACAGATTTTGGATGGACTCGATTTAGAAGAAACAAAACGATTTATGCATCATTATAACTTCCCGCAGTATAGTGTAGGAGAAACCGGGCCGATTCGCGGACCTGGCCGTCGTGAGATTGGGCATGGTGCGCTGGGAGAGCGTGCTCTTGAAAAAGTAGTGCCGAATGAAAAAGATTTCCCTTATACAATTCGTCTGGTTTCAGAAGTTCTTGAATCCAACGGTTCTACTTCTCAAGCGAGTATCTGTGCAAGTACATTAGCAATGATGGACGCAGGTGTTCCAATTAAAGCACCAGTAGCAGGTATTGCAATGGGACTTGTTAAATCTGGAGATGATTATACGATTTTGTCTGATATTCAAGGCATGGAGGATGCACTTGGTGATATGGACTTTAAAGTAGCAGGAACAGAAAAAGGTGTAACAGCCCTGCAAATGGATATTAAAATTGACGGTTTATCAAGAGCAATCTTAGAAGAAGCACTTACGCAAGCGAAAAAAGGCCGTATGCATATCCTTGATTCCATGCTGCAAACCATTCAGCAACCAAAAGATGAGCTGTCTGAATACGCTCCAAAAATCTTAACAATGACAATTAATCCGGATAAAATTCGTGATGTCATTGGGCCAAGCGGAAAACAAATCAATCAAATCATTGATGAAACTGGTGTGAAGATTGATATTGAACAAGATGGCAACGTCTTTATTTCATCTACTGATAATGAGATGAACCAGAAAGCTAAGAAAATTATTGAAGATCTGGTACGGGAAGTGGAAGTTGGACAATTATATCTTGGTACGGTAAAACGTATTGAAAAATTTGGTGCATTTGTGGAACTGTTCAAAGGGAAAGATGGACTGGTTCATATTTCTGAGCTTGCAGAAGAGCGTACGAATAAAGTCGAAGATGCTGTATCTATTGGGGATCAAATTATGGTGAAAGTAAAAGAAATTGATCGTCAGGGAAGAATCAATCTTTCCAGAAAAGCAGTTCTGCAAGACGAAAAGAAAGAGAATGCTAAATCATAAAAAGAGAAAAATTACTTTGGGTTATATATTTTGTACAAAAAAGAAGCTGATTTTTTAGTTCAGTTTCTTTTTTTATGAAGCGGTTTATGGTAAAAAAAGTGAATTACTAAATAAAATGAAAAATAAATCCATCTTTTGTCTCTAATATAATAAATCGTTTTTTCGAAGAGTAAGAAAGTATAAAATGCTGAGGATAGCCGCTCCAACGGGTTTCATGGGGTGAGTAATCTTAGGCCCAAGGACGCCGCGAACTTAACCGAACTTCCTTTTCCGTTTTGCGCATTCCCACAGGAGTCTTCGTGTATTTCTTCCGCTAGAATTATCTTCTTTTCTTTGAAAGAAAGCAAAAGAAACACATCTCCTTGGCAAGAACACTAGTATTTTAAAGACCAAGTGATTTTCTTGGCTTTTCTAGTATTTAAGCACTATGACAAGCATAGTGTTTTTCTAAAGTTTAAGATTAATTATCTTATTATAGTCTGTGGTTGTGAACACTGCGAAGATCATCTTTAAAATAAATGCATACTTGTCCCTCTCAAGCATAGAAATGATAAGGGGAGGGATTAAATATGAAGCGATATTTTAAGTATGTACATGTAGTAGTTTTTCTAATTTTAATTTTTACGGTATTCGATATACGATATAATCCTTTTCAAACAAATTCTGTAGTGGTTGAACCAGCTGGAATAGAGATGAGCTCAACAAAAGATGATCTGTATAAGGAGATTGAACAAAAAAAAGAGACATACGAACAAAAGCCGCAGGATGCTTACATTGATAAGGTTTGGAAGAAAACACCTGGAAGAAACGGTCTGGAAGTAAATGTCGAAGAATCCTATAAAAAAATGAAAGAAGCAAATGAATGGGACGAAGATTTACTTGTTTTTAATGAAACCTCTCCTGATATCTTGTTAACAGATTTGCCGCCATCTCCAATTTATCGCGGACATCCAGATAAAAAAATGGTTTCATTTTTAATTAATGTTTCCTGGGGAGAGAAATATATTCCCGAAATGCTTCAAATTCTCAAAGATAATCAAGTAAAGGCAACTTTTTTTATTGAAGGTAAATGGGCACAAAATAATGCGAGTCTGGTTAAAATGATTGAAGAGGAAGGGCATTTAATCGGTAACCATGCCTATAATCATCCAGATATGGCAATGCTGGAAAAAAATGATGCCTATACACAAATAGAAGAGACAAATCAAATTTTAAAAACAATAACAGGAAAGCAGCCTGTATGGTTTGCGCCGCCAAGCGGAAGCTACAAAGACGAAACGGTGGAAACAGCAGCTGAACTGGAGATGGAAACTATCCTATGGACTGTCGATACGATTGATTGGAAGAATCCGTCTGTTTCCGTAGTGGTGAATCGCATACAAAACAATGTCCACCCTGGAGCGATGATTTTAATGCATCCGACCCAAGCAAGTACAGGTGGTCTGGAGCAAATGATTAGCGGTATCAAAGAAAAAGGTTATAAAATAGGAACAGTAGAATCACTATTAAGTGAATCGCGTTAAGCTAGGAAATTTAGGAGGATATACATTTGATAGAAAAATATACAAGCAGCAATGGTGTACGTATTGTACTAGAATCCATGCCGGCTGTACGCTCAGTCACAATAGGTATATGGGTTAAAACTGGATCCAGAAATGAAACAATCGATAATAACGGCATTTCACACTTTTTAGAGCATATGTTTTTTAAAGGGACTAAAACAAGAAACGCTCAGGATATTGCAGAAGCATTTGATTCTATCGGCGGACAAATTAATGCTTTTACCTCTAAAGAATATACATGTTTTTATGCAAAAGTGTTAGATACACATAAAGAATTTGCCTTAGAAGTATTAGCGGATATGTTCTTTGAATCAACATTTGACGAGGAAGAAATGGAAAGAGAAAAGAAAGTAGTTTATGAAGAAATTAAAATGTGCGAGGATACGCCTGATGATATTGTGCATGACCTGCTGGCAGAAGCTGCATACGGTAAGCACCCGCTGGGGTTCCCTATTCTTGGTACAGAAAAGCAGTTGGGGTCTTTTAATCAAAAGCAATTACAGCAGTATATAGAAGATAATTATACCCCTGATCGTATTGTTGTTTCTGTAGCTGGTAATGTGAACAGCTCATTTATTAAGGAGATTGATTCCTACTTTGGATCACTTACAAGAAAAGCAAAAGAGAAAGAATTAACGAAGCCAGTATTCTTACAGGAAGCAATTTATCGAAGCAAGGATACAGAACAGGCACATTTATGCCTCGGCTATAATGGGTATGAGGTAGGAGATAAGCATTTATATCCGCTATCTATTATGAATAATGTGCTGGGAGGAAGTATGAGCTCACGATTATTCCAAGAGGTGCGTGAGAAAAAAGGACTTGCCTATTCTGTCTTTTCTTATCATGCTGCATTTATAGATGATGGTCTACTCACAATCTATGCGGGTACAGGCAAAGAGCAGCTAGAACAGCTGGAAGAGGTTATTTATTCTACCCTTCATCATTTTGTGAAACAAGGATTAACAGAGAAAGAATTACGGAACAGCAAAGAACAAATTAAGGGAAATTTGATGTTAGGATTAGAGAGTACCAATAGTCGGATGTCACGAAATGGCCGTAATGAGCTGTTATTGCAAAAACACCGTTCTTTAGATGATTTAATTACAGAAATTGATGGCATTACCGATCAGCAGGTGACAAGTGTCATTCAAAATGTCCTGCTGCAAAACCCATCCCGTGCACTAGTTGCACCAGAAGACTACCGTAAATAGAAGCATGTTTTCTTATTTTGGGACATATAGTGTATAAACGAGACTTCATTATCTTGTGATTGTAAATACTTGCCCTAAGAAAAACAAAAAAAGGAGTTTTTTTATGGTGCGCTTTCGAGATATGGGAGATAAGGAAATCATTAATGTGAATGAAGGAAAAAGGCTTGGCATGCTTGGTCAAACCGATTTAGAAATTAATCCTAAAACGGGTCAGATCGAAGCGTTTATTATCCCGAGTTATAAATGGTTTGGCCTTGTCAAAGAGGGAGAAGAGACTAAAATTCATTGGCAGTCTATCCGGAAAATTGGTGAGGATATGATAATGATTGACACCAAACTTCCTGATGAAGAACGATAAAATAGAAATTATTTGCTTAAAGCTTGTTTATTTTGTTGGAAAAGGAGACTGAACACATCCTTTTCTTTCTGAATAAACAAGCTTTTTTAATATCTTAATATTAGGCTTTTAATTGCCGGGAGCGAGCATTTACATAAAGAACAGATGATTAAACTCATCCAAAGACCTATGCATCAGCATATAAAGAGTTTTAAGTAAGAAAAATAAACTTTTCGGAGCTTCCTTAATGAAGAAAGCATTTTCTAAAAGTTAGACGGTAATTTTAAGGCTTATTTGTTCACCCCTCACTTAAAAAAACATAAGCTATATCGAATCATGAATACGTTAAAAGTTGTCTGGAGGTAATACGTAAAATGAGTCGACGGATTGCAGTGATAGGTGGAGATGCAAGATATTTAGAGTTAATAAAAATCTTAAAAAGTAATCATGATAATGAAGTGATACTTTGCGGTTTTGATAAATTGGAGCAGGGGTTTACAGGCTTAAATGAATTAGCATTAGATGAATTGGATCAGAGCAGCCTGGATGTAGTTGTTTTACCAATTACAGGGACGGATTCAAGCGGAAATGTCGAAACAGTTTTTACAGATAAAAAAATAAATTTGGATGGAGCATGGTTTCAAAAATTAAATCCCGAATGTGTAGTTTTTACTGGAATTACGAATGATTACTTAACCAATTTGACGGAAGAAGCAGGTATTAAGCTGATACCATTGCTTGATCGTGATGATGTTGCCATTTATAATTCCATTCCGACTGCTGAAGGGGCCATTATGATGGCTTTTGAGCATACAGATCAGACAGTTCACTCTTCGCGTGTGATGGTTGTAGGATTTGGCAGAGTAGGTAATACGGTAGCAAATAAGTTTTCTGCACTTGGTGCGAAGGTTTCAGTGTGTGCCAGAAGCATACGGGATTTGGCGCGTATTACAGAAATGGGTTTAAATGCAGTGCCATTACATGATTTAAGTAAACAGACAGAGAATTGCGATATTTTAATCAATACGATTCCGAGTCTTGTTGTTACCAAAGAGGCTATCAGGAATTTGCCGAATAATGCAGTAATTATTGATCTTGCCTCCAAACCGGGAGGAACAGATTTTGAATTTGCGAAAAAACGCGGTATTAATGCCATACTTGCACGCAGTCTTCCCGGTATTGTCGCCCCTAGAACTGCCGGAAAAATACTTGCTAATGTGATGGAACAAATTCTCGAGGAGGAGCGTGAATTAGAATGACATTCACCGGTAAACGGATTGGATTTGGTCTGACTGGCTCCCATCATACGATTGAGCATATTTTTCCAATTATGGAGGAATTAATTAATCAGGGTGCAGAAATCATTCCGTTTATAACAGAAACGGTTCAATATACAGATACCAAGCACGGTAAGGCAAAAGATAATGTAGAAAATCTTGAGAAAATAACCGGTCAAACAGCTATTACTACTATCCCTGGGGCAGAGCCTTATGGTCCGGATAAACCGCTTGATGTAATGGTCATTGCCCCCTTGACAGGAAATTCAATGAGTAAGCTGGCTAATGCTCATACAGATAATCCAGTCCTGATGGCTGCCAAGTCTACTCTCCGCAATGAAAGTCCAGTGGTATTGGCTTTAACGACCAATGATGCACTCGGATTAAATGCAAAGAATTTAGCCATATTGCTTAATGCAAAGCATATGTTTTTTGTTCCGTTCGGGCAGGATAATCCTTATCAAAAACCCTCCTCTCTCTCAGCAGATTTAAGTCAATTAATTCCAGCTGTAGAGACGGCGTTAAAAGGAAAACAAATTCAGCCGATTATTGTACCTTATTCCACAAAAAATATGTTAAAATGAAGTTTAGTTGACATTTAATTAAGTGGAGGGAGTTATTAGAATGCCAGAGCAGCAAACATACAATGTAGCTATAGTAGGTGCTACAGGGGCAGTAGGTCAGAAAATCAAAAAAATATTAGAAGATAAAGAGTTTCCGATAAATGAATTAAAATTATTATCATCTGCGCGTTCAGCTGGAAAAGAAGAAACATTTCGCGGGGAAACAATCATTGTTGAAGAGGCTGCAGCCGAATCCTTTAACGGTGTAGATATTGCGCTATTCTCTGCAGGCGGGTCTATTTCTAAAAAGCTGGCTCCAGAGGCGGTTAAAAGGGGAGCAGTTGTTGTCGATAATACAAGTGCTTTTCGTATGGATAAGGATGTACCGCTTGTTGTTCCAGAAGTTAACCCAGAGGATATTGCAGAGCATCATGGGATTATCGCAAATCCGAACTGTTCCACCATTCAAATGGTCGCAGCTTTAAAACCGATTAAAGATGCATATGGAATTAATAAAATTATTGTATCTACTTACCAGGCAGTATCAGGTGCTGGAAATGCTGCGGTAGAGGAATTGTATGAACAGTCAAGGGGTTATTTAGAAGGTAAAGAATTAAACGCAGAGATTTTACCTGTTAAAGGAGATAAAAAGCATTTTCCAATTGCTTTCAACGCATTGCCGCAAATCGATGTGTTTGAAGACAATGGCTTCACTTTTGAAGAGATGAAAATGATTAATGAAACAAAAAAAATTATGCATGATGAAGCCTTAAATGTAGCAGCAACCTGTGTACGCCTTCCATTTGCTACTTCCCATGCAGAGAGTGTCTATATTGAATTAGATCGGGAAGGGCTGGCTGTTAAGGATATCTGGAAGACGCTGGAAGCGGCAGACGGAGTTATTCTGCAGGATAACCCTCAGGCTCAGGAGTACCCAACTCCACAATCTGCACAAGGTAAAGAAGAAGTTTTTGTCGGACGCGTACGCAAAGATTTAGATAATCCAAAAGGCTTCCATCTATGGGTTGTATCTGATAACTTATTAAAAGGCGCGGCTTGGAATACAGTACAAATCGCGCAAGTATTAACAGAACGCGGCTGGTTAAAAAAATAATTATCCCCAGTCATTGATGAAGACGATTTTAAAATGATGACGTAATTAATCTATTAGACATCCAGAGTTTAACAGCTTGGATAGTGTTGAGGTGTTAATATTGCAAGTATTAGTACAAAAATTCGGAGGAACTTCTGTACAATCAGAAACAAATCGGGAGCATGTTATCCGTCATATTAAGGATGCACTTGTTCAAGAATATAAATTAGTTGTTGTTGTTTCTGCTCTAGGAAGAAAACCAGATCCTTATGCAACGGACAGTTTGCTAAGCTTAATAGACTTTCCGGCAAATAAAAATTCTAACCGTGAGCTCGATTTACTTATGTCATGCGGTGAAATTATTTCATCCGTTGTCCTATCTAATGAGCTGCAAAAAAATCATGTTTCTGCAACAGCTTTGACTGGTGCGCAGGCTGGTTTTGTAACGAGTGAAGATTTTAACCGGGCAAAAATAAAAAAGGTAAATCCTGTACGTATATTACATGAATTAGAAACGCATGACGTCGTTGTTGTGGCAGGGTTCCAGGGTCAAAGTGAGTCTGGAGAAATAACAACCATCGGCCGTGGCGGCAGTGATACTTCAGCAGCTGCCCTAGGGGTTGCTTTAGAAGCGGAGCGTATCGAGATTTTTACAGATGTAGAAGGTATTATGACAGCAGATCCGCGTGTCGTAAAGAATGCACGTCCGCTTGATGTGGTGACATATACTGAAATCTGTAATCTTGCTTATCAAGGCGCAAAAGTCATTCACCCGCGCGCTGTAGAAATAGCTATGCAAGGGAAAATACCGATGCGTATCCGTTCAACCTATTCCGAACGGCTTGGGACGCTTGTTACATCTTCCAGGATTGAAGAAGCAGGTGCAGACATTTCAGAACGGATGATAACAGGTATTGCACATATTGCGAATGTTACTCAAATTAAGGTGCAGACGAAGGAATCAGCTTACCGTGTACAATCAGAAGTATTTAAAGCAATGGCAGAATCTGGTATTTCTGTTGATTTTATTAATATCTCGCCCACAGGTGTGGCTTATACTGTGCCGACAGAGCTTACTACAAAAGCAATAGAAATTTTAGAGATGCTGGGCTTTCAACCGGAAATTACGGAAAACTGTGCAAAGGTTTCAGCAGTTGGAGCCGGAATGACAGGAGTACCTGGCGTTGCCTCTAAAATCGTGCAGGCATTAACGGACTCTGGTGTGCAGATATTACAATCAGCAGACAGCCATACTACAATTTGGGTTTTGGTACACGACCATGAATTAGTAACAGCAGTTAATGCATTGCATGAAGTATTTGGATTAAGTGCAGAAGAAGTACCGTTATAAAAATCAAAAAAGACATGAAGCAGCTATTATCTGCCTCATGTCTTTTTACTATCCAAAATATTAAAAAAGATACCATATCTCTTCTTTCGTATTATTTTTTACCGATTGTTTATACTAATCATAAAAATAGCTGGAAGGGGTTTTAATATGCGTATGGATACGGATGATAATGAAAATCAAGAAGAAGAGGAGAACGGATCGAACAATGCATCCTCTCTTGTAGAAAAAATTCAGCAGCTTGGGCAGGCAAATGTTCCGCAGGCTCCTGATTCAAATATCCATGTTTTATCAATCATTGGACAGGTGGAAGGGCATCTTCAGCTGCCGCCGCAAAATAAAACAACAAAATATGAGCATTTGCTGCCACAGCTGATTGCTGTAGAACAAAACCCTAAAATTGAAGGGTTAATTATTTTGTTAAATACAGTTGGCGGGGATGTTGAAGCAGGGCTGGCGCTTGCGGAAATGATTGCATCGATGTCCAAGCCGACTACCTCTATCGTACTTGGAGGAGGACATTCCATTGGTGCACCGATTGCAGTCGCCACGGATTATTCCTTTATTGTGCCTACAGCAACAATGACGATACACCCTGTCAGATTAACAGGACTGGTAATCGGCGTTCCACAAACGTTTGAATATCTTGATAAAATGCAGGATCGTGTGATTCAGTTTATTGTTGATCATTCCAATATTGATTCTGAACAATTAAAGGAATTGATGTTTGCAAAAGGGAATCTTACTCGCGATATTGGTACAAATGTTGTTGGCAGGGAAGCTGTGGAGTATGGCATCATTGATGAAGTCGGCGGAGTAAAAGAGGCAATAAAGAAATTAAATTACATGATTCAAAGTTCAAAACCAAAACAAGAAGAGGAAGGGACTGCCTGATGATACTCTATACACCATTATCCTATCAGGAAATTTTTCCGGAAGAACAAGGAGCAGGTAACGGAATACAAGCAATTGAATGGCAGGGAAGAACGGTTTTTGTATCTAAAAATAATGATGGGAATTACCAAATTAATCAGCTTATTTCAAGTAATCCGAATGATTATCTGAATCCGGAATTTTTACCAGGAAGAATTATCAGCTGATGGTAATCTATGCTATAATAAAGAAACGATAAAAGATAAGATTATGAAACAATATTGGATGACATGATAACTGGAACAGCAGCCTCTTTAAGGAGAAGACAGGGAATTAGTGCAATAAGCACTTATTTTCCCAATAAAGTCTCTCTGACAGTATAAAGAGAACTGATTCCAGTTTCCTTGTTTAAATCTATCAATATATAAATTGAATAATTGCATCTATCTCTTTTTAAAATAGAAATAAAGTATATGAAAGGAGTATAATGCTTTCATTCAATTTATATGGAAATCTTAATTTGTTCTACATACAGGGGTGAGAAAATGGCTGCCAAAAAGAGAAAAAGAAGAAAAAAAACGACAACCAAACAGCTTAAAGGATTACAAAAAGAGCTCATTGGATTATTATTAATATTTATTGCAATATTTGGAAGCGGGGCAGCTATGTTAAGCGGCGGTGCTATACCTGATTGGCTGGGAAATATATTTCAGTTTTTCTTGGGAATTTGGCATTTTATCCTTCCTGTTGCATTATTTATTATTGGTTTTTATCTCATTATCAAACGCCAGGTACCTGATTTTTTATCCAGAAGATTAATAGGATTTTATATTTTTCTGACCGGTATCTTATTGCTGACACATGTACAAGTGATGGAAAGCTTGCTGGCTAATACGAATGATGTATCTATACTTGGTCTGACCTGGCAGCTTTACTTCCAATACTTAGAAGGCACCGGTACATTGGTACAGACAGGCGGAGGTATGGTCGGTGCACTATTATTCACTGTCTCTTACTTTTTATTTTCTATTGCAGGTTCGCGGATAGTTGTATTTTTCTGCTTACTAATCGGAATTATTTTTTTGACGAATTTGTCTATCGGCGAGTTTGTTAAAAAGTTAGGTGCTGGTTTTAAATCCACTTTTGCTTATCTGGCCGAACGTCTGGAGCGATCAAGAGAGAAAAGAGCTGAACGGAAAGAAGAGCAAAAAGAAATTAAAGATTCTGTTTCTAAGAAACGAAAAGAGAAAAATAAACAGGTAACGGAAGAGCATGAAGACAATACAGAAGAGCTTCTTATTAATGATTTTACAGATATTGCGTATCAGGAACAGCCGCAAGCAGAAGCTGAAACTGTAAAAACAGAGAGTTCCAAACAGCAGGAAAATGCGGGTGGTGAGGAAGAGCTTCAGGAAACATTGCCTATGACAGCAACAGAAAATCACGATTATAAGCTGCCGTCGATGGATTTATTAGCAAGTCCAGCCCATAATTCACAGCAGCAGGAGAAATCACATATTCAGGCAACTGTGCGTAAGCTGGACCGTACTTTTCAGAGCTTCGGCGTAAAAGCTAAAATAGCAAAAGTACATGTCGGTCCAGCAGTAACGAAATATGAAGTGTATCCAGAGTCTGGTGTGAAGGTAAGTAAAATTGTCGGTCTTCATGATGATATTGCTTTAGCACTTGCTGCAAAGGATATACGTATTGAAGCACCGATACCCGGCAAATCAGCAGTGGGTATTGAAGTCCCTAACAAGGAAGTATCCATGGTTTCACTCCGGGAGGTTTTAGACAAACAATCTTCTAAGACAAATAAACTGACGTTTGCTTTAGGAAGAGATATTTCTGGAGAAGCAATTGCCGGGGAGTTAAATAAAATGCCCCACTTACTGATTGCCGGCGCGACAGGAAGTGGGAAAAGTGTCTGTGTGAACGGCATTATTACAAGTATTCTAATGCGTGCCAAACCGCATGAAGTCAAGATGATGATGATTGACCCTAAAAAAGTAGAGCTGAATGTATATAATGGGATTCCGCATTTATTAACACCTGTTGTAACAGATCCTAAAAAAGCTTCCAGAGCATTGAAAAAAATTGTTGCAGAGATGGAACGGAGATATGATCTGTTTTCTGATAGCGGCACAAGAAATATGGAAGGCTACAATGCCTATGTCCGGAAACAAAATGCAGACGCAGATGCGGAGGAGCAGCAGCCTTATTTGCCGTATATTGTTGTTCTTGTGGACGAGCTGGCAGATTTAATGATGGTTGCTTCGAATGATGTAGAAGATGCAATCACCCGGCTTGCGCAAATGGCGCGTGCGGCAGGTATCCATATAATCATAGCAACGCAGCGTCCATCTGTAGATGTTATCACCGGGGTTATTAAAGCAAATATACCATCAAGAATTGCCTTCAGTGTATCATCTACAACAGATTCACGTACAATCCTGGATTCCGGGGGGGCAGAGAAATTACTTGGGCGGGGCGATATGTTATATCTCCCATCCGGCAGCTCTAAGCCGACACGTGTCCAGGGTGCATTTTTATCTGATGAAGAGGTAGAACGTATTGTAGATCACTGTATCGAACAGCAGCAGGCAAGCTATCAGGAAGAAATGATTCCAGAAGAAACGAATGAAGTGATGGAGGAAGTGGATGATGAGCTTTATGACGATGCAGTACAGATGATTACTGAAATGCAAAGTGCGAGTGTTTCTATGCTCCAGCGCCGTTTCCGCATCGGTTATACGAGGGCAGCCCGATTAATAGACGCTATGGAGGCGCGTGGTATTGTCGGGCCATATGAAGGAAGTAAACCTCGTTCTGTACTGGTGCCTAACCAGACAGAAGAGCATTCCACTACTTCTTAAAAAAACCGGTTTATCTGTTGTGGATAAACCGGTTTTTTCTCATTCTGTAAGAAAGTACTTTTGATGTGAATTTATTTCTGGTTCATAGATATAACTGTCCAGATTCACAGGCTTAATAGCCGGCAATCTCCCTGAGTAACTGGATAATAAGTCACCGTCGATTCAAAGTGTGCAGTCCGGTTTGTACGTTGTTGTACAGAGGCTCTGAGCTTTTGTTCAGATAATGATTTTTTAAAGTTCAAAATTAGCAGAAGAAGTGGTACGATTAATAACAGATGCAAAAAGGCTATAGATGAAGTATTTGATAAGAAAAGAGGTGAAGAAATGAATTTGCGTGAAGATGCCAGACATTTATATTTGCAGGTTATGGACAAAATAAAAGCAGGCATTGAAGATGGATTATATAAAGAGGAAGAAAAACTGCCATCTGAATACGAACTTTCGAAGCAATTAGGGGTTTCACGGGCAACTTTACGAGAGGCATTAAGAATGCTGGAAGAAGATAATATCGTAACCCGCAGGCATGGAGTTGGAACATTTGTAAATACAAAGCCATTGTTCCAGGCAGGTATTGAAGAACTCAGCAGTGTAACACAAATGATTAAGCAGTCAGGAAAGAAGCCTGGGACACAATATATCAGTACAGATATTTTAGATGCTACCGAGCAGGAAAAGCGTGATTTCAGCAACCCGGATTTAGAATATGTAACAGCTATTGAAAGAATACGTACTGCTGATGATGTGCCAGTTGTATTTTGTGTTGATAAAGCTCCAGCGTCTTACCTGTCTTTAGAAAAACTACGGGAGATGGCTTCCATTTTCAGTACGATTGAAGCGGCCTCAGAAAAGCAAATTACTTACGCTGTTGCAAATATTGAACCAATTACATATCATGAACGCATTTATAGTATTTTGCAGTGTACGCCCGACCAGCCGCTGCTTTTATTAAAACAGATGCACTATACAAGCAATGATGAGGGTGTTTTGTATTCTATGAATTATTTCCGGGCAGATATGTTCAGCTTTCAAGTTGTACGCAGACGTCTTTAATGTTGCCGGGGAATTTCTTTGCGGGCTGTAAACATTTTATAATCAAAAGGAAAGCTGTTGTTTAAACTATATTAGAAGACAGATCAATTCTATATACTCAACTTTCACACCTGAAAAATAACTTGCTTATCCTGGAGACAGGCGTTGACCGTTCCTTCCATCTATCTCTTGACAAGGCATAAACGCTATTTAGAAAGAAGATAACGTGTAAGGCTACCGCTGCGGCGGACCGTTTTGCTTTCGACGTACAGGACGTACTAATGCAGGCGTTGCAACAACTCTTTTCGATGGGGTGAGTAATCGCAACCCCAGGACGTTGCGACCTTAGCCTGCCTAGGGGCATGCTCTTCAGCTAACTTTTGCTAAGAAGAGCACTTGAAAAGCGATTTTCTTTTCAAGTTAGCTGAAGCCGTCCCCATGGAAAGCATAGTGGTTGGTTGCAGGAGCTATACACAATTTCCATTTCATATAGTAGGGGATTTAACAAAATGCAAACAGGATAAGAAAGAACATGTTCAACCTGGAACAGTAAGGTATAGATGCTTACTCTCAGGTGCGAAAGTTGAGTTATATACTTTTAAAAAATTTCCGCATGTAATACCTGTTTCTTTGAATATGATGGATGATAAAGGAGAGAAACGCGTAAAATAAATACTGGCTAGTTTAGAATGGAGGATAAATATGAGTGTTAAGGAAATTAAACAGAATGAAAATAATATAAAATTTCACATGCTTCCGAATAAAAAACATAAAACATTAACCTTTGCAATAAAATTTCGTGCACCGCTGGAGAGAGGAACCATTACAAAACGGGCTCTGCTTCCTTATGTGTTAAAACAGGGAACAGCTTCCTTTCCTACGCGCAAAGAACTGCAGGAGGAATTGGCAGAATTGTATGGGGCAGTGCTTTCTATCGGAGGATCAAAAAAAGGAGAAAGTCATATTTTGACGTTTTATTTGGAAGTACCAAATGAAAAATTCCTGCCTGGAACCAATTCATTATTGGAACGGGCGATAGAACTGCTGTATGAAATTGTTTATAAACCAAATCAGGAAGAGAACGGATTTCCTAAGCGGGTATTCGACCGAGAAAAAGAAATTCTTCGTCAAAATATACTTTCTATTAAGGATGATAAGGCCAGCTATGCTAATATTCGGCTAATGGACGAAATGTGTTCAGGTGAACGCTATAGTATTCATGCACAAGGCTATGAGAAGGATTTATCAGCGTTTTCAAATCAGGAGCTGTTTACGTATTATCAAAATATGCACCAGGAAGATGAGATGGATATTTATGTAAGCGGAGATTTTGATGCGGAACAGATGCTGAATTTATTAACTAGCCGATTTAAACGGTCATCAAAGAAAAAAGAAGCTCCTGTTAATGATGATGTGCCAGCGCAATCAGTTACATCCAAAGAACTGATCGAAGAAGATCAGGTGCAGCAGGCGAAGCTGAATATCGGCTATCGGACCAATATTCTTTTCCGAGATGAAAAGTATCCGGCATTGCAGGTTTTTAATGGGATGTTCGGCGGTTTCCCAAGTTCAAAATTATTTATAAATGTAAGAGAAAAGAATAGCCTGGCTTATTATGCTGTCTCCCGGATGGAGAGTCATAAAGGTTTATTATTTGTGATGAGCGGAATTGCTCCAGAGGATTATGATAAGGCATTGACAATTATCCGTGAGCAGTTGGAAGCTATGAAAAATGGCGAATTTACGGAAGAAGAACTGGAAGAAACAAAGCTTCTTATTATCAATCAATTAAAAGAGACCTTAGATCATACGCAGGGTATGATTGAATTTATGTATCAGCAAGTAGTTGGACACAAAGAGATTACAGTTGATGAGCTGTTTCATGGTATTCAGCAGGTAACTAGAGAGCAGGTTATCGAAGTAGCGAATCAAGTGAAGGAAAACATGGTGTACTTATTAACAAGTGAAGGAGGAGAGGCCGATGAATAAGCAGTATTTTGATACAATTGATGAAACTTTATATGAAGAAAAACTAGATAACGGACTGCAGGTTTGTCTACTACCAAAACCGGAACTGGCGAAAACATATGGTGTTTTCATGACAAATTACGGATCGATTGATCAGAGCTTTGTACCTATTGGTCAAACAGAGGCGATCACTGTGCCGGATGGAATTGCTCATTTCTTAGAGCATAAGCTCTTTGAGAAAGAAGATCGTGATGTATTTACGGATTTCACCAAGCAGGCAGCTTCTCCAAACGCCTTTACTTCCTTTACAGAAACAGCTTATTTATTTTCGGCGACAAGTAATATTGAGAAGAACGTATTAACATTGGTTGATTTTGTGCAGGATCCCTATTTCTCTGAGCAATCCGTAGAGAAGGAAAAAGGAATCATCGCGCAGGAAATTAATATGTATGATGATCAGCCGGATTGGCGTCTGTTTATGGGAACGAATAAAGCGTTGTTCCATAACCATCCTGTGAATATTGATATTGCAGGCACAGTAGATTCCATTTACACCATAACAAAGGATGATTTATATACCTGTTACCATACTTTCTATCATCCGGAAAATATGATCTTATTTGTAACTGGAAACTTTGATGCTCAGGAAATGATGAATTTAATTAAAGAAAACCAGCAGAAAAAATCATTTGATAAGCTGGACGATATAAAGCGGCAGTTTCCGGAAGAGCCTGATACTGTAAAAGAAAAGAACTTAATGATAAATATGCCGGTATCTATTCCTAAATGTGCAGTAGGTATTAAAGAGCCGAATAAGCAGCTCGAAGGCGAAGAATACCTGAAACGTGATTTATTCGTTGATATGGTGCTTGATCATTTCTTTTCAACTGGCGGAGAGTTTTACCAAAAACTATATGATGAAGATTTAATTGATAACAGCTTCTTTTTTGAAAGTAATCTGCAAACTTCTTTTGGTTATGTTTCCATTGGTTCCAATACCAATAATCCTGAAGCTTTTTCCTCACGGGTGCAGGAATTGCTTTTATCAACCAAAGACCACGAAATTAGTGAAGCAGATTTTGAACGGATGAAAAAGAAAAAGATGGGGCAATTGCTCCGTGCGATGAATTCTTTGGAATTTATTGCGAATCAATTTGCCACTTTATCCTTTAAAAAGGTAAATTTATTTGATATCGTACCATTTATTCAAAAACTGACTGTTCAGGATGTAAATGTGTTTTTAAATTCATGGATAGAAGAAGAACGTCTGGCAACATGCACGATTCAAAATCAAACGGTGGATAAATGAAAGGGAATATCCTTTTAATTGGTGCGAGTGGTGATATCGGTTCAGCTATTGCAAAAAAATTGCTGGACACCGGGTATCAGCTTATCCTTCATTATCATTCCAATCAGGCACCTATTAAAGAATTAATGCAGGCTGATGAGCGAAACGCTATCTTAGCTGCTTATCAGGCGGATTTAGCAGATGAAGCAGAGGTAGCTGATTTTATTGAGGCTGTATCTATCTCTGTAGATGGAATTATTTTTGCTGGCGGTCATGCACATTATGGTTTGTTTCAGGATATGAGAGCTGAAGAGATGGATGACTTACTGCAGGTTCATGTCAAGTCGCCATGGTTGATTACCCATCATTTTCTTCCAGCTATGATCCGCCAAAGAAAAGGAAATATTTTATTTGTTACAAGCATTTGGGGCGATTATGGGGCAAGTAATGAAGTTGTCTACTCCAGTGTAAAGGGAGCCCAAAATATATTTGTAAAGGCTTTGGCAAAAGAAGTAGCATTATCCAATATCCGGGTAAATGCAGTAAGCCCCGGTTTTATTGATACGAAAATGAATCACAATTTATCTCTTGAAGAAGCAGATGCCTTTATTAATGAAATTCCGGAGAATCGGGCGGGGCGTCCTGAAGAGGTTGCCAATGTAATCAGCTATTTACTTAGTGAAGAATCCAGTTATATTCAGGGTGAAGTCATTCATATTAATGGCGGTTTGTAGAAGGATATCTTCATTCAACAGCATAATTACAAGCGTTTCTCTATGGTAAAAGATAATTGGGCATGTATAAATTTTAAAATTCCTCAAATACTATAGGTGCTTAAGGAGAGTTTCAGAACAGCCCGCTTATGTAGTCAGCCTTTATTTTTGCGAATAAAGAGATATAAAATGGTGTTCTGAAAAAGCTGTATGTCCCTGGTAACAGGGATAATGGTTGGCAAATCGTGAGACTTCTTAATTTGCAAAAGAATACTTTTGAGGAGGCGTGTCCAAATGTCAGTATTAGATAACTTCGATTCATGGAAAGGCTTTTTAAAGGGACGTTTGCAGCAAGCTGAAGAAAGTGGTATTAACCATGATACTTTAACTAATTTGGCAGCTGAAGTCGGTGATTATTTAGCTGAAAGTGTTGATGCTAAAACGCCGGAAGAAAAGGTGCTGAAAGAGTTGTGGAGTACAGCTTCTGAAGAAGAGCAGCAAGCTCTTGCCAGCGCGATGATTAAGCTTGTCCAAAAGCATGATTAACTAATGAATATTTCAGAAGAGAAGCTGTATAGGATTATCTATATAGCTTCTTTTTATGTATGGATAAACGTTATTCATTTTTTGTATGGAAGTGTTTCAGAAAAATGAATGATGAAAAAGGTGTTAGCTGTTTAGGAAAAACTAAAAAGATGGTATATTATAATAGAAACATTATCCTTTTTTCGATATGATGATACATAGTACGACATAATAAGTTATCTGTTTGAAAAGATTACTTTAAAAAGTGTATGTTCAAAAAGACGATAAAAAGGATTGGGATGTCTCTTTCCTGACGTGTTATTTTTAATTCAGGCTTTTTGAGCAGACTCTAAAAGGAGCTTATCATGGACAGAACACAGTGGTACCTAGAGTATGAAAATTTAAAAAACCGCCCGGGATTATTAGGCGAAATTTCCTCTTTACTAGGAATGCTCTCCATTAATATCATTATGATTAATGGTGTGGAAAATTCTCGCAGAGCCATGCTCATCCTGTCTAAGTATGATGAAAATATAGTTAGACTTAAATATATTTTAGAAACAATGGATGCGATTAAAGTACACAAACTTCGTAAGCCTAAATTACGTGATAAAATTACAGTCCGGCATGGAAAGTTCATCCATCACGATAATGAGGATCGTAAAACTATTCGTTTTGTACGAAATGAACTTGGACTTTTAGTCGATTTTATGGCTGAATTATTTAAGGTGGAAGGGCATAAACTTATTGGGATAAGAGGAATGCCCAGAGTAGGAAAAACAGAATCTGTTGTTGCAGCGAGTGTCAGCGCAAATAAGAGATGGCTGTTTGTATCCAGCACTATGATTAAACAAACTGTGCGTAAAAGTTTAATTGAAGGGGAATATGATTCAGACAATATTTACATTATCGATGGTATTGTGTCAAAAAGAAAAATGAATGAAGAAGAGCACTGGCAGCTGATTAGAGAAATTATGCAGCTGCCGACTGTCAAGGTGATTGAACATCCGGATATATTCGTTCAATCTACGGAATACAGCATGGAGGATTTTGATTATATTATTGAGCTCAGAACCCACGAAGATCAGGAAATCACTTATGAAACAGTGGAAAATGAAGATTTACGGCAGGACGGATTCTCGATGTTTTAATTTACAAAGGTGGAAGGTGTTTTAAATGGATGTTGGTGAAAAACTAAAAGAAGCACGGCTGGCCAAAGATATTTCTCTGGACAGCCTGCAGGAAAAAACAAAAATACAAAAAAGGTATTTAGTTGCAATTGAAGAAGGGAATTTCAATATTCTCCCAGGGAAATTCTACACACGTGCTTTTATAAAAGAATATGCGTCTGCGGTAGGGATAAATCCGGACGAGCTTATGACAGATCATAAAGAGGAGCTTCCTCCCACAGAAGAAGAAGAAAATGTACAATACAGCCGGATACAACGGACAAGAAAAGAGAGTAAATCAGATAAAGAATCTCGTTCATCATCCATCATTCCAACGGTTACAGTTATTTTATTAATTATCGCTATTATCGCGGTAGCAATATTTTTCCTGCGTCAGAGCTCCTCCTCGAATGAAGGAGAGCCAGTTGAGGATAATAATACGGATAGCAGTACGATTATTACCGATTCAGATGATAGTGGCAATGGTAATGACGCTGCAGCAGATGATTCTGAAGAGAATAACGATGACGAAGGAAATGAAGATGAGGAACAGGAAACAGAAGAAAATGAAGAAGTTTCTGTTGAGGTAGTAGAAGAAGGAACAGGGTCTTCTCCAACATCTGTACTTGAGATATCAAATGTTAGTGATGAAGCTGTATTAACGCTGGAATCAGCTGATGCAGACTTGAACAGCTGGTTAGATGTAACCGGCGGAGATGACGAGTCCTTATTCAGCGGCAATTTTGATGCAGAAGCATCCCCATTAGAAATTGATATTTCTGATGAAGATTCCGTATTACTAAATATAGGTAATTCATCAGCTGTAACAATTTCTGTTGATGGAACAGATATTGAGTACCCAACATCTGCAATCCATCAGCGTTTAGAGTTACAAATTAGTAATTAACTATATTAAGTAACCTGTAAACCCTCCCTGAAAGGGAGGGTTTACTTCATGCACATGATGCACTATAAGAGGATGTTCAAAAAGTCCAATAAAGATGACGCGGCGATAAGAGGATCTTCTACTAAGAACGGGTACGTCGTGTGGGCAACAACGTAGAAGGCGCCGCAACACGTGAGAAGTGCGTTGACTAGCTTTTTCCGATGGGACTGAGATTACTCGTCCCATCGAAAAATTTGCGATTACTTGCCCCACCAAGAGCGTTACTCACGTATTATAAAGCATACGTTCCGCTCAGAAAAAACTAGTCGTATTAAACTTCTTGGTCCTATTTATCCGACTTTTTGAACACGTACTATAAGAAAAAATGGAGGATATAAAATGAATTTACCAAATAAACTAACTTTTTCTCGTATTTTAATGATACCGCTTTTTATGATATTACTGGCAGTACCCTTTCCATGGGGAAGCTGGAATATTGGAAATGCAGAATTACCCGTTGCTCATTTTGCTGCAGCTCTGATATTTATTATTGCAGCAGGCACAGACTGGGTAGATGGCTATTATGCAAGAAAACATAATCTGGTTACCAATTTAGGGAAATTTATGGATCCTTTAGCAGATAAGCTGCTTGTTTCTGCAGCCCTTATTTTATTAGTAGAGATAGAGCTTGCTCCAGCATGGGTTGTTATTATTATTATCAGCAGAGAGTTTGCAGTTACTGGATTAAGGCTGGTTGCAGCAGGTGAAGGAATTGTTTTGGCTGCAGGGAGTATGGGGAAATTAAAAACAGCTACACAAATGATTGCCATAGCTTCTTTATTGCTGCATAATTTTCCATTTTCTTATATGAGCTTCCCATTTGGTACGATTATGTTATATATTTCTTTAGTGTTCACTATTATTTCAGGGGTGGACTATTTTGTTAAAAACTGGCATGTGATGAGGGATTCTAAATGACAAAAAATTATCAAGCAGAAATTGTTGCAGTAGGTACAGAATTATTATTAGGCCAAATAGCAAATACAAATGCCCAGTGGCTGTCTGAACAATTAGCTACTTATGGAATTAATGTTTATAACCATACCGTAGTGGGAGATAATTTAGATCGTGTCGAGCAGACATTTCGGCTGGCACAGTCACGTTCGGATATTGTCATTGTCACAGGCGGTTTAGGGCCTACAGAGGATGATTTAACCCGTGAAGGTTTTGAACAAATGACCGGCCTTGAAATTCTAGAAGATAAGACTACGATGGAGAAGATAGAAAGTTATTTTAAAGAACGCAACCGTACGATGACGCCGAATAATCGCAAGCAGGCCCGAGTATTTAAAGGCGCCAGTGTTTTAAAAAATAATGCTGGTATGGCTCCGGGAATGTATGTAGATTATCAGGATACACATTGGTTCTTTTTGCCGGGAGTTCCACGGGAAATGAAGCAAATTTCATCAGAAGAATTATTTCCATTTTTAGAAAACTTAACAGGCAAACAGCAGGTAATCCAATCCACGGTCTTAAAATTTATTGGTATCGGCGAATCTAATCTGGAGCATGAACTGACAGATATGATTCATGGACAGACAAATCCGACAATAGCTCCCCTTGCTCAGGATCAGGGTGTGGTCATCCGGGTTACAGCAAGTGCTTCATCGAAAGAAGGTGCCCAAAAGCTGGTCGCAGATAAAAAGCAGGAAATTTTAGCCCGTATCGGTGAATACTGCTTCGGTGAGGACGATCAGACGATTGAGAATAAAGTTATTGAGTTATTAGCTGAAAAAGAAAAAACAATTGGTGCAGCAGAAAGTTTAACAGGAGGATTATTCTCTAGTAATCTTGTGTCAGCCGCTGGAGCCTCCAATGTTTTTGCAGGCAGTTTAATTACTTATCAAACATCTGCAAAGGAATCTTTATTAGATTTATCTCCGGAATGGATTGCTGAATACGGTGTGGTGAGTAAGGAATGTGCTGAAAAGATGGCTGAACAGGCAGCTTTTAAATTAAATACACCAATGGCTATTTCTTTTACAGGGGTTGCCGGTCCTGATACGCAGGAAGAAAAACCGGTCGGACAAGTCTATATTGCTATTTTTGATGAAGAGAAAATTGTAGAGTCAAGCTCTATCCTTTTATCAGGAAACCGTAATAATATCCGTGAAAGAGCTGCATTAAAAGGCTTTGAATTATTATATCAATACTTAAAATAATTTTTTAAGGTGAATGAAAGTTTTATTTTTATTACAAAAGAGGCAGATTTAATAATTCAGTTTATATAAGAGAGAGAATTGGGCATTTTTGAACAAAAGAATGTATAGATTTTAATTTTTGAAGTAAAATCTGATATAAAAATAGCAGAACATTTATTCGTCTTTTTGCTTGTTAAATATGTAAAAACGTTGTATGATGGATAAAGATAGATAAAGGAGGTAGTTTCGGTGAGTGATAAACAACAAGCTTTAGATATGGCTTTAAGACAAATAGAGAAACAATTTGGTAAAGGTTCTATTATGAAAATGGGGGAACATGAAATACCTAAGATGGCAACTATTCCAAGTGGTTCATTGGCTTTAGATGTAGCTCTTGGAATTGGCGGGTATCCGAAAGGAAGAGTAGTAGAGATATATGGTCCGGAATCTTCCGGTAAAACTACCGTTGCGCTTCATGCTATTGCAGAAGCTCAAAAAAAAGGTGGTCAGGCAGCTTTTATTGACGCAGAGCATGCATTAGATCCCATCTATGCAAGAGCTTTAGGCGTTAATATTGACGAACTTCTGCTATCGCAGCCGGATACAGGAGAACAAGCTTTGGAAATTGCTGAAGCGCTTGTTCGAAGCGGTGCAGTAGATATTGTTGTTGTAGACTCTGTAGCAGCACTTGTACCAAAAGCAGAGATTGAAGGGGAAATGGGAGACTCTCATGTCGGCTTGCAGGCAAGATTAATGTCGCAGGCACTTCGTAAGCTTTCAGGGGCAATTAATAAATCAAAAACGACAGCTATTTTTATTAACCAGATCCGTGAAAAAGTAGGCGTTATGTTTGGAAATCCAGAAACTACTCCCGGCGGCCGTGCATTAAAATTCTATTCTTCTGTAAGACTGGAAGTGCGCCGTGCCGAAACACTTAAGGTTGGCAATGACGTGGTAGGGAATAAAGCCCGTATTAAGGTTGTGAAAAACAAAGTAGCACCTCCGTTCAAACAGGCTGAAGTAGATATTATGTATGGTAAAGGTGTTTCCAAAGAAGGAGAGGTCCTTGATATTGGCTCGGATCTTGATATCGTACAAAAAAGCGGTGCCTGGTATTCTTATAATGGAGACCGTTTAGGTCAAGGCAGAGAGAATGCTAAAATATTCCTGAAGGAAAATGAAGCATTATTTGAAGAAATCAGCGGAGCAATTCGTGATCATTATGAGCTCGACAAAGACTTGGAACAGCCTGAAGAAAAATCAAAAGAAGAGCAGGAAAGCCTGGATCTTTAATATAACCTGCTTTGTACCTCACTCAAAAACCATAGTACATCTGTGCTATGGTTTTTTTGTTGCCAGGAAATTATAGAATTATTGCCTTGTGGATAACTATTTATAGAAAAATAGCCGCGTCCAGCTCCGAGCGCCAAACTTTAGAGATTTCACGTCACGCCCTACGATAAAGAAGACTTAGCGATTGTCAAGCCGTCAGGCGTAGACAGAGGTAAAGTCGCACTTATGCCCTGTGGGTGAAAGTCAACATCGGTTTAAAGTAAAGGAAGTTCGACCAAGGTCGAACCACCCCCAAAGACCGGGGGCGCAATCTCTACGTTTTTAAGCAGGCGCTCTGCGCTTTTGTTCTGAAGTTCAGGAATACTATACCCAGCTCTGAATGTCAAAAACGGGAGGAAATAACACATTTCGGAACAGCTAAATGTATACCGGAAACCTGATATCATCGGCGTTTCGTCAAGAGTAGCACACTCTTAAACTATAGGATGTTTTGCAGGGGTTTGTTCTTATAAACAAACTATATAACAAAATTTCGAATATATTTTAATTTATATATCGGGTGCTCCTTGACATTCAGGCTGGTGAGAATTAATATTAATAGTGTATAATTTTATAATTTGTATTATGAAATTACCTTTATTTTAATGCATTTGAAAATGTGATATGCCGACAAATACGCAATTTACAATTTTATAGGCAATAGGAGGTGAAGTTATGAACACAGCTATTATTATCATCTCCATTTTGCTTGCTCTAGTCGTCGGTATTGTTGTTGGTTATCTGGTACGTAAATCTATTGCAGAAGCTAAGATTTCTAGTGCGGAAACATTAGCTAAACAAATTATGGACGAAGCACGTAGAAATGCAGATGCTGCTAAGAAAGAGGCGCTTCTGGAAGCAAAGGATGAGAATCACAAGCTTCGTCAGCAAGCCGAAGATGAGATTCGTGAGCGTCGTATGGAAGCTCAGAAGCAAGAAAATCGTCTGATGCAAAAAGAAGAAAATCTGGACAGAAAAAGTGAAACATTAGACAAACGTGAAGTTCTGCTTGAACAGAAAGAACAAACTTTAGTGGAACAACAACAACAAATTGAAGAAATGAAAAGCAAAGTGGAAGCTATGAAAGACGAGCAGCAAGCTGAGCTTGAGCGCATTTCAGGATATACAACCGAACAAGCGAGACAACTTATTTTAGAGCGTATCGAAAAAGAAGTACAGCACGAATCAGCGGTAATGATTAAAGAAGCTGAAAATCGTGCGAATGAAGAAGCAGATAAGAAAGCGAAAAATATCTTATCACTTGCACTTCAAAGATGCGCAGCTGATCACGTTGCTGAAACAACGGTCTCTGTTGTGAACTTGCCAAACGATGAGATGAAAGGCCGCATTATCGGTAGAGAAGGACGGAATATCCGTACATTAGAAACATTAACAGGAATTGATTTAATTATTGATGATACCCCTGAAGCAGTTATTCTTTCCGGTTTTGATCCGATACGGCGTGAAATCGCACGAATGGCATTAGAAAGACTTGTACAAGATGGTAGAATTCATCCGGCACGTATTGAAGAGATGGTTGAAAAATCAAGACGTGATGTTGATGAATATATACGTGAAGTGGGTGAAGAAACAACATTCGAAGTTGGAGTCCATGGATTACATCCGGATCTTGTAAAGATTCTGGGTCGTTTGAAATATCGTACAAGCTACGGTCAAAATGTCTTGAAGCACTCAATGGAAGTTGCTTACTTGTCAGGACTGCTGGCGGCTGAATTAGGTGAAGATATAAATCTTGCTAAAAGAGCCGGCCTGCTGCATGATATCGGAAAAGCGATAGATCATGAAGTGGAAGGCAGTCACGTTGAAATTGGTAAAGAATTGGCAATGAAATACAAAGAACCTGAAGTTGTTATAAATTCAATTGCTTCCCACCACGGAGATGAAGAGGCAACCTCCGTTATCGCTGTATTAGTTGCAGCTGCAGATGCACTTTCTGCTGCCAGACCAGGAGCTCGAAGTGAAACACTTGAAAATTATATCAAGCGTCTAGAAAAACTGGAAGAGATATCTGAGTCATTTGAAGGCGTAGAGAAGTCATTTGCTATCCAAGCCGGTCGTGAAATTCGTATCATGGTTCGTCCTGATGATATTGATGACATGGAATCAGCGAGAATTGCACGTGATATCAGAAAACGTATTGAAGGGGAGCTCGACTACCCTGGACATATTAAGATTACGGTTATTCGGGAAACAAGAGCAGTTGAATACGCAAAATAAAAGCAAGGGCGGCATATGTCGCCTTTGTTTTTTTGTTCTATAAAAAATATAAATTTGAGGATGAGCATACATTTACTTTTTCAGGTAAAATAAGCTATCCTGTATTTTAAAGAAAATAAAAAAGTTCTGATTCTTTTTGGAGTTTTTCAGCAAAAATCTATGGGTGGAATATATGAATACTTATGATAATGATACTTAACTAGCGTAGTGTATTTCGTAACGGCTGCTAGTAACAAATTCAATGCTGTTTGTCCCCATAGATTTTGGTATTGACTCCTTTTTTGAGAATTATAATATGGGTGTATGTAGCAGGAGCAAAGGAAGGTTGGATAATAATGAAAATATTATTTATTGGTGATGTTGTAGGTTCTCCGGGAAGAGATATGATTACGGAGTACTTGCCGAAATTAAAAGAAAAATATAAGCCGAATTTAACCATTATAAATGGAGAGAATGCCGCTGCAGGAAAAGGAATCACAGAAAAAATTTATAAGCAATTTCTGCAAGCAGGTGCTCATGTCATTACAATGGGAAACCACACTTGGGATAAAAAAGAAATTTTTGAGTTTATTGATCAGGCACCGGCTATGATCCGCCCGGCAAATTTTCCAGAAAATAATCCTGGAAAAGGCATTACTTATACGAATATTAATGGGAAAGAAGCTGCCGTGATTAATCTGCAAGGAAGAACATTCCTTCCGCCAATTGATGATCCATTTGAAAAAGCGGATCAGTTAGTTGAGGAGGCTAAAAAAAGAACCAAAACGGTTTTTGTAGACTTTCATGGGGAAGCAACAAGTGAGAAACAAGCAATTGGCTGGTATTTAGACGGAAGAGTAACAGCTGTTGTCGGCACACATACCCATACACAAACTGCCGACGAAAGAATATTGCCCGGTGGTACTGCATATATATCAGATGTGGGGATGACAGGACCGTATGATGCGATATTAGGCGTGGAGAAGGAATCCGTTATTAAAAGATTTCAAACTTCCCTTCCAGTACGTTTCGAAATCGAAAAAAAGGGAAGAACACAACTAAATGGAGTATTTATTAGTACGGACGATTCGACTGGTAAAGCATTAAGCATTGCAAGGATTATCATTAATGACGATCACCCCTTCTTTGCATAATATCTGCTTATTGTCCAGTCGAACAAGGTATACATCTCCAGGAGAAATAGTAGCAATAAATGTATAAATAGCACATGAGGAGGTACTAGTGATGGAAGTTTTAAAAGTTTCAGCAAAATCAAATCCAAACTCAGTGGCAGGAGCTTTGGCAAATGTACTTAGGGAACGGGGTACGGCTGAAATCCAGGCGATCGGTGCGGGAGCATTGAATCAATCCGTCAAAGCAGTTGCTATAGCTCGCGGTTTTGTAGCACCAAGTGGGGTCGATTTAATCTGTATACCAGCATTTACAGATATTTTAATTGATAATGAGGAACGTACAGCGATTAAGTTAATTATTGAGCCAAGATAAGGGATGTTTCGGGCATCTGTTCAATAAGAAGAGGCATATATACTGCCCAATTGGACAGAAGCATACCCGTTCTCAAATTAATTGGTAATTTAGCAATTATTTCTTTATGGATTAGAAAAAATCTCTTTTTTCAAATTTGAAAAAAGAGATTTTTTTAATGTTTACAGCCTTGAGTATTGTACAATTTTTCTGTAGGCTTTATACTGTAAGTTAGTGCATCAATACATATGAATCGATGAAAGAAGGGGGATCAACCTGATGAACGAAGAACAACGTAAACAGCAGGCCCAGATTCGTAGCGAAGAAGCAAATATTGAACGAATTAAGAATACATCCAGTGAAGAATTAATCGCTAAATATTTTCATGCGGAATATGAGCCGCAAG
Source organism: Oceanobacillus sp. FSL K6-3682 (assembly GCF_037976165.1). Taxonomy (NCBI): domain Bacteria; kingdom Bacillati; phylum Bacillota; class Bacilli; order Caryophanales; family Bacillaceae; genus Oceanobacillus; species Oceanobacillus sp. FSL K6-3682. The sequence continues at coordinate 2,834,296 of NZ_CP150263.1, read as the reverse complement.
CTCCAGATATAAAGAAAGCGAGAAAACGTCGCAAGGAAGATATTCAGTTTCATTATGATTTCTCTATCCCGGAGGATATGCAACGAATTGGGGAAGGCAAAAAGTTTCTAATACGAACCTATGGCTGTCAAATGAACGAGCATGATACAGAAGTAATGGCTGGTATTTTATCTGAGATGGGCTATGAGTCCACAAATGTAACGGAAGAAGCGGATATTATCCTGCTTAATACTTGTGCTATCCGTGAAAATGCTGAAAATAAAGTATTCGGTGAAATTGGGCATTTAAAACCGTTGAAATTGGAAAAACCGGATCTTATTATTGGCGTATGCGGCTGTATGTCACAGGAAGAATCCGTGGTAGACCGGATTTTGAAAAAACATCAGCATATTGATTTGATTTTTGGAACACATAATATTCACCGTCTGCCGCATCTTGTCAAAGAAGCATTGTTCGGTAAAGAAATGATTGTTGAAGTGTGGTCTAAAGAAGGCGACATTATTGAGAATCTGCCGAAAGTACGTAAAGGTAAAATCAAAGCATGGGTTAATATTATGTACGGTTGTGATAAGTTCTGTACATACTGTATTGTACCAATGACACGAGGGAAAGAACGCAGCCGCCGTCCTCAGGATATTATTCAGGAAGTACGTCACCTTGTCGCACAGGGCTATAAAGAGGTTACGCTTCTCGGTCAAAATGTGAACGCGTATGGAAAAGACTTTGAAGATATTGAATATGGCTTAGGCGATTTAATGGATGATATTCATAAAATTGACATCCCGCGTGTCCGGTTTACAACCTCGCATCCCCGCGACTTTGATGATCGTTTAATTGAAGTTCTGGCACAGGGCGGAAATCTTTTGGATCATATTCATTTGCCAGTTCAATCTGGAAGCAGCGAAATATTAAAGAAAATGAATCGTAAGTATACCAGGGAAGAATATTTAGAATTGGTTCGAAAAATTCGTGAAGCAATGCCTAACGCGACACTTACGACAGACATTATTGTCGGCTTCCCGAACGAAACGGAAGAGCAGTTTGAAGAAACGATGACATTAATGGAAGAAGTAGGATTCGAAGCAGCTTATACTTACATCTATTCACCACGGGAAGGCACACCTGCTGCCAGAAAGAAAGATGATGTACCCGAAGAAGTAAAAAAACAGCGCTTATATCGTTTAAATGAGCTGGTTAATAAGCAATCAGCAGAATCAATGAAGACTTATCAGGGTGAAGTTGTTAAGGTGCTTGTTGAAGGAGAGAGTAAGAAGGATCCAGATGTTCTTGCCGGCTATACAGAACGGAATAAATTAGTAAACTTTAAAGGACCTAAATCCGTAATTGGGCAGATTGTTGAGGTAGAAATTACAGACACGAAAACATGGTCACTAAATGGTGTAATGGCCGAGAATAGAGTTGAGGTGGAATAAGATGGCAATGTATGAGCGGAAAGAAGTACTTGATGAAGCGAGAAAATTAGCTGCAATGCTTGCAAATACAGAAGAAATTGAACGTTTCAAACAAGTGGAGGCTAAATTAAACCAGAATAAAAAAGTCCAAAGCTTGATTAAGAAAATTAAAACCTTACAAAAACAGGCGGTAAACTTCCAAGCCTATGATAAGAAGGAAGCCTTACAGCGGATCGAGCAGGAAATTGACCGATTACAAAATGAAATTGATGAAATTCCTGTTGTTCAGGAGTTTAAAGAAACACAAATTGTTGTAAATGATGTCTTACAGCTGGTTTCCAAAACAATATCCCGTACAGTTACAAATGATATTATTGAATCTACAGGCGGCGATGTGCTAAAAGGTGAGACAGGTTCGCAAACACAAAATAGTTCCAGCTGTGCGCACTAATTTTGTATCAATTTAATAAAATGAATAAGCAGATAAAGTCGGACAGTTATTTGTCCGGCTTTTCTTTATCGCTGAATATAAAAAGAGAAATTCATCATTATAGCAGTTAAAGGCGCCCACTTTTAGCCCATTTTTAAAAATAAAAACCTTTCAAGCTATTATGAGGCGGCTCCTTTTCTTTTTTCTTGGCAATAGTTATGCACTTTAGGTATTTGCCGTGCATAAAATGACTATGAAAAAAGAGGAGGTAAAATGTATCATGACTTTTCTTGATAAAGAATATAGAGAAATCATTACGAAAGCAGTATGTGGTAAAGGCAGAAAATTCACCAAAGATACCCATACCATAACTCCAAGCCATCGTCCGACAAGTATTCTTGGATGCTGGGTAATTAACCATTTGTACCACGCAAAGAAGAAGTCTGAGGATACTGTCATTATCAGTGGCAGTTATGATATTAATGTATGGTATTCTTACAACGACAACACGAAAACAGAGGTTGTTACAGAAAGGGTGGAGTATACAGATTTAGTTCCTTTATCTGTGAAGGATGATAATTGTATTAATGATGAATACGATATTATTGCAAAAGTGCTTCAGCAGCCCAACTGCTTAGAGTGCATGATTTCAGATAAAGGTGGAAGTGTGTCTATCGATATTGAACGTGAATTTGTTGTTCAGATTATTGGTGAAACAAAAATCTGTGTAAAAGTAAAGCCAAACTGGAAAAGCGATGACGATGAAGATGATGTTATGTGGGATTATGAAATGACCGATGATGAAGCAGAAGATATTCGTCCAGATTTTATTCATCATAAACACAAAGATTAAAATGAAGCGAGGGTAGCTATACTCTCGTTTTCTTTTCAAACAAGATAGGACAAGGATGCTTTGGAATATGCTATAATGAAATTCCATCCATCTTAAAATTTTCATTTAAAAGATGCATGAGACCAAACAATATAAGAAGCTGTTTACAATATAAATAGAAGTAAAATAGATAATTATAGCAAGCTGGAGGAACTTTTTTATGGCTAAATTAACACCAATGATGCAGCAATACATAGAAATAAAATCACAATATAAGGATGCCTTTTTATTTTATCGGCTCGGGGATTTCTATGAGTTGTTCTATGATGATGCAACAAAGGCTGCACAGGAGCTGGAAATTACTTTAACTAAACGGGCGGGAGGTAATGACCCGATTCCAATGTGCGGAGTGCCTTATCATTCTGCAGAAAATTATATTAAGGTACTGATTGAAAAAGGGTACAAGGTAGCTATCTGCGAGCAGGTTGAAGACCCAAAGACAGCTAAAGGTGTTGTTAAACGGGAAGTTGTCCAAATGATTACACCGGGAACGGTTATGGAGAGCAACATGCTTGTGGAGGGAGAGAACAATTATATCGGCAGCCTGTCTCATTTTGAAGATGGCTCCTTTGTGATTGCTTATAACGATTTGTCAACCGGCGAGAATCGCCTTGCTTTAATGGAGGACGGCTGGGATAGTGTGATTCACGAATTTTACCATCAGCCGGTAAAGGAAATTGTAGTTTCCTCAAACCTGCCTGAAGAAATGCAAGCACAGCTCCGGGAACGATTGCAGATTACTCTGTCCTATCAGGATGAAGTGAATTTTAATGCAGAATTTCGCGATTTAAGTGAGAACTTAAATGATGAGCGTCTGATGAAGGCTTTCAGCAGATTATTGAATTATATCCAGAATACCCAAAAACGCTCCTTAGATCATCTGCAGCCGGCAGAAGTAATTGAATTAAAACAATATATGAGCCTGGATATGTATTCAAAACGTAATTTAGAGCTGACAGAGTCCATTATGAAAAAATCGAAGCATGGCAGTTTATTATGGGTGCTCGATAAGACAGTAACAGCAATGGGAGCCAGAATGCTGAAAAAATGGCTGGAGCGTCCGTTGTTAAATCAAGTTAAAATAAACCGCCGTCTTGAGATTGTCGGGACTTTCCTGGATGCTTTTATGGAACGGGAGAGCTTAAGAGAGAGCTTAAAATCAGTATATGACTTAGAACGTTTATCTGGAAGAATTGCTTTCGGGAATGTTAATGCAAGAGATTTAATTCAGTTAAAACAATCGCTGCAGAAAATTCCTGCGATTAAAGAGACACTTGGGCAGCTTAAGGTTTCTGAAGTAACAGACCTGGCAGATTCTTTAATCTACCCAGATTATATTGTGGACCTTTTGGAAAAAAGTTTAGTAGAAGAGCCGCCAATCTCTATCAAAGAAGGAGCTCTGATTAAGGAAGGCTACCATGAAGAATTAGATAAATATCGCGATGCTTCCAGGAACGGAAAACAATGGATTGCAGCTTTAGAGAAAAAAGAACGGGAACTAACCGGTATTAAATCGCTTAAAATAGGATATAACCGTGTATTTGGCTATTACATTGAAGTGACGAGACCAAATCTGCCTTTACTAAAGGATGACCGCTATGACCGTAAACAAACACTTACAAATGCGGAGCGATTTATCACACCAGAGTTAAAAGAGAAAGAAACACTTATTTTAGAGGCAGATGAGAAAAGTGTTGAACTGGAGTATGATTTATTTATTAAACTCAGAGAACGGATCAAGCAGGATATTCCATTAATTCAGCAGCTTGCACAAATAATTAGTGAAATAGATGTGTTACAAGGATTTGCAACGATTAGTGAAGAAAATAATTATAAGCGTCCTGCCTTTCAAAAAGGTGTGTTCTCTGTAGAAGGCGGCCGCCATCCAGTTGTCGAGCAAGTGATGAAGAGCGGAACTTATGTGCCCAATGATGTGCAGTTAGATGACAATAATCAGATGCTGCTGATTACTGGTCCAAATATGTCCGGTAAGAGTACCTATATGCGACAGGTAGCTCTGATTGCGATTATGGGGCAGACTGGCTGCTTTATCCCGGCTGAATCAGGGATATTACCTGTCTTTGATCAAATTTTTACAAGGATAGGTGCTGCAGATGACCTTGTTTCCGGGCAGAGTACCTTTATGGTAGAGATGCTTGAAGCGAGGCATGCTATTCAAAATGCTACCTCCAACAGTCTGATTCTATTAGACGAAATTGGACGGGGGACAAGCACGTATGATGGGATGGCCTTGGCTCAGGCAATTGTGGAGTATATTCATAACCATATTCATGCTAAAACACTGTTTTCAACCCATTATCATGAACTGACCGCTTTAGAAGCTTCGTTAGAGCACTTAAAAAACATCCATGTCCGTGCGGAAGAGCATGAAGGAAATGTTGTTTTTCTTCATCAAATTAAAGAAGGAGCAGCGGATCAAAGCTACGGGATTCATGTAGCTAAATTAGCTGATTTGCCTGACGAATTAATCAACCGTGCTTCTGTTATTCTGAAAGGCTTTGAAAGCATCGGTACAAAAGAAGATCTGAACGAGTCAGCAGCATCGCTTGAACCGGAAGAAGCTCAATCAGATCAATTATCCTTCTTTGTGGAGGAGAACAGAAAAGAAAATAAGAGAGCAAAGTTAAGTAATAAAGAAAATACAGCTTTGGAAGAGCTTAAAAGCTTAAATATATTGGAAATGAATCCATTAGAGGCTATGAATGAGCTGTATCGCCTGCAGAAAAAGATAAAGTAATAGGAAGTTCAAAAAATCACCAAATGATAAGCGGCGAATCTCATCGTTGAAGTGGTTTTGCCGATTTGCTTCTAATTTGGCAACTTTTTGAACACGCATTTATAGGAAGGTGATAGCATGCCAATTATGCAAATGCCGGATAGCTTAGCAAATAAAATTGCGGCAGGGGAAGTGGTAGAACGCCCCGCGTCGGTCGTAAAAGAAATCATGGAAAACAGCATTGATGCGGGAGCGACCTGGATACGAATCGATGTACATGAAGCAGGATTATCGGAAATACGAATTGTTGATAATGGTTCTGGAATTGCTGCTGAAGATGTGGAGAAAGCTTTTTTACCACATGCTACAAGTAAAATAAGTACAGAAACTGACTTATTCCATGTGAAAACACTGGGATTCCGCGGAGAGGCACTGGCGAGTATTGCTTCTGTAAGCAGACTCTCTATTCAAACTTCTGAAGGAAACGCAGCAGGAGTGTCATTAGAATTAGAAGGCGGAGAAGTGGTCAAAAGAGGTAAAAGCGATGCCCGTCAAGGAACAGAAATTGTTGTCAGAGATTTATTCTATAATACACCGGCGCGTTTGAAATATATGAAGAGCCTGCATACAGAGCTTGGGCATATCTCAGATGTTTTGAACCGGATGGGACTGGCTCATCCGGAAATTCGGATTGAAGCAACTCATAATGGCAAGGGGCTTTTAAAAACATCAGGAAATAATGATATGCTTCAGGTGATTTCACAAGTATATGGGATGAGTGTTGCCAAGCAAATGTCACCAGTTGAATACCGGACATTAGATTTTACGATTACTGGATATATAGCGAAACCGGAAGTAACGAGAGCGTCCAGAAATTATATGTCCACCATTATTAATGGCAGATTTGTCCGAAACGTTGCTATAAATAAAGCGGTGATCGAAGGGTATCATACATTGCTTCCAATTGGCCGATCACCAATTGTTGTCCTTTCCATTGAAATGGATTCTATATTGGTTGATGTGAATGTCCACCCTGCTAAGCTCGAGGTTCGTTTCAGTAAAGAAAAAGAGCTTTATGCAGCTGTCAGAGATATGATACAGTCTCATTTTCGGAAAATGACGCTTATTCCAGAAGTAACGAAAAAGCCGGAACCAAGAGAAAAATCAGAACAGCATACTTTTCAATTCGAGACGGAGCCTGTCAATCCATTTCAGGAAACCGGGAAAAATATTGAATTTGAAAAATCAGAGCCGGTTATCAAGGAAGAGAATCCATTTCACAAGGATGAACCCGCCTATCTTCGTGACGAGAATAAGGACATAGAGATGAATGGGGAAGGATACGAATCAAGTATCAGCCAAGAAGCCGGAGCCTCTGAGGAGCCTTTAAAAGACATCTTAGCCCCTCTTGAAACAGAAGAGAGAATAGAACAGCACACACGGGTACCAATGATGTATCCAATTGGCCAGCTGCAAGGAACCTATATTATGGCACAAAACGAAAATGGCTTATATATGGTAGATCAGCATGCAGCGCAAGAGCGGGTTAAATATGAATTTTTTAAAAACAAGCTGGGCAAGCCAATTAATGAATCACAGGAGCTTTTAATACCGATGACCTTTGACTTTTCTAGAAAAGAAGCTATTTTTATCGAAGAAGCAAAGAATACGTTGGAACAAGCCGGATTATTTTTTGAACCTTTTGGCAGCCAAACTTATGTCATACGTTCTCATCCAACATGGTTTCCAACAGGTTTTGAAGAAGAAATTATACGTGAAATGGTAGATCAGTTTATTCAGGAATCAACAGTTAATGTAGAAAAGATACGTGAGGAAGCGGCGATATTAATGTCCTGTAAACGTTCGATAAAGGCAAATCATTATTTAACAAATGAAGAAATGTTCCAATTGCTTGAGGATTTACGCAGTACAACAGATCCTTTTACATGCCCGCATGGCAGACCGATTATTGTTCATTTCTCTACCTATGAATTAGAAAAGATGTTTAAGCGTATTATGTAGAATGGGAACAAAAATATTGAAGTTGAGGAATAGGTAAATGAAGAAAAAAGTAGTTTCTATCGTAGGACCAACTGCAGTCGGAAAGACAGCATTAGGAATTGCCGCTGCAAAAAAGTTCCAGGGAGAAATTATCAGCGGTGATTCGACACAAATATATATTGGAATGGATATTGGAACGGCAAAGGTAACACAAGAAGAAACAGAAGGCATCCCTCATCATATGATTGATATTATCCGTCCTGATCAGCCGTTTTCTGTGGCGGATTTCCAAGAGCATGTGAAATATCATATTGAAGCTGTTCATGAGCGAGGTAACCTTCCTATTATTGTTGGGGGAAGCGGATTGTATATTCAATCTGTACTGTTTGATTATCATTTTTCTGATCAGCGTCGTGATGAGGAGTTAACAAATCAGCTGTTTCAGCAGATTGAAGCAGAAGGTACAGAAAAGCTTTATGAGCGCTTGAAGCAGGTCGACCCGGAACAAGCGGGAAAAGTTCATCCAAATAATCATAGGCGTCTTGTGCGCGCATTAGAGGTCTATGAACTGACCGGACTGACAATGTCGGACTACCAAAAAGAGCAGCAGGCAGAGTCTCCGTATGATCCATTTATTATCGGATTAGATATGGAACGAGCAATATTATATGATCGGATTAACCGGCGGGTGGACCAAATGATAGAGGCAGGCTTAATCGATGAAGTCCAGGCGCTTATTGAAAAAGGTTATAAGGACTGTCAATCAATGCATGCGATTGGATATAAGGAGATTGTTGCCTATTTGGAAAATCGATTATCACAAACAGATGCGATTGCTGCGGTAAAACAAAACTCACGAAAATATGCGAAAAGACAGCTTACTTGGTTTCGGAATAAGCTGGATGTGAACTGGTATCAGCTGACTGAAAAAGAAGCATCGCAACAAATGAAATTAATTTTAAGTGATTTAGCAGGATTTTTAGAATAATAAATCGAATAAAGATGTATAGATAGAAAAGAGGAGGAACTCATTTATGGCTCAATCCGTGAACATTCAAGATCAATATTTGAATCAGCTGCGAAAAAATCATATCTTTGTAACAGTTTTTTTAACAAACGGTTTTCAATTAAGAGGAACGGTAAAAGCATTTGATAATTTTACGGTACTGTTAGAAACAGATGGCAAGCAGCAGCTTATTTTTAAACACGCTATTTCCACATTCTCACCGTCGAAGAATGTGGAGATTGAAAAAGAATAGAGAGTATGGGAGAGAGAAGCTTTAGGTTGAGCTTCTCTCTTTTTAATTTATCCATAATTTAATTGATTAAAGAAGCGGTAACAGTTTTTAGTTTTTCTTTATGATTCATTAAGTCAGATACTTTCTCTATATATACGGTAGTTTTATCACTGTCGTTGAATCGAATATATTTTTTATTGTAATCCAGGCCTAAACGACAGACCCACTTTCTAATGTTATCATCTAATAGAATATTAAAATAACTTTTAGTATCACGATAGTAAATTCTGTCCTCTTCTATTATTTCAGACAAAATAATTTTAGCAATAGCAAAACCTTGAATTTCTTCTTCTGTGGTGATGATTCCAGCATCAATATCAATTTCATCATCAGACGCATTTTCAGGCTGTTTACTTTCATCTTTAACTTTATTCTCATCACTGGTAGAGTTTAATGCCGCACTTAATTTTTTGTTCACTAACTCATTAATAAACTGTTTTAATGATTGTTTAACGATTGGAGAAAATTGGTTGAGAATATTTTTTGTTTTACGTCCTTCATATACATGGGCTAAAACGAATGAAACAAATTCTTCATTTGGTTCCTCCCATATCTCTGTTAGCAAAGATTTGATTTTACTTGTATACTTTAATTCTGAAGCAGTGCTGAATATATTTTCTAAGTCAAATTTATCTTTTTTAAATTTTTCTAATTCTATAATTTCACTATCCTTTAAATCAAGCAAATCAAATTCGAAAAAAGGAGAGGAATCCATTTTATTCTGTTCATCCAGGTCAGTAAAAAATTTGTACTCGATTCCATTTGTAAGTATAGCAAACTTAGCTGTCGTAGTTCCAAAATAGCGGAATAATTGTGAATCATGCTTGTGTAATTGTTCTGCAATTGACTTGGCTTCAATCAAAATCACAGGAAGATCGTTGTCCATGATAGCATAATCCACTTTCTCTCCTTTTTTTATCCCGACATCAGCTGTATATTCTGGAGTAAATTCACTTGGATTAAATACATCATAACCCAGAATTTGAAAGAAAGGCATAATAATACTTGTTTTAGTCGCTTCTTCAGTAGTAATTTTTCCTTCTAATGCTTCTACTCTTTTAGCAAGTCCTTTTAATTTATCTTTTAATTCAGACATCTATGTGTAATCCCCCTTCAAAAATTTACTATTAGTAAACTTTTTCTATTTACATTTATTTTACACTATTTATCTAATTAATAAATACCAATGAGCAAATTAGATTGATTTTTTTGTTTTTTTAGAAAAATATTGTTTATAAGTCCTTGAATCAATATGAAATGAAACAGAAACATGGCTTAAACCATGTTTCCGTTATACTCCTTAACCTATTTCAATAATATGGATATCCTGGAGCATAGGGATCTTGCTGATACTGCTGAATATATTCCTGCTGTTGATACGACCTGTTTCTATATTGTCGTTTATCCATCCTATTATTTTCTCTTTCACAATCCTTATAAGGACCGATATACGTTGACGGTTTTACAGGTTCTATCGCTTTTTTCCACTGGTTTTCATCCAGACAATAAGTATGGGCCATAATATTTGAGGGAGTAAATTTTAAGATATCAGAACCTAAAACCACCTCAGGCGTTGGAGCATCAAAGATTGCTAATATATGCGTGTTATCTGCAGTAGCGACCTCGTAATGCCACCAACCCTGTGGAACGTTCGCGACTTGACCAGGTGTAATAGGGATGTTAATTATTTCTTTTGTAAATGGCTTAAGCATTGAAACTGTGGCAGCACCGGAAATACAGTAAACGAGCTCAGCTGCATTTTGATGATAGTGCGGTTCTACAACATTATCCTCACTTAGAAAAATGTCAAGCAGAGATACATTTTCTAATGTATTTAACTGTTGAACTCCTAAAACATTAATTAAGTTTCTGTTGTCCTTTTTGAACAGGGGACTTTTATTTACATCAAAAAAGAATTGGGCTGATGAGGAAGTATAGTCCATATATGACACCATAATTTCGTCACTCCTTACTAAATTATGTAGTCATTTTATTCATATAAAAAGAATCGGTGTATCTGAAAAAATGATATGATGTAATACAAAAAATGCTTCAAGTGATAAATTTTCACTTGAAGCATTTTAATATGCACTCTTATTTTAATAATCAACTTCAATATTTAAAATGATGGATGCTCATTCCGATAATACTCATGAAAAATCTTCATCAACGCGCGCTTTTCAATACGGGATACATAGCTTCTGGAGATATTCAGCTTTTTCGCAATTTCCCTCTGTGTCATTTCATCCTGGTCGTTTAAACCATAGCGGTATACAATCACTTCGCGCTCCCGGCTGTCCAGAATGGAGAAGTATTGTTCAATTTTAGAAATCTCCATATTTAATTGGATATACTCAATGACATTTTCATTTTCAGCTTCTAAAATATCAATTAAGCTGATTTCATTACCTTCCTTATCCTGCCCAATTGGATCATGCAGGGATACATCCTTTTTAACCTTTTTTAAAGCTCTTAAGTGCATGAGGATTTCATTCTCTACACAGCGCGCAGCATAAGTAGCAAGCTTTGTTCCTTTTCCGGTAGAAAAGCTTTCAACCCCTTTAATCAAACCGATCGTGCCGATAGAGATCAAGTCTTCCATATCTTCCCCGGTATTTTCAAATTTTTTCACCAGATGAGCTACGAGACGGAGATTATGCTCAATCAGTTTGTTTCTGGCTTCTTCATCTCCTTCCTGCATTAATTGGATGTATTTTGCTTCTTCTTTTGGGGATAGTGGCTGGGGGAAAGATTGATTCTTTACATAAGAGACGAAAAATAAAGCTTCTTTAATAAATAATCCAAGTGCAGATAATACAATGGACAAGTCCCATCACCTCCGAGAGTCAGCACCTTTAAATCTTCTAGGTAATTGCCTATAGCCTAATCTTATGTGCGGAAGGTAAAAAACGTGTCTGTCCATGCACAATACGGGAGCTGAAATAAAAAATTATTATATTTCTTTCGTCACTTGAGAATTTCAATAAACCAAGAAGCCATATAAAAAGCTCAGATTCCCAAAATTTCAGGAGAATCTGAGCTTTTAAATTATTTAATCATTTATTTTGTTTACTGTCATCGGTTTCGTACATCTCTTTTAAATCGTCGATTACGGTATTCTTATCGAGTTTCACACCGTTGCGGTAGGCTGATCTTGTTATCATTAAACTGGCTACCGGAGCTGTTAAGAATAAGAAAAGAATAGCTAATAATATTTTTGCATTCATCTCGCCCTGTGATAAAAAGTGAATAAATACAGCAAGCATAATAAAAATAACACCCAATGTCGCGCTTTTACCAGAGGCATGTGCGCGGCTGTATACATCTTTTAATCTGACAATACCAATGGCACTCACTACTGCGAAGAATACACCAATGATAACAAAGACAGCTACAATTACTTCAATCATCCCGGTCAATGACAACACCTCTTTCCAGGAATTTTGACAGGGTCAAGGTCCCGACAAATCCTAAAATAGTCAGTACGAGAACAATGTCAGAGAACACGGAAGTATCTTGTAAAATCATCAGAATCCCGATAAAACCGACAAGCAGAACACCAATGGCATCCAATGCCAGAATTCTATCCTGTGTAGAAGGACCGATAATAATACGGATAAACAATAAAACAAGTGCGATGGAGAGTGCACTTAATGCAATAATCATAACTGTATCAAACATTATTTCGTCACCTCCATAATCGCTTTTTCAAAAGAATCTTGAATATCTTTAATCATTGCTTCTTTATCCGGAACATCAATAGAATGCACATAAATGGTTTTACTGTCATCTGAGAAGTCCATGGAAATCGTTCCAGGTGTTAAAGTGATTAATGCTGCCAGCATAGAAATTTCAAAATCTGATTCGAGGCTTGTTCTGACAGCAACGATACCAGGCTGATGATCCTGCTTCGGTTTAAGTACTACCTTCACAACATCAATATTAGCTTTAATTAATTCAATCATAAAGAGATAAATTAATTTAATAATAGCCCAGACTTTTTTTAAATAAAAATCAAACTTAAGGAAACGGCGTATGACGAATAAAATTAGAATTCCGATTAAATAGCCGAAAAGAAAACTTACGAATGTATACTCATTTTGTAAAAACATCCAGAGTATCGCGAGCAATACGTTTATTAATATTTGAAAAGGCATAGCAACTACTCCTTAAGCACAGATTCAATATAATTTGTAGGATTCATAATCTCTTCTGCAACTTCCATCGAATACGTGAAAATCGGTTCCGCTGCAAAACCTAGAATAATTGTCAGTGCAACAAGCGGTAAGATAGGCAGTAACAATTTTTCTACTGGAATCTTTGCTTGTTCCTCTGTATGTTTCTGTTTGCCCCAAAAGGCATAACTGAATATTTTCATCATAGAAAATAATGTAAGCAGTCCAACCAGGAGAGCAACAGCAGAAATAACATATTGCTGTTCCTCAAAACCGGCTAATATAATTGGAAATTTACTAAAGAATCCGCTTAGTGGCGGAATACCTGCTAAGGAAATGGCAGTAATAAAGAATAGCCATGCCAGCCAGGGATGTGTTCCAAGTAAGCCTCCCATTTTCTTTAAGTCAGTTGTTCCTGTAATTTTCTGTGTGGCGCCGGCAAATAAGAAAAGTGCTGTTTTTACAATCATGTGATGCGCAATATAATAAATGGCGCCGGCAACAGCTAATGGTGTGAAAATACCAAGCCCCATCACCATGTAGCCGACCTGACTGATGATATGGTAGGAGAGAATCCGTTTGAAATCAAATTGCGATACAGCTCCAAGAACTCCTAACAGCATCGTAAAACCAGCAATGGTAACAATAAGCCCCTTATGTGTAAAGGAAACATCATGGTTAAAAATAAGAGTAAATGTGCGGATAATCGCATAAATACCAACTTTTGTCAAAAGACCACCAAATAGAGCGGCTATTGCTGCAGGAGGGCCATAATAAGACCTCGGTAACCAGAAATATAATGGGAATAAAGCTCCTTTACAAGCAAAAACGATAAAGAATATAATCGCTACAATGTTAAGTGCTCCTGTTTGATCAAGCTCTGAAACACGCTGTGCCATATGTGCCATATTCATGGTTCCGGTAATGGAGTATACCCAGGCTATCCCCACGATAAAAAGAGCAGATGCAAAAATGTTAATAATAACATATTTAAATGATTCTCTTAATTGATAGCCCGTCCCACCATGGACAATTAACCCATAAGACGATATCAGCATAACTTCGAAGAATACAAACAGGTTAAATAAATCGCCTGTTAAAAAAGATCCGTTTACTCCGATCATTAAGAAAAGGTAAAGCGGGTAGAAAAATTGCTTCTCTCTGTCCTGAGATACAGTCTGAAAAGCAAAGAACAAACAAACTGTTCCCACCAGGGTAGATAAAAGCAGCATCAGTGTTGAAAAGAGATCTGCTACAATAACAATCCCAAATGGAGCTTTCCAGTCACCGACCTCCAAAACGATTGTTCCATGCTGGTAGACATAGATTGCTAAAAATACGGAAAGTGCCAATAATACAAACATAGTTATTCCGCTTATGACACGCTGCATGGAGTGCCTTTTATATAATAGTATAAGTATAGCACCGATTATAAAGGGAATAATAACCGGTAAAATTATGATATTATTCATCGGCAGAACCTCTCAAATCTTCTAAATCATCTGTTTTATGCACTTTATAGGTGCGGTAAGACATTACTAACAATAATGCAGTTACAGCAAAGCTGATAACAATTGCTGTCAATACAAGTGCGTGTGGCAGCGGGTCTGTATAAGCTTCTGCATCAAAGCTTAAGATTGGTGATGCACCACGTTGTAAGCCAGACATCGTTACTAATAAAAGATGCACTCCATGAGAGAGCAATAAAGTGGCTACTGCAACGCGGAGCAGATTTTTGGACATGAACAGGTAAATACTGACACTGAAAATAATCCCTATTACAATTGACATTAATAGTTCCATTATTTATCATCCTCCGCGATTGTTAAAATAATTGTTAATGCACTGGCAAGCACGACAAAGTATACTCCCAAGTCAAAAGGCAGTGCTGTGGTCAATTCTACTTCACCAATTAATGGTATGTGAAAATATCCAAAAAATTGTTTCAGATAAGAAAATCCGAAGAAAATAGAAACCAAACCAGTTATGCCGGGTAAAAGCAATCCAATTCCTATGATTTTGATGTAATCAAAACGGATTACCTTTTTAATCGGATTTAAGCCAAATGAAAGGTATAAAATAAGAATCGCACTCGCAGTCATCAACCCTCCGATAAACCCTCCTCCAGGGCTGTTATGCCCTGCCAGCATTAAATAAATAGAGAAGGAGAGGACGACGAGTATAATCAACCTTGCTAATGTCTGCAGCATCATATTATTAGGCTTTTTCATCATACATCCTCACCGCCTTTAAAACGTAATCGAATCAAGCTGACAACAGTCAATACAGCTAAAGATACAACCAGTACCTCAAGCATAGTATCCAGACCACGAAAATCGACTAAAATAACGTTTACGATATTATATCCGCCAGCTTTTTCCTTTGAATTCTCTGTATAATACTCAGAAATAGATTCATAATTTGCCTCTTGTCCCATTGAAAACGCTGATAAGGATCCTAGTGTAATCATTAGTCCAAAACCGATAGAAATAATTAACTTGATCGTTTTCATTTTTGGTGGTGTCTTCACCTTTTTCAGCTTTGGCAAATGATAAAAGACAAGCATAAATAATACGACCGATACTGTTTCGATAAGCAGTTGCGTCAATGCTAAATCAGGAGCTCTGAATAATACAAATAGAAGAGCTACAAGAAAACCGCTGACGCCAGTTGTTATAATAATCGCTATCCGATTATTTAGAAATGGAATTGTTAAAATAGAGCCAAGAAATACTAAAATAACAAACCATGTGTAAACAGGTATTGGTGATAAATCAAGATTTTGAATTAACGGCAGATTATATCGGTACATCGTATAACCCATTATTAACATAATAAACGTGCACATATAGATGAAGTAATCTCTTAATCTGCCGGTCATCTGAATCCGGGTAAGCCACTGTGAGCCCTTAATTAAACCATCATATCCATAATCATAGGCATAGTTGAATAGATCCTGTTCCCCGCGGTAAAATGCAGTGTTTTCCCATTTTCTAAATGTTATAAATAAGAGAACACCTAAAACAATAATGCCAAGTGTCATAAAGAGTTCTGCTGAAAAGCCGTGCCAGTGCGTAATGTGTACATCAAAAAATTCTCCGGGAGAAAGTATCCCGGGAGCGATAGCTGCCATAGCTGGCTCAATAATAGAGTATGCTAACAGATTAGGGAAGAGCCCGAATAAAACAACAAGAACAGCTAATATAATAGGACTAATCAGCATACCAATTGGTGCTTCATGAACATGCTTTACTTTCAATTTACTTATGTCGAATTTACCCATAAACGTCTTATAAAACATGAGAATGCAATATAAGAAAGTAAATACACTGGCAATGAAAGCAATGATAGGAATGATAAATCCGATTGCTTCTAAGTTGAAAATACCATATTCCGTAACGCTCAACATACCTGTTAAAAATAGTTCTTTACTTAAGAATCCATTAAATGGAGGAAGACCTGCCATAGAAGCCAAACCAATCAGAGAAATAGTTGCTGTTACAGGCATAATAGTCATTAATCCGCCCAGTTTGCGGATATCTCTCGTTCCTGTCTCATGATCGATAATTCCTGCCGCCATAAACAAGCTTCCTTTAAAGGTTGCATGGTTAATTAAATGAAATACTGCTGCTAAGATGGCCGTCATATATAAAGGATTGTCTCCATCTTGAAAATAGAACGCAGCAGAACCAGCCCCGAGCAGACTCATGATTAAACCAAGCTGGCTTACAGTTGAATAGGCCAGTATTCCTTTTAAATCTTTCTGGCGTACTGCTGAAATAGAGCCCCAAATCAATGTGATTAATCCAGCAATGGTAATAATCCAAAACCACTCTGGTGCGCCGCCAAAAACCCCCGTTAATCTAGCGACAAGGTAAATTCCTGCTTTAACCATGGTTGCAGAGTGAAGATAGGCACTGACGGGTGTCGGTGCTTCCATTGCATCTGGGAGCCAGATATGGAACGGAAATTGAGCAGACTTGGTGAACGCTCCTAATAAGACAAGAATCATTGCCGGAATAAATAAACTGCTTGCCATGATAAGGTCAGCATTTGCAATTAGCTCTCTAATGCTGAATGTGCCTGCAATAACGTAAAGCAGAGAAAAACCGGCAAGCATGGATAATCCGCCGAAAACGGTAATATACATCGACTTTTGAGCACCATAAATAGATTTTTCTCTTGTATACCAGTAGCTGATTAATAAAGAAGAAGCGATACTTGTTACTTCCCAGAAAACATAAATAACAATTAAATTATCGGAAAGAACAACACCCAGCATAGCACCCATAAACATTAATAGATAAACATAGAAATTGTTCAGCTTTTCTTTTTGCTTGGACAGATAGTAGATAGAATAAAGGACTACCAATGTCCCAATACCAGTAATCAATAATGCAAAAAGTAAGCTTAAACCATCAATGTACACATTGAAATTTATACCTAGCGAAGGTACCCAATCCAGATTATTTAAGACCACGTTTCCAGAGGATGTTTCAGGTATAAATGATAGGAAATAAATAAATAGTGCCAGAGGCAGAATTAAAACAAACCAGCCAGTATGTATTCTTTTTAAATACTTATATAAAAATGGAATAAGTATGGCTGCAATAAAAGGTGATAAAACAGCCCAGTGTAATAAAGTCAACAATAATTCCTCCTTTTACAATAATGCCGAAAAATTCCTTTTTAACTGAAAGAATACTTTCAATATTCCTTCAGTTAAAAGTACTTTTTTCATTTCTTGTGCAAAAAATAAAATTTATCACAGTGTAACTGGCTGTACGACTCCCACTTCAACAACAGATAGAGAATCAAAAATTCCATGTAGGAATCAGGCAGCCAGTAACGGTCCGGTTGAATCAGGCCTTCAAGATATAGGTCACAAAGGCGCCTGAGACAACGCTTTTTGATGGTGCAAGTAATCTTAGCTCCAGTCCCAGTAGTCTCACCATGCTGTAGAATTAGCCTTTGGTCCTTGGAAACCATGGGAGATGAAAAGAAAACCCCTAACGAATGAAGTTTCATTTTATCTTTTAATATAAGAATAAGGATGAATTACACTGTAGTGCATGTTCAAAAACCAGTAAAGAGGACAATGTCAGCTGATGCAGCTGCATCGTGGCGTTACGATTATTCACTTTATCGAAAACATATGTAATGGCTTCTGTGTTACCCGCGCGATGTAGACGGTTTTAAGTAGAAACTTCTTTTCCTGTCATGTCATTTTATCGGGCTTTTGTATAGCCTCTTACTTAAAAGTAATCGGTATGATAATTCAAAGGAATACTATGCTTTTTTAGCATTCTCCATCTCTTTACGATATTTTGCACACACAAAAATAGAGTACTATATTTGATTATAACTTATTAAGAAGAAGGATGCATACAAAAAGAATGCGGTTGCTAAAGGTTGAAATCTTTATTTTAAATAGGAAGGAACAAGGGGAAAAAGGCAAAAAAAAAACTTCAATTTTAAAATTGAAGATTTGTAAACAAGACAAAATTATACAGATTCTTTGATTTTATGAGTTAGAGATCTTTTATGGATTTCTTCTTCAAATAAAGAAAGAAAATCAGGACTTAGGTTTAGTGCAACTGCTGTATAATAAGATTCTAGTAATAGTTCGTCCGATAATGTTTCCACAATACAACCTCCTCGATTTGTAAGCAAATATTTAAGATATTAATAATTTAACATGTATATCTTGTGTTAACAAGCTCTAACTTATCTACATATAGTTGTAGATAAGTTGTGTATAAGGAAGTGGGTAACCTCTTTCAAGATTGTTATTCGTACATTCTTATGTTGATAAAGTTATCCACAAAATCGAAAGGAATCGGAATTTGTCGAACGATTTTTAAAGAATAGAAGCATTTTTCATAAGGAGTCTGCATAGTTCCCCATAGAAATAGAAGAAAAATTTGGATATCGATGTCGATTGAGTGAACGTCACTCTAGAAAGATTAATTATTTGAAACGCTAGTCAGTTGTTGCAGGATTAGGTATAATGTGATGTAGCATAAAATTGCTTTATCTTGAATTTTCTTGAGATAAGCAAAAACAGTATTTTTTTTAGTGAAGTTTCTTTACATAAAAAGTATAGTATGCAAGAAGTATAATGTTAACTAATCGGAAATCTTGAGGTGTGTATATGTTTTCAAAATTTTTACCGAATGAACAAATTGATCAAATTTTTGACCTGCAACCAGAAACGTTAAAAAAGAAAGGGATTAAAGGTATTATAACGGATTTGGATAATACCCTCGTTGCGTGGGATGTAAAGGATGCAACCCCTGATGTCATTTCATGGTTTAAAACAATGGAAGAAAATGATATAAAAGTAACAATTATATCGAATAATAATCAGGAACGTGTAACAGTTTTTTCAGAACCGCTTGGGACGCCGTTTGTGTTTAGTGCCAGAAAGCCTTTGAGCAGGGCTTTTAAAACAGTTGCCAGGCAGATGGGTCTGAAAAAAGAAGAAATTTTAGTTGTCGGGGACCAATTGTTGACAGATGTCCTTGGAGGCAATATAGCCGGATTTTATACGGTATTAGTTGTTCCTGTGGTACACACGGATGGTAGAATAACGAAGATTAACCGTATGATTGAAAGGAAAATTTTAAAAAGAATGCAGACCAAGAGTAATAGTAATAAGGAGGAATAAGTTTGGAGCAACATATTTGTCAAGGATGCGGAAGCGTTATTCAGACAGAGTATCCGGATGAGCCGGGCTATGCGCCTGTCAGCGCGTTAGAGAAAGATGTTATTTTATGTAAAAGATGTTTTCGATTGAAGCATTATAATGAGATCCAGGATGTGTCAATTACAGATGCAGACTTTTTGAAAATGGTCAGTTCAATTCGGGACCGGGATGGATTAGTTGTTCATATTATTGATATTTTTGATGTGAACGGTACACTATTAAGTAATTTACCAAGAATTACGGGTGATAATCCAATCATTTTAGCTGGAAATAAACTTGATTTATTGCCGAAATCGACAAATGAAAATAAATTAAAGCAATGGCTGCGTCATGAAGCAAGTCAGCTTGGAATTAAAATTCAGGATGTAGTTTTAATTTCTTCTGTAAAAGGGAATGGAATGGATGAGCTTAAGCAGAAAATAGAAAGATACAGGGCAGGCAAAGATGTATTCATTGTTGGTGTCACGAATGTTGGTAAATCAACTTTTATCAATCGTTTAATTAAAGAATCAACAGGAGAAGAGAACGCAATAACAACTTCTTATTTCCCTGGAACAACACTTGGCTTTATTGAAATACCGCTGGATGCAGAGACATTTTTAGTAGATACACCAGGAATTGTTAACAAACAGCAGATGGCTCATTATGTTTCTGAAAAGGAATTAAAAATGATTACTCCGAAAAAAGAAATTAAAGCAAGAGTTTATCAACTAAATGAGCAGCAGACGTTATATGTTGGCGGCTTGGTCAGATTGGACTTTATCAAAGGAGGAAAGCAATCATTTATTTGTTATTTCTCTAATGATTTAACGATTCACCGGACAAAGTTGGAGAATGCGGATGAATTATATGAAAAGCATGTTGGGGAACTGTTATCTCCTCCGTACAGTGAGCAGCTGGATAAATTTCCTCCAATGACAGCACACAGCTTTAAAGTGGGAAAGGGAAAAACAGATATTGTCTTCCCGGGCCTTGGCTGGATTAGCATTCAAGGCGAAGGGGCTACTGTTGTTGCGCATAGCCCTAAAGGAGTCTCCGTAACAACGAGAAAATCCTTTTTATCAGGTCAGTAAGCAGGCAAGATGCTTAGATGAAAAGAAGTACAGCAGTAGAGAGAGGAGGCGCTTCGTTGAGTTTGAAATTAAAATTAATTGGTTATCCTATCAAGCATTCTCTATCACCCTGGATCCAGAGCTCTTTTTTAGAACGAAGCGGTGTAGAAGGTTCTTATACATTGCATGAAATACCAAGTAAAGAAATCTTTGGTGAGGAAATGAAGAAGCTGAGAGAAGCAGAAATTAATGGATTTAATATTACGGTTCCTTACAAGGAAACAATTATTCCTTATCTCGATAAAATTGATATTACTGCGGAACGCGTGGGAGCAGTAAATACAGTATCGTTAGAGGGAAATAAATGGGTTGGATATAATACAGACGGCATCGGCTATGTACAGGCATTGCGCGATAAGTTTCCTGATATGGATAAAGATATTGATGTCCCTATTATAATACTCGGTGCAGGCGGTGCTGCACGAGGTATATTCCATGGATTGGTACAGGCAGGGTATAAAAATCTGACGCTTGCAAACCGGACCAGATCAAAATGTGAAGATATTACAAATGGAACCAGTGCATCTGTGATTACATTGGAAGAAGCTGAAAAAAATATTGCAGCTTATAATGTTATTATTCAAACCAGCTCTGTAGGGATGAATGAGGCAAAACAAATCATAGATCTGTCCAATATACAAGAAGGAACCATTGTCAGCGATATTGTTTACCAGCCGCTTGTCACACAGTTTTTAAAACAGGCAGGAGAAAAAGGCGGTCGCATTCATTATGGTCATACGATGCTGCTTTATCAAGCACAGAAGGCCTTTGAAATTTGGACAAATAAAAAGGTAGATGTACACGGGATGGACGAAGAAATGATAGCAAAAATAAAAGGAGAGAAATAAGATGCTAACAAATAAGCAAAAGCAATTTTTGCGCAGTGAATCACACCATATTAAGCCAATTTTTCAGGTTGGTAAGGATGGTGTAAATGAAAATATGATAACTCAAATTGGTGAAGCTTTAGAAAAAAGAGAATTGATAAAGGTCAGTATCCTTCAGAATTGTTCAGAGGATAAAAATGTGGTTGCTGAGCAAATCTCTAACGGGACTGAATCAGAAGTGGTACAAGTTATCGGCAGCACGATTATTTTATATAAGGAATCAACAGATCACAAAGAAATTAAACTTCCATAAAGAGGATGTTCAAAAAAGGCCAGCGGTTCCGAGGTAAGAATCATCACAAGGATTTTCATTGGCACTTTTTTGAACACGAATCAATAATTGCAGAAGGTGAGTCTTTGAAGAAGATTGGAATTTTAGGCGGAACATTTAACCCGCCGCATATAGGGCATTTATGGATTGCCGAAGAAGTAAGGATAAGAAATCAATTAGATGAAATTTGGTTCATTCCTACACGGACGCCGCCTCATAAAGACACCTCGATACTTGATGCAGCCCACCGTTTAGGAATGCTCCGATTGGCAGTACGAGATAACCCCCATTTTCATGTGAATGCTTTAGAGCTTGAAAGAGAAGGGAAATCGTATACATTTGATACAGTAAAGGAATTAACTGCAAGTTATCCTGACGATGACCTTTACTTTATTATTGGTGGAGATATGGTAGAATATTTGCCTAAATGGCACCGGGTAGATGAATTAGTGAAGATGATTCGCTTTGTAGGGGTATCCAGACCCGGTTATACATTGGAAACACCTTATCCGGTGGATTGTCTGGAGATACATCCTTTAGACATCTCCTCTACTTTCATAAGAAATCGGCTGGGAGACGGCGAGCTTATCCGTTATTTGCTTCCTGATGATGTAATGAATTATATTAAGGAGAATCAGATTTATGGATATAGAGAACCTTAAAACAGATCTGAAAGAAAGGCTGACTGAAGCAAGATATGAACATACATTAAGAGTAACAGATACAGCAATCAATCTGGCAGAGACCTTTCACGGGCCAGTAGAAAAAGCAAAAATTGCTGCCTTGTTTCACGATTATTGTAAGTATGATTCTTTAGAAGAAATGAAAAAAATTATTGAAACAAATAGCAAGCTGCCAAATTTGCTGCTTTCTTTTCATCATGAGTTATGGCACGGACCAGTTGCATCCGTTCAGATAGAAGAAAGATATACTGTTACGGATCAAGAAATAAAAGATGCGATTTTCTTTCATACCACAGGAAGAGCAAATATGACAATGCTGGATAAAATAATCTTTCTTGCTGATTATATAGAGCCGGGAAGAAGCTTTCCCGGATTAGATGAAGTGAGAGCTGCAGCTAAAACAGATTTAACAAAAGCATGCTATCAGGCTGCCAGGAATACTGTTCACTTTTTAATGGAAAAGAATCGTACTGTATATCCTGATAGCTTTCATGCTTATAATGATTTAAATCAACAAGTTTTTGGAGGAATAATAAATGAATAGCAAAGAATTAATTCAAGTAGTTGCAGAGGCCTGTGACGATAAAAGAGCAGAAAATATTGTTGCCTTAGATATGCATGAAGTATCCTTAGTTGCTGACTATTTTGTAATTTGCCATGGGAGCAACGAAAGGCAAGTACAAGCAATTGCACGTGCAATAAAAGAAACTGCTGAAGAAAATGGAAAAAATATTAAAAGGATGGAAGGCTTTGAAGAAGCCCGCTGGATTTTAGTGGACATTGGCGATATTGTCTGTCATGTCTTCCATAAGGATGAAAGACACTATTATAATTTGGAAAAATTATGGGGCGATGCTGATCGTGTTGCGCTGAATATTACCCAAGAAGGTTAATGAGAATGGTATATCACAAGATGGCTGAGGTTTATGATCAACTGATGGATAATGTCCCATATGATGATTGGGTGGTCTTAATTCAGCAAATGATAGCTCAGGCAGGCAGGCCGATTCAATCGATTATCGATTTGGGATGTGGAACTGGTGTTATTACAAGGAAGCTTGCTGCAGAAGGATATACGATGACCGGAGTAGATCAGTCTTCGGAAATGCTGCAGAAAGCACAGAAGGATTTAGAATCTGTCAGCAGCATCAACTGGTTAGAAGCAGATATTACAGAATTAGATGGATGCAAACAGCAATATGATATGGCAATCAGCTGTTGTGATGTAATAAATTATGTGACAGATCTTCAAAATGTAGAGACAGCATTCAAAAATATATATCAGTTATTAGAGGCAGATGGACTGTTTTTCTTTGATGTTCATTCTCTTTATACGGTGGAGGATGTCTATATTGGCCAAACATTTTCAGATGTAGCTGATGAAGCAGCTTATATCTGGGAATGTGTCCCGGGCGACGAAGTTGGAGAAATGTATCATCAGCTAACCTTTTTCCATCAGGAGGAAGGAGACCGCTTTATCCGATTTCAAGAAAAACATCATCAGCGGACATTTCCATTAGAAGTATATAAAAATATTTTAAAAAAAATCGGCTTTGAAAAAATTAAAATTTACGCTGATTTTTCATTGGAACCAAATAGTTGGAATGAACGATCAGAGAGAATTTTCTTTTTAGCTGAAAAATAAACGATAAAAGCGAATTTTAACGTAATTGCCATGGAAAAGGAGATTAACTTTCTTTGTCGAAGTATTCATTTAGCAGTATTTTGACAAAGAAGGAGGTAATACCTTGAATTGGTTAAAGAAAAATATTCCACTTTTTATCGTTATTGTTGTTATTTTGGTACTTTTTGTGTTTATGAATAAGAAAGAAGCCTCCAGTCCGCTATCCGCCTCATTAATTTCTTCTGAACCTGCCGACTCCGCTGAATCCCCTCTTGCAGTAGAAACCATAGAAGAGAAGGAACGAGTTGCAGTGGTTGATATAAAAGGAGAAGTGGTACGGCCGGGAGTATATGAGATTGATGAGGGCGATCGTGTCCAGGATATTATTGAACGTGCTGAGGGCTTTACGGAAGATGCAGATATTTTTCAAGTGAATTTAGCCCAAATTGTGCAGGATGAAATGGTTGTCCTGATTCCTGCCGTAGGTCAAGAAGGGGATCCTGCTAATAGTCTTGCCGGGGAACAGACAAATAATAATAAAGTAAAAATAAATTCTGCGACAAGGGAAGAATTGACTCAGTTGCCAGGAATCGGACCTGCTAAAGCAGAAGCAATTATTGCTCATCGGGATAACCATGGACAGTTTCAAAAAGCAGAGGATTTATTAGATATCTCAGGTATTGGGGAAAAAACCCTGGAGACACTTATAGAGCATATCCAGGTACCATAAAGAGTATCAAGTATGGAATGCGAAAAAATGAATCATATAGCTTTTGTAATACAAAACAGAGAGAAAGAGGTAATAATCATGGAGAGAATTGCTTGGGATCAGTATTTTATGGCTCAAAGTCAACTGTTAGCTCTAAGAAGCACATGTACCCGCTTAATGGTCGGAGCTACAATTGTCCGCGATAAACGCATTATTGCCGGCGGTTACAACGGGAGTGTTTCCGGTGATGTTCATTGTATTGATGAGGGATGCTATGTCATTGACGGCCATTGTGTACGTACTGTACATGCAGAAGCTAATGCGCTTCTTCAATGTGCGAAATTCGGTGTACCTACGGACGGTGCAGATGTCTATGTAACACATTTTCCATGTCTGCAATGTACAAAACAGCTTATTCAAAGTGGAATTAAAAACTTATTTTATGCAGAAGATTACAAGAATCATCCATATGCAATCCAGTTATTTGAAGAAGCTGGTGTGAAAACACAAAAGGTACCATTAGTTGATGCCATGGTTGACACAAATTTTGTGGAAAAGAATGCTTTTGTTTACAAACTTATGGAAAAGTTGGATTCATCAAGCTTGAGCTCATCGGAAAGAGCGGAAATCCAAGCCGATGCAGACAGACTTTTTTTTAATGAAGGCAAAAAGCATTGAGAGGTTATTGGCATTTCCCTGCTATAGCAGGGGTAATCGCCATTTTATATCAATTGCTGGATATAAAATGGCTTCTCCTTCTTTTCGCAGCATGGCTTTTATGGCTGAAGCTTTTGAAAAAACTTAATATCAATGTATGGATAATTACCTTATTCAGCTTTATCATCTTTAGTTATATTATTCCTGTAATCCCACAAGCAGCTTTTGAAGAAAGCTCTGTCGAGGCAGAGATTATCGGGAAAATTGAAGGTGAGGTAAAGCTCAGTTCCAAACAAATACAATTCACTCTTAATCCACCGTATAGTTCCACTAATCTTTTGGTTACTTATTTTCCTGATAAAAATGAAGATTTTCGAGATATTCCTCTGAAACATTCACTATTTCACGGATCTCAATGTACAATTCGTCAAAGTATTGAAATTCCCCCTTCAAGCACTAACCCTGCACAATTTGATTTTCGTCAATTCCTCCTGCAAAAACAAATTACCCACCAGGCAGTTTTAAAGGATTTTAATCATATTGTTTGTACTCCTGAAAGCGGCGTACTCCCTTTACTATATAAACTGAGAACAGATTTGCTGAATAAAATGGAATATAGATGGAGTGATTATAGTGCTCCCTGGATTAATGCAATTGTTTTTGGAGATGCTTCTGGAATAGAGGAATCAGTAACGGAGCTGTTTCAACGGTTTGGGTTATCGCACATTATCGCTATCTCTGGGACACATGTGACGTTAGTAATTACTTTTGTATATTTGATTCTTGTAAAAGGAAATATAATTACAAAAGAGAAAACACATCTATTCTTACTAATTTTCCTTCCTGTTTACTCTATATTGGCTGGAGCTAATCCGCCTGTGCTTCGTGCGGCTTCTATGATGGTTGTGGTGCTCATACTTCAGAAATATCGGTGGAAGCTTCCGTATTCGGATTTATTTTCTATCATTTTTATGATTTTTATGCTTTGGGATCCTTATATTATTTATAATGTGGGCTTTCAGTTTTCGTTTTCAGTAACCTTCGCAATTCTCCTGTCTCAGGCATGGGTCCGCAAAACAAAATCTCCAGTATGGAATATTTTCCAAGTAAGTTTTGTTGCGCAGATGGCAATTCTTCCACTGCAGATATATTATTTTAATATCTTCCATCCGCTGTCAATTTTAATGAATTTAGTAGTCATTCCATACTTTACTTTCTTCGTTATTCCACTTATGTACACGTTTTTACTCATTCATTTTTTTCCTGGTAATCTTTTGGCTATTGTAGATCGGAGCTTTGCATTCATTCATGAGAAAGTTCTGATTTTTATTGAAGCATTAGATACTACATTATTTCCCCCTATTTATCTAAATCAATTATCTATATGGAGTGTTGTTTTTTATTTCACTTGTTTTTTGCTGTTTATGAAATACTTAGAACACAAACAGCAGAAACGGGCATGGATAGCCGGAATTCTTTTTATATTGCCTATTTTAATGACTGCGGGTAAGCCTTATTTTCAGGAGGAGGGTATCGTAACGATGTTTGATATGGGGCAGGGAGATGCCATGCTGGTGGAGGCGGCAAAGAGAGAAGCTGTTATTATGATTGATGCCGGAGCTGCTTTTCATTTTGAGGATATGGAACCGACGAGAGGAGTGTACAAAAATATTATCCGGGCCTATTTCCATCAACGCGGGATTAAAGAGCTGGATGCAATTATCGTTACACATGATGATGTAGATCACTTTGGGAGTGTCCGTTTTATTTTAGAAGAGGTTAAAGTCAATGAATTAATAGTAAGTCCCTATTTTGATGTGGAGCTATTAAAAGAATTTCAGGAGATACAGCCTGTTTTAAATATAACGCAGGTAAAAGCAGGGGATATTCTGAACTTTAATGATTCTATGTCCTTTCAGGTTTTAGCACCTGATATAGATTCTGGAAATTCAAATGATAATTCAATTGTATTATATGCAAATCTTGGCTTGAAATGGTTATTTACAGGTGATATCAGTAAGGAAATAGAAGAAAAAATAATACGTAATTATCCGGGGATGAACATTGACATTTTAAAGGTCGCCCATCATGGCAGTAAAACCTCCACTGGACCAGCATTTATAGAAGCTGTTCAGCCGAATACAGCTCTTATTTCAGCAGGGAGGAATAATCGATTTAATCATCCGAATGCAGAGGTGCTGGAGGTTTTAGAAGATAATCAAGTACATGTTTACCGTACAGATGAACATGGTGCGATTCAATTTTTTTACACAGATGAAGGAGGAACCTTTTCCACCTTCTTCCCATAATATAAAGTGAGAAAATAGAGATAGTATAACTTAGGGCTGGAAAAATGAATATTTGCAAAAGAACAAAAGCGCAGAGCATTCACGTGTCGACTCCCATTTTTCGACGCTCGGAGCTGGGCCCGGCTGCTTTTCCATAATTAGTTATCCACAAGATAATAATTCTATAAATTCCCATGCAACAAAAAAAGAAGAGATGTAATCCCTTCCTTTTTGACCTTTTATCTCTTTCATTATTGACCAATTACGCTGATGGTTACACCTACCGCAAAAATGATAAAGAAAAAGAGAAATGAAAAGGTAAATCCTTTAATGGAGTCTACTACATCGCTTCCTTTATACTGCGGATCTTTTTCGAATTCGTTCAAGACATACCCCTCCTATACTCACAACTATAGTATAAATCATACACATAAAAAAATCCACATTAATTAAAGGATTCCAGACTGATATGGTATCAGCCATTTTTAGCAACAGTTGTCATCTATACTTTTTGCATGGAAGCACAAATTATATAAAGGGAGGTTCATAAAGCAGCCAAATGACAGTACCTTGATCTTCTCGCTTTTTATTTTCCAGCTTTTTGAAGACGCATTATAAGCAAATATCGTTCTTAAAATTTGTTTCTAGAGCTTATTTTAAGACGTTTAATATAGATGCTTCATAAGGGAGAATGCAAAATACTTGCGTTTCTTCCTTTATTTTTTTGTTGCGTTTATGTCTGCTTCCTTATACGATAAAAAGAGATGAACTTATCGATTATAGAAATATCGCATGATATGAAATTTTTTTAGATGGGAAGCGTAACATCATGATGGATCAAATTACGAAAATAAAAAGTAACCAGATTCAGCCGGTTTACTTTGCTTTTGGAACGGAATCGTTCTTTCAGGAACAATTAAAAAATCGACTGATAAAAACAGTATTAGATGGAGATAAAACCAATTTATCCCTGTATGATTTAGAGGAGACGTCTATACAAGAGGTTTTAGCAGATGCAGAAACCTTCCCGTTTTTCGGTGAGCGCAAATTAATATTTGCCAGTAATGCTTCTTTTATTAAAACAAAGCCAGATAAAGCCCCTTTTGAGCATAATTTAACGTATTTACAGGAATATTTAGAAAACCCGCCTGAGTACTCTGTTTTGCTTATTACAGCACCATATGAAAAATTAGATGAGCGAAAAAAAGTAACAAAACAATTAAAAAAACTGGCTTATTCTGTCGATTGTCAATCTGTGAAGGAAAAAGATGCGAGAACATGGATTCAGAGCCTGGTGAAATCATATGGAATACACATTGATCAGGAGGCAATGGAAATATTAGAGGCGGAGGTCTCTAATAATATTCAGCTACTGCAAAGTGAAATTGAGAAGCTTGCTCTTTTTGTGGGGGAGAGCGGGACTGTTACCAAAGAAATTGCACAGCAGTTAGTATCCCATACACCAACCACTACATCAATTGCACTTGTGGATGCTGTAATGAAAGGAAGCATTCAGGAAGCAATTCAAATCTACCAGGATTTAGAGAAAATGAATGAAGACCCCATTGCTATGATTGGTTTACTTGCCTATCAATTTCGGATGATTTTAAGAGTAAAGCAATTAAAAAAGAAAGGGTATTCCCAGTTTCAAATTCAAAAAAATATTGGTGCACATCCGTATGTTATTAAGGTAGCGATGGCAAGAGAGGCGAAGTTATCAGAAGAACGTCTGTCTTATATTATTTGTCAGCTGGCAGATGCTGATGCAAAAATGAAACAAGGGCTTATGGAAAAAGGACTGGCGTTTGAGCTTCTGTTAATGGATTTGGTGTAGGCAGAGCTAAATGCATTAAATAATTATTGTATAAATGTTCTATAAAACAGTAAAAAAATAAAAGGTGAAGTATCTGCGGTTATAACCGGGATTACTTCACCTTTTATTTATAATTATGCGTTAACTTTTTTAGCTAAACGAGCTTTTTGACGATTAGCAGCATTTTTGTGGATAATACCTTTTTGAGCTGCTTTATCGATATGCTTGCTAGCAGATTGGTATGCTGCTTTTGCATTATCAGTATCGTTTGCTTCAACAAGTTGTTCTACACGTTTAATCTCTGTACGCATAGCAGAAAGCTGTGAGCCGTTATTAGCACGTTTCTTTTGGTTAACTTCTACGCGTTTAATTGCAGATTTAATATTTGCCATGTTTATTCACCTCCTAAAAAGTGTACGATTTAAAAAAAACATGTTTAAGTATGCTTTAATCAGTTATCAATTTTATCCGTACGACAAGATGTATTTTACCAAAGCTACCCCATCTTTTCAATAGAATTGTTACTTAATCAACAAATTGGTATGAAATAATTAAAGGCGTACATGCTAAGAATGTAAAAATACAGGAGTTTATCACGGTGTAAATGTTTATGATTTTCTCCGGCTGATAAGAGGGTATCTGGATTTATCACGGTGCAAATCTATTGATGGGACGAGTAATTGCCGTCTCCGTTCTATAATGTTTCATTTATGCCAATAGTACGCATTGAAAAAGGTGGATGAGGTTATGAAAAATATTGAGGAAAACTTTCAGGTGAGAACTGATTTAGCAGTTGAAGCAAGGGACATGTATACAGAAAAGAAAGAAAGTAAAGAAGACAAAGAAATTGCAGGTGTTACCTTTAAAGAAACCACGATAAAGGATGTAAAAATTTCTTATGTCACTATTGATGAAACTGGTGCCGAGCAAATTGGAAAGAAGCCGGGAAATTATGTCACCATTCATGCTGACGGTGTAAAAAAACAGGATACTGAGAAACAGCATCAGGCAGCGAAGATATTAGCGAAAGAGCTGGAACATTTAATAAAAAAGCAGGATCTGCCAGATAAAGCTTCTTGTTTAGTTGTTGGTTTAGGAAACTGGAATGTAACTCCTGATGCTTTGGGGCCAATGGCAGTGGAAAAGGTTTTGGTTACCAGTCATTTATTTCGTCTGCAGCCAGAATCAGTGGCAGAAGGCTATAGTGAAGTGGCCGCTATTACACCGGGAGTAATGGGAGTAACAGGAATAGAAACCAGTGATATTATTTTTGGAATCGTGGAAAAATATCAGCCTGACCTTGTTATCGCTATTGATGCTCTTGCAGCCAGATCGATCAGCAGAGTGAACGAAACGATCCAGTTATCTGATACAGGTATACACCCGGGTTCAGGTGTGGGCAACAAACGAAAAGAAATAAGTAAACAGACACTTGGAATGCCTGTTATCGCTATCGGAGTGCCGACAGTGGTAGATGCAGTAACAATAACAAGTGATACAATAGATTACTTATTAAAACACTTCGGGAGAGAATGGAAGGAAAAGGATGATCCGTCTAAATCCTTAACCCCCGCTGGTATGAGTTTCGGACAGAAGCAGTTAACAGATGCGGATATGCCTGATAAAGAACAGCGTGAAAAGCTGTTCGGTATAATTGGAGGGCTTTCAGATGAAGAGAAAAGGCAGCTGATTATGGAAGTTTTAACACCAATCGGTCATAATTTAATGGTTACTCCCAAAGAAGTGGATGGATTCATGATTGATATGGCCGAGGTAATAGCAAATGGATTGAACGCGGCTTTGCATGAGACTGTAACAATAGATAATTTTTCAAGCTATTCCAGATAAGCTCTATTTTTTCTTTTTGGGACACATACTATTAAGTCTATTTTTTCTTTTTACACGGTTCTACTTTCTCTATTTTACTCATAGATTAAACTATAGAGTTGTTAGAGAAAGGTGGCATCGTGTATTTTTATGAAAAAAAATAATTGGAGTAAAATTGTACAAACCTTTTCTCGACGAAGTGGTATTTACATTATATTTTTT
Source organism: Oceanobacillus sp. FSL K6-3682 (assembly GCF_037976165.1). Lineage (NCBI taxonomy): Bacteria > Bacillati > Bacillota > Bacilli > Caryophanales > Bacillaceae > Oceanobacillus > Oceanobacillus sp. FSL K6-3682. The sequence continues at coordinate 2,802,549 of NZ_CP150263.1, read as the reverse complement.
GTCAGTATCTTTTTACTAATCAGTGTTTTGACCGCTGTTCAACCTGCATATCGGTTTTCATCAGATATGCTTTCGAATTGGACAAAAGAAATGGATAGTACAATTTTTTATCATTTAATTACGATGGAAAACAGGGCCTATAAGCAGAGCTTTCCAGAAGGAGAAGCTGAAATACCGAAACTGTCCGGTTTATTTTTTGAATTGACATCTAATGTAAAGCCGACAGATCCTAGAAGTCTTTTCGGAAATGAAATTCCGGGGTTCGCAATATTTGATAATAAATTATTAATGGCAAGTGATAATGATTTTACACACTTTCCAATCGAATCTAATCCGCCTTTAGAAGAAGTGTTACGGGAAAGAGAAGCAGTATTGACAGAAGAGGAAGAAGCGGAAGGGGAAGAAGAAACGAAAGAAGAAATAGAAAATGAACAGACTACTGGGGACCGGGATGTTGTTTTTATTTATAATACACACAATAGAGAGTCTTTTTTGCCGCATCTGCCTAATGAAACGAATCCTAATGCTGCAATGCATGGAGAAATTAATATTACAAAAGTCAGTGACCGTTTAGCAGAGGGGCTTGAGCAAAAGGGAATTGGAACACAGGTGGATAAGACGGATTTCGGTGAGCTGCTCAACGAACTGGGGATGGGATATCATCAATCTTATGAAGTTTCCCGTGATGTGGTCGCGGAGGCTATGGCAGGTAATCAAGAGATTCAATATATGTTTGACTTGCATAGAGATGCACTTCGGAGAGATAAGACCACACAAACCATTGAAGGAGAAGATTATGCGAAAATTCTATTTGTGATCGGCACCGGGCATCCAGATTATGAAAATAATTTGAAGGTAGCAACTGAATTACATGCATTAATAGAAGAAGCTTATCCCGGAATGAGCCGAGGAGTTTACCAAAAGGATGGGTCGGGCGGCAACGGAATTTATAATCAGGATATGGCTGACAATGCATTACTCATTGAATTTGGCGGAGTAGATAACACGATGGAGGAGCTATACCGTTCTGCTGATGCATTAGCGGAAGTGTTCAGCGAGTATTATTGGGACGCTGAAGCAGTACAGTCTGATCAATAAGGAGAGATTTGATGCGAAATATTATTATATTGTTATTGCTTGTCATCTTTTTTCTGAGCGGACTCGTATTCGGCATGCAAAAGAATGAAACAGCTGAACAAACTGCTATTCCAGACGAGTCTGCCGTTGAGGTAGCAGAAGAGATAAATGAACAAGAGCAAATAATTATCACCGAAACGGATGTGCTGGAAGAAGGTAACTATTCCCTGACAAATCGCACGGCAGCAACCATGGAAGGAATTGTTAAAGGGCTATTTGAAGTAATTGTCTCTATTATGTATGGGATTGGAGAGCTGTTTTTCTAGAAATGAACTAATTCAGGAAATTATTTTGAACAAAAAATTTAACGATAAGATGGTTACTTATTAGTTAATCATTGAATCTCGGGGCGTCAATTGCTATAATCAATGCTAGTAATTGACGCCTTTTTATTGTGGAAAGAAATATAGTTTGTACAGGAAAAACTTAGGAGTGTGCGTGAAATGACGAATAAAAAAAGAAACGTCAGAAATTTTTCGATCATTGCTCATATTGACCACGGAAAGTCAACATTAGCTGATCGGATTCTTGAAAATACAGAAACAGTAACGAAACGTGAAATGAAAGAACAGTTGCTGGATGGAATGGATTTGGAGCGTGAACGCGGCATAACCATTAAATTAAATGCAGTACAATTAAAATATACAAATAAAGCTGGAGAAGAATTTATTTTTCATCTGATTGATACACCGGGGCATGTTGATTTTACATACGAGGTATCCAGAAGTTTAGCTGCTTGTGAAGGTGCTATTCTTGTGGTGGATGCTGCCCAGGGAATTGAAGCACAGACGCTCGCAAACGTTTATTTGGCAATGGAAAATGATCTAGAGATTATTCCAGTAATTAATAAAATCGATTTGCCGAGTGCAGACACGGAAAAAGTTAAAAAGGAATTAGAAGATGTTTTAGGAATTGATGGTGATGAAGCAATCTTAGCTTCTGCAAAAGCAAATATAGGAATTGAAGAGATTCTTGAGCGTGTAGCTGAGGCTGTGCCGGAGCCGCCAGGAAGTGCGGATGATCCGTTGAAAGCTTTAATCTTTGACTCGCTTTATGATTCCTACCGTGGTGTTATTGCTTATGTCTGTGTGAAGGAAGGCTCTGTTAAAGTCGGAGATAAAATCAGAATGATGGCTACCGGTAAAGAGTTTGAGGTAAATGAAGTAGGTGTGTTTACGCCGAAACAGCTTCCTCAAAAAGAATTAACAGTCGGGGATGTAGGTTATTTAACCGCGTCAATTAAAAATGTTGGTGATTCACGTGTCGGGGATACCATTACGTTAGCTAACAGACCAGCCGATGAAGCACTTCCAGGTTACCGCCGTCTGAACCCAATGGTATTTTGCGGACTCTATCCGGTAGATTCCAATGACTATAATGATTTAAGAGAAGCTTTAGAACGTTTGGAGCTGAACGATTCCTCTCTGCAATATGAAGCAGAAACTTCTCAGGCACTTGGTTTCGGCTTCCGCTGTGGTTTCTTAGGATTGCTCCATATGGAAATTATTCAAGAGCGTATTGAAAGAGAATTTGGTATCAGTTTAATTACAACAGCTCCAAGTGTTATTTTTGAAGTGGAGTTGACAAATGGCGACGTGGTTTCTGTGGATAATCCATCAGAAATGCCAGATCCGCAAGTCATTCAAGAAGTACGTGAGCCTTATGTAGAAGCTACCATTATGGTTCCGAATGATTATGTTGGGGCTGTGATGGAAATTGCTCAGAAGAAACGCGGGAATTTTGTAGATATGCAATATTTAGATGACATTCGCGTCAATGTGGTCTATCATATTCCGCTTTCGGAAATTGTTTATGATTTCTTTGACCAGTTAAAATCACAGACAAAAGGGTATGCATCGTTTGACTATGAATTAATCGGCTATCAGCCTTCCCGGCTTGTGAAAATGGATATCCTGCTCAACAGTGATTCCATTGATGCGCTATCGTTTGTTGTTCACCGTGATTTCGCTTATGAGCGCGGTAAGCAGATTGTTGAAAAGCTGAAGAAATTAATTCCAAGACAGCAATTTGAAGTACCGGTTCAGGCAGCAATCGGTAATAAAATTGTAGCCAGATCCAATATCAAGGCAGTACGTAAAGATGTAACTGCGAAGCTTTATGGCGGAGATATTACCCGGAAAAGAAAGCTTCTTGAAAAACAAAAAGAAGGTAAGAAGCGTATGAAGATGGTAGGTTCTGTAGAAGTTCCACAAGAAGCGTTTATGGCTGTTCTGAAGATGGATGAGGATTAAATACTAATTTAACGCAAGGTTTATATCGAAACAAACATTTAATTTAACTCGTGTAGCAGACTGCTTTTGCTCTATTTAGGCTGGCAGGAATTGCAGACTGTTACAAATATTTTTATAAGTAAAACCCGTCATGGCAGAGATATATGCTTTTGACGGGTTTTTGAATTATTTATAGGTTCTCCTATGCTTATTTTTCTTTTAAAAACTTATTGTTATTTTCAATTTCCATTTACTCTTCTGTTTAGTTGTCTCCTTGTTTTTTCAGGACTAAGTTTGTTAACCAAAAAAATGAATATAAAAGATGAAACAAGACTTGCGTATAATTTCTTCATTCAGCTACCTGCCCATATAGAAAATTATAGTTTGTTTTTACACAAAACGGAACTACAATCGGCAAGAATTTTAAACAGACTGATCTGTGACAACAGACCTCTTTATGTCAGCTATCATCCTTCACTGGCCTTCATTATTTTTTCGATTTACATTACAGCCCGTAAGAATGATAGTTAAACATATTTAAATGTGATAAAATACAGTACATTGTCTTTTATTCAATCAAAGGCTTTGTCTTCGGTATTTGAAAATGAACGAATAATTACAGGTATATTCCCGTATGAAATGAAGAAACTCCTGTTGATTGACGATTTATTTTAGTAAGAAAGGAAGTCAAACAATGCAAGTTCAGTCAGTATATATTCATATTCCTTTTTGTAAGCAAATTTGCCATTACTGTAATTTTGTAAAATATTATTATATGGAGACAAAGGCAGATGCCTTCATAGATGCATTAATAAAAGAAATTGATACAGCTATTCCCGGAAAAAGAAATGTCTTCCGGACGATTTATATGGGTGGCGGAACTCCTACAGCGTTGTCCATGAGTCAGCTGCAGAAGCTTTTTCACTTTTTAAATGAAAAGTTTGACCTCACGTCATGTGAGGAATTTACGATTGAAATTAACCCGGGTGATATTGATGCAGAAAAAGCAGCATTGCTTCATGATTATGGAGTAAACCGGATTTCTTTTGGTGTTCAAGTAATGGATGATGATATGCTTGAAAAAATTGGCCGCATACATCGTGTGGCGGATGTTTATACAACAGTTGATATTTTGACACAGGCAAAGTTTACAAACATTAGTCTGGATTTAATTTATGCTCTCCCTGATCAGTCAGTATCCCACTTTGAAAAAACATTAAAAGAAGCCTTGCAGTTTGGACTTCCTCATTACTCAACATATGCACTGCAAATTGAGCCGAAAACCGTGTTTTATCACAAGAAGAGAAAGGGAGCCCTGCATCAGCCTCCAGAGGATGACGAGGTAGAGATGTATCAGCTGCTTCAGGAAAACATGAAAAAACAGGGTGTGCTTCAGTATGAAATAAGTAATTTTGCCAAGCCGGGATACGAGAGCAGACATAATTTAACGTACTGGAATAATGACTATTATTTTGGGTTTGGAGCCGGAGCTCACGGATATTTACCGGGAAAACGTACAGCAAATTACAAACCTTTGGGAACTTATATGAAAGAAATCCACCGTTCCGGTTCAGCAGTTGAACAACTGGAAGAAATAACGCTGCAGGACAGAATTGAAGAAGAGCTGTTTTTACAGCTGCGAAAAGCGGAAGGAATTGATAAGAAAGTATTTCGGCAAAGATATGGTGTATCTTTGGAGAAAATATATGGGAATGAATTAAATCAATTAATTCATGACAAATTATTAACATATAACGATGGAAACTATGCATTGACGAACAGAGGAATGCTTCTTGGCGACAGAGTTTTCGGGCAGTTTTTATTACTGGAAGACTTTGATCAAAAAATTATAGCAGCAGAAAGTCAAACTGTTTGACAAAAGAAAATGAATTTGATAATTTTATTATAGATTTAGCACTCAAAACATGAGAGTGCTAACAGAGGTGATCATCATGTTAACAGAAAGGCAACTTATGATATTGCAGGTGATTATTGATGATTTTATAGAATCTGCTAAACCGGTTGGATCCAGGGCGCTATCTAAAAAAGATACTTTACCGTACAGCGCCGCAACGATTCGAAATGAAATGGCGGATTTAGAAGAGCTGGGCTTTTTAGAAAAGACGCATACCTCTTCTGGGCGTGTGCCTTCAGAAAAAGGATATCGTTATTATGTCGATCATTTAATTGGTCCTGAAATATATCAGCATGGACTGGGCATCATTGAAAGATTAACAAATAACGGAATATATGAATTTGAACAGATTGTGCAGACGGCAGCAGAGGCTCTCTCTAAGTTAACAAATTATACGTCAATCATTCTTGGACCGGAAATGTTTGAAACAACAGTAAAGCAGATTCAGGTTCTAGCACTGTCCGATCAATCAGCAGTAGCGATTTTAGTAACAAACACAGGTCATGTAGAGCATCGATCCTTTACTTTGCCAAAAGGAGTTTCATCATCTGATCTCGAAAAGCTGGTAAACATTTTAAATAACCGTCTTCAGGGGATTCCACTTTACAGGATTCCTGAGGTGATTCAAAATGAAGTAGCTTCCTTAATGATGAAATATATGAATGGCGTAGATTCTTCACTCAATTGGATTCGCACACTCTTCACACAAGAGCAGGCTGTAAAGCTTTATTTTGGCGGTAAAGCCAATATCTTGATGCAGCCGGAATTCAATGATGTTGATCGAATTCGCTCATTTTACTCCTTGATGGAACGCGAGGATGAAATTGTAAATCTCTTGAAGAACTCTAATCAAGGTATTAAAGTTTCTATTGGTCATGAAAATGAAGTTGAAGAGATTAAAGACTTGAGTTTGATCACTGCTTCTTACCATATTGGCGGCGGCCAGATGGGTACAATTGCATTAATCGGACCCACGAGAATGGAGTATAAAAAAGTATTATCCTTAATGGAAAGCATCTCCAAGGAAATGACTGGTGCAATGGGAAAATGGTATAGTGACAAATCATGATGTAAGTGAACATCCTTATAAAGAAATCAAGGGTTTTGGTTTCCTGTCTATATCTTCTATGGTATAGTTTTTAATTGTAATTTAGAAAAGAGGTGCCCGAGTAGATGTCAGAGAATGAAAAAAAAGAAGAAGTAAAACAAGAAGAACAAGAAATTGTTGATGAGACAACAGAAGAAGTGAATGCTGAATCTGAATCTGTCGATGAAAATAATGAATTAGAAGTTCAAATTGAAGAATTGAAAAATGAAAAAGAAGAGCTTACGAATCGTATGCTCCGCTTGCAGGCTGAATTTGATAATTATAAAAGACGCACATTAAAAGAACGTGAAGCAGATCGTAAATATAAAGCACAGGACATGGTGCAGGAACTGCTTCCGGTTATGGATAATTTTGAACGTGCCCTGCAGGTAGAGGTATCGGAAGAAAACAAAAGCATACTTGAAGGAATTGATATGGTATACCGTCAATTACAAGATGTATTTGCTTCCCAGGATGTTTCCATTATTGAAACAGAGGGTGCTGACTTTGACCCGAATCTGCATCATGCAGTAATGCAAATTGAAGATGATTCAATTGAAGCAAATAAAGTGGTTGAAGAGCTGCAAAAAGGCTATCTCTTAAAGGACCGGGTTATCCGTCCGGCTATGGTAAAAGTCAATAAATAATCTAATATGTGTCATTGAAGGATTTAAGGAGGAAATGAAGAAATGAGTAAAATTATTGGAATAGACTTAGGAACAACAAACTCATGTGTGTCAGTAATGGAGGGTGGCGAAGCAGTCGTTATCCCTAACCCGGAAGGAAATCGTACAACTCCTTCTGTTGTATCTTTTAAAAACGGTGAAAGACAGGTTGGGGAGGTTGCTAAACGTCAGGCAATTACAAACCCGAATACAGTTCAATCTATCAAACGTCATATTGGTACAGATTATAAAGTAACTATTGAGGATAAAGAATATACACCACAAGAAATTTCAGCAATCATTTTGCAATATATCAAATCTTATGCAGAAGATTATATCGGTGAAAAAGTAGAGAAAGCTGTCATTACAGTTCCTGCTTACTTTAATGATGCTGAACGTCAAGCTACAAAAGATGCTGGTAAAATTGCAGGTCTAGAGGTTGAACGTATTATTAACGAACCAACAGCAGCAGCACTTGCATACGGTATTGATAAAGATGATCAGGATCAGACAATTCTTGTATATGACCTTGGCGGCGGTACATTTGATGTATCCATCTTAGACATCGGTGATGGTACATTCGAAGTAGTTGCAACAGCTGGAGATAATCGTCTTGGCGGAGATGACTTTGACGAAGTAATCATCAAGCATATGGTAGAAGAGTTCCGAAAAGAAAACGGCATTGACCTTTCTAAGGATAAAATGGCTGTACAGCGCTTGAAAGATGCTGCAGAGAAAGCGAAGAAGGATTTATCTGGTGTTGCACAGACACAGATTTCTCTTCCATTTATCACAGCCGGCGATGCAGGCCCATTACACTTGGAAATGACATTATCCCGTGCGAAATTTGATGAGCTGTCATCTGATTTAGTAGAACGTACAATGAAACCGACACGCCGTGCACTTTCTGATGCCGGATTATCTAAAAATGATATCCACAAAGTTATCTTAGTTGGTGGTTCTACACGGATTCCAGCCGTACAGGAAGCAATTAAAAGAGAATTAGGTCAGGATCCTTCTAAAGGCGTTAACCCGGATGAAGTTGTAGCACTTGGTGCAGCTATTCAAGGCGGCGTATTACAAGGAGACGTTAAAGACGTATTATTACTTGACGTAACACCACTTTCATTAGGTATCGAAACAATGGGTGCAGTCTTTACTAAACTGATTGAACGTAATACGACAATACCGACAAGTGCATCACAAACATTCTCTACAGCAGCAGATAATCAAACTGCAGTAGATATTCATGTACTTCAAGGGGAACGTGAAATGGCGGCAGATAACAAAACACTCGGCCGTTTCCAATTAACTGATATTCCACCGGCACCACGTGGAATGCCTCAAATCGAAGTATCCTTTGATATTGATGCCAATGGTATTGTAAATGTTAGAGCGAAAGATTTAGGAACAAATAAAGAACAATCCATTACAATCAAATCTTCCTCCGGTTTATCTGATGAAGAAGTAGACCGCATGGTAAAAGAAGCAGAAGAAAATGCAGATGCGGATAAAGCGCGCCGTGAAGAAGTCGAGCTTCGCAACCAGGCAGATCAGCTTGTATTTACAACAGATAAAACATTGAAAGATTTAGGTGATAAAGTTTCTGATGAAGATAAACAGCAGGCAGAAGCTGCGAGAGATGAATTAAAAGAAGCTTTAGAGTCTAATGATCAGGAACAAATCAAAGCGAAGAAAGATGCTTTGGAAGAAAAAGTTCAACAGCTTTCAGCTAAGCTCTATGAGCAGGTTCAGCAGGAGGCTCAAGCAGCACAAGGAGCAGAAAATGCTGGTGGACAACAGGATGACAATGTTGTTGATGCTGATTATACTGAAGTCGACGATGACGATAAAGAAAATAAATAATAAATAGTTACTGAATAAAAGTCAAAGTCAGGATTCTCTTGGCTTTGACTTTTTTACAGACTAATGTAGAAAATGAACGCATGGCAGTCAGTTTGATTCGAAGCAGATATTCATTGTTGCCACAGACAAATGAATGATGATATGATTAAACTTATGCAATCAGAGTTTCGGGAGTGAGTAATTTGGCAAAACGTGATTATTATGATGTTTTAGGCGTGGATAAGGGTGCCTCGAAGGATGAGATAAAAAAGAGTTACCGGAAGCTGGCCCGTAAATATCACCCAGATGTAAACAAAGAAGAAGGCGCAGCGGAAAAATTTAAAGAAGTAAAAGAAGCTTATGAAGTATTAAGTGATGATCAAAAGAAAGCACAATATGATCAATTTGGGCATGCAGGAGCTCAAGGTCAGGGATTCGGCGGTTTTGGCGGTGGCGGCGCTCAAGACTTTGGCGGATTCAGTGACATTTTTGATATGTTCTTTGGCGGCGGAGGGCGTACGCGTGATCCAAACGCTCCGCAGCAGGGAGACGATTTACAATATACGATGATTCTTGATTTTGAAGAAGCGATTTTCGGAAAAGAAACGGATATTGAAGTCTCTCAGGAGGAAGAATGCGATACTTGTCATGGTTCAGGAGCGAAACCGGGTACAAAGGCAGAAACATGCTCACACTGCCATGGTTCAGGCCAACTAAACCAAGAGCAGAATACGCCGTTTGGTCGTGTGGTTAATCGCCGTGTATGTCATTATTGTAACGGAACAGGTAAAATTATACCTGAAAAATGTGAAACCTGCGGCGGTTCCGGAACAGTTAATAAAAAGAAAAAAATTCATATTAATATTCCGGCAGGTATTGACGAAGGGCAGCAAATCCGTGTCGCCGGAAAAGGAGAGCCGGGAAAAAATGGCGGACCTGCAGGCGATTTGTTTGTTGTAATTCGTGTTCGCAAGCATGATTTCTTTCTCCGCGAAGGCGACCATATTTTCTGTGAATTGCCGCTTACCTTTGCACAGGCTGCTTTAGGTGATGAAATAGAAGTTCCTACTGTACATGGGAAAGTCAAATTAAGAATTCCAGCAGGTACACAGGCAGGCAAGACTTTCCGTTTAAAAGGAAAAGGAGCACCAAATGTTCATGGAAGAGGTCATGGAGATCAGCATATTAAAGTGAAGATTATGACACCAACCAACTTAACAGACAAACAAAAAGATTTATTGCGTCAATTTAATGAACTAGGCGGACATGAATCTACAGATGAACAAGAAGATAATATTTTCCAACGTTTTCGTAAAGCGTTCAAAGGTGACTGATCAGGGTACCCTCCAGCTTGAATTTTGATGATATTTTCAGGGTAAAGGCTGGAGGTTCCTCTGTTTACATAGATATTTTAAAAGGACGGCGGTGTTCAATATGAAATGGTCAGAGATTACCATTCTTACAACAAACGAAGCAGTGGAGCCTATTTCAAATATTTTGCATGAAACAGGTGCGAGCGGATTAGTTATCGAAGATCCATTGGACCTGGAGCGTTTTGAAGGAGAAGGATTTGGAGAAATTGTGGAGTTAGATCCTGAGAACTATCCGGATGAAGGTGTTCGTATTAAGGCATATCTGCCGATGAACAGCTTTTTAGGAGAAACTGTAGAGGAGATTAAACAAGCAATTAACCAATTACTTCTTTATGATATTGATTTAGGGAAAAATCAAGTAACAATAAGCGAGGTTCATGAAGAAGAATGGGCGAGCGCCTGGAAAAAGTACTATAAACCGGTCAAAATATCCAACCGGATTACAATCACTCCGACATGGGAGGACTATAAACCGGTATCTACAGATGAATTAATTATTGAGCTGGATCCGGGAATGGCTTTTGGTACTGGCACACATCCTACCACAGTATTGAGTATTCAAGGTTTAGAAGCCTATATAGAGCCTGGTGATAAAGTTATTGATGTTGGCTGCGGCTCAGGGGTCTTAAGCATCGCTTCTGTAAAATTAGGCGCGGAGTCAGTACAGGCCTTTGATTTAGACGATGTAGCTGTACAGAGTACAAAATTAAATGTGAAATTAAACCGCCTTCAGGATAAAGTAACAACGAAACAGAATAATTTACTGGACGGGGTAGAGAGCCAGGCAGATATGATTGTTTCCAATATTCTCGCTGAGATTATTGTCCGTTTTGTAGGGGATGCTTATAATAATCTTCGGCCGGGCGGCTATTTCATTACTTCAGGTATTATCCAGAAGAAGAAACAGTTGGTCCGGGATCAGTTAACAGAAGCCGGGTTTGATATTATTTCAGTCAGCGAAATGGAAGATTGGGTTTCCATTGTTGCTAAAAAACCGGAATAAAAGCAGGTGAAATTAGAATGCAGCGCTATTTTATCTCGAAAGAACAAATACAAGATCAATCGATCCGAATTCTTGGAGACGATGTCCATCATATGACAAAGGTTATGAGGAATAAGCCTGGTGATAAATTTATTTGCAATACAGAGGATGGGAAATCAGCTCTTTGTAAAATTGAAGAAATGCATGAAAAAGAAGTGCAAGCAATCATTGAAGTCTGGCTGGATGAATCCGTTGAATTACCAGTGGAGGTCACCATTGCACAAGGAATTCCTAAAGGTGATAAATTTGAATGGATTCTTCAAAAGGGAACTGAGCTGGGGGCAGCAAAATTTATTCCGTTTGCAGCAGAGAGATCTGTTGCAAAATGGGATGACCAGAAATTTCATAAAAAAGCAAAACGCTTTGAGAAAATTATTAAAGAAGCTAGTGAACAGAGTCATCGCAATCGGATTCCTGAACTGTTCCCTGTTATGCAATTTAAAGCTTTATTAGAAGAAAGCGAATCCTATACAGTAAAGCTTTTTGCATATGAAGAAGAGGCTAAAGGAGCAGATAAAAAATCTTCTCTTTTTGCATCTGCATTGGATAATGTATCCGAGAATGACCGAGTTCTGCTTGTGATAGGTCCAGAGGGCGGGATTTCTCCGGAAGAAGTGGATCATCTTAAAGAGTCTGGTTTTCAGGCAATAAGACTTGGTAAGCGTATTTTGCGTACGGAAACAGCAGCTTTATATGCGTTGGCAAGTATTTCTTATCATATGGAAGAATTTAGATACAAAGATTAGAGGGTAAAATAGTCGGATAAAGGCTGTTTTGCCTTTTTTTAGAAGCTATCAAGCGAGGGATGTAAAATGAAAAGAACACTGGCTTCAATGATAATTTTAATTACCATCGCATTCCTTTTTGCAGCTTGTAATGATGATGCTAAACAAAGCAGGAATAGCGAGGACAGAGCTGGGGAGCAGAAGGAGAAGACTGAAGAAAACAAATCCGCAAATAAAACAGATGATGACTTAGAAGAAGTAAAGAAGAATGATTCTACAGAAAAACCATCCAAAGAAGAGGAGGATGAGAGTTCAAATAATCAATCGAATGACAGTAAGGTGAACAGCGATGCCTTATCTGAATATTCAGCTGATGAAATTGAATTCGCCCGTGTTTGGCTGCAAATTATAGGTAATCAGGATATCGAAGAATTAAACGTTTACCATACCTCAGCCGGAGAACAAGTAAATCCCTATGAAGAAACAAGTGTTGATTATCCAGAAGATGTTATCACCTTAGGGGGAGGAATTATGGCAGATGGTATCGTGACTTATAGCGGTAATGGAGACGGAACAATTAATTTATATGATGTACCCTCACACTGGCCGAGCGAGGATCAAATAGACACGTCAATGGAGGAATATACGGAGAATATCGTTAAAAATACTGAAAAGATTTATATTGAAACAGGTAACGACGAAGAAGTAACCGCACTAATCAAAAAGCTGAATATTGAAAGTTAGAAATAAGTCTCAGGATATAAAAAAGATTATAACGTTAAAGCTTAGGCAGTATTAATTACGTTGAAGCCATTTTGTTATTTATGCTGTACATCTCGAATTTCCTTTGTAAGTCTAAGTAACTATCTTTTTAAAATCATCTTCTCTTTACAGGGAGATCACGTATAATAAATGTAAGTATAAGCATTGCAGAATTATTGCAATGCTTTATTTTATAGATAAAAAGAAGGAGGCAATGTGAATGGCAAGCGAACCTAAGATTGTAACAGACAGGCAAGAGGATGTGGAACCAAAGATAAAAATTGAAAGAAAAGAAGGCGAACCTACCGCAGCATTTAAAGGCGCTTCCTGGGCAGCTTTATTAATTGGTGTATCTGCTTATCTTATCGGCCTGTTTAACGCAGGAATGGAACTGAATGAAAAAGGCTATTATTTTGCAGTATTAATATTTGGATTATACTCAGCGGTATCGTTACAAAAAGCGGTAAGAGATAAAGATGAAGGAATTCCAGTGACAAATATTTATTATGGTATCAGCTGGGTTGCACTTATTATATCTATTTCATTAATTGGTATCGGTCTATACAATGCCGGAAGTATTGTTTTAAGTGAAAAAGGATTCTACGGTATGGCATTTGTACTTAGCTTATTTTCCGCAGTAACGGTTCAGAAAAATATTAGAGATACAGAGCAGGCTAGAGAAAGAGATTGAAAATGGAATAGGTTAGCTGAATATGAAGAGCCTAATTTCTTTAATAGAATAAAGAAGTCAGGCTTTTTAATTGTCCTAATAGTTATATCGATTGCCAATCAATATTTGAAAGATTTGACAGTTGGATGAATAAATTTTAAAATTTTCTCTGTCTAATATTATCTGCAATAAAGCTGTCAGGAGTGAGAATGATTGAAATTTGAAAGAGAAGTAACGATACAGCATAACCCGACGGGATCAACTCGATTGGGATTAGCATTGCTTCTCGGGTTACTAGCTTTTTTAGGGCCGCTTAATATTGATATGTATTTGCCCAGTTTTCCTGAGATTGCTCAAGATTTAGATACAAGTGCAACACTTGTTCAGGCGAGTTTAACAGCGTGTTTGCTGGGGCTTGCAATTGGTCAACTGTTTGCGGGCCCCATAAGTGATTCCCAGGGGAGAAGAAAGCCGTTACTGATTGCTACGCTCCTGTTTGCTTTGGCTTCGGTTCTATGTGCTTTAGCTCCTAATATTGTGATATTGATTGCAATGCGTTTTTTACAAGGGTTAACTGCCTCAGCCGGAGTTGTTCTCTCGCGGGCAGTTGTACGGGATGTGTTCAGTGGACAGGCACTTACAAAGTTTTTTTCGTTATTGATGGTGATTAATGCGATCGCTCCAATGATTGCCCCGATGATTGGCGGGTTTATTCTGGCGTTTCATTCGACCAGCTGGAAAAGTATTTTTTTCTTTTTAAGTATAGTTGGGTTGCTTATGGTTGTCATTGTAGCTATGAAGCTTAAAGAGACCTTACCGCCGCATAAACGAATCTCGAGTTCAGCAGGAGCTTCGGTAAAAACAATGGGCAGTTTACTGAAAGATCGCTCCTTTATCGGCTATGCCTTGGTCGTCGGGTTTATCCATGGCGGCAGCTTTGCTTACGTATCGGGAACTCCATTTATATATCAAGACATTTATGGTGTATCTCCTCAAGTATTTAGTGTATTATTTGGTATTAATGGGCTGGCAATTATTACTGGCAGCTTTGTTATCGGGCGCTTCAGCGGAATCATTTCAGAAAAAAAGCTGCTTCAAGCTGCTGTTGTAACTGCACTTACGGCTACATCCTTATTACTTGTCATGACAATTATTGAAGGACCTTTAGCGATGATCGTTATATTGATTTTTATTTATATGATTACAATGGGTATGATTTTGACGAGTACCTTTACGTTGGGGATGGCCAAACAGGGTCATCGTGCAGGAAGTGCGAGTGCTGTTTTAGGTATGCTTCCTTTATTGCTTGGTTCCATTTTTTCACCATTGGCGGGTATTAATGAGGCATCAGCGGTGCCGATGGGGACTATTTTATTTGTAACAACGCTCATTGGTTTTATTGCTTTCTTTACGCTTGTTAAAAAAATAAATTAGAGAAATAAATGATGTAATGCGTAAGAAGTATTTAATTGGTATTTATAAAAAATCAGGAAGAGTGATTATCCTTCACCCTTCCTGATTTTTACGATCCCGCCGATTTTCCCACTGCTGCAAAAGACTTGCGTTCGCCGTGTTTCCGAAAACATTCAAAAGTGTACGGAATCCTTCTGTTACCCGGTCGATACCGGCAACAATTGCAATTCCTTCTAAAGGCAGATTCGCTGCAGAAAGAACAGTGGTCATCATAATAATCCCTGCGCCAGGTACCCCGGCTGTACTAAACGAAACAAGCAGAGCACTCAGGAAAACTGCGATTACAAGTCCTATCGTTAAATCTACCCCAAACAGCTGCGCAACAAAAATGGCGTTAAATCCCTGTAAGATACCAGCGCCATCTCTTTTTAAGGCTGTTCCGAATGGAATGGCAAAACCGGATAAATCAGTTTGCAATCCAGCTTTCTCGGCTCCATTTAAGGCAAGAGGCAAAGCCGCGTTGGAACTGGCTGTGCCAAATGCCAGCGTAAATGCGGAGCCAAATCCCCGGAAAAAAGATTTTGGTTTTACACCGGAGGCAAATAAAATCAGTACATATAAACCAATCATAAGAATAATTGCTAAAATCAAACCAAGCATATAAACAGCCAGGTTGCCGATAATTCCAAATCCCTGCGTTGCTACTACAGAGGTAATCAGGGCAAAAACCCCATATGGAGCTATTTTTAATACAAGCTGCAGGATTTTCTGCACAATTTCGTACATGCTTTTCACAACATTTAAAAAGGGACGAGTTTGTTCCTCTTTTAACAGATTAATCGCTGTACCTACAAGGGCAGAGATGACAATAACCTGTAAAAGGTTCCCTGTTGCCAATGCTTCAAATGGATTAGAGGGAACAATGCTTACGAGCCATTCGATTAAGGAATATCCTTCATCGCTGGCCGATGCCTCGCCTATAGAAATGGCTTCTGCATTATTGCCAGGACGAACGATTAACGCGACTACAAGCCCAAGGCCGATAGCAATAGCAGAAGTTACCACATAAAGGCTCATCAGCTTTGTTGTATATCGGGCAATATAGCCAGTCCCTCTTAACTGAGTGATACCCATAATCAAGGCTGCAAATACAAGCGGGACAACAATTAATTGAATTGCCCGTAGAAATATTTCGCCAGCAGGCTGTAACAGATGCTGATCGAGCGGCTCCACCCAGCCCGGAGCAAGCAGGTTCAGTAAACCTCCGAATAGAACTCCCGCACCCAAAGCCATAAAGATTCTATTAGATAAAGACATTCTCCCCAATTCCTTTTATCCTATTTCATTATATATTAGCATATTAAACTCATAATTCACATCTTTTTAGTGGGTAATGAAGGCTTGCTTTAGTGACAGCGGTTTTAAGCTTGTATGGATTAGGGTGTTTTAAATTTGTCTCCTGATTTTTATGATGGAAAAGTTTATAAAGCTTTGTTTTTAATTATATTTCTAAGGGTATAAGTACAATTAGAGTTCAGGGAACCTTGGAATAGTAGAGTATAGATGCTTATTCTCAGGAGCGAAAGTTGAGTGAATGTATTAAAGAAAGAGAATATAAACATTTAACTTGGTTAGATTATACATATTAACTAATGAGGACAAACGGATCGATCAATTGTCAGGATTAACAATGATTGGGCTGGGAGCATGGCTTGCGGCAGAAAAATCTCCAATATTGGTTTCAATTATTTCCTGGGAAACCGCATGTTCTGACATGTTTATGCTGAAAGCTGTAGAAGAATAGCGTTTTTTCATACCTTGGAAGAACGGGTTAAACTCATGAAATAATTTATTGTTAGGAATTCTTTGTATACTATAGAAAAAAGAATCATTCATCATATTTAAGATAGAAAGGTTCTTTAGTATTCTATTTCTAATCTTCTATGATAATATAAGATACGATGAAGTTATAATAAAGAAATTAATGAAAGAATGATAAATAAATGGCTGAAAAGCTACCGAAAACCATCAGATTTCATACGCTCGGCTGCCCCCTACTAAACTCACTTAGGATTGCTACAGAATTTTGTAATGGTAAGGCATAGAAGAGTTGGGGGAATTACCTCAAAAGTCCTTTTTATTGATTTTTTTCTTTGAATAATACCGAATAGCTGCCACATTATTTTTTAGAAACATACCTTAAAGCATTTAAGAATAAATGTCTGTTTCCTAAATTATCTGGAGAAACGCCTCAAACGAAACTATTTGCAAAATCAATCGTATTTCATATTGTGAACAAATCGTACATTACTTATTCTAAGAGGAGGATTTGTATGTTTCAATTATATAATAGAATGAAAACCATTGTCAGTTCAGAATTGAATACAATGACTGACAAGGCAGAAGATCCGGTCAAAATGTTAGAACAATACCCGATAGATATTGGGAAGGAAATTCAAAATAATGAAGAATTATCAAAAAAAGCACTGAAAGATAAAAGACACCGAGAAAAATCGTATGAATCTTTACAGGCTTCATGGGAGCATGCAGATGAAGTTGCCTGATATCGGACCGGACCCACTGCCTCCTTCCATGTGGGCGCGGAGTGTGTCTCGGTATGAGCCACACGGCCTCGATGTGTTGGAAGCCCACGTGGTCGCGCATCGAATGAATGCGTCTGAGTGGACGAAGAGTTCGGCTCTGCAGAAAATTTGGGCGTTTCTCGTCGGATTTGTTCCTTGGCTGGCGTCGATTGGCGGGTTTGCGGCGCTGTTGGGCGATGATCGTGCAATCCGTCTTGGGCGTATGACTCCTAGGGACGCGGGAGACATTCCTTTCGCTTCTGTCTGCTACGCAATTGCAGCGCTCGGCGTGGTGGTGCTGCTTGTGGACTGGGTGCGGGAAGGACGCAAGCAGACGCCTGGCCTACGCCTGACCATGACGATTATCTTCGTGTTCGGCGCACTCGGGATTCCCGTGGCGTACATGCTGGCGGCTCGCGAGGGTGTGGACATGGGCCTCATGATGTTGCCGGCCTACGTGATGATGGGCCTTGCCATCTTGCTGTTCATTCTCGTGCAGATGTCGCCTCTCCCGGAGATGAAGGTGCAGGAGATTGCTCTTGAGGATCTTGACGAGAAGACTGTGAAGCGTCTGCTGATGCTACGCGGCCGGGCTATCGACACCCTCGTGCAACGGGGCCTGATTAATAGCGACGTCGCTGACATCAACGTGCTAAAGGCGCGCCCGCTCGGTCGTTTGCACATCGAGGACGACACATGAATATCAGAAGTTTAGCCTTACCTCATTAACAGAGCCTTCTCATAGAAACAGAGGCGTATGGGCAATCGCCCACGCCTTTGAGATACAAGAGCGGGGAGGGGGGATTACCCCCCCAAATCCCCTTTTTATTGTTTACTTTTTTAAAAATAATACCGAATAGCCATTGAGATACCTCGTCTCTCAATTAAATCCTTTTAAATTAATTCCTTTAATAATTCAGTAGTTGCATCCCAATTAAGATTTGTAAGGTTTTGAAGGTCTATCCTTTTTGCAGATCCATGTTCTTTTAAATATTGTAGAATTGTATCCTCAAAATTTTTGTAGTATAACCTTTGTTTGCTTCTATTTTTTTGCTTTTCAATTATATGACTATCTAAAGCAGCAAACAGCATTTTACCACATTTGCCACAATACAATTTCTTACTAAATATATGATCATGTTTATTTTCCCGTTGAATGTGGAGATTTCCTCTGTAATTACCATCTAATATTTTTCCAACACGAATAAACTGTTCCTTGGAAATAATACTTTCATGATTATTTTCTTTAACAACCCATTCCTTTTTGTCTTTCTTCCAAGTGTCTTTTCTAAGGAACAATATATCAGAACTTTCAAAGTGGCAAGTTAAATGAACAATTGAATGAGTGTTTAAATGAGATGGCGGAATTAATAGAAGAGTCCTCCTTGCAGAATAAAGTGGAATTAA
Source organism: Oceanobacillus sp. FSL K6-3682 (assembly GCF_037976165.1). Taxonomy (NCBI): domain Bacteria; kingdom Bacillati; phylum Bacillota; class Bacilli; order Caryophanales; family Bacillaceae; genus Oceanobacillus; species Oceanobacillus sp. FSL K6-3682. Next base: position 2,783,695 of record NZ_CP150263.1, on the reverse strand, counting down.
TTATTTAAATAAAAAATCATTCATCATATTTAAGATAGAAAGGTTCTTTAGTATTCTATTTCTAATCTTTTGTGATAATATAAGATACGATGAAGTTATAATAAAGATTGTAATGAAAGGATGATAAATAAATGGCTGAAAAGCTACCGAAAACCGTCAGCTTCCACACGCTCGGCTGTAAGGTAAATCACTACGAAACTGAGGGTATTTGGAGAATGTTTAAGGAACAGGGCTATGAACGTGTAGACTTTGATCATGATGCGGATGTTTATGTCATTAATACATGTACAGTTACTAATACAGGTGATAAAAAAAGCAGACAGACAATCCGCCGTGCAATTAGAAATAATCCTGATGCAGTAGTCTGTGTAACTGGGTGCTACGCACAAACCTCTCCTGGCGAGATTATGGAGATTCCTGGTGTCGATGTCGTTGTCGGTACGCAGGAGCGAAAAAATATCTTTACTTATATTGAAGAGCATGAAAAAACAAAAGCTCCTATTAATGGTGTGTCAAACATTATGAAAAATCGTGTGTTTGAAGAAATGGATGTACCTGTATTTACAGACCGCACACGGGCATCACTGAAAATTCAGGAGGGCTGCAATAATTTCTGCACATTCTGTATTATTCCCTGGTCAAGAGGACTGCTTCGCTCCAGAGATCCTGAAAATGTGATTGAACAAGCAAATAAATTAGTGGAAGCAGGGTATAAAGAGCTTGTACTTACAGGAATACATACGGCTGGATATGGAGAAGATTTAAAGGATTATAATTTCGCGATGCTTCTTGGAGAGCTGGAGCAGGTGGAAGGGTTAGAACGCATCCGAATCAGTTCTATTGAGGCTAGTCAAATTACGGACGAGGTTATCCGTGTGCTGGACAGAAGTAAAAAAATTGTCCGTCACTTGCACATTCCATTGCAATCCGGGTCAGATACGGTATTAGCCAGAATGCGCCGTAAGTACTCAACAGATTTTTACCGACAAAAAGTGAAAAAGATACAAAAAGCACTGCCGGGATTAGCGATTACCTCGGATGTCATTGTCGGATTTCCTGGGGAAACAGAGGAAGAATTCCAGGAAACGTATGATTTTATTAAAGAAATCGGCTATGCTGAGCTTCACGTATTCCCTTTCTCCAGAAGAACTGGAACGCCTGCAGCCAGAATGAATAATCAAGTAGAAGATGAGGTGAAAGAAAAACGTGTGCATGACTTAATCTCATTATCTGATCAGCTTGCTAAAGAATATGCCTCTAAATACGAAGATGAAGTATTGGAAGTAATTCCAGAGGAGCATGCCAGTGAACAGGAAAACAATCAGCTTATAGGCTATACGGATAATTATATGAAAGTACAATTCGAAGGTTCAGCCGATTTAATTGGTAAAATTGTTAAAGTGAAAATAACAGAGTCCGGCTACCCTATTAATAAAGGTGTTTTTGTAAGGGTGATGGATCATGCCACACATATTGCAGAAAAAAACGCATAAAAGGAGATATTAATCATGAATTTAGCTTCTTATATTGACCACACATTATTAAAACCAGACTCTACGAAGCAGCAAATTGCAAAAATTGTCGAAGAAGCAAAAGAAAATAAATTTGCATCCGTTTGTGTAAATCCGCATTGGGTTGTTTACTGTGCAAGCGAACTAAAGGATTCGCCAGTAAAAGTATGTACCGTAATTGGTTTTCCTCTAGGAGCAACAACAACACAGACAAAGGTTTATGAAACAAAAGAAGCAATTGAAAACGGTGCAACAGAGGTAGATATGGTTATAAATATTGGAGAATTAAAAGCAGGAAATGAAGCATTAGTTAAAGCAGATATTAAGGCTGTTGCAGATGCTGCAAAGGACAAAGCTTTAACAAAAGTAATTATTGAGACAGCTTTGTTGACAAATGAAGAAAAAGTGCTTGCCTGTAAATTAGCAAAAGAAGCCGGAGCAGACTTTGTGAAAACATCAACTGGTTTTTCCGGAGGCGGTGCAACTGTTGAAGATATCAAATTGATGCGGGAAACAGTCGGGCCGGATATGGGAGTAAAAGCATCAGGAGGAATTCGTGACTTAGAAACGACGGAATCGATGATTGAAGCTGGAGCAACACGTATTGGTGCAAGCGCCGGAGTGGAAATTGTTTCAGGTAAAGAAGGAACTTCAGATTATTAATAAATAACCATTGACCGCACGGAAGGTTTATATTATACTTTAAAAAGGCATGAGAGTATGTTCATGTCAGCATTAAATATGGTTTTGTGCTTCGGAGGGAGGGAAATTAGCATGTCAAATACAACTCGCGTTCGTAAAAACGAGTCTCTTGAGGATGCTCTTCGTCGCTTTAAGCGTAGTGTATCAAAAAGTGGTACATTACAGGAATATCGTAAACGTGAACACTATGAAAAACCTAGTGTACGCCGTAAGAAGAAATCTGAGGCTGCTAGAAAACGTAAATTCTAAAGAAGGTGTAACGTATGACGCTACTTGATCGATTGAATCAAGATATGAAGCAGGCGATGAAGAACAAAGATAAAGAAACCCTTAGCGTTATTCGCATGGTAAAGGCTTCTATTCAGAATGAATCGATTAAGCTTGGAAAAGATACTCTATCTGAGGACGAAGATTTAACTATTCTTTCGAGAGAAGTTAAGCAGAGAAAAGATTCCCTCCAAGAATTTAAAAATGCTGGAAGAGAAGATTTGGTTGAAAAAACCGAAAATGAATTGGATATACTTGCACAGTATTTACCAAAACAGCTTTCAGATGAAGAATTAACATCGATCATTCAGGAAACAATAAAAGAAGTGAATGCAACCTCGATGAAAGATATGGGGAAAGTAATGGGTTCCGTGATGCCAAAGGTTAAAGGACAGGCTGACGGTACTAAAATTAAACAAATAGTAGAGCAGAAATTGCGATAAAAAAAACCAGCCCGTTTTTGGGTTGGTTTTTTAATTTGAATTAAAATGTAGTTTACGACAAGTATCAATATGTACATAAAAGACTTTTCTAACTTGAATATTAGATGAAGCTTTCTATTCCTTCAAAAGGTATGGTACTATCAGAGTATGCCCATCCACGAAAAATGAAACCTTTTATGAATTACTTTCGTAAATATAGATAAGGTGGACGATGAGGGGGTGATTCAAGTTGAAAAGACATCGCAGGCGGTTGGCTGTATACATATTTTTTGTATCAGTTTTAACCTTGGTATCTATTTTCACAGGGAAACAGGCCGAAGCCGAGCAGGGCCAGGGTAAAACAGTATATATTATTCCGATTGAAAATGAAGTGGAAAGAGGACTTGAAGCTTTTATTAAACGAGCCACAGAAGAAGCTATGGAAAGTGGTGCAGATCACATCATTTTTGAAATTGATACTCCTGGAGGACGTGTAGATTCTGCTGGTCAAATAGGCTCGCATATTCAAAGTCTAACTATTCCAACAACAGCGTATATCATTAACGAGGCGTTATCCGCAGGTTCTTATATTGCCTTATTCTCTGATAATATTTATTTTAATCCGCATGCAACTATGGGAGCAAGCGGCGTCATCAATCAGGATGGAACAGCGGCTGATAAAAAAGCACAATCTGCCTGGCTTGCACAGATGAGAAGCGCTGCGGAATCAAACGGCAGAGATCCTATTTATGCAGCGGCGATGGCTGATAGCAGTATTGATTTACCGGAATATGGAGCTCCTGAAGGGGAATTTTTAACATTAGGCCCCCGGCAGGCGGTTGAAGTAGGCTATGCAGAAGGTATAGTCTCAAATCGCGCCGAACTTCTCGAAGAACTTAATCTTTCTGAAGCAACCATTGTAGAAACAGAAACATCTTTTGCAGAAGACCTGGCAAGATTTCTGACGCATCCGGTTGTTATACCTATCTTGCTTTCCGTTGCCAGTATCGGGCTGATTGTTGAGCTGTATTCTCCTGGATTTGGAGTACCGGGAAGTTTGGGATTATTGTCATTGCTCCTGTTCTTTTATGGTCATATTGTTGCCGGCCTGGCTGGAATGGAGGCACTTCTTCTCCTTATCATTGGTATTGGCCTAATTGTAGCAGAATTCTTTGTCACCGGAGGTATATTGGGTGTCCTGGGTATTGCTGCAGTGGTCGGGTCTTTATTCATGTCAGGATATGATATGGTACACATGTCAATGAGTATAGGTATTGCCTTTTTAATTGCTGTGATTCTTGCTATCATTCTGTTTAGAAGAATTGGTATGGACAAAGGTATTTTCCGCCATATCATTTTAAGAGACAGTACCGCAACGGAACAAGGTTATGTATCCTCAGTGAACCGTTTAGAGCTTGTCGGACTTGAAGGAAACTCATTAACACCACTGCACCCTTCCGGATTGGTCGAATTAAATGATGAGACAATTGATGTTGTTTCTGATGGATCTTATATTGAAAAAGGAAAAAAGGTCAAAGTAATTCGAGTAGAAGGTGTTCGTGTCGTAGTTAGGGAAATAAAATAACTTTTTAATCAGGAGGAATCAGAATGGATGGAGAAATCTTAATGCCGCTTATCATAATCGCGGTCATCGTTATTGCTTTAGCAATTTTATTTACTTTTGTTCCAGTTGCACTATGGATTAGTGCCTTGGCTGCCGGGGTAAAAATCAGTATCTTTACACTAATTGGTATGCGTCTGCGCCGGGTTGTGCCAAACCGTGTTATTAATCCGCTTATTAAAGCGCATAAAGCAGGGTTGGAAGTAAAAATTAATCAGCTTGAGAGTCACTATCTTGCCGGTGGTAACGTAGATAGAGTGGTTAACGCTCTAATTGCTGCCCAGCGTGCAAATATTGATTTACTATTTGAACGTGCAGCAGCGATCGATTTAGCTGGCCGTGACGTATTAGAAGCGGTACAAATGAGTGTAAACCCGAAAGTAATTGAAACTCCATTTATCGCAGGTATTGCAATGGATGGTATTGAAGTTAAAGCATTAGCAAGAATTACAGTACGTGCAAACATTGACCGCTTAGTCGGTGGTGCTGGTGAGGAAACAATTATCGCCCGCGTCGGTGAAGGTGTGGTAAGTACAATTGGTAGCTCAGATGCACATACACAGGTACTTGAAAATCCGGATATGATTTCTCAAACAGTTTTAAGTAAAGGGCTTGATTCCGGTACTGCCTTTGAAATCCTATCGATTGATATTGCTGATGTAGACATCGGTAAAAACATCGGTGCTATCCTTCAAACAGACCAGGCAGAAGCTGATAAGAATATTGCTCAGGCGAAAGCTGAAGAACGTCGTGCAATGGCTGTAGCACAAGAGCAGGAAATGGTTGCCCGCGTACAAGAAATGCGCGCGAAAGTTGTGGAAGCAGAAGCCGATGTACCACTTGCGTTAGCAGAAGCATTGCGTTCCGGTAAAATGGGTGTCATGGATTATATGAACTACCAAAATATTGATGCAGATACAGATATGCGTGATTCTATTGGTAAGCTTTCCAAAGACAACAAAGATGACGATCAAAACAAGTAATTAAAATGACAAAAAAAGGAGGGGGCATATGGGCTGGATATTAGATAATTTATTTCTTGTTATTATCATTATTTCTGGATTAATCACTTTTCTGGGTGATTCCAAAAGGAAACAAGAAGAACAGAAAAAAAAGCAGTCTACACCTCCAAAAAATCAGACGCAGTCCAGACAAAGGCAGCAGCGTTCCCCACAAGAGATGAGGACGAGACAGCAGACTCAAAGAAAAAGAGAGCAGCCTCGCGCAGAACGCCAAGTCTATAGAGAAGGAGCGCGTCCGGATATTTCTGCTGGAAGCATTGAAGACCAGCAGAAAAAACAAATGGAACGTTTGGCAAATCGATATCAGACTTCTGCTCAGCAAGATATAGAGAACGCAGAGCAAAAGTTTAAAGATTTGATTGTTGATCGTAACGTTGAAGAAGAAAACCCGGGGAAACGTGAAATGAAAAGACGGGTCTCCGGTAATCTGGACGGAAAAGGCTTAGTAAACGGAATTATTATGTCGGAGGTTCTTGGATCTCCCCGTGCTAAGCAGCCGTATAGAAGTATCGTACAAAAAAGAAAATAAAGAATCACATTTATATCCTAATTAGCATAGATATGCTAATTAGGATATTTCTTTGTTTAAAGAGGATATTATTCGGAAGTTTTCTTTCCTTCTAAAACTGGTTCTGTTCAAGAAAGACTTTACATATGTATCAATGAGGGGGGATCATCATTGAAAAAATGGCAACAAAGAATCCGTTCGCTTTTAATGGAGCAATTCTCTCTTCCATCCGATGTTGTTATGGAGATGCCGCGTATAACAATCATTGGACATTTACATTTCTATATTGAAAATCATCAAGGCTTAGCCCTATACACAAATGAAGAGCTAAGATTAAAGGTGGCAAATGGTTTTGTATGTATTAAAGGGCATTCCTTTGTGCTTAAAATGATGCTGCCAAAGGAGATTATGCTGGAAGGAACCATTTCAGAGGTACTCTTCTTAAATCAGGAAGGCGAAAAAAAAGAATGATTTCTCCATCCTTAACAAGCCTATAAAGTGTTTCCTTATGAGAAATAAATACTTGCATAGGAGTACCATTATTGTATGAAAAGGATATGAGACGAGCCATAGGAGGTTGAAATGAAAAAAGAAAATTCGCCAACTATACGTGCATACATTACTGTTCGGATTAAAGGAGCCAGGCCGGAATTGTTTTTACAAAAATGTGCCAGCGGGGGTATTTCTATTTGGGACGTAAAAAAAATAGAAGATGACTGCTGTCAGGCTACTATTATGTTAAAGGATTTAGGAGCCTTACGAAAAATAAGGAGGAATTCTTTATATAAAGTTTCTTTTGTTGATCGAAAAGGCTTTCCTTTTTTTCTTTCAAGACTCTGTAAAAAAAGATTTCTGGTTATTGGTATACTCATTGGCTTTCTCTTTTTTTTCGTTTTATCTAATTTGTTATGGTCAGTTAAAATAACTGGCGTTCCAAAAGAAATTGAAGAAAAAATAGAAACAGAGCTTGAAGCCTTTGGGATACATCCAGGTGTCTGGCTGTTTTCTCTTGCTACACCAACAGATATACAGCGCCAGCTTTTAAATGAAGTGCCTGAGCTGCTCTGGACAGGAGTGAATCTTCAGGGAACAAGCTTACACCTGGAAGCTGTTGAAAAAACAATTGTAGAGGAGCTGCCTCCAGGGGAGCCGAGAAATTTAGTGGCAACGAAAAAGGGTGTTATTACTAACATGTATGTTTCTAAAGGACGAGCTATGGTAAGTGTGAATGATTATGTTGTTCCGGGAAAAGTTTTAGTTTCCGGTAATTTAAATACAGAAGAAGGGGAAAATAATACAGATGCTGAAGAAAATCCAGGACAGCCTATTGCTGCAGAAGCAGAAGTGATAGCAAATACGTGGTATGAAGTTCATGTCAGTATTCCGCTTCTTTATCAGGCTGAAGAAATAACTGGTGAACAGAAAAAGAAGCATTATTTACGTTTTGGAGACGTTCAGCTGCCTTTCTGGGGATTTAAGGATCCGGATTTTATATATTCCCAAGAGGAACGGAGAGAACAGCCTATTCATTTTTTGAAATGGGAGCTGCCCATATCGTATGTTTCTAAAGAAATAAGTGAAACGGAGAAAATAGAAGAACAAAGGTCGAAGGAAGAAGCGATTGAAGCCGGAATCCAGCAGGCTGTAACACAATTGGAAAATGAACTTGGTCCGGAAGCCGTGATATTATCAGAAAAGATTTTACATGAACATACAGAGCATGGTAAAGTTGAATTAGTCTTATATCTTTCTGTAGAAGAAAATATTGTAAAAGAAGAACTTATAACTCAAGGAGACTGATTATGCCCGAAAACTTAGTGGATATTGATTTGCAATTAGAAGGTGCCAATGAAGCGCTTGCTTTATTTGGTGCTAATGATAAGCATCTAAAACAGCTGGAAGCTTTACTTGGAGTAGATATTATATCCAGAGGCGAATTAATTCGTGTTTCTGGAGATGATCAGGCAGTACAATTGATACAAGAGATTCTCCTGACAATTTTGAGCGTTATTCGAAAAGGTCAAACCATTTCAGAGCGGGATGTTGTTTATGCAGTAGAACTGGCGAAAAAAGGTAAAATAAAACAATTTGAAACCCTATTTGAAGATGAAATTACAAAAAATTATAAAGGGAAATCAATCCGGGTAAAAACGCTTGGACAGAAGCAATATATTCAGGCTATCAAGTCCAAAGATTTAGTGTTTGGGATTGGCCCAGCTGGTACGGGGAAAACATATCTGGCTGTTGTTATGGCTGTTCATGCTATGAAAAATGGGCTTGTGAAAAAAATTATTTTAACCAGACCAGCGGTAGAAGCCGGGGAAAGCTTAGGATTTTTACCAGGTGATTTGAAAGAGAAGGTGGATCCATATTTAAGGCCCCTTTATGATGCATTACATGATGTCTTGGGTACGGAGCATACAGCACGTTTAATCGAACGGGAAACAATTGAAATTGCTCCATTGGCCTATATGCGCGGGAGAACATTGGACGATGCTTTTGTCATATTGGATGAAGCCCAAAATACAACACCTGCACAAATGAAAATGTTTTTAACACGACTAGGATTTGGATCAAAAATGATTATTACAGGGGATATGACACAAGTGGATCTTCCCAAAGGAATGACTTCCGGACTAAGAGTTGCGGAACGCATGCTTTCAGTAATAGACGGATTGTCCTTTGTGCATCTGCAGGCTGCTGATGTAGTCCGGCATCCGCTTGTTCAAAAAATTATAAATGCTTATGAAGCAGAAGACGGAAATGAAGGATGAGACAGGGAAAAGTCTCATCCTTGTTGTTCATGAGAAGATCGTTGTATTTCAATCATACATATATGGATATGATGTACTGAATTAATCGGGAGAGATCGTAAATGAATCATCATAATAAATTGAATAGTGTATATCATCTTTTATCCAGTTGTTATATCCTGATTTTAAAGCTGGAAGTTTACTTGCCAGATGGTACACCATAATCATTTTAATGCAGCCGGTAAAAATGTGTAGTGGGGTGAAGGTGTTGAAAAATAGATGGAGGAAAATACTCCCTTTTTTTAAAAAGAGACGAAAATATCTATTTGCGGTTATTCCAGCTCTTATTATAGGAGCAACTGTTTTTTTTACTTTATTAGATAATGTACGTACGGATACATATGATATACAGCGTTTTGCTGTTTCTGAAGAGACAATACGATCACCGATCACTATAGAGAATAAGCAGGAGACAGATCAGAGGATTCGGGAAGCTGTAGATGCTGTTCCCGATCGGTATAGTATTTCCGAAGAAGTCACGGAAGAACGATTAAACTATATTAATGAAATCTTTGAAGCAGTATTTAAGGTGAAGGAAGAGCACGATGAAGATGCAGGAGAGGCGATAGAAGATATTTATCGGGAGGAGGCAGTTGAATTAAAGGCCCTTCTTTCTGAAGAAATCAGTTCGGAAATCTCTGAAGATGTTTTCGTTTTACTGCTGCAGCAGTCAGACGCTGCTTTAATAGAGGCTGAAACAATATTTTCACAAGCGTTAGAAGAAGTGTTAAATCAGGGGATAAGAGTAGAGAATATACAATCTGGCATAACTAATGTAGATCGCGCTATATCTTATTCGGATTTAAATGAAGAGTTGCAGGGGGCTTTAATCGAATTAGCAGACTTTGCTGTTGTGGAAAATTCCTTTTTTGATTATGAAGAAACTGCTCAAGAAAAAAAGGATGCAGCAACGCTTGTAGACCCTGTTATTATCCGGGCTGGAGAAACTATTGTCCGTGAAGGGCAGACCATTACAAATGAAATTTATGAACAGCTGGAATTGGTAGGAGTGTTATCACAGGAAGGTAATATCTATCCGATTCTTGCTCTGGGATTTTTGGCAGCTGTGATTGCTTACTTTTTCGGCTATGAAAGCTTTCAAATTGCTAAAAACAGAAATTGGAGTATTCTTCCAATTGTAGCAACAGTGCTGATAAGTGCATTGGCAATCTTTATTATGAAGATTCAAAGTGTTTTCTTTGACCAGTCTAACGCACTGTACTTAGTTACACCAATTGCAGCTATTGCTATTTTATTAAAAATATTAATAAGCGATCGTACTGCCATACGGCTGAGCATTTTATATGCTATATTAGCTGCATTTATGTTTAATAATTATATTGCCGGGATGCTGCACGTCGAAGCTGCTATTTATTTTCTTTTCTCTCAGCTTGCAGCGATTGTATTAATGAAAAAAATAAGTGAACGTTTAGTTATTTTAAAAACTGCAATCGGGTTAATCCTTATCCATTCTGCTGTCATTATTTTATTTTTATTCCTGTCCTTTGAAAAATATACATGGTTTGATGTGTTTTTATATGTTGGCTTTGGTATTGCAGCTGCCTGTCTCTCTGCGATCCTGGCAATTGGGATATTGCCGTTATTTGAGAGCTTTTTAGGAACATTAACAGATATGAAGCTACTGCAATTATCCAATCCTAATCAGCCGTTGTTGAAGAAGCTTCTGGTGGAGGCACCTGGAACATATCACCATTCTGTAATGGTTGCCAACATCAGTGAAACAGCATGTGAAGCAGTAGGAGCAAATGGCTTATTGGCGCGGGTAGGGTCTTACTATCATGATATTGGTAAAACAGTCCGGCCGGGATTTTTTATTGAAAATCAGATGCCAAATAAAAATCCGCATGACCTGCTGCCGCCAAAAGAAAGTGCAGATATTATTATCCGTCATACAACCGATGGAGCAAATATGTTAAAAGCGCATAAAATGCCTAAGGAAATCATTGATATTGCGAAGCAGCATCATTCGAATTCTTTAGTTCAGTTCTTTTACGTAAAAGCGAAGGAGCTGAATCCTGAAACGGAGGAATCGGATTTCAGATATCCTGGACCAAAGCCGGAAACCAAAGAGACAGCTATTATCTGCATTTGTGATTCTGTAGAGCCGGCTGTCCGCTCATTACAGGATCCGACTCCTGAGCAGATTGATTCAATTGTTTCGGCTATTATCAGCAGTAAAATTTCAGATGGACAATTAGATAACAGTCCTTTAACATTAAGAGAGTTAAAAACCATTCAACATTCAATTTGCGATTCTTTAAAAGGAATTTTCCATTCCAGAATTCAGTATCCGAAAGAGGAAGGTGATAAATAATGATGATTGATTTTCAAGATGAAACAGGTATTGTAGCTGATGAGCATATAGAGCTTGTAGAGAAGCTGCTCACCTTTGCTGGAAAAGCTGAGAAGGTGGCTCATGACGCAGAAGTTTCCATCAGCTTTGTGAATAATGAACAAATTCAAGTAATCAACAGAGACTATCGTGATAAAGACAAACCGACAGATGTAATTTCATTTGCAATGCAGGAAATGGAAGACGAAGAGCTGGAAATTGTCGGGGAGGGATTGCCTGTTGTGCTGGGAGATATCATTATTTCGATAGATAAAGCAAAAGAACAGGCAGAAGAATATAATCACAGCTTTGAGAGAGAGCTGGCCTTTTTAGCATTGCATGGATTCTTACACCTGCTTGGGTATGATCATATGAATGTGGAGGATGAGAAGAAAATGTTCCGCAGACAGGACGAAATCCTAGGTGAATTTGGCATTGAAAGATAAAAAAAGAATTGTTGGATTCCGTTTTGCTTGGGCAGGGCTAAAAACGGTTGTGAAAAAGGAGTCTAATTTTCAGCTGCATCTCACAGCAACAGCAATTGTAGTTACATTAGGTTTCTTTTTCAAACTTTCTCTCATCGAATGGGCAGTTATTTTATTAACCATAGGTCTCGTGCTTATCACAGAAATGATAAACAGTGTCATTGAGCGGATTATGGATTTTATTCAGCCGGACTATGATGAAAGAGTAAAGGAAATAAAAGATATTGCTGCAGGTGTCGTTCTTGTTACAGCTATTATATCTGTTGTAGTCGGAGTACTTATTTTCGGACCAAAAATAATGCAGCTTCTATAATCCGATAATTATTTACAAAAGGGGATCCTATCAGGAGCCTCTTTTTTAGAATAAAAAGGTATATAAAAACGCTGACAAGAGTTGCCCCGGCAAATTTAAAAGAGCAGACCTATTAAAAAAATTAAAACATTTCTTGGTTAATCTTAACCAAATTACTCAAAAAACAATTGAAATTGTATGTTTGTTAAAGGTTTTGTCGATATAGTGAAACGAACATAAAAATGTAGTATGATAAGAAGCAAGCAAACAATAGAAATTCGGAGGAACGTAGCATGACAAATAATTTTAAATCAGGATTTATTGCAATTATTGGCAGACCAAATGTGGGAAAATCAACTTTTATGAACCGGGTTATTGGTCAAAAAATAGCAATAATGAGTGATAAGGCACAAACAACAAGAAATAAAATTCAAGGTGTCCTGACAACCAAGGAATACCAAATGATTTTTATTGATACACCTGGAATTCATAAGCCGAAACATCGATTAGGCGATTTTATGGTGCAGGTGGCAGAGAATACTTTAAATGAAGTGGATAATATTTTGTTCATGATTAATGCAGATGAAGGATATGGGCGCGGGGACCAATACATCATTGACTTGCTGCAAAAAGTGAAACAGCCGGTCTATCTGGTAATTAATAAAATTGATAAAATTCATCCAGAAAAGCTCATGAAGCTGATTGACCAGTATAAGGATCTTTATTCGTTTGATGAAATTATTCCAATTTCTGCATTAGATGGAAATAATGTTAATCATCTGTTAGAGGTGGTTGCTGGAAAACTTCCAGATGGGCCACAGTATTATCCTGCCGATCAGGTAACAGACCATCCCGAGAGATTCATCATTTCTGAGCTTATCCGAGAAAAGGTATTGCATCATACGAAGGAAGAAATTCCTCATTCGATTGCTGTTGTCATTGAAAATATAGAGAAGAATGAAAATGAAAAATTATTGGTACAAGCAACGATTGTTACAGAAAGAAGCTCCCAAAAAGGTATATTAATTGGAAAGCAAGGGAGCATGCTGAAAAAAATTGGCCAGCAATCACGCCGTGATATTGAAGCTTTACTTGGCTCTAAGGTGTATTTAGAGCTTTGGGTGAAAGTAAAAAAAGATTGGAGAAACAAACAAAATCAATTGCATGAATTTGGATTCCGACTTGATGAGTATTAAAGTTTGTGACATTTTCATTGGATTTTTAAGAACAACCTCTTAAAGATGGTAATTTTTTATACTCATGAAATGTTCAAATCGAACCAACCTATAAAAGAAGCGGGAAGTTAATAACAGGGTATTTTTTAAGTAATTGCTTTAGTCTTAGCAAAAAATAATTTGAAAGGCGGGGGTTTCTTGTGCTAGATGCAACATGGTATTTGTTTTGTCAAACAGGAAACATTGAAACCTATTTATTATTAAAAGAATTAGAGCAGCAAGGAGAATTAAACCCGGAAGTGAAACAAAAAGAACAGACCCGATCTTCTATGACTGGGAGTTTAGATTTACCATCTGTTTAACCACAGAGATATAACGATGATTTTTCTGTTCAAAACAAAGTGAGGCCGGGTGATTTAGAGTGCTGGAACAGATAGATGGTATCGTATTAAAAACAAAAGATTATGGTGAAACACATAAATTAGTGACAATTTACAGCGGAAAGTTTGGGAAGTTCCAAGCTTTGGCAAAAGGGGCAAAAAAACCAAAAAGTCGAATGGCTGCTGTTACTCAGCCATTCGTTTTTGCCCGTTTTTTTGTTTATCTTGGAAGCGGATTGAGTACAATACAGCAAGGAGAATTATTAAACTCACATCGCAAAATACGCGAAGATTTCGTGAAAACAGCTTATTGTTCCTATGTTGCAGAGCTTACAGATAAGCTTTTGGAAAATCAAAATATAGATCCGTACATATTTGGACAATTTCAACAAACAGTAAAGTGGATTGAAGAGAATGATCAGGCTGAAATTCCAATAATGATGTATGAATTAAAACTTTATAAAAAAGCTGGGTTTGCCCCACTCTTAAATCAATGTATAAATTGTGGGTCGGTGCAGCAGCCTTTTGTGTTTTCTGTCGTGGAGGGCGGTTTTTTATGTCCTAAATGCCGCCATTTGGATCCGGAAGCAATAGAACTTTCTCCAAAATTGGCCAGGATTCTATATCTGTTCTCCGAGGTAGAATTAGAACGTATCGGATCCATCCAAATGAAACCAGAAAACGTGAAAATGTTCCAGGCCATTTTAAAAGCTTATTATGATCGTTATGGAGGATATTTCATAAAGTCGCGAAAGTTTTTGGATCAGCTGGATTTATTTAAGTAATAATTGACAAGTCAAGGACGGATAGAGTATGATTTGTACATATATCTTAAGTATAAATGTTATGAAATAGTCGTTACGATGATGAAGAAAAGTACTGAAGTATTGTCTGTAAAAAGCGAGCCTGGAAATGGTGCGAGCCAGGTATATAGAGACTTCAGGAAGGAGCTTCGGAGTAACAACAATGAAAAGAGGCTCTTATAAAACAAGAGCAAATAGGGTGGAACCGCGGTTTTAAGCCGTCCCTATGTCTGTCATTAAAGCAGACATAGGGACGGCTTTTCTTATTGGTTCTGCTGAACGTGAAATACGATGTAAATTTCTTATCCATTAAAGGAGTGGAGTAAATGAATATTCAAGAAATGATCTTAACTTTACAAAATCATTGGTCAGAACAAAATTGTATCTTAATGCAGGCATATGATACAGAAAAAGGTGCTGGAACGATGTCTCCGATGACGCTGCTGCGAAGCTTGGGGCCAGAACCATGGAATGTTGCCTATGTAGAACCTTCCAGACGGCCGGCTGATGGCAGATACGGAAAAAATCCGAATCGACTGTATCAGCATCATCAGTTCCAGGTTATTATGAAACCTTCTCCGTCAAATATTCAAGAACTGTATTTAGGGTCTTTGAAAAAGCTGGGGATTGATCCACTCAAGCATGATATCCGTTTTGTGGAGGATAATTGGGAGAACCCGACGTTAGGAGCTGCCGGTCTTGGCTGGGAAGTATGGTTAGATGGTATGGAAATCACACAATTTACTTATTTCCAACAGATTGGCGGTTTAGAAGCCAACCCGGTAACTGTTGAATTAACATATGGGATAGAACGGCTCGCTTCGTATATTCAAGATAAAGAAAATGTATTTGATTTAGAGTGGAATAATGGCGTGACACTTCGAGATATTTTCTATCAGCCGGAGTATGAGCATTCTGTCTATACATTTGAAACATCAAATACAGATATGTTATTTGATTTATTTACAAAATATGAACAGGAAGCAAAAACAACGATGGAAAAAGGGCTCGTCTTCCCTGCATACGACTACGTTTTAAAATGCTCACATACATTCAATCTTCTGGATGCTAAAGGTGTTATTTCTGTAACAGAAAGAACAGGTTACATTAGCCGGATTCGTAATTTGGCCCGCAGCATTTCAAAGATTTATGTACAAGAGCGTGAAAAATTAGGCTTTCCAATGTTGAAAAAGGAGGGGAACTAAAATGGCACAGGATGTATTAATTGAAATTGGATTAGAGGAGCTGCCGGCTCGCTTCATAGACGATGCAGAAGCTCAATTTTTAGATAAAACAATAAAATGGCTGGATGAACAACGTATTTCCTACGCATCTGCAGTTTCTTTCTCAACACCGCGCAGATTAGCTGTCCTTATAGAAGAAGTAGCTGAGAGTCAGGCATCTATCGAAGAAGAGGCAAAAGGACCTGCCTTAAAGATTGCTAAGGATGACCAGGATAATTGGACAAAAGCAGCGGAAGGATTTACCCGGGGACAGGGAAAAACAACGGATGATATTTATATTAAAGAAGTGAAGGGAACTTCTTATATTTATGTAAAAAAATATATTGAAGGAAAGTCTGTGCAATCCTTACTTCCGGAATTTAAGGATATTATTGAGTCGATTACATTTGGTAAAAATATGCGCTGGGCAAATGAAACATTGCGTTATGCACGGCCAATCCGCTGGCTGGCTGCGCTTTACGGTAATGAAGTGATCCCATTTGAAATAGCTCATGTGAAAACAAGCAATTTCACATATGGACATCGTTTCCTCAGTGGTAAGCTTACAATAGATGAACCGAAACAATATGAGCAATTGCTAAACGATAATTATGTAATTGCTGATGCTAAAAAACGCGAGGCTAAAATTGTGAAGCAGCTTGGTGCTTTACAAGAGAAAAATGATTTCCAAATTCCTGTTGATAAAGATCTATTAAATGAAGTAAGAAATCTTGTGGAATATCCGACAGCCTTTGTGGGCAGCTTTTCTACCTCTTTCTTAGCATTGCCAAATGAAGTTCTGATTACATCTATGGCCGAGCATCAACGTTATTTTCCTGTAGAGCAGGGTGGTGAACTGCTTCCTAAGTTTGTCGGCGTGAGAAACGGTGATGATTATGAGCTGGAAACAGTAATCCGGGGAAATGAGAAGGTTCTTCGTGCCCGTCTTGCGGATGCAGAATTCTTTTTCGAAGAAGATAAAAAGCTTTCGATTGATTTCTTCCAGGAAAAACTCACCAGGGTTATATTCCAGGAGAAGCTTGGTACGTATACCGAGAAGGTTAATCGTGTTAAAACAATTGCTAAGCATTTAGCAGAGGAGCTTTCCTTAAAAGAGCTTAAAGAAGTTGTTCGTGCAGCTGAAATCAGTAAGTTTGATCTGATGACCAATATGGTAAATGAATTTACAGAGCTGCAGGGCGTTATGGGTGAGAAATATGCTGCTTACTTTGGAGAAGCTAAAGAGGTTTCTCAAGCTATCCGCGAGCATTATCTGCCGAAGCAGTCCCATGGTGAGCTTCCTGCCACGACAGTCGGTGCAGTATTAAGTATCGCGGATAAAATAGATACAATTGCCGGATGTATCAGTGTTGGTCTTATCCCGAGCGGTTCCCAGGATCCATATGGCTTAAGAAGGCAGGCAATGGGCATCCTGCGTATATTGAAGGATCAAAATTGGGATTTAACCATAGAATCACTAATTGAGTATACTTTATCTGTATTAGAGAATGCCGGTTTAACAATAAACGCTTCTTCTAACGATGACTTGCTGGCGTTTTTCGCTTCCCGTGCGGAGTATTTAATGCGTGAAGAAAATATTGAAACAGATATAATCCATGCTGTCGTAGATAATCAATTAGGTATATTTCATGTTGCAGTGGAAAAAGCACATGTTTTAGCTGAGAAAAAAGCAGATGATCATTTTAAGACCTCTCAGGAGGCACTTGTTCGTGTGTTGAACTTGGAAAACAAGGTAGAGGATACGGATTATAAGGTAAATCCTAACCTCTTCCAAACAGAATCAGAAAAAGAATTACATGAATCTGTAGCAGCAGTAAAATCAACTTACGCAGAATATTTAGAAGCCCAAAAAAGTGAGGAAGCATTGCAGCTGCTTGCCGACCTTGCAGGTGATATCCATGCGTTCTTTGATCATAATATGATTATGGACGATAATGAAGAAGTAAGAAAAAACCGTCTTTCTATCATCCATGAGCTTTCTGTGCTAATCTTGCAATATGCAGACTTACGGAAAATAGCATGGAAACAGCACGCATAAATGGATTATAACGGTCTTATAAACAAGGAAAAATATAATAAAAAAGGTTTTCTCTCTTAAAAAAGGAATTTTAGTGAATAAAGTCGAATTATAATAACGTACCATGTTCTAAAAATATTAAGGAATCATGGTACGTTATCCTTTATGTATACCAATTTTTATGCCCTTAAGTAATACTATTTATAATATTCATTTGCAAATAATGCAGCAGTATAGGTGGTGAAAAAGTGGACTTATCGAAAAGGCAACAGCAGATTATAGAAATAGTAAAAGCAGACGGTCCTATCACGGGAGAGCACATAGCAGAGCGGCTTACACTAACCCGGGCTACATTGAGACCGGATTTAGCTATTCTGACAATGGCTGGTTTTTTAGATGCACGTCCTCGTGTAGGCTACTTTTATACGGGTAAAACAGGATCAGAATTATTAACAGAAAAAATAAAACGGTACAAGGTTCATGAATTTCAGCAGGTCCCGGTTGCCGTAAATGAAAAGGTGTCTGTATATGATGCTATATCGACTATGTTCTTAGAAGATGTTGGTACCCTGTTTGTTGTGGATGAAAATGCATGTCTGGTTGGTGTCCTTTCCAGGAAAGACTTATTACGTGCAAGCATGGGAAGGCAGGATTTAAGCTCGATACCGGTACCAATTATAATGACAAGAATGCCGAATATTACAGTATGCCGTAAAAATGACCTGCTTATCGATGTAGCTCATCAGCTGATATCGAGACAAATTGACGGCGTCCCCGTTGTAAAAGATACAAAAAATGGCCTTGAGATAATTGGCCGAATTACAAAAACAACGATGACAAAACTGCTGGTTGAGTTAACCATTGAAGATAAAATTTAAGTTTTAAGAAACTGGGAGAGGGTGTCGTGATGACTGCGCAGAAAATTATTTATGTGTTATCTGATTCTGTTGGGGAAACGGCTGAATTGGTAATTAAAGCCGGCTTAAGCCAATTTAAAAACGGGGATTATAAAATACAGCGTATCCCATATGTGGAAGATAAGGAAACCATTGATGAATTCTTGCAACAGGCAAAATTAAATTCAAATCTTATCGGTTTTACACTTGTTAATCCAGAATTACGTGCTTATTTAAACAAACGTGCTAAAGAAATAGATATTGAAGCAGTTGATATAATGGGTCCTATCATGGAAGCAATGGAGCGGGTTTTCAGCGATGAACCGCGATTGGAAGCCGGCCTTGTCCATAAATTAGACGAAGATTATTTTAAGAAGATTGAAGCCATAGAGTTTGCTGTAAAGTATGATGATGGAAGAGATACAAGAGGAATTACCCGTGCAGATATTGTATTAATCGGTGTTTCCAGAACATCTAAAACTCCGCTCTCTCAATTCCTGGCGCACAAACGATTTAAAGTGGCGAATGTTCCAATTGTTCCGGAAGTGGATCCGCCGGAAGAGCTTATGATGGTTGACCCCAAAAAATGTATTGGCTTGCGCATATCCTCAGAAAAACTGAATGGAATTCGAAAAGAGCGCTTAAAAGCTCTTGGACTCGGTGACCAGGCAACTTATGCAAATGTAAGCAGGATTGAGCAGGAATTAGAATTTTTTAATGAAGTTGTTGAAAAAATAGGCTGTCCTGTCATTGATGTTTCTCACAAAGCAGTGGAGGAAACAGCTAATCAGATTATTCGTATGTGGCAAGGCAGAAATTAATAAAGTTATTCAAGAAGAACAGTAAAAATAATGCATTAAACTTCCTGATATTTTTTTACTTCATATATTAATATCTTCAAAGTCTGTCAGAAAGTAAAATGGTACATTGCAGCAAATAATATTAGACGCAAATTGTGTGAAAAGCATTCTGTACACTGCTCTAACGGAATGTTTTTCTTCTTTCAATAGTTTTATAAACAAATTAATAGAAATCTATTAAAAAATATATTATAATGGTAAATCGTATGAGCAGATTTATATAAAATGCAATTTTAATCATAATTTGCTCTAAAAAAGAAGGATTCTGTGTATCCTTTGTAGAAACTATGTTAAGGCTATTTTTTTTGAGTATAAGAAAAAAATATGTCGAATAATGAATAATAAAGCAGCACTAGTTAAAAAAGGAGGATTTTGAACAATCTCTCTAAGAAAAATTTAGAATAGTTGGTGGTAACAATGGCTAATCAAATACCCGAACCAATTATTGAAGAAGTGAAAAAATCCAATGATATTGTCGATGTCATTGGAGAGTATATTCAATTAAAAAAACAAGGTAAAAACTATTTTGGCCTGTGTCCTTTTCATGGTGAAAATACGCCTTCCTTTTCGGTCACACAAGAGAAACAGATTTTTCGCTGCTTTGGCTGCGGAAAAGGAGGAAATGTATTTTCGTTTTTGATGGAAATGGAAAATTTCACATTTTATGAGGCACTGAAACACTTGGCTGATCGCAGCGGGGTAGAATTACCGACAACATCAATTAAAAAGGAATCATCCTTGTCTGAGGAAACAGAGCAGATGCTCTCCGCGTATGAATGGCTGACAAAATTATACCATCACCTAATAAAGTACCAAAAAGATGGGAAGGATGGGTTAGAGTATCTAAAAAGCCGCGGGATTACAAAGGAGACATTGGAAGAATTCCAAATTGGTTACGCTCCTAATAAGCGTGATTTCACTGCGAAGTTTCTTACGCAGAAAGGGTATACCAAGCCGATGCTTTTAAAGAGCGGCATTTTGGCAGGGAATGACAATAATGAAGTAATTGACCGTTTTCGCGGCAGAGTAATTTTCCCTATACGGAATGCGCTTGGGCGTACTGTCGGTTTTGGCGGCAGGTCATTGACAGGTGATGGCGGTCCTAAATATTTAAATAGTTCAGAAGGTGAGCTTTTTCAAAAAAGTAAACTTTTATATAATTTTGATTTGGCAAAGCGCCACATCAGAAAAGAAAATGAAGCTATTTTAATGGAAGGTTATATGGATGTTATTTCAGCTTATCAAGCCGGCGTTAAGAATGTTGTAGCTACAATGGGAACTGCATTGACAGAAACACAGGCAAAGCTTTTGAACCGATATGTTGATACAGTGATTATTTGTTATGACGGTGATAGTGCAGGAATAGAGGCCCGTTATAAAGCATCGCTTTTATTGCGGTCGATAGGCTGTGATGTCCGAATTGCAAATTTGGACGCAAAAGAGGATCCGGACAGCTACATCCAACAACACGGCGGGGAAGCTTTCAGGGAAAGAGTTATACGGACAAGTGACAGCTATATGAGTTTCTTTATGCGCTATCAGCGCAGACACTTTAACCTGCAGGTTGAAAGTGAGCGTATTGAATATATCGAGCGTATTTTAAAGGAACTTTCCATGATTGAGAGTGCATTGGAACGGGAATATTATATTCATGAACTGCACAAGGAATTTGACTTGTCTGTAGAAACCTTGATGAGTCAGCTGACACAGTATGACAAAAGAGTTCCTGCTGCTAAGGATAATCAAAGTAATAAGAGTTATACTAATCAATATGTATCTGTAAATAAAAAAAAATTGTATCCGGCCTATGTTAATGCTGAAAAAAGAATTTTATCCTACATGCTTCAGGATGCGTATATAGCTGAAAAAGTACAATATGAACTTGGAGCAGGATTTAATGTAAATGACCATAAAATTGTGGCAACACATTTATATGCATTTTATGAAGAAGGTAATGCACCAGATATCAGTTTATTTATGGAGAGACTGTCTGATGAACATTTGAAGAATCAAGTTATTGAATTAGCTTTGTCCAGTGATGTGCAAAACAGCACAGAAGAAGAAATTGATGATTATTTACGAATGATTCATCGGGAGGCTAATCAAAGTCAAACAAAAAAGACCTTAAAAGAGCAGCAAAAGAAAGCGGAGCGGGAAAATGATCCTTTAGAAGCTGCGCGTTTGGCAATGGAGCTGATTCAGCTGCAGAAGCAAGAAAAATGAAAATTAATTCAACAATTTGGAAGGAGGGGGACTCATGGCCGAGCAAAAACCTTCGCACATGAAAGAAACCGAACTAACATTAGAGCAAGCAAAAGAAAAATTAGTAGACATGGGTAAGAAGCGTGGTACGCTTGCTTATGAAGAAGTGGCTGATGGTTTATCTAATTTTGACATGGAACCCGAACAAATGGATGAATTTTATGAGTACCTGGAAGAACAGGGTGTCGATGTGCTAGGTGAGTCTGAGGATGACCCCGAAATGCAGAAAATCGCAAAAGAGGAAGAAATTAATCTTAATGACCTTAGTGTACCATTAGGGATTAAGATTAATGATCCAGTTCGTATGTATTTGAAAGAAATTGGCAGAGTAGATTTACTTTCTGCAGCAGAAGAAATTGAACTTGCTTCCCGAATTGAAGAAGGAGATATTGAGGCTAAAAGAAGATTAGCTGAAGCCAATCTCCGTCTTGTTGTCAGTATCGCAAAACGTTATGTTGGACGGGGAATGCTTTTCTTAGATTTAATTCAAGAAGGAAATATGGGTCTGATTAAAGCAGTTGAAAAGTTTGATTATCGCAAAGGCTTTAAATTCAGTACCTATGCAACCTGGTGGATTAGACAAGCAATTACACGTGCCATCGCCGACCAGGCGCGTACGATTCGTATTCCAGTTCATATGGTGGAAACCATTAATAAATTAATTCGTGTGCAGCGTTCCTTACTTCAGGATTTAGGACGGGAACCGACTCCAGAAGAGATTGGTGAGGAAATGGAGCTAAGTCCAGACAAAGTCCGGGATATTCTAAAAATTGCTCAAGAACCCGTATCTTTAGAGACGCCGATCGGGGAAGAAGATGATTCCCATTTAGGCGATTTTATCGAAGACCAGGAAGCTGTTTCTCCATCAGATCATGCTGCTTATGAGTTATTAAAAGAACAGCTGGAGGACGTATTGGATACTTTGACAGACAGAGAAGAAAATGTACTTCGTCTGCGCTTTGGATTAGATGATGGAAGAACAAGAACGCTTGAAGAAGTAGGAAAAGTATTTGGTGTAACCAGAGAACGTATCAGACAGATTGAAGCAAAAGCATTGCGTAAATTAAGACACCCGAGCCGAAGCAAACGATTGAAGGATTTTCTTGATTAAGCTTAAAATAGAACCTGGCTATCACAGGCTTTATACCTGCCAGCAGACTGGAATGTGCAAGTTAGACGTAAGTTGCTTGCATATTCCAGTTATTATGTGTATTAAGTTGTAAAAAAGCTAAAACGGCTATTTATTGAGTAGTGATTTTTAGATAAGGAAAGTCCCCTTATTATTGATAGTTATCTTTTGGTAAATAATTAAGCTAAAGATACAGGTGAAAATATGAATAATCAAGAAAAAAATCAATTGATTATCCAAGAGATATTAAAATGGAAAGAAAATCGTTTATTGCCGGAAGAGCAATGTGATTTTTTACTCGCATTATATACAAAAGGCGGGGAAATTGAAATCCCGAATCAAAGTGATTTAAGAAAGCAGGATGTTTCTTTATCCGTATGGAAAAAAATCCATTTCGCTTTTATTTTATTCATTTTAGTAAGCGTTATCTCTTTGGATTATTATTTCCATTCATTTTGGTATATTACGTCTGGTATTTTGAGTGTTACGTTAATTATAAATTATTTCTTTTATTCAAAAAACCGGGCGAATATTTCAAAACGGTACCGTTATTTATTTATATTTATTCAGTTTTTATATATCCTGCAGTTATCTGTCTTTATAGCTGACGCTGCCGGGTTAGGAAATTATATTAATTTTGCTATTATCTTAAATGGATGTGGCTGGATTATTTTTGGATATTTGAAAAAGCTGCCTGTATTTAAGTATGTTGGAGCTATCCTGATTATTGCTGTAATAACTTATGTCGTTTTTTTTAAATATATTGGATAAACCTTTAAAATTTTTTAGATATCGAGTAAACTAATGATAGTATTAATTTTATAATATTTGTGTTACATAAGGAGGAAGCGAAATGAAAAAGAATCCGGTTATACCATATGCTATTATTGCCGGGCTAGGGCTTATTGCAGTCATTATTATTTCAGTGATTGGTATTGATCAGAGACAAGCAATTCAAAATGCAGAAGAGAATGGTGAGGAAGCAACCGAACAAACAGAAGGGGAAGAGGGCGGAGAGTCAACCAGCGCTGACGCTGGAGAAGAAGTATTCCAAACGAATTGTTCCAGCTGTCACGGTCAAGATTTAGCAAGTGGTCCTGCGCCTGATTTAACAGAAATCGGCAGCAAGTATTCACAGGAAGAAATTGCTGAAATCGTTGAGAACGGAACCGATGCAGGTATGCCAGCCTTCCCTCAGCTTCAGGGCGATGATTTAGACGCACTTACTGAGTGGTTAAGTGAGCATCAATAATATATAATGGAAGAAATGAATGAAAGCTTTCTGATTCGTACAGAAAGCTTTTCTTATTGCAGAAATAAAGGAGAAAACGTAATGAACCAAAATATTCCGCTTTCGAACCGTTTAAAGCTGATTGCTGATTACCTGCCGCAAGGTGCTAATTTTGCAGATATCGGATCTGACCATGCGTATCTGCCTGCCTATGTCTGCCTGAGAGATAAGACAGCACGAGCTATTGCCGGAGAAGTGAACCAGGGGCCGTTAGAAAGCGCAAAAAAAACAATTCAATTGCATCAATTAAAAGAGCGGATTGATGTCCGATTAGGAGACGGTCTAGCTGTTTTAAAAGAAGGGGAAGCTCAACAAATTGTAATTGCAGGGATGGGCGGATCATTAATTACTTCCATTTTGGAAAAGAATCCGGTTATAGCTAAATCTGCTGGAAGGATTATTGCTCAGCCTAATGTCGATGCGAGAGCGGTCAGACAATGGTTGAACCAAAATGATTTTATATTGATTGCAGAGGAAATAGTGGACGAGCAAGGGCATATTTATGAAATTCTTGTTGCTGACCGTAATACGGGTGTTTCATCACCATATAACGATAATCAGCAGATAAAGGATAAACAGCTTTTATTAGGACCATATTTATTAAATGAAAAGAATAATGCTTTTATAAAAAAATGGACACTGGAGGAAGCTAATCTGAAAAGAATTATTTCTCAAATGCAACAGGCGAAGCAAGTAAATCATGAGAAAATATCTGCATTCCAAACAGAATTACACTGGATTAAGGAGGGGCTTCATCATGAAGAAACAAACACTTAAACATGCTGATTTTTTTCAAATAATGGACGGTTGGGCACCAAGAAGTCTTGCCTATCATTGGGACAATATTGGTTTACAGGTAGGACGGTTCCACGATTCAACCTCTCATATTCTGGTTACACTGGATGTTACAGAGGAAGTAGTTGATGAGGCGATCGAGAAACAGGCTAATCTGATTATTGCGCATCACCCCTTATTGTTTCAGCCTTTAAAGCAAATAAATGTTGATCATCCTAAGGGGAAGGTTGTCCAAAAACTTTTAAAGAATGATATTACTGTCTTTGCTGCGCACACCAATTTAGATGTAGCAGAAGGCGGCGTAAATGATTTATTAGGTGAAGCAGTTGGTTTGAAAAATAGGGAGCCTTTGGAAATTCTGGACCAGGAGGCACTATTTAAAATAATTGTTTTTGTTCCGGATTCTCATGTGCTGGAGTTACGTAGTGCCCTGAATGAAGGCGGAGCCGGTCAAATAGGTAATTACAGCCATTGTACCTTCCAAAGTCCCGGACAGGGCACATTTCAGCCATTAGAAGGGTCAACCCCGTATATTGGTGAGAAGAATGAGTTAGCCTATGTAGATGAGAAAAAGCTGGAAACTGTTGTGCCTAAGAGAAATCTTTCAAAGGTTATTGATGCAATTATTTCTGCTCATCCTTATGAAGAGCCTGCCTATGATATTTATCCATTGGAAAATAAAGGACAATCAGTAGGAATTGGACGCTTTGGTAGTTTAGATGAATCTGTATCGATGAAAGAATTTATTCACACCGTCAAAAAGAATTTAGATATGCCTCAAGTGCGTGTTTCTGGTAATATAGAAAAGAATGTAAAAAGAGTTGCTGTTTTAGGCGGCAGCGGAGAGAAATATGTCAGTCATGCACTCAGGAAAAAAGCAGATGTTTATATTACAGGAGATATGACATTTCACGCTGCTCAAGATGCGGAGCAGATGGGGCTGACAGTTATCGATGCCGGGCACTATATCGAGAAGATTATGAAAACAGCAACACAGAATAAGCTGATACAGGAAATTCCTGCATTCCAGTCGAAGGTTTATGTATCTGAAGTAAATACAGATCCGTTCGTATTTGTATAAAAGAGGAAGTTCTAAAAATAGATTACAAGGAGGGAAACAAATGGAAAAAACATTTGCAGAATTATCCCTGGATAGCACGATGCAAAATATTATTCAAGAGCTGGAATTTAGAAAACCGACAGAGATTCAGGAACGAGTGATTCCTTCTATTCTGGATGGCAAAAGTGTTATTGGCCAATCCAGAACAGGTTCAGGTAAATCTCACGCTTTTTTATTACCATTGTTTCAAAACCTGGATGAAAATCAAAAAAAAGTCCAGTTTGTTATTACTGCACCAACGAGAGAGCTGGCAACACAGCTGTATAACGAAGTAAGAAAAATCATTACTATTGCTGATAAGACGGAAAAATGGACAGCAAAGCTGCTTGTGGGCGGCACAGATAAACAAAAAGTGGTTGAAAAATTAAAAACGCCTCCAATGATTGTGGTAGGTACTCCTGGAAGAATATTAGATTTAGTAAAGGATGGAGCATTGTCTATATATAGCGCGGAAACCTTTGTTATTGATGAGGCAGACTTAATGCTTGATCTAGGCTTTATTGAGGAAGTTGATCAATTATTAGTACGCTCGAAACAGGAAATACAGCTGCTTGTTTTCTCAGCAACAATTCCTCAAAGACTGCAGCATTTCTTCAAAAAATATTTGAGAAATCCAGAGTATATTAAAATAGAAGAGCATTTTTCTCCAGAGACAATGGAGCATCGTCTGATTCGGAAGAAACATCGCGATGAGGCAAAGGTTATTTGGGAAATTTCTCAGACGATTCATCCTTATTTAGCGCTGATTTTTACCAATGGCAAGCAACAAGCAAATGAATTAGCAGAGGTGCTTGAGGGATACGGGTTATCTGCTGGTGTCATTCATGGCGGTTTAACTCCAAGAGAAAGAAAACGTGTCCTGAAAGAGATACAGCAGCTGCGTTATCAATATGTAGTTGCAACTGATCTGGCTTCACGGGGAATCGATATCAAGGGAGTAAGTCATGTCATTAATGCACAGCTTCCAAAAGAAGAGCATTTCTATATTCATCGTGTCGGCAGAACAGCCCGTGCCGGCTTAGAGGGGACAGCTATCAGTATATATACAGAAAATGATGCCCCTTTAATTGAAAAATTGGAACAAAAAGGCTTGGAATTCTCTTATGTAGAGGTGAAGCAGGGAGAATGGATAGAGGATAAATCCTGGAATGCGAGACAGCGCCGTAAAACCGAAGATACAAGTACAGATCGGGAAGCCTGGAAGCAGGTAAGAAAAGCTAAGAAAGTAAAACCGGGTTACAAGAAAAAGCAGAAGCAGCAGCAACAGCAAATTAAAAGACAACTGACAAAAGAACAAAGAAGGAAAAAGCGTTAGGAGGAATAAATATGGTGAAAATAGGTTCTCATGTTTCTATGAATGGTAAAAAAATGTTATTAGGCTCCAGTGAAGAGGCTGCTTCATACGGTGCAAATACATTTATGATCTATACAGGTGCACCGCAGAACACAAGAAGAAAGCCTATTGAAGAATTAAATATCGAAGCAGGCTTGGCGCATATGGAGTCCAATGGAATATCTGATATCGTTGTTCATGCGCCATACATTATTAACATTGGTAACACCGTGAAGCCAGAGACATTTGAATTGGGTGTTAATTTTCTGCGGAGTGAAATCGAGCGTACAGAGGCTCTGGGGGCGAAACAAATTGTTCTTCACCCGGGAGCTCATGTCGGTGAAGGCCCAGACAAAGGCATCCCTAAAATTATTGAAGGATTAAATGAAGTGCTTGAACAAAAAAATGATGTTCAAATTGCTCTAGAAACAATGGCTGGAAAAGGCTCTGAAATGGGACGTACATTTGAGGAGCTGGCTGAAATTATTAATGGTGTGACGCATAATGAACACCTTTCTATTTGTATGGATACCTGTCATATTCACGATGCAGGCTATGATGTTGTAAATGATTTCGATGGTGTATTGAACACTTTTGATAAAATTGTCGGTTTAGACCGGCTGAAAGTTGTGCATGTAAATGACAGTAAAAATGACCGTGGGGCACATAAAGACCGTCACGAAAACATCGGTTTTGGTTATATCGGATTTGATGCGCTTCACAAAGTTGTTCATCATCCACAGCTTAGTAACCTGCCTAAAATTCTTGAGACACCATATGTAGGCACAGATAAGAAAAATAAGAAAGCACCATATAAACATGAAATAGCTATGCTGCGTGAAGGAAATTTCCAAGAGAATTTAAAAGAAATAATTATGGAAGGCAAATAAATGTCTCTATAAATACAAAAAAGATGAGCAAATTAAAAATTGCTCATCTTTTTTGATGTTTTTAAAATAAATGCTCCAGACCATATGATTTAATAACCTCATCCATTAACTGCTGTGCCGCCAGTGCTGTTTTTTGATCCGTAATTTTCGCGAGTTCTGCCATAAAGCGGTCACGATCTGCCTGATCAAATGGATTTGGAGAAGAGACTCTTAAGTAGTTCACTATCTGATCAGCTTGTGCAGGTGTTATGGAGAAGCCATATTGGCTGCTGTAGTGTAAGATTTCACCTGAGGTTAATTTACGAAGTTTATTTTTTATCATTTCTTTTATAAAAAAAGACATAATACCGCTCCCTTTGTAGATGTATTATTCACCTTATGTTCATCCATCATGTAAATATATGCAAAGAACAAAATAATTATACCATTCTTTTCTTGCAATGCCGTATGATACCTGTTTGAAATGATTTAAATTCCGTAAACTAACCATATAAATCTAAAAGCGTATGTTCAAGAAATTCATTTTTTGTTGAACTCTTTGAACATCCTCTAAAAGTAAGGAGTTTATTTCATGAATGATAAAAATCAGGACAACAATGTCCAAGATGCACCAAATCATGGGCAAGGCCCAGAGCATGAGCATATAAATAATAAATTAGACAGTAAAAGAATGGAGGAGTTTTCAGCGGAGCTTACCGATTCTGAATTGCCGGATTTTGAAGAAGAAAAGGGCTTTAACCCAGGTACCTTGTATGGTTGGGGGAGTATTATTTTGGCTGTTATTTCTTTCTTTACCTGGCCGGTTATTCTTGGAGCTGCCAGTATTGTATTTGGCTTTGTAGCGAGAAGCAGAGGAACAAATACACTTGGTATCATAGGTATTATAGCTGGAATTCTTTCACTAATTTCTGCGTTTTTCTTTATTCCATTTCTTTCTTAGGCTGAATTTCAGCCTTTTTTTATTTTTCTTGAAACAGTGGAAAGTAATATATTTCATGTACTTGAATTTCAATTGGTGAAGTATTTGGATTTAATGATTCAAAAGCTTCCAAAATAATATCGACTGCAACGGTATACCCAGATGCAGTTTGAATTTCTTCTGTAATGCTCAATACGGTATCTCCCGGCTTTACTTTGACAGGAACCGCCTCAAACGGCGGCAATTCTGAATCAGTTTTATTTGAAAGGGAGATTCCGCTGCCAGAATGAGCTAAGTCTTGAAAAATACTTACAGCAACTAATATAATAAGAGTAATCAGGGAAATTCTACGTAAAAAACCCATAAAAAAATCTCCTTTTATGAAACTAATTATTTCATTCATACGTACATATAGTAATAGGACAATGAGAGGGTGTGAAGCGTATGGACATAGTTGAATTACAATGGATTGGATTCCTGGCTTTATTTTTCGGAACTTTATTTATATTAGGAGAAATATTCGTAAATATGCGTGGTATTTTTGGTGTATTGGGCTTAGGATTTATTACAGTTTATTTTACTGTGTATACGGAAACCAATTCGGTCTTACTGATGTTTATTATATACTTTTTAGGAATATTACTGATTATTATTGATGGGAAAGTAATTAATGATGGAACGCTGGCGACAATAGGACTGGTTTTAATGATAGTTGCTGTTGCAATGCCTCAGCCGACTTTTGCAAATGGTCTCTATGCAGTAATCAGCATCATTGTTGGTGCTTTTTCCTCCTTAGTATTCTTAAAGGTATTTAAACGGAGGGAGATGTGGACCAAAATTGCCTTAGTCGATCGACTTACAAAAGAAGAGGGCTACAGCTCGCTCAGTGCAGAATATGAAGCTCTATTAGGAGAAGAAGGAATGGCACTGACAGACTTTAGGCCATCCGGCACAATTGAAGTAAATAAAAAACACTACAGTGCCGTATCCGGAGGACGCTGGATTAAAAAGGGTACACCAATTAAAGTAGTTGCAGTAGACGGCACGAGTGTTCGTGTAGAAGAGCTGCAAGAAGATTGATTTATATAGAAATCCCTGAAGAAGGATTCACTTCATAAAAATGGAGGTGAATCCTTTATTTGTATGCATTTATTTCTAATATTATACATATTTTCATGAGAAAAACAAAAACTAAGCATCCCTTTCTCTTTGAATGTAAACAAATATTAAATCTATGTAAATTTTTCTTAATACATGTTTACATTCTCTTTAGAATCATCAATAATGAATGAGGCGCAAATTTCTACAAAAGTTTACATAAGAGGTAGAAGGGATGAAGTTTACGTGGATATCGATGTTCAGAAGTTAATTATTGAATTTATTGGAGGAATTGGTATATTCCTTATGGGGATTAAAATGATGGGAGACGGCCTCCAAAAATCTGCAGGGGACCGATTGCGGGATATTTTAGACCGGTTTACTAGCAACCCATTTTTGGGTGTACTTGCCGGTATTCTTGTAACGGTACTTATTCAAAGCAGTTCAGGAACTACAGTTTTGACTGTAGGACTTGTAAATGCAGGATTTATGACACTTAGACAGGCTATTGGTGTTATTATGGGTGCCAATATCGGTACTACTGCTACAGCATTTATTATCGGAATTGATATTGGAGAATATTCGTTACTTATTTTAGCACTTGGTGCCTTTACAATCTTTTTCTTTAAAAAGCAAAGGATTATAGCTGTAGGACAGGCATTATTTGGATTTGGTTCTTTATTCTTTGGACTCGAATTAATGAGTAGTGGAATGACACCGCTCCGTTCTTTAGATGCATTTCATGAACTGACGGTTACAATGAGTGATACGCCAATCCTGGGGGTTGTAATTGGTACAGTCTTTACTGTAATCGTACAGAGCTCAACAGCAACCATCGGTATTTTGCAGGGGTTATTTGCACAGGGTGCTATCGAGTTAGATGCAGCTATTCCAGTATTGTTTGGTGATAATATCGGTACAACGATTACAGCGGTTATAGCTAGTATTGGAACTTCTGTTGCCGCCAAACGTGCTGCATATACACATGTAACTTTTAACTTGATTGGTGCAGTTATCTTTATGATACTTCTGTTTCCATTTACAAATTTTGTGAGTTATTTAGAGACGGCATTAAATCTTAATAAGGAAATGACGATTGCTTTTGCCCATGGCAGTTATAATGTAGCAAATACCATTATTCAGTTTCCATTCATTGGCTTCTTAGCATGGTTGATTACTAAACTTGTGCCTGGGGATGATGTTGTTATTGAGTATAAGCCAAAGCATTTAGATTCCATTTTTCTTCAGCAGTCTTCTTCACTGGCGCTTGCCCAGGCTAAATTGGAAGTGGTCCGTATGGGGAAATATGCGTATCAGGGATTAGAAGAAACGCATAATTATATCACTACACAAAATCCAAAGAGTTCAGAGATGGCTCTGCAAATTGAGGGAGCACTAAATAACCTCGACCGTAAGATTACAGAGTATTTAGTGGATATTGCTTCTACCAACTTAACAGAACCTGAGAGTGTAGAGCATACCGGATTAATGAGCACTATCCGTGATATTGAACGGATCGGCGACCATTTTGAAAATGTTGTTGAGTTGGTTGACTATAAAATGTCAAATAAAGTTTCGCTGACGGAGCAAGCTATTGAAGACTTAAACAAAATGTTCGATTTAACTTATATGACAGTTAAGCAGGCTGTGGAATCCTTAGAAACGAATGATAAGGAAGCTGCTTTAGAAGTTATACAAAAAGAAGACCAAATTGACAAAATGGAACGTAAATTCCGTAAAAATCATATCATTCGAATGAATGAGGGGATTTGTAATGGAACAGCAGGTATCGTTTTTGTAGATGTTTTAAGTAATTTAGAAAGAATTGGTGATCATGCTGTAAATATTGCACAAAATGTTTTAGAAGAGCATTAATTATTAATTTGTATAAAAGACTCTGTCTGTTTATTTTTCAGGCAGAGTCTTTGTTAAATGAATGAATTTAATGGAATTCATACGAAAAGCAGCTTAATTTACTATTAACTAAAAGAAATTATATAAGTTTTAAAAGTTTTTGTTGAAATATGTTATATTACGTGCTATTATAATTCTTGCAGTCAACTTCTGATAAAAACTTTTGCAACACCGCAAAAAAAGTTGTTGACATAATCTACATAACATGATAAATTATATTTTGTTGCTAATTAAAAAACATTATTCCACAGTAGCTCAGTGGTAGAGCAATCGGCTGTTAACCGATCGGTCGTAGGTTCGAATCCTACCTGTGGAGCCATGGCGGTGTAGCTCAGCTGGCGAGAGCGTACGGTTCATACCCGTGAGGTCGGGGGTTCGATCCCCTCCGCCGCTACCAAAAAAATACATAAACTACTATTACATGGCGGTCGTGGCGAAGTGGTTAACGCACCGGATTGTGGCTCCGGCATACGTGGGTTCGATCCCCACCGGTCGCCCCATTAAAAATAGTGAAAGGACCCTTAGCTCAGTTGGTTAGAGCTATCGGCTCATAACCGATCGGTCGCAGGTTCGAGTCCTGCAGGGTCCACCATTTATTCTGCCGGGAGGTATACCCAAGTCTGGCTGAAGGGATCGGTCTTGAAAACCGACAGGCGGGTCAAACCGCGCGGGGGTTCGAATCCCTCTACCTCCTCCATACATATATTATAAAAGAATAATGCAGAGCTTTTCTATGGAAGTTCATCTTTTTGGCTTGGTAGCTCAGTCGGTAGAGCAGAGGACTGAAAATCCTTGTGTCGGCGGTTCGATTCCGTCCCGAGCCATCTTTAAAAACAAGCTTAAGGCTTGTTTTTTTATGCTCTTTTTTAATCCTCTTGTTTCCTTTGTTGAAATAGGCATTGCCTAAGATTGTGAAGAAAATCCGGTTAGATAATAACAGTTCTTTAAGGCAAAAAAGTTTCTTTAAATCAAAAATAGAAATAATCTATTTTTAAAATTGTTGTTTTATAAGGAATTGACGATAGAGGTGAGTGCAAAATATTTGCAAGAAATACTTTCCTTTGATACCTTAATAAGTGAAGAGCTTAAAAAAACATCATTTATTTAAAGGAGGAGTTACACATGGCAAAATTTGAATTACCAGAATTACCTTATGCATACGATGCATTAGAACCAACTATCGATAAAGAAACAATGAATATTCACCATACGAAGCATCACAACACCTACGTTACAAAATTAAATGATGCACTAGACGGACATGAAGATCTGCAAAATAAATCCGTAGAAGAGCTTGTCAGCGATTTAAACGCGGTTCCTGAAGACATCCGCACAGCAGTACGCAACAATGGCGGTGGACATGCTAACCATAGCTTTTTCTGGAAGACACTGTCACCAAATGGCGGCGGAGAACCTGCAGGAGAGCTGGCTGATAAAATCAACAGCAAATTCGGTTCTTTAGACAAATTTAAAGAAGAATTTGCAGCTGCAGCAGCAGGACGCTTTGGTTCTGGCTGGGCATGGCTGGTATTAAATAATGGCGAGCTTGAAATCACAAGCACACCAAACCAGGATTCACCATTAACAGAAGGCAAAACACCATTATTAGGATTGGATGTATGGGAGCATGCATACTATCTTAAATATCAAAATAAACGCCCGGAATACATTTCAGCATTCTGGAATGTAGTAAACTGGGATCAAGTAGCTAACAATTACGAAGCTGCGAAATAATAAATAATTACAAAAAGCTTGCAGAAATTTAAACTTCTGCAAGCTTTTTGTATAGATACGATTCCTTCGCTAAAAATAAAAGGAGAAGGAGTCGTTTTCTTATGCAATTACATCAGCAATATAGAAGATACAAAAACCAAAAAGATGAATACAGGGACTTGTGGATGCTACTGTTGATTGGAGTTTTATATGCAGCCGGGATCTTTTTATCAAATACTTTTGTAAATGTGTACTTATGGAAGCAATCCGGCGACTTTTTTGTGATTGCTAACTATCATTTAGCGAGCTATGTATTTCAAGCATTGTCGTTTATTTATGCAGGGAAATTATCGAAAAAAATAGATCGTATCATTATATTAAGAATCGGGATACTTTTCTTATGTTTCTTTTTTTTATTTGTTCTTTGGATTGGTGAGCTTGCAGCATATTATAATTTTATTCTCGGCTGTTTATTGGGAATAGGTTATGGTTTTTTCTGGCTGGCTTATTACCTGCTGACTTTTGAAATTACAGAACCAGATACGAGAGATTGGTTTAATGGTATTTCAGGCACACTAACGTCATTTGCAGGGATGATTGGGCCATTACTTGCAGGGTGGATGATATCAAAAATGGCTGGTGATGTTGGTTATACTGCTATTTTTATTATTTCCTTAAGCTTATTCATTGCAGCAATTGTAGCCAGCTTTTTCATCATACGTAAGGGGAGCAGAGGGAGCTTTGCTTTAGCTGCTGTTATAAATGAAAGAAAGAGAAATAAAAATTGGAAGCGTATATTACATGCTCATTTTTTCCAGGGGCTAAGGGAAGGGATATATGGTTTTTATATTACCATTTGGATTTTCCTTGTTACAAACAGTGAGCTTGTGTTAGGAGTTTTTAATTTATTTCTTTCAGGCTTATCGATCGTCTTTTATTTTGTCGCCTTAAAATGGATTAAGCCGTCTTTAAGAAAAAAAGCAATTTTGTTTGGCGGCATTCTGCTGTTCACCTCTATCTTTATTATTATTTTTGAAATGAGCCTTTTCTGGTTAATTATATATGCAGTAATTATTGGAATTGCATTTCCCATTTTAACTGTACCGTATGAATCACTTACCTATGATGTGATTGGCAGAGCCCGTATGGTAGAAGAAAGACGGGTGGAGTACATTGTTGTCCGGGAAATTTATTTAAACTTAGGCAGAATCGTTTCGATTATGGTATTTATATTCGGGATGTTTCTATTTCCGCATGATATGATTATTCCAATATTACTGATTATTTTTGGTGCAGGGCATGCGATTATTTATTTTTGTATCCGAAATATTTTTATCGGGCCAACAAAAAAACAAAAAATAGCATTAAAAGAAGATTTCACGGACGAAAAAAGTCGTTAAGTGTGGTAGAATCAAACAGTAGTATTGATAACTGAAATGTTTAAAAAGATACGTCTATAATTTAAATTTTTTTTGCTTTTTAAACAAATCATAGAATTAATGCCATATAAGGCCAAAATATATGTAAAGGGGGAGCAAAGTGGTAGACAAGAAGAAAAAGAAAAAACGGGCCCAGCTTCCGGTTCGTATGAATATCCTTTTCTTTGCCATCTTCTTATTATTTTCTGCACTCATACTTCAGTTAGGTGTTGTTCAAATTTTAAACGGGGAATCTTATCAGGAAGAAATTGAAAGAACGAATTTAGACACGACAAGTGTACCGGTGCCCCGTGGAAAAATATATGACAGGAATGGGAATATCATAGTAGATAATGAAGCCATGTATTCCATTACTTATACGCCCCCCAAAGGTGTTCAGGCAAAGGATCGCTTGAAGGTGGCTGAAACCTTAGTTAATTTCATCGATATGAGTGATAAGAAAAAAATCGATCGAATAACTGACAGAGATAAAAGAGAGTATTATTTATTACTTCATCAAGAGGAAATAGAAGAACGATTAGAAGAAGTTGATACAGAGGAGATGGATGCTTCCGAGGAATACGCTGCCACATTGGATTTAATTACCGATGAAGAAATTGCAGATTTTTCCGATGAAGAATTAGAAATTATCGCTACAAAAAAAGAACTGGATAAAGCATATGCACTGACCCCGCAGGTAGTGAAAAATGAGGGCGTAACAGCAGAGGAATATGCTGCTGTAGCTGAGCATCTGGATGAGCTTCCCGGAATCAATGCCACAACAGATTGGAATCGTGTTTATCCGAATGGAGATACGTTATCGACTATTTTAGGGAGAATTTCCACTCAGGAGCAGGGAATTCCCGCAGAGGACTTGAGTGCTTATTTGACAAAGGGTTACAGCCGAAATGACCGGGTCGGCAGAAGTGGACTGGAAGAGCAATATGAAGACTTTCTGCGCGGCCGTAAAGAGCAGATTCAGTATACGACACGTCAGAATGGGACAATTATCGGCTCCGAGACCATTGTTGAAGGAGAACGGGGCAAAGATTTAGTTTTAACAACAGACTTAGAATTCCAGCAGGAAGTTGACAAAATTGTCTTAGAGGAGCTGAAAGCAGCGAAAGCAAAGAATCCTTATGACAACCGGTATTTAACAAATGCGTATGCTGTTGTAATGAATCCGAAAACAGGAGAACTTCTTGCTGTTTCCGGTGTGAATTATGATAAGGAAAAAAATGAATATAATAATGCTTCCTACATGGCTTTATCTAATGCAACAGAACCCGGCTCCAGTATTAAAGGGGCAACTATACTTGCCGGATATGATGCGGAGGTTATTTCACCTGGAACAACTTTCTATGATGCACCAATAACATTGGCAGGAGGCTTAACAAAAAAATCTGTATCATCTATGGGAAGTGTAGATGACCTGAATGCATTAAAGCGGTCTTCCAACGTTTATATGTTCTATGTTGCCCTGCGTCTGGGTGGAGATTACCGTCATCCATTGCCTAATAATGCCACATTAAATATAAATAAGGCTGAGACATTGCAGACCCTGCAAAATTATTTCAATCAATTTGGCTTAGGGGCATCGACAGGAATAGATTTTCCAGATGAAAGTACCGGAGTAAGAGGTCAGACACCAGAAAACCCAGGTAATATTCTTGACTTCGCAATCGGTCAGTATGATACGTATACCACCCTGCAGCTCGCACAATATGTATCCACCATTGCCAACGACGGTTACCGTGTCCAGCCGCACTTTTTAAAAGAAGCCCGTGATCCCATTGCCTCTTTAGACGAGCTTGGACCATTGTATTATACGAAAAATACAACGGTAATGAACCGGATTAATATGACAAATGATGAAATCAGCCGTGTGCAGGAGGGCTTCCGCCGTGTGTTTCAAGAAAGTGGAGGAACAGGATACAGTTATTTTGGTAAAAAATCATATAATCCAGCTGGGAAAACAGGTACAGCCCAGACCTCCGTATATGAAGATGGACAGAAGCTGGCTGATCTCAATAACCTGACAATGGTCGGCTATGCACCGTTTGATGACCCTGAAGTTGCCTTTGCAGTTGTTGTACCAAGTGTAGGAATAGGTGCAGGGGACGGGGTTAATGGTAAAATTGCTTCGAGGATTTTAGATGCCTACTTCGATATCAAAGAAGATCATGATGAAGAAGCAGCTGATTCTTCTGATGAATAGCGAAAAGGACGAATAGGAGACTTTCACCCTTTAATTTGGGTGAGAGTTTTTTATGTACAAGCTTTATTTATTGTATTGTAATTGACTATGGGGCTTCTGCAGATTGAAGTTGTCTTTCAAACAAAAAATGAGCAGCTCTAGATTGAGCAGCTCATTTTTTTATTAAATCATATTTATTCTGAGTAGGTAGTAATAATGTCACCAATTTCATCGAAAGACATTTCGCTGTCCACTTCATAAGTTCCAGGCTTTACGCTCCCGCTTAAATCATTGTCTTCCAAGAAATCATTAAAATCTCTTGCATCATCAATAATCCCGGCATCTTCTAAAGCATCACTGATGTTAGAAGGGGGCGCACCATTTTCTAATGTAATTTCAACGTCAATTACATCTGAGTCTTCGGAGGATTCTTCATCTTCATTACCTTCATCATTATTGTCTTCCTCGTCTGCATTTTCGTTGCCTTCTTCGTCATTACTATTTTCATCATTGTTGTCTTCATTTTCATCAGAATCATTGTTTGAATCTGATTCATTATCGGCTTCAGAGTCATCTTCTGCATTTCCATCAGAATCAACCTCGTCAGCTGCTTCTCTATTCACGCTATATGCAATATATTCGTCTTGTGTTAATACAGCATACCCTTGATTTTCCAGTGCAGAAATCAATTCATCCGGTTCCATATCCTCGAGGCTGCCCGAGGATTGATTACCAAATATATATATAGCGAGAAGCAGGAGACCGCTTGTCAACAAACCGACAGCAAACGCTCTAACATGTTGTTTCATGATAATACTCCTCTAATTATTATTTTTAAGATCAGACGGTGATGCTTCATCAGATATGTTTTGAGGCAATAATTCTTCTTCTAAAACAGAAACCTTCTTCTTTAACTGGTATGTATCTTGCATCGTAGTAATGGACAATTGTTCTAGCTGGCTTTCGACTTCTTCCAGACGGTCGTTAATAAAGAATGATAGAATAAATAGAACAATCCCAATGACGACAACTGCCAAAATGGCAAATAGCATTTTTATTTCCCTCCCTTTATGAGGATGTTCAAAAAGTCCCCAAATGATAAGCTGCGAATCTCTGCGTTGACGCGTTTTTTACGATACTCACGTATTAAAAAGCATAGAAGAACTTCTGTTAAAATCGTCCACGTCCTGTGGACAACACAGAAGCCACCACATCCTGTGGAAGTCTGTTCGTAAAAACCACGTCGTCTTGATCTTCTTGCTTCTAATTTAGAAACTTTTTGAACACGCACTTTATGTATCATTTATAGTTATACCATAAATTAAAAGAAGTGACTATGCTAAAAGCACGATAAATCATGACAGGGAGTTGCTTTAACCCTGATAAAACATGGGGCGAAAAGTTTTATCATGTTTTTGGTATAATCCTTCTTGATAAATAGATGAAACTTTGATAATATAATTAAAGTCTGTACAGTTATGTAAAAAGGCAAGTTGAAAAGTTTGGAGGGATAGATATGCGCGTAAATATAACGTTAGCTTGCACGGAAACAGGAGATCGTAATTATATTTCTACAAAAAACAAACGTACAAATCCTGAGCGTATTGAGCTTATGAAATACTCACCACGTCTTAAAAAACATACCCTACACCGTGAAACAAAATAAGCAATCATGAAAACTCTTATCTGATGTTAGTTGGATAAGAGTTTTTTTGCAGACAGAGGTGAAATATGATATGTCAGAAAAAAAGATATTACGGCAAAAAATGCTGAAAGAACTGAGTCTTTTGTCGAAGCTGGATCGAAAAAAAGTGGAAACAGGACAGCAGAAGCAATTATTTACAACTCCAGCATTTCAAAATGCCAGAACGATAGGAATTACTATTTCCACAGAAATAGAATGGGATACATATACAATCATTGAAAAGGCCAGGAGAGAAGGAAAGATAATAGCCTCACCGAAATGTGTGGTAAAAACGAGAGAAATGTACTACTATGCCTGGAATCATCAAAAACAAATCCAGACAGGTTACGCAGGTATAAAAGAACCGATCCCCAAAAAAACAAAGCGGATTCTACATTCAGATATCGATTTATTGATTGTGCCAGGAGTGGTTTTTGACACGGATGGTTATCGTATTGGCTATGGCGGCGGATATTATGACAGAATGCTTGCTGATTATTCAGGAGCGACAATCTCGCTTTGCAGTGAACGGCAATTAATCCAGCAAATTCCCCGGGAAAGCTATGATCTGTCTGTAGAACAGATTATTACAGAAGAACGTACCATAGATACGGCCAGACAGAATAGCTAATCTTTAATGTATAAGATTTCTCCCTTCGTTGAAAATAATTGATGTAGAAGAGTCTCTAATCACATCAATTATTAAAAGGGAGGTAAGAAAGATGATGCGCATGTTCTTTACAGCAGCGATGGTTATATCCACTATTTTTATACTTATGAAATGGAAGTACCGGATTTTAAACGGCTTCTTAAATTGGAAGCAGGGAAGAAAGTATTTAGTTCCAATTATTGCAAACATTATTTTATGGAAAAAGAAAAAGGAAGCGGTTTAAATTATCTATATGCATTATAAAAGACACTGCTTATAATAAAATATTCCCTCTTTGCCGGCAAATATAAAAAGAAAACATAAAGCGACGAACTTAATAGGGCGAGTAATTGCAGCCCAGTACCAGCTTCATCAATTTTTATGAGACGGGCAGTTGCAATTCTGGACAATGAGCAAATAAAATATCCTGCTGGCGGCTCTTCCGTTTGATCATAGTTGCGCATAATTAGAAACATTTGGTATGCTTCAAAGAGGGGAGGTTGATTTATGGACGTACATATGCAATATAGAGCGTATGAGCTGGTGAGGAAATTGACAGAGCAAGGGTTCCGGATTATTGCAGGAGACTATAAAACGGATGAAGTCTGGATGGAACGGAAAGCAGGCGGAAAATCTGATATTATTCGTGTAAAACCGCAAACCTTTGATTGGTCTAACCAATTACGGCAGGATTCGCAGACTGCTTATCAGCAAATGCAGCGGATAAGGCAAGCTATCGCAAGTGTTAATGCTGAACTATATTTAATATACATAGCTGAAGAACATCCGGTTGATGAATGGGAAGAATTGAAAAAACCGTTTGGTGAAGGAAATAAAAAATCGCCAAGAATGCACATATATTATCTGGATAGAGAAGATGAAGAAAGTGAAATCAATCTCTTAAGTCAGGATTTAAATATTTCATTGAGCGGTGAAGACAAAAGAAATTTAGATGATACGGAAAAAGAGGTAACAGCAAATCATATGAAAAATACGCTGTTCCAAAAAATCCAAGAAGAGCAAGAGAACCGTAAGAAAATATTTTCATTTTCCACTCCGCTGTTTACTTACATATTAATCGCTTTAAATATAGTTATTTTTATTCTTCAAATCACAAGAGGGAATATAGAAAATACACAGCACTTAATTGATATGGGAGCAAACTTTAACCTTCTTGTCATGGAGGGAGAGTGGTGGAGATTTTTCAGCTCGATGTTTTTACATCTTAACTTTCTCCATCTGATTATGAATATGCTTGCTCTGTATTATCTGGGAACTGCGATTGAACGAATATTCGGGAGAACCCGTTTTCTTTTTATCTATTTTCTTGGCGGGCTGGCAGGTTCCATAGCAAGCTTTGCTACCTCCATTAATGTATCAGTAGGGGCATCAGGTGCTATATTTGCATTGTTTGGTGCGCTTCTTTTATTCGGGCTTATCTATAAGCAAATATTCTTTCAAACAATGGGTATGAATATTATTCTTATTTTAGGAGTAAATCTTCTGCTCGGATTCACTGTTCCAGAAATCGATATGGGAGCACATCTTGGCGGATTAGCCGGCGGATTTTTAATTGCTGCAGCCGTTTATGTGCCAAATAAAAAAAATCAAAAGAATCAGCTGCTGGGACTTATCGGTTTTATCATTCTCAGTATCGGATTATTCATCTATGGATGGTCATTTAATTCATCATCTCCAGAAATGAAATTAATTGAAGCAGAAACACTCATAGAGGATGAGAATTTTAGTGAGATTATTTCAGTAACAACGGAAGCACTTGATGAAACAACGGATTCAGAGCTGATACCTTATCTTCTTTTCCACCGTTCTTACGCTTATATTCAAGAGTTAGAATTTGCAAAAGCGATAGAGGATTTAGAAGCGGCTATTCAATATGACGAAAGAATACCGGAAATGTATCATAATCTGGCAATTTTATACTCACAGCAAGGAGCAAGTACTCAAGAAATTGAAGACATTATTAATGAAGGATTAGAGCAATTCCCGGGTAATGAAGAATTATCGAATATAAAAAATAAATTACAATCTTATTAAGATGAAAACCAGGCTGAGGAAACAGAAATGCAGCCTGGTTTTTGTATACCTTAAAGAGGAAGTTCAAAAAGTCCAAAAAAATGATACGGCGAATTTCTGCGTTGACGAGCTTTTTCCGATACTCACGTATTTAAAAGCATAGAGGAACTTCTGTTAAGAGCGTCCACGTCCTGTGGACAACACAGAAGTCATCACATCCTGTGAAAGTCCGTTCGGAAAAAGCTCATCGCCTTGAACTTCTTGATCCTTTTTATCGTACTGTTTGAACACGTATTTAAATTGAATGGAATGTATAGTTTTTATCTGGTGATATAAACTATCTACATCCTACTGTATTAAGGTGATAAAAGTGACTGATAAAATGAAAAAAGTAGATACAAGCCTCAAAACAAACGTTTCTTAT
Source organism: Oceanobacillus sp. FSL K6-3682 (assembly GCF_037976165.1). NCBI lineage: Bacteria > Bacillati > Bacillota > Bacilli > Caryophanales > Bacillaceae > Oceanobacillus > Oceanobacillus sp. FSL K6-3682. The sequence goes on along the minus strand of NZ_CP150263.1, from coordinate 2,741,454 downwards.
CTAAAGTCTTATTTAGCAGTTGATAAAAGCTTTGACCTGATTTACCTGGATTTGAATTATGCTGGTAAAGATATGGCTATGTTTATGGTTGATGGATTTGTCAAAGATGATATGATGCTGTTTATCATGCAGTCCCTGCAAAGGCTGCGTCCAGATGAGCTGGATACAGATACATTACAGAAATTAATGAAAAGAGATATTCCTTTTATAGAAATAGAAGCATTAGAAGATATGAATAAACTGGTTGATTTTATTCTTTCGGGAGCAACGGTTTTATTCGTAGAAGACTTAGATAAAGCAATTGTAATTGATGCAAGGACATATCCGGCACGGTCACCTGAAGAGCCTGATTTAGAAAGAGTGGTCCGGGGACCGCGTGATGGGTTTGTGGAAACGCTTGTATTTAATACTGCGCTGACAAGACGCCGGGTTAGGGATCGTTCTCTCAGGATGGAGTTCACGCAGGTTGGCAGGCGCTCTAAAACGGATGTTGTTATCAGTTATATAGAAGATATAGCAGATTCTAAACAAGTGGAGAAGCTGAAAGAATTGATTGATGGTATAGATACAGACGGGCTTCCTATGGCAGAAAAGACGATTGAAGAATTTTTCAGTCACCGTTATTGGAACCCGTATCCGGCAGTCCGGTATACTGAAAGGCCAGATACGGTTGCATCCCATCTTTTTGAGGGGCATGTAGTCTTGATTATTGATGGATCGCCAAGTGCGATGATTACACAAACAACTTTCTGGCAGCATTTGCAGCATGCAGAAGAATATCGGCAAAAACCAAGTGTTGGAGCATATTTACGAATTGTTCGATTTATTGCCATATTTCTTTCTCTTGTGCTTTTACCGCTCTATTATTTATTTTCTGTACAGCCTGAACTTCTGCCGCCAGCGTATTCGTTTATAGGACCGGAGGATTCAGGGGTCATCCCGTTATTGGTTCAATTTCTAATTGCTGAATTAGGGCTCGATGTTTTAAGAATGGCATCTATCCACACACCATCTGCACTTGGAACAGCCCTTGGCCTGGTTGCAGCAATTATGATTGGTGAAGTTTCTGTAGAGGTCGGCTGGTTTTCGCATGAGGTTGTTTTATACATTGCTACTGCAGCGATCGGTTCTTATGCAACACCAAGCTATGAATTAAGTATGGCAAATCGTCTTGTCCGCTTATTTTTATTATTTTCGACAGCTTTATTTGGCGTGAGCGGTTATGTTATTGGTGTAACTGTCTGGCTGTTATTTTTAATAAAGATGAGAACGCTGGATACACCTTATTTTTGGCCGTTAGTGCCATTTTCAGCTAAGAATATGCGTGATACATTTATCCGCTTTCCATTACCGGAAAGGCATCTGAGACCATCTATATTACGACCAAAAGATCCAGATCGTTAATTTGATCTGGATCTTATTCTCATTTCCCATTTGATTGCCCATTTGATATAATACTCTTGGTGATAACATGCAGAATATACATGATGTAAGGAAACTGCTGATGAAGTTTGGAACTTTCATCTATACGACAGACCGGTTAGGCGATTTAGAATTAATGATGATGGAAATAAATGAATTATATGAGTGGAAATTTATCAGCAGTCAGCAATTCCAGCAAGCGGTATTGCTCATAAAAAAAGAAAGCAGAGAATATAAAAAGGGGACGAAAATAAATGAATGAATTATTAACAGGAGTAGATATTGGGGGAACTTCAGTAAAAATAGGATTCATTACAAAAGAGGGAAAAATTCTAGAAAAGTGGGAAATACCAACAGATTTAACAAACGAAGGTGCGAATATTATCTCTGATATTTGGGAAAGTATTGAATCGAAATTACAGGTATCATCATTAGATGCTTCTTCCATTAAAGGAATAGGTGTCGGGGCACCGGGATTTGTAGATGCCCATGCAGGTATTATTACAGAAGCGGTCAATATTGGATGGAAAGATATCCATTTAGCGGAAGAACTTGAAAAATTGGCTGGGGTGCCTGTATATGCTGAAAATGATGCTAATATTGCTGTATTAGGAGAAAATTGGGTTGGTGCAGGAAATCAATCCAGGAATTTAATAGCAATTACATTAGGAACAGGTGTCGGCGGCGGGATTATCGCAAACGGCTCTATTTTAAATGGTGTTAATGGCATGGCCGGCGAAGTAGGCCACATTGAAGTGATGGAAAATGGTTATCCATGTAACTGCGGTAAAAAAGGCTGTTTAGAAACCATTGCTTCTGCAACAGGAATTGTCAGACAGGCAATGGAGAAGATACACACTAATCCAGAATCACTTCTGACGAAATTATTTCAGACAGAAGGGCGTATTTCTGCCCAGAATGTTTTTGAATTAGCCAAGCAGGGAGATCAGGCCTCTACAGAAATTATTGAATATACAACGGACGTTTTAGGAAAAGCAATGGCAAATATGTCAATGATTATAAATCCTTCCAATATTTTAATAGGCGGTGGCGTTTCTAATGCAGGAGATTATTTGATTGATGCTTTGACAAAAGCTTTCAGAAAGCATGCGCTGCCTAGAGTAAGTGAAGTTTGTACTATTAAAACTTGCCAGCTTGGTAATGATGCGGGTATTATTGGAGGAGCATATTTAGTATATGAGAATTACAGTTAATTGATTTTCAGACTTGATTTTTTTTGAATATCTACTAAAATAGTAATTTATGAACGGGTAATTAAATAAAATGATTAAATGTGAAACCTTTTTTCTTGTAAAACCGTTATACAAGATGTACAATTTTTTAATTGCAGGTTTACATTAGTTAATAAAATGGGAAGTAGTATGTTAAAAGGTAAATCAGCATTCCTGTTTTTATTATTTAGGAGAGGATATAAATGAAACGATTTAAAAAGCCAAGGATACCGCTCTATATTATTGCAGCATTCCTTCTTGGACTAAAAACCTATATTGTCTACCGATTTGTATTTAATATTGAACTTGATAATTCCATGCAGGAATTAATTTTGTTTATTAATCCTTTTGTGTCAGCGTTTTTAATTCTGGCATTAGGAGTCTGGTTTAATAAGTCTTCCAGACAAATGAAGTATATTCGGTACGCTACATTGGCAGCATCCTTGCTTATCTGGGCGAATCTTGTATTCTACCGCCAATTTACGGACTTTATAACAATCCCGCAATTATTTATGGGAAGTAATATGACAGATTTAGGATCCAGTATTCTTACTTTAATTAAGCCATGGGATCTATTTATATTTGCAGATGCCGCGATTATCTGGTATCTAAGTAAGAAATATGAAGGAAGTCTTGCTGTACAGTATCCTAGAAGCGGTAAGGTCGGCGCTCTGGCATTTTCATTAGTATTACTTGCGGGTAACTTTTTCTTAGCGGAAATGGAAAGACCGCAGCTTTTTACCCGCGGATTTGACCGTGAATATTTAGTGAAAAATATTGGTCTGTTTAACTATCACGTCTACGATGTTGTCATTCACTCCAAGAACGAATCACAACGTGTTTTTGCGGACGGAAACGAAATTCCTGAAATTCAGGAGTATATTAAAGAAAATGTGGATCATGAGACCAGTGAAGAAATGAAGGGTATTGCGAAAGATAAAAATATCATTTTTCTTAACGCAGAATCCTTGCAGCACTTTGTAATGAACAGTGAAGTAAATGGAGAAGAGGTTACACCGTTTCTTAATGAGTTAGCCCAGGATGAAGATACGTATTACTTTGATAATTTCTATGAACAGACAGGTCAGGGAAACACATCTGATTCAGAGTTCTTAGTAGAAAATTCCTTATATCCATTATCCCGTGGTGCGGTATTCTTTACACACGGTAATAATGAATACCATTCTTTTGATGAAATGATTAAAGAAGCTGGTTATACTTCTAACGTATTGCATGCGAACAATAAAAGCTTTTGGAACCGGGATGCAATGTATAACAGCTTGAATATTGATAACTTCTTTGGAGAAGAATCATATGATGTAACACCGGAAGACTCTGTAGGGTGGGGTCTAAAGGATAAACCGTTCTTTGAACAGTCCATCCCGATATTAGAAGATTTGGATGAGCCGTTCTATTCAAAAATGATTTTATTAACAAACCATTTCCCGTTTGAATTGGATGAGGAAGATGCAACAATTGATAAATTTGATTCAAATTCCAATACGCTGAACAGTTATATTCCGACTGTCCGCTACATGGATGAAGCTATCGAAGAATTCTTTGATGAGCTAAAAGAGTCTGGTCTTTATGAAGACTCCATTATTGTCATTATGGGTGACCATATTGGAATAAGTGCCAACCATAATAAAGCGATGGCTCAGTATTTAGATCAGGACGAAATCACAGCTTACGATCAGGTGCAATTACAACGTGTACCATTATTTATTCACATTCCTGGAGATGGAAATGGAAAAGTAATGGAAGAGGTTGCCGGTCAAATCGATTTGAAACCAACAATGCTAAACATGCTGGGAATTGATCCTGGTGAGGATATTTATTTTGGTAATGACTTATTCAGTGATGATAGAAAAGGCTATATCGCATTACGAAATGGCGACTTTGTCAGTGATGATTTTGTTAAAACCGCCGGTTCCTGCTACGATCGTGAAACTGGAGAATTAATGGATCAGGCTGTAGAAGAAGAAACAGATTCAGAAGAAGAAGCAAGTGAAGAATTAGAAAAAGTAGAAAGTGCTTGTGATTCCATTCAAGAAAAAGTAGATACAGAGCTTTCTTACTCTGATTCCATCATTTACGGAGATTTATTCCGATTTGTTGACTTTGGAGACGAAGAAGAATAAAAAAACGGTACAGGTGAAAAAGCCTGTGCCGTTTTTTTGCACTGGCAGAAAAGCATAAAATCCGGCTCTATACTGAATGTGGTGGTGCCCTCCGTTCCATCGCCAGATGGAACGGAGACAAAAAAATACACTCTATTTCCTCTCTCTGGTAACCTTGAGTTGTCGAGACAAAAGGAATGGGAGAGGAAAAGAGTGCATCATCATTTTATCACAGAGTTGTTAGGAATTAAAGATACGCATGTAGATGTGTGGGATATCAGAGAAGAAGAAAGTTATTTTATTGCAGAATTATTCACGAAACAGCGTATGCAGAAATGTCCTTTTTGCCGTAAAAGAACCAAGCGGATACATGGCTATCGTTGGCAAAGCATTCAAGGACCAGCGTTTACAACCAAGGAAGTTCATCTTTCCCTGCGAAAACGACGTTATATTTGCACGTCGTGTCATCACACATTTTATGAGCGTCTACAAATGATTCATCGGTATCAACGTTGTATGGCGAGTGTGCAAACGACAGCGATGATGCATGCAGCGGTGAGTTCCTTTCGTACAGCGGCGCTAGTAACCGGAGTAACAGTGAATCGTGTCTTACGGTGGTTTGATCAGAAGGAGTTAACTACCAGCAAAGTGTTGCCGCGAGTCATTGCGATCGATGAGTTTAAAGGTGACGCGGATGGAGAGAGGTTTCAATTGAATGTGGTCGATGTGGAGAACCGAAGAATTATCGATATCTTGCCAAATCGAAAAGTGGAAACCATTGAAGCGTACTTAAAGTCCTGTGATACAGGTAAAGTAGAAATGGTAGTAATGGATTTATCTCAAGCGTTTAAACAAGCAATTCGAAAAGCACTGGGAAATCCTCTGATTATCGCTGACCGTTTTCACTTTATGCGTCAGGCCTATTGGGCTCTAGATGAGGTCCGCCGTGAAGTTCAAAAGGAGCTGCCCAAGAAAGATCGAATTCGAATGAAACGTTCCAAAAAACTTCTGTGGAAATCATGGACAACCTGTTCAGATGATCAGAAGAAGAAAGTCGAGCAATTATTAAGGATAGATCCCCGCTTAAAGGAAGCTTATGGTTTAAAGCATGAATTGGATACGTGGTTTAAGGAAAGTGATGCGCACAACGCAACTGCTGGATTAGAAGCGTGCCTGGAGAAGTTGAATGCATCCGCGTTAGAGGGATTTCATCGTGTCGCACGTACATTTAAAAGATGGCAACAAGAAATTCTGCATTCTTTTATGTATCCCTTTAATAATGGCTACATAGAAGGCGTTAATAATACGATTAAAGTATTAAAAAGATTATCTTATGGGATTAAACAGTTTGATCGAATGAGAAAGAAAATTCTATGGCAACAAGAGGTAAAGCTTGTCTTAAAGCAAGCTTATAAATAAAGAGGTGGAGGAATGATATTCCACCACCACATTTGACATAGAACCTAAAATCCTTGGCGGTTGAATATTGAGTAATGTGAATGTTTTCGGCAGGGGGAGGAACCACAGCTCAGTCCCGGTCATTTTTTCTTTTATAGTACCAGGATTGAATTGAAAAAGGTATTATGCCAAGCCATTTATTGCTATAAAGTTGATTAGAAGATTTCTTTTTTTGCTTCCGTTCTTTTTTTTCTTCTGTAGGTAAATTTATATATTTCATCATTTCTTCTGTTAAAAAACGAATATAGTCGTTACTTTTCATGGATTTAATTTAATGCTCCTTTTCAAGTTAGTTTTACTTATAGCTTTAACAATAAAATAAATTCTATTCTTTTGAATAAAAAAGAAGGAGAATCAGAATAAATGTAGAATTTATAGATTATGTCAGAAATATTTGTAAGGGGGGTGAGCTAATGAATCATGTCACAAAATTATCTGACGACCTCTTTCAGGCTGCAGTCAGTCAACAAGCTTCTGATATTCACTTCTATCCATACGAGCAGCAAACTGAAATTTACTTTCGTATCCACGGAAAACGCACCTTTATCCGAAACATTCTAACGAAACAATACCAGCTTTTAAGAACATTTTTTAAGTTCAGTGCCAATATGGATATTGGCGAACACAGAAAACCCCAAGCGGGAACATTGCTTTGGAGTTTTGAATCAAAGGACTATGCACTTCGTATTTCGACTCTCCCTCATTATCAGCAAGAGAGTATTGCTATCCGTATTCTTCCTCAAAACGACACCTTGCCGCTTGACCATTTATTTCTTTTTCCAAATCAAGTACAGCAAATGCGAAGATGGATGGATCATGATTCCGGACTTATCCTGATAACTGGGGCAACTGGGAGCGGGAAATCATCTACTTTATATTCTTTATTAGAAAAGGAAATGAAGGAAAAGCCCTGTCAAATTATTTCCTTGGAAGATCCAATCGAGAGAAAAATAAATCAAATATTGCAAGTGCAAATTAACGAACATGCCGGCATCTCCTATCACACAGGGTTAAAGGCTGCTCTACGCCATGACCCCGACATTCTGATGGTTGGAGAGATACGGGATAAAGAAACCGCAAAGTTTGCAGTGGAAGCTGCTCTAACTGGTCACCTTGTATTAAGTACTCTGCATGCTAAAAATGCTGTCGGCACCATTTTTCGCTTGAAGGAAATGGGAATAAAAACTGCCGATCTGCATCAAATCCTTATTGGCGTCGGAGCTCTTCGGCTAATTCCAATTATGAGAAAGAATAAGCAGCAGCGGAGTGCTATTGGAGAATTAATGGAGGGAGATTACCTGACAGAAGCTATCGAAGGTACATTGCTGGCTTTACCTGAAGAACACCAGTTTAAAAAATTACAAAGAAAGGCATTTGCTTATGGCTTTACACAAACGATTTTCCCTCAATAATCAAAAAATAACCATTGCCACGCAGCTGCAATTTCTTCATGTCTTACAGCGTATGCTTTCAAAAGGTCTCACACTCATTCAATCCTTAGACGCAATGAAATATTATGCTGAGTTAGAATATACCTCCAGTCAGATTTTAAAGTGTCTTGAAGCGGGCCAGCATTTGGATGAAGCAATGGACGAGGCTGGTTTTCATCATTCTATTATTTCCTATCTCTTTGTTGTACGGGAAAAATCGAATATATCCGAACGGATTGAGCAGTGTCATCAATTATTTCAGCAGCATGTCCACTACATGCGTAAATTTCAGCAGACTGTCCGTTATCCGCTTATTTTGCTATTTATTTTTAGCGGTTTATTATTTTTTATTTATGCGCGTGTTATACCTTCCTTTCAGCAGCTCATGTTTGGCGAGCTCCCTATGCTGCTGCAAGCCGTTATTTTTCTATCTTCCTGGCTTGGTTATTCCATAATTGTTCTCATTATCGCTTTCAGCTTTGGTGCAGTTATCTGGATATTTTTAAGAAATAATATCTCTTTAGAAACTAAAATGACTTTATACAGCAGAATTCCTCTATATCGTTCTTATATAAAGAGACAAACATCTTTTCATTTTGCTGCGTTATACAGTTCTCTCTTACAGACAGGGATGCCAATGAAGGAGTTATTGCATTATATGTCCAGACAGACAAAGCTGCCCATTATTTCTTATTATGCGAAGCAAATGCAATTAGAGTATTTTAGGGGGAGATCCGTCCAAGGGCTCTTGACCACGATGGATTTTTTAGACAAACATTTGACAGATATATTATCTTCTAATATGGATGCAGCAAACCTGGCAAAGGACTTAGCTATTTATGCTGAAATCTCAATTGATACAATGTATCAACGGCTTCAAAAAAGAATTGTTTATATTCAGCCTGTTTTTTTCTCGATTATCGGCGCATTTATTATATTTATTTATATTAGTCTGATGTCGCCTATGTTTGAACTAATGAATACAATGTGAAGGAGCTTTTTTATGTTAAAAAGTGAAAAGGGTTTCACACTGATAGAAATGTTAATTGTCTTGATGGTAATCTCTATAATCATGATTTTAATTATACCGAATCTGGGGAAGAAGACAGGGGATGTCCATTCAAAAGGTTGTGCTGCATTAATTTCTGTGGTGCAGGCCCAGGTAGATGCTTATCAAATTGATACTGGTAATATGCCATCAAGTCTTGATCAGCTGGAGAGTGCTGATTATATAACTGAGGACCAGAGGACCTGCTCAAATGGAAATAAGCTTTCCATTTCTAATGGTGTGGTAAATGCTTCAAACTGAGCGTGGTTTTACGCTTATTGAAACATTATTTGCATTATCCATCTTGTCAGTCATCCTTTTACTCATTCCTAAACACCAGATAGAACAGATTGACAAATTGGAGAGCCGGCATTTTCTTGATACATTAGAAATGGACGTGCTTTATATTCAAAATAAGAGGAGTACACAGGAAAGCGGCAAATCATATATTTTAAGGTTTTACCCTGATAACTATAGCATATTGTTTAACTATTCTACTGAAATCAGACGGGAGTATCCACCACTGTTTTCTTTGGACACACCTTTCCCGAAGGATATTGAATTCTCCGTCGGCGGTGTTATTAAGAACCCGCAATCCATTCTAATCAGCTTTGGGGAAGAACGCTACCGGATTGTATTTCCGTTTGGGAAAGGCAGATTTTATGTTGAAGAAAGATAAAGGATTTACATTATTTGAAACCTTGATAGCATCATTACTTTTATTTTCTATGCTCACTATTCTATTGCCGCTGCTCTCCTTACTCGCTAAAGAACAGTACAATAATATAGAAAGGTTAAAAATTACAAGTAAATTACATGATGAATTGCAAGGAGCCCTAGTTGGAATGGGAACTTATCCGGGTAAATATACAATCATTCCTTACCGTACACCTGCAGAGTTCTCTTTTGCGTTGGAGGGGGAATACTTGAAAGGATGTGCAGAATGGACTAATGCAAAACAACAGACAGAGGAAAAATGCCTTTATGCAATTTTGGAGTAGCGCCCATGGCTTCACTCTTATTTCGATGTTAATTGCAATGACTATCTTAGTGTTAACACTTCCTTTTGTATACTATGCTTTATCTACACTTCAAATAAAGCAAACCTATACAGAGTCCTTATCGATACAGCAGTTATTTACGCAATTACGCAATGATATTATCTCTTCTACCTCCGCTCATATAGCTGACAATCAATTGTATATCCGGTTTATTGATCAAAGTGATAACATCGAGAAAACAGCCCGTTTCAGCCAGTATAACAACTCCATTCGCAGACAGATAAACGGGCAAGGTCATGAAATATATCTTCACCAGGTTTCTAATGTTGTTTTTGAAGAACAATCAAACGCTATTTTTTTAACAATTACTATGGAATCAGGGGAATTTTATGAAAAGATACTATACACTTATCCATAATCAGCAAGGATTTTTATTATTCCATGCCGTCTGGGTTATTCTTATTGTATTTCTTTGTTTACATTTTCTTCTTTACCAATATCAGACAGCAAAAGTAGTAGCTGACAATCAGTTATCTGATATAGAAGTGGAGACACTTTTTCAAATGGCTTACAAAAAAGTCAGTGGGGAAATAGATATACAGGAGATTTCTTTACCATATGAAACGAGTTATAAATTCCCGCATGGAGAAGTTAAAGTAACTTTTCAGGCTGAAACGAATGAAAGTATATATATCATCTATGCAATAAAACAAACTGGAAGCGAGCATATTTATCAATTTGCCCAATATGCTCCTTAACAGTAATTGAGAGGATTTATCATTACTTTTAAATAAAATACCTTATACAGAGGCAAACTATATAAGAATCGTTTACAATCCTATCCGGCTCGTATATAATAACTATGAGAACGTTACCTATAAAGGAGGGGGAAGACATGGACCGCATGTTTCGTGTTCTTGCCTTTTGGACAGGTATTTTTACAGTTATGTTTTATGTAGGTGACATGCTGAATACTGCACTATTATTCCTTGTTCAAACGGCGTTTTTCCTTACACTGAGTTATTTAAAGCTGTCTGAACGTATGTACATGTACTTATTTGGTGCATATTGTACGGTATTTATTGTTGGATATACTTGGTATTCTGAGTTTATCCTTGTACCTGGATTTGGACATTAAAAACAGCGAAAAAGACCTTCTGTATTTTATGCAGATGGTCTTTTTCGCTGTTTTATCTATTTCGAACCAATTATGATTTTCTAAGCTGGGAAAAAAGGATTGTTCTTCTTTTCATAGCCTATTGTTGTTGCCGGCCCGTGGCCTGGAAGAATGGTTAAATCATCCGGCAAAAGATACAACTTCTCTTTTATCGAGTTTTCCAGGGTGTTTATATTTCCGTCTACTAAATCAGTTCTGCCGATTCCCTGCTGGAATAATACATCACCACAAACAGCAAAATTCTCGTTAGAAAAAACAAAACTGATGCTTCCAGGCGAATGGCCCGGTGTATGTAATGTTTTAATAGTGAAACCGCCGACTTCTAAGGTTCCCTCCGTCAGCTCTTTATCAGCCACTTGAGCAGTAATAGGCTGTCCCATTAATTTAGCTGACCCATTCAATCTTGGTTCACCAAGCCAGGACCACTCTGCTTTATGAAGATACACTGGTGCATTGGTATACTTTTGGACACTGTTCAAACCGCCAATATGATCGAAATGAGCATGAGTCAGTAAGATTGCTTTCACATTCAGCTTATTCTTTTCAAAAGCTTCAATTATTTTCTCCGGTTCTCCACCAGGATCAATAATTAAAGCATCTTTTTCTTCTTTTTTGTAAACGATATAGCAATTTGCCTGGACTAAACCTACCGGCATTGCGATAATTTCCATATCCATTTCTCCATTCTTTTATCATGGTGTAACCGTCTGTGAAACTTCCGCCTTCAAAAAGAGAAAAATAAATCTATTTGGGCAGGAGATAACGGCCGCTAACTTCCTGAATTGTTCAGGTCAATACAATGCTGGTCGCACAAATATTCTCGCAAAAGCTCTTCGATGGGGGCGAGTAACCGCAGTCTCAGGATACGAAGACGTCAGCTTATGTTCCTTATTTATCAGTAGGAGAAGAGTGAAAACTCACACTGAAAGAAGTTTCGCTTTATAATAACTCGACAAACACTTGGAAATACTATAAAATATAAATAGTTTAACGATAATTACATAGTATAAAATACTGGCTTTTTACACAAGTATAGTTACGCTGAAAAGGAGGAAAATTTCGGATGGGTCATATTGTTTTAGGAATTTTATTTTTACTAGTTGCACTATTAGCAGTCGTATCCGTGATTCGTCAGTTAAAATTTAAAAATATACTGGCGCTGTTATTCTCTGCTCTAACTGCCGTTGTTTTTGGGTTCTTCTCCATTGCAACCATTATTTCAGAAATCGTAGGTTAAGACAAAAAGATTCTTTCTATTTTCAGTAAATATAGAAAGAATCTTTTTTAATTTTCTCTTTCGACTAGAATGGTATGCACTTATCTTAGTCCATCATTGCTTTCGTTAAATAAAAAATCCCTCCATTAATAACTTGAAAAATAACTTTTGGTTTAAATCGCTTTTCCAGTGCCTCTAATTCTTCTAAATACTTTGGATGATCAAGTTCGTTCTCGTAGAAATGCTTTAATGTCGCTTTATCTGTTTCCAGTTGTTTTATAGACTCAGCAGCCCAGGAATTATCCTGGTTTTGTACGTGCTGCAGCAGGAGATTCTGAATACGGATAAAGCCGCTTTTGGGATTTATCATTGGAGACAGCGTATAGCAATAATCTGATATTGATCTTTCAAGCGCTATTTCCTCCAGAGAATCCATCATATTTAAAGCCATATGACCATGAAGCAGCTGCAGACCGACAGAAAACACCTCATCCTTGTGACGGGCCCCCTGATAGCTGATTTTTATATTAATCACAAGCCAAGGATATAGCGGTGTGTTTTCTGATACCTGAATCTTTTCGAATAATCTTGTATAGCGTTCCTTTTCTATTAGTTTATTCATAATTTGATGAAGTCTGGGACTGCCAAAGTGAATCCATTCCCCAGGCTCATTTGATTTTTCTTTGTCTGTAATCAGACGAAGCTTTTGAGGTTCTCCTTCCCGTCCCATTTTTTTTATATAATGCCAGTAGAAGGGACGGTTCATTAATTCTCTGTCCATCTCTTCGTTCAGCTGGATGTGGATTTGCCCCTCATTCTTAGAAAGTATGGTACACTGCTTTGTTTCAAAGTAATTGACGAGAAAATCTGATAAATCAATTTGCTGTTCCATCTTTATATTGCTCCTCATTATTCTGAATTTCGAAGTTTGCCTGCTCAATCACGGATGTAAGGTTATCGAGCTTAATACGTACCTCTCCGGCTGAAGTGGATTCCTGATAGATGGATTCTATTTCCTTTTCCATACTATCTACTTTTAACTCTGCTAAAATGGCATCTAAATTACCAATAACATTCTCAAACAAATGAATTTTTTCGTAAAGCATGGACAGGATATGCTCTTCAATGGTCTGTTTCGTAACAATATTATAAATATGCACATCCGATTCTTGGCCAAAACGGTGAATACGGCCAATCCGCTGCTCCAGCCGCATCGGATTCCAGGGTAAATCATAGTTAATCAAATGATGGCAAAATTGCAGGTTAATTCCTTCACCGCCAGCTTCTGTAGCAATAAGAACCTGCGCATGGTCTTTAAATAATTGCTTCATCCAATCTTTTTTTCCTCTTTTAAAGCCTCCACGGAAAGGAACGGATGAGATACCATGCTGCTGGAGATACCATTGCAGATAATATTGAGTAGCACGATATTCTGTAAAAACAATAACTTTTTCACCATTCAGTGATTTAATCTGTTCAACCAGCTTCTCTGCTTTTGGATGCTGATCGAGCTGTTCAATATTTTCTATCACATCTTGAATAGCTGTATGATTTTCATGAGCTCCTAATTTCATCAGGGAAGTAAAACAAGCTTCTCTCGAGGAACAGAATTCACGTAAATAAGTGATTTTAGCAAATGATGCCATTCCAAAGGACAATTCCATAAGTTGTTGATAAACCTTCTCATAGTTCTCTGGAAGAGACGACCAAATAGTGTGTATTTTTCTCTTTGAATTATTTAAGGTTGTATCTTTTCTTGTATTACGTACCATCACCTGCTGAACAAGTTTCTTCAGATAAGGATCCTGCTCCATTTTTTTTCGGTCTTTCCCGTATTTCTCAGTGAAGGTTTTATAATTTCCTAAATGTCCCGGCTTTAAGAGACTGACAAGGTTAAATAATTCTAATAGTTTATTCTGCACTGGCGTGGCAGTTAATAAGAGACAATATTTTTTCTTTAATTCATGTACAAATTGATAGTTTTTCGTCTGTTCATTTTTTAATTTATGCGCTTCGTCTACCAGAATAAAATCATAATCCAGGTTTAAGATAGCTTCCCGATGAGGGGACCGCTTTGCTGAATCAATAGAGGATATGACAATTGGATTGTCCTCCCAGCTGTAATTTTTCCGGTAGGCAATGGCCGGAATTAGAAATTTATCGTTTAATTCTTTTTCCCATTGATTAACGAGAGAAGCAGGAACAAGAATTAATGCTTTTTTTACTAGACCTCTCACCATATACTCTTTTAGAATCAGACCTGCTTCAATGGTTTTTCCGAGTCCTACTTCGTCTGCTAAAATAGCACGCCCATGCATGGATTCCAGAACCTGCTCAGCTGTTTGCAGCTGGTGATCCAGAATATCCAGATGAGGTAAATATTCCAGTGCTTGTAACCCTTTGAATGACGGTCTTTTCGTTACATTTACAGCCTGGTACGCCATACGAAAAAGCTCCCAATTTGTTAAATCGTTTTCATCACGAAAAGCTGATTCTAAGTCATTTATAAATTGATTATCTTGCCGAATTTGAATAGAATCCATATATTTGATTCACTCCCTCTCAATAAAATATGGTTTTTTCAATTACTTTTTCGAAGAGATATGATATACTTTGGTCAAATAGATTTTCCTGCTAACATATACATAGTATAACCAACATCAATATATTAAATCAGCGGATGAACACAAGGGGAGAGCTTACAATTAATGTAACGCCGAAGGAGCAAGTTAAGAGCGAATCTCTCAGGCAAAAAGACTCTTGTAGGACGCAACTCTGGAGAGTGTTTATAAGTAACAGGGAGAGATGTTTTTTCTCTAAAAGCTTATCAGCCACCCACGAAGCAAGTATTCACATTTTACCAGTCTGTAAAAGCATTTTGTTATCCTGTGCCAATAAGCATGGTTGAGGAGAGTAAGGTAGTGCTGACAGTCTAATTCATTCATTGCAAAAATGAATTTTATGTTAAGTGTGAATATGCAACTTTCTGGTTTGAGGACAGAGACTTCTTTTAGGAGGAGTCTCTATTTTTATGCAAAAATGTATTTTTTTATTTCATCAGCACTTTAACCAATCTTAAAAAAGGAGAGAATTAGATGAGTGAATTAAAGCGTACTCCAATCTTCCCGGCTTATGAGAAAGTTGCCAAGACGATTGATTTCGGGGGATGGGATCTCCCGGTTCAATTTTCAAGTATAAAAGAGGAGCATGAAGCTGTCCGGACAAAAGCCGGTCTGTTTGATGTATCCCATATGGGAGAAATTTTAGTAAGCGGCCCGGAAAGTGCTCACTTTTTACAGGCTGCGCTGTCAAACGATATTACAAAGCTTGTCCCAAATAAAGCGCAATATACGATTATGTGCTATGAGGATGGTGGGACGGTAGATGATTTAATTGTTTATATGCTTGATGAAAATGAATACCTGCTTGTTGTGAATGCCGCCAATACAGAGAAAGATTTTGAGTGGTTACTGAAACAAAATAATTCTAACCCTGATGTTACTTTGGATAATATTTCGGAAAATTATGCACAATTAGCTTTGCAGGGACCAAAAGCAGAGCAAGTTTTACAGAAGGTTGTAAAAGAACCGCTGAGCGACATATCCTTTTTCCGATTTAAAAAAGGTGTTGCTATTGAAGGGATAGCTGGAGAAGCTTTAATCTCCAGAACGGGCTATACAGGCGAGGATGGCTTTGAAATATATCTTGATTCACGAAATGGAAAAGATCTGTGGAAACTCCTCCTTGAAAAAGGAAAAGAGGAAGGAATCGAACCCATCGGATTAGGGGCACGGGACACGTTGCGATTTGAAGCAGGCCTTGCTTTATATGGTCAGGAGCTGTCAGCTGATATTTCGCCGTTGGAAGCGGGATTAGGATTTGCTGTTAAGCTGAACAAAGAGGCTGATTTCACTGGTAAAGAAGCTCTGAAAAAACAAGCAGAGGCGGGTTTGGAGAGAAAGCTTATGGGAATCGAAATGGTTGATAAAGGTATTCCGCGACATGGCTATTCTGTATATCAGGACGATACAGAAATTGGTTTTGTTACATCAGGTACACAATCACCGACCTTAAATAAAAATCTCGGCTTAGCATTGATCAAAACTGAATTTGCGGAAATTGGGACGGGGCTGGAGGTTCAGGTGAGGAAGCGCCGTTTAAAAGCAAAGGTGGTCAAAACACCATTTTACCGTAGATAATCGTTTACCAGCGTAATAAATAAGGGGGAGAAAAGATGGAGTTCCGTTACTTACCGATGACAAGTGAAGATAAACAAGAAATGATGAAGGCAATAGGGATAGAGGATACAGATGAGCTGTTTGCTGATATTCCAGCAGGTGTCCGTTTACAAAAAGAACTGGATTTAAAGCAGCCCATTAATGAATATGCATTAACGAAAGAACTGACAGCATTGGCAAATAAAAATATATGTACCAAGGAAGTTGTATCATTTCTTGGAGCCGGTGTATACGATCATTATATTCCGTCCATAGTCGATCATGTGATTTCTAAATCTGAATTCTACACAGCATATACGCCTTATCAGCCAGAAATCTCTCAAGGAGAATTGCAGGCTATCTTTGAATTTCAGACAATGATATCTGAGCTGACAGGCTTACCAGTTGCGAATTCCTCTATGTATGACGGGGGAACAGCTTTAGCAGAGGCAGTTAATTTAAGTGCAGCCCAGACGAAGAGAAAGAAAGTATTGGTTTCAGATGCTGTACATCCTGAATATCAGCAGGTTATTCAAACATATGCCAAAGGACAGGAAATTGAAATTATCCCGATAAAATTAAATAACGGAAAAACAGATCTCATTCATTTAGAGGAAAAGCTTGATGATGAGATAGCAGGTGTTGTTGTTCAATATCCCAACTTTTTTGGACAGATTGAGCCGATGGATGCTATTCAAAAGCTGTTAGAAAACCAAAAGAAAACAATGCTTATTGTTTCCAGTAACCCGCTTGCTTTAGGGTACCTGACTCCTCCTGGAGAATTTGGAGCAGATATTGTAACCGGTGATACGCAAGTGTTTGGAATTCCAGCGCAATTCGGCGGACCGCATTGCGGCTACTTTGCAACAACAAAGAAATTAATGCGAAAAGTTCCCGGGCGTTTAGTAGGCCAGACAAATGATGAAAATGATGTAAGAGGCTATGTGTTGACACTGCAGGCACGTGAGCAGCATATCCGCCGTGATAAAGCGACATCAAATATATGCTCCAATCAAGCACTGAATGCTTTAGCGAGTTCTGTTGCAATGAGTTCTATCGGTAAGCACGGTATACGGAAAATGGCTGAAATGAATATGCAGAAGGCCCGTTATGCGAAAAAGAAATTTATAAAAAACGGTATACCAGTTGTTTATGAAGGTTCTTTCTTCAATGAATTTGTTATTCAGCTGGACCAGGATATTACAAAAGTGAATGCTGCTTTGCTTGAAAAAGGTATTCTTGGCGGCTTCGACTTAGGGAAGATTGACCCGGCATATCAAGGTCAGATGCTCGTGGCTGTGACAGAAATTCGTACAAAACAAGAAATTGATCAACTTGTGAAAGAATTGGGGGATATGCATGTCTGATAAAAATTTTCCATTATTATTTGAACGCAGTAAAGAAGGTAGAACAAGCTACAGCTTGCCGGAGTTAGAAATTGAATCCTTTGACCTGGAAGCGGAGTTAGGAGATGTTTATATTCGTAAAGAGCCGCCAAAGCTTCCAGAAGTAAGTGAATTAGATATTATCCGTCATTATACTGGACTTGCATCCCGCAATTATGGTGTGGATTCCGGATTTTATCCGCTTGGATCGTGTACGATGAAGTATAACCCGAAAATCAATGAAGATATTGCTCGTCTAGAAGGGTTCAGTCATATTCATCCATATCAGGACCCGGGGACAGTACAGGGTGCTTTAGAAATGCTTTACGATTTACAGGAATCTTTAAAAGAAATTACAGGCATGCATGAGGTCTCTCTGCAGTCAGCTGCCGGCGCACAGGGAGAATGGACAGCATTAATGATGATCCGGGCATTTCATGAAGCAAATGGAGACCATCACCGGACAAAAGTAATTGTGCCGGACTCAGCACATGGAACAAATCCGGCATCTGCAGCAGTAGCTGGATTTGAAGCTGTGACGGTTAAATCGAATGAAGAGGGTCTCGTAGATCTCGAGGATTTACGGCGTGTCGTTGGGGAAGATACGGCAGCCTTGATGCTTACCAATCCTAATACATTAGGTTTATTTGAAAAAGAAATCTTAGAAATGGCGTCAATTGTTCACAAAGCTGGCGGGAAGCTCTATTACGATGGAGCTAATTTAAATGCGATTATGGGCTATGTAAGACCTGGAGATATGGGATTTGATGCGGTTCATTTAAACCTTCATAAAACATTTACAGGACCACATGGCGGCGGAGGACCGGGTTCAGGACCTGTTGGGGTCAGTGAGGAGCTTGCCGCTTATCTGCCAAAACCATTGATTATTAAAGACAACGGTACTTTCAGCTTGGATTATGACATACCAAAATCCATTGGCCGTGTCAAACCGTTCTATGGGAATTTCGGTATTAATTTACGTGCGTATACGTATATTCGGACGATGGGTGCAGAAGGCCTGAAAAAAGTCAGTGAATATGCTGTGTTAAATGCGAATTATATGATGCGCAAACTGGAAAAAGCATTTCAAATGCCGTATCCGCAGCATTGTAAGCATGAATTTGTACTATCAGGGAGTATTCAGAAAAAACTGGGTGTCCGGACATTAGATATGGCAAAAAGACTGTTAGATTTTGATTTTCATCCGCCGACAATTTATTTCCCGCTAAATGTGGAAGAGGGAATGATGATCGAACCGACTGAAACAGAGTCTAAAGAAACATTGGATTCCTTTATTAATACCATGATTCATATTGCAAAGGAAGTAGAAGAAAATCCGGAAATTGTTCAGGAAGCTCCGCACAATACAATTGTAAAACGGATGGATGAAGCTACAGCTGCTCGTAAGCCGATACTTCGATATGAAGAAGGGGAAATATCATAAATAACAGATAATAAAAGCTGATTCAGAGTAATTTTTGCTCTGAATCAGCTTTTAACGTTAAATATGCATTTCAATGGCGATAACCAGAAAAGATTATTTTTTTGTTTTAATCTTACCAGTCCATTTTTTAAATCCGCCTTTCAGCTGATAAATATCCTTAAATCCTTTTTTGTGCAACAGCTGCGCAGCTCTTGCGGAACGACTGCTATTTTGACAATACAGGTACACAGGCTTGTCCTTTCGCATTTCAACAAGTCTTTGCTTCATCTGTGTTACCGGAATATTACGCGCCCCAAGGATATGACCTCTTTCAAATTCCTGCGGTTCCCGAACATCAATTAACTGTGCTTTACGATATCCTTCTCGAAATTGTTCTTCTGTCAATCCATTTAGATAAGTGCGTTGTCTATAAAAGCGAAAAATAGAAACCGCAAGCAGAACAACTAAAGCAATAAGTAAAAATGTCATTTTGTTTCCCCCGTCTATCTTTATATTCTACATATTCATTATATGGGCAGGGATTTTATTTTTCAAAGTTTTTATTTGTGAAACCCCTATTTATTATAAAAAAATAGTCTTCTTTCAAATTTCAGATGTTATTTTTAATAAAGGAGAGGTTTCCCCATCCATTTTAAGGGAATAAAAAAATAGCCGATCTTTTAATGGAAAGTACTTGCTATTCTGATAATTAACTATATATTGTGTCAAAATCATGAAACGGATACTATATATTGTATTTTGGGCAGTGGATATGATAAACTAATAATTAATTAACCGTAAGATGACAAGGAGCGATAACATTGACTATCCAATTGGGATCATTAAGACAGATTAATATAGATGCGCTTAATGAAGATATAAAAAAATTCGAAGCAGTACACTCAATTACAGAGGAAATGCATATTACACATCAAGGTGTGTCCAGGCTGGTAATGCTGGATCGATATGCTTTTAAAGATACGGAGAAAAAAACGTTAAAAAACGGCGATTTTGTCGTTCTGACTGTAAAAGCAGATCCTAAATTCCCGGCACGGGGCCTAGGGTTTATTATAGATATTAATTGGAAAGAAAACAAGGCGAAAGTGGCTGTCGAATCAGATTATATTGGTGTATTAGATAAGGAAGAAGAGCGGGAAAGCGGTATTATTACGCGTTCTCTTGATGTTATCGAGAAGCCTTTGGAAATTTATTATGAACAAATTGCCAAAAGAAATGCAACTGGGCTTTCAGAGGTTGAAGAAACGGAAGAAAGAAAGGCTGCATCCTTTGAAGCATTTTACAAGCAATTAGCTTCCATGAACTTTATTCCTGCAGGGCGCGTGCTTTATGGCGCAGGAGCTGAAACAGATGTAACATATTTTAATTGCTACGTTATGCCTTTTGTAAAAGATTCCCGCGAAGGAATTTCGGATCATCGTAAGCAGGTGATGGAGATAATGTCACGCGGCGGCGGTGTCGGTACAAATGGCTCCACGTTAAGACCGCGTAACACATTGGCTAGAGGCGTTAACGGAAAATCATCCGGCAGTGTTTCCTGGCTGGATGATATTGCTAAATTGACAAATCTGGTGGAACAAGGCGGCTCCAGACGAGGTGCGCAAATGATTATGCTTGTTGATTCTCACCCGGATATTATTGAATTTATTATTTCTAAGATGCAAAATCCGCGTATATTACGTTATTTAATAGAAAATACGGACGACGAACAAATTAAGCAGCTGGCAAAAGAAAAATTAAAATTTACGCCGCTGACTGAAACCGAATTTGATTTATATCAAGGGATTGTCAATTATAAAGCAATACCTGGTCAAGGAGGATTTACGGATGCAGCAATGAAAAAGGCCAATGACCAGCTGCGTGATGGAGGAACTTATTCGGTTCACAATCCAGATTTCCTGACAGGTGCTAATATTTCTGTTTGCATTACCAAAGAATTTATGGAAGCTGTTGAAGAGGACGATTATTATGAACTGCGATTTCCGGATGTAGAGAATTATACAACAGAAGAAATGAAAGCTTATAACGAACAGTGGCACGAGGTTGGAGATGTCCGTAAATGGGAAGAAATGGGCTATGGCGTTCGTGTGTATCGAAAAGTGAAAGCAAAAGAGCTGTGGAACCTAATCAATATTTGTGCAACGTACTCAGCAGAGCCGGGCATTTTCTTTATTGATAATGCCAATGATATGACAAATGCAAAAGCGTACGGTCAACAGGTCGTCGCAACCAACCCTTGTGGTGAGCAGCCGCTGGCACCGTTTTCTGTCTGTAATTTAGCTGCTGTCAATTTAGCAGAAATGGCAGATAAGAGAACAAAAACGGTAAATGTAGAAAAATTAAAGGATACAGTTGAGACTGGGGTTCGAATGCAGGACAATGTTATTGATGCAACACCATATTTTCTGGCCGAAAATAAAAAACAAGCATTAGGGGAAAGACGTGTCGGTTTAGGGGTTATGGGACTGCATGATTTATTAATTTACTGTGAGACAGCTTACGGTTCGGAAGAAGGAAATAAGCTTGCCGGCCAGGTATTTGAAATCATTGCAACAACAGCATACCGGACTTCTATTGAGCTGGCAAAAGAAAAAGGAAGCTTCCCCTTCTTAGTCGGAGAAACGGAGGAAGAAACAAAAGCTTTACGTGAACGTTTTATCCAAACGGGTTATATGCAAAAAATGCCAGAGGATATTCAGGAGGGCATTCTGGAACATG
Source organism: Oceanobacillus sp. FSL K6-3682 (assembly GCF_037976165.1). Lineage (NCBI taxonomy): Bacteria > Bacillati > Bacillota > Bacilli > Caryophanales > Bacillaceae > Oceanobacillus > Oceanobacillus sp. FSL K6-3682. Next base: position 2,719,589 of record NZ_CP150263.1, on the reverse strand, counting down.
GTATCCGAAACTCGCACTTGCTGACTGTAGCTCCAACCGGAAGTACAGGTACAATGGTCGGAGTAAGTACAGGGCTGGAGCCATACTTCTCGTTCTCTTACTTTAGAAGCGGCAGATTAGGGAAGTTTATTGAAGTAAAAGCAGATATTGTAGAGGAATATTTACAAGCGCATCCGGAAGCAGCGGACAAGCCTTTGCCGGATTGGTTTGTAACTGCAATGGATTTAAGCCCTGAAGCACATGCTGATGCACAATGTGTGATACAGCGCTGGGTGGACAGCTCTATATCCAAAACGGTAAATGCGCCGAAGGGGTATACCGTTGATCAGGTAGAGAGTGTTTATCGACGTCTTTATAATGGCGGCGCTAAAGGCGGTACAGTCTATGTTGACGGAAGCAGAGATTCACAGGTGCTGACCCTGAAAGCGGAAGATAATCAGGTTGGAGAACAAACAGAATTATTCCCGGATGAAGAAAAAGATAAGAAAATTGTTCTTATGGACACGATTCAGGAATTAGATAAAACAAATGTAACTATCGGTTCAGAAGTAGGCGATACATGCCCGGTCTGCCGGGAGGGAAGCGTGGAAGACATTGGCGGCTGTAATACTTGTACCAGCTGCGGTGCACAATTGAAATGTGGATTGTAAAGTGAGAAGGAGAGCGGTTCTGATTGAACTGCTCTCCTTTTTTTGTGCTAATATTGACCAAGCAATCCTTTTTTCATAGCCATGCGTTCACAGTAATTAAAGAACAACAGACCGGCGACAAAATAGACAAAAGCATTTATAAATAAAATTGTTAGAGGGACCCATCCGATATTTATTAATGTCTGTCCGTCAATCATAATGTCTCTGACTAAATCAACACCAATGACAAATGGCAAGAAATACATAAGTGGAGATGCTGCAAGCGGAATAAAAGTAAGTCCTGCCAGCAGGAATTGCAGAATCTGCAGGAATGCCTGGATCTGTTTGTAAACAATTGCCAATCCACCAACCATTAAACCGACACCATACATCCCGAAAACAGTTAAAACAAAGATAGGAAAAATAGATAAAATATCAATATTAAGCCATTGTCCTGCAGTCAGCATCGTAATAATTAATAAAACAAATATAATAATTCCGTAAATAATGGTACTGGCAATCAGTCTGGTGCTTAAAATTCGCCAGATTCCCATCGGGGACATAGATAATTGTTCAAGCGTTCCACGTATGGCTTCATTGACAATTTCAAAACCAAACATTTGAATGACACTAAGCGCCAAAAACCAAAAAATATAATTAACAATAACAAATTGGATATTAGCATCCTGTGTCGATGGATCTCCAAAAAAATGAATGACCCCGAATAATCCTAAAAAGATAAAGTAAAACGTTAAGACAAGAGCAATTGTATTTGGCAGATAACGCTTCATTTCCAGGTATTCCTTTCGCAGATTGGCACGAAATAAGTTAATCCATTGCATATTGGTGGTCTCCTTGTATAATTTTTAGAAATACTTCATCAAATCGAATTGCTTTCCGGTCAATCGAATCAATTGGTGTGCGATTTAATTGTAATACCTGAAAAATCTGATAAATATCCTCGCTTTTCTCTAGCTGTACAGTGAGATAGCTGTATACTTGATCCTCCACATATTCATTTGTCGGAAAACGTGTCGAAATTGCTTTTTGCTGGTCAAGGGAAAGCGGTTCATTTAAGGTTAAACGGTAGGAACGGACTTCAAATAATTTTATCAGCTCATCAACCCGCTGATCGATAACGACTGTCCCCTGATTAATAATCACGGTACGATCACAAATATCCTGGATAACATCCATGTCATGAGAGCTGATTATGATCGTACGCTGATAATTTTTAACAATCGATTTCAGTATCTCCCTGACCTCCAGCCCTGTTTGCACATCCAGGCCAAGTGTCGGTTCGTCTAAAAGCAATACTTCCGTATTAGCAAGCATAGCTACGGCAATGGCTAATTTTTGCTGCATACCGCGTGAGAGTCTGTTTACTAATTCATTTTCTTTGTCTTTTAATTGGAACATATGGAGTAATTCATCAATTTCCTCTTTAACTTCCTTTCTTGATCTGCCTCTGTTTCCTGCAAAATATTCCAGATTTTCTCTGACTGTTAGCCGCCAATATAAATTACGATTTCCTTCCAGAACTGCACTGATATGCTGTAACGATTCTAAACGGTTGTCAGTATTAGGTATCCCTTTTATCTTTATCTCTCCACTGTCCGGGTACAGCAGACCACATATTAATTTAATAGTGGTTGTTTTGCCTGCTCCGTTTGGTCCTAACAATCCAAGTATCTCTCCTTTATAAACATTAAAATCAACATCCTTTACAGCTTGAATAATTTCTCTTGATTTCCTTTTACGGTAGGACTTGGCTAAATTACTAATCTCAATAATTTTCTCCACTTTATTCCTCCTCCTTATGACATAATCTTAGCAATTGTCAAAAATAACAACAACAATCTGACGAAGGAAATATGCTCCGTCTTAAGATGTAGATAATGATTTGACATTCTCCTATTCCATACTGTAAAAATGAAAAAGAGAGGGGACAATTACAGGAAAAAGATTATAACTTGAGTTTTATGGGAAAATCAGCTATGATTAAGTTAGAAAAAAAGTTTCCTTTGATAAAAAAAATTAACTTTCTTATTAAAGGCACCATAGTTATCTGCATAAACACAACGGTTTTAATAGACCGGTTAACCGTAAAAGCTATTCTACAGAATAGGTAAGCCCAGTCCCTGGGCTTAAAGAAGATATTTATTTAAGAACTTTATCGGATTTGAAGAAAGAGAAATATGTTTTCAATACTTCCTTTAACGAATACCAGATTTTCTGGGGATAATGCAAAGAGAGGAGCTTTTTATGCCTACACCAAGTATGGAAGACTATATTGAAATTATTTATAATTTAATTGAAGCAAAAGGATACGCCAGAGTTTCATCTATTGCGGAAGCTTTAGAGGTGCATCCTTCCTCTGTTACAAAAATGGTACAAAAATTGGACAAGGACAAATATTTAGACTATGAAAAGTACCGGGGATTCGTGTTAACGGCGAAGGGGAAGAAAATCGGAGAACGGCTTGTTTTCAGACACGAACTGTTAGAGGAGTTCCTCGAGTTAATAGGAGTAGAAAAAGAGCGCATATATGATGATGTGGAAGGAATTGAGCATCATCTAAGCTGGAATTCTATTGACAGGATAGCAGATGTTGTTGCTTATTTTAAAGAAGATGAGCAGCGGCGTAACGATTTGCAGAAAATAAGTGAAACAAATAAAGCATAGCCAGTTGTTCTAAGAAATGACTGGTTTTTTTGATGCATTTAAATTTCTAATTAAATCCATCCCTGAAGTGGAAGAAGCATAATAAACAAGCCAATAAACGTATAAATCAATAAGCACCTATAAGGGATGGAGCGATGTCATGAAAATTGATGCTGTATTTTCTGGCGGGGGAGTGAAGGGGTTTGCATATGTTGGCGTGTTAGAATCCTGGGAAGAGAAAAATCTGCAGGTAGAACGTGCAGCAGGGACTTCTGCAGGTGCTATTATAGCAGGGTTCCTGGCTGCAGGGTATCACTATAAAGATATTAAAGAGTTAATGAAAACATTGGATGTTGAGAAATTAGCTGATCCGCCATGGTTATCAAAGGTATTGCCAGTGACAAAGTGGTTGTTTCTTTATTATCAATTAGGGCTATACAAAGGGGAGAAGCTGGAAGCGTGGCTGGGAGAAGCGTTAGCCAGACAGAATATATATCAATTCGGTGATTTAAAGCCAGGTGTGTTAAAAGTGGTTGTCAGTGATTTATCTCTGGGGAAGCTGATAGTTATTCCAGATGATTTAGAAAGAGTTTACGGACTACAGCCTGAAACTTTTTCTGTAGCTGCTGCTATTCGTATGAGTGCAGGATTTCCTTATTTTTTTATGCCAAAAAGAATCCAAGGTAAAAATAAAGAAAAAAGCGTTATAGTCGATGGTGGTTTACTTAGTAATTTTCCATTATGGATTTTTGCTGAAGATGAGAAAAAGAAAGCTCGTCCTGTAATTGGCGTGAAACTGACAGACACATCTACATCCATGGAACCCCGCGAAATTCGAAATGCTCTCAATATGTTTCCCCGCCTTTTCGCAACAATGAAGCAGGCACATGATAATCGCTATATATCAAAATCACAGGCGGACCATATTATTTTTGTACCTACTCCTGAAGTGAGCTCTATGAATTTTAATATTACAGAAGAAAGCAGAGAGAAGCTGCGGCAAATCGGGAAAGAATCCAGTGAAAGCTTTTTACGCACCTGGAGTGGTTAGGTTACCTTTAATATTCAAACGAGTCTAATGGATAAATTGCAAAAAACGCATTAAATACGTTTTTGGAAAGATATGATATTGACAGTCTTCTTCACTTAGAGAGGAAACCATGTATATGTAAAAAGGAGCTTAGTATCTAAGCTCCTGCAAAAGTTTGTAATTTAACAAGTCTGTTTAAGAAGAAACACGATTCTTTTTCTTTGATTTATTACCCTCAATAACCCGTAAATGGCTCGTTCTCCTGGTACTCTTTTTCTTTTGTCCTGGTTTCTGATTGCTGGCAGTTGTCACGGCTTTTTGACGACCATACTTTGATTTGGATTGTTTAACAGCCTGCTTGTATTTTTTCATATTATCCTGCTGCCGTCCGGAAGGCTGCTGCCTGCGTATGAGAAAGAAATAAACCAATCCAAAAATAGCTGCTCCTATTCCAATCGAAATTAATAGCCTTGATAAAAACGCAGCTGTATTTCCAAATAACTGGGAAATTAAACCAAATGCTGCAAAAGCAATTATCAAGTAAACAAAAATAGATACTGCTTTATTTCTCAATTGAAATCCTCCTTTCTCACACATTGTATTCTACTTATATTTTACCATATCTTGATAGAGTATGCCTGTTAAGGACCTTTTTCAAAGTTCACTCAGGTTCTTAGAGCAATATAGAAATTGCTGCAACACGCGAAATTTATTTGCCTATTAATTATTTATTCCCTGTTTCATGAAAAATATTCCCACAGATGTTCAAAAGATTATTCAATCATACTAGTTTTATTATTTGGCCATAATAGAGAATGGAGGTGTTTGATGATGAGACGTATGTCAAAGAAACAACAACTAAAGGACAATGAGGAATCAGTATTAAAAAAATCAATGTACACAGGGTTTATTGGAGGAGTTTTATTCAGTTTACTTGCAAGTGCTATGTATTATTTCAATTTTCTGGAGGTTACTCCGAAATATTATCTGTTAACTTCTTGGGTATCTGCAGAGTGGACAGATACATGGCTCGGTATTTTATTTACAACCATTCTGGCGGGAGCGGTCTCTTTGCTGATTGCTTGTCTTTATTATTTGATTCTCAAAAAAATAAAATATATGTGGGTTGGGATAATTTACGGTTTTATTTTATGGGTGATTCTGTTTATTTTATTTCATCCGATATTTAATGATATTCCTGCTGTGATGGAGTGGTCGATGAATACCTGGGTTACCACAATATGTTTATTTATTCTATACGGAACATTTATCGGTTATTCTATTTCTTATGATTATATGGATTCTAAGCAGACTGAAGATATAATTGAAAAAAGCTAGAATTTTCCTATCAGAGGTTATTCAAAGTAATATATATATGATAAAATTACTTATGAAACTTGAGATTTTGGAGAGGATGAAGTTTTTTGACGAAAATTGATCGCTTACGTGAAAAATTAGAAGAGAATAAAGTTGATGCAATAATTGTTGACAGTCCTTATAACAGACGTTACATTACTAATTTTACTGGAACAGCCGGAACGGCATTGGTTACAGCAGATAAAGCAATATTTATTACGGATTTTCGTTATACAGAGCAAGCTGCTGAACAGGCAGAAGCATTTGAAATTGTGGAACATAAACATGGTATGAATCAAGAAATCGCGAATCAAATAGACAAGCTGGGCGTAAAGAAATTGGCTTTTGAGAAAAATTATACGACTTATAGTCAATTTGAAACATATCAACATCAATTTTCTCAAGAATTAGTTCCCGTAGAAGGAATTATTGAAGCATTGCGTATGATTAAAACAGATGATGAATTAGCGGTTATGAAAAAAGCTGCAAAAATTGCAGATGATGCATTTGCGCATATTCAATCATTTATCCAGCCTGGTGTGCCGGAAATTGAAATTTCGAATGAACTGGAATTTTTTATGCGCAGACAGGGAGCGACCTCCTCAAGCTTCGATACAATTGTTGCTTCAGGCTTGCGTTCTGCTCTGCCGCATGGTGTTGCATCAACAAAAAAAATCCAGGAAGGTGAGCTTGTGACACTGGATTATGGTGCATTATATGATGGGTATTGCTCTGATATTACAAGAACGGTAGCTGTAGGAGAAATTTCTGTAGAGTTACGCGAAATTTATGATATAGTATTAGAGGCGAACCTTCGTGGAGTAAAAGGAACTAAACCAGGTATGACCGGGAAAGAGGCAGATGCTTTAACCCGGGATTATATTACGGAAAAAGGATTTGGCGAACGTTTCGGTCATTCAACAGGTCACGCTTTAGGAATGGAAGTACATGAGGGCCCTGGATTATCATCCCGGTCTGAAGCAGTTTTAAAAACGGGTATGGTAGTTACGGTAGAACCGGGAATTTACGTTCCGGGATTAGGCGGCTGTCGTATCGAGGATGATATTGTTATTACAGATAGTGGTAATGAGCGGCTGACGTTTGCTCCCAAAGAATTTATACAGCTATAAGGTATAGGAGGAAGAAACATGATTTCAGTAAATGATTTTAAAACAGGCTTAACAATTGAAGTGGACAATGATATTTGGCAGGTTCTTGAATTCCAGCATGTAAAGCCTGGTAAAGGTGCGGCTTTTGTCCGTTCTAAGCTTCGTAATCTGCGTAATGGAAATATTCAGGAAAAAACATTCCGTGGCGGTGAAAAAGTAGGCAAAGCACATATTGAGAATAACAAAATGCAGTATTTATATGCTTCCGGTGATTCTCATGCATTTATGGATACAGCTACTTATGAACAAATTGAAATTCCTGAGAGTCAAATTAAAGATCAATTGAAATTTATTAAAGAGAATATGGAAGTTTCTGTTGTGACCTACCAAGGCGAAATTATCGGTGTTGATCTTCCAAACAACGTTGAGCTTCAAGTAACAGAAACAGAGCCGGGGATTAAAGGTGATACAGCAAGCGGCGGTTCAAAACCGGCTACATTAGAAACTGGACATACTGTACAAGTCCCGTTCTTTATTAATGAAGGTGACGTTCTCGTTATTAATACAGCAGATGGAAAATATGTTTCCAGAGCATAAATTTTAAATAGTACAAGCAGTTTGCTTATATAAAGCAAGCTGCTATTTTTTTGCGAAAAAAAATAGCAGTTGTATTCTCCTTCAACATTTCTCCGTAACATAAAGCTTTCTTTACAAAGAGCATCATTTGGTTCCAGCCCCGGGGGGCATAATTTCATTTTAAAATCATATATCTCTAAGTAAAACAAGCTGATTATGTATTTTTCAAAAAAGCGGGGTTTTATGATGCATGAGATTTTGCGGCTTTTTCCACCAAATTTGCAAACAGCGATAGAAGACTTAGCAGGTGATCAATGGCTACAGCTCCAAGAAATCCGGGTGCGTGTTCATCAAAAAATAGAGTTTATTTTTGATTCGTCTGTTCGCTGGCTGGACAAGCCATTACCTACAAAGAAAGAGGCTGTATATATTTTAAATCAGCTGAGTGAATATTCATTATATCGGATGGAGGAAGAGCTGCGTAATGGCTTCATTACGATAGAGGGCGGGCATCGTGTTGGTATTGCAGGAGGAATTATAACTTCGGATCAAAAAGTAAAAGCGATTCAACCGGTATCTTTTTTTAATATCCGTATTGCCAAGCAAAAAAAAGGATGTGCAGATGCTCTGATGCCTTATATTTATGACGGCGCTTATCATCATACAATGATTCTCGGTGCACCGCAGTCTGGAAAAACAACGATAATACGAGATATCTGCAGGCAGATAGCCAGCGGTTCTCATTCGAACCGCTCAAAAAAAGTAACGATTATTGATGAACGTTCGGAAATAGCAGCATCTATCCGCGGGGTTCCACAACATGATATAGGAATGCGTACAGATGTTTTAGATGCTTGTCCGAAAGCAGAAGGAATGATGATGGCTATTCGCACCTTATCCCCCGATATTCTTGTAGTTGATGAAATAGGTGCGGAAAAGGATGTTGAAGCGATTATAGAGGCATCACAGGCAGGAGTGAAGGTTATTTGTACGATACATGCGAATGATATAGCTGACTTATTCCGCCGTCCAACCATGAAAAAAATATTACAGGAATCTATTTTTGAACGATTTTTACTTCTGGGACAAGGAAAAAGGATTGGTAGGCTTATTCATGCTTTTGACAGAGATGGTAAGCAGATCAGCACCAGGCAAAGAGGTGGTGAAATTGAAATGGATTGGCGTACTACTTTTAATTAGTATGTCTACGGCTCTTGGATGGGAATGGGGAAGAGCGTTAAAACAGCGTCCAAAGCATATTCAATTATTTTTACAGTCGCTTCAGATATTAGAGGCAGAAATGGTATACAGCCAGGTTCCATTACAGGAAGCATTTCAAATTATTGCGAAGAAATTACCAAATCCAATAGCTATGTTTTATCAAGAGCTGGCTGACGCATTGAAAAATAAAGAAAAGGATTTCGATGAGATATGGGAAGAATGTATCCAAAAATTAATCGGACAATCCTCGCTGCAAAAAAGTGAGATGGAGATATTGATTCAATTTGGCAGAACACTTGGCCAGCATGATATTGAGCAGCAGCAAAAGCATTTAAAATTAACGAATCTCTATTTGGAAGAGCAATGGAAAAATGCCACAGAACGTTTTAATACCTATGGAAGGCTGTCAAATGTATTAGGCCTTTTATGTGGTATCTTTCTGGCACTTTTGTTTATTTAAGAAGATGTTAAGAAAAACAAGAAAATCACTTGGACTATAAAATACTGGTGTTCTTGCCGAGGAGGTGCCCGCTACGACGGTTTTTGATGGGGCGAGTAATCGCAAAAGCTCTTCGTTGGGACGAGTAATCGTAGTCCCACCGAAGAAGAAATACACGGAGACTCGTGGGGGAATACGCAGAGTAAGTTCAGTTAAGTTCGCGACGTCCTGTCTCAGGCACCGAACTGACATACATCGTGTATGCCCCCTTGGGTGAAAAAAGTGCACTTCTTTTTTCACCCAAGGGCATAAGTGCAGCTTTAGCTATGTCTGCGCCTGTCGGCTTGCCAACCACTAAGTCTTCTTTATCAAGGAGATGAGCTCGGGGCCCACGGAAAGCGTAGTGTATTTCTGGGGGGGCTAAGATTACTCGTCCCATGAAAACCGTTGGAACGGCTATTCTTCAGCATTTTTATATACTTTCTTATTTTTTCAAAAAGTTCTATTTACCGGGCTTTTTGAACACGTACTTTAAAGAAAATTTGTGGCATGAAGGAAGGGGCAAGGACATGTTTGTAGATGCATTAATTCTATTTCAGATTGCTGGTATAGGCATTATTGTTGCGCTTATCCATACGATTTTAAAACAAATGGGGAAAGAAGAAATTGCACAGTTTGCCACGCTAATTGGTTTTATACTCGTTCTGCTCATTGTAGTTAACGGGCTGTCAGATTTATTTCAGCAGATCAGGTCTGTATTTCTATTTTAAGGAGATTGGACATGGATATTCTCCAAATTACAATTCTAGGCGTTTTAGCAAGTTTACTATATATCCTTCTAAAAGAAGTACATGGTTCCATTGCTTTTTTAATTATTCTTATTACGGGTATTGTTATTTTTTTCTCCATAATCCAGCAAATTCAGTTAATATTTGAAACAATTCGGAAGCTGGGAGATCAGGCAAACGTTCAGGGACTTTATTTAACAACTATTTTAAAAATCATCGGTATATCCTATATTGCAGAAATCGGAGCACATTTGACGAAGGACGCCGGTCTGAATTCTGTATCAAAGTATATTGAATTAGCAGGGAAAATATTTATTTTATTACTTGCTGTCCCGATTATTACTGCTGTCATTGAAGCGATTATCGGTTTCATCCCTAATGTTTGACCGGCGAAAGAAAACGAGGCCAGGAAAGGGAGTATCCATTTTGTGTATAAGACCTGCCAAATTACTCCAGAAGCTATGTATGTTATTCATTGTTTTTATAGCTGTTCAAGGCATTCCAATTGTTGCTGCAGCAGAGGATAACCCGGTTGAAGATCCCATTACCGCAGAAGAAGAGGAAACGCTTCAAAATACATTATTAGATGAGATTTCATTAGATGAAATTCAATCCTATTGGGATGAGCTGATAACGGAATACGGTGATAACTTGCCTGATTTACAAAAAATCAGCATCTATGAATGGATAAAAAATGGAGATAGCATATCAATACAGGACATCCTGTTATATTTTTTACGTTATCTCCTGCATGAACTGATTATTAACGGAAAACTCCTTGGCACTCTTTTAATGCTGACATTATTTGCGGTTGTACTGCAATCTATTCAGTCAGCATTTGAACAGACAACTGTCAGCAAGGTTGCCTATTTTGTTGTATTTTTAGTCCTGTTATTTATTGTATTGAACAGTTTTTATTTGGCAACCTCCTATACCAAAGAAGCTATTGATACCATGCAAAGCTTTATGATTGCGCTCCTCCCTCTGGTGCTGGGGATGATGGCGAGCTTTGGAAGCGTGATTTCTGTCTCTTTTTTTCATCCGGTTATTATTTTTTTTATTCACTTTAGCGGTGTATTTATCTCAACCTTTATTTTACCTTTATTGTTTCTTTCAGCGATGCTGGTTATTATAAGCAGTTTAAATAGCCACTATAAAGTTACTCATTTGGCAAATCTTTTTAGAAATGTTGCGGTTGGCAGTCTGGGGATTTTTTTAACGATCTTCCTGGGCGTTATTTCTGTCCAAGGTACTGCAACAGCAATTCAGGACGGGGTAGCAATAAAGACAGCAAAATTTGTAACAGGAAATTTTATACCTGTGTTAGGACGAACCTTTACAGATGCAGCTGATACTATCCTCAGCGCTTCACTTATTTTAAAAAATGCTGTCGGCATGATCGGTCTTTTTATTATTTTATTTATTGTGGCTTTTCCAGCTTTGAAGGTGGGAGTAATCGCAATTATTTATAAACTGGCAGCTGCTATTTTGCAGCCCCTCGGCGGCGGACCTATTGTCCAATGCCTGAATACTGTAAGCACGTATATTTTGTTTATCTTAGCCTGTTTATTGGCTGTATCACTTATGTTCCTGCTGGGTATTGTCATTATTGTGGCAGCAAGTAATTTAACCGTTTTACTACGATAGGGGTGATAAGAATCGGAATATTTACAGATTGGGTAACACAAATTATTTTATTTATTATTCTGGCTTCTGTGATTGATTTGCTTATCCCTGCCAACCATTTGCAAAAATATGTCCGGCTGGCTATTAGTTTAATATTAATTTTGATTCTTCTTCAGCCTGTTTTTTATTTATTTAATACGGACATAAATGCGGCCATATCAAGCTCTATGAACCGAATTGAGAGTCAGTTTAATAATCAGTCATCGATAGAAAATCAAATAGATTTTGAAAAAAATGAAATAGAAAATGGACAAGATGCATATATTTTAAAACAAATGGCTATTGAATTGGAAAAAATAGCAGAGGAATCGTTAAAAGAGGAATTTGCCGTAGAGATTACATCTATTGATTTCCAATTTGCTGTAACGGATTCCTTAACTTATGAGGATCTGACAGAGGTCATTGTCTATATAACAGAATCAGAACCAGGGGAAGGAGCGATGAATACGGTTGAGGATGTTGTTATTGAATGGGACCACGAGGAGGAAGAGCATGCAGAAGAATCGTTTCAGGAGATTGAGAACAGTTTAAGAGAGCTTTGGGAGATTGAAGATAAAGAAATAACGGTCTATTGGGAAGGAGAGGGATTTTGAAAAATAAACTAACTTCTTTTTTAAAACAGGCCAATAGTAATGAGGAAGTTTCCGGGAAAGAACAAAAACAGCCCTCTAAAAAAATCGGGTTTATTGTCATCTTAGGTTTAGTGGGAATTCTGATTATGGTTATCAGTAACCTGCTGAAGCCAGAACAAGAGGCGCAGCCGGTTCCTTATGATGATACGCAGATAGAGATTTCTGAAGAAGCAGCAACTCAGTCGATGAATGGAGAAGTAAAAGAATTGGAAAATGAGCTGGGTGAGCAGCTGGCCAGTATGCTGAATCAAATGGATGGTATTTCAGAAACGGAAGTAATGATTAATTTAGAGGCAACCAGTGAGCAGGTTTATGAAAAAAATCGGACAACGGGTCAGCAGACAACAGATGAAACGGATCGCAATGGAGGTTCCAGAGTAGTGCAGGATCAGACAGATGATCATCAGGTGGTGCTCTACCGGCAGGGAGATCAGGAAACCCCTTTACTTGTACAAACAAAACAGCCAGAAGTGCGGGGCGTATTTATTATTGGACAAGGGATGGAAAGTCAATCTATTAAAAGTCAAGTAATTGAAGCAGTATCAAGAGTGTTAGATGTCCCTTCACATAAAATTTCAGTAATGGCTAAAAATTAAGGAGGTAGAATGTATGTTAAAAAAACAAACAGTATGGTTACTGACAATGTTAAGCTTGATGGTTGTTTTAAGTGTGTATTATATTTTTTCGTCAAATGGGAATGATTTAGCTTTTGTAAATGATGGACAAGAAACAGCCACAGAAGATGCGGTACCGGCAACGCAATCTGAAGAAGACATCGAAGTGGAGAATATAGAAAATGTAGATAGTGATGAATTATTTACAACCATCCGAATGGAAATCCAGGATGAACGCAGCAGGAAAAAAAGTCAGTTAACAGATGTAGTGGCTTCAGCAAATGCATCACCAACTGAAAAGGATGAAGCACTGCAGGAAATTGACAGTTTAGAGGAATTATCGGTTAAAGAAAACCTTATTCAGCAACAACTTCTGGCTGCTACAGAATATGAAGATATTCTTGTCCGCTCCGATGGTGAGAAAGTACATGTACATGTGAAAACAGAAGAATTATCTAATACAGAAGCAGCAAATATTATGCAGATGGTTCGTGATGAATTTGGAAGAGATATTGTAACAGAAGTTAATTTCCAGCCGACAGGTAAATAAAATCTGAAGCCAGCAGCCCCTGAACTGCTGGTTTTTCTTATTTTTAACTCAACTTTCGTACCTGAGAATAAGCATCTATACCTTCCTATTCCAGGATGAACATGTTCTTTATTATCCTGCTTGCATTTTGTTAAATCATCCTTCTATTGAAATGGAGATTGTGTATAGCTCCGCTCCGACCAACCACTACGCTTTCCATGGGGACGGCTTCAGCTAACTTGAAAAGAAAACCGCTTTTCAAGTGGATCTTCAGCTCGCCCTGTTCCCATAGGAGTCTACGTGGTTGGTCTGCGCTCAGTTAGGTTACTACAGCGCATGAAAGAAATCATATCCTGGATGGGGTTGGATGAAATAATTGCTTTTTGCTTGTTGAAAAGATTATTTTAGTGTTTTAAATGGTTGATTTGCAATTTAAATAATAATACGGCATGGATAGTAAATATCGGGAATAGCTTTCATGAATAGAAAGTAATCGTGACCGGACATTTTTATTTATGCCCCGAAAAATATGTTTTTAACTGGTCTAATTTCTATTGACTCAGTTGTACTAAACAGTATAGAGCCCCCTTCCAGCGGAGGCGGACCGTTTTGACTCCTGAGGGATTAGCACCATCTGAAGATCCACTTTTGCCAAGTGCTCTTCTTGGCAAAAGTTAGCTGAAGAGCGTGCCCCTAGGAAAGCAAAACGGTCCGCCGCAGCGGTAGCCTTACATGTTACCTTCTTTCTAGATAGAGTTTATGCTATGTCAAGAGATAGATGGAAGGAATGATCAACACCTGTCTCTATGATAAGCAAGTTATTTTTTTAGGTGCGAAAGTTGAGTTTTAAAAATATAGTTAAAACCAACATTATCGGGCTATAACTGTTATAATAACAAGATAGTATTTGCGGTAGACTTGAAGTTTTTATTCATTTTATCGTAATATATTAGAAGGTAATGAAACAGCCAATATGAAATACTAAAAAAAGATTTTAATCGAAGCGAGGAGTGCCAATATGTTACAAGTAGATGAGATTAGAGAAATTATTGAAATGGTCGATAAATCATCGTTAACAGAATTTTCCTATGAGGCAAACGGTGCAGTAATAGCTATGAAAAAAAATACAGGTTCTGTAACTACTACCGTTCAAACACAGCCTCAAATTACAGCTGAACCTCAAGCTCCGTTGGTTCAAAAACCGCAGCCTGAAGCAAGTGCTCAAACAGAAACGAAAGCAGAAGAAACACCTCAGGCTTCGGCTGATTATGATTATGAAATTGTTTCCCCGATGGTTGGGACATTTTATGCTTCTTCTTCGCCGGACAGCGATCCTTTTGTGACAAAAGGCAGCGCGGTGAATACAAACACGGTTGTATGTATTGTGGAAGCGATGAAATTATTTAATGAAATTGAAGCTGAAACTAATGGAGAAATCGTTGAAGTTTTAGTTGAAAATGGTGAGCTTGTAGAATATGGCCAGCCGTTATTTAGAGTAAAGAAGAAGTAAGGGGATGGAATAATTGATTAAAAAGCTATTAGTTGCCAATCGTGGAGAAATAGCTGTCCGAATTATCCGCGCCTGTAAGGAGATGGGCATTGAGACGGTTGCAATCTATTCTGAAGCAGACCAGGAATCGTTACATGTTGAGTTAGCGGATGAAGCATATTGTGTCGGCCCGAAGTTAAGTAAGGACAGCTATTTAAACATAACTAATATTATGAGTGTTGCATTGTCAACGGAGGCGGATGCAATACATCCGGGATATGGATTCCTGGCAGAAAATGCTGACTTTGCAGAGATTTGCAGAGAATGCAATGTTACGTTTGTCGGTCCTACACCTGAAGCTATTCAAAAAATGGGTATCAAGGATGTTGCCAAAGAAACGATGAAATCTGCTGATGTTCCTGTTGTTCCTGGATCAGAGGGAATTGTAGACGGCATTGACCATGCAAAACAAATTGCCGATGAAATAGGTTATCCTGTTATTATTAAAGCAACTGCCGGCGGTGGCGGTAAAGGAATTCGTGTAGCCCGTTCAGAGGAAGAATTAATAAAGGGAATGGAGCTGACACAAAAAGAAGCTGAAACAGCCTTTGGTAATCCAGGTGTCTATATTGAAAAATATATAGAAGATTTCAGACATGTGGAAATTCAGGTATTGGCTGATACACATGGGAACATCGTACATCTCGGAGAAAGAGATTGTTCTATTCAGCGCCGCCTGCAAAAGCTTGTGGAAGAATCTCCGTCACCTGCAATTAATGAAACACTTCGCAGCCTTATGGGAGAGGCTTCTGTAAAAGCGGCCCAGGCTGTGGATTACGTCGGGGCCGGAACTATTGAGTATATTTTTGACAGACAATCAGAAGAATTTTACTTTATGGAAATGAATACTCGTATTCAGGTAGAGCACCCTGTAACGGAAATGGTTACTGGAGTGGATTTAATTAAAGAACAAATTCGTATTGCAGAGGGTCAGGAGCTGGCATTTACCCAGGAAGAGGTTACTCTTGAAGGGCACTCTATTGAATGCCGTATCAATGCAGAAGATCCTTATAAGAATTTCATGCCCTCTGCAGGAGAAATCGAAATGTATCTCCCGCCGGGCGGACTGGGAGTTCGGGTTGATTCCGGCGCATATAGCGGTTATAGAATTCCGCCATACTATGACTCCATGATTGCTAAGCTTATCGTTTATGCTCCTACCAGAGCAGAAGCTGTAGAACGTATGAAGCGTGCGTTAGAAGAATTTGTTGTTGAGGGAGTACACACGACAATTCCGTTCCAATATCAAATTATGAGCCACCCTGTGTTTAAAGAGGGAGACTTCAATACGAATTTCTTAACTGAATATCCGATCATCCAGGAAAGGGAAGATGAGGATAGCAAATAAGGAGTGAAGGCAATGAGCGATCAATTATTATTAGATATTCTTGAGGATGACAGCTTAGGCAGCGTACAAATTGTACCGCAAGTGCTTGAAGTTATTGCAGGAATAGCTGCAACGGAAGTAGATGGCGTAAAATCGATGCATGGTAACTTTGCAACGGGTGTTGCTGAAAAATTTGGGAAGAAGTCACATGGCAAAGGTGTACGTGTTGAGCTAACAGATAATGGAGCTATTATTGATATTTATGTAATCCTTAAGTTTGGAAAATCGATTCCGGAAGTAGCAACAAAGCTGCAGACTAATATTAAGCAAAATGTCTATACCATGACATCTATCCAGGTTGAAGAAGTAAATGTTCATGTAGCAGGTATTCAAATGGAAAATCAGGAGATTGTATAGTTTAAAACAATTATCCTTAGACTCTTGCCTCATCATACGATTCTAAGTATGAAATAAAGAAGATGTATAAATATACATTTGGTCAACAAAGGGGAACACAGGTTAATATTCTGTGTTTCCTTTTTGTTGGGGAAGTATACACGTTTTTTTTATTTTCTGATCAGATTTAAATTATTATCAAAAAAAGCGGGTATACTGTATCCTAGCCAAAAATAAGGGAAACGTGTTATGATTTTAACAGTAAATGAAAGAATGTAGAGGAGCTGCGTGATGAACCGACATAAAGCTAGAGAAAAGGCATTTCAGACGCTTTTTCAATTAGATATGAATCAAGATGAAATAAGCTTGGCAATGGAAGCACTGAAGGAAGAAGAACGGAAAGATGTATTCCTGACTATGCTGATTGAAGGAGTAATTACTTATAAAGAAACGATTGATTCAAAAATAGCAGGAAACCTGGAAAATTGGTCGCTCGAACGTATAGCAGCAGTAGAGCGTACTATTTTAAGGCTGGCAGTTTATGAATTATTATACATGGAGGATATTCCGCCTAATGTATCGATTAATGAAGCAATTGAGCTGGCACATACATTTGGAGATGAACAATCCGGTAAATTTATCAATGGAGTATTATCAAAGGTTATTTCTTAAGGGGGAGCAAATATGACTGCAGAAATATTAAATGGAAAAGAGCTATCCGACCAGCTGAAAGAAGAGATGAAACAAGAAGTAGAAGCTTTGAAGCAAGAGAGTATCCATCCTCATTTGACTGTTATTTTAGTAGGAGATAACCCTGCGTCAAAGTCTTACGTAAAAGGGAAAGAAAAAGCCTGTGAAGTGACGGGGATATCGTCCAGCTTGATTGAGCTTCCAGGATCAGTATCAGAGCAGGAGCTGTTACAGGTTATTGAAAAACAGAATAATGATAAAGAAGTTCACGGAATTCTTGTCCAGTTACCATTGCCTGACCATATTGATGAACAAAAGGTTATTCATGCTATCTCGCCTTTAAAAGATGTGGACGGTTTTCACCCGATTAATATTGGAAAGCTTGTAAATGGAGAAGAAACCTTTTTACCCTGCACACCTTTTGGAATTCTGACGATGCTTGAATCTAAAAATATTGAAATAGAAGGAAGGCGTGCAGTAATTATTGGACGCAGTAATATTGTCGGGAAGCCGATGGGATTATTGTTGTTAGAGAGAAATGCTACAGTTACATATTGCCACTCCCGTACGAAGAACCTCCGTGAAATTGCGTCTGAAGCAGACATTCTGGTCGTTGCAATGGGCAGAGAGCATGCTGTTGATGGAAGTTATGTGAAAGAAGGGGCAGTTGTTATTGATGTTGGAATTAACCGCATGGATAATGGAAAACTGACAGGCGATGTAGAATTTGAAAGCGCCAAGGAAAAAGCAGCATATATTACTCCTGTTCCCCGCGGTGTCGGTCCGATGACCATTACGATGCTTTTAAAAAATACTATTAAAGCAGCAAAAGGATTGTCTGAAAAGTGAAAGACAACTATTTAACGGTTACTGCCCTGACCAGATATGTGAAACGTAAAATAGATACGGATCCACATTTACGTCAGGTATGGCTGCGTGGGGAAATATCAAACTTTAAACACCATAGCCGCGGGCATATGTATATGACCATTAAAGATGATAATGCCCGTATTCAGGCAGTTATGTTTTCTTCAAATAACAGCAAGCTATTATTTCGTCCAGAAAATGGCATGAGTGTGCTTATTCGTGGAGAGGTAAGCGTATATGAGGCAAGCGGTCAATATCAGCTCTATATCCGTGAAATGGAACCAGACGGCATCGGTGCTCTATACCAGGCTTTTGAGCAATTGAAAGAAAAATTGCAAATAGAAGGCTTATTTCTTGATGATCAGAAAAAGAAGATTCCTGCCTATCCGAATCATGTCGGTGTTATTACCTCGCCGACAGGAGCGGCTGTTCGTGATATTGTGACAACGATTGAAAGAAGATCACCCTCCGTGAAGATTACAGTTCTGCCTGTATCTGTACAAGGGCCGCAGGCTGTCAGTTCAATTGTAAGAGCTATTCAGTATGCAAACGCATTTCCAGATGAGTATGATGTCTTGATTGTCGGCCGCGGCGGTGGATCTATTGAAGAATTATGGAGTTTTAATGAAGAAGCAGTTGCAAGAGCGATTTACGATTCGAGCATCCCGGTTATATCTGCTGTAGGGCATGAAACGGATACAACAATTGCAGATTTTGTAGCCGATTTACGAGCTCCTACACCAACAGGAGCAGCTGAATTGGCTGTTCCATCGCAAACAGAACAGCTTGATAAAGTATCGTATTTTGTACAGCGTCTGACTCAGGTAATGCGAACAGATATACAAATGTATTCAAAGCGTTTAGAACGTTTAAGCCAAACCTATGCATTTAAATATCCTAAACAGCTGATTGCACAGAAGGAACAAGAGCTTGATAGTATGCTGGATACGCTTAACAGGTCATTTGAAAACCGGGTGGAAGAGAAACAGCTCCGTTACACACACTTGAAAAAAAGATTGGGTATGCAGCATCCGGAGCAAGAAATAAAAATCGCAGCTGATAATAATAATAAATTAACAGCACAGCTGAACAGATCCATGAAACAGCTGTTTACAAGCTCAGAACGTGAGCTGCAGACTGCAATAAATAAATTAGCACTGGTAAACCCGCTTGCAATTATGGCACGAGGCTACGGGATCAGTTATAACCAGGAAGGTAATGTAATCAAATCCATCAAGGAAGTGAATCAGGGCGCCCAAATTGATGTAAGGCTGAAAGATGGATATGTTCAAGCGGAAGTACAAAAGATAAAGGAGGCCGATGACAGTGGCGGAAGAAAAGAAATATGATGAATTAACCTTTGAGCAGGCTATGGAGAAACTGGAAAACATTGTAACCATGCTGGAAGAAGGTGATGTTCCCCTTGAAAAGGCAATCGAATATTATCATGACGGAATGAAGCTTTCTAAGCTGTGTAATGAGAAATTAACAAATGTACAGGAAAAAATGGTTCATATTTTAAACGAACAAGGAGAACTGGAACCGTTTGATGTAGAGGAGGAAAAATAAGATTATGCATAAACGATTGCAAGCTTATCTGGAATATTACCGCGAAGAACTTCAAAAAGCATATACAAGCTGCTTTGATAAGCTTGAGATACCTGCTAATTTAAAACAGTCCATGCTTTATTCCTTAGATGCCGGTGGGAAAAGATTACGTCCAATTTTATTATTGGCAAGTTATGAGGTATACGGCCAGGATGTTCAAAAAGTAATGTCATCAGCTATTGCCCTGGAGATGATACATACCTATTCACTTATTCATGATGACCTGCCGGCAATGGATAATGATGATTACCGGCGCGGTATGTTAACGAATCATAAAAAGTTTGATGAAGCCACAGCTATTCTCGCCGGCGACGCGTTGTTAACCTACAGCTTTGAGCTGATTTTAGATGATCCATTACTTACTTCAGAAGAGAAAATTGTCCTGGCCAAAGAATTAGCTGTCTGCAGCGGACCTAAAGGTATGGTTGGCGGACAAATTCTTGATATGGAGGCGGAGAAGCAATCTGTTTCTTTAGAAGCAATGGAAGAAATCCATGCTTTAAAAACGGGCGAACTCATTCGTTTTGCTATTTTTGCAGGAGCATACTTAGCAAATGCTACTGATGAACAGCTACATTATTTGAAGCAATATGCGTATTATCTGGGACTGATTTTTCAGGTTCAGGATGATATTCTTGATGTTTCCGGCGAGGAAGAAAAACTGGGTAAGCCGGTAGGCAGTGATGAATTAAATGAAAAAAGCACGTATCCTAAATTATTAGGGCTGGGTGGCGCTATAGAACAAAAAGAAAAATATGTTCAAAAAGCTTATGAAAGCTTAAAGTTAGCTGATGCAGAAGATTCACTTTTAAAAGCATTAACGGATTACTTTAGTCAAAGAGATCATTAAAATAGAAAATTCGAAAAATCCCAATAAAAATGATACACCTGGAAAAGGACTTTCTGCTTCAGTGGAACCTTTGAACATGGATAAAAAAACGAAAAGGAAAAGGTCTATGAAGAAAAAGAAAAGAATTGATGAGCTATTGGTTGAAAGGGAACTTGCAGAAGATATTGAGAAAGCAAAACGTGCTGTTATGGCAGGACTGGTCTATTCTGGAGAGGAACGTATTGATAAGCCTGGCAGCCTGCTTCCAGTTGAGACGCCATTGCGGATTAAGGACAAGCGTTTAAAGTATGTTGGCCGTGGCGGATATAAACTTGAAAAAGCTCTTCAATCATTTTCTGTGGATGTTTCAGATAAAATATTTATGGATATTGGCTCCTCAACAGGCGGTTTTACGGATTGTGCATTGAAAAATGGTGCAAAAAAATGTTATGCCATTGATGTCGGTTATAATCAATTAGACTGGAAGCTTCGCAATGACCCTCGTGTTATCGAGATGGAACGAACAAATTTCAGGCATGTTACACCAGATATGTTAACATCCGGTTTTCCTGAGGTAGCTTCTATTGATGTATCTTTTATTTCTTTAAAGCATATTTTCCCGGTCCTGGCCACATTGCTAAATGAAAAAAATGACATTATTGCCTTGATAAAACCCCAATTTGAAGCTTTTAAAGACCAGGTTGGTGCGAAAGGAATTGTCAGGGATCCTTCTATTCATTTGGAGGTTCTAGAAAAAACAGTAAATTATGCGGCTGATGTTTCATTTACTTTAGTGGATTTGACTTATTCACCTATTAAAGGGACTGAGGGGAATATTGAATTTTTAGCACATTTTAGATGGATGAATAAAGAAATGCCAAAAGACATTAATTTAGAACAAGTTGTTAAAGATGCACAACAGGCACTGGTTTAATAAATCTTAGGTAAGCTTTACTAAAAGGAGGGATTTATACTTGAGTAAAATACAACGTCACATTAAAATTCGTGAATTGATTACTGAAAATATTATTGAAACACAGGATGAGCTTGTTGATGCTTTGAAAAATCTCGGCTATAACGTAACACAGGCAACGATATCACGTGATATTAAAGAGCTGCAATTGGTAAAGGTTCCGACAAATACAGGACAGTATAAGTACAGCCTGCCGGCAGATCAGCGTTTTAATCCACTGCAAAAGCTGCAGCGGTTAATTGTAGATACATTTGTCAAAATAGAGAATGCAAGTCATTTTATTATTCTAAAAACACTTCCCGGCAATGCGCATGCAGTCGGTGTTTTAATTGATAACCTGGATTGGGAAGAGATTATGGGGACGATTTGCGGGGATGATACTTGCTTAATTATTTGCCGGACTCCGGAACATGCGGAAGAAATTAAAAATCGGTTAATCGGGATGCTTTAAGAGGATGTTTAAAAAGCCCAACAAAAATGACACATTGGGAAAAGGAGCTTCTACTAAGAGCGCCCACGTCGTGTGGGCAACGTAGAAGTCATTACATCCTGTGAAAGCACATTGGCTTACTTTTCCGGTGGGAATGGGACTGCGATTACTCGTCCCATCAAAAGCGCTACTCGCGTATCTTAAAGCATACGCTGCGTTCCTCAAAGATGCACCGCCTTGAACTTCTTGGTCCTTTTTATCGTACTTTTTGAACGCACACTTTAAAATTGTTTAGTTGGGGTGAGGAGCATGTTAACAGAATTATCTATAAAAAACTTTGCGATTATTGAAGAATTATCCTTAAGCTTTCAGGAAGGACTTACTGTATTGACTGGGGAAACGGGAGCTGGGAAATCAATTATTATTGATGCTATCCAATTATTAGCTGGAGCACGGGGATCAGTGGACTTTGTCAGACATGAATCGAATAAAGCGGAGATTGAAGGATTATTTTTTATTGATCATAAAAAGCATCCTATTTATCAAGTTGGTAAAGCATACGGGATTGAAATAAGTGATGAGCAAATTGTGCTCCAACGGACGATTACGGCCTCAGGAAAAAGCATCTGCCGTGTAAACAGTAAATTAGTGACATTAGCCATTCTCAGAGAATTTGGAAAGACATTGATTGATATCCATAGCCAGCATGAGACACAATCGTTGATGGATAATGAGCAGCACATTGACTTTTTAGATCTTTATCTGGGAGATGCAATGAAAGAAGCGAAAAAGGATTATCAGGATATTTATTACCGTCTGGAAAATCTGAAGAAGAAGTACCGCAGTTTGAATGACAATGAGCAGGAGATGGCTCAGCGTCTGGATCTGCTTCAATTTCAGCAGCAGGAATTAACAGAAGCACAGCTTGTCCCTCAAGAAGATACGGATCTGGAGGAAGAACGTAACCAGCTTGCTAATTATGAAAAAATACATAAATCACTTTCCGATGCTTATTTTTCATTATATGGTGAGCAGCACGGATTAGATTTAATCAGCCAGGCGCAAATATCGCTACAGGATAGTGCGGATTTAGACCCTTTTATTGCCGGAAAATTAGATAGTATGTCTAACCATTATTATATGCTGGAAGAGATTACTTATGATATCCGTAATTACCTCGATCAGCTGCAATACAATCCAGAACGGCTTAATGAGATTGAACAGCGCATGGATGAACTGAACAGACTAAAAAGGAAATACGGTCCGACTGTGGAAGAAATGTTAGACTATCTAGGCCGTGTAGAAGAAGAAATCGAGCAGATTACAAACAGGGAATCACATTTAAATACACTGGTGACAGAAATTGACGAGCTTGAAAAAGATGCATTATTAGAAGCAGACCAGCTGCATCATTTACGAAAGCAGGCTGCTGAACAGTTAACGCATGATATTCACATGGAGTTAAAGGATCTTTATTTAGAAAAAACAACCTTCTCTATTGATTTTGAAGATTCTGCTCAAAGGAAGCTGAAATCTAACGGATACGATAAAATATTGTTCCGTATTTCTACAAATGTCGGAGAGCCTTTAAAGGATCTTACAAAAATTGCTTCAGGAGGAGAGTTATCAAGGATTATGCTTGCTTTAAAGAAAATCTTCTCAAAGCATCAGGGGATCACGAGTGTTATTTTTGATGAAGTGGATACAGGTGTCAGTGGAAGAGTTGCACAGGCAATCGCTGAAAAAATCCATGAAATATCACTTGAATCACAGGTTTTATGTATTACACATCTTCCGCAGGTTGCTGCGATGGCAGATACACATAAATTTATCCAGAAAAAAGAAAAGTCGAATCGCACCTTTACTTCTGTAATGGAATTAAATGACAAAGAGCTTATTGAGGAAATAAGCCGTATGATTACAGGAACAAAATTAACAGATACAGCAAAAGAACATGCAAAGGAAATGTTAGTATTGGCAGGCCGTTTTAAAAAATCAAATTAAAGGGATAAAAACGAAAAAAAACCGGACAATAAACGTACCGGTTTTTTCTTTTTCCTGTACTTACAAATTTCGTTAATAACATGTCCTTTTGCACCTTTAGAACAACAACACTATACGTTAGTTTATCTATATTTTTAGAGGAAAAGATACACATATCACATAGGTTGTTCCAGTTTAAACTGCCCTCCAACTGCAAAAAGTATATGTACAGAAAGATAATATTTTTTGTATGAGGAGGAGACGATTTATGAGTAAACCAAACAAGAGCAATTTAAAATATAAATTAAGCTCGCTGTTATCACTTTTTTTTATGTTGTTTTTTCTTTTTCCTTCCTTTATTCACGCAGATACATCCCTACAAGGATATAAAGAAGTGTTCCATGACTCCCCGATTACCCCTTTTTTCAATAAAGGAGAGAGCTCAAAAGAGGACAATAAGGAGCAGTACCATCGCCTGGAGGATGTAAAGGTGGTGCCGGGGGGACAATCTATTGGAGTACAGCTGGAAACAAAAGGTGTTCTGGTTGTCGGTCATCACCAGGTAAAAGTATCAGAAGGAGCAAAATCTCCGGGAGAAGCTGCTAAAATAAATGTTGGTGACACAATCGTTGAAATAAACGGTCAAAAAATAAATCATATGACAGATATCAAACCGATTGTAGATAATAGCGGCAAAGAGAATAAAAAGCTGCAGATCAAGCTGAAACGTGGAGATAAATTTATCGAAACCAATTTACAGCCGATTTTTGATAAGAAAGAAAAAGCTTATAAAATCGGGTTATATATTAGAGATACTGCTGCAGGTATCGGTACAATGACATTTTATGACCCGGAAACAGGGCGGTATGGTGCTTTAGGTCATGTTATATCAGATATGGATACAAAAAAGCCAATTGATATTAAACAGGGCTCCATTATTCATTCTTCTGTTACAGCAATTGAAAAAGGAGATAATGGTTTACCAGGGGAAAAACAAGCCTCCTTTCAAACACAGGAAAAAAGAATTGGTAATATAACCAAAAATACGGATTATGGCATATTTGGGATATTAGAGAAGGAAGTAAATCATGAAAAATATGAAGAAGCATTTCCTGTTGCGTTATCTCATGAAGTCAAAGAAGGTCCTGCAAAAATTCTTACAGTAGTTGATGGAGAAAAAATTGAAGAATTTGATATTGAAATTATCAGCAGTGTTCCTCAAAAGTCAGCATCAACCAAAGGAATGGTTATTCAGATCACTGACCCCAGGTTGTTAGAATTAACAGGCGGGATTGTTCAGGGAATGAGTGGCAGTCCAATTATTCAAAATGACAAAATTATTGGTGCAGTAACACATGTGTTTGTTAATGACCCGACCTCGGGTTATGGTGTTCATATCGAATGGATGCTTGAGGACGCCGGCATTATCAAACCTGAGTCTAATCAGAATGCAGCTTAAAAAATACTTGTAATGGTGATTGCCATTACAAGTATTTTTTGATTAGTATCTCAATTTTTGCGGCTTAAAAAATAACTTGCTCATCATGGAATAGGAAGGTATAGAAGCTTATTCTCAGGTGCGAAAGTTGAGTTAGTATTATAAAGATTAAAGTTGCGTACAGTGTATGGATACAGGTGTTTTATATCCAATTACTATCTGATATAATGAAAACGTATACAAAAAAGATTAAAAATCGTGTCGAAAGTTGGTGAAAAACAAAGAAAAACAGAGAATACTTAAGAAAATCGAAATAAATCAAAAGTTTTTTGATTTTAAAGAGGATATTTATATTTTTTGTAGAATATGTAATAGGTGCATAAAAAGCAAAAGGAGGATTTTTTAGTGAGTAAAATATCTGTATGTTTTGTTGATGATAATCGTGAGTTAATTCAATTAATGGAGGATTTTTTTGGGGAACAGGAAGAAATTGAAATAGTTGGAACAGCCTTAAACGGCAGGGATTGCATCCCGCTAATTGAAGAGAAGAATCCAGATGTATTGGTATTAGATATAATCATGCCCCATATGGACGGTATTGCCGTATTAAATGAAATTAAAAAAATGGATTTAAATAAAAAACCCCATATTATTATGCTGACTGCTTTTGGCCAAGAAGAAGTAATGAAGAAAGCTGTAGATTTAGGAGCTTCTTATTTTATTCTGAAGCCATTTGACATACAGAATCTGGCTGACCAAATCTTGCAGGTTCAGGGCAGCAGCATTCCAAGAGTGTCAAATGTAAATAAAACGAATACAGAAAACAGGAAAAAACAAGATTTGGAAGCGAATATAACAAATATTATTCATGAAATTGGTGTACCTGCACATATTAAAGGATATATGTACTTAAGAGAGGCAATTACGATGGTTTATAATGACATTGAGCTTTTAGGGTCTATTACAAAAGTACTTTACCCTGATATTGCGAAAAAGTTCAACACAACTGCTTCACGGGTGGAAAGAGCTATACGCCATGCGATAGAAGTTGCCTGGAGCAGAGGAAATATAGATTCCATTTCGGCTCTATTTGGCTACACCATCAATATTTCAAAAGCTAAGCCGACAAATAGTGAATTCATTGCAATGGTGGCTGACAGATTACGTTTGGAACATAAGGTGTCATAACAATACGGTGGCAGGTATTAAACAGTCGGCATCATTTTTTTTACCCGATGTAAAGAGTCGTACTGTTTTATATACTAAATGTAAATATTTAAAACAGCTCTATTTTTTATATTCGAAAAAGTTGGTATATTACTTATTTTTGATTAACATAAGGAATGGTAAGCATCAGATTTTTGAAATGTAAAAAAAGACCGTATTAAACGTTTTGTTGATTTGATTTAGCCGAGAATAAAAACAGTAATCTGATACCATAAAGCAAGTGCTACAAGCAAAAGAGCAGAAATAATTTTTATTAGATTAGTTTTGGAAAAATAGTTCTTGCCTGGATAGACTTCTAAAAAAGTCACAATAAGTAAAAGAGTTGATAAAAATGGCAGTGTTAAGTAGTCAGCAACCTTCGTTAAATAGATAATTCCCAGAACAAAGCTGATTATAATAATCGGAAAATAAAGCCAACGTTTCTTTTTCATCGTTTCAGTCAATTTTATACACTCCTTGAACTTGTACTTTATTTAAAGCATATTAGGATCAGACTAATTTTATGTTAGAAAAAAAGGTTAACGGACACATTTTAAAATGTGTCCGTTAACCTTTTTTAGGAATTATACGACTTCGAGACAAAATGTTCTCAGCTTGTATGAATACACTTTTTTTAGTGAATATTACGGTATAATCCGATAACCTTACCCAAGATAGAAACATTTTCATAATAAAGTGGTTCCATTGTTGCGTTTTCCGGCTGCAGGCGAAAACGATTCTTTTCTTTAAAAAAACGTTTAACAGTAGCTTCGTTATCCTCGGTCATTGCTACAACGATATCGCCATTATCTGCGGAACTTTGCTGTTTGACAATAACCATATCATTGTCTAAAATACCTGCCTCAATCATACTTTCTCCATCAATTACAAGTATAAACAGATTATCCTCCGGCCCGGCTGAGGAGCTTGGAACAGGAATGAATTCTTCAATGTTTTCAATTGCTGTAATAGGGATTCCTGCAGTAACTTTTCCGATTACAGGTACATAAATAGCTTTGTCTCTGGGCGCTTCGTTTTCATTCTCATACATAATCTCAATGGCGCGGGGCTTTGTTGGATCTCTTCGTATATATCCTTTGTTCTCCAGCCTTTCTAAGTGGCCATGAACGGTAGAGCTTGAAGCTAATCCTACAGCAACAGCGATTTCACGAACAGAAGGCGGATACCCTTTTTGCTCTACTTGTTCTTTAATAAAGTCAAAAATCATCTGTTGTCTTTTTGATAGTTTTGTCATGACTTTCTCCCCTCTAGCATAGGTATTTGTTATTCACAGTATAGCACTTAAATAATAATTTTACAAACAAATGTTCTGAAAAAGTATTGACAAGAACAACTGTTCTAAATATACTGGTATCAGAACAACTGTTCCAGGACCTTATAAAATACTGAAGGGAGTTTTTTATATGTTTGAAAAACTAATGAAATCAGATGCATTTTATATTGTGGCTTTTATTATTGCATTATTATTTTTATATACGATGATGGTTACTACTGCTTAAATATTTTAGCCCGTATGGCTAATTTCCTTGCATATTTTTTAGAGAGTAAATAAAATTTGCAGTGTTGGTAAAATAAATTGTTTAAAGTGCTTGTTCTAAAAGTATGAATAAATTTTCTGTTTTATTTTTATTAGACTTATGAACGTATTCTTAAAGATGCATTTTACTTAAGAGATGAGAAAAAGAGGGCTTTGCTATTGGAGGATAAAATATTGAGAACAATAATTTATTGTCGGGTAAGTACTGAGAAAGAAACACAGGAAACATCACTTCAAAGACAATATGAAGAGTTAACAGTACTGGCTGGAAAATTAAATTTTACTATTGTGGATTGCATTGAGGAAAAGGCCAGCGGCTATGACATAGATAGAGATGGTATTTTTCAGCTTCTTGATTATTTTTCACATCAAGAAGCTGATTGTCTTTGTATTCAAGACGAGACAAGATTAGGTAGAGGAAATACTAAAATTGCTTTATTTCATCAGCTGCGGAAAATGGATATCCCTATTTATACAATTACACATGAGGGGAGGCTGGAGATAAATGAAGCTGACTCAATGGTGCTAAATATTGTCGGTATAGTGGAAGAATATCAGCGTAAACTACATAATATGAAAATAAAACGGGGGATGCGCCGCGCTGTATCAAATGGATATAAACCTCAAAAAAATTTAAATCATATCAATCAGTCTCCGGGAAGAGAGCGTACTGAAATTCCAATAGAAGAGATTGTCCGGCTTCGTCAGAATAAATTAACGTTTCACGAAATCACTACGGTTTTAAACGGTCTTGGCTTTAATGCATCAAAAGCTACAATCCACCGGCGTTATCAGGAGTATATCAATTCCTTGAATGAAAATTAATCGTAGCGTAAGATAGAAGAACAGGAAGTTTATCTCCTGTTTTTTTAGTAGAAGGAGGGACAAGTTATATGTTGTCTAAAGATAAATTAGATAGAATTAATATTTTAGCCAATAAAGCAAAAAATGAAGGATTAACAGAGGAAGAAAAAAATGAGCAGCAAACATTACGTAAAGAGTATTTAGCAAATGTACGAGGCTCTTTTAAAAATCATCTGAAAGGGATGACAGTAGTTGATCCGGAAGGTAATGATGTTACCCCGCAAAAGCTTCGTGATTATCAGGAACGCAGTAAAAAACACTAATTCTTCACATTCTTCATATTGACTTAGCTTGTATAGTAAAGGATTTCATTATAAAATAGAGATAGAAATAGAATATGTTTTGAAGTGGAAGGAGAAAAATAATGACACAACAAATTGAAGAACTATCCATTAATACGATTCGTACGTTATCCATTGATGCGATTGAAAAAGCAAACTCCGGACATCCTGGTTTACCAATGGGGGCGGCGCCTATGGCTTACACCCTCTGGACAGATTTTATGAATCATAACCCAAAAAATTCGAAATGGTTCAATCGTGACCGTTTTGTTTTATCTGCTGGTCATGGATCTATGCTGCTTTACAGTCTATTGCATTTATCCGGCTATAAAGTGTCTATCGATGATTTAAAAGAGTTCCGTCAGTGGGATTCTAAAACTCCGGGGCATCCGGAAGTACATCATACGGACGGTGTGGAAGCAACTACAGGGCCATTAGGTCAGGGGATTGCTATGTCTGTTGGAATGGCAATGGCTGAAGCACATCTTAGTGCTACTTATAATAAAGAAGCGTATAATGTGGTAGACCATTATACATATGCTATTGTCAGTGACGGGGATTTAATGGAAGGGATTTCTCATGAGGCGGCATCTTTAGCCGGTCATCTCGGCTTAGGCAAACTGATCGCCCTTTATGATTCAAATGATATTTCCTTAGATGGTGATTTGGATCGCGCATTCTCTGAAAACACGGAACAACGCTTTAAAGCATACGGCTGGCAAGTGCTTCGGGTAGAAGACGGAAATGATGTAGATGCTATCCGCCAGGCAATTAAAGAAGCACAGCAAAATCAAGACCAGCCGACATTAATTGAAGTGAAAACAATTATCGGCTATGGCTCTCCGAATAAGTCTGCTTCCAGTGCTTCACATGGATCTCCGCTTGGAGCAGATGAAGTGAAGTTAACAAAAGAAGCCTATAAATGGAATCATGAAGATTTTTATGTATCTGATGAAGTATATGCCGACTTCAAAGAAAAGATTGTTACTGACGGTTCAAAAAAAGAATCTGCATGGAATGAACTTGTTGCGGCTTATAAAGAAGCATATCCAGAATTAGGTGAGCAGTTTGAACTTGCGTTGAAAGGCGAGCTTCCTGAAAACTGGCATGAAAGTCTTCCGGTGTATGAGGAAGGATCAAAGCTTGCTACACGTGCCTCTTCAGGTGAAGTGTTAAATGCAGTAGCAAAAGCTGTTCCAAACTTCTTTGGCGGAAGTGCGGACCTTGCAGGATCCAATAAAACGACAATTAATGATGAAAATGATTTTACAAAAGAAGATTATGCCGGACGTAATGTTTGGTTTGGCGTTCGTGAACATGCAATGGGCGCAGCGTTAAACGGAATGGCTCTTCATGGCGGACTTCATGTTTTTGGCGGAACATTCTTTGTGTTCAGTGACTATTTACGCCCATCTATTCGTCTTGCATCTATTATGAATATGCCTGTAACATATGTGTTTACACATGATTCTATCGCGGTTGGTGAAGATGGTCCAACGCATGAACCTGTAGAGCATTTAGCTGCTCTACGTGCTATGCCTCATCTATCTTTAATTCGTCCAGCTGATGGAAACGAGGTACAGGCAGCATGGAGACTAGCTCTGGAATCAACAGATCAGCCTACAGCTCTTGTGTTGACCCGCCAAAATCTTCCTACATTAGCTAATACAGCAGAATTAGCTTATGAAGGAGTTAAAAAAGGTGCTTATATTGTAAGTAAATCTGAAAAAGAAACTCCAGATGCCCTTCTATTAGCTACAGGTTCTGAAGTTCAATTAGCAGTTGCTGCTCAAGAGGCTTTGAAAGAAAAAGGTGTCGATGTTCAGGTTGTAAGTATGCCTTCATGGGATCGTTTCGAAGCGCAGGATGAAGCATATAAAAACGAAGTACTTCCTAAAGAAGTAACAGCTAGAGTTGGTCTTGAAATGGCAGCGTCATTTGGATGGGATCGTTATGTCGGCTTTGAAGGAAAGACTCTTACCATTGACCGTTTCGGCGCTTCTGCGAATGGCGATCTATTAATTGAGAAATTTGGTTTTACAGTGGATAATGTTGTTAAATTGGTTGAAGAAGTTACAAAATAAGGAAAGTTTATATACTTTATATCAATGAAGAGAGAGGTAAAAGTACCTCTCTCTTTTATTATTCTAGTTTCGACAAAAGAAGTTGTTCTTTGCACACTATTTTGACAACTTTCGGAAATAGATTCCTCTATAATAATAGTCAAAGGAGGAATGCGTGATGAATGAATATGCAATTTATTGGATAGAAGAGAGTGTAGCAAAAAATTATTTTCATAAAAGTGATTTATTACATCGATTCTTTTTAGAATGTGCTGAAAATCAAGATGAGATAATAATTAGAAAGCAATTTCGATTCATAACCAGAAAAATCCATTTTTATAAGTTTGCTATGCATTTAAAGACGTTTTCTTCACCTGATATCATGATAAAACGAATCGGGAATAGAGTGATTGTAAAAAAAGGGGAAGAAACACTTTGTCTATATATAGAGAATGGACAGTTAATTTTAAAATGTAATCATTTAGTTTCGGCAGTATCTGTACTTTTTCCTATATTAGAAGATATTCATCCTTATTTCTTTGTACAGGGGAAGGATACACCTCAGTATGGATGGATTTCTCCAAAGCCGGTAAAAGCACAGGATGATGAAAGTCAAGTGTTGTATAATTTCCTCTAATCTAATATACTGTATTAGAGACAACACGAAGGAGGAAATTTTGTAACATGAGTACGATATGGGTAGTATTAATTGCAATTGCAGCTTTAGTTGCTGGTGTTGCTCTTGGATTTTTCATTGCCAGAAAATATATGATGAATTATTTGAAAAAGAATCCGCCGATTAATGAGCAGATGCTTCGTACATTGATGATGCAAATGGGCCAAAAGCCATCGCAGAAGAAAATTAATCAGATGATGCGGGCGATGAATAACCAAAATCAGTCTGGGAAATAATTTATAATTATTTTATGGACAAGCACTAAAACCACTTTTTTTAGAAGGTGGTTTTTCTTATTGGTAAAAATAATTATGCAGGGAAGGATACAATATTATCCCTTTAGGCATCTTTTTTTCATATCATTCGTAAAATGTATGGAGATTGTCATAAAATAATCTTTTATTTTTGTATTTCTCTGTTAGAATAGAAATGATTGATAGGGGGATTATCATGGAGGAAATTAATATTTTCTTAGCCTTTGCAGCTGGATTTCTTTCATTTATTTCGCCTTGTGTTCTACCGTTGTATCCAGTATTTCTTTCTTATATTACGGGAATGAGCATGGATGAAATAAATCAAGATAATAAGGGGCTTGATCGAAAAGCAATTTTACATACGGTATGCTTTCTAATTGGTTTTTCAAGTATTTTTATAATGATTGGTTTTACGACAACTTATATCTCCGAGTTTTTAGTAACATATCAAAATGAAATAAGACAAATTGGTGCTATTTTAATTATCTTTTTTGGTTTAGTTATTGTCGGAGTATTAAATTTTCAGTTTCTCATGAAAGATCGTAAAATTCATTTTAAAAATCGTCCTGCAGGTTATTTTGGTTCTGTTATCATTGGTATGGCTTTTTCCTTAGGGTGGACACCATGCACCGGGCCAATTCTAGCTATTGTATTTTCACTGGCTGCAACAAGTCCTAATATAGGAATGATTATGATGGTCAGCTATATTTTAGGGTTCTCTATTCCTTTTTTAGTACTGGCCTTTTTTATCGGCAAGTTAAAATGGTTTAGAAAGCACAGCCAAAAAATGGTGAAAATCGGCGGCTGGATAATGATTTTAGTGGGAATTGCATTGTTTTTTGATTGGATGACAAAATTAACTGGATTTTTAGCAAATTTATTCGGCTTTACCGGGTTTTAAATGCTTTCAAATAAGAGTATTTAGAGGTATGCTTGAAATAAAGATTTTAAACTAGAAGATGAAAAGCATCAGATTAAACTATTTAAAAGCTGATGTTTGCCAGAATTTAGAGAAAAGAGTTGTTAGGTATGTATTTAGCAATTGCGACAACGGCTGTTTTTGCATTTATGGCAATTGTGATGATATTTGTGCGGATGCGTGCTTCCAGAAGGCCGGCATCTGTAAAAAGCATTATCCTGCCGCCATTTTTTATGAGTACCGGGGCGCTTATGTTCTTATTTCCGATGTTTCAGATAAGCTGGCTTCAAGTTGCGGAAGCGCTGATTGTAGGAATAATATTTTCTATTTTTTTAATTAAAACATCAAAATTAGAGCATGAAGGGGATCATATCTATGTTAAGCCATCAAAGATGTTTCCCGTCATTTTAGTTAGTTTGCTGGTAATCCGTATTATTATAAAGCTTATTATTGGTACAAGCATCTCTGTCGGAGAAACCTCCGGCATGTTCTTTTTACTTGCTTTAGGAATGATTGGGACTTGGAGATTAGCTATGCTTTATCAGTATTTACAATTAACAAAAAAGCAAAGTGCAGAAATTTGAGCACTTTGCTTTTTTATTTACGAAAATCATTCTTTTATTGGAATATAACTTGTTTAGCCCCGGGATATGAAAACTATGATTTCTTCTGCTTATATTTCTCTTCCCAATTCTCCTGATAATTGTCTCTTGACTGCCGGAAAAAATCTTCATAGGGCGCAATATCAATATTTTTTTCCTTCAGTTTTTTGCGGAGAAATTTATGATCTCTTTTTGGTGTTGCTAAAATATATCCTTCAATTAATGTTGGACGTGTAATGGATTCCTCATTTTTTTGAATGGATAATTCGCCAATTTTACTGGCAATTCTTTGTCTGGCAACATCTCTAAACAATTCAGGAACTGGTGAAACCAGTTCTTCTAAGAAGTCTTTTTCTGACTGAGACCATTTATGTAACGTCTGTTCAAAATAATATTCTTCCCAATCCATAATTGAGCGTCCGTCCTCTTTTGGCAGCCGTTTTAAGAACTTTCGAAACATAAAATACCCACCGATTGCCATCAAACCTATTAATAAACAGCCCCACATTATAACAATAAGTGATATCATCGTACACCTCACCTTAATCTTACAAGAAAAATTACGAATATTGCTAATTATTATAAACTATCAATTTATTTTTTTAGAAAATTGTAGTAACATTAATTTAACCATTGTCATCATTCCTTACTTTTATATTATAAAGTTATTAAGAAATATACACAAGTATTCATAATTGTTTCGTCATAATCATACATATTATTTATAATAATTTCTGGAAGGAGCATGGGTATGGATAAAAAACAAAAAAATGAACTGCCTAATGGCTTACAAAGTTCTGAAAGTCGTCATAATTTACACCCCGATGCAGCGCTTTCAGCAGCCATTGTTTCATGGCTGAGTAAGAATATTGAAGGAATTGTGGTAGTATTCAAATTAAGCGGCGAAATAGAATATATCAGTGATTCTGTCTATAGGATACTTGGTTATGGACCAAAAGAAGTAATTGGAAAGACGTGGAAGGATGCTCCACTCAGAATAGACCCTGAGGTTACATCACAGTTTTTGATTGATGACAAAGTGAAACAAAAAAATCTGTTAATCGATATTCCGACTAAAAAAGGTGAGGTGTTCTCTTTTTCCTGTGAGTTAAATTACGATTTAGAAGATATAGATACAGAAAAAAGAATTTTGGCTTATCTGGAAAGAAAAACAGAAGATTCAATGCTGGATGATTTGATGATCCGTTCAGAGAAGATGAATGTGGCAGGTCAGCTGGCTGCAAGCCTGGTTCATGAAATACGCAATCCGCTTACATCCTTAAAGGGTTTCCTGCAATTACTCCAGGCTGGTGCACAGCATAAGGAGGAATACTTTAATGTGATGATTGAGGAAGTTGAAAAAATCGAGTCAATTACATCAGAATTATTATTTATTTCGAAGCCTTTGACAGATAATCGTTCTAAAGAAGAAGTAACAAGTATGATGCAGGACGTAGCAATGTTATTACAATCGCAGGCGAATCAAAAGAATATTCAAATTCAGCTGCAGAGCAGTACAAATGCACCGGTTCTTTGTGATCGTTCTCAAATTAAACAAGTTCTAATTAACCTGGTGAAAAATGCAATTGAAGCAATGGATCAGCCTGGACAAATCATTGTTAAAGCAAAAGAAAATGATGATAAAATAAAAATTTCTGTTATTGATGAAGGCTGCGGGCTGCCAGAAGAGGTTCTGCACCGGCTCGGGGAACCTTTTTTTACAACAAAATCATCCGGGACAGGACTGGGGCTGTTAATTACTAAAAAAATCCTCAGTAATCATGATGCAGATTTTCATATGTATAATAATGAAGATAAAGGGAGCACGTTTGAAATTATTTTTCCAAAGGCTGATGATGATCCTGACATATAATTTTTTTGATGCAATGTTTTCATTTTACAAACCTAATCAGGTTTAAAGCATTCATATTATTTTCACTATCAATAATTTAGGGTTTATATAAGTTAGGCTTATCTCTTGGCATAACTTTTTACTATCTACTATTTAACAATAATTATTTGTTTTATTTGCTAGATTCCTATATTATATACTATGAACAGTCTATTTATTTGAATAGCAGTATTGATTAAAAAAAGTAATACCTCCTTGCGAAAAGTCGGGGAGGAGAGGAAATGAAAGGGGTAACACAATATGTCGAACACAAATGCGTACAATGCAAAAAAGCAGTTCGAGCTGAACGGTAAAACGTATAATTATTACCGTTTGAAGGATTTGGAAGAAGCAGGATTAGGTAAGGTGGATCGTTTGCCATTTTCTATCCGTGTTCTTTTAGAATCTTTACTAAGACAGCATGATGGACATCAAATTAAAAATGAACATGTTGAATCACTGGCAAACTGGGGAACAGATAAGGCTACAGGAGCAGATGTGCCTTTTAAACCTTCCCGCGTTATTTTGCAGGACTTTACAGGGGTGCCTGCGGTTGTTGACCTTGCTTCTCTTCGTAAGGCAATGGTAGATCTTGGTGGGGAGCCGGACAAAATCAATCCGGAAGTTCCTGTAGATTTAGTCATTGACCACTCTGTACAGGTTGACCAATATGGAACACCAGATGCATTACGTGCAAATATGGAATTAGAATTTGAACGTAATGCGGAGCGTTATCAGTTCTTAAACTGGGCTCAGAAAGCATTTAACAACTATCGTGCAGTACCGCCGGCAACAGGTATTGTTCACCAGGTTAACCTGGAGTATCTTGCTGATGTTGTACATGCGCTTGAAAATGAAGACGGCACTTATGACACGTTCCCTGATACACTTGTAGGAACCGACTCCCATACAACAATGATCAATGGTCTAGGTATTCTGGGCTGGGGCGTTGGTGGAATTGAAGCGGAAGCAGGTATGCTTGGACAGCCTTCTTATTTCCCTGCACCTGAAGTAATTGGTGTGAAATTCACAGGTTCATTCCCGAATGGTACCACAGCGACTGACCTTGCATTGAAAGTAACGCAGGTATTGCGTGAACAAAATGTAGTTGGTAAATTTGTAGAGTACTTCGGACCAGGTCTAAAGGATATGCCATTAGCTGACCGTGCGACTATTTCTAATATGGCGCCAGAATACGGCGCAACTTGTGGTTTCTTCCCAATTGATCAGGAATCGCTTGATTATTTAAAATTAACTGGTCGTGACGATGAGCTGATTGCAACTGTTGAAAAATACTGTAAAGAAAATAATTTATGGTACGATGCAAATGATGCTGATCCTGAATATACACAAGTAATTGAAATTAATCTTTCAGAGTTAGAACCGAATCTTTCCGGCCCAAAACGTCCTCAGGATTTAATTGCACTGTCTAACATGAAAAAAGAATTTAATAAAGCAATTACTGCAAAAGAAGGAAATCAGGGATTTGGATTAGATAAAGCTGAATTTGATAAAGAAGTTGAAATCAAGCATCCAAATGGTAAAACTTCTGTTATGAAAACCGGCAGCCTTGCTATTGCTGCAATTACATCCTGTACAAACACATCAAACCCGTATGTTATGTTAGGGGCAGGTCTTGTTGCAAAGAAAGCTGTTGAAAAAGGTCTTGAAGTTCCTGAATATGTAAAAACTTCACTGGCACCAGGTTCCAAAGTTGTAACACGTTACTTAGAAGATGCCGGCTTACAAACGTATTTAGATAAACTTGGTTTTAATCTTGTAGGTTACGGATGTACAACATGTATCGGTAACTCCGGACCTTTACGTGAAGAAATTGAAGAAGCTATTGCTGAAAGTGATTTAATTGCGTCTTCTGTATTATCAGGTAACCGTAACTTTGAAGGACGTATCCATCCGCTTGTAAAAGCGAACTACTTAGCATCACCGCCGCTTGTAGTTGCTTATGCACTGGCAGGAACAGTGGATGTTGATTTAACAAAAGATGCTCTTGGTAAAGATGCAGAGGGCAATGACGTTTATATGTCTGATATCTGGCCAACACTTACTGAAATCAAAGAAGAGGTTCAGAAAGTAGTTACTCCGGAAATCTTCCGCAAAGAATATGAAAATGTATTTAATTCCAATGAAAAATGGAATGAAATTGATACAACAGATGAGCCATTATTTGAATGGGATGAGGACTCTACTTATATCCAAAATCCTCCATTCTTTGAAGGGCTGACTCCTGAAGCAGGAACAGTTGAACCACTCAGCGGATTACGTGCTATCGGATTATTTGGCGATTCTGTAACAACAGATCACATTTCTCCGGCAGGTGCAATTGCAAAAGATATGCCAGCAGGTAAGTACTTGCAGGAAAAAGGAGTTTCACCAAGAAACTTTAACTCTTACGGGTCTCGCCGTGGTAACCATGAAATCATGATGCGTGGTACGTTTGCTAACATCCGTATCCGTAACCTATTAGCTCCTGGCACAGAAGGTGGTTACACTACCTACTGGCCAACTGGTGATGTAATGCCAATCTATGATGCTGCAATGAAATATCAACAAGACGGAACAGGTCTTATTGTTATGGGCGGAAAAGATTATGGTATGGGATCATCCCGTGACTGGGCTGCAAAAGGTACAAATTTATTAGGAATCAAAACAGTTATTGCTGAAAGCTTTGAGCGTATTCACCGCTCTAACCTTGTAATGATGGGTGTATTACCGTTGCAATTTGAAAAAGGTCAAAACGCTGAAAGCTTAGGTTTAACAGGGAAAGAAACATTTGCTGTAGATGTTGATGAATCTGTAAAACCGGGTGATTTAGTCAATGTAACTGCAACAGATGAAGCTGGTAAGGTAACTTCATTTAAAGCAGTTGCCCGTTTTGATAGTGACGTAGAAATTGATTACTATCGTCATGGTGGTATCTTACGTATGGTACTGCGTGAAAAAGTAAAAGCATAAACAGTCAGCTGTTTTGTATGGAAAAAGAGTCTTTGTTTTTAATCAGACAAGGCTCTTTTTCTATGCTATTTTTAAGGGCTCTATCCTTTACAAATTTCAAGTTCCTCTTTACGATAGAGGAAGGAAACCAATTAATTTGGATGGTAGGAGATAAGAAGTGTATAAACGGATATTTGCGCTCACCTTATTATTAGTACTTGTTGGGATTGTTATTGCAAATATTGTTCAAGACAGATTCATGGATAACACTGCAAATGGAGAAGAAGATCCAGTTCTTATAGACGATGGTACTTCTGGCCAGGGTGCTGCCATTGCCCCTGCTGAAAGTGCCGGAGTGGAACCTGGTGAACAAGCTCCTGATTTTGAACTTGAGACATTAGAAGGAGAAAGCTTTCAGCTTTCAGATTTACAGGGAAAGAAAGTAATTTTAAACTTCTGGTATTCCTGGTGTCCCCCTTGTATAGAAGAAATGCCCGAACTGCAGAAATTCTATGAGGACTATCAAGAAGAAGTGGAGGTAGTTACTGTAAATCTGACTACAGTTGAAAACAGCATATCGGATGCGCAGGAATTTATTCAGGAGCATGGATATACGTTTCCTGTACCTTTGGATAAAGATAACGCCGTGTCTGATCAGTATGTTGTCTATGCGGCACCAACCACATATTTTATCGGAACAGATGGGAAAATACAGCATCCGAGAAAAATGGGGCCGATGGATTATGAATTTATGGAGGAAATGGTTCAAGAAATGGATTGATTGCGGGAAGTAAGAGGAGGAAGAACGCTTGTTAATTACAGAAACACCAATAGAAGTTAGATATCAGGAAACCGATCAGATGGGCGTCGTCTACCATGCGAATTATTTAGTTTGGTTTGAAATCGGGCGTACAAAATTTGTGGAAGCTTTAGGGCTTAACTATCATCAAGGCATGGAGAAGCATAATGTTGTTTCTCCTGTAATTGATGCGCAAATTTCATATAAAAATGCCGTTCGCTATGGTGAAAAACCAGTTGTAAAAACATGGCTGGAGACTTACGACGGTTTACGTACGGTTTATCGTTATGAAATTCTAAATGGAGCTGGAGATTTAGCTGTCACTGGTACAACAACTCACACAATTGTTGATAAAGACACCTTTCGACCGCTATCTATTCGAAGGAAATTTCCTGATTGGCACGCTGCATATCAAGATCAGCTTAAGAAAGAGGATTAGAAATGGCTTTTGGATTAAAAAGAGAAGAGTTAAACCAGTGGAAGCGAAATGTGCGAGCTGGAAAGATTGATTTTATAACACATTATTGGCTGGATGATCGTTTCCCTGGCTGTAATACAGTAACAAAAGTCGGCTGCAGTGACTTGGAGAAGCTAAAAGAGTGGGGGAGGAAATATAATTTAGATGAATCCTGGATTGATTTAAAACCTAAATACCCCCATTTTGATTTATTCGGCGACTATCAATGGCAGATTTTAAAAACTGAAAACAGGCTGGATCAATTAGAGCGATTTAAATAGCAAAAAGCGTAGGAAAATCAATCTCCTACGCTTTTTGTCTGCTCTACAGTAATTTCATTAATCTGTTTCAGGATATTCAATTTTTGGTTCTTTTTTAGATTCATCATAAGAGACAGATAAATTTGCTCCTTCAAAATACCAGTCATCGGATTCTTCAACAAAAAAATGGATACCTTCTACCGTGGTTGAAGTAGTTTCGTTTTTTGGTGCTTCAGCTTTAATTCCGAGAGAAAAACCGGCAATTCTGCCGCCGACTCCGCCATATCTTGGAAAGAATCGTACATTCTTTTCATTCTCTAAAGCTAACTCTTCTTTATACCATTTTGCAACTTGTTCTGATACTTTAATGTCCATTGTCTCTCTCCCTTGTATTAATGCTTTTTCTCAGATTTCTCTGGAACGTAATCAACTCCGCCTGGATGGAATGGATGACATTTACTAATTCTCTTTATAGTCAATATTCCACCTTTAAAAATTCCAAAACGTCGAAATGCTTCTATAGCATAGGCTGAGCAGGTAGGATAGAAGCGGCAGGTTGCCGGTGTAAAAGGACTGATGGCAAGCTGGTAAAAGCGAATAAGTCCAATAAATATATATTTCATATTAAAATTAACCTTGTCCGTTGCGCTTATCATACGTAACTGAAGCAATAGCATCATGCATATGAATAGATTCCTCGTTACGGCATGATACATGAAACTTAAGAACAGAAGGCAATTCATAGAGGTCTGCTGCAATTAAGCGAACCATATCCTCGACAAATCTCGGATTTTCGTAAGCCTGCTCTGTTACCATTTTTTCATCCGGTCTTTTTAAAATAGGGTGAAGTCTGGCACTTGCATTACTTTCAGCAGCCTCTAATAAAAGTACCTTCCAATCATCATCTGCATTCGAAAAATTAGACTCCAGCTCTGTTTCAATCGTCACATTACCCCGCTGGTTATGAGCGCTGTATTCACTAATTTCTTTTGAGCAGGGGCATAGTGTCGTTATTTGTACTTTTAAAGAAACGTTGATTTGATAATCCTCATGTTTTGAATAGCGTACAGAAACAGATGCTTCAGCATGGTTCAGTCCTGAGGCAAGAGTCTGTGGAGCTTCACGTTCATAGAACCAGGGGAAGCGTACAGAAACAGATGCATCATCCTGCTCCAGTTTATTTGCCAGATCCTTGGTAAACTGTTTTAGCTCATCAATAGAGATGGTGAAGCCGCCTCGATAATATTGCTCTAACAGCTCCATAAAACGGCTCATATTTGTGCCTTTACTATTGGCAGGGATGCTGGATGAAAATGTGAATGTCCCAATGGTTGTTTGTTCATAAGGTGCTTGTCCGCTCAAGACACGGACAGGATACTTTACATTTGCTACTCCAACTGCATCCAAATCAAAAAGAAAATCACGTTTTACATTTTGTAAATCAGCCATTTTGCTTTTTTCAGTAGGCTTTTTTTTCTCTCCAGGCGGAACAGAACCAAATAATCTATGTCTTTCTTCCTTAGATGGAAGCTTTTTTAATGAAATCGTGTCTATTTGCTGCATAAAAAAACGCCCTTTCTTGTAAACATCTGTGGTACCTTAGATGCTTAAACAATCAAAATTATAACTAGCCACTAGTATACTGAATTCGGCTTAAATATTCAATTTATCGGCTTTCTACATCCACGTTATTTTAGGCTCTGTACCATTTTTTATTCGTTTAATATTTGCCCAATGACGGTAGGTTACAAAAGCAGTTAATAAAAAGATAACAATGGTCAGTCCGATGTCATTGAAAAACAAGGAAGCAAAAAAGGCAACAATTCCAGCAATCATGGATGAAAGTGAAACATATTTTGATAAATATAATGATAATAAGAACGTTGCAATCATGATAATAAACAGAAACGGATTAATTCCTAGAATCATCCCGCCTGATGTTGCAACAGCTTTCCCGCCTTTAAACTTAGCGAAAATTGGATAAGTATGACCTAAGACAGCTATAATACCAATGATTAAAGGATAGACGTTTGCATCAAATAATTGAGGTAATAAAACAGCTGCAGTTCCTTTTAAAATATCACCGATAATAACGATGCTTCCAGCTTTTATTCCGAGTACTCGAAAGGCATTGGTTGCGCCCAGGTTACCACTCCCATGCTCACGAACATCTATTTTATATCCTATTTTGCCGATAATTAAGGCAAATGGAATAGATCCTAAGAGATATGCGATAATCCCAAAAATAATATAATCCATACGTTCCCAACTCTCTTTTCCAAATTCTTATTCTATGCTCCTATGGTTATTTTAGCATGAACCAATCTGTTTAAGTACAAAATTTTTTAGAAAAGCTCAACTGAGCTGTTCTTTTAGCAAATTTATTTTTTCCTATACGTATCTTTATAAATTACTCTACTTCGCACTTTAAAAAGAAACTTCCTAGCTGTAGGAACAGGGGGGATCATTTCTTCCATCTAACTCTTGACAAAGCATAAACTCTACCGAGAAAGAAGGTAACGTGTGAGGCGACCGCTGCGGCGGACCGTTTTGCTTTCCTAGGGGCACGCTCTTCAGCTAACTTTTGCCAAGAAGTTCGCTTGGCAAAAGTGGATCTTCAGATGGTGCTGATCCCTCAGGAGTCAAAACGGTCCGCCTCCGCTAGCAGGGTGGGTTCTATACTGAAATAACTGGACAAATAAAAGGCAGATCTAACAGAACAAATTTTTTGTGTTAAATGGTAAACATGCCTAGTAATCCTTATTTCTGGTGCATGAAAGCTATTCTCGATATGAATTATTCATGCTGGCATGATTTGAACTGCTAAAAAACCATTTGAAACACCAGCATGTTTATTTAGGATAAAAAACAATGATTTCAGCTAACTTCATCAGGATATTATTTCTTCCATACGCTGTAGAATCCTATTAGAGCAAAGTGGTTGGCCGGAGCGGAGGCTATACACAATAACCTGTTCAAAAAATAAAAAGATGAGTTAACTAAAAGCAAGCATGTTAATAGAGACCGTGTTCATCTTGGAACAGCAAAATATAGATGTTTATTCTCAGATGTGAAAGTTGAGTTATATATAAAGTGAAAAATAAAGCGATGCCAGGTTTTTAAATACGTACAATCGGGAATCATTAATGAAGGGGGATTTATGATGATTACATTTGATGATATTACAAAAACATATCCGGATGGGACAACTGCTGTAGACCGTTTTAATCTGACGGTGGAAAAAGGTGAATTTATGACATTGATTGGTCCCAGCGGCTGCGGAAAGACAACCACGATGAAAATGATTAACCGTCTGATTGATCCATCTGCAGGAACAATATACATAGATGATAAACCGGTAAGCGAATATTCCATTCACGAGTTACGGTGGAATATCGGTTATGTTCTGCAGCAAATTGCTTTGTTTCCTCATTTGACAGTGCAGGAAAATATTCAGGTGGTTCCAGATTTGCTGAAGTGGAAAAAAGG
Source organism: Oceanobacillus sp. FSL K6-3682 (assembly GCF_037976165.1). NCBI lineage: Bacteria > Bacillati > Bacillota > Bacilli > Caryophanales > Bacillaceae > Oceanobacillus > Oceanobacillus sp. FSL K6-3682. The sequence continues at coordinate 2,675,955 of NZ_CP150263.1, read as the reverse complement.
TAAAATGCAGAAACGGACAGATGAATTATTGGATATGGTAGGACTCGATCCATCCATTTTTAAAAAGCGATATCCAGGAGAACTGTCAGGAGGGCAGCAGCAGCGAATCGGCGTTATCCGGGCTTTAGCTGCGGATCCTGATATCGTATTAATGGATGAGCCGTTTAGCGCACTCGATCCAATCAGCAGGGAGCAATTACAAATAGATATAAATAAATTACAAACGGAGATCAAAAAGACGATTGTTTTTGTTACCCATGATATGGACGAGGCATTAAAAATGAGTGATCGTATTTGCCTGATGAAAGAAGGCAGTGTTGTTCAATGCGGATCTCCTGAAGAATTGATGAGACATCCTGAAAATGAGTTTGTAGAAGAATTTATTGGAAATCGGCAGTCGCCATGGCTAAAACCGATTAAAGAAGTTATGAAGAAGGACCCAGCATATTTTAAGGAGGATAATGCTGATGACGTGATGGAATACGGCAGTGCATTTTTCATGCTTGTGGACAAAAATCAGATTTTAAAAGGAATTTTTGAAAATCATAAGGAACAGAAAGAAGCTGTGACGATTCCTGTTGAAAGCACGGTTGAGGACGCATATGCAATTATTCGTTCAGTGAAGCAGACTCATTTCCCGGTGGTGGAGAATGGTCAAAAAGCTGTCGGTGTTATTACAAGTAATGAATTGCTTCAATACTTCTATCAGCAGGAAAAGGAAGGAGCAGGCATCTTATGAGTTCATTTATTAACGTATTCCAGAATCGACAGGATATGCTCCTCCAGGCAATTTGGGAGCATTTACAGATTTCTTTAATTTCACTTGGTATTGCTATTTTAATTGCTGTTCCATTAGGGATAATGCTGACAAGGTATCCACGTGTTGCCGAGCCTATTATCGGCACATCTGCAGTCTTACAGACAATACCGAGTCTTGCTGTGCTTGCCTTTTTAATTCCATTTTTAGGAATCGGAATTCAACCGGCTATTGTTGCTCTTGTACTATATGGACTGCTGCCAATTCTCAGAAATACATACACAGGAATAGACGGGGTTGATCCGGCATTACGGGAAGCTGCCAGAGGGATGGGGATGAATACCAGGAAGCAGTTAATGAAGATAGAGTTGCCGATTGCGATGCCAGTAATCATGGCTGGTATTCGAACCTCCATGGTGCTTATTGTTGGTACTACAACGATTGCGGCTTTAATCGGTGCCGGCGGACTTGGAGATATTATTTTACTAGGTTTGGATCGGGGAGGGGATATTCCGCTCGTCTTATTAGGTGCAATACCGGCTGCTTTATTAGCTGTCATTCTTGATTTTATTCTCCGTTTATTTGAGAAGCTGTCTAAGAAATACGGAATGCAGGCTTTTGCAGCAATGTTGTTGATTGTTGTACTTGTTATTGCGATTCCTTTTATGATACCAAACAGCCAAAAAGGTGAAATTGTTATTGCTGGAAAATTAGGAGCAGAACCAGAAATCATTATGAATATCTATAAAATATTAATTGAGGAGGAAAGTGATATTACCGTTGAGTTAGAACCGAACCTTGGAAAAACAGATATGGTGTTTAATGCATTGCAGCAGGGAAGTATTGATATTTATCCGGAGTTTACAGGGACCGTTATCGTTTCACTGCTTGATGAACAAGCGGAGTCTAACGAAGCAGAAGAGGTATACGTACAAGCCAGAGACGGTATTAAAGAAGCATATAATTTGGAGCTATTAGAACCAATGTTGTTTAATAATACGTATACGGTAGCTGTAACAAAAGAATTTGCAGAAGAAAACAATCTTAACGATATCTCTGACTTGAAATCGATTGAAAATGAAATAACAGCTGGCTTCACATTAGAGTTTAATGACCGTTATGATGGTTATGTAGGAATGCAGGACGTATATAATTTAGATTTTAATGAGGTAAACACAATGGATCCCGGTCTGCGTCAAGGAGCTATTTCCAGTGGAGAAGTAGACGTGATTGATGCCTATGGAACGGACAGCTATATGGTAGAATTAGGGCTGGTAGCCCTGGAAGATTCTGAAAACTTATTTCCGCCATACCAGGGTGCACCGTTAATGCGGGCAGATACGTTAAAACAGTATCCAGAACTGGAAGATATATTGAATCAGTTAAGTGGACAAATTACAGATGAGGAAATGCAGGAAATGAATTATCAAGTGGATTATGAGGATGCATCTGCAGAGGATGTGGCTAGAGACTACTTGATAGAGAATAGTTTTATTGAATAATTATAAAGGAGGAATTATGATGTCCGTTCAAAATCCAAGTAATGAAAGGTTAAAAGAAATTCTAACGGAAGCAAAAACAATTGCAGTTGTAGGGTTATCCGCCAATCCAGAGAGAACATCACATCAAATCGCTAAAAGAATGCAGGAGGAAGGATATAAGATTATTCCTGTGAATCCGACTCTTGATGAGGTTCTTGGAGAAAAAGCCTATCGCTCTTTAGCAGAAGTAGATGAGCCTATTGATATTATTAATGTTTTCCGCCGGCCAGAGCATTTGATGGATGTAGCAAAAGATGCTGTACAGACAGATTGTAAAATGTTTTGGGCGCAGCAGGGAATTGTAAATGAAGAGGCTTATGATTATTTAAAAGAGCATGATTTTGAAGTAGTGATGGACCTTTGTATTAAAGTAGTTCATGCTGTATTATTGAAGTAGAAAATTTATGATTGGGTTATGTTCAGAATCTATTATAAATATACTAAAAGCTGAGTCAGGCATAATTCAGACTCAGCTTTTTAGTTTTAAATAAAATAACGGAAAGAAATTCAGCTGTTCAAGAACCTTAAATAAATGATTGCCTTGCTTTTCTTTGGTTTTTCCCATAAGATATTAATGATGTAAACATTGATATAGTGCGTTTAAGTCTAATCAGATAAAACTCTTTGGAACGACAATTTATAACAAGCATTTCAATTGAAATGTTTTCTAATTTATTGGAAGCGTGTATGTTCAGACTAGACGAAGAAACAAATTTTGCTCTATAGTGTATAAACAAGGTTAAAATTTCTTATATAGGTAGAACAAGGGTGGAAAAGAAACGTCCTATAAGCACAGCTGCCTGAAGCTCCAAGCATTCAGCTGCTTACAGACTTCTAGTTTGTAACCAAATTGGTTTGCCGCTGAATTATTGCTTTGTGCTTTTTTTCTTTTATTAGAATGTTATAGTTGCACAAGCACTTATACAAAAGTCAGTTTAATATTTACCTGTTTGCCAAATGAGAACTAATGTTCTATGATGTATATAGAGGAAGTCTTGAAAGGAGAAGATGATTCGTGGAGAAAGAAAATCTATACTCTGATAGTTCTATCCAGGTACTGGAAGGGCTGGATGCAGTACGTAAACGGCCAGGAATGTATATTGGGAGTACCGACATTCGTGGATTACATCATCTTGTTTATGAAATTGTTGATAATGCTGTTGACGAAGCACTGGCTGGTCATGGCAATCAAATTATAGTAACCATACATAAAGATGACAGTATTTCTGTGGAGGATAAAGGCCGCGGGATGCCGATTGGGATGCATGCAACCGGAAAACCAACAACAGAGGTTATTTTCACTGTTCTGCATGCAGGCGGAAAATTCGGTCAAGGCAGCTATAAAACAAGTGGAGGATTACATGGAGTAGGGGCTTCTGTTGTAAATGCCCTATCAGAATGGCTGACAGTAACAACTTATCGTGATGGCCGTAAATATGAACAGCGCTTTGAAGATGGCGGGAGGCCTGCAACCGGTTTAGAGGACAAAGGTCCTTCCAAAAAGAAAGGTTCTTGTATTCATTTTAAACCGGACCCGGCGATTTTCTCTACAACGGTATTTAATTTTGAAACCATTTCAGAGCGGTTAAGAGAATCTGCCTTTCTGCTTAAAGGGTTAAAAATTGAGCTGACAGATGAACATAATAATGAACACCAGGTTTATGAATATCCTGAAGGGCTGCGGTCTTTTGTAGAATGGCTAAATGAAGAAAAGGATGTTCTTCATCCAGTTGTTTCGTTTGAAGGAGAGCAATCGGAAATTGAAGTTGAATTTGCTTTTCAATTCAATGATGGATTTGCTGAAAACATGCTCTCATTTGTAAACCATGTGCGGACGCGTGATGGCGGTACACATGAATTTGGAGCAAGAGCGGCAATTACCCGGACTATGAATGATTATGCAAGAAGAGCTGGTTTATTAAAAGAAAAAGATAAGAATTTAGAAGGAACGGATATTCGGGAAGGGTTGACAGCAATTATTTCCGTGCGTGTTCCAGAGAATAAATTACAATTTGAAGGACAGACAAAAGGAAAATTAGGAACCACAGAAGCTCGTTCTGCGGTTGATTCTGTTGTGTCTGAAAATCTGACTTACTTTTTGGAGGAAAATGTAGAAACTTCTACTGTGCTGATTAAGAAATCAATTCGCGCGAAAGAAGCAAGGGAAGCTGCGAGAAAAGCACGGGAAGAAGCCCGTACCGGTAAAAAGCGCAAAAGAAAAGATACCTTATTAAGCGGTAAATTAACACCGGCTCAATCGAAAAACCCTAAAAAGAATGAATTATACCTGGTAGAGGGAGATTCTGCCGGCGGGTCGGCAAAACAAGGCCGTGACCGTAAATTCCAGGCGGTACTTCCATTACGCGGTAAGGTTATTAATACGGAAAAGGCAAAGCTTGAGGATGTCTTTAAAAATGAAGAAATCTCAACAATTATTCATACAATCGGAGCGGGCGTCGGCGGAGATTTCAATATGGAAGATGTTCAATATGACAAAATTATTATTATGACCGATGCAGATACCGATGGAGCACATATCCAGGTGCTTCTGTTAACTTTCTTTTATCGCTATATGCGTCCTTTAGTAGAGTCTGGAAAAGTGTTTATCGCACTTCCACCTCTGTTTAAGGTTTCTAAAGGTAAAGGAAAAAAAGAAAAAACGCTTTATGCATGGGATGAAAAAGAGCTGAAAAAAGCAGTCACTGAATTAAAAAATGGTTATGATATTCAACGGTATAAAGGTCTCGGTGAGATGAACGCTGATCAGTTATGGGAAACAACAATGAATCCAGAATCCCGTACACTTATTCGCGTGTCAATTGATGATATCGCCAGAGCGGAAAGAAGAGTAACCACCTTGATGGGAGATAAGGTAGAGCCGCGCCGTAAGTGGATTGAAGGTCATGTTAAATTTGGTTTGGAAGAAGACGGGACCATTTTAGAAAATGAAAATATTCATAAAGAAGATTAGTTCGGATTGTAAGGAGTGATTCCATTTGGATCAAACAGAGAAATATTTAGACCTTCCTTTAGAAGAAGTTATCGGAGATCGTTTTGGAAGATACAGTAAATATATCATTCAAGATCGTGCCCTTCCTGATGCAAGAGATGGATTGAAGCCTGTGCAGCGGCGTATACTTTATGCAATGCATGTTGAAAGAAATACACATGATAAGAATTTCAGAAAAGCTGCCAAAACTGTTGGAACAGTTATCGGTAACTATCATCCGCATGGAGATTCTTCTGTTTACGAAGCAATGGTACGCTTAAGCCAAAGCTGGAAAGTGCGTAATGGACTAATTGAAATGCATGGAAATAACGGCAGTATTGATGGGGACCCTCCTGCTGCAATGCGTTATACGGAAGCCAGGCTGTCTCCTATTGCTTCAGAGCTTCTTCGTGATATAGACAAAGAGACGGTTGAATACATTCCTAACTTTGATGAAACAACAAATGAACCAGTTGTTTTACCGGCAAAATTTCCAAACCTGTTAGTGAATGGATCAACTGGGATCTCTGCAGGGTATGCAACAGATATCCCTCCTCATAATTTGGGAGAAGTAATCGACGCAGTTATTATGCGGATTGATAAACCCGAAGCCGGTGTGGATAATTTGATGCAGGTACTGAAGGGTCCTGATTTCCCGACAGGTGGAATTATTCAAGGTATCGAAGGAATTAAGAAAGCATATGAGACTGGAAAAGGAAAAGTTATTGTCCGCGGTAAAGCAGTTATCGAGAGTTTAAAAGGGAATCGTGAACAAATTGTTATTACGGAAATCCCGTATGAAGTTAATAAAGCAACGATGGTCAAGAAAATGGATGAGCTTCGTATTGATAGGAAAGTAGAAGGAATTGCAGAAGTCCGTGACGATACAGACCGTACTGGATTACGTGTTGTTGTAGAGCTAAAAAAAGATGCAAACAGTGAAGGTATCTTAAACTTCTTATACAAAAATACGGATTTACAAATTGCCTACCATTTCAATATGGTTGCTATTAAAGATAAAACACCGAAGCTTTTATCATTACCGCAGCTTCTTGATGCATATATCAGTCATCAGCGTGAGGTTGTAACGAATCAAACACGATTTGATTTAAACAAGGCTAAAACCAGAGCACACATTGTTGAGGGATTGATTAAAGCTATTTCGATTTTAGATGAATTGATTGCAACCATTCGTGCGTCAAAAGACAAGACGGATGCCAAAAATCAAATCATGATAAAATACGGATTTACAGAACCGCAGGCCGAAGCTATTGTTACGCTTCAACTTTATAGATTGACAAATACGGATATTGTTCAATTAGAAGAAGAAGCACGCGAGCTAAATAAGCAAATGGAAATACTTTCTGAAATCCTGAATAGTGAGAAGAAATTACTCCAGACCATTAAGAGTGACTTAAGACAAATTAAGAAAAAATTTGCAGATGCACGGCGTACGCATATCGAAGACAAAGTAGAAGAATTAAAGATTAATATTGAGGTTACTGTCGCAAGTGAAGACGTGCTGGTTTCTGTCACCAGAGACGGGTATGTGAAGCGGACAAGTCTGCGTTCCTATGCAGCTTCTAATAATCAAGACTTACCGCTGAAAGATGATGATCATCCGATAAGTTTATTAGAGGTTAATACAACAGATGATTTATTAATCTTTACAAATAAGGGAAGATATATACTATGTGCTGTTCATGAATTGCCGGATATTCGCTGGAAGGATATGGGACAACACATTTCACATATTGTGCCATTAGAAAAAGAAGAGCATCTGATTAAAGTCATTCCTGTTCGTGATTTTAAAGAAGAGAAAGGATTTTTAGTGTTCTTTACTCGAAACGGTATGGTTAAACGAAGTGAATTTCAGCTTTACGAAGCACAGCGTCGGGGAAAAGCATTAATTGCATTAAATCTCAAGCAAAATGATGAACTTGTACAAGTAAGCCGTACAGATGGAAACAAAGACATCTTTATCACAACAAATAAAGGTTACGGTTTATGGTATGAAGAAGCTGAAGTATCCATTGTCGGCCAGAGAGCAGCAGGGGTGAAATCCATTGCTTTAAAAGATGATGATTATGTGGTGAATGGACAAGTATTTGATCAGGAAGTTCAAAAAGATTTATTTGTAATAACGCAGCGTGGAGCTTGTAAACGCATGAAACTAAAATCCTTTGAAAAAGCAAGTCGTGCCAAACGCGGGCTAATCATGCTTAAAGAATTAAAGCAAAAACCTCATCGGATTGTAGGATTTTTTATGGTGAGTAAACAAGAAACCATTTGTTATAGAACGAAGAATGGCGGAACACAGCAGGTATACCCACTTGAGCTGTCTATTGCCGACCGCTATAGTAACGGATCATTTATCGTCGATACGGATCAAGCCGGTGAAGTAATCGAGGTATACAAAGAGACAACCTATAAAAAGCCTTTTGAAGATATGGGCGATGAAATATAGAGAATCATATAAGCTCCTTAGCATGAAATAATAATGCTGAGGAGCTTTTTTATTATAAGAGTATGTTCAAAAAAGCACTCAAATGATAATCGGCGAATTTATTTTTCAAGCTTAAGAGAAGAATAAAAATATTTTACGTAGTTTATGATAAAAAAACATTTTATCTTTTTGTTTGCCTAACTCTCACCTTTTGATAAAATAGAAATGGAAGCGCATTCAATTTGGGTCTATATCTTTTTAGAACTGCCTGTAAAACAAATTCAATTTCTCGAAGAAAAAGAAGAATATGAATGCGATATTTAAGTCAAGGGGGCGTGGGGATGAATTTTGATTTAACAAAAGAACAAAAGATGATTCAACGAATGGTTTCTGATTTTGCGGAAAAAACCATCCGGCCAAGAGCAATAGAAATCGATGTAAATGCAGCTTTTCCAGAAGACATCTTTCAAGAAATGGGAAAGCTTGGCTTATTAGGCATTCCTTTTCCTGAAAACTATGGAGGTTCTTCCGGTGATATGATTTCATATGCGATAGCCGTAGAGGAAATTGGGCGGCGTTGTGGCAGCACAGGACTAAGTTATGCAGCGGCAGTGTCTTTAGGAGCCAGTCCGATTTATTATTTTGGAACGGAAGAACAAAAACAAACGTTTTTAAAGCCGATTGCTGAAGGACATTCGCTTGGAGCGTTTGGATTAACAGAACCAAATGCCGGATCAGATTCTGGAGGCACAAGAACGACTGCTAAATTGGATGGCGATGCATATATTATTCAAGGAGAAAAATGTTTTATCACAAATGCCAGCTTCGCAGATTTCATTATCGTTACGGCAGTTACTAAAAAAGATGAAAACAATAAGAATCGAATTTCAGCCATTATTGTTCCAACAGATGCTGAGGGACTAACAATCCGCAGTAATTATGAAAAAATGGGAGTCCGCGGATCAGATACAGCAGAGGTCATCCTAGATAATGTCCGTGTCCCCAAAGAAAATTTACTTGGTACAGCGCATGAGGGGCATAAACAATTCTTAAAAACATTAGATGGCGGGAGAATTTCTATTGCTGCGTTAGCGGTTGGTATTTCACAGGCTGCTTTAGATCGTTCCTTACAATATGCCAAAGACCGGAAGCAGTTTGGAAAGTCCATTTCCAGTTTTCAGGCGATTCAATTTAAATTAGCTGACATGGCTATGGAGATTGAGCTTGCCCGTAATATGGTTTATAAAGCAGCATGGTTAAAGGATCAGGGCAGAAATTTTTCCAAAGAAGCGGCATATGCCAAATTATATGCATCAGAAATGGCCTTTCGTGCTGCAAACCAGGCGATTCAAATTCACGGGGGCTATGGTTATATGCGTGAATATGAGGTAGAGAGGTTATTAAGAGATGCTAAATTACTGGAAATTGGAGAAGGAACCTCAGAGATTCAGCGACTGGTTATTGCGAGGCTTCTAGGCTGCTAGAGAAGGAGGGAAGTCAATGATAAAAAAAGTATTAATTGCTAATCGAGGTGAAATAGCGAGGAGAATTATCCGTACTTGTAAACAATTGGGTATTCAAACAGTAGCTGTATATTCAGACGCTGATCAGAATGCACTATTTAAAAAAGATGCTGATGAAGCTTATCATATCGGTCCATCACAAGTACAACAAAGCTATCTTCAATTAGATTCCATCATTGAAGTTGCTAAACAGACAAATGCTGATGCGATCCACCCCGGTTATGGCTTCTTAAGTGAAAGCCCGGCATTTGCTGAACGCTGTCGAGAAGAAAATATCATTTTTATTGGTCCTGAAGCAGATATATTAAGGCTGATGGGGAGCAAGATTGAAGCCAGAAAAGCGATGATAGAAGCTGGTGTACCAGTAATTCCTGGTACAGATCGTGCTGTAGGATCTGCAGAAGAAGCTCTTCGGTTTGCTGAGGAAATCGGCTATCCGGTTATGTTGAAAGCATCAGCTGGCGGTGGCGGCATCGGAATGGAGATAGCGCATTCAGCCGATGGGCTGAAAAAAGCTTTTGAAAACAACTCCAAGCGGGCTGCGTCTTTCTTTGGAGATGGTGCGATGTTTTTAGAAAAGCACATACAAAATAGCAGACATATTGAAGTGCAGATATTAGCAGATCAACATAATCATACAATTCATTTATTTGAACGGGAATGCTCGATACAGCGCCGGAACCAAAAGGTATTAGAGGAGGCTCCTTCTCCATCCATTTCTGAACAGCTTCGCGAACAGTTAGGAAGAACAGCAGTTATCGCAGCTGAAGCAATTCATTATTCCAATGCAGGAACAATTGAATTCCTAGTTGATGAATCAGGTAAATTTTACTTTTTAGAAATGAATACACGTATTCAGGTGGAGCATCCAGTTACAGAGGAAATTACTGGTGTTGATATTGTGAAGGAACAAATCAATATTGCTAATAATCAAGTACTCTCTTTTAAACAAGAAGAGATAGCAATAAAAGGGCATGCAATTGAAGTCAGGATTTACGCAGAGGACCCCATTCGTTTCTTTCCATCACCGGGTAAAATTACAGCGCTTGAACTGCCTGAAGGAAAAGATGTCCGCAATGAATGTGCAGTTACTTCTGGAGATACGGTAACACCTTTTTATGACCCGATGATTGCGAAATTGATTGTCTATGGAGAAAATCGGTCAGAGGCAATAGATAAGCTGGAAGAGGCACTGCGTCAATTTAATATTGAAGGGATTAAAACGAACATACTAATGCTTCAGGAAATTATAACATATGAAGCATTTCTGAAAGGAAATACACAAACATCCTTTTTAAGCAAATATTATCAACCAAACTCAGGGGGTAAATAACATGGAAATTAAAGCATCGATGGCAGGAAATGTGTGGAAAATTACAGTTCAGCAGGGTGAAGCAGTAGAAGAAGGACAGGATGTTGTTATTCTGGAATCTATGAAAATGGAAATTCCGATTGCTTCTGAGGGAAAGGGAGTTCTGAAGGAATGGAAGGTGCAGGAAGGAGATTTCGTTAATGAGGGAGATACAATAGCGATTGTTGAATAATTTAGTCTGGAGTGTATGCCTATGCAATTTGTAAACTATGAGACGGTTGATGAGAATATAGTTGTTGTCACATTAAATCGGCCAGAAGCTGCAAATGCTTTATCTTTAGCTTTATTAACAGAGTTAGAGAAATGTATTCAAAAAATCAAAGCCTCAGGAAAAATTCGTTGTGTAATTATAACTGGAAGCGGGGAGAAGGCTTTCTGTGCCGGAGCTGACTTGAAAGAACGAAAGATAATGAATGAGGAAGAGGTTGTTGCTGCAGTACAAAAAATTGGAAGTGTCTGCGATTCCATAGAAAAGATAGATGTACCAGTTATTGCTGCAATCAATGGTGTCTCCTTTGGAGGCGGGCTGGAACTTGCTTTGGCCTGTGATTTGAGAATCGCTGCCAACCATGTAAAGCTGGGATTAACGGAGACATCTTTAGCAATTATACCGGGAGCTGGAGGAACACAGCGGCTGCCTAGATTAATAGGAATAGGGCAGGCAAAGCTGCTTATCTATACTGCCAAAATTATCTCAGCAGATGATGCTTTAGCAATCGGACTGATTGAGCGGTCAGTCGCTGCTTCCTTTTTACAGGATGAAGCAATCAGTATCGCCCGGAAAATAACAAATAATGGTCCAATCGCTGTGAAACAGGCTAAAAAAGCTATTAACCAGGGAGTTAATCTTCCGCTGGATAAAGCAATTCAACTGGAGCATGAATCTTACTTAAAGGTTATACCAACGAAAGATAGAAAAGAGGGGCTGCTGGCGTTTCAAGAAAAAAGAAAGCCCGATTATCACGGAAACTAAAGCTGGAAGGAGTATGCTTATATGAGTATGGAGAAGGAACTGGAGCAGCGTATTGAAAAAATACAAAAAGGGGGGAAACAAAAATATCATGACAGTAATGCAGAAAAGGGCAAGCTTTTCGCAAGAGAAAGAATTAATCTTCTTTTTGATTTTCATGAGATACTTGAGGATGGCTTATTTGCAAATGCGTTGGCTGAAGATTTACCGGCGGATGGTGTGATTACTGTCACAGGAAAAATTAACGGACAGACAGTTTGTGCAATGGCGAATGATTCTACTGTCAAAGCTGGAAGCTGGGGTCAGCGGACTGTAGAGAAAATTTTGCGTATTCAGGAAACGGCAGAACGGCTGGAAGTGCCGATGATTTATCTGGTTGACTCTGCAGGTGCAAGGATTACCGATCAAATAGATATGTTCCCGGGAAGAAGGGGAGCTGGACGCATTTTTTATAATCAAATTAAGCTGTCTGGAAGGGTTCCTCAAGTTTGCATATTATTCGGTCCATCAGCAGCTGGCGGAGCATATATTCCTGCTTTTTGCGATATTGTTATCATGGTTGATGGAAACGCGTCCATGTATTTAGGTTCTCCAAGAATGGCTGAGAAGGTTATTGGCGAAAAGGTTTCCTTAGAGGAAATGGGCGGAGCAAAGATGCATTGCACAACCTCAGGAGTAGGCGATGTATTAGTAGATACAGAGGAGGAAGCTATTCAATTTACACAGAAGTACTTAACCTATTTTCCGGCTAATTTTCGGGAAAAACCAAAACAAATTGTCCCTGTAGAGCCAAAGACATTTGATAAGCCTATCAGTGAAATTATCCCGGAAAATCAAAATGCAGCTTTTAATATGTACGATCTGATTGACCGTACAATTGATGAAGGCAGTTTTTGTGAGATAAAAAAACGGTTTGCTCCGGAATTAATCACAGGGCTGGCACGTATTGATGGCCGTAGTATAGGGATTATTGCAAATCAGCCTCGTGTAAAAGGAGGCGTCCTTTTTACAGATTCAGCAGATAAAGCAGCAAAGTTTATCCAACTATGTGATGCGTTTGAGATTCCGCTGCTGTTCTTAACAGATGTACCAGGATTTATGATTGGAACAAGAGTGGAGAAGCAAGGGATTATCCGTCATGGAGCAAAAATGCTGTTTGCAATGAGTGAAGTAACAGTTCCTAAAATATCCGTTATTGTCCGAAAAGCATATGGGGCAGGTCTATATGCAATGTCAGGTCCTGCTTTTGATCCGGATTGCTGCTTGGCCTTCCCAAATGCACAGATTGCTGTCATGGGGCCGGAAGCGGCAGTGAACGCAGTAGAAGCAAATAAAATCGCCAAGCTTCCGGAGGAGGAGAGAGCAGCTTATATTCAGGAAAAGCAGGCTGCTTATAAAGAGAATATTGATATTTACCGGTTAGCCTCGGAGATGATTATTGATGATATAATTAACCCCGATCAGCTTCGCCAAGCATTGATAAGTCGTTTTTCCATTTATCAGAATAAAAACAAACAATTTACAGAAAGAAAGCATGGAGTTTATCCAGTGTAAAGTTTTGAAGCGCTCAGGCTGATTGGATCCTGGGCGTTTTAACATAAATAGATAAATACAGTAAACCAGATATATTTTTTTAGAAATTGAGAATGGTCTGCTTCGATTTAGCTAATCTTTTATTGATCAGAATATTTGATAAACATAAAAATATTCTTGTTTATCTAAATTATCTGATATATAATAGAAAGCAACGTTAAATGAAAAGGGGTGAGGTTGATGTCAGCTAATTCAATAAGTTTAGTTTGTCCATCCTTGCTCATGATTGATAAATATTAATGACCGGCCCTTTGGATGGATTAGACTAAGGGCTTCCATCATAAAAGATTTTTTCATAAACCATCTTTTAAAATAAACTGGAGAGCCGAAGCATATTGTTTTGGCTCTCCTTTTTGCCCTGAAGCTTATTGAATATTTTATCAATATTCAAAAGAGGGGAAGTTATATTTATGATGAAATTAAGTACGATGAAAAAAGTAATGGATACTGTTAACAGTGAATGGAGAAGTCCATTGGGAGAAGAAATTTTGGAACGGTGGGGCTATGATAAAGACTCTGCAACTATATTGCGGGCAAGTGCAAATTTTATTTTTGAATTTTATAAAGAAGGAAAACAATTGTTCTTGCGATTTAATGATTCATCAGAACGGGATTATTCGTCGATTGAAGCTGAACTGAACATTGTAAAGTATTTGGGGAATAGGGCACTAAACGTTGCTCAACCAATAACATCATTAAATGGAAATGATATAGAAGTCATAGAAACGAAGCTGGGAACTTTTTATGCAGTCGTATTTGAAGCTCTGGAAGGTAAGCATCTCAATATGGAAGAAATTTCAGATCAACAGGCTTATATCTGGGGGAAATCGTTAGGTAATCTACACGCAAACCTTAAGCAGCTGCCAGAAGAATATCGAGTTAATCGTCCAAGCTGGAAGGACCTTTTACTAGAAGCGAAAGAAGCACTTCCTAAAAAAGAATTGGCAGCTCATAAAGAATTTGAAAGACTATTAATTTGGGCGGATGAGTTAAGCCTATCGAAAGAAAACTTTGGAATCATTCACTATGACTTTGAACTGGATAATGTGATTTTTGATAATAACACAATTGGAATGCTTGATTTTGATGATTCTTCTCTCCATTGGTTTGCAGCTGATATTGTCTATGCATGGAGAGATGTGGGAGATTTTAATGTTAAAAATCCGATGATAACAACATTTATCGATGGATATAAAACCGAAACTAATTTAGATATGGAAATACTTCGTGCATTTTCAGGCTTTGAAAGGTTACACAAATTAATCTCCCTGGCAAAATTGATAAGAGCTGTAGATATTGATGCAGCTGAAGATCATCCTGAATGGCTGATAAACCTTCGATTAAAGTTGTCTGGTATAATAGAAAAATACCGTCTTTCCATTGAAAAGCTAAATAAATAGTAAAAAGGCGGTGCATGTTCCTGATGTATCGCCTTTATTTACGATGCAGGTATTGACTAAATGAAAGGAAAAGGGAACATGTTTGTAGAAAAAAATAATAGTTTTGGTAGAGTCAATGTTATTTCATTCCATGCAGCAACGAATTTAATTAACCATAATTTTATTATGTAAACTAAAATATTTAAATCCCTAGAAATCGATACCAATATTCCGTATAATAAAGATATTATGTCAAAAGAAGGGGAAAACAATAAAGCAGCTAGCAGGTATGAATAAGTTGACAAAAAGGGGTAAAGGCTTGTGATCACGTATATGGAAAAAAGGGTAACAGAACAGCAAATTGCATCTCTCTATCAGGAAATGAAAAATAGGGGAGATAAAATTAATGCAGATAAGATGCTTGATATACTGGAAAAATACTTTAATCAGGAATTTATTATTACATTGACAGGGCATTTTTCTGCTGGAAAGTCTTCATTAATAAATCATTTATTAGGGCAGGAGATTTTAGCGAACAGTCCCATCCCTACCAGTGCAAATATTGTTAAGATCTCATCTGGGGAAGGCACTGTCAATGTTTTTTTTCATAATGGTGAAGTGATTGAATACCATGAACCATATGATTTGGATCAAATTAAAAAGTTCTCAAAAAATAAAAATCAAATAAAAAAAATGCATATCAGTACCGGCGAGGATATTTTACCGCCTCATACAGCTATTTTAGACACGCCGGGAATTGATGCCGCAGACGATATTGACAGAATGCTTACAGAAGCATCTCTTCACTTATCAGATTATCTTATTTATGTAACCGATTATAATCATGTTCAATCTGAAGTGAATCTATTATTTCTTCAGGCAATGCAGGAAAATGGCCTTCCATTCATGATTGTTATCAATCAGATAGATAAGCATAATGAAACGGAATTGCCCTTTGTCGAATTTGATAAAAAAATTAAACAAACGTTTGATCAATGGAATCTGCATCCTTCTTCCATTTTCTACACATCCCTTAAAAGTCCGGAAGCACCGCAAAATGAGTGGCCAGAGCTGAAAGACACCGTATTTCAAATGCTCAGGTCTAAAGATGAATACACAACAATGGATGCAAGTATTCGACAAATTGTGAAAGATCATAAAGAAAAAGTTCATCGGGAAATGTCGAATCAAAAAGCTTTTTTAGATGAAGTCGAGGAAGTGGCATTGACAGAGCAGATAGACACATTAACGAAAAAGATTGAAGACCTGCAGCAGTATCCGGAAAATATAGCAGATGGGTTCTTAAATGAGGTAGATCAAACTGCGAAAAATGCGTATCTGATGCCCGCAGATTTAAGAGAGCTTGCAAAGGTTTATTTAGAATCTGTACAGCCTGACTTTAAGGTTGGCGGCTTACTTACAAGCAGTAAAAAAACGAAGGAAGCAAAAATAGAGCGGAAGCAAGCCTTTATGAATGCTTTAGAAAAGAATGTTGAGACCACATTAAAATGGAAGCTCCGTGATAAGTGGTATGAGCAAATTGAATTGAATCAACTGGATTCCTCTTATCAGGAAAAAGGCATCTCCTTCCTGGAATGGTCTTTAAGTGAAGAGCTGCTGGAAAGCAGTTTGCGTAAAGGCGCAAGTATAAATGGAGATTATGTTTTAAATTATACGAATGATATTGCTGCCAGTTTAAAGACGCATTTCAAAAAACAAATGAGACAGCTGGCAAAAGAAGTAAGAACGGAGCTTGAAGAAAAGAATAAGAAACAGCTGCAGGAAATGACGCAACAATTGGAGGAGCTGCAGGCTGCAGAGGCGGATCAGCAAGCTAATTATGCACTTGAAAGTGAGGAAGCAGCTTATTTCAACCATTTAGATGAGCAGCAGGAAAATCCTGATGTGTTACCGGAAGTCATTACAGAGATGAAGGAAGAGCTCCAAGCGCGAAAAGTAATTCCCAGACAGGGAACAGAGACTATGGAAATACTTGATGAGGAGGTATATGCTGATGAAGATGAAGTACAGGAAGAAATAAAGAACGAGTCACCTGCAGCAACAGACCAGCATGTTGTCTGTGATATAGATAATGTCTTACAAGCAATTCATTTACCCGGGTTTGAAAGCTACCAGCAGGATCTAAAGAAACGAAAAGTATCCTTAACAGAACGCTCTTATACCATTGCTTTGTTTGGTGCATTTAGTGCCGGGAAATCATCCTTTGCTAATGCTATTCTTGGAGAACATGTCCTTCCGGTTTCACCGAATCCGACAACAGCTGCAGTTAACCGGATTCGTCCAGTTACAAATGAAAATCGGCATCGGGATGTAATTGTCACCTTTAAATCAGAAGAAATGCTGGTAGATGATATAATGACACTGGCAAAGGTATGTGAACCGCCAAATGCTTCCCTGGAGGAGCTGATTACATGGCTGAAAACAAAGAATGTGTTAACGGATTCGCGTTTGCCAAAAATGTATCAGGCTTATTTAAATGCGATGCTTGAAGGCTATGAAGAGGTCCGATCTGTCATTGGCTCTGCCAAGAAAATCACCTTTGATAATTTTGGATCCTACGTGACAGATGAGGAAAAAGCGTGTTATATTGCATCGATGGATCTTTTTTATGATTGTGAAGTAACGAAGCAGGGAATTACACTTGTTGATACGCCGGGTGCAGATTCGATTAATGCCAGACATACGAATGTATCCTTTGAATATATTAAGCATGCAGATGCTATTTTATATGTTACCTACTATAATCATGCACTCTCCCGTGCAGATAAAGATTTTCTGATGCAGCTGGGACGTGTAAAGGATGTATTTGAGCTTGATAAAATGTTTTTTATTGTCAATGCTGCAGATCTTGCCAGTGATCAGCAAGAATTAGATATGGTAACTATGTACGTTAAAGAGCAATTAGCACAATTAGGAATTCGTTTTCCGCGTCTTTATCCTGTATCGAGTAAGATATCTTTAGCAGAAAAAATAGAACAAAAAACACTGAATGAACAGATGCGGTCATTTGAATCCCGTTTCTATGATTTTATTCATCATGATTTAACTGCGCTTGCAAAAAGAGCAGCAATCAGCGATATCGAACGGTCAGGTGAAGCATTAGAACAATTTATTCAATCGTTAAAATTGGACCAGTCTGCAAAAACAAAGCGGAAAAAAGTGCTGCAAAACGCTTATCAGCAAATCGCTCAAACAGTAGAAAATTTAGATCTAGACTCAACTAAAAATAGATGGCATCAAAAATTAGAAAAACAAGCCTTTTTTCTAAATCAGCGCTTTGCGATCCGCTTTCATGATCTATTTAAAGAAATTTATAATCCAACAACGATTACGGAGTCAGGCAGAGCTGGCCGGCAGCAGCTGGTCAAGCAGTTTGAACAGCTGGTCACTTATATGGAATCGGAGCTGCATCAAGAGCTGTTAGCTGTCTCTTTACGGGTTGAGCAGCTCTTAAAAGGTTTGTTAAAAACCAATCAGCTTGAAATGATAGAAAAAGCTAAAAGATTCGACCCTGTTTTTTCAATATCAGAGTGGGATATCTCCGGCTTTGATACACCTGATTTAACGATTAAGCTATCGGTTCAAAAGCATAGCGAGCTTCAGAAATTATTTGGTAAATTTAAAGATACAAAAACGTTCTTTGTACAAAATCAAAAGGAAGAGATAAAGGAGCAGCTATACGCAATCATAGAGTCAGGCGTCCAGGATTTTGTAGAAGAAGGTGTTAAATTAATCGAGTCGTCCTATCAGGAACAGTGGAATAATCGGATTCATCAAGAAAAGTCAGTCCTTGTACAAGAAGCGGATATACTTTATCAGCAATTTATTGACCGTTTATTTGTGGAAGTGGATATGGATGATCTGACAGATAGAAAAGAACAAATGGATCTAATTTTAGATCGATACTAAAGAGGGAGGAAATGAAGCATGACAGCAAATAAAGTTTTATTAGTAGACGGGATGGCACTCCTGTTCCGGGGATTTTTTGCAACATCTTTCCGGGGGAATTTTATGTATAATTCAAAAGGAGTTCCGACTAATGGTGTTTACCAATTTTTACGCTATTTAACAGATGCCATTCAAACTTTCGGACCATCCCATGTTGTCTGCTGCTGGGATATGGGAAGCAAAACATTTCGGACAGAGATGTATGATGGGTATAAAGCAAATCGGGATGCACCGCCTGTGGAATTAATTCCACAGTTTGATTTGGTAAAAGAAATTGTACAATCTTTTGATATTCCTAATATAGGGTTAGAAAATTTTGAAGCGGATGATTGCATGGGTACACTTGCAAATATATATAATCCGGAAAATGAAGTGTTTATTCTTTCTGGTGATCAAGACTTGCTTCAATTAGTAAAAGAAAATATCCGTGTTATTATTATGCGGAAAGGCCAGGGGAATTATGAGGTCTTTGATAAGGATAATTTCTATGAGAAAAAGGCTCTTTCTCCAGCACAAATCATTGATTTAAAAGGATTGATGGGAGACTCCTCGGATAATTATCCTGGAGTAAAAGGAATTGGAGAAAAAACAGCCTTAAAATTGCTGGAGGAATTTGAAACCATCGATGGTTTAGTAGAGAATATTGAAAGGCTCCCAAAAGGAATACAAAGTAAATTACAAGCCGATATGGATATGCTTTATTTATCACGGCAATTAGCGGAAATAAAATGTGATGTTCCAATTAGCTGTGATTTAGAAGGTTCCAGATGGGATTTTAAAGAAGATAAAGTGATAACCGAATTAGATAAACTTGAATGGAAGCATCTGGATCGTTTACTTGCTCCATTAAAAAATAAACCATCTGTATCATTTTAAATTAATTAATTCTTTGGTGAGGGGGGGTATGCTTTATACCGGGCATAGGTATAGAACATACCCCCCTCCTTTCATTTTATGTTGAAGGATATCAGACCTAGGTGGAGATTATTTATACTTATAGAAGTGAAAAAGGATGAAAACCCCTGCGTTCTTTATAGAGAACGAAAGGGTTCGGGTGATATAAGTTATTCTTATTGTATAAATTTAACATATGGAAATAATGTTGAAATTTGGTATATACACTTTCAGTGGCTATAATGGAAGATGAGATATTGTTAGGATGAATGGGGGAATATAATGTATTTTGAATCGAAAAAAGATACCTGGATGGTGGTTATTCTTTGGGCTGTTGTGCTTAGTGGTGTGTTTATTCCATTACTGAAAGGCCAGATAATTAATTTAATCATTATGCTAATACTATGCAGTATATTGCTTTGGTTTTGGTTCCGTACAGGGTATAAGATTGATAAAGACCGTTTAATTGTCTATTATGGGCCGATTCGTCAAACGATTTATATAGAAAATATGGAGTTAATTCTCCTGGCGAAGATGCCGATTATTGCCCCGGCGCTATCTCTAGATCGTATACAAATCCGAAGCGGAAAATATGATTTAATTGCAATCTCACCGAAGGATAAATTTACCTTTGTAGAAGAACTGATGAAGATAAATCCAGATATTTCAGTAGATAAGCGTTTATTAAAAGAATAGAAGGAGGCGGCAATTATGAGAGTTGTAGATAATATTACAGAATTAGTAGGAGAGACACCCATGGTTGAGCTAAATAAACTGCAGCCAGAAAATGCAGCAAAAATTTATGTGAAGCTGGAAATGTTTAATCCGAGCGGAAGTGTAAAAGACCGGGCTGCAACTCATATGATTCATATTGCAGAGCAGGAGGGACTTATAAAACCGGGAGATACAATTATTGAACCGACAAGTGGAAACACAGGAATAGGATTGGCAATGGCAGCTTCTGCAAAGGGTTATCAGGCAATTCTTGTGATGCCCGATAATAGTACAGAAGAGAGAAGAAATCTTTTGAAAGCATATGGTGCAAAGGTAGTTTTAACACCAAGTAATGAAAAAATGCCGGGCGCCATAAAAAAAGCACTGGAATTGCAGGTGGAAATACCAAACAGTTTTATTCCCCAGCAATTTAAAAATATTTCGAACCCTGATGCTCATCGTAAAACAACTGCACTGGAAATTTTAAAGGATATGAATAATCAATTAGATGCCTTTGTCTGTACTGCCGGTACAGGGGGAACAGTAACAGGTACGGGAGAATCGCTAAAAAAATTTATTCCGGATTTACATATTACTGTTGTTGAACCAAAAGGCTCTCCAGTCTTATCAGGGGGAGAACCTGGCCCGCATAAGTTAGTAGGAACAAGTCCAGGCTTCGTACCTGAGATTTTAAATACCTCCATTTATGATGAAATCATGCAAATCAATGATGATCAGGCATTGAATTTATTGCAGGAGCTTGCCCAAAAAGAAGGGTTATTTATCGGACCGTCCGGGGCTGCAGCCATTTACGCAGCCAGAGAGGTCGCCAAGCGTCTGAAGCCTTCACAAAAGATAGTTTGTATCGCGCCTGATACTGGAGAAAGATACTTGTCTATGGACTTTCTGCAAGAGAATTAATAATCAAGCAGGCGAATCACCTATTTTTTTATTTTGCATAGTTTACCAGTAAAGAAGTTGAACAATATTGGGCTTCTGCATCTTGGTGCGGTCGCTATAAAGCTTTTCTTACTCCATAAATATCTCTATTTTTCATTTGTTTTTCTTGCGTATTCCTGCTATAATACAAACAAATTCATTATTCATAGATGAACGATAGAGGTGCAAAGACCATCAGTAAATATGCAGAGGCAGAATAGGCTGGCGATGAAGCATATGGAAAGGGGAATTTGCCGAAGTATAATAAGCCGTATTCTTATTGTACTGGTACTGGGATTGAATAAATCCGGTGCTGTCATATAGGAAACTATGTGGAGGGCTATCAGCTGAGAGGACATTCAAATGTTTGTGCAGCAGCGGTCTCCGTTGGTGCTTTTTATTTTGTGGAAATAATGGAAGTAATGAATAATGATAAGAGAATCAAATAAATTCAGAAGCAGAAGGACAGAAAATAAAACTTTTTCTGCTTGTCTTTATTATTTTCCATCCTCTAGTTTTTTTAGTACTTTACTTAGGCGCTGTCCGTCTATTTTCATCAAGTGATGTTGATATTATACAAAGGGTGTGTTGTTATGAATTTTGGAAAAGTGGTCACGGCGATGGTAACGCCATTTAACGAAGAAAAAGAAATTGATTATAATGCATTAGATAATCTGATTGAATACCTTATTGATAATGGTTCAGATGGATTGGTAGTAGCAGGAACAACGGGCGAATCACCAACCTTGTCAAATGAAGAAAAGCTGGCATTATTTTCTCATACGGTACAAAAAGTAAATGGAAGGGTTTCAGTGATTGCAGGCACAGGCTCCAATCAGACAAAAGGCTCTATTGAGCTGTCACAAGCTGCTGAAAAAACAGGTGTTGATGCAATTATGCTCGTAACGCCTTATTATAATAAACCTTCTCAGGATGGTCTGTATGAGCATTTTAAAACAGTGGCAAACGCGGTTCAATTGCCAGTAATGCTATACAATGTACCTGGCAGAACTTCTGTAGATTTGGCAGCTGAAACAGCTATTCGTTTATCTGCAGTTGATAATATTGTGGCAATTAAAGATGCGAGTGGTGATATGGATAAACTGACAGAGATGGTGGCACAGACGGATGCAAGTTTTTCTGTATACAGCGGAGAAGATGCGATAACATTACCATCCCTTGCAGTCGGAGCCATAGGCATTGTTTCCGTTTCTGGACATATTATCGGTAATGAGATGCAAGAGATGATTGCGGCATATGAACAGGGAGCTGTGAAAAAAGCTGCTGCTATTCACCAGCGAATCCTGCCGGTAATGCAGGAAATGTTTGCAGCACCCAGCCCTGCACCCGTCAAAGCAGCATTAAATCGAATTGGCGTACATGTAGGAGGCGTCCGTTTGCCCTTGCTCCCATTAAATGATGAACAGCTGCAATCCTTAAATCATAAACTGGATTTATTTGAGAAAGTAAAATAAAAATTTTTGTTGAACCCTCTCTAAAACGTTTTAGAGAGGGTATTTTCAATTTTTTTCCATTTAAGTAACAGCTGACTATTTACTATAATTCTAAAAAAATACTCCACAATACCTGCGAAATTATTAACTTTAAATGGTAAAATATGAAACAAACCATAAAAAGAAGGGAATGAGGAGTTAATGAAAGAAACATTCATTCAAGCAGATGATACAATCACCCTTTGGGGGATTATCATTATCTGGGCATCTGTCAGTATTTTTTTAGAACAGCGTTATAGCTGGGCTTCCAAGGTTACAGGAGCAATTATTGCATTAGTGGGAGCAATGGTTTTATCTAATTTTGGTATCATTCCAACGGAGTCGCCGGTATATGATGCTGTCTGGTCTATTATTGTTCCATTAGCAATACCGCTTCTGTTGTTTCATGTTAATATTAAAAAAATATGGAAGGAAAGCAGCAGGCTGTTGCTTATTTTTCTGCTGAGCTCTATTGGTACGATTGCAGGAACAATTGTTGCCTTTTTCACTTTAAGGAATTACATACCTCTATTAGACCAATTAAGCGGTATTTTCAGTGCTACATATATTGGGGGAGGCGTGAATTTTGCAGCAATGGCTGCTAAATTTGAAACTCCTGGCGAAATTATTTCGGCGGCAGTTGTTGCTGATAATTTAATGATGGCATTATTATTTATCATGCTGATGGCTATTCCCGCCATGAACTTTATTAGAAAATGCTATCCAACGCCTCATATTGACGAAGTGGAGCAGAATCAATCAGCTGATGGTGATAAAACATTAGCAGAAAGCTTTTGGAAGAGAAAATCAGTCTCATTAAAGGATATGGCACTTTCTGTTGGAACAGCTTTTCTTTTAGTAGTCGTTTCTTTAAAAATTGCCGATTTCTTTGCCAGTATTATTCCAAGTGGAGAAGATGCATCCTTCTTCAATAACCTGTTAAACGGTTTAATCGGTGATCAGTATCTGGTATTAACAACACTTACTTTTATTGCCTTAGGAGTTTTTCCAAATTATTTTTCTGAATTAAACGGCAGTCAGGAAATTGGTACATATCTGATTCACATATTTTTCGTCGTTATTGGAGTCCCGGCATCCATCACGTTAATTATTAATACGGCACCATTATTGCTTGTTTTTGCGTTTATTATTGTCGCAATCAATTTAATACTTTCTCTTGTTTTTGGAAAGCTATTTAGAATGAGCTTAGAGGAAATTTTGCTGGCAAGTAATGCAAATATTGGCGGACCAACTACTGCAGCAGCGTTTGCGATTGCAAAAGGCTGGCGGCAATTAGTAGGTCCAATATTAATCGTCGGTACCCTGGGCTATATTATTGGAAACT
This sequence comes from Oceanobacillus sp. FSL K6-3682, assembly GCF_037976165.1. Lineage (NCBI taxonomy): Bacteria > Bacillati > Bacillota > Bacilli > Caryophanales > Bacillaceae > Oceanobacillus > Oceanobacillus sp. FSL K6-3682. The sequence goes on along the minus strand of NZ_CP150263.1, from coordinate 2,652,031 downwards.
ATATTGGCACCTTCCTCGCTGTGTGGTTTGGAACCATGATGTAGAGATAGTCAAATCTGCTTCTGTCATTAATACAGAAGCAGATTTTTTTATTGCATAAATCAGTACCTCGAATCTCTTTTGCGAATTGACTTTTTCTAAAACCTTGTTTCCATTAAAGTATCTCATTGACTATTTCCTCCTTGTCGGGTGGGTGATTGAGTAAACTTGGTTAAGTATTTCAATCGTAGCATAGTCAAAGGGACTTTTTGTGTTTGAAATCATTATTTCATACACCAGGAAATTATAGAATAATTGCCTTGTGGATAACTATTTATAGAAAAGCAGCCGTGTCCAGCTCCGAGCGCCAAACTTTAGAGACTTCACGTCGCACTTATGCCCTGTGGGCGAAAGTCAACATCGGTTCGTCAACTTCACCGCGTTTTCTTTATCTCAGTTGCGCCGCTCCAATCTCTACGTTTTTAAGCAGGCGCTCTGCGCTTTTGTTCTCAAGAGCATTACTATGAAAAATGTTCAGATTTGTTGAAAGCAATTTGAACATAGTATAATTTAATATACGTCAGCAGGCAGACTGCTAATTTCAAGGATTAATAAAGACTGATTCAGTAAATAATAAAATATCAGTTGTAATCCTTTTGTTGCATCAAAGAGATTAAAAAGGTTGGGATAGCTATTTTTAAGCGATTATTTTTTTTGCTGTTAATTATACTGTTAGCCATTTGGACAAAACCATTATGGGAAGATCCAGTCCGTAATATAATTCCTGATGCTGTAAGTGATACATTTTCCTCTGCAGGTGATTTTATTAATGATGCGGTAGATAATGATTTTTACTTTCGGCAGGTATCAGATCAAGCTGCTTCATTTTTTAATTCCATCACAGGTTCAGAAACAAATAGAGAGTATGAGCAAGTGGAAACACCGGAGCTCACTACACCCGAGGAGCAATCTTTTTCCGTGGGCAATGTAGAAATTGGAGATACAAGAGATCAGGTTGAAGAGACGTATGGAGAACCTGAACGGAAAAGTGAAAATGAATATGGGGTAGAGTGGTCCACTTATCATGAAAACTATCAAAACTTTATGATGGTTGCTTACGATGAACAGGATGTAGTCCGTGGACTCTTTACCAACCAGGATTTACTGTCATCTAAGCACGATATTGCGCTTGGTGATTCCAAGTCATCAGTAAACGAGATATTAGGTGAGCCGGAAGAAATGATCCGCAACGGCTGGTTTAATTATAAAATAGAGAGTGAAGGCGAATATGATGTTTATCATATGGATGGTACTTACGTAACCATGTTTTATGATCTGCATGAATTGGATGAAGTAACTGCCATTCAAATCATAGATGAAGATTTAGAAGCTGCGAAGAGCACGCTTTATACTCCCGGCAGTGAGGCACTGAAAGAAGGGCTGGAATACCAGTTATTTGATTTAACCAACGCTACACGCGTGAAACAGGATCTGTCTATTTTAGAATGGGATGAAGATGTAAGAGAAACAGCAAGAAAGCATAGTACTGATATGGCTGTCAATCAATTTTTCAGTCATACGAATTTAGAAGGACAATCTCCTTTTGACCGGATGAAGGCAGATGGCATTTCTTTCTTAAGCGCGGGTGAGAACCTCGCTTATGGCCAGTTCAGCAGTATTTTTGCCCATCAGGGTCTATTGAATTCTCTTGGACACCGGGAAAATATTTTACACGAAAGCTTTAGTCATTTAGGAATCGGCGTTGATTTTAATGAAAGTGACCAGCCGTTTTATACAGAGAACTTTCTTCAGTAACTAACGGAAGAAAGATTATCGGGTAATCTAATGAAAAGGAGTGATTTAATGAAAAAACAGGCAACACCTTACCTCACATTTAACGGAAATGCCAAAGAAGCTTTAAATTACTACCAGAAAGTTTTCGATGGGGAAATCCTGGCGATACAAACGTTTGGTGAAGCGGACTATCCAACTCCTCCTGAAGCGGAAAACAGAATTATTCATGCACAATTTAAAAAGGATGCATTATTCTTTATGCTCTCAGATACTTTTCCCGGTCAGCCTGTTGAAACGGGGAATCATATTTCGTTGGTGCTCGAATTTGAAAGTGAAGCAAGTATTCAGAAGGTATATGATAACCTGCATCAGGAAAGCAAAGTATTAATGAAGCTTCAGGATACATTTTGGGGAGCAAAATATGCAAAAGTCAAAGATAAATTCGGGATTGTTTGGGATTTGAATTTTACGAAAGAGTAATCAATTTTATATAAAGTTTTAAGGATAAACAATACATATATGTGTTGTTTATCCTTTTTTAGTAAATGATATGCCTGGGTGCATTGCTTTATATTTTTTGGATAATAATAAATCTTGATTAGAAATTTTAATGGATTGGGGTTATTTCAAGGAGCAGGTGATATACGTTCAGAAGGTATCAAAAGGAAACTTTTTAGAGGAGGAAATTATTTTGATTTATATATATAACGACTACGGAGGTACACATACCACTTCACTTGCAGCAGCCTATCATTTAAATAAACTTCCAACGAATCGAAAGCTGACAAAGGAAGAAATACTTCATGTCAGATACTTCAATAAATTAACAAAGCATGATTTAGGTAAACTGATTTTCCATGGTATGGATGACGAGGGAAATGCAGTATACACCATAGGAAGAAGAAATAATAAATATGTTGTGCCAGCTATAAAAGACTTAGCAGCTTTGTTATATGAAAGAACTTCGATGAATGAAAAGATTATTATTTCCAATACTTCTCCTACTGTACCATTTGTGATGTCAGTGGGAGGCTTCTTATCCAGAGGATTGAATATCAATTTTTTAGGAGAACCTTTATTGGTTGCCGGTGCAAAGCAATGCTGTGTAAAGATTAACCGGTTAGTTGAGGAAACAAAGCAGGCGGGTCATTCTATGACTGCCAAAGTTATTGTATTGGAAAATAAAAAATTTCATTGATTTTATTTAGGAGAAAAAGTTTTCTATAGGTCACATCAGGCTATCAGAATAAAATACCTGATAGCCTGATGTGTTTTTCAAAAGATGAGGGTGACCTGTCTGCAAGCTTTAATTAGTAGAAGCTGTTACAACAAAAACAGAATTTCCTTCTGTTACTATTCCTTTGCCTATTATCACAACGATTCGATTCACGACATCTGTGATGGTGTTCGTTTCTGTGATTATTTCTGCTGTGACAACAGTCTTCATGTCTGTTTTCACATCTGTTGCGATTTTGGTGATTTTGGTGACTGTTATGACAGCAATCCTGTTTATGATTTTTACGACGATAGTCGGCGCCTGGACGACTTGTGTTGCAACAAGGGTCTTTACGTCTTCCTTCTGATGAGTGATGACCGCACATAGCTTATCCCCCCTTTCCCATTCAATATACGTTAGTAAGAAAAAAGGGATTAGACAAACTTAATAGGAGCTAACACATTTTTTAATGGAGACTGCAGATTCATAAACGAATTACTTAAAAAATACAAATGAATTTGAAACTTTTTTTCAATCATTTCGTATAACTTGATTAAGAAGAATAAGTTGAACGGGGAGGACTAGAATTGACTGAAATTGCATTGGAATTAAAAAATGTCAGCAAGCGTATCAAGAATAAAGAAATTATTAAAGATGTCAGCTTCCAAATAAAACAGGGCGAGGTCTTTGGCTTTGTCGGGCCGAACGGGGCTGGTAAAACCACCACCATCCGGATGATGGTTGGTTTAATGAAAATTACAGAAGGCGACATCCGTATTGTTGGCAAAAGTATTCAAACAGATTATAGTGAAGCGATCAGAGAGGTTGGAGCGATTGTTGAGAACCCGGAGATGTATCCTTTTTTAACAGGAAGAAAAAATCTGGAGCAGTTTGCAAGAATGGTTCCAGGCACAACAAAAGAAAGGATAGAAGAGGTAGTCCAATTAGTCGGTTTGAAGAAGGTAATCAATGATAGAGTTGGCGGATATTCTCTTGGAATGCGGCAGCGGTTGGGAATTGCACAGGCTTTGTTACATAAACCATCGATTCTCATTTTGGATGAGCCCACAAATGGTCTTGATCCCTCAGGAATGAAGGAGATTCGCCAATATATCCGTACCTTGGCGGAAAAAGAAAATGTCAGTGTCATTGTTTCCAGTCATTTATTATCTGAAATTGAGCTGATGTGTGATCGCATTGGAGTTATTAAAAATGGATCATTAATCGCTGTAGAGGATGTAGAAAAGAACAGAAAGATTGAGGATAGTGATATATCAGAATATATTATCTCCGTTAGCAATGCGGAGACTGCGAAAGCGCATCTGGATAGTCTGGATGAATCTTTATTTGTAGAGACAGCAGATGAAACAATCTTAAAAACAGCGATGAAACGTGAACAAATACCAGCTGTACTCAAAGAATTATTAAATAATAATATCAATGTATATGAAGTTCAGGCTGCAAAAGGCACGTTAGAAGACAAATTTTTCGATTTGATTGGAGAGAATGTCATTGAGTAATCTGAGTCAGCTTATAAAAAACGAATTTATTAAACTGCATCATTATAAATCTACGTGGGCTATGTATATCATTATTGCGGTTCTTCTGGTTGGCGGGGCTATCATTACAAACTTTGTAGCTAACCAGAGTATGATTATTGACGCAACCTTTCAAAGTGAACTGGTTCAAGCTTATCAGTCTGTTGGGGTAGAGATTCCAGCTTATGATATGTGGGCTTTCGTGGCTGATAATATCTCGCTTATCAGTTTTATTACTATTTTTATCATTGTCGCAGCAGCTAAAATTATCTCGAATGAGTATAAATGGGGAACGATTAAATTGTTACTTATTCGCCCGGCAGGAAGGGGAACCGTATTAACATCCAAATATATTACTGTTTTACTCTTTGCAGTTGTATTAATTCTATACACCATTATTCTATCCATGATTATTGGGCTTATCTTTTTTGGTGTTGATGCTTGGAATCCAATCATTGTAGATAACATGGGGTCTGGTTATACCGAAGTTTCTATCATTACTTCTATCGGTAAAAATATACTATTTAGTCTTGTTCCGTTAATTATAGTGGCAACCTTGTCCTTCATGATTGCAATTTTATTCAAAGGCAGCGCCATGGCGATTGCAGCAAGTATTGTGATTTTCATTGCTGCACCTATTATTACCATGCTGGTAAGCCGCTATGAAATTGCAAAATATCTGTTAACGGCACATCTCGATCTCCAAAGTATTTTTGCGGGGGCGCCTTTAATTGAAGGAACAACTATTGGGTTTTCTATTGCTGTTCTTATCGTTTATTACATTATATTTATGATAGTAGGATGGCTCACTTTCAAAAAAAGAGATGTAGCTGGAAATTAATTGGAAAGGAAGAGGCATTGTGAAGAAATCTTCTACTTTATTGTTTGTATTTCTTTTGCTTCTCTTAGGAGCTTGCTCTAATGAGAATGAGGGAGAACAAGAAGATAATCAAAATGATACGGAGCAAGAAGAGGATCTGGAAGAAAAGGATAATAAAGAAAATCTGGATCCTGCAACAGGGCTTTTTATGGAATTTATAAAAGAAAATAAAGACTCTGACCGGATTGCTTTTTTAGCTACATGGAACGATGAACCAATAGCAGAAATGAATACCAATCTAGCCCTGCCGCTTGCCAGTGTTGTCAAAATAATTATTGCGATTGAATTCGCCAGTCAAGCGGAGGAAGGGAAAATCGACCCTTCGGAAAAGGTATCTATGGAAGAAGTAGATAAGTATTATTTTGCTAATACAGATGGCGGAGCACATGACGCCTGGAAAAATACCTTGAGCAACGAAGCAGGAGAGGTTTCCCTCGAACAAATTGCACAAGGAATGATGGATTTCAGCTCTAATGCAAATACTGATTATTTAATAGAACGATTGGGGCTGGAGGAAGTAAATAATCGGGTTGAGGAGTTAGATTTAAATAACCATGATCCGATCTATCCGTTAACAGCAAGCATTGCAATTCCGGAAAGAGTATTGGAAGAGAACAATTTAGAAAAAGACGAATTAGAAGCAGCATTACGTGATTTAGATGATGATGCATACCGCCAGATAGCTGTCGATCTTTTTGAAGAATGGCAAGAGGAACCGTTAAGTGAAGAGGAAAAAGAAAAAGCTGTTGCACTATTGGATATGCCGATTCAAAAGGTCTGGTCTGATCGATTGACCCACGCAACAGCTGAAGATTACCATAAAATCATGACTATGCTGAATAAAAAAGAGCATTACTCCGATGCTTTTTATGAAGAATTGGATGCTATCTTTAGCCTGAAATTAGAAAATGAAGCAATTGAACGCGCGGCACAAAAAGGCGGGAGCACTGCTTTTGTATTAAATCAGGCTGTATATGCAGAAGACGGGGCAGGCAACCGTTTAGAGATGATTTTATTTACAAATGATCTTAACCTTTCTGAGCTGGAGGTCGCAGCTATGCAGGTGCAGGCTTTGACGGATAAATTAGTAAATGAGGAAGATTTTCGTGAGAAAGTTAGAGAATTATTAGCTGAATAATTATATAATTCCCCTGACGCCGGTACCTTGCATCGTATTAAGGGGATTTTGATTTATAAGCTGTATTCTAAAAAGATCTGTTTCAAGAAAAGAGCAGGGGACAGTTGCTTGAGAGGATGAAAAAATGAAAGATGATAAAAATAAGGAAGAAAAGACTTCCTTGAAAATAGCAGCGTATTGGTTCTCTATCCCGAGAATTTTAAGTGCCGGTTTATTTTTACTGATAATATTAATCCTTTCTATTAGTGGCTGGGTAAAAATAATTCAACATTATTTTTAAATGTATCACTAAACTAAGAAAAGCGGTGGAAAGCAGTGTCAATTTATATAGAAGAAGTAAATAAGGGAAATTGGAGAGAAATTGCTGCATTAGAAGTAACTGAAAATCAAAAAGATTTTATGGAAAGCGTATCATTTTGTTTAGCAGAAAGCTTTATTGAACAGCTTACAACATCGCTTGGCTTGTATGATGACAATCAACCGGTTGGGTATGCCATGACTGGATTTTATTTTGATGAAAAAAGAAGCATTTGGTTTGATCGTTTTATGATTGATCGTCGTTTTCAGGGGCAAGGTTATGCAAATCAGTTTATCCCATTAATTGAAAAATACATTATAGAGCATTATGATGTGCAAATCATACGTTTAAGCTTTGTTCCGGGAAACAATCCAGCTGAACAATTATATAAAAGGCATGGCTTTGTCCGGACAGGGCAGCATGATTCGGAAGGAGAAATTATTATGGAGAAGCATTTATAGATGACCATAATTATATTATGTAAACTAAATGACTTTAATGTTATTCTCTAACATTAAAGTCTAGGAGGCTCTCTACTCAAAAATAAATTTAAATTTTAGGGGGGATTCATACACAGTATTGTGCCGGCCTTAACGAAAGGATTAAAGGCAAAAAGAACTTTTGTTACATTTAAAATCGAATAGCTAGAATAGAAATGGAATGGTATCTCAGCAAGAGGTACCATTCCATTTTTGAATTTAGCAGATGTTTTTTCTCTATTGGAAAAGTATTGCTGCGGAGGTTTAGAGGCGCATAGACCCTAAGACTTAGATAAAGATATTTCTCAGGCTCATTACACAAAAAACAGTCCCACGGTAAGATGAAGATACAATAACGAAAGGAGGAAAACGGAATGAAAAAATTCATGTTATTTATCGGAGGACTTGTCGCAGTGCTGATACTTCTGGCAAACCTTGGCCCGATGATATTGCTTGCATTAAGCATATGGTTACTGTATATATGCTTTAAAAAATTTATGGGCACAGATTCAACTGCTGCAAAAATCGGATGGGTGATTGCAGGATTGATCGTATTGAGCATCACATTCTCTAACATCTATGCCGTTTTAGGTGTTGCAGCAGCATATGCGCTTTACCTTATCTATAAAAATTGGAACACGCCGGAAAGCTCTGTTGTCCACGAAATAAAAGAAGATGATGACCCATTTACGAATTTTGAAAAACAGTGGGCGGAGTTAAACAAATAAAAATCATAAAAGGAGAGATTGATTATGTCAACAAATATTTTCACTCGAATGAAGGATACGATTTCAGCAGATTTACACACAATGATGGATAGAAAGGAGCAAAAGAATCCAATTGCTGCGCTTAATCATTATTTACGCCAAAGTGAACAGGAAAAAGAAAAAGTAAGAAAGCTGATTGACCGCCAATTTAAATTAAAAGAAGAGTTTGCACGTGAGTATATGAAAGCACAGGAACTTGCGGATAAACGCTTAAATCAAGCACAAATCGCAGATCGTGCTCAGGAAGAGGAAATGCATGAATTTGCTCTAAAAGAGCATGAAGAATATCAAAACCGTGCAGATCGTATGAAAGCATCCAGAGAAGTAGCTATTACTGAGCTTGAAAATCTGGAGCAGAAATACGAAGAGATGAAGCACCGCTTAAAGGATATGCACCTGCGCCGTATGGAACTGATGGGACGTGAAAATATCGCAAAAGCGAATCATCAAATTAATCGGGTAGTGGAAGAGTCACCAGAAAAACCTTTCTCCAAATTTGAAGAAATGGAACAATATATTGAAAATCTTGAATACCGAGTAAACAGCTCATACTATCAGAGCACATTTGATAATAAAATTGCAGCAATCGAAAAGAAATTAGAAGAAAAGGAAAATGAATAAACTCAGAATTTGTAGGGTGAATTAGAAAATCATGATATACTTATACTGGCGCAGGTTGTTCTTGCGCCTTGTATATTTTACATAATAATGAAAGGAGAATGGAAGGATGTATAAACAGCTCAGCACGAGAAATTTAAACTGGATATGGATTACCGTCGCCATTCTTCTTGTTTTTGAAATCGTCTTTTTCCACGGCGGTTCACTGATATCAGCGTTAATTTCCGGCTTCTTTGTTTACTTCAGCTGGAAAAGATTGCATTCACTGGGCTGGAAGATTGTGTTCGCAATTGCTGCAATATCCTTCATTCTGAACGTTTTTAATTTATTGGCGGTTCGATTTTTAATTATCGTTGCCATTGTTTTCTTTATTTTAAATTATATCAAATCAACGAAAGAACCCAGTAAAGAAAAACCGGAGCTTCCGAATAAAGCAAGTTTGAAAAATGAAGAACCTCTTGTTCAGGTTGATAATTTATTTGATGAACGCTTTTTTGATGATTTTCGGACTGAGGAAACAGCTTATCAATGGAAAGATGTCAATATGCATGGCATTTATGGTGATCGTGTTATTGATTTAAGTAATACAGTGCTGCCTTACGATACGGCGATTATCTCTATCCGGCATCTTGTAGGCAATATTGAGATTTACGTTCCTTATGAAGTAGAGGTCAGTATTCATCATAGTTCTATATTTGGCAGGGCATCTATTTTTGGAGAATACCATGGCCGGCTAATGAACAAGTCACTTCATTATGAAACAAAAAATTATAATACGGCTCATCAAAGAGTAAAGATTGTCACATCTTTATTTTCCGGAGACATTGAGGTGAAACGCATATGAATACGATTATCCGTTTTGTTCTCTTGTCTATTGCCTGCAGTTTTGTTCTGGCTATTGCTGCAGTTTTAACGACCTTTGTTACTTTCTCTGTAAATGAGTCAGCGGGTTGGAGCGCACTTTGGGAAGGGCAAATTGGAGGTGTTTCCTTCCTTCTGACGGTTCTGGCTTTTGTGATTATCTTCGGTTCCATAGTCGGTGCAATTATAGGCTGGTATTGGAAGGGGAATTTGAAAAAAATTGAAAAAATGCTTACAGGCATTATTAAAGGAGAAAGACCTCCTGATACAGAAGAAATACCAAAAGAACTGGAACCGATCTCTGCGCGAATGAATCAGGTTCAGGAGAAGTTGCGTGCACAAACGGAGCATGCGCAAAAGATTGCTACAGAAAGAGCAAACGAGAGGGAACAGAGTTTGCAGGAAGTAGTTGTACAAGAAAGAAACCGTTTAGCCCGGGAACTGCATGATTCCGTGAGTCAGCAGCTTTTTGCAGCTTCCATGCTGATGTCAGCAATTAATGAGGCAGGATCAGCTGAGGATGAAACATTAAATAAGCAGTTAAATATGGTGGAAAAAATGATCCATCAATCACAATTGGAAATGCGTGCACTTCTTCTGCACTTACGGCCGGTTGACTTAAAGGGGAAGACATTGCAGGAGGGCGTAGAGGGGCTTTTAAGAGAATTGACACAAAAAGTACCTTTAGAAATCAATGCAAAAATAGAGGCATTTCAAGTTGATAAAGGGGTAGAAGACCAGCTATTCCGTATCTTTCAGGAATCTATCTCCAACACGCTGCGTCATGCGAAGGCTGAAAATCTTCAGATATTATTACTGGAACGAGATGAAAATATTATTATGCGCGTGGTTGACGATGGAGTTGGGTTCGAGACAGAAGCTGTTAAAACAAGTTCTTATGGAATGCAGAATATGCGTGAACGTGCTTATGAGGTTGGCGGTACTTTGAAAATTATCAGTCTGCCGAATGAAGGCACGCGTTTGGAAGTAAAAGTCCCTATTTTAAGAAAGGAGCATAACCCTGATGATTAAAGTTTTATTTGTTGATGATCATGAAATGGTACGAATCGGCGTATCCGCATATCTGTCATCACAGCCGGATATTGATGTAGTTGCAGAAGCAGATGATGGCTCACGTGCTATTGACCTGGCATTAGAGCTTCGCCCGGATATTATTTTAATGGATCTTGTGATGAAAGAAATGGATGGAATTGAAGCCACAAAGAAAATTATTGAATCCTGGCCGGAAGCAAAGATTATTATCGTTACCAGCTTTTTAGATGATGAGAAGGTATATCCGGCACTAGAAGCGGGAGCAACCAGCTATATGCTGAAAACATCAAAAGCCGGCGAAATTGCCAAAGCAATTCGTGCTACATACGAAGGACAATCAATACTGGAACCAGAAGTTACCGGGAAAATTATGAATCGTATGCGGACAAAGCAGGAGACCGTTTTACATGAGCAATTAACAGGGAGAGAAAAGGAAATATTATTATTAATGGCAAAAGGGAAATCGAATCAGGAAATTGCCGATGAGTTGTTTATCGCATTAAAAACAGTGAAGGTGCATGTCAGCAATATCCTAGGAAAATTGGAGGTGCACGATCGTACACAGGCGGTAATTTATGCTTTTCAAAATAAGCTGGTAGAATAGTATTTTTGGAGCGAGTATCTTCAGCTTCTTTAAATAAATGAAAAGTGAACTATAGTTTCAGGAAAAAGGTGATGTTATGACAAATAAAGAAATGATGTATTCTTCTAATAAAAAGAATGAAGCAGTCCAATTTCTAAAAAACGATGAAGACTTTCTCAAAGAAAAAAGTCTGGAAGAAATATTAGCTGAACGGTCGCAGTATCCTGTTGAATCAGATGAATGGGAGTATTTAAATAAGTTTAAATCGGAAATTTTACAAAAGAAAAAGCCAAGTACAGCGGAAAAAATATTATATTTTAAAGAAGCTGATTTAGACAGTATTCCATGGGGCTTCAGTAAAGTAAAGAACCTGCCGTTAATAGACTATGAAATAGAAGAACGCAGTTTATTGGAATACCACCCGAATCAAAGACATCCGATCCCATACGTCGCTGTAAGATATGAAGAGGAATACTTCTTTATTTTACGCGGTGCAGGTGTCGGAGAAAGCAGACTTGCCGGAAGAAAAGGACTTCTGGGGGGACACGTCGGGGAAATTGATGCAGTACCCGGAGATATTCAAAGTTCTATCGAAAATGGACTTTGGCGTGAGTTGGAAGAAGAAGCCGGAATAAAAGCAGAAAAGGTTAAAAAGCTGGAAATGAAAGGTATAATTAAATCGAATGATGGTGTCGATAGTGATCATCTGGGGATTATTTATGAAATAGAATTAAATAGTAAAGATATTCAATCAGAGGAAGAAGAGCTTACGGGGATATGGATGACAAAAGAGGAGTTGAAACAACATTTTGACGCGTTGGAGTCATGGTCAAAAATAGTTGTTTCTAATCTTATACTTTCTGATTAGAGCTGCTGTAGACTTAACTAAGGGGATATATGCTTATTATATAAGACGTATATCTCCTTTAGTCTCTATATAGATTATTTGTCTGAATATTTGTGTGTTTAATTCTGACAATAGGCAATTACATTTCAAAATAACCTAAAAAGAAGGAGGTAACAATTTGGAGTTAAAAAATATTGACTTGGAAGAACGGATGAAGTTTTATCATGTTAATGGGTTGAGTATTACATTGTTTGAGAACGGTCAAATCAGCAGAACGATAAATAAAGGCTTATTGGAAGCTGAAAGCAATAGAAAAGTAAATGATAATTCTATTTTTAATGCTTGTTCCATCAGCAAGTTCTTAACGGGCATCCTTGCTATGAAACTGGCAGATGAAGGAATTCTTTATTTAGATGAAGACGTAAATAAAAGCCTTATCTCGTGGAAAGTACCGGAAAGTGAATTTACAGAAAATCAGAAAGTAACATTAAGAAATTTATTAAGTCATCAATCTGGAATTATAGATCCTGAGGGCAGCTTTTCTGAACTGGATCCGGAAGCAGGAAGCCCTTCTATAATTGCGGTATTAGAAGGAGAAACACCTTATTGTAGAGCTCCTATTAAAGTAAAGCGTGAACCTGAAAGTGAATTCCGTTATTCAGATGCAGGCTTCTGTATTATTCAGCAGTTGATAGAAGATGTTACTGCAAAAGCCTTTCATCAGGTTATGAATGAGCAAGTATTTGAACTGCTAGGAATGGAAAACAGTTATTTAGATACGACAAGTTTGAATTTGGATAGTGATAATTTTTCTTGCGGACATAACAGAAATGGTGGACTCACAGATGAAAAATACCCTATATATCCTTATCCGGCAGCTTCTGGATTATGGACAACATCTTTCGATTTAGCTAAATTAGTACTGGAATTAATGAATGCTGTAAAAAGGAAAAGTAAGATTGGTCTATCGGAAAATGCAGCAAAAGAAATGATTACTCCGCAAAAAGGTAAAAACTGGGCTGGGTTAGGAGTGTTTTTGGAAGGTTCGGAAGAAAAACTGGAAATTGCATCTCTAGGCTGGGGTGTAGGTTTTCAATGTATGATCGTAGCATATCCGTATCCAGGAAAAGGTGCAGTGATCATGACAAATGCAGAATTAGGTGTTCATCAAATGGAAGGCATCATAGGAGAAATATATAAGACACTTTTTTCTTAGAAAGCATTATATGATGAGAGAAAACAGTCAGATTACTCTATTTGAAAAGAATAAAAATAGCAACAACATCATCCCATTGCTATTTTTATTCTTTAGAATTACTGTTTATAATCTCTTTTTGTAATAAATGCTTCAGATAAAATCGCTATTGCAGAAAATATGCCTATACCAACAGCAATATATTTAAAAGCCTGATCCCCCGCATGATCATTAAACAAAATAAGCATCGTCGCAGCAATGGAAACTGCTGCCATTCCGATCTGAACAGGAATTTTTGGTTTTGAATCTCTATTCGTAAATCTTTTATTTACAAAAAAACTCAGCAAAATGATAATGATAAAAACAACAATCATTCGTACTGCCTCCATACATATTGTATATTCTTCATGCTAAGTTTCTTCCCATAGATGTCTAATTTTAAACTTAGTGTATGTGAATCCGCTAAGAAGGAGCAACGATAAGAAAGATTGCTGCTGCCCCGGTAAAAGCATATAGACAATTGATTATCAGACAGATTTTCATCAAGGCTTCCTTATCTACTTTTAGATAGGTAAATATCGTGAATATGCCGCTGAAAACCATAAATGCAGCATAGGATAAAATTATAAATTCAGCTGTTGGTGATTCAAGTGCCCAATCATTTGTCCTGAGAATTAGAATTGTCCAGGGGATAAACAGCATGATTGTACAAATGCTTATAAAAATATTTTTCATTTATAATCCTACCTCTTTTCCGCTTTCCCAAAAAAGATACAGGAAATGGCTAAACAAACGATTGTAATTCCAACTGCAGCAGGTATCCATGGGAAGAGACTGACCTGAGCTGTCGAAATGTATTTGGCGGTTATTACGTAAAACGGGTAGCACATCGGATAAATAAACCAAAGTTTCGTATTAATCATTAGTACAGATGGAACGACAGAAGCCAGTCTGAGTCCTGTGACAAAAATAGGTGTCTGAATGCAGATAGACAACATCCAGAATACAGAAAGCATTGGTTAGCCGCCAGGAAAAAGAAGGGCGCTTTATCTGAATTGGCGGCAAATATCAATCAAACTGCTGCTATTTTACAATCGCAACAGCGGATGCTGAAAAGGAAGGAAGAAGCACGATCGAATTGGATTGCCGGCGTTTCGCATGATATATGGGCTCCTTTGTCGATGGTAATGGGCTATGTCGGGCAACTGGAAGAGGAAGATACACTGAATCAAGAATCCAGGAAAAAAATATCAGTCATTAGAAAACAAAGTGAAAAAATGAAGCGGTTAATTGATGATTTGAACTTGGCTTCCAAATTGGAATATAATATGCAGCCGATTCATTTAAAGGACGAAAATGTGGTTGCTGTTGTGCGGGAAGTAGCAGTAGAATTTATGAATATCGATTTGGATGGAAAATATCCGGTAGAATGGATTGCTGATAAAGAGGTATCCGCTTGTATCATTGTGGCAGATAAATCCTTACTAAAACGGACGATCAGCAATCTGGTTCAAAATTGCATGAATCATAATGAGGATGGATGTACCATTTTTATATCTATTAAAATAGCGGAGAGTAAATGCGTTATTTCAGTAGAAGACAATGGAAAAGGTGCAACGAAGGAACAAATTCAACATTTAAATAATTCCCCGCACTATATGCTTAGGAGCAATCGTTCTGGAGAGTTTCGGCATGGTCTGAGAGTGCTGATTGTAAAACAGATTATTTCTTCGCATGGCGGTGAAGTCGTTATTGACCAGAGCCAGTATGGAGGTTTGGCTGTACAGATTGTATTGCCAACAGCTAAATGATAGAGCTAGGCTGTTTTTAGATGCACGCATCTGTTATAATCAATCTGTCATATTATATTTGGAGGTTATCGTAATGGGAATTGCATCTATCGCAGTAGTAGATAACAGTCTACTCTTCTAAAATTTAAAAGGAGGGTAGACATGGGGATTTGTAGCATTGCTGTTGTTAAAAAAGTTCATTATAAACCAAGAAAAATACGAAATGGTTATAATGAACGATAGGTAAAGTTTGTTATAACCAATAGGATAGAGGGTTATAATGAACAAAATAAATCTAAAAGATAGTCAAAATTTTATTACGTCGAAAAAGCATATTAATGACATATTATCCCAAACAAACATTGGGAAAAATGATACGGTTATTGAGATTGGTTCGGGGAAAGGTCACTTCACCAGAGAGCTCGTTAAGATCTGTCATTTTCTCACAGCTGTTGAAATAGATACGAAGCTTGTATCTATGATGCAGAGGTCTATCAAACGTTCTGAAAACATTCAAGTTGTGCATGCAGATATATTAAAATATAGATTTTCAAAAGGAAATCAACCGTATAAAATTTTCGGAAATATACCTTACAATATAAGTACAAAAATAATAAAAAAGATTGTATTTGAAAGTGCTGCTGCATACTGTTTTCTGATTGTAGAAGCAGGTTTTGCGAAGCGGCTGACAGATTATAGAAGGACTTTAGGATTATTCCTATTTCCTGAAGTTGATATAAAGGTTTTAAGAAGAATTCCTAGAGATTATTTTCATCCAAAACCGAAAGTTGATTCTGTTTTAATCAGACTTAGAAGAAAAGAATCTGGAATTCACTCTAGTGATAGAGATTTGTATCAATATTTTGTTTATAAATTGGTAAATAAGGAATATGATAAGCTGTTTACAAAAAATCAGTTTAAAAAGACATTGAAGCATACCGGGGTCACAAACATAAATTGTTTAACTGGTGAGCAGGCCTTATCAATGTTTCATAGCTATAAGTTATTCTTGAACTGAAGAAAAGATAATGATAAGGTAAAGCATTTAGAAGAAAATAAATTGAATGCTTTACCTTTTCTCTATTTTATATAGAACTAAAATTGCTGAATCAAATTATATACTTACAATCGGAAAAGTAATTTCAAAATATATCCGGCCATCTTTCACAGCTGCCGTTATTTTCCCATCCATCGCCTGGACCAGTGTATCTGTTATATAAAGCCCTAAACCCAGATGACCATCTGCATTGTGCAGTTCTTCCGTATAAAACCGTTCAAAAATCCTATGGATCTGTGTGTTATGAAGGCGGGCTCCATCATTTGCCATGTATATTTTAAAAGAAGCAGCGTCGAGACTTGTTTTAACCGATAAAAATTCTTTCGCATATCGGTAGGCATTGTTAAGAATATTTTGCAGCGCTCGATCCAGCTGATAGACATCGATGCAGAAATTGGAAGCATCCTTACTGTTAAGTTGATTTTCTAATTGGGCATGTATACCCATTGTCTGGCACTCCACAAGAATATTTTCCAGCCAGTCCACTGCCCATTCATAGCAATTGATTGATTGTGTTTCCAAATGAATGGTGTCCGGTGTTTCATAGCTTAGGCTTAATTGATTGGAAAGGTCATTTAATACATGTACCTTTTTTTGAATGACTTGTAAATAAAGCTGTTCTTCTTCCGGACCCTCTGCCATGCCATCCTGTAATGCTTCAATATAAGCAGAAATCGAAGCAATCGGTGTTTTTAAATCATGGGAAATGCTGTCGATAAAATGCTTACGTTCCTTTTCAAAGGATTGCTGCTGCTGCTCTTGCAGATGTAATGTATTTCTCATCTGATCAAAAGCAGAGATAAAACGGCCAAATTCATCCTCTTTTTTGTATGAGATTCGATGTGATAAGTTCCCTTGAGAAATTTTTTGAGCTTCCTCAGCTAAAATGGATAGAGGGGCAATCATTCTTTTTCTCACGTAGGTAATCATCCAAAAAGAGAATAGAAAAAAAGGCAAGGTTGTTATCAGGATAATAATAAAGATAATATCAGACTGTGCCATCATAAAAGCAATCAGCAGCGGTATACAAGCAGTGATGATACACATCCAAATAAGTTCTTTTACAATACTCTGCTTCATTGTATTTCACCGTCGAAACGATAGCCTATTCCGCGTAAAGTAGTGATGTAGCTGCTGTTCCCCAGCTTTTCTCTGATTTTTTGTATATGAATCGTAACTGTATTGATGTCTCCATATTCATGTATTCCCCAAACGTTGTCATAGAGTTGTTCTTTGCGGAAAGCCTGATTAGGAGATTGTGCTAAGAATACGAGCAAATCAAATTCTTTCATAGTCAGGTTAACAAGCGCTCCGCCCTTTGTTACATTTCTCGAAGACAGGTCAATAATAATATCATCAAATGCAATGATTTCACTGGAAGCAGAGGGGAGAGAAGCATATTCAAAACGTCTGAATAATGCTTCCACCCTTGCAACGAGTTCTTTAATCGAGAATGGCTTCGTAATATAATCGTCAGATCCAATTTTTAACCCAAGTACTCGATCCACCTCTGTTTCTTTTGCACTGATAATAATGACAGGTACTACAGAGAATGCTCTTACTTGCTTTAATATCTCCAGCCCGTCCAATCCTGGTAACATTAAATCTAGTAAAACCATATGAGGTTGATACTGTTTGACAACATGCAGGGCTCGATCCCCTTGCTGGCAAATCAACACATCGTAGTTTTCTCTATTTAAATAATTTTCCATCATTTTAGCTAAATCTACATCATCTTCTATTACAAGTATTTTTTTCAGCTCCATTGGTACCTCCTAAGTAAATAAATCTTGTTTACTAAATATCTTTATCGTACCAATAAACAATAAGAAAGTGAAAATAAGATAACAGCTAATCGAAATAATACCTGTTAATAGATTCGCTGAAACAAGATCATGTAAAGTGCTGACGTACATGGTTGGAAAATGAGCTGAAACCACAGGATCAAGACCTTCCATCAACGCCTGCAAGAGTATAAGTCCTAATGCCACGCCAATAGTGACGGTTTCTTTTCTAGAAATAGCTATAACAAAAGCCAACATGGAGGAATAGAAAAGAAGAGAAAGGATAGCTCCACATAAAAAATAGGAGATGTTAAAATAATTTAATTCGATTCCTGCTGCAAGAGAACCAATTGTGAGCCAGCTCGTTACAACGTGTATTAATAAGATAACTATTCCTAATAATGTCGCAACGATTATTTTTGATAAATAATAATGATTACGGCTGGATAATTTAGGGATAATGTTTTTAATTGTCTGCGAGTGATAGTCTGTTGATAGCAAATCAGCAATTAAATAAGCACAGATTATCCAATACATTTGCCTGAAGCTTCCAAACACCTGAATGAGAATATCTTCTCCTGCATTCGCATTTACCGCTGTGTAAAGGCTTAAACCTGCTGTTAATAAAATAGTAAGTAATATCAATAACCGATATTTACGATTATAAAACAAATAAAATATGTCATGTTTTAATTGTTGAATCATATACACCCTCCTTTATACATATAAATCCTGTTTTTTAAATAGAAAGTAGCCTGCTGTTCCAAGTACGATAAGATAACCAACGAGTACACCAAAGCTTGTGACACTGTAGGAAATAGACTTTTCAAATAGATTAATATGGAAAAATAATAAATGTTCATAAATCACATATTGTTTTATTTGATCATAAATAACGATATATTGTCCGACCAGTGTAGACAATCCCATCAGCATAGCTAAAGTAGCAATTCGCTGAATAAACTGCGAAACCAATAAAGCGATTAAACCAAAAATAAAATAAGCAAAAGCAAAGGCTAACCCGGCTAAAACCGTAACTCTTATACCCTGCCAGCCACTCGTAGTTACAGAATAAAAGACAAACGTATCTCCCCAGTCAAAGAACAGGAGGCCAACGACATAACCTATTAAAATGATGATAGTTGTTAATAGAAGTGAAAATAAAAAGATAGATATAATTCTCGAAATATAATATTGAAATCTGGAAACAGAACGTAAAAGAACAAATTTGATTGTCCCGTTATTTCGTTCCTGTATTAATATCTCTCCAACATAAATGGCAATAAAAACAGCTGTAAATGTAATACCAGCTTGGAGCATTTCCACAGGAAATGATTGACCATAACCGGCAACTACTGTTTTTCCTGCACCGTAAACCTTAAAAATAACACCTGTTAAAACATACATCGCAGCATAAATAAGTGTATAGACAAGCAGCATTTTGGAAGTCAGTGTACGTTTAAACTCGAATGAGGTCAGTGCCCATATATTCTTCATTATGTTAAATTCTCCTTTATACATGCAAAAAATAAATCCTCTAAATTGGTAACTTGATAGACGTTTAATAATTCGGCAATATCTCCTTCTTCAACAATCTTGCCGCTTTGAATAAAGGCTGCTTTATGACATAAATCCTCCATTTCCCGAAGCATATGACTGGAGATAAGAAATGTAATCTTCTCTTTTTCTGCCAGTCGTTTAATTAATGCTTTCATTTCCCGAAGACCCATTGGATCAACACCATTCGTTGGTTCATCCAATATAATTAAGCTGGGATAGCACAATAGGGCATTAGCAATTCCAAGACGCTGCTTCATCCCTAAAGAAAATGTCTTCACCTTGTTATCTTTTGCTTCCTTCAGGTCTACAATGGATAGAACTTCATTGATCCTTGTTTTCGGCACTTTGACAGCAGCTAATTTAGCACTCAGAGTTAAATTTTGCCTTGCTGTAAGATGGAGGTAAAAAGCAGGGTTTTCTATAATACTTCCTACTCTGGAAAGGGCTAAAACGGAATTATTCCTGATGGAATGTCCATCAATTAATATGTCACCGGAATGAGGGAAAATCAAACGGGTAATCATTCTTAATGTTGTTGTTTTTCCTGCACCATTTGGTCCGAGAAAGCCATAGATATCACCTTTTTGAATTGAAAAATGAATATCATCAATTACGGTTTGCCCGTCAATTTTTTTGTTTAGATTTCTAATTTCTAAAATGGACTCTTTTTTATTTGCTTGCATTATTTGCTCATCTCCTTTTTGATACTGTAAATAGTAGCAAAGTAAAATAAGCTGAGAATATAGTTTACATAAAGTTTTGATAAAGTATGATTTTTGGAAAGAGGCAGGGAGTTTTCAAATTATAATGGTATAATGACAGCATTACTTGATAGGGTGTTCTATGTGCTATAACTATATTTAAATGATATAAACTGTTTAATAGAAACAGTAAAACAAAATATATTAGAAAGGAAACTCTTATATGAAATTAGAAAGACTGATGTATATTCTAATTGCTTTGTTGTCTCAAAAAAGAATCATAGCAAAAGAAACAGCTGAGAAGTTTCAAGTTTCTGTTCGTACTATTTACAGAGATATCGATACATTAACTTTAGCCGGTATTCCGATTTATTCGGAAAGGGGAAATAATGGCGGATTTTTTCTGGCGGAGAAATACAAAATGAATGCTTCTTTATTTACGGAAGAAGAGCAGAAATTTATTAAAAATATAAGCAGAAATATTAATCAAATGATTCATTATCCTAGTGTTGATATGCTTGAAAAAAAGATGGATTCTTATAAATCAGACAACCCGGTCAGCAGTGATTACTTTTTTGACTTTAATTCCTGGAATTTGGATACAAATAATTTGGACAGGATTGACGCAGCTTTACACCAACAACGAATCGTCGAATTTGACTATACTTCGAAAAAGAAGGAACAAGTCAAACGTACAGTGGTTCCATACCATTTGATCTTTAAAATGAATGCCTGGTACTTATTAGGTTTTTGTTTGGAAAAAGAAGCGCTGCGTTTTTTTAAACTATCCAGAATCCGGGATTTGGAAATGACAGCAGTGAATTTTGATGAGACATTACATAAAAAGCTGAACTATCAAGAGCTGGAGCAAATGATTAATCCGAAAAAATCAGTTGAAAAAGAAATTGTCCGGTTAATGTTTTCACTGGATGTTTCTGCAAAGGTATATGATTATTTTAAAGCAGAGGAAATCACAGAGCAGGAAAACAATTTGCTGGTAACAGCAGAAAGAATAATTGATCAGGAGCTGGTTGACCTTCTTCTCAGTTTTGGGAATCATGTAAAGATTCTCGGTCCATCTTCTTTAAAGACAAAAATAATAATGATTTTGCAAAAAAATCTCAGGCAATATGACAATATGTAGTCATATTGCCTTTGCTAAGATGATTGTGTAATGAACACAATCATCTTAGGAGGTAATTTTATGGTTACAGGGAATTTAGTCAAAGCGTATTTTCAATCGATTCATGACGGGGGATGGGAAAGCTATGTTTCTGACGACATAACCTATGTTGTGTTGGATACTGCCGATGCTATGAAGGGGAAGGGTTTCTATTTAAAAGGAGCAGGACAATTTTTCTCGTTAAGTACAGCATTGGAAACAAAGCAGTTGATTATTCAGGGAAATGAGGCTGCTGCTATAAACCGTTATACACTTCAGTCTCCATCTGGAGCGGAAAAGCAGTTAGATGTTGGAGAATTCCTGTCTTTTAATGAAGCTGGTAAACTGACAGCTTCCTCTATTTTCTTTGATGCGCAGTCTTTTAAGGAATTTATTGGGCAATCATAACTTAAAAGAAAATCAACATAAGAGAAGCTCAAATTAGTTTTGAGCTTTTCTTATGTTAGATAATTGATATAGTATTTTTTAAAGCTGGGAACTAAAGAGGTTTTATCTAGCGGATCCCACCGCCGCCGCCTCCACCAGCTCCGCCACCGCCGCTGACGCTTGTAATCCCGCCGTTTCCGCTGGACCCACTAATAGATGAAGTACTGGAATGAAAGCCGCCGCTGGCTAAGCCTGTAGTCATGATTGTACGGGCGTGGACAGTCCCATACCAGTAATTAAGGTATACCAAGTCCTCTTCATAGCTGTTTTCAGGTACTAAAGCCTCTAATTTTTTAGATGCTTTATCACTTTTACCGAGCAAAACGCTCCATAGCATCATATCTTTTAATGAAATTGGATTGGAAACGTTCGTAAATTGATTTATATCTGCTTCGCTTAAATAGTTATTAAATTGTATCAAACGATCCGCCAGTTTGTCTCCCTCATCACTTGGTACCATAATAGATTGTAAAAATCCAGCTGCTTTAATTTCTTTAAAAGAAAACAGCCCTTGCTGCTCTAAATAAGCTTCGGAATAGTCCTTGAGATAATCAGCAAACGTACTGACTTCCTTTGCATACTGTTTACTCCATTTTTGGATGGCTTTTTCTGTAACGACACCATTCCTGTCAGCAACATCTAAGAGCATCGTCCATAGACCAGTTTCATATGATTCGTCATATGTTTCGCCCTCAATTTGATCCGTTAGTTCTCCAAAGGTTGTTGGATGTTTATCACGTTCATTTTTAAAATCATTGATAGCAATGGTCGAGCGATATTTTTTCCCGAAAACCTTACTTTTTTCTTCTGCTTCAATAGAGATTTTCTTATTCACTGACCATTTTAATAGATAAGCCTGGAAAATATCTTCAAAATAACCCAGTCGCATCTGAGTTAGAAGGGCACTTAAACCTGCATAGTCTTCTCCATCGAAAGGTATGGCTGCATACGTTTTTCCTTTATTTTCTGCCATTCGTTTATGCAGTGGCTTCATTGCACCGGCTTCTCTTTTTGCTTTGTTGGTTTTAAGGATAATTAGAAGGGTTCCAGTACCGATTAATAGTATAAAACCAACGACTACGCTAATGATGATAATAGCTGCCCTGGAATTGTCACTTGTATTATAGGCAGACCCGTCCATTGCTTCTTCTTGCTGTTCGGATAACGTCATGTCCTCTGTTTGCTGTGCTTGAAAGAAATCAGCTGGAAATTGTGTCAAAACAATCACATCTCCATCGACTTCATCATTTGACTTCCATACAATTCGACCATCTTCAAGCTGCATGTCATTGGCAAAACCGAAGCCCCAGAAATTTACCGTTTCAGATGTAAACGGCTGAAAACCTGAAATTTCAACTGTCAAATTTTGAGCAGGAACATCTGAAAAGGTGTCAAAGTTCCAAAGCATTCCCTGCCCATCCTCTAAATTACGAACAAGGTTAGAAAGCGTGTAGGTTATGGTATACGAATTTTCACCGTACTCTCCAGTCCCCCAAACTAATTCAACCCCATCATTGGTAGATATTGTTCCATATTTTCCAGTCTTTTCTTCCCGGGAAGCATCGGAATCCCAATCAGGCTCCTCTGTAAATCCTTCAACTGAAAAATCCAATACTTCTGATCCCTCAAGATTGGTCATATTAATGAAAAACTCCGTACCATTATCTATATTCATTTGACGATGTTCAGTAACAACTCCTGAACCATCTTCCAGCAGTTCTATTTCAATATGTAAATCGTTCATCTGATTTTCCGCAAATGCCGTGAGTGTAAGTCCCATGTTAATTGTGATTATCATCGTTAAGGCAACAAGTATTTTTGTCCACTTATTCATTTGTGTCTATCACTCGCTTTCGTCATTATAATGTTATTTTTCATAATGTATTATACATTATATACCCCTTTTTAAGAGCTGCTAATCGTAAATCTATCCTACAGGCGAGAGGACTCTTGACCTCAAGGAATGTGCAAAATGTTGGCTAATGAGCAGGTGGGAATTTATAGTGTAGTAGATATTCATTTAAGGCTGGAATATACCAGCCTTGATTTTATTTGGAGTATTTATTTGTAATAAATATAAAAAGTGGTAAAAAATAATTATAATCGTTCTTCCCCTTGTTCAGGCAGGGAATATATGAGTTAATAAGGGTGTCGGACCGATAATATTTCGGAAAGGAGGCTGATTTAAATTGATCACAAAATATGAGGTGATTTCCGCTTAGCGGAAATCATAAAACACGGGGCCGCATTAAAATTGCGGTCTCCTTTTCTTTTCTGCTTTAATGTATACTAATAATGAAAAGGCTTACGTAAAATAAATTAAAATGAGAGGAGTTTTAATGATGAATGAGAAAACAAAGCATGATCGACACATACATCTTCATAGAAAGGATGTTCTTGCTTGTCATACAAAAATGGAAAAGAGGTGCTTCCGCCTCATTTGTTGAAGGAGCTCCAGAAATATATTCAAGGAGAGCTTATCTATATTCCGAAACAAACCAGCCAGCGTGCAGGATGGGGAGAAGCTAACGGATCACGTATCGCCTTAGCCAAAAGAAACGAAGAAATCTATCGATTATATAATGAAGGCCAGTCTTTTGAGGAATTGGAACAAATCTATAATCTATCGATGGACAGTATCCGTAAAATTATCTATAAAACACGTGAGATGAATAGTGAAATAAAATAATGATAAGCGTTTTTAATCTGAAAGAGCAGTACTCACTAACATGTTAATGAGTACTGCTCTTTTTATGCAGGATATTTTTTGGCGACAGAAAGTAATTACTAAGCTGACACATATGTTACAGCTCACATCGAGTTTCAAAATTATTTATAAATTTCCTGAGCTCTTTTCCAGAATGAATATGGATGAATAGAAGCTGGTCTTGGAATCTGCCTCTTAATGCCTCTATACGGGAATCATTCTCTTTCTTATAATTCCAAACAAAACGAAGAAAAGAAAAGTATAATCTATCCGGATTACCGTGCGGATTTTTCTTTCCTTTATTTTTTACGTAGCGCTTGAGTATACGATATAGACAGACACTGCGGGGAAAATCTAACCAAATAACCATTTCTGCGCGCTTCATACGCAATTCCATCGTTCTGCCATAATTACCATCAATAACCCATTGGTCTTTCTGTATTTCTTCTTTCAATTTTGCATCAAAAACTGCCTGAGAAGTATTCGTTTCATTATCGATCCATTGAATGCTGTCTAAGTGTACCAAAGGAATGTTTCCAATTTGAGCAATTTGTGTAGCTAATGTTGACTTACCTGAACCGGGACATCCAATGATTACTATTCGATTGGCGGTTGATCTGGTTACTTCCATCAAAATCCCTCCAAATCTTTTAAAAAGCATGTAAACCTCTCTATTAAAATACACAATAGCTTATACCATGGTATCACAATTGGCTTAAAAAAGGACAAGCAATTTTTCTACTGAAAAAAATATTACTAAAAACTCAATATGAATGTCATTTCATGGTCGAAAACGTAAAATACTGTACTAAAAACCCATATATATAGTCAGTATGTACAGAAGAAATCCTGTTTTGCGCTTTTGCTTTCCTTGCACAAAGTCTATACGATTAAAACAAATTTATTATTACTTGGGGATGTGGTAAAATAATGCTGACAACCGTAAAAGAAAATAAAAAGACTTACCGTGAAAAGAACACGGATTACGATGGGCTCTGGAAAAATTTGATTGAAGAATTATTTCAAGAATTTATGGAATATTTTGCACAGGATTTATATCCGGAAATTGATTTTGAAAAAGGAGCAGACTTCTTGAATCTGGAACTTTTTCAGTTTGTTATCGATTCAAGAAAAGGAAAAAATTATACGGATAAATTAGTCAAAGTGCTGCTGAAAAACGGGGAAGAAAAATATGTTCTTATCCATATCGAAGTGCAGACCATTGGGAAACAGGACTTTGCAGAACGCATGTTTAAATATTTTTACCGGATATACGATAAATACAATCACCTGATTTATTCTATTGCCCTTTTGACTGATGCCAGCCATCAGCACCATGAAGATAGGTTCCATTATTCTTTTTATGGAACAGAACTGACCTATGCCTATAACACCTATCGATTTTATGGGGAAGATGAGGGGGAGCTGAAAAAATCTGGTAATCCATTCGCTTTAGCTGTTCTCGCGGGAATCTATATCAGTAAAAACACTGGCAGGACAGATAAAGATAATGGAAAAAAGTTCCAATTTAAGCAGAAGCTCATCAGCTTGGCATTCGAAAAATATTCACATCGCGAAGCCTATCTTGCAGCCCTGTTGTACTTTATCGATTATACCCTGCAGATACCACCGGAATTTCAGGAAAAACTGTACGAATCATTACCAATCGCACAAAATGAAAAGGAGGAAGGAAAAATAATGGGAATGGAAAAGCTAAGAGACACCCCGACGTTTGGAAGATTGTTTAGAGAAATTGAGGAAGAAGCGACAAGAAGAGGCATGGAAAAGGGAATGGCAAGAGGTGTGGCTGAAGGTATAGAAAAAGGTATCGAACAAGGAATAGAACAAGGAATGAAAGAAGCAGAACGAAATTTTGTGAAAAAGCTTTTAGACAGGGATTATACGGATGAAGAAATATCTGAATTAACCAGCCTAGAGCTTGAGGAAATAATTATACTTCGAAAATCATTTGAAAATTAATATAATACAACTGCGAGGGAACCTATTTCTGTTAATTATTTCACACTAGCAATAATAGGTTCTTTACTGCTATTGAGTACAAGATCTTTAATTATAAATGATATTGAGGCATATTTTTATCTTTCAAATGGGGGATATCGAAAACGGTAAAGTAAATAATCTGCAACAAAGTTGGATAAACGTTTTGTGCATTTATATTCTGAATAATTGACATTCTTATATATTCATTATACAATACTCAACGTTAAGTAAAGGGTGTGACTTTTTTGACAAGATTACTTGTACTGGGTATGTTAGATACGAAACCGATGTCTGGTTATGATATTCAGCAGGCGCTGCGCATGACAGATGCAGAAAGATGGGGCGGCGTATTAATCGGTTCGATTTATCATGCGCTCAAAAAATTAGAAAAGGATGGATATATTGCAATTGACAAAGTGGAACAAACGGGTCATCGGCAAAAGTTTACCTATCGAATCACAGAAGAAGGAAAAAAACACCTGAAAGATTTGGTTCGAGAGGCATTAACCAGTTCATCCGTTCAATATCCTTCCTCTTTATATACCGGCATTTCTTTTTTTGATAAGCTGTCTGTAGAAGAAGCACGTCAAGCTTTAGAACAGCAGCAAATGACGTTGGGAAATGAATATCGCAGTGTCCAGGCAGGTTGGAAGGAAAAAGAAGCAGCGATAGAAGGCGATATTCCCCCCATGGTGCAGTTGGTTTTTGATAATATGTTTGCTACTATCAGACAGCAGCAGGATTTCGTTGAGAAAGCATTGATATACTTAGAAAAAAATGATCAGTAATTCTCCCTCTTTATTGAGAGGGAGAAAAAAATATATTTATAGTCAACATTGAGTAATCAATGGAGGGTAAGTTATATTTTATTCGGGATGGATAATAGCAGTGACATAAGTAAGATAATAAATTACTGCGGTTATCGGTGGAGGCGGCGAGCTAACGAGGCGGTAAAAACAATTATTCCTTTTCCTCTTAAGGAGTAAAAGAAGAAAGGAGGTCATTCAGCTTCTGACAAAGGGGAGTAGCTGTTGTTGATATTAACAACAAAATATCTGAAGAAAGAAGGAAAGAAAATGAATCAGGAACGAAATATTAAAAAAGCTCAAAAAAGCGTCTTGTTAGTTGTAACTTTAGCAATCTTCACTGATATGCTGCTTTATGGAATGATTGTTCCTATTTTACCGGACTATGCTGAAAACTTAGGTATATCACAAACTGCAATCGGTATTTTATTTGGCAGCTATGCAGCTGCTTTATTAATTGCCACACCAATATTTGGTGTTGTTTCAGACAAATTTGGAAGACGTAGTCCAATGCTGTGGGGAATTTTAGGACTCGGTGTCGCTACACTGTTATTTGCGTTTGCGAATACTTTTTGGCTACTACTCCTTTGCCGCGTTTTACAAGGAATTGCTGCAGCTGCCACCTGGACATCCGGTCTTGCATTGCTTGCAGACTTTTATCCATCGAAAGAAAGGGGAAAAGTCATGGGAATTGCTCTATCGGGGCAAGCTTTAGGGACCTTGTTGGGCCCAGCTTTCGGAGGCTGGCTCTACCAATTAGGGGGCTATATGCTTCCGTTTTTTATAGCGGCAGGAATTGCCTTAATCGATGGGCTGTTACGAGTGTTTCTATTGAAAGAAGAGCCTCACAGAAAGGAAGAGGAACCATCAGGTGCGTTCCGTTTATTGAAAAATCGTTCTTTGTTCATGATTGGCGGGGCAGTTGTTATCGGTGCTGCTATTCCCAGTGTGCTGGAACCAACATTTCCAACCTATTTAAGAAATGTGTTTGATGCATCACCAGGAGCTATCGGTTTATTATTTGGTGTACCTTCACTTGCTTATGCGTTTACAGCTCCCATTATTGGAGGTCTTTCCACCAAAATCGGTCATCCTAAAACAATTACTATTGGTTTAGCCATTACTGCTGTTTCTCTGGTACTCGTTGTTTTACCGACCAATATATGGCTGCAAATTGCTGCATTAGCTTGTATCGGTATCAGTATGGGAACGGTACTCGCACCGACACTTCCTGAACTTGCTGATATTGCACAGGAAAGTCAAACCCAAGCGTATGGTGTTACCTTTGCCATTTATAATACGGCTTATTCTGCAGGGATGATGATCGGACCAATGATTAGTGGAGCTGCCTCTGATTTTTTCGGTTTACAGCTAAGTTATTTTGCAATAGGGCTTGTTGTTTTGGTATATATGCTCATTTTTACTGTGATGACACCTTCGAAGAGAAATACGGGATGATAAAATAAACGCTTCTCAAGTAGCAGACCAGATTTATACGTATGCGGTGAAATGGAAGGACAGGATTCATTTTACCGCATACTGGTTTTCAGAAGAATTTGATATTACTATAAGCATGATTTCATACAGTACTCATTAGATACCGGAAATAAAAAAATAATTCAGTGTATTAATGAATGAACCCAACTGTTTGCAATTTTTTCTGGACTTCGTGTTAAATAATTAAACGTTATTTAACACAATAAGAGCGGAACTTCATTTTATATACAGAAAATCAGACCAGATTATATACAGAAAATCAGACCAGAGTCCAATAGTTTATTTAAGACTTATTCATTATTATTGGAAAAACCGATGCCTTAAGATGCGCGAATAGTCATTAGATTCTAAAGTTATGATCGAGTATATTCACTGTCTTAAATCAGGTTAAATTTATTTTAAACTGGCAGTAAGTCTCCATCTCAATAATTCGAAGCTTATTAAACCGCAAGAAGAGGAGCCTGCCTGCCAGTATAATCCACAAACATAGCTGATACAATTCACTTCTTATTTCGCGCAGTTCTATTCCTTTGTAGACAGGAAAACTTAAGGGAGATGAAGTAATCATTTTCCTTTCAATAATTTCTGCCTAATGAAAGGATATATCCTCATAATTGATTTCATAAATAAAATTCCCTATAGCTTTAATGCGCTCATCTTCCAACTGCTGTATAAATTCAATATAATGTATCTCCCACTCATTCTCCGCTTCGATACCATCCTCAATAATATCTGAAAAATCGTGCGTAGCATCCCGTAATTTCTCATAAAATATGATTTTGGCTAAAATAGCTAGTTCAATATCTCCAAAAGTTCTAAAAAGAGCTTCATAATCCCCGTTAAACAGGCATCCTGCATGGAGTAGATCCAGATAATCATGCAGTGAAACAAAATGTCTCCGGATGAGCAGTGCTTTTTCTTCAGAATTGCTGATTTCTAAGATACGGTCTACTAAGCTGCGCATTTGTATATCACTCATTCGATCATTCTCATCTAACTTGAATACCATTGTTTTTTCATGTTCTTTTATTTCTCGGATAATAAGCGTTTCGAAGCTGCCGATTTTTGCAGCACTATTCACCCTTTGAACGAATTCACCGCGGTACAAATCGATGTAATCAATGAGAGCCTGATTTGTTTGCAGGATTTTCTGCAGCTGATCAAGAGCTTGATGAATCAACTTCGTCCTTTGATCAGCAGGGGCAGCTGTTAACATTCGATTCAGCTGCTCAAATTGAATTCCCGAAATCCGGACATTATCAGGTTTTCCTCCGGACAGCAGTGAAAAAACAGCATTATTTATCATTAGCTCAAACATATTAAACAGCTCGATTTGGTAATTAAAGCGACTTATTTTTCCGAGATTTATTAAGACAAACATTACATCCTGAAGACTAAAAAAGCGGCAGAATTCTGTCTCTATTCGTAATCGCTCTAAATACTGCCGTATATAAAAAACGCCCTGAAGCCGCATATCATCAACAGCTAAAGGATAATCAATGCTTGCCATAGTATTTTGGGCTTCGAAAATAATATCATAATGTTTTATAAATACAGGTAACGATTCATCAATAGTCAAATGATAAGCATCGACCGGCACATCTAATTTGATCTTTTTAACTTCTTGATACAGTTGTTTTGTTTCTTCAAAATAACAGCGGAGTAATTCAACCCCTTTAGAATGTATATCTTTTATACTTTCCAAATTTAAACGAGTAAGTGCTTCCTCAGGATTCTCATATTGAAGAGCATAAGCATCAATAGCATAAAGCAGGGATGTCATGATTCCTTCCGCTGTTTCCGTTGTCACTGAGGTACTTGCTCCTTGAGTATACCGCAGGATTAATCGCTGAAGAACCTGCACCACTTCTACTTGTATCTGATAAACTTTTTGACTTGGGATAACTCCTGACCGCTGACCTTCCTGCAGGAGAGAGAGGGTATATTGGTTTTGTTTTAACCGCGACCGATCAATTCTTATATTAGAAATCTGCCGGGAATGACCTGAGTGGTTATCGAATTCCATATATTATTCATCCCCTTTAAAAATAGAATCAGGAAGCGTTATATCTCTTCTGAAATTCTCCGTGAATTCTTCCATTTTACTTCTTAACAGTTCGATAGAGCCTGCACAGGATCTGTTATAATAATCATTCATCAGTTGAATAAGCTTTGCATCTGCAACCTTATCTTCCGTTTCATTTCTAAGATAATAAAAAATCTCCTGAAGTTCATTCAGTGTATCAACATAGTGCTCCTGGTTTATATAAGGGGAGGTGGAAAATACCTCAATTAACTCCTTTAACACACCGTTGCTCAATTCAATTCTCGCATGATCACGCAGCACTTTATTTCTGGATGCCACGAGTGACTTTGCATCATCTGGCGTTAGCGCTAAACCCCGCTCTTTTGTTTTATCGTTTAAACTAACCAGATCCATTATTGTATTGGAATGATGTGATTGTTGGATGGAATTCAACATAGCGGATAAATTCATAGGATATCACCTTTCCTGTAAGGATATTTAGAACGCAAAAAAAGGGTCCCCTGGCCAAGGGAACCCTATTATATAACTAAAAATAATAAATGTAAATTATAGCATGAAATAATTTTTTTGTCAACTTTTTAGATCAAGTTTAAATATTTATGAACTGTCAACGCGCAGCGCTTTTTAACCCCGGTAAATTATTTATTCCAGTTCCAATCCCATGGAAGAAAACCCTGCTCAATGAAGTTTCACTTTATGGCAATATCCTGCAAATTCTCTTTACAATAATTTGTTTATCATTTATATTTATTAAAGGTACTTAATAAAGTAGTTTAATGAATGTGGGAGGTGGTTTGATTGAGAGAAGAAAACAATCCTATTAGACAAAAAAACCTGAGGGAATTGAAAGCGTTGCTGTTTAAAAAGAGAAAAGCTATTAAAGCAGAGATGGTTAAAGACACCGGCCTTAGTGTAGTTACTATTAATTCATTAGTTAAAGAATTAGTGAAGGAAAACATATTTTTGGAGAATTCTTTCGTACAGCAAAAGACAGGGCGGCCGGCAGCCGATTATATTTTTAATTATGACAAATCATTTTATCTTCTCGTTTCAATTCAAGAAAAAAAGAGTGCTAAACGGAAAAGGAACTTGGAAACAATCATTAAAATTGTAAATTTGGATGGAGATGAGAAAGTTTCTGATATAGTCGATTTTCCGAATGATACAGATGACCTTTTGCAAATCATTGATAAATATATTCATAGAGAATATGAAATTGAAAGAATAGGGCTGACACTGCCCGGGAAAATTTTTGAAGGTGTTATTACATCCAGTTGGGAAAATATGTTTGATTCCTGGAATATTGAAAAAGAACTGAAAAAAATAACGGATATTCCTATAAAAATACAGAATGATGCACATATCATGACGATGGGATATTGTGTTGAAAATAATCTTACGAATGAAAGTGTTGTTGGAATCTATTATCCAGAAAAAAGTATGCCGGGAATAACCATACTATCTAAAGGTGTGCTTATAGAAGGACAGAAAGGGTTGGTCGGTGAAATAAAATATCTTCCGATGCTTATGGATAAAGCTGCTCCAGGTACGGATGAAGAATTAGTCCATAATCTTTCAGAAATTGTAGCTATTTATAATGCTGTTATAGCTCCAAGTATTTTTGTGATTTCCTCTGAAAATATAGACGAAGAAATGATGAAGCGACAAATTGGGGATAATACGCATCTTTCCAGGCAGCCAAACAAACCTGTCATCTATTTTGACCGGAATTTCCAGCAAAGCATAACAGTTGGTTTAAGATGGTTAGTTACGAAAGACACGATTTATAAAATTAACTTTCAGGAGAGGTGACTGTAACTATAACTTTCATTTTAAATCTTCATGGAAAGATAAATATTAAAAGGAGATAAAACATGGCAGTATATCTTTTACTAATTATTTATTTAGCTTTTATCAGTTTAGGACTACCAGATTCATTATTAGGAGCAGCATGGCCGGTAATGCAATCAGATCTTAGCGCTCCGATTGAAACAGGCGGAATCCTTTTTATGATGATTGCATTTGGTACGATTATTTCCAGCTTAGTTAGCGGGAGGATACTTAAATTGTTCGGTACTGGCAAAGTAACCTTTGTCAGTGTCTTAATGACTGCCATTGCTTTATTAGGGTTTTATTTTGCTCCATCGGTAATTTGGTTAATCATTTGTGCCATTCCTCTTGGTTTGGGAGCTGGAGCTGTTGATGCGGGGTTAAACAATTATGTAGCTACCCACTACAAGGCGCATCATATGAGCTGGCTGCATTGTTTTTGGGGGATAGGAGCATCCCTCGGACCGATTATAATGGCGTATTTTATTTCTGGGGATAATTCTTGGAGAAACGGGTATCTCGTTATTGCTGGTATTCAATTTGTATTGATTTTGATTCTCTTTTTCTCTTTGCCTTTATGGAACAAAGTAATCCACAATAGTACGCATAGCATACCTGATCAGAATGAAGATGAAATCTATCTAATGAAGGATGAACCTATAAAAAAAATAAAGCCAACGCAAATAAAGGGAGTTAAACTGGCGCTTGTTTCTTTCTTATTATATTGTGGTGTTGAAGCAACGGTAAACCTTTGGGGAAGCAGTTTCTTAGTAAACATCAAAGGATTAAATGCAGCAACAGCAGCCAGTTGGGTTTCTATGTATTTTGTGGGGATAACAGCAGGAAGGTTAATAACTGGTTTTATTACCTTTAAAATAACGAATCGCACACTGATTAGATCTGGCCAAATCACAGCATTAACAGGTGCCGTTATTCTGTTGCTGCCACTGCCCGCCTTTTTTTCACTTGCTGGCTTTATCATTATTGGGCTTGGTCTAGCTCCAATATTTCCGTGTATGTTACATGAAACACCGTCGCGATTTGGAAGAAAACATTCTCAAACAATAATGGGTTATCAAATGGCTGCCGCTTATACAGGTACTACATTTATGCCACCTGTTATCGGTTTCATTGTATCTCACACAACGATGGGAGTCTTTACGATTTGTATTGTTATTTTTATTGCAGTAATGATTCTATGCTCAGAGAAATTAAACAGCTTACTGAAAACATCTCAATTATTAAAGCAGGAGAGGTAGAAATACAGATCGTCTTAAATAGAGTTCTTAAATGGATGAATTTATTTACAGAGCGGGAGGATATTATATGATTAAATTGATATTAACAGATATGGATGGTACATTTTTGAATAACAGTGGTGATTTTAATCGGGAATTGTATAAAGATGTTAAAAAGATAATGAAGGAAAAAGATGTTGTATTTGCACCTGTTACAGGGAAACAATGTGAACGTGTGGAGACATTATTTGGAGACGATGCAGATGATTTATGGATTCTGGGAGACAGCGCAACCCGAATCAAGCATCAAGGTAAATTTGTTTATGAATCATTGTTAAGCAATAAATTAGGACTGAAAATTATTCACTTACTTGAGGAAATAAGCTCGAAACATACGATTATCGCATGTACGAAAGAGGCAGCGATTGTTAAACAAAACCTTTCACCGGATGAAATGAATGTTGTCAAAGGATCATATACGCAGATAAGGCAGGTTGCTGATTTTAATGAAATAACGGATGATTTTATTAAGATAACAGTTCATGATCCATCCTTAAATTGTTTTGAGACAAAAGAGAAATTATCTCCATTTTTTGAGTCAGCTTACATTGTTGCCTCTGAAGCAGCCTGGATTGATATTGCAAATGCTAATGTTCATAAGGGGACTACTGTTGAACATTTACAGCATTTATTAAATACGACCCCGGAAGAAACGATGGCGTTTGGTGACGGTTATAATGATTTAGAGCTTATGGTCCGTGCGAAATATAGTTTTGCGGTCCGTAATGCAGTACAGGAATTAAAAGATGCCGCGAATTACATCGCTCGTTCCAATGAAGAGGATGCTGTAATGAAGACGATCATTCAAACGTTATCTTTACAAGGATAATGGTATGATTAGAAAATGAGCTATATAAACTTTTTACAATTGTTATAATGGTAAGAGGTACGTTGAAAAAGAAGAATTACCGTTTGTGTTTAACTGGTTTTATCACGCAGAGAAATCCCGATCCCGGCATTTTGGCAGTGCGGAACTCGGGTTAGCTATCTGCAAGAAAAGTTTGTAATTAATATTCAATGGTCTTCTTCCGTGCGGTTTTTAATACTGGCTGTCTGTGCAGTCAGTATTTATTTTGTATAAGAAACTATAAAAATATTGCTTTTAGATAGCTATAAATACATTCCGATTTTATTCTAACGTGTTGGGTGTTTTAGAAAACTTTTTATTATCAATTGAAAACACTGCCAATTATAAATTCTGTTTTTTCTTTCTGATATGATTAATCGTTTTCGGGGAGAATCAATTCTATGGATTTAAATTGTTCCATTGTTTTTTCTCTATCCTCTTTTGTTAAAGGTTCACATCGGTCCATCTCTTCAGAATCCAGGCATCTTGCCATCAAAGAAATTTGAATCTGTTGACCCGCTTCATTCCATACTATCGCTAAGATAGTGTGGTTATTCTCATCATATTGAAATTCTGCAACATCTAAATATTGATTTTCATAAGTTGTTTCTATTTTTTTGAAATTTAAATCCTTATCAGCACTTGCTGACATCATTCTCATACTATCTTCTGCAGTGCCCATAGAGCGATAATATTGCATAAAAAAATGGACATGAACATTTCTGTTCTTTTCTACATTCCTTATTTCAACTGTTTCCCTCTCGTTATCAGAACTTGCGAAGTGACTCCGATACTCCACTTTCATCTCTTCAGGAAAGTCCATGGTAAAGCTTTCTGATTCCGATAAAAAAGGGTAATACCCTTCTCGTATTGGCTCTGCGGACTGTAAAAACCCTCTTGTAAAGTTATCTTTAAATGCTGGTGCTTCTGGTAATTCATCAAGCTTCATTTCTGAAGGCTTTCTATTTTCTTCTTGTATACGCATATCGCAGCCACCTGCGATGATTAGTATACATACAAACATGACGATATATTTTTTCAATATTCCTCTAAAAAATAATGGTTTTATAAAGAGATATGAAGCCTGTTTCCAAAGAAAGAACAGGTAAAATTTTAGGGATGGCTGATCTTTCTAATGCTGTAAAAACTAGAGTGAAAAGGTACTCTCCAAGGATGAAGCAGTGTCTCGATTTGGTTGCTGCATTACTTGGAAAATGTCGAATTCTTGTTCTGGATGTATTTCTTGGTATTACACTTACTCAAATTCTTGCAAACAATCTACTTGGAACGATGTATTGACTCCAATCAGTGTCGCTCGTAATTTTTTATTACAAGAATCCGAAAGAGCTATGGTACCGCCAGGACCGTCATATAGTTCGAATAACCTGACCGAGGGGCAATGCTGGCGCTATCGTTCATCAGGGTATTAACTATTTCAATCATTCTAATGAAGCGAAGGGGGGGGAGAATGCGATTGATTTTTGCAGAAAAAATCTTCATATTACATGGTTGATTTCCGTGGATTTATAAACCTCAATACAGCTTGTGATTTTGCTATAACAGAAAGAGTAATAAATGATATAATTACTCTTCCGATATAATAATAAGTAAATGGTAATAAATCATATAAATGCTTATTAAATTGAAAATGATTTATTTAATAGACCTTTCAAATAATTAGGAGTATCAATTTTCTTTAATTATAATTACTTTGACACATAGAGTAATCAGTGTTAATATAACTCTATCAGATAGAGTTATATGATAAGGAAGGATTATTATGATTAGAAGTGATATTATCCGGGGACATCTGGAATCGATTATACTGCGGTTGATTTATGAAAATGATCAATATGGTTATGAAATATCAAAACAAATCAGCTTGCGGACAGAAAATCGTTTTCAGATTAAAGAAGCAACATTATATGCCGTTTTCCAACGCCTTGAAAAGAAAGAATTAATTGAGTCATATTATGGCAAAGTATCTCATGGCGGAAAGCGAAAATATTATAGGATCACGATGTTAGGAAAAGCATATTTAAAAGAAACAGCCAGAGAATGGAAAGTTACAAAGGAAATTATTGATTTGTTTATGGAGGGATTAGATTGAATAAGATAAAAAATCATGTAGATGAATTATTTAAAGATATTCGAAAGAGTGAAGAAAAGGAAATTATTAAACAAGAGATTTTTCAGAATCTGGAAGAAAAAGTGTATGATTTGGTGGCTCAAGGGAAAGAAGAAGAGGATGCTGTTAACAAAGCCATCGTGGAATTTGGGAATATTGATGAAATAAAAAGTGAACTAGGTGTTTATAACGTAAACAGAGATGGAGATGGAAAAAGAATTGAAAGAGCAAAAATCGATTTGAATTTCTCTATCTGGGGAAGTATTTTAATTATTGCCTTGATGGTTTTTATTAATCTATACTACTCGCCATCAACAATTTGGTTTGTCTATCCGACCTTTGCTATTTTATGGTGGCCGCTCAGTATGTTTTATCGATGGAGAAAATTAAAATAAAAGAGGTGTCAATATGAAGCAGGAAATTGTTTTTGCAACGATTGGAAGTATTATGACGATTGTATTTTTGATGATAGTTAACCTTCTCACCAGTCCTGAGCATCTTTGGTTTTTATATCCTTCTCATATACTTGTTCTGTGGCCTGTCAGCCTTTATTTTTTAAGTGAAAAGCAATATAAATTTGGTGTTCTTTTTGTAGGATTAGTAATCATCCTTTTCTTATCGTTAAATAATTATTTCAATTCACCGGGGCATCCATGGGTTTTATACGCTGTTTATCCAATTATTTTATTGGTAGTCTTAACTTTCTTAGGTAAATCAAGTATAAAACTGTCTGTTGCAATAATCGGAAGCCTGGCTGCCATACTGTATTATTCTTTCTTGAATTATTATCTTTCGCCAGGGTACCCGTGGGCGGTTTATCCGGCATATGCAGTGTTATGGTGGCCAACACTTTTATATTTTATCAGTTCAAAAAGATATTTTGGACTATCTATTTTCGGAACCTTCTTAACAGTCGTTTTTTTGATTGTTGTCAGCGCGGTTTCCACACCAAATGTTATTTGGGAAGTGTATCCGATTTTTCTAATTCTGTGGTGGCCTTTGAGTATGTATTTTTATGGTTCTAATAAAAGAAATAGTCGCAATAAAATAATCCGGCAAATATAGGAACAATGCTGGAATACAAAGCAGCCTGGTACAGAAAGCAAATTGTTATCGTTGTTAAAAACTCCCCCTCCAGTTAGCTATGTTCGAATTGTGGACATCAAAACAAAGACGATAAAAATCTCGCTTTGCGTGAATAGAAGTTTGATAAGTGTAAAAATAATGAAACCATTATCAGTGAATTTTTCTTAAAAGGATTTGGTGAATGTGAAAAAGAAGGACCAAAACATGTTAGACTTTCTATTTTTTATACCGCCAGATGATACCTCTGCATCCAATAATAGAATACTGCCTTGGAGTTCCTTTCTTGTTATTTGTGGAGGGTGGCTTATACTCTGGTATTTGACGCCAGGGCTGCATGGCAATGGTATTGGGAACCTATTTACGAATAATGACGAATCCTCTATTTTTCTAGAAACAATCATTGCATTAATTATTGTAATCATACTGATTGTAACGCATAAACGCTGTAATCAATTATTATTTCATCAATCCAAAATGGATTTATCTCTATATTTCTCCCGTTGTTCTGGCTTTGGTGCTTCCTTTTTATTACAATCTTCCGCTTCCAGCACATCTTTATATTTTTTGGATGACTGTTTCTGTATTCTGGCAGGATTACCTTACATTTGGATTATTGCAGAGTTACTTAGAGGAACACCTGCCAATGTGGACAGTTATTCTGGCAGTTGCAATCATTTTCTATATTGGTCATGCGGTATTTATTCCCGATAGTTTTGCACTCGCGCATGTTTCATCTGCATTTAGTATCTTAGGTCTCGGCATCGTAGTGGCATTTTTACGTGCGAAACTGAAAACACTTCATATTATTTTAGTTCTGCACTTATCGTTTTACTTTATTTTTGTTTTTTAGTACGTGTTTGTCTTGAATCAAAATACCGTAAATCTACGTCTGTTTCAAGCGGAGGCTCTGCTTCAGCTGGTTTTAACTGCAAGAATGTATATATTGTTATGGTTAATTATTGATAATTTCCACTATTTCTCTGGTCGCTTTTTTTGCTTCGGGTATAGGATAAAGTACAAAGATGTGATTCATCTTTGGATATTCAAAATAATTTATTTTCACTTCTCCCGCTTTCAGTCTGTCTCTGAACTTTCTGGCGTCAGGTAAAAAAACTTCATGTGTTCCGACAAATAAAGTAATTTCTCCCAATCCATTTATCTCTCCATTTATTGGGCTGAGTAAATAATCATTTGGGTTTGTGTCTCCTGCATATGCTTTCCCCATTTCAATTAAACCATAAATACCCAGCATTGGATCTTTGCGTTCCAGCGCAGAAGCATCTGGATTTTTCATCGTAATATCAAGCCAAGGTGAAATTAAGATGATATGCCGGGGCTGTGATAACTTTTTTTCCAGGAGCAATTGTGCTAACGCTAATGCAAATCCTCCGCCGGCTGAGTCGCCCATCAAGGTAATATTATCCTTACCAAATGTTCTTAAAATCCATTCGTATATCGGAAGAACTTTATCAAAAGATTCATTATATTGATGGTTGGGAGCTTTAGGGTAGATTGGAACGAAAATTGTAGCTTTCGTTTCTTTTGCTATTTTTCCAAGAAAAAGCCAGTGGAATACAGATGGCTGTTCGATATATCCTCCTCCATGCAAATAGAGTATAGCTTTTTCAGAAGTATTTTTTTCTTGATTAAAGATATAATAGTCCATTCCATCAAACTTTTGTTTTTTTATGTCAAACTTTCTTTGAATAAATTTTGGCAAGACATAAGGCTTCTCATTTTTGATTTGTTTTTCTTTTAAAAATTTAGCGTATAAATTATGATTGGTAAAATTATTTTTGTTACTCAACCGTGTGAGTAAACGTTCTGCGAACCAGCTCTGAATACTTCTCATATTTGCTTCCCCCTGTATATCATTAATCGTTCGATTTTATCGCAGTTTAACTTGTGTGTAAGGCTTCCGCTTCAATAAGAAAGGAAAATTGAAAATTCTAAGTGGGAGCAGGGCAGTCCAGGATGCTCTGATTGGTTCAAGATTCTTTATGAAGACTACTTTTTAGTCAAGTTTTGATTGAAGTTTTGATTGAAGTTTCATTTTATGTATAATGTTTAACCCATTTTGAACATTACTTGTGACAATCTTATTGTTAAAGTATGTTTTGAGCATACGGAAGCCGTCGCATACGTATTGATTATTCCTATATATCCAGCAGATGACTTAGCATGGATCAAATAATATCTGATGTAATTTTATTTAAACAAACTAAAAAGCCATCCTTTCAGTATAAAACAAAAGAAGATGACTGCATTCCAAAACTTCTGTAATACCAATTTTTATTCTGCAATCTTTACATAAATATATAAATATTTGTGTTTATTGTATTAGTTAAGATGTAAAATCTAAATACCTTACAAGTATATACGCTTCTTCATTATTTATCATCTTTAAACAGAATTATGTTTACAGTAATTATAATCAATTTATCGGCTTAAAATCATCGGGATTAAAAATTTTTACAGTGAAAGCTCTATTCAATTGGCAGATATACAGTTAATTTTACCTTGTTGTTATTTGTGAAATAAATAAAAATATATTCTTTTCCTGATAGGGAGGGAATAGTATATATTAATCTTACGAGAATACAACACATAGAAGCTGTTATTAAAAGATATTTTTTCAGGTCTTTTGAATCATTCTATATAAGCAAATATATAGTTTTTTAAAGATAAAAGGAGTAGTATGAAAATTGAAAATAAAATTATTTAAAAAGGGAAAACTTATAATGAAAAAGTTCTATC
Source organism: Oceanobacillus sp. FSL K6-3682 (assembly GCF_037976165.1). Taxonomy (NCBI): domain Bacteria; kingdom Bacillati; phylum Bacillota; class Bacilli; order Caryophanales; family Bacillaceae; genus Oceanobacillus; species Oceanobacillus sp. FSL K6-3682. The sequence continues at coordinate 2,611,280 of NZ_CP150263.1, read as the reverse complement.
TCATATTATTGGTCTTATGTTTAGCGTGTGTATTAGCAGCTTGTGGAGGAGATGACAATAATGAAAGCGCTGATAACGCAGGTGATGAGGGAGAGACAGAGTCTGCAGGTGTGGAAGAAACTGAGGAAGATGAAGATTCTGAGTTTGCCAGCGTTGAAGCTGGAGAAGAAGTATTTCAAAACAATTGTGCCGGCTGCCATGGCCAAGATCTGACTGGAGGAGGAGGTCCGGATTTAACAGAAATCGGCAGTAAATATTCTCAGAATGAAATTGCTGATATTGTTGAAAATGGAACAGATGGAGGAATGCCAGCCTTCGGGAATTTAGAGGGTGATGACCTGGATGAACTTACTAAGTGGCTGAGTGAACATAAGTAATAGGTAATAAAAAATAAGTATACATTATGATGCTCCCTTTAAGCAGACGGAGAAATAATAAAAACTCTCTAGTGGCATAAAGGGAGCACTTTGTTTGCTGATTAATAATTACATAAAAGAATGAAATTGAATAATGAAGCATCTGCCTTTTGATGGATGTTAAATGGATAACCATTAAAAACTCCTCCCTAAAAACAGAGAGTGAGAATATCAAAACATTAAAAAGTTATTAGAATTTTTAAATAATAACTGTAAAAATATCTCTTTAATGGTATGATGAATACAGAAATTGTATATGAAAAGAAGAGAGAAGGGTAACAGAATGATAAAAAGAAGCTGTTTTTTTCTCCATATACTTTTATTAAGCTTATGTTTTCCGAATACTTTTTCAGCAGCAGAAAATACAACACCATCTGGTATCCCGATTGAAGAACTGGAAGAGTTTGTAGACGATTATGCAGAGGAATACATAGGAAATACTGTGGCAGGTGCAGTAATTATAGTTATTAAAGATAATCAGATTGTCCTGTCCAAAGGTTATGGTTTTTCAGATATAGAAAATCAAATCCCGATGGATCCAGAGATAACAGTTTTGGAGTGGGGATCTATTGCCAAATTATTTGTCTGGGTCTCAGCCATGCAGCTTGCTGAACAAGGAGAATTGGATTTGGAGGAGGACATCCGCAGCTATTTGCCGGAAGATTTTCTGACTAAATTAAATTTTGATGAGCAGCCCATTACCATGTTAAACTTAATGCATCATAATGCGGGCTTTGAAGAGTATATTTTTGATTTATTATTTGACTCTCCAGAACATCTGGTGTCTTTGGAGGAATCTTTGAAATTAGCAGAGCCGAAGCAGGTCTATAAGCCTGGGAAGGTTGTTGCTTATTCTAATTATTCTACTTCTTTAGCAGCTTATATTATCGAAGGAATTACCGGACAGCCTTTTTATGAATATGTAGATGAGCATATTTTTGAAGAATTGGGAATGAATCATTCCACTATGCATTTGCCTGTTGAGGATAATCAAGACATTGCGCTTCATAAAGGAAAGGGTTACTTAACTGGGGATAGTGCTAATTTTACAGAATCACAGCCTTTTTATATTTCCATGTATCCAAGCGGAGGGATTAATGGAACAGCGATAGATTTAGCGGAATTTGTACAGGCTTTGATGCCGCCTGAATCGGAAAATACTTCTTTATTTCAGGAAAAGGGGACACTTTTTGAACTATTTTCAACAAGCTATTCTCCAAAGGAGGGCGTCCCGGGACTTGCTCACGGTTTTTGGGAATATGACGGGGAGTATAGAGGGCTGATGCATGGTGGAAATACAGTTGCTTATTCCAGCAATATGCAGATAGTTCCGGAGGATCAGTTTGCTATTATTGTTTTAACTAATCAGGCTGATGAAACAGATCTTTCAATTGGGCTGATAGATGAATTAGTAGGGAGGGGAGATCAGGCAGTACAGGAAAACCTTCCTCCAGCCTCTGACGTAGAAGGGTCTTACCTTACTGCACGCCGAACTTATGATGGTTTCATGAATCTTTATGCATATCTTGCTCCATTACATGTTGAGCCAATAAATGATAATGAGATTGAATTGGATCTGGCGGGTTTTAAAGCAACTTATATGCAAACGAGTCCTTATGTATATAAGTTGAAAAGCGGAAATGATATCTTTATACAAAACAATGTTATGTATTTTCATGTGAATGATGGAGAAGCAGAGCAAATTTCAACGGTGTATGCTGATTATGTGTCTATGGATAAAAGTAAATCGTTTCTGCTTGTAAGCTTAGTATTATTTATTTGGTCTGTAGTGTACTTCCTGATTTCTCCTTTTGTTTTAATAGTGCTGGCATTTTTTCGAAGGAGAAGAAAGAATAAAACAACAGCTGCTGCGAAATGGAACTGGGCGGTGATGCTTTCAGGGACAGCCTTGACAGTTAATATAGCACTATTGATAGTACGGATGCTGGCTAATCCAATGCGGGCATATTCAGAGTTGTTTCTTCATTTTATAGGGACTTATTGTTTCACTATAACCAGTTTGATTTCTCTTGTTATGGTAATTATATATTGGAAAAAAGCTCCGTTATCGAAATGGCAGAAGGGCGGATATCTGTTGACCTGTATCAGCAGCATACTGTTTATTGCCTGGCTGTTTATTTGGCAGATGTATTCATAAACCCATTAAACGGTTTTCTGTAAATAAGAGAAGAGGCATTTATGTTCATGCTTATTCTCTTATTTTTATTTGTCTGGTAAGAAATTCCAATCTGCAAAAATAAAATTGATGCCCGTTATGAAAGAGATAGATACTATCAAATATTTGCATCTTGTCCAAAGAAAAATAATGTTAGAATTGAGTTTTGGATAATCAGGAGGATTTGGATAGAGAAGAATATGAATTAATAAAATGTCTCGGAAGAAAATACCGCGGAAAATATCAATGGCCTCCTTTTGTCAGCATGATACCGGATCAATTGCCGTGGATGATTAACCAGAAAGAAAGCCTTCTTTTAAAGGATATTCAATTAAAGTTGAATACTTTTCTTTCTGATACGGAAAACCTGTCTGAAAAGGTTCCGAGCTTTGGAGAGAACCTGCTTGTTATTCAGGAAAATGGGGAATTAACTCTTTTATCAATGGATGAGCTGATTGAAAAAGCTCTGCAGAACCCTGTTTTGAAGCTGGATATATCTGAACTGGAGTGACGGCGGACAAAGAAAAAAATATAGCCTGCAAATGGGAATGAAGTAGAGCTGGCCTTTATTCAAATGAACGAACCAGTTCAGAAAACTCCTGAATCAAGACCTTTTATCCCGTATATTCTTGTTCTTATTGATAGGGGAACGGAGGAAGTATTACATTATGATTTAATAGAATCTGTTTGCGATACAGAAGGTGTTCAGCAGGCAATCTACCAACTTCTTGATAAAATAAAAGTTTTACCGAAAGCTGTTTATATGTTCGATGATTTTTTGCGGTAAATGGAGAACCACTCTTTGACAGACTATCTATTCCTTTAATAAAAATAGAGGAGCTGGAAGATGTGGAACAGTTTGTTGAGATGATGGTGTCTGAGGAAGGTCCATTTTAGATAAAGAATAACAGCTGTTAATTATAGAAATAAAGAAGCCTCCTTTTCATTGACGTGTAACATGAAAATAATGAAGGGATGTTTTTCTACAGCTTTTAATTTTTAGCTCATATAAAAAGATTCATAGAAATATCTTTAACGATTATCGGAGCTTTCTTTTGTATCACCGCAGGTATATTGGGGCTTGTACGTAAACCTCCAACCGGATGAATACTTTAATGCGTGCGCCGGGTATCTATAAAAAAAACAGCTTGAACGATCGTTCAGCTGTTTTTATGAGTGCTAGTTCAACGGATTTAAATGTTTTTATTGATTAACTCTATTATCAACATCTACGATTTTAGCAGGATTTAGGATGTTATTTGGATCTAAAGCTTTTTTAATATTTACCATAACATCAAGTGCTGCACCGTGCTCCAGGCGTTGATAAGGTTTTTTTCCGATACCTACACCGTGTTCACCAGTACAGGTTCCGCCGCGCTCTAATGCGTAGCGTACAATTTTTTCATTAAATTGCTTTGCTTTTTTTACTTCTTCTTCATTTTCCATATCGATCATAATTAATGAATGGAAATTTCCGTCCCCGACATGTCCTAAAATGCCTCCAGGAATATTCAGCTTTTCTAATTCTTCACCCGCATAAATCACGGAATTTGCCAGTTCAGAAATTGGAACAGCAACATCTGTCAGCATCATTTTTTTACCAACATGACCATGAATATAAGCATATGCTAGATTGTGCCGGGCATCCCATAAATGGTTGCGGGCAGCGTTATCTGTTTCCGAGCTGAAATTATCACAGCCGTGATCCTGCATAATCTCCTGTGAAAATGCGAGATCTTCTTGCAACCCAGATGCATTTCCGTGAAATTCTAAGAAAAGTGTGGGCTTTATAGGATAATTTGTCTCATTGAATTTATTAATTTGTGTTACAGAAGCTTCATCAACAAACTCAACTCTCGCGATTGGAATTCCTGCATGTAAAATAGAGGTTACGGCTTCAATTGCGTTAGTAAGACTTGGAAAAGTAGCACGGGCAGCAACAATATGCTCCGGTATTCCATAAACCTGAAGTGTAAGTTCGGTAAAACAGCCAAGTGTGCCTTCAGAACCAATAAAAAGCCCGTTTAAATGATAGCCAGAAGAGGATTTTGCTGCCAGGTTTCCTGTATGAATAACACTTCCATCTGCAAGCACAACTTCCATATCACGAACCTGATCACGCATAACCCCATATTTCACAGTTGTGGTACCGCTTGCATTTGTTGCTGCCATTCCACCAAGAGTTGCATTTGCACCAGGGTCTACAGTGAAAAAAAGACCGTACTTTTTTAACTCTTTATTCAGCTGTTCTCTTGTCACTCCCGGCTGAACTTTTACAAGCAAATCACTTTCTTTTATTTCCAGAATCTGATTCATTAATGAAAAATCAATCGTAAGCCCGTTTTGGTAAGGGATAACATGTCCTTCTAAACTGGTACCAACTCCAAAAGGGGTTACCGGAGTTTGAAATTTCTGGGCGACCTCCATGATAAACGAAACTTCCTCTGTTGATTTTGGAAACACGACGACATCAGGCAGGCTTGTCTGATGATAGGTTTCATCTTTACTATGTAGTTCTTTCACTGTGTCATTTGAGGATATTTGATCACTTGATAATTTTGTGCTTAATGCTTGTATAACTTGTTCCATATTTTTGCTCCTTTCCTTCGTTAGAATGGAAAATTATTTTGAATATAAAGTAAATATACACTTTAATATATTATATTCATTATAATTGCTTTTCAAATTAATTCAATAATTGTAAAAGAATTTTAAGTTTTGACAAGATAATTTCTCGTAGAGGGGGAGTGAATAATTTAAAACAACAAAATACCACTTGCTTATTTTACTAAGCAGGTGGTATTTTTCGTATCTGTCTAATAATTAATAAAACTAATTATATATTAACTAAAAGGGTCCTATCATTTTACTTATCTTAATTCTTTACCGGATTTAACATTCTTTCGATTTTACCCATAATTAAATCTGCTGCAATTGCCATCAAGGCTGTAGGGACAGCACCAGCTAAAATAATAGCTGTTCCATCCGTTGCATTTGTACCTCGTACAATGATGGAGCCGAGACCTCCTGCGCCAACAAACGTTCCGATTGCTACAACACCGATGCCGACAACAAGTGCTGTACGGATTCCTGCCATCATAACGCTGACTGCTAGAGGTAATTCTACTTTGAACAACAGTTGGAATCGTGTCATTCCAGAAGCATAAGCAGCTTCCTTCACTGTTTGGTCGACCCCGGTTATTCCAACATAGGTATTTTGAATGATGGGCAATAGGGAATAGAAAAAAACGGTTGTAATGACGGTTGTTGTTCCAAGTCCCATCGCAACCATGGTAATAGCCATAAATCCTAATACAGGAATGGTTTGAATGATGCTTCCAAGTGTCAGCACCCATCCGCTCAGCTTACCATATCTGGCAATCAAAACACCAATTGGGATGGAAACAATGGAAGCGAAAAGAACACCGTAGGCAGCCATTAAAAAGTGACGGTAAAATTCTGTCCAAATGTAAAAACCATTTTGAGATACGTATGTTGTAAATTGTTCCCAGATGCTCATTATTTGCCCTCCTTATCTTCGAAGTAGTTGTTTTCTTCCAGGAAGTCGCGGGCAATGGCTGCCGGGCTGACTAATTCCACGTCACCTTGGTAGTTCATTTCCTGCATATTTTCTGTTGTTACTGTGTCGCTCAGCTTGTCCATTACTTCTTTAATCTCTGGATTTTTCTCCAGGATTTCATTTCTTGCTACAGGAGAAGCATCATAAGGAGGGAAGAAGTCATCGTCCAGTACTTTTAAATCGTAAGCGGCAATTCTTCCGTCTGAGGAATAGCCAAGTACCGCATCCATATTCCCAGATGCCGCAGCTTCATACACTAGACCAATTGCCATTGGATAAACATTACCAAAAGCAAAGTGTGTCTCTGTAAAAGCTTCATAGCCGTCACCTGAACGATTTACCCATGCGTTATCCACTCCAAAATTCATATCATCAGCGAAGGGCTTTAGATCATCTACGTGTGTAATTCCATTTTCATCTGCAAATTCCTGTGTAACGGAAATGGTATAACTGTTTTCAAAACCGTAGGAGTCGCCCCATGTCTGGTTAAATTTTTCGTCAAATTCCCGCTGTACAATTTCCATTGCTTCCTCAGGGTCTGTAATATCTTCATAATTTAAGACACCTGCAATATCTGTGCCGGTATATCTGGTAGCGGTAATATCTACTTCATCCTGCATCATTGCTTGGTGCAGGACCATAGTTGATCCTAAATTTGTTACTAACTCCGTATCTAAATCAGTATAGTGCTCGATCATCTGAGATAGAATATTGCCCCATATTTCGGATTCTACCGTATCTAAGGTTGCAATTCGAACGGTACTTTCTGAAGGACCGCTGAGACCAGGCAGTGCGCATCCTGAAAGGAGAAGTGCCGAAAGAAGGGGAACCAGCAATAATTTCTTCATATATTATCCTTCCTTTTTATACAGTTTTTCTCGCAGTGTAACTGGCTGTAAGACTCCCACTCCTAACATAGAGAAAACTCGAAATTTCTAGGTGGGAGATCAAACAGCCAGTAACGGCCCGATTGGTTCGGGGCTACAGGATGTAGGTCACAAAGGCGTTGCGACACGATGTCGCGAACTTAGCCTTTGTTCCTTACGTCAGTGGGAAATGCTAAGAAAAACCTCACTGAATAAAGTTTCACTTTATCAAGGCTTTAGGCGTTAATCCTTTTTCAAGGAGTGATAATAACCCATTAGCAATTAAAGCTAAAATCGTTGCCGGAACCGTACCGAGAACAATAAGTTCAGGTTTATACAGATTCAGACCATCGAAAATGAGATCACCTAAACCGCCGCCGCCGATAAATGCTGCCAGTGTGGCCCAGCCAATCAGGTAAACTGTTGCAAATCGTATGCCGGACATAATGACAGGTAAAGCCAGCGGCAGTTCAACTTTTCGAATAATCTCAAAGGTACTCATTCCCATGCCTTTTCCTGCTTCTTTTAAACTTGTATTTACTTCCATAACACCGGTGTACGTATTTCTAAGTATGGGGAGTACAGAATAAATAAACAAAGCAATAATCGCAGGTACAACGCCTACGCCCAGAAAAGGCATTAAAAAAGCTAAAATAGCTAAACTCGGGACGGTTTGCAAAATTCCTACGAAAGATATAAACCGGTCTGCTGCTTTACTTGGTATCCGTGTCAGTAAAATCCCCAGCGGAACAGCAACCAGTACGCCTAAAACAATAGCGGCGATAGAGATGTATAAATGCTCTCCCGTTTTATCTAACAAATCCCATCCATATGATGAGAGTGTATCCATCATTGTCTGCATGCTCTGCTGCCTCCTTTATTATTCAATTGCACTGCCTTCTGCTGTTTCATCACCCCAGATGGTGTTGTATACCATATCTGCAAGTGTTGCTCTTGTTACAATTCCCGCCAGCTTATTATTATCTGTCACAACTGGTACGTAACTGCTGCCACGGCGAAGCATACGATACATCGTATCCCGGAGCAGGCTGTTTTTATCAACAGCATATTTTGCAGTATCCATTACTTCATAGACCTGGTTTTTCTTTTTATAATTTGAATCGATCATTTCGATATCGACGTAGCCTTTTAAAATTCCTGACTCATCAACTACAAGCAGAGAGTCCACACGCTTTGCATGCATTTTCTGAATCGCTTCTTTCAGACTGCTTTCTTCTTCTATCGTAATTGGATTCGGATTCATAATCTGTTCGACCCGTGTTACCTCCGGGCGACTTTCTAATAACCGGTCTTTTCCAATAAAGTCTTCTACAAATTCGTTAGCTGGATGACGCAGAATATCATCTGGGGTACCGGCTTGAACGATTTCCCCCTTATTCATAATAACGATCTTATCAGCGAGTTTTATTGCTTCATCCATATCATGCGTTACAAAAACGATTGTTTTATCCATTTCCCTTTGAAGCTTTTTAAACTCTTCCTGTAAACTGTCACGGGTAATTGGGTCTAGTGCCCCAAAAGGTTCGTCCATTAAAATTAATGGGGGATTCACAGCCAAAGCTCTCAGCACACCAATTCGCTGCTGCTGTCCACCGCTTAGTTCATGAGGATAACGATTTAAATATTCCTCTGGAAGGTCAACTAAAGAAATAAGTTCTTTTGCCCGTTTCTGTTGTTTTTCCTTATTCCATTTTAAAAGGGATCCTACAAGAGATATATTTTCTCCTACAGTCATATGGGGCATTAATCCGATTTGCTGAATAACATATCCAATGGATCGTCGCAGCTGGACAGCATTCTGCTTGAGAACATTTACTCCGTCCACAAGAATTTCTCCGCTGGAAGGCTCAATTAACCTATTAATCATTTTCATTGTTGTTGTTTTTCCACAGCCGCTTGGTCCAATAAAAACGACAAACTCTCCACGTTCTATTTTTAGGTTCAGTTTATGAACAGAAGGATAGTCGTTCCCTTCGAACTGTTTTGTTACTTCTTTAAACTCTAGCATCCAAAGCACCTCCATTGCTTATTCCGTTAAAAAACTAACTTTCAGACTTACTCAGTATAATAAACAGTCAGGTAAAAATGAAAATCCGAAAATAGCGATTTAAACCGTAAAATCTGTGCAATTTAAACTTTACAAAGTATACAGAAGGGTTTATCTTAGAATTTCTTTATTTTACGACTGTTTTCTACAGTATCTGCTTTTTTCATTTTTGTTTGATTCATGTTAAAGTGGCACATATACAGGAAAAAGGGGGCTTGACGATGGCATCATTTTCAAACGATCAATTGCTTCAAGAAATTAAATCCTGCGAGGATCTTCTCACAGATCGAATTGCGGATAATATGGAAACTTTCGGCGTATCTTCAACAGTCGGCCGTTTGCTTGGCATTATTTATATGAACCGAGAGGCGATGACATTAGATTCATTGGCTGATGAAACAGGTATGAGTAAAACAAGAATGAGCCAAGTCATGAGACAGATGATTTCACTTAATATCGCTGAGAAAGAATACGTTAAAGGCAGCCGTAAGGATCATTACAATGTGGAACGGGACTATGCCCAGACGTTTATTTCCTTATTTACAAGTAACTGGTCAGAGGTTGTAAAACGTAATACTAGTTTAGAACGCCGTCTCAGAGAACAAATTCGTCATTTAGAAACTTTCTTGACGGAGGATTCTTCTGAAGATGTAAAGGTTCGAATGGAGAGATTACAGCAGGAATTGGATGAATGGAATGCTTATTATAATTGGATTGATAATCTTGTTGCATTTTTTGAAAGTGGCGAGATTTTTAACCATGTACCCATCGTCTCCTCAGAACAAGAAGGAGGAAGCGCAAAATGAAAAATAAACGAATCATCACTGCGGCACTGACTGGTGCAGGAGATACAACAAAAAAAAGCAGACATGTCCCGGTTACACCAAAAGAAATTGCGGAATCTGCTATTGAATCAGCAAAAGCAGGTGCTGCAATTGCACATATTCATGTTCGTGACCCAAAGACTGGTAAGCTCAGTCACGATGTAGAGCTTTTTAAAGAGACTGTAGAACGAATTCGTGAATCCGATACAGATGTGATTATTAATATTACTGCTGGCGGGGGCGGAGATTTTGTTCCTGACCTTCAAAATCCGACACAAGGAGGGCCAGGGACAGATATCCAGACCCCGAAGGAGCGGCATGAGCCTGTCGGTAAATTGCTTCCGGAGCTCACAACATTGGATTGCGGCAGCCTGAACTTTGGTAACCAGGTTTATTTAGGACCGGAAGACTGGCTTCGCGAGCATGCCGAGCTGATTAAAGAGAGTGGTGTAAAAGCCGAATTGGAAGTATTTGATACAGGTCATATCCGCCTTGCCAACCAACTAATTTCTGAAGGGCTGGTGGAAGGAACACCAATGTATCAGTTTTGTCTTGGGATTCCATGGGGCGCTGATGCTGATTCAGAAACAATCGAATATATGAAAAGACGTATTGTCGGGGGATCCCACTGGTCGGCGTTCGGTATTGGCCGCATGCAGCTGCCGATTGTTGCACAGGCTGCTTTGCTTGGCGGGAATGTCCGTGTTGGATTAGAAGACAATCTATATTTAGAAAAAGGTGTACTTGGTACAAATGAACAGCTGGTAGATCAAGCTGTCAATATTTTAAACAGTGTGAAACTTGAGCCGATGACAGCGGCAGAAGCGAGAGAGCATTTGAATCTGAAAACATTTAATTCTTAAGAGGTGAACTATGGCACAAAAAACAATGGCAGTTTTAGGAACTGGAGTTATCGGCAATGGCTGGATTGCCCGCTTTTTAGCAAGCGGTCATAAAGTCAATGCTTTTGATCCGGCTCCTGGCGCGAAAGAAAAAACAGAAAAAATGATAGATGAAATTTGGACAACATTAGAAGAATTTGGAATAAGTGATGAAGCAGCGAAGGAAAATCTCAGCTTTTATGACACCTTAGAAGAAGCTGTAAAAGAAGCTGATTTGATACAAGAAAACGTCCCAGAACAGGAAGCGTTGAAGAAAAAGGTATTGGTACAAGTCGATGCCGCAGCTAAACCAACAGCGATTATTGCATCCAGTACCTCCGGTTATATGCCTTCAGTACTGCAGGAGGACTGTGCTCACCATCCAGAACGCGTTATTGTTGCACATCCATTTAATCCAGTTTACTTAATACCGCTGGTAGAAATAGCTGGAGGCAAACAAACAGAAAGAAGTTACATGGAAAAAGCAGAAAAAATGTATGAAAGCATGAATATGAAGCCGCTTGTGATGAAAGGCGAAATTGATGGTCATATTGGTGACCGGCTTATGGAAGCAATTTGGCGTGAAGGTCTTCATATTGTCAACGATGGCGTTGCCACAACTGAAGAAGTGGATAAGGCGATTGTGTATGGACCTGGTCTGCGCTGGGCTTTGATGGGACCATTTTTGACACTTCATTTAGCTGGTGGTAAAGACGGTATGAAGCACATGCTTGAACAGTTTGGTCCTGCTTTGAAGCTTCCGTGGACTCGCTTGGTAGCCCCAGAATTGACCGAAGAATTAAGTGAAAAAGTTATTTCAGGAACTGCAGAGCAAAGCGGAGATGTACCAATTGAAGATCTGGAGCATCGTCGTGACCGCTTCTTGATTAAACTGATGGGGCTTTTAGAGGAAGAAGGTTTCTGGCCGGCAGAAAGGCTGCTTTCCTATGATAGAAAGTAAGCAAATATGGAAGGGCCGTGTATTGCCCGAATGGGTAGATTATAATGGCCATTTAAATGATGCATATTATGCTTTGATTTTCAGCCGCAGCCTGGATGCCTTGATGGATGAAATTGGACTCGATGAAGAAGGAAGAAAAGCAAACGCTTATACTATATTTACCCTGGAAGCGCATATTAAATATTTAAAAGAAGCACATGAAAATGAAGAACTGCATACAAATGTTACTGTTTTGAACAAGGATGAAAAGCGTATGCATCTTTGGTTTGAAATGAAAAATGAAGAAAATACGACTGTGGCAACCAGTGAACAGATGGTAATGGGAATGGACCAGATATCAGGGCGCCCTGCGCCGTTTCCAGATACAGTTGATGTGCGGATTAATCAATTTCCTAGATTGCCAAAAGAGAATTGGCCTACTGGAGCGAATACACTTATGGGTATTCGTGAGAAAAAATAACATATACTTTTGATTGAAACAAAAATATTTGTATTGTCATAGGTAATATATACTCCCTTTATTGTGAACAGAGAAATAATTAAAATTCTCTCAGATGATAAAGGGAGCATTTGCTATGCCCGAAAGAACAGATATCATTCGCTGTAAGACTGTATTAGCTGTTGAAAAATAATTCAACATTTGTAAAAATGGTAACATCATCAGGAAAAATATGTTATACTGCCATTTGTAATCAACATTAATAAAATCTACGAAACGAAGTAGAAGAGGTTCTAGCTAACACCCTCTATAAAAAACTAAGGATAACCATACCGAGCCTTAGGTATGGTTTTTTATATTTTCTGGGTGTATAGGATTCTCTTTTTCAGATTGGAAAGGGGATTTTTTTATGGGAAAAAATAATAAGCGCGCAGTAGTTGTATTTAGCGGTGGCCAGGATAGCACTACCTGCTTATTTTGGGCATTAGAAAAGTTTGAGCATGTGGAATTAGTGACCTTTGATTACAATCAACGTCATAGCCTGGAGATTGAAGTCGCCAGGGAAATTGCTGAAGAGCAAGGGTTGAGACATCATATCCTGGATATGTCATTACTGAATCAATTAGCTCCTAATGCTCTGACAAGGGCGGATATAGAAGTGGAAAATGCCGAAGAGGAAGGAAAATTACCAAATACATTTGTCCCGGGAAGAAATTTACTGTTTCTTTCATTTGCAGCAATTTTAGCTAAGCAAATCAATGCAAAGCATATTATTACCGGTGTATGTGAGACAGATTTTAGCGGATATCCGGATTGCCGTGATATCTTTACTAAGTCTTTAAATGTCACATTAAATTTGTCAATGGACGAAGATTTTGTTATTCACACTCCATTAATGTGGCTGGACAAAGCAGAAACATGGAAAATGGCGGACGGGCTGCAAGTCTTCGATTATATCAGAGAGAGAACACTAACCTGCTATAACGGAATAAGAGGGGCCGGGTGCGGAGAGTGTCCGGCATGCCAATTGCGCCAGCGAGGGTTAGATCAATATCTGGCAAGAAGGCAGGAGGTGAATCAATAATGTTCGGGTTTCGTATTGTTGAAGAACTGCAAAAACTGGATGAAGATATTCAAAGAGAGCATTTAGCCTACCATCAAAAACGAGTAATGGTAAGTAAAGAATTTACATTCGATGCGGCACACCATCTTCATTGTTATGAGGGAAAGTGTAAAAATCTTCACGGGCATACCTATAAAGTTATATTCGGTATCAGCGGTTTTGTTGATGAAATCGGCTTAGTTATTGATTTCTCCGATATAAAAAAGATTTGGAAGGACAAGATTGAAGTATTTTTAGATCATCGTTATTTAAATGAAACATTACCAAAAATGAATACAACTGCAGAAAATATGGTCGTCTGGATTTTTGAACAAATGGAAGAAGCAATCCGTGACCTGCCTAACGATTGTAAAGTAGAACTTGTCCGGCTGTTTGAAACGCCGACGAGTTATGCTGAGGCCAGACGGGAGTGGATTTATCATGCGTAAAATACCTGTTTTAGAGATATTCGGACCTACGATTCAAGGGGAAGGAATGGTAGTGGGACGTAAGACGATGTTTGTAAGGACAGCTGGATGTGATTATCGATGTGCATGGTGCGATTCCTCATTTACATGGGATGGAAGCGCCAAAGAAGATATTGTTCAGATGACGAGTGAAGAGATTTGGCAGCGGCTGAAAGAAATAGGCGGCAATCAATTTGACCATGTGACGATTTCAGGCGGGAATCCAGCTTTGTTATCTGCTATTGATAACCTGATCGATTTGCTACAGAAAAATAATATCGAGGTCGCCCTGGAAACACAGGGGAGTAGTTATCAGGATTGGTTTATGAAAATTGATGATCTGACCATTTCTCCAAAACCGCCAAGCTCTAATATGAAAACAAACTGGGAGAAGCTTGATGATATCATCCATCAACTTAAAGCAAATGAACGATTAAAACATACCAGCTTAAAGGTTGTAATTTTTGATAAAGAAGATCTTCATTATGCTGAAAAAGTACATCAGCGCTATCCGGAGCTTGCTTTTTTCATGCAGGTAGGAAATGATGATTTAGAGGAAGCAGAGCCGCAGCAATTATCCCGGCATTTATTAAATAAGTATGAATGGCTAATTAATGAAGTAGTGGCATCTACAGTGTTGAATCGGGTTCGTGTTCTGCCGCAGGTGCATGCGTTAGTTTGGGGAAATAAACGTGGGGTGTAGTAAAAAAAGGGAATTTCACGGATAATAATATAATTTGTTATGGTAAAGCACCTTTATTGTTATGAGAAAAAGTATAAAAATCTTTACGGGCATATTTATAAAATCATGTTCATTATCATAAGTTAAATTTCTGTAGAGAATCTGTTATTTTTACTTTTAACAAAATAGAAAGTTGATCCAGGTCAATGGTAAGACTCTGATAATACTTGAGAAGTCAGTCTGACTTCTCAAGTATTCATTTTTAAAAACTCCTATAGGCAGAGAGAAATTAGAAACTTCTACATGAGTAACATAACTATTCCATTTCCAGTCCAAGTCCCTCTAAGTGTTTAATATAATTTTCCGTTTTTAAATCGTCTACCTAAGAAACGGCTGCATCAATTTCAATGATGTCTTGCATATTGGCTTCTGATAAAACTAAAGATGCTTCAGTAATAAAATAATCGTCCTCATGAATACTCCCGCCACTTCATTTCTATTGAAATTGGAAGTGGGGGTTTCTGGGGTGTCGAATTTCAAGATGACGATTAACCTCCAGTGGAGTGGACACATCGGTGTGCTGAAAACACCCAACCCCGCTATCCCATTGGTCTTTGCCTCCTAAGACTACTTTTATCTTACAACCAAAGTTACCGGGTTTCGTAAAGCCCCGATATTGGAAAAGCTGTGATGAGACGCATCTTTGAAAACTTTTCGCATAATATTTGCAGCGCCATTTACATCTGCATGGATGAAGTATTAAAACCTCCCACCTAAAATCCGATGAAATTTTTGAGGAAGGAGTCCGCTTGGCTGAAATGATAGAAATAAAGAAAGAAAAGCTGTTATTATGTAAAATGTGTTATTAAGGTTGCTTATACTATGAATTTTTATTCAATATGGAAGATGTAGTTGCTTATCCATCAAGCATGGTGCATTGTGATAAAATGATCTTAGCGGAGGATTGATTATATGAAACACTTTATATTTGGAAGTGCAGCAGCCGGCATTTTAAAGCACGCATTCCGTAAGAAAAATCATCAAATTATCAGCTTTCCAATTGATTTTTCAGTAGGGCCAATTACTAATATTCATCAGCCTTGTGGCATCAAGGATCATTTTGCCTGGAAAGCTTCTTGTTTTCAGGAGGTGCAGAACTTTCATGCAGATCAATCTGATTATCAAGAAGCGCTGAAGCAATTAGGAGAAATAAAAGATGGCGATAAACTGACCATTTGGACCTGTGAAAATACCTCGGAGCAAATTGGCCTTCGAATCAGCTGCTATTTATTAAATGGTAAAGATGTGGAGCTGAGGGTAGTAAATACCGCTGACGCAATGCAGGAATATATGAGGGGTAAAGAAATAGAAGTTGCTATTCTTTCCACGGGTGATTGTAATGCGAAACAGCTAATCCATTTTTATAATCATTCATATTCATACATAACAAAAGAAATGCGGCAAACTTTCGAGCAGGAGGGAAAAGAATTGCTTCAGCGTGGCAGTTTGGTACGTTCCTGGAAGCAAGGGGAAATCATAGATGAATTAGAAACAAGAGATGATACCTTGATTATAGAATATATAAAAAGTGTGGAACAAGAAGGAGAGGAAGCGACCTTTATCAATGCAGCAAGAGTAGTTGGAGGCGTATTAACGAAGTCTGATCAATTCTTTTCAGATTTATGGATTGAGTACCGGATCCGTTCGCTTATCCAGGCTGGTTATCTGATATATGAAGGAAGTCTGCAAGCCATGTGGATGTACAGGGTAAAAACAAACGGCTTGAAATCAGTTTAGAATTACATAGCTATGCCCCTGTCAAAAGACGACGTATACCACTGCCTTTTGATAGGGGAATGGTATATCCTTTTTATTTTTTTGTATTGGCAGACTAAAGCAATAAAATAATCCCGCCGAGCATTGGTACAGCAACCATGGCGATTTTTAATACCATCGGATGTAACCGAGTTGTAAATTTAGCGCCGATATAAGAACCAACAATCGTTCCTGCAACGACCTCTGCAAATAATGTTAGATCGAGAAATCCTACAGTATAATAACCGATACCGCCAACTAATGCGATTGGTATAATAACGAGCATCGTTGTACCTGCGGATAGTTGAAGCGATAAACCGAAGAAAACAAGCAAACCGATTTGAATAAATGGGGTAGACCCGATACCGAAGACACCAGATAATAAACCAGTCACAATCCCAATACCGCCAGCCGTCATCCAAAATCTGCTTCTTGAAGAGCGATTTTTCTCTGCAAATGCTTGCGTAGCAAAACTGCCGAAGCCGACTGTGACACGAATCCAAAGCAAAATTGCGGATAAAAAAAGCATTCCGGCTGTAAACCATTTTAAATCACTTTCAGGAATGAAAACTGCCAGCCTTGATCCAAAAAAGGCACCAATTCCGCCAAACAATCCCGTTGCCAGTCCTATTTTTAACATCGTATTTCTTTCTCTCAGATGGCTGATTGTGCCGGATAACGATGTGAAAACCATTGCTGCCAGGGATGTCCCGAGTGCTGTATGTATCGGAACATCAAAGACTTCACTCAGCATGGCAATAATAAAACCGGCGCCCCCAGCCCCGATAAACCCAAGTAGCATTCCGATAACAAGCATCGTTAATAAAACAATCAAAATTAAAATCCCTTTCTTTTCTAAAACTACATGAAGTATTATAGCATATTAGCGGAAAAATATTGGGCGGCAGGTCTTGTGAAGAGTTCGTATCAGACAGCATATTGATTGAGTGATGAGTTTATGCAGTTAATATAACTTGTGAAGAATATAAAAAAAGAAAAACACCGATAAAGGCATTTTTCTTTTTGTGAATGTAATAAGTAATTGACCATTAATTATTTAAATCATGTATGCCTGGCGCATGTTCATTTGGCATATCTGGCATAGTAGGTACTGGATATCCCTTAGGCGGCTCTGTAACATGTAATTCGCCGCCATTTCTGCTTGGGGTCGTTCCCTGGAATATTTCTCCTATTTGTGTATCATCCAGTCTAAAATTAAATTGAGCATTATGGAAGCCCATTTCAACATATTTACGGCATTCCGGGTACTTATTTAAATCATAATTTGGAACTGGGAATATCTTGCCCCAATCTACTCCTAATGTTTCCAATGCTTTTGCAAACGCATTTTGATGGGCGTTATCACGAACAATCAGAAAAGCAATGGTCTCTCTTAAAGCCTTGTTGCTGCTCATTTCGTAAATTCTTGATTTTTGCAGGACGCCAGTTGATTCTAATACAACATTATTTAATAAATTCGCAACCAGGTTCCCGTGATCGTAAACCCAGCTTCCGTTCCACGGATTACCAGCAGCATCTACAGGCAGGGATGCCTTTGCTCCCATAATATAGTGATGCGGATTCACCCCGGTCTGAATGACATCATCCAGTGGAGCACCATCAGATGCCTGATTACCTGGCATATTCTCTCCAGAATCATTTAATAACTGGTTAATGGTGGATTGGACAAGCTCCACATGACTTAATTCTTCTATAAATATCCCTCTGATAAGATCACGATAAGGCTTGGCTTTCCCTCTGAAGTTAGCACTTTGAAAAGAGAATTGCATCAGAGTTCTCATTTCTCCAAATTGTCCGCCTAACGCTTCTTGAAGTACTCTTGCTGCATGCGGGTCGGGTTTATCTGGAACAATCATGTTGATTAAATCTTCTTTATAGAAATACATAAATGGTTGGTCTCCTTTTATCTGTTGATATATTCTTACTTATCTTTCCTATGCAAATTTAAATTATTCAAATAAAAAATGAAAAAAGATGTAAAAGAGCAGTTTTAATCTCTTTTATATCGCTTTTACACTAATTATAACAATTCAACCCACTGCCAATAGGTTGCACTAAACAGGATAACAAGCAGGTAGCCGATCACAGTAAGCGGCACGCCGGATTTAATAAATTGTTTTAAAGTAAATGTTCCGGTACCATATGCCAGCATATTTTGCGGAGCGCTGACCGGTAACAAGAAGCCGAAGCTGATAACAAACTGCATAATCAGGACAAGCCCCGGACCATTAAAGGCTGCCGGCTCCATAGATCCGACTAAAGCAATAACAATCGGGATAAAGGCTGATGCTAGGCTGGTGGCACTGGCAAAGCCCAAGTGAATCAGAATATTAAATAAAGCAAGTACTGCGATCATACCAACCAGAGGCAGGGAAGACACACCAAGTATTTCAAATGAATTAGAAGAAAGCCAGGTAGCTCCCTCCGTTGCTAACAGAACAATCCCTAATGAAATTCCCGTTGCAAATACAATCAATGTACCCCAAGGAACCTTGGTCTGTACTTCTTTCCAGGCAAAGATGCCAATAACTGGTGTCAGCATAATTGCAACCGCAACAATGGTAACCGTAGTAGAATCTAAAGGATGCAAAATGCCTTCAGTAGACCAGAATAATAATAATAATCCGGCAATAATAACCAAACGCCATTCTTTACTGCTCATTTTTCCAAGCTCATTCAGCTGCTTGCCGATACTTATTCCTTTTGGCATTTCCGACATATTCGGCTTTATCAGGTTGACCATAACAACATAAAGCACAATAGACATAATAAAAGCCCAGGGAGCAGCATAGAGAAACCATTCTCCCCATGTCACATTAATTCCAAATGCAGATTCCATAAATCCCAGAGCAACCATATTTTGTGCGGCTGCTGTTTTTATACCAATATTCCAAATGGAAATAGATTGTACAGCAGTAATCATTAATAATGCTGCCAGTTTACTTTGCTTTGCTAATCCAAATGCAGCAACAATTCCTAACAAGATAGGTACAAGTGTACCTGCACGGGCGGTGGCACTTGGCACGAACAATGCAAGTACAAAACTGACAATAATCGTTCCTAAAACGAGCGCATCAGGCTTTGTTCCGACCTTCGACATAATATACAGCGCTATTCTTTTATGAAGCCCGGTAATTTCCATAGCCGTTGCCAAAACAAGTGCTCCCCCGACAAGCAATACGGCAGAAGAACTAAATCCTTCTACTGCCATCCCAAGCCCCTGACTCGTTCCATAAATTATTCCCGGGTCTTCGAGAGTGGGGGATATTCCGATCAGGACAGCCAATAAACTGACTATCATTACCGCACTGACAGGATAAGAAACCGCTTCTGTAACCCATAAAACAACAGCAAAAGCTAAGACAGCAAGCGCTCTGTGTCCCACCAAAGGCAATGAATCAGGATTAGGTAAGATTAAAATAATAATAAGAACTAAAAAAGCTGCAATGAGTGCAATAGCATCTTTCTTTTTCATGAAAACCCCTCCCTTTATTTACCTTTATTATAATATATAATACCTTGTTTGTGATTTGTTTCACATGTTACAGAATAATGAACTTGTGAAATGGTTCACAAAATATTCAATAAATAGAAGGGAAAGAATTCCTTCAGTTAAATTTTGCTTTACATTATAATTAATATTATCAATATTACTTCATCACGATCCGGCTGGTTATAAGAACTTTTATAAGCGTTTCCATAATTTATTTAAAAGACATATTAGAAAAGAATATGTTTTAATTTTGTCTTACCAATAAGATGAAATTCATAAAGAAATAGTATAAGAAGCAATTTATTTCAAGGTTATTAGATCATTGTATTCAACAATGGTTTAATAACTTTTTTTGTTAAGCCATAATTAATTGATAAAATTAGAATTTTTTAAAAAATATATTTACTTTACTTTATTTAAGTGATACTATTTCATTTAAACAAATATAGATACAGCGGTTCTAAAATAGAACCGTAGTGAAGGCGGGATAAAATGACTTCAAAAACGTTAAATAAAGCTTTATCAGTACTTAACGCATTTACAATTGAAAAACCGACATGGGGGCTTAGAGAGCTTGCGAGACATTTGGGAATAAGTCATACAATTATTTATCGACTCTTAGTTACATTCGAACAAAATGGATATTTAATTTACGATGAGGAAACAAAAAAATATCAATTAGGAATTAAATTTATAGAGCTAAGCCAAGTGGTAGAAGAAAATTTAAACATTTCTAATGTATTAGAGCCAATTATGAAAAAGATTTCTGAAGAAACCGGGGAAAGTGTTGTTTTAACCATTCTCGATAATGAAGAGGGGGTGTATACCAAAATTATTGAGTCGAATCAGAATGTAAGGTTTTCTGAAACAGTCGGAAGAAGAAGCCCTTTATATATAGGCGCATCACATAAAATTATTTTAGCTTATTTACCTGTATCTGTACAAAAGAAGATATTTAATCAATGGAAAACAACCAAGAAGAAACAAAATGGTGCTATAGAGAAATTTATTAATAATATAGACAAAATCAAATTACAAGGCTGGTTATTTACTGCTAATGAAACATTTGATGAAGTATCGGCTGTGGCGATTCCATTATTTGATATGAAGAAGAATGTTATCGGTTCACTTTCTGTTGCTGGACCAAGCTATAGATTAACAAAAATTAAATCTGAAGAGATTGTAGAGATTCCAAAAAAGTATCAACAGGAAATAAACTTAATATTAGATAAAATCTATTTACCTTCAAAACGAAACGAATAAAGTGAGGAGGGGTAATTTGGACAAAATATTGGAGGTTAAGAATTTAGTAACAGGTTACCAAGGAAAAAATACATTTGTGAAAGCGGTTGATGGAGTTTCTTTTGATATTGACAGAGGAGAAACAGTCTGTATTGTTGGAGAATCAGGCAGTGGGAAGAGTGTTACATCGATGAGCATTATGAGATTAATAGAATATGAAAACGGCAAGATTATTGATGGAGATATTTTATTTAATGGTGAGAATATTGTAGAAAAAAATAATTATGAAATGAGAAAAATAAGGGGTTCAAAAATATCAATGATATTTCAAGAACCTTTAACAGCTTTAAATCCAGTATTTACAATAGGCAGACAAATTGTTGAAGCTATACGTTTTCATCAATCTGTAAAGAAAAAAGATGCATATAAGCAGGCAGAAGAATTGATTCAATTAGTAGGAATTTCAGATCCAAGGACAAGATTAAAGCAATATCCTTACGAATTATCGGGTGGTATGAGACAGAGGGTAATGATTGCTATAGCTTTAGCTTCAAATCCCCAACTATTAATTGCTGATGAGCCTACTACAGCACTCGATGTTACAATAGAAGCCCAAATTTTAGACTTACTGCGTAAGTTAAAAAAAGAGAAAAAAATGTCTATCATGCTTATTACACATGATATTGGAGTAGCTGCTGAAATGGCTGACAAAGTAATTATTATGTATGCAGGTAAAATAATGGAAGTTTCAAGTGCTGAAGATTTTTTTGAAAATCCGATTCATCCTTACTCAAGAGGTTTGTTAGAATCTGTCCCTAAAATGACAGGTGAAAGGGGAGTGAAACTTAATTCCATTTCAGGATCAATACCTAGTTTATCAAATGTTCCATCTGGATGTCGTTTTTCACCAAGATGCCCATTCGCTACGGAGCAGTGCATGAACCAGGAGCCAGTATTAGAGAATTTTAAAGATCGCCAGGTTGCTTGCTGGAATATAGATAATGTACTTCACGATCACGTAAAGAATCAAAAAGATACGGAGGTGTTTCAATGAATCCCCCTCTGCTAAAAATCGAAAATTTAAAAAAATACTTTGTCATTAAAAATGGCAACAGCTTCGTTGCTGCTAATAATAAAAAAGTTGTGAAAGCAATTGATGATGTTTCACTGGAAATCTTTCAAGGGGAAACATTAGGTTTAGTTGGAGAATCAGGCTGTGGGAAATCAACACTGGGAAAAAATATTCTGCGTTTACAAGAGCCAACTGAAGGACAAGTGTTTTTCAAAGATAAGGATATATTGAAATATAACAATCGTGAATTAAGAAGACTTCGTAAGGAAATGCAGATTATATACCAAGACCCTTTTGGTTCCTTGAACCCCAGATTTACTATCGGAGAGATTATTGGGGAGATGTATGAAATACACAAAACGGATAGGGAAATAGACAAATTGAGTGAAATAAAAAAAATGTTGGAGCTGGTAGGTCTTGACTCAGAAAAATATAACAGCTATCCACATGAATTGTCAGGCGGGCAAAGGCAGCGTGTAGGTATTGCAAGAGCCCTAGCTTTAAATCCGGATTTTGTTGTTGCAGATGAACCAGTATCTGCTTTGGATGTATCCGTTCAATCACAAATCATCAATTTACTAATGGATTTAAAAAAAGATCTCGGTCTGACTATGCTATTTATTGCGCATGGATTAAATGTTGTGCGGCATATCTCTGATCGTGTAGGTGTAATGTATTTAGGAAGAATTGTAGAAATTTCGGAAACAGATAATATATTTGATACACCTGCACATCCCTATACAGCTGCTTTATTATCAACAGTACCTGATGTTGATGTTAGCTTACGGAAAGAGAGAATTGTTCTTAAAGGAGAGGTTCCATCTCCTGCAAATCCACCATCAGGCTGTCATTTTCGGACAAGATGTCCCTTAGCTACAGAAAAATGTCAATTAGAAGTTCCAAAAATGCAAGAAGTTCGAAATGGACATTATGTTTCATGCCATTTTCCGCTTGGGGCTGACCAGTCATTAAAAGATGTTGTGTCAAACTTATAAATAAAAAGGATAGTTATGTGTTCAAAAAGTGATAGACAGTACTGTCAAATGTTAAGCAGGGGAAAAAGCATTACAAGGTAAAAATATATAGGCTAAAAATAGCTTTATTTATCAGAAAATTCCCATCTTAATGACAATAAGTTCCATCAGGATTTGAACACTTCTATAAAAATATTTCAATAAGGAGAGGTTAAAATGTCAACAAAGTTAGGGCAAGGAAAAAAGAAGGTATATGATGGTTATACATCTTTTCAGTATTTAGAAGCCGGAGTCGATTATAAAGAGTACAAGCTTTCTAAACAAAATGATCGTGTTACTCCATATGTATATTCTTTGTCAGAAGATGAAGAGGAACAAGTACAACAAATATTAGAAGAAGATTATATTGTTTCTATGCATGAGCATACATTTATTATGCCGGAAAACTTATTAGATTTTTTTGAATTCAGACGACAAGGAAGAGATTGGACAGGTTATAAAGCTTTAAGTGAATCAGGGCTGGATGTCGTGTTTGAAAATTTTATGGATGGAACAGCAATGGTAACATCTATGGCAGGATGGAAGTGGTCAGATGTTATTCATGATATTGGAATTCGATATAGTGATATAGCTCATCAAGATTTGCTGATTAAAGCAGAGAGAATTTCTGACTTATATCGGGCGAAAAAAGAAGGTAAAATTGCATTTGTCGGTGCTTTAGAGTCTTCGACAATGATAGAAAATGAGTTGGATAGGCTAGACATACTTTATGGATTTGGAATTCGGACAATGGGGATAGTGTATTCTGAAGCCAACCAATTAGGAGCCGGACTGAGAGAACCAAATGATGCTGGCTTGACTGTTTTTGGTAAACAAGCGGTCCGAAGAATGAATAAGTTAGGTATTACCATTGATGTATCACATGCGGGAGATCAAACCTCTCTGGACACCATTGAGGAAAGTGAAAAGCCAGTTACCATTAACCATGCTGGAGCAAGAGCATTGTGGGATACGAAGCGTTTGAAGCCAGACAGTGTTATTAAAGCATGTGCCGAAAAAGGAGGCGTGATTGGTATTGAAGCAGCACCCCATTCTACAATCACTAAAGCCCACCCTGAACACAATATAGAATCATTCATGGAACACTTTGAGTATGTTGCTAATTTAGTTGGTATTGATCACGTAGCTTTTGGTCCAGATACATTATTCGGTGACCATGTAGGTACACATGACCTTTTAGCTGGACAATTATCAATCAAAAGTGCGCAAATGCCTGGTTTGAAGAAAGTAGAATATGTAAAAGGATTAGAAAACCCTGCCGAATGTATGCCAAATATTATAAGGTGGTTAGTTAAAAAAGGTTATAGTCGTGAAGACATCCGTAAAGTAGCAGGTGGAAATGTACTGAGAGTATTAGAGGCAACATGGGCTAAATAATTTTATAGTCAAGGGGAGAATAACAAAGTGAATAAAAAGATTATTGTTATTACAATTATTGGAATAATCGGAATGTTATTTATGAATGCCTGTTCTTACGGAGCTGATAATACTTCAACTGCTAACAACGATAAGGAAGAAGATGTACAAAAGGGCGGAAAAGTATCGATACCTATAGTTGCGGATCCAACTTTTAATCCTTGGCATCCTAATGCATACGCTGAGTCAAATGTAGTAAATAGAGTATTATTTTCAAGCTTGACTAAGCCTGGTAAAGATCTTGCTCCTTCTCCAGATTTAGCTGAAGAGTGGGAAGTCTCAGATGATGAATTAGAGTGGACTTTTTTCTTACGGGATGATGTATTGTGGCACGATGGAGAGAAGTTTACAGCAGATGATGTAGCATATACTTTTAATGAAATTGTTCTGAATGAAGAGTTAGGAGCGAATAACTCTTCTTATTTCGGACAACTGAATGAGGTAGAGATCGTAGATGAGTATACTGTGAAATTTGTATTAGAAAGTCCTGTCGCTGCTCTTCCTGCATATTTAGGTTTTAATACGGAAATCCTTCCAAAACATATATTTGAAGGAGAAGACCCTTGGGATTTGACCTCTTTTAATAAAGAAAATCCTATAGGAACGGGTGCTTTCAAATTAAAAAATTATAATTCCGGGCAAAGTGTCGTTTTGGAAAGAAATGAGGATTACTACGGAGAAACTGCACTGCTGGATGAAGTGGAATATAAAGTACTTGGAGATGCTAATACGCATGTTGCCCAGATTTTGACTGGAGAATTATCGATTTTTGCTTTAGATGATTTAGCGGCTATTGAAAAAATAGAAAATGCCGATGGAGTAGATGTTTATGCCCGGGATACGACAAGATTTTTTTGGCTAATTTTAAATCAGGAAATAGAGAAATATCAGAATAAGGAAGTTAGACAAGCAATACTCCATGCGATTGACCGGCAAACTATTATTGATACCGTTTTAAAAGGCTATGCAACAATAGCTGATTCCGGCATTGCGCCAGCATTGCAGCAATATTATACAGAAGATGTTACCAGAATCGAGTATGATCCAGATCTAGCTAAAGAACTATTAAAGGAAGCCGGATGGGAGGATTCTGATGGAGATGGAATCTTAGATAAAGATGGAGAACCATTTACAATTGATTTCGAAATAGGAATTCAGGGCGATTTGGAAGCAGTCTCTCAAATGGTACAGCAATATTTGGAGGAAATAGGAATAAAAGTGAATTTAAATGCAATGGAATGGAATACAATGATTCAGCAGGTTGTAGTTGAGAGAGATTATGAGATGACTTTAAACTGGTGGAGATACCCTGCTGATCCTGATTTATCTGCTTATATGCACTCCAAAAATGTAAACGGGAATAATATACCTGGATATAAAAATGAGGAGTTAGATAAACTGCTGGATGCAGGCGCACAAACCAGTGATATAGAAGAACGGCAAGATATATATATTGAAGCACAGCAATTAATGGCTGAAGAGTTACCGTATTTATTTTTATGGTATCCACAAGAGGCTCAGGTACGCATTGACAAATTAAAAGGAGTTCCAGACTTATCTTTTGGAGATGCTCTTCATTATATTAATGAATGGTATTTAGAAGAATAAAATTATATATAGAAGTGCGCTGTAGGGCGCACTTCTATATATTCATAACGTCCCAATGTCAGGAGGGAGTTTTATTGCTGAAATTTCTAATAAATAGATTCGGACAAAGTATTATTTTATTATTAATTGTTACTGTTATTACATTTTTTCTTATTAATCTAGCTCCTGGTGGCCCATCAAGTACGATGAGAATGGATGCTTCTCCAGAGGAAAGACAGGCTATGGTAGAGAAGTTAGGATTGGACCAGCCTGTTATTGTCAGGTATGCAAGTTGGTTGAAAGGAGCATTTTCTGGCGATTTAGGCACTTCATTCACTTCTAATGAACCTGTTGTTCAAAGAATCGCAGAAAGACTGCCATATACTATTGAGCTGACATTTTTTACTATTATTATATCTATTATTATTGGTATTCCAGTTGGTATACTATCTGCAATAAAAAGAGGAAGTGTACCAGACCATATTATTAACTTTTTTAGCGTAGTCGGTCTCTCTGTTCCAGCTTTCTGGTTAGGGTTAATGTTGATTCTATTATTTTCAATCAATTTGGGCTGGCTGCCCTCTTCAGGAGTAGGTGCAAGAGGAACAGACTTTGATTTATGGGGATGGATTTCACATTTAATTATGCCGGTTCTCATCCTGACAACTACCATTTTACCGAATATAGTCAGATTTACCCGCTCCTCTATGCTGGAGGTTATTTCCCAAAACTATATCCGGACAATTCGTGCTAAGGGAGCCAAGGAATCGATTGTAATCTATATTCACGCTCTAAGAAATGCTTTAATTCCAATTATTACGATTATCGGTGTGTTAATTCCAAGACTTTTAAGTGGTGCTGTAATTACAGAAGCTATATTTGGCTGGACGGGTATTGGTACACTGATTCTAGAAGCTGCCAGAGGAAGAGATTATCCGCTGGTCATGGGCATTACAATTGTAATTACTATTGTTGTTATCTTATGTAATCTAATAGTAGATATTGTTTATTCACGTGTTGATCCAAGGGTGAAAAATGTATAAACAGGCAGGAGGCAGCAAGATGAATGCATCTACTAATATAAATGTTAAGAAAAAAGATATTCTTAAAAAAAGAAGCAGGAAAAATATTCTGCTTCAAAGATTAAGTAGAAATAAAATAGCTTATGTATCTCTTTGTTTTTTGATTTTAGTTCATATTATTGTTTTTATTGGTCCTCTTGTATGGAAAGTAAGTCCAACAGGATTACAGGATGCAGGTGCTTTGGCAAATTGGTCACTACAGCACCCAATGGGAACCGATGATTTAGGACGAGATGTGTTCTCAAGGATGCTATATGGTGGCAGAATTACTTTAATAGTAGGATTAGCTGCTATGCTATTTGCTTTACTGATTGGTACTATAATAGGAGCCTGCGCGGGCTTTTTCAGAGGATACGTTGAAACAGTCCTGATGAGATTTGCAGAGGCAATGATGGCTATTCCGAATTTCTTTTTTGTACTGGTAGCATTAACAGTACTAGGAACCAGCCCTGTTATGGTAGTTATTGTTATTGCATTATCAGGCTGGATGGAGATAGCGCGGGTAGTTTATGGAGAGACATTAAAATGGAAGGAATATGAATTTGTAGAAGCTGCAAATGCTTCAGGAGCTACTTCTATCAGGATTCTTACGAAGTACATTATTCCACAAATTATACCTTCTATTATCGTTTCAGGAACTTTAACCATTGCAGCGGCCATTTTAACTGAAAGTGCAATAAGTTATCTGGGAATGGGAATACAGCCACCTACACCAACCTGGGGAAATATGCTTCAGGATTCACAACAATATATTTGGACTGCACCTATTTTAGGTGTTTTACCCGGAGCAGCTATAACAATAGTAGTGTTAGCATATAACTTTTTAGGTGATGGGCTTAGGGATGCACTAGATCCAAGATTTGTGAAAAAATAAAAACGGAGTGAATAGATATGTATATAACCATTAATGATAATCAATTATATTATGAGGTTCATGGAAATGAAGAAGGGGAAACAATATTTTTTATACATGGGGCACCAGGGCTGAGTGACTGCCGGGGCGATATAAAATCTTTTTCTGCTTTGGGTGACAAGTATCGTTTAGTTTTTCTGG
This sequence comes from Oceanobacillus sp. FSL K6-3682, assembly GCF_037976165.1. Lineage (NCBI taxonomy): Bacteria > Bacillati > Bacillota > Bacilli > Caryophanales > Bacillaceae > Oceanobacillus > Oceanobacillus sp. FSL K6-3682. Next base: position 2,583,002 of record NZ_CP150263.1, on the reverse strand, counting down.
ATATGAGAGGGTCTGGACGTTCTGAAAATAATCCGCCTTTTACGCATGAACAATGGACTGCTGATATAGAAGAATTAAGAAAGCATTTAGTTGGTGGACCAATAATTATATTAGGTGGTTCCTATGGCGGTTTTCTCACTCTTGAGTATGTATTAAGATACCCAGAAAATGTTACACATGTATTACTTAGAGACACCTCAGCAAATAATGAATTTGATCATTTATCAATTGATAAAGCCTTAGAGAGCAATTTACCGGGAATTACAGAAGACGGTATAAACAGGTTATTTAAGGGTGAAGTAGGATCAAACGAAGAATTAAAGGAGATGTTTGCTGCTATCCAGCCGTTATATACAGTAAAATATGATGAACAAGCAGTTCAACAAAGGCTAAATTCTATTTACTATCGTTATGAGACACATAATTTTGCTTTTAAATATAATAAACCAAAATTTAATCTTGTTCCCAGTCTTCAAAATATTAAAGTACCTACATTAGTAACTGTTGGCAGGCACGATTGGATTACTCCTGTTGAAAGCTCAGAATTAATTGCGAAGAATATCCCGAATGCGCAGCTGGTTATTTTTGAAAACAGCGGTCATTCTCCACAACAGGAAGAGAATAAAAAATTCATTCAGCTTATAAGAGATTTCCTTGTTTAGATATATAAATGTTAGATTATATAGAGACTCCCAAAAGTACATGCGCTATTAGTATGTACTTTTTACATGTTTGGAAAACACAAAACATTAAAGCAGCGTGTATAAGAATGCTATAGAGAATAGTATCTAACCGTATATCTGTTGACGATATGAAAACCTTATATTAATATATTCAATATACGAATATAAGGTGAGGGAGGTAATGATTTGGAAAGACATTTACTTATACCAGCTTTTCCTAAGACAGAGCTAAATGCAGTCAATTCCTTAGCAATAAATCTTTTTACAAATATTCAGCTGGTTGATTACTATTTAAATGGCTCTTCTAAGCAAAATGATTGGATAAGAAATTTTTCAGCTGATTTATCGGAAACTTCTAAAAAAGACTTGAAATTACTAAGAACGGTGTTTGCCCATAGCGTGATTTTAAGAGATTTTTATATTAAAAAGAATTCTGATTTAACCGGGAATTGGGATTTATTTATCCAGTGGTGGGAGCAGCTTGATGAGGCCGATATACTGGCGCTTGTTATCTATGGAATTAGAGAAACAATGGACTATTACCATAAATACATACCCCGTATGCTGGCTGTAGAAGAAGTGATGCAGGAGGTTCGTCTGGAAGAAGAGTCATTATTTCAAGACTCTGATATGCGCAGACAAGCTGTGAAAGCAGTATTACTTAGCTGGTCTGTTCCTATCGAAAAAATAAATAAATTAGCAGAGCATTACGATAATCTATCTTTTATTAAAGAAAGTATTATCAGATTGCTCAGAACATTTTGGAATTCAGGAGTAAACCAACAGTGGCAAAGTAACCAAAGAGCTCTGGTAACATGGGTTAGGCAGCACGAAACTTTGTTGAAAAAATCCTACCCTACAAACGGAGCAGCAATTTTTGAAATAACCGGCCTATATCCAGACACCAGTGAATTAGAGAAAATAAACAGAGCGGAATACCTAACCTTTATACCTTCCTCCAATCTGGAGAGATTACTGACTTTTACCCGGTTCGATAAGCATATTTATCTTATGTTTGATCCAAAAGTAGAAGCTGGTAGAAATAAAGAAAAGCTGTCAGGTTATTCTTCTGCTTTTGAAGGGTTAGGGGATATAACAAGGCTGCAAATCATTGATTTATTAGCTGAGAATAAAGAAATGTTCGCTCAACAGATTATCCAACAACTGAATTTGAAGCAAAGCACCGTTTCACGCCATTTAAACCAGCTGCAGCAAGCAAATCTAGTGACGGTACATCAGGAAGGAAATACAAAGTATTTTTCTATAAATGAAGATGAACTGAAAAAAGTAGCAGCGACCTTAAATTCATTTTTAAAGGTTTAGAAAGAGAGGGAGAAGGATGACAGCATTTCAAATCGAAAAGTTAAATACAATTGTTGTACCAGTAAAGCATTTAAATAGATCGATCGACTTTTATAAGAATGTATTACATTTAGAGCAGACATTTACCGACGAAAGTATGGCTTTCTTTTTGGTTAGAGCGTCTGAAGAAAAAACGACTATACTATTACATTTAATTGATGAGCCTGAACCGGTGGAAAAAGGAGTTGTTATTGAATTTCTGGTCAATGATGTTACTTCAGCTATTTCATCGATGAAAAGGAAACATACAGAAGTCATTCAAGAACCTGTTAATAGACCTTGGGGTGTGAAAGAAGCAGTCATTTCTGATCCTGATGGATACAGAATTTGGATTGTAGAAAATTTAACCCATGTAAAATAGCGAGGAGTGATGATGGAAGTGAAAATTGAAAAAGCAGCTACAGAGCATGCAAAGGAAATTGCTGCAATTTGTTCCTCTGGATGGAGACAGACAGTAGCAGGGAAGTTCAGTCAGGATTATCAGGATAAGAATGTCACAAAATGGTATACTCCGGAACGCATTAAGCAGGATATAGAAATAGGCTCCTATACCCATACTGCCATTATTGATTCAAAGGTGGCAGGCGTCATTGGCGGTAAGGTCATGGACTCTGGTGTAAGCAGGCTTTTCGTATTATATGTTGATGAAAAATATCGGTATCAGGGAATAGGGAAACAATTATTAGAAATATTTACAAAGGAACACAAAGAGCAAGGCGCAACAGAGCAGTGGGTGTCTGTGCAGGACGATAATCAAAGGGGGATTCCATTCTATGAGGCAAGAGGATTTATGTTGCGTGAAAAAAGAAACGGGATGACGGATACTGGCGAAGCTTTTGTGAATTTGCAGTATTCAAGGAGCATTTAGTTTTATTCTTAACTTTCCGATCCAAGTAGTATTTTTCTTCCTTTATGCTTCGAAATTAATATGTAAAAATTGAATCTTTTGTAATATAGAAAAGAAAATCTATTTTTTTATGGTAAAATAAAGCTACCTTAAAGAAAGCAATTCAATAAGGAATATAATTGGAGGAGGCGTTTTATATGATAAATAAAAATAGAATGACAGTAAAACACAGAAAAGGGAGAACGCTTAACTAACCAGTTATATCGTGTTTCCCTAAATTGGAAGGGGAATAAATTTGAATCAAGTTCTATTAATTATTGATGCACAACAGGATTTAATGGATGGAAATCCTGAGAGGAGCGCAGTGTTTCAAAAAACACAGCTTATTTCTAATATTAATCTGGTAATTGAAAAAGCGGGAAAAGCATCTGTTCCAGTTGTATTTGTCAGAGATTTAGATGTTAATGAAGGTAAAGGAAGCGGGTTTGAAATTCATCAGGAAATTAATGTTCCGACAGCAGCAGAAATTTTTGATAAATCTGCTACAAATGCTTTTTACGGAACAGGTCTTGCAGAATATTTAAAGCTTCATCAAATAAAACATATTGTCATGATGGGCTGTGAAACACAGCATTGCGTAGACAGTGCTGTCCGAACAGCGACTATTAACGGATTTGACGTCACATTAGTCGGGGACGGCCACTCGACGCTGGGTAATGATGTCTTAAGCCAGCAGCAGATTATAAAGCATCATAACCATACACTTCATGGGCATTATAATGTAGATCATTTTTCAATTGTGAGAAATGCAACGGAAGATTTGTTTTGTCCAGCCCATGATACCTATAGGTAGATAATAGTAAAAGCAGTACAGTTTGTGCTGCTTTTACTATTGTAGAGATTGCTTTCTAAGGGTGATTATGTATTTAACAAAAATTATTTCTTAAGCATACGGTCTTAAATCTGACTTCCTGTTATATTCCATTTGTACTATAATAAATTTATTGGTTAAAAGAAAAATTTGGTAGATGTGGAGGAAAGTATGGATAAAAGAAGAATTATTATTTTTTTGGTATTATTTTTATTAATTGCAGGATGTAGTCCTCAAAAGAATCGGATACAACTGAACCATCATCCTCTAAAGCTTCCGATGAAAAGTCGGATACGAAAGAAGATGTGAAAGAAAAAGACTTAGGTGAAGAAGAAGAAAATCAATCATCGGAAGGCAGCAACCCATATCTGTTAACAATTAAGCTGCGGGCTCTTTATTCAGCTGGAGATTTTGAACAAGCTTTAGAACTAGTTGAAGAAGGCTTGCAGGAGTATCCTGAAGAGGCGGTGCTTTATAATGAAAAGGGTTATATACTTAATGAACTTGGAGATTTTGAAGGAGCCAGAGAAAATTTAGAAAAAGCAGTCGGTCTTGATGATCAGTTGGAAGAAGAATATAGTAATCTGGCTTTTGCTTTAATTGATTTGGAATAATATGAGGAGGAAATGGAAGCCGTAACAAAAGCTATAGAACTTAAACCAGATGCACCCGAACAATATGTAGCCTTGGGGAATGCACTTGTTATGCTGGATAGAGATGAAGAAGCTCTGGAATACTTTGACAAGGCGTTAGAAATTGATCCGAAATTAGACTACGCTTTATATGGTAAGGGAGGAGCCTTATTCTACCTGGAAGAATATGAGGAAAGTATTACTTATCTTGAAACGTATCTGGAATTGGAGCCAACAGATGTTGATGTGCTGGATGCACTTGTTTATGCTTATGAGATGACAGGCGATTATGAGGAAACTATAAAATATAACGACATTGTAATAGAAATTGATGAGGATGAAAATCTTATTTACAATATCGATTATAAGGGGATCCTTTTAACAGAAAACGGGCAATTGGATGAGGCTGAACAGCTTTACGAGAAAATGCTTGAGGAGCATCCTTTAGAGAAAGGTATAGCATACTATGGATTAAGTTTCATACATATCTATCGTGGAGAGATTGATGAAGGTTTAGATCAGCTGGAAGACGCAGCAGCAGAAGACCCGAACTTAATTGATTATGCAGCTTCTGACCCAATGTTTGAAGAAGTTTATGATAATGAAAGATTTATTGAACTGGTTGGAGCTGATGAGGATTCTTTTAATGGCCTATAAGTAAGAAAAGGGTAAAATGATTGCTATCTATTAAAATATCATTTTACCCTTTTCCCAGTTCAGGTTTCTTTAATAAATACTTCTCCTGGAGCGTTTTTTCTGCATCCCAGACAGTGTGAATTTCAAATGTGCCAGGTTTAAAAAATAAATCAAATCGAAGTTTGATATCTTTTTGCATCGGCAGATTTTTGGCTTCGTTAATATCAATCCAATGCAGTGTGCCTTCTGGAGGATTTTCCAATAATTCTCCTTTAAAATCCTTTGTCCAGTAGTTCATCATAATATAACGGTCTTTTGCAGCTGTATTAACAAATTCGGAAATCCCTTTAAAGACCAAGTTTGTTACTTCTAATCCAGTTTCTTCTTTTACTTCCCGGATGGCTCCGTCAACAAAACTCTCTGGGAAATCTACTTTTCCTCCTGGCGGGATAAACCCTTTGAAGTTATCATGCTGTCTATTCAGCAGTAGTACTTTATCTTTATGTTGAACCATTACAACAGTCCAGAATTTATATGTAATATCTTGTTGCATGATACACCTCCAATAGAATGTTTTTATGTATAATAAGCAATAGTAGCATTGCATAAAATGATTATCAATTAGAAAAATGAATTTTGAAGGAGGAAGAAATGATGATAGATATATTGTTGGTTCCTCATCATTTAAAGTATGCAAAACAAATTTCCACTTTATCCTCTCATCCTCAAGTCAAAAATGCACTCTGTCTTCTATGTGAGCATGTTACATGAAAAGGGACAATCGATTTTATTCATTTTATTGTCCAAGAAGAAAAAAAGAAAAAACAACTTTCGAGAGTAATACTAAATGAAAATAAAATAATAATAGGAGTTATAACACTAAAAGAAATCGATTTGAAAAAGAGAACAAGCCATATTGGAACATGGATAGGGTATCCGTACCGGGGTAAAGGTTATAATCAATTGGCGAAAGAAAAAATGTTATACAAGGCATTTACAGAATTAGATTTAGAATATGTATTTGCGGGAGCAAAGATATCAAATATCCGTTCTCAAAAAGCACAAGAAAGGATTCCGTATATAACAATTGATGTTAAAAGGGAGTTCCCTGAAGAACAGCGGAAATTGGAATCTCAAGTGCAAGAGGCATGTGTTTTGAATGTAATTGAAAAGAATATTTTTCTTGATTGGTATAATAATAGCAATTAACAATATGAATCACTGTTTTAAAGGAGCGGCTTATGTTAGATCAATACTTACAATATATAGAACAATTACCTGATTCCAGAGAATTAAGACGTGATGATCTGATTAATCCTGATTTTCTTATAGAAAAAGAAAATAATTTGCAAATGTATTATTCACCTCATAATGAATATATAAATTATCAAGCAAAGATTGTGATTGTTGGAATTGCTCCTGGGTGGACACAGATGAAGAGGGCATTTGAGACTTTTGTTGCTTTGAAAGCAGCAGGAAACCTGAATGTAGATCGAATTCTTGAAGAAGCGAAAAAGGAAGCAAGTTTTTCGGGTACAATGAGGTTGAATTTAATACATATGTTAGATGAAATCAAACTTCATGATGCCCTTGGATTGCCTGGTACATCATGCATATTTGAAGATAGCCGATCATTATTACATACAACATCAATGATTAAGCATCCGGTTTTTTACAAAGATAAAAATTATACTGGTCACCAACCTAAAATTAATAACAGCCCGCTTCTTTCTAAATATGCATATGACAGGTTTGTTGATGAAATTAATTCGTTACCTTCATCCTCACTATTAATTCCTTTAGGTAAAACAGTAGATTCCATTATAGATGAATTAAAGCAGGAGGAAAAAATTAATCAGGTTTGCCTGAAAGGTTTTCCTCATCCATCAGGAGCGAATGGACATAGAATGAAGGAATTTAATAAACAAAAAGATAACCTGAGCGAAATGATTGAATATTGGAAGTAGAATAAAGTGAGATGTAGTTATGATACAATGTGGCTGTGATAAACTTGAATGGGTGAATACTTTATTATAAGAATTGAATAAAAAAAGTAGTTTTAGTTAATAGGAGGCTTAAATTATGACAAAAATAATTATAGACGATAGTATAATAAATGAAATACCTGTATTAAGTATATATCCAGAAAAAATAGTCAAAGCCCCATTAGTTTTTTATATTCATGGTTATGGTGCTGATAGAGAACAAGCATTAGACTATGGATATATGCTTGCTAAAAAAAGTTTTTATTATGTGAGTATAGATTGTAAAGACCATGGTAAGAGAAAAAAAGCCAATAAAAACAGTAAGTTTTCTTCCGTGTTCCCTCTGGATACTGGGTTGGATACATATGTCCATATGCATGAAATTATTGAGCAGGCAGGTATTGATATACAATATTTAATTGATTATTTTAAAAATAAGGAACAAATTGATGCTGATAGAATCGGAGTATCAGGGTTCTCCATGGGAGGATACGCTTCATTTTATGTAGCTGCAAATAATCCCGCTATTAAGGCTGCAGTGCCAGTGGCCGGTAAACCCGCTTTTGAGAAGGCATGGGAAGATAGCATTGCATCAACTGCTACTTATGAACAATGGAAGATACCGCTTCAAGACGTAAAAAGCGAAATAAAAGAACGTACGGAATTTTTCCGGAAGATAGATCCATTTGAAAAATTCAGTAATTTTTCCCCCAAGCCCTTATTAATTATTAATGGTGATCAAGACATGGATTCTATTTTTATCTACTCGTTGGAGCTTTATAAGAAGCTATTGCCACTTTACTCTGAACATCCAGATAAACTCCAGCTTAGTATGCCTTTTATTAACCACCAATTTGATTATAATATGAAACTAAAAGCAAGCAATTGGTTTAAAAAATATCTTGGTTAGTATTTGATTGAGGATACAAGCAAATTTAAATCTACAACACAATCGAGGAATTCATATGAACTTTAAATTGGACCGTTCAGCAAAATCTCCATTATATCAACAAATAGCAGCATATATCGAAAACGGAATTTCTACAGGTGAGTTTTCTCCGGACACTGCGTTGCCTTCAGAACGTCAGCTGGCGAAAGAACTACAGGTTAATCGTAGTACAGTAGTTGCCGCTTATGATGAGCTGCAATCGATAGGAATTGTTGAAAGAAAAAAAGGCAGCGGAACACATATCAGTACAGATATTTGGGGGATTTCCGATAAAAGAATCCCTAACTGGGGAAGGTATGTGGAGGATGGTTCGTTTCTTCCTAATTTGCCATTAGTTCAAAAAATACGGACAGAAACCCAAAATAATGACATGATAAATATGGCAAGCGGGGAATTAGCAGCTGACTTGTTCCCTGCAGAGCAGTTCCATTCTATTTTTAAAGAGAAGCCATTTACAGAGCATCTGGGCTATGATCACCCTCAAGGAAATATTAATTTGAGGGAAACCATTTCCAATCATCTCTATGCATATAAAAGAATCTCTAACGATGCAGAATCTATTCTGATCACATCCGGTGCGCAGCAGGCACTTCACTTAATCGTACAATGTTTACTGAAGCCGGGAGATGCAGTAGCGATAGAGGACCCGTCTTATGCTTATTCATTGCCTTTATTTAAATCAGCAGGTTTACGTACCTATTTATTAAAAAGCGATGAACACGGAATCAACCCGGAGGATATAATTGAATTGCATAAAAAGCACCGTATACGGATGGTATTTATCAATCCTGATTTTCAAAATCCGACTGGTGTGCAGATGCCGTTAAGCAGAAGAAAAAGAATATTAGAGATTTCATCTGATTATGGTATTCCTATTGTAGAGGATGACCCGTACAGTATTACGGCGTTTAATGGAAATGTAGCATCTTCTTTAAAGCGGATGGATAATAACGGAAATGTATTATATATCAGTTCCTTATCCAAAATTGTCGCCTCTGGATTACGGATCGGCTGGATTGTTGGTCCGGAAAAAGTAATCCAGCGTTTAGCTGATGCCAAACAGCAGATTGATTTCGGACACAGTATTTTTCCGCAGTGGGTGGCAAATGAATTTATTGGTTCTCCGCAATTTGATGAGCATATTCATAGGGTTAGACAGCAGCTGGAAGTACGCAGAAAACAATTATCAAAAGCGCTTATTCATTTTTTTGGAGATAAGGTGGAGTTTATCGAACCAAATGGCGGGATTCATTTATGGTGTAAACTGAAAGAACCTGTCGATGAATTTCAATTGCTGAATGAATCTATGAAAAGAGGACTTGCTTTTGTTCCCGGATCTATTTTTGGTGAGAGCAAAGGGTTCGTTCGTTTCACTTATGGCAGAAGTAATCCTTCAGATATTTGGAAGGGGATATCTAGACTTTCTGAAGCTCTTCAGCATTTGCATAAAAGTAACCCATCTATTAATAACTAAAGTGGATGGGTTATTTTTATGCGAATTGGATGGTATCATTATTCAAATATACGCTACAATGAAAGTTAGGATAAAATTGAAATTTATTAGCAAGTAACGCTGTCTTCTATTAAAGCAGGAAATGCAGCTTATTAGGGAGTTGGAATTTAGAAATGACATGGACCTTTGTATTAATCACGATAGCAGGAATTATAGTGAAATTTTTAACCAGCCCACCGAGTGCTTTGGTCGGATGGTTCTTAAATAAATTTGAGTTACATCCAAAAATTGATGTATCAAACAGTACTGTACTATTCGATGGAGAATACTTGGATGAAGACGAAAAAAGCAGATTTATAGATTCTTTTAATAAAGCTCAATTTTTAAACAAGAATCATATCTTTCCTGGCAAGGAAGAGTTATTTCTCCATCCTGAAACAAATATTACACCATATATTGTTCATTTTAAAAAGAAGAATAAAGAAATGACATTCCATGTTTTCAACTATGAAAATCATGTTGATGTAGTGAAACAATGGAAGAAAAAAATGGCTTCCTACACCCTTGATTCTGAGTATCTGCAAAGGAAGCTTTGACAGACAGCAAGCCGCGCAATGCCTGAGGCTGTGTGAATGAAGCTGTATGAACCATTTAATTTTTTGAAAGGTGGGGAAGGAAGCATGATGAACATCCTTATCATAGTGGTTATTGTTGTATGTATTCTTGCATTGATTGGAACGCTTCTTATCACAAGAATGCTTGATGACAATTACGAACGTAAGAAAAGCTTCTCAAGTCTCTCTTATATTTATTTTCTTGGTTTGCCTGCGATTATTTTAGCTTCGGTTCTTATATGGGTTTTTATCTAGTATCTTACTTAAAGTTTTAGATTGGATGTATACGCAGCAATAGAACTTCTATTATATAGGAAGTTCTATTGCTGTTTTTTGATTTTTAAATAAAATTATCCCGGTGCTGAAATAATAAAATCAATCTATCTAACAGTTGCTTATGTAAGTGATTATTCGCTATCATAAAGGAATAAACAGAATGAAAGTGAGAGGAATAAAAAATGCGTAAACTAAATATTGCTAACCTGGATACACCAATTAAAAAACTGGAAAAACTGAGCGATAAGCTGGGGAAAAATATCTTTATGAAGCGCGATGATTTTACGGGTATTGAAGTCTCAGGCAACAAAGTAAGAAAGCTGGAGTATATTATTGCCTATGCGCTGGATAATGGCTACGATACCATTATTACAACAGGTGCTATTCAATCAAATCATGCCCGGGCGACTGCTGCTGTCTGTGCGATGATGAATTTAGAGTGCCACCTGGTACTTAGAGGTGAAGTAAAAGAATATGAAGGAAATTTATTCCAGGATGATATGCTTGGAGCAAATGTAAATATTATTCCTCCCAGCGCATCAAGGGAAGATGCGATGGAGGAGCTGAAGCAAAAGCTGGAATCTCAAAAGAAAAAAGTATTGATTATTCCGGTTGGTGCATCAAATGCAATCGGGTCTTACGGTTATATTAATTGCTACAACGAAATTATAAAGCAGGAAGTAGAGATGGGTATTCATTTTGATTCTATCAACCTTGCAATCGGATCTGGCGGAACATATGCAGGACTCTGGTATGCAAATGAAGAAGCCGATACCAGAAAGAAAATCATTGGCTATTCTGTTGACCAGATAGCAGAAGTGTTCAAAGAAGATGTGATGAAAATTGTAATTGATCTGGAAGACACTGACCATCATTTTGATTCTATTTCCATTAATGACAGCTATATTGGACTTGGCTACGGTCAAGCAACAGATGAAGAACTGGCATTTTATATGGACGTTGCTAAAAGCGAGGGAATTATTCTTGACCCAGTTTATACAGGAAAAGCTTTTAAAGGATTAGTAACCGAAATAAAAAATGGGAATTATGATGATCAAGAAAATATTCTATTCATTCATACCGGAGGACAGCAAGGATATACAAAAGAGATGAGAGAGAGAATGAAGGATGTTTTAAGAAAGAATGACAGGGCGTAATTTTTATTTGCAGAAAGCTATGATAGTGCACGTATAAGCCTCCACTTAAAAAGACAAGGGGATATTGTGAAAACAGTATTTCTTTGTCTTTTTACATAAATGTGATGAAGACATTGTTACCTGGAAGATTCGGTGAATTACAGAGGTTATATCACTTGGTGTACAATAGAGAAAAGGATGTTGAAACGAACAGACAGAATATTTTGCAGGTCTTAAAGATGGGGGGAAATAAATTGAGAATTTGGAAAGAAAATAAACATTGCATTTTAATCAAAACACCTGAACTATTTGATTTTAAGACAAATTTAAATTATTTACGGAGAGACCCCAATGAATGCATGTATGAGATAGAAGAAGATAGAATTACACGTGTGATTGAAATAAATCATCTGCGTACGTTGGTACGTATAAGTGAAGCAGACAGTGAATATTTGGCTGTGGAGTTTTTAGCCGGGGGGAAGCTGGAATCAATGGAAGACAAGAAAGCAATAGTACGCTATGTTGAAGAGTGGTTTGATTTTGAAACCGATCTTATACCCTTTTATAAAATGGGAAGCAAGGATCCATTGCTTGAGCAGGCTATTGAAAGATTTTATGGCCTCAGAATTATAGGATTACACGATTTATTTGAAGCCCTGTGCTGGGGAATTTTGGGGCAACAGATTAATCTGACATTTGCGTATACGTTAAAACGTCAATTTGTTGAAAAATTTGGTGAGACCTTGGAATATGAAGGGAAAATTTATTGGGTTTTCCCTTCATTTGATAAAATTTCTGGATTAAGTCCTGAAGATATGTCTGACATTAAAATGACAAAAAAGAAAAGGGAATATATTATCGGTATCGCTGAGCTGATGGCAAAGGGAGATTTGACAAAAGAAAAATTGCTGTATTTAGATGAGTTGAAGCAAGCCGAAAGAGAGTTGACCCAAATTAGGGGGATCGGTCCATGGACTGCTAATTATGTGTTAATGCGCTGTCTGCGCTATCCGGATGCTTTTCCTATTGATGATGCAGGGTTGATCAATGCTATTAAACTGGTCACGGAAATGGAGCGGAAACCAACAAAAGAAGAGATTAGAGAATTGACATCAGAATGGAAGAACTGGGAGTCCTATGCTACATTTTATTTATGGAGAATGTTGTATTAATTGTATTAAACAGTATAAGTTCATCGATCCGTAGAGCAGGAATAATTTAGATGCGTAAATTAAATCATGAAGGGGCAAATTTAGATGGGGAAAATAGTTCGACCTAAACCTTTCTTCTTAAAAGGCGGCGAAAGAGCTGTTTTGTTATTACATTCATTTACCAGCAGTACAGTCGATATGAAGAAACTGGGCAGATTTCTGAATCAGGAAAATTACACTTGCTTTGCACCATTATATAAAGGCCACGGATTATCTGCAGAACAATTAATTCTTACGGGTCCTGATGATTGGTGTGGAAGCGTCGAAGCAGGGTATCATTTTTTAAAGAATGAAGGCTATCAGAATATCGCTGTCATTGGAATATCGTTAGGCGGAATTTTAGCTTTAAATACAGGACAAAAATGGAACGTTAACGGTATTGTTACAATGTCAGCTCCATATCAAAGAGAGGTAAATGCATTAAAACGCCGTGTCCAAAGGTATGCGCGAACGTATAAACAACTGGAAGGAAAATCAGAACAGCAGATTTCTTATGAATTAAATAACTTAGAAGAGAATTCATTAAACAGTTTAATAAAATTTGAGAAACATATTGATTTAACCATGGAAGAGCTATCAAAAATTGATAAACCAATAAGTATTTATTATGGGGAACTGGATGAGCCTTTGTATAAAGAAAGTGCAGATTATATCTATCGAAATGTGTCTTCTGAAAATAAAATTTTGAAAAGATATTCCAATTCCAGACATATAATGCTGGCGGATAAGGATCAGGAACAAATTCAAGCTGATATTTTATCGTTTTTGAATAATTTACAATGGTGATTTATGATAGAAAACTATTAGTGGAATTCTCCTTTCTAAATAGAAAGTGGAAATAAATCTATCAAGAACAGACGAGCTAATTTTCCTGGTAAAGATTATATTATTTTTCCTTTTTTCTTAACATCTGCATCCAGACCTGCTCCAATCGCTACTCCAATACCTAAGCCAATCGGCAATCCTAATGAAAGATTATCGAATAATAGTCCAAAAATAAGACCTATGCTTAACCCCAAAGACATATAAATGCTCAAATAATAATCCTTTGAGACTAACTTATGCTCTTTCAGAAGATGAGAACTAATAGATTCAAGCTTCTGACTGTGCTGCTTAAAATCCGTTTTGGTAAGTTGATCAGTTTTATCTGCCAGTTCTGTTATATGTTTTTCTAAATCGATAAAATCCTGGTAACATTTTTCACATTCGGACGAAAGTATATTTAGTCTTTTTACCAGCCGGTTACATTTATCCAATTCAAGTTTTCTGGAAGTCTTCTCTCCTAGGCTGTTTCTTAAATCCTCAATCTTAGTGGTAAGCTTATCATCCCGTGGACTTACCATAATAGGTAACCTCCTTCTTATTTTGCATAAATTTTAAATAAGAAATCCTCAGATATTTTAAGCTGGCCTTTCGATTACAGAAGTACATTATTTTATATAATTATATTCAAAGGAAGTAAATGATGCAAATTTGTTTTAAAATTTTGATTATATATGAATTATAATTTTTTAATACAAGAAACAAGTGATAGAATAGATTTCATCTAGAGAAATTATTTTTTGAAAGAGAGATAAAATAAAGCATGTGGAAAGCTGGGGAAATGATTTAGAGCTTTTGATAAATATAAGTTAAAAAGGAGAGAAATCAATAATGTATGAAAAAATAGTAGAAGCAGCCAAACGGATAGAAGGTATTGCGCATAAAACGCCGGTTCTAACTTCCGCACTCCTGAATGAATTAACCGAAAATCAAATTTTTCTTAAATGTGAAAATTTCCAGCGGATGGGTGCATTTAAATTCCGTGGTGCTTATAATACGATCAGCTCCCTTTCTGAAGAAGAGAAGAGTAAGGGTGTCATTGCCTATTCTTCAGGGAATCATGCAATGGCCACTGCTTTGACCTGTAAAATACTTGATATACCTGCTACTGTCGTCATGCCAGAGGATGCTCCACAGGTAAAAACGGCAGCTGTCAGAGACTACGGTGCGACTATCGTAACATATAATCGCCGGACAGAATCACGGGAGGAAATAGCTCAAGGAATGATAGATGAATTTGGCTATACGTTAATCCGGCCATTTGATGCAGAATCCATTATAGCTGGACAGGGGACAGTTGCTAAAGAGCTCATAGAAGAGGTGGGCGAACTGGATTATCTGCTGGTCCCTTGCGGTGGCGGTGGACTGTTAAGCGGTTGCGCAATTACCACAAAATATCTGTTACCTGAAAGTAAGGTGATCGGGGTTGAACCTGTGGTATCAGATGATGCCACAAGGTCATTCAGGGCAGGAGAATTACGATCCATTGCGAATCCAAACTCCATAGCTGACGGATTAAACTCACCTTCATTAGGAAAAATAACCTTTCCTTTCATTAAGGAAAATGTTGATGATTTTATAACCGTTTCCGAAGAGGAGATAAAAGCTGCGATGTACTTTCTTTGGACCCGGTTAAAAATTGTTGTTGAACCATCTGGAGCTGTCGCTTTAGCAGCATATAAGAAGCTTCCTGTTAAAGGGAAAAGAGTGGGTGTTGTTTTAAGCGGAGGAAATGTTGATGTCAGGAAGGCCGGAGATTTATTCAAAGATATTTGATTGCGAGGTGTGCTGGATGATTGATGCACATATTCATTTGGATTGGTATCAGACGGATGAGCAGCAGCTGTTAATGGATACGCTTAAAGTAGATGGAATGATAGCTGTTTCCAGTGATTTTGAGAGCTGTCAAAGGGTGTGGCAATTAGTACAAATATACCCGTTTGTTTATCCAGCTTTTGGATGGCATCCAGAACAGAATCTGCCATCTGTGCGGGAAATCGACAATATTATACAAACGATTGATCAAAGATTTCAAGATATTGCTGCTATTGGGGAAGTGGGACTTCCATATTATAAAAAGCGTAAAGAAGCATCACTGGATGTTACTCCTTATCACGCGATACTGGAACGATTCGTACAAGCTGCCAAAAAATATGATTTGCCAATCGTATTACATGCTGTGTATGAAGATGCAGCTGTTGTCTGTGATCTCCTTGAAAAATATGAGGTTAAAAAAGCTCATTTCCATTGGTTTAAAGGTGATAAAGCTACCATTGAACGTATGATAAACAATCAGTATATGATTTCTATAACACCTGATTGCTGGTATGAAGAAGAGACCCAGTCAATCATTAAACAATATCCGTTAGAGCTTGTCATGGCAGAAACAGACGGACCTTGGCGATTTGAAGGACCTTTTCAAAATCAGATGACACATCCAAATATGATTATGGAAGTTATAAAGAAAATAGCTGAAATAAAGCAGCTGTCTTTTGATAAAGTTCGACAACAGATTAGCGCTAATACGACTAATTTCTATCGCTTAAAACGATTTAATAATCTAAATATGCAAGGGTAAAATTGCATGCTGAAGAAAAGTGCGCTTTTCCTGCACTTTTCTTCAGCATGCTTTCATATTTAATTGAAATACGCTTCCAATCCTTCCACAATACCATTGGTCGCATTTTCCTGATAACTATCCGTTTGAACAAGCTTCTGTTCGTCTGGATTGCTGATGAAGCCAAGCTCAATTAATATAGCAGGGTGTTTATTTTCTTTCAACACTTGAAAACCTGCCTGTTTTGCCCCGCGGTCAATGAGATTAACATGATTCATTAGCGATGATTGAACGAAATTGGCAAGACTGCTAGCTTCGTTGTAAAAGGTTTCGATTCCACGTGCAGACTGATCTTTTGATGAATTATAGTGCAGGCTGATAAACGCGTCTGCATCTGTAGAATTACTAATCACAGCTCGTTGTCCTAAGGAAATATACGTATCATCTGTCCGGGTAAACGTTACAGAAGCCCCTTTATTATGCAATTTTTGTTCTAATCTTTTCGCTGAGATTAGTGTTAACGTTTTTTCATATATTTCTGATCCAATCGCACCTGGGTCTTTTCCACCGTGTCCCGGGTCAATAACAAAATGGTAACCGGCTAAAGGAGCTTCACTGCTTTGCTCTGCTTGAACCACTTGTTTTTCTTCCTGAGATTCGGCAGCATCAGTAGCTGTTTCCTCATCTTTTTGGTCAGATTCTGATTCTGCCTCTTCTATTTCGCTTTCTTCTGGTATTTGCTGTGAATCAGTCTTTTCCGTTTCCTCTGATACCTCAACATCTGTTGAGTCGTTCACTTCATCAAGTAAATATAATGCAATCCATACTTCTTCATCATTATAATAAGTCTGACCCCAGCCGTAAGATTCTTGAAAGATAGTAATCTGGCTGCCATTACTTAATGCAGTAATAATCGTTGCATTTTTATCAGGAGCACTGCGTAAATTTACAGCAGATGCGTTAATGCGGTACAATTTTCCATTTTCTATAGCTTTATTTGTTTCAGTGCTTGTTTCTGAAGCGGATACAGCTTCATTATTTTGTTCGTCTGTATCCTGCTGTTCTACTTCTTGATTTTCTTCCATATTATTTATGTCATTATTTACTTCTGTAAGCTGATTTAGAGCAACCCAAGCTGGTTCTCCGTTATAAAATGTTTTACCCCAGCCATATGAATCTTCAAAAATAGTGACCTTATAGTCTTTTTCTAATTCGCCAAGAACAGCTGCGTCTTTACCAGGCTCATTCATTAACTCTATTTTCTCAGAATCTACCTTATACGTTTTTCCATTGTCTGCATGAACTGTTGGTAAAAGAACAAATAGGCAGATAAGAAAAGCAATGCCTATCGTTATGTTGTACTTCATATTGGATATACCTCCAATTAATAGTTTGTTATATTGACAGGCTTGCCAATAAATTCTATTAATATACATTTCATGCAAATTTGTTAGAATTTTAGTTTTAGAGTTGGGAACTTTAATTGTACTGGCGAGGAGATTTCAAGAAAATAGTATATTGTTCATAATGAAGAACAGCAGGGGGATACGAAAAGAGAAGAATATATGAAGGAGGGTTAAATAAATATACTAATGAAGAGAATAGACTCTATTAATGATATAAAATTCGCATCTTGACAATGGAATATACAATACCATAACATATATTGTATTGTTTAAAAATTTTCCGTACCCTTTTCTATGATAAGGGATACGGTTAGTGGAAAAGAAGGTATTGGATGGAGGAAAATAGAGGTAAAGTAAAAAACATCGGGGGCAAGGAAGTAGTCTCCAATAAGAGAATGCTATATTTAATTGCTATTATTGTTATCGGATTTAATTTGAGACCGGCAATTACTTCCGTTGGACCGCTATTAGGAACGATCCGGGATCAGATTGGTCTGGAAAATTGGAGCGCAGGAACGATTACCAGTTTACCGCTGATAGCATTTGCCATTGTATCACCGCTTGCTCCGAAACTTGGCAGACGGCTGGAAAATGAAAAAGCTGTCTTGCTGGGTCTTATACTCCTGTTTGCCGGAATCGGGGTCAGGTCGATCCCGTATACGCCAACGTTATTTATTGGCACAGCCATTATTGGAGTTGGCATCGCAGTGATGAACGTCCTGCTGCCGGCAGTTATTAAGGAAAAATTCCCGAATAAAGTCGGCCGGATGACCAGTGTGTATTCTACATCTATGGCAATATTTGCAGCTACTGCTTCAGGGCTTTCTGTCCCGCTTGCAAAAGATGCAGGCCTGGGCTGGGAATTAGCCTTACTATCTTGGGCACTGCTGGCTGTAGTAGGAATAGTTATCTGGGTTTTTGTTGTCAGACAAAATCCTGTGCCTAAAGAGGAACAAGTACAGTTAAGCAGTAAACCCTTTGATGACAGCAGCCTATGGAAATCTCCATTAGCCTGGCAGGTCACCTTATTTATGGGTCTGCAATCATTTATATTCTATGTAATGGTGTCGTGGCTGCCGGAAATAATGCAAAGCTTTGGATTTTCTGTTTCAGCTGCCGGATGGATAATCGCTTATGTACAGTTTGTCGGATTGCCATCAACCTTCTTGGCACCGGTGTTGGCAGAAAAATTCTCCAATCAGCAGGGAATCGTGCTTGCAATTGGCGGTGGAGCAACAATTGGATTTATCGGTCTTTTAATCGGCGGGCCGCTGCCGTTAATTTTCGTCTGGGTAACACTGATTGGGGTTACTTTTGGTGGTGCCATCAGTCTGTCTCTGGCTATGCTTGGTATGCGTGCACGTAATGGACAGCAGGCAGGTGCTCTGTCTGGAATGGCACAATCTGTCGGATATATTTTTGCTGCCATCGGACCGTTATTTATCGGTTTGTTATTTGATATTACGCATGCCTGGAGCGCGCCGATTATGGCTATTATTGCAGTTTGTTTATTGATGACGATAGCAGGGCTGGGTGCTGGAAGGAATAAGTATGTGTGATTGACTGTTACTTCTCGGGATATGCCGAAAGCTATTTTCAAATATAGAATGAGTTTGTTATTACTATAATGAATCAAAAATGATGAAAAATACTTAACTTATATAACACCTCCATTTGTTTTATTTCAAAACAAATGGAGGTGTTTTTACTTTATAGCTTATATATTAAATCCCTGAAAAATGGAATATGAAGACTGGATTTGAAGTATCTAATTAAAAAACATTGAATTTACAGATGAGAAAGAAAGAGTAGACCTTGAAATTTTAAAACAGATTTTTCTGCTTTTAGTTGTAATTCGTTCAGTGAGATGATGTAGTGCAACCGAAATGTTGTATGTCAAACAATAACGTGCTACCATTTGGTTGCACATATAAGTTTATAAGGAGGGACAGTATGAATAACGATCGAATCGAACGGGAAATTTTTATTAAAGCTTCAGTTCATACCGTTTGGGAATTGGTTAGCCGCCCAGCATGGTGGGTAGGTGATAAACCTGGTCCTGACAGCGTAAAGGTCGAAGGTACAAGAATAGTAGCGGAGACAAGATTTGGTACATTCCCTGTATTAATTAAAGAAATAGATCCACCAAACTACCTTACATGTCAATGGGCAAGTTCTTTTCCAGGTGAGGAACCGCAAGAAGGAAATTCTACGCTAGTTGCATTTACATTGACTGAAAAGGAAGAGGGAACTTTGCTCCGTGTAGTGGAAAGTGGTTTCTCCAGCCTTGAAGTATCGGAGGAAGAACAGTCGAAGTTCTTGGATGGAAACGTAAATGGATGGGAGCAACAGATGGAAGTATTACGAAAGCGTGCAGAGAATTAATATGGAGTCAACATCTCAGGACAATTACGAAAATATTTTGATTGCATTAGCAGACCCTACTCGGCGTCGATTGCTTCATCTCATTGCTGAAAAAGGACAAGCAAGTGCGACTGCATTATCAAAGATGGTGATTGTATCTCGTCAGGCGGTAGTGAAACATCTTAGTATTCTTAGTGAAGCTGAGCTTGTTACATCCAATCGTGTCGGGAGAGAGGTACGATATACCGTATGTCCCGATCAACTTTCATCAGCGGCAGAGTGGATAGCAGATCTGGCAGCTGATTGGAATAAACGATTACAATGGATTAAGGAGTCAGCGGAATCCACTGATAAATCTGGTTTAACTTAATTCAGTATTGTAATTTAAGGATATGGAAGACAATGAATGGTCTCTAGTTGAATGGTTTGCAGAAAATTTGATAATAAAGATGCAGATTTTAATAGGTTAAGGGATAATGTGTAACAGCAATATCCCTTTTTTTATTTTTATTATTCATCTCAGGAATATAGCTGATTCAACAACACATTATTTTAACATCAAAATAATGTGTTAAACTTTATGAAATACTTGTAAAAAATTTCTGTAATAAAATTAAATAGCAAACAGTCATGCATAGCTGGTAATCAGAGAAATTGCATAGGAGGATACACGTTATGAACAATAAAATCTTAATCGTAGAAGATGATCTATCCGTAAGCGAAATGATTAAAGATTACTTAGAAAAAGAGGGCTATGAGGTAACAGCTGCCTTTGAAGGGGAAGAGGGAATGCAAAAATTTCAAAACGATGCATTTGATTTAATCATTCTCGATATTATGATGCCTAAATTAAATGGTATCGAAGTAATGAAGCAAGTTAGAAGAGACAGCTCTGTGCCAATACTTATTGTTTCTGCTAAGGACACTGATGTAGAGAAGGTTTTAGGCCTTGAGCTTGGTGCAGATGATTACATAGCAAAGCCATTTGCCATGATAGAACTTTCCGCCAGGGTGAAATCAGCGCTGCGGCGTGCAACCAGTTATTCGGAAGCGAAAAAAGAAGTGAATGTGATTCATTATAAAGCTTTAACAGTTGATATTAATAATTATTCTGTACAAAAAAATGGGAAGGAAATTAAACTGACATCAAAGGAATTTGATATCTTAAAATTATTTCTCAAGCATCCCAATAACGTTTTTACAAAGGCCCAAATATATACAACAGTCTGGAATAACGATTACTTTGGTGATGAGAATGTGATCAATGTTCATATTAGAAGGCTGCGTGAGAAAATAGAGGACAACCCGGCAGAGCCTGATTATATTAGAACTATTTGGGGGATTGGCTATAAGCTGGGTGAATGATTGCCCCAGTTGAAAATAATTAAAGGGGACAGATAAGTATGATTTATTCCTTCATTGTGATCATATTGATTTTAACAGGCATAATCATTTTTCAATATAGATTAAAGGCAGCAAGAGATAAACAAATAAAATATATGTATGAAAAATTAGATAGGATTATTACTGAAAGAACAAGTGAGAACCTTCTCGTTTTTACCGATGATAAGGAGCTTATTCATCTATTGATGGGTATTAATAATCTATTAAACCATAACCAGAAAATATTGGCTGATTATACGAAAAAAGAAGAATCTATCCGGAAAATGATTTCAAATATATCACATGATTTGAAAACCCCGCTGACGGTTATTGTAGGCTATTTAGAAATCATTCAATCGAATAAATCCATTCAAAATGAGCTGGAAAAAGAAGTTAATAAGGCGCATGAAAAGTCAGTAGAGTTGCTAACATTAATCAATACTTTTTTTGATCTGGCAAAATTGGAATCCGGTGATAAGGAGATGCCGCTTGAAAAGACAAATATTAACGAGGCATGCAGGAAGAGTATTTTAGAATTCTATGAAATATTAACTAATCAAGGCTTAGATGTTTCCATTGAGATTCCAGATGAAAATATCTATGCAGCAGGAAATCAAGAGGCTCTAGACAGGGTACTCAGGAACCTGATATCTAATGCCATCACATATGGAAATGACGGTGGTGTTGTCGGCTTAACCTTAAAGCAGGACGACTCATTCGTTTATATCGAGGTCTGGGATAAAGGGAAGGGCATTGACGAGATGAATAAAGAAAGCGTTTTTCAAAGGCTCTATACGCTTGAGGACTCGCGAAATAAACTGTATCAGGGAAGTGGACTGGGTCTTACTATCACGAAAAGATTAGTAGAAAGTATGGAAGGCGATATATCATTATCCAGCAAACCCTATGAGAAAACAGTCTTTACCGTGAAATTAAAGAAATTGGCTTCCTAAACGGGCTAAAAGCCGCTCCTGCCCTACGCTTTGCAAACTTAAGAAATTCGTAAGACTTCGTTAAGAAAAAAGATAATTTTAACGTTTACCATTAGTAGTATAGAAATTTTGCAAAGCAGAGGAGGACATATTGTGGAATATATTTTAAGAACACATGATTTAGGAAAATCTTTCAATGGAGACAATGTTGTTTCCGGTATCAATATGAACGTCGAGAAGGGAGAAATCTATGGGTTATTGGGCCCGAATGGTGCCGGAAAAAGCACAGTCATGAAGATGATTTTGAATCTATTAAAACCAAGCCAGGGCGCCATCGAAATTTTTAATGAAACGATGACAGATACTCCTTATGAATTATTTAAAAGAATGAATGCGATTATCGAATATCCTATTTTTTATGAGAAGCTTACTGCAGAGGATAATCTGGATATGCATTGTGAGTATATGGGTTATCACAATAAGCAGGATATCAAAGCAGCGTTAGAACTTGTAAATCTGAAGAACATTACGAACAAAGCAGTTAAAAATTTCTCGCTGGGGATGAAGCAGCGGCTCGGGATTGCCAGAGCAATTATTACGAAGCCAGAGCTGCTGATATTGGATGAGCCCGTTAATGGACTGGATCCAGTCGGAATAATAGAAATTAGAAATCTACTTGAAATGCTGAACAAAGAATATGGGATAACCATCCTGATTTCAAGTCATATTTTAGCGGAAATAGAGCAAATCGCTGACACAATAGGCGTCATGAATAATGGACACTTAGTAGAAGAGGTTTCCATGGATTCGATTAGAGAAAATAATGCGGAGTATATTGAAATAGAAACCGCTGATGCTCAGAAAGTAGTATATATTATTGACTCAGAGTTAAATATAAAAAATTTCAAAGTGCTTGATGCGAACAAAATAAGAATATACGAAACAGGAATGTCGCAAAACCAAATATATAAAAAGTTAATGGAAAATGATATTTCTATTACATCGATCAATACAAAATCGGCTTCATTGGAGGACTATTTCTTGTCCTTAATCGGAGGCGGGAAAAATGCTTAAATTAATCCATTTAGAAATTAGAAAAGTTAATTTCTGGCGTTATGTCCTTGGCGCTTTAGCAGCCTGTTTCGTCCTTGCCGGAATGTTATTCTATGCGGTCTATGCGGATAGAAATGAGATTGCCAACACCATTTCAGATTTTTTCTTCGTGGTTGACAGCCCAAGAATGATTTTTATTGTATTTGCAGGAGTATTAATTTCGAGGCTGGTTATTGAAGAATACAATGATAAAACAATCTCTTTGATGTTTACGTATCCAATCAGCAGAAAAAAGATTATTATCTCTAAATTATTGATTATTATATGCTCTACCTTTTTCTTCATACATGTATCAAGAATCATTGTAGCAGCTGTCCTATACATGTTAAATAACAGCTTGCATTTTATTGATGGAGGCGTAACAATTCATATGATAATGGAGTATTTTAGAAATACAATTATCTATGATTTGTCATTCAGCGGTATCAGCTTAGTTCCTTTATTTTTTGGGATGATCAAAAAATCTGTTAGAACGACTATCATCACGTCTATTATTATTGCAGTTTTTTTCGGAATAAGTAATGAGGAACTGTCGGACGTATCAATGAGTTCTTTCATCGTCAGATCGTTGATATTTGCTGTTATTGGCGTAGCTGCTTCATATTTTTCGATAAGAAATATTGTGCAGAAAGATGTCCTTTAATTCTAATTAAAAAAATGGGAAAACCAAAATCCATAAGAATGAAGCAATATCATTTTTAATACCAATCAATATAAAGAGAGGTGAGAGAAATGCTTAAGTTAATGAGTTTGGAGATGAGAAAAGTTAATTTTGGCCGATATATAAATAGCTCTATGGCAGCTTGCTTTGCAGTCACCGGATTTCTATTTTTCATGTTATATGTCGACAGAGATTTGTATACTGCCAGCAGTACAGATTTCTTCTTCCTGGTTGATAGTATTACAAGAATGGTTTTTATTGTATTTTCAGGTGTGTTAATTTCAAGATTAGTTATTGAAGAATACAATGATAAAACAATCACTTTGATGTTTACGTATCCAATCAGCAGAAAAAAATTAATTAGCTCAAAGCTATTGATTATTATATGCTTTACCTTTTTCTCGATTCTCCTGTCACGAATTTTTGCAACAGTTGTTTTAACGATGCTAGATAACAGCTTGAATTTCATCGAGGGAGACATAACATTTCAAATGATTATAGAACATTTTAGAAATACAATTCTCTATGACTTTTCTGCCAGTGGTATCAGCTTAGTCCCTCTATTTTTGGGGATGCTTAAAAAGTCGGTTAGAACGACGATTATTACATCGATTATAATTGCTGCTTTTTTCGGTGCAAGCAATGAAGACCTGTCGATAGGTTCCTTTATCGTAATACCATTGACACTTACCATCATTGGTGTGGTTGCTTCGTACTTCTCGATAAGAAATATCGAACACAAGGATGTATTTTAAAGATAAGATGAAAATTTGAAAGAAGATACTCGCTGAAAAAAACAGAAAAATCAAAAAAATAGGAGTTTGTAGTGATGAGACAAGAACATATTTATCTTTTATTCACAAATACGGGTACATTGCTTACAAAAGCTATTAGATTATACACAAAAGCAGAATACAATCATGTTTCATTAGCTCTGGATTTGGAATTAAATGAAGTATACAGCTTTGGCAGGAAGCATTTTCGTAATCCATTTTGGGGCGGATTTGTGAAGGAAAGAACAGAAGAGGGACTTTTTCAGAATGCGGACTGCTTGATTTATGCTTATGCTATTGATCCAAAACAAAGTAAGAAATTGAAGAGAGCACTAGCATTTTTTAAGAGCAGACAAAACTCCTATCACTATAACTTCTTAGGGCTGTTTGGAGTGATTCTGAACAAGCCTATTCAAAGATCAAATGCCTACTTCTGCTCTCAATTTGTGGCTTCTCTTTTAATGGAAGCTGAGATTACTTCTTTTAATAAACCGCCAGAGCTAATAACACCCCAGGATATTCAGCAGATACCCGGATTAATTTCTGTTTACCGAGGAAAAATACAAGATGCTGTTTAACTGGATTACTAAACATATTATACAATAAAAATCTCAATTACAGATGTTTTATGTGCAAGGAGGAATATGTTTGAAAAGATTAGGTTTATTATTTTTAATGCTGATTGTCTCTATCGTAACATTATTTGTCACTGCTTATTATCAAAGAGACATGAATACACTTT
Source organism: Oceanobacillus sp. FSL K6-3682 (assembly GCF_037976165.1). Lineage (NCBI taxonomy): Bacteria > Bacillati > Bacillota > Bacilli > Caryophanales > Bacillaceae > Oceanobacillus > Oceanobacillus sp. FSL K6-3682. Next base: position 2,557,594 of record NZ_CP150263.1, on the reverse strand, counting down.
CATTAAATGATCCACAAGTCATTCAGGCAAGTATCATCGTTATGGTTATTTTGTTTATTCCTCCAGTTTTATTATCTTTTTTTAATCATAAATTCTGGAGATTTCTGTCAGCCATATATCAATCCATGTTTTTCTTAGGGTTTATCATTCTTGTACCGACAGGCGTATTTAGTTTCAATGCTGTGTTTATAAGTATCGTTTCATTAGTCGGTGCAGTAATCAGTATTTGGAGTATTTTTATTACTTTGCCGGAAAGTTTTTTTAAGGAAAGTTAGCTGGATTAGATGTAAGTGATAAGAAGCTTCCATAAGTTAGGGGAATAAGAGATTGGAAAGCCGTTTGACTTTTAATGAAATACTGAATACAATGTGAGTGTATTGATAAATTAATTAAAGGAGGATTATTAAAAAATGCCACATTCGATCAGACTTCGTTTCCCAACTTTGAATCAGTAATTAAATACATTCAAAGGCTCTGCCTGTATATGCAGAGTAAACGGGATAAGTCTGTTCTTTTTTAATAATCTTCATTTCATATTAGAATCACATATAATTTGCTTTGAATGGCAAATTATATGTGGTTTCTTCCGTACTATCTTTGGACAATGGACAGGGTAGTAAATAATATGTAATGTCTGGAAAGGCGGATTGTTCTGCCTTTCTTTATTTATGTCTAAATTACCTTCTAATGTTATAAAATGAAGGGTTATTTCTAATAGCTCATAATTACATGAGGATGGGTCTTCTCCCTTTACTTTAAATCACAGGCAGATTGTCCGTGATTTTTTATTTTAGAAAGGAAGAGAAGATATGGCTAAAAAATTTCATAAATATAATACGAAATCTCCCAATTTTTCCGGGCAGCATTTAATTCATAATAAAAAACTGCTTCATGAAATTGTTGACAGAGCAAATATAAGTAAGAAGGACACTGTTTTAGAATTAGGAGCTGGAAAGGGGGCTTTAACAACTGTATTAAATCAACAGGCGGGCAAAGTCCTAGCAGTAGAATATGATACCAATTTTATAGATATTTTAAAACGAAAAACAGCAGAAAATCCAGTTACTAAAATTATTCATCAGGATATTATGAAAATACATTTACCAAAAGAAAAATTTGTTGTCGTTTCAAATATTCCTTATGCTATTACAACACCCATTATGAAAATGCTTTTAAATAAGCCTGCAAACGGTTTTCAAAAAGGAGTTATTATTATGGAGATGGGAGCAGCTAAACGTTTTACTTCACAGTTTGTCAAAGATGATTATGTGCTGGCGTGGAGAATGTGGTTTGATATATGTTACATCAGGAAAATATCCAGAAATAACTTTTCACCGCCTCCAAAAGTTGATTCCGCAATGATTACAATAACCAGAAAAAAAGAGCCTATTATACCGAAGAAGGATTATTTCATTTTTCTTGGATTGGTACAGTATAGTCTAAAACAACCTGAAGCAGCTATTGGTAAGGCGTTTAAAAGGATTTTTACACCTGCACAATTAAAATATGTAAGAAGAAATCTGGGAGTTACGAATGACACTCCAATTGGATTATTGACAGAGGTTCAATGGGGGATGGTTTTCAATACGATGATTAAATATGTGCAGCGACCGTTATGGCCCAGAGTAAAGAAATAGTAAAGTCCAAAAGTATAAAAAATATATCTAACCAATATTTTTTTATCTTAAGGAAGGACGCAAGTATGGATAAATCTTGCGTCCTTTCTTATTTTTATATTGCAGCTTCGATAATTTAAGAAATAACTTCTGATATAGCTACTGAAAAAGCTCTTATTCATTATCTTCTGTATCCGGCACTGTATCCGCCAATTTACGAAATGCTTCATTTAAGGTAACCATACGTTTTTCTACCTTTTTAATCGCTGCATCTAATGTAAATCCCTCTTCAATCATTTCCTGAATAAGCAGCATTTTTTTCACATTTAAATAATTGTACCTTCGTGTTGACCCCTCTGTATTGGTTTCAGATTGTATGGCTCCTTTTTCTTCCCAATAGCGAATTTTACGAGTTGGAATACCTGTGATTTCGGATACTTCGCCAATTCCAACTACTAATTTTTTTAATAAATCAAAGTCCAATAGAGCATTCAACTTTTGTGCGTCCTCATTCATTTCTTATTCTCCTAACTCCACTTAGATTTTTGCTAGCGCTGCATATCCCGCTAATAAAACAACAGGCTTTTTTAATTAAAAGATATATTACTATGCAGCTATCTTTGCAGGGGGTAAATATACTATTTAAGGTTTCATTTTATATAATTTCATGCTTGTAACTATTTTACAATAAAAGTAGGTAGTCTACAAATTATCTCTTGACTTACCATTGTAACTAAATTACAATTTGTATAAATAAGTTACAAATAAAGAAAATAAGTTTCGTGAAGGGGATTAGTCATGGATTTTAGTAATGAAAATAGTAACTCACAGCCGAAGTATTCCTTATTAACAGCTATTTTGTTCTGGTGCGGGTTAGTGATAGTAGCAAGTAATTATTTAACCATTCCGTTAATGTCGATATTCAGTGAGGATTTTCACACTAGTATGGCAAATACAGCCTGGACGGGCAGCGCCTTTTCTCTATGCTATGCGATAGGGTGTTTATTTACCGGCCCCTTATCTGATCGTTATGGCAGAAAGCAGGTTATGTTAACAGGCTTAGTTATACTGACGATGGTGACTTTTATACTACCGATTTTCAGTTCTTTAGCATGGGTCATTGCCTGGCGTTCTTTTCAAGGGTTTGCTGCAGCGAGTTTTGCGCCGGTGGCTATTGCTTATGTAGTAGATAAATTTCCTCTGGAAAAAAGAGTGACTGCCATTGGTTTTATCAGCTCCAGCTTTTTAATCTCTGCCATTGTCGGTCAAATATTCAGCAGTTATATTAGCGAGCAATTTAAATGGCAAAGTGTTTTTTATTACTTTGGAGGGATTTATTTCCTAACGGCTGTATTGGTTCTGATTTTGCTTCCAAAGACAGCTGCCAGGCAAGAAAATACTAACCTGAAGTTCATGTTTACCCAGTTTTTTCGATTATTAACGGATAAGCGTTTGGTTCAGGTATATAGTATCGCTGTGACTTTGTTACTTACTTTCGTGGCATTCTATACTATTCTCGGCGAGTACTTGACGAATGAATTTGGAATGAGTGCTGACGGTATTCTTTATATCAGGATAATCGGCATCATTGGCATGTTATTTGCTCCATTTGCAGGAAAGCTGACCAGCCAATTTGGATTAATGGCCGTTTTACGGGCAGCACTTATTATTGCAGTTCTAGGCTCATTAATCATTGGAATTAACTCCAACTCAGTATTTTTAGTATTCATGAGTATTATCTTTGTGGCTGGAATTGCATTGACTGTTCCAACGCTTATCTCTTTAATCGGCCAGCTTGGCGGGAAAAATCATGGAGCAGCGGTTTCACTTTACACGTTTATTTTATTTGTCGGCGCAAGTCTCGGTCCGATGATTGCAGTGCTATTATTACAGGTTGCAAATTACGGGATGGCTTTTGTATGCCTGGCGATACTGCTTGGAATCAGCTTGATCATATCGTTTTGTATAAAAAATGATTAATCTTAATTTGAAAAGGGTGAGTTAATTCTATTTATCATGTAATTTAAAGTGTTTTAAACCATAAAAATTCTATTGAGGAGTGAAGCGTTGATGACAAATGTACTTATTTTAGGTGCCACCGGACGTACAGGTGTCTCTGTCTTACAGCAATTATCAGAATATGAGCATATTCAGGTTATTGCAGCATTACGACAGGCTGAGGATATTTCAAGGCTTCCGAAAACAACATATCCTTTTCAAACTAAGGTTGTGGATATAAATGTTATCTCCAGTTTAAGCCGCGCTGCAAATGAAGCAGATGTAATTATTAATGCGATTCGTATGCGTGGAGATATTCAGGCAACTGCATTGGTTGACCTTGACAAACGAATTAGAAAAGCAGCTGCCGGCAGAAAGAATCCAATGATTGTTACGGTAGGAGGGGCAGGGAGTCTGAAAATGGGGAATGGAAAACGATTTTGGCAGGATATTGCTTTTCCGGGACGCACCTTACCCAGAGGAAGAGCTCATGCAAAGTTATATGATTATTTAACGGAACTGCCTTCATTTGAATCATGGGCTTACTTAATTCCGCCGCCTGCTTATCTTCCTGATGGATTGCGTACTGGAGCTTATAAAAGGTGGGAAGTTCAGAACAATAAGATGGATTTTTTAAAGAAAAGTATCAGCTATGAGGATTTTGCAACTGCTGTATGTGATGCGGTAAAAGAGAGGTGGGAAGGGATATACCTTATTGCCGATGACGAGTAAAAATTAAAAATCTGCAAAACACCAGGTTCAATATTGAGCCCGGTGCTTTGTTTTCGAAAGAGTAATGGCAATTACTAAAAGAATAACCATCAAGAAACTGACAACATAGATGCCGTTTATAATCCCAAAATAATTAATAGAAATTGTTGCTAAAATAATCCCGATCATACTGCCAAATTGCCTGAAGATGTTAAGAAAAGAAGATATTTCATTATGATATTCAGGATTTGTATCCTGATAGATAGCATTGGTAACCAAAGGAGCTACCATTCCGCTGAAGCCTAAAAAGACATAGCCGATACTTAATAAATAATAATAGTCACGATACAGCATGGATATACAAACTAAAATCAGGCCAATAATCATTGAAATTAAAGAATATCTTTGCCCCTTATACAACCCGAACTTCTCACTGATTTTAGGTGATAAAAAAGTGGTCAGTAACATGGCTGACAATGTAAAAGGCAAGAATAAAACTCCTGTAAGTGTTGAGTTATAGCCTAATTGATTTTGATATAAAATAGATAATGCCAGCATAAATCCATAACAGCACAGATTGTAGCTGAAAACACTTAAAAGAGACGAAATCGATTGGATATTAAATAAATCAGCAGGCAGAATATGCAGTTTATCTTTTCTGATTTGATGAATAAACCTAAAAACAATAGCAATAAATAATAGACTAATCAAAATTGTGTAGGCAACTGAAAAAATATCTATAAAACTTAAAAACAGAACAAAAGCCAGAAGACCAATTATAAAATAGATTTGTTCCTTGAAATGAAATTGAGTCTGTTCTTTAGCATTATTCGGTAAAGTGTAGATTCCAAATAAAATAATGATGATAACAAAAGGAATATTAATAAAAAAGACACTGCGGTAACCGAAAGTATAACTCAATAATCCCCCGATAATCGGAGAAAAAGCAAAGGCGATGCCGGATGTTCCTGACCATATAGCAAAAGCAGCTGCCTTTTTCTTCGCGTCCGGAAAGAGCTGATTTAATAATAAAGTAGCAACAGGGGAAAAGAGTGCAGCCCCAACCCCTTGTACAATCCTTCCAGCAATTAGCCAGAAATAGTTGTTAGCAAACCCGGCAAAAATAGAGCCAGCTAAAAAGACAGAAATTCCTAATAAAAAGGCATTTTTACTGCCTATCCTTTTTGCGAATGTTGATAACAAGAGTAGCAATCCTGCAAATGTAAGGATATAGCTGTTAGAAACCCAAGCCATAGCTGTGTAATCGATATGTAGTTTATTTTTGATTACGGGCATAACAACGTTCAAAATATTTGTATCTAAAATGATTAGAAAACTTCCCAAACATATGCTGATTAAACTCACTGCTTCTCTTTTGGTAAACGAATAATATTTCATTACAACCCCTCATTTCAAATATTTTTGAAACAATATTGATTTTAATTCAAAAATATTTGAAATGTCAAGTTAAACTGTTATAATAAAAATATGAAAACATATCGAATCAATGACATTTTTAAAGTATTACAGGATGAGACAAGGATTAAAATAATTGAAATCATACAGAAGAGAAAGGAGGAAAGAATGTATCTGCCCGCTACAAATTTGGCGGAAAACAGCTTCTGTCCACAGGATATATTAAGAATATTAAATAATGAAGAAGCAGCTATTTCAAACACAAAGCTTTCTTATCATTTAAAAGAAATGCGAAATGCAAATATACTAAATTTGGAGAGAGAGGGGAAACGTTATTTTTATTCTGTTAACCATGATACGTTAAATGATATGATAGATTGGGTCCGTTCTATCCAGCAGAATTAAGCTTATTTAGAATAATTACCATAAGGCAGTAATAAAATATTAGTTTTATATGAAAAAGAAAGGAGTGCTTCCGTGAAAAAGCAGCACTCCTTATCCATCTAATCCACTAATTTTAATCGGAATTGACGTTGTATTCTTTACATGAAACCTTTAGATTATTTCTGTTTCACTCTGTGCTTTCTTCCGTACACTATTAAAATAATAGAAAAGATAAGCCCTGCAGCTGTAATGACTGCACCTGTCAGATTAACAATAGCCATTCCAAAGCCTGTACGGATTGTTTCTCCGCCCAGATAAGCACCGACAGCATTAGCTAGATTAAAAGCAGAAATATTGACCGCTGCTGCCAGGGTAGGGGCTTCTTTAGCAGTTTGGACAATTTTTGTCTGCAGTAATGGCACGGTCGCAAAAGCTGTAAATCCAAATAGAAAAACAGTAATTGAAGAAAGTATTTTATCATGAACTGTCCAAGTGAAAAGCGCTAGAATGACAGTTAACAGTACTAAGGTGATACTTAGTGTCGGCATTAACAATCGATTAGCAAATTTTCCTGCTACAACCGTTCCCAGAAATGACCCTATACCGAATAGAAACAGAAGTATTGTAATGGCTTCTGCGGAAAAACCTGCAAATGTTTCCAACTGTGGCGCAATATACGTGTAGGAAGCGAAGATACCGCCATATCCAAAGACAGTAATTAATAGAACAAGAATAATTTGCGGATTTTTAAAAGCTCCTAATTCATATTTCAAAGATTGATACTGAAATTTAATTCGGCTTGGAATATGTAGAATCAGCATTATTAATGCCGCAATACCAAGGAAAGTCACTATCCCAAAAGTTGTCTGCCATCCCCATGTATGACCCACAAACGTACCAAATGGCACACCTAGAACAGTGGAAAGGGTTAAGCCGGCAGCAACAGCTGCAATCGCAGAACCCTGTTTGTCCTGTGGTGCTATCTTGCTGGCCACAACAGTTGCAACTGCAAAAAAGGTTCCGTGAATCAGAGAGGATAAAATTCTGGCAATCATCAACAATTCAAAATTGAAGGATACTGCAGCCAGTACATTACTTAGAAAAAAATATCATTAAGCCGACCAGCAGCTTTTTTCTGGAGCTTTGGCTGGTCATTGCTGTTATTAATGGACTGCCAAGAGCTACTCCGAGGGCATAGCCAGTTACCAGCAGTCCTGCTGTTGGAATGGTAATACTTAAATCTGTTGCAATAACTGGCAGAATCCCCATAATTACATATTCTGATGTGCCAATTGTAAATACGCTGATAAACAGCGCTGTTAATATCCATATATTATTCGGTTTTGTCATGTGCTTTACTCCCATTCGTTGAAACCCTTAATTCCTCTACTTTTTCAATTCTGTTTTGCAAGCGTGATTTTACTTCTTTTAATGTGTTGATTTGACGCTCTACATCCAGTAATTTATTTTGATAGAGCTCCATTACCTCATCACATATTAATTGTTCGTAAGGAAAAACAAATGGATCACAGTCCACAATTTCTTTAATTTCAACCGTACTTAGACCCAAATTAAAATATAACTGAATTGTTTTTATCTGTTCTAACATAGATTCATCGTAATCACGGTAGCCATTCTCCAGCCGCTTTGGATGAATCAAGCCCTTTTCCTCGTAATAACGGAGAGAGCGCATGCTAACTCCGGTCTCCTGAGACAGCTCACTGATTTTCATTGGATAACCTCCTTTCGATAATAGCAGTATAAACCTTGACATTATGTGAAGGTCAATGAATAAAATTCTTCTTTGTTTTACATGAAAAATAAAGTAAATAAAATCCGTGAATTTGCACAGTATTTAATTTCCGTTTAGTTTACCCTCTGTTTACTTTCGCTTTCTATAATTTAGTGGAAGCGTCGGATAAGCGCTCCATATTATGAAACAGAAGGGGAACAGGTATATGAATCAACAGCCAATTGTTAAATTTAAGCACACTACTAAAATAATTGGAAGAAAGACAATCGTTAATGATTTAAATTTTGATGTCTTAGCAGGAGAGGTATTTGGATTTCTGGGGCCAAATGGCGCGGGTAAAACGACAACAATCCGGATGATGGTCGGACTGATAAAAATAAGCCGGGGAGATATCCTGATTAATGGGCACAGTATTGCCAGCCAGTTTGAACAAGCAATCCGGCATGTAGGAGGAATTGTAGAAAACCCGGATTTATATAAATATTTAACGGGCTATCAGAATTTAAAGCATTATGCGCGGATGGTTTCGGGTATTTCTAAGAAACGGATCAATGAGATCGTTGAGCATGTTGGATTGAAGGAGAGTATTCATAACAAAGTAAGCTCTTATTCGCTGGGGATGCGCCAGCGTCTGGGAATTGCCCAGGCACTGCTGCATCGACCGTCTCTGTTAATACTGGATGAACCTACAAACGGACTGGATCCTGCCGGAATACGGGAGCTCCGCAATAATTTAAAAGAACTTGCTCACCAGGAGGGAGTAGCCGTATTTGTTTCCAGTCATTTGCTTTCAGAAATGCAATTGATGTGCGATAAAATTGCTGTTTTGCAGAAGGGAAAGCTGGTCAGTATCGAAAATGTACAAGCATTTATATCTAAAGATAGTATTTCACGAGTTTATCTGGAGGTAGAAGCATCGCAAACAGAATTGACCAAAATGCTTATTGCGGATTTGAACAAGACTGCGATAGCCGGTAACGGACCAAACGAGTTGTGGATCCAGATGAATAAAGATGAGGTTCCGGAATTAAATAAGCTGTTGTTGCAGGAACGGACCCTGGAGGATAAATTTTTGGAAATGATGGGGGAAGAAAAATGATTGGATTGATCTCAAATGAAATGATGAAGATTGTTAATCGGAAGCTGACATGGATTATTTTATTCCTGTTGATTGCGATCACAGCAGGCAGCCAAAAGGAGCTATGGAATAATCTAATTTTCTTTAGGGATTATTTAAATTCAAATGAGGCAGCAAGAAAACAGTATTTAGAGATAAAGTTGGGTATCTTAAGAATTCTTCTATAGGAGTCAATGAATATACCGATTTCAAAGAGGAATTTGTTAAAAATATTTTTATAAAGAGAACAGATATTAAATCTTAATAAAGATGCTTGGCAGTTATCCTATTATCACCTTAAATGTAAATAAAGAAAAAATCCAACTATATTCGTAGTTGGATTTTTTTAATAGTCAAATCGACAAACGAATTAAACCCATGCGCCTTTTCTAAAAACAGGAACACGGCTACCATCTTCTTTAATACCGTCAATATCCATTTGATTCGAACCGATCATAAAGTCAACATGAGTAGTCGAACGGTTAAGACCTGCTTCTTTTAGCTCTTCTTCTGTCATATCTGTTCCGCCGATTAAGCTGAACGCATATGCAGAACCCAGTGCTAAATGATTCGAAGCATTTTCATCAAATAATGTATTAAAGAAAGTTAATCCAGATTGAGAAATAGGGGAGGCATCAGGAACTAACGCAACCTCTCCTAAACGGGAAGCACCTTCATCCTGCTGGATTAATTTTTGAATAACCTCTTCGCCTTTTTCAGCGGTAACCTTGGTTACTTTCCCATTTTTAAAATGGAATTCCATCCCTTCAATGACAGAACCGGCATAGCTTAATGGCTTGGTTGAAACAACAACACCATCTACCCGGTTAGCATCCGGAGCAGTAAATACTTCTTCGGTCGGCATATTGGCGATAAAACGCTCGCCGCGAGAGTTAAAGCTTCCAGCTCCTTCCCAGCGATGATTTTTCGGCAGGCCGACAGTTAAATCCGTACCTGGAGCAGTGTAATGTAACGCTACAAATTGTTCTTTATTCAACGTTTCTGCTTTTGTTTCCAGGGTTTTATCTTTTTCTTCCCATGTCTGGATGGCATCGTCATCATATAAATGAACGGCTTTGAAAATAGCATCCCATAATGCATCTGTCTGTTCATCAGCTGAATTTAATTCAGGAAAGACTTTTGCTGCCCATGCCGGACTGGCAGCTGCTGCTACAATCCAGGAGAGTTTATTTGCCTGTGTTGCTTGAGCCATTGGCTTAAAGGCTTCACCGGCTGCTTTTTGAGTTGCAGCAATTTTTTCACCATCTAAGCCTTTTAAGGCATCAGGATCATTGGAAACAACATTGATACGGGTAGCACCTTGTTCAACGATGTAATTCATTTCCTCGATTCGGTAATCAGGAATATCTGTTAACGTTTCCGTTGATTGATGTTCAAAACCAAGTCTCGAAACTTTATCGTCTCCCCATTTAAGAATAACGCGTTTGGCGCCTTTTTCATAAGCTGCTTTTGTTATTTTACGGGCTAATGGAGCCTGGTCGACATCGATGGATACAACAACAGAGTGTCCTTCCTGTACATTCACACCGGCAGTTACGATTAATTCAGCATATTTTTCCAGTAATTGATCAAAATTTTCTAAAGCCATACGTATTGAGCCTCCTTGTAAATTTGATATCCTTTTTCATAGTAGCATAATCAATTATGAATAACAAAGAAGGGGAGGGAAATATTGGTTGTGTGATAGACGCCAAAAGAAAGTCGTGTTTTTATTCCATCACTAAACCTATATTTCCAAATTGATTTCCGGATTGAATTCTCTCCATTGCCCGTTCGATTTCAATAAGCGGATAAACACTATCCACGACCGGTTTTATCTTGTAATGCGATATAAATTGTGTCATTTGTTCGAATTCTTCTGCACTTCCCATTGAGGTTCCGAGGATATTAAATTGCAGATAAAAGAGTGAGCGCAGAGCAGAGAACGTGTAATATTGTCACCGGAACTTGCCCCAAAATGAACCAAATTCCCATTTGGTTTTAATACATCAAAATGTTTAGGGAAAAATGCTGCTCCAATACTATCTAATATGACATCAAATTTATCTTCTCTCAGCTCAGTCTTCCAATCACTCTCTGTCGGGAGAAGCTGGTCTGCTCCGAGAGCTTTGGCTTTATGAAGCTTAGCTTTATCGCGTGAAGTAACACTTACCTTTGTACCAATTGCTTTGGCGAACAGTAAAGCATAGGTTGCTACGCCGCTTCCAATGCCAGGAATAAAAAGATGTTGTCCAGTTTTAAGCTGTCCTTTGGTAAACAATGTCCGATAAGCAGTAAGAGCTGATAAGGATAATACGCCTGCTTCTGCCCATGAAAGATAAGCGGGTTTTTTTACGATATTTTTTGAAGGAATCACAATGTATTCGGCAAAGGTGCCGTTGGATGGGCCGCCTAAAACATGCGGTGTTTCAGGTACATCTTTCACTGCATGCCAATCAAGACTTGGGTTAATAAAAACCTCATCATCTAGATTAAAATCTGTAACATCTTTTCCGAGTTCTGTAATGATTCCCGCACCATCTGATCCTGGGATATAAGATGTTTCTTGGGAACGGTTCTGACTCATCACAAATAAATCACGCCGATTTAACCCTGCAGCTTTTAATTTGATTTTTACCTCTCTTGGTCCAGGTCTTTTATTTCTTACTTGACTTTATATAGTTAGTCTTTCTATTCCAATACGTTATGATAACTAAAGGAATAAAACCATTTTTATATTAAATCAAAAACAAATAAACTGCCTGTATACTTTGTTTATTGTATAGTGAACATAGAGACGGCGGAAATACAGATTGGTTATCATAATCAATTGTTATGAGGTGATGGAATGAATCAGATTTGGCTAGAAGCATATATCGCGATTGTTGAGGAAAAAAGTATTACCAGAGCGGCCAATCGTTTAAATATTTCTCAGCCTGCATTAAGCAAACAAGTAAGAAGCTTAGAAGCAGATGTAAATACAAAATTGCTTACAAGAAGCTCAAAGGGAATTGAACTGACCAAAGCAGGACAGTATTTTTACCAGCAGGCACAATCCTTGCTGCAGGAAACGAACAGAACGAGAGAGAAGTTAATGAAAATGCAGCAAACTGATAAACTTACGATTGGCTGTTTGCCAAGTCAACCTCTTTTCTCCCGGATGTTATTACGGATCATTCTGTTTTTATTCAGAATCATTCAGAAGCGCTTGTCCAGTCAGTAATCAACGAACAGATTGATGCGGCTTTTATCGATGCTTCTTTTCGGACAAAGGATCTGTTTATAACGGAATTATTTACGGAGAATTATTATGCTGTTATACCTGAGCAGGATATGCCAGTTAAATCACAGATGCTTGAATGGAAGGATATCAAGAAGTTTCCACTTATTCTGCATACCAGTCCCTGTGAACTCTAACTTTTAGGGGTCACTACCCTGGTGTGAGGGGCTTTACATAAAGAAACTGCATGATATAATACATATAAGGTGTGAGAGTGATTTCTCTCATATTCTCCTACAATGGCGCTCCTCGTGAGCGTCTTTTTATTTAATTTTATTGTACCAATCCAACCGATCAATAAACCACATTCACATTCACAATGTTACAGACATATAATGCTCTGTGGGATATTTGGAAATTGCTTTGGCAATTGGGACTCAAAGATCAGACGCTTGCATAGATAATTGCGGGCGTCTTTCTCTTTATCAAAAAACAAGCCCTCACGCTTAGGGTATTTTATGCTAATGCTCCACGAAAACCTTTAAAGAAATAAAATGTGTTAGCTACTATTAGCTTTGTCCAATCTCCTTTTCTGAAATTGCGTATGTTGAAATACGAAAGGAGTGATAAAGCTATGTGTTATAATTATAACACATGTAAAAAGAAACACGAAGATCATTGTAAATGTCGTTGCAAGAAAAAAGATTATGATTGGTATAAAAAAGACGACTATTATGACGATCATTACAAATGTCAAAAAAATTGCTACAAAAGTCGTTGTAAGAAAAGATTCTGTCATTGCTGTAACAGGTATTACTAAAAGAAATGATAGTGCCGGGAAGGTAGAGTTTTAATTAATTAGCTGTAGTCGGATTCCCTCCTTAGTACGACTAATGTTATTTTTAATCATTAAGTAGCAAGAAAGCTTAAATAGTCCTTCACTGATGTGAGGGGCTATTTAAGCTTTTATCATACCAATCCAATATATCTAAGAAATTACACTAACAAGCTTAATATCACCGACTGGAATGTTTGCATCTTATTGAACTAAGAAAATAAGCCTTCTTATACGAGGGCTGTACAAATATCAAGAAGTAGCTTTCTTTTTTGGAGCTGTTTTGGTAGTCTTTTTAGCGGCTGTTTTCTTTTTCGGTTTTTCGCTTTTAGCACGATTTAGTGATTCTTGCAGCGCATCCATCAGATTAACCACATTATCAGGCTTCGCTTTAGTTTCCCCACCAATTTCAATTTCTTCATTATTCTTTTTAGCTTCAATCAATTCCATAAGTGCAGTTCGATAATCATCTTTATACTTCTCTGGTTCAAACTCTGTTGTTAATTGATCAATTAACAGCTTGGCAGTATCCAGCTCCTTTTTGCCAACAGATTCTTGACTAGGAACATTAGGGACATCACCAACAGCCCGAACTTCATCAGGATAATGAATTGTTTCAACTACTATGGCATCTTTATACACTCTGATTACAGCGAGTTGCTCTTTTGAACGTATCATCATTTTTGCAATACCAATCTTGCCAGTATCGGTTAAAGCTTCTCTTAATAAGGCGTATGCTTTTGTCCCACCATCACCGGGAGATAAGTAATAGCTCTTTTCAAAATAAATCGGATCAATGTCTTCCAATTGCACAAAATCCATAATTTCTACAGCTTTATCTTCTTGCTCCTTTTTAAGAGCCTCCAATTCTTCATCATCCAAAACCACAAATTTATTCCTTGCGTATTCATACGCCTTAACTATATCTTCGCTTTTTACATCTTCATCTCCACAGTTAGGGCAAGTCTTTTCATATTTAATCGGTGTTTTACACTTTTTGTGTAGTTGTCTCAGTTTGATATCTTTATTTTCAGTAGCTGCGTGCATTTTTACAGGGATGTTAACAAGACCAAAACTAATGGTTCCTTTCCACATTGTATGCATTCCGTTCACTCCTTTTTGATTTATTTTGCTGATTTGCATGTTTTTTATACAAAGATATGAGGTATCCTATTTAAAAGAGGTGATACGAATGGATTGGATGAAGCCGATCGAGAGAACAGATATACCAGCAGGTGATAACTGGATTTACGAGGTTAAGTATGACGGCTTTAGATGTGAGTTAAATTGGACAGATAAGAAGATTATTTTAACAAGCAAAAACAGTCATGAAATTTCAGATAAGTTTCCTGAGATAGTTAATTGGTGCAATAATAATTATGATTATTTTAAAAATAAGATGCCGTTAAAATTGGATGGAGAACTTGTCATTCTAAATCACCAATACCAAGCTAATTTCACTTTAATACAAGCGCGGGGAAGAATGAAAAGTATTGATCGAATAAAGAAACAGGCTGCCATAAGACCGGCCTCTTTAATGGTCTTTGACATAACTGAAATAAGAGGGAAAAAGTTACACCAGGATAAGTTATCTTTTCGGAAAGAAATTCTGCAGCAAACATTGGAGACAATATCTAAAGATGCGGCTTTAAAACGTGTAGAAACTTTTACATCAATCGCAGAGATTAAAAAAGTTGTCTCCGATTCTAAAAGTGAAGGAATCATTGCTAAACGAAAGGAAAGCGCGTATCAAAAAGGTAAGAACCATGATGATTGGTATAAGATTAAAAATTGGAGAGTGGTCCAGGGTATCTTAACAGAGTATAATCCAAGCAATGGTTATTTTGCTGTTAATGTATTAAATAGTGATGCTTTAATAAGTGTTGGAACTTGCAAACACGGATTACCAAAAGGATCAGCAGAAACGGTGCAAAAGCTTTTTAGAGAGCAAGGTAAGCTTACCAACGGTTCGTATCATCTGCCATCAGCTATTACTAGTACAATCAATACATTGGATTTATATAGTGGAGAATTAAGAGAACCTAATTTCAAGAGCATTAATCCTACTACACCTTATAGAGAATGTACATTGGATAAATTGCAGTTAGACATGGCGCAGATGCCGATTGAAGTATCCAACACTGATAAATACTTATGGCCTGATATTTTAAAAAAGAAAGATCTCTTAGTTTATATCAGAGAAATATCACCCTGGATGCTACCATTTTTAAAACAACGAGCTTTAACAGTTATTCGGTGTCCAGACGGAATAGATAAAGAATCATTCTTTCAGAAAAGCTTGCCGGACTATGTCCCTGGCTTTCTATCATCTGATTCAACTGATGATTTAATTGTATGTAATCATTTGGAAAGTTTAGTATGGATGGCTAATCATGGTTCCATTGAATACCATGTGCCTTTTCAAAAAGTCGGGCATGTTACACCATTAGAGATTGTATTTGATTTAGATCCACCAGATAGAGAACATTTTTCCATGGCAGTAAAAGCAGCCAAGCTGTTGAAGCAAATGTTAGATGGCTTAAACCTTGTATCTTTTGTAAAGACATCTGGAAATAAAGGAATACAAGTGTATATCCCTATCAGAGAGGGAAGTATGACATATGATGAGACAGGAATTTTTACGGAGGCTGTAGCGAAAACTTTGGAAAGAACCTACCCAGATGATTTTACGACAGAACGTCTGAAAAAGAATCGACATGGAAGGTTATATATTGATTACGTGCAGCATGGACAAGATAAAACATTAATTGCTCCATACTCTCCGAGGAAGACTAAAGAAGGAACTGTTTCAATGCCCCTGTATTGGCACGAGGTGAATGAAGATTTGACTCCTACAGCTTTTACAATCGGAAATGCAGTCCAACGTGTGCAAGAAGTAGGGTGTCCGTTTGCAGGATATTTTGAAACAGGAAGCAAACAAAAATTGGATAAGGTGTTGAAAATAGTTAAAGATTAAAAGTCCTTATATTCAATTTTGTTGATTTAAATGTATTAATCGATAAAAGTTTCACATACTACAACAGAATAAGTGTGCAAACAAGAAAGGTGGCACATAAATGAATTTATTTAGGAGGATAACAATGGGTATTTTAAGTGGAAATCCACAGGATGAACCAATGCACTACGTGGAGTTATGTTTTAACAGGCAATAAAATGATAGCTGACCATCAAACGCTTTTAAACCATGTAGGAGATGAGGATTTAAAGAAATTAATAAAAGACTCCATAGACGGAGGATAACAAGAAGTAAAGCAAGTTGAAGAGATATTAAAACAGAACGGTATTGCTCTACCCCCTGCAGCTCCTGAGCCTCCGTATGTAGAGATCAATGATATTCCTACGGGTGCTCGTTTTCAGGATGCAGATGTAGCAGCTTCAGTCTCTGCAAAAATAGCAACTGGTTTAGTTACCTGTAGTCAAATAATGGGACAATCTATTCGTGAGGACATTGCAATGATGTTTGGACAATTTCACATGAATAAAGCCGCACTTGGAGGTAAATTATTAAAGTTAACGAAAGAAAAAGGTTGGCTTATCCCTCCTCCCCTTCATCCTTCTTCAAAAGAAGGCTAATGATAACTGAATGTATTAATTTTGAAGTGAAAATTAGCCCTACCTTTTTGGTTGGGCGTAGTTTTTGCAGAACGTAAGTTTGGTTTAAAAAAGCAAAAGTTCTAAGGAGTCTTAACAAGAATGGGTTATTTTTATTTATCTTCCCCAGCACGATGACCACCAACCAATTTGGCTCTAAATCTAGCCATACCACCATCAAGCAGGCTGGAAGCATGCAGCAGGGAGGTATAACCATATTTTTGCCGTATATGGTCTATAGTCTGGTCCAACTCCTCGTTTTGTATCGTTTCCTCAGCAGGTTCAAATAGATTAAGCTGTAGTGATTGCTTATGCTTAAGACCTCCGAACATAACGTTAATAGTCCTTACAGGGGTGCCTTCCTCGTAATGCTTATAAAAGATATATATCATATGTTCTTTTAATATTTTAGATAAGTCAGTTGCAGGAATCTTCATCTGCTGATTAAAACCGCCTTGTACGACATCCCGGGAATAACCGACGTACAATTTTACTACGGTAGTCATTAAGTAATTTTTTCTTATCCTGGCCACATTTTCATCTGTCATCTCCCGTATGACGACTTCAATGTCGTGTATATCCTTATAGTCACGATTCAATATCTGGTTTCTGCTGAATGATGTGCTTTTAGGTGTATAAACGTCTGACAAAAGGGTCCGATCAATTCCATGTGCGTGGAAAAAGAGCTGTAATCCAATGACTCCAAAATTATCTTTAAGCTTTTTAAAATTGTATTGTGACAGCTCCCCAATACTTCGTATACCCATTCGATTGAGCTTCTCCTCAGTTTTGCTACCTATACCCCAAAAATCCCTAAGTGGCCTTATTTTCCATACAGTTTCCGGAACATCTTCATATCTCCACTCACCAATAAATCCATTTTTCTCATCATGTTTTGCCTGATGGTCCAGAGCTAATTTTGCTAAAAGAGGGTTGGGGCCTATACCAACAGTCAAAACTAATCCAAGCTCTCTCCATACATCACGCTGGATTTTCCTTGCTATCTCATGCGTACTACCAAAAAGTTTATGAGATTTAGTTACATCAAGAAACGACTCATCAATGGAATAAACAAGTAAATCCTCTTTTGCTACATAACGTTTAAAGATACGCAATATTTCCAT
Organism: Oceanobacillus sp. FSL K6-3682; assembly: GCF_037976165.1. Classification (NCBI taxonomy): domain Bacteria; kingdom Bacillati; phylum Bacillota; class Bacilli; order Caryophanales; family Bacillaceae; genus Oceanobacillus; species Oceanobacillus sp. FSL K6-3682. The sequence goes on along the minus strand of NZ_CP150263.1, from coordinate 2,539,808 downwards.
GTTCTTTTTCAAATACAGAGCCATTCGCGGCTCAACAATTTCAATGTTAGCTTTTTTAGAGATCTCATAAATCCTCGTGCCGGTTTTAACACCATATTCCTTCTTAACCAGAGGGGAGGAAGCTAGCACCAGGCCACCTTGATTATCCGGTTTTGATACAACTGCAATGCGAGCGTATAAAGGATGTTGATTACGTTCGACTGCCTCAACGCTTGCGAAAAATGATTTTGCATCAATGCACATTATATCTCTACGTGGTTCATTAGTATAATCCACCATCATGATTTCTTTCATGCTGACACCCCTCAATACGAATGTAAGTTCCTATTTATTATATGCATTAATTGTAAGAATATACGTTCGCAAGATCAAGGTAGATTAGGATGTAATAAATGGAAAAAAAGAGAGACCTACCTCTTTTTTTATAAGATTACATTCGATTCGTTTTTTTGATTTATTTCTTCTATATAATAGTTTAAAATAAAAAGTGAATATTGATTTCAAACAGATAAATTTAACATTAACAACATTTCTGATAAAAAAGAGTTTAAAGCATGATGAAAACCTGTGGATAAGTATTGTATTAGACGGTACTCTTTCAAAGGATGAAATCTTTCAGCTTTTGGATACGAGCTATCATTTAACAAAACAGTAAAATATTTTGATGCAGCAGACAATCAATGTTTGCTGCATTTTTAAAAAACAGAAATGAAATGAAAGAAACGTATGTTCTTTTTCTTGTAGAGGTGTTATGATGATAGAATGTAATTTACAAATAAAGGAGAAAAAGAGCATGACAGGGAAAACACATATCATGGCCGGCATCACTGCAACGACAGCTATTGTGGCAATTACGGATGCCTACCAGCCTGAATGGTTCATTGCAGCAGGAACTGCCGGTGGATTACTTCCGGATATTTGCCATAGCGGCAGCAAAATCGGGCGGAGGTTTCCGGCGATTTCGAAAATTATCAATACAATCTTTGGACATCGGACGTTTACACACAGTTTATTATTTCTAGCTTTAGTGGCACTTATTTTATCGGAAGTAGTCAGTAACACCTCCATTACCGTGGGCCTCTTGATTGGTATGGCCACACATTTATTATTAGATGCCAGTACCAAACAGGGAATTAAGCTATTATATCCTGCTAGGATAACGGTTCGTTTTCCAATTACTGCGAGAACCGGCGGAAAGGCAGAAAATATTATCTTATTGCTGCTGACTGTGGTTACGCTCTACTATGCGAACCGTATGATCGGGATTTTTTAGAAGTAGATTCTTGCTAAGAGCCATGGCAAAGAGGAGGGGAACATGGAAATTCAAATTAGTAAAATAAAGAAAGAGAAAGCTTGGGTGCTAAGACATGAGGTGATGTGGCCAGATGAGGATTTCGATTACATAAAATTAAAAGATGATGATGCAGGTATTCATTTTGGCCTTTTTAAAGAAAATATGCTGATTTCTGTTGTTTCACTGTTTGTAGATAAAGACGAAGCTCAATTTAGAAAATTTGCGACGCTGAAATCAGAACAAGGAAAAGGGTATGGAAGTAGATTGCTAGAGGCAGTATTGGAGGAAGCAAAAACATACGATATAAAGAGAATTTGGTGTAATGCCAGAAAAAACAAGGAGAGTTTTTATCAAAGGTTTGGTCTTGTCCGGACATGCTCAAGCTTTGTGAAAAATGACGAGTCCTACGTTATTATGGAGAAATATGTATAGTTCCCAAATCAAATCAGTTAAAGAAGCCGTCTGTACTGAACAGGTGACTTCTTTAACTGAATACAATAATCAAAATAAAATAGAAGTTAACGATACATACAATAAAGGCATTCTATTTTTATACAGAAAACTATTCCTAGTGCATACTTTTCATTTCTTGGTTAAAAATGGATGCTATTACCATTGCTAGGAGATGAATCTGTATGAAAGAAAAGAAGATCTAAACAAAAAGGAAAAACAGCTGGAATCCCATATAAGAGAGACACGTAATCAAGAGATGATTTCCAATGAAGGAAAAAAGATAGCGGATGATGAAAATTCATTGACCGCCGGCGACCGCGGACCGACTTTGCTTGAAGATTTTCTTGCCAGAGAAAAGATAGCACATTTTGATCGGGAAAGAATTCCGGAAAGAGTTGTTCACGCACGAGGAACGGGCGCTTATGGTGAATTTGAACTGTATGAATCTATGAGTGATGTATCGATAGCTGATTTCCTGTAGGATCCTTCTAAAAAAACACCGTTATTTGTGCGGTTTTCACAAGTAATTGGTTCAAGGGGCTGTAATGAAACCGTTCGGGATGTGCGCGGATTTTCTATTAAATTCTATACAGATGACGGAAATTTTGATATAGTTGCTATCAATTTTCCTATCTTTTTCATTCAAGATGCAATTAAATTCCCTGATTTGATTCATTCTGTTAAACCGGATCCAGATAACGAATATCCGCAAGGCCAAACGGCGCATGACACGTTTTGGGATTTTATGGGAATCAACTCGGAGACAACCCATATGGCTATGTGGATTATGTCTGATCGTGCAATTCCTAAGAATTTCCGTACTATGGAAGGATTCGGTGTCCATACATTTCGTCTAGTTAACAAAGAAGGGGTCGCTCATTTTGTGAAGTTTCATATCAAGCCAATGCTGGGGGTTCATCCATTAATTTGGGACGAGGCACAAAAGCTGGGTGAGGATGCTGATTTTCACCGCAGAGATCTTTGGACAAATATCAAAATGGGAAATCATCCAGAATACGAGCTTGCGATACAGATTATTCCGGAAGATCAGGAATTTATGTTTGATTTTGATATTTTAGACCCGACGAAGTTCTGGCCAGAAGAGGAAGTTCCGCTTCAGAAGATAGGGAAAATAACGTTAAATAAAACGGTTGATAATGCCTTTTAGGAAACAGAGCAGAGTGCATTTCATCCAGGGAATATTGTCCGGGGAATTGATTACTCTAATGATCCGCTGCTGCAAGGACGTTTATTCTCGTACACGGATACGCAACAGGAACGGGTTGGAGCGAATTACCAGCAGCTTCCGATCAATAAGCCGGTGTGTCCTGTTTTTAACAATCAGCGGGATGGTGCTTCACGTTATGTGATTGACCGCGGGAAAGTTTCTTATCACAAAAACATATTGGCAGATAATACACCAGCTGAAGTACCGCCGGAAAAGGGAGGCTTTGTAACCTATCCTTCGACGGTAGAAGGATTGAAGCTGCGTAAAACAGCAGATTCCTTCAAGGATCACTACTCACAGGCGAGGCTTTTCTGGAACAGTATGACACCGGTGGAGCGGGACCATATTATCGGTGCTTACAGCTTTGAACTTGGAAGATGTCTTCATGTACCTGTACGTCAGCAGATGGTTGACCGCTTGGCGAGGGTCAGTAAAGAACTCGCCGAAAAGGTTGCGATAAAAGTCGGGGTTACTGTACCGGATGTAGAAGAATCCAAGGTTACGAAATCATCACCAGCTGTAAGCTTGATGAATACGAAATTCGTGGCGAAAACGCTAAAAGTAGCTGTGTTTCTGGCGGAAGGCTTTCCTGGAAAGGAAGTGGACGCACTTTTGAAGCAGTGGAGAAAAGAAGGGATACATGTAGTGATTGTAAGCAACAACCTGGGTGAAGTAAAGAGCAGTGAAGGAATGACGTATGATGTCGACCAAAACTTCCTGACAGGGTCACCTTTAAGCTATGAGGGTGCCTACCTGGTTGGTGGAACTGGAGTGGATGACTATTTCCATCATCAGGCCCGTACCTTTATTATGAATATGTACAATCACTTCAAGCCAATAGGTGCGAGGGAAGAGAGTGCTCACTTATTGAAGGAAATGGGAATTGAAGGGATGCCGGGCGTTGTGATGGATACAGATTCTCAGTTTGGCCAGAAATTTATTGATGCAATGGCGAAGCAGCGCTTTTGGGAGCGCCCAAGTTTTCTTTATAATGTGAATGGGATTAAAGGGAAATAAGTACATCTTTCGTTTCTATTTTATAAATGTTGAAGATGAGATAAAAAAATCAATATCTCCTGTCTGAATAAGGGGGCCTGTTAATCAAAGTGAAGTTTACTTGTTTAGGGGTCTTCTTTTTTATTTACTCTACCAAGTAATCGGTGATTCGTTTTCAAAAGGTTCCAGTTGATTTTCGTAAGCGCTTGACATCAAAGCTGCCCATGGTATACTAGGTGACATAGAGAGCGCTTTTTATAATCAAATCTTTATACAAAAAAAAACGAAATAATTTAAATATAATTTCTATATGATAGTAACGATTAGGATTGTTATAGCATGATTCTGAGCTACACAAAACCTATTTACAAATATCTTTATTTGTAAATAGGTTTTTTTATATTCTGACATCAATAAAGATACAAAAATGTAAATTAATACAATATAGTGCAGGTAAGGAGGCCAATGAAATGAAAATAAGAAAAATCCTTAACAATAGTGCTGTTATTACAAGAGATAGTAATAATAAAGAGATTATTGTAATGGGAAAAGGGATTGCTTATAACAAAAAGAATGGTGATTCCATCGATCAGGATAAAGTTTATAAAACTTTTTCCGCTGACTCTCAGACAATTCACAGCCGAATAATTGAGATGATAGATGAGATTCCGGTAAAATACATTGATTTATCCGAACAGATTATTAATATCGCGAAGGAAAAGCTTGAAACTCCTTTAAATGACAGTATTTATATATCTTTAACGGATCATATTTATACGAGTATTCAAAGATATCATGAAGGGATCCCCTTGAAAAATAAATTACAATGGGAGATCAAACATTTTTATCAAAAGGAGTTTGAAATTGGACAAGAGGCTGTGATGCTGATAAAAAACGAAACGGGCATTTCAATGCTGGAGGATGAAGCGGGTTTTATTGCTGTCCATATTGTCAGTGCTGAATTAGATGGAGAGGTGCATAATTCCTATCAAATAACAAACTTTATTCAACAGATTACCCATATCGTTAAATATTATTTTTCCATCGAATTTGACGTGGAATCGCTTGCATATCATCGTTTTGTTACACATTTAAAGTTTTTTGGTCACCGTATTTTTTTACAAAATAATAAAAAAGAAAATCCGCTGGATAATGATTTATTAGAAATTATTAAAGAAAAATATGTGCAGCCTTATCTATGTTCCTTGAAGATAAAAGAATATGTGGAACAAAAATATGATTATATTCTGGACAATGACGAACTATTGTATCTAACCATTCATATAGCAAAAATAATAAAGCAATAGCTTCTATAATAACCTTTAAGGCGGTGATTGATGAACGATAGCTCTGACAGAGGATGGTGACATTAAGTTGGCTAAACCTTCATTAATACATTTAAAAATGGAGGAGAAAACATGAAAAATGAAAAATTAGTAAATCAAATTATAAAGGCAGTAGGGGGAAAGAACAATATAAATAATGTCGTTCATTGTGCTACCCGTTTACGGTTTACTTTGAAGGACGATTCCAAAGCGGATGATGAAGAAATTAAATCCATAAAAGAAGTATTGTCCCTGGTTAAAAAAGGAGGGCAATACCAATTAGTCATTGGAAATAATGTGGATCGTGTCTATAATGATTTAGCAAAAGTAATTGGTATCGGTTCGGGAGACAATGGCAAGAAAAATGATGACAGGTCCGTTTTTGATAAAGTTATCGGCACAATTACTGGATCGATAGCGCCGATAATTCCGTTACTTGCCGGCTGTGGTATGGGAAAAGTATTATTACTTGTACTAACGATGCTTGGCTGGTTAACAACAGAATCGGATACGTATATTGTTTTAAACTTAATGTTTGATACAGGGTTCTATTTCATGCCCGCATTTATCGGTTTTTCTGCGGCTAAAATTTTTGGGGCCAACCAGTACTTAGGTGCGTTTCTTAGTCTGGTGATGGTACATCCTGATTGGATGGCTCTAGTGTCAGAAGGAGATCCTGTTACATTTTTAGGTATTGGTGTTTCCTTAGTTAAATATTCAGCAACGTTGGTTCCAGCCTTGCTTGCTGTATGGATTATGTCTTATGTAGAACGATTTGTTAAAAAAATAGTGCCTAAGATGATTAAAGTATTCGCAGAACCGTTGCTGGTAGCTTTAATCAGCGTACCTTTAGCGCTAATTATTGTCGGTCCGGTCGGCGATTTCATTTCTTCTTTAATTGCCCAAGGAAGCATGTTTGTTTATAATCATGGCGGCTTTATTGCTATTCCATTATTGGCAATGGTATATCCCTGGTTAGTATCTATCGGTATTCATAAGGCATTAAGTCCAATTAGTATTGACCTTGTAGCGACCAGAGGATTCGACCCGATTATTCGTGTTGTTGCTCTTTGTTCCAATATGGCCCAGGCTTCTGCTTCCCTTGCCGTATCCATTAAAAGTAAAAATACTCAATTGAAATCTTTGGCGTTTTCTTCAAGTATGGCGGCTTTCTTAGGCGGAATTACAGAGCCTGCTTTATATGGGGTTAACCTAAAATTGAAAAAGCCTATGTATGCATGTATGATCGGCGGCGCAGCAGCAGGGTTGTTTGCGGGTATCATGAAACTCAAAGCTTTTATTTATGTTACTCCAGGTCTTTTAAGTTTACCTATGTGGATTTCAGAAGAGGAAAACAATATTCTGCTGGCTATTTTTACACTGATTATATCAGCAGTTGTAACCTTCATAGCAACATTTGTTATCGGATTTGATGATCCGGTTGAAGAAAAGTCCCAAGAATCAAATATGGTTAAAAATGATGAAGCTGTTAAAAAACATACCAAATTAAAAAGTCCTTTAGATGGTGAATTGATTCCATTGGAAAATGTTAATGATGAGACTTTTTCCAGTGGCATTATGGGAAAAGGCATTGCAATTAAACCGGAAAACGGGAAATTATATGCCCCTTGTGATGGTGTAGTAAGTGCAGCATTCAGCAGCGGCCATGCCGTTGGCTTAACCACGGATGATGGCGTAGAGATACTGGTTCATATAGGAATCGACACCGTTTCATTGGAAGGAAAGTATTTCCATTCATCTGTTGAAAAAGGACAGGTTGTTAAAGAAGGGGACTTACTTATAGAATTCGATATAGACCAAATAGTGAAGGCTGGATATGAAACAACAACGATTGTCATTATTACAAATAGCGATGATTATTTAGATGTTGTTCCTGTAAATAAAAAGAATGTCAAAGTGGCAGATGATTTATTAGCAATAATTTGAAAGGGGAAGAGTTAAATGATTTATGCAGATTTACATGTTCATACCAACCATAGTGATGGAGTATGTGAAATAAAGGATGTTTTAGATAGAGCGAAAGAAAAAAATATAAAAGCACTTGCTATCACTGACCATGATACAGTCGATCATTGGGCAGAGATTAAGCAATATTCTGAGGAATTAGGCATAGAGGCGATTCGCGGTGTGGAAATGAGCTGCTATGATTTTGATGTATATAAAAAAGTACATGTGCTCGGCTTATGGATTGAAAAAACAGATCATATTGAAAAATTGTGTACAAAAACCTTACAGGCACGCGATAATTATCATAAAGAACTCATCGAAGAGTTGAAGCAGAAAAATTACTATATCACCTATGCAGATGCCAAAAAGTATTCTAAATATAATATTGTTTTTAAAATGCATCTTTACCAGGCTTTAAAGGAAAAATATTCGGATGATATGAATCCTGAAAAATATAAACAGTTATTTGCTTCCAAAACCTCTATTGAAACAGATATGAAAATGGAATATATAGATGTTAAAAAAGGCATTGAAGCCATTCAAAAAGATGGTGGTATTGCAGTGCTGGCTCATCCTTGTGTATACGATAATTATGACGAAATTAAAAAGTATGTGAATTTTGGGTTGCAGGGAATAGAAATTAATCATTCAAAAATGAAAGCAATTGATTATAAATTGACAGAAGAATTTGCTTCTAAATTCAATTTGTATCGAAGCGGTGGAAGTGATTTTCACGATCCAGAATTGCTTCAGTTTGGTAATAATGGCTTGACGGAAGAGCAGTTCATAGAATTGAAGCGTAATGCTGGTAAATAGAAGATTTAAGTGAAAAAAAGGCAGCATGTACTCTGATTTAATTGGGTGCGTGCTGTCCTTTTTTAAACGTTCGGGATGTATCTTCACATAGACATTTGAGTTGTTTTATTTAAGTTTTTGACCAAAACAAATCTCAAGCTTGTTTATGATGTTGAAATATATCAATGGTTGCCTTCATAGCTGACTCATTCCTTCTGCTTTCTTTAAATAGGAGGAATATGGATTGAGAAGGAATAGAAACTTTACTTTTGAATTCTATTTGCTCCAGACAATCTGCATAATCAGATTGATTCACTTCCGTATCAGACAAAAATCCAATCCCTTTTAAATCAATAATAAATTGAATCGCTAAATCACTATGTCCCACTTCCATTCTAGGTTTGGCTCCTTGCTCGTTCTCATTTTCCATCCATGATTGAAACGAACGCCCCCAGTTCAGATAAATCCAAGTCTGATTAGCTAATTCTTGGAATCCTGCGGGCTTACTTATGTTCAAATCCTTATACTTATACAAATGAAAGGTATCTTGTTGAATCAGTATGGAAGAGATTTCCTTGCTCATCGGCTTATTATAAACAATACCAAAGTCTGTTGATCCATCTAAAACATGCTGAATGACAAAAGAGGAATGATCTGTTCGCAAATGGATGTGTGCCGGCTGATGCACTTGATGTAATTCTTTGATGATTTTCGTATTCATTTTTCTACAAAGTGAATAAGCAGCAGAAATTGTGATTTGAAAGCTTTCCTCTAACTCCTCTTCAGCAATCTTTTTCGTCTGTTCCCATAAATCCATTTGACGCTGCAGCAGAGGCAGCAGTTTATAACCAATGGCAGTCAGTTCGATATTACCTTTATGTCTCACTAATAACTTTTGTCCATAGAATGCTTCTGTCTGCTGAATACGTGCTGTCACTGTGGACTGCGTCACATGAAGGACTTCTGCTGTTTTGGTGAAGTTTTTTAATTCAACGACTGTTAAGAAGGTCCTTATTTGCTCATAATGCATTTTTCTTCCTCCTATCGAAAAAGTCAATAGTAACTATTTAATTATTCGTTTTGTCTATTATACTATCTTGCTTTTATAATATAAACAAAGGAGGGAGAAGCATGGCAGTGAAAGAAATTCTATTATTGGGAAATCCGAAATTACATGAAATCAGCTCTTTGGTGGCAGAAGAGGAAATGGATGAATTGTTGCCTGCTGTCCAGGATCTTCACGATACATTGTTGGATTTCAAATCAAAATATGATGCAGGGCGTGCCATTGCGGCACCTCAAATCGGAGTTTTTAAAAGAATGATTTATATGTATATTGACAAACCGTTTGTATTTATCAATCCGGAATTAGTGATTACCAATCATGAAAAAATGGAGGTGTGGGATGATTGCATGAGCTTTCCGGACCTGCTTGTCAAAGTACAAAGATATAAGGCGTGTACGATTCATTATCGGGATATCGATTGGAAGAAACAAAGTATGGAGCTGACGGATGATTTATCAGAGCTGCTTCAGCATGAATATGACCACTTAGACGGTATCCTGGCAACTTCAAAAGCTGTTGATAATCAATCCTTTGCTCTGCGTTCCCAAAGAAGCAATATAGATAAGGAGGAGGGCCAATGAAAAAGAAGATTGGGATAATCGGCGGTATAAGTGCTGCATCAACAATTCATTACTATAAGAGGCTGACAGATTTATATTATGAAAAGTATCAGGATTATTATTATCCCGAAATTCTAATTCATAGTCTGGATTTTCAGTATTTCACAGACTTAGAGAACGAGCATCGAAAAGAAGAGTACATAGATTATATCTTCCGGAAAATAAATGGGTTGGAACGAGCCGGGGCTGAGGTAGTGATAATGGCTGCCAATTCTCCTCACTCTGTATTTAAAGAAATAGAACAACTTGTTAATGTGCCTATGATCAGCATTGTTGAATCAATAGCTTTAAAAGCAATGGAGAAAAAATATGCCAAATTGCTTTTAACGGGCATTAAATACACCATGCAATCTACCTTTTATCAGGACATATTTAAACAATATGGGCCGGAAGTCATTACGCCGAATGAACAGCATCAAAACGAAATCAATTCCTTTATTTTTGATGAGTTGGTTATACAGCATTTTTCCAACCAGACGAAAAGCCGTTTTATTGAAATAATTAATAATTATGATGTGGATGCTGTTATACTTGGTTGTACAGAATTACCATTACTTTTGTCGAGTGATGATTGTGATATACCGCTTTTGGATACAGTTTCTTTACATGTTCAAAAAACACTAGATTATAGTGTAGAGTGAAGAAAATTGTTGATTGCAGGAAATAAAAAATAACTTGGAGGGACTATATATGACACAGCGGATGAACTTTTTTGAGCTTGCACCTGAGGCAGTGGGGATGATGAGGGAGATTGAAAAGTACACGAGAAAAAGTAACATTGACCGTAAACTCCAGGAGCTAATTAAAATCCGGGTATCACAAATAAATGGCTGTGCATTTTGTTTGAATATGCATACAATAGAAGCCCGGAAGATAGGGGAAACAGAACAGCGATTATATTGTGTCAGTGCCTGGAGGGATTGTACTTTTTATTCTGAAAAAGAAAAGGTTGCTTTAGAGTTAGCGGAACAAATTACGCTTATTTCAAAAAATGATGTATCGGATGATTTATTTGATCGTGTTCGAATACATTATACGGAGAAGGAATACCTGGACTTAATTGTGTTGATTAATCAAATTAATAGCTGGAACCGGCTTTCTATTGCAACAGGGGCGATGGCAGAGTGATTAAGATAGCATTGGATAATTTGGTGAGTAGTAAATTGTTAATATTTCTTTGCATGGAAACTTTGTTTCCTAGTTATTATTTCAATTTATAAATGCTGATATAGATTTCATAATAAATGCTAGGGTAGAAAAATAATTCTCGAGGAGGTTAGATAAATGAGTAAACCTGTCATTCGAACTTACAAGGATTCAAATGATTTAAAACGGATGCAGAAACTCACACAAGCTATATGGCCACTGGAACCTAATTACCATATAGGCGATTTGGCTTGGCAACGCTACCGACATACTGGGCGCGAGGATGATTGGGATACTGCAATTTGGGAATTGGATGGGAATCCCGTTGCTTGGGGATGGATTCAAAAACCTGGTGAGTTAATATGTCAAGTTCATCCTGATTTTCCTGAAGTGGCCAGGGATGTTATTGACTGGTTTAATAAAATAACTAAAACCAATGAGCAAAAAGTGCTTGTCCTGGAAACGGAATCGCATCTTATTTCTGCCTTAGAAGATTCTTTATTCACCCCATTAGCAGAAAATCCAGAAGTCCTTACAAAAATTTCATTGGATAGTTGTTCCTTTCCTGTTCAATTACCAGATAAATTTAAGGGTCGCCATATCAAGGGTTCTGAGGATTTAACAAATCGTGTGGCAGTGCATAGGGCTGCATTTGATAAAACCTGAGTCACAGAAGAAAGTTACTTGAACGTTATGAATACCTATCCTTATGATCCTTCGCTTGATTGGGTAATAGAATCTCCAAATGGTGAGTTCGTCGCATCTTGTTTAATTTGGTATGATGAAGTTAACAAGGTGGGGTTACTGGAACCTGTTGGAACGAATTCGGGATTTAGGAGAATGGGGTTAGCGAGTTCAGTCAGCAAGCTTGCTCTCAATGCTTTGAGTGAAAAGGGGGCAAAAACAGCGGTTGTTGTTTGTACCTCCCCAGATGCATGTGAGCTTTACAAGTCTATCGGTTTTGAACAATTCGCTCAAACAAAATCATTTCATCGTTTAAAATAGAGCCAGATTGGACACCCTTTATACCTGCAATAATGAAGGGAGCAGGTTAAGGGTATGGTATATATCATAATAAAAAGCCCCTATGTTCAAGGTATAACTTAAACGTAAGGGCTTTGTTCATTTCCAAAGATTTTGGGTTTTACATAAGAACCCCCTGTACAACAAGGCCAAGCACCAACCCTAAGAAAATAGAAGACAACGTACCTAGCAGGAAATACTCTGCCCAGTTCCGGTCATCTAACTGTTTGAACCGCGCAATGGATTTGGCTGCAATAATAAAAGCAATTGACGGATACGCACCAACCGCTGTTAATATAATCACTAGTAATCTTTCCAGATAGCCGATAAGTTTTCCGTGCGAACGAAGCGGGGTAGAGTAGGTAAAATAATGATATTCCTCTGTGAAACGATTATCTGCTCCCGCGTGAATTTTTTCCTTTCCGGCAGCGATTTGATTTTTTAATGTCAGCTCGCCTTCAAAATTAGCAAATTCAGAGGGCAGGGAGCCGATGATAAATTTTACAATATGCCCGCTGACGCTTATGGCTAAAATATAAATGATAATCATAAATAATACGGTATGGAATGGATTTAAACTGCTTGTCCCATGCAACAAATCAAAGAGCTCCGCCGTCATTTTTGCAGCTGTCATATGAAAGAAAAGGATACAAGCTATGAGTATCATGATGATATGCAAGACTTGATCTGATAGAAAATATCCAAGTCTTTTTATATTATCCGTCGGACTTTTTGGAATAGAATCTACTAATTTTATTTTTAACAAATCAATCACAAGATGCGTGAGGATAATAAAGGCAAAGGGCAGGATAAAATAGTAGATTATATGTTGAAATTCATATTGGTATCCCCATATTATCGCCAGCGCAATGCCTGTTGTCACCAGGTGATGAAGTAAGTGTTTTTTCAAATGTTTTATTTTATTTTGCACCATCTGGTCTGTTTGCAGCCAAAAATCAGCAATCAGATGCGCAAGTAACAGCAATAATATAGTCATGACAAACTCCTTTCTTCAGGAAAATAATCATTTAGATGCGTCCTTATATTTTGTCTGATATTTTCCTGCAGTTTATCCGTCTGAGCCTGCCAATCTTGTACACCTAATGAATCCAGCACCTTTACAATGTTATAAAAAGCATTCAAAATAAGATGCGTTTTTCCTTGTTTCATATGATGGGATATCGTAGCTGTTGTTCTTCCAAGATATTCACTTACTTTATTCTGTTGACCGAGTATGGCATATAAAGAACAGACGAGAGACTGTATTTCGGTTTGTTCATTTATTTGCTCCTGCTTTAAAGTTAAACTGGTATTTATTAAGGCTTCGAACTGCTGACTGAAAACAGTAAAGCTCTGTCCCTCTGATAAAGGAGGTAATTCAAAGTGAAACAGTAATCTGTTCGTCTGTTTTTTTAAATGATTATTGGCATTTCTAGCTTGTTTCATTAAGGGGTGAATCCAGGTTTCTATGTTTATTTCGCTGATATCCTCTTGAATATCACCAAATGATAACCCGAAATAGGGCTTATGATCGGGAAACCGCCAAATACGGCTTAGATAGAAAGCAAGTGTATAAGCCGAAGCATAACCGCTGCTTACAACCACCAATTCATCACCAGCGCGGTGGCTGACCTTTGTGACAGCTGTATTCTCTGTCCATTCGGTAATGTAGTTTTTTAATTGCTCCAGGTATTCGCTTAATTCATTTCCGATATTTTCTTTTGATGAATTACTTATATCCATAATGAAGATAGAGACTTCATTTGCCATGAAGAAAACAGCTCCTTCCTTATCGAATGTAGTAATAAGTTTGATTATATAATCGAATATAACAAAAATTAGATGAAATAGTCAAACTTTATTGAGATTAGATGATTTAGACTAATATAGTAGAAATAAAGAGATTTTTTTATTTACAGTTGAAAAAAGCGGGTGATAATACATTATATTTTGCATCATCACCCGCTTTTATTTAATTCTATTTCAAAGTGCTTTTTTTATACTGAATGAAAAAACTAATATACCCGATCTCCATCCGGCTCTTCATCTAAAATATGATGCGCAAACCAATCCAGATTTTGTTTAAGAATAGCGCGGTGGATGCCCGGCTTGTCTGAACCATGCAGCATGTCTTTGAAGATGACCAGCTCTGTTTCTACACCGACATCCTTCAAGCCGCGATATAGTTCATAGGCATTTGGAACAGGAACCCGGGGATCCTTTTCACCGTGCTGAATCAAGGTTGGTGTTGAAGCATTATTAATATAAGTCATAGGCGAGGTCTTTCGATAGATTTCTTCGTCATTCCATGGCGTATCTCCTAAATAGTAGCGTGTAAAATGAGTAATATCCGTATTGACATAGTAGGTCATCCAGTTGGAAATACCGGCTCCGACCGAAACGGCTTTAAACCGGTCGCTGTATGTTGCACAAAAAGCAGATATATAGCCGCCCTGGCTCCAGCCCAGGATGCCGACTTTTTCCGGATCTGCTACCTTGCTGTCAACCAAAAAATCGACTCCGGAAATAATATCTTGATAGTCTCCCAGCCCCAGCTTCCGGAAATTTGCCGAGCGAAAGGCTTCTCCGTAGCCGGCGCTGCCCCTGTAGTTAGGCTCCAGAACAACAAACCCTTTCTCTATAAATTGTTCGATTGGCTGATATCTATTTGTGGTCGGGGTTGCTAATGATATGCCTGTTGGGCCGCCATGAACGGCAAGTACAAGCGGATAGGTCTTCGAATCATCGTAATCAGCCGGTTTTGATAATATGCCTTCAATTTCCAATCCATCTTCTGTTTTCCAGGAAATAATTTCTTTTTTACTTTTCGTTTTTCCTTCGTAAAGCTTATATTGCTTGGTCAGCTGTTTATTATCAAGATATACTTCAGCAGCTGCTTGTGAAGTTGCCTTAACATATGCAGCATGCTTGCCATCCGTCGTAATAGCCGGGTAAGTCACCACTATGTCAGATGAATCAAAAAGCGGTGTCAATGTGCCATCTTCTGCGATAAGCCCGGTCATGTAATTGGTCCGTTCCAGCCAGGTAATGTGGATACCATTTTTAGTCCAGCGAACAGGAGAAATATTTTCATCGATGTTCAGTGGAAGCTGTTTGACTTGTTTGACTTTTAAATCATAGATTTCCAGCATAACGTTTGCGTATATTTTTTTCTGTGTAAGGCGGCTATAGCAAATTTTTGACCCATCATAGGAAAATAGAACAGGTCCCGCTTGTAAAGGGCTGATATCTAATTTTACAAATTCATTGGTTTCCAGGTCCAACAAATAAGTTTCCTGGCTTAACAGGTCAGTGAATCTGGGAGTAGGGGCAGAGCTAAAGACAATTTTCCGGCTGTCTGGTGAAATATCAAAATAATAAATATACCTATCCAGCGATTCCGTCAATGGTGTAATTGCCTTATCTTTGTTATCTTCACCGTTTTCATCTGCCGCTTCCCTTAAGTCCTTTGGCAGATTGTCCAGCGCTTTGGCATGTTGTTTCCCTTTATCCAGATCCAGAAAGTACAATGCATTATAATGAAAATCTTGATCCACATAGGAAAATTCTCCGTACATGTCACTGCGGCTTTTCAGTTTATCCGGTTCAGGGCGCTTTGCGGTGAAGAAAAGGCCTTTACCGTCTGGAGTCCATTTAAAATAATCAATATTATGTTCGGCATGAGAAATCTGTATTGCTGCTGTTTCCTCGTCAGTTTGGATAAAAATCTGCTTTGTTTTTTTGTCGCCTTCACCAGCTGTGCTGAGAAAAGCAAGGGTTTGCCCATCCGGTGACCAGCAAGGCTGCGTACTTTCATTTTCACCTATTGTTAAGGGATAACTTTTATCGGTATGTTTGTCATAAATCCAGACATGCTGAGGGTATGTATTATTGTCCCAGTCCGTTGTGCTTTTTACATAAGCTACACGCTGTCCATCCTCGCTGATGGCAACATCCTGGAATGTTGGTAAAGCTATTATTTCTTCTATTGTTAAATAATTTGCATGGTTATTGGGCATAAGTATACTCCTTTCAGATTATCGTTTAATAGTTTTACTTTTGATTTGATAATTCTCTGCGGTTTCAGTTTGCTGTAAAAGATTTCCGGTAGATTTTCTGTGACCATGCTTAAAACTTCTCAAGATGATATATTTTGGGGAGTATTCTGACTTTTATTAAGCTGATATAATTTTTGAACTATAGCTTATCGGAATTTATTTTTTTGCAAACCAAAAATCCGGTTGTACTAAAATAGCTTTTGTATCATTAATCACCTCGTTTTGAAAAGGGTTTCAATATATTTATAATAATCCTATTATTTTACAACTTCAAGTTATTTAAAAAATAGATAAAATAAAATCCTTTTTCTAAGGATTTTCGATAACGCATATCCTTTCCCTTGAGTTTTTCGTATATATTATGGAGATAAATATACTAGAATGGAGGATTAAAAAATGGTTATTGCAGCATTTATGATATCCATGGTAACTTACCAGCGTTAAATGCCGTGTTGAATGATATTGAAGAACTCGACTCGGATTCTATTGTGATTGGAGGAGATATTGTTTCTGGACCAATGCCAGGGCAGACCTTGGAACGACTTTTGCCTTTAGGTGAAAAACTGAACTTTGTACGCGGGAATGGAGATAGAGAGGTGGTAATGGCTTTTGACGGTAAAAAACTTCCTTCTGCCATGTCAGAACAGGGTCGTAAGAGGACACAATGGGTTGCTGAACAGTTAACCCAATTTCAAAGGGATTTACTGTCCGAATTACCAATGACAGTAACCATTCCTGTTGATGAATTGGGCGATGTTCTTTTCTGTCATGCTACACCAAGAAGTGATGAAGAAATATTTACATCGCTTACCCCGCAGGAAAAGCTCGATAATATTTTTTCAGACATTCAGCAAAAGATTGTCATTTGTGGGCACACTCACATGCAATTTGAAAGAAAGTTGCGAGACATACAAATTTTTAATGCAGGCAGTGTAGGAATGCCGTTTGCAGATAAACCAGGAGCATATTGGATTTTAATTAGCCCAAAAGGAATTGAATTCCGCTTTACATCCTACGATGTTGAAATGGCTGCTCAAGAAATTATAGCAAGTGGTGATCCACAAGGTTATGAATTTGCTGAAAAGAATGTAATTGAAATCCCGACAGCTTTGGAGGCGGCTGAATTACTTAAAAAAAATTAATAACATTTATACAAATGTAATATACTTATTTTCTTTTAATCAATCCTGCATGAATCCTATAACTGCTTAGAATTCTTTAAAAAAACTAAAACTAAATTGACACAAACCCAGACGCATGGATTAGCTATTTTCTTAATATCAGCAGGATTTATCTGATAGTATACTGTCTTCTTCATTAATTGATATGGTCAACATTTCCAAAAGACCGGATTGCCAGGATATTTACTAACCTGAAATTACTCTCCGCATCATTAGTAAATTTAAATTGCATAAATTTACTAAAATAATCAATTCATTTAATTGAGAATTATTATCATTTATTGTATAGTAGATAGTAACGATAAATATAATGGAGAAGGAGAATATATAATGAAAATATACTGGACTAAAATAAATGAGATTATTGATGAAACCCCTGAGGTTAAAACATATATGCTTGAGTGCCCGGAAGACTATACATGGGAAGAGGGTTCCCATATTCATCTTGCACTGGAGGGTTTTAATGCGGGAGATAAACCAAACCGCAGTCTGATTCGCCATATGTCGATTTCCACTTTACCGCATGAAAATTTAATCGGTATCACAACACGTATCAAAGAGCAGTGCTCTGAATTTAAAACGATTTTAAGAGAGATGGAAGTTGGGCAGGAAGTTGCTGTATTTAAAACACATACGAATGTACCGCTTAAAAGAGAAGACAGAAATGTGTATCTGCTGTCAGCAGGGGTTGGCCTGGCAACCTTCAGACCACTCGTACTGGATTATTTCGAGTGTGCCGACAACGTCAATCAAATTCATTCCCTGAACATTGATTCATCAAGAGATTTCCTATTCACTAATATTTTTGAACCCGCACCTGACAAGAAATTCACATCACAGTTCGTAGATAATCGTAAAGATTATTATGAAGAAGTGAAAAATCTTGCTGAAGACAAGGCTGGGCTCTTTTATGTTGTCGGCAGTGACGAATTCCTGGCGGAGAACATTGAGGTTTTGCGTGAGCAGGGCATCCAGCCGGAACAGATTATGCTCGACAAGCATGAAGGTCAGCGGGCTGAATTTTTACCATCTGATGTTTCTATTTAAGTAAGACAATTCTCTTTTTAATCAACATTAAATGATAACCCATAAATGATAACCCATAAATGATAACCCATAAATGATAGAAAAGCTGCGTTTAGTATAATACTGAATGCAGCTTTTTTCTGTAATTAGACAGAAGATAGACGTGTGAAAAGAAAAACTCTCTTTTCCAAATAACGTAAGCATCTAAATCAAATCAACTAACCAATAATCATTCGCAAACCATCATTAAAAAGGTCATTAACTGTCTTTCCTGCTGAAAAATATTCTTCAATACCTGCTGTCAGTGTAGGATATTCCTGATTAAATGATTCCATATGAAGTTCTTGCATCTCCTGTTCAGTGATCCTCGTTTGTTCTTCAATAACATGGCCGAAAGTAAAGCGGGTTGCAGTTAAAACAATCAAACGTGATTGGCGCAACTCTACTCCCGCATTCACCAGGGATTTTATTGCAGTCTCAGATAAATTAGCCATCGTTAACGAAAGGTGTGCTCCTGCAACGACACGTCCTCCATCAGTATATGCGAGCATTGCTTTACGTAAATGATTAAATATATTAAGCAGCCAATCTTGCCAGTGCTCTTCATTTTCTGCCTCTTTCAGATCATGAAACTCCATCTGCAGAATAGCTTCAGCCATTTCATTCACCAAAGCATGTTTATTTTTAAAATGCCAGTATAATGCAGGAGCTTGGACATTTAATCTGCTTGCCAGCTTTCTTAGCGTGACTCCTTCAAGTCCGCTTTTATTAAGCAGCTCTAAAGCTTCTGTTATAATTTGTTGTTTTTTTAGTGCCATAGTGTACTCCTTTCTTTAGCTGTATGTGCTCTTGACAGTATATCATAAAAGGAGTATAAGTTTACTTAACACCGTTAAATTTAACAGTGTTAAGTAAACTTATACAGGAGGTTTTATCATGAAAGCAGCCGTACTGCACAAATTTGGAGAAACGCCACGTTATGAAGATTTCGCAGATCCGTCTCCAGGTAAAAATGAAGTTTTAATCCATGTGAAAGCTGTAGCTCTTGAAAATGTTGATCAGATGATAGCGAGAGGGGAGCATTTTGCGAGCCGTCAATTTCTTTCTGAATTACCGGCTATCGTCGGACTTAGAGGTGTGGGCGAGCGTTCCGATGGAAAACTGGTTGGATTTTCGGGTGCAAAATCTCCATATGGCGCCATGGCAGAAAAAGCAGTTGTTTCTAAAGAATCCATTGTCCTGGTTCCTGATGGAGTCAGCGCCGAAGAAGCAGTTGCTCTTCCACCTGCCGCATTGACTTCACTTTTTCCGCTTAAATGGGGAGCGAAGATGAAGCCTGGCGAGACCGTGCTTATAAACGGCGCTACCGGGATTGCAGGTAAGCTTGCTGTTCAAATCGCAAAACTCCTTGGCGCAGGGCGCGTCATCGGCACCGGCCGGAACGAAGAATCTTTGCAGCGGATCAAGGAATTGGGTGCAGATACAGTGTTGAACCTTAAACAGTCTGAAGATAATTTATCTGCATCCTTTAAAAAGGAGGTAGATGAAGGGATAGATATTATTTTGGATTTTTTATGGGGGCCTCCAACAGAAACACTCCTAAAATCGATCGTACCAAAAGAAATAAGCTTAAATGGACATCGAACGCACCTTGTTCAAATAGGGGAAAAGGCAGGATCAGATCTCAAGCTTCCCGCAAGTGCTCTACGGACCTCTGGTCTTGAAATTTCCGGAGGCGCTGCAGGTATAACTCCTGCATTCATAGAGGAAGGAACAAATCTGATATGGAAGTGGCTAAAAGAAGGTAAACTTCATATGGACATGGAAAATGTTTTGCTTCAAGATATTGAAAATGTCTGGAACTGTTCCGATTTTCAAGGGAAAAGGATTGTAATTCATCCTTAAGGATTATATTAACAAGGGAGAAACAAGGAACAAAGATACGTATGTATTCATTTAATTATGTCGAACAGGCATATTTACTTTAAAAATTAAAAGCATTCACTCTCCCTCCAATTTTTCTTTTCCATATATTAACACGCCTATTTCATCGTATTCATCTTGACTACACGAATGTAAGTTCGTATACTTTAAATACAAACATACATTCGTGTCAGGAGAGAGTATGATGAAAAATATTATGATGGCGGATTACTCTAATGAACCGCGCCGGGATATTATGTGCATCGATGTCAAATCATTTTTTGCAAGCGCAGAAGCTGCTGCACGCAAGCAGCATCCTTTAAAAGCGCGGATTGCGGTTGTATCGAAACCGGATAATCAGGGCGGTTTAGTTTTAGCCTCGTCTCCTCTGGTAAAAAAAGAATACGGGGTTAAGACCGGAACAAGGATTTACGAGATCCCGCTTCACGCAAATATAGAAATAGTTGAGCCTCGTATGGCATTGTATTTGGAGAAGAACCTAGAAATATTACGTATTTTTAAACGGTATGTAGCGAAAGAGGATTTGCTTGTTTATTCAATCGATGAGTCGTTTCTTGATGTGACTAAATCAAGAAAGCTTTTTGGAAGTGCGCATGAGATAGCAAAAAAAATCCAGCGTGATGTATGGAGAGAATTAGGCTTAGTGCTGACAGTGGGGATAGGAGATAATCCTCTTTTAGCAAAATTAGCGCTTGATCATCAGGCGAAACACGACGAAAAGCGTGGCTTTGTTGGTGAATGGCGTTACGAGGATGTGCCTCTTAAAGTATGGAAAATTGAACCGTTGGCGGATTTCTGGGGAATCGCCCAGAAAACAGAAGCAAATTTAAATCGGTTAGGTATCAGGAATATTTATGATTTGTCTCAATACAGTATTGATAAATTAAAGGAAAGGTTCGGAGTCATTGGAGAACAGCTTTTTTGCCATGCACATGGGATCGACCGGACACGGTTATCGGATAGTTATAAACCTAAAAGCACATCATTCAGCAGAAATCAGATATTAAACAGAGACTATACAGTTAAACATGATGTGGAAACCGTTATCCGGGAAATGACAGACGAGAATGCAGCAAGATTAAGAAAATACAATCTAATGACCGGTGTAGTAAAGCTGTATATTGGATATTCCAGAGATGTAGCACAAGGTGGATTCAATCATCAGATGAAGATTGAGCCTACCGATTCCTCAAAAAAATTGAAAGAGTATATGCTGCTTATCTTTAATAAGTATTATAAAAAAAACACACCTGTAAGGACTGTTAACGTCACCTTTGGAAAAGTTCAGCCAAAGCAATTATTGCAGCTGGATTTATTTGAGCCGCCAGAAGAAGCGGTAGAAAATGAAGAGCTGGACAGGACGATTGATTTTGTCAGAGAAAAGTATGGTTATACTTCGTTGCTGCATGCCTCCAGCTTACTTGACGGCGGAATGGCGAGATACCGTGCGAAATTGCTTGGCGGTCACCGATCTGGAAAGGAAGAGTGATATGGAGCAAATATCGATAACGCGCTTCACACCTGAAAAAATTGGATATAGAGACAGAGGTATTATGAAATGGTTAGGAATGATGCTATCAGACCATTCCGAAGCACTGAAAAAAGAAGAAATAGATGATCAGCTGATAGAAGTGAAAGCAAAAGAAAAGATGGACGAAGAAGAAATAGCCGGTGTGTTGTATCAGGCCTTTGTAACGGATTCTCCTGTTTGTATTCAAGCAAATGTTATCAGAAATGGTAACTACTATAAAGATTTAGAATGTAAGATATCCGGATATGTTGATAATCGGATTTATTTATTTTTAAAAGATGGGCGGGCGACCAGCTGTACACTGGAGGAAATAAGAAATGTGGAGATGATGAACATGCTTGATTGGTATCGAAAAAGAAGATAATAAACAAAAAGAATATCCCGATATTTTTTGTTTAGCTTGAAATCATTGCAGAAGCTCCATATTGGCAACGAAAGATGATAATCATTTTGTTATATTCACCCTAATTAATTTAGTTTACTAGGTACATCAGCCTTTCCTTTTTTGCATATAGTTACATTTACTATTCATAGGAAAGAAATGAGGTGAATACAATTGCGTCGCAAACTAGAAAAATTTGTTGATCTACTTCCAGAAATACAGCTTCTAAAGCCTTATAAAAAAACGAAGGATGGAGCTCATTATGAAATGACGATGAAGCAATTCAGGAAGAAAGTACATCGGGATTTACCACCAACAACCTTATGGGGTTATAACGGTCAATTTCCTGGACCGATGATTGAAGCAAATCGGGATGAACCCGTTCACGTAACATGGCTGAATCAATTGCCAAGTAAACATCTGCTTCCTGTTGATGTATCAATTCATGGACTTGATCAGCTGCCTGCTGTACGCACTGTGGTGCATCTGCATGGTATTGAGACAAAACCAGAAAGCGATGGGCATCCGGAAGCGTGGTATACAAATAACTTTCGGGAAACCGGGCCTGCTTTTTCGAGAAAAACATTCACGTATCCAAATCATCAGCGCGGAAGTCTGCTTTGGTATCATGATCATGCGATGGGAATTACACGATTAAATGTATATGCAGGACTTGCAGGAATGTACATTTTGCGTGATAAACAGGAGGAAGCTTTAAACCTGCCGATGGGGGACTATGAGATTCCGCTTATGATTACAGACCGGAGCTTTAACGACGATGGTTCATTATTTTATCCATCACAGCCTGATGATGCAGCTGCTAATCTGCCAAACCCTTCTATTTTGCCTGCCTTCAATGGAGATAAAATATTAGTTAACGGAAAGATATGGCCTTACTTGGAGGTTGAACCGAGAAAATACCGCTTCCGGATTTTGAATGCTTCAAATACACGGTCTTATCGATTACGGCTTGATTCCAATACATTATTCCAACAAATCGGTTCTGATGGCGGACTGCTTAGAAGTACAGTCGAAATGGAGGAAATCAATTTTCAGCCGGCAGAACGAATTGATGTCATTATTGATTTTTCGAAAGCAGCCGGTCAATCCATCATATTAAAAAATGATTTAGGAGCAAATGCTAATCCAGATGACGAAACTGGGGAGATTATGCAATTTCGAGTTACGAAGCCATTAAAAAATAAGGATAGCAGTCATTTGCCTTCCGCTTTATCTGTTATTCCTTCATTAAAACAGAATGACGTTTCGGGCATTCGCTATTTAAAATTAGTCGGTTCTTCTGACGAATTTGATCGTCCCTTATTACTTCTAAGCAATAAACACTGGCATGACCCAGTTACAGAAAATCCGCGGCTTGGATCAACAGAGATATGGGGTTTTACAAATACAACAAATTTTTCTCATCCAATTCATATTCATCTGGTTCAATTCCAAGTGTTGGAGCATCAACCATTCGATCTGGACCAATATAATATAGATGGAAAAATTATATTTACAGGACCGCCTCAATCGCCGGCAGCAAATAATCGCGGCTGGAAAGATACTATTGAGGCGCCAGCAGCTAACATTACCAGAGTAATTGCTAAATTTGCACCATATAGCGGAGAGTTTGTGTGGCACTGTCATATTTTAGAGCATGAAGACTATGATATGATGCGGCCTTATATGGTTGTAGATGAAGATGAATATGACGAAAAGTAATGCTGAATTTATACAGAATAAGAGCTGGAATTGATTCAGCTCTTTTTTTGAGGTATTAAATAAAGTGAATACTGGCGTACTGTTTTCATAGGAAGCATATCCAAATGAGAGGGAGGGATTTTTGTTGATTGAAGTTTCCATTTATCGAGAAATTATTGTGTATCAGGAAGAACTTATATAGTAGTTATAGTACAATGGAATAAAGCGCTTACTTATAATGCAATAGATTTACTTAAGCTGATTATGCGAGGGGGATGAATAATGGAAGAAAAAATTGAAAAAGCGATACAGGATATTTACCCTGATGATTTCGCCTGGTGTTATGGATGCGGCCGGTTAAATAAAGATGGCCATCACCTTCGAACCGGATGGCAGGGAGATAAAACAGTTACTATCTTTACACCTGAATCAAAGTATATGGGAATCCCGGGTTTTATTTATGGTGGACTGATAGCTTCCTTAATGGATTGTCATGGTTCTGGATCTGCTGCACTTGCATTACACCGCAAGAATGGAAATGAAATCGGCGATGGGACTGTACCGCCCAGGTTTGTTACCGCTTCCCTAAATGTTGAATTCCTTAAGCCGACTCCACAGGATGTTCCCTTAAAAGCAATTGGGACAGTTGAAGAAATCCATCCTAAAAGATGGAAGGTGCATACAGAGGTGTCTGCTAATGATGTTCTTTGTGCCCGTGGAGTGGTAGAACTTGTTGTTATGCCCAGTACATT
Source organism: Oceanobacillus sp. FSL K6-3682 (assembly GCF_037976165.1). Classification (NCBI taxonomy): domain Bacteria; kingdom Bacillati; phylum Bacillota; class Bacilli; order Caryophanales; family Bacillaceae; genus Oceanobacillus; species Oceanobacillus sp. FSL K6-3682. Next base: position 2,515,319 of record NZ_CP150263.1, on the reverse strand, counting down.
TTTAAAATAATATATTGGAAGATTGTTATAAGAGGAGAAGGATAATTTTGAGTCAGGAGATACTTACAGAACTTAATAAACTATATCCAATTCATTTCATTAAGACAGAAGCGGTAACAGATGAGATATTTCGATGCATTTCAGAAGAAGGCAATTACTTTGCAAGAATTACAAACTATAAAAGCTTTGATGAACAGCTGGAGGAAGTTAATTATACAGATTTCCTGTATAAGAAAGGATTGGGAGTATCACCAACAGTATCTTCTTTCAATGGGAATACAGTAGAAAAACTGATTTATAATAACCGTGAACTCTTAACAGTGCTTTATAAAGCAGCGCCTGGTGTACATTTACCAAGAAATCAATGGAATGTAGATATACTAAAAGAATTAGGCAGACAAATTGGTAAATTGCATCGTTTGTCCCGAAAGTTTGAAGAACTGTATCCAATTAAACATATTAATGATTGGCATGATAATGAGGAATACAACTTTCTAAAATATATTCCTGAAGAAGAATCCACTATCAGAGATGTTGCAGAAGAGGTTTTATCAACTATAAAACAAATTCCTCAAAATAATTCGAATTATGGATTGTTACATGGTGATTTATGGCTGGAAAACATATTGGTGGATGAAAATTCGAATGTAACAATGGTTGATTTTCAAGATTGTGAAAAGCATTATTATATTTACGATCTAGCAGTTCCTATATACAGTGCAGTGGAGTATTCATTTGCAGGCGGAGGCAACATAGCGGAATACGGACGGGGGATTACAAAAGCAATCATTGAGGGATATCAGGAGGAAAATGATCTGCCTTTGGAAACGTTAGATAAACTGCCCTTATTTATTAAATTAAAAGAATTGTTTGAATACAATATAATGCATATGTACTGGGATAAAGAAAAGCTGACTGAAGAACAGATAAGAATAATGAATCATTTTAGAATAAGGATAGAACTAGAGTCTTCTTTTTTTGAAAGCTGATATTTATGAAACGCTGCTATGGAAGCGGGAGATTGGTTAATAGAGCCAGTTAGTTGAACGGTAATGAAAAAGCAGAAGGGAAGAGGCACTTCAGGTTCCTGCTGATTAAAGCATTACCGAAAACAACTGGTTTATAACTAACTTCAAATTAAAGCATTGACTTTATTTGTATGAAAAGATAAAATAATAATCAATAAAATGTTAGTTATCAATAACATATATTTCTGAAAGTGGAGGTGGCGTTATGTCGAAGAATAAATTAAGTACATCAGACAGGATATTACAATCTGCACTTCAATTAATGAAGGAAAAAGGATTCCAGCCAGTGACCATTAAGGAAATTGCAGATGCAGCTAATGTGAGCGAAATGACGATTTTTCGCCACTTTGAAACAAAAAAAGGAGTTCTGGAGGCAGCGATTGAAAGAAATACGGTTGTTCCCGGGTTTAAGCAGATACTTGATAAAGACATTGTTTGGAATTTGGAAAAAGATTTGCTGCAGATAGCCAATTTATACCTTGACCTTATGAAGCGTTATGAATCTATTTGTTTAATTGCTGTTCAAGAAAGAGCATCAATGCCTGAATTAGTCGATCTGGTGTCTGACAACACAGAGCAGTTAAAAGGATATATCACGGCATATTTTAATACCATGCAGGAGGAAGGGAAGATGAAGCAAACAGATTCTTATACGCAGGCATCTATATTTTTAGCGACCTTGTTCAGCTATTTTATTTCTACTGCATTATGGAAAGAAAAATTTATCACTGTAGCAAAGGAGGAGTTTATTAAAAATAGTGTACAAACATTTTGTTATGGACTTCAACCGTAAAGGAGGTGTTTAAAATTGGCGGACTCCACTAATCGTGTTTATTATTCCAGGCAAGTGTTTCTTATTTTAGCATGGATCTATGCTGTTTGTATTATTGCTCAAACGCTTATGCCGGTATGGCAGTCATAATAAAAAATTTATAATAAATGTTAGTTGTTACTAACTAACATTTATTATTGGGAGGTGTTTTATATGAAAATTGTTGTATTTGGAGCCACTGGTGATACAGGAATTCCATTAGTAAAGCAATTACTTCTAGAAGGTCATGAAGTAACAGCAATCGTACGAAACCCGGAAAAGTTAGAATTATCCGGAACACGTCTGGAAGTTATAAGAGGGGATGTTTTAAATCCAGCTGCCATAGAAGGAAAGCTGACTGGAAAAGAGGCCGTATTATCAGTTCTTGGCGGAAATCACCGCCAGCCGACAACGGTTTACTCGGAAGGTATGGCAAATATAATAAAAGAAATGAAGAAATCAGGAGTTAATCGACTGATTTGCTTATCTGCTGAAACACTTAAATCGAAGGAAGAATCTTCGTTTACAGAGCGTATCCTTGTTAAAGTTTTATGGAGAATATTTCATAATTTATATAGTGACATGCAGCGAATGGAAGAAGAAATCTATCAAAGTACAGTTGATTGGACCATTATCCGGCCGCCTTATCTGACTAACGGCGTTCCAAAAGGGCGTTATCAAATAAGCTTTGATAAACCTGTTAAGAAAGGAAAGGGGCGTATAACCCGGGCGGATTTGGCTGCATCTATAGTAGATCAATTGAAAAATCCAGATTCTATTCATAGAGTTGCTTATGTTTGTGCTAAGTAGAATATATTTTATGAAAAAATAACAAACGGACCACGCTTTTCACGAAGTTTGCAAGTACAAATAGTTCGATATTGCTTTTAGAGGGAATATTCACCCTTTCAAATTCCTCTCAAATTCTTCCCTCCATCGTTTTTTCAAGAAACAATGGAGGTTTTTTATGTTTTTATGAAACACGATGCATTTGTTTTTGGGATCAAAATAAATTTTAAAATCTAGCTAACTTCTTCTCTAGATTGAGTTCGGAGGCATCACAATTTGCTTTATCATAACTGTTCACCTAATTGAATTTTTATGTCGAATCGAGTCGGTTACCAATTTTTACTATGGTTGATTATGAATTCTGACTATGATAAAATGTCTCATTATTCGTACATATGTTTTGTGAGAATATATTGTTATTATCGATAGCGTCAAAGAAAATATGAAAACGCTATCTGATTTTAGAGACTTTAACTTGGAATCTTTACAAGCATAAATCATAGTGCAAAGATGCAGCTGTCTCTTGCTTCATAAAAATTTATAACTTTTCATGCTTGTCATTCCAAGTAAATTCCTGTCTCAATAGGAGATTTTAGAAAGGAGGGTATGCTTGACTTTGAGTGGAAAAAATCCTCCATACCAATAGTTTGACGGAGAAATCATAAAAATTTTAATGATATGACATTAATAAAAGGAGATGAAGTATGTCTTTATATGATTCAGTACAGAAGAGTATAAAAAATAGTGAGGAAGATTACATAAGAATTTCCAGAGAAATTTGGGATAATCCGGAGCTGCGCTTTGAAGAAACAAAGTCCAGTGAAGTGCTGGCAACATATTTGGAACAGAAAGGCTTTGCTGTTGAGCGCGGCATTGCAGATATTGATACTGCATTTGCAGCTTCATATGGGTCCGGTGGTCCTGTTATTGCGTTTTTAGGTGAATTTGATGCCCTGTCCAACCTCAGTCAGGAACCAGGAATTGCTGAACAGCGAGCAATGGAAGAAGGCGGCAATGGACATGGCTGCGGTCACCATATGCTTGGCACAAGTGCGATGGCTTCGGCTATTGCTGCACGAGATTATATGGTGGAGCATAATCTTGAAGGTACTATCCGTTTTTATGGATGTCCCGGTGAAGAAGGCGGATCAGGTAAAACATTCATGGCACGTGAGGGTGTCTTTGATGATATTGACCTTGCGATATGCTGGCACCCGTGGATATACACCCAAGTATGGGTGAATGAATCACTAGCAAACTATCAGGTGTCATTCAAGTTCAAAGGTGTATCTACACATGCTGCATCGAGCCCACATCTAGGACGCAGCGCACTTGATGCTGTTGAACTTATGAATGTCGGTGCAAATTATTTAAGAGAGCACGTAGAAGATACTGCACGGCTGCATTATGCCATTACAAATACAGGCGGCATTTCACCTAATGTGGTTCAGGGAGAAGCCGAAGTTCTATATTTGATGCGCGATGTCAGTGTGGAGAAGGCTGGCGCCATCTATGAGCGTGTGAAGAAGATCGCTGAAGGCGCAGCACTCATGACAGAAACCGAACTCAGCATTCACTTTGAAAAGGCATGCTCCAATTTTTTGCGCAATAATGTGCTGGAAGAAGTCATGGAGGAACAGCTTCAAGAAATCGGCGGCCTGTCATACACGGCTGATGAACTTGAGTTTGCTAAGAAGATTCAGGAATCACTTACTCCGGATGAAATCCAGTATTCGGAATCACAAATCAGTGATGCATATCATAAAGCTGGACAGGAACCCCCTGAATCCGAGGGAGTATTATATGGGAATACAATACCTTATTCCAAGGCATACAATCTTCTTCCCGGTTCGACGGATGTCGGAGATGTCAGTCAGATAGCACCAACAGTACAGTGCCTGGCAACATGCTATGCATTCGGCACACAGATGCATACGTGGCAAACAGTTACACAGGGGAAGACGACCTATGCTGCGAAAGGAATGTTGCATGCAGCGCAGGTTATGGCACAGACTGCTGGGGCGGTTTTAAATAATCCCGAGAAAATCAAAGAAGCTCAAGCGGAATTTGATCGGCGTAAGGGTGGAAAGAAATATGTATGTCCTATCCCGCAAGGCGTGGTGCCTTCAAAATTAAATTGATACTAAACAAGTGAGGTGTACCATGGAAGATACAAACCATAAACAAAGCAAGTTCCAACGTGTACTGGATTTCATTGAGCGCTTCGGTAACAAGTTACCTCATCCCTTTTTAATATTCGTTTATCTTGCAGCGATTATCATTATTATATCGGCAATCGTTGCCTCCTTTGATATTTCAGTTACACATCCGGGTACAGGGGAAGAAGTTGTGGCTAAGAGCCTTTTGTCAGGTGAAGGGCTATTGTTTGCCTTGGAAACAATGCTTGAGAACTTTACAGGATTTGCACCGCTCGGGCTTGTACTTACAATGATGTTAGGTATAGGTGTTGCCCAGGGGGTTGGATTGTTCGATACAGCAATCAAGCTGACCATTGAAAAAGCGCCCCGGGCAGTGATTACATATGCTATTGCTTTTGTAGCGGTTATGGGTAACATAGCTTCCGATGCTGCTGCTGTCATTGTTCCGCCGCTCGCAGCAATGGTATTCTACTCTTTGGGCAGGCATCCAGTTGCCGGTATTGCAGCCGGTTTCGCCGGTGCAGTAGGCGGCTTTACTGCGAATTTGCTTATCGCAGGTACAGATGCCCTGCTGGCCGGAATTACCACTGAAGCAGCACGGGCAATTGACCAGGATATGCTGATCACACCAATTGATAACTATTTCTTTATGGCAACATCCGTCTTCCTGATTGTCCTGCTGGTTGGACTCGTAACTGAGAAAGTCATCGAGCCAAGGCTCGGAAAATATGATCCAAAGTATGCTGAAGAAGGTATTTTGGCACAGAAGCAGGAGAAAGTTGGCAGAATTGAAATAAAAGCACTCAGGAACAGCATGATTGCAGCACTTGTTTATATAGGCGTTATCCTAGCCTTGATCTGGCCTGAAACATCCGTCTTGCGCGGGGAAGGCGGAGTTCTGGTTCCATCGCCATTTCTGTCAAATATCGTGCCGATTATATTTGTATTTTTCATCGTTGTATCGGTCACATATGGAATATCAGCCAAAACAATTAAGAAGTCAGGAGATATCCCGGTTTTCATGGCCAGTGCAGTTAAAGATATGGCGCCATATATTGTACTTGTCTTTGCAATTGCGCAGTTTATTGCATACTTCAACTGGACGAATCTGAGTACAATTATCGCGGTAAATAGTGCTGATTACCTCCAATCAGTCAATTTTGTCGGCTTACCGCTGATTATTATATTCATTCTGGTGATGGGGATGTTGAACCAGTTCATCACAAGCGGTTCAGCCCAGTGGGCGCTAATGGCTCCGGTTTTTGTACCGATGTTCATGCTGCTTGATTTCCATCCGGCGTTTACACAGCTGGCATATCGAATCGGTGATTCATCGACAGCGCTACTTACACCTTTAAACCCGTACCTGATCATGGTGCTTGGGTTCATGAAGCGTTATGATAAAAGGTCTGGACTTGGGTCCATCATTTCAACAATGATTCCTTACACGATTGCCCTGATGGTAGGATGGATACTCTTGATGATAGTATGGTTCCTGCTTGATCTGCCGATTGGTCCGGGGATTAATATTAGATTAGATGGATAATTTTAAAAGGTGGGGATATTCTCTCCATCTTTTTTTCACGATAGGTAAGCAGAAGAGGAGAGATAATGATGTATTCAAGAGAACAGGTAGTTGCTGCTGCACGTGGAGATATTCCAATGGACACAGTAATCCGCGGTGTTCAGCTTGTGAATGTGTTTACCGCTGAAATATACACAGCGGATATAGGCATTAAGGAAGATGTCTTTGCTGCAGTGGCACGGTATACAGATAATGCCCCTATATTTGAAATTGCAGGAGAGAAGGAAATCGATAGCAGTGGGAAATTTGCAGTTCCCGGTTTTATCGATTGTCATGTACATATTGAAAGCACTATGGTGACTCCGGCTAACTTCGCCAAAGCGCTGATCGAAAGAGGCACGACCACCGCAGTTATTGATCCTCATGAAATTGCAAATGTACTCGGTGTGGATGGCGTCAAATATATGATTGAAGCAACGAAGAACTTGCCAATTGATATTCTGGTAACAATACCTTCTGCTGTTCCGGCAGTTCCAGGTCTTGAAGCAAGCGGCGCTGTGTTCGGATCGGATGAAATTGGCATGCTGCTAGAGGAAGAGCGTGTCATCGGTATAGCAGAAATTATGGATTACATCGGTGTAATCAACCAGAGTGAACGGATGACGGGGATTGTTGAAGAAGGATTAAAAAAGGGTGTCTATAATGAAGGGCATTTGCCGAGAACAACCGGTCAGAATCTGGATGCTTACATGTCCGCAGGTGTCGACTCTGATCATGAGAGCCGATCTACGGAGGAAATTGTTGAGAAGCTGCGCCAAGGCATGTGTGTGTACATCCGCGAGTCAAGTGTCAGCCAGTTTGCGGATATCGCTGCTGAAGCATGGCGTGAAGTTCCATATACAACAAACCTTGCTATGTGCACAGATGATGTAGAAGCTAGTGATATGTACCAGGGCGGTCAGATGAATCGTGTTGTCAGAAGATGCATTGAAGAAGGGATCCCCGCACCGCTTGCCGTGCGTTTTGCAACATTAAATGGTGCGAAACGTTTTAATTTGAGACATCGCGGCGGTATAGGTCCGGGATATATTGCTGATTTTTGTCTGGTAAACACACTGGAAGACATGGATGTTACAGATGTATTTACGAAAGGCATTCATCAGGTGAAAGGCGGCAAGCTAATCAATAGAATCAAGACAACAACTGAAATTCTTAAAGAGGATACTGTAAAGATTCCCGACATTGAAGTGAATGACTTTAATATCAGCATGCCAAATGGAATGGATAGTGTTCGTATCAATACGATAGAAATGACCCCAATCGGCACTACAGTAAAAGGAGTACTGGAAATTTCCGCAAAAAATGGAATAATCGATAAATTGCCAGAAGGATATGTTTTTGCTTCAGTAGTCGGACGACATGGTCAAGGTCTAAAGCCTTTTGTAGGTGTATTAAAGAACGCAGGTCTGAAAACAGGGGCATATGCGACAACATTATCTCATGACAGCCATAATCTGGTAGTCGTCGGTACAAACGCAGAAGATATGTATCATGCAGCTAAATATCTTGAATCCTCAGGCGGAGGGCTCGTTCTATTCGATGACGAGGATGTGAAAGCAGCGATAGATTTACCCGTGGCTGGACTGATGTCAGATCTCCCAGTTGAAACACTTGCACCTGCTATTATAAATTTTAATAATATAGCTATAGATATGGGCGTTAAAGTTGGCAGACGGGCTCCTTCAATGGCAATGTCTTCTCTAGCACTCACAGTTATTCCGGAAATACGTATCAGCAATCTAGGCCTTGTTGATGTGAATAAACAACAATTGCTCCCATTGTTTGTAGAAGGATAAAATCAGACGTGAAACCGGGAGCTTGCTATATGCATTATCCTGTCAATCAGTAAAACGATAGAAGCAGAATGCTATCTGATTCAAATTGGCTTTCGTATTGTATACGAGTTTTTCTTCCGGGAAACACTCAGATAGATTCGATATCTGTTGTTGGGTAAAGCAATAAATATCTACAAGTTATTAAAATCTAGAAGTCTGTAGAAACTACTACAATGTTGAAAACAATTAAATAAAAGTAAATGAGCAACGGTTTAACCAGACCGTTGCTTTGTTTATTGAAATAAAGAGTCCATATTAAGACTTTTGTAAATGAAATTTCTTGGTAAATAACACGCTTAATGGAGAAAAGGTCAATTTTCATTTTGGATTTGCCGTTTTATACATATGAACAGTCATATCATCATTTTTGGAATCCCTATCCTGTTTTGATATAATTTGATAAAGAAAGTAGTTATTGAAATGTAAACAACAATCGAATTAGAGTAGGTGAAAGAGTTTGACCATGTTAATTATTGCAATTATTTTACTATTTATCGCTTCCAGTTATTTTTCTGGCAGTGAAACAGCGTTGACGGCAACAAATGAAATGAAGCTGAAGCTAAAAGCAACAAATGGAGATAAAAAAGCCGCACGCTTATTGAAGCTGGTTAACAACCCAGATTTATTTATTCCAGGTATATTAATTGCAAATAATGTACCAAACATTGTACTTCCTTCATTGGTTACAATTGTGGCACTCGAATACAATTGGAATGTAGGCATAACCACAGCCGTTTTAACAATACTCATTATTATTCTGGCGGAAGTAATGCCAAAATCAATTGCAGCAGCGTTTCCTGAAAAAATTGCTCATATAGTCTATTATCCAACTATGATTATTCTCGTGATATTAAAGCCATTCATCCTCTTATTAAATCTATTGACCAAAACAACCATTAAACTCCTTGGACAAGATAATAATGATCAAACAACGATTTCTAAGGCAGATATGAGAGCGATGGTGGATATCGGACATACAGAAGGAACGTTTGGAAGGGAAGAAGTTTATGGTTTAAAAGGAGTGCTGGACTTCTCCAACTTAAATGTTGCGGACATACTGCAGACTCCCAGAATTGATGTGCAGGGAATTATTGCAGATACAAATTTTGAGGAAGCGGGTGAAATTCTATTACAAAATCAGTTTAGCCGTTATCCTGTCTACGAAGGCGATCTTGATAATATTATTGGTGTCTTTCATTCGAAATTTTTTGTTTCCTGGTCTCGAGAACCGGAAAAGCAAGTAACAGCGTTTGCTGATTTAAATCCTCTGCATGTATATGAATTTCAGCAGGTAAGCGATGTGTACAAGCAGATGCTGCAAAAGAAAAAACACTTCGCAATTGTCCATGAAGAATATGGCGGTACAGAAGGCATTATAACAATGGAAGAAATGATTGAAGCAATGATCGGACAAGATATTGAAGATGAAACGGATGTTGATGATATAATAATTGAAAAACAAACAGAGAATGAGATTATTTGTGACAGTAAAATTTCATTACGCCGCCTTAACACTATATTTCAAACGAATATTCCAGAGGAAGAAGATAATTTAGCTGGTTTTTGCCTGAGCCAACTAGGGTATATCCCACAAATTGGAGAGGTTTTTGAGTATGATAATTTAACATTTGAGATTCTTGATGCCGACAAGAATAAAATTAGTAAAGTTAAAATATTAAAAGGAATTAAAAAACCGGAGTAAGGTGATTGGCAGAGATAATAAAATCTGCAGGCGATTTTTAAAAGATACAACAGTTAAAATAAAGCAATACAACGATCAGAATAGTTTGTTTGAATAAACTATGTAAACATAACGAAAGCTAACATTGAATAATAAAAGAAGATGGATCTCTACAACGTTTAAATCTGTAATAATAAGCATACAAATCCTTGTTACGGTTAAAGCGGAGGGTATTATGATTTCAGGCAGTACTTGAATACTGCAGTAAAAGAGATCCCTAATCATTCTTTTATACATGTTAGGAGGATATTATGAAAGCAGTCACATACCAGGGGAAATATGATGTTGCCGTCAAAAAAGTAGAAGCTCCCAAAATACAAGATCGTGAAGATGTGATTATAAAAGTCACTTCAACAGCCATATGCGGTTCTGATCTTCATTTATATCAAGGGAACTTCCCTTTACCAAAGGGCTACATTATCGGACATGAGCCAATGGGAATAGTTGAAGAAGTAGGTCCCGATGTTACAAAAGTAAAAAAAGGGGACCGCGTTGTCATTCCATTTACCGTAGCCTGCGGGACCTGCCAATACTGTGAACACAATTTAGAAAGTCAGTGTGATAACGCTAATCCCCATTATGATTCTGGAGGTTACTTCGGTTATTCCGAAAAATTCGGCAACTATCCGGGCGGACAAGCAGAGTACCTGCGCGTGCCTTTTGGCAACTATACTCCTTTTGTAATTCCAAAAGATTGTGAATTAGAAGATGAATCCTTATTATTTTTATCAGATGTCCTTCCAACTGCTTATTGGAGTGTGGAGCATGCAGGAGTAAAAAAAGGAGACACAGTTATTGTCCTGGGCTCTGGGCCTATTGGATTAATGACTCAACAGTTTGCATGGGATAGAGGGGCAGAACGTGTCATTGCAGTTGATTATATTACCAACCGGCTCCATCATTCCAAAAAGATAAACAGAACAGAAACATTTGACTTCACTCAATATGATGATATGGGGGAGACTCTAAAAGAGCTTACTAAAGGCGGGGCAGATGTTGTTATTGATTGTGTAGGAATGGACGGTAAAAAGTCTCCACTAGAGTGGGCAGAACAGAAATTAAAGCTGCAAGGGGGAACTTTAGGGCCGATTCAAATTGCTACAAAAGCAGTGCGTAAGGGTGGCGTCTTACAAATCACAGGTGTTTATGGCGGACTATACAATATGTTTCCATTAGGCCCTTTCTTCACTCGTAACATTACAATAAAAATGGGGCAGGCACCTGCACGTCACTATATGCCAGATCTGTACAATATGATAAAGAACGGGAATATTGATCCGACAAAAATTATTACTCATACGATGCCTTTAGAAGAGGCTTCTCATGGGTACCATATTTTTAATAAAAAGGAAGATAATTGCATTAAAGTTGTGTTAAAGCCCTAGCAGCACCATTTAAATTCTGTATTTTGATTGAAGCCAAAAGCGATTGCGATTGATGAGTATAAAAGAGTTGCAGGCAATAAGAAGTATCAAACAATCATCGCTGATCCAATCCGTCATAAACCATTAGAAATTCTTCCGGACCGGGAAAAGGATACATTAGTAGCGTACTTAAAAGAACATGGAGATAGCGTGGAAGTTGTTGTCATGAATATGAGTCATTCATTTAAAGCTGCGGTAAGCAGGGCATTGAATTTTCCGATTATCTTAGCCGACCGGTTTCACTTTACCAGGTATATTTATTAGGCGCTGGAGTGTGTTCGAATTTGTGTGCAAAGAGAATTTCACGACTATGACCGGAAGAAGTGCAAACGAATAAGGCATGTATTTTATAAAAAAGATCTGACAGAAAAATCAGTGCTGGTATTTGGAGCGTTATCAACGGTTATCGGAGGATTTAAAAAGAGCGCATGAGTTAAAAGAAGCGTATAATATGTGGTTTAAAATAGTGAGAGCTGAGAGCAAATGGAGAAAACAAACTGTTAGATACTTAAAAAGGGACATCGAATTCATTTGTCAATTACTTCCAGTTCCCAGAATTTTATTTTTCTTAATACAAATACAGGAGAAAACCCTGCCACGGCTGTAAAGACAGTTCAAACGACACAGCAGATGCATCACCAGGCAAGAAATCTGTCTTAATTCAATTGACTGTGTTGCCTGAAAAGAACCATGAGGAGGCATAATTGGACAGACGGTGCATTTGACAGTACGACAGTTTTTCAGCTCATATAAATGATTGATTAAAATCATTTGGTTGATATCGGGAATTAACTTTCTTAGTTCACCAAACCGTTGAATTAATTTATTGTGAAGACGAAAGAGAAATGCTACCTAATTGTAAATCAGAAAGCATTGCAGTAACGCCTTGTAGTCCTTTTGCAATAAGAAAGCTTACAAGAAAGTTCGATGTACAAACTTCGCGCTCAAAAATTGATCTTGCTGGCATAAGCTTTAGCTATCGCATTTCAAGAGGAAGATATCGCTTGTTTGAAAGAGCCTTATATACCACATAATCTAGTTGAATTTAAATAAAATATTCGCAAGTATTTTCTATAATTTATAGCAATGTAACTGACTGAAAAATATTAATAAATAGTAAAAGGAGCAGCATTTCGCTGCCCTTTTTACTGTTGAATTAATAAATAGAAGGTATTAAACCACCATCCATTCGAACCGCGGTACCTTTCATGGCACCAGAGTATGGGCTGCTTAAAAATGCAACCATTCTTCCTATCTCAAAAGGACGGATAAACCTTTCAATATATGAATCAGGTAAATTAGACAATACAAAGTCTTTTTCAATTTGTTCGAAAGATTTACTGGAGGTATCATTCATATCTTTGAGTATGTTTTCAACATTCTCTGATAATGTGGGCCCGGGCATAATAGTATTAATTGTTACTTCTTTGCCTTTGGTTAAAAAGGATAATGATTTAGATAAAGATAAAATCATTGATTTGGTCACAGCATACTGCGGCATATTTCCAGAAGGCATAACAGCTTCTTCGCTGGCAATAAAAATAATTCTGCCAAAATTTTTACTCTGCATTTTTTCTAAATAAAATCTAGACATATTATCAGCAACGAGGAAATTGGTATCGAAATATTTTTTCCAGACTTCATCAGTGATTTCTTCATAGTTCATCATTTCGTATACGCCTAAATTATTCACAAGAATATCTACATCAGGATGATTATTACAGATATTTTCTCTATCATCCTTGTTCAATAGATTACCAAAGGCATTTTGAGGATTAGTTTCTGGATGTTTTTGCTTTATGTCATGAACAACCAATTCTGCTTCCTCATTGCTTCTGCCGTTGACCAAAACATCCGCACCTTCTTTTGCAAGTTCATAAGCTATTGCCTTTCCTATTCCTTTCGTTGACCCGGTAATAAGTGCTTTTTTATTTTTTAATTTTAAATCCATATTATTAGTCTCCTTTATTAGCCACATGTAATACATTTAAGTAAAAAGTAATCGTGTTGCGTACAAAACTTTCTTTTGTATTTTTTTCAATTTCAACTAAACTAAAATAAATTTGAGGGTCAAAAACGTGCATCAATTGATGGGATAAATAGTTATTAGGCAAAGAAGAGTTTACCTCGTTTATTTCTTTTCCATTTTGTATGATTAGAGAAAAATTCTTTATGATCTTATCAATAACTGCATTTAATTCATTATAGTATTGTACATTAAATAATTGATGCATATAAAGAAAATGATTCTTAGTAAAATCAAAAAAGTCACTATCAAATCCATACGTGATTATTTTTTTGATTTTATCACTTGTAAGTTCTTCTTTTTTATCGATAAGTTCCACTTTGGCATTAAATTCTTTTAATTTAGGTATCAAAATATTAAAAAGTAATTCCTCCTTTGATTTAAAATGCAAATATAACGTACCCTTTGCAATATTAGATTCTTTCGCTATGTCATTCATCGTTACGTTATCAAAACCTTTTAGTCTAAATAGTTTCTCTGCATTATTTAGAATGGTAGTATTTCTATCATGAAATATTTTATCCATTCTTTGTGACATGAATAAAACCTCCTTTATTTGACCCATAGTCAATTTTGACCTGTGGTCATTTTAATATATTTTTACCTATTAGGCAAGAAATTTCAATATTATGTATGAAAAAATGTCTAATATAAGATGCAGGGGAAAACACACCAGGAGAAATCAAGAAGCCTTATTTATTCTGAAAAAGAAAATAGGTAATGGCTTATACCGAGAATTTATTAAATAAAAGAAAAACTATTGAGCAATCGAGAAGAAGCTTTTCTTATTCATTTATAGTAAACTAATAAAAAGGAGGCGTTTTAATGAGTACAATGATTTTTGTTAACTTTCCAGTCAAGAATGTAGCAGATGCCACTAATTTTTACGAAAAAATTGGATTTACAAAGAACGATGACTTTTCTGATGTTCATGCAAGCTGTATGGTCTGGGACGAAAATTTTTATATCATGTTGTTAGAACATTCTTTTTATCAACAGTTCCTCAAAAATAAGAAGATTGCCGATACACAAAAAGAAAATGCTGCTTTAATTTGTTTCGGCATGGAAAGCGCTGAAGCAGTCAAAGAATTTGGACAATTAGCAAAAGAAAATGGCGGCGATGCTTATCGTGTTGATATGGGGGTGCCGGAAGAGCAAATGTATGGCTTGGAGGTATCTGATATTGATGGGAATATGTTAGAACCGATGTGGATGAAACAATAGGGTAATAAATGAATAGAAGAAATGTGGAGAGATAATGATCTCGTCCTATTAATAAGTACCAATAATGACAGGAACCAGCCTGACGCTAATATTGTAGTGTCAGGCATGGTTTGCATTTTTAAATGATATATGCTTAAATAAGCCTTAAGTATTTTACTTCTTTCTTATAGCATGCTGTAGTGTATTCGTTTCAAGAATAAAAACCATAATACACCCTGATTATAAAGGATACCGCTGAAAATAACGCTATGAATGCATCATGCTATTTAATCAGCACTTACAGGTAAACTATTAATTCTAAATTTCATATTTCTATAATCGCTAGGGGAGCAATTTTATTGCTGAGAAAGGAAACTTGACCCTTGGAACCTGATTTAGTTAACACTAACGTAGGGAAGTGAGGTTTACTTAAGTAGGTAATAATCTAGTTATGTACTCATTTCCCATTCATCAATATTTGTTGAGTGGGTTTTTTAATGCTCTTACAGTAGATTCAAATAGTAAGAGATACAATTTAATAAGAATGTAGGGGGACCAGTGTTGCTGGTTGAGATAGTATCCATAAGATAAAGACCCTTAGAACCTGATCTGGTTGAGACCAGCGTAGGGAACATGCAAAGTAATTTCTATCATATGGAAATGTGTGTACCCTGGGCTTCGTGTCCGGGGTATTTTTGTTTGAAGGGAGGCGTGCATATTCAATCTATTAACAAGTGTTATTAAGAAATAAACTTATACTTTTTATCAGAAAGAGGGTGAAAACGAAGGATGAGAGAACAAAATAATAAATTAGCACTTCAGTTTAAAAATGTCGATTTCCATTATAAAAATGATGCAGGGGAGATTCCCATTTTAAAAAACATGAATCTTTCTGTTGCAGATGGTGAATTTGTAAGTATTATCGGTGCAAGCGGCTCAGGAAAATCAACCATATTTCGTCTTATTGTCGGGCTGGAAGAACTGACCGGTGGATCTATCTATTTAAATGAAAAACAAGTAACCGACCGTTCAGGAAAAGTTGGGTATATGCCTCAACAGGATTTATTAATGCCTTGGCGTACAGTTCAGCAAAATGCAGTTCTTCCGTTAGAACTGCACAAAGAAAGTCGTCTCGATAGAAGAGCTGTCGATAGCTTGCTGGAGGCGTTTGGTTTAAAAGGATACGAGAATAAATATCCGCATGAACTATCCGGTGGGATGCGCCAGCGTGTTTCCTTTTTAAGAGCTACTTTATCCGGTTCTAATGTGCTATTGCTGGACGAACCTTTTTCAGCTTTGGATGCGATGAACAGGTTATTTATGCAGGAATGGCTATTAGAACAATGGAAAGAGCAGCAATCTACTATTTTATTTATAACACATGATATTACAGAAGCATTATTTTTGTCTGACCGCATTTTTGTCATTACTGATACACCTTTTACAACATTTAAAGAGATCGAAGTGCCTTTGGAACGTCCAAGACGGCAACAGGATTTAGGAAATAAAGAAGTGACGGAGCTAAAAAATAATCTGCTGGATCAATTTCGGATGAGGGTGTAATCAATGAAAAATTATCTTTATTCTATTATTTTAATCACAATATTTTTATTTATATGGGAAGCAGGAGCGAGGTTTGTTAATACACCATTTATTTTACCGGCGCCGACTGAAATTGCGATAAAGCTATGGGAATTGAAAGCGGAGCTTCTGCTGCATCATCTTCCTGTTACACTGGCTGTTATTGCAATTGGCCTCGGTATTTCATTAGTACTTGGAATTATCCTAGCAATCAGTATGAATATATCAAAAACATTAGAGCAAGCCATTTATCCTATTTTAATTACATCACAAACCATTCCTATTATTGCACTGGCACCTATTTTTGTACTTTGGTTCGGATATTCCATCTGGAGCAAAGTCATCGTTACAATTATCATTACCTTTTTTCCTATTACCGTCAGTACATTCGATGGTTTTCGATCAACAAGTAAAGAACTGAAAGAGTTATTTCAAACACTTGGCGCATCTAAAAGACAGCTTTTTTTCAAGCTGGAGGTTCCATCTGCACTGCCTTCTTTCTTTTCAGGGTTAAAAGTAGCCGTCCCCATGAGTGTGATTGGCGCTGCAATTGGAGAGTGGCTCGGTGCACAGGCTGGCCTAGGTTATTTTAGCCGGCGGATGATGACACAATTTAATGGAGCAGGGGTCTTTGCACCTATAGTCGTTCTCTCTTTAATTGGAATTATATTATTTATTACAGTTGTTTTGCTAGAAAAATATATATTGAAATGGAGAAGATCTTAGTATGAATAAATTAACAGCAATAGTTAGTATTCTGATAGGCTTTACAATTCTAAGCGCTTGTGGAAATGAAGAATCAAATGCAGAGGATAATAAAAAAGTAAACGGGACAAATACTGTTTCTATTATGCTTGATTGGTATCCGAATGCCGTACATAGTTATCTATACGTAGCAGAAGAGAAGGGTTATTTTGAGGAAGAAGGGATTGAAGTTGATATTCAATTCCCGGCAAATCCAACAGACCCTCTGACACTTGCGGCTTCAGGCAAGGTGACAATGGGGTTATATTACCAGCCCGATGTGATTGCAGCAAGAGCAAATGAAGATATTCCTGTTAAGTCTGTGGCTGCTGTCGTTCGTGAGCCGTTAAACCGGATTGTTTCCCGTTCCAATGATCCGATAGAATCGCCGAAAGAATTAGAAGGGAGGCAGGTAGGTTACCCTGGAATTCCTGTAAATGAGGCAATTGTTAAAACAATGGTCGAGCATGACGGCGGAGATTATGAAAAAGTAGATATGATAAATGTAGAATTTGAATTAGGTTCTTCACTTATTTCTGAGCAGGTCGATGCAGTGAGTGGCATGTATGTGAATCATGAAGTGCCAGTCTTACGCAGTGAAGGGCATGCAATTGATTTTATTGATCCAGTAGATTACGGGGTGCCTGATTTTTACGAAATTGTCGCTGTGACAAGTGATGAAACATGGGATGCCGAGCGAGAAAATATTGAAGCGTTTTGGCGCGCTGCGCGTAAGGGATACGATTTCATGGTTGAAAATGAGGAAGAAGCACTGCAAATCCTGCTGGATTATCAGGATGAAGTAAACTTTCCCCTGGAAAAAGAAATTGAAACAGAGAGCTTAACTATTTTATTACCAAAAATGGATTCAGAGCAGGGTTTTGGTACACAGGAAAGAGCTTCATGGGAAAAAACAGCGAATTGGTTAAAAGAATACGGCGTGATTAAAGAAATTCCAAATATCGATGATATATTTGTCAATATTGAATAATAATTTCTATAAAGCTGCTTATTTATTGTTCAAAGTATTGTTGGAAATCAGCCAAGTGCGTTTCAAGCAAGGGTTTCTCATGGTATACCGTATTTTTGGCACACCCGAATAGGTGGAAAACAGGCAGAAGTGGTATTAGAATATAAACATAGATTTTTATCTAAATCATAGGAGGCTGTGCATAATGATTAAAGTCGTTAACACATTACGAGTAAAAAAAGGAAAGGTAAATGAGGTCGCAGCATTATTCCAAAAAGCTAAGGCAGTACACACATTTGATGGATTTGTATTTATGGAAGTCTTGATAAAAGAAAATACAGCAGAGTATGATGAGCTGCAGGTTTGCACAACGTGGGATGATCACGCTTCTTTTGAGGTTTGGAGAGAAAGCAGAGAAACAAGAAAAGCTCATGAATCACAGAATAAAGAAGAAAAAGAAGATAGTCCAATCCTTGGAACGGAATTATCAATATTTGAAGTCTTTGTACAGCACCATCCAGCATAGTATCCTTTTATCTAAGTTTTGTTACACTATGATTATTCACAAAATGCCGTCTTCAACTGTGAAGAAGACGGCATTTTTATGAATAGATTTATGCATATTTCCCCAATAATTCATACAATAATCAATTAGTGAACGAATCAAACTGCTTATTAAAATAAATAATATTGCAATTAGGTATTGACAACTAATGTGATAATGATTATCATTATCATTACAGAAAGGGGTTTCTCTATCAAATTATTCTGTGGATTAATCAGATCACTCATTGTGTTACCCCCCAACCAACATATAGAGACTTGATAGAGATTCCTTCTCTTTTGTTATAGGTCATAAGAAATCCTGTAATTATACAAAACTGATTTCTTATTATATATGCGAAAAATAAAGAATAGAGGAAAGAAAAATCTTATTTGTCCGGGTTAACGGGAAGATTTTTCTTTCCTTTCTTTTTTGATTTGATAAAAAATACAGTAGATTTAGGCTGTGATACAAACCTTTGAAGCAGTAAAATCTACGAAGAATTTTATAAAAAAATCGTTAATCAGAGATATAAAAGGGGGATGACAAGTAGTTATCAAACTTACTATTACGGAAAATAATTAACGCAATGAAGAAATATTTCATTTTTTTCATTTTCTTTACAATTAAATTAAAAATGTTCAGATAGATAGAATTTGCGTTTACAAGTTAAAAAGAAGGGTAGATAGTAGTTATTACATAGAAAGGGAGTTGTTATTATCAAGTATATTTCTTTAATCATTTTTTCTTTGGTTGGATTCGTACTCTTTGCAGGGACAGCAGCTGCTGAGAAGAATTATGAAGTAAAATCAGGAGATAATGTATACCGTATTGCCCAAAACTATCAAGTAGATGTAAATGCTGTCATTGCAGCAAATCCATCCATATCGGATCCTGCCTATATTGAAGCTGGACAAACAATAAAAATACCAGATGAAACTGGAGCTTCTTTTACTGTTACAGCCTATACAGCTGGACCTGAATCTACCGGAAAAGAACCTGGCGACCCTGCCTATGGTATAACGGCGTCTGGTGAAGAGGTAGAAGAAGGTAAAACAATTGCATGTCCGCAATCTCTTCCTTTTGGAACAAAAATACATATCTCAGATCTGAATGAAACTTACGTGTGTGAAGATCGGGGAAGCGCAATTACAAATGGCCATTTGGATATTTACATGGAAGATTTAGATGATGCACTTGAATTTGGAGTACAAGAACTTCAAGCTAAAGTGTGGACATATTAACTCTGAAAACTAGATTACAGATTTATAATGTTATTCATAACTTTACCACAAAAAAGCAGCCTGTTACCTCAAAACATTGGTATCAGGCTGCTTCATTTCTAACATCCTATAATAGAAGAAATAGAAAGTAAAATAAATAAATGTGATCAATTAAATTATAGAGTTTTATAAGCTGCGAGTTGAATAACGTGCCCCAGTCCATTGTGTGATTTACCTTCAAAACGTTCCACTTCACCATAATAAAAATGCTTGATTTTCCAGTCTGTAAAAATATCAAGTACTTCATATGGCGAGTATAAGCGACTGGAGTCTTTTCCGCCATCAGTCCGGTAAGGAAGCTGACGATCAGAGCGAACCTCCATGATATAGATTCCACCCGGGCGAAGTGTTTTTTTGATTCCTTTCATTAAACGCTGACGGACAGAAGCATCTCCAATATGACCAAAAACATTCAATACTACATCCCATTGATTTTCTCTAAAAGGGCTATTTTGTGTTAGATCTACTAACTCTGTTTTTACCTCTACACTTCTTTCATCAGCAAGCCGCTGTAATTTGTTCAAGGCAACGGAAGAATAATCCCAGGCAGTAACCTGATGCCCCAATTCAGCTGCATAGACGGCATTACGTCCTTCTCCCTCTGCCAGAGTTAATAGATCAGAAGGAGGTTGACCGGGTAACATTGATTGAACAAAGACATTAGGGTCTTTTCCGTATCGGTATTCCTGATTATTATATAGTTCATCCCATTTATTGTTTGTCATTTATAATCTCCTTTCTTCCATAACATAATCATAATGTTATTAGCCTAAACTTTCATTTTTATTTTATTATCTGTTTATTTATGCTTCCAAGAGCATAGACTCTCTAAGATTGGTAGAAAGTTAATTCCTTAATCAGATAAAGCGTACTCTGCTTTTGGATGTACCTGCTGATGGAAAGGCTTGAAATAGAAAATCAGCAGTCTGCAGGTAATTATTTTGATAGACGTAAAAGCTTAGGCTCAGTGAAAATTTTATTATCGATAAAGGCATGAGTATGATCAGGTGCTGATGTCTGCTGCTCATAATGTTTGTGCATGGGAATCCAAAATTGCCGGTATTTCTCTTCAACAACCTGAGCCGAGTTAACCCAAGCTATATCTCTTTGCACAGCTCGATTCACCATGGTTTCGTTATCAATATCCAGCCAAATTACATAGTCCCAGTAATTAATAAGCTCTGGATGCAGAAGAAATATAATAACAATATCTTATTTCCTGCAGTATGCCATTGATCTGTGATCTCCTTGTCATGGAATGAATCCCAAAGAGACGTTCGGCATTTTCGATTTCCTTCAGATCCAAGAGGCTCCAATACGAAGTTGGCAAACGAAGTATAATCGAATCCATAATCATAATAAGCTTGCACCGTCCAATCTCCTTGCTGCGAGCGATTTTTATGTTCAGGGTAATGGAAATGATCGATGGAAGACTGGAAAACTACACGGGTTTATTCGCGGATAGCTTCAGCCAGCTCATCGGATAATGTAGTTTTCCCCGCAGCAGATCGGCCATCTATAGCAACCCTTGTCGGATGGTCTAGATTTAATGAGACAATTTCATTGGCAAGAGCAGTGATTACAGCACGTCTCGATTTATTTGGCAGGGTAGACATGTTTCTTTCTCCTCCTGAAAACATATTCCATTAATTTATCAATATTTAAGTTATCTTCGCCGAAAATACATATCTAGCATATATGTTTTCTGAAAAAATTAATAGGTTCAAGTTGAAATTTTAAAAGTATCTATTAAAGAGAATGCACTTTATCACTTGACTAAGAACCAGCCCCCCTTTAATATGTATGCACTCGCAAATACTATAAGTTAATATAAAGATATTAGTTCATTTAATAAAAGGAGTGATTTTATCATGGCAAATTTAACAAGCGGCATTGATCATATCGGAGTTACAGTCCCAGATATTGAAGAAGCTACTACATTTTTCAAAAAAGCTTTTCACGCAAAAATTTCCTACGATAATAAGAAATTAGGTGATGAACCACAGCAGGGAGAGGATGTGGAAAAAACATTAGGTCTTAAAAAAGGGGCAAAGGTTATTCATATCCGTATTCTTTCTTTTGGTAATGGCTCCAGCTTAGAGCTTTTTAATTTTAAAAATACAGAGCAAAGAGAGCCAGTTATTGCTTCTGACCTGGGAGTACAGCACTTTGCATTTTATGTTGATGATATCCAGCAATCAGCTGATTATTTTGTTGAAGCAGGCGGGGAACTATTAACGGAACCAGGCGAGCTATTAGGAGATGTGGAAAATGGAGCAGGGGAATTTGTTTATGGACGTGCTCCATGGGGTATGCTGATTGAGTTAATAAGCTACAATCCAAATAAATTAGATTACCCTGAATATAGTGAAGCAAAAAGATTTACACCTTAAAATATATATTTAGGTCCATTTTTCATTTCATGGTTTGTATGGAGCATAATTATTCACTTGAAAATATACAAGCAGGATATACTTCAGTTTAATAACAAAATAGGAGTGTGTTAAAAATGACAAAAATTGCAGTATTAATAGGATCATTACGGAAAGAGTCATTTTCCAGGAAGGTTGCAAAAAATGTAATGGGGTTATTTCCGGATAAATTTGAAACAGAAATTATTCCGATTGGAGATTTGCCATTATACAACCAAGACTTTGATGATGAGGGTAACCCTCCTCATCATTGGACAACCTTCCGAGAAAAAATGAAAGAATTTGATGCTGTTTTATTTGTAACACCGGAGTATAACCGTTCCGTGCCTGGTGTATTAAAAAATGCCATTGATATTGGTTCCCGCCCTAAAGAAGATAGCGTTTGGAATGATAAACCAGCAGCAATTATCAGTAACTCACCAAGTAACTTGAGTGGATTTGGTGCCAACCATCATTTACGGCAGTCGCTCGTGTTTTTTAACATGCCTGTCGTACAGCAGCCAGAAGCATATTTAGCAAATGTTGCGACACTGTTAGATGAGACTGGAAAAATTAATAATGACAGCACTATTCAATTTCTCCAGTCTTTTGTAGATGCTTTTGTAGATTTAATTGAGACATTTGAAGCAAATTAACTGATCTAAATTAAAAATAGTTCCAGTCCATTAAAAAGAATGGCCGGAACTATTTTTGTGCTCGGTGGTTAGCGCCTATACCAATGTATTCCTTAGAACTACAGGAATTGGCTTGAACATTAATAATGTTTTTGATCTAAGGGGCGAGTACAAATATTACGACCTCTTTCGTATTAATCAGCTTATCAAAAGGTAAAACAAACATAGCCAACACTTTCTTTTACCATCATGACAAATGTTGCTATTAGATTAAAGGTAGCAACAACATTTAATCTATACTGCTCCACATAAGCTATCTTAAGAGAAAGTTACATCATACATTTGTTTCAGAGCAAATATTAATCCTTAAATCCAGTAATCCTGAGCATATATTAAAAAGATTCAAACAGCCAAATTGAATTAGTGAAATAGATACAATATTTGGTAAACTGTATTCCGTAAAAGATTATTGAAGAACAATTGTGTCAAAACAATATTTATACTTAATGAGACATGGAAAAACATTTTTTAATCAAATGAAAAAGATTCAAGGATGGTGTGACTCTCCATTAACCGAAAACAGTGTAGAGCAGGCGCGGATTGCCGAAGGGTATTTTAAGAAACAAAATATTGAACTAGATGCTGCTTATAGTTCCACATCTGAGCGGGCCTGCGATACTCTCTGGAACTAGTGACAGATCTGCCTTATAAACGAATAAAAGGATTGAAAGAATGGAATTTTGGCTGTTTTGAAGGGGAGCATGAATATTTGAATCCAGCACTTCCATATAGAGATTTTTTTGTTCAATTTGGTGGGGATGGTGAGGATGAAGTACAGAAACGTATTTCTGATTGCTTATTAGATATTATGCAGCAAGAGGAAGGGAGAAATACTTAATCTGGATAATTCATAAAACACTTTTAGACAAAAGACAATATCAACCCCTAAGAGAAGGAGCGGTATAAAAAATGAGTCAAAATCCGAGGGCCCTATTCCTTATATAAGGAATAGGGCCCTCGGAATCTGGTATAAATATAAGACCAAGCACTATTCTTCAATTTGATAAAGTAATACTCTTATATTCAATAATGCTGTATTTAAGCATTTATTATTAATAAAATAGTATTTATGTCTTGAAAAATTATTTTGAAACTTTTACACTTTAAGACAGAGTATACGGAAAAGGAGGTGGAAAGAGATGTTAAATCTCACTGTATTTACGCATGAATTTTGGACAGAATATCTGTTTTTGAATCGTGCAAAGTTTGCTGCTTCAGTTGTTAACAGGATACGTATGTCCTTTTTTAACAACTTGATAGGGGAACAAAAACAGTGAAACCACCTCTTATCCATCGTGATATAAATTTGGTTTAAGGAGAGCTTTTCATGCTCTTCTTTTTGCTTGCTAAATTTGAAATGAAGCTATGGGGAGTATATTTCCTCATGGCTTTTTGTTGATTAAAAGGTCATACGTCATAAAATACAATTTTAGAGTTGACAACACGATTTGAAAATATATTGTGACAAAAAGGTTGGTTTATATGACAAAAAATATTTCTAAAGAGATACCAAAAGAAAAAAGATTTTTAATCATGGTTATTCTATTAACCGGAGTGTTCTTCACCCTTTTAAATGAAACACTTTTAAATTTAGCGATTCCTGTGCTCGTAAATGAGATGGATGCTGCTCCTTCGACTGTTCAATGGGTAGTTACAGGATATATGTTGATCATGGGAGTGTTTATTCCTGTATCTTCTCTGATGATTCAGTGGTTTACAACAAGACAATTATTTATTGGATCCCTTGTTTTATTTTCTGTAGGAAGTCTTGTTTCTGGTTTAGCTGCTGCTTTGCCATATTTATTTATCGGGAGATTCTTTCAGGCTATGGGTACTGCTTTGTTACTTCCATTAATGATGCACACTTTGCTCATGCTCTATCCTGCGAAAAAAAGAGGTACTGTTATGGGGTTTATTGGTTTAGTCATCATGGTCGCCCCAGCTATAGGACCGCCACTTTCAGGAGTCATATTAGATTTTTTGAACTGGAGATGGCTCTTTTTCATGATGCTGCCACTTATCTTTCTTGTATTGATTAGCTCCATATTCGTATTAGATAATGTGACAACTGTTACAAGGCCAAAAATAGATATTCGTTCTATTCTTTTTTCCATTTTTGGATTTGGCGGCATTGTTTTTGGACTTAGTTTTGCTGGTGATGAATCTGTAAGCTGGCTGAATCCAAGTGTATATATTTCACTTTGTGTTGGTCTTGTATGTCTTTCAGGTTTTGTATGGAGGCAATTAAAGTCAGCAACGCCCATGCTTGAAATGCGGACCTTTAGACATCCTATGTTTTCATTGGCTGCTCTTCTCCTATTTATCGGCATGATGACACAATTTTCAACGATTATTTTACTTCCATTCCTTTTCGAGAATGCACTTGGTGTCAGTACCGTTGCTGCTGGTCTTATTTTATTGCCGGGTGCAATTATAAATGGGGCTATCTCTCCATTTATAGGCCGGATATTCGATAAATTCGGTCCAAAAATTTTAGTGATACCAGGAATGATTTTGTTAGTAATTGGTTTACAGTTATTCACCAAAGTAAACACTGCAACTTCGATACTCATGTTTATATTGCTCTACACGTTAGTGATGATTGCCATTGCCATGATTATCATGCCGGCACAGACAAATGGATTAAACCAGCTTCCTGCTAAGTATTATTCACATGGTACTGCTATTTTCAATACATTACAGCAAATTGCAGGTGCAACTGGTATCGCCTTTTATGTCACGATGATGAGTGTAGGGCAAAACCTTTACCCAAGTACATCGGGCATTATCGGGGGGCAGGAAGATACAGTCGTTGCCGGGATACAGTTTGCTTTTAAAGTGGGTAGTTGTTTTGCTTTAGTGGGTTTGATATTTTCACTTTTTATAAGGCGAGCTATACCGCCTAATGAGGAGTAAGTAATTAATTCGCGACAATGAACCTTTTCTAGCGAGATGAAAGAAGCTATCTTAATTTTCATTTGAAGATAGCTTCTTTTTGTATTTATACCATTCAATAAATACCATAAACATTTTGTCTTCATTCAAAAACATCTTTCGCTACACGTAAGAATTCCTTTACTGCAGGTGAAGCATTTTCAATGGACTGACAGGCAAGTGTCACTTCACGTGTGTTTTTAATATTCAAGTTACTGATTTTTATATTCTGCTGTGTCTTTAAGAATAATTCTGGACCAATCGTAATGCCGAGACCTTCCTGTACCATATTAGCAATCGTTGTACAATCATGCACTTCGAAACGGATAGGAGGTTTTATTTGTGCTTCTTCAAACAACTCTTCTACATGAGATTGATACATTCCTGTCGGCATAATAAAAGGCTGGTCTTTTAAATCATTCATATCCACCGTTCCTTTTGAATGGAAGGGGTGTTCTGGATGATAAGCTACCACCATGTTGTCTTTTATCAAAGGAACCAAGTCAAAACCTGAATTTGACTTTCCTTTTACAACAAAACCGATGTCGATAATACCTGAACTCAGCCAATCGATAATTTCTTCATAGGTTCCTTCATAAAACTTAAATTCTATTTTAGGATGTTTTTTCTGAAACTTTGCGAGCAATTTCGGTAACAAACAGGAAGAAGCACTTGCAAATGTTCCCACACGAATCATTCCAGTTTCTAAATTGGTTGCTAATGCAACTTCCTGATGGATACTTTCCATTCTTCTCAGTATTTCTCTAATATGAGGAAGAACTTTTTGGCCTACATCTGTAAGAGTAATTCCTTTTTTACGGTCGCGGATTAACAGAGAAGCGCCCAATTCAGTCTCCAGACTGGCTACAGCGTGGCTTACTGCTGATTGTGTCATATTTAGTTTTTTAGCAGTGGCTGTAAAGCTCCCCGACTCAACTACTTTTGCAATGATTTCAAAGCGAACAATGCTCATGAGTTTTTACTCATCTCCCTTATTAAAAAATCGAGTTTTACTTATATTAACACGGGACTTACAATAAAAACAATGTTCAAAGAAGGGAGAAACATAGAAAATGAAAAACAGGAAGAATCAATTTACAATTATACTTTTAGCTTTGGGAGCATTTGTAACAGGAACAGGGGAATTTGTTGTTTCTGGAATATTAGAGCTGATTTCTTTTGATTTGGGCGTGTCTATATCAACGGCCGGTCAGTTGATCACGATTTATGCGCTATCTTATGCCGTCGGGGCATTGGTACTGGTCATGTTAACTTCTAAATTTGACCGTAAAAAAGTACTTTTATTTGCCATTTCTATGGTCGTTGCAGGAAATTTGATAGCATTTTTCAGCTATCATTTTGCCGTTCTTATGGCAGCCAGAGTTGTTCAGGCAATGAGTGGGGGACTGTTTATTGTCATAGCTACTAATTATGCGGCTCAAATTGCAGCTCCTGAAAGAAAGGGAAGTGCCATGGCGACGGTTCTTACTGGTTTTACGATTTCCTTGGTACTCGGGGTGCCAATAGGAACATTTTTAGCTGGATATGTTGATTGGCGTTACGTTTTTCTTATCATTGCGCTTGGTACAGTTCTTTTGTTAGCCGGACTTTACAAATTACTGCCGGCTATCGAAGGAAACCCATCACTGCCGTTTAAACAACAGCTGCAAATTATTAAAGACAAGCGGGTTCTTTCCGGGTTGATGACCACAATTTTTTGGATTTTAGGATATACTATGGTGTTCGCCTACATCGCTCCATTGTTAAGCAGTACAGCCGGATTTTCTATAAAGATGACAAGTATTGCCTTATTTGTTTTAGGCACCTTTGCTTTTATTGGATCACGTTTTGGAGGATATGCGGTAGACAAATGGGGGCCAAATCGAACCATATCTCTCAGTTTATGTATTCATATTGCTGCCTTATTTGTACTGGCATTTACCCAATATTCAACGATAGGTGTATTTATCACCTTAGCGGTTTGGGGTGTAGCAACCTGGACAACAACGCCGGCAAAGCAATTATATTTAGTTTCACTGAGACCCGAGTCATCTGAAACAGTAATCAGTTTTAATACCGCATTAATGAATGTGGGAATGATGTTTGGTTCTGCTCTAGGAGGAATTATTATTCAGAATATGGATATTGTTAACTTAAGCTGGATTGCCGGGTTGTTTGTGGCAGTTGCGCTTATTTTTATCAGGCGGTCTTTTTATTTGAATAAAATGTTGTGATAAAAAGAGGCGGACACAAAATAGAAGCAGCGCATCCATTATTTTAATAATAAGAGCAGATGAAGATGACACTGGAACAGCTGCAGTTACAGGCATAACTGATTAAAATTAATTTAAAAATGATTCTGGTCATCATTGATTAGAATCATTTTTTGCTGATGATGTATCTAGTTGCTTGGATGAATTTACAGAATATATGCCGAGAGATCAATTAGAACGAATCTGTTAATGAAAAATAAGAGAGCACCTTTTTTACTGAAATGACGTGATATTTTATATCTTATACTGGACTGCCATTATTTTTATATCCTTTTAATCGTTGAATTGCATGTATTTATAACATATTATAATAAGTAACAATTTGTTTTGAGGAGGAATATTAATGGCAATTCTATATGGTTTTTCAGAAAAGAAAGTAGATTTTCTAAAAGTGAAGAAATTAAGCGGATATTATCCTGTTAGAGAATGCCAAGGAGAACATGACCCACTGTTTGTTAAAACGCATACTTTTTTGGATGAATCTAATCACCATTACTTATTTTTTATTTCACTCGATGTAGTGGGCATTGATAGCACATTACACTGTAAAATTAAAAAAATAATTAAAGAAAATTTCATAAATGATTCTTATACATTTGATTTATTTCTTTTTGCAACTCATACTCATTCGGGGCCCAGCGGAATGATTGATACAAATAAGCAATTTAAGAGAGGCTTAATGGGGATTTTTGGAGAATACGATAATTTCCTAGAGGAGCATCTTATTTTGTTAATAACTAAATCAATAGTATGGAGTAAAAATAAAATGAAGTCGTTTCGCTACAGTATAAGTAAAACAAATATTCAAGAAATTGCAACAGATAGACATCAGCCTTCAAAAAAAATAGACCAGACAATGACCGTATTTGAAATTACTACGGATACAAGTAAAACAGCTATCGTTAATTATGCTTGTCATCCTACTGTTTTGCCATCTAGTAATTACTTAATTTCAGCAGACTTTCTTTCAGGTTTTTATGAAAAGATGAATGAAGCTTTTGATTTAGTAAGTTTTATTAATGGGAGCAGTGCAAATATCAGTACACGATTTACGAGAGAGGAACAAAGTTTCAGGCAATCTAGTTTTTTTAGCAATGCATTATATAGTCAGTTTATAAGAGAGAAAGCATATATAAAAGAAAAAGAAACATTAGGACGATTTTCTTTTGAAGAAAAATCAATAAGATTAGAAACAAAAGATGTCAGTACTATTTCTAAAAAAGAAGAACAGATTTCTAAAGAAAAATTAAAACAGAAGTTAAATAAGACATACAGTGAAAAAGAAAGAAAATTAATTCAAGTAAAAATTGAAGGAAAGCGTGCTGCTATCAAAATGAAGGAATCCTTAAGTGATATTTCTTCACTTAAAGTACCTTTTTGGATAGGTGCATTCGATGATCAATTAATTATCTTTATCCCTGGAGAAATAACTTCTAATTTAACAGAGAAATTGAGAAACAACTATCATGCTTTCATTTTCAGTCTGACAAATGATTATTTATTTTATTTTGCAGAAAAGGAGTTATATAAAGCGAATATGTATGAGGCGCAAAGCAGCTTTTTTAAAGCAGGCGAGGCAGAGAAATTAATTAACAAAATAGAAGAATACGTCGAACTCTTTGCATGTTATAACAGGTTATGATAATATGAGTGTATAATAATAAAAGGGGGGATAAAATGACTGTTAAAAACGAAGTTACAAAATTCTTGAATTATTTGAGTAATACGTGGCAACAAGTCATAGAAAATGAAGATGAAGCAATTAATAAGGCTGCAGAGTTAATTTTTAACAGCTGTAAAGACGGCGGTCGTTTTTATGTTTTTGGATCAGGTCATTCTCATATGGTGGCAGAGGAAATTTATATTAGAGCTGGAGGACTGGCTTATGTGAAGGGTATTCTTCCGCCTGAATTAATGTTGCATCAAATGCCGAATAAAAGCACATATATGGAACGATTAGATGGGTATGCTAAGAATATGTTAACGCTTTATAAAGTTGAAGCAGGAGATTCAATTATGGTCGTTTCTCAGTCGGGCCGAAATAACATATCGATAGAAATGTGTATGGAAGCTAAAAAGCTGGGGGCTAATGTGATTGCATTGACATCTATGGAGCACTCTCAATCGGTTTCTTCTCGGCATAAGTCTGGAAAAAATATTTATGAAATTGCCGATGTCACTATTGATAACCATGCACCAAAAGGAGATGCTGCCTATTACATGGAAGGGGTAGATACGGGGTTAGGACCTACATCTGATTTTACTGGAATTGGAATTTCACAAGCAATTATTATTGGCGTTATTTCACGCTTAAAAGAAGCCGAGTTAGAAATACCTGTGTTTAAAAGCTCGAATTTAGACGGAGCTGACGAATACAATGATAGGCTTTTCAATCAATATTACGGATATTGGAAATAACACACCAAATGATTAATATTCTTTCTGATGATATAATAACAACAGATTATAACAGATTGAGAGGATATTTAACATGGCTAATAACGCACCAAAATATGAGATTGTAAAAAATTATATACTAAGCAAAATTAAAGCAGGAATTTATCAACCACATCAAATTATTGAATCAGAATCAGAATTATCTAATAATCTTTCGGTGTCAAGAATAACTGTTAGACGGGGAATCGAAGAACTTGTCAATGAGAAAATATTATCCAAAAAAAAGGGGATAGGAACATTTGTTAATCCAATACCTAAATTTTTTGGATTCAAGGCTGGCATTGGTTTTTCTTCCGAAGCGAAAAATAGGGGGATAGAACCTTCTACAAAATTACTTGAATTGAAAAAAATAAAAGCGGATGCTGTACAAGCGGAAGATATGAAAATTGCTGTCGGCGATGAACTGTGGCTGGTTGAACGAATTAGATACGCTGATAAAGCAGCAGTTATTTACGAGGTAGAATATTTTGACGCTTCCATTGTGAAAGATTTAAATGCCGAGATTTGTGAAAATTCTATTTATGAATATCTAGATGAGCAAGGAATATCTTACGAATTTGTAGATCAGCGTATTAGTGCTACCTTAGCTAATTCAAAAGTAGCTGAGTTTTTGAATGTTGAAGAAGGAGCGCCGTTGATCGATACAAAAATAATTGCTTGTATGGAGAATGGAAAACCATTTAATGTTGGGTTTGCACTGTATCAAACAAAAAATTACTATTTGATGCATACCGTATATAAATAAATCTGACCAAATTCTATATTCTCTGGACCCGCTTATCTTGGATTTTTATTTTATATTTAATAAAAAACAGAAAGATAAGATTAGGAGGAAAACAATGAAAGCTTTTATATTATGTACTGAAATAGAGCCAAGGATGTTTCCCTTTGATAAACATTATCAAATTAATAGCCTCCCGATATTGAATAAGGAAATGATTCTTTGGCAAATAGAGAGATTATTAAAAGCTGGTATATTGGAATCGGATATTTATGTATTTCTTAATTATAAACCAGATCAAACAAGAAATCTTATAAAAAAATATCAAGAAATTAATTGTATAGAACCTAATCAAAATTTAGATGATTTTTTGCGGAAGAATCTTGAAATATTTAAGGAAGGAGCAATTATTCAAAAAGGTAATTCTCTTATTAGTGTACAGGATATAGTATCTCTTGAGAAATCAGAGGAAGATACCAGTGTTCTGCTAATAGAAAAAAGACAAAAAAGTATTGATATGATTGGTGCTCATGTAGAGAATAATCAAGTAAATCAATTTTTGGCTCATGCTCGTGAACACTATGTTAACTCTGAAGTGGCGGGATTATTTAAGTTGGATAAGCATGCTCTGGAAACAATTTCTTGCACGAATTATGGATTCAGTCAACGTGTGACAGGATCCGTAATTCCTAATCAGTTATTTATCGAAAATGGTTTGAATGATTATTTGAAAGAGGGAAAAAAGATTCAATCTGTGTTTGCTAAGGATGAAGTGCATCATTTACAATTCCCGTGGGATATATTAAACGTGAATGCATATTATCTTAACTCATTAACTCAGGAGATAAATAGTCATTCTATTGGAAATAATTCATTTATCTCTGAAGAATCAACTATAAACGGTAATATTATATTAGGGGATAATTCAACTATAGGTAAAAATGTGACCATTAATGGCAATGTAATTATCGGGGATAATGTAAACGTTGATACTGGAGCTATCATAAATGGACCTGTTTTGATAGGGAATAATTCATATGTTAAAGATTACGCAAAACTTGAACCAAATACTGTAATCGGCAGTGAGAACAGAATTGGGCATAATGCTGAAATAGAAGGTGTCACCATGAAAGGTATTTCAGCTATTCATTATAGCGAAATGTACGGTGTGATTGGTCAATATGTGGATATTGCTGCAGCCTGTGTATGCGGAATTGTAAGATTTAATGATACTCCACAGACACACAAAATAAATGGAAGAATTTATTCAGATATTTATTCAAACGCAATTTTTATTGGTGACTATACTAGAACAGGTATTAATAATATATTCTTCCCAGGAGTGAAAGTAGGAAGTGAATGTGCATTATACCCTGGGTTGAATGTGGAAAAAGATATACCTCACGAAACACTTGTTATAAAAAAAGAAGAACATATTGAAAAAGAATGGGGATATAAAAAATACGGTTGGTAGGATTGGTATGGATATAGACTAGTTTTCAACCCAATAAAAAATATGAAATTTCTCTATTTTTTAAAGCGGTTATTTTACGGCTGATGAGAACACAGGAAAAAGTGGATAATAATCAGAGCATTACTGTATTTAATGCTAGTTTGTAAATTATTAATAACTTTATTTCTATTAGAACTATTACTCATTCTGAGCTATTAGAACAATCACTTTATATTGAGATATTACTGAGTCCATTAGATATGAGTGAAGTGTAGTGATTAAAGTGAAGAGTAAGGATATTTTCATATCCCTATCTTTATTTAAGCCTCGTTTTCACTCATATTTTTTATTAATTTTGAAAGCGCTTTAAACATTTGTTGAAGCTTTAGGCTCTATACTGAATGTGAGGGAGGAATTATCATTGCCAGCCACGGTGAATTTGCTACCGGCATCTTGCAATCTGGAGCAATGATCTTCGGAGAACAGGAGAATGTTAAAGCTGTTACATTGATGCCGAGTGAAGGACCTGAGGATATCAGGGCAAAAATGGAAGAAGCCATTGCTTCTTTTGACAATCAAGATGAAGTATTATTCTTAGTCGATCTTTGGGGCGGAACTCCTTTCAATCAGGCGAGCGGCTTGGTGGAAGGCCATGAAGATAAATGGGCTATCTTTGCCGGGTTAAACTTAGCAATGGTGATTGAATCCTATGCTTCACGCATGTCCATGAACACGGCGCATCCATACTCGGTATGTTCATCCTTGGAGCACTGGTGAACCGTTGGGTGAATGTGGCCTTTACCCCGACCGTTTCAGAAGTTGAGCTCGGCGAAGGTGCTTATATTGATTGGGATAACTTGCCTGAGGGGTCTGAAGGAACCCAGACCGCGTTGCAACAACAGGCGGAGGGCAGGGCATTAAGTCAAACGGATGTCACGACCCTACAAGACAACTTAGACAGTTTGATTCCTGGTCTGGTCGGATTAATCCTGACACTACTTTGTATGTGGCTGCTCAGGAAGAAGGTTTCACCAATCGTGATGATTCTTGGATTATTCGTAGTTGGTGTTGTATTCCATGTGATTAATCTGATGTAATACATTTTTTAACAACTTTTTGATAATTAGACATAAAAACTGATAAATCCAAGCATGATAAAGCTTCAAGCGTACCCTTGCTTCGTTCTACGTTTTAGGTTTGTAAAATGATAAAAAATACAAACTATTGATGAATCTATTAAGATAAACTATCAGTATCTTAAAATAAATCAAGAAGGAACAACAATTGATTATTTACAGCAGGTTGTGGAAGCGGCAAAAGAGAGTATGAAAAATGAGGGATGTCCTTTAATACAGCGAATGTGAAAGATGGAGAAATTGTCATAAAGCATTGCTCCATTTAGTTAACAAGTATCAAACTTCAACCCGACTGACATTGATTTAGTCGGGTTTATTTTATTGCAAAAATCTTATTAAAGAAATTCCCCTTGCCTTCAGGTTCACTTGAAGGTTTATACTCCAATTTATAGCTTAGATATACAAGCTAATACAAAGGAGGAGGAATTTTCATGGAAAATATACAAAACAAAGTAGTTATCATAACCGGCACCAGCAGCGGAATCGGGGAAAATACAGCAAAATTATTGGCAAAGCACGGTGCGAAGGTAGTTTTAGGAGCCAGACGTGAAGAAAGGTTAAGTAGTATAAAACAGGCCATTGAAGAAGCAGGAGGCACAGCTGTTTATAAAATAACGGATGTTACTTCAAGCAAACAAGTAGAGGAACTAGCTCAATTAGCTTTAGACGAATTTGGAACGATTGATGTTCTTATTAACAATGCAGGTATTATGCCAGTTTCTCCATTACATGCACAGAAAGTGGATGAATGGGATGAAATGATAGATATTAATATCAAAGGTGTATTGTATGGCATATCTGCTGTTCTCCCTACCATGAGAGAGAATAAAAAAGGGCAGATTATTAATGTTGCTTCTGCCTTAGCTCATGTTGTCGTAGAAAATGCCGCAGTATATGCAGGAACAAAATTTGCGGTGAAAGCTATTACAGAAGGGCTTCGACAGGAGGAATGTGAAAATAATATTCGTACCACGATTATTTCTCCTGGTGCTGTTCAATCAGAAATTACAAATGGGATAACCCATGAAGAAACAAAGGATGCTGTAAAAGGAATGGTGAGTAAAGTGTGGCTGCAGCCAGAAAGTATTGCAAAAGCCATTGTTTATTCTGTGAATGAGCCGGATGAAGTTTCTACAAATGAAATCATCGTCAGACCTACTATTCAAAAAGCTTTTTAAATTCTTCAATTATTATTAAATGAAAGTGTCAATTGATTGTATCTTAGAAATGAATGATCTAAGATACAATCAAAGAATACGACGCTAAAAGATTAATAAAAGGAGAAGAGCCATGATTTATAAAATAAAAGAGGCAGCCGCAAAGGCAAAGCTTGCCCCACATACTTTACGCTATTACGAAGAAGAAAGGCTTTTACCTAACGTGAAGCGGGATAAAAATGGTTATCGAATCTATACAGAGGATGATTTATCATGGATTGAAGTGATTTCCTGTTTGCGCGATGCAAATGTTTCAATCACTGACTTGAAAGAAATGATGAATTTATCAAAAGGGGATAAAGAGGTATTATCCGAACGGATTGATATTTTAGAAGGACATCAGAAAAAGCTTCAGAAGCAGCAGGAAGAATTAAAGAAAACAGAGGAGATGGTAGCCATAAAAATTAACCATTTAAAACAACTTGAGAATATGGATCTTTCAAGTCTAAATAAACAAAAACTTTGTTAGTTATTTTCAAGTGGAAGGTGGTATATTATTTGGAAAATATAGTGTTTCGTAAAGCAAAGAAAAAAGATTTTCCTCAAATTATAGACTTGCAGATAAAAATATTTAACGATGAACAAAAGATACCCTCGGAAGCTATATCAGCATTTTTATCAAAGAAACCACAATGTTGGTGTGCTGTATTCAATGATATGATTATAGGGGCTGTTGCTGCATGGAAAGAGGATAATGTTGTACATTGGGGGCGATTTGTTACAGATCCTGATCACAGAGGGAATCGTATTGGCAGTAAAATAGCACAATTATCCTTTGATGATTTATTTGCGGATGGAGTTGATGAAATCTACATGGAGGCAAGAGAGGTAACAGCAAATATAGTATGTAAAATGGGCGGGGAGATAGTCGGTGAGCCTCAGCCATTTTATGTTGGGACAGTTACTCCTGTTATTCTGCGGAAAAGTAACTATCATCATTAATTTAAAATTTGTGTTCACGAAAACAGTTCTATGCAGTTTAAACTTAACAAGTTGACTGCAATTTTTGTGCTTTATCTGCAAAACATGCTTTCCTGTCATGTTAATGCAAAAAGGTAAAGAACCTTATCAGACAAAAATCACAGCTTAGCACAACTAAGAAGTAAACATTAAATTATTTAAAGTAGTATGATGAACAGATTTTAGTTTCAAAGAACTCTTTTCGGGGTATCGCTATTCAGATAAACGAATGAAAGAGAGAAGCTAAATGACATTTACAAAATCTAAATCTATTTCCAACAAAATTGGTATTATTGCTAGTTTATTAGTACTAACAGGCACGTTTATTTTACTTTGGCGTTCCTTTTCTGCTAGTGGATATGGTACGTATTCAGGGCAGATTGCATTTTACTTGCTTACATTCCCTTTAGCATTATTAATTTTAGGTGTGGCGGCTTTCATTATTTTACTCTTTCTTATTTGGAAAAAATCTGCACTATTTTTAAAAATTGTTTGGGCGGTCGTATGTATTTCTTTTTTAGGATTAGCGCTTCTTTCCGGGATTCAAAACAAACACTATGCAGATCGTATTGGTACAGAAACAGCATTGATGGATAACTATACATTCTCTTTTTCTGGTACAGATACGTATTCCGATCTAGAAGAAGATGTTGTTTATAAAACTGCCGAAGATGAAGATTTATTACTGGATGTATGGGATACGAAAGTTAATGATGAAAATCGTCCTGTTATCGTAAATATTCATGGCGGCGGATGGAGCAG
The DNA here is from genome assembly GCF_037976165.1 of Oceanobacillus sp. FSL K6-3682. Classification (NCBI taxonomy): domain Bacteria; kingdom Bacillati; phylum Bacillota; class Bacilli; order Caryophanales; family Bacillaceae; genus Oceanobacillus; species Oceanobacillus sp. FSL K6-3682. Next base: position 2,478,577 of record NZ_CP150263.1, on the reverse strand, counting down.
TGGAGATAAAAGTGAGGTTTCCTCTTGGAGCAAATGGTTTAATTCGAAGGGGTATGTTGTATTTAATGTGGAATACAGTCAAAACGGCCCCGATATGTGGCAAAAACAAATTTCAGATACACATGCAGCGTTAAACTGGATTGTTGAACATGCGGATGAATATCATTTAGATATAAACAGAATTAATTTAATAGGAGCTTCTGCCGGAGGCCATCTAGCCTTATTAACGGGGTACACGGAACTAAAGGAAAACAGCCTTGTTCCCAAAGAAACGGATTCCGACTCCACAGTGAAAATAAATTCTATTATTAATCTATATGGACCATCGGATTTATTACAGCTCTATGGTAAAAATAATAGTAAAGAATTTGTTCAGCCACTGCTAGAACAACTCATGGATGACCAGCCAAAAACAGAAGAAATCAAACTAAGTTATCAGCAAATGTCTCCTATTCAGTATGTAAATGAATCATCTGCACCCACTGTTTCATTTGTAGGTCTAAAAGATAAAGTGGTACCTGAAGAGCAAATAGAGATATTGCATGAAAAACTTGATGAAAATAATATAGATAACCGAGCTTACTATTTTCCTTTTTCTGACCATAGTTATGACACTAACTGGGACAGTATAGCTAATCAAGCAACCAGACAAAAAATAGAAGAGTTTTTAAATGAATATAACTAGGATTTATTGGGTAATGGAAAGCTACAAACTAGTGAAAAAAGTAACTAAGTGAAGAATTTGTATAACTTCTTCACTTAGTTACTTTTTATTTTTTCATATCAAATGGGTCAATTACTTTCTTGTCATGAGAAGATAGTACAATATTCGTTGATGGTGTTCCATATTGCATCGTATCATCAATAAATTGTTCTAAGCTTTCCACAGAATGTGTGGCTAATTTGGCAATATAGCTTACCTCTCCGGCAACTCTATAACACTCCAGCACATCCGGATGATTATTACAAAAATTAGATAATGCTTTACAATCTGTTGATTTAAACAATACAAGTGCAGTAATGGGACGATTTACCTTTTTTAAAGAGATATGCGCATGATAGCCCTCAATAATTTGCTGTTCTTCTAATCTTCGTACTCTTTCAATGACGGATGGAGAGGTTAAATGAACGGCTTTTGCTAAATCCTTCATAGAGATTTTCGCATTTTCCTGTAATATTCTCAAAATGTTTCTATCAATTGCATCCATAAAATACATCAACCTTTTTTTATTAAACAGAATACCTTATATTCCTAATTATGAAAAGCCAAACACTCAAAAATCCTTTTTGGTCTTATTTAAATGCCTTTGATTTTTATATAAAATAAGATAGCAGAAGAGGTGAAACTGTTTATCGGCAGAAAATATATAAAATTATAGATTAAAATTTAAGTATGGAGGGTGAAGATATGAAAGGGAAAAAAGCTTTAATCATGATAGATGTTCAAAAGGCATTTGAAGATAAGAAATGGGGAGAACGGAATAATCCTGATGCTGAAAAAAATATGAAAATAGTATTAGATAAATGCCGGGAATATCAATGGGGAATTATTCATATTCAGCATATTTCTGATGACCCTGAATCTGTATTTTATGAAAACGGAGAGGGCTTTCCTATTAAACAAATCGTTACTCCTTTGCAGCAAGAAAAAGTAATAACCAAAAGAGTAAACAGCGCTTTTATCGGAACGGATTTAGATGAATATTTGCAGGCATGTCAGATTGAAACAACAGCAATTTTTGGCTTAACCACACCGCATTGTGTGTCTACAACGACAAGAATGAGCGGGAATTTAGGATATAAAACGTATCTGCTTTCAGATGCAACTGCTGCGTTTGGAATGAAGGATCATTATGGCAAGTTCATAGAAGCGGAGACAATCCATCATTTGTCACTGGCAACGGTTCATGATGAATTCGCCACTGTATTAAGTACGCAGCAGTTTGTTCAATCTGTACGGTGAACGGAACTAATTGTATTATTTTCAAATGATGCTGCCTAATAAATAAACGTATTACAACCGGTTTTTATATTATCTGAATATTTATTGGCCAATTTCAATTTTCCTGCTCTTCATTATATACTCTACGTCTGTTCTTTATTTTTAAAAGCACCATCCGACTAAGCCGGGACATAATCATTAAATAAATCATCTCCTTGATATGATAAATACTTCTTAATGAATAAATTTTTTCCTTGAAATAAAAGTATATTAAGAATTAATCTTTGCAAGTTTTAAAGTATTTCTAATTACGATGAAATTCAAGCTGAAAATGATAAAGGGCAGAATAACATGTAAAAAAGCAAGGAATCCATGAGCAGTGTAATATTGTACATTAGCAACAGTAAATAAAATGAGTGCGTACCAAGTAAGACTTTTGGGTATTTTTCCTAATAACCCTATAATAAACATAACAAGATAAATATATTTAAATAATGAAAAGGCTTTGTGAATATTCCAATACGTATAATCCTGAAATAAAGCAATCCCTGCAAGATACACCTGAATCAGGATACAAAGAAATGCTAAGCAGGATAATCCTAAGTACAGGTTTTGGTAGATACTTTTCATAATAACAACCCTTCCTCCTAATCGAGTAAAATTTGCTTTAATTTGTTGCCCCAAATTTCGGTTTGGTCTAAAAAAGACAGATGATGACCTGGGAATATAATAAAAGGACATTTTAGATTTTTTGCTATGATCGGTGAAGTAACACCGTAGTATTTCTTTTTTTTCATTGTTCTATTTCCTGATGCCAAATAGATATCGACATTATGGTCAATAATTTTTTTGTAATCAGGCACGTATCGGGAAAGTCCTAATAACTCTACGAAAATCAACTGCTCGTTATTTTTATATTGAGTCATTCTTTCCTGAAAATCTTTAGGTATATGTTTAAATACACTAAAGGGTAGCGATAACGAGAAATTAAACCAGTTACTAGCTAGATTGCTGCCATACCGTAAGCCTATATTGTAAGTTTTTGTCATAAAGTGAAGATACTTTTTATTATTTTGTAAAACATTTACGACGGGAGGTTCATGAATAATTACTTTTTTAATAATCTCCGGCATACGTACAGCTGTTTCTAAAGCAATAATTGCTCCAGCACTATTACCTAGAATATAAGCACGTTCATAGCCGTTTGCATGTAGTATGGCTTTAACGTCAGCAACGTGGTCTTGAATGTTAAAATTATTTGCTTGCGGTCTTGTGCTTCTTGAATAACCACGCCGATCATAAGTGATTACAGTGAATGAATCCTTTAAATAATTTGCTAATTTAGTAAAGAAGCCAGCGTCACCTCCGCCACCAGAGATACATATTAATGGTTCACCATGACCTCTTGTTTCGTAATATAACTGTACTCCATTATTTTCAGCAAAACCTTGAATTACTTCAGATTCTGGCATATTTTCACTCCTAAATATAATCTTCCAAATCTAATTCCTTTAATTTTTTTGTGATTTTTTTGTAGATTTTCTCCAAAATAGGTTTTAACATTTCTTTCTCTTCTGGTGATAGATCAGCAAAATAGTGTATATCTCTTTCTAGTCTCTTTTCATGCATATTCATATGCTGTTTGTGAATTTCATATCCATTGGCAGCAAGCCTGTAATAAATCTCTTTCTTATTAGACTTCATTTGATATTTCTCTATACAATCATTTTGTATTAGTTTTTTTGTGATTTTACTGATTGCTCCTCGTGTCAAATTCATCTTTTCGGCTAATTTTGATACATTCATTGGCTCTTTAGAAAGCTCAATTAATTCTATTACACGAACTTCTGAATACGTATTTTCTTGCATGAACGGGTAATTCATCTCTATCGTTTTATTTATGATAGTATGACGTTCTATAACACGATCAAAAATAAAGCTTAAATCTTTATCAGAATGCAATAGTATCTCTCCTTTTAATCATATTGTTTCCTTGGTAAATAATAATACTATAAATTGTTTCCTGATTCAACAAAAAATGTTATAGTAATAAATATCATTTTTTATGGTAAAATGAGATTTATTTTGACATTTAATACGTTAGCAGACACCCATTGCTTTTCTTGTGACCAACCAATCAAAAATAGGAGGGAAAGGAAAATGGAACAACAATTTAAAGTCAAAGACGTTGTTGAAATTGGTAAGGAATTAGTTCATCAGGATGGAAGAACGGTTACTTTTTTGGAAGAAGGACAAGATGAGGATGGAGAATATATTACATTGAAGCACCAAATGATACAGCAAGGAACAGTTAATGGACCGCATTCTCATCCGAAGCTGAAAGAAACGTTTAAAATTACGGAAGGAAGTATGCGTTTTGTAGTAGACGGTCAAGAATTAATGCTTGTAGCTGGCGAAAAAATTACGGTTTATCCCAATCAAGTTCACCAATTTTGGAATGTAAGCCAAGGAAAGCTGGAGGTAATTCACGAAATCCGCCCCCCAGGGCTGCATTGGAAAATGTTCGTTCTGATGCACAAACTGGAGAGTGAAGGTAAATTAACTAAAAAAGGGATACCGCGTAATCCACTTTGGCTTGGAGTGGCTTGGGAATGTATTGACGGTTATCTTGAGGGTCCGCCACGATTTATCCAGAAATATATACTTGGAGGATTGGCTAAAACCGCTGGAAGACTAGGTTATAAAATATGAAGAAATATTATTAATAATAAGTAGGATTATAATTCAAAATTAACCAGGAAAAGAATTTTATCGGAAGCATATAATGCTTTTTTGAATCAAGGATTTCAATCCGCTAATCTATTTATAAACAAAATATGGATAAAACTTTAAATAGCTCCCTGCTATACATAATACTGTAGCGGGGATTTATTGTGTGACTATCATGGGCGAACAATTGGTGGTAAAGCTCGCTTCAAGGAAGAATTCGAGTGTCCTATTGATAAATGCCGAGATACTTTGTAGCCGTAGCCTTCAAACCTAATAAACTGTTCAACTTTCCGTAGCCAACATTTTAATAACTTGTCATACCTTGTAATATTAAGACTTTAGCCCAATAAAATTATGATCTTGAGCTGTATGGATACAATAATCAGTGAATGCTATTATAAATAACGACTTAATTATTTGGTTGTAATAAATACCCTCAATATTTCATCGGTGAAATTGTAAAATTACTTTTAATGTATGAAGGAGAAAGATATCATGATTACAAAAAAACAGTAATTAATTTCAACAGCGGCTACTCGAAGGCTTCAAATAACCATCGCTTTATGTTCCATAATATTCACAATTGGAACCACTTTACATAACTTTGTTATTGTAAATACATCTATTATAGAAACCATGATGGAAATAGCGGGAGTTACAAATCCAACAGCGGAATCCGGTGGATTTGTAAAGTGGTTTCGTATCATAGGATGCATTTATATACTTGGAAACATTTTGGGCATTTTTGCTATTAGAAGTAAATCAATAGTATTGTGGTGGATTATTTTAATAGTTAATTTCACACAAGGGTTAGGATTTGCAATGATTCCAACATCTATGTGGCGCGTCGTCTTAGATTCTTACGGTTTATGGGGAATCCTGCCAAGTGCGATAACGGATGGAGGCGCATTTATTTTATCAATAGTAATGATTTTTTACATGATTAAATATCATTCAATATGGGGACAACAGCGAATGGCTTCTTAACCAGCATCATTTCTAATGAACTGCATGAACAACTTATTTGCTAAAAGGGAATAGTTAGTTATATGAAGCATTATCAAATGAAGGGATAAGAGGTGTTGAGTTGCTAAACATAAAAAAGTAACTAAAATATACGGTGTAAAAGTAATCTACAGGGTATTGTCAGATTTGGATTTAACCATAGAGAATAATGAATTTGTATGAGCTATGGAACTCTCTGATAGCGGGAAAACAAAATTAATTTTCCGTACTGCGACAGCTGGAAGTTGTACTTATATAAAAATAAGCACCCTTCAGATCAATAAGTGATAGTGGAATAATCCCTTACACCTTTCTTGCATATTTCACTAACCAGCTGCTATAAAAAGTTGTTTTCTTTATTTTCCAGTCCAACCCAAATAAATTTTTCAGAGGCAGTTATTTATTATTCCGTTTGTTAACTTCAATCGTAATAAACTCTGGCAAATAGCTGGGGCTAGTACATCCTTTTGCTACTATTTCATCCTTGTAAAGGCCCGTTTTCTCACCAATTTTCATACAGCGTGTGCGATTCCTTGCGTCATAAATGCCTATCCAGCCTGCTGTGAAATTCATAGCCCATTGAACTTCCGGTTCTTCCTGCGTAATATTAGCTTCTAATGCATATAGCAGCTCTGCAGTATTATCAGGCGGTGTTTGTCGGGCCATCTCAAGCGCGCTTGATAATACCAAAAAGCTCGCTTTTAGGGAGTACGGGGGGTGTTTCCCATGACTGCATCAATGCAATTCTCTTATCATCCTTGGTAAGCTGATTAGCCATTAACTAGTCCATTAAGTTATTTCGCTCATCAAAAGTGTGAATCTGCATATCCTTATCAAGCTTATTAAGCACATCCTGTGAAAGAAGCTTTTTGTCCATAATTAAGATTGCTAATAGTCTGGGTAAAAACACTTGGGTCGACCAAAGCTCCAGAGCTAGTTCATGATCTTTTCTATCTCCTTTGCTATTTTTCGTAAGTCTCCCAGTTTCGTTTTACTATTAATTTGAGCTAGAATGTCTTCTGCTTTTATAGAGCGTTTTATTTCTGCAGTTATTTTTTCATTCATTTTATACAACTCCCTGATTGTTTATTTTCGTGAATTTATCTATGAATTTGATTATACATTTCTCCCCATTTATTCATTTCATTAATTACCGGTGCTAATGTTTTTCCGAATGAGGTCAAGCCATACTCTGTTTTCGGTGGAATCACGGGATAAACTTTTTTGGAGATATATTGTCTGCTTCCAGTTCATTCAGCTGAAGATCCAGCATTCTTTGTGAACAGCTTGGCATATAGCGTTGCAATTCACTAAAACGACAGACTTTATGCTTGATTAAATGATATAAAATCACACATTTCCATTTTTCAGATATAATCTGCAATGTGCTTTCTACCGGGCAGCCATCCATGCAATCATGGATTTTTCGTTCCATTTCAACATCCTCTTTCTGCTGGATACAAAACGGTTGCTATGTCACATATATTACACGATTGAAAAGCAATTTCATAATGTTAGAATCGGTCTAGAGAGATACAGAAGGAGGGAATGGAATGAATCAAACAATGTTTACGAAATCGATGTACTAGACGGAGGACATGATTAGTCAGCACAATCTATTAAATCATATTGCTGAACTGGTGGATAACAAAGTAATTTGTGCAACAGTCAATAAACAATTATCACCGATTAATGCGGAAGGCCCACACTTGGCTGGAAACAGGACAAGCAGTTGGAAAGGTTGTTTTAGAGAATTTTGATTAAAGAATAAGAAACTAATTTTTGATTGTGAAAGTCAATTTTCTTAGATGGAATATTTATTATATAAAAAGGAGTACTTGCTTTTTAGTTAAAGAAGCACTCCTTTTCATAGTAATACGCTGTTTTTTAGCCAGAATTAATATTGTAATTGTGATGAAGAATTTTTAATTTATCCTATTTTTTAATTCCATCTACATGCTGCTTCCTTACATAAATCAATAAAATAATAGAAAAAATAACCTCCAGCATTAGCTAAGTTAAATGCAGAGATGTTGAGAGCATCTGCCAGAGTAGGTGTCTCTTTGGTAGATGGAACAATTTTAGTCTGAAATAATGACATGTTCGCAAAAGCAGTAAATTCAAACAGAAAAAAGTTATCTAAGCAATTAGTTGCTTGTAAGCAGCCTGAGTGAATAAAGTTAATTATTTTGTTCAATTTCTATCATTTCTATTTTAATGTTGCCTGGAATTCTCTAAACCATTCTATTTCAAATTTAATCTTCGCTATTCCTAAATCCAGTGTTGCATATTGGAAGAAGGCAATTGATTTCAAACCGTCTTCAGTCAAAAATTCTGTAGCGCCACCAGCTTCTTTTAACTTGTTAATAAACGCTGGACCGAAATCATTTCTTTGACCAATCGATGCTTTAATGGCTTCCAGGTGATGTAAATTCTTTTCTAATTCATCAATGTAGCGACTAACAAACTTCTCGTGCTCGGAGCTATCTGCAAATCCTTGAAAGAACAGCTTGCTTAATTCCATGTTTTTTTCTTTATATAACATAGGAGTTGATATATTTTCTCTAAAGTGATTTTTTCCTGCTTCGGTGATAAAGTATGTTTTTTTATTTATGCCGCCTTCCACTCGTTCTTCGTAGGTAATCCATTCTTTTTTTAATAATTTATTTATGCCTGCTTGAATACTTCCAGTACTATCACTGCTGACAGTGGAGAGATTTTTTTTGATAAATTGCCTTAATTCATAAATCGTCGATCCCTGAATCATCAGAAATCCTAAAATGATATTATCCATAATCATATATCTCCTTTATTTAAAAGAATCCTGTGACAAAAAAACAAATAGATGCCAATAAAGATAAAGGCGTCATTAAATATCTTTCCTTTTTACTGGAAGATAAGCTATTCATCCCTACATTTAATAAAAGATAAAATCCAAAGAAAATGCATAATCCCTTTTGTACATTAAAAGGAAAAACCGTAGTAATTACCTCGCCTGCATCAAGTATAGCTATAATTGCAACTGCTTGGATAATTAGCGAGATTCCGCTCATTATTCTCATTTTGGAAGGTAATATTTTATATTTTCCACCCAGAGTAAATTCTCCTAACGGGTATCCCAAAGTTACGAGCAGCGTCAACAGTGCAATACATCCAAAAATGATGGCGCCTATTATTGAAAAAGAAAGCATTACAAAACCTCCTTGATAAAATTAGATGAATAAAATAACATTACTATTAGTAATATATCTAATAGTAACATTATTAATGAGAAATGTCAGTATTTTTTTGATTTCTATAAATATAAAAATTTGAGAAGGAGGCAGAAGAGAGTATAATTTCTATGTTGATAAGGTAACTTCTGATTTTAAAAGAATTAAAAAATTACATGAACTAATTTAAAATACATTCAATTAAATAAATCCTTGTCTAAAAATACTAAGTACATTTTTTAGAGACACTTACCTTTACACCAGTATCTCACCTAAAAGTGCGTACTTACATAAGATTTGTTTGCATTCTATAATCAAATAGAAACAAATTTGAAGGAGGATGCAAACACATGAAAACACTTATTGTAGCAGCTCACCCGAGTATCGAGACATCTACTGTAAATAAACGTTGGGTAGAGGAGTTAAAAAAATATCCTGAAAAATATACAGTACATGAATTATATAGAGCTTATCCAGCAGAAAAAATAGATGTAGAAAAGGAAAGGGGGCTGATTGAATCGCATGAAAACTTGGTGTTGCAATTCCCGATTCAATGGTTTAATAGTCCATCACTTTTAAAGAAGTGGATGGATGAAGTTTTCGATTACGGCTGGGCCTACGGTTCCAATGGCGGGGACAAATTAAAAAACCGGAAAGTGGCGCTGGCGGTTTCAGCAGGTATCCGATCCAGCGATTATAGGAAAGAGGGGAGATATGGCCATACGTTAGAACAAATACTTATTCCATTTGAAACCACTTTTTTCTATTGTAAGGCAAATTATCGTTCTATTCATGCGTTTTACGGCGAAGAGAAAAAACCGGGTGGAACAGAAGAGGAGGAGTTAAAGCCTGGGGAAAATGGGTTGGAGCGTAACACAATGAAATATATAACATTTTTGAATAATCTATAGTCATAAAACCCGGAGGCAAGTTGCTACGGGTTTTATGTATGTTCATTATAGTCCTCACAAACCTTATTGTTATATGTTGTTATCCCTTGTTTTTTAAGATGTTCATCACCGGTATCACACATTTCTTTTAATAATGACAAAAAGGAACGTCCATACTCCGTAAGACTGTATTCAACTCTGATTGGAACTTCGTCTGCATAAACAGCACGCTTAATTAGACCGTCTGCTTGTAATTGCTTTAACTGTTCATTCAATACTTTATGAGAAACGCCTTCACAAATTTTAAGTAAATCTTTAGTCCGCTTATTTCCATAACCGAGCTGATAAAGGATAATGCTTTTCCATTTTCCGCTTATGATATTTTGAACCACATCAAATCCTGTATGAACTTTATTCAAAACAATTCACCCCTTACTTGAAAGTAACCTAGTAACAACAAAGTGCAGTATTTTCAATTATACAAACTCAAGTTACTATGATTATAACAAAAATATAAGGTGGTGATGTTAAAAGAAGCTTGGCATAAAGTAGATACTATTTATTAAACACATATCTACTTTAAAGATTGATTTTGCTCTATACGGAACTTAATAAAGGTACTTAATAACAAAGGAGGGGAAAGAATGAATTTAAAAAATAAAGTTGCATTCGTCACTGGTGGGAGCAGGAGGTATTGGTGCAGCTATTGTGAAAAAAATTGCTCAAGAGGAAGCGAAAGTTGCATTTACTTATGTTCATGCTGAGGAAAAAGCGCAAAAGGTAGTGTCGGAAATGAAGGCTCTAGGTCAACAGGGTGTTGCGGTTAGGGCAGATAGCGGCAACCCCGGAGAAATTACAGAAGCAGTTGAACAAACAATAGCTTACTTTGGTCAGCTTGATATTCTAGTCAACAATGCAGGAATTTTTCCGGATGGGCCACCTGAAGCTGTTACATTAGAAGAATTGAATCATACGCTCGATGTGAATGTAAGAGGCGTTTTTATAACTACCCAAACTGCACTAAAATACTTAAAAGAAGGTGGACGAATCATTTCCATTGGCTCCAGCTTTGCTTATCATGTTCCTAAGCCAGATTTCAGTTTATATTCCATGACTAAATCAGCTTTGATTGGTTTTACGAAGGGTCTTGCACGAGATATAGGATCTCGTAAGATAACAGTCAATGTTGTTGATCCAGGTCCGATAAATACGGACATGAGTTCATCTGACGGTCCAAATGCAGAAAAAATAAAAAGTTTGCTGGCATTAGATCATTTTGGAGAGGGAGAAGATATTGCAGCAACGGTAGCTCATTTAGCTGGGGAAAGTGGCCGATTTATTACTGGTACATGCGTAGCTGTAGATGGTGGATTTGGAGCTTAAAAGAAAAAATTCAGTTAAAGTGAGGCAGTATAAACAAATGGAGTATGGAGGAATAAAAGGTGACTTTAAAAAATATTATTTTAAGCAGGAAATCGGTACGGCATTATAACCCAAACGTTATAATTGCCAGAAAGGAAATACTTGATGCGATTGAGTTAGCATCCAAATCACCAAATGGAAATAACATTCAAAGCACGCGATATTTACTTATTGAAGATAAAGCATTGCGCACTAAAGTCAGAGCTGCTGCCAATAATCAAGAACAGGTGGAAACATCCAGTTATCTGATTTTTGTATTGGGTGATTACCGTGCTTTTGAAACAGCAAATATCCGTGCTATACAGGATGAAGCATTTGAGAAAGGCTATTTTAATCAAGAAATCAAATCACTTTTGACGGATGCAGCCATTGTATATTATCAAGGTATGTCTCACCAGGGCTATGTAAAAGAATTAGTACGTGATGGCAGTCTGGCGGCGATGAGCTTAGTTCTTCTTTTAAATGAAAAAGGGTATCAGACGATTACCATGTCAGGCTATGATAAAACTGCTCTTTTTGAAGCTTTGGATATTCCTGAACACTATGAAGATATTATGTTATTAAGTGTTGGGAAGGGAGCAGAGGATGGTCATGCTACTGTCAGACATCCTGTTGAAGAAATAACATTTGTTAATGCAATAGAATAGGGAAATCAGGAATCACACAGGGAAAGGTTTCTCCGTAGAGGGTTAAATTCTCCTGTTCATACCCATATGGTATAATATCAACGGAACATACAGGGGGGAATATGGATGGAGAGGATTATAAACAATGTAAAAATTCATTATCAAGAGTATGGAGCTGGTAAAACCATTTATTTTTTACATGGATTAGGGCTTGATATTGCCAGCATGATGCAAACTTATGACAGATTTCTAGCTGATAAAAATATTAGACGCGTTTATATTGATTTACCAGGGATGGGGGAATCTGGGGTTAATGAAAACTTAAAAAACTCGGATGATATTTTACATACAATTCAACAATTTATTGTAGCTGATTCTGGAGATGAAGCTGTATCATTGTTCGGGCATTCCTATGGGGGGTATCTGTGTTTCGGTTTAGCCCATAAACTGAAGGGAAAAGTAAATAGTTTGTTTATTACTTGTCCTGTCTTGATTGCGAATATAAATAATCGGAAAACAGCAAAACATAAAAATATTTTCCAGGAGAAAGTATCTGTTGAATCGAATGAAAGCTACTATGAAGATTTTCTCTCCATGAATGTTTTGATAAATAACAAAGCATGGGAAAACTATCAAAAAGCAATTATTCCAGGGTTAACTAAATTTAACAGTGATTTTTGGGATAATTTACAATCAAATTATTTCAAAAACTATTCTTTTTCATTTGAAGAGGAGTTAGTCTCAAGTAGTACGAAATACAAAGGAATTACGTTGTTAGGGAAGAATGATCAAGTCGTTGGTTATCACGATCAATTAAGTTTACTGGATGGCTCAAATGATTTAGAAGTTGCCGTCTTAAACGATGCAGGCCACAATTTATTCATTGATGTCCAGGAAGATATGGATTTCTATTTAAATAGATTTTTACAGCTTCTTTAAATAAGATATTTTTCATTTACTATGTTATATTAAAAAAAACGTACATTACCATCTGAAAGAAAGGGGTGTCCAATTCATGAAGAAAAAAATAATTGCATTTTTATCATTCGGATATGGATACTCTACTGCTGATTTTCATTAAAAATAGTCAAATTGGTGAAGTGTGTCTATTTTTAATGAATAAAGCAGTATAAATTTTTGATGGTGAGGTAATAAAATGAACGAAAAAATAGTAAGAAAAAACCCTGAAAAAATGCCGAGTCCTGTCGGTAACTACACTCAAATTACGAGAGTTCCAAAAAATGCCGAACTCATCGTGACTTCCGGACAAATTGGTGTTGATAAACAAGGAAATATTCCGGAAGACTTCAATGAACAGGTGAAGCATACATTTAACAATATAAAAAGCGTCCTCGAAACGGAAAAAATAAGCAGCGATAATATTATCAAGGTGAATATCTGGGCAACTGAATCCATTGATTGGGATTTCCTGTATTCTGAATGGGATGAACTGTTTCAGTCAGCATATCCTGCAATGACAATCGGATATATTTCAGAGCTTGGCTTGCCTGATATTAAGATTGAAATGGAGATATGGGCCGCTGAAATTTAAATAGTACCAGCACACTTTACCTATTGGACAAAGCCATGAACTACAAATTTGCAGTTCATGGCTTTGTTGTTTTTAAAGAATGAACAGACAAGCATTGTATATAGGTTTTTGCAAACCGCCAGCTTTAAACTCCTAAACTAAACATGGAAGCTGATCCTTTGTCTGATTCGGAAAAATCTCCCGAGTTGCTTTCAGACGAATAACCAGATCTGGATTGGATATAAATAATTGCCCAAATGCTACGAAGTCTGCCTGATCAGCTTCAATAATGTCTACTCCTCTTTCAGGATCTATATTTCCGACAGCGATAAGTGTTTCATCCCAGTATTGCCTGAATAATGTATGCAGCGATCTTAGATCATTTTGAAGCGTATCCTCATAGTTTTCTACAGACGGATGGAGGATTTTCAGCTGGTGTTTAGCAAGAACCCCTGTTATGGCACATACCATTTCTTCAGGATATTCCCATACATAATCTGTATCATCATCTTTCTTCTCGGAAATTCGAATGCTGATTCTATTTTTAGGAACAACCTTCTTTACTTCTTTAATAATTAAATCTAAAAACCGCAGTCTGTTTTGCAAAGAACCGCCAAACTCATCCTGACGCTGATTCGTTTTCTCGCTGATAAACTGATCAATCAGATAACCATGTGCGGCATGTATTTCAACACCGTCAAATCCGGCTTCCATTGCATTTCTTGCTGCATCTCTGTAATCGTCTATTATTTGATAGACTTCCGTATTAGTTAAAGCTCTGGGAGTTTGGAAGGGTTTCTTCAATCGATGTACCTTTCCGCTAGCGCTGATAGGTGAGGGGGCGACAGGTGCGTGCCCATTTAAAATTTCCTGATGGCTTACTCTGCCTACATGCCAGAGCTGAGCGAAGATTTTTGTTTTATATTGATGTACTTCTCTTGTAACCTTTTGCCAGCTTAACATCTGGCAATGCGTGAATATGCCGGGTATCCCGTAGGTTCCTTTGGCCGTTTCATTTATAGCAATTCCTTCAGTAATAATTAAGCCGGCACCGTATCTTGCCCGTTTACCATAGTAGTCTGCAACCAGGTAATTGACTTCACCTGTTTCGTCATCAGCAAATCCTCTTGTCATTGGCGCCATTACAATTCTGTTATCTAATGTTAAGTTCCCGATTTTATAATTAGAGAAGATGGAACGTGTCATATTGATCACCTCATATTGAAGTTTAATCTGATGCCGTATTGTTTACAATGGGATGATTAAAGTATATGCTATGAAAAACTTTAAATTTTAAAGAAAGCGGGGAGAAAAGAATGTTAGATCATATCGATCACCAAATATTAGATTTATTAAAAAGAAATGCAAGACTTACATACACAGAAATCGGCAAACAGATAAACATGTCATCTCCTGCTGTGAAAACGAGGATAGAGAGATTAGAAGATAATGTAATAAAGCGTTATACGGTCGAGGTAAATCATAAAGAGCTTAATAAAGGAATACATGGTTTCGTTCTATTTCAAACCAAGAGCTGTGAAAAGTTAACGAATTACTGTAAAGAAAACAACAATATCATAGATTTGTGGAGGATTGGCGGAGAGTATAATTACATGGCCGAAGTGGTTTGTGAAGGTATGGAAGAGCTGGAGCAAATCTCCAAAGATACAACGCAGTTTGCTTTTTCCAATATATTATCCGTTCTGGGTGATCATCCTGTTAATAACGATTAAGAATAAGAGTTCATCATAAAAACCTGACGATCAGAAATAAAATCATCAGGTTTTTATCATTTTAAGCAATGCAGGCTTTCTCGTTCAAGGCGTAACTTTCTGATTCATTTCTCCCCAGTCACACATCATATTTAATATTGGAAGAAGCGATCTGCCCAGCTCAGTCAGTGAATATTCCACTTTTGGAGGAATTTGCGGGTATTCTTTCCGCATGACAATTCCACCCTCTTCCATTTCTTTTAGCATAACACTTAGTGTTTTATACGAGATAGAGGCTATATTTCGCTGTAATGCATTAAAGCGCATGACATCATTTTCAGACAGCCAATAAAGAATAATCATTTTATATTTTCCGCCAATCACGGATAATGTATATCCAAAGCCGGTGTCTTTTAAAGCGATGCCGTTTGGAACACAGGTTTTGTCAAATTCAGTTTGCATGCAGCTTCTCTCCTTGTTTATACATTTCATTCTTATCAGCTTCTGCAAAGCAATCAGCAAAAGCTGTAAATGCCTTGCTTAAAAATGGACTTTTCCGAGTAACTAATCGGGAAGTGACGAATCTGAATTGCTCTGGTACTGGATAGAATTGTATTTGTTTATCCTTTTGATCTACTACCGATTCGGTTTAGAAGTGTATTGCCGATTCCTGCCCGTACACAGCTCAGCATCGTATCCAGTGAACTTACTTCAATGGTATTATCAAACGAAATTCCATCATCTTGAAGCCAGCTTTTATTCGCTTTTCGTAAGGGGCAGCCTTCCGGGAAAATAACCCAGGCTGTATTTTTAAAATCAGAGAAAACATTCCTTCCGCTTCCAATGTCCTTGGATGTTATCATGGCAGATAAAGAACCGCTTTGGGAAGAAATGATTGCTAAGTATGGACTTGCAGAGACGCCTTACAAAGATGTTTCTTCCTGGGGCTTTGGAGATTTTGTCTTTTCATGGGATTATGATATGTTCGCGGATGGTTCTAAAGCACGGCGGTTTGGTTTTCATGAATATATTGATACCCAGAAGATGTTTACGGATATTTTTGATGATTTCAAAAGACGTAAGATTATACCTTGATAGTCTTGTTTAAATAATTTATATATTCCTGGTGCAATCAGTGATTCTACTCGTCATGTATTTTACCATTCCATTTAAAGCGGCTGGGTTAATAACCGTATTATATATGGGGTTATTGGCTTTTATGAGTATTTCAGTGTTACAATCTTATGTCATGATATTAGCTGAACGCTTTGTTCCGTCTGCTGTAAATGTTGCTTCAGCAATTAATATTGCAGCTTTTCAAGCAGGAATAGCATTAGGTTCATACTTAGGTGGTGTAGTTACAGACTCGATTGGACTTATTCATACAACTTGGATTGGTGCCGTTATGATTCTTTGTGGTGTTTGTTGTTTTATCTGCATGGGGACGTTCTTTGGAGACGAAGGAAAGCAGGGAGGGTAAAACCCTATAACGAATGATGGTTAGTTAAGTTTCAGTATTTTGATTTGTTGAAGATTAAATTATTTAATAGCAAAGCAGCGGCCAACCGCTAAAGATACACCATTTTCACAGCCTGAACTCCTTTTAGAAAAATATTCTGGCTGGATGGTTATTGAGTAAATTATATGGTATATATTTAATATGAGAATATAAAAAAATCTGTATGCAACAAACGAGCCAGTTAATGGAACACAGGATAGTTTAATTATAGATATTCTTTCTACTTACTGTTACTTATCTACATGCTAGCCTAAAAGTAATCTTTGTAGAAAGTATGATGACGGAAACTAAAATCAATCAAAGACTTTATAGTAATGGAGCACGTGTGATGAATTAAGTTTACTTTCTAATTTTCTTCCGTGCTCAAAACAAATACACAGAGGGAAGAGCATGTTTAATAAAAGCTTAAAACTGTTTACAGTTATTTTAAAGAGAAATTCAGGTTCACCTATTCTTAACAGTGCGTTACCAAAGGAATTCTCTTTTGTGAATTACCAAGATGGAGATGCACTTGCTTGGGGTGAAATTGAAAAATCTGCAGATACTTTTGAGCGTGTAAAAGATGCTGCATACTTTGAAGAAGAGTTTGTTCCATATAAAGCAGAATGGAGAACTTTTTTTATATAGAATGAAGTTGGAGAAAAAATAGCAAATTTCACTTCTTGGTGGGGTTATACCGGAAAGCGGCACTATCCGGTTATGCGTTGGGTCCCTGTTAAATCTGAATATCAACGTCTCGGATTAAGAAGGGCGCTTATCGCGGAAGGCGTCAAACGAATGGTTGAGATAGAAGGTGATTGTATGATGTACATCCCAACACAAATCTGGAGTATCAGGGCCATACAATTATATATTTGGGCTGGTTTTGAATTTGAAACGGTTGAATCCAATCCATGTGGCTATAACAATCAAACGAATGAAGCCTTACCTCATATTCAGCATCTCGTATTGTGTTATTTATAAGTATTGCTCCCTGCATCTTGCTTGGTGCTTTGTGATGGATTGCATTTTTTGATTTAGTTTTGAAAATCCAACCTTATTTTTCAAGAAATGGGCTATATAATAGATTAAAACCTAGTTTTTTAAACACTGTTTATAGTTCAGGTGAAGCGTTTTTTATAAAAAATTAAACAACCTAATTTTAAACTCGACCTAAAGTTAGGGCGAGGTTTTATGTATTTGAAGTTTCCTACCAACATTAGGGCCATTTTTACCGCAAGAGATTAGATGAGCTTGATTTTGGAAAAATATATAAATCAATCGCTGAGAATCTATTGGAAATATACGGAATAATAACCCTTTCTTGGATTACGCTGCCATCGCTGCAAGGAGAAAGTTGTTATCCACTAGTTGAGGATATATTAATCCTGCTGATTTGTTCCATAGATATTGTGACTAATTAGCTGATAACGTACCCAACGATATAGAATGGTAAATAACAATTGGCGGTATTTGTTGGACCATTCACACATTGCGGCAATTGTTCGACTATGAGATAGAGGTTATACCAATAACCCATGATTAGATTCATGAGTTGATTTTTGAGCTGATAATCTATAAATAATATTTCAATGTATAATGAAAGGGGATTCCATATGGCAATCATTTAACATAAATATATACTTTCACGGTGAAGATGAAGTCATTAAAGGATTTGGAATTAGAAAAAGGAGGATACTTATGAATATCACATTGGATACTGGTGAAAATCTATTTTATGTAAAAAGAGACGGCGGGGAGCATGTTCTATTATTAATTCATGGAAATATGGCATCTTCCGCTCAATGGGATTTGCTGCTTAAAGAAATAGATCCTGTCTTTACAGTTTATGCGATTGATTTACGCGGGTATGGACAATCAACCTATCATCAGCCGGTAAATTCAATCAAGGATTTCTCTGATGATATTAAACAGCTTGTTGATCAATTAGATTTGAAGACGTTTTCTTTACTCGGCTGGTCCAATGGAGGCGGTGTAGCCATGCAGTTTGCAATTGATTATCCAGACTATGTTCAAAAAATCGTATTGCTTTCTTCCATGTCTACACGTGGGTATCCAGCTTTTAATACAGAGGGTAAAAGAATTCATTCCAGAGAGCAATTAGTAAAAGATCCAGGATTAAATAGGATGTTAGATGCTCAGAAAATGAATAATCAAGCTTTTTTTAGATCAGCTATGGATCAGGTGCTTTATTCCGTTAACCAGCCAAATGAAGAACAGTATCAAAAGTATTTAACAAGTGCAACACAGCAAAGGAATATACTCGATGCAGCATATGCAGCGAATGTTTTCAATATAAGTACAGTATCCAATGGTGTAGCTGATGGGACTGGGGAAATACGTAATCTCGCGGCTCCTATTTTAGTAATTTGGGGGAAAAATGATTTGATCGTATCGGAGATAATGACGTTAGAAATAATAGAGGACTTACAAGAAGCTGGAATTGATTTTCGTTATGCGTCGGTGAATGCCGGACACGCTTTGTTGATAGATAATTTAGAAGTAGTTTTGAAAGAAACCTATACATTTTTAAATTTAAAAGTTTGATTACTTCTGGAAATTCTTCTTCAACTATTTAGTTATTTTTTTCTTCGGCAAAGAAACATGAATTGGAATTTCAAGTTGTATGAACCAGTTTGTGTTTGATTGAAAAAAGAAAAAGCAGCGGGTTTTTAGGAGCCGCTGCTTGCATTTCCTGCCTATTCATTTTACATTCGCATCTGGTTTAACTGTCCGATAATTAATGTCACTAGTGAACTATGACTTAAGTTTTTCCTTCACACTATCTAAAATTCGTTTGTCACCTCCTTTTGCCATTAAGTATTTCTCTATATTTTCATATTTTTCCAGGATATGATGATAAGCTTGCAGAAATCAGTTAAAAGCAAGTGAGGCAGTAAAATCTTTAATGAAAGAAACGAAGAATAAAAATATTTCCTATGCGGAAATAGACCTTTCTTCTTTGAAATCAGTCAGAGATTTTGCTAATAGTTTATCAAACCTGCCACCACTATATGCAGTAGTTTGTAACGCGGGAGTGCAATTTGTGGATCATACGCATTATTCCAAGGAAGGATTTGAAGAAACCTTTGCAGTAAATCATTTGAGCCATTTTTCTTCTAGTGAACTTATTACTTGATAGAATGGATAAAGACGGAAGAATTGTTTTTGTCAGCAGCGGTACGCATGACCCGGAGAAGAAAACCGGCATGCCTGAGCCTATCTATAAAAATGCAAAATTATTAGCTTATTCTGAGGGAGACCGTACGAACGATAAGAAAGGATTGGCAGGGAAGAGAAGATATACTACTTCAAAATTATGCAATATACATTGCATGTATGAACTGGTTGATCGATTAAACAAAATGACTTCTAAAAATATAACAGTAAATGCTTTTGATCCTGGGTTAAGGCCGGAAACAAGGCTTGCCAGAACCTATCACCCTATTTCAAGATTTGTATTAAAATATTTTCTTGGCTTATTTGTAATTCTTCCTACAAATATAAATAGCGTTGCTAAATCGGGTAAGGCTTTAGCTTCATTAGTAATGGATAATCAATTAAAGTATGTCACTGGAAGGTACTTTGAGGGCAAAAAAGAAATGAAAACTTCTGCTCTTTCCTATAACAAAGAGAATCAAAAAAATCTATGGAATGTAAGTGTAGAGCTGTCACAACTTCAAAAAGATGAATCTAATTTACTTTAGAGGACACTTACGATTTTCAACGTGTTTTCCAAATAAAGAGATGCTTAAAATCATTCAGTAAGATATAATTGGGATTATTCTATTACATGAAGATACGTAAAATTTGTTAAAATAATGATAATTAACAGGGGTATTTAATCATAGAGGGTGTTTCTATGGAATTTATAACATGTCAAACATATGATGTCGATAAATTACAAGAGATTAGTAAATTAACATACAGACAAGCTTTTAATTACATATTAGGTGAAGTCAACGTCAATGAATATGTAAATATCACATACAGCAAAGATAATCTGATGAGAGAATTAAATCAGTCAAATTATCATTTTCTTTTTATACAAAATAATGATGAAATAATCGGCTACGGAATGTACACGATTCAACCAAACTATTTAAAAATGGAACGAGTATATATTTTAAACCAATATAAAGGTCTGGGTGCCGGTTCAAAATTTATGCAGTATGTCGAGGATGCTGCTAAAGAAATGAAAAAAGATTTTTTGTGTTTGGAAGTCTTATCTGATAATAAAAAGGCGATAAGTATTTATAAGAAAAAAGGGTTTCTTTTGTCCTCGGAGCAAATTATCATGATTGGAAAAAAAGAATGCCCTTTATTATCGATGGAGAAAAGTTTAAATGATAATTAATCTTCAGACCAGTAATTTATTTTATTCAATCCAACTGGACATTATTTTCAGTTGGATTTATTCTAGTTTAAAACCCCTGGCTTTGTCCAGGTTTTCAGAAAGCTATGCTTCATAGTAAGATAAATCTGGTTTCCTGACCGCTAAAATTATGGTCCAAATATTCTTGAGATAATTGATTATGAAGAGATACATTATAAAAGTAAAATTTCATGAAGATTAATTAGAAGGGACTGATAAGTTGAAAATATTTATCGTGGAAGATGATTCAGTCATATCTAAAAAAATAAAAGAGCATATGGAAAAGTGGGGATATGAAGGAGCGGTAGTACAAGACTTTCAGAATGTTCTTTCTGAAATTATTGCATTTGATCCTCAATTGGTACTGATGGATATTTCACTTCCATTTTTTAATGGGTATTATTGGTGTGGAGAAATACGAAAGGTATCGAAAATCCCTATTATTTTTATTTCTTCTGCTTCAGACAATTTAAATATTGTTCGCGCAGTTGAAATGGGGGCGGATGATTATATAACCAAACCTTTTGATTTAGAAGTATTGATGGCGAAAGTTCATGCTATTCTACGTCGGGCTTATGATTTTAGTGGCTCCAGCAATCTAATCGAGCATCAAGGGCTAATTTTTAATGTGAATAATTTTACGATTTCTTATGAGAATGAAACAGCGGAATTAACGAAGAATGAAGCTAAAATTTTTCAAAAGCTCCTTGAAAATAGAGGGAAAATCATCAAACGTGATGAATTGATGATAACTTTGTGGGAATCAGACAGCTTTGTAGATGATAGTGCGTTATATACAAATGTGAACCGCTTACGAAAGAAATTGGATCAGATGGGATTGGTTAATTTGATTACAACCAAAAAAGGCGAAGGATATATTATAGAGGGATAACATGAAAATCTTTTTAACGTATTTGAACAATTGTAAAATACCGATTGCATTATGGATTTTGTTTGGCTTGATAAACATCATTATTGGTTATTTGTATCAGGTGCCATTAGAGCGTTCTATTCTTTGGCTGGCATTATGCGGATTTATTGGAATTGCAGCTGCTGGTTTTCATTTTTATAACTACTACAGCAGTCACAAAGAGCTAACATTTCATCAAGCACAAACGCATGTTGAGATAGAGCAGTTACCGTCGCCGGCCAATTTAATAGAAAGTGACTATCAAGCTCTATTGGAAAAATTGAATGCAGCATTTTCTCATCTGGAAAATATAAAAACACAAAACGAGCAGGAAATCTTAGATTATTTCACCATGTGGGTACACCAAATAAAGATACCCATTTCTGCTCTCCACTTAATACTTCAAGATGAGGACAATGATGAAGTGTCCGAAGAAATGAAGGAACAGCTATTCAAAATTGAACAGTATGTAGAATTGATATTACAGTATGTGCGTTTAGGAAGTGCTTCGACAGATTATCATTTTCAAAAGGTGGACCTGGATGCGATTGTCCGTGAAACAATAAAGAAATATGCTCCCATCTTTATTCGAAAAAAACTGCCTGTTCATTATGAGGGGATAGATCAGCAAATAATCACTGATTCAAAATGGCTGAGTTTTGTGTTGGAACAAATTCTATCCAATGCCTTGAAATATACGAATGATGGTTCTATCTCTATTTACTTGGAAAAAAACGCTGTTGTGGTAGAGGATACAGGTATCGGCATTCACCCGGAGGATATTCCTCGCGTAGGAGAAAGAAATTTCACAGGATTTACAGGTCGGCAGCATAAGAGTGCCAGCGGAATTGGGCTTCATCTTTCCAAGCAGATTCTGGCGAAATTGGGGCATCGAATAAAAATTGAATCGGAGCCTAAAAAAGGAACGAAGGTTTTTATTGTATTTGATCCTAAACAAATAACAACAAAATAGCTAATCTAACAAAAATGTTAGAAACAAAAAAGAAATGTCAGATGGAACTGTGGAATGACATTTCTTTTTTTTGCTATCGTATAAGTATCAACAAGAAATTTGCGAAAGGAGATTATGATGACACTATTACAAGTTCAACATGTCATGAAAGTCTATACAACAAGGTTTGGAGGAAATCAAGTAGAAGCACTATCAGACGTCTCTTTCAGCGTAGACTCAGGAGATTATATAGCAATTATGGGTGAATCAGGATCTGGTAAAACGACGTTATTAAATATTCTTGCTGCATTAGATAAGCCGACACGCGGAAGTGTATTGCTGAATCGTAAGAATATCGTCCAAATACCTGAAAAAGAAATTTCCGCATTCCGACGCAGTAATTTGGGATTTGTGTTTCAGGACTTCAATCTATTGGATACTTTCTCAATACAGGACAATATCTTTGTTCCATTAGTATTATCAGGAAAAAAACATAAGGAAATGGAACAAAAATTAAAGCCAATAGCGGAGAAGCTTGGTATCGAGCATATCTTAACCAAATTCCCATATGAAGTGTCTGGCGGCCAAAAGCAAAGAGCAGCAGTTGCCAGAGCTTTGATTGCCGATCCGGAATTAATATTGGCAGATGAGCCCACTGGCGCGCTGGATTCGAAATCCTCTGACGATCTTTTACAGCATTTTGATTATATTAATGCAGAAGGCCAAACGATTCTGATGGTAACGCATAGTATTAAAGCTGCAAGTCATGCAAAGAGGGTATTATTTATTAAAGACGGAAATGTTTTTCATGAGTTGTATAAAGGGCAAATGTCAAATGAAGAAATGTTTCAAAAAATCTCCAATACACTTGCAATATTAGCCGCAGGGGAGGATGGAAATGCGTAATAGTTTTTATTTGAAAATGGCAGCAGACAGTATTCGTAAAAATGGCAAAATGTATTTCCCATTTATCATTTCCTGTATTAGTACGATTATGATGACATATATCATCCAGGCATTGTCCACCAATCCGGGTCTTTCGGAAATTCCTGGCGGGGAGAATTTAAAAACGATTCTTTCGATGGGATATTTTGTATTGATTCTATTTTCTACTATTTTTCTGTTTTATATGAACAGCTTTTTAATGAAAAATCGGAAAAGGGAATTTGGTGTATACAACATCTTGGGTATGGATAAAAAGCATATCATGAAAATGCTTGCTTATGAAACCTTTTATATTTTCGTCTTCAGCATGATCGTAGGTTTAGTTGCAGGCACCATTCTTAATAAAGTATGTGTATTATTGATACGCCAAATGATGGGGGCGGATGTAGCTCTTGGGTTTGAGTTTTCTCCAGAAGCAGTTGTATGGACACTCAGTTTCTTTATCATCATTTTTTTGCTGATTTTATTAGGGAACATCTATCAAATTCGTTTTGCAAATCCGATTGATCTTTTAAAGAGCGGAAATGTCGGTGAAAAAGAACCGAAAACCAAATGGTTCCTTTCGATTCTCGGTGTTCTATTAACAGGATGGGGATATTATATTGGGTTAACATTACAGTCTCCCATTAGCGGTATGCCTTTTGCCTTTCTAGCTGCCATATTGATTATTGCAGGTACTTACCTGTTATTTACTACCGGAAGTATTGCTGTACTCAAAATCTTAAAAAATAATAAAAATTATTATTATCAGACCAGCCATTTTATCCCTGTTTCCGGGATGCTTTATCGGATGAAAAAAATGCGGTGGGTCTAGGCAATATTACCGTTTTATCTGTTGGTGTGATTCTATTACTTTCTATTGCTGTCTCCTTATATATCGTATCTGACAATAAGGATGGTGATTCACAATATGCAGGTAATGTCATTTCAGAGGTAAGGCTATCAGAGGATACCGATGACACAGGGGAAGAAGTAAAAGCGAAATTAAACGAGCTGATTGACCAAACAGCTTCCGAAACCAATAATACAGTTACTGGATTATCTTCTTATACGTATCTTAATTTAGTGACACTTGCTGCGGACGATGGTTTTGAAGTCACAAAAGATGCCTATTCAATGTTAGCAAAACAGAGTCCGGCCAGTTTATATTTGACCGATCAGGAAAGTTATAACCAGTTAACTGGAGATAATATATCACTTGATGAAAATGAAGTCTATGTACACGGAACAGGTGATGAGTATACAAAGAAAACCCTTTCGCTGATGGATTATCAATTTTCCGTCAATGTCATGGAGGATATGGAAGAATTCTCTTTAGACAATGAGACGACAAGTTTAATTAGCGATACGTATTACATTATCGTTGAAGATATCGAAACCCTTCGTCAGATAGAAAAGCAGCAAAAAGAAATAGTAGAGGGGTATGCTGCAAGTACTAACGTGTCTACGCAAATCCGTTTGGAACAGGACATAAATGAACAGCAGGAAATTGCGTTTGGAGAGCAGCTCCGATCCAACATGGAAAAGGAAGATATGGACCTTGTTGTCGTAGATAGCCGAACAGAAGCAGCGAGTGACTTACAAGCCCTCAGGAGTGGTGTTTTGTTCATTGTCTTGAATTTAGCAGTTTTACTGTTGTTAATGACAGTACTGATTATTTACTATAAACAGACTTCTGAGGCCTATGATGATAAAGAGCGTTTTTCCATCCTGCAAAAAATCGGGCTTAATCAAATGGAAATTAAAAAAGCCATTAAATCTCAGATTTTAACCGTCTTTTTTCTTCCTGTTATAGTAACAGGAATCCATATCTTAGCGATTTTCCTCTTGATGAGAAAATTGATGATTCTGGTTATGATAAATCAGGTAAATTTATTTCCAATAAGCGTACTTATCGCTTTTCTGGTTTTCCTGATTGTTTACATGATTATTTACCGGATAACGGCACGCGTTTATTACAAGATTGTCCAATAAAGTGAAACTTCCTTCAGTGGGGTTTTCTTTCAGTCCTCACTGAAGGTTAGTACCACAAGGGCAATGACCTAAAGGCCCTTAAACGAATCGAGCCGTTACTGGCTGTTGGACTTCCCATTTAGAAATAAAAAGTTTCCTTCATTTCTTGAAGCGGGAGTCTTATAGCCAGTTACACTGCGATAAATTAGTTATATGAAAGAGGTCATTATTTATGCATTTAAGTCTATTTGAGTTATTACTTGTCTTTGTTGGCGGGATTTTAATTTTAGGAATACAGTTTTTTCTATCAACCAGGAAGAATCGATTAATGGGACTTCTTTTCCCAATCGTATCTCTGAGTTATACCATATATATGTTTTTAAAGTCAGATTTCTTTTCCGATATGGCCTTAAACATGAACGCCTATATGCTCATTGCTCAAAATATCCCAACAATAGTTTTACTGGTGATTTACTTTATTTGCCGTTGGAGCATGAATAGACGCAGGAAGAGCTGAAGGAGGGGGAGAATATATTGAACGAAAAAAAAACATCATCAACCTCATCATTTTCACAAGAATTGGAAACAAAACTCAGAAGAATCTATAAATCGACAGGTTATTGCCAATCTTTCACACGATGTACGGACACCGCTTACCATTATGCGCAGGCATGTTTTCCAATTGGGTAATGAATGCTTGAGTGTTAAAGGTATCGCATCTTTAAAAAAAATCGACCATCAAATCCTGGAGATTAGTGACTGGATGGAGGATTTACTCACGTATACTATGATTACATCCAGAAAATATCCATACCATCCGACAACTACAGATATGGTTCGTTTAGTCAGAAACTTTGCAGCCAATTGGTATCCCCAATTTGAAAAAGAAAGCTTTCGTATTGATGTAGATTTACCAGATGAAAAAACATTTTATTGGAAGATAGACCCTAAATGGATAACTCGTATGTTCAATTATCTATTTCAAAATATATTACGTCATGCGGTAAAAGGGACATACGTTGGTATTACGGTGGATGTAAAACAAGAACGAATAATTGTGATGGATAAAGAGCTTGATATGAAAGGTTCTTCTTATGATAGCGCAGCAGATATCGGCTTTTTGATATCCAATTACATGTTGCAAAAAATGAAACTGCAAGCTCATTTTTCTTCCTCAGATAAAGGAACTATCGTTGAAATATGTAAAAGTGAAAAAGAAATGAAGGAAGAGAGCTTTCAACACAGCAGTACTTGAATAAGCGGATTTCTTTTAGATTAAAATGAAGTCAAAGAAATAAGGAGCAGTACAAATGAAAAAACATTTACTAATCTTGATAGCTTTAACAGCCACTTTTATTTTACTTGTTGGCTGCAGTTCTTCCAGCTCAAATGATAATGAAAATTTTTTTAGTGAAACTATACGAAAAGCAGGAGATAAAATTACCAGCTTTTTTGGTGAACCCTCATTAACAAAAGACAAATCATTAGAAGGAGAAAGAGCATTTGGAAAAGATGATTATACAGGAACGTATGAGGCGGTATATCAACATTTTTCAGGCAGAGAAAATCTGTTTGGCGGCGCATCGCTTGATGGAAGGGAAGGAAAGACGATTCAGATCACCTATAACGCTAACATCGAAAGCGGAGAGGCAAAAGTATATTGGAACACCGCTGATTCAGAGAAGCAATTATTGTTTGAAGGCCAGGGAGAGCATACAGAAAACATTGATTTACAATGAGGCTGGGAATATCTCAGTTTGGAAGGGGACGAACTGGAAGGAGATATTCAGATAAAGATTGAATAAAGGAAGTTAATAAATTACAGTAAATTCTTTTACGACGATATTTACCTTTCTATATCATATAAAAAATGTATACTCAAACCAAAGCGATACCACCATTATTTGGTAGTAATTATCACAAGGCTGTTACATTGTTTTGTGCATACTAAAAAATAAGGAGGTGTCAGCAGTGAGTAAAAAAAATAAAAAGAAGAAAAATCATTTATTTGAAGATAACAAAGGTGTCCAAGCAGTGCAAAATCAATTGAATGAAAGTTATCAAAGTGGAGTAGTGGAAGACCAATTAGAAAACAATAGGGGAATCCACCATTTTAATAACAAGAGCAGATAACACTAAGTTCTGATGGTAAAGCCATTACTACTTGATCAAAATCAGCTAATCAGGTAGTAATGGCTTTATATAAATTGAAGAAAATATTATAGCTACCTATTCAAAATTTGAGAACAGGCGGCTTATTTCTATCCTAATACTGCTTGTGCTACAGCTAAACGGGCAGCTGGAATACGATATGGAGAACAAGAAACATAATCGATGCCAATTTGTTGGAAGAAAGCGATTGATTCAGGATTACCGCCAACTTCGCCACAAATACCAATCATCATATTTTCTTTCGTTTGTCTGGCTTTGCTGACAGCAAGCTTGATCAATTCGCCTACACCGCTTTGGTCCAGAACTTGGAAAGGATCTTGCTGCATAATCTGTTTTTCTTTATAGATATTGATAAACTTACCGATATCATCCCGTGAAAACCCAAAAGTCATTTGAGTTAAATCATTGGTGCCAAAACTGAAGAAATCGGCATTTTCTGCTAATTGATCAGCAATGATACACGCACGCGGTAATTCAATCATAGTACCAATTTCGTAAGGGAAGGGATCTATTTGATGCTCTTTAAACGTTGCCTCAATGGTCTTTGTTAAAAAGTTTTTAATGTAGTCCAACTCTTCTTTTTCTGAAATCAAAGGGACCATAATCTCTGGACAAACGGTCAAGCCTTCCTTTGCTAATTGAATGGCGCTATTGAAGATCGCTTTGACCTGCATTTGATAAATGCGCGGTTCAGTAATTCCTAAGCGGCAGCCGCGATGACCCAGCATCGGATTGGTTTCTTGTAATTTTTCGATTTGCTTTTTAACAGCAGATGGGTATCTGTTCAGCTGTTCAGCTAATGATTTGATTTCATTCGTATCATGCGGTAAAAATTCATGCATTGGCGGGTCAAGTAAACGAATCACCATTGGTTTATCTTGAACGGTTTTTAACATTTGATAGAAATCTTCCTGCTGGAAGCTTAGTAATTTATTTAAAGCAAACTGAACTTCCTGTTCATCTTTAGCCAGAATCAAACGACGCATTTCCAGCACACGTTCTTCACCAAAAAACATATGCTCTGTCCGAGCCAAACCAATTCCTGTTGCGCCAAAATCAATCGCCGTTTGTAAGTCTTGTAATGTCTCAGCGTTCGCACGAACCTTCAATTCAGCACATTCATCTGCCCAGGCAAGTAATTGCTGTAGGCTCTGATCGTTTTCAGGAACAATGGTAGGAATTTCACCTAAATATAAGCTTCCAGTACTGCCATCAACAGAAATCATATCGCCTTCCGTTAATGTATGATTACCACATAATACGGTTTTAGCGGCTTCATTGACTGTCAATGCTTCACAGCCAGTTACACAGCAAGTTCCCATCCCTCTGGCAACAACTGCTGCATGCGATGTCATTCCACCGCGGCTGGTAACAATTGCTTCACTGACTACCATACCTTCAATATCTTCTGGTGAGGTTTCCTGACGGACCAGAATCACTTTTTTTCCTAAAGCAGTGTATTCTTTTGCTTTCTCAGCTGTAAAGACGATTGATCCTGTTGCTGCACCCGGACTGGCAGGCAAACCTGCTGCGAAAGCTTTTGCTGTTGTTAGTTTTTTTGTATCGAAGACCGGATGAATCAGTTGATCGATTACCTCAGGGGAGACGCGCATAATCGCTTCTTTCTTTGAAATCAAACCTTCAGCTGCTAAATCCAAAGCGATTTTCAAGGTAGCTTTAGCAGTGCGCTTTCCGTTTCTGGTCTGCAAAATATACAGCTTGCCATTTTCGATTGTAAATTCGATATCCTGCATGTCTTTATAGTGCTGTTCCAGCTTATGAGAATATTTAATAAAATCATTATAAGCTTCTGGCAGAATTGCTTGTAAGGTTTCGATTGGCTCGGGTGTGCGAATTCCAGCAACAACATCTTCTCCTTGTGCATTAATTAGGAATTCACCAAATAATTTATTTTCACCAACGGATGGATTACGAGTGAAGACCACTCCTGTTCCGCTTTCTTCACCGCTGTTACCAAAGACCATCGACTGGACATTAACTGCCGTCCCTAAATGGTGGGGAATATGATGCAGATCACGGTATACTTTCGCCCGTTGATTATTCCAGGATTTGAAAACAGCCTTCGTTGCCTCGAATAATTGCTCCATTGGATCTTGTGGAAAGGCTACTTTATTTTTAAGAAATAAATTCTTGTAAAGCTCGATGACATCCAAATGCTCTGCTTCGTTAAAATCAGTTACTTTTTTATTTAAACGGCTTTCTGTTTGATGCAGCAGCACATTGAATTGTTCTTTATGGATTCCGTAAACGACGTCACCGAACATTTGTAAGAGACGACGGTAGCAGTCGAAGGCAAAGTTCACATTGGTCAATTTTGCAAAAGCTTGAACCCTAAGATCGTTTAAGCCAAGATTTAAAATGGTGTCCATCATGCCAGGCATTGAAAAGGCAGCGCCACTTCTAACAGAAACTAACAAAATATTTTCCTCGGATGTAAAAGATTTACCCGTTTCTGACTCTAAATTTTGAATCGCTTTCAAAACTTGTACTTTTAACTGTTCTTCGAAAAAAGCTGCATCATCTAAATAGTTCATACAACATTCCGTGGTAATCGTAAACCCTTGGGGGACAGGTAATCCTAAGTGAGTCATTTCAGCGAGATTGGCGCCCTTGCCGCCTAACAGATCCTTGTTCTCACTTCGTCCTTCATTAAACGTATAGATTAGCTTTCTCATAATATACCTCCTATAAATCAATATGTGTCACATTTATTTAATAATCATCATATATGCCGTAAATATGTTTGTCAATATAGAATTATGTGATTATTCATTTGAATAATTCGTTAATATATGTATAATAAACTCATAATAAGCAAGAAAATGGTTTTAATGCTTTCTTTTTTTGGAGGTCCAGGTAATGAAATTAAGTGAAAGACAGGAACAAATCATTCAATTAGTAAAAGACTACCAACCAGTTAGTGGTGAAAAAATATCTGAGTTATTAGATGTTTCCAGAGCCACTTTACGTTCAGATTTATCTTTTTTGACATTAGCAGGTATTTTACAAGCCACACCAAAAATCGGCTACACGTATGCAGGTTCGGATCTAGAAACCTTTTTCTTTTTTAAGACCTTTGATACAAAAATCGATGAAATTATGATTCCGCCTTTGTTAGTTAATCAAAACACATCCATTCGGGATGCGATCACCAATTTGTTTATTTATGATGTAGGTTCTTTATATGTGGTGGATGAAGAAAAACTGCTGTTAGGTGTTTTATCCAGGAAGGATCTATTGAGGGCATCATTAAATTCCGATATTGATAATACGCCGGTTGTGGTGTGTATGACACGAATACCACATATTAAAGTCTGTGAAAAAAACATCAATATATTGGAAGCTGCCACGATTTTACAAGATTTTGAAGTCGATTCACTTCCAGTCGTTGAAGAGGAAAATCACAAAAAAGTGATTGGTAAAATTACGAAGTCACGCTTGCTCAATTATATTACGCAGCAAGCCAGAAATGCAGAATTAAACAAATAAAGGGGATATCAATTTATTATGAAAAATGAAATCATCGTCTACTCCATTTCTGATTCATTAGGAGAAACATCACAAAAACTGCTAACAGCCGTCAGTGCACAATATCCAGATTTGAATTTTAATAAAAGCTACCGCTTTCCTTTAGTAAACAGGGAAGAGGAGTTACTGGAAATTTTGGGTGATGCTTTAAAGGATAAAGCGATCGTAATAAGTACCTTAGTTAATCGTCAGCTGGCAGAAACCGCCCGAAATTTCAGCAAGCGCACCGGTCTGTTGTATTTAGATCTGATGCATCCATTTTTTGAAATGATTCAAGCAAGAACCGGCTCGGAGCCAATCGAAGAACCTGGAACTGTTCATAAATTAGATACGGAATACTTTAACCGTATAGCAGCTATTGAATTTGCAGTGAAATATGATGATGGTAAGAATCCGCAGGGGTTTGTAGACTCGGATCTCGTCTTGTTAGGCGTATCACGAACTTCAAAGACGCCTTTAAGTATGT
Organism: Oceanobacillus sp. FSL K6-3682; assembly: GCF_037976165.1. NCBI lineage: Bacteria > Bacillati > Bacillota > Bacilli > Caryophanales > Bacillaceae > Oceanobacillus > Oceanobacillus sp. FSL K6-3682. The sequence goes on along the minus strand of NZ_CP150263.1, from coordinate 2,446,666 downwards.
ATTTAGCAAATAAAGGATACAAAGTTTCTAATTTACCGCTGATTCCCGAGGTTCCATTACCGCAAGTTTTGGAAAATGTAGAGCCGCAGAAATTGGTGGGGTTAGTTTGCCAGCCGGACAGTTTATCAAGAATTAGAAGTAACCGTTTAGATTCCTTGGGCTTAAGCCATTCAACCAGCTATACTGATTTAGAAAAAATTTATAATGAACTCGAATACTCGCAACAGGTTTTTAAACGATTTGGTGTGTATACAATTGATGTAACTGATAAATCGATTGAAGAAACAGCTTATTTGATTGAAGAGCATTATAAAAATAGAATAATGGGATAATAGTATACTCTCTGTTGTATATGTATCTATACAATGGAGAGATTTTTTATGGGAGACTGAAAAAATTAAACGTAGCAAGATGATTTTAAAAATATTATCATGACAATAGATCAAAGCCAAATGCCCAAGTTCTGTTACTTTAATAGAGCGATGCACTTTTCCATGCCTTATCCATCCCAATTCTAATAATCGATTCGTAATTGCCAATGCAAAAGGACCCGCGATATGAAATTTTCTTGCAGTCCAGTCAACAATTGATTTTATAATCTGTATATTCATCGTTAATATCTGATAGTTACTAAGCTGAACAATATGCAAAGATCCGCTTTGGAAGTTCATAGCTGTTCGGGAAGGCATATTGCCATTAATCCATCACCATCATTGGACCAATCAGTATGAAGGCCTCATTGGGTGCTTTTTCATTTAAATTATGTCCTTTCCCCTAAATATTTATATATACGAGGTGGACCATTTTCTGTTAGGATTAGATATGAAAATATAACTAAAATAAAAAAAAAAAAAAAACAAGTCAAATTATAGCTGGTTATCACCTACTCTCTTCAAGGCAAGAGGTTTATTGCATGCATGTCTTTGGACGTTAGGAGTATGATATTTCAAGCTGTTACAGAACTAATGTACGAAGGAGCTGCTTTTATTGAAAAAAATGATCATTTTAATTTCTTTATTGATATTGGGAGGTTGTTCATTTTTTCAAGATGATAAAGAGGTAGAATCTGAAGAAACATCTTTGAAAGAAGGATATTATTACCACCTGGAGGAAGTTACAACAGAATTATTCTTAACAGAAATAGATGCTCAAGAATGGATGAAATACTACTTAAAGGACAATCAAGATAAATTGGATGATATCGTAGCGGAAAATGCAGCTAGAGGTATTATAAATAATGTCGATTTAGATCTGATACAGGAAAATGAAGTTCAGGTTAAATCTTGCAAAGAAGGATTGTGCAAAATATATTCAAATGAGTCCCCTATTCTGAAAGCATTTGTTGTTCCCGCTATGAAAATTAGAAAACGGAGAGTGCAGAATCAGAACACCTGAACAATGCAGATCGAGAACCAGTAGAAGATCAATTTTGGCAGCTTATCAATGAACACATAGAAGATACGCTTAAAAAGTCCTCCGAGCTAATAGAGCTGTATCAGAGTGGAAACCCTAATAAAATAGATAAAGAATCTATTGAATCCTTATATGATAGCATCCATGGAAGAACGCAATATCTACGATTAAATTTGGTTCCAAATGACGAAGAAATAGAAAAACAATTTAATGATTTATTAATGGCATCCGAATTTCTATTCAATAGCTTTCATCAAGCACAATGGTATTTTGAACACGAGGAAGAAAGAGAATTGAAGAAGTTAATAAAACAAGAAACACTTCTATTAAGAGAAGATTTTCAAGAAGTAACGGAAAAAATACAGGAATATCAAGGAAAAATCAAATAATAGTTATAAGAACCATTATCTTTGAAAAAGGGATGGTTCTTTTTATCTTGTAAATACTTATCCGTTATGCTGCAAAGTGCAGGTGTGATATTGTTTTATTTTACCTAACTAGGGAATAGTTCTGAAACCAAATAAATAATTCGGAGGGGATATTTTGAAGAAAATAGGAGGCATGAAATAATGCGTAAAAGAATCATTCTTTTTATTTGTATAGCCATGATTTCTTTAGTTGCTTGCCGCCAGCAAAATGAACTTTTTAATAATGAAAATATAACATCCATTGAAATACAGAACTGGGATAATGACGAATTAGTTAGTACTGTTACAGATGAAGCTCTGATAAATGATTTAATAGAAGAACTGGAATCTGCAAATTCCTCATCAACCGCTAATATAGATATTCCAGGTGCTGATTATCGATTGTTATTTTCAAATGATGACAAGGTTGTCCAAAAGCTTGGTTACTATATTGAAGAAAAAAACTTCAATGGGACGACCGGTCAATTTATTGATATGGAAGCAGGAAATCATTATGGAGTAACAAAAGAATTATCAGTTACTGAGGAAAAATAGCGGTATGTTTCAAATAAACACGCTTTTTTCAAGAAGTTAACAATTAATCTTGATAATATAATAAAAAGTTTGATATATTTAAATTAATCAGAAAAATTTATAATTACAATTATTTTAACGGAGAATACTAGAAGGAGGGACTCATCAATATGAAACGAATTAATTACTCGATACAGTTAATAAATCTGATGGAGCCTGTATCGAGCTTAACCGAAGCATCTATCAGTTAACTGTATCGTCCACATAATAAATTAAAAAGTGGAGGGTTAGTTATGATGAATATAAATACGTTAAAAAACGAATGGATAAAGTATGAAGAAGTAAAATTTGAAGGGTGGGATTTCTCTTATATAAAGGACGATTGGGAAAATGAAGCTCTCCCATGGAATTATACTGGAACAGTAAACAAATATTTATCTCCAGATTTAGAATTACTCGATATGGGTACAGGAGGCGGGGAATTTCTTCTGTCTCTAAATCATCCTTATGAAAAAACATCCGTAACAGAAGGCTGGCAGCCTAATATTGAGCTTTTAAAAAGAAAATTAGTTCCTTTAGGGATAAACCTGGCTCCGATCGCTGACGATGACATCATTGATTATGATGATAATAGTTTTGATATTATATTGAATAAACATGAATCATTTAATGTTAACGAAGTAAAAAGAGTATTAAAACCAAACGGTGTATTTATTACTCAACAGGTTGGCGGAGAAAATGGAAACCGTTTATCAAATATGCTTATTCCAGACTTTCAACCAAAATATAGAAACTTAAATTTGAGAAATATCCAGCATGAACTAAATGACAGTGGTTTTGAGATAGTGTTTGCTGATGAATATTTTCCTTACCAAAAGTTTTTTAATATGAAAGGCTTAATTTACTATGCAAAAGTTATTGAGTGGGAATTTCCGGCATTTAATGTAAAGGATAACTTTGAACAGCTGTTGGATGCCTATAAAGAATTAACGTTGAATGGTTATATTTTAAACTATGAGCATCGATTTATAATAGTTGCTTATAATAAATAAATTTTATAAAATAAGAAACCCGTTTTGAAAAAATATTCAAGACGGGTTTATCTCATTTTGAAAACAATAAAAGGGGGCAGGCGGTTTAAACTTTATAGTCATTTAGCAAAAGAAGATAGAAGTGATATGAAAGAAATAATATCTAATTATATTATTACGTAAAATATAAATTTGACGTAATAAATTGTAATTTTAATTAAAGTCTTGTAAAATTAATCTATGAGGTGATCTAATGACAAACCATTCAAAGCAGCAACTATATAACAAACTTCAAACTTTACTTAAAGAACTTCCTTGGTATGTTGAGGAATTTATTAATTACAAAGAAAGAAAATTATCGGCAGCTTCGTTGCTGAATTATGCGCATGATTATAAAATCTTTTTCAATTGGCTCGTTACTGAAAATTATTATTCTGGCGAACTGAAAGATTTACCGCTTGAGTTACTTGAATCACTAACTGTTCAGGAAGCTGAGCGATTTTTGGCTTTTCTTAAATACGAGTTACATAATAAAGAACTTACGATTAACCGTAAATTATCAGCTTTAAAATCGCTTTTCAATTACCTGCAGAATATTGCCGAAACACGTGATTTACAACCGTATTTAAGGCGTAATGTCATGGCAAAGCTTGAATTCAACGATATAAAAGAAAGTATGGAAACAACTGCAAACAAAATGGAAGGAAAAATCTTAATGGGTGATGAATATGAACGATTTCGCCAATTTATTGCCTATGACTATGGCGAGCTTTATAAAGATAATAAAAAACTCGTAAACTTCCACCTTCTAAACCGTGAACGTGACACAGCAATTGTCTCGCTTATTTTAGGTTCCGGATTACGGCTTTCAGAGGTTGTGAATCTGGATTTAGATGATATTGATCACAGCAAATATACTGCACGTGTTATTCGCAAAGGAAACAAAGAACAATATGTTTATTTCAGTAAGCAAGCGATGGATGATTTGGACGAGTATTTGCAAATCAGGTCGGAACGCTATCATGTCGAGAAAGCAAATAAAGCTTTATTCATCGCTGCTGCAATGGGGCCAAAAGGAACGCCGAGACGATTAACCGCACGTTCTATTGAAAAATTAATCGAAAAATATGCAAAAGCTTTCGGAAAACCGTCATTATCCGTTCATAAATTAAGACACTCCTTTGCAACCAGATATCATAGTGAGATTAACGATGTACCGAAATTAAGACGCCAGCTCGGACACTCATCGATACAAACGACGATGATTTACACACATATTAATAATGATGATTTAAAAAATGCTGTAGACAAGATGGATATGCCAAAAACTGATGAATGAGTATCCTAGTGCTGTATAATTCGCTTTAAAGTTTTAAATCCACCTGGATTTCTACTTGATAACGCGAACAAATGTTTGTATTATTGAAGACAAGGAATACAAATGAAAGGAGATAAAATAATGCCTAGAAATCCAGGAATTACGGATGAATTTAATCGAAATTGAATTGAAAAATTTATTAGCAAAAAGTGAAATATCATTATAAATGATGTAATAGAGCAAAGCATATACTTTGTTGATTGAAAGGTTGTAATGAGCAACCTCTTTTCTTTTAAAATTTTCCTACTTTACATAATATTTATTATGGGAAATTGCAAAATAAACTGTCTCACATTAAAGTATACTCTGGATATTGAGATAACACTAAAGTTTTTACGTTATTAGAATCTCTAATTCCTTTTATGTTTAATTTAGCTCACCTGTTATCAATACCATAAATCCGCCAATGTTTGCCGATTCGTTTAAACCTCTGATTCTCGTAAAAATGACATAAATTTGTTCTAACAGCTGCACAGTGCCCGTCTGAAGTATTTCTTCATTTGCAATCTAACTTGCTGCTTGGCCAAATTTATCATATCAGCAATAACTCCTGATTTAGCAAATTTCCTTCGGACAGCAACCTTATTTAAATATAACAGGTCTTTAATATACCACATTTCTTTACCAGTTTACTTCAACCATTCTACTGCTTCTATCAAAACAGATGAAAAATCATCTATCTCCCCTATTTTAATATTCCTTATTATTAATCTCATTAAATAAAGCTTCCTTTATTTAACATTTTATAGTTTTCGGAATATTCATCCGGAATATTACATCACTTTATTGTAATTTGATAAATAAATTATGCTATCATATCTATTAAGAGGTGATTATCTATGAAATATGTATCTGTCAGAGTCCAGGGACGTGTACAAGGTGTCGGCTTCCGCTACTTCACACAGCATGCTGCGATGAGTCATAACATTACCGGATGGGTAAAAAATGAAGATGACGGCGCTGTTTCTTTAGAGGCATATGGAGAAGATAACAATATTAACCGTTTTCTTGAAGAAATAAAAAAAGGGCTCACCCGCTTTGCAAAAGTAAGTGAGATGGATGTCAATAAGCTTTCCGGAGATCCTGAGTATTCCTCTTTTGATGTAAAATATTAAAATAAATAGACCTGATACAGTATAGCATAAACTGTATCAGGTCTATTTTTACAGGATTGGTGATAATAAACGGGAAATACCCTCTTTAAATTTTATCCATAAAGAGCGTTTGCTGTAGCGCTCAGGTGTTAATTCAGAGCACAGCTTGCAATCCTCTTCAAATATACGATATAATTCCTCGGAAACATTTTCATCATACGTTGCTGCACTTACTTCAAAATTTAATCGAAAGCTTCGGGAATCAATGTTCATAGTTCCAACACATGCAATTTTTTTATCTACTACAATTGTTTTGGCATGCAGAAAGCCGTTATCATAGAGTAATATTTTTGCGCCATAGTCCAGTAAATCCCCTGCGTATGCCCAAGTTGCCCAATATACGAATGGATGATCCGGCTTGCACGGAATCATAATTCGTATATCTACTCCGGATAAAAGTGCCATTTTACAAGCATCCATAAAGCTCGTATCTGGTATAAAGTATGGTGTTTGGATACAGACGCTTTCCTTGGCGGAGAGTATCATTTTAATATACATATTCTTTAAATGCTCTGTTTCTGAGTTTGGGCCGCTGGAGACAACTTGTACAGGACTTGTTCCATGGTGTTTTTTCATATGAAAGCAAAACTCTTTATAATCATCATGTTGTTTGTCTTTTCCAGCCTGATGCCAGTCCATAATAAATCTGACTTGAATATCATTAACTGCATTTCCGTATATTTTAAAATGTGTATCGCGCCAATAGCCGAATTTTTTATCCTCTCCAAGATATTCATCACCTACATTGAAGCCGCCAATATAAGCAAGTGCGCCATCAATAATGACCAGCTTTCTGTGATTCCGGTTATTAATCCGGAAGTTAATCAGCTTTAAAAAAGATGGAAAGAAAACTCGTACCTGCCCGCCTGCCTCTTTTAAATCATTAAAGAATCTGGATGGCAATTTTTTTGATCCGACTTCATCATATAAGACACGGACCTTTACGCCCTCTTTTGCTTTTGTTATCAGGGCATCTCTAAGTCTTCTTCCAAGATTGTCAGGCTGAATAATGTAATATTGTATATTAATCTCTTGTTTTGCAGCGGCAATATCTTCTAACAGTGCATCAAATTTCTTATGGCCATCACTAAATATGACCATTTCATTATCCTCGGATAATCTGGCATGGGAGGAACGCAAATTCATTGTGATGAGCTCCTCATATTGTGTTAACCATGGTATATCAGTTCGTTTCTCTTCATCTATTATCTTTAATTGTGTATCAACTTCTTCTTTAAGCAGTTTTTGTTCTTCCTTTGTTAACCCATAGAAATTATTCTGTTTTAAACTTCGTCCTAAAAAGATATAAATTAAGAATCCGACAATAGGCAGGAAAAATAAAACCAATAGCCATGCCCAAGTATATCCTGGATCACGTTTTTCAAAAAACAATACGCCAAGTGCCAATAATAAATTAATAAAAATTGTAATGGAAGCAATTGTTGTGATAATATTTGCTATCTCTGTCTCCAATATAAAACACCTTCTTTTTCTAAATCGATAAATTTTATAATTTATTTGATTTATACATAGTACACTATATGTAATAAAAAGTTAAGTCAATTATTGCTGCCGATAAAATAAATAAAAGGAACACTTTAGCCCAAAAGCACCAGTGCTCCTTTTATTTATCAATCATCAAGGGATACTTTTCTCAAGGGTTCCTTCGCCGGTCCTGCCATGACTTCTCCGTCATAATGGTAACGGGACCCGTGACAAGGGCAGTCCCATGTTCTGTCCGCACTGTTCCAGTTTACTTCACAGCCAAGATGAGTGCACGTTGTATCAAGAACATGCAGTTTATCTTCCTTATCTTTATAAACACCAACCCGTCCGCCTTTAACAGTTGTAATTGCCGCCTCTCCCACTTCTAATTCATCTATATCCCTGGAGGCAGGAAAATCCAATTTTCCTTTTATAAGTTCTGTCGCAACCTCCATGTTAAAGCTGAATAAGTTCTTTAACATCGGTTTGGAGGAGAAGCGTGCCGGAGAAAATAATTCTTTATATGGATTTTCGTTATTTTCAGTGATGGTATCTGCGATGATTTTTGCGGCTATTGTTCCATTTGTCATTCCCCATTTTCTATAACCTGTCGCAACAAATATCGAAGGGTCCCCTTTGGTTATTGGCCCAATATACGGCATTTTATCCAAGGTGGTAAAATCCTGCGCAGACCATTGATAAGAAATATCGTCAATATCAAACTGCTCTTTAGCAAATTCCTTTAAATTCTCATAACATAATTTTTCGTCCAAGCTTACTCCTGAACGATGATTTTCACCGCCGACAAGGAGATAGGTGTCTTTATTATTTAACTTGGCAGTCCGGATGGAACGGGTTGGATTTTCCACGTTGATATACATTCCACCCGGATAGTCTCCTGTCCATTTGCCTGATACAATATAAGATTGCTCTGCGTACATTTTGGCAAAATAGAGACCCTGATGATCAATATAAGGAAATTGAGTAGCTGCAATCAGATAATCACAGGTAACACGATGTTCATCCTTTGTAATGACAGTACTTCGTCTATTATATTCCAGCGTCATAGCAACAGTCTGCTCATAAACCTCAGTTCCATTTTTTACAGCTTCCTCCAGCATAAACTGTAAATATTTTAAAGGGTGAAATTGAGCCTGTCTCTTCATTTTTAATGCTTGTTTAGATGGAATTTGCAGAGGCATCTCTGTAATGAGTTCTCCTGGAATATCCAGAGCTTTATATGCTTCTGCTTCTTTTTCTAATTGTGATAAATAAGCATCGTCATTTGTATATAGAAAAGCGTCCTGTTCTTCATAATTACAATCGATCCGGTTCTCTGTGATTTCATTTTTAATAAAATGCATGGCCTCCTGCATGGCCTGATAATATTGTTTTGCTTTTTCCTTACCAATTGTTTCGATTAGCTCTGCATAAATCATCCCATGCTGGGCAGTTACTTTTGCAGTGGTGTGCCCAGTAACACCGCTAAGTACTTGATCAGCCTCTAATAAAATAACCTTCATTCCTTTTTTAGAAAGTAAATAGGCAGCGGTAATTCCTGTTAACCCAGCTCCAACAATGCAGACTTCAGTTTGCTTCGTTTCCTGAAGCTTAGGAAATTCTTTAAAGGCGGTATCCACCTGCCAAATTGATTTTGAACTCATATTTATTGCACCTCACATTTGCTTGTTTCCTTTAGTATCTCCTTTTCAGTTACAGTTACTCAAAAGAATTGAAAGCAATTAAAATGAGAGCATAGAAAAAGACTGCTTCTATATTCAGTAAGCAGCCTTTGTATAGTATAATTAACGGTTTTCAAAAAACAGCCGATTCAATGAAATATATTCATTTTCCTTATCCGGCACTTCGTCTTCCATATATATTGCCTCTACTGGACAAACTGCCTCACAAGCACCGCAATCGATGCAAATATCAGGATCGATATAGAACATATCTTCTCCCTCTTCTATACAATCAACAGGGCATACCTCTACGCATTCTCCTGCTTTTTCTGTTTTACATGGTGAAGTAATAATAAAAGCCAACGAGATTCTCCTCCTCTTTATCAATGTTTTTCATGTATTAAGTAATTATAACGCATTTTAAAATAAATGAAAACTTGATTTCGTTTTCATACACCATTATACAGCTCAATTTTATCAAAAAAGAAGAAATATGTAAGAAGGAGATAAGGCATCCTTTTAAAGCAGCACTTATCTCCTGTCAATTTATCTGATTAACATTCTTCAAAATAATCTTTTCTGAAGCCGCCAATGCGGTCACTGTTATCAATGATAAAATAAAACTCTTCTGTTTCATTTTTTACATCATAAACCTTCCCCGGAGTCAATTTACGGTCAACAATAAATTTTTTTGCATCAGCATGTACACATTTAATTTGTTTTTCTGTCTCTCTGTTTTCCCAATTCTTATGAATCATTCTTTTGTTCTCCTCTTCTTGTTTACATAATAATATTATTAACTACTTGAATAAATATAAATAGTTACCGTATCCTTCTTCTTTCATCTTATCCTTTGGAATAAAACGCATCGCTGCTGAATTCATACAATACCGTAATCCTCCTGTTTCTTTCGGCCCGTCTTCAAAAACATGACCAAGATGAGAATCAGATTGTTTGCTGCGGACCTCTGTCCGGATCATTCCATGGGATGTATCTGTAACATCAGTGACTTGCTTCGGGTCAACCGGTTTAGTAAAGCTTGGCCATCCACAGCCGGCATCGTATTGATCCTTTGACGAAAAAAGTACTTTACCAGAAATGATATCCACATAAATACCTTCTTCTTTATTATTCCAATACTCATTATCAAATGGCCGCTCTGTTCCATTTTCTTGTGTGACATGGTATTGCAGCGGTGTCAGCTTCTCTTTTAATTCTTTTTCAGAAGGTTTGCTTTGCCAATTTTCTTTAATAAATGCTTCTCGACCAGAGCCTTTTTTATACATTTTGTAATGAAAAGAACGTTTCTTATAATAGTCCTGATGCTCTTCTTCTGCTGGATAAAAAGGTTTTGCGGGAAGTATCGGTGTTACAATATCCTTTTTAAATTTTCCACTTTGCTGCAATAATTCCTTTGAATGCTCTGCTATTTCTTTTTGCTCTTCATCATGATAGAAAATAGCTGTCTGATAGGATTCACCACGGTCGTTAAATTGACCGCCTGCATCTGTCGGGTCAATTTGCTGCCAAAAGGTCTCCACTAGCTCTTTGTATGGCATAATATTCGGATCAAATTCTATTTGAACAGCTTCAACATGACCTGTCGTATCTGAACAAACCTGTTTATATGTCGGGTTTTCAACATGACCACCAGTATAGCCGGAACGGATGCTGATAACACCTGGACGTTCATCAAATGGTTCTACCATACACCAAAAACATCCCCCTGCGAAAGTGGCAAGTTCTTTCTGTTGTGACATACTTATATCCTCCCATCACTATTTCTGTTATTTATTCTCTCCCTATTCTTCCTTTTTTATAAAAAAAAATCAAGCAGAAGGCTTTTATAATTAATCATAGAGACAGCCCTCTTCTTGATTTTATACGTACAGCTTTGGCGTGGAAACACCTCTTGCTTTTATTTCCTCAGATACTTCATCTTTTGGCTCCGCCTGCTGATGATTTATTTTAATATTTGATTTTGAACTTTCAACTGGAGTTGTATTCTCTGGAGCTGCTTCATTATCCTCCTGATTGAATGTTTTAAAAGCTTTTACCATCCGATACATAGAAGGGATATTCTTAATCATTGGTCCGTACTCCTGAATTAATGGAGCTGTTGATTGTACAACACCCAGAACCTGCTGTACCCCTCCAAGTGTTTTTGAAAGTGTAGAAATTCCTCCTGATTGTGCTAATCCCTGACTGGCACCTCCGGACAATAAACTTGATAAACCTCTTGATCCGCCTTTTGCACCTGCTGCTCCACTTGAATTTCTTATTTCTCTTGGAATCCCCCTCAAATTATTATGATTGTTACGAAAAGGGGGGCGCGGCGAACGAGACATTTGATTTCTAGATGGGAAAACCATCGCTATCTACCCCTTATTTATCTATATTATTTCACTTTTTGAACATCCTCTTATAGAGTATGCGGACGCCATTCAACTGTGTAGACATTTCCCCGTATTCACACAATCATTTCCCGGGAAACCGCAGGAATCAACAAATAAACAATGGTATTTATAAAGGTTGTCGAAAAGTTTCTATATTTGTCAGATAGGAATTAATCAAACGTTTGATTAATTCCTTATCTCAATATATTCATAAATAAAATGGATAACATCCTATTATTTAACTATGAAAAAAGCAGCCTGTTTCAGCTGCTATATTTCCATTCGTATTCTGTCCAAAGCTCATCAAAGGCTTTTAGTGCTTCCGGGAAAGGACTATTCCATTCCAGATAATCGCTGATTTCATCATAATTATTTGCGTACTGCGGGAAATGATGATCATAAAAAGCCCAATCAGCTAACTTAGAGTAATCATCCTGCTGTAACTTTCCGCGATGTGTTAATAAGAATTGATAAAAAGATTGATGCATTGTTCCCCTCCCCTACTCCTTCATAAATGCTTCATGCTGGGCCTGTTTCTTTTTATAAACAACTTTACACAGCTGAATACTGATTTCATAAATAATAATCAGTGGGATTGCCACAACAATTTGCAAAACAAAATCAGGCGGTGTAATAAGTACTCCAATAACAATTAAAACAAAATACGCATACTTTCGGTTTTTAACCATAAATGCTGGCGTCAGGATACCCAGGCTCGTCAAAAACATTGTAAGTATTGGAAGCTCAAACAAAAAGGCAAATGGCGTTGTTATCTTTAATAAAAATCCAAAATAACGCTCCACCGTAAACATGACATTAAACATACCATCATTTAATGATAACAGAAAAGGGAAAATTAGCTTAATAAATACAATGTATCCAAAAACAAGTCCCAACACAAACAAAATCAACGAACCTGGTATATAAGCTAATGATACACGTTTTTCTTTTGGTGTTAAAGCCGGGCTGACGAATGCCCAGAGCTGGTAGGCGATAATTGGTATCGTTGTGGCCAATGCAATTAATCCAGCCATTGAAAAATAAATCCAGACAATTTCAGCCGGGCTGATCACGGTCAGCTGCATATCAATATCATTCACAAAAAAAGTATAGATGCTTTTCACATTTAGAAAGCCGACTATAAAAAATAATACAAATACAATCGCAGTGACGATTAAACGATTCCGAAGCTCTGTTAAATGCCCCCCAAAGTTCATTTCTTTTTCTCCATTTATATGTTCTTCTGATTCTGACATAGTTCAACCCACCCCTTAAGCTGTTGACACAAAAGAGATGCAAGGAATACTCCCTACACCTCTGCAATTAATTACTGTTTCTTTTTAGGTTTGTCATTCATGATGTCCTGGCTTGCATTTTTAAATTCTCTTAATGTTTCTCCAAGTGCTTTTCCGATTTCGGGAAGCTTGTTTGGACCAAAGACAATCAAGGCGGCAATGACTATCAAAATTAATCCGGGAAATCCAATATTTGAAAATATATTCATTTTCCATCAACTCCGTACATGAATTTAACTCATTTTTCTTCTTTGATAATGGATTTAACCTCATCTGATTCATCTTTAACATCCTGTGTTAAAGACCGAGTAGAATTTTTAAATTCCTTCAATGACTGCCCTGCAGCTTTCCCTATTTGCGGAAGCTTATTCGGACCAAAGATAATAAGAGCTAATATCACGATTAATACGAGTCCCGGAATGCCTATGTTTGCTAACATCTATTGACACCTTCTTTACGTATAGAACATTTTCTTTCTTCCCATATCATAGCATGTTTAGAAAACATTAGACAAGTTAATTTTTACGGTCATATTGCAGAAAATAATAGTCATAAGGGTTTTTATCGTTCTTTATCCCTTTTTCCTTTTTCGTAAGCTCCCACTCTGCTTCAGCAAATGCTGGAGCAAATGTGTCACCAGGGAATTCCTCATCAATTTTTGTAATATACATTCGGTCAGCAATTGGTACTGCTTGTTTATAAATTGCTCCGCCGCCAATGATGAAATATTCGATTTCGGGATGTTCATTATTCCAATACTCCACTATAGATAAATCATGAATTATTTCTACATTTTCAATTTCCAGATCTTTATTCCTGGTCAGTACGACATTACGTCGATTTGGCAACGGTCCATTCATAGATTCTAATGTTTTTCTTCCCATTACAATCGTATTTCCAGTAGTCTTTTCTTTAAAAAACTTCAAATCCTGCGGTAAATGCCAGGGCATCTTGTTTTGATAACCGATAACATTATTTCTGCTTGCGGCAAATATTAATGAAATCATGCTTTGGCCTCCTTTCCAAGCTTTGTAGTTGCAGCATTTAAACAGCAATCGGTGCTTTAATAGTAGGGTGTGGATTGTAATTTTCGATTTTCAAATCGGAAATTTCGATATCAAAAACAGATTTTCCCTCTGCGTTTATTTTTAATACTGGCAGCTCCCGGATATCTCTTTCTAATTGCAGATTTACTTGATCTACATGATTGGAATAGATATGCGCATCTCCAAAGGTGTGAACAAACTCTCCTACTTCCAAACCACATTCGTGGGCAATTAAATGTGTTAACAGTGCGTAGCTTGCAATGTTAAAGGGCACACCTATAAATACATCAGCACTGCGCTGATACAGCTGACAGGATAATTTTCCGTCTGCTACATAAAACTGAAATAGTGTATGGCATGGCGGCAAAGCCATAGATGGAACATCCTCGGGGTTCCATGCAGATACAATATGACGTCTGGAATTAGGATTATTTTTAATAGCTTCAATAGTTTCTTTCAATTGATCAATCGACTCGCCTTTTGAAGTTTCCCATTTTCTCCACTGCTTTCCATATACAGATCCTAAATCTCCGTATTTTTTGGCAAATGCATCATCATTTAATATCTTCTCTTTAAACAGCTCCATTTGCTGATCATACAGCTCTTTAAAAGCTGCATCCTTCTGACTGCGTATACCGAAATCTGTCATATCCGGCCCTGTATACTCCGAGCTTTTAATCCATTTTTCAAATGCCCATTCGTTCCAGATATTATTATTATGCTCTAGTAAATAGCGGATGTTTGTGTCTCCTTTAATAAACCATAATAACTCTGTAGCAATTAAGCGGAATGGAACCTTTTTCGTAGTTAATAATGGAAATCCTTTTTGTAAATCAAAGCGAATCTGATGTCCGAAAATCGAATATGTCCCCGTATTTGTCCGGTCATCACGATTAAGTCCTTCATCTAATATCTTTCGGCACAGCTCTATATAACCTTGTTCTCCTTGCATCCATAATCCTCCTCTATATTTTGACTCCTATATGTAGGAACTTCTTTTGCTGATATAATTTGAATTATTAAATTACATGTCTCTTTTTAATAATAAAAGTAAACCAAGAAAGGTTAACGTTATAACTAGCGAAAGAAAAACACGAAGACTCCTGTGGGAAAGCGCAGTGGGAAGACCCCGCAGAAAAAAAGCGAACTTCTTTTTTTCGAGGAGGCTGAGCTCAAGCCCACGGAAAGCGTAGTGTTTTTCTGTAGCGGTTGCATAAACCTCTCTTTATTCGTCTTGAGTGGAACATATAATTCAACCTTTAAACAATCATTATTATAACAGAAATTTGTTCCCTGTATATTTCTCAACTTTAAAATAAATAAATTCAATGAAGAAGAAACAGGTATAAATTCAAAACCTTTTGATTATTTTATAAAAATAGTCAGGATTTCTTGACTGTGTAAAAAAATTAAGCTAATATGGGTACAAGCAAAGAAGATGGTACGGAATCATTAGAATGTAAAGGTAGCTTCGATAGACAGAAGTGGATGATTATGATCCCGTTCTTCTATCGGAAGCTGCCTTTTTTCATATTTCGTTCTTCTGCTTTGTAATCACACGCGTTTTACGTGGAAGTATTTAGGAGGAAATTTAACATGGAAAACGGAGTAGTAAAATGGTTTAATGCAGAAAAAGGTTACGGGTTTATTCAACTAGAGGAAGGGAATGATATTTTCGTACATTATTCTGCTATTCAAGAAGAAGGTTTTAAAACTTTAGAAGAAGGACAGGAAGTTTCCTTTGACGTCGTTGAAGGTGAACGTGGTCCACAAGCTGCAAATGTTGTAAAAAGATAAAATATCATCATAGATTAAAAGCAGAATCCTAAAATGGGGTTCTGCTTTTTTACTGTCCCTCTTGCATATTATCCTCTTCCTCTCCTTTATAAAGGCATAAATCCAGATTTTAAAACATGATATTTTGTCAATGATTTTATTACTTTATTCATAAAAATGTCATAAACTTTTCAAACCAAAAAGTTTGTAAAATGATTAAGCCAGTCTACTTGTGAACATTTGAACAAAATGTGAAAAGTCAGTAATGACACTGTATACAGGCCTTCTTTTCGATATGATAGTCATATAGGAAAGAAGTTACAGAAGGGGTGAATCACATGAAAAAATCTGATCCTAATTTAAAAGGTACACTTTTTTCAGTAATCACTATAGGAGCTATTATTCTTATCAGCTGGTTTGCAGTATTTTTATTATTTTTGTCGCGATAAAGAAGGAGGAGAAAGAGCATGCATTTACACAAATACGAGAAGATTTGGCTTATCTTCGGCGGGGCATCCCTTGTATTGTTTCTAGCAATACTTGGATTTGGAGCATTTTATTTAGGAACACATCCTCAAAGCCATGGAGTAACGATTGACCCTGAAAATGTGGAAGCTAATGAAGCATTTCAAAGAGAAAACCTGGGGATTACACAGGTAGATGATGATAAATATATTGTCAATGTTGTTGCCAGTGCATTCAACTATGATTTAGGAAGTGATGAGGAAGGCAATGCAGTTTCTCATATAGAAATTCCTAAAGGGTCTACTGTCTTATTTCAGGTAGTCTCAACAGATGTTATTCATGGATTTAATGTAGCGGGCACTAATGTCAATATGATGGTAGAGCCTGGATATATCAGCAGTATGGAAGTTCAGCTTAATAAAGCTGGGGAATTCACATTATTATGTAATGAATACTGTGGTGTAGGACATCACATGATGCATGCAACAGTGGAGGTGGTTGACGATGAGTCTGGCAATGAAACAGCAGCAGAATGAAGAAATTAATTTGACACCCTTAAGTATCGCAAAACCAGAAGCGAAATTATATCTTTCCTTTATGTATGTTGCATTTATTTCATTATTTATCGGTGGATTAATGGGGTTATTACAGGTATTGGTACGTTCAGGAGATTTTGAACTTCCGCTTGGAATCGGCTATTATCAAATACTTACTTTACACGGCGTTATCCTGGCATTAGTACTGACAACCTTTTTCATTATTGGATTTCAATATTCTTTATTAGGTAAAACAGTCGGTATGTCTGATAAGCAACGGAAACTTGGCTGGTTATCTTTTTGGACGATGACGATTGGAACAGCTTTAACTGGAACAGCCATTTTACTTGGGGAAGCAAACGTTCTATATACGTTCTATGCACCACTAAAAGCGCATCCTATCTTTTATATCGGTCTTGCACTTGTTGTAGTTGGAACATGGATTGCTGCTCTTGTTAATTGGCATCAGGTTTATGTTTGGAAAAAAGCACATCCAAACCAGAAAACACCGCTTCTCGCTTTTATGGTTACAATTAATATGATTATGTGGGTTATCTGTTCTCTCGGAGTTGCTGTAACTGTTCTTGTACAGTTTATTCCATGGTCATTAGGTTATACAGAAACAATTAATGTTTTATTAAGCCGTACGCTATTCTGGTATTTTGGCCATCCGCTCGTATATTTCTGGTTATTACCTGCCTACATGGCATGGTATGCAATTATCCCTAAAATCATTGGCGGAAAAATATTTAGTGATTCTTTAGCAAGACTTTCCTTTATCTTATTCTTGTTCTTCTCTATTCCAGTTGGTTTCCATCATCAGCTTACAGAGCCGGGTATTGATCCAACGTGGAAGTTTATTCAGGTAGTTCTTACCTTTATGGTTATTGTACCAAGTTTAATGACAGCATTTTCGATGTTTGCCATGTTTGAGACTACCGGCAGAAAACAAGGCGCAACAGGGTTGTTCGACTGGTTTAAAAAATTGCCTTGGAAGGATGTCCGTTTTGTAGCTCCTTTTGCCGGTATGGTTGCGTTTATTCCTGGTGGAGCAGGCGGTATTATTAACGCATCTCACCAATTAAACACGCTTGTCCATAATACGATTTGGGTAACTGGACATTTTCATTTAACCATTGCAACAACTGTTCTGCTTACTTTCTTTGGAATTGCCTATTGGCTCATTCCTCATTTAACTGGCAGAAAGCTTACTCCGAAGATTCACAAGCTGGGTATTTATCAGACTATTATATGGGCTGTAGGTATGCTGATTATGTCCGGAGCGATGCATATTCAAGGACTCTTAGGCGGACCACGAAGATCCTCTTTCTCCGAATACGGTGGTACAGAACAAGCTGCTGAATGGGTCGGCTATCAGACTGCTCAGGCAGTTGGAGGAACCCTTTTGTTTATCGGCATTGTCCTGATGATATATATCTTTATGGAATTATTAGCTTTTGCTCCTAAAGGAGAAGAAGAATTCCCTATTGCTGAGGAAGAAGAAGATGCACAGCCTACCCCATCATGGATGGAAAATTGGAAGCTGTGGATTGGTATTACAATTGCTTTAATTTTATTCGCTTATACGATACCAATGATAGATATTATTCAAAATGCACCGCCGGGATCTCCTCCATTTGATAATATTTTATAAGGGATGATAACTAAAAGCATACGTTCTGCAATTGGACCGGATTGTTGAGCATAAATAGGAGGAAAGTAATTCAATATAATCATGAATAAAAATATATACGAAAACCTCGCAAGTGATTTTAAATACAAACTGAATCGGGAATTGACACAGGCTGAAAAAGAATTCTTTAAATGGTTAGCACGAAAATATGTGTCTGAGCAAGGAAAAAAAGAATAATGTAGATTCTCTTTTCATTTAGCAGAGTAAATTTAATTTCAAATTTTATAAGATCCTCAAAAAAATCATCCGTTTTGAAAAAGATTAATCAAAGCGGATGATTTTATTTAATTTAAAATGTGGTTTTTAATCTTCTTTTTTACCAAAGTATTGGTAATAATTCGTCTGAATAAAACCATTAAACAGCTTGCGTTTCTTGGTAGCGGCTTTTCCAAATGCTTTTTCAAATTGTTCATAGGCTGTAATGATGTATGTGCTCCAGGATGGATGATTTTGCATAATACCACCCAGATCCTGATACATCTTTTCTACCTCTTCTTTATCACTTAACCGTTGTCCGTACGGCGGATTACTGATCAGATAGCCATCTTTTTGTTTAATGGTCAAATCACTGACCTGCATCTGCTTCCACTGGATTAAATCTCCAAGTCCTGCTTCCAGGGCATTTGCTTGTGCAGTTTCAATCATTTGATGACTGATGTCTGAACCGGTGATAGATAATGGCTGATCATAATTAGCGAGCTCTTCAGCTTCTCCAAAAGCAGCATCCCAATGTCTCTGTTTTACTAAACTCCATTCTTCAGAAGCAAATTCCCGATTAAATCCTGGCGCAATATTTTGGCCAATTAAGGCCGCTTCTATTAAGATAGTTCCCGAACCACAGAATGGGTCAATTAAAGGCTGATCAGGCTTCCAGTTTGTTAATAGAACTAATGATGCAGCAAGGGTTTCCTTTAGAGGGGCCTCCCCCTGCCCGACACGATAGCCGCGTTTATGTAAGCCTGCGCCTGATGTATCGATAGTCAATGTTGCTTCGTCCTTTAACAGCGCAATCTCTGTCTTATAGAGCGCTCCTGATTCTTCCAGCTTGTTGATGAGACCATATTTTAATTTCATTCGTTCTACAATCGCTTTTTTTACAATTGCCTGACAATCCGGAACACTGTATAAAGTGGATTTAATTGATTTTCCGGAAACAGGGATTTGTCCTGTTTCATCGATATAGCTTTCCCAGGGAAGTGCTTTTGTCTGCTCAAACAATTCATCAAATGTTTTGGCCTGAAACTTGCCGACAAGAATTTTCACGCGGTCAGCTGTTCTTAACCACAGGTTACATCTGGGAATTGCAGAAATTGGTGCATCAAAAATAACTTTTCCGTTTTCAACAGTAGCCTCATACCCCAGGTCTCTTACTTCTTTTGCAACAATTGATTCAAGTCCCATCGCTGCTGTAGCAATTAAAGTTACTTGTTTCATTTTTAATATCCTCTCGGTTATCATTTTAGTATAGTCTTTTCCATAAAAGGACTTTTTGAACACCCTTTAAAAAGAAAAAGATTCTATTTCATTTAATTGGAAATAGAATCTGTTCGTTGGTACGACCTTTAAATGCCCGATAAGCCATGTTCTGTTCCATTGTACTGCGAGCGGTGGTCAAACCTCGTACGCCGGTTGTAATCATCTATCTACAGCTATTGCTGTCCCTTGTTCAGTTCTATTCCCTACTAAAGGATGCCCCTACCATTATTTGGGTTGCTCACTCGCGGGGTTTACCTCGTTCCACCTGGTATGTTTCCAAACCAGCTACGTCACTGTGGCACCTTCAAGACCAGCTGACATATCACTATAAGTGACTTAGTACAGCTTGTCTGCCGTTAGTTTATACAAACTACCTTGACTTATGACTTCATCAAGCACGAACACTACAGGCATCACAGCCTGTGTGAGCATGGACTTTCCTCTACATCCAAAATGGACATAGCGATTACATAGGCATTTAAGTAACCTAAAATATTTTAGCAGAATTTTAGAGATAAATCAATTATCCTTTTGCTTATTCTTCAGAATCCGCGTATCTTTTTCCAAATACTGCTTTTTCCAGGTTAGATAAGCGTTTTAAAACATCATAATTCACCTGTGAGTTCGGCTGTGTTGAACGCGCTCTCGGTGTTTCTGTCGGACGGTTATTTTTCAATTTCTCAATTTCTTCATTTAAACGGTCAATTTCCTGTTTGAAATTATCATAATCCTGAATAATGATATCTAAAAATTCATCTACTTCTTCTTGAGAATATCCTCTAATTCCTGTTTTAAAATCTTTTTCTAAAATTTTCTTTCCATTTAGTTGAATACGGTCAATACTCATTTCAAAATCACCTCTGCAATATACTATACGTATCTTTTTTTATCATATGCTTTCATTTTACCATTATTTAATAAATATTAAAGTTATTATAACATAAAAAAGGAAACTGAATATCAGTCTCCTTCTAAAATTTAAAAATCTCTTAAACAATTAGAGTTTAAATCCCCTTTTTTTAGTCCATATCTTCCTTCTGAAATGAAAAAGGTAATAATTGATCCGTCGTAAGTGTTTGAACATCTTTGTTTAAGTTCGTTAAGTGAATGCTCATGTCAGGTGCAAAAAATTCACTCATTACCTGTCTGCAGGTTCCACAAGGCGGTACAGGACGTTTTGTATCTGCTGCAACAGCCATTTCTTCAAATTCTGTTTCCCCGTCTGAAATTGCTTTAAAAATTGCTACACGTTCTGCGCAGCAGGTAGATGGGTAAGCAGCATTTTCTATATTGCAGCCAGTATAAATTTTACCGGAGCTTGTTAATAATGCAGCACCTACCGGAAATTGTGAATATGGTACATAAGCTCTTGATCTGATTTGAATTGCTTCTTCCAGTAATTTTTCTTTCATATGAAAATCCCCCTACAAACAAAGCTGTCTATTTGTTTATTAACCCTCTTCAAGTGTATCCAATAATAAATCAAAAACGTATCGGATAGATGTATACAATTCCATATATCTCTTTCTTCTGGCATCCAAATAATAACTATGCATCAACAGTAATTCCATGTTTTCCCGTGTTGATTGAATCTGATTTGGGTGAACAGATGCTTTTCTTTCCTTTACTACAGCCAGAGCATCTGTTTCCCAGCTTTCCAATAAATTATAAATAGGTGTTGTCTCTTCTTTTACCATATTAAAAAATTCGCGGTCTTTCCGATCACTTGGAGCTTCACCTTTTTCGAATCTTTTCCGCAGTGCCTCTAAATATTGATTTAATTTCTCTGTTTGTTCACTTAGATTCATTATTCGTCATCCTTCAATTTCAAACTGCATGTTCACCTAAGAATATAGCATGTTTTTATATAGGCTCTTTGAACATCCTCTTCAGGTGAATTTTATCATATAATAGATAGAAAAGTCATGAACAACATACTATAAAAGCTGCTTTAATCTCTGGAATTCCAGCTCTGTCTGTTTTAAACTATTCGTTTTTGTTTGAAATTGCACCCATACCTCACTGTCTACGTTCGCTTTTAATTTGAGATGAATGAGAGCGAGCTGTTCCTGAATCTGTTCTATTTGTTTCTCCATATCCGCTTTGCTGTATCCACCGTTTTCCTCAGGAATGATTGATTTTGAAAGAAGCATTTTTTATTCTCCTCCTGTTTTTTAGATAGAGTTAATCTTCATTCAGTCAGGCCCGTTGAAATGAGACTGGAACTGAAATAAAATCGTACTATTTAAAACCTGATGTGCTATGTATTCCACGAGAAAATGATAACCTCCTTCCCATTCGACAAAACTAGAATAATCAAAACAAAACTAGTGCAAATCTGTAATGATTTACACAAAATTAGACAAGCTATATAGTGAAACTTCATTTCGTCTGAGGTTTTCATTCTTCTCAGAGGTTTAAAATTCGAAAAGGAGGTTATTTCCATGAGACCATCAAAAGCACAGCAAAAAACAAATGCTTCAAACAAAAGAAATAACAATGAAAAAACAAGAGATAAAAAAGTGGCTGGCCCTAACCGCCCTTCCACGTAACTTTTAGAAGTATGGTTTAATCAGATAACCTAATTATATTCCCCGGACCTGTGCTGCTCTGGGGATAATTAGGTTTCTTAACATCATCAAAAATACAAAATTCAAGGCAAACTTCATTCTTTGGTGTAACCAGGTTCATACACCAGGCAGCATGTGATTTCCACATTTCTTATTATTGACCCTAAAGAATATCTGTTTGCAGCCGTAACTTTATGGATGGTTAAAGTAAAGGAGGGTGGTTTTATTTCTCCATATTTTGTACATAACTTTAAAGATTTTCATACGCTCTGATTAGTTTCCTTCTTGAATTTGTACTATAATATAGGATGTACTGGTTTTATATTTATCCTGATTCAAACAGTAATGTTTTCATATTGCTGTTTTTCATTTAGGATATACGTGTTAGGAGGCAAGAAAACATGAATTACCCAAATGGTCAGCGGAAATCACTAACCATAAAACCAAAGCAAACTAGTTTTAGCAGGAGAGGAATGACACTTGAGGAAGAAATAAATGAGACCACAGATTATTATCGCATACAGGGTCAGGCAATCATTCATAAAAAACCGACACCTGTGCAGATTGTAAATGTTCATTACCCAAAGCGGAGTGCCGCAGTAATCACAGAAGCATATTTTAAGCAGGCATCAACCACTGATTACAATGGGGTCTATAAAGGAAAGTATATTGATTTTGAGGCAAAGGAAACAAAAAACAAGACTTCCTTCCCCCTTGCAAACATTCATGAACATCAGGTTCATCATATGCAGCAAATAATAAAGCATGGAGGAATCAGTTTTATTATTTTACGTTTTAGAGCTTACGAAGAAACTTATCTATTCGATGCAAAGGATTTATTTGTTTGCTGGCAGGAGCAATTTAATGGTGGTAAGAAATCAATTTCTTATGAACATATCAAACAGTTGGGATATGAAATCCCTTTTCACTATCAGAAAAAGGTTGATTTTTTATCAGTAGTTGATAAGCTCTACCTATAGATATGGAGGTATAAAAAATGGCCGATCAAAATAGCCAGTCAAGAGCTGCCAGAAGAAAGCAGCAAGGTAAAAAAACAAAGAAGAAAAAGAAACAGCCTATTTGGAAAAAAATTATAAAGGTAGCCCTTTTATTATTTCTGATTTTATTTTTAGGCGGTGCTGCTGTCGGTGCGTATTGGATTGCTACAGCACCTGACATTGAAGAAGACAAGCTGAACATACCTTTTTCATCTGCACTTTATGATGAAAACGGCGATCAGTTTGGCGATTTCAGTTCAGATGAAAAAAGGACACAAGTAAAGTTTGAGGAGCTTCCGGATTTACTTATCGATGCTGTTACAGCTACAGAGGACGTCCGATTTTTTGATCATAACGGAATAGACCTCAAGCGTATCGGCGGCGCAATACAGGGCAACTTTACTGGAGGTTTTGGCTCCCAAGGTGCAAGTACAATCACGCAGCAGGTTGTCGAGCGTGCATTTTTAAGCAACGAGAAAAAGATAAGCATTAAAGTCCAGGAAATGTGGATGGCTATGAAGCTGGAAAGAGAATACAGTAAAGAAGAAATCATGGAAATGTACTTAAACAGTATTTTCTACGGTGCGAATTCTTATGGTGTTGCTCAAGCAGCGAAAACATATTTTGGAAAAGAAGATTTAAATGATCTTACCTTGCCGGAGGCTGCTATCTTAGCTGGGTTACCGCAGCGTCCAACAGCCTATAATCCATTTGAAAATCCGGAACTAACGGAAGAACGGATGAACACGGTATTAAATCTGATGGTACGTCATGGAAAAATTACCGAAGCGGAGGCTGATGAAGCAAGAAGTGTTGACGTTGCTTCCCTATTAAATGAAAGCCGTCCTGACCCAACACCATATGATGCTTTTGTTAACCAGGTTCGCAGTGAGATTGAAGAAAAATTAGATGATGTTAATCTTGACTCAGACGGGTTAAAGGTATATACAACACTGGATCCGGATGCACAGCCATATGTTGAAAGCATGCTTTCAGAGGAAGAATCACCAATCAGTTATCCAGATAATACACAGGCAGCAATGGTTGTTCTGGATACACAGACAGGAGCAATTAAGGCAATTGGCGGCAACCTGAATAATGAAGTCGGTTTTAATTATGCGATAAATGGAAATCCACAAGCTGGTTCTACGGTGAAACCATTTATGTCTTATGGTCCGGCTATTGAGTATAATCAGATGTCCACCTACCACCAGCTCGATGATGATGGTCCTTATGAAATCGAAGGCTCCAATCCGATCAGAAATGCCGGCAGAAGCTATAACGGCTGGGTGACAGCCCGATATGCATTACAGCAATCCCTGAATGTTCCAGCGGTCAAATTAATGGAAGAAGTCGGCAGGGAAAACTCGAAGGAATTTGCCGAGCGGCTGGGAATTCAATTTGATGAAGGTACTTTGGATGTCCGTGATGCAATCGGTGGAACAAGTGCACAGGTTAGTCCACTGCAAATGGCTGGTGCATACAGAGCATTCGGTAATAATGGCGAATATGCAGAGCCTTATGCAGTAACAAAAGTAGAATTTCCAGATGGCCGGGTAGTTGATTTAACGCCTGATTCAGAAAAAGTCATGGAAGATTATACTGCTTATATGGTAACTGACATGCTGAAATCAGTTGTAAGCTCTGGTACAGGTACCAACGCAGCTGTCCCAGGTTTAGATGTTGCAGGGAAAACAGGAACTACCACAATGGATAAACAGGAAGGAAACCCGGATTCCTGGTTTGTCGGCTATACGACAAATTACACGATAGCAGCCTGGACTGGTGGCTATGAAGTTTATGAAGATCCTGAAACCGGAAAAGATAAAACAAGGCGTGTTCCATTGCAGGATACTAGTCTTTCTCAGCAAATGTTCCGCAACACAATGGGACATTTATCTGAAGGAATCGAAACGGCTGACTTTACCCGCCCTGATTCTGTTGTAGATGTTACTGTAGAAAAAGGAACAAATCCGGCTGCTTTGGCAAGTGACAGTACTCCAAGCGAAAATAAAATTACGGAGCTGTTTGTTAAAGGTACAGAGCCAACGAAGGTTTCTGAGCGCTATGAAGAATTAGATGCAGTAAGCGGTCTGTCTGCAAGCTATAATGAAGATAATAATTCCATTGAAGTATCCTGGGATTATGATACTGATTCAGATGAAGATGTCAGCTTTGATGTAAGTGCCAGCATTGATGGAGGCAGTATGCAGTCCCTCTCTTCTACAAGTGACACATCTATGGAGATTTCAGACGTTGAAGAAGGTGCTGAATATACCATTCAGGTTATTGCTGAAAGAGGCTCATTAACCAGTGACCCTGCTACAACAACGGTCAAGGTTCCTGGTGAAGACGAAGAAGAAGAAGAGACTGAAGAGATACCAGGCGTTTCCGGCTTATCTGCTGAGTTTGATGGTGATGAAACGATTAATGTTTCCTGGAGTTATGACGGCCCTTCAGCCAGCTTTGAAGTAAGCGTGAATGGCGAAACGGAAAATGTCGGTTCTGAAGGTATCAGTGTAAGCGGCGTTACACCGGGAGATTACAATATTACTGTTACACCAATCAGTGAGGAAGATAATGAAATTCGGGGTCCTTCAGCATCTACAAGTGTGACCGTCTCTGAAGCAGAGGAAGAAGAACCTGAAGAGGAAGAGCCTCCTGCTGATGAAGAAACAAATGGGGATGAATCAGATTCTGAATCGGATTCGGACTCAACTGAGGACACCGATCAAAATAATGATTCAACGGAAGAAAATAACAATAATGAATCCGAGAATAATGAGAGTGAATCTCAAGAACAAAATGAAACAGAACAAGAAGAAGAAAATAGTTCAAATTCTGAAGAGGAAACTCCTGACGACTCCTCTGACCAGGGTGAAGACGAATCAAATAATGAGTAACAAAAAAACAATCCCGACTCTTTTATGAGCGGGATTGTTTTTTTTTGTAAAGATAATTTTGCGAAAAAAACATATTACCCTATTTTCTTCATCCTCTTTTTACCTTCCCGGCAGATATCCAATAATGGACATTCCGGGCAATTAGGATTTCTTGCTTTACAATGATAGCGTCCAAAGAAAATCATCCGATGATGCGTTACACTCCATTCATCTCTCGGTACTTTTCGCATCAGCGTATTTTCTACTTCTATGACACTATCCTTCCATCTGCATATTCCTAACCGCTTGGATACACGTTCAACGTGAGTATCAACGGCAATTGCAGGTTTATTAAATGCAACGGAAGCCACAACATTTGCTGTTTTCCTGCCAACTCCAGCCAGTTTAACTAATTCTTCTTTTGTTTGCGGGACCTCTCCGTTGTATTCATCGATTAATGTACGGCAAAGCTTTTGAATATTTTTTGCTTTTGATCTGTACAATCCGATAGAACGAATATCATTTTCCACCTCTTCTAAAGGAACAGCAAGATAATCCTCTGGAGTCTTGTACTTTTTAAATAAGTCTGCTGTTACTTTATTAACCAGTTTATCTGTACATTGTGCAGACAGCAGAACAGCAATTACTAATTCAAATGGATTTGAATGGACAAGCTCTCCCTCTGCATCTGGAAACATTTCCGCCATGACATCTAAACAATGTCTGATTTGTGTATTGTTCAGCATAATTTTAATCTCCTTCTAGCCAATTGTAATAAAAGGATGTGTCTCTTTTAGGGCGTGTGTTTGTATTATTATTATCATTTGCTCTGCCCTGATGAAATTGCTGGCTTGCTTTTCTGGCATCCTGTACCGTATGAATCCCTTTTTTCTTCCATTCTCTTAAAATACGGTCGATGTATTTAAAGTTCAATTTGCCCATAAGTACTGATTCCCGTAGTCCCGCTTTTATCAATGAAGGTTCTAAGCTATCCTGGTCTAACCAGCTGTTAATAGTTTCTATTTCAAATGGTGATAAGGGTCTGCCGAATTCCTGTTCGAATAAGATAAAGATATTTCCTATATTTTCTTCGTCACGTGTTATCACAGATACATCTTCATCATATAGTTTTTCAAGCAGAGGTTCCAAAGAATATGATTCACTGATAGGCGTTTTTTCAGAATCATTCTTTTCAATAGACAGGAACCCTTTTTGCACTAATTTTCGCAGCATGCTGGCTGCTTGTTCTTCGGAAAAGCTTCCTGACTGTGCCAACTCAAAAGGAGTAGGAAAATGATTTCCTTCATCTGCAAAGCGCGAAAGCTGTAAAAGTAAAATAAGTTCTGTTTCATGAAGACCTAATTTGTAATAGGTGGTAAGCAGTTTTTTTGAGACAGGCATTTGATCCTGGATAATATCTTGATAATTAATTTTTGTCATTTCTAGCACCTCAGATAACAGTATAGCATTTTTTCTTAACTACGAAAGGAAACCCCCGCTTAAAAAGCAAGGGATTTAGAGAAAATCATAAAATAATATAAACACGCTATATTGATAACTGTTTATCAAAAAATAGTTATATTTAGCTCCAAACACTAAAAATAAACAGCTTGGAGCTGTAATTCTTTACATAAATTCCTTCTTCCTTAAGGATATAAGCGATTTAGCAGTCTTGGGAACGGAATAGTCTCACGAACATGTTCCACCCCTGATAACCAGGCTACAGTTCTTTCCAATCCCAATCCGAATCCGCTGTGAGGAACACTGCCGTATTTACGCAGCTCCAGGTACCATTCATAAGCTGGCCCGGTAAGCCCATGCTCTTTGTAACGCTGCTCCATTAATTCTAAATCATCAATTCGCTGTGATCCACCAATAATTTCTCCATAACCTTCCGGAGCAATTAAATCGGCACAAAGAACAACATCGGAACGTTCAGGATCCGGCTTCATATAAAATGCTTTAATGTCTTTCGGATAATTTGTAATGAAAACAGGCTTGTCGAAGCTTTCAGCAATTGCTGTCTCATGTGGTGCACCAAAGTCTTCTCCCCATTCAATATCATCAAAGCCCTTTTCTTTTAAGAATTCTACAGCTTTATCATAGCTGATTCGCGGAAATGGAGCCTTGATATTTTCGAGCTTGGATATGTCTCTTTCTAATGTTTTAAGCTCTAAAGCACAGTTCTCTAATACAGATTGAACGATAAAGCTTACGTAGTTTTCCTGTACTTTTAAGCTGTCCTCATGATCCATAAACGCCATCTCCGGTTCAATCATCCAGAACTCAATAAGGTGTCTTCTTGTTTTAGATTTTTCAGCACGGAATGTAGGACCAAATGAGAATACTTTTCCTAACGCCATTGCTGCAGCTTCCATATAAAGCTGTCCGCTTTGGGATAGATATGCTTCTTCATCGAAATATTTCGTATGGAAAAGCTCGGTTGTGCCTTCAGCAGATGCACCAGTTAAAATTGGCGGATCAACCTTTACAAAACCATTTGTATTAAAGAATTCATACGTAGCACGAATAATTTCGTTACGAATTTTCATAACAGCATGCTGTTTTTTAGAGCGGAGCCACAGGTGACGGTGATCCATCAAAAATTCTGTACCATGATTTTTGGGAGTAATCGGGTAATCTGTTGCTACATGAATTACTTCCAGATTACTTACCTGCATCTCATAACCGAAATCAGATCGTGTATCCTCTACAATTTTTCCAGTAACATATAGAGATGTCTCCTGTGTCAGGTTTTTAGCTTCTGAAAATACTTCCTCAGAAACATCGCTTTTCACCACAACACCTTGCATAAACCCGGTACCATCACGAAGCTGTAAAAAGGCAATTTTACCGCTTGAGCGTTTGTTCGCCAGCCAGCCGCCGATTGTTACCTCCTCATTCACATGTTTTGGTGCTTCTTGAATTGTTATCTTCATTTTAAAATCCTCCACTTATTATTAATGCTTTTTACAAAATGTTTTATTCTTTTAGCTGCTTCAAGAAATATTGCTAAAATTAATGATGGTTTTAATATGGGTAACCTTTTTAACTAATCCCTTTGGTATAACCCCTTTTTTGCTTAGGGAAACATTTTATTGTATGTGTATCTTTCCTCTAAACTCTGTCCATCAATAGAATAATAATCCATGACAAACCTGTTATCTTTATCATGGTACGTAATTTCCCACAGAGCCTGTCCATCTTCGTATGCAGGGCTGATATCAGCAAACTTGCATGAATCACAGCTGGATGACCAAGCGTCTAAAATAGCTTCTTCACTCATCATATCCTCCGTTTTAATAACAATTAATTCGCGTTCTTCGCCTTCTAAAGGCAGAAAGATTAACCGTTCCTCATTGTCCTCATTACTTGCGTAGAATACATGATAGTTATTCTCTCCATAGTAGCCTTGTATCGAATGAACATTGTGATAAGAGGTCTGATTTTCTATTTGATTTTTTGTGTCATCAAATCCTGCGTTACGGCTATCGTTGATTGCTTGATATAAATAAATACTATAGCCTATTCCTGCAAGCAAGAGGAGAGTAATGATGATAAGCGTCCATAATACCCATCTGTTATTTGATTCCCTCATTTCATTCCATCCGTTTCTTATAAGATTATCTTTCTTTCATCATTTACTATACCTAGATGTATGGTTTCTGTAAACAAATACCGTTAAAATTATAATGTCTAATCAGAAAAGCTCCGGGACACTGGCCACGATTACTTATGGTTTCAGGGTAATCACAGCCACTCCGGAAAAACAAGGCGACAGCTAGTTTTATTACTACCTCCACTTTCGCACCTAAGAATAAACATATTAATCTTGCTGTTCCAGGATGTACATGGCCTCTATTAACATGCTTGCTTTTAGTTAACTCATCTTTTTATTTTTTGAACTGGTTATTGTGTATAGCTCCGCTCCGGCCAACCACTCCGCTTTCCATGGGGACGGCTTCAGCTAACTTGAAAAGAAACCCGCTTTTCAAGTGGATCTTCAGCTCGCCCTGTTCCCATAGGAGTCTACGTGGTTGGCCTGCGCTCTAATAGGATTCTACAGCATATGGAAGAAATAATAGCCTGATGAAGTTAGATGAAATCATCGTTTTTAGCAGTTCAAATCATGACAACATAAATAATTCATATCGAGAATAGCCTTCATGCACCAAAAATAAGGATTACTGAGCATGTTTACCATGCAACATGAAAAATTTGTTCTGTCAGATCTGTCTTTTATTTGTTCGGTTATTTCAGTATAGAATATCTTACTAGCGGAGGCGGACAGTTTTGACTCCTGAGGGATCAGCACCATCTGAAGATCCACTTTTGCCAAGTGCTCTTCTTGGCAAAAGTTAGCTGAAGAGCGTGCCCCTAGGAAAGAAAAACGGTCCGCCGTAGCGGTCGCCTTTACACTTTATCTTCTATCTTTTATATGGAAAAAAATGATCAACCCCTGTTCCTGTAGATAGGAAATTACTTTTTAAAGTGTGAAAGTTGAGTTACCGCCTATTCTAATTTTTAATTCATTTCATTAACCTTCACTGTTGATGGAACCAGTTTTCTGCGTGACTCATCAAATGACGTGTTGCTTCATAGTGAACAGGTACTT
This sequence comes from Oceanobacillus sp. FSL K6-3682, assembly GCF_037976165.1. NCBI lineage: Bacteria > Bacillati > Bacillota > Bacilli > Caryophanales > Bacillaceae > Oceanobacillus > Oceanobacillus sp. FSL K6-3682. The sequence continues at coordinate 2,415,834 of NZ_CP150263.1, read as the reverse complement.
CTGGAATAGACTCTAAAAAGTATTTTCCATATTTTGCTGTTTTGATTCGTCCGTCACAAATAAATACGATTCCTCTATCGTTTGAGGAACGGATCAGCCGTCCAAATCCCTGTTTAAATTTAATAACCGCCTGTGGTAGAGATAAATCCATAAACGGATTTCTTCCATCTTCCTTCAACTGGTGCGACTTCGCTTCAAATACAGGATGATTCGGCGGCTGAAATGGCAACCTGACCATTACAAGTGCTGATAAATCTTCTCCAGGTATGTCTACTCCTTCCCAGAAGGAACTTGTTCCCAGAAGTATTGCCTGATCATAAGATTGGAAATTCTTTTTCAGCCTGCTGCGGCTGCCGCTGGTCACACCTTGAGCGATGATGACGTATTGCTGTTCTGTTATCATTTCCTTTAATAAATCATTTGCCTTCCTCAGCATATCGTAAGAAGTAAACAAGACGAGCATTCTACCTGAAGTTACCTCTGCTAACGATAATATCGCTTCACAAACTGCATAAACAAAATCATCTATATTTCCATATCTAATATTCGGGAAGTCTGTTGGTATTAGTAGCTGCACTTGTTTATCGTAATGAAATGGTGAAGCAATCTGCTCTGTTAACAAATCCTGTTCAGATACTCCCAGTCTTTCTTTGATAAATTTAAATGAACTTCCCATTGTTAATGTTGCACTTGTAAAAATAACACTTTCTTTTTTAGAGAAGAAATCATCGGCCAATATTGGTGCAATATTAGACGGCTCGCTGTAAAGAAACACGCTGTGGTGCTTCCCTTTTAAATCTGCCTCTATCCATTTAATCAGCTCTACTTCATTTTGCTCCTGAAACATCACTTTTAAATCATCTATATATTTTTCTAATACGTCCTGCATTTGTCCAATGTCTTCAAGAAATTGTTTCTCATCTCCAATATCCAAGGAATACTCATCCACTAATCTGGATAGAACGTCCAAGAGCTTCCGAAAATGCATTCGCAGGCGTGCTGCAATATCCTCGGCCAGCAGCCAGGTATCCTGCTGATAAGTTTCTGGCTTGATACGATACTGTACTCTTCCTAAATCACTTGTTGCTTTATCGTTTTTCTGCTGTGCCCTGACAAAGCGTTCAATAAGATGAAAAAGCTCATCAATATCATATTTAGCTTCTTTGATAGCTGCATTCCATTTATCAATCAATTCCTCTTTTTGACTCATATCAGTTGCTTTCAAGACTGCATTAAACTGTTTATCCTCGTCAGCAGTTCCTAAATAGTTGCATGTAAATTGCATCTGTATGTAATCAAGTTTTAGTCCATAATGATGTGAAGCCGTCTCTTCAAAATGATGCGCTTCATCAATAATAACCTTTTGATAGCCTGGTAAAAAAGCATAGTCATTAAACATATCTGTACACAGTAACGCATGGTTTGTAATAATGATATCTGCTTTTTGAGCTCTTCGTCTGGCTAATTGATAATAGGAATGATGGAACCAGGGAGATTTCGGATTAATTGTCTTTTCTACATCAGCAGAAACCTTTTGAAAGAAAATATAGCCTCCTGCCGGTAATTGAATTTCATCAATATCCCCTGTCTCTGTTTCCGTAATCCATACGAGTAATATCGCTTTTGTTAAAACAAAATCATAATTATCCTTTGAGCCATAATCAAGCTCATAAAGAAACTTTTCCAGATTTAGATAATGATTTTTTCCCTTCATTAAAGCTACCCGGAGAGGGATGTCAATCACCTTTTTTAACAAAGGAATTTCCTCCTCAAGCAGCTGGCTTTGTAATTGTGTTGTATAAGTGCTGATAATTAGGCGTTCTTTATTGGTAATAGCTTGATAAACAGCCGGCAACAAATAAGCTAAGGATTTACCTGTTCCTGTGCCCGCCTCGATAAAAGCATGTTTTTTAGCAGAAAAGGCATCATAAATCGTTTCAGACATTTGCCGCTGACCTTCCCTTGGCTCATAGGAAGAAAAAGCTTTTGAAAGTGCACCCTGCTCCTGATAAATATTGTCTAAGTATTCCCCAAACGATTTATCTATCTCAGACAGAGCTTTTGTCTCTTTTTCGGACATACGGAATGCAAGACCCTGGTAATGTTTTATTTGATTGTCCGGATGCTCCCGGAACGCTAATTCTTCTAAGCGGTTATCAAGTATAACTGCTAAATCTGATTGTAATTTTTCTTCCAGATTTTTCAGCTTATACAAAGTTTCATACGGGAGATGGTCTAATTTCTCTTTTAACTTAAAAAATAACTTTGCTGTTACATATGCATCAGATAAAGCGCGATGCGGGTCATCATGATGCAGCTCAAAATGCTCTGCTAAGTGGCTTAATTTATAGCTCGATATAGTCGGGAATAATATTCTGGACAGCTCCACTGTATCCAGAACCGGATTTTTTAATTCCGGATAACCATTGGCTGCTAACTCCATATTAAGAAACCCGACATCAAAGTTTGCGTTATGTGCAATAATATAACTGTCTTGTAAAATACGAATGATTTTCTCTGCTTTATCAATAAATAACGGCGCATCCTTTACTTCTTCATTATGAATTCCTGTTAAGTTAGAAATAAATGGCGGTATCGGCTGATTTGGATTAAGCAGGGTTGTTTTCGTTTCTTTTATCTCCTCATTTTCAATTACAACCATACCGATTTCAATAATTTTTCCTGACTTTGCCGGAGAATTCCCAGTTGTTTCTAAATCAATGACAACATATCTCAGAAGACCACCTCCATTCTTTTTTTGATTTTTTCTATCTGTCAAACCATGAAATCTCTGCGGAGTAAAGTGTTACAGGACTGCCGTCAGCTGCTTCTGCGATTAAAGCTCCTTCGTCTGAAATTCCTAAAAAACGTCCTGTCCATTCATCATGAAATGTTTTTATTTTAATTTCTCCACCTATTTTAAAGGCATTTTCTTCCCATTTGGATTTAATGACTTTAAATCCGTCCTTTAAATACATCTCATATGTATTTTCAAAATACGTTAATATTGTTTGAATGACTTCTTTCTTATCCCAGTCTTTCCCTGATTCTATTTTTAATGAGGTTGCAATATTCCGAATGGACGCGTCCCAGCTTGCTTCATCCTGATTCACATTTAAACCGAAGCCGATTAAAACATAATTAATCCGGTCCTGCTCTCCTTGCATTTCTGTTAAAATGCCGCATAGCTTTTTATCTCCAATTAATAAATCATTTGGCCATTTAATGCCAATAGACAAATTTGTTAACTGATGTAATGCGTCTCTTAACGCTACTGCAGTTAACAGCGTCAGTTCCGAAGCTTTATTCGGAGGAATGGGCGGACGGAGCAGAATAGTAGTCCACAGACCTTCTTTATCAGAAAACCAATTCTTTTTCATTCTCCCTCTGCCGGCTGTCTGTTCTTCAGCAATTATTATTGTACCATCAGGAGCGTTTTCACGGGCACTCTCATGTCCAATTAATTGTGTTGACGGTGTTGATTCTTTATGGATAATATGATGTCCCAGCCATTTCGTTTCTAGTCCCCAGCGAATTGTATTACTGCTGACTTTATCCGGAAATGAAACAATCCGATACCCTTTGCTCCGTATGGCATCAATTGTATAACCATCACTTTCTAAATCTTTCATATGCTTCCAAATCGCATTCCGGGAAATTCCTAATTTCTCAGAGAGTGCTTGACCGGAGATATAGCCCGCATTATTTTCGGATAAAAGCTTTATCAATCTTGATCGGGTTGATTCCATTGTATCCAGTCCTTTATTTTCGATTTTTCATTCGCCAGCTTAGAGGTAACAATTTGATATTCTATTTCATCTAACAATTCCTTTATCCATTTTCCTTTAGTACGCTCAGGGAACCATTGCATTAAATCATGTCCATTCAAGCACAGCTCTTTTTTAGATGAAATAGAGAGCCGTTTCTGAATATTACGGAGCTCTTGTATGTTTATTATTTCTTTATCTGTCTGTTTTACTAAGTATACAAAAAAATCCCATTGCTCTTCAGGCAGGAGATAAACAAACCATGCATCTATTCCACACTGCTTATAGCGGTGATAGGCATCTACAAGAATATTGGCCTGTTGTTTTAATTGATTCGAACATTTGTAAGCTTTCACACAATCTGCTGCAGTGATGGAGGAGCTCTTCAGCTCAACAAATGCAAAAACAGGTGCAAGAGAAGAAACAGGCTCTATTTGTTTGAGGAGCAAAGGTACATCTTTAAAAATTGGCAGGTAATGATAAAGCTCTAATTCAAAGATATAATCAACTGCTTTTGTATAAAAAATCCCTGCACACAGCTTTTCTAATTCAACGGTTAATCGCTCCACTGCCAGTTTATTTATTAATGCCTTATATTTTCCCATCGCCTCTTTTGTTGCTTCTTCAATGGAAAATCCTAACTGACTGGAAAAACGCAAAGCACGGATAATCCGTAAAGCATCCTCTTCAAAACGGTCTGCAGCTTCCCCGACAGTTTGAATCCTTTTTTGGGAAATATCTTTTCTTCCTTCAAAAGGATCCACGATTTCTCCCTTTGCATTCATAGCAATTGCATTCATAGTAAAATCCCTGCGTTTGAGGTCCTCCTTGATATTCCGGACAAAATGAACCTTATCCGGCCGGCGGTGGTCGGTGTATGTTCCATCTGTCCGATAAGTGGTCACTTCAAAGGATTCCTGGTGGTGTCTGACAATAACTGTACCATGCTCCAATCCCACTGGAATTACTTTTGGAAAGATTTCCTGAATTTCTGCAGGAGTAGCAGATGTTGCGATATCTACATCGTGAATGGGACGGTCTATAATATAATCACGTACACACCCGCCGACAAAGTATGCTTCGTATTGATGTTTTTCTATGATAGATATAACTTCTGCCGCCTTTTGAAATACGAATGGTAGCATATCTTTCAGTCCCTCTCTTCCGCTTCAAGAACCCGGTTGTATAAATTTTCATATTGATTCACGATTTTGTCAGACGCAAAGCAATCACGTACATGCTCTATGGCTGCTTTAGAAAACTGTTCCTGTTTTTCTGTATTAGATAGCAATTGTACAGCATAATCCGCTGCCTGCTGAACATCTCCTAACCCGACGATATACCCTGTCTCATCATGAGTTAATACTTCCGGGATGCCTCCTACATTTGTACCGATTCCAGGTACTCCACAAGCCATCGCTTCTAATAATACTAACCCGAAGCTCTCTTTTTCAGACATAAGCAGCATTAAATCAGCCATTGATAAAATATCACTGACATTATTTTGCTTCCCGAGAAATTGAACTTCTTTCTCTAATCCTAATTCATTAACATGTAATGACATATCTGAAAATTCAGGGCCATCGCCTATTAATAACAATTTAGAAGGGATACTTTCATTAACTATTTTAAATGTATCAATGACATCCTGTACCCGTTTCACCTTTCGGAAGTTAGAAATATGAATCATGATTTTATCAGCGTCATTTATCTGATATTGATTGCGCAGTTCAGTTACTTTTCTCGGATAATATTCATTTTCATTAATGAAGTTATAAATAACATCCATTTCCTTCTTTATATCCAGCATTTCCATGGTTTGCTTCCGGAGACTTTCTGAAACTGCAGTAACTGCATCAGATTGCTCAATACCGTGGCGGATAATGGGCTTTAATGTGTTATCGATGCCCAGGATTGTAATATCCGTACCATGTAAGGTTGTAACAATTTTTACTGGGTGCTTTGCCATATCTCTCGCTAAAATGCCACAAATTGCATGTGGCATGGCATAGTGGACGTGGAGAATGTCGAGCTTCTCACGGTCTATCACCTCCGCCATTTTTGCTGCTAAAGCTAAGTCATAGGGCGGGTATTGAAATACTGGGTAATGACTTATCTCCACCTGATGATAATATACATTGACATACACTTTTTCTAAACGAAAAGGCATGCTGGAGGTAATGAAGTGTATTTCATGCCCCCTATCCGCTAATTTCTTTCCCAGTTCTGTAGCTATTACCCCAGATCCGCCAATTGTCGGATAGCATGTAATTCCTATTTTTTTCACAATTCCCCTTCTTCCTTCACAATTTCTCTCCAGTGAAAATCGCCGCGATTCAATCCATGCATAAAGATTTCCCCTCCGGCAATATTTGTCGCTAAAGGAATTTGATAAACATCACATAAACGCATTAAGGCGCTGATATCAGGCTCATGCGGCTGAGCGGTTAATGGATCGCGGAAGAAAATAACCATATCCATTTTATTTTCAGCAATCATACTGCCAATTTGCTGATCACCGCCAAGCGGCCCAGACTGAAAGCGGTGAACCGGAAGCCCTGTCGCTTCCATAATCCGGCTTCCTGTTGTTCCTGTAGCAAATAATTGATGGTTTTTCAGTACATGCGCATAAGCTGTTGTGAACTGTACCATATCTTCTTTTTTCTTATCGTGTGCAATTAAAGCGACATTCATGATGTTCTCTCCCTCTATATATGTTTCTCTATAAGACGTTCTCTAAACCATAGATAAGCTCATCTAAATCCATCACCTGATAGACGCATTCTTTAATGCCGTCCATAAAAGATGCACGATTCATAGAATCATGCTGTATCGTTAATGTTTGACCAGCACCGCCAAAAACAACCTCCTGATGAGCTACCAGACCAGGAAGCCGCATACTATGGATCCGCATGCCGTCAAAATCTCCCCCGCGGACACCCTGAATTGTTTCTTCTTCATCTGGATGACCCTGCTTTTTCCGTTTTCTGACCTCCTGAATCAGCTCTGCTGTTTTCTTTGCTGTGCCGGATGGAGCATCTAATTTTTGATCATGATGCTTTTCAATAATTTCTACATCTGGGAAGTACGCAGCTGCCATTTTTGCAAATTTCATCATTAAAACAGCACCAATAGCAAAATTAGGTGCAATAATACATCCGGTTTTTTTATCTCTTGCCAATTGTTTTAGTTCCTCTAATTGTTCGTTGGTATATCCCGTTGTACCTACCACCGGACGAATCCCATGATTCAATGCCGCTTTTGTATGTTTATAACCAAATTCAGGCGTCGTTAAATCAACGAATACATCTGCCTGCTGCTCTGTAAAGCACTTTTCGATATCTGAGTATACCGGTGCATTAAAATTATCCTGGAAGCCTTCTAAATCACTTAATTTTTTCCCATCATTTTTATGATCTAAGCAAGCCGTCAATTCAAAATCGCTTACTCCATAAATCATATGAACAGCTTCTTTTCCCATTCTTCCCCTTGGTCCTGCTACGATAATTTTAATTGCCATGACTATCTTCCCCCTCTTTTCTTGTCCAGCGATTTTTATCTCTTGTTTCAAATTTTTGCATTGATTTCTCAAAGGAATCTGATAAATCAAATTCAAGTGAATTTGCTAAACAAGCTAATACAAAAATCATATCTCCGACTTCTTCTTCAACTGTATTTTCTTTTTCTGTAGCTTTCTTTGGTTTCTCACCATGATAGTGATTAATTTCTCTGGCCAATTCTCCTGTTTCCTCAGATAATCTTGCCATTAATGCAAGCGGAGAAAAGTACCCTTCCTTAAATTGAGATATGTATCGATCAACACGTTTTTGGACATCTTTTAATGTATGGTTGGTATTCTCCATTTTTAACACCTCTCTAACCTTCCTGATTACTCTTTCTCTTCTCTAATGTTAGCTAAAAGCATGGGTTTTGACAACTAATTGGTACAGTATGTGGATTGTTACTTCATTTTAAATTGTCTATAATAGATATTGGTTGAAATCAGATTGTAAATACTTGGTACTAAATAGACTTTTCAAGCTTTATTTTCAAAGTATATTTCTATCATCTGTACATAAGGAGGAATCGCAAATTGAACATTCGGGTTAAAAATATTGTATTTATTTTATTAGGGGCAGCCATTTTTTCTTTTGGTCTCGTACATTTTAATATGCAGCATAACCTTGGAGAAGGAGGCTTTACAGGAATTACGCTATTACTTTTCTTCTTATGGGATTTGGATCCTGCGATCACAAATATTGTGCTTAATATCCCAGTATTCTTTATTGGGTGGAAAATACTAGGGAGAAATGCATTTGTTTACACCATGGTAGGGACTTTATCTGTTTCCCTGTTTCTATGGATTTTTCAAATTTACCAAATTCCTATCGGGCTAGAGCATGATATGACACTTGTTGCTTTATTTGCAGGGGTATTTATCGGTGTTGGATTGGGAGTCATATTCCGTTTTGGCGGGACAACAGGCGGTGTAGACATTATAGCGCGCATTATTAATAAATATACATCCTGGAGTATTGGACGGGCTATGTTCGCATTTGACTTTCTGGTTATTATAACTTCTATTTTTACCTTTTTAAATTTAGCTCAAGGGATGTATACGCTGGTAGCAGTATTTATTGGTGCAAGGGTGATTGATTTTATCCAGGAAGGTGCATATTCTGCCAAAGGTGCTTTTATTATCTCCGATCACAGCGAAGAAATTGCGAATCAGATTATGGAGAAAATGGAACGCGGTGTAACTATTTTAAATGGTCAGGGAAGCTTCTCCAAGGAAAGAAGAAATGTTCTTTACTGCGTGGTAGCACGGAATGAAATTGTACGGATGAAGAATATTATTAACCAGACCGACCCTTCTGCCTTTGTCTCTATGACGACGGTTCACGAGGTGATGGGAGAGGGCTTCACACTGGATGAAAATAAAAAACCATTAAATGATTAACGCTGTTAAAAGAGCTTAAGGGATTCCCTTAAGCTCTTTTAACTGTATCTAGCTGATTATTCTAATATTTTTTCTGCAGCTGTTGTGTACGTCACAGCCCATTCAGAAAATGGAAGTGCATTATCCCAAGTAACCGTATTTGTTGCTTTTGCACTTCCCCAATCTAATGTTTTTTGATGAAGCATATGTACTTTTATCCGGTTTCTTATGCTGTTTTTTTCTTCTTCGTGCTGTTTATAGTATGTGTTTATAAAGTGTTTTGCAATATCCGTTTCATTATTATCTATATAGTATGTAATCATTTTAATGAAATCTGACACCGGGTCTGCAAAATACGAATTTGTAAAATCAAATACACCGCTTATTTCCCAGCCATGTTCAGACTGATATATCAAAAAGTTACCAGGCTTAAAATCACCCATAACAAAAGAAGGTGATGATATATGATTGAAGTCATCTTCAGATTCTGCCAATAAAGAGTGAACCCATTTCAAATCCTCCTCCGTTATTCTGGAGTATTTTTTAGCGTCTGTTACCCAAAACAGGATTCTCTTAAAAAGCCATTCAGAGTAAGTATTTTTAAAAGGAATAATTGTCAAAGTTTTAGGATCAAGCTCACCAAAATCATTTACTTTCCATGTATGAAAAGAAGTCAAAGCTTCGGCAATGGATTCAGCTATTTTTAATTTATCTTCAAGCTGAAGCTTTATTTGCAGAGGTTTTGAATTTAGATGCTCTCCTTTAAGACATGGCATAATAACATAATTCCAGCCGAAAATATCTTCAGAATCATCAATTATATATGGTCGGGGCACTGGTATGTTTGTTCGACTATTAACATTATCAATAAAGAATTTTTCTTCCATGAATTGACCAGAATAAAGCGGATTTCCTTTTAAAACATACTCTCCTTCTGTAGACGAAACAAACATTGTTTGCCCCATTGCTCCTTCATCTGTACTTTTTGATGAAATAAGTTTGCCTAATTTAAATTTATCTAGCACAGATTGCAGTTGTTTATCGTTGATTAATCCTAATTTATTTGAACCGAAAATTATTTCTGCAGTCATAAAAAGCATTCTCTCCCCGAAATTTTTAGTGTTTTCCATGAAAAAAGATGACCCAATTGGATCATCTTTTTTTAATTAGTCTCTATTTGCCGCAAAAATAAGAATAAAGCGGATAAGTTCAGCAACGGCTACTAATGCTGCAGCAACGTATGTCATTGCGGCGGCATTTAATACTTTTTTAGTTTCCCGCTCTTCATTGTTACGAATAATTCCGGTAGAAACCAACTGTGTCATTGCCCGGTTTGAAGCATCAAATTCAACTGGCAGTGTAACCAGCTGGAAAAGTACCGCAGCAGCGAAGAAAATAATTCCAAAAAGCAGCATATTGGTTGAACTCATAATTATACCTGCAATAATTAAAAACATCGAAATATTGGATCCGAAGTTTGCTACTGGAACCAAAGCAGTTCTAAAACGTAAGAATGCATAATCTTCCTGATCCTGAATTGCATGACCTACTTCGTGAGCTGCAACTGCAGATGATGCCATCGATCTTCCACGATAATTATTTTCAGACAGGTTCACTTGTTTCTTACGAGGATCATAATGGTCTGTTAATTCCCCTTTTACCATTCCAATCTGTACATCATGTAAACCATTGTCATCCAGAATTTTTCTGGCTACATCCGCACCGGTCATGCCCGAAGATGTTTGTTTTTTAGAGTACTTTGTATACGTGCTTTTTACTTTTCCTGATGCAATCATTGGTACAATCATTAATAATATAAAATAAATCAAATAAGCGGCCATTTATCAATTCCCCCATTACTGTATCTTAAGGTCAATTTTAGTCAGTATTTTAATTTTAGTCAACTGATTTGTCGTTTTTACGAACCGACTTATTACCTACTTGCTCTCCTTTATATTTTTTCCAACTTACATAAGATAATGTAATAATTATGCAACCGCCTACAATAATAACACCTAAAATAAATGGAGATGGTGCTAAGCTATTTTGGTAAATATCTGTTGGCGAAATAGAGGCCGCATGAATAACATTTACATGGCAAAACATCCCTAGGATTCCGATTGTCATCACTCGAAGCAGTTTCTCACCCATAGAGATCACCTCTGATCTTTTAGTGTATATTTTAAGTTTATGTCCATAGGTGAATGGGTATGACGTCCAGCTTCTTTATGGAGTAAGAAAATATAAAGTGAACTTCACTCAGCCGGGTTTTTCAACGTATAAAATGTTTCTGGCGGGACAAGGAATCGAAGTAATACTTTCAGGATAATACAGCGGCTGCAACAGGTTATGATTGGATAGTAATCTTGTTCAGAAAAACACAAGACTTCCACAAAGGCATTTTAACCAGTGAACAGCCAATAAAGTATGGATGTCAATTAGCGATTATTCAAATTTTGGCTTTTTCTATAAATTGTTAAATAATAAGCAAGAAGAATTGATACTACACTCAACCAGAATGTAAAATAACCAATTTCATTCATATATGTCGTTAAATTGGAATAGATAGGCATCTGTTCAAAAACATAATCGATAATATCATTATGTAATACAACAATACCTGCAACGGTTAAATGCCGCAATTTTATTTTATAATATGGTGCATAAAGCAATCCTTGAATAGCCATTCCTAAATGAGAGGCAATCAGCATATAACCTGCCGGACCGATACTCCCGGTAACAATTAGTGTTAATAAGTTCATAACAACGGCCCAAATGCCATATTTAAATAAAGAGACAATCCCTAGTGCCTCAATGTACGGAATATTTTTACCAAATATAAAAAATAACAAAAAAATAGTAAAGAACAGACTGGCGGTCGGGCTGTCCGGAACAAATGGAATAAATATAGGCGGAGTTATTTCCAACTGCCAGCCATACCAATAATATCCGTAAATTGTGCCTAGGAAATTAATGATGAAAAGTATAATTAGAAATTTTTTATCTTGCAATATGTATGATAACATTTTTATCTCCTCAAGGTTTTCCTTCATATCGTTCTAAAATATAGAGAAAGCACCTTTGCCTTATTGTGGTCAAAGGTGCTTCTTTTTATTCTTACTCTCCTGCTGCTTCACTGGTTTCAATGATAAAGTCTGCTAATTGTTCCAGTTCTTCATCAGTTCCTTGGAACTGATCAGCAGGCATAGCACCGATACCATTTACAGCAATGTCCATTATTTCTTCTTTTGTGTGCTCAGTTCCTACTAATGCAGGACCGGCTCCACCTTCTAATTCCCCGCCATGACAGCTTAAACAGCTGTTTTCATATGCTGCAAATCCAGGATGATCCTGGTCAACAACAGATTCACCGGGAGGAATCGGTTTATTTTGTTCAGCGCGCGTTTCCCAATCAACATGTGCTGCAGAAGTGTATGTCAACCAGATACAAGAAACTAAAGCTAAAAGCATCATGCCAACTGCAACTGGACGTTGACGCGGACGGCGTCCAGGACCGTTATCCAGGAACGGAGCAATTAACAGTGCTCCAAACGCAATTCCAGGAATAACGAGAATTCCAAGAATTATCCAATCTCCACTTGCGAATTGGTATTTTAATAATTCATACAAGAATAAGAAATACCAGTCTGGTAGAGGGATATATGCCGCATCTGTCGGATCAGCCATTCCTTCAAGCGGAGATGGGTGAGCCAACACCAGGCATAAAAATCCGACAAGGAAAACTGCCCCAGCTAACCATTCTTTTAATAAAAAGTTAGGCCAAAACGCTTCTGTTCTACCAGGATATTCAGAATAATCTTTTGGTATTTTTGATGTTTTTTCCGCTGAGATCCGGGAATCGCCAACGAATTTCATACCTTTACCCTTATGCATTAGTTGCCCTCCTTTTTATAGTGGTCCGGAAATACCTTGTCTACGGATTAAGATAAAGTGAATTGCCAATAATGCAAACAATGCTCCTGGTAAGAAGAAGACATGGATTGCAAAGAATCGTGTCAGAGTTTGTGCACCAACAATGGTAGCATCTCCGGCCAGAAGTGTTTTTAACGCTTCTCCGATAAATGGTACCTGTTCAGCAATCTCTAATCCCACCTGAGTTGCAAAGTATGCTTTGTTATCCCATGGAAGCAGATAACCTGTAAAACCAAGACCAAGCATAACAAAGAAGATAAGAACTCCCACCATCCAGTTAAGCTCACGCGGTTTTTTATATGCCCCTTGGAAAAATACCCGTAAAGTATGTAATAATAGCATTACGATAACGACACTTGCGCCCCAGTGATGCATGCCGCGTACAATTTGTGCATGTGCTACCTCAGTTTGCAGATAGTATACAGACTGCCAAGCGTTTTCAATATCCGGTACATAGTACATTGTTAAAAACATACCAGAAAGAATTTGAATTACTACAACAAAGAATGTTAATCCGCCAAAACAGTATACAAATGCTGAAAAATGGTGTGCCGGATTAACGTGCTCAGGAACCTCATGATCGGCAATATCCCGCCAAATCGGCGTAATATCAATGCGATCATCGATCCAATCATAAATCTTTTGTAACATTGTTTTTACGCCTCCTCGTGTGGTCTGATATTGCCCAGGAATAGCATGCCATCCCTTTCTTCCTGCTCATAAACATCAAGCGGTTGCAAAGGCGGTGTTCCAGGAACATTTACTCCATCCTTGTAATAACGGCCGTCATGACAAGGACAATAGTATTGATCCGGATAATCATCGCTGCCTTCCCAAGAAACAACACAGCCTAAATGTTTACAAACTGGGGAAAAGGCTACAATTTCATCATTATCATTTCGATATACCCAGGCTGAGCGACTTACTTCTGATTCATACCAGCCATCTACCTGATCAACAGACCAGTCGACACGCTGCGGGTCAGAAGTAATTTCGGAAACTTCCAGACCGACATTTGCAAAGTCGCCGCCCTCATCATGCTTCAATACAGGGTCGATTGCCATCCGGACAGGCGAAATTAACAAACCGGCAGCCATAAAGCCGCCTACTCCCGTAAGTGTGTAATTCAGAAACTGTCTACGGGATACTTGCCGTTTTTCATCACTCATTTTTTTCCCCCCTCTTTTTTCAAAATAGTCACGGACATTATTAAGATTAAATCAGATTACTAGGACAATAACAATGATAGCGTAAACTATTGGTTCGGTCAATATATATCCAATGGTTAACGACAAATGTTTTGATAATGATGATAATTTCGTCATAGATTTACCAGAATGACTTAATTAACTCTACTGTCTGCAAGGTCTGGTCCCTTATTATGCCCTTCACTGCAGCAGGATCTGCGTCTTTTAAAGAAGCAGTCGGGAGCCAGATAAATTCACCTTCTAAATCGTTAGCAATTTTTCTCCAGGACGGGTCAAAGCTGATATAGAGTACTTGTTTAAAGGGTTGTTCTTTAAAATGATTCGTCCATTCATTTATTCTCTCTGCTTCTTGTAATTTTTCTGCAGATGTTATATATGTATAAATGGGTGTGAGCATTATTCTTCCCATAAGCTCTTTTTCCAATTCCCTTGCAAAAAGTGTTAATACATCATACTGGTCTGCATTTTTAGCAGAAGCCTCCAAGGCTCCAATTTGGAAAGGTGCTAACGGTACAATGATTGTATCTATGTACTCCTTCGCCTGATTATATTTCTGCAAGTCAACACTTGTCCATTTCATAAATAATCCTCCCTTAAATGAAAATCCACTTCAAATACTTTCCTATATTGTAACAATTTTTTATCTTCCCTGAAAGAACTAAATCTGATCTTATCCATTGTATTTAGAAAGGATTTGAAATTCGCATAGCTTTCAACGAAAAGTGCAAAGCACCCAATTAAAGACTTAGAAATTGCCACCAGATATTTGAGGAGGGTTCCAAGCTAACCTCTCACCATTTATACGTAGACTACAGAAGTTACGTTCTTGGGGTTTTTGATTTTGTCGTATTTTCTTTTCTAATTTTGCTATTATTGTTGCATGATACATTCACTAAAATAAGAAGCGGGCATAAATTAATTAAATAAAGGCTCTTCACCAAACCAAAATTTTAAATCAAAAAGGAAGTGTCTCTTTGAGAAATTATTATTATGTAACGGCAAATACAGCGGAAGGATTTATAAATTTACTGCCTTCTAATATAAACCATCTACAGCAAATCATTAGTTTAAATCACCCTTCCCAAACGGTAAAAACAAAAATTTTAAAAGATATAATCACGAAATATGAATCTACCTGTGAAGTAGAAGTGTTAAAAAGTGCATTAGGTGAACGCTATTTAGATGGTGTTGTTATTCGTGAAAAGAGCATCGCTATTTTAAACCGTTCCATCGTGCCAAATGATATGAGTGAGGTAACTGAACTGGATTTAATCCAATACACACAAGACACCCCAGTTAAAAATGCTGAGCTAGAGGGAAAATTCATCCATCACACAGAAAATGCATATAAACATTTGCAAACAGGGTTGCGCATACATGATGACTTGGAAGAGATCTATATTAAAGAAATGGATTTTAAAAAAGCCGATGCAATTGTCGATTCGTTTATTCAAAGCGTCTTACATGGACAACCGAAGAAAAATCGGGATGGTCACGAGTACCACCGCTTTTTTGGCACTACAACCGTGGATGGTCCTGTCAATGTCGTCCCCCATATTACAGAAAAACTTTCACGTGTTTTTTATATAAAAGGGCGTGCAGGAACCGGCAAGTCAACATTTATGAAAAAAGTAGCAAGTACTTGTATTGAATATGGTTATGATACGGAAATTCATCATTGTAGTTTCGATCCCAATAGTATTGATATGGTATTAGTTCCAGCTTTGGATTTTTGTATGTTTGACAGTACTGACCCTCATGAATTTTTCCCAACTAGAGAAGGGGAAGAAATAATTGATTTATATAAAGAAGCCGTCACCCCCGGGACAGATGAAAAATTTACTGACGAAATCAACAAAGTAAATGACCATTACAAATCTTATATGAAAGAAAGTGTTATTGAGCTGAAAAAAGCTGGAGAATACCTGGAAGCTTTGGAGCAACAGTTTTCCTATACTAAACAAGAACGGAAAGAAATCAGCAATTTAATCGAGCGACAGATTCAATAAGAGCGTTCCTAACTGGGTTAAGAGCATCCCTTACATTTTTGGAAAACAAAAGCAGCCAATTAATGACTGCTTTTTTATCGAATATAGAACTTTCTCTCACTCTCCTATTACATCTACAATAGTTTTAACTTAACGGTTGTAATTTTATCAATCAGCAATAAACTTCCATAAAATACAAAAGCAATTTTTCCACTATAGGTATGAGGACAACTTTGCTTCTGTTTGAACCTGGCGGCGGCTTGCAAGTCAGCAAGTCTTCTTTAATCTGAGCAGATTCAAACCATAGTAAAGTATAGTGTCTTTCTGGAGCTGTCGTTAAGAAGCATATTAACATCTGCCTATTCAGCCATAGCTTTTTAGTGAAAAGTCCGGTTTAATAAATAATAGTTTCATTTATAAAAGCTTATGATTTATTCATAAGTTTTTCCAATTCCTTTGTCAGCTCTATAAATTTCGCTTGATCTCCTGTATCCAAAGCCTGGTCAATCTCCTCACGCAGCTGTTCCCGTTTTTGATTGACCAAGAGCCGATCCAGTAAATCAACAGTTGTCTGCTTATCATCTTTTGTCACGTAATAATCTTCTGGCAGAAATGGATTTTCTTCCAGTACAGCAGCATAATAGGCGTTTTGATTTGCCTGGTGAAAATTCAGCTGGATAAATAATGATTCCTGTTTGTTCAACCGGATATCATGAAAGGTTTTCTCTGCATCTGTAGTTACCAGATGGTTTTTGTAAAAACGAAATGGGATTTTATCTGAACAACGACTTGAAATCATTACTCCCCTTGGACAATACTTCACATCTCTTACAAAATGCACATGTTCTAAAATATCCATATGGTTCACTAAATAATTAAGTATCCATACACTTTCTCTTTTTTTCAAGCGATAATGATTTAAAAACCACTGGATGAATTTTTTCTTGTCTTTTGCAGTTACTGACGATAGCATTCCACTCTCCCCTCTCTGAAGCAGGTTATTCCGTTACATTAAATCCTGTTCTAAGCGTTCTACATGCTCACGCACATCCTCATCAATAGGCTGCTGGTCAAGATAAGCTTTCAGGATTGGAATGGCTTCTTGTACTCTTCCTTCTTCTGTCAAGAAATAGCCATACTCTTTTAAAAAGTCGCTGTCGTGTTGTAAACTAGTATATGCTTGCTGGTAACTATTTAATGCATCATCAAACGATTCTATTTCCACATTTGCCTTGGCAAGCTCCCAATCATATAGAGCATCCTCTGCGCCAGTGTTTTTAATGCTGTGAATCAATTCAATAATCTCATCAAATGCTTCTTTTTCTTTTAGTAATTCAATTAAAAATAATACTGCTTCTTTATAATCCGGTTCCAACGCAATTGCTTGTCTTACATGCTCTTCACTTTCATTATTTTTTCCTAATTGATGTGCGATATCTGCAGCGAGGAAAAAGAGTTCTTTTTGATAGGAGTCTCTTTCTAAACCTTGTTGAACAGTCTTATAAGCTTCCTCAAACATTCCCTGCTCTTTATACACGTTCGCCAGCTGCGTGTAAGCAGCATAATAGTCCTGGTCAATTTCCAAAACATGTTCCCATGCTTTCATAGCAATGTCATCACGAGCCGCTTGATGGGCAGTGATCCCGTGTCTGAACAGTTTATCAGGGTCCGGTTCTTCTTCCTCTTTGTAAAATTCGAGTGCTTTCTCGTACTCGCCGGCAGCAGCGTAGGCTTCTCCCAACCGGTCTTCAATAGAAACATGCCCTACTTCTTTTGTTTTCGTATAAACACGTTCATAGTAATTGATTGCCTTTACGTATTCACCGATAGAGAAGAATAATTCCCCTAACGCAAAATCTATAATGCTCTCTTGAGGATCGATATGCTTTGCTTCCAGCAGCTTTTGCTCAGAAACTTCAAATAACCCTTGAGCCTGATATAAATCAGCCAGCTGGATTAATGCTTGAACATAGCCCTCGTCACCCTCTGGAATTTCATTTAATATCGTAATCGCCAGCTCATCTTCTTCTGATTCAATGAAAATATCAGATAGTGTGAGCTTTAACGCAGTTTCTTCAGGATATTTTTCAATCAATTGTTCGAGAATGGTTCTTGACTCGATCAAAAATCCCCATTGCAGGTAAAGTTCAGCTATTTGAAACAAGGAATCGTCATCAGCATTTTTTTGATAATCGCTTAATAATGCCAATGCTTTTTCTGTCTCATTTTTTTCAGCTAATTCTATTGCTTGTTGAATGGTGTTCATCTAAAAGAACCCCTCTCTCTTTTGTGTTTCTTATGCTTCCAATTTATCATACAAAAAAGATAGCTACAGTTCAAATAACAAGAACTGTAGCCAAAATATATATATGTGGAGTTAAAGATATAGTCTATTTTCATTTAAAAAAATAATAATAAAACTCGTTTTTACTGCAAGATTTCTTCCAAATTGTCGAAAAAGGTCGGATAGGATATATTAATGCTATCTTTTTCATCCATTTCTACCGCTCCTTCTGATATAAGCGCTGAAATGACTCCCATCATCGCAATCCGGTGATCCATATAGGATGAAATGGAGCCGCCTGTCAGCTTTGTCGGCCCTTCTATAATCATACCGTCTTCGGTTGGTGTTATATTTGCTCCGAGTGCCTGCAGGTTTCGGCAAACCGCTTCAATACGATCTGTTTCTTTTACTTTCAGTTCTTCGGCATCCTTTATTACTGTTTTTCCATCTGCCTGTGTCGCCAGCAAAGCAAGTATTGGGATTTCATCAATAAGACGCGGGATAACATCCCCTTCTATCGTCGTACCTTTTAAAGCAGTATGTTTAATAGTCAAATCACCAATTTTTTCGCCGCCAGTGATGCGTTCATTAGAAATAGTGATTGCTGCTCCCATTTGCTCCAATACATCTAAAATGCCAGTCCTGGATTCATTTAAACCAACGTTTTTTAATGTAATAGTACTTCCAGGTACAATAGCCCCGGCAACTAAGAAGAAAGCAGCAGATGAAATATCGCCGGGGACTTCAACATCACATGCTGTCAACTTCCCTTTATTTGTAATGGTAATACCTTGATGGTTTTGTTTTAAATCAGCTCCAAAGGCTTGAAGCATAACTTCTGTATGATTTCTTGTTTCTGTATCCTCTTGTACAATAGTTTCTCCATCTGCAAGCAATCCTGCTAATAAAATAGCAGATTTCACTTGAGCACTCTTTACAGGGAGACGATAGGTAATTCTTTTTAATGCACTGCCATGAACCGTAATCGGAAGATATTTTCCTCCTTCTTCCCCTTCAATCACTGCTCCCATTTCTCTTAATGGGGCAGTAACCCGATCCATCGGACGTTTCGTAAGTGATGAATCCCCAAATATAGTTGTTTCAAATGGCAGCCCAGATAGAAGACCAAGCATTAGCCTCGTTGTTGTACCTGAATTTCCAAAATCTAATGCTTTTGCAGGCTTTTTAAGTCCTTCCAGACCATTGCCATGAACTAGTACTGAATTTCCTTCTTTTTCAATCTGTACGCCCATTTCCCGAAAAGCATCAATGGTTCTGAGACAATCCTCCCCATCAAGGAAGTTCGTTACTTTTGTAATTCCGTGTGAAATACTGCCAAAGATGATGGAGCGATGTGATATCGACTTATCTCCAGGGACAATAACTTCTCCCTCCAGCCTTGGTGAAGTATATTCAAATTGAACATGTGACACTGTCTTCCCCTCCTTGTCATTAAGATTGAATCATTGTTTCAAATCCACGCTGTTTTAATACCTTCTGACCTGCAACCTGTGCTTCTTTTGTGTAGAAGCTTAAGCGTAGTGCACCTGTAATTCCTTCCCGAACTTCAAGAATTTCGATATTTTTAATACTTAATGACGCATTTGCCAAGATCAATGCAACCTCAGCGATAGCACCAGGCTGATCTGGTATATCAACATAAACATCATAAAACGCAGGTATCGCACCGCGTTCACCTTCATTTAGCCCATCTCTGTAATTCTTGGCACTGTTTAAGTAGGTAATGACTTCTTCTCTTTCATTATCTTCAAGCAGCTTTTTCAAGTACTCCATTTCAATAATCCAATCCGCTAGCATGGCGGACATTTTCGATTGATTGTGATAGAAAATATCCTGCCACATAACCGGGTTACTGGAAGCAATTCGAGTAATATCCCGGAACCCGCCCGCTGCAAGCTTTGGAAGAAAGGCATGTTTTTTCTCCCATTTTCTCGCCTGGTGGACAAGAGATGATGCAATCAGGTGCGGAAAGTGCGAAATAACTCCAGTCATCTCATCGTGTTCATCCGATTGCAACACAACAAAATTACTTTTCGTTGCAGATAAAACTTCTCTCAATGTAGCAACATTTTCCTCTGTTGCATTATCAAGCGGAGATAGAACATAGATGGCATTCTCAAATAAATGTGCTTTCGCTGCTTCAATCCCTTTCTTGTGGGAGCCCGCCATTGGATGTCCACCAATGAAGCGGATCGATTTATTTGTTAAATCATTAGCAGCAATAAGTACAGAACCTTTTACAGATGCTGTATCTGAGACAATGACCTCCTTGGTGAACGGAAGACTGTCAAGCTGTGAGATAAGCTGTATCGTCTCTGAAATCGGCGCCGAAATAATAATAATATCTGCTTTCAATGCCGCTTTATCAAAGTTTGGCGAAGCTTCATCAATGATACCGTGATTCAAAGCAAAATGAAGTGTACTTTCGCTTATATCAAAACCGATTATGTAATGTTCGGACTCTTTTTTGATTGCTTTAGCAATGGACCCGCCAATAAGGCCGAGTCCTGCTATTAATACCTGTTGCTTTTCCATACGTTCACCTAACCTAATTTAATTGTTCTTGATAATTTCTTAACACTGTTTCCATTACCTTCATATCTTCTGCTTTTCCAATTGTGACACGAATCGTATTTGGAATTCCTAATAATTCTCCAGGACGTACAATAAAACCGTTCTTAATTAAATAATCAAAAGCATCCATTCCACTTTTGGGTGTTTTCACAAGCAGAAAATTTGCTTCTGATTCATAATAATCCCAGCCGATAGAAGTTAAAAAAGCTTGAAACTGCTTTAAAACTTTTTTGTTTTCCTGATAAGTATGTTGAATAAAATCCTGGTCTGAAAAAGCAATAACAGCTGCCTGTTGTGCTGCAGATGTTGTATTAAACGGTCCACGGACTTTATCTAAGGTTTCCACGATTAAAGGATCTGCTATTCCATAGCCAATTCTGAGACCGGCCAGGCCGTATGCTTTTGAAAATGTACGTAAAACAATCAGATTGGGGTATTTCTTCAACAATCCCAGAGCATTTACATTCTTTTCAGGCTGTAAGAATTCAAAATATGCTTCGTCTAAAGCAACTAAAACGTCTGAAGGACATTTGCTTAAAAAGTCTTCCAGCTCTTCTTTAGAAAGGGCAGTGCCTGTCGGGTTATTAGGTGTACAAATCCAAATAATTTTTGTATTATCCTGTACAGAACCAAGCATTTTATCCAGCGGGTGACTTCCATCTTCATTAACCGGATGCTCGATAATCTCCGCACCTTCAATTAAAGCATAATGCTTATATTGCGGAAATGTAGGAGTTGCCATGATAACCTGATCCCCTACTGTAAGATAAGAGCGACAAAGCATCTGAATAATTTCTTCTGAGCCGCTCCCGAAAATAAGAGATTCCGGGCTCACATTTAATTTTTCGCTGATTAAATAGCGAAGCTCGGATGTATAGCCATCCGGGTAAATATTAAATACAGGTTCATTTGTCAGAAATAATTCCTTCACCTTATCTGAAAAACCATATGGGTTCTCATTAGAAGCTAATTTAACGATATAATCAAGCCCAAATTCCTCTTGAATATCCTTTGTCTGCTTCCCTTGTTTATATGGGCTGAGCTGTTTTAATACTTCTTTACTTCTCATTGCTTAACTATCCTTTCTTTCTAAAAATGAGCATTCAAAAAGTCCGATAAAAAGGACCCTTCGGCTAAAGTCCCAACGGAAAAGCAAGCCAACGCACTTCCGCAGGATGCAGTGGCTTCTACGTTGCCTACACGACGTGGGCGTTTTTAGTAGCAGACCCTCTTATCGATGCGTCATTTTTGTTGGTCTTTTTGAACATCCTCTAAAAGGTCTGGACGAAGCTTAACAGCCTCTCTCTGAAAAGTATGCTCCACCTCTATCTGCTGCTTATCTGTATTAACAACCATCATAATTCGAATACATTTAGGCAGACTGCCCGGAACAGCTATTTCCTGCATACACATTACAGGAACATATTTCCATCCGTTAATTTCACGTAATGCTTTTGCCGGAAATGCTGCATCCACATCTTTTGTTACCGAAATAAAAGCATGGGAAACATCTTCCGGTTTAATATTATTCTTTTCAGCCATCTCCAGCACTAATGTTCTGGTATGCTCAATGATTTCACCAGCTTCATTATTTTCTACGGTTGTAGCACCTCGTACGCCTCTTGTCACAGCTTGTTCATCCTCTCTATATATGTTCTGATATAAGCCTCCACAGAGGAATCATCTAAGTTTTCGACAGTCGGCTCACCAACTTTATTTAATAATACCATTTGAATGTGGCCTGATACTGACTTTTTATCCGACTTCATACTTTTAATAAGCTTGGCAATACTCTCTTCTTCTATGTCGACAATAGGATATTTATTCACATTCATCCAATTGTACAGCTTATTAAAAGGAAGCTCCTCACCCTTCACATCTTCACTTACATGAAGCGCAAATAACATACCGTTTGCTACAGCTTCTCCATGCGTTACCTTTCCATAGCCGAGTGTAGCCTCTAATGCATGTCCCAGCGTATGGCCAAGATTTAAATATTTACGGACACCAGACTCTTTTTCATCCTCTTCCACAATATTTGCTTTTACTTTTATACCGGCCTCTAAGTGATTTTCTAATTGGTCAGAGGAGACCTGATTTAAAGAAAGAGCCAGCAATTCTTCTGACAAACGATTATCTGAAATAAGCCCTTCTTTTAAAATTTCAGCATAGCCGCTCCGGACTTCACGATAAGGTAAGGATTTCAGGGTTTCCGTATCATATAAAACAGCTGCCGGAGGATAAAAACAGCCAATTAAGTTTTTGCCTGATTCATGATTAATAGCTACTTTTCCCCCGACACTGCTGTCATGTGCCAAAATAGTTGTCGGCATTTGAATATAATCGATTCCCCGCATAAAGGTTGCTGCAACAAATCCTCCCAAATCGCCTATTACACCACCGCCTAAAGCAATGATGAGCGATTTACGATCTAAACCGCTCTCGATTGCCTTTGTTTGTAATTTATAATATTGCTCTATACTTTTAGATTCTTCTCCAGAAGGCACAATATAAGAATAGATATGCTGATCTCCAAGGCTTCCCGCGACATCCTGCAGGTATTTATCAGCTATCTCATCGTCTGTTATGATTAAGATAGTGCTGTACTTCTTGTTTAGCCACTTTTTTATATGAAACCTTAATCCAGCTTCCATCACAATGGGATAGTTACGCTGGCTGGACTGGATTGTCAGCTGTTTCATTTAGAAGCACCTGATTTCTTCTCTGTATTGGTCAATTGCCTGCTTCAATTGTGGGAAACGGTCACTTGAAAATTGTTCTGTAATGGCTTTTGCAACTTCAAAAGCGACAACATGCTCCATAACTACAGAAGCAGCAGGAACTGCACAAGCGTCAGATCTTTCTACGGTTGCTTTGAAAGGTTCTTTTGTTTCTATATCCACACTTTGTAACGGACGTTTCATCAAAGTAGGAATAGGTTTCATAACACCACGTACAACAATTGGCATTCCAGTCGTCATTCCGCCTTCAAAGCCGCCCAGGCGATTCGTTGTGCGGTAGTATCCATCCTCTTCATTCCAGGCAATTTCATCATGTACCTCACTGCCGTTTAAACGGGCAGCTTCAAATCCAATTCCAAATTCTACCCCTTTGAATGCGTTGATGCTGATTACACTTGCTGCAATCTTGCTGTCCAGCTTTCTATCATAATGGACGTACGAACCAATTCCTGCCGGCAGTCCTTCCACATAAACCTCACAGACACCTCCGATAGAATCACCAATGCTTTTTGCTTCATCAATTGCTTCAATCATTGGCTGCTCCACATTTGAATCTAATACCATTACAGGAGAATTCCCGGAAATTTCAGCACGTTCTTTCGCGGTTAAATCTGTTTTTTCTTCTGCACGGATACCGGCGATTTCTTTTACATACCCTGTCACATAAATCCCCAACTGTTCTAAAAGAGATTTAGCCACTGCACCTGCAGCTACTCTTGCACCGGTTTCCCTTGCTGAGGAACGTTCTAAAACATTCCGCATATCCCGATGACCGTATTTAAGGCCGCCATTTAAATCAGCATGTCCCGGGCGTGGTTTTGTGACCACTCTGCGCAGTTTGGCTCCTTCATCTAAAGGATCTGCACCCATAATATCGGTCCAGTGCTTAAAATCATCATTATGTATGACAAGAGAAACAGGAGATCCAAGTGTATATCCATGACGCACACCACTGGTAATATCTACTGTATCCTTTTCTATCTGCATTCTCTTCCCTCTGCCATGCCCGCCTTGTCTTCTGCGCAGGCTCTCATTAATATCCTCTGCTTTTAATTCCATCTGTGATGGCAGACCCTCAATAATTGTCGTTAATTGTTTTCCATGTGACTCTCCAGCTGTTAAGTAACGCACTACACATTCTCCTTTACCTTATGAAGCTATTAAAATTGAGTAAGTATAGCCTGCTGACATCAAAACTTTTCCACTAAAAATAACATGTCATATTTTTTTGATAATATCGAATATACTTTACTCATTTAAATAGTTGAAAGTTTTCTAATTACTATATCATATAATCATGCATTTCGGGTAGTGTAAATTTATTGTTTTCGATAAAAAAAGCTGTCTTCCAGATAAAAGCCATAGCGTTCTGCGTTAAATATCTGTTCTGTACTGCCGACAAACAAGCAGCCATCTTTAGCTAATGCCTTATTAAAATTTTGGAATATAGTATTCTTAGCTTCATCCGTAAAATAGATTAATACATTTCTGCAGACGATTAAATCGACATCCTTAGGATAAGAATCTTCTAATAAATTATGCCGTTCAAAACGAATATGCTTTCTTAAAGAGGGGCTGACCTGAAATATAGTGCCCTGCGATGTGAAATACTTCTTCTTTAAAGCAGCTGGTAATTCTTTCAAAGAGCGCTCCTGATAAATTCCTTGCTTTGCCGCCGTTAAGACTGCCTGATCAAAGTCTGTAGCACGAATCTGATAGTTTAAAGCCGGGAAGTACTCTTCTAACATCATAGCAAGACTATAAGGCTCTTCACCTGTTGAACACGCAGCACTCCATATAGATATCTTTCTTTTATTCTTTGTTAATTCAGGAATTATTTTTTTCTGTAAAACATCCCAGCGGTTAGGATTACGGTAAAATTCAGAAACATTAATCGTTAATTTTTCTGTGAATTCCTCCAGCAATGCAGAATCCTTCCGACAAGCTGCAAAATAATCTACATAGCTTGTAAATTTATGTTTATCTCTTAATGTTGTAATACGGCGTTTCATCTGTGCTTCTTTATATAAGCTTAAATTAAGCTTAAGCGATTGATGCACTTTTTGTTTCATCAAATCATAGTCGTCTCTCAATTGATTATCCTCCTCTGCTCCTACGCAAAAACCTCCGCTTTTAACGGAGGTTTTCGGCAGCGCTTTCACTTTAATAAATCCAAGCTTCAGTTTGCTTTTCGTAAGAATTTAATTCCTTCTCATCAAAAAAGAGCCCAATTTCTCTTGAAGCGCTTTCTAAAGAATCAGAACCGTGAATGATGTTTTTTCCAACATTAATACCATAGTCTCCCCGGATGGTGCCTGGAAGTGCTTCAGATGGATTTGTTTTTCCCATCATTGTACGGGCTGAGGCTACGACATTTTCACCTTCCCATACCATTGCAAATACTGGTCCGGAAGTAATGAAATCAACCAGCTCCCCAAAGAATGGGCGTTCCTTATGCTCACTATAGTGTGTTTCAGCTAAATCGGTAGATATTGTCATTAATTTAGCCCCGACTAATTTAAACCCCTTTTGCTCAAAACGTGCAACAATATCTCCAATTAAGTTACGCTGCACTCCATCTGGTTTCACCATTAAAAAAGTTGTCTCCATTAAAATCACCCTATTCCTATGTAATTATAATAAATGAAAAATGTAACCTCTAAAATAGTAACAAATTACCTGGTAAATAACAATATCTATTTTTGCTAGGAACGCCTTTTTCCGATAAATGTCGCAATATCCTGTAAGCTTTTCTTTGCTCTGGACTCCTGCAGGCCATCTAACGATTTTAATGCCTTTTGTAAATAAAGGTCGCTTACTGCATAGCTTCTCTTAATTGCATCAGTATTTTTTAAATCGGTAATCAGTTTTTGCATCGTTTTCGGTTCAATGTCCTGATTACTGTTTATCAGTGTCTTGAATTGTTCTCTTAATTCTTTATTCTCCATTGCATATAGAACCGGAAGTGTAATATTACCCTGTAATAAATCATTCCCTGCAGGTTTGCCAAGTTCTTTTGCAGTGGAAGTGAAATCAAGAATATCGTCTATAATTTGATAAGACATACCAACATTATAACCATAACGGTATAATTTATTAGCATCCTGATTACTTAGCCCGCCAACTAGTGCACCTAATTTACAGCTGCATGCAATCAATACAGCGGTCTTTCTTTTTATACGGCGAAGATAATCACGAAAGTTCTGGTTCCATTGATATTTAAATTCTATTTGTTCAATCTCTCCGACAGATACTTCTATGAGCGTTTTTGATAATAAAGTATGTATTCTTGGATCTTCTATTTTTGTTATCTCTTCCAGAGCCCTTGCAAGAATAAAATCTCCCGTATACATAGCAATTCGGTTTCCATATTGAGAAGCGGTTGTCGGTTTTCCGCGGCGGAGCTCTGCTTCATCAATCACATCATCATGGACAAGAGTTGCCATATGAATAAGTTCTAATGTCACAGCTACTTTTTGTATCTTATCAAAATCATAATTGCCTAAATGACAAGAAAGCAAAACAAAAACAGGACGAATACGTTTCCCTCCTGCTTTCAATAATGCCGTAGAAGCGTCTCGAAGTACGGGATGTTCAGCCTGAATGCTCTTCTGTAGTGTTTTTTCTATAGAGTCCATATCTTTCGTTAAAAAGCCATAAATCTTTGGTAGTTTCATGTAAGTCACCTTATTTTACTAGTAAATTCATTTTGTTTTTTAAGATTTATGTCCTATGTGCATGGCAGCGCCACCACCGGCATAAGTCTTAACATCAACAAACTTGAAGCCTGCATCAAAGAACATTTGCTTCAGCTGATCCTTATCTGGAAAATCTTTCGCAGATTCTTGTAACCAGGAATATTCCTGATAGCTTTTTGCTATAATTTTTCCTAATAATGGCATGAT
The DNA here is from genome assembly GCF_037976165.1 of Oceanobacillus sp. FSL K6-3682. NCBI lineage: Bacteria > Bacillati > Bacillota > Bacilli > Caryophanales > Bacillaceae > Oceanobacillus > Oceanobacillus sp. FSL K6-3682. Next base: position 2,388,474 of record NZ_CP150263.1, on the reverse strand, counting down.
AAATTGAAAATAAAAATAATATAATTGCCTGTAGCCAATCAATGTAGGCTGTGACGTTTCCAGGCAAACAACCATCCCGCCCGGTTTTACAACACGATACATTTCTTTTAACACCGTCATATAATCAGGAACATTGCGTAAGCCGAATCCAATAGTTACATAATCAAATTGGTTGTCTTCAAAAGGAAGTTCCATCGCATTGCCATGTATCCATTCAATTTTATTTGACTGTTCCTGTTCTCCTTTTTCTTTCGCAATGGACAACATGTTTTCACTGAAATCAAGACCAATTACTTTCCCATCAGCACCTACTGCTTTTGCTAAGGAAATAGACCAGTCTCCTGTACCGCAACATACATCCAATGCACTGTCTCCCGGTGAAACATGCATCCGTTTCATAACGTCATTACGCCATAGTGTATGCTGTTTAAACGAAATCACAGAATTCATCGAGTCGTAGTTTTCATATATTTTTTCAAATACATGATGGACGCGCTCTTCTTTTGATGAATAGCTCATAATTAATTACACTTCCTTTTAAAGTCTTGACGTTCTCATTTCATTTGTTTCCTGGGAATGAATAAATTGTTCCATGAACAAATTTGAACCGGATAAATCAGAAATAGCACTGTATACTGCTTTTTCATAGTTCCGGATTAATTTCCCGTCTATTAAAGGCATGGAAGTTGCTTTATTATTACGTGCTTCCCACTCTGTAAGTAATAAAGACTGTCCATAATTTGCTTCTTCTGTGTCTATTCGGCGATACATAAGCCAATTTTGAATAATCGATTCTAATTCAGGGTTATACAAATGATTTGCAACATGTACAAGCAAGGAAGCATTCAATTTCATTTTTATATTCAGCCATGTTTCAAGCGGTAATTGCTCCTCATAGTATAGAGTAACCTTCAGTTCATTTATTTCCCGAATGGCGTTCGCCAATATCTGTATAAACTGGATTTCTCCTGCTTCTGCAAGTAGTAAATAATACAATCCGCTGTAGTAATCTCCCGAAAGAACCTGAAGCTGTTTTTTCACCATTTCACTTTCTGTATCAGCCTTTTGCTTAATTGGAACAAAATCATGTGTATCCAGGGCAATTTGAACAAGCATTGTTGAAATAATATACTTTTCACGCTGTACAGGAGTTAACGAGCTATGCTGTTCAACGAGAAATAGTAATAATTTCCACTTTTCTTCATCGATAACTGGATAACGTATATGCTTATAAATGTATGAATCATACAATTTATTTTCCAGTATTTTTCTATAACCTTTATCTGTTGTCAAAAATGTAGTCAACACTATCACCCGGATCCTTTCAGCCTTTCCATTGCTCTAGTTATTATAGCACATTTTACATTTTATAAAAACGAAAGAATTCATTCTGCTACGGGCCTGTCCAAAAAAATATAAAAAACCTTATCTCAAGACAATTATATCTTTAGGGCCCAGAAACAGTATGCTTTGTAAGAGTGGATATTTCAAGCATTTTGGCAAGGTGATAAATGGAATAATCTTTAAGTATGTATTCAAAAAAGAGTTAATGGTTTTCAGCAGGAAGAGTCATCGCTGCCCCAGAAAAAACACTAGGATTTCCGTGGTCTGGAGATCAGTCTTCTTGATGTGAGAAGTTCTGCGCAGCAGAAATTCCTTTATATTCTTCTTCAGATACGGTATTATCTGAGAAACACATCAACGAAACAGCTTGCCGCTCATCATTTAGGTCTTTTTGAACGTCCTCTATAACAATGACTGTCAATCTATCAAAGAGAATAAATAACGGGACAGAGAACCATGGGTGGGACCCCGCTTATTCACCCCAATATTTTCTCTTAAGATGAAACAATTTTTGATGAGGTATTAGTCACTCTATAAAGCACTCGGGGAAGAAAGTTTCGTTTTATTAATTTTCCATTTCTCCATGACTTGTCTGGATAAGTGCTTTGCCGCGAACTTTAATAGCAGAAGTATGTTCTGTAAATTGAGCAATCATAATTTCACCTTCATCCAGTTTTTCAGAGTGATGGAACTTTGTGTTACTCCCGCGAGTCAGTCCGATAACATGTACTCCATCTTCTAATGCTTTAATAACAAAATAATCTGCTTTGAAATTTTGATCGTTCATCAATTACCCCTCCTGTATATGTAAATCTCTATTTAAATTAAAATAAATATATTTTTATTCATAAATAAAGGAGAGGAGCACGTTCAAGAACGTGCTCCTCTCTTTTGTACACTCCGGATATGTAAAATATTATTTTACACTATCCTTAAGAGCTTTACCTGGTTTGAAAGCAGGAACTTTGCTTGCAGGAATTTCGATTTCTTCTCCTGTTTGTGGATTGCGTCCTTTACGTGCAGAACGTTCACGAACTTCAAAGTTACCAAAACCGATTAATTGTACTTTTTCACCATTTTTTAGTGAATCCATGACTGCTTCAAATACTGCATCCACAGCTTTTGTTGCGTCCTTTTTAGAAAGATCGCTTTTTTCAGCCACAGCATTTACTAAATCTGTTTTATTCATGACATTCACCTCCTCCCAGGATGTTCATTAGACAAATAGACTAGTTAGTGTGTCTATTCATGGTCTGTTTCATTAAAGTCACCCTAATATGTGATGACAAGGCTTATAATAAACGAGTTTGAGATAAAATTCAACAAAAACTATCGATTTTTCTAGAATTTATTGAGATTTTACATAAAATTTCCTTTTTCTTAAGAGAAATAGGCTAAACTCTTACTAAACAAGCATTGTCATCTTTCCATAAATCTATACGGTGTTTACAAGATTTTTTTGCCGTTCGCAGTAAAAAAAATTTTTAGTGCGAAGAAAGTATAAAAGAGCGGCTAAAGATAGACGCCATGATAATTTCTTAGAATGGGAAATCACAATGACAAAAAAATGCACCCTCTCCTCCAAGAAAATACTTTTCATAGAGGAGAAGGAAACACATATGTCAGGTTGGTGTTGCGACATGGTGTCACGAGCTTAACCAAATATCCTTTTTGAGACTGGGATGGGGCAGGGACTGCGATTACCCGCCCTGTCAAAAAACGTTGGAGTGGATATCTCTCAGGCAGTAACCTCATGTTTTTAATACCAGATGTTTTTCTTCACAAAAAAATAAGCAGCTATAGATTTAGCTGCTTAAAGTATAATGGCGATTAAACCGCCTGAACCTTCGTTGATGATTCTTTCTAATGTATCTTTTAATTTATATCTTGCGTTTTCCGGCATGAGAGAAATTTTGGCCTGAATTCCCTCTCTGACAATAGAGCTGAGCGATCTTCCGAAAATATCGGACTCCCAGATAGATAACGGGTCTTCTTCAAAATCCTGCATCAGATAGCGAACCAATTCTTCACTTTGCTTCTCTGTCCCAATAATTGGGGAGAATTCAGATTCTACTTCGACACGGATCATATGAATAGATGGTGCGACCGCTTTTAACCGGACACCAAACCTTGATCCCTGACGGATGATTTCCGGCTCATCCAGCTGCATGTCTTCCAAAGTTGGTGCTGCAATTCCATAGCCGGTTTGTTTTACCATTTGCAATGCTCCTGAAACCTGATCGTATTCTCTTTTGGCATAGGCAAAGTCCTGCATCAGCTCTAATAAATGATCCTTGCCCCGAATTTCTTCGCCTACAATTTCTTTTAACACATGATCATATAGTTGATCAGGTGCATGTAAATCAATTTCAGCGATGCCCTCGCCCATTTCCATCCCTGCTAAGTTCGCACCTTCAATATATTCAAAATCCCTGAAATGACCGACGATATGATCTACATCTCGCAAGCGTTTTATATCCTTAACAGTATCTTGAATTGCTTCTTGATAATTTTGACGAAGCCAATGATCTTCTTTTAAAACCATCACCCAGCTGGGCAGATTCACATTTACTTCGAGTACTGGAAACTCGAATAACGCTTCACGCAGCACGCTGTAAACATCATGCTCTGTCATTGTTTCTACACTCATCGCTAAAACAGGAATATCATGCTGCTCCGATAGTTCTTCCCGAAGCAAGGAAGTTCTTTGGCTATGCGGATCTGTTGAATTAATAACCATAATAAATGGCTTACCAACTTCTTTTAACTCTTCAATAACCCTTGTCTCTGCTTCAATGTAATCTTCTCTGCCTATTTCTCCGATCGTGCCATCTGTGGTCACTACAACACCAATCGTGGAATGCTCCTGAATTACTTTACGGGTTCCGATTTCTGCCGCATCATGAAATGGGATAGGATCCTCATACCATGGCGTATGAATCATACGCGGGCCATTCTCATCCTCAAACCCTTTTGCACCTTCTACAGCATAGCCTACACAGTCAACGAGGCGGACATTCACCTCTAATCCATCCTCTACATTAACTTGAACAGCCTGATTAGGAACAAACTTCGGTTCTGTCGTCATAATGGTTTTGCCGGCAGCACTCTGTGGTAATTCATCATGCGCTCTGGCTCTTTCACTTTCACTTTCAATATTAGGAAGTACAACTAACTCCATGAATTTCTTAATAAAGGTGGACTTTCCTGTACGGACTGCTCCGACGATTCCAAGATATATGTCGCCATTTGTACGTTTCGATATATCCTTAAAAATATCTGTTTTTTCCAAAAGATCCCCTCCCGATCTCCGTACTTTGATATACATCACCCGTAATAGTTGGACACTAACAGTCTATGACGTTGTCCTATTAGTTTATGACTAAGTTTCACATATTTTTATCACACGTCCATCAGACTTAGATGAAGTAATGTAAAGTTTCATTTTCTAAAAGCCCCTAAAAAGTCAGAGGCTTTATTTAGAAAAGTTGCACTTTAAAACAAACTTTATATCTCATGTATATGAGGAAGGCTTCTTTTTATTCTATTTTTGGATATAACTTTTTTAACTGCAAAAAATAAATATTTTAAGAGAACAAGAAATAGGGAGCGTTTTATTTACCAGCTCTCCGGTTTTATTGATTGCAGCTTGACGTGACTATTTTTTACAAATAGTTACCCACAAGCAAATAATCTTATAATTTCCTGAAAATAAAAAAACCACACAGCCTTATAATAAACTGTATGGCTTTTCTATTTACTCTTCTTCCATAAATACAGCTTGTCCGTCTTTTACCGTATATGGCTGTGAATATGCAGGTACAAACGGAGAGTTCTCTACTAAAAGATAGCGGATGTCATCTCCCTCTTTATAATTGTGATCATTCTCTTCCAACGCCTGATTCAGGTCATAAGAATAATCAATATATAAATTTCCGTTTAAATCCATAATAATCGGTAAATCAGCTTGAGAAAAGGGACTTTTCACAGTCGGCGCTTTCTCTAAGCCGAGCTTTTCATAATCGACTGTATATAGCTGATCTGTTATTTTTTCTCCATAAGCTGGATAAGTATGCTCTTGTCTGAAAACATCTAATCGGACATTAACACTCCGAATCTGCTCTGTCGTTTGCAAATCAATAAGCCGGACAAGCAGATCTTCTTCCGGATCAACAATTGTATACTGATATACGCCGCCCTGCTCAAAGGAATTTCCAGGTATTTCAGATAGATAACCTTTTTCCAGCATCTGTTTAAAATCGATCAAATACTTCTCAAAAATATGTGTATCACTGTCTTTTGTTTGAATCGGAACTAAGCCGCCTTCTTCTTCTCTGTAAGTCTCAACTGCCTGCTGCACAATAGCTAACTGTTCTTCATTTGGAATCTGGTTTTCTGACCGTTCACTTTGAGGATACATGCAGCCGCTTAAAAGTAGAAAAATGAAAGACATCGCAAATAAATATGTATATTTCATAATGAGACTCCTTTTCCTATCTTGTTGGTCCACTAAATGTAACGTATAAAATAATCAAAGCTCCGCTTATGAGACATAAATAAGCTAAAAATGTAATAATACCACTAAACCAGCCTCGCAGCTTCGTTCTGCTCCATACAATCAAGCCCATAGCTAAGATTAATAAAAACATCCCGACAAAGGATATATACATCATTAACATGGATATTGACAAAACCTTCACCCCTATTTCACTCAAAATACATTTCAACAGGTGTTATTATAACATAACTCATGATTTATGTGCCTTCTGATAACTGACGAAACGTTGAACATTGAAAACCGTTACCAGAGCGGCCATACATATGCTTTAAAGAGCTTTTTTTGTGTACATGTAAAAACCTATGGCAAAGGGGGCATCTTCACCATAGGTTGACTAAATAAAATCCTCAGCAACTCTATTCCTTGAATGCTGGTGCGATTTATCTTATGCATTATCTTGTAACTCTGTATCCTCAATTGCCTATAAAATGCTATTTTTTAAACATATTATTTAGAGTATTGACATCTCCAGGCATTTTATTTTTGATAATGGATTGTACAATTTTATCTTCTTTTTCCTTCGAAAGGGGTTTGTTAGCCATCTGCGCGAGCTGCTGTACGAGATTGCGAACGGTTTTTTCATCAGAAAAATTTGCATTTTTTACTGAATCAGCTACTTTATAGACTTCCTCAGGACGGATATTAGTGTTCTTTTGGATCTTATCAAACATACCTTTTTGAAAATTATTCACATCATTTCCTCCTTGCAGTTCATTCGTCACATTATATGCAAGAAGTGAATTTATGTGTTATTTATCCGAGTAACGCTCCTTTAAGACACCACTGATATCATCTATTTCCTGACGTTTATTCCGGTTCATTAATTCATCTACAACATCTTTTGGATCCTTATCTTCAAAAATTATTTGATAAATCCCTTGCGTAATCGGCATTTCGACACCTTGTTCTTTTGCAAATTGATGTGCTGCTTGAACTGTCCGGACACCTTCTACAACCATTCCCATTTCCTCTAAAACTTGATCCAAGTTGTTTCCTTTTCCTAACAGGTTTCCAGCTCTCCAGTTTCTGCTATGAACGCTTGTACAGGTAACAATTAAATCACCTACACCAGATAACCCAAGGAAACTTAAAGGATTTGCACCCAGCGAAGTGCCGAGACGGGCGATTTCTGCTAATCCACGTGTAATCAGTGCTGCCTTCGCATTATCTCCATAGCCGAGACCATCTGAGATACCGGCTCCCAAGGCAATGATGTTTTTTAGAGCTCCGCCTACTTCGATTCCCAGAATATCATCACTTGTATAAACGCGTAAATTTTCACTGTTAAATAAATCCTGGGCCTGGCGTGCTCTATCCAGGTTGACAGCTGATACAGCCACTGTGGTCGGGTGACGCAGTGCTACTTCTTCAGCATGACTCGGCCCGGATAACACAACAATATTCTCATAAGGGAAATCTGGCATCTCTTCAGACATCATTTCCGATACACGTTTTAACGTACCAGGCTCGATTCCTTTTGTAGCGTGAATAATCTGCGTACTTGAAGAGATATAATTTTTCAGCTGCTTACAAACCTCGCGAATTGCCTTTGTTGGCACAACGACAATAATTGCCTCAGCATCTTTAACAGCTTCTTCCATGTTATAAAATGCTGTAATGGTATCAGGAATTTCTACGTCCAGATATTTTTCATTTCGATGTGTTTGATTCATTTCATCTGCATGCTCTTTCCGATGTGCCCACAATCGCACTTCATGTCCGTTATCAGCTAAAACAATTGCAAGTGCTGTTCCCCAGCTCCCTGCGCCAAGTACTGCAATTTTACTCATATCATATCTCCCCCTTATTGTCTTCGGCGTGCAAATAATTTTATTGGAGTTCCTGTAAAATCAAAAGCATCTCTAATTTTATTTTCTAAAAATCTTTCATAAGAGAAATGCATTAGTTCAGGATCATTTACAAAAACTACAAAACTAGGTGGTTTAACAGCTACCTGTGTAGCATATAACACTTTCAGTCTTCTTCCTTTAAGCGTTGGTGTCGGATTCATCGCGATAGCATCCATAATTACATCATTAAGGACATTTGTCTGGATACGCTTCGCATGACTTTCACTTGCTAATTGAACCATCGGGATTAACGTATGAAGCCGTTTTTTTGTTTTTGCGGACAAAAATACAATTGGTGCGTAATCTAAATATTGAAAATGTGCCCGAATTTTTGTTTCGAAATCTTTCATAGCTTTTTCATCGCTGTCAACTGTATCCCATTTATTCACAACGATAACGATTGCGCGCCCTGCTTCATGTGCATACCCGGCAATCTTCTTATCCTGCTCTCTGATGCCTGTTTCTGCATCAATCAATACTAAGACCACATCAGAGCGTTCAATTGCCCGTAATGCCCTCAAAACGCTATATTTCTCTGTACTTTCATAAACTTTACCGCGCTTACGCATACCAGCTGTATCAATAATTACAAAATCCTGATCATCTTTGCGTAATTTTGTATCAATAGCATCTCTTGTTGTGCCCTCTATTTCACTTACGATGACACGGTTTTCATTTAATAACGCATTTACCAGTGATGACTTTCCTACGTTTGGACGGCCTATTAAGCTGAAGTAAATTGTATCATCATCTTTTTCATCCTCTTCATTGCTCGGAAAATGATTTACAACCTCATCAAGCATATCCCCGAGCCCAAGACCATGTGTACCGGAAATAGGAAACGGCTGTCCAAAGCCTAGAGCATAAAATTCATAAATCATTTCATGCATATCCGGGTTGTCCATTTTATTAATGGCTAATACAACAGGTTTATTTGATTTGAATAAAAGCTTCGCAACCTCTTCATCAGCTGCTGTAATGCCTTCTCTGCCGTTAAGCATAAAAATAATGACATCTGCTTCATCAATAGCAATTTCGGCCTGCTGTCTCATTTGATTTAATAATGGCTCATCAACCATTTCAATACCGCCAGTATCTATTATGTTAAATGTTTGATTTAACCATTCGGCTTTAGAATAAATACGATCGCGGGTAACACCAGGTGTATCTTCCACAATGGAAATTCTTTCTCCAACTAATCGATTAAAGATAGTTGATTTACCAACATTTGGTCTCCCAACAATCGCTACTACAGATTTCCTCACGTAAGGAACATCCTCTCTTTTTCAAAATTCCTTCTAAATAGTGTGTGTTCAAAAAGTTCGATAAATAGGACCAGTCGGCTAAGGTCGCAACGTCCTGGGCTTGCGATTACTCACCCCATCGAAAAGAGTTGTTGCAACGCCGACACTAGCACGTCCTGTGCGTTGAAAGTTCAAGGCGGTGCCGATTTGAGGAACGGACATCCACAGGATGTGGTGACTTCTGTGTTGTCCACAGGACGTGGATGTTCTTAACAGAAGTTTTCCTCTATGCTTTAACATACGTGAGTACCGGAAAAGCAAACCAACGAAGAAATTCGCCGTATCATTTTTATTGGACTTTTTGAACATCCTCTAATATATCAGCAGGTTATACAATGCAGCATACTCTCTAACTGCATCTCAGTCTTTATTCTAGCAAAAGTAGGGAAGTTCCACAACGAAATTTATCACATTGTAACTGACTGGGACTAGGACTGCGATTACTAGCCCCACCGAAAATCATTGCGATTACTCGTCCCATCGAAGGGCTTTTGTAAGACTCCCGCTTCAAGAATAGAGAAAAATTGAAATTTCTAAGTAGGAGTCGGAGCACAGTAACAGCCAGTTTCAACAATCATTTTAAAAATCTTCTCATAGTTATTTTTGTAGTTAGTGTTTTACAATAATATAGACTTCGTCACTTAAGCGATGGGCGATACCATCCATAATTGCTTCCAGGTTCGTTGAAAATAATTGAAGCTCTTCATTCGACGTGCAGATAAAAATAGGAGCTCCTCCTCCGACTTGCTCTTCTTTTGTAGTTATAATAGCTAAAATTGCTTTTTCGACAATCATTTACTTTTTACCCCCTTTTAGAAATGTAGCTTCGGAAGGCATTTTAATTGCATTTTCTAATACAGGAACGGATCCGATTACTTTTTTTGCCAGTTCTGGATCGCGGACAAGCGGCAAAATAAAAACTCCCAGTCTGCCATCATCTAAATCACGTTTTATCAAAGGTGTTAATGCAGGTGTGCCTGAATCTTTATAAACACCTAATGTAGCAGAAGCATCATGCAAAATAGCCTGTTGCTGGCCCAGGTTACTTATCGTAGTGATAACATTTATGTTTTTTGGTTTTAGAATAAAACCCATTCCATACTTTAAAATTTCTTCCTGTCTCTCTTCTATCCCGATATTCATAATATAAATATTATCGACATACAGACCAGCTTCATCGAAGGAGATATCCGATTCCTCGATTTCGACAATGTCCCTTAATGCAGATCCGCTCATAAAGCTAAGCGCTGCAACAATTGTTAATACACCAACAACAGTAGAAGGAAACCATCCCCATGTAATGTAAGCAAGTGTTGTTAAAAAGGCTGCAAACATGACAAGGTAATTTCTTCCTTCAAAGGAAATGGCAATCCCTTCAATGTACGTGCTTCCTCTCGGTACCAATTCAAATTGATCAAGCTCCGTCAGCGTATTTCTTTCCATATTTCGTACGTCTCTAAATTGTGTTGCCGCTACTGTCAGGAAGGTTACTGCTGTAAATTCCATTTCCAGTAAAGCAGGAATAGCCAATGCTCCAAGTGATGCAGCAATAAACCCTAATGATAAGTGAATAATCCTGCCATGCAAATAAGTGGGATACTGTCTATAATCACTTCGTAATGTGATTAATCTGGCCAGTGTCCCTGCAACAACTCCAAATAAAATTGCCTGTAAGTAAGATTCAATTCCCATACAAACCACCTCTTTTTCTTAAGTGTTAGTATGGCTTGGTTTCAATGGATTATTAAAAAAATCAACAGAAAAAAGCTGTACATAGGCATGTACAGCTTTTTCATTTCAATTATTGTTTATATTTATCCAGTTGATCACCAATCACATCACCAAGCTGGAAGCCTGGCTGATCATCAGATTTTTCATATTGCTTGTATTCCTTTTCCTCTTGTTCCTGCTCCAGCTCTTTAATGCTTAGAGAGATGCGCTGCTCTTCTTCATTGACATCCAATACCTTAACAGCAACAGTCTGTCCAATTTCAAGCACTTCCTGTGGCGTGCCGATATGGCGGTTAGCAATTTGAGAAATATGAACAAGACCTTCAACTCCTGGGAGCAGTTCAACAAATGCTCCGAAGCTGACTAATCTCTTTACAACACCTTCTACCGTTGAACCCGGCTTAATTTTTTCACTTACTTCAGCCCAAGGTCCAGGCAGTGTATTTTTATGAGATAAAGAGATACGCTCACTATCTAAATCTACAGAAATAACTTCTACTTTAATTTTATCTCCTTCAGAAACAACATCTGAAGCCTTTTCAACATGTTCATGTGCTAATTGTGAGATATGGACAAGTCCATCGACTCCTCCTAGATCAACAAATACACCGAAATTTGTAATCCGTTGTACGACCCCTTCAATTACATCACCGGGGTTTAATGATTGCAAAACTTTTTCTTTTCGATCTTTTTCCTCATCTTCTACAATAGCCCGATGAGATAAAATGACACGATTCTGTGTCCGGTCAATATCAGTAATTCTTACTTTTAGTGTACGATCCAGATAATCGCTGAAATCTTCCACATAATATGTTTCAACTAATGACGCCGGAATAAAACCTCTTACTCCTACATCAACAACAAGTCCACCTTTAACAACCTCTTTTACTGTTGTCTCAAAAGCTTCTCCTTGCTCATATTTTCTTTCCAATTCTTCCCATGACTGCTCTGCATCTACAGCTTTTTTCGATAACACAACTTCATCATCATCAATCTTCTTTACCTTTAAAGTGACCTCTTCCCCCTCTGATAACACATCAGTTGTGGCTTCTACATGAAGTGTGGAAAGTTCACTTATCGGCAAAATTCCTTCTGTTTTATATCCGATATCAACAAGAACTTGTTTTTCTTCTAATTTTACAACTGTCCCCGTCACTGTTGCACCAACTTCTAATACATGAAGGTCTTTATTTTCTTCACTCATATCCTTAGCCTCCTAGTTACAGTTCACCTATTCAAACAATCGAATAGAAAAAAGATTATTCATTTACTCTACTTATAACTTCTAATAATTAGTTTTATTTGTCAAGTAAAGTCAATTAATTTTTATGAATTTCGTATAAATTTCTGATTTCTTCCATAATTCCCTCTGACATCTCTTTTGCAGAAGCTTTATTTTTTCGAAATGATTCTACATCCATCGGTTTTCCATAAATAACCTTCGTACGACGAAATAATTTATATTCACTGATTATAACACAAGGAACGACCTCTGCTTGAGATCTGAGAGCAAAAAAGCCGACTCCCGGCAAGGGGTTTCCCGGCTTGCCATCCTTACTTCTGGTCCCCTCTGGAAATAAACCCAGTGTTTCTCCCTCTTCTAAAATCTTCAATCCTCCTCTTAGAGCATTTCGGTCAGCCAATCCTCTTTTGACTGGAAAAGCATGCACTCTTCTTAATAGCCCGCCTAAGAATTTCCCATTAAAAAGCTCTTCCTTCGCCATAAAATGGATTGTTCTTGATGCTGTTGTTCCTACCACAGGAGGATCAAGGTTAGAAGTATGATTGGTACAAATAATGACCGGTCCTTTTTTTGGTATATGATGCTTTCCTGTCACTTTAATCCGGTACATCGGATAAAAAAGAATAGTAAAAATAAATTTTGCAAAATTGTACAGCATGGAGATACACCTCCTGGTTCTTGACACACTCTCTTCAGCAAATGGAAATAACAAGTATCTCAGCCAATGAAAACGCAGCTTAATTATTTACATATTGACTTAGCGAATACCAAGTTTTTTAATAAACGGCTGGCATATTTCGAGAATTTTTTCAGTAACATCATCAATGGAGAGGGAAGTAGTATCCAGTTCAATGGCATCCTCTGCTTTTACCAATGGAGATACTTCGCGAGTGGAGTCAAGATCGTCCCGTCTCTCTATTTCTTTTTCCAGCGTATGTAAGTCAGCGGGGATGCCCTTTTGTTTATTTTCCTCAAAGCGGCGTTTTGCCCGTTCAGATACAGAAGCAATCAGAAATATTTTTACATCAGCATCAGGTAATACCTGAGAACCTATATCACGTCCATCCATCACAACGCTGTGGTCCTTTGCAAGGTCCTGCTGGGCTGACACCATATTTTTCCGTACTGCAGAATGCTTTGCAATTGCGGAAACAGATGCAGTAACATCTGGATACCGGATTGCTTCAGTTACATCCCTGTCATCAATCAATACATGCTGACCATCTTCCTGTTGAACAAGCCGAATATCAATCTTATTTAAAATTTCCATTACTGCCTTTTCATCTTCAGGATCAATATCCTCTTGAAGCACTTGAAAAGTAAGTGCTCTATACATCGCTCCTGTGTCAATATAAATAATCCCTAATCTTTTTGCAATCTGCTTTGCAACGGTACTCTTTCCAGCTGCTGCCGGTCCGTCGATTGCAATTGAAATACTATCCATTATTTTCACTCCTGCCATTAAAAAGCCTGACTTTTGCCAAGCAAGTTCTATACAATATAATCATAACATATTCCGAATTTATTTATCACGTTGCAAATGCTACTAATGCAAATTGCCTTCGAAAATCAGATGCTAATCTTTTTTCGAAGGCAGCTTTTTTTATTTATTACGTTGGGACTTCATTTTTATTTTAAATAACAGAATTGTAATTAATCTCGGCATCTGTCATTTTTTCAATTTTTTCTTCAGCGCCAGTTTCTGCGTTAATAAATATTCGGTAAGTTGCATCATCTCGTGTTCCCAAGAATTCATAAGTCAGAATTTCTTCTCCTTGGCTATCATCAATAATCGCGAGATGATTTTCTTGAATAGTTACATTTTGATTTACTGCATCACGAGCTTCTTCTTCAGAAATAGCAGGATCTGGGATGTCGCGTTCAACATGATTTTTAAAGTAATTGTTTGCTGTCAATCCTGTAATATCTCCATTATCTAAAGCTACTTTTACCTCTACAGCATCAGAGAAAACCCGGACACCATCATCTTCATATACGAAGGAGTAAATGCCAACCTTATCATATTCACTGCTTTGGAAAAGCTGCATTTCATCAAATCCAAGCTCTGAAAGATAATCAGATGCAATTTCAAATCCTTCATTCAAACTTAATTGTTTCCCGCCTGTTTCTCTGGAAATTAATAAATTAAGTGGATGACCGCCCTTCACTGTTAAATCTGCATAGCCCCGTTCCCCGTTCTCATCATAGGAGACACTGTACATAGGTGTTAATGCACCATCGCCCGATTTTGTAACCGTCCAATCGGCTCCATCCTCCTTGCCAAAAATCTTTTCAGCTTTCTTCACTGCTTCTTCTTCCGTTAGCTCGTTACCAGTTACATTTTTATAAGGATGTTCTTCTGTTTCAGTACTGGTGGTACTTTCTTCAGGAGTCTCCTCCGTAGAGGTGTTAAAAGAGTCTTCTACTGTTTGGAAGCTATTAACCATATCATTATCTTTTTCACCATCTGTATTTAATAAAGCCTGTTCTACATCCATCCATTTTGTTCCGTTGCTTAAGGAAAGATGCTGTGCTTCCCTAAGCTCATCTCTTATTTCTCCAGATTGTTTATAAAATTTTTCCAATTGTTCTGTTTCTTCATCTGTTAAAGGATCGTCATCCAAATTACGAATAGCAGTCTGGTACGTGAAATCTCCTAATTCTGATAGAAATTCTTCCGTTTTATGAATTGGCAGCAGGCCCATTGGCAGCTGCCCTGTATTTGCATGAGCATTTGAACTGATTCGCCAAATATCAACGAACTGTGGCGATAATTTGTCTGGTGAATTCATTGCTAATGAGGTTCCTATTTGATCATTTAACACATCCATATTGTATGTCAGTTCATGGAAGGACCTTTGATATTCATTCTCGGCTTGAACATATAAATCATTTTTTTGTTTATTTGAATGGTAGCCCCAAATAGATACAGAAATAAGAGCTACTGTCAACAATGTAATTGTAATCCAACGATACATTCATTTTCACACCTTTCTAACTGCAGAATATATGCTTTCCAATTGTTTTAATCTGTGGCCGTGTCCAAATCCAGCCTGAAGTTGCTGTATCCGGGTTAAAATAATACAGTGCATTTCCTGAAGGGTCCCAGCCGTTAATAGCATCGAGCACAGCTTCTCTCGCCTGCTCATTCGGCTCAAGCCATATTTGTCCATCTGCAACTGCTGTAAATGCTCTCGGCTCAAAAATAACGCCAGATACCGTATCCGGGAATAATGGGCTGTTTACCCGATTCAGAATCACAGCTGCTACAGCTACCTGACCTTCATAAGGTTCTCCTCTGGCTTCCCCATACACTGCATTGGCCATCAGCTGAATATCATTATTAGAATATCCTTGCGGGACATTCGTGGAGTTGACAGGAGTACTTTCCGCGCCCCCATTATTTCCTCCTGATGGAGCAGAGCCTGTGCCATACATTTCCTGCTTTACTTTTTCTTTATCATAGTTTGTTGCCTTCGTAAGCTTATCTTTTGTTGTCTGCCCGGCGAGACCATCGATTTCCATTCCAAATTCATATTGAAAATTCCTTAAAGCCCAATATGTCCCCCAGCCAAATACACCATCAATTTTGCCATTATAAAAACCAATATGCTTTAATCTGGCTTGTAATTCAATAACGTCCTCTCCAACAGCCCCTTGTTGAATTATTTGATCACTAAATGCATTTGTCTGTTCCGGCTTAGCGAAAATAAATGCAGATAGGAATACAAAGAGTGTTAAGCTATAAATCATAGGTCTGTGAACTCTGTTCATATTTATGCCTCCATTTTCTTCTCTTAAGCTTTTTCATCAAATTAACTGCCCTCCTATAATTTTTTAGAAAGCAGCTCAAAGAAAGTATAGCCAAAGAGAAATTTTAATCACGGATAACCGTCCATAAATCTCCGCCCTAACAACCTATCAGCACTTTTAGTTGGAAGACTGCCTGCAAATGTTTCTGGTGGGCGAGTAATCGCTGTCCCAGTCCCAGCCTCAGTCTCACATATTGGTCATACAAGCAATTTTACAGGTTATAAAAACTTGTATTTTTAGTTTAGGCAGAAGATCAGGTAAGCTGATTTCCTGATTCACTCAACTCGCATTCCATGAGAGAAATCTCAAAGAATGAAGTTTCGTTTTATCTAAGCCTATTTTTTGTGCAATTCTTCTTTTTATTCATAAACATTTAAAATCAACCAGATTACTGATAGATAATAATTATTTCCGAACAATAAAAAAGCTGACGAACCGGCTCGTCAGCTTTTTTATCTATTTGTTTATTTTATAAACTTGTCAGGCAAAAAACGGATATCATAAGTTCTGGCGTGTTTTAACCGGTAAATTGCAAAAACCCATACACCAGCTAAAAAAATCGATAAGATAATAATAAATTGATTCAATCCGAGAAGTATGTAATTGTATATACCATGTAATAAAAATGGCAGCAAAAATGCGATGGTTAAGTATCTGCGTTTGTATTTTGAATTCATTTTTGCCTTGCCTAAATAGTACCCCATAATAATCCCAAATAGCGCATGGGACGAGACAGGATACAGTGCACGCATCCATGCAAATTCAATTCCATTTGATAATAAATAGAATACATTTTCCAGTGAAGCAAATCCCAGGCTTATTGCACTGGCATATACTATTCCATCGTAGTGGTTATCGAATTCTTCATGCTGATAAATCAAAAACATAAACATAAACCACTTAAAAAATTCTTCCATAAAAGCACTAAACAGGAATGCTTCAATAATATTCGGAATATTATCCAGCTCAGCATGAATCCCATATTGAATAAACATAATCGGTAACACAATTAAAGCTCCTGCCACAAACATGCGGGCTATGAGCCAAATCGGTTCCGTGATGCGGTCACGTAAATAAATAAAAGTCATAAAAGCTACAGCAGGGGCGATACCAGCAGATAGAGCAGCTATCATTAATTCTTACTCCTCTTCTCTATTCGATTAAAAATTACATGTCAAATAAATATTCCAATTCCATGTTGCTTGCCAGACCGACAAGAAGCTTTATCCTTGCCTTTTTGCTATCATAATCTTTTCCCAGGAGGACACCATTCTCCATTAAATCAAAAGTGCTTCCTTCATAATCATATGTAGGATAAACCTCACCTTCTACGGCTGAAGTTGTGATTACTACTGCAATACCTTGCCTGATGCATTCTTTAATTGCAGGCATCATTGTTCTGGATACTTGTCCTCTTCCGACACCTTCAAGAACCAGTCCTTTTACGCCGCTATCAATTGCTGTTTGTATATATTTTCCATCGGCATCCATGTATACTTTAATAATGTCAACTGTCGGCAGCTCTCTTTTTAATTCTAAATACTCCCGGTAGGTAGGCTTTTGAAACACACGGACATTGTTATTATCAATAATGCCTAGATAGCCATAGCCAAAAGCATTAAAGCCTTGGATATTAGAAGCATGTTCCTTTCGGACATAGCGGGAGTGAAAAATACGCTCATTGAATACGACAGTCACACCGACGTCTTTTAAATCTTCACTGCAGGCTGCAAGTATAGCATTTTTAATATTAATAAAAGAGTCTGTACCTACTTCCTGAGGAGAACGCTGTGATCCGGTAAATACGATTGGAATGCTGTAGTTTGAAATTAAATGCATGAAATAAGAAGCTTCTTCTAATGTGTCTGTGCCTTGTGTAATAACAATACCGTCAAAAGCTTCTTCATTTAAATAATTGTCTATTTCTTCTTTTATCTTGATTAAATCAGTAAAATTTAAATGCATACTTGCTTTTTGAAAGAATGAATCAACCTTTACTTCTATATCGGCTGGGATATCACATTTTTCAATTATTTCTTCCCCAGTTAAGACACCGGAAGCCAATTTGCCGCTTTTTTCATTTGTATCGCTTGCAATTGTGCCGCCTGTTGCAATCATCAAGACTTTTTTCATGTAATTACCTTCTTTGTATATTTGTTATGTACATTTATTGTTATCTCTATTTGCCAAAGGAGGCAAATAATCTTCCTGCCAGCACAGTTTCTTTCATAAAAAATGAAACCTGGATCAGCGGAAGTCTGTATTCGCTTTCCATTGACCCGGAACTGTCATTATTTGCTCAAGTAAAATCATCAGAGTGTAATAAAATGAAGCTTCAATCAGCGGGGGAGTTCTTTCATCCCCACTGATTGCTGGTACCACAAGAGCATGCATCTAAAGGTATGACCAGAAAACGACCTCCCTAAAGACCCTTGAACCAATTGGGCCGTTACTGGCTGTTTGATCTTCCACCTATGATCTTCAAGTTTTTTTCCGTCCTTGTAGCGTGAGTCTTGCAAAGCCCTATGATGGGATGAGTAGTTGCAATGATTTTCGGTGGGACGAGTAATCGCAGTCCCAGTCTCAGCCAGTTGCACTGCGATAAATTTAGCTCTATATCAAAAAATAGAATTAGGAAGAGAAGATAGATTCAGCAATCAATTCTCCGTGAAAACGGCCATTCTCAATAAATACTTTATTATTATCATATCCGGCGGCAACTACCCCTGCGATAAATAAATTTTTCACATTGGTTTCCATGGTATTCTCATCATGTACCGGTTTACCGTTTTCCAGATTAATCTTCACCCCTGCTTGTTTTAACAAACGATAATCTGGGCGATAACCTGTCATAGCGAAGACAAAGTCATTTTCAATAGCGATCTCTTGACCATCTTTTTGATAAGTGAGATGTGTATCTGTTATTTCTGTCACGGATGCTCCAAAAACCATGTCTACTTTCCCATTTCGGACAAGTGATTCAAATTCTGGTAAAATCCATGGTTTAATGCTCTCTGAATATACATCTCCACGGTAAATAACAGTCACATGTGCACCTGCTTTATGCAGCTCAAGTGTAGCATCAACAGAAGAGTTTTTACCACCGATGACAACAACCTTCTGATTAAAGTATTCATGGGCTTCCTTAAAATAATGGGTTACCTTTGGTAAGTCTTCTCCCGGGATATCCAGGCAGTTTGGCTGATCAT
This sequence comes from Oceanobacillus sp. FSL K6-3682, assembly GCF_037976165.1. Classification (NCBI taxonomy): domain Bacteria; kingdom Bacillati; phylum Bacillota; class Bacilli; order Caryophanales; family Bacillaceae; genus Oceanobacillus; species Oceanobacillus sp. FSL K6-3682. Next base: position 2,369,422 of record NZ_CP150263.1, on the reverse strand, counting down.
AATATCCTGTTGCCATAATTACTTTTTCAGCATGATAACTTATTTCATCACCATTATTTTTAACTGTTTTCAAGAAAAAATTTTCTCCATCTTTTTCAAGAGATACTAATTTTTCAAAAGCATTTATGCGCAGCTTACTCCGCTCGGCCACTTCCCGATAATAGACCATTGCTTGATTTCGCACTGGTTTCTTATTTTCAGAAATAAAAGGAATACCGCCAATTTCTAAACGCTCACTTGAGCTAAAGAATGTTTGGTGTGTCGGGAAATTACTAATAGTCTGCACTACATTTCCTTTTTCGATTAATAAAGGGTTTTGTCCTTTTTTCTGAAGCTCTAATGCACATGCCATCCCACACGGCCCAGCTCCAATAATAATGATTTTTTCGTCTAGCATTTCGTATCCTTCCTTCATACATCACTTAGAAAAACGATCAATTCGCCGCTGTTTAGTGAATCAACCGCCTTTTTATCCTTATTTTTCACATTAAATTTTCATTACCTATCGTACAACGAAGCTGACAGCATGGCAAATACAAAAGGTTATCTTCATAAACAAATAAAAAACTCTTGTTGTGAAAGAGTTTTTTATTTATATCCTTTAGAACATTAAATTTCTGAATAGATTCTTTTCATAGATTGCCACATTCCGTTTTTAATTAAACCCAGCCTCTGAAACGGGAAGCTTCAGCCATTTTCCGCACGCCTATCATATAAGCTGCCAGCCGCATATCAATTTTTCTTGTTTTTGCCATATTGTATATACTATTAAAAGACTTAATCATAATTTCATGTAATCTTTTGTCGATTTCTTCCTCTGTCCAATAAAAGCCCTGATTATTTTGTACCCATTCAAAGTAGGATACAGTTACTCCACCGGCCGATGCCAGAACGTCAGGAACAATCAGAACATCTCTTTCTGTAAGAATTTTTGTTGCTTCCATTGTTGTTGGGCCATTTGCTGCTTCTACAATAATAGAGGCCTTAATATTATGTGCATTATCTCTGGTAATTTGATTTTCAACTGCTGCCGGAACAATAATATCACAATCGAGCTCAAATAATTCTTTATTCGTAATCGTTTTATCAAAAAGCTTCGTAACTGTTCCAAAACTATCACGGCGATCCAGCAGGTAATCAATATCTAAACCGTTCGGGTCGTGCAATGCTCCGTATGCATCAGAAATTGCGACAACTTTCGCACCGGCATCATGAAGAAATTTGGAAAGGAAACTTCCGGCATTTCCAAACCCTTGAATAACTACCCGGGCTCCTTTGATATCAATTCCTTTCTTTTTCGCTGCTTCATTTAATGCAATCGTTACCCCTTTAGCTGTTGCAGATTCTCTGCCGTGAGAACCGCCAAGAACGATTGGCTTACCAGTTATGAACCCAGGGTTATTTAATTTATCAATTTTACTATACTCATCCATCATCCAAGCCATAATTTGCGAATTTGTAAATACGTCTGGAGCTGGAATATCTTTTGTTGGACCAACAATCTGACTCACAGCCCGGACATATCCGCGGCTTAAAGCTTCCAACTCTCTAAAGGACATTTCCCTTGGATCACAGATGATTCCGCCTTTTGCTCCCCCATAAGGCAAATCGACAATTCCAGCTTTTAAGCTCATCCAAATTGAAAGTGCTTTCACTTCTGTTTCGGTAACATCCGGGTGAAAGCGGATCCCGCCTTTTGTTGGACCGATAGCATCATTATGTTGTGCCCTGTAACCTGTGAAGACTTTAACCTTTCCATCGTCCATACGAACTGGAATACGAACAGTAAGCATACGCAAAGGTTCTTTAAGTAAATCAAACACTTCCTCAGGGTAACCAAGTTTGCTTAATGCGGTTTCTACAATAGACAATGTAGAATTTAACACATCAGTATTTTCTTGATTTTCTTTGGAAGTATCTCCTGCTTTATCGGCTACCATTAATATTTACCCCCTACTATTATATCAATGTTTTACTCACTCCAAGTTTAGTATACACTTTCATACGGATTATGCAATAAAAGAGATGAACGTCATATTTATTAAGAATTAATATGACAGAGATGTATATATTTACCCGGCATTCATAACATGACAGAGGTTACGAATAATATATATTGGATTCCTTCATTCTAAAAAAATCCTGATGTATCGAATACTTATATTTTCAATTTATCGGCTGCCCAATTTGGAGAGAGGAATCCCCTCTCCAAATGAAGTTTCATTTTATGAAGCGAAATAATGATTTATTTCAGAAATTGCATCTTTTTCAAAAATAACTTTTCCGTACTCTTTTATACGATGAGAAGTTAAAATACTTGGGTGGGCAAATTCAGACATGAGACCAATAATATTTTCCTTATGACTGACTGTTTGCACATAAGGATCTAACAACATAAAATAACGGTTTTCCATAAAATATACGTTGGATTCTTTGATATTCATATTTGATAAATGCCCTGCTACGGAAATGACATCTTCAAAATCATCAAAGGAGAAAATAAGCTCTTTACTTTCGTCAAGTGTCACTTTCATCTCGATGTATTCATCATCTAACTCTATATCAACCTCATCATATTGGTGCGTCACAAAAATATGCATTCCCTGGGCTTGCATAAGATGTACCTGCACAAGTAACATTCCTTCAAATTCCATTCCAAGCTCACTGCTTGCTTCGTACATCATGTCACTGAACAGAGTACGAACATTAGATGCATCATGCCATAAGTCCTCCCGGGTAAACCCTCTTTCTATAAGATCATCGAACGTAAGAAAAATTTTAAACTGATCTGTTGAAATTCGTTCGATTCGCATACTGCATCCCCCTTTTACTCTTAACTTCGTAACAAGTATTTATATTACTATATGCACCATTTTCAAATGATGAACATAACCTGCTTGTATCGTTTTGAAAATGGGTATTCAATAGAGCGTAGAAATTATTAATTTTATTTTAAAAAGATATTTGAAAAAATGAATGAATTACTAAATAACCATGTTTTCTTTATCATTTTAAATACACTTCTATATATACTTGTACACCAATTATAACATTTTATGTGTTCGTTTAATTATATTATGCTTACTTCAAAATCAAATAAACCAGACAATAATTCCTGCAAGAGCGAGAAGTAATACAACAATAAAAATAAAACGTAATAAAGAAAAATTGACTTTGAAACGTATTTTACTGCTGTCTTTATGTACTTCATTTCTTGGTGGTAAATTTAATACATCTATTTCAACAGATGTTTGCTCCTTATGTTCATTCTGGTCCTGAACAGCTTCTTCTGTTTCTTTATTATGTTCTGCTATATCTTGAATAGCTTGTCTTAATGCTTCTGCTTGATCATTTTTCTTGGAGCTCAATGCCATCACCTCATTTCTTTAACCGTATAACTAACCCAAGTAGAAAGTCAATGAAAAAATGCATGACAATGGGAACAATTAAATTAGCAGTATATTCATAAACCCAGCCGATATAAAAACTGAGGAATAGTGCTGCTAAAAATAGTACAGGCTTCTTTAAATATCTTATATGTGCCAATGCAAAAAGAATACTTGCAAACAGGTATCCAAAAGTGGTCTGGATAACACCTCTGAATAAAAGCTCTTCACAAATTGCTACTGTTAGTGTAAATACAAATATAAAGCTTATCGGCTGATTTTGAAATATAAGCTTATTTATTCCGCCATCGTCCCAGTGTTTTTCAGGTGTTACATACATTAAAGCAATCTCAATGGAAACGATGATAAGAACAGGTAAAAATCCAAAAATAAAGATTTCCTTCATATTCCATTTAAAAAGATCCAGCCAATCCAGAAACGAATCAAACAGGAAAAAACTTAATATAATTGCTAACAGGAAAAATAATCCTTGAGAGAAAAATAACTGGATTCTTAGTTCTTTTTTTGACATTTGTTTTATCAGCTCATACTGTTTCATCCTATGCCTCTTCCATATTCAGGATCTTTTGAAGCTTTTTGCGCCAATTCATAGGAGAAGAAGCTTCTGGGGTTTTAAAAAGTGGTTCAGGTGCCCATTTACTCCACTCAAAACCGCAGTTGCTGCAGCATTGATCGGTTGGTTCCCCAAATTCATCCTGAAAAGGCTGATAAAGTGTTTGCCGCAAACAGTTTCTCGTCTGAACCCACCGATATAATTCATTTAATTTATTATTCTTGTATAACTGCCGTTTCTCTAAGTATTGAACAACACTTTCTCTATTCTGTTTCCAATTCTTTTCGTTTATAAACCATTCATTATCCTGAATTAGCCCATATTTTTGCAGTTGTCTTTGGATAAATCGAGCTGCCCCTTCATTAATATCGAGCAGTATATGCAGTTGTTCAGGAGATGGTAAATCAACTTGAGTACTCTGACAGGTAAAAATTGTGGCAATGAGCCGATCAATAACCTCAATTGACGGCAGTTCATTTTTAACCATGTTTGCCGATAGACGAAAATCTCCTTTATGATAAAGAATTACACCGACACTTGATTCTCCGTCTCTCCCGGCTCTGCCCACCTCTTGAATATAAGATTCAATCTGGAGTGGAAGATGATAGTGAATCACTAATCGGATATCTGGTTTATTAATTCCCATTCCAAAGGCGCTAGTACAGCAAATAATATCAATTTGATTATTCATAAACTGCTGCTGAACCCGCAATCGTTCAGATGCTTCCATTCCGCCATGATAATAGGCAATATTTCGTTTTGGAAGTTTGACGGATAGTGACAGAGCTGTTTCTTCTGCAGTTTGTCTGCTTGTAAAATAAATTAACGCAGGAACGAAATAAGACTTTGTCATTTCTACAATGCGTTCTAATTTTTCTTGATCATTTTCCACTTCTTCCACACAAAAAGCAATATTATTTCGATCCATAGGGTAAATATGCCGTTTCATATCCGGCTTGTTCAAGCTATGAATAATATCTGTCTGGACATCTGGTGTTGCTGTAGCACTCAGCGCCAATACCGGAGGATGATTTAATGCTTCAATCACTTCATGCAGACGCTGATAGTCTGGGCGAAACTCATGCCCCCATTGGGATATACAATGTGCTTCATCCACTACAAAAAGCTTAATCGGCAGCTGCTTTAAATAATTTTGGTGTTTTCTTTTTTGAAGCCATTCTGGTGAAACATAAATCAGCCGGTACGAATCTAAATTATTTAAAGCTCTCTGTTGTTCCATGAAAGGCAAAAAACTGTTTAAAGCAAGAACATCTTTAAAGCCAACTGCTTTTAGCTCCTTTACTTGATCAATCATCAAAGAAATTAACGGAGATACAACAATGGTAATGCCGTCCAACAGCTTTGCAGGAAGCTGATAACAAATAGATTTACCGGATCCTGTCGGTAATACGCCAAGCACATCCTTCCCGCAAAGGACATCAGAAATAATTTCCTTCTGTCCCTGCCGAAAGAAATCATAACTAAAATGACGATACAATGCTTCTTCTAAATGAATTATTCTCACCCTCTACTTATTGTATAAGACCAATGCTAAACGAATTTGAAAATAACTGATATCCGGGTTTACATTATTTTTAATTTCTTTTAAACGATAGGTCTGCTTTGAATGTACGATTTCTTTAATTTCTTCATAAATCGCGGAATTCAAGTAATCAAAAAATGGAAAATCCGTCTCATGCATGGCAATCTCCACCAAATGATCCTGTATCGTAGTTGCTTTTAACCGGCGGATTTGCATAATCTCTTTAAAAGAGTGCTTCTTATGAAGCAAACGGAGTGTAAGCTGGGCTGTCTGACTTAAGGGTGTATCAGAAATATATAAGTTTTTTGTAAAAAGCTTAAGCATTGGATAATCATTATCTTGCTCCTGTACACTTAAAAGGCGATAAAAACCTTTTTGCAGAATTAAAAAACAATCCTGAATAGAAAGCTGATAATCCTGTGAAAGCTGCTGCAAACTGCTGCCGTAAGAATAGAAACTGGTTATACGATCAACAAACATCGATGCCTCAAGGTCTGACAGGCCGGATAAAGCTTTTTCTAATTCTTTATATAGTTGTTGTAATACCTCTTTTGAACGTTGTTTATACTGCTTATAAAAACCTTTAACAAATTGTTCAGCTTCATAGTTATCTGAAATGGGAATAAAAAGATATCGTTTTTTAGAAGTGTTGGTAATGGTTTGAATAAAAAGCAGCAATCGCTGCTTGAATGATTCCATCACATTTGCATATTTCGCACCTGCAAATCCGTCAAGATTTGTTTTACATGATGCTAGCCAGGACTTTCCTTTTTTTGTGATTTGAATTTTTTTCTCATTATCTTCCCTAAAATAATCAAGTTCTATTAAATGGTTAAGTTGTACCCTGTAATCGTCTTTAGCCAAGCCCGGGTAGATGCCATAGTAATCAGCGATATGATAGAACCTGGCATCCTGTATAGTTTGGATAGCCTTTTTTCCGATTAAAAGATTATACACACTGGAAGATGTACGTTCTTGATTTATTTTTTGAAAACAATCCATAAGGATTCCTTGAAAAAGCATCCTGACACCACCACCCATACTGAAAACATCCTCTAAATTCCAAGCTTATTGAACAGCCTCTTTCATCCAGTTTATTAATAAATCCTCCTGATATAAATCTCCTGGATAATCTATTCTCTCTATTTTTTCATTTTCGTATAAATATTGTAATAGTTCGTTCATTGCCCCCATGTATTCATGGTATAAGAACTCGTAGCTGATTGTTTCCTGAGGCATTATATTGTCTGCACAAACTCCAGGATCTGTGTAATTCACATATGTTCTGCACGGCAACGGGCGAAACTCATATATAGTACAAGCATTTGCTTCCAGATTTAAAAATGGGCATGGGAGATGTTCCTGTTTGTATTTATATTTCGCATCTGGATCAGAAATCATATCCGTATGACTTAACCTGTTAATCTTTTCTCCAAAAGTTTGATAATACTGGCCAAGATGCTCTTTCATAAAATGCTTTTTATCATCGGGCATTTTATGAATTGCATTTTTGATAAGCTCTGCCTCCATTTTATTTATTACAATAGGAAAATAACAACAAAAAGCGCAGCCCATCTGGCACGTCGGCATAATATCAGCCGTAGATTCCATATCACTGATTTCTTCAGTCACTGCCTGCAATAACTGAACGAATGCCTTAGCAATTTTATCGTCAGCTGACATCTCTTCATTATCTAAAATATAATCAACTATTTCCTCAAAACGTTCTTGTTTAATTTGATATTTTGTATTAATTTCCTCGCATTTCAGCAGAATTTCATCGTAGGTTAAAAACATAGACATTGGCTGGACTCCTATTTTATACATGATAAAAAGGCTATCATGCAATAAAGATTCAATTATTAATATAGAAAAGTATATCACGAATGATTATATGTTTATATATTTTATGATCAGAATAACTTCTAATGGGAAAAGACACAGGCCAATAAAATAACTCCTCAGTATACGTAACAAAAGAGAAAGCTGCTCATGAGCGGCTTTCTCTTTTGTTATAAGTAGCTAATATTTGATTCGAAATCTATTTTTCGAATATCTTTTAAACAAACCATGAAGCAATGGATATAATAAAAGGATAAACACACCATTACCAATAGCATGTGCTGTATCAAAAGGAAGCCCAGCTAAATAATATGGCCAGAAATGTCCCGTAACCTGAAACGTCGTTAAAGAAATAATAAAACCATAAAAATAACCGCTGAACATCGAAAAAAGGATAATAAAAAGTAAGGGAACCTTTTTCCAAATAATGCCTATAATTCCTGCGGTTAAACCAATTAAACACCATGAGATAATTTGCCAAACAGTCCAAATTCCCATGCCAAGCAGCATGTTCGAGAGAAATACCACTAATACACTTAAAATAACAGATGATACTGGACCGAGGAAAATTCCTGTTAAAATAATAATTGCTGTAATAGGCTGTACATTAGGAAGAAAATGAAATGCATATCTGCCTACTACAGCCAGTGCCGCAAGTAGTGCAAGTAATGTCAGCTTGTATGTATTCATTTTTACTCTATTGATTGCAGATCAAATATGATTTCTTCGCCGCCATTCAGCTCATATTCTCCTGCCCCAACCGGAGAAGACTCTCCGTCTACATAATACATCCAGTACTTTCCTTCGTCTTCATCATCTGACACTCGTTCAATCGAAGTGATAAAACCGTTATCTTCTTCTACATAGAAGGCATCCTCCAGTACATTTAAAAGGATATCCCCCTCTTCCACTTGAACAATTTCTTCTGATACATACTGATTCCCGTCATCAATTGTTATCGTTATTCGTACCTCATCTTCGGCCAGCTCCTGCTCTTCACCACTTGATTCATTCGTACTGACTGAAGTATTAGAGTTTTCATTTTCATCCCCATTATTACCGCACGCTGCAAGCAGAACAAAGGATATTAACATAATACCTAAAAACTTCAACCACCTATTCATCTTCATGTCCCCTTTCGTTATCAACTTCAAATTTATCCATAAAGTATGTGTTCAAAAAGTCCGATAAATAGGACCAAGAAGTTCAAGGCGACTAACTTTTTGAACATCCTCATAAAGAAAGCCTGTTTAGTTAACAGGCTGAAGATGGAACAATATATACTTACTCCGTTCAATCCAGCTGCTTTACTTTGGCATTGGAGTGGTGGAAAGAAAGGTACTGCTTTTGCCAAGCTCTATTTAACAACTAATTATAAAGGAGTATAAATAGAGCTGCGAGTACAGTAACAGCTTTCACTGATTACCTCTCATCCCCCAATTTTTATTTTGTATATACCACTATCTTATCATATCTATTAATTTTTAGGAATGTTTCATAGGTATTTCAAAACTAAATGTTGTACCAATATCCAGCTTACTCCTTACCTGAATTTTCCCATGATGCGCTTCAATGATATTTCTGGCAATGGCTAATCCTAAGCCTGTTCCCTGCTTCTCTTTCTTCACCCGTGATTTATCCGCTTTATAGAAGCGCTCAAAAACAAATGGCAGATCTTCTTCCGGGATGCCGCTGCCATTATCCTCTACTTCTACGTGAAGGAAATCTGAGTTGCTAAGCGCGTGCACCTCTACTTTTCCACCCTTGACAGAGTGACGGAGTGCATTATCAATTAAATTGGTTAACACTTGTTCGATTCGATCTGCATCCATTTCACCAATCTGCTCATGCATATCTAAGCTTAACGAAAGTTCTACTTCACTCTCTTGAGCAAGCCCTTGAAATTTATGCACAATACGCTCAACAAACGCCTGAACAGCAACAGACTCAACATGTAGTTGAATTTGACCGGCTTCCATTCTTGCTAAGTCAAGTAATTCATTTACAAGCCTGCCCATTCTGAGCGATTCTTCATATATAATCTTAGCCAGTTCATTCTTATCTTCTTTTGTTTCAGCAATATCATCGACAATTGCTTCACTATATCCTTGAAGCATAGAAATAGGTGTACGCAATTCATGCGAAACATTTGCGATAAAATCCTTGCGAAGTTTATCAAGACGCCGTTCTTCGGTCATATCACGGATAACGGCAACACAGCCCCGTACATGGGATTCATCATACAATGGCGTTACTAGCATTACATAGTTCCGCCCTTGGACAACAGACTCTTTTAACACCGCTCTCTCTTCAGCAATTACTTTATTGAGAGCATCCTTAAGTTCCGTTGGAAGCTGCTTTTCTTTATCCTCTTTCTGATTATGCTCATAATTCCAGTTATCTAAATATGCCTCTGCCGGGGGGTTCATAACGATAATTTCTCCATCTCTATTAAGTGTGAAGACACCATCAGCCATCGAACTCACAATGCTGGATAATTGTTCTTTTTCCTGCCTTAAAGCCTGAATATGATAATTGAGCTGATTACCCATACGATTAAATTCAATGGCTAAATCACCAATCTCATCCCGGGTTAATACAGGCACTTTGGTATTGAATTCACCACGAGTCAGATTATAGGCCGCTTCCCGCATTTTAATTAATGGCGCTGTAACACGGGATGATAAAAATACAGCAAAAAAGGTTGTCAGCAGTATTGCAATACCTGCACTCAGCAAAATCAGTTTGGTTGTCTGATCTTTGGTTTCATTAATCATATCCAAGGATTTAAAAACAAACACAGCTCCCCCGTTTTCCAAGGGCGAGCCTACTGAAATAATTTCATTCTCATCCTCAATCAGTCCTTGAGAGCTCTGTGCAGTGACTTGAACAAGCAATTCCTGGGCTTCTGGATCATTTAACATCCATGATTCATCAATAAAACTTAAATCTGTGTCCTCGGAATCAGAAATCCATGGCTCACCGTCTGCATAGTAAATGACAATTCGGCTGGAGGGATCTCTCAGCATCTCTGTAGCATCCTCGATAAAATCCAGATTATAGTCTGAATCAACCAATGAAGAAATTTTCGCAGCCATTTGTGTCATGTCATTTTCAGCTTCCTGAATATGATAGGTTTCAAAAAACTGCATTAAAAAGAACGTTAATACACTTAATACAAAGGACACTAATAATAATATCGTTAATGATAGTTTACCTACAACGCTCTTCCAAAACATCAGTCTTGTTCAACCTCAAATTTATAGCCGATACCCCAAACTGTTACAATCATTTTCGCAGCCTGCGGGGAAACAGAATTTAATTTTTCACGTAAACGCTTTACATGTGTATCTACTGTACGAAGATCACCAAAAAATTCATACTGCCAAACTTCTTTTAATAATTGCTCACGATTAAATACTTTATCCGGTGAATTTGCTAAAAAGCAAAGCAGCTCATATTCTTTAGGTGTCAAGCTCACTTCCTGATTATCTGCAGTAACCCGGTGCCCATCATGATCAATGGTCAAGTGTGGAAATACTAATAAATTTTTTGCGGTCGCATCTGACTGCTGATAATTTACATTAGAGACTCTACGCAGAATAGCCTTCACCCGCAGTACAGCTTCTCTTGGACTGAATGGTTTAACAATGTAATCGTCTGCCCCTACCTCAAAGCCTTGCACACGATTGGATTCTTCCCCTCTTGCCGTTAACATAATGACGGGTGTATCCTTTTCTTTTTTCAGCTCTTCGCAAACCTGAATTCCATCCATTTCCGGCATCATAATATCTAAAATAATTGCATTGTAATTATTTTGTAAAGCCATCTCTAACGCAGTTTTTCCATCTGCTGCTTCATCTATTTCAAAATCTTCTTTTTCTAAGTACATTTTTATTAAACGTCGAATTCTTTCTTCATCGTCTACCACTAATAACTTTTGTGCTTCACTCATTTACAATTCACTCCTCATTTCAACTCTAATTAGCATTATAAACGAACCTGTTTGAAAAGTTAAGGAATTAAGAGAATCCTTGTATTCTTAACAGGTTTGACAGTCGCTTAATTAATCTTCATCCAAAAAGGGAATTGCTACCAAATGGTTGATAACAATCCCCTTTTTCTATTTGTAATCACCATACAGGCAGTGTTATGCGTATGAATGTAAGCTTGCCAGTATAAGATTTACTACAATCAGGTTGAACATAATAATTGCAAAGCCAACTACTGCAAGCCAGCCTGATTTTTCCCCATGCCAGCCTCTGGAGAGCCGTAAATGAAGGAATGCTGCATAGAAGAACCAAGTAATTAATGCCCAGACTTCTTTTGGATCCCAGCCCCAGAATCTTCCCCATGCCAGCTGAGCCCAAATAGCTGCGAAAATCAGCCCGCCTAAGGTGAAGACAGGGAAACCGATAGCAACAGAACGGTACATGATTTCATCCAGCATATCCGGTTTTACACCCTTGAGAAGCGGATGGAGTCTTTTACCAATTCGTTTGCGGGAAATTAAAAACGTAATACCATAAATAATCGTTCCTGCAAAGAATGACCAAATCACTGTATTTAGTTTTCTTCCTGCTTCGTCGCCATGCATCCAGGCTGGCGCCTCGAACCAGGAATTCATTACATTTTCTGATAGTAATGTGCTGTCTTTAGGTGCTGCAATCGGCGGAAGCTGGTATTCAGCCATAACAGCCTGTCCATCTCTTTCCACTTCAAAGGTTGCTTGATAAGAAACCGCGTTAAAGATTGATGTAATAGCAATAAATCCAATAAATAAAAAGATACAATAAATAACAACTTCAAGCATCGCATTGCGAAAAGTCAGCTTGGTTTGATCAATTTGTCGGATTAAATACATTAATCCGGCAACAAAACTTATAAATAAAATCCCCTGCCCTAATGCAACTGTTGTCACATGGATGTGCAGCCAATTACTTTGTAAAGATGGTACCAGTGGTGCTGCTCCAGTGGAAAACATGCTTGCATAAGCGATAATAATTGTTGCCAAAGGAAGAGCAAATACTCCTAAAAAGGCTGTTTTATAGTAGATGTAAATAATAATAAATGCAAAAATCATTGACATCCCTAAAAAGGTTGTAAACTCAAAAAGATTACTTACAGGCGCATGGCCAGTCAACATCCACCTTGCAATAAAATAAACTAATTGAGATGCAAAACCAATAATTGTTATAACTAAACCGATGGTCCCTGCTTTTGTTTTCTGATGTCGTTCACTTTTATTTTGACGAATTGCTCCTCCAAAGAAAAAGGTTGCAACTAAATATAAAATAAAAGCAATAAGCAAAGCTCCACTACTAAGACTGTATAAATCCATTCGCTTACCTCCAATCCTATCTTAACCATTCCGTTTTAATGTTTACTCATCTATTTCCTGCTGATCCTTGACCATCTTAATGTTTGTATCCTCTACAGCTTTTTCAATATCACGTTTAATTCCGTGCCAGTTTTTATTTGTATGAGCTGCTAAAAGAAGCGTATTGTCATTTTGTTTATTAATCCAGACTCGGCGATGCTGCCAGTACATTCCCTGAATAACACCAATCATAAAGATCATGGCACCTACAAAAAAGTAGGGAAGCGTCCGGTCTGAGCTTACTGCAATACCGCTGACATCCCGGAATTCAACATCATCAATAGCTACCTTGTATTGATTTTCTCCAGTAGCATCGATATTCCGGCCAACCCCCAGAAAGCTCACTTCTCCTTCTTCTGAACCGGGAGGATAAACTGTCACAACAAAGGCTGGATTTCTAGGAAAATCTGTTTCTGAAGCAGGATTTCCGTTTTCTGTCATAATATAATCTGGATAATAATTTGTTAATTCTACCCGGAAACCGCTGTCTAATTCATATACTGAATCCGGATTTGTTAAATCAATGGTAAAATCTCCAAGCGATTCTTCTTCTGAATCATCTGCTTCGTGAATATGAAAGCTCATATTTTCAAATTCATTTAACTGATATCCCTGCTGATATAGTGTGTATTTATCAAATTTTGCCGGGTTATTCATTTGAATAGAATGCTCCAGAATGGGTTCCAATTCCGGCTCAGCACCTACCACATCAGCATTCTTTGCTTCGTAAACGACAATATCTGTCTGGAAATTACTTGCAATTTCTTCCTCTTTCAGAAAAGCCTCCTGAAAGCGCTCATCATCTTGATCATGTGTTTCCAATATAAAGTCTTTATTCTCTATGTAATACTGATTGTTTGTGCCGGGAATAACTCTCTGCTCCCCTTCACGAACCCACATATATTCTTCAGTAAACATGATTGGTGTTGTACGTAAGATAGCTGCAATCAATATAATAATAAGTCCAATATGGTTTACATAAGGTCCCCACCTGGAAAATCGGCCTTTCTCTGCCAATATCTGGCCATCTTCTTCCGTGATTTTATACCTGGAATTCTTCAATCCTTTAACCAGTTTGTCTATATCTGAGTCATCCGCATTTATTGACTCGCTGTACAGGCGCTGTCTGGATAAAAACTTCTTATGTTTTTTCGGTTTCTGGTTTCTTAAAGCTCTAAAAAGCGGGACAAAACGGTCTAAACTGCAAATAACCAACGAAATACCAATTAAAGCAATTAAAGTAATAAACCAGTAAGAGCTATACATATGATGAAATCCGAGCTGGTAGTACATTAGACCCCAAATACCATAACGGTCTTCATAAAAAATTGCCGGATCTCTTGATACAGCATCCTGCGGTATAAATTGCTCCTGCGGAAAAATCGTACCAAATATAGACGCAACTAATGCTGCTACAATAAGCCAGACGCCTACTTTTACAGAGGAGAAAAAACTCCAAATTTTATCTATAATTGATTTTTGATATGTTTGTGAGCGTCGGGCACTGCCGTCATAGCGCATATTTAAAAGCTTTTTGCCGTCATTCCCGTCAATATGCTGATTTCCTTCTACAGGCTTTCCGCATGCTTCACATAACACGGTACCCTCGGGATTAATATGGCCGCACTCACATTTTATTTTATTCATTGTCTACCTCCATTCTCATGGAATATCATGATGCATCTGGTGTGATTGCATCTAAGTGTCCTTCTAATTTATCTAATGTCAGCGCCCCCTGGACAATTTCGTCTATCGTTCCATCAGGATTAATAAAGAACGTTGTAGGCATTGGTCTGATTCGATATAAATCTCTTACCTCAGCGTTGACATCATGCGGAATAGCAAACGTTAAGCCATACTCATCGATAAAATTATCAACTACTAATTCTGTACTGTCCAGACTGACAGCAACGATTTCGACCCCTTTTTCTTTATACTTCGGGTATAATTCCTGCATATAGGGCATCTCTTGTTTACAAGGCCCGCACCAGGTTGCCCAAAAATTCAGCATAACCCCTTTTCCTTCTAAATCGCTGAGCTGCATTACATCAGCATCAAAATCTCCATTAATTTGACTTAATTTAAAATCTGGAGCAGCATCACCTGCACGGTATATTGTATTTTCATCTTTTGAATTTGAAAATAGTACAAATATTACTGCAGCAACTAAAACAGCTAAAATAGAAGAGCGAAAAATGAGACGGTTGCGTTTCTTTTTCTGTTTATTAATATTTCTCTCTCCCTTATTCAACAGCACTCCTCCCCTTTCTCACTGATTATACCATTGTGGGCAGCTTGTAAATTTGAATATTATCTTACAATTTTGTGGACGTGTTCCGTAATTGGTTGACTTCTTTCGGTGTTAGTGATCTATACTCGCCGGCATTTAATCCCTGCAGTGTTAAAAAGCTGTATTGTTCCCGCTTCAGTTTCATCACCGGAAACCCAATTGCCTCAAGCATTCTGCGTACTTGTCTATTTTTCCCTTCATGCAATGTTAATTCAATAATAGACGTTTTCTTTTCCTTATCGCTTGACAGCATATTAACGTAGACTGCTTTCAGTTTTTCATTGTCAGATATAACACCCTTCCGTAATTTTAATAATTCTTTTTTATGGGGTATACCTTTGACTTTTGCTACATATACTTTATTAACTTCTTTACTTGGATGCATCAGATGATTTGCAAATTCACCATCATTTGTTAAAAGTAATATTCCTGAAGTATCATAATCCAGTCTTCCGACGGGAAATACTCTTTCACTTACACCCGGCAGAAAATCTGTAACAACTTTTCTTCCTTTATCATCTTTAACGCTGGAGATAACACCTCTGGGTTTGTATAGCAGATAATATACGGGCTCTTCTTTTTCAAGAGGCACACCATCAACTTCTACTTTATCGTCAGAGGTAACCTTAATCCCCATCTCTGTTACTGTTTTATTATTTACTTTTACTTTTCCGTCAAGAATTAATTGCTCAGCCTTTCTTCTGGATGTCAGACCGCTTTGAGCAATAACCTTCTGTAATCTTTCTTCATGCTTTGACATATAGATCCCCAATCTTTTTTAATTGTTTTTACTTGAAGATGATGTTCAAAAACCCTCAAATAATAATCCGCTTAACAATGACCTTCTAATAAAATTACCCACATCATACAAGCAGTACGGAAAACACTTTCACGTACGAGTAGCCCATTCGTAAAAAACACTTCATTTTGAACTTTCATTGGCGCCTATTTATTCTGTATTCCTGTAACGATTGAACAGAAGAAGAGGCTGTTATTTCTTCCTTATCATACAGCCAGCACCTGTCACACTAAAATAGCCGGTTGACTCTTGTATAACAAGAAAGCCTATGATGAAATATATTTTTCACATATCTTCATCATAGCCCTATTTTACAAGTTAGGAAAGCATAAAATTCCAGCGACGATTTTTGATGGGACAAGTGATTATATCATTATAACAGTAATTTGGTACAGCAATATTTTAATATACCAGACCCTAAGAAAAAAATATGCATTCGCTAAGGTGCCATTCCATGCAGTTTTTTAATATTTGTTACTGACTATTAATTATCCAAACATCATTGTAACAAGAAATACAGCTGCAAGTATAGCAATTAAATCAGCTAATAACCCAGCCTGTAATGCATAACGGATTTTCTTAATACCAATGGCACCAAAATAAATGGTAAGCACATATAGGGTAGTATCCGTACTACCCTGCATAACAGATGCAAGTGTACCGATAAAGGAATCTGGACCATAGGTTGCGATTAATTCCGTAGTCATACCTAATGCTGCTGTACCAGATATTGGACGGATTAGAGCAAGGGGCAAAACTTCTGCAGGAAATCCAATAAAGTCCAGTGCTGGGGCAATTAATCCTACAAACGCATCTAAAGCACCCGAACTTCGCAGTATTGAAATAGCAGTAATCATCCCCACCAAAAAAGGAAGCAAAGAAACAGCTGTCTTTATGCCTTCCTTTCCTCCCTCTACAAATAAATCGTATGCAGGTAATTTTCGAATACTTGCTGCAATCATAATTATTAAAATAAAGCAAGGTATCATCCAAATACTAATTAAGCTGATAAACCCCATCATGATTTCCTCCAAGTACTTTTATAATAAAAGATCCGGTCAATAATCAGTCCGGCAATTGTACCTATACATGTAACCAGCAAGGTAACACCGACAATTTGAGTAGGAGAAGCAGATTCATATTGCATTCTGATTCCGATAACCGTTGTAGGAATCAGCGTTAATCCAGTTGTGTTCAGAATAAGAAATGTAATCATGGAACGTGATGCCGTATCAGAATTATTGTTAAGTTTCTTCATTTCCTCCATTGCTTTAATTCCTAATGGTGTTGCTGCGTTACCCAGGCCAAACATATTTGCTGTTAAATTAGATAAAATATAACCTAACGCTGGATGATCCTTCGGTATTTCCGGAAATATTTTCGATATAATAGGACGAAAAATCCTTGCCAGTCCCCGTAAAATACCAGCTTCTTCTGCAATGCGCATCATGCCAAGCCAAAATACCAAAATACTTATCAGACCAATAGCTAAGGTAACTGCCTGCGCAGCACTATCGAATATAGCTTCATTGACTGCCTCCATATTCCCGGAAAACATTGCATAAATAATTCCGATAGCAGCCATACATATCCAAATCCAATTAATCATTTGTATCCCACCTCAGAATGGAATGAAACACATGAGCGACATCATCCATAAAATAATCTTTTTCATTATCATCCAGCTGATTTAATACGGTATTGTCAGTCAGTGACGTTGCTTCTTCATTTAAGTATACTTCTTTAGCCCAAGAGTCATTTTCATGCTTGTAAAGTGGTAAAGTAACAGTGTTTTTTGATAAATCCTTTTTATCTGTTACAACTTCTCCATTCTGGTCAACCTCTTTCATTTCAAACTGTTCAAAGCCCCATTCAAACATGGCCATATGATCTTGCCAATCATCAGGAGCATCCAATGTTACAGCAATTAATTCCATTCCGTTCTTCTCAGCTGTAGTAAGCAGCGTGCGCCCTGTTTGCTTTGTATAACCTGTCTTTCCTCCTGTGCAATATTCATAAAAAATAGTCAGGAGTTTGTTTTTATTTTGCCAATAGTAAGATCTGTTTTCGGACAAATATCTTTTCGAGCCGCTTATCTCTTGAAAAACAGGGTTTTCCATTGCATACTGCATTAAAATTGCCATGTCATGAGCACTCGAATAATGCGTCTCTGAGTCCAGTCCATGCGGATTATCAAAATGCGTATTCTTCATTCCAAGCCACTTAGCCTTTTCGTTCATTAAATAAACAAAGCCCTCTTCACTTCCGCCAACATGTTCAGCAATAGCAACAGCAGCATCATTTCCTGAACGAAGCATAAGGCCATATACTAAATCCGTTAAAGACATTTCTTCCCCCTGCTCTAAATAAATAGAAGACCCTTCTGTATAAATAGCATTTCTGGAAACAGTGGCCTTTTCATTCATTTCTCCAGATTCAATAGCAATAATTGCTGTCATTACCTTCGTAATACTCGCAATAGAGGCCTGCTCATCAGCGTCTTTTGCAAATAATACCCTTCCTGATGATTGTTCGATTAAAACAGCCTGCTGTGCCGAAACATCCGGTGCAGCATGTCCATGAATTGGAAAAGATATGAAGCTAATAATACAAATGACCATCCATATAAAAAAACGCATCAGGTTGGTTCCCCCTCATAAAACACAGCTTTATGTCCAGAACTTCATCAAATTCTGTCCCTGACAGTGAACTTGATAAATATTTCTAATTCATTTATATGCATGAAACAAGCTGTTATGATTAAAATGAGATCAGGCGAGATATGGAAATTAAAAGAAATAGAGAAAGAACCACTGCTGGAAGCTGGCAGCTACTTCCTGACCAATATTTATTTATGCATTAAAAAACCTTATAGATAAGTATTCATTACTCATCAATAAGGTTTTCTAATCTATATTATTCATCCTGAAAACGGTCAAAAAATAAATCGACATCTGATGTATCAGTTTCAGAATCAAGCGTACTTTCCAATTCAGGCAGTTCTTCTAAGGTGGATAGACCAAAGAAAGTAAGAAATTCCTTGGTTGTCCGAAAAAGTATTGGCCTGCCTACGGTTTCTTTTCTTCCGCACTCTTCTATTAACATCCGTGAGACTAATGTTTGCAGTGGTCTTTCACTGCGGACACCACGTATTTCATCAATTTCAGCCCTCGTTATCGGCTGCTGATAAGCAATGATTGCCAATGTTTCTAGAGCTGCCTGGGACATTCTATTCGGCTTCGGCTGAATAACCCATTTCTTAAAATACTCATTATGATCAGGTTTTGTTGTTAAGCTGAGCATTCCATTAGCATTCAGAATCATCAGGCCCCGACTCTGCTTTTTGTAATCTGTTTGAAGTTCATCAATAATTTGGCGAACTTCATCTAAGGAAATATCAAGGATGCTGCTAAGTTCACTTACAGTTATCCCTTCATCTCCGCCGGCAAACAGCAGACCTTCTGCAACTCCTTTTAAACGCTCTTGTTCCACGATTATTCCTCCATCTTATAAACATATAATTCTTCAAAATGCTGTTCTTGCATAGCATAGACTTGTCTGTTTTTCATTAATTCTAAAATAGCTACAAAGGTTGTTACGATATATGATTTGGTCGGAACAGGAAACAAGGCATGAAATAATACCCCATCTTTACTATTTATAACTTGCTGTAACACTTCTTCCATCCGTTTTTCTATCGGAATATCCGCTCGTTGAATAACTGTATCCTGCGGCTCTTTCCATTGATTTCTCTGCATCATTTTTTTCAGTGCATTAATCATATCAAACACAGATACATTCCCGGTATTTGTATTTTCGATCGGTACATCTTTAAATTCAAAAACAACCGGTGAGCGTGTATAAACCTGCTGTTCGGCAGCTTCTTTCTCTTTTAACGCTTCTGCGGCTTCTTTGTATTTCCGGTATTCAATTAAACGCTGCATCAGCTCTTCACGTGGATCATCCATATATGCTTCGTCCATATCGTCCTCTTCAAACTCCTGTTTTGGAAGAAGCATCTGACTTTTTATTGCAAGCAATGTAGATGCCATCACCAGATATTCACTGGCAACGTTTAGTTCCAGATACTGCATGGTATGAATATAATCCATATACTGCTGTGTAATTTGGGCAACGGGAATATCATAAATATCGATCTCATATTGATTTATCAAATGAAGTAATAAATCCAAAGGGCCTTCAAATGTTTCTAATTTAACTTCATATCCTTGAATCATCGCTGTAATTCCTCTCAAGCGTAGTAAAACAATGTGTTAGAAGCTGATTAAAAAGTCAGCTTTATCGAGCTTATTAAACATCCTTTCAGTTACTTAACCTAAAAAAGTAACTAAAATATTTGCAAAAGCCCATACACTCTTTGCTTAGCTTACATAAGTTATAACGTAATATAAATGTTAGCACAAAACATTTATGGATTGAACTAAAAAGGAGGAAATAAAATGAGTGGATATTCAGGTGGTTACGCAGGCGGATTTGCCTTAATCGTTGTTCTATTTATTTTATTAGTAATTGTTGGAGCTGCTTGGTTCTAAAATAAAATGAAATAAATAAAAGTAGCAACGAATGAAAAGCCAACCCTTATAAGGGTTGGCTTTTCTACATTAAATTTAATCAGGTGAAACTCCATTTTACAATGCGTCTAATGATTTCTCGTAAAAAGCTTTCACACTTTCAGCAGGCACAATATTGTATTTATCCGAATAAATACGATGAATTTCTGCAATCATTCGTGATCCTATCCCTTGATCCCTGTGTGAAGGGTTCACTGTAAGATGCTTAATAACCAACTGATTGTCATTCATAATTTGTACACCTACTGCTCCCAAAACATCATCGTCTTCTTTCCATAAATGCAAATGCCATCCATCATTTTCTTCATACTCCCGAATGGTTTCTTGCAGTTTTTTCACGTCTTTTTCCTCAGGCATAAATGATAATAAACCCATAGCAATCTTTTCTAAGTTTCTTTTAAAGCGAATTAACATAATTACCCCTCATTAAATTTCTTGTATGGTAATCCTCTTAAATTCCAATCAATATTTACTCTGAAAGTATAACGCATTTCCAGTATAATGAAAAGCACCATTTTTATTTTGCATAAAATAGCAGAGAATATTTAAAAAGGGATGCAGCCTTGAAAAATAGATTACCGGACTAATTCATTCCCTTTTATAAAAAAGACAACATTAGTACGTTTTCTTGCTATTTTTTCTCTTAAGGCCATCATCCCTTTGCAAATCTTTATTATCCTTCTACGCGAATTTCTTTCATTACATCGCCATTTGACATTGCTTTTGCAAGCTCAATACCAGATGTTACTTTTCCAAATACAGTGTGAACCCCATTTAAATGAGGCTGTGGTTCATGCACAATGAAAAATTGAGAGCTTCCCGTATCTTTTCCGGCATGTGCCATAGATAGAGAGCCTTCCTCATGCTTGTGCGGGTTTCCCTCTGTTTCACATTTAATTGTATATCCAGCAGAACCTGTTCCATTACCTACAGGACAACCGCCTTGGCTGACAAATCCAGGAATTACACGGTGAAAAGTTAACCCGTCATAAAATTTTTCATTTGCTAATTTTTCAAAGTTAGCTACAGTACCAGGTGCTTCCTCTGGATATAATTCAAATTCAATTTTATTACCATTTTCCATTTCAATATAACCTTTTTTCATTTGGGCAAATCTCCTTCTAAAAATATATGTTCAAAAAACACGGTTAAAATGACCCATCGGCTAAGTTCACAACCCCAGCGGAAATGCAAGCTAACGAGCTTTCACAGGATGTGATGACTTCTACGCTGTCCACAGGACGTGGACGCACTTATGTAGAAGTTCTTTTTCCCATAGTGTCATTTTGATTGGACTTTTTGAACTTCTTTAAAACAATTATACTTTATTTTACCACTTATTTGGGTTAAGTAAAGCTCTTTATCCCCTCATAAGACAAGTCATTTTTGACAATATCCTGACACGTTTCTCTGCGGACCACAAGATGATCCTGTCCGTCTTCAATAAATACAACTGCCGGTTTTGTTAAACGGTTATAGTGGCTGGCCATGGAATAATTATAAGCGCCGGTTGAAAAAACTGCCAGTATATCTTTATCTTTGATTTGTGGTACGGGTAAATCCCAAATCAGCATATCACCCGATTCACAGCATTTTCCCGCGATAGAAACTTCCTTCTCAGGACTTGCTGCCGAACGGTTAGCAATAACTGCGTCATATTTTGACTGATACAATGCGGGCCGGATATTATCTGTCATCCCGCCATCAACGGAATAATATTCTCTTACACCAGGGATATTCTTATTTGCACCAATTGTATACAGCGTAATTCCTGCATCGCCTACAATAGACCTTCCCGGCTCAATCCATATCTCTGGAGATTTCATATTATATTTATTACAATTTTGCCCGACGCTTTGAATCATATCTTTTACATATTCCGCCAATGGAAGCGGTGTGTCATCTACTGTATAACGAATTCCAAAGCCGCCGCCTAAATTAAGGACCTCTGATTCAAATTGGTATTTTTCTTTCCATACTGCTAATTTAGCAAAAAGGATATCTGCTGCTACACGGAATCCATCGGTTTCAAATATTTGTGAACCGATATGGCAATGCAGTCCTTTTAAATAAATTCTGGGATGTCCCAAAAGCTTTTTTAAAGCACCCTCTGCCTGCCCATTTTGAAGATCAAAACCGAATTTTGAATCTTCATTTCCAGTCATTATATACTTATGTGTTTTCGATTCGACCCCTGGGGTTACCCGAATTAACACGTTCATTGTTTTCTCCTGCTTCATAAGCTCCATATCTAACAATTCAATATCATGAAAATTATCAATAACGATACACCCTATTTCATGTTCTACCGCCATAGCAATTTCTTTTTCATTCTTATTATTGCCATGCATATGAATTTTTTCAGTTGGAAAGTCTGCTTGAAGTGCTGTATATAATTCACCTTCAGAAATAACATCTAAGCATAATCCTTCCTGCTTTGCCACCTGAAGCATTGCAATTGTAGAAAAAGCCTTGCTGGCGTAAGCAACTCTTCCATGAACTCCCGCATCACGAAAGGCTTGAACAAAAGCTCTCGCATGCCTCCGGATTATTTCCACATCATAGACGTATAAAGGTGTTCCGTATTTTTCCGCTAATTGGACAGTATCAACACCACCAATTTCTAAATGTCCCTTTGTATTTACGTTAAAGGGGTGCGCATCAAGTATCATTCTTTTTCCCCCATTATTTCAAATAATAAAATACTTTATCACAATACAGTAAATAATGAAAGCCTAAATAAACTGAAGCTTCCTTCAGTAAGGATTCTTTTATCCTTTAATGAAGGAAATTGCGATAAACCTGCAGCACCTGAATATACCGTAACCAATCTATAAAAGGAAAACCATTCCTCTGTTTTTTTAAGGGCGCCGGTAATTATTACGTGGATGTACAATACTGGGACGATGCTTTGTGTATGGAACCGGCATACGAAGTATAATGTGCGTCATTGCTTTTAAATTAAAAGGCAGTAATGGCCACATATATGGTGTTCTTAGAGATCTGATCTGAACAATAAATAAAATATAAAGTGTGATCCCAATCATATAACCCGGTAATCCGAATAAGCCTACAGCCAGCACAAGAATTATTGTAATTACCTTATTGGCCACACTTAATTCGTAGCTTGGTGTTACATAGTTCCCGATCGCGCTTGTTGAAATATACAGAATAACCTCTGGTGAAAACAATCCAACTTCAATTGCTATTTCTCCAATTAAAACAGCTGCGATTAACCCCATCGCTGTTGATAATGGCGTTGGCGTATGTATCGCCGCCATTCTTAAAAACTCAATCCCGATTGCTGCAATGATAATTTGAACGGTTATCGGTACATTTCCTTCATCATTAGGGCCGATAAAGCTTAATTTCTCCGGCAATAAGGATGGTTCAACTGCAAATAATAGCCAAGTTGGCAATAGAAATAAAGCTGCTAATACTGCCAGAAAGCGGATAAATCGAATACATGTACCGATTGCGGGTACTTGCCGGTATTCCTCTGCATGCTGCATATGATGAAAAAAAGTTGTCGGAACAATAATAGCACTTGGAGAAGTGTCCACAAAAATAATGACATGGCCTTCTAATAAATGGCTTGTCGCTACATCCGGTCTTTCTGTATACCGAACCAAAGGGTAAATATTCCATTTTTTAACTAATAAAAATTCTTCCAATGATTTATCGGACATAGACAAGCCATCTACTTCAATTTTTTCAACTAGATCTTTTAAGTACCTTACTAAGTTTGGGTTAGCTACATCTTCAATATAAGTGAGACAAACGTCTGTCTTTGAGCGTTCGCCAACTTTCAGCATGACATTCCGCAGCTTTTCATCACGCAGACGTCTTCTGGTAAGCGCTGTGTTTTCTACAATATTTTCTGTGTACCCATCTCTTGATCCGCGAATGACCTTCTCTGTATCTGGTTCTTCCGGCGTTCTTCCCGGATAATTACGCACATCAATAATTTGTGCATAATCCTTCCCGTCAATAAATACGGCAATGAGTCCACTTAACACTTCGTCAACAGCTTCATCCATGGTAGTAACATGCTCTACTTGCTGATGGACTAATCTATTCTCAATGATTTCTCCAATCTTGCCACTTTCCGATTCATTATCATTGACTTCAACCATTACCTTTAAAATCTCTTGTACAACGGATGTATCCGTTAAACCATTCACATAATACATCTGTATACGCTGATTCAAGACCACTGTTTCTCTATATCCCAAATCATACGATTCTTCTAAACCTACCCTCTTTTTCATATATGCATACGTATCTTCAATATGAGGAGAAATAGACTTCTTTTTTTCTTTGTCTGTCTGCATATTATCACCTTCTGAATGTTATCTCGAATTAATCTCACACTTATAACTTCATTGTTCTAAAGCCTGGAATTAAACAGTTATATTTAATCAGGAAGTTATGATTGATTCTGCCTTTACCGGACAAAATAGATCCATTGAAATAATGAACCGAACACCTTACCAAGCAACAATGCCATCATGAATAAGATCACATAGCTTCCCATCCCTATTCTCCGCGTGAGAATAGGGAAAACATTTAATACTTCTGTTAATGCTGCAGCTAACATTCCGTTAAAAATACCATGAAATAACCCCCACAGTATTAATACAACAACAGACTGTGATGTTGAGATAGGGGCAAATGAGAAATAAGCTCCGATTAACATCCCTATTATCACTGCAGCTCCATAGGCTTTTATATACTTTTCTGTCTTACTCAATTGAATAAGCCTCGGGATGATCCCTAACACCGTAATAAAAGCAACAAATCCCGCACCAACAGCAATGCCGCTACTGAATCCGATAAAAATTTGCAGGATACTAAGAAGAATTTCTTGGATCATTTAGCTCATTTTCCATCGTATTAATATACTGCTGTAAATCCTGCTGGTAATTAAAAATCTCTACTTCTAACGGGCTTGGTTCTTCGTTAAAACGTTTTTTAAACCAATGGTTAAAAAAAAGAACCGTTCCTAATCCAAGACCTATAGAATAGGGAATTTGAATCCATAAAGGATACTCATTTTCTACACCGGTCAGGATAAAATGCAGTTTTTGCTGAACGGGCTGCATACTAACATCATAATGAAAATTCATGATGGTCATTGCTGAGCCTACAAACAGAAGTAACCAAACAAATGTAATAATCAATGGATGTGTCGGCTTTTTATGCGGTTCAATTTGTATGAGGGTCTGTTCTGGCCCAAGCAGTTGAAATTCAAAATTTGAATATTTTTTTGTGAGGTGGTCAATGATTAAAAAGCTGTCAATCACTAAAATACTTTTATCTTTTTTAGACAGCCGGTAAATAGGCGTGTTTTCCAGTAATTCTTTCTTATCCGAATGCGTGGATATATAAGCAATTTCTTTTAACTTAAGTTCTTGCCATTGTTCCAGAACCACTCTCTTCCGCATTCTTATATAGACAAGCTCTGCCATAATCAAAATCCCCCCTTAATCTGTTTTCCTTAACAACTAGTATTTGTTAAAAGAAAGCAAATTATAAGCCTTAAACCCAAATCCTTTAACAACAAAAAAGCTTATCTGTGTTATTTACACAAATAAGCTTCATATACCTGTCATCCGGCATCCATATTTTTTTTCATATCTTCTAAAATCTTTTTCTCCAGTCTGGAGACCTGAACTTGAGAAATTCCGAGTCTTTCCGCTACTTCTGTTTGCGTCTGGTCTTTGTAATAACGTAAGTAAATAATAAGTCTTTCCCGTTCAGTAAGCGAACGGACAGCCTCTTGAATGGATAATTTTTCAAACCATTTGGAATCCTGATCAGCTATTTGATCTAATAAAGTAATAGAGTCACCATCACTTTCATAGACCGTTTCATGTATGGACTGAGGTGATTTTGCAGCCTCCTGCGCATGCACAATTTCCTCTGGTTCCAGCTCTAAAGCTTGAGCAAGTTCATTAATAGATGGAGATCGCCCTAAATCTTTTGCCATTTCTTCCCGTTTACGGCGAATTTTATTCCCCATCTCCTTTAAGGACCTGCTGACCTTTACACTGCCATCATCTCGGATAAAACGCTGTATCTCGCCAATAATCATGGGAACGGCATAGGTAGAAAATTTCACATTGTAGGAGAGATCAAATTTATCCACTGCTTTGATCAATCCAATACTTCCAATTTGAAATAAGTCATCTGGATCATATCCGCGATTTACAAATCGTTGAACAACTGACCACACAAGCCGGACATTTCGACGGATAAGCTCTTCCCTTGCTTCATTGTCACCAGACTGGCTTAATTGAATCATTTTCTTTACCTGTTCATTGGAAAGCTGCTCTCTTTCCTCCGTTTTATGAATATTCACCATTGATTTTTTAGTTGTATACCGTTTTTGATTTTGATAATTGCTTCTTCATATAAACGGAAGTCCCTTTTTCAGGAGCAGAAATGACTTCCACGGTATCCATGAAATTTTCAATAATTGTAAAACCCATGCCGGATCGTTCCATTTCTGGCTTTGATGTAAATAAAGGTTCCCTTGCTTCATCAATATTCAAAATGCCTTGTCCTTCATCACGTATGGTCAGCTCTATTTCCCCATCATACAGCACACAGTCAATATAAACCTTATGATGCGGTTCGCTTCCATAGCCATGAATAATAGCATTGGTCAC
This sequence comes from Oceanobacillus sp. FSL K6-3682, assembly GCF_037976165.1. Lineage (NCBI taxonomy): Bacteria > Bacillati > Bacillota > Bacilli > Caryophanales > Bacillaceae > Oceanobacillus > Oceanobacillus sp. FSL K6-3682. The sequence goes on along the minus strand of NZ_CP150263.1, from coordinate 2,342,342 downwards.
TGCTTCAGATACCACCGTTTTAATTTCTGTTAATTCCTCCATTGTTGGATCCAATTGTGTGACAAAGGATGCAACAGCAACTCTGGCAAAAGCTTCATTTTCACTTACACTTGAAAAAGAAATATTCATTTCATTTTTCATGATGTCACCCCCAAGCCTTGAAGTGCACGTTCTTCATCTTCCTCTAAACGAATAATTTTGAAAAAGCCTGACATATCAAAAAGACGGTGCAGGGAAGGAGCTACAGAGCACAGAACCATCTCTCCCCCTAATTGAACAATCTCTTTGTAACGCCCTAAAACAACACCTAATCCAGAGCTGTCCATAAAGCTTACTCCCTTTAGGTTTAAGATGATATGTTTAATGGAATGCATATATATCCAATCTTTCCACGTATCTCTTAACCCTTCTGCTTCATGATGATCCAATTCACCTTGCATACGTACAATCAGCACATCGCCTTTTACTTCAAATTCAGTCTGTAATCCCATGTGCAATGCTCCTCCTCTTTGTTGTGAAATAGTTACACTTTGCTTGAAATACCTGTTCAAAAAAATCCGGCGAATTCTTTTCACTATATTGATTTTAACGGATTTTTGAACATCCTTAGTATAAGGAATTCTCTAAACAAATGACTATTTCCTGCTACTCGACAAAAGAAGTGGAAATACGTATTAATCGGCTGCTTTCACCATTTTTTGCAATGTTCGTTTTGTTAATTCAGGAATAGATGCCTGTGTAATATCTTCATTAATAATCAATGGTGTAGTATATAAAGGCTTGTCATTTTCTTTGACAATAAGCTCCCCGACAACAGTTCCTTTTTTAATTGGAAATTTCCAATCATCCTGAATAGAAATTTCTGTTGTTACAGCCGGTTCTTCTTCTCCTTTTTTATGAAGGCTATGAACATCCTGTTTGGTAACAATGTCAAAGCTTTGAGGCTTTGCTTTTATTTGGTTTAGTTCCATCACAGTTTCTTCTTTGGCAAAAAGCTGCTTTGTATGATAGCTTTGGAAGCCATAGTCCAGTAATCCGGATACCATTTTATTCCGCTCTTTAGGTGTTTCAGCACCCATAACCACTGCAATCACCCGCATATCATCCCGCTTTGCTGTAGCAGTTAGACAATACTTTGCTTCATTTGTATATCCTGTTTTCATGCCGTCTGCACCTGGATAAGAACGAATCAGTTTATTTGTATTCACAAGCCAGAACTCATTTTCTTCCCCCTGGCGTAAATAATCCTCATAGATAGACGTATAGTTCGTAATATCTTCATATTGTAATAATGCTCTTGTCATGACAGCCATATCATAAGCACTGCTGTAATGATTGTCTGCCGGAAGCCCGGTGGTATTTTCAAAATGGGTATCCTTAAGACCCAGTTCTTCTGCTTTTTTATTCATTTTACTGACAAATTCCTCTTCTGTTCCTGCAATAGTCTCTGCCATTGCGACGCTGGCATCATTTCCGGAAGCAATTGCTATCCCTTTTATTAAATCATCTACAGACATTTCTTCCCCAGCCTCCAGGAATACTTGAGATCCCCCCATTGAAGCGGCATATTCACTTACGACAACGATATCCTCTTTTGAAATTTTATCTTTTTCCAAAGCTTCCATAATTAAAAGCAGAGTCATTATTTTTGTCATACTGGCTGGCGGTAATTGTTCGTGCGCATCTTTGTCAAACAGTACTGTACCGGTATTCTGTTCAATTAAAACCCCTGATAATGCATCCTCGGCTAAGCTTGTTTTTTCTTTATTTTCTTCATTCGCTAAAACAGTTGAATAGTTGAAAAATGTCGTTCCGATAAGTAATCCAATCATCAATACGATTAGTCGCTTCATACTGCTTCCCTCCAAATCACAATAATACTTTTAGGATTTCCATTTTGGCTTTATTTCATACTATTTTTAATTTGAAATTTATAAATAGGAGCATCTTTTTTGTTGTTCGATAAACTCTGCCCTATACTGGAACTAGATTAGATAAAGAAGGGAGTTTTATAAATGGGGCAGGAAATAAGCGGTAAAATTGCATATATTACAGGAGGAAGCAGCGGAATTGGAAAAGCAGCTGCACATCATTTTGCAAAAGAAGGTGTTCATCTCGGTTTAATTGCCAGAAGAAAAGAAAATCTTGAAGAAACACAGCAAGAGCTGGAAACATATGGTGTGAATATTGCTATCTGCAGAGCAGATATTTCTAAGCCTGATCAGGTGAAAACAGCTGTTCAGCAGTTTGAACAGAAATTAGGGAAAGCTGATATATTAATAAATAATGCTGCAATAAGTGATTACGGCAACTTTCAGGATATGGATGAGGAAGTCTGGAAGCATATTTTTGAAGTGAATGTTTTTGGAACATACCATGTTTTAAAAGAAGTTCTTCCACATCTTGTAAGCAAACAAAAAGGAGATATTATTAATGTTTCCTCCAGCAATGGATTAAAAGCAACTGCAGGATCAACTGCTTACAGTGCTTCCAAATTTGCCATTCAGGGTATGTCAGAGGCTCTGATGCAGGAAGTTCGCAAAGAAAATATCCGCGTATTTACTATGAATCCAAGCTTAGTTGCAACCGAATTAGCATTTGGTGATAAACTGGAAGAGAAAAACGAAGACAAGTTTATGCAGCCTGAGGATATTGCGGAATATATGGTAGCTCAGCTAAAATTAAATCAGCGTATTTTTATTAAGCAATCCGCCCAATGGGCGACCAATCCATTTTAATAAAATAAACCAAGAAAATCACTTGGTCTTTAAAACGATGGTGTTCTTGCCAAAGAGATGTCCGCTCCAACGGTTTTCGGTGGGACGAGTAATCGCAGTCAAAGGAAGCCTCTTTCCATGGGCAACGCTCAGCCTCCTCGAAAAAAGACCCCACAGGAAAAAATGTACCTCTTTTTTTCGAGGAGATGAGCTCGGGGTCCACGGAAAGCGTAGTGTATTTCTGGAGCGGTTGTTTTCAACATTTTTATATACTTTCTTATTCATTAAAAAAAGATTTAGAAGACAAATACCTTCTAAATCTTTTTTTAATGAAACTATTTTCAATTAACAATACCAATAACACTTGGTTTTACTTGAACAGGATTTTCCGATATCGTAATAGCATCCTTTATTTTCTTAATGACAGTATCGTTATCTTCCATGTTCGTGTGAATTGTTGCAAGTTTAGCGCCTGCCTGCAGCCTATCACCTGTTTTTACATGGAAAGTGATTCCTACCTGATGATCAATTTGATCATCCTTTGTTTTTCTGCCGGCGCCGAGAAGCATAGCAGCTTCTCCTAATTGCTGGGTTTCTATAGAAGCAATATATCCTGCCTGTTCAGCATTTACATCAATAGATTGTTTAGCCTCAATTTCATGGATACTGTCTACCTTACCATCCTGTGCTTCGATAAAGGTTACAAACTTTTCATAAGCCTCTCCACTTTGAATCACTTCTTTTACAAGCTTTCTGGCTTGTTCTTCGGTAGTTGCTTTTCCTGCTAAGAAAACCATTTGTGCTGCTATTTCTACGGATACATCGTATAAATCCTGACTATACTCCTGATCGCGCAATAATTTTACTGCTTCCAACACTTCATTTCCATTACCAATCTCTGTTCCGAGAGGCTGATCCATATTGGTTAACACAGCCACTGTTTCCCGATTTAATTTTTTACCGATAGCGACCATTGTTTCAGCCAGCTTCTTTGCCTCTTCTTCTGTTTTCATAAAAGCACCGTTGCCGACTTTAATATCCAAGACAATTGCATCTGCACCGGAAGCAATTTTCTTACTCATTATAGAGCTGGCTATTAAAGGAATTGAATCTACTGTTCCTGTCACATCTCTTAATGCATAAATCTTCTTATCTGCCGGTACTAAATTTCCTGATTGGCCGACTAATGCGATTCCAAGCTCTTTCACCTGGTCTTTAAATCTTTGTAACGGGAGCTCTGTATGGAACCCTTTAATCGATTCCAGCTTGTCTACTGTACCACCCGTATGTCCCAGCCCGCGTCCGCTCATTTTCGCAAAAGGAATTCCTAAAGAAGTAATTATGGGAGCAACAATTAAACTTACCTTATCCCCTACACCGCCAGTAGAATGTTTATCTACAACTGTTGTATTTAAAAAGGATAAATCAATTGTCTCTCCCGACTTGACCATTAAGTCTGTGAGAGCGGAGGTTTCATCACTATTTAACCCCTGAAAATAAACAGCCATAAGCCAGCTTGAGATTTGATAATCTGGTATGGAATTATTAACATATCCATTTACAATATGCTCGATTTCTTCGTAGGATAATTCTTTACCATATTTTTTCTTATTAATAATTTCTATGGTATTCATGTTAACCATCCTTTCTATATTATGATGAACAATTCTCTTTTAGTTCTTTATCTCATTCAGGAAGCTTGTGCCATGCTCAGGTAAAGGAATATTAAAATTATCTGCAATTGTTGCACCAATATCAGCAAAAGTTGTACGTAAAGGAAATTCTTTTCCTTCTTTAATGTTTGTATGGTAAACAATAAGCGGTACATACTCCCGTGTGTGATCCGTTCCATGGTGGGTCGGATCATTTCCATGATCGGCTGTAATAATTAACAAATCATCCTCCTGTAACTGTTCGAGTATTTTCGGAAGCTGCTTGTCATAAGTCTCCAGTGCCTGCCCATAGCCAATCGGATCTCTGCGGTGCCCGTATTTCGCGTCAAAATCAACAAGATTAAGGAAGCTTAGGCCAGTGAAATCTTTTTTCATAGATTCACTTAATTTTACCATGCCATCGTCATTATCCTTTGTACGAACAGCCTCTGTAATGCCTTCTCCATCATAAATATCAGATATTTTACCAAGCGCAATGACATCAATTCCAGCGTCCTTTAATTCATTCATTACAGTACGTCCAAAAGGTTTCAATGCATAATCATGGCGGTTGGAAGTACGTTCAAAAGCACCGGGCTCTCCAACAAACGGGCGGGCAATAATACGCCCTACCATATAACGTTCATCCAATGTAAGCTCTCTCGCAATTTCACAAATCCGATATAATTCATCAATTGGAACAATATCTTCATGTGCTGCAATTTGCAATACAGAATCTGCCGATGTATAGACAATCAGGCTGCCAGTTTCCATATGCTCCTTCCCAAGCTCCACTAATATTTCTGTACCAGAGGCCGGCTTGTTGCCAATTACTTTTCTGCCTGTTTTTTCTTCCAGCTCTTGAATAAGCTCATCTGGGAAACCATCCGGGAATGTCCGGAATGGCTGATCGATACGAAGACCCATAATTTCCCAATGACCGGTCATTGTATCTTTGCCATTAGAGGCCTCCTGCATTTTTGTATAATGCGCTTTCGGCTTATCTGCCGGATCAACTCCTTCAATTTCGCGGATATTGCTCAGACCTAAGCTGCCCATAGTCGGCATATCAAGCCCTTTCATTTCTTTTGCAATATGCCCTAATGTATCTGACCCTAAATCATTAAACTTTTCTGCATCGGGAGCTTCCCCGATTCCAACTGAATCCATGACAATTAAAAAAACACGCTTAAATTGTTTCATTTGTATCTACCTCCTATGTACTATATTCCCGAAACAAGTGCTCAGTATGATCACTATTACAGATGTTAGATGTCTGACAACACAAGAATAAAGGAATTTCTTTTATTTGAAAAGCTTTTCGATATTTAACAGCTTAATCATTGACTGAAGATTATGCTCTGGGATGGTAAGTTTGATAAATATCTTTTAACCTTGCTTTCGTCACATGTGTATAAATTTGTGTAGTGGATATATCTGCATGTCCCAGCATTTCCTGCACGATTCTTAAATCGGCACCATTTTCCAATAAATGCGTTGCAAAAGAATGTCTTAACGTATGCGGGGTGATGGTTTTATGTACCTCTGCTTCCATCGCAAGTCCCTTTAAAATCTTCCAGAACCCTTGTCTGCTTAATGGCCGGCCGTGCTGATTTACAAATAGAGCATTCTCTTGCTTGTTTTTCTTCAAAAGCTCTTTTCTTGCCGTTTGCATATACTCCTCTAAAACTTTTTTGGCTGTATCTCCCAAAGGAACAATCCTTTCTTTTGAACCTTTCCCCATACATTGAACAAAACCCATGGATAAATGTAAATCTTCCAATTTTAAACCTATCATTTCAGATACACGTAATCCCGTAGCATATAACAATTCTAACATGGCTTTATTACGCAACGACAGAGGTGTTGTTGTTTCAATGCTTAATAATTTCTCTACTTCCTCCTGAGAAAGGGTGTCCGGCAGCTTCCGCTCTTTTTTCGGAGTCTCAATATGAAGGCTGGGGTCCGTATCAGCAATGCTCTCCCGTATTAAAAACTGATGAAAGGATCTGATTGAAGAAATATGCCTGGATATTGTTGCAGTTGACTTACCGCTGTCTTTTAATTCATATAAAAAACGCATAATATCATTACGGCTTATGTCATTCCATTCGTTATATCCTATTTTTGTCAATTGTTTTTCATAAGCAGTAAGATCTCTTTGATAAGAGGTAATAGTATTATCAGACAGCCCTCTTTCTACCCGTAGAAAATGATAGAAATCTTCTAATGCATATTTCAACATATCTATTCTCCTTTCAAAATATCAAATGGAAACCAGCCAGCTTCCTCGTATATCACCTTAACCGCTGGCCCTTCAGGTGAATCATAACGATGCATTTCTTGAAATTCATTATATATATAATGTAAACATACCGTAAAAAAGCAGGCTCCTATCATAAACCAAATAAATATTTTAACAGCCTCTTTAAAATGTTTTTCCATATTCTGACCTCCCTGTATCTGAATGTTTATTATTATGTTGTATTGTAAACAAACACTTATACAGTTAGAATATGCAAATAACAATTTTAAAAATACTAGAAAAAGATGAAGGAAATAAAAAAACGAAACATCTTCTTCTGTTAATATTATACAATGGTTGGAACCAGAGTTAAACTACAAACACTTTTGGGCTGTTTAGCTCTATGACATAATAAAATCAAAAAGGAGTTCATACAGATGATGGAAGAAAAATTAAAACAAATTGGCGACAATACGTCTATTCAAACAATGACTCCTATTTCCGGAGGCGATATTAACCAGGCATATTATATAAAAACCGAAAAACAAGAATACTTTGTAAAAGCGAATCGGAATACTGCCGATGATTTCTTTCAGGTGGAAGCTGATGGTCTTGAAAGAATACGTTCAACACAAGCAATTGCTGTCCCGGAAGTTTATTACTATGACAAATCCTCTAGCAATAAAGAAATGGTGCTGATAATGGAATGGATTCAGGGTGAAAAAACAGCAACGACAGAGCAGCAATTAGGAGAACAGCTGGCTTCTATGCATTTAACTGACCGCTCCGCTCAGTATGGGTTAGGTAAGCCGACTTATATTGGAAAACTGCCTCAGACAAATGGTTGGTATAGCGATTGGGTCGAGTATTTTCGCGATCATCGTCTACAGCTACAATTAGATTTATCTGTAAAGTTTAATCGGATGAACCAAAAAAGACGCTTAAAACTGGAAACATTGATACGTGATTTAGATAAATATCTGCCAAACCAGCCACGGGTTTCTTTATTGCACGGCGATTTATGGGGAGGAAATTGGATAACGAGTCAGGCAGGAAAACCTTATTTAATTGATCCTTCCGTGCTGTATGGGGACCATTTATTTGAGCTTGCATTTACAGAGCTCTTTGGTGGTTTTTCAGAAGTTTTTTATAGTAAGTATAAGGAAATTCTTTCATTAGAGGATTATTATGAGGAAGTGAAGCCGATATACCAGCTATTCTACTTGCTTGTTCATTTAAATATGTTTGGAGAAGCTTATGGGGCTGTTGTGGATCGGATTCTAAAAAAATATATCAGGTAAATTATTCACCTTTTTCAGATTAAAATATGTGACAGTACAACAAACAGATACTGCCACTTATTTTAATCTGGTTGCCATATCAGCGAAATCGCTGCACCCTTAAGATAGTGCAAATATGCCAGCTCCTATTCTTGTTCATGTATGTATTTTTCCCAATAAAAAAACCTTTCTCTATTCGAAAAAGGTTTTACTCTGATTAGGGGGTTGCTTTTTGAACATCTTCTTTTACGGCTGCTGCCTGGCATTGGCGACAAATCCCATGAAAGGTTAACCGATGATCCTTTACCTCAAAGCCCCAATCATTTTCAACAATTTGCTCCACTTCACCTAATAAATCATTCTCAATCTCTTCAACAGAGCCACATTCAATACAAACCAAATGATGATGAAAGTGTTTTGCGCCTTCTTTACGCAAATCATATCTTGATACACCATCGCCAAAATTAATTTTGTCTACTATTTTTAATTCAGATAATAATTCTAATGTACGATAAACGGTTGCCAGACCAATTTCCGGTGATTTCTCCTTTACAAGAAGATAAACATCCTCCGCGCTTAAGTGATCGTCTTCTCTTTCCAGAAGCACTCGAACCGTAGCTTCCCTCTGGGGAGTTAATTTGTAGCTATGCGAATGTAGCTGTTTTTTTATCTTTTCAATCCGGTGTTCCATGGATAGTCGCCTCCCTCACTTTACATCTTCATTATATGCATCTATCTTCCATGTGTCAAAGAGTATTCTCAATTATTAATAATAATTATTACAAACTAATATTGGTTATTATATTATAAATGGAGTCTCTTAGCAAGATTTAAGCGAATAACATAAAGTAAGAAGGTCTTTTAATAATCATCCATTATATCTTTCAATCCATTCTAACATTAAGGTATTGGACAGGTAAGCTTCCATTAATGCTGCTAAAGCAGTAAATACCATTAAAATAGCGAATATAATAAGCAATCGGATAAAAGGCGGCAGAATCTCCTGGTGATGATGCTTTAAAAATAATTTCTGCCATAAGCCTATAGAAAATATCATCGATACACTTCCAGCAATAATATAGATAGGAATAATTAATAGATTTTGAGGAGCGATGGATATAGCTGACAAAAGCAACCCTTGGCCCCCTAACTGGCTTACCATAAATCCGACTGAAAAACCGACAACAAATCCTTTCATAAATACCATAATCCATATAATCGGAAGCCCAATCATACTCAGTGCCAATAAAATCATAAAGGAGAGATACTTTATATGGTAAAGAAGACTTCTGATAAAGATATCCTGCCGGCTGATAACTTCACCGTCATTTGTCTGCTGCGTAAAAAAACGTTCTAAATAGAAGAATAAATTCTGTTTTTGTACAAAATCCATACTATTTACTAAGATAGCTCCGAATACGATACCTGTCAGAAAAAGAATGATTGTAAATACATAAATTGTTGTATGGCGTTTTATATGCTCCATAAATAAATTACGAGAGGGATTATACATGTGGATCCTCCTGACTATAGTTCTTATACTACAATCTATGAGAACCCCACTTTAAACATACCTATTAATTTTATCTTTTGATAGAGCATATACATATTGGTCATACTATGATTTTTGCAACGTTGCCTTTATTATTTATTTAAAGCATGTAAATAAAGCACAGCGTAATTTGTTTTTGCATCTTGAATACGCCCTTCTTCTACAAGTTTTTTTGCTTCTTCAAGAGTCACTTCCATGATTTCTACAAATTCATCATCATCCCCGGCAGGCGGATTTTCCATTTTAATTAAATCATTAGTAATATAGACGTATACCAGCTCATTAGCAAATCCCGGCGATGTATAAAAAGATGTAACCTGTGATAGATTTGTTGTTGTATAGCCTGTTTCTTCTTCCAGTTCACGGACAGCTGCAGTTAACGGATTCTCGTTCTCTTCCAGCTTCCCTGCCGGAATTTCTATTAAAGCTCTTTCTAACGGTTTGCGATATTGTTCTACAAGCACTATTTTATTATCTGCTGTAATCGGAATTACTGCTACTGCTCCAGGATGATATACAAGCTCTCTCTTAGCTGTTTCTCCATTCGGCAGCTTCACTTCATCCAATTGAACATCTATAATATTTCCTTCAAATATTTTCTTGGTTGTAATTGTTTTTTCTTCAAAACGATGCATGTCTCCATCTCCACCTTTTATAAATTATTATAGATATCCATTCAAAAAGCTTCCGTGGAAGGAAGTTTCATTTTTGTCTATCTTCCTATTCATTCTAATTCGCTATGCTCTATTGTAGCAAGTCCATACTAATTTTTCTTCTGATACGTTTTATTTTTTACTCAACTTTTGCACCTTAAAAAATAACTTGCTTATCATAGAGACTAGAGTTGATCGTTCCTTCCATCTATCTCTTGGTGAATTATAAACTCTATCTAGAAAGAAGGTAACGTGTAAAGCCACCACTGCGGCGGACTGTTTTGCTTTCCTAGGGGCATGCTCTTCAGCTAACTCCATCAGGCTATGATTTCTTTCATTCGCTTTAGAAGCCTAACTGAGCGCAGACCAACCACGCAGACCCCTACGTGGTTCGCAGGCTAAACCCGTGACTCCTGGGGTTGCGATTACTCACCCTATCGAAAAGCGTTGTCACAACGCCTGCACTTGCGCGTCCTGGGACTGCGATTACTCGTCCCATCAGAAACATTTGTACAACGGAAAGCGGAGTGGTTGGTTGCAGGAGCTATACACAACCTCCATTTCAATTGAAGGATGATTTAACAAAATGCAAACGGGATAATGAAGAACATGTTCATCTTGGAATAGTATGGTATAGAAGCTTATTTTCAGGTACGTTTTTTTTAAATGAATTTCCTTCTAAAAACTATTTGTGTTATTACAGACAAATATAGGTATTTCTTCAATATGTATATTAATTGTATTCTTTTCCATCTGCCTCTACAATATATGCATACGTAATTCATAGAGGAGGAATAACATGAAGAAACGGCAGCTTGGTACAAGCAATATTGAAATTTCTGATTTAACGCTTGGCTGTATGTCCCTGGGAACAAATGCTGAGCAAGGTAAAAAAATGATTGATTATGCTTTAGATAAAGGAATTAATCACCTCGATACGGCAGACCTTTATAATTTTGGTGAAAATGAAAAAATCGTTGGAGAAGCAATTAAACACCGCAGATCTGATGTGGTTGTTACAACAAAAGTCGGAAATCATTTCCAGGAAGGAAAAGATAACTGGTTCTGGGACCCATCGAAAAAATATATCCATGAAGCTGTCCGTAATAGTTTACAAAGATTAAATACAGACTATATTGATGTGTATATGCTTCATGGCGGCACCTTAGATGATCCTGTTGGCGAGACAATTGAGGCTTTTGAAGAATTAAAGAAAGATGGATTAATCCGCACCTATGGAATTTCCTCTATACGTCCGAATGTCGTCCGTGAATATGCAATCCGGTCTTCTATCGATGTTTTAATGACACAATTCAGCCTCTTAGATAGGCGGCCTGAGGAAGCAATTTTACCAATTGCAGAAGAAAATCAAATCAGTGTCGTTGCCCGCGGACCGCTTGCTAAAGGACTGCTGAGCAATAAAGCTGATGAAGTATTGGATAAAAAAGGAAAAGATGGATATCTCGATTATTCTTATAATGAATTAAAATCTCTTTACTATGAGCTCGAACAGGCTTTACCTGACAGCTCTCTCCAACAATTAGCAATGTACTATGTTGCCAATCATCCTGCTGTTACATCAACAGTGTTTGGAGCAAGCTCATTACAACAATTAGAACAGAATATTGCTGTCCACCAATCTATCAATGAAATCACGGACGCTGCATATCCTATTCTGCAACAGCTGACAAAAGCTGCTCAATATGAGCAGCACCGCTAGAATTAATAATATTCTAGTTACCCTGAGATCTGGGAATTTTCGTGTTCAAAATAACCGGCCAGCTTCAGAGAGCAAGGTATCGTTCCTCTCTGAAGCTGCCCTCATTTTAAAAATCAGCATACCATTATTTTTTATCAAATTGAGCTTTTAAGACGCTTTCCATTAATCCAGGGAATAGACGGTACAAAATACTTCCGGCTTCCATCCACCACGGCATATTAATTTCTCTTTTTTTAGTAAATAAAGAACGAACTATCTTAGCTGCGACCTTTTCAGGCTTGAGCATATATTTTTCTACATTCTGTTGATATGTGCCATCCTTATCCGCCATCTCAAAAAAGTTCGTCTTTACAGGACCCAGATTTACAGAAGTAACCGTCAAACTGCTTTCTCTGGTCTCCTGTCTGAGTACATTCGTAAAGCCAAGCATTGCATGTTTGGAAGCAACATATCCTGCAGCTTTGGGAGTCGGTAATTTTGCAGCCTGGGAGACAATGTTTATAATATGTGATTTTGCTTTAAACTGCAGAAAATGCGGCAGAAATGCTTTTGCATATTGAATTCCTGCTAAAACATTTACCTGAAACATTTCCTCTAACTCTTCCATATCTAGTTCTTCTATCTTCTCAAATACGCCAAACCCTGCATTGTTAATTAATCCGTGAATACGCTTCTCTGTTTCCATGATTTCATTAATCTGTTCATCAATAAGTTCCCTTGAGAACTTTTCAATCGGATAAATCTTACAAAGACCATTATTTCCGTCTATTTCATCGGCTAATTCTTCCAGTAATTCTCTTGACCTCGCTATTAGAATTGGTATACCGCCCTGGGCAGCAATTTCCTTGGCAAGTTCTCTTCCTATCCCCTTAGATGCACCGGTAATAATAATTTTTTTCTCATTAACAGAATGATTTATTCCTATTTTCATAATTATCGACCCTTACTTCATATAATTATTTAAGTACGTGTTCAAAAAGTATGAAGAAATTCACCGCGTCATTATTATTGGACTTTTTGAACATCCTATTAAGTGGACATACTATACCTATTGTACAACGAATCAATTATCCCGTACACCTGTTTAAACATTGACTTATAAACAAAAATCTAACACAATGAAGTTGGGGGTGAGACCATGACATCCATTATCGCACACCGGGGAGCAAGCCGATATGCCCCTGAAAACAGTTTCCCTGCATTTAAGCTTGCATATGAAATGAAGGCAGATGGAATTGAAACAGATGTACAATTAACCAAAGACAATATCCCTGTCCTTTTCCATGACGAAAGCTTGAAACGGATTTTTGGAGAAAAAGGCTGGGTTAATCAATATACGCTGGAACAATTAAAACAACTGGATATGGGAAAATCTTTTCATCCCAAATTTACAGGAACAAGCATTTTATCATTGGAGGAATTTCTTGCTTGGATAAAAGATAAACCATTAATGCTTCATTTAGAATTGAAAAATAACAAAATTGAATATAAGAACCTGGAGGAAATTACATATCAGCTTATCGAGCAGTATCAGATGACAGATAGAACATACTTCTCTACATTCTCTAATAAAAGCATAACGCGCCTGGCCAGCTTTAAAAAAATTTCGAATATCGGCTGGTTAACAAAACGAATCAGACGGGATTTATTAGCATATGCTCTATCAATTGGAGCAACAGCTATTCATATAAAGCACACACTTTTGCGGCAGCGTCTTGTAAATGAGGCCTTAAAAAGCGAGATTCCTGTACGGGTTTATACAGTTAATTCATCCCGTCTTTTGAACCGCTGTTTTTCATACAAAGTAGACAGCGTATTTACAGATGTTCCTGACAAAGCATTTGCTGCACGGAAAAAATTATATCGCAGTTTTTTGATTTAATAAGGGACAATCATGAATTTTTAGCCTTATACATTGATGATTGATGCGTATTTGGGTAAAATCTTTAATTATAATATTATATATAGGGTGAGATGGAAACATGGAAATTACTTTCTTAGGCACTGGAGCCGGACTTCCTTCTAAGGAAAGGAATGTAACAGCAATTGCGCTGAGTATGCTGCAGGAACTAAACGAAGTTTGGCTGTTTGATTGTGGAGAAGCAACACAGCATCAGCTTCTTCATACAAAAATTAAACCAGGAAAAATAAATAAAATCTTTCTTACCCATATGCATGGAGACCATATTTATGGATTGCCGGGATTCTTAAGCAGCCGATCCTTTCAGGCTGGTACGGATAAACCGATGACTGTCTATGGTCCTGAGGGAATAAAGGACTTTATTGAATATGCTTTAAACTTGAGTCATACCCATTTAACTTATCCTCTTACAATCATTGAAATAAATGAAGGATTATTATTTGAAACAGAAGCAATCGAAGTATATGCAAAAAAACTTTCACACGGCATACCAAGCTTTGGTTTTCGTATTGTTGAAAAAGATAAACCAGGTGAGCTGCTTGTTGAAAAATTAAAAGAAAAAGGTGTCCGTCCTGGTCCGATTTATGGGGAAATAAAAGAAAAACCTTCTGTCACTCTTGAAGATGGCAGAGTTATTCATCAAAAAGATTTTATCGGTCAACCTAAAAAAGGCAGGATTATTTCTATTCTTGGTGATACAACCTATCAGACGGCACATGAAGAATTTGTTAAAAACAGCGATCTGTTAATTCATGAAGCAACCTTTGCTGGAAATAAAGAAATACTTGCAAGAAACTATTTTCATTCAACAAATATACAAGCTGCAAAATTAGCAGTTGACGCTAGTTGTAAACAATTAATTTTGACACATGTATCTTCAAGATATCAATTTTCTGAGATGGATGCGTTTCTTGAAGAAGCAAGAGAAGTGTTTTCGAATACCTCTGTTGCGAGCGACTTTAGTGTGTTTCAATTATAGTTTGAAGTGCGTGTTGAAAAAGACTGATAAAAAGGACCGGCAAGTTCGAGGCAGCGCAAGCTCCTGGCAGCACATCGTATGCACTTAAGTACGTAAGTACACTTCATAAAAAGTCCTTTCACGAAGTGTCATTTTTATTAGACTTTTTGAACATCCTCTTGAAGGAAGAAAGGGAGAGACAGATTTGATGACCTTACAAGAAAATTATCAACAAATCGTTGATGATCACCGGAAGTATGTTGAGCAAGGAAATACGGTTGATTATACATTTCGTAAACATCAATTAGAGAAAATAAAAAAAATACTTAAAGACTATGAAACTGAAATATATGATGTACTAAAAAAAGATTTGAATAAACCAGATCATGAAATTATCACTACCGAGATGGGGATTATTCATACAGAATTAGATTTTACAATTAAAAATCTCCGTTACTGGATGCAGCCTGAAAAAGTTGCTTCTCCATTAACTCATAAAGGCTCTAAGAGCTACATTATGAAGGAGCCGCTTGGTGTTGTACTGGTTATATCGCCATGGAACTATCCTTTACAATTATCCCTGGTACCGATTATTGGAGCACTCGCAGCCGGCAACTCAGTAGTATTGAAGCCTTCTGAGCATGCTGCACATACCTCTGATCTTCTTGCCAGAATGATAGAAGAGAATTTTGATCCATCCTATTTCTCCGTTATTCAGGGGGCTGTCGAAGAAACAACAGAGCTGTTAAAGCAGCGGTTTGATCATATTTTCTATACTGGTGGAAGTGCTGTTGGAAAAATCGTTATGCGTGCTGCAAGCGAGCATTTGACACCTGTCACATTGGAGCTCGGAGGGAAAAGCCCTGCCATTGTTGATGAAGATGCAAATATTCAAATTGCTGCAAAACGGATTGTTTGGGGAAAATATACAAATGCCGGACAAACCTGTGTTGCTCCTGATTATTTATTAGTACAGGAATCCGTTAAATTCAAACTGCTGAAAGCAATGAAAAAACAGATTAAATCCATTTTCGGTAAGAATTTGATTCAGGGTGAGAATTATTCAAAAATCATTAATGAAGATCATTTTAAACGTTTAGTTTCATTCCTGAACGAGGATCATATTGTACACGGCGGAGAATATAATCAGGAAGATCTTATCATTGAGCCTACCATTCTTGATAAGATTGATTGGGATGATCCAATTATGCAGGAAGAGATATTTGGACCAATTCTGCCTGTACTGCAATTTGAAAATATTGAAGATGCTCTTTCACTTATTAAATCAAAGGAAAAACCACTAGCTTTATATTATTTTGGTGAAAATCCAAGAATGCAATCCCAGGTAATGGAATACGTTTCATTTGGCGGCGGTGCTATCAATGATACATTCTTCCATTTAGCAAACCCATATCTTCCTTTTGGCGGTGTTGGGAAAAGCGGTATGGGAAGTTATCATGGAAAAGCCAGCTTTAATACTTTTTCGCATCAGAAAAGTGTTTTAAAGCAAACTACGAAATTTGATTTTCCGTTCCGTTATACAGGCGGCACGGTTTCATCAAATATTTTAAAGAAATTCCTGTCCTAAGAATAAAAAGCCTTGATTTTACATCTATTAAATCAGAAGTAAAATCAAGGCTTTTTATAATCATCTAGAAAATCTTTTTGAAAGCTTGTTCGGGGCTGCTGCTCTTTATCCTTCTCGCTATTCAAGGAAAGAAATACATTCTTACCATATTTATCTGTCAGTTCTTCCATTGTTTCATACAGCTTTTCTTTCTTTACATTATCGCGGTAGGTAAACAAGTCAAGCTGCTCCCCTACTTGCCGCTTTTCTTCTAAATTTTGTAAAGAAACACCTAATAGTCGGACAGGTTCTTCGTTCCAATGTTTTTTTAATAATTCTTTCGCCACAAAAAGTATATCCTTTTTTTCATCAATATATTTTTGTAATGTTTTGCTGCGTGTAATGGTTTGATGGTTGTGAAAACGAATCATCAGCTGAACGCTTTTTCCTGCTGCACTCTTTCTTTTTACCCTTTTCGCTACATTTTCAACGAGGTGTTCCAGCAGCTGATGCAGCTCATCCCAATCTGTTGAATCATGCGCTAAGGTTTGTGAGCTGCCGATACTTTTAAAGTCATGCACTGCTTCTGGATCAACCGGACGATAGTCTATCCCATTGGCAAGATTCTTTAATCTTTCTCCATTAACACCTAATAACTGCTTTAAAGAATAAACATCATGTGCAGCCAGATCACCAATCGTATGAATAGATACTTTTTTTAATTTTTCAGCCGTTTTTGCACCGATCCCGTGCATCTCTTCAATCTGGAGCGGCCATAGCGTCGAAGCCAATTCACGCTTGCGCAAAATTGTTATTCCTAAAGGCTTTCTCATATCTGAGGCCATTTTTGCCAAAAATTTATTCGGTGCAATGCCAAGACTGCACGGAATATCCAGCTCTCTTAAAATCCTCTGTTGAAGATAGTCGGCAATTTCCACAGGAGTACCCAGTTCTTTGGTATCTGTAATATCCAAATATCCTTCATCAATCGAAACTGGCTGGACTAACGGTGTGATCTCAGAAAGCATCTTAAAAATAGCCCGGGATGCTTCCCGGTATCTGTCAAAATTAGGACGCATCAATAGTAAATCAGGGCATAGTTTTTTTGCCTGCCAAACCGGCATGGTTGTTTTAACTCCTTTTGCTCTCGCTTCATAGCTGCTTGTTACAATAATACCTTTGCGTTCTTCCGGATTTCCAGCTATGGCAATCGGCTTTCCTTTTAATTCCGGGTTATGCGCCATTTCTACAGATGCATAGAAACAGTTCATATCAATATGAAAGATTACGCGTCCTTTTGAATTTGCAGAATGAGCCATGTTATCACTCCTATTCTTACATTGCAATAAAAAGAGAACACACTCCATCATGGAATGCGTTCTCCTCTTTGTTTCCGCAGAAAGCCGCTCCAGGAATTGAAGCTTTTATCTTATTTTGCTGCGATTTTAACAATTTCCACAATAAATTCTGTTACTTTTACAAGATCTTCCGTTTTAATCCGCTCATTTGTAGTATGAATTTCTTCATAGCCGACAGCTAAGTTTACGGTTGGAATACCGTACCCTGCAATCACGTTAGCATCACTGCCGCCGCCGCTTTGTTCTAACTTACTATCTCTGCCGATAGTACGTGCAGCTTCTCGGGCAACCTCTACAACTTGAGAGTCCTCTTCAAAATGATAGCCTGGATATGCGACAACAACATTCACATCAGCAGATCCACCAAGCTCTTCAGCAGCCTCTTCAAAAGCTGTTTTCATTTTCTCAACCTGCTTTTCCATCTTCTCGGGCACTAACGAACGTGCTTCTGCTAAAATTTCTACGTGGTCAACCACAATATTCGTCTGCTTTCCGCCCTCAAATCGGCCAATGTTTGCTGTTGTATCCTTATCAATTCGGCCTAATGGCATTTTAGAAATTGCTTTGGATGCAATCGTAATGGCAGAAACCCCTTTTTCGGGTTCTAATCCGGCATGAGCAGTTTTTCCAGTAATTGTTGCGTGAATCTTTGCCTGGGTTGGTGCGGCAACGACAATATCACCCACATTGCCATTACTATCTAACGCATACCCGTAACGCGCATCCAGCTTAGAAGAATCTAATGCTTTCGCACCCACTAAACCGGATTCCTCACCTACTGTAATAATAAATTGAATCTGTCCGTGAGGGATATTATTTTCCTGAAGCACTCTAATCAGCTCAAACATGGCTGCTAAGCCTGCTTTATCATCCGCTCCAAGGATTGTATCTCCTTCAGAAGAAATAACACCATCTTTAATAATTGGACGTATGCTCTTGCCTGGAACAACTGTGTCCATATGAGAAGTAAAATAAATTGCGTCAGCTGCCTCTTTGGTTGCCGGCAATGTACAAATTAAATTTCCTGCGCCATGGCCGGTTTGCTCTTTTGAATTATCTTCTTCCACCTGGACACCTAAAGCCTCAAATTTTTTGGTTAAAATCGATGCTATTTCTCTTTCAAACCCTGTTTCAGAGTCCACCTGAATAAGCTCTAAAAATTCATTAACTAATCTTTGTTCATTCACACTCATATTTGTAACCTCCTATCCAATAGGCTACTATATTTTTTAAGTTTTTTACAGTAGAAAGCCTTAAATTGGCAGTCTTTGTATGCAAAATAGGTAGAATGATAAAGAATGTTTCTGGAAAAGTTATATTATTAACTTGTCTCATCAACAAATTCGCGTTAGAATAACGATAGATGATATCGGATGATGAAGGAGGATTTTTCATGGCAGCAAAACAATCTAAACGCGCACGCCGCAATAAAATTATCGTATATTTCATGGTCGCTCTTATGGTTATTTCAGCCATTACAGCTGGATTAGCAGCATTTGTCTAAAAAATTCTGTACAGAAATTTATTTCATTAATTTCTGTACAGAATTTTTTATAATCAGCTCCATATGTAACGATAGAAAAGAAAACCTTTAATTAATTTTAATTTTTCTTTTCTTCCAATGTGATACATCGCTTTTCTTAAATTTATTTTTTATAATTAAGTACTCTTCTATTTCATGCAGTAATTGAAATAAATGCGCTCTTGTTTCAAACTCTTCCCGCGTTTCGGGTAAATCCTCTGCGTGGAATTCTCTTTTTAGTTCCTTCAATTCCTCTAAAAAGGTAATAGCTGTATTCCCAGGATGGACAGCTTTGGACAAACGTTCAAAAAAACCTGCAATTTTAATCGCAATGGCATCTGTTTTCGGTAAATGCGTTACTAGAGGAAGCATTTTCTTCAAAAGTTCAAATTGTCTTTCCCTCATTTTAAAATAATTATAATAAGTATGCTCATTTCGCAACAGATGATTATCTCTATCCCGAATGACTAATTGTTTTGCTTCAACAAGTATGTCCTCTGTAACTGCAATTTCATTTCCTTGCCACATTTCATTTTCATCCCGAATATACAGGGAATATTCATATAAAATATGACTGAAATTACTTTCTAATCGAATTTGCAGCTTCTTTAATTTATTTTCTAAGCTGGGCATATAAAGGTTCAACAGCAGCCCTGTTCCGAGCCCAATTGTAATAAGAACAAACTGCTCTCCTATCAAAGAAAGCGTCACATGCCCAGATCCATACAGATTCAGCATGACAACAGAACTGGAGGCAATACCGGGAGTCGCCTTCAACGCAACAGTTGCAGGGATAAATAATAGAAGCAGTATAAATATAGAGATTGCATGATAGCCAATTATTTCAAAAATAATACACGAAAAAACAACGGCTGAAGCACATGCAACAAACCTTTGCCAGGCACTTAAAAATGAAGATTTTCTTGATGGCTGTATACATAGAATTGTTAGAATTCCTGCTGAAATAAAATTTGAAAGACCGACCCATTGCGCCAGCGATATAGCGACCGGAGTCCCAATAGCAGTTTTTAAGGTGCGATATCCAATTTTCACCCTTTAAGAACCTCCTGCGGTATTTTCCTGTAAGCAAAGCAAAGAAGGCTGCCAAATGACAGCCCCTCTTAATTCCTTACACTTCTTCACAATATTGATCAAACAGATTTTGAAGTTTAGCGGAAACATCCATTGCACTATGTCCTTCAATCTGATTTCGCTCTACCATTGCAAGAATTTTTCCATCCTTAAGTAATGCGAAACTTGGTGAAGATGGTGCATATCCTTCAAAATAAGTTCTTGCCTGCTCTGTCGCTTCCTGATCCTGACCAGCGAATACGGTCACTAAATGATCCGGACGCTTATCATAATGAATCGCATTCCCTGCCGCTGGACGTGCTACACCGCCTGCACAACCACAGGTTGAATTAACCATCACAAGTGTTGTACCTTCACGGGAAAGTGCTGCATCCACCTCTTCTGCGGTGCGTGCTTCTTCATATCCTGCTTCCGTTATATCTGTTCTGGCAACTTTAACTACATCCTGCATAAATAAATCGAAATCCATTGTACTCCACCCTTTTGCTTAAAATATATTTATAGCTTATCAGCTAGTCATTAAAAATTCAATCTATTGGCTTTTGTTCTGTTAGAGGATGCTCAAAAAGCTCAATAAAAATGACACGGTGAACTTTTTGAACATACACGGTTATTAATAAAGGGTTATGGAAGATTCATTCATACCTTCAAGAATTTCTTTTACACGGGCTAAAAATCTTCCGCATACTAATCCGTCTAAAATACGATGATCCAAGGAAAGTGATAAATTCACCATATCACGGGCTGCAAACATATCATCAATAATGACAGGACGTTTTACAATTGATTCTACCTGTAAAATTGCCGCCTGCGGAGAATTAATAACTCCCATCGAGGAGATGGATCCAAAGGAGCCTGTATTATTTACAGTAAATGTACCTCCCTGCATATCCTCGGGAGATAGTTTACCTTGACGAGCTTTTGTTGCCAATGTTGTAATATCACGGGCAATTGCTTTTATTGTTTTTTCATCTGCATGCTTAATAACAGGAACAAACAATTCTTTATCCTTGGCTACTGCAATGGATAAATGAATATCTTTTTTCTGAATGATCTTATCTCCCGCCCACATGCTGTTTAATTCAGGATATTCCTTTAAGCCTTGAGCAACAGCCTTTACAAAAAATGCAAAAGGTGTCAAAGAAAAGCCCTCCTGATTTTTAAATGATTCCTTTACACGATTACGGTATTTTACTAAGTCAGTAACATCTGCCTCTACCTGCATCCAGGCATGAGGGATTTCATGCTTTGACCTAACCATATTTTCGGCAATCACTTTCCGGACGCCCTTCACAGGGATTTCAATATCTCCTGCCGAGCTTCGTATGCTTTCTTTTGATGCGGATGGTGTTTCTTTCGCAGGAGCTGTTCCTATTTTTTTCTCTTGGGAAGGCTTTGCCTGTTCTTGAGATACACCCCTATTTTCAATACTCTTCTCGACATCTTTTCTGGTAATTCTTCCTCCCTTACCTGTTCCTTCAATACTATCTAGGTCAATATTATGTTCCTGAGATAAACGTAATACAGCAGGAGAATATCTTTTTTTCATTGAGCTGTCTTTACTGCCTGCTTCTTTCTCAGCTATGTCATCTTCCGTATTCGATTCTTTTTCGTTTGTTACTCCCGGGCCTTCTAAAGAAGCCTCTTCTGTTTCTATATAGCAGATTAGAGTACCAACCTCTACTGTTTCTCCTTCTTCCACTACAAGTTCTGTTATTGTTCCTGTATAGGAGGAGGGAACTTCTGCATTTACTTTATCAGTCATTACTTCAGCAATAGGATCGTATTTATTTACTTGGTCTCCGACAGAAATAAGCCAAGAACTGACTGTCCCCTCTGTTACACTCTCACCAAGCTGAGGCATAGTAATTTTTTCAACACTCATAATTCTACCTCCAATTAATATTCCGCAAGGTCACGCATTGCTTTTTCTACTTTATCGGGGTTTAGCATAAAATATTTTTCCATAGTCGGTGCATAAGGCATCGCCGGCACGTCGGGGCCAGCCAGACGCTTAATCGGAGAATCTAAATCAAATAAGCAGTTTTCCGAAATAATTGCTGCAACTTCACTCATCACGCTGCCTTCTTTGTTATCTTCCGTCACAAGGAGAACCTTTCCTGTTTTGCTCGCTGCTTCTATAATTGCTTTTTGATCCAGCGGATATACCGTACGTAAGTCAAGAATATGTGCTTCTATTCCATCTGCCGCTAATCTTTCAGCAGCCTGCAATGCAAAATGTACACATAATCCATAAGTAATTACAGTAATATCCTCGCCTTCTCTTTTTACATCTGCTTTACCAATCGGAAGGACATAATCATCCTCAGGTACCTCTTCCTTCAACAAACGATAAGCACGCTTATGCTCAAAAAATAATACAGGATCATTATCCCGGATAGCTGCTTTCAGCAAACCTTTAGCATCATACGGACTTGAGGGCATAACAATTTTTAATCCTGGTTGATTTGCAAACAGCGCTTCTACAGATTGAGAGTGGTACAAAGCGCCATGCACGCCGCCCCCATATGGAGCCCGAATCGTGATAGGACAATTCCAATCATTATTAGAGCGATAACGGATTTTTGCAGCTTCGGAAACAATTTGATTTACTGCCGGCATGATAAAATCAGCAAATTGCATCTCTGCAACCGGGCGTTTTCCGTACATTGCTGCACCAATGGCAACACCCGCAATAGCAGACTCTGCCAGCGGTGTATCTAATACGCGGTCTTCCCCAAAAGTATCATAAAGTCCATGCGTTGCTTTAAACACGCCGCCCTTTTTACCTACATCCTCACCAAGAATAAATACATTCTCATCTTTTTGCATCTCTTCTTTTAGAGCAGCTGTAATTGCTTGTATATAAGACATAACAGGCATTGATTATTCCCCTCCTTCGTCCAATTCCTCATAAACATACTTCAATGTATCCTCTGGAGCAGCATATGGAGCTTTTTCTGCATAATCTGTTGCTTCATTCACAACCTCGTTAAGGCGCTCATGAATTTCTTTTTCTTTTGCATCATCTATAATATTCTTTTCTTTTAATTTTTCAGCAAATGTAATAATGGAATCCTTCTTTTTCGCTTTCTTCACCTCATCCTGTTCTCGATAAACACGATCATCATCATCACTGGAGTGTGCGGTGAAGCGATAGGTTACTGCTTCAATCAATGTCGGACCTTCCCCGCTAACTGCTCTTTCTCTTGCTTCTTTGACTGCTTGATAAACAGCAATAGGATCATTTCCGTCCACAGTAACTCCCGGCATTCCATAAGATGATGCTCTTTGAGAAACAGTTTCACTGGCTACTTGACGATCATAAGGCACAGAAATAGCATACTTATTATTTTCAACCATTGTAATAACTGGAAGCTTATGCACACCTGCAAAGTTTAACCCTTCATGAAAATCTCCTTGGTTGGAGGAACCCTCTCCCAATGTAACAAACGTTGCAATATCTTTTTTATCCATTTTGCTGGCTAATGCTACACCAACGGCATGTGGAACTTGAGTTGTTACTGGAGATGAACCGGTCAGAATACGATTTTTCTTTTGACCAAAGTGACCCGGCATTTGACGTCCTGCTGAATTTGGATCCTCTGCTTTTGCAAATGCAAATAACATTAAATCTTTTACAGTCATTCCAAAGGCTAAAACGACTCCTAAATCTCTATAATACGGAGCTGTATAATCAACAGAACGGTCCAATGCAAAAGCTGCTCCGACCTGTGCTGCTTCCTGCCCTTGACAGGAAACCACAAATGGTATTTTTCCTGAACGGTTTAAAAGCCACATTCTTTCATCTATCTTTCTTGCTAACAGCATCATTTCAAACATTTCGACAGCCATCTCGTTGCTTACATTTTCCCAAGATGTTTGTTTCATATTATTTCCCTCCTTCAGCCATTTCACAGCATTAAATGGTATTCATTTATCCATGAATCTGTTTTCCGTCAACTGCCAGAGCTGCTTCACCGATAACCTCTGATAAGGATGGATGCGGATGAATTGTCTGGCTGATTTCCCATGCAGTTGCGTCTAATACTTTTGCCAATCCCGCTTCAGATATCATATCTGTTACATGCGGACCAATCATATGAACTCCCAATAAATCCTGTGTTTTTTTATCTGTAATTATTTTTACAAAGCCGTCTGTTTCACCATAAACCAGCGCTTTACCAACAGCTTTAAAAGGAAATTTTCCGATAACAAGCTCATAACCTTCTTCTTTTGCCTGTTTTTCTGTCAGGCCGACCCTTGCTGCTTCCGGGTTTGCATAAATACAACTTGATACTGTATTATAATCTATTTTTTGTGGGTTTTCATCTGCAATATGCTCGACAGCAATAATGCCTTCATGAGAAGCCACATGGGCAAGCTGCATACCACCGATTACATCACCAATAGCATAGATATGTGATTCCTTTGTCTGGTAAAAATCATTTGTATCGATGACATGATTCGAGATTTGGATATCCGTATTTTCAATCCCGATATTTTCGATATTTGCTTTTCTTCCAACAGATACAAGCATTTTGTCAGCGTTAAATTGTTCTGTCTTATCATTAATCAATGCTTTTATTGATATATTATTATTTTTTTCTAATGTATCTGCCTGAACATTAGCACCCGTTACAATTTTCACGCCTCTTTTTTTCAATTGCTTCTCCATCTCTTTTGCCACATCTTTATCCTCAGTCGGCAGAATTTGCTTTTGGTATTCCAATACAGTTACATCTACCCCGAAATCATTCAGCATGGATGCCCACTCTATGCCGATAACTCCACCGCCTACAATGAGCATAGATTCTGGAAGTTTTTCCATTTCCAGCGCTTCATTGGAGCTGATAACAAGTTCACCATCAAAATCCAG
This sequence comes from Oceanobacillus sp. FSL K6-3682, assembly GCF_037976165.1. Taxonomy (NCBI): domain Bacteria; kingdom Bacillati; phylum Bacillota; class Bacilli; order Caryophanales; family Bacillaceae; genus Oceanobacillus; species Oceanobacillus sp. FSL K6-3682. Next base: position 2,317,226 of record NZ_CP150263.1, on the reverse strand, counting down.
TCCAGGCAAGGTATTTGGCTCCGAACCGGTTGCAATCAAAACGTTTTTGGGAATTAACATATCGTTTTCATTGCCATTCTCATATTCAACAGAGATAGTACCAGGCATTGGTGAAAAAATACTTGGTCCTAAGATACGGCCAAATCCCTGATAGACATCTACCTTTCCTTTTTTCATCAGCCCCTGGACGCCTTTGTGCAGTTGATCAACAATTGCTTTTTTTCTTTGCTGTACCTTGATAAAGTTTAAGACTGGCTTATTCACCTCAACGCCAAATTTATCAGCATTTCTGGTTTGCTGATAAATTTCTGCACTGCGGAGCAATGCTTTAGAAGGAATGCAGCCTCTATGTAAACACGTTCCCCCTAATTCAGCCTTTTCAACGATTGCTACTTTCATTTTTAACTGACTCGCACGGATAGCAGCAACATAACCGCCTGTTCCGCCGCCTAAAATGACTAAATCATACTCTGCAGCCATCTAATTAGCCTCCTCTGCTACGTATATCTTTACTTCCCCGGGATTATTTAAAACTTCTAAAACCCCTTCATTCATTGCCTCTAAATCATTTTTACCTGGAAACACCATTACATCAGCAATCCAGTTTATTCTTGGGATAATCGCATCAATAACAAAATCATTCTCACTGATCTTTCCAGTAAAAACAATCCCGTCCACTTCTCCGTGTAACACTGTACTCATTGCTCCAACTTCTTTGGCAATCTGGTATGCCTGCGCTTCGATGACGTTTTTTGTGTGACGATCTCCCTGCATCAGTCTGGAATGGATTATAGAAGGATCTTCTGTGTGCAAATAAGCCTTTAATCCTCCATCCTGCTGTAGATGATTCCAATCAAAATCCTCCACATTAGAATATTGTTCAGATATATAGGCCAGGAACCCCTTTAATGGAATACTTCCGGAACGATCAATTGTAAAGGGACCCTCTCCATCAACACCATTCGTTACATCTATAATTTTGCCTGATTGATGCGAAGCAATGGTAATTCCTCTCGCAATATGAATGGAGATAAGTTTTAAAGAATTATATGCAGCCCCAATTTGTTTAGCTGCAATTCTGCCGGCATGCCGATGATTAAGAGAATGAAATATACTGGCTCTTTCTATTTCAGGAATACCAGTATATTTAGCTATTTTCTGCATTTCATCCACTACTGGCGGGTCAACAATGTACGCATGTATATTTAAATTCTCAGCAATATCATAAGCAAGGATTGCTCCCAAATTAGATACATGCTCCCCATACGCGTTTGTTTTTAAATCATAGAGCATCGCATCATTTACTTGATAAGTTCCCCCACCGATTGGACGTAATAGCCCGCCCCGGCCGCATACACTTATTAAACGCGATGTATTCATTCCATCCAAATCCAGCTGTTCAAAAATGGCCTGTTTTCTGTAAGCAACCTGATCGATAAGCTGGTCAAAACGATTTAACTCATCTTCATCGTGAATAATCGTCTGCTGATATAAATGATGATTTCCTTCAAATACACCAATTTTGGTGATATACATGTCGGGGTAGATAACTAAAACACGTCCACTCTGACTCACAATACAACCTCCATCATTGCCCTTTTCATATTTCAGTACCTCATAACAAGAGGCACAATTTTATTGTCTATGATCTAAAATATTTCGTTCATTTATAATAAACTGGCTGCGGGAATTCTTCTTTGCCTGAATTCTTTCTTCCGCAAGACGGTCAGCTGCGATATATGTTGGTATTTGATCGCGGTTCGAAATCGCAAATACCTGCTCCAGATTTTTGTATATGCGCTGTACATTATGTAATGCACGCTCACGATTGTAACCAATTAATTCATCAGCAACATTTATTACTCCACCAGCATTAATTACATAATCCGGTGCATATAAGATTCCTCTTTGATGCAGGATATCACCATGCTCATGGCTTTTCAGCTGATTATTAGCAGATCCTGCAACTACCTTGGCTTTTAGTCTCGGAATTGTATTATCATTAATGGTCGCACCAAGTGCACAAGGTGCATAGATCTCACAATCCACATCGTAAATATCATCTGGATCTACTGCTTTTGCGTTAAAATCATTCTGCGCGCGCTGAACTGCATCCTTATTGATATCTGTTACTATTAACTCGGCACCTTCTTCATGCAATAATTTACATAAGCTGTAAGCAACATTTCCGACTCCTTGAACAGCAATGACTTTACCCTCTAAGGATTCTGTTCCAAAAGCTTCTTTAGCTGTTGCCTTCATTCCTTGATAAATTCCAAGTGCAGTAACCGGTGAAGGATTTCCTGCTGCTCCGCTATAAGAAGTCACTCCTGTAACATATTCTGTTTCCAGCGCAATTTGATCCATATCCGATTCATTAGTGCCTACATCTTCAGCGGTAATATATCTGCCGCTTAAGCTTTGGATATAGCGTCCAAATGCACGGAACATTTCCGGATTCTTATCCCTTTTAGGATCTCCTATAATGACTGTTTTTCCGCCGCCAAGATCTAAACCGGCAGCAGCATTTTTATATGTCATTCCTTTTGCCAGCCGCAGTGCATCCTCAATTGCTTCTTCCTCTGAAGCATAAGTCCACATTCTGGTTCCTCCCAGTGCCGGCCCTAACGTAGTATCATGTATTGCAATAATAGCTTTCAGTCCTGATTGTTTATCCTGACAAAAAAGCAGTTGTTCATAATCATATTTCTCCAAGTAATTAAAGATTTCCATATTTACCCCTCCTGAATAAATCACGATAAATTATTATCTAACTTATATTTATCTATAAAATTTTAAATATGCTTTAAGTCGGATGATTATCTTCATCCTCTATTTATATAAATCTGCAAAATATTGCAGAATATATTACTCAATCCGATATTTTTCAAGCTTATAATAGAGATTGCGAACAGATATTTGTAGAACTTTTGCTGTTTTAGTCTTATTTTTATTACATTTCTGATAAACTTCCTGCAAATACATTTTTTCATAACGGTCCAGTGCTTCTTGTAATTTTAGCGGTTTCTCTGTTTCCACACTGCCGTCTGAAAATGTACTTTGCTTTGTTTGAAGTTCCGGTAAATGAGATACCTCAATCTGTTCCTCTGTATTACCAATAAATATCATGGAATGACTTATCACATTAGCCATTTCTCTTATATTACCCGGCCAATGATATTGCATCAGCTTATCCAGAGCTTCATCAGATATCCCCTGAACATTTTTCCCATATTCTTCATTAAGCTGATAAATAATATGTTCGACCAGTACAGGTATATCCTCTTTCCGCTCCTTTAATGATGGAATGGATATTGGCAGTTTATTAATCTGATAATAAAGATCCTCCCGAAACTTCTTATTCATAACAGCCTTCTCTAAATTAATATTCGTCCCGGCAATAACACGGACATCAACAGAAATAGGCTTTGTTGCTCCAACAGGAATCACCTGGTTCTCTTTTAGCACACGCAGTAATTTTTCCTGAATAGTTAAGGAGAGATTACCAATCTCATCAAGAAAGATGCTCCCATTATTCGCCTGCTCAAACAAGCCTTTCCTGCCCGTTAATTTCTCATCTGCTGAACCAAACAATTCTTTCTCAAGCATTGATTCAGACAATGTTGAACAATTAACGCGGAGGAATTTATTATATTTGCGGTCACTTTCATGATGTATAGCATGAGCGAACAGCTCTTTACCAGTACCTGTTTCTCCTCTTAAAAGAACAATTGCCGGCGTCTTTGCACCTACTTTTGCCTGTTCTAAAGCAAGTTTCATTTCTGGTGAATTGCCGATAATATCATCAAACGTATACCTTGCCTCCAAATTACGGATAATCTGCCTAGCTCTTTTTAACTCTTTTGTCACAGATTGTAATTCACTGACATCATGAAGTACACCGACACTGCCTTTCATTTTCCCTTGAACAATAACCGGTGCAACATTTACAATGACTTCTTTCCTTGCAGGGCCAACCTTCATATGTACTCCACGAACAGCTCGCCGGGTTTTTAAAACCTTCAGATGAACACTGTCTCCTTCAGATATATCCACTGTTGCCGGTTTACCAATTACTTCATTTTCTGTTAACCCGGTTAAACGTGTATAAGCAGGATTAATAATTAAGCCATTTCCATTTTCATCAACAACACTGATAGCTTCATCAGAAGATTTAATAATTGCCTCCAGCATTGTTTTTATTTCATTTAAATCTGTATTTTCTTCTGCTAATTGGACTACTTCTGTAATATCCTTGAAAACAGCAAAAGCTCCAACCAAATCACCAGTTTTATTAATAATTGGTATACGTGATGCAATTACTTTCTTGCCGTTATCTAAAATTGTTTTTTGGTTTAATTCTTTTCTCTGACTTCTTAAAACATGTGACAAACGGCTGGTTTTCAACAGTTCTTTTACATGCTTCCCTATGTAGTCTCTTTCCTTTTTGCCGAGAATCTGTTCTGCCCGCCGATTTAGCAGCTGGACCTGCTCGTCTTTATTAACAACAATCATACCGTCATTCATATGATTTAAAATTAATTCCAGGCGGTTTGCCTGTACCTTTACTTCATTCGTTAATGTTGTCTTTTCATGAATTAATTCATAAATAATATTTGCTACAGATCCGGGAATAATGATTGTTTTTCTAGGAAAGAGCTCTATCATTTTTTCAAATAAATCTTCCTCGCCTGTTACATTAACGACTATATCAATATTATGGTGAATCCACTCTTTCCATTCTGTGCTTGTATGAACGTTCATCTCTTCAGCTAACTTCATGGCAGGAGCATTCGGATCCTTGTCAACAATTGCACAAATTTTCATTCGTTTTGTTTCTTTAAATAGGCGAAATAATGCTGTACCACCTTTTCCAGCGCCGACTATCAGGATTTGCTTCATACTTTTCATCCACCTTGAATTTATTTGCACACTTTTATCATACGATACCATGCATAATTTAGCAAACGAATTCTATTTCTATTTTTCGACTTATTTTGATATACTTATGTCGATGTTAAAAATATAATGGAAGTACATATCAGTTTAAAAGTGCTCAACAGAAGAAGTCATTGGAAGTATTTATAAAGGAGTTCGAGTTTTATGCAAAGAAACCTCGCTCTAATCATCCTGTTTATTCCCGGGCTGATTGCAGCTTTTGGCATTAAATTAATGCGTGATACGCTTTTTAATGAGTTCTATCCTATTTTTATTTACGGAAGTATTCAATTTATTGTCGGTCTGATATTATTTGCAGGCGGATTGGTTTTTCTCGGCGGCTTTATCATTTATAGAGACAGGAAGAAACGTAACCAGGAAAAGAAAACGCAAAGCTGAAAAATTCTGTTCTATATAGAGACAGGATTTTTTATTTTATTGCGGCAAATCATCGGTAAAAGCACTGCTGACTCAAGTTTCATTTATATGTAATGCAACTTTGAATTCATACTCTGAAAAAATCTCAGATCGTCTTTAATAATCCATTCTTAAATCTTGTTTTTTATTCCAGATTAACTGAAATTGTAAGTTTAAAATTAATTTAGCGGAATGAAAGCGTTATTTTCGTCGTTTTTCTTTCTTTTTTTCGTTTTCCACTTTAATTTAACAGAAAATATGTTATATTAATAAAAATAAAAAATACCACGTATTAAATCTTCATATTATTTTAGTAGTTTATGGAGGAAATTTTGAAATGGGGGATCATCAAATGAAAGTAGCAAAATTTGGAGGAAGTTCTGTAGCAAATGCAACACAAATTAAAAAGGTAGCGAACATAATTAAGTCAGATCCCTCCCGAAAGGTTATTGTTGTATCTGCGCCAGGAAAACGTTTCTCCGATGATGTAAAAGTGACGGATTTGCTAATAGACCTTTGCTATGCAAAACAAAATAATCAAGATTATGAGCAGCATTTACAAAGAATCATGGAAAGATTTCAAGAAATTATAAATGATTTAGAGCTGGGTAATGATATTTTAGAAGATATCCAGCAAACGATTGAAAAATATCTGCAATTCGATACATCGCCTTTAGGACAGCTGGATGCTTTAAAATCTATTGGAGAAGACAGCTCCGCTAAAATAGTAAGTGCTTATTTACAACGGTTAGGCTTAAATGCAAGCTATGTTAATCCGAAAGAAGCAGGAATTTTTGTAAGTAATGAGCCGGGGCAGGCTCAGCTGTTACCCGAAAGCTTTTCTATTATTTATCAGCTCCGTGAACGTGATGGTGTTTCAGTAGTTCCAGGATTCTTTGGTTATTCTAAAGAAAATGATTTAGTTACCTTCTCGCGTGGCGGGTCAGATATTACAGGAGCTATTCTTGCTGCCGGCACCAAAGCAAGTTTATATGAAAATTTCACAGATGTAGATTCTGTTTTTGCGGTAAACCCGAATTTCGTGGAAAATCCAAAGGATATTACCGTATTAACCTATAAGGAAATGCGTGAGCTTTCTTATGCAGGTTTTTCTGTTTTTCATGATGAAGCACTTATACCTGCGTTTAAAGAGCAAATCCCTGTTTGTATTAAAAACACAAATAATCCAGATGCGCCCGGCACCATGGTCGTTGCTGAAAGAGATGCTACAGACCAATGTGTTGTCGGAATTGCAAGTGATGTCGGCTTCTGCAGTTTATATGTAAGTAAATTTTTAATGAACCGTGAAGTCGGTTTTGGCAGAAAGCTTCTGAACATTTTTGAGGACGAAGGAATCTCCTTTGAGCATGCTCCTTCAGGAATTGATGATATGTCTGTTATTTTTAGAGACCACCGGTTTACACCGGATAAAGAACAGGTGGTTATCGACAGGATCCGTAATGAATTACATGTAGATACCGTAAGTATTCATCGTGATTTAGCTGTGATTATGGTTGTTGGAGAAGGATTAGTAAATACAGTTGGTGTTGCAGCCAAAGCAACTGCCTCCTTTGCCAAGGCAGGTATTAATATCGATATGATTAACCAAGGATCTTCTGAAGTATCTATGATGTTCGGTGTTCATGCTGTTGATTTGGAGAGAGCAATTCAATCATTGTATAAAGAATTTTTTACTGAGGATGAATCTAATTTAAAGTTTCCTTCTGTGTCAGCAAAAGGTCATTAATAACTTTTAAGCACCGTTTTGAGCAGATTGTCTGTTTAAAGCGGTGTTTTTTCTATCTCTGAACAACCTTGCTGATTCCCCCTGATTTATGAAACAAAAAATATCGCTTCAAACATATAATACTTATCTACTGACAGGAAGGTTGTTGAATACTTGAAAAATGCTTATAAGGCACCTCTTTATTTGCAATATCTTGCATGCTTTTTACCATTGTTGGACCGCTGACTATATGAATCATTTATCAAAAGCAGCTTTTCCTGGATAATTAGCAAAAAATGAAATAGAAGTAAACGAATCGTCCTTACCAGCCCATCATTGTAGCAAAACTGCTGAAATTTGGGTATATCCTCCCTCGGCAAATATTAGTGAAGTGCACTGTGTTACCCAAAAGAAAATGAAGAACTCCCTATAGAATCTAAAAAATACGAAAACAACCATCAAAAATTTGGAGTAACTCTTTACTAACGACGGTAATGAAAACACTATATTTAACCGCATATAATACCGAGGCGGTGGTTTAGAATTCATTTATATTACCTATCACTTTTTTGATCAAATAAAAAATCGTTTTATCATCTACATCTCTATAGCTACACCTATTTTAGCCGGAATCTATTTTATTCTATATCGAAGGAGTAAGCGTTAGTTCTTCGTTAGCGAGATGAAATAACTTTTATTTGTACGCCTTCACCAGCATTGTCGACAGGTGAACGATGTGCGCAAACTCTGTCTCGGAACACGCTTTAGAGTCATCCTTTTTCTTATACTTCTATATTGTGCAAAAAAAGATACTGTGCAAGTACGAATAGTACTTGCACAGTATCTTATAATAAATATTAAATTTACAGTCATTTTTATAGAACGAGACAGATTAACTTTGCTTAAATCAACGTTCTAAGCAACACGAGTTAATAGTTCGTCAAATACTGCTCGCGCTCCCATGGATGCACAGTAGTTCTAAACATATCCCACTCTATATCCTTCGCCTCAATAAAGTGTTCAAATAAATGCTCACCTAAAGAATCTACAAGCACTTCATCCTGTTCAAGCAGGTTCATTGCTTCCTTCAACGTAGACGGTAAATCTTTTACACCATTTTCTTCACGTTCTTTTTTATTCATTACATAGATATTGCGGTCAACAGACTCTGGAACTTCTAATTCTCTCTTAATACCATCCAAGCCCGAAGCCAATAGAACAGACAATGCCATATATGGGTTTGCTGTCGGATCTACACTGCGGACTTCTACTCGTGTACTTAATCCGCGGGAGCTTGGAATACGCACAAGCGGACTGCGGTTTGAAGCTGACCATGCTACATAACAAGGCGCTTCATAGCCCGGTACTAATCGTTTATATGAGTTCACTGTCGGGTTTGTTACTGCAGTGAAGTTTGTTGCGTGTTCAATAATTCCGGCGATAAACTGATAAGCCGTTTTACTTAACTCTAATTCACCTTTTGTATCGTAGAATTTATTTTCTTTGCCATTGAAAAGAGACATGTTCACATGCATTCCAGAGCCATTCACTCCAAATAAAGGCTTCGGCATAAATGTTGCATGCAGATTATGCTTTCTGGCAATTGTTTTTACTACTAATTTAAAGGTTTGAATATCATCCGCATGCTTTATTGCATCAGAATATTTAAAATCAATTTCATGCTGTCCAGGTGCAACCTCATGATGGGATGCTTCAATCTCGAAGCCCATTTCTTCAAGCTCTAAAACAATATCACGACGGCAATTTTCGCCTAAGTCGGTTGGGGCTAAATCAAAATAGCCGCCATGGTCATTTAATTCCAATGTAGGTTCTCTATTCTCATCCAGTTTAAATAAGAAGAACTCCGGTTCTGCACCAATATTAAACGCATCGAACCCTAATTCCTCCATTTTTTCCAGGTTGCGCTTCAGGTTATAACGCGGGCAGCCTGCGAATGGAGTACCATCCGGATTATAGATGTCACAGATAAAGCGCGCCACTTTTCCTTTTTCGGAAGTCCAAGGAAATACGATGAATGTATCCAAATCAGGGTGCAGGAGCATATCTGACTCCTCAATACGTACAAACCCTTCAATACTGGATCCATCAAAAGCCATTTTATTATCTAAGGCTTTGTTTAATTGGCTTAAAGGAATTTCAACATTTTTAATCGTCCCGAGCATATCTGTAAACTGCAGACGGATAAAACGTACATTCTCCTTCTTAATCTGACTTATAATTTCTTCTTTGGTCAATTTCTTAGCCATTTGTTCTCCTCCTAAAAATCTTTGATAATATGAAAAGAAAGTCTTCACTACATTGGATGTGCAGTCAGAAATCTTTTTAACCTGATACTAGCGTTTCACAAAAAAACGTGCTAATTCCCCTTGTCTCATACTTGCTTTTCCGTATCTGCCTGCTTCATTTAATTCGTTCTTTAAAATTCCTCTAAGCTCTTCATCGGTCAGATTAGCTGGAGTTTTTTTCTTTTTCTCCGGGACTGCCTCCAGAATTTCTTTTTTCTCTTCATCCAGCAGAAGCTTAATTCCAGCCATATTTAATCCTTTGTCTAAGAGATCTTTGATTTGAAGCAGCCTGTCTACATCATTAAATGAAAATAGACGCTGATTTCCTTTTGTCCGCTCTGGAGCGATTAAATCATTTGCTTCATAATAACGAATTTGTCTTGCAGTCAGTTCGGTTAATTTCATTACTATTCCTATAGAGAATAAGGGCATTGAACGACGATCCATATCATTCAAAAGATGACCCCCTTCTTTGTTAATGTGTTCAGTATATAATATGTCAGATTTAATGTCAATTAAGTGTTAGGTTCTTTAACATACAAATCGTGCTTTACTTTCTTTTTCCCGTTGGCTAAGAAATTAAACCTTTATTTTCCAATGTTTTCACAGCTTCGACAATAGCAATTTTCACATGTGTATAGGTTAATCCTCCTTGAACATAGGCTGTATAAGGAGGACGAATTGGTCCGTCTGCCGATAATTCGATACTTGCTCCTTGAATAAATGTACCTGCAGCCATAATAACCTGATCCTCATAACCCGGCATCTCACTGGGATAGGGTTTTACATATGAATTTATTGGTGAATTCTCTTGAATTGCCTGACAGAAAGCAATCATTTCCTCGTCTCTGTTAAATGTAACTGTTTGTATCAGATCTGTTCTTTTTTCCTGATATGAAGGGGATGTTTTAAAGCCTGAAAGCTCTAAAAATCGCGCTGTAAATAAAGCCCCTTTTAAAGCCTCTCCTACTGTATGCGGAGCCATGAAGAAGCCTTGATACATTTCCTGAAGCATACTAAGAGAAGCTCCTGTTTCTTTGCCGAGACCAGGGGCTGTCAGTCTGTTAGCACATAAATGGATGAGGTCTTTGCGCCCCGCAATATAGCCCCCAGCCCGTACCAGTCCTCCCCCAGGATTTTTAATAAGAGATCCCGCAATTAAATCGGCGCCGACATGCAAGGGCTCCTTTGTTTCTGTAAACTCCCCGTAACAGTTGTCCACAAATACAATAACAGAGGAGTCTATTTCTTTTACGAAAGCAATCATTTCTTTTATTTCATCAATTGTAAAGGAAGGTCTTGTACCATAACCTTTTGAGCGCTGAATAGCAATTACTTTTGTCTCTTTTGTCCAGCTTCTTTTTATCTCTTCAAAATCAACTTCTCCTGTGTTTTTTAAAGCAACCTCGCGATAGCCAATTTGAAAATCGGCGAGGGATCCTTCTTCTTTTCCCGGCTTTCCGATTACTTCCTCCAATGTATCGTATGGATGTCCTGTAATGTAAACCAGCTCGTCCTGCGGGCGCAGTACACCGAATAAAGCGGTTGTAATAGCATGTGTCCCGGAAACTATTTGCGGACGTACAACGGCATCTTCTCCGCCAAATACTTCGGCATATACTGCTTCTAATCCTTCTCTGCCCAAATCATCGTATCCATAGCCTGTTGTTCCCTGCAGGTGTGTATCGCTGATCCGATGATTCCTGAAGGCCTCCAGGACACGTCTTTGATTTTTCTCTACAATTTCTTGAATATACTGATGACCTTCCAAACAATCTTTTTCTGCTTTTATAACTAGTGATTCTGCATGCATTTATTTACTTCTCCTCTACAAAACGGTGAAATGGATGATCTTTTCTGACATAACCCTGAACATGAAATTGATTTGTTTCTTCCAGCAGCTCTTTTTTAACTACTAACGCAGCAGATTGCAGCTGATATATTAAATCTCCTTCACTCGAATCTAATACAATGTCAAATAAATCCCATTCTTCCTTTAATACCTCTTCTATTTTTGCTAATAATGTTTGTAAATCTTCTTCTTTCAATGCACTGATTTGAATATTAGGGAATTGATTAGCTAAAAAGAAATCTGCTTTCAGCTGGTCCTTTTTATTATAAACAGTCAATACAGGGATATGGCCGGCATCTAATTCAGTTAAAAGTTTACGGACTGTTTCCTGCTGCTGTGATAAATCAGGATCAGAAATATCCACTATATGCAATAGAAAGTCTGCTTCCCTCACTTCCTCCAGAGTTGATTTAAACGCTGCAATAAGTGCAGTAGGGAGATCTTGAATAAAGCCTACCGTGTCCGTGATTAAACTTTTCAATCCGCTGGGCAATTGAATGCGACGGGTAAGCGGATCCAAAGTCGCAAATAATTGATCTTCTTCTAACGACTGACTATTTGTCAAACGATTAAAAATAGTCGATTTTCCGGCATTTGTATAACCCACAATGGCAATTTGAAAGACATCGTTTGCTCTCCTCCGCTTTCTATATTGATCGCGCTGCTTCACTACTAATTGAAAACGACGTTTTATATCATAGATTCTTCTTTCAATATGCCGGCGGTCTGTTTCTAATTTTGTTTCTCCCGGACCTCTTGTCCCGATTCCGCCGCCCAGTCTTGATAAATTTGCCCCTTGTCCATGCAAACGAGGAAGCAGATACTCCAATTGAGCCAATTCTACTTGGAGCTTCCCTTCCTTTGTTTGTGCACGCATTGCAAAAATATCCAATATTAATTGACTCCGGTCAAGAACACGAACATCCAGTACATCTGCTAAATTGCGGACTTGACCAGCCGATAACTCATTATTAGCTACAACTAAATCAATTTCCTCCGTCTCTACAATCCGGGCAACCTCTTGAAGCTTCCCCTCACCGATATAAGTGGCTGGATGGATACGGTCCCGATTTTGCGTAATCACATGCTGTACCCGACCCCCGGCAGTTTTACACAAAGAGATCAATTCATCTAAAGAAGATTGAAATTGACGTTCTGGTTTTTGGGATTGGTTAACCGAAATTACTAATACATTTTCTAATGTCATAGCCTACCTCTTTCTTATAGCTTTGGTACATAATTTTTTTGCTTTCCTGATGCGAAAAAAATGTCCTATATATATCATACCCACTATTTCTATTCTAGCAACAAATCCTGCTCTGTTAAAATAATTAAATCCCTGGATACAATCTGTTCTGAGGTCAGTAATCGGACTGCCTGCATACGTATTGCTTTTTCAATTACGTTTCTTACATATCTTGCGTTAGAAAAATTAATTGTATCCTCCCGGAGTTTTCTTGTTAAATGATTGCGAAGCTTCCATTCTGCCGGCTTAGATAGTTGATATTGTCTTTCCGTAAGCATTCCGCTACCAATATTTAATAATTCATCAACAGAGTAATCATCGAAATCTAAAATAAATGGAAATCTGGATTCAAGACCAGGATTCATTGTAAGGAAACGATCCATTTCCCGGGGATAACCTGCAAGAATCAATACTATATCCTCTCTTGAGTCTTCCATATGTTTTACCAGCAGGTCAATTGCCTCTTTGCCAAAATCCTTTTCCCCGCCTCGTGATAAGGAATATGCTTCATCAATAAATAAAACACCGCCCATCGCCTTCTGTATGACGGCTCTTGTTTTTTGTGCTGTCTGCCCAATGTATTCCCCTACTAAATCCGCACGTTCTGCCTCGATAAAATGGCCCTTGGAGAGAATATTTATATTATGATAGAGCTTTGCTAATTTTCGGGCAACCGTTGTCTTTCCTGTTCCAGGATTCCCTTTAAACAGCATATGAAGAACCTGTTTTGAACTTTTTAAACCTTGCTCCTTCCTCTTTTCATTTATAAGAATATTTGCGTAGATTTCTTTAATAGACGTTTTTAAATCATCTAAGCCGACAAAAGATGCAAATTCTTTATCTATTATTTCAAGTGGCGAATGTTTTTGCTTTTTTACACGGACCTCTCTGCCGGGCTGCTGTGTATTCTCGTGTAAAATGATATTAATACGGCCATTTTTATAACCTTCCGCTTGTGCCAATTCTTCATCACCCCTTATTCATTAACAATATACGCAGATAACTGAAAAGGGGTGACAAATGCCTATAGATTCGTAATAGCTTATGTTTTAAGAAATCATTTAATATTATATGTAAAGCTCTGAGTATATAAAAACCCGAAGACGCCAGAGAACGAATTCGGGTTTTTATAAAGCTATTCTGCTTTCTTACATATTCGCAACAGTTGGTAAGGAAGTAGCTCCCATTAGATATTCATCAACCTGATAAGCTACCTCTCTCCCCTCATTAATCGCCCAGACAATTAAGCTCTGACCGCGGCGCGCATCTCCTGCTGCAAACACATTATCTTCTGTTGTTAAAAACTTTCCGTATGCTGCAAGCACACGATTTCTCATTGTTTTCACCCCAAAAGCATCTAAAACGGGCTCTTCAGCACCTTCAAATCCAATAGCAATTAAAACAAGCTGTGCCGGCCAGATTTTTTCTGTTCCGGGTATTTCCTCGAAAAAGAAGACGCCATTTTCATCCTGTCTTTTCTCCATTTGAATGGTATGCAGCTCTTTCAGATTTCCTTTTTCATCTGTTACAAACCTCTGCGTCTGAATAGAGTATTCACGGATATCCCTGCCGAACTTTTCTTTCGCTTCTTTGTGCGCATATTCTAAACTGAATACCTGCGGATAAGCCGGCCATTGATTTTTTTCAGCCCGTTTAATTGGGAGCTGTGGGTGCTTGCCGAATTGTACAATACTTTTAGCACCTTGACGAATTGCCGTTGCAATGCAATCTGCACCAGTATCTCCACCGCCAATAACAATAACATCTTTTCCATCAGCGTTTAATTCATCTTCCAATTCAATATTATTATCAAGGAGTTTCTCCGTTGAGCGGGTCAGATAATCCATTGCAAAGCGTACTCCTTTTCCATCTCTGCCTTCTAAAGGCAGATCACGATGCTTCTGGGCACCGGTACAGAGAATAACAGAATCAAAGTTTGCTTTGATTTTTCCTGCTGAAATATCCTTGCCTACCTCTGTATTTAAAACAAAGTGAATGCCTTCCTGACGAAGTAGCTGAATACGTCGTTCAACAACGCTTTTTTCCAGCTTCATATTAGGAATTCCATATGTTAATAATCCGCCGGCACGATCAGCGCGTTCATAAATCGTCACTTCATGACCTGCTTGATTCAGTTGATCCGCTGCTGCTAATCCAGCTGGACCCGACCCAATAATAGCAACTTTTTTTCCGGTACGTACATCAGGAATTCTCGGCTCAATCCAGCCTTCTTCAAAGCCTTTATCAATAATTTTCTGCTCAATATTTTTAATTGTTACGGCAGGATCATGAATCGCTACTGTACAGGAACCTTCACATGGTGCCGGACAGACTCTGCCGGTGAATTCAGGGAAATTATTTGTTTTCATCAACCTGTCTAATGCTTCTCTCCATCTGCCTTTGTATACAAGATCATTCCATTCCGGGATCAGGTTATAGACAGGACAACCAGATGTTGCTCCTTCTATTTCCATACCAATATGACAAAAGGGAATACTGCAATCCATGCAGCGTGCCCCTTGTTCTCTTGCTGAATTGTCAGAAAAAGAGCCAGCGTATTCTTTCCAGTCTTTCATCCGTTCCAGCGGTTCACGCTCACTTGCAGTTTTTCTTTTAATTTCCATAAACCCTGTTGCTTTACCCATTTACTCTGGCTCCTTTCTCATTCCTGATGATAGATTCTTTATCTAAGTTCACAGTCATTTTTTGATTTTTCTTTGCCATAAATGCTTCATAACGAGCTTCTTCCAAGCTTAAGCCTTGCTCTTTAAACCATTCAATCTGCTGAAGCATTAATTTATAATCTGTTGGAATAACTTTTATAAATTTCTTTACTTCTTCCTGCCAGTTCTTTAAGATAAATGCTGCTTTTTCACTGTCCGTGTAATCCAAGTGGTTAATAATTAAATCCTTCACTTCCTCCTGTTCCTTTAGATCAGTTATTTCTTCAAACTGGATCAGTGCCGTATTTGTCAAGGACTTAAATGCAGAAATATCGTCTGGTCTTATATAAGAGATACCACCCGACATTCCAGCAGCGAAGTTTTTGCCGACGTTTCCAAGGATAACAACCCGACCGCCTGTCATATATTCACAGCCATGATCACCAACACCTTCTACAACTATTTTTGCGCCACTGTTTCTGACTGCAAAACGCTCGCCCGCATAGCCTTGGATATATGCCTCTCCACCTGTTGCACCATAGAATGACACATTTCCTGCAATAACATTATGACTTGGATTAATCGTTGAATCCTTTGGAGCACGAACAATCACTTTACCACCGGAAAGCCCTTTACCAACATAATCATTGGCGTCACCAGTAACTGTCATTGTCATACCTGATGGGATAAAAGCACCGAAGCTCTGGCCGGCAGATCCTGTGAAATGTAAATTAATTGTATCCTCCGGCAGGCCTTGTTCCCCGTATTTTGCAGTAAGCTCACTGCCGACAATTGTACCGGTAACACGGTCTGTATTTCTAATCGGAAAGCTTGCTTGCATTGCTTCCCCTGTCTCTAATGCGTCTTGAACGACAGGCAAAATTTCTTTTAAATCTAAGGATTGGTCTAACTGATGATCTTGCCCGGCTGTATTTCTTTTCGTGCCTTCCGGCTGATAGACCAAGGTTGATAAATCAAGATATTTCGCTTTCCAATGTGTATCCGCACGATGGGATCTTTCCAAATATTCGGTATGGCCAATCATCTCATCCATTGTCCGGAAGCCAAGCTCTGCCATAATTTCACGAACTTCTTCAGCGACAAATTGCATATAATTCACAACATGATCTGGATCTCCGGTAAATTTTTTACGAAGCTCCGGATTTTGTGTTGCGACACCAACTGGGCAGGTATCCTTATGACAGACACGCATCATCACACAGCCGACAACAACTAGTGGTGCTGTAGCAAATCCGAATTCTTCCGCTCCAAGCAATGCTGCAGTTACAACGTCTTTTCCAGTTAACAGCTTACCGTCCGTTTCTAAAATAACCCGATCTCTAAGACCATTTAACATTAATGTCTGATGTGCTTCTGCTAATCCTAATTCCCATGGAAGACCAGTATGCTTAATACTTGTTTTGGGTGATGCTCCTGTTCCGCCATCATAACCGACAACAGAAATAACATCGGCATTTCCTTTAGCTACCCCTGCAGCAATCGTCCCAACGCCTGATTTTGCTACCAGCTTAACACTTACTCTGGCTTTTCGGTTAGCATTTTTCAAATCATGAATCAACTGCGCCAAATCTTCAATAGAATAAATATCATGATGCGGCGGAGGAGAAATTAAATCAACGCCCGGTGTTGATCTCCGTACATCAGCAACCCATGGATAAACCTTTTCGGCCGGCAACTGACCGCCTTCACCAGGTTTTGCTCCCTGCGCTACTTTTATTTGCAGCTCTTTTGCATTTACTAAATAGTTGCTTGTCACTCCAAAACGGCCGGATGCTACCTGTTTAATTGCACTGGAACGCAAATCACCGTTGGCATCAGGAGTAAATCGAGATTTGTCCTCCCCGCCTTCTCCGCTGTTACTTTTACCGCCGAGACGATTCATCGCAATCGCCAATGTTTCGTGCGCCTCTTTACTAATAGAACCAAATGACATCGCACCTGTTTTAAAGCGTTTGACAACAGATTCAACCGATTCTACTTCTTCAATGGATATAGGTTCTGTTTTCTTGAAATCAAATAGATTTCGCAAAAAGCCGATACGTTCTTCATTCGATTCTTTAGAAAATTGCTTGAACAGCTTATAATCGCCTCGTCGGCAAGACCATTGTAATTTATAAATTGTAGAGGGGTTAAATGCATGATGTTCACCAGTTTTGCGCCACTGAAAATCACTTCCTGAATCAAGCAGCTGACTAATTGCTTCCTGATATCCTTCATGGTGACGTTTTTCTGTTTCCAGCTGTATCACATCAAGTCCAATTCCATCAATTTGTGAAGCCGTCCCGGTAAAATGTTCTTCTATAACCTGTTTACTGATCCCGACAGCTTCAAAAATTTGTGCACCACGATAACTCTGCACAGTCGAAATCCCAATTTTGGACATTACTTTGATAATACCTTCCGTAGCAACTGCAATATATCTTGCCTGAGCTTCTTTTGGATTTAAAGCCAATTGGCCAGATTCGAAAGCCTGCTGGTATGTCTGATAAACCAGATATGGGTAAATCGCATCCACGCCGTAGCCAAGCATTGCTGCAAAATGGTGTACCTCACGCGCTTCACCTGACTGGATAATGATACTTGCTTTCGTACGGATACCTTCACGGATTAGATATTGATGCAGCCCGCTTACCGCCAGTAATGCGGGTATTGCTTTTCGCTCTTGATCCATTTCTGTATCACGCAGCACAAGAATATTTTTCCCATTCAGAATAGCAGTTCTTGCTTGTTCAAATACTTGATTTAACGCCGTTTCCATATTATCCGTAAACAAAGTATCAATAATTGCTGTCTGTAAACCATTGATTTCATTATTTACTATCTTTCTCATTTGTACATTTGATAAAATAGGTGAATCTAATCGTATCCGTTTTTTCTTTTCTGTTTCCGGATGAAGAATATCTCCTTCACTTCCGAGCCACGTCAGCATTGAGGTCACTAATTGTTCGCGATAAGCATCAATTGGAGGATTCGTTACCTGGGCAAAGAGCTGTTTAAAATAATTAAATAAACTTTGCGGACGCTCCGATAAAACAGCTAATGGAGCATCATTTCCCATGGCTCCGATTGGATCTTTTTCATCCTGCACCAACGGAATTAAATACTTTTCAATATCCTCCAGAGTATAACCGAATGCTTTCTGTTTATGGAACAATTGCGGGTCCATTTCTCTGCTTTCGTCAACCTCTGGGTCCAGTGCTATAGTTTGCTCCTCCACCCAGTTCTGATAAGGGTGTTCATTTGTAATGGCCGATTTTATTTCTTCATCAGAAATAATTCTTCCCTGCTCGATATCTACTAATAACATTTTCCCCGGACTCAACCGTTCTTTTAATAAAACATTACTCTCTTCTACATCAATCACACCAACTTCGGAGGAATAAATAATATAATCATCTTTTGTTACATAATACCTTGCCGGCCGCAAACCATTTCTGTCTAAAATAGCCCCAATTTGCTTTCCATTCGTAAAAGTGATGGATGTCGGTCCGTCCCAGGGCTCCATCATTAGGCTGTGATACTGGTAAAAAGCACGTCTTTTCTGTCTCATATGTTCATTTTTATCCCAAGGCTCAGGTATAAGCATCATCGCTGCATGCGCAGGCTCTCTTCCTGCCAAAGTTAAAAATTCCAGCGCATTATCCAGTGTTGCTGAATCACTGCCGTCACTCCGGATAATTGGCAACAGTTTTTCTAAATCATTACCAAATGCGTCAGAAACAAATTGTTTTTCTCTTGCTCTCATCCAATTCACATTTCCACGTAATGTGTTAATTTCGCCATTATGGATTAAATAACGGTTCGGGTGCGCCCTTTCCCATGATGGAAATGTATTTGTACTGAATCGGGAATGTACGAGTGAGAAAGCGGAAATAAAATCTGCTTCCTGTAATTCTAAATAAAATCCATTTACCTGCTCTGGAGTCAGCAGGCCTTTATATACAATTGTTCTGCTGGAAAGGCTGGGAACATAAAAACGAATATTTCTTTCTTCTGCCCAATGCTCCGCTTGCTTACGGATAACATATAACTTTCTCTCAAAATCCATTTCATCGGCAGTTGCATTTGCTTGAATAAATACTTGTTTAATTTCCGGAAGTGTTTCAACTGCCCCCTTTCCAATACAAGAGGAGTTAACGGGTACGCTTCTCCAGCCAATTAACTGCTGCCCTTCTTGAGCAATTAAAGCATTTACTTTCTCCATTACTTCAAGCTGTTCCTGCTCGCTTTGAGAAAGAAAGACCATGCCAACCGCATATTCTCCAGTTGGCGGAAGCTTAAAGTCCCGACAAACTCTTCTGAAATATTGATCAGGAATCTGCACCATTAATCCAGAACCATCTCCAGTCATTGGATCGCTGCCCTGTCCGCCCCGATGCTCCAGCTTACAAAGCATACTCAATCCTTTTGTAACGATGTCATGAGTCTGTTTTCCTTTTATATGTGCATATAAGCCAATTCCACAGGCATCGTGTTCAAAATCCGGTTGATATAGCCCCTGCGCTTTTGGCAAATTATGAAAAACCATTCTGTGTTCCTCCATTCCGTATACATTAAAAGTGGGTAAGATACATTTTATGTTTTTTTATCTATCCAAACAATATATAATAAACATAATATTAATCTAATTTTGATATGAGGTGGAAATATGGAACTGCGTCAATTGAAATATTTTGTTGCGGTAGCAGAACGGGAACATGTATCAGAGGCTGCATTGGAACTGCACGTTGCCCAGTCGGCAATCAGCCGGCAAATTTCAAATTTAGAAAATGAATTAGGAGTGCAGCTTTTTGAAAGGGTCGGGAGAAATGTACATTTAACATCTATCGGAAAAATATTCTTAACACATATAAAATCTGCTTTAAAGGGGTTGGATTATGCGAAAAAGCAGGTGGATGAATATCTGGATCCTGAACGCGGCTCGATAAAAATCGGATTCCCAACAAGTCTGGCAAGCAACCTCTTGCCAACCGTACTATCAGCTTTTAAGAAAAGCTATCCAAATATCCGATTTCAATTAAGACAGGGCTCTTATAATTTTTTAATTGAGGCAGTCAGGAACAGAGAAATTGATTTAGCCTTTCTTGGTCCTGTACCCGATAATCAACCTGATATTATTGGCAAGGTTCTTTTTATGGAAAATTTTTATGCCCTTATTCCCAGTTCTCATCCTAAATCTGCAGCAGAAAAAATTTCTGCACAAGCTTTAGAACATGAAAATTTCGTGTTGTTTCCTGAAGGATATGTACTTCACCAGCTTGTTATTGATTTTTGCATCCGTTCAGGCTTCACACCAAATATTTATTCTCAGGGTGAGGATTTAGATGCTATTAAAGGACTTGTAGCAGCCGGAATGGGGATTACTTTGCTTCCAGAAAGTGCTTTTAATGATTTAAACACTGCTTACAGTTCTAAAGTAGCGATTGATAACTCTCCTTTAAAACGGACAGTCGGGATTATTATTCCAAAAAATCGTAATCTCGCCCCTTCTGAAATGGTTTTTTATAATTTTATTCAGGATTATTTTGGGGTTGGGGAATAAAGAAAAATGAAAACCATCGCTTAAAATGATAGATAGCAGATATAAAAACAGGCTTCTATTTGTTTTTCAAATAGAAGCCTGTTTAAAAACTCTTTTATAATCTATAATTTACGAACCATTTTTATAATAACATCTGCTGCATTCTTTGCAGCTTTTTCTAAAAATACATCAAAAGAAACAGATGATTCTTTTCCAGCAATATCGGACAGTGCCCGAATAATAACAAACGGTGTCTTATACTGGTAGCATACTTGCGCAATTGCAGCAGCTTCCATTTCTAAAGCCAGCATTTCCGGAAACCGTTCGCGGACAACAGCTATTTGATCTTCTCTTTGCATAAATGAATCACCTGTTGCTATAATACCAAATTCTGCCTGGATATCTGATTCCAGAATAACTCCGCCTACTAATTTAACCAATTCTGGTGAGGCCGTATAGGATGCCGGCATGCCAGGAACTTGTCCATAAGCATAACTGAATGCTGTTGCATCTACATCATGATGTAATACCTCTGTGGAAATAACAACATCACCTACATCCAAATTTTCAGCAAACCCTCCAGCAGATCCTGTATTAATAATTTTATCAGGATTAAATCGTTCATGCAGGATAGTTGTGGACATTGCCGCATTTACTTTTCCAATACCGGACAGCAGAAGAACAACTTTTTTTCCTTCCAGATAACCTTGATAAAAATAACTATTTGCAATTTCGATTTCTTGTATATCTGTCATTTTTTGTTTCAGCAATTCAATTTCTTCATCCATTGCTCCAATAATTCCTATCGTCATCTTCATCCTCCATTACTGTCCTGCATCGTTTTCAATCAGCTTTTCTACCTTTGTCGGCTGCCAGCCTTCCCCGTCTACCCAATCTAAGAACACACGATAAAACTCTGAGCTGCTTGAATCAGAAACCGTGGCAATTACTTTGTCAGGGCCATTATTTCCAACCCAATGTTCTATCATACCATCTTCACTTAAACCAGTAACCAAGGAGGTTGCTTTTTTTATTTCAACACGATCCTGAGATCCATTGCCAAAGTCTGTATTATGCTCTCCTTCTTGCTCTGTACCTACAGGATCCCAGTCGCCAGTATATGCTTCTGAAACATTATCATCTGATGGTTCAGCAGATTCCCTGTCTTCGTATGAATTATCTTCTTCATTTTCGTCCTCGTTGTCATTATCTTCTTTGGATGCATCCTCGTCTTTATCTTCATCTTCATTTTCTTCGTCTCTATTCGCATCCTCATTATCATTTTTATCTTCATCATTTGAATCAGGATCAGTTATTAGAAAGCCATTATCATCTTCTCCGCCGCCTTCTTCACCATTATCTCCCTCGGACGTATTTTCAGATGCATCAGATTCAGTACCTTCATCAGCTGTATCGTTTCCGCCAAATACCCATATCGCAAGGAAGACCACTAAAACGACTCCTGCAGCAATGGATAGAATGGTAATTGCATTTGTATTTTTTCTTCTTTTTTCAAATTTGTTTGATCTTGTTTGATTCACCAAGTACTCCCCCTAACTACAACTATTTGTATTATACTATCATATCGAGTTTAACAATCCTTGTCTATTCAATTTTAGCATAAAAATGCTGTTTGTTTCTTCTATAAACTAAAGTATTGATAGAACAAAGTGAAGATGAGGATTTTACTATATATTAAAAATTCACCTATGTAATACTATTCGTACAGATTCTCTGATTTTTAACGTTTTAGGAATAAAAAAAGCAGGCAGCTGAATATGACAATCCTTGAACAAAAGTGTATATATTCGAGGATGTTACACATATCTTATCAGTAATAACAAAACTTACAGCTTAATGCAGCTGTAAGTTTTGTTATTACTTAAGTATAAGTTCTTGAAAATCCATTCTCTAATCAGAGCGCTTACTATACATCATTTAAGATTCAGAATAAAGAGCTGCTAAGCAAACGCTTTCCAATTTTTAATCTACACTTGTTATTCGTACTTCAATATCTCCGGCAGGTGTAGCTACTGTAACTTCCTGTCCAATTTCCTGCCCTAACAAACTTTTAGCCATTGGCGAATCATTGGAGATTTTCCCTTCAAATGGGTCAGCTTCTGCACTTCCAACAATTGTGTAAGTTTCTTCATCACCATCAGGTAATTCAATAAAAGTAACTGATTTACCCAATGAAACAACATCTGGATTTTCATTATCATTCTCGATAATTACTGCATTGCGGATCATTTTTTCTACTTGTGTAATACGCTGTTCTACAAATGCCTGTTCATCTTTAGCAGCATCATATTCAGAGTTCTCAGACAGGTCTCCAAAATCACGAGCCACTTTTATTCTTTCAACGACCTCTTGCCGACGGTCTGTTTTTAAATAATGTAGTTCTTCCTCTAACTTATCTTTCCCCTCTTGTGTCATGTAAAAGCTTTTTTCTGCAGCCATTTTCTATACACTCCTTCTCGTATCATTTCTTTTCAGGGATAAACGCAGCATATTTTTGACTCAAAACTGATTTTAAAAATTAACCTGCCGCTTATTCCCATGTATATAAATTAATTAATAAAATTGGCTATATAGCTTATGTGCTAATTCTTGAAAATATACTAATCAATACTATGGCAGATATTACCTAAAATATCAAGAAAAATAATTACCTATTTGAATTCTTTATTAAGATATTTTCTATCTTAGATGCCATAATATCTACTGCAACATGGTTTTCTCCGCCTTCTGGAATGATTAAATCTGCATATCTTTTCGACGGCTCAATAAATTGCATATGAGCCGGACGAACCACTTGAATATATTGATCAATTACTGATTCTAACGTTCTGCCGCGCTCTTTAATATCTCTTAACAGGCGACGGACAATTCGTAAATCAGCATCTGTATCAACAAATACTTTTATATCCATTAAATCAACCAGATTGACATCTTCCAAAATCAATATTCCTTCAACAATTATTACTTCTTTCGGTTCAACATGAATCGTTTCTTTTGAACGGTTATGGACTTTATAATCATAAACCGGCTTTTCTATAGGTTTATATTCCAGCAATTGTTGCAGATGCTCTACTAATAAATTATTGTCAAACGCTAATGGATGGTCATAATTTGTTTTCAACCTTTCCTCAAATGGGAGATGCGACTGATCCTTGTAGTATGCATCCTGTTCAATAACTAGTATTGACGTCTCTTTAAAACGGTTGCAGATAGATTTTGTTACTGAAGTTTTTCCACTCCCGCTCCCGCCTGCTACGCCTATTACAATGGGTTTATCTTTTTCCATGCTATTATCTCCTTACATTTCTCATCTCTTATAGCTAATGGAAACACCATCATCAATCGGTATAATAGACGTATGATAATCTGGATGATTCATTAGCATTTCATTGTACGCTTTTAATTTTCGTACTAAAGTTTTATATTTTTTAGGAGCTTCTTCACCTGAATAAACCATCCCGCGAAATAATACATTATCTGTAATTAATATACCGCCGGAAATGAGCATTCTATCTGCCAAGTCAAAATAAGATTGGTATTGCCCTTTCGCAGCATCGATAAAAATAACATCGAACTGTTTCTTCTTTTCAGCTAAATCCTGCATGACATCAGCAGCATCACCTAAGATTACGTCGACCTGGCTATTACGCTTCTGCTCTTGAATATTTGTAATAGCTTCATAATAACGTTTCTTATCTTTTTCAACGGTAATAATTTTAGCATCTGGTGCTCCCTCTAACATTCGCAATGCAGAGTAGCCAATTGCTGTACCTACCTCTAAAATAGATTCAGGCTGCTGCATGGTTAAAACAAGATTAATCATATGCATGCTGTTTCGATGAATGATTGGAACATGATTTATTTCTGCATATTTTTCAAGCGCTTTTGCAGAATCCGGTGAAGCAGGCAGCAAGTTTTCCAGGTAATTTTCTATTTTTTTATCCATTTCATCATTTCCTTTAAGTTGCAAAGCATTAAATTTATTCTATATGTGCTTATTCATGGTCAAAAAAAGCATATTCATTTTCCCGTACAGAGAGTATGCTGACCCTCAGCATTCCCATAAATTCTATACTTTCCTAATCTGTAAAAAAGAAAACGGAACATGGGAAAATTCTCCATAAGTCCGTTTAAGGGTTGTTCAAGCTGACACTTCTAATCATCATTTGAACACACTCTTTAATTTATATATTTTTCCCGGTTCTTAACATGTTCGTCAAACGTTTCAGCAAAGTGAATATTTCCATCTTCATCATGTAAGAAAAACAGGTAATCTGAATCTTCTGGAGACACCACTGCTTTCAAAGAGTTTTCCGCAAAATTCGATATTGGGCCTATTGGTAAACCATCAACTACATATGTGTTATATGGTGACTCTACCTCTAAATCCTCAAAGGTAACAACAGCTTGATGTTCGCCTTTTGCATATAATACGGTTGGATCAGTCTGCAGCTGTATACCTTCATCCAAACGATTATAAAATACACCGGCAATTTGCGGCCGCTCCTCTTCATGGGCAGTTTCCTTCTCCACAACCGATGCAAATGTTATCGCTTCGTGCGGTGTTAAATCCCGCTCTGCAATTTCACCTTCATATTGCTGGAAAATAGAATTTGTTTGTTCGACCATACGGTCTATTATCGATTCAATGGTTGGTTCTTCTTCATAAAAATCGTATGTCGAAGCAAACATATACCCTTCTAAAGGAGTACGAATTTCGTCATCTAAAATATCCTCCGTTAATAAGGAAGGATATTTTCCCATTAATTCTTCAATAAAATCAGGGTCATTAGCAACCTCTAAGAAATCTTCCTTGGAAAAATCAAGCTGCTTACTGTATATCTCAGCAATTTGATCAACTGTCAATCCTTCAGGAATTGTTACGGTATGTACAGCATCAACAATAACTCTTCCATGCTGCAATGATTCAATAATTTCATCCATATTCATCGCTGTATTAAAAGTATAGTTTCCAGCTTGGAATTCGTTCACATTATTAAATTTTGTATAGAAACGGAACACACGTGCATCTTTTATAATTCCATTTTCTTCAAGAATACCAGCTATCGTTGAGCTGGAAGATCCTATCGGAATTTCCACTTCTACCTGGGTTGAGTTATCTTCGTCAACGGGCTCCAATGCCGAATTAATATATATATATCCTGAGATACCGCCGATTATTATAATAAGAGTAAAACACACAATAATAATTGCTACAATTTTTCTAACTTTAGATGCTTCTTCTCCTCTTTTTATAAGATTCTTCTGGAATCCATTATGTTTGTCATCTTTTGACACCATGTACCCCCCTTTCATCCGCTTTATTATACTAAATCCATATAAAATTATCCAATATTCCTGTTATTTTATTTCATACTTCTTTATTTTAAACAGAAATTTTTATTTTCATAAGGAATTTTGGAGAAAAATATATTTTTTTGCAGACATAGAAAGG
Source organism: Oceanobacillus sp. FSL K6-3682 (assembly GCF_037976165.1). Classification (NCBI taxonomy): domain Bacteria; kingdom Bacillati; phylum Bacillota; class Bacilli; order Caryophanales; family Bacillaceae; genus Oceanobacillus; species Oceanobacillus sp. FSL K6-3682. The sequence goes on along the minus strand of NZ_CP150263.1, from coordinate 2,291,060 downwards.
TTAATATTATTTAAAGCCAGACTTGTAAAAAATAAAGACATCGTAAAAGAAAGCTGATGTCACAAAACGTGAACATCAGCTTTCTTATCTTTTTTACTCTTCTTCTTCTGCTAATGTGTTTAACATTTCCTCTACCATATTCCATTCATCGTCAGATTCAATAGGGTATAATGTGTAATCTTCATTTTCCTGTTCCTCATAGCGGAATGCATATACCTCTACCTCTTCATCCTCTGCCTGTTCAGCAGGTACGACAGCTATATAAGATTGTTCAGTTTCATCCACATCGAATGTGAAAAGCACTTCGAAAAGATGCTCATCACCGTTTTCATCTGGGATAATAATTCGTTCTTTTTCCTCTAACGCCATTAAATAACGCCTCCTTTTGAATCAAGATAACCCTGCAAAATCATTGTAGCTGCCATCTTATCAATTACTTTTTTTCTTTTTTTCCGGCTCATGTCTGCTTCTAAAAGAACACGTTCAGCCGCCATTGTCGTTAAACGCTCGTCCCATAATACAACAGGTAAATTATATTTTTCTTCCAAATAAGCAGCATAACGCTCTGAAGCTTCGCCTCTTTCGCCAATCGAACCGTTCATGTTTTTAGGCAGACCAACAACAACCCGGGATACTTCACTATCCTCTATAATGGTTTGAAGTTCTTTATCCGCAGAACTGAACTCGTTCTCATCCCAATAAATAGTGGTTAGTCCTTGTGCTGTCCAGCCAAGAGCGTCACTAATTGCAACACCTATTGTTTTTGAACCTACGTCTAAACCTATTACTTTCATGAATTCTCCTTATTCTGTTCTAGATAAAACTTTACAAGTTCTTCAATAACTTCATCCCGTTCAACTTTACGAATCAAATTACGAGCATCATTATACCTAGGGATATAAGCAGGGTCACCCGATAATAAATAACCGACAATCTGATTTATCGGATTGTATCCTTTTTCCTGTAATGATTCATGAACAGTCAATAAAATTTTTTTAATGTCCTGGTCAAATGGTTCTTCGGAAAAGTTGAATTTCATTGTTTTATCAATTGAACTCATAATGACACCTCGTCCTTCGTTAACCTTCTTCATCTATTCTAACATGTTTATCTCTATCATTATACTTATTTACAAGAAAACATACAACCAATGATTAGGCATTTGTCGCTTCTGTTACATAACTTAAAGCACTTTGTAATGCTTCTGTAACCTTAGATGGGTCTTTACCCCCAGCTTGTGCCATATCTGGACGGCCGCCGCCGCCGCCGCCACAAATTGTTGCAGCCTGTTTTACCAGGTTACCGGCATGAAGGTTTTGTTTCATCAAGTCTTTTGTTACCCCTGCAACAAGCTGTACTTTATTATTATGCACAGCTGCAAGCAGAATTACACCTGATTCTATTTTTTGTTTTAATTCATCTACCATCGAACGTAATTGATTCATATCTTTCACATCAACTTGTTTAGCTAATACTTTTACATTATTTACCTCTTTTATTTCATCTAAAATAGAAGATGCCTCTAAATTAGATAATTTAGCTTGTAAAGAATCTACATGCTTTTGTGTCTCTTTTAATTCCAATTGTAACGAAGACACTTTTTGAGGAATTTGTTCATCTTTTGCTTTTAATAATGCGCCAGACTGCTTCAACAGTTCAATCTTGTTGTTTAAATAGTTATAAGCTTCTTTGCTTGTTACAGCTTCAATCCTTCTTGTTCCTGCACCTATACCGCTTTCTGATACAATTTTAAGTAATCCGATTTCTGCTGTATTACCAACGTGACATCCGCCGCATAATTCAATACTGTAATCGCCGATTTGAACAACACGGACAATATCTCCGTATTTTTCCCCAAACAACGCCATCGCACCCATTGCTTTAGCTTCTTCAATTCCTTTGGTTTCAATGAAAACCGGCAATGAATCCCATATTTTTTGATTCACAATTTTTTCGATTTTTTCCAGTTCCTCGTTGGTTACACTGCTGAAATGAGAAAAATCAAACCGGAGACGGTTAGGCTGATTTAAAGAACCTGCCTGATTAACATGTGAACCGAGTACATCTTTTAACGCCTGATGCAGTAAATGTGTAGCTGTATGATTTTTAATGACATTTGTACGGAACTCCCGTTCAACGACAGCTTTTACTTCCTCAGAAACGGAGAATATGCCTTTCTTTACTTCTATCCGATGAATATGTTGGCCGTTTGGTGTTTTTTGTACATCTATAACTACAGCAAGAGAATTCTCTGTCTGAATCGTACCAATATCAGCAACTTGACCGCCACTTTCAGCATAGAATGGTGTTTCTTTCAACAGAATAAATGCTTCCTGTCCAGCTGCTGCTGATTCCACAACTTCTTTCTCCTGAATAATTGCTTGAATAATTGTTGTTCTTTCCAGCTCAGAATATCCAATAAACTCGCTTTCTACATCAATAGTTGAAAAGACTGTATCCTGAACCTGCATGGAGTCAATTTTTTGACGTGCATTTCTTGCTCTTTCACGCTGAAGCTTCATTTCATTTTCAAAGCCTTCCTGATTTACTGTAAATCCAAGCTTTTCAACATATTCTTCTGTTAATTCCTTTGGAAAACCATAGGTATCATATAAACGGAATACTTCTTCTCCAGGAAATATACTGCTTCCTTTTTCTTTTTCCGTCTCAATGAGCTTCGTCAGGATTTCTAAACCGTCATTTAACGTTTCATGGAAACGTTCTTCCTCTACTTTAATAATTTTTTGAATGTAGTCTGTTTCTTTTACAACCTCTGGATAGAAATCCTTCATGATTTCAGCTACTACCGGAACCAGGCGGTACATAAAAGCTTCATGAATATTAATATCCTTCGCAAAACGGATAGCGCGGCGAATCAGTCGGCGCAAAACATAACCTCTGCCTTCATTAGACGGCATCGCACCATCTCCAATTGCAAAGCTGACTGTTCTGATATGGTCAGCAATGACTTTAAATGCGGTATCAGCCGCTTCATTTTCTCCATATTTGCTGTCTGCGATCAATTCCGTTGCCTGGATAATCGGCATAAATAAATCCGTTTCATAGTTTGTAGGCACATCTTGAATAATGGAAGTTAATCGTTCCAGGCCCATCCCTGTATCAATATTTTTCTTAGGAAGTGGCGTATACGTATCATCCGGGTTATGGTTAAACTGAGAAAATACCAGATTCCAGACCTCTAAATATCTGCTGTTTTCACCGCCTGGATAAAGCTCTGGATCAGCAGGATCATTTCCATAGCTTTCTCCTCTGTCATAGAAGATCTCTGTGTTTGGTCCACTTGGTCCTTCTCCAATATCCCAGAAATTCTCTTCTAATCGAATAATGCGTTCTTTTGGCAGACCTATTTTTGTAAGCCAAAGATCATAAGCTTCATCATCTTCCGGATGAACAGTAACAGATAATTTCTCTGAATCAAAGCCAATCCACTTTTCATCCGTCAGAAACTCCCATGCCCACTCAATCGCTTCTTCCTTAAAATAATCACCAATTGAGAAATTACCCAGCATCTCAAAAAATGTATGATGACGAGCTGTAAAACCAACATTCTCAATATCATTTGTCCGTATAGCTTTTTGAGCATTCACTATTCTTGGATTATCAGGAATGATCCGGCCATCAAAATATTTTTTTAATGTCGCCACCCCGCTATTAATCCATAACAGCGTAGGGTCATCATGAGGTACTAAAGAAGCACTGGGCTCTACCTGATGCCCCTTCTCTTTAAAAAAGTCAATAAACATTTGCCGAATTTCTGCAGAACTCAATGATTTCATTATATTTTTCCTCCTTTTTAGAAAAGCGCAAGCCGCGCCCGTTAAAAAACGTAGAGATTACGCCCCCCGGTCTTTTGGGGGTGGTTTTCCTTTACTTAGGAGATAAAGGAAACATGCCCCTTTAGGGGTATGCCGACGTTAGGCTTCAGCCTGCTTTTAGTCGGTCTTCCTTCACTTTAAACCGATATTGACTTTCACCCGCAAGGCATAAGTGCGGCGGTTTTGATGGGACGAGTAATCGCAGTCCCAGTCCCGACTTTACCTCTGTCTACGCCTGACGGCTTGACAATCGCTAAGTCTTCTTTTCGCCCTCCCGGGCATAAGTGCGACTTTACCTATGTCTACGCCTGGCGGCTTGACAATCGCTAAGTCTTCTTTTCGCCCTCCCGGGCATAAGTGCGACTTTACCTCTGTCTACGCCTGACGGCTTGACAATCGCTAAGTCTTCTTTATCGTAGGGCGTGACGTGAAATCTCTAAAGTTTGGTGCTCGGAGCTAGACAGTACAAAACAAAAAATCTCCTCTCTGCATCATTGCAGGGACGAGATTTCGCGGTACCACCCTTATTATGAACAAATTATATGTTCATCACTTTATTCATTATAACGGTATGATACCGACGGGGATTAGCCGTACTCCAATGCAGCTTTCCATAACAATATAATTAGGAGTCCTTTCAGCCGGGGGATTCCCTCTCTTGAAATATCATGTCATGTACTTAACATCTTCAACGTGATTTGCGTGATTATTTTTTGTTGTTTGTGTGATTATAGCGTTATTATATTGATTTTTCTGCTGTATGTCAATTTTTCTTCTTTGCAATCAAATTCTTAATGTAGAAGTCATACTGCCAGTTACACTGTGGATAAGCATGTGTTTCAGCTTAACCGGCTTTTGAAATTTGATATTGCTGAATCAGTACTTTTAACATTGTAAAAACAGGAACAGAAATTACCATGCCTATTACACCGGCAAGCTGTCCACCCAATAACAAGGCAAAAATGATACCGATTGGATGAATTTTCACTGTTTTCCCCATAATGTACGGAGATAATAGATTGCTTTCGATCAATTGAATCACAAAGATAATTATAATAACGAATAACGCTTTTTCCGGCTGTACCATATAAGCAACTGTTACGACTGGAATGGCCCCGATAATGGGCCCGAAATAGGGAATGATGTTCACGATTGCCAGAATAATTCCCAACAATAAAGCGTATGGTAAATCTAACCAAATCCAGCATAGGGTAGAGATAACACCAACTGCTGCACTGATAATGAACTGCCCACGAATATAGCCGCCCAGCCCCTTACTTATTTCCCTGCATACATTTCCAGTTTCATTCCGATATTTATAAGGAATAAAACGTAATAGAAATGATTTAATAAAAGGATAGTCCTTTAAGAAATAAAATACTAGAACAGGAATTATGGTCAAGAGTATGACAGCGTCCATCATTCCATTAAATCCACCGATGATTTTCCCTGAAAAATTGTTCATCGTGTTCTCTAAGGATTGAATGAATATATCCATCCTGTCATGTACTGTCTCCGGCAGGAAAGAAGTAGAAGTGTACATTTTATTTAACCCGTTCTGATACAGCTCAATAAATTCAGGGAAATTACGGCTCATTTCCTTCATCTGCTCCACCATTAATGGATAAGCACGATAGATAGCATAGCCGGCACCTCCAAAAAAAAGGACATAAATAATTAGCACTGCTATGCCGCGATGAATACGGTACCTATGCAGCCATTCAATCAATGGATGCAGCAGGAAAGCCAAAATCCCCGCAATTAAAAAAGGAAGCAACAGCTTACCAATAAAGGAAAAAAATGCTCCATAATAGGGTTTTGTAATCGCTAAAAAATATAAAAGAATAAAGGAAAGGATAGCAATTACTAAGTAATAGACAACTTGCTTCGCTTTTATTTTTTTCCACATAAGAATCACTCCCAGTCCATGGTAGTGTAACCAAGAGGCTGGGAGTTTATAATAAACTTCTCTCTTCTTTTGAAAATAAATCATCTAATGAACTGAGCGTCCCGTCCGCTTCTATCTGATGGATGTGTAATTCCTTTCCAGACACAGTTAATTCAATGGAGCACACCCAGCAGTAATAGCTTGTAGGACTTAATTTTCCAATTTGTTTTTCCCGGCAATTTGGACATTCCAGCATACTTCTTCATTCCTTTTCTGCTAAATCAGTCCAAGTATTGCCCTAAACAGAATTTTTTATACACTTAATCCATAAAATCATATGGAGATAATTCTTCTTCCGGTATATCTTCTACAGCTTCATATTCCTTTTTCTCTGCTTTTTGATTGGCTAACTGAATATTTAACATTTCCTGCAATGAAGTATATCTCCGATTCGTATCTTCTGTTTGCACACCTTTAATAAAAGCCTCTTTTTCGCCACAGATAATCAAAGACTCTTTTCCTCTGGTAATTGCTGTATATAAAAGATTTTTTCGCAGCATACGATGATGTGAATAAACAACGGGAAGAATGACAATTGGAAATTCGCTCCCCTGCGACTTATGAATGGAGATACAGAATGCATGAGTAAAGTTATGATAATCTTTCCGGATAAAGACAACCTCTTTATCTTCAAAAGCAATCACTATCTGCTCTTCATTTTCGACATTTTCTTCTGCTTTAAAAATGGCAACAATTTCTCCAATATCTCCATTATATATGCCGTCTTCCGGCTGGTTAATTAACTGGATCACACGATCGCCGACACGATAAACAACGTCTTGAAAAGCAATCTCCCGTTTCTTCTCTCCGGGGGGATTAATTAACTGCTGTAATGCTTCATTAATCGCATGAATTCCGGCCTGCGAACGATACATTGGTGAGAGAACCTGGATAGAAGCAGGGTCAAGACCTTTTTTCTCTGCTTTATCAATAATGGATGTCAATACATCGACCATCTGATAATCACGACAAGAAATAAAGCTGAAATCCCGTGCATTTTCCAAAGAATTTTCATTACAGCTGGCATGTTTAATTTCATGGGCAAGCTGAATAATCTTAGAACCTTCTTTTTGACGATATACATCCCTTAAAGAGATGACAGGCAAAACTTCGCTTTTCATTAAATCTGTTAAAACCTGGCCTGGTCCAACTGATGGAAGCTGGTCTTCATCTCCAACCAGGATAATTTGCATTGTATCTGGAATGGCTTTAAACAGATTATTTGCCAGCCATGTATCTACCATGGAAAATTCATCCACTATAAGCAGCCTTCCTGATAATGGCTCATGTTCATCTTTTTCAAAATTACCCATGCCATTCCAGCCAAGCAGCCGGTGAATTGTGACTGCCGGCAAACCGGTAGATTCCGACATCCGTTTGGCTGCCCGGCCTGTAGGAGCTGTTAAAATAAATGGAAAACTGTCTTTATTTTTATAATCCGATAGATTTAAAGAAAGCTCATGAATCTTCGCAAAAGCCTGGATGATACCAGTTATAACTGTTGTTTTTCCAGTCCCCGGCCCGCCTGTTAAAATCATAATTTTAGAATGAATCGCCTGGACAATAGCATCAAATTGCTCTTTTCCATAGCTTAATGACTCTTCTTCTTCAATATCGCCGGTTATTTTCAACAGCTCTGCTAAAGGCACCTCATCTTCTATCGGTTTTGTCAGTATTTTTTTCAGACTTGCTGTAAAGTTGTCCTCTGCGTAATATAATGAAGGCAGATATACTCTTTCATCGATCATGATGATTTTTTTCTCCATATTCAGCTGCATCATAACATCAGAGACAGAGCTTTTATCCGAATGGGGAAGATGAAGTAAGTAAATAATTTCCTGCACACATTTTTCAAATGGAAGATAAACATGCCCTGCTTGTATACTTTGCTGCAGGACATAGATTACCCCAGCACCGATACGGCTTTCATGTGTATGAGAAATACCTTGCTGAGAAGCTATCTGGTCTGCCATTTTAAAGCCAAAGCCTTCAATATCAAACACAAATTGATACGGATCTTTTCCAAGAACCTCCATGGCGTTATCACGATAGGTCTGATAAATTACCTGGGCCATCTTCAGTCCAATTCCGTAGCCTGATAATTGAACAGCAACCCGCTCAAAGCCTTGGTTTTCTCTTAAACGATCTGACAAACGTTTTCCTGTTTCCTTTGATAATCCAGAAATCCCATCTAAAACAGAAGGGTTATCCATAATTTTAGAAACAGCCTTTTCTCCCAGCTCCTCCACTATCTTTAGTGCACTTTTTTTCCCGACACCGTAGAATAAATCGCTGGATAGGTATTGAACAAGTCCATCCTTTGTTGTCGGCAAAATAGTTTCATAGGACTGAACTTTTAATTGTGATCCGTAGCGGGGATGCTTTTCCAGCGCTCCATAAAAACGATAGGCTGTCTGCTCCTGAAGCTGATCAAAATAACCTTTTACAATGATTTCTTTATCTTCATAGTCAAGGTTTGTCTTTGTGATTTTAATTAGGACGATAGAAAAATGCTCTGCTTCGTTACGAAAAATAGTATTTAATACGCTCCCCGTTACAAAAGGCAGTGCTTCCTTTGCTTCTACCTGGTTTTCCATGCTGATTACCCCTTATTTATCATCAAATTGCTCCATATACTGTAACGCAATTTCCTTTCCGTTTGCAGCCAGCACATGATCAGACTGTAATTCAAGTGCTTTTTCAAAATGGTTTAAGGCTTGTTCTGTTTTTTCATGGAATAATGCAATCACGCCCAGATTATAATAAGCATCGCTGTGCTCGCTATTTAATTCAAGTACTTTTTCAAATGTTTTTTGGGCTTCATCTAAAATTTCTCCCTGTGCAAGAGAGAGTCCGTATTGAAATAGATAACTTTCGTCCTGTGAATCAAGTTCTGTCGCCCGTAGCAAATATGGCAGAGACAGCTTCCATTGTTCCTGGTTTCGGAAGCACATACCCAGCATGAAGTAAGCATCTGCTTCTTCAAGTCCCAATTCAATTGCTTTTAGAAAGCTTTGTTGTGCTTTCCCAAAGTCTTCCTGATCAAAATAAAGATTACCTAAACCATAGTATGCTGTTGCAGCTTTTTCATCCAATTCAATAGCACGCTTCAAAAAACGTTCTGCCCGTTCCATTTCATTCAGCTGCATTAAAAGATTGCCGAAATTAATATATCCCAATGGGTCATTTGGAGATTCTTCAATTACCTCATTAAACAGCTTTGCTGCTTCTTCATACTTTTTTTCATTTAGCAGTGTAATTGCCTGCTGATTCTTATCCATTCATAAACCACCCTGCTAGCCTACATATTGTAATGCTTTATTGTCTTTTATAATTTCATCGATTGTTCCGCCGCCAAGGCATATATCCCCTTGATAAAATACAACAGCTTGTCCTGGTGTAATTGCCCGCTGGCTGTCTTTAAATACAACATATGCTTTATTATTTTTTACACTTACTGTTACTTCTGAATCCTTTTGACGATAACGAAATTTCGCTGTACAAGTAAAATTGTCCTCGATCTGATCCGGTTGAACCCAATTTAAATCCGTTGCAACGAGTGCATCAGAGTATAGATATTCATTATGATAGCCTTGTGCAACATATAAATAATTGTCTTTTAAATTTTTCCCTACGACAAACCATGGGTCTCCGGAACCGCCGATTCCAAGCCCTTGACGCTGGCCGATAGTATAGTACATTAATCCATCATGTGTTCCTTTTTCTATCCCGTCAAGTGTCATCATTTTCCCTGGCTGTGCAGGTAAATATTCGCTGAGAAAGCTTTTGAAATTTCTTTCTCCAATAAAACAAATTCCTGTGGAATCTTTTTTAGCTGCTGTAACCAGACCATAATCTGCTGCAATTTTTCTTACTTCCGGTTTAGGCAGATGACCTAAAGGAAACATAACTTTTTCTAATACATCTGAACTAAGCTGATTTAAAAAATAAGTCTGGTCCTTATTATCATCAGCTCCGCGAAACATTTGAATTTTCCCGTCTTCGTTTCTTGCCACTTGAGCATAATGCCCTGTAGCTAAATAATCAGCGCCTAAAGAGAGCGCATGGTCAAGAAATGCCTTGAATTTAATTTCTTTATTACACATAACATCCGGGTTAGGCGTTCTTCCGGCTTTATATTCATCCAGAAAATAAGTGAACACCTTATCCCAGTATTGTTTTTCAAAGTTTACCGAGTAATATGGAATATCTAATTGATTACATACCCGGACAACATCATCGAAATCTTCCGTAGCCGTACAGACCCCAAATTCATCTGTATCGTCCCAATTTTTCATAAAGATACCAACCACATCGTATCCTTGTTCTTTTAATAATAATGCTGCAACGGAAGAGTCGACTCCGCCGCTCATTCCAACTACAACACGTATATTTTTATTATCTTTCATTGTCGCCCCTCCTTTAACTTGTTAATCTTTTTACAATACTTGCAACTCTTGCAGCTGCTTCTCTCACATTATCTTCAGTATTCGCCAATCCAAAGCTGAATCGGATAGAATTTGTAGTAATTGGACTATCTGAACCATACATTGCAGATAAAACATGGGAAGGCTCTACACTACCTGCAGTACACGCACTGCCGCTCGAGGCTGCGATGCCGCTCAAATCAAAATTTGCAAGTAATGCTTCTACATTTGTTCCTGCAAAGCTGACATTCATAATAGATGAAACTGTCTTCTCCTGGTCTCCATTTATACTGAAAGCAATACCCGCTTCTGTAAATGTTTCTATTAAAATTTGTTTATATTTTTGATACCTTTCGTTTCTTATCTGTTTTGTTTCCATTGCAATATTAGAGGCTAATTCAAAACCGGCTACGGATGGAATATTCTCTGTTCCAGGCCGGCGCTTTCTTTCCTGCTCGCCGCCAAATTGAACAGGAGTCATCTTAACTCCTTCTTTCACATACAAAAAACCAATTCCTTTTGGACCGCCTATTTTATGCGCGGATACCGTTAATAAATCAATACCCTGCTCATGCATATCAATATCGACCAGTCCATAAGCCTGAACGGCATCTGTATGAAAATATGCCTGGTGATTCTTCAATAAATCTCCAATTTCATCGACAGGCTGGATAACACCTGTCTCATTATTTACATACATAATAGAAACAAGGATTGTATCATCTGTTAAAGCTGCTTCAACATCTTGTACAGAAACCAGCCCTGCCTCATTTACTGGTAAATATGTTACACGGAAGCCTTGTTTTTCTAATTTTTCTGCAGTGTGCAAGGTAGCATGATGTTCCTGAATAGAGGTGATAATATGATTGCCCTTATCCTGATTAGCTTCTGCAACGCCTAAAAGAGCCATATTATCCGCTTCTGTACCGCCACTGGTAAAGATTATTTCCTTTTCATTTGCACCAACTGAGGCGGCGAGAACACGCCTTGATGTATCCAGCTGCTGTCTTGCCTTCCGCCCAAAGGAATGCACACTTGATGCATTGCCGATGATATCTTTATATACAGGGATCATCGCTTCAACCACTCCATTTGCCATAGGAGATGTAGCGGCATGGTCTAAATAAATTGCTTCCATGATTCAAAATCCTTTCTTCCCATTAAATATAAAACATATATGCCTCGCGCGGGCCATTATCACCCTCGTCATAATTTGCCAAATCTTCCAGAGTTGTTTTTTCCAATACATCTTTCACTGCATCTCTGATTTGCATCCATAAAGATGCCTGCGCCGGCTTTTCAATTTCCATACCTTCCACAATTGTCAAAGGCCCCTCCAGCACACGGATAACATCACCGGCTGTAATTTCATCCGGTTTTTTCGCAAGCTGGTATCCACCATATGCACCCCGTATACTTTTGATTAGGCCGGCATTTCTTAATGGTGAAGCCAGCTGCTCTAAATAATGCTCTGATAAATCATTATCCTTTGCAATAACTTTTAGTGAAATTGGACCGTTTCCTTCATTTTTTGCCAAGTCTATCATTATTGTCAGTCCATATCTTCCTTTTGTTGAAATCTTCATTATATACACCTCAATTTTTTAAACTATCATCTGCCATTTATATATTATTTAATCTATATAATGTACTAAATAAGCAAAATTATTGGAATCCCCTTGTAACTGTCGGATTGCTTTTCCAGAGCTTGAGATTGCTCACCTGCCGTAATCCGCCGTATTGCTTACGGTCTGGTAATTATTTAAGTCATACACATACAGAAAAAAGAATAGCCTTTAATTCCATCTATACAAATTTGATTATTTATATTATAAGGCTACACCTATTATAGCATGACTGCTAACCTCTTGCATTTCTTCTATATTCACTTTAAGCTAATAGAATAATAAGAAGATGAAGGAAGTTATTTGATGTATAAACAACCACTCGCATATCGAATGCGTCCAAAAAACATAGATGATATTATAGGACAAGAACACTTGGTAGGTCAAGGAAAAATAATTAATCGCATGGTTAAAGCCAATCAGCTTTCTTCCATGATCTTATTTGGTCCGCCCGGTACAGGCAAAACATCCATGGCATTTGCGCTTGCAGAAACCATTGGACTCCCATCCAAAACATTAAATGCGGTTACAGATAAGAAAAAAGATATGGAAATTGTAGTTGAACAAGCAAAAATGCAAGGACAAACTGTTCTTATCTTAGATGAAGTTCATCGTCTGGATAAAGCAAAACAGGATTTTTTACTGCCTCATTTGGAAAATAATTTATTGACTTTAATCGGATGTACAACAAGTAATCCCTATCACTCCATTAACCCGGCGATAAGAAGCCGCTGTCATCTTTTTGAGCTGCACGGCTTAACTCTTGATAATGTTAAAACAGCATTACAGCGTGCTATTCAAGATACGACCAATGGATATGGAGATAAAAATATCCAGATCAGTCCGGATGCTATGGAACATTTAGCTATTTCAGCTAATGGTGATCTGCGCTCAGCATTAAACGGCTTAGAACTTGCAGTCAGTTCCACTCCGCCAAATGCTAATGATCAAATTCAGATAACACTGGAGATTGCGGAAGAATGTATGCAGAAAAAAAGCTTTTCCCATGACAAAGACGGGGATGCTCATTACGATGTACTGAGTGCTTTTCAAAAATCTATTCGCGGCAGTGATGTGAATGCTGCCCTGCATTATTTGGGACGGCTGATAGAAGCTGGTGATTTAGACAGTATTGCAAGAAGATTAATTGTTATTGCATATGAAGATATTGGTCTGGCAAGTCCGCAAGCAGGCCCGCGAGCTGTCGCGGCTGTACAGGCCGCTGAACGGATTGGTTTTCCTGAAGCACGTATTCCATTAGCCGATGTAGTCGTAGAATTGGCTCTTTCACCAAAATCAAATACCGCCTATAAGGCATTGGACGCAGCTTTAGAGGATATTCGCAAAGGAAAAAGCGGCGATATTCCTGCTCACTTAAAGGATGCTCATTACTCAGGAGCAAATAAACTTGGAAGAGGAATAGATTATAAATATCCTCATAATTATCCAGGTGCATGGGTAAAACAACAATACTTGCCAGATACTATCAAAAACCGAAATTACTATACACCGAAAGAAACAGGAAAATTTGAAAATGCATTGAAACAAGTATATGAACGAATTAATAAGGAAAAAAAGTAAGAACTCAATTAGTAAAATTAATAATTTTGAACATCCTCTTTAAAGAAATGTATATTTTTTAACTCCTCTGGAAAGAATAGAGATTACTATAATCTTTCTAGCACGTTAGGAAAGTATAATTTTTTAACGTGTGAAATATAAGAAAACTGCCTATTCACTAAAATAAAAGTGTGTGCAGATTTTTCTAAGTATTTTCTTAATAATGAGGAGTGAATGACATGGTAAAGGTAAGGCAAGACGCTTGGTCTCATGAAGATGATCTATTACTGGCAGAAACTGTCTTGAGACATATTCGTGAGGGAAGCACACAGTTAAATGCTTTTGAAGAAGTAGGAGATCATTTAAATCGTACTTCAGCCGCTTGCGGTTTCAGATGGAATGCTGAAGTGCGTAATAAATATGAAAACGCAATTGATTTGGCTAAAAGACAACGAAAAGAGAGAAAAAGAGCTTTAAATAAAACCGTACAAGCTCTTCCAAAACCGGCTCAAATCGATACTTCGGAGACTGTTCCTTCTCACGAAACAATAGATCAGCCGACAGTACAAACAAATCCTGAACCTGCTGCAGCATTTAATCTGGACACAGTAATTAAGTATTTAAAATCGCTAAAGCAAGAATTATATACTTCCAATCAATCAAAGTCCTCTATGCAATCGTTAGAGAACGAGAATAAATCCTTGCATACAAAGGTAGAAGAATTACAAAAGAATTTAGCGGATACAGAACAGCAGCTGCAGGCAATGAAAGAAGATTACCAAACATTTATTCAAATTATGGATCGGGCCCGCAAGATGACAGTTTTTGAGGATACGAATCTTATCAGCTCTCCATCATTCCGTATGGATAAGAACGGGAACCTGGAGCAGCTGGCACAAGGCTCAAATTAGTTCAGAATAAAGACCATACATTATACTTATAACAGTAAGTGTATATCAATCACGAAAAAATACTGCACAAAACTGTGCAGTATTTTTTCGTAATCCCGATAGTGCCGTCCGACAATAAAGTTTTGATCCCGCTTTTGGCAGGTGGGTGTCCTGCTTTAAAGATATTATGCTTCCTTTTTTAGGCATGCATGCACTTTAAAGACGAATCGGACTCCCTAACTTATAGGTGTTCGGTCAAAATACCAATTGTTGACGTACACATCAGGATTGTTATGATTTATTTTTATTATCGTAGCATAAATTTATTCAAAGTACAAATAATATATTCCAATCTGCTGATTAAATAATGCCCTGTTCGACCATAGCATCTGCAACCTTCAGGAAGCCGGCAATATTAGCTCCTGCAACAAGGTTTCCAGGTTTACCATACTCGTTCGCTGCTTGAATACTATTTTGATAAATATTACGCATAATTTCTTGCAGTTTTTCATCAACTTCTTCAAAACTCCAGGCAATACGGCTGCTATTTTGTGCCATTTCCAAAGCGGACACAGCTACACCACCGGCATTTGCCGCTTTTGCAGGAGCAAACAAAACATTATTCTCCAGAAATTGGTTAATTGCTTGCAGGGATGATGGCATGTTAGCTCCTTCACCTACAGCAATAACACCATTTTCAATTAAAGTTTTTGCTGTCGCTTCGTCAATTTCATTTTGTGTAGCACATGGCAGAGCAATCTCACATGGAATTTCCCAAACTGACCCGCCGTCAACGTATTCTGCATTTGGATGCGTTTCTAAGTATACATTAATACGCTCTCTATCTACTTCTTTGATCTGCTTCACAAGTTCAACATCAATACCATTTTTATCATAAACATACCCATTAGAATCGCTGCAGGCAACTACTTTTGCACCAAACTCAGCTGCTTTCTCCATTGCGTATATGGATACATTCCCGGATCCGGACACAACAACTGTTTTACCGGAGAAATCCTGCCCGTTATCTTTAAGCATTTCCTGCACAAAATAAACCGTGCCGTAACCAGTAGCCTCTTTACGTCCCAAGCTGCCTCCAAAACCTAAGCCTTTTCCTGTTAAAACACCTGGTTCTACAGTACCTTTAATTTTCTTATATTGACCGTAAAGGTAGCCGATTTCTCTTCCGCCGACACCAATATCTCCTGCCGGTACATCTGTATCCGGTCCAATATGTCTAGATAATTCTGACATAAAACTTTGACAAAATCTCATAATTTCTAAATCTGATTTTCCTTTTGGATCAAAATCAGATCCGCCTTTTCCTCCGCCAATAGGTTGACCGGTTAAAGAGTTTTTAAAGATTTGTTCAAAGCCTAAAAATTTAATAATACTTGCATTTACCGTTGGATGAAAACGAAGCCCGCCTTTATATGGCCCAATCGCACTGCTGAATTGAACACGATAACCGCGGTTTACTTGAATCTGTCCTTCATCATCCACCCAAGGAACACGGAAAGCAATTAAGCGCTCTGGTTCTATAATTCTCTCTAATATGCCTAATTCTGCATACTTAGGATGTTTCTCGAAAACAACCTCTAGAGATTCGACAATTTCTTCCACTGCTTGCAAAAATTCTGTCTCATGACTATTTCTTTTTTTTAGTTCCTCATAGACTCCCTGTACATACTCTTTTGCTGTTCGATTATGATGCTGTAATTTATTTTCCATGGCTCCTAACATTCATCTCCTTTAATTTTTTCAACCGATTCCTCAACCAGAAGGTTTTTTTATTTTATATGAAAAAGCAAATAAACACAAGACTATTGAGCTTTTGTTTGCTTTTATTTCACAAATGATATGCACGATATGCAGAGATATCGTGCATATTCTCTATTAAAGAATAAAAAAGTATAAAAAATGCTGAAGATAACCGCTCCAGAAATACACTACGCTTTCCTTGGGCCCCGAGCTCATCTCCTCGAAAAAAAGAAGAGCACTTTTTTTCTGCGGGGTCTTCCCACTGCGCATTCCCACAGGAGTCTCCGTGTATTTCTTCCGCTAGAATTAGATTAATCTCTTTGCAAGAAAACAAAAGAAACATATTTCTTCATAGATGGGAGCGGAAGGAAGCCGACTCCTACGGGACAAGCAACAGGTGAAGACCCCCGCAGGAAGTGGTTTTCTTCCGAGGAGGCTGAAGCGTTGCCCGTGGAAAGCGGCTTTCTGGGACTGCGATTACTCGTCCCATCAAAACCGCTGGAGCGGACATCTCCTTGACAAGAACATCCTTCTTTTAAGAACCGAGTAATTTTCTTATTTTTTATTATCGTTTCTTTTTGCTAATGCAATTGACAATTCCTGCAGCTGGTCCCCGCTAACTTCGCTAGGAGCTTCTGTCATTAGGTCAGAAGCGGATGCTGTTTTAGGGAAAAGAATTGTATCACGAAGGTTAGAACGGCCCGCCAGAAGCATAATAATACGGTCTAAACCAAGCGCAACCCCACCATGAGGCGGTGCTCCATACTCTAGCGCATCCAATAAGAATCCGAATTGCTCCCTTGCTTCTTCTTCTGTAAATCCTAATGCTTGAAACATTTGATTTTGAAGCTCAGTCTGGTGGATACGGATAGATCCGCCGCCAAGCTCATAGCCGTTTAAAACTAAATCATATGCATTTGCGCGGACATTCATCGGATCTGTTAACAGTTTTTCCTTATCCGCTTCAATTGGTGATGTAAATGGATGATGCGCTGCGAAATAACGGCCTAATTCCTCATCGTATTCAAATAATGGCCAATCTGTTACCCATAAGAAATTAAACACTTCTTCATCAATCAACCCTAAATCTTTCCCCAGCTTCAAACGCAGGGCTCCTAAACTATCGTAGACAACAGTTGACTTGTCAGCCACAAATAACAGTAAGTCGCCGCTTTTTGCCTTTGCCTTATCCATGATGGCTGCTTTTTCCTCATCAGATAAAAACTTGCTGATCGGACCTTTTACTTCTTCTTCCTCTACTTTTAACCAGGCTAAGCCTTTTGCACCATATACATTTACAAACTCTGTTAACTTATCAATATCTTTTCTGGAATAGCTGCCGGCTGCAGCTTCCACATTTAATAATGCTACTTTTCCGCCGTTCTCTACCGCCTGCTTAAATACCTTGAATCCAGAGGCAGCCACGATATCTGATACATGAATTAATTCTAATCCAAAGCGGGTATCCGGTTTATCAGAACCAAAGCGGTTCATTGCTTCATCATAAGGCATTCTTTGTAAAGGTAAGGTGATATCAATACCTTTTACCTCTTTAACAACCTCTTTCATCATTTCTTCTGTCATTGTCATAATTTCATCACTTGTTAGAAAAGATGTTTCAATATCAACCTGTGTAAATTCCGGCTGACGGTCTGCACGCAGATCTTCATCCCGGAAACAACGGGCAATTTGATAATAACGTTCAAATCCGCTCATCATAATTAATTGTTTAAATAACTGCGGAGATTGTGGTAAAGCATAAAATTCACCCGGATGAACACGGCTTGGCACAAGATAATCCCGCGCTCCTTCTGGTGTGCTCTTCGTTAAAATAGGTGTTTCCATTTCTAAAAATTCATTTCGATTTAAATAATTGCGGATGCTCTGCGTGGTTTGATGCCGCAATTTAAATGTTTCCTGCAAGCCTGGACGACGTAAATCTAAATAACGATATTTCAAACGGATATCCTCTGAAATATTTACATCATCCTGAATCATAAATGGCGGGTTTTTTGCTTTATTCAAAACTTTAATCGAGCTGGCCAGTACTTCCAATGTACCAGTTGGAATGGAAGGATTAATGGTTGCTTCATCACGTAAAACAAGCTTGCCAACTACATCAATCACATATTCAGAACGGATACTTTCCGCTGTTTCGAGTGCTTCCTGTGAATAATCCGGGTTAAATACAATTTGCATAATTCCAGATTTATCACGTAAATCAATAAAAATAAGTCCGCCAAGATCCCGGCGTTTTTGAACCCAGCCTTTTAGTCTGACTTCCTTTTCAATTTCATTTTCAGTTAAGTGCCCAGATAAAACACGCTCTGTCATTTTTTAACTCTCCTCCAATAACAACTCTTTAATTTCAGAAACAATATGATCAACTGAGACCTCTTTTTGATCTCCAGTTCCCATATTTTTAATGGTCACCACTTGTTTATCAAGTTCATTATCACCTAAAAAGATAACAAATTTTGCCTTTAAACGGTCTGCTGCTTTAAGCTGACCCTTCATTTTGCGGTGCTGGTAATCTGTATCTGTCTGAATACCAGCTGAACGTAACTGATGCACAAGTTTTACAGTCTCTGTTCGTACTTTTTCAGAACCAAAGCCTGCCACAAAACAGTCTAGTTTAGTATCAACAGGTATATCAATATTTTCTACCTGAAGAGCCATTAATAAGCGTTCCAGCCCCATTCCAAAACCAATTCCCGGTGTATCCGGACCGCCGAATTCAGTAATCAATCCATCATACCTGCCGCCGCCGGCTAATGTCGTAATGGCACCGAAGCCGTCTGCTTCACTCATAATTTCAAATGCTGTATGGTTATAGTAATCTAAACCCCGGACTAGATTAGGATCCACAGTATAAGAAATTTCCATCGCATCTAAATATGCTTTTACCTGTTCAAAATAAGCTTGTGACTTTTCATTCAGATAATCTAAGATGGATGGTGCTGTTTTCATTGCAGGGTGATCTCGATCCTTTTTACAATCCAGCACACGTAACGGATTTTTATCCAATCGTGATTGGCAATCCAAGCAAAGCTCCTCACGGTATGGATCAAAATGTGCTACTAGTGCATCACGATGTGCTTTTCGGCTTTCCTTATCACCTAATGAGTTGATCACCAGCTTCAAAGATTTCAATCCTAACCTGCGGTAAATTTGCATGGCAAGATCAATTACTTCTGCATCAATTGCCGGGTCCTCACTTCCCATTGCTTCCACACCGAATTGATTTAATTGGCGCATTCTTCCTTTTTGGGGACGCTCATACCGGAACATTGAGCCAAAGTAATATAGTTTTTCCGGTAAATTTGGGCTCCCGTATAATTTATTTTCAACAAATGCACGGGCTACAGCAGCAGTTCCTTCTGGACGAAGTGTTAGGCTTCTGCCTCCCCGATCCTCAAAAGTATACATTTCCTTCTGTACAATATCTGTTGAATCCCCGACACCACGCTGAAATACTTCTGTGTGTTCGAAGATTGGTGTGCGTATTTCATGATAGTAATATGCATCACAAATTTCTTTAATTTGCTTTTCTACATACTGCCATTTTGCCGTATTTTCCGGCAAAATATCCATTGTTCCTCTCGGAGCTTTCATAGACATTTTATTTCCTCCTTCACTAATATACAAAATAACTGATGAAATTCATTTTCTGGTCAGCAGAAAATAATAACAGATAACTTTTAAAGCGGACGCTGCAAGTTCTTTAACAATACAAAAATCCCGTCCCTTATTTTTAAAATAAGGGACGGGATTTTTCCCGCGTTGCCACCCTAGTTGATATCCAAAGATACCCACCTTTATCAGTTAACGCCTGCAACACGTTTATATCTACTCAATCTTTTTCGATATAAATCCTCCAGAATGTCTTTCATATAAGCCGGATAGATAGCTGCTCTCAGCCAATGACAGCTACTCTCTTACTACCTGTTCCTATATTACTTTTTCTTTCAACGGTTTCATTCATTTAATTTTAAGAAACTTCTACCTAATACCGCCCATGTCCCAGGACTGGCCTTACCCGTCCCGCGGAAAACATTCGTAGGCAAACTTAGAAGCTACCACCTCTTATAGAAGTGGAATGATTATAATAATAAGGTTAGTTTCGTTCATTGTCAAGAACGACTTAAGCTTTTTTTCAATTGCTTCACTTCCTGTATGGAAATTCCAAGCTCTGTTGCTATTTCTAAATAGGTTGAAGACTTTTCCATTTGTAGAAAATGATGAAAATCAACCATCATTATTTCAGAGTAATTATTAGCGCTGTGCTGCTTTATCTCTCGATGCATAACTTAAATGCTCCTTTAAGAGTTCTTTTAAAATCTATTTAAGATAGCATCTCCATAAAACCCTAACCTTATTCTTATACCTTCCCTTATCTGTCTTTACTATCGATAATTAATGTGACAGGACCATCATTTACCAGACCGACATCCATCATGGCACCGAACTCTCCGGTCTCTGTCACTATTCCTTCTGTGCGTAACGCTTTATTAAATGCATCATACAAAGCTTCTGCTTCATCAGGCTTAGCTGCTTTAATAAAGCTTGGACGTCTACCCTTTTTAGTATCTCCGTACAAAGTAAATTGAGATACAGATAAAATGCTTCCGTCTACATCTTTAATAGAAAGATTCATTTTTTTGTTTTCATCTTCAAAAATCCGCAGGTGAACAATTTTATTGACAAGATAATTTAAATCCTCATCAGAGTCCTCATGTGTAACGCCAACAAGTAAAAGAAATCCTTTTTTTATTTCACTGATTTTTTCTCCCCGGACGGTTACAGAAGCTTCCTTCACCCGCTGTAATACTACCTTCATAAAACAAACGCTCCTTATTGCACCGTTCTGGTAACGGTGTATACTTCCCGAATCTGCTTTATTCGATCTACAACTTTACGCAAGTGATTGGTATTATGAATTAAAATCGTCAATTGAATAATAGCCATTTTATTTCGGTCAGATCGACCATTAACATGCGTAATATTCGTTTTTGTTTCGTTAACAGCCTGCAATACCTCATTAAGCAGGCCGCGGCGATCATAGCCTGTAATTTCCAAATCAACATGATACTGCTTTTTCTCTGCATACTGATTTTTCCATTTCACATCTATATAGCGCTGCTTTGCTTCCTCTGTCTGTACATTCGGACAATCAGCACGGTGGACAGATACTCCTCTGCCTTTGGTAATATAACCTAAAATTTCATCCCCAGGCACCGGGTTACAGCATTTTGCTATACGGACAAGCAAATTATTTACACCCGCCACTTCAATACCCGAATCTTTCTTGGAGGACGGTCTTGCTTTATCTGTTTTTACTTCTTCTATTTTCTTTTCTAAATCTTGATCGGCTTCTCTTGATTGGCGGATTTTCTCCGTTAATCTGGTAGCTATAAGAGCTGCCGTAATCCCTTGATAACCCACAGCAGCATACATATCATCTTCACTTGTAAAATTAAACTTATCAAATACACGCTGCAAATTATCTGCAGTTAATGCTTCTTTAGGATCGATGTCGAAAGTACGAATTTCTCTTTCAACAGCTTCCTTCCCTTTGACAATATTTTCATCGCGCTGCTGCTTTTTGAAAAATTGTTTTATTTTGCTCTTTGCCTGCGAGGTCTGCACCATTTTCAGCCAATCCTGGGACGGCCCATAGGAATGCTTTGATGTCATCACATCGACAATGTCTCCGTTCTGCAATTCATAGTCTAATGGCTCCATCTTGCCATTAATTTTTGCTCCAATGGTCTTATTGCCAATTTCCGTATGAATCTTGTAAGCAAAATCAATTGGAATAGAACCTGCCGGCAGCTCAATGACCTCACCTTTTGGTGTGAAAACATAGACCATATCAGAAAACAAATCAATCTTCAATGACTCCATAAATTCTTCCGCATCATGTGTTTCACTTTGCCATTCCAAAATTTCCCGGAACCATGACAATTTTTCTTCAAAGGAGCTTTTTCCTTTTGCCTGCTTTCCTTCTTTATATGCCCAGTGTGCAGCAATTCCGTATTCTGCAATGTCATGCATTTCCTTCGTACGAATCTGTACCTCTAACGGATCACCCTTCGGACCGATGACTGTTGTATGCAGAGATTGATATAAATTTTGTTTCGGCATAGCGATATAATCCTTAAACCTTCCTGGCATCGGTTTCCAATTCGTATGAATAATACCTAAAACAGCATAACAGTCTTTAATATTATCAACTAAAATCCGGACTGCAAGAAGGTCATATATCTCATTAAATTGCTTTTTCTGATTGACCATTTTTTGATAGATGCTATACAAATGCTTTGGCCGGCCGGACATCTCTGCTTTTATATTTACAGCCTCAAATTCTTGAGAAAGATCATCAATAACTTCCTGAATGTAAGACTCTCTTTCTTCCCTTTTCTGCTTCATCAATTGAACAATACGATAATACTGCTGCGGATTAAGATAGCGTAAAGCTGTATCCTCAAGTTCCCATTTTATCGTTGAAATTCCCAAGCGATGAGCAAGCGGAGCAAAAATTTCCAGCGTTTCATTCGAAATGCGTCGTTGTTTTTCTGGAGGCAAATGCTTTAACGTTCTCATATTATGCAATCTGTCAGCCAGTTTAATCATAATGACACGAATATCTCTTGCCATAGCCACAAACATTTTCCGGTGGTTTTCTGCCTGCTGGGCCTCTTTTGTTTCATAGCGAATTTTACCAAGTTTCGTTACACCATCTACGAGTGCAGCTATTTCATGATTAAATTCTTCTTCAATTTGTTCAAAGGTTACATCTGTATCCTCGATAACATCATGAAGAAAGCCTGCTGAAATCGTTTCAGCGTCCATTAATAATTCAGCAAGTATCCCTGCGACCTGTACCGGATGAATAATGTAAGGTTCCCCAGACTTACGAAATTGGTCTTTATGAGCCTCTTTCGCAAATTCATAGGCGTGTTCAATTAGAGCAACATCTTCATCAGATAAGTATTCTTTTACTTTTTCTATAATATCTGTAATGTTGACATTTTCATCTTTTGCCATGTTATCACCTTTATTTACCTTCAATATTGAATAAATTATTTCGTAAAAAATCATATTTGTATTTATTAAAACAAATCTGTTACTTCTCTTATATCAGAAACTTAAATTTTCAAATGGTTCGAAACAGCTTTTACCGGACGGGGAATGCTCGTTCCATCGAAAAGCCCCGTTAAAAATTTACCCTTCCTGATGTAAAAATAAAAATAGCAACAAGTGTTTAAAAGCTTGAAGCCATTTCTTTCATTAAAAACTCTTAAATTTCGCAGATTTAAAAACATTATTCGATAATAATTACTATTATAAGACTTTTTTTATATTTCTGTCCAACTAAAACCTAATATAAGCTGATAAAATAATATATAAAAAGAGTCAACACAGTTTTTATCTCTGTTTGACTCTTTTCTGCCATTTAATAGGTCATAATTGTAAGTACATCGTAGCCTTCCAGCTTATCCTTTCCATCCAGATAACTTAACTCCACTAAGAAAGCACATCCTACAACAATTCCTCCAAGCTGTTCAACTAAATTAATCGTTGCTTCAATCGTACCGCCTGTCGCTAAAAGATCGTCTGTAATCAGAACACGCTGTCCAGGTGTAATAGCATCCTTATGAATGGTTAATACATTTTTTCCATACTCCAGCCCATAATCTACTTTGATTACTTCGCGGGGCAGTTTTCCTTCTTTACGAACAGGAGCAAAACCGACCTCTAATGCATAAGAAACCGGGCAGCCAACAATAAATCCTCTTGCTTCAGGACCAACAACAACATCGATTTCTTTTTCTTTTGCATATTCTACAATCTCGTCAACAGCTGATTTATAAGCCGGCCCATTAGCCATCAATGGCGTAATATCCTTAAAACGAACCCCTTCTTTTGGCCAATCTTCTACAATCTCAATATATTCTTTATAATCCATACACTGCTTCCTCCTGTAGATTCGCAGACGTATCCAGATTTAGATACGATGCAAACCATTTTTTTAAATCCTGGTAATTAGAATAAATAAGTATACTTTCTGCTTCTTTTTGTTTGAAGCAGGTTTGGTAAATGACTGATTCTGATAAATCCTTTTTATTCTTTGCAGCTTCGTAACAAAGCCATCCGTCCTTCAACGTTGCAAATCCTAAATCTGTGAAAACATCTGACATAAATTTTATCTTGGCTTCATTCCAGCCCCGATGCTGTTCAATAGCTTTCTGCATTTCCGTAACCCGAAATTGCTGATGCTGTTTAATTAAGCTGTAATAATCCACAAATTCCTTTCGGGAAGGAAATTGAAATGGGTATTGATTCGTAGTCTGACGTAACGCTACAACAATATTTTTCGGATTCATCTGCTTTATAATTTTCTTCATAACATCCATGCTTTCAGGTAATTCGGTAAAACCGATTGTATGATAAGATGTCAAATCTCTGGAAAGCGCCTCTTTATAAGTAAATGTTTCCGTATGCTCATCAGGCTGTATAGACTCATCGCAGACAAAGACTTCGTTAGCCTTATCAGGAATTAATTGCTCAGCTTTTTTCCCTCGAAAATCAAATAGCTGCCACTCTGTAATTCTTAAATCCTCTATCATTAATTGGGCATTCCTTCTCCCATTCCACTCGTTGACAGAAAGCTCTCCAACTATCGATATCTCTGTTTGCGGAGAAATAGCATCCTTCAGCTCACCAAATCCAAAACCAACCATATCCATTTGACCATTTGCAGATGCAAATTGCATTTTCAAATGGTTTTTTCTGCTTCCAATTTGACGAACCTCTTTCGGTATTTCTCTTATCTCAAACAAAGGCTTCGGATTTCCCATCCCAAACGGAGAAAGTTTTGCTATCTCCTCAATTAATGCTACATTAATATCTGCAATATCTAATATAGCATTAATATGCAATTCCTGCTTAAAATCTTCTTCCGACAGATTCTGGAAAAGTAAATCATTTAAAGCAGTTTCCAGAGAATCTAAGTTTTCAATAGGTAAGGTCATACCTGCAGCCTGTGCGTGTCCGCCAAAATGCGTAAATAAATCTCTGACTGTCATACAGCCTTCAAATAAGTCAAATGCAGGAATACTTCTGGCTGATCCCTTTACAATACCCTGCTTTGGTTTTATCGCTAAAACTATTGCAGGACGATCATATTTCTGGACTAACTTTGAAGCAACAATTCCTAATACGCCTTCATTCCAGCCTTCTTTTGCTACAATAATAATCCGTTTATCTGTTTGAACCATTTCCATCGCTTCTTGTACAATATCCTGAACAATTTTCTTTCGCTGTTCATTAATATGGTTTAGTTCGTTTGCCATTTCTAACGCAATTTCATTATCTTCTTCCAGTAAAAGATCTACAGCTAAATCGGCATCTCCTAAACGTCCCACTGCATTCAGCCGTGGACCAATGCGAAAACCGATATCCTCCTCTGTAATGATTTCCTCTAACTGACATACCTGTTTTAAAGCTTTCAAGCCAACATAATTGGTTCTTTTAAGCTCTTTCAAACCAAATGTAGCCAAAATCCGGTTTTCAGAAACCAATGGCACCAAATCCGCAATCGTACCTATAGCTACAAAAGGAAGCACTTCCCGAGGCAGCTCTCCGATTAAAGCCTGTGCCAGTTTTAACGAAACACCGACACCCGCCAGCTCTTTGAAAAAGTAATCCTCAGATAATTTCGGATGAATAATAGTGTAGCAATCCGGAATTTCTGCTTGAGGCTCATGGTGATCAGTAATGATTAAATCAATACCAAGCTCCTTTGCCACCTCTGCTTCATGAACAGAAGCAATACCTGTATCCACCGTGATAATTAACCCGAATCCAGCTTGATGAAGCTGCCTGAATGCTGCTTCGTTTGGACCGTATCCTTCAGTAAAACGATTGGGAATATAGTAT
This sequence comes from Oceanobacillus sp. FSL K6-3682, assembly GCF_037976165.1. Classification (NCBI taxonomy): domain Bacteria; kingdom Bacillati; phylum Bacillota; class Bacilli; order Caryophanales; family Bacillaceae; genus Oceanobacillus; species Oceanobacillus sp. FSL K6-3682. Next base: position 2,265,068 of record NZ_CP150263.1, on the reverse strand, counting down.
TCACAGTCTGCACCAATTTTTTTCAGAGCATGCAGCAGGACAACTGTAGAGCTTACACCATCTGCATCATAATCTCCATACACAACAATCTTTTCTTTATTTTCAGCTGCTTCTTTAATTCGCTTAACCGCTTTATCCATTCCATTCATTAAAAATGGGTCTATTAAGTTATTTAAATCCGGCTGCATAAATTGATTTGCTTCTTCCGTTGTGGTAATTCCTCTTTGTAAAAATAGATCCTTAACAATAGGCGACATAGCTATTTCTATAGAATCTCTTTCCTCCACAGGCGGATTATTTATATATTTCCAATTTGCTTTACTTGATAGCATAAATTCACCCCTGACCTAATCATTATACTAGAGTAGGCCAGGGGCATCAAATAGATTCCTCTGATTATCAGTTAAACTGTAAAGAAAGATTATTCTTTATTTGATTTTTTTGCTTGTTTAGCTTCTTGACGCATTTCTTTTCGGGATTCTTTTTTATTTTCTTCTTTCCCCTGCACATCTGTAATTCCATGGGCTGCCATTCTTTTTTTCAAGCGCTCATTTTCTGTACGAAGTTTTTTAATCTCGTGATGTGCTCTATAAAGTCGAATTGCCCCTACCGCTGCAGTAATTAATCCTCCCATTAATACAGAAAAGAGGATAACCAGGATTAAAGGGGAATCCGCCGTCCAAAATAAATAATCGACTGCTACAGGTTCCACATTAATAACAGCAAAAACGGCGATAATAATTACAAATATAATAGCGAGTATGACATAAACCTGTCCATTCATAATTGTTCCTCCATAAAAAATATTTTTTCTATATATTCATTACCCGATTGAGTATTATTTTAAGCATGATAGTAAAAAAAGAGAGCTTTCAATGGTTTAAATCGGTAATGTTAACTAAAGTCTGAAGCTAAGCTCTTTCAGAAATATTACCACATTGAAAGCTCTCTTACTATATGACAGTTGCTAAATATAGGCTCCTTAATACAGCTATACCTGCGGTCCGTCAACTTTTTCTTTTTTTCTAAAGTCAACTGGTTTATCCTTCACTGTTCTTCCTCTCCATACCAGCCAAAGCTGTGAAGCCAGGAACAGAGAAGTATATGTTCCAGCCAGTAATCCGACTAACAGTGCAAAAGCAAAGGCCCATATTGAGGATGCTCCAAGCACTAAGAAAGCAACAACAGCAATAATCGTTGTAATAGACGTGTTCATTGTCCGCGTAAATGACTGAATAATACTCTTATTGATAATTTCTGCAAGTTTCTTAAATGATTTTACCCGTTTTTCGTGACGGATATTTTCTCTGATCCGGTCGAAAATAACAAGTGTATTATTTAATGAATAACCGATAATGGTTAAGATTGCAGCTACAATCGTAATATCAAATTCAATTTGCGTTATACTGAATGCCACCAGCATAAAGAACACATCATGCAATAGGGCAATTACAGCAGTAACACCGAAGAAGATTTCAAATCGGACAGCTATATATGCAACAATAAATAAAGATGCTATTGCTACAGCATAAACTGCATTTTTAACAAGCTCCTGACCAACAATCGGCGATACAACACTCACACCGGGTTCATGTCCGTATACCTCTTCAAAATGTTGCTTTAGACTATGCTCCTCCCCTTCATCCAGTACTGTATCAAAACGGACAACACCTATTTCATTATTTTCACCAGATAAATTTACAGAGCTTATTTCATAACCAAGCGTTTCAAACTCGGATTCCACTTCTTCTTCCGTTAAGCTTTGATCAGCAACAACTTCTATCCGGGTACCACTTGTAAAATCAACTCCCGGATTAATTTTAAAAATCCCAATGCTGACAGCGCCAATAATCACCAGTATTGTTGTAACAGCAAAAAACTTCTTGCGATGCTTCACGAAATTAACATGCTTGCCAAAAAATGCAGGATCAGATTCTTCTCCTTCTGTAATATCTTTAATTTGTTTCTTATTGACACCAAGCCAGCCTTTTCTTTTTTTCAAAAAGCCGCTTTGAATCCATAATGCCAGGAGAGCTCTTGTACCAAATACTGATGTTAAAAAGCTGATTAAAATACTGATGATCAGCATAGTCGCAAATCCTTTAACGGAGCTTGTACCAAATACGAACAGTACTCCTGCCGCAATTAAGGTGGTCAGATTCGCATCTAGAATTGTCACAAAAGAGCTTTTATTTGCAGATTGAAAGGCTGCTTTTACAGATTTTCCAACCCTTAATTCTTCTTTCATTCGTTCAAAGGTAATTACGTTTGCATCAACAGCCATTCCAACCCCTAAAATAAGAGCGGCTATGCCAGGCAATGTTAATACTCCATTGAGCAATTCAAAAATTAATACTACTAAAAATACATAGACAGCTAAGTTAATGGAAGCAATGATACCGCTGAAGCGATAGAATGCACATAGGTAAAGAATTATCAATGAAATTCCAATGATCCCTGCAAACACTGTCTGATTTAATGCCTGTTCACCAAATTGTGCACCTACAGATGTAGAGAAAATCTCATTCATATGTACAGGCAGTGAACCAGAATTAATAATATCTGCCATTTGCTGGGCTGATTCCACTGTAAAGTTACCTTCAATCATGACATCGCTGGAATTAATCGTCTGACTTACTGCCGGTGCAGAAATAAATTTAGGCTCTTCTTTCTCAGCTTCTGCAGCGAATGAATCCTCACCTTCCTGATAATCCATCCAGATAACCAGACGATTATCGGCCATTTGACTAATTTCTTGCGTTACCTCACCAAATTTATCTGCATCTTTTAGTTTAAGAGTTACAATTGGTGCATTGGTGTTCGGATTATAATCCTGCTTGGCACTTCCCTCTACAATATCTGATCCATCAAGATATTCCTCATCGTCAACATCCCTGAAAGACAATTGCGCAGATGTTGACAGTATCTCTCTGGCCTCGGCTTGATTTTCAATCCCTGCAAGCTGAACCCTGATTCGGTCCTCCCCTTCTATATTAATGACAGCTTCACTAATACCCAGGCGATTAACCCGATCATTCAAAGTCTGGACTGTTCCTTCCATTAAACTGTTTGAAATTTCCTGACCATCTTCAACAGGCTCTACCTCGTACAGGACTTCAAAACCTCCCTGCAAGTCCAAGCCAAGATTCACTTTACTTATCAAGTTGCTAAACGTTGTTCCAATTACTCCTGCCAAAATTGCGATGACAAGAAAAAAGGCAACGATTCTGCCTCTTTTTTTCATCGTTTGCGCTTCCTCCTTCATATATCAACCTTTTAGACGGACCTTATTTATCCGCTTGTGGTGAATTTCCAATAAGTGCTTCAATTGAAGCTGCTAAATCATCATTTTCATAGGATTGAATAGTTAAATAGCTTAAATAAACAGATGATTTCAAATGAAAAATATCTTGAACAATTTCATGAAGTCTTTTTTCGGTTTTACCCTTCCAAATTTTCACGCAAAGACATTGCCATACGCCTTCTGGAGTCGCTTGTTCATAACCTAGCATTTTTAATTCTTCCTGTTTACTTTTTAATGCCGGATAAATCAATTCTTTCCATGACTCTACATGCTGACTGTCCATTTCATCCCACCATTTCTTTATAAATCTCCATAAAGTCCTATCTTATTGTACGCCTTTTTAATTGGTAAAGAAAGTATAAAAAAGTCTAAACAGTGCTATATAGGAAAACCTGAGCACTTTTGCTGCATTATTCATTGCTTGACCCAATTCAACTGTCATGGTTTGTCCATTACCCAGCATATATATCATTGTATATCAAAATTATTTTTTTGAGAAGGCGGGGCAACTCGAATGACGAAACAAACCTTTATCCAAGGAGCATTGATTCTAATTATTGCAGGCATGCTTACCCGGTTTATGGGTTTCATTAACCGGATGGTCGTAGCACGTTTTATGGGAGAAGAAGGTGTCGGTCTTTATATGATGGCTCTGCCAACTCTATTTTTAGTTATGACCCTGACACAATTCGGCCTTCCAGTGGCTATTTCTAAACGTGTAGCGGAAGCAGATGCACAAAATGATTCTAAAAAAATAAAACAAATTGTTGCCGTCTCGCTGGCAATTACTTTAAGTGCAAGTGTCCTGTTTACAGTGCTTTTGATTCTGGCTGCGCCAATTTTATCTGTCACCTTATTTACAGACAGCCGTGTATTACTCCCTTTAATTGTCATTAGTCCTATTATTCCAATTGCCGCTGTATCAGCAGTTTTAAGGGGCTATTTTCAAGGAAAACAGAATATGAAGCCCCAAAGTATTGCCCAAGTACTCGAACAAATTGTACGGATTACATTTGTTGGTGTATTTATTTATATTCTTTTGCCTTATGGAATTGAATATGCCGCAGCAGGTGCTATGTTCAGTATTATTATTGGTGAATTTGCTTCGCTCTTATACATGATCCGAAAATTTCGTCAAAAAAGAAAGCTGAAAATACGAAAACATTTTACAGAAACTGTTCTATCCGGAAAATCAACAGCAAAAGAACTATTATCTATTTCCATGCCAACTTTGGGAAACAGAATGATTGGTTCAATTTCAAATTTCCTCGATCCGATCATTATTGTCCAATCTCTTGCACTCGCAGGTGTCACTGCCGCAGCTGCAACAAAGCAGTATGGTGAATTAATGGGCTACACGATGCCTTTATTATTTTTGCCGACATTTATTACAAGCTCTCTCTCTATTGCCCTTGTGCCATCCATTTCTGAGGCAGGAGCAAAAAATCAAACAGAATTGATTCATAACCGCATACATCAATCTATCCGGATATCTTTTGCATCAGGAGCTGTAGCTACTATTATCATGACCTTATTTGCTTCTGATTTACTTAACCTTATGTATCGTTCTGATTCAGCAGCATCCCTACTAATTATCATGGCACCTTTTTTCCTGTTTTTATACATTCAGGCTCCACTGCAGGCAGCTTTACAAGCTCTCGATTTAGCACGACCGGCTATGTGGAATTCGTTGATAGGGGTTATCTTAAAATTTGGCGTCATGATCTTATTGGCAACAAGTTCAAATTTAGGGATTAAGGGAGCCGCAGTTGCTATCTGCGTGAATGTTGTTCTTGTTACGTTTCTTCATATCGGGGTACTAAGAAGAGAAATTAATTATTTTCCTGCCTGGAAGGATATTATCCGCATGATTATATTATGTGGAGCAACTTTTCTTCTGACCTATTATATTAAAAACCAATTTTACACGGGTGACACAAACCTGATCTCATTCATCCTGCTGCTTTTAATTATCGTAATAATTTATTTTATATTACTGCTTCTATTAGGTTTTATTCGTAAAGAAGAATTAAGACAACTGCCGTTTTTCTCGAAAAAGAAATGATTTTATTTGATAGAATTAACTACTTGGTTTTATTTTGCCTATAAATGATTATCTAAACATCAGCAAATAGTTTTCTCTAACAGCTCGGTATCTCTCTTTTAAATATTTCTTCTAAATAAAAAATACAAGCATAAATTTAGAAGAAAGGACAAACTTAGAGGAGATGAATGAATGGAAAAAATTCAATGGACATCTTTATTCTACGGTTGGATTATATTATTCGGGTTACTTTTTCTTTCAAGTTTTACGTTAGGCTTGCTTTTGAAATTTCTGGATATGAAAGAAGCAACCTTATCTTTAGTCACTTTTATCATTGGACTGCTTATTCTATTCGTCTGTGGAGTAATTACTGGTTTAAAGGGAAAAGCAAAGGGTTGGCTTTTAGGTGTATTGATTGGATTGGGATTTACCGGATTTGTTTTTTTAGTTCAATTTCTCGGTTATCAGCAGGGTTTCTCGCTAACTCAAGCAATGTACCATGGATTCTACCTGATTGCAGCAATATTAGGAGGGATTATCGGAGTTAATTTTTCAAATCCTGTGGAAGAAAACTAGTTTGTACAGCATATAATGAATGCATGAAAAAAAGCTAATGATTGTCCATTAGCTTTCTTCATGCATTATGCTTCTTGTTTTATTTCTCTGATTGCAGAACGGTCATACGTTAATTTTGTGCCTTCATCAGTAATTAGCACGATTGTGCCTTCATCAATGGCATGGATTTTCGCATGTAATCCGCCGATTGTTACGATTGAGTTGCCTTTTTGAAGACTATCCTGCATTTCTCTTACTTGCTTCTGACGCTTTTGCTGCGGGCGAATAAGTAAGAAATAAAAAATAGCAAACATAAGTACAATCCATAAAATTGGTGTAATCATTTCAGCTCCCATATGTTCCATCTCCTTCCTAAAAGTTCTTTGGATTTTCTTGATTCAATCCATATTGTTCAAAGAATGACTCTTTGAAATCACCAAGTCGATCTTCTTTTATAGCAGTTCGAACTTGCTCCATTAATTTTAACAGAAAATGCAGGTTATGATAAGTCGTAAGTCGGAATCCAAATGTTTCGTTACATTTTATCAAGTGACGAATGTAAGCTCTCGTATAATTTTTACAAACATGACAGTCACAATTTTCATCAATCGGTGAAAAATCACGTGCATATTTTGCATTTCTAACCACTAATCTGCCATGAGATGTCATGCAAGTTCCATTTCTGGCAATTCGGGTCGGCAATACGCAGTCAAACATATCCACACCGCGGATAGCTCCATCAATTAAAGCATCCGGCGATCCCACCCCCATTAAATATCTCGGTTTATTTGCCGGTAATAATGGTGTTGTGAACTCAAGAACCTGATTCATAACATCCTTTGGCTCTCCAACGGATAATCCGCCAATAGCATACCCGGGAAAATCAAGTGAAACTAAATCACTCGCACTCTGCCTTCTTAATTCTTCATATTCTCCACCTTGAACAATACCGAAGAGTCCTTGAATATCTGACCGTTTATGAGCCTCCAGACAACGTTCAGCCCATCTGGAAGTCCGCTCCACTGAAGATTTCATATAATCATAGGTAGCTGGATAAGGCGGACATTCATCAAATGCCATCATAATATCTGATCCTAATGCATTTTGAATATGCATTGCTTTTTCAGGAGATAAAAATAGCTTCTCTCCATTTAAATGATTACGGAAATGAACACCTTTTTCTTCTATTTGTCTCATATCACTTAAGCTGAAGACCTGAAATCCGCCCGAATCAGTCAAAATTGCTTTATCCCAATTCATAAACTTGTGCAAGCCGCCAGCTTCTTCAATAATATCTTCTCCCGGACGCAGCCATAAATGATACGTGTTAGAAAGTATTATATTTGCCTGCATAGAGCTTAATTCCTCAGGACTCATCGTTTTTACAGTTGCCAGTGTTCCGACAGGCATAAAGGTCGGTGTATCAAAAGATCCGTGCGGAGTATGCACACGTCCAAGCCTTGCTCCAGTCTGTTTATCTGTTTTTATTAATTCATACGTTATAGGTATCATGATTTCTCTTCCTTTTTTTCAGTCTAAACATATCATAACGCATTTATACCCGATAAAGCTAGATAATTAGCATAGCGTCCCCAAAGCTGAAAAAGCGGTAACGCTCCCTTACAGCCTCTCGATATGCATGAAGCACCTCATCTTTTCCTGCCAGCGCACTTACCAGCATAATAAGCGTTGATTTAGGCAGATGAAAATTCGTAATCAATCCATCAATTGCCTGATATTGATATGGTGGATAAATAAAAATGTCAGTCCAGCCGCTCGTTTCCACAAAGGCTCCATTATTATCACGAGCAATTGTTTCCAGTGTACGAGTTGAAGTGGTTCCAACTGAAATAATTCTTCTTCCCTCTGCTTTAGCATTATTTAATGATTCACTGGCCTTCTGAGACATGCGGTAGAATTCACTGTGCATCGTGTGCTCTTCAACAGAATCTACACTAACCGGACGAAATGTACCCAAACCGACATGTAGTGTGATAAAAATAACCTCGACACCTTTATCCTTTATTTGCTGTAATAATTCGTTGGTAAAGTGTAACCCGGCAGTCGGAGCAGCAGCGGACCCTTTTTCTTTTGCGTAAACAGTCTGGTAACGGTCTTTTTCCGAAAGCTGTTCCTTAATATATGGCGGCAGGGGCATTTCACCCAGTTCATCTAATATTTCATAAAAAATCCCGTCGTAAGAAAATTTCACTGTACGCCCGCCATACTTTTTAATATCTGTACAAACAGCTTTTAACAATCCGTCTCCAAAATCAATGACTGTTCCTTCTTTAACTTTCTTAGCAGGTTTTACTAACACTTCCCAATTGTCGTTCTCTTCTTGATGCAGTAAAAGAACTTCTATTTTTGCACCTGTATCTTCTTTTACTCCATACAAACGCGCCGGCAATACCTTGGTATCGTTTAAAACGAGACAATCACCTGCATGCAGATAATTTATTATATCTGAAAAATGCTGGTGCTGTATTTGACCGGTCTGTTTATCCAAAACACAAAGTCTGGATGCTGTCCGATCCTTCAAAGGTGTCTGCGCAATTAATTCTTCAGGCAGATCAAAGTCAAAATCTTCTATATTCATGTCTATCCCCTTACTTTCGTCTTATCGTAGCTATCGAACCTTATCTAAATCTGCTTATAATAAATAGGATCAGAGTTAGTACAACACTAACAAGAATAGAAGTCATTAACGGGAAATGAAAGGTCATATTTCCTTTTTGAAATGTGAAATCACCTGGCAGTCTCCCGATAAATGACCAAAGTAAACCAATTACAATCAGAACAATCCCTGCAATAATAAATACTTTCCCCATTATTCTTCTCCATTTACGATTGGAATGCCAAGATGCTCATAAGCTTTAGCCGTAACCCGTCTTCCTCTTGGAGTCCGCTGGATAAAACCTAATTGAAGCAGAAAGGGCTCATATACTTCTTCGATGGTTTGCGATTCCTCGCCAATTGTCGCTGCAATCGTGTCTAGTCCAACAGGTCCGCCGTTAAACCCTTCAATAATTGCTTTTAACAGCTTATGGTCAATATGATCCAATCCTGCATCATCGACTTGCAGCATTTTCAAGGCCTGCCTGGTTGTTTCAAAGCTAATCTCTGTTTCGCCCTTCACCTGTGAGATATCACGTACTCTTTTCAGTAATCGGTTTGCAATACGAGGTGTTCCTCTGGATCTGCGGGCAATTTCTACTGCCGCATCTTCTGAAATTGTCATATGAAATATATCGGCTGTGCGCATTACAATCCGGCGCAGGTCGGCTACTTCATAATATTCCAGCCGGCTAAGAACACCAAATCTGTCACGCAGCGGCGCGCTTAACAGCCCTGACCGTGTTGTTGCTCCTACTAATGTAAAAGGCGGCAAATCAATCCGGACACTACGCGCACTCGGACCACTGCCTATGACAATATCGATAAAAAAGTCTTCCATTGCTGGATACAGCACTTCTTCAACTGATCTCGGAAGCCGATGTACTTCATCAATAAATAATACATCTCCCGGCTCCAGGGAAGAAAGAATTGCTGCTAAATCTCCTGCTCTCTCAATGGCAGGACCAGAAGTAGATCTGAATTGAACACCCATCTCATTAGCAATAATAGAGGCTAACGTTGTTTTTCCGAGTCCCGGCGGTCCATATAGTAATACATGATCAAGCGGCTCTTCGCGCATTTTTGCAGCCTGAATAAATATACTTAAATTTTCCTTTACCTTAGACTGTCCAATATAATCATCTAATTGCAATGGTCTCAGGCTTTGCTCGATGGATACATCTTCTTCATGCAGATTTCCATCTATCATACGTTCATCCAATAATAACACTCCCTTCTATTTTGCTAATAGACTAAATGCTTTGCGGATGACTTCGTCTGTATTTTTTAATGTACTGTCCGACTTCAGCTGCGGTGTAATTTTCTTCAGTTCATTCGGTGTAAAGCCTAATGACTTTAAAGCGTCTAGTGCTTCAGACACGATTTGCCGCTCTTGTGTGCTGCTTACTTTTTCAGATTCCTCAGCTGTACTTCCTATTGCAAAGTCGTTCACCAGTTTTCCTTTTAAGTCTAAAATAATTTGACGCGCGGTTTTCTTCCCTACCCCTGGAAAGGTTGTTAAAAACTTTTCATCTTCATTTTCCACTGCTGCAATAAATCCATGAATATTTACACCGGCTAAAATTGCTAAAGCTCCTTTAGGACCAATCCCTGAAACAGAGATAAGCTTGGTAAATAAGTATTTCTCATCTGTATTCCGAAAACCGAATAAGATTTGCGCATCCTCTCTGACGTGATGATACGTATGTATTTGGACTTGCTGATTCATTTGCGGTTCAAATATATAAGGATTGGGACAAATAATCTCATACCCAATCCCATGCACATCCACAATGACAGCATTTTCTTTTATTGAACTAAGCTTTCCATTTATATATGCAATCATTTTAAGCTCCTTTTGTTCTGGACAAATCAATGAATAAACTTCTATTTATAAATAGAAGTTTATTCATTCGATTCCAGATTATGATGAACATCCTGTACGTCTTCGCTTTCTTCCAGCGCATCCACCAGCTTCATCATTTTCTCTTCATCTTCCGAAGACAGAGAATTGAAATTTTGTGGAATTAAAGTGACTTCTGCATCAGCCAGTTTGTAGGACTGTTCTTCTAAATAAGAGACCACATCTTGGTAATCCTCAGGGCTCGTGAAGATTTCATAGGCTCCATCCTCTACGCTGACATCTTCTGCTCCTGCTTCCAGTGCATCTAAAGTAATTGTATCTTCATCAATAGAGCCATCTGTATTTTCAACGACAATATAGCCTTTACGGTCAAACATAAAGGATACACTTCCATTTTCACCAAGGTTTCCGCCATTCTTTTTAAAAGCATGTCTAATTTCAGCAGCGGTACGATTTTTATTATCAGTTAATACATTTACAATCACAGCAACTCCGCCGGGTCCGTACCCTTCATACGTAATTTCCTCGTAAGTGGCACCATCCAGCGTACCAGTTGCTTTTTTAATATTTCTCTCTATATTATCATTTGGCATATTATCAGCCTTTGCTTTATCAACAGCTGTTCTTAAAGCAGCATTGGTATCCATATCTCCTCCACCGCTTTTCGCAGCAAGATAGATATCTTTTGCATGCCTCATAAAAATTTTACCTTTTTTTGCATCTTGTGCGTTTTTTCTCTTTTGTATATTTTTCCACTTGGAATGTCCAGCCATTAGACATACTCCTCTCTCGAAACTCTTTTTTTACTATATCAAAAAAAGTCCCATCAGAAAAGGAAAACCATCTTTTCGCCATAACTATTCAAAAAGATTTTGAAACAGACGTTCCATATCTTCCCCCATCTGATTCCCTTCATTACGTGCATTAAAATCTTTTACCCGTTCCCATTTCGCTACATTGTTATAAATAAACAGCTTTTTATCTGTATGCAAAATATGCTCTATATCGTCACTTACTTCCTCAAAGTCACGATTATCTGTCCCTTTTTTCATTTGAATTGCAACAACAACACGATCCTCTGTTGTAACAACCTGTACATCTTCCACATCTACATTCTCCTGAAGTAATTCTTGAAATGCTGCTGACTCTTCTTTATCAAAGGATTCTAATGATGGCGGTTCATTTTGCCTTTCAACATTGTTTTCTGAGGGTACCTGTCCTTTATTTTCCTCATAGTGAATTGGCTGAACAGGCTGTTCTTTGCTTGCATTTCTTTCTGTAGATGTACCTGTACAGCCTGTCAGTAATAATAAAATGGATATCGCATAAATCATATATTGTATTTTCAGCATAATAAAATCCTCCCTTATACTGTTAGTATGGATAAGGAAGGACTTTTTAGACATCTAATTTAATGCTGTTATGAACTGGAATCATGCTTATCTTTAGACTGTTCAGGAAAGAATGGCGGCTTTGGATAGAATGAATTTTCTGGTGAATTGGATAATGGTGTCGGGTTAAAATAAGCATACTGCCGATTCTCTGCAACCCCTGGATCCCTTCTTATATCATCCATAAATGATGCCGATGTCGGCATCTGGCTTGGTTTGTCAGGTGAGACAGGACTATTATCCATAGTCTGCTTGGAAGCTGTTGCGTTATTTGCTGATGTATATATATCAGGTGCAGGTCCTTGCCGATTCATCTGATTTACAGTCTGTTCCGGCTGATAAGGCATCATCCCTTGAAACTGCTGATGTCCACCTTCATATTGCATTTCATTGAATCCCATTACCGGGTTGAAAGTAGCCTGCATCGGCCCTGATTGATTCTGATTCCCCCCACAGCCGCAGTCTCCACCTGCATGCATAGGAGGCATCATTGGAAATCCCTGCTGCATACCCGGGTGCATACCATACGGATTAAAATGAGGCATCGGTGGACAAGGCATGAAAAATACCGGCATCATCGGTGGACAAAAAGGCACTGGTTCACAAGGGATTGCTGGTGGATGCTGATAAGCTTCAAACTCAAAGGCCTCCTGCTGTTGTGGTACTTCTTTACCGGCAGTCTGCTCCATGCTTGGTGTAGTTTTTTCTTTTTGCTGCTTTTTAGGAGGTTCTTCTTTCTTTATCGGTTTCTGCATCGATTTTGGTTCCTTTTCTAAAATGGGCATAGAAGGAACCTTGGGCATTTTGGGCATAACTGCTTCAAATTGTTCTTTTTTCTTTTCTTTTTGATCATCTTCTTTTAATACAGCGATTGGTGTCGGTGTCTTTTGTTTATATGGATGCTCTGTTTTTTTCTTTTCTTCTTTCTGGACCGGTTTTGTCTGTTCTTTTTTTGCAGATTTTACCTCTTCTTTAGAAGGTAATGTCTTTTGCTCTTTTTTGGTTGTCTTTTCCTTCTTGGACACCGGTGTCATTTGTTCCTTTTTTGATGTTCCTTTTTGCACTTGTTTTGTTGCCCCTGGTATTTTTATTTTCATTCCAGGCATAAGCTTTTCCGGATTAGCTAAGTGTGAGTTTACCTTTTTCAATTCCTCAAAAGAAGCATTATACTTCTCCGCCAATTTCCATAACGTATCTCCAAGCTGTACAATGTGTATTTTCAAAAGTAACGAACTCCTTTCCCTTTCATAATTGAAATGGGCTAATGCTCTATATCAGCATATGCACATAATAGAAAAAAGTTGCACACTGGGCTTATGAATGTTTACAAAGCTGTTTTTAAGTTTTAAGTGCTTTAAATGGAAAAAGAAAAACCTGACTTATCCACTTTATAAATGTAAAAGTTAAAATTGCGCATACTAAAAACAGCAATTTTGTTTCAAATCATTCATGCTGTTTTTGATTAAAAAGATTGTACTGCCTGATACCACAAGTTTATTTTTTACTTAATAAAGGTATAGAGAGGTAATAGCATATTCTATAACAACTATCTTGTCATTGCCGAAAAGACACAAAGATTTATTTCATACTGTCCTTTTTATGGCTGGTATAACGTACGTTTTTAGTTTCATCGGTATCTTCAAAGCATTTGATTTTATTTTGGATACTTGTTAGGATGTGAAAGTCTAAAAAATACAATATTAAATTTTGTATTTATAGATTGTTTAAATACAGGAAGGAGCAAATTATGAGTAAAATCTCAAAGAAAAGAAAAATGTCCAATGTTTTTCTATATGCCTCTATTTTAATTGGCATTTTAGTAATTATTGGAGCAGTATTTCCGGATGGATTTGGACAAGTTGCCGGTAATATATCATCCTGGATTACTGAAAATTTTGGCTGGTACTACATGATTCTTACAACTATACTTGTATTCTTTTGTGTATTTCTTATTTTCAGCCCAATTGGAACTTTAAAATTAGGAAAACCAAAGGATAAACCGGAATTTAAAACAATCTCCTGGCTTGCAATGTTATTTAGTGCTGGAATGGGTATTGGATTAGTGTTCTATGGTGCATCTGAACCTGTTTCACATTATCTTGCACCACCTACAGAGGATCCAGAAACAAATGAAGCTATGCTTGAAGCTATGCGTTCAACCTTTTTACATTATGGCTTTCATGCTTGGGCTATATACGGTGTTGTTGCCCTTTCGCTTGCATATTCGCAGTTTAGAAAAGGAGAGGTCGGGCTTTTATCTAAAGCATTGCGCCCGTTATTCCACGATCGGGTTGATGGTCCATTAGGTACTCTAGTAGATGTCCTGGCAGTTTTCGCAACTGTTATCGGTGTTGCAGTATCACTAGGTGTAGGCGCTATGCAGATTAACGGCGGTTTAAACTACTTATTCGGCATACCTAATAATATTTTTGTACAAGCAATAATTATTGCTGTGGTAACTGTATTGTTCTTAATCAGTGCATGGAGCGGATTAAGTAAAGGAATTCAATACCTGAGTAATGTCAACATGGTATTAGCCGGAATTTTATTTCTTATCATATTAATTGTTGGGCCAACTATTTTAATATTAAATATGATGACAAGCGGTACTGGTGCTTATCTGCAAAACTTTATGTATAACGCATTAGATGTTGCTCCGCTGAATCAGCAAAAAAGTGAATGGATGTCTCAATGGACTATTTATTATTGGGGCTGGTGGATGAGCTGGAGCCCATTTGTAGGAATTTTTATTGCACGGGTTTCCAAAGGACGGACAATTCGCGAATTTATTTTAGCTGTCCTTCTTGTACCGACCATTATTGGTATTTTATGGTTTAGCGTATTTGGAGTTACAGGTATTTCTGTCGGACAAAGTGCACCACATATATTTGATATGCCTCCGGAAACACAATTGTTTGGCATTTTTAATGAAATCCCTATGGGTACAGTGTTATCCATTGTTGCAGTTCTGCTCGTGGCAATATTCTTTATCACTTCAGCAGACTCAGCAACCTTCGTTTTAGGAATGCAAACTTCATTTGGATCTTTAACTCCAGCTGGAAGAGTAAAGATCGTTTGGGGAGTTTCTTTATCAGCTATTGCATTTATTCTTCTCTTAGCAGGTGGAGAAACCGGGCTCGATGCACTGCAGTCAGCCGCAATCATAGCTGCTCTGCCATTCAGTCTGGTTGTTATCTTACTGGTTATATCCTTCTTCAAGATTGCTAACGAAGAAAGAAAATTCTTAGGCCTGACAATAACACCTAATAAGAAAAGGATGCAAACGTATCTGGAAACTTCTCCAGAGGAATATGAAAAGACATTGGAAACATATAGAGAAAAAAGAAAAGATAATTCAAAAGGAATATAAACAGGAAAAAAGTGCTGATACCATGTGTTCAGCACTTTTTTCCTGTTTCTTGGATTATTAAATTTATATATCAGAGGCTTTAAACATCAATAAAAAGCTTTCATTTATAAGATATTGTAAACGGAATACGACCCTAAAATAGTTACCTCACATCCAAGTGCCTCAAGCTCAGCCTTAACACCAGGCAGCAAAACATCATCGTATTTCTGATCCACATCAATAATAAAGAAATAATTGCCTAAACCAGTCTTTGTAGGTCTGGACTCGATTTTCGATAAGTTCAATTTACGCCAAGCAAATGCAGAAAGAATTTGATGAAGCGCCCCAGCTTTATCACTCGGTAAAGTGATTAGAAACGTTGTTTTTTCGCCTTTTGCCTCACTTTTTATTTTGACCTTCTCCGGCTGATGAGAAAGAACTAGAAAACGGGTATGATTATTTGGATAATCATGAATATTTTCTTTAAATATTTCCAGGCCATACTCTTCAGCAGCTGAACGATTTCCAATAGCTGCAATAGGCCTGTCAGAACCGCTGACTATTTCTGCTGCTCTTCCGGTTGAAGACGTAAAGGCTATTTTGGCATTTTTTAAATTCTGATGCAGATATTGGTGACATTGCGCTATAGCATGGCTATGTGAATGCACCTCTTCTATTTCTGATACTTTGCGAATAATATCACTGCGTACAAGCAAATGCTGTTGAATTGGTACAACGATTTCTCCAACTACAGGTATTCGCACTTGATGAATTAAATAATCAACGGTCAGCTGTACTGTTCCTTCAATTGCATTTTCTAATGGAACAACCCCGATGTCAATTTCTCCTTTATCTACTGCATCGATACATTCCGGAATTGTTTTAAAAGATTCTTTATGCTCACCATTAAAAGTTGCGTCTACTGCTAATTTTGTAAATGTTCCTTTAGGTCCTAAATAACCAATACTCGTCAACTTTATTTCCTCCTAAATATAAAAACTTTAAAGTGCCTGTTTAAAAATGTAAAGACTTGAGCCCGGATTGTACCATAGCGAAACTTGCCGTCTGCTCCTTAGTACAGCTATATCGTCCTGTCCGCACCTGTAATCCGGCATCAGCAAGTCTTCTTTGTTAAGGGGCTCAAGTATTAGAGTTTTCGTTTTTAGCACTTGGAGTTTGTCATTTCAAAGCTACTCAATAAAATCAAATTCGTAATCTAACAGTCGGACAGTATCACCGTCTTGTGCTCCGCGTTCACGCAGTGCCTTGTCAACACCCATTCCTCTTAGCTGGCGGGAGAAACGCTGAACAGCTTCATCGTGCTGAAAGTCGGTCATTTTAAACAATGTCTCGATCCGGTGGCCATAAAGTACAAAAGCACCATCTGGATCTCTTGTTATATGGAAAGGATCCTCTTCCTTCTGATAACGATAGACAACTGTTTCATCAGCCTGTTCTATCTCCTGTTCATATTTCGGAATCTCTTCCAGCTTATCTGCCACTGCAAATAATAAATCTCTCAAGCCATCTTTTGTTACGGCTGAAATTCTATATATAGGGAGCTCTTCTCCAAGTTTTTCTTTAAATTCTTTCAAATTTTCTTCAGCATCCGGCATGTCCATTTTATTAGCAGCGATGATTTGCGGTCTTGTTAAAAGCTTCTTATCATATGCAGCAAGCTCTTCATTAATTTTCACATAGTCCTCATAAGGATCGCGTCCTTCTGTTCCTGCCATATCAATAACATGTACAATCACTCTTGTACGCTCTACATGTCGCAGGAATTGATGCCCCAGTCCGACTCCTTGAGAAGCGCCTTCAATTAAGCCGGGCAAATCTGCCATCACAAAGCTTCGCTGATCTCCTGTATCAACAACTCCCAAATTAGGAGCAATTGTTGTAAAATGATAAGCAGCAACTTTTGGCTTGGCAGCACTCACTACAGACAGCAATGTAGATTTACCCACACTCGGAAAACCTACTAATCCCACATCAGCAATCAGTTTCAACTCAACTTTAATATTACGCTCCTGACCAGGCTCACCATTTTCAGCCATATCTGGAGCTGGATTACGTGGACTGGCAAATCTTGTGTTACCTCTTCCTCCACGTCCGCCTCTTGCAATTACAGCCTCTTGCTCGTGATTTGTTAAATCGGCAATGACTTCGCCTGTATCTTCATCTATTACCGTAGTTCCCGGCGGCACAGGGATAACATAGGCAGCAGCATTTTTGCCATGCTGTGTTTTGCTCATGCCATTTTCACCGCGTTTCCCTTTAAAATGGCGGTTATATCGGAAATCCATTAATGTGTTTAAACCTTCATCTACTTTAAAGACAATATTTGCTCCGTTCCCGCCGTCTCCGCCTGCTGGCCCGCCTTTTGGAACATATTTCTCACGACGGTACGCAACCAGTCCATTTCCGCCATCACCGGCTTTTACATATACACTCACCTGATCGACAAACATTGCTAATCACCTCTTTCTTCTTTTGCTAAATTCCATTCAAAATTCGTTTTTTCTTTTTCCTGTGTTACAGAAACACCATGTTGCTGTTCTATGTTCTCAATACTTATTTTCTCAAGGATGATATCTTTTATAACCATCCTAATTACCCATTGTGTTTCTTGCTCTTCAATATGAAGAACAAGATCGTATACCAGTAAATCTTGTGCAGCTTCTGACAAAAAAGCTAATAGCTTTTCACAGGATGAAAGAAGCTCCTGCTCATCAATCTTTTTCATAGAAGGTTCGAGTAAATCTACATAATACGTTAACGCAAAGGCAGGATATGTATCTTCAAATTGTAAAATCCATATCATAAGCTTATCAGCATTCAACCGCATCAGTTTCCGTTCTTCTTCATAGTATTCCAGAACATTATCTAAATTCATTTTTGCCTTATCCGCTTTCCCCATAGTTAAATAACCGGAAACAATTTGTAATCGGTTCATTAAATCATGTCTGTATTTTTGTATTATACGAACTGTCTCCTTTTCGTCCATTCCTTCACCTCATTAAAATTGAGTATAGCAGAAAACACAGTAAATCAAAAGCAGTAAAACAGAAGCATCCGACAATATCCGGGAAATGAAAGCAGGCTGCCGAGAGTTTATCTCGACAGCCTGCTTTGTTCCTTAACTATACTGTTAACCAAGCATTATGCTTCTTTAGCTACAGGATAAACACTAACTTTTTTACGGTCTCTACCGAAGCGTTCGAATTTTACAACACCATCGATTTTAGCGTAAAGAGTGTCATCTCCACCGCGGCCAACGTTCTCACCTGGATAAATTTTTGTACCGCGTTGACGATAAAGGATTGAACCGCCAGTTACAAACTGTCCATCAGCACGTTTAGAACCAAGTCGTTTTGATTGTGAATCACGACCGTTTTTAGAGCTACCTACACCTTTTTTAGATGCGAAAAATTGTAAATCAAGACGTAACATAAAAATGCACCTCCTTATGAGAAATTCAGTCGAACGTGCTCCCCATAACTTTCTTCAATAGTTTCTAAGGAGACAATCATCCCCTGTACTAACCATTGTATCTTTTCAAGTTTTTCGGAGCTTATATTCTTTGGAAGCTGGACAGAAAGATAACCGCCGTCAGCTCCCTGATCGATATTGAGGTCTGTCTCACATAACTTCATAATTGCATTCACAGCGCCAAATGTCACAGCTGAAACACCAGCACATACAAGATCATATCCATAAGGACCGCTCTCTGCATGTCCAGTAAGTTCAAATGCTGTAACTTGATTATCTGATTGAAAAACAGTTATTTGAATCATTATGAATAACAGAATCCTTATAAGCTGATTTTATCAACTACAAGTTTTGTGTATGGCTGACGATGACCTTGTTTACGATGATAGTTCTTTTTAGGCTTGAACTTCACAACATCAATTTTCTTTTGACGGCCATGCTTTTCAACCTTAGCTGTTACAGATGCGCCCTCAACGTATGGAGCACCAACCTTCACATCGTCTCCTCCGACGAATAGGACTTTTTCAAAAGTTACTGTGTCATTTACTTCACCAGCAACCTTCTCTACATAGATTTCTTGTCCTTCAGTTACTTTAACTTGTTTACCACCAGTTTCAATAATTGCGTACATTTATATGCACCTCCTCATTTAACTCAGACTCGCCATTCAGGTACTGCAGTTTACAGTTTTAAGACCTGTTCTGCGCGGTTGTAGCACGGGTGCTACTTAGAATAACAGATAAATCTTATCATTTTACGGGTTCCATTGTCAACCTTTTTTAATGATCTTAGATAAAAACTCTTAACAATAATATAGTATGGAAGCTTTTATATTTCAAAAACTATTTCACGCTCATTAAAAGCTCCTTCACATATGCCCGTATAGAATGAATATTTTTGTTTTCTCTACTTGGGTGGACTCTGTTTGTCAGAAGAACTGTATACATATTTTTCTTTAAATCAATCCATATTGTTGTACCGGTAAAACCATAGTGCCCGACAATCTTACTATTTTCAGATTTATGGAATATTGCCCAGCCTAATCCCCTGCTTTCATTTAATTGTGTTGTGTAATTAATAAATGAATCCTTTATTAATTTTTGAGAAATAATTTTATTTTCTTCTCCGCTTAAGGAATTCAATAACATAGCGCATAATTTGCCTATATCACCTACTGTTGAAAATACTCCGGCATGCCCGGCAATTCCGTCTAACAGTTCTGCATTCTCATCATGCACAGTTCCACGCTTAACCAGATTGTCAGCCGGATAAAATTCTGTTGAAACAATTCTTTCAATTAAATTTTGGTCTGGATTAAAAATTGTATCGTTCATATTCAGAACATCCCAAATATTTTCTTTCACGAGTCGATCAAGGCTCATTCCACTGACTTTTTCTATAATATCACCCAAAATAATAAAACCCCTGTTACTGTAGATAACCTGTTTATCAGGAGGATATTCTAGACCATCCTTTAACAGTCCTGTCATAATGTCTTTTTTATTATTGCCAAATTGCTTTAAATAAGTTCTCTCAGAAAGACCGGAAGTATGCGTTAAATGTTGAAATATCGTTGTATATTTGAGTTCTGAATCTATTTCATCCCCATAAAAGCGAAATAATTCATCATTCATATTTATGTATCCCTTATCTATCAAGAACATAACTGCCGGCCAAACAGCAACCACTTTTGTTAATGAGGCTATATCAAAAATCGATACCTTATTCATTGGCAATGAATAAGGTATAATTTGAGAAAAGCCATACTCTTTATGCAACTGCACTTTCTTATCCTTCACAATTAATATTACTGCACCGGGAACCTCCTCATTATCAACAGAATTACTCAAATATTTATCAATATTCAACATGATATCTGAATTATGCTCTGATTCATCTTGATAACTTTTTATATTGCTCAATATAAATACACTCCCCTCTAATACATAATTCAATATTCTTACCTATTATTACTCAACTTTCGCACCTGAGAATAAGCATCTACACCTTGCCATTCTAGGTTAAACATGTTCTTCATTATCCTGCTTGCATTTTGTTAAATTATCTTACTTTTGAAATGAAGATTGTGTATAGCTCCTGCAACCAACCACTCCGCTTTCCATGGGGACGGCTTCAGCTAACTTGAAAAGCAAAACGGCCCGCCGCAGCGGTGTCCATACACGTTACCTTCTTTCTAGATAGGGTTTATGCTTTGTCAAGAGACAGATGAAAGGAGCGATCAAAACCTATCACTACAATAAGTACATTTTTTTAGGCGCGAAAGTTGAGTTATTATATCTTAATTTATAAATAGACTAATGCTGCAGCCAAGAAAATTTATTATTAAGTAATGTCCGTTTTTATCTTTCATGCATTTACTCATATAGACAGCTTGTTCAGCATATATATACTTGTACCAATCTAAGAAGAAATTTATTTCTAATATTACTATCTTTAAAAAAGGATTGTGAGATGGATGGATAAAAACTTAAAAAAAATTCGTAAATCAATTGAAATGCGTCAGAAAGTAAAAGGACTGAATAGAGCAAAACAGGGCAACCAAGAGGATTATTTACAAAGTAACGCATTACCGGATATGGAAGAATCTCACGGTTTTTATCCTT
This sequence comes from Oceanobacillus sp. FSL K6-3682, assembly GCF_037976165.1. NCBI lineage: Bacteria > Bacillati > Bacillota > Bacilli > Caryophanales > Bacillaceae > Oceanobacillus > Oceanobacillus sp. FSL K6-3682. Next base: position 2,243,829 of record NZ_CP150263.1, on the reverse strand, counting down.
CTATATCTTCCAGCCATACAAATTCAGCAATTCCTGAAAATAATTCCCGTATTACCAGTATTGCAGTGAAAGCTCTATTGTCCGTTTCGCTTTTTCTGGGAACAGCACTTGTTACTGAAGTAGACAAACCTTTTATGGAGCAGCCAAGAGAATGGATAACTTCCACTTTAACAAATCAATTTCCTTTTGCAAAAGTTAACGCGTGGTATTCTGAAGTATTTGGTACTCCTTTATCTTTCCGACCAAGTACGATTACAGAGGAGGTTGTTACCGATTCAACATATCTTCCGGTGAACGGCACCATTTCAGAACACTTCCATGAAAATGGTCAAGGTGTCTATATTGATACAGAAGGAGAAGAAAATGTGGCAGCAGTTGGAGAAGGTATTGTCGTGTTTGCTGGAAATGACCGTTCTACAGATAAAACGGTAAAGATTCAACACGCAGACGGTTCTACAACGCAGTATGGTTTTTTAGATTCAATCGAAGTTCACTTATATCAGCATATTTCTAATGGTCAAGTTCTTGGAGCATTAGGAAAAGAAAGCGGCAATCAATCTGTTTTTTTCGCAATTGAGCAAGAGAACAAATATATTGATCCTGAGCAGGTGATTCTGGTTGATCAACAGCCTTAAAACTTCTATACAACTCATTCATTTCCACCCTATTCTATGGATATTTATTATCATTTCTTTTTTGACAGGCTCTTTTACAGAGCTTGCTATTATTTTCAGCATTGTTTTTCTCCATGAATTAGGGCACTACATCGCTGCTTCTTCGTTTAAGTGGCGAATTTCATCTATTGTACTTTGGGCTTTTGGCGGAGTTATGAAAACAGATGAACACGGCACTCGCCCTGTCCGCGAGGAAGCAATCGTTATAATTGCAGGGCCGTTTGTACAAATTTTAATTTATGGCTTTTTATATGCCGTATCTTCCTCTGGAGTAATTCCGGATTATTATTTTGAATTAATACTTTATTATAATACAATTATTCTCCTGTTTAATCTGCTGCCAATTTGGCCGTTGGACGGCGGAAAGCTTGTTTTCTTAGCTTTAACTACTTTCTTAACCTTTAAAAAAGCATATTATACAACAATTATCAGTTCTTTAGTGATATGCGCAATAATCATTTTAGGACAGCTTCTTTTCTTTCCATTTACGTTAAGCAGTTTTCTTATCTGGCTCTTCTTAATACAGGAAAATTGGAAGGAATGGAAATATCGCTTTTATGTTTTTATTCGTTTTCTTTTAAAGAGATACGAAGGAGATAATATTGTACGTGCTATTAAACCAATTTACGCGTCTCCCCAGGACAGTTTTTTAGATGTATTGACCCGTTTTCACCGTGAAAAGAAGCATACCATTTATATTGAATACCCTGACAGGGAGCGGATTTCTGTTGAGGATAATGAGTGTTTAGATTATTACTTTAATGAAAGACCTTATCGACAAACGATTGGGGAAGCTTTTACCGGTTATTAAAAAATAAACATCCGATGGATTTTTTCCTGTCGGATGTTTTCTTTATTAATTATTATATTTTAAAAAATGCTTTTACCTTTTGCATAAAACCTTTTTCTTCCTCCAATGACTGCAAGGGAACTGTTTCTCCCAGAATTCTTCTGGCTATATTACGATAGCTGATAGAAGCTTTAAAATTTGGAGAGAGAGAAATTGGTTCTCCTTTATTTGCAGCTTTAATCATTTCTTCATCATCAGCTACAATACCTATTAAATCAATCGCTAACAGTTGAACAATATCATCAATATCCAGCATATCGCCATTTTTCATCATATGATTGCGAATTCGGTTAATAATTAGTCTGGGAGGTTCTATCATATCCTCTTTTTCGATAAGCCCTATGATGCGATCGGCATCCCGTACACTTGAATTTTCAGGAGTTGTTACTACAATTGCTCTGTCAGCACCGGCAATTGCATTTTGAAAGCCTTGTTCAATACCGGCAGGACAATCAATAATAATATAATCATACTCTTGCTTCAGTTCTGAAACAATCTCTTTCATGCCTTCTGTCGTTACAGCAGATTTATCACTTGTTTGTGCAGCAGGGAGCAATGAAAGGTAATCAAAACGTTTATCTTTGATCAGAGCCTGCTGCAGCTTGCATCGTCCCTGAATAACATCGACAATATCATAAATAATCCGATTTTCAAGTCCCATAATTACATCTAAATTACGCAGGCCAATATCTGTATCAATTAAACATACTTTTTTATCCATCAAAGCTAAAGATGTACCAATATTTGCAGATGTAGTTGTTTTACCAACCCCACCCTTCCCGGATGTAATTACAATCGCTTCACCCATTATTCATTCTCCTCTCAAATGCGCTAATCACCTTTCTCTGTTTAGAAAGTGTTTTAATCGAATCGATCACAATCTTATTCTGATCTGGATCAATGATTCCGCATTCCATGTATACTCCATCAGCTTCATAATCAGGTGCCCGACTAATATATTCTGCAATTCGAAGCTGTGCCGGCTTCATATAGGAGGCAGCTATAAAAGCCTCTTGATCTCCTTCTATACCGGCATGCGCAATTCCTAATAAGTTCCCCATAATATAGATGTTCCCGCTGGCTCTTACCCTGCCGCCGGGATTTACATCTCCAATTAATAATAAATCTCCTTTTGTTTCAAGTACTTGTCCGGATCTGACAATCTGATTAACTACCTTTAATTGACTTTCATCCAGCCATGTTTTTGCATCTTTAATTGGTATCACATCTGATTCCATTGCCTCAATTTGAAAACGGTTTTTTTCTTCAATAATACCTTTTAATTGATGGCGCTGTTCCTCCGTCAGATAACGATGGCCGAGTTTTACTTTAACCGAAACAACAGGCTCTTCTTTTTGGGGGGTGCTGGCGTCCAGTTTTTTTATCAGGTCTTGTAAAATCTCCTCAAAGGAAGAATTTTCATCAATAAATAAAATCAAACCATCTCTTGTACCTTTAATTGTGATGGTCGGTTTCGTTTCTTGCACGATACATTCACCTCTTTTTTCTACAGCTGCATCTAATGAATGATGCCGACTGAGCAGAGTCTGCCGCTCTTTAATAAATAATTCGGTTTGTTCGGTTTATTTCAAACGGTCAGATTATGTTAATTCTGTACCCCATTTCCGCATTGGTTTTATAATAAACGGATAAATTAATACCAGGAATAATAGATTCATAAGAATTGTAGGTATTAACCGGGTCAATAAGTATACTTCAATCGGCATATCTGTAAATCCGATAACAGTAAAAATGGCATAAATACTAACATCAGCTATGGCTATTCCAAAAGCTGACAGCATTAGCAGTACATAAAAGTTTCCCTGCAACATTTTCTTCAAACCGCGGACAATATAAATAACAAGTGCATAAGAGAACATATAGACACCTAATATACCTGTATAAACGATATCGAAAAGCAATCCAAAAATAAGCGCATATAAAACAGCATAATAAGTGTCATTCCGGTCGTAGAAAATAGCAATATAAATCAGCATGACAAACAGCCAGTGGGGCACAATCATATATGTACCCATTAACAGCTGATGAGGCAAAAGCTCTAAAGCTACTCCAGAGAGTACCATTACTGCAAAAAGAATCAAAGGGAATATTACACGCCTGGTCAAGACTCTTCATCCCCTTCTTCTTCATCTTCCGGCTGATCTATGGAACGATTCACAACAATCACATTCCGGATATCAAATAAGTCTGCAGCCGGTTCGATCATTGCAATCCTTGTTAATCCGTATTGATCAGCAACAACTTCTTTGACTTCACCAATTGTAATACCTGCCGGAAATTCTCCGCCCAGTTCTGAGGAATATACTGTATCCCCTTCTTCGATATCGGCATCAGACTCTTCAATAATACGGAACAAGAGCATCTCTGTTTCCTCATCAAATCCTTCAATCATTCCAAAAATATCTTTGTCATCTTCCCGTAAAACCGTTGCGGAAACACGGTTAAATTCATCAAATCCGGTCAATAATTGTACTGTAGATGTACCCTTGGAAGTATGAAGGACTTTTCCAATCATTCCTTCTGCTGTTCTGACAACCATATTTTCCTGGATTCCGTCATTCTCTCCGCGATTAATGGTTACCTGGTCCACCCATTGCTCCGGCGAACGGGCAATCACGGTCGCATAGATCGGTTCATAATCCCGAGCTGTTTCCGTCATATCGATAATGGAGCGCAGCTCTTCATTCTCATCCTCCAGCTTTTGCAAATCATATACCATGCTTTTTTGTTGAGATAATTGTTCTCTTAATACCTGATTTTCTTCATATGTTGTCTTAAAATCACTAACATTTGACACAATATCAGTAACAAACGTAACTGGAGCCTGTGCAATATTTTGCACCCACCCTACAGAATCACTGACAATCTTCTCGGCAAAGTTTAAATGCCCACGACTGTTTAAAGAATATCCTATTAATACTACTAGTACAATAAATCCAATTAGGATCACAAATAATTTCTTACTTCGAAAAAAATTCATACAAACACCTACTTATTAATTTAAAGCGCGTGAAGACACACTTGGAGCAGAACGGAATTGATCAATATAATCAAGTGATTTGCCCGTTCCGATTGCTACACTTTCCAACGGTTCATCTGTAACAAATACCGGAATTTTTGTTTCCTCACTAATTACCTTATCAAGATTTTTTAAAAGAGCGCCGCCTCCCGATAAAACAATACCCCGATCCATAATATCAGCAGATAATTCTGGCGGTGTTTTTTCTAATGTTGCTTTGACGGCATTAACAATTGCATCAATATTATCATCCAAAGCTCCGGAAATTTCTTCAGAAGTAACTGTAATCGTTTTTGGCAATCCCGTCAATAAATCACGCCCTCTTAAATCCATTTCTTCTCCAACAATGCCTTGTTTAGCTGCTGCTATATCCATTTTAATCGATTCAGCGGATCTTTCTCCAATCATTAGGCTATAATTTTTTCTTATGTAAGAGATAATCGCTTCATCCATGTCATCTCCCGCAATCCGGATAGAATTACTGGTTACGATCCCTCCTAAAGAAATAACAGCAATTTCAGTGGTTCCACCGCCAATATCAACAATCATACTGCCTGTCGGCTCCCAAACAGGCAACCCCGCTCCAATTGCTGCTGCAAAAGGCTCTGCTATCGGATAAGCTTCTTTTGCTCCTGCCTGTTTTGTTGCATCAATAACTGCTCTTTCCTCAACCATAGTGATACCAGACGGCACACAAACCATTACATTTGGTTTCCTAGCAAAGAGAGAACGCTTCTTCATTGCTTTTTTCATATAGTAACTCATCATAATGGAAGTTGTATCGTAATCTGCAATTACCCCGTCCTTCATCGGGCGGACAACAGAAATATTTCCAGGTGTACGTCCAATCATCATTCTTGCATCACTTCCGACAGCCTCAACTGCACCAGTCTCTAAATTCTTTGCCACAACTGATGGCTCGCGGACAATAACGCCCTTGCCCTTTACATAGACTAATGTATTTGCTGTTCCTAAATCAATTCCTAAATCCTGAGAAATATTAAATATCCCCATATATTTCATCCTCTCTCGTTCTTCCATCAATAATTATATTTTCAGTTTCTCGTTTTATATCAGCACGTATTATAGACTGAACCCTCTCATGAATCAAGCTTTGTTTATACAATTTTAAGAAGCGCCACTTTTACATTTTTTGAAAAATGGCGCTGAAAATTAATTCCATATACAATTATACGAAAAAAAATCTAAAATAGATAGTATTTATAAGTATCCTTTTTGTTTTAACGACACAAAGCGTTCATTCCCAATAACAAGATGATCAATAACCTCTATTCCAATTATTTTTCCTGATTCAACAAGACGCTTGGTAACAAGGATATCCTCCTGTGATGGTGTCGGGTCTCCTGAAGGATGATTATGACAAACTAAAACAGAGGCAGCAGAACGTCTGACCGCCTCGCGGAACAGTTCACGAGGATGTACTATTGAAGCATTTAAAGAGCCAATAAAAAGGGTTTGCCGATGAATGATTTGATTTTTTGTATTTAAAAAAAGAGCTACAAAATGCTCCTGTGCTAAATTACGCATCTCTTCCATAACATAATTCGCTCCATCTTCTGGAGAACGGATCATATAGGTATCTATCGACTTATAACTGCTGATTCTTTTTCCAAGCTCAATTGCAGCCAATATATTTAAACTTTTTGCAACACCTATCCCCTTAATAGCTGTTAATTCTTCTACCGTAGCATCCCTTAATAATTTAATACCTTCAAAATGCATAAGAATACGGTCTGCAAGCAGTTGAACAGGATCATTTTTAGAGCCGCTGCCAATTAATATAGATAATATTTCTTGATTGCTCAGCTTATCAGCACCATGCTTTAATAAACGTTCTCTTGGCCTGTCTTCCGTTGGTAAATCCCGAATAAAAATTGGTTTTCCCATGTTATCCCACCTTTCTTTTATCTATATCATACCGATACTAATCTTCTTCTACAAATTGGCAATTACTTATTTCTAAGCAATATCAGCAAGTTATAATTGATTTTTTCTAATAAGAAATTGGTTCTTTAAAGTCTTTTTACCAAAGCAAAAAAAGAATTTTATAAAAAAATCTTCTTTTCGTTATCTCTGAAAGCCTCTTGAACTACCCCACTTATCAACCTTATTAGTTGTTTGAAGTGGGAGATTCCTAAGAACACCAACCCATTGGTCAGTTATGGATTAGGCTATCCCCACAGTTCCTGCGGTTAATCGCAATGCTTCCTTACGAAGATTCCTGCTTGCGTTAACATCTCTTTGATGATGGCATTGACAGATGTCACATGTCCATGGACGCAAGGCGAGATTTTTAACGCCTTGGTTTTGATGTCCACAATGAGAACACAGCTGACTGGATGGATAGTTTTTAGCAACCTTAACAACCTGTTTTTCATACCAGGCCGCTTTATATGCCAGCATCGTTTGGAACGCAGACCAGGACACGTCGCTAATGGATTTCGATAGATTTCGATTTTTTAACATGGTTTTCACAGATAAATCTTCTATTCCGATGATATCGTGGTTTAGGCCAACATGATGTTGGTCATGCAAGCGTTGCCGCTGGACGCGGCGTTCTTAGCTTGCCTCCTTATCGGTGGAGATCTTATCTAACATATCTTTTCTTTTATTAGCAATTTTTTCATGAAGCCGGGCTACTTTTCGTTTTTGTTTCTGCCAATTTGCTGATCCTATTTGTCTTCTGGACAGAATTACCTGTGCTTTTGTGAGTTTCTTTTCTAATGTCCGGAAGAATCTTGTATTTCCATACACGGTGCCATCGGAAAGGGTTGCAAAATCCGTTAATCCGACATCGATGCCTACGCAGGTACCAGCCTTTTCATGAGGCTCAACTTCGGCTTCAACTAATATCAAAACAAAGTATTTACCGGCAGGGTTGCGTCGGACTGTTACATTCATCATACGGCCTTCCACTTCCTGACTTTTAGCCATACGAACAAGCCCTAGCTTGGGCAGCTTAATATGTTTATCGAACACGGCAATATTTCCATTGACATATTTCGTAGTATACGATTGAATAGGGTTCTTCTTAGATTTAAAACGAGGCGTCCTATTCTGTTTCTTGTAATAACGGGTATAGGCATCGTTCACGTTTTCCACCGCTTTTTGAAGGGCAATGCTATCGACTTCTTTGAGGAAGGGATAGTTTTTCTTCAATTCCTGAACCGCTTTAATCGACTTATTTTTATTGAAAAATTCGCCCTTCCAATTATTTTGAAGGAGCTATCCGTTTTGCACCATTTCATTCACCCTATACCAGTAAATATCTTTTTGTTTTTGTTTTCCTGTAAAATAGTTGTAGACAAAACGGGTACAGCCCATTGTCTTATGGATGAAAGTGATTTGGTTTTTGTTCGGATAGATACGAAAACGAAACACTTTTTTTACTTTCATGGTCCCTTCCCTCCTCCTGTCTATTATATCAGAAGAAGGACCGCAAAAGAACGCTTGTTCTGTTTATTTACGAGCAATTACTGCTCAAAAGCAATCTCTTGTCGGCAGGCGATTCACCTTCCCCTTATCGCTTCGATTAAAGCCTTCAAGCGCTTGAAGAGGGAGTCTTCTCGCCTGTTTTGATAAAAATCCCCTAAGGAAAGCTGGTGTTTGGGACCACGCTTTCCTTAGGGGATTTTATAAAACCTGCTATGCACGTTATCCGCTATAATTCATCATATACCTTCACCCAGTTTAATAATTGATAAGAAGAAGGTTTTCCCATCATTTCTGTTAAACTGGTTACTAATTCAGCTATCCTATCTGCCCTCTCAGGAGCCTTGTCTACCAGTACGGTTATCTCTTCATCTGCAATCGGCTGATTTAAATCGGCCTGCTTGAGCTGTTCATCAAAAAAAGATTGAAACTCTGTTATCCAGGCACTTTCTGCTTCTGTCATTTCTATTTCTCTCGCTTCTGTACTCCATTTCTTCACATAAAGGTCGGCTTGATTATTAGCAAGTGACGCAGCAAGAGATTTTACTGCATCTTCTGACGGACCAACTCCTGCCATCAGATAAAACTGTCCATCCTTTTCCAAAAATACAGTTGGAATATCCAAACTTGTTAAACTTTCTATTAAAGGATCTGCGTTTTCTAGTTCCGAAAAAATACCAGCCTGAATAATATATGTCTCTAGTGAATCTAGTGAACCCGTTACTATATCTGACTCTGCTTCTTCTTTTTCCGGCTGTGCAACCGGTGTAGTTCCCTGCGTCGGATTCCCAGCACTCGCAGGTGTATCAACCTGTACAAACATCCGGAAAAGAATAAAACCTATAATCGTTCCAACAAAAATAGCACTTACCCCACTGACCAGGATAGCTTTCCATATTATATTTCTTTTTCTTAGGGGCTTCCCTTTATTCATGCTGTTAACTGCTGATAGCGTTGAGAAGTCAGGTTCTTCTTGTTCATTTTCAACAGTTGCCGCAGATTCTGCGTCTACTGCATCTTCTTTGGAGGATGTTTTAACTTTATATGTCCAAGTACCTTTCGTATCATCTATCATATGTGGTTTTTGTTTTGTCATCAATCCGGCCCTCCAATGCTAGTATTGGTTTTACTCTAGCATAGCTCTTGTAAAAAGTAAGGCGAATTATGACATCAGCTTTTATAATCGTTCTACAATATTCTTTTTGTTCTTATCATTTTCTGTTATTTAATCTGATTCCTTCAAAGATTTAACAAAAGAACGGATTAAATCAATAAAATGGAATGATCCTGTTATCAGAACAGGCGCTGTAGACATTTTTATCTTATCTTCAATCCATGCCTGCCAATTTTCTACCTGCTCCCCTTTATTTTGCAGCGGATAATCTGTTAATGTAAGAGCCCTGGGATGTTCAAAAGAAGTTATATACAAATTTGGAAAAACATCTGCCAGCAATCTTTGCATTTCTGCTACATCCTTATCCTTGAAAGCGGCAAATAAAACCAGCACTTTTCTTCTTGGATAAATTGCTCTCACCGTTTTAATAAAAGCCTTTATTCCTTCTTCATTATGTGCACCGTCGACCAGAATAAATGGATTATCATGGATTTTTTCCATTCTTCCCGGTATCGTAACCTTTTGCATAGCATCAATCGATACACGCATATCCAAATGACCGAATCTATTCTTTAATACCTTTAAAGCTTGTATTGCTACGGAAGCATTGTGATGCTGATGTAAACCAATTGTCCGGAGTTTTACACGATATTTTGAAGCAAGGTTTTTCCATTCAAACTCATCAATCTGTAAATCTGTAATCGTGAAGTCCATCCCAAATCGATATAATACTGCTCTCTTTTCATTTGCTTCGTTGATAATAGGAATAAGCCCTTCTCCCTCCACCCCTGTTATAATAGGAGTAAATGGTTTAATAATCCCCGCTTTATGGGCAGCTATTTCCTCAAGTGTATTACCCAAAAATGCAGTATGATCTTTAGAAACTGTCGTAATAATTGATAAAATGGGGTTAATAACATTTGTTGTATCTTCTCTTCCTCCCATACCGGCTTCTACAATAGCTATATCTACATTCCTGGAAAAATATAAAAAAGCCAGCGCAGTGATAATTTCAAAGTGGCTCGGTGCCCTGCCATCCTTATCCATTTGCTGAATCACCGGTTTTATTTCTTGAAATAATGCAGTAAAAGCTTCCTCAGAGACTGGTTCTCCGTTATTAAGTATAAAGCCCGTAAGGCCTTGTAAACTAGGTGATGTAAAGGTACCTATACGATAACGATTTGCTCTTAATGCAGCTTGCAGAAAGGTACCTGTAGACCCTTTTCCATTTGTTCCGGCAATATGAATAGATGCAAATTTTTTCTCTGGATGATCTAAAGCTTTTAGCAAAGCCTCAATGCGATCTAAGCCCGGCTGTATACCAAGTTTCTGCCTTTCTTTAAAAAAATTAGTGATGTCTGAATGCATCTCTCTTTCCCCCTTCATCTATTTCATCGTATACTAATTATCACGGCATGAGTGTTCGTAATTCCGCCTTTTTCTTACAGTGTTATTATTTTTTAGGGTTTGGCGGAAAACGGCCTCTTCATCTCCTGATTGGTTCAGGCCAACACGATGTTGGTCACACAAGCGTTTTCGAAGGATTCGAAGACGTTAGCTTGTGTTCCTTGTTCTTATCGGGATAAACCATTCGTTAAATCAGGTTTCACTGTATCACAGAAAGGATGTTCTATTTTGAATTGTTTTGGCTGGATTATTATTAATGGAAGTATTGCAACAGACAAATTCCTGGACTATGCAGATATGATTAAAGATGCTGCTGCAAAGCAAGGAATTAATACAATCTGCTTAAAAAATGATGATTTAATAACTTTATTATGCCCGAAAAAAAGCACTGTGTCATCTATATCAAATAATGGTAAACTGCCTGACTTTGCTTTTTTTATTGACAAGGATATTTACTTAGCAAGACAGTTGGAACGGCTTGGAGTACGCGTATTTAATTCTTCAAAAGCAATTGAAATCAGTGATGATAAAATTTATACTTATCAAATGCTCGAGAAGCAGCAGCTTCCCATTCCTAACACCATCATTGCTCCTAAAAAATATCATGCAGAGAACCTTTCTTCCTGTTATATACAGAAAGTAATCGATTATCTCGGTTTTCCAATGATTGTGAAGGAAACATTTGGCTCCTTTGGAGAGCAGGTTCATTTAGTTCATTATAAAGAAAAACTAACCAGTGTTATCTCTCTGATTGGACAGCGCCCATTTTTATTTCAGACTTATATTGAGGAAAGCAGGGGGCGGGATATTCGCGTTCAAGTCATTGGCGATCAGGCAATTACAGCTGTGGAACGCCAAAACGGTCAGGATTTCCGGGCAAATGTAACGAATGGAGGAAAGATGCTCCCATTTACCATTAATGATGAAATAGAGAAGCTTGCCGTTGCAGCTGTAAAAGCAATCGGAGCGGATTTTGCAGGTGTTGATTTATTATTTGGACCAAATAACGAATGGTTGATTTGTGAAATAAATGCTAACGCACATATCCGAAATCTGTATGAATGTACAGGGATCAACGCTGCAGACCATATGATAGCATATATAAAAAAGGAGCTTTTCCAATGAATGGCTGGTTAATCTATACAGAAGCTGATTCCATACGAAATAAAAGTTATATTGACTGGTTTATTGATGAAGCCAAAAAGCAGTCAATTGAACTAACACTACTATTACGAGAAGATATTTCTATTGGTATTCGAAGAGATAAACAGATTATTAATACAAAAGGAAAAGAAGTCTATGCTGATTTTGCTGTTGTCAGGACAATGGATCCGCTTTTAAATAAGCAGCTGGAGCAGATGGGGGTTACTGTATTTAATAATGCGGTGATTTCAGAAACATTTAATCATAAGGCTCATGGATATCTAGCTATGCAGCAGCTGGGTATACCAGTACCGGAAAGCTATTTTTTTCACGGAAAACTTATTCCTTCCTCTTTGCCACTAAATTTCCCATTTGTTGCCAAAGCGGCTAAGGGCAAAGGTGGAAACCAGGTTACGATGATTGATAACCAGCAGGAATGGGAAGCATATCGAAAAAGCTGTACAGAGGATTTCTTATTACAATCTCCTAAAAATATTCAGCCCGGGAAGGATTTACGGGTATTTGTCATTAATAAAAAAATCATTGCTGCTGTTTTACGGTCTAATGCAAATGATTTTCGGGCAAATTATTCTCTCGGAGGAACAGCATCCTTGTACACTTTAAATAAAACCGAAATAAGAACCATTCAAAAGATTATAGATGCTTATGATTTTGGACTTGTCGGTATTGACTTTATGTTTACAGAGGATGGAAAACTTATATTTAATGAAATTGAAGATGCTGTCGGCTCTCGTACCTTGAGTATGCTGACTGATATCAATATTTTAGAAGCGTATATAAGTTATATAAAAGAAAAAATAGCTGTGCGATAATGTTTCCACACAGCTATTTTTTCATATTAATTTTTCAACTCTGCCAAACGGGCTTTTACTTTCGCCTGTTTATCCAGATAGTCTTTTTCTTTCTGCTTTTCTTCTTCTACTAATGCTTCTGGCGCTTTACTTATAAATCCTTGGTTAGAAAGCTTCTTTTGCACTCTTTCTACTTCTTTATTCCATTTTTTCAGCTCATTTTCCAAGCGGGCAATCTCTTTGCCAAAATCGATTAAGCCCTCTAATGGAAGGAAGATTTCTGCACCAGTCACCACAGAAGTCATTGCTTTATCCGGAACTGCGATATCCGTTGCAATTTGTAATGAGCCGGGATTACAGAAACGCTCTAAATATTCTCGGTTTTTCTCTAATTCTTGAACGAGCGCATTACTTTCCGCTGAGATAAGCATATCGATTTGTTTAGACATTGGTGTATCCACCTCTGCCCGGCTGTTACGAACGGATTTGATAATTGCAACTAAACGCTGCATTTCAGACACTGCCTCTTTATCATCATATTCCGGATTTACTTTCGGCCATTCACTGACGGTGATAGACGGTCCTTCATGAGGGAGCTGCTGCCAAATTTCCTCCGTGATAAACGGCATAAATGGATGCAGCATACGCATGGTCTGGTCTAAAACATGGGCTAAAACAGAACGAGTTGTCTTTTTCTTCACTTCGTCTTCACCGTATAATGTCAGTTTTGCCATTTCAATATACCAATCACAGAATTCATCCCAGATAAAGTTATAGAGATGTCTTCCCGCTTCACCAAATTCATATTTATCGGCATTTCTTGTTACGTGATCGATTGTTTCATTCAAACGGGATAAGATCCATCTGTCAGCAACAGTTAAGTCTCCAGTTAAATCAATATCCTCATACGTGAATCCTTCCATATTCATAAGAGAAAAACGGGAGGCATTCCATACTTTATTGGCAAAATTCCAGGTAGACTCGATTCTTTCCCAATGGAAACGCAGATCCTGTCCAGGTGTTGATCCGGTCATTAAGAAATAACGCAGTGAATCTGCTCCATATTTATCAATAACATCCATTGGGTCTACACCGTTACCCAAGGATTTACTCATTTTTCTTCCTTCTGCATCGCGGATTAAACCATGCAGCAAGGTATCTTGAAACGGGCGTTCATTCATAAATTCTTTTGATTGGAAAATCATCCGGGATACCCAGAAGAAAATGATATCATAGCCTGTTACTAATACGTTGGTTGGAAAATAACGTTTCAAATCAGCTGCTTCCTCATTTGGCCAGCCCATGGTAGAAAATGGCCATAATGCAGATGAGAACCATGTATCTAATACATCTTCATCCTGTTCCCAGTTTTCGGCATCTGACGGAGCTTCTTTGCCTACATAGATTTCTCCTGTTTCTTTATGGTACCAGGCTGGAATCCGATGCCCCCACCATAATTGTCTGGAAATACACCAGTCACGGATATTGTCCATCCAGTTAAAATATGTTTTTTCAAATCGTTCTGGAACAAAATTAACTTTTTCCTCATCAGAATCCTGCATGTTTAAAGCTGCTTCTGCCAATGGCTCCATTTTTACAAACCATTGCGTTGACAAATAAGGCTCAACAACTGCACCGCTTCTCTCCGAATGCCCAACCTGATGTGGACGTTCTTCAATCTCAAATAGAACACCTGATTCCTGAAGGTCTTTGACAATTTGCTTACGGCATTCAAATCTGTCTAACCCCTGATATTTCCCTGCATTCTCATTCATGGTTCCATCTTCATTCATAATAAGCACGCGCTCTAAATCATGGCGGTTACCGATTTCAAAGTCATTTGGATCATGCGCTGGTGTAATTTTAACCGCTCCAGATCCAAGCTCCATATCTACATATTCATCGGCAACAATCTGCATTTCTCTGCCTACAATCGGTAAAATAACCGTTTTGCCAATTAAATGCTGATAGCGTTCATCTTTCGGATGTACAGCTACTGCAGTATCTCCAAGCATTGTTTCCGGACGGGTTGTTGCAATTTCAATCGTTTCCTCACTATCTTTAATCGGGTAGCGCATATGATAAAACTTACCCGGGATTTCTTCGTAAATAACCTCAATATCGGAGAGCGCTGTTTTTGTGGAAGGATCCCAGTTAATAATGTACTCTCCGCGGTAAATAAGTCCTTTTTCATAAAGACGGACAAACACTTCCCGAACGGCTTCAGATAAACCTTCATCCAAAGTAAAGCGTTCCCGGGAATAGTCTAATCCAAGTCCAAGCTTCTCCCACTGTGAGCGGATAAAGCTTGCATATTCTTCTTTCCATTCCCAAGATTTTTTAAGAAATTTCTCACGGCCAAGCTCGTAACGATTTGTTCCCATTTCTTTTAATTTTGCTTCTACCTTTGCCTGTGTTGCGATTCCTGCATGATCCATTCCAGGAAGCCACAGTACATCATAACCCTGCATGCGCTTCATACGTGTAATTGTATCCTGCATTGTTGTATCCCATGCATGCCCTAAATGCAAACGGCCTGTAACATTTGGCGGCGGAATAACAATAGAATAAGGCTCCTTTTCCGGGTCATCTTTTGCTTCAAAAAATTTACCATCTAACCAAAATTGATATCTTCCTTTTTCCACTTCTTGCGGATTGTATTTCGGAGGAAGCTGATTTTGTTTATCTGACATGTTAAAAACCTCCTTCATTCTTATGAAAACTAAAAAAACCCTTTCATCCTGATAAAGGACGAAAAGGTATATTTCCGTGGTACCACCTTTGTTTGCTTATAATTAAAAGCCGTTACAGCTTTTATAAAGCACACTTAAGGTCATGAATATCGGCTGACAACCGGAATCTCCTACTACATTTTCAGAGACTCTGCATCAGAGACGACTTCAAGAACAACCTTCTCAGGAAATTTTCACCGCATGATTTCCCTCTCTAAGAGCGTTTATTCTTTACTACTTCTCTTCCACGCATTCATATGTTTTCTTAGTAACATTTATTTTATCCTTTCCACCAGAGAACGTCAACTATATTTTCATATAATTACCGGTAAATAGGCATTTTCCCAGATAAAATTGTTAAGCAAACAAAAAATTATCATAAAAAAGTGTATCTATATTATTGACACACTTTTCACAGGTTTATACATAACATATTATATCAAACTGCAGAAATCTATCCTTAATGAAATAAACTGGAGGGAAAAAATATGTCCCGTTATTATCGTTACCGTATACCGCCTTGGGCAAGAAAATGTATTTTTATTGTAGAGACCTGTATTACACCTATTTTGGTGTTTCAAATTATTAGAACGCTTTTAATACCTACAGCATTTGATATTTTAATACTGGCTGTATTAATTGGCCTTGCTCTTTCTTTTTACATGCAATGGATCTAATCTGGCTGTTCCTCCTTTGACTCATATGTTTCTTGTATAAAATCCACCCAGTTCATACCGAATTCTAAACGGCGAAATTGCTGTTGCAGCTCCTTCACCTGATTTACCATTGACTTTTTTGTGCGGCGGTTTGTATAATTTTTGAGCACACTTAAATAGGTTGATGGGTTAAGCAAATAGACAGAAATAAGATGCATTTCCTTCACAGTCAGATGATTTGTTTTTTGATAGACCGTAAATGCCTGCTGTATTGATTTCTCGGGCTGATTATAAGCACCCGTCAAGCCCCGGAAATAATGTGATAAATCACGTGCCGGATGCTCAAAACCGCCCGATTCCCAATTAATTAAATAACCGCCCTTTGAATGCGTGTCATCCACTCGCTGATGGCATAAGCTGGTGGACCATAAAATATCTGTTTCTTCCTCACCATAGATTTTTTCAAGTTTATCCTGCAGCAAACCTACAGCATGACAAACTCCTTTATAATGTGTGCAATAAAGAAGTTCAAATGGAGACATGTATTTTCTGCTTTCATAATCTGTAACACGATTATGCAGCAGATCTAAGGATGCTTTACAAAAGCTTTCAAAGCCTTGAAATGAATCTTTTAGACGATTTGATCTAATGCGGCTGGTCTGCCGTGTTTTTTTATGAATTTGCGCAAGCGTCTGTAGAGTTCTCTCTATATGATACGTAGAATCAGTTATTTCCGGAGCGTCAATCCAGGGTGATAAATAGTAATAAAAATTTTCTTCTTTATGAAAAAATGTATTATCCCTGGTCAAATACACAGGTAAGATTTCTGTTACATTTTGTTCACGAGCAATATGGTAGACATGCTGCCAATTTTCAATTGTCTGTTCAGTTAAAAAACTGCGCTTTAATGCATACTCCTGCATACCGTCAAATACCTTTACCACTCGTTCTGTCTGTTTTTCGATACTGACGGGGTAGATATGATATGCTTCCAGCACTTTTTTCCATAAATTCATCCCATGTCACCTCTTATTTAGAAGAACTTGAATTCGCTCGTGTTTTAGGCAAACCTGCTTCATTCTGTATTTGGTACAGTAACATCGTTACTGTTTTAAAACCTAAATTATGTAAAATCCCTACACAAATAAGCTTTTTTCTTATTTGTGCAGGTTTATTCATTTATTGATTTGCCGGAATATAGAGCAGCTGCCCTTCATTCACTTCATAATCTGCATCTAACTGATTATGCTTAATTAATTGCAATGGACTGATTGCAAACCGTTCAGCTATGGTATCAATTGTATCATTCTCCTGAACAATACATAGCCGCATTCTTGCATAATGATTTTCTCCTGCTTCTCTGAAAATTTCGGATAATATGGATTCACTTTCTGCTCTTTCTTCTGATTTCTCCGTTTCCTCGCTCTCTGTTATCTCTTCATCTCTCGGTGTATCTTGATAAATTGTATCCTCTATATAATCAATTATTTCCGACTCATCTGTTATATCCCAGCCTGACTCTTCTTCTATATCTTCTTTTTCATCTGTCTCTTCTATCGATATAATGTCTTCAACCATTTCTAATTGTTCATCCATCTGTTCCTCATCATCTTTTTCTTCCTCTGAAACCTTTGCCTCCGATAGAGACTGAAAATATTCAGATAGAGGCTGTGATTTTATTTTCCATCTATCCGGGTCATCCTCTGCTTGCTTTTCCACTGTTGTTTGTTCTTCCGATACTGTTTGCTCTTCTTGTGCTGTTTTTTCTTCTGAAGTAGTTTGTTCATTACGTGTTAACGTTTCTTCAGGATGCTCAATTTCAAATGAAAATGTATCCCCTACCTGCTCTTGATCCGCTTCCTCTTCCTCCAGATCGTCCTCTCGAGGACGGTAGACTTCATCCTGTAAAATACCATGTATTTCAACTGCAGCGGATATTTTCAAGTTATCTGGTCCTAGTAAATCATAATCAAAGGTTTCAATCTGTACAGTTACATCCTCTAAATTTTTCACCCGGTGAGGCGGCACAGATATATCTACAGGGAATTTATGTGTAAATAGATATAGACCGTTAACCTCCCGGATGCTCTCTACAAAACGCTTTGCCTGAATCTGGTCAAAGTCAAGCACTTCTCCCTCTTCTTCATCAACATTTACTTTTTGGTATTCCCCTTGAAGCTCAATAGCACCGCGAATAGAAATATAGTTATCTAATGACTCGATTGTTATTTCTGGTTCAATGGAAATACCCCTGATTTCCTCTACTTCCTGTCCTTTTTCAAAAAACAGTGATTCTTCCAGTTCAAAAATAAATGAATTAGAATCTACTGACAAATGTATTCCTCCTCTCGCAAACAGTCCAGATGCGGATCATTCGTTATCAATTATATGATTTGGGACAGCGGAATATGCTAAGGAGGAGAAATGACTCACAGTAAATATTAAAAACCTGTAACTCTAGATACTTTTTTATGTATAGGATTACAGGCTTTTAAATTCCCGTCTTAGATTCAGTTTGAAAACATATATGCAATATTTTATGAAGAGTGAAAAATAACAAACTGCTCTTTTCAATAAGTTTCTGGGTAATTATCTACCATACAATTCACGCTTATCCGTTTATTTTTTCTTAAGATGATAAGATGAACATAAGAATGAACAGCTCTATTATTTAAAGTTAATTCAAATGCTTCATATCCTGTTATTTTATCTCCATCCATTTCTAAAATAATATCATTTGGCTTTATTTCAGCAGTGTCTGCCGTCGAGCTTTCTTTCACCTGCAAAACCTCTGTACCGATATTTCCTTTTGCGGAAGAATGAACAATACCAATTCATCTCTTCCAAAAAGTTTTCCGTTTATCATTACCCGCTTCATATTCGCTTTTTAAATTTCTCAAAAACTATGTAGTGTCAAATTGCATATTTTTAGGGTATGCGCTGTTCTAGTCGGCTTGCTGCACAATTAAAAAAAAAGAAATCCAAATTCGCATAGAATTTAAATTTCCCTTTTCATTAAAGTTTTATAAAATATTATTTTCTTTACTTTTCAATCTTCGCAAAAGCTGTGTCAATTGCTTCAATTGTCTTTTCAATATCCTCGTCTGAATGTGCAGTAGATAAGAATAATCCCTCAAATTGAGATGGAGGCAGGAATACACCTTCTTCAATCATCGTACGGTAATATTGTGCAAAATAATCTAAATTAGAAGACTGAGCCGTTTCAAAATCAACTACTTCCTGATCAGTAAAGAATACACCGACCATAGAACCAGCACGGTTAATATGAAGCGGGATATTATATTTATCTGCGGCCAGGCGGAAGCCTTCAGCAAGCCGGTCGACTTTCTTGTTAATTTCTTCATAAGAAGCTTCTGTTAAAGCAGCTAAAGACTCATAGCCTGCTGTCATTGCCAACGGATTACCAGATAATGTTCCAGCCTGATAAATTGGACCAGTTGGTGCAATCTGTTCAACAATTTCACGCTTCCCTCCGTAAGCACCTACAGGAAGGCCGCCGCCAATTACTTTACCTAGACAAGTTAAATCCGGTGTTACATCAAAATGTCCTTGTGCACTGTAGTAGCCGACACGAAACCCTGTCATCACCTCATCAAAGATAAGTAGAGAGCCGTTTTCTTTCGTAATTTCGCGTACTTCTTTTAAGAAACCTTCTTTTGGAGGCACAACGCCCATATTTCCACACACAGGCTCCATAATGACTGCTGCAATTTTATCGCCATAATGCTCAAAAGCCAATTTTAAGCTGTCCATATCATTATAAGGAACTGTAATGGTGCTTTTTGCGATATTCGCAGGAACCCCAGGGCTGTCCGGAAGACCAAGAGTTGCGACGCCGGAACCAGCTTTAATCAGTAAGGAATCACCATGACCATGATAGCTTCCTTCAAATTTAATAATCAAGTCTCTGTCAGTATAACCGCGTGCCAGACGAATCGCACTCATCGTTGCCTCTGTTCCTGAGTTCACCATCCGCACCATCTCAATGGAAGGGACACGATCAATCACAAGCTTTGCCAGTTTATTTTCCAATAATGAAGGAGCTCCAAAGCTTGTCCCTTTCTCAACAACTTCTTTTAAGCTACCTGTAACACGTTCATCCGCATGACCTAAAATTAACGGCCCCCAGCTTAATACATAATCAATATACGTATTACCATCAATATCCGTAATTTTAGAACCTTTTCCTTTTTCCATAAAGATTGGGTCTAATCCGACAGATTTAAATGCGCGGACTGGAGAATTCACTCCACCAGGCATTAAATCAACGGCTTCTTTATAGGCATCTACTGATCTTGTATTTTCCATGCTCTTCCTCCTTTATTTCTCTTCCTGCAACCATTTTGCCACATCTTTTGCAAAATAGGTAATAATTAAATCCGCACCTGCACGTTTCATAGACAGCAGTGTTTCTGTAACCAGTTTTTTCTCATCAATCCAGCCATTTAAAGCAGCTGCTTTAATCATGGCATACTCTCCACTCACATTATATGCAACGACAGGAACATCAAAATTATCTCTTACCTCACGCATAATGTCCATATAAGACAGACTAGGCTTTACAATTAAGAAATCTGCGCCTTCTTTGATATCAGATTTTGCTTCACGGATTGCCTCCAAACGGTTAGCCGGGTTCATCTGGTATGTCTTCCGGTCACCAAACTGCGGCGTGCTGTCTGCAGCGTCACGGAATGGACCATAATAAGCAGATGCATATTTTACTGCATAGGACATAATTGGAATGTGATGAAAGCCTGCTTCATCTAAAGCATGGCGGATTACTGTCACAAAACCATCCATCATGTTGGAAGGTGCAATAATATCAGCTCCTGCTTTCGCTTGAGAAACAGCTGTTTTAGCTAACAATTTCAGAGAAGCATCATTTGACACATCTCCATTTTCAATCACACCGCAATGTCCATGCGACGTATATTCACATAGGCAGGTATCCGCAACAACAAGCATTTCCGGATAGGCTTGTTTCACTATTCTTGTTGCTTCCTGAATAATTCCATGATCATGAAAAGCCTCTGATCCAATTTCATCCTTTTCTTCTACTACGCCAAACAAAATCAATGAACGAATCCCTAATTGATAAGCTTCCTCTACTTCTTCCAATAAATGATCAAAAGAAAGCTGGTAAACGCCAGGCATAGAAGGGACCTCATTCCGGATGTCCTCCCCTTCAATCACAAAAATTGGATAAATAAAATCTGTTGCTCTTAAATGTGTTTCTTGAACGAGCGCACGCATCGAAACGGATGAACGCAATCGTCTATGTCTGTCAAATGTGAATTCACTCATGATTTATCTTCCTTTCATTTACTATCTTTGCAATTAAGTCTAACATAGCATCTGTTGTATACGGAGTTGAAGTATACACATCAGGAATCCCTAATTGTTTTGCCTTTTCCTCCGTTGTTTTACCAATGCAAATATACGTTGCCGTATTTGGAATATACTCTGCTAATTGAACAAACGCTTCTACTGTTGATGGGCTTGTAAATGTTATATAGCTGACTGTTGGAAGCTCCTGATTCAGCTTCCGTTTCGATTCTATACAGTATGTTGTCTCATATACTTCCAGAACTTCATAAGTAATCTGTTCTTCTTCCAGTTTTTCCGGAAGCGTAGGCCGGGATAAATTACCTCGAATCAACAGCACCGGTTTATCTGATGTGTAGAACGCAAGAAACTCCTCTGCCATCGCCAGCGCATCATAAGTTGCCGGAATAAAAGAAGCTTCATAGCCATACGTATGCAATGCCTCTTCTGTTTTCTTTCCGACAATCCCTATCTTCACTTCTTCCGGAAGTTTTATATTTTGTTTACGGAGCAATTGAAAAAAACCGTCCACACCGTTTGCGCTTGTTATAAATACCCAGCTAAAGCTGGAAAGCCGCTTCATTATAGAAATATCCCCAAGGTTCTTCAAAAACTTTATTTCAATCATTGGAGTGATAACAGGACTTCCGCCTAACTTTATGACTTTTTTTGCCATTTCAGCAGCTTTTGTCTCTTCTCTCGTAATTAATATGCGCTCCCCATGAAGCGGCTTCTCCATGATTATTCCATCTCCTCTTTGACCCGCTCCACAATATCTTTGGCTCCCTGTTCAATTAATAACTCTGCTGCCTGCTTACCAACCTGGACAGAGTCATTTCCGCGGACAACCTCTTTCAGGACTGTTTTTCCATCTGGTGTCCCCACTAAAGCAGTTAATACAATTTCTTCACCATCTAAATAAGCATACCCGCCGATAGGTACTTGACAGCCGCCTTCTAATAAATGTAAGAAAGTACGTTCAGCTAATACTGTCTTTGCTGTATATTCATCATGAATTTTTAGGACAATTTCTTGTAATTCCAAGTCATCTGCGCGGCTTTCAATAGCCAGTGCTCCCTGCCCTACAGCAGGTACACATATTTCTGGATCTAGGTATTCTGTAATCAGACTCTCACTTAAACCAACACGCTTCAAACCGGATACAGCCAAAATAATAGCGTCATAGTCCTCTTCATTTAATTTACGAATACGCGTTTCCACATTTCCTCGGATCCACTTGATTTCTAAATCAGGTCTGGCCGCAAGAATTTGTGCACCTCTGCGTAAACTGCTTGTCCCGACGATAGAGCCTTTTTTTAGGTCTGCTAATTTCACATTATCTTTTGCGATATAAGCATCACGATGATCTTCTCTGATGGGAATAGAGGAAATTTCTAAACCTTCCGGGAGAGCAGAAGGCATATCCTTCATACTATGGACCGCAAAATCTATCTCTTTGTCAAACATTGCTTTTTCAATTTCTTTCACGAAAAGTCCTTTTCCGCCAACCTTTGATAATGTAACATCAAGGATTTGATCTCCCTTTGTAACAATTTTTTTAATCTCGAATTCATTTTCCACACCAGCTTTTTTCAGCTGATCAATAACCCACTTTGTTTGTGTAATTGCTAAATTACTTTTTCTGGAACCAACAATTATTTTTCGCACGATGTATCCTCCTCGATTCTTTGCAGTTTGGCAATTCTTCTACAATAAAAAGCAACCAGAAAGTGATTAAATTACCTTCTGGTTGGATGTGAATGATGTAAAATGGCAGAGTTCCGTCCAATTAAGCAGTAGGTACCCGTTCAACTACTGGAAAAGAGGCAATGTCCTCTTGAGTAAATTTGTTTAATGTATCATTTTTCTTTATTTGTTTCTCAAGTTCCTCTTTTACTTCATTCTCTATTCCAAAAATATCAACAAACAACTGTAAAGCCTCGTTTGCCTGTTCTGTACCGGCCAGCTCTTTTGCTTGCGTAATTGGCTCTTTCAGCAGCTGATTAATAATACTTTTCGTGTGCTTATTAAGTACTTTTTTCTCACGCTCAGTTAAGCTTGGAATTTTCCGCTCTATACTTTTCATTGTTTCAGATTGAATAGATAATGCTTTTTGTCTGAGTGCTGATATAACTGGTATAACACCCAGTGTTTTCATCCATTCTTTAAATTGAACAATTTCTTCTTCAAGGGATAATTCGATTTGCACTGCTGCTGCTTTTCTGGATTCCAAGTGATCATCTACTATATGCTGCAGGTGATCAATATCATATAAAGCAACATCAGCCATCTCGGCAACCTCCGGATCAATATCCCTTGGAACAGCAATATCAACTAAGAATAATGGATTTTCCTGGCGTTTCTTTTGTGCTTTTTCAATATCTTCTTTTGATAAAACGACAGACTCTGAGCCGGTAGAACTGATTAATATATCAGCAGCTTCTAAAACAGAGGGCAGTTCATTCATTTCTGCTGCATTACCCTGAAATTTTTCAGCCATTAACGCTGCTTTTTCCTTTGTCCGATTAATAACAGTGATTTCTTTTACACCGGCACTTTGAATGTTTTTTGCCGCCAGTTCGCCCATTTTCCCTGCTCCTAAAATAGCAACATGCTTATCACTCAAGTCTCCGAATTTTTCTTTTGCTAATTCAACTGCAGCATAACTGATTGATACAGCGTGTTCGCCAATACCGGTCTCTTTATGCATTCGTTTACCGAATGTAATGGCTTGTTTGAACAACTCATTAAAAATAGTACCTGTTGTATTTGCCAGCTGTCCTTTTGAAAAGGCCTGTTTCAACTGACCAAGAATCTGTGTTTCTCCAAGCACCATGGAATCAAGTCCGGTTGTCACCCGGAATAAATGCTCAATTGCACCGTCATCCTCTGTAATTTGCAGATAAGTTGAAAATGTTTCTTTTTCCTCCTTAAACCAATCTGCTAAAAATTGCTTAATATAATATCTTCCGGTATGAAGCTGGTCGACAACTGCATACACTTCTGTCCGATTGCATGTTGAAACAATTACATCTTCAAGAATACTTTTCTGATCCTTTAATGCAATCATTGCTTCTGCTAATTTTTCTTCATTAAATGTGAACTTTTCCCTAATTTCTACAGGGGTTGTTTTGTAATTAAAACCAACCTTTAAAATATGCACAGTACTACCCCCACTATGATAAAATGATTCATACTTTTTACTATTATTATCTAATAATCATTATAACATGTAATGAAATGCTTTTCGTGCTAAAATGTGAACAGAATCTGAAACAATTTCTATGTATGTAAGTTAATGATATGTAGGATAACACGATTCAGTCCAAGTAAAAAACGTCCGTTACAACAACTCATTCCGACTGTAATGTAACATAACTGGCTTTTTATAGCAAGGGACACGCTTTATTTACATGCTGGTTAATTAGAATTTTTATAGAGTACAGCAAGACAAGAAACAAGGGGGAACTTCTTAATGAAAAGAAAGCATTCATTGCTTGCTTATTTATGTATTGGAGTGGGTATTTTTCTTCTGCTCCGGGAACTTCGGATTCCATTTTTTGTTGACTTTTATTCATGGCAATCTTTATTAATCGTAATTGGCCTTGGTGTTATTATTCACAGCTATACAACCAGAACATATCAGAATTTATTTATAGGTACATTATTATTCGGGGTTGGAATTCATCTGCACGGGATAAAGCATTATTCTTTTTGGGTAGACGATTGGTCTGTTTATTTAATTATTATCGGACTCGCCTTTATCATTCGTTATACTAAAACGAAAAAAGGCTTTTTCTCAGGTGTTTTCTTTATCCTGACAGGTTTGCTGTTTCTTTTTGCTGAACAGCTTTCTATTTATACAAGCTGGCTAGAGCCCATCATTTTATTATTAGAACGCTTTTGGCCAGTTCTGCTTATTCTATTAGGTATTATTATGCTGAAACGTAAATAAAGGATACGGCCAGAAGCTTTTGCTTCTGATAACCGTATCCTTTATTTTTATCCATTATCCATTTACATAAAAGATCTGATAGCGCTCCAAACGTCATCTTTGCCTTCTGATGTTTCTGCTGAAAACGGAATAAAAATATCCTCTGGATCCATCTCAAGAACTTTTTTGGAACGTTTAATATGTTTATACCGTCTTGTCTTTGGAATTTTATCCAGCTTTGTTCCAATTACGATAACAGGGAGCCCAAAATATTTCAGATAATCATACATCTGAATATCATCCTCTGTCGGCTCATGGCGCAAATCTGTAATCAGAATAACCGCCCGGAGCGTTTCTCTGTTTTTAAAATATTCTTCCATCATGCCGCCCCATTTTGCACGTTCCTTCTTGGACACCTGTGCGTAACCATAGCCTGGAACATCTACAAAATAAATGGACTCATTAATCAGATAGAAATTTAATGTTTGTGTTTTGCCGGGTTTGGAAGAAGTTCTTGCTAAATTTTTTCGGTTAATTAGCCGGTTAATTAAGGAAGACTTCCCAACATTGGATCGCCCTGCAAGTGCAAATTCTGGATACTGCTCCTGTGGATATTGTTTCTCACTGACTGCACTGATAACGATCTCTGCTTGATTAACCTTCATATTACTCTTCCTCCTTTACCAATGCAATTTCTAATACTTCATCTAAGTGTTTCACTGGTATAAATTCCAGCCCTTCGCGAACACTTTCCGGAATATTTTCTATATCCTTTTCATTATCCTCAGGTAAAATAATCGTTCTCAGCCCCGCCCTGTGCGCACTTAATGCTTTTTCTTTTAGTCCGCCAATAGGCAAAACGCGCCCCCGAAGTGTGATTTCACCAGTCATTCCTACCTCTCTCCGGATAGCACGTCCTGTCAGCGAGGATACAAGTGCTGTTGCAATGGTGATTCCCGCTGAAGGACCATCTTTCGGTGTCGCTCCGGCAGGAACATGGATATGAATATCATATTTTTCATAGAAGTCGGAATCAATATTCAACTGTTCTGCACGAGACCTTACATAACTGAAAGCAGCCTGAGCAGATTCCTGCATAACGCCTCCAAGTTTACCCGTAAGCTTTAAATTACCTTTCCCTGGATAGTGTGTCACTTCAATCGATAAAATATCTCCACCGGCTGTTGTATATGCAAGCCCCGTTGCAGCACCAATTTGGTTTTCTTCTTCAATCAATCCATATCGATATACTGGCTTGCCTAAATATTCTTCAACAATACGTTCGGTTACAATAATCCGATCCTTACTTTCATCTGAGACGAGTTCTTTTGCTGCTTTACGGCATAACGTCGCAAGCTGTCTTTCCAGACCGCGGACACCGGCTTCCCTGGTATATCTACGGATTAATTTCATGATAGCAGACTCACGAATTTGAATTTTACTCTTTGTCAGTCCGTTTTCTTTAATTTGTTTCGGCAGGAGATGGCGTTTTGCGATATGCAGCTTTTCAACCTCTGTATAGCCCGGGATAGATATTAATTCCATCCGGTCAAGCAACGGTTCTGGAATACTGTTTATATTATTTGCTGTAGCAATAAACAATACATTGGATAAATCATAGGTTTCTTCAATATAGTGATCACTGAAGTTATGATTTTGCTCCGGATCCAGAACCTCCAGCATTGCCGAAGATGGGTCACCACGAAAATCATTTGACATTTTCTCAATTTCATCTAATAAAAATACTGGATTGACCGTTGCAGCCCGCCTCATTCCTTGCATAATTCTTCCCGGCATTGCTCCAATATAGGTGCGGCGATGGCCGCGTATTTCTGCTTCATCCCGAACTCCGCCTAAAGAAATGCGAACAAAATTCCGGTCAATGGCATTAGCGATTGATTTTGCTAAAGAGGTCTTCCCGACTCCTGGAGGACCAACTAAACAAAGAATAGGTCCTTTTATTGTGTTGGTAAGCTTTTGAACCGCCAAATATTCTAAAATTCGTTCCTTCACTTTTTCTAAACCATAGTGGTCAGCATTTAATACCTTTTCAGCCTTTTTCATTTGAATATTATCTTTTGTTTTAGTTTGCCACGGGAGAGCAACAAGCCATTCAATATAGTTTCGGATCACAGAGCTTTCTGCGGATGATTGCGGTACTCTTTCATACCGGCCGAGCTCTTTCATCGCAACACTGGTAATGTTTTCAGGCATATCGGATTGTTCAATTTTTGTCCGAAGCTGCTCTAAATCACCAGATTTGCCGTCACGGTCTCCCAGTTCTTTCTGGATAACTTTTAATTGCTCCCTTAAGTAATATTCTTTTTGGGTCTTTTCCATCGATGTTTTAATCTTTTGTCCGATTCTCTTCTCAATGGATAAAATTTTTCGCTCATCAGCAATAATATCTAAGAGTTTATGTATTCTCTCCATCACATCAAAAGCTTCTAGTATCTCCTGCTTATCATTTAGCTTCAAAGAAAGATGTGAAGTAATCATATCTGCTAAACGGCCGGGATTATCAATATCGCCGACTGTTTCAAATGTCTCTTCTGTTAATTTACGGGAAACTTTTATGTATTGCTGGAATTGCTCAAGTAATGTACGCATTAAAGCTTCTGTTTCAAATGCATTTCCTACAATATCTTCCTTTTCCTCTACCTCTACGATAAAGTTTTCTTCTTCCTCCAGGTAACGGACAATTCCAGCCCGGTAAAACCCTTCAACGAGTACTCTCTGTGTCCCATTTGGAAGCTTGGTAATCTGTTTAATCTTTGCCACTGTCCCAACATTGTATATATCTGCAGGATTAGGATCATCTGAATTCATTTTCTTTTGTGAAGCTAAAAATATGTACTGATCAGCCAACATAGCCTGTTCTAAAGAAGCAATAGACTTATCTCTGCCAACATCAAGGTGCAACACCATCGACGGAAATACGATTAATCCCCGTAAAGGCAACAGCGGCATCTTCAAATAGTTTGCTGTCATACATTCACCCCCTATGTTCTTTTATTATTTATTTTTCTTTGTAAGGCTCTTTCTCAGTGTAAAAAAAAATCATCTAAATGTAAACACCGTTATACTTTCTTTTAGTATAAACAGTTATACAAGTATCTATGATTATTGGTTCTATGTCAAATGTGGTGGTGGAATATCATTCCTCCACCTCTTTATTTATAAGCTTGCTTTAAGACAAGCTTTACCTCTTGTTGCCATAGAATTTTCTTTCTCATTCGATCAAACTGTTTAATCCCATAAGATAATCTTTTTAATACTTTAATCGTATTATTAACGCCTTCTATGTAGCCATTATTAAAGGGATACATAAAAGAATGCAGAATTTCTTGTTGCCATCTTTTAAATGTACGTGCGACACGATGAAATCCCTCTAACGCGGATGCATTCAACTTCTCCAGGCACGCTTCTAATCCAGCAGTTGCGTTGTGCGCATCACTTTCCTTAAACCACGTATCCAATTCATGCTTTAAACCATAAGCTTCCTTTAAGCGGGGATCTATCCTTAATAATTGCTCGACTTTCTTCTTCTGATCATCTGAACAGGTTGTCCATGATTTCCACAGAAGTTTTTTGGAACGTTTCATTCGAATTCGATCTTTCTTGGGCAGCTCCTTTTGAACTTCACGGCGGACCTCATCTAGAGCCCAATAGGCCTGACGCATAAAGTGAAAACGGTCAGCGATAATCAGAGGATTTCCCAGTGCTTTTCGAATTGCTTGTTTAAACGCTTGAGATAAATCCATTACTACCATTTCTACTTTACCTGTATCACAGGACTTTAAGTACGCTTCAATGGTTTCCACTTTTCGATTTGGCAAGATATCGATAATTCTTCGGTTCTCCACATCGACCACATTCAATTGAAACCTCTCTCCATCCGCGTCACCTTTAAACTCATCGATCGCAATGACTCGCGGCAACACTTTGCTGGTAGTTAACTCCTTCTGATCAAACCACCGTAAGACACGATTCACTGTTACTCCGGTTACTAGCGCCGCTGTACGAAAGGAACTCACCGCTGCATGCATCATCGCTGTCGTTTGCACACTCGCCATACAACGTTGATACCGATGAATCATTTGTAGACGCTCATAAAATGTGTGATGACACGACGTGCAAATATAACGTCGTTTTCGCAGGGAAAGATGAACTTCCTTGGTTGTAAACGCTGGTCCTTGAATGCTTTGCCAACGATAGCCATGTATCCGCTTGGTTCTTTTACGGCAAAAAGGACATTTCTGCATACGCTGTTTCGTGAATAATTCTGCAATAAAATAACTTTCTTCTTCTCTGATATCCCACACATCTACATGCGTATCTTTAATTCCTAACAACTCTGTGATAAAATGATGATGCACTCTTTTCCTCTCCCATTCCTTTTGTCTCGACAACTCAAGGTTACCAGAGAGAGGAAATAGAGTGTATTTTTTTGTCTCCGTTCCATCTGGCGATGGAACGGAGGGCACCACCACATTCAGTATAGAGCCTGATTATTACACTAATTTAATAATAAGAAAAGTTTTTTACTATAAGAAAGAGTAAAAAATGCAGATTCTCCTCAGAATCTGCATTTTTTATTTAACTATGCTTATGCACTTTCTTTTGGAAACTTTTCATTTCCTTCCTGAATCGTTCCATCACGGAAAATAAGTTTTGGTGTGCCATTTTCCTGAATAACAGTATCCTTTGTAATCACACACTTTTCTACGTCTTCTCTTGAAGGAAGATCAAACATGACATCTACAATGATTCCTTCAATGATGGAACGAAGTCCACGTGCACCTGTTTTCCGTTCAATAGCCTTCTTCGCAATCTCTTCCAGCGCATCCTGCTCAAACTCAAGCTCTACATTATCAATTTCAAATAACTTTTGATACTGCTTGACCAAGGCATTCTTTGGCTTCGTCAGAATTTCGATTAGTGCATCCTCATCCAGCGGAGTAAGACTGCCGATTACTGGTATACGTCCGATAAACTCTGGAATAAGTCCATAGCGCAATAAATCCTCCGGAAGGACTTTAGACAGCAATTGTGCTGTATCTAACTCTTCCTGTTCTTCATTTGCACCAAAACCGATAACCTTTTTACCGATACGGCGTTTAATCACCTGATCAATTCCGTCAAATGCACCACCGACGATAAATAGAATATTCGTTGTATCAATTTGAATAAATTCCTGATGCGGATGTTTTCGTCCGCCTTGAGGTGGAACACTTGCTACTGTTCCTTCAAGAATTTTTAAAAGGGCCTGCTGTACACCTTCCCCAGAAACATCTCTGGTAATAGAGGGATTTTCAGATTTTCTGGCTACCTTATCAATTTCGTCAATATAGATAATCCCTTTTTCTGCTTTTTCTACATCATAGTCTGCAGATTGAATCAGCTTAAGAAGAATATTTTCTACATCTTCCCCTACATACCCAGCTTCTGTTAATGATGTTGCATCTGCCATCGCGAAAGGTACATTAATAATTCTTGCTAATGTTTGAGCCAGTAATGTTTTACCGCTACCAGTCGGCCCAATCATCGCAATATTACTTTTGGAAATTTCCACATCGCCGCTATTCATACCTGAGTTAACACGTTTGTAGTGATTATATACTGCAACAGAAAGGTTTCTTTTAGCCTTATCCTGTCCAATTACATAATCATCAAGTGTGTCACAAATTTCTTTCGGCTTTGGAATTTCATTCATTTCCATGCCTTCTTCTGTACCTAGCTCTTCCTCAACAATTTCTGTGCACAGTTCAATACATTCATCACATATATAAACGCCAGGACCAGCTACCAGTTTTCGCACCTGCTCTTGACTTTTGCCACAAAAAGAACATTTTAATTGTCCTTTTTCTTCATTGAATTTAAACATTACTTTTCGCCGCCTTCCTCAACAATCTCCAAGACTTTCTCATCACATTCATTACATATATAAACGTCTGGGCCAGCTACTAACTTTTGAACTTTTTATCGGTTCTTCCCACAAAAGGGCATGGGCTGTCGTTTCTTACCTTTCGACTATAACCAATTCCATTGCCTTTGATGTGCTGTTACAGATTAGCAGCCAGCTTTATAATTTATCATATCAGATACATATAGAAATACAAAATAATATACTTTTTGTATTTGCCATAAACAATTGTATGATAAGTCTGTCATTCCAGTATGCCTCAATTCTTTTAAATGTCAACTATTTGCAATTCCATTTGTATAGTATGCTTTTCCAAGCAAGAAAAATGCAGTTTTGACAAAAAAATTGTTTTTTCGACTGCGTCCTAATTAACAGGAAAGACAAGGCACGTATTTAGGCGCACCTTGTCTTTTGTATCCTCTTTTTTTATTTAACACTTTATTTTGTTTTGCTGTTTTCTGCTAAGAAGTCAATTGCCGCACGCATTTTCAAATCATTTTCCAACGTTTCTGTTGAACCGCCAAGCATTTGAACAAGCTGCTCTTTTTCAACTCCATACATAGAACCCATCTTCTCAAGTTCCGCATCAATATCTTCTTCAGAAGCTTTAAGATCTTCTGCTTCCGCAATTGCTTCTAAAGTAAGATTTGTTTTAACGCGTTTTTCGGCATCAGCACGCATTTGTTCTTTTAGTGCATCCTCATCTTGCCCTGAAAATTGGCTGTACATTTCTAAAGTCATACCCTGCATTTGAAGCTGCTGTTCGAATTCACGAACCATTTGATTTACTTCTGTATCTACCATAGCTTCAGGAACTTCTACTTCAATATTGTCTGAAGCTTGTTGAAGCAGCTCTTCACGTTTTTCATTTTCAGCCTGCTGCTTTTTGTTTGTTTCGAGCTCTTCACGTTTTTTTGCTTTTAATTCATCAAGTGTTTCCACATCTTCATCTACATCTTTTGCAAATTCATCGTCAAGCTCTGGCAATTCTTTTGCTTTTACTTCATGAATTTTCACTTTGAATACTGCTTCTTGACCAGCTAAATCTTCTGCATGGTATTCTTCAGGGAAAGTTACTTTTACTTCTGTTTCATCGCCTGCTTTTTTGCCAATTAATTGCTCTTCAAATCCAGGGATAAATTGACCTGAACCAATTTCAAGTGAATGATTTTCACCTTGTCCGCCTTCAAAAGCTTCTCCGTCTTTAAAGCCTTCAAAATCAATTACTGCTGTATCACCGTTTTCAATTGCACTATCTTCTTTCACAACTAATTCTGCATGACGTTCACGAAGATTTTCAATTTCCTGCTCAACATCTTCATCTGTTACTTCTACAGATTTTTCTTCTACTTCTAATCCTTTGTATTCACCAAGCTTCACTTCCGGTTTCACTTCTACTTCAGCAGTGAAAACAAGCGGCTGTCCTTTTTCAATTTGGTCAATATCAATAGATGGTTGTGCAATTGGGAAAATCTCAGCTTCATCAACTGCTTTAGAATAAGCACCTGGAAGTACAATATCTACGGCATCTTGATATAGAGATTCTACACCAAAGCGTTTTTCAAAAATACCGCGGGGAATCTTCCCTTTACGGAATCCTGGAACTTGTACATCCTTTGATACTTTTTTAAATGCTTGATCTAACGCCTGGTCAAATTCTTCAGACGAAACTTCAAACGTTAATACACCTTTGTTGCCTTCTTGTTTTTCCCATTTTGTTGTCATTATTATTCCCTCCAAAATCAAATCTATCATTGCATTTCATTATTCATTTGATCAATAGTTTTTTCCTAATTTACAACCACCTCATTATAACATATATCTTATGTGTTTCAAGCATTTTACTACTCTTCAATAATACTTAGATAAAGGGAATTACAAATTTTTATAGATTCTACCCATGATTGGGCAGCTGTGTCCAGCTCCTCCAGCCGGGTATCTGCCTGTAAATAATCGTTCCCAAGTGTATGAATCGCCTCCGTAATAGAAGCCACATCATTTTCTGAAGGTATGAATGGATAGGTTACATAAAAGTAGCGGTATATGAGCTGCTGAAGTAAATTGAATAAAGTAGGATTATCTACCGTCCGATTTTCTAATTCTCTCATTATAGCTATGTAGCTGTTCTCCTCAGAGATTTGAATCAGTTTAGATGGCTGAACCATCATCTTTGTATCAAACTTATGTATATGAACTGACTTCTCTATACCAGCTTCTCTGAACCATTCTAATAGTGCCGTTTTTATAACAGGATGAACTTGTTCGTTTTCAAGCAGCTGAATAATGTCTTCTTTTGGATCAGCATGTATTCGCCGAAGCTGTTCGATAAGGTTCCATTGTTTCAAAAAATCATTTCCGTTTACAGCTTCCTTAAGCTCTTCTATAAAACCGGGGCTATTATCTTCATCAATTCCAATCTTCATGTTCTCGCTCATTTCATACAGCTGCTGAAAAGGCTCCTGAAGCATATCAGGAATCATATCGTATTCAAATTCTACCTCCAGCAAATCCATCAAGTGTTGATACTGACTTGTTTGAAAGAGGATGGTTAAGTAAATATGGAAGTAATGATAATAATGTGCATCCTTATTTGCCAATAATTCTTCACTGAGCCGTTCAGCTTCTTTATAACTTCCCAGTTCCATCAGGCACATTAACTTACCAATATATATTTCGTGACTTCCTTCATGATATTCAATGAGGCAATTTAATTTCTCGAGTGCCTCTTTATATTTCTTTTTTCTTAAAGCATCTAGTCCTTCTTCTTCCAGCTGCTTTTTTGTGTTTGGAAATAAGATTACCTTTGTACTATCTTTCATTTGTTCACCTCTATTCTGGATTACCAAAAAATGTTCATCAAATCTTTTATTCCCTTATACAGTAAAATTTAAACCGTTTATTGGGACTGTATAAGCTGAAATAAAGATTTTAGCTTCCAGCATTTATCCTGAGAATACTTCGCGCTTTTACGGGAATCTCCATGCATTCTCTTTGAAATTGATATAAGAATTATTCATCCTATCGAAAGCTTCTGTCAGTAACAATAATTAATCATATAATAAATGATTTACTCTGTGAAATCTAAAAGAGATTCAAGCATTCAGCTCATAGATTTGTTTATACTTATTCATACCTCATCAAGAATACGGAGTGATTATTACTGTCTAATTTTATTGAAATATTAATCCTTTTATTTTATATGACTGATTATATCATGTTGAGAAAAAAGTCAAAAGAAAAGATCTTTGGGCTATTGCCCAATCGTAATTCATCTCCCCTTTACCGTTGGACTACACCCTTCACACGCTTGAAGAGGGAGGCTTCTTTCGGAAGTACGTCAAAAAAACGCTCAATCCCTCATATATTAAGAGTTTGAGCGTTTATCTTATTTACGTCCCAGGCAGGATTCGAACCTGCGACCCACAGCTTAGAAGGCTGTTGCTCTATCCAGCTGAGCTACTGGGACATTCTGGAGCGGGTGAAGGGAATCGAACCCTCATCATCAGCTTGGAAGGCTGAGGTTTTACCACTAAACTACACCCGCAACTACTGTATTTCTCGCATTTCTTATGTATGCCGTTTTTAACGGACAAGTAATATTATATGTTGGATAGAAGTTTTTGTCAACAGATTTTTAAACATTATTTTCATTCTTTATAATATAGCTTAAAAACCCTTGATACAAAAGGAAAAACACGTTAGATACAACGTTGATTTAAAGAAGAAAAGCAGTTCATATCTTCTTTTCAACAGAAGAATGAACTGCTTTTCTAATCTGATTCTACAAAGAAGTTTGGTAAGTCATATCTTTTACCTTTCCATCTTTTAAAGTGTAAAAGTCGACTTGTACTTGGTCAGTATTTTCCCAGCTTAGAATAGCATATGTTTTTTCAACACGATTCCTGGGCATACGGATGCTGCCTGGATTGATAAATAATTGATTCCCTATTTTTTCAGCACCAGCAATATGTGTATGTCCAAAGCATACAACATTTGCTCGATGTTCTTCCGCTGCATAAGACAGGTTTGTTAAATTTCCTTTTACCTGATGGAGGTGACCATGAGTTACAAAGAAGCGAATACCATTTAAGTCCAGTACTTCCTGATCTGGGTATAGCGAATCAAAATCACAATTTCCGCCAACTTTATAAAAAGGACTTAACTCAGCAGCATCAAAATCCAGCTCTGAATCCCCACAATGGATGTATAAGTCCACAGTATGTTTTTCCTTCATTTCTTCCAGTTCTTTTGTCAGCCCATGACTGTCACTTGTAATTAGAACGCTTGTCATCATACCCCTCCTCAATATATTTATTTATAGCAAGTGTATTCTTTTTTCCAATTGCTTCATCGCCTGTTTCCGGTGGCTTATTTGATTTTTTTCAGATGGATCAAGCTGGGCCATTGTTTCTGTATATCCTTTTGGTATAAAAATAGGATCATAGCCAAAACCGTTCTCTCCACACTGTTCCGTTTTAATATGTCCTTCGCAATAACCCGTTACAAATATTGTCTCTTCATCAGGACGGGCGATCGCCAAAACACATACGAAGCGGGCACTCCGTTCTTCTAAAGGTATCTGTTTCATTTCCTCCAGAACTTTATCTATATTTGCTCGATCATTTGTCGGCTCCCCTGCATATCGCGCAGAATAAATACCCGGTCTTCCCTCCAGGCTATCGATTATCAGGCCCGAATCGTCTGCAAGCACCGGCTGTTGAAATCGGCTTGAAATCTCTTCTGCTTTTAAAGCTGCATTTTCTACGAAGCTTTCTCCTGTTTCTTCAATATCAGGAACTTCCTCTTCTAAATCAAGCAGGGAAACAGCCTCTATTTTGTAAGGGGCAAAAAATGCTTTAAATTCCTTTGCCTTCCCTTTATTTTTGGTCGCAATAATAACCTTCTTCATGGTGTCCATCCCCCAATGAAATTATTCTTGATTAACTAAATCTGCGATAGAGCCAAGTATTTGTTTCTGCTGATTGATTAACTCCTGGATACCTTGTTCGCCCAAGGTCAGCATTGCTTGTAATTGCTGCACGCTGAAAGTAGCTTCTTCTCCTGTTCCCTGAAGCTCTACAAATTCACCTTGTCCAGTCATGACAATATTCATATCTACATTTGCTGTACTGTCTTCCTGATAATTCAAATCGAGTACTTCTTGTCCGTCAGGTAATACACCAACAGAAATAGCAGCCAAGAAATCTCTTACTGGAAGTTCCTTAAGTACTTTCTTTTCTACAAGCTGATGAAGTGCAATTACCATAGCTACATATGCACCCGTGATAGAAGCCGTTCTAGTGCCTCCATCTGCTTGAATAACATCGCAATCGATCCAAATTGTCCGTTCTCCAATTTTTGAAAGATCGACGACAGAACGTAATGCACGTCCAATCAGGCGCTGGATCTCCATCGTTCTTCCGCTTACTTTCCCTTTTGAAGACTCACGGATATTCCGCTGTTCTGTTGCCCGCGGCAGCATTGCATATTCTGCAGTGATCCATCCTTTCCCCTGCCCTCTCATAAATGGTGGCACTCTATCTTCAATACTCGCATTACAAATAACCTTTGTCTGACCCATCTCAATTAATACAGAGCCTTCCGGATGCGTAATATAACCGGGTGTTATTTGAATGGACCGCAGTTCATTTTGTTTTCTATTATCATGTCTTCCCATTTGTCTTCCTCCTTATTTCACATTACATAGCTTATCATATTTTCTAAAAAAGAAACATGAGGAAGATGGAAGATGCAGTGAAAAATCAATCTCATAACAGGATTTTGTCAGCAAACAAAAAAAGAGCATCTAAAGAGTGGTTAAACACACTCTTCAGGTGCTCTGTACAATATTTTCATATCATTATAATTCTTCGCTTGGAGTGAAAAATTGTGCAGATACCGGTTCAGAATACGGCTCTCCATTTTCATTGAATACTTCATCCACATTTTCAACCTGGACATTTACTGCATCTACATTCGGCTGAGATGTCAAGGTTCTCACTATTGTCTCCATTACTTCATCAGAGATTATATGCTGTTCCTGATCCATCAGGATGCCCTCATTGAAAATCAAATTAGCTACTCCTTCTTCTACAACTGGTTCTGCGGCTAATGCTGCTTCCGGATTAAATACATTGAGAACATTGTTTTGATAACCTGGGCCCTCTATCAGTTCATTAACAATACCTGCTAAATCATTTTCATCATCCATCGTTACATATTGTGTTACAGGAACATAATAACGGTTATTTTCTTTTTCTACTGGATAAAACATAGTGACAGGATTGCTGCTGAAATAATCTAATGTATCATTGTTTATCAGATTAATTCCATTTGCCCGTGTATATCCATTATTGAGCGGCGTACCGTTAACAGGCATTTCTGCTAAGTCCTCACCTTCTACCCGGAGCTTGACTTTGTGAACATTATCAAATTGCGTTAAGGTATACGTAACGGCTTCTATAATTGGAAGCTCAGAGGATGCTTCATATTCCGAAAACTCTCCAGATAAGTCAACAACAATCGTTCCATCCTCCTGTAGATCCAAACCAAGTACTTCTGTATCTTCTGGAAGTACGGCCTGGAAGCCGTTCGGCAGCATTGGTGTTATTGGACCGCCTTTAACCAGATATTCAATAACCTGCTGTGCCACTTGATTAGCTTCAGGAACTGGAAGTTCAACAGTCTGAGAAGCAACCATACCATTCGAATCAATTAAATACAGCTCTCTTGAAACAGTATCCTCCACTTCATCAGGGGTAGCTGCAGCATCTTCCCCATCCACTGTCTCTTCACCATTTACTGCTTCTGCATTTTGTGGAGGATCTACCTCTTTTGATGACTGCTCTCCATTAAAGCATCCTGCCAGTAAGACTAATATTCCAAAAGCTCCTATTAATTGGATTAACTTTTTACTCATGCAACTACCTCCCAAGATGGTTTGTACTATTATTTATACGAGCCCACCTTTAGAAATAGACCATGAATTCGATAGTTTCTAAAACAAAACTTGATTTAAAAGATTGACTTTTTGAGTATTGAATCCTAGTTTGAGTTAATCAAAAGATCAGGTGACCATTTTCTCCTAAACAGATTATATTTCTTTCAAATGAGACAAGAATAATTGTGGATACACAAAAAACAAACTTTCCACATGATCCATAACCTGTGCATTGTTTAAATCGAATTTATCGGTCAAAGCTACTTTCTTACATAAAGTTTTTATCCATATAAAAAACACTTGTACAATGCTGAGAAAATAAACTTTTCAACCATCGTACAGGTGCTCTATCTCTAAATATTTTGTAAGTCAGCATGCTTAATCGTAAGAACTTCAAAATTACTATCCTTAAATATTTTTTCGGTAATTTCAATAAAAATATCCAAATCTCCAGTGGCATAAAATTGGTGCGGAGGCATGTGGTCATCATGATTTGCAATTTGATGAATGTCCAATGTTGTACTCGTTTCCCTTGCTGTCTCTTCACTCGAAGAAATAACGATAATCTTCTTACCGACAACCTCCTGAATGGTATCCTTTAACAAAGGATAATGCGTGCAGCCTAAAATTAGTGTATCCATCTTATCATGCTCTAAAATTGGTGCTAAGGCAGTTTCTACTACTTGTTTGGCTTCTGGTCCATCTAATACCCCTTTTTCTACCATCGGCACAAATGAAGGGCAAGCTAAAGAAATAACTTCAATATCGGATTTAATTTTACGAAGTGCGTAGCTATATGCACCGCTCCGTACAGTTCCCTCTGTTCCAATAACCCCGATATAGTTATTCTCAGTTGACTTAATTGCAGCCCTCGCACCAGGCTTAATAACGCCAATAACAGGGATATCCAATTCCTTTTGTAAGTCCTTTATTGTAAATGCCGTTGCTGTATTACAGGCAATCACGAGCATTTTTATATTTTTCCCAAGTAAAAAGCGGACCATTTCCCAAGTAAATTGTTTTACTTCTTCTTCTGTTCTTGGCCCATATGGGCATCTCGCTGTATCTCCTAAGTAAATAAGCGGTTCTTTAGGAAGCTGTCTCATTAATTCATGAACGACAGTCAACCCGCCCACTCCAGAATCAATTACACCAATTGGCTGTTTCAAAATTCTCTCTCCCTTTTTTCCTTCTCTACTTTTCATTCACCTGTTTCATCTCATCATGCAGGAAGCTTAATAATTCATTTAAGGTTTCTTTCTGCTCATCCGAGAATTGAGATAAAACGTCTCGTAAGTATTCTTGCCGTTTTTGGATTACTTCTTCAATAATGTGCTTTCCTTTTTCCAGAAGATGAATTCGCACAACACGACGATCATTCGTATCGCGAACACGCTCAACCAGTTCATTCTTCTCTAAACGATCGACTAAATCTGTGGTAGTACTAAATGCATGGCTAATACGGTTAGATAATTCACCAACTGTCAGATCCCCTTCTTCCAGCAGCCATTGTAAAGCAATAAACTGTGGTGAGGTAATCGGATAATGATGTAAAATTTTCCGGCCGTTTTGTTTAATCATACCAGAAATATATCTTAATTTTTTTTCCATTTTATTAACTGCTTCTACTTCTTGGTTTTTTTCCAATATGGTACCCCCTAAAATTAAAAAATCCACTAAAATTTTTAACAATAATTTATGTAGCGATTGTTATGAGGCATTTAACATCTGCTTGTAATCCATAGTAAACTAAAAAACGGTTCTTGAAAACTTTTTTAGGGAAAAGCCTTCAAATGTTATTGCATTGAAGCAATATTTCAAAATTTATTAGGAAATCTTAGCTAGGGTAAAATCTCAAATATCTTGTTTTCCGAGAAGTAAAAATGCAGGCTGATGAAATTTTCACATGATACATTGACTTCTACACTTATCACATGATGTGGGAGATTTTAAAAGGCTTCTCTTCCAAATATGTTATTCCAGCCAGAATTTTGAATGTCCTTTTCAAAATGTACGCACTCTTTTGTTTCAGCCTTCATAAGCTATATCGACTAAATAATTTCCCTTCATGATGCAGTTCTATAAAGCAAGGAGGGGGTAACATTTGAAGGATAATGGGTATAAAC
Organism: Oceanobacillus sp. FSL K6-3682; assembly: GCF_037976165.1. Taxonomy (NCBI): domain Bacteria; kingdom Bacillati; phylum Bacillota; class Bacilli; order Caryophanales; family Bacillaceae; genus Oceanobacillus; species Oceanobacillus sp. FSL K6-3682. The sequence goes on along the minus strand of NZ_CP150263.1, from coordinate 2,203,676 downwards.
CGAAGCAGCTACTGACCAAACGCGAGAAAGAAGTGTTTGAACTATTGGTACAAGATAAAACAACAAAAGAGATTGCCCAAGAGCTATTCATCTCAGAAAAAACTGTGAGAAACCACATTTCGAACGCGATGCAAAAATTAGGGGTAAAGGGCCGTTCACAGGCTGTTGTCGAATTGCTTCGTATGGGTGAATTAAAGCTGTAATCAAACGAAAAAGAGAGAGCGATAAACAGGATATTGTTCGAGGTCAAAAATACATTTATTTCTTCTTTTATTTAAATTTTGTTTTGAACTCAATACAATGCTTACGTTTATTGCTGGTATTTCGAGGCATCTGCGCTTACCATTCAAACGTATTCTTTATCATCATTCCTTACAGGAAGAATGGAAACTATATGAAGGTGCTGTTTAAGTCTGAGCTTTGGAAAGGGGAGCTCAGACTTTTTTATTTACTTTGCCTATTATAAAAAAGACATCTCGGGGATGTCTTCTAAAATTGAAACAGAAAGAAATGTTAATTCCTGAGATCAAACGATATACAAATGGAACGCAGGAAATATACGTAGATTCCTTTAGAAAGCGAAGTATATTTCTGAGATGGATATCCGCACAATTTATGTTCAGAAATCGCTAGATTAAAACACTTTTGTCTCAGACTTTTTCTTTATAAATCAATGATTCTGCACGACTACCTTGAAAGTAACTTTTGCTTCATTTCATCCGACAATTTCTTTGGAGCTTTCTTCTGAGTATCAATATAAACCAGCCTGCCCCTTGCTGTCATAACAACTTCTTCTTTTTTTACAACTTTATAATGAATATCAAAAGAGGTAGTGCCAACAGATGCTGTTTTAACATAAACTTGAATATCGTCTCCAAAATAAAGCTCCTTCAGGTAATTACACTGTAAATCAGCGACAATTACTCCGTCAGTCTGCCGCATATCCTTTGATAAAAATCCTAAGTTGTTTAAATAGGCGATACGTGCTTCTTCAAAATAAATAAATGGGGAAACATTATTTACATGACCATACATATCTGTTTCAGAAAATCGGACAGATACCGGCACATAAAAAGAAAAACCTTCTTCCCAGGTTGTAAAATCTTCAATATAAGAGATACGGCTCATACATAATTACCTCCCTTGTATATATTTTATACACGTCGTCCACCGATATTTCAAAGCGCTTTCATTGCTTGTTTAAGAAAAACCCTGACCAGATGAATGGCTAGGGTTTTCTATTGTTGTTAATCTTTATTTTGTATTAAAGTGCTGTGTCACTTCCAAAGAAGTTTTTGAAAGCCTGGATGTTTGTAGCGCGGTTCATTGCTGCGATAGAAGTTGTCAAAGGGATACCTTTTGGACAAACCTGTACACAGTTTTGAGAGTTCCCACAGCCGTCAATTCCTCCAGCTTCCATTAAACCGTTTAGACGCTCACTGGCATTCATTTCTCCAGTTGGATGAGCGTTAAATAAACGTGCCTGCGAAATAGCAGCAGGGCCAATGAAATTCGAGCTGTCATTTACATTCGGACAAGCTTCCAGGCAAACGCCGCATGTCATACATTTAGATAATTCATATGCCCATTGACGTTTATTCTCCGGCATTCTTGGCCCAGGTCCTAAATCGTACGTTCCATCAATCGGAATCCATGCTTTCACCTGTTTTAATGCATCAAACATGCGTTCACGGTCTACGATAAGATCACGGACAATCGGGAATGTAGACATTGGCTCTAAACGGATTGGCTGCTCCAGCTGATCAACCAATGCTGCACAGGACTGTCTTGCCGTTCCATTAATAACCATGGAGCAGGCGCCACAAACCTCCTCTAAGCAGTTCATATCCCACATGACCGGGGTAGTTTGCTCTCCTTTACTATTTACAGGATTTTTTCGGATTTCCATTAAAGCAGAAATAACATTCATATTCTGCCTGTAAGGAATCTCAAATGTTTCCTCATAAGGAGCAGCATCCGGGCCGTCTTGTCTAGTTATTATAAAGGTAACTTTACTTTGTTCAGCCATTTCATTTACTCCTTTCTAATGTTTGGTTGTATAATCTCGTTTTCGAGGTGGAATCAGGGAAACATCCACTTCTTCATAGCTAAATACCGGCTCATTATTTTGGGCATCATATTCAGCAATGGTTGTTTTCAGCCAGTCCTCATCATTACGCTCTGGAAACTCTGGTTTATAATGTGCTCCTCGGCTTTCATTACGATTGTATGCACCAATTGTAATCACACGCGCTAATTGAAGCATATGCTTTAATTGACGGGTAAACATAACTCCCTGATTGCTCCAGCGGGATGTATCATTAATATTGATATTTTCCCAGCGTTCCATCAATTCAACAATTTTCTTATCTGTTTTTAACAGTTTTTCATTTTCACGAACAACTGTTACGTTATCTGTCATCCATTCTCCAAGTTCTTTATGGATTTGATATGCATTTTCAGTTCCCTGCATATTCATAAGCTTATCAAAATCATTCTGTTCTGCTTCTTCACGAGATTGATAGAGTTCATCTGGAAGCTCCTCCACATGTTCATCCAAACCTTCAATATATTCAATAGCATTAGGTCCGGCCACCATACCGCCATAGATTGCAGATAACAAAGAATTCGCGCCTAAACGATTTCCACCATGCTGAGAATAGTCACATTCGCCAGCAGCAAAAATTCCAGGGATACTTGTCATCTGTTTTTCATCAACCCATAAACCGCCCATAGAATAGTGAACAGCAGGGAATATTTTCATTGGAACCTTACGAGGATCCTCCCCGACAAATTTCTCATAAATCTCAATAATACCTCCAAGCTTAATATCCAGCTCTTTCGCATCTTTATGAGATAAATCAAGATAAACCATGTTTTCTCCATTGATACCCAGTTTTTGATTTACACAGACATCAAAAATTTCACGGGTTGCGATATCCCGTGGCACAAGATTTCCATATGCCGGATATTTCTCTTCTAAAAAGTACCAAGGCTCTCCATCTTTATACGTCCAGACACGCCCGCCTTCCCCACGCGCTGATTCACTCATTAACCGCAGTTTATCATCTCCGGGAATAGCTGTCGGATGAATTTGAATAAATTCTCCATTTGCATATTTTGCCCCCTGCAAATAGAGCTTACTTGCTGCAGAACCTGTATTAATCATAGAGTTGGTAGATTTACCAAAGATGATTCCAGGTCCTCCTGTCGCAAAAATTGTTGCATCTGAACGAAATGCTTTAATTTCATGTGTTTTTACATTTTGAGCCACAATCCCTTTACCAACACCGTTATCGTCAATAACAGCTTCAAGGAATTCCCAGCCCTCAAACTTAGTTACAAGTCCTTCAACCTCATAGCGGCGGACCTGCTCATCTAATGCATATAATAATTGCTGCCCTGTTGTCGCTCCTGCATATGCAGTACGGTGCATCTGAGTACCGCCAAAACGTCGGAAATCTAATAATCCTTCCGGTGTACGGTTAAACATAACTCCCATACGGTCAAACATATGTATAATACCGGGTGCAGCATCACACATTGCTTTTACCTGCGGTTGATTGGCGAGAAAATCTCCCCCATAAACTGTATCGTCAAAATGCAGATCAGGAGAATCTCCTTCTCCTTTTGTATTAACAGCTCCATTTATACCGCCTTGTGCACATACAGAGTGAGAGCGTTTTACTGGAACAATAGAAAATAAGTCTACACTGACGCCTGCTTCAGCAGCTTTGATGGTAGCCATTAAACCGGCTAAACCGCCGCCGACAACAGCAACTTTTCGATTACTCATTCGTTAGCTCACTCCTTCTTTCATTTCATTACCTTTTAAATACCATATGCGAATGCAAGTAATGATCTTATACCTAAATAACCGACTGCTAAGAATACAATCAGACACACATACGTGGAAATGCGCTGTGATTTTGGTGTTTGTGTAATTCCCCATGTTACCAGGAAGCTCCATAATCCATTTGCGAAATGGAATACAGCCGAAAGTACTCCGACCACATAGAACCAAAACATCGGTGTGCTGGACAGAATGCCTTCCATAAGGCTATAGTTTACATCTACATTTCCTAAACCAACCTGAACTCTTGTTTCAAATACGTGCCATGCAATGAAGATAACAAGTACAATACCAGTAAACCGCTGTAATGCGAACATCCAGTTACGGAAAAAACCATAACGGCGTGTGCTGTATCTAGATGTAAAAACAATATAAACACCCAGAATTGCATGGAACAAGATAGGTAGATAGATTACCAGTGTCTCCAATACCAATACAAATGGTAATTGATGCATAATACCAGCTGCCGCATTAAACGCTTCTTCCCCATACACAGCAAGATGATTGATGAAAAGATGTTGTACCAGGAAAATACCAATCGGCACAACTCCCAGTAGCGAATGTAGTCTTCTAAAGAAGAACTCGCGCTGCTCTGCCATGTTTACCCCCCTTTAAAACTTAATACCTTAATATATGTATACTATAAAAAATAAAGCGCTTTACAAGAAAGCAAAAAAATGATTTTTTACAGTACAGCCAATAACATCTATTATTGTACTTCTTACAGGGTAAAGCGTCAAGAATTCCCAACCACCTTCTTAAAGAAAGCAAAGCACTATTAATCGAAATAACATTAATAACAAAAACATAATCATGATATCGCTGCTGCTAAAGGAAAAAATACTATTTTTTATACAGGAATGAAATGAAAGATACATGATTCCTAGAAAAAGATTTAGAAAAAGCACAGGTAATGTTATTATAATAGAGGTAATTAAGTTCACTTGTGACTACAGGAGAGGATAGTCTATCAAACATCCTCAGAAAATATTAAAAATTTTAGTATCAATACTTGCTAATTAATAGACGGCAATAGATAATAACCTTAGACATTTAACATGAACGAGACGTGTAGGAAAGGATGAAAGTGGTGCCAAAGTACGACGGTAATCAAAAATTAGATGTAAATGAATTAGAAAAATTACATAGCGATGGTGCGGGATATGATATTTTACGCTATATTGGCTTACCAGAGCTGTTTGGAGAAGAAAAAGAAACACTGCTTTATTTTTTAGGAAGGAATTTAGCTCGCAAATTCGAATTTAGCAGTTTGGAAGATTTAAGTTTATTTTTTGAAAAAATGGGTTTGGGATCATTAGATCTCGTAAAAGATAAGAAGAAAGTAAAAACATTTTATCTTTTGTCCGATGCTATTGTAACTAAACTAAACTCAAAGATTGAAACCGATTTTCGATTAGAAGCTGGAATAATAGCAGAAGTGCTTCAACAATTAGAAGGTGTGGACTGTGAATGCCTTGAATCTGTACACCACCGCCTGAAGCAAATTGAGTTTACAGTTTATATACAAGATTGACATCTTTTTTAAAGTTATACTGAAAGATGCGCCTGTGGAACAGAATAACAAATTATTCAGCTTAAAAAACGATCGCGAAAATTATTCCTTTTCACGATCGTTTTTTTCTTTGTCATGTTCTTTTAAATGCCCGATAATTTCTGTGGCAATATTTTTTGGTATACCTATTTTACGCATCTCTTCTAAAGACGCATTTTTTATTTCTTCTATCGATTTAAAATGCGTTAATAGAAGTACACGGCGCTTTTCGCCAACACCGGGAATACGATCAAGTTCTGATTGAAACAATCCTTTTCCTCTTAATTGTCTGTGGAAAGTAATTGCGAAGCGATGGACCTCATCCTGTATTCGCTGTACTAAATAAAATGCCTGTGACTGACGCTGTAAAGGGATCACTTCAGGCGGATCACCATACAGCAATTCGCTTGTTTTATGACGGTCATCTTTAGCAAGACCGGCAAGTGGAATACTTAAACCAAGCTCGTTCTCTAATACATCTGTTGCTGCTGACATCTGCCCTTTTCCGCCATCTACAATAATTAAATCGGGCAAAGGAAGTTCCTCGCGCAACACTCTCGAATAACGGCGACGTATCACTTCCCGCATTGTATCATAATCATCCGGACCTTTAACATCTCTGATTTTGTATTTCCGATATTCCTTTTTATTTGGTTTTCCATCCTCGAAAACAATCATCGCTGATACAGGGTCTGCCCCCTGAATATTAGAATTATCAAACGCTTCAATCCGATGTGGAATCTCTATATTTAAGTATTTGCCTAAATCCTCTACCGCTTGAAATGTTCTTTCTTCATCACGCTCAATTAATTGGAATTTTTCATTCAAAGCAATTTTTGCATTTTCACAAGCTAATTCTACCATTTCTTTTTTGCGCCCGCGAAGCGGTGTATGAACATTTATTTCTAATAATTTTTCCAGTATTTCATCATCGATACCGATTGGAACAAGTACCTGCTTTGGTTTTAAATGATTTTCATGTAAGTAAAATCTTGCGATAAAGCTAATTATCGTTTCTGCTGCATCATCGTAAAACGGAAATACACTGACATCACGTTCAATTAATTTTCCTTGCCGAATAAAAAAGACCTGTACACACATCCAGCCCTTATCATAACTGTATCCAAAAACATCTCTGTTTATCAGATCGTTTGCAGTCATTTTTTGCTGCTCCATGGTCGCATCAATGTATTGAATCGTATCTCTAAGTTCTTTTGCTCTTTCAAAATTTAATACTTCGCTTGCTTCTGTCATTTCTTTTGTCAAACGGTTACGAATATCTTTAAATCCGCCATGTAAAAAGGAAGTTATCTCTTGGACGATTTCTTGATAAACCTCTTTAGGAGGCGGATTTTTACCGCAGGCTAAGCATTGTCCCATATGATAATAAAGACATGGTCTCCCAGGAGGGTTATTACACTTCCTAAGCGGATATATCCGGTCAAGAAGCTTTTTTGTTTCTCTTGCTGCTATAACGTTAGGGTAAGGACCAAAATATTTCCCTTTGTCTTTTTTTAGCTGTCTTGTGACAATTAACCGCGGATGCCGTTCTGATGTAATTTTTAAATATGGATATGATTTATCATCCTTCAGCATTACATTATATTTAGGATCATATTTTTTTATTAAATTCATTTCTAAAATAAGAGCTTCTATTTCTGAGGATGTAACCATATATTCAAAATCGGCAATCTCTTGTACTAAACGCTGTGTTTTCCGGTCATTTGCTCCACGAAAATAGGAGCGTACACGATTTCTAAGTTTTTTAGATTTCCCTACATAAATAATCGTTCCATGCCTGTCCTTCATCAGATAACAGCCGGGCTGCATTGGAAGAATAGACAGTTTTTTTTCAATTGCTTCATTATTCATATATTACCAGCCCTTTATGCATCAGAAAATCCCTTCTCATCTGTTTGATGACAAAGGGATTCTCTTTTTTCTAATAAATAACAAAAGATTTTGTTCTGCCATCATATTTTATTATGACAGCAAAACGAAGACTTTACTATATTAGGCATGTTTATTAATTAAATCAGTTAATGCCTCTTTAGGTTGGAAACCAATAACTTGGTCTACAACTTCACCGTCTTTAAATAAAAGAAGTGTCGGGATACTCATCACACCAAATTTCCCTGCTGTTTCCTGGTTTTCATCAACATCTAATTTGACGATTTGTACTTTTTCTTCCATTTCTCCATCAATTTCTTCTAGAACAGGAGCAATCATTTTACAAGGTCCGCACCATGGTGCCCAAAAATCTGCAAGAACAAGACCTTCTGCTGTCTCTTCCGTAAAGTTTTGGTCCGTTACATTTTTAATTGCCATTATTTTACCTCCTTAAAACATCATACAGCTTATAATAAGCTTAGTATGAGTATATCACCGTATAAGTATACTTCCTAATAGTTTGCTCGACATATATATATAATAAGCTTTAAAAGGCCTGTGGTGCGTTACTTTTCACAGGCCTTTATCCATTCTTGAACTGAAATAGCAATGTCCAGCTAATTATGCTTTTACTTTTTTAATTTCTTCAATAAGCAGCGGAATCACTTCAAATAAATCGCCTACAATACCATAATCAGCAACATTAAAGATATTTGATTCAGGGTCTTTATTAATAGCAACAATTACTTTTGAGTTAGACATTCCTGCTAAATGCTGAATAGCACCAGAAATACCTACAGCAATATATAAATCAGGGGTCACTACTTTTCCAGTCTGCCCAATTTGCAGCGCATAATCACAATAGTCTGCATCACAAGCTCCGCGGGAAGCCCCCACAGCGCCGCCCAGCACTTCCGCAAGCTCATACAGCGGCTTAAATCCGTCTGCACTTTTTACTCCGCGTCCGCCTGCTACTATCACGTTTGCTTCTGAAAGATCCACACCTTCAGATGCTTTACGTACAACTTCTTTAACAATCGTACGTAAATCTTTAATATCTACATCCTTGGCTGTTACATCACCGGACCTTGATGTATCCTTTTCAAGTGCAGGTATATTATTGGGCCGGATAGTTACAAATGTGAAATCATCTTCAAATGCTTTTTTCTCAAATGCTTTTCCAGAATAAATTGGCCGGATATAAACTGCATCGTCTCCATCTTTTTCAATGTCTACAACATCTGAGATTAGTCCTGCAGATAAGCGGCTAGCAATTTTTGGTGTTAAATCCTTTCCAATTGAAGTGTGCCCCATAACAATCCCGTTTGGAGATAACTCATCAATAATCTCTAAAATTGCCTGTCCATATCCTTCTGATGTATATTCTTTCAAATTTTCGTGTGTGACAGTTATGACACTATCAGCTCCATGAGCAATAAATTCTTCACCTGCGCTTGTCAAATCATTGTCACTGAGCAGCACTCCTACGATTTCAGCATCAGCACTAATTTGTTTTGCTGCTGCAATTGCCTCGAAGGAAACATTTCTTATATCATTATCTCTTACTTCACCAATCACTAGTAACTTGTCACTCATTGTTATTATCCCCTTTCACTATCAGCTGCATTAAATTACGTGTTCAAAAAGTTCGATGAAAAGGACCAAGAAGTTCAAGGCGACGAGCTTTTTCCAAACGGAGCGTATGTTTTTAAATACGTGAGTAACGCTTTTGGTGGGACGAGTAATCGCAGTCCCATTGGAAAAAATCGTCAACGTAGAAATTCGCAGTGTCATTTTTATTGGACTTTTTGAACATCCTGTTAAAGTACTTTTTTGTCATTTTTCAACAAGGACACAAGCTCCTTCACCTGATCCGCTATTTCTCCTTCTAACACCTTACCGGCTTCTTTTTCCGGCGGCAGATAAATATCAATTGTTTTTGTTTTAGCTTCCACATCATCTTCGTCCAGGTCTAAATCGTCAATTTCCAATTCTTCAAGTGGTTTTTTCTTCGCTTTCATAATTCCCGGCAAAGACGGATAGCGTGGATCATTTAAACCCTGCTGGCACGTAACTAATAAAGGCAGACTTGTTTCAATAACCTCCACGTCACCCTCTACATCCTTTTCAATCGATACTGCAGCGCCATCTATGGACAAACTGGTTATGGTTGTAACATAAGGTATGCCCAAAAGCTCTGCAAGTCTTGGGCCAACCTGACCGCTTGCTTCATCAATAGCAACATTTCCCGCTAAAATTAAATCAGCATCCTTACCTTCAAAATAAGCCTCTAAAATTTTCGCAGTAGTAAATTGGTCTCCATCTTCTAGATCTTCGTCTGTATTAATAAGAACGGCTTTGTCTGCTCCCATCGCAAGTGCTGTTCGGAGCTGTTTTTCAGAATCTTCGTCTCCAATAGTAACTACAGTTATTTCACCGTCATGGGCGTCTCTTTGTACAATTGCTTCTTCTATTGCATATTCATCGTAAGGATTAATGATAAATTCTGCACCATCATCTTCAATTCTGCCACCTTGAACAGTAATTTTTTCTTCTGTATCAAATGTTTTCTTTAATAATACATAAATATTCATTCTTTTTTCCTCCTAACAAACTAGAATCTATTTATCTTGAAAATTAGCTGCTCTTTTTTCTATAAAAGCGCTTACACCTTCTTTAGCATCATCAGAGCCAAAAATCTCACCAAACAAACTGGCTTCCTTTTTAACTCCTTCTTTAAATTGGCTCGTATTTGCATACGGAATCAGCTTCATAATCCGGTTAATTCCCGGCTTGCTTTTTGCAGCAATCTTTCCGGCTAATTTACGAACCGCTTCTTCAAGCTCTCCTTCTTCAAATGTCCGGTTAACCAATCCCCACTCCTCAGCCTGCTTTCCGGAAATGGGTTCTCCAGTTAAAATCATTTCGTATGCTCTCGCATTTCCTACATAACGCGGTAACCGCTGCGTTCCTGCAAATCCAGGAATAATCCCTAAATTCATTTCTGGGAGACCTATTTTTGCATTAGCTGTTGCATACCTTATATGACAAGCCATAGCAAGTTCCAGTCCTCCACCTAACGCGGCCCCATGTATAGATGCAATGACCGGAAGCGGAAAATGCTCTATCTTGCTAAAAATATCCTGGCCATTCTTTGCTAAAGTTTCATACTCAGACGCTTCTTGAAGAGAGGTGAATTCTTTAATATCTGCCCCTGCTGAGAAAAACTTGCCTTCCCCCTGCAAGACTATCACTTTCGCTTCATCACCTTTTTCAATCTGTGTTAACAGCTCATCCAGCTTCGCAATAATTTTTGAAGATAACGCATTTGCAGGAGGGCTTTTAATCGTTAAATAAGCAACCTTCTCTGCAGTTTTTAAATCAATAATGGACAAGACTACCACTCCTTTTTTGTTTTAACCGCTTATTTAGAAGCTAAAGCACTGGCCAGCATTCTGTGGATTTCTGGTACCATGTCAACAAGAGTATATTTCTGTTCCTTCATAACCCAATTTGTCACAATCTCATCTAGCGTTCCGAAGATCATTTGCCTTACTAAAGGCATATTAAGATCTTCTTTAAATTGATGCTGATCGATTCCTTTTTGGATAATACCATCAATCACTTTTAAATAAGGCTTCAGAACTTGATTAATTTGCAGTCTTAGAGAAATGTTTGATTGCCTCAACTCCAGCTGTGTTACGATTGCTAAATAATAATCAGAAGACAACTGCCTGAAATGCATTTCAATCAATGTATATAATTGATCTGAAGCGGACTCACTGCCTTCAATCGCTTTAGCTATCCGTTCAATAAATTCTCCCATTTTTTCTTCAAATAGTGATACAAGAATATGCTCCTTATTTTTAAAATATAAATAAATTGTACCGTCAGCAACATTCGCTTCCTTGGCTATTTTTGAAACTTGTGATCCGTGGTAACCATTCTCAGCAATTACTTTCACAGCAGCTTCAATAATTTGGTGATATTTTGGCTTTTGGTTATTCATAATTTTCTCCTTGATTGTATATTAAAAAATGAGTGAATAGTCATTCATATTTTTAATATACAATCCTTGCAGTTTAATGTCAATGAAAAACTAGTTTATCTTATCAGATTTTAAAACATCCTCTAAAAAGAAAAAAAGAGCACGAGGCTCAAACAGATGGTGCTTCTTGTTTCTGTTTCTCTTCGTCTACCAGTTTTCTTCTTAAGATTTTTCCAACTGCTGTTTTCGGTAACTCATCACGAAATTCATAAATTCTTGGTACTTTATAGCTTGCCAGATGTTCTCTTGCATACTCATTTAATTCTTCTTCCGTTAAGCTTGTGCCCTCTTTCAGGACGATATATGCCTTTACAGTCTCACCTCTGTATGCATCTGGTATTCCTGCCACTACAGTTTCCTGAATAGCCTCATGTTCATATAATACTTCTTCAATTTCCCTTGGATAGATATTAAAGCCACCGGCGATAATCATATCCTTCTTCCTATCGACTACATAAAAATAGCCTCTTTCATCCACATAACCCAGATCACCGGTTAACAGCCAGCCATCCTTTAAGCTATTTGCTGTCTCATCTTCATTATTCCAGTATCCTTTCATGATTTGCGGACCTTTCACAGCAATTTCTCCTATTTCTCCCATTGGAAGCTCTTCTAAGCCGTCACTACTCATTTGAACAATTTTTGCATCCGTATCCGGCCATGGAACACCGATACTGCCATTAATACGTTCCGCATATACAAAATTTGCATGTGTTACAGGAGATGATTCAGTCAACCCATATCCTTCTACCAGCTTTCCTCCGGTAATTCTTTCAAAACGTTCCTGGATTTCAATAGGTAAAGGAGCTGAACCACTAATACATGCTTCGATAGAGGATAAATCATATTTCTCTATATCAGGGTGGTTTAAGAGACCGATATAGATAGTTGGAGCACCTGGAAAAAGATTTGGTTTTTGTTTATCAATTACCTTTAATAAATCACCTGCATCAAATTTTGGTATAAGAATAATTTTTGCTGCTTTTTTAATCGCAAAATTCATGACTGCTGTCATCCCATATACGTGAAAGAATGGAAGAATACCAACAACTGAATCTTGTTTGTCTTTTTTTGCACTTCCAGAAAGCCAGGTTTCACACATCTGTACGTTTGAGCTCAAATTATAATGAGTCAGCATAACTCCCTTTGGGTTCCCTGTTGTTCCGCCGGTATATTGCAGGAGAGCTAGATCTTCCATAGGATCAATGGATGATTCTAAATAGTCAGCAACGGATTGTTCCATTATTTTCTTCCATACATGTGTATCATTACCAGGTTCCACTTTGACAACCATATTATATTCCCGTTTCTGTATAAAAGGATAGATCACGTTTTTGGGAAATGGAAGATAGTCCTTGATACCTGTTACAATGACATGCTCTAATGGAGTATGATTACGAACACTATTCACACGTGGAAATAATATATCTAAACAAATAATTGCTCTGGCCTGTGAATCATTCATTTGAAAGATTAGTTCTCTTTCTTTATAAAGCGGGTTCGTGGGAACAGCGATAGCTCCTGCCATTAAAATACCATAGTAACTGATTACAGCCTGAGGTGTATTCGGTAAAAAAATAGCAACCCTGTCTCCTTTTCGAATACCAATAGATTGCAGGTAATTTGCTATTTTTTTCGATTCTTCATAAAGCTCTTTATATGTTATTTCTTTCCCCATAAAATAAAGCGCTTTCTTTTCTCCGTACTGATGAGCGGCATCGATTAAATATTGATACAGAGGACACTTATCATACTCCATTGTTAACGGTATATCTTCGGGATAACGATCATGCCAAAGTCTTTTCTCCACCATTAAATCACTCCTCCTTTAGTATAGTATATACCTATTATAACGATTAATTTCTATTTTTGAAAATATTATCTAAATTTTAGAGAAATAAGTAGATAATTCCTACCACGAAAAAAATGATTCCTACTGCCATTAATATCTTTGCTAAACGTTCAAATACCAAAATTTCCACTCCTAACCTACTATACTGGCTCCAATAACATAAGCTAACCCTACTGAAATAACCATAGAGATAAACCCGACAGCCTTATTGCCATTACCAATTTCTTCATCAACTTTCATAAATGGGGTTAAAAATTCAAAGAACAGATACCCGGCTATTAATAAGATAAAACCAAATACGCCCCAGCCCATAGAAACTAATAATCGATCATTATGTTCAATAGAAAATCTGAAAATCATTGCTATACCAAATAGTTTACCGCCTGTAGCCATAGCAACGGCTATGTTTCCATTTTTAATTTCCTCCCAGTTTTTATAGGAAGTCACCAGCTCAAATATTGCTAAAAATAGTAGTGTTGATAAGATAAACACACTATATCTTGCTGCCGTTATTACTAAAATATTTTCCCAAAAGCCTTCCATTTTCTTCGCTCCTTCATTGGGAAAAAAGGGATCAATTGTAATGGTATGCTATCCATTCTCAATAATATATTGATTAATCCCTTTTTTCAACGTCCATTAACATTTAAATAAATTACCTCTTATTCAAAACGAATTATCGTAACACCGCTTCCGCCTTCTCCAGCTTCACCTGACCTGGAGCCTTTAATATGCGGATGCCGCTTAACGAATTCCTGAACCCCTTTTCGTAATGCGCCGGTTCCTTTGCCATGAATAATTGATGCCTGAGCATATCCAGCCAGTAATACATCGTCAACATACTTTTCCAGTTTGTGTATTGCGTCCTCATAACGCTCGCCGCGCAGGTCTAATTCTGTTTTTACGTGCTGATTACTCCCTCTTACAGTAGCCACTGGTTCCGCCTGTTTCTTTTTCTTCTTCTTAACAAGCTCTAAATCAGATCTTTTCACCTTTACCTTCATAATGCCGACCTGTACCATGTATTCCTTATCATTAACTTTACTGACAACCTCGCCAAGCTGATTCACCGTAAGAAGTTTAATTTCATCTCCTGGCTTTAACTCGCTCTCTTCCTGCTTCTTTTCAAGAGATACAGCTGGTTTTTCTTTGCTCAGGTTGGGCATTGCTTCATCAAGCATTTTTCTGGCTTCTATCCATTCATGCTCTTTCATTCCGGATTGGTTTTTCATATTCCGCATCATCTGAACAATTTCTTCTGCTTCTTGACGCGCTTTAAGCAATGCTTTTTCTGCTTTTTCCTCTGTTCTTTCATAAATTTGTTGTTTGCGATCTTCCCACCTGCTCATTGCTTTCTTCAGTTCAGCATGAAGTTTTTCGCTCTCTTCAAGGAGCTCATGGGCTTTTTCATAATCTCTTTCAGCCTCTGTATGGGATTGTTCTAAAGAAGCAATCATATTTTCCACCTGATGTGAATCTACTCCAATCAGCTGCTTGGCATGATTAATCATTGTCTCATCAAGGCCGAGCCGTTTTGAAATCTCAAATGCATTACTGCGCCCCGGAACTCCTATTAGTAATCGATAGGTAGGTCTTAAGGTTTCTATATTAAACTCAACGGAAGCATTGACAACTTGTTTCCGGTTGAATCCATAAGCTTTTAACTCCGGGTAGTGCGTTGTAGCAATGACACTTGCATTCTTTGAAAGAACTTCATCAAGAATGGACATCGCTAAAGCAGCCCCTTCTTGAGGATCTGTACCTGAACCCAATTCATCAAATAAAACAAGTGACTGATCTGTTACATGTTTCATAATTTCTACAATATTAGTCATATGTGATGAAAAAGTACTTAAGTTCTGTTCAATGGACTGTTCATCACCAATATCAGCAAAAACCTCATCAAATACCGGCATTTCACAGCCATCCAGCGCCGGCACCTGCAACCCTGATTGAGCCATCAATGTACAGAGACCAATCATTTTTAATGTTACTGTTTTTCCGCCTGTGTTTGGTCCAGTAATAACAATAGCCTGGAAGTCTTCTCCCATTTCAATATCATTAGCAACAACCTGATCTTCCGGGATATATGGATGTCTTGCCTGTTGCATCTTTATATAACCATTTATATTCATCTTAGGCCTTACAGCATGCATTTTTTGTGCAAGTTTTCCCCGGGCACTTATAAAATCAATTTGCGAAAGCCAGTATACATTATTCAAAAGCTCCTGTTCATAGGAAGCAATATGGCCGCTCAGCTCTTTTAAAATACGGTCTATTTCCTGCTTTTCTTTAGAAAATAAATCCTGTAATTTATTATTCATATCTACGATTGCTTTAGGCTCCATAAATAACGTCTGTCCCGATGATGACTGATCATGAACAATACCGCCAATAGCACCGCGATACTCTTGTTTTACCGGTAAAACATAACGGTCATTCCGAATGGTGATAATAGCATCTGAAAGCATTTTGCTGTTAGAGCGTGTATAACTTTCCAGCTTGCTCCGCACACTGCTCTCGTAAGTGCGAATGGAGCTGCGGATGGAACGCAAAACTGAAGAAGCTCCGTCCATAATATGACCATGATCATCAATACAGCTATTAATATGCTGCTCTAAATCACGAATTGCAATAATATTTGATGCAGCAGATTGAAGAATTGGTATTTCTAAATCCTCCACCTGCTCCAAAAAGCTTTTTGCTTGCCGGCCGCCATACAAAGTATCACCAATGCGCAAAACCTCATCTGCAGCCAAAATACTGCCTATTGCACTTCGCTTCACGCTGGGACGTATATCCGATATACCCCCTAAAGGAATCACCTTATTCAGCCGGAAAATTTGTACTGCTTCATCTGTCTGTGCTTGTAATTCCTCCACTTCTTCCAGCGAGGAATTAGGGCGTATCTTAGATGCTAAATCCTTTCCGATAGAGGTTTCAGCTTGATCACACACCATTTCAGCAAGGCGATGAAATTCTAGCGTTTTTAACACGCGTTCATTCATTTTAAAACCCTCTTTTATTAAAAATTATTTTTATATTAGTAAGATAAGTTTGTTGCTATTTTGTTTCCTTATTATATTTATATAATTAATTTCACCCATAAATTTTAGTGGTAGCCCATTAAAAGAAAATACAATTTCATTTATAAAATTTTCATTTTCCCCGGTTAAAAAATGTGATTAGTTCTTCTTTTGACCATGTGTTGATAACAGTAGATGGTTTAATCCATCCTTTGCGGGCCGTTGCTACGCCATATTTCATATGCTCAAGCATTTGATAATTATGTGCGTCAGTATCAATAACCAGTTTAACGCCTGCTTCCTGTGCTTTTTTAGCCCATTCGTGGGATAAATCCAAACGATTTGGATTAGCGTTGATTTCTAAAGCCGTATTTGTTTCTTTCGCTTTTTCAATCAACTTCTTTAAATTCACTCTATACCCATCTCTTCTGCCAATAAGTCTTCCTGTCGGGTGAGCAATAATGGATACGTATGGGTTTTCCAATGCATTATTTAACCTGTGCATAATATCTTCTTCTGATTGTTGAAAGCTGGAATGAATCGCACCAATAACAAAATCCATTTCTTTTAGAAAATCATCATCAAAATCCAGGCTTCCATCCGGCAAAATATCCATTTCCACACCGGAAAATATCTGGAAATCCGGATATTTTTCATTTAAAGCATTAATTTCTTCCCGCTGCTTCCGAAGCCGTTCTTCATTTAATCCGTTCGCTACCCGCAAATATTTAGAGTGATCTGTTATTGCCATATAGGAATAACCCATACTCTTCACTTTTTCAACCATTTCGTCCAAAGATTGCGCGCCGTCACTCCAGGTGGTGTGCATATGCAAATCTCCCTGAATATCAGAAAGCTGGATTAATTCCTGTTTATCTTTAAATATTTCTACTTCTCCCGTATTTTCACGAACCTCCGGAGGAATAAAGTGCAAACCGAAATGTTTGAAAAAAGATTCTTCAGTTTCAAATTGAAGTGTCTCCCCTGTTTCTTCTATCTCCACACCATATTCACTGATTTTTTCACCACGTGATTTTGCTAATTGCCGCATGGCCACATTATGGTCCTTTGAGCCAGTAAAATGGTGTAGAGTGGAAGCAAACTCCCCATCAGAAACCAGACGAAAATCAACATTAATATCATAAACCTCTTCCAAAGTGATAGATACCTTTGTATCTCCTTTAGCGATAACATTTTTGATGGAAGGAAATTTTATTAACGCTTCTTTTACTTCCTCTGCGTTGTCACTAGCAATGATAAAATCAAGATCTTTAACTGTCTCACGCATACGCCGGATGCTTCCCGCCTGAGAATAGCGGATAATACCAGTGATATCATTTAAGTAAGCTTCCACCTTTTCTGCGATCGGAAGCATAATTGCTACAGGAATTCGTTCTGGTCTCTTGCCAGCTTCCTCTATCGCTGTAACAATTTTCTCCACAGATTTTTTGCCAAATCCGGGTAAAGCCTCCACCTTTCCGGACAGACAAGCTTCTTTTAAAGTGTCAGCGTCCACCACGCCTAATTCTTGATAAAGCTTAGACAGTTTCTTTCCTCCAAGTCCAGGTAAGTCCAATAAGGGGACAAGCCCAGCAGGAACCTCTTTCTCCAATTGTTCCAGTGTTTCCGAATGACCTGCTTCAATAAATTCTGTAATTACTGCAGCAGTTCCTTTTCCAATGCCTTTCATCTTAGTAAAGTCATCTATTTCACTCAAGCTGCGGTCATCTGTCTCAATAGCCTGCGCAGCCTTTCGATAAGCACTTATTTTAAAAGGGTTTTCCCCCTTCAGCTCCATATAAACTGCTATTTTCTCCAGCAAACGAATAATATCTTTTTTATTCATATACTTTCCCCTATTCTGTCACCATTTACATAAACAAAACTTCCTTTTGTGGATTTTTCTTTATACACGGAAGGTTTGATAAGTTAATAAGGAGATGAAATACTTGTTTTCCCAATTTGTTTAAACATATTTCTTCAATCTGCCACATTGGAAATTACAGGCATTCCTATCGTAACAAAACTGACCCAAGCTAGTTTAGTCTGAGTCAGTTTTGCTTATTATCATCATGTTCATGGTCTGCTATTTTATTTAGTCAAAGATTCCGTCAAATTAAACCATAATTCAAAAATACGTTCTGAAAAATACGGTGTATGCTCAATGATCCGCATCGCCAGTGAAGATCCTTGAATCGCTTCCTGTACACCGCCAACCGGTGTTAGGGCCAGGATATATAAAATAATAAAGCTGATTAAATATAATTCAACAAAGCCAAGTGCAGCTCCTAAGATTTTGTTAACAAAGCTGATGATTGGTATCGCAGCTACAAAATCTAACATCGAAGCAATAATTTGCAAAATAAACTTCACTGCAAAGAAAATAATCGCAAAGGCGATAGCATTATAAAATGCGTTTTCTATAGGCAGGTTTTCCAAAAACGATGACCAGGCTCCTTCTCCTGAAAGGTCCGGATAAGGAATATAAAGAGAAAGTCTTTCTCCGAATGGGCGGAAGTACATTACCGCAACAATAAAAGCAATAATAAAACCTGTTAAATGAAATAACTGAAGAATAAACCCTCTTTTTAACCCCATCATTATTCCAAATAACAGAAGAATAATTAAAATTAAGTTAATCATGTTTGTTAGTCCTCTTTCTTTCGTAGTGAACCTAAAAGTGTCGCATAGTCTTCTTTTAGTTTTAAATAATCGTTCATTGTATTTACAGCTGTTAATACTGCTAAACTGGCTGTATCTAATTGTTTATTTGCATCATGGATTTCATTCATTTTTTGATCGACTAGATTTGCCACTAATTGAACATGGCGTTCTGATTCTGTACCAATAATATGGTAGGTTCGATTATATATTTCAACAGTAACGCGTTTTTTCTCATTGTCTGTCATTTTTTGCTGCCTCCTGTGCAACGATGATTCTTTTATATATTAACATGAACTTTGCTTAAAAAGAAGTATTTCAAAATCCCGCTATTTTTGCTATAGTCTTAGGTATCTAATGATTGGAGGAATGAAGCTTTGGGCCAAGAAGTATTAACATTAGCTGCACCTAAAATAAAAGAAATGAAAAAGCATTATCACGCTTACTTAGAGAAAACACCCCAGGGAGCTGTCTTCCGGGCAAAAACACCTTTTGCTGTTATCACAGCGTACCATTCCGGCAAAGTTCTTTTTCAAGGAAGCCAGCCAGAGAAGGAAAGCACCCAATGGAAGAGTAAATCTGCCATTACACAAGCAAAAAAAACAAAGCATTCCCCAAATATCGACACAGCTATTTTCCAAAAGAATCATATTGGTTCGGACGAGTCCGGTACTGGCGATTACTTTGGGCCGATTACTGTTGCTGCAGTTTTCGCAACAAAAGAGCAGCAATTCCAACTAAAACAGCTCGGAGTTGTAGACTCTAAAAATTTAAAGGACGATGTTATACAAGACATTGCGCAAGAAATCTTAAAGCTCCCTATTTCATATACAATTCTTAAATTAGGGAACGAAAAATATAATCATCTGCAAAATAAAGGATGGTCTCAAGGAAAGATGAAAGCGATGCTGCATCATCACGCTATTGATAGATTGATCAAAAAACTTAATGGATCAGCTTACGGCGGAATAGTAATTGATCAGTTTTGTGAACCTGCTGTATATAAGCGTTACCTGCAATCGGAAGCATTAAAGCTTCATGAAAATACCACCTTTATTACCAAAGCAGAGAGTCATTCTATTAATGTTGCTGCAGCTTCTATTTTAGCAAGAGCCCGGTTTGTTACTGCTATGGATAAATTATCAGAAGAAGCCGGGATAATTTTGCCAAAGGGTGCCTCCAGTAAAGTAGATAAAGTGGCAGCAAATTATATAAGAACTCACGGCGAACAGCAGCTTGGACATGTAGCGAAACTTCATTTTGCCAACACAAACAAAGCAAAGAAATACTTATAAGAATGAGGTGACATAATGAATATACCTTTAAAGAACGATTGGGAACAAGTTTTAAAGCAAGAATTTCAAAAAGACTACTATAAACACTTACGGGAATTCCTAAAAAAAGAATACAGTTCACACACAATTTATCCAGATATGTACGATATTTTTAATGCATTGCATTTTACGGATTTTCAAAAAGTAAAGGTTGTTATTTTAGGCCAGGATCCTTATCATGGCCCCCACCAGGCACATGGTCTTAGCTTTTCTGTACAACCCGGTGTTCCGGTTCCTCCTTCATTAAAAAATATGTATCAGGAGCTCGCTGCCGATGTCGATTTTAAGATTCCTTCTCATGGCTACCTGAAAGCGTGGGCAGATCAGGGAGTACTTCTGCTTAACAATGTTCTGACCGTCCGGGCACATCAGGCACATTCTCATAAAAATAAAGGCTGGGAGCAATTTACTAATCAGGTGATTTATTCTTTAAATCAGAAGGATCACCCAGTTGTGTTCTTATTATGGGGAGCAGCAGCACAGAAAAAAGTGGAATTAATTGATACGGATAAGCATTATGTTTTAAAAGCTCCGCATCCAAGTCCTTTATCAGCACATCGCGGTTTTTTTGGATGCCGTCACTTTTCAAAAACAAACGCTATTTTAAAACAGGAAAATCTTACTCCTATCGATTGGCAGCTTCCTATGAATGTGAATACGGATAATTGATTTATTGCCAGATTAAAATTGAAATATGCTTGATTTTCTTTAGGGAAAGTCTTTTATAAGCTGGGTTGTTGAAAAGATAATAAAGTCAAAAGTGTTTATGATAAAATAGTATTATTCATTATTTCCGCATACCTTGAAATTTTTTATCTTACTTTTATTTGATCAGGTGCTAACCCAAAGCAAACATAGATTATTAAGGAGATTAGCACCTGTTGATTTATAAAGGTTTTTCCTCTTGTTTCTATGAAATTAATACAAAATATCAGGAGTAAAATACAGGTTAGCACTTTTGTATATATAAACCCTTGCTGTATATAGAGAATTTATGTGCGCTTTCGCATCCTATATGGGTGCGTGGATTGAAATCCGGGATGTTGTCCAAGGTGGGTTTAACCAACATTCGCATCCTATATGGGTGCGTGGATTGAAATAGCTTTATTTGCCGTCTCCATATCAAATGCAGCTTCGCATCCTATATGGGTGCGTGGATTGAAATCCTCAAATCTAAATCTGCCCTGATTGTTTCAGTAGCTTCGCATCCTATATGGGTGCGTGGATTGAAATGTGGAAATTGATAATCAACAGACTATAAACAAAAGCCGCCGTCACAGCTTTAGGAAAAGTAGTGACAGCGGCTTTCTTTTATTCTGATTATGAGCGGACATAAGATCCGAATTGATTATTTACTTTTTCAATAATCTCCTGATAAGAAGCATCCACTTCATCATCCTTTAACGTACGGCTCGGGTCCTGGTATAGAAGACGGTAAGCAACAGATTTTTTACCTTCTTCCATATGCTCTCCCTGATAGACATCAAATATAGATACCTCTTTTACCAATGGAGCTCCGATTTCCTTGATAACTGCCTGAACATCACCGGCAGGAATATCATTGTCCAGGATAAAAGCAATATCCCTGGTCACAGATGGATAGCGCGGAATATCTGTGAATGAAGGTGTCAGCTGATGAACTGCGAACACAGATTCCAGATCTATTTCAAAGACATATGTTTCCTTCACATCAAAATCTTTTGCAGTCAGTGGATGAACCTGGCCAACATAGCCAATGCCCTTTCCATTTAACCTGATTTCTGCACAGCGTCCCGGGTGCATATCTTCCATTTTTATTTGTACAAAGGTAACATTCAATTCTAAATGTGCAAACAAGCCTTCAACAATTCCTTTAGCTACATAAAAGTCAACCGGCTTCTTCTCCTGCTGCCATGGATGATTATGCCATAGACCGGTTAAGGCGCCGGCAACATGCAGGTTTTCAATTGGCTGATTTGTTATCTCCTCTTCACGGGAAATAAATACCTTACCAATTTCATAATAAGCTAAATCTGTTTGTGTCCTGGCTACATTATGCTGCAATACGCGAAGCATT
Source organism: Oceanobacillus sp. FSL K6-3682 (assembly GCF_037976165.1). Taxonomy (NCBI): domain Bacteria; kingdom Bacillati; phylum Bacillota; class Bacilli; order Caryophanales; family Bacillaceae; genus Oceanobacillus; species Oceanobacillus sp. FSL K6-3682. Next base: position 2,181,404 of record NZ_CP150263.1, on the reverse strand, counting down.
TCCGGAATAAGACTTAACCGCAGATGACTGTGCTCTTCACTCATTGGCATTGCCAGCCCGACAGAGTAAGCAGGCTTTTCTTCAATATCCGGTGTTAAGAATCGCTTTGCATCCTTTTCGTTTGTTAAAGAGTAGGTTAATGTTTCCATTAGCCCGGCACTTGATAAATAATTTTTAATTTCCCGCTGTAATAGCTGGATATCAGTTAAACCGCCAGCCTGAACCCAGCCTTGAGGAATCGTATATGGTAAATGATCATAACCATAAATACGGATTACCTCTTCCAGAATATCTTCAAAAATAGAAATATCAAGACGGCGGGTCGGTACTTGAACAATAATTTCTTCTCCATTTTTACTGAATTCAAATTGTAAGCGTGACAAGACAGAGGCCACATCTTTTTCGTCCAATTCCATTCCTAATCGCTGATTTATTTTTGCTGTTGTAACTGTGACAGATTTCTCTGATTTATCCAGCTCATCTACTTCTACAACACCACCTGCAATTTTTCCATTTGCATATTTTTGAAGCAGGCTGCATGCACGTATTCCAGCACGTTTTACGCGATTTGGATCAACACCTTTTTCAAAGCGGGTGCTTGATTCACTGCGCAATCCTGTTTGCTTCACTGTATGGCGTACAGAAGCTGAATTAAAATACGCTGCTTCCAACAGGAGGTTCGTTGTTTCATCTGTTACCTCGGAATCAGCTCCTCCCATTACTCCAGCTAAAGCAACAGGCTCTTTTCCATTCGTGATAACAAGATTGTTTTCGTTTAATTGACGTTCCTGATCGTCTAAAGTAACCATTGTTTCATTTACTTTTCCTTGACGGATGACTACCTGCTTCGATCCAAATTGATCATAATCAAACGCATGGAGCGGCTGCCCGTATTCTAATAAAACAAAGTTAGTAATATCCACTACATTGTTAATTGGACGAATACCTGATGCCATTAAGTAGTTGCGCATCCATAATGGAGCCGGTTTTATTTCCACGTCTCTAATTATAAAAGCACCGTAATATGGATTATTTTCAATGGAATCAATTTTTACATCGATATAATCTTTTGCTTCTATAGATTCGTCAACAGTCAGATTTTCATCAGGCAGTTCCATTGGCTGATTTAAAATTGCTGCCACCTCGTATGCCACACCAAGCATACTTAATGCATCCGGCCGGTTTGCCAGTACATCCAAATCTAAAATGGCGTCATCCAGGTTCAATAATTCCTGTACAGGTACACCTACTTCTGCATCTTCAGGGAAAACAAAGATTCCTTCTGCGACATCAACAGGAATGTATTTTTCATCTAACCCAAGCTCCTGCAGGGAACAAATCATTCCATTTGATTCTACACCACGCAGCTTCACTTTCTTGATTTTCATACCATTTGGAAGCTTTGCACCGGGCTTTGCAACAGCAACCTTCTGCCCCGATCCAACGTTTGGCGCACCACAGATGATTTGCAGAGACTCTTCTCCAACATCCACCTGACATAAGTTTAATTTATCTGCGTCTGGATGCTTTTCGCAGGATTTCACATATCCAACTACAATATTTTCACTTTTGGGAGCCAGATATTCAATCCCTTCTACTTCAATACCAGACCGTGTTATTTTTTCTGCTAATTCTTCTGGTGTTACATTATCTAAATTGACATAATTTCGTAACCAATTATAGGAAACAAGCATGTACTCTCCTCCTTCTTCTCTTACGCTTGATGATATTGTGATAGGAAACGGACATCATTGGTGTAGAAGTGACGAATATCATTTACACCATATTTCAGCATCGCAATACGTTCCTGTCCCATTCCAAATGCAAATCCGCTGTAAACTGTGGAATCATAACCGCTCATTTCCAATACACGCGGGTGAACCATTCCACCGCCTAAAATTTCAATCCAGCCAGTCTGTTTACAAACAGAGCATCCTTCTCCATTACACACCTTACAGGAAACATCCATTTCAACAGATGGTTCAGTAAACGGGAAGAAAGATGGACGCAAGCGAATTTTACGATCCTTCCCGAACATTTTTTTCGCGAATACATCTAATGTACCTTTTAAATCACTTAACGTAATATTTTTATCTACTACTAACCCCTCAATTTGTCTGAATTGGTGAGAGTGTGTTGCGTCATCTGTATCGCGGCGGTACACTTTGCCCGGGCAGATCATTTTTATCGGACGGTTTCCCCGATATGCTTCCATTGTCCGGGCCTGTACCGGTGATGTTTGTGTACGCAGAAGAAGTTCATTTGTAATAAAGAAAGTGTCCTGCATATCACGAGCCGGGTGATTTTTCGGTAAATTTAATTTTTCAAAATTATAATAATCTGTTTCAACCTCCGGGCCTTCTTTCACTTCATAGCCCATTCCGATAAACAAATCCTCTATTTCTTCCATAATGCTGGTTAATAAATGTCTGCCCCCAACATGGACTGGATTTCCCGGCAGTGTCACATCAATGGTTTCTGTTTCCAGCTGTTTATCCAAAGCTGCTCTTTCTAATTTTTCTGTTTTTGCATCTAACGCTTCTGTAATAGATGCTCGAACATTATTAGCAAGTTCACCAATAACTGGACGCTCTTCCTTAGATAATTTGCCCATACCACGAAGAACAGTGGTCAAAGAGCCTTTTTTACCTAAATATTTTACTTTCATCTCTTGTAAAGCCTGACTATCTTCCGCTTTTTCAACAGCTGCGAGGGCTTCTGATTCTATCGCCTGTAATTCTTCTTTCATCGTGCTAAATACCTCCTTTTAATGCTTTCCTTGTTTTCGATGGACTTTTTAAAAACATAAAAAAGCTCCGTCTCCAAAAAAGGGACGAAGCTATATGGTCGCGGTACCACCCTTGTTGACTGAACAAATGTATCCAATCCAACTCTTGCCTCATAACGGATGGCATCCGAATCACCTTTACATTCGATTATGGTCCAAGTGTCCGCTCCAGAGTGAAATGTAATCAACCTGAAATGATAAAGATGCTTCCAGTCAAGGCATCTTCTCCCTGAATCACTTCTACAGGCAGTTACTTGCTCTTTCATTGCGTTTTGTTGTTTGTTCTCAAGCTGTGAGAACAGATTAATTATATTACAGCTATTATAGAAAAATTATGTCTCCGTTGCAAGCCTAATTCTTTAAATGATACAATAAAACCCCTGCTGCAATGCTGACGTTTAATGATTCTGCCTTGCCAAGGATAGGAATCGTCACGCGTTCATCCGCTTTTTCTAACAAAGATTCCTTTACTCCTGCACCTTCATTACCAAAAATAATTGCTGTTTTTTGCGGTACTGGCAGCTTTTTATAGTTTTCCGCTTTTTCCAAGGCTGTAGCCCAAACAGTGTAATCTGATTGTTTCAATCGGACAGTCTCTGCTTCCAATTCTGCATGCAGAATTGGCAAATGGAAAATCGATCCTTGTGTTGCGCGGATTACTTTATCATTATACAAATCGACACAGCCCTCGCCCAGCACGATTCCATCAACCCCTGCAGCATCAGCAGTGCGTATAATCGTTCCTAAATTACCCGGATCCTGAATAGCATCCAGCAGAACTACTACCTCTCCGTTTACTGCGTTATCTTTCTTCATTTCGACCACAGCCATAATTCCCTGAGGCGAAGCAGTAAAGGAAAGCTCTTTAAATACTTGTTTAGTCACTTGGGTAACAGGAAGATTATCCGCAGTCTCCGGCACAGATACCTCCTCAGAAATAATAATTTCTTTTGTAATCCAATTACTTGATAATGCTTCTTCTATTAAATGTGATCCTTCAATTAGGAAAGTATTCGTCTGCTTACGATATTTTCTCTGATGTAATTTTTTTAACGTCTTTATTTTCTCATTCTTTACAGATGTAATCACTTTATTCATCCTATCCCATTTTAAATTCTAATTACATCATACATAAATTCACGACTAATGGTCAAACTACTTTTAATATCACAAATAAGGAGTGAATAGTGATGGATTTAAATATCCGTAAAGCAATTTATGCAAACATATCGAATAATGATCAAGAACAATTAGAAGCAACTATCGTCGATGCAATTAATAATGGAGAAGAAAAAATGCTCCCTGGTCTTGGAGTTCTTTTTGAACTGATTTGGAACCATTCCAATGAGGAAGAGAAAAAAGAGATGATATCTTCTTTAGAATCCGGGATTCAAAACGATTTATAATTTCTTAATATCCAGATATATTCTTTTTATTTTATAAAAGAAAAATAAAAAAATATGCTTTTGAGTACCTTCCTGCAGAACAAAAATACATGCTGCTTCCAAACAGAATCCGGCATGTATTTTTATTTTTGTAAAACAGCAAATTCTCCAGTCAAAAAATGCTCTGTTTTCTTGTCCCTCAGAAAATTCGACAAAATTAGCAAACTTTGAAACCTTTTTTTATTTTTTTCGTATTTCATTGTAGATAAAAGCTAGTATATTTTGTTCAGTAATCTGCTGCCAAGCTGTTTATTATTATCTTAAAAAGGGAACAGCAAATCAAGCTTAGCTGTAGGAAATAAAGACTAAGAAGGGTTTGACTACCGATTCCTTTAATGTTATAACGAATTGAGGCAGTTTTTCATATTATAAATTTTTGATTCTAATTCTCAGCTGGCGAATATAATTTATAGTATGAAAAAAAGGAATGGCAGCCTGGCAAAATTTACATATGCTAAGCTTTTACGTCCATTTTAAAATGTGCAAATTGCGCAAATATAGTTTTAAGAAAGGAGCATGTACTTTGGCTGAAAATGATAATGAACAACCAAAGAAGAAAGGTCTATCGAAAGGAATTATTGCTATTATTATTGCTGTAATCGTCCTGGCTGGCGGAGGTGCAGCGGCATTCTTCCTGACAGCATCTACACCAAAAGCAACATATTTCCAAGCTGAGAAAAATTCTATTGAACAACTTCAAACTTTTGTGGAAACACGATATGAGGATGAATTAAACTGGTACGAACAATCATTAGAGAACCCTGTTTCCCAAACAGTAAATCTTGGATTAAACTTGGAAGGGCTTGAAAATTCCTATTATGCCGATCCACAAATAATCGCTATGCTCTCTAATGCTGAGCTCTCAATAAACTCAGAGACAGATATGGAGAACAAACAGGCATACAGTGATTTATCCGTCAACGTTGGCGGTATGGACTTCAGCGGCATAGCCGGCTATGTTGAAGGTCCTGATGTATACGCCCAGCTTCCTTTCCTGGATGAAGTTCTTAAAATTTCTGATGAGGATATTGGAAGTGTATTAACTCAATTTGATCCTTATACTTTTACAGGCAATGAACGATTAGGTATTGAAGAGCTTGTATTTGATAATGAAGCTGTTTTATTAACAGAAGAAGAAGAAAAATACATTCAAGATGAATATCTCATGTTCATTTATGAGGAGCTTCCAGATGATTCCTTTGAGAGTGATAAAGAGGATGTGGAAGTAAACGGCGATTCTATCAATACTGAAAAAATCACGATGAACCTTTCAGAAGATGAACTGAAATCAGTTATCACTTCTGTACTGGAAAAAATGAAGGGCGACGACGAATTCAAAGAAATTTTAAAAGGTCAGTTCGAACAAACTGCTTATATGCCTCTTGAAGACCCGGCAGTAATTGAAGAGCAGCTTAATGAAGTAATGGCAGAATTCGACAATGCTATTGACCAGGGTATCGAACAGGTTGACAGCTTCCAATTCCCTGATGGACTTCAATCTACACTTTGGGTATCTGATAACAAAGTTGTACAGCGCGACTTTTCTATTAGTCTAGCACCTGAAGGCGAAGAACCAGTTACTATTAATTTGTCAGGTGGACAATTATTTAAAGATGACCAAATTTATTTTGATCATACATTAACGATGAATGATGACTCCGAAGAAGTATCTATTGCGTTTAATGGTGATTTCCAAGGTACCGGAGATACTGTTACAGATAATGCAAATCTTAATTTTGCATTTGACGATGGCTATACCCCTGTTGAATTTGCTGCTGCTTATACTGGGGATGAAACGTTAGATGGTTCCACTCGTGATTTCGACCGTCAGCTGCAAGTCACTGTAGAAAATGAAACAGTTAATCTTGGCTGGACCGGCGATTCTACCTATGATGGTGACCAAATGAATTCAAATAATAATATTGCATTGGATTTCCCTGGTTATGTCGAAAATGTATCCATGGATTTAAATACAGAAGGTGCTGTTATTGATGCTGTAGAAGGTATCGATACATCGAATGTCGTTGATCTTGGTGCAATGTCCGCTGAAGAACTGCAAGAATACTTCCAAGGGGATTTCACCAATCAGCTTGATCAATGGTTAATGCAATTTGGATTCTAATCTAAGTATTATTGAATTAGAAAGAAAAGAGTGTGCATGATCATGATTTTTTTCAAACAAACTGGGCTTTTTATAAAAAATCATATACGGCAACTCAAGAGGAAGTGGTATTCACTTCCTCTTCTTTTCATATTTCCTCTTGCTTTAGCAGGACTTATGATGATGATTGTTGGCAGTTTTTTTACCCAGGATGAAAATGAAGCCATTCAATTAGGTTTAGTTGATTTAGATAATTCAACAGAGACGGAAATGATGGTTCAATTATTAGAACAATCCTCAGGTTTTATTGATTTTTTAGAAGTCAAAGAATTATCCGAGGAAGAAGCAATGAAACAGATTGAATTAAATAATTTAAGTACATATATCGCTTTCCCTAAAGGGTTTATTCAGGACCTGTATCAGGGATATTCTGTGGAGGTTCCCATTGTCGGGAACAGACAGCAGCAGCTGGAAAGCTACATGATTAATGAGACTCTGCAAAGTGTCGTGCGTCATATTCGTTCCTCACAGGCTAATATTCTGACAATGAATTATTATGCGAAACAATTTAATATGGATGATGATGCAAGAAATGACTTTGTTTTTGAACAATTTCAGGAATTTCTACTTTATACAGTCGGCAGAGACCAGGTTATCAGAGAACGGACTTTATCAAATCAGGCTAGCTCATCCCCTGTTTCCTATTTCAGTTTGGGAGCATGGTTTATTATCAGCAGTTTATGGCTATTTTCCCTATATTATTTTTTTACCAAAGAAAATCCGGCTTTAATCAGTCAGCGCATCCGATTATATGGGGCTACACAATTCAGACAGATACTCGCAAAAATAATTGTAACGCTGATAGTGTCCCTCATTTTGGCTTGTCTCTCATTTTTCTCTTTGCTTTATTTCTTAGATATTGAGCTTACGCAGGAAAATATATTTCGGACAATAACACTTATTTCAATCTATCAAGCTGGTTTCATTCTTTCTCTAGCTGTTTTTGAGGTGCTTATTTCATCGTTGAAATTACGGTTATTCGTTCAAATATTTTTTGTGTCTGTGTTAATTTTATTTAGCGGTGCTGTTATACCGACACTTTATCTGCCAATGGGAATTCAGGATTATCTCCCCTATTCTTATGCCTATAACAGTCTTTATTGGCTTCAGGAAATAATCCTGAACCAAAGACATTATGCCGAATATACTTCCAGTCTTCTTCTAATCGGGATTCTGATCTTCCTGTTACTGGGACTATTAAGCTGGAAGGAGCGCAGAAGCATATGATGGATATAATTACTACACGATGGCTGCATGCAAAAAAACATCTCCTATCCATTTTATTTTGGGCTGTCTTCCCTATTCTTTTCACTTGGATAATTATCTCCGGGACAGGGGCTATCCAGGATCAAAGCTCCATTCCAGTTGGAATTATTCTGGAAGAAGATTCTGATCTGGCAGTTCAATTAAAAGAAAAACTTGATTCATCTGATTTAATTCGTGTGATTGAGATGGAAAATGAAACAGAAGCCAGACAAATGGTTGCTACACATGAACTGGACAGCGCATTTATCATTAAAAAAGGATATAAAGCTGCAATTGATGCTGGACAACGGAACCGGTTAATTACAAGTTACCGGACAGATTTATCGATGGGGTATACACCTGTTGTTGAAATGATTGCTTCCTATGTTCAGGAGGATAGTGGAAAATCAAAAACAGCATACACCATTATGAATTTAGGAGAAACATTAAACAGCTCTTCCATACCAGGCTATGATGAAATAATTAATGAGATTTATTCTATTGAAGAAAGTGAAAACCTTATTTTCACTAATTTCACTCTCCTGGGAGAAGATACAGATGCAGATACAGGATTTTCTTTATTTCAAAATCCTTGGGGACTCTGGTCTATCGTTGCTCTATTGTCCACCTTCTTTTTATTTGATTGGCTGATAAAAGAAAGAAATGCGACCGTCCGTATCCGTTTTATATTTAATCGCTTATCTTTTCAGCAATATTTAGTATGCAATCTTCTTCTTTATAGTTTGGGGCTATTGCTGTTAGATATAATCACTTGGGGAGCTTTCCATGTTTTACATGATGAAGGGTTTAATATTACACAACTTGTATATATATTTAGTTTCCGTTTAACTATTTGTATCCTTGTCTTTTTAATAGGTTTACCCTTTAAAAAACTGCTTCCCTATTATATAACTGCCGTTCTAATTATTTTAGTAACCATCGTTATCAGTGGAATTATTTTACCGATGGACGGCGTTTACGAAAGCTATCCATGGGTTGCTGCCTTAAATCCATTAAGACAGATTGTTTATGAACAATGGTGGAGCGGCTGGACATTTATTGGGCCGATTTGTTTAATTGCTTGGTATGTGAAAGGAGGTTACAATAATGCAGCTGGAAATTAATAATGTGTCGAAATCATTCGGCAAAAAGAAAGTACTTGAAAATCTGTCTTTTGAAGTAAATTCCGGTGAAATTATCGGGTTAGTTGGAGAAAATGGAGCGGGTAAGTCCTCCCTGCTGCATATTTTAGCAACTATTTCAAAGGCAGATTCGGGCAGTATCCGCTTAGGAAAATGGATATATGGGAAAAATCGTAAACAGCTGCGCAGAATGGTTGGTTTCGTACCACAGGATATCGCTTTATGGGAAGACATGTCCGTGGAAGAAAATATGCTTTTTTTTGAAAAGCTTTCCTGGATAAATCGCTCGAAGATTGAATTAAAACAGCTTTGTGAGGATATGGAATTATTAAAATGGAAAGAGCCTGTCCACACATTATCTGGTGGAATGAAGCGAAAATTAAATATGGCAATCAGTTTAATCCATAATCCCGGCCTATTATTGCTGGATGAACCGACAGTCGGGATTGATTTACGATCCAAAAAAGAAATTGCCGAATATCTTAAGCAAACAGCTCAGGTTGACAATAAAATGATTATGTATACTTCACATGATATGGATGAAATTCAAAGTATATGCGATGCTGTCGTGTGTATTGGAAACGACCCCTTTTATGAAAATTTGCTGCGTGAAGCAAACATGAAAATTATCTCTATATAATATTGCCTAAAGGGCTGAAAACAGATAGAATATGAGTAATAGGAATTTTTAACAAATGGATTAAATACTTTATAAATACACAGGACAAAAAATTACTCTTCAGCTCATATACGGACGGTGAATATAAATGGAAATTAATACAAATCAACGGACTAACCCTTTTGAGGCTTTATCTATGACTCCTGCTGCCGGTGAAGTCACTGAAAATAGCGGCTTTGGCGCTAAGTCCTTTCAACAGCTGCTCTTAGAACGAATTCGTGAAGCAGAAGAACGGACAGCACAGGATTTTGGCTCTAATCTTAGCCAGTCCAGCTTTGCCCCACCATTGACTCAAGCGGCAGCAGCAATTCAAACCTCAGCAAAGCAGTCTGTTAATGGAATTGGATCAAATTATCAGGATATCATTCAACAAATGGCAAGTAAGTACAATATTAGTGAGAGTTTAATTCATGCTGTAATTAAGCAGGAATCTAATTTCAACCCTAATGCAACAAGTCCAGTCGGTGCCCAGGGTTTAATGCAGTTAATGCCGAAAACAGCAGCGGGCTTAGGAATTACAAATTCATATGATCCCCGGCAAAATATTGAGGGCGGAGCAAAGTATTTAAGCCAAATGCTGAAAAAATATAACGGAAATACGGAATTGGCATTGGCAGCTTATAATGCCGGTCCTGGAAATGTAGATAAATATCAGGGTATCCCGCCATTTAAAGAAACAACTGCCTATGTATCTAAAGTAATGAATACATACCGTTCATTAGCTTAGGTTCCTGTCAGCATACTTGATATAAAAAAGGATTCGTCTGTTTTTGACAACGAATCCTTTTTATTTATAATTTTTTATTCATATTCTTTCTCTATTACCTTATTGCTCCGAACGGTATCAATTTCTCTTACCTGACTTTCAATTTGTTCACGCTGTGACTCAAGAAATGGCGGCAACGATAATTTTTCTCCAAGCGTTTCATATGGCTCATCCTCCATAAATCCAGGACCGGCTGTTGCTAATTCAAATAATACCTGTGGTGCTACCGGAGTATATAACGAGCCGAAATAAAAGCGCTCGACAAATCCGGAAGTTTGAAGACCAAATTGTTCTATTCTCCGCTGCCATTTCTCTAAATCTTCGCGTTCATCTACACACAATGCTGCATGATGCACTGTACCATAGCCCTGTCTGGCCGGCGGTAATTCTTCATTATGCTCGACAATGATCCGGGCGCCATTTCCACCTTTATCTATTTCAAAAAGATGAAGTGATGCTTCACTGGAAACCTCATTGTACATAAATATTTTTTCTAATACCTGCTTGAAGAAATTAAAATCAGCAACACGTACGACTACTGGGCCCAGTCCAGTAATTCCATATTCTGATGGGATTGGGCCATCTTTCCATGGCTTGCCTGAGACCCTTCCGTTATTATTCTCATCCGAAACAAGCTGATACTTTTGATCATCAAAATCGGAGAAGGATAATGTTTTCACGTCGAATTGCTGTTCAATTTCTGTGTGTTTAATTCCAAGACGGTCAAAGCGTTTCTTCCAATATTCAAGTGCAGCATCACTTGGTACACGTAAGGATGTTTTATAGATTTCATTTGTTCCGTGAGAACCTTTAGGGATACCCGGGAAGTCAAAAAATGTCATATCTGTCCCGGCATTTCCCTCATCATCTGCAAAGAATAAATGATAGGTTTGTATGTCATCCTGATTAACTGTTTTCTTTACTAAACGCATACCGAGCACATATGTGAAAAATTCATAATTCTTTTCTGCACTGCTTGTTATTGCCGTAACGTGGTGCATGCCACGAATTGGATTCATTGAAAAAACTCCTTTTATATTTAATTAATAAATATTTAATTAAATATAATTTACCATGGTATTTGATTTCTGTCAAGAATACCCTTTTCTATAAAAAACCGTACATTTTAACAGTCTCAAAATGTACGGCATAAATCATTATTATTAAGCTTTAATAAGAGTATCTAAGGTTTTGCGATCCAATTTTTTAATCACAGCTGTTAATAATTTCACAGCATTCTCATAATCATCACGATGTAGAATTCCTGCATGTGAATGAATATAGCGGCTAGCTACTGTAACAGATAGAGATGGAACACCATTGCCAGTCAAATGAATAGAGCCTGAATCTGTACCGCCGCCAGCCATAGAAGTAAATTGGTAAGGGATATTATTCTCCTCTGCTGTCTCAACAACTAAATCACGCAGTCCCTTATGAGAAATCATAGAAGCATCATACAATACAATCTGAGGGCCTTCACCAAGCTTGCTGTCCGCATCTTGCTTAGCAATGCCCGGTGTATCTCCCGCAATACCGACATCTACACCAAATCCGATATCCGGCTGAATCAGATGAGAAGATGTTTTTGCTCCACGCAAGCCAACCTCCTCTTGTATTGTTCCTACACCATAAACAGTATTAGGATGTTCCTCATCTTTTAAAGCTTTCAATACATCGATTGCAATCGCTAAGCCAATACGATTATCCCAAGCTTTAGCCATAAGTAATTTTTCATTCTTTAATTGTGTAAATTCAAAATAAGGAACGACAGAATCTCCAGGCTTCACACCAAATGATTCTGCTTCTTCTTTACTTGTCGCGCCAATATCAATAAACATATCTTTTATTTCATAAGGTTTCTTTCTGGCTTCAGCACTCAATATATGCGGAGGCTTAGAGCCGATAACACCAGTCACATCTCCCTTTGAGCCCATAATCGTTACACGCTGCGCCAGCATAACCTGATTCCACCAGCCTCCAGCTGTCTGGAAATAGAGAAAACCGTTTTCATCAATGCGTGTCACCATCAGACCAATTTCATCTAAATGTCCCGCAATCATTATATTAGGTCCATTCTCGTCTCCTGTCTTTTTAGCAATTGAGCTGCCTAAATTATCTGTTGTCAGTTCATCTGCATAGGGCCTGATATAACTCTCAAACATTTCCCGTACTTCTTTTTCGTTCCCTGGTATTCCTTTTGCATCTGTTAAATCCTTTAGCATTGTCAATGTGTTATCTAGCTTTGTCATATTCATAATCTCTCCTTCATATAGTGAAACCTCATCCAGCCGGAGGTTACGATTTTCCCAGGTGGGATGATAATTTTATTAATTAGGCTTATACCGAGAGTTACTGCCCCTTGTATATCATACTCAAATATCCTTCGTATCTTTGAAGCGGAGTTTTACTGCCGGTTAAATGGAGAAAAGAGTTAATAGCCTTGATCCTGGCGCTGATAGTTAATTTGATTTTTCTCCCAATATGCTTTTTGAATATCGGAATCAGTAAATCCAAGCTGATTTCCTAATTGCAGACTCCAGCTAAATAATTGCTGATAATTTTCATTCAGCGGGTTATCCCGGTAAGCAATAGCTTTTCTATATACTTGGTAAAAACATTCTGATTCTGTCATGTTTTCTTCCGGCTTAATCTTTCCATCTGCCTGATAAATATACCCATTCTCAATTCCAATTGACATCAGGAAATGTAACACATCTACATATTCTTCTAAAATATCCTGTTGATTATTTCTTGCTTTTGTACTCCAGAATTTAAAGCATCGTGTTTCGTTTGCAAGCTCTCCAAGTTCAACAAGGAGGGCCAGATGCTTTTCATGAAATAAATTTACGCTGGACAAATCATGATTGTTTTCAATATATGTATCCAATTTCTTTTGCATTTCAAATAGCTGATTCCAATCCAATTTATCTCCTCCTTGTCTGCCATCTCTTCCATTTTATCACAGACTTTTTAGAAATGCTTTTTATATTGATTAATCTCTTTGAGTTCTATTCAGAATCCAAATCTGTCAAAATTATATTTAACCCTATTGAAAAGCTTTTTTCCAGCTCTTGAGGAAGCCCGAAAGCATCATCCATTTCTAATAGAGCAAAGCCATGCAGGTAACTTCTTAATGTCCGGATAAAATGTATGGTATCATCCTCTGACAAGGCATATTTTTGCAGTATTTTAGAAAATATTTCGATAATCTGCTCAGATAACTCTTTTGTTTCATCACTTTTCCATAACTTCACTTTTTGTACTAGTTGATATTGACCCGGCCATGTCTTTGCAAAATTTTTGTACTCCTGTGCAATTGCCCATAGAGCTTCCTTCTTTTCCAGTCCAATGCTTGTAACCACAAGTTTATCATACAAATTTCTCATACTTCTTTGCGCAGCGATGTCTAGTAAATCTTCTAAATTTGCTATATGATTATATAACGATGGTGGTTTAATGCCTAGCTGCATGGCTATATTTTTTATCGTAACTTCCTCGATTCCCTTCTGATCAAGCAGTTCCAGTGCTGCGTCAGTAATTAATTCTTTCGTTATTTTTTTTCTCATTTTCCAACCCCGGCTTCTGCTTTTCTTATTGCTTTTTTCATTTGTTCCTCCGGATTAACTAACATATCTCCGTGTCCCACTGCAAGTAATTTCGGATTAAGCTCCAATAATTTCACTGCGCTCTTCACAGCTGTTTCTTTATCCCATGTTGCAGCTTTCGGAAAAGGAAAGAGCCATTTTAATACTCCAGAAACAGCTATACCGCCTCTTGTTTGAAATGCATCTCCTGCAATAAGTGACTGGTGCTGCGCCTCAAAAAAAGTTACTGAACCCGGCGTATGTCCCGGAGTTGAAATGACTTCTAAAGTATCAATCTTATCTCCCTCCTCAAAAGTAAAATCAATCGGTATATCCCTTTTCGGAAATCCTCCCTTTATTGGTTTATCGGACTCATCTGCCTTCAGACGAAAATCTTTCTTTAACAAGCATCTGTCCCGTTTAGATATTCCTACTGACACATCAGGAAAAACCTTTTTAAAATAAGGTACTCCATTGACATGATCACCGTGTGCGTGGGTCAAAATTAATTTACTTAACTGCTTTCCCGTTTGATCTGTCATTTGTTTTATTTCATTGACAAATTTCCCGGTTCCCATGTCAATACAGATTAAATCCTTCTCCTGCTCAAGGACAAAACAATTAATTGGGAAAATACTCGGCAGAAATGTTATCTGATATAAATTATTATGTTGCTCTATTTTCAATTAAATCACCCTCTAACTAATATAATTAACATATTAACTAACACGATTAGTTTAGTCAACAAAAACTTTTTAATTCTAAATTTAACATGATTAATTTGTTTTGCCGTAAAAATATAAACTTTCTATATTTTTTATAATAAAATATTATTCTCTTGAAACTTTTTGTTTCTTCATTCGTATGTAGTGGTAACAGGACGTTTCTAAGGAGTAGATAATTATGGTCATCATTATCTTTCGGATATTATTAGTGATAGCAGTTGCATTGCTTATTTATACATGGATTCAATACTTAAAAAAACCTGAACGCAAGCTGCGCCTTTCTCAGGAAAATCAGGGGTTCTATTTATTAGATGAGCATAATAATAATCAGAAAAATTTTCAATTAACTTATAAAGGATGTCTTTTTATTGGTGAGAAATATTTAGGAACAACAGAAGACGCTTTTGAGGTGGTTGATATCCATATTACTGTTAAGAATCCATTAGAGCTTCGCGGATTAACCAGAGAGGATTTATACTTTTTAGAGCAGGAAATATTAATTCACTATCCGCATGCTTCTATCACCTGGAAGCATCCGATTAATGAACTTATTATAACGGAAATCACAAAAGAATAACCAGCTGCAACAGGACTGGTTATTCTTTACACAAATGGAGCTTCTTTATCCGTAAAACGATAGAAATAAGGCATCACACTAAAACAAATAAGCAGCATAAAAAGAACTATCGGGATCATAACTGTCCAGGAAACGCTCATTATATTCATAACAAATATAATAATCAGTATAACGGGATTGAAAAGCATCGTATTAAAACGGCTTTCTTTTGTCAGAAATTGCTTCTTATTACATACTGGACAGCGGGATTTCCACTGCAAAAAAAGCTCACGCAGTTTAAATTCGTGCTGACAATTCCAGCAGCAGGGAAGTTTCAATGTTTACACCACCTTCTCCATAGTTTTATATTTTATACTTTTATCGTAAAACACCCGGCTCTTTTATGCAAGAGCCGGGTGTTTTACATGTATTATGTTTTTGATAATTCCCGATGCTTCACGCGTGTAGAAGATGCTGCAAAAAACTCCTGCCATTGAATAATAATTTCTTTTCTCCTTAAAAAATATAAGGATGGGAGTAAGGCAATAATGAAAATAGCGATATATACTGGAGAAAGTTTGGAAATCCAACCACCGATACTTGTGTAGACAATTGCCAGAGGAATGTTCGATATAAAAGAAGATTTTGCATATCCTTTAAAAGTCTTGTTCGTTTCAATCAAACATAATGATAGTAAGTGAAAATGAATAAATGGGACGAGTCTTAATAAAGTAACCTGTGCTGTAGTCATTTCTCTATTTTTACCAAGTAACCGCTGCTTCAAAATAATTAGCTTTTCGATTGATTTCGGCATCCAACCTGCCATTACATAAAAAAACAAACTTGCCATTGTTATCCCAATAATAGAATAGGCACTTCCTGCAACTGGACCAAATAAGATGCCGCCAGAAATACAAATAAATACAACTGGTAAGAATAACATTGGCCTGATGAGATGTAGAATAATAAATAGCAGCGGGGAAAGCACGCCGCCCATCTCAATAATTACCAGCAAATAATTCCCAACGTATTCCATGGCTACCCCTCCTCTTGAGGAAGCTGGTATTATATTTATATCTATATATATGTTTCAAGACGAGCAGTCTATGATAAAAGAATCCAGCCTGTTTCTATTCTTAAAAAAGATTAGACAGAAATTGAAGAATCTCTTTAGAAAAGAAAACCAGGCCAACGAAACTGATTACATTAACCCCAATAAAAATAGGAATCCCGATTGTAAAGCTTTTATGCTTTGTTTTATGCCGGAATATTTGCATACCAATAAAAAGACCAATACTTCCTCCTAAAACTGCCAATAGCCAAAAAGTACGTTCCGGAATACGAAATGCCTTCTGCTTTGCCTTCTGTTTATCTTTAAACATGAAATAAAATCCAATTAAATTAGCAACGAGCAAATAAATAAGTAATGATGATAGATTTTCCATTTTTCCCTCCTGGATAAACAAATAAGTAACACTCCTTTATCATAAATAATAAGGAAGTTTGTCGCAACGCTGAACCACTTTAACTCTAGATATAAAAAAAGACCGCTCCTCAATTGGATGCGATCTAATTACTTATATTATTTTAAAGCTTCTTTTGCCTGAGATGCTAATTGAGCAAATGCTTGTTCATCATTAATAGCTAAATCAGAAAGCATTTTACGATTAATATCAATACCGGCAAGCTTCAAACCATGCATTAATTTGCTGTAAGAAATATCGTTCAAACGTGCAGCAGCATTAATACGGGAAATCCAAAGTTTACGGAAATCACGTTTTTTCTGTCTGCGGTCACGATAAGCATATTGACCTGATTTGATAACCTGCTGTTTTGCTGTTTTAAATAAAGTTCTTTTCGAACCGTAGTAACCTTTTGCTAATTTTAAGACGCGTTTACGACGACGACGCGTAACTGTTCCACCTTTAACTCGTGGCATAAGAAATCCCTCCTGATTCAATTACATATCTGAATTTATTATTTTGGTAACATTGCTTTAATACGTTTGTAGTCTCCAGAAGAAACAAGAGTTCCTTTACGTAACTTACGTTTTTGCTTCTGAGATTTGTTTGCAAACATATGGCTAGTGTATGCGTGAGATCTTTTTACTTTTCCAGATCCAGTTTTTTTGAAGCGTTTTGCTGAACCTTTATGAGTTTTCATTTTAGGCATAATTTTTTCCTCCTAGTTCGTTGCGATAAAAGCTTATTTTTTTTCATTTACTGGAGCGACCATCATAAACATATTACGGCCTTCCATTTTAGGTTTTGTTTCTACTGTACCAAGATCTTTCACTTCTTCAGCAAAACGGTCCAGTACTTCTTTCCCAAGTTCTTTGTGGGTGATTGCACGACCACGGAAACGAACCGCAGCTTTTACTTTATCCCCTTTTTCCAAGAACTTACGTGCATTTTTAAGCTTCGTTTCAAAGTCATGGTCACCAATTCCAGGTGTAAAACGTACTTCCTTGACATTGATTACCTTTTGTTTTTTACGAGCTTCCTTGTCTTTCTTCTGCTGCTCAAAACGATACTTCCCGTAATCCATAATACGACATACCGGCGGTTTTGCGTTTGGAGCAACTAATACTAAATCAAGGTTTCGTTTCCCGGCAATCTCTAATGCTTCATTACGAGTTTTTACTCCAAGCTGATCCCCATTTGAATCAATGAGACGAACTTCTCTTGCACGAATTTTTTCGTTAACATTCATATCCTTGCTAATAGCCAGCCACCTCCGAAAATTTTGTTACTGATCTATCTGGACAAGTCAAATCATTTCATTCCATAAAAAAAGTGTCGGTACACATACGCACCCACACATCTCCTCATTCGTAAACATGAATCGTGATGAACCCGTTAACTGCCTATACAGGCGTCAATCAGGTGAGAAGCGGGTGCTTCTACTTGTCTTTAGATCATATCATTAACTTTTATAATATAGCATTTTATCGTTTTATTGTCAAGGACTTGTATCCTTTGTTTTAAACAACTATTGAATCATAGCATGATTATTGAAGAGTGTCAATGTATTTTTTAAAATAGACAGCCATTACTTTGATGCAGTTAGCCGTCAGACACCAAAAAGGCTATTCTCACATAACACATGAAAATAGCCTCCTTTTTAGTCATAAACAATGCTTATTTCTTCTGATCAATTTCTGCTTTGATAAAGTCAACGAATTGATCAAACGGGAGTGTTTCTGTATTTTGCTCACCGTAACGGCGATAGTTAACACTGTTTGCTTCCGTTTCCTTATCCCCTAATACAAGAGCAAATGGAATTTTTTGTGTCTGCGCTTCACGTATTTTATACCCTAATTTTTCATCACGGCTGTCTAATTCTACGCGGATACCTTTCTGGCGTAATTTTTCTTCTATCTCTTTCGAATAATCAAGGTGCGCCTGCAGAGATACAGGGATAATTTTTGCCTGTACCGGAGCGAGCCATGTTGGGAAAGCTCCTTTGTATTCTTCAATAAGAAATGCAACAAAACGCTCCATGGTAGACACAACACCACGGTGAATAACAACAGGACGATGCTCTTTTCCATCCTCGCCAATATAAGTTAAATCAAAGCGTTCCGGTAAGTGGAAATCTAATTGTACAGTAGATAATGTTTCATCTTTTCCTAATGCTGTTTTCACTTGAACATCCAGCTTCGGACCATAGAAGGCAGCTTCTCCTTCTGCTTCTACATATTCTAATTTCATATCCTCCATTGTTTCTTTCAGCATCGCCTGCGCTTTGTCCCACATAGCATCATTATCAACATATTTCTCTTTATCCTCTGGATCACGATAAGAGAGACGGAAATAGTAGTCTTCAATCCCAAAGTCTTTATATACTTTTTGAACAAGCTCTACAACACGAATAAATTCTTCTTTTAACTGATCGGGACGGGCAAAAATATGCGCGTCATTCAAAGTCATTGCACGAACACGCTGCAGACCTGCAAGCGCCCCACTCATTTCATGACGATGCATGGTACCAAGCTCAGCAATACGTACTGGCAGGTTACGATAGCTCCATAATTGATTTTTGAAAACCATCATATGATGTGGACAGTTCATTGGACGCAGCACAAGCTCTTCATTATCCATTTCCATTGGCGGGAACATATCCTCCTGGTAATGATCCCAGTGGCCGCTTGTTTTGTAGAGCTCCACATTACCGAGTACAGGAGTGTATACATGGTCATAGCCTAATCGTTCTTCCAGATCAACTATATAACGTTCAATATTACGACGGATAGTCGCCCCTTTTGGAAGCCATAGCGGCAGCCCCTGACCAACTTTCTGCGATACAGTAAAGAGGCCCAGCTCTTTACCAAGCTTACGATGGTCTCGTTCTTTACGCTCTTCCAGAATGCGCAGATACTCATCTAATTGTGATTTTTTTTCAAATTCTGTTCCGTAAATACGCTGCAGCTGCTTATTATTACTGTCTCCACGCCAATATGCACCAGAAATACTTAATAATTTAAATGCTTTAATTTTACTTGTTGAAGGAACATGCACACCCCGGCATAAATCAAAGAATTCCCCCTGCTCATAAATTGTTACAGTTTCATCTTCAGGGATCGCATCAAGCAGCTCTAATTTTAATTCATCGCCAATTTCTGCAAACCGTGCTTTTGCTTCATCGCGGGATACTTCCACACGTTTTATTTCTAAGTTTTCATCTACAATTCTTTTCATTTCTTTTTCTATTTTAGGAAGATCCTCCGGTGTTAATGAATGCTCCATATCAATGTCATAATAGAAGCCTTCTTCAATAACAGGACCGACACCTAATTGGACATTGGAATATAATCGTTTCACAGCCTGTGCCAGTAAATGTGCTGTAGAGTGACGAGCAATTTCCAGGCCTTCCTGATCACGATAAGTAACGATTTCAATCTTACCGCCTTTAGGAAGCTCTCTGCGTAAGTCCAAAGCCTCTCCATCTAATCTAATAGCAAGTGCCTGTTTTTTTAAACCTGGAGAAATCGAAGCTGCTATATCTTCCCCTGTAGTTCCTACAGGGAATTGCTTCTCCGCTCCGTCTGGAAAAATAATTGTTAAATCAGCCATTTTCATCGAACTCCTTTATCAAATATAAAAACGCTCCATCCCTTTGCGTTATGCAAAGGGACGAGCGTTTAATATCGTGGTTCCACCCTAATTCCTGAAGATAAAAAATCCTTTTATCCCCAGCTTCATTGATCTTTAACGCAGATAAAACGTTACTGCCTACTACAAATTATTTCAGCAGCAATGCTCCAAGGGGGTAATTATTTCTTTACGAAAGGAAGCTTGCAGCCAAAGGACTTCCCTCTCTGAATACGTAAGCTGAAAATAATCATGTCCTCATCTCAGCAGTTTCATTTTCAAACTCTATACGTATTATATTCCTTCCAGGATTGAAAAGCAAGTCCAATTGTTTAATCTAAACGAGAAAGAATCGATACCCCTTTCCTTTCAAATTCTACCCTTTCCTGAAAAATATTTGTTATTGTCATTATTTTCGGATCTGCTGGATTATCTCCATATACTTTTATTCTGGCCGGTGACATTGCAATAAGCGGACTTAAATTAAATTCATTTTCATGTAAACCTAATGCATATAAGGGGGCTTGATACATCCAAAAACGCAGCATATCTTTAGAAATTACTTCCCCTTTTTCATTGTAAAAAATAAAATTTTCTCCCTGCTCTATATGAATTAAATCAACACAAGGATCTTTTTTCTCAATATAATGACGTAACATATCAATAAATGTCTGATGATCCTCTTCCCTCTTAAATTCTTCAATAGCCTTCCCGACACATTCTTGAATAAAGTCTAAAAAATGAGCCAGCCGAAAATGCAATATCGCACTAAAATGAATACTCGTATGTTCCTTTAAATGCAAAAAAAAGATATACTGCAAAAGCTTTGTTGTATCTACCTGCTCACGTAAAAACTGATTATCAGAATCTGAGTCAAATAAAATCCACATAGAAAAATCATAAATACGATTAATTTCATCAGGATCTGAAAAGTAATAATTATTTGTGATTTTTCGAATGATGATATCAGAAAGATGCTCTTCTATAAAAACATTTGCCATCGCAGAGCTTATCACGTTAATTAAATCTATCCCTGCTAAATCACCTTCCAGACATAATTTATTACCCCATCTGGTATTTGCTTGTTGATGTACTCTGATCTTTTTTCTATATGGATTTAACTGATTACGAAAAGCCGCTACTTCCTTATCTGATTCAAAATACACTTCCAACAATACATATCACCCTCATCCACTTACAAACTGTTACATTATATGGACAAGTTCAGATAAAAATGCTCAAACTAGTCAGACTAGCAGATTTGCTTGATGTAGTATAAGAGGGTGTTCAAAAAGTGATATATAAGTTAATTCTTGCTCGTAATATTTGCTAAAACTAGATTCGATCCATTCGTATGAATCTCACGAATGGATCAAGAGCATATACTAGCACTTAGGGACTTTTGAACAGCCTCTATAAAAAAATCTGCAAAAAGATACTTGTTATGCCTATTTAAAAAAACATTTAAAAAGTTTCACCTGATGATAAACATATGAATAGAAAAGAGGATTTCCATCAGCGGAAATCCTCTTTTCTATTCGTCTCTTCTGTTTTCACCAGACATTTTCACCACTGTACTTACCTGCTTAATACGCTCAATAATCCGCCCGGCTTTGACTTCTTCCACACCATTTCTTGTACTTGCAAGTTCCTTCTCCAGTTGATTTAAATCAAAGTTGGAAGAGAAAAAAACAGGTAAGCCTTCCATCATACGATATTGCAGGACAGAGCCTAATACTTCATCCCGGAACCAGGCTGATTGTAATTCCGCCCCAATATCATCCAGCATTAAAACATCTGCTTTCTTAAAGAAATCTATCTTTTCATTAAAAGAATCATCTTTAAAAGAACCCTTTATTTCCCGGACAAACTCCGGCATATAAATAAGTGTAGTTGAGTAATTTCTCTTTTTCAGTTCATTCGCTATAGCACCTAATAGATATGTTTTACCAATTCCAAACGAGCCATGAAGATATAAACCTTTTTTAGGCAAGCTTGTTTTAGCTTCCTCTAAAAAATTGATAATTTCACCAATTGCTGAAATCCTCGACTTATCCTGAATAACTTCTGACATTTTCGCTTCCAAAATCTCTTTTGGCATATAAAGACTTTGAAATAACCTCTGCTGCGCCTGCTGTTCTTCAGCCTGAATACGTGAATGACATTTTTCATAACTGAGTCTAATTTCATTCTTATCCATACTTAATATCGGAGAGTACCCTTGAACCATGTTTTGACATTCTCCAAAAGAAGCACAGCGATCACATTGCTTGGATTGTGTCTTATATTCATATAGCCGCATTAAGTTCTTTTCAATATCGTGGTCAGTCAGTTCATGGTGTTCATGTAAAAATGATTGAATAGAGGGATCACTCAGAATTTCTTTTTTTATTCTAGTATAATTGGATTTGAAATTCTCATTCGTATCCATCCATGCTTTTAATTCTGATTGTATAGGCTTCATCAAGCATCCCTCCTTTTCAGCTTTCATTTAAATATTTTTGCAGCTTAGCTTCAATTTCCTGCTGCTCTTTTTCGCTTAAGCCTGTATTCACCGGCTGTTTCTTCTTCCGGTTGTTAAACCAATCCGGAACAACCTCTTTCTTATAGCTATTATTGTAATTATAATTATTATTTTTTCTTGGTTTATTTTTAGCAGACTTATATTTTTCCTGTTCTTGTTTAGCAAAGCTCATTGCTTCTTTGGCAGACTTCAGTCCAACTCTGGACCAGTGGCCGGCAATAGTTTCCATATAAGCTTTGGACAGCTTCATATTTGATTGCAGCAGGACATAATGAATTAAAACATTCATGACAGGAGCTGGCAATCCCTGCCTGGTCATAACCTCGCGGACAACCTTGATATCCTGCTCAGATGCATGATTCCCATCTGATAGATCTTCTAATAATTGCTTTGGAGAAATTGTCTCCAGCTCTTGAATAAGCTGTTCTTCCTTTGTTTCAGGCTTCTTCATTATAGCCTCTGTATTCGCCGTTATCTTTTCTTTTAAACGGATAGACTGCCCGTTGTTACGGGAAATAAACATGTCGTGGCATGCTGATTTAAACTCTTCCTGATTCAATTTATTATCTTCATCAAGAGCCCACAGCAGTGCTTTCTCTATATCAACACTTTCTATGTCATACAATACCTTCATTTGATGAATAAGCTTTTTATTCGCAGAATTTAGGATTCTTTCAGCTGGAATAAACCGCTGCTTGAGCGTTTGTTCTATCCAGGAAAAATCCATTGAATCCTTTTCAGTGCACTGCCTCTTTGTTTTTACATTCTCAGCAACAGGCAAAGATGGTGTTATTGTATCAAACACTTCATTAAAATCAGCTGTTACCTCTTCGCCATATAGATGACTATCCTTTACATAACGCGAATAAAGCTCATTATATTTTAGTTCTCCTATATGATGCAGCAGCAGCTGAGACAGCATTGCTTCCCTGAAAAATTGATTCGGAGAGTATGGGCACTGCACATTATACGTATAATAATCTCTGCCGTCCTCTGTTCTTTTATAAGTTTTTAATAACCCGATGGCTTCCAGCTTTATACGTGCACGGTAGATATCATCCAGTGTCAAATTTAAATATGTCATTAATGTATGGTGTGTCTGCACCTTTTGCACATGACCCACCTCATAAAACAAAGTATAGTATAAAGAAATTGCCTGGATACCGATTAACGGCTGATACAGATGTGTCAAAGAAGCATTAAAATCAAGTGGAGGCTGTTTGTCCATAACAACATTATATCCATCAATAGGAAGGATTTTTCCAATTACATTCATGATAACCCATCCTTTTTTGAAAAGTAAAAATGTATAAGAGTCTGCAATGTCTCTCGTGCGGCGAGTAACCGCAGTCCCAAATTTTGTCCGGCAGGGCCCTCAATCAAAAATGTTTTCGACTGGACGAGTAATCGCAGTCCCGGCCACATAATTTCATTTTTATTCTTCATGTGCTTGTTTATCCGTTTTAATAATTTCTTTCAGCTCGTCTAAGAAAACGGAGATATCCTTAAATTGACGATATACAGATGCGAATCTGACATAAGAGACCTCATCAACTTCTGCAAGTCTCTCCATCACCATCTCACCTACTGTATGACTGGAAACCTCAGAATTTCCTGTGTTTCGCAAACTTTTTTCTACTTCCAATGCAATGTTTTCTATCGTATCTATAGCTACAGGCCGCTTCTCACATGCTCTGATAATGCCTCTTGTCAGCTTTTCTCTCGAGAATTCCTGACGCATGCCATCTTTTTTCACAACAATGAGTGGTACTTCTTCAATCCGTTCAAAAGTGGTAAAACGAAATCCGCACTTCTCGCATTCCCGGCGTCTACGTATTGCTGCTCCCTCTTCTATCGGTCGAGAATCCAGTACTTTAGTATTTTTGTTATTACAGTTGGAACAACGCATTTCGTTCACTCCTTCTCAAATTACATTTCTATCTCCGGCAGCTGTTCATTTACATGCTGATATACTCTTCTTATTATTTTATTGCTATGGCCAAAATCAATATGGACAGGTGTTTCTGTCGTTACAGAAAAATCGAGTGCTGTATAGTATGGCCGAACCATAACAACTGTAGCGATAACTAAAACTTTTTTACCGCGTTTGCTGGTTGCTCCAATCTCTCCATGCTGATCGGAGCGTGCATGAATTGAAAAATCCGGACTCGAATTAAAATAATCCTCTACAGTTTGAATAACTGTATTCTTACTCGCTTTATAATACCTGGTTTTTAAAGACTTATCTATATGATTATCACTGGTTTCTGAATGATTATTAAAAAAACGTTTAATTTTATAACCCATCGACATATACATACACATCCTATATTTTCACTAGTAAGAGAGTGTTCAAAAAGTCCGGTGAAAAATAACCCTTCAGTATTCGTAAGCCTATGAAATCAGCTGTCAGGTTCTATTTATCTGCTTTATAAAGCGCACACTTCTTGAACATATGAATATAATAATTACGTGTGTACTATTTTAACATGATTTAAACATTTAAACTACTTTCCTAAAACGAAGAAGCATTCAGGTTAAACATAAAGCAAAATTTATTGAAATCATCCAAAAACAAGTAAAATTTTTCGGAGCTTCAATAAGATCATTTTTCGGTAATTGGTTGTAGTATTATTTTCACAAAACAATAGCAAAGACCTACTACATATTAATGATAAACGACCGATATACTAAATAAGAAAGTAATTATATCATTTTTAAAGAAGAAGGAGTATGTTTAATGAGTGTAGGAAAGAAGTTAAATTTATCTTTTATTGTGTTAATTGTTTTATTAGCTGTTTCTGTAGGCAGCAGTATGATGAATTTGAAAAATATTAAAAGCGAAGTAGAAGAAGCAATGGATTACCGCCTGGAACAGCTTTTCTTAATTGAAAACATCCGCTACGATGTCGCCATGCAGGCGCTCCATATCCGTTCGTTGATTTTAGAACCGGAGGAAGACATGCATAGAGAAAATCTTCTGACTGTTGCCGGGGAGCTGGATGAAAATTTAAACGAACTGGAAGGGTATTTAGCTTCAGAAGAAATGAGAATGTATTGGGAACAGGCCAGCATCCCAAATGATGAATTCAACGAAGTAATGCCTGATATAATAGCTGCTGTTCAAAATGACAATATAGAACAGGCAACAGAAATTGTCAATACAACTGTTCAAGATGTCAATGAAGGAATGTTTGAAGCGGCACAAGCAATGAAAACTATCAAGTAGGACAAATGGATAATATCGAAAGAGAAATAGATTCTGCGATTGGTATCGCACAGGTTGTTTCAATCATTGTTTTAGGGGCAAGTATACTAATTGGAATTGGTTTAATGTTCTATGTTCGCCGTTCTATAACAGCTCCATTATTAAGTGTCATGGATATTGCAAAGAAAATTGGCGATGGTGATTTATCTGCTGAAGATATTGCTGTTAAATCGAAAGATGAACTAGGTCAATTGGCTGTTATTTTCAATGCTTCTAAAAATAATACACGTGACTTAATTGTTCGTATCCAACAAAATGCGGAACAGTTAGGTGCATCATCTGAAGAGCTCTCTGCAAGTGCTGAAGAAGCATCTGCTACAACAGAAGAAGTGACAAAGCAGGCTGCCGATACAGCTGAAACCTCTCAAACAGCAGCAGATGCAGCGAATGAAAGCTCCATTGCGATGGGAGAAACTGCACAAGGTGTACAGCAGATTGCAGAAGCCGCACAATCGCTTCATTCTTCTTCCAGTGAAACAAGTGAATCTGCTCAAAACGGGACGAAGATTATCGGTGATGCTCAGCAGCAGATGAACAATATTAATGAGTCGGCATCTTCAGTAAATGAACTTGTGATAAAATTGGCAAAACAAACAGAAGAAATTGAAAATATTACCAATGTTATTACTGATATCACAGATCAAACAAATTTGTTAGCATTAAACGCAGCAATTGAAGCAGCTCGTGCAGGGGAGCAGGGAAAAGGATTTTCAGTAGTGGCAGATGAAGTACGTAAACTGGCAGAGGAGTCAAAAAAATCAGCTGGTTCTATCAGCATGTTAACTAAAGAAATTAAAAATGACACAGAAAATGTTGAAAAAGCTATGCAAAGTGCCCTGCCTGCTGTTCATAAAGGAGTAGAGGTTATTACTGAAGCTGGCTCATCGTTTGAAGCTATTGTAGAAGCTATTCGAGGTATGACAAATGAAATTCAGGAAATCTCAGCGACCTCACAGGAGCTTTCAGCAAGTGCAGAACAAGTGGCAGCATCGGTTACAGAGATTTCAACAGGCTCTCAAGTCATGTCCGGAAATATTGATAAGATTGCAGCGTCGATGGAGGAGCAGACTGCAACAATGAATGAAGTAGCTCATGTCGCTACATCCTTAAGCGAAACTGCTCAAGAACTTCAGGATGAAGCAGGTAAATTTAAAGTTTAATAACAGAAAAAGAAATCCGCATGAAGTTTTTCACGCGGATTTCTTCCTGTTCTTATGATGTTAAACGTACCTTCTGTTCTAATTTATAGCCTACATAGCTGGTTAAGTCAACAACTCGTTTTGAGTAACCCCATTCGTTATCATACCAGGCAATAATTTTTAATTTATTATTATCCATTACTATCGTTGACAGGCCATCAATTGTTGCAGAATAAGTACTTGTTGTATAGTCAACAGAAACTAAAGGTTCATCAGAATATTGAATGACTCCATGCATATTTCCTTCTGCAGCCTGTTTAAATATTGCGTTAACCTCTTCTGCAGTGACATCTTCTTCAATATCAATCACTAAATCAACTAAGGACACATTAGGAGTCGGCACGCGTAATGCCATCCCGTGTAATTTACCTTTAAGCTTAGGCATCACTTCTGCAAGTGCTTTAGCAGCGCCTGTCGTCGTTGGAATTATAGATTGCGTACAGCTCCTTGCCCGACGTAAATCTTTATGCGGGTTATCAATATTCTTTTGATCATTTGTAAAAGCATGGACTGTTGTCATCAGTCCATTCTTTATTGTAAAGTGATCATCAATAACCTTTACCACGGGGGCCAGACAATTTGTAGTACAGGACGCATTGGAAATTACATCATCCAGCTCCGGGTTATAATCACTTTCATTTACTCCAATTACAATTGTCTTATCAACCTCTTTTCCAGGCGCAGTTATAATCACTTTTTTTGCTCCCGCCTGCAAATGAAGGCCCGCTGTCTCTTTCGTTTTAAACTTACCTGTTGCTTCAATAACAATATCAATACCAAGATCCTGCCATGGGAGTTCTTCAGGATTTCTGGAATTTACTAAAAGAACTTCTTTGCGGTTAACAATCAGTTTATTCGGCAACGCTTTCACTTCTCCCTTAAAAGGGCCGTGAACACTATCGTATTTAATTAGATGAGCAAGTGTTTCTGATGGATAGCTTGCATTAATGGCAACAACTTCTAATTGTTCCTCTTCCATCGCCTGACGAAAAACCATTCTACCAATTCGGCCAAAACCTGTTATTGCAATACGCGTTTTCTCCATAAGCACTTCTTTCCTCCTGATTATGTTATACTTTTTATCTTTTGTTACAATTAGTATAACATATATAAGGTAAAGTGTGTCATTAAATATAAAAATGTTTCTTATCATTATTTGGAGTATCTGCATTTAAAATTTAGATAATAAAGAAAAGCACTATCTTCACTTTATAAAAAGCTTAGATGGTGCCTGTACTGTGTTTAACTATTCAATTATGTTCCATTTTCTTAATAAATCCAACAGCTGATTTTTACTTTCCTCTATAGTATGATTATTATCAATTAGTTCGTCAGCAAGCTTTGCCTTCTCTTCTAAAGGCATTTGTGAACCGATCCGGTCCATTGCTTCCTGTTCAGTAAGCTGATTCCTTTCCATCAAACGCTTGCGCTGTGTTTTTGCATTTACAAATACAACTAAAATTTGATCTGCCAGGGAAGTTAACTTACTTTCGAACAACAAAGGAATGTCCAATACAACGCACTTTTCCCCTTGCTCAATATAATCTTCTTTTTTCTTTAACATCTGTTTACGGACTGCCGGATGAACAATTTGATTTAACTGTTTTCTTTTGTCTTCATTTGAAAAAATAATAGAGCCAAGCTTCGGCCGATTAATCGAGCCATCCGGATTTAATATTTCTTTACCAAATACCTCTACCACACGCTTATATGGCTCTTCCCCCGGCTCCACTACCTCCCTGGCTATTACATCAGCATCAATTACCGGAATATCTAACTCAGCAAACATTTTTGCTACTGTGCTTTTTCCGCTGGCGATTCCTCCAGTCAATCCAATCACTAAACTCATAAATCATTCACCTTTTTGCGGCTGGCACTTAGGACATACATGTGTCCCCCGGCCGCCAACCTTCATTTTTATAATTTCTTCACCGCATGTTTTACATGGTTTTTTATCTTGACCATAAACATACAAAACCTGCTGAAACATTCCCATATTTCCTTGGCTGTCCACATAGCTGCGGATGGTTGTACCGCCAGCCTTTACAGCCTCCTGTAGTGTTTCAATTGCAGCAGAACGAATCGCACCTGCTTCTTTTTTGGTCAGTTCATTGCATTTTGTTAAAGGATGAACTCCGGAACGGAATAAGGTCTCGTCAACATAAATGTTACCAAGTCCCGTCACAAGATTTTGATCTAGAAGTGCTGTTTTGATAAATCTAGATGATTTTTTTAGCTGCTGATAAAAATACTCAGCAGTAAATGCTTCCTCAAATGGTTCTGGTCCCAAAGCCATTAAAGGTGCTTGTGTAAATTCACTTCCCTTGGTTAACAGGTGCATGGTTCCAAACTTGCGGACATCGTTATAACGCAGTGTTTCGCCACCTTTTAAATAGAAAATCACATGCGTATGTTTTTCTATCTCCCCAGCTTGTGCATGCAATCGATATTTCCCTTCCATTCTTAAATGAGACACGAGCACATAATCATCTAAATAAAAGAGCAAAAATTTCCCTTTTCTCTTTATTTCCTGGAAGGTTTGGCCTTCCAGCAGGTGCTTAAATATCTCTGCATCATCCGGCTGCTTTATAATATTTGCCCAAAGCACGTCTACATTTTCTATTGTTTTGCCCTGGACAAGTAATTTCAACGTCTCTTTAATTGTTTCTACCTCTGGTAATTCCGGCATTTTTTCTTCCCCTTACTTCGCGTCAAACCAGCTTTCACCATAAGAATAATCCACTTTTAATGGCACAGAAATCTCTACGGTCCTCTCCATCATTTCTGGAACGATCTCTTTTAAGATTTCAATTTCATCCTCTGGCGCCTCTAAAATCAATTCATCATGAACTTGTAATAAAAGCTTGGCCTGCAGTTTTTCTTGTTTAATTCGATGGTCTAAATCGATCATTGCTTTTTTTATAATATCGGCAGCACTACCCTGAATTGGCGTGTTCATTGCTGTTCTTTCCGCGAAACTGCGTACATTAAAGTTTCGGCTGGTAATATCAGGTAGATAACGGCGGCGATTCATCAGAGTCGTTACATACCCCTTTTGTTTTGCTTCTACAACAATGTCATCCATATATTCTTTTACACTTGGATAACTGTTAAAATAACGTTCAATGAATTGCTTGGCTTCTTTTCGCGTAATACCTAAGTTTTGTGATAAACCATAATCACTGATTCCATACACAATTCCAAAGTTAACAGCTTTCGCCTGGCGACGCATATTCGATGTAACCTCGTCCCTTTCAACATGAAATACATCCATTGCCGTCTGCGTATGAATATCTAAATCATTTTTAAAGGCAGTAATCAATTTCTCATCATTTGCAATATGGGCAAGTACCCGTAATTCAATCTGAGAATAATCAGCAGCAAACATTTTCCAGCCTTTTTGTGAGGGAACGAATGCCTCACGTATTTTTCTGCCTTCCTCTAGACGGATAGGAATATTTTGCAGATTAGGATCTACCGAGCTTAATCTGCCCGTTTGTGTTAATGCCTGGTTAAAACGCGTATGAATTTTATGGGTATCTTTGCGGACCACCTTTTGCAAACCTTCAATATAGGTTGATTGCAGCTTACCCAGCTGACGGTACAAAAGTAATTTTGGTATTATTTCATGCTGGTCTGCAAGCTGCTCCAGCACATCAGCTGCTGTGGAGTAGCCTGTCTTCGTTTTCTTAATTACCGGAAGTCCCAAATCTTCAAATAACACTGGACCAAGCTGCTTCGGTGAATTGAGATTGAATTCCTTGCCCGCCAATTCATAAACTTCTTTTTCTAAATTGCTGAGTCTTTCCTTTAAGTCATCACCCATTTCCTTCAGACGTTCGACATCTACTAAGACACCCTGATGCTCCATTTCAGCCAGAATCAGAGCAAGCGGCATTTCTAATTCCTTTAAGAGCTTTGCCTGTTCATTTTCCTCTAATTCTTTTTCCATCTCCGGATATAATTCAAGCAATGCATTGGTTTTTCGAACAACATGCTCGCTAAGAATTTCTTCTTCCGGTACTTTTTGTTTAGCACCTTTACCGTAAACTTCTTCATCAAAGGATAAATCATAATTCCCTTTTCTGCTTGCAATAGCGGGAATATCATGATTATTTTCAGCAGGATTGATTAAATAGGAAGCGAGCAGGGCATCAAATACAATTCCTTCAATTTGAATATCATTACGCAGTAAAGCAACCTTTGTCCGTTTGGCATCAAATACAATTTTCTTTTTTTTAGGGTTTTCTGCCCAATTTTTAAAAACAGAAGATTCCATTGCAGCAGAGGTAGGAATAAAGCTTTTTTTATTGTCATTTACAATTCCGATTCCTTCAATCTGTGCTGTATGATAATTTTCGCCTAACATTTCTACAACAATCACATCTTCATCTGAGAAGATTTCTTCCGTTACATCGTTCACAATATCGTATTTAATTTCTTTATGTTCCACGGCCTCTTCCTCTGTTTCTTCTGAATCAGAAAGTCGTGTCAATAATGATTGGAATCCTAAATCCATAAAAATATTCCGGACAGACCCTGTTGAATAACCTTCATAAATGACATCTTCCAGACCAACCGCAACTGGAGAATCTCTGTTTATCGTTGCCAGCTCTTTACTCATGACAGCATCATCATGATATGTTGTTAAATTTTCCTTTAACTTTTTACCTTTCACTTCATCCAGATGCTCATACACCTGCTCCAGGCTATTAAATTGTGTTAACAGCTTTGTTGCTGTTTTTTCACCTACACCTGGAACACCCGGAATATTATCGGAGCTGTCTCCCATCAAGCCTTTTAAATCTGTAATCTGTTCAGGGGTTACCTGCATTTTCTCAAGAAGATATTCTGGTGTATACTTTTCAATATCACTGATTCCTTTTTTGGTAACACTGACCGTTACATGATCCGATACAAGCTGGAGTAAATCTTTATCTCCAGAAATAACAGTCACTTCCCAGTCCTGATTATCTGCCTGCTTCGATAGTGTTCCAATAATATCATCTGCCTCATATTGCTCCAGCTGATAATGCTTAATATCAAACGCATCAAGCAATTCCTTTAAGACCGGAAATTGTTCCGAAAGCTCTGGAGGAGTTTTTTGCCGCCCACCTTTATATTCTTTATAGGTTTGATGGCGAAATGTTGTTTTACCTGCATCAAAGGCAACTAGCATATGTGTCGGCTTTTCTTCCTCTAAAATTCTAAGCAGCATCGTTGTAAAACCATAGACTGCGTTGGTATAGACACCTTTTTCATTATTTAACAGCGGTAACGCAAAAAAAGCACGATAAATAATGCTGTTACCGTCAATTAAAATTAACTTCTTAGTCATAATCCCGTCTCCTTTATCTATCATCTGAGTAATATTATTTTATCATGTTTGCAGAGAACTGCATAATATGCACATTTACTTACTAAACAGGATAACCTTTATAGAGTTGCTTCATAACAATTAGATATGAGTGCTTATTTAATGACTCAACTTTCGCACTTGAGAATAAGCATCTATACCTTGCTATTCAAAAATAAACATCTCCATCATTTTTCCTGCTTGTATGTTGTTAAATCATCCTTCTATTGAAATGAAAATTGTGTATAGCTCCTGCAACCAACCACTACACTTTCTATGGGGACGGCTTCAGCTAATTTGAAAAGAAAACCGCTTTTCAAGTTAGCTGAAGAGCATGTCCCTAGGAAAGCAAAACGGTCCGCCGCAGCGGTAGCTTTACACGTTACCCTCTTTCTATATCGAGTTTATGCTTTGTCAAGAGATAGATGGAAGGAATAATCAACACCTGTTTCTATGATAAGCAAGTTATTTTTTAAGGTGCGAAAGTTGAGTTAATGAGAAAAGTCATCGCTATGACCATAGCGATGACTTAATCTTTCGGAATATATACATGTATGGCTGTACCTTTATTTACTTCACTGTCCACAACGATTTCTCCCTGATGGACTTCTACAATATGCTTTACAATGGCTAAACCTAAACCGGTGCCGCCTGTGTTCCTGCTTCGATCTTTATCGACCCGGTAAAACCGTTCGAATATCCTTTGTATTACCTTTTGCTCCATCCCTATTCCAGTATCCTCAACTGAAAAATGGACACGATGTTCATCCTCGGATACTTTAAGATTCACATCTCCTCCAGAAGGTGTATAGTTAATTGCATTGTCCACAAGATTGATAATTACCTGCTTTAATTTTTCAACATCTGCATGAATGCTTATATCGGAGGAAATAGATGTTGCCAAATTCAACTCTTTCTTCTCTGCTTTTTGTTCTAATGACGGCAGAACTGCATCTATCATCTGTTTGACATTAAAGTCTTCTTTTTCCAGTTGAAAACCTTCTCTTTCTAAACGGGAAAGTTCTAATAGATCCTCAATGAGTAACTGTAATCGGTGACTTTCTTTATAAATAATCTCTATAAATTCCTCTGCTGCTTTTTCATCATGCTGTGCCTCTTTTAATGTTTCTGCAAATCCTCGTATTGAAGTAATTGGTGTACGCAGCTCATGAGAAACATTTGCCACAAAATCCTTGCGCATCTTTTCCAGCCGCTTTAATTCTGTAATATCGTAAATAACCAGAACAGCACCTTTAATCATATTATGCTCATTAAAAATAGGTGCGGCAATTACCTCCATGTAATTTTTAGTCAACCCGCGTTTATTTTTAAATTGTTGTTTGACTGGCTGCTCATATAGAAATGTTTTTTGAACAACATCGTGCATCGCCTCATTTTGAAATACATCATAATATAAATGACCGCGATATTGTTTCTCATTTCCGTGAAACATCTCTAGAAATCCACGATTTACAAGATGAACGTATCCTTTCTCATCAATAAGGACAAGACCGTTTTTCATGTTGTCAATAATAGAAGTTAACTGCTCAGCATGCATTTGCTCCTGAATGGTAATCTCATTCATATTTCGGGCTAATTTATTAATATTTTTACTCAATTGCTCCATTTCTTCACTATTTCCATTATAGAAACGGGCAGAGTAATTTCCTTTAATCATTTCATTTACTGTTTTGGAAGCTTTTTTCAGTGGTCTCGTGTATTTATTATAGAATTGCATAAATATAATAGAAATCACTAAAAATTCAAATAAAATAATAGCAATGGTAAATACCCAGTTTCCTTCAGCTTGTACCATTAACCATCCGGATAATATCAGGACAATTGTGATACCAAGTATATTGGGGAACAAGGCTTTAGAAAATAAAATCTTCATTTAAACCGGCTCCTCTAATTTATAACCTAATCCACGGACTGTTTTAATATAAACAGGTTTTTTTGAATTTGGTTCAATTTTATCCCGCAGATGACTTACATGAACATCAACAATCCTTGTGTCACCAACAAAATCGTAATCCCACACACTGCTGAGTAATTGATCTCTGGAAATAACCTTCCCTTTATGTTTAGCCAAATAGTACAGCAGTTCAAACTCTTTTCTGGTAAAAGTAATTAATTCTCCATTCATTTCTGCTTCATAGCGTTCTGGATAAATAATCAAGTCCTTTATTCTGATAGATTGGTAACTGTTTTCCTGTGGACGCTGCGTTCTTCTAATAATTGCTTTGACTCGGGCAACCACTTCTTTTGGACTGAACGGCTTTGTCAAATAATCGTCTGCCCCAAGCTCCAGCCCAAGAATTTTATCAATTTCTTCATCTTTTGCTGTAAGCATTAATATTGGTGTATCAATATCATTTTTTCTTAATTTCCTGCATACTTCCATCCCATCTAGTTTTGGGAGCATTAAATCTAAAATAATTAATTCATAGTTACCCGCAGCAGCCTTTTGATAAGCTTCTTCTCCATCGTATGCTACATCTGTGGTAAAACCGGCATTTTCGATATTATATTTTAGTAAAGTAACAATCGATTGCTCATCATCTACAATTAGAATCTGTTCTCCCATTTGGAAAAATCCCCCCTATTTCATATATATGCTTACGTAGATGAAAATTTCACCCCGAAGCATTTTTTCTCCTGCTGAACAGGAATGTTGATTACTTCTATTTTTCATGTAATCATTTCTTTTATTTTCTTTATTCTACCATTATTCACGAACATAGCCTATTACATAAGTAAATGTTAATAAAACTTAACAAAAACGATGCAAATCATGAGTCATTAAAATTCGGAACGGATCACTCTTATACATTTGGTTCTTTATTCTTTACAGAAAAAAACCTGCAGCGATAAATGCTGCAGGTTTTTTGTGTGAGGGAGTTCTTCAAAAGTATAGTTTATTCACAGATTAATTCCCAGGAACATAACCGTCCGTCTATGAATACCAAACTGAATAACAGCGTGTTCTCTGCCCTTTTATTTTAAATTTTTCCTGTTAATGTTCTCGGCTGTTTATAGAACAGAAGAAACACAATAATTAGACTCAGTATAAAAGATGGAATCATATAAGATGAATTATAGATTAATGAATAGAGCCAGGCCGGCTGCCCGTCTACCGCAGATCCGAAGAAAACCATTCCTGCAATATAATGACAAACAAAACGTGCAGCAGAACCCAAAAATACTCCAATTAAAATATAAGAAAAAGCTTTCTTCATCTGCTTACCTTTTATACTTTCCACAACCTGTTTAGAGACTATTCCTGCCAGGCCGACAACAGTAAATGCTAATCCATACTCAATAATCCCCTGTACTGGATGCATAATGAAAGCCGTCCCTGTCGCAACCTGTAATACCCCCCAAAGAAACCCTGATAAAAGACCGCCTTTAAGCCCCCAGCGAAAAGCAACAATAAAAATAGGAATCATTGCAAAAGATACGGAGCCGCCTTGTGGCCAGAGCTTAAACCCTATCGGTAAAATATCCAGTAATAATGCGAGGGCAGTAAATATTGCTACCTCAACTAAAAATAGTGTTTTATTTTTCAATTTCTTCTCCCCCAAATACATGACGCTATGCCAAAATCAAATTTATTTTTTTCATAGCTTCAACAGTCTTTTTTTACACAACAAAAAAGTAATGCCAAGGGAGTCTTCTTGATGGCGATATTCTTAAAAGAGAGTACATCTCTACAGAACATCTAAAACTCCGCTCACACATTACTTTTATATCCATCAAAAAGTCCACAATCCCTACGCCAGCGCTAACTGACAGGTTCAAAGGGTCAGAACATGAATAATGTTCACTCTCAGCCAATGGCTCCCCTTGCAGGCTTTTTTTATTCACTTTTTTGTATAGGTTCAGTATAAATCACTTTACGGTAAATCGCAATAGCTTATACTACTTTTGAAGTTTCTTCGCCAATTCTAAAAATGCCTGGACATCTTGTTCACAGATTTCTATTGCATTTTCCCAGAAATCAGGTTTTGTTAAGTCAACCTGCAGATGCTTTTCAGCAAGCTCTTCAACTGTCAATCGGCCTGTATCTCTTAATAAAGCAGTATATTTTTCTTCAAAGTTTCCTTCGTAATCCTGTGCATATGCATAGATTCCCTGGCTGAATAAATATCCAAAAGTATAAGGGAAATTATAAAACGGCACACCAGTAATATGGAAATGCAGCTTAGATGCCCAGAAATGCGGATCATATTCTGATAGATTGTCACAATACGCTTCTTTTTGCGCCTCTACCATAAGCTCATTTAATCTGTCTGTGCTTACCATTCCTTGCTTACGCTCTTCATAGAATTGCTTCTCAAATAAGAACCGTGCATGGATATTCATAAAGAAGGCAATACTGCGCGATACTTTATCCTCTAGCAATGTCAGTTTTTCTTCGTCTGTTTTAGCCATTTTCACAGATGCATCAGCTACAATCATTTCAGCAAAGGTGGAAGCAGTTTCTGCTACATTCATTGCATAGCCTTGGTTTAATCCGTTCACATCGTTCATCACATACTGATGATAGCCATGTCCCAGCTCATGAGCCAATGTAGCTATATTAGAAGGAGTTCCTGAATAGGTCATAAAGATACGTGTTTGTTCGCTGGCAGGAAAGCTTGTACAGAATCCGCCCGGACGTTTTCCTGCCCGATCTTCTGCTTCAATCCATCGTTTTTCAAATGCCATTTGTGCGAAATCTGCCATCTGTGGACTAAAACCCCGGAACTGCTCAACAATAAAAGCTGCTCCTTCATCATAGCTCTTTTTTTCTACCTTTGATTGAATAGGAGCATTCACATCAAAAATACTTAATTGATCTAAATTTAATAGAGTTGCTTTTTGATTTAAGTATTCTACAAATAAAGGCTTATGCTTCTCGATTGCTCCCCACATAGCATTTAATGTTTTTTCCTTCATCCGGTTCTTTTCCAGAGGCTCTTTTAAAACATTATCCCATTCATAATGCTTATATGTTTGCAGACGGAAACCTGCCAAGTGGTTTAAGGTTTGTCCAAATAAGTCTTCATTCTCTTTCCAGGCTTTGCTTATTTGCCGGAATACATATTCTCTTTGCTCACGGTCTGGTGTTGATAATTTATTAGAAGCCTGTCCGACAGAATAACTTTGTGTCTCTCCGTCTTCTGCAATATCAATTTTCATATTGCCGACAATGGTTCCGTACATCTGATTCCACGCATGATACCCATCGACAGCTAAATCGCCGATTAAAATTTCTTCATTTTTAGATAATTGTTCGCGTGCTCGTTCTCTTCTTTCAGTCAATATAAATTTAAGAGGTTTTATCGCTTCCTGTTCTAATAATATATCCCAGTTTGCGTCTGTTATCGCTCCCAGTTTTTGATCGATTATTTTTGTCAAAGCACTGCTTGAAGCTTGTACTTGAGCTGCCTCAGCAACATATAAAGCAGCCTGTTTATCTGTTACATCCTGCGCACTTAAACAACTGATATATGCGCCCATTTCACGTGATTGTTTTGTAAGAAGCTCCAATTTTTCTAAAATTATTTCCCAAGCTTCCGTTTCGCCATTAGCATCTAAATGATTAACTTCTTCGGTTAATTCAGCAGTATCTCTCTTAACCTCATTCACAAATTGGCGGAATTCCTCTGAGTTACTTTGTCCAGGAAAAATAACATCTAAGTCCCATGTTGGCTGTAATTGTTGAACCATTAACATCTCTCCTTTTTTTATTCTATTATCTAATATTTAGTATACCGAAATTTATAAAAGGAAGCATTAAAAAAGCCTGTAAAGAAAAATATTTTTACAGGCTCTATTTCTAATATCTGTATTAATTCTTTTTTTTCTTACTCTTTTTCTTTTTCGGTTTAGCCATATATGCTTTCTTCCGTCTCACCCAAGCAATGAGTACAGTGATGATTGTAAATATGGCAGATAATATTTGTTCTATAAGGGTACTATCGATAAGCATTGGTGACTTACCTAATAGCACAAAAACTTGGTTTGTTGCAGCGATAATCACGGCTATTATACTAATCATAGTACCTTTGTCCACTTTTTGCCCCTCCTTTACAACCCTTATATATTATTATTAAAAAAACAGGTTTTTGGAAACGGCATAAACCTTTAGAAGTTTAATTCTATATGTATTTGGGTACTGTATATATGTATTTAAAATATTTTTAATTAAAGATACTTGACTTTCTTAATTTATTATTTTACACTAAGTAACATAAAGTAAGTAACTATTTTTTAGGAGGCAATAATAATGGCAAAAATTAATTGGACAGTAGACAAAGCGCATAGTGAAGTAGGCTTTTCTGTAAAGCATATGATGATTTCAAAAGCAAAGGGAACTTTCGATAATTTTGATGCAAAAATCAATGCGGATGCAGAGGATTTAACAGATGCTGATATTGAAGTAACAATAGATGTAACAAGCATCAATACTCGTAATAATGATCGTGATAACCACCTTCGTTCTGCAGATTTCTTTGATGCAGAGAACTATCCAAACATTACTTTTACAGCAAAAGATATTAAAAAATCTGGTGATGACTATGAAGTTGCTGGAGATTTAACAATAAAAGGAACTACAAAACCTGCTGTTTTTAACGTAACATTTGAAGGTCAAAGTAAAGATCCAATGGGCGGTGGCATTGTTGCAGGATTCAGCGGCTTTACAAGTATTAATCGTAAAGAATTTGGCTTAACCTGGAATGCTTCCCTTGAAACTGGCGGAGTACTTGTTGGTGAGGAAGTAAAAATTAATTTTGAATTGGAATTGCAAAAAGCTGAATAATATTGAATAGCTTTAACTGATAAAAAGCAAGTCCCTGATTTTACTCACAACAGTAAAAATCAGGGACTTTTTGCTTGAAAAAGAGAAGCATCGTTACTTGTATAAATAGCGACCGTCATTGCTCCTTCATTAGCTCTCACTTGAATAAGAACAGGTTGATTATATTTATTCCGAAATGCAAAGTCCGGTCCCCACCAGCTTACAGTAGCATCTCTTCCTTTGGGAACATATGGGACCTCCCTGCTGTGTGCGTAGCGTTCCGTTATTTCAATTCCTTGAAGATCTACTGCATTAAATAATGTCGATGATACCTGACAAATACCTCCGCCAATATCCTCACTAAATTCCCCTTTTACAATAACCGGGGCAGGAAGATAGCCTCTTTCTCTTGTTCTTTCCCCCACAACTTCATTAAAAGAAAAGTACTCACCGGGGAAAATGACTGTATTATTAATCGCATCTGCAGCAAGCTCAATATTACGTGTTCTTTCTATATTTCCTTTCCTGAATCTGGTTGTAAAGCGATTTAACTCGTGCTCTTTAATTTCTTTTAAAAGTTCTGCACTAACACGTGCCGGGATCTTTTGTTTCGGTACTTGCAACCGCCTGTTATCCATTCCGCTATAGTAAAATTCATTAATCAATGTATGAAATTGGTTTACTTCCAGCGCATACCCATGTTTTTCTTTTACAATTTCCCCATTTTTATTAATATAAGCGTTTTTCGGCTTTTTATAGACCTTTTCCTGCATATACTTTGTTAAGGACTGAATGTTATTCCAATTTAATAGTGCCTCATCCATTTCAAATATATAAGGTTTTAAATCAATAAGCCAAGAATCATTCTGTTCATCGTAAAGCTCCATGACAGAAGCATGCGATGTATGAGGAAATATAAGAAATAAAAATATCAATAGCAGTACAGAAATTCGCATCATGACACACCCCTTAAGTATTATTATGTTTGGGATGTTTTATTTCTATACAGTGAATAAATCTGGAATTATTGTTTCGTAAATGAAGAACACTATCTATACTAAAAACCATAAAAAAATTGCCAGGAATATATCCTGACAATTTTTCAAACTTATCTAAAGTCCCTGTTATCTTCTAAATACTCACTTGCAACACGGTAACCTACCAGTGCTGTCAAAGCAAGCAAAACATAGCAAAAGAAATTCTTCATATTTTTTACCTCCTGTGGAGTATTTTATCGAATACAACGATTAGGATGACTTCCTATTATTTAGAACGGACGGAATTTACCTTTTTTAAGTAACGTTTTTGCACCGCCAACTAAGAATAGAGAACGGTCATCAACAACTTTCTTCATTGCTGCCGCTGCTTTACCGCTTAGTTTTTTACCGTCAAGTACGTTTCCGATACCATCAGATAAACCAAGAGATGCAACTGTTCCTTTATTAGAGTAAACAAAATCAGTAACAACTTCATCGCGAATCAAGGCAACAATGTTGTCAGCAGCTTTTGCTCCTTCTTGAACAGCTAACTGACCTGTTGGAGGAAATGGTCTTCCAGATTCTGGATCCATTGTCCAAGAGCAATCTCCAAGAATAAAGATATTTTCTTCACCCTCCGGACGTAAATCCAGTCCAACATTTACTTTTCCTCTAAATAATTCAAATCCCGATTCAGCTAATACCGGGTTACCAGTTACTCCACCAGTCCATACTACTGTACCAGCTTTAATTAATTCATTGTCTTCACCAACCACAAATCCTTCTTCAGTACATTCTTTAATTGGGGTACCGATGCGGAATTCAACACCACGATTTTCTAAAGATTGTTTTCCGTAAGAAACCAAATCTTCATCAAACATAGGTAAAATAGATGGCGCAGCTTCTACATTAATGATTCTTGCTTTACTGCGGTCAATATCATATTTTTTACATAGCTCGGGTACTTTATCAGCGAGTTCCCCAACGAATTCAATACCTGTAAAACCACCACCGCCGACTACGATTGAAATTTGTTCATCGCGTTTTTCTTCGCTTGAAGAGTATTGAGCAAACTGATATTCGATATGTTCAGCGATCAAACGGCTGGAATCTATGTCAGTAATCGCATATGCATGCTCTTCCATTCCTGGAATGCCAAATGTATTAGAAACAAACCCTAAAGCAAATACAAGATAATCATAAGCTACTTCGCTGTTTTCAAGAACAACACGTTTATCTTCGCGTTTCACTTCTGTTACTGTATCGTAAATTAGAC
The DNA here is from genome assembly GCF_037976165.1 of Oceanobacillus sp. FSL K6-3682. Taxonomy (NCBI): domain Bacteria; kingdom Bacillati; phylum Bacillota; class Bacilli; order Caryophanales; family Bacillaceae; genus Oceanobacillus; species Oceanobacillus sp. FSL K6-3682. Next base: position 2,139,833 of record NZ_CP150263.1, on the reverse strand, counting down.
GGACACGCTTAGGGTTAACAACATCTGTAAGCATAAAACGTGCCTGATTCGGGTTAATAGTACCCGCTGCAACCTCATGTAACCATGTACTTTCATAGTGATAATTATGTTTGTTAATTAAAACAATTTCAGCTTCTTCAGGAGACAGCTGTTGAGTTAAACGTCTTGTGGCAACTAATCCGGCATAGCCTGCACCAAGCACAACTACTTTTGGTTTACTCATAATTCATCTTCCTTCCTTTCTATCTTCCATAAATCAAATTTAATGTAATAACGAACTATCCATATAAATAGTTACTGCAATTAATATAATATCAAATTTTGTTGAAATAGGCTAATATTCATTGTAATTTCTTTAAAAAATCTCTTTTTGTCTTTTTTTGTTTTCGATTATATTCAGATTTAAAAAAAACATAGTATATAATTATTTACTCAGAGTAAACCGTTGCTACGCTCTTGTTGTCATCATCTTTAGATTCATCATTATCCGGTTCCTGATCAGAAGTATCTTCTGTATCTTCATTTACTTCTTCATTGTCCTCTTCATCTAAATCTTCTTCATCTTTTCCCGGCTCAGGTTCTTTACCTCCTGTGCCTTCTTCTTTGTCGCTATCTTTGTCTGGATTGTCCTCTGTATTTTCTGGTGGATTATTATTTTCTTTTACAGTATCTTCTGTATCTTCGGATTTAGAGCCACTAGAATCAGAAGGCTTTTTATTTTCATCAGAGTGTATCTTGCTGCCAGATGCTGATGAGCTTTGATAACGATCTGCTTCTGTTTTTTCCTTTGAATTATTCGCTTCACCACCGGCAGTGTTTCTTTCATTGGAATAATTATTACTTTGCTCTTTCTCTTCAGTTTGTGCTTGATTGCTTTCACCTTTTGTTATTTGGGAAGAAGGTTCTTCCTCAGAAGTTGAATAAGTTTCACTTTTCACTTCTGTTTCTTGTACTGCATAAGCTTCGTCCTGAATTTCTGTTTCTTGAGCCGTGTTTGTATCTTCCTGTACCTCTACTTCATCATCTTGAGAATTATGATGATTATTTAAATCGACAGTCTGATAAATTTGCTGATTATTTGATAACAATTTATTCTCCCATGAAGTTGTAAAAAGCTCTACACTTTCGCCAGTTTGTCCATTTGCAGCTTCTCCGACCCGGGTATTCAGCTCCATCTGGTATTGTGTGGAGCGATTTTCATTATAAATCCCGATACCGACGATAATGATACATCCTGTTAACATACAAATGTTAACCAATAATAGCTTTTTTTTACGCATATATCTTCTTCCTTTTTTAATATATTTTCATACTGTTGCTTTTTCACCCTTTTTATTTCAGACCTTCATAATCTTTTTAATTGAGTGTCTAATTTGCAATACATTATTCAAATAAATACTAACACTACTATTGTAATCTTCATCTCATACCTTTTCAAATACTTTTCGCGTTTTTTTGAATTCTTATTTCCTGCTCTTCATTATTCTATAGAGTAAAAGCTTGGTATGACTGAAGTCTGCTTTTGAATATTCTCCAAAATAAAACTTGATTTTTTTTCCTGGCTCTTGTACAGTAAACGTAATTATAAATGAATAAAATTTTAATTCTTATCCAGAGAGACGGAGGGACTGGCCCGATGATGTCTCAGCAACCAGCTTGTCATAGCAAGGTGCTAATTCCAGAAGGGTCTATCCCTTTAAAGATAAGAAGCGTATGATACGGATGTTATACCCTTCTTATTCCTAAAATAAGAAGGTTTTTTTATTTCTAAGGAGGCTGAATGAAAGATGAAAAAATTAGAAACTGCGTTAGTACAGCTAGGTAACAAAACAGATGAACGTACAGGAGCAATAAATCCGCCTATTTATATGTCAACAGCATATCAGCATCAAGGCATCGGTCATTCTACCGGTTATGATTATTCCCGTACCAAAAATCCAACAAGGTCCGTATTAGAGGATGGATTTGCAAAACTGGAAGAAGGGGATGCTTCTTTTGCCTGCAGTTCAGGGATGGCTGCTATTCAATTAATCCTCTCCTCCCTTTTTCGTCATGGCGATCATCTTATTGCAACAAAAGATATTTATGGTGGTACTTATCGAATTTTTGATCATTTTGAAAAAGCATATAATATTTCTGTAACCTATGATGAATGTCAAGATATCTCGAAAACAGAACGATGTATTAACGAAAATACGAAAGCGATATTTTTAGAGACGCCAACAAATCCTTTACTGCAAGAAGTAGATATTGAAAAATACTCAAAACTGGCAAAAAAACATAATTTGCTGCTAATTGTCGATAATACATTTTTGACCCCTTATCTGCAGCAGCCTATTACACTGGGTGCAGATATTGTTGTTCATAGCGCAACAAAATATATCGGCGGTCATAACGATGTACTGGCAGGTATTGTGGTTACAAAAAGTCCAGCTCTGTCTGAAAAAATATTTGAAATGCATAACGCTTCCGGCGCAACATTATCTGCATCAGACTGCTGGCTTCTTGTCAGAGGGTTAAAAACACTTGCACTTCGCATGCAGCGTCATGAGGAAAATGCACAGAAAGTTGCGGATTACTTGCAAAAGCATCCGGCAATCCGCCGGGTTTATTATCCTAATAAAGGCGGTATGCTTTCTTTTTGTTTAGCAGATGCCGATCAGGTAAGGTCCTTTTTAGCTAATCTAAACTTAATTGTATTTGCCGAAAGTCTGGGCGGTGTAGAAAGCTTTATTACCTATCCCACTACACAAACACACGCTGATATGCCGGAAGAAGAAAGAAACAGCCGGGGAATTGGTAATGATCTTCTTCGTTTCTCGGTGGGAATTGAAGATGCCGGGGATTTGATAGCAGATATTGAACAAGCATTGCAGGATGACGAAAAAAAATAAAAACAAAACTTTACTCAAAAAAGTCCCGGCTCTTCTCCCAGGAAATCGAGCTGACGATTTAATTACCCACAATGGCAAAGAGTGTTACATTGTGATAAAAATTTACAAAAATGAGGCAACCTCAATATGAGGCTGCCCCGTATTTTTCTTTATAAAGTAAACCTATTCTCTTTCATACTCTGTTCAAAGCTTTAAAACTTACGCAATTCCATAGTATATTCTGATATTTAAGGTTTATTTAAGGTTTATTTAACCTTTTATCAATCCTAAATCTACCTTCCATTGTAACCATTGAAGCTGCCGTGTTTTCCTAGGTAAAAATTGACGAATATCCTCCTCGTGATAACCGACCTGGAATCTCTTTTCATCAACCAGAATCGGACTTTTCAGCAGTCTCGGATACTTATGGATTAATTTTAGTAAGGTTTGTAAAGGAAGCTCCTCTACATTCAAATTTAGTTCTTTGTAAATTTTAGAACGGGTTGAAAGAATCTCATCCGTACCTTCTACAGTCATTTGTAAAATATTTTTCAATTCTTCAATAGTCAACGGTTGGTGTAAAATATTACGTTCTTTATATGCAATCCCATGTTTGCGAAACCATTGTCTCGCTTTTCTTGTAGATGAGCAAGATACTCCGTAAATATGCACTGTCATATCCATTCTCCTTATTATTTGACATATCCATTACAAGAATCAAAATGATAATGTTTGAAATGACAACTTTTTTTAGCTTTTTTCATTTCATTAATCTATCTTAGCTACAACTTTAGCATGGAAATGTGGTAAAACTATGGTAAGGCCATGAAAAAAACATAAAATGAAGCTTAATTTATATAAAGTATACAATTTTTCAAGCCGGTTATTTGCCTAAACCCCTGATTTATCAATACCTTTACCTTAAGACCAATTTTCTATTACAGCCAACAATGCTATTAATTCATCCTCCAGCTCTTTCCCTTTATCCTCATCTAACAAATGATTAAATAATACGGAAAAAATAAGCCGCTCTCCATTCACGTTTGTTAAGTAGCCGGAAAGTGTGCTGGTCCCTTCAATCGTTCCTGTTTTCGCCCGAACTTCTAATCCTTTCATCCGCTTCCGTAATGTACCGCCGACCATTTTATCTTCTTCTCCCGCTATCGGTAAACTCTTTAAAAATTCAGGGAACCAGTTTTCCTCCTGTATTTCAAAAAGTAAATGTGTTAATTCTTCAGCGGGAATAAAGTTAGCAGCTGAAATTCCAGAACCATCCTTTAATTGGATAGTATCCAGATTTATACGGTACGGAGCTAAATTTTCTTTAACTGCCGCTATGCCGGATTCCCATGAACCGTCATCATACATAATACGCCCTAATTCTTTTGTAAGCATCTCACCTATCCCATTATTGCTCAGCTTCATAAATGGAATTAAAATACTGGATAATGGCAATGACTGCTGCCGGTAAATACATTTTGCATCTGTTTTTTTCTTTCCTCTTTTTATTTCACCTTCCAGAACAATCCCTGTGCTTTTAAAAATATGCCGGATTGTTTTTGCAATATAATTTTCAACATCTTTGATCGCCATATATACTTCTTGCTTTCCCTCTTTGATTCCTATTTTTCCCGATATAAAAAAATGATTTTCATCATTAAGCCGTTTTACAATAAGTTCTTCTTCATCAGCCTCCTCTACGGTTATCGCTTCATTTGTTATTGAAATTCCTTCTGTATGAGGAGAAACTTCTACATTAGGAGGGTGATTGTTTTTCTCCGGTTCTATTGTGAGCTTAATGGCATTCGTATCATAATCTGAATCTGGAGCAATCGTTAATGCAGATACTTCTGATCCATATGCATATTGCTGATCCTTCCATATTAAATCCTCAGACCACCGAATATCGTCATACCAGCTATCATCAAGAATAAAGTCCCCATATATATGTCTGATGCCTTGTTCCTTTATAGAAGCTGCAAATTGCATATAATCCTTTAACTGTAAAGTTGGATCTCCTTTTCCAACTAGATATATATTTCCATGGCATCCTTTATTTACTATTTCTCCATCACAATAAACCTCTGTTTGAAATGTATAATCAGGACCCAATTTTCTTAAAGCAGCAACTGCTGTTAATATTTTTAAATTGGAGGCCGGCTGAAGACGTGCAGATGCAAAATAATTGTACAAACTCATTCCACTTGTACCGGACCGGATACTAAGACCCAATAGGCTTCCTTCGTTTTTACATTTATCTATTAAAAAATCCTTTAGCTTCTTCATTGATTTCACCTCAGATTACAGAATATGTGTATCTGAGATTAATTCGATATCCATAGGTTAAAATCCTTTTTTCTAGTCAAATACCCTCTCAAACAGAAAAGCATTTCATATATTAACCTTACAGGGGGTGTAAATAATGAGTAGTTATAATGAATTTGGCGGAGGTTTTGCGCTGCTGGTAGTATTGTTCATCTTATTAATTATTGTAGGAACTTCTTATTGGGGATCCTAATGATTCCATAACAAACAATTTTTCCTCCTCTTCCCTATGGTTAACTAGCTATTTTACGTACAATTAGCTTGTATAAACAGATCGTGATTATGAACGCTTGTAAAGACACTCTGCAAAGCCTCTTTACAAGCAATTTTTATGTTTATTTTAAAAAACCAAAAAAATCACTTGTTCTTTAAAACATTGGTGTTTTTGCCAAGGTGAAGGAGATGTCCGCATCAACACTCTTATATATTTATCTTATTCTTTCAAATAAAAAACAAGGCGCGTGATTTAAGCATCAAATAGCGCCTTGTTTTTCTTATTTTGTTGAACTGTTTCCAGATTCATCATTATTCTCTTGCAGTTCGTTCTTTTTGTCTTCCTCAGACATTATATTATTAGCTGAATTTTTGAATTCCCTTAAGGTTTGTCCGGCTGCCTTCCCGATTTCCGGAAGTTTTTTAGGACCGAAAATAATTAAAGCAAGTACAACAATCAGGATCAAACCTGGAACACCTATATTTGCTGGACTCATGGAACCACACCTCCATTCTGATTTTATTATAAAGCATTTCTTTCTATTTTATAATGGGTAATTCAATAAAAATATGACTAATTGTCTTCTTTTTGTGAAATTTGCAGAATGAGCTGACGAATTAAATATGGAAATTGCTCGAATGCATTGGAAATGTGCAGTCTTTCTGTTCTTTTATGAGCATCATGACCAAATGGCCCTACATTTAAAACAGGTGCGTTCAATTCACGCATCGACGAAAATGGTAATTCATAAGAGTCGCCCCAGACTGGAGTATTTTCTTCATAAACCTGTAAATCCGTATCACTGCCTCGATAATTGACATAGCTTAAATCACAAATACCATTTAAGAAATGACTTCTTTTTATCTCTAATTGAAATTTCTTTTTCGCCTCTTTTTCCACAAAGTCCACACAAAATTCTACAAAGGGGTTTCCACTGGAATTTACAGCTGGATAATAAGGCGGTGCAAATAAAATCACTATTGCAGGCGCAAGCTCCTGACAATGAATCATTAAACTGTCTGTAATCCGCAGCGATTTTTCTCTATCATCATATTCATCATTATAATGAATATCTTTTTTCAATTCTTCAATAAATTCATTTCCCAGTTTACTTTCAGCATACTCCAATAACTCCTTATAAGCAATTACTTTAACATGCCCGATTGGCTGTACCTGATTATCTTCACATACCTTTTTATATCGTTCATTGCATTGTAATGCCGCTTTTTTAGCAGTCTGTTCGAATAAAGCAAAGGCCTCTTCAGCCGTCCGCTCTAAAAGAAAAATATTATATAAAGCAGAAGAACGGTATGGCGTTTGTGTAGAATAGCGCAGCCGTAAATCCGTTTGTTGCAGCGTAACCGGAAGCGGGGCTGTCTCACCAAGCACCGTTTCCTGAAAAATCGGATTCCATTCTATTTCTTTTGTTAAGAAAGAAGATATAAATGGTGATGTCATTCCGCTTAAAGGTTCCCCGGCATGCGTTTCCTTTCCATAGAATAAAGCTCCTGCCAGTACCTTTCCTATCGTTCCGCTATAAATATAGTGTGTGTTATCTTTAGGGTCATGCCGGAATGTCGGCTCACTGTTTAAAAACAGAGTGTAGGTTATATTGTGCTGTTTCTGTAAATCAATAAGTGCAGGGATAGCAAAGCGCATCCCTGCTGAATTGACTTCTTCATCCGGAACCGTCAGTAAAACCAGGTTAATCGGCCACTCCTCTATACTCGCTTGTTCAATCAAGCTCATATGCATGACAAGCCCCATCTTCATATCCATTGTCCCGCGCCCAAACAAGAAATCTCCAGATTCAATATCTGCACGAATATCTCTTGAAAAAGTATCCTTTTGTTCCAGATATATTTTAGTAAGCTCCTCAGGTTGAGTTGCCAGCGGCTCCAGAGAACCATATTCCTCTGTATTCACCGTATCAAAATGACTAATTAAGCAAATCGTTTGCTTGGCATCCGGATGTTTATATAAAGCAGTTAAAAGTTTACGACGCTGATCCGCCTCATGTAAATTTAAGTAAGAAGGATTTTTATGAAAATAATCTAGATCCTGAAGCTTCGCATACAGTTTCCTCGGAAACTGCTTTTCTCCCTCTGAAAGACTAATACTCTTCCAGCTGACAAGCTCATTTAACAGCTGCCGCAATTGACTGGCGCTATTCCATTGAAATGTACCCACTAAACCCCCGCCTTTCTCTCAACATTACTTTCTATTATATCAGCTATTGAACACGTTTACATTATTTACATTTATTCTCTTTTTTTATTATTTACATTCTTAAGCTAGATAACAGTACAGCCTATAGGAAAAAATATGATATGATTTAGAAAAGAGAAAATTCATCAGGAGGTTATTTATGGGGAAAAGAATTACTTTATTTCTGTTAACAAACATCTTAGTTTTGACGACAATCGTTATTGTCTGGTCCATTATTACAAGTATATTTGATATCGGGCCAAGCTATCGTTCAGATGGCGGAATTGATTATCTTTCACTTATGGTGTTTAGTATTATTGTAGGTTTTACCGGCTCCTTTATTTCTTTAGGAATGTCACGCTGGATGGCCAAAACCATGATGAAGGTCAAGGTAATTGATCCCAATAATGCTGTCAGTGGACAGGAACGTGCTGTTTATGAAAAGGTAGAGCGGTTATCCCGTGCTGCAGGGCTGAGTCACACACCACAGGTTGGTATTTACCCTTCTCATGAGGTAAATGCATTTGCAACGGGACCAAGTAAGAAACGTTCTTTAGTTGCTGTTTCTCAAGGACTTCTGGATAGTATGGACGAAGATGCTGTAGAAGGAGTAATTGCGCACGAAGTAGCTCACGTAGCAAATGGTGATATGGTAACAATGACTTTATTACAAGGAATTATCAATACATTTGTCGTCTTTTTATCCCGTGTTGCTGCAATGATTGTTTCCAGATTTGTACGTTCTGAGCTCCAATGGATCGTTCAATTTGCTGCTATTATTATTTTTCAAATCTTATTTTCTATTTTAGGAAGCTTTGTCGTCAGTGCTTATTCCAGACACAGGGAATACCACGCGGATCGAGGCGGTGCTGATTTAGCCGGTAAAGATAAAATGACACATGCTTTACACTCTTTAAAAGCTTATATTAGTCGTGCAGAATCAGATGATCACACAAATGATACAGCAATTCAAACAATGAAAATCAGTAATAAATCCAGTATTTTTAGAGCTTTATCCTCTCACCCGCCACTGGAAGAACGAATTGCTAGATTAGAACAGCGTTAAGAAAATAAAACTTCCTTCTACAGAGAGTTTACACTCCTCCGCAGAAGGAAGTTTTTTAATACCTAATTATGAAAGAAACTTCACACAAACTACTTCTGGAACATCAATTACCTGATCTGTCTGCGTTAATTTTCCTGTTTCTGTATCTCTGCTAAACAGCACAACATCTCCAGTATTCTGATTAGAAGCAAGCAGAAATTGTTCAGTGGGATCAAGAACAAAGTCTCTTGGCCAATCTCCGCCAGATGGCGTAAATTCAAGAAATGTTAATTCACCACTATTTTCATCGACTTTGAAAGAAGCTATACTGTTATGCCCACGATTGCCTGTATAAAGAAACTTTCCATCTGAAGTGATATGGATAGCACTTGCATCATTTGTTTCTTTAAAATCAGCAGGTTTTGCTAGAATCGTCTGCTTCTCTGTAAATTCCCCTGTCTCACTATTGTAATTTAAAACAATAACTTCTGTAGAAAGCTCTGTAATTACATAAGCAATTGGTTTATTCGGATGAAAAGTAATATGCCTTGGTCCGCTTCCCGGCTTTGCATGATAGCTACTTACTTCTTTCAAAGAGGAACCTTCCATCTTATACGTTACTAAACGATCTGTTCCTAAATCTGCAACGACAACAAATTTTTTATCTGGCGTAAATCCAGAGAAATGAACATGCGGTTTTTCTTGTCTTTCATGCGGACCGTTTCCTTCATGCTTTGTAAAATGACCCTGCTCTACTTCTCCATTTTCATTTATAAAATGAAGTCCAATATCGCCCTTATGGTAATTGCCTGTTAATAATATATTTTCTGCAGCCTCTACATAACAAGGTGGATTTCCTTCTACCAATTGGCCGTTTAACGGAAGCAATTCACCACTCGTTTTATCAACACGGAAAGCATTTACGCCTCCCATATCCTCTTCCTGAGCAACTGCATATAAAAAATCTTGCTTTTCATTAAAATTAATATATGTTGGGTTTCCAAGCTCTGCTGCTACCTCAGAAGCAGACAGCTGTCCTTTATCGGTATCCAGTGTAAATCGATATACTCCCTGGCTTGTCTTTCTTGTGTATGTCCCTGCATAACCAAAGTATTTACTCATTTGAATGCATCCTTTCTTAAAGCTAACTTGTTTATTAGCTTATTGTATCATCTAACTTAAAAAGGTTACATACTAAAGTATTTTCTAATACTTTTTTAAAGAGTAGGAAAGTATATAAGATGCTGGAGATAGCCGCTCCAACGGGTTTCATGGGGTGAGTAATCTTAGGCCCCAGAAATACACTACGCTTTCCGTGGGCCCCGAGCTCATCTCCTCAAAAAAAAGAAGAGCACTTTTTTCCTGCGGAGGCATACAGGACGTATGTCCGTTCGGTGTTGCGACAGGACGTCGCGAACTTAACCGAACTTCCTTCCGTTTTGCGCATTCCCACAGGAGTCTACGTGTATTTCTTCTGGGGCTGCGATTACTCGCCCCATCAAAAAGCGTCGCTAGAATCATTTTCTTTTCTTTGAAAGAAAGCAAATGAAACATATTTCTTCAAAGATGGGAACGGATGTTGTCGACTCCTACGGAAGAAGCAACAGGTGAAGACCCCGCAGGAAGTGGTCTTCTTCCGAGGAGGCTGAGGCGTTGTCCGTGGAAAGCGACTTCCCGCAGCGGACATCTCCTTGGAAAGAACACAAGTGTTTTAAAGACCAAGTGATTTTCTTTGTTTTTCTTATTCTTTCTTCTTTCGCTTCCCAAGAAAGAATAGCAATGCCAGAATCGCCGAACCAATGATAATCGGCTGCTTTTTTATCTTCTCATCCTCTGTATAAAAAACATCCTTCACAAGCAGATTCAGATTCTGCGGTCTTTCTGCCAGGCGGCGCATAAAGTAGCCAAACCAATCCTCTCCAAATGGAATGTATGTGCAGAATTGGTAGCCTTCCTTTACTAATTGATACTGCATATCCACGCGGAAACCATATAGCATTTGAAATTCAAAATTATCTTTTGTAATTTGGTGTTCTTCTATAAACTTCTTCAGTTCATTGATAATACGGTGATCATGTGTTGCAATGGAAGTAAAAGCTTTGCCAAGCAGCCTTTTTTTAGCTATTTCCAGAAAATTCCTATCAATATCTTCTTTAAAAGTATATGCTACAGTTCTTTCTTCTTTATAGGCTCCTTTCACAATGCGTAACCGCACATTCTCGAGCTCTTCTATGTCTTTCTCTACATCGTACAAATAGGTCTGTATGACTGTACCAATATTAGAATATCTTTGATGGAGCTGCTTTAAAATCTCTAAGGTCTTTCTATAGTGGCTATACTTCTCCATATCAATATTCACAAAAATATTATAATCATTTGCTACTTTTAGAATTTGTTCCACATTTTGAATACAGAAAGACTCTTCTATGTCTAAACCTAATTGCGTTAACTTTATAGACACATGACACTCCAAATTCTCTTCATTAATTTGATGGAGCATATGAATTATTTTCTCTTTGGCACGTTCTGACTCTTCTCTGTCTGTCACGAACTCGCCAAGGTGATCCATTGTACAAGATATCTTTTTTTTGTTTAATTCCCTGATAACAGGAATAACTGCATCAAAATCAGTCCCGGCTACAAAGCGCTCTGCTCCAAAGCGCGCACCGAATTTTTTAGCACTTTTATTTAAAAATTCATTATTTGAAAGTCCTATAAAGAAATCCTTTGCCAAGCTCGCCATTATACCTTCCCCCATCTCCAAAAACAAACTATGTGTTTGCAGAGCTGTTTTACATCTGTCCCTGCCGTTTATTATCCAAAGAAATCTAATAATCTCAAAGAAGTCTTAAATTATAAAAAGCTCCCTGTAAGCAGTAAAAAGGATTACGCTTTCTTCTGCTTACAGGGAAGCCTCCATCTATTTAAAATTGTTCAGATACAATTTTGGCTTCTAAGAAATGCTGAAGATAATCTGGTCCTCCTGCTTTGGAATCTGTTCCCGACATCTTAAACCCGCCAAATGGCTGATAGCCGACAATTGCTGCTGTGCAGCCACGGTTAAAATAGAGGTTACCTACATGAAAATCTTCTCGGGCGCGTTCTAAATGTGCACGGTTTGTAGATATGACAGCTCCAGTCAGACCGTACTCCGTATTGTTTGCAATTTCCAACAGTTCATCAAAGTCCTTTGCTTTTGCAAAAGCAACAACAGGTCCAAAAATTTCCTCCTGCATAATACGCGCTTTAGGGTCCAGGTCTTTGAAAATTGTCGGATAGATAAAGAATCCTTTGGTGTCATCTGCTTCTCCACCAAAAACAAGCTCTCCTTCTTCTTTACCGATTTCTATATAATTTTTAATTTTATCAAATTGTGTTTGATTAATGACAGAAGCCATATAAACATTTTCTTCTGATGGATTTCCGACTGTTAAGGTCTTCGCAATTTCAATAGATTTCTCTATGACTTCATCGTAGACATTCTCGTGAATGATAGCACGCGAGCAAGCAGAACATTTTTGTCCCGAGAAACCAAATGCAGAATGAACAATTGATTCTGCAGCCAAATCTAAATCTGCAGTTTCATCCACGATAATGGTGTCCTTCCCTCCCATTTCTGCAATAACTCGCTTCAGATGCTGCTGACCTTCCTGAATTTTAGCAGCACGTTCAAAAATACGGACACCTGTCGCCCTAGATCCGGTAAAGTTAATAAAATGTGTATCTTTATGATCTACCAGATAATCTCCAATTTCCTTTGGATCTCCAGATACAAAATTTAATACACCTTTTGGAAGGCCTGCTTCTTCTAAAACCTCCACAAGTTTATATGCAATAACCGGTGTATTCTCAGAAGGCTTTAACAATACTGGGTTTCCTGCAACAATTGGTGCTGCAACTGTTCCACATACAATAGCAAAAGCGAAATTCCATGGCGGAATAACTACACCCGGTCCCATAGCCTTATAAAAATACTTATTATTTTCAGTTATACGATCTTCAACATGCTTTCCCTGATCAAGCTCCAGCATCTGACGGCCATAATATTCCAGGAAGTCAATTCCCTCTGCAATATCGCCATCCGCCTGATCCCACGGCTTACCAGCATCTTGAATCAGCCATGCAGAAAATTCATGCTTACGACGGCGTACAATAGCTGCAGCCCGGAATAAAACATGCGCACGGTCCTCAGCAGGAACTTTCCTCCAAGTTTCATAAGCTTTTACCGCAGCTTCAAAAGCTTGTTCTACATGTTCTTTCGTTGCTTTAGATACTTTTCCAACCACTTCTTCTTTATTTGCTGAGTTAATTGATACCAGCTTATCGTCTGTATAAATCTTTTCCCCATTGATTACAAGCGGATACTCCCTGCCCAGCTCTTTACGGACAGCAGTTAAAGCAGTCTCAAGCTGTTTTTTATTTTCTTCCACCTTAAAATCTGTAAATGGTTCATGTTTAAATGGCAATACCATGTAAAATACCCCCTAGAAAATAATTTGATCCTATACCATTTACAAGCAAAAAACATGCCAACTTTAGATTCAAAATCGAAGTAATACTGCTAAAACCTTGAGCTTCATGATAACGGTTTCATTTTTTAAAAAATTTATATTGCTTTCATCTATGTTTTATATTTACAATAGTGTAAAGTATATTTACACATACTGCATAGACGGTTTACATATTAATTTACACTTTGAGGTGAGCATATGAATGAAGTTTTTTTCTTTGAAGAATTATTACAATCTGAAGATGATGCTATTACTATTGTCGACACAGAGAAAAAAGTAATCTATTGGAATAATGCTGCAGAACAAACCTATCAAATTACCAAAGAACAAATTATCGACCAGTCTATTACTGATTTTTTTTCACATGATGACCTGATGGTAATGAAAGTTTTAAGAACCATGAAACCAGTAAAAAATGCCTATCATCGACCAAGAAAAGATAAACATGTTGTCGTAAATACTTCTCCTGTCTTCAATCAGGAAAATACATTAATTGGTGTTATTTCTATTGAACGCGATGTAACACATATTGTGAAGCTGAACGATAATTTAGAAAGCACATCCCAGGAACTGCAGGAGCTGAAGCAGAAAATGAGTCCTTCCTCCTCCGGTTCTCCCTTTGCAAAATTAGTAGGAGAAAGTCAAGCACTTCATCAAATGATCCGACTTGCCAGCAAAACAGCTGATACAGATGCAACCACATTAATCCTTGGAGAAAGCGGTACAGGAAAAGAAGTATGTGCGAGAGCTATTCATGATGCCAGTAACAGAAAAAATGCTCCTTTTATTCCGGTCAACTGTGGCGCAATTCCTCAAGCATTGTTTGAGAGTGAATTATTTGGGTACGAGAGCGGCTCCTTTACAGGTGCAGAAAAAGGTGGAAAGGCCGGAAAAATTGAAATGGCTGATGGCGGGACTATTTTTTTAGATGAAGTTGGAGAGTTACCCTTAGACATGCAGGTAAAGCTTTTACGAGTTCTGCAGGAAAATCGTATTTATCGTATTGGTGATTCCCGCGGAAAACAAATTGATGTTCGTTTTATAGCTGCAACAAATCAGGATTTAGAAAAATTAATGCAGGAAAATAAATTCAGATCGGATTTATTTTATCGATTGAATGTGATTCAATTAACCATGCCCCCTTTGCGTGATAGAAAAAAAGATATCGAGTTACTTGCGGAAACTTTTTTAAAGCAGTTTGCTCTTAAATACCAAGCTTCTGTCCCTAAGCTTCCTGCAGAAACAATGGAAGTATTGCGCCAATATCAATGGCCGGGGAATATAAGAGAAATTAGAAATTTGATGGAGCGGATCATTATCCTGCATGAAGGAACAACCTTAACAAGCCAAGATGTGTTAGGTTTCCTTCCTGTTTCGTTTTCAACCCCTCCTTTAGCCCGTACAGAGTCTCTGCCTCTGGAAAAAGAGAATATGGAGAAAACATCCATTGAGCAGGCTCTGGAAATATGTAATGGGAATAAGTCCAAAGCAGCTAAACAGCTGGGCATCTCTCGTGTTACTTTGTACCAAAAGATTAAAAAATACAATCTGTCAGACTAACCTTATTAAATTTGTCGAAAGAAATAAACTAATTACTAGTTTTGTCGAAAGCATTCCATTTTATTTCACTATTTGCGATAATTCTTTTGGTACTTTGATAACAGAACTTTTATTCACGTTATTGATCGCAGCCAAATATTACTAAGAAAGGTGCAGAGTATGAGCTATGAATTCTGAAGAAAAACTTGATAAGTACAAAAGGGAAGCCATTGTACTTTCCATTGTTAAAAAGAGGAGTGAAATGCTGCAACAGGCCCAGAAGAATGGTCTGGCAGCCCAAGAAACCGTTAACTGCAGCCAAGAATTAGATGAGCTGATGAATAGATTAGTTCTTTTAAATAATTAACATAAATGGTGAAAGAGGCCCTTTTTTTAAAAAGGCCTCTGTTTTATTATAATAATATACATAAGATGAAACTTCCTTCACAGGAAATTTTTCACGTTTATCTATGATAAAATAGAACCTGTCTCCCGATAAGAAACAAAAATTTGAAACCAAACGAAGATTTAAAACGTACATATAACTAAGATAAAGAGCAAGGGAGGTTACATAATGACGTTATTTGGTTATGCTATACAGGATTTATACCTATGGATGCTTATTATAGCAGCAATTTTAACCGTAGTTGTCCTGTTGTTTGGAGATTTATTGGATGGTATTTTTGAATCAGTTCCTTTCTTACATCCTGTAATTGTTCTTTCTTTTTCCATTTTTTTATCCGCCATCGGATATGTTCTTGAATGGTTTATGAACTGGGAAAGTCTTGTTATTCTCATTATTTCTTCTATATTAAGTATTATCTTTGTAACCCTCCTGCACATATTTGTGCTTGTTCCAATCCGGTCCGCTGAGCAATCCTGGGGCTATTCTGAGGAAGCCTTAATGGGAAGTGTGGGAACAGTGATTGTATCTATTCCAATAGATGGTTACGGGGAAGTAATGGTGCAATGGAAAAGCGGGGTTATTTCTAAACCGGCTGTAAGTTATGACAATGAAGCACTCCCTCAGGGAGAACGTGTTTTAATTATCGAAATAAAAGATGGTGTTTTCTATGTCAGCCCTTATGAATCGTTGGATTAGCTAATATATATTAGCTTTTCACATATAATGAAACTTCATTCCTTATTCATTGGAAGGAATGCTAGTGGATGAAATCAGCTTGTTCTCATCAATTAGAAAACAGGTGATAGCAGGCTGAAAAATAAAACATAGAGGAGGAAAAAAATGTCAGAACTTTGGATTGTCATTATTGTAGCAGCAGCGCTTCTGTTAGCTTTACTTGGACTATTTGTAACAAAGTATCGTACAGCAGGACCTGATGAAGCGCTCATTGTTACAGGAAGTTATCTTGGAGGAAAGAATGTTCACGTTGATGAAGCCGGAAATAAAATTAAAATTATTCGCGGTGGCGGAACATTTGTCGTTCCTGTTTTTCAACAGGCCGAACCTCTAAGTCTATTATCCAGTAAATTAGAAGTAACTACTCCAGAAGTTTACACAGAGCAAGGTGTTCCTGTTTTAGCAGATGGTACAGCAATTATAAAAATAGGTGGATCTATCAGTGAAATTGCTACAGCAGCAGAACAATTCCTTGGAAAATCCAAGCAAGACCGGGAAATGGAAGCGAAAGAAGTGTTGGAAGGACATCTTCGTTCTATCCTCGGCTCCATGACTGTTGAGGAAATTTATAAAAACCGCGATAAGTTCTCTCAGGAAGTACAGCGTGTTGCCTCTCACGACCTGGCAAAAATGGGATTAGTTATTGTATCTTTCACCATTAAAGATGTAAGAGATACAAATGGATACTTAGAATCTCTTGGTAAGCCTCGTATTGCGCAAGTAAAGCGTGATGCAGATATTGCGACAGCTGAAGCAGAAAAAGAAACACGTATTAAACGTGCGGAAGCTGCAAAAGATGCTAAACGTGCAGAATTACAGCGAGCAACTGAGATTGCCGAGTCAGAAAAAGAAAATCAATTAAAAACTTCCGAATACCGCCGTGAGCAGGATACTGCAAAAGCACGTGCTGACCAAGCTTATGATTTTGAAACAGCTCGTTCTAAACAGGAAGTTACAGAACAGGAAATGCAAATCAAAATTATCGAGCGTCAAAAGCAAATTGAATTGGAAGAAAAAGAAATTCTGCGTCGTGAAAAACAATATGACTCAGAGGTTAAGAAAAAAGCAGATGCAGACAGATATGCAGTTGAGCAATCAGCCATTGCAGAAAAAGCCAGAGAAATGGCTACTGCAGATGCAAACCAATACCGTATTGAAACAGCTGCCCGGGCGGAAGCTGAGAAAATCCGTGTGGATGGTCTTGCAAAAGCCGATGCAGAACGTGCACAAGGGGAATCTGAAGCAGAAGTTATCCGCTTGAAAGGTCTGGCGGAGGCTGAAGCAAAAGAAAAAGTTGCGCAAGCCTTTGAAAAATACGGTGAAGCAGCAATCCTTGATATGGTTATCAAAATGCTTCCTGATTATGCTAAACAAGTTGCCAGCCCTCTATCTAATATTGATAAGATTACTGTTGTCGATACTGGAAGTAACGGTCCAAATGGCGGAGCAAACAAAGTCTCCAGCTATGCAACCAATCTAATTAGTACATTGCAGGAAAACCTGAAGGAAACTTCCGGAATTGATATTAAAGAGTTACTGGCAGGTGCATCAAAAGGAAGAAGCAATCCTGAAACCCATCAAACACCTGTTGCAACAGCAACTTCTGAAGCAGCTGCAGCGAAAACAGATAAAGAAAATACAGATGATATATCCAAATAGAAACTATTTCTAAAAAATCTATTCTGTAAAGCTATAAAACAAAAAATGACTTCCTCTTAAACATAGGAGAAAGTCATTTTTTGTTTTATAGTTGATTAATCGTTTCCAGCACGACTGTTTGATTCATGTTTAAATAAATACCTTATCCCCTTCCCTTTCATCTGTTCGTCTTCATACCGCGGCAATATATGTAAATGTGCATGCATAATATGCTGTCCGGCTGTTGCACCACTATTCCAGCCAATGTTATAACCAGAAGGTGTATGTTTTTCATCAATTAAACATTTAGCCCTCTGTAAAAGGTCTTTTACTGCCAGCCATTCTTCATCTGTTAAGTCAAATGGATAAACCCGATGTGCCCTAGTTACAATCACACCCGCTCCTTCAAGTGCAGTACCTGGCTGCCTTGCTTCGTCCAACTGTAAAAACATTGCTTGTTTATTTTCCAATATAATCTGCTGATTCTTCTCTAGATGCGGATAACAAAAAGGACATTCAGATGGATTCATTTTTTAGCCCCCCACATCAAATGTCTATGTGAAATAAATTTATTTCACTATTTCCCCTCAAACCCGGTCAATAAAACATGTCAGCACCTTTGCTTCCTGGTCATCCACAGGGAGAAATAAATGCGGCTTAGATCCTGCAAAATAAGCACTGTCCCCTGTTTGAAGCAGCTGTTTTTTTCCATCGTATAATAATTCAATTTCCCCTTCTAATATATAAATAAATTCATCCTGTGAATGTGTATACGTTTTTTCATCACGCAGATTCTGAGATTTAGGTGTAACATGTACAATAGTCGGTTCAATCCCGCTATATTGTGAGCGATTGGCTAGTATTTCATAAGAATAGCCCATGCTTTCGTCCCCTACTTTTTGTGGCCGGTTCCTTTTCTTCTGAATAACAATATCCTGTTCCTCTTTATCATCCAATACCCATGACAGCTCTATATGGAGACTATCACAAATCCGTGATAAGGTAGCTATCGCTGAAGCTGTCTGGCCATTCTCTATTTTCGAGAGGAGGCTCTTAGAAATTTTGGAAGCGTCTGCAATTTCCTGTTGTGTTTTATTCTCCCGACGTCTTGCATACTTAATTTTTTCGCCGATTTTATGTAATTCGATACTGCTCATTCCTTCCTGCTAAACTGAATTCATATTCTCTATAGTATATTTAATCATAAGCCAGACAAACCAATGTAGTCAATCTATACTCTGGCGTTATTCTAAAATAATAGTCTTTGAAAAATTATTTTAGTTTTTCTTTTTTATAGTATAATTACTCAGCGTCATGTATATAGAAAAGAAATTTAAAAATTTTCCGTTTTATGCAACCTGTTCATAGAAAAACGCATCTATATAGTGAAAGGAGTGATAATTTATTGGAACTCGCAGAACGTATCAGGCAACAGAATGAAGAAGCTTACATAGAAACCATGCAGCTGTATGGCGAGTATTTAACCCGCACCGCTTTTCTTCTTTTAAAGGATTATCAGCTCTCTCAAGAGATTGTCCAGGATACTTTTCTAAATGCTTTTCAAAAAATACATCAGCTGGAAAATCCGGATCGGCTAAAAGCCTGGTTAACAACCATTTTATTAAATCATTGCCGCAGCATCATGCGTAAAGCCGCATTAAAAAATGTATTTCCTTCAAGTAATGATAAACTTGAGAACTCTATTGATAGCAATCCTACACCAGAGGACAATATTTTAGGTACAGAAAGAAATTTAGTGCTGGCTCATGCGATTCAACAACTTCCTTATAAATACCGTGAAGTCATTATTCTATATTATTATAACGACTTAGCAATTGCAGAAATTTCTCATCTTACCAAAATAAAGGAGAGCACGATTAAATCCAGACTGAAGCGGGGGCGCAATTCTTTAAAAGGTGTATTAATATCAACCGGAAATGGAGGTGGGATTGGATGACTGAGAAAAAACAAATAATGAAAAAACTGGAATCAGAGCTGCATTCCATACATTTTACAAAGCAAGAGAATGTTTTACAGAAGTTGAAAGAACAAAGGTCAAAATGGCACCGCTTTTGGAATAAGGAAATTTCAATTCCTGTTATACCTGTCAGCACTATATTTATTACGGGGGTAGCTGTTTTCACCTTCATTGGATTGAACGGAAAAGCCCCGGTGGATGATGAGCTTTTATTCATTGAGTTTGGTGGAAGTACTTATTTACAGCAGCAATTTGAGAGGGAGATTGAAAATGAGAATTAAATTAAAAGTAAAGCATCTCACCTGGATGCTCGCTGTTTTCCTTATTATTTTGCCGGCATGTATGATCTTTCTTTTTCCACAGGCAGAGTTATGGATAGCAAAGCAAAAAATCGAAAATGGTGAACCTGACGCCAATGTAAAATTACTCGAGGTGTTAGATAAAAAAATAACAAAACAACAAAGATATGATGCTGTTCAAACATATATGGTTGATCCTGCGGATAGCAGTTTATACGATATAAACATTTCTCCCTCAGGATCCGGATATACCTCGACGAACGGAATGTATTCGAAATTTTCATGGGATGAAAAACTTCCCTATCTGCAGGACTATATAGAGAACGGACCTTTACATTCAGAATATCCTTATGCTGTAAAAAATCTTGCTTTTTATTATCAACAACATGGCGAGCCTGGAATATCTGAAGAAATCTATGCGCAAGGGTTAAAACGATTAGAGCAAAACGGTGATCCTTTTTTATTACAGGAGCTTCAGCTTTTTTCATTAGAAGCAAGTGTACAGCTTCATGATTTTCTAGGAGCTGAAAACCTGCTGAAGGAATTAAAGGAATATGCAGACCCTTCGAATATGGACTTACAAATACAAATAGCAAAAGCAGAAGCGGAAATGCAAATTCAACAGGGTCAAATAGAGCTGGCAGCAAGTGAGGTCGGACAAATATTAACGGACATTGAAAAAAGCGACGGAGATATTACGCTTACAGATTCTGTTTTATACGAGAAACTGCAGGCACTGAATAATCGTCTCGAATACGCTTTATTAACAGATGAACCTTTAAAAAAAGTAACGGGCAGAGTCTCCTATGCAGATGGAACACCGATACCCGGTGCAGGTGTATTTTTACGTGATACAGCATTTGCTAATTACTCCATCTTTTCGAACGAAGAAAATCATACAGAGACAAATGAAAATGGTGAATTCACATTTGACCAAATCTTACCTGGAAACTATGAAGTTACTGCCGGCCTCAGTATGGAAATGGTAGATGGTTATATGATTCCATTCGAAGCTGGTGAGATCCTTTCCATAGATGGAAGCAAAGATGAGGTATATGATATCACCTTAGAACCAGTTATTAATCTGGTCCAGCCGGTAAACGAAACAGTGATTCAAGAAGACCATTTCGATTTGGAATGGGAGCCCGTGAAAGATGCAAGTTATTATTTGCTGGAATTTACTATAGAAAAAGAGGGAGCCAGCTATAGCGTAAAACTAGATAATAGAATAACAAGTCATAAAACCACCATTGAACTGGAGGATTTATACGCTCTTTCAACTAATTTTATTTTAAATGAACAGGATACCAAGGAAGACTTTTTTGAGCCTGCTTCCCTGCTCAGTTTTTCTAACCCGGAAGGAACCTATTCTTGGGGAGTTTCTGCTTACGACAGCCAAGGCCAGCTGCTTAGATCCAGTGGGGGTTATCGGTTAAGTGAGGAAAATATAAATAACATTCCAATGATTCGTTTGCAGAACAGAAAACTGACAAATGCAGATGAACTGCTTCTTGATGGAAAGCTGAAGGAAGCTTTACAGGAATATAAAGCAAATGTGAAAAAAGATGATTCCGATTTGCACAGCTTACGCATGATTACAGCAATGATTGGGCTGGAAAGTGATGGAACCTGGGAAAACCGTACAGAACTTGCTCTTCCTTACTATATTATGCTTGCTGAGCAGACTGAAAATGCAGCATATGTCTGGGAGATTCTAGATTATTATCTGTACCAGCGCGATTGGGATAATTATAATCACTGGTTCCAGCAGTACACCAATTGGACTAATAATGGATTGGATGGTTATGCAGCGTCCTCCCATGCATCAGCGCTCTTATTTCAAGGGAAAATAGAACAGGCACGTACCTTCTTTCAAAATGCTGCTGCGGGCAGTGACTGGAATGATGCGAATCTGGAAAATTGGTTTGTGCTGGAACTGCTCGACAGGAAAAGTATGGAAGAAGTAGCTGACTTGGCTATGCAATACCCCAGTCAATATGCAGCATCCTTTTATACAGATTGGAGCATTATTTTGCATAATATGAATGAGGAATCAAAGAATGTGGATAACTATCAAGAAGAATTGCAGCATGTTTTATCTTTATATATTGCGGGGGATATCCCTGCATTAAACACATGGATAGAATCAACTAATTTGGAAGCATTAAAGGTGTTTATACAGCAATTAAAAGAAATGCATTTCTAAAATATAATAAAAGTCTTGTCAATACTTACTTGACAAGACTTTTATAGTGTCTTTCGCTATGTTAAGCATTTTTTAAATAAGCTACAGATCTGCTTGGTAACGTTTTTCCCAGCTTATTTTGAATATAAATACTTGCTTCCTGAATGCGTTTCTCATTAATTCCCGTTTCAATTCCAAGGCCATTCAATAAATATAAAACATCATTTGTGGCAACATTACCCGCAGCTCCCGGCGCATAAGGACAGCCCCCTAAACCTCCGACAGTACTGTCAAACCGGGTAATTCCCATATGAAGCGCAGTCATAATATTGGCTATTGCCATCCCTCTTGTATCATGGAAATGCAAAATCAGCTTATCCTTTGGAAAATAAGGAAAAAGTCCTTCAAGCAGATTCTCCACCTGTGTCGGTACAGCAGTTCCAATTGTATCTCCAAGTGAAAGATAATCTACCCCGCTATCAATCAATTGACCGCATACTCTTAGTACATCATCTACGGCAATTCTCCCTTCGTATGGACAATCAAAGACCGTAGAAACATAGCCTGTTACAATTTTGCCTGCATTTTTAGCTTCTTTAATGACCTCTGTCAGTACCGGGTATGTCTCAGAAATACTTTTATTAATATTTTTCCTGTTATGCGTCTCGCTTGCCGACATAAATACGGATGCTCCATCGATACCTGCCTCTAAAGCGTACTCTAACCCTTTCATATTTGGTACTAAAGCAGAGTATGTTACCCCACTTTTACGAATAATCCGCTTCCCTACCTCCCTTGCATCCTTTAATGCGGGAATCATTTTGGGATGAACAAAGGAAGAATACTCAATTTCCGAAACACCTGTTTTTGAAAGCATATTAATCCAGGCAACCTTATCATCTGTAGAAATCCACTGCTTTTCATTCTGCAGCCCGTCTCTTGGCCCTACTTCCTTCAAATACACATTACTTGGTAAGCCGCGCATCAAAATCCCTCCCATTGTATCCGTTTTCATTTTAATTTATGAAAATAGAAATCAAATGTTATTTGCACAAGTACAACTAAAACTGAGGAATGCCCTATTTTCTAATGAAACTAAGAAAGCATAGATGCTGCACAAATTAACAAGAAAATAGTTAAATTAAAATTACAACAACTGCTCTTATTGAGTTTATTTACAATTCAATTCAGTTTCATTATATTCAACTTTGTTGAATACAGTATATAATAAAATTTCTGAAAGTGTCAATCTCCCTGCTGTCAAAATGAAACAATTTTGGTAAGATAAATAACAGTACAGTTTATCTTATTACTCTTTTGCAAAGGATTGGAAATAATCCTGTAAACTTGATTGATGGCTGCATTTCTATATGCTTTTTCATTTAGAAAAGGTGTTAAATAAAGATTACGATATGATAATTTAGACAAGGAGAATCTCGATGATAACGATATATATTAATGGTGTTATATATACATTTCAATCATCTCAGCCAATTGTTGAAGCTGTTGCTGTCAAAGATGGACGCTTTATTGATATGGGGTCAAGTACTCAAATACTTGCTTTTTGGAGTACAAAAACCAATACAATTATTGATCTTGAGGGAAAAACAGTTACTCCGGGATTAACTGATACCCACCTCCACCTCTCTATGCAGGCAATGAAATTTATTGATTTAGATGTGACCGGGGTCACCCAGAAAAAAGAATTCTTAAATAAAATTAAACAGCATGCTGGCACCCTGGAAAAAGGCGAGTGGCTGCTTGGTGCCGGCTGGGATGAAAATTTATTTACAGATGGCGGTCTGCCGACAAAACAGGAGCTTGATGCTGTTGCCCCGCATCACCCGCTTTTTCTTACAAGAATATGTGAACATGCTGCAGTGGTTAATTCCAAAGCCCTTGAGCAAATTAATTATTCCAGCAATCTCTCTGTCCCAGAGAGCGGTGAAATTGTGACGGATGCAGATGGGGAACCTAACGGATTAATTCTGGAATCGGCCGCCACATTATTTAAAGCAAAAATTCCTGATAAATCTTATGACACGTGGAAAAAAGCACTTCGAAAAACCATTTCGACTGTTATTCAATATGGTGTTACAAGTGTTCACTCCAATGATCCGGCTTATTTAGGAGGTTTGCAGCAAACCTATCGCCTCTACCAGGAATTATTAAATCAGGAAGGTATGGGGCTGCGGACAAATCTTTTAATTGATTATGATTACCTGGAGGATCTTCATAAAGAAGGTATGTATGCCGGCTATGGGAATAATACACTGCAAATTGGGGCAATTAAAGTATTTGCAGATGGTGCGTTTGGCAGAAGAACTGCATTATTAAAAGAGGCTTATTCTGATCACCCTGGACAATTTGGGGAGGCCATGCTTTCCCAGGACACCCTTTATAATATTGTAAAACGTGCAAGAGAGCTAGCGATGCCTGTTGCCGTTCATACGATTGGTGATCAGGCATTAGAAAATGTGCTGAACATCCTGGATCAATTTCCAGCTGCTGCATATAGAGATCGGCTGATACATGCGCAGGTTATCAATCCTGATTTAGTAAAGCGTCTTGCCACTCCTGACCGTATCGTTGATATTCAGCCCCGCTTCCTTGCCAGTGATTATCCTTGGGTAAGGGATCGCCTCGGGAAAGACCGAATGCCTTATGCCTATGCCTGGAAAACCTTGCTGGACAATGGTGTTATTTGCGGAGGTGGATCAGATGCACCTGTTGAACCAATTAATCCTTTACTTGGAATTCATGCCGCTATTACAAGAAAAGCTCCAGGGGAAGCTCATAACGGCTGGTATCCTGAGCAAAAGCTAAGTATGCAGGAGGCTTTTTATTTATTTACTAAATATGCAGCCTGCACAACCAATGAAGAAAAAATAAAGGGAACAATCTCCCGTGGCAAGCTTGCAGATATGACAGTCTATTCTGCCGACCCATTTCAATTAAAGGATGCTGATGAGTTACTAGATACCAATATTGAAATGACAATTATTAACGGGGATATGATGTATAGAAAAGAATAGACAGGGTAAAGTCAATTGGTTTTTAAAGGGATGGCTCAGCTCCAATAAAATATTTCAAGCACTGCGGGAGGTTTCTGACCGATCTTCCCCTTTCGCAGCAGCTTATTTTTAATGCTCATCTATAAACGAAACTTTATTCAGCGCTTCTTTTCGATATAGAGCTCTTTCTGATTTTCTCATTGTAAAACTGGAATTTCTTCCTGGTGTATAAAGTCAGTTACTCCATTTTTTATGTCTCTCCTTCAAAATGCATCTTTTATTTCCAAATAATCGAATAAATTAGGAAATTTTCTTTAAAAAAGAAAATTATTTACAAATTATTACTTTTTTCCACACCAAATTATGTTACTATTATACATATTACAAAAATGGAGATATTAGATGTCAAAAAGAACGCTTACGTTCTTCTGGCAGCTATATTCGCAATCGTTTTAACTGCTTGCGGAACTGAAACTGATGAAGAAGAAAAGCCACAAACAGGCTCTTCTAACGCAGAATTTGATGCACTAATTACTGCAATGGAAGAAGAAACAGAAGGTACTGCTACACTTCTTTTTGAAAACAATGAATCTCAGTCTCATGAGAGGGAAGGGTTATCATTAACGCTGGACGCTTACCCATTGGTAGAATTAGAGGATTTCTATACTAATTTCAGTATTCCTTTCGGGGATCAGACAGATGGCGGCGTTATCCTGGCACAATATACTATTAAGAATGATTCAGATCAGGATTTACATTATATGCCTACCCTAAACATAGATTATGTTGGAGCAACAAAACATCACAATAATTATCGGGATCTTATTCCTTTAGAGGAACAATTACCAACTATATTAGCACCTGATAACGAATACTTAGTTGAAGCAGAAGACAAAGTGACCGGCTATTATGCTTACCCTTTTGGACAAGATGAACCGGAAGAAATATTAGCAGAGGGCAATGTTATTGTAGATACCCCTGCCCCAACTACAGAGTATAATGCTGATGAAGCGCCCCGCTATACAGATCCTGATAACGTAGCAATAGCTACAATCAGATTTGAGATTGACAACCAAAGTGAAGAGGAAATTGGTCTGGGAGATATATCTTCAAAACTCACTGTAAACGATGGATCAAATATCTTTTAAACGAGGGTATGCTGCTCCCTTACGACAATAGTGATACTGTTGCACCTGGTGAAGAAGGCGAGCTGCTGCAAACCTTCTTATTAGACAAAGAAATGTATGAAAAAATTTGGAAGGATAAAAGTATGGAGATTGAAGCTGGGCCAATGAGAAATACAGAAGCGAAAGATATTTCCAAAGGTAACAAAGCCGCCTTCCTGCTTAAATAAAGGGAAAAAGACTAACGGAAAATATAATCTGTTAGTCTTTTTCAATATTATCTCATTACCGCTCCACCTGATATTTTCACAGATTCTCCTACAATATTCTGTGCTGCATCAGTCAGCAGAAAAGCTATTGTGCTGCCAACCTCATCGGCAGTCATAATTCTTTTTGAGGGTAAAGATTCTTCCGCTGATTTTCTTACTTGTACGTAAGATTGATTTGTATTTTTTGCTTTATTCTCAAATAACCCTTCCACCATTTCTGTATCAACAAAGCCGGGACAAACAGCATTCACACGGATGTTAAATGCAATCGCCTCCAGCGCCATGGACTGTGTCCAGCCAATCATCGCAAATTTAGATGAAGCATAGGCTGTGTTTCCAAATGTACCGCGCAAACCGGACAAAGAAGCTATATTAACAATATTCCCCTGCTTTTTCTCCTGCATTTCCTTGTATATTTCTTTTGTTAAACTGAAAGCCGATAAATAGTTAATATCGAGCATTGCTTTAATATCTTCTTCTTCGAGCTGATCTACCGTCATATTCCCTGCAACTCCGGCAGCATTCACTAAATCAGAGATAAATCCTAACGCCGCCTGCGCATCACGGATTAATTGCTCTCTATCTGACTTATTTGTTATATCTGCTCTTTGAACAAATATATCTGAAGCATCCATGATGGTTTCAAGCTTTTGCCTGAGCTCTGCAAGCTTTTCTGTATTCCGTCCGGTAATGGTAACTTTGGCACCCATGCCCGCAACGATTTCCGCAGTTTCCATCCCTATTCCGCCAGTTGCTCCTGTAATTAATACATGCCTTCCCTTCAAAGCATCCTTTGCAAATATAGACATTTTTTCCTCCCTCTTTCATCCAATTCTTTGATTTTGGTTCCTTATTATATCATGTCTGCCCTTATTTATTAAAAACGTTGTTTTATTACAAAAAATCGTTCGTAAAACTCCTGTTTCTTATTTTCTAATTATTTTGTCGATACTCAAGCATAAAACGTTGACAAAATATCCTTATTGGGTTAAATTACTAAAGGCGAATGTTTTTAATATATAATACAAATTTTATTCGTGTTTAGGAGTGTTTTTTCATGGAAAATGTTTTTGATTATGAAGATATCCAGTTAGTTCCCGCAAAATGTGTTGTAAATAGCCGTTCAGAATGTGATACATCCATTGAGTTTGGTGGAAGGTCCTTTAAGTTACCGATTGTCCCTGCAAATATGCAGACTATTATAGATGAAAAAATTGCAACCTATTTAGCTGAAAATAATTATTTCTATATTATGCACCGCTTTGAACCGGAAAAGCGTGTTGATTTTATTAAAACGATGCAAGAGCAGGATTTATACGCTTCTATCAGTGTCGGTGTAAAAGATGAAGAGTATGCATTTGTTGAAGAGCTTGCTAATGACAATCTTATACCTGAATATATTACAATTGATATTGCACACGGGCATTCTGATTCTGTTATCCGGATGATCAAGCATATTAAGAAGTATTTACCAGACAGCTTTTTAATTGCCGGAAATGTCGGAACACCAGAAGCAGTCCGTGAGCTAGAGCATGCTGGAGCAGATGCTACGAAGGTTGGTATCGGACCTGGTAAAGTGTGTATTACTAAAATCAAAACCGGTTTTGGAACTGGCGGCTGGCAATTAGCAGCATTGCGCTGGTGTGCAAAAGCAGCAACCAAGCCAATTATTGCAGACGGCGGCATCCGTACGCATGGAGATATTGCAAAATCTGTACGTTTTGGAGCTTCTATGGTAATGATTGGTTCTTTATTTGCAGGCCATGAAGAATCTCCAGGAGAGACAATTGAAAAAGACGGTAAAAAATTAAAAGAATACTTTGGATCTGCTTCTGAATTCCAAAAAGGTGAAAAGAAAAACGTAGAAGGCAAGAAAA
Organism: Oceanobacillus sp. FSL K6-3682; assembly: GCF_037976165.1. Lineage (NCBI taxonomy): Bacteria > Bacillati > Bacillota > Bacilli > Caryophanales > Bacillaceae > Oceanobacillus > Oceanobacillus sp. FSL K6-3682. The sequence continues at coordinate 2,111,593 of NZ_CP150263.1, read as the reverse complement.
TGTATGTAGAGCATAAAGGCGCACTTCAGGATACTTTGACAGAAATGGAGCAGGATCTTCAATCTTCTATTTCTTATGCCGGCGGCAAGAAATTAGATTCTATCCGTACAGTAGATTATGTAGTGGTGAAAAACTCCATCTTTAATGGCGATAAAGTATTTTAATAAAATTAGTTGAAAACAAAAAAGCTTATGTCTGAAGGAGATTCCTCCTGCTTGACATAAGCTTTTCTCTTCCCTAAAACCTTCCCGATCTGAAAATCGAAAAAATTAACCATATAAACAGTAGTACTGCAACAACAAAACCGATTTCAATAACTGGCAGGCTCCAGAAGTAAGACACTTCTCCGGCAATTGCCGAGCCAATAATTAAACCAACCATTATAATACTAAAAGATAACAATACAATACTGAAGGATAGCCGGTTACTGACTCTGTCAAGCTTCTTAAGAATCATATCCACTCTGGCAACTGATATTTCTAAAGGAAACTTCCCGGAACGCAGCAGCTTATAAATCGCATTAATATGCTCCGGTAAATCCAGAATAATATCTTTATAATCATCAACCTGCTCATAAACTTCCTCAGCTATTTTTTTCGGACGATATTTTTCTTTTATTAATCTTTTACCAAAAGGCTGCGCAATTTTAACAATACTGATATCTGGATCTAATCTTTCTACTGTACCCTCAAGCGTTAAGAGCGTTTTTCCGACTAAAGAAAGGTCAGCAGGAATCCGGATTCGATGTTTAGAAGCAACACGGAACAAATCATTGACTGCTTCTCCCAAGCTTACCTGACTAAATGGGATATCATAATATTTATCACGCAGCTCTTCCATATCAGCACGCATCATATCGTCATCTACATCGTCAGGAACAACACCCATTTTATAAATAGCCTTCACAATTGCATGCGTATTTTGACGTGCCAGCGCAATAATCATATCTGTCAAATGATCCTTCATCATCGGTGTCAGCCGTCCGACCATTCCAAAATCCATAAATAATAATTGATGACCCGGAAGAACCATTACATTTCCCGGGTGCGGATCGGCATGAAAAAAACCGTCCATCAGAATCTGTTCAAATAAGTTTTGAATTAATTTTTCCGCAATAATTTTGGGCTGATACCCTTCCCTGAGAAGCTGTTCATTCTCATCCAATTTTATACCTTTGACAAATTCCATCGTCAAAACCCGTTCTGTCGTATACTCCCAATAAACATCGGGGACTTTGACACCTTCTTTATCATTTTTAAAATTCATTGCAATTTTATGTGCATTTCTTCCTTCCAGCGTATAATCTAATTCAGCCAGGATAGATGCCTTAAACTCTTCAATGATTTCTGTAATTTTATATTGCTTTGCCCACTCTAAACGTGTTTCTGCAAGTGCTGCAAAATTCATTAAAATTTCTAAATCTGTATGAATCTTCTTTTCAATATTTGGGCGCTGCACTTTTACAGCTACTTCTTCCCCGGTCTGCAGAGCCGCATGATGGACTTGTCCTATAGATGCAGCCGCTAAGGGGGTTTTATCAAAATCCTTAAATATTTCCTGAATAGGCTCCCCTAATTCCCGTTCTACAATTTCTTGTATATCAGTATAAGGAATTTTTCCAACCTGGTCCTGCAGCTTTTCCAATTCTTTTATAATATCCGGTGGAATCAAATCATTTCTCGTACTTGCGATTTGCCCCAGCTTGACAAAAGTTGGTCCTAACTCCTCCAGGAAAAATCTGATTCGCTCCCCTGTTGTTTTATTATGTATTTCTTTTTTTCCTTTGAGCACTCTCTCAGGTAAAGAAACAACTTTTTGAAGCCCTAATTCTTTTACAATATAACCAAAACCGTTTCGGGAAAAAGCTACCAGTATTTCACGATAGCGTTGTATATGGCGAATACGTTTATTGAAAATGGTACGTCCCCTCCCTCCGTATTTGCTTATATTCATAGTATACCCATTCTTATCCATCTGCTAACAGGAAATCCAAGCATTAATTAGAAAGAAGAACTGTTCCTTTATTTATCACAGCTCCTCTTTTTTTCATTTACTTTGGAGGACCATCTGTCACATTTGTTCCAAATAATGTTCCTGTTATTGACATATTACTTTTTTAAACTGGTCATCAATACTTTCACGTATAACCCGATCAGCATACAAGTAGATGGGAATATAGCAGCTAAATATATTAATCGCTCATTTATAAAACCCAAATAAATATACGGCAGGGAATAAAACATCAGCGCCTGAGGCAGTACCACAGGAAGCAGTATATAAAGTATCAGATTAATAATGAAAACCAATGAAACAGATTGGATATTTTTTAATAGCGCCCCTTGATTTTTCAAAAACAATCCAAATAAAGCATATATAATTATAATACTAAAAAATATTCCTTTTACCTGATTTGTAAAGAGTACCAACAACATTGCAGACACGGTCAAGAAAAAATGAAACATCACTGAAGGAAGATTACTTTGTAAGTAGACTTTAGCATTATTTTTTTCTGTTTTGCCGCTAGACATTCAACCATCCTTTTATAACTTTTAATCTTGAAGACATAATTAAATAGAGCTCTTTAATTGCTGATCTCTCTGGTGGCGTTCGATTGCCAGTTCAATTAATCTCTCAATCAGTTCCCGGTAGGAAACGCCGCTTTCTTCCCAGAGTTTAGGGTACATACTTATTTTCGTGAAACCTGGTAACGTATTAATTTCATTAATAATAATAGTATTATCTTCTTTTAAAAATACATCTACTCTGGCCAGCCCTTCACAATTTAAAGCTTCAAAAGCTTGAATAGCAGTAGCTTGAATTTTTTCTGCTACGTCTTTTTCTAATGAAGCCGGAATTTCCAGATTTGCCCCGGACTCATCAATATATTTCGCTTCATATGAATAAAACTCGACAGTCGGGAGTATTTCTCCAGGTACAGAAGCAATTGGATGATCGTTACCTAAAACCGAGCATTCAATCTCTCTCCCTTCGATAGCTTCCTCAACTAAAACTTTATGATCATACATAAAAGCATCCTGGATAGCATGGTTAAATTCTTCTTCTGTTTCAACTTTGTGCACACCTACAGAGGAGCCCTGGTTTGCCGGCTTGATAAATAATGGTGTCCCTAATTTCGCCACAATATCCTGATAGACTATTTGGTCCTGCTTCGCTTTACGGAAGCTGTAACCGGAGGCCACATTTAAACCTGCATCCTGAAGCAGACGTTTGGCAATATCTTTATCCATACTGATAGCTGAGCCGAGTACTCCGGAACCGACAAATGGAATATTTGCCATTCTCAGCATTCCCTGCAGGCTTCCATCCTCTCCGAGTGTTCCATGTACAATAGGAAAGATAACGTCTAATTGATCCATGCTTATATCAGAGCCAGTCTGGATAATTTGGTTCTCCTCTGCTCCAGGAACAATAGCTATTCCCTTCCCTGTTTTATTTAATGCGATTAAGCTTGGATCCTCTTCGTTTATTAAATAACGGGACCGGTCATTTACATGCCAGTTTCCCTGTTTATCAATCCCCAGCAAATATACTTCATACTTATCCAGATTGATAGCATCCACAATATTTTTGGCTGATTGCAAAGAAACTTCGTGCTCTGATGATTTCCCTCCAAATACAATACCAACTTTTTTCTTCATTTAAATCCTCTCCTTGTTGACTCTAATAACATAATTATTATATTTATCACATAATATGTTCTTACATCATCATTTGTTTGACCTGTATCGCTATTTTATCATAGAGTTCATTTCGACGGGGAATTTAATGTGCTAAATTAATAAGAAGAGGTGCATCCTTCATGGATAGAAATAAAGAGATGCTTAAATACCCATCTAATTACTTAGAAATTATCTCAGATGGTTTAAAAGTTACCGGTAAGTCAAAAAGAATTATCATTATTGGAGCTGGACTGGCAGGGCTGATTGCAGGAAGCCTGTTAAAAGCAGCAGGACATGATATCATCATCCTGGAAGCAAATGAACGGATTGGCGGCAGAATTCTAACCATCAGAAAAACCTTCAGTGATGAAAATTATCTTAATGCCGGTGCCATGCGCATTCCAGATTATCATTATTTGGTACACGCTTATTTACATAAATTCTCGCTGCATACACACCCCTTTATAAATGAAACTCCAGAAGATATTATTTTCATCAACCATGTTCGGACAACACGTCAAATATATGAGAAAAATCCAGATATATTACAGATTCCTCTTCCACCATCAGAAAAAGGTAAAACCGCTTCTGCTTTATTCGAAGAAGCAATTCATCCATTCCTTACACAATATCAGCAAGCAGATAGCGCCGGAAAAAAAGAATTAGAGGAAGCCTATAAAAATTATTCTATTGAGGAATTTTTGCTTCATAATCCCATCGGTCCTTCGCTTTCTAAAAATGCTGTTTTTCTAATCAGCATTATGTTAGGCATTGAAGGTTTTTCACAAGGCAGTTTTGTAGATATATTAACGGATATTTTTGAGCCTTTAACACAAAAGGATGTATCTTTTTCGGCAATAACTAATGGAAATGATTTATTACCATTATCTATCTATCACCAGGTAAAGGAAGATACCTATTTACATCATAAGGTGGTTGCTATCGATCAGTCGCCTGCATCCTATGTTGAAATTCATACGAATCAAAAATCCAGTTTCCGCGGAGATTTCGTTATTTCCGCAATTCCTTTTCCCCTGCTCCAATTTATAGATATCTACCCCAAGCACTCTATCCCATTTCAAAAATGGCAGTTGATTCGCAGATTAAATCATATTCCTTCTTTAAAAATTGGTATTGAATTTCACTTCCGTTTTTGGGAAGAATATTCTTTCGGAAATGCCATCACTGATTTACCTATATCCTTTGCTTATATTCCCAGCCAAAAAGATATAAACGTGATGACTGTCAGCTATACCTGGGGGGAAAGAGCTCTTCTCTGGACAAGTGCTCCTCCAAAATCCATATATGAATATGTCATGAAGGATTTAGCTAAAATATACGGCACTATTGTTTACCAGGCATTTAAAAAGCTCGTTTATTTTAATTGGAGTTTAAATCCCTACTCTGCAGGCTGTTTCAGTTTACTTACCCCGACCCTCGGTGCAGCAAAAGCAGAAGCTGACATGGAAAAAGCCGAGGGAAAAATATATTTCGCCGGTGATCATGTTTCTGGCTTCAATGGCTGGATGGAAGGAGCTATTGAAGCAGGAATTCGTACTGCATTTGAAATCAATAATAAATAAAAACCTTCATAGCGATTATGAAGGTTTTAGTTCTACTGTTTTTTTACAATTTTAAATTCTATCCTTCATTCTTTCGCAATTATCCTCTGCCTAATCACTAATAGCTTTTTTACGGAATAAATCATCCCTGGAAGAACGGATTTGTACACTAATTACTAATCCAACCATCATCAGGTTTGTTATTAAAGAGCTGCCCCCATAACTTATAAATGGTAAAGTAATACCTGTAATTGGCATTAACCCTATCGTCATCGCAATATTTTGGAAAACTTGAAAAGCAAGAATTCCAATGACACCAACACAAAGGTATACTCCAAATAAGTTATTGGTCTCATAAGCAACCTTTGTAATCCGATAGAGAAGCAGGAAATACAGCAGAATCAGAATACTTGCGCCAATAAAACCATATTCCTCTCCAATTACTGTAAAAATAAAATCTGTATGTGCTTCTGGAACTTTTCCATTTTGAATTTGCAACCCCTGGTTAAACCCTGCACCGCTTAATTGACCTGAACCAATCCCCATGATTGCCTGCTGAAGCTGGTATCCATAGTCAGATGCATACTCTGACGGATTTAACCAGCCATAAATCCTTTCCATTTGATGTGATTGAAACAAACGGGAGAAAGCATCGAAATAATAAGCATATATAAAAATTAAACCTGCTACTGAAGCAGCCATTGAAAAAAGTATCGGTAAAATAACTTTTATCGAAATACTGGAAACAATAATCATTGTAAACGCAATGGCAAATATAGTCAGGGCTGAACCTAAGTCCGGCTGAAGAAAAATAAAAACAAATGGAATAAGGGTTATTGCCATTATTTTCGCTGTTAATTGGATACTCATTTTTAAAGACAGCTTTCGATTACCATGACGTTCCAGAAGGACTGCCAAATAAATGATAAGAAATATTTTGATAAACTCAGATGGCTGCACTTCAAAAAAACCCAGATTTAACCAGCGCTGTGAGCCATTCCGAAAGACACCAAAAAAATGAACACAAATCAAAAGAAAAGTGCCAATGGCATATAACCTAAATGCCTGGTGCTTCAAAAGCTCATAATCAAAGAAAATAACTGCCAGCATGATCAGAATACCAAAAACATACCAAACAGCCTGACGGATCACAAAATAAAAAGGCTGTGATTGCGCATATTGTCCTGAACCACTATATATGGTAATTAAACTAATTAAAAATAATAAAAATAAAATTATTATAATACTGTAATCTAAATTATATTTCTTTTGCTGCATATCAAAAACCTCATTACTAGTATTTATTAGAAAGTAAATTCCTTACCACCTGAACTGCTATAGCATCATCTAAATATTCAACTGAAAAAAGATAGTCTGGGACAACATCTGCAGTACTGATAAAATAAATTAGTACTGCTCCCATTAAAATCAATTCCTTAAGTGTCCCCTTTTTATGACAAAATCGATGAAAAAAGGATGTAAGCTGCTGTATGTATGCTCCTTGATTCCCCGCATTTTCCTTCTTTTTTTGGAAATTTTCAATTATAAGGCGCTGTCTTTTTTCTGTTTCAGCATCCTGCTCATATTCATATAATTTCTCATCTATTTTTTCATAGAAAAAGAATCGTATTGATCACCTGAATGCTTTAAAAAGTATTTAATCATTGCAGTATAATCCTGTGCATCATTTGTACTTTTCTCCTTTGTTTTACCGGAAGCCCATTTTTCTGAAGCAATTCTTCAAAAGGTATATCCAAAGTTGAGATTTCCATTAAATGCTGATTTGTCAGCTTGCGTTTGTGGTTAATAATGCGTGATACAATAGATATATTAATATTTGTTTTTTTACTTAATGCCCGCATTGAAATTTGTTTTTCCTCTAATTTCTCTTTGATGAAATCTCCAATTCTATGATTCATTAACTATCCAGACCTTTCTATCATTCAAATGTTTTCTTCTGTTACTCTCTAATATACGAGCAGCGTTGACAAAATGTCAAACTTTCCAGTGATTTTATTAATAGCATGGAATATCTCGAAAAATAAAAAGATCGCCTTCATATACAGATGTATATAAAAGACGGTATTCTAGTGTGACTTCTTTTTTTATTTTGAATGGCGTAAGCCCGAAGTAAAAGCGTACAACATAAAATTCCTTTTAAATATTAAAAACCGCATGTAAAGGTATCCTTCTACATACGGTTTTATTTAGGTCTGCCAATATTACTGAATGGATAAATCCGGAATGTAACTTCACCAATAATTGCCTGTTCATTTAAAAATCCAAAGAAGCGGCTGTCATTGCTGTTTCCACGATTATCCCCCAAAACAAAATAGGTGTTTTCAGGGACAGTTGAGTAACCTGTTAACTCTTCTAAAGTAAAGTTTCCGGTTTGAAAGGCGCGTTTTGCAGGACTGTTTTCATTCAGCAGGTATGGCTCATCTACCGGTTCTCCATTTAAGTATAAAACATTATTTATATATTCAATCTGATCACCTGGTATGCCAATCACACGCTTTACATAGTAATTATCAGAGTCAGGAGCATGAAATACGATCACATCAAACCGGTCAATGGATGCAACTTTATTTACAATAATCTTATCTTGATCCGAGAAAGTAGGCTGCATGGATTCTCCCCAGACAACAGAAGGTGCCAGAAGGAAATTTTTAACAATAAATGCCGCAATAATAATAATCACTGCTATTCTGCATAATAGATAAATTTTTCTCTTCAGAAGACCTTTCTCCATGCTCCGCACCTCCTTTAAGTAAATTATATCTCTTACCATATTTCAATTTTATTATACTATATAATCAGGAAAAATGTCACACAAATAAAATTCATTGTACAAATAGACTATATGAATTGGTATATAAGGGTTCTTCCATAAAGATAAATCATAAAAAACATATCATACAGTATTGATTTGTAAAAGAATAATACGAGAGCAGACATTTAAAGAAAGGGCTTTCTTCTTTTTTTATAAGAGAAAAACCTTAACAATATTTTCTAAATTTATTTTAGTAAAATTAACACGGCCAAACTTATTAACTATTTTTATGTACCTGTCTTCATAATTGATGCTATCAATATATCCCTGCTCCATATAGAAATTATTATCCTTATGATACTCAATTTTAATTAGTAGATTATCTTTATGGGCCATCATCAACTGAAAACCAATTTCTTGTTGTACATATAAGTTCATGCTCCGACACTCCTTTTCAACTGCCCAAAAGACAGTATGCTGTCTATTTTAAAACTTCTCACTTGTTTACGATAATAGCAGTAAGCCAAAATTTTGGTGTTATCTATGTCGACTACTCTTATTATTCGTTGGCTGATCTTTCCTTTAGAGTCTATATAATAGATCATTACCTTTTCTTTTTTCTCCATCGCACTTGTTAAGAAACCAATCATTTTAACCACCCCTCGATAAGAACTTTTGTTCTGAACATTTGTTCTTATTATATCAAAACAGATAAAGTTGTAAACATGAAATAAATGGATAAAATTATTTCAAACTAAATTAACCTTTGTTTACTTTATCTGATATAAATTCGTATTAACAGGACTATTTTTACACGTAAAAAAATAAGCCCTAAAAGGAAGGACTTATTTTTAGTAACTGATGCATTTCCCCAAGCTGCTACCAGACAATTGTACCCGTACCAAAAAATTTTCTGTGTTTTTATTTTCAACTTTCTTGATGTTCTCTTATTTTTTGTTTTCTTTTTAACAGTATAACTGCAATAACAAACAATGCGAGAACGGAAACAATAAAACCGATAAACAGCCAATTAAAGCCTTTATCTTCTTCTAAGATATATACTTCTACGGATTCTCTTGGTATTCCAATCCGGTAATTGCCCTCTTTGTTTTCACGTACTAAATTATCCTCTAAGATACCTTTTAATTGCATACCAGATTCTATATTATCTACATCTATATATGCTGACTCACTGCCATTATTAATAGCAGCATACATTATCTCATCTTGATAGCTACGACGGAACACCAACATCGATGCTTCAGACCCGACATATTCAAAATCACCAAACCTTAATGCAGGAAATTCATTATGCAGGGAAGCAATACGTTTATGAAATTCCTTTAAATCCTCATCTCCACTGTTAAATGGAACGAGCCGCTGTGATTCCTCAGCATCCCCGCCATACATTGGAAGCTCTGTCCCTTGAGTAATCATCGTTGCACCCGGTGTTGTATACATATATGTTAATGCCAGCGTCCAAGCAGTTACTGCATTACGTTGATTTTCTGAAAAAATATTTGTAAAACGTTCCTGACCGAAGCCGTCTATCTGTTTATAAAAATCGGTTAATCCCTGTTCTTTCCAGATATCATAAATCGCAGAAACATCATTGTCACTTTTTGCAAATGTTTCACTTAATTCTTGATTTAACTCCGGATAATTAATAATATCCAGCGATGTATTTTCTAATAAATCCACTGCTTCATCCATAGTTGCTTCTGTTATATCACCAATAAGATAAAAATCAGGACGATTTTCTTTTAAAGCCGCAGTCAAATCTTTGATAAACGCTTCTGGTGCAAGATCAACATTAGGCAGCTTAAATCCATCAATATCCGTTTCTGACTCCCAATATATAGCAGCATCTAACATATAATCTGCAGCGTCAGGATCCGTTAAGTCTAATTGAACCGTTTCTGATAATCTTTCATCATCTGAAGCAGGTGTTCCCAGCCACCAATCTTCTTTATCCGGGTCATTCGTCAAAGGATTTGTATCTGCAGCATAGTTAAACACGAAATCAATAACTATTTTCATATCACGCTGATGCACTTCTGATACAAGACGCTCAAAATCTTCCATTGTTCCAAATTGTGGATTTACTTGATAAAAATCAGTAATCCAAAACCCATGATAGCCTTTTTCTTTATTATCCATAATTGGTGACAGAGAAATCGTAGTAATTCCAATATCCTGCAGGTCATCTAATTTATTTATGATTCCCTGAAAATCACCACCATGATAGTTATGAGGATCATCAATATCTATTTCTCCCTGGATTTTAGCGTCTCCATTATTAAACCGGTCAACCAATATTTGATAAAATACTTCATTATGTATATCTTCATCCTGTGCATGAGCAGGCTCTTGTATAATGAACATACTTATGATAGCAGCAAGTCCAATACTTATTTTTTTGATCATAGATTTTCCCCCAATGATAATAAAACTGTAATTTTCATTCTACCCTATTCTCTATTATCACTTATTTTCTTAAAAAATCATACCTTGATTAAAATGATGTAAAAAAGCGTTCACAATTATCTTTGCAAATAAATAAAGTACCTCAGCCAGCTGACCAAGGCACTTTATTTTATCCTGTTCAACAGGAAGTTATTGTTTTACTTATTTTAGAAATAAAAGCCCATTGGCAAGCGGAAGAATCCTAAAATAATGACAATAATCAGTGCAATAAGGAATTGAATCCATTTGCCTGTTGCTGATTTGCCCTTTTTTGCGGCAACTAATATCATTTCCATCATTACTACAATCCAAAGACCGGCAAGTGCTTTTACAATTACTTCACCAAGTATCGGCATGGAATAGCCTTGAATATAATCCCAGGTTAATAATCCTCCCGTGATGATGATAAATAAATACACAAGACGTAAAATCATATGAACAATCGTTGCAGGCTTATTACTGCTTTTTTTGTACAAGACTAATGCAATAATAAAGAGAATCAGTCCTAGTACCCACGCAGTAATATGCAGATGTGTTCCTCCCATTTAAGTTTCCTCCTTCATTTTTATAAGTACATGTAATAATCATCTTCCACATTTAACAAAAATGACTAATAATCCGTTTACTATAAGTGCTTGTTCAAAAAGTAGTCAAATTAGAAGCAATAAGGTCAAGGCGACGTAACTTTTACGAACGGCCTTTCACAGGATGTGATGACTTCTGTGTTGTCCACAGGACGTGGACGTACTTAGCAGAAGTTCCTCTATGCTTTTAAATACGTGAGTAACGCTTTTGGTGGGGCGAGTAATCGCAAATGTTTTCGGTGGGACGAGTAATCGCAGTCCCAGCCCCATCGGAAAAGATACGTCAACGCAGAGATTCGCAGCTTATCATTTGGGGACTTTTTGAACATCCTCTATAATACCATTTTCTTCCCTAAGATGACATTTTAATGTCCCTTTGTCAACAAATCGCCATGATTAACGTCTAAACGGCTGCATTTTTTTATATGTGATACATCTCCATAACCACTCGACAGGTCCAAACTGAAAATAACGAAGCCAAATCGTACTGCCGATAATTTGCAGGCAGAAAATAACAAGGACAATCAAAATTTGCTGAACAGGACGAATTTCTCCATAAAGTCCGAAACCGGCACCGTAGAAAAGACAAAAGGAAATAACTGATTGGAGCAAATAATTGGACAATGCCATTTTGCCAATCGGTGTCAGTACACGAAGTATTTTTCGTGGGATATCCTGTTGCCACAATAACGTAATGGTGGTCAGATAGAAGACTGCGGATGCTGTCCCTCCGATGTTATCCTGCACAAGAGCAAACCAGAGCGGGTTACCAAATAGATAAGGTCCGATTTTAAACAGAATAAATACAACCAATGAGAAAGCCCAAATCTTTTTCAATATACTCCTGTAGGAGAGTGGATCATGAAGCCATCTCTTTCTTGCCAGATACATCCCAAATAAAAATAAAGGGAGAATAATGAATGGGTATATAATAAAGCCTAAAAGTCCATTCGACAGCTGCCAATCTTGAAAATTTTGCGCCAGAATAATAGATAAATCATTGGAGCGATAGCTTTGAAAAGCCTGCTCTATTTCGGATGTATTACCCAGAACAATAAAATCCCTTGCTAAATACTGCAGACCTGTAAATGCAATTGTTGAAAATCCTAATAGACCAATCCCCCAGCCTGCCAGGGTCTTATCTCTGCTATTTAAGAATAACAGCAGTAAAAATCCCATCGTTCCATAGGTTAAGAGAATATCTCCATTCCAAACCGCAAAAGCATGGATGATTCCAAAAACAATTAATGTTCCCAGTCTTCTTCCGAAAAAAGCATATGGTGAGATTTTCTTTTTATCCAGGCTATCCTTTTGAATTTGAATCCCAAAGCCAAAGAGAATAGAGAACAAAGTGTAAAAACTGGCTTGAAAGAAGATATCAATAAAAGCCAGACTAAATTGATCAATTCCAGCAGTCCAGGCATCTTCTGCTCCTCCATAGAGAAAATAAGGAGCAGAAAATGATCCTATATTAACCATGAATATACCTAAAATTGCAAAGCCTCTTGCAGCATCTATCCATTCTAAACGTTTATTCACTTGATAAGGTTGCACTATTATTCTCCTTTGATAAGAAGCTTTTTAGAAAAGAAATAAAGGTATGTTTCCTTAACAGGCTGTTTCCAGATTTCTTCAATTGCATACCGGTAAAGCTCCAGCTGTGTTTTATACCGTTTTCTCAGCTGCTCCTCTAATTTTTCCGTAACATCTTCTGTTATCATATCTGTTTTGTAATCAAGAATAATACAGCCCTCTTTCTGAGGAATAATACAATCGATAACCCCTTGGATTAATACCTTTTCTTTCACGGGATCCTTCCAGTCTGGATATACTTTTTCCGCTGGCAGCATCAAACTGAATGGCACTTCTTTATATACTCTATTCTCCACAAAAATTTTCTGGGCGATCGTTGATTCTAAAAAATCTACAATAGCTGAAGCGGAAACACTTTCCGCTTCGGGAGCTGACATTTTCTCCTCTTGAACCAGTTTCTCAATAAACTCCTTCACTTCCTCTTCGGATAGTTTATCCTTCAAAGGAAGATGCTGCATCACTGTATGCAGTGCAGTTCCCTTCTCAGCCGCAGTTAATTTTTTTTCAGCCTGCATAAATCTCGGTCTGTTTGTAATCGGACGTATCGCAGATTGAGGAATCATTCTCTCATCACTGTATGCATCTTTCTGCTCCTGCTGACGTTTTAATTCTGTTACAGATTGCTTTGCACGGGAGTGTACAGCCTGTTGATATGGATATTGATAGGAAAGTCGTCTATCGACCCAACTATCCAGGTCTTTATAATCCTGTTCAAGCCGGTCCCAATTTCTGATTTGATTTTTTAATGCATCTTGTTTTTGCTGTAGCGTATTTTCAAGGAAAATAAGATCCTGACTCGGATGAATTTGTACATCCCACTTTGATGAGTCCTGTGTGATTTCAGATAAAACGCTGGTTCCTATCTCCTCTTTTCTCAAAATTTCTGCTTGCGGATGACGGATCAATGCAGGTCCGACCCAATCCAGATAATTCTTTGCTCCAACCCGAAAATACGCCGGTAACACCCAGTCTGCATGATGAGCAATCCATGACCATGATGCTTTCCGCTTCTCTGCAGAATTGACTGTTCCTACCATAAACAACTTCTCTTCTGCACGTGTTAAGGCTACATATAATAAGCGGATTTCTTCCGACAGCTGTTCTCTTCTGATTTTTTCTCTCAACGCATGATAAAATAAAGTTGAATATTGAATCCGTTTATCAGGATCAATAAATTTACTGGCAAATCCCAGATCTTTATGAAGCAGATATTTCTCGTTTAAATCCATCATATTAAATTCTTTATCCATACCTCCGAGTATCACAACAGGAAATTCCAAACCTTTACTTTTATGAATCGTCATTATCCGGACAACATCTTCCTGTTCACTAAGGGCACGTGCAGCACCCAAATCCTTCTGCTCTTCTTCCATTCTTTCAATAAAGCGCAGGAAACGATATAAACCTCGAAAAGAGGTCTCTTCATAGCTTCTTGCCCTGTCATATAAAGCCCGTAAGTTTGCCTGGCGCTGTTTACCGCCGGGGATGCCTCCAACAAAATCATAATAGCCGGTCTCCCGGTATATTTGCCATATTAATTCTGACAACGCTCCTTGCTGCGCAGATTGTCTTAATGTATCCAACAACTCCCGGAATTCTTTTAATTGTACTGTAACCTGATTCTCTTCTTTTTCCAAATATGCTATAAGAGCATCATAAAAATTCCCATGGCGATTTGCTAATCGAATTGCTGCTAAATCATTTTCTTGCAAACCGACAACGGGCGAACGCAATACAGCGGCCAGCGGAATATCCTGACGCGGATTATCAATTATCTTTAATAAACTGATCATGACCCGAATTTCAATCGCTTCAAAGTAGCCTGATGTTAATTCTGCATAAACGGGAATGCCTTGTTTTTTCAGCTCATCCATAATAATAGGTGTCCACGTCATGGAACGCATTAAGATTACAATATCACGATACATCAAATTTCTATGCTGGCCAGCTCCCTTATCTACTACTTGCATAGGTGTATCTGTACCTTCAGTGCCAATCCATTCCCGGATTTTTTTAGCATAGGCCCGTGCTTCAATTTGTGCTTTTTCTAAATCTTCTCCTGTCTCTTCCGCTTCTCCAGACTTCTGTCCTTGAGGAGTATCAATCATCAGCAATTCCGGATTAGAATGAAGTGGAAATTCATCATACACACGATTACCGTAAATAAGCTCGGCATCCTGGTCGTATTCAATATCACCGACCTCTTCATCAAAAAGCTGACGGAATAAATAGTTAGCGCCAACCAGCACCTCGTTCCGGCTTCGGAAATTCCGGTTCAAATCAATTCGTTCGGCAGGATAATTGGTTGCTGCAAACTTTTTATATTTCTCAATAAACAGGGAAGGCTCTGCGTGTCGAAATCCATAAATACTCTGTTTCACATCACCAACCATAAACATATTTCCATTATCCTCAGGATTACGGACTAACTGAAGAATACTTTCCTGCACAAGGTTTGTATCCTGATACTCATCAACGAGAACCTCTTTAAACTGCTTTTGCAGCTGCATAGCAATGGAGGAAGCACCGATTAGAGCACCTTCTTCATCTGTCTCCATTAAAATCTCCAGGCAATAATGCTCTAAATCGTTAAAATCAACAATAGCCTGTTCCTTTTTACGATGCTGAAACTTATCCATATAGTTTTCTACCATAGAGGTCATCTGTTTTAAAACAGGAGCCATGCCCTGCATATCCTGAATGTGGGCAGCCAGATTGCGGACAAACCATTTTTCCTTCATTTTGTCCCATCTGTCTTTGACTTTTTTTCGGAAAGCCTTCACCTGTTCCCGTTTCTCTGGATTATCCTCTATTTTTTTTCTTGATAAAGCCGCAAACTTCGTATCATGAACAAATTGGTGTAATTCATCCCATTTTGATAATTTTCCCGCCGCAGCTTCCAGCACCGCGGTGTCTTTTTCCAACGCATCCAAATAATGATATGGCCCATCAGGCTCTCTTGCCACAGCAATAGCTAAAGCGTTCTCTTGCTTCATTGCTTTCAATTGGTTGGTAATCTCTTCCTTGACTTCCTGGAGCCAGGGAATGGTTTCTTCTGTCCAGTTTTCCTCTATTTCGTAATTTGCTGTCAGCTGGTGCAGCCACTTTTTTGGTGACGGATGTTGAACTGCAAAATTTGCTGTTTTCAGGATTAATTCTTCCACATCCCGATCACTTCTATCATTCGAAAAACGGTTTACTACTTCAAAAAATTGTTCCTGCTCCTGATTCGAATCATCATACCAGCCTTCCAGCAGATCATCCAAAACCTCCCGCTTTATCATATCCATTTCTACATCATCGGCAATGCGGAAAGAAGGATCTAAATCAATCATATATGCATTTTTCCGTACAATATCTAAGCAAAAGGAATGCAGCGTTGAAATAGACGCTCTCTGTAATAAAGAAAGCTGTTTTTTTAAATGAAGAGATCCCGGTTTTTCAGCCAATGACTTCTCCAGTGCTGCTCCGACTCTCGCCCGCATTTCCTGTGCTGCTGCGTTCGTAAAGGTAACAACGAGTAATTCATCAATATTAATCGCATCTTCTTCCTTTAAGAGTTTCTGAATAATACGCTCTACGAGGACAGCTGTTTTTCCAGAGCCCGCTGCTGCGGCTACAAGGATATCCGTACCGCTTCGATAAATTGCCTGTTCCTGTTCTTTTGTCCATTTAACCACGGATTTCCCCTCCTTTTAGCCGCTCAATAATTTCTTTTTCTTTTATATTTGGTATTTTTCTATAATTATTTCCCTGCAATGCCGGGTCAAATTGACAAACTGCATGAAAAGGACAATACGTACATGCCGCTGTATCCTTCTTCAAAAACGGATTAATCTCTACACCGCCGGATGTCATATCCAGCCCTGCCTTTTCAAGCAATACGTGGATATGGTTTTTAAGCTTATCAAAGGTATCATTATCCGCAATTTTCGAATGATGGTTGAATGTCCCATCTTTTTTCAGACCAGCAGGAATAATATTACTTGTCCCCATTTCTAACGATTCGTCCATCGCCCTGGCGATTTCTTCATCAGATAAAAGCAGCCCTCTCATTTTATAAGACTTAAAAATCTGTCCCTCTATATCACTGTCTATTTTTTCTTTATCCAGATTAATCATTGGATTGTGCACATGGAAATAAAGGACGCCTGCCGGATTCGCCTGCTGACCGAGCCATTTTTCCGAATGTGTCAATACAACATCTAAATAAGTTAACATTTGCAGGGCGAGGCCATAATAAACCTCCAGCAGATCCAAAGCACGTGAGCTTGATTTATAGTCGATAATCCGCAAATATAAATCCTGATGAAGCTCTGCTTTATCTACACGGTCAATCCTCCCGCGTAAGAGAAGCTCATAGCCATTTTCCAGTGGCAAAATAAGCGGCGGCAGCGGACTGTTCTTCTCTCCAAAACTGAGCTCCAGACCTACCGGGCTAAAATCTGTCTGTCTTGCCTGCTCACTTAATATAAATGCTGCTCTGGCAATTATTTCTTCCAGCTTCTGCTGAATATAGGTATAACGATTGGAGCTATGCAGAATTTGATGCTGGAGCACAGGTGATAATTTTTGAATTGCCCGGTGCGCGTAACTCGCTGATGTTTCCCTGGTAAGCAGTTTGAAATCTGTTTTTTCAGTTTGAACCCACTCTGTAATTAAACGTAACGCCTCATGAAATAGTTGTCCAATATCAGGAGCGTCTAATTTATAAGTCTGCCGTTCCTGTAAATTCAGGCTGTAACGGGCAAAATGCTGATAGGAGCAGCGATAGTAGGATTCCAGCCGGCTGACACTTGCTTTGATTTGTTTTGGATAAAGCTCTTCAGCTGTTTCTTTATTCAATTGCTCTGGCTGGTTTTTATAAAATAAACCTTGTAAAATTCGGTAGGTCATCCCATACTTCGGCTGATTTTTCACATACCAGTTGTAAACAGCAAACCAGGCTTCACTAATCTCATATCCCCGCTGCAGCCTGGCAAATTGCGTTGTCAGAGCAGCCCTGGTTTTTGTCTTTGTAGTAATAAATCTCAGTGTATCTGCAGTATCTTCCACATCCTGAAATAATAAATGCTCCTGGCATTTCGGAAAAAGATCCTCAATCCTGCTGATTACTTGAGAAGGAACTTTCGCTTTTCCCTCTTCATCACTGATTGGATAACTAATCATCAACCTATCCTTGGCAATCGTTAACGATAAATAGATATAAAACCAATCATCAAGCAGCTGTCTTTTTCCGTTTTCAGCAAGCTTTAATCCGTTTTGCTCCAATAGCTCTCTTTCTTCATCATCAATCATGCCGTCTACCGGCGGCTTCATTGGCCATACTCCTTCATTTACACCAAGTAAAAAAGCACAGCGGACACCTGACATCCGCGATCTGTCAATGGTTCCCACTAATACATGGTCCATCGTAGGCGGGACATGTGAATACTCTAATGCTTCAAATCCCGCATTGATCGATACATTAAAGGTAGACAAATCCAGTTCTTCATCACCGGCAATCTCGACCATTTCATCCATCAATTGTATGAGTGCATCCCATACCTGCTGCTGCTCCCTTCCTTTTTCAGGAATACCCTGCTCATCAAAGGAAGCGCGCATTTCCTCCAGCTGTTCAGGAACCCCCAGTGATTCCAGCCAAATAAAAATAGCTTCACAGCGTTCTTTAACGCTTGCGGCCGTACGAAAGCTCTCATCAAAAGACTTTAACGCTTTTGTGATTTGGTCCCGGTATCTGTTGATTTCCTCCTGCATTTTGCTTTCAAAGCTCGTCTGCGCAGCCTGGTCAAACCCACGGAAGCGCTGATATTTCCATGGCTTATCATCTAACCACTGCTTCCGATAACGAATTCCGTACTCTATTGTATAATTCTCCAATTGATCAATTGCATCTCTTGTTAGTGGAAACTCCTCATCACTGGCAGGTATAAATTCTGTTTTTAAAACACGGAATATTGCATCCGAGCGCCAGCCATTTTCAATTGCTTCCAGCATCGAACGGATCAACTCAATTAAAGGATGATGCAGCATAGAGCGTTTCTGATCAAGAAAGACAGGAATATTATAATCTCCAAAGATTGTTTCAATTAAATCAGCATATACATCTGATTGCCTCATTAAAATAGAAATATCACGATAGCGATATCCACCGTCTCTTACCAGCGAAAGAATTTCCTCTGCAACACCTTCTACTTCTGCACGTGGATGAACCGCTTCAGCTATTTGAATGGGCGCATCTTCTGTATACTCCGGAGAGGGACGGACATCGAAATTTTGTTCCAGATGGGCAAAATAGGTCCGATCTTTAAATTGATCGTCTGCCGGATTTAAATAAACTGACTGTTCGAACGAAATCCCGGTTTCCTCGGCAATAGCTGTCAATTGCTGATAGGTCAGGTTTGTCTGATAAAAGATATCTAACTCCTCCAGCTTTTCTGCATTGGCCGGATCTAACGTCAAACCGATATGAACAGCAGCACACTTTTTCATTAATTCCCCAATCACGGATATTTCCTGCGGCGTAAAACGATGAAAGCCATCTATATAGATATGTGCTCCCTCAAGCATGCTGGCTTTTGGAATTTTTTCCTTTAATATTTGTAATCTGTCTTCATTGTCCATATAAGAATGCTGCAGCTGTTTAAGAAGCTGTTCATAAATATAAATGAAATCATCCAGTTTTCGTGCTAATCCCATTTCCGATGGAGATTGATGGACAAATTTGTTTAATTGATCCTGCTGGGCTCGAAGTGTGTCAGGTGTAATTTCATATCTTTTAAATTCTCGAATAACGGATTCCAGCTGATCAAGAAATCCCTGCTTTTTCATTGCTTTTTGAAATGCCATCCAATCTCCATTTTTCTCAGCAATAATTTTCCGAAGCATCATTTGTGTTCCAACCGAGCTGATAAAAGGCTGTAGCCCTCCTCCTGTTTCTTGTAAAACGCGCCATGCAAGTCTTGAAAAACTGGCTACCTGGGCCCTGATACTTCCACTTAAATGCTTCCGGCTAAATAAAGAGGTTTCTAATTGAAATGTCATTTGATCCGGAACAATGTAAAAAATAGCCGGTCCTATTGGCTCTTTTTGCAAACGATTTTCAATATCATTCATCATCCATTCACTTTTATCTGTACCGGATCTTCCTAAAATAAATTGTACAGTCAATCGCACACACTCCTCTTGTAGTGACATATGTATTTATATATCGAGCACATTCTATTAATGTTCAAACACAAATTTTCTTTTCTATTTTTCATACAATTATCTAACATAACAGTAAAGCGAAATAATCCCTGCCAACACAACAATAATACCGTATATAAAAACAGGAAAAAAAGCGGTGAAGGACGAGGGCTATTCAGCAATTATTTCACTTGAAGTTACCAGGATATAGTCTTCTATTTAATTTTTCCAGTAATTAGTCTATTTTATAATTTGCTTGCTTCAATACACGTTTTATATGAAGAAGCTTCCCTAATTTTAATGGTTAATCACCTGCTAAACAATATATTTATAAATTAACAAAACAAGAATTAAAATAATAAACATGGCTGTTTTATCTGGAGTAAACAAAGCTGCGAGCATTGCAAATGATACCAGTACAAATAAAGTGGCCTGTACCTATATTCCTTCCTGTTTATATGCATCTCACTACTCCTGCTGCTCCTGTTAATACAGCATATAAACCGATTAAGAAATAAATAATAATTGACATTATACTCCCTCCAATCTTTTATTATTCATACTATAAAAGATAGAGTTAACTCCATGTCAATTATATTTAATATACCAGTTCTTGGGCATTTATCATTCATATTTTCAAAGATATTCTAATATTGCCGAAGGAGCTTCTTCACATACATTTACATAAAATGATGAAAATGACTTACTTTCAGTTTGAGTTTTATACTTTTTTAAGTGCGAAAAAAACTCCTATCTTTATTTTAGCAAAGATGGGAGCCTGTTCCTAATAAAATTATTTTATATTTTCTTCTGTTCTGCAGTGATAAGATTCTGTCCATAAGGATATTCAACGATGGCAATTTCCGCTGTTGAAACGTTCACTTGAATTAACGAGGCTGCTTAAATAACTGTGTTATCGGCCAATAAGTAATGTCAACCTTTCCAACCACCTCATCCACAGGGACAAAGCCAATGGACCTGCTGTCTAAGCTGTCTCCGCGGTTATCACCTAATACAAAAATCTGATCTTCTGGCACAGTCTCCTCACCCGTTATTTCAAGAAGGGTAAAATCTTCTGTTAATGGCTTCGTTTCTGCATTATCTTTTTCTTCCTCCAGAAAATCCTCAGCAATATACTCACCATTTACATATAACTGATCATCCTTGTATTCTACGGTCTCTCCCGGTAATCCGACTACCCGTTTTACATAATCATTTTCTTCGGTTGCATGAAATACAATAACATCAAAACGGTGGATATTTGAAATGTTACTTGTGACCGTATTTACCATCATTAAATTTCCGTCATAGAGTGTTGGTTCCATGGATTTTCCATTGACAACATAGTTCTCAAATAAAAAAGCCCGAACAATTACAAACACAGCGATTAACAAAACAGCTACAATAGAAACCCTTAAATAATTATATTTTTTCACTGTTATTCTTCCTTCGCTTTAGTTTATTACTTACATCATACCCCAAAGCAAAGGATTCTAACCTTTCTATCACAGACAGGAAGTACATATGCGTCAAAAAAAGCCCCGCTGGATAAAGGTTCACTTTATTTTCCAGCGGAGTTTTATCATGTAATGTATTATCCACTATGCTTATCCACTTTTTTATGAAGCCTTTTCTCTAAAAACTTACCGAACATCCAAAAAATAACAATACCTATACCGACTACAATCGTCCGTACCGGATTCTGGGCAAATTCCATGATACTGGAGCCGACGTAGGAAATAGAGAAAATCATTACTGTCTTTCCTAAAAGTACAGCTAATATAAATGGGTAGATATTGATTTTGGACAAACCTGCCACGACATTGATAACAGAAGACGGGGAAAACGGGAAACAAAGCAATAAGAACAAAGGTCCAAACCCATGTTTTTCCACCCATGCCGTAATTTTGCTCACCTGTTTATTATGGCGAATCTTTTTTAATAGCCTTGTATTTCCTAAACGGCGAATAACCAGAAACACAATGACAGCACCAAGACTTGCACCAAGCCAGGAGTACAGAAAGCCTTCAAATAACCCGTAGGCGGCTGCATTTCCGAGAACAAATACAATGAGCGGCAAGAATGGTAAAAAAGCTTCAAAAAAAGGCAATGCAATACCAGGCAATGGTCCCAACCCTTCATATTGCTCCAGCAGCTGACGGATAAATTCCTCCCAGCCTTCTTCTTTTAAATATTCCTGCCAATTTGAAAATGTAATATTCATTACGTACATGCGGTCAGTCTCCCTCAAAATTCCAACAATCTTATTGATGATTATATGCTACTGCAGATTTTTTGAAAAGTATAAACTTCTCTATTAAATGAAGCTTAACAAACTCAAATTGTCACCAGGGTTTACTTTTTTATTATTTTAATATTTATTCATGCTTCAAGAAAGAAATAAGCAGAGAAGTATTCATAATGATATTCTTAGAAAATAACATTATTTTATGCAGTTTTTATTATAAAAGATTTTTTTGCACTATCTAGGTAAGGGGAAATCTTAAGTTAGTGAGAATCTTTTGGAAGGAAAGCAGAACATAATAAATTTAACCATACAGAGCATTATTTATAGTCAAACGCAGTGCTCCGCTCATCGATAAGAAAGCGAATTTGGGCTGTCCGCTGTATTTGATTGATTACAATACCGTGAGAAACCTCTACATCAATCGTTTTTCCATTTTTAAATAGAATTTGTGTGGATGTACTGTCTATTTTTTTCACTTCATCTATATGGGAATGTGAGATCCAGGAACAGCTTTCATGTGATGGGGATTTCGTTGGGAAGAAGTACATCCTGTTTCTTGGGTCAACCGGTATTGGAGTTTTATGTGTGATACCAGAAATACTTTTAATACCATTTTGTCTGCCTTTTAAATCAGATCCAAAATAGGCGCATGCATACTCGATCACTTTTGTCGGTTTTCCTTCTAATACGTATTCTACTTCGTCTTCTAAAACTCTGGAAACATATTTCCCGTTTTCATCTTTAACAGATATTACCGCCATGGTATAAGGCGTTATTTCTCTCATTTTCATTTCGTATGCCTCCTAATTACCCAGTGACATAAGTGAGGTTAGAATTATTATAGCACTCAAATAAGTAAAAAGATATATTTATTTTGAATTTTTGTGTTAATTTAAAAATAAAAAGAAATTAGTAAAGCTAAAGTATATATTGTTTCAACTAAAATAATCTCTTTCTGCCAATCTATTATTTACTGATAAAAAAACTCCATTCTTTTCAAGGCTTTAATCCGCCCTTTAGAATGAAGTTTTTTCTATCTCAAAATGTATTAATAAAGCAGTTCTAAAAATTCTTCTTTAGAAATCCTTCCAAGATAATGTGAAACATCAATCTGGTCCAGTGCTTCTTTAATGGCATCACGATTATGGCGGGTGCCTGTTAAAGCATCCTCCAGCTCTTTTACATTACCTATACCAAAGAAATCACCGTAGATAATACAATTTTCGATAACTCCTTTTTTTACATCTAAACGGACATCGACCAGCCCGCCGGGAAATTTCTTAGACTCCTGATAGTTGAAAGAAGGTGATTTACCATAATTCCAATCCCATTGCTGATAACGTTTTTCCGAAATCTCGTAAATTTTTTCCCAATCATCCTCAGTTAACACATACTGTGGAACATCTTTAACATCTTCAACATCAAAGATATATCGCAAAATTAATTCTTTAAACTCATCCATTGATATCGGATTATCAAGATATTCAGCAATATTCGCTACACGGCTGCGGATGGATTTAATTCCTTTAGATTCAATTTTGATTTTCTTCACCTTTAATGCTTTGGTTAATTCTTCTAATTGTGAATCCAGCATTAAAGTTCCATGGCTGAACATACGTCCGCGTGTAGAGAACATGGCATTACCCGAGATTTTTCTTCCTTCTACCGCTAAATCGTTTCTTCCCTGTAATTCAACTGGAACACCGATATTATTTAAAGCATCAACAACAGGCTGTGTAAATTTAGCAAAGTTTTGGAAGCTGTCGCCATCATCCTTTGTGATAAAACTGAAATTTAAATTCTGTTCATCATGATAAACAGCTCCGCCTCCGGAAAGACGCCGGACAACTTTAATTCCTTTTTCATCTACATAGTCCGTATTAATTTCTTCAATAGTATTTTGGTTTCTTCCAATAATAATAGAAGGACTATTTACATAAAATAATAGATATGTATCTTTCTCACCAAAATTTTCAAGAATATATTCCTCAATAGCCAGATTGATACGAGGATCAGTAATTCCTTTATTATCAATAAATTTCAACTTAATTCCTCCCTTATTTTGCTAGTCCTATTTTAACGCATAAACCATTGCAAATCAAAACTTCTACCTAGATACTATTCCCATACATATCCTTCACCTGCTAACACAATTTCACCTGTATAAATCTGTTTCGCTTCTTCTTTCAACTGTTCTAGTACACCGAATTGTGGCAGATGACTGAGCACTAACTGCTTTACGCCAGCAGACTGTGCAATACTTGCTGCTTCCTCACTGTTCATGTGTCCTGCTTTTGTTCCATCCTGCCCTTTAAAATAGTTGCAGTCTGTTATCAGTAAATCCGCCCCTTTTGCAAATGGAATCCATGCTTCTGTATAACTGCTGTCTGCAGTGTATACAATTGTCTTTTTACCATCTGTAATACGCATTCCAAAGCATGGAACCGGATGCTCTGTTCTTAAAAATGTAATCTCAAACGGACCTGCTTTTAAAACTTCATCCGGATGATAAGGAACCCCCTCTGTATATTGATGTGACAAAGAAAGGTAGCCATCTTTATCTTCCAAGTGACCGTATATTTTCAATTTCTTTTCATTATTATTAACATAATAATCAATGAGCTTCGCATACTGTAATACACCGATATCTGCTACGTGATCATGATGATAATGTGATAAAATCACTGCATCTAATTCAGATACAGAAAGGAATTTCTGAAGCTTGGACAAAGATCCGCTTCCCATATCCAGCATAAGTTTATAATTATCTTTTTCTAATAAGTAGCTTGATGTAGCACCATCCTTATTGGGATAGCCTCCCCAAAATCCAATTATAGTTAATTTCATTCTAACCTCTCCTTATATTTTATAAAATTGTATCAATACAGTATTGACACAAATAAACTGTTATAGTACAATGTTTTTAAATCAATTAAAACCTTAGGAGGAATTGAAATGACTGGAATTATCGAATTTTTTAAAAATCTGCCAAAGAAGAAATGCGCAAAATGCGGGAACGCAATAGTAAACGAAAAAGCAGACTGTTATGGTAATATTTGCGATGATTGTGATTATCCGGGACGTTAAAGCTGTCAGTAATCGGACTATTATAAATTACTGTTTTTAACGCCTTGTTTAATAAAGTGAAACTTCAATCAGTGAGGAGTTCCTTCCTCCCCGCTGATTGGGACTGCGATAAATTATGATTTCCCATAAGTTATAATCCTTCTCCTGGATAGCCTGTTATATGGCTATTCTTTTTTTGCCTTTATTTTGCAAATTAACTTTTGAATTATTTAAAAAATCCTATAATTTTTTCTCTTCCTGTACTATAATTAATTAGGTAGTCGAATTAATTGATAAAGTATTGCTGTATCTTTATTTTCTTTTACATGGATCAATATTTCAAGTATTTAGGGAGGAATGAATATGTCAAATTCAAACAGACAATATCGGAAAGATGTTCCAGTCGAACAAACATGGGATTTAACAGATCTTTTTCCAGACAAAGAGAGCTGGGAAAAAGCACTACAGTCAGCCGTTCAGGAAGCTGAGCAAATAACGGCTTTTAAGGGGAGACTTTCTGAGAGTGCAAAGACTTTGTCCAAGGCTTTAAAAACAACAGAGGCTTATCAACAGAAGGTTATTCACGTTGCTGTTTATGCTAATTTATTAATAAGTGCAGACGGAAGCGACCCTTCTAATCAGAGTGCCGCAGCTAAAAGCGGCGCTGCTCTGGCAGAAATCAGTTCGAAGCTTTCCTTCTTTGAATCAGAGCTTCTTAAGCTTACTTCCTCAGACATAGAACAGTTTATAAAAGACGAACCGGAACTCGAAACATACCGTAAATATTTATTTGATATTCTTGAAAAGAAAGAGCATATCCTTTCACCTGAATTAGAGGAAGCTTTCTCTGCATTAGGTGAGGTATTAGACGCACCGCATAATATCTTTTCGCGTAGTAAACAGTCCGATATGCAGTTTGAAACAATTGTTGATGGACAGGAAAATACACAGCCAATGAGTGAACCACTATACGAAGAAAGCTACGAATATTCTGAGGATACTGTGTTGAGAAGAAACGCATATGCATCATATGTAAATACGTTTGAACAATATAAAAATACGTATGCAGCAACGTATCAGACAGAAATCACAAAACAAGTACAGCTTTCTAAATTAAGAAAATATGATTCTGTCACAGATATGCTTTTAGCTCCGCAGCAGGTTACAACAGAAATGTATCATAATCAATTAGATGTCATTCAAGAAAAATTAGCACCGCATATGCGGAAGTACGCAAAGTTATTAAAGGAAAAGCTTGGCTTAGAAGAATTGCGCTTCTGTGATTTAAAAGCACCGCTGGATCCGTCTTTTAACCCGAGCACGTCTTATGAAGATGCTTCGGAAACAATCTTAACCGCATTAGATGTTATGGGCCCAGAATATTTAAAAGGAATGAAAAAAGCACTATCAAACCGTTGGGTGGACCGTGCTCAAAACGTCGGCAAGGCTAATGGCGCTTTCTGTTCCAGTCCTTATGGAGCCCATCCATATATTCTTGTGACCTGGGCTGACAAGATGCGCAATGCTTTTATTTTAGCTCATGAGCTTGGACATGCAGGTCATTTTTACTTAGCTGGTAAATATCAGAGTTTATTCAATACCAGACCATCGACTTACTTTATCGAAGCGCCTTCTACATTAAATGAGTTACTGCTCGCAGATCATTTAATGAAGACAAATAAAGACGATCCGCGTATGAAACGCTGGGTTATTACACAATTATTAGGAACATACTATCATAACTTTATTACACATTTATTAGAAGGAGCGTTCCAGCGCAAGGTTTATGCACTTGCTGAAGCCGGAACACCATTAACTGCCGATGTTTTATGCAGGGAAAAACGTAATGTTTTAGAATCCTTCTGGGGTGATACAGTTACATTTGATGAAGGGGCTGGATTAACCTGGATGCGCCAGCAGCATTATTATATGGGCTTATATCCATATACTTACTCTGCGGGACTTACCGTTTCTACAACTGTCGCCAAACGAATTAGGGAAGAAGGACAACCAGCTGTTGACGATTGGTTAAATGTTTTAAAATCGGGTGGTACGAAGAAACCACTTGATTTAATTAAGGATGCAGGCATCGATATGTCCGATCCGGAAAACATCGAGATAGCTGTCAATTATGTCGGTTCTTTGATTGATGAATTAGTCGAAAGCTATTCCGAATAAAATTTATTTGTCAAAAACCAGGCTGGACATGAGGACAGCCTGGTTTTCTTGGATATAAAAAAAGACTGTCCCCTAATTAACCTGCAAAGACTGAAGAGAATTTTTTAACCTCTACTTTCCCATTCCCCTCTTAGCATACCGTAGACTTCTCTGTCATGTAATATATCTCCAATCACTTCATCGGCCCGGATTGTCCCCTCGTGTTTAAATCTGAGTTTTTTAGGAATAGCTGCGCTCCTGCTATTCTTTACCGCTGTTTTTATTTCGATTTTATTTAATTCCAGTTCATTAAATGCATAATCTGCCATTGCAGCACAGACACTTGTCATAATCCCCTTTCCTGTGTAAGCTTCTCCAAGCCAATATCCAATTTCAGTTTTCTTTACCTTCCAATCAAAATATAAAAATCCAGCAGAACCGGCTAAGTTTCCATTATACCAAATGCCCACCCAAAAACCTTCCCTATTCACAAAACGAAATAATGACCTTTGTATAAAGTATTTTGAGTCTTCCAGCTTATTGGTTACAGACGGAAAGTTTAACCAATTGCCTAAAAACACTTTATTTACTGTCACTAAATTGAACAATGTTTGTGTGTCATTTTCTTCCAGTAATGAAAGCATAATATCCTCATTAACCTGATTATTAAGCAATGCTTCTCCTCCTCTTCTCTGTCTCTCGATTATATTTACAAACATGGTTATCTGGTAATGTCTATAACAATATTTCTTTAAAGTATAAAACAAAACTTCACTTAATGGGAATTTTTGTTCTTTCTCCAATAAAAGCTGATGCCATAATTGCTTTGCCCAGGCAAGGGATTTTATGATTATTTCATCAAAAATATTGTATTTAATGCCCTGTTAAGCAAACTACTTCATAATAAAAACAGCTATGAAATTATTTTCTATTTCACAGCTGTTATAAAATCAATTGTTTATTTATTTTCAGTTAATGCTTTGAGCGCCAATTCAGCACCTTTTTGTCCATGTTCAATACAATCTGGAAGCCCTGTTCCATCATAGGAACTGCCGATTAATGTCAAGTTGGGAAGATGACCGGCTACATAGTCTCTGATACGGCTGACAAGATCTAAATGGCCAGTGTGATACTGCGGGCGGGCCCCGATAAATCTTGTAATCTCATAGAATAAAGGCTCTCCCTTGATTTTCATCACTTTGTTTAAATCTTTTAACACAATATCAACCAGTACCTCATCCGATTCCTTCACTATCTCCTGATCTCCAGGCTTACCGACATAGCAGCGCAGTAAAGCTTTCCCTGCAGGTGCAGTCCCTTCCCATTTACGATGAGTCCAGGTGCATGCAGTAATTCGGTAATTACTGTTTCTCGTCACCAAAAATCCGGTTCCGTCTAAATCACGTTTAATCTGCTTTTCATCAAAAGCAAGCACAACATTAGCTGTTGATGTCGCAGGAATATCAAATAATTCCTTTAATGGCTGATGTTTGCTTAGCATCCCCGGGACCTGTGTATGCGGTACTGCAACTAAAACAAAATCTGCAGCTAAAACATTTCCAGAATCTAAAAGAAGATGATACCCCTCTTCTTTTTTCTCAATATGGTTTACTCTATTATCACGGATAATTTCTATAGTATCCAACTGTGCTTCAAGTTCATCAACAAGAGTTTGCAAACCATTTGTAAAAGAGAAGAATTGGCCTTGAGCAGGCTTTGCTTTTCTATTTTTCTCAGGCTTTGGCATTGTCTTGGCAAGACCTTTCATTACGCTGCCGTAATCCTGCTCCATCTTCCCAAAGATTGGATAAATTGCTTGAAGACTCATTTTATCAATATCACCAGAATGAATTCCAGAAAGCAAAGGATCAATTTGATTATCTACAATTTCATTCCCAAAACGGCGTCGCATAAAATGCCCTAAAGATTCATCTTCTGTACTTTTATTCTTTGGTTTAATTAAATCCATCAAACCACGGATTTTACCTGATAATGTAAATGATTTAGAACGCATGAGCGACCCAATTTCCTTTGGCACGCCCATAAATGCACCTTTTGGCATTTTATGTAATCGATTTTGAATAAGCATAAAGGATTGACCTGTAGAGTTATATCTCGTTTGATTAAGAATACCTAATTCCTTTGCCAGCTCCATTGCAACTGGTTTACGTGCTAAAAGAGAATCTGGTCCCTTTTCAATTGTAAATCCATCACGTTTTATAGTATGAATCCGGCCACCAAGGCGGTTTGAACCTTCTATCAGAGTAATTTCGATTGGAAGCTTTGCTAATTGCACCTGTTTTTGAAGATGATAGGCGGCAGACAATCCTGTCACACCGCCTCCAACAATGACTACTCTTTTTTTATCCATCAGGAAGCACGCTTAACTTTCTTTAATACCACATTTGCTAATGTTTCAATAAATTCTGGACGGGCATTTGGCATTTCCGGACGATAG
The DNA here is from genome assembly GCF_037976165.1 of Oceanobacillus sp. FSL K6-3682. Taxonomy (NCBI): domain Bacteria; kingdom Bacillati; phylum Bacillota; class Bacilli; order Caryophanales; family Bacillaceae; genus Oceanobacillus; species Oceanobacillus sp. FSL K6-3682. Next base: position 2,081,818 of record NZ_CP150263.1, on the reverse strand, counting down.
TAGCTTGCTCCAATCTCATCACAGACTACTTTACATTCATGGTCGTTATCATATAAAACTTCCAGGTGATCTGCTACAAATCCAACAGGTGTATAAACAAATGCTTTGTATCCCTCTTTGTTATACAATTCACGTGTTAAATCCTGAACATCTGGTCCAAGCCATGGGTCCGGTGTATTTCCTTCACTTTGCCAGCCAACTTCGTAATTCTTCACATCTGCTGCTTCAGCTACTAATTGTGCTGTTTCTTCTAATTGCTGCTTATATGGATCTCCATTTTGAAGAATTTTTTCAGGAAGACTGTGAGCAGAAACAATTAATACAGATTTTTCTTTTTCCTCAGCAGGCATTTCCGCAAAAGCTTTCTGCACGCCTTTTGCCCAGAAGTCAATAAACCCCGGTTCTGTATACCAATCTTGTACGGATTCGATTTTCATACCATGATTTTCTGCTGTACTATTAGCCCTTTCATTATATGATTTAACACTGAATGTAGAGTAATGAGGTGCTAAAACAATAGAAACAGCTTCTTTTATTCCATCCTTCGCCATTTCTTCTACTGCATCCTCAATAAATGGTGCAATATGTTTTAACCCGATATACGCTTTAAATTCATACTCATCCTGCACTTCATTTAACTTGCTTTCTAACGCATAAGTTTGTTCTTTTGTTATTTTTGCTAAAGGTGAAATGCCGCCGATTGCTTCATAACGGTCCTTTAAGTCCTGCAACGCTTCAGGATCAGGCTTTCTGCCATGGCGAATATGTGTGTAATAAGGCTCAATATCTTCTTCTTTGTACGGAGTTCCGTATGCCATTACTAATAATCCTAATTTCTTCTTTTCCATTATCAATACACCTCGTTACTTTTTGTTTAAGAGTAAAAATTTAGCTTATATGCATCTGTTCTAAGGACATGGTAATAACTGATTTTAAACAGTTATTACCAGGCTATGAACTTTTCTTACTTTTGCTGTGAATAATTGTGAATAAGGTCCGTCAATCGTTTTAATGTTTCCGGCTTAATATCAGGAGTAACGCCATGGCCAAGATTGAAGACATAACCTTCTGTGTTCATACCCTGGTCCAGTATAGCTTTCGTTCTTTTTTCAATTGTTTCCCAATCACTAAGTAAAATAGCAGGATCCAGATTTCCTTGTAATGTTTTTGTGACACCTAGGCTTCTGGCTTCTTCTACAGAAGTACGCCAATCCAAACCAATTACATCTACTGGCAAGTCATTCCACTCCAGTAATAGATGGCTTGCACCTACGCCAAAGGTAATCAGCGGAACATCATACTTTTTCAATGCTGAAAAAATATCTGTCATTACCGGTTTAATAAAATAACGGTAATCTTCCACGTTTAATGCGCCAACCCAAGAATCAAAAATTTGAATAGCACTTGCTCCAGCTTTAATTTGTGCTTCCACATAACGAATAATCATACTTGCTAACTTATCCATTAATGCAAACCAAGTCTTCGGCTCACGATACATTAGTGCTTTTGTTTTCGTATAATTTTTAGAAGGGCCACCTTCAATCATATAGCTTGCTAATGTAAATGGCGCTCCGGAAAAGCCTATTAATGGTACATCAAGCTGCTCCTCAGTCAATAAACGGATTGTATCAAGGACATATGGGACATCACTTGACGGATTAATCTCACCGAGTTTTTCCACATCCTGAATGGTCTGGATCGGTTTTTCAATAACCGGGCCAATTCCACTTTTGATCTCTACATCAACTCCGATAGCCGGAAGAGGCGTCATAATATCTTTATAAAGAATAGCCGCATCTACTCCATAATTTTCAACTGGAAGTCTTGTAACATAAGCACAAAGCTCTGGCTGATGGGTAATTTCAAAAAGGGAATACTTTTCTTTTAATGCCCGGTATTCTGGTTGTGATCTCCCAGCCTGACGCATAAACCAGGCTGGTGTGTAATCTGTTTTGTTTCCGCGATAAGCGTCTAAAATTGTTGTGTTTTTCACTTTTACCATGCAACGTTCATCCTTTTATATTCTTTTTCCATCTCTAACTATATCTATTTATCACGCTCATGTATAGGGAAGAGAATTGTTTGTCATTAAATTGTCTCATTTTAAAATAATTCTAAAGAAATATCTTTTACAGTGTGCATTCAAAAGTAGTCAAATAAGAAACAAGAAGTCCGTGTCAACTAAAGAGTTCGCCGCTTATCATTTGGGGACTTTTTGAACATCCTCTTATAAAGTATTAGAAAAATGATACGGATTCAGAATGTGCCCCTTCCATATTCGTAATTGGGTCAAATGGTACAACATAATAGTATTCATTGCGGAACCAGATATCATCAATGATAAATTCTGTTTCCCCTTCTACTTCTCCCACCAGTTCATCAGTACCCTCGTCCTCTTTATAAATACGGTATACAATACGGTCATCTGTTGAACCATTCCAGGTAAGCTTTCCTTTCACCAATGCCATTCCTCCAAAGGTATAGCTTGCATCTACATTCTCAATGACCGGTAAATCAATTGGATCTGGCAAAGGCTCTACATCGTCCGGCCTTGAAAAGGATGCAGTAAATGCAGATCCGGTTTGATTATCAATTTCTGTCAGTATTTTCTTAGTTAACGAGGTGGGATAGGCACTCCCTCCTGTTAAATAATGTTCCTCATCTGACTTATCATACCCCATCCACATGGCTGTAACATAATCCGGTGTATATCCGACAAACCATGCATCCTTAGACGCTCCATCTACATAAGTATGCTGTGTAGTTCCTGTTTTACCTGCAAGCTCTTTGGCATAATAGCCGCTGCTGGCAGTTCCTGACCGGACCGTCTCCTTAAGCATTTCTGTCATATCCCAGGCAACCTGTGGTGTAAATATTTCTTTGTTACTTGTTTCTGATTGATATATCACTTCACCATTCCGGTCCTTTATCTCTGCAATAGCTGTTGCTTCAGACATACTGCCGTTATTCGCAAAAGCTTGGTAGCTTTGAGCCATTTGTAGTGGCGTCACACCTTTTTCCAAGCCTCCTAAAGCAATAGATGTCCCCTTATCTTTCTCATCGAGAGGTAAATCCAGTTTGTTCAGATAAGATTTAGAATAATCTATCCCTATCTGATCAAGCAGCCAGACAGCAGAAGTATTTGTTGATTCTACAATAGCCTGATAAATCGTAATATTATTCTTATATTCTCCACTAACATTCTTAACTTCATACTCCTCCATATATTGATCAGGAATTATAGTAAAAGGATTATATTTATCCTCCTTCATTAACGCCGGTCCATAAACAGCCACTGGTTTAAAGGTAGACCCAGGCTGGCGCTGCACATTTGTCCTGTTTAAATCACCAATGCTGAAATTACGTCCGCCTACAGCCGAGACAAGATGGCCGTTATCCTTATCCAGCATTACAAATGCCCCCTCTGTTCCCTCTGTATTTCCAGGAAAAAAAGCATCCTCCTTAAAGTTTTGATAAGCAATCTGCTGAAAATCATCATTCATATATACGGTGATTTCATAGCCGCCGCTTTGTAAATCTGCGAAGCTTAAATCATGCTTTTCTGCAGCCTCTTTTATTGCTATATCAACATAGCTGTCAACCCAGGGGTTTGTTCCTCTTTCTTCTTTTGACAAATTTATCCCTAAATCTTTTTCCTGCTCAAGCACTTTTGTTTCTTCATCTATATAACCGGCTGATTCCATTGTCTGAAGAACGACATTTCTGCGCTCAGCTGCTTTTTCCGGATGGTTCAAGGGAGAATATCCATTCGGTGCTTTCATTAAACCGGCAAGCAATGCTCCTTCAGAGATAGTTAAATCATCAACATCCTTAGAAAAGAAATATTGTGAAGCCTTTTGGACCCCGTATACTCCCTCTCCAAAATAGACCTGGTTAACATATAATTCTAATATCTCATCCTTACTCAATCTTCTTTCCAGATATAGGGAAGCCATAGATTCTTTTATTTTTCTGGTCCACGATTTATCATTTGTAAGAAAAAGATTTTTGGATAATTGCTGTGTAATTGTACTGCCGCCTTCTACTTTACTTCTCGCTAATATGTCACGATAGACAGCCCGTCCAATAGACTGCAAATCAATCCCCTGATGCTCATAAAAACGACGATCTTCGACAGCCACAAATGCTTGCAGCACATGATCCGGGATATGATCTACGGATACATATTCTCTGTTTTCATTATATAGAGTTTTGACAACTTCTCCATCTTCCGTACGGACAGTGGTTGTCAAATCAAGCTGCAGATCATCCTCATCAGCAACCATTTTCCCTCCTAAAATAAGCAGTCCATAACCGCTTAACAAAAATACAAAAACACCAGCAACAGCAATCCCCAGCCACTTTATTTTTTGTCGAAATACATTCTTTTGATTTTTTCTTCTATCTTTTCTTTTTTCATTTCTTCGTTCAGTTCTCATAAGCTCACCTCGGTGCATATACGTTATTATTATACGTTATTCTAACTTTTTGATAAAGAATGGACATCTCTGAATTACATAAAGATTCGACAGGAAATATGTATTATTTTCAATATTATTTGTATTTGTGTACAATTTAATTATAAGAGGATGTTCAAAAAGCCCGTTCATATAAGGAGGAATTTCAATGAAAGCGTTTACGTCAAGAGGAACCATCAATTTTTTGGAAACCTTAGAGAAAAAAAATACAGATATTGATTTTTACTTTATCTCCAGCAATGATGGTGGTATTGCTTATTATGAAAATAGCCCTAAAAATATTTTTTCAGCCGGTCAAGCCTTCGAAGTATTAAAAGCTGTCGGAGAATTATCCAAAGAAGGATATGTAGTTATGAACCATCTTCCTATTTCCGAAGACAGCAGTTCAACCTTCGAATATCGCATGAAGCAAAGTGACAGCGGCATTGAAGAAATGGACGGTTTCCAGGCATGGCGCTTTTTACGTCAGGAAAAGACAAGCAAATACGTTGTTTTGACACAATGGAAATCCTTTGCCGACTTTGAAAATTGGAAAAACTCTGATCAATTTAAAAAAGCACATGATTCCCAAAAAGCAAAACAGCCAAGCTACTTTATGGATCGTCCATTTGTTATTTCTGGTCACATGCATGAAAAAGAAGAATAAATGAGACAGCAGTATGCTGTATTCATAATTCTTGACTTTTCTTATTCAACTTGTAGATAAAAAAAGGTTGTCCCGTCGATGGGATAACCTTTTTTTATGATAAATATTAAAAATTGTTTTAAGAAAATGTTCAAAAAGTCCAATAAAAATAACATGCACTATAAACGAATTAATCTCCAGTTGCTTTAAACAATTGATTTCGATGGACATAAACAGCAGCCTGCGTTCTATCATTAACACCCAGCTTACTTAAAATATTACTCACATGAGTTTTGACCGTTTTTATACCAATATAAAGTTTTTCACTGATTTCCTGGTTTGTCATACCGTCTCCAATACATAAGAGCACCTCTAATTCCCGTTCTGTAAGATCTTCATGTGGTTTCTTAACTGATGAACGAAAACGACTCATCATCTTTTGGGCAACTTTTGGTTCAATCACATTTTCATCTTTAGCAGCTTTACGTACTGCATCAGCAATTTCCTGTGCATTTGATGTTTTTAGTAAATAACTGAACGCTCCTGCCTCTAACGCAGGGATAACCTGTTCATTATCATAATAGGACGTAAGAATAATGACTTTGCATGCAGGATAAGCGGACATTATTTGCTTTGTCGCTTCTATCCCATTCCCGTTCTCCATTATCAGATCCATCAGAACCACTTCCGGCTGCTCCTTTAATACAAGCTCAGCACCACCAAATCCACTGTTCGCCTGCCCGATAACCTCCATATCATCTTCTGTCTGCAGAAAAGAAATAATTCCTTTCCGGACTATATCGTGATCATCAATGACAACAATACGAATCATAAAATCTTCTCCCCCTTTTAACTTCCTTGATTTGGAATTCGAATATGAATATATGTACCTTGGCCCTGCTTTGAACGAATGGCAAAGGTCCCTCCCAGCTCTTCACTGCGTTCCTTCATCGTTTTCAGCCCATAAGAAGCTTTATTGTCCTGCTGATTTTCAGATTCAAATCCAACTCCATCATCTTCAATACGGACATAGAGCTCCTCCTGCTTCCGTTTTATTTCTACCTTTACTGTATTTGCATTCGCGTGGCGCAATATATTTGACAAAGATTCCTGAATAATCCGAAAGAGATGCTCTTCGACCACTTCTTTTAAATCTGGCATTTCATCAATATCGACTTGAAATGTCAGGTTGCTCTTCTGCTCCAATGCGTCTATCAGCTTCTGTACACCTTCTTCCAATGTTTCCCCGCTTGTCAGATAAACCGGCCGTAAATGAAGCAGTAATGCTCGCATTTCTGCCTGAGCCTGATGTGCTGAATGCACGACTTCCTGCATCTGTTCTTTTGCAGTAGAAGGGCTTTTATCAAATAGCTTTAATGCTGTTTCCGATAACATTGCCAGTCCGAAAAGCTCCTGACTGACAGCATCATGAAGGTCTCTGGCAATCCGCTGTCTTTCCTCGATGACCGCTGCTTTATGAGCTGATTTCGCATAATCTGCTTTCTCATCAGCCATCCGCTGTAATGACTGAACCTGGCGCTGTAATTTGTCCCCTAAATCATTGAGTTCGTCAATAATTCGATCTGTTTCATCTATTTCTTCATGAACCTTCGAAATTTTAGCAGTATAATTCCCATTGGCATATTGCTTAATTTGAATAGAAATGGCATCTAAACGGACTTTTAAAAAGTTCCCTATTTGCGTAAATCCTGCTTGTAAGGATAAAATAAAACCGATAATCATATACAGGCCGATAAATAAAAATATACTTTGTGCGGTTAACCATTCCGGCTCCCAAATAACAAACAAGGATAGAATAATTGCCAGCAGGATACAAGCCGTTAAAAATAAATTATATAAATACAATTTTATAAAACTGAATCGGACACTTCTCCATCGTTGTTTCATTCTATCCCTCCTTATACCCGGTCAATACGAATAGAACCCGCCTTTAACCGAATAATAATATCTAATTTTTTTGCAGCATTGGCAAACTGGTCTGTTTCATAAAATAATTCTGTATTCACCCCGGTAGATTCCTGATCCAAAATATTAATATCTCCAAACTGTGCAGTTGCCTGAGCTTGAAACTCTATTTCTTCTGGAATAAGGATAGTTACATCGCCTGCTAAGGAGCGTATATGTATTTCTGTTTCTTCATCAGGGATATACGCATTCGTTAAATCCAGATAAAAACTGCCAGCCATTGTATTTATATTCATCGGCTCCAGATTCCAGTTTCCCTTTTTCTCCATATCACCAAAGGTAAATGAAGTCTCTTTATTCTTCTTTCTTTTTTCAGATTTTTTTTTCTTATTAGATCCTCTGCTGTAATCCAAATGAATATGAATTCCGCGAAATAAACTAAACCCAATAAAAATCAAAATCATCGGCCAGAGCTTAAATACACTCCAAAAAGTAAAATCAACCAATCCAAACCGATCTGCTAATAGCAATCCCCCGAAAACAAGCAGAAATGTTCCTATCATCCATCTTCCACGTCTTTTGATAATAGCTGTCCCCAACAGTACTACTCCTGTAACAACAAAGAAAAGCGGATAAATATAACCCCAGCCAAAGCTTATTTCAAAATCATCTATATTCAAACTGTTTACAATTAACATGACTCCAATCCAAATAAAGCAAATCGCCATAAAACAGGAAATAATTCTCCTCATTCGTTTCATCAACTCCTTTCTCTATGCTTCTATTTTACTTTAGAAAGCTGTTTAGAGAGAACCAGCTTAAGAATGTTTCCTTCTCCGCCTTAAGTCTGAGATTCTTTTGTCCATAAATATATAAATATAAAGCAGTGCAAAGCCAATGGTAAATCCGGCTATAATATCTGTTAAATAATGAACGTTGATAAAAAAGCGGCTGATTCCTATTAAAAATACAAGTGTGCCCAGCGCGATCTGTACAATGAATACTATTCTTTCTGAACGAATCTTTTTACATAGCAAGTATGCAATCAGTCCGTAACAGACCATTGAAATCATACTGTGGCCGGACGGAAAACTGAATCCTTCTGCATTTAGTGTAACTGAAATACTTGGTCTTTCTCTGCCTACCAGCTGCTTTATAAATGAATTCAGTAAATGTGCAAATAAAGATCCTCCTAAAAGCAATAGTCCCGGATACCAATGCTTATATAACAGCATAATCCCTATAGCTGCTACAATAGCTATTGGTATAAGTACATGGGATGATCCAAGCTCCGTAACCATCCGGAAGAAATCATATATCCTCGTCCCATGAACAAGAGGTACAATTTCTCTTGTCCATTGATCTATATAAGGAAGCATCTCAAGTTTTATTTGTATTACCCAGACAATACTTAATAGCAATCCAACTGCCCATATGCTGAATAAAATGGCTGCAGATTTATTTTTCATCCTATCTCTCCTTCTTTTCTCTCTTTTTATGCTAAACAGGTTTGATAAAAATAACAACGGGAAATATATAAAAGGAAGTAAAAAATCATAAAAAGGGTGATAAATCATGGATGCAAAATTACAAGAATTAATTGATGGATTAAATGAAGATTTATCGAATGAATATGCAGCTGTTATCCAATATACGTATAGTGCATCTGTAGTTTCAGGACTGTACCGCTCGGCTCTGAAACCATTTTTTGAATCAGAAATAACAGACGAATTAGGTCATGCACTTTATTTATCCGAAAAAATCAAATCCCTTGGCGGTACCCCGACTACCACAGCCGCTTCTATACCGCAGCCTACACAAGTTGCTGATTTATTAAAAGCTTCTCTTCAATCTGAGACGGATACGATTGAACGTTACGAAAAAAGAAAAGCACAGGCTGATGAACTGGGTTTAACAGAGCTTGTAGTTAAGTTAGAGGATTTAATCTCTGATGAAACACATCACAAAGAAGAAATTGAAAGATTATTAGAAGACCCGCGTATTAATTAAAAATAACTGATATATAACTCTTTCTATCCATGAGGTATTTACCGCTTCATGGATTTTTATATTTATTTGCATTAACAAAATTATTCCAGCCTCGAATTATTTTATTCTACAGTATAATTAATTAGTGATATAATAAAATAGATTGGCAATAAAAAGAGATTTCACATAATTCTCAGATGTACTACAATACTTAAGAGGTGATTAAATGTTATCAGCTATTCATTCGCAAATTGATAACACATATGAAGAAATGGTTGACATTCGCAGATATTTGCATCAGCATCCGGAATTGTCTTTTCAAGAAACGGAAACAGCAAAATATATTGCGAATTATTATGAAAAATTAGGTATTCCTTATGAAAAAAATGTTGGTGGAAATGGTGTTGTTGCAACACTTAAGGGAGCAAAACCGGGTAAAACGGTCGCTTTCCGTGCCGACTTTGATGCTTTACCTATACAGGACGAAAAAGATGTCCCATACAAATCACAAGTACCTGGTGTCATGCATGCTTGCGGCCATGATGGACATACGGCTATCCTGCTTACATTTGCAAAAGTTATGCAGCAGTTCGAGAATGAATTGGAGGGAACCATTGTTTTTATCCATCAGCATGCAGAAGAGTATGCTCCAGGCGGAGCGAAATCAATTGTTGAAGCAGGCGCCTTAAAAGATGTAGATGCTGTATTCGGCACACATTTATGGGCTCCTCTCCCGCTTGGTACTATCTACTCTTCACATCAGGCAATCATGGCCGGCGCAGACCGGTTTGAAATTACCATTCAAGGGAAAGGCGGGCATGGTGCTATTCCACAAGATACGAAGGACGCCATTGTAATTGGTGCTGAAGTGGTATCACAATTCCAGCAGATTGTCAGCAGACGCTTAAGCCCGTTAGCATCCGCTGTGATTTCTATTGGTATTTTTGAAGCAGGAAATGCTTTTAATGTGATTGCAGACCAATCGAAACTCGTTGGAACAGTCAGACACTTCGATATTGCTGTTCAGGAAAAAATTATTGGAGAAATGGAACAGATTTTAAAGGGGATTTGTGATTCTTTTGGAGCTTCCTATGAATTTAACTATGTTAAAGGGTATCCGCCAGTTATTAATCATCCGGAACAAACAGATCTCGTTCTGCAGACAACAAAGAAAATTGACGGGGTAGATCTCACTGCTATTACAGAGCCATTAATGGTAGGAGAGGATTTTTCTTATTATTTATTAGAAAAACCCGGATCTTTCTTCCTCACAGGCGCAAATCTGGAAGGAAATGATTACCCGCATCATCATCCTAAATTCGATATTGATGAAAAATCAATGGTCATCGCTGCAAAGGCGTTCGCCAATATTTACTTAACCTATCAGGACCAAGCAAAATAAAACAAGCTGACGGCTATCACATGACCGTCAGCTTGTTTTTTTATACTTTATCCAATTTAGGTTTTACATAGAGCTTAATATATGCCCAAACAAAGCTAAGCCCTCCAATTAATATAATCATAGTCCCCAGCCATTCAAGCTGGAATATAAATAAAAAAGTAAAAGCAAATGCCTGTACATAGCCAAGCTTCCGAATAATCCCGATAACAGCTGTTTGCTTCAAACCCGGGTTAACCGGATAAAGATCCAGCCACATTTGTGTACGATGATGCTGATAAAGAGCCATCATTTGGAAGACACTTAAATAGATAAACAGAATCGCGAATATCATTTTAATCCAGATATTAGGAATGACCCAAATAAAAATCCCGCCAATTACGACAAGTCGGAGGTACATTCCTAAATAATCACCGCTGCGCAGAAAGGAAATCTGATATAAATAATCAGGCTCTATACTGAATGTGGTGGTGCCCTCCGTTCCATCGCCAGATGGAACGGAGACAAAAAAATACACTCTATTTCCTCTCTCTGGTAACCTTGAGTTGTCGAGACAAAAGGAATGGGAGAGGAAAAGAGTGCATCATCATTTTATCACAGAGTTGTTAGGAATTAAAGATACGCATGTAGATGTGTGGGATATCAGAGAAGAAGAAAGTTATTTTATTGCAGAATTATTCACGAAACAGCGTATGCAGAAATGTCCTTTTTGCCGTAAAAGAACCAAGCGGATACATGGCTATCGTTGGCAAAGCATTCAAGGACCAGCGTTTACAACCAAGGAAGTTCATCTTTCCCTGCGAAAACGACGTTATATTTGCACGTCGTGTCATCACACATTTTATGAGCGTCTACAAATGATTCATCGGTATCAACGTTGTATGGCGAGTGTGCAAACGACAGCGATGATGCATGCAGCGGTGAGTTCCTTTCGTACAGCGGCGCTAGTAACCGGAGTAACAGTGAATCGTGTCTTACGGTGGTTTGATCAGAAGGAGTTAACTACCAGCAAAGTGTTGCCGCGAGTCATTGCGATCGATGAGTTTAAAGGTGACGCGGATGGAGAGAGGTTTCAATTGAATGTGGTCGATGTGGAGAACCGAAGAATTATCGATATCTTGCCAAATCGAAAAGTGGAAACCATTGAAGCGTACTTAAAGTCCTGTGATACAGGTAAAGTAGAAATGGTAGTAATGGATTTATCTCAAGCGTTTAAACAAGCAATTCGAAAAGCACTGGGAAATCCTCTGATTATCGCTGACCGTTTTCACTTTATGCGTCAGGCCTATTGGGCTCTAGATGAGGTCCGCCGTGAAGTTCAAAAGGAGCTGCCCAAGAAAGATCGAATTCGAATGAAACGTTCCAAAAAACTTCTGTGGAAATCATGGACAACCTGTTCAGATGATCAGAAGAAGAAAGTCGAGCAATTATTAAGGATAGATCCCCGCTTAAAGGAAGCTTATGGTTTAAAGCATGAATTGGATACGTGGTTTAAGGAAAGTGATGCGCACAACGCAACTGCTGGATTAGAAGCGTGCCTGGAGAAGTTGAATGCATCCGCGTTAGAGGGATTTCATCGTGTCGCACGTACATTTAAAAGATGGCAACAAGAAATTCTGCATTCTTTTATGTATCCCTTTAATAATGGCTACATAGAAGGCGTTAATAATACGATTAAAGTATTAAAAAGATTATCTTATGGGATTAAACAGTTTGATCGAATGAGAAAGAAAATTCTATGGCAACAAGAGGTAAAGCTTGTCTTAAAGCAAGCTTATAAATAAAGAGGTGGAGGAATGATATTCCACCACCACATTTGACATAGAACCGTTTTTTTATACTTTATCCAATTTAGGTTTTACATAGAGCTTAATATATGCCCAAACAAAGCTAAGCCCTCCAATTAATATAATCATAGTCCCCAGCCATTCAAGCTGGAATATAAATAAAAAAGTAAAAGCAAATGCCTGTACATAGCCAAGCTTCCGAATAATCCCGATAACAGCTGTTTGCTTCAAACCCGGGTTAACCGGATAAAGATCCAGCCACATTTGTGTACGATGATGCTGATAAAGAGCCATCATTTGGAAGACACTTAAATAGATAAACAGAATCGCGAATATCATTTTAATCCAGATATTAGGAATGACCCAAATAAAAATCCCGCCAATTACGACAAGTCGGAGGTACATTCCTAAATAATCACCGCTGCGCAGAAAGGAAATCTGATATAAATAATCATAGGTTGCTGACCGTTCAAATGGAATTCTGCTGATAAACGTTTTCGTCAGCCATTCCCTTCTTTTTACTTTATTTTTCAAATGCGGAACATCTGCAAATAAATTGGCAATGCGGTAAAAGGATTGTAAACGGCTCTGATCCTTCTCGATCAATAAGTCCCAAAAGATTCCAGGTTGCTTCGATGCCACAATAAAATCATACACGATGACCAGAAAAAGCAGCACAATCGTTATAACAGCATATAAAGCCAGCCCCTCAATAACAAAATAGGCTATGACAATATTAAGCAGAGTCCGTACTGTTAAATCAATTGTTCTTAAACTTTTATCCCGGACTTTCAGCATGTACCAGTTTATCAGCATATTCATCCCTTTTAAAAGAAGGAACAAGAAAATTGTAACAAGAAAAACACTCCCTGACCGTTCACTGAAGCTGGTGAAATACAACGGACTGAATGCAGCGGATGCTAACACAATCAGATATGTCTGGATGACGAAGCTATAAATAATACTATTGCGGAAATACGGTCCCATCTGCTGTTCTGCTGCTAAAAGAAATACCAGGTCCGGTTCCTGCAGCAGTGTTCTTATTGGATTATAGCTTATCAGCAGTCCTAAAACGATTCCCATGATAATGCCTGTTGGGAAATTTGCGGGGATTTGTTCCAGCCATTGCTGATAGTAATAAGCTGTTGCAGCTATGAAAAAAAACATAGCAAATGCAATATGCCCGTTGAACATATATTTTAAATACCTGCTTAAATTTTTTACATGCGCAGATAAACGTTTTTTATAAAATGCATGGGAATCAAACATGGTCATCTTCCTTTGTCAGCTGAACATATAAATCATCTAGTGTTGCATCCGGCATCTGGAACTCTCTCCGAAGCTCTTCCAAGGTCCCTTCTGCCCGTAATTTTCCATCATGTAAAATGATAAAACGGTCACAGTATCTTTCAGCTGTAGCCAGAATATGTGTAGACATTAACACCCCTGCCCCTTGCTTTTTCATGGAATCCATCATCTGCAGATAAGATTGGATTCCCAATGGATCCAGTCCGACAAACGGTTCATCAACAATATAGAGTGGCGGTTCAATAAGAAAAGCACACATAATCATGACCTTCTGCCGCATTCCTTTTGAGAAATGAACCGGGAACCAATTCAATTTCTTTTCGAGACGGAATTCTTTTAAAAGCTTTGGCAGTCTCTGTTCAAACACCTCTTCTTCAATTCCGTAAGCCATTGCGGTCAGCCTGAGGTGTTCATATAAAGTCAGTTCATCATAGAGAATTGGCATTTCTGGAATGTATGCCATCTGATTACGATATGCTTCTGGATCATTTTGAAAGCTTTTTCCCTGAACCAGCACTTCCCCTTTTTTAGGCTGCATTAAACCGATAATATGTTTAATGGTTGTACTTTTTCCGGCGCCATTTAATCCAATGAGCCCAACGATTTCTCCTTTATTTAAATCAAATGATATATCGTGTAAAACATTTTTATGGGTATAGCCTCCGTATAAGTTTTCTATATGTAATAAGGTAGTCACCCTGTCATCCTCCTTTGTTCATTACTTTGATTTTATCATCATTCCAGAAAGATTCCAAAATGAACCGTTCTACAAATTGCGGGAACTTTTGCTAAAGATAAAAGCTAGTAAGTCATATCAAATATTTAATTTCTTGAAAAATAGAGCTTAAAGCTGTCTAAGCAGCGTTTGATCAGAAGATATAATTTGTCTAGTTAGTACCTAAGCAACATTCATTTTAATTGCAAAAAAACACAGAGTTCCTTTTTAAAATTCTATTTTTAGAGAAACCTTGTACACTTCCTTCTATAGAATAATATAGAATCCTTTACTTTACCCGACATAACTCTTTACAATAGAAAAAAGAATATTTTTTTCTATTGATAAGGAGGAACAAAAGATGGCTCATGAAGATTGTATTTTTTGTAAAATTATCGATGGAGACATACCTTCCGCAAAGGTTTATGAGGATGAAAAGGTATATGCTTTCCTCGATATCAGTCAGGTAACAAAAGGACACACACTTGTTATTCCTAAGGAACACACAAAAAACATTTATGAAACTTCACCAGAAACAGCGCAAGAGCTATTTAGTAGAATACCCGTTATTGCTAACGCCATTCGCGATGCATATCAGCCGCTGGGAATCAATCTGCTAAACAATAATGAAGCAGCAGCAGAGCAGTCTGTTTTCCATCTGCATGTACATTTGATTCCGCGTTACGGTGATGGAGACGGGTATTATCCAAACTGGACAACACATACAGAAGATTACTCATCAGAGGATTTACAAGCTGTCGCTAAAGCAATTAACGAGCAAATAAAGCGTTAGAAGCAGTGAATTTAGTTCTTTTTATTTTAAACAGTATTTGATATACTGTCTGTATCCTTTCGCGGCTGGCAATGAGCGCACAGCCGGAAAGCAGAGTTTAGAAAAGCGGAGGAGAGTTAAGCTATGAAGACAAAAATTTTAACTATGCTTGCCCTTTTGGTAAGTATCGGAACCGTACTGCACTTGGTAATGCCCCCGTTATTATTTGGAGTGAAGCCTGATATGATGCTGGCAATGATGTTTTTAGGAATTATTTTATTCCCAAAATGGAATTATGTACTTCTGATTGCATTTGCAACAGCAGCTATTTCCGCACTAACAACTGCTGCGCCTGGAGGGCAAATTGCCAATCTAATTGATAAACCAATAACCGCAGTTGTTTTCTTCCTGCTATTTTTATTAGTAGGAAAGCAATGGAATACAAAGATAACAGCATCTGTATTAACTTTTGCAGGGACACTGATCAGCGGCAGTATCTTTTTATCGGTAGCCCTTTTCGTTCTTGGTTTTTTAGAAGGCGGTTTTCTTGCTTTATTTGCAGGAATTGTTCTTCCGGCAGCAGTAATGAATACAGTTATCATGTTAGTTGTTTACCCAATTGTGGAAGGTATTATGAAACGAAGTAAGGTGGCTACGGTTTAAATGAAGAAGAAGGAAAAGGAAAAAGAAAACTTCTTTCCCCTTCTTCGTCTTCAAAAGCATTCGTTCCATTTTTATTTGAACGAATGCTTTTTTCTGTTATCACAAAGTATATTTATCATATATTAACTATTTTGTGTTAATATAAAGGTAGGTTAAAAACATTATTACTAGCAGAAAATGATTCCATTTCCTATAATAAGTATATAGGATTTACTTTATATGAGTGTTCAAAAAGTAGACAAATTAGAAGCAAGAAGATCAAGGCGACGTGGATTTTACGAGCGGCCTTTCACAGGATGTGATGACTTCTGTGTTGTCCACAGGACGTGGACGTACTTAGCAGAAGTTCCTCTATGCTTTTAAATACGTGAGTAACGCTTTTGGTGGGGCGAGTAATCGCAGTCCCAGCCCCATCGTAAAATCCACGTCAACGCAGAGATTCGCCGCTTATCATTTGGGAACTTTTTGAACATCCTCTTTATTGTAAAATGTTTAATTACATGTGGTAAAAGGAAAGTATATACGAAAGAAGAAAGGAGTGCGTTTCCTATGTCTAAGAAAAAATCATTAACGCTCGGGTTTCTGGTTGGAGCATCCGTCAGCGCCGGCATTGCATTATTAAGCACACCAGAATCCGGAAAAGACATCCGTGTAAGAGTTAAAAACCAATCCTTAGAATTAAAAGAACTACTGATGAACCTAAAAGAGGACAGTATCCGAATTAAAGAACAGCTGCTTCGGACTTCTAAAGAAGGTGCCGTTCTAGTCAAAGATTTGACAGAAGAAATGCGAAAATCTGTAGAGGACTGGAAAAATGCTGTAGAACCTCAGCAGGAAAATATTCATCAATCATTGGAGCAAATTGAATCAAGTATTCGTGAATTAGAAGAAAAAATTAAAAACACAAATGCCAATTCATAAGAAAGAAAGCTTTTGCCAGTGAGTATACAGGCAAAAGCTTTCTTTTTATTATCAGTCAATCAAAATACTTCTATTATGCTCTTCATCCCCTCTTACAGAGCAGGAAATAAAAAAACAATTTTGCCAGGTCCGCGGCAGTAGTGGAAAAACAAGGGAATAATCTCCCGCGCTACATTGATTCTGAAGAGTTCTAACAGGGGTTCTTTTTCCCGATGAATTATTTTTTATTGCACTTTTTAGGCATTCATTTGTAAAGAAAGTAATATTACATATACTTTATTACTGTTCAACACTATTTGTTTTTGATAGAGTTATAGGAGTATTATTATTGTAAAGGGGCGTTACATAGAACATGGCTATCTTCTATATTATTTTTGGTTTTTTTGTATTACTTATTTTTAACGTCATGATCAGTGCTATTTGTACGAAGATGGAGCTGTCCAGACAGAAGTCAGAAAGAATGGACCGGGTTACAAACATGATACTGGTAGCTATGCTTGTGTGTTCATATATCCGGATTTTAAATGTGACAGTTTAATGTGATTTTTAAGTAAATTGTTGAAAATATTTATTTAAAATGGAAAAGTATGATATATTAATCATGGTAAACAATAAAAGTAATATTAGGAAAGAGTAGGAGTGTATATCAGACATGAAAAAATGGACATTAGCAGCAACAATATCTGCCAGCTTGCTTGCATTGGCTGCATGTAATTCTTCGGACGGCGATGTAGTTGCAACTACGGATGCCGGCGATATCACAAAAGAAGAATTTTACGATGAATTGAAAGACCGTAATGGAGAAGCTGTTCTTGAAGAACTTGTTACTATCAAAGTTCTTGAGGATAAATACGACGTTACTGACGATCAGGTAAATGACGAAATTGAAAAAATGAAGGACGAGTTTGGCAGCCCTGAAGAATTTGATTCAATGGTAGAACAGCAATTTGGCGGTGAAGAAGCCCTTAAAGATCTTGTTTATGTAGGAATGCTTCAAGAAGCTGCTATTTCTGAAGATATGGATATTACAGATGAAGATTTAAAGGAGTACTACGATAAAAAGAATACAGAGGTAGATGCACAGCATATTCTTGTGGAGGATGAAGAAACAGCTAATGAAGTAAAACAGAAATTAGACGATGGAGAAGAGTTTGAAGACCTTGTTGCGGAGTACTCTACAGACAGCGGCAGCGCAGAAAATGATGGCAGCCTTGGTTATTTCTCTGCAGGGGATATGATTCCTGAATTTGAAGAAGTAGCGTTCTCTATGGAACCAGGCGAGATTAGCGACCCAGTACAATCTCAATTTGGCTACCACATCATTAAAGTAAATGATGTTCGTGAAAAAGAAGAAACAATCGGTGACTTCGACGAATTAAAAGATGAATTAAGAAGTGAATTAGTACTTCAGCAGGCAGACCAGGAAAAAATCCAGGCAAAACTTCAAAAAATCATCGAAGAAGCTAATGTAGATGTTAAGGCAGATGGCCTTGAAGATTTATTTAAAACAGAAGACGAAGGTGCAGATACTTCAGAAACTGAAGAGTAATAAGCAAAAGTCTCTCTAGACAATACCTTTATAATAATTAACAACAATCGCATGCTGCTTTTAACAGTATGCGATTGTTGTTTTATTCTCATCATTATAGAAAATTATAACCTGCTTCCCCTACTCTTCTTTAGATAATCATATTTCCTCACACCTCTGGTAAAATAATAGAAAACCATTTTATCGCAATCTGAAGTTAACATTGATATAATATAGAAGCATATTGTAAAATAATTCTATATAATCGACAAAAATAAAAATTATTGTTAAACGAAATTTTTCTTCATGTAAAAATGACTGTAGCCGGCATTATCTTCTAAACGTATTAACACTGCCAGATGCTACATTATTTATATACAACAGTATCCAACTCTACGAGGTGAATATAATGCGTATCACAATGAAAGAAATAGCTAAAGAAGCCGGTGTATCTGTCACGACGGTTTCACATGTAATTAACGGCAGCAAAAAAATAACTGAAGAAACATATAACAGAGTAATGGACATCGTAAATAAATACAATTATGTGCCTAACTATTCTGCAAAAAATTTAAGAAATAACACAACGAAAACAGCCGGTCTCATTGTTCCAAGTTTCCCGGATTCTTTTGTCACACAGTATATAAATGCTATTTCCTTAAGGGCAAAGGAAATGAATTATAATTTACTTTTCGTAAATACAAATGAGGATGTAGATTATGAAGAATCTACTTTGAAGCTTTTTAGCTCCCAGATGGTGGATGGTATTATTCTTTCCCCTGCAGCCAGCTATTCCAAGCCTTTTCCATATGATATTCATAGTATTATGAAAAACCTGCCTGTTGTTTTAATCAGCAGATATCATGATGCTTTGTCAGATACCCCTATGGTTTGTCAGGATGATTATCAGGCAGGTTTCGATGCAGCAAAGCATTTTCTGTCACACGGACATAAAAAAATGGTAGTTGTGTATGCAATGGACGATATCGGACCTACTTTTAACCGTATTAAAGGATTTAAAGCAGCATTAGAACAGGAAGGATTGACATTGGATCCCGAACAGATTATTGACGGAGAAGCAACGGTTCAGGGGGCTGAGAAGGCCGTGAAGAAATTAATTAATAACCAGCCGGATATTACAGCAATGTTCCTTCTGAATGACTCTATGACCATTGGTGCTATTTCTGCTTTAAAGGATATGAATGTTTCCATTCCAAATGACATGGCAATTATCGGTTTTGGTGATTTCCCTTCCGCATCAATTATCAGCCGGCCGATTACAACAATTAGTGCATCTGCTGAAACAATGGGAAGAACCGCTTTTGATATGCTTTTAAATAAAATAAATAATCCAGACTATATTAATAAGGTTATAGTTCCAACCTATTTGATAAAAAGAAAATCCTGCGGCTGTTAGGTTAAACGTTTTTCTTTAATTTTTCTCTTTTTTCCTATATACTTTAAATAGTTATATATTAAAAGGAGGAGATTACTATATCATCGTTTAAAAAGAATACTGTAATCAATATTACCGAGCAGCAGACTATTATTGAATTAAGCTATCTGCTTCAAAAATATGATTGCGAAGTGTTTATCCGGAATGAATCAGGCAATCAAATTCACGAAGTAAACCCTAAAAGTGTTTTGGGACTTGCTACACTGCAACTGAGAAATGGTGTTGAAGCTACTGTACGCGCAGAGGGAAAAGATGCTGAAGAAGCTGTTTTGGAGGTTATCCGTTTCTTTGGAGGCGAATAAACCGTACAATAAAAACAAAGCAGAAAAGTAAAAAACCATCTTATTAAAATTGATGTTTTTTTACTTTTCTGCTTTTAGTTTTCTATCAAATCCCGGACACTTGCCTCTTTAACAATCCGCTCTATTATAGCTGCTGCTGTCTGAACAGTGCCTGTCAACCCGCCCTTGCCAACAACAACTAATCCATCAGAATAACCGCCGATAACAACACCTAAATCAGCTTGCGGAATAACATAATCAACAAGCTTAATACCAACAGCCTCAAGCATTTTCAAGATGTGAACCATTGTATCTCCACCCGTCATGTATATCCCTCTAATTTTAGATGTCTGCAGCAATATTCCTTTGGTAATTTCACCTAATGCCTTATTAATATTATCTGCAGACTCGCCCGGCTGCAGCCCGTTTCTTTTTTCCTCTGCTTTTAAGTCAACTCTTTCATTTGTAACCGACGTTTCAATAACAAGAGCCTGTGGTGAAGATTTCTTTAAATGGTTTACCGCTAAATCAATTACACGCTTTATTTCTTTAGACGAAATTTCATTACAGCAAATTAAATCTTTTGCAGTGACTGGTATTTGAATTACATTCTCCTGCTTTGATAAATGATTAATTTGCTCCTTCGTTACAGAAGAAGCACTTCCTGCAACAGCAAGAACAGTTCCGTTTAGTTGATCAGCAGAAGCACTAACCTTACCAGGTGCTTCGTCTTTCTTCCCAAACCCATTATAATAAGCCATTCTTTCTGTGAACGGTCCTGGGTCAATCATCAGTATATTCCATTTTAAGCCTGAAATAACCTGGGCAATCAAGTCAATATGCTCCAAAGAAACAGCATCAGCAATTATAATTTTCGCTCCCTTATTACGAGCTTCTATAAGACTATTCCGAAGTGATTCTTTACCGGCTAATATAGTATTTAATGAAATAGTTTCAATCGGATAATCTGTTTGTTTTTCTATTAATGTAGGACAGTGCGATTCCTCAACAGGTGTACGAACATCTTTAGCTACAGGTGTCTGAGATAAAGGCACACTGTCAATAATAGAATATCCTCCGACTAAAATACGTTTAGACTGTGGCATCGCTGGAACCATAATACCAATTGTACTCTCATCCATCATCTCAAGCATAGCTTCTACTTCTGCACCGATGTTACCTCTCAGTGTTGTATCTATTCTTTTTGATAAGTATGTGGCACCGTTTTCTTTTAAGCTGATAACAGCTTCTCTAACTCTTGCTTTTGCATCTTCTTTTTTTATCGCTCTGGAATCTGTTGTTAAAACAAATGCTTCCTGTTCATTATCCCTTGATAAATTTTCTGCCTCAAAATAAGCTGCGACAGATATATTTGACCTTGCTAATAATACCCCCACCGTTGTTGCGCCCGTTAAATCATCAGCAATAATACCTAATTTCGACATTTCCGCACCTCGTTTGTCTGACCATATATAGAAATAAAAACAGGAAAGTCTCCCTCCCTGTTTTCACCTCTATTTTTATGGAGTAAAGTCTGTCAGGATGAAATTGCTATTTATCCTTGTAATGCTTTTTGTTGTTTTTTCCAATACTGAACTGGAACCAATGTAGACTCAATCATACTTACAGAGCCCGCAATTCCTTTACCAGCAATATCAAATGCTGTACCATGGTCTACAGAGCTGCGCATAAACGGAAGCCCCCAAGTAATTGTAATAGATTTTTCAAAATCATATGTTTTACAAGCAATATGTCCCTGGTCATGGTAAAGAGATAAAATAGCGTCATAGTTCCCTTGTAATCCAAGGTGGAATACAGAGTCAGCCGGTACAGGACCAACAACATTCATTCCTTCTTCTTTCGCAGCTTCCACTGCAGGAATTAAATGATCCTTCTCTTCTGTGCCAAACAGTCCATTATCAGATGCATGTGGATTTAGTGCGGCCAATGCGATTTCCGGATTTTCGTATCCAATCCCCTTTAATTCTGTATCAATTTGACGTAAAGTATCTAAAACAACATCCTTTGTAGCATAGCGGCAAGCCTCAATCAGCGCTTTATGCCGGCTGACAAAGAATACTTTCAAGTTATGACAGTTAAACATAGTAAGTGCATAATCAGAATTCGTTAAATCACCAAATATTTCTGTATGGCCCTCATGTTTACATCCGGCTAATTTAATCGCTTCTTTGTGAATCGGAGCTGTAGAGACAATATCTATTTCTTTATTCAGCCCTAATTCAATTGATTTTGTAACGTAATCATACGCCATTTCTCCAGCTAATTTTTGTACCTTGCCGTACTCAATTTGTGAGCAGTCATATTCTTTCGGCTCCAGCACATCAATAATGCCATAAGTAAATTTCGCTTCTGAAGGGGAAGCAATGTTATTAATTTCAAAATCACTGTTCTTTATCTCTAAAGCTCTTTTTACTATATCAACAGATCCAATAAGAAAAGGATTACATTCGTCATAAACCTTCTCCGTCAGCATAGTGTCCACTGTTATTTCCGGTCCTATCCCAGCCGGATCCCCCATTGTAACTGCAACAACTGGTTTCTTAAAATCTCCGCTCATGTAAACTACCCCTATCTATTTCAAGTTTTGGTTAAACGTTTTTATAACATATATTTTATATATTTAATTACAATATGTCAACACCTTTATTTTATCGTTTAACCAAACAAAAAAAGACTAACAAATCTTTTATATCAGATAGTCAGTCTCCAAAGATATTTTCTTAAGTTATACAATCAGCTTCTCGGAACCAGGTCACAAGCTTCTGCCGGCATCCAATATTTATCTTTCCCATTCCATTTTATATTACATCCGAGCGGATTGGTGGCTGGTGTTGTGATTTGTTTACCTGTAACTGCTTCCTCCAATGCATTTTGTAAATCATTTATCGATGCATCTTCCGGATTTTTAGGGTTATCCAGGCCCCTGCCAGTGTATATAAGCTCACGGTCTTCATTAAAAATAAAAAAGTGCGGTGTTTTTAATGCTCCATAGGCTTTGGCAATTTCTTGATTTTCATCTCTGAGATAAACCCAAGGAAATCGTTTTTCTTCCATTCTTTTAACCATAAAATCATAGGAATCCAATACCTTTGTCTCCACACTGTTAGAATTAATTCCTACAAAAGCAACTCCTTTATCTTTAAAGTTATCAGCAGTTTCTCTTGTCACCTCATCAGATCCGATAACATACGGGCAGTGATTGCATGTGAAAAATACAACTAATATTTTTGCATTCTTAAAATCATTTAAACTATAATTCCTCCCATCCGTTGCCAGAAGAGAAAAACCTGGTGCCTTCGTCCCCAGTTCAATAGTGTATGACATCTTCATTCCTCCACATAAATATTTTTGTTAAACGTTATCAGAATTTTTGTGTTTCGTCAATGTAAGTTCTCAAATATAAAAGCACTATATTATTCCTTCCGTTAATGGAATAATATAGTGCTTCGGTAACTTCATATTTCATTCCTGTTCTCTTCGTTTCATCCGCTCTTCCTGGATACGTTCCATATATATTTTGCCTTCACGTTCAATAAACTGCCTATCCAGCTTTTTCTCTGCCAAAAACGCACGTATTGCCATATATCCACTTAGAAAAATTAATAGAATCACTGCAAAAACCCAAATTGGAATCGAGCTCATCTTATATCCCCCTTGTCCATTCCTTACTAAATATATATGAACAAGTTAATAGAAAATGACACGAACTTCATTTTTATCTTGCAGATATACTATTTCGAATTGAAATTTACTCAAAGGACGGCTTGTAAAAAGAACGATTATCCATCGCAAAAAGCCGTTCAGTAAATTCACCCGGCTGAACTTTATCCAAAGCTTTATCCAGCATATTCATTTTTGCATCAATTAAGTCTATGATATGCAGAAGCTCTGCCTCTTTAACCATTGGAGGCTTCGGACTTCCCCACTCTGCTTTTCCATGATGACTCAGAATTAGATGCTGCAATATAAGTACTTCTTCTTTTTCTTCAACCTGCAGCTCCTTAGCCATTTCTGCTATTTCCTCTACCATTATCGTTATATGGCCAAGAAGCTTTCCTTCAAGTGTATATGTAGTCGACACAACACCTGACAATTCCTTTATTTTCCCAATATCATGAAGAATAATACCTGCATATAATAAATCTTTATTGATGGAAGGATAAAGCTCGTGAAGCTGTCTTGCAATCCCGAGCATACTGACAATATGATAAGCCAAACCCGATGCTACATCATGATGATTTTTAGCAGCAGCTGGATAAATAAGTAATTCATGCTGATATTTTTTTACAAATCCCCGTACGATACGTTGTAATGTAGGGTTCTTCATTTCAAAAATAGCTTCTGTCAGTTTTTCCCCCAGCTCTTCTTGACCTATAGGAGCCTTACCGACAAAATCACTTACTTGAACCTGATCTGTAGGCTGAGACAGACGGATAGAATGAATCCGCAATTGATTTTTTCCGCGAAATTGATTAATATCTCCTGTCACATGAATAATTTGCTCTGCCAGCAAATTTTCTTCATCTTCTTTGGTGGCATCCCATAACTTTGCTTCCAATTCACCAGATTCATCGCGCAGCATTAATGTCAGGAATGGCTTTCCATTACTTGTTGTGCCTTTGGTCGCTTCATTTATTAATAAAAATCCTTCAAATTTATCCCCGACGGTTAAATTTGCAATGCCTTTTTTCATTTTTATTCCTCCTTCCAAATCAATAAAACATTATGTGGAGAGATGAATTATATCCCCATTGGCAGCTTCAGCCAGCTCCCTGCGGCATGTAAATAATATCACTTGCTGTTCTTCAGCTAATCTCCTTAACACCTTTTGCATTTTCTCTGTACGATTCATATCAAAATGTACAAAAGCATCATCCATAAGGAATGGTAAACCAGATGTTTTTGCCATCACCTCATTTATAGCAAACCTCAAGGAAATGTATAGCTGATCCTTGGTTCCCTGAGAAAGCTCCTCTACATAAAACCGCTGTTTTTTCTTACTATTTTCTACCTGAAAAGATCTTTCCGCTGCCGGTGAATATATTGTATCATATTGATTTGCTGTAATCTCTTTAAAATAGATTTGTGCTGTTTCTATAACAAGTGCCAGGTACTTGTCCTTAAATTGATTTTTAGCAGCTTGCAGCATGCGTAAAGCCGTTTTTTGCACTGCCCAATTTCTCACCAGATCCTCCAGCTCTTCCTTTTCCATTGCCAGCTGATGCATTTGCAAGGATATGTCTTCCTCGGATTCAAGCTGCTCTATCCGCAATCTCTGCTCTGCAAGTTGGCTTTTTAATTGTTCTAAGTCTTCTTCATAATCAGCCAGCGCTAATTCCAGTTCTTTTTTATTCTTATAATAGTTCTCCGCTTCTAAAGGAGCATCAGTCAATTCCTGCTGCCATTCTTCAGGAATCAATATCTGAAGCCTTTCTTTTAGCTCCTCCAGACGTTCATAAAGCTTATTATATCGCTCTTTTCTCGTTTGTTTTTCAAAATAGATCTCTTCTGACTCTGTCCCAGAGGCTTTTAAGAGTTTATCTCTTTCCTCCACATAACGGCTTCGTTTTTGTTTTAACACCGTCAGTTTATTCTGGACATCCATTATGAATTGTGTAAGCTGCTGAAGCTCGTGCTGATGCTGCTGTTCGTGCTGTTGTATATCCTCCAGTGCGAGCATCATTTCTTCCAGGTTGGTTTGATTGGCTAACCCATTTGTCTTAAACCAATTCTTGACCTGGTTAGAAAACTCGTATATCCTTTCTGTTACTCTATCCAATTCTTTTTCTAAACTTTGTTTTTCATTGGTCAGCTGAATCAGCTTTTGTAAGAGATGATAGATATCCTGCCAGTACAAAACATTCACAGTCTGTAAAAAGGGAAACTGATTTTGCTGATCAACAACATTCTCTTCCAAACTATTTTGCTGCTCTGCTAAATCAAATCGTACTGCTTCATTTGCCTCAAATTGACTGCGTGTATGCTGTAATCTGTCTTCTAATGAATGCAGCCTGCGCTGTAATTCCTGCTGCTCTTCCAGGATTTCCTTTGCCTCCTGGTACTCCGCTTCTGTCACGCCAGTTTCCTGGCCAGGATGATTCTGCTGCGGGCTTTCCCGCTGCTGCTTTAATTGTTTAATATCCTGCAGCTGTATACGCCGAAAATAATATACTCCCGCAACGACGGCAAGACTTATCAGATACAGCCAGGGAATATCTGCTGCAAAACCAGTCAAAGCTCCAGCCAAAGCTATCACTGCTCCAGTGATAGCGAGCATCCGCCCTTGCTTTTGCTTCTCTTGAATCATTTTCTCAAGGATTTGATACATATTCTTTTGCTGCCTTCCATCCTGATGATTCTTCTGTTTATAAGCTTCTATCCGCTGATTTAATTCTTTTATATGTGCTTCAGCAAGCAGTTCCTGGTTTAAATCCTTCTGCTCTTCCTCCATTCGGGATTTTTCTTTTAAAAGCTGTTCTTTTTTTTGAATATTCCCAGTAAGTTTATCCTGTATATTTTCCTGTTCTTTCCGTAAGGATCCCCATTCTTTTTCAAGATAGAATGGCAATTCCTGCTGCTCCAGTTCATCCGCTGTTATATGAATCTGCTTCTCCTGAATCATTTCTGTTATTTCACGGGTTTTATAACTGTAATCCTGTTCTAACGTTCTCTGGCGTTCCCGCATTAATGTTATTTCCGCTTTTTGATTCAAAAGAGAATCTAACTGTTCTTTTTTCTCATTCTGGAGGGAGGCAATTTCTAAATCCTTTTTTTTCTTCGTATAAGTATCCAATGTAGCCTGCTGAGATTCAAGCTCTCTATTAATATTATTTATATCTATATACAGCGTTTTTATTTGCTCTTGATCATCTAACGGGAAATCACGCACATCAGCCAGCTCTTGAAGCTCTCCAGAAATAAGTTGCATTTCTTTTCGGACAGGCAGTATTTTCTCCATAAGCTGTTCTTTCTCAAGCTGTTCATTCGTTTGTGCAATTTGTGCTTTTTTTAATGTGTGCTTTTTCTCCAGCGTATGGATTTTTTCTACCTGTTCTTTATATGATTTTTCAAGTCTCTTACTTTCTCCCAACTGTTTATCCATAGCACGTATCTCATTTAATTTTTCATTAATAACCGGCTTTGTACCAGAGGGTTTAAATTGCTTTTGTAATTCTGACTGCAGTTTCTTCTCTACCTTATAAACCGCTGCTGACCCTGTTAAACCGATACTTAACAGAAGTTCACTTATATCCGATTCCTTCATATTCTGGAAGACAGCTAGATCCTGGTTGGAAAAGGAATAAATCGATTGAAAGGCTTCTGCATTCATATTTCCCAAAAGCTTCCTGAACCAGGCTTCATCCCTTTCTTCCCCATTATTAGCAAAATATTGTACTTGTGAAGCATCCAGTCTTTCTATCCATACAGTACCCTCAAAAGGATGATCTATAATCATCCTTCCCCCCAGCTTACTGCTTGTTTTTGGACGATAAAAATCACATTTCTTTTTTGTCATACCGAAAAGCATATATATAATAAATTGATGCAAGGTTGTTTTGCCAGATTCATTATCGCCAAGAAGTGTTATCAGATTGGAATTGGAAAAGGAAAAAGTCTGATCGACCCACCGGCCAAATCCGTATATCGTTATTTCCTTTATCTTCACTCCGCTCTCTCCCTTCGCAATAACATATTCAGCAGCTGATAGGCATCCTCTTTAACATCCTGCTCCTCTTCATCGGATAAGGAGGATAGGAATTTACGTGCATTCCGGTGATGATAAATTTCATTTAAGCCTTCTTGGATAAATGAAGTATCTGCTTCTTCCAATATGTCTTTTAAAAAGGAGTCCTCCATCCAGGTCGATTCTTTCTCCAAAACAAGCCGGTAATGGTAGATATACTGCCATGGAAAGGCTTCAGCCACAGATTCATTGACCACTTCAATTAAATCTTGAATGAATCCTTCATCCGGTGTGAACAATTCATTTTCTTTTGCTGTTATTTTTAAATATAATAAGCTCGGTACACTATATGCTGGCAGCTGGCTCATAATGGACTTTTCTGCATGTGACGGAGTAGGACACTCTCGGATGTCCACCTCAACCTCTTCATAACGGATTGCCTGAAGCGGTAGAAATGTCTGTTTTATATTGTGCTTGCTCAAACTTATAAGGTAACAGCCTTTTTCTCCCGTTTCCTTCCGGTGCCTCCCCTGGATATTACCAGGATAAATAACCGGCGGATTGGTATACAACTGCTGTCTTGTATGTATATGGCCCAAAGCCCAATAATCCATTCCTTTATTTAACAAGTCCTTTATTAGAAACGGTGCATACGAATCATGTTCCGTATTCGTTGCCACACTTCCATGCAGCATGGCAATATGAAATGGAAATTCTCCATCAGCAATCTTATACTCAGATGATTTATTTTCATATACCGCTCTATTTTCATAACTAAATCCATATATTGCTGCAGCTGCTTCACCGTTTTTATAAAAAGGAATGCATGTTACTCTCTCCTCTGAAAAGATGTGCACATTATCAGGATATTCCACATCAAAGGAATCACCTTTCATAAAATCATGGTTCCCATAGGATAAAAATACATCAATATTCTGTTCTGCCAGTCGTTCAAAGGCACGCCGCAATCTTATTTGTGCTTTTAAACTTTGTGATTCATGGTCGTATAAATCACCGGCTAACAAAACAAAGTCAACGTTATTGTTTATCGCTTCATCGACCAAATGGTTCAAAGCGGTAAACGTGCTTTCTTGAATTTCTTTAAATATATTTGCAGGTACATGCCTTAAGCCTTTAAACAAGCTGTCTAAGTGTAAATCCGCTGCATGAATAAAAGTAACCGCAGAATCCACAATCTCCACTCCCAGTTTAATGATATCCTTATTTTAACAGAGCTAATAATAGAATGCACGTTCTATCATCAAATAAAAAAGCCTGCCCAGGGCAGACTTTTCAAAACATATTTTATTTTGTAAACTGATGAAGTACATCCATCAGCTCTTCAATCGCTTCATCGCCTTCTCCAGACTTCACTGCATCGCTGACGCAGTGTTTGACATGACGTTCAGCTACTTCAAATCCTACACGCTTCAACGCTGAATTGATGGCACTGATTTGAACAAGAATATCCACACAGTATCTATCTTCATCAATCATTTTTTGAATGCCGCGCACCTGGCCTTCTATTCTTTTTAATCGATTGGTAACTGCTTTTTTCTCTGTTTCTGTTCTTGGTTTCAATGTATGCTCATGTAAGGAATCCATCGTATCCCTCCTTTTGTCTTCATCTATAAAATACCACCCTACCGTATATATGTCAACGAAGAAGCGTTCACTTAAAGGCTGAGAGTATAATTACTGAAAAGAAATGAACTTAAGGTATAATAATAGCGCATAATAAACTTTATCTTTAATATAACATAAATTATCCATTATTATTTTATAGCTGTTTTTTATATTATTCCTTATTAGCAGTAATTATATAAGATAAGATCTTTTTTCGGCAAATACATTTAGCATAAGACTGAAAAGGGATTGTTAGAATACGTGAAGTGGAATAAATAAAAATTTGAAATATAAGTGAAAAACCTCCAATCGCTGGAGGCTTTTTGCATCTATTCTTTTTTCGATAAGTTTATAGCACGTTTTAAATCCTTCAATGATCCAGACTTACCATACATCAGTACGCCGCCTTTGTAGACTCGTGCTGCCAATGCAGCAAATGCAGCTATGGTCAAAACAAGAATACTGATGGACAAGGCTATTTCCCAGATTGGGATATTCAGCATGCCGATTCGAAGAAACATAATCATCGGCGCAAAAAAAGGTATATAGGATGTTACAGTAATCATTGTCGATTCAGGCACGCTTAGACCTGTTGCCGCAAGTATAAATGCAATAACAATTAACATAACCATTGGCATAATTAATTGATTAACATCCTCTATCCGGCTAACTAATGATCCCAGCATCGCAGCTAATGTTGCATAAAGGAAATACCCTAATAAGAAAAAGACAACTGCGTAAATATAAATCACCGGATCATTATTTGTAAGTCCCATCACTTCAAAAAATTCGCCTGCCATCGTGTCTTGATTTGCTTGGATGGCAAAATAACCTCCACCAAGCAGTATGATAACTTGTGTTAATCCTAAGAAGGCAATCCCAATAATTTTTGCAAACATATGTGTAATTGGAGGAGCACTGGAGATAAGAAGCTCCATCACACGGGAAGATTTTTCTGTTGCAACATCTGTGGCAATCATCTGTCCATAGACTAAAACAGTCATATACAGAACAAACAGCATCACGTAAACTAGACCTCTTGACTGATTCATTTCTTCCGCTGTTCTTGCACTGTCATCCAGTTGTTCTGTATCTAAGGTCACAGGAGCATAAATAGTCGCCAACGTTTCCTGGTCAATCCCGGTCTCCTGTGTTCCAACAACCGTTTTCAGCTGCTGTAATACCTGCTCAATTTCTACTTGTTCTCCCATTTCAGAAATACGGTTTGCGTAATAACTTCCCTCAGGTAAATTATTTTCATCCGTTGTAATTATAAGTAAACCATCGTATTTTTCATCTATTACTTCCTGTTTGGCAGATTCCTCTGTTCCTTCAAAATTTTCAAAGGTAATCCCGGCCCCGCCACTTATCTCATCTTCCTGCAAATAACTGCTGTAAATTTCAGATTCATCAATGACAAGTACATGTTCGGATTCGTCATCACTTGAAAACATTTCAAGAATGGAAGGTAAATTTGCTAAGCCAATAATGATTGCCAATGTAATAGCCGTTGTAATAATAAATGATTTCGCTTTAACTCTGGAAAAATATGTGTGTCCAACAATCGTCCAGAACTTATTCATAAGAAGCACCTACCTTTGCGATAAAAATGTCATTTAAAGATGGTTCTTCTATTTCGAACTTTCGGACAAAACCTTTCCCATGTAAACTTGAAAAGATATCCTGCGCCGTCTGCTCATCCTCAATCTGCAGTGCACATCCATCCGGCAATTCTTTATAAGAAGCCACGCCATGATAATCTTTTAAAAATTCCATGGAAAAATCGCCGCGGATATTAAGATTTTTCTTTCCAAAGCTGCGTTTAATTTCCCGTAATGAGCCATGTACAACAGGAGCCCCTTTTTGCAGAATACAGATATGCTGACACATCTCCTCCACATGCTCCATCTGATGAGAAGAGAAAACAATGGATGTCCCTTGATTTTTTAAATCCTTGACAGCACCTTTTAACATCTCCACATTAACCGGATCTAACCCGGAAAATGGTTCATCTAATATTAATAACTTGGGCTCATGAATTACGGCAGAAATAAACTGTATTTTCTGCTGGTTCCCTTTCGATAATTCCTGTACTTTTTTATCTAAGTACTCAGGCACTTTAAACCGTTCCAGCCATTCATCAAGCTTCTGAAGAATATCTTGTTTTTTCATTCCTCTTAATCGACCTAAGTAAATAATCTGCTCTTTCACAGTTAATTTCGGGTACAATCCTCTTTCTTCCGGCAGATAACCAATTAAATGGCTTTCATTATAAGAAATGGGTTTATCCTGCCAGGTGATATCTCCAGATGTTTTATCTAGTAACCCGAGAATCATCCGGAAGGTCGTTGTTTTACCAGCTCCATTTCCTCCTAAGAAACCAAACATCTCACTTTCTGGTATCTCAAGAGATAAATTATTCACAGCAGTATGTTCTCCAAACCGCTTCGTTACATTTGATAATTTCAGCACATACCTCTCTCCCTTCCTTTTACTAACTTATACAATTGAACGAATGAAAAGGTTCAATTATATTCAAATTTTTATTTATTCAACTTGTAATACGCACAAAAAATAAAATCGTTTCATCTTTTCTTATATTTCCTCATGTATATTTTGTCTGGTACCTATGTCTTAAACGCTTTCCATTCAAAAATGAATAAATATTCATTGCAATATTTACTCACTTTGATTTACAATTTATAAATAAAGCGATTTCATTTATTGGAGGGTATATCATGGCTGCATATTATTTAACGGTATTTTCAAAAACTGGGGAAAAGCTGCTGGATGAGCAGTTTGAAGCTTCGAATGATTTAGATGCGAAAGAAATAGGTAAGGGTAAACTTGAGAATGAAGGATACGCCGAACATACACATCGTTGTGCCAGTCCAAGTGCTAAACTGGTCCTCTTCCATCGTTAAAAATACCCCGCTGCTACATTACATTTTGTAGCAGCGGGGTATTTATCAAACTGTTTATTCAGCAGCACCATAGAGTTCTTCTAATGGTTTTGTGATAATTTGAGAAATTTCGTTAATCACATTGTTTAGTTTTTGCTCTTCTTCCATTAATTTCGAGATTGCTTCATGCTGTTGTACAGTCTCAACAATTTGTCTTGCTTTTTCAATTTCTTCTTCGGAAATATCTAAGCCTTGCATATGCTTTTCTTGTAGGTTGAGTTGTGTTTCACGGAAGTTTTCAAACATTTGCTTTGCAGCAGGGTCAGACATCACTGCATCATAAGCCTGTTTTAAATCTTTAAATTCTGCGCTTTCACGAAGTGCTTGTTCTAATTGATTTGCTTGCTCTTGTAAATTTGCCATAAAATATAATTCCTCCTTCATCGTCTCTTGCTACTATAACAAAGCTGTTAACGTATGTATAGCTATATCTATTTGGTGTCACGAAAAAATTCTACAGTTATATTTCAGGTATAATGAAAAGGAGTATATATATTTTCAAGGAAAAAGCCGCTGTACTAATTATTATTTATATGTAAGATTTTTTTCTTCATACATAAATGAAAAAGGGGAAATAAGATTGAATTTACAACGATTAAAGAGACTCTACCCAAGTTTAATAAAATTGCCCAAAAACCGTGAGGATATTAATCCTGATTATCGATGGTATCAATTTGAAAATACAATTATCGGTATTGATAATAAAGAATTGACTGAGAGAGATAGAATACTTTTAGGCACCTTTCTTCCCGCTTATCAAATTCAATTACCAGTCCAAACATCCAAAGAAAAGGAATGGGAAATTCGCATTCAAGAAAAGAATAACCAAAACCTTGGAAAAGAAGGGCGCTATCGTTTTATTTTCTTTCAAATTGAAAAAGGACAGGTTGATCTGGATACATTTAAACAAATCCTGCAAGAATTTTTTTATGGAGATTTATCTATTCTTTGGAATAATGGAAATAAAGGATTTATTATTGAAGACCGCAAGAATTATTTGGAAGAAGATTTAGCTTATCATCATCTTGCGGATACATTAATGAGTGAATTATATGTAAAAACTACTTTCTTCATCGGTCCTTACTTGGAAAATGACAGTGATTTAGAAGACTATATCCAACAAATCACACAGATGGCAGAGATGAGCTTTCGCAAAATGGATACTGCTGTGATTGACTATACCCAAGTATATCCTTCTTTTCTTATTGAAACTCTCTCCTCCAAAGAACAGCAGCAGCTGAGCCAATGGATTTTAAAGGAGTTTACAACAGATCAGGAAGCATTAGATACCATTCAGATGTTTATTGAATGTAATTTAAATGTCTCAGAAACCGCAAAGAAATTATATATTCACAGAAACAGCTTACAGTATCGGCTTGATAAATTTCATGAAAGCACAGGCATTGATATCAAACAATTTGATAAGGCTTTTACCGTTTATTTAGCTATTCTGGCAAACATGCACAATTTCCACACATAATTTTGTGCAACATTTCCATATTGTTTTTACAGCTTTTTCAGTAAAATGAAACCAGATGTTAAAACGCTTTCAAATATAAACTTTTGAAATTTAAACAATCGAAGGAGATGTAAGCATGGCAGAATTAAAATTAGAGCATATTCAAAAGAAATATGATAAAGATGTATTGGCGGTAAAAGATTTCAATCTACATATCCAGGATAAAGAATTTATTGTATTTGTCGGCCCATCCGGCTGCGGAAAATCGACGACTCTGCGTATGATTGCCGGCCTAGAAGAAATATCTGATGGAGAATTATACATTGATGAAAAGTTAATGAACGATGTCGCACCAAAAGATCGTGATATCGCTATGGTATTCCAAAACTATGCTCTATATCCGCATATGAATGTATATGATAATATGGCATTTGGACTTAAGCTTCGTAAATTCAAAAAAGAAGAAATTAAACAGCGGGTTGATCAGGCTGCTAAAATTTTAGGTTTGGAAGCATACTTAGATAGAAAACCGAAAGCATTGTCAGGTGGACAAAGACAGCGTGTTGCATTAGGACGTGCGATTGTCCGTGATGCAAAGGTATTCCTGATGGATGAGCCTCTATCCAACCTAGATGCCAAATTACGTGTACAAATGCGTGCAGAAATCCAAAAGCTTCATCAGCGCCTGCAAACGACTACCATCTATGTAACGCATGACCAAACGGAAGCAATGACAATGGCAACAAGACTGGTTGTTATGAAAGACGGTGTTATCCAGCAGCTTGGAGCTCCAAAGGATGTGTATGATTTACCAGAAAATATTTTTGTGGGCGGATTTATCGGCTCCCCATCCATGAATTTCTTTACTGGAACACTGGAAGGAAACAAATTCAAAATTGGCGGCAGCACTTTCTTAATTCCAGAAGCGAAGCTGATACCTCTGCGTGATCAGGGATATGAAGGAAAAGAGCTGATTATTGGTGTTCGTCCTGAGGATATCCATGATGAGCTGGTTTTCCTGGAAGCTTCTCCTGATTCAAAAATAACAGCAAAAATTGAAGTTGCTGAGTTAATGGGAGCTGAATCTATTCTTTATTCCAGTATTGATGGACAGGAATTTGTTGCACGTGTTGATTCCCGTACTGATGTACAAGGCGGAGACGAATTAGAGCTTTCCTTTGATATGAATAAAGTCCACTTCTTTGATAAAGACAATGAACAGCGTATACGTTAATACAATTCTAAAATAAAAAATTGGTAAGGGGGAGCTCATAATGAGCTCCCCCTGTTAGCCAGTAATATTTTTTTAAATAAAATTATTTACCATGCATTTGTTGTTGAGCAGTTTGCACTAAACGTTTAGTGATTTCCCCACCTACAGAACCGTTTGCACGAGAAGTTGAATCTGGACCAAGGTTTACACCAAATTCTTGAGCAATTTCGTACTTCATTTGATCAAGAGCTTGTTGTACTCCAGGCACTACTAATTGGTTTGAATTGTTATTTGCCATAGTTATCACCTCCTGTAAACATATCATCTGCATTTTTTCTGAACTTATGATAGTTAATTATTGGTAATTATGATGGCAAATAGCTTATCGTTTATAATTATAAAATTTTACTGCAGCCAAACACTTTTATTCAAACTCCTTACATTCTATACATATAAAAGAGATGGCTCAAAAACGATGTTACTCCTTTACTTCTTCAAACTCTTTTTCTATTTCATCCAATAATACAGTATCGGATAAAATATCATAGCCGGTACAAGCTAATGCCAGTGCACCATTAACCAGAGCCTGCTTCCCAGCTGGACTAACAGTCTGATCTGCGAACGCTTTTGTATGCAGAACCAGTGAAGCGTCACCTATTCCAATCGATGGATGTATTGCCGGTACAACCCGACTCACATCTCCCATATCCATAGAAGCTTTCAAAAGCTGAGGAGGATATACAATTTCACCAGTTGCTGCTTTTAAATTTTTTGTAAATATATCTGAAAGCGTCCGGTTAGTCACCATATTATTATAACTACCTTCCTGTTCTATTATCTCGATTTCCGCGCCAGTTATTAATGCTGCTCCTTTTGCAATCTGCATGACCCTCTCTTTGGCTTCATCTAAAGTTTGGCGTGATTGGGCCCGAATATAAAATTCAGCCGCAGCCAAATCAGGGACAACATTCGCTGCCTCTCCGCCCTTAGTAATGATTCCATGTATACTGATGTCATCTGGTAAATGCTCTCTTAAAGCATTTATACCATTGTATAATTGAATAACACTGTCAAGCGCGTTAATTCCCTCTTCAGGAGATGCGGCTGCATGCGCTGCTTTTCCTGTATATTTAAATTCAAGCGCATCATTTGCCAGTGAAGCTCCACTTTCTCTGGATTCGCCTTCCGGATGAAGAATCATAGCCACATCCATATCATTAAAGATACCTTCTTTGCTCATTGGCACCTTTGCTCCGTTCGTTTCTTCTGCAGGTGTACCAAAGACAATCACTTTCCCTCCTGTTTGATCGAGCACCTTGCTTAAAGCTATTCCTGCGCCAGTACTCATCGTTCCAATTAAATTATGTCCACAGCCATGACCAATCTCGGGCAGTGCATCATATTCTGCCAAATAGGCGATTGCCGGGCCAGGCTTGCCGCTGTCATAAGCTGCTTTGAATGCAGTCGGACGATTAATAATATTTGTCTCCACTTGAAATTGATGTTCTCTTAACAAATTCGTCAAAAGCTCCATTGATGCAAATTCTTCATCTCCCAATTCCGGGTTATGGTACATTTTATCGCTTATATCCCATAATCGCTGTTGAATGTCTGCTAATTTCTCTTTTAAGATTTTTTCCATCCGAATACCCCGCCTTAACTGTTATCTGATTTGTAAAATGGAGAACGCATCACTCTGCGCTCTCCACTGTCTTTTAATATTCTAATAAATCACTTTTCCCAGGCTTAAAAAGCTCATTTGCTACTTCCCTCTGATATCTTTTTTGTTTTTCAGCTTCCATAAACAAATGCTGTACATTTTTCCGGCACAGCTGTTCAATATCATCTATCACAGCTTGAGGCGTCGGGTCTACAAGACCGAATACCACTACATCATAAGCACGTACAGATCCTAAATTCACTACATAATCATTTACTAAATGAATTCCTTTTTCTTTAATGATTTTGTCTCCTCCAGCAGAAATCGGAATATTTGCTGCTTCTGCAATCAGGCTTGCATTGACTTTATCTGCATTGGATTCATTAATCACATCTTCCAGTGCACAAGGAATTAAAATATCTGTATCTACGTCCAGCCACTCATTGTTTGGTCTTACACGATAGTCTGGTTCAAAATAAGCCTGATCCATTTCACCATATTCATTTTTATGTTCAATAAGGGAAGGAATATCTAATCCTTCTTCACAGCTTACCAATAAATTAGCATCAGAAATACCTACTACCTTGTATCCCAGGTTATGCAATTTTAATGCGCAGCTGGCACCAACACAGCCAAATCCCTGAATAACTACTTTTGCCCCACCTTTTCCATTCGTAAACTTCCATGCTTCATCTGTTGCAAATGCAGCTCCGTAGCCTGTAACAATATCGTTTAAAAGAAGCCCATCCATTTTTTGTGTTAACAAATAATCATAGTCTTTTATTCCTTTTAAGACGACGGGATCTTCTTTCATTGATTTTGTCAGCGGGATATCAATACTAAATTCATGGAAGACTTCCAGGATATCTTCGTATTTTGTTCCTAAATCATTCCCTAAGGACACACCGTTATCAATATACGGCATCATAGCGATTAAAAATCGTTTTAATACACCGTGTGCATCCGGCGCTTTATAATCATAAGCAATTCCTGCTTTACATCCGCCTGTGGTTTGAGAACCGCTTGCTACATATTTATAAGCCATTGCTTCAGCAAGCCGGATCACTTCTTTTTTCGTTACGGAAGGATGCATTCTGGTTCCTCCGCCGGAATATCCCTTTTTTAAATTTTGAACAACAAGCCAGCCTTGAGCATCTGTTTCTGTATCATTCCATTCTAGAACTAAGTATGGTTTTAACATTTCTCTTCTCCTTTATTTTTCTTTCAAATTATTTATTTCCATCAAACCAGTCAAGTCTCTCAGGGTTTATGCTGATATTAATTTGTTTTGTCTCCTGATATTCATTCAACCCATATTTCCCAAGACTTCTTCCGATACCGCTTGTTTTATATCCTCCCCACGGAGATTGTACACTGGATAAGTGATATGTATTCACCCATGTAATGCCGGCACGTATCTTCTTTATGATGCGGATAGCCTTGCCCTGCTCCTTGGTAAATACTGAACCTGCAAGCCCGTAATCGGTATCATTTGCGATTTGAATTGCATCCTTTTCATCTTTAAATTTCTGAATAACAATAACAGGACCAAAAATTTCTTCCCGGACGATACGCATATCGCTTGTAACATCCGTAAATATTGTCGGCTCAATGAAAAAGCCTTTCTCCAAACCGTTTTTTTCTATACGGTTGCCGCCTAAGGCCAGACGTGCACCCTCTTCTTTTCCAATTTGGATATAGTTTAAAATGCTTTCCATGTGTCTTTCGCTGACAATCGCTCCCATTTCTGATTTTGTATCCTTTCCAGGACCGACACGAATGGCACTCGCTCTTTCTATATATTTTTCTATAAATTCATCATAAATGTTTTCCTGAATAAGCAGCCGGCTTCCGGACGTACAGACTTGTCCAGCTCCCATAAAAATACCGAATAAAGCATAATCTACTGCTAAATCAATGTTTGCATCACCTAAAATAATATTCGGAGATTTCCCGCCCAGCTCAAGGGAAACTTTTTTTAAATTTCCCGCCGCAGCCTGCATAATTTGCTGCCCGACCTTCGTGCTGCCTGTGAAGGAAACAATGTCCACATCATTACTTTCAGCAAGTGTCTGGCCAACAACAGATCCTGTTCCCAGCAGCAGCTGCGAAACACCTTTAGGTAAATCTGTCTGTTCTATAAGTTCATAAAGCTTAACTGCTGTTACCGGAGTTATCTCTGCAGGCTTTAAAATAATGGAATTCCCTGCTGCCAGAGCAGGTGCTATTTTCCAAACGCTCATCAGAATTGGAAAATTCCAAGGTACAATTAAACCGGCTACTCCTATCGGCTCTTTCACAATCACTGTTTGCAAATCTTTGTCTGCCTCAAAGGTTTCATCAGTTTGATTGTGTAACAACCCGGCATAATAACGGAAGGTATTTACGGCGTCTTCCACATCAGCATCAGCTTCTCTTTTTGTTTTACCGTTATTCATTACTTCAAGCTCTGCCAATTCATTCAAATTTACTTCTATCTTATCTGCAATTTGAAGCAGTATCTCTGCTCTTTCTCCCGGCGTCAGTTCCGACCAGACGCCGCTTTCAAATGTTTTTTTAGCAGTACAAATTGCTTTTTCTGTTTCCTCTTTTGTAGCTTGTGAGGCTTTCGCAATAACCTCCTGGTTTGCAGGGTTAATCACGTCCTGCATGTTTGGATTGGCAGAATCGGTCCATTCTCCATCTATATACAGCTTTAAATGTTTTGTCATATTACGATTCTCCTTTGATAAAATCTGATTGATTCTAGCTGCTTTATTATTGATGCGGTCGGAATGATTGAATATATTCTGGTGAATCTTCATATTTCAAATCACCAATTTTATTGGCATCGACAACAATCATACAGGATTGATTGCTTGCAAGTGCTTTTTCCAGAACGCTATCAAATTCACTGGCAGATGTTACTTTTTCCGCTTCAAAGCCCATCGATTTTGCCATCATCGCAAAATCAGGATTTTTCAAATGAACAGCTGTCTGTCTGCCATACGCTGCATCCTGATAATACTGCAGGATTCCATAGCCACCGTCATCAAACAGCAAAACAATGATTGGCGCATCCTCCTGAACAGCTGAAATCATCTCTCCAGCATTCACCATAAACCCTCCATCACCAGCTATTAAAACAACCGGCTTTTCCGGCTGCGCTATTTTTGCGCCGACTGCCATCGGCAACCCCTGCCCAATTCCTCCACCGGTCATATGCAGATAGTTCCCAGGCTCATGAATATTTACCAGTTTGTTTCCCCATATATATCCATGCATCGTTACATCCGTTACTAAAATTGTGTTTTCCGGCAATTGCTTATTCATAATACGGGCAAACTCTCCATAAGGCTGGATGGTTTCGTTTAAATCATTCCGAACAGCTTGGCGGCACGCTTTTATTTCTTCGACATAGGAATTGTCTGATTGAACATGTTTTTCTGCAAGCGTTTTATTAATTGTTTGTAAAACTGCTTTCGCATCACCAATTAATCCGGATTTTGTAGCATAATTACGATTAAAAGCATGTGGGTTCAAATCAATATTGATATGATTTTCCGGCAAAGGCAGCGTACCTTCAGCGGTTTCTGTTTCACGAAATCTGACGCCGATACTAATAAGTAAATCTGATTTTTTCAGAAGCTCTGTAAATTGTGGCGTTGCAGCAAAATTTCCGATACAAAGCGGATGATTTTCCGGGATGCCGCCTTTTCCAGATTCACTTGTCACAACTGCCGGATGAAGCTTTTCTACTAATGTTAAAAGCTCTTCAGATGCTCCGGAATGAATAATGCCATCGCCTGTCCAAACAATCGGCCTTTTCGCAGATATAATTGCTTCAATTATTTCTTCTGGTACAGTAATTTCTGTCTTCTTCGGCTGTATTTCTGTCTCGATAATCTGGTTTTGCGGGATAATCTGTGCTTGGAAATTCGTTGGAATAGATACAGTGACAGGACCTTTAGGGACTTCGAGAGCCTCGTTAATGGCTGTCCGCATAAATGGTGTAATCTGACGAGGCAGCCGTAATAAGTAAGATGTTTTATTAACACCCTCCATCATTTTTTGCTGATCTTTACATTCATGAATGTAGCGTAAATCTTTTCCAATATAGTTATAATTTGCTTCTCCTGTAATGTGAAGAAGCGGTGTTCCTGAATTCCAGGTTTCCGTTAATGAGCCTGCCCCATTACCTGCTCCGGCCCCTGTACTGGTAAGCACAACACCTAATTTACCTGTTGTGCGTGAATAAGCATCTGCCATATTAACGGCACCACTCTCTCCCCGTGCAGTCGCCATTCGGATGGAACCTTCCTCCAGCATCGCCTCATAAATAGGCATATTATGGATACTGACAATTCCAAAAATTGTATCTACTCCTGCCTTTACAAGTTCTTTTACAATTGCATCTGCAACTGTAAATTCCTTCTGTTTTACCATGATAATTCTCTCCTTGCTACATGAATGCTTTTCTCACCTTTTTCATCGGACACCTCCATTATAGTTCCTCTCCAAACAGAACAGTAAAATATAACTGGCTGCGTAAAACCTATTAACTATTTCTATGTATTTTATAATTATTCGCATGTAAATCTTCTCTTCAACAATAAATAATAGAGAAAGGAAAACAATAAACCGATTATAAGTGAGAAAAAAGTTCAAATGGAAGTTTTTAATTTAAGTTCAGCTTATAGTACCCTTCAAAAGATTGCAAGGGAAGCGAAGCGATTTCCTTGGTGTTTTCCAGCTTTCGATAGCGGTTACATCATTTACAGAGAGTCTTGTCCTGCATATTGGATTTTCACACAAAAAAGTTTACTTTCACACCAATATTCCACTTTTTCTACTCAAAAAAACTGTTGAGTTTTAAAGTAGAAACTCAACAGTTTTCCGGATTGCTTGTACTTATTTTGGATGTGTCATTTCTTCTGGTTTCACGTATTCGTCAAATTGCTCAGCTGTCAGTAAGCCTAGCTTCACCGCTGTTTCTTTTAATGTTGCATTATCAGCAAAGGCTGTTTTAGCAATTTTCGCAGCATTTTCATAGCCGATATGCGGGTTTAAAGCTGTTACCAGCATTAGCGAGCCATGCAGGTTTTTCTCGATTTGCTCCAGGTTTGCTTCAATTCCTACAGCACAACGCTCATCAAAGGAAAGAATGCTGTCTGCTAGCAATTGACTGGACTGTAAGAAGTTATAAGCGATGACAGGTTTGAATACATTTAATTCAAAATTCCCTTGACTCGCAGCGAAACCGATTGCTGTATCATTTCCCATTACCTGTGTCGCAACCATGGTTACTGCTTCACTTTGGGTCGGGTTTACTTTCCCTGGCATGATAGAGCTGCCCGGCTCATTTGCTGGAATCGTGATTTCTCCAATCCCACAGCGTGGTCCACTTGCTAACCAGCGGACATCATTGGCAATTTTCATCATATCTGCAGCGAGTCCTTTTAATGCTCCGTGGGCATAAACAGTCTCATCATGACTAGTTAATGCATGAAATTTATTTTTTGCAGAAATAAAGCTTTTTCCAGTATACTCTGAAATAGCTTTACAAACCTTTTCTGAGAAATCTGGATGTGCATTTAAACCAGTTCCTACAGCTGTTCCGCCAATAGCCAATTCCCGCAGATGTTCGTTACTTTCTTTGATCATTGTGTACGATTTTTCTAACATCCGATGCCAGCCGCTGATTTCCTGACCTAATGTCAGTGGTGTTGCATCCTGCAGATGAGTTCTGCCAATTTTTACAATATCAGCGAATTTATTTTGCTTTTCTTCCAAGGTTCCCTTTAATTGTTGAATGGCAGGCAATACTGTATCTTCCAATTTTAATACCGCTGCTACATGCATGGCTGTAGGATATGTATCATTTGAGCTTTGCGATTTATTCACATCATCATTTGGGTGAAGCTTTAATTCACTGCCCTGCTCTTTTAACCATTCATTACCCACATAAGCCAATACTTCATTTACATTCATATTTGATTGTGTCCCGCTTCCTGTTTGCCAGACCACCAGTGGAAAATGTTCATTTAATTTATCTGCTAATACTTGATCTGCGGCATATTTTATTGCTTCTGCTTTTTCTTCTTCCATTAAGCCCAGCTCAAAGTTAGCAATTGCTGTACTTCTTTTTAAAATTGCAAACGCTTTAATAATTTCTACAGGCATTGTTTCCTGACCAATCGGAAAGTTCTGCTTGCTGCGCTGTGTCTGTGCTCCCCAATATTTGTCTGCAGGGACCTTGATTTCCCCAATCGTATCTTTTTCTATGCGATAATCCATCCTGATTCCTCCTTGAACTTTTCCTGAATCCATATCTAGTGTACCAAATTATTTCATTTTTTTCGATTTCTTTTTCGTGATATGATATAGGTAATCTTATTTTCAGAAAATATTATCTTTTTCACCCATTTTAAACCTGACAGAAATGAGGAATAAAACATGCCGAATATCTGGACACATATTTTTTTCGCAGAAGATGCTTGTAATTCACTATCATATGATATACCCGATTCTCCTGACAGAAATGCTTTATTTCTGGGCGCACAAGGTCCCGATCCTTTTTTCTATTATCGATTCTGGCCTTGGCTTTCCGGTCAAAAGGCCGGGCATGATATCGGTAATGCATTACATACAAAAGAATGCGGCCCTTTTCTACTATATCTTATTGAGAAGGCAAACAGACAACCGGACGAGGTAAAAGCTTATGTAATTGGGTTTATCACACATCATTTTTTGGATCGTCATACACATCCCTATATCCATTACCGTGCCGGTTACCAAGGAAGCAAACATCAGCTGCTGGAAACAATTATTGATACAAAAATGGCTTTAAAACATCGGCAAAAAGAGATTTGGAAGCATCCGGTATTTGAAGAGATTTACCTCGGCGAAATGCTGTCGCCAGCCATTCTACATCTGTTGGATGAAGCTATCCGGAAAGTTTATCCTGATTTGTCTTTTCAAACAAACACTGTTCAAACTGCTTACCAGGATATGATTACCGCTCAAAAGCTTTTTTCTGATCCGTCAGGCTTAAAAAATAAACTGTTGAAACCATTTATCCGCTCCTATTCACATCAGCCGGCTGATGAATATGTCGATTATCTTAATGAAGGAAAAACATCCTGGGTTCATTCAGCTACAGGAGAGTTATATGAGGAAAGCTTTGAAGAATTATATACGGATGCCTTAAATGATGTAGTTAGCGTACTTCCTCTGGCTTTTGACTATTGGAATGAAGCCGAAGAATCCACAAAAAAACAGCTGATCCGCCGTATTGATAATATTTCATATGATACTGGTACACATTTAGCAGATCATTTCACAAACCGTTTTAGTGCACCAATTGTATAATAAAAAGAAGCACATGTTTTTTGATTTCGTATAATCAAACAGCATGCGCTTCTTTTTGTTTTTATTCAATTTATTGCGGACGTATTTTTACTCCCTCATTTTTATTCGAAGCTCTTTTCGCCTCTACTATTCCTTTATCAATATCTACAAATTTCAGGAGAAGTATTCCAATAATAAAGAAGAAGATAAGTGACAGAATTCCTAAACGGCTATTCCCTGTCAGCTGTCCAATAAGCGCAAACATAAACGGTCCAATGATGGCTGCAAATTTGGATGAAATACCGTAAAATCCAAAAAACTCAGCGTGCTTGCCAGTCGGAATCATTCTTCCAAAAATAGACCGGCTCAATGATTGCGCTCCTCCTTGGACCATACCTACAATAATCGCTAAGATATAAAAATGTAATGCTGTACTCATAAAATAACCAATAATAACTATTCCTAAATAAACATATAAAGTAATAAATAAGGCTTTTTTTGCTGTAATTTTTACCGCCAGCCAG
Source organism: Oceanobacillus sp. FSL K6-3682 (assembly GCF_037976165.1). Classification (NCBI taxonomy): domain Bacteria; kingdom Bacillati; phylum Bacillota; class Bacilli; order Caryophanales; family Bacillaceae; genus Oceanobacillus; species Oceanobacillus sp. FSL K6-3682. The sequence goes on along the minus strand of NZ_CP150263.1, from coordinate 2,037,491 downwards.
CCGAAAAAGAATGTAAATGGAATCCCGACAAACTGCGTAATTAATAATGCAATAATTAAATCATTTTGGCCGATACCTATCTCACTTCCATAAACAGTGGCCATACGAATAATGGTGGAAATACCGTCATTATAAAGCCAGAAAGCTATCAGAAAAATAATCAGCTGTTTGAATTGTTTCATTTCCCGGAAAGTATTACCCACTCGTTGAAAACCGATTGATACATATGATTTCGTCCGTTCCACTTTCTCTTTTTTCTCTTCTTTTATATTTTTAAGCAGCGGAATCGTAAAAATAAGCCACCATATTCCTACAGAAGCAAGTGAAATTCTGGTTGCCCACTCTGTATCTGCAATACCAAACCATGACGGATTTAATATCATCATGACATTAATGGCTAGTAGAATTCCGCCGCCAATATATCCATATGCAAAGCCTCCTGATGATACTTTATCCATCTCTTCTTTTTCTGCAATCTCTGGCAGAAAACCATCATAAAATATATTTCCGCCGGAGAACCCGATCGAACCAATAATAAATAATAAAGAAGCGAGCAAATAATCGCCTTCACTGATAAAGATCATTAGAATACTTGCAATAATCCCCATAAACGCAAAAAAACGAAGAAATTTTTTCTTTGCCGCAGAAAAATCACTGATAGCACCCAGAATTGGTGCAAGGATAGCTACGATTAAAACAGAGATAGATTGTGAATAACCCCAATAACTCGTTGCTAAATGATCATCCAGCCCCGAAGCAGCAACAGTTGAATAATAAACCGGCAGTACTGCCGCCATAATCGTTGTTGCAAAAGCAGAGTTTCCAAAATCATACATCATCCAGCTGCGCTGTATTTTCTTTTTCGATTTTGAGTCCATCTTATCCCCCCTCTTACTTGCATTATAATGGATTTATTTGGTTTATCCTATCAGTTTTTTAATCAATATGAATTTACTAAATATTCACTTCGGTAAAAAGCATAATTACAGAAACAAAAAAAGCATAGGCACGCTTTAGACAGCGTCCTATGCTTGTATGCTTAATCTTCCCAAACATATTGTTTGTAAGCTTTACTATATTTCTTAAAATCATTATAATTATTTGTTTCAATTGCATGATTTATTTTATCTTCCAAGTGAGACTTATTCCAGTTAAAACAAAGCTCGTCCAATAATAATTGTGCATACAACTGCTCTTCAAACGCCAGTTCTTTTCTTGCTGTTAACGGCTCTCCTACATATTGAAAAAAGCGATAAACGACTTTTTCTTGTTTCACGGAAAATTCCCCCTTAAGCCTTTTTCCCATTATGCACAAACTTTCTATAAATTTCAACTAAAATATATTTTAAAATATTTTTTTCTGCTTATTTGGTTTATTGCCTTTATTTAAGGTACGCGCAAACTAAGTTCTTAGATACGGTGAAACATGTATTTTCAAGGCTTTAGGAAGGTATTTATCAAGATACCACATCATTTTAATGTTTCAAATGGTTGATTTGGCAATTTAAATGATGTCACAGCATGGGATAGTAAATATCGGGAATAGCTTTTATACATAGAAAGCAATCATGACGGACATTTTTATATGCATCAAGAAAAAAATGTTCTTTACTGGTCTAATTTCTATTGGCTAAGTTGTATTAAACAGTACAGGATCTCCTTCTAGCGGAGGCGGGCTGTTTTGACTCCTAAGGGAAAAGCATCATCTGAAGATCCACTTTTACCAAGCGCTCTTCTTAGAAAAGGTTAGCTAAAGAGCATGTCTCTAGGAAAGCAAAACGGTCCGCTGCAGCAGTGACCTTACACGTTATCTTCGTTCTAAATAGAGTTTATGCTTTGTATTTTGAAATCTTATTTCCGAATTATTTTTCAAATAGAGAGCCACAATAAATACTGCCTGAGTAATGTTTTTTTCCCAAAGGAAAATATGCTTGCAGCTTTCAATAACTCTTCCTGTGGTCTGTTATGTTTCTCTAGACCCACCAGCAGGTGATTTGATAGACTATATAAGCTATCTTCTTAAAAGAGGATGTTCAAAAAGTCCAATAAAGATGACATGGCGAATTTCTACGTTGACAAATATTTTTCAATACTCACGTATTATAAAGCATACGCTCCGTTTGAAAAATATTCGTCGCCTTGAACTTCGTGGCCCTATTTATCGGACTTTTTGAACACGAACTAAAAGGAATTCTTCATCGCTAAACAATGAATATTAAAATATGGTGGGATTAAAATGAATAATCATAATGAAAACTTAAAAACCGGGGAAAAGGGCGCCTGGTTAAGCATCGTTGCTTATATCTTCTTAGCAGTTATGAAGCTTTATATTGCTTCCATCGGAAGTTCTGACGGCTTGCGGGCAGATGGATTAAATAACTTTACAGATATCATCGCTTCCATTGCTGTATTAGTGGGATTAAAAATAGCACGGAAACCAGCAGACTCCGTACACCGTTACGGCCATTACCGGGCAGAAAGTATTGCTTCTTTATTTGCAGCTTTTATTATGATGCTTATCGGCCTTCAAGTTATATTTACTGCCAGCCAGACGCTGTATCTATCCAACTACTCTCAACCGGATATGCTGACAGCCTGGGTTGCTCTATTTGCTGCCTTCGTTATGCTTGGTGTTTACAGCTATAATTTGAAGCTGTCAAAAAAAGTAGGAAGCAGCGCACTTTTTGCAGCGGCAATGGATAACCGCTCTGATGCTTTTGTAAGTGTTGGTGTATTTATCGGTATTATCGGAGCACAATTTGGGCTTTTCTGGCTAGATCCTGTCGTTGCTGTGTTAGTTGGATTAATTATTTGTAAAACAGCCTGGGATATTTTTAAAGACTCAACTGTTACATTAACAGACGGATTTGATTATAAGAAATTGGATGAAATGAAGAATGCTATTCGAACATTTAAAAATGTCCGTGATATTGTTGATATTAAAGGCAGAATTCACGGAAACCAGGAGCTTTTAGATATAACTATTCTGGTGGATCCTACACTGAATGTCGTTGACAGTCATGCTATCACAGAGCATATTGAAGACTATCTTTACAAGGAATACGGAATTAATCACGCATTAATTCATATTGAACCTTATGAAGAAGACAAAGAGTCAACAACTCGAGACTGAAATCACAATTTTATATTTGTACGTAAATTAGAGCATTATCAAAATCTGTTATTGACAATTCCAGTAAATTAATTGTATAGTCATTATTAACAATTCTATCGTTCTGACAGTAAAAGTCCGAAGTAAATCATTATATGACAGCTTATAGAGACAAGGTGGGTGGTGAAAACCTTGGTATTTAATGGATTGAATTACAGACTTTGTAATAAAACTTGTCACTGCAATCAAGTGGATGTGCTTTTGTGCATCAAGCAGGGTGGTAACGCGGAGATATACTTCGTCCCTATTTTAGGGGCGGAGTTTTTTTGTTGAATAAAATAATCACCTGATTTTTTATAGAAGTAAGATAATGATATATAGAATGTAAATTCAAGGAGGAAATAAAATGAATTCAATTGAGGCAAAGCATAATCCTTCATTAGCTGTTTCAATCATCTTCTTTATAATGATTGTTGGTATTATCAGCTTTTTTATGATTGTAATGGAGACCGCTCCTCACATCCCAATTCTTATTGCTATTTTTATTTTAATTGGTTATGGTCTATGGAACAAAATCAGCTATCAGTCTCTTCAGCACGCAATGGCTTTAGGCGCCGGCTCTGCCATGGGAGCAGTATTCTTGTTTTTCGTTATCGGTATTTTAATCAGCAGCTGGATGATTAGCGGCACCATCCCGGCACTGATGATGGTAGGGTTATCTATTATTTCTACAACCTGGTTCTATGCGATTGTATTTGCCATTACAGCAATTATCGGAATTTCTTTAGGAAGCTCACTGACAACAACAGCGACAGTCGGAGTCGCGTTAATTGGAATGGCTGGAGCAATGGATGCTTCTTTAGCAATTACAGCGGGCGCAATTGTTTCTGGAGCTTTTTTTGGTGATAAGATGTCACCTTTATCCGATACGACCAATCTTGCTTCAGCTATTGTCGGGGTAGATTTATTTGAGCATATTAAACATATTAGTTTAACTACTATTCCTGCTTTTATTATATCTTTTATTGCTTTTGCAATTTTATCACCAGGTAAATCCTATGCCAACAATAATATTGCGCAATATCAGGATGCTTTACAGGCTACAGGATTGATTCATTGGAGCTCTTGGATTCCATTGATTGTATTAATCGTTTGTACTATCTTTAAGCTTTCTGCTTTCTTATCATTGTCTATCAGCAGCTTGGTTGCCAGTATAATAGCTATGGCAGTGAATAAATTTCCATTAAGTGACGTCCCAAAAGCTTGGTTTGAAGGGTATACTGGCGGTTCAGACTTCGAGCCTGTTAATGAATTAATAACAAAAGGCGGTATGGAAAGTATGTTTTTCACTATTGCCCTTGTGCTCCTTGCTTTAAGCTTTGGCGGGTTATTGTTTGTTACTGGTCTACTGCCCACAATACTGGATGCACTTCAAACACGGCTCAAAAGAACGAGATCAATCATTGCTTCAACTGCCGGTACAGCCATTGGTGTGAATGTTTTTATCGGAGAACAGTATTTATCCATCCTGTTAACCGGAGAAACATTTCAACGGATTTATGAACGCGCTGGGTTAACAAAGAAAGCACTATCGCGAACTTTAGAGGACGCTGGAACTGTAATTAACCCGCTCGTTCCCTGGAGTGTGTGCGGTGTGTTTATCGCAGATGTCCTCGGTGTTCCTGTATTGGCTTACCTGCCGTTTGCATTTTTCTGCTTGTTAAGTCCAATAATCACTATTTTATTTGGCGCGAGAACAGCTAAAAAGTAAAAGTTAATCCCCAATGAACGAGCGTTTCAACACTCTCATTGGGGATTTTTCTATTTCTAAAAATTATTTATCCTGCTCTGTTAAAATAATCGCTTCATCCTTCGTGATAACAATTTGATGTTCAAATTGTGCAGAACGGCCTTTATCCACTGTTCTGGCAGTCCACCCGTTATCATCCATCTTACTGCGCCAGTCACCTTCATTAATCATCGGTTCAATTGTAATAACCATGCCTTCTTTTAGACGGATACCTTTATTTGGCAATCCGTAATGTGGAACATGTGGATCTTCATGAATGGTAGGTCCAATTCCATGGCCAGTAAAGTCACGTACAACAGAAAATCCTTCCGCTTCGGCATAAGACTGGATGGCATGGCCAATATCACCTAAACGATTTCCGTGTTTCGCCTGAGCAATTCCTTTATATAACGCTTCTTTTGTCACATCAATCAGCTTCTGCCCTTTTTCGTCTACATTTCCAACTGCATATGTCCAAGCAGAGTCTGCAAGCCCTCCATTTAAATTAACGACCATGTCCACCGTCACAATGTCACCGTCTTTTAAAGGCATATCATTTGGGAATCCATGACAGATTTCGTCATTTAAGGAAGCACAGATTGCATAAGGATAACCGTTATAGCCTTTTTGCTCCGGTGTTGCACCATGCTCCTCTAAAAATTTTTCCACAAACGTATCTAATTCCAGTGTAGTAACACCCGGTTTAATACGCTTTGCAATTTCTTTATGTGTTGCCACCAGCAAATCCGCAGCTTCCTGCATTTGCTGTACTTCTCGTTTACTTTTTCTAGTTATCATTTACTTTTCTTCCTTTCTATGTTCTATATACGCAATACTTTATGGGTAATAAGCTTATTTTAAATGCTGTTTCGTATCCATAGTCCATTGTAAATTTTAACACAACCGCTCTAAAACGAACAGAAAGTTAACTTTCTCATCCTTATGAAAGTCCATATTCTTGTTGTATAAATTGAGTAATACTTTCAGGAACAATTTTTTGTGGTTAAAGTTAGAAAATTCCTATTTTGCTAAACTTAAACAGCGTGTTACGATAAAGATATATTTTTTCTTGCTATTTTAGTTTTTTACTCTATTAACAGAAATGGAGGCTTTCCAATGATAGAAATATCTCAAATTAATAAAAGCTTTGATGGGAAGAATCAAATTATTGATAATTTAACATTAACCATTCCTGATGGGAAGATTGTCGGCTTCCTTGGACCAAATGGAGCAGGTAAATCTACTACCATCAATATGATGACGGGGATTTTACCAATTGATAAGGGAACAATTACGCTAAATGATATTGATATTGACAAGGAGCCTTTAAAAGCAAAAAAAATTTTCGGATTTGTTCCTGACCGTTCAGATATCTTTCTAAGATTAAAAGGGTTAGAATATCTTAATTTTATTGCTGATATTTATCAGGTTCCTGAAGAAATACGGCAGGAGAAAATCAAATACTATACAGAACAATTCGCAATCGATCATGCGCTCGGAAATTATATTCAGAGTTATTCCCATGGAATGCGGCAAAAAATAATGGTTACATCTGTTCTTCTGCATGATCCCGACATTTGGATTTTAGATGAACCGTTAACTGGACTGGACCCAAAATCCTCACATGCTTTAAAGCAAATGATGCGAGAGCATGCTGACAAAGGAAATACTGTCTTTTTCTCCAGTCATGGTCTGGAGGTTGTTGAGCAGATCTGCGATGAAGTAGCTATTATTAATCACGGAAAGCTGTTATTTTATGGAACGATTGAAGAGCTCCAGGCAAAATATCAAACAGACCAGTCACTTGAAAATGTATTTTTGGAGTTGACAAATGATGCGTAACACATGGATAGTAACTAAAATTATGTTAAAAATGCAATATTCGTCCACCAGCAAACAGAGTAATACATGGATTTATGGTTTACTTGTTGTTATTCTGATTCCATTTTTCCTTATAATAATGATGCAGGTCTTCCGTTCAATTATTGAAAATGTTTATCACTTGCTGGCAGAGGTAAACCAGGAAAGCATGCTGCTTGGTCTAGCATTTCTTTTTATTACCGCTGTACTGCTCTTCTTTTCTTTTATCACCATTTTATCAGCATTTTATTTTTCAGATGATATTACAGCATACATCCCGTTACCTTTACATCCTCATCAATTATTAATTGGCAAAGCAGCAAATCCGTTAATTTACAATTACTTAATATCGGCAGTTATTTTTATTCCATTTCTGTTTATTTACGGAAGCATCAGCAATGCGCCTATTCTATTTTATGTTTATGGTCTTATTTTGTTTATTGTTTTCCCAATTATTCCGTTTACTATTGTAGCGGTTATACTTATGTTCGTTATGAGATACGTAAATATTGCCAAAAATAAAGACCGTTCCAAAATCTTTATGGGTGCCGGTTCCCTGCTATTTGTTATTCTGATTAATGTGCTTGTCCGCTTAAATTTAGATGATGCGGCGCTCATGAATACCTTCACTGTCTATATGCAGGAGCAGGAAGGTATATTGAAAATGATTACAATGATTTTTCCACCTGCCTATTTTGGTGCACTCAGCCTTCATTTCGCCGGCAGCTGGTCAGGCTTGCCGGCTCTTGCGGCCCTTCTGGCTATTTTTACAATCACGGCATTGTTATTTATCCTGGCAGGCCACCACTTTTATCTGAAGGGTGTAAGAGGCATGAGTTCAGGAAGTAAAGGAAAATTATCTGAGAAAGCCTCACATAAATTAACAAAAGAGCGTTCCATTTTAAAAACATATATACTGAAGGATATAAAAATTATTATTCGAACCCCGGCTTTTTTAATGCAGTGTGTTGTTCAGCCATTGTTCTTTCCTGTATTTATAACTGTTATTCTGTTTTTAGACCTGGGAGAAGGTTTGTCATCACTGGGCTCTATTACAGCGGAAAAAAATCTGTTTCTTATCTTATTTATGTTCTCAATTATTATGCTAAGTGCCAATGCTACAGCATTTACCGCTATTTCCAGAGATGGAGCAGGCCGAAAAATAAATTTATTCCTGCCTATCCCTTTTCACCATTTAATTTTTGCAAAATTACTGGTTGCTTACCTTATTCCGCTCATACCATTTATACTTATTACCTGTGTTGGAATTTATGTAAATATCCCTATTCATATATTAATCGGCTGGATAGGTATTTCCTTATTGTATAATTATTTGGCAGTAATTATTAACTTTCTTATCGATGTGTTTAGTCCAAAGCTTCACTGGACAGATGAACAGGAATTATTTAAAGGAAGATTTACACCATTTTTTATTTCCCTTGTGCAGACAGCTGTTTTTGGTATTATAACACTTGTACTTTGGAATACAAATATTAAGAATGTTTATCTGATAATGCTCATTCTGCTGATTGCAGTAGGAGCTTTATCAGATATTGCAAAAACTTATTTACGGAAAAAAGTAACCTTGGAAACGTTGCAGAATCTGGATAGTTAATCTAAAAATCACATTCGCTTTTCCAATAGCAAATCTGCAGCTTTTCTTATATTTGCTGTTTTATAATTTTACGCCATCAAATTTCGTCGTTGCGATCACAATTACAGTCTCTCTAAAGGCATCAGCTAAAATTTTATACTTTCCAAACCATGTAAAAAGACTTGCCGGGAATATAACCCGACAAGTCTTTTTTTAATAATTAACAGTAATACCCGCCAGTGTAACACTGGTTGCCGCCTGAATAAGCAGTTCCAATAATAATCAACAAGATAAATAACACAACTAATAACGCAAAGCCAGCTGAGCCGAAGCTTTGACGATCTTCACAACATTCTTCTCTACCCATGTGTATAACCTCCTCTATCTGAACTACTTTAACTTATGCAGCTTCATCCAAATTGGGAAGGCGAATGACCATTTTTTTAAATATACTCCCGGACATCATAAATTTTTCCGTTTTCTAAATGTTCATCCATTAGGATATCAATCAATACACCACCGATAATGTCTGCATCCTTTAATTGATTATTCTCTTTTAATGCGCGAAAGCTTTCTACATCTTTAAATGCACCCTCTGAGCTGGCACGAATTGTCTTTTGCATTCCTGTATCCATGACTCCCGGGCTAAATGCAATGATAGCATGCTCTGTTTCTTGTTCCATCTGTTCTAAAGCAACTGTCTGCGTATACATATTCATACTGGCCTTTGTAGAACAATATACGCTCCATCCATACTTTGGTTTTACAGCTGCTCCCGAGGTCACTATTGCTGCGATAAGCTGAACATTATTTTCTGATGCTTTCTCTAAGAAATGGTTCGTTAAAATCATCGGTGCAACTGTGTTTACATGAACTTGTCTCATTAAATCATCTATTTCAATATTCTCGGCACGATCAATCGGATCAACTAAGCCTGCATTATTAATTAAGTATACTTTTGACACACTATTATCTTTAAATAAAGTTTCATCAAGGCCTTCCATTGCTTTCTGTATGGAAGCTTTCTCAGATAGATCACATGCCACATAATTATAATCGGCATTGTTTTCTTTAGCATATGCATATAATTTGGTATTATCTGTTCTGGAAATCCCCACTACATTTATTCCGGACTCTAAAAAAAGTTTTGCAAGCGCTGCACCTAACCCCTTCGAAGCCCCAGTAATAATTGCTGTCTCCATACGCTTTACCCCTCTCTATTCTAATTATTATTTATTTCCCCTTTTTAAATAAAACAAATCTAATGTGTCCTAAACACACATCCGTTATATGTATGACTGACATCACAAGTACAAATAAATACTGTATTTTCTTTAAATCTGATATTATTCTTTATCCTTTAAAAAAGATCAGCCTTAACCAGTACCAACCGATCGAAAGCTGATCTTTTTTCAACACTTACAATATATTACAGCTCGCTCCAATAATAAGCTAATGTTTCCATACCCTTTTCGAAGCTGTCAACCGGAAAGCTTTCATTTGGCGAATGAAGCCGGTCTTCCGGTGTACCAAATCCTAAAAGAACAATTGGATATTGATAAGCAGCTTCCAGCCATTCCACTACAGGGATGGAGCCTCCCATTCTCAGGAAAACTGTTTCTTTTCCAAATGCTTTTGTATAGCTTTTGGCTGCTTTTTTAATTAATGGATGATCCGGTTCTACTTTATATGCTTTTGCAGAGAGCTTTTCCTTTTCCACATGAACATGGACACCCGAAGGAGCATGTTTATGAATATGGTTTACTAATTTTTCCTGGACATCCCGTGGGTCCTGGCCAGGGACAAGACGACATGTAATTTTGGCTGTTGCTGTAGAAGGAATAATTGTCTTCGTACCTTCTCCCTGATAGCCTCCAAATAGTCCGTTCACTTCTAATGTCGGTCTGCCCATGGTATGTTCTTTCACTGTATACCCTTTTTCAGATACTGTTTCCGGAATGTTTGTCGCTTCTACAAAGTCTTCTCCCGGAGCTTTCTCCATAAGCTCTCTTTCATCTGGTGTCAAATCCTTCACGCCGTCATAAAAACCAGCAACAGTAATGACTTCCTCCTCATCCTTCATAGATGCCAGCAAATGACTCATTGCCATTAAAGGATTTCGGACTGCTCCACCGTACATACCAGAGTGAAGATCATGGTCCGGTCCTGTTAATGTAATTTCAATCCCTGTAAAGCCTTTTAAACCGTACAAAATAGTCGGCTGATTTTTTTCTGCCATACCAGAATCAGAAATAACTGCAAAATCTGCCTGGAATTGCTCTTTCTTCTCGTGCAGAAGTTCATAAAGATTCTCACTGCCAATTTCTTCTTCCCCTTCAATACAAACCTTTACATTCATCGGAAGCTTCCCTTCCGTTTTCAAAAACGCTTCAAAAACAGCAAGATGCATGAAAGTTTGCCCTTTATCATCACTTGATCCACGGGCATAGATTCTTCCATCACGCACTTCTGGCTGGAAGGGCTCACTATCCCATAAATTGATTGGATCAACAGGCTGAACATCATAATGACCATAAAGTAAAACTGTTGGTGCCTCAGGTCCGGCTGCTGTATATTCAGCATAGACAAGCGGATGGCCTTTTGTTTCCATTTTTTCTACGCTTTCAAATCCCAGCTCATTTAAATACCCGGTTAAAAAATCAGCAGCACGATGTACATCATCCTTGTGTGCCGGGTCTGTACTTACACTCGGAATTTCTAAGAATTCATATAATTTTTTTAGTAATGCTTCCTGATTTTCTTTTAAGTAAGCAATTGCTTTTTCGCTCATAATTTTATTTCCTCCTTCAACATTATGTAATTAAAATAAACAGCTGCCTATAATAAATTAATGTATTACGTAACTGCCTCATATCCTTATTCGAATACTTCATGCTGTGCTTTTGATGGTTCAATATTTTTGTGCCTTCCAGAAAGCAACCGGCTGCCCAGCCCTGTTAAATTTCTTTACAAGCTGGAATCTCTGCTGCTTCTCATATATCATGCCTTAAAACTTCCTTGTATTTCAAAAATTGCAGTGCTTTGAACCTTTATATATCATACATGAAAAAAACGTCAAAGAAAAGTAGAGAGCGGTGCTATCCATACGCCGGTACATCCTTTTTATACTTTTCACACAAGTCTTCCATCAGAAAATAAAAATCCAATTCCTGCTTTAAAGCTGACGGAATTGGATTTTTATCACATTAATTTGTGGAAAAATTACTAATCAATGGTGCTGCAGTATTATTTCGCATCTGGGAAAACACGATCGATCATGCTGCCGATTTGATCAAAGAAGCCTTCTACCGGATGACCATTATCCATATCGTTTACATATCTGTCCGCCAGATCCAAAAAGTCTGGGTTAGTTGTTACATAAACGTTATCGATAGATGGATCAACAGAACGGACGATATCTGCAATTTTGTCTTTTACATCATCAGTTACTTCCATTCCATTACCATTGTCATGCCCAGCTTCATTATTGCCAGTGTCTAAATTAGCTCCAACGTAAGCATTATTTTTTGTTGTTAATACATAAGCATTGTCAATGTCATCCATTTCAGCTGCTATTTTTTCAGCTGCCTCTTTGGAGACATCGTAATCCGCGTCACCGTTACGGTCAGATACTCTTTCTAACGTATGGTCACGGCCCTGATTCCTTGCATCATCACCCATGTTATGCCCCTGATATCGTGTCGGCTCTACATTTCCCTCGTTATCGTTAGGATTCGTATCCCCATTATCCGTATTTTGACAAGCTACTAGCACCATCATAAGAACAGTTAAAACTGCAAATAAGCGTAATTTCATTTTCATTCCTCCTTACCTGTTTGCCTTTATTATGGATAGGCAGGTAAGGATTTATGCACGTAAATAACGTTAATTTTTGGAAACGAGACCATGAAAGTAGCAGGGATATTTAATGAGCAATGGAGAAGATATAAACGAGGTAATTTACCTTTTTAACTTAGCCTGTCTATATTAAGATGGTCTTCCTTCTTTATAAAGGAGTGATAATTTTGATACCTGAGATGCCTGATTACGACAAAGCTTTATACTACACTATATGGGGACAGTGGGATAATTTATTTTTGTTAATGTCACGGACAGATGATGATTTACTTGCAAAAAAAATTGAACGTTTTCTTTACGATTACCACCATTCATCCAGTCAAAAAAACGTTGAACAATCTCATGATACACTGCTTTACTATTTAGAACATGCACTCCAAATCAGCAGTCCATGGATGTATGAAGTTGAATAATTTACTTGCTTATTAAGCAGATGCCGGTCAAATAATTTTGGCTTACATCTGCTTACAACCTTACCCTGTGTATGTGACTATTTCAGGCTCTGTTTCTTCCTCCTGAACAGGAGGAAGCTCATCCTGTTCAATATCCGCATCTTCTTCGTCTTCACCAGCCTGTGTTTCGTTTCGAGAATTATATTGCTCTTGTTCATGCCTGTTTACATTTTTCTCTGTTTCTTCTGGAAATACATTTACCTTTTTTTGCGCATAGAATACATCAGCTGGCTTTTTATTTTCTTCCTTTTCCTTGTTGTACTGTTCTATTTCCTTATACTGGTTATATTCAATATTTGTATCATTTTCCGACGGCTTCTCTAACTCCTGTATCATATTACCATCCTTGAAAGAGTGGTCTTGATCCGGCTCCTCCTCAACTTCTTGAGTTGTATCAGCCTGTTGGCTTTGTTCCTCATCCTTCTCGTCATCATCTAAGTCAGGTACATCATCTGTAAATTTATTATTTCGTTGTTCCGCAGGATCTTCATCTTGCTCGATAGAACGGTCAACATCAGCCTCAGACTCTTGTTCTCCATAGAAAAAATCAATAATAGCACTATCTTCTTCTGAGTCTGTTATAACATCATTCACCTGTTCTATTTCACCTTCTTCACCGTTTGCCATTTCAAGAGCCATTATTTCATTCATTGATTTATCTTGATTTTGCGCAATTTCCCGGACCTCTTCTGGAATAATCAAAGTTGAAACCTCCCAATCAGGAAGCGATTCTATGTATGGAGTAATTTCTGTGATGACTTCATCTTTGCTATACTGATCCTCATAACTAATTCCTACAATCATCGTTTTATGATCTGCAAAACCCTTATCTTCACTTTCATCAACAATACTGGCTAAAACAGAGGTAATCGGCTCGTCCTGAATACTGCTTACCTCGTCTATCAACTCGCATGCAGATTCATTTAATGCATTGACATCTGTAACAATTAAGTCCTCATTCAATTCCAATTCAAGACTGGGGTTTATATCAATGGCAACATAAGCATGGGTTTCTGTATCGCTTAACCCTGTTTTAAACAGAGGAAAACCGAAAAGCAACAAGGCCAGGATGAAAATTGCAGATAATCTTACAGTAATATGTGATTTTCCCCAACATCTTTTCCATTCGAATTTTTCATATACCGGCTGAAAAATAACCTCGTCCCCTATTTCGGCATTCTCCGTTAAAATAATCCCCTTTTCAAAACTGCCATTTTTGGAAAGTAAAATGGCATATTTGCGATGGATTTCCATCACAATTCCTTTTTTCATTATTCCACATCCTTGAGATAATCCTTAAGGTAATCCTTAAGGTAAGCATACTCACTGCTCAATACAATAAAAATAGCTATAATAAATTTCCGGTTTCTTTCTAATGTTTTTTTGCTCACTTCTACTTTCTTTAATAATTTCTTGATTGGCAGCTTTTTTTTGCGATAAACATACTCACTTAATTCGCCATCCAGGTATAAAATATAAGCTACCTGAACCGCAGATTCTCTGGCATCCCTATGCTTAGGAGAAGCCTTCGTCAGTTCTTCCAATGTAAGCTTGTACGTTTTTAATTTTTCATTAAATAAAGCTATTTCTTCTTTCCTTTTAATATTTTCCGCTTCTATTTGATGTTTTTCTTTTGCGGCAGCAATAACGAGCGGATTTTCCATCTGCTCTGCATCGTTTATTTCATCTAATGATAGCAGATTCGGCCTTTTTTGATGATAACGAATATAATCAATTACTTTTCTTTTTACGACAAGTTTTGCAAACGACAGAAATGAGCTGCCCTTATCTTGCTCATAGGAAAAAATAGCGTCATTAAATGCCATTAATCCGACACTGAATTCATCGTCCTTCTTAGGATCAATATATCTTTTACATACTTCCGAAACACATTTGGCGATAAATGGCTTGTATGTTTGAAGAATTTCATTTTGTAATACAATATCACCTGCCTGAATTGCTTCTATTTTTTCTTCAATAGGGGTATCTGTTAACTGCTTTGTCATGATCATTGGTAGATTCCCCCTATCATCATATTATTCGAACATATTTTTATTTTTTCGGGTTTTAAATTTATTTTTATGAAATGTTTCTTTTTATTTTCTATTCTCATATTAAATAATCTCCATTTTTTTGTCTTTCTTAATTATTTATAATTAAAACGAATAAATTGTTTTAGTCAGCAATAAAAATCAATTTTATTGGTTATATATATACAGCCTTCACAATGCCGTATACATAATACTACCCTATAATCACAGCACTTACTATCACAAATGAATAACATTTCATTTAAATTAATATGACGGAAATCAATATTTTTGTAAAATATAGCAGAACAATGTAGAAGTTTGTAAGAAATATTTAATCAAGGAATATTTATGAAAAAATAAAGAATCTTCTTTCTTAATCTCTGGTAAAAATTGAGAGAGTGCTTAAATAATAAAGCTTACCAGGTAATACTTATCTGATTGGATAATGACAAATTTTTCGTTATCTGGATATCTTCCGTCACCTGGCATATTAATAAAGAGGATTACCATAGGGGCAATCCTCTTATTAATATAAAAAAGCTATACTTTTTTCAGCTTATATAACATTTGCCATTTTTTATTAACTTCGCAAGTAAATCGGTGTCTAATAGAACAAAAAAAGTATCTACTGCAAATAATATAAAGTCATTTATGAATGATTTAAATGTTCGAATACTTCTTCTTTGTTTTTAAATGGTGTTACCAGCTTCATGCCTTTTACAGAATCATCTAAATACAAATCTTTTTCAAACCAATCTACAGATGTTACCTGATCAGCCCGATATAAATATAAGCTGTTTTCTACATAGCTTTCGCTGCTATTTACAACTAGATACTGTATCCTTCCATCTTCTGTTAAAATAACATCGTCCAGCATACCAATTTTACCGTCTTTTGCATGTACTTTAAACTCCAAAAATTCATCAATACTTCTAAGGTTATCATTCTGTCCTTCATCCGGTGCAGCCAGATCCGGTTCCGGTGGTATGTCTCCGTTATTGTATTCATTATTACCAGTTGTTACCGGACCATGATCTGAGTCAAGTACAGCATTTTCCTTATAATTATTCCAGCCAAAATAATCTAATACAGTTCCTTGATAAGACGAAATTAAATCATTATCTTCTGGAACTTTAGGACTTTCGCGAATCGTTTCTTTATGTCTGTCTACTTTCATATAGCCTTCCTCTAAATTAATCTCCTCTTGTACATGGAAAGGCAAAAGAACTTTCTTGCCGGGCAGCCATTTTCTTGTATCCACAATAATAAATCGTAACTCCCAATCATCATTAAAGTATAAATCCTTTACTTTTCCTATTTCTCCGTCTACAGCATGAATATTTAAGTTTGTTAATGTTGAGCCGAGAAACATAAAAACACCCCCGTAAAAGGTTTTATTATCTAATACCCTTTTACCGGGGAATTAAACAGCTCTATTTGGATTGTTAATAATTTGTAAAATAATCTATAGGCACATAAAGACCTACACGTCCATGCTCCTCGTGATTCAATGTTGCGAAAACAACTCCAATCACGTAGCCTTCTTCATTAATTACAGGACTGCCGCTATTCCCGCGATACACAGGGGCTTTGATCATCATGACCTCTTGCTCCCAGCTGGAAAGCTGCAATGGACCTAATACAGTACCTTCATTGGCAATTCCATTGAAAAATAATGGATTACCTATAAAGCGAATATAATCTCCATGTTCTACAGAAGCATCTTCCTCTAAAGTTAAATATGGAAAGTTTTCACCGTCAACTTCAACTACTGCTAAATCAATCTCGGGATACTCTTCTACTACTTCTCCTTGAAATAGACCTTCTTCAGGGAAAGCTACAGTAACACTCTGATTATCTTCAATGACATGATAATTCGTTAAAATCGTCCCTTCCTCAGAGATAGCAAATCCTGTTCCTTTACTATCCCCTGCTTCAATAACAACTACTGCCTCTTTGTATGCTGCCACTTCTTCATCCTGCGATAAGCGGCTGGATGCCTGGAGAAACTCTATAGCAGGAATGGATATGACTCTGGGGAATAATGAAATGACATAAAAAGTCATTGCAACAGCTATCAAAATTGTTATTATCTTTGAAAATCGTCGCTTTGGTTTAGGCTCATTTTTTTCTGCTTGTGCTCTTGCCAACGCTTCTGCCTTCGCCTGCATAACCAGTTCATGCATTTCCTCATCATCTATATCTTCAATTAAGTCTTCATCCATCTGTTTATTTGTTCGGTCATCTTCATCCTGACTGTACAACACCCAGCCTCCCTTCTGCTTGTAAATCAATCATCTTTATTTTAACAAATATTATTAAAAGCAGCCTTTTTTTCTATTTAAAAAACTCATATACTCTTTTGTTTAAGAATATATGAGCCTTCTTTTGACAATCATTCGATTTTATTTTAAACACTAACCTTCAAGGACCCTTGCTGCATTTGATACATCTGATAGTATGACCCGCGCTCTGCAATCAGTGTATCATGGTTCCCCTGCTCAATAATAGTTCCCTTATCCAGAACAATAATTTGATCTGCCTGCTGTATGGTTGATAACCTGTGAGCGATAACAAGTGTTGTTCTTCCTTTTTTCAGCACCTCAAGTGCATGTTGAATCAACAGCTCTGTTTCTGTATCAATATTTGCTGTCGCTTCATCCAGGATTAAGATAGATGGATCAAAGGCGAGCGCCCGTGCAAAGGAAATTAATTGTCTCTCGCCCAATGAATAGGTAGACCCATTTTCAGTTACCTCTTCCTCATAGCCATTCGGCAGCTTTTCAATAAACCGGTCTGCCCCCACCGCTTTTAATGCAGCAATTGCTGTTTCTCTTGTAATTTTTTCATCCTGCATTGTTACATTACTCAAAATAGTACCAGAGAATAAAAACGGATCCTGAAGAACGATCCCCATATGACTACGGACCTGCTGTCTGGATAAAGAAGATGTGGCCATCCCGTCTATGGTAATCCTTCCTTTTTGCGGATCATAAAAACGGAACAGTAAATTCATAATAGAGCTTTTCCCTGAACCTGTATGACCTACAAAGGCAGTTGTCTGGCCGGCATCTACCTTAAAAGAAATATCCTTTAGAACATAATCTTCTTTTTGATAAGCAAAATATACGTGGTCAAAGCAAATAGTTCCTCTATACTTGTCAATTTCGGTGTTATCTGTTTCTTCAGCAGGCTGATCCAGCAGTTCAAATACCCGGCTGCCTGCTACTCTTGCCTGTTCAATTAACGGGAGCTGGTTCACAATATCCGTCACCGGCTCAAATAAACGGTTAATATAATCCACAAAAGCATATAGAACACCGATAGAAATCATACTTGCCGTATCAAAGGAAGAAGATCCAAAATACCAGATGAAGCCGACAAATGTTATGTTACGAAATACGGTTACTAAATTATACGATGTTAACGCACTTAAGCGGATCAATTTCTTTTGAAATGTATAATTACGGTTATTTAATACTTCAAAATCCTCTTTTACCGCTTTTTCCTTATTGAAAGCCTGAATAATCGGCATTCCTTGAATTGCTTCATTGATGTTCCCATTAATTTGACTGATTGTTTTTCGAATGACCTTATTATACTTACTGCCAAAATACTTATAAAGCTGCATCCATCCGTATAATAAAGGAATGACAAGCAGGCAGAGTGCTGCAAGCTTAGGGTCTAAAATAAATAAAGCAACAAAGATTCCAGCCATATATATTAAACTGGTAACAACAATAGATAAAACACGCTCATATAAATCACGAATTGCTTCGGTATCATTTGTAATTCTCGCAACAATCGTTCCAGCCGGCTGATCAATATAATAATTAATCGGCAGCCGCTCTGTGTGTGCAAATAAATCCGTCCGCATCTGCTTTACAATCTGATTTGCAGACTTTTGCAATAAAAATGTCTGGTAAAACTGAAAAACACCAGCGATCACTAATAAAACCATATATAATACCAATAACCAGATAATTGGTGTTTTCTCCGGTTCAAAAAATGGATACGCTTCTTGAACAGATAAACGCTCTCCTTCAACATGAACAACGTTATCATTTAATTCGATAGTTAATTCGTCATCATTCATCTCCCGTTGTCCCGTCAACGGCAGTTCCCCTTCAAAAATGTAGTAGGAAATACCGATTTGCAACAAAGTATAAGTATCCCCCGAGAGAATATCTTCCTCTGAAATACGATCTGACCGTTTTAATAACGCGCCGTGATAAGGAGCCGCTGTATCATCGGCTGATTCCACTGCTTTCCAATAGCCCTCCACACCTAAAATATGATCATCAATAACCCGTTTGGCAATCAAAGGACCAGCAAGCTCCAAAGCAACAGCTATGACTAAACAGATAAGACCGATAATAATTCCTTTTTTATATTTTAAGGCATATTGAAATAACCGCTGCTCTGTACTCTTCTTCATTCTTACACCTCCTCTTCCATTTGCTGCTGAACGTATTGTGTATAGTACCAGCCTTTTTCTTTCATTAACTGCTCATGACTTCCTTCTTCTGCAATCCTGCCGTCCTCCAGAACAATAATATGATCGGCATGTGTTACAGCAGATAAGCGATGTGCAGCTATAAATGTGGTTTTATTTTTGCGTTCCTCTTTTAGATGAGCAATAATTGCTGCTTCCGTCTTGCCGTCCACTGCAGATAAGGAATCATCTAAAATAAGAACCTCCGGATTTTTAATAAAAGCCCGTGCCAAAGCTACTCGCTGCTTTTGTCCTCCTGATAATGTAATCCCGCTCTCCCCAACCTGGGTATCCAATCCTTCAGGCAGCTGCAGAATGTCACTTGAGAAATACGCAAGCTCAAGCGCATGGAATATTTCTTTATCTGTCGCAGCTTCCTTACCGAATTGAATATTTTCACGGATTGTTTTGGAAAACATCATTTGATCCTGTGGTACATACCCTATCCAATCACGGATTTGCTTTAATGGAATGGTTTCTATTTTCTCTCCGGAGATGAGTATATTTCCTTGTACGTCCGGATACTGTCTCAGCATTAATTTAAATAACGTTGTTTTTCCTGCTCCTGTTTTCCCGACAACACCAATGGTCTCTCCAACCTGCACATCCAGGGAAACTCCCTTTAAAGCCTTCTCTGCCGTATTTGGATAGTTAAAGGATACATCCTGAAAACAGATTTCTTTAACCGTTTCAACCAGCTTCGGCTCCAGCACATCCCGGACATCCGGCGTATAGGATAATGTTTTATTTACCCGGTCCAGGGATGCGTTTCCCCGCTGCAGGATATTAATCAGCTCTCCCACTGCAAACATTGGCCAAATCAGCATTCCTAAATAGACATTAAAGGTAACAAGGTCTCCTAAAGTCAATCTGTTTTCAAAGACAAGCATTGCCCCGTAACCAATTCCAATGGTGTAAGACAACCCGACCAGAATTTTCATCGTCGGTTCAAATAAAGCATCAATTTTAGCAACTTCTATATTTTTGTCATACACATCCTTCGTCATATCCTCAAACCGTTCTTTCTCGTGCTCCTCCTGAACAAATGCCCGGATAGCCCGAACACCGCGTATGGATTCCAGGACACTGTTATTCATTTCTCCAAAAGCCTCCTGAGCTTTCGTAAAACGCTGGTGGATTGCGCTGCCGTAAAAATTCATAATGACTGCCATGATTGGCAGAGGGAGTAAAGCAGCAATAGTAAGAGGCCAGCTGATTGTTAACCCCATTACTGCAATAATCATCAGCATAAATATACTGGAGTCAATCAGCGTCAGTACTCCAAAACCTGCTGTCAGGCTGATTGCTTTTAAATCATTAGTCGACCTGGCCATTAAATCACCAGTCCGGTATTTCCCAAAAAATGTCGGTGACATGGATAGAAAATGCTTCATCAGCTTACTCCGCATCCAGCGTTCTAAAATAACAGCTCCGCCAAAAAGTGTATAATCCCATAAATATGAAATAATATAATGCACAATAAGCAATACTATATATCCTGCGATAACTGCTGTCAGGATTTGCGCCGTTAACGTTTCAAATTGAATATGATCTATAATATATCCCACTAATTTTGGAGGGATTAATCCAATTGCACTCGCAAGAACTAACGCTATAATTGCAAATGTATATCGTTTCCAATAATGTGCAAAAAACCAGCTTAATTTCTTAAAAACCGCAAACATCTTTTCACCTGCTTTCTATGTAGCATCCTACATCTTAAACTTTTTCCATTAAATTTGTTTACATTCCATTTTCTGTTTAAAAAAGCACCAAAAAAGCATATACCATTTGTCGGCATATGCTTATAAAAAACCTATTTATCCCCTTATCAGCCGGCCACATGGAAATTCGCGGCCATACACGCACTTTTCTCCCCAGAAATTTAGAAGAAAAAGCATCCTTTTGTTTTTGGAGGCCACAAAATCATATTCTGTTTTAATTGGTTAGATTGATTCGTTTGATTAATTTGATGCTGTAAGTTATTCATTTTGTGTTATCCTCCTTTTCTCATTTATTTGAAAATTGAATGCCTTATCATTATATATTTTTCCAAATCGCAAGTCAATTGTTTTTTTAATTTTATCAAAATTATATATTATTTTTTCACTGCTGTTTATCCCGATATAGTATATAAATTATGTCCTTTTGCTTACCTTCATAAAAAGGGATAAATGATAATATACATTTGCAAAGATTTTTGATAGAAGTGCGATTAACCGCACTTTGACGCCAGATTTAGACCTTTCATTTAACTTATTCATTAAATTTTATAACCGATTTTAACATTCTATTTATTTTCATATTTTATATTACGTGCTATTATTTTTAGTTAAGGAGATGAGAAAATGAATTTAGATCAACTTTTAGATTTCAATGAAAAATTTGTCGATAGTAAAGGATATGAAGAATATACAACGGACAAGTTCCCAAATAAACGGATGGTCATTTTTACATGTATGGACACCCGTTTAGTAGAGCTGCTTCCAAGAGCATTGAATATTCGTAATGGTGATGTGAAAATGGTTAAAAATGCCGGAGCAATTATCCGAAAACCATTTGACAGTATTATGAAAAGTTTACTTGTAGCAATTTATAGTTTAAAAGCAGAGGAAGTTGTTGTTATCGGGCACCATGGCTGCGGAATGTCCAACGTAGATACAGAAGCATTACAACAGTCTATGCTGGATCGTGGAATACCAGAGGAAACGTTACATACCCTGGAGCATTCTGGTATTAATCTTCACAAAGAGTTCCATGGCTTTGAAAAAATCGAAGACTCTGTAACACAGAGCGTAGGGATAATTCGTAATCATCCGCTGTTGCCAAAGGAAGTAAAAGTTCACGGACTTGTTATTGACCCCGAAACAGGCAAATTAGATGTTGTTACAAGAGAAGACTAAAAGAAATAAGAGGAGGACCTGAGCGTTTGCTGAGGTCCTTTCTTTAAAAATGCAGCTTTCTTATTTTTTTTGAACCGATTCAATAATTTCAATTACTTTATTTCTTGATTCTTCACTTTTATATTTTTTCATTTCATCCAGCATGATTGGAGCAGCTTTTTTCAGAGCAGCTGTTTCCTGGATAAGCTTTTCAGTTGTTAATGTTTCTTCTTCAAGAACCTTGGCATAGTTTTTTTTCTTAAAAGAATTTGCATTAATAATCTGATCTCCTCTGCTCGCTCCTCGTGAAAGCGGAATTAGCAGCATCGGCTTCCGTAAAGCCAGAAATTCAAAAATGGCATTGGAGCCGGCCCGAGACACAACAAAATCTGTTGCTGCAAAAATATCCTTTAATTCTTCATGCACATATTCAAATTGGGCATATCCTGGTACTCGAAGAGATGAATCTACTTTCCCGCTTCCGCAAATATGAATAATTTCAAAGGTAGTCAGTAATTCACCCAACGCTTCACGGATAGTTTCGTTAATCTTCTCAGATCCGCCGCTCCCTCCCATAATCAATAGAACAGGTTTTTCTCCCTGGAGCTGCGCAAATTCCAATCCTGTCTTTTTATCCCCTGTGAATAATTCATCACGGATAACCGCTCCAACATAAGAGGCTTTCTTCTCCGGAAGATATTTCATTGTTTCAGGAAATGTTGCCAGTACCTTTTTTGTAAATGGTATGGACAGCTTATTAGCCAGACCTGGTGTAAAATCCGACTCGTGAATAACAGACGGAATTCCTCTTAATTTTGCAGCCGCAACTACTGGTACCGATACAAAACCGCCTTTAGAAAATACAACTGCCGGCTTTTTTCTTTTTCCCAAAATGCGAAAAGCCTGCATCGTTCCTTTTAAGACTTTAAATGGATCTTTAAAGTTTTCTTTAGACATGTAGCGACGCAGTTTACCAGTAGATATTGGATGATACGTTACGCCATCCAGCTTTTCAATCAAGTTTCTTTCAATTCCTTCATATGACCCGATGTATTCTACTGCATAACCCTGCTCCTGATAATATGGTATAAGTGCTAAATTAACAATGACGTGCCCGGCAGTCCCGCCGCCAGTAAATATAATACGTTTTTTATTTCTTTTTTCCATGGAATTAATTCATCCTTTCCCAAATTATTATATCAGCGTATAATTACCAATGCACCTATTAATTTAACTAAAAACTTAATTACGAAATGTTAGGATAGATTAACTATGTATGAAACAACAAACCGAAGACAAAAGATTAAACTTTTTATTATCATTATGCTGCCAATCCTTGTAACCCAGGTCAGTATGAACCTGATGAATTTTTTTGATACCGTCATGTCCGGGCAGGCCAGTGCAGTAGATTTAGCTGGAGTTGCGATTGGTTCCAGTCTTTGGATACCTATTTTAACAGCTGTAAACGGCATTGTTCTCGCAATAACTCCTATCATCGCTCAGCTGATCGGTGCTAAAGAGAAAAAAGATATCCCGCAAGTTATTCAGCAAGGTATTTACCTTTCCATTGTATTATCCTGTATTATCCTTATTGCAGGCTTCTTTATTTTAGATCCTGTTTTACATCTGATGAGTCTGGAGCCTGACGTACATCATGTAGCAAAATATTATTTAGTATCACTCGCTACCGGTATTATGCCATTATTTATTTTCCATACCGTCCGAAGCTTTATGGATGGGTTGGGACAAACAAGAGCTTCTATGATTATTATCTTAATTTCTCTGCCAATTAATGCACTTCTAAATTATATATTTATTTTTGGCAAGCTGGGAATACCGGCATTTGGCGGTGTTGGAGCAGGTATTGCAACAAGTATCACCTATTGGATAGTCAGTATTATTTCTTTATATATGATACATAGAGTGGCTCCTTTTACGTCTTATCAAATCTTTCAGGTTCGTTTTAAACCACAGATTTCTTATTGGCTCAGTCAATTAAAAATTGGCTTGCCCATCGGACTTGCCATGTTTTTTGAAACAAGTATTTTTTCTGCAGTAACCATTATGATGAGTGTCTATGATACGAATACCATTGCAGCACATCAGGCAGCCATGAACTTTGCCGGATTATTATATATGCTGCCATTAAGTGTCGGCATGGCTCTCACAATTGCTGTCGGATTTGAAATAGGAGCAAAACGCTTCAAGGATGCCCGTTCTTACACATATTTAGGAATTACAGGAGGGATACTCATAGCTGTATTTACCGGTATTATTCTATTTGTATTTGACGGGGCTGTTGCACGGTTATATCATACAAATCCAGAGGTCATTACATTGACAAAGCAATTTATTCTTTTTGCGATTTTTTATCAGCTTGCAGATGCAATTGGGGCTCCGATTCAAGGTGCTTTAAGAGGATATAAGGATGTTAATGTAACACTTGTTCTCGCATTAATTTCTTATTGGCTCATCGGATTGCCTGTTGGATATTTATTTGCAAATTATACAGACTTTGATGCCTTTGGCTACTGGATTGGAATTATTGTCGGTTTAAGCGCAGGTGCGGCAGCTCTGCTTTTCCGTTTGTTATATATCCAGCGTAAGGTTAAGGTAAAACAGAATTATCAGATGAAACGAAGCTAAAAATGATTTTATAAATATGATTAAAAGCACGATGCATCTTTTTTTAAGATGCATCGTGCTTTTACGTTCTTCTATAGGAACAGTCCGACAATCGATGCTGAAAGAATGGATACTAAAATCGATCCTGCCAGCAGCTTCATTCCAAATTTAGAAACAATAACTGCTTTTGCACTGTCAATTCCTTTTACAGTACCCGCGATAATACCGATTGAGGAGAAGTTGGCAAAGCTTGTTAAGAATACTGTTACAATACCAATCGTTTTCTCAGATAATTGGTTTAATAGAGGCTCTAACTGCAGCATTGCGACAAATTCATTTGTAACAATTTTCGTACCCATAATACTTCCGGCCTGCAATACCTCTCCAGGTGTGATTCCCATAAGGATTCCAATAGGATAAAAAACATACCCTAGAATTTCTTCCAGTGTAATTCCTCCAAATACAGCCTGGATAATCCAGTTTACCAATTCTAATGATGCGATAAATGCAATTAGCATCGTTGCAACAATCAGTGCAATCTTCCCGCCTTCTAAGGCACCATTTCCCATTGCTTCAAAAATACTTTTATCGTTACTGACATCTTTTATATCCACTTTGTCTTCCTCTTTCGGAACATTCACCGGTGCAATAATAGAAGCAATCATTAATCCGCTGAACATATTTAATGGAAGAGCCACTAAAATATATTTGGGAGGCAGCATAAGAATATACGAGCCTACGATCGATGCAGAAACAGAGCTCATTGCAGAAGCACAGATAATATAAAGCCTGTTCTCCGATAAATGATGAAATTGTGAACGGATTGCAATCAAAGCTTCGGATTGGCCAAAGAAAATACTGTTTACACCATTAAATGATTCAATTCTTGGCAGACCGGTAATTTTTGAAATAGCAGCCCCGATATATTTAATAATTAACGGTAGGATTTTTAGATAAGTTAAAACAGACAGCAATGTGGCGAAAAAGATAATTAATAGAAGGACGTTAAAAAAGAATACGCCATTCTCATCTAAGATAAATCCTCCCACGACAAAACTTATACCTTCTTGTCCAAATTCAATTAATTTATTAAAAACATTTGATATTCCAGTAATAATTTTTGTACCAATAGTTGTTGAAAACATAAACCAGGTAATCAACAGCTGTAAGACCAGCATAATACCAATGCCTTTAAAATTGATTCTCTTCTTATCATTTGACATTAAAAATGCTAACCCAAATGTGATGATAATTGCCAGGATGCCTAAGAGAATGTCCAAGCTAGTTCCTCCTTTTTATAAAAGCGCTTTATTTAATGTACAAACCTATCTGCAGAAAATAAATATCTGATACATATAATCATTTATAACAACATTCGTTTCCTTGCCTATACAAGTTGTCCGTACAAATACTATCATATTCGTAATGAAAAAAAATTTCAATGCTCTCAAAAAGAATTAATTATTAAAATAATTCCCAAATTAGTAAATAAAATGATTGTGGTTTTAAAAATGTACTACTTATTATTGTTCGTATTTAATAACCATTTATTCCAGTTATTTTTTATATAATCTATTTACCCGATTTTAATAAAATAATCCTCATATTTATGTTGTATCTTTATTTCAATAAAAAAAGCCTTGATACTTCAATACCTATCCCTGAAAGCCCGTTTTCGTACTGACTCTCAGGATAGATACCTCTATATCAAGACTTTGTTTATCTTTTAACCTTCCAGCAATAAATCGTATGGATCTTCAAGCATCTGCTTAATTCGAACTAGGAATTGGACAGCTTCTTTACCGTCAACAATACGGTGGTCATATGATAACGCAATATACATCATCGGGCGTACTTCAATGGAATCATCCGGCATAGCGATCGGACGCTTGATGATGTTGTGCATTCCTAAAATACCAACCTGCGGCGCATTTAAAATTGGCGTAGACATCATAGAGCCGAATGTACCGCCATTTGTAATTGTAAAGGACCCGCCTTGCAAATCGTTTAAGGATAATTTATTATCACGTGCTTTTTTACCCAAATCAACGATATCCTGTTCAATTCCTGCGAAGTCTTTACGATCTGCGTCACGAACAACTGGAACAACAAGACCATCGTCTGTGGAAACAGCAATACCAATATCATAGAATTTCTTAATGACTAATTCATTACCTTGAATTTCTGCGTTAAGAAGCGGGAATTCCTTAAGTGCTCCTACCACAGCTTTTGCAAAGAAGGACATAAACCCAAGTTTCACACCATTTTTTTCCAAAAATTTATCCTTCCGCTGCTTGCGAAGCTCCATCACTGAAGTCATATCTACTTCATTAAATGTAGTTAACATTGCAGTGTTATGCTGTACCTCTACAAGATTTTTAGCGATCGTTTGACGGCGGCGTGTCATTTTAACACGTTCTACCGGCTTATCAAACTCTGTTTTCTCTGATTTAGGCTCTTCTTTAGGAGCCGGCTTTGATGGTGCAGACTCATTTTTAGGTGCATTATTATGTGCATTCACATCATCCGGGCGAACTCTGCCTAGAGGATCACGTGTCTGTACTTCACTTAAATCGATACCTAATTCACGAGCACGTTTTCTAGCTGCCGGTGAAGCAATGACATTGCCATTATTTTGCTCAGATGCAGTTTCCTGCTTATTTTCTACAGCAGGCTCTTTCTTAGGCTCTTCTTTAGGAGCTTCCTCCTCTTTTTTACTTTCTTCATCACCAGAAGATGCCCCGGCTTCTCCATTTTCATCCAGTTTGCCAATTATATCACCTACAGAAACATCTTCCCCTTCTGTGCTGATAATTTCCGTAATAACACCTGTAAATTCTGAGTTTACTTCCACATTTACTTTATCAGTCTCTAACTCTACAATAGCATCGCCCTTTTCTACTTTATCGCCTTCTTTTACAAGCCATTCTGCTATTGTTCCTTCTGTGATGGATTCCGCTAATTCAGGTATCTTAATTTCCTGCACTTGATTTTCCTCCTTCAAATTCGCTTAATGCTTGGTCAATAATATATTTATGAGCTGTTTTATGCACAGTAGGAATACCTCCAGCTGGTGCTGCACGCTTCGGTCTGCTGATAACATGTAATTCTTGGTTTTCTTCAAGAAGATCTCTTAAATAGTCGTCTACAAAATCCCATGAACCCATATTTTTCGGTTCTTCCTGTACCCACACAATTTCTTTTAAATTAGGAAGCTTTTTGATTTCTTCCTGAATTGCTTTTTTAGGGAATGGGTAGATTTGTTCTACACGCAGAGCGCGAATCCAATCACAGGCTTCTTCCGCTTCTTCCATTTCCCCTTCAATATCAAGCATAATTTTTCCGCTGCCTAATAAAAGTCGTGTTGCTTTCTCAGGATCAGTATCAAAATATGGCTGCTCACGTAATGTTTTAAATCCGCCGCTCGTAAATTCTTCTGCACTTGAAGCCATTTTATAATCTCTAATCAAACTGCTCTTTGGTGTCATCAGAATCAATGGACGCGCCTCTGGACGGGAACGCATCACTGCCTGACGGCGAAGAAGATGGAATAATTGAGCAGATGAAGTAACATTAGCTACAATCCAGTTATTTTCTGCAGCCATCTGCAAGTAACGTTCTAGACGGGCACTCGAATGCTCTGGGCCCTGCCCCTCATAGCCATGAGGAAGCAATAACACCATATTTGATTTTTCATTCCATTTAGCTCTTGCTGATGCAATAAATTGATCAATAATAACCTGACCGGCGTTGGCAAAGTCACCAAATTGTGCTTCCCAGATAACTAGAGTGTTTGGCGAATAAACACTATAACCATATTCAAAGCCTAACACCGCAGCCTCTGATAACGGGCTGTTCCGAACGTCAAAGGATGCCTTTACATCCGATAATCCATGCATCGGGCTATATTTTTCACCTGTTTCCACATCATGAAGAACAACATGACGGTGGGCAAAGGTCCCTCGCTCTGTATCCTGACCTGTCAAACGAATTGGTGTACCATCTTTTAAGATAGATGCAAATGCTAAAGCTTCTCCCGTGCCCCAGTCAGCTTTATTGCCTTCTTTCAGCGCATCTTTTCTGCGCTGCAGGATTCTTTCGGTCTTTTTAAAGCCTTTAAAACCTTCTGGACGTTCCAGCAACTCTTCGTTTATTTTCTGTAAAGTTTCTAAATCTACTGCCGTTTCAAATTGATCTAATCTATTAGACAGTACTTCCGGCATTGATTTTGGCTGAGGTTCTCCAATCTCACTTTCTGTCATTCCTTTATAAATATCAGAAAGCCTTGTTTCAATCTCATTTTTAATTTCGTCGAATTCCCCAGATTCTAATAGATTTCTTTCTTCCATCGCACGAGCAAATAATGTTGATACCGATGGATGATTATCAATTTCGCTGTATAGTTGCGGCTGTGTCGTTCTTGGTTCATCCATTTCATTATGTCCATAACGGCGATAACCTACTAAATCAATTAAAATGTCTTTATGGAATTTTTTACGATACTCACAAGCTATTTTAATAGCAGAAATACAGGAAATTGGATCATCTGCACTCACACGAATAACAGGAATCTCGAAACCTTTTGCCAGGTCACTCGCATAACGTGTTGAGCGTCCGTCTACACGGTCTGTTGTATAACCAAGCTGGTTATTTGCGATAAGGTGCACCGTTCCACCTGTTGTATACCCCGGTAAACCGCTGAGATTAAGCGTTTCAGCAACTACACCTTCTCCGATAAAAGCTGCATCTCCATGAATTACGAGCGGCATTGCTTTATTAATATCCCTTTCAGGATAACCGCTTACATCACGTTCATCCTGTGCTGCCCGTGCAAATCCTTCTACGACCGGATTTACAAATTCAAGATGTGACGGATTATGTGCAAGTGTTATTTTAGTATTTACTTTACTTCCATGTATAACTTCTTTTTCTGCACCAAAATGATACTTCACATCTCCGGTCCAGCCATAATTAATCGCTTTTGAACCTTCTGACGGCATTAATTCCTTGTCTCTTGTATAATTAAACTCGGAAAAAATCTTATCATATGGCTTTTTCAATACATTCGCAAGTACAGCTAAACGACCGCGGTGTGCCATCCCCATCATCACATGTTCGATGTTATCCTCATTTGCATATTTTACGAGAAAATCAATCATCGGAATCATAGATTCAAGGCCTTCGATAGAAAAGCGCTTTTGACCGACAAATGTTTTATGAAGGAATTTTTCAAAACCCTCTACTTCTGATAAACGTTTCAGAATATCTTTTCTCTCTTCCTGATCAGGATCAAACCTTGCATTACCTTCTTCAATTAAATCAAAGAGCCAGGTACGTTCGTCATCATTATTTACATGATCATATTCAAATGTAATGGTACCTGTATAATATTTCTTCATCAGGTTAATAACATCTAAACCTGTTTCGACTCCTTCTTTTTCACGTTCCCAGATCCAAGATGCCGGGATTTTTCTTAAATCAGCTTCTGTTAAATCATAATGTTTTAAGCTCAGCATTTGTGACGGAGCACTCTTATATCCGCCAACTGAATAGATATCAGCATCTGTATGACCGTAACGCCGAATAGCCTCAACAAGTTTGATTGCTGAGGTTAGTTTAGTCACATCAAAATTTTCTGATACATTTAGATTAGAAGCCGGTTGTTCACTGATAGGACTGATTACTTCTTCTCCTGTCATCCAAGCAGGTGCTCCATGTGTATCAAATAATGATTTTATAGAAGATTCGACTAGCTCCGGATCTTCTTTATACAATTCATATTGCTGTTCCAAATACCCCGCATTTTGTCCGTGAAACTGTCCCCAAAATTTTTCTGCAGACTCTTCATTTCCTGGCACGACTGATACCCCCATTGAATTAACTAATCCGTTCATGAAAACGGTTCAAATTATTTGTGATAAGATTGATTTCTTTACATCAACTAATATACATGATTTTTAGTGAGGTTACAAGGAATCGGAACGGATTTATTGGGATAATTCGACATTTTTCAAGAATCAATAAAAATACACTCTAATCAATTAATTATCGAACTATTCCGATAGTTAATCATTTGAATTACCTGTTGGATAAATCATTGCTTTTTTAAACAAAATTAATGACATCTATGATTGAATTTCTTCTCTGTATAAATAAACATAGGAATAGTTCACAATATGTGATTTTTCCGTTATAATAAGGACAAATTATTAAATAAAACTTCATTCTGTCAGATAATCATTGATTCTGCAGGGTGAGAAAAAGTGTATCCATATTTCCAAATATAATATACTGCTTTTCTTTTTGATGTAAAATTGGGTACCATTACTACATAAAAGGAGGAACCACATTATGAAATTAGCATTACTTATGGGTGTTATTGTTACATTCCTCGTCTCCTGCTTCACAGCCGGCTACGAATCAAAACCAGGAGTACCAAAAGAAGACCAGCGCACTTGAGAACCAATATAATACTTTTTCAAAAACGTTTAGATGTTAAAAAAGATGTCTCCACAAAATTGGAGACATCTTTTTTTAATGTAAATTTGGAAATCCCTGCTGTCTTAATGCTTCATAAATAATAATGGAGGCAGTGTTTGAAAGGTTTAATGAACGAACCTTATCATTCATATGAATCCGCAGGCATTTATCTTCTTTATCCGTCAGCAGTTCACGCGGGATTCCTGTGGACTCTTTTCCAAACACAAAAAATTGATCCATGTCTACAGGTGAAAAATCAAAATCTGTGTAATATTTTGTTCCAAAGTTTTCTATATAGTAAAAACTTCCTTCTGGATAGGTTTTATACAAATCTTCTATGGAATCATATTCTTTTACATCGACATGCTCCCAGTAATCCAGACCAGCACGGCGGACCATTTTACTATCTGTTGAAAAACCGAGTGGACGGATAAGATGTAAAGTCGTTCCAGTTGCTAAACATGTTCTGCCGATATTCCCTGTATTAGCCGGGATTTCCGGTTCAAATAATACAACGTGCAAACTCACCATTCATTCTCCTTCAGTTACAAATTCTAAGAGATTAGTATTTTGCCTTCTATCTCTATTCAAAAATTAATTATACACTAACTTATCTCAATCCGAAAAAATTTATATTGAATTTCCGGCGTCCAGGCTGCAGAATCCTCATAAGACCAATAACGGTTGCGGCTATTATTTGTATGTGCATTGACAAGCGGCATATTATCAGCATCTTTTGCCACTACAATAGTCGTATGATTCCAGGCGCCATCACCATCAAAATCATAGCAGATCACATCACCTGGATTAAGCTCTTCCGGCTGCTCAACTTCTATTCCTCTAATACCGCGTTCAGATCCGCTTAAATACCACCTGAAAGAATGCGCCACAGACCAGCTGAAGCTCCATGAATCCCTTCCATACCACCAGCCGCGCTCACGGACCGGTTCTCCCCACATCGGACCTCCACCTGCCCGCAGACATTGCGAGATATAATTCGTACAGTCATCTTCAAAGCGGCGATATTCGGGATTGAAACTGTTCCACCAGCGTTCAGCATATTTTACTGCTTCCAGCCGGTTATATTCTATTTGACGCTTACTTTGCTTCATATTTTCCTGTTTTAATACGGGAAGCTGATTACTGGTATTTTCTGCTGGAGGCTTTTCAATATATTGGTGTTTGACTTCTCCGTTCGATTTTTCCGTAAGCTGATAAGGGATAATCTGTTCTTCTGTGTAAAAAAAATCGCCCTGCTTCATTAAATATACCAGATGAACTGCATACCCCGTATTTCTGATTGTATCGTAGGATTGTCTGCTTAAAACAATTCCTTTTCCTTTTATCTTTACAATTTGTGCCTTCCTTTTCTTGCAAAGAGCCTTCTTTTTATGCCACCAATCCTGGCTTTCTTTATTCTCCCTGAAAAAATGCTGCCAATAGGTAGTGATATCTCCCATTAAAAATCGCCTCCTCGTCAAAGCTTATGCATAGAGGAGGCGAATTAGGTCAAAAAAACAGCCTGTCTGGCTGCGACAAAGTCTATTTGAACATAGACTTTACTTTATATTCATTGCAGACAGTGCATTTTGCATTTCATATTGTACTTGTTCATTATCTTCTTTTTCCAGCGCTTTAGAGAGTGCTTCTTTTGCTGCATCTGTTCCTATTTTCCCTAATGACCAGGCAGCAGTGCCACGGATAACCGGCCTGGGATCATTCTTCATCAAAGCAATCAAATCATTTTCAGCAGATGCTTCTTTATAGTGACCCAATGCTAAAATAACATTACGCTGAATCGGCTTTTTTCCTCTCCAGGATCCTGACATATGCCCAAACTTCTCTTTAAACTCCCGATTCGACAAATGCAGCATTGGTTTAAGCTTAGGTTTAACCAATTCTGGATCCGGCTCCAGTTCTTTATGAAAATGAGAATCCTTATCCCGGTTCCAGGGACAAACCTGCTGACATGTATCACAACCGTATAATCGATTTCCTATTTTGGTCCGGAATTCCTCCGGCAGAAAATCTTTTGTCTGTGTTAAGAAAGCTATACAGCGCTGGGCATTCAGCTGTCCGCCCTGTACAATAGCACCTGTAGGGCAGGCATCTAAGCAAATGGTGCAATCTCCACAGCCATCCTCTATCTTTTCATCAGGAATAAATGGAATATTGGTCAGCATTTCTCCCAGATAAACAAAGGAACCATGCTCCTTTGTAATAATCGACGTATTTTTGCCGCTAAAGCCCACACCAGCCCGTTCAGCAACGGCCCGGTCACTTAATTCTCCTGTATCTACCATAGACTTGATGATAGCATCAGGTACTCTTGCTTTAATATATTCCCCCAGCTTATCCAACCGTTCCCGTAAAGCTATGTGATAGTCAATTCCCCAGGAAGCGCGTGCGAAAATACCTCGTCTGTCTCCTTTTGTTCCTCGCGGTGTTTTCTCCAAACGCGATGGATAGGCGACGGCAATGGAAATAATAGACTGTGCTTCCGGGAGCAGCCTTTTGGGCTCTGTTCTTTCTTCAATGCTTCCCTTTTCAAAGCCGGATTGATATTTTAACTCCTGCTGACGTTTTAGACGCTCCTTCATTTCTGTGAAAATATCCGCTGTTGTAAAGCCGATTTTGTCTATTCCAATAGTTTTTGCATATGCTTGAATATCTTTTTTCAGTTCGTCCACTCTCACCTTACCGCCCCCCTTCTATCTACTTTTAATTTCTGTCAATCCACTTTAAATATTGAGGTTACGTTAAAAACACTCCTGAGCGCATTCTGTTTAATACCGCTGCAATTTCATTTTTTCTTGGTCTTGCTAAATCTCCCGGATGTTTTCCGTTACTTTTAGTCAGCTTTTCCAAGCCTTGATCCATTTTATCATCTATATGCTCTATTAATGCTTCAAACGAAGAAAAATTCTTTCCTGCATTCCTGTAAAGATATTGAATGATTTCTGCAATCATTCTTGTTTGCGAAGAGTCTGTCAGCTGCTCTGTATAAGCAAAGGTGATTGGTTCTTTTCCAAATAAAATTTGAAATTGCCCCTTTGCCTGGATTTTAAATCTTTTATCTGTCTGTTTGGAAAATGTAGAGGCTGATAACTGCCGATTCTTCAAACTTGTAAAATCTGCGGGTTCCACATTACTATGCGCAATAGGTTCTTCCTTTATGATTTGCTTTGCTCTTAGTGTTACATTCTTTGGCTTATATTCCTCCATAAGAATAACTGTATCCGCTACGGAAAAATAATCTCCAGATCCGCCCGTTACTAAAATCACCGATTTGCCTGCTTCATCCACCAGCTGCCTAATTCGATGTATGAAAGGTGTTATCGGTTCATTTTTTTGGTCAATCAGCTTTTGCATGCGACTGTCACGAATCATAAAATTTGTTGCACTTGTATCTTCATCAATAAGCAATGTTTCCGCTCCTACTTCCAGTGCCTCCATTACATTGGCAGCCTGTGACGTACTACCGCTGGCATTACTTGTTGAAAAAGAAGTTGTACCTTTTCCATGGGGCAGGTTAGAAATAAAAGGAGAGATATTTACAGACGATATTTCCCTTCCATCCTCTGCTCTAATTTTAACTGCACTCGGGTCAGTACAGATAAATTCACGTCCGTCCCCTTCGCAATGAGGGTAAACACCACGTTCGATTGCCTGGATCAGTGTACTTTTCCCATGATAACCTCCTCCGGTGATTAATGTGACTCCCTTTTTAACTGCCATTCCTTTTACTATTTTATCATGAGGAAGCTCTAATTCCACCTCATCTTCTTCAGGACTTTTAAAGGCTACCGCACCTTTAGCCGGCAAATCACTTACACCGCTTTTTCTTGGTAAAATAGAGCCATTGGCAATAAAACTCACCCAATTATTTACTTTCATTGCTTTCCATATCGCTTCTTGCTGATCCGCCAGCTGAACAGTTTTCTCAATATCTCTATCTAAGATTTGGAAGACTGAATCCTCCAATAAACCAGGAATAGCCTGATTGAATAATTTCACTGCTTCTTTTCCGTTAATGGAACGCCCATTAGCAGGTAACCCTGCCGATAAACAAACAGTAATTTCCTTTTGGGTAACACTTACAGCTGTCCGTTCTAATATTTCCTGACCAGGGCCGTCAAAAGCAACTATGCCGCTTTTACCCGAACCTTTAATGAAAATCTTATTTTGATTCACTGCTTTACCAACTACTCTTGCAAAAGCATCCTCCACAGCAATCCGGCGGGCTTTCGTTTCCAGCCATTCAGCTGCCACGTGACGCTCTTTCTCAGGAATTACCACTCTTATTCTCGAAGGGCTTGCAAATGGATCACCTTGTACATAGTCAATATGGAGCGTGTAACGAGGATACGTATAGCTTCCTGCAATTTGCTTATACGACTTGTAACTTTTCCGGTCAATTTGTAATAAACTGTTTTTAAGACGATTCATAATAGCTTCTCCTATCTGTTATGATTTTTACTATACCCTCTTTTATAGACAGGTTACTATTGTTTTAAAGAAGTTAAACAAATATTTTATTAGGAAAAACCTGCATTCGTTCAATCTAATATATTCTAGTACAAAATAAAAACGCAACACTTCGTAGACTAAGTACGAAACACTGCGTTATCACATATGTATGGAGCGGGTGAAGGGAATCGAACCCTCATCATCAGCTTGGAAGGCTGAGGTTTTACCACTAAACTACACCCGCATGATTTTCAATTGTTTTTCAACGACAAAATTTATTATAGCAACGTATTCGCTAAAAATCAACAATAAATTTATTTTTTTCATAAAAAGTTAATCAAAAGTAATATTTAGAAATAATGGACTTCAAGAATAATATAAAATTCCAGCGCATACACTTCTAAAATGCTGAAGTTTATCTTGTTATCTATTTACAATCATCTGGTCGCGTAATAAACTATTGTTATGCTTCACGGAGAGGAGAATTTTAAAATGTCAGTATATTCAACTATTCTTACCCAATCAGAGTTTGTTGATAAGGATAGTCTAAGCTACCCATTTGAAGAAAGAGGATTACAGTTTGGCGACGGAATTTATGAGGTGATTCGTATTTATAAAGGTGAATACTATCTCCTGACAGAACATGTCGATCGTCTGTATCGTTCTGCCGAGGCCATAAAAATTAAAATCCCATATAATAAAGAAAAGATGACGGAACTATTACATCAATTAATGGAAAAAAATAATATGAAAAATGATGGAAAGGTATATATGCAAATCACACGTGGTTCAGCTCCGCGAGATCATATCTTCCCACACGAAGTCACACCTAATATCTATGCATATCTTCAGGACTTACCAAGAAATGAAAAGATATTGGAAAACGGTGTGAAGACAATTTCCCAGCGTGATGTCCGATGGGAAAACTGTTACATCAAAAGTTTAAATCTGCTGCCGAATGTTTTGGCAAAACAGACAGCAAAAGAAAATAACTGCTATGAAGCTATTCTCCATCGTGATGGTGTTGTAACGGAATGCAGTTCTTCCAATATCTACTTAGTAAAAGATGGGAAAGTATATACACACCCGGCTACCAATAATATCTTACATGGTTGTGTACGAATGGCAGTAGAACGCTTCTTAAAAGCAGAGAACATTCCGCTGATTGAAGAAGCCTTTCATATTGAAGATATTCAACATGCTGATGAAATGTTTTTATCCAGCAGTACATCCGAAGTATTGCCTGTAATCCAACTTGATAATGTTGTCGTTGGTAATGGTGAACCTGGCAAAATTACTCGTATACTTCAAAGAGCATATGAACAGGATGCTAAAATTACTGATAAATTAATTACAAACTTGTAATTAGAAACAGCCGTCTTTTTTTCAAGATGGCTGTTTTTGTATTAATAAATGCTCTATGGCAAATCACAAGTATACAGCTAAATATTATTGATTCGCAACCCGAAATAGTTTAAACTGAAATACAGATAGAATGAAATACATTTTTTAAATTCAGGAGGGGTATTATGACTGCATCGACAAAGAAAAGAGCTATTACCGCAACAGATTTTCAGAATATTAAGGTTCTTAGCGAGCCGCAATTTATTTCAGAAGACAGGTATAGTTATGTCACCACATTTGTTAATGAAGATAAAGAATATGAATCACAGGTTTATGTACATAATCTTATCGATGATTCACATAAACAGTGGACTTCAGGAAGTCATCGAAATCATACGTTTTGCGTTTCTCCAAACAAGGAAAAAGCCTTCTTCCTTTCCAATCGCAGCGGTGCTTCACAAATTTGGCTGACAGATATGGATGGCGGGGAAGCAAAACAAGTTACTACATTTCCAAATGGTGCTTTCTCACCTGTCTGGTCAGAGGATGGAAAATCTATTTTATTCTGCTCCTACCTTGAAAAAGATGATGATATTTCTGCTTTAAAAGAATTAAATAAAGAAGAAAAAAAGGCAAAGCAAAAAGAAGCGCAGACAAAGCCGCTGGTTGTGGACCGCCTAAGATATAAATCAGATGCACGAGGATTCCATGATAATTCCAAAGTTCAAATTATTCAATATGATCTAACATCAGGTACTTTTCATCAGCTGACGGATAAAGAGGCTGATCACCACTTGGTGGATGTTGCTCCTGATAACAAAACGCTTATCTTTGCTGCTAATTTGGAGGAAGATGCTGATTCTTCACTGGTTTCTGATCTGTATTTACTTGAATTGCAATCGAAAGAAATAACCAAATTAACAGACAGTAAAGGAAGCTATCACGGGGCATCCTTCTCGACAGACAGTAAAAAAATTGTTGCTTACGGTCACGGATTTGAATATGCTGGTGCTACATTGACAAAGCTGTTCATATACGACGTAGAGAGTAAGGAAAGAATGCTCCTGTCCAGAGATTGGAGCATCCAGCCCGGAGATACAATGGTCGGAGATACACGTCTTGGCAGCTCGGAAGCTGGTCCTGTCTGGTCTGAGGACAACGAATCTATTTACTTTGTCGGGTCAGATAATGGAACCGTTTCTTTATATGAAACAGATTTAGAGGGTAATTTAAAAATACGCTACAGCGATAATAATCATCTATTCGGCTTTTCTTATAACCCGGATACTAAAAGCTTTATATTAGGAATCAGCCTTCCGACAGATCCTTGTAATTTTTACAAACTGTCAGCAGACGGTACATTAGAGCAGCTGACAGATGTAAATAAAACATTTATCAGTGAGATAGCTTTAAGCAGTCCGGAGGAGATTACTTTTACTTCAAGTGACGGTTTAGAAATACAGGGCTGGCTGCTTCGTCCATACGGTTTCCAGGAAGGTAAAAAATATCCTTTTGTATTGGAGATTCACGGCGGTCCGCATGCCATGTATGGACAAACCTTCTTCCATGAGCTGCAGCTTCTGGCAGCTAAAGGATATGTTGTACTTTATACAAATCCCCGCGGCAGCCATGGTTATGGACAGGAGTTTGTCAATGGTGTGCGTGAGAACTATGGTAAAGGGGATTACCACGATCTGATGGAGGCTGTTGATTATTGTCTGGAACAGTATTCCTTTATTGATGAAAATCGCTTAGGTGTGACAGGAGGCAGCTATGGCGGGTTTATGACAAACTGGATTGTCGGTCATACAAACCGCTTTAAAGCAGCTGTTACACAAA
Source organism: Oceanobacillus sp. FSL K6-3682 (assembly GCF_037976165.1). Classification (NCBI taxonomy): domain Bacteria; kingdom Bacillati; phylum Bacillota; class Bacilli; order Caryophanales; family Bacillaceae; genus Oceanobacillus; species Oceanobacillus sp. FSL K6-3682. Next base: position 1,998,658 of record NZ_CP150263.1, on the reverse strand, counting down.
GGTCCATTTCCAATTGGTTAAGCTTTTATGGTGTAAGTGATATCGGCTTCTTCTTTACAAAATGGGAGCATGGTGTGAACTTAATGGAGGATCCGACAGAGCTTTGGGATATATCTCCGTTGAAATATGCAGAAAACGTGGAGACACCACTGCTTATTCTGCATGGTGAAAAAGACTACCGCTGTCCAATTGAGCAGGGCGAACAATTATTTATTACCTTAAAATATTTAAATAAGGAAGTGGAATTTATCCGGTTCCCGAATGCTAACCATGAATTGAGTCGAAGCGGCAATCCTACACTTCGGGTAGCCCGGTTAGATAATATATGCCGCTGGTTTGAAAAGTATCTCTAATAATGAACTCGAAAAAATAGAGGCGACAGCTCCTGTCAGCCTCTATTTTTATGGTTTTAGATACATAATGCTTTCTTTCCGGTAATTGTTATCAAGCCTCACACTTTTATTGGTTAAATAGGATTACACCAGATAATGATGCTGATATCATTAGGAATTATCCCTGCGTGCAGGCAGTTTTTTCTGTTTATTTACAAGGTAACACTGTCAACTTTATTCATTGTTTTTAAATATTCTTGTAAAGATTGAATATCCTTCTGCTCTAGATGCTGGTATTTCCATACAAGCTTTGCCGTTTCCAGACTGGTAAAGTAAGGAATATTCAATTGAATACAAAGCTCTCTAAGCTGAAAGCCGAATCGTTCTTTATCTCTTCCGATACTTGGAATATTAATCACATACCCCGGTGGATCATGCAAAAACAGCTTTTTGAGATCAGCTATTTCACGATCCGCAGTTATAGAAGGAATTTGATTGTTTTCCAGATATGTGCTTGTTCCCTGAGTAGCAATGATTTCTGTTTTTTCGGCAATTTCCTGAATAAACGGTATGCTTTCTTCCTTATGGTGATTGCTAACTGATACAAACCACTTTTTTGTGTTATTCAACTTATGCTGAGAAAGTATGACCGCTTTTCTAATTGCCTTTTCCAAAGTAACGTCCATACCGATTGCTTCCCCGGTTGATTTCATTTCCGGTCCTAAAATATGATCGACACCTTTTAATTTATTTTTAGAAAAGACAGGTGCTTTAACTGTATAATAATCCGGTTCTTTATAAGCAGAGAATTCCTTCATAAAGACTTGCAGGGACTCACCTATTTGCGCATTTACTGCTAAAGCAACCAGCGGAATTCCTGTTACCTTGCTTACTACCGGCACAGTGCGGGAAGATCTCGGATTTACTTCAAGGACATATACTTCTTCCTGATAAATGACAAACTGGATATTCATCATTCCGACAATTGGCAGCTCTGTGGCAATTTTTTTCGAGATGTGATAAATTTGTTCCTTTTGCTGATTTGTTAATGTGATCGACGGGAATACGCTCGTACTGTCCCCCGAATGAACTCCTGCTTTTTCAATATGCTCAAAAATCCCCGGAATAATCACATTTTCCCCGTCACTCACTACATCTACTTCACATTCTAATCCTGGCAAATACGAATCCATCAATAATGGCCAGCACTGGTCATAGGTATCTACCTGCACTCTCTCTACGTTACTGATTAACTCCTCCTTGTTGTAGCAGACAAACATTGACTGGCCGCCAATAACATAAGAAGGACGGATTAAAACAGGATAACCAAGCTGATAAGCTGCTGTTTTCGCCTGTTCAGCACTATGCACAATTTCTCCGTGTATATGCGCAATATTTAATTGCTCTAAAAAAGCATAGAATTGTTCCCGGTCTTCCATTTTATCCATGTTTTCAGGAGTAGTACCTAAAACAGAAACACCTGCTTCTTTTAACTGCTCCATTAAATTGATGGCCGTCTGTCCGCCAAACTGAATAAGGACTCCTTCAATCTGCTCTATTTCCATCACATTTAACACATCTTCAAGAGTCAGCGGTTCAAAATAGAGACGGTCTGCCACTGTAAAGTCTGTACTGACTGTTTCCGGGTTATTATTGATCATTACCGCTTCATAGCCGGCCTTCTGCAGAGCCTGCACAGCATGAACAGAGCAATAATCAAATTCAACTCCCTGCCCGATACGGATTGGTCCAGAGCCGATAACAAGTACTTTCTTCTTATCAGACACGGGAAGCACTTGATTAAAATCTGACCAGGTTGAATAAAAATAAGTGGAATTTTTACCCGAAGTACCTGGACATGTATCGACAAAACGGTAATTAGGGGAAAGACCGTGATTTTTATAATATTGACGTAAACCTGCAGGCTGGATATCAAATAGCTGAGCCAGGCGTACATCACTAATATTATATTGCTTTGCCTGTAATATTAATTCTTCTGTTATATTCCCCCACCCAGTTGCTGCTAAATTTTTTTCCAGCTCTATCATTGCTGCAATCTTTTCTAAGAAATAGGGCTGAATTAAAGTCAGTTCAGATACCCTTGCAATAGAAATTTGACGCTGGAAGGCCTCTGCAATTGCAAAGAGACGTAAATCATTTGGTTCTTCAAGCAGCGCCATTAATTCTTCCTCCGATTTTTCTGCAAAAACCGGCCAGTGCAATGATTGAACATTCATTTCCAGCGAACGGACTGCTTTATTTAATGCACCTTCGAAGGTTTTATCCAAAGACATAACCTCCCCCGCTGCTTTCATCTGTGTCCCCAGACTGCGATCTGCTTCTGAGAACTTGTCAAATGGAAAACGTGGAATTTTCACAACCGTATAATCTAAATCAGGTGTAAAATGAAGGTAGGTTGCTCCGCTGACTGGATCCACTAATTCATCCAGATGATAGCCGACTGCACATTTTGCTGCTACTCTTGCAATAGGATAGCCTGTTGCTTTAGATGCTAATGCTGAAGAACGGCTGACACGGGGATTTACCTCGATAATACAGTATTCATTCATTTCCGGATGCAGGGCAAATTGAATATTACAGCCGCCGACTACTTCCAATGCCCGAATAATTTTTATAGATGCGTCACGCAAGATTCTGCTTTGTTCTGGTGTTAATGTCTGAGCCGGAGCAACAACGATTGAATCACCGGTATGAACCCCGACCGGATCAACATTTTCCATATCACAAATAATTTGACAGGCATCACTTTCATCACGCATTACTTCATATTCAATCTCTTTCCAGCCTTTGATACTGCGTTCTACAAGCACCTGGTGTATAGGACTTAAATGGAGGCCTTTTGCTAATAAGTCACAGAATTCTTCCTTGTTATTCGCAAATCCCCCGCCTTCCCCGCCTAATGTATAGGCTGGACGGAGAATAACCGGGTAACCAATCTGCTCAGCGAAAGACAGACCATCCTCTATATTCGTCACAATTTGTGATTCAGAAATAGGTTCCTGGATGGCAATCATTAAATCTCTGAACTTTTCTCTGTCTTCTCCTTTTTGAATAGAAGCAATAGATGTTCCCAGTAATTCTACATTATATTTTTCCAAAATTCCTTTATCATGAAGCTCCATGGATAAATTCAATCCTGTTTGCCCACCCAAGGTTCCAATTAAACCATCCGGTTTTTCTTTTTCAATGATTTTTTCGACCACCTCTACCTCTAATGGTTCTAAGTAGACCTGGTCTGTGATAGCTTCATCTGTCATAATAGTCGCGGGATTGTTATTGATAAGAACTACTTCCAGCCCCTCTTCTTTTAAAGCAAGACAAGCCTGTGTTCCTGCATAATCAAACTCTGCTGCCTGCCCGATAACAATTGGTCCCGAACCTAAAACAAGCACTTTCTTAATCCCTGGATGTATAGGCATATATTATTCTCCCTTCTCCTCTAAATCTGCTGCAATAGCCGTTATCACTCCGATAAAAGTGAATAACTCTTCTTTCTCTGTTGTTAATGGAGGTAAAATACGCACAACATTCTCCCCTGCTGTTAAAACAAGAATTTGTTTTTCTCTTAATTTTTCGACCCAGACACCAGCTTTATTTTCAACTTCCAATCCGATTAAAAATCCTTTTCCTCTAACCGCTTTAATGAGTGAATTAGTTTCTGCCAGCTTCGTTAACGCTTCTGTTAACAGCAGGCTTTTCTCCTGTAACCCTTCTAAAAAATTAGTATCTGTAATTTGCTCCAATGTAGCCAGCCCTGCTGTTGCTGCCAAAGGATTTCCGCCAAAGGTACTGCCATGCGTTCCGGGAGAAAAACTCTCTGCCGCTTTGTTTTTTGCTAATAATGCTCCAATAGGAAAACCAGAGCCTAAGCCTTTAGCCAAAGTAATCGCATCCGGTTCTATTTCATATTGCTCGTATGCAAAAAGAGATCCCGTTCTGCCGATTCCTGTCTGGATTTCATCAACCATAAACAAAATATCCGCTTCCTTGCAATACGCATATAGAGTTTTTACCCACTGCACATCTGCCGGATGAACCCCGCCTTCTCCCTGCACAAGCTCCAATAAAACACCTGCTGTTTTATCGGTATCTATTTGCTCAATTGCCTCCTGCTGATTAAACGGTAAATAAGTAAACCCGGGCGTTAATGGCGTAAAGCCGTTATGAATTTTCGTCTGTGCAGTTGCCGCCATTGTCGAACCAGTTCTTCCATGAAAGGAATTTGAAAAGGTAACGATTTCTGTTCTTTCCGGCTTCTGATGGTCTTTTGCATACTTTTTAGCTAATTTGATAGCCGCTTCATTCGCTTCTGCGCCACTGTTACAAAAGAATGCCTGGTCGAAGCAGCTTAAAGAAGCTAATTTCTCAGCCAATGCTTCCTGCTGAGGAATCCGGTATAAATTAGAAACATGCCATAAATTCTCTAATTGCTCTGATATTTTTTCCTGCACATAATCTGGTACATGTCCCAGACTGCATGTAGCAATCCCTGATGTATAATCAAGATATTTCACACCCTGATCATCCCATACATAGCTTCCCTTACCTTTTAAAATAGTAATTGGCAGGCGTTGATAGTTTTTCATTAATGCTGATGTTGTCATTGTACTAGACATGTTCTGCAATCTCCTTTTCTCTTAAAATAGTTCCTACCTTTTCACCATCTAAATATTTTAAAATATTATCAGGCTCCAGGCCGTTTAAAATCACAGATTCTTCTACGCCCCCCTTTAAACTTGCCAGTGCAGAGCGCACTTTGGGTATCATGCCGCCATAAATTACTCCCGAAGCTATCATTGCTTCCACATCATTCTTTGTTAAATGATGATAAATAATTTCTTTCTGGTTGATTGTTTCCATTACTCCGGGGATATTGCTGATTAGAACAAGCTTGCAGCCTAATGCCTCTGCTACAGCTCCGGCTGCTGTGTCACCATTAATATTTAAACGGCTTTCCCCTTCACCTGCTGCAATCGGAGAAATAACGGGGATGCCCCCCTCTTTCAGTATCATGTCAATCCAGGCTGTTTCCACTTTTGTGATTTCTCCCACTAATCCCAGCTTTCCATTATGAATAGGTTTAGCCTGCAGCAGCCTGCCGTCTACGCCGCTTAATCCGATTGCTTTTCCATTCTGTCCCTGAAATAAACCGACAATCCGTTTATTGATTGTTCCGCTCATAACCATCTGTGCTACTTCCAATACTTCTTCTGTAGTAACACGAAGCCCGTCAACAAAAGTACTTTCAATATTCATTTGTTTTAGCGCCTGATTGATTTCCGGCCCGCCGCCGTGAACAATCACAGGATCACAAATCCCTTTTTCCTTCAAATCAATCAACAGCTGATAAAAGGATTTCGGCAGCTCCTGTAATATACTTCCGCCTATTTTAAATACTGCTTTTGTCATTAAAACACCTCATGTCCGATAGGATGCATTGATTTTTACGTAATCATAGGTTAAATCACAGCCCCATGCTGTAGCTTTTTCTGAACCATCCTTAAGCCTGATAAAAAGCTGGACCGTATCCTTGACCAATTCTTCCACACAGTTTGGTTCATGGAAGGACAATAATTGACCATCCTCAATAATACGTTCAGAGCCGATGGCAATGGATAGACTGTTCTTATTAAAAGGCACACCGCTTGCCCCAAGCGCACTGACAATTCTTCCCCAATTGGCGTCCTCTCCGTAAATTGCTGTTTTAACAAGACTTGATGCAATCACAGCCTTAGCCATCTGCGCAGCCTGCTCCTCTGTCTCAGTGCCTTCAACTGTGACCTCCACAAGCTTCGTTGCCCCTTCTCCATCCTTGGCAATCATTTTGGCAAGCTCCCGGCTGACAAATTGCCATGCCTCCATAAATCTGTTCCATTCTGGATGCTTCTGATGAAGTGTTTCGTTATTCTGCATTCCATTAGCTAATATCAGCACCATATCGTTTGTACTGCAGTCACCATCCACGGTAATACGATTAAACGTCTGATTAGTAGATTGCTTTAATCCGTGCTGGAGGCTCTCTGCTTCCACCTTGGCGTCAGTCGTAATAAAGGAAAGCATTGTCGCCATATTCGGGTGAATCATGCCGGAGCCTTTGGCAGCACCTGCAATCGTTATCGGCTTTCCATCTATTTCAACCTCTACCGCTATATGCTTGGTTTTCGTATCCGTTGTTAAAATAGCATGCTCAAAAGCATCTGCATCTTTATTTTCATCAATTCGTGCTATTGCTTCTTTTATCAAATTCATCGGCAGCATCTCACCAATAACACCTGTTGAAGCTACAGCTACCAGAGAGGGATCAACACCTGTTTTTTTTGCAGCCAGCTGCTGCATTTGAACAGCATCCTGATAGCCCTGCTCACCTGTATAGGAATTGGCATTCGCTGAATTCACAATAATTGTCTGCAGCTGATCAGATTGCTTTAATGCTTCCTGTGTAATCTGAAGCGGAGCAGCTTGAAAAGTATTCTGTGTATAAACACCTGCAGCAGTTGCTGGAACTTTCGAATTAATCCACCCAAAATCAAGCTTTGATCTGCGCAATCCGGCATGAACACCTCCTGCTGTAAACCCCTTGGGCTGATCGATATGTGCATTTTCTATAATCTTAAATGGCTTTAATAAAGTCTGTTCCATTTATTCTCCTCCTATCGAGTGCGTGTTCAAAAAGTCCGATAAATAGAACCAATAAGTTCAAGGCGACGAGCTTTTTACGAACGGACTTTCACAGCATGTGATGACTTCTGTGTTATCCACAGGAAGCGGACTGTCTTAACAGAAGTTCCTCTATGCTTTTAAATGCGTGAGTAACGCTCTTGGTGGGACGAGTAATCGCAGTCCCAGTCCCATCGGAAAAAGCTCGTCAACGCACTTCTCACGTGTTGCGGTGGCTTCTACGTTGCCCACACGACGCGGGCGTTCTTAGTAGAAGATCCTCTTATCGCCGTGTCATCTTTATTGAACTTTTTGAATATCCTCCTATTTACGGAAATACCGGTATAAATTCCAGTCCCATAGTCTCTTCCCATCCGTTCATAATATTGGCATTTTGGATTGCCTGGCCGGCAGCTCCCTTTACCAAATTATCAATCGCTGATACAACCACAAGGCTATTTGTCCTCTCATCCACATATGCCCCCATATCACAGAAGTTGCTGCCCGCTACCCCTTTCGTTGTCGGGAATATTCCCTCCGGTAAAATCCGGACAAAGGATTTTTCCTGATAATATTCCTCAAGATAATTTAAAATAGAAGCCGTTGTTTCCCGCTGTTTTATATCCGCATATATCGTACACATCAGGCCTCTTGTCATTGGAACTAAATGCGTTGTAAAAGATACTTTTAAGTCTTTTCCAGCAAACTTTGAAGCATAACGTTCAATTTCCGGAATATGCTGATGCTGCCCAATTTTATATGGAATAACATTTTCATTTGTTGTAGAGAAATGTGTTTTTTCACTCAGCCCTTTTCCCGCTCCGGATATTCCTGTTTTTGCATCAATGCGAATCCCTTTCGTCTGAATCTTATCCCCATCGATAAGAGGGATTAACGCTGACAAAGCAGCAGTTGGGAAACAGCCTGGATTAGAAATAATAGAAGCTGTTTTTATATCCTCTGTAAAAATATCACTAAGACCAAACACCGCTTTTTCCAAGACCTCCGCCGAGGCAGGCTCTTTTCCGTACCATTCACTGTATTCCTCCCCTGTCAGCCGGAAATCCCCTGATAAATCAATACATTGAACGGAAGTGTCCTGGAAAGAAGGGATAATATTCTTAGCGACACCCGCTGGAGTTGCTAAGAATAAAATATCAATCTCTTTTTTCAGTTCCTCTAAATCTAGTGATTCCATCTTTTTAGTAATAATTACCGATAAATGAGGATAAGTAGATGATAAATCCTCCCCTGCTTGTGATTGCGAGATAATTTTAGTAAGCTGGATTTCTTTATGCGATTGGAGGAGTCTTATAAGCTCAATTGCCCCGTAACCAGTTCCTCCAATAATTGCTGCTTTTTTCAATAACCTTCTCTCCCTTATCTGAAAAATTAATTATTAATCATTATAAATTTTTATGTATGTTTATGCAAGAGAATTTATAAATATTAATAAATTTTCTTTAAATAACGAGTTAACACGTATAAAAAATGTATAAAAAAAAAGACATCGACCAGCTGATCAATGTCTTTTTTTATTTCATTCTAATATAATGCCTGCCTATTTAACCGGAATCCAAATTTCTGAATAATAGTTCTCTTCAGAAGCATCACCATCTGAATACACTTCTAATTCTGGTGTACCTGCATGCTCATAATTACTAGACGGAAACCATTCTGAAAATATTTGCTTCCACACTTTTTGAATAGCATTAGGCATTGCTCCATGAACTTCAAATATCGCCCACTTAGATGCCGGAATCTCCGTGGCTTCAAACCTTTCTGGTGTTTCATTCTGATAAGCTGTTCCAATCCAATAGTCAATGGATTTATCATTTTTATCATCACATACACCTATAACACCTTGTACTGGTCCATTATTCAGACTGCTTAATAATTCATCTGTACCATCTGTATGCGCCAACTGCCACATCTCAGAAATTCCAGTCAGATTTTGCTCGTTAATTAATGAAAATTCTTTTCTTACTCCAATCACCTTAAATGCCTCATGGTCAACAATCTTGTAGTTCATAGGATTCTCCCCTTTTAAATTCACCTGAATAACCAGGCGGTTATATGATGTGAAGTTTCCTGAATACTTCCGCGCCTCTCTTGGTGTAATTCCATGCTGTTTACGAAATGCTTTCGAGAAAGCTTCCGGGGTTTCATACCCATATTTGTGGGCAATATCTATAATCCTTTCATCTGATTTTCTTAACTCATTGGCTGCTAAGGTCAGGCGACGCCGTCGAATATACTCTGCAATTGTGATTCCTGTCATTATATTAAATGTTCTTTGAAAATGAAACACGGAAAAATTCGCCTGCTTTGCAATTTCTTCAATGGATAGCTCCTCCAACATTTTTTCTTCCATATAATTCAAAGCTGTTTGTATTGATTTCACCCACATCAAGTGATTCACCCCTTAATGACATCTTAGCAAGACTTCCCGATGAAATCCTGTTCTTCCGTGCTCACCTTTGACAGATTTATAGGTAACCATCTGCCGCGTCTTTGCTAGTCTTCCTTTACAAAACGCTCTAAAAATTCATCCAAAGTTTTCTTATATAGTGTTTCGTCCTTCACAAAGGATTCTCCATGGCTTGCACCATCCACAAGTAAAAGTTCTTTCTCAGTTTTTGTGTTTTCATAAAGCTCCTCTGTCATTTCTGTCGGCACAAAGACATCCTTTTTTCCATGAATAAATAAAATCGGGACTTTTGCCTTTTCGACCTGATCCAGTGCAGAGGCTTCCTTCAAATCATAGCCGGCCCGAATCTGTGTTACCAGACTGGTAGACGGAATAAACGGGAACGCTGGCAGATGGAACATCCGGTCAAGATGATAAGCGAATAGATCATTGGCATCTGTATAAGATGCATCTGCTACAATTGCTTTCACATTAGCAGGAAGCTCTTCTCCACTCGCCATTAAAACAGTGGATCCCCCCATAGAAACGCCGTGAAGTACAATTTCCGCGTCATCACCAACCCTTTCAATAACCTGATCAATCCAGTTGATTAAGTCCAGACGGTCATGCCAGCCAAAACCAATATAATCTCCTTCACTTTCTCCATGCCCGCGCATGTCTGCAGTAAAAACATTATATCCCAGGTCCTCATAATAATGCTGACCAAATAAAGACATATCCTTTCCGCGCCCTAAGTAGCCATGAGCGAAAATAACTACTTTCTTCGTCGGCTGTTTTGCCTCCAGGTAGTATCCCTGCAAGTCAAGTCCGTCAAAGGAAGTCTGATGCCATGTTTCAAATGGCTGTTCATCCGACCAGTCACGCCAATCTCCCTCCAGTAATATATCCAAAGTCTCTGCCTCAACCTCTAAATCAGTATTTCCGTTCAAAAAATCCTTTACATTACGCTCAACGGCGAGATTATAAAAGAAAACGGCAGCTGCAAAATTTATAATAAGGAGTATGACAACTATCCCTGAAATAATCCAAATCCATTTTTTCTTTTTCTTCACACCATGACCCTCTTTTCTATCTGTCTATCTTTCTATTTCATTATACAAGAAATTCACTTATGTATATAATCCAAGTTATGGGAGATATTATGACATTTTTATAGAATAGATAGGCATTTCTTAAGTCATTCATCTCTTAAATTCTCCTGATTTTTCATACCCTTAGATACATAAAAACGTAGAAGAACCTGTATGAATACAAATTCTTCTACGTTTTATCGACTTTCTTAATTAAATATGACGTTTTTCCATTAAATGAATGCCGATTCCGGTAAATAAAACAGCCATCAATGTCAATATACTGATCGGCTGCAGAAGCTCCGTAAAAGAGTATCCATATACTGCCGCTCCTTGGATAATATCCAATCCATATTTAATTGGATTCAGCTTGGCTAAAAACAGTAAAACAGGATTACTGACAATTTCCAGCGGCCAAAATGCCCCGCCAATCATCGCTAAACTTACTGTAATAATGCTGATTGCTGCATTAAATTGCTCCACATTTTTAACAAGCGCTGTAATTAAAATTGACATAGCAACAATTGCTAAAGCATATGGAATTAACATCAGTAAGATTTCAATCATCTGATCATTGAAGGTAATCCCTCGCCAGAAATAGAAGACACTGAAAATAATTAAAATTTGCAGATATCCCTCGATAAAGCTGTATAGCAGATTAGCAATATACATTTCTGATTTTTTTACCGGCGATAAAATTATTCGGTCCCAGACACCCATCCGCTTCTCTGTCAAAATTTTCACTACTCCATATGCAATGGTATAAATTGCGAAAAATAATGCAAAGCCGCCGATACGATGAACATTATCATCGTATTTCCACGACTCTTCCCCTGAAAAGCTGTTTACAGCCAAATCGAATGTTCCATCAGATAATGTTTCTTTGTAGGCTGAAACAGCTTGATCTGCCTCCATCCCCGCTGCATCAGCTGTATCTTCGATTAACGTTTCCTGAATATCTGTTGTATATACCTCCTGAACCGTTTGTTGAATCAGACCAGCATTCGGTGATTCTACACCTACTAAAATATCAAACCGATTTTTAGATAAAATGACACCCGTATCTGCTTCGCCTTCCCTGAGCTCTTCTTCTAACGTTTCTTTATCTACTGGATAAAATTGAAAAGCCTCCTGTTGTTCAAGAAAACTCTGATAGCCGTCAGCTCCTTCTTCTACATATACCGGTACCGGAAGACCTCCTCCCCCGCCACCAACGTTCATAGATGAAATCACCCAGGCAAATACAATAGACATTCCTGTAAAAAGGAGGAAAGTAAATGGATTACGAATAAATTCACGTACCCGCGCTAAGAGTATCCCTTTCATCGTGTTGACCCCCTTTTTGGAAAGCTCATTGCAGCCACAATAATCATTACAACACCAAAACTGATCATATAGATAAGATAATTGGCAACATCCTCCAAGCCGCTCCCACGGAGTATTTGGATATAAGCACTCAATCCAGATCCGTTCGGCGTCAAATTACCTAAGCGCGCTATGGTTTCCGATAATTCTCCAATTGGGAAAAAGCTTCCTCCGATAAATGCTAAGATAGAGGTTACTACTCCTGAAAAAAATCCGATGATCGCATCTGATTTAAAACGGTAGCTGATAGCCGTCAATAAAACAGTAATTCCCCCTACAGCAATAGCATAAGAGATGGTAGTAATCAAAAATGTCAGAATGTCATTGAAACTAACCTGGAATACAAAATACGAAAAACAAAAGAGAAATAATAATTGAATAAAGGCAATAATCGTACCCGAAATTAAAATACTAAGGAAATACAGCCACCTTGACATATCGCCGACAATAATACGATCAAATACCTGATCCTGTCTTTCTCTGGTTGCAAAGAATCCAATTGTGGAAGCAACATATAATCCGGTAAAGACAGCCATTGCTATGGTATAATAATCGCGCGAAGAAATCGGCTCCATTTGATCAATTTGTGTTTGCTCCCCGACACTTGCTGCCGCCTGCATTTCTTCCATGTCTACATCAAGACCATTCTGCTGAAGGAAGGTCTGTGTTGTCAGATTCTCATCAAATTGTTCTAAAATTTGCGATAAGACAGATGAATAAATGCCATCTTCCTGATTGACATGCAACGTTATTTCAGGTCTTTCACCGCCTTGTTCAGAGATACTCTGCAACATATCATAGGTGAAGTTTTCCGGAACCTCGATTAGACCTGAATAGGAATCATCTGCAAGCACATCTGCTTTTTCATCTTCATGAATAACATTTAATTCGATCATTTCCTGCAAATCTTCCCCTTGAAAAATATCCTCTCTAAGCATCGTAATCATTTGCATATCTTCACTGTTACCAAAAGTCTCTGCCGGTACACCAAGCGCATCCATTTCATTAATAAATCGCTCTATCTGTTTCGATTCATCCTCATGCTCCAGCCAGGCTACTTTTAATTCAAGTTTTGGACTGCCACTTTCCATAAAGCCAGCTAATGCAATACTTAAAATAAGAATGAGTATAATCGGTAATCCCAAAAGTAAAAAAATTTGGACTGGATTACGCCATAGCAGGAGCAATTGTTTTTTAATTAATTGAAATAACATAGAAACCCCTCCTTTAATCGCGTAATGCTCTTCCAGTTAAGTGCAGGAACACATCTTCTAATGTCGGGGACTTTACATGCAGTGAGCGTAAAGCAATCCCGTATTCTTCCGTCATGGAAATAATTTCGGAAAACAGATTGACTTCCTTTGGTGTAATTAATGTAATCTCATCTTCCTCAACATGAACCTTCGTAATGGATTCATGTCCCTTTAACTGTGCAATAAACATACTGTTCCAACGATCAGCCTGAATGGAAATTGTATTTTCTGAGGAAAGAATCTGCTTAATTTCCTCTTTGGTACCAGAAGCAATTAAATTCCCCTGGTCCATAATGTAAATACGATCACACAGATAATCGACTTCTTCCATGTAATGACTTGTATAGACGACCGTCATTTGGTGCTCCTTGTTCAAACGCTTTACCGTCTCTAAAATATAGCTTCTTGATTGCGGATCAATTCCCACAGTCGGTTCATCCATAATCAGGATTTGGGGATTATGAAGCATCGCAACTCCAATGTTCAAGCGTCTTTTCATTCCACCTGAAAAAGAATCCACAAGTGCTTTTCTTTTCTCTGTTAAACCAATCAGCTCTAAAATTTCATTGACACGCTGTTTTAATTTTGATCCTTTCAATCGATAGATTCTTCCAAAGAAAAGCAGATTTTCCTCCGCTGACAGCTGCGGGTATAGCGCAATTTCCTGGGGAACAACCCCGATGGCTTTCCGTAACGGAGCAGGCTTTTGGATAACAGACTCTTTTAAAAAACGCACGTCTCCCTGTGTTGGTTCAATTAACGTAGAAAGTATAGAGATCGCCGTTGACTTTCCAGCTCCATTCGGCCCGAGCAACCCAACAATCTCCCCTTGTTCGATAAACATATTTAATGACTTTACTGCTTCTATTTTTTTAAAACGCTTTGAAATATCAACTAATTCCAGCACGATATTCCCTCCTCACGAGAATCTACTTATATTTTATAGTCTTTTGAAACAAAGAAACACTACCTCTCGTCACTAATCACTCTGAAAAAAAGTGACTCCAGTCATTTTTTTGAGATAATAGAATAGAAAAACAGCAGAGCTGAAAAATCAGTTCTGCTGTTTTAAAGTTTATAATGCTTTTTCATTCTTAAATTGCCGCTGTGACCAAACCAAAGTAATAACAGATACCAGTGCAATACTGAATAGAAAAATTAAAATCCCCATTTGCTGCTCATAAACCGGGTCGAACGGTAAAAAGCCTATATAAAATTCATCGGGCATCTGCAGGTCAACTGGAATACAGACTTTTAATGATTCCAGAAATACAGCAGGATCATTGTAAGTTTGATAAATACCTGTACTTGCTAATAATCCATAAAAACAATATGGCAGAAAAGCAGAAATTTGTATCGCCATTGCATACCATCTGACACGATTATCCAGCCAATAATAGAAAAATGCAGACCAGAAATTTAAAGCTGCTATAAATAAACCCAGCATAAAGAAATGATTCCAATATAACTCCATACGGGCAATGTCAAACATAAATGGCATATGATAGCTGTAAAAAAAGACAGTCAGTATTATAATAGCTGCTGCCGGTTTTCTGAGATAATCAAGCATTCTCTGCATCCAGCTTATTTTTTGGCTGATCCACGATTTCGGTCTCCAGCCAATAACCAGCAGCGGTGCTGCCACAAACAGCAAGCCGACAATTTGATACATATGCGCCTGCAGTGTCAGTCTGCCAATAATATTCAGCGGACTTCCTGCAGCTAAAAATAGAACAGTCATACCCAATAGGAAAGAGATTGTATGTATCGCCTTGACTTTCCCCTTGGAAGGAATCATAAAAAAGTAACAAATAATAATAAATGCACAAAATAAGAAGATTCCGCCGTTCCACAGTGTAGAAAAATGAAATTCATCTAAAAATATTTCAATCATAAATCCTTCACCAAACTTCAATTAAGATTACTTCAACCTTGAACTACTCGTTATTAAAATCTCAAAGTGTTTCAAATTTCCGATGACAATATAAGTCAACTTCATTCTCATCAGAGCTTAAGACCGGGACGAACCCCCGCAAAACAATCATTGGCAAAACACCCGGCCATCTTGTTCGCTAATACAGATGGATGAGGCGAAACCCGCTGTACCCTCAACACTGATGTTCCTTGTTTCATTATAAAATATGCAACACCTGACATCCGTAGAAAAACGTACAATTTCTTGACATTCTCTTTCAGGAAATGTCATGCGTTACTGCATAAATAGCAAGCTGTGTCCGATCTCTCTGACCTGTCTTTTGAAGAATAACAGAAATATGATTTTTAACAGTTCCTATGGATAGATACAGTTCCGCAGCGATTTCTTTATTCGTTTTTCCCTGTCCAATCCGTTTCGTAATCGCCCGCTCTCTTTCCGTAAGATCAACATGCGGGGCGGCAGCTGCTTTTTTAGATTGCTTCAATAATCTCGGCATTACTTTTGCTGTTACTTCGTCATGCAGCACTACGCCGCCCTTCATCACACTGTAAACAGCTTCAATAAGCTTTTTTCCGTCAGAGGTTTTCAATAAGAAACCGCTCGCTCCTTCGTTAAGCGCTTCCAGTGCATATTCATCATCGTTAAAGGTGGTTAAGATTAAAATAGCTGTTTCTGGCCACTGATCTTTTATTTTTCTCGTTGCTTCAATTCCATTCATATCCGGCATACGGATATCCATAAAAATAACGTCAACTCGATGAGCTGCCATCTTCTCTATAGCCTCTAATCCATTACTTGCTTCACAGCTCACACGGATTTCGTTATCCTGTTCGAGAATCATTCGCAATCCTTGCCGTACAATCTCCTGATCTTCTACAAGCATAACGTGAAACATCCATTATCATCTCCTATTACTGTATGTTATCCGGGAATCCTGCCTGATAAAACAAATTTATCCGGCAATTGAATGATCTCTAATTTACCATCTTGTTCTTCAATACGGCTCCGCATATTTGTCAGACCAAATCCCGGTTCAAAAGCCTTCACCTCATAAATTGCATTCGTTATTTCAAATTGAATTGCTCCATCTGCAGATTTGCTTAATGTCACATGGACTTCACGACTGTTTGCGTGACGCATGGCATTGGTAATCCCCTCTTGAATAACTCTGTAAAGAAGTACACTTTTGACATTCGATATTGGCACAGATAATACACCATTTTTCATTGTGAAATGTACATTCAAATGACTTTCACTTTCTAATTTTCGAATTAGATAGACTACGGTTGCTATTCCTTCCGTTTCTTCCTCTTTTAATGCTTTTACAGCGTCTCTTGTTTCCTGTAAGCTTCTATTCGCTAACCCCTTCATTTGTCCTAATTCTAAATCTGGGTACTTAATAGACAGCATCTCTATTTGCATGATTAATGCGGTTAAATGATGTCCGACAGAATCATGCATATCTCTGGCAATACGTGTTCTTTCTTCTATCTTAGCATTTTCTTCAGCTGTAAGATGAAGCCGCTTCAATTGCCGATAGGAATCACTTAACTTATCATATAAATTTTTATAATATTGATCTTTGCTCCATTGTTTATGCAGGAGAAAGCTTAACGCAAAAACAAAAACACTTCCCAGAAACAGTGCATAGGAGATGGATGGAATAAATGAAAATAACAGACAGGTAATAACGGCCCCCGATAAAAGGATATAGTATGCATTTGTATGTAGCTGTCTGGCGGCTAATAACAAAAGTAACCATACTAAACCAGTAGAAAATAAAACATTTTCAGAGAAAAAGAATCCAGCACATAATATAATAATAATATTTCCGAGTAATAGATACAGCCGTTTTGTACGGAATGACAGCAGGAAAAACGAAGCCAGGCTCAGCGCAAATAAAAAGAAATGATAAGGGATGAACTTACTGCTGAATAGGAGTAAACCAATCCATAATATTGAAAAAAGCACAAATTGCAGCCAGAATAGTTTCATTATATCTCCTCTTCGTAAGACTTTATAACATCTAAGTAATTTGTAATGACACTCCAGGATTCTATTTTTTCTTCGAACGTTTTATTATACTTCCCTGGAACAGGACTTGTGGAAGGGAGCTTGATAACATCGATTTCCTGCTGCAATAGTGGAGAGATAAACTTCTTATACATTTGATAGGCCTTCGTTCCATTGCAGGCAATAAGCTGTATGGTTGGATATTCTTCTAAAAGACCCGCAATATCATTAGGCTCTTCTTCTTCAATATGTATATCCAGGCTTCCCTGCCGGTAACAATACCCAATTGTATCCCATAATGCTATGTGATTTTTCTTAATCAAGTGTATTTTTTCAGCATAAGTTTCAGCCGGCTTATCCTCTAAAATACGATACATTATTGGCCAGAAATGGTTTCTGGGATTTCCGTAGTACTCCTGCTCCTCCAGCGATTTTATGCTTGGCATGGAACCAACAATAAGAACTCTCGGCTTATTGCCGATAACAGGCGCAAACGATTGAAGCTTAGCCATAATGACCCTCCTCACTAATCTTTGACTACAAAAGAATAAACCTGGAATTTTGCAGAACTGCTTCTACAGCTCTACACTTTTAATAAACTTAGCCGGGTTTCCACCATAAATAACATTTGCAGGTACATCCTTTGTCACGACTGAACCAGAGGCAATTATTGTGTTATCTCCAATTGTTACACCGGGATTAATTATTGCTCCGCCGCCGACCCACACATTATTGCCTATAGTCACTGCTTTTCCAAATTCTATTCCAGAATTGCGTTCCTCAGGGTGAATTGGATGAGTGGCTGTATAAATATGTACCCCTGGTGCAAGCATACAATTATCACCAATACGAATCGGACAGATATCTAACATGACACAATTAAAATTTGCGTAAAAATTCTCTCCAACATGAATATTATAGCCATAATCACAGTGAAAATCAGGCTCAATAAAAAGGGATTCTCCTGTTGATCCAAATATTTCTTTCAGACAGCTTGTGCGTCTGACAGTGTCATCCTCTGTGAGCGCATTATAATAACGCATCATTTTCCGGACATGAAGCCGATCTTTTACAAGTTCGCTGTCTGCCGGATCATATAATTCTCCTGCTTTCATTTTCTCTTTTTCTATTGACATTATATCTCCTCTTTCATCTTATTCTTATTTTGTCTCTGCTCGCGATTTTTCCACCAGCGAATTATCCTTTTTATTTTATCGGAAATAAATGTATATAGTTTTTTTAATTCAGGACCAAAGAATATCCAAAAAAGGATATACAGATATCCTAATAAAAGAAAAACACCAATACCGCTTCTTCCTCTGGCCTGCTGCCATATATAAGCTATTTCATTCATACCTTCTGGTCGATTAATACTATATAAAAAGCTCACAAGCGGCAATAAAAGAGATAAAATAATAGCTAAAACCGCTAACACTTCATAACGCCTTCTCACCCATTGAATGATACCAATCAGCAATGCTGTTAATATTATAAGTCCATAGATAAATAGTGTACCATTTGACAAATCAGTCATTCCTGCACTTCCTCCTTCATTAGTTTACATAAAAAAGATATACTTTGATTTTAGCTCAGGTTGCTCTCAAATGCTAGCAATCAAATGAACTACCTGCTTATCCTCCTTAAAAATTTTAAAGCTGCAGTTTATTAGGTGCTCCTTTTCAACCTTCCGTATCTATTTCTCACCATTTACTTTTCTAATCAATCCGATTATTTCCCGTTAATAATGCATATTGATACAAGTCCCATTCATAACAATATAAAGTAGATCATTTTTTACAAGGAGGAAATAATGACCGATAATAATCAAAATCCTCAACAAAAAAGACGCATACCTGTGCGAAAAACAGCAGTATCAACAGGAAACAAGCAGCCTGTTCGTCAACCTAAGCAGCCGGATAATCCTGAATTATTATATTCACAGACGGTTGGTAAGGAAGGCCCGGTACTTGAGCAAGATAGTATTTTGCATGAATCGTTGGAAACACTTGTTCACTCGAAGATTGTGGAGCGGCCTTTACATGTGAAAGGGACAGGGGCTTTCGGTTATTTCGAAACATTGAATAGTATGAGCGAATATACCAAGCTTCCCTTTCTGCAGCAGGCTGGTACAACCGTTCCTGTCGCAGTCCGTTTTTCGCTCGGAGCGAGCAATAAAGGCACTCCAGACACGTTACGAAACGTTCATGGATTTTCAACGAAATTCTATACAGACGATGGAATCTTTGACCTTATTTGCAACCATATCCCTATCTTTTCGTTACGCGATCCTAGACGTTTTGCAGAAAGCGTGGAAGTAATGTCGCCCTCACCAAAGAACAATTTAATGGATCCGAACCGGGTTTGGGAATTTGTCGCCACCACTCCAGAGTCCATTAATTTTTTCGTCCAGCTTTATTCTGATCATGGTACAATCAAAAGTCTGCGGCGGATTCCTGGCCACAGTGTCAGTACGTACGTATGGCGAAATGCACAGGGAAAGCGCCACTACATTAAATACCTCTGGGTTCCATTTGATGGTGTGGAATATATTACAAATGAAGAGGCAGAGAAGCTTGCAGCGATGAACCCGGACTATGCCGCTGAAGATCTCTTCCAGACAATTGCCGGAGGAGAATCCGTAGAATACGGTTTGTACGTTCAAATTTTAGACCTCGAGGATGCAGAAAAACTGCCATTTGATCCGCTTGATGATACAAAAGTGTGGGATGAGGAATTATTACCTTTCCACCCTGTCGGCAAGATGGTACTCAACCGCAATCCTGACAATTACATGGAACAAGTAGAAAAGATTGCCTTTTCACCTTCAAATTTATTAGATGGAGCGGAGTTGTCATTTGATAAGATATTACAAGGGCGGTCGAATATATATTGGGATTCCCAACGTTATCGGATTGGACCGCAATTCCGTAAAGTGCCAATAAATGATCAGAAGCATTGGCAGCCAGATGATTTGCAGACAAGTGGAGAAGGAGAATTTGTAGAAGGGAGACTCGTGCGTTCAGATATACCAAAAGCAAAACAGGATGATTTTTCTCAAGCTGGAGAGTTCTATCAATCGTTATCGCCAACAGGAAAATCTCATCTTGTCTCGAACCTTGTCGCCGCACTGACAGGAGTACGCAGAGACTTACAAACGAAGGTGATTGAATATCTATCTCTTGCTTCCCCTGAGCTGGGTAAACGTGTATCGGAAGGATTACGCCAGTAAATTAAAAAACTACTGATTCATTGAAGAAATCAGTAGTTTTTCTTATCGTTTGTACTTTTTTATTATACTTCTTTTGCCAGTTCTCCAGTTTCCGTTTTACGTCGTGGAGTCATGTTAAATATAATATTTAAAACAATTGCTGTAACACTTCCCGCTACAATACCGTTACTCGTTAAAATTTGTAACGAAGATGGCAGTATATCAAACAATTCCGGTACAACTGTAACACCGAGTCCCATGCCAACTGAACATGCAATAATCATCGAATTTTCCGTCGACTCTGAAATGACTGCACCAAGCATTTTAATCCCCTGTGCTACGACCATCCCAAACATTGCCAGCATCGCTCCGCCTAATACCGAAGTCGGAATAATTGTTGTAACAGCAGCAATTTTAGGGATGAATCCTAATACAACCAGCATAGAACCAGTGATAACAATAACACTGCGTTTTTTTACACCGGTCATCTGCATAAGACCAACGTTTTGAGAAAAAGCAGTATATTGAAATGCATTGAATATTCCTCCGAGTAAAATTGCTAAGCCCTCTGCACGATATCCTTTGGATAAATCTTTTTCTGTTAATTTTTTCTTCGTAATATCACCCAAAGCAAAATAAACACCTGTTGATTCTACGAGAGATACCATTGCTACTAAAATCATTGTAATAATCGCTGACCATTCAAATGTCGGTGTTCCAAAGTAGAAAGGGTGCACCATATGGAAATAAGAAGCTTCTGCAACGGCTGAAAAATCAACTCTTCCCATAAACCCGGCAGCAATCGTTCCAGCACCTAAACCAATTAATATAGAGATAGATTTCACAAATCCAGTTGTAAATCGATACATTAAAATGATAAATAATAATGTTCCAAATCCAAGTGCGATATTAGCAAATGAACCAAAATCCGCTGCTCCTTCTCCGCCGCCTAAATTATTAATTGCTACAGGAATCAGAGTAATTCCAATAATCGTTACAACAGATCCTGTCACTACCGGCGGGAAGAAGCGGACAAGCTTACCAAAGAATCCGCTTATTAAGAATACAAATAATCCAGATACAATAATTGCGCCATAGATAGCGGAGATACCGTACTGTCCTCCGATAGCAATCATTGGTGCAACAGCGGTAAAGGTACATCCTAATACAACCGGCAATCCAATACCAATATACTTGCTGTTCATAACCTGAAGAAGCGTGGCTATTCCGCACATTAAAATATCAATAGCTACCAGATACGTTAATTGCTCGGTAGTCAGCCCTAACTCAGCTCCGACAATAAGCGGTACTAAAATCGCTCCGGCATACATCGCTAATAGGTGCTGTAAACCCAATGCTGCCATTTTCATTACTGATGAGCCTCCTCTTTAAAAACCACTTGCTTATTTTCCAATGACTCGATAATAGCCAATGACTCTACAGTAATTCCTTTTTCGCGAAGAGCCTGTCCGCCTTCCTGAAATCCTTTTTCTATAACAATTCCGATACCGGCAACAGTTGCTTTTGCCTGCTCAGCAATATCCAATAATCCAAGAGCTGCCTGTCCATTGGCTAAGAAATCATCAATAACCAGCAGGTTATCGCCTTCTTTAATAAAGTCATGAGAAACAGAAACCTTGCTCGTTGTCTGCTTTGTAAAGGAATAAACCTCTGCGGTCAGAAGATTATCTGTTAAAGTCAATGATTGCCGTTTTCTTGCAAAAATCACAGGAACCCCCAACTCCAGGCCTGCCATTGTCGCAGGAGCAATTCCTGATGATTCTAACGTAAGAATTTTTGTTATTTTTTTATCCCGGAATCGATTCGCGAATTCCTTCCCAATTTCTTGCATTAATACAGGGTCTATCTGATGGTTTAAAAAAGCATCCACTTTTAATACCGCATCTGATAAGACTTTTCCTTCTGCTATAATTTTTTCCTTCAGTAATTCCATGAATGATTCCTCCTAAAATGTAAAAAAGCCCAAAAATCTACTAATGGGAAAAGTAGATTTTCGAGCGTCTTGTCGAATGATCAAGAAAGCAAGTATTGTCTAGTGACAAAACACAAGCTTTTTTTATACTTTTCCATAGTCGGTCTATTTACGGTAAACCGGTAGAAACTTGCAGGCCTTATCCCCGCGATTATATGAAAAATATTCGTTTTGGGTTGAATTAAAAATTAAAGAATGCTTTTAGTATAGCACGTACATTCACAAAAACAAGGATTAGGAAAAAATTAAAATCTTTCAAATAATTTCGATAAAATTTTTTAGTTGTTTATTTTATTTTTCCATTCCAGAAATTCAATCCTGTTACCAAATGGATCATTTATATAGAATCTTTTAGCATTGGGAAGTTTATTATCCCATTTTGTTGAAATACCTGCACCTTCTAAATATGTTTGCAATGCATCGATTCCTGATACCTCAAATGCCGGGTGTGCTTTTTTCAAAGGAGTAAACGGCTCCTCAATTCCTATATGGAGGGCTATTTCACCATTCCTGAACCAGACACCCCCATTCGGTTTTAACGTCTCCGGTTTTTCTTCTTCCTTAAAGCCTAAGATATCACTGTAAAACCTGATTGCTGTCTCTTCAGAATCTTTTGGTGCAGATAGCTGAACATGGTCTATTCTTTCTAATTGAAATGTCATATTAATTCTCCTCCCTGAAACAGTATTCATATAATAAGCATAGCAGGGATCAGGAAGAAGGAAAAATCGTATTTTATTATCTGTTTCAATTTGTTTTAGTTATAACTGAAACAGCAACTAAAAAGAGACCTATATAAATTAAAATTTAATCATTTTTATTATGATTAACTCAACTTTCGCGCCTGAGAATAAACATCTATACCTTAACTATTCCATAATCATTATTCCGCTTGTATTTTGTTAAATCATCCTTCTATGAAAATGGAAATTGTGTATAGCTCCTGCAACCAACCACTACGCTTTCCATGGGGACGGCTTCAGCTAACTTGAAAAGAAAACCGCTTTTCAAGTGGATCTTCAGCTCGCCCTGTTCCCATAGGAGTCTACGTGGTTGGTCTGCGCTCAGTTAGGCTTCTACAGCGAATGAAAGGAATCATATCCAGATGGGGTTGGATGAAATAATTGCTTTTTGTTTGATGAAAAGACCATTTTAGTGTTTCAAATGGTTGATTTGGCAATTTAAATAATGATACAGCATGAATAGTAAATATCGGGAATAGCTTTTATGAACAGAAAGTAATCGTGACGGGACATTTTTATATGCACTACGAAAAATATGTTCTTTACTGATCTAATTTCTATTGGCTCCGTTGTATTAAACAGTATAGAACCCCCTTCTAGCGGAGGCGGACCGTTTTTACTCCTGAGGGAATAGCATCATCTGAAGATCCACTTTTGCCAAGTGCTCTTCTTGGCAAAAGTTAGCTGAAGAGCATGCCCCTAGGAAAGCAAAACGGTCCGCCGCTGCGGTGCCTTATACGTTACCTTCTTTCTAGATAGAGTTTATGTTTTGTCAAGAGATAGATGAAGGAACAATCAGCACCTATCACTATGATAAGCAAGTTATTTTTAGGTGCGAAAGTTGAGTTTCTTATAAATAAAAATCTCCCGGTATCAGGAGACTTTTCACTGCATTATATACTGGTATAGCCGCC
Organism: Oceanobacillus sp. FSL K6-3682; assembly: GCF_037976165.1. NCBI lineage: Bacteria > Bacillati > Bacillota > Bacilli > Caryophanales > Bacillaceae > Oceanobacillus > Oceanobacillus sp. FSL K6-3682. Next base: position 1,974,722 of record NZ_CP150263.1, on the reverse strand, counting down.
ATCAACCAGCAAGCTTGAGCCTGTAATAAAGGAAGCCTCATCACTTGCTAAGAATAAAACAGCATTTGCCACTTCCTCTGGTTTTCCAAGCCGGCCAATCGGGTGGAGATTTATCAGCTCCTGTTTTGCTTCATCCGGAGCATTCTTTAGTAACGGTGTATCAATATAGCCCGGGTTTACATTATTAACACGTATTCCTTTAGCTGCATATTCCGCTGTCGCTGTTTGCGTTAACAGCTTTACACCGCCCTTTGCAGCTGCATAGGCACTTACACCTGCTTTGCCGACAAAACCGTGAATGGAGTCATTATTTACAATTGCTCCGCCACTTTTCTGTTTTAGCATTTGTTCAATTGCATATTTGTTCGTTAAAAATACACCTGTTAAATTCACATCAATCACTTTTTGCCAGGCTTCCAGAGATAATTCATGCAGAATTGTACTATTTCCGATTCCGGCATTTGCAAATACTACATCTAACCGCCCATATTTAGAGACTGTTTCATGCACTAATTTTTTGACGTCCTCTTCGTTTGTCACATCAGTTCTGATAAAGGTAGTTTCAAATCCTTTTTGATTCAGTTTTTCTGACAGATTTTCCCCATTCTCTGACATATCAGAGAGAACTACCCTGGCCCCCTGTTCAGCAAATTTTACAGCAGTCGCCTCTCCAATACCGCTTGCAGCTCCAGTTACAATCACTATTTTTTCATCAAATCGGTTTGCCATTTCCATTACTTCCCTTCTGTTCTTCAGCTAAAATTCATTATGCAGTATTCTTCCCAACTTAGAAAAAGAATACTCATTAACATGCTTCAAACATTAAAATCCCGATAGCGGTTAACGCTATCGGGATTGAGATTAAATTATGTATACAGGCCACATTTGCCGTACCATGCAATAAAAAGTTTTAAACCACCACTTCGCAAAGTGGGTGTCCGCAGAAACCTTCCTGTCTTCCATTCCTTTATGACGGCTCGACATTTCAATTTCGATGTAAAACTCCCTATTCCAACATTAGAGGTTAAAACTTTTATTGATACGAACAATGTAGCTTGTAGTTAATATAATACGCCTTTTTTCTGAAATACGCAATGATAAGGATAGCCTAATTTTTTCTTGTTAAAAAATTAAGAAGCACTATTCCCATTCTCTCATTTCCAGATAAATTAACCGGAAATAATATTGACGTGATATTTTCTTATATAGATTGCCCTGGAGCCCCTTATCAGGATAAAAACAGCTTTGTTGATTCACGGCCTGACTTTCTTTTAGCGCCTGTCTTCGGATAACCGCGGCGTGCATTCGCTTTTGACGAGAGCCATCTTTCCAAAAAGTGTTCGGCATCTCCATCCTGCTGGGCTTCCAATGCCTTCATCAAAATGGATGCAGAAGCCTTCGCATCTTCCAATGCATGGTGGTGAATCAATGGAATATCATGATATGCAGCGACGGTATGCAAACGGTGATTTTCCAGATGTGGCCACACACGCTGCGAAATTTTCACAGTACATAATGAAGCGTAATCCGGATGTGCCAAATCATATTTTAATAAAGATTGACGCAATACGCTCATATCAAAGCTGGCATTATGTGCGACAATAATATGTCCATCCAGCTTTTCATGCAAGGTCGGCCATAGTTCTTTAAAGCTTGGAGAATCCTCCACATCATCTTTCTTAATTCCATGAATACGAATATTCATACTGCGAAAATCACTTAACGGATTTATCAGCGAATAATATTCATCGAAGATTTCATTCTCATCAAAACGGACAACTCCTATGGAACAGGCGCTGTTTCTTTTTTCATTTGCTGTTTCAAAATCTATTGCTGCAAACTTCATCGGTTATCAGCTCCTAATCACTTATAAATGCTTTTGCAGGAAGGCCATAGTAACTCTTCCCTTTTTTTGTTTTCACTTTAATTTTTGATTGTTTTTCTAAATAGATTAGCCGGGTCAGGGTTGCCATAAATTGACTGGCAAAGGCAAGACTTTTCATCGGTCCATATGCTTTTGACGTTAATTTAAAAGCTGTCATTTCCTCATGTTCCATAATCTCTATTAGTTGTTCCATTCTTTTTTCATGGCGATTTGAAATATCTGTTACTCGCTCATCCAGATGCTTAATCATATCACCATGACCAGGTAACGCCAGGCGTACAGAATATTTCTTCAATACATCCAATGCATAGAAATAATCCTCCATTGGGTTCAGTTCTTCCCCCATCCAAAGCCCAATTACAGGAGACAGATGATTTAATACATGATCACCGATGATCATTATCTCTGTGTCCGGCTGGTAGAAGCAATAATGATCAGGAGCATGGCCTGGTGTCCATATTGCCTGGTAAGAACGATTGCCAAGTGTTATCTCATCATTATCGCAAAAAAATCCATCCGGCTCAAATTTATAAATAGAAGATTCGTCCTTTATTTTTAATGGAATCGGCGGTGCTCCATGCTTTTTGATTAACTCTTTTATCCGGCTTTTACGGGCTTTTGTATCTCTGCCCTTACACATTTCTTCATAGCCGCGCTTAGAAACATACACAGGAATTTTATATATTTCCTGAAACCACCGAGCTAAGCCGATATGGTCCTCATGTGTATGCGTCAGTACAAGCTTCTCTATTTTATAGTTTTTGAAAACGCGTTCCCATAATTCTTTTGTTTCTGATGCATAAATTCCTGTATCAATCACGGTATAGCCATAATCGCCTTTAATTAAATAACTATTCACTTCTCCCATTGCCCCTTTAAAGCGGACAACAAGACGGTAAATGTCATCTGTTATTTGCTCCAGCATGTCAACCTCTCTTTTCACAACCTTTTTATATAGTTATTCTACCGTGATTTACTGATTTTGCAAAATGAAAGAGGCTGAATGCTGATAATGATTGGGCATCCAACCTTTCTATCTAGTAAAATCAACTTTCATATATCTCGCTATTATTAATCAAAAAAGAAGGAAGTGAAACCTGTCACTCCCTTCCTATTATCTTATTCACGAATCTGTCCGTTTCCGGAAACAATAAATTTATTAGATGTTAAAGCTTTTAACCCCATCGGACCTCTGGCATGCAGTTTTTGCGTACTGATGCCAATCTCTGCCCCAAAACCAAATTCAAAACCATCCGTAAAACGTGTAGAAGCATTATGATATACCGTTGTGGCATCTACTTTTTGTTTAAAAGCTTCCGCATGGTTTTCGTTCTCTGTAATAATGGCTTCAGAATGTTTTGTACCATAGGTATTAATATGGTCGATAGCCTCATAAACATCCTTCACCGTTTTCACACTAATCTCCAGACCAAGATATTCTGTTTCCCAATCCGCTTCTGTTGCCGGCTGAACAAAAGGAATTTCTTCTACAACCCGTTCATCTCCATGTACAGTGATGCCGTTCTCAATCAGAGATGAAATCAAATCATTTCCATTACTGTCAAACCAATCCGACTGAATAAGCAAGGACTCAATAGAGTTACAAACAGAAGGGCGCTGCAGCTTAGCATTTAAAGTGATTTCTTTTGCCATCTTAAGGTTTGCAGTGTCATCAATAAAGATATGGCAATTTCCAGCTCCAGTTTCAATAACTGGCACACGGGATTCTCTAACAACTGTGTCAATTAGATTTTTTCCTCCGCGCGGAATAAGTACATCAAGATAATCATTTAAACGGAAAAGCTCACTCGCTGTTTCTCTGCTTGTATCTTCAATTAATTGAACTGCGTCGGGAATAACCGCACTGTCTGCCAGCGCTTCATGAATTACTTTAACAATTGCTAAATTGGAATGAATAGCAGAGGAGCTGCCCCGTAAAATGATGGCATTTCCTGTCTTTATTGCAAGCGTTGCGGCATCAACAGTAACATTAGGTCTCGCTTCATATATCATACCCACAACACCAATAGGAACTCGTGTATTGACTATTTTTAAGCCGTTATCCTTCTCAATCGTTTCAAGCACTTCACCAATAGGATCCGTCAAATCGATAATTTGCAGGATAGCATCTGCAATATCGTTAATTCGCTCTTTACTTAACTCGACACGGTCAAGGAGTGATTCGGATAAGCCTTTCTCTTTCCCGGCTTGAATATCCAGATGATTTGCAGCAAGAATCGCTTTCTCATTAGTTCTCAATCCATCAGCAATTTTTAATAATGCATTATTCTTTTCCTCTGTTGTACATATTCCAATTTGATAACTGGCTTTTTTTGCAAGCCTTCCTTTTTCAATAACTTCACTCATGTCAATTCTCCTTTCATTGTCTCAAATGATACCCATTTGTCACGGTGGATAACTTCAATGGTCGGTACCGCGTGAATATAGGTTGATTCGCGCAATTTCATAACAGCTTCTAATTCTTCTGAGGAGCATTTTACCTGCCCTCTTCCTAATAAGGCAGACGTCCCATAAACCTCGACAACATCCCCTTTTGCAAAATAGCCTTCTACTGCTGTAATGCCAGGAGAAAGCAGACTGCTGCCATGATGCATTAAGGCTTTTTCTGCTCCTTCATCTACTACTAACCTGCCATCAAGATGCGAATGCAGTGAAATCCATTGTTTATTTGCCGGTAAATGTGCTTTTCTTTCACTATCAATATAGGTGCCGTCCCCCTCCCCTTTTAACATCTCTGCCAGCTTCTCTTTCCCGTGCCCGCGTCCAATAAATACTGGAATTCCTACGGAAGAAGCCATTTTAGCTGCCATCAGCTTCGATTTCATACCGCCTGTACCAACTTTGGATCCTGTTGCATCCGTCTGCTTAATTAGTTCGGTACTAAGCTTCATTAAATGGTCATATCGTGTTGCATCTGGATGTTTATTTGGATTTTTGTCATATATTCCATTGATGTCCGTTAAAATAATTAAATGATCTGCATGAATTAAACCGCTCACTAAAGCAGAAAGCATATCATTGTCTCCAAACGTCAGTTCATCAACGGCAATCGTATCATTTTCATTAATAATCGGCATTACCCGGCGCTCCAGCAATTCTTCCATCGTTGCATAAGCATTCCTGTATCGCCCCTGATCTGAAAAGTCACTTCTTGTTAGGAGTATTTGAGCAGCGGTAATACCATATTCTTTTAATTTTTCCATGTATGTTTGAATAAGCAGCCCTTGACCAACGGCCGCTGCTGCCTGTTTCCCTTTTTGTGTAACCGGTCTTGAAGAATAGCCTAATTGTTTAAAACCGGCAGCTATTGCTCCAGAGGATACTAATATCACTTCCATATTACTCTTATGAAGCAGTGCCAGCGCATGGACATGATCCTCCAGCTGCTGCATATCAATTTCTCCATTTACATTAGTTAATGAACTGCTGCCTATTTTAACGACAATACGTTTTGCTGCCATTGTTATTCCACCTTTCACTGTCTAAAAACATTCCACAGGAAATGAAAAAACTCCCCCATCCCCAGTAAAAACGAAGGGACGAAAGAGTTTACTTCCGCGGTACCACCACAACTTAAATACAATACTATAAATGCGTGTTCAATAAAACTGGTGACTTTTGAACATCCTTACTAAGAATTGTATTCCACTTATCCCATGATAACGTCTGGGGAACGCTTATGTTTGCATAAGACTGATGAAGGCAGGTTCGGTAAATCAGCAATGAGGAATCTCGCAGCATCGGATAAAAACAAATAACTTATCCTCCGACTCCATCTCTGACATTGTGATGGCTTACTTACTGATCCTTCCATAACGTTCAATGTATTGATATTAATTATTAGCAGAATTTTGCTTCTTGTCAATAGAAAAATACAACTTATTTCTTTGAATACGATAACATTGATTCTAAAATATCAGAAAAGTATACTAAATACAATAATGTCATTTAAATTTATTATAGAGGGAGGGGTTTATACCCCATGTGCTTAATTACCTTTGCTTATCACGCCCATCCAAAATACAAATTAATTTTGCTCAGTAACCGGGATGAATTTTATAATAGGCCAACACTTCCCGCAAGGTTTTGGAAGGACAAGCCTGACATTCTTGGTGGAAGAGATTTGCTGCAGCTTGGGACTTGGCTGGCGGTTTCAAAGCAGGGAAAATTCGCAGCAGTCACAAACTACAGGGACCCTGAACTTCCAGAAGCTAAGACATTTTCCCGCGGTGAACTTCCGGTGGATTTTTTGTTACAGAATATTGACGGGAAAATGTTTTTAGACCAGCTTTCAAAAAATCGTCATAACTATGCTGGATATAACATTCTTTTCGGTGACAAGGACAAATTGTATCACTATAATAATGTGTATAATCAGGGCTCTGAAATAAAAGCAGGTGTTTATGGGTTAAGTAACGATACACTTAATACACCCTGGCCGAAAGTCGAACGTTCAAAAAGTGAGCTGTCGGATTATATACAGTCCCATACAGTAGTACAAACAGAAGATTTATTGCACAGTTTGAAAAACAACACACAGGCTGAGGATATATTTCTGCCCCAGACAGGGATTCGAAAAGATTTAGAAAAAGCATTATCCTCTATCTTTATCGAAACACCTGGCTATGGTACCAGAGCATCTACTATTTTACTGATTGATCACCACAAACATGTAACTTTTATTGAAAAAACGTATGATAAGGAGGATATATTTCAGCAGTATGAATTTTTGATTCAACCTGATTAAATCTTCGTACACAGGGAATGTTAAAAAATATAGGTTAAATAAAAAATTACATAAAGGAGGTTTATCCATGACCTTATTTGAAGATCCGGCATATGCCAGCAGAATGCTGACACTGTTGACATTATCATTTCATATTATTTATGCCACAATCGGTGTCGGTGTTCCCCTGATGATTATGATTGCTCAGTGGATCGGAATTAAAAACAACGATAATCATTATCTGTTGATGGCAAGACGCTGGGCGAAAGGATTTGTTGTTACCGTTGCTGTCGGGGTAGTGACAGGGACCATCATTGGCCTTCAGTTATCCCTGCTTTGGCCAAGCTTTATGGAACTAGCAGGAAATATTATTGCCATGCCATTATTTATGGAAGTATTCGCCTTTTTCTTTGAAGCCATTTTCTTAGGAATTTATTTATATACCTGGGATCGCTTTGATAATCCGAAAAAGCATTTGCTTTTGTTAATTCCGGTAGCTGTCGGCGGCGGAATGTCAGCTTACTTTATTACTGTGGTGAACTCATTTATGAACAGTCCTGCTGGATTTGATATCATTGGCGGAGAGCTTGTCAATGCAAATCCGCTGCTTGCCATGTTTACTGTATCCATGCCGACCAAGGTTGCTCACGTGCTGTCTACAGCCTATATGACCATTGCCTTTATGTTTGCTGCTATCGCGGCATTCCGGCTGCTTCAGAAGAAAAACCAGGAATATCACAAAAAATCCTTGCATATGGCCATGAAGATTGGTTTAATCTTTGCGGTTGCAACAGCTTTAATTGGTGATTTATCCGGTAAATACTTAGCGGCATATCAGCCTGAGAAGCTGGCTGCTGCTGAATGGCATTTTGAAACAACAACTGAAGCGCCACTGGTGATGTGGGGAGTGCTTGGAGAAGATAATGAAGCCAAATATGCTCTGCATGTTCCTTATGCATTAAGTATTCTTGCACATGGGCTGCCTAATTCAGAAGTAATTGGACTGGAGGAGTTTCCGGCTGATGAACGGCCTCCACTTGTTATCCATTATTTCTTTGATACGATGGTAACAATCGGAATGTTTATGATTGCCTTATCCTTGCTTTATTGGTTTGGAATGCGGAGAAAATGGGCTTTCGTTGAAAAAACATGGTATCGCTGGCTGATTGTTGCAGGCGGCCCGCTTTCCTTCTTAGCTATTGAAGCAGGCTGGTGGATGGCTGAAGTCGGCCGTCAGCCTTGGATTCTGAGGGGGCTGATGACGATTGAAGAAGCCGCTACAACAAGTGACTATGTCGGCTGGATGTTTGTGTTATTTGCAGTTCTTTACTTTATTCTCGGGGTCGGCACAGTTGTTGTATTAAGTTACATGTTCCGAAAAAATCCTGTAGAAAAGGATTTGGAGCGCATGCAAGGTGGTGAGTCGTCATGATATTAGAAATTGTCGGTATTTCCGTCCTCTGGTTATTCTTATTCGGTTATATCATTGTTGGATCAATCGATTACGGTGCAGGTTTTTTTAATGCCTATAGTATTGTTACAGGGAGACAGCATATTCTCTCTAAAATCATTCAGCGTTATCTGTCACCAGTATGGGAGGTAACCAATGTATTCTTTGTCTTCTTTTTTGTCGGGATTGTCGGCTTCTTCCCGCAATCTGCTTACTACTTCGGAACCATTTTACTGATTCCGGGAAGCTTAGCATTGATTTTATTAGCAATCCGCGGCTCTTACTATGCATTTGAATCCTATGGAAAGCAGGGGCATAAGGGCTATGCCATTATGTACGGTTTATCCGGTTTACTTATTCCTGCTTCTCTGTCGATTGTTTTGACCATCTCTGAGGGCGGCTTTGTATTTATGGAAGACGGAAATCCAGTTTTAGATTACGGTGCTTTGTTCTATAGCCCATTAACCTGGTCAATTGTTGTTTTGAGCATTGCAGCTGTTCTTTATATATCTGCAGTCTTCTTAACCTGGTACGCAAATGAAACCGGTGATAAAGATGCAACGAATTTAATGAGAAAGTACGCACTAAGCTGGTCTGTTCCTTTGATTATTGCCGCTTCCGGAATCATTGTGGAACTTTATTTTCATAATGAAACTCATTTTGAAAATCTTTTGAGTCTCTGGTGGATGTTCGCTGTTTCCTTTGTTCTGTGGATATTAACCGTTGTTCTAATTTGGAAGCGCCGAAACTACGGAACTGCTTTCTGGCTTCTTACCGGGCAATTTGCTTTTGCATTCTTCGGTTACGGAATTGCTCATTATCCATATCTTTTGTACCCTCATATCAGTATCCATGAAGGGTTTACAAATCCGGCAATGGCAATCTCGCTTATCGTTGTCTTTATCTTAGGTATGGCACTCTTGATTCCATCACTTTATCTATTGTTAAAGCTGTTCCTGTTTGATAAAAACTATATTAAAGGAAAGAAGTGATCAAATGTTAAATCAATTTCTGATTTTCATCGCCCCTTTCATTGTCCTGATTGCAGCAATTGCTTTTGCATTTGTCGCTGCGGCAAAGGATAGATAATTGAAAACTCCGCGATCTATTCTGATTTAGAATGAATCGCGGAGTTTCTATTTAAAATGCTAACTGCTGACTTTCAAGTTCCTTCATCGCCTTAAAATAACCATTTTCTTTTCCCATCAGCTCCGTGTACGTGCCTTGTTCAACAATTTCTCCCTGATTCATGACAATAATCCGGTCCATACTTTCCAGGCCAGTTAAACGATGCCTGATGGTCACAACAGTCTGATATTTTGTTACCTTTTCGATTTCATTCATAATTTGCTGCTCCGTAATCGAATCAAGAGATGACGTCGGCTCGTCCAGCAGCCAAATAGAAGCTTCCCTTAAAAACAAACGGGCAAGGGCAAGACGCTGTTTTTCCCCGCCTGACAGATTTGTTCCCTTTTCCAGCACCTGATCTTCTAAAGAAAAATGAGTCAATTGAACCTTTTCTAAAGCGTCCCGGCATATTTCTGCACTGGCATTTCTATTAGCAAATCGTAAATTTTCATAAATACTCCCATAGAAAAAGTGATTATGCTGAAGCGATACATTCATTTGCTCCCATAAGCTGTCGGGGGCAATGGTATTTATATCCTCACCGTTCACTAAGATATGCCCGGATTTAACTGGTGCAAAGGTAAGCAGTGCTTGCATCAATGTTGATTTCCCAGAACCGCTGGGTCCAACAATAGCAATATTCTTTCCTGGTTTTATTTGCAAGGAGGCATGCTGTACTGCAGGTTTCTTTTCATTTGGATATTGAATAAAAACATCCTTAAAGTCAAAATGAAGCGGGAGATCTGGTTCCAATTCTTGTACTGCCACTTTGGAAGGTTCCTCATTTTCCCAAACTTCAATAAGCCGTTTAGAGGAGGATTTACTTTCCTCTAAATGAGCTGGGAGTACAGCCATGGATGGTGTATCTTCAAATACAGTAATAGCAATCATAAACAGCATGGCTAACAGCGTTCCGGCAAGATTTCCTTCTGCTACATAAAATCCGGCCTGTACTAAAATAATTATCGCGATAAAAAAAGAAAAGAAAATAACAATTGCTTCCCGAATAGCAAGCTGACGATTCTCGCTTGCCTTCATTTCTTCATATTGATTCATCTCATCAAACAACTGCTGCTCTTTTCTTTCAGCTTGTTGAAAGATCGTTAATTCCCGAAAACCATATAGATAGTCTGTAAATTCCGAAGACAGTACACCTCTTTTTTCCCGCATAGACAATGCTGCCTTTTTCTGAATCATATAAAATATTGCCGGAAAAACAATTAGCACCACAATCATACCGGCTGACATTGTAAGTGCCACTCCAGCAGATATATACATCGTAAAGAAAATAGTAGCTATAAAAACAGCTGCTAATACAATAGGTGGATAGAATACACGCAAAAAGAAATGCTGCAAGGACTCGACATCCCCTACAATCCTGGCTAAAATGTCTCCACTTCGGTATTTTTGTAAAAGTCTGCTTGCCAACGGCTCTATTTGATCATAAACCTTTAAGCGGATATTTTTTAAAATGGTAAACGTTCCACGATGGGAAAAATAACGCTCCCCATACCTGCTTATTGCCGATGTAATCCCCAAGAGCTTTACACTTGCTACAAGAATCATCAAAGTATAAATTGGCGGTGCAAAAGCGGCTTGTGAGATTAAATATCCGCTTGCTGCAAACAGGGAGACCGCAGTAATACCTGCTAGAAATCCAAAGAAGACTGAGAAAAGAATATCCTTTTTTTCTTTCAGCATCATTTTCAATACCAGACTGATATCCTTCATGCTTCTCTCCCCCCTTGCTGTGTATTTATCATTTGCTGATACATTTTATTATTTTTATAAAGTTCGTTATGTGTTCCTTCACCAGCTATTTTCCCATGATCCAGGAGAAAAATTTTATCAGCATTCCGGACAGTATGAAGACGATGGGCAACCGTAACCATTGTGGCTTGATTTTTTAAAGAATCCAATGATCTTTGTAAAATATGCTCTGTTTGAATATCTAAGCCTGTTGTCGGTTCATCAAAGAAAAGAATCTGTGGCTTTTTCAAAAGTGTTCTCGCAATCGCAATCCGCTGCTTCTCCCCTCCTGATAAACCTCTGCCTCCTTCTCCAATAATTGTATCTAATCCAAACGGCAAGTCCGATATCCAATCCCATATCCCGGCACGGTCTGCAACCTCCCGAATCTCCTGATCACTTTGCTTTTCCAGAGAGCCGAGCAATATATTTTCCCGTACAGTTCCAGAAAAAACATATGGCTGCTGTGTAAGGTAGCTGATTCTTTGAAACCAATCTGCTTTTTGTACCTTCTCCTGTGGAATACCGTCAATCAGAAATTTTCCATCTTCAGCAGGCAGGAAACCGGCGAGCAAACCGAGTAGTGTGGACTTTCCTGCACCTGTTTTCCCGATAATTGCAACCTGCTCATAAGGTGAAATCGTCATAGAAGCTGGTTCTAACCGAAATCTCCCCTGCTCATAATGGAATGAAGCTTGTTCAAGTATTATTTCTGGAGCTTTATCTGATTTTAATGGTACAGTGCCCCAAGAAACTGGCTTGGTCTCTTCTTTGAGTACATCCTCAACTCGCGATACTGCCCCCATACTTGCACGCCCGGAATGAAACGCAGAGCCCAGCTGCTTCAATTGGCTGAACAGCTCTGGTGCAAGAAGTAATACAAAAAAACCGCTAAAAAAGCTGAGATTTTGGAAGATAATCATCCGAATAGCGATTTCCAGTGCAATTAAGCCGATACTTAGCATGGAAATAAATTCCAGTGATAAGGAATTCGTAAATGCAACCTTTAAAACACCCATGGTTGCATCCCGAAAACTTGTGCTGTCCTGATTAATTTTATTTCTCTGTCCATCGGATTGACCAAATAACTTAACCGTCGGAAGCCCCTGCAACGTATCGAGAAAAGTTCCTGAAAAGGCGGCTAATTGTGATAGCTGTTCCTTTGATTTATCTTTTGTTTTCACACCAATAATCATCATAAATATTGGGATAAATGGCGCTGAAATAAGGATAATCAATCCGCTTGTCCAATTTTGAATAAAAATAACAATCCATACAATCAGAACAATGCCAGCAGATTGAATAAGCTGCGGAAGATATTGACTAAAGTATCCATCTATTTCATCTACTGTATCCATAAACAAGCTTGTCTTCTGTCCGGATTGACCTTTATCCGCATCTGTCATTTGCTGACCGTTAAAATGTTGGAGCAGCTTTTTCCGTATAGAGACCTTCGCAATCTGCGCCATTTTAATGCCGGATCCTTTTATCATATACTGAAAAATAGTCCGTAATAAAAGCATGCCAATCAATATAAAAACTGCCGGAAGAATAGATGGAAAAGCAGCATTATCCAGAAACAGCTTCTGAATAACCGTAACAACCAGATAGCTCTGCCCTACAATAGCTAACGCCATACAAATTGATGCAGCTCCCATCCACATCGTCCTGTTCCGAAAGTCTTTCATAAATTCCTTTAACAACTGACCACCACCTTCAAAGCTGACATCATAAATATGAATACATCTTATATCCCATTATACAACAGCAGGCTTCCTATAGCTCATCACACAGCCAGCTGACTCAAAGCAAATGAACATTCTATGAACATCAGAATTGTAGAGTTTTTTCATAAAACACATATATTAACCTATATACAACTGTCCCATGTTTATTGAGACAAGAAAATGATTTACAGGAGTGTCATACCATGTCTAATTTCTTCCTTAACACACCCGCAAATTTCAATACGAACGAAAAAGGCCTTGGAGACAAATTACTTTATTATGGCGGAGTAGTTACTACATTGGGAAGTATTATGTCCCTCGTCGGCTCAACAATTTTATACAACGAAGATATAGAAGAAACTGCGTTCGAAGAAAACGCACCTGTTACGAACCGGCAACTTGTTGAAATGCAGCAACAGATTGCGCTGCTGCAGCAAAAAATAGATCGGCTGGAGAATCAAGGGCAGTGAATCGCCAAACTCTGTCCTTGATCTGCCTATTTAATATAGTTTTGCTTATTTTTTTATTCCATCTTTTTTTCTCTTCCCATCCTGCAATTCGAAAGCAGCAGACAGTTTTCACATAAAGGCGTCTTCTTACAATATTGTTTTCCATGCTCCACAATTAATGCGTGAAATTCCTGATGCATTTCTAAGTCATGAGGGAATAATTTTTCTACTTCTATTTTAAAAGCATGGTATGTTTTAGGAAGAGGATAGCCGAGTCGCTGAAATAATCTGACCGCATAGTTGTCCGCAATAAACCCGGGTTTCTTAAAAGCATAGAGCATCATTGCATCTGCTGTTTCTTCTCCAATACCATGAACAGCTAATAATTCTTTACGGAGAACAGCCGGATCAACCTTTTGGACTTCTTCTATCTGAAAATCATATTTTTGAAACCATTGCAGCCAAGCTTTAACCTTCTTTGCCTTCATTCGGTAGAAGCCGCTTGGACGTATTTTTTCGGCAAGCTCTGCTTCCTTCATCTGCATTATTTTTCCGGCAGTTATATTTCCCCCTAGATTCCCTAAAGCTAACTCGACATTTTTCCAATTAGTCCGTTGAACTAAAATAGCACTAATCAGCATTTGAAAATCCGAAGCGGCCGGCCACCACCCTTGGGGACCATAGTAATGAAATAATTTACGATACAATTCCGTATAACTTATTTTTTCAATCATCTAAAACTCCTCTATATCTATAATGTGATAGTCTTGTAAAGCTGATTTCTTTTCTAATCAGCCTGAGCGAGATACAATTACAATACATTTACGAAAGAAATGGAGAACAACTATGAAATCTGTTCACACTGATATTATACAATTCCGGGGAAGCCATTATCAATTCGGACTTTTTCAAGCGGATAAACTAAAAAACTCTCCTATACTTGAATCCAGGAAAATATTGCTTAGTAAACGATGGAGAAACTTTCTTGTCGATGAAGAAGAAGTGGAAGCTGTATTCAAAACATTTTCTCCAGCTATTTGGGAAGAGCTGCAAGGATTAAGCGACGGATTAGGTATTCCCTGGAATGACGCTGTTCGGGAATTTGGCGGCTACTATTATGAATACGGCCGCAGTGGCTGTTCTATCAATACAAAGCAGGATTTTCTGGTACGGAATTATGATAACGCCCCTAATTCCTATGAAGGGCGTTATGTATTATACGCACCATCTGATACGGGATATGCCAGTGCAGGCCCTTCCATGCAAATTACCGGACGCACTGATGGGATAAATGAAAAAGGACTGACCATGGGCTATAATTTCGTCAACCGTAAAAAATCTGGTGACGGCTTTGTCTGTAATATGATTGGCAGGCTGATTTTAGAAAACTGTGCCACAGTGGAAGAAGCCGTTCAATTATTACGTGATGTACCTCACCGTAATACCTTCAACTATGTGTTATTAGATACATCCGGAAAATCACTTGTCGTCGAAGTATCTCCCCGCTCTTTCTTTGTCCGGGAAGACAATAGCTGTACCAACCATTTCAATGCATTAACAGAAGAAAACCGGTACCGTTCAGATGAATCAATGGAAAGACTGGAGAGAATAATAACAAAACAGAAGGATGCTCATACACCTTATGAAGCGTTTCGCATGTTAAATGATATCGAACACGGAATCTTTTCTGAAAAATACGGAGCATGGGCAGGAACATTGCATACAGCTCTTTATTTACCGAAAGCACTTTCTGCATGGATTGCATTGGGAGGCAATCGTCAGCCATTTATTTTCTCCTTTAAAAAATGGCTGCAGGGTAATAAATTACATGCAACAAAGATAAAAGGGCTTATCAATGCTACAGATACATTTATTAACACGTAGGAGCCATTTGCTGCAATCATTTCAATGGCTTTACAATTGAGTTAGAAAGGATTATTCTATCTACAAAGGAAAAGTTAATACAAGCAGCCAGCAACCTATGGTTTTTGACACCAACTGGCTATCTATGAGGAGGACAAACAGATGATAATGAAAAAAACATTAACCCTTGCTGGTTCTGATTCTAGCGGTGGAGCAGGAATTGCAGCCGATTTAAAAACCTTTCAGGAGCATAATGTGTATGGTATGACAGCTTTAACGTCCATCGTGACAATGGATCCGCAAGGCTGGAGCCACCATGTCACACCAATCGACGTAGACGTAGTAGAAAAACAGCTTAATACCATTCTTTCTGTCGGCGTAGATGCAATGAAATCCGGAATGCTCGGTTCTGTAGATATCATTAATTTAGGAGCAAGAAAAATTGATGAATACAACATTGAGAAATATGTTCTGGATCCTGTCATGGTATGTAAAGGTGAAGATGAGGTGCTTCAGCCGGAAAATACAGATGCAATGCGAGAAGAATTACTTCCCCGTTCTTTAGTGGTTACTCCTAATCTGTTTGAAGCAGCACAATTAGCGCAGATGGCTCCAATAAAAACCATTAACCAAATGAAAGAAGCGGCTAAAAAAATTCATGCATTAGGTGCAAAAAATGTTGTCGTTAAAGGCGGAAAACAGCTGGAGCATGATAAAGCTGTCGATTTATTCTATGATGGAGCAAACTTTGACCTATTGGAAAGTGAAAAAATTGACACTACTTATAATCATGGAGCAGGCTGTACATTTGCTGCGGCAATCACGGCAAATTTAGCCCATGGAGTAGATGTTCATGATGCTGTTAAAGCAGCTAAAACCTTTGTTGCTGCAGCTATTGCAAACGGCTGGAAATTAAATGAATATGTTGGACCTGTTATGCACGGTGCTTACAACAAAACGGACAGTAAGAAAGTAGAAGTATTCAGCGTATAATAAAAAAGACCTTAGAACAAGCGTTCTAAGGTCTTTTTTATTATCTATCCCGGTCATGGATAAAGAATGTCAATATCAGCGCAATAATAGAAATAATTCCTGTGACAAGGAAGGAAACATTGACACCATGCACCATACCTTCAATACCCTGTTCAGGAATAGATGCCGTAGACATAATTGTGATAGGCAATGCCGTTCCAATTGCTCCTGCAACCTGTCTCAAAGTATTATTTACTGCTGTACCATGAGAAATATATTTTTCTGGCAATGCATTTAATCCTGCTGTTGTTACAGGCATCATCGCCATGGCCACCCCAAGCATTCTTAATGCATGGATTGTTGCAATAAAGGCAAAACTTGTTTCTGGCGTCAATGTACTCAGCATAAATGTGGTCCCGACAATCAGTACCAAACCAATCATTGCTAAATATCTTGCTCCATAACGGTCAAAAAGCCTTCCAGTAATCGGGTTCATTATCCCTTGGATGATGGCTCCTCCCAGCAATGCCAGTCCGGAATGGAAAGCATTGAATCCCAGCATCTGCTGCATATAAAGCGGCAGGATAACAGCAGCTCCGATCATCGTCATAAATGTAACCATACCTAATACTGTAGTAACTGTAAATATTTGATACTTAAATACACGGAATTCAAGTATTGGCGATTTTAAATGCATCTGTCTGATAATAAACCAAGCCAGCATAACTCCGCCAATGACTAAGGAACCAATGACCTGATAACTTATCCAGCCTGCATTTCCAGCAGTACTAAACCCATAGAGAATACCACCGAAACCTAGTGTAGATAATAGAATAGATAACTTATCCAATTCAGGGAAGGTTCGTTTCGTCACATTTTTAAGTAAAAAGTAAGCGATAATTATGTTTAAAATAGCAATTGGCAGTACCATGAAGAATAAAGTCCTCCAAGGGAAATGCTCTACTATATAACCAGACAGCGTCGGTCCAATGGCCGGTGCGAAGGAAATAACTAAACCAAACATCCCCATTGCGCTGCCCCGTTTTTCTTTTGGATAAATCAAAATTAAAATGGTTTGCATCAGCGGCATCATAATTCCGGCGCCGGCTGCCTGCAAAACACGCCCTGTTAAAAGTGATAAAAATTCTGGTGCAATCCCACAAATAAGTGTACCTGCCGTAAACAGAGACATAGCAGTTAAAAATAAAGTGCGTGTCGTAAATGTACCGATTAAAAAAGCAGTTATCGGAATCATAATACCATTTACGAGCATAAATGCGGATTGCAGCCATTGGACAGTATTCGCATCAAGATCTAAATCGGACATAATATGCGGCAATGCTGTTCCTAATAAGGTCTGATTCAAAATGGCTACAAACGCTCCAGATAATAAAACAACTAGAATCGGCACACGGCTTGTACTTTTCGTTTCCGGCAGTGAACCATTACTCTCATCCATTTACAACCCCTCTTTCGTTAAGCATATATTCTGGAAAAATCTATATTCATCCATCAATCGGTGAATCGTAGATTTTCTTATATATAGTTCTTTCCCATTTTCACCTCATCGTAAATCAGTTTTTAAGAAAATTGCTTAGTCTATAAGACTTTAGTGTTCTTGCAAAGGAGATATCCGCTCCAACATTATTATATTCTTTCTTATTCTTTTAAAAAATTATTTTACGAGTATAAAAACAGACAAAACCGGTGACTGTAAAATCACCGGCGTAAAATTATTTCTGTAAAGTATCACACCAACTGACAAAGTTGTGAACAACAGAATCAAGAAAATCAATTGTTTGTTCATCAGTCAGATTCCCTTGCTCATCTACCTTGTTCTGAACGGAACCAATTAATACTTCGTTTCCCGGCAGGGTTAATACCCCAACTCCGCGAGAGTTTAAAATTTGACGAAGCTGTAATTGAGCTTTCACTGTACCAAGAGCTCCCATAGAAGCTCCAACAATCATTCCTGGTTTGTTTACCAGTACTAAATCAACACGTGAGAACCAGTCAATTGCATTTTTTAACATTCCCGAAATAGAACCATTATATTCAGGTGTAGCAAATAAAACTGCATCACTTTCTTTAATACGCTCCCTTAATTCTTTTACAATCTCAGGCGGATTTAATTCTTCATCCTGATTATAAAAAGGCAGCTTTTCTATCGGTAAAATATCAATTTCAATTTTATCCTGATAACGATCCTTCATATATTTAACAAGTTGTTTGTTATAAGATTCTGCGCGATTACTTCCAATCATTGCTGTAACTTTCATCTGTATACCTCCAATATGTCTGCTGTAATTATGTTATGTTTATCACAAATACTTATCGATTGATTTTAAACACAATTAATATTATTACCATAATGATTTATCTACCTCAAGAAATCTGCTCAGGAATTTCCAGCATATATGCAGGATAAATAATAAATCTTTACCAAAAGGCACAAACAACTTTAAGCAAATCGCGCTTCTTCATCAGCAATTACTAAGAGTATTTCATTAAAAGCTTCCATATTTCAATAAGAAAAACTAAGGAAATGACTTGGTCTTTAAAATACTGGTATTCTTGCCAAAAAGATTTCCACTCCAGCATTTTTATATATTCTTGTATAAAAAAGACTCCTATCAAGAAATCCTTCAAGAGAGGATGCTTCTATCCCCTTGGAATGCTTTCTCAATAAGAGTTATTTTATCAAATTATTAATAATAGAAGAATAGTCTATCCTCCTACTAAGTGAAATTACATTGTTTAAAAGAACCAATTACGTTTCCGGTTAGAACAGCAAGGACGCTTTCTTTCACATGAACAGTCTCTGGAACCTCTGTTATTTTCTTTCCGACAATGGTTAGAGTGGTTTCCACAATTGTTTCCATTCCCGCCATTGTTAGAACCACCTACTCTGCGACAATTGCTTGAATTGTTTACATCACTGCCACAATCGTAATTCTCAACAACCGTTTCGTTCACATTGGATTCTCTAACTGGATAATAGTTTTCATTTCGGATAATAGTGCGGTGCACATTTTTAATTTCAGTTGGATGAATGTTTTTTACAGTCTTTACACTTTTGCTGTGACGTACCTCATGTCTTGTTGGATGAACACGGACTTCCTCATCCCTGTTAGAATTACGGCAACGGCTGCATTGACAGTTATTTTGGCTCATTTGAACTCCCTCCTTTCCAATGCATAATACATCTTATGAAAAGAAGTGGATTTGTCCTACACAAATAACTATTAAAACAATAAATGTACGTTTTTTCTATATTATTGTACCGTTCCGCTTCATCGTTATAAATTCCATATCTTTATATTGAAATTGGTGCTCTTTGATAAAATTATTCTTTTCATATAAGCGGATTGCCCTTTTATTAAAAGAAGCGACAGTAAGCCTGATTGGCTTTCCCTTGTACTCCAGCTCAATAAAGTGAAGGATCCGTTTTAGAAACTGATCTCCATGTCCTTTTCCCGTCAAAACAGGATTCATTCCCAAGCCCAAATCCACACAGTCTTCTATATAAACAGCGTTTCTTTCTCCGGCTGGGATTTTTGCTGAACGGCCGGTACAAAAGAAACCAATTAATTTATATGATGAGTCTACTATTGCATAATAGCTGCCGCCAAGCAGTTCAACAATGGCGCTAGTTGTTAATACATTGTTATAAAAATCATATGGCTTTTCGTACTTCCAGCAAAGTGCCTCAACTGCATATTTTTGTGTCATTCGAGCAATATGTATATCCATTAAGCATCCCCACTTTCCCTTTAGCCTACCTTTATTATTCCATAATTTTCTGAAGAGGGGAATATAGAATTTCATCAGCTATATTATTTTCTTTTCAATTCAAAAAAACAAGCAGAAGGATTTCTTCTGCTTGTTTCACGTCATCATCTATAAAATAACTTCTTTTAATGGCATACAACATCATTTCTGTCTGTTAAGCAGTCTTTTGTGGTGTTTTTATAAATAAAGATATTATAAAAACAAGTCCCACAAACACGATAAGCAAGTTAAAACCGTTTTGTATACCAAAAGATTGCGACACAGTTCCAACTACCCAGCCGATAAGTGCTCCTCCAAGGCCGGAAGCTACATAAATCAAACCTTGCAACGAACCGATTTTATCTGTGATTTTCGCTCCAATTCCTTGTGCCGTCGGGAAGAGAACTGATAAAGCAAGTCCAAATATCATTGCTATATAAGCAAACTCGGTGATAAATAAACGTGTAATAATAATCGCAATTAACGCCATCAATGAAAAAGTAACCAAGGTACGTTTTTCTCCAAATTTGTAACTGATATACCCTCCTGCAAAACGTCCTAAAGTAAACAGGATGGAAAAGCTGGCGATAACATAAGCAGCAATTTCCGCTTTTTGCGCAACGTCCATTCCGCCAATATCCAGAGAAGTATAGAAAATCGGGAAGAAATTAAGAAATCCTGCTTCCGCTGCTACATAGAAAAGAATGAATAAAATAACAAGCATAACCTGTCTATCTGCAAAGAGACTCATAAAGCTTTTTAGGTTTATCTCTTCTCCCTGCTCCACCTTTTCGTTTTCCAATGATAATAGGACAAGAATAATCAATGCCACTAAAACTGCAACCCCAGCATAGAAGAAGCGCCAGCTGATATTATTTGCAAACATCGCATTAAGAATAAGTGGTGTAAAAATCATCCCCATTCCAAACAAAGCATTCGCCAGATTAAAAATGGCCCCCGCTTTACTCTGGAAAAAGGTAGGTATAATCGTAGCAACAGAAACGGTCATAGCACCAATTCCGACACCCACCACCAGATAAAAGCCTAAGAAAAATGCAACAGAGAAAGCAAAGCTTGTACCCGCAAGTCCTATAATCATACTAATTGTACCTGCTAACATCATAAATTTGATGCCTTTTTTATCTACAACAAACCCTGCTATTAAACTGGCTAACAAAAAGCCGATTTGAAAGATAGATACCATTGTTCCTACCTGACCAATATCCAGATTGATATCTGACTGAACCTTTTCTAATACAATCCCTTTCGTATTTTGGATTCCTCCAAGAATAAACATTGTTGTAAATATGAGAATAAATGCTTTCACGCGTTGTCTGCTGTTACTCATTAGCTGTTATCTCCTCTCCGGTATTGGCCAATGGCATGAAATAATTCTCGGTCTGCCCAGCCATAACAATAATAAATCAATTCATCTGCTTCACTTTCATCTGCTGCTTTCACTGCCTCGACCAGCTTTTCGGATTCAATATTCCACATTTGAATACCGCTGAATATATGCGTGTCGGGCTGTGATTTTTTGCGTGCCAGCTTATTTTGCTCAGCAACAAAGCGAATTGGAAATCCCTCTTTTTTAAACTGGCTGTAAGATAAGTCGTCATATAAACCAAATAGTCTGTTAAATGCTTTAAAAGCATTTTCTGATTCATTTGAGTCATCAGCAAAATAGTCTATCATTCCTTGTACATCTGCACCGCCTCCTAATTTGTGATATGGAAAATGCTTGAGGCTCGAGGAATATCTTGTTAATTGGGAATAATCCTGCCCTAAGATCCAGCTGTATGCCGGCGGCCACAAATCAAGCAAAAATGCAAAACGATTATCTACCTGCTTCAAGCGCTGCGTAAGATTTGCAATAAATGTTGTAACACTATTTTGTCTAAAACGATGCCAATCCTTTAAGCTTTGATCTTGAGTTAATATATCTACAACCTGATTAAATTGTTTATCTTTCAATAAAGCTCTTATTTCAGCTAATTTTTCTTTTATATCATCTATATTCAGATTTCTAGCAGACATTTTCTTTTCACAATGAGGGCAGAAGCAAGTTAAAAGTCCCCGCGGATCAACCTTCTCCCCTGCCCAATCAGGATAACGAATGCGGTCAATCATATAGGTGGTATAACCATAACGCTGATAAGTATCTGTAAATACTTTTTCCCAAAAATCAATAACATCTGGTGCATTAGGACACAACCATTTTTCTACTGCTATTCCTTGATCATCAACCACCAAATTATCTTGAATTGCTGTTCCTGTAAAATCACCATTTAAAATATTTGCCCATGGAATAATTTGAATATCCGTATCTGTCATTTCATTTTTCAAAATCATTAATGGATCTGCATCAGATGTCAACCCAGTATTTCGCTTTTGATCAATCGCCTCTCCCTTATAGGAAGGCAAAATGACATGCATTTCTCCTTTCCCCTGCACAAATTTATGCTTCGGATTATGTGGAAGAACTCCAATAGGATAAGGATTCCTTTCAAAAATGGTATTCATTTGCGGAAAAATATAATTGATGTCTGTCATTTCTCCTATTAAATCCTTTATTTGCGTCACACCTTCGTCTAAAACATCATGTGGATGAATATGAATTCCTGCCATGTTTTTCTGCCTCCTTATTAATATAGCTGTGCATCCTTGATGAAATTAATAGATGGAAATACAGTGCTCAATCCTAAAACAGCTGCACCATATAGTGGAGCCTGTTCCTTTAAGCTCGAGAGTTCTACTTGGACCTTTGTATTAGAGAAGGTCTGATTTGCGATTTTTTGATTTACATCCTCCAGGAAAAGCCCTGCAGATTTCGTAACACCTCCCATAAGTAAAACCTTTTCCGGGTTAATCACAGCATTAATATTTAAAATTCCTATTGCTAAATAGTCACTAAATTTATCAACAATATATTTTGCTGTGAGATCGCCCTGTGAAGCTAGCTTAAAAATAGCTTCAGGAGTGACCTTCTCTCCCTTTAACTTATGGTAGCTCTCTTCAATGCCGGAACCTGCACATAATATCTCAAAATAACCTTTATCCGTAGGGGCATACAGATGTTCACGATTAAAGAGCATATAGCCAACTTCTCCAGCTGCATTATTCGCCCCGCGTATGATTTTCCCATCCATAAATAATGCTGAACCAGCTCCTGTTCCAAGGCCTATTAATACGGCACTGGATGAAGTTTGTGCTTCTTCCTTATACAGCTCACCGATTAAAGCTGCCCGAATATCATTTTCTATAACAATCTCGATTCCTGTTCTTTTATACAGCATTTCTTTTAAATGAAGGTTAGACCATTCAGGTAAATTCGGCGAACCTTCAAGGACGACGCCAGCTTTGTAATCAACAATCCCTGGAGTTGCTATGCTGATAACTTTCATTTTTTCCTTAGGAACTTGTTTTTCTGCTATAAACGCTTCAATATCTTCTGTAAGTGAATCGATAAATGCTTCACTGCTGTCTGTTTTATAGGTTGGCGTCTGATACTGTCCTAATATTTCTGCCTCCAGGTTAAACAGGCAGATATTAATTTTTGTTCCTCCAAGATCAACCGCAACTCCATAAAACGAATCTTTTGCAAAGCTGAGTTTAGTTCCTCTCCGACTAGTATCATCATCTTCTTTTTCATCAGTAACCAGCTGTTCATCTATCAGCTCAGAGACTATTTCTGAAACCGTCGCCTTCGTTATCCCGGACTCCTTTGAAATTTGAGCCCTTGTAAGCGGTCCCTCCTCGCGAATCGTATTCAATACAATTTCTTTATTCATTTTTCTGATCGTACTTGGCATATTTACAGACATAATCCTTCTCCTTGTTTATATTATAAACTTAAATTGTAAATAAAATTACTTTTTAAATTTGTAAGGGCTTTTATATTAGTTTAAAAATAAAAAACCAATCATTAAGTTTATTTTATGAACTTAATGATTGGTTGTCAATCTTTTTTTTATTTATTTTTTGATTAAAAGAAAATGTGTTCAGGTTTTACAGAGTTTTTACCGCCATGATCGAATTATCCTGAATAATTCCTGGTTCTGAAAAACCAAATGAAGCGTATAATGTTTTAGCTTTGATATTATCTGTATGGTAAAAGAGTGCTATATACTCTGCTTCTCCATAAGGCATTGCTTCAATATCCACCAACATTTTTTCAAAGGCAAGCTTGCCGTACCGTTTCCCCTGATAATGCTTGTCAATCATAATATGGTGAATAAAATAACTCTTCTTTCTGTAAAATGCTTCATTTTCAAATGATTCATGATCCAATGTATCATAAGAATACATCAAAAACCCTACCACAACATCATCAGCATAAATGGCGAATGGAATAGTTGGTTCCCCCTCTGCATTCAACACATAAGCATCTGCAATGTATCGTAGGTTAGTAGCCATGATAAAATCCTTTTGGGTTTCCCCCACTTCAAGCGCTATTACTTCGTCTATGTTATCCTCGGTTATTTTTCGTAATTCCATCATTTGTTTCTCCTCTTCACTTTATGACGCCCTTCCTGTATTGTAACGGTTCACATCTAATTCCATCTTGCAGGTATACAAGGTATGTCCGCTAATATTTTCTGTAAATTCAGAAATAATTTGAAATCCTTTTGTCTGGTAAAATGACATTCCTTTTTTATTATCTTTTTCCACATTCAAATGGATGAATGCTGGTGATAATTCATCAATCGCATATTCCAGCAGCTTTGTCCCCATTCCCTTTCCCTGCGTATCCGGGTACAAATAAATCGCATACAATATACTGACGCCCTCTTCTGACACAGGGCTGAAATTGGCAAATCCCTCAATTCGTTTATCAGATTCCACCACGTAAAGATGAGAATACTCGATTCGCTGCTGCATTGTTTTATTACTGTAGGATGAGTTTAAAAATTCATCCTGGATATCTCTTGGTATAATCCCCTCATATGTATCGTGCCAGCTTGTGTAAACAACATCTTGAATTGCAGTAAAGTCCTCTTTCTTCGCCGATCTCACTTTATAATCCAATCCCATCTCCCCTTTCAATACAATTTAAAAATATCCCAAGGTTCCCTATTTATTTTTTCTTCTTGGCATTCTCCTGCTCTACCATACCTCTTAAAATTGCTTTACCTGTCTCGGAACTGTCAATACCTCGTTTAACTCCTGCAGCTACAACAAAAAATAAAATAATAAACGGAAGAATAAATGCGATAAAGCTTAATAAGAAACCCAAAATACCATCTCCTTTTTCTTTTTATACTTATATTATAAAACCCATTTCCACTTAGTGATAGTTTTGTTATTATGCTCTACTTGTCTCTATCGCTACAGAAGAAGGAATTTTCCGTTCAAAAAAATCTGTAAAACAAGGTAATGGTAATAATGTTACAATATTCACTATGATTGGGTATTTCAGTGACAAAATAAGGAAGGAATTTTAAAATATTACGGCTTATTTTTAATGTTAACGGGCTGCTGATTATTGCTGCAATTATTTTATACATTGTTTACTCTTATTTTTATATGTAAGCAGGGCCAGTCCATTTATAAAAGAAATACAAACCAAGCATTTTAGCTGACTTGATTTGTATTTCTTTTTATATAAAGTGAAATTTCAATCAGGAGGTGTTCTCTTTTCCTCACTGATTGTTAGTACCAAAAGGCATGCACCTTAAGGTATGAACAAAAAGCGGCCTTCCTTAAGATCCCTGGGCCAGTCAGGCTATTACTGGCTGTTTGATCTCCCACTTAGAAGTCTTGATTTTTCTCCATCCTTGGAGCGGGCGTCATAAAGTCCGTTACACTGCGATAAACAGATGAAACATTCTCTCTACTGCACCTGATAAACCACTTCCAATCTTGCTTCTACCGATTGATTTCCCGGCTCAATTGGTGTAGATACCATTTTAAATACCTGTGCCGGTCCGACACCAGGTGATGAGGTCTGTTCGTTTATCTTTAATGGAACTGGGCTTAAATTTGCACCCAACTGTTCTGCTAAGCTTTCCGCCTTCTTTTTTGCATCTGAAAGTGCAAAGCTTAATGCTTCCATATAAAAGTTTTCCGGATTGTCTACGGAAAATTCAATCGAAACAACCTCATTCACTCCATTCTCAGTAACACGATCAATAATCTCTCCTATCCGGTCCATATCTTCTGTAACAACCGTTATTTCATTCCGTACCTCATACCCCTGCAATGTCTGATTACCATCTTGATAACTATAAACAGGTCTTGCGGAAAAGCTGGTTGTCTGGATTCGCTCTCTTGGAATACCGATTTGCTGCAAAACCTCCAGAACCTGGTTCATTCGTCTTGCATTTTCTTCCTGCGCTTCCTGCAAAGAAATATTGGTTGTTGAAACAGCTAATTGAATACGAGCAATACTTGGTGAAACAATAACGGTACCGACACCAGTCACTGTAATCGTACCTTGCTGCTGATTATTCTGGCGCTCCGGCATTCTATGCCCATAATTAGGCGGTCCATAAGTATAATACATTGCAAACGTCCCTCCCCTCATACCATCCTATGTTGTATAAGGGTCGTACCATTCAAGAATTCTCCGGCTAATCCCAATAATTCGGATCCTGCATTTGCAGCTCCTGCACAATATCATCTAAATCCTGAGGAGTAATCGTAAAAATGGGGTACTCTTTAGATGTCCGCTTGGTAGCATCATAAAAAAATTTGACGCTGCCGGGATATTCATCATCGACAAGAAGCAAGGCGGCATCACTTTTATCAATCAGCCACAGATCCTTCGCCCGAAATTGATAAGCTCCCTGATACTCCCCTTTATAGAGAGGCTTAAAAAAATCGGCAGTCATCATTAACTCTTCGTATTTTTCCTTGATAGGATCAGGCCAACGCTGATCCTGGTTTTCAAATGGAGGGAAAACACCTATTTGCACATCATACTCCTCTTTTAAATCCATAATTACATCCGCTGTCCATTGCTCAATACCCATTTGTCCAGAAATAATAACCCATTCTAATCCTTCTTCTATAAATGTACGCAGTCTTTTTTCCAAAGCCGCCTTAATAAAAACAATCCTTGGGTCATTTTCTTTGAAGATACCCAATTCTGTTGGTTTATAGCCTGTTACATGTAATATTTTCACTTTACTATCCTTTCCTGATAAAACATTATAGCTCTTATATGGTTTTAATTCTTTATTCATTTATTAGTATTATATGCTACATACCATTCTAACGCAGGAATACTTGTTTTGAAAGCCAGTCCACCCCATCACAATAAGGCAGTCCTTTGCTGCCTTATTGTTGTTACCACATTCCCGGTCTTCTCCATGGAGGAGCACCCGGATGCCTTCCCATTTCTCCATTGGGTCCAGGGGGTATTTGTCCCGGTAACCCCATTGGCGGAGAGAGGAATGGCGGTCGCGATCCTGAATGCTGCCTGCCCATAAATACTTCTTTCCCATACGGCTGGCGATATTGATTTTTTATAGAATGATGATTCACATAGGTTGTGTGCATGGGATGAATATGATTAACAATGGCTTCTGATGACGTATGAACATATTGATGCTTTGTCGGATGAACAATGGTCTTTTCATTAGGACGCTGCTGATTAAATTGTCCTCTACCTTGCATACGCTCTGCCTCCTTTTTCTTCTCTCTTTCAATGTATGTTATAAACGTACAGGTCGAATAAGACAGATACCCAATTTCTTTTATGATTTTAAATCAGCAGTAGAAAACCTGTTTCTATGGTTTTTTAAGGTCAATAACAAATAGCGAAATAGTTCCAAAAACACATTAAAATAATCTTTTAGCAACTTTTTTTCGAAAAAAGTTGGCATTTTATGATAGGTGTGTGATATACTATAGATAATTATTTAAGTTCGTTAGAAACACAGGATGAGATACAATAAAAGAATTGATCTTTCGTCTTGAGATTCAACTTTGAACTAAATAGTAATAAACAGTGCAACAATTGCACGTGGAGGTAAAAGAATGAACACAGGTTCTGTAAAATGGTTTAACGCTGAAAAAGGCTTCGGTTTCATCGAAGTAGAAGGTGGAGACGATGTATTCGTACATTTCTCAGCAATCCAAGGCGATGGTTTCAAAACTTTAGAAGAAGGTCAAACAGTTACTTTCGACATCGAAGAAGGAAACCGTGGACCACAAGCTGCTAACGTTGTAAAAGGCTAATAAGCAGATAGAAAAAAAGCTGATCAATATTGGTCAGCTTTTTTATTTATATTAAATTGATTTAAAAGTCGTGTTTTTATCGCTTTAGAGTTAAAACTTCAGGCTCTATACTGAATGTGGTGGTGCCCTCCGTTCCATCGCCAGATGGAACGGAGACAAAAAAATACACTCTATTTCCTCTCTCTGGTAACCTTGAGTTGTCGAGACAAAAG
Organism: Oceanobacillus sp. FSL K6-3682; assembly: GCF_037976165.1. NCBI lineage: Bacteria > Bacillati > Bacillota > Bacilli > Caryophanales > Bacillaceae > Oceanobacillus > Oceanobacillus sp. FSL K6-3682. The sequence continues at coordinate 1,946,585 of NZ_CP150263.1, read as the reverse complement.
GAATGGGAGAGGAAAAGAGTGCATCATCATTTTATCACAGAGTTGTTAGGAATTAAAGATACGCATGTAGATGTGTGGGATATCAGAGAAGAAGAAAGTTATTTTATTGCAGAATTATTCACGAAACAGCGTATGCAGAAATGTCCTTTTTGCCGTAAAAGAACCAAGCGGATACATGGCTATCGTTGGCAAAGCATTCAAGGACCAGCGTTTACAACCAAGGAAGTTCATCTTTCCCTGCGAAAACGACGTTATATTTGCACGTCGTGTCATCACACATTTTATGAGCGTCTACAAATGATTCATCGGTATCAACGTTGTATGGCGAGTGTGCAAACGACAGCGATGATGCATGCAGCGGTGAGTTCCTTTCGTACAGCGGCGCTAGTAACCGGAGTAACAGTGAATCGTGTCTTACGGTGGTTTGATCAGAAGGAGTTAACTACCAGCAAAGTGTTGCCGCGAGTCATTGCGATCGATGAGTTTAAAGGTGACGCGGATGGAGAGAGGTTTCAATTGAATGTGGTCGATGTGGAGAACCGAAGAATTATCGATATCTTGCCAAATCGAAAAGTGGAAACCATTGAAGCGTACTTAAAGTCCTGTGATACAGGTAAAGTAGAAATGGTAGTAATGGATTTATCTCAAGCGTTTAAACAAGCAATTCGAAAAGCACTGGGAAATCCTCTGATTATCGCTGACCGTTTTCACTTTATGCGTCAGGCCTATTGGGCTCTAGATGAGGTCCGCCGTGAAGTTCAAAAGGAGCTGCCCAAGAAAGATCGAATTCGAATGAAACGTTCCAAAAAACTTCTGTGGAAATCATGGACAACCTGTTCAGATGATCAGAAGAAGAAAGTCGAGCAATTATTAAGGATAGATCCCCGCTTAAAGGAAGCTTATGGTTTAAAGCATGAATTGGATACGTGGTTTAAGGAAAGTGATGCGCACAACGCAACTGCTGGATTAGAAGCGTGCCTGGAGAAGTTGAATGCATCCGCGTTAGAGGGATTTCATCGTGTCGCACGTACATTTAAAAGATGGCAACAAGAAATTCTGCATTCTTTTATGTATCCCTTTAATAATGGCTACATAGAAGGCGTTAATAATACGATTAAAGTATTAAAAAGATTATCTTATGGGATTAAACAGTTTGATCGAATGAGAAAGAAAATTCTATGGCAACAAGAGGTAAAGCTTGTCTTAAAGCAAGCTTATAAATAAAGAGGTGGAGGAATGATATTCCACCACCACATTTGACATAGAACCAAACTTCATTATCCTCCAACAACTGCTCTCCAATACCAGTGAACCTATATTTGGACTTCACAGACTCCTCAGGCAAACAGGATTGCTATTCTCCTTCATCATGAAATAACACTAAAAAATCAATATGGATTTTTACCTTTCTTTATTCCGTAAAGATAGCAAGGTTCTCCAGTGTAGACCTTAACCCTGTATCGTGATCCTCTTTTCGTATCCCCTCAGGCACATTCTCACAGACGATAGTAACCTTTGTCCCTTCTGAAACAGCTTCAAAAAACCATTTTTGTATCATTTCTCCCGAGAATGCCGGATCCTCAGAATCGAAGTTTACGGTTTGTACAATTCGTTCATTTGGAACCAACTCCAGGAACCTTCCTTGTGTTACATCTGTGTTTTCTGTAGTTTTGCCCTGATGTAAGTTATCCATTTCGTACATTAGAATTATCCTGTACTCTCCGCCTTTTTTAGGATCAAAGTTTTCAATATGACCCGACATTCCACTTGGCGGCAGCCATGAAATTAATGCTTTCGGACTTACGAATGCCTGATATATGGTTTGCGGTGATGCCATAATCAACCTTGATGCAGAATCTATCCTTCTGTTACTTGATTCCTTTGCCATGATAGAGCCCCCTTCCTTTTTAAAGTTTAACAAACAGGAATGCAATAAACTTCTTCTCAATTGCGCAAAAATAATTCTATTGATGACAAACCAAGCAAAATTCTCTCACGAGTCAGACAAGCAGATGTTTCTATCTGTAAAAATTAATGCTTCTATTCTATTTCTACAGGGTATAAAAAACCCTTCTACTCATGTGATATAGAAGGGTTTCTCTGTATGTTTTACTTAAGCATTATATCTTCCTTAAAACTGCTCTGTTAAGGCTGTAACAATTTGTTTTTTACGGGAAACAACACCTTTTAATAAAGCACGGTCATTTCCATCTAAAGCAGCACGAAAGGCTGTTTCTACTTTATCCTTCGCAGGGCCGACTGCCAGAACCTCTGAATCATTATTCAGGATATCTGTTGCAACAAACAGGAATAAGTCTAATCCTTTTTCATTAACTGTTGCTGTAATTTCACTTACTAGCTCATCATGAAGCTGATAGATTTCGCTGACATCCACTGCATTTACTTGAGCAATTTCCACCTTTGCATCACCCATCGCAAATTCCTTGGCATCCATTGTAATCAAATCTTTCACAGTTTTATCACTGATATCTGCGCCGGCTTTCAGCATTCCTAAACCGTACTCTTTTAAATCCACACCCGCTTTTTCAGCTAGTTCATGTGCTGCTTTCACATCTTCCTCTGTACAGGTTGGTGATTTTAATAATAGAGAATCAGAAATAATGGCGGATAATAATAACCCAGCAATATTTTTGTCTAATGCAACATTATTTTCTTTGTACATCTTGTTCAGGATGGTTGCTGTACAGCCGACTGGCTCTGCACGGAAATACAGCGGCTCCTTTGTTTGAAAATTAGATACGCGGTGATGGTCAATGACTTCACGGATAACAGCATTCTCAATGTTATCAGCACTTTGCTGGAATTCATTATGATCTACTAAAATAACCTCGGCACCATCTTCAAGTCCTTGAACAAGCGGGGGCGCCTCTACATCAAATTGGTCTAAAGCAAATTGTGTTTCTCCATTTACTTCACCTAAACGGGCCGGGCTTACCTCTGCCCCAAGTTTTGTTTTTAAATCAGCATAAGCTAAAGCGGAACAAATTGTATCCGTATCTGGATTTTTATGTCCGAAAATGAGTGTTTTTGACATCTTTTATTTCCTCCCTCGACAAACTTTCCATATAGAAGATGTTCATAAAGTCCAATAAAAATGACATGGCGATAAAAGGAACTTCTACTAAGAACGCCCACGTCGTGTGGGTAACACTGAAGTCATCACATCCTATGATAGTCCGTTCGGAAAAAGCTCGTCGCCTTGAACTTCTTGATCCTTTTCATCGTACTTTTTGAACGCATATATATAGATTATCATATTTAACCTCTAATGCTCCAGCCCTAATCTTTTTTCTTTAAAAAATACCGGAAATATTTTCATTCTGCCTCAAAATACTGTAAAAGTAATCATTATTAGATTATAATTAATCTCATTGGAGGGATTTATGAAATGACAAGAAAACAATTTAACTTAACGCGTACTGCTTTACTCACCTACGCTTCAGAATTGGACGATTCTGTTATTGATGTACAAGCAGATTATTTTAATAATACAATCCGCTGGCATTTAGGTCATGCGCTTGTAACAATGGAAAAATTCTTATTCCGCTATCCTAAGAAATCAGAAAATATACCTGCGAGCTATGCCCAGCTGTTCAGTTCTGGAACAAGCCCTAAGGATTGGCAGGAGGAACCGCCAAGCTTAGAAGTGTTATTAGAAGCGTTAGAAGTACAGCAACAGCGCATTAATGAATTTAATGAGTTATTCTGGAAATCAAATGTGCAATTTAAAGTCCCATTCGGCAGTGTCGAAACACAAGGCGATCTGCTGATTATGCTTTCCTTCCATGAAGCAGAGCATCTTGGTAAAATCAAAGCAATGCATCAGGTTGTTGCAAAGGATAAAAATGAGTAAACCCTATGTTATTATTGGCGGTGGCATTTTAGGTGCCAGTACCGCCTTTTACCTTTCTAAACAAGGTACAGAGGTCATTCTTATTGACCGGCATGATAAAGGTCAGGCAACGGATGCTGCTGCTGGAATTATCTGTCCATGGATTTCTCAGCGCCGTAATAAAAAATGGTATCACATTGCCAAAAATGGTGCAGCAATATATCCATCTCTTATAGCTGATTTAGAGAGTCTAGGCGAGAAAGATACCGGTTATCGGCAAGTTGGAGCATTAAGCTTACATACTGATTCTAAAAAGTTAGATGGTATGGAGGAAAGAGCGCATAAAAGACGGGAAGACGCTCCAGAAATTGGTGATATTACCAGGCTTAACGCTGAAGAAACACACAGCCGTTTCCCTATTCTGGACAAGGATTATCAAGCTGTCTTTATCAGCGGTGCCGCACGGGTTGATGGAAGAAAATTATTAAAAGCCCTAAAGAACGCAGCCGAGGCTAACGGAGCTGTTCTTTTATCCGGCAATGCAGAGCTGTACGCATCAGAAAATACCATAACAGGTGTGAAATATAATGGTGAAATAATAGATGCTGAAAAGGTTATTTTAGCAAGTGGTGCCTGGATGAAGGAAACCATTGAGCCTTTGGGAATCAGATTGGATGTCTCCTTTCAACGTGCACAAATTATGCACCTGGAAATCCCAGCTTTGCAAACAGCAGATTGGCCCGTTGTAATGCCGCCTGGAAGCAAATACTTACTTTCACAGGATGACAACCGCTTTGTGATTGGTTCAACCCATGAAGACAAAATCGATTTTGATTACCGTGTTACCGCTGCTGCTGTACATGAAATTTTAGATCAGGGACTTGCGATTGCGCCAGATTTAGCAGAAGCAACAATTTTAGAGACTCGTGTAGGTTTCCGACCATACACCCCCGGGTTCTTACCCGTTATCGGAGAACTGCCCGGGTATCAAGATGTACTGCTTGCGAACGGACTTGGTTCATCCGGGCTGACCATGGGACCATATCTTGGACAGCAGCTTGCAAAATTAGCCTTAAATGAAAAACTTGATATCGATTTAAATCATTATGATGTAACATCTGCATTAATAACAAACGAAGCTTAACATTATGATAAATGATGAAAAGAGGTGAATCCCATATGAAGGGATCATATATCGTTATCATCATCCTTCTTCTAATTATCCTGACTGCCTTCTTTGTCTGGTTATGGCTACAGGGTTTTGAAGGCAACCAAGAAAGTATAGCTGCATTATTCAATAGTTTGGTTTATCCTGCAGAAAAAGGGCCGGTTCACTCATACTCCTGAGAATCGGCCCTTTTTCTTATCCAGGTTAAATTTTCATACTGTCTACTGCATTTAATTTACTTATGTTTATCTCAGCTTTTATGAGACATCCCTTTTCTTTCTATTCTCATTTTGTTTATATTCTATCTTTAATACAAAATCCCCCAGTTTTAGATATGTAGCCTGAAATATAGGACTTTGAATGAAGGTAAACACAAATGTAAAGATAAATACCGGCCCGCCAATAATTAATCCTAACACCAGTACGCTGCATTCTGTTATAATTCTCACTCTGCCAATAGGTGCTCCTAATTTATCTGCAATAGAAAGCATAAAGCCGTCACGTGGCCCAGAACCGACACCGGCGGCATTGTACATTCCCCCGCCAAAACCCATAATACAAATACCAATTAACATGAAAATAACATCCAGCCATGTATTCGTTGCTGTCGGAAGGATTCCTGTCCAATGATAGAAATCAACAAAAGATCCTATAAGCACAGCATTAAAAAAAGTACCTATTTTTATGTATCTTCGGTCTAAAATTAAGCATACACCAATCAGTATAAAAGAAATAATAATATTCCATGTTCCAACCGTAAATCCAATTTTATCAAACATAGCAACATTTAAAACGTCCCATGGATGCACACCTAAATGCTGCATATTAATGGTCAGTGATATTCCAGCGCTAAAAACCAATAATCCGAGCAAAAAAAATAACCATCGAAATGATTTAGCCAAAGCCAAGAACCTTCTTTCTATAGAAAACTTTGTAATTCAGGCCATTTCCAGGCTTGGATTACCTTAGTTACACTTATATTTAGTACTTAAAATTTTCACTATGTCGAAATATTTCTATGATAAAATTTATAATCTTCTCCCCACAATGAGACAACCTTATGGAAACTGATTCAATTATACGCTTTTTCATAGCAAATAAAAAGAGGGCTCCCCTTATCTTTAAAAAAGTATATTCCAATGATAAAAGCAGGCTTATAGAATCTATCTATCCCATAAACCTGCCTTACCCTATATTATAAAACTTTATTTAAAAAGTTCTTCGTCCGTTCCGAAGCTGGATTTGTAAAGATAATTTCCGGTGTATCTTCTTCCATAATAATACCCTCATCCATAAACATTACCCTGTCAGCAACCTCTCTGGCAAATCCCATTTCGTGTGTCACCACAACCATGGTCATTCCCTCTTTTGCCAATTGTTTCATTACCTCCAGAACTTCTCCAACAAGCTCCGGGTCAAGTGCTGAAGTCGGTTCATCGAAAAGCATCAGTTTCGGTTCCATCGCAAGTGCACGCGCTATTGCTACACGCTGCTGCTGTCCCCCTGATAATTGTGCCGGATACTGATCCGCCTTCTCTGCGAGGCCTACCTTTTTCAGCAACGCTTCTCCACGCTCCCTTGCCTCTTGTACAGAAATCTTACGGACTTTCCGAGGAGCAAGCATTACATTTTCAATCACAGTTTTATGTGGAAATAAATTAAATTGCTGGAATACCATCCCCACTTCGGTGCGAATCATATTAATATCTGTTGTCTTATCCTTTAAATTATAGCCATCAACAATAACATTTCCGCTTGTAATATCCTCTAATAAATTTAAACAACGTAAAAAAGTACTTTTACCTGATCCACTTGGACCAATAACACATACTACTTCTTTTTCTTCTACCTCACAGTTAATTCCCTTTAAAACTTCATTATCTCCAAAGCTTTTGTGTAAATCCTGTACAGTTATCATTAGTAATTCAACCTTCTTTCTATATAACGCAGTAATAAGGACAGGCTAAAATTAATTACTAAGTAAAACAAAGCTACTGTTGTATAAATCTCGACTGCATTAAAATGATTCGATGCAATATATCTGCCCTGGAACATTAATTCTGGAACTAAAATAACGGACAATAAGGAGGTATCCTTAATACTAATAATAAATTGGTTACCAAGCGGCGGTATCATCCGCTTAAAAGCCTGCGGCCAAATAATATAGCGCATAGTCTGGTGCTTATTCAATCCCAGAGAACGTCCCGCCTCCATCTGGCCCTTATTAATGGAATCAACAGATCCGCGTACAATCTCCGCAATATACGCTCCAGAGTTTATTGCGATAACAACAATCCCCGCAGTAATCGAAGCCATTTGGAATTGCAGAATAATTGGTAGTGCGAAGTAAAGCCAAATAGCCTGAACAAGTACTGGTGTGCCTCGAATAACTTCTACATAAATAGATGCGATAATAAAAAAGAATTTATTTTTAGATATTCTTCCCAGACCAAATATAGCCCCCAATATAAAACCAATTAACAAACCAACAATTGAAATTAATAAAGTATAATATAAACCTTTACCTAACTGCGGTAAAAAATCAATTACTTGACCAAAATCAAACATTCTCTCACCTCTCTAGTCAATAAAATAAGGAGCCGTGCATGGATTGCCAGCTCCTTATCCCATCCTGCAAAGTCAAATGTATCAATAATTTTCGGTTAGAAAATATTTCTAAAAAAATTTTATTTAACTGTCATCACATCACAATTTTAAATTAAATTTTTTATTATGTGTGAAGAAGCAATTAACTCCTATAGAAAAGCTACCTTTCATTCTTTTAATAACCAGATAGTTATCTTTGATATTACTCTGAAGAACCAAACCACTTATCATAAATCTCATCATATGTCCCATTTTCATGTAATGTAGCTAAAGCATCATTAATCGCAGCTACTAAATCTTCATTCCCTTTTGCAATTGCAATCCCATAATCTTCTGCCTGATATGTTTCACCAACTGCTTTTAGCCCATCACCCGTTGTGGCAATATAGTACTCTACATTAGGCAGGTCATATACTGCCGCATCGGCATTACCATTTTCAACAGACATATATACCTGATCCAGCTGTTCATAAGGGTCAATTTGCTTCTCCTCTAAATTTTCCTCCAAAAATTGTGCACTGGTAGATCCTAACCTGGTTGCAATCGTTTTACCTTCTAAATCTTCCAAACTATTAATATCCTCATTATCCTCTGGTACAGCTATAGTAATCCCTGATTCATAATAAGGATCACTAAAATCAACTGTACCTTTTCTTTCTTCCGTAATACTTATTCCAGCAACCGCAATTTCAAATTGGCCAGTCTGCAAACCTGGAATAATACCATCAAAATTCGTTGTTTGAATCTCGCCATCAATTTCAAATCCAGCCTCTTCTGCGATTGCAGTAATTAATTCAATATCAAAGCCTACCAGCTCTCCATCCTCCATAAATTCAAATGGTACGAAAGAGTTATCGCTTACAACAGTGTACGAATCATTTAAATCATAATCACCATTGTCTGAATCTGCGTCATCCCCTGCAGAATCATCACTACTGCCACATGCAGCTAAAACTAATAATGAAATAAGTGCCAGCATAAAAATCCAACTTTTCTTTTTGCTAAACATCAAAAATTACCCCCTGTTATTTGATTTTAATTCTGTGGATAACTCTAAGTATAACAAAATTCCATTTTTATTAAAAATTCACTTTTAACCCATATTTCTGAAAATATAGGGGAATTCTGTGATTTTAAGTCTTTACCCATCACTTACTGTCTTTAAACTCGGAAATCTTCAAAAATTCTTTCCTTTTCACATAGTTATGGCAAAAGTTAGGTTTTAAAGTAAAAATAAATGAAATCTGTTAAACTGTTTCTATGGATTTCAATTACAGATAAATCAAGATTACAGGGGGCGTTGTATCAATATGCAGGATAATATCTCTATTCTGGAATGGAAAGTATTTGTTGAAAAGAAACGTAAGAAGAAAATGTTAGTGAAATTAATCTGGAGTGATACAGATAAATTAACATTGATTATCTCTCCAAATATCAAGGTCAATTCTTTTATAATTGATGAAAAGGAAGGTTTTCTTTTTTATGATATAGAGGGTAAGCAAATAACGGATCCAATCCCCTCTATTATTCCTGGCAGCGCATTAATAGATGGACAAATCCCTGTAAAAGCTATATCAGATGGGAATGTAACGCTTTATGGGAAAAGTTTATCCAACCAGGAAATAGATGAATTAAATCAATCAATACATTAAAAAAGTCTCTGGCAGATAGCTTTTTCTATCTCCAGAGACTTTCTTGTTAAGTATTATTCTTTTTCTCGTCATATTTTGACCAGTACGTTGCAAGGATTGGCCCTGAAATATTATGCCATATGCTGAAGATAACACTTGGTACGGCAGCAATTGGTGTAGCTGAAAAGAATGTCAAAGCCAATGTAGAGGCCAGTCCAGAGTTCTGCATACCAACCTCGATGGATACCGCCTTTTGATCTGAAAAGTTTAGTTTAAAGAGTCTTGCTGTAACAAACCCAAGTAACAAGCCTAGTATATTATGCAGCACAACAACACCAAAAATGAGTAACCCTGATGTTGCAACTGCATCCTTATTTACGGATACTACTGCTGCGGCAACTGCAACAATACCAATAACGGAAACAAGCGGAAGTACAGAAATACTTTTTTCTACCTGTTTGCTGAATAATAAGCGGATGACAAAACCTAAAATAATTGGAAGAAGTACAACCTGCAATATCTGAATAAACATTTCCTTAAAAGAAACCGGCATCCATTGATTCGCTAATAAAAGTGTTAAAGCAGGCGTTAAAACTGGCGCAAGTAACGTAGAAACGGTTGTTGCTGATACAGACAAAGCTGTATTCCCTTTTGCTAAGTAAGTAATTACATTAGATGCCGTTCCGCCTGGTGCACACCCTACCAGAATCACACCTACTGCGACCTCCGGGGGCAATTGAAAAGCAATAGATAATCCATATGCCAACAGCGGCATAATAATATATTGCGCAAGCACAGTGATAAATACACTTTTGGGAGCTTTTAATACTTCCTTAAAATCTTTGGGCGTAAGCGTTAACCCCATTCCAAACATAATAATTCCTAATAAAATACTTACATGTGGTGCAATCCAGGTAAACCCGCCTGGAAACAGGAAACTGACAACCGCAAATAGAATTACCCAAGCAGCAAATGTATTTCCTGCAATACTACTGATTCTTTCTAAAACCTTCACTTCCAAATCCTCCTAAAGTAATTTTTCTGACAGCTCTGTTGTCAGAAAAATCAAAACAATTCAATCTAATATTACAGAAGGACGAAATCAATAGAATTCGCTTTTAATTTCTATCCTTTTAAAAATAAGAGATGTTCTATATCATACCAAAACTCTGATAATTATGTCTATATTAAATTGAAATATTTTTACATTTATATAATATTATCCAACAGTCTATTTATGTTAAAAATGCTTGAAAACAGCTGTTAAAATTTTTTTAATTAAAAATAAGATTCAACCCACCAAGAGTGGCGAGAACCAAAATTAAAATAGTAAATACGCGCTGTGGAATATATTTCAGTACTCTTGCTCCTGTAAACGCTCCAATTAATATAATTGGTATCAGCATCATATTAACAGAAAGTGTATTCAGTGTAATAATTTCCAAGTGAACATAAAAAGGAAACTTAATTAAATTCACTGTTAAAAAGAACCAGGATCCTGTTCCAATCAGCTCTTTCTTCGGCAGCCCTTTTACTAACAAATAAATGGTCATAATTGCACCAGCAGCATTTCCAACCATCGTCGTAAAACCGCCAAGCACCCCAATAAAAACAATAAATAGAAACGAATTTGGCAGTATCTCGTTAAAACGGGCTCCAAGCTTTTGCCGAATTAAATTTAGTGCAATCATCACTAATACAATCACACCAATCATCGGCTTCAACCATCCATCTCCAATATTTTGCAAAACGAAAAAGCCGCTGATAATTCCTATTAGCACCCATGGAATGAGACTTATTAAATATTTCCATACAACATTTCTTCTGTAGTATGTAACTGCAAATAAATCACCAATCAAAAGCATCGGCAGTAAAAACCCGACTGATTCTCTTGCCGGAAGAACAAACATAATTAACGTAACTACTAAAATAATCATGTTTGGCAGCCCGGATTTTGAGAAACCAATCAGTAAAGCACATAAACCGATTATCAGCCAATCCAGTAATTCGAGCTCTAGCATCTTTCTTCTCCTTTAAATTCTATTATTCCCGTCTCAATCCTATCTATTTAACAAATAATAAAAAGGGATTAATTCTATGAACATATATAAACACACAGAAAAGGTATACACACAATCTATGAGGCTATACCTTTTCTACTATGCTATTATTGATAATCAAATCGATTTAAACGAAAGCTCTCTAAACTTACAGCAGGCTCTTTATCCATCAGCATTTTTGCTAAGCTTTCCCCAATACCGCTGCTGAATTTAAAACCATGACCGGAGAACCCGCAAGCAACAAGAACATTATCATATCCTGGTAAATAATCAATAATAAAATCTTCATCTGGAGTAAGTGTATACGTACACACTCTTCCCTCCTTCAGCTCGATATCTTCAGAAAAATACTTATGTGCAAAAGAAAGTGTTTCTTGTTCATCTTCTGGAAATGTGCTAAATGGCTCCAGTTCTTCATGATTCTTTAAGAGATGACCCCCGTCATGCCTGCCGATTTTTATACCAGCTCCATCAATACTTGGAAAACCATAATATGTACTTTCCTCATCAATATATCCCCAGCCGGGAAACAATCCTTCTTTATAATTTGATTCCTCTGCCTTGAACCAGGAAAACGTCTTACGAACTGGAGTAAGAGGCAAATTAATACCGAGCATACGCGTTACTTGATTAGTACCCTTACCGGCGGAGATAAGCAGCTTCTTCCCTTTGACTTCACTATTTGTTAATTTCACTGTAACTTGATCAGCTGTCATTTCGACACCTTGTACATAACTGTTTGTATATAAATCTGCACCATTTTTTTCTGCCAATACCCGATAAGCCCGAACAATATTTTCACTGAACAGTACACCAGAATTTTTCTCAAAATAACCAATCATTCCATCCTTTAATTGGAACCCCGGCCAGCGTCTATTAATTTCTTCTGCTGTCATCACTTCTAAAGAAAGATTATATTCCTCTGCTGATTTTCGTACTGTTTCTAAAAATTCATTTCCTTTTGAGCCAAAGTTAAGAATGCCTGTCTTTGAAAATATCCTTTCTTCCGTTTTTTCTTCCAACTCTTCCCATAGTTTTTGTGAATATAAAGCCAAAGGAACATAATTACCGCCTTCTCCATAGGCATGCCGAATCAGTCTTGTTCCTCCATGATGCGAACCTTCATTATGAGGAGGTTCATAAGAATCAATCAGTGCCACCGTCTGACCGGATTCCGTTAAATAACAGCCGGCTGACATCCCCATGGATCCGGCACCAATAATAATAACGTCATATATCATCTTTACCATCTCCCTTCACTCATCTCTGCGTTTTTTTCTACTCAGCAATTCTTTTAATTTGTTCGTAAATCTCTGGATGATTCTTGCGAAGCTTTACAGGCTTCCATGCTTCATTCACCCACATATGCGTTGTTTTTCCTGTTGTCAGCAACTCACCGTAAGGGTCATCTGCTGTAGCGCTCCGCATCCCATTTGCTTTCCAATCCTCTTCCGTAATTCTTCTGGCCTCATATTCAAAAGCAAGACGAATTGGTGAATACTGCTCAATACGTGTAAACAATACAACCAAATCATCAAATCTTGCAGAACTTTTATAAACAGCACTTGCATCCAATACCGGTAAAAGCAGGCCCTTTTCTTCAAGAGCGTGATAGGACATTTCAAAGTGTCTCATCCACTCTGTTCGCCCAACCTCAAACCAGGTAATATAATTTCCGTGATGAACTACTCCCATTTGATCGGTGTCCTTGTATTGTACGCGCATTTTATGCTGATGCCATGCTTGTGTCATTTCTATTTCCTCCTGTTTCTTAAAACTAGCAATTTAAATTGATGTATAATAATTCTCTATATAAATTATAGCATTAAGTATTCGGTAAATTAATTTGCAAGGTTTATAAAAACTAAAAAATTCCTATCATCATAATTCGTTGACAATAGGAATTTATCTTAGTTAATGCTTGTTGTATTGAAAAAAAGATTTTAATTTATTGGATATCCGCAATACTAGTAACCTTGTATTACATCAACAATATTAATCATATCTTTACTATTACTTTTATATTTCTTAAAGTTCTCAGAAAATATCTCTAATGCTCTGTCGAAATAATGCGGAGAAACCCCTGATAAATGAGTAGTTACGGTAATATTTTCTTCCTCCCAAAATGGATGATTCTTTGGAAGAGGTTCTTGTTCAAATACATCTAATACTGCATGGGATATTTCCTTTTCACACACAGCTTTTAGTACATCTTCCCCGCTGACTGCATCTCCTCTTCCTATATTTACAAATACTGCATGTTCAGGCATTAATTCAAAATGTTTATACTGAAAGAATCCTTTAGTCTCTGGAGTACTTGGAAGTATAGAAACTATAAAATCTGCTTCATTCAAATACTTATTCATCTCTTTAAAAGCAATGTTCTTATCAAAATACTCTATTTGTCTCCCGCTTCTTGAAACTCCAATAGTTTTCATTTGAAAAGCTTTTGCTATTTTTGCAATTTCTCTTCCTAAGACTCCAGTTCCAGCAATCAACATTGTTTTGTTCGTTATCTCTTCCATATGAATATCTCTTGTCCAAATTTTATTTTTCTCATTTTCTATTAATACTTTTCCTTTTCTATAAACCAACATTAATACAAAGAATACATATTCAGACATTGGCGCTTTATGGATGCCTTTAGCACTTGTAACCAGGATACCCCTTTTATTTATCTCTTCAAATGGAAGCTGGTCAACACCAGCGGCAATAACCATTATCCACTTTAATTTAGATGCTTTTTGAATTAGAGGTTCTGTTAAATCATTACCATAGGTTATTAAAATCTCAACATTTGAAAGGTAAGCTTCCGCCTCTTCCATATTGCTACAAAAGATGAATTCATCCTCTGGGAACAAGTTTTTTAACTTCAGTCGGTTTTCTTGCGGTAATTCAGCCGTTGCTAATATCTTCAAGTGAATTCCTCCTGTCAATTTTTGGTTCAGCTTATTTTCCTAATACTGCATTTACCTCATCTCTTATTTCTTGTAATCCCATTGTTTCATATACACTGTCGGCCAGTTCTTTAAACTCCTCACGGTCTACCTCATGAAACTCAACACCCGCTTCTTTCATTAACTCTTCATACTCTATAGAAGATTCCAAACTCATTTCAGAAGCCCTCTCTCCCGCAGCTTTGGCTTCTTCCAACACAATCTCTTGATACTCTTCCGGTAAACTATCGAACCACTTCTCACTGACAATTAGTGCTGAAACTAACTGGTAATGATTTGTTTTTGCAATATGATTGATTACTTCATACATACTTGACTCATAGATAGCTGTATTGTGAGCCTCTACTCCATCAATCACTCCCTGTTCTAAACCAGGATAAGCTTCCGTCCACGGCATACCAGTAGGTGATCCTCCCATAGCTGATATGGTAGCGTTTACAATTTCTGCCCCACTTGTTCTTATTACAGAGCCTTTAAAATCAGCAGCGTTTGTAACTTGATGCGTTGTTGCTAAGTTTCTTTCTCCTAATTGAAAATTAAATGAAAGAATTCTAATTCCCTGCTCAGTAAATTCTTCTACCCATTCCTGATATAAGTCAGACTCCACAAAACGTTCAATATCACTAGTATCTTCGAACATAAAAGGAGACTGTATAATAGAAAATTCTTTTTTCAAATCACTTAATTGAGCTGCATCCGAAACTGTTCCCACATCAGCTCCTATAGAAGCTTGTTCAATTAAATCCGGAATATTCGCTAATTGATCACTATGATAGGTTTCTACTTTAATTGCTCCTTCTGTCCTTTCTTCCACAGCTTCTTTAAATTGAAATATTGCCTGGTACTCAGCATTCTGTTCATTTTGCGTGACTCCCAGACGTAACGTATACTCTGCATTACTACCCTCCGTTGATTTCGAACCACAAGCAGCTAAAATACTTAGACTAACAGTTAACAACAAAAAACAATACAATTTTTTCATTTTAAAACACCCCTATTATTTAATTCATTACGTGTTTATAGAATTTGTATTTTTTTTATCATTTCAACAGTATCCATATAACTTTACTAGATTTGTTAAAGCCATTCCTATATATGGATTTTATTTTAGATAAACAAAAATCTAATACTACTTAAATATTCAATACAATTATCTTCAGCTTCTTTTTGTTACTATACCTCCATGCAGCGAATAATTTATGATCGCTGCATGGGATACTTAATTTTTAAATTCTTTCTTTATATACATACGTTGTATACAACTTAAGCCTACTAAAATATTTATATTTATTATCTATGGACCCAATAACAAATTCGGTAAAAATAATACTACACTTGGGAACATCGCTAATAAAATGATAACTGTCAAAACTGTTAATATAAAAGGTAAAGCACCTTTTGTGTACTCAACTACTCCAGTTTTAGTTATTGATAATACAGCAAACATAGTGACTCCCAGAGGTGGTGTCATACCTCCAAATGTGATAAGAACAACCAAGATTACACCGAAATGAACGGGATCAATTCCTGCCATTTCTGCAATTGGAAGAAATATAGGAGTTAACATTAAATTATTTGCAGTAGCCTCCATAAACAGACCAGCGATAAATACAAATAATAAAATTAATAAAAATAACAACTGTGGATTCTCAGTAATACCAGTAACGAATTGAGACATTGTCCTTGGGAAATTTTCAAAAGCTATAACATAACTAAAAATGGAAGCAGATGCTATAATTAACATAATCATACTGTTATCTGTTACTGCATCTTTTAAACATATTTTTAGTTTTTTCCAAGTCAGTTCCTTATGAAATAAAAATCCTACAGTCATTGCATAAACAACCGCCACTGCTCCACCTTCTGAAGCAGAAAATAAACCGAATCGAATCCCGATAATTAATAATATCGGAAATAAAATTGCCCATATACAATCCTTAAAACTAATTACAACTTCTTTTAATGTGGGCGGATTAAATTCATTATCCTGATCATAATTATTCTTTTTGGCAACAAAATATACACTTATCATTAATACCAGTGTCAAAATTATTCCAGGTATAATACCCGCAATAAAAAGTTTATTAATCGAAACTCCTCCAATAAATCCATATAGGATTAAACCAATACTTGGAGGAAATGTAGCCGTTATAATTGAACTCACAGAAATTAATCCTGTTGAAAAGCCTTTTGAATAACCTCTTCTCAACATATCATTAGTCATGATTCTACTTTGCATTGCTGCATCCGCAGTAGCAGATCCGGATATTCCACCCATCATTGCACTCAACAAAACAGAAGCTTGTGCTAGTCCACCAATCATATGACCGGTTAAATCATTTGCAAATTTTATTAATCTGCTTGTTATTCCAGAAGCATTTAAAATATGACCGGCTAATACAAAGAATGGAACTGCCAGTAATGGGAATGACTGTGTACCCGTAGCAAACTGTTGAATAGCCAGCGAATTAGGGATATCTGCTAAAAAGAAATAAGCAACACCTGAAATTCCGATTGCAAATGCAACTGGCATATTCAAAAAAAGTAAAACAAAAAATATAATTAACATGATAGTCATATCTTTATCTCCTTCGCTCTTTACCTTTATTCAACTTTGCCCTGCATCCTTCTCCATTTCCCCCAAATTTGTCCCAATGTAGTCAACAACATCAGAACACTACCTATAGGAATGGCTAAAGTTACTGTCCAATAAGGTATTGATGTTCCTGTGATAAGGCGACCTGTTGATGATATAACCATATCACTGCCATAGTAAATAAGAAAAAGTAAAAACAGTATCATCAAAACATTCATTATCATTTCTGTGATTAATCTCAATTTAGGCTTTAAAAAGTAATTAATTGCATCAACACCTACATGAGCATGGTTTCTAAGAGCTTGATTAGCTCCCAAAAATATAACCCAAATAAAGACTAACTGAGCTAATCCCACTGACCAGGTTGTTGGACTGCCAAATGCACGAACAACAACTTCCATAAATACCAAACCAACTAGCAGTAATAATAACCATGTTGTTAAGCTCTCTTCTATTTTAATCCAACCAACTCTTATCTTTTCTACAATCATTGGTTCAACACCTCTAGCACTTCCTCCCTAATCTCAGTCATATCAAGCTTTTCATATACTTGTTCTGTTAACTCTCTAAATTCTTCTCTGTCTACTTCATGAAACTCAACTCCATATTCGCCCATGAGCTCTTCATACTCTCTTGATTGCTCTAAGGCTAATTCAGCAGCTGCTTCTCCGGATTTTTCAGCTTCTTCTATAACAATTTCCTGATATTCTTCAGGTAAATTATCATACCAATCTTCACTTACAATCAGTGCTGATACGAGTTGATAATGATTCGTTTTTGCAATATGATTGATTACTTCATACATACTAGATTCATAAATCGCCAGGTTATGAGCTTCTACCCCATTAATAACCCCTTGTTCTAATCCAGGATAAGCTTCTGTCCATGGCATTCCACTTGGAGAGGCTCCCATTGAAGAAATAGTCTCATCAACAATTTGTGCTCCACTGGTCCGGATAACATTACTTCTTAGATCAGCAGCAGATGTAACCTCACTTGTAGTAGCTAAATTTCTTTCTCCCAAATAATAATTAAAAGAAAGGATACGAATTCCCTGGTCGGCAAAGTCTTCTACCCATCCTTGATATAATTCAGATTCTGTAACTTTACCTATTTGATCATAACTATCAAACATATACGGTGACTGTAAGATATAAAATTCTTTTTTTAGATCTCCAAGCATTGCAGCATCTGAAATCGTACCCACACTATTCCCCATGGAGGCCTGTTCAACTAAATCCGGTACATTTGCTAACTGATCACTATGATACAATTCAACAGTAACCTCTCCTTCAGTTCTCTTTTCAACTCCCTCTTTGAATGTTTCCACTCCTTTAAATTCTGCATTCTGATCATTTTGAGTTATTCCTAATCTCAAAGTATAATCGCCAGCATCTGCATCATTATCAGAACCGCAAGCAATTAGTAAAAGTATCATACTTAACATGCTGATCATTAATAAATTCTTTGTCATCGTTCCACTCCTCTAATTTACGGTTTAACAGAAGTTCCATCAGGCGTTCTCGCCAATGTCCATTCAGGTAATGAATTAATCGGCGGATATTCTTTAGCTATTTCTTCATTAAAGTCTACTCCGAGACCTGGTTGATCATTTAAATATGCATATCCTTTCTTTATTTCCAAATCATTCGGGAATACATTATCAAGAGCTTCATTGGTCGGTGTCCATTCCTGAATACCAAAATTATTAACTGCATAATCCAAATGGAAGTTAGCCATTACCCCTACCGGTGAAAGATCGCCAGGCCCATGCCATGCCGTACGTACTCCAAACATTTCTCCAAAACTAGCCAGTTTTCTTGCTGGAGTCAATCCGCCAATTGCACTTACATGAGCTCGAATAAAATCAATGCGTTTATTAATAATTAACTCCTTCCAATCATTCGGGTGTGTAAATAATTCACCCATAGCGATAGGGGTAGAAACCTGTTCTCGTAAAACCTTCAGCCAATCTGCATTTTCCGGCGAAAAAGGATCTTCAAGATAAAACAAATCATATTTTTCTAATTTTTTAGCCAAACGTATTGCTTCAATAGGTGGTATTCTTTCATGAATGTCATGAATGATTTCAAAATTATTCCCTAAACTATTACGTAGATGTTTAAATAATTCTTCTACATTTTTCGCATAAAATTCAGGATCGAAATACTCTCCACTTCTTCTGTTTTCAGGAGACTTTTTCAACTTAAAATGTTCTGCTTTTTTCATTTTCTTAGATATTAATCCTGTATCATTTGTGCCAGCACCGCCGTACATCCCCATCTGACAGCGTACATGCTGATAACCTTCTTTCAGTGCTTCTCTAACATTAGCTTCGACTTCTTCTACAGTTCCTCCATCAACATGAGGATATAAAGCAATCCCATCTCTCGACTTTCCCCCAACCAAAGAGTAAACTGGTAAATCAGCTATCTTCCCTTTAATATCCCATAAAGCCATATCAATTCCAGATATAGCATTATTAACTACTGGACCATTCCTCCAGTAACCGCTTACATTGGTTGACTGCCAGATATCTTCAATATTTTCAGGATTTTTCCCTATTAAAAATGGTTTTAAATAATCTTCTAAGGCACTTTTTACAGTAAAGGCCCGTTGTGAAAATGTGGCGCAGCCTAAACCATATAATCCCTCTTTATTTGTGATTATTTTTACAACAACTAAATTAATATTATTTGGTGCAGTAATAAATACCTTTACATCTTTAATCTCAAGTTTCTTCATTATTCATTCTCCCTAATTAATTTTTCTATCTCGCTAACCATCCACCGTCCACTGCTAATAAATGTCCATGAATATAATCAGCTAAAGATGATGCTAAAAATACGGCTGCCCCTTTCATATCATTTGGGTCCCCCCATCTCCCGGCAGGTATTCTATCTAGAATTTGTTTGCTGCGTTCTGGATCATTTATAAGTGCTGTATTCATTTCAGTAGCAAAATAGCCTGGTACAAGGGCATTAACATTCACTCCCAAGGAAGACCATTCATTAGCTAATTCTTTTGTCAGTTGACCAACTGCTCCTTTTGCTGCAGTATACGCAGGAACAAGAATACCTCCCTGAAAGGAAACTAAAGAAGCTACATTTATAATCTTTCCGCGTTGCTGAGTGGTCATTATTTTGCCTGCTTCTTGACAAAGAATCCATACAGATTTTAAATTCACATCAATCACAGCATCCCACTCGTGCTCAGGAAAATCTACTGCCGGGTATCTTCGTTGAATACCTGCACAATTTATTAATATATCAACAGATTCCATTTTTTTCTTGACTTCTGGAATTACTTCTCTGACTCTCTTTAAATCACTTAAATCGCATTCTATTATTTCACAATTTCTTCCTAATCCCTTAATTTCTTCTTGTACAGTTATGTCTGTTGAGCGTTGAATCAGTGCAATATCAGCTCCAGCTTCTGCTAATCCAATTGCTATCGCTTTTCCAATTCCCCTTGTTGCTCCAGTAACTACCGCTACTTTATTTTCTAAATTAATTTGGATAGCCATTTTTCATTCCTCCTTATAGCTCAAATAGCAATTTTAATGAATTTTTAGACTCTTTCACCAATTCGAACCCTTCTTTAAATGATTCGATTGGTAAGCGGTGACTAATCAGCCTGGAAATATCAATTCTTCCTTCCTCCATAAATTTAATTGCAGCTTCAAAATCTTTAGGGGAAAAGCATCTCGTAGTGGATAGAGAAAGTTCTCTAAAATGCATTTTTGCTAAATCAATAATCGGTGCTTTTTTATAGACACTTACAACCATAATTTCACCCTGTGTCTTAATGGCTGAGATCATTTGATTTGCAGTTATTTGGTTTCCCGCAACTTCAAAAACAACATCTGATCCTACTCCCTTTGTTGTCATTTTTACCTTTTCAATTAAATCCATTTCCATTGAATTGACAGTGATAAGCCCATATGTTTCAGCTACCTCTAGACGATACTTACTGACATCAGAAATGATTACTTCAGTCGCGCCAGATATTTTAGCAATAATGCCAATTAGAATTCCGATTGGTCCAGCGCCTAAAATGGTAACATTATCTCCAACTTTAAATTGGGATCTTCTTACTGTGTGTATAGCAACAGCTAAAGGTTCTATTAAAGCTGCTTCATCCTCTTTTACTTTATCGGAGAGGATATGTAAATTCTCTATTGGAATTTTTGCATATTCTGCAAAACCACCTTGTAAATCGATACCAATATATTTTAAGTTCTCACAAATATGATAATTTCCTAATCTGCATGGTTCACATTCATTACAGTATCGGATTGGATTAATAGCAACTTTATCCCCTATTTTAAATGATGAGCCGCTGCTAATTTTTGTAATCTCACCTGAAAATTCATGTCCCATAACTAATGAAGTCTTTGCCCGCGGATGAACTCCAGCATAAATCATCATGTCTGTTCCACAGATACCACCATACTTCACTTTAACTAATGCCTCATCAGTAGTAATTTGAGGAACACTTAATTCTTCTAATAATAGTTGCTCTTTACCTGCATAAGTAATTGCTTTCATTATTTCAATCCACCTCTTCCAAGCATTTCTACTTAAATAGAATGTCCAGTACTGTTTTTCTGGTATCCTCAAAATGAATACGAAGAGTTCGATCAATCCCCTCCATATCTTTTTTTTGCATCGTTTCTACAATATCTTCATGTTTAACGTCTTCATATTTTTTTACCAAAAATTCCGCTTCTTCTTCTGCCATTTCCATCCTTTTTTCTGTGGCAATTAATAATGTTGTAACAACAATATTCTTAATGCCCTTCCACACATTCATAAAACGTTTATGTTTGCTGGCTTCAATAATTGCTTCATGAAAAGCAATATCGTGAAGCGAATATTCAACTAAATCATTTTTTTTTGCTGAGATCTTCATTTGTTCTAGTAAAAAATTAAGGAGCGCAAATAGAGATTCATCTCCTTCTTTTGCGCATTTTTTCATACAAAATCCCTCTAATAACAAACGTAAATCATTGATTTCCTGCAGGTCTTTTCTTGTCATCCCATGAACTACCGCACCCATCCGCTCTAAACTAACGAGGCCCTCATATTGCAAAATACGCAAAGCTTCCCGCGCTGGAGATCTGCTTGTATTATAAGTAGAAGCAATAAAATTCTCTGAGATTTTATCTCCCGTTTGAAACTTTCCTGAAATAATTTCAAATCGAATGAAATTTGCAACCTCCTCTCCTTTAGAAGAAGAAGGTAATCGATGAATTGGAAAACTCATATTATCCCTCCTTACACATCTTGTATACAACATATACAGATGGTAGCATGAATTTTCACAATTGTAAATGCTTAATTTATATTATATAAAACTTGCAGAGATACTTCTTTTTTATATTTCAGAGGGCTTGAAGTTCAAAAGCTTTATGAACTTTAAGCAAGATTAATAAAATAATTTTTAAGAAAATTTAAATTTATCTATTTACATATAACGTCATATGATGTAATATACAAATAACATGATGTTATATTACATCATAAAATTAAGGAGGTGTAATTTACGGTTTTTGGTAAACGGTTACATTATAGGTGTGCAAAAAAAGAGGAGGAATTTTATTTATGAAAAAAGAACATGTGGAACAGATTCAAAAAGCAATTAAAGCAATTGAAGAACGACAAATCGACAATATATTCTTTGTAGCATGTGGCGGATCGATGGCATCATTATCAACTGGTGAATACTTTATTTCCAAAGATACTGCTGTACCGGCATTTGTCTATACATCAAACGAATTTATTCATCGTTCACCAAGAGCATTGGGTGAAAATAGCTTAGTTATCTTACGTTCACATTCCGGGGAAACTCCCGAAACTGTTGAAGCTTCATCATTCGCCCGTAAAAAAGGTGCATTAACCATTGCGATTTCTATGGAAGTAGAATCCCCACTTTGCCAGAATGCAGAGTACATCCTTCATTACAATTATAAAGATGGCTCAGATGCGATTGATGGCGAACTTGGTATTTTTTACACTTTACTTTTCAGAATACTTAAATTAATTACAGATAATGAAAAATATAAGCGGGCAGAAAAGCAGCTTGAAAACCTTGGCTCTTTAATTGAAAAAAATCAGGAAAAATTCAAAAAAGCTGCTGATCAATTTGGAAGAAAGAATAAACGTGAGAAATTAATTTATACAATGGCGAGCGGGGTTTACTATCATCAGGCATATTCATTCACTAGTTGTCTACTAATGGAAATGCTTTGGATTAATTCAAATGCAATACATGCTGGAGAATTCTTCCATGGTCCATTTGAAGTAACAGACTATGATGTTCCTTTCTTGCTGGTTGTTGGTGAAGGGCCAAGTACTCCACTTGATTTAAGGGCATTAGATTTTGCTGAGAAGTTCAGTGATAAAGTAGAAGTTGTTGATATTCGTGAGTTAGATTACGATGGTATTGATCCGGACTTAAAAGAGTATTTTGGAAGCGCTTTATCAGGCTCTGTTCTACGCCTTTATGCAGACGGATTAGCTGAACACACCGGTCACCCTCTATCTGTGAGACGTTATATGTGGAAAATGGATTATTAAGAATAAAATGTTTGAGAAAAGATAAAAATATATTATTTTTATCTTTTCTCTAAACACTATCTATTAAAAATCTAGTATAAAAATGGGGCGAGAGAATGAAAAAAAGAATTGGTTGTCTAATAGTCGTATTGCTACTCACTGGCATCCTGGCTGCTTGTGGTTCTAACTCTTCCAATGAGGCGGAATCAAGTGGGGATGAAGTAGTTATTGACTTCTTTCATCGTTGGCCAAATGAACCAAGAAAATCTTTCTATGATCAAAAAATTAAAGAATTTGAAGAAGCCAATCCAAACGTAAAAATTAACGTTGATTCAGTTCTGAACGATTCCTACAAAGAGAAAGTACGTGTTCTTGTTTCAAACGATGACCTGCCAGACATCTTTTCTTCCTGGTCTGATACTTTTGCTGAAAACCTTGTTAGTTCGGGCAGAATCAAACCATTAACTGACCTGATTGAAAGTGACTCGGATTGGAGCGGTAAAATTATTGAATCGCAATACGAAGGGTTCACCTTTGATGACACAACGTATGGTATACCATTTACCATTGATGGAAAAGCCTTTTTCTACAATAAGGAAATTTTTGAAGAAGTAGGCGTCGATGCGCCTGAAACCTATGATGAATTCATTGAAGTTCTTGATGAACTGCAAGCAGCAGGCTATGAGACACCGCTTGTGGAAGGTTTAACAGATGCTTGGGCAATCTCACATTATATGGGAACTATTTTTCACCGTGTAGTAGAACCGGAAATCTTAGCACAAGACTATAATCCAGAAACTGCGGCATTTACAGATGAAAGTTATATTAAAGGATTGGAAATCTTTCAAGAACTGACTACCTATATGGGCGAAGTTTCCACAGCGATCGATCATGAAGCTGCACGTAATATGTTTTCCGCCGGTGAAGTACCTGTCCTTTACATGCAATTTGCAGAAATTTTAATGGTAGAAGATGCAGGAGATGTGGATTTTGGGTTCTTTAATTTTCCAGAAGTAACCGATGGAAATGGCAGTGCTGATTCCTTAACTGGTGCTCCAGAAGGCTGGATGTTAAGCGAAAATGCTCCAAAAGAAGCTGAGGAATTTTTAAAATTCTTAACTTCTGAAGAAACAGCTGCTGAATTTACAGAAGTAGACGGACAGTTAAATGCGATTGAAGGCGGGGTAACGGAAGAAAATGCAAACCCAACGAGCTACGAGGCATACCAAATTGTTTTAGATTCCTCCGAAACAGCCCCTTGGTTTGATAATGCTGTCGATATTACCACCGCTGATATCTTTATGCGCGGAGGACAAGATTTAGCGATTGGTCAAACAACACCAGAGCAAATAATAGAAGAAGTTCAAAGTCAAGTTGCAAATTAAAAGGAAACAACAATTAAATAGCTTGCCCTGACATCTGAATGTCGGGGCTTTCCACTTATTTTGAAAAGGAAAGTAGGTTTAATTTATGAAGAAAAAATTTCCTTTAACACCTATTTTATTTTTACTACCTTCTGTTTTCTTTTTAGCTGTTTTCATTTATATACCATTAGTACAAAATTTTTATAACAGCTTTTTTGATTTTAATGTATTTTCCAATTCGAAGGAATTCGTTGGGCTAGCACAAATAAAAAAGCTCTTTCAAGATGACATAGTTATGGTTTCTATCATGAATAACTTTAAGTATGCGATTATATCAGTGATTTTCCAAATTTTCTTTGCATTAATTTTAGCAAGTATTTTAGAAGATAAACTATTTCGGAAAGTCGCTCCTACGCTAAGAGTAATCTATTTTATTCCGGTAATGATATCTATTTCCGTAATTGCTCTGCTATTCAGTTTTATTTATAATCCGCAAATGGGATTATTAAATAGTTTTCTTGAGCTGGTGGGTTTGGATACATGGGCGCGTCCGTGGCTTGGAGACTCGACTTCAGCTATTTATAGTGTTATTGCGATGTCTCAATGGCAAAGCATCGGTCTGATCACCATGCTTTTTATTGTAGCTATCCAAAAGATTCCTAACGAATTATATGAAGCTGCTGATATAGACGGTGCCGGACGGATTCGAAAATTTTTCAGTGTTACACTTCCCCAGGTAAAAGAAACGATGTTTGTAAATTTATTAATTACCGTTACTGGATCCATACTAGTTTTCAATGAACCATTTATTTTAACAAATGGCGGTCCTGGAAACAGCTCCATGACACTCGCAGTGCATATGTATCAAACAGGATTCTCCAGAGACAATATGGGGTACGCGTCAACAATCGCAACACTTACCTTTCTTTTATCTGCCATTTTTGCATTAATTCAAATTAAAGTGTCTAAGACCGGAAAGGAAGATTGATAATGAAAGAGAATATAAATTCAAAGCAATATTCCAATTCCCGTCAGAAAGAGCCTAAATCTGCAAAAATCCAAACAAGAATATTTAAATACAGTACATTAATTGGCCTCGGGATTTTTGCATTAATCATTCTTTACCCGCTGTTTTGGATGTTGATTTCTTCATTTAAGAGCTATGAAGAAATTTACTCTGATGTATGGAATCTGCCAGGCACCTGGAATTTTTCAAACTACACATTAGCCTGGGAGCAAGGTATACAAAATTACTTTATAAATAGTCTTTATGTAACAGGTTTTGCTATCCTAATTACCGTCACAATCGGTTCGATGGCAGCATTTACTTTATCCCGTTACCACAATCGCTGGATTGACATAGCACTGTTGTTTATCATCGGTGGACTAATGATGAATCCGCAAGTAGCGTTAATTCCATTGTTTGAGATATTAACATTTTTTAATTTAATCGATACACGCTGGGCATTAATTTTAACTTATGTCGCATATCGATTACCTTTAACTATCATTCTTATTCGGGCGTTTTTCTTAACTGTTCCAAAAGAACTTTCTGAGTCAGCTTTATTGGATGGATGCAGTGAATTTGGTATCTATCGGAGAATTTATCTGCCTTTATCCATTCCTGTAGTTGTTACAACAGTTATTTTAAATGCATTCTTTGCCTGGAATGAGTTTTTATTTGCTACAGTATTTATCAACTCCAGTGATTTAAAAACAATTCCATCCGGCTTAATGGTTTTTCGTGACGCATTAAGAACCGACTGGGGTGTGCTGTTGTCAGGTATGGTTATTGCTTCCATACCAATGATTATTCTATTAATTTTTTTACAAAAATACTTAGTAAGAGGGCTTGCAGAAGGTTCTGTGAAAGGATAGTGAAAAATGAAATTAATTACTATTGGAGATAATGTAGTGGACTGTTATTTAGACCGAAAAGAGTACTTCCCGGGCGGAAATTGTGTCAATGTAGCCGTAAATGCCAAACGCAATAGGGCTGAAGAAGTTGCCTATATCGGTATTTTTGCAAATGATGCTCCTGCCAAGCATCTGCAATTTGCGTTAAAGCAAGAAGGAATTGATTATCATTATTCCCGGATTGCTGCTGGTATTACAGGGCAACCAAAAGTAAATCTGTCTCCTGATGGAGATCGTATTTTTGTAGGCGGTCCAAAAAACACAGTACAGCATCGTTTTAAAATTCAGCTCACCCTAGAGGAATTGGATTATATTCGGCAATTTGATTTATGCCATGTGAGCTGTTATTCATCAATGGAAAGCGAGCTTCCAAAATTAGCTGAAGTGATTAAAATTGCTTATGACTTCTCTGATAATAAAGCGTTAGATTATATTGAATCTATTGCTCCATATATTTCCTATGCATTCTTTTCAGCTGCAGAGTTGTCAGAAGATAATTTGGAAACTTTCATTTCTTCTATACAAGCATTTCAGTTTGAAGTGATTGTTATTACCAGAGGCGGCAATCCAGCTATCGTTATTTCCAAGCAGGGTCGGTTCTATCAAAAGCTGAATAAAATTAATGTGATTGATACAATGGGAGCAGGAGATAGTTTTATAGCGGGTTTTTTAACGTCATATATAGAGAATAAAAATATCTTATCAGCAATCGAACAAGGTACGAAATCAGCTGAAAATACGTGTCAAGTCTATGGTGGCTTTGGTTATCCTCAACCTTTGATTGATTAGTTAACGAATACCCTAGTTTGATGTATAATGTAAGAGAATACTTACATTATAGGAGCTAATTTTATGAAGGAAGATAATTTGAACGGCGGGCAAAACTATTTGTACGAAGAAATTATGACAGGAATTAAGGAATATATTAATGAAAATCAACTCCAGCCCGGAGATCGTATCCCTACTGAAAAAGAATTAGGCAAGTTATTTAAAGCCAGTCGCATTTCTATTAGACGAGCAATCAAAGAGCTTGTAGATGAAGGTGTATTGAAGATTATTCATGGGAGAGGAACCTTTGTAAACAAGAAGCGTAAAGAAATACATCTGCTGCATTTGCAAGGGTTCTCTGAAGGTCTGACGTCAGATAATGATAAGATATCAAAAGAGATTGTTTCTATGAAAAAAATAAGTAACAATAAAAAAGTAAACAGTATATTTGAGAATAAATATACTGAGTTTATTGAGCTTATCCGCAAAGTATATCGTAACGACCAAATTTTAAGTATGGATTATGCTTATCTTCCGACTGCTATTTATCCAAATATAGAAGATAAAATAAAAAAAGAAAGCTCAACTTTTAAAATTATTCACGATGATTATAGAATTGCATTTAAAACAGTTAAGAAAGAACTGGAAATTGTTCCGGCTACGGAAGAATTGCAAAAACATCTTAACATCAGTAGATTAACGCCACTTATATTAGTAGAAAAAATTATTTATAACGAACATCATCAACCTGTGCATTACTCCGAGTACTACCTTATCTCAGATACTGTCAAATTAAGAATTGAAAATAACTTACCTTAGTCTACAGCTTAGAAATGCCAAATTATTTTGTTTATAAGGCAGGAGCTATCAATATGGTAAAGTTTGATCAGTAAAATAAGCAATGGTTAGTTAAAATTTTCAGTAAAACCATTGCTTATTTTATATCACTATTTTTATCAATCTGATTGGATAGTAATCAAACTGATCTGACTCTGATTAAGAAATCTTATCGGTAACGCAGAAGTTCCCAATCCGCTGTCAATATATAAATAACGCTCATCGCCTAATGGATATATCCCCTTCTGCAATTCCGGCAATAGTCCCTCATCCGGAGCAACAAGCGCTCCTATAAATGGCAATCTTACCTGCCCTCCATGTGTATGACCGCTTAGTACGATATCAGCATCAACATCAGGATATTTTTGAACAACGATTGGAGCGTGGGAAAGTAAGATAGTATATTTATCTGTATCTAAATCAGCAAAGGCCAAGGTCATATCTTCATGCTCTGTGGATACATCACTCACACCAACTATATTAAATAGCTGGCCGTTTTTTTCAAATTGCGTATTTTCATTACTTAGAGTGATAATCCCTCTGTCCTTTAATCCAGCTAAAAATGCTTCTTTTTCAAGATTTTCATGCTCGTGATTACCAGTGACAAAATACGTATCCGGGTTTATCCGCACTAATTCTTCTGCAAGCTGATAAGCTATCTCCAGATTTTCTGTTTTCCGGTCAATTAAATCACCTGTTAAAACAATGATATCAGCATCAAGTTCCTTCACTTTTTCAAGTACTGCACTGTTCTCTGCCCCAAATACATGGCTATGTACATCTGTTATTTGCAGTATCTTCAGCTCTGTGCCTTCCTCCAGCTTGTCACTTTGAAACTGCTCTTTATTTATCTTAAATGTAGCAGTATCAAAATATATTTTAATAGTTACTAACAGCATTGCCAGCAGCAGAACAATAAAAATAATCCACTTTCTTAAACCGCTTTTGATTTTTGTTTTTTTCTTCATCAACTCTTAACCTCTTTATCCATCTATCTTTTAGATTACTCCCACAATTATACATCAAATTATCTATGTATATAGAAAGAGAAAGTTTATAAT
This sequence comes from Oceanobacillus sp. FSL K6-3682, assembly GCF_037976165.1. NCBI lineage: Bacteria > Bacillati > Bacillota > Bacilli > Caryophanales > Bacillaceae > Oceanobacillus > Oceanobacillus sp. FSL K6-3682. The sequence continues at coordinate 1,917,206 of NZ_CP150263.1, read as the reverse complement.
GTTAGCTTTCTCCAATAAAAAACACCAGTATCTTTATTATACTGATGTTTTAATATTTTTAGGAAAATAATTTTTTTAAATAATATGGCATTTGCTTTCTCCACCAGATCCAATCATGAGAAACATCTTCGCCCCACTCATCAAACCAGGCTGGAATTTGCTTTTCTTCAAAAGCTTCTTTTAACGAACGGTAAGAAGGCAGACCATCCTGCTCCCAGTCACCTAATCCTGTACACATTATAATATTGGCAGAGCGGTAACGGTCGATAAACCAGCCATCATTTTGATTCCAGATATAATCACTTGGTGAATTTTCATATACGAGCGGATCATTTCCATAATCTCCAAAAAAGAAACGTGCATCATATACACCGCTAAGCGCAACCATTGTTTGAAATACATCCGGATGTCTCAGGAAAAAGTTCAGCGCATGATAAGCACCCATACTGCATCCTGTTGTCATCATTGGATCAAACCAGTTTGTTTTATGTTTAATAAATGGAACTGCTTCTGAAATCACATAACGCTCATATGCCTCATGTGCAAGTGCACGATCATGCGGAGACTTTGAATCATGCAGCCAGCTTTCACTGTCTACACTGGCTAGTGCAAAAAATTGCACTTTACCTGCTTCAATAAATTCCTGGCATGCATCAATCATCCCGAAATCATAATATTCAAAATGCGTTCCGCCAGATGATGGAAAAACAATAATCGGCATACCACTGTGTCCATATCTGTTTAACGGCATCTCACGCCCTAACTCTCCGCTCCAATGACTTAACTGTTCCATATGCATAGTCAAATCCCCTGTCTATGTTCTTTATTTTTTTCGTTCATGCACAAAGCGGGTGATTTCATCCACTTCTGTCTCTGTATCCGCATTGATGGCATAAAATTGATTTCCTTGAAGATGAGCGAATGCTTCTGGTATACGCTCGGCAAACTTTACCCTGTCCCCAAATTTATCACGGATTGTTTTTGTATCATTTTGGTATTGATAGGCATCACGCTGTGTAACTCCAATACAATATTGGTTTGGAACATCCGGTTCCTTAAACTCTCCTCCAGTTACCAATGAAGCATACTGCGCAAATAAATCGATGGAGTAGGCATAGTTATACATATCAATTGTATAACCTCCAGCCAGACGATTATTATATTCAAGTGCTACATAATCTCCATTTTCCAATTGAAAAAACTCAATATGGAAAAAACGTTCCTTCATTCCAAAGGTTTTTACAATTGCCCGTCCATATTCTTCAAGCTTCGGATCAATTTCTTTTTGAATCACATAAAATAAATCCAGCTGACCTTGGACAAGCTCCAGCGTTGGTACATTATATGTAAAGCTTGTCTGAAAAACAATATTTCCTTTTTGATCAGTTAACCCATCAAATGTGCAAAGCTTTCCACCTTCAACATAAGGCTCCAGAAAATAAGCTGTTGCTTCCTTCCATTCTTCTTCAAAACGATGTACATCATCTTTCGAACTCAGTTTAAATGTAGCGGCAGAACCAACTCCATTATCCGGTTTCGCAATAACTGGCAGACCCAATTTTTCAACGGCTTTCGCTAAATCCTTTTTGTTTTTGACAACGCGCCCCTCTACCACTGGTACACCAGCTTTTTTGAACAGTTTCTTCATTTCTGATTTAAATTTTACTTTTTTTAGGTCTTTTGATTTATTTCCAAATACATTAAATTGCTCACGAAGCTTGGCATCAAGCTCTAACCAGTGTTCATTATTCGATTCAATCCGGTCAATGGGACCATGTTTATAAAATAAAAATGCAACAGCGCGTTTCACTTCGTCAACATCTTCCAAATCATTGACACGATAATACTCTGTCAGTGATTTTTGTAATTCAGAGCCTAATTGATCATACGGCTCTTCACCAATTCCTAACACGTTGACACCTGCATCGTTTAAACGGTGGGCAAAGGGCTGAAAATTATTGGGATAATATGGTGATATCAAAATATAATTCATCATAAAACTCCTTTCCTGATTCCCGCAATAATCAGTAGTTTAATTGTTAAAATACCATTTTTTCAATTTAAAATCAATCTAATTTTTCGAAAATTGTCAAAATAGATGAATAAATGTAGTTATACATTACATTTGTATATTATCTGCCGTCCAAGACCAGCTAAATATTGGATGGCAGATGTTTTTTATCAATATTTTATACACATATTTCTTAAGACCATTTCTCACTGAGGAATCGGAAACATTCCGGCAAATGCCTTGACCAGGCTTCTTCATTATGCTCTTCATCCGCAAAAATATTTAAATGAATATTATCAATGGGAATATTGCCTTTAACCAGCTGCTTATAATATTTCAGTGAACAATCAATATACGCCTGCTTCATATTCCCATACATTAACTGCCGGTCAGCATCATCACCCTCTTGCGTGCCAACTTGAATATACACACGTTGTTCATGGTCCAAAGGCTCTCTATCAATATAGTGATCAAAAGCTGTGCTTGTAATCCAATTTGCCAGTGAAAAAATACCAAGACAGCCAATTTGGTCTTTATATTCAATCCCCATAAAAGCAGAAATATTTCCACCTAGAGAACTGCCAATCATCGCTGTATGATATTTATCAGACTTAGTCCGGTAATGTTGATCAATAAAAGGCTTCACAACTGTCATGATAAACTCAGCAAATTCAGCACCTCTTCCCCCTAATTCAATATCCTCAGGGAGAGGACTTTCTGTAATTTTCCAGGGTGTATATTCATTTATGCGATCCTGCTCACCGTTGTCTATGCCGACAATAATCATCTTTGGCAAATCAGGATTTCGTTTTATTGCAGGGATAACCTTCCATGAATAACCGCTATAGGCTTCACTGCTGTAAAAAACATTTTGTCCATCATGCATATAAACAACGGGATAGTGCCTATTCTTTTCTTTACCATAATTCTTTGGCAATAGCACGCGTATCCGGCGCTTGTCATTTTTATAATTCATAGCCAGCTCGTGTGTTTCCAATTTCAAATAAAAATAGGAGTGTCTCATTTCAAATTCCTCATTCCATCAAGATTCTTTGAATCTCATTTCTTTATCCCGCATAATTTTGATGAGATGAATAATCAAATGCTGCTATTCCATTTCATTAAATTTCTGCGAATAGTTCTCAATCTCCCCCATAGAGGATTCAATTTCAGTAATACTCAGCTGATTTTCTTCTAAGGATTGCTGTATATGACTGCTGTTCTCTGAAATAAGTGTCATTGATTCAGAAACCCGGCTTAAAATATCTTCTGTTTTCGCCGTTTGTTCACGGACTGCTCTTACTTCCTCCTGTGTTTCCTTAATTGCTTCTCGACTATTTGCAACTTGTTCATTCGTTTCAAGGATTAAATCACTTACTTCTGCCACAGCTGCTGCCGATTGTACAGCCAGCTTACGGACCTCTTCTGCCACCACTGCAAACCCTTTACCCTGTTCTCCTACTCTGGCAGCCTCAATGGACGCGTTTAATGCTAACAGATTTGTCTGTCCGGCGATAGATTCAACGATAGAAATAACAGATTTAATTTTCTCAGCACTGTTTGTTAACTGCTCCAGCCTCTCCACAACAAGCACCATCTGATTATCTAAATTGGACATTCCTGTATTCGTTGTCTTCGTTTGCTCCATTCCAAGCTGCGCTGACTGGCTTGTTGCAGCAGCGATTTCTTCCCCTTGTCTGGAAATCTGATTTATCCGGTTTGCCTGACTGACCATTTTCATCACAGATTGGTTAGTCTCTGTTGATAAATAGCCTAATCTTTCTGCTGTTTCTTTCATTGAGCTTATTAAATTCTGGTTCTTTTCATCCATAATTGCTCTTTTTTCTTCTGTATCTATCTCAAAAGCTTCCAGAACGATCTGCTGTTCGAAATTTAACAGCTTATTTGTCACTTGAACAGCATGGAGAAAGTTTTCCTTATCCTTATATGTATCAGCTAACAGTATAGAAATTTGAAAGAAAATCTCTTGAAATGAAGCAATATACCATTTTGGCTTCAACCCAATATGAACGTGAACTTTAGCAATTCTGCGGCGTTTATCAATAAAATCTTGATTTATTTCCCCTGAAAACATCTCGATAACATGCCTTGTCAGTGTTTGTTTTAAACGGCTGATCGAACTATTTGTTTCAATAATTCCTATTAATTCAGGGACTAAAGATAAATTATCGTAGAAAGCATCTATAATTGTTTCTATATTTTCTTTGATAATAGGCTGCAGTAACTTCGCAACAGCCAGATCCTGTTCTGTTATTTTTGATATTTGCAATTGTAAGGTTAAATCCATTTGCTGCAGCTCATCTAAAACTACATTCACCTCTTTACTGCTTTCCAATAAATTTCCCTCTGTCACATCTTTCCGAAAAATACTCCTCATCCAAACCACTCCCGATGTTTATTCTACAAACTAACATTGCCTTCCATGCTGTAAATCCTTGAGAAAACGTCAATACACCGGTAATCTTACAGAGTGATTAATCATGCTTACAAAAATAATTACAAGCTGTTAATACGCACTTTTATTACCAGAATTCTTTATTTCTCTTTAAAGGAAAAATTCACCATACGTATATGTTTTAGTTCCTGCTAATTTATTCATTAATATTCCCTTTATTTAAGTAAAACCTTTATCCCTTTATTTAAATGCTATTATACAGGATTTAAGTGAAAAAATGCGCTTCATTATCTAAAATAAATATTTCTTAAAAGAAAATAAACCGAAAGAACTACAGTTAATCCTTTTTTATTTCCTTATTAAAGAAAATGAATAATTTCATAGGTGCTTGTAAACATTTTTTGTACGATAGTTTCTTACTATCGATAAAATCCTTTTATACAAAAAAGGGCACCGAATTTCAAAACGGTGACCCTCTTACAAATTTATTTAATTTGCCTGTCCAAATTTCATTTACAGGTTCTAACTATTCTTCCTGCGGTTTTTCAGCATAGGTTATTTCAGGATCTTCATTATTCGCGTCAAGCGCTTCTTTAATCGCTTTACGTAAATCACGTTCTACAGCCCATTGCTCCATGGATTCTGTTTTTGCAATAATCCGTAAAGTTATTTCCGCTGAACCAAATGTTTGCACACCAAGTACATCCGGCCCCTCTACAATCTTAGAGTTCTTTTCTTTCATTTCATCGCACACTGTTTGCAATATACTAACCGCATTATCAATATTGTCACTATATGGAATTGCTATATCTACAAGAGCCTGCATATTTCCACGGGAGTGATTGCTTAAAGAGCTGACCTCTCTGTTCGGTACATAGTTTAAAGTACCATCAAAGCTCCGTATTTGCATGGTACGCAGACCAACTTCTTCGACAACACCATCATATCCGGCAGCTGTAACATAATCACCGACATCAACCTGCTTCTCTAACAACAGGAAAAAGCCTGTAACAATATCACTAACCAGCCCTTGAGCCCCAAACCCGATAGCCAGACCAACAACACCAGCCCCGGCAATCAATCCTGTAGCGTTAATATCAAAAATACCGAGTACAACTACTAATGTTACGAAAAATAAAACATACGAAAAGGCACTGATTGTTAAGGACTGTAAGGTTTTTGTTCTGCCAGCCGACATTTTCTTCTTAACCTGTGCTTTGGAAAATGAATTTCGAATAAATCTCTTTCCAATAGCCCGTGCAATATAAAATACAATAAGTGTTACTATCAATTTTAAAATTATTAAACCCGCATTTAATAGAAGCTGCTCCCAATTTATATTTTCTATCCAATCCAATTCCATCATCTCCTCTTTACTACTGCTCTCAATGATTGATGATTATATCAAATGAAGAATCCAATGTAAAATAAGAAAAGATTCAGTACTAGTAATTCTCAAAATAAAATCTGCTGTCTTTTAAATGAAATTCATTACTATAAATCCAAGGTATAAAAAGAGTTTTTCCTAATCTTACATGGGTAATCAAATTATTTTCTTTTAAATCCCTAAAGACTTTATTACTTTAGTATGATAAAATATTAATTCATTAAATAATTATCACATTGAAACTATCTACCTGGGGGAATTCTCTTGAAAAATATTGCTATCATAGGTAGCTCGGGCGGCAACCTGTACAATTTAGGCGGAAAAAATCCAAGAAAATTATTAGATGAAATTAAAAATCAATGTCATGCTGCAGATTTCAACATTGCTGCTATTCAATTTATCGCTTCAGAAGTGTCTATGGATCAAGCAAAAGCAGACTCGAAAACATCCCTTTTTAGTATAGATGAAAATGGACAAATGACTCAAAGCCCTGCAAATACATTAGAAAAAATAAATGAACAAGCAAAAAAGGCAGACGAACAGATAGCTGCTCTTATTCTTAATAAAACAGTAGATGGGTTAATCGTCATGAGTGCTGACGCAGAAAATGCTAATCAACAAGTCATTGACACAGCAGTCAAGATGAATATTCCAATCGTTGGCACAGGCGGAACATCCATGGCGATAATCAGTGCAAAAGGTGCGAACGTTATAGCTCAATCTGGAACAACTGGTACTACAAATCGAACTCGAGCTATCTCTTTCGTGGCGGCTTTGGCTAAATATTGGGATGTAAAATATAAACCAACCATCGGTGATGCAAATAAAGCGGATGCGGAAAACAGCGGGAGCATCTGGAAAAACATTAATATTCGCGGCATCATGGTTTCTGCATTGCCAGGTTTTATTGCGATGGCTCTAGTTCTTGCACTAAGTAAGGTCCCTCTATTTAGCAGTCTGCAAGATATTTTTGATATTATGATTGGAGCACTGCCAATTATTATTGCAGTAATTGCAGCTAAACAAGTGTCTAATTTAGGAGAAGTCTCCATTGTAGCTGGAGTTATAGCTGGTGTGCTATCTGTAGACGGCGGAATTATTGGCGGTATCATTGGCGGTATTTTAGCCGGTGTTTTTGTGCATTATTTCTTCCTGAAATGTATTAGCTGGAAATTTCCGATGACAACCGTCAATATCGTTACTGGAGGAATAGCAGGTTTACTGGCAGGTCTATTAGTCTACTTTTTATTCGCACCAATCGCATTGTTTATCGGCGATGGAATTAAAATTGCTATCGAATCAACAATTGCATTTAACCCGATTCTAGCAGGTCTATTAGGCGGTTTGCTTATTTGGCCAGCTATTTTAGGAGGAATATACCATGCTGCTATTCTGCCAATCGTATTACTTGAAATGGAAAAAACAGGAGTAAGTTTCCTGGGTGCTATTGATATGGTTGGTCTGGTTATGGTATCGGCCGGAATTAATCTAGCAAATATCATTGCTCCAAGAGAGAAAGGGGAAGCGGCTGCTGCAACTCCAGGTTTCTTAATCAATATGGGATTCGGAACATTTGTGGAAGCGGCATATCCGTTCATGTTCTCTAATAAAATTGTCTTTGCCGGTGCAATTCTATCTGCCGGAGTCGGTGGTGCACTAGTCGGTTTATTCGATGTACGCGGAACAGCCTACGTTCCGACATTCACCACACCTTTTTTATCTGATAATCCTCTGGGGTTTGTGATTGCCATGCTCGCAGCATTTATATTATCCTTCGCCATTACATTGATTGCAAATAAGAAAAAGAGAAGAGAAATATGAATTATTCCTCTTCTCTTAACTTATTTTGCTATTTTTTCTATCCTTCTTGTAAAACAAGAAACCAAATTTTCTGGTTAACAGCTGCTATCTTTTCTGTTAGTAATGTATTCCTTTACCCAGCCATTTTGCAGCTGCCTCAAACATAGCCTCTGATAAAGTTGGATGCGGAAATACCATATCCTCCAGCTCTTCCATGGTTCCTTCTAAGTACATAAAGGAGGTTGCCTGACTGATCATTTCAGTTACATGTGCTCCCGCCATCACGACACCGAGAATTTCTCCGTATTTTTTCTCGGAAATTATCTTCATAAATCCATTGTTTTCCGAGGAAGCAATTCCTTTTCCATTGGCAGCTAAGTCTACTTTTTGAGACATCACCTGGTAACCTTTGGCCTTAGCCTGCTCCTCAGTCATACCGACACTTGCGATTTCAGGAAAAGTATAAATACAGCGCGGCATGATGAAATCCTTTTTATTATTTTCTCCCAGAATATGATTAACTGCCCGGATACCTTCTTCACTTGCTGCATGAGCAAGCTGATATCCCCCGATTAAGTCCCCGATAGCATAAATTCCTTCTATAGAGGTCTGCATGTTATCATCCACTTTTACAAACTTACCATCATAATCAACAGAAAGATTATCTAAACCGATCAAATTAGGCTCTCGACCAACAGAGACCAGCACGCCATCTGTTTCCATACTTGTTTCCTTCCCGTTCTTTTCTATTTGCACCTTGGTCTTTTCATTCTTTTTAAACGAATGTACCTTAGTACTTGTATGAATGAGTATCCCTTTACCTTTCAGCTCTTTTTCCAGAAAATTAGATGCTTCCTTATCCTCTGCCGGAATAATACGATCTGCCATTTCAATAATTTCAATTTTTGTACCCAGGCTATGAAAAATACAGGCAATTTCCAGCCCAATTACACCGCCCCCGACAATCGTTAAATGACCGGGTACTTGGTCTATATCAAAAATGGTATCACTTGTATGGTAAGGTATGTCTGAAAGCCCGGGAAGGTTTGGAACAAAGGGTTTTGAGCCATTTGCCAAAATAATTGATTCTGCTTCCAGCTTTTCTGTTTTTTCTTCCATATCCACAGAAATTATTTTTTGATTATCGACTGTTCCATAACCATTATATAACTTAATTTTATTTGCTTTTATCAAGTTGTTGATTCCGTTACGAAGCTGACCGATAACCTGATTCTTTCTTTCAACCATCGTATTTAAATCAAATGAAAATGAATCGATTTGAATACCGAACTTTTTCGCATCTTTTACTTGATTAATTACTTCAGCATTTCTCAATAATGTTTTAGAAGGGATACAACCACGGTTTAAACAGGTTCCTCCTAATTCTCTACCTTCTACCAGTGCCACTGACAGGCCCAGCTTTGCAGCACGGATTGCTGAAACATATCCTCCGGGGCCCCCGCCAACTATTGCTACATCAAATTTCGTCATTTACTCAGCTCCTTAAACTAATAAACTATAAGGATTTTCAAGATTTGTTTTTAAATTGGTTAAAAATGCAGCAGCCGGTGCGCCATCAATTGCCCGATGATCAAAGGATAGGCTAAGAACCATCATTGGACGTACTGCTAACTCTCCATCAACTGCAACGGCTTTTTCTGTAATTCTTCCTACACCGAGAATGGCTGTTTCTGGTCCATTAATAATCGGTGTAAAAGCATCAATGGCGTACATTCCTAAATTACTGATCGTAAATGTACTTCCCCGCATTTCATCAGGCTTTAGTTTATTTTCTCTTGCTTTTCTGCCTAATTCTTTACTAATCTGCGTTAATTCCGCAAGTCCTTTTTGATTTACATCCTTAATAGAAGGAACAATTAACCCATTTTCCACCGCAACTGCAAGTCCGATATTCACTTCCTTATTCATCACAATCTCGTCTCCAATTAAAGAAGCGTTTAATTCAGGATGCTTGCAAAGTGCGCTGGCAACAGCTTTTATAATGACTTCTGTAAAGGACAAACGATATCCCGTGTCTTTTTCGACTACAGGGAGCAATGATTTACGTAACGCAATCACATTTGTCATATCCACATCGCTCGTTAAGGTTACGTGCGGGATGGTTTGTACACTTTCAACCATTTTATCAGCTACTGCTTTACGAAGTCCTTTCAATTTGATCCGCTTCGCTGGAGATGCGACTGGTTCTTGATCTGACACATTGACAGATTCAAGATAAGAAAGTACATCTTGCTTTTCAATTTTCCCACGGGCCCCCGTTCCGGTTATTTGACTTAAATCTACCCCATGATCAGCTGCAATCTTTTCTGCCAGCGGCGTTACGGCTAACCTTCCTTCTGCAATCGCCTGCTCTACATCATGCTGATGCACCCTTCCATTTGGACCAGATCCAGAAATAGCAGATAAGGAAATATCATTTTCCCGGGATACACGACGGGCAGCAGGAGTGGCTCTGATTTTTCCATCATTATTTTCATTCGAATCCGCATTGGCACTTACCGTTTTCCCGGCAGTCTCAACAGAAGAATTGCCTTGACCTTTTTCTTCTGACTCTGTCTCTGCTGCAGGCGCCGGAGGTGAATCAGGGACTTTCTCCCCCGCTTCCCCAATATAGCCGATACAAGCATTCACTTCGACCTCATCATCCACATTAAAATACTTTTTTAGCAATATCCCTTCTTCATACGACTCTACTTCAATATTGATTTTATCCGTCATAATTTCAAATAGAGGCTCTCCCATTTCAACAGAATCTCCCTCTTCCTTAAACCATTGAAGTAAGGTACCCACTTCCATCGTGCTGCTTAGTTTAGGCATAAATATTTCTTTAGCCACTAGAATCCTCCTTTCTATGCTTTATTTAATGTTTCTTTAACTGCCTGAATAATATCTGGAACCTGCGGAACGTGCAGCTTTTCTAATTCCGGATTATATGGAATTGGTGATGGTGCACCGCCCAATCGTTTAATTGGTGCATCTAAATAATCGAATGCTTCACTTTCAGCAATCATACTTGCAATCTCCGCTCCATATCCGCCTCTTTTTACCGCTTCATGAACAACTACCAAACGGGAAGTTTTAGATACAGATTTAATAATTGTCTCTGTATCTAATGGAACCAAAGTGCGCGGATCCACTACTTCTGCACTGATGCCTTCCTTCTCCAGTTCTTCAGCAGCTTCTAAAGCACGATGTACCATAATAGCTGTAGCAACAATCGTTACATCTGTTCCTTCCCGTTTCACATCTGCTTTTCCTAAAGGAATGCTGTATTGTTCTTCCGGTACATCTCCCTTCGTTTTATAAAGCAATTTATGCTCATAAAAAATCACCGGATTATCATCGTCTATAGCTGCTTTTAATAGACCCTTTACATCATGTGCTGTAGAAGGCTGAACCACTTTTAGTCCAGGAATATGAGCTACCCACGCCTCCAAACTCTGCGAATGCTGCGCTGCAGCTCCGGTTCCCGATCCACTTGGCGTACGTAAAACCATTGGAACTTTACCTTTTCCTCCATACATATAACGAATTTTAGCTGCCTGATTCACCATCTGGTCCATGGCAATCGTAATAAAATCAGAGAATTGCAGCTCCAATATCGGACGCATTCCTGTCAAAGCAGAACCAATTGCAGCGCCGGCGATACCTGACTCACTGATTGGTGTATTACGCACACGTTCAGGGCCAAACTCCTCAATCATTCCGCGGGTAACTCCAAAAGCACCCCCATATACCCCTATATCTTCACCAAGGATAAAAACATCTTCATTTTCACGCATCTCCTGACTCATTGCTTCACGAACAGCTTCTAAATATGTTATCTCTCTCATTTTTTCTCCTCCTTTATACAACCACTTTAAGCAAATACATCTGTTAATAAATCATCTTTGGTAGGCATCGGGCCTTCTTCAGCAAATGCCACTGCATCTTCAATTCCTGTTAAAGCTTCTTTTCGTATTGATTCTGCCTGCTCTTCTGTGATAATAGATTCACTGATCAAAGACTCCTTGAAGCGTTTAATCGGATCTTTCTCTCTCCATTCATTTTCCTCATCACGGGTACGATATTTTTTAGCATCACTTTTCGAATGACCTTTCCAGCGATATGTTTTTGCTTCAATCAATGTTGGGCCTTCTCCATTTTTAGCACGTTCCATCGCTTCATTTGTTACATTCATCATTTCGATAATGTCATTTCCATCTGCAACAACCCCAGGGATGCCATAGGATTTTGCTCTTGTCGCAATATCTTCTATCTTCACCATTTCTTTGACTGATCCTGACATGCCATATTGATTGTTTTCGCAAACAAAGATAACCGGTAAATTCCAAACAGCAGCAAGGTTAACTGCTTCATGAAAGCTTCCTTCATTTGTGGCACCATCTCCAAAAAAACAAACGGTTACATAATTTAACTTTTTCATCTGTGCTGTTAAAGCTGACCCCACTGCTAATGGGATTCCTCCGCCAACAATTCCATTCGCGCCAAGATTACCCATTTCTACATCAGCAATATGCATCGAACCGCCTTTACCTTTGCAATAGCCTGTTGTTCTGCCGAATAGCTCTGCCATCATTTTATCTGGAGTTGCTCCCTTTGCGATACAATGTCCGTGACCACGATGTGTGCTGGTAATTTTATCTTCTTTATCCAGTAAAGCGCATACGCCCGCCGCACTTGCTTCCTGTCCAACAGCTAAGTGTGTGGTACCGTGAATTTTACCTTTCGCAAAAAATTGGTCTACTTTCTCTTCGAAATAACGGATAGTCCACATTTGTTTGTAGAGTTCTACTAAATTTTCTTCTGTTATTCTTTCTGGAACCTTTAAATCCTTCATTTTTTTGCCTCCTTTTTACATATGTTCTATATAGTTACCTTTGTAATAAGTGTATGTTTTTTTTCAGGAAAGGTCAAGATAATTATCTTATAAATATTGAATTTATTGATTATTTTTCGATTTATAGTAAACTTTATTTTAAAGGATTATTTTTACAATCAATTGTAATAGATATGTTAATTTGAAAGGATGTGAGCATGTGCTTAGCTGGGAAGAAAGACGTTCATTAGTAAAAATAGCTAATTTATATTATAACGACGGTTGGACACAGGAGCAGATTGCTAAGAAACTTGGTGTTTCGCGACCTGTCATATCTAAATCATTACAAAAGGCCCGCGAACATAAAATCATTGAGATTTTTATTAAAGATGAAACAGTACATACAGTAAATTTGGAGAAAAAATTAGAAGAACACTTTGGGTTAGAAGATGCCATTGTTGTTCCTATTTCTGGTCAAACACCTGATGTAGTCAAGCTTTCTGTTGCACAAGCAGGAGCTTATTACTTATCTAAAAATATCAAAAAGGCAAAAAAAATTGGGATATCATGGGGAACGACTTTAGAAGCGTTAGTCCAAGAATATCCTTATGAGATGAAAAAGAATATCACAATCTTTCCCTTAGAAGGCGGCTTGGGACGAAAGAAGGTGGAAATTCATTCTAATCAATTAGCATACGAGCTCGCTAAAAGATTAGGTGGTACATGCTCTTATCTCTATGCACCAGCCATGGCTGAATCCAGTGAATTACGTGAGCGCTTAATGAAGATGGATGACATTAATGCAGTTCTTCAGGAAGCAGCAACAGTTGATATAGCATTAGTTGGTTTGTCTAACCCATATGTACAATCAACTTTAGAAGATATTGGTTATCTTAACCAAAATGATTTAGAACAGCTTCGTCAATTAGGTGTAGTTGGCGATATGGGTTTTCGCTTCTTCGATTTAAACGGAAACCCTGTCAATAGTTCGTTTAATAAAAAAGTAATTGGGATATCTCTGGAACAATTGCGTAATATCAAGAAAGTAATAGGTGTTGTCTCAGGAGCACATAAAGCGGAAAGCGTATTAGCATCTTTAAAAGGCAATTATATTAATGTATTAGTTCTTGATGAACAAATAGCAACAGAATTATTATATGCCAGTGAATAAGTCATCTATAGATTGTTTAATCACCTTCTAAAAAACTCTTTGGCAGACAACCTGGTCTAACCAAAGAGTTTTTCAACTAGGAAATATGTGCTACCACATCATTAATTACATTATCTATTCCTATACCAGTTATAAATGGAACGCCGTCAATAGTAGGAATTTCTGTATCCAGCTTATTGACTCCTACAAGTACAATAACATCTGGATTAATGTCTTCCACATTGGTTTCGTAAATATTTCCTGCCACAATCTCAGCCTCAACGTTTTTGTCATTAAGACCCGCCTGTAATAATTCCACTACTTTGTTCATTTTGTTTTGTGAAGTTCCTGTTGCAACCAAAACTTTTGCCAACTTAATCTCTCCTTTAATCATGTTAAATATGTTCTTCCGCCATCCATTAATAAAACCTGTGCTTGGATATACCGGGATTCCCCGCTTGCCAGAAAATTGATGGCGTTTGTAGTATCTGCTAATGTACCAAAATTTTTGATAGGAATCTTTTGACGAAGCGCTTCCTTAGCTTCTTCTGTCGGATAAAGTATATCTAGCATCTCGGTTTCTATTACCCGTGGAGCTACAAGATTAATATGAATACCTTGATCACTATATTCATTAGCAATAGCACGCATTAAGCCGAATGCCCCTCCCTTGGAAACAGCATAATGTGCCCCGCCGCCTGATCCGGTTATAGCAGATCCGGAACCAACAATAACGATGCTTCCTCCCTTAGACTTGACCATCTCTGGAAGAGCAGCTTTCAAGATATAAAACAGACCAGTCAAGTTTACATCTAAAGTAAAACGCCATTCTTTAACAGTAATATCTTCCAACCTTTTTTGCGATGTAACTCCTGCTGAAATAATGAGCACATCCATTCTCCCATACAATTCTATCGTTTCGCTTACTACTTTTTCCGTATCTTTCCATGAAGTAACATCCTGTTGGATAAAGGTTGCTTCGTATCCTTGATTCCTCCACTCTGTCATTAATTGATGGCCCTTTTCTGCATTTATATCCGTGAAGACTACTTTATCATCATTTTTCAGACGGCTTTCAGCTACTGCTTGACCTATCCCCGCAGCTCCGCCGATAATCAGTACTACCGATGTCTGCCTCATCACGTCTCCTCCCCGTTTTATATTTATGATAACGTTTCTCCATTATCTAAAGTTATAACCTGACCATTTAAGAAACTCATATGCTCATTACAAGTCTCTTTTAACAACTGAATGATTTGTCTGGCTCCATCTGGCTTCCTCCAGCATTTTGGAGATATACTAATTACATTTGAGCGAATATTTCGTTTTGAAAGTTCTTTTGACAGACTTTTGCTAAAAGACTCCAGACCGCTTTTATGGCTGGCATAACTTACATCTCCTGCTTCCCCGCTCACCGCTGCGGTAGAGGATATATGAATAATCTGGCCGTCATCAGGAACATACGAAATGAATGCTTTAATTATTAAAAAAGGAAGGTGGAGATTGATAAACAAGGACTTCCGCCATTCGTCTATCGATGTTTCTGTGAGTGTATTGCCAATCAGATGTTCTAAATTGTTAATTACTGTATCAAATTGTATATTATTTTTATTTAACCAGGATTCCATTGATATATCTTGATCATCTAATAAATCAAAGGTTATTAATTGAACTGGATCTTGACCATTTATATATTGATATAAACTGCCTTTCCCATTTAACTTATCAGTAAAATCAAGTGCATATACCTTTTGGTAATATGCAGTCATCATTCCGGAAATGCGATGTGAAGCATCAAACAATAAAATATTCATTTACTCACCTGCTTCCATCAGGAACAATTAATACTTTTAAAACCTCTTTGGTTGTATCATGAGCCAGCGTTATTGCTTCATTCAGTTTAGACAACGGGAAACGGTGCGTCACCATCTTATCAACATCAATAACTCCTTTTTTCAAAAGTTCCAGTGCAGGAGTATAATTATAAGGTGTAGAGGAATAAGCGCCTACAATAGAGATTTCATCCTCAAAAAAACGATAAGCAGGGATAGGAATATCATTTTTAGTAAATGGAGCAAACACTAAGACTGTTCCTCCCCGGGCCACACAATGCATTGCCTGTTCTAATAAAAAGCTGATGCCGGCAGAAATTATAACGATATCCGCCCCATGACCATCCGTTAAACGATTTACTTGTTCCTGTACCGCTTCTTCATCCGCTCTTATAACATGGGTAGCGCCAACCTCTTTTGCTTTTTCTAATCGATAAGGATTCACATCACTAACTATTACTTGCCCTGCTAAGAAATGGTTAGCTAATTGTATTTGTAAACAGCCAATTTGCCCTGCTCCAAGAATTAATACTTGATCACTTGGGTTTATAGAAATTTGTTCAAATCCATGCAAGCAGCAGGCTAATGGTTCGACCATTGCTCCTGCTTCATCGCTTAATTCGTCAGGCAATTTCCCCATTGTATGCTTAACATGCAATGCGGGCACACGAATATATTCTGAAAAACCACCTGGGTCTACATTTGTCATTTTAAATTGAGGACATAATGAATAATACCCTCTTTTACAGTAAGTGCATGTAAAACAAGGGACATGATGAGCTACAAACACTCGGTCACCTACGTTAAAATCCATTACATCATCCCCCGCCGCTATCACTTCCCCAGCTATTTCATGCCCCAAAGTAATCGGCGGTTCTACTGTTTTATCCACGGCTTTATGAATATCTGTACCGCAAAGACCACATACTTTCATCTTGATCAATACTTCATCGCTGTTGATATCGAGATTACCAATTGGCTGCATCTCAAAATGATTTTTATCGTAATAGACACTTTTTTGCATTCACAATCACCTCTTGACACTTGAAATTTTTTTCTCTACAAAGCTTTTAGTCTTTAACTCTTCAAATAAATTATCATATCCTTTGATATCACTGGTTATCCAGTAGCGCCCTTTGATGAATTTATTTGTCCCAAGCCTGATATATAAATTACCTGTTTGTTGGTATACTCGTAATTGAACAAAAGATAGTTCTTTCCAGTAGAACTCATGTGTAACAAAAAAAGCATGTAAGATAATTTTCTCATCATCTAATTTAATCCATCCAGGTGTATGAATACCTATAATACTAAAAAATAATAGAATAGCGCTCCCATATATTAATAGCTGAGCAAATGGTGTTTGTTCTCCTGAAAGTAATAATAATATGCCCCAAATCAATAACCCTATCATGATAATTAAAGGTAGTAATACAGTTGTCACAAATTTCGAAGTTGTATATTGATAATGTTTCAACGTGAACACCTTCCTTGGCCTTTTAATAGAAAGCCTGACAATTGTATAAATTGACAGGCTTTCTTTTTTACTCTAATCCTAAAATATCCATTATTTTTTGAATATCTTGATCCATTCCTACTCCAGATAGAAAGGAAACAGTTTGAATGACTGGCACATCGCCAATTCCACTAACTGGCGTGGTAGTAACAATCAGATCAAAATTTGCCGCCTTTGAAGGAGCCTCTGCAGCTTTACATTGATCAACATAGACTTGATAACCTTTATTTCCTAATACTTCTTCGATCTTCTTTGCCACTACTGTTGATGTTGCAATCGCAGTGCCACATGCTACTAAAATTCTTTTCATAATGAAACGCCACCTTTTCTTATTTTAATGTTTTTTTATCAATACCTAACTCTTTTGCGTACTGTTTCTTGATATCATTACGTACCCAATACCATAACAATGCATATATAACACCAAAGATAATTGCAGTAATAAATAATGGACTGGTCGGATCTAATAAGTTATATAGAATGAATACAAGGATATGTGAGCCTACATCGATACCAGAGATTAAACTGGATGATTCCGGCATTGCAAATCCAACTGCATCTCCCATTTTTGTAGTCAATTCTGCAATATTAGTTGCAATAAACAACACAATCATTACTGTTACAATTGAGTTAATTAAACCACGAATAATGTTCCCTCTGGAAGCTGCTACTGCCCAAATCACCGTAAAAGGCAATACTGCTAAATCAGCGAATGGAAGCATTTCATTCCACGGTAATATAACAGCTAAAACCAATGTTATCGGTACCATCAATAACGCTACCGCCATATTTGCAGGGTTACCAATAACAACAGCTGCGTCCAAACCAATGTATACTTCTTTTCCTGGAAACCTCTTTGTAACAAAATCTCTAGTTCCTTCTGAAATTGGGATAAGCCCTTCCATCAGCAAAGCAACCATTCTAGGTAATAGAATCAGTACTGCTGCCATTTGGATTCCCAATGTTAAAATGCCTTGTATATTATATTCACCCAATATTCCAATTAAAAGTCCAAGAAGCAGCCCCATTACCAGCGGTTCCCCAAACACACCGAAACGTTTACGCAAGGTTTCGGGATCAGCATGTAATTTATTTAATCCAGGAATCATATCTTGTATTTTATTTAACGCATATGTGATTGGCGCAAAGTTTACTGACTCTGAATGCGCAAGCGAAACACCTTTCAAACCAAAATGATGCTCTACCACTGGCGCTGTCCAGTCAGCAAGCTTAAGCGTAATCCCTGTTACAATAAGTCCTATTGCAATCGACAGAAATGCATTATCTGTAGCAATGTACACTAAAGATGTAGAAAATATTAAGTGCCAAAAATTCCAAATATCAACATTGATTGTCTTTGTCCAGTTTAAAGCAACAAGAATAAGATTAAAGACAATGATTATAGGTATCATAACTGGTGCTAATGTAGTACCAAATGATATTGCTGCCCCAACTGGCCAGCCAACATCTAAGATTGATAGATTTAAATTAAATCGCTCTACCATCGCTTCTGTTGCCGGACTTAAAGATGTCGTCAATAAACCAATGACCAAGTTAATACCAACAAAACCGATACCGATTGTAATACCAGCTCGAAAAGACTTATTAAAACCCTGTTTTAGAAGAAGACCGAAAATGGTCATAATAATAGGCAGCATAACCGATGGACCTAAATCTAAAATAAAATCAATTGTCGATTGAAACATTTATATCACCCTTTTCTATTTTTTATCTATACATTTAATTTTTGACTATATTCCTGGATAATAGCTATTACTGCAGCTTCATTTTCAGCCATTTGAATACTTTGCAGCAATACCTTATTTTGAATTAATCCTGTAATTACTTGTAAAACTCCTAATTGTCGTTCCGGCTTTTGGATAGCTAACATAAAAATGATTTCTGCTTCTACTGTATGCTCCTCCATCCCCATATGAATAAAAGAAACAGGTTTCTCTAACACTGCTACACCAATGGATTCTTTATTTACATGAATAGAATCAGTATGAGGAATGGCTACCCCAATATGTTCAGTTTGTATGCCTGTAGGATATACTTTTTCCCGCTCACTTAAAGCCTTTAAATAAGACTCTTTTACATACCCCTGCTCATACATACGATGAAACATTTGCTTAAACACATCTTCCTGAGACGATGCATTAAGAAAAAAGACAAGATCTTCACTAAAAAAAGCGTCAAAATTCATAACCTGTATTCCTCCATCCTGCTATTAAACTAAACGTCACTGTATTCCTCTTTTTCATTTTCAATAAATTGCTTTATCAATTCATGTATTTGTTGATATGAAACAGATGCTATTACTTGGTTAATTTTTTGATCGTTCTGAGCAATGTCAGTTAATTCTAACAATGCCCGCAAGTGTTGTTCACGATCAATCGCAGATAACAATACAACAAAGTTAGCTTTCTTATTTTTCGAAAAATTAATTCCCTGTTTCACAATCAAAAAGCTCATCCCTACTTTTAAAGCTCCATATTCAGGATCTGTATGCGGTATAACGGTTTTATCTCCTAAAAACAAGTAATCACTGTCGTAATTATAACCTTGTATAACCGTATCTCTATATTCCGGTTTAATAATATTATTTCTAATCAGCGGTTGTGCTGCTATATAAATAGCTTCTTTCCAATCCTTAACGCAATCTATAAATTGAACATAATCAGTTTCCATCATTTGTAATAAATTTCGCTTAGTAACATTTAAATCAAACTTCGAAATTTCGCTTGGTCCATGTAAGTAAGCAGCTAATTCCCTTCTTAATTTTGCTTTATCTTGAATAGTTGAACTTTCCGCAACAATTTGCATGATGACATCTAACTCCGGAGTTTGCGGTTTATATCCGTATAAATCATTAACAACAAGTTTTTGTAACTTTTTCCATTCTGTATTTGTCGGAAACTTATTAATGCAATATTGACGTTTAGTTGTTTTTAAAGGGACATTAGAAAAAACAATATGATAATCCTGTTTGTACTCTTGGAACTCCCTCAAAGACATAGAACCTAGAAATATAAAGTCTGGAAAAACCCGTTTTAAAGTATTCATCAGCATTTTGGAAATAGATGTACCATGGGGACAGACAACAATGGCCCTAATTTTTTCTGCTACGTTGTCACCCTGCTTAGATAACCATCCGCCTATTAAAATGCTAAAATAAATAATTTCATTCTCTGGAATTGGTTGATCAAACAACTTCGCAAAGGGAGTAAGTGTCTTCTTCACCAAATAATGTAACTCCTTAAAACCCTTTGTAAATGATATATCAACTTGGTTTAATTCACTCAAACGATACTTAATTCGGTAATAAGCAGGTGTTGCATGTAACAATAATTGGCTTATTAACTGCTCCTTATCCTTTAAAATCACACATGCCTGCCGCTCAAAATCAATTAAAAATAACTCAATTGCTTCTCTAATCTGCGGCATTACACTTTCCTCTGCAAACTTTGAAGAATGCAAAGTAGTTGAAAGCAGATGAAGAGCTATATATACGCGTTCATTTGTTGAAACATATTTATAATCTGAAAATAGCTCTTCAGTTGCAAGATACTCTTTCGTATTTGCAATTTCTTCATAACGTAATTGAAAATGTTCTATAGAATACCCTAACCTGACCCTTCTTAGAATAGAAGCAATAACATAAGGCATAATTGCCATTCTGTCATCAGTGAACTTTAACTGTAGCCTGTTCTCAATTTCCATCATTCTATCAGCAATATCCTTAATATCCTCCTCCTTTATTCGTCCATATCGCTGTGCAAATTTCTCTCCATTGCTCCTCATATCCATACATTCTCGGATGATTGAGATTAATAGTTTGCGAATAGCGTATTCATCCCCTGTTATTAAGTAACCACTTGTCCTGTTGTATACAAAGTTAACTTCAAAATTTTGTACATATTCTTTTACTTTTTTTATATCGCTTAAAATAGTATTTTTACTTACTTGTAGTGATGAAGCAAAATGTACTAAAGATAATTCTTCGTCTGAAGTTAAAGTCATTAAAATAATAACTAAGATTCTTTGTTCTTCAGTAAAAAAATCTTGATGACTTTCTATTGATTGTGATTTATGTTGCTGTTGAACAAACAGTTCATCCGGAATGATAAAAAGACCAGTTTTATTTCTTGATATTTTTGGAAGCCCTTTCATTTTTAAATATTCATTAATTTTAGATAATAAATAAGTTAATTGTCTCTTACTTATTTGCTGATCTTCCACCAATTCTTTACTCGTAATAAAAGGATTTCTCAATAGCACTTCCATAATAAGACGACTTTTTGTATCTAACCCCATAAAATAATCCCCTTTGCTTATTAATACTGTATCATATCATTTGTTCTTTATTAACACATTTATAAACAAAAAAATTGTAACATCATTGTACATGATTGTGATTGGGTGTCAATACTAAAAATAAATCACTTATACGTTTATAACAAGCAATTAGAATATATTTTTTTAATATAATAAATAAAATTATATTTTTTCAGTACTATATTTACAAAAGTAACATAAATGAACAAAAGATGTTTACATACTATTTTCCATTAATTATTCTATTTTCAAGAATTTCTTCTATCGTAATTAAAAAAAAGAAAAGCATACTACTTGTGGAGTACGGTGATAAATGATTGCACTTTGTATTTTCTTCTAAACTAAATTTTTTCGGTTCTACCAGTTCTAGAAGTGGTAGTTTTAATACCAATCACTGTGCAATAAACAACATTATTCAAGCATAAAAAAATAGTGAATTTCCACTTATAAAGGAAAATCACTATTTTTACTTTGGACGTTTTTTATACGAAATACTGCTCATTAATCAAATATGAACTCAATTCTCTAGTAATAGTTTTGCTGTAATCTCATCGGTTATTAATACATGAATCAGTTCCCCACGGAGAGCAGCTTTAATTCCTCTTACTTTTTCTTCACCGGCTGCAACACCAATTACTAATGGAATATTTTTCAGCTTATTGATATCAGCGGAAATCGTTTTTTCATTCCATTCATTTTCTATTAAATTTCCTTCATCATTGATAAAGTTATAACAAATATCTCCTGCAATTTCTTTCTCGTTTAAATCATCAATAATACCATAATCTTTATAAGATTTGACCATCGTTGAATGCTTTGGAGATCCTCCAATACCTACAAGAGCGACATCCGCCTGATTACCCATTTCAAGAGTATTTTTTATAGACGATTGTTTTAATATAATTTCTTTTGTCTCTTTAGAATCAACAACAACAGGAGCATGCAAAAGATGATAATTTGCTTTTAATGCTTCTGCTAGCTTTGCAACAATATGATTTGCATGTATGTCTAAACGCTCGTCCCCCATCCCTCCAACAATAGGAACAAAGCATACATTTGAAAAATACTGACTGGATGTCATGGCTGTTGCAACTTCATATAGGGTCGTTCCAGAAGATACTCCGATAACTTGATTATTTCTTATCATTCTTAACAAATATTTACTTGCTGCCGCTCCCAACTGAGCTTTAATATTTCCCTGCTCCGTTTCAGGTAAACAAACCACTTCACGTAATCCATATTTTTTTTCCAGCTTTGTCTCCAAGCTTGATACCGTATGATACTCCTCATCATGAATAATGATTTCGACAATACCCAATTCCTTAGATTTTGATAAATATTTCGATATTAATGATCGGCTAACCCCAATTTTTTGTGCAATAGTTGATTGCGTTTCTCCTGCTTCATAATACATATTCGCAATCTTAATCATTAATCTACGATCATCTAAATAGGACATTCCTTTACACCCTGTTCTTGTTAAAATTATATAAATTTAAATTCAAATTAATTAAATCTTATTATATCATTTTATCCACTTGATAAATATAACGGGGATTAAAAATTTGTATATATTGAATTTTTTCTTTTTTTCTAATATAAGTCAAAGCTTCACTTAGCGGGAGTTTTATTCTTCTTCCATTGAGTTAGCCTAAGTGATTTAAAGAGTTAGCTCATCTGAATTTTCCGCCTAAATAAATTTATTTTTATTCTTTATTTGGGAGGCAGGAGTTTTTTAGACGATTCTCCGTGACAAATTTACATTACTTTAGCTTTTCTTTTCATTTGTTCTTCTATACGTTTAATAGCGTCTTGGACAACTAATTTATGTTTTTTCTTTCTCCAATCAACAATTTCTATATTTTCTCCAACATATTCTTTATACTTTGCAAATCTAGAAAGTACCGTTAATCCTGATAAAATATTACATTCTTGAATGATTCCTTCATTATCCGTAACAACAATAGCTACTTTTCCGATCCGAAACATTTTTTTAGTCATTCCAACACCAAGATAACCTTCACTATATTGTTGTGTGAGTTTTTTAACTTTTTTCTGATAATATTTCACATGGATAATTCCTGTTAATGCTTGAATAATAAGAATAATAACTAAAAATGATAGAAATAATAAGGGGTCCATTTTTTAACCTCCTACTTTGGTGTTTTTTTTACAAAATCATACTAAGAATAAAGAACAATGGATGAAAAATAAACAATTCACCCATTGTTTAAATTAATATAATTTCACTCTAATGCTTCAATAATTCGTTTACTCAATATTACTGGTGAATTAGCAAAATTACCAACTGTTGACCCCGCAATATGTGGTGTGATCGTAATATTATCCAAATTATTATAAGGGTGATCTCTTGGTAATGGTTCAATATCAAACACATCTACTGCTGCTCCGGCAATTTTTCTCTCTCGTAATGCCTCTGCCAAATCCTGCTCATTAATTAACCCGGAACGTGCAGTATTTATTAAAACTGTATTTTTTTTCATTACGTTAAAATGCTCTTTGTTAATCATATTTTTCGTTTGTTCTGTTAGACGGTAATGCATGGAAAGAATATCAGCTTGTTTTACTAGTTCTTCTAAGGTATTAACTTGTGTGTCATGTGTATCGCCTTGATAATAGTCATCGAAGAATAAAATTTTACCGCCAAAAGGTCGAAGTAATTCTGCAACTCGTTGACCAATAGCACCATACCCAATTAAACCAATGGTTGATTCCTTCAATTCTGGTGCTAGTACACCATTTGGAAAATATTTTTCCCATTCCCCATTTTTTAGTTTATGGTTACCTCTAGCTATATTTCGAATTTCGGATAGAATCATCCCTACTGTAAACTCTGAGACACTTGTAATGCTACGTCCTGGTGTATTTAAAACTATGATTCCTTTCGATTTAGCATATTCTTGATTCACATTTTCAATACCTGCTCGAAGTACTCCTAATAACTTCAAATTCTCGCATTGATCGATTACCTTTTTCCCGATAGGTGCAAATTGGGTAATGATCATATCATAGTCTTCTAATCCTTCTATTAATTCTTCAGGAAGGGCAATTGCCTCGCTACCTTTGGATTCCAATGTTATATTATCATTTTGTAATGCTTCTAAATTTTCATGTTTCCATTCTTTTACAATTATCTCTATCCCAAAATCTTCTAAACTAGCAAGGCCTTCTTTCATCATTTGTTTATCAATAAATAAATCAGCGATTGCTAAACATTTCATTTTTTCACCTTCTCATCTTTTCTTTATATTTACGACTGTAATAAAACGGAAATACGATAATTCCCACGTGTACTTGCTTTTTCAAAAGCTTCTTGAATTCTAGTTAATGGAATCTTCTCTTCAATTAAAGGGCTTACATTAATTCGATGTTCACTTAGCATTTTTGCTGCATTATTAAAATCATCCAGATTCGATCCATACGTACCAATAAGTTCACATTGTTTGTAATGAATGGTATTAGAATCTATATTTAATTCTGGTGCTGGGTAACCCGCAGCAAATAAAAGAATCTTCCCCTCATCATTTTTTATCATCTCTAAAGCTTGCTCATTTGCTGAAGAAGTTCCAACTGCAATAATGACGATATCTGCACCATTACCATTTGTTCTTTTTCTAACTTGTTCTACCGGATCCTCATTGCCAGCATCAATTAATTCTAATTTCATTTGTTTAATTTTTTTTACTTTTTGGGGATTCCGTTCAGATACAATTACCCTTGCTCCCATTGCTTGAGCAACTGCTGCATTTAGTAATCCCATTGTGCCCCCACCAATAACAACAACCGTATCAAATCCAGAATTAATCCGGAGTTTGCGCATTCCTTTTAGTACGGAGGATAAAGGTTCCACAAAGCCTGCTTCCGAAGCAGACAACTCATTACTAATTTTCACGACACTTTTTGATTTTCTAATAAAGTAATTCGCAAACCCAAAAATACCGTAATATTTGTCAGAATAATTTTTTCCAAATTGTTTAATGTTTCTACAAGAAGTAATTTCCCCTTTTTTACATTTATCACAGTCCCCACAAAAATCATATAAAATACAAACCCGATCTCCAACTGTTAAAGAATTACTTACTTTTTCTCCTTTAGCTATAATTATTCCTGAACTTTCATGTCCACCTGCCATTGGGTATCCTTGATGTTCACGTTTTCCTTGCCATTGTTGATAATCTGTTGTACAAATATTACATGCTTCCTGCTTAATTAGCACTTCATCATCTTTTAAATTGGGTAACTTCTCTTCTCGCACTTTAACGTTTCCTTTTCCTTCCATAACTCCAAATCTAAATGAATCTGGTAGCATCCTATTCCTCCTATCAAACGATTTTCTACAACATAAATGACATAAAATATGCAATGATTACTGCTGCAGGTCCTGTGACTACCCTCGAAAATAGAATTGCTGGTGCTCCAACGCTAGCTGTTTCAGATTTTGCTTCTCCTAACGCCATACCAACTGGAATAAAGTCCGTTCCAACTTGTGCATTTATTGCAAATAACGCTGGAAGTGCAATACTCATTTCAATGTTACCGTTTGCAATTTCATTTCCAACTAGTGTTCCGATAATCGCACCTATAACAGCCCCTGGAGCAAGTAGAGGTGATAAAAATGGAAGCGCTGTAATTACACCTAAAATAATAAGTCCGCCGATATTATTTGCTAGTGGGACAAATACATTTGCTAATATTTCTCCAATACCTGTATAGTTGATAATTCCGATTAAAGTTGCAACAAACGCCATAAATGGGATTATATTTTTAATGATAGAGTCGACAGTATCACGACCTGCCTGGTACAAAATATTCATGAAAGCCCCTGCGACTCTGGCAATTTTATTAATTAATCCTATGAAGCCAGCATTTTGTGCACTATTGGTTTCTGGCTGATCATCAGCAGTTGGAGCAGCTGCTTCTTCATTTTGTTCGGAATAATCACTTTTTTCAGATTTTAATTCTACATAAGGTGTTTTTTCATCAGCAAGCTCAATATTCTCTACAGATACACCAGAAACAAAAATATCATCTGTAATAAATTTTGCTAATGGGCCCGATGGACTCATTACTTTAACGTTAATTGTCGGTATTCTTAATTTTGGGTATGTTCCTCCCCTTGCTGTTCCACCACAATCAATGACCGCTGCTAATGTTTCATTTTTATCTACCGGATTTTTAAATGCATCTACTACTTCTGCTCCGGAAAGTTTTGCAATTTTTTCAGCTACCGGGTGGATGCCTCCCCCTGTAACACTAATGACATATTTTTTTTCATTTGTTGGTGTAAATTCTAGGGGACCGCCCCACCCATTTCTTCCTTTAGATACTTTGACTTTTTTATAAGCACTCATGAGATTTCCTCCCTTTATGTTTAGATTTTAATTTTCCTTAAGAATCTTTTCATGACCTTGTTTTTTAAACATATAAGCACTAATTCGTTCAGTAACCAAACCTCTCATTAAAATAACAATTAAACCGGTTAGTAAAAACATAAGACCTAATTGTGCTTGACTACCACCTGCAGCTGTATATCCTGTTGCCACTCCCAGCCATACAAATAATTCTGCAGAATTGGCATGGGGAAAAAGACCGGTTATAGGATGCACAAAAGAAACCGCAGAATCATAGAATGCCGGTTTATATTTCTCTGGTAAAAATCGACCAACTGTATAACACATTGGGTTCGTGAAGAAAAAAACTGCTATAAAAGGTACAAGCGTATAACGGAGTACAGCATATTTCGTGATTTTTTGAATAAACCCATTTATCTTTTCTTCTCCAATCATTTTTGTTATCGCATTAACAGCTGTGATCAATGTAACTAATAAAGGTATAATCCCCGTCATATAACCCATAAATACTTCAGCTCCAGCTTCAAACATTCCAATGAAGCCTTCAGCAATCATTATCATAAAATCCATTTAACACCCATCCTCTCGTAATAGTAATCTATTTAGAAACAGCTACTCTATGAAATAAACTATTCACATTATTTAACTTGAATCGAATCTCCCTCTTTTAATATTGGAAAATCACTTGGCGTTACTAAAACTGCACCTGGTAAAATTTCTTCTTCCTTATCATCTTTAAAATAAATGGAAAGGTGACCGAGACTTTCAAAGTTAGAATTGGCTTCTTCTCCAACTTTTTGAATGGTATATTCTCTACCACCAATCACAATTATTTTTCCAAATTCTAAGGCATCTTTAGGCTGTTCTTCAAAGCGATGAATTACCGAAATATCTCTTAACTCAGGCGGAACGGTTTCATTAAAAAGTACTAATAAATTTTCTTCTTCAAAATCTGGTACTAGGGCACCAATTTCAAGAATATTCATTTTTATCATATCCTTCTCCTCCTACTGTTTGATGACAGAATTTTTTTCCTATCTTTAATCCAATATTCAACATCAACTACTTAGATAAATCTTCTCTTAGAAATAGCTCTCTCTTAATAAAATTCCTTCAAATATCTCAAATCCTTTAAACAAGCATGTAAAAAGGAAATAAATCTATTTCAGATTTTATAATTATCAATATTATTTATTGCGAAACATATGGTCTTGTAAGGATCTTAACTTCCAAACAGTTGTTGAAGGGTCAAGTTCCACATCATCATGTGTTAAAAATTGACCTTCTCTTATATCTTTCTTAGCAACGACTTCTCCACTAATTAAACCGATAGGGATATGTCCATTCTTTTCCATTTCTTTATGCGTTTCCAATACTCCTCTAATAGAAAAACCACCGATCCCGTCTAATTTTTCTCCTTCTTTTATATCTTTTTTTGCAACGGTTACCGTTTCTGAAATCGGTGCCCCTAATGGATGAATTGACGTATCTTGCTGTAAAACAGCCTTAGCAATAGTAATCGGAGTCTCTAAACTGGCTAAATGATATGGACGGAATAATGTATAGTGATCTCCATGACTTTCATCTACCTTTAATAAATAACGCAATTCTTCATTAACAGGATCTAAATCACTTTTAACAATGACAAAAACTCCCGGAGCTAATCCGTTTACATATTCGACGACTCCTAAACGATCTAAAACTCCACCATTTTCTTTTAAGTTTAATTTTTTTGCAACATCATCTAAATTAGCGTCTAAACCGTGCATTCCAACTTTATCCGGAACTAAGCCTATTGCGTTACTTAATAAGTTCATCTCTGCCATTGTTTTTGTTCCATCTTGAAATGCAGCCAGCATATGCGCACTCATATTTTTAGATTTTGCTTCAGCAGCTGCTGTATCTGGGTTAGCTGTTGGCTTCAACGCATTATTTTTACCTTTACCTGCAACAACAACTTTCATGCCCATTGTCTTAGCAAATTCATATAATTCTACGATAGCTGCCGGCTCGTCTCCTGCTGAACCAGAATAAACAAGTCCAGAAGATTGAAATAATGAATTCATATAAGAACCAATTGTTATATCCACTTCTACGTTTAATAGAACCAAATGCTTTCTTGAATTTAATGCTTCTAAAGAAATATTTGCTCCGACTTCAGGTACTCCAGTTGCATCAACTACTACCTCTACATTGGAAGACTGGATTACTTCTCTATAATCAGATGATGCAAGTGTGTTAACTTTTAAAATTTCCTCGGACTTATAAAATTCAACAGCCTTTTGTGCCCTGGTTTGATCAATATCAGATACGCCTCCAACAATCATTCCAGGAATACGGGATATCTGTGAGATAAGACCGAAACCCATTTGTCCTGCTCCGATAACGCCTACTTTGATAGGGTTATTTTCTTTCTGTCTTGTTTGTAATTCTTGATAAATAGACATATTAACTCCTCCTCACAATTTTTAAAGCGCATACATTATATTCATAACATAAAACAACATTAAATAACATATGTTATAAATCATCACTTATGATTGATTTTTTAACATATGTTATATGATATAACATATGTTATAATTCGCTTTTATTATATGCTGATATATTTTTCTTGTCAACAAGTAGAATTATTTTTTTCGAATATTAACTCAATAATTTCTTAATCAAATATAAGGACGCTACCATTTTTGATGCTTAATTAATATTCTTAAAAAATTTATCGTTGTGTGACTAGATGAAGGTCATAAAAGGGGTTACTACAACGCTTTTCGGTGGGGCGAGTAATCGCTGTCCCAGTCCTACAACATCGTGAACTTCGCATTTTTTAGATATAGGAGAGCAAAAAGAAAACCCCAGCTAATAAAATTTTACTTTATAAAATAAATTTCTTTTCCCAAAATTAAAAGTAAACGTTATAGACATTGTCCTTACCTTTTTAAAAAGCGGTGCTTACATAGAAATTTCTGCAACAAAAAGGGAGTAAGAAAAGGTTATTATTGTTAAACATTTCAAAGTTATACTAGAAACTGAGAAGGTGACCATTACTGATATTATTTAGAAGAAACAATAAAATTAATATTTAATTCTTGGATTGTAACTTCTTAAGTTTAATTAATATTCTACATACAGAACCCGGTGATAACATGAAATACTCCAGAAGCTTTCAATTAAATTACTTTTAGCTGATATAAATTAAAAAACGCTATGAATATTAGGTTCATAGCGTTTTCTAAAATTATATTATATAAATTCCTTCTGCTCCTTCAACAATACCGATATCCCCTGCTCATCTTTCTCCACTTTCCAATTAAGAGAAAGCATCTGTTCTAACTCATGAAGAGGAGCTGCATCCAATTTCAATTCCTTGGCACCTGTTTCGAGCTTCTGATAATCCTCTCCAGGTTCTTTTTGGAACTTCAGTCTTAATAACCTTTCCAAACCGCCAACCGTGACAAATTTAACAGCATATCCTTCATTAATTACTTGTTCAAAGGCTTCAAAATCCTTCTCAGCTAACGTAATCAACTGCTCATAATCATACTTTTCATGAATTTGCTTCCATTTTGACACATCTTTTTCTTTTACATCATGTATTATTTCTTCATTCGTTATTCCATTTACACGTAATGTTTCAATTATATACGCTTCCATCTGAGAAATTTTTGGCCGATTCATCTGGATACATTCCTTTCTTCCTTTAAGTTTATTTATTTACTACTGACAATTGCCTCGGTCTCCTGCGGATAAAAACAGGCAACCTGATGATTAGGATTACTCCCGTCCTTTTCTTCTAAAACAGGAATATGCCGTTTGCAGGATTCTTGGGCAATCGGGCATCTCGTATGAAAAATACATCCAGTTGGCGGATTAGCAGGAGACGGCAATTCGCCTTTCAGCATAATACGCTGACGCCGCCTCTCTTTCTCAGGATCAGGTAATGGGATTGCCGACAATAGCGCATTTGTATATGGATGCTTGGAATGATGATACAATGTATCACTATCGGATAATTCCATCACCTTACCAAGATACATTACTGCAACTTTATCGGCTATATGCTTAATTACCGATAAATCATGGGCAATAAATACATAAGTCAGCCCCAGTTCCTCCTGCAAATCTTCCAGCAGATTAATTACCTGTGCCTGTACGGATACATCCAATGCACTTACCGGCTCATCCAGAATTAATAGCTTTGGATTTAAAGCAAGAGCTCTGGCAATACCTATCCGCTGACGCTGTCCTCCAGAAAACTGATGCGGAAACTTATCTGCATCCTCTCTCTTTAAACCGACAAGATCTAATAATTCATAAACCCGTTCATTTAAATTACTTGTCATTTCAAATGCCTTCAGCGGTGCTGCAATAATCTCACCGGCCTTCATTCTTGGATTCAGGCTGGTATATGGATCCTGATATACCATTTGAATATCTCTGCGCAATTCATGCATCTGCTTTTTATTGTAACCCAGAATGCTTTCTCCCTCAAAAAGTATGTCTCCGGATGTCGGTTCTAAAAGACTGACAATAGTACGTGCCAATGTACTTTTTCCGCACCCTGATTCACCTACAATTCCTAGGGTTTCTCCTTTGTTGACAGTCAAGCTGACCCCATTTACAGCTTTTACATGGTTCACAGGTTTTTTAAACACTTTTTCTTTTATCGGAAAGTACATTTTTATATCCTTTAATTCCAGTAATGGCTCAGACATTATTTTGCAACTCCCTTCTGAGCATTTACCTCAAGCTCTTGTTTCTTATTAGAAAATTCCTCTTCAGACAATATACAAGCAGCCCAGTGTTCTTCTCCACGTTCTGTTAACGAAGGATCAATTTCTAAACATGCTTTTGTAGCAAATGGACATCTTGGCTGGAAATAACAGCCTTTTGGACGATCAATTAAATTGCTGGGCTGCCCTTGAATTGGTATCAATCGATTCGATGCATCTGAGTCAATACGAGGAAGTGACCGTAGTAAGGACCAGGTATAAGGCATCGTGGAACGATAAAATATATCTGATACACTACCTTTCTCAACAATTCTGCCTGAATACATGACAAGCACTCTATCAGCAATCTGTGCAACGACTCCCAGATCATGTGTAATTAAAATAATCGCAGTTCCATACTTTTTCTGAATCGAACGCATTAATTCAAGGATTTGCGCTTGTATGGTCACATCAAGTGCTGTTGTCGGTTCATCAGCAATTAATACTTTTGGGCGGCCAGCGAGTGCAATCGCGATTAAAACACGCTGGCGCATTCCCCCGGAAAATTGATGTGGATAGTCATGCAGTCTACGTTCAGGATCAGGAATGCCAACATCTGTTAAGAGCTCCAAAGCTCTTTTTTTTGCGGCTTTTTTCGATACCTTCTCATGAGAACGAATTGCTTCAATCAGCTGATCTCCAACTCTAAAAACGGGGTTCAGACTGGACATAGGATCCTGAAAAATCATAGAGATTTCATTTCCTCTCACTCTACGAAGCTCTTTTTCACTTACATCCAGCAGATTTTTCCCTTCAAAAAGTATTTCTCCTTCCGGATGAAAGACTGGGGGAGAAGGGTTTAACTGCATAATGGAATGTGCTAATACACTCTTCCCGCTCCCGGATTCACCTACAATACAGATGGTTTCTCCCGCTTTAATTTGAAAAGATACATCATCGACCGCTTTTACCGTTCCGTTTTCTGTATCAATGTAGGTTTTTAAATTCTTTATCTCAAGCATGAATACCGCCCCCTCTCTTAAGATGCTATTTTCGTTTTAACGAAGCGCTGCTTTCTTTTTTTGTTTTTTCTTGCATGTGGATCGAATGAATCACGTAATCCGTCGCCAAGCATATTTAAGGCAAGTACGGTAACAACAATTGCTAATCCTGGAAAAATGGAAATCCACGGTGCGATGGAAATATAAATTTGTGATTCCTGAAGCATATTTCCCCAGGTTGGCGTTGATGGGTCTACCCCAACACCTAAAAAGCTTAACGCCGCTTCTGCAAGAATGGCTTTCGCAAAGATAAACGTTCCCTGAACTATAATAGGAGACAAAACATTCGGTAAAACATATTTCGATATAACTACCGGATCACTGACTCCTGAAGTTTTCGCCGCTTCAATATACTGAACCGAATTTATTTGCAGAACAGCTGACCTTACGATACGTGTCATTACCGGCCAAAATGAAAAAGTTAATGCAATAATAATATTTGTTACACTTCCTCCCAATGCTGCAACAAGCGCCAATGCAAGAAGTAAAGAAGGAAAGGCAAGCATACCGTCAATAACGCGCATAATAATAAAATCTGCTTTTTTATAATAACCAGCGATTAAGCCTGTGATTGTTCCCAGAATGGTTGCTAATACTGCAACTGTAAAACCGACAGTCAGAGAGACTCTTGCTGCTACCACAGTTAATGCAAAAACATCTCTTCCAAAATGGTCAGTACCAAACCAGAATGTCCCGGATGGAGGAAGCAGCCGCTGCGCAGCATCTATAAAACCAGGAGAAACAGGCAGCCAGACATCAGCTGTTATTGTTGCAATTGTCAATAATAACAGTATAGAAAGAGCAACAAGATTTCTTTTTTTCTTCAGCATAGGGATATCTCCTTTTTCTCAATAGAGTAAATCAATCTCATAAATGGTGCTGCACTTCCGCCTCAATCATAACGGATTCTCGGGTCAAGCAGACCATAAAGCAAATCAACCAGTAAATTGATAACGACATAAATAACAGCAATAAATAAAACAACGCCTTGTATTACCGGGTAATCTCTCCGGTGAATCGAATCAATGAGCAGCTGCCCAATTCCTGGTATGGTAAATATCGTCTCAATAATAACTGTCCCGCCTAACAATCCTGCAATCGTTACACCAATAACGGTAGTTGTCGGGATTAAAGCATTAGCAAAAACATGCTTCATCAGTACAACACTCTCTTTTATTCCCTTCGCCCGGGCTGTTTTCGTATAATCCTGATTTACTGCCTCTAACATTCCGTCACGCAGCATTCTCGATATTAAACCTATTTCTACTGTTGCTAGAACAAAAGCCGGCAGGATTAAATGATGCAGCCAAAGCAGAAATCCTTCTGCAATTGGTATATAACCTGCTACCGGAAAAATCGGGATACTGACTCCCAATCCTAATACTAATAACATAGCAAACCAGAATTCTGGAATAGATGCACCTAATAAAGACGCTGAGATAAATAGCGGATCTAAAACAGTCTGCCTTTTCCAGACTACAAAAATCGCAATTGGTATAGCAATAACTAACGTAAAAATCATAGAAATCAACATCACGCTGAAGGTAGGTCCAATTCGATCCAATATAATAGATAGAACCGGTTCGGAAGAATAAACAGACTCTCCCAGGTCTCCCTTAAAAACATTTGTCACCCAGTCAAAAAATTGGACAACTATTGGCTGGTTCAACCCAAGTTGTTCCTCCAGCTGTTGGACAGCCTCTGCTGAGCTATCCTCTCCCAGAATCAAGTAAGCCGGATTTCCGGGAGTTAGATGGACAATCATAAAAACAATAATACTTACCACTAATATGACTGGAATAATAGATAGAAGCCGACGAATTGTATATTGTAACAAACCTCATTCACCTCATTTGCTGTTTTACCATAGCGGCTCCTGATAAGCCGATGCTTCTGGTGCCAGCATAGTAATATTTTATCAGTTTAAATACGTGTTCAAATTTAATAGAAAAAGAAGCCATATCAGCATAACGGATGAACATGGCTTCTTAATCCTTTTATTTATTGATTCTTCCAGGCTCCCCAGAATCTTGGTCCAACCCATGTTTCTTCTAATTGAACCTGTTCTCCTTTAATATCAAGCCTTGTTTCATTAGCCACTTTAATAAACGGAAGCTCTTCCCAAACAGTTTCATTCATTTCTGACAAAATATCTAATCTGGCTTCGTCGTCAGAAGCGACAGCCCAGTCATCAATTAATCCTCTCCAGCTCTCGCTGTCATACCAGCCGCTGCTATTGGTGTCATTGACAAGCATACCCAGTTCATTTGGAGAGAATCGTGTTGACCAGCCGACAACTACAATATCCCAATTTGCCGGATCAGACCACTGTTCTAAATATGTCGCCCATTCTAGCGGTACAATTTCAATCGTAAATCCTACTTCCTCTAACTGCTGCTTCATTATCTGTGAAATTCGTTTATAAGTCTCTGAGTCATTAGAATGCATTATTTTAAGTGACTCTCCATTATAATCAGATTCCGCTAATAATTCCTTTGCCTGTTCCGGATCAAAATTTAAATAATTCTCTGTACCTTCCTCAGAATAAAGCTTCGTCTGCTCTGGATCAAACAGTGCCCCATCAAAGGAATAAAAATCACTGTTTCCATAAGTTGCTTCTGCAATTGCTTCTTTGTCTAATGCAAGATTTAAAGCTTCTCTCACTTTAATATCATCAAACGGCGGCTCCGATTTATCCGGTGTAATCGTAGAATATCCATTGATATAGCTTACTGGATCAATCGAAGGATCTGTTTCTACAACGTCATATAAATCATTTGGAATTGATAAAGCATAATCATACAAGTCTGTTTTAATACCGTTAATTGCAACCTGTGGATCTTTTACAATCTGAAAATCCAGCTCATCAAAATAAGCGACCTTTTCCCCTGTCAATCCTCCTAAATCGGTTTCATCACGCGCAGCATAATCTTCAAATTTAGTTAGAACAATTTCACTGCCACGACTCCAATTATCAAATTGGTAAGGACCTGTTCCTATTAATTGTTCCGGTGTTAATGGCTGTTCTCCAGCTTCTTCTGCAATTTCTTCAGGAATAATCATCAAAGCATTTTTCGGTGCGGCCATATCAGATAAAAATGCGTTATATACTTCTGTCAATTGAATTTCAATTGTTTTATCATCTACCGCTGTAACGGATTCAATGAATCTATCAGACTCTTTTCCAACCGATGAAACAGTTCTCCATCTATCTAAAGATGCAATCACATCGTCTACTGTTACATCAGAACCATCATGAAATTTCACATCATCCCTTAACGTAATCGTATAAAGTGTTTCATCATCGCTAACTGTAAAATCTTCTGCAATCATCGGTTGTACCTGATAATCATTATCCAAGGCAAGTAATGGTTCAAAAATATGCCAGGCAATATCTCGGGTAGGTGTTGCTCCTGTCGACATCCAATCAAGTGTATCCGGTTCAGAAGGATATGCAATCGTCAATGTTCCACCTTCCACAGGATCCCCTGCCGGCTCATTACTATCTCCTGCTCCACCTGCTGACTGTTCTTGATTTCCACAGGCAGCTAAAATGAATATTGTAAAAATTGAAATTAATAATAAAGTAAACCGCTTCTTCATTCTGCATTTCTCCTCGTTGTTGAATAATTATTTTACTACTCGGCTATTGGGTTTCATTTTAAAATAAATAATGGCTGATAATGGACACAAACGATTTTTCAATATTAACTAACGAACGTTCATCAATATCAAATCTCGGATGATGGTGTGGATAATGTGTTGCTTCATCCTCGTTTTGTGATCCGACACGGAAGTAAGTTCCAGGTTTTGCTTCCAGAAAATAAGAAAAGTCTTCTGCTCCCATGGTTGGTGAAAATTCTACGACATTCTTTTCTTCAAAAGCTTCTTTAAAAAGCTCTCTGGCTAAATCTGTTTCTTCCTTATGATTAAATAACGCTGGATATCCTCTTAGGTAATCCAGTTGATAAGTTGCGTGAAATGCACTTGTAATCCCGTCTAAAATGGAACGAATTTCTGTTTCTACTTTATCCCGAACCGTAGGATCGAAAGTACGGACAGTTCCTTCAATATGGGCAGTGTCCGGAATTACATTAAACGCATTTCCTGCTTGAAAAACACCGATTGTAAGTACTGCTGATTTCAATGGATCAATTTGACGGCTGACAATTTTTTGTAAAGCTTCTACAATACTTGTTCCAATCACAAGTGAGTCCGTAG
This sequence comes from Oceanobacillus sp. FSL K6-3682, assembly GCF_037976165.1. NCBI lineage: Bacteria > Bacillati > Bacillota > Bacilli > Caryophanales > Bacillaceae > Oceanobacillus > Oceanobacillus sp. FSL K6-3682. Next base: position 1,880,550 of record NZ_CP150263.1, on the reverse strand, counting down.
TCTGATGCGGGCGGGCCCCATGACCGCCATGACCTTTAACATCGATAGCAAATTTATCTACCGCTGCCATTTGATAGCCTTCTCCTACGCCTACTTTTCCAACAGGAATATCTGAAGCCAGATGTGCTCCAAAAACATAATCCACATCGTCTAAAATTCCTTCTTCAATCATAAATTTAGCTCCGCCCGGCGGAGTTTCCTCAGCTGGCTGAAAGACGAATACAATGCTACCTCTTAATTTTTCTTTATATTTACTGATTACTTTCGCTACACCTAAGAGAGCAGCTGTATGCCCATCATGCCCGCAAGCATGCATTACCCCCGGATTGGTAGACTTATATGAAGTTTCTTTTTCATCATCAATCGGCAGAGCATCAAAATCTGCTCGCAATACAATTTTCTTTCCAGGCTCTTTACCTTCCAAAACAGTAATTAAACCATGACCGCCAATGTTTTTTTGAACCTCTAGTCCAAAGCTTTTTAATTTTTCTTCAATGTACGCTGCTGTATGTACTTCCTGAAAAGATAATTCAGGATGCTGATGCATGTATCTTCTCCAGCCTCTTACTTCCTCAAATGAATGATCAATTTCCTCAAAAATGGAATCAATTGTTTTTTCTTTAATATTACTCATTCTCCCGTCCCTCACTTGCTTTCCAGTTTTATATGTCTGTTTATCTTCACTTTTTTAAATAACTAAATTGGTGAAATTTTATATTAGTTTAAACTCATTATTCCTAGTTGTCAACTAGGTTTAGAAAGATTATATGAAAAAAAGAAGAAGTTGTGCCTAAAAAGACAAAACTTCTTCTTAAAATCTATTTATTTCCCTTATACCAATCAGCTTTTTCCATATGCGCGAATGGAATCTCTGTATTAATTACCCCTGTAACTTCTGAAATTGGAAAATTATTCTCTTTCAGCCAAGATGCAAAGTTAAATTTCACTGGCTGCTGGTCCCCACCGATAGCAAGCCATGCTTCGAGTTTGGATGGAAAATACCCAGAAGTATGTATCGTTCCTGCCCATTGTCCATAAAGATTAGAAAACACACCATTTTCTGTACCATTTAACAATTGAAATGCTTCCTCTCCATGAAGTGAATTTGCTCGATTGCTTTCCATGATTTCCAATCGTCTTTTAGAATCCTTCAGATAATGGCGATTTTCTTCCTTCATGATTTGAAAATGATTCGTACATGCAGCTCCCTTCCTTACCCCAACATTTCTGGGTGAAGCTTCTACAATGATTGACTCCGTATTATTTTTATCAAGTAATACATAACTAAATGAACCGCGATGCGGAATATTCTTTAGTAACGCAACAGCCTCATTGATATCGGCACATGTTTCTAAAATTATTCTTCCAATCATATTGCAAACAAATCCATCTCCTGGACGTTTACGGTGCATAAAGGTATATCCCATCGCCAGGCCTTTTTCGTTCATGCCGTCACATCTTCCCGTCACTTTCTGAGTTACACCTATCACCGCATGACCTGCATCGGTTGGCTGGAATACTGAATAAATCCCGTCGTAGGTTTTAGGATGATAATCATAATTCCTGATTAAATAATTCTCTCCTGTTAAAATCGAGCATCCTGACCGGTCCAGCTTAACCCGATACCCTCCAAATTCAAGCAGAACTCTTTCCAACGGCCATTTAAGCGCTTCTGCAAAGCCGATTAATTCCTCCCATATCGCCGGTGCTATTTCTTGGAAAACATGTTTTGTTTGTTCAATATCAATAGAGAATAAAGGCTTTCTTACCCTCCATTGATTTTCACGATTCTTTAATAGGATATGATTTTTCACTAAAGTACCTTGATGATAACCAAATTCATAATGCGTTCCCCGAAATTGAATAACATTTGTTGATATTTTTTTCAAACTGTCTCTCCTCTCACTATCTAATTATTCATAGCCCATGATTTATATATTAAGTGTACAAAGTATAAGTAAAAAAGGAAATGATCCTGCTTGTTTTATCACACCGGAGTGTTCCTTCGCTGGTTATACCTTCATATTACCTCTAATGTAACAACTTTTTCCCTATATATCTTCTCTTCTTTTATATACTTTCAACCCATTTTCCCTGAAAAGAAAAATAATAGTAATGTGTCTACACCGACTTTGTGCCAAAGAATATATTGGTTGAGAACGCTGGATTTGTGAATATATTTCTCGCAAATACATTTTGTTTGAAATATCCATTTTTAATGAAAGGAGAATCATAATGTCCCAACCAAATATCCCAAACTTTACACCTAATATTACATTAACAAGAGATGATGCAATCAATTTACTATTAGCTTCCATTGCTATGGAAGAATTAGGGCTTTCACATATTATTAATGCAGAGGGCGAAAAAATACAATATGCTTTAGGCACCCTTCCCGGTCTGACAACACCTGCAACTTTACCTGAAATATTGGAGGTAAATGAAGCAGTTCAAGATATGCTTGCGACAGCTATGAAAAAAGAATTACTATTGGATAACAAATTAAAGCAAGTAACTAGTATTATTCCTAGCGGGGACTTGGGGCCGACGGGACCTAGCGGTAGCTGAAGGACGGGTTATCAAATTCATCAAAAGCAATATGATACATCATTGAAACAGCATCCACGGAATCATCCAGCTCTTCCTTCAGCTTTTTGAATTTTTTTGATTTTCTTCCTGTAAAATATCATCGGCATCAAGCCACAAAATATAAGGTGAGGTGGCTTGCTGGAAAGCAAAATTCCTCGCAGCTGAAAAATCATCAATCCATTCAAAATCAATTACTTTCTTTGTATATTCACCTGCAAGCTCCTTCGTTTTATCTGTTGAACCTGTATCGACAATAATGATTTCATCACAAATTCCTTTTACACTGTCTAAACATTGACGCAGCACCTCTTCTTCATTCTTCACGATCATACAAAGACTTATTTTCACCATATTCACACCACCAATAAACAAGATATATTAATATATGTTACGGAGGTTCTATCCGAAACATAGAATTAAAAAATGGTTGGATGGACCTTTTCAGATAAGATAGTTTCGAGCAAACAAAATAGCATCAAAGGCTTCCTTCGAAGGGGATAAAATTTAAAAAGAACTCATATACATAAATAGAAATACTGTAAATGAATGGAGGCCTTCTATTGAAAGATATTACAGCAATACTCCTTCTTTATTCTGATGCAGCAGCAATCCATAAAGCTCTGGTATCTTTAAAAAGGATTGGCTCCAGACTAGATTCTGTTATTGTTCTCCATAAAGAGGGAATGCCTTTAACCAGGATTCAGGAAGATATTCACTTTGAGCAACTACAAACTTTCATGTGGAAAGAGCATCATTTTGGCAAAGCATTGAACGATATCATTCAACAAATCAACAGTTCATATGTATTGTTCCTTTATGATACAGATTACCTTTCTCCTGCTATTCAAGCTAATTCCCTTCACCTCTCCCAATCAGATTCATTTTCAACAAACATCTACCATAATCGAAAAATAGCTGTTCATCGTCCTTTCCTTGCGCGTGCATCTTTTCTTAAAAGCCATCCATTTCTATTGAGCTCGCAGCTGCCGTTTCAAGAGGCTCTTTTTCCCGCCTGGATTTTTGATAAATCGAGTTCAATGAAGACTTTCCAAGAAGACATGGTGCTTCAATCCAGAGGGAACAATTCTGTAAATATACTGGAAAAACAAAAATTTATGCAGAAATACCAGCTGAAGAAAATCCAAACAACGAATCCAAGCCTGACTGTTCTCATTTCGAACTATAATATGGAGCAATATGTGGAAACAGCCGTTGTCTCCTGCCTGCTGCAGAATGAACAACCAGAGCAGATACTCATTATAGATGACGGGTCAACAGATAACTCCTCTCATCAGCTAAAGCTGTGGAACGATGGTAAGCAGGTGAGACTTTTTGAAAAAAAGAACGAAGGAAAAGCAATCGCTTTAAACCATTTATTACCTCATGTTACGACTGATTTCATCTTAGAACTTGATGCCGACGATTGGCTGGACCCTGATGCCATTTCTGTTATAAAAAAACTTCTGGCAGACGTGTCAGAAAATGTATCTGTATTATATGGAAATCTCCGAAAGTGGAAGCAATTAGAAGAAGATATTCTTTTTAAAGGAGTGACAAAAGGAAATATTATCAACGGAAGAGCAGACTTGCTCTCCTATCGTTTCCCACTTGGGCCAAGGATATATCGTACTTCTGCTTTAAAAAGAATCGAAGGCTTTCCAGTGATTGCATTTAAAGATGGAAAGCTTTATGAAGATGTTAGTGTGCTAAATCAATTAATCAAGGACAATCGTTTCCAATATCATGATTTTACTGTATACAATGTAAGGGAACATAAAGACAGCATCACCAAAACTAACCGTCCTGAATGGAGTAAATTTTTAAAATCACTGAAGTAACCATAAAGGACGACTGTTCCTGCCATCAAAAATTCAGGTGCCTAAAAAAGCACCTGAATTTTTGAAATAATGCTGATTACTCTATCCCTTCCTTCTCCAGAATTCCGGCCATTTTTTTCACATCTACTACAAGATTTTTGATGACTTCATGCTCTGTAGATACGGGGTTAGCGGTCCTGCACTTTAGAAAACGATAATCCAAATCCAGGTATTGTCCAATTTTTATGAATTCATCTGACGTAGCTGTGAATAACTGAATGATTTTTGTCCCAGGCTGACAGAACATAAGATTTGCCAGTCCAGCTCCATTCGGACTTATAATAGCGTTAGCTGAAGAAAAAATATCGATTTGCTCCTGCACGGTTAAATTACTTAATACAATTTTTTTAAATCCTTTTTTGGTTAAAAGATCCACCAGTTTCGATTCGTTGGCGACCCTTCTCCAAGAAGCATCCTCCCGGCTGATATAGATTCGATCATATTGATTGGTGCTTGTATTGCGGCTCTTATTCAAAAATGCGTCACGCAGGAATTCAATTGTCCATTTCACACAGGTTCCTGTATTAAACGGCACCGATGGCAAAACCAATTGGTCAGCTTTCACATGTTTTCCCGGCGTGAGTTGTAAGATTTTATCCTCAGGGATTCCAAGCATGTTAATCGTTTCACGCTGAAATGGCAATGTTAAAGGAGGCAGAACATATTTATCTATCTCAAATCCGCTGAGCTGCAGTAAATGATAGCGTCCCAATGTATCATGGAGCCAATGCCAATAATTCGTATGCCCGGCCCAGGCAAGAACCCCCAGTGTTCCTTTAAAAGAGGAAGCAGAAGGAATAGTTCTAACTGCAATCTTCTCAAAATAATTCCAATTTAAATGAAAAACCATATCGCGAAAGTAAGTCTGGTCAGATGCCAGTGTATAAATCATACCTTCCCCTTTATCGCACATCCATATGCTCCCTTTTTCTATCTTCGCCACATAGGATTTATCAAACTTGTGAGTCTCTCCAAACCTTGGCGGTTTTACCCAATCAACCCATTCCGGCAGATCCCCTTTGGGAAGTGTATATGTTACTGTTTCATCAGTATAGAATTCTTTGTAAGCATCATGTATACCCGCTTTTGGCGTTTCTTTTTCAATCCAATCCTTTGTATGAGTATATAAATCTGACATATATACATCCCCTTTTTCAATTAACAACCTTGCCTATGCCCTATTTTTTCACATTTCGCCGGATACTCCATAATATGTAGAAAAGTATTCAAAGGTGTTGAACAATCGTCTATTCACACCGATTGCGTACAAACATGGGTAATAGAAACTGGAGGTTCATAACATGATAAACGTAACCGTGACCGGTGCAGGCGGATTTATCGGCAAGAATCTGGTTGATAGACTGCTCAGAGAAAAAGGAGTCAAGCTCAAACAATATCGTCATGGGGATGACCTGTCATTACTGCATGAGTATTTAAACGATACGGATATCATCTACCATTTAGCGGGAGTAAACAGACCACAAAATAAGGAGGAATTTGAAAGTGTTAATAGAGGACTTACGGAATCCATAGTCAGCTATTTAATAGATCATCATAAAACACCAAAAATTGTTTTCACCTCATCCACTCAGGCTGAGCATAATAATCCTTATGGTTTGAGTAAAAAAGCTGCGGAAGATGTTCTTAAAGCTTATAGTATGAAGACCGGTGCAGATGTGTGCATTTACCGTTTACCAGGCGTCTTCGGCAAGTGGTGCAGACCACATTATAATTCGGTTGTGGCTACCTTTTGCCAGGAAATTTCCCATGATAAAGATATTGAAATCCATGATGCGGATAAAATGCTTGAGCTCGTATATATTGATGATGTAATAGATAGTTTCATTAATTGTCTTGAACAGAAAAAGCAGGAAAAGTCTTTCTATTATTCCATCAATCAGACCTTTCATACAACAGTAGGCGAGGTGGCCCAAAAGCTTTACGAAATAAAGAAAGTACGGAAATCACTGATTATACCTGACCTGTCCGATAAATTAACAAAATATCTGTATACGACCTATCTATCTTATTTAGATGCTAATAACTTTTCATATGAATTACCTGTTCATGAGGACGAAAGAGGCAGTTTAGTGGAATTAATTAAATCGCATCAGGCAGGGCAGGTTTTTATATCAACATCACTCGGGGGCGTTGTAAGAGGAAACCATTATCACCATACAAAGGTAGAGAAATTTTGTGTTCTCAAAGGAAAAGCAGCCATTAAATTAAGGAAAATTGATTCTGAAAAATTAATTAACTATCAGGTTTCAGATCAGAATATTGAAATAGTAGACATCCCTCCAGGATACACACATTCGATTGAAAACGTAACAGACGATGAAATAATTGTTATGTTTTGGGCAAATGAATTGTTTGATCCGGATAACCCGGATACCATCTATCTGGATGTTCAGCCGAATGAAGCTGATGAAAAGAAAGGATGATACCTCATGTCAACAAATAAAACATATACATGCCAGGAAGACGATATTTGTCTTGTTGCCTATCCAAAATCCGGTAACAACTTCTTATTATTTCTCGTCACTGCGCTGTTATATCGAAAAAAAATGGACTGGGCTACAAAAGGCGAAATGATTCAAAATGTGGCAAGCGAACCAATTGAAAACTTACCTTCGCCGCATCTTGTATGGAGCCACAATGGTTATGACGCATCCTATCCCAAAGTTATCTACCTGGTAAGGGATCCAAGGGATGTCGTTATTTCATATCATCATCACTTCCAGAAATATTATAATGAAAGCCGTCAATTCGATGCATTTTTTACAGCCTTTATGAATGGTGATATCGATCCCGGTATGTGGGACGCTCAAGTAGAAAGCTGGCTGGATAATCAGGACAAAGTCAGAAATGGTTTCCTGCTTGTGAAATATGAAGATCTTCTTGCAGACACTGCAACAGAAGCAAAAAGATTGATAAACTTCTTAAACTTAAACAGATCAGAGCAGGAAATTAACGAAGCTGTCCATTGGGCTTCTTTTGATAATATGAAAGCATTGGAGCAGAAGCAAAAGGAACATTTAAATGGTCCTTCGCAGTTAGTCAATCCTGCACTTCCATTTGTAAGAGAGGGCAAGGCAAATAAATGGAAATCTGTTTTAAGCAACGACCAGCAGCAGCAAATCAATCAAACTTTTGCTAAAACTTTATCAAGGCTCGGATATAATTAAAAAGCTCTATGTAGACGCCTTCCGTTTCAAGAAGGCGTTTTCATTTCAGAAAGGTGTGAAAATCCAATGCTAAAATTACTACTGATTGCAGCAGATACTTCTCATTTTACTAACAGTAACTATGCTGTCTTAGAGCAGGAACTGGCAAAGGTGACAAATTTGATGATTTCCCGTAAATCCGGTCCTATCAAAAAAATATTGTATAAACTTCCTAAAAAACCGGATTTCATTTTAATAATAAATGATGTTGGTAAAACATTTGCCCCTGTCGTCACCGGTCTTGCTGATATCAGCATTCCTGCAGGCCTGATGGTAAATGACGCCCATCGCTTTGTAGAACAGAGAAGAAGATATATCATGCGTAGTAAGATTCAAACATTCTTTGTCATATGCCAGCATAATTTTTACCATCATTATCCCCAACAAAGACATAATCAGGTGTTTTTCCTCCCTCAATTTGCTAATACCTCTATCTTTAAAGACTATGGTAATGAAAAAAAGATAGATTTAATGATGCTTGGAGAAGTTTCGTTCCAGCAAATCTATCCATTGAGAGAAAAAATATTACAGCATTATAAGAATACTCCCGGATTTTTCAACCATCCTCATCCCGGGTGGCAAGATTTTGCAGGTGAAGACGCAAATACAGCATTAATCGGAGAAAACTATGCTCAGGCCATTAATCAGGCAAAACTGTTTTTTGCATGCGGCTCCATACGCCAGGTGGTGACTTTCAAATATTTTGAGGTGCCGGCGTGCCGTACATTACTGATGGCCCCTGCCTTACCGGAACTTGAGGAGATTGGCTTGATACCGGGAGAGCATTTTGTGGATATAAATGCAGATAATTTTCCAGAAAGAGCTGCGTACTATCTTAAAAATACAAAAGAACGGGAAAAAATTACCGAAGCCGGCTGCCGTTTTGTTCACAATCATCATTCAACCGCGCATCGGGCAAACGAATTAGTACAACAGATAACAATTGTTATATAAGAGGATGTTCAAAAATTTCAGTAAAAAAATAGTGAATCCCCTGCAAATGGAGACTCACTATTTTTGATTTTCTGGGGGTTGTCCCAGACCTATTCCTAAAATCAGTGTTTTATTGGATACTTTCAATCCTTTTTGGGCCTCTTTACGGATTACTGCTAAAAAGGCTTACTTTGTGATAATATCTGCTTTCTTAAGAATTTGTTCAATGTCATTGGCTGCCATTAATTCATCATCGGATTGGTATCGTGTAAAAGCAACCTTTGGTAACTTTTCATACTTGTTCTTTACCTCTTCAGAAACATTATCAGGTAAAATAACATAGTAATTTTCATCAAATTTGTAAGCATTCCGGGATTCGGCATTTGACACTAATACCTCATGAATTTTCTCTCCTGGGCGGATGCCAATCTCATTTATACTGATTGCTTTTTTAGCAAAATGCTTTTCCAAAACACCTATTAAATCGACAATCCGGCATGCTTTCATTTTCATAACAAATATTTCTCCGCCAACTGCTTTTTCAGATGCATATATCAGTAAATCAATGGCTTGAGAAACCGTCAGGAAAAAGCGTGTCATTTCTCTGGATGTAAGTGGGACTGCATGGTGAGCAGCAATCTGTTCTTTAAAAAACGGAATGACACTGCCATTTGTCCCAATAACATTACCTCCACGTATACAGACAAAACGTGTATGATTGCTTAATTGATCAGCCTGAATGATTAGTTTTTCTCCGATTGCTTTCGTCAGTCCATAAAAGTTGATTGGTTCAACTGCTTTATCTGTGGAAACATCAATGACTTTCTTCACCTTTTGGTTTAAACTTGCTTTGATAATATTCTCCGTTCCGTTTACATTGGTTTTTAACGCTTCTAATGGCTGTTCTTCACATATTGGTACATGTTTCAGTGCAGAAAGATGGAATACATAATCAACATTTTTTGCCGCTTCATTTACTGCTTCAAAATCTCTTACATCCCCAATCACAAATTTCAAGCAAGGATGATTTGAAAACTCTCTTTTCATTTTCACCTGAGCGAATTCATTACGGGAAAAAATTCTTATTTCCTTCGGCTGGAAGGAAAGCAGCTTTTTAACGAGTTCATGGCCCCAGGAGCCTGTTCCTCCAGTAATTAATATTGTGGTATTTTGAAACACATTTAAACACTCCTCCAGGAATAATGCCTATTATTTATATCATCAGGCTAATAGTTCGCGTGCATCCTCTAATAGATGCATTCGAACATAGCTGATGGCTTGGATGACAGGAACTCTCCTCAAACAGATCCCCGAATTCCTTCGTTTACTACCTGTTTGGCGACTGACATCATTACATTCAAATAGGTTATACCTCAATTTATGAAAAAACTAATAGACGGTACATGATAGTCGTTTAAATAAAGGTAAAAGAGGCAATTGCTGCGAGTCCAAATGTGTTGTCTTTTTGGATGAAGTATTACAAGGAGCTGCGAATACTGCACAAAACGACCAGTCATTAAAAAATGCCAAACCATAACAAATATCAATTAGTAAGATTAACAAGACTATCAAACTTCAGAGATTTTATAATGAATCAGCTTTCTTTTCTTAAAGTAGAAGTCCTACAATCAGTCACATCGCGATAAAATTTGCGAATCAGTTTCACGCTTCACTAAAAACCAGCCATTTTTCAAATTTTCCCGATTATAATAAAAGCGCTCATGATCCTTATATCGCAACATTGTTCCGCCGGCAGCTTCAACAATCGCCTGGCCTGCTGCTGTGTCCCATTCCATTGTCGGAGCATAGCGCGGATAGTAATCGGCTTTTCCTTCTGCCACAAGACAGAACTTCAGAGAGCTTCCGGCGGATATTACATCGACCGTATGGTGATTGCGAAGTTCTTCAATAAATACTTTCGTTTCTTCTGACATATGAGATCGGCTCGCAATTACATTTACACTGTTGCCCGCATCAGCAATCGGCAGCTGCACACTTTGTTCAATCAGTGCTTTATCATCAGCTGGATCTGCATATGATGCTGCATCTAATTTAAATGCTCCCAGACCGGACTGTCCGAAATAAAACACATCAAGCGCTGGTGCATAAATGACACCAACTACAGGATAGCCCTCTTCAACCAATGCGATATTCACTGTAAATTCTCCGTTTTTCCTGATAAATTCTTTTGTGCCGTCGAGTGGATCCACCAGGAAAAGCCTAGACCAATGTTGGCGTTGGGTATACGGAATTTCACTTCCTTCTTCACTTAAAATCGGAACCTCTTCATACACACCTTGAAGCCGTTCGACAATGATTTGATGTGAACGTCGATCAGCTTCAGTCAGTAATGAACCGTCTGATTTCGTCTCAATTGAATAATCGTTATCATAAATATCCAGAATCTCCCGGCCCGCTTCCAGTGATATGTCCAGCATTGTTTTTAAACTCACATTAATCATTAATAAGGTACCCTTTCGTTTTCAAATAGGACATGATTGTCTGGACCGATTCCTCAACGCTCTTTTGATCAGTATTCACTGTAATTTCCGGGTTCACCGGTGCTTCATATGGTGCATCAATTCCAGTAAATCCTGTAATCTCACCAGCACGTACTTTTTTATAGAGCCCTTTTGGATCACGTGATTTACATGTCTCTATACTTGCATCTACAAATACCTCAATAAATTCTCCGCTTTCCATCATTTTACGTATCTCATCACGATCGGCACAGTACGGTGAGATGAAGGCTGCCAATGTAAGCAGACCGGCTTCTACCATCAGCTTGGATACTTCTCCGATACGGCGGATATTTTCTTTACGGTCATCCGGACCAAAGCCAAGATCTTTATTCAAGCCGTGCCGGACGTTGTCTCCATCCAAATGGTAAGTCCGGATTCCCAACTGATGCAGTTCTTTTTCCAGCTCAACTGAAATAGTAGATTTGCCCGAACCGGACAGTCCGGTAAACCATATCACAGCGCTCTTATGATTATTCAAATCCCTCCTCTGCTCTTTCGCTACTTTCGAGTAATGCCATTTAATATTTTCTGGCTCATCCATAAATTTCCCCTCCTAAAACCATATATGATAGATAATCAAAACAGCCGTCACCATTACTATTAGACTCAGCGGAAGACCTACTTTTACATAATCTATAAACCTGTAGCCGCCAGGTCCATATACAATTAAGTTTGTCTGGTAACCAATTGGTGTAATAAAGCTTGCTGAAGCGGCTATTGCAATAAGGACAGCTATTCCCATTGGATCGACATGAAGTGTTTGTGCTATTTCAACTCCAAGCGGCAGTACTATAACAGCTGCTGTACTATTGCTGAGAATCTCCGTAAATAAATTTGTCAAAAGATAAATCATAAACAAAATGGCTAGCAATCCTAACGGCTTACCAAAATTCAACAGCATATTTGCGCCCCATTCCGCCAGTCCCGTTTTTCTCATTGCTGTGCCTATTCCAAATGAACTGGCAATCAACAATAAAACGTTAAAATGAATATATTTCTTGGCATCTTGAGGTGTAATAATTTTCACAACCAAAAATACCAATACTGCGAGTGCCATCGCTTTAAACATACTGAGCCATCCAAGAGTAACTGTTCCAATCATGCCGAGCAGCATAATGATAGAAAACCAGCCTTTCTTCACACTCTGCTTCAGCGATGGCGGGATATCCAATGGTGACACGACAAAAAAATCATTTGACCGGTCATATTTTCCAATAAAATCGGTACCTGCTAAAAGCAATAATGAATCTCCAGGCTTCAAAACGATATCCCCAATCTTGCTCTTAATACGTTCGTTATTCCGGTGTACTGCAATGACGCCCGCATCATATCGTGAACGAAACCGCAACTGTTTAATTGACTTAGATAAAAGTGATGATTGATCTGATACAACAGCATCCACCAGATTGATGGATCCATCCTTAAGATCATCAAGGCCAATAGTTGTTCCTGTTACCAATTTCAGACCTTTCATCTTTTGCAAGTCAGCAATGGTTGAAATCAATCCGGTAAAAATCAGGCGGTCTCCACTTTGAATAACAGTTGTGGATCTGACCGGTGATATCCTCTCGTTTCCACGGATAATCTCAATCAAATAAAGTCCTTTCAAATCACGGAGACCTGCTTGCTCAACACTTTTGCCAAGCTGCCCAAATTCTTCTGTCACCTGTATTTCAGCAATATATTCTTTAGGCTCTTCTTCCACTCTCTGACTGAAGCCTTTATTATCCGGCAGCAATTTATATCCGATAGTAAATAAATAAATGAGCCCGATTAAAGTGACAGGAATACCAACTGCAGTTAAAGTGAATAATGAAAAACCCTCCAGCCCAAAGTCCAGCAGTAATCCATGAATAACGAGGTTCGTGGATGTCCCCATTAACGTGATCATTCCGCCTAAAATGGTGGCATAAGATAATGGAATTAAAAATTTGGAAGGAGCAATTCCGCGATCTTCACACCATTTTTTAATAATTGGCGTAAGAGTCACAACAATCGGTGTATTATTCAAAAAAGCTGAAATTGCAGATGTAGGCACAAAGAATCGCATCATAGAACCTCTGGGCGATCGGCTGTTCTTCAGCCATTTGTTCATCATTTGATTAATCAAACCGCTCTTCTGTACAACTCCTGCAACGATAAACAATAACGCAACTGTCAGCATCCCTTCATTGGAAAAACCACTCAATGCTTCATCAACTGTCAATATGCCAGAGAGCATCAAAATAATCAGCACTGAGAAAATAACCATGTCTGGCCGGGCAGCTTCGAGAATCAGAACAGCAAACATAGTCAGAAGTAAAATCAAAACAAATATCATTTCCAACGTCATAGGTTATCAGATCCTCTTTTAGTACATGTTCAAAAAGCAAAAGTACAACTCTTTTCGAACAGCATTTATTATTTTTTCTTCATTCCTTTTATCAGTACATCGGCAACCTCCGGCCGTGAAAATTCTTTTGGAGGACGCTTACCGTTCCGAAGCATTTCACGCACCTTTGTGCCGCTTAAATGGACATGGTTTTCCTCCCCATGCGGACATGTTTTTGCGGACGCCATATTTTCACAGGATTTACAGTAAAACGCATGTTCAAATTTGAAAATTTGAATGCCGAGTTCTTCTTCATATTGTCCAATCAGTTCTTGAGCATCGTACGTGCCATAATAATCCCCGACACCAGCATGATCACGCCCTACGATGAAATGGGTACAGCCATAATTTTTGCGTACAATGGCATGCAGTATAGCTTCTTTCGGTCCTGCATAACGCATTGCTGCGGGATAAATGACGAGGCGAACACGATTTGTCACATAGTAGTTTTTCAAAATTACTTCATAGCTTTCCATACGGACATCGACCGGAATATCATCAGACTTTGTTTCACCAACAAGTGGATTCAACAGCAATCCATCCACCGCCTCAAGAGCAGTCTTTTGAATGTGTTCATGAGCACGGTGAACAGGGTTGCGGGTCTGGAAACCGACGATGGTTTTCCAGTCTAAGTCTGCAAACATTTGCCGCGTTTCAGCCGGATCCATATAGTATGCTGCAAATGGATTATGATCCGGACGTCGAAGCAGTGTAACAGGTCCGCCAAGGTATATATTTCCTTTCTCATAAACTTTCTTCACACCAGGATGAGCTGCGTCATTTGTTCCATAGATATTTACCGCTTCCTTCTTTTTATCGTAAGCATACTTTTCTTCCATGGTGATTGTCCCATAAATAATACCGTCTGTTCCTCTAAGGGCAATTTGTTCACCAATATTAAGGTTTTTAGCCTGTTCTTCTGTTACCGGCAGTGTAATCGGTATACTCCAGATTGTGCCATCCGCAAGGCGTGTACGCTCAATAACATATTCGTAATCAGACCGGCCCATAAATCCTGTCAGCGGACTAAATCCTCCTATTCCAATCAGTTCCAAATCAGAGAGCACCCAGGAATTCACAGATAGTGATGGAAGCTTTTCAGCATCCCTGATCGCTTCCTCTCTTTTCTTTCCAGTTAGTTCACGGCAGATTAATTTTCCGCCATATGGTTGATTAACCATAAAACAACCTCCTGATTTCAGTTTTCATGAAGTGATATATTGAACAGCTGCATAGGAAGGAACCATGCATGATTCCATTTCATGTCATAAATGATTTTTATACGCGTTTCATAATAGAATACCCCGGCTATCAAGCCAGGGTATCTTTTATCCTTCTTTTTTACGCTGCTACAGGAAAGCGGACAAAGTTGATAGCATCTACTGAAATATATATTTTGACATTGCCTCCGTAACCGCTTGATACATCAATAACCAGGGCCAGATCTGCAGTAACTGTTGAGAGGATACCTTCAATTAAATTATTATCTGTTGCTACTTCAACTCTTGAACCAATCCGGTTAGCCAGCTCCGCAGTAAACTTTGCTGCAAACATTTAAACTCCTCCTTTACGAATTACTGACAAATTCAATTTTTTCAATTCGAACCAATACTTGTGAGCCAGAAGCTTCAATAATCACAATATAGTCGTCCTGTACTGCAAGCAGTGTTCCGGATATTGTGTCAAAAGGAGTAGTGACCTGCACTTGTTCGTTTACTAAACTCAACAGGACCTCTCTAATGGTCGTTGGTGTACCAGGAGTTCCTCCGCCTCCCCATTTACCTAAACTTAAATTTAAATTTTGACCGCCATCTAAACTGAATCCAGGTAAATTCAGAGAAAAATTATGACTTAGCGTGCTGTCATTATTCACACTATTGGCGTTGTTGGACGTAACTAAGTTTTGTGACATTTCGTTTAACAAATTCAATAGCTTTCTTTGACGATCTGTTAAATTAGCCAAGCTTGTTCATTCCTTTCCATGATGTTTTTTAAGGCCTTCTTTATTTAATTAGAAAACCCACAAAACAACTAAGAAATTAACTGTACCTTATCAACAGCTAATTCTCTTGTCATTTATTCCTTTTAGAGCCCATACCCGAACTGGCGCAATCGCCTTCAAGGTACTGCTGTGCAAGGAATCCGTTATTTGCGTATCCACGCGTGGTATTTCGACGTATTCTGAAGATTTAATAATAATTCATTCCAAGGAAACTTATGAAAATTAGATCGACCCGCCTCGATATTGTGCTGCAGTGACATCATTTTGTACGTTATTACCCCAGTGTTTGTCCTAATATTTAGAGTCCTGGTTGCTATAATAACTATCACATTTGTAATGTTTTCAAGTCTCGATGCATTGTCATGAAAGCTTTTTCCTTCTTAATAATAAGATTCGTGTTTAGAGGAATAAACATTATCAGAAAAACGTCAACTTGAAGTTATAACTAACACTCCTTTCATTTAGATATAAAATAATTTATGCTTTTTTAATTAGTAAGATTGTACACATTCATTAAAATATCGTTTTCTTAAAACAAAGGGCTGGACAAAAGTCATAAAAAAATAAAAAACAGTGACTTCGCACATTTTTAAGCGGGAAGATACTGTTTTTATGATATTTAAATATTTTTGTAAGACTTTCCTTTAAGCATAAGATTTAAATAAAAGGAAATCACTAAGGTGGAATATCTATTCCTTAAGTGAGGTGATAGCAATGAAATTAAAAAAGTTAACTTTATGTGTAATTACTTTAATTATTTCTGCGGGTTTGTTATTCGGATGTGGTGCAGTACAAGATGAGCAGGAGCAAGACAAACCATTTGAAAATCCTCAACGAAACGATTGGGGCGGAAAAGGAAATCAATAACCAGCCTCCATGAAGCCTTCATTTTAGATATGACAGCTTTACAAATCAGAGAATTCATCTATTTGCACTCTCTCGCCTGAATTGATTTTTTCATTAGATGACGGTAATAGTCCATGTGATGTTAATACAACGATTCCTTCCCTCATCTAAAAGATTTGAAACAGCGATTGCTCACTTCTTCAAGATCGTTGCATCGTGATAAATATTTTGGCAAAATGCTCCCGTATAATTAATGATTAAAACAATTTTACTGACACTTTCTAAATTTTTTGCTGATGTCTATTAATGTTAAAATACTGTTATTTGAGTCAATAAAAAGAGGAGTTACTGAAAAACTGTGCTTCAAAGAAGGAAAGTTATTTTTGCTCTCCACTGTAAACAACTTTTAAGAATTAGTTGATTCTCCCCCGTCCACATGGAGCACTTGACCAGTAACATGTCTGGAATCATCTGATGCTAAATAAACAAAAGTCGGCGCAACTTCAAAAGGTTGAGCCATGCGATCAAATAAATTCCCTCCAGTCAAAGCATTTTCATCTGAAGAAAAACTTGCTGGAATAAGCGGTGTCCAAATTCGGCCGGGAGCAATGGCATTCACACGAATCTGGCGTTTGGCAATGTTCTTTGCTAAAGAGCGCGTCCATCCGACAATGGCTCCTTTTGTAGCTGCATAATCCATTAATAAAGGCTCTCCTGCATAAGTGACAACAGAGGACGTTCCGATAATAGAACTTCCCGCCTTTAAATGAGGCAGTGCTGCCCTCGTTGTATAGAAATGTGAATATATATTCAATTTAAAGGTTTGATCAAATTGTTCATCTGTAATTTCAGTTACGTCATTTTGCTGGAATTGAATGCCAACATGGTTACATAAAATATCCAATTTATTAAATTTATCAATTGTTTCCAAAACAATTTGTTCACACTGTGTTTTTTCACGGAGATCTCCCGGCAATAGTAAGCATTCCTGGCCAAGCTCCTCTATCCTTCTTTTTGTCCGATTGGCATCTTCGTGTTCATTTAAATAAGCAATTGCAACGTTAGCTCCTTCTTTTGCAAAAGCAATTGCCGCAGCAGCTCCCATTCCGCTGTCTCCACCGGTTATTAATGCAACTTTCTCCTTTAATTTTCCACTTCCTTTATAGTTTGGGTTCTCAATAATCGGTTTTGGCACCATTAATCTTTCGAGCCCCGGCTGAACGAGCTGTCTTTGCTCCGGTTGCGTAAGAGGTACCTCTTCATACTGAGTAATTTTGCCGTATATCGGATAATACGGATAAGGATCTTCTATTTTATTTTCTTCAAACCATTTTTGATATATCCTAATTTGTTCCAATACTTCTTCAGATAACGATGGATTACGATCATTATTTTGATTCTTCATAACGATTCTCCCTCCCCTTTCATAGACTATGATTAGGCTTTTGTATATGTGAAGCATAAGCATCATAAATGCCGTTGTAATGGTTTAAGATTGATTTACCATAGGCCTCTCCCTGAATGAAGCCCTGTTTTAATGAAAGGAGGTACTAAATTGAAATTTGAATTTTATCCTCAGGTTAGACGTTTATTAGAAAATAATGAAGAAGAGCTGGAAATGCATTATTTGAGTTACAGCTGGAATACACCAACAATTAAGATTAGACCGCCATATTACTCTGATCCAGTATATGAGCCTTTTTATCCGGATATAGATTAACCTTTCATACCGTCAGAAGCAATGAGTTAATGACCTAATATATTGAAAAAACCCGGGCTGCAATCAACAGTGCGTCTGGGCTTATTTGTCTTTATTAAGCTATGTGTCTGTTTCAATTTGGTAACAATGAAAACATGCTATATAAAGAGCTTAATGAATGAACTGATCAGCTTGAAAAAACAGTTTATTCAAAAGTAAAATGGTGTTACAAATCCGAATTCTGACTATGCGTAACACCATTTATTCTTTGTCTCTTCATCATGGATAAATTATCCAAAAGCCGCTGTCATAAAATAAGCTGATTGGAGTGAGGTTAGAAGAACATAACCAGATCAGCAAATATCCCGGCAACAAAATCTGAATAAAATCCTGCTTCTATTACTTTAAATACGGTAAAATAACATCCAGTATTTTTTGAACCTTCATTGCTTGCTCTGAATATAATTTCTTAGCCTCCGGGTTATCTGTCTGAAAGGAATATCCCTCCAAATCTGCTTGTATTTTTTTAAGAGAAGCTGCTAACAATGGCCTTTCTTCTATCATAATTTTTGTATATTGATCCTCGTATAAATCCACATAAATGCTGCCGCGCGAATCAATTTGAGCCAGAAATACATCCTTTATATCTTCAGCTCCTTGTTTTTGTATTTCCCCTGTGAGCCATTCCTCTGAGTAACCAAGATTCTCCAGGCTTTTTTTCATTATTTTTCCGTCCATAATTAAGACAGCCGGACCATGCTCTTGTTCCAGCGGAATCCCTAATGTTTGCGGGGTAACTGGCTGTCGATCCGTTTTCAACATAATACTCAGTTCACCATTTGTTTCTAAAACAGCCATTTCCACATCAGAAACTTTAAATGTTCCTTTCTCCCTTAACAGCATTAATAATTCATTAATTGTCAGCAAATTCTTTTTCAAATTTTTATCTAATACTTCTCCATTTCGAATGACTATAGTTGCTTTCCCGTCTGTTATTTTTGAAAAAAGCATTGATTTCAAACCTAGATATGCCAAAATAATCGGAAAAAATCCCCAAATGGTTAATGAAACTAATCCATTAACTATTTTAACGTTTTGATCAACAGACAAAGTTGCCGCTATGGAACCGATAGTGATTCCAACACAATAATCAAAAAAAGTGAGCTGTGAAATTTGCTTCTTTCCCATAATCCGTGCCATTAAAAATAATAAAAAGAATGCAGTTATTGAACGGATTAGAATTAATACAATCTCAGGCATTATCCAATTCCCAACCTTTCTAAGATACGTAATATATTCGTATTATGGGGCAATCTATGTATAACCATTCATAAAACAGAAAGGGATTAAAATGAAGAAGATAATAATCATTTTTACACTTATTTTTATCATACTTTCAGGATGCTCCAATCTAGTTGGCGGTGATCACTTCTTTCAACAAATTGATAAGCTTGAACAGGCTATCGATCAACCTGAATGGAGTAAAGTTGCATCTCAGGCTGAAGAATTAAAGAAAATGTACAAGAAGGATAAGTGGAAAATCCAGCTGGTAGGTGACGAAGATGAATATGAAGGATTGGATGAGAGCATCAGTAATCTGATTGCAGCAGCTAAGGAAGAAGATTCGCTAAATACCAGGCTGGAGCTTGCAACGGTTAAGTCTATTTTCGAAGGAATTTATTCATTGTAGGTTAATATTGGATTACAAACGGTTATATATACGATTTGGTGAATTTTATTTTTTATCTTTTACATCAACGTAATTTTCATATGAATTCAGCAAAATTAGAGTTTAAAGTAATCACTTTTTCAAATAACAAAATATGGCTTATCAAAAAGTGAGTGATTTTTTGATAAAGGGATAAAATATAATTCGAGGATGGCATTTACGCTGGAAGCAACTGCTTAAAGCAAGGCTCCAAAAATGAATGTTTTCCTCATACAGAATACTGGGAGGGTTTTCAATGGATAACAATAAACGTAATTTTAAACGCAATGAACGTAGAAACCGTAATAATGAGAACAATCATAATCAAGAAATTAATAACGTGGAATTTGCAAATGAGAATGAGTTTATTGACGAAAATACCTTCAAAGAAAATGACAATCGCAACAACGAACGACGCAATAATCGTAAATAGGTAACATTGCTTTTAAGATACCTGAATCGTTGGAGAACTGAAAAATCCCCCGATTCAGGTATCTTTCTTATGAATAAATTCCTAAACCCCAATGTGAACAACGTCTTTGAATAAACAATTCGCAATACATATTGTTTGTTATAACAGTTGTAAAAATGAAGAAACAGGTTAATGAGCATAACCTTTTGCCTCTCCAAAATTTTCATGTATTCGCATATGATAAAAAAATCCTTCTAGTAAATAATAGTTATAAATCATACTTAAAGATTAATTTAATTTTTAGAAATGAGAGGTGTAAAATGAAGAAAAAAATACTTTATACGATTATTTACCTGCTTCTGACTTCTTGTTTTTTCTTGTTAATCCAGGAACAGATATATGCGAAAGACAGGTTTGATTTTGAGGAAGATGGGGATATTTTCTGGGATGCAGAAACAGAGGAAAAAGTGATCGCTTTAACTTTTGATGACGGACCGCACTCAAAATACACCCCTGCTATATTGGATATTTTAGCTGAATATGAAGCCAAAGCCACTTTTTTTGTACTGGGAGCCCATGCTGAAAAATTCCCGGATATCATTCACCGGCAAGTAATGGAAGGACATGAACTTGGCAATCATACTTATGATCACACCACTAGACTAAGCAGACTCAGTCAAGAAATGAAAGAAACCTCAGATATACTTTATGCCATCACCGGAAGCCGACCAAAGCTCTTCCGTCCAGTCGGCGGTGGTTATAATGATGCGATTGTAAAGAGAGCCGAAGAGAACCAGCTGCATGTTGCGCTATGGTCCTGGGATCAGGATACTAAAGACTGGGACGGTATAGATTATAAAACCATTGCAGACAATGTCATCAACAATATTTCTCCAGGAGATGTCGTGCTGTTTCATGATGCAGGAGGCAAAAGGGAACAAACAGTTAAAGCTCTCCCGCTAATTCTCGATTATTTAGCTGAAAACCAATATAAAACCATTACAGTATCTGAAATGATGGAAAAAGATGAAAAGTTAAAAGAAAATTAACAGATACAGGCTATATAACCGCTGTCCCTAAACATCAAACTTGAGTGGACAGCTGTTTTATCCCCCTGTAATGAATTAAATATTTTTAATCATCAATCTCCTGTCTGGAAAATGTTTTACCCATTTATTTCCCCCAACATTAAAAAACGGATTATTTCTATTATATTCAAAGCTTTTTATAGTAAATAGCTATCATTTCATGCTCACCCCTTCTTATCACGAATAATCACTTTATTCTCCACTTTATGCGTTTTGACGTTATTTCTGCTTATGTTAATCTAATATGGTAAGTAAAAAAAATCCACTCAGGAGGTGAGAGCATTAACACAAACACCAAAAATAAAAATGAAACGACATTAACTGTTGGTTTTGAAAACGATTTTTATTTTCGCAAGCCCGTAAAAGATGATGGAGCTGCTGTTTGGGAATTGATTAAAGATTCCAAGGTACTCGATCTTAATTCATCTTACAGTTATTTAATGTGGTGTGATATTTTTTCTGAAACCTCGATTATTGCAGAAAAAGACGGGAGAACGTTCGGTTTTATTTCCGGGTATAAAAATCCGAATAATATGAATAAGTTATTCATCTGGCAGGTTGCTGTAGATGCTTCCGCCCGAGGTAACGGATTAGCGACGAAAATGCTGCGCCAATTGTTAAAGCGCGAAGCCTGTAAAGATATTGATTATGTTGAGGCAACTGTTTCTCCGTCCAATCAACCTTCACAATCTTTATTCAGAGGCCTTGCTAAAAAGCTTGATACAGATTGTCATATCAATGATTATTTTATCGCGGAAGATTTCCCGGATGAGGAGAAAGAACACGAGGATGAGTTACTGTTTACGATTGGACCAATTACTGCAGAAAATAAATAATTAAAGGAATGATTTCATTGACAACTGCAACATTAAATAATGCGAAAATGAAAACGTTTGAAAATTTAGAATCAGAAGTAAGAAGCTACAGCAGAGGATGGCCAACTGTTTTTGAAAAATCAAAAGGCTATAAGTTGTGGGATACCGACGGAAAAGAATATATTGATTTCTTTGCAGGTGCAGGCACATTGAATTATGGTCACAACGATAATGTGATGCAGGAGAAATTAATTGAATATATCAAAAATGATGGCATTATCCATAGCCTCGATATGGGGACCCCCCCAAGAGAAAATTTCCTGGAACGCTTCAACGAAGTTATACTCAAGCCGAGAAATCTTGATTACAAGATTATGTTCCCTGGCCCTACCGGAACAAATACCGTAGAAAGCGCGCTGAAAATTGCCAGAAAAGTGACTGGCCGGGAGACCGTAATCAGTTTTACCAACGCTTTTCATGGAATGACAATCGGGTCACTTTCTGTAACAGGAAATTCCTTTAAGCGCCATGGAGCCGGTGTTCCGCTGCATCATGCTGTATCTATGCCATTTGATAATTATGTTGAGGATCATGATTCCATTGCTTATCTGGATCGCTTTTTAGATGACAGCGGAAGCGGCGTAGCGTTGCCTGCCGCAATTATTCTGGAAACCGTTCAGGGAGAAGGAGGAATTAATGCTGCTCGAATGGAATGGCTGAAAAAAGTGGAAGAGCTATGCAGACGCTGGGACATTCTCCTGATTGTTGATGATGTACAGGCTGGAAATGGTCGTACTGGCACCTTCTTCAGCTTTGAACCTGCAGGAATTAAACCAGATATTGTTTGTCTATCCAAATCTATCGGTGGAATTGGTCTGCCAATGGCAATTACACTGATTAAATCAGAGTATGACCAATGGGGACCCGGTGAACATAACGGAACCTTTCGCGGCAACAATATGGCGTTTATTGCTGCGACTGAAGCATTGAAAAATTGGGAAACGGATGATTTCAGTAATGACGTACAGGAAAAAGGCATATTTTTGAAAAAAGCAGTGCATAAGCTGATTGAAAAATATCCTGAATTGCAGGGCGAAGCAAGAGGCAGAGGCTTAATGCAAGGAATTGCCATAGAAAAAGAAGGCTTGGCAGGAGAAATTTGTGCCGAAGCTTTTAATCGTGGCCTGATTGTTGAAACTTCCGGTCCAGATGATGAAGTAGTCAAGTTTCTACCGCCGTTGATTATTGATCAGGAAGGTTTGGAAAAAGGACTGGAGCTGCTTGAAGACAGTATAAAACACGTACTTGAACGATAAAAATAGATAGAGATTTATTAATAGAGAGGAGAAAAAATAAATGATCGTAAAATCACTGGAGGATTTACTTGGAACAGAAGCTGAAACAAAATCCGAAAACTGGGAGAGCCGTCGTTTTATTTTAAAGAAGGACGGCGTCGGTTTCAGTATGAACGATACAATAATTAAAGCAGGAACAGATAATTTCTTTTGGTATAAAAATCATATTGAAGCAGTTTACTGCATCGAAGGTGAAGGAGAAATTGAGAAGATATCAACTGGAGATGTGTACCAGATTAAGCCTGGTACAATGTATCTTTTAGATGAAAATGATAAGCACCGTCTTCGCGCACGTACCCAGATGCGTATGGTGTGTGTATTCAACCCGCCGTTAGTGGGAACAGAAACACATAATGAAGAAGGTTTCTACCCTCTATTAACTGAATAACAAGCCTTAAAAATCGCCTGATACGAAAAAAACTCATATCAGGCGATTTTTTAAGCTTTAAAAGAATAATAGTTCATTAAAGAGCTTTCATATAATTATAATCAGACTAAATTATGGACTGACGCAGCTGCAGCAAAGCAATCCTTTTCAGATTGCTACACACACGGAAAGAAAAGGCGAATAAACTGGGGGTAGGATGAAAGGAGGTTATCGGATGTCTTTTCACAATCACCCCTCGCCCGGCTGGCAATCTTATCATCAAAATCATAGAGATAATATTCAGCAGGATAACTATCTGCATTTTGATAACAGGAACAATTCAGGAAATCAAAATGTGGAAACACAAATTCAAGGTCCTGTATATGGAACAGGAATGTTGTCTGGGCATAATACACTTTCTGTCCGGGATACAAATAGTCAGGGGTTAGGGAATAGCCAATATAATACCTATTCAACTTATCCTGTCAGCTCTTATCATGGTATAACACCAGATATGCAATACATGATGCAAATGATAACTCAGCTCAAAAATCAAATGGATCAGCTTAATCGATTGATTATACAAAATAATCGCCTGTTACAGTCAATACATGATCAGGAAGATACCAAATGTGTTCAGGGAAACGGCGGCGGAGCCGTTATTGTACGAATGTGATAAAAAATAAACAGAATTTATTGAATTGTCATTAAATTATCACCTGTTATCATTATATTTAGCGGGCTTATTCCAAGGGGCATATACTCCCCTGAAATAAGCCCGCTATTATTTGTTAATTTAAAACTTCTTATTTTGAGTGTACCACCTTATGATAACGGACTTGGACAAGAAGATAATAATTAATCTTCTTTCATATAGTTTTTTCCTATAGCAAACGATACATTTTTACAATTACCTTATAACTGCTGTTTCATGATAACATTCTGTTTAATCATTTACATTGTGAAATTTAAATAAACGGAAGGAAGTTTTAAAATTATGCGGACGGTTCAAACAACTCAAGTTTTGGGGAACAGTAAATTTAATAAATTTCATTTACTTATTTTTCTCTGGTGTTTTTTCGCTATCGGCTTTGATGGCTTTGATGTTGCTATATATGGAATTGGATTACCATTAATGATGGAGGATTTTAATATCAGCAGAGTAGAAGCCGGGGCAATAAGCAGCTATACCCTTATCAGTGCCATGATCGGTACTTTTCTGTTAGGCTCTATTTCAGATCTTATCGGCCGTAAAAAAGCAATAGCCATTTGTTTAACCTTATTTAGTCTTTTCACCTTTTTAGCAGGCTTTGCACAGGAGCCTACCTTATTTATGATTATGCGGGTGATTGCTGCACTTGGCTTAGGCGGAATTATGCCAATCCTTGTTGCAATTATGGGAGAGTATTCTCCGGTGAAGAAACGCGCATTGACGATTGCTACAATGTACTGCGGCTATTCTATCGGAGCAATTATCGCTTCCTTAATTGGAATGTATTTGATGGAATTGACGAGCTGGAGGTTATTATATTGGATTAGTATTATTCCCCTTATCACGCTGCCTTGGTTCTTAAAGCAATTTCCTGAATCTGTTTCTTATTATCTTAAAAAGAAAAAAGGAGATAAAATTGCAGAGATTCTTAATAAAGTTGATCCCTGTGGTAACTATCAAGCGGCTGATAACTATGAATACGAAACATTTAATGAGAGTACAAAAGAATTCCCAATTAAAAAGGTCTTCTCAAATAAACGAACCAGCAGTACACTTGCATTTTGGATTGCAGTCACTTGCTCGATGCTCGTTATATCCGGATTAACAACCTGGCTGCCGCAAATTATGGTTGAATCAGGTCACGGTCTTACATCCAGCCTGTCCTTTAACCTGATGCTTGCTGTCGGACAAATTTCGGGCTCTATATTTGGCGGAATGTTAGTAAGCCGTCTCGGACATCGTTCTGTCTTAATCCTGATGTTTTTTATCGGATCACTATGTTTTGTTATGTTAAGTATAACAACAAATTCTCTTTTACTATATCTTATCATTACATTAACAGGTGCTTGTACAGTGGGAACACAAAATTTAGTCAATCCATATATTTCCGAATTTTATCCAAAGGAGATTCGTACGACCGGATTAAGTATAGCTGTCGGCGTCGGGCGGATTGGAGGAATCATGGCACCGGTGGCCATTGCACTTTTACTGACAACCAATTTAGACCCGCAGCATGCGTTTATGGCCTTTGCTATACCTAGTCTGATTGGAGCTATTGCCTTTGTTACAGTCCGAGAAAAACATGCGAGCTTTGACCCTGTCAATGTGGCTGTAGGAAAACAAAAAACAACTTGAAGTATTACCTGTATCTATAAAAATATTACGATTGCTATGAACTAGTAAATAATAATTCATCATAAATCAAGCCGTCTGTTTCTCAAATTCCCCAGAAACAAACGGCTTCAAAAATGAACTGGCTATCCCGCCTATCAGATATTGTGCTGATTCCATTCTAAAGTTATTTTTTATAGAAGTTTGAAAAGCAAATTTACCTATAACCAGCCTTTTCTAGTTATTTCACGGCCATAATCCCTTTTAATATATCTGTTTGTGTTAAACTGATAATCTGCTCTTTTTCAAGCGATAACTCAGGTTGGTCTATTAATCTCTCAGACTGCACCTGAATAATAGATTTAACAATTTCTTCAGGCCATTGATTTATACGCTCATCTGTTGATGACGGATAATTATCGTTAACAGCTTCCTTAAGAAAGGTTGAATCAAATACAAATTGATGTTTCACTAAGATTTGACGGACAATTTCTGCTGTTTCCTCTGGTGTATACAAACCAAATACAGACTTATAGTTTAATTGCTCTATCAATTTTGGAGCAAAATTTTTCAATCGGTTAATTTCTGTTTCTTTACCCGAAATAATGATAACGAGTTTGTGATTAGGAAATTTATTTTCTAATAACGTCATCAGGTTAGTGTCATTTTCTATTTTTTCCAGCTGATCTATCCATAACAAACCGCTACTTATCTGTTCTAAATCATTTAATGAAGACATTTCAGAAAATCGAAAGCATTCGTTTTCTTTTATTAGCTCCGTTTCAATAAGCAAGTTTCGGGTTTGATCAAAAAATGGAGTGAGATCATTCATCCCTTTTTGCAGCCACAGCATTCCCCACTGCTGATCCATTGAGATTCCTTGGGCAGTCCGGACCTTATATAAAGTAATTTCTTTCAGGAATTTTTTCATCACTTCTTTATAAGCTGTCGGGCCGATCAGGCTTTCCATCTGAACAGTTTCTTTATCCTTAGGCTGGGACTCTTTCGTTTTCATTTCAAATGGAATGGCATCATTGACTGGCACTGGTCCTGTTGCTTTCTCTGTAAAATCATACGATAATACCATATGCGGAGAGTGTATTAAATTAGATGAAAACCGGCTGCCCTTATCCTTCTGCAGCCACACTCTTACACTTGGATCATCAAACTGAACCTTGGCAGCAGTGCCTCTTAATAATTTAAAGTGAACAGCTTCTTTCTCTATATTCCTGAATGTCAGGTAAGAAATATCAATAATACTATCCATCGAAAAAACCCCTCCGGAAAGCTGCAGTGAACTTGCATTCAGACTGCTCCGCTCCCGTAAAGAAACAGCTGCTGTCTTATCAATCACTTCTACACTATCCAAAACTACCCTGGCATTAGCAATTGAAATGGCCGCATCTACCGCTTTTGGTATATCTGAATTTTTTTCGTAGGTTGCCGAACTATTCAGATTATTATTTTCTAAATAGCTGTTACGAATATCTGCCTCGCCATCTTGAAGTATCAAGGCATTTTTATAGCAATTTTTTATCGTCAGCTGATTGGCATTTAAAATAGATTTTTGTATATAAACCCCTATATTTACCGCATCAAATGTCACATTATCTAAGTATGTGTTTTGAACTCCATCTAAATAAACAGCATCATGAAGTGAACCTTTTATTGTTGTTTCCTCTAAATGCAGACTTCCCTCCTCCTTTATAAAAATAACCGGATAATTCTTTTCATGTTCATCTACACAATGATCAAACGTACTATTTTTTATCATTACATTCGATTGGCCTGCAGAGCTGACTGCATTATATTCCAATCTGGTCATTTCAACATTCTCCAATTTTACTGTAGATTGTTCACGAATATAAATTCCCATAAACAGTTTTTTCAAAAAGGCATTTGAAAGCTCCAATTGAGACTGATAGACTTGAATCCCATCAAATAGAGAATCGTGAATCTGCACATCATCTAATTTTACAACGGAACGATTCTTTATATAGACAGCCGGGTAACCAGCCTTCTCATCTTTTCTCTTTATCTCGCAAAAGTTTTTCATTTCCGCTTTTTCAACAGTTAATTCACTGTGATCCACCCTTAGCACATCCCGGTATGTATGATTGGTTGTCAGGGAATTTATATAACCTTTGCTATCTTCTAAGATAACAGCTACGCCACCGCCAGTCATACTTACTTCGTGCAGGTTCAGCTCTGCTTCTTTTGCAAAAATTCCATAGTTGCTGGGATTTTTTATTATCAGATTCTCTGCAGTCAGCCTGCTGCCTAAGCCGGCATAAATCCCAACACCTTTCACATCACAGTTCTCTAAGGTTACTACGGATTCTTCTGCATGAAGGGAATTGGATGTATGACCGATAAGCGTGCTGTTTTTCACATGCACCTTTGACTCTAAACCAATCCATAGGGCCGGATAAGTTGTCTTTACATCCTGATAATTTTCGCCTTCAATTCTGCAATCCTCTATGTTAACCTCAGAAGTCTCCTTTACATAAATTGCATTGGTATGTCCTGTCTGATGAAATGCAATTCCTTGAAGTGTTACAGCTGCATCTATTGTTTTTAATAAAGGCATATTTGATGAAGCTGAAATAGCGACTTGTCCTTTTCCCTTTAGCGCTACACTTCTTCCATCAATTGTTATATTTTCTGAATATTGACCATTCTCTATATAGACTGTACCTCCATCAGAAACGGCATCTATTCCTTGTTGAATTGTACGATATTTATTAAAAAGTCCACCTTTTTTTACTACTACTGACTCTTCCATATGATGTCTGTCCTTTCTAAGTGGTTTAATAAAATTTATTGTAAAAGAAATAAACAAAGGTTTCCAACTACACATCCAACCTATTATTCTAATTTTATAACTTTTTCAAAGCCAAATGCAAAATTGGATAATTTCTTCCCTGATCGTCCTGTTTCGATTTACTAATTACTTGAAATCCATTTTTCAGATAAAAAGCAGCTGCCTGCTTATTATCCTCGTTTACATCCACTGACTTAATACCATCATTTTCTATCAAAGACGTTAAAATATTGCTGCCAAATCCGTTCCCTGTTTCTCCAGGATCTATGAACAACATTTCCAAATGTTTTTCATTCACGCCGGAAAACCCAATGAACCTGTCATCCTGATACCACATTTTCAATTCTAATTGTGGAAAATATGTAGGAATTTCTGTTTTAATCGCTTCTCTATCACCTTGTTTTAAAAAATCATGGGTTGCCAAAACGGATTTCTCCCATAATTGAATTAAGCTGGTATAATCTTTTTTAGCTGCTTTTTCCCATCTCATTATTTATTTCCCCTCTTTCATAAAAAGATGAAAATTTTTTGATCCGAAAATAATTATATCTTCTATTTTATTATAAGAAGCAAACAAAAACATGCCTTGCTGATGTACAAGGCATATTTCTTTATACGTTTATATTTGATTCATATTTTTTCTTTGTAAGCTTTGATAAAACAACTACTGCTAAAACAAGCAGTATTACTGTTAATACTACTGTCCATGGACTTCCGGTCAATCCTGCTGCAATAAAACCGATTAATGCAATCACCGCATTAGTCAATGCATAAGGGAATTGTGTTTTTACGTGGTCAATATGATCTGCGCCAGCCCCTGTCGATGATAAAATACTTGTATCAGAAATTGGTGAACTATGGTCCCCAAAAATGCCTCCTGATAATACGGCACCGATACAGACAAGCATGTGTGCATCCAGTGCTACTGCCATCGGAATAGCAATTGGAAGCATAATTGCAAAAGTTCCCCAAGAAGAACCGGAAGCAAGAGAAACAATTGCTCCGATAATAAAAAGCAGTGCTGGAATAATAAATGCCGGGACTCTTCCCTGCATCAATTCTACAATATAATTAGCTGTTCCCATCTCACCAATCACTGTTCCAAGTGACCATGCCAATACGAGTGTCACTGCGACATAAACCATTTTCTGCATTCCTGAAGTGTATATATCAAAAATATCTCCAAATTTTTTCAGACGGAAGGCAATTAATAAAATAAAAATAGAAATTGCTGCAAATAAATAAGCAGTTATTAAAGATACCCGGAAATCATTTCCGTCTACCGGTTCAAAAGGAAAACCTTTTGTTAATAATAATCCAAACAAAGTAACGAACAATACTAATAAAGGCAGCCAAATTAAAATTGCTTTACTTTCTTGATCAGCATCGGCTTCATTGTCTGATCTGCGCAGCGGTTTAGAATCCTTCCAATACAGCTGGCCTGTCTCTCTAACCCTTTGTTCAGCCTTGGCCATAGGTCCAAAATCCAACTTTAATATGGCCATTAACGGTACCATTAATACTGCCAAAATAGCATAGAATTGAAACGGAATAACATGTACAAATGTATCAAATTCTGATGCCGTTATCCCCAGACTGTCGAATTCACTCTTTATCAGTCCCATGATATAAACACCCCAGCCGATAAAAGGGATTAATACTGCAACTGGAGAAGATGTGGAATCAATAATATACGCCAGTTTCTCTCTGGAAATTCTTGCTTTATCAAAGATTTTTTCAAAAATCGGTCCGACGATTAAGGGTGTTCCTAAATCTGAGAAAAAAATAATTACCCCCCCGCACCAGGCAGATAACTGTGCTTTCACCTTCGAATTGATTGATTTTACTGTTCTTGCAGCAAGTGCAGCTCCTCCACCTGATTTTTCCACTAAGGCAACAAAGCCCCCGATAAAAAACAGCAGCACAAGCACAGCTGCATTGTAACTATCTGCTACCTGAGGAAACAGAAAATTACCTATAGTTTCTGTTGTTGCCGTTAAAGGATTTCCTCCTACAATAATAAGAACACCAGTAAAAGCACCTAAAAACAATGAAATAATAACGTTTTTTGTAATAATAGCTAAAATAACTGCCAAAACCGGCGGAATAAGTGATAACCATCCCATGTGTTCCACCTTATCTCCCCTCCCAAATGCGTCCACCATAGATTTACGAATGATATGTAGCTCAAATTCATTGGCTGCATTTTTTACCTCAAAAAATAAAAACGGATTTACAACTATCAAATTGCAAATAAATTTTATGTTCCTTATTCTATCATGGAATGAAGGAAAATAAATGAACCTAATTAACTAATAATTATACATTTAAACGAATAATTATTCTTTTGTATTTCTCTTCTCATTCATCTTCGGATTATCCACATTTACTCTTAATCAAAAATGATGGAGATTTAATTCCAGAACCATTCCATTAGCTATTTCGTATCTTTTGGTCAACATCCATGAAAAAGACTCTCAGCTATTACGCTCAGAGTCCCCTTTCTTTTTATACTTTCTTTCGCTCTGTGAATCATCCTTAGATTTTGTTTTCTTTTTCTCATCCTGTGCTTCTATTTTTAAATCTTCCATCGGAATATCATCTACAAATTTTTGTTCCTCATGTTTATCCAGCTTTGTTCTTCGCTCTTCATTCCATTTCGAATTTCTGCTCTTTGAAGCACGTTTATCTTCATTACCCATTTACCTCTCACCTCTTTGTCTTTTTTATTCCTTTTCCTTTCTTTTTGAGTTGCTAAACATCATTATGCAAAAAATTCTGTTTTCACATCTACGTATTACTGCCTCAGACTCAAAAGATGCTAATAAGTATAATTCAATAGGTCTTATCATCCCCAACTGCCTAAGAAGCAAAGGCTTAATTCGCAACATTTAAATCCAAACGAATCGGACCATTACCTGTTGATGGGTCATATTCGAATTCGCTCCATTCCTAAAATGGGGAACTTATTGCTGATAAAAATGAATAAGTATCGTAAACCAGTTAAAAATACAGATGTATAAACACTGGTTTTTCTTTTGTTGTTTGTGAATAATGTAGGTGCAGCATGACCATCGTCATAAGGTGTCTCAATGTGCTGAAAGTTTAACCGACCTAATTCTTGGCAACGATAGACTAACCTGTTGTATACAATCAAAAGGAGTGATTCAAATGGGTAGAGATGAGCATAACAAAAGAAAAAATAACTATTTAGCACAAACTCCTAAAAATCAGAAAACAGACGGCATTGATGTCGAATTTTCAGATGAGCTTGCTGATGCAGATGATAGAGAGGCTCAAGCAAGAAGCCGGGCTGCCGATAAACGAGCACACAAGAAATAATTAATATAACAAAGCGATTCGATGATTAAATTGAATCGCTTTGTTATGATTCCGCCTTTATTTTCACTGTCCTCACCGTATATTTTCGTTGAATTCAGGAGAAATTATACTTAGGAGGGATTTTTCTATGGAGAATGGTTTTTTATCAATTGAGGAGTTTAATACATTGATTCAGCAATGGAACGGGGAAAAAATCAAAATTACAAAACATGAAATAAATGATATCGATCAAACAATAATAAATCTGCAAAATATATCCTATGATCAGAACATGCGCAGTACAGATAGCTATGTACCAAAACACAGCTTACTTTTGAACGGTGACGGGCAAATTGAAACATTGACTGCAATGGATAATGAGCCGCTTCCATCATCTACTTATGAAATCCCCTTGCAGGATGACTCCCTATATGAGTTTAATGGCAAGAAATTTTTTATTACTACAGATCGTGGAGTTTATAAAATTGAATTGGTTTAAACAACAATAAAGGGTTTACCCCTTTATTGTTACCAAACACAGAAGCAGATACTCCCCTTTTTTACAGATAACACTTAACATACCATTAAATAAATTTCAGATTTTTTCAAGTATACTGTTTTATCCCTTTTAAAAAAATTCAGATCGAAGAATACTCATTCTTAATCTGTCAACAAACCCGTTACCTCTTTTACGGTCTTCCCTTAGAATACCTTCTTCTATAAAACCAGATTTTTTATATGATTTAATCGCCTGCAGGTTATCAATATCCACCCTCAACCAAATTTTATGCAAAGTTAATTCCTGAAATCCCCACAGCAGCATTGCCTTCATCGCTGCAGCTCCATATCCTTTTCCCCAAAAATCCGTATTTCCAATAGTAATTCCCAGTTCGGCTTGCTTATTGAATGTATCGATATTTTTTAAATCCACCCAGCCAATATGCTTTCCATCACCAGAGAGAATTGCTTTTTGTTCATAACCATTTGTTTTATCTATACATTTTTGAATCCAATTTTCTGTTTCTTCCATAGTGAATGGCGGAAATCTATCGGGAACATTTAAATACCTTGTTACTTCTTTATCCAAACACCATTTATAACGATCTGCTGCGTCCTCCAGCTTTAACTCTCTTAATTTCACTTCCGGCAGATTCAATGATCCATCCTCCCTCTATTTTAAAATAAGAAATATGTTTTCACTGCAGCACTTGGAGCCCAGTAGAGATAGTATATCTTTGCTGGGCAGCCTTCCTGCTGCTCCCCCCCTGATATTTACTCAGCAGCACCTTTCTAACAAAATAAGAAAGCATCTGCTACAATAAAGTTAATTAGATTATAAAACAAAATTTCACCTGAAGTTATTTCTGTTAGCTGAAAATATCTTTTATTTTCAAAATAATTATATCATTTCGAAGAAACCATTAGCTGATATAAAGGAAGGTAAATCGATGATACATAAACAAACGAAGCGCCCTATCGTACTTATTGCTCTGGTATTATCTATGTTTATGGCGGCGATTGAAGGAACAATTATTGCCACCGCTATGCCTGATATTGTATCGGACTTGGGCGGATTTACATTATATAGCTGGGTCTTTTCCAGTTTTTTATTAATGCAGGCAGTTACGATTATGGTATATGGTAAATTAGCAGACTTATTCGGACGCAAACCTGTTTTTATCATCGGTGTAGTTATCTTTTTGACCGGTTCCCTATTATGTGGATTCGCTGAAACAATGACTGCTCTTATTGTGTTCCGGCTTATTCAGGGTCTGGGGGCCGGCGCCATTCATCCGATGGTAACTACTATGGTCGGAGATATGTATAATGTCGAAGAACGTGCCAAAGTACAAGGATATTTAGCAAGTGTCTGGGGAATATCCTCCGTTGCCGGTCCTCTATTGGGAGGAATGATTGTACAATACATTGATTGGGCTTGGATCTTCTGGCTCAATATTCCAATAGGCTTAATTGGTTTGGCCGGGGTTATCCTGTTCTTTCATGAAAAAGTGGATAAAGAGCAGAAAACCATTGACTATCTTGGAACTAGCTTCTTTTTCATAGCAATATCCTCGTTGATTATCGTTTTTGTACAAGCAGGTACGAATTGGTCCTGGCTATCACTGGAAACAATTGGACTGATTGCTCTGTTTATTATTTGTATTTCCTTATTTATATGGCAGGAGAAAAGATGCGTTACACCAATGATGCCTATATATTTATGGAAAAATAAATTAATGGTCGTTGCCAATATTGCCACCTTGCTCTCTGGGATGATTATTTTAGGTTTAACCACCTTCCTCCCTACTTATGTGCAGGGTGTCATGGGTGAGACAGCTGTTGCAGCCGGTTTTACTTTGAGTACTTTATCCATCGGCTGGCCAATTTCCTCGACAATTGCCGGACATCTTGTATTAAGAATCGGTTTTAGAAGAACTGCATTTCTTGGCGGAATTGCCCTGTTTATTGGTACATTTCTCTTTTTCCTGCTCGATGCAGAAAAAGGAGCCATTTATGCCGGATTCAGCTCTTTTATCGTCGGAATAGGTATGGGGTTGACTTCGACAACATTTATCGTAGCTATTCAAAATAGTGTATCCTGGCAAGAAAGAGGCTCAGCGACTTCTTTAAATATGTTTATGCGTATTATCGGCAGCGCGATTGGTACTGCTCTGCTGGGAGGAATTCTGAATCTTCGCCTTCAGCAATATTATCAGCAGGCAGGAAACAATGATATGCCTGATACTGACGCTATCTTAAATGAAGGTTTAAGAGAAAAGATATCGTCAGAGACGCTTATTCTCATGCAGGATGGATTAACGTATGCTATTCATACCGTATTTTTTGGCTTATTTTTAATTGGTACACTGACCTTTATTATCTTGTGTTTTTTCCCAAAAGACACCGTAACTCATAAATAAGAAATCTCTCTTTCTTTAATTCTTAAAATTAATAATCAAAACTAGTATAAGCAGGATACTATCGCAGCTTCTACATTAGGATCCTGCTTCTTATCGTCTAAAATTGTGATTCAGCTTTCCCCTTTTTTTAATTTATTATGGATTTTCAAAAGAAGAATTGCCATCATTTATTTTTTCTGTTAATATAGTGAGTGATTACTCACTATATGTTTTAGAGAGGAGACAGCAAGAAATGATTAAACTATCCAATATGTCTAAAAGCTTTGGTAAACAAACTATCTTGCAAAATGTATCCGTAGATATTGGTGCGAACCAAATTACCGGTTTGATTGGTCCATCAGGTACAGGTAAAACAACATTGATTAAATGCTTAATGGGAATGGAAAAACACGATACTGGCTCTATCCAAATTGACGATACAGCTGTTCCAAACCGTAAGCTCTTAAACAAAATCGGCTATATGGCTCAAAGTGATTCACTATACCATGATTTAACCGGTCTGGAAAACATCCAGTTTTTCGCTCATATGTATGGCAATAAAATCTCAAAACAGAATGTTCAATCTATCTTGGATTTAGTCCAGCTTGAGCAGGATAAAAAGAAATTAGTTCAGCATTATTCCGGCGGGATGAAACGCCGCCTATCTCTGGCGATTGCTCTAATCAATCAGCCCAAGTATTTAATTTTAGATGAGCCGACTGTCGGAATTGACCCTGTTCTCAAATTAAGCATCTGGAATCAGCTGCATGATTTAAAAAAGGACAGCACTCTGCTTATTACCACGCACATTATGGATGAGGCCATGAAGTGCGATCAGCTTTTATTAATGAAAAATAAAGGGATTGCAGCAAGCGGCAGCCCTCAGGAAATACTAGAGAACTTTGGTGTCAGCGATATTGATCAGGTCTTTTTGAAATTGGAGGAACAAGAATATGAGAATGCTGCAGCTAATTAAACGGATTTGCAAACAAGTCCTGCGTGATAAACGTACCCTCGCACTTTTATTTCTGGCTCCTATTTTTGTGATTACATTGCTGAATTATATTTTTCCTGACCCGGATGATGAAGTAACTATTGCCGTTGTCAATGTCAGTGATGATGTAATTGATATTTTGGAAGACAATGATATGATTGTAAAACAAGAAAACGAGATTAATATAAAGTCTTATTTGGAAGATGGAAATGCCAGTGGTGTTTTGGAGGAAAAGAATGGAGAATGGACATTAACCATCCTTAATGACAACCCGATGGATGAAGGTCCTGCTATCCAGGGAAGCTCACAGGCAATAATGGAAACGAATTTAAATGACCTTTCCGACAATATTGATGACATGATAAATAATATGGAAGATATGTCAGCTGGTGTAGAAGATATGGTAGAAAGTATCAATGAAATGATGGACCAGCTTCCACCTGAAGCAGCTCAGAACCTGGATATAAATACGGACTTGGGTGTAGACACAGATGTTGATACCGAAATAGATTCGGAAATCAATATGGACGAAGACCCGATTACCGTAGAATATATTTATGGTGATGAGAGCTATACCTTTTTTGAAATTTTAAATCCAATTTTAGTCAGCTTTTTTGTATTCTTTTTTGTATTCTTAATTGCCGGCATGTCAATGCTGAAGGAAAGAAGCAGCGGCACATTGGAGAAATTGCTGTCTACGCCAATCCGAAAATCTGAGATTGTATTTGGATATTTATTTGGATATGGGATTTTTGCTATTTTGCAGACGGCTGTTATTATTTTGTACTCCGTGTACATTTTAGATATGGAAATCGCCGGTTCAATTACCAACATGTTTATTATCAATATTTTATTAAGCTTTGTTGCACTAGGACTTGGTCTTCTGTTATCTACATTTGTCAGCAGCGAATTCCAGATGATTCAATTCATTCCGCTTGTAATTATTCCGCAGATATTCTTCTCTGGCATGCTGAACGTAGATACAATGGAACCCTGGCTGCAATGGATTGCACCGATTATGCCATTGTACTATGCAGGAAATACGATGATTGATGTTGTTTTAAAAGGATTCACACTTGGGGAGATAATAGCTCCATTATCTATTTTAGTTTTATTTATTGTTGTTTTTGTTACGCTGAATATTTTAGGTATGCGGCGGTATCGGAAGGTATAAAAGTAACGTGATTATGATAAAGTAAACTCAGATTTTTTTAACTGTTGACAAAAAAATCCATTCTTTATGGCTCTATACTGAATGTGGTGGTGTCCTCCGTTCCATCGTCAGATGGAATGGAGACAAAAAAATACACTCAGTTTCCTCTCTCTGTTACCCTTGAGTTGTCGAGACAAAAGGAATGGGAGAGGAAAAGAGTGCACCATCATTTTATCACAGAGTTGTTAGGAATTAAAGATACACATGTGGATGTGTGGGATATCAGAGAAGAAGAAAATTATTTTATTGCGGAATTGTTCACGAAACAACGCAAGCAGAAGTGTCCTTTTTGCGGAGAGAGGACCAAGCGGATGCATGGCTATCGCTGGCAAAGCGTTCAAGGACCAGCGTTTACGACCAAAGAAATTCATATTTCCCTGCGAAAGAGACGTTATATTTCTACGTCGTGCCACCACACATTTTATGAACGTTTACAAATGATTCAACGGTATCAACGGTGTATGGCGAGCGTTCCCTTATAATAATGGCTACATAGAAGGAGTAAATAACACCATTAAAGTATTAAAGAGACTATCTTATGGAATTAAAAAATTTGAGCGAATGAGAAAGAAAATTCTATGGCAACAAGAGGTAAAGCTTGTATTAAAATAAGCTCATAAAAAAAGAGGTGGGGAATGATTATTCCACCACCACATTTGACATAGAACCCAAATATCACAGAATCCTTGCGTTCTAAACATTGCTTTATGTATGCCCTAGCACCTTCTAAATCTGATGTTTGTTGATAAAACACACGATACAAATTAAATAAATTGGATACTCCCTCTAAATCTTTCATCGTTGCTTGACTAATTTCCATTTGTGTTCCTCCTCTTTGTTTAAAATATTCATTTTAAGGTTTAGCATTAGAAAATTGTACCATTTTCAAGTCTTTTGTACTAAACCTTATAGGATAGTAACCAATGAAAAGTTTTTTATCAGATATTACCATTTTAGAATTCATTATTGTCGGTTCCTCACCAATCTTTTGAGGTAACTTTTCCTCCACTCCATTTCATTCTGGCAATAAAACGTGCCACATCTATTAGCAGAATATAGTATGATGTTCTATTGTAGAAAGGCTCTAATCGGTAGCTTTTGAATAGGAACTTAAAATCATTTAAAACATAAATTGTCCCCGTCTATCTTGAATAATCGGGGACAATTTAGAACACTTATAACCTTTTAATTTCTTTTAAACACCTTGGAGATACTCCATACTACTACACCAAAAAGAAGAGATAACCACCAGGTAAAATGGAAAGAAGGGCCGATTTCAGGCAGCCATACACTGAGTAAAATGATTGCTCCCATACTTACAGCAGCTACTGCACCTACCTTTACAGGATCTTTCCATGCAGCTTTGTTCTCTTCAAAAATAGAACGATGAATTACTTTAAAAATATATCGGACAACTCCCGCAACCACAACTCCCAGGAAAATAGTAGTAATCAATAATGAAAAAATATTCACTTGATCATTTACCTCTGTAAATAACGGGAACACTAGTAATACCAACCCTCTAATTATTAAAACATACGAGATAATTTGAACAAACAAGGTAGCAATAAAGGGAAACCAAGACCTTTTTTTCTCTTCAGGAAGCTGTTCAATTAATTGATCAGCATAATCTTTAGGTGTTTCCCCAAATATATCAATTGCGGTCTTCCCTTCTTTTTGCCCTTCAAGTAAATGGTCCAATAATTCAAGCAATAATTCTTCTGTATGCTGTTCGGATACTTGCCAATTTGTCCGAATATACAGCATAAGATCCGAATAATATTTTTCGTTATCAACGGTTAATTGCTCCCGCTTTTGATTATTCTCTTCAATCATCTGTTTCGCGTTCATTTATTCTCCCCCTTTGCAATAATTTGTTGACTGGATCTACTAAAATCCGCCATTCCTCCTGAATCATTTCAAGCGCTTCTTCACCCTGCTTGGCAATATCATAATATTTACGATTTGGACCAGAATCAGAAGGTCTCATCTCTCCTTCGATCATGCCATTCTTTTGCAGGCGTAATAAAACTGGATAAATCGTCCCCTCGCTCACATCGCTTAATCCAACCTGCTGTAACTTCCTTGAAAGCTCATAGCCATATACTGATTCCTCTGCTATCACAGCTAATATACAGCCATCTAAAATCCCTTTTAACAGCTGACTCCGTATCGACATCACATCAACTCCAAATACTATATTGTTTAACAAGATAGCTATTTGTAAAAAAGCTAATGATCTGTATATCCATTAGCATAATAAATTATTTTATCACTACTTTGTATAACCAAGTAGTTGCCTTTATTGTATATATTATCATTTTTATTGTCAAGTTCATATGGAGGGTGAATACTTTTATAAAATAGGTTACTTGAAACTATGAGAATATAAACGGTAATAAGTTGTCTTAAAAAGGGTCTCCAATTGAATGGAAAATATTTTTTCTAATAATTATCTTCCGATGCCAGAAAATGCCGGGCTAATATGTGAAATATTCTTTGAGAAAAGATTGGAATAACCTGTTTTCTTCTGTATCCTCACGAGTAATGATATAAGTAGATGCCCTTGGAAGCTTTAATTCCGGTGTTCTTACTTCCAGCAGACGCCCTTCCATCAGCTCCCGATTCAGAGATATTTTTGGGAGAAAAGAAAAACCCAGTCCCTCTTCAATAAATCTTTTTGTAATATGAACCTGTGTAACGACCATGGTACGCACCTTAGGATACTTTGCATGGATGGCACTCAATAGATTATCCCAGTACTCTGGGTGATTATAAGTGAATAATGTCTGATTTTCGAACAGGTCGCGGATATCAATTGGCGGACTGCTTTCCAGATCACCGCCATCATGTGGACATACACAGACTACCTTATCTTCTTTTATTTTTTCCACATATAATGTTTTTTGTAAAGGCTTCATCTGCAGCAGACCTAAATCAGCTTCACCTTTTTCAATCATTTCACTAATTTCTTTGGAATCCTTCACCTGCACGATAACTTCAATATCTATATGCCGCTCCATAAATTGTCTAATAATATACGGGAGAATCGTGGCTGCCAGTAATGGAGAAACAGCAATGTTCAGTTTTCTTTTATATCCCTGTTCCCAGGCCAGCAAATCATGCGTACTCCGGTCATAGGAGGCCAATATCGATCGGGCATGGGGCAAGAATCGGCGACCGGCTTCTGTAAGAACGATACTGCGTCCAGATTTCCTAAAAAATTGTGTACCTATATCTCTTTCAAGCTGCTTAATATGTGCTGTTACGGTGGGTTGAGCCATGTACAGTTTTTCTGCTGTTTTTCTGAAATTTTCATTTTCTGCAGCTATGATAAAAGTCCGTAACCAATTAATATTCATATTATCACCTCAATTGATTATGTTTTTTAATCAATTATTAACTAAATAACTAATATTCATTATTATATATATCATTTATAATATAAACAACAACAAAATTGGAGGGTTTTTATGAGTTTTCGACCTGGTCTTGAAGGCGTTATCGCCGTGCAAACCAATTTAAGTTCTATAGATGGTGAGAATGGACGTTTGATTTTTCGCGGCTATCATGCAGATGAATTAGCTCGCAAGCATGCATTTGAAGAAGTTGTCCATTTACTTTGGCATGGCTATTTACCCGGCAAAAATGAATTAGAAAAGTTGAAAAAGCAGCTTCATGAAGCAAGAAAATTACCGGCAGATATCGTTCGCATTATCGATGAATTACCGGAGGATATGGAAATGATGGCTGTTTTAAGAACATGTATATCTGCATTAAAAGCAAAACCGGAATGGCCGCCAACATTAGAAGAGGCAGTCCATATAACTGCTGTGATACCAACGATACTTGCTTATCGTTACAGATCTTTACATCATTTAGAATTTGTTCCGCCGAATCATCAATTAGATCATGTTGCCAATTATTTATATATGCT
The DNA here is from genome assembly GCF_037976165.1 of Oceanobacillus sp. FSL K6-3682. Lineage (NCBI taxonomy): Bacteria > Bacillati > Bacillota > Bacilli > Caryophanales > Bacillaceae > Oceanobacillus > Oceanobacillus sp. FSL K6-3682. The sequence continues at coordinate 1,839,227 of NZ_CP150263.1, read as the reverse complement.
TACTGGCCAAAAACCTAAAGATGCACATGTAAGGGTGATGAATGCTTATTTTGTCCTTACAGCAGAGCATGGCATGAATGCTGCCACCTTCACATCAAGAGTGATTGCATCTACTGAATCTGATTTGTTCTCTGCAGTTACCGGAGCTATCGGTGCCATGAAGGGGCCGTTGCATGGAGGCACGCCAACTGGTGTCATATCCATGCTAAACGAAATAGAAACAGCGGAAGATACTGAAGATTGGTTAAGGAAAAAACTGAATAACAAGGAAAAATTGATGGGATTCGGTCATCGTGTTTATAAAATCAATGACCCCCGGGCTGAAGCATTGAGAGATGTAACGGAAAGTTTATCGGCCGATGACGATTGGTTTTTACTTGCCAGACATGTGGAGGATACAGCTATCCGTCTGTTGGAAGAGTACAAACCTGGACGCAGGCTTTATACAAATGTTGAATTTTATGCAGCTGCTGTATTTAAAGCTGTAGATCTGCCTGAGATGCTGTATACTCCTACATTCACTGCCAGCAGAGCTGCCGGCTGGTGTGCTCATGTTCTTGAACAGGCTGAAAATAATCGGATTTTCCGGCCACTTTCTGAGTATATTGGGCCGGGGAGTATGATTAAAGAAAATACTCAAAGAGGCTAGGAGAATACTAGCCTCTTTGGTAATACTGCACTAAAGTATTAATCGATAAATAAAGAAAAAATTTTTCTGATAATATTATCTATTATTACTGCGGATACACATCTGATTTATCAGATTTATGTTTACCGAACATAAAATAGTTATATTCTCATTAAATACCGCTTCATCTATCGGAAAAATTGAATTTTTCACTTAAAAGAACAAAGCTTAATACAAGCTGCCGCCAGATTTCCATTTAAACTTAGTCTTTCCACTTGTTCCGCTCACTATATCGATAGTGACACCACGATTGATCCGCTTCGCACTCACGTACAAGAACAACCATGCAACACCAATAGACAATAGAAACATCAGCAAGAGGCCTAAACCAGTTACTATAACTGGGTAACTTGCTTTCCATGTAAGCAAAACACCGAATAGACTTAACACAAAGCCGAAAAATCCGGAACTATTATTACCCATCTCAACGACAAGTGGAGCTGCCTCATCAGGTATAAGCATTAATGCGTAAGGTATGCTTAAAATAGCTAAATAAACATACGCCAACAATAATAAAATCATGGATGTTCCAAAGGTTAACCGCTGTTGCGGATTGCCCGGATTATACCTCGCACCAATTGTTCCAATCCAAATTCCTGTGGCACTGATTCCGATTGTAATTCCTGCTTTCAACAAAATTCCAGCGATAAACTGCCACCATGCCCAGCCGAGTAAAATCCCTACAATGCATTCCAAGATTGTTAAAATAATGAGTGGAAGTAACCAGCTGATCCATAGCTTTCCCAGGGCTATATCTCTCCCTGATAATGGGAGTATACGTAAGACCCACGCGGATAATCCTTCTCGCGCAATAGCCGAGGCAGCGAGCTGTCCGTTAAACAATGCATAAATAAACAGAAAAAATCCTTGAGCAATTGGCCATGAAATTTCATTAAATCCACGTAGTTCACTTAAGCTGACGTCACCACTTATGAAACCAATTAAAGGAAAAACAATGAAAAAGGCGAGCGGTAAAAATGCCATCCATTCCCTCATATCACGCTTAATGGAAAGCCATTCTTTCTTCCCGATCGCAATAACTGGATGTGATACACCCTGCGCACGTTCTTTTTTAGGTTTACGCTTTTTCTTTTTACGGCTTCCCTCACTCATTCTAATCCAGCCCGTACGGAAACCTTTCTCAACTAACATCGTTGTAAGTAAAACCGGCACAGCAGTGAGTAATATAAATAAAATCATAGGCAGGAAAAAGCCCATTGATCCATTCGCTGCACTAATTATTGCATCACTCCCCCAGCTTACCGGCACCCAATCTGGTAAAACCGGAAGCCCTGCCATGAGGGAGTCTGTAAGTGAACGGCCACTTGATATCTGTGGTAACATAAATATCAAATAAACAAATAATCCTGATAGAAAGCTCATCGCAGTCATAAATTCGTTTGCCCGGCTTGCAGGCACAATTTGTATAACAATTAAATTAAGCAGGTAGGCGATGGAAAGTCCAATAATTGATGTTGCAAGCAAAACAAGCAAGAGTACAAAATAATATAAAAAACTGGCACCACTAGCCACTCCATAAGCAGTAAATGGTATTAAAAAAAAGAAAACAGCAAATAAAGGTGTACCGATAAAACTTTGAATATATTTCATTAGAAAAATATGCCTTGTTTTAATCGGGAATGTAAATAGAAACTCTAAATCAGTTGCCGAGTACATGTGCTTAAACACTTGAGGCATCCCTATTAAAATAACCATCCCAATTATCATTAACATGCTGTAGGAAAAGATACCGGCCAGCATTGGCTCAGTCAGCGAACCAGCGATTCGCCATATCGTTTGAGAAAATAAAAATAACAGAACAGCCAAAACTGCAAAAATAACAAGATAAGCAAAATAGTTTTTCAAATCTTGAGATTTAAGTGTATTCACAAATATTCTTTGCTGGTTTTTGATCAATTTTTTCATCATAATGGGTCACCTGGCTGATCCTCTTTCGCCATCTCCTGAATGACCGCTTCTTGATCATCACTGCCTGTTAACTCCAGGAATATATCTTCCAGACTTCCTTCCATACGGCCGTCTTTTTCTCTTAATTGATCCATTGTTCCAAGAGCGATAATATTGCCATCTGAAATAATACCAATCCGGTCACACATCTGCTCCGCTATTTCAAGGATATGCGTTGTTAAAAACACCGTTATGCCATTATCGCATTCTTCTCTAAGCAAATTTTTTAGATTCCGCGCACTTTTTGGATCAAGACCTACTGTCGGTTCATCTAAAAATAAGATTTCCGGATCATGAATAAGTGCTCCACAGATTGCTATCTTTTGTTTCATCCCATGAGAATATCCTTCAATCAATTCATCAGCCCGATCCGTCAGACCAAATATGGACAGCAGCTTATTCCCCCGTTCTTTAAAACGACCTGATGGTATTTGAAATACTGATGCTACAAACTCTAAATACTCCCAGCCAGTTAGTTTCGGATATAAATTTGGCTGGTCTGGAACATAAGCAATCTTCTTTTTTGCTTCAAGCGGATTCTTCCAAATATCGTAACCATTTATTTCAACCGTGCCACTTGTCGGTTCAAGCAATCCAGTCATCATTTTAATCGTCGTTGTTTTCCCTGCTCCGTTTGGCCCTAAAAATCCAAACAGCTCTCCTTTCTTCACTTCAAAATTAATTTGTTTGACAGCAGCTTGATTTCCATATTTCTTTTCAAGCTCTAAAATTTTAATGGATTGTTCACTCATTTTATTGCCCCCTGTGTATCCCATTCATTTATCCGGTAAAAGAGTCACTTTGTTTTTCTGCTATTTCTTCAACAACCAATTCAATACTCTTGTTATCTGCTTTTATACAGTAAATATTATTAACTTTCAATTAATTCATTTCAAACAAATTCCGATAAGTTGAATTACATTTAATATATTTTCTCCTCTTTATTACTAAGCCTTACTAAAAAGGGCAATAACATAAAGAAGATGAGGAAAGCAGAAGTTAATGGCATTTGTTTCTATGTAAATTGCAACAACTCAGATTAACGTTTTTACAGCACCCTAATTATTACAAACCCTTCACTGCTTATAAAATAGTTTAAATTACGATATTAGCTATTCAAATAGATTTCATAGTGTCATAACTTATTGATTATTCACGTCTCTCCAATGACTGACAATAAATGATGCAGCGATAATTGAACAAATAATCATTAAGCCTGAATAAATTTGCCAACTAAGGTTACCGGTATGATGTATAATTTGAAACATAAAATACGGAATTACCAGTACACTTAATGGAAATATGATATATGTAATCTTATTATTCACTTTTAACTCCTCCACTTCATCTTTGCTTAATCAATTTCTTCAACTCATAAAGTCTACAGTACTGAATATTAAACCGCCAGCACCAAAAACACCAAAGAAAGCAGTTATAACAATAAATTTGACTAATTTTTTTCTCGAAAGCTCTCCTTTACTATATCCCCAAAAATATAAGTAATATAAAAATGCCAAAATTATTGACGTGAATACTACGACAAACACAGTAAAAATTGTTGTAATTTCCATAATCCTTCTCCATTCTCTTAAATCCCTTTATTATAAACTTTTAAATACTTTCTGGTCATTAGATTAACAGCATAAAGTTCTTGGCATCGAACTGCTTCAATCAATAACAGGTTAATTCCTTAAACTCTCTATTTCTTCTTTTTTTTCTCATTGAAGGCAATTAAACTAGCTGCGGCTGCAATAATAACCGTTAAAATAAAGTTAACCATTTTTTATTATCACTTCTTTTCTAAGAATTAGTTTGAAAATGTATATACCAGGAACGATTATAATTAGTTTTACTTTTTTAAAACGGAAGATTTTGATAAAGTGGAACCATCAATATAATTGTTGATAAGCACCCTGCATATATTAGTAAAGCAATTAATTTCCCATTCTGCTCTTTTGAAGGTTTCACAAGCTCCTTGGACATGATAATCCAAATAATGATAGAAACTATCGCTGCTCTGACAATAACTTCTGGTGACATACTCAACATCTCCTTACCTTTCTTTTATTTTCTGATTACGGATAATACCGTAAATAGCCAAAGTTAATGTAAATAAACACAACACTGCTAAGATAATAGCAGCTGCTCTATCATCCTCATAAAGACGATAAGAAGAAAATCCATTTCCCCATGTATTGATGAATACGGCGACAATAATAAGGGGATGTATCTTTACTTTTTTCACGGTGAATCACCTCTTGTTATAAGATTGTCTATTTAAATTCGAACTCAACACCATGCTTTCTGCCTTCTTTATTATTTCTTCTTTTTCAATATCCGGGTTAATCAGAATGATGGCATACCGCAAGCCATCTTCATCCCAGGTAATACTATTTACAATCTTCTCGTATTTTGCCTGCTTCCCCCGGATTTTCAAATCAGCTTTTTCTATTTTCATACCCTCAGGTGAATGAAAAATAGTTAAATAGAACATTGGAGCATCCTCTTTTGAATAATAAGTTAAATTTAACTCATCACGTGTTATTTCCCCTTCAATATGATGTATCTCAACATCTTTTAAATTAAATTCTTTTTCTGAAAATAGATAAAAGGACTGTTCAAGAATTTCTTCTGCTCCTTCTAATGTTACTGTATCCGGAGCGTATGCTTCTAAATCCTTTATTTCAACACCCTCTGGAATATTCAAAGTAAATGCATCCTCTGGAAATTCCGGTGAGAAATCTATTTCTTTATATTGCATCTCAGTTTGAACACCGCCATTATTCGAAATCATTTTTATAATAAATCCTGTTTTCTTGTCCACCCACAATACTGTATCTCCAAACAAATGATTCGATGTTTTAGCTTTTGCATCTATTTGTACTGTATCGAAATCAAGTATTGTTTCTTCTCCTATAAATGTAAACTCATGAGAACCATTCATTATGCCCATCACATTATTAATTTTCTCTTTTGGATCCAATGATTGTATATTCTCATCCTCTGCTATATCCAGCTTAAAAGCACGTCCGTTATGCTTGTCATAGATAATTACTTTTTCTCCATCATTCCATGCTTCTGACTTCGCATCTTCTCCAAGAAGCTGGTCATTAGTAACTATTTTTCTTTTTCCATTTGCAACGTACTCCTCTAAGATACTATGCTCTATTAATTCTTTTCCTTTATATACTTTTGATTCTGATAAAGTATAATAATTCTCTATTCCCTTCCCTAATTCAGCTGCCTTCCTCATAATTTCTTCTGCGGATATATTCATATTTTTCTCCCCCTAATATGGTAGAAGGCTAAATACTATCCTTGACCGTTTTCAACTGAAATGGATGATATTTAGCCTTTTTAATGCGAATATTATATTCTTGGACCGATAGTGAGAGATTTTAAATAAATGCAATAATGATCAAATACATATATACCAAATCTTTCCTTACCGTCCTCGATATAACATATCAATCTAATCCTCTTCCGAACTCAACACCATATCTTCCGCCCATTCGACGATATCATCTACTCCTTCTTCATTATCCATCCGCATTACAAAATAATTTAAACCGTCTTCATCCCATTTCATACTACTAAACATTTCTTCATATTCTGCCGGAGTTCCCCTAATTTCCATATTGGGGTCTTCTATTGTTGTATCCTCATCAGCAATAGAAATAAACAGTTCGAATAATGAAACACCTTCTTTGGTACCATAGCTTAATTGTATTTCTTCCCCTGACTGTTCATTATCTAAATCATGCACTTGTATATCCATAATTTGAATGTCCTCTTCCGGAAAGATTAAAAACTCCTGACCCAAAGCTTCCTCTGCTTCTTCTAATGTCACCGAATCAGAAGAAAACATATCCTCGATATTATTAATTTCTACGTCATCTGGAATCTCCATTGTGAACGTATTCTCATCAAACTCTGGTGAAAAATCAAGTTTCGTATATTCAGATTCTGTTCGAATCTCAGCAGCTTCAGAGATTGATTTTATAACAATCCATGTTTCCTTATCTACCCACACCTCTGTATCTCCTAATAAACTATTTGCTTCTTTTGCTTCCATCTTAATATGGAAGGTATCTCGATCCAGGAGTTCTTCCTCGCCTACTACTTCATAAGTATGCGAATCCTCCATTGTATCTATCATGGCTTGGAAATTTTCCTTTGGGCTTAATGCATATATATCTCCCATTTCCGAAGTATCTACTTCCATTACGGTTTCGTTTGTTTTATCATATACCTGCATCATTTCACCATCGTTTAACGCCTCTGCCTCTTCTCCTTGCAATTTCCCTTCCATTACAATTTTCCTATCACTCCCTGAATGATATTCTTTCATAATCATCTGTTCTGCCAGTTCCTCTCCTTCAAACATCTTCATTTCAGCTTCGCCATAGAAATCAGTAATTTCCTTCTCTGATTCAATTGCATTATGAATGATTTCCTCGGCAGAGACCTGCATATCCTGCGAACAGCCTCCTAATACGATTGTAAAAATAATTAGTCCGATTAAGCTTTCCTTCCATCTACGTTTTAACATGTTTTATCCCCTTTCTTTTATCCAGCATACAAATAAAGTTCCTTCATTTTCACTTGACCATATATTTATTTTCCCTTTATGATTTTCCATAATTATTTTCGCAATGCTTAAGCCTAGACCTGATGTTGCTCCTTTACCCCTTGATGCATTATCTTGATAAAATGGTTCAAATACTTTTTCTAACTGACTTTCTTCCATTCCTTTTCCTTCGTTTTGAATCAGAATAACTGTTCCCGCTTCTCTCCATCTGTTCACTTCTTCTTTAAATGACGGGAAAATCCAATCTGGTAACGACTTGGTTGATGCAACCGCTGCCAGCCAAATCTGCTTGCGCTGCGGGGTATATCGAATACTATTATCCATTAGATTATCTACCAGCCGGATCATTTGCTTCGGATCGAGTTCGTATGCATTACGAACTGCCCATTCTGTAGTTAATCGGATATCTTTTCTTGCACATGGCTCTTCATAGCCGGAAAATAACATTTCAAAAAATTCATTTCCATTTACTTGTACAGACTGCAGCGTATTTTTAGATGATTGGAGTGCTGTAAATATTGATAAATCATCAATCATTTGTTTCATATGCTCTAATTTATCATGGAGAATCGTTTGATATTCAGCTCGATCTTCTTTGGTTAAATCATAATCTTCCAAAGCCTCTGTATACGTTCGTACAACGGTAAGTGGTGTTTTTAAATCATGGGATAAAGCAGCGATCATATATTCTTTCTCTTTTTGCTTTTTCACAAGAGCTTCTCTAGTTTCTATGATTTGATTTTTCATTTTCTCAAAATGGGTATTTAATTCACCAATTTCATCTCGTGATTGAATGAGCTTTTTATCCATTTCCTTTCCATCTGCAAATGCTTGCATATGCTCCTGCAACTGATTCATCGGACGATTCAGTTTTCGATTAATTGCTGTAATGACGATAGCATATAGAAGGATAAAAATGACACCTGAAGAAATCAGCATAATCAGCATATTTTGATTCGTAGTTTCTACCCAAGCTTCTCTTCCTTGTGTAATTTCATAGATACCTGCCAGCTGTTTATCTTCATCAAACACTGACTTTTTATATGAATAGGTTCTTACTTTTTTCTGCATTTCATTTAAATTTTCAAGTAGTGTATCTTGAGACTTCTGCATAGTAAAAATTGCTTCCGGCTCCATCGTTGAAAATAATTGAACACCGTCATAACGATATAGATCAACTCGAAGACTGGCATTTCCCAACTTCTGCAATTGCTGGTATCTCTCATCACCTACACGCTTATATAAAGACGCATCATTCAACTCGCTATCTAAATCCGAAACAAGTTTTTGAAATTCAAGATATTCCTTTAAATCCTCTTCCTGATTATAATTCTGTAAACTGACATACAGCAGATACACCGCCACTACTGGCAGCAGCATCACTACAAGATGACTTACCATCAGCCAATTTTTAATCTTCATGATAGCTGCTCTCCTACAAAACGATATCCCGCTCCCCAAACCGTCTGGATAAATTTCGCCTGCTTTCCAGTATCCATTAATTTTGTGCGGAGACTTTTAATATGCACTGTCACGGTATTATTGCCATTTACATTTTTCAGCTGCCAGATATGCTCATAAATTTGCGCTTTCTCAAACGTAATAAACGGATTTCTGGAAAGTAAAAATAAAATTTCCTTTTCCTTCGCAGTCAGAACAAGAAGCTCATCCTCCAAAAAAACCGCGTCATTTAAGAAATCAATGGCTAATCCATGTGTATACTGTGAAATTTGCGAATCATAGTTTTTACTTGTATAGCGCTGGTACCTCCTTAAATGGGACTGGACACGAGCTGTTAATTCCTTGAGACTAAACGGTTTGGTTAAATAATCATCTGCACCTAAATTCAATCCCTTAATTTTACTGTCATCCTCCCCTTTTGCGCTGACAATTAATAAGGGAACATCATTTTCCAAACGGATTTTTTCACACAGCTCATAGCCATCCATCTCCGGCATCATCAAATCGATAAGTACCATTGAATAGGCTCCTGCTTTAAAATCCTCCCAGCCTTCCACACCAGTTGATGCCCATGTCACCTGATATCCTTCTCTGTCTAAGTGATCCTTCATGATACGGGCAATTTCATAATCATCTTCTACTATTAAAATATTAGTTCTCTCTTCCATCGGGATCCCTCTTCTCTTACTACTTTTAGTATAAATCATCTATTATGCTGACTTTGAAATCTTTATTTTTAGTTAATAATTGTTATGTAAGAACGCGTTACAGCCTCATATACACTGTAACGCGTTCTTTAATTATTCTTTATCGCAGGGCAAAACTACTGTTACAGTTGTGCCCAGACCTTCTTCAGACTGAACAGAAATCGTTCCCTGATGCAGCTTGGCAATTTGTAAAGCAATACTCATGCCAAGCCCTGTTCCTTCATTTCTCTCTTCTGTATTGGTTCCGCGGTAATAGCGGGTGAACAGATGCTTTTGTGTTTCTTCATCCATCCCGATTCCATTATCAATAATTCTGATTTCCAATGCTTTTCCTTCTCCCGATTCAGCTGCTTCGATCTTTATTGCTATTTCAGGCGGATTATGCTTCCAGGCATTGTACACCAGGTTATCTATCATTCTTTCAAGCAACCGCTCATTGACTTCTATTTTTTTATCTGGATGAATGGGTTTGTATATAATCTGGTAATCCTTAAAGGCTACATCCTTTTGAAACTTCTCCAAAATCTGTTTCATAAATTCATTGATGTTAGCCAGGCTGAATGTTAGGCTATTGGCATCATTTTTCAGCCTAAAGCTGAGCGTAAAGTCTTCGATTAAATCAACCATATAATTACTTTTATCAGTGATGGTATCTCCAATCTCCTGAAGCTCCTGCTTCGACCAGTCATATTCCCTATTTCCCAGCAAGCGGCCATAGCCTTCCATGGTAGTCAAAGGCGTACGTAAATCATGGGAAATCCCTGCAACCCATTCCTCTCTGCTTTTTTCCAGCTGTTCTCTTTCTTTTCGCGAAGCATCTAGTTTAGCAGCCATATCATCAAATGCCTGAAAAACCTCTTTATATAATTTATATCGTCTTTTTAATTTGCCGTTTTTACGATATACATTTTTCTTCTCCTGCTCTGTTAACACTTCTTCATAATTACCATTTCCCATGCGGTTCAGCCAATTTGAAAAAATAAATAAAGGACTTCCATAGCGGAAGCTGTTCCAGAAAGAGATAAAGACAGTTACTAGCAATATAATCCCAGCTAACCCAACGAATACAAGAGTAATGTTTCTATATAATGTTAATGGCATATCTTGATTTTGTTCATTTGGCGTATATAAGATCCATGAGTTACCTGAATCTCTATCTAAAAAAGTATACTGTTTTTCAGAGAAATGATCTGGAGAAGTGTCTTTCTCAATCATTCCTAGTGGTTGTTCTTCTACTTGTTCCTGATTTCCAAACTGTTGAACCAAATTCCCTGCTTCATTATAAATAACAAGTGTTCCTTCCAGCCGGTTCAATTTTTCTTCTACCTCAGACTTGTCTGCTTCAGGAATGCTACCATTGATCTTGACGTTTTCTACCAATTCATTCATCAGGATTGTTCCTGAATCTTTATAACCCAGTACAAATAAATATTCGTTTCCATTCCCATACAAAGGTTTTTCTAATGAGTATTTTACAGCAGATTCTCCCAGCTGTTCCCGCTCCTTCATCTGTACCATGTCAAAACTTTTATAACTTTCTTTTAAATCTTCCGGGACATTTTCAGACTCAATCACGTTTCCCCCTTCATCTATAATTTGCAGCCACACGTTTTCTGGTAATACATCACTAATATCGTTTCCCATTTCTTTATAATCGTATGGATCACCTACTTCAATTGCAAGTTCCTCTAATTGTGCTTGATAATAATCTGCTTCTCTATCCTCGTTAGAAATGTAATACAAACCGATAAAAAAGGCAGTAAAAACAACAACAATCATTAACAAAGAAATAAAACCAAACTGAATCGAAAAATGAAAAAACAACCGGCTCCGTAATTTCTTCATAAGGCATTCCCTTTCACCAATTTATATCCCAGTCCCCGTACAGTCAGCAGTAATTCCGGTTTACTCGGATTGACCTCAATTCTTTCACGGATTCTTCTAATATGTACGGAGACGGTATTTTCATCTGCATAATGCTCAAATCCCCAAACAGCCTCCAATAAATCCGCTTTAGAAAAAATTCTGTTCGGATGCTTACATAAGTAAAGAAGCAGTAAGTAAACCTGCGTTGGACACGGAACGCTTTCTCGATTAACCTTCAGTTCTCCTGCATTTTCATCCAATATAAAACGGCCAAAGTCATATTTACCGGATTTTTCAAATGCATAGGTTTCTTTTTTAGTTGATTTCCTTCTTAAATACGCTTTGATTCTTGCCGCTACTTCTAATGGATTAAATGGTTTTGTAACATAGTCGTCTCCGCCTGTCGCAAAACCTGTTAACACATCTAAGTCAGATACTTTTGCCGTTAAAAAGAGAATATAGGCATCCGTAAGCTCTCTAATCTTCGGACAAAAATCAAATCCGCTTCCATCCGGCAGCATCACATCCAAAATAACAACTTCTATTTTATGCTCCTTTAATATATGTATGGCTTCCTGCCCTGTATAAGCTTTATGTACATGCTGAAACCCTTCCTTCTTCAGCATCATCTCCAGCATACTCACAATTGCTTTTTCATCATCGACAATTAAAATATCTGTCTGTTCCTCCACGTACAACACCTCCAATAGGTAGCTTAACACAGCAAGTTTACGAACAGTTGAACAAATCGGTGCTATTTTTATTTATTGGTAAAGTTCTGTTCAATTAAAGGACAGCTGTGTTTGCTAGAGTAAGAATCGAGAAACAGGAGAAGGAGAATATGAAATGAAGTATAAAACAGAAACAATTTTAACAGCCATTGGTATTTTATTATTTGGGATTTTGTTCGCAGGCAGTATCCTGCTGTATGGCAACCTCGAGGGAAGTCCCGACACATTGGAGCTTGTCCAGTCTTTTATGGAGGACGAGAACATAGATGAATTCAGCGAACAGCAGCTCATCAGTTATATAGGTTATCTTTTTATCTATTTATCTGTTGTTTCGTTCGTCTGGATAATCTCAGGGGCATTAGCTATTTTCTTATTCAAAAAAGAAGATAAAGGAAAAACTGCAGGGATTCTGTTGATAGTGACAGCAGTACTTGGAACACTTTCAACTATCGGTTTAGGAATTTTCAGCGGTATTCTCTATTTAATTGCTGGAGTCATGGCATTGACCCGCAGTCGTTCTATCAGCTAATACACATAGAAAAAGAGGAGATTGATTTATGTTTACAGTTGGTTTTAGAGAATTTAAAAGTTTATTTTCGAGCATCCGCTCTATTGTAATTATTGTCGTCCTTTTTGGAGTAACTATCGGTTCTGCAAGATTAGTCCGTCAATTCGAGGCACCCCTGCAGGAATTAGGCCTTGGAAATGATGCTTATGCCATGGGATTAATGCTTTTATTAATTTTAGCTGCTCCTTTGTTTGTAACCAGCTTATCCCACAATGTTGTCAATAAAGAAATGGATACAAGGACCATCCGATTTTTAGCAGCAAAGACAAGCCGGAGCAATATTATCCTTGGAAAATTTATCGGAAGCTTTTTATTTTGGGTCGTTTGTATTGCGGTCGCTTTATTGCTTATCGTCCCATTTCCAAAGTCGTTTTCCATTTTAAACCTGGTTCAATCGATTATTTTTGTGTCTTACTTCATCGGCTTGACACTTTTTCTATCAACCATTATCCCCAAGCCGTCTTTAAGCATGTTTTTAGGAATTATTATTTCAATTGCATTGCCGGTGCTTGGTTTATGGAGTGCAGGAACAGACAACCTTTTTATTAAAGCGGTCGGCTACGTGACACCTTATTTTTATTACATGCAGGAAGAATCCAATAATTATTATGTCTATTTCGTAGCATTTTTCCCCATTTTATTTATTTTACTAAGCATTTTTATTTTTAGAAAGAGGGATTTATAATGGAAGCTTTGCAAACTAATCAGTTAACAAAAACATATGGTAAGAAAACGGTTGTCGATTCTGTTGATTTACATATTCCTCAAGGATCAATTTTTGGTTTCCTCGGTAAAAATGGAGCCGGCAAATCAACCCTGATTAATATGGTAACAGGGCTGATTAAACCCAGCTCCGGTTCATTCGAGGTTTTGGGACAATCAGGAAACAGACTTGAATCTCTCCAAAAAGAAATTGGTGTCCTGCCGGATTACTCCACATTCTATGAGGATCTTACTGCGTTCAGCCATTTAAACTACTTTCAGAAATTATTAAAGCAATCTCTTTCCAGGCAGGATATTATTCATGTTCTTACACAAGTCGGATTAGAAGACGCTGTCCATGTAAAAGTGAAAAAGTTTTCGTTTGGAATGAAAAAGAAATTAGGAATTGCTCAGAGCATCATCCACCAGCCAAAGCTGCTCTTCCTTGATGAACCCACATCAGGTGTCGATGCTAATGCCGTTTTAAATATCCATTCTTTAATCAAAGAAATTGCCGCACAAGGAACGACCATTTTCTTAACTTCACATAATTTAAATGAAGTGGAGAAGCTATGTGATGAAATTGCCATTATGAACAAGGGAAGCATTCAAACACAGGGAACGATGAAACAGCTGCGTGAACAGTATCAGCAGGCTATTATAGTCCATATTCATCATCGTTCCCTCTCTGAAAAAGAACAGACGCAATTGAAAAATTCTCTCACAGAGCTCGCTGCGGACACCCAAATTGCTGAGAATATTTCAGAAATTACCGTCCAGGCAAATGAGCTCATTCCACAGGTAAATAAAAAATTTGTACAACAGGATATCGGTGTATTTCGGCTGGAGGTAGAAGAGCCGTCACTTGAGGAAATTTTTCTTGATTTAGAATAGCGCTGTGAGTTAACCGATTGTTTTACGGAAGTATCTATTTAAAATAACTGTACAAATATCAGTAATTATTTATACCAAATTAAAAAGTGCTTTATTGGAGCACTTTTTAATTTGGTGAAATTTGCTTCTGCAACAAACGCGCCAATTACAGACTGCGGATTGCCCACTGCAATGTATCAATTAAAAATTCTAAATCTTCCTCCGTACTTGTTAATGGAGGTGCAGCGATAATAACATTGTTGTGACCCGGGACGGTATCTCCATTCTTTCCAATAATTAGCCCTTTTTCTTTACACAAACCAATTATTTTGGCTAATTTTTCATCAGCTAACGGTGTTTTGGACTGTTTATCTTCTACCATCTCAATCCCCAATAGAAAACCAGTCTGCCTGACTTCCCCCACATTTTTATGGTCGATTAATTGATGCAAGTCTGCCAATTTAGTTTGTGCAAGGTTATTTACACGCTCAATGATATTCTCATTTTCAATGATTTCAATATTCTTCAGCGCTACCGCACACGCTGCCGGGTGCCCGCCGTATGTGGAAACATGCCGAAAATGCGAGTCCTTCCCGTCCTTTTGAAATACATTATATATTTCAGTTTTAACCGCAGTAGCCCCCAAAGGCAGGTAGCCACTGGTCAGTCCTTTCGCCATTGTTACAATATCAGGCTGTACTCCTGCTGCATGCTGAAACCCAAACATTTTCCCTGTGCGTCCATAGCCTGACACAACCTCATCCATTATTAAAAGGATATTGTGTTGCTTGCAAATTTCAGATACGCGTTGAATATATTTCATTGACGGAATAATAACCCCGCCGCCGGAAATAAAGGGCTCCATAATAAAGGCAGCTATGGTTTCTTCACCTTCCCAATTAATCATTTCTTCCAACAGCTGCGCTGCTTTCAGATCTGACTCCTCTGCACTACCATTAAAAATGGAGCGGTAGCTGTATGGCGGATATACATGCAAAAATCCGGGCACTGTCGGATCATATTTGACTCGTCTGTTGGCCTGTGCTGTTGCACTAAGTGCCCCTAAGGTTGAACCATGATAAGCCCGATAACGGGAAATAATTTTATATTTCTGCGGGTTGCCGGTCTGGTTATGGTATTGCCTGGCGATTTTAAATGCCGTTTCATTTGCTTCCGAGCCACTATTTGCAAAAAACGTCTGATATTTCTCACCAAGTAACTCACTAATCTTAGCAGCCAGTTTGATTGCAGGCTGATAGCTCATCGTTAAAGGAAAATAGGAGAGGGTTTTCATTTGCTCCGCTGCCGCTTCGGCTATTTCCTCACGGCCATGACCAAGATTTAAACACCATAGCCCGGAAACTCCATCCATATACTTTTTCCCGGTTTCATCTGTAAACCACGAGCCTTCCCCTTTTACAGCAACAACCTGCTCCGCTTCTGGATTAAAACGGTGCATCGCATTCCACAATAACGATTCTTTTTTCTCAAGCCGATTGTTCATTTCTTTTTCAACTTTCATCCTTCATACCTCCTCATTTATCTAAGATTATGAATCTGAAAAACTATAAACTTAAGAAGAAACTGAAAATCCAGGAACCGGTTGAATCGATTGTTATGCCATTTTGTGTACGGTACAACTATTTTGAGTTTCAAATAACCAGTCCTATAGCATATGAGGGAACGCCTCCAGGTTATACATCCTTTATCAGTGCAGCCAGTTTATGTCTTATAAGCCCAGTGCAGTATTTGGCCAGTGAAGAATTCACACAATAAAAAGACCGCTCTCCTTTAATGAACTATTCTAAGCATCCAATGTCCCCTTAAACACTTCAAAATAACATCAAAAAAAGCCGTCACAACACAAAAGTCGTTATATTTTATCCCGTTTGCAGCACCGCCAACTATTCTCTTTGCTTCCTCCCTCATACTTCAAAAATTACAGAAGACAAACTAATCCCTTCATAAAGATTCTGACGTCCGAACCAGTTGTAATATAATAGGTCTGCTCATAGTATAATCCAGCCTAACCCCTAATTCAATATATTCAGTTATTTGAAAAAATAATAAGTCTTATCACTGTTCTTAATAAACCTGCATTCATGCGTTCAACGGGTCCTATTTTATATCAAAACTTTCTAACATGAGAAATAAGCCTAATCACCACCATTTTAATTTGCGATTTTCAACTGCTCCCTCTACCCAAACTTACGCGACAGGTTTAATTTAAATGTATACAAATCACTTCTATAAAATGCCTTTTCCATTTCAATAATTTCATTATTCCGATCCTTAATAATACGTTCAGCAATCAGGGCATTGGTTCCATCTGCCAATTCCAAATTTTCCTTATCCTCATCAGAAAAGGCGCCGCTGCTTATTGTCTGGCCCGCTTCAGCAAGTATGATTCCCAGATCATTTTCCAACAAATCGTACAAGGTTACATCATTTAGATCATACTTTATTAATTTCTCTCCAATATGGACTGGATAGTAATGCTGTTCTATACCGATTGGCGTGTCATCGGCATAGCGAATCCGTTTAATAAAATATGCCTCTTGAAGGCCGGTCTTTTCCTGAATATAATGCGGAGTTTCCATCAAATAAGATGCAATTAACTTTGCCCCCGGTTTCTTCCCCATCTGTAAAATAGTTGCCGTCGTACTGCTTAAATTCCCCAGCCAATCTTGAATCGGTTTTAAAGAAACAAATGTACCTTTCCCATGTCTCTTCTCCAATATTCCTTCACGAACTAAAAGATTAACAGCCTCTCTGACCGTACTTCGGCTCGTATTATAATCTGTCATAAGCTGTCTTTCACTTGGAATCTGGCCTGTAAATATCCCCTCTTCTATTTTCTTCTCAATAATATTTTTTAATTGTATATGTAAGGCAATTGAATTATTGTAATCAAGCACAATAATAGCTCCTTTTCGTTTTTTAGTTGTATTTTCAATACTGAAATAACAGGCATTCTTGCTTTCTATGGGATAAAGCATAACAGATTTTTATATTATCTCAAAACTATAAAAAAGCAGACTGCCATTCCAACAAATGAGATCAGCCTGCTTTCCATAGACGTAGAGTATCCTTTTAATTTTTCTGTATAACTCCACTTTCCAGTATTTGAATAATTCTTTCTGTTTCCACCTCTTCTTCATCCCAGTTTGCTTCTGGAAGAAACACATAGCGCATTACAATATAGGATAAGATAGACGTTGCAACCGTACGCATAATCACTTCTGCCTTCATATCAACTAGTTGGCCCTTATCTTGATAATACTTGATAATTTCTCTCAGCTTATCAAAAATATCCTTCCCGACATACTCAATAAACTGTTCTTTCAATTCTGGATGAAAAGGAATTTCCTGAACTAATATTTTTAACATCGGCAAATTATTATGAATAAATTCTTTCCGATTCTCAATCATGGCACGAATAAAATCTTGAATATATTCAAATTCCTGGTCAAGCACCTTATTCAGATCATTTTTTATCATTGGCGCAACCAATTTCACCATCATTGGAGAAACAATTGCCAGCAGCAAGCCTTTTTTCGATTTAAAATGCTTAAAAATTGTTCCTTCTGCTACCTCTGCTTTATTTGCAATTTCGCTCGTTGAGGTCCCTGCATATCCTTTCTCCGCAAATAAATCCGTTGCCGCCTCTAATATCGCTATTTGTTTTTTTGTCAGTTTGGGTTCTTTATTTGTCATCTTATCTCGCCTCTTATCACGTTAGACATGTCTCTATTTATACTATATAGGATATACATCCGGTTTGTCATGAATAATGAAATTGCAGTCTTGAAGTATTTTATTCGATTTGAGGCACAATCAATTTATAATTGTATGATATGCTTCATTTAGGATTCAGTATCAAATTTTGATTTCTATAAGGGGGCTATTTTTTGAATTTTATCGAAATCAATGGTCAAAAGATTGAAATTTTATCAAAAGGAACAGGAAAACCGGCAATTCTCATATTATCAGGAATGGGATCTCCCTTCTATGAATGGGAAGAAATCTCTTCTGAGCTTGCTGAAACTAATCAGGTTATTATGTATCATCGTCCGGGATTAGGAGAAAGTGAATACCTCCATAAAAAAAGGTCTACTGAAAATGTTAATGCAGAAATCCCACAGATACTCGAGAAATTGAATATAACAGAACCTATCATTCTTGCGGGCCACTCTTATGGCGGTTTATGTGCACAGCATTTTTCAAAATTATATCCAGAAAGAATACAAGGATTATTACTATTAGATTCAACCTCTGTAGATTTATATAAACTGGATCAATTAGATTTACCTTATCTAAACGAAAATGATTCAGATGCTGCGTGGATTGAAATCTGTAAAAAACACGCAGCTCTGTCTCCCACAGAACTTTTGAAACTATTAGACCCTGTTTTAACAAAAGAACAGCAAAAACTGCCGAAAAAAACACAGGAAAAATTAATTGCATTTTATACAAATCCTTCGTTATATAAAACCATGCTTCAAGAAATTTCAAATTGGGAAAAAGATGCTGAAATTATTAAAGCCTTATCATATACAGGAAACTTTCCGGTAACTATTATCGGCCGTGATAAGAGGAAATGTATATTAAACTATATTGATGATGGGGTTCCAAAGGAGGAAGCAGAGCTGTTAGAAGATACCTGGCATCAATTGATTATGGAGCAAAAGGATATTTACAAAAATGCCAAGCTGCTTTTTGCTTTAGGTGCTGGTCATGATATTTATTTAGATCAGCCTCAATTAGTAATCAAAGAAATAAAGGAGTTAATCTATCAAGAATATTTTAATAAAAAGGAAATGAGAGATTTTCACATTTAGTGCGTAATTTTGATTCTTTCATGTAAAAGAGATACAGCTGACCATAAAAAGTCAGCTGATTTCCTTTAGAAATTGATAAATTGATAGACAAAGAAATCCTTGGTCTATCGCAAATAATACATCCCCTATTGTTATCTATCATCCATAAGTAAATTATTAATACTGTTATAATCTTAGCTTTATCAAAATGTATTAGATGTTAGTTATATCTTTTATCCAGTTTTATAAATAAATCTTGTGGGAATAGTACAAGAACCCAGCAAACAAATTTTTATTTAACTAATGGAGATTTGAGGTGATAAACAGATATCAGGATTTTTTATCAAGCTTTACATAAAGCATAGGGGGACAGCGCATTATGGAATCCAAAGATAGTAAAGAGAATAAAGAAAATAACCCCCACTACACAACACGCAACTGGATTGGACTTATCCTGGGGCCGCTCTTGTTTGCTTTAGTTTATTTCCTTATCCCCGAAAGCGTTTTACCGCATGAGCCGAAAATAGTACTGGGCGTAACACTTTTAATCGCGACTTTCTGGGTCACAGAACCTGTGCCAATGGCTGCAACATCTGCATTGCCGCTAGTTCTGTTTCCTGCTTTTCATGGTGCAGATATCGATATCGTAGCACCTGCCTATGGCAGCTCAGTTATCTTTATGTACGGAGGCGGTTTTGTCATTGCCTTGGCTATACAAAAGTGGAATCTTCATCGACGCATCGCACTCAATGTTATTAAAATGATCGGAACAAAAAGTAATCGGATGATATTGGGAATTCTGATTGCTACGGCAGGGATTTCGATGTTTGTGTCCAATGCAGCAACTGCTTTGATGATGTTGCCGGTTGCTATCGCACTTATTGATGAAGTGAAGGATAAAGAAATACTTAAAGGACAAAATGTCAATTATTTTTCGAAAGGTATATTACTTGCTGTAGCATATGCAGCAACAATTGGTGGGCTTGCAACGCTGGTATCTGCAGTTCCCAATGCCCTTTTGGCGGGAATTGCATCTTCACAGCTTGACCGGACAGTTACCTTTGCCGAATGGTTTTTCTTTGCGGGACCAGTGGCACTTATCTTATTAGTTATTTTATATTTTTATCTTACTAAGATACAATTCAAAGTTAATGCCTCCGAAGAAGCCGATGGTGCATTAAAGTTCGTGAAGGATGAAATCAATAAACTTGGTAAATTAACTTCGGACGAAATAAAGGTTGGCATTGTCTTTTTAATTACCGTAATACTATGGATTATATCTCCATTTGTTTCCAGTATTGGATTCATATCGGAGAATATTGGTGCATTCTTTGATAATCTGGATGATGCAACCATTTCTATCTTTGGGGCAGCACTCTTATTCTTTTTGCCAAGCTCAAAAAAAGCCGAACGGATACTGGAATGGAAGGATATGAAGGAGCTGCCCTGGGGAATTCTCATTCTTTTCGGAGGCGGTATGTCTATCGCAGCAGCATTTAGTGAATCAGGATTAAATGATTCTATTGGTGAAGTATTGCAGATGCTTCAGGGTATGCAATATATCTTTGTACTACTGCTGCTGGTTGTATTTGTGCTCAGCATTACTGAAGTACTTTCAAATACAGCGGTATCGAATTTAATCCTGCCGCTGACTGTCGGTCTCGGGATTGCTATTGGTGTCGATCCGCTTCCGCTGATGGCAGCCGCAGCGCTATCTGCAGGATCCTGTTATATGCTTCCTGTGGCGACACCGCCAAACACAGCAGTGTTCAGTGCTGGATATTTAGAAGTTTCAGATATGGCTAAAGCTGGTGTATGGTTGAACATCATATCCGTTGTGGTTATTACCGCCGCAGTATACTTCTGGATGCCAATTGTTTTCAATTTATAAATAAAACTTCTCATTAAAGAGATTGAGACAAAACTTATTAAGTGAATCAGGATTAGCGTTCACGGCGGTTAACTTGAGGAAATACACTGCTATGGATACGAATAAAAAAACCCGAACAAAAAGGTTCTGAGTATCTAGTTTTGATAATCAGAACCTTTTTTAAGTTAGTTTAGGCTGTTATGCCTCAGTCTCTTGGATAATTAGTAATTTAACTAAAGTGAGCTGGTAGATCCACCATCAATTGGGAACTCAGCACCTGTCGTATAAGATGAATCATCAGATGCCAGGAATAACACTGTTTTCGCAACTTCTGCCCGTTTTCCTAAACGGCCCAGCGGGTAAGTTTTACCTACTTCATCAGTGGATTTCCCCTGTGACTCTGCCCCATAATCCGCCATTTGCGTATCAATATAGCCCGGATGAATGGAGTTGACCCGAATCTGGTCTTTGGCAACTTCCATTGCAACGTCTTTACTCATAATACGCACTGCACCTTTACTTGCGCCATATAAGGCATGTCCAGGTGCTCCGCCAAGACCGGCTACAGAAGAAGCATTAATAATCGAACCGCTTTTCTGCTTTTGCATGACAGGCAGCACATGCTTCATACCTAAGAATGTACCTGTCACATTGATATTCATTAATTTATTCCATGTATCTAATTCAATTTCTGTAATTGGTTTGATAATATATATACCTGCATTATTAAACAATACATCAATGGTTCCGAATTGGTTAACCGCTTCTTTTACAACTACTTGCCAGTCTTCTTCCTCGCTGACATCATGCTTTATGGAAATAGCTTCTGCTCCAAGCTCTTTTACTTCTTTTTCTGTTTCTCTTACACCTTCTATATTCACATCTGTCAAAATAAGCTTTGCGCCTTCTTTTGCAAACAAGTGAGCTGTTTCTTTTCCAATACCTGTACCAGCTCCTGTGATTAGTGTAACTTTATCTTGCACTCTCATCTTAATTCCTCCTTGAACTACTTCAATAAATCATGAAATTTACATACCTTATATTAATTCCCTTTATTTAGGCTTTTAAACATCCTGATAAATTAAATTTTAACCAAGGAAAGTAAAAACGGAATAAGAGATAACCGTTTGACTGCTGTTTTAATTCTATCTGTTATTTATTACTAAAAATTAGACCTCATCTATAGTTGTATATTACGAATGGAATAGTTTGTATTGTCTTATTCATATGATTTCTTAGGTATCCACATCGTGACCTCTGTACCCTCTTCTGCTATACTTTTGATGTCAATCCCCTGCCCAAACAGCTTCTTCCATCTCTGTTCAGTATTCAGTAGCCCAACACCATTTTTTTCATCATTTTTATTGAATAGTTTTGCCAATATTTCTGACGGGATACCTCTGCCATCATCGATAATTTTAATTTGATAGCTGTTCTCCATCTGCTTGCCTTTAAGCCATAGTGTACCTGGTTTATTTTGTGAGATAATCCCATGATTAATAGCATTTTCAACTATTGTTTGGATAGACAGCGGCGGTACAAGGATATGTTCAGAGTCATCAAACTCCTTATGAACTGTCAGCTTCCCTGCAAATCTCTGTTGCATTATATAGATATAGGAATCTACTAGCTCCAGCTCCTCCCGCAATGATACCAGCGGCTTCGTATTTTTACTTCGAAAACTTTTGGAAAGATATTTGCCAAACTCATTTAACAGGTTAATCATCCGCTCGATATCTATGTTGCTTAAGGCAGCAATAGCGTTCAAGGTATTAAACATAAAATGCGGATTTATTTGTGCCTGCAGCCAGGCTGCCTCCATCCGTAATTGTTCATCAATAGAACGGCTTAAATCTGTTAACGCCTTAACCCTGGCCTGTAATTCTAATGCTTCAACAGGCTTTGAAATATAATCATTTGCACCGGATATAAAGCCGGTATAGATATCCTCGGTCTGGTTGCGGGCAGTTAATAATAAAATAGGTAATTCAGAAATAGTAAAGCGTTCCCTGATACGCTTTGTTAATTCATAACCGGAGAATGGCGACATCATCACATCCGAGATAACCAGATCATAGGATTGCTTCTCCAGCCATTCTATGACTACCCTAGGATCTGTTGTGCTATGCAGCTGATAATCCGGTTCTAAAAGATTCTCCATTACTTTCAAATTAACAGGATCATCATCTACGACCAGCAGCAAAGGCTTGTCTGATGCAGATGCCTGTTCATACCTTCCAATTGTATGAATAGTAGAATCTTCAAAAAATATATCTTGTTTCGCAATTTCTGACTGTGCAAGGGCAAGACCTTTCTTAGAGGCCAAAGGTATACTAAAAGTAAAGGCCGTTCCTATGCCAAGCTCAGAATCTACACTAATTACTCCACCATGCAGTTCAATTAATTGTCTGCAAATATTTAGTCCTAACCCGATTCCCCCACTATCTACGTCAGACTTGCTGAGCTTCTCATAGGGAAGAAAGATTCGTTCCAGGGCATCCTGAGCAATTCCATTTCCTGTGTCCCGGACAGTAATAAAGGCCATATCTCCCCGTTTTACAGCAGAAATAATAACGTCCCCTTTTTCTGTATACTTTACGGCATTATGAATCAGATTAAACAAAATACGAATCAGCCGGTTTTCATCCGCATATAAAGATGGAAAATCCCTATCGATTTCGTTATGTAATGTAATTGATTGTTTAGGAGTTGTAAATTGCACCATCTCAATGACACCGTTTGTAATGGAATGCAGGGAAAACTTCTCTTGCTGTAACTGAATCTGCTGCTCCTTTAATCTTGTAATATCCAGAATATCATTTAATGTAAATGTTAAACGATGGCCAATTCGAGCTAACAGCTGTAAATTACTGACCGTTTCCGGAGTTAAGCTATCTTTATGTTTATTAATAATGGATTGCGCAATATTAACCATCCCATGTAAGGGATTGCGAATCTCATGAGAGGTATTGGCTAAGAATTGATCTTTTTTCTTGTCCTCCTCTATTAATCTTACAGCCTGC
Source organism: Oceanobacillus sp. FSL K6-3682 (assembly GCF_037976165.1). Lineage (NCBI taxonomy): Bacteria > Bacillati > Bacillota > Bacilli > Caryophanales > Bacillaceae > Oceanobacillus > Oceanobacillus sp. FSL K6-3682. The sequence goes on along the minus strand of NZ_CP150263.1, from coordinate 1,815,359 downwards.
TCCTCACTCAGCTGTGCTAATTGAATATGACGCTTAATCAACAGGATAGCAATGATAACAATTGGCACAAAGAAATCAAACGGGTAAAAAGGAAAATCTGCTTTTCCTGTTTGTATCGCAGCTCCCCAGGCTAAATTAGATGTGTAGCTGCATATTAAGAGCAAAATCAGAATGCCATTCTTATCTCCGCGGACAATTTGCCTGAGTGTGATAACAAAAAGATAAGAAATAACAATAGCATCATATACAAACAATATGATTGATAAGACTGTAAAATGCTCCAGCGAAAAGACAGTCAAAGTCAATACAGCAAATGTAATCGCCCCTGCCCCTAACGCCTTTATAAACCTCTGCTGCATCTGATATAAATGCTGAATAAATTTTATTAAAACAAATAACACCAGAATATATATTGCAATCAGCAGACGAAAGGAGATATCTGCGCTAAACGGCAATTGAACAAAAACTTCATCGTCAAATAAATTACCTATGGCAATCAGTAAAGACATGAATCCAAAATAAATTAATTCGGTTTGCCGTTTACCTTTATTCATGAAGAAAATCGCAAAGGCGTATAGGGCATGCAAGAATAGAATGATAATAACCGTTAACTGAAGGAACCGGGATAGATTCGTTTCCTGATTGATAGCATCTGCCGTTCCAAAAGAAATCGTCCGCTCTACTCCACCCGTAAACGGAAGCTCATAATTAGAAACCTGCAATATAATTTCCAGTTCATTATTATCCGGGTCTGCATAAAATAGACTGGTAACTGGTCCACGTATATGTGACTGCTCCATTTTCTCCGCAGCTGGCTGGTTCATAGATTCAATCAGCTGATCATTGACCATAATATTAAAAGCCGTTTGTATATTATTCACACGCAGCCCTAGAAATGAAGGACTCGTTTCCGGCAATAACACCTTTAAATAATAACTGCCGTACCCATAGCTGTCTGAAGACTCTTCTTTACCTGTCCTTAGCTCGCTTCGCCAATCACTGGGAACCTGAATCAATGTTTGATCCCCTGCCGAGGATATATCTGATGTACCTATAAACTGATTCGGATAGAATATCCACTCCCCATTTAAAGCAATTGTCTCTTCGTCAGAGAAATCCCAACCTGTTAAATCAAGGACACCATCTGTAATAACAGGCTGATCATCCTTGTTATAGTAATTGATCCACACGAAACGTAAACTAATTAGACCAGTTAAAAACAGTAATAAAATGCTAAAAACCTTAAGGTATGTTAAGATATTTTTATTTTTCATAGCAGCAACCGCCTTGCCATCAATTAGTAAAGAGCAGCTGCCTTCAGCAGAGTTTACGCTCACCCCTGCTGATGGCGAATCTGACTGCTCAAGCGCTGCTCCATTATAAATGCATCGTATATTAACAAAATTCTCTCTTTTTCTTGTATTATAGCAAACAACAATACAAAAATCCCTGTAAAATAAATGGACATCGTAGAAAATACCTAGGCAACATACAAAAGGAGAAAAGCATCTGACAACTGATACTTTTCTCCTTACAATCATTTCACTAATATCATATTATCCTCAATATCCTTTTTGGACATCTATCTTATTTTCCAACACCTGCCCTGACTTCACTTTTTCCAGCGTATCAATAAAACAGCCTACTGCTTCCTTGGCAGTTGTCACAGCTGAAATATGTGGTGTTATTGTGATAGCAGGATGCTCCCAGAATGGATGCGATGCAGGCAGCGGCTCTTCCCGAAAAACATCTAACACAGCAAATCGTACCTGACCTTTTTCTACTGCCTCCATTAGGGCTGCTTCAACTACAGATTTCCCTCTGCCTGTATTGATAAATCCAACCCCTTTTACTTGTTCAAAAAAAGCTTTATCAAATAAATCAGCTGTCTTATCTGTTAACGGTAATGTATTAATTACATAATCCACTTCTTTTATAACCGAAAAATGTGAATCAATAGCTGCTACTTGGTTAAAAGCTGACTTTGGTTTGCCGCTTAAAGATATCCCATACACCTTCATTCCAAATACAGATAGTATTCCTGATACTTTTTGACCAATTTCTCCCGTTCCATAGATAACGGCCCTCTTCTTACTCAATAATTCAGGAGTAATTGCATTCCAGGTTTTCTCGTCTTGCTGCTCTGCAAACTTCTGATGAGCCTGAGCATCTCTTAAAATATAGCTTAAGCAATATTCTCCAATCCGTTGTCCAAACGAGCAAATCGTCCGTGTTAATAATACATTCTCATTCCAATTTCTGCCGGATAAAAATCCGTCCACACCAGCACCTAATGAATGTACCCATTTCACTTTGCTGTAGTCTATATTTTTCTGTATTTGAAAGCCGCAGAAAGCATCTGCCCATTCCAGGTCTTCTTCTGTTAATTTATCATCTGTCAGGTAACGGATTTCTTGATCCAGATTATACTGATCTATGTATTCTTTTAATTCGTTTATCATTGGACTGACGATTATTATTTTTTGAATATCCATTTAACCGGTCTCCCCTTCTTTTATTTCCTATTATACAGTCTACTTACCAATTTGCTAAAAAGCCAATAGTTGAAACAAGTTGACTTTTTATTTTTAATCGTTTATTGTTATTGTTAATTTAAAAATCTAATTCGATGACGGGAAAGAGTAATTATCCCCTCTTATCTACAGAGAGTTGACCATGTGCTGAAAGTCAATGTTAAGAAAGATGATGAAAATCCTCCCTGAGAAGCAAAGTTGAAAAGAAAACGGTAAGTACCTGAATGCTTCACCGTACATTAAACTTTGACGGCATTCTACCGATATCCGGAACGCGTATGATAGTACGTAGTGAAAATCCATTCGAAACCACTACTATGTTGGTTTTTTTATTTTTATGACGAATGTAACCATCCCGATTCTCCTGCGCAGAATCGGGATTTTTTAATTTAATGAGGTGAGAAAAATGAAGGAATCAAGTGCAGAACGTGAATTAAGAATCCGGAAAGAGTGGGAAAAAGATCATACTTTTGAGCGTTCTATTTCCAACAGAGAAGGAAAAGAAACCTTTGTCTTTTACGAAGGGCCGCCAACAGCAAACGGCTTGCCGCATGCCGGTCACGCTCTTGGCAGAACGATAAAGGACTTTGTAGCAAGATATAAAACTATGTCCGGCTATCAGGTTTTACGAAAAGCAGGATGGGATACTCATGGCCTGCCGGTTGAGCTGGAGGTTGAAAAGCAATTAAACATCCGCGGTAAGGAACAGATTGAGAAATATGGCATTGAGAATTTCATCGCGAAATGTAAAGAAAGTGTCTTCACCTACGAAAATGAGTGGAAGCAATTTACCGAAGCACTCGGATATTGGGTGGATATGGAGGATCCTTATATCACATTGAATAATGACTATATTGAATCAGTCTGGCATATTCTTTCTCATATTCATAAGAAAAATTATTTATACCGAGGACATCGTGTTGTTCCCTATTGCCCGCATTGTGAGACATCCTTAAGCTCTCATGAAGTGGCTCAAGGGTATAAAAATGTTACAGATTTATCTGCGACTGCTAAGTTTCAGATCACAGGAAAAGAAAATGAGTATCTGTTAGGCTGGACCACAACACCGTGGACACTGCCGGCCAATGTAGCTCTCGCTGTGAATCCGGAAATGGATTATGTGCGTTTGCAGCAGGGAAATGAAATATATATCGTGGCAAAATCGTTAGCCCAGGATCTGATGAAGGAAGATTATAAAGTCTTAGAAGCTGTCAAAGGACATAATTTAATTGGTATTTCTTATCATCCACCATTTGATTTTGCAGATGTTTCCAACGGGCATGTAGTGATTGGTGCAGATTTTGTGACAGATACAAGCGGTACTGGAATTGTTCATATAGCGCCGGCACACGGAGAGGATGACTATAAAGCTGTTCAGGATAATCATCTTGATTTTATTCATGTTGTCGATACAAAAGGCCGCTATAAAGATGCGATTGCGCCGCTTGCAGGTAAATTTGTCAAAGACTGTGATGTAGATATTATCAAAATGCTTGCTGAAAAAGGCCTTCTATTTGATAAAGAAAAATACGAGCACAGCTATCCGCATTGCTGGCGTTGTGACACTCCCCTTCTCTATTATGCAATGGAAGGCTGGTTTATCAAGACAACGGCAGTAAAAGAAAAGATGATAGAAAATAACCAAAAGGCGGAGTGGCTTCCTTCTCATATGAAAGAAGGCAGATTCGGCAACTTCTTGGATAATATGGTCGATTGGAATATCGGGCGAAACCGCTACTGGGGAACGCCGCTTAACGTCTGGGTCTGTGATGACTGCGGAGCACAGAAATCACCGGGCTCCATCAAAGAATTAAGAGAGCTGTCAGTTGATCCACTCCCTGAGAATATTGAATTGCATAAGCCCTATGTAGATAACATCCATTTTGCCTGTGACTGCGGAGGAAAGATGCACCGGACCAGTGAGGTGATTGATGTCTGGTTTGACAGTGGATCCATGCCGTTTGCCCAGTATCATTATCCTTTTGAAAATGAAGCATTATTTGATAGCCAATACCCTGCTGATGTGGTCATTGAAGGTGTTGATCAGACACGAGGCTGGTTTTACAGTTTATTGGCCGTTTCCACCTTATTCACCGGGAAACCACCATACAAACGCGTGCTGTCACTAGGACATATCTTAGATGAAAACGGACGGAAAATGTCCAAGAGTAAAGGAAATGCCCTATCACCCATTGATTTAATCAATGAATTTGGTGCGGACGCTCTCAGATGGGCTTTACTTGCCGACAGCTCCCCATGGAATAATAAACGTTTTTCCAAAAAGACAGTCAGCCAGGCAAAAACAAAAGTACTGGATACACTTCTAAATGTTTATTCTTTCTATCAAATGTATGCAAAAATTGATGACTTTAAACCGGAAAAAGAGGCAGCCGGCCATCCAACTATGCTTGACAAATGGGTCCTTTCCCGTTTAAATACTGTAATTCAAGAGGTTACACAAAGCTTAGATGCCTATGATATTACCAAAGGAGCAAGGGTGATTTCGTTATTTATCGATGAGGTCAGCAACTGGTATGTCAGACGTTCCAGACAGCGCTTTTGGAGTGAAGGAATGACAGACGATAAGCGGGCAGCATTCCATACTTTATTTGAAGTGCTGACAAAGCTGTCGCAAATCATGGCGCCTTACGCACCATTTTTGACAGAGGAAATCTACTCTAATTTAAACGGCTCAAGTGTCCATCTATCTGATTTCCCAGAAGCTGATCAAACACAGATCAATACAGAACTTGAAAAAGATATGGGCGATGTATTACAGATTATCGAGCAAGGCCGTTCTCTACGAAATGCAGTTGAAATAAAAACAAAGCTCCCTTTATCACAATTAATTGTGATGCCAAAAGAAAACATTGATCTGTCTGCATTAGAAAACTACAAATCCATTATCAATGAAGAATTGAATGTCAAGGATGTACTATTCAAACAGATGGACTATCAGCTTTTACAATTTGTTTTTAAATTAAACTTTTCAGTTGCCGGCCCCAAAGTTGGTAAGGCTGTTGGTGAATTAAAAAATAAAGTAGAAGCCTTAGATAATACAGAAAAAGAAAAATTTATTGCAGACAAAGAATATCCGTTTACCCTGCAATCTGGTGAAACAATTACTTTGACTACAGAGGATGTGCTTATCGAAAAGAAAGGAATAGATGGGTTTGCATTTGCTGAAGGTAATATGTTTATGACGCTGCTGGATATTCGCTTAACGGACGAATTAAGAGAAGAAGGGTTTGTCAGGGAATTCGCACGTGCTGTTCAGACCTGCCGCAAAGAATTGAATCTGCCAGTGGAACAGCGTGTACAACTATTCGTGCATACGGATGCTGCTGCACAGCGTATTTTAACAAAATTTACTGAACTGGTGCATAAGCATCTTATTCTCGATTCCATTCATTTTGAGAAAAAGGAAGAAATGAAGTCATTTGAAATCGAAGGACATGTAATAGAATTATTTATACAGGGTTAAAAGAGAAAAGCAGATCGAACATTTTGTTTGATCTGCTTTTTATACTTAATATACTTTATAAGCCTGCCCTGTTTGCGCACCAAAAACGCTTTTCCTGTAAGCCAAACCAATCCGTTTGGAAGAAACAGGCTCAAATCCTTGGAACAGCTTACCATACTTTTCTTTTGATTTCTCAAGCATAGACGGGCTGACATGATTAATCCGGATTCCACGCGGCATTTCAATCGCTGCTGATTTCACAAACGCTGATACACCGCCATTGGCCATCGCAGAAGAGGATGCTGTTTTCAATGGATCATCCATTAAGACACCGGTTGTCAGGGTAATACTTCCATTATCCTTCAGATAGTGCAGACCGATTAATACTAAATTTACCTGCCCTAACTGTTTACTATTTACAGCAATCATATTTTGCTCCGGAGTCAGCTCATCCACCGTTGCAAAGTGTGCTGAACCAGCTGCACAAATAATAGCATCTACCTGACCTGTCTTTTCAAAAAGTGCTTTTATACTCTCTTCAGAGGTGATGTCTACTGGATAGTCAGAAGAATTTCGGCTGGCTCGAATAAATTCCGCATCATCCTTTAGCTCTTCATATACAACTTCTCCGATCGATCCTGTTGCTCCGACTAATAGTATTTTCATATTCTGCCTCTCCTCACTTCTGAAAAATTTTATATATTTTCTTTGCTTCAGTATCTCATGAATTTTATAAAATGCATAAATTCCAGCTCATCACATTTTTTTGAAAATGACATAGGCAGTTAATTAGAAAAGCCACTGTAAATACAGTGAATTCCTTTTACCTTAAACCCATTTGGTTGTGATAACTTTCTTTCTTGTATAGAAATGTAATCCATCTTTTCCGTTGGCATGTAAATCTCCATAGAAGGAATCCTTCCATCCAGAAAAAGGGAAAAACGCCATTGGTGCCGGGACCCCAATATTAACTCCAAGCATTCCAGCATGAATCTTTTCCCGAAATTGACGGACACTTCCCCCATCCCTTGTAAAGATACATGCTCCATTAGCAAAGCGGGATTTATTGGCCAACCCAATTGCTTCACTTAAATTCTTCACACGAGCAATAGATAAAACCGGAGCAAAAATTTCATCCTGCCATATTTTCATTTCCGAAGTAACATGATCAAAGATAGTTGGACCGACAAAATAGCCTTTTTGTTTCACAGCCTCATCTTCACGGCCATCCCGTACCAGGCTTGCTCCCTCTTTTTTACCCGCTTCAATATATTTTAATGTACGCTCCTTATGCTTATCACGTATTACCGGCCCAAGGAAAATTCCTTCATCTAAACCATTGCCAATTTTAATTTCATTAGCTTTTTGTGTCAAAAGCTCAATAAATTCATCTGCAATGCTCTCCTCAACAGCTACTACAGAAGCTGCCATACAACGCTCTCCAGCTGAACCAAATGCAGCGTTCATAATTTGTGTGGTTGCATTATCAAGATTGGCATCATGTAACACAATGGAATGATTCTTTGCACCTGCCAGAGCCTGCACCCGCTTTAAATTATTTGTACCGCGTTTATAAACATATTCTGCTACCGGCTGCGATCCGACAAATGATATTCCTGCTACTTGCGGATGATCTAATATTCCATTTACAACATTATGTGCGCCATGAACGATATTAAACACGCCGCTCGGAAGGCCGGCTTCTTCCAACAATTCGGCTAAACGATTCGCAAGCAGCGGTGTACGTTCAGAAGGCTTCATAACAAATGTATTCCCAGTAGCAATCGCCATTGGAAACATCCAGCATGGGACCATCATCGGAAAATTAAAAGGTGTAATTCCTCCAATGACTCCGATTGGATAACGATATATCCCGGACTCTAAGTCCGTAGCAATCGAAGCAAGCTGCTCCCCCATCATCAATGATGGTGCTCCTGTCGCAAATTCTACATTTTCAATTCCTCTCTGCACCTCTCCGTATGCTTCTGGAAAGTTTTTACCATTTTCAAGGGTAATCAGCTTTGCCAGATCATTATGATTCTCTACCAGGAGCTGCTGATATTTAAATAGAATCCGTGCACGTTTTGGTACGGGGATTTCCTTCCACGTTTCAAATGCTTCTGCTGCTGTTTCTATTGCATGATTTATGTCCTCTAAAGAGGATAGCGGCACATAAGCAAGCACTTCTCCAGTTGCCGGATTAACTACCGCTTCTGTTTTTACTGTATTCGCTTCAATCCATTTTCCGCCTACATAATTTTTCAATGTTTTTATTGCTTTTTGTGCCAATGAAATAACCTCCTGTAATAGTTCTTTATAAAGCAAGTTTACCAGTAATAATTATGATGCATCGAACAATAATATTTATAAGGAAAACTGCTCTATACTCCTAGATGTGTGTCTCTCCAGAAATAGCTTTTACCTTTGTAACAGCAGCAATTCCTTTAAGCAGGAGTGAACTGAAATCGCCGGATGCCATCTCTAAATAACGGTAATGCCCAGGAATATACAATCTGATTTCATGAACTGGCATGCATTCATAGCTTTTTATTTAATTACATCATAAGTTTATCGAAAATTCAGTAAGGGAGCAAGGAACTCAAGTACAAATTCATAGCAAGACTGGTAATTTCTTTCATTCTTAGAATTTGGGACTACTATGCAAAGACTCTAGTATCTCTTAAACTAACTCACAAAAAACATCCTCTTTTTTTGATTCTGATAACATTCAAAAAAGAGGATGTTTCTGGTAAGATTTATTTACTATTCCGGTTTAACTTCTGTAGTTTCTACAGAATCCTCATCCGGTATTTTCGCGATGCCGATACCTGTATATCCTAAAATAATCGCAAAAATAAATCCTGTATAGCATAATACAGCCCATGGTGCATAGCTCAGTGTAGAAACGCCCAGTGTTCCGGCCATAAACACCCCTGCTGATGACCAAGGGATAAGCGGTACTACAACAGTACCAGAGTCCTCTAAAGTACGGGATAAGTTTTTCGCCTGTAATTTCTTTTTCTTATACGTATCTTTGAAAATTTCCCCGGGTACGATAATAGAAAGATATGAATTCCCTGTAACCAAGGCCATCGTAATACAAGACAGAACCGTTGTCAGAATTAAATCCCCTGTTCGTTTAACCACTTTCATCAATGTTTGGATAATCACTTCAAGTGATCCTGATTTAGCGATAATACCAGCAAAGATAAAAGCAGAAAAGGCAATTAAAACGACCCCGGTCATTGATTGCATACCACCTTGATGCACCAGGCTAAGTACTTCAGGGATAACTGAATCAGGATCAAAATTTGCTCGATTCACCATGGCTACATCAAATCCTGAAACCGTAGATGCAAATACGTCACCAGCACTGAATCCTTGCATGAAAATCCCTAAAATTGCTGCAACTGCAGATGAAAAGATAATCATCGGAAGCGTAGGCTTTTTCCGGATGGCTCCATATAAAATAATTATCGGTGGAAGCAGCAGCAAAATATTCCAATCGAACATTTCTGTGAGTGTTTGCAGCATCGTATTCATTGTTTCAGATGTTGCTGCGTTACCGGAAGATAAATGAAGACCGGCAAAAAAGTATACAATCATACTCAGAATGGCTGCCGGGACTGTAGTCCAAAGCATATGACGAATATGCTCGTACAATTCACTTCCGGCGGCTATCGGCGCAATATTGGTTGTATCTGAAAGCGGAGATAATTTATCTCCAAAATATGCTCCAGCAACAACTGCGCCTGCAGTTGCAGGCAGACTCGCTCCAAGCCCAGTTGCAATCCCCATTAATGCCACACCGACAGTACCTGCCGACCCCCATGATGTTCCCGTAACAATAGAAATAATCGCCGAAACTACAAACGCAATCAGGACAATAAAAGTTGGATCAATTATTTTTAAGCCATAGTAAATCATCATCGGAATCGTACCGGCAATCATCCACGTCCCAATCAATATTCCAATTGAAATCAGAATTAGGATGGCAGGCATTGCCTGCTTTATTTTTTCTTGAATACCTTCCATCATTTCGTCCCATGTATATCCTAATCGCCATGCAATAAACCCTGCATATACAGAAGCTAAAATCAACAGAGGTTCCGGACTGAAGCCATACACACCAAAACCGATAGCAAGTAACAGCAGCATCACGACAATAGGCGAAAAAGCTTCAAATAAATTGGGTTGTTTTCTCATCTGTGAAATCCTTCCTCTCTTCATCTGTCAGTATAAATTTCTTTATTTTTCAAAGGTTCCTTTTACAAGAAGCTTTTTATTTTCCAGCATGTGACGTCCTTTCGCAAATACATGCTCAAGCGCCAGCGTTTCTTTATCTAAAATAAGTACATCAGCATCTTTACCTTCCTGGATGCCGCCTTTATTATTCAATTTCAATGCTTCTGCCGTATTACTCGTTACAAGCGGAAGAATTTCTTCTATAGACAGTGCTTGGTTTTTCGCAGCGGCAATGACTTGCTGGTACAACGTTTGGGTACTCGCTACTCCAAAGCCAATCATTTTTCCTGCTTCATCAAATTTCGGCAGACTGCCATTTCCATCTGAAGAAATCGTTAAATGCTGCATATCGCCACCATTCTTCTTATAGTACGCAACCCACTCACCTGTTTCATCATCAGCAGTGATATCCACATAGCTGCCTTTGTTTGCCAGACGTATTGCATCATCCAGCAGCTCCTGACTGCGGGTAATATGTGTAGCATAAAGATTCGAAGCAGGAAGCTCATACTCCTCTAAAAGCTGATGCAGGAGTGATAAATATTCCTTCCCGGGACCAGTGTGAAAATGCGTTACTCCTGCTTTCCCACTGAGCATACCGCCTACACGGGCTTCTCCTACTATTTTAGCCAGCTCATGCAGGGAAGGCTGTCCGGAGCGGGAATCAGAAATAGCAATCTCAGCAGCTCCAATAATTTTATCAAACAGAATAATATCTTCCTTGACACTTGACGTTATTGTCGTTGTAGGAACCGCATAGTTTCCTGTATAAATAAATGTTGTCATTCCTTCCTCTTCCAGTCCACGAGCTTTTGCGAGAAGGGAAGTCATATGACGGGTTGTCCCATCTGTACCTAAAAGACCGACAACCGTTGTAATTCCAGACTGAATCATATCGCTCAGCTGTATTTCCGGGGTCCGGGTCGCAAAGCCTCCTTCTCCGCCTCCGCCAATTAAATGAACATGCGGATCAATAAAGCCCGGCACAGCATAAGCGCCGTCAGCATCTACTATTTTATAGTCAATACCTAATCCTTTTACCGCTTCCTCATCCACTTCTCCTATTTTGGCAATTCTTTGATCAACCAATAAAATAGATGCTTTCCCTAATGACTCGGGAGCATAAACTTCTGCATTTTTAATTAATGTAATCATACATCTGACCTCCATTTGCTAAATAATACTTATTTTCTGAAAAAACATTTAACAGAAGCTCTGCTTCTAAATAAAACGCTATAAGGTACCTTATGCAAAAAACATGCCAATAAATTATAAAGCTTCAAGCAGCTGTTTTTCAAAAACAAGCAAAATTTAGGAGTATTTATAGGATCAAAATAGCCCTATAAACACTCCTAAATTTAAATAAGTTTTATCATTTTTGCTCCGAGCTCCGTTATTCTTGTTCCCTGCTTTTTTATTCCAGTTTCTATTAAACCGTATTTTTTAAGCACTTCCAATTTTGTACGCAGTCTACTCTCAGAAATTTTATCAGAAAGCATTGCCTGTAATGTTGAACGGCCAATACCTGTATTCTCGTTCTCTGTAATAGATAAGCATTCTAGAATATTCTTAAAAAGATTTATATCTCCTGAGTGCTCAAGCAGTCTGATTATTTTATCCGTCTGGACATCTGTAAACAGATTATCCTTCATTTTGGATGGTAAATCAGCCAGACTCACTTCCGGCCCGTTCACAATAACTGACAAATAAGTAACCAGACTTTCCAATTCCCGGATATTTCCCGGCCATCTATAAGAGGAAAGCTGCTCCATAACATCCGATGGAAAATTCAACTGGCTATTTTTCTGTGCTAAGAAATACTTTATTAAATCTGGAATATCTTCCCTTCTTTCGGATAAAGAAGGTATCCTTAATGGCAATTGGTTTAAACGGTAAAACAAGTCATCACGGAACTCTCCATTTCTGACCATCTCCTCTAAGCTTTTATTAGTTGCAGCAATAATCCGGACGTTAATTGGGATAACTTTATTTCCTCCGACCCGCATAACCTGTCTTTCCTGCAGCACTCTCAAAATAGCTGCTTGAATTTTTAATGGCGCGTCTCCTATTTCATCCAGGAAAATTGTCCCGTTTTGCGCTAACTCAAAAAGGCCAGCTTTCCCACCTTTTCTTGCTCCTGTAAAAGCCCCTTCCTCGTAGCCGAATAATTCACTTTCCGCGAGTGATTCGGAAATCCCTGCGAAGTTTACTGCCACAAAAGGACCTTTGTTTCTGGAAGAATACTCGTGAATTGATTGTGCAAAAATCTCTTTTCCTGTTCCGCTTTCTCCGGTGATTAGTATGGTATAGTCACTTCTGGCTAACCTTTTCGCTATATGCTGTGTCTCCGTAATCATATAGCCGTTGCCAATGTTGTCATCAAAGGAATACTTTGTGGTTAATCCTGTTTGCAGCTTCTTTTTCCTTATCTCCTGCTCCATCCGTTCTACATGCGTTACATCTTGAAAAACAAGAACAATTCCCGAAAAAGCCTCATCAAGCAAAATCGGATTTAGCGTAACTAACAGATTCATTCCATGTACTTGAATCAGTTGCCTGGGAATTGGCTGTTTTGTCTCCATAACTTTATCAATTTGAAATTCATGTAACACATCCGCATAGTGCTTATGTAAGGCATCCTGTCCGTCTATTCCTAAAATATTGCCCGCTTCTTCATTAAATAAAGAAACATGTCCTCCACTGTCAATAAAAACAACACCATCCTGAACAGCATTGAGAACAGCTTGCAAACTGGAGTTAATATAATTCTCGTTTCGGACAGAATTAGCAAGCTCTCTGCCAATTCGGGCAAAATTTTTCACATAGCCCATCGTTATATGATGAGCATGATCAAAATTACACTTAAGAATTTTTGAAATATCAAAAAGTGTACTCAGATCAAGACGTCTGTTTCCTAAATCGATAACTGCTTCCAGCTCTGCCGGAACAAGGTTTGCTAATCCATGTGTAATCGCCACATCAATGCCTTTCATATCAGGAGGGTTCTCCATATCAGGGGAGTACGCGTAAAAGTCTAAGTAGTCGAAGCCCAAATACTTCAGCATCGTTACAGATTCATAAGCAATAGCCTCATCATTGCTGACAAGCAGACATCGTGTCGCTTTAGGCAATTCAAATAATTTTTCCAGCTTTTTAAAATCAATAGATCGATTGGCAATCAGCATAGGTGCCTTTGTCTTCTCAAAATCAATAAAATCCTCAACCAGGCTATCCGGGGCCGAAGACAGGATTAAATCCACATCCTCCAGATGAACCGGTAAAAAATGATTGCTGCGCAGCCGGATTTCATTTCCGAAAACCTCCCGGATATTATCGCGAAACGTATAATAAAGATCAATTTCCTTGGTAAGTATCAGAATAACCGGGTTACTCATAGGTGTTCACTCCAATCTGATATTGCGGTAATTAAATAGTAAAAAAATCTTTGAACCAATTAGGTTATATAGATCAGTAAAATTAAAAAGAAGAAAAAGGTCTCCAAGTTAGTTACATAAACATTCGGTTTTGCTTTAGCAAATAGCTTTACGGGGGTTACTAAGATATTATTCAGAATCAGAAATAAATAATAAACGCCAAATAAACTAAATAAAATCATAAGGCATCCCATCACATATTCTCCATTATTCCAAAAACCAATCGCTAAAAATAATGCCCATATAATTTTAAAAACATTCGCAAAAGCTTCAAATGGGTCAGACAGTGTTGCCATCATATATTTACTCTCTTTATCAGTAATTGCCTGTCCGGTATTATTCTTTACGATATATGTAATATGACCCGTTTGAAAAACCATTGTAATAATCAGCATAAACAAATAGATAAATCCAAAAATAATTCCTATTTGCAGATAGTCAAAATCCAGCAACTGATTTAAAACTAAAGGAACAGGAAGCCAAAAGGCATACATCCATGCCAATAAAAAATGGATAAAAGCAAATTCGTTATTTTTGGCCATTTTCGGAAATATAAATGCAGTTATAAGAAATAATATAATACCTGACCAGCCTAATATAATTGTAGAAATGATCATTTTGTTTCCCCTTCTAGATTGATAAATTTTTTATTTATACTTTTTCGCAAGTATCGTAAATTCCCAAGGTATATCCTCGCCATCCCAGCTGCGGTGTTCATCAAATTTTTCCAGTTGGAAACCGGATCCGATAACAGCATTAATAATGTCACTTAATGTATATAAACGGACAGATACATTGGGAAAATCAGTCTGCTCAGCTTCATCAAAAAAATCTTTATAAGCTAAGTCACCTAATTGGAGATTCTTATTCTCAAAGTAACTTACCTTTTTACTATCAGCCAAGACACATTTTCTTAACGGATGAAAATCACTCAAAATCATTTTCCCATCCGTTTTTAAAAGTGCGTAAAGTATGCTCATCAATTTTTCAATATCATCAAAATAATGCAAAATCCCGCCCTCCAGATATAGTACGTCAAAATAGCTCTGATACGCAGATAAGTCAATTTCATAAATATCCGTCACAATATAATCAATAATGGTTTTAGCATATCCGGCAAGTTCCAAGGCATACTGCTTATTTTCTTCCGAGATATCAAATACAGTAACGTCTGCGCCTAGTAAAGCAATTGGAACTGCTTTTTTGCCATTAGATCCGCAGAGATTGGCAACCTTCTTCCCCTCTATATGTTTAAAATAATCCTTATGCTTCTTCAATTGAGCAATCGAATTCTCCACTATCTGTCCAGCTAATTTTTGAGGCGTTCCATATCTTTTATTCCAATACTCATAAGCTCTCTACTCCCAGGCAATTTTATTTCTTTTACTTTGTTCATTCATTTTCTCCCCCTAAAACATAGGAATTTTATTTGTAATAAGGTTTCAATCTGCTTTCATTTTATATATTCTTTTAATCGTATCAAAGTTTTTAACGGATTTATCGCATAATAGCTGACAATCGTTGAAATACGGTAATGCTACTATATATAATACCACTCTGGCAATTATATATTTTATTTTACTAAACTTGAAATAAATCTGTAACTTTTTTTTATTTGAAACGTGTTATGTGTAGATGGAAAGGAGTAACACATGAAATCGATTGATCAGGTTTATCAATTATACTTTCGAGGTGTTTATCACTTCCTTCTTTCTCTGAGCCGCGACCATTATACAGCTGAAGATCTGGTGCAGGAAACATTTTTGCGGGCTTATCTGTATCTGGAATTTTATCATAATGAAAACGTAAAATCCTGGCTATTTACCGTAGCTTATCGTACTTATATTGATTATTATCGAAGGCATCGAAAAAATGTCGTTACAGATACGGACTTCTTTCAGCAACTACAGAAAAATGACGCAGACATTCATCATCAGCTTATTTTAAGCGAAGAGGTACAAGAAGTTTTAGCACTCATTGACCAGCTGCCGGATAAACAGCGGACCGCTATTATTCTTCACGATATTCATGAGCTATCTTATAAAGAAGCCTCGCAGATAATGGATGTAAAACTCGGTCATTTTAAAATATTGCTGTTTCGAGGAAGACAGGCAATCAGACAGAGAAAGGATGAAAACCAATGAAAAGAACATTTGAAGAAAAATTACAGGCCTACGAAAAAGGCGAGTTAACAGAAGAAGAGAGAAAAGCATTTGAAAAGGAACTCGATACACTGGAAAATATCTTTGAAAATGGAGAAAAGCAGAATAATAATAATTCTTTCAATAAAAAAGAGCAGAAAATCCTGCGGAGAGGAAAATGGAAAGCCCGGATTCAGACAACTTTTTTCGTTTTTATTATATTTATTGGTGTTTTATTTATTAGCATGATAGGTACCGGCATCTATTACTCCTGGGGGACACCGGACAGATCAGAAATCATCATGAATGTTAATGATTATACTTCCGCACTGACAGACCCCTATGGCAGTTTGTCCTATTCTTCAGCACAGGGCGGTTTATTCTTTGGATTGGATGTAGAAACAACAAAGCGAAAACAGGTTGGAGATGAAATATTTGAAGTCGGTCAATCTAAATCGTCCTTCTTCTTTTCTTATTTAAGAGGGCAGGATGATACTTTATTTACAAATGCCAATTCCGCATCGCCAGGTTTTTATCTGCCTGGTGAGGAAGAGGCACAATACTCTGATTGGGAGCAGCTTGAAAATTTACCGGAAGGAACAGTATCCTCTGCTTATATTTCTTTCAATGAGTTTCTTGAAACAGATGAAGTATATGAACTCTTCGATAACTATAATTTAGAAATTCTTTGGTTCGGAGTTCAAAAAGGTGACATGTCGGATGAGTATGAAATTGATTTTATTTCTAGTCCCGATCCATTCTTTTTTGGATTTCCAGCCAGTCCTATCTGGCTGGAGGAGGATATGCATACCGTAGAAAGACAGGAAGAAAAAGGTTGGTTTGGTTCAGGAACTGTTTCTGAAACGAGCTCCTCTCCCACTTATGAGTATGGAGACAGTAAAATACTGCATGAGCAATTTTTTAAAGTACTACATTTCCTGTCAAACCACGAAAAGCTGGCTAATAAATATGTTTGGGATGATTTGCATATCGATGAAACCATACAATATTTTGAAGAGAACGGGATCAATCATTATGGTGTGGTTGTCACCGGGCCGACAAAAGAACTGCTGAAACTGCGGGAAAATGACGAAATCTATGCATTACAGCTGGATGAAACAAGACTTTGGAACTGGACAGACAGAGAAGAATAGAGCTGCTTTTATAGAGGAATCTTTTCATTGGTTCACTGCTTTTACAGTGGACCAATTGAGGGGTGTCTTTTGTTTTTTAATTTTCATGTAAATAATTCCCCAAGAAAATAATTCTAAGACAAATTCCCACAATTCTCTCTTTTTTTATGATATATTTATCTGTATTCTAAAATTTTTCATACAACATTAGAAAAACCAATCATGAGGAGAGACAAGAATGACTACGATTTTATTTAAAAACGCTAAAGTATTTACCGGTAAAAACACAGATTTTGAAGCAATTGACTTTGCGGTAGATACAGAATCAGGTCGATTTATCAATCAAGAAACAAAAGCAGCAGATAAAGTCATTGACCTGAAAGGAAAATATGTGATGCCAGGTTTAATCAATGCCCACACACATATTGTTTTAGATCCTTTTTTCAAAATTGGCGGTCTATCCTCCGTGAATGCTGTCAAAACAGGAGCAGTTGTAAATACTTATATTGCGGTGGATAACTTAAACAAGCTTTTAAAAAATGGAGTCACATATATACGTGATGTCGGTTCTTCTGATGACATTGATTTACAATTATCTAAATTAGAAAAAGAAAATAAAATTACAGCACCAGGAATTATCGGATCCGGTCCCGCGCTTGTGATGACCGGCGGACACGGTGTTGAATTGGGACTCGAATCTGATGGTGTTGACGAGCTTCGTAAAAATGCTCGTACCAATATTAAAAATGGTGCACGAAACATTAAATTAATGGCTACCGGCGGCGTAAGCATTGATGGAGAAACACCGCATGATATTCAGCTGAGTGTAGATGAAATGCGTGCGGCGGTGGATGAAGCACATCATAAAGGTTATACAGCCTGTGCCCATGCCCAGGGAACAGAAGGAATCAAGAACGCAATCCGTGCTGGTGTAGATTCCATTGAGCATGGAATTTATCTTGACGATGAAGCGATACAAATGATGCTGGAAAACGATACCTATCTCGTGCCAACACTAATGGCGCCATGGGCGATTAATCAGCATCCGGACAAATTACCTGATTTTATGGTTAAAAAATCTCTCGCTGTTCAGGAAGCACATATTGTAAGTATCGGCAAAGCGGCAAAAGCTGGAGTTAAAATTGCAATGGGAACTGATTCCGGAACCGCTTATAATGATTTTGAAAATGGATCTTCCGAGGAGCTTGAACATATGGTCGAGGCCGGCTTAACGCCATTGCAGGCATTACAATCCGCTTCCGTTAACGCAGCAGAGCTGTTAAAAATCGACGATCATGCAGGATCTATTGAGGAAGGCAAACTCGCTGATTTTATCATTATCGAAGAAAACCCAATGGAAGATATAAAAGCTGTCCAAGCTGATAAAATTGTTTACAAAAAAGGAAAGAAAGTGGAATAAGTATAAGAGAAATCCGACTGGACCTGTGTAAGGATAAGCTATATCCTGCAGGTCCAGTTTTAATTTATGATTACCACTCTTTCTTCGCTGCTTCCAGATCAGCTAAGCTGACAAATTTCTTTTGCAATGGCGCCGGACAAATTCGGTTATGCTTTTTAATCTGCTTGTTAATTTTTTTGATATCCCCTTCTGTCTGCGCTTCTTGCACTAATAAGCTGATTTCTTTTTGCAGCTTCAGCCATGGGGGCAAATAGCCGGCATCCTTCGCTATTTTTTGAAATTGTTGAAAAGTATCCTTTTGAATATAATCTTTAGCCAAAGGCTTCCCCTTGCCTGGTAAATCTTTTTCATAGCTGTAGTCATTTTCTTTAATCATATCTCCAATTAAATCATTATACTTCCTATCCAATCGTATAGCCTCCCCTCTATTGTTTTGTGAATGACAATCTGATAAACTTTCGAAATCCAGAAAATTTAAATAATAAATGCTACTTTTTAGTATACTGCCTTTTTACACAATCTGCTATGTGAAAAGGAATCATTTTTAAGTATTTCAAATTTACCTATCAGCATGACCTTATACGGCGAGAGGTAAAACAGATTGTCAGTTTACTATATCCGCCAAGCCCTGGCGATTTCATTGATCTTCTTTATGATCCTCGAAGCGGGAAGGTATATTCTTGGAGAGATTAAGCAATATTTTCAGTTAAAAGAGACATAATTTCTGAGCATATGAATTCAGATAAAAAGCTGCCCTATGAAGTGACATCACCTCATGGACAGCTTATCTGATTACCAAAACATTTATTGTGACATTTTTTTCTTTTCAGAGAATAGCTTCCCTCTCTCCAGCCATTTTTGTTTAGCTGCTTTTCTTCTCTTTACTTCCTCTTTTAATAGCCTTGGGAAGACATCTTCAGCAAAATCCTGCACACTGTCCCAATCCGAAAAAAATAGAACTATCGTGTCCCGTGTACCATCACTATTTCGCCGTTTATTCAAGCATACTCCAAAAATCCGGTCCGATCTCTCAATCATCCTTTGAAATAAAAGGGGATGTTTTTCCTGATCTCTGTACAGATCTTCAACCATTCCCATATAATGCGAATCATAACGGTGGAATGGCGTATCGGCATCAATGCTTTTACTGCTGCGGTATACTTTACGGTTATTTGCGTAAATCCATATTAATGTACCATAATCCAGATTTTCCTTTGTGCTTACGATAACCTTTTTCATGTTGGGCATCCTGTCTAGAGGAAAATTTAGCATGGTAAATACAATTCTTTATATCTCCGTTTATTAAAATAATGCTACCTCTGCTTCCATTATACACTATATTCCGGCTAAAAGCTTGGAAACTTGGGGATGCGCACATCCATCACAGGTTATTTCACTTGGAAAATTCCATTTTCCAGCTATAATAGTCATTTTCCTTATTCTTCTCATAGCTTAAATAAGCATTGAATTTCTTGCCTTTTTTACTTGTCAGACCCTTCACAAAGACTTTCTTCTCTTTCAATAGTTTTTTCACCATTGTTTTGGTCGGTTTTTTCCGCATCGACGCTAAATATTTATCATTTTTCCAAATCGCAAAGGAACAGCCCTTTTTCCAATTACTGCAGTTAAAGGCTTTATAACCATCTATCACCTTGCCGCCGCATTCCGGGCATGTCCCCAATACTTCATTGGTTGCCCGTGTGGAGGCTACTTTATTAATAATAATGTCTTCTCCATCTTTAATTGTTTCAACTGACTCCGTGGTGAAATCAAAAACAAGCCGGAGAAACTCCTGTTTACTTGCTTTTCCTTTTTGAATATCTGATAATCCTTTTTCAAGACGTCCAGTGAATTCTAAGTCAAACAGATTTTTCACAGGAAAGATCTCAACAAGACGATTGCCAAGCTCTGTGCAAAGCAGATGCTTGCTTTCGGTTGTAATATAGCCTACATCTTTTAATTTTTTAATGGTTTCCGCTCTTGTTGCAGCTGTACCAATACTAAAACCCGTTAATATACTGCCCAGCAGCTCTTCACTTTCATCCTCTTTGTAGCTTTTTCCGCATGTTTCCATGACACGCAGCAGGGTTCTTTCCGTATGATTCTTTGGCGGCTTGGTTACATGGGAAGTGACCTCAGCACCTGTTACATCTACAAGCTCCTCCTTGTTCAACGCAGGCAGTAATGTATCCTTTGATTGGATTTTCTCAACTTTTTTCCAGCCTTCCACAAGCTGAACCTTTCCTTTTGAATGGAACATACCTGGCAATTCCACTTCCAGAATTTTCGTAGTCAGCTTTGTTTCCTCATATTCAGCAATTGGCATAAATTGCATAATAAAGCGGTTTTTAATTGCTGTATACACAATTCCTTCATCCGCTGAAAGTCGTTTCGGCTTCATATAGGTTGGAATGATTGCACTATGACTTTCCACTTTTGCGTTATTAAAAACACGTTTTGTTTTCATAAATTTAATTTCATCTTTATAAGGAAGCTCTTCAGCATGTACCTTTAACACATGGACTGTTTTTCCAACCAAACTCTCTTCCAGTGCAATACTGGACGTTCTTGGATAGGTAATCAGCTTTTTCTCATAAAGTGACTGAGCCACCTTTAACACCTTATCAGAAGTCCATCCCTTGTACTTATTCGTTATAAACCCCTGCAGATTGGATAAATTGAATAAAAACGGAGGAAATTCCTTTTTCTTCTCCACCTGCTTATCTGTAATGACAGCCTGCTTGTTTTGAATTGCCTCGTGAATTGGCTCTAATAATTCTTTTTTCTTAAATTTATCCTCTTTCTTTTCTGTATAAATACCTTCATATTCCTGTTTATCTGCTGTCTGAAAGGTTGCAGTCAGTTTAAAATAATCCTCAGGTTTGAAATTTTTTATCTCCTGATCGCGGTCATAGATGATTTTTAATGTTGGCAGGAGTACTCTTCCTATATTGAGTGCTTTACTTTTCCCCTGCTGATATTTTAAAGTTGCTACGGAGGTCAGGTTAATGCCGATAACCCAATCAGCCCATTGCCTGCTGACCCCTGCATCCCGCAACGGCTGCATCTCCGCATTCAGCTTGAGATTTTCCAGCCCCTGCAGCACCTCATTTTGCGTCCATTCATTCAAGAGCAGGCGATACACCGCAGCCTTTGGTTTCTTACCGCCCCGGTAGATGATACTGTCAGCAATCAGCTGCCCTTCCCGGTCATAATCACATGCCGAAATAATTGCTTCTACATCATTCCGTCTCATCAGAGTATGGATTGTTTTTAACTGCTTTGCAGCTCCGCCATCTGTCTGTGCCCGGTTTCTGGGACTGCTTTTTATCTTATATTTAAATTCAGAAGGGATAAAAGGAAAATTATCCATTTTCCAGCTTCGCATTTTTCCATCATAGTCCTTTGCATCATATAACTCGACCAGATGGCCAAATGCCCAGGTAATGACATAGTTATCCCCTTCAAAATAACCATCTTTCTTGGTTTTTATTTTTAATGCGTCTGCAATATTTTTTGCGACGGATGGTTTTTCTGCTAAAATTAACCGGACTCCCATTTCGAATTCATCGCCTTTCCATTAAAGCCATATTAATCAGTTTTCAACTATTATTTTCACTTATTAGAAACATTCGTTCGATATACTATTATGTCATACATTCTATTTTTTTTCTAATAGATACCTGCTTCACAATTTATATTTATGGTACACCTATAATTTTTAAATGTATGGTTAAACTAATTGTATAAATTATCATGAATATTTACAGGAGGTGCCATCATGTCTGAACAAAATAAAAATCGCAACAAGGATAAAGGAAAACAAAATAATCGCAATAAGCATAATAAAACAGGTCATGATACGGAATTTGCAAGTGAAAACAGCGAGTTCCTGAACTTAGATAATAAGAAAAATAAACGAAAAAGATAATATTTATCTAAAAAAACTGAATCAAGCTGCTAAAGCTCGACTCAGTTTTTTTGTACATATAATTTCTCAGATACTGCTTTTTCAGCATTAATTCTTTTATTCTAAACGAGTTTATTGTCTGTAATCCTTGCTTTCAAAAGCTTTTTCTTGTCCAATAAGTCAGTTCGCCTTTATTATGCGTTTTATCAATTCGGATTTTCATTTTTTAGTATATTTCTTCAATTATCCATTTACTTTGATTATCGAAGTTTTACAAGCCGCCCAGAATACTTTATGATTAATTTATCATATTTATTGAATTGGCATTCATAGCATAACAACTATTTTTAATTAAAAGAAAGGAACGGTCATAAAATGAAGAAACAAATAAAGTTTACCAGTTGTATCCTTCTTCTGCTTTTTATCACCTTTGTACTGGTTGCCTGCTCGGATAATACAAACGAGAGTGATAATAATGATTCTGCAACAAATGAAGCGGCTGAAGAACCTGGTACAGCAGAAGATGACAATGTGACAGATGATAATAAATCTGACGAGAGTACAGCAACAGACGAGTCTGATGAAAATTCCAGCGAAAATGATACGGATAATAATTCAAGTGAAGAATCGGATACTGATTCTTCTGACGACAGCTCAGTTGAAAATGAAGAAAGTAATGACAGCTCTTCAGAAGATGATGATAATGCATTATCCAGCTATTCCTCCGAAGAAATTGAATATGCCCGCGTTTGGCTACAGCTTGGACCAAATCAGGATATCGATGAATTATATGTAGATCATGTTCCTGCAGGCACACCGCTTGATCCAAATGATGAGGAGAATGATGTCAGTTACCCGGAGGATGTTATTCAGGTATCCGGCTCCCGTATTGTAGATGGTATGGTAACATATAGCGGCAATGGCGACGGCACCATCAATGTCTATAACATTCCATACGGAAATCGCTGGTATGGAGGCACTCCTCGTCCTGACGATATTGATTTAGAAGACGTTAAGGAGGAAATGAGAGAGATGCTTGAAAATCCAGAATTAGTCTCTATTGATCCCGGCGATGATGAAAAGGTTAAAAATATTATTGAAAAAATGTATATTATTGATTGATAGACAGTCAATCGAACGATATACAATAAAGCGGATAGAAAACGTTAATTCTATCCGCTTTATGTTTATCTGCAGCAATATTCATCTTTTTACATTATACTACCCACAATACACATTCCTATATAGATTTGTGTTCCTCTAAAATTCCCTTCACAATATTCACCATATTCGTATTCCCCTGAATCTCAAATAAAGTCTTTGCTGTTTGGATATAAGCTAAGCCTTCCTCTTTTCTATTTAATTTCACCAGATTATTACCAGTCTGATAATAGCTGTCCGGAAGCATATAGAGTGTATTTCTTTTCACACAAATAGATATTGCCCGTAAGCTATACGATTTTGATTCGTTGTATTCCCCTAAATAAGTCAGCGCCTGAGATAAACCGAACAGAATTTTCAGCTCTGTTTCAAAATCATCTGTTTCTTCCATTTCTTCTAACTGATCCCAGGCTTCTTTGTATAGCTGGTGAGCTTTATGATAGTCTTTCTCATCCTGATATATGGTGGCAATACTTGTTTTTACATTAATATTCAGCAATTTATCAGAATCGGTGTTTTCTACGCTTAATAAATCCTCAAGCATCCGGACACTTTCTTTAAACTTATTTGTTAGATGATAAAGTGAAATCCCTTTATGCCATAATAAATAGCGATGTTCATAAGAAGAATATCTATTTATATTAACTGTCAGCTCATTGTCTACAATATATTTAATGGAAGTATAGTTCCTTTGCGCTTTCAACTGGTGTATCATGTTTTTTATTTCATTAAAATGCCCATTGGACTTTACAGGATTGGTGTCAAAGAAATAATTCATATCAACCAGTAACCTTTTGCTGAGTTCAAACAAAACAAGACTGGAAGGATTCAGCACACCTTTTTCAATATTGCTTATTTGTGCCTGTGTGCATATACCTGACGCAAGCTCTTTTTGAGTGAGACCTAACTCCTGACGTCTTTTCTTTATATTTGTACCCATATTTAATTCCATCCGTTTTCCTCCATTATCATGATAGAGATGCTTTATAATTAAAAAATATTCATTATTTATTATTTATATCATATAGTTATAAACAGTTCAACAAAGACAGGGCTGCTGGTGCTATGTTGAAGGAAATCAAAAGGAATAAAAAAATGCTTCAAACGCAGGTGCTTTTACTTAAAATAAGCAGCTGTATTGAAAGCATCTCTAAAACACATGAGGTTTTCTATCTTTTTAATACTGTCTTTGAGTGGTTACGCCCATTTTTTTAACGATACAACCAGCTGAAACTTATCTCCAGTGACATTTGCATCTATTTTTCCCTCCAGCTTATGAACCAATTGCCTGACAATATGCAGACCCAATCCAAGCTGGTCTCCCGTTCGACTGCTATCCATCCGGTATGTCCGGTCAAAAATCCGCTGAAGCTCGGTTTCAGGAAAATCAGAGATATCATTCTCTGCCTGAAGAAGGATAAATTTCCCTTCTTCCTTCAGCTTAATAGTGAAGTAAGTTTCCGCATATCTTAAAGCATTTTGAACAATATTGCTGATAATCCGATCGACTGCTTTTTTATCAGCTAAAACAGGAGATACAGGAGTTTCATCTATCTCAATTTTAAGCTCCTTTTCTTCAAAATCATGATAGAACATCAGCATTGTCTCCACAATCAGCTGGTCCAAAGATACTCGTTCCATACTTAATTGCTGATCAGAGGAATTTATTTGAGAGAGCTCGTAGAATAAATCAACCATCATAGTCAGATTGCCAATCTTCTTTTGAATAATAGATAAAAACTCTTTTTTCTCTGCATCTGACAAAGAGGAATCTGTCAGCAATTCTGAAAATCCTTTAATCGAGGTTAAGGGTGTTCTTAAATCATGCGAGAGATTGGTAATTTCCTGCTTTAATTCTTCTTCTCTCTTCTGGTTATTCTGCTGGTCCTTCTTAAATAAATGAATCAGCTGATTGATATTGGTAATAAACCGAATCAGGCCTCTGCTGTGTGTATTTGTACGGATTAATTCATTTGTACCAAAGTTTTCATTAATATCTTTGAGCTGAGCAGTTATCCTTCTGATATCCCAATGAAGTAACAACAGCATGCCGATACAAACAATTAATAATATACTCAATATAACAATAATCAACCAGCTGTTCACTTCTATCCCTCCATAAATCAACCAATATCCTGTTTCGTAAACGTTGCCGCTCCGATGAATAAAGCAATAACACTGATTACAATACCTGTCACCCAATAATGATAATCTAATTGCACAGATTGATGCATAAAGCTCATTAAATTGTCATTCAGCTGTGTGCTTGGGGCAAATAAGTAAAACTCATTCCATCCATTCATTTGACGAAATACGAAATACAGCAAATCACCTGAGAAAATATATATAAATGCAATAATAATGATATTATATATATCACTGATTTTCAGCATTTTCAATGTGTGTATCAATATAAAGCCACTAAGTACAATCGGCACCATATTAAAGCTGGCAATTAAGAAATTGCCGGTTGTCTCCGGCTCTTTAGCAAAAAGGATCTCTCCTAATCCAATCATCAGGAGTATACCAGCTATACAAACGAACATAAAATAACATAAAGTCAGCATTAATTTTGACCAGAAAATACTACTTTGGGAAATACCAAAGGAGACAGCTTGTTTAGTAAGAGATATGTCCTTCCCTGTCAATGTTGCATTATACACAAAGGAAATAATTATAATCAGCACACCCATACCAAGAACATTTGAATAAAAAAACGAACTTGTGCCATAAGGAAAATGCGCATCTGCTTCATTAAAATAATACAGAACAAATGCTGCTGCAGTAATTAGAATAAAGCAAATAGCCGTCGTCAAATAAAGGCTTTTTTTACGCAATATACGGTAGTTCTCACTTTTCAAATAGTTGATCATTTCTCTCCTGCCCCCTCCACTAATCCTAAGAAGTATTCTTCTAAATTCAGCGCTTCCACACGGAATTCCATCACAAGTACATCATTTTTGATTAAAAGGCGGTTTATTTCCCCAGCCTTTTCTATATGATTTTGTATGGTGATTATTTGATCAGGAACGGATTTATATTGGATATCCTCATAGGCACGTTCTAAAAGCTGTGCGGTCTTTCCTGTGTCATCCACCTTTAAATGGATTTGTTTCCTGCTTTTTTCATTCAGAAGCTGCTTGCTGACATCCTCGACAATCACACCATTCTTAATAAATACAAAACGGGTTGCTACCAGCTGCAATTCCGTCAAAATATGGCTGGAAATCAAAATGGTTATTTGTTTTTCCTGGTTTAACTGAATTAATAGTCTGCGAATTTCCATAATACCTTCTGCATCTAAACCGTTAATTGGCTCATCAAGCACTAAACAATCCGGGCTGCTTAAGAGAGAAAGAGCTATTCCCAGCCGCTGCTTCATACCCATGGAGTATTCTCCAAATTTTTTCTTCTTTTGATTTGCCAGCCCGACAATTTCTAACACTTCATTTATCCGCTTTTTTTCTGCGACTCCTCTTTGAATCCGGAAGTACTCCAAATTTTGAATTGCTGTAAAATCCGGAAAAAAGACAGGTGTCTCAATCATAAATCCCATTCTTCTTTTTGCTTGAATCATATCTTTGCCTGACTTTCCAAATAAGTAAATTTCTCCAGTTGTCGGCGTTAACTGGCCCGAAAGCATTTTAAAAATAGTTGATTTTCCGGCTCCATTTTTACCAATTAAAGCACAAATCTCTCCTTTCTCCACAGAAAAATCCAGCGGTTTAATAACTTCATCCTGCTTAAACTTCTTCGTTAATGTGTACGTCTGAATAACAGCACTCATCTTCTCGGCTCCTTCACTAAATGTTCTTGTTACCTAGTTTAGCGCAGGACCCTTTAAAATTCTTTAAGCGAATCATAAAGAATTCGTAAAGAAAAACAAATTGGGATTAAACCAACATAAAGCCTACTCCCCAAATTGTTTTGATATACTCTTCGGCGGTCACCCCGGCCATTTTTCTGCGCAGATTGGAAATATGGACACTAATAGTATTATCATCCCCTACATACGTGCCTTTCCAAATTTTTTCATATATTTCTCTTTTAGAAAATGCGTGCTCTGGATGATCGATTAATAAGCTCAAAATATCAAACTCCGCATTGGTTATCTGCAATGATTTGTTCTCCAATGTGACAGACAGCTTTTCTGGAAAAATTCTCAGATTGCGCCATACTTTTTCGTCTTCTTGGGAGGGTTGGACAACCGATTTTCGCAGTTGCACTTCCACGCGGGCCTCTACTTCTTTCTGGTGAAATGGCTTCGTTATATAATCATCGGCCCCCATCTTCAAGAGTTGAACTTTATCATCAATACCGACTTTTGCGGAAATCACAATAATGGGGATTGTACTCTCTTCCCTGACCTGTGTAATAAATTCTTCTCCGCTTATTCCCGGCAACATCAAATCTAATAAAATCAAATCAAATGTACTACTTTTCAGCTGCAGCAGACCTTCTGTACCCGAATAAGCAGATATTGGCGTCAGATCCATTTTTGTTAAAATAACGTGCAACAGTTTGCTGATTTCCTGATCATCCTCAATAATTAAAATTCTTTTCTCCTTATTCATGTTTACCACTCACTTTTGATAACATTCTTTAAAACAGGCATATTTTGCGTATTTAAATTCTGTCCTTCTATAACCATCGCAGTCATCTGAGAATCCGTTCCAGCAGCATGAAATTCTCCCTTTTTCCAAAAAGCCGCTTTTCCAGAGGTTACAGGAAGTCTATTCTTATCTCCATCACAGACCCAGCCCGCTCCCGTTACAATCATAAAAAACTGATCTGCCTGAGCCTCGTGAAATGGAATTTTATCATCTTTTCCAAGGTACATATATCCCATTCGGATATCACTGGCATCCAGCAAAATCCGGCTGGCAGTAAATTTCGCTGACTCAGTATCTACAGATGCTCCAAATTCTTTTTCAAAAGAAATAATTTTCAAAGCTGCCATCTCCTTATTTAGATAAAATTAAAAATTATTCCGCCTCATAGCGAAGCATCGTCCACATTCCAATATCCTCAAATCCCAATCTTTTATAAATATTCCCGGCTGCCGGATTGTCATAGAAAAGACAAAGTGATTTTCCTTCTTCTAATAAGGTAAGACATAGTTTTTCCATACATTTCGTTGCAAAACCCTGCCGTTCATATCCCGGCCGTGTGCATACGCCAACGATCATTGCAGAATGAGAATTCTCAGCAGTCGTCGATGCAGATGCAGCCATCGTACCTTTTTCATCACGGATAAAATAGGTACGGCCTGTTCTATTTTTCTCCTCATTCTCTCTTGTTTCTATTGTTATATTACTGGATGAAAATTCAGGTATAGAGGCCAGCATCTTTATATTCTCTTCATAATCAGCCGGCTTCAAATGCTCAACCTGCTTTATTTGTTCTGCATTCACCGTATAGCTTAATTCTTCACAAGCTGCATAATACATTTCTCTATGTACACGGGTAACTTTATCAATATATGGTAATAATGGCTCCACAATATACTTCAGACCACTAAAATTACATCGTTGCTTATAGCTGTTAATAATCTCCGCAAACCCTTTCAGATCATATTCCGTTTCGCTATAAATTATGTAATTCTCACGATAGCGCAGGAGAATAGCGATTAGATTATCCTGTTCCCATTGTCCCCAGACGTCCTGCACATCAGAATCGTAGCCAAACGCTTCAATATCACCGATTATAAACAGGTTTTCTGCAGCTTTCGGCTCAATCAGCTCCATTACTTTTGTATGATCCTCTTTTGTCAGTTTTCGTATCATTTAATTTCCTCCAATTAATATAGGCATTTTTACAAGGACTTATATCAGATCTTTTTTAAACAAAACTCTATCATTATTCAATCCATCATAATTCGCCTTTACAGACACCCCGTCTACTATTTTATCTCCATGTTCAATAACAAATCCCATTCTTTGATGAAAGGCAATTGACGTTTTATTTACTGGTGAAGTGATGCAGCGGATGACACTTCGATTTGCCATTTTAACCTTGGCGAAGAATTTTTCATAAAGGACTTTTCCAATATTTTTCTTCCGGTAATCCGGATGGACACCAACAAAATGAATATAGGCTTCATCTAACTCATCCTGGGACAGGAACCCGATTACAAATCCTATAATTTCACTACCTTCTTCTGCAACAAAGCTTGTATTTTTAAAGTGATTAAAAAATAACTTAGGCAGCATACCTGCCATATCACGGCCGCCCCACCAATCATTTATCCTTGGAGCCAAGACATCATAATCAGAGCTTATTAAACTGCGTATCTCCATTTTATACCACCTTATTAAGTTATATTATCCATTTAAAAAGGAATAAAAATAGCCGAATATTCTTATTGTACATTTCTAATATATCAAAAAATTATATTAATGTCTTTCCCTGTTTAAAATAAACGCCGCTATAAACATATGTAGAATGACATTAAAAAGGAGACTCGGAAAGATCCCTCTCCAAATCCCCTTTTTCTAGTAAAATTTATTTCCACACGTCTTCTGCTATTTGAACAACATGGCGGATTTTTCCCCATTGCTGCGCCTCAGTCAGCAAATTCCCTTCTTCTGTGGAAGCAAACCCGCATTGAGGGCTCAAACAAAGCTGATTCAACGGTACATATTCCGCAGCTTCTGCTATTCTTGCTTTAACAGCCTCTGGATCTTCCAGTTCACTGAATTTAGAAGTGATAAGCCCAAGCACAATATACAAATCATCGCGGTTCACATGACGCAGCGGTTCAAATCCGCCCGAACGATCATCATCAAATTCCAGGAAAAGTCCATCAACCTGCAGACCTCCAAAAATGGTTTCTGACATGGCTTCGTAACCGCCGCTTGACATATAGGTAGACTGAAAATTTCCCCGGCAAATATGCATCGTCACCAGCATATCATCCGGTCTGTTTGCAATCGATTCATTAATTGCTCTTGCACATAATTCCGCTGTTTTCTCGGGATCTCTTCCTTTTTCAATCAAAGAGTTTCTCCCCTTTTCTGAGAAAAAGGTTGCCCAGGAAGTATCATCCAGCTGTAAGTAGCGGCAGCCTTCATCATATAATGCCTGAATGGCTCCTTGATAAGCAGTAACCAGGTCATCGATAATTGCTTCATCACTTTCATAAATACCCTTTTCAAAATCCGCCCGGAAAAAGAGCATATTCGGACTTGGAATCGCAAATTTGGCAACAGCATCTCCGGCAATACCATGAAGAAATTTATAATGCTCAAGCATATAATGGTCACTGAAACCAATTTTACCTGTTACTTTAATACCCCGCTTTTTGGTTTCTACTCCCGTAAACTGTAAACCTTGTTCAGCGGTGTAACCTTCTACACCATCTAAGCCTTCCAGAAAATCAAAATGCCACCAGGCACGGCGAAACTCGCCATCTGTCACTGATTGAAGACCGGCTTCCTTCTGCTGCTCTACCAGTTTGATAATTTCCTCATCTTCAATCTGCCGCAATTGTTCAGGACTGATTTCTCCTTTTGCTTTTTGCGCGCGAGCTTCCTTTAAACGCTGGGGACGGAGAAAGCTCCCTACATGATCTGCTCTGAACGGAGCTCGTGTATTTTTTGTTTCTGTTGATATTGTCATCGAATACCCCTTCCTCTCTACCTGCTATCTTCATTCTATAATCCAATTAAAAAACCCCTTCTGAAAATAGAAGAGGTTTGGTATAGTAAAATCTCTTCTTATCTTCAAGCAAAAATGCTTCTGGAATTAGCACAGTACAAATTAGTGTCTGCTGCTAAGGCTTCAACGGGCCAGTCCCTCCACCTTTCTGGATAAGAATATATGGAATTATACGAATAATTACAGATTACTTTACATGGAAGCGTTGGATTCGTCAAGGGTAATCCCAAAATATAGGGATCCTGCTGCAATTGATTTAAAATCAAGATAGTGTCAGCTTTTTTTATCAGAAAAAATTTTATAATCTTCGCTGATAACAAAAGCAGACAAATACAAGCAGAAGAATAAAATGGCTGTTCCTTCCCATGATATATTAATTCTCGTAAATAGAGGCTCAATAAAGCTTTTATAAAAAATAACACTACATAGCAGCTGCACCATATAACTCAGAAACATTACCTTCTTCGTTTCTTTCATCTTTGCCA
The DNA here is from genome assembly GCF_037976165.1 of Oceanobacillus sp. FSL K6-3682. Taxonomy (NCBI): domain Bacteria; kingdom Bacillati; phylum Bacillota; class Bacilli; order Caryophanales; family Bacillaceae; genus Oceanobacillus; species Oceanobacillus sp. FSL K6-3682. The sequence continues at coordinate 1,783,774 of NZ_CP150263.1, read as the reverse complement.
ATTTAAGAATAAACTGATATAACAGATTAAAAATTATTCCTACAAGATAAGAAAGAAAAAGCAAGCCGCCAAAATAAAGAATATTAATGAAAATATTATCAAAGAATCGTATTTCAATAAGATTCCAGCCTGCTAAGATATTTGATAAGCCATATATTATCATAATGGGGATGGCCACAATAACTGCTGCACTAACAATTACGAGGCCGGCAAGAAGCAGATTAGCAATAAGGTTGGAATAGTCTATTTTTTTCTTGTTCAAAATTTATAGGACCGCCTTCCTTTGTATAAACCTTTACTATATATAAGTTTCTAAAAAAATATTTTAATCGTTCCAAATGAGGCTACTTACAATTGTATCATAAATGAAGTACAATACAGTTGTTCGTTACTCTACTACAGGATTATTATGCAGGAATACTCTTTAATTGTTCTACAACAAAAAACCACAGCACTATCTAATATTAGATACACTAATGGTTTGAAATAATCTATGATTTATTTATTATTCTATCAAACAATAAATTTACTTTATTTGGAAAATATGTTCACTTAGCTTTCTTCAAAATATTCACGTCTGCCCTGGTAGATAATAATTCTGTTGATAAAACATCTAATTTAGAATCTACTTTGTCTACCTTTTCTTCTAATGAAGTAACCCTTGAATCCAGTCTGTCTACTTTTTCTTCTAATGAAATAACCCTTGAATCCAGTTTATCTACTTTTTCTTCCAGTGAAGTGACCCTTAGATCCAGTTTGTCAACCTTTTCTTCCAGCGAAATAACTCTTGAATCTAGATTATCTACCTTCCCTTCCAGTGAAGTGACTTTTGAACCCAGATTATCTACTTTTTGTATTAATTCCTTTATAGCTAGCATTAAAGCTTCATTTGTCACTTTTACTTCTTTACTCATGCAAAATCGCTCCTTCACCGCTTAAATACGATATTTTTATTATACAATATGTGCTGTTTTTTTTCATCCCCTCTCCTGGAAATTTTATATTAAAAAGGCTTCTATCAAAAAGGAAAAGAAGACTTTTAATAAATAATTTAAAATGAACATACTTGCTCTGTTGCGACCAAAACCTGCTTTTGAAAATAAAACCTTCAGATCAACCTCAACTTGTATAAAACCCTTTTTTAAACATTTGATACCATTCTTTCAATTCAGCCTGCTCCATAATCTCAAAGTATTTTAGAATTTCTCTCGCAAACTCAACTGCAGCTGTTCCGTTAGCGGTAATAAATCCCTTTGTTGAAACGGCCTGTTTTTCGATGAAATGCTCTTTGCCTTTGTAACCCGGGGCACCTTTTATTAAATGAGCAGCTGAATTTCCGGTATGTTTGATATGGTCTAAATATCCTTTGTCTGCCAGGAATGTGCAAGCATCACATATTGCTGCAACCGGGATTTTCTTTTCTACGCACATATCTACTACTGATTTAACAACTTCATTTTGCGGTTTCGCCCAGGTTGTACCTCCAACCATAATAAGCATATGAAAATTTTCGGGTATTTCATTGATTGTGTAGTCTGGAATAACAGTAAATCCGCCCATTGATTTGACCGGATTCTTGCTAAGGGATAATGTTTTTACAGCATATCCGGTTTTCGGGTTATTTAATTCGGAGCAAATATAAGATCCCTCCCAATCTGCATAATTCTCTGGCAGAAAAATCAAAATTTCTTTTTTCATAGGTTTACACTCCTTTTTGATAAGTTTACTTTATCTTTTTTTATTATGGCTAATTCAACTGTCTTCCATTGTTCATCTATCTCAGTAAAAATATATTTATCATTTCGAATATTCCGCCATTAAATATTATAAAATCCTTAATCTAGAGTAAACATAAATATTTGGGCAACGATAACTTTTCTAAACAGATATTATAGCGTATCGTTTCATTTTGGTTCATCGTAAATCAAAACTTTCAACCTTATATCAAGGTTACCAAACAAACGTTCCTAACACAAGTTATTTTTCTAATAGTTTATTCTATATTAAATACTGTTTTTCCATATCAAAATGTCAAAGTAAGTGAAGATGGAGTTACTACTTTAAAATAACGCTCAGACTAAGGAATACTCCCGCCAGCCTGAGCGGTACTTTTCTACAATCTATGCGCTATTTTATTATTGCTTTATTCCAACAATCTAAATCTCCTAGCTTCCTAACTTACTGCCAGCCAATTCATCAGCCTGAATAGGCTTAAAGTAATGACTCTTTTGTGATAACAATGTTTGATGACTTCCTTGTTCCACCAGCATTCCCTTATCTAACATAAATATTTGATCTACATTTTTAATCGTAGATAGCAGAAGTTTTTAATAATCTGAATTCAGTTGAAATAATTGTATGCATGCCATTTTTCCTTATATCATTTATTTTTAAGGTTAAGATAAGGCTTCATATAATTCTTTGCTTCAAACGTTAAAGTGTCCGGTAAATCATCTGTATGGAAATATCTAAAATCAATAGATTCATTTTTATCTATATTCATTTCCCCCTGTATATCATTGGTCAAATAAACAGCAGTCACGGAATATAGCTCATCACCGTTGGAAACTTTAAAATAATAGTCCGGTCCGGAAAATACATCAAGCAGCTTCAGACTCCCTACCGTAAGACCCGTTTCCTCTTTCACTTCTCTTCTTGCTGTATCCTCCAGACTTTCTCCCAGTTCCATTAATCCTCCTGGCACTCCCCAACCTCCATCATGTCTATGCTGAAGTAGAATTTGATTATCATTATTAAGCATAATTACAACAGAACCAGGTAAAATTAATGGTCTGGTGCCGACTAATTTTCTTAATTCTTTTACATAATCCATTAAATCCCCTTCTTTTATCAGATTTAAAAATACGATAATTTGCCTGTACTAGACTCATCCACTACTCTAGAATGGAAATTCCAAACATTACTTGTCATTAATATAACCAATTCATCCTTCTTTTAAGAAACTTTTTAAAACTTAAATCTTCCATACTGTTTCTCCTAATTAACAATGAATTTTCTTTCAGTCTTTGCTCCTTTACATTACTACACTATATAATGACTATTACTTTAAAGTTTTTTCTTTAAGAGGATGTTCAAAAAGTCCAATAAAGATGACACGGCGATAAGAGGATCTTCTACTAAGAACGCCCACGTCGTGTGGGCAACGTAGAAGCCACCGCATCCTGCGGAAGTGCGTTGACGAGCTTTTTCCGATGAGACTGGGACTGCGATTACTCGCCCCATCGAAGGGCTTTTGCGATTACTCGTCCCACCGAAAACATTTGTGGACAACACAGAAGTCATCACAACACGCGCAAGTCCGTTCAGAAAAAGCTCGTCGCCTTGAACTTCTTGGTCCTGTTTACAGGACTTTTTGATCACGTACTTTAATAGATTCGGCAATAACCTCACATTTTTTTATTGCCCATATGTAATGTTTATAAGTGTTCGCAGCAAAATAACTATATAAATTACTTGTTTTTGTCCACTTATAATATTTCTTCGTCATAATTTCTTCATTCGTATGTGATTGAACAAGATTCATTACTCTTTCATGACTCAGCTTCAATTTTTTCATGGCTTGATTTATCGTTACATCCTGGTGATTCTCCCAAATCTGCATATTAAGGAGTTTGATAGTTCTCCACATATAACCCGGCGCCGGCATAAAAGGCATATCTCCATTCATCCCTTCTCTGTACCATCTCTCAAGCATTGCGTGCCACTCATAAAGATGCATTAATACATCACGAAAATTTTTATCCCTCTCTCCAGTTTCAACGGTAATCGTTCTCTTTCTGGCAGGGATGGATTCAATCAACTCAAACAATGCATTAAAATTCTTTTCGCTTTCTGTTAATAAAATTTCTTTCCCGCTTTTCTCAGCTATGATAATTACCCCCTTTTTTACTATATTTTAACATAAAAATCTTTATGATTGTACTAATTTCCAGAAAAATAATCTGCTAATTATTGAGTAAAACATTACTCAATCTTAAATTCATAGCCTGTATAATTAAATACATTTCTAAATCCGATATTCTCAGCAACTGCAATTGAGGGCTTGTTAGAATCCATACAATCCCAATATGGAATAAGATTATTTTTCAAGCACTCCCTCACATAAACTAGAGCTGCTTTTTGCGCCAACTTTTTACCCTGGTGTTCTTCTATGGTTTCGATTGCAATAGCGTGCATATTATCAACTGCAAAATTTGAAAAGCAGATGCTTACAATTTTATTTTTATATATCACACAATAACCTATGCCTTTTTCTAAAAAGCTGTTGATGGAAGACCAGGATTCTAATATCCTTGAATGTAAAAAATCGATATTTTCAACTGATTGATCTCTATTTTGAAAAAGATTCTCAGAAATTTTGACTACACTATAACCTGCTTTAATAACTGGTTCAAAGCTGTTTCCTTTATAATCCTCTTTTTGCAAAATATAAACTCTCTGATCCCAGCTTCCTAAATGACGATTTTCAAACACCCTTTTTATCGTCTTATCCCATTTGTTATGATCACCAATCCCTTCAAACCAAGTTAGCTCAATCTTTCTCGCTTCCGGTATGATTATCGTATCAATAAAATAATTTAATTCACTATTAAATGCTTCATTACTCTCGTTACCAATAAAGAAAAAACCATCGTTATTACCTAACCAGATAAGCCCTGAAGCAGGAGTCTCTACATTATCAACAAAAACACGGCCAGGGTTTACTCCTTCCACGACTGCCTTCGCTTCTAATTGACCTTGCTCATGTAATAACTCTTTACATTTGTAGAATTCTGAACTTTGTAATTCTGTTATCATTATTAATTCCTCTTTTCCTCTCTTACTTAAATTTATCAAATGATCTTAATATCTTATTAACAGGCTCAAATCATTTGCTTAATTACTATCCCTGAATGTAAAAAAGCCAAAAACTGAATCAGCCAAATTGTCCAGGTCCTAAAATATATCCTAACTTAAAAAATAAGATGATATATGGTTGTAACCACGAAATAAGTGAGAAAACCTGCCAGGCCAACTAATATAGCTTTCTTTTTTGTCATACTTATAAACCTCCTTCCTTTTATTTGCACATGTACTAATACAAAACACAGATAAACTATTTACCAGCTGATTTATTCAATAAATTCCTTAACTTTAATTCTGTATCTGTATCCATTACCGGAGTATATACACTGCACCGTAAATCCGAAGTACCCTGAACTTGCAGAGAGGTCAAATTAAATAACATTTTCCCGGCCTTCGCATGACGGAATTCAATCAAAACATCTGGTGCTGAGCTGACCTCTTCCTCATCCCACAGCTTCTTAAATTCCGGAAATTGCTGTTCCATTTTCTCGATAAATTGTTTATACCATTCATCAGCCACATATTGCCCATAGTAGGATCTAAAGATGGAGAGATACCCTTTTACAAAATGCTCCCAGTTTACTGCGAGACTTTTAAATTCTTTTCTCGAAAATAATAAAAAGATAATATTCCGGTCTTCTTCAGGTATTTTCTCAAAATCGATAAAAACCATTGCTGCTGCTTTATTCCAGCCGACAATGCGGCAGTATTTATCCGAAATAATAGTGGGGCAATGCCGCAGTTCCTGGAGAATTCTATTCAAGGAAGGGGTCATCAAGGATTTCTCTGCTTCATTTATAGTAGATGAATTTTCCACTGCTCTTTCACCGGATGCAAGAGCATACAAATATTGTTTTTCATCTTTATTTAATCTTAAAGCATTCGAAACAGCATCTAATACAGAACCAGATACCTTAATATCTCTTCCCTGTTCAAGCCATGTATACCATGTTGTACTTACTCCGGCTATTTGAGCTACCTCCTCCCTCCGCAGTCCGGGAGTTCTTCTTCTGGTTCCTGCCGGCAGGCCAACCATCTGCGGATGAAGCTTAGCTCTTTTACTCTTTAAGAAATTGGATAGCTCTAAAAGCCTTGTTTCTTTTTCCATTCGTTCTGCCTCCTCTTACATAGTATTAATTATACTATGATAAATGCCAACTTGTAATGGGATAAAGTTTCCGTAAAATAAAATGTAGATACAGTAAGGAGGAATTCTTTTGAACAGAGTAGTCATTACCGGCGCAGGTATTATTTCACCTTTAGGTAATAACGTTCATACATTTTGGAATCATTTAAAGCAGGGAAAATCAGGGATTTCTATATTAGATGTCGATGAAGATTATGGAAAAACTGCTGCTGGTGTTGTACATGATTTTGATCCTGTAGAGATATTTGGTAAAAAACAGGCCAGAAAAATGGATCGCTTCACGCAATTTGCTCTGGCAGCGACAGAACAGGCATTGGAAAGCTCGGAGCTGGATTTGGATAAAACAAATAAAGAACGGCTGGGTGTTTTTGTAGGCTCTGGCATTGGCGGTATAAATACGCTGATTGAAAATGTGAATATCCTGAATAAAAAAGGATCAAGCCGGGTCAGTCCAAGCTTAGTTCCAACCATGATACCCAATGCCGCTGCAGCACAAATCAGTATTCGGCTGGGCGCACTAGGCCCATCAATTTCACCGGTCACTGCATGCTCAATTGGAAACACATCTATCGGGGAAGCTTTCAACACGATAAAACACGGAGATGCAGATATTATTTTTGCCGGCGGAACAGAAGCTGCCATTAATAGTTTATCTTTATCAAGCTTTAGAAATGCCCAGGCTTTAACTAAAAATCTGGACCCTACCTCTGCTAGCCGCCCGTTTGATGAGGAAAGAGATGGTTTTGTGATCAGTGAAGGCGCCGGGATATTGGTTCTTGAGTCATTAGAAAGTGCTGTAAAGAGAGCAGCACCTGTTCTTTGTGAGGTTATAGGCTATGGCTCCAGTTCCGATGCGTATCACATGGTATCTCCAAATCCAGAAGGAATCGGTGCTTACCTATCGATGAAGAAAGCTTTGGAAAGCGGGAATGTGACACCAGACAAAATAGATTTGATTAGTGCACATGCAACCAGTACAAAAATTGGAGATATCTCTGAAACGCTTGCCATCAAAAAAGCATTTGGTGAAAAAGCTTACGGCGTACCAATTACAGCTAATAAATCCATGCTGGGTCATATGCTCGGTGCTTCAGGGAGTGTAGAGGCAATCGCTTTAATCGAAAGTATAAAGCATGGCATTATCCCTCCGACAATTAACTTGAATAATCCTGATCCGGATTGTGATCTGGATTATGTTTCAGAGGGAATGAGAAGACAGCAAATAAATATCGGTTTGTCTAATTCATTTGGATTTGGCGGGCATAATGCCACGATTTTACTAAAGAAATATTTATGATTTGTAAAAGGCTGACAGAGAAGGATGTCACGTTGTGGAATCTTCTCTGTCAGCCTTTTTATATCCCTATCAAATTGAGCTTATTATTTTATCTGTAATCTTTTATTCCATTTTCAAATGCCTGTTGGTCATTATTTTCAATTCCATGCAATGCTTCTTGTAATGCAAACGTACTTTTATAAAATTTTACCCGTTCAGAAATCTCGTTTCCATTAGGATACCGGCCGATACACATATCAAAAAATTCCTCTCCATAACTGGACAATATTCCGGCAAAATCATATGCTGGATCTCCTATACCTGAACCTCCAAAATCTATTATCCCTGAAATACTTCCAGATTTGGGCTTCCATAAAATATTAGATGCTCCGAAATCTCCATGTATCAGTACTGTTTTTAAATTTAAAGCCGCTTTTCCGTTCAAGAAGGATTCAAAGGCTTGGATTATTTCCTCCTGCGCTTCTCCTCTAATAAAAGGAAACAGCTTATTTTGTATTCTATTAAATAGATCGGACATTTCCGCAGCAGGATTATTATCATTTAAGTTTAGATCATTCTTTGCTTTTTCTTTAGAAATAGAGTGAAGCTCCATCAGAAAAGTCACCAGCTGTGATGCCAGCCCCTTCAATAATTCTTCATTCTTTATATTTTGTAAGCTGTCTTTCCATAATGGAACCCCTGCAATTAATTTATACCCTGCGAATACTTCTCCAGGCTTTGAAGTTTCAAAAGACTGATATGTCGGATGCGGGATTGGCATTGTGATTATTTCATTTATGTACTCCAATAGTTCTGTTTCTTTTTTTAATTGAATGATGCCTTGTTTATACTTTGGAAACCTGAATACTAATGAATTATTTACAATTAGTACATCATTATTCTGGCCAATTTCATTAGGATAATAATTTTCTATGGTAAGATCGGGATATATCTGTTTAATGCTTTCTATATATTTAAAAGACATTTTCACCCTTCTTCCTATGTTTTTGTATTAAAAATATTTATAACCTATTCCCACTTTACTTCAACATCCCTTTTTAATCCATAACTTATGAAGCACCGGCCAGCCATATCCACTGATTTGAATGCCTTGTAAATTGGATTGGAAGGTATTCTGCTCCGAAGCATGGACAGTGAATATAATAGTACCACTTTCTTTCAACTTTTCCTCCACTGCTTGAAATTCCTGAAGAAAGCTTTCATAATCCGGCTGTTTAATGATAGATTTGAATCCATTGTCTAATTCGCTCAATTGAGATGGATTAAGAAATATTCGAATTCCATACTCATTCCGAAGTAATATGAGAATTGCCAGCTCCATATTATCTTCAAAACTTTCTCCTGTATACACAGCATCAAAGGCTAACATGAAGTCTTCATTATAGATATCAGACAGCTCAATCGGATGAACCTTGACCTTCATACCAATCTCATTGAGTTTTTGCTCCATCCAACGGGCATCCTCTAAAAAATCATCAAAACGTAATACAGCTAAATGAATGGTTTCTCCTTTGTACCCAGATCGATTAAGCAGCTGTTTTGCTTTCTGAGTTGAATGCCTGATATTACTGTAGTCACTCCTGTCCGGAATAAAACCTGTGGAAGGGGCAACTCTTGGTCCACCCAGTTCCTGTACCATTTGCCGCGAATCTATCATTTCACTTACAGCCTGCCTAAAAAAACTGTTTTGGTGAATACCTGTCTTTTTCATATTAAAGATAATGTAATTACTGCCATTATCATCGATGGTATATGTGGAGCGATTCTTTTTTTCTTTCTCCAAATTTTCATGTGTGAAAAAGTTCAGAGGATCAAGCTTACTTTCAGGCAGCTTCCACATATGAACCTTATCCAGAAAAGGTCTTCCTCGAAAATGATAATCAAAAGCTTTCAAAATCATTTTTTCATCATTGACATCTTCTATTTTGAAAGGCCCTGTTCCTTTCAGTGAAGAGCCTTTGATATCTGATTCTTCAGGAACAATAGATGTAAAAACGGCACTTAAAAAATAAGGGAATACTCTATTTCCATTCTTTAAATGAAAGGATATGGTGTATTTGTCCCGAACTATAATTTCCTGTACCCCTTCAAATAACCATTTGTTTGGAATTTTTATTTCTTCGTTTATAATTGTTTGAAATGTCCATTGCACGTCTTTACTGGTTAGACTACTCCCATCATGGAACCGAACCCCTTTGCGAATATAAAAGGTCCAGAAGGTGTAGTCTTCATTCACTTCCCACCCATGTGCAAGATGGGGTTCAACCGTTTTACTGTCAACATTATACCGAACTAATGTGTCAAAAATTTCATTTAAAATATGAGCCTCCACAGCGATTGTTACAAAGAAAGGGTTCATATTGTACAGATTATGCTGCAGCGGAATATGCAAAACGTCATTCATTTCCTCTTGTTGTTCTATATGCTGGATGCCAAATGCCCTTTGGATAGTATTTAGGAGCAGCTCTTTTAGCCGAGCAGAAAAATGACCTTCTGTTGCAAAGCTTACTGCTTCTTTCACTTTCTCCCTTTGAACCAAATTTTCCACATGAAGAAATGCCGCTTCATCCAGAGATTTTAGAAATGTCAGCTTAGATTTTTTACCCCTTCCGCGTTGTCCCTGCCAGCCAATATACCCTTCCTGTACCCATTTTTGTAATATATAGTGCGCATTTCTGGAAGAGCAGAATAAAATATCTGCGATTTCTTGTTTAGATATGCGAATTTCGTATGCCTGCTGGTATTCTGGCAGGCATTTTAAATCAATATAGTACTCTAAAACATCCATTAAGATATACTCCTTCTAAAATAGGAAATATAAAAATACACCTTGCTCTTTTTCCTTCCTATTTTCCAATATACAATAAAAAAAGTGGAAGGAGAAGACGAATAATGAATTTATCAGAATTTAAACAGTTTCATTTAAATATTAAAATCCGTATGATTGTTTCATTTATTTCGGATATTGCAGAGATGAGTATATTCCCTTTTATGGCCATTTACTTTTCCAGTAATCTAGGAATAGCTTGGGCAGGAGCAATTTTAACATTGACAACCGTTGTAGCTGTTACTTTTGGTATGTATGGAGGTTTTTTTGCAGATCAATTTGGAAGAAAAAAAGTTATAGTATCGGGAAGCATCATCCAAACAGCCTCATTTATCATTATTGCGCTTGCTAATTCACCATGGTTTGAATCCGTCTGGCTGACTTTTGTTATGTTTTTCTTATTAAGTATTACTAGCAGATTTATCGATCCTGCTTCAGAAGCTCTTCTGATAGATGCCAGTTCAGAAAATGAACAGCCATTGATGTATCGTTTTATTTACTGGTCTACAAATCTGGCATTCTCTATTGGCATTATTGTTGGGGCCTTATTCTTTCAAGAGCATAAATTTGAGTTATTTTTAGGATTTTCCATTCTCTCCATCTTTACATTTCTGTTGACACTAGGATGGATTCAGGATGATTATGTACCTCAAAAAGATAAAAAAAATAATGTATTTTCAGGATTATTTTTCAGCTACGTAGAAGTATTAAGAGACACTTGTTTTATGATTCTTTGCATCTCAACCTTACTTGTCCTCTCTTTAGAATCGCAGCTTTACGGCTTTATTGCAGTCCGCCTAAATGAGGATATTCATACTTCGGTGTTCGGCATCATCATTGATGGTCCAAGGATGTTAAGTATTCTCATTATCACGAACACAATAATTGTGATTTTTGCCTCTGGTTTCATTGGTAAAACAGCTCAAAAGTTCAATATAAAGACTACTTTGTTTGCGGGCTTGTTTTTGTATGTAGCAGGTTACAGCTTCTTAGCATGGAGTGAGCTGATCATTGTGTTGGCTATCGCAATTGCTATTGCAACGGTTGGAGAAGTTCTCTTTCAGCCTATACGGTCAACCTATGTAGCACAGCTGGCAAACAAGAATTCAAGAGGTTCTTATATAGCAGTGAGCGGATTATCCATGGATGCAGGACAAATCTTAGGCAGCTTAGGACTAATGGTTAGTGCTCTATTATCCAATACAACGATGGCAGGACTGTTCTTATTAATAGGCGGACTTGGAATATTGGGTTTCTTTTGGTCTGTTCAGGACAGTAGATTAAAAGCAAGATAAAAGGTTACAAATATTAAAACTTATTTGTAAATTTATTTAAACTGTGTTAATTTTTAACAAAAGGTGAAAGGGAGCGCAGTTTATGGGGCTTTACTATTGTATTTTATTAAAATTTATTTTGACAGCTATTGGTATTGTTCTCATCTCAGCGCTCCCCGCTTTGTTTGATGGCATGAAATTAGATATTTCTTCTTATATCTAATTTCATGCCACAATCCGGTTCAGTCGTTAAACAAAAATAGAATAATATTTCTATGCTTTTTTACATTCTATCCTTCATGTATCCAAACCGCTCCATCATCATTCTGCTAGAGTTATTGATACTGAATTTAGTTTCACTCCAAAGTATATAATCCCCTTCTCAAGAAATTTAGCAGCTCTGCATTACTGTAAAAGAGATTGAAGATGATAATTTAAAGTCTTAATCATTTCTTCATGTGTAAACTGCTCCGGATTTAATAAGTGATGCATCGCCATCCCATCGACGATTGCATGGAGCCTGTTCACCTCCAATTCAAGGTCAAGTCCCTCCTTGGCAATTTCAAATAATTGTAATACCTGAACGACATTTTTTAATCCTTGATGCATATCTTGATATACTTTATTGCTCAATTCCTGAAGTGTTTTATCGATCAGAACCTTTGCTGAAAAAGCCAGCCATACCTCCATTTCTATTTTTCGTTCTTCATCGATAGGCAGTACTTCATATATTCCCTCTGCCACAAATTCCAATGGATTTTGTTCTTTTGAAAACTTCCTTTCTTTAGCTCTTTGAATTACCCGTTCTGACACAAGTTCCATGGAAAAATGCAGCAATTCCGACTGTGATGCAAAATAATGTCTTACAGCACCAACCGAGAGATCTGAAGCCTGTGCAATTTTTCTCACTGTTGCCTGCTCGAGCCCCTCTTCCACAATGACTTTCCATGTTGTTTCTGCGATTTGAATTTTACGTTTTTGATGATCAACTTTTTTCGGCATATTTTTATTTTAGCACACTTGTATTAAATAAACAATTATGCTACCATTTATTTTAATACATTTGTACTAAAATAAACATAAAGGATGTGCTCCATTTGATTGGTTTATTGATTATAGCTTGTGAAATTGGATTTTGGGTCTTTGTTTTAGCTGGATTAGTATCCAGGTATATATTGAAAAAGAAAAAATTGGGTACATTTTTGCTAATCTGTACACCTTTTGTGGATCTCATCTTGCTTATTGTAACTATATTCGATTTAAAAAATGGCGCTGTTGCTACCGCGATGCATGGAATAGCTGCGGTTTATATTGGGGTAAGTATAGGCTTTGGCCATCGAATGATTCAATGGGCAGACAGCCATTTTAATTATCGGTTTGGAGATGGGAATAAACCTGTGAAAATTAAATATGGAAAAGAGCACGCCAGAAAAGAACGTAAAGCATGGTATCGTCATTTGCTTTCCCTGATAATTGGTGGTGGAATCCTAATAATTATCATTTTCTATATTAACAATTCCTATCAAACGGAAGTGTTATTGCAGATAATGCTGCTCTGGTCTCTGATTGTGGTCATCGATTTTTTCATAAGCTTCAGTTATACGCTTTTTCCAAAGAAGCAAAAGACGTGATAATACATTTTTGGAAGAGAAACAGGACATTATATGCGTGAAGTTTAATTAAACAAAAGGTAACCACTTCCTTTAAAATACAAGCAGGTGGTTGCCGTTTTGTTTATGTTCATTTATTTACCAGAAACTCGTTCCCGGCAATTCCTGGTGTAGTCATCTCATTTGGATCCAGAATAGTATCCAATTCCTTCTCCGATAAAAGGTCATGTGCTTTGCAGATTTCTTTGATAGTCAGCCCTGTTTCAATTGCCTGCTTGACTACCTTGGCAGCTGTTTCATATCCTAAATGTGGATTCAATGCGGTGATAATGCCATAGCTTTCTTCCACATACTCACGACACTTCTCCACATTGGCTTCTATACCGCTTACTGCATAGCGCGTAAATACATCTAAGCCATTATCCATTATTTTAAGGGACTGCAGCAAATTAAAAATGATAACAGGCCCCATCACATTTAACTCAAATTGCCCGGCTTCAGATGCCATACAAATCGATTGATCATTGCCCGCAACTTGAAAAGCAACCTGATTTACCACTTCGATCATGACCGGATTTACTTTCCCAGGCATAATGGAAGAACCCGGCTGCTTTGCGGGAAGAATAATTTCCTGAAGGCCTGTCATTGGTCCGGATACCATCAGGCGCAGATCATTACAAATTTTGGACATATTCATTGCCAGCACTTTCAATGCTGCTGATAGTGCTGTATAAGCATCCGTATTCTGTGTACCATCAACTAAATTTTTCGCTGAATGAAGTTTTACACCAAGCTGGGCGGATAACTGCGTTACTGCCTTTTCTATATATTCAGGTTTTGCGTTAAGCCCTGTCCCGACAGCTGTTGCACCAATATTGACCGTGAGCATTGCCTCCGCCGCTTGCTTAATTCTTTTAATATCGCGGCCAACCACTTCCGAATATGCACTGAATTCCTGGCCTAACAGAATCGGCACAGCATCCTGCAAATGGGTCCTTCCCATTTTTAGCACATCCTGAAATTCCGCTTCTTTCTTCAGCAGTTCTTCTTCCAATCTCTTCAAAGTCGTGATTAATTCCTGAGCCATACGATAGGACGCAATTTTTAAAGCCGTTGGTATTGTATCATTTGTGGACTGGGACATGTTGACATGCGTATTAGGCGAACAGAAATTGTACTCGCCTCTTTCTTTTCCCAATATTTCCAAAGCACGATTGGCCAAAACCTCATTCATGTTCATATTAATGGAGGTGCCTGCTCCGCCCTGGATGGAATCTACAACAAACTGATCCAATAGTTTTCCTTCAATCACTTCCTCGGCAGCGCTTACAATAGCCTCCCCAATAGTTTCCGGAAGCATTCCAGTATGCATATTGGCCATTGCTGCTGCTTTTTTCACCTCAGCAAGAGCGAGAATTAACTCTTTATGAACGGGGATTTCCGTGATAGGAAAGTTTTCAAGAGCACGTACTGTTTGAACGCCGTAATAGACGTCCTGAGAAATCGTTTTTTGACCCAAAGAGTCTTTTTCAGTTCTAAAGCTAGTTTTCTTCATTATATACACTTCCTGTACTAATACTAATCTATCACGTTCATTATACTATCAAAAGCAAATTATTCCTACCCATCCTTTATGTTCATATTCGTTCCATATGGTCTGCTTAATTTCCGTAAGTTTTTAGAATACAATAGAATATTAATTCATACGTAAAATGATGGGGCTACGATTACTCACCCCATCATAAAAATTTGTTGATGTCCCCAGGATATGCACCTAAAGGAATGAACAAAAACCGGTCTTCTTAAAGTCCCCTGAACTAATTTGGCCATGATTAGCTGCCTGCTCCACTTAGAATTTTTGTTTTTTCTTTATTCTTAAAACGGAGTCTTACAGCAAATTACAATGTGGTAAAAATACAATCACTCATTTTTTGTTTGATCATCTGAATAATTAGCTTCATTATCCTTGTTTATCTTTTTGGCTTCAATTAATTTTATTTGATACCTGTCCACTTTTTTCACTGTAAAATGGTAGTTGTCATATTCAATCGATAAACCAGGTTTTGCTTCACCCAACTGATTAAAAATCCACCCGCCAATAGTATCGAGTTCATCATCATCAATCTCAGTACCCAATAATTCATTAGTATCTGAAATGAGCAACCTGCCATTCAGTAAATAAGTATCCTCGCCTGTTCGTTGCATCATTGGTATTTCATCTATATCAAGCTCATCCTGTATCTCACCAAAAATTTCCTCGATAATGTCTTCAACTGTAACAAGACCGGCTGTTCCACCGTATTCATCGACAACAATGGCCATATAACTGTGTTCCTTTTGCATTTTAGTCAGTACTTCATGGACGGGTGTATTTTCAGCAACATGAACAATTGGTTTAATATACCCTTTGAAATCCTCTTTTGGTGTTTCATTAAGAAAATCGTTAAAAAATTCTTTCGTGTTAATAACACCGATAATTTGGTCTTTATCCTCTTCCGCTACAGGATATCTTGTATATTTTTCTTTTTTCAGGACATCCAGGTTTTCTTCGTACGTATTATCATTATAAATACAGGCAATTTCTGTTCTTGGAACCATGACTTCCTTTGCCACCCGTTCGTCAAAATCAAAAACATTTTTTAAGTAACCCATTTCCGAAGCATTAATTTCCCCGCTTTGGTAGCTGGATGATAAGATCGTACGTACTTCTTCTTCTGAGTAAACCTCTCCATTTTCCGTTGCAGGCGGTAACCCGAACAGACCAACTAAAAAACGGGAGGCTCCATTTAATGCCCAGATAAATGGATACATAATTTTATTAAAAATAATTAATAATGGAGAAACCAATAAACTGACTGCCTCTGTTTTTTGGATTGAGAATGATTTTGGTGCCAGCTCACCAATGACAACGTGCATGAACGTAATAATACCAAATCCAATAATTACCGACACTGTAGATACAATCGCTTCTGAAAGTCCCAGTAAAGCAAATAGTGGTTGAATCAGATGAGCGACTGCGGGCTCCCCTAACCAGCCAATACCAAGCGAGGTAACTGTTATCCCTAATTGGCAGGCAGCTAAGTACCCGTCTAAATTACCTGTAACCTTTTCAACAGCTTTTGCCCCGGGTTTGCCCTGTGCTACCAGCTCGTCAACTCTTGATTTTCTCACTCTGACAATCGCGAACTCTGTTGCAACAAAAAACGATGATATTAGAATTAAAATAACTACCATTATAAGACTGAATATATCCAAAATGCTCCTTACACATAAATATGTAAGGATTTCACCTCCAAATGAAATAAATTTAATTGATAAAATCATGAAAACATGTACAATTTTATTTATTATTAAGCTCAATGATATTAGATAAATGATTTTGAAATGCATCTATAAATTTTCTTGTTTATCATAATAATATTGATAATTGGAAGAGGCACGTTTTATTTTTAACAGCTCTCCAAATTCATTGTCTATACTTAATTATATAATAAATGTAAAAAAGCTTACAGTATGACGCAATTGTTTAAAAGCATTTCCAACATTGTACAATAAATACACTAACAAACTTTTTATTAATTACGCCCCCTATATAAACGTATTTTTCCTTATTCATCATCCTATTAAATAATCTATTTCCGCGAAACAGGAAATCAATATTTATCCCATTAAAATATTGTTCCAAATACCCTCCATTCTCTTAAAAGATAGGTACTATTATGGTTTCATTAATATTTTAATAAAAACCAGGAACGGAGATACTACGATTCTAAATAGGAATTTCTACAATTTAAAAAGGACTTCTTCATGCAAATGTAGAAGTTAAATAATGCCAAAGAAACGTTAAAGAATGGAGAAATTGAATGAGTATAAGGTTTAAAAGTTTTTTTAAAGAAGAATTAACAATCAATGAAATACAAACAGCTATGAATAATGGTGAAATAACTTCAAAAGAATTGGTGATGTATTACCTGAATAGGACGGCTAAGTATGATCAGGCTGGTCCAAGAATTAATTCAATGCTTGAAATAAATCCTTCAGCAATATTTATTGCTGAAGGGCTAGATAATGAAAGAGAAACAAAAGGAACCAGAGGTCCCCTTCACGGTATTCCTGTTGTGCTTAAAGATAATATTGAAACAAATGATTTCATGCATACGAGTGCTGGGGCAATTGCATTAGAAAATCATTTAGCTGATAAAGATGCATTTCTAGTGAAAAAGCTTCGAGACGCAGGTACTGTTATACTAGGTAAAACCAATATGACGGAATTAGCTAACGGGATGGCGAGTGGAATGTGGGCTGGCTACAGTTCCAGAGGGGGACAAACGTTAAATCCATATGGTGACCCCAAGCTTTTTGTAGGTGGTTCCAGCTCAGGTTCGGCAGTGGCAGTTGCTGCGAATTTTTCTGTTTTATCTGTTGGAACAGAAACAGATGCATCTATTCTTAGTCCCGCTGTTCAAAACTCCGTTGTCGGTATCAAACCTACTACCGGTTTAATAAGCCGAAGCGGAATGATTCCTTTTACATATTCCCAGGATACTGCAGGTCCATTTGCAAGAACTGTTGAAGATGCTGCTATATTATTAGGCACACTAACCGGTATAGACAAAAATGACGTTGCCACATATAAAAGTGAAGGCAAAACGCAGCAAGATTATACAACCTATTTAGATCCGGCAGGACTAGAAGATGCCAGAATTGGTATCTTTAATGATGCACATAAAGAATATTATGAATCTGATGAGTATGATGAGCAGTTGTTTAAAAATTCTATTCATGTTTTAGCTAAGCAAGGCGCTACTATTATGGAAGGTATTGAAATTCCTTCTTTTCACAGAGATTGGAAAAAGGAAGTAACTTCGTATGAGTTGAAACATAGTCTGGATAATTACCTTACAAAGTTACCTTCACATATGCCAGTACATTCAATATCTGAATTGATTCATTTTAATAGAAGCATAGAAGAAAAAGCGCTGAAATATGGGCAGGATACTTTGGAACGCATAGAACAGCTTCCTAATACATTAAGTAATCCTGAATACTTAAATGCAAAAATAGAGGACTTATACTATTCTCAAGAACAAGGAATTGATTATGCATTGAAAAAGTATAATCTTGACGCGATTGTCTTCCCTTCCTATATAGGATCAACAATTAGCGCTAGAGCCGGATATCCTTCTATAGCGGTTCCTGCCGGCTATATGGAAAGTGGCAGACCCTTTGGGATAACTTTTGCCGGGACTTCTTTCAGTGAAGGAGAATTAATTAAGCTTGCTTTTGCTTTTGAACAAGCAGCCAATATTCGCAGAAGTCCGAAGTTTAATATAGAAGGCTAAATTATGTTTGATTTTCATAAAAAACTTTGACACAATTGCGTTGCCAAACTGGAATTGCGACGATTCAGCTATAGAATAATTCTTGTTAAAAAGAGAGGAGAATTTGTTGGTAAACTTATTAGAAAATATATACCAATTATCTGGAGCAGCTTTATTGATATGTGCCGTTTATTATTATTTTCATTTTAAAAAAATCAAAAAGAAAAGAAACTTAACGCCTGTTGAACTGATATTTTATATCATAACTCAAATAGCAGGTATTCTATGGGTGTTAAGTAATTTGCTTCTGTTTTTAGATAGAAATTATTAAAGGACGGTTATGGATTTATTATGCCGCACCGCCCTTCTATTGAATAAACTACTTATTATATTCGACCAAAAAAATTATAAGTTTTGTTCACTTTCAAACTCGCTAATTTTATTTTGAAGATATCTTAGTCCTTGTTCTTTATTGTATATGCGTTCATTTGTATATACTTTCTTACTCTTTAACAAAAAAGTAAGAGTACTTCCTACAATGTAGTAATAATCGGCCCTTCCTTTGTCAGAATAATCGTATGTTCATATTGAGCTACAAAGCTTTCATCTGTAAAAAAAGTCCAGCCATCATCGGATTGTAAAACTTCCTCTTCCAATGTAGAAATAAATGGTTCAAAAGCAATGACCATTCCATCTTTTAAAATTTCGTCATCCCAACAGGAATAATAATTGAAAATATGGTCTGGTGCTTCATGGATAGATCGTCCAACACCATGTCCAGTAAGATTTTTGATAACCGTTAAATCATGCTGTTTTGCTACATTGTGTACAGCTTTCCCAAGTGCACTTTTTTTCGAGCCTGGTTTTGCTTTCTCAAGACCAGCGTTAAATGCTTCTTTTACCACATCACATATTTTCTGTAACATCTTATCTCCCTTGCCGACTACAATAGAAATTCCAGTATCTGCGAAGTAACCATTTTTCGAACCCGAAACATCGATATTAACAAGGTCTCCTTCTTGAATAACCCGTTTCCCTGGAATCCCGTGCGCTACTTCTTCATTTACGCTGATACATGTATACCCAGGAAAATCGTACTCTCCTTTCGGTGCAGATTGAGCACCAGCTTTTTCAAACATCTCCCCTGCAAATTCATCCAGTTCTTTCGTGGTAATTCCAGGTTTAGCACGCTGGACTAATTCATCCCGGATTGCTCCGCAAATTTTACCAATTTCTTTTAATCCGTTAAAATCCTCTTCTGTCTTTGCAATCATTATATATCCTCGCTTTTAAATTTATTTTATGAGCTATAGTCCTTTTAGATTTTAACATATATGCAATGATTTTTCCTTCAGCTAAAGATTCGTTGAAAGAACAGGTAATTTGAAAGACGGTCTTTTCCATTCTTAAAAATGATTATATGTCTTTTTTTGGCTGTCTTTATTTGTTATAGTATGCTCTATCTATAGATTCTGTACGAATAAAAGC
This sequence comes from Oceanobacillus sp. FSL K6-3682, assembly GCF_037976165.1. Taxonomy (NCBI): domain Bacteria; kingdom Bacillati; phylum Bacillota; class Bacilli; order Caryophanales; family Bacillaceae; genus Oceanobacillus; species Oceanobacillus sp. FSL K6-3682. The sequence continues at coordinate 1,763,944 of NZ_CP150263.1, read as the reverse complement.
ATATACGAAATCACCTTACTTAATGGCATGTATTCATAAACTTGTAGATCTTTTACAAGAGAAATATAATGAATACGTCAAACATTAAAATAAAGATTGTGTATGAAACCTGAAAAATAACGTCAAGGAACAGAAGGAAGAAACACACTTATGAATCGCAAACCAGCAGTAATATATCATTTAACCTTAAAAAGCAGGTGGAAATATGGAGAACATTCAAATTCTGATAGCTGATGATGAAAAAGAAATTAGAGATTTATTAAAAAAATATTTAGAAAGAGAACAATATCAAATAGATTTGGCTATAGATGGTGACGAAGCCTTTCAATTATTTGATAGAAAGCAATATCATCTTGTCATTTTAGATTTGATGATGCCTAAGTTGGATGGGATAGAGGTGTGCAGGCGACTCAGAGCAAAAACAAACGTCCCGATCATGATGCTTACTGCGAAGGATCAGGAGATCGATAAACTTTTAGGCTTAGGAATTGGTGCAGACGACTATATTACAAAACCTTTTAGTATCCATGAAGTGGTCGCCAGAGTCAAGGCTCTGTTACGAAGAGCCTTTATACGGGAGATGGATAATAGTTTCCTTGAAAAATCATCGATCACCTTTAAAGACCTCACGATTAATCTTAAAAACTATACACTAACCATTGCCGGGAAGGAAATTCCGCTGACTGCAAAAGAATTTGAACTTCTTAAATTTTTGGCCTCCCAGCCTGAACAAGTTTTTACTAAAACACAATTATTTCGTAATGTCTGGGGAAGCGATTATATAGAAGATGATAATACTGTAATGGTACATATCCGAAAGCTCAGAAAGAAAATAGAAACAGACCCCTCTAATCCTAAATTCATTCAAACGGTATGGGGAATCGGCTATAAATTTGTTGGTGAAATGGATGAAGAATGACAAGGTTCTCCTTCTTATTATTTTTCAGTTTGTCATATTGGCAGGAGTATGTATTGTAGATATCAATGCCCATTCAGGAGACGCATTAAAATGGTCTTTATACATTATCTTATTTCTCATATCCACTGCTTTTTTTATTTTGAGATTTCGATATCTTACACAATTAAAACGGATGAATATAGAAATAAGGCGTGCAGTTGATGGAAACGTAAAAACAAGATTATTAACTAAACACGATAAGGAATTAAATGAATTTGTTTTTTCTATTAACGAGTTAGTGGAACAACTGGAAAAGATCCAAGTTCATTCAATAAAATCAGAAATAGCAAGAAAAGGAATACTGTCAGGAATTTCACACGATATCCGTACACCCCTTACGTCTATTATCGGTTATGTTGATGCTCTAAAAGATGATATCGCTGCTTCAGAAGTAGAAAAGAAAGCGTATATTGAAATTATATCCAGAAAAGCAAACGGCCTAAAGCAATTATTAGATGAACTCTTTCATTTGGCAAAAATTGATGCGGATGAAATTACATTAAAGGCAGAACAACTCGACTTTGCTGAAATTACAAGAGAATCCTTAATTGAGTTCCTGCCTGATTTAAAAAAAGAAAATATTGAATTAAAAACCGTTATTCCGGAAGAAAAATGTATCATCACAGCAGATCATTTGAGCCTTAAACGAATCGTAGGTAATTTAATCAAGAATGCCTTGTATTATGGCAGAGAAGGAAAAATATTAGGGATAGAACTTACAGAAACTCCTAAAGACTATCAATTACTTGTATGGGATCAGGGACCGGGAATTGCAGATAAAGATGTAATACATGTGTTTGAAAGAATGTACCGTGGAGATCAGTCAAGAAATCAGCTATACGGTAGAAGCGGGCTCGGTCTGTCTATTGCAAAAGCATTAGTAGAAAAACATCATGGCAAGATTTGGGTCGAAAGTATTCCATGGGAAAGAACTGCCTTTGGCTTTTCTATTCCTAAACACCCCCTCCAGCTTGAATTAAGAAACAATTAAGAAACGGTTAAGCCCGGATTAAAATCTGCTCTTTATAATCTAATTATAGACTCAATTGAAAGCAGGTGTTTCAAATAGGTGAAATCATTAAAACTACAAATCTGACGAAAGTTTATGGACAGCAGAAATCGGTGGATCATCTTAATATTACTGTGAATCAGGGAGAAGTTTATGGCTTTCTCGGCCGAAACGGAGCCGGGAAAACTACTACAATTCGAATGCTATTAGGGCTGATCAAACCTACTTCCGGTCAAATTGAATTATTTGGTGAAAATCTGTTTAAGAATCAAAAAGGAATTTTAAGAAGAATTGGTTCAATAGTGGAAGTTCCGGGGTTTTATGAAAATCTTACGGCAAGGGAAAACCTTTTAATCAATGCTAAAATCATCGGTGTGCATAAGAAAAATGCAATAGAGGAAGCCTTAGAGATTGTTGATTTACATCATGAAACGAAAAAACTTGTCGGCAAATATTCTTTAGGGATGAAGCAGAGATTAGGCATTGCCAGAGCGCTGCTTCATTATCCGGAGCTGTTAATATTAGACGAGCCTACTAATGGTTTAGATCCAATTGGCATCAAGGAAATGCGAAGTCTTATCCAATCATTGGCTAAAGAAAGAAATATAACCATTTTTGTATCAAGCCACATATTATCAGAAATCGAACAGCTGGCAGATCATATGGGAATTATCCATGAAGGAAAGCTCATGGAAGAAATCGCTTTTGAAAATCTCAGGAAACGGAACCGCAAATATTTAGAGTTTCAAGTTTCTAATGATAATAAAGCAGCGATGCTCCTGGAAAGCCACTTCGGTATTTCGGATTATGAAGTCCATGATAAAGGAAATATTCGTGTATATTCCCATTTAGGAAGTCAGGGTAAGCTTAATAAGGTTTTCGTTGAAAATGATATTGAAGTGTTAAAAATAAAAGTAAGCGAGGACAATTTAGAGGACTACTTTACAAAATTGGTTGGGGGTGGAGCAATTGGCTGATTTATTATTCACGGAATTATTAAAACTTAAGCGCTCCAGCATGTTCCTGATAAGTATACTTGGAGCAGCTGTCGCCCCCTTTGTAGTAGTAATAGCTACATTTATTCATGAACCAGCCACTACTTTTGAGAATCTGTTTTACAATGTTAATCTGTATACCGTTCTCATCATAGGGGTCCCCTTATATGGCGTGGTGACAACGTATCTTTTCAACCGAGAATATGCGGAAAATACATTGAAAAATTTATTAACGATACCTGTGTCACGAATGAGTTTTATTATTAGTAAAATGCTTTTGCTGTTTATGTGGATCATGATGCTATCAATAATAGCCTGGGTACTCACATTAACTTTAGGCTTATTAACACAGTTTGATGGTTTAGACACTTCCTTATTGCTGGATTCATTAAAACAATTTAGTACAGGAGGGTTATTATTATTTGTCCTCTCCACTCCTATTATCCTGGTGACATTAGTGCTGAAAAATTATGTGCCGACCATTATTTTTACGGTTGTAATTACGCTGATTAACGTTATGGCTGGAAATTCAGAACATAGAGGGTTATTTCCATGGGCAGCTGCAGGAGATATTTCTAATCATACACTTCCCTCGACTTATCCGGCTGAATATTCGAATATTATTATTGCAGCTACAGCTATTATTGGATTGATAAGTATGCTTGTTTATTTTAAAAAGACAGATATTCATTAATATGATTATATGAAAACTTTTAATAATTGCTTTAGAAGCTTGATTAAAAAGGATTTTCGTTCATGACACACGAAAATCCTTTTTCTTTACTGCAAATATTTAATTATAATGGTGTCGGATTATTGATTTGTTCATCAAAATGCATCTTTAACAGCTGGCCTGCATGGACTAAACCAGAGCCAAACCCGTACATAAGTACTTTATCTCCATTGTTTACTTTTCCTTCCCGGATTCCAAGGTCAAGCGCTAATGGAATGGTTGCTGCTGAAGTGTTTCCAAATTTCACGAGACTATAAAGTGTTTTTTCGATTGGATGTCCAATTTTCTCACAAATAGGTTCAATCAATCTCAAGTTTGCACTATGTGGAATAAACCAATCCACTTCATCCAGGCTCGTTTCTGTTTTCTCTAAAAGCTCTCTGATACTCTTCGGTACATTCCTTACTACCCATTTAAAAACTTCTCTTCCATTTTGGACAAGATATTGTGTATCAACCAGTTCTACTCCATTAACTGTTTTGGATAAGCTTGTTTGATAGACATGCTGTGCTCCACTTCCATCACTTCCCAAGTGGAATCCAACAAAATCTTCTGATTCCTCATCTTTTTCAACCAGTACCGCCCCGGCAGCATCACCAAATAAAATACAGGTACTTCTATCCGTGTAATCTGTTATTTTAGATAGTGCATCTACTCCAATTACAAGTACTTTTTTGTGAAGACCAGAGCGAATTAAACTATGCGCTGTATGCAAGCCATAAACAAAGCCTGCACATGCTGCACTCAGGTCAATTGCACCTGCCTGTGTGATATTCAGCCGATTCTGAATGATGCTGGCAACTGACGGAAAAGGGAAATCCGGTGTACTTGTTGCAACAATAATCATATCAACGTCTTCTACTGTTTTATTATATCTGTGCATTAAATCTTTCACAGCTGAAACACATAAATCACTTGTAAATTCATCGGAACGCGCTATTCTCCGTTCATGAATTCCTGTTCTTTGAACAATCCATTCATTCGTTGTCTCAACCATTTCTTCCAGATCAAAATTGGTTAATTTTTTCTCAGGTACATAACTTCCTATCGCGCTCACTCTTGTTCCTGTCATCAAACCCCTCCAATTTAATTAGAAGTTAGTATTATTACTTGGTACTAATTATAACATAAAAAATAACTGACAGCTTTCTAAAATGAATATTTAACTGGCTAAAAAAATGCTGAATGATAATAAAGGGAAACAAGTATCTTTATATTAAATAAGTATAATAACCTTAAAAAAGCGCCAAGGAACACCTTAACGCTTTTTAAACTCTAATTGAAATATTTGCCGGGATACATGATTTTTTTAGTGTTCTCCTTTATTATACTGTACATGATTTTGCTCTTCTGCTGGTGAATTGCCATTCTTGATAAAAAAGCTAATTATAATCCCAATCAGCGAGAGTACGGTAATGACCATAAAGGCAACATTGATACCATGAATCATCGGATAGGCTATTTCGAGATTAAGCTCCGCAGATACTTCCGTCGTTGTCATTACGGTGATGACAATAGCTGTCCCAATTGATGCCGAGACCTGTCGCATGGTATTGGTCATTGCTGTACCATGTGAAATCAATTCTCTTGGGAGCTGATTTAAACCTGCTGTTGTTACAGGCATCATGACCATAGAAAGTCCAAACATCCGAACCGCATACAAAATCATAATCATCGTCATCGATGTAGAAGGCCCCAGATTGGAAAGTGCGAAAGTGGAAGCTGTAATAATGGTAAGCCCGGTAACTGCAAGCCATCTTGCACCAAAACGGTCAAAGATACGCCCCGTAATCGGAGACATCATTCCATTCACAAGCGCACCGGGAAGAAGAGCAATTCCCGCTTCTGTCGCTGTAAAACCACGTGCGTTTTGCATATATAGCGGAATTAGTGTCTCTGCACCAATCAACCCCATAAATGCGATCATAGGAATAATCGTCGACAAGGTGAAAATTGGATTTTTAAATACCCTGAATTCCAGCATAGGTGTTTCGATACGAAGCTGTCTGATAATGAAACTCAACAAGGATACGGCACCAACAAGCAATGTTGCAATCGTGATGATACTGTCCCAGCCATTGTTGCCCACACTTGTAAATCCATATAACAATCCTCCAAAACCGAAGGAAGACAGGATAATCGATAACATATCCATTTTCGGATTAGTTAATTCTGTAACATTTTTCATTACCTTAGCGGCAAGCAGAATGACGATAATCGCGATAGGCAATATTATAAGGAATACAGCACGCCAGGAATAATTGGTGATAATCCACCCAGACAAAGCAGGTCCAATCGCCGGAGCGAAAGATATTACGAGGCCCACCAGTCCCATCGCCATCCCGCGGTTTTTAACAGGGAAAATTAATAGAAAAACAGTCTGCATCAGTGGCATAATCACACCAGCTCCACTGGATTGAATAATTCTGCCTAAAATCAGCATACCAAAGTTTGGAGCCAGAGCAGAAAATACTGTACCGACAGCAAATACTGTCATTGCAGTAATAAACAGCTGTCTTGTCGTGAACCGCGCCATTAAAAATGCTGTAACAGGAATCATCACACCATTTACGAGCATGAAAACGGTCGTCAGCCATTGCCCTGTATTAGCAGTCACATTCATTTCTTCCATGATTGGCGGAATTGCGGTAATCATGGTTGTCTGGTTTAAAATTGAAATGAATCCGCCAATGAGAAGAACAATAATGATAGGTGTTTTATTAAATGATTGCACGTTTTAGTGATTACCTCCCTTAATAATAATTTACAATAGAGGATATGTTACAGGACTCCTCTCGTTTTGTCGATGAATGTGCTTTTCATCACATTTTCATCCATAAACATATAGAAGTATTTTCTAAAATAAGTATCTTAGACTTCTGCAAAATATAATGACATCTCGACAAAAGGCATATATGAAAACCAAGCTGCATTTGTATAAAAAAGCAAATGAAAGTCTCTTCTATTGGATATCATTTTCAAAGTTAAAAGCGTATTAGGAATCTGACTAATACGCCTTTAACTTTGTAATATCATTCAACTAAAAGAAATCATTCCTATTTTAATTGGCAATGAACTATCATTGAAGTGCTATCTTTCACAAAAGTATTTTTTTTCCAGGAACCATATAAGTTTATTAATTCAAAACCATGTGAGTCTAATAGGCGATACAGCTCCATTGGATAAACATAACGCAGTGAAATGGAATCACTTGCCGTATGAATTAATTGCTCATTTTCAAAAATTTCAGTATGCGTTGTGCAATTCAAAATTTGAGTTTCATGATTGTACTCTTCACGGCTCTTTTCGATTATAGTTTGATTTTCGTTATTTATATAAGATTCCTCAAATTCCCCGGGAACAGACAACTCCTCTATATTCGGATTTCGTGTATCAAATATAAATTGTCCACCCGTTAATAAATGTTTTTTCACTGAATGTAATAACGCATCTTGGCTTTCATTTGTTAAAAAATGTTGAAACGAATTACCAGTCATAAAAACCAATGGTGATTTATAAGCTAAATCTAATTCCGTACAATCTTGCTGTTCAAAAATAATATTTATCTGTTCATCATCTGCTTTTTGCTTTGCCCTGCTCAGCATACCAGCATGCAAATCTACTCCTGTCATGTTTAATCCACTTTTAGCCATAGGTATCGTTAATCTGCCTGTGCCGCAAGCAAGATCAATGATAGGTTCATGCATTCCACTTGCATAATCCATTAAATATAGTAAATCATCTTGATATTTTCTATACATTTCATCATATTTCTCAGGGTTTTCATATTTTTCAAAGTTATTTTCAAATATCTCTTTCAAAAATTTGCTCCTCCTTACATATCGAAGCAAAATATTTGTGATCTATTATTTTGCTTCACCTGCATATATTTGATGGAAGTTATTTATATTTTTCATTCGCACCACAACCTTTCAAAGTAATATACTTATTATATCAGATATTGAAAATTCAGGATGTATCATTATTGATTTCTGACGCCGGCAGGAATGCTTGCTTAACTTATTATCTTCCCTTCAAGCATGCCAGGCAGTTTTTCTTTTCCTTTGAGCCATTCAGTAAAGGAAAATTCATAAGGAGCACAATCTCCACCAATACCAATCATTACATTTAAATCTTTTGGGCAATAAACAACTGTATGCAATGTACCAAAAAATTCTTTATAGTGTTTGAAAAACAATGGTGAGTGTTCCCTGTTAAAAATATAATAAGCAGAGTCTGGCGTCAGCTTTTCTTTTTCTAGTACTGATAAATATTTTTTCCGATCTAATGATCCATTAATGACTACTCTATTTTTCCTGTTTAGCTGCTCAGATTCAAAATGATTTGTACAAATAATCTGCGCATTTTTACGAACAATCTGTTTTTCAGGTGCCGCTTCCACAATGGCGTTATTTCCTTCCTTATCCATTATAGAAAAATTAACACAATATTGATGAGGAATTTGTTTAATAAGCGATACCGCTTCATCTGTGGCAGCGCATTGCTCCAAAACAAGGCGGCAAACCGCTGTTGCCAAAAACCCTTCTTGGCCGATCCTTTCATTTACCAAATGCAGCCCAATAACAAGCCCCTTCTCATTCATGCCATCCAGTCTGCCTGTAATCTGCTGACTGAACCCGATGCTTGCGTATCCGTTGTCCGGTCTGATTAGGACAAGTCTGGCGTCATATAATTCATCATTGAAATCATAATTTCTTACATAGAAGGAATCATTGGCCAGTGTCGTACAGCCCATAGAAGGCATCTGCATATTATAGCCTCCAAACAGCTTTATTGCGGTATTTATATTGATCCCCATCCCTGCAGCCAGACCTTCTATCTCTTTCAAAAGAGTTGGGGAAATTTTCTCTATCTGCTTCCTTGCTTCTACCATATCTTCATTTATCTGTAATTCTGCCTGTTGTCTCCATTTTGGATGTAATTTTAGTGCAGCGCCCTGTTTCACTCCTATATCATAAGCAGAGCCTTTTAATTCAACAACTTCCACCTGTAAATTTTTTCTTTGACTCATGGCTTCCCTCCTATATATGTGACGGGTATAATGATATCCGCTTCGTCCATCTGATCACCGCGATACCATTCAAAAATAGAACCGGCCGGAGCCCAGTTATTTGTCATACAATATTGAATTAATTTGCGGTAAGCGGCTTCTATTTTGGAAAAATCCTCTTTGAAAGCAAGGCCAATACAGAAGCTCCTCCTCATTTCTTCTGAAAAAGCTTCTGGAACAGGGGCTGTATTTATATTAGCTGGTACACCAAAGCCAATTTCTGCATTGATTTGCTTGCTGTTTCCGGACAAATACCGTAAGTACGTATTCTTAACTGGAATATGATGCTGCTTCATCTGTTTGCGTCTTAACTCAAATTCCACGGTAAACTGTCCTGGAGAAGCTTCCGCCTCAAACCAGATAACCTTCTCTGCAGGTTTTTCAAGCATATAAATCTCCTCTTCTCCATAATCACTTTCTAAATAGCGGAGACTGATTTCCAGCTGTCTCTGGTTTTCTTTTATTGCCTCAATCCATTTTCGCTTCATCTGCATCTGTCTGTTTTCATCAGCTTTTAAGTAAAGCTGAATATCACAAATAGGAACCTTTGCTATCCGCAAGCTTGCAATCATCTTAGCAAGAGGGACTTGATCCTCTGAATACATGCGATAGTTACTATCCTCGTGCCTCACTGATTTTAAAAGTTGCTTTTCTTCATAAAAACGAAGAGTACTTTTCGGAATTCCGGTCTTCATTGAAAATGTCTGTATGGTCATCAACATGCTCACTCCCCCTTATCACCTTTTCTAATTATAAGCATAAACCTTAAAGTAACTTTAATGTCAAGCATCATTTTTTGCATATTAAAACACATTTAAAATCTGAATTTAAATGTGTTTTGATAGTCTGTTTTTAATTTATATAATCAATCTAATTATACTCCACGTACCTTTTTCCATTTTCTAATTTTTGTACGAAATGTTTTAAATGGCGCGACAGTATTAATATGAACCCATTTCCAAATCGGCCAGCTGGAAGGTGTCGTCGTCGCCCATTGCCTCCCTGCTCAAATAATTCTTTATCCTGATAGCTTTCTACTAATTGAATGATACGGGCAACATCATGACGAAACGTCTCAATCAGCTTTTCGAGTGGAGTATCCGCATACTTGTCATAAAAGCTTTGGTAGAGACCTCCAAGATTATTCCATTTATAGTCAGGAGTTGGTGTGATAACATCCTTTCCATTCTGATTATCCTGCTCCCAGGATAAGATTAAATTCATCCAGCCCAGCTGATAGGCTATCATTTGTGCCGGTGTTCGATCGACTTCACTTACGGAGATATCTTTATCTGAATTATTAATTGGTGCAAATTCACTGATAAACAGATCTGCTCTTTTGGTAATTTCATCAATTAGAGCTTGTTTACTGTCATAAGCTTGCATTTCAAATCATCCTTCCTTATATGTAATCTCTTGTCTCCAGGGCCTATAACTACTACACTTTTATATCATATACTCAATTAATTTGTATCTATGGCACAGGTAGAAAGGGCACCTCATTTTCAATCCGACTTCGCATCTTTTCCAAATGTTTTTTAACTTTTGCACTCATTTCTCTACCCTTAAATGAATAGTTGAAAAATAAAAATGAGTATAAGAGTCTGTATTCCAGAAGTTTAGGGATCATCTTCAATTGAGATTCAGACAAAGCTGTTTCTTCTGCATAACCTTCAAAAAATAACTTTGTAAAATTTTGATAGATTTGTTGCTGTTCTAATCTGCTAAGGTGTCTATTATTTTCCATAAAATGAAAAATTGGAATAGCAGCATCATAGGCATACCAGCTTCTGCGGACATCACCAAAATCTAAAACATACATATCTTTATTTGCAATCATAATATTCTCATTATGGAGATCGTGGTGGACGATTCCATAATTATTTTCATTCTTTGAGAGCGTAGAAAACGCGTCCATCCCTTCCACTTCTCTTCAATTATTTTACCGTGACCCTTAGCAAAATCTTCATTTTTAATATCATGATCCCACTCTAAATAATTTTGCTTCATTGCATGATTATTCAATTTGGTTATTTCATGCATTTTGCCAAGCTGCTTCCCCCATGCTTTTATTAAATGATCTTCTTTCAAATGGGGAGACAAAACCTCTCCGTCAATGTATGAATATGCCATCACATAGAATTTTTTCTCTTTCGGATTGATTTGTTCTATAAGCGAACCGTTTTTTGAAGGGATAAGACTGGCTGTTTTTATTCCATGCAGAAGCATTAAATTTATTATTTCCTGTTCATTGAGTAAATTAATTTTTCTATATGTTTCCGCGTCCAATATTTTTATAACCATCTTCTGGTTACGGCTGAGAAATACATTATTATGAAAGCCTCCCAGTAATTCAAGAGGTTCGATGTTTTCTGTATACAATGATTTTATTTGTTCCAAAATAATTGGATTCATCATGAGCTTCTACTTCCTTTCAAAAATAAAGTCTATTATTTCTTTATTTCTTTAATCTAATAACTGCTTCTTTTGATTAGGCTTTTTCGTATGCTTTGTTGCTTTTAAATATTAAGTTTGATTGAAAATTTTAATAGAATATTCCCTCTTTCCGTTTCTATGTGTTAACACAAGAATATACGTTCGGTTCCAAAGAGGAGGTAACTTAAAAATGTTAGAGAATAAAGAAGATGTAATAAAGCTAATCCAAAGTGATGAAAAGATGATGGAGATTATAAAGGCTGCAAGTACTTTGAATTTACCTGACTGGTGGATATGTGCATGATTTATACGTTCAAAAATCTGGGACACATTGCACGGGTTTAATGAAAGAACGGAGACCCCAGATGTTGATGTTATCTACTTTGATAACACAAACATTAATGAGAATTTTGAAAAGGAATTAGAGAATAAGCTGATAAGCATCATCCCTAATATACCTTGGTCTGTTAAAAATGAAGCAAGAATGCACGTCCTTAATAATCTTCCTCCCTATACTTCTTCGGAGGATGCCATTTCAAAGTTTCCAGAAACTGCAACTGCTCTGGGAGTCAAGCTGGACAAGGATCATAATTTGGCTCTTACTACTCCTTGTGGAATAGATGATGTCATTAATTTAGAATTGAAACCGACTCCCTTCTTTATCGAAACAAAAGAACTTGCTGCAATTTACGAGGAGCGGATTGTAAAAAAGAATTGGAAGGCTGTTTGGCAAAAAATTAAAGTTCACCATATAATAAATAACTGATCCCGGGATATGCCGTTTCATTTGATGAAATGGCTTTTTTATATCCAACGAAAAAATTCATAGTGATGGTCTTTGAGTTCTGGCAAACACTAAGCAACATTTAATCTATCTGTTATTTCTCTTTATTTTTCTTGTTTCGTCGAAGAAAACTAAAGCTAAGCCAACAGAAGCAGTTGTACAAATTGTTATTCCATTAATCTGTTACCCGCTTCTTTTTATTAAGAAAAAATTGAACACCAGCCTTATCAACAAAGCTTAATTTATCTTCCTTAAGTAAAATAGCTAATTCGTTTCTTGTGATCCATTTAATATTGTCTGTATAATCTCCTTTTTCAAGAAGTTTACCAGCAGCTTTACATTTAAAATATACGCCAAAAGAATCTACTGGTCCCTCTATTGTTTGGTAGACTGCAAAAGGAGCCATGCATTCGACTTTGAATCCTTCATCTGTAACAGTTTCCACTCTGTCAGTTGGATCTATTACCTTCTCCATCTCAAGTCCTGTTTCCTCTTTTATCTCTCTTGCCAAACAATCCAACAAAGTTTCAAACTCCTCAAGTCTTCCTCCAGGCAATTCTATCGGGGCTCGCTGTTCATCAGATCTGACACGACGTTGGACTAGTACCTCCTCCCCTTGTTCTGTTTCTCTTATAATGAAAGCCCTAACATTTGTATAAATCATTATTACCCTCCCTCTTCTAACTGTTCTCACAACTATCTTGATTATCGAATCTTAACTGAAGTGTTTTATTTATTAATAAACTATATTAATTGGGATCAGCTAAGCAGATATGTATAAATATTCTCTTTGTTACTTATAAGCAGGTTGTTTTATTTATTCGTATCATTCCAGACTAAATCCTTATCCAGCCTATAAAAACAAGTATATTTAGTTTTCAGCCACTCTGATAATGGAGCGGACACACCTGTATTTTTTATGTAATTTTCAATCTCTGTAAGAGGAACCCATTTTATATCTGTAATTTCACCATCTGGATCATTTATTTTAATACGTTCTCCATGCTTAACGGATATATTACAAACAGTGACTAAGCTATGTGCAGCATGTTCAGGTATAAAGCTTTCGTGAATATAAGCTATATCAAAATTTGTTACGCTTAATCCTGTTTCCTCATACACTTCTCTCGATAATGCTTCTTTAATCGTTTCTCCTGCTTCAATTTGGTCGCCGGGTAGGCTCCAGATATAGTTAGCATATTCATCTTTGTTTTGCACTAAAAGAATTCTTTCATTTTCTAAAATGATGGAAGACACGATTCGATATAATTTAAAAGCATTTAAGCGGACCATGTTTTTTCCTCCAATAGCTGCTATTTTATGATAAATGAAGGCCGGATTCCTTATTGTGATCCAGCCTGAACTTCCGTTATAGTAATCTTATAGAAATAATATTCAGAATAAAAACGCAATAACTAAACTGCTTTTCGTTTTCTGACAAAATAGAGGAATAGCAGCTGCCCAATTAAGACAACGACGAAAAAACCTCCCAAAATAATAAACGCCAGCATTTTTAATTCCGGAGTCTGCGCTACTCCAGCTCCATCCACATTTCGAACTCCAATAACAATTGAAGTCCCTGTAAAAAATATTAACCAAAGCACATTTGTTGCCCACCATATTTTCATCATCTATATCACCTGTTCCTTTTCTTGTTTGAGCTTAATCATCCATATGTAAATATCTATTTTTGATTTATAAACCCAAAAAACACCACTCCCACTAATCAACCTCTCTTAATCAGCTCCAGCGTCTTCGTAGCAACAGAATCTACAAAATGCTCATTATGATCTACGCCGATCATTGTCGGTTTATATTTATTTATTGCTGCCATTAATTGATCAATTACCATCATATCTAAATAATTTGTTACTTCATCCCATACAAATAAGGAATGGTTACCTAACAACGCATTTGCCAAAAATACTTTCTTCTGCTCCCCCGAGCTCCAATGTTCACTTGAACGATCAGCAAAACTGGATCGTTTGGAACCTAACTGCCGCAGCAAATGCAGATAAGATTGTTTTTCCTCTGCTGTTAGTTGTTGAAGGATAGAGGCATGATCCTCGTCAAGCTGATTTTGCTGCTGCAGGAGAGAGATTTTATCCGGCAGTCTGATTTGATAATCTCCTATGACTTCAAACTGACCATTCCCAAGTATAAAATTCAGCAGGGATGTTTTTCCTGCCCCATTTTTTTCCTGTAATAAATAAGCGTTCAGAGGGATAGACATCTATATTGACCGGTTCAAACAAGCTCCTTCCATTCTGTAAAATAGAAAAATTCCGAAGTAAGAGGACTTGTTTATGAGGCTGCTCCACCCGCATTTTTAATGCTTCCACAGTTTCAATATTATGAATCAGATCCTGTTTTTCCACTATCTTTTCTTCTGTTCTTTTTTTGATTGCTTTGGAGCGCTTCATCTGTTTTGCTGCTAATCTTCTGCTGGCGGCGTCTTTGGAACTATCCTCTCTCAAATGCCCCCATGAGCCAACTCTTTTTGAAACAGTTTCCAGTCTATTAATCTCATGATGAAGTTTATGATTTTTTTCTTTAGCAAGTTCATCAGCATTCTTTTTCTCATAGGCCCATGTATCGATATCACCTTTTACTACATCAATGCTTTCTTTGTTAATTGCCATAGTGTGGTCAACAAACTGATTGAGAAAATGCTGATCATGACTGACGACGATAAAGCCCTTCTTCCGATTCAGGTAATCCCCGACAACCTTCCTTCCATGAACATCTAAATTATTTGTCGGTTCATCTATCAGCGGGAAAGCATCCTCATTGAGGAATAACTCTATTAATAAAATTTTTGTCTGTTCACCGCCGCTTAAAACATAGAAATCTCTGTTCAGCACTTCCGCAGGTAAATCCATATAGGATAACTCCAACTCCAATTCCCAGCGTTCAATCATTGAATTTTCCTTAAGCAATACTTCTTCGGCAGTAAGATGATTATCTGGAGCAGGAAATATCGGGAAGTACTTAAATATAAGTGAGGATTGAACATTCCCATCGTAATCCAGATCTCCTAAAAGGATTTTAAAGAAAGTCGTTTTGCCGCGACCATTCCTCCCAAGCAGCCCCAGCTTCCAATTCTCATCAATATTCACTGTTATATTTTCAAATAAAGGATGAATCATGGATGGATATTTAAATGTCAAATTACTGATGAGTATATTACCGGCCATATACGTGACCCCCTTTCCTTATTTTTATTAACTATCAAATATATCTTTTTTATTATCCCCATTCATTAATATTCGGTTTAATATAATTAATAAAAAACTCAGCATGATATAAACAAATAGAAAAACAGCAATAAAGGCCGCATCATTCGAGTAACTGCCAACACCAGACGGAATTTCCCCATTTGGATTTAAAAAGAAATAAGGATAAAAACCATCGAATATCCCCTCACAATTGAAATAATACAATAAAGAACTGGATAGACCATCCAATAAAAAATACACTTATAACTGCACATTTTCTTCGATTCAAAAAGAAACCAATTAATAACAACGGCTAAAGGAATAAAATAATGAAGCGTAAAATTTGTGATAACCCAGATTCCAGCATATTGACCGCCGCTGGCGAGAAGAAAATGATATGTAAAAATACAAAAACGGAGTCTGCTTCTTCCTAAAAAAACAGGACAAGACCGCTTCATAAGAAGGTTATTGAAACTATCAAATTTGCTTGAAAGGTGAATTTAGTTAAAGAAACCCAAAGGTCAGGAGATTACAAAACATGTAAAATCACACTGATAAATCCTGTGACAGTAATTAGAAGATGCAATGCCAGCTTTAATTTAAACCTCCATGATATTCCAATTATATTTCCCATAAAATGGCCCCTATTTTTCATTTTCTGTCAGTAATAGTGCTGCAGGAAAATGATGTTACATATATAAATCTGAACCCCTGCCTATATACATAATTCTCCATATTTAACATTTATCCTGCTTTTATAGCTGTATTTTCTATATGTCTCCCAAACAGGCTGCCATTCTTATTAGAACACCTCAGTTATCCATCGAAACAAACCTCTGAAGGACCAAAAAAGAAGACGTATTGGAAATATGATGATTTCGGGAATCCAAAAGAAAATATCGAACAGAAAATCTCTTGTTGTATAATCCCCTTTATTCTTTCTGCTTTTTCTTGTTTTTGACTTTTTCTTTCTCCACCATTCATTCACAGATTTCAGTTCTCCCTTTTTATATTGTTATATTAGCTTACGAATTAAAGCCTGCAAACGTTTCAATTATCCAATTATTTGAAGAAAAAATATCTTAACTGACAAATTTGCGACTTTCCGCATTTCCCCTTTGCAATTCCCATTGAATGCAATAAAATAATAACAAGAGACAAAATCAAGGTAAGTACTGCGGAGGGATAAAATGAGCGAGTTAAAACAGATGGATCATTCCAGTCTGCAAAATCTTTATAATAAAACAAAGCAAGAATTTGAATCTATAAAAAAACAGAACCTGGCTTTAAATATGGCCAGAGGAAAGCCTAGCGCTGAACAGCTGAAATTATCATTGAAACTATTAGACAGTGTGAATTCTGAAAATATCGGTGATCATCTTTCTGTTCTGAATTACGGGCTGGTTGATGGGATACCGGAAGCAAAAGCATTGTTTAAGGATATGCTTGGAGTAGATACAGAAGAGATTCTAATCGGAGGCAATGCCAGCCTGAATATCATGCATGATCTTATTTCAAAAGCATTGATTAAAGGTGTTGTCGATAGTGAAGCTCCTTGGGGCAAAGAGGATAAAATTAAATTTATCTGTCCGGTCCCTGGTTATGATAGACATTTTACGATTTGTGAACAGTACGATATCGAAATGATCTCCGTCGATATGCTGGAAGATGGTCCGGATATGGATAAAGTGGAGGAACTTGTCCGAAATGATGCGTCCATCAAAGGTATGTGGAGTGTTCCCAAATACAGTAATCCTGATGGTGTTACATACAGCGATGATGTTGTGGAGCGTTTAGCTAAAATGGAGACCAAAGCAAATGATTTTAAGATTTTTTGGGATAATGCTTATGTTGTACATGACTTAACCGATTATTCTCCAAGACTAAAAAATATTTTGGAAGCATGTAAAAAACATGGCAACCCGAACAGAGTATTTATGTTTGCATCCACTTCGAAAATCACTTTCCCTGGAGCTGGGGTCGCAGTAGTAGCGGCAAGCAAGGAAAATATTAATTTTATTAAGGAACAGCTTAGCGTACAGACAATCGGTCCCGATAAAGTAAATCAGCTGCGCCATGTCCGCTTTTTTAAAAACTATGATAATATCCTGGCACATATGAAGAAGCATGCGGATATTATGAAACCTAAATTCGATGCAGTATTAAATATACTCCATTCCAAATTAGATTCCTATGGTGTTGCTACATGGACAGAGCCTGAGGGCGGCTATTTTATCAGCCTGAATACCATGGATGGCTGCGCTTCTGAAGTAATCAGGCTTGCCAAAGAGGCCGGAGTAACATTAACCGGAGCTGGAGCAGCCTTTCCATATGGAAACGATCCGCGCGACAGAAATATTCGCATTGCACCATCCTTCCCAACGTTAGAGGAAGTAGAGCAGGCAATAGAGGTTTTATGTATTTGTATTATCCTCGTAAGTACGAATAAGCTTTTATAAAATAAGGAAAAACCATTTGGCATTAAAACGTTAAATGGTTTTTTGCTTATTTTATAAGATTTAAAGGCAGGGTTCAAAAAATCTATTCCGGTTCTACACAAGAGCAGTATATATAAAAATTACAGCAGAAAATAAATTACAAAGAGAATTAATGTAGTCCAAATAAAAGAAAACATGATTTTATTTTCATTTGGGATTGTATTCTTTTTTAATTTATAGATAAATGCCAACACCACTAAATTTATTAAAAATAGCATATAATAAAACAAGATATATAGCAGCCAACGGTGACTTTCTATTATATTACTTACTTATATTACTTACTGAATCTATCAAAAAGAATATCAAAATAAAAAGATATAGCAAATAAAACGGGCATCAGGATGTACATTTTATCCCATAACGGGTGCTTTAAAAATGTGTGACTTTTCTTCGTTTGGAAATACATTAACAGGCTTAGCAAACCAATTACAGCTATTATAAACAAAAATGTCATCACCTCAGATCCATTTGCTTCCATACTTTCAGAAGCAGGTATGGCAATTTCTGTCTTAAACAAATCCGCTATAAAGGCAAGCCCTGCCAAAGAAATAATTATAATACCTTGAAATAATGTCCAGCGTGAAAAAAACATCATAGATTAAACTCCCTGCTCCATTTTTGCTCCAGCGTTCCCTGCATATGAAGATTACCTGTCAAACCAATAAGCCAAGAATTTATACTCTCCCCACTCTTTATATAATTGATGCAGCTGTGCATTAGGAGGAAGCTCACCTGAGAAATATTTATTTTTTACATGCTTCTTAAATTCGCTGTCTACAGGCAGATAGTCATACCTTCCCAACAGCATTAGAATATTACTGAGCGCATATGGTCCTACCCCTTTAATTTTTTTCATTTTAAGCACAACGTCCTCTGTTGAAATTTCCGGATTTTTTAGTACATCTAAATTATAGACGCCATTTACTATATTTAATGCAAGCTCATAAATATAGTCACTTCTATATCCTAATTTGACAGTTTGATTTAAAAAGTCCCTATCTTTTTTTAAAACTGCTTCAGGTGTGGGAAACGTAAATAATCCTGAATCGTCCGAATATCTTTCTCCTAAAAGTGTTACAAAATTAGTTGTCATGGAAATCGTACGGCTCCAGGTAGTATTGGTTGTGAGGATTGTCTTTACAATATCTTCAAATATACTCGGTGATCGTAATAGTCTGCCTCTATTTTCTGTTACGATTTCCTGCATGTCCTTGTTATCTGCGCACATTTTATAAAAGGCACTATAATCCTCATCCAGCCGGTACATCCAGCTGATTTTACGAATTATCTCTTCACTTTCTTTATTTGTTAAGGTCTTCTTGTCCTCTATTTCAATAATTAATTTAGCATTATCTTGTTTGATGTGAAGCATAACGATCTTACCAGTTGATAATTTTTCCACTCTGTTCAAAGCACTCATATCATCATTACTGTGAAAGGGAGGCAGCATATACCAGCCATGATCTGTAGTTGCAGCTTTGAAATTAAATTTTTCTGGTAATTCAATGACCTTTTTCAAGATAATCTCCTCCTGATTAAAGGGTGGTTTTAAAGTAATGATTTCACCATCATGCAGTAACTGCTTCCAGGCGGATATCCTTCTATCTCACCGGCAACCTGATATCCATTCATTTCATAAAAGGAACGGGCCTGAAATTCAAAAGTTGTTAGCAAAGCCTTCGTTGTCCCTTTTTCTTTACCAACCATTTCCGCTTCAATAAGAATTCTCCTTCCTAAGCCTTTACCTCTATGCTTTTCACAAATCCAAAAATAATCAACCTCCAGCCATCCCCAGTAAACCTCTGCACTTAAACCGCCAATCCAATTATTATCGTTATCAGAAACAATAATATTTATTGGGTGTATTGCTTCTTTTTCTCTTATTCGTCTATGGTGGGGGGAGTGCTTATTATTATAATCTTTAATCTTCTGGTGTAAAAAATCGGTGAATTTGTTGTCTTTTCCTAAACAAATATCAATTTTGTGCTCCATTTTTTCAACTCCTTATCCTATGATGACAGCTTTTTAAATCAACCATTTAGACAAAAGAATTTCATCCCGAATCGGAATTCCCTCATTCCCCAATTGCGGTATTTCTGGCTTGCGTTCTCTTGCTCTGTCCACTGCTCCTTTAAGTAGGACGCTTAAACAATATCCACGCTTCTGATAAAATTTTAATGCATGTAAATTATCATTTGTAGTAATAAGTTTGATTTTCTGACAGCTTCTTTCCTTCGCCATATGCTCTACAGCCTGAATTAAAGCTGTTCCAATTCCTTTGCCCTCTTCTATGCTGTCTAAAGAGATTATTTCACACTCACTATCCGTTATAACATATGAGATATAACCGATTATCTCACTGTTTTTATTTAACACTGCATATCCTTCCAAGGTGGTACAATCAAAAACACCGCTGGAAATAACCATTTCAGGACTTCCCCATTGCTTTATAAAAAAGGTATTAATTTTGTCTTTAGGTAATTGTTGAGATACTTTAATTTGCACATTATTTCTCCTTTGACCCTAATCATTTCTGACCCATTTATTGAGCTGCTATCCACTGGGATTCTTTAATCATTTATCATAATATTTAACTCGTTAACAAAAACAGCACTTCCTGTAATTTGAACATTATATAACTCACCGTTCTCAGAAACCTGGACACCTACTCTGCCATTCTTGCCAATTTCATTCCCCTGCTCAACCACAAGCTTCAAAGCTTCTTTTCTATCCTTTCTTATATATTCGGCATAATAAGCACCCATAACCCCTGACGCAGTACCAGTTACTGCATCCTCAACAGTTCCTGAATAGGGAGAGGAAAAGTGCCGGGCATGCATGTCAGCCTCTTCATCATAAGTTTCTAAACTAAATGGATGAACAGATGACTTAGGTATTTCTTTTAATATAGAAGGAAAATCTTCATTTTGGGGTTTCATTCTACGAAAAGCCTCTAGGTGTTTTATTGGGACTAACAGCGTCCAAGTCCCTGTACTTCCGTATAAAATTGGTAAGGTGTCATGGATATCGGCTTCTTCTAACCCTATAGAATGAGCTAAATCTCTTTTTGAACCATGAAATGCTTTAAATATTGGCGCTGCCTGGTTCATTGTTATTATTATTTCTTTATTGGCAGTTGAATGAAGCTTTACAGGTAAAATCCCTGCTCTTGTTTCGATCGTCAGCTCTGTTTTTTCTCCTAACAATCCCTTTGTTTTTAACACATACACCGTTGCCATCGTCGCATGCCCGCATAAGTTCATTTCATGCCCTGGTGTAAAAAAACGTATGCCAAGGTCTGCTGCTTCAGACATAACCGGAAAGGCTGTTTCATTAAATCCTACCTTAAATGCAATTTCCTGCATTTGATCCTCTGTTAATTTATCTCCATCTAGAACTACTCCAGCCGGATTTCCTTTATGAGGTTCTTTACTGAACGCATCATAATGAAATACTTCTACAGATCTCATGATAAATTCCTCCAATAATTATATTAAAATTCTCGATGAGTAATTTTCATCGAGAACCCTAATATGCTATGTTGCTTACACTTTTCTTTTCTTGTAAATGGGCTCAACCTTGCTCAATCTCACACCAAATTTTCTGGAGCTGATCAGTATGAAAGCCGGGATTAAAAGGATAAAAGCGCCTATTATCAATGCAATTTCCCCATTAAGTAACTCCGGGATAGCTCCAGCTAAAAAAGTGCCAAGCATCGTGAATATACCTCCGATAACATAGGTTGAGCTCCTGACTCTGGATAAAAATTCGTTTGGAGTAATTCCCTGATGCACAGCTCCCTGTACAATAAATGCCATAGAGAGAGCACAATCAAAAACCGCCATTCCTATACACATTATAAGGAAAGCATTTGTTGCTGCAATTATTAATATACCTATTCCGGAGATAACCATTAATAAACCCATCAGCATAATCCAATTATTATTTTTAAATTTATTTATCAAAAAAATACCTATAATATTACCCACACCGGCACTTGATAGCAAAATACCAATTAGCCCTTCTGACAGTTCCATCGTTATTTGGGCATAAAAAATAATGGTTAATGTAATAAATACAGTTATAAAACCCAATATACACATTACCAATGTGCTGATCAGCTGCTGTGGATTATCTACCAAAATCTTTAAGCCTTCTAATGATTTCCCTAAAAACACTTTCAATTTATTTGTTTCCGATTCTTCCTTGTCTACTTTTATAAAATCTGCCTCATTACGAATAAAAGCAATAAATAAAGCAGACAAAAGGGATAAAGCTGCACAAATAATCAATGTTAATACTGAATCTGTTTTTGCTAATAACACCCCGCCCAATGCAGGACCGATTACAGTGGCAATAGCATCAGCAGCTTCGATATTTGTATGCGCTCTCAATAAGTTCTCTCTGCCCGCAATAGCAGGAATCATTGTAGTAAACGCTGTTCTGCTGATTAATGCAAGTAATCCCATTACAAATAATAATGAAGCAATAATAACTGCACTTACATTATTGGTTGCTATCAGAAAAGCAAGTATAAAGATCCCTGCACCATATAGAAAATGACAAATCCCTGCTACCCTGACCTTATTCTTATTTTCCACCCATGTTCCAATGGGTATAGCAAATAAAATTGTACCTAGTTGCTGTGATAAAGCCACAAGTGCTGTAATCAGCGGTGAACTGGTTAATCCCAACACAACCAATGGAATCACTAATTCTCTAAATCTGCTATTTAAGATAGAAAGAAGCTCTGATCCCCACATACATCTGAAATTTCTATTAATAAGCACCGTCTTCAATTTAATTCTCTCCTCTATATGGGAGAAACACTGCTTCAAGGACTCACATTCTCTTCCGTTTAACCGTTTCTCCCTGTTTAATATTGGTTAAATATTTGAACAGAGAGAATATTAGATTGGACGATCCATTTTATTTAGCTCCTTATAATTACAAGATTATTCTTTACATGTAAAACTGTATTAATTATCAGCTTATATTTCTACGTCTTTTTTATTACTCTGTAAAATTAAACTGAGTAATAAAAACATTCTAAAAATCAAATCAGTTATAATACCTAATTAGATGTTTATGTATTGTCTTTACATGCCCATGCATCTATCTCTACTTTAAATTGCGGACCGGCTAATCCAGCTACAAAAACCATTGTGGTACATGGTAAATGCTCACCTAAAAATTCGCCTATTACTTCTCTTCTTCTGTCCGCGTC
Organism: Oceanobacillus sp. FSL K6-3682; assembly: GCF_037976165.1. Taxonomy (NCBI): domain Bacteria; kingdom Bacillati; phylum Bacillota; class Bacilli; order Caryophanales; family Bacillaceae; genus Oceanobacillus; species Oceanobacillus sp. FSL K6-3682. The sequence continues at coordinate 1,741,012 of NZ_CP150263.1, read as the reverse complement.
CATTTCTCCAACAATGTAAAACACCAGCTTTATCAAATTTTTTACGTCCATATCCGCTTCCAGTAAATTGATACGGATGTTTTCAAAAGCCATTTTTAATTGTTCAACTGAATCTTCCGGGACCTTTCCTTCCAAATCCATTCCCAGCTGTCCTGATAAGGTTAACCATCGGATATCCCCTGAAGCTTCGATTTGATGACTATACGGAGCCAATGGTTTATGTACATTTTTGGGATTTCTAGATTCTATCATCCTGATACCTCCCCTTTATTCTCTTCCTTTTAATACCTTTATGATAAATTAGTGAAGATAATTATTCAATATAAAAACATTATCATTGATTATTATTTACTATATTACTTTTTCACCTTATTCCTCATCTGTTTCTTTCACTACAAAATGTGGAGAAGCTTCCGCATAAAATATAACTATTTCAGGTGACCGTCCTTCTCCACCCAGAGTAATTTCAGCTTTATTTTCTCTTATCCAGCGAATACTCACATTTGATTCATTCAATGATTTCAAACCGTTATTTACTTCGATATCTATATTTTCTCTATCATACTTTATTCTAATAGTATGTGGTTTAAAAAGAACGCCTCTCCTTTTTCAACAATTTCAATCGTATTTGTTTGTTTTGGGGAAGTACTGGTTAAAAGCGTATCCTCTTTAAAATTTATTTAGTAAAATAATACAGCAGCAACCGAAATAAAAGATCCAAATATTAGCAATAACCCCCATGCCAGGTAACCTAGCTTCCTTAAAAATTTCTTCTTTTCTATCTCCAATTCCAGCTCAACGTTTTGATCCATTGGTTCACCAGCTTTTTAATTAATTTATCACTATTCTAAACCATCATTCTTTCTGTTTACAACGGCAGATATGAACAGAATAATAAAAGACTTATGATGTCATCATTTCTGTTTCATCCCGTAGAAGATACTGACGATATATTATAGAGACAATAAGTAGAAATATTTCAATTAAAATAAATTATTGTACTTCTTTTTCTGCAATAATCTCTTCTTTATTCTCTACCCTGACTATCCGAATTAGCGATAACGAAGAGATACTCACAATAGCACCAAATATCATTAAAATCGCAGTCATCGAATAATGTTCTATAATCAACGAACCAAATAATTGCCCCAATGGAACGGAAGCACCTAACATCATAGAAACTAAGCTCAATACTCTTCCCATCATCTCTTTCGGAATCATAGTTTGGTACATGGTATTTAAGCCCACGCTGGCAAAGCAGACTCCCAACCCTAATAAACCAGCCGCAGCAACTGTAGCATAATAACTTAATGCAATTCCCATAATAAGCAGTGCAATACCTTCAAGCAGCAAGCCTGCCACTGCCATTCTGTATTTATTTTTAAATACATTAAACATAATCATTAGTGACCCAAACATTGCGCCTGTAGCCAGAACAGAATTAATAAACCCTAAACCGGATGCCCCAACATCAAAAATATAATCACTCATATATGTGAAAAATATTGTCAGTGGTGCTAAGAAAAAGTTAATAATAATTCCGCCGACAATAACCAGAAATAATAACGCCCTGTCTTTCTTCACATATTGGAACCCATCCAGCATTTCGTAGACAAATGATTGTTTCCCATCTTTTTTATGGTTATTCATACGCGGAACCTTTATCCATGATTCTGTTATTGCTGATATGACAAATGCAGCACCGCTGATAATTAATAGAAAGCCAATATTTCCAACGAATCCAATCAATATCCCTGAAAGTGCTGGCCCTAAGATATTACTTCCTTGTGTACTGAGCTGGTTTAAGGAATTCGCTTTTGTCAGATGCTCTTCTTCAACTAGTAAAGGTATACTTGAATTTGCGGAAGGGTTGAATAAAGCCATGGAAGCAGCTGAACAGACTAATAAAACATATAATAAAGGGAGTGATAACGACCCGTTTATCATCAATACCGCAATAACCAGCATCGTACTTCCAGTAAAAATATCGGAAAATACCATAATTTTCTTTCTGTCAAAACGATCGGCTGCAACTCCCGCTAAAGGTTCTATAATAATAGTTGGCACTGTAAAGCAAAGCACGGTCATACCAAGAGATAATGCAGACCCAGTCCCCTGCATTACAAACCAAAGGACAGCTAGATTAAAAAAACGGTATCCAAACCTTGAAACAGATAATCCGGCCCACAGCAGCATATAATTACGATTTGCAAATAATGCTCTCACTTGCCTTACCTCTCTTTCTGTATCAACATGTCGGACATACTTTTTAATGCTTCCTCAATCAGCTTTTGATTTGCCTGATAGAAAATTTTATTTTCATATCTTTTCGCCGTGATTAAACCTAAATCAGATAATTTTGAGATATGATGCGAAATAGTCGGACTGGATAGATTCAATTGCTTTGCCAGTTCAAAGCCATATCGCGGCTGTCGATTTAGTTCCTTTATAATTTTAATTTTTGTCCGATCAGAAAGAGCTTTTGCCAGATCAATCACCTTATCCTCTTCCCTGCTTTCATCCATCGTCTGTTCAATAATCTCTGTACCAATGAGATAAATAGCTATATCACTCTCGGAGCTATAAGAAAATAAAGAGCTGTTATAATAAAAATAAGACGGAGCTAGTATAATTTTATTTGGCTCATTTGCTTCAAAAGAATCAAAATGCGGATTAGTTATTTTGTATATTTGCTTTCTGTTCATTCCCGATAATTTATGAATACTTTCTTCATGATAAGCGTTTATTTTCTTTATGGAAGGCTGATATATCTTCTCGTTAATTTCTTCAACAACCTTTAAAAAACGTTGCTTGGTATTTTCTTTATCAAAATATAAATAAAATAACTTTGCCTGTTCAGAAAAAGGTAATACAGAGGACTGAATATGCGAAAATACTTCCTGCCTATCCGTATAATCCTCTACTCTTTCTGGTGACGAGTAACCGCTGGTCAAAAACGCTGAAATGATTTCTTCAAATTCCAATTGCGCCATAAAACTTAAAAAGGATGGTATATCATGCCATTTATTATGCTGATAAAGAAGCTGAACAAATGTTAATCCAAAAAAACTATCCTTATGAAAAAAGCAATCTAGTTCCTTTTTTGTTTCATCAGATAGTAAAGAAAATGAATCCTGTATAAAATGGTTAAAGCTTTCTTTTTTGCGATGCTTTTCTGATTGCATGTATTCATAATTATTTAAACGGAACATGAGCGCGAGTAATTCAAATACATCAGATTGTTCTACATAATAATTATCAGATACGTTTTTCATAACATTTAACCTCCATCAAATATGTTATTTTAAGTATATCTAACAATAGAATAATTACAAGTTATTTTTTTATCCTTTACTCTTTCCATGAAGGAATTTATTTGAACATTTTCTTATTATTGTCCATGTCTTTCTCCAGACTTTTATATAAAAATAAAAAGGAGCTTCATGCTTATAATTATTTAAAACAGGCATTATATTTTGATTTTTGCTTTATTAATCTCTATTCTCCAGTCTAGAAATCATTGAATAATAATGGACGTTATTATATAATGTTTGTAAATAAGCAGACAAATGAAAGGGTCGTTTAGTATGTCACATGAAAATCATTTTTGGGATACCACAGTTGATGATCTTTCAAAAGGTTATTCTTATGCTGATAATATCGGCAGCTATGTATGTGTGCTATGTAATGAACATTTTGAAGATGGAATAATTTATCCAATAGACGGCGTATTATACGAAGCAAAAAAAGCAGTTATCCAACATATTGAACAGGAGCATGATTCCGTATTTGATTATTTGATTCAACTTGATAAGAAATACACTGGATTGACAGACCATCAAAAAGAATTACTAACCTTTTTTTATCAGGGGTTAACTGATAAAGAAATCGTCAAAGAACTAGGCAGCGGAAGTCCTTCCACTATCCGGAGTCACCGCTTTAACTTAAAGGAAAAGGAAAAACGCGCAAAGGTTTTCCTGGCATTAATGAATCTGTTAAATAGAGAATCTCATCAGGAAAACGATCATAAATTTATTCACTTTCACAAGGGGGCAAAAATGGTGGATGATCGTTACGCCATTACAGAGGACGAGAAAAATAAGGTTTTATCAACTTATTTTAAAGACGGCCTGAATGGTCAACTCGACAAATTCCCAAGTAAAGAAAAAAGGAAGTTGATTGTCCTGCAAAATATCATAAACCATTTTGAATTAAACAGGATTTATACGGAGGAGGAAATAAATACTGTATTAAAGCCTGTCTACAGCGATTTTGTTACAATTAGAAGATATTTAATTGAGTATGGTTTTATGGAGCGCAGTAAAGATGGTATGGAATATTGGGTAAAGAACTAAGGAGGATATAGTGTGAACGAAAATAATGCGCTGCTAAATAACATCACATTTCAATTTAGTATCTCTAAACAACTGCTGGAATATCATCTTACTTCATTGAAGCAGGAAGAATACAGGTGGCTGTCACCAAATGACGGACTTTATATTAAAGAGGAAAACGGAGAATGGTATGCTGATTTGCCTGAAACGAAAGCTTATCATATTGGAACTCCCAGCCTCGCCTGGACATTATGGCATATTACTTTCTGGTGGAAAATGGTATTGGATCATGCTTTCGGAGCTGGCACGCTGACGAAAGAGGAAATTAAAGTTCACGAAGATGTTGAAGCAGTGAAGACAGTCATTCATTCCCTAATTGCAAAATGGGAAGAGGTACTAATGAATTTAAAGGAAGAGGAGCTTTACAGCAAAGCATATACTGCATTTCCATTTAATAATGAGGTAGAATTTCATCAATTAGCTTCATGGTTAAATCTCGAACTAATGAAAAATGCTGCCGAGATTGGCTATGTCCGCTTTGAATATGCCTCTGTTAAAAAATAGTTTTATGGTAGAGGAAAGCTCTTATATAAAGCTCCCCTTCTATCTTTTCAGCATTCTTCTAATTAAATAAATAACAAAACCAACAACGATAACAGTAATAATCATTCCCGGGATTCCGATGTTTCCCATCATATATATCAATCCTTTCTCTAATTTACTATAATTTAGATTGATAAACTATCCATTACAGTACTTTCATTTTAACCTATCATTTCGTTTGGAATCACTGAACGCAGCAATGAAAAAAAGAAAGGATGCTATAAATGTCGTCAATTACCTCAGAAAGACTATTATTTCGCCAATATCACGATGATGATTTTGATTTTCTAATGTCTTTATTGTCAGACCCTGAAGTAGTCCGTTTTATTGGAAATGGAGAGACACGGGATGAAAATGGAGGAAATATTTTTTTAAACTGGATATACAGCACCTATGAAGTTGGTGAAAATATAGGTTTAAGGCTTTTAGTCCGCAAAGAAGATAACACTCTAATCGGGCATGCAGGTATCGTTCCTCAAACAATTGATAATACTTTGGAAATGGAAATAGGTTATTGGATATCCCGTAAATATTGGGGTAAAGGATACGCTACTGAAGCAGCTGGTGCACTATTAGATTACGGCAACAAACAGCTTGATACTCAAAGATTTATCTCATTGATTCAGCCTGATAATATTTCTTCCCAAAATGTGGCGAGAAAAATTGGAATGGAATTAGATAAAGAAATTGTGCTGGGCGGAAGAAATGTAAATCTATATTCTACTAAATGACTAGGCAATGCTTCTTCAGATGTCTGATACTCCAGTTAAATTAAGAAGCAAATAATATTATTTAAACAGGTGAAAGAATGAATAGCACCAGAAACTTTTTACTTATATTTGGATACTTCATGCTTTTCCTTATTGCTTCAACAATTTGGACAGAAGCTTTTTCACGTCCGTTACGTCCATCATCCAGGAACGATTCGCTTCCTATTGGTATTTTACATAAAATAGGATTGAGAACATCATATGCACTTTTAATAAGTACAATCTGTTTTATCCTGTCTACTATATTAACTGAGAAAAAAATGAACAATCTCCTCATGCTAACATCGATTACAGGTACGTTCCTATCCACATTAGGTATTGTCGGAGCACTTCTTTGTCGGAGCTTTTTAGCAAATAAAAATATAGAGCCGGCTCCTTTTGCTTAAGAAACTGGCTCTTATTATAAAATCTCTTTTTATAAGCAAGTCAATTTCACTTATCTTCATAAATCTCAACATCCAGAAAATCCTCCATCATCTTATTTAACTCCTCTGCACTCAGATCAGAATCATCAGATAGATGCAATCTAATGTCTAATTTAGAGTCATCATTAAATTCAACATCTATATTATTAAGATTATGCTCCTCTAAGTAATCGGAAATCATACCCTCAATATCTATTTTTAATCTTTCAGCTCTATGCTCTTCATCTGAAGTCTGTTTAATTTCCAGTTCATACTTACCCAACAGGTTACGCTTATCTAATCTTTGTGTAATATCTTCCTGAAATTGATGATAATCCTCTGTATCATCAATCTCAAAATATAACGAGTTATCGCCGGCCATATAAGCATATATTAGATACTTTTCATAGGCATACTCCATAATTTCCGACACTATCTCAGATTCATTTTTTTCCTCTGTAAAGAATTTCCCGGCTACAAAGATTGCTAATAAAATAGTAAAAATGCCAATAGATAAAAATATTGTTTTCTTATTCATGTCTTTTCCTCTCTAAATCCATTCAATCTATTTATGCAGTAGCTGTATTTTAGTTTCTACGATTTAATACAAGCGTTAGCTAATAGATACTTCTTAAAATACTCTATCGGCCTAGATGAATCATCAGTAATATCACTTGTGAATACAGCTGTTAATTTATAGCTTGGAACAACAAAGATATACTGTCCATTTTTTCCAAGAGCAAAAAAAGTTTCAGGTCTAGGAAACTCTTGATCATCCCCTGTTAAAACCCACCAGTGATAACCATATGAAAATGTATTATCTATTTTAACACTGGCTGCAGTAGACTCCTTAACCCAATCACTTGGCACAATCTGTTTGGATTTCCATTGACCATTGTTCATATAGAGCATCCCTATTTTTAATAAATCCTCCGTTTTCATATTCAATCCAAATCCGCCAATAGCAATTCCTTGCGAGTCACGGTTCCATTTATATTGTGTTATACCCAGTGGCATAAATAAATGCTTTTGCGCAAAGGATACAGTATCTAAACCAGTTGCTTTTTGTAAAATAGCACTAATTAATTGAGAAGAACCGCAGCTATAAATCATCTCTTCCCCCGGCTTATATTCAACTGGTTGGCTCAGAACAAATTTAACCCAATTTTTACTCGGTATCATCGCTGTATTGCCTGGCCAATACAGCCCTGAGGTCATTATTAATAAATGTTTAATCGTAATTTCATCTCCAGCTGAATCCTTCCTGCTGTCAGGAAAGTATGCAGTAATTGGCGTATGCACATGTGGTATATAGCCTTTGTCAATTGCAATACCGACAAGGATTGATAAGATACTTTTGGTAACAGAATATATCTTATGCTGTCTTTCCTTCATTTTATTATTTCGATAATATTCAAAAACAGTCTTACCATCATGCTGGATGAGACAGCTGTCAATTTTATCTTTTGTTACTTCTCTTTCAAACTTCTTCATAAGATTTTCATTCATATTGACGTCCCCCGAAATCTTGCATTCATTATAGATCTATCCAATATCGTTTCTCTTCTTTTATAGTTTCAAAGCCAAGAGACCTGTAAAGCTTTAATGCAGATTCATTCTCCGTTTCAACAAGAAGCTGTACTTTACTCAGATTGCAGCTTTTTAAATAGTGGAGCCCCTCTGATATCAGGTAACTGGCAAGTCCATACTTTCTCCAGTGCGGCTTTACGAAAACATTCTCGATAGTTCCTATATCCTCCTGTTTTTCTTTCCAAGCCATGATACTCCCAATTATCTCACCGTTATAAAAAGCCGTAATCGCTTTCCAAAATGGATTACTTTTATACGCAGGTAATTTTTCTAAATTGGTAGGCTCATCCGGCCAAATTCCCTGCTCTGCCTGCAAATATGCTAATTCTTCCACTCTTGTTCCCATATCCCAATGCTTTACGGAAATGTCTGGTATTTTTAAAGCTGATTGCGGAATCAGGTTGTTCAATTTACAGCGCATCCAATACAGACTTTTAAAATGGTCAAAGCCTCTGGATTCCAAATAAGCATTTTCTTTTGCTTCTGATGCAAAATTTCCGACACAAAATTTCACAGGAAACTGAGCTGGAAGCTTCTTTTTCAATAATTTTGCTCCTTCGAGAACTTTTTTATAAAGAAGATTCCTCAATTCATTATCATCTTCCCAATTAGAGTGCAATTTTATATTAAAGAATAATAAATGACTTGCATTGGCTGAATGGTCTGTCGAGACAATATTAATCGCTTCTAACTGCCCTTTAGCAATCATTAAATCCTTATAAAAAACAAAATATACATTCTTCCAATTACTTTCTGGACCAGGCTGCCAATAAATAATGTCCGAATGGTGTTCAATCAAATTTTTATATAATTGTATTGCAGCTGGTTTATCCTCAGATTGATAGTTTCTAATTATGTATTTGCTTTGCATAACACATTCCCCCGCTTACTTATTAGTTCTACAATATATTTTTACAAACCAAGTAATTACTTACTGGAGATTATATCAGCTGTTTTTAAAATAATTTATAATTTCAATGTCACTTTTAACATAAATTAATTTATGTTCATAAGGTCTTAACATATTCAAGATTTCTGGCTTAGTATGATATTCAAAAGCAGTATTATATTTATATAAATCTTTTAGAATCTTTAATGTTGGCTTATAATTTGCTGTTTCTAAGCCCAATTTCTGCCTAATAAACCTTTTGATGATTCTAAATTTCCTTATTGATAGCTTAGTATCTATAAACAGAATAACATCAGCATTTTGAAAACTCGAAGCAATCCATTTATGATGGACTCCTTCAATAATCCAACTGTCAGAATTAACGATATTCTTCAGATATTCATCTCTTTCTTCCGGAGTCCTTTTAATATCTCCTGTATCAAATCTTTTCCAAACAACATTATCCAATTCATAATAAAAAACTTGCAGTTGAGCGGAAAGCTTCCTGGCCAAAGTCGTTTTTCCACTTCCAATTGATCCTATAATATGTATTTTCCCGGGAAACTTTTGATTCATTTATCCACCTCAAACTATTCAGCAGCTTTACTATGTAAATAACTAATCTTTTTTTACGGCTGCTGAATAATTCTATTTATATAGCAACCTTGTAATCACATACTACCATACTATTTTATACTTTAATTGTAAATTTCTGAAATTACAACAATTTGGGGATGAAAAAGTACAGTTTCAAATAAAGAGAAGGATTACTTAAACTCATCAATGACTGAAAAGCTCTATTCATTTTGCAAGGATGCCTCCTGTCTGAAGTTTATACGCTCATAAAAAACTGTCTGTATTCTACATAAATATCTTATTTAAGGCCATTTTCTCCCATAAAAAATCGGGCATGCGTCTGCCCGATTTTTAATAATTATACCGACTGTATTGCTTCTTCAACAGGTGTTTGTCCACCTACTGCCCGGAATCTTTTACCAATGGTTATGTCATTTTTCAAGCTGGCATAAATTACTTTAGCGATATCCTCTCGTGGTACTTCTCCCCGTTCCACGCTGGCTCCAAGATTTACCCGATTCGTACCAGGATTATTCGTTAACATACCTGGATGGATGATGGTGTAGTCTAAATCAGTGTTTAATAGCCACTCGTCTGCATAATGTTTCGCTACGACATAGGGTGCAAATGACTCAGGCGCAGCTTGAATAGCTTCACGGCTGGTATCAAACGAACTAATCATGATAAAGCGCTTGACGTTCGCTTTTTCCGCGGCCTGAATGGTTTTTACAGCAGCGTCTAAGTCAATCATCAGGGTTTTATCCTTTCCTGTTTTAGGGCCGGATCCAGCTGTGAATACTACCGCATCAACACCTTCTGTCGCGTTGGCAATCGCGTCTATTTCATCCTCTAAGTTTACAATGGCTGTTTCAGCTCCTAATTCCTTGAAATAAGCCGCTTGTTCTTCCTTACGGATAAGCGCACGTGCCTGATCTCCATTTTCCTGAATCAACTTGACCAGGTGCTTCCCTATTTGTCCATTTGCTCCTACTACTAAGATATTCAATACCCTCATCCTTTCATTTTGAGTTATTCTTTTTATTGTAAAGGTTCCAAGGAGAGATGTTAAATAATTGGTTTGAGTAGAATAAAGCTCTGATATCTGTATGGCTTATATCCAGTTAAGACTTGTGTTGCAAATGTGTTGTAAGTTTAAAAACCTATGTTTTTATATGTTACTCCTATAAAATAAAAAATGCTTATGAACGTTGTTATATCAACATTCATAAGCATATTGATGATTTCTAAAATCATCCTAAATCGACCTGCTAATACCGGTGGTCGGGGTCGAACCGACACGTCCCAGAGGACACGGGATTTTGAGTCCCGCGCGTCTGCCAATTCCGCCACACCGGCACGTTTTTGGAGGCGGTAACCGGATTTGAACCGGTGATAAAGGTTTTGCAGACCTCTGCCTTACCACTTGGCTATACCGCCATTTCTTCTGGAGCGGAAGACGGGATTCGAACCCGCGACCCCCACCTTGGCAAGGTGATGTTCTACCACTGAACTACTTCCGCGAAAATGGCTGGGCCACTAGGATTCGAACCTAGGGTACACGGGATCAAAACCCGATGCCTTACCGCTTGGCTATGGCCCAATGATTAAATATTAATTTATGTATTAAATAAAAAAGGGCGACCGGTGGGGATCGAACCCACGTGTGCCGGAGCCACAATCCGGTGCGTTAACCACTTCGCCACGACCGCCATATTGGCAGGGGTAGTAGGAATTGAACCCACATCAAAGGTTTTGGAGACCTTCGTTTTACCATTAAACTATACCCCTATGAAATTTTATAAATGGTGGAGGGGGGCAGATTCGAACTGCCGAACCCTGAGGGAGCGGATTTACAGTCCGCCGCGTTTAGCCACTTCGCTACCCCTCCACGAAGATTAAAAAGGTGGCTCGGGACGGAATCGAACCGCCGACACAAGGATTTTCAGTCCTCTGCTCTACCGACTGAGCTACCAAGCCATATACTGTTTTAAATCTTTTAATGGCGGTCCGGACGGGACTCGAACCCGCGACCTCCTGCGTGACAGGCAGGCATTCTAACCAACTGAACTACCGGACCATTTTGGTTGCGGGGGCAGGATTTGAACCTGCGACCTTTGGGTTATGAGCCCAACGAGCTGCCAGACTGCTCCACCCCGCGATATGAATTTATAAGTCTTACATGGTGGAGGATGCAGGGCTCGAACCTGCGACCCCCTGCTTGTAAGGCAGGTGCTCTCCCAGCTGAGCTAATCCTCCATTATTGGTGACCCGTACGGGATTCGAACCCGTGTTACCGCCGTGAAAGGGCGGTGTCTTAACCGCTTGACCAACGGGCCATGTAAAAGTTTTAATGGCGGAGAGCGAGGGATTCGAACCCTCGAAGCCGCGGTAGCGGCTTACACGATTTCCAATCGTGCTCCTTCGGCCTCTCGGACAGCTCTCCATATGGCTCCACAGGTAGGATTCGAACCTACGACCGATCGGTTAACAGCCGATTGCTCTACCACTGAGCTACTGTGGAATAATCCATAATATTAAATAAAGAAGTAATTCGCTTGTCCTTAAGGACTTAATAAGAGAATACTCTTGCCTGGCGACGTCCTACTCTTGCAGGGGGAAGCCCCCAACTACCATTGGCGCTGAAGAACTTAACTTCTGTGTTCGGCATGGGAACAGGTGTGACCTCTTCGCTATCGTTACCAGACAAGGATTTTAAAAATCAGTAACAATCAATATTATAATCGTTTTTGAGAAAAAATCAAGTACTAATTTTAAAAAATATGTATAATTTTGCACCCTGAAAACTAAATAAGAGTAACGTGACATCAAAAAACTTAGATAAGTCCTCAATCGATTAGTATCCGTCAGCTGCACGTGTCGCCACGCTTCCACCTCGGACCTATCAACCTCATCGTCTCTGAGGGATTTTACTCACTTGAAGTGATGGGAAGTTTCATCTTGAGGGGGGCTTCATGCTTAGATGCTTTCAGCACTTATCCTTTCCACACGTAGCTACCCAGCTATGCTCCTGGCGGAACAACTGGTACACCAGCGGTGTGTCCATCCCGGTCCTCTCGTACTAAGGACAGCTCCTCTCAAACTTCCAACGCCCACGACGGATAGGGACCGAACTGTCTCACGACGTTCTGAACCCAGCTCGCGTACCGCTTTAATGGGCGAACAGCCCAACCCTTGGGACCGACTACAGCCCCAGGATGCGATGAGCCGACATCGAGGTGCCAAACCTCCCCGTCGATGTGAACTCTTGGGGGAGATAAGCCTGTTATCCCCGGGGTAGCTTTTATCCGTTGAGCGATGGCCCTTCCATGCGGAACCACCGGATCACTAAGCCCGACTTTCGTCCCTGCTCGACTTGTAGGTCTCGCAGTCAAGCTCCCTTCTGCCTTTACACTCTACGAATGATTTCCAACCATTCTGAGGGAACCTTTGGGCGCCTCCGTTACCTTTTAGGAGGCGACCGCCCCAGTCAAACTGCCCGCCTGACACTGTCTCCGAACCGGATTACGGTCCTGGGTTAGAATGGTCATACAGTTAGGGTGGTATCCCACGGGTGCCTCCACGTAAGCTGGCGCTCACGCTTCAAAGGCTCCCACCTATCCTGTACAAACTGCACAAACATTCCATATCAGGCTACAGTAAAGCTCCACGGGGTCTTTCCGTCCTGTCGCGGGTAATGCGCATCTTCACGCATAGTATAATTTCACCGGGTCTCTCGTTGAGACAGTGCCCAAGTCGTTGCACCTTTCGTGCGGGTCGGAACTTACCCGACAAGGAATTTCGCTACCTTAGGACCGTTATAGTTACGGCCGCCGTTTACTGGGGCTTCGGTTCAAAGCTTCGCTCCGAAGAGCTAACTCTTCCCCTTAACCTTCCAGCACCGGGCAGGTGTCAGCCCCTATACTTCGCCTTTCGGCTTCGCAGAGACCTGTGTTTTTGCTAAACAGTCGCTTGGGCCTATTCACTGCGGCTCACTCACAAGTGAGCACCCCTTCTCCCGAAGTTACGGGGTCATTTTGCCGAGTTCCTTAACGAGAGTTCTCCCGCTCACCTTAGGATTCTCTCCTCGCCTACCTGTGTCGGTTTGCGGTACGGGCACCTATGATCTAACTAGAGGCTTTTCTTGGCAGTGTGAAATCAGGAACTTCGGTACTCTATTTCCCTCCCCATCACAGCTCAGAAATATGTCAGACGGATTTGCCTATCTGACTTCCTCGCATGCTTGGACGCACATCCATCAGTGCGCACTCCTTATCCTCCTGCGTCCCCCCATTGTTCAAACAATCATGAGGTGGTACAGGAATATCAACCTGTTGTCCATCGCCTACGCCTGTCGGCCTCGGCTTAGGTCCCGACTAACCCTGAGAGGACGAGCCTTCCTCAGGAAACCTTAGGCATTCGGTGAAAGAGATTCTCACTCTTTTTTCGCTACTCATACCGGCATTCTCACTTCAAAGCGCTCCACCAGTCCTCACGGTCTGACTTCTCTGCACTTTGAACGCTCTCCTACCATTGTTCGTAAGAACAATCCGCAGCTTCGGTGATACGTTTAGCCCCGGTACATTTTCGGCGCAGCGTCACTCGACCAGTGAGCTATTACGCACTCTTTCAATGATGGCTGCTTCTAAGCCAACATCCTGGTTGTCTGTGCAACGCCACATCCTTTTCCACTTAACGTATACTTTGGGACCTTAGCTGGCGGTCTGGGCTGTTTCCCTTTCGACTATGAACCTTATCACCCATAGTCTGACTCCCAAGTTGAAGTAACTGGCATTCGGAGTTTGACTGAATTCGGTAACCCGGTAGGGGCCCCTAGTCCAATCAGTGCTCTACCTCCAGTACTCACGATCTTGAGGCTAGCCCTAAAGCTATTTCGGAGAGAACCAGCTATCTCCGTGTTCGATTGGAATTTCACCGCTACCCACACCTCATCCCCGCATTTTTCAACATACGTGGGTTCGGGCCTCCAGTCAGTGTTACCTGACCTTCACCCTGGACATGGGTAGATCACACGGTTTCGGGTCTACGACCGCATACTCATTCGCCCTATTCAGACTCGCTTTCGCTACGGCTCCGTGTCTTCCACTTAACCTTGCATACAATCGTAACTCGCCGGTCCATTCTACAAAAGGTACGCCGTCACCCATTAACGGGCTCCGACTACTTGTAGGCACACGGTTTCAGGTTCTATTTCACTCCCCTTCCGGGGTGCTTTTCACCTTTCCCTCACGGTACTGGTTCACTATCGGTCACTAGGTAGTATTTAGCCTTGGGAGATGGTCCTCCCGGATTCCGACGGAATTCCACGTGTTCCGCCGTACTCAGGATACACTCCGGAGGAAATTCCTTTTCAACTACAGGGCTGTTACCTTCTTCGGCTGACCTTTCCAAGTCGATTCGTTTAAAGAATTTCTTTGTAACTCCAATGGAGTGTCCTACAACCCCAAGAAGCAAGCTTCTTGGTTTGGGCTCTTTCCGTTTCGCTCGCCGCTACTCAGGAAATCGATTTTTCTTTCTCTTCCTCCAGGTACTGAGATGTTTCAGTTCCCCGGGTCTGCCTCATCTACCCTATGTATTCAGATAGATGTCCTGTCCCATTACGAACAGTGGGTTCCCCCATTCGGAAATCCCCGGATCAAAGTTTACTTACAACTCCCCGAGGCATATCGGTGTTAGTCCCGTCCTTCATCGGCTCCTAGTGCCAAGGCATCCACCGTGCGCCCTTATTCACTTAACTAAAGTTTTGGAATAAGTTTGCTGATTACTTCGTAATCAGTTGTGTTGCTATATCAATAGCTTTTTTGCCTTATTTCTAAAGTTTGATGTCGTTGTTACTCTTATTTAGTTTTCAAGGTACAAGCTTCCACACGGATGTGGTGACTTCTGTGTTGTCACATGGACGTGACGGTTTTAACAGAAGTTCCTTGAGAGATTGCTCTCTCAAAACTGAACCAAACAACCAAGTACAAAATTCCGTTATATATCCTTAGAAAGGAGGTGATCCAGCCGCACCTTCCGATACGGCTACCTTGTTACGACTTCACCCCAATCATTCGTCCCACCTTCGGCGGCTGGCTCCAAAAAGGTTACCTCACCGACTTCGGGTGTTACGAACTCTCGTGGTGTGACGGGCGGTGTGTACAAGACCCGGGAACGTATTCACCGCGGCATGCTGATCCGCGATTACTAGCGATTCCGGCTTCATGTAGGCGAGTTGCAGCCTACAATCCGAACTGAGAACGGTTTTATGGGATTTGCTTGACCTCGCGGGCTTGCTTCCCTTTGTTCCGTCCATTGTAGCACGTGTGTAGCCCAGGTCATAAGGGGCATGATGATTTGACGTCATCCCCACCTTCCTCCGGTTTGTCACCGGCAGTCACCTTAGAGTGCCCAACTAAATGCTGGCAACTAAGATCAAGGGTTGCGCTCGTTGCGGGACTTAACCCAACATCTCACGACACGAGCTGACGACAACCATGCACCACCTGTCACTTTGTCCCCGAAGGGAAAACTCTGTCTCCAGAGCGGTCAAAGGATGTCAAGACCTGGTAAGGTTCTTCGCGTTGCTTCGAATTAAACCACATGCTCCACCGCTTGTGCGGGTCCCCGTCAATTCTTTTGAGTTTCAGCCTTGCGGCCGTACTCCCCAGGCGGAGTGCTTAATGCGTTAACTTCAGCACTAAGGGGCGGAAACCCCCTAACACCTAGCACTCATCGTTTACGGCGTGGACTACCAGGGTATCTAATCCTGTTCGCTCCCCACGCTTTCGCTCCTCAGCGTCAGTTACAGACCAGAGAGTCGCCTTCGCCACTGGTGTTCCTCCACATCTCTACGCATTTCACCGCTACACGTGGAATTCCACTCTCCTCTTCTGCACTCAAGTCCTCCAGTTTCCAATGCACGTTTACGGTTGAGCCGCAAGATTTCACATCAGACTTAAAGAACCGCCTGCGAGCGCTTTACGCCCAATAATTCCGGACAACGCTTGCCACCTACGTATTACCGCGGCTGCTGGCACGTAGTTAGCCGTGGCTTTCTGGTCGGGTACCGTCAAGGTACGATCAGTTACTATCATACTTGTTCTTCCCCGACAACAGAGTTTTACGATCCGAAAACCTTCATCACTCACGCGGCGTTGCTCCGTCAGACTTTCGTCCATTGCGGAAGATTCCCTACTGCTGCCTCCCGTAGGAGTCTGGGCCGTGTCTCAGTCCCAGTGTGGCCGATCACCCTCTCAGGTCGGCTACGCATCGTCGCCTTGGTGAGCCATTACCCCACCAACTAGCTAATGCGCCGCAGGCCCATCTGTAAGTGACAGCAAAAGCCGCCTTTCAACTTACCATCAGGAGATGATAAGTATTATCCGGTATTAGCTCGCGTTTCCGCGAGTTATCCCAGTCTTACAGGCAGGTTGCCTACGTGTTACTCACCCGTCCGCCGCTCGTTCCACGAACGTCCCTCCGAAGAGTTCTGTCCGCTTCCCGCGCTCGACTTGCATGTATTAGGCACGCCGCCAGCGTTCGTCCTGAGCCAAGATCAAACTCTCCATAAAAGTGTTTGTTTCTTTAGCTTTCAGAAGTCAACTTCTGACTTAAATATTCAAGAAAAACGAGGTGTTTTTCTTCTTTCGTACTGGTTGTTTTGTTCAGTTTTCAAAGAGCAATTTCTTATTGCTTCGCTTCAATCAGCGACTTTATTAATATAACATAATTTCAAGTTTGTTGTCAACTTCTTTTTTTATATTTTATTAACTGAGCGCTTGCTCGAATCAGCAACGAGATTAACTTTACCATGCTAAAAATAGAAAGTCAACGATTATTTTAAAATTTATTAAAAGCAAATTTCGGATCCATCAGGGTTCGCCTTGAAACAGTACCTTAGGCAAAAGTAATATAACAATATAAAACATTGATATATCACCTTTTCTTAAGCTTATGTATTTCATATACAAATATAGAGTATCCCCTTCTAAAAGCATTAATCACATTTAATACGCATTTTGATTTTCTTTCTTTCACATGCGGTCATTCCCTTAAGACACATGCATAAAAAAGTTTATTTCTATTTTAAATATCCAATCTCATGTTAAAAAGTTTATACAAAGGCTTAAATGTCCCCCTTATTAATTCAAATAAAATAATATACGTCAGTTTTTTAATTAATTACAGATATATTTGAAGTTTCATTATGTACAGTAAAAAATACAGGTCCGATATAAATCAAAGTCCAATCCTTTTCACATATTATTATTGCAAAGTATTTGCTGCTATTCTAAAAATACATTTCTCTATACCTGTCATAAAACGAGACTTCATTTAATACAGTTCCAGTTATTCTCTCCTCCAAAAGGAGAAATAAAGTTCTCTACTGTATATATGATTTGCTAAATTTAGTTTTCTCTCTAAAATCATCTTCTATAAGTAATAATTGAAACCTGCTACAGCCATAATGATATAATCAAGAAACAGAAACCAAAAATTACTTATTCCACAACTTCATAAAAATTGCAGGATAAGTAATTAGTTTTCTCACCGAAAACTTCTGTTTCAGATACCATTATCATACTTCCTCTAGTTCTTTCACCTTGTACATTCTCTGAAATACATCCGGATTTTTAGTAGGAACCAGTTTCATATCAATAATATCCTTTTCTTCTAAATAAGATACAATTGCATGTAAATCTAAGGTATAGTGTTCTATCTCCGGTAAAGCTTTAATAGAAGCATATGAGCAATAATCATCTTCTTTGCTTAATAAATTTAGCAGATGTGCTGCGGCGGACTCTGCTTTATTCAACATAACAAAATCCATTGCAATCAGCATTAATTCAATTCTCTTTTCTAAATTTTCTGTGCTGTCCATCAATTTTTCATATAGTTTGTACACTTCTAAATCAATACTCTTTACCTGATTCCACACAGTTACTTCTGGATAATAGCCTTGATCAACAACAGATAACCTCGCTAAATAGTGCAGGGCATTTAAAATTTTACTATAAGAATCCATAACCTCCTTTGATTCATATAACGCTTTTCCTTCACTAAAGTTTTTCAACAGTTTTCCGAAATCAATTATCTTTCTGAGTGTACGTTTGTCCTCCGGGAACGATTGAAGTTCATCTTTTAATCCCTTTATAAACTCATTTCTGTCATAAACTTTTCTTCCATAGATAACCCATTCTGCTGCACGCCTGTAACCACTTGTGTCAATCCAATCCATCAGAATCGATCTCGTTACAATATGCATAGCTACCGTTTGTCCATTCACCTCATAATGTTTTACAAACCAATCCACTTCTTGATTTTCAACAATAATCAATAAAATACTATCAAATTCATCCGTAATTGGACGGTCAAATTGAGTTTTCTCCACAACAAGTATGCCTAATGTATTTGGATTACTTGCATGCTCTTGATAAATCATTCTTTGAAAATTCTCCATGATAACAGTTGCCTCCCTGTTTTCCCTCTAATTAAACATAATTCTATATATACTTTTAAAAACCCTTTTTTGAACTATAGGAAAGTATAAAATTTTACTGAAGGATAGTAATCGTAATACTGGCAGTTCCTCAGTACAAGTAACCAATCCGATGTCATTTTACGGCTTGGCTTGTGAAGTTTTCTTTAATATTCATTCTTCTAATATTCTATGATATACTAAATTTGTATCTTAAGGGGGATTTAAATGGCACAACAAATAACTTACTCAAGTAAAATAAATAAAATCCGTACCTTTGCCTTAATCCTTGTGTTCGCTGGTATCTTAATAATGTATGGTGGAATTATGGCTCGTCGTATTGAATGGTTAATGCTTATCCTTTTTGTGTTAGGTGTACTGATGATTGTACTTAGCTGTGTTGTATACATATGGATTGGCACCTTGTCCTTAAGAGCAGTTCCTGTTATATGTCCAAACTGTGAAAAGCCTACAAAAATGCTAGGCCGGGTAGATGCCTGCATGCATTGCAAAGAGCCGCTGACATTAGATAAGAATTTAGAAGGTAAGGAATTCGATGAACGGTATAATAATCGCAAATTCCGTGAAGAAAATAAATAATTAAAAAGCACCATGCCTTTGTGAAAATAAATTCTCACTTAAGTATGGTGCTTTTTTGATGATAATTTGAAAGCTTGTATTAACTTGTTCTTTCGTAAGCCTGAACTATTTTATGCTATACTTATATGCAATATATTTAAATTTTAGTTCGCGGAAGAGCTGCATAAAATCTAGAATTTCTGCCATAAAACAAAAAATGACTGGAGATAGTACACGAGCCTTAATAAATACTATCTCCAGTCATTTTTTTACATATTTAAAATCTCTTATTTTGCCGCATGCTGCTCCTTGCAGGCATTGCATGTACCATAAACTTCCAGGCGATGATGACTGACATCAAAACCTGTGACCTGCTCTGCAAGCGATTCTACTTCATCTAATGAAGGATAATGAAAATCAACAATCTTTCCACACTGATTACAAATGATATGATAATGATCTGATGTATTACAATCAAATCTGCTTGAGGAATCTCCATAAGTGAGCTCTCTGACCAGTCCAATATCTTTTAATACACGCAAATTATTATATACTGTTGCAACACTCATATTTGGAAACTTTCCTTCAAGTGCTTTATATATATCATCCGCAGTCGGGTGAACCATTGAATTAAGCAAATACTCCAGTACGGCGTGTCGTTGTGGTGTAATGCGGACGCCTGACTGTTTTAATGTATCAATTGCTTGCCGTAATTTATCTTCAGACACCCTAAACACCTCTCTTCCCAATTAATAAAATTATTAGATTATAATTCTTATAATTAGTTTATCGCCCTGTGTTCATAATGTCAATTAATTCACGTAAATCAAACATCAGTGTGGAGTTGCTTTTCTTCTCCACCTAATTGCTGATTTACATATCTGGCAGCAACAAATAAATAATCCGATAACCGGTTCAAATAACCGAAAACAAGCTTATTCTCTACTTCATCTTCCAGTCCTACTGTTAAACGTTCTGCCCGTCTGGCCACTGTGCGAGCATGATGTAACGCACTTGCTGCCCGATGGCCTGATGGAAGAATAAAATTCTTCAACGGTTCAAGTGATTTATCCCATTCATCAATTTGTTTTTCCATCTCATCAATATGTTTCTGCTCAAGCTTCCAATAAACTTCTTTATCTTTTGGCGTAGATAATTCTGCACCAACATGAAAAAGAATTGTCTGTACACGTTGTAACTGGTCAAGAAATGCATGCTTACCGTCCCAGCTTGTTTCTTCTATATAACTTGCTGCCAGTCCAATGCTAGAATTCACTTCATCACAGGTCCCGTACGCTTCTACTCTTAAATGATTTTTCGGTACACGTTGTCCGTAAACCAGCGATGTTTGTCCTTTATCTCCAGATCTTGTATAGATTCGCATGTTATTCCATCTCCAATCCCGAAATACTTAATCTGCACTATTTTCTTTTAAATAGTTTAAAGCATCCAGTACATGATCTTTCACTCGAACCTTTCGATACTCTTTGACAAGGTTTCCTTCTTTATCAAGAATAAATGTAGAACGTTCAATACCGTAATATTCTTTTCCAAAATTTTTCTTCAGCTTCCATACTCCAAATTGATCGGCCACCTGGTGATCTTCATCTGAAAGTAAAGTAAACGGCAAATCATGCTTATCAATAAATTTTTGATGACGAGCTTCCGGATCCGGACTAATGCCGACTATTACTGCGTCCAACTCTTCAAAGCTTTCATGATTATCTCTGAAATCACATGCTTCCGTGGTGCACCCCGGGGTCATATCCTTTGGATAAAAATATAAAACAACGTACTTTCCTTTAAAATCAGATAAGCTTACTTTTTCGCCATCCTGATTTGGTAATGTAAAATCATTTACTTTTGTTCCTAATTCGATTGGCATCTAATCCCTCCAATTATAAATGAGTCCCTTTTCTCTCTTAAATATAGCATATTACAGAATTAGATTCATTTATCACTGTCACGGCTGCTGATTTGTACAACCTTTAATACAAAAGCAGCAGGCAGAATGTACCCAATCAAAGCTTCGGAAATAGCAATAATTCTTCCAATGCCGACTGGAGCCAGATCTCCATAGCCAAGGGTCAATATTGTTACACCGCTAAAATAGATGGAATGGATAACTGATCCCCATATGGTTACCTCTCTTAATTCTCCATGCTCAACGATGACAATCCCTTGAAAGGATAAAATGAAATAAATCAGACCATAACCGACCATTGTAATGCAATAAACAACAAGCATTGCTATAAAAATTTCTAAAGAGAAATGCCCTTCCTTCATTTGTATACGTGAATGAATTGATTTATATTGAATAAAATCATAGATGCTTTTACCGATTAAAACCATAATCAGGATAAAGAATATCCAAGGGATACCCATTTCTTTTGCTCCTTCCAAATAATCTTTTCTATGGAACAGCTGCTAGTGACAAGCATAAAGGTTAATACGGCATACGATTAGCAAGCTCCAGACACCAGAAGAGATAAAATTTAAACGGTCCAAAATCCAGGTTCAGATCACTACATCTTTAAACAGTCACTCTTCACTATCTAATGTATATGCGGAAATTGAAACAGTTTGTACAAGTTTTCCATTCATTTTTTTGTTATATTAGTAATTGGGGTGAAAATAAACAGAGAAAATCTGCTTTTTACCTTTTTTAGATGAACTTGTAAGGTAACGTTCAGATACTTTACTGGTTGGGCAGAATGAGGAGGAAAACAAAATGAAATTTACAAATTCTGAAAAGCTGCATGAGGAAGCTTTACAACATATCGTCGGCGGAGTTAATTCTCCTTCCCGCTCCTATAAAGCTGTTGGCGGAGGATCTCCTGTATATATGAAAAGAGGTCAGGGAGCCTATTTCTGGGATGTCGATGATAATAAATATATTGACTATTTAGCTGCATACGGGCCAATCATAACTGGTCACGCACATCCGCATATTGCAAAAGCTATTGCTGAAGCAGCAACAACCGGAGTTCTTTACGGAACACCGACGGAACTTGAAAACACATTTGCAAAAATGTTAAAAGAAGCCATGCCTTCATTAGAGAAGGTTCGTTTTAATAATTCAGGTACAGAGGCTGTGATGACAACCATTCGTGTAGCCCGCGCCTATACAAACAGAACAAAAATTATTAAATTTGCCGGATGCTATCATGGACACTTTGATGCTGTATTGGTGGAGGCAGGATCTGGACCGTCAACACTGGGTACACCAGATTCAGCAGGTGTTCCTGCTTCCAGTGCTGCAGAGGTGATTACCGTTCCATTTAATAATTTAAAAGCCTTTAAAGAAGCATTAAAAGCATGGGAAGGTGAAATTGCAGCTGTAATCGTTGAACCGATTGTAGGTAACTTCGGAATTGTAGAACCTTTTGAAGGTTTCTTAGAAGAAGTAAATGAACTTACCCACCGCGCCGGTGCTCTTGTCATTTATGATGAGGTGATTACTGCATTCCGTTTCACTTATGGAAGTGCACAGCAGCTCTACAATATTGAGCCGGACTTAACAGCAATGGGTAAAATTATTGGCGGTGGTCTCCCAATCGGCGCTTACGGCGGCCGAAAGGATATCATGGAACAGGTTGCACCACTCGGACCAGCTTACCAGGCAGGAACTATGTCGGGAAATCCCGCTTCTATGGCAGCAGGTATTGCCTGCTTAGAGGTTTTAAGAGAAGACGGTGTATATGAAGAATTAGAACGACTCGGAAAACGCCTGGAAGAAGGTATTCTGGAAAAAGCAGAAGAAAATGATATTCATATTACAGTTAATCGTCTCCGCGGAGCTCTAACTGTATACTTCGGAGTCGACAAAGTCACAAACTACAGAGAGGCCGAAGCTTCAAATGGAGAAGCCTTTGCAACGTTCTTCCAGCTTATGTTGAGAGAAGGCATTAACCTGGCACCTTCTAAATACGAAGCCTGGTTCTTAACAACAGAGCATACAGATTCTGATATCGAAAATACGATTGATGCGGTTGGCCGTGTATTTGCAAAAATGGCAGAGAATCAATAATAAAGGTAACACAATAGAAGAGGCTGGGACAAAAGCCAGTAAAAATAGAAAAAGTGACTTTCTACTATGATTTTAAGTAGGAAGTCACTTTTTTAATTTGATTAAAAAATGAAATAAACGTACAAAAAAAGGATACCTTCTGATAAAGTTAAAGTACCACTACAAAAACAGAATCGAGGTATCCTTATGTTTAAATATTATAACGTAAATCAAGTCGTTTTGCCATTAGATTTCGAGATGAAATTACAAGAAAATGATATTGCTTATACCATCCATGAATTTATCGAACAGATTCCAGAAGAAGCTTTCACCGGTTTTACCCGTCAAACAGGCTGTCCCGCCTATCACCCGCGTATGATGATGAAAATTATTTTATGTGCTTATACCCAGTCGGTGTTCTCTGGCCGAAAAATCGAAGCATTATTAAAAGATAGTGTGCGAATGATGTGGCTTGCGCAAGGATATGAGCCGAGTTACCGTACTATCAACCGTTTTCGTGTGAATCCAGAAGTAAAAGAACTATTGCGTCAGTGCTTCGTCCAATTTCGTTGTCAGCTGGTGGAAAAAGAGTTGATCGATGCGGAGGCTATCTTTATTGACGGGACCAAAATTGAAGCCAATGCCAATAAATTCACCTTTGTCTGGCGAAAATCGATCGAGCGTTATCAAACGAAACTTGTAGAGAAGTCCCATGCCCTCTATGAAGAATTAGTGGAAAAAGAAATTATTCCAGAAATCAACCGGGAAAACCCGGAAGCTCTATCGACGCAAGAACTTCAACAGATGGCAGCGAATTTGGATAAGTCAGTCCAAACGTATACGAAACAAATCGAATCGATTGAAAAAGCACAAGACCGAAAAGCCCTGCGTTCGGAACGAAAGCAGCCAAAACAAGCCTTAAAACAGGTGCACGATTTCATCTGTCGTCAAGAAAAATATGAAGAAGCCTTGGAGATTTTAGAAGAACGTAACAGCTATTCCAAGACGGATCACGACGCAACCTTTATGCGATTGAAAGATGACCATATGAAGAACGGACAGTTGAAAGCTGCTTATAATGTGCAATTGGCAACAGAAGGACGTTACGCATTAGCCTATGATATTTTTCCGAACCCTACCGATACACGAACGCTGATTCCTTTTTTAGATCGTATTGAAAAGGATTATTTTGCGTTGCCTGATGTCCTCGTAGCTGATGCGGCTTATGGAAGTGAACAGAATATAGAAGATGTCACCCTGAACCGGTTACGAACTGCCTTGATTACCTATAGTATGTACCGCAAAGAGAAGAAGAAAAAATATAAAAATAATCCCTTTAACACCGCTAACTGGGATTATGATGCCGAAATAGATGCCTTTACTTGTCCAAATGGTCAAGCTGTTACTTATCGCTATAACTCCAAACGCACAGACAAGTATGGTTACCAGCGACAATTTAAGGTCTATGAATGTGAAGATTGTACAGGCTGTCCTTTGCGAGAGCAATGTACCAAGGCAAAGGAAGGTAACCATCGGAAAATATTTTATAATGAAAAATGGGAAGCACAAAAGAAAATGATACGAGAACAGCTTTCAGATGAAGAAATGGGCAAGCTTTACGGAAAACGTAAGATAGATGTGGAGCCTTTCTTTGGATTTTTGAAGGCTAATTTGGGTTTCACTCGTTTCTCTGTACGAGGAAAATCCAAAGTGGATAATGAATTGGGATTCGCCTTAATGGCAGTGAATCTGAGAAGATACACTGCCTCTAGCTGCTTTTTTATGTATCTACTTATAAATGATTTCAAAAAAGATGGATTTCACATCAAAACCCAATGTGAAATCCATCTTTTCATTATTTTTGGCTAGTTATGTCCCAGCCTCTTCTTGTATCCGTTAAACTAATGAAATCAAAAACCTTCTAGTTATATTTCCTTTCTCATCTTTAAAAGAAGATATCTCTCCTCCCCCGCAATTTATAATAACTTTAGCTGAAAATTGATTTTTTTGATTGCAGGTTATTAGAGCTTCTTGAATTTGCATCTTTTTTAAATAAATTAAGGAATGCTCCAGTATTTTTGTTGCATATCCTTTATTGCGTTCATTTGGCGCAACTCCATAGCCTATATGTCCGCCAATTTCTTTTAACCCATCATTTAACTCATGTCTAATATTAGACGCACCAACAATATCATCTCCAATAAAGAGAAAAAATGTAGAATTAGGAACGAAATTATGATTGAAATTAGCTTGTTTACTCGCAGAAAGATATTCAATAAAGTGCTGATAATTTTTATACCGTTTTATCTCCGTCGCTGTTGGAATTACTATTTCTTCTTTTAAATACCATTGATTAATATAACGGTAAAAAGCTGTTTCATCTTCTGTTTTCAACTCTCGAAAAGTTTGCATCGAAAACCTCCCTTTTATTAAAAAAGGAATAAGGAGACGCTCTCCCTATTCCTCCAAATTCTGAATCTGATACAAATCATAATAATGTCCACGGAGCCGCATTAATTCTTCATGCGATCCTATTTCAACAATTTCTCCGTTCTCAACGACGACAATACGATTTGCATGTGTAATTGTTGCCAGACGGTGAGCAACAATAAAGGTAGTCCGATCAGAAGCAAGCTTTTCCAGTGTTTCCTGAATAAGATGCTCACTTTCTAAATCCAGCGCGGATGTTGCTTCATCAAAAATCAAGATTGGCGGATTTTTCAAGAATACCCGCGCAATCGCAATCCGCTGCTTCTGTCCACCTGATAATTTCACACCGCGCTCTCCAACCATCGTCTCGTACCCCTCCGGCATTTCATTAATAAAGTCATGAGCATTTGCTGCTTTTGCTGCACTGATAACTTCCTCATCCGTTGCATCGGGGTTTCCCATGCGAATATTTGTGGCAATTGATTCGGAGAACAGAATATTATCCTGAAGCACCATTCCAATATTGTCCCGCAGTGAACGTGCTTTCATATCTCTTAAATCCATTTCATCAATTTCAATGGATCCACCAGTCACATCATAGAAACGGGGAATCAGACTGATTAATGTTGATTTTCCTCCTCCGCTCATTCCGACAAAGGCAATAGTTTCTCCTTTTTGAACATGGAGATCAATATCCTTGAGCACAGGTTCCGTTTCTTCATCATATTGAAAAGAGACTTGGTTAAAGGTTACTTTTCCTTGCAATCGTCCCGGATTAACTGCATCTTTTTTATCCGTAATGTCATAAGGCTCATTCATTAATTCAAACACCCGGTCAATAGACGCAATCGATTGTACTAAAGTTGTAGAAGAGTTAATAAGTCGGCGCAACGGGCTATAAACCCGCTCCATATATCCGACAAAAGCTACCATCGTACCAAGAGATGTATTACCCATAACGACCTGGTAACCCGCAAAAGCGATAACTAATAACGGTGCTAGGTCAGTAATTGTATTTGTCACCGCAAAAGTTCTGGCATTCCAATCTGTATGCTTCAAAGCCCGATTCAGAAAATGACTGTTTCTTTTATCAAACTGTTCATCTTCATAATCCTCCAGCGCAAAGCTTCTTGTAACTGGTACGCCTTGGATTCGCTCGTGTAAATGCCCCTGTACTTCAGCCAAGGCCTGTGACCTTTCTCTTGTTAACCGTCGTAAGCGTCCAAAAAAGTATTTAACAGAGATACCGAATAAAGGGAATAAAATAATTGATACAAAGGTGAGCGGTACATCCATTGTAAACATAATAATAATTGCTATTAAAATGGTTGTTACGTCCAGCCAAATATTCATCAGCCCTGTCATAACAAAATTTTTCGTTTGCTCCACATCATTTATTACTCTGGAAATGATTTCGCCAGTTTTTGTCTGCGAATAAAATTTTAAACTTAATTTTTGAAGGTGGTCGAATAATTTCCCTCTAATATCAAAAAGAATTTTATTTCCAACCCATTGGGCCAGATATTGCCGTATATACTCAACCGGCGGGCGGACAATTAAAAATACGACAAAAGAAATACCCATTATCCAGAATAAGCGTGTTATCTTTTCAGACTGGGTGAAGTCCTCTACCGTAATAATATCATCAATAACAAATTTCAAAATTAACGGCATCATCAATGGGATACCGAATTTAATAACACCGATAAGTAATGTCCATATTATTTTCCATTTATATGGTTTTACAAATTGCATATACTGCTTAATACTGCTCATTCATCATCTTCCTCTGCTTGAAAGGTATTACGGAATATGTTCGTCATTTCACATCCATTCTCTAAAATGTAATATAAAAATCCTTGCTACTCCATCTCGTAACAAGGATACCCTTTTATTCATTCTAATTGCAATTAAATCGCTCTGAAGTATTTTCACGTCTCTGTACTCTTCAGCTTAGTGATATGTTAAGTACATTTCATACCAATCATCAACGAATCCAGGAGAAAACGGACCTTTCCCTTGACGAATCCAATGAATTAAGATGTCTAATTGCTGATAAAGAATACGGTCAATTTCTTCAGGATAATGCATTAAGGCTTTATTTTCTTCATATTCATCTTCATCAAGAAGATGAAAAGTCATATCTGGAAATACCTTCACGTCCAAATCATAGTCAATATATTTCAAAGCTTCATCATTTTCATCATAAACAAACGGAGAGCTGAGGTTGCAGTAATAGTGTATTCCATCATCCCTGAGCATACCTATAATATTAAACCAATGCCTGGCATCAAAATAACAAATAGCAGGCTCTCTCGTCATCCATGAATGGCCGTCACTTTCAATAACCTTTGTTCGGTCATTTGCACCAATTATAACGCTTTCCGTACCTTTTAATACCACACTATTTTTCCAGACTCTATGAAGTTGTCCACTATGCTTATAACTTTGTATCATCATTTTCGAACCAGCGTTTGGAGAAACCATCCAAAATCTCCCTCTCCATTTTCATACAGTGATTTATGCATTATATTTTATTATAAGCCTTCAGCTACAAAAGTTAAAGGATAACTCCTTTTTAATTGAAATGCTTTTATGTATCGCAGTATAACTTGCTGTAACACTCCCGCTTTAAGAACAGAGAAAATTCGAGGATTTTAAGCAGAAACCGGGCAATGCGGTGTATGATGCGGAAAACCAATTTCATCTATATCCATTATTAATGAATTTGCATAAATTATTCATATGTTCAAATGATAATCGTATTTCG
Organism: Oceanobacillus sp. FSL K6-3682; assembly: GCF_037976165.1. NCBI lineage: Bacteria > Bacillati > Bacillota > Bacilli > Caryophanales > Bacillaceae > Oceanobacillus > Oceanobacillus sp. FSL K6-3682. The sequence continues at coordinate 1,712,580 of NZ_CP150263.1, read as the reverse complement.
GGGGTCCCTTTTTATTAATAAGCATTTATTAAATGATTAAAAGGGTTTCCGTATTTGGAAACCCTTTTTGGGGTAAAACAGATGTTATTGCTTGTTTTGTTGAGATTGTTGATTTTGTTTTTTCACTTGTTGTGCATCTGTTTCTGAAGCAAACTCAGTACCATATTGTCCTTGAGCTGCTTGTTGGTTTTGCTTTCTTACTTCAGCTGCGTTAGTTTTTGCAGGATTTTGTTGGTTTTGTTGATTTTGTTTTTTAGCCATCAATATCACCTCCGCAATAATTAATGTTCCCGAAGTGAATTTCTTTATCCAAACTTTTTTAAAAAATATTTTCTAAAAATAATTAACCCCAGAAAACAAAGTATTGCAGCCATTTTTTGATAATGTGATTTTTTTACAGGTTTCACAATTAACGCCTTACCTTCATTCTTATTTCATTTTTCTTCTAAAAAAGGAATCATTTTTTGATGCGGAACTGGAAAAGGATATTCCTTCAGCTCTTCTATAGAAACAAATTTTAACCGGCTGTCCGATACTGTTTCCTGATTTGTTACTGCTCTTCTTACATCTACATTCCAAATAATATGAGAAAAAACATGCTTAATAGCTGTGCATGAAGTTTTTATCTCCGCATCTACCTCATAATTTTCTAGAAGCCACCGGTGCCAATCACTTTCAACAATTTCATCTGCAGGTATCATTGGAAATTGCCATAATCCTGCCAGCAATCCAGCATCCGGTCTTTTTTCAATAATATATTTACCTTCCTTATTTTGGATAAGTAATGCAATATATTTCTTCTTCTGCTGTTTTTTTGCTTTCTTTTTTACTGGAAGGCTTTCTTGTACTCCTTCCACATATGCTTGACAGTGCTCCATCACAGGACAAAACATGCACAAAGGCTTTTTTGGTGTACAAATTGTCGCTCCTAAATCCATGATTGCCTGATTAAATGAAGAAGGATCTTCCTTTGAAATCATTTCTCCCACATAGTATTCGAATAATTTTTTCGTAGAGCTCTGCGTAATATCTTCTTTAATATGTAAAACCCGGGAAAAAACACGCATCACATTGCCGTCTACTGCCGGTATAGGCTGGTTATAAGCAATCGAAAGAATCGCTCCTTTTGTATAAGGCCCTATTCCCTTTAAGCTGCCAAGCTGCTTCGGATCATCAGGAATTTTTCCGTCATATGCTTCCACGACTTCACGTACTGCAGTTTGTAAATTTCTTGCGCGGGAATAATAACCTAGTCCTTCCCATTGCTTTAAAACGTCCTGCTGCTCCGCTTCAGCTAATTCATATACAGTTGGATATTTCTCCATAAACCGATTAAAATAAGGGATAACCGTATCTACTTTCGTTTGCTGCAGCATAATTTCTGATACCCATACGCGATAAGCATTATTATTTTCACGCCAGGGCAAATTTCGTTTATTTTCTTCATACCATTTGAGCAGGTCTTCTTGAAAAGCTGAAATATTTATATGTTCTAGCCTTTTATCGTTCATGTTTTCACTTCCTATGTGTTAAAATAGTATTGGATTGCTTTGATGGAAGCAACTTAAGGAGGATATATAGCTATGGATACTGGTACGCATATAGTTATGGGTGTTGCACTTGGCGGTTTGGCAACATTGGACCCTGCTGTGCAAAGTAATCCTGCACTATTTCATGCTGTATTAGTTGGAACAGTCGTGGGATCACACGCTCCTGATTTTGATACAATATTTAAATTAAAAAATAATGCAACTTATATAAGACAGCATCGAGGAGCATCGCATTCTCTTCCTGCTATCCTTATGTGGAGTCTGCTCGTATCTGGAGCAATTTATTTATTTGTTCCAGAAGTAAGCTATCTGACTCTTTGGTTATGGACACTATTAGCTGTGTCTATTCATGTATTTGTCGATTTATTTAATGCGTATGGTACGCAGGCCTTCCGTCCATTCACCAAAAAATGGATTGCAAAAGGGTTTATTAATACATTTGATCCGTACATTTTTTTCCTGAATGTCGCCGGTATCATTGCCTGGGCATTAGGCGCAAATCCGGGTTATACCTGGGTCATTATTTATACGGTCATTGTACTATATTACATTAAACGCTACATGGACAAAAGAGAAATTGTTCAGAAAATCAAAGAATATTTTCCAGATACAGAGGTTGTCGCTACCTCCCCTACACTCAAACAAAATTATTGGCGTGTTGCAATAACAACTAGCGACCGTTACTATGTAGGCAGCGTTGAAAATCGGCATATTGAGATTGTTGATGAATTTTATCGTGTTCCATTACCTGATACAGATGTCATAAAAGCTGCCAAAAACGATAAAAACATCTCTTCCTTCCTTAATTTTTCTCCAGTATACCGCTGGGAAATAAATACTGATGAAGATGATGTCACAGAAGTCCGTTTTATTGATTTGCGTTATCGCAGCAAAGGATATTATCCATTTGTTGCCGTTGTGAAGCTGGATAAAAATCTGGAAGTAATTACTTCCTATACAGGATGGATTTTCTCGGAACAGAAGCTTCAAAGCAAACTGATTCCAAGTGACTCAACCCCTTAACATTGAAAAGACCAAATAACTTCTGCACCCTTCAGGATCTATACAGAGACTCAACCTTTCATGAAGGTCGTTTTTAGCAGAAATTCCCATTCTCTATATAAAAAAGTAACAACTCAGGTGAGGTAAAGTTTCGCCTGAGTTGTTTTTATTCAGCTTACCTTTTTTCCTAATAAAGAAATTGGCAAAGCTTCTATATCTTCACTTTCCTTATCTAATAAATCAATACGGTAACCCCACGCAAAGACCCCGTTAACATAAGATATTTTAAATTTATAGCCTGTTTCCATTTTAAGCTGATAAATTTCCTCTTTTTTAAAATCATCTGGACTCATTGTATACGCAAGAGCTACCTGCATTTTCCGTTCACAAACTTGGACCTCAGAAACATTGCCAAGCTGTTCTGCTTTTTGGGCCTGTTCTTTTAATTTACCAATTTCCTGATGTAATTGTTCGATGGAATATTCGCTGTAACGAAATTTCATTCTTCTCCCCCCTGGCTTTCGATTCCTATTGTACCAAAATAATGTAGAGTTAACCTGAATTTATTCTTGATTTTCTATATATACATCCACAAACTGCTGGATTCTATCAAAACGGAAGCCTTTCCTGTATAAACCTTCCATTATTTTTTGCTTCAGCTGGAAGCCTTCATATTTTTTCACATGCTTGTGGTACAGCTTTTCTCCCTGAAATTTCAATGCTTCCCATTCCTGATCTGCGTTTTCTTCCTGATCCATCGTCTGAATAGCCGCAAAGACAAGCTGCTGATTAAATCCTTTTTGCAAAATCATATTTTTTGCCTGGTTTATTTGCTTTTGAAAAGAATCCTTCGAGGTTTGCTTTATTTTCTTTCCAAGCAGCTTTTGAATTTTTTCTTTCTGCAGTACAGGTGTATATTGCTCTAAAGCATTGGCGGCGATTTGCCCGGTAATTCCTTTTTCAAATAATTCCTGCTCTATAATCTTTGGTCCCTTTGAGCTTGTATTCATACGCGATCGTACAAACATATCTGCAAATTGCTGATCATCAAGGAGCTTTTCCTTCTTTAAGCGCTGCATAATAACAGCAATTTGTTCATCTTCTACTTCTTTTTTCTGCAAATACATGATAATTTCTTTTTCTGAGCGTATTCTATAGCTTAAAAAGTGTATAGTAAGGGTATATATTTTATGGAGATTATCCTGTTCTTTTAGTGTTTTGATAAGCTCATTATCTAATTCCATTCCTTTTTCAAGCCGGAATTTAATAAGGATATCTTCATCGACACTAAACCCATATTCATCACCAGCTGGTGTATTTAAAAATATATTATAGCGATGCTTCTGTTTTTTTTGAGTTGTTATCCGGGTAATTTTTCTCAACATCATTCACCTCTCTTAACATCATAGCAAAATTTTCAGCAATCAGATAACAATAGAAAATATAATTAAAGGAGGTTTCTTTATTATGAACATATTAATTACTGGAGCCACGGGATTTCTAGGCAGTAAATTAGCTGCACATCTCACAGTTCTAAATCATAACTTATATATCCTGACTCGTTCTACAGAGAAAAGATCGAATACATCACATATAACTTTTATGGATTATAATACGACTGCAAACGAACTTCCTCACATAGATGCTGTCATTAATCTCGCTGGTGAATCATTATTTGGATATTGGACGAAAAAAAAGAAAGAAGCCATTCTTACAAGCCGCCTTCGTGTTACTAAATATCTTGTTCAATTGATGAAAGATATGAAGGAGAAACCAAAGGTATTTATCAGTGGATCGGCGGTAGGATACTATGGCATGTCAGAGGATTTTATCTATACAGAAGCGACTGTACAGCCTGGAAACGACTTTCTTGCATCTATAACGCGTCAATGGGAACAAGAAGCAGGTGCAGCAGAAAAAATGGATATCCGTACGATTTATGCGCGATTTGGTGTGCTACTCGGCAATGATGGCGGTGCATTTCCACTTATGTCGTTGCCAATAAAATTATATGCCGGCGGACATATCAGTGATGGTGAACAATGGCTATCCTGGATTCACGTAAAGGATGCTGTCAAATTAATCACTTTTTGCCTGGAACATCAAACCATGAAAGGGCCTGTTAATGTGACTGCTCCAAACCCAAAACGAAATAAAGACTTTATGAAAAAAGCAGCAAAGATTTATAATCGACCAAATTGGCTGCATGTACCGGCTGTATTCTTTTATTTCACTTTAGGAGAAATGGCACAGCTCATAATAAAAGGACAATATGCTTATCCACAGAAGGCACTTAATAATGGTTTCGAGTATGAATTTGCATCCCTTGATCGAGCCTTATTGGATCTGAAAAAGAGTTAAAAAAATATGGAATTATAGCTTTTTAAAACAAAGGAGCATGTTACTGCTTTACTTATCAGCATGCTCCTTTGTCAATTTCGCTTTTATTACATCTTTTAGCGGTTTACTTTTTATCTATTTTCAATGCTTGCTGGATTACCTCTAATTGTTTTGCTGTGAATCCAGTTGCGTGCATAATAGCTGAATGCTCTACTCCTTGCTCCAACAGGCGGAGCGCCATCTGTTTTGCAGATTTCTCCAAAGCAGATTCAGCCGCTTTTCTTTTGGTTTCTTCTTCTTCCATTTTGTCTTTCATTTTTTGATTCTGTGTCTCTATTTCTTGGTTTCTCATTTCCATTTCTTGATTTCGTGTCTCTATTTCTTGATTCTTCGCTTCTATTTCTTCTTTCTGCATTTCCATCACTTTTTTTTGAGCTCTTATTTCTTCCATTTCCTGTTCTAACTGTTCTCTGTCCAGAAGCTTAGATCGTTCATCTAAAATCTGCTTCAAGCGTGCTTCATATGCCAGACGCTCCTCTTTTGTCCGGCTCAAATCTTCCCAGACCCGCATAGCGACATTTAAAGACTTATCCGCCACCGCAATCTCCTCCAATTCTTGATAAATATCATTGTAAAAATGATTCGTTTGCCGGTCTACTGTTCCTAGCAGCAGTAACCATCGAGTCAAGACATCTTCCCATGGATTGAGCTGATTCTTCTTCCAGGCAGAGATTAATTTAGGAATCTCCACAAAATGAAACTCAATTCTATCCGTTAATGGATATTTCTGATTCATTTCATATAAACGGAAGATATTATGATAGGCGTCCGTTTCCTTCAACAAATCAAAATGCATGATATTAATGCTGATAACAGGATATAATGTCTTATAATTTTGTCCTTCTTTCAACTGTTCCGAAAAAATCCGTGACCAATAATATAAAGCTCTGTTAACCATATTATACTCATTGTTGATTTGAATTTCTATATTTATAATCTCCTTATCCTCTGTCTCAATAAGAAGATCCAGCCTGGATTTTTTGTCCTCTTCATACTCCCCGCCAATTTCAATATTTTGAAAGAAAAGCTGTTTAACAGGGCTTCTTCCTGATTTTGTTAAAATTGCATTAAGAAAAACAACTGTAATTTCCTTATTCTTCTCGCTCCCAAATAATTGCTTAAAGGCATAGTCTACTTTTAAATCCATCAGCTGAATATCTTGTATCTGATGTAATACTTTCTTTGTCTTTCCTTTTCTTCTTTGATACTTATTATATGATTTGTGAGCCTCCTGCAAACGCAAAGAGGGTGTTGCCTGTGAGGAGTATACTTTATGAAGACTGATTCGTGGCATAAAAACACATCCTTTTATATTATGAGGCAGGCTTCTGAGGAGTAAATCTGATTACATTATACAGAACAAACGTTCTTTCATCAAGAAGTTTTTATTAAATGATAAACCTTTTTCCCGCATGTTTATCATCCTCTCTTCTTCCTTATATATCTCCCCTGTTACTTAATTGGACACAATTATTCCTAAGTAAAATTTTTTTGTATTCTTATAAAAAAATACTTGCATTTCACTGAAAAAATCATACAATAAAATTATCAAAAATGAATTTGAAAAGAGCTGATAAGCAGCCTGTTTCGGTTGTACTGAGAGAAAATCAATTAAATAGGGAAGGCAAATGGTGCGCCACCGGGGTTTCCTGGTTCTAGTGGGTTCGATTCCCACCCCGAATTTTTGTTTCAATGCTACTTTTAAAATAAAAATTCGAGGGTGGGTGACTCACTTACTGCGTTTATTTTGCATGTAAGAATACCCGCCTGGAAAAAAGGAGGGTATTTTCATGCTGAAAATACGTGATTTACTTGAAGTACCTATGTTATTTGAACTTATGATTGCCCCTGAGGTGTTTCCTTTTGTCAGACAAAAAGCAACAACCGTTGATGAATTCTATTTTTTAACAAAACAAACGATAGAAGCGGAAGAGCGGGGCGAATTAATTTCACGAACCATCTTAGATGAATACCAGCAGCCAATTGGCACTATTAACCTTTTTGATATTGAAGATAATTATGGTTTTTTAGCTACATGGCTTGGGAAACCGTATTTTGGTAAAGGATATAACCGTCAAGCTAAAGATGCCTTCTTTCACGAGCTTTTTACAACCAAGGAAATTGACGGGGTCTTTATGAAGGTGCAAAAAAGCAACAAACGCTCATTGAAAGCCGTCCTGAAGCTTCCCTATGTCACCGCTGCTAATGAACTGTACCAATCTATGTATGAACGTATTAATGCAAATTCCAATGAAGTGATATATGATTTATTCGTGATTACGAAGGAGCATTATTTGTCCTATCAGCAATTCCATTCGGAAACCGCAGTCAGTTCTGATGAGGAAGTATCTTAAATCAAATAAGCCTTAAGAAATCAGCAGCAGATTTCTTAAGGCTTATATTTTGAGGGTTAATTTAATCTTCCCCTATTTTCTTATCATGCTTTTTTGGAAGTCTTCCCGCTTTTTTGGCAGATTCTCTAAGCAAGAATTCAACGTGACTATTGACACTCCGGAACTCGTCCTTTGCCCAACGCTGTAAAATATCATAGAGCTCGGGATCTATACGTAATGGAAAGTTTTTCTTTTTAGCCATAGTAAGCCCTGCTTATTGGTAAAGCGATCCTGTATTGATTACCGGCTGTGTTCCCTGATCAGAGACAATGGCAACCAGCAGGTTATTAATCAATGCCACTCTGCGCTCATCATCTAACTCCACCATATTATCAGCTTCCAAGCGGGCTATTGCATCTTGCGCCATACCAACTGCCCCCTGAACAATTTGCTCCCGGGCAGAGATAATTGCACTTGCCTGCTGTCGCTGCAGCATTGCCTGGGCAATCTCTGTAGAATAAGCTAAATGTGTTAACCGTGCTTCAATTACTTCCACACCGGCAACCTGCAGGCGATCTTGCAGCTCTGCTGTTAACTGATTAGATACTTCATCTGCATTCCCGCGTAATGTTAATTCTTCATTGGTAAATGAATCATATGGATACGTTGTCGCTACTGCACGGATAGCCGTTTCACTTTGAATTTCAACAAAATCCTCGTATTGGTCCACGTCAAAAACTGCTTTCGCTGCATCTACCACTTTAAAAACAACAACTGCTGCTATTTCAATTGGATTTCCATTCACATCATTTACTTTTAACCGGTTACTGTTAAAGTTACGAACTCTTAAAGAAATTGTTCTGCGTACAGAAAATGGTACAGTTACCAAAATGCCTTCCCGACGTACTGTTCCCATATATTTCCCCAAAAAAATCACAACAATAGACTGATTCGGCTGCACAATCGTTATTCCGCTGATTAAAATACCAGCAATCAGAATCAGCACAATCCCTAAAGCAAAATACTGCTGATAAATACCGAATGCCCCTAAAGCCAGCAATACGATGATTAAACCTATTCCAAGAATACCATTAATACTCCATGCCTTACGTTCCTGCATGAGATCCTCTCCTCCATATCTTTATTATACTATAATGATATCACTTTTGTATTAAAATGTAAAATGATATATCATCAGCTAACTTGTTCCTCGATAAACTTCTGGATTGGATTCATTTTAGGATTTACCATTATTGTGCTGCCATCCGTTTCAACAGTAATACTGTCCAAGGCTGCTGTGGAATAAATCAAAGCGTCTATTTCATTTAAATGGTCGATAACGCGGGAAACAGGATGGCCATAGGTATTATTTTTACTGTAGGTTAGAATGGCTATTTCAGGATCTACCTCTTTCAGAAAAGACATTGAAGAGCTTGTATTGGAGCCATGATGCCCTATTTTAATTACTTCTGCATTCACATTATGCATTCTCTGTATTTCCTTTTCTTCCTTTTTACCGACATCTCCCATAAGGAGCATATCTGTTTCTTCATAACGGAGCTTTAATACAAGAGATGATGCATTTGGAGAGGTTAATGGCTGTGCAGCATTCCAAATATCTAAAGAAATCGTCGGGTCTATTTCAATTGGTGTATCCTTTTCAGCAATAGTAACCGGGATTTGCAAATCACGGATTCGATTCATATACGAGGCAAAAGTCTTTGTCGGATGAAGCTTTCCTGTATCAATCACATTTCCCACCTCAAATTCATCTAATACATTGATTAGACCGCCAATATGATCGATATCCGGATGTGTCGCAATCATTAAATCAATTTCATTAATCCGCAGCTCTTTTATATATTTAACAACAGCATTACCAGCTTCCGGAGGTCCTCCATCAATTAAAATGGTCCGTTCTAAAGGCGTTTCGATTAAAATACTATCTCCTTGACCGACATTAATAAAATGTACCTTCAGCGGCGGCATTTCCTGCTCTGCATGGGCGGGTGAAGCATGATGAAAATGAACAACTGTCAGAAGCAATAAAAAAATTAAACCTTTTTTCCACAAACTTCAAACACCTCCCCTTCTTTTTCATTAGTGTAAACAAAATAAAAGAATGCTATGAGGAAAGGTGATTGGTAATTGTTGAAAAAGGTTCTATTTGCGCCCAGTAAAATGGATATAAAAAACTTACGTGAATAATTATTTATTCTCCAGTTAAAATAAAACATAATAAGGAATAGGATTTACCTTTTTAAGTTCCTGTTTTAATTTATATAGGTTAAAAGCCTTTAAAGCATTTTACTACTATAATTTTAAAATTAACTATTTTAGAAAGCTCCATTCATTTTTCAACAAATCGTCTGAAAGAGCGGGTTTTTTTGTTTGTAAAATCTGTGAAAATTAAATCAAACTTTGATTTTTCATTTGCACTATCCAGAAACTGGCGAATCTCGTGCAATGGTATGCCCAGTTTTTTCGCTTCTATAATTAAGCTAATCCATTCTTGATCATATGCAGCATTTTCAATTATCTTTTTCATACTTTCGCCCCCATTATTAATCCAGATAATTAGCAATGTTCCATCACCCATGTTGTATAAAAACAGTCTACTTTGTCAAACAAGATGGAAGCATACATAAAATAATTGACCGATTATTCCGAATATTGACATCCTGCCTCTTGTAAAAAAAGATAATCAACGTATGAATGACTATATTTAACTGTTTCTCGGCTCTTTTACAACAGTTAGAAAACAAGTTAATATATTCTCTTTTTCTTTTCAGTTGCTTTCTATATTCAACTGCATTTAAAATAATTTTCATGCCCTTATCTTTTAAAGCTTTTCCATAGCAGCTTCCTGTAAACCTTAGTAAGATATCTGGATTCCCGGACACTAATCATGTTATATACTCATTTCATTTTGATCAGCTTTACATATGATAAAGAATTAAATATGCGTGACAGTGTAAAGTTATCTAAATCAGTCCTTCCCCTCCTGATTATTCATAGTTATATGTCATAATTCAGTTAATTTTTCTGAATTATATATCTAATGTGGATAATAAACTATATTCACACATTTGTATATTGAGGAATGTTAATAGTTTATGTATTTTTTGATTAAAATTGATTTCTTGCGAATAATTATATCCGATTTCATATTATGTGTAATCAACCCTAAAAACAAAAGGTGGAGCTGGGGAGTGGAGATGTTTTAGAAGATACCTGCCAATAAATTTGAAAAAGGAGCTATTACTGAAAATTAGTAATAACTCCTTTTTCTTACTTAAATCTGCTTTACCTAGTCAGATGAACGGTTACGGAAGCGGTTGACAATAACTAAGATTGCACCGGCTGCCAGTAAACCTAAGCTGATAAGCAATAAGTTGAACATAGATGTTGCTGTACCCGGCAATGTTTCACCATCACCTTTATCTGTTTCTTTAGAATCACCTGAATCCGTTTTACCTGAAACTTCAGCTGATCCTTTACCTGGATCTTCTCCTGGATCTTCTCCTGGCTCTTCTCCTGGCTCTTCTCCTGGCTCTTTACCTGGATCTTTACCTGGCTCCTCTGGTTCTTTACCAGGTTCCTCTGGCTCTTTACCTGGCTCCTCTGGCTCTTTACCCGGCTCTTCTGGTTCTGCTTTTACAAAACCAAAGTCTAATGTCGGGTCATGTTCTCCGTCTTCTGTTAAATGACGGGATACCGCAAACCATAAAGAGGAATCAATGGAATTATCATCGCCTACCTCTTCCAGAGTTGGTACATACCCTTTCAAGGCTTCTTTGGATGCTTCCCGATCAATTCGTACAATGTACGTTTTATCGATTGGCAGATTTTCAAAGATATAATATCCATTTTCATCTGTTGTTACTGGTCCTACTGGATTTCCGTAAACATCTGTTACTGGATTTCCATCTTCATCTTCAATCGTTAAGACGACTCCTTTAATCGGGATGTCTGTTTCGTCTTGTAAACCGTCTTTGTTTTTGTCAAACCATACATAGTCACCAACACTTACTTTTGCCGGATTATAATTGTTTTTTACTGTGAAATTATATCCATTCTCTTCACCAGCAGTTACATTACTTTCATAGTTTGGAACGTCTTCTTCCTCAACAGTATATTCAATTAAGTCTCCGTCTGCGTATACGTCCAAGCCAGTGAATTCAGCCTGCCAGTTATTATCTTCACTCAGAGTAATTTCCTGACCTGTTTCTTCTCCATTTTTCAATAGTTTCACTGTAATGGAATCTGGACGATTTCCAGCTTTATTATTTTCGTCATTCCAGCTTTTTATAACATTGATACTTGTTTGTTCTGGTGTATAGCTGTTGGTAATATCCATACCATTAATTTCAGCAGAGTAATCTTCTACATTATCTTCTTGAACAGTATAATTAATTTCTTCTCCGTTCTCGAATTTTGGCAGGTTAGTAAAGGTGTAGCTCCAGTCAGATTCCTCAGAAACTTTCACAGCATTTACTTCGCTACCATTTGCTGATAAACGAACAGTAATGGATTCTGGACGTTTGCCATCTTGATTATCGGCATCATCCCATGTTTTTGTTCCTTCTAAGTCAATTAGCACCGGCTCGTAGCTGTTGGTAATTACATAACCATCTGCAGGATTCCCTGCTGTTTGGGTTGCATACCCTTCTACCGCGACTTCTTCTATACTGTATTGAATTTCTTCTCCATCTGTATAGACGTCTAGTTCAGTAAAGTCTCCTTGCCAGTTATTTGCTTCATTTAGTATTAATTCCTGACCTGTTTCTTCACTATTTGCAAGTAATTTTACTGTAATCGCGTCCGGGCGTGCACCATCCTGGTTATTTGCATCCTCCCATGCTTTGACTACATTAATACTTGTTTGTTCCGGTGTATAGCTGTTGATAATGTTCAGACCATCAATTTCGGCTGAATAATCCTCTACATTATCTTCTTGAATAGTGTAATTAATTTCTTCCCCATTCTCGAATTTTGGTAAGTCTGTAAAGGCATAGCTCCAATCTGTTTCCTCGGAAACTTCCGCAGATTCTGCTTCATCACCATTTGCTAACAGACGAACAGTAATGGATTCTGGGCGTTTGCCATCTTGATTATCGGCATCTTCCCATGTTTTTGTTCCTTCTAAATCAATTAATTCTGGTTCATGTATATTGGTAATTACATAACCGTCTGCAGGATTTCCTGCTGTTTGCGTTTCATAAGCATTAACTGCTATTTCTTCAACACTGTATTGAATTTCTTCTCCATCTGCATAGACGTCTAATTCAATAAAGTCTCCCTGCCAGTTACTCGCTTCGTTTAGAGTTAATTCCTGACCTGTTTCTTCACCATCTGCAAGTAATTTCACTGTAATCGAACCTGGACGAGCACCATCCTGATTACTCGCATCTTCCCATGCTTTGACTACATTGATACTTGTTTGTTCTGGTGTATAGCTATTGGTAATGTTCAGGCCATTAATCTCCGCAGAGTAGTCTTCCACGTTGTCTTCTTGAATGGTGTAATTAATTTCTTCTCCATTATCAAATTTCGGTAAACCTGTAAAGATGTAGCTCCAATCAGATTCCTCAGAAGCTTCTACAGCATTTACTTCGCTACCATTTGCTAATAAACGAACAGTAATTGACTCTGGGCGTTTGCCGTCTTGATTATCAGCGTCATCCCATGTTTTCATTCCTTCTAAATCAATTAATTCTGGTTCATGGGTATTGGTAATCACATAACCGTCTGCAGGATTTCCTGCTGTTTCTGTTTCATAATCTTCTACAGCTACTTCTTCTATGCTGTATTGAATTTCTTCTCCATCTTTATAAACATTTAATTCGATGAAGTCTCCTTGCCAGTTATTTGTTTCGTTTAGAGTTAATTCTTGGCCTGTTTCTTCACCATTAGCCAATAGTTTCACAGTAATCGAGTCTGGGCGTGCACCATCTTGATTATTGGCATCTTCCCATGCTTTGACTACATTGATACTTGTTTGCTCTGGTGTGTAGCTGTTGGTAATATCCATTCCATTAATTTCTGCAGAGTAGTCCTCTACATTATCTTCTTGAATGGTGTAATTAATTTCTTCTCCATTATCAAATTTCGGTAAATCTGTAAAGACATAACTCCATTCTGTTTCCTCAGAAACTTCCACAGCTTCTATTTCGTCACCATTTGCTAACAGACGAACAGTGATGGATTCTGGACGTTTACCGTCCTGGTTATCGGCGTCATCCCATGTTTTCGTACCTTCTAAATCAATCATAGCTGGTTCATGCGTATTGGTAATCACATAACCATCTGCAGAATTTCCTGCTGTTTCTGTTTCATATCCATCAACAGCTATTTCTCTAACGGTATAGGTAATTTCTGCACCTGTCTGATCGATGACTGGTAATCCTGTAAATGTGCCTTCCCAGTTATTGTTCTCATTTAACACGATTGATTGCCCTGTTCCTTCATCGTTTTCTAACAATATAACGGTAATCGACGCGGGGCGGACACCATCCTGGTTATCTGCATCTTCCCAAACCTTTGCTACATTAATACTTGTTTCTCCTGATTCAAAAGTATTGGTAATAGTTAGGCCATCTTCCGATATTGTCTTCTCATAATTATCAGGAACTTCCACTTCATCGATTGTATATTTATACTCATTCCCATCGATATCTGTTTTGTCTAGCTCAGACCAAATATATTCTGTTTCGCCATCTTCCAGCGCTACTGCATCACCGTATGGTTCACCATCTCTGTACAGCTGCAATTCAATGGTTGGCTTCGGTCCACCTTCCCATACTTTTGTTCCTGTTATGTCAGTTTTTTCTTTTGTATTTTCAAACGTAATTGACACAATATTCTCTTCGTCGTTACCATATGCTTTATTAACAACAATTTCTATCTCATCTTCAGAAATAACATATCCTGCTGGTGCTTCTTCCTCTACTAGGTAATACGTTCTAAGTGGTAAGTTTCCAATTTGAAGGATACCATCTACCGTAGTAAATGCCTCTTCTTGTGTGTATTGAACTCTTTCCCCATTTAAATCGTACCACAGTGTAAAGGTCGCTTCGTTATTTGCAATAACTTCCTCTTCTTCTGCATCGACTTTTGTAACTTTTAAAGCTCCTCTGTTTGGTGCCCATTCGCCGCCTGCATCAGAGAATTGTCTGGCATTTAATTTACTAGACTCTACAGATTGCTGATCGATAGCAGATCCATCCAATGAAATTCTGTTACCAATATCACCATCTGTTGCCGTTACAACGGTTGTATATTTTAAAACTAAGGTATCTTGTAAATCTTCTGCCATGTTGATAGTTAAAACATTTTCACCATCGTCTGTTGCGCTGACATCAAGTATATAGTCTGTTCCTTCTACCAGAGCATTCTCTAAGTCCTGCGCTCTATAGATTTCAAGACTATCTGATAAATATACGTGACCGGAGCTTAAAGTATCCGTAATCACAGGATTTTTAATGATAGAAAGGCTTTCATTAACCGTAACTTGCCAATCCACTTCATCCCCAGTGAATACACGATCACCGTTTAAACCAATTGCTCCTTTTTCCAAGAAATCATCGTACTGACCATAGTTAAGGGTAGCACTATAAGGATATTCCACATCTCCAACACTAACTATTGCGTTGTTAGTATAGCTTTGCTTTGAGATGTCTGGTACAGATGTCGTAAATTCAATCACATATCTTTCTGTTACCTCATTGTTAAAGGTAATTGTAAATTCGCCGCCATCAACGTCTACTGAATAATTATCCGGGTCTAATACTGGTCCAGTAATTTCAGTTAAACCATTAGAATTTACGTTATAAACCGATACTCGGATACTATCTGCATCAATATTTCCAGCATAAGCTAACGTATCTGTTATCGAAACATCTGATCCTAGGTTTTGTTTTTGATAGTTCGTGTACAACTGCCAGGCGACCTTTCTTTCACTGCCGCTTACCCAACCATTTACTGCTTTGCCTTCGTCATCAAAATGGACTAACTGCCCTTCTTTTTTACCGCTGTTCCAGGAGTCTTCTCTTACCCTAGTATCAGCACTACGAGTTTCATCAATCGGATTCTCATTTACTGTTTCTCCCTTAAAATGAGCATGATTGACATAAAGTCTGGCGCCATCTTGATTTTCTCCGCCTACACGAGATATATGAGGTTCTAGCGTATTACCATCCACTTCTTCTTGCGGGTCATAAGAGGTTTGATAATCAACACTTAGCTGTCCTCCATTTAATGGTAACGCATTGTCTAGAAGAGTAATAGTAAATCCTTTATGATAACCTGTTTCACCATCTTCAGTTCTAGGTGCAAGCGTGTAATCTGTACCTTCTACAAGTTCGTTCCCAGCATGATTTACTTTTACCGAACCCGGCAATAGAATCATCCCTTTATTCGGGAAAGTATCTTCTATTACTAATGAATCAATTGCTTCTCTTCTTGGATTCACATTTAATTGCCAATTCATCGTTTTGGCATTATAATCTATTCCCCGGAAACTCTTACCATAGGTGTTAGCTGCTGGTCTAATCTCAGCGTTACTATTTTCTCCCTCTTCACCAACACCATCACCTGTCATACCTACACTATTATTAAAATTATTTTTAGTGAAATCGGTAATCGCAGTTGTATATTCTACTTTCAGCTTGTGTGTACCTACATCTCCTAAGTTAATAACAACTGCTGTTCCACCATCAGCATTAGGGTCAAGGCTGATGTTAACAGGAGTATAAGAATTGCCTTCTTCGTCAGTGATTACAATATCACTTTCAGAAATCGCTAACCCTTCCGGAATTAAATCTGTCAGCACAGCATTCCCAATCGGGTGTCCTGCTTCATTGACGTGAATCGTCCAGCTGACCGTTTTATTGTCATAATCTACATTGGATACCCCTTCTTTGCGAAGGACCGGATCTCTAACAATGTTAACTGTTGCATCATCACTATTTAATTCATTTTCACCATCTTTTAGGGTTGCTTCATTTAAGAAGCCATTATCTTTTTGATATTTGCTATCATTGATATCTGCCCAATTTATATCTGTTTTAAATTTAATTCGATAGGCATCATCCTGTCCTAATGCCCCTAAGTTTATCGGGAACTCCATAAACGAACCGCCATGAGCAGCTCCTTCTGTCCAAGTTCCTTCACTTTGTGTAATTCTAACCACTTCAATACTATCTGGGTCTACGGTTAAGCCAGGAGGCAGACTATCTTCTACTATAGCCTCATTAATAAGACTTCCATTTTTATTAACATCAATTTGCCACTGAATAACATCGCTGTCTCCATCTTGCCAGCCATCCTTTTCAATCGGATTACTTCTTGTCAATCCTCCAACGGTAGCCTCAGCCGGTAAACTTTTTTCACCGTATTTAAAAGTTGCGTCATTAGTAAATGATTCTTCTGCATAATTTTCAATGGTTGTCGTATATTGGACACGATAGCCATTAAAAGGTGCAATTGTGCCTAAATCAATTGGGAATTCTGATGGATTTAGAGTCGATGTTACGTCTTCTCCTTCGCTTATACCTCCATCAAAGCCAATGTTTAGCTTATGGATAACAAAATCTCTAGCTTCTCCTAATCCACCAGGAATGTTATCCGCTAATGTTGCCTCCGTTATCTCTTCATCATTAGTATTGACCACGTCAATCGTCCATGTGATTTCTCTTGCATCATGGTCCATATCGGGATGTCCTTCTTTTTCAATACCGCTATGTTCTATATTTGGCCGCGCAATAACAGTTATGTTATTTTCGTGACCGTCATTGAATGGAATCTCTTGTTCAATATTTTCTCTGAATTTATCCAAATTGAACTCTAAACCAAGATTGACAAACCCGTTTTGGACGTCTGAAGTCTCAATGCCTTCATCAAATACAAATTTTAACACACCATCCTCAACGTGGTAGGTTCCTACCTTTGTTCCATCAACTATGAGATCTTGAACTGGTGTAGTAACCGTCTTAAAGGCATCAGAAAGACTAATCTCGGCTGTGTCACCAGCTTTCGCACTCATCCCTTGTGTATGCCAGCTAAACCTAAGATCTGCAATAGTACCTTCAGTGATGGAAATAATGTCACCATCTTCAATCGTTTGACCATCAATTTTTAAGCTTTCAAAGGTAAAGATATTCCCTAACTCAGCCTGCGGTCCTACATTAAATGCAGCAGAAGCCGCAGTGTTCTCTTCTTCAGCTTCCTCAGTACCTTCTTCAGTCTCTTCTTCCTTCACTGCTTCCTCGGCGCCTTCTTCAGTCCCTTCTTCCTCTACTGCTTCCTCGGTCCCTTCTTCAGTCTCTTCTTCCTCTACCGCTTCCTCGGTCCCTTCTTCAGTCTCTTCTTCCTCTACCGCTTCCTCGGCACCTTCTTCAGTCACTTCTTCCTCTACTGCTTCCCCAGTTCTTTCTTCTTCAACCGCTTCTTCCTCTACAACTTCCCCGGTTCCTTCTTCCGTTGACCCCTCTTCAACAGATTCTTCAGTAGTTACTTCTTCTTCCTCCACAACTTCCTCTTCCTCTAAAGGCACCTGCAGCTTTAATGTACCTTCAGCTTCCGGATGCTCCAGCGCCGCTTCATTAAACGTGACGCTAATCATATTTTCTGTTGTTTTAAAGGAAGCAATTTCCACAGCTTCTTCATCCGAAGAGATGATGCCGTTCTGCGCTGCTAATTCTACAGGAGAATCGAAATCTACAGGTTGGCTTACATCTTCTAGATCATAATCCGCAAGCGACCAGTCTATATGTAGAAGCCGACTATCTTCTTCCTCGGTAAAAGAGCTCTCGGAAATGCTTTCAAAATCAAAGAACGTATCATTTTTATTTCCTTCTGCGTATGCCGTCTGTATCGGTGCAAAACCTGTTACAAATGACTGCATAACAAGAAGAAAAATCATAAATATACTTACTCTTTTTGCTCTTCTCTTCAATTAGTCCAGTCCCCCTTTTCTTTTTTATTTTTATTAACTGCTGGAATAGTGAAACCCAACACCTCCTAATATCTTTATATCTTTAAAATAATTTCTGTTCTGCAGAAAAAGCGTAAAAGAACGTTATCTAATAGATGAATAGATTCACTATTTATGAAAACGCCCTGGCATTACCCTTATCCAACTGACAGAAACATTTTAAAGTCTCTTCTGACTACATACTCATCCTCTATACAGCAGCTTTTTACTAGTTTCTATGAAGAAAATTACAATTAATATCGAGTTACTGGAAATGAGACTCTGTAGTCATTTTCATAATAACTTACTGAATATGTCCCAGAGAATAGTGTGTATATATACAAATTCTGTACATCCTGGTAATCTAATATATCCCAATATTTGGTTATATTAAGTCAGCAAAAAAATTCATTTTATAAAAGCATTGTTTCTGCTTTATAAAATGAATTTTCATGAATTTCTCGATATATATAATTTAAAATTCCGTTCGCCACCCGACTTGAACATCCTCTTTAAACCCTGGATTTTTCTTTTATAATATCTGTTGCTTTTATATCAAAACCTGTTAAATCCTTCATTTTTGAAATATTATAGGATGCTGGTTCTTCGTGGAGGTGTAAATGCTCTGAAAATTTGTTAATTAATTTAACCCATAAATCTTTCAGCATTTTCCTCTCTGCAGCAGCCCATGAATAATTCAATTCAGCTAAATACTCTCCTCCATACACTTCCAGCACTGCAAAGTATTGTTCAACATCTACTTTATTTTCTTTTAATAAATATTGGGCATCGAGCTTAAATTCATGAGATTGAATCTGTATGCCATCCCCCATATCTATTTGATAAAATTCTTTCTGGCTGACGATTTTAATAGGAGCATCTATTTGCCGGATAACCTTCCTGATCTGATATATGGCAGTATAAAGCTGGGCATTTGCTTTTTCCCAAGGTAGATTGCTCCACAACAAATCAATTAATTCACTTTTCCGGATCGTATTTTGATGATTATGGATAAAATAAGCAAATAATTCTTTCGCTTTAGACGTTCGCCACTTTACTTCTATCCATTTATTCCCATGATAAATTTGCAGCACTCCTAAATCCTTAATAACAAACGATGATTTACAGGTCGCAATTTCCTGTTCTACCGCTTTTCTTTCCTTTATCCGTTGTATGGTTACTGCTAAACGTTCCTGCTTTACGGGTTTCAATATATAGTCTACTGCATTTAATTCAAAAGCTTTGACCGCATACTTGTCATAAGCCGTAACAAAAACAATATGTAAGGAAGGTTTAATGTCTAACAATTGTTCAGCTAAATCAGTTCCTTTTATAACGGGCATATGTATATCGATAAATACAGCATCTAGATCGGTTACCTGTACATGTTGGATTAAGTCGCCAGCGTCTATATATTTTCCTGTCACCTGTACTCCTTCTATTTTATTCAACAGTAAATACAAATATTGTAATGCCAAATGTTCATCGTCAATGATAGCAATATGCAGCATAGAATCCCCTTCCTGATTATTTTCACGATATATCACGTATAATTCAAGCATACATGACAATAAATATTAGCTATCTTCCTTTTTCTAAACAAATTCTATACAATTTTCTGGTTTACTAATTATCCCGCCTCCACTTACCTTCATTTCTTCCAATACTTGAAAATACTATATTATGGCCCAATAAAAATAAAACTCCACTTGATGGGTATACTATCTTTTTCCCATCAAATGAAGTTACATCTTTTGTCTTGTCATGCACTGGATAAATATTTTAATTATCTGCTAAATCCACTTCAAAAGAAACCTTTGTACCCCAGCCATGTGAACTGTTAATCGTTAAGCCTTTTCCATAATGCTGATGCAGTCTTTTTTCAACATTTAAAATACCGACGCCTGATTTACTGTCAGATTTCCCCTGTAAAATGCCCGGAATATCTGTTGTTTCTATTCCGACTCCATCATCTTCTACTGTAATTAATGCTTTGGAACGGGTATAATCTTTTTTTATTCTGATTACTACTGAGCCTTTCCCATCTCCCTTTCGGATACCATGATGTACAGCATTTTCCACCAATGGCTGAATCGATAAAAATGGAATATTTATCTCTTGATAATCCTCCAGCTCCCATTTCACCTGAAGGGCTTCTCCAAAACGGACCTGCTCAATATACAGATAGGATTGGACGATATTTAATTCCTCTTCTAAAGGTACTAAAGCATTCATTTGCTGGAACTGAAATTTGCTTCGCAACAGGTTTCCAAGCTCATCCAGGAGCTGTCTCATTTCCTCCAGATTCCATTCGCTTAATGCTTTGATAGCATTCAAAGTATTAAACACGAAATGTGGCTGTATCTGCGCTTGAAGCCACAGCGTTTCTAATTGTAATTGCTGCTCTGCAACCTTCTTAAGAGTGATTAGTGAATCCAGCCGGGTTTTTAACTCTGCCGGTTCTACAGGCTTGGTTATATAATCATTCGCACCGGCAGCAAAAGCTGCTTGTATATCTGAATTACCGCCAGTAAGCAGCAATACAGGAAGCTCTGTCAGAGAATACCGTTTACGAATCATTCTGGTGAGTTTATATCCGGAGATTTCCGGCATCATAATATCGGAAATAACAATATCCCACCCTCCTTTTTCCACCTTCTCCAAAGCTTGGACGGCACTGGTAACAAGAACCAGATTATATGCATCCTCGGGCAGTACAGCTTGTAACGCTAACAAACTGGCCGGATCATCATCTACTGCTAGAACAGATGGTTTTTGTTCGTTTTTCCAAGACGGGATTTTCAATTGCTCCGAATCCTCGATCCTCCTGATTGTTTGTGTATTCTCTTCAGGCAGATGAACAGCTTCCCGGGATGATGCTAATTCTAACGTAAAGGTAAAGGTTGTTTTCTCTCCTTTTTTGGAAGAAACCTGAATAGTCCCGCCATGAAGTTCTACCAGTTGTTTCGTAATACTTAGTCCCAGCCCAAAACCGCCGTCCCGTGTTATCCCTTCCGGAGCATCTCCTTGCTCATAAGGAAGAAATAATCGCTTCTGCATCTCCGGACTGATACCCGCGCCCGTATCAGTAACATGAATTTCTGCAACATTTCCATTTACAGCTGCCGATATAGTAATGGTTCCATGATCTGTATACTTTATAGCATTTTTGACTAAATTAAATAAAATTTGCGTCACTCGATTTTCATCCGCGAACACTGCCGGAAATGTTTTAGAAATTTGATTGATGATTTGAACCTTCTTCATGTCAAATGAAAATTGTAATAAATCCATCACTCCTGTGACAATCGGTTCCAAAATAATAACCTGTTTGTTTAGTCTGGGCTTGCCCTGCTGCAGCTGTCTCTCTTCTAATAAGTCCGTTAACAGTAGATTCATCCGCTTTCCTACATTCAATACCGTATTTAAATCATTGATACTTTGCTCTGTTATAGCAGATTCCTCTCTATCGCGTACACCCTTCGAAAGTAATAACATACTGTTTAAAGGATTGCGGAATTCATGAGAGGTATTTGCTAAAAATTGATCTTTCTCCCGGTTTATCCGCTGTAACGTTTCGGCCAGTTCTTTCGTTTCCCTGTAGGTACGAAAATATCCTTTAAGCCAAACCATCATAAAGCACACCACTGCAAAAATGAGATCAAAAGGATAATGCGGCATATATACTCCGCTTCCTCTCCATATTAAAGCCCATACAACATGGTGAATAGCTGCTGCAACGGATAATACTAAAAAGAAATCTGTATTCAATGACTGTTTGTACGACCGTATTATTGCAAAAACACCAATACCGACCAGGGAACAACAAGCGAACAGATAAAGTGGCAGCTGCATAATCAGCTGTGGCAGAGATAGAGGAAAAAATATCGTAACGCCGGCTAATCCAAATACTCCCCATTGAAAATAAGGAAATATTTTATTCCAATAAGGAAGCTTTTGATGATTGGTACATTGCAGAAAAACATAGCACTCGATTAATATCAATGCTACAAATAACTGGTTCCACCAATCACTCTGTGCATAGAAAAAAGAATGTAATAATTTATCTTTTCCGCTAAGAAGAAATAGAATAGCATATATAAAAGTTAGTAAAGAAAAAAAGAATAGCTGTTTATTTCTGTTTCCAATTAAATACAAGATGAAAGCATACCCTGAATGAATCAACAGGACAACAACCATGGCAATCTGCATGTAAATCGAAAATTGCAATTCATTGGTAAGCTCTTGTTCTGTTCCAAATTGAATCGAGCGAATAATGCCACCATTTAAATTTCTGATATCTTTAAAATTGGCCGCTTGAATAATGATATCAATGACGCCATTTTCATCTGCTTTAAACGCGACTTTTTGTGGAGAGTTTTCAGCGGTAAATGCTTCTTCTTCCGTGGCAATTTCTCCCGATGATGAGAGTTTATTTCCATTGACATAGACTTCAGAGGCACTGCGGATACTCGGTATATATAATTCATAATGACTATCTTGACCTGGATTCACATGAACTTGCAATCGGTATGTTCCGTAACCGATAGGTGAATTCAATATATTATTCCAGCCTTCGGGCACATGAATGGTTTCTGTATCTGCTAGTACTGCTCCCTTCTCCTCCATTATAAATATGGATGGATAGAAATCCCATTCCCCGTCCAATACCAAGGTTTCGTCCCCATCCGCTTTCCACTCCCTTAAATCAAGCTTTCCATTTTGAATATCCAACGGGGTACTATTTTGAAAACCTTCCATCCAAATCAATCGAAAAGCTGATAAACAGACGAAAACAAGCAGTAAAATCAGCACCAGCTTCATATAGTTATTTCTCATTGATATCATCTCTTCTAACGTCAAATTTTAAATATATCCTTCAAATTTCTTTGACGGCAAATGAACTGGATAGAGTTCTCCTGCTTAAGCATAAGACTCTTTATTCTATAGGCTGATGCTGATGATTGTATACTTGGTTTTATGATAAATTGTTCTTTATCCAGTTCACGGATATCAATAAACGTTCTGTTATTTACAAGATTTCAAATATAATTTTTCTATATTTAGTTTAAACGCATTCACCATGTATTCATCATATGCGGTAACAAAACTTATAAAGGTTATATACAACAATTGTTCACAAAATTTATGCTCTTTTCACTTGGCAAATGTATATTTACAAATACAGCATCCGCATTTCTATTTGAGCATGATTAATCAACCCATTGCCGGTCATATGCTCTCCGGGATATATTTATTTTTTTAATAAACTATACAAATCTTAACAGTTCCAAGCAGCTATATTCCCAAATAAATATGTACAAATTCTATACAACTCAAAATCATACAATGATTATATAAAAATAAAACTCCATTCTAATCGGGGCTTAATCACCTCTGCAGAATGAAGTCTTGTTTTGTTTATATATCAATTTCAAAAGATACGCTCGTTCCCTTATTCAGAGAACTGTCAATCATTAATCCTTTTCCATAATGCTGATGCAGTCTTTTTTCAACATTTAAAATGCCGACTCCTGACTCACTGCCTGAATTCCCCTGCAAAATGTTCGCAATATCTGCTGTTTCTATCCCCGCTCCATCATCTTCTACCGTAATGAATGCTTTCGAACAGGCAGTATCTTTTTTAAATCTGATTACTACTGTGCCTTTTCCTTGTCTATTTCGAATACCATGCTGTACAGCATTTTCTACCAATGGCTGAATCGATAAAAATGGAACACTTATCCCTTGATAACCGTCCAGCTCCCATTTCACCTGAAGAGCTTCTCCAAATCGAACTTGTTCAATATATAGATAGGAGCGGACAATATTTAATTCCTCATCTAAAGGTATCAGATCTTTCATCTGCTGGAACCGGAATTTACTTCTCAAGAAATTACTAAGCTCATTGAGCAGCTTTCTCATTTCTTCTACATCCCATTCACTTAGTGCCAAAATAGAATTCAGAGTATTAAACAAGAAATGCGGCTGTATCTGTGCCTGCAGCCATGCTGTTTCAAACTGTAACTGCTGCTCTGCAACACGCTTCATTGTTATTAACGAATCCATTCTTGCTTTCAGCTCTACCGGCTCAACGGGCTTGGTAATATAATCATTTGCTCCTGCTACAAATGCTGCTTGTATATCTGCATTCCCGCCCGTAAGTAAAAGGACAGGAAGCTCTGTCAGCGAATAGCGTTCACGAATCATACCAGTGAGCTTATAGCCTGATATTTCCGGCATCATTATGTCTGAAACAACAATGTCCCATTCCCGTTTTTTCATTTCTTCCAGTGCTTGTTTCGCATTGGAAACAGGTACAGTATCATACATATCCTCTGATAAAATTGAATTTAATGCTAATAAACTGGCCGGATTATCATCAACCAGTAATACTGCTGAGGCCCGGCCGTCATTTAATTGCGGTAATCCGGATTCCACCTTATCTTCGCTCTTTGCAGCAGTACGCACAGTCTGCACCGGCAGCTGTACAGCTTCTTGCGAAGAAGCTAATTCCAAAGTAAATGTAAAGGTTGTCTTCTCTGCGTCTTCTGATGAAACCCAAATCTGCCCTCCATGAAGCTCAACCAGCTGCTTAGTAATACTCAATCCCAGACCAAATCCGCCTTCTTGCATTCCACTTGTTGCGTTGTCCTGCTCATAAGGAAGAAATAACCGCTTTTGCATTTCTCCACTAATTCCGATACCTGTATCTGTCACATGAACTTCCGCATATTTTTCTTTCTTCTCAGCTGATATAGTTACTCCACCTTTACTAGTATATTTAACGGCATTACCAACTAAATTAAATAAAATCTGCGTAACACGATTTTCATCGGCATAAACTGCCGGGAATTCCTTTGGAATCTTATTAATCATCTCCAGCTGTTTCATATCTGATGAAAGCTGTAATAGGTCAAGAACTCCTGTTGCAATTGGTTCAAGGGAAATTACCTGTTTATTTAAACGCGGTTTCGTACGATTTAAATTTCTTGCCTCGAGCAGATCGGTTAATAACAGATTCATTCTCTTTCCGACATTCAAGACCGTATTGAGCTCACTTACACTCCGCTCTGACAACACTGTTTCTTCTCTGTCCATGACAGCCTTGGAAAGTAATAAGATACTATTCAAAGGATTACGGAACTCATGCGATGTATTAGCAAGAAATTGATCCTTTTCCTTATTCATCCTTTGTAAACTATCAGCCAATTCTTTGGTCTCCTCATGCATTTGAAAATAACCTTTGAACCAGACAGTAATATAGCACACCACCGCAACAATCAGATCAAATGGATAAAATGTTAAATATATACTCTGTTCCCTCCATCCTATATCCCATATATAATGATGCACGACCGCAAAAAAACTGAGTACAAGGAACAGATTCGTCGCCGGGTTTTGTCTATACATCCGTGCAATCGAGCAAAATGTAACGACAATCACTATAAAAGCAAATAGATAATAAACAGGAAATAAGAACAGAATCTGCGGTATTGATAAGAATAAAGTTATTCCCATCACCCCAAATATACTCCATTTATAAAAAGGAAATACCCTTCTCCAATATGGCAGCTCCAGATGATTCGTACATTGCAGCAAAGCATAACAGCCCACCAAGAGCAAGGTGTTTGCCAGACGAAAATCAAAATCATAGGATATATTTAAAAACTGATGAATTAACTTATCTCCATTACTTAAAAGAGAAGTTACGATTATCGATAACATTAAAATGGAAAAATAGAATAGGTACTTATCCCGGTTTCCTATCAGATATAAAATAAATGTATACACTGCATGAATTAAAAAGATAACAATGATACTGATTTGAAAATAGCTGGATATCTGTGTTCCTCTTGAGATTGCCTGCTCCGTACCAAATTTCACAGAACGGATGATACCGCTGCTTCTTATATCTTTATAGTTGGCAGCTTGTATAACAATATCAATATTTCCTTCTTCATTTGCTGTAAAAACCACGTTTTGCGGTAAATTTTTAGCTGTATATTGCTCTTCATCTGAAGCTATCTCACCAGAGGAAGACAGCTTTCGTCCATTAACATAGACTTCTGATGAACTGCGAATACTTGGTATGTATAAACCATAATTCTGATCTATATCAGGGTTAACCTTGATTTGTAACCGATAGGTACCATAGCCAAAAGAAGAATTTAAGATATCATTCCAGCCTTCAGGCACATCTAAAATTTCCGATTCACTGCCTGCCCTGCTTACTTCTTCCATAATAAACTGAGAAGGATAGAACTTCCACTCCCCGTCCAAAACAAGTGTTTCTTTGTCCCCCAGATCCCATGATTGTATATCCAGAACACCATTTTGAATATCAGGTTGAATCTCATTTTGAAAAAACCCCATCCAAATCATGCGGAAAGTAGATAAACAAATAATAAAAAGGAGCAGAATAACTCCCAGTCGAATATAATTTTTTCTCATTCCTATCAACTCTTCCCCATACAATTTTCAACCTCTATGTCACAGCCGACATAGAGGTGTCCTTGGAGATAAAATCTTTTGCTAATGTTGTAATTTTTTATTCAATAACATTACAGCCTCCTCATCAGAGCTGACAAGCGCACTTAATTTGGAAGCATTATATGATGAAGGATTCTCGTAATAAATGATATGTTTAACCAGATTTTCTATTAATCCCAGCCATATTTTTCTCAGACTGTGTCTTTCTTTAAGAACCCATGCTGCTTCAATTTCCTCCAAATAATTCCCCTGGTATGCTTCTAACAGTTTAAAATATGCAGCTGCAGATACATTGTTATTTCTCAATACATCCAATGCTGCACGCTTCCACTTAACTGATTGAATTTCTACACCTTCTATAGTTATATGATAGAATTCGTCCTGACTGGATATTTTAATCGGCATTCCAATTTGCTGTGTTACCTTTCTAATTTGGTAAACAGTGGAGTACAACTGTGAATGAGCCTTCTCCCAAGGAAGATTACTCCACATTAAATCTGTTAATTCACCTTTTCGAATTGTATTTTCATGATTCTGTACAAAATAAGCAAACAGCTCCTTCGCTTTGGATGTCCTCCATTTCACTTCGATTGGATTATTTTCCTTATAAAAGCGAAGAGCTCCTAAATTCTTAATTCTATAATTTGCTTTATCTGAATCTGATTCCAATGCTGTATTTAATTTTATATAATTACTTTCTTTTATCCTCTGTATCGTTATCTCTAACCGTACTTTTTGAACCGGCTTTAAAATATAATCCAATGCATTTAATTCAAAAGCTTTGACTGCATATTCATTATAGGCAGTTACAAAAACAATCTGTAAGGAAGGCTGTATGTTTAATAGTTTTTCCGCTAAATCAATCCCTTTTATCTCAGGCATATGTATATCCATAAATACAGCATCTATGCTTTCCCTTTGAACATGATCTATTAGATCCCCAGGGCTGTTATATTTGCCTGTAACCTGTACTCCTTCTATTTTATTAAAAAGAAAATCCAAGTATTCTAAAGCTAAATGCTCATCATCGATGATACAAATATTCAATTTATAGCCTCCTAAAAATAGGTTTGTAATTTCATTGAGAAACAAAGTATATAAACATATCATACATGATAATAATGAGAGCTTTAATCGACAATTTTCTATACAAATTCTATACAGAATGAAGCATCGGTTTTCAAAACTCCTTATCATAATTCCTGTACAAAAATTACATCTAATTTTTTTATACCATATATCGACTCAGAAAACCTTCGTTTTTAAAATTATTGTTATTGTTAATTTACGGAAGATACTCTAAAAATCCGTAGCCGCCACTTTATACAGAACAAGAACACTTGGGGGAGCTAAGTCGCAGTTCCTTTAAAACCATAGTTTTATTATAACTTTCCTGTTAACAAAAAAAGACCAGCTAACCCACTAATTGGGTCAGCTGATCCTTGTATATCCCTTTATTTAATATGCCTTACGCAATTATTCTAACTTTTTATTAAGATGCATTTGAAACAACAATTTCTTCTTCATTTACATCCACATGAACTGCTTTTACATCTTCCCCTTCGAGAATTAAATCAGTTAATTGATCTTCTACTTTATCCTGGATAACACGGCGTAATGGACGTGCACCAAAGCGTGGATCGTATCCTAATTTAACAAGACGCTGCTTAGCTTCGTCAGAGATAGTGATGCTGATTTGGTTTTCCTTCATAGTTGCTTCTAAATCATGCAGCATAAGGTCAACAATTTGTAATAGATCTTCTTCTTTTAATTCATTAAAGTTTACAATAGCATCGAAACGGTTCAGAAACTCTGGTTTGAAATAGTTACTTAGATTTTCTAATGTGGAAACTGATTCATGTGTTTTGCTGTTAAAGCCGACATTCACTTGTTTTTCACCAGTTCCGGCATTACTTGTCATAATAATGACTGTATCCTTAAAGCTTACTCTTCTGCCATGAGAATCTGTTAAATGACCGTCCTCCATAATTTGTAAGAACATATTCTGCACATCTGGATGTGCTTTTTCAATTTCATCCAGTAATAGAATAGAGTATGGGCTTCTGCGGATGCGTTCAGTCAGCTGTCCAGCTTCCTCATGTCCTACATATCCTGGTGGTGAACCGATAATTTTAGACACCGTGTGTTTTTCCATATACTCACTCATATCCAGACGGACCAAGGCATCTCTTGTGCCGAACAATTCTTCTGCCAGTACCTTTGTTAATTCTGTTTTTCCGACACCAGTAGGGCCGACAAATAAGAATGAACCGATTGGACGTTCTTTTGCTTTTAATCCGGCACGGCTTCGGCGAATTGATTTAGCAACTTTTGCTACAGCTTCTTCCTGTCCGATTACTTTGGCACGAAGATCATCAGCCAGATTTTTCATTTTTTCTTTTTCATCTTTTTGCATTTTAGTTACTGGTATACCCGTTTTTTCTTCTACAATCAATTGAATATCAGAAATATCCACATCCATTGTTTTTTCTCCGTCTTCTACTTTATCCAATTGCTTTTGTAATTGAATTTCCTGATAACGGAGATTTGCAGCGCGCTCATAGTCCTCTTTTTCTGCTGCTTCCTGCTTTTGTTTCACAACTTCATCTAAGCGTTGCTGTAATGAATCAGAATCTTTTTGTGCGTTTGCCAGATTCAATCTGGAACCAACCTCATCCATCAAGTCAATTGCTTTATCTGGTAAGAAGCGGTCCTGAATATAGCGGTTGGATAAACCGACAAATGCTTCGACTACTTCATCAGAATAACGTACTTCATGGAATTTTTCATAACGGTCTTTAATTCCCTTCAAGATTTTTACTGCATCTTCTAATGATGGTTCCTTCACGATAATAGGTTGTAAGCGTCGTTCTAACGCTGCGTCTTTTTCAATTTGACGATATTCTTTTAATGTTGTTGCACCAATTACCTGCAAATCACCACGTGCAAGAGCCGGTTTCAAGATGTTGCCCGCATCCATTTGTGAGCTTTCTGCTGTCCCCGCGCCGACAAGAAGGTGAATTTCATCAATAAATACAATTACATCATTACGCTCCTGTAATTCAGCAATCAGTTTATTCATCCGCTCTTCAAATTGACCTCGGATACCAGTGTTTGCAACTAAAGAAGCTACATCCAGCAGATAAATTTCTTTGTTCATTAATTTAGCAGGTACATTACCTTCGACAATATTTACTGCCAGTCCTTCTGCAATTGCGGTTTTACCAACACCTGGTTCACCGATTAATACGGGGTTGTTTTTATTTCTTCTATTCAATGTTTCAATAACTCGTTTAATTTCTTTATCTCTACCAATGACAGGATCAATCTTCCCTGCTCGCGCTTGATCAGTAATATTTTTTGCTAACTGATCAATTAAGCCATTTCCATTGTTTGATTTTTGTTTCGTTCTAGTGCGTGCACTTGCACCACTTTGTTGATTACCTTGGAAAAAGTTGTTGGCAAATGATTGATCCATATTGCCAAATGGAGAATTAGAGAAAAAGTCACTGTTCATCATATTTCCTTGTATTTCTTGTAAACACTCATGGCAAAGATGCACTTCCATACGTTGTCCATTCATTTGCATTTGTGCATTAATCGTTGCCTCATTTTGTCCACAGTTTTGACATTTCATTTCTCATTCCTCCTTTAAATTAGTCAGATAGCTTATTTATTCGTTATTTTGACTTTGACTATCTTTGACTATAATTACATTATACTCTGACCTTCTTTGACTTTCAAGTGTTTTAGTCAAATTTTTTTATTTTTTTTTGACCTTTTGTATTTATGATAGATTGAATATAGGCCAACGCCTTATTACATAAGAGATTTAGCAAGTTATCTGTTTATCAGATTTCTGATCAAAGAGGTTCAAAAATACAAATTTCTTATGAAAAGAATGACTTTCTTTTTTCATAAGGAGAATTTGTTTTTGCAGTATATCAAAAAAACTGTCCTTTTAGAAGCGTAACGTTTTATCAGAATATACTCTTCTGAATAACTACGTTTTCTTCTATAAAAGGACAGTTTACTTTAATAAGGAAACTGCTTTGGCAATTGATTACGCATCCATAAATCATCTAAGTTTTTAAATTGATACCCTTCTTCTTTTAAATCCTGAATTACTTTTTCCAGGGCAGCTGCATTATCACTGGAGACAGCATGCAGTAAAATAATTGCTCCGGGATGAATCTGTTTCATAATCTCGTCATAGGCATAATCTGCACCTTTTTGTGCGTTTGTTTCCCAATCCTTAAAAGCCAGTGACCAAAACACATGAACAAGTCCGATTTCTGTTGACCATTTCAATGTATCTGAACTGAATGTCCCCCGTGGAGGTCTGACAAATATTAATTCATCTTGATCACTTATCTCGGCAACTGCCTGTTCTAAATCTGTCAGTTCTTTTTCAATGGCTTCCTTATTCATAATTGTAAAGTCTGGATGATGGTAGGAGTGATTTCCAATAATATGCCCTTCCTCCACCATCCTTTTGACTAAATCAGGCTCACTTTCTACATAATGTCCTGTTACAAAAAAAGTTGCTGGAACTTCTTCTTTTTTTAATACATCTAATATGTCAGAGGTAAAGCCCTGCTCGTAGCCATTGTCAAAGGTGAGATAAAGGTTTTTCTCCCCGCTGTCATCCAGATAGAACGCATTATATTTATCCAATACTTCCTGATATGACCCTATCTCCGGAGGCGTATGATTATTATTTTTCTGGTAGCCCCATCCATACGCAAAAGCTGTGTTCCATGTGAAAGCACAAAAGAAAAAGGCAAGTGATAACAGGAAAGCGATTAGTTGTTTCATTCAAATCCCACCCAGTTTTTCTCTTACCTTTTCCTTTTGCTTCTACTTTTATACGCTTTTTTTATAATACCATTGCAGCAATCCAGCCGAAAATAAATAAAGGAATATTATAGTGTATAAATGTCGGTACACAGGTACCCCAGATATGATCATGCTTTCCATCTGCATTAAGCCCCGAGGTTGGCCCCAGCGTACTGTCTGAAGCTGGAGAGCCTGCGTCGCCTAATGCTCCGGCTGTTCCAATTAAAGATGCTGTTGCAAGCGGTGAGAAACCGGCTGCAAGGCAAATTGGAACAAATAATGCTGCAATAATTGGAATGGTTCCAAAGGAAGTTCCGATACCAATCGTAATAATCAATCCAAGTAATAATAATACAAACGCAGTCAGCGGTTTATTATCTCCCAGCATAGAAATCGATACTTCCACTAATTCTCCTATTACTCCGGTTTTCTGCAGAACATTTGCAAATCCTGCAGCTACCAGGATAATAAAAGATATGGTAGCCATCATGGAGATACCCTCTGTCATCACCCGGTCCAAGACTTTAAATGGTAATGCTACCAGAACGAACATAGCTATAATTCCAGTTAATGCTCCCAAAATCAAATCTTGCGTAATAATTTGAACAATAAGAGCTAATATAATTGCAATAATCGTCATTAAATGCTGTTTATTGAATGTTACTTCTTCTACTAAATCCTCTGGTTTAATTTTATTTTCTTTTACTGTATCTTTAGGATCTTTATCTTTTCTATAAGTAAATAAGATTCCAATTAACAACCCAACAATCATCCCGGCACCAGGTATCAGCATAGATAATGTTACTTCATGCAAAGTAATTTCTGCACCGTTTGAATTTACCCCTTTTAAAATTAAGTCTTGGAAAACCAGACCGAATCCTACTGGAATCATAATATAGGGTGCTTTCAAACCAAATGTCAGCGCTACTGCTACTGCCCGGCGATCCATCCGCATTTGATCAAATAATTTTAATAAGGGAGGAATTAAAATAGGAATAAAAGCGATATGCACCGGCACTAAATTTTGTGATAAACACGCAACACCAGCTAACGCAAATAGCATTATTGTTTTCTTCCCTGTCAATATACGAATAATAAAATTGACTAATATTTTTGTAATACCTGTGTAGCTGATGGCAACTGCAAAAGCACCTAATAAAATATAACTGAGTGCTGTATTTGCAGAGTCCCCCATCCCAGCCACCATTAATTTAACAGAATCCGTAAATCCTAAACCGCTCATTAATCCGGCAGCAATCGTTGAAATTAAAATAGATAAAATAACATTTACCTTTAATAAACATAAAACAGTCATTAATAGGACTGCTAAAAGAACAACCCATTCCATTTTTCTTCCTCCAATAAATAACCATCAATTTCTTTAACACTTTATCATGATAAAGCAACAAAGATAAAATTGCAAGGAATTTTTATACTCATTTGAAATACTCCCACACTCCCCTCATGCATAGAGGCAGAAAGTTTTTTCCAGAAATTGATAAAAAGGACTGCCTTCAGACAATCCTTTGTTATTAGAATAAGATATCTTAGAGTTTTATAAATGGATTAGATGGAGTGGGTAATCGCAGTCCTACTCCCAATCTCAGTTCCATCTGTTCCTTTTATTTAGAAATAACTGATGTCAGCCCAAACGAAAATCGAGAAGATTTAAGACAGACCATCACAATTTGAGCTATTATTTGACTTTGAATGAAAAGGACAAATAATCCTGTACTGGTATCCAGGCACCAATTCCTTGTTTTGTTACATTTTTAATTTGAATGGTTTTATTGGAGCCTTTTAATTCAATATAGACTTCTCCAAATGTTACCTGGCCCTTTTCATTAACTGCAGGAGCATAGGCATCAAGTATTCCATGCTTCTGAACCGGGATGTTATATGAATTTGCCAATTTTGTATTATGCCCAATAACGGTTTGATAAGAGAGAGGCAGCTTTGTTTTTTCGCTTGCCTTTAATAACATCATTGTTTTTACCTGTTCTGGATTACTTATTTTACTGGTTAAAGCACCTTTTACTTCTTTTTGCTCCTGTTGGTAATAACTCATTTCTTGTGCCTGGTCACCACCGATATTATTCATTTCATTTTTATTAATCAATTGATATTCCCAGTTGACATTTGATTCACTGGATTGATAATTTATCGGCCATCTTCCCAGATAAACCATACCGCGGTAGCCAATTGCAATTGGAGAAGGTTTAATATTGCTTTCATTTAAAATCTTGATCAGCTCCGGATTTTCAATTGGTATATCGACACCCTCGATTAACTCCTTTGTTAAATCACTCGCCTCAATAATTTCCTGGTCTTCAGTTGAATTTGGAAATGTGTTTTCTTTGGATACATCTAATACATGACTAGGTATATCAGATTCTTTTTTCTCTTTTATTTCTTCAGCAAAACTGTTCATTGGCATCCACAGCCATGCTAAACATAAGAGCAGCATAAAAAAATAAACACGATTGCATTTTTTCATTTCCGTACCTTCCTTTCTTTTTGTTTTATTTTTTCTGAAAGGAAGAAAACTATACATCCGGTACTTTGAGACTTTTTGGCAAATAAAAAGAGATACCCTTTTAGCCTTAAAGAGTATCTCTTTCATTCCTATATTTATTTTATAAATGCACTATACCTTTTCTCTAAACGCTCCTGCAGCATGCCAATTAAAATACACACCGGCCAATAAATAAGCGCCACTAAAATATACATGGTCATTGCATCGAATTCTCTTCCTGCAACAATTTGCGCTTTTTGAAACAGCTCCGGCACTGTAATTACTGCTGTTAAAGAAGTTGCCTTCACAATATCCATAAAGACATTTGTTAATGGAGGTATTGCAATCCGGGTGGCTTGTGGCAAAATAATTTTACGCAAAGTCAGCCAATAAGGCATATTCAACGCCCGTGACGATTCCCATTGTCCCTTCTCCACACTACTTAATGCGGATCTGTCAATTTCAGCAATATAGGCGGCACTATTCAACCCCAGTCCAATAATTGCAGCATGAACAGCTACAAGCTGAATTCCCGCTGAAGGCAAGCCCAGATATAGAATATATAAAAATACGATAATCGGTGTTCCCCGCATAAACGATATATACAGCCGTGCCGGCCATCTCACTAAGCCATATTTAGAGCTTCTTGCCAAAGCTAACAGCAGCCCTAAAATAAGTCCAATAAGCATACTTCCAATGGAAATAAGCAAGGTTATGGGGAGTCCTCCCAATACAAATGGCAAGCTCTCCCAAGCTAATTGGACATCAAAGAATCCACCAAAATTCACATTTGATATGTTCATTAGAAGCCTCTAAAAGTCCAGACCTTCTACAATTTCAACTTCTATATCCGGTTCCTCTGAAGCATCTTCTTCATAGAATTTTTTTGCCAATTCGCTTAATGTCCCATCTTCACGCATATCGTTTAAAGCACTATTAATTTCTTCCTGAAGTTTGCTTGCATCCTTTGGCATCATAATCGCCTGCTCTGTCGGATTAAATTTCAGTGTAGGATGCAGATGTAAATCAAAGTCAGGAAATGCTGCTACTCCAAATTTAGTCAGGTAATAATCATTTAATACCAAATCTGTTCTTCCTGTACTTATATCACTCAGGTAAGCTTCATTTGGAGCATTTCCATACGTTACAACCTCCGCCCCAAAATGCTCTGCGATTTGACTGTAAATGGTTGTTGCTGCCCCGCCGGCTTTTTTCCCTTCTAAATCTTCAAGTGTTTCTATTCCTGAATTATCCGATTCTCTTACTGCTGCCACTATATACGAGTATTTATACGGGTCAGAAAATCCAAATTTCTCTTGATTTTTTTCTGTTATAGTTGCATCATTAGCTCCAACATCAATTCTGCCGCTATTAATCGCTGTAGCTAAATCATCCGCACCCAAAATTTCAAATTTAACCTCTAAGCCTAAACGTTCCCCAATCTCTTTCATAATCTCCACCGTATATCCCGTTAACTCATCATTCTCATCGTAATAGGATGCACCGATCAGGGTTCCAGAAGTCCCGGCCACAATTTCGCCTTTTTCCTGAATTTCTTCCCAATGCTTATCCTCTGCTTCGGCATTATCTTCGTTGCCGTTATCCCCTTCACTACAAGCAGCCAGTAAAAATACTGTAAGAAGCATAAAACTAAAAACAAATAAGTTCTTCCTCACCATAAAACCTCCCTGTATTATACTTTTTATACAGAAATAGTATAACAAAGAAAGTCTTATATGAAAACATTTTATAATTCTGTATAATAAATTCTAAATCTTATAGTAATACAATTTAACAAATGCACATTTGTTGATTAATTTCTCCCAATAAAAAAGGAAACGGCTAATTATCTGGCCATTTCCTTTCTAAGCTCTTTTCTGATTTAGAATCGTTGCATTTAAAATGCCGCCGATAATAATAATAATTCCAAATAAATAGAACCAGATTAACAAAATAATAATAGTACCTAAACTGCCATAAGTGGCAGAAAAATTCCCTAAGTTATGCACATAAAAGGAAAATCCCCAGGATACCAGCTGCCAGGCAAGTGTTGCAAATGCTGTACCCCAGACCACCTGTGAAAATTTTAGTCGCCGATTAGGCGCAAGCTTATACAAAAATAGTAACACGATAAAGAAGATAAGAGATGAGACTACCCATCGCAAGGTTCCCCATACCGCTAAAAAAGATTCTGTAAAACCAATCCAGGAAAAAAGATAAGTACCAATCATTTTTCCAAAAACCGGCAGCAATAAAGCTAAAATTATAATTAAAACCATCCCTATTGTAAGCATCATCGCTACAAGCCGTGAAACTATAAACGAGCGGTCTGTCTTAATCCCGTAAGCGTGGTTAAATGCTCTGGTAATTGCATTGACACCATTGGACGCTGCCCATAAGGTTCCAATAATACTGATGGAAAGCAGACCGCCGTTTTGAACAGTTAATGATTGCAAATTTGTTGTAATAAGCCCCATCACTTGCTCAGGTGCAAAGTCTCCAATTGTTTCCAAAATCAAACCCATATCAATCGGCAGGTATGGAATTAGATTAAGTAAGAAAATTAGAAAAGGAAATAAAGACAATATAAAGAAATAAGAAAGCTGAGCTGCCAGTCCAAACACCTCGACTTCTCCATAACGTCTCCAAAAATCCTTGCCTATACCCTGAAGGTTTCGAATGCCGATCCACCTGCCCTTCTTGCTTGGTGAGCTTCCTCTTTAAAACAGCTTGTTCAAAAAAGGAGAAGGGAGATGTTAAAATCTTTATCTCAATACGAAATAAAGGTAACATTTTATTTTTTTACATTCTTATCCTTCCATCAACCCTTACTTTTGAACATCCTGTATTAATCTATTGCTTTACCTGAATATTTATTCGTAACTTTATCTAGTGTTTGCTCCACTTGCTCTAAAGCGTTCATAGCATTAGAAGATCCACTTTCAAAAACATGATTCACCTTATCCACTGTTTTTTGCAGGCCTTGAATTGCTTCGGAAGGATTGCTGATATAATAAGATGATGCAGCTTTCATATCTTTTACTTTTCCGCATGCATAACTGCGTGCTTCTTTATCAAATAATGATGCTGCTCCTCCAATAACTGCTCCTGCAACGACACCTAAAATAATTTTACGTTTTCCCATTATTATCTCTCCTTTAATTTAAATGATGCTTTTCTTTTAAAAATTGAAGTAATCCGTAACAGCCATCTGAAACTAACCGATACGTCTGTCCGAAATCTCCTGTGTAATATGGATCAGGAATATCATCTTCTTCTATGTCCTCCACAAACTCCATTAATTTCACAATCGCTGTTCCCTCATGGTGGTTAGACCCGATAAGCGTATTATAATTATTCTGATCCATTGCAACCAGGTAATCAAATTGATTAAAATCATCTGCTGTAAGCAGTCTTGATTCCATTCCATCATAGGAAATGCCCTGCTGGTCAAGTATTTCCTTTGTTCCCGGGTGGGGTGATTGTCCGAGATGCCAATCTCCTGTCCCGCAAGAATCAACCTGCACGCTATCTACCAGCTGCTCTTTCTTTACAAGATCCCTGAATATCGCTTCTGCCATAGGGGAACGGCAAATATTACCTAAACAAACAAATAATACACGTACCAATCGTTTTTCACCCCATTCATCTCGCGTTGGCTTAAAAAATAAGCTCTTCCCAATTAACACCCTAAACGGTATACAATAAGTTTAGGGTGTTTTGCTGTAACTCTATTATAAGCAACTTAGACCGATAAGCAAAGAGTTAATTGTAGAAAGTTGTTATCCTGCTTCCATTTTTGTCGAAAAGATACAGCCTTTAAAATACGCTCATATCCCAGCTGTTTGCAATATGACGGAGCAATTTAATTCCTGCAACACTATTTCCCTGCTTATCCAACGCCGGCCCAAACACACCAATACCGCAGCCATCTAAAAATGGCAAATCATTATTACGGACCCTTGGCGGTACAACTGCTAAAATACCGCCAGAAACACCACTTTTTGCTGGAATTCCGACATAGGAGGCAAATTTCCCGGAAGCATCATACATACCACATGTTAACATCAGAGATTTGGCAATTCGAGCTACGTTCTTAGGAATAATTATTTCTTCTGTATCAGGATGAATCCCATCGTTTGAAAGAACCAGGCCAATACGGGCCAAGTCATCGGTTGTAATATTAATAGAGCATTGTTTAAAATAAGTTTCCAATGTTACCCCTAAATCCGATTCCAAATATCCCTCTTCCAGCAAATAATAACCGATAGCTCGATTACGCATCGATGTATCTCGTTCAGAGACATAAACATCTACATCTATTTCAGGTCTGTAGCCAATTATTTTTTCCATTAAGTTAAATAGTGGCTCCAGCTTCTCATCTGATGTATTTCCATTTAATAAAGAAGATACTGTAATCGCTCCTGAATTTACCAAAGGATTAAAAGGGCGCTTCGGATTGTTAATCTGCAAATGCATAATGGAATTAAATGCTTCTCCAGTCGGCTCTACATCTACACGCTGCAAGATATAAGTTATTCCCCTATCAATACATGCAACAATAAAACTTAAAACCTTGGATATACTTTGAATGGAGAAGGAGTGATTTAAATCTCCTGAACGGATCTGCATTCCTCCCTTACCAATAATTGTAATACCTAAAGCATCAGGGTCTGCTTCCTCTAATTTCGGTATGTAATCAGCAACCTTCCCAGTGTCTGTTTGTTTCTTAAAAAAGGTCACCCAATTATCTACATATTCCTGGAGCCACTGTTTATTTTTTTCAGTATTTAAATTTACATATCCTTGTACCATGTATTGACACCCCGCTTCTATTATAATTGTACAGATAAATTCATGAATATCCTTATTTGAACTATACCCCATATAACAATTATTTACCCATTAACATATTTAATATTAATTATTTGTGTCTTAAAAAGAAATAATACTATTTAAAAACAAATAAAATTATAATAATTAAAAAAGTATTGACTTAAATGAGAATTTAGATTAAGTTATTACTTAATAATAAAATTGAATCCATATATCTCTTATCAAGAGTAGCTGAGGGACTGGCCCGTTGAAGCTCGGCAACCTTTTATGTTTATGCATAAAAAGGTGCTAAATCCTGCAAAACGATACGTTTTGGAAGATGAGAGAGGAAATTTGTACATTGGACAAGCCTCTCTTTCTTTAATTCAAAGTAAGAGAGGCTTTCTTTTTTTATTTAAAAACGAATATGAGGTGGAAAAACATGAAGAAATTAGCATTATTATTTGTTATTTTATTATTCGGAATACTTGCTGCCTGCGGCAATAACGCGGAAAATGCTGAAGCACTCAGTGAAGATAAGCTTGTTGTCGGTGTTACTGCCGGGCCGCAGGAACAAATTTTAGAAGCTGCTGCAGAGGTAGCTGCAGAAGACGGTCTTGAGATAGAAATAAAAGTATTCTCTGATTATGTACTGCCAAATACAACGTTAGCTGAAGGTGATTTGGATGCAAACAGCTATCAGCATAAACCATTTTTAGATGAATTCAATGAAGACCATGATACAGATTTAGTACCAGTCGGAGAAACTATTTTAAATCCAATGGGGGTTTACTCAGAAACATATGATAATATTGATGATCTCCCTCAAGGCGCAACATTCGGGCTTCCTAATGATCCGTCTAATGGAAGCAGATCTCTATTTATTTTAGAAGAAGCAGGCCTAATTACACTGGATGAAGAAAACAAAGAAACTGCATCTATTCATGATGTTGTTGATAATCCGCTCGAGCTGGAATTTGTAGAATTAGACGCTGCACAGATTCCTAACCAATTAAGTGAAGTAGACGCTGCTGCGATTAATACGAACTTTGCTTTAGGGGCCGGAATCAGTCCAAAAGATGATGCTATCTTATTGGAATCCACAAACTCTCCATATGTAAACTACATTGTGGTCCGTGCGGAGAATCAAGATGATCCAGTCGTAGAAACACTGGTTAATGCTTATCAGTCTGATAAAGTAAAAGCATTTATTGAAGAAGAATTTGAAGGCTCCATTATCCCCGGCTGGGAGGATTAAAATATCTATTAACAACTAGCTGTATGACTCTTACTTCAAGAAAAAAGAAGTTATACCCATTTTAAGCGGGGGATGAAAAATAACTTCCCCCCAAATAAAGTTTCACATTACCTCTATCAATACATATCTGGATACTGACAAAAATAATATTTGCGAAGGGATTTATCTTGTATGTCTAATTATCTTTATATCGAAAGAAATGGCTCCATTGCAACCATTGTCATTAATCGGCCAGAAAAAAAGAACTGCTTCTCTCTGGAGATGTTCCGTCACCTTGAGGATTTATTAGATGAATTAAAAGAAGATCAAACAGTGAAGTTCCTTATCCTTCGAGGTGTTGATGATACTGCGTTTTCTGCCGGCGCAGATATTTCTGAATTTCTGGAAGTCCGCCTTCATGCTGAAAAAGCGAAAGCATATAACGATTTTGCACTTGGGGCTATTGAAAAGCTCTATCGCTTTCCCAGACCGACAGCAGCATTAATTCAAACACTTGCCATCGGTGGAGGACTCGAACTGGCTAATTCATGTGATTTTCGCTTTGCAACGCAAGGAAGCAAGCTTGGCATTACAGCAGCCAATATTGGAATTATTTACAATCTGACAAGCACCAAACGTCTATTTAATCTGGTTGGACCATCACAAGCGAAGAAATTACTTTATACAGCAGAATTAATTACGGCAGAAAAAGGCAAAGAAATCGGCCTTGTCGATTTTATCTGTAAACCTGATGAAATCGAGCAGGATGTTAATAAATTTGTAAAACGCGTGCTTCAAAAATCCCCTGTTGCCAATGCAGGAATTAAACAGGTCATCCAGGCAATTATTGATGGTGAAAATCAGGAAACAGAAGATATCGCAAATCTTGTCTTAGACTCTTACAGCTCAAATGATTACACAGAAGGCATTCAGGCTTTTTTAGAAAAACGGAAACCAGATTTTTCTTAATTAAGAGGTTTATATACAAAGGAGAGAAATATATTGGAACAAGCTCTTAAAGGAATGAAAGTCGTAGATTTATCTCAGGTTTTGGCTGGCCCTTATTGCACTATGGTATTAGGCGACATGGGAGCAGACGTTATTAAGGTGGAGAAATACCCGCTGGGTGATGATACACGGACAATGGGACCTTATATTAATGAAGAAAGCTATATGTACATGATGGTAAACCGCAATAAGCGGGGAATGTGTGTAAATTTAAAAACGGAAGCAGGATTAAAGGTTTTCTATGAACTGATTAAGGATGCAGATGTTCTCGTTGAAAATTACCGCCCCGGCGTTACGAAAAAGCTCGGTATTGATTATGGAACATTAAAAGAAATTAATTCAGATATTATCTATTGTTCTATCTCCGGCTATGGACAAACAGGTCCTTATCGTGATAAGGGCGGATTCGATATTATGGCACAGGGTCTTTCCGGTTTAATTGATATGACTGGTGATAAAGAAGGTAAACCTGCAAAAGTAGGTATCGCTATCCATGACATTGCTGCTGCAGAAACAGCCATTCAGTCCATTCTAGCAGCTTATATTCATCGGCTTAAAGGAGGAAAAGGACAATATATCGATATTTCCCTCGTCGATTCTGGGTTAGCATGGACTGTCTGGGAGGCTGCTGCCTTTTTTGGAAAAGGTGAAATTGCAACCCGTAATGGTACAGCACACCGTGTTTCAGCTCCTTATCAGGGATTCCAAACAAAGGATGGCTTCATCCTGATTGGTGCCGGAAATCAGAAGCTGTGGGAAAATCTATGTCAGCACGTTCTTCATAAACCTGAATGGATCAAAGAGGAGCGTTTCTTAACAAATAGTATTCGGGCAGAAAACGTAGAAGAATTAGAATCGGAGATTGAGAAAGTATTAACAACCAATACCTCTGATTATTGGTTAAATTTATTAGAAAAGCATGGAATTCCATC
Organism: Oceanobacillus sp. FSL K6-3682; assembly: GCF_037976165.1. Taxonomy (NCBI): domain Bacteria; kingdom Bacillati; phylum Bacillota; class Bacilli; order Caryophanales; family Bacillaceae; genus Oceanobacillus; species Oceanobacillus sp. FSL K6-3682. Next base: position 1,670,481 of record NZ_CP150263.1, on the reverse strand, counting down.
TGGTCCAATCTTATCATATGATCAGGCTCTCGGTAATGAACAGATTCAAGCCCGGGATATGATTTTAGATTATGAACACCCGGCAGGCGGTTCTATGAAAACACTTGGTTTTCCAGCCAAGTTTTCCGAAACTCCTGGCAGACTTCAAAAACCAGCCCCGCTTTTAGGCCAGCATAATAATGAAATTCTAGAAGAGCTCGGCTATAGCCTAGAGGATCTGGAGCAGTTAATGAATAATAATATCTTAAAAGTTAATCATATTAACGAAAAAGTAAATTCATAATAAAAAAACCTTCCCGTCTGGATGTACTCTCTTTTTTAAAAGATAGTTATTCCAGACGGGAAGGTTTTTTATTTAAACTATAAAGTTTATCAGCTTATTTTCCGATAAACATTTGTGTCCAGTAGTTACCGTCTTCTACGTAACCAATTCCAATATGAGTGAAATCACCGTTCATGATGTTTTCGCGGTGTCCCTCACTGTTCATCCATGCATCTACTACTTCTTCTGGGGACTGTTGCCCTTGAGCAATGTTTTCACCAGCAGTATTGTAATCAATACCGAAGCTTTGCATCATATCAAATGGAGAACCATAGTTTGGGCTATTGTGATCAAAATAGTTGTTTGCTTGCATATCCTTAGATTTCGCGCGGGCTACTTTGCTTAGCTCAGAATCTAATTCAAGTGGAGCAAGTCCTTGTTTTTCTCTTTCCTGGTTTGTTAAGTCAACTACTTCTTGTTCAAATTGACTAACATCACCATCTGCTTGCTGATCTTCTGTATTTTTCTCAGCTTCTTCTTTATTACCAGTCTCTTCTTGATTTGCTTGTTCAGAAGATTGGTTTTCTGCTGGTGCTTCTGCCTCAGCTTCAGCGTTTGGAGCAGCTTCTCCATTTATTAGATTAAAGCAATCGAAGCTACCTTGTTCAAATTGCTCATTATTTAATTCGTTCCAGCCCTGTCCATTAGCTGAGTAATAGACCTGCATAGAATTTTGAGGAGAAGCTCCATTATTTGCAGATGCTTCAGCATTAGAAACAAATGCTCCTCCGAATAATACAGTTGCTGACAACGCCGTAGCAATGCCTACTTTCTTAAACATGCACATACACTCCTTTGTTTTGTTGTTTTGTTTTGTGCAAAATGATCATAACACGGGTTTTCCTGTAATATTTGAAATAATTAAGGCAAGGTTTACCAGAGTCATTTCTAAGGGATTATTTTCTTGCTCTTAAACTTGTAAAAGCCTATCAAATCTACTATTCTAAATTGGGTATATTTCTCCTGTGTTGGAAATTAAACAATAGATAGGAAATCATTTCTATAAAACGAATATTGACAAGTTTCTACAGCAGGTCTAATGTTACATTATAAGCAAAATTGTAACGAAAATGTTACTTGATTTCATTTCTTTTATGTTTTATTTTATAGACTAGTTCTTTCTATATAATAAAGGGAGTTTAACACCCCCAAAAAAGCAATTATTTGATAGAATAGTATTCTAAGAAACTGAAATAAAATAGAAATGTGTAAGAAATGTATAAATGGAATAACAATATATGTTCAAAAGGCTGACAACAAGAACTAATTCATTAAATTTTGAACACTATTTAATACGGAAAAGTGTCGTATATTGTCTTTTCTGTCTACAATCGAAAATAAAAAATGTATTTATATGGAGGATTTTATATATGTTTTCAAGCGCTGAAATTGGAATTGATTTAGGAACTGCAAATATCTTGGTGTATTCAAAATCAAAAGGAATTGTATTAAACGAGCCATGTGTAGTAGCAATCGATGTGAACACTAAGCAGGTGATGGCTGTGGGGACAGAGGCAAAAGAAATGGTTGGTAAGACACCAAAAAACATCATCCCGATCCGTCCTTTAAAAGATGGTGTTATCGCTGATTATGATGTTACTGCCCAATTACTGAAAGAATTGCTAAAAAAAGTAAGCAAAACACTGGGTATGTCTATGCGTAAACCGAATGTTATTGTATGTACCCCATCTGGCAGCACAAGTGTGGAAAGAAGAGCAATTCATAATGCTGTATCAAGCTACGGTGCGAAACAAGTTCATTTAATTGAAGAACCTGTTGCTGCAGCTATTGGAGCAGATCTGCCTGTAGATGAACCTTATGCAAATGTTATTGTGGATATCGGCGGTGGAACATCGGAAGTTGGTATTATTTCCTTTGGCGGAATTGTATCCTGCAATTCTGTGCGTACAGCCGGCGATAAAATGGATGAAGAAATTATCCAACATATCCGTAAGCAATACAATATTTTAATCGGGGAACGTACTGCCGAAAATATTAAAATGGAAATTGGTTATGCACATCCAAACCACAAAGAAGTAACAATGGAAATTCGTGGCCGTGATATGGTTACAGGGCTTCCAAAAACGATTGAGGTTACTTCTACAGAGATTTATGCATCTCTAAAAGAATCCTTAGAACAAATCTTAGAAGCAATCCGTGCAACTCTGGAAGAATGCCCGCCTGAATTAAGTGGTGACATTGTTGATAATGGAATTGTTCTTACTGGTGGAGGTTCCCTACTGAACGGTATGCAGGAGTGGCTTGCTGAGGAGATCAGCGTCCCTGTTCATATGGCTCCAAGTCCATTAGAATCTGTAGCAATTGGAACTGGCCGTGCACTAAAAATGATTCATAAATTGCAAAAAGCAGCAAAATAGAACTTGTATTTTCTCTAGAGAATATATATAACGTTGTATACCGGTATTTGTTTTTAATTAATTTCATATATAATCTGCGGGGTTTTCCTGCGCCCCACAGATTATCCAGCCTTTTAAAAATTTGATTTAAAAAGGCTTTTTAAAGATGCTTTAAAGAGCTGTTTCTATTCAAAAGAAATCAGACAATGAGTTCATCTGATTTCTTTTGTGATTCAGCTTCATATTTTAGTTTAAGTTGCAAAAAAAAATTAATCCTCTTCCTTTTTTTAAAATTAACAATTAGGAAGCTTATTTGTCTTGATTTCTTATAAGATTTCTTTCACTTTATCAGGAAATAGTTGAGTGGTTCTCCATAGATATTTTTTCTTTTATGATTACTCCTCTTTTCGCCATTTCTCCGATATAAGCTTCACCCGGGATAATTTTCTCCGGTGGATAGACACCTTTTTTAGTAATTGTTCCATCAGCAATCATTTGGGCAGCAACAGAAATTGTATTTGCAGTAGCACGTGCCATCGCAGTTACCCCTGTTTGCTGATCTTTATATGTTGTCATTTCATATGTGAATTGTGTTTTCACTTGCTTATTATAGCCTGTAATGATAGCACGTAATAAAACGGCATCTTCTTTATCCTTTAAATCAACAATTGGGTCCAGTACCTTTAATAAAACCTTCCGAGGGCTGATTTGTAAGCCATCTACGACTACTTCATAATTATTTCTGGTCAGGTTCAAATCTACTAGAAGCTTAAATTTTTCAGCATGCCCGGGATAGCGGATGGTTTTATACTCCAATGTCTCTAAAAAAGGGAAAGACTTTGTCAATGTCGATGTTCCACCTGACGTATGGAATGCTTCCAGTTCATCAAAATCATCAAATTCAATGGATTCAATTTCTGATAAAGAAGGTACAGTAATTAATTTATTTTCCCGGATAATCTCTGACGGATCAGTATAGTGGTCCAGTACGCCTTCCATGGAAAATACATGATTATATTTCAATGGATCCTCTGGATGAACAGGGATTCCACCAACAAACAATTGAATCGAGGCTGCTTTTTCTAATTTGCTGACTCCATAACCGGATAATATATTAATCATGCCTGGCGCAACGCCTAAATCAGGAATAATTGTTACACCTGCCGCTCTTGCCTCTCCTTCTAAATCTAGCACTTTATCCGTAATATGATCAATATGTCCGCCTAAATCAACAACAGAAGTGCCTACTTTGATACCTGTTTTGGCAACTACTTCATTAAAGGTATAAAATAGCGCATTCACAACAACATCAAAACGGCTCATAAAATCCGCAAGCTCATCTTCATTTTTCGCATTAACCTGATAGGCCGTCATTAATGGGGATTGTAATTGATAACAAATATCCTGAGCTCGCTGTAAATCTATATCTGCTAGACCAATATCACTAATACCATCACTTCCTGCCAGATCTCTTGCCACTTCTTTTCCCATGAGACCGGTTCCTAATACACCTATTTTCATGCTAATTCCTCCTTTTCACTTACTGCTTTTAAAGGCACTTACAGTTTATGCATCTGTATCGATTTGGGCACGCTGCAGCTTCCCGCTATAATCGACATAGACTGCCTTCCACTCTGTAAAAACATCCAGTGCCTGTACACCGGAATCACGATGCCCATTTCCTGTCCCCTTTGTTCCTCCAAAGGGTAAATGAATCTCTGCACCTGTTGTTCCTGCATTTACATAAACAATTCCAGTATCTAAATCGCGCTGTGCTCTAAAAACACGATTAACATCCTGTGTAAAAATAGAACTGGACAAGCCGTATTTCACTTTATTATTTGCAGCGATAGCCTCATCAAAATCATTCACCTCGATAAGTGAAACTACCGGACCAAAAATTTCTTCCTGTGCAATCCGCATATCTATGGTTACATCTGAAAACAGTGTCGGTTCAAAATAAAAGCCATTCTCATAATTTTCCACTGTCAGCTGTTTACCACCTGTAACTAAATTTGCCCCTTCTTCTTTTCCGATCTCAATATATTTTAAAATCTTATCTAATCCGGCCTGATTAATAATTGGACCGACTTTAATATTTGGATTAAGTCCATCCCCTATGGTTAAATCTTTCATTGCCTTCAGCAGCCGGTTCTCCAGTTCTTTGCAGACATCTTTATGAACAATAACACGACTGCAGGCTGTACAGCGCTGTCCGCTCGTTCCAAAAGCGCTCCATAGAATGCCTTCCACTGCTAAATCTATATCAGCGTCTTCCATAACAATCACTGCATTTTTACCACCCATTTCCAGAGATACCTTTTTCAATTGTCTTCCGCACTCTGTTGCGACTTTCCTGCCTGTCTCATTGGAGCCGGTAAAAGAGATAACACGGATAGCTTCATGATTAATCATAGCCTGCCCGATTGTCGCTCCTGATCCATATACAACATTAATAACTCCTTTTGGCAATCCTGCTTCCTCAAATATTTTTGCTAATGCTTTTGCCATGAACGGCGTTTCTGAAGAAGGCTTCCAGATAACTGCATTTCCGGAAACAATAGCAGGAAATGACTTCCATGTTGCTATTGCAATCGGGAAATTCCACGGTGTAATAATTCCCACAACGCCAACCGGGCACCTCTGGCTCATCGCAAATTTATCCTTTAATTCAGATGGTGTGGTCTGCCCGAATAAACGCCTGCCCTCTCCAGCCATATAAAAAGCCATATCAATCCCTTCCTGGACTTCTCCACGCGCTTCCTCAATCACTTTTCCATTTTCTAATGTTAATAGTTGAGAGAGCCTTTCCTTCTGCTCTTTCATCTTTATTCCAACTTTATACAGCAGTTCAGCACGCTGAGGCGCAGGCACACGTGCCCACTCCTTTTGAGCGATGCGGGCGGATTCTGCAGCCATATCAATAGCTGCAGAATCAGAATTAGGAATTTCTGCAAGGACTTCTCCATTGGCTGGATTATAAACCTTTTCCTTATTAGAGACCTCTATCCATTCCCCATTAATAAAGTTTTTTAAGTTTTTCTCCTCTGATGTAAGCGTTATCATTTTAATTCCTCCCTGTCATTAAATAATTACTACTTCCGGCACTGCTTTCCAACTATTAATTTCTATTCTTTCTAATACTAGTATAATGGAAGCTCAAATATGTTTACAACTATTTTCAAATAATATTCAGAAAATGGAAACAATATTGTTTCTGCAGGAATAAAAGCGCACTGAACGTAATTGTGTTTTATGTTATACTGAACATTGATTTTAATAGGAAGGATTTTACGAATATGGAAAAGAAGACAGAACAATGGTCAACAAGACTTGGATTTATTTTATCCTCTGCCGGTGCTGCAGTCGGTTTAGGTGCTATTTGGAAATTCCCGTATATGACTGGGATAAACGGTGGAGGAGCATTTTTCTTTATCTTTATATTATTTACCGTACTAATTGGTCTTCCCCTGCTTATTGCCGAATTTGTTATTGGGCGCGGTGCTCAGAAGGAGGCAGTCAGTGCATATCAAAAGCTCGCACCAAAAAAGAGCATCTTCTCTTTTATTGGACACTGGGGAGTAATTGGTGCTTTTATTTTAATGTCCTTTTATAGTGTTGTCGGTGGATGGGTGCTTATTTACAGTTTAATGTCCGTTCCCGGCATGCTTATTACAAATGGTACAGATTATGCAGCGCTATTTGATACGATTACTGGTAATCCGCTGCTTACGATTGCAGGCCTTGCTGCTTTCGTATTAATAAATTCCTTTGTTATCTCTAACGGAATTCAAAATGGTATTGAAAAATATAATAAAGTACTGATGCCTTTATTATTTATCTTTTTCATTATTATTGTCGCCCGTGCTTTAACCTTTGAAGGCGCTATGGAAGGTATACGTTTTTTCCTTCAGCCTGACTTTTCTCAGCTAAACGGCGAAAATATCTTATACGCACTGGGACAGGCATTTTTCTCCCTTGCTGTCGGGATATCTGTTATGGTTACTTACAGCTCTTATTTAGCTAAGGATGTCAGTTTAACAAAGTCAGCAGTTTCTGTTTCTGTTATGAACATTATGGTATCTCTGCTTGCCGGCCTAGCGATTTTCCCAATCGTGTTTGCATTTGGACTTGAACCGGCGGAAGGCCCGGGGCTATTATTTATTGTTCTTCCAGAAGCATTCTCACAAATGCCTTTTGGAGAATTATTCCTGAGCTTATTTCTGTTCTTATTTTTGTTTGCCATTTTAACTTCTTCTTTCAGTATGCTGGAGATTATTACTTCTTCCGTAAACGAAAAAGTGAAGGCATCACGTAATACAATCGCATGGGTTGCCGGACTGGCAGTGTTTATCTTTGGTATACCTGCTGCTTTATCATCTAATGTTCTAGCTGATTTTCATATTTTCGGAAAAACTGCATTTGATGCAAGTGATTTCTTAGTCAGTAACATTATGCTTCCTGGCGGCTGCTTACTGATTGCGTTATTTGTAGGTTTTAAAATGAATCGTACATTAGTTGAGCAGGAATTTCATGCAGGAAATCAGTTTGGTAACGGAATGTTTCTAGTGTGGTATCAAATATTACGATGGCTTGCTCCAGTGATGATTATTATTGTTTTTCTTTACTCAATTAGAGATATATTGAAAATATAAGAATAAAAACTCTCTGCTTCGGTGGAGAGTTTTTTTTAAGAGGATGTTCAAAAAGTCCAATAAAAATGACACGGCGAATTTCTGCCTTGATAAGCTTTTTTCAATGGGACTGGGACTGCGATTACTCGTCCCATCGAAAACATTTGCGATTACTCGCCCCACCAAAAGCGTTACTCACGTATTATAAAGTATACGCTCCTTGGAGAAAGCTTATCGCCTTAAACTTCTTGGTCCTTTTCACCGTACTTTTTGAACACGCACTTTAATTACGACATTTAGGTTTCATATTTACTTTTACAAATAAATCACTTTTCGATTAAGGCAATTTGGGGAACTATTATATTAATGAATTAATTCTAAGATATTTCGAGAAGTTATTTCGAGAGGGGCTATTATATTATGGTAAATAAAATTGTAATTGTCGGTGGTGTTGGCGGAGGAGCTACGGTTGCTGCACAAATACGGAGAACTGATCCTGATTCAGAAATTCATATTCTTGACCGCTGTGGGTACATTTCCTTTGCTAATTGTGGCATGCCCTATTATTTAGGCAGAGATATTACCGATAGAGACCGCATTATTTATTCCGAGAATGATTTTGCAGAGAAATATAATATTTCTATTGAAACCCATGCTGAGGTTACACATATTGAAAGGGAGAAGAAAACAATTTTTTTTGAAAAAAATAATAAACCCTATGAGATGGATTATGATACATTAATTCTTTCTCCAGGAGCCCGGGCCGTTATGCCAGATTTACAAGGTATTCAGTCCAATACTTTTACATTGCGCACTATTGAAGACATGGATCAGATAGAAGCGTTTATCTCAGAGAAAAAACCAAAAACAGCTGCGATTATCGGCGGGGGCTTTGTAGGCCTGGAGATGGTGGAGAACCTGCATAAGCGGGGGCTGCAGTGCTCCCTTATTGACCATTCAGAGCATGTAATGAAACGCTTAGATCCTGATATGGCCAGTCATGTAGATGAACATTTAATAGAAAATGGCGTTGAGCTTTATCTAAACGATAAATTAAAAAGCTATTCCAATCATGGCACGACCCTGCATCTTCAAAGCGGAAAAACGATTCAGGCAGATATTACACTTATGGCTGTCGGTATCACGCCAAACGTGGAGCTTGCAAAGGATGCAGGACTGGAATTAGGAGAAACCGGCGCCATCAAAGTAAATAAAGTCATGCAGACGAATGATCCTTCTATTTATGCATTGGGCGATGCCGTGGAAGAGGTTGATTTCATAACCAAAAAACCGGCACATGTTGCTTTAGCCTGGCCTGCACACCGGCAGGCATTTGTCATTGCATCACATTTAAATGGAGAAACTATTCAGCGTGATGGTATTTTAGGTTCCTCTCTTTTCCGGGTCTTTGATTTAACAGTGGCTATTACAGGCCAAAACAGCCAGGCATTAAAAGAATTAAATATTCCTTTTAAATCTGTTACTTCAAAAGGCTTTTCCCATGCAGGGTATTATCCCGGCTCAGAAAAGCTTTGGATGAAAATTGTATATGACCCGAAATCAGGGCGATTATTAGGAGGCAGTGTTATTGGAGAAAAAGGGGCTGATAAACGAATGGCTGTGTTAGCTACAGCCATTAAAGGCAAACTTACTGTCGACGATTTAACAGACCTGGAGTTAGGATACAATCCTATTTACTCGAGTTCCAAGGATGCAATCAATATTTTAGGTTACAAAGCACGGGAGCAATGGAAAAAATCAAACAGCTAAACCGATAAAATCATATAAAAATCCGGCTGGGTAAAATTCAGCCGGATTTTTATACGAAATAATCGTTTTAAAAGATAGCACCGTTCAGCTTAGAGCTAAATGGCTTAATGGTCTTCAAATTGATAAACAAGCTCATACCTTGTTTCATCTAACAGTTCAGCAACATGTACACGAACACCATGTCCAAATACAATCTCATCACTGGACATCGCTACAATCATAGCGCGGGTATTGTTATGAACATCTAAATAAATGTCACCAACAGCCGGCTTCAACGTATCATCATTTTCTGCTAAGTAAGAAATAGACTCGTCCTGAAGCTGTTTTTCTTCTGGAACAAGGGTCTTATCGAAATAAGCAATTTCCTGGCTTGCTTCCGATTTTCCTGGAACCATCACAACATATTCACTATGCTTTACACCATTATCACGGGTCGTAATTACATTTCCATCTTCTACCCGTTCTACTTTCTCAATCTCATTCAATGAATAATGATCCAGGAAGTCGGGAGTAGGCTTCACAATTAAAATATAATCACCGGCTTTTGGTTTTGCATATTGATCAATCGTATATCGCTTCCCATAAAAAATAAACGTATCATTATGCTTAGGGCGATAAAAATTAATTTCTCTTGCTGTTGTTAATACCTGTTTCATATCTTTCAGCCGATACATGTGAACAGATTTTTTGAACATTGGTTTTACAGAATAAACCTTATGCAATTCATTTTCATAAAATACAAATTGCCCTTTTCTAACTTGAAAAAGCTTCATTAAATAACCTCCTTGATTAATCAATTCCAAAATAAGGTACACTCTTCTTCTCTGTATTCCCTTATACTCGTAAAAATGAAACATATTAAAAGCTTTCTTTTCCATTTGGAGAAGCTGTAGACTGTTTAAATTGAGGAGCAGGGATTGGCATTGTTTATTTTTCACGAAGAAAGAAGTCTTTTCTCCAGCGTATGAAGCGATATGCCTCTTTACACTAGGCTTCCTTTACTTATCTGGTGATTTCAAACGTAAGTATAACATGGCAAACATGCGAATGCTACCCGGATTTTATATCTGACACTGCAAATTTGTTATACTGCATTGTTCTCGACTGCACCTATTTATTGTAAGATAATACAAGTCCATTATATTACACTGCAATTTTTATTCAGTACCTGATTCAAAACTCTCTTTTAACAGTGATAGTTCTTCCCAGCGTTCCATTTTTTCTTCTAATTTCTGTTCAACTTCCTGCTGTTCTGTAAATAAAGGCTGCACCTTTTCTATATCACTTCCCGCTTCAGCAATTTCCTGTTCAATTTCACTAAGACGTGTTTCCATCTGTGTAATTTCATCCTCTATTGTTTCCCATTCGCGCTGTTCCATGTAAGATAGTTTCTTTTTTGTTTTAACTGCAGCTTCAGTTTTTGTTTCTTTCAAAGCAGCAGTTTTCATTTGTTTTGGGATGGAGTTGGTTTCCAGAAATTCGCTGTAATTACCATAGTAAACCGAAACCTCTCCTGCACCTCTAAACACAAATAACTTTTCAACAATTCGATCTAAGAAATAACGATCATGGGATACAGTTACAACGACACCCGGAAATGTTTCTAAATATTCTTCTAAAACAGCCAGTGTTTGTGTGTCTAAATCATTTGTCGGTTCATCTAAGAACAAGACATTCGGTTCATGCATCAATACTTTGAGTAAATAAAGTCTTCGTTTTTCCCCTCCTGATAATGTACGGATATAGGACCATTGCTGTGCTCTCGGGAATAAAAATTGCTCCAGGAGCTGTTCAGCTGTAATAACCTGTCCATCTGCAGTGTGCATTACCTCTGCTACTTCTTTAATATACTCAATAATACGTAAATTCCCGTCCAAGTCCTCATCATCCTGTGTATAATAGCCGATTTGAACAGTCTCACCAAGCTTTACATTTCCCTCATCTGGTAAGATTCGTTCTGCCATTATATTGAGTAAAGTCGTTTTCCCGGTGCCATTAGGACCGATAATCCCAATTCTATCACCAGGGATAATTTGATATGAAAAATGGTTGATAAGCGTCTCTTGATCATAGGTTTTTGAGATATCTTCCAGCTCGATAACATCGTTCCCCAGTCTTTTCGATCCAGCCTGGATAGCAAGATTCTCTTTTTTTGTATCAAATTTCTTTTCTTTCATCTCTTCTGCCCGCTCTACACGCGCACGCTGCTTCGTTGATCTTGCCTTTGCTCCCCTTCTCAGCCAGGCGAGCTCACGCTTTAATGTATTACGATGCTTTTGTTCATCACTTATTTCCTGTGCTTCTCTTTCTGCTTTCTTTTCTAAAAACAACTCATAATTTCCTTCATAGACATACAGATTTCCTTTATCCAGTTCAAAAATACGGTTCGTTACACGATTCAGGAAATAGCGATCATGCGTTACTAATAAAATAGAACCGCGATAGCTCTGTAAATATCTCTCCAGCCACTCTACCGTTTCGTGATCCAAATGGTTTGTCGGCTCATCTAATATAAGCAGATCAGCAGGCTGAATCAGTGCTTTGGCGATGGCAACTCTTTTTCGCTGACCGCCGGAAAGCTCATGAACCTTTTTATCAAATGCAGTAATCCCAAGCTTTGTTAAAATAGTTTTCGCATTCGCATTAGCTTCCCATGCTTCTTCCTGATCCATCTTTTGCTGCAGCTGTAATAACTGCTGTTGAAATGCTTCTTTTTCAGGGGCCTTTTCCAGATTTAACATAGCCTGCTCATAAGCACGCATCAGCTTCATCTGTTCCGATTCTCCATAGTAAATTTGTTCAATAACCGTCAAATCTTCGTAAAGCACTGTTTCCTGTGCAATATATTCAATCTGATAATCCTTCGCGTGTTTAATTTCTCCCTGGTCCGGTTCATCTATTCCCGCAATTACTTTTAAAAAGCTCGACTTCCCAGTTCCATTGACACCGATTAAGCCGATTCGTTCAAATTCACCGATAGTTGTATTTATATTTGTGAAAAGACTTTTATCTCCGTAGGACTTGCTGATATTTTCAATACGTAGCATAACGCATCACTTCCTTATAAAAGATGGATTATTGTTGATTCGACTTTTTCTTCTCTCGAATCCATGTTTTTATTATTAAAACGATTAGTAATAGAAGCCATGAAGTAACTAAGTAGAAGATAAGCTGACTTGCATTGCTCATATCCTGAAAAAAAGTAAGCAAACCAATCCATACAATGAAAATAATAACAAATTGTCCTAATAATAATTTCATTTTAACACCCTCCCCCAATTTAAAATATTTTATGTAAAGAAATTATTTATATAAATTGAATAAAAGCTCTATCAGGGCTAATATCTAAATATAGATTATCTTTTCGAACAAAATTAAAAACGCCTAACGTATAGTTTATCGCATACGCAGGCATTTTTCTATTTTTATTCATTATTCTTATTTGAAAAGTACTTCATTTAACGACGTGTATGATTAATAAGAACCTCTTATCTTCACTTACTAAAATTCATAAAAAGTCTTCTCAGCTTTTTGAGATGTTTTCTTTGAAAGAAGCCCGTAAATCAAGAGCAAAAGCCAGTAAGCTACTACATAATATATCCATGTTAAAACAAGCGAGTTTTGTTGCTTTACTGCAATCCAAAAGAAAAGTATTGAAATAGGAAAAGGTACAGACAATATGATCTTTGGAAAAATTCTCAATAAATCTATTTCTATTATCCTCCATTTATTCTTTAAGAACATGGAGATAATTCCGCATGTAATTAAAATTAATCCAAATGATATAAAAGCTAGATCTAATTCCCTTCTTAAAATAGGTATGGCCAATTGTGAAAATCCCGCTAAGCAAAATACAGAAAAGAAATAGAAAAATGTAGGTTTCTTTTTTATTTCTTTATCATCATATTCTTCCATCATTTCCATAGACAATGATTTGGGAGTTTTAAATTCAGTTAGCACTTTATTTACTGCCTGCTGATCATTGTAACCTTCCTCTTTTAATTCGTTGACTTTCTCATTTAAATGTAATTCAATCTCTATCACAATGTTTTCCCGTTCTCTTTTTGGTAAGACACTCAAATATTTCGATAATTCACCTAAATACTTATTGATTAATGCATCCAAATTAATCACCGCCTTTTATAGATTGAATCATATCCGCTGAATACATAAATACCTCTAAACGTTTTTCCAAAGCAGTTGCACCTTTTTCCGTTAACTGATAATACTTCCTTCGCGGACCATCTTCCGGCGTATCCCAATAAGAATAGGTCCATCCGTTTTTTTCAAGTCTTTTTAAAATAGGATAGATAGCTCCATCAGACAGCCCCAAATAGGTTGTATCTTTTAAAGCTGCTGTCAGTTCATAACCATAGTAAGCCTTCTCTTTAATAAGCAGCATAATCATTAACTCAATGACGCCTTTTTTAAACTGCAGCTGCCATTTATCTGTTTCCATCCCTTTCACCTCTTCGGTTCTACTATATCGCAAAAAATACTATATGGCAATGACATATAGATATTAATACAACTTAGATTTGAATTCTACACATAGGAAAACAAGCATGTAATAACTTTGTTGTTTTGCTACATGCTTGTTCTTATACTTTTCAAAGGCTAATCTGTTTTATTCATCTGCTCAAACTGCTTCACCATCTGCTTATAGCTTAACGCCCCAAAAGATTTAAATTGAATGATACCTTCCGCATCAATCATATACGTCATCGGAATTGCCTGAATGCGATACAAATTACTGACTTCGCCTTCTTTATCTAATAAAACGGGGAATGTCAGTTTTAATTCCTGCATAAAATCTTTCACCAATTGCGTGTTTAACTCTTCATCAGTTACATTCACAGAAAAAATAACCGGATTATGCTCCTGGTAAAACCGCTCCATATCCGGCATTTCCTGACGGCAGGGAGGACACCAGGTTGCCCAAAAATTAATCATTACCCGCTCGCCACGGAAGTCAGACAGCTGCAATGTTTCTCCTTCCAGTGTATTCAATTTAAAATCCGGAGCCCTATCGCCGATTTCTAAACCTTCCTTAACATCATCATTGGCACTTACAGAATTTATTGTTAAAACAAAGCAAAGTACGCTAAAAAACAAAATTCTTATTATTCTTCCCCTCATATCATCACCCCATTGTTAATTTTTCCAAGATGTCTTATTCCATACAAGTGAACAATGATTTGTTATAATTTAATCAAAAATGAAGGGTTTTGAAGCGTATGACTTTACCAAAAGGAAAAAAGAACTGTATTACAGATGTTAGTGGTGTGCAGGTCGGTCATATTACACTGTATGAGCATTTAAACGATAAAGAAACCATTTGTACAGGGGTCACAGCTATTTTGCCCCATACAGAAAATTTATTTCGAAAAAAGGTAATTGCTGCAAACAGTGTTATTAATGGGTTTGGTAAAACAGCAGGTTTAGTACAGATTGATGAGCTCGGTGTTCTTGAATCACCGATTATGCTGACAAATACATTAAGTGTGGGAGCTGTCATGCAGGGTACATTAACTTATATGCTGAATGAAACGGAGGAAATCGGCGATACTACAGGAACGATTAATGTAGTAGTTGGAGAATGTAATGATGGTTATTTAAACAGCATCCGGCTTCAGGCGATAAAACCAGAGCATGCTATCGCCGCCATTGAAGACGCAACAAATGAAAGAGTTGCTGAAGGTGCTGTCGGCGCAGGAACTGGTATGCAATGTCTGGGGTATAAAGGTGGTATTGGTACTTCCTCGAGAATAATTGCTGCTGAAGAAGAAAATTTTACACTGGGCGCACTCGTTGTCAGTAACTTCGGCAGACGTGAACAAGCTCTGTTTGCCAGTGATTCTAAAGAAAACCCGGATACGCCAGATGGCTCAATTATGATGATCCTTGCAACAGATGCTCCTTTTTCTGATCGTCAGTTAAAGCGGCTGGCAAAGCGTTGCTCCATTGGTCTTGGAAGAACGGGAAGCACGATAGATAATGGCAGCGGTGATATTGCCATAGCCTTCTCAACAGCTGCTAAAATCGATCATCATTCTAACGAGATAACAAGCTCTATCACCACGATTCGAGATGATCATCCAATCATGAATCAATTTTTCCGGGCTGCGGCAGAAGTAATTGAAGAAGCCATTTACAACTCTTTACAGCAGGCAGAAACAACAATTGGACGCGGAGGAAGAAAATTAGAAAAAGCACCAATTTAATAACAGATTTTCTTGTTTTATCCTCTCCAGGCACGTAAAAAGCCATCATCCTGATATTTCAAAAGGATAATGGCTTTATTTATTATTTAGATTTATGGTAAAAAGATGTTGGAACATCGGAACGGAAAAACATCAATTTATCTGTTCTTGGATGGTAAAGCGCTAATGCTTTTGCATGCAGCCCTAACCGGCCAAGTACACGACGATGTCCGCCCCCATATTGCTTATCACCAACAACCGGATGGCCAAGCTCCTGCATATGAACACGGATTTGATTCTTTCTTCCCGTTTCCAGTTCTACCTCCAGTAAAGAAAATTGCTGGTTCGATTGAATGACCCGATAACGTGTCGCTGCACGCAGACCGTCATTTTTTACTCGGCTGGAGTACATCTTATGTGTCGAGCTTTCTTTTAACCAGGAAACAATATAACCCTTTTCCTTTGAAACCTTTCCTTCAACTAAAACGACATATGTTCTTTCTTTAACAATATCTTTCCAATTATCTTGAAGTTTACGCTTTACCTTCTCACTTTTTGCAAAAACCATGACTCCAGAAGTTTCCTTATCCAAACGATGGACAACAAAGATGCGATTCATCGGATTTTCCTGCTTCACGTAATCCATTAACTGATGAAAGGCAGTTTGGCGTCTTTCTTCCTTTGTTGCAATTGAGAGAAGTCCAGCTTCCTTATCAATGACAATAATATCTTCATCCTCATAAATAATGGACATTCCAATAAAGACTTCTTGTTTTACAGCTTCTTTATTCTTTAATATTTTAACAACCTGTCCCTTTTCCAGCATGTAGTTATGCTGAGTTTGTATACGATCATTCACAGAAACCTGCCCTCTGGTTAAAATAGACTTTACTGAATTACGGCTGCGATTTTCTAAAACCTCTCTTAAAAAAGGAAATAATTCCTTCGATTCCGTAACCTCATAAGTCAAATACGGGGCGGGCTTTTTCGATCGGGGACGTTTTTTGTTTTTCATTTAAAAACTCCTTTAATGTTTTGCTGTATCGATTTTCTTATTATTTCAGAGAATCATCTGTATATTCAGCCTTGTGGATCAAAATTAATCTTCATCCTTCACATCAATATCTTCTGGAATTGGTTCGTCTAAGTACGCTTGTACTAATTTTCTGTATTTCTCAACCTGCTCGAAGTATGTTGTAAATTGGTTTCTGTTGATTAAATAGTTCTCCCCATCATAAATTGTACGGATTTTCCCCTGTAACACATACGTCCGTACAATAGATTCATCTATAGATAAATATGCCGCTGTCTCTTTAATTGTCAGATACATTTAAATAAATTGTTTTTGAAGGACGTCATGATACGCTTCATTTTTCTGCATTTGATTTTTTGCAAACGGGCATAAAGGGATAATATATTTATCATTTTCTCTTGCATATTGAACAACATGCTTCAGTAACTGTTGAGCAATTCCTTGGCTTCGGAGTTCCTTTGCCACATACGTATGATCAATAACTAGACGATTCGACCCTGATTGAACAAAAGTGATTTCTGCTTCTGGATCCCGGATGTCCTCCCCAACATAAAATTTAGTTTCTCCTTTATGAATTGTAGCCATTTTAGCCCTCCTAAATCACAACATTATCTTTCATTATACTCTTTCAGGTTTCTTGTCTCAAGATATTATTTTTGTAAGCGTTTTAAATATTGAGAAATTAAACTCTTTTTCTCAGATTGAATTGCTGGACGAAACTATAAACCTCTTCCTATAATAAACTTTGAGGTGATTTGATGAATGCTGTAATCCGACAATTATTACCATCAGACAAAAATTTTATGGAGAGCATGCATACAGGCATGGCTGATGATTATATTATACGTATTTTCGATAGATTATGTACTGGAAACCATGTACTTTTTGGATATTTTATTAATAATCAGTTAGTAAGTACTGCCGGCTACACTATATTTGGACCTGGACTTGCCATGCTTGGAAGATTAAGAAGTGATATCCGCTACCGGGGGCATGGCTATTCAAAGCAGTTAACAAAATATGTACTTGACCAGGCATTTCAAACAAAGGAGCTGAAATGGCTAGGTGCAAATACACAAGCCGATAATATTCCCGCACAAAAGGTGCTGAACCATATTCATTTGGAAAAGCAGACAGCATTTTATGGATGCACAGCAAAGAGACTTGATGTATTGATGGATAAAGAACCCGGCTGGCAAGAAGTAACGCAGAAAGAATTGAAAAATAAATTACTCAATACATATCACATTGCAAAGAAAACGTTCTTTCCGCTTGAATGCTACTACCCTTTTCCAAGCTTATCGGAGCTTTTTCAAAATGATCAAATTAAAAGCTGGCGTTTTTTTCAAGAGGAAGGACTTCCCCCTTTAATTACAAAAAAGGATATTAAAAAAGAGATTTATCTTCACGCAGTATATCCATATAAGGATTTATTTGATCGACGAGGCCTATGGGAAACTATTGCTGCGGCACAAAAAGATTTACAAAACCAATGCCCTGATGAAGAAGTCCATATATGGATTGATATTCCGGCTTCCATTATAAACCACCTGCCTGAAAACCACCCATTTGAATTGGGTTCTCCATGGCTGTTATACGGGACGGGCCGGGATACGTGGTTAAATAACTAAGTCTGCATACACTGAAATAAAAAAAGATTTTCGTAACCATAATATGGCTGCAAAAATCTTTTTTATTTGTATTCTTATTCATTTCACGAAAAATTTAACCGAACTTCTTTATTACTCAACTTTCGCACCTGAGAATAAACATCTATACCTTATTATACCAGGATTAGGCATGTTCCTCATTATCCTGCTTGCATTTTGTCACCTTTTTATTGAAATGCAGATTGTGTATAGCGCCGCTCCGACCAACCACTATGCTTTCCATGGGGATGGCTTCAGCTAACTTGAAAAGAAAACCACTTTTGCCAAGTGCTCTTCTTGGCAAAAGTTAGCTGAAGAGCACGCCCCTAGGAAAGCAAAACGGCCCGCCGCAGTAGTAGCCTCACACATTACTTTTTTTCTAGCTAGAGTTTATGCTTTATCAAGAGATAGGTGGAAGGAACGGTCAACACATGTCTCAATGATAAGCAAGTTATTTTTTAATGCGCAAAAGTTGAGTTTATTATTTTGGAGGTTCAGATTCGACAACATCACCGTTACTATAAACATGATAATACCCTACTGTTCCGGTTCCACCGTTATCTATTAATGATTGGCTGGAAGCTTTCAACGAGTAGAATGTTTTCCCGTCTTCTTCATATAATACACCGTCACTGCTAAATATAAGATCTTCGTTCTCCATCTTATTTTCAGCAAGGCTGATAGCATCATCTACTGTGAACTGGCCTTTACGTTCTTCAAACAATAACTCTGTCCAGGTTTTTTCTCCTACAATTCCATCAGCTATTAAATCATGATCTGTTTGAAATTGTCTCACCTGTTTTTCCGTCTCGGGACCAAATATACCATCGGCTTCAACCTTCAAACCGAAATGATTTAGTTTTTCCTGTAATAATTGAACTTCTAATCCAGAATCAGCGTTTTCCAGGGTAGGTTGATGCTCTGGAGCAATATCTAATAAAGGCTTTAATTCTTCTGAAACTTCAGGGTGCTCCTCCGCCTGAACTACCTCTCCGCTTGAGGCTTCTACTGATTGAAATTGGAGCGGTGCTACACTCAAGGCTATTAACGGCACAACAGCAAACCATTTCTTCTTCATAGATAGAGTCCTCCTCTAAAATTTGTTACATTATACCAATACCACCCAATTTATAAATGAAACCTTATATATTGTTACTTAACTTAATTGTAACCAACATGCAATAATTAGATAAATCCTGCCTCGTTTCAACTACAAGTATCTGCTCGTGTCCAGACTAAAAAAGGAAAGTCTAAACCATCATTCAACGTCTCTTTACAAGAAGTCAAATATGTTCAGATTTTCCATTGTAATAAATTATTTGATTTTCAGTTAAGTCCCTCTGTTATTTACAAAAACTTTTACTTTTTCTGTTCCCGCTTAATATTCATGAAATCTGCTTTCCGCATAGCCGGGGATTGACCAGATATTTTCTTCGTTTTCCTTTGCTTTTTCCTGTGCTTCCTCTAGTTCTTCCAAGTACTTCGTATTCGGCTCATAAACAAAAGCCACTCTTGCATAGCCTTCTTTAACTAATATCTGATTAACATTTTCATCATCCACCCAGATATAGGCAAGCATCCGGTCATAATCATCCCGGTCCGGATTCCCTCTCTCCATTTCGACAGTTTCGCCTTCAGGCATCAGCTCTTTCGCAAAATCACTTGCTTCTTCACCAAATGGCTGCACTTCTGTATCAGGCTTCACACTTTCTGGCGTATCAATTAAGAGCAGACGAACCCTTTCTCTTGTTCCATCTTCCAAATGCACAATCACCGTATCGCCATCAACAACACGCTCAATGGTTACAAATTCTCTCCCTTCTGCCGGCTCACTGTCTTCTAAAAAATCAAGCAGCTCACACCCTGTTAACATAAACAGCAATGCGAGCAAAATCAGTATCTTTTTCATTTCCTGCATCCTTACTTTCATCTAAATTCTATTTTTAAGCTAACAATTAATATCCACGTTCATGCTGGTATAGATTAATCGCTGGTGCTTCCCCATTTAAGTAGCTTTTTAAATTTGGAATAAATATATCTTCAATGACACGCTGATTATAAAATTCCGTTGCTCCTGCTGTATGTGGAGTCAATATAACATTCTCCATATCCCAGAGCGGACTGGTATGATCTAATGGTTCATTTTCAAATACGTCCATTCCTGCACCAGCAATTTCGTTATTCTGCAGTGCTGCAATCAATGCCTTTTCGTCAACAATCGGACCGCGTCCTATATTGACAAAGAAAACATTTTTTTTCATCTGTTTAAATTGTTCCTCACCGATCAGATGATGTGTATCCTCTGTCAATGGTAAAGTAACAACAACATAATCACTTTGTGGAAGCACACTGTCTAATTGATGGGGCTGATACATTTCATCAACGTATTCCGCTGCTTTTCCTGAATGACGAACGCCAAGCACCTTCATTCCAAAAGCTTTTGCTATTTTAGCTGTTTCTTGCCCTATTTTTCCGACACCAAGCACTGCAATCGTCTTATTATGTATTTCACCGCGAAGCTTTGCATGATGCCAAACCTTCTCCTGCTGCTGTCTGACATAGGTATGAATCAGTCTTGTAAATCCAAGGATATAAGCAAAAATTGTTTCAGATATTGGATAGCTGTGAACCCCGTTTGCACTTGTCAGCTTTATCCCTTTCCCTTCAATTTTATTCAGATTTAAGGAATCTACACCTGCACTCCAGGACTGTACCCATTTCAGCTGATTATTTTTCAGATACGTGCTCTCTTTGTCCTTTTGCCAGTTAACAAGAACTTCTGCTTTTTTGAGGATATCATCTGAAAGCTCTTTTCCAGTATGAATATCCCAATCTGGAGCAACCTTCTGAATTTCTTTTACATACTTATCCTCCAGGTTTAAGTGAATCGCAATTGTCCGTTTAGCCATATATCCTCCTATCCGGCACCATTCTCATAACAAGTGATGATGCCTGTCTCTATATTATTATTCAACTTTTGCACCTAAGAATAAACATCTATACCTTGCTGTTCCAGGATGTACATGGTCTCTATTATCATGTTTGCTTTTAATTAACTCATCTTTTTATTTTTTGAACAGGTTATTGTGTATAGCTTCCGCTCCAGCCAACCACTCCGCTTTCCATGGGGACGGCTTCAGCTAACTTGAAAAGAAACCCGCTTTTCAAGTGGATCTTCAGCTCGCCCTGTTCCCATAGGAGTCTACGTGGTTGGCCTGCGCTCTAATAGGATTCCACAGTGAATGAAAGAAATCATAGCCTGATGGAGCTGGATGAAATCATTGTCTTTTGCTTGATTAAAAGATCATTTTAGTGTTTCAAATGGTTAATGTGGCAATTGAGACTATGACACACCACACAGCATGAATAATAAATATCAAGAATAGTTTTTATGAAAAGAAAGTAATCGTGATGGGACATTTTTATATGCACCACGAAAAATATGTCCTTTACTATCTAATCTCTATTGGCTCCGTTGTATTAAAAGGTATAGAATCCCCTTCTAGCGGAGGCGGACCGTTTTGACTCCTGAGGGACTAGCACCATCTGAAAATCCACTTTTGCCAAGTGCTCTTCTTGGCAAAAGTTAGCTGAAGAGCGTGCCCCTAGGAAAGCAAAACGGTCCGCCGCAGCGGGGCCTTACTCGTTACCTTCTTTCTAGCTAGAGTTTATGCTTTAACAAGAGATAGATGGAAGAAACAATCAACACCTGTCTCTATGATAAGCAAGTTATTTTTTTAGATACGAAAGTTGAGTTATTATATTTATCTTAGCAATTGCTTCCCCATATCGCAACGACTGCGCATTCTTTGTATTTTTGTACAAGTAGTAATACAATGTGAACGGAGCTTTTTTAATCTATAGCGGATATTCAAAACTCCAATAAAAAAGGAATCACTGCAAATGATTTCAAAAGGAGAACCAACCATGAATACAAATCAATTACCAAAAGCAGTTCAAGAGCTGCTTGAAAATAATAAAAAACAAGCAACAGACCATCAGGAGCTGATCCGTTCCGGCGGATACCTTCCTCCGAGTGAGGAATTATTAGTTGATGCGATTGTTGCATTGAGCATGGGTAAAAACATTTTATTAAAAGGACCAACCGGAGCTGGAAAAACAAAGTTTGCGGAAACACTTTCCTCTCTTTTTGAGCGTCCAATGTACAGCGTAAACTGTTCTGTTGACTTGGATGCAGAAAGCTTGATGGGTTTCAAAACGCTTGCCTATGAAGAAGAGAAGCAAACAATCCAATTTGTACCCGGGCCTGTTACAAATGCAATGAAGCAAGGCAGTTTTCTGTATATTGATGAGATTAATATGGCCAAACCAGAAACGTTACCTCTGATTAACGGAGTTTTAGACTATCGCCGAACGATTACCAACCCTTTTACCAATGAAATTGTCACTGCTGCAGAGGGATTTGGTGTGATTGCAGCCATTAACGAGGGTTATATTGGAACAGTTCCATTAAACGAAGCTTTAAAAAACCGTTTTATCGTTATTGATGTACCATATATTCAAGGGGAGCAGCTGGAACAGTTAATAAACGATTCAACAAATCTGACAGACAAGCAGCTGATCAGTCATTTTGTCACATTATCTAATGATTTAATCACAGCAGTAAGTCAGGGGAAACTATCGGAGGATGCTGCTTCAATCCGCGCTCTGTTGGATGCCTGTGATCTTTCGATTTATCTTCCGCCTAAGCGTGCTATTTTACGCAGTATCGTTGATAAGCTGGAAGAAGACCGCGAAAAATCGTTCGTTGAAAATCTGGCAGATACACTATTTTAATTAAAGGAGCTATATTCATATGTATCGATTTCATCAAACAAAAGTCGACACCCATTTATTTATGCAATTGCAGGATTTGACCACTGTTTTGGCAAAGAATGGACAGCTGCAATTTGAATCCAGCTTTGGCTCCTTTATTGATTTAGTAGAAAACAAAGTAACAGCCAGCCGTTTCTGGGACCGGCTCCCATCAGAAATGAAGGAAGCAGGCGCTAAATCAGATGTCATTCTGCGGACATTAGGGACACTGCATCAAACAGATGTGAAAAGCCTGCAGCAATTTAAAGAAGGTTTGCAGGATTCCTTTCTTCCTAAATTCGCAATACAGTTAATGACTTTATTAGAAGATATTCGTTTAGAAGACGATATTCGCAAAAAACGCCCTGGCACAAAACGGAACTTCACTTATCGGCAACAATATTTTCATCATTATTTCACGACACAGCTGCAGTCTAATGTGACACGCAGTTACGCAACAGATGAAATTTTTTGTATGATTTATTTATTACTGTTTGCCAATCAGCCAGATCCGGATTTTCCTCGCGTAGAAGAGGAGCAGCTGGATATGCTCGATAGTTTAAAACCTCAGCTATATAGCGTTTTTGAAACTAGAAATACGCGGGATAATGTTGCTTTAACAGAAAAAATTGTTCAGAGAATGCAACAGGCAGGCTATACAGATTCCATTCATGAATATTTTATCTTGCCAATCGGGCATGTGGAAACTTATGAGAAAAATACACTTTTTGATGAATTGACACGGACAGATCCACTTGTGAATGAAGATCAGCAGGAAGAAACAAACGAAGAAAATGAATACTTTGATGAGACCTTCTCTACATGGCATCGTGAAAATAAAAATGATGACCGCAAACAGAATTTCCTGCAATTTGAATTAGAACAGGGAACAAAAACCTCTATACTGGGTGGCGGTGCCCGTGAAACAGAGGATGGTGATCAGGCGATGGCTGCGATTCAAGGTGCATCCGGCCAGAGCACACAAAATGATTATTCTGATAAAGAATCTCTAAATAAGGAAGAGAATACTTCGGAAAACAGCAGTGAATCGAGCTTTGGCAAAGAGAATGAGCATGCTCGGATGTTTACAGAATATGCAGAGGCTCCTACAGAGGATGAAGAGCTGCAATATCGGCAATTTATAGAGGAAATTGACCCCTTTAAAAGAAAGCTTGCCAAAACCATTCAATTAACTCTGGAGCATAAGCAGAATACACCGAGAACAAACCTTTTATTTGGCAGACTTTCTAAAAAGCTGCTTCCTGTCTTCCTGGAGGATTCTCCACGAGTTTTTTATAAAAAAGAACAAGAATCAAAGGAATTTGATGCGGTTTTCACTTTATTAATCGATTGCTCTGCTTCTATGGAAAACAAAATGGAGGAAACAAAACGGGGTGTTACCCTGTTTCATGAAGTACTAAAAGAATTACGCATCCCCCATGAAATTATCGGCTTTTGGGAGGATGCCAATAAAGTCAGTGAAAATTATCAGCCGAATTATCTCCAATATATCCAGACGTTAGAGGATTCCTTATATAAAGAACAGGGTGCTAAAATTATGCAGCTGGAAGCACAGGAGGATAATCGGGACGGCTTCAGTATTCGTCATGTCACTAAAAAATTAATCAGCCGCAGCGAGAAGAATAAATTTTTACTTGTCTTTTCCGACGGACAGCCGGCAGCTTCCGGTTATGACCAAAATGGCATTGTTGATACGTACCAGGCTGTTGCCCAGGCCCGTAAACATCAAATTGATGTAGTCGGTATGTTTCTTGCAAACGGACAAATTGACGAGAATGATGATAACATGATGCAGAATATTTATGGAAAAGAGCGCATTATGGTTCCGGATGTGAGTGCTCTGCCAGAGCATTTCACACCTTTACTCAAGCGTTTATTGCTCAAGGCCATATAAAAAGTATAACAGGCCCTGAAAATCTTCAATTATATAGGATTTTCAGGGCCTGTTAAGGTATTGCTGTCTTAACGTGGACATTACATTAAAATATTATGTGAGTCTCGTTCTAATATTACAAATTTAATTTAAGAAGCTATCTAGAAATTTACTTGCCTCACTATTAAATTTCCATGTCACACCAAATTTATCAACTAACATGCCAAAGCTTGCTGACCAAGGCGTAGAAGATAAAGGCATAATCACAGTACCGCCTTCCGAAAGCTTTTCAAAAAATTGTTTATTCGTTTCCGGATCAGCATCAATAATGCTGATTAAGACCATACACCCCTTTGTGACTGCGCCTGTCACAGCCTGCATAGAAGGCAGAACATCCGAGATCATTAAAATATTCCCTGAAAACTCCATACGAGATTCCATAATCATATTTTCCTCCTCCTCCGATAACGGATATTCTGAATTTTGACCAAAAGCACCAAATTTCACTTTAACGCTTTTTGCCTGAAAAGCTTTTTCATAAAAAGCTGTTGCTTCCTCTGCTTCCCCATTAAATTGTAAATAAGCTATTGCTTTCATCATTATTCCCCCTTTTCATATTTGAAGTATAATAGAACAAAGACGACAACTGTATGTCGTATATGGGAGGAAAACATGAAAAAAATTGAGCGGCTTATCTCCATAGTTATGATTTTATTACAAAAGAAATCTGTCTCCGCTTCAGAATTCAGCAGGCTTTTTAATGTATCCAAACGGACGATTCAGCGCGATATGGAAACATTAAGTTATGCAAGAATACCTGTTTATGCAACATATGGTGCTGAAGGAGGATACGCCCTTATGGAAGATTATAAATTCGATAAACGTTTATTAAATAACAGTGATATTGAAAATATACTTGTAGCATTAAGCGGTTTTGAACAGTTAATCACGAACCAGGAAATTCAAACGACTATCCAGAAAATTAAAGGAATGACCAGTGCTGACATTTCCCCGAAATATGATTTATCCTTTTATGACTGGACTGGAAGAAGACAAATTAAAGAAGATGTTTCATTTATCAGACAAGCCATTGAAAATAATTGGTTACTAAAGTTTGAATATGTAGACCAAAAAGGAAATATAACATACAGATCTGTAGAACCTTATAAATTACATTTAAGTGAAATGCATTGGTATCTTATCGGGTTTAGCTTAGAACGGGAAGACTATCGGACGTTTAAGTTAACAAGGATAACAAATATCGAAAAAGAAGGTTTTTTCACCCCAAAAACAGATAAGATATTTGAGGAAGAAAAACAATATAATAAACAACAAGATTTGGTTAGTGTGCAAGTATTGATAGATGTCGCTGTAAGAGATCAATTTATCGAGAGATACGGAAAAAACGCTGTAACAGAAGTTACCCCAAGAAACTATCTTGCAACTATTGAACTGCCTGAGAATCCATTTTCCTATCAATTTTTAGCAGGATTCGGCGATAAAATTAAAATTATAAAACCCGAAAGCTTTATTGCTAATTATAAATTTTTTTTGGAGGAGGCATTAAAGCTTTATCAATAAGTTTCTTCGGGCTGGCTTTCTATAAATAATGGGCTCATATAGATATAAGTAAATGGCGTATGAGCTCAAAAAACAGAATCATTACCAAACCAGCAGTCCTCAACATCTTATATAATTTTAATTCCACACTAAGAAACCATCAGCTGTTTCCTATGATACCTCGCATACTCAATCAATTATGCACTATCTGATTGATTCTTTCACTTTCCCGCCTCTTCATTTTATTCCTTTTCTTTTTACAGGAAGAAAATATTATTCAATTTCAAATAGAAAATGTTACGTATATTATACCTATCTTCCATCCACGTTCATTATTATTTATTTCTCAGCTTTATTTTGAATGATTTTGGTTGTTTTTGAATGATTTAGATGATATTATAAAAACAAGAGGTGAGGATATGCTAACAGATGAACGCCATCAATATATTTTACGTCGTCTAAATGAAAGCGGTGTAATCAAGTCTGTTGATTTAATCGAGAGCCTTGGCTGCTCAGAGTCAACAATTCGCAGAGACCTCGCTCAATTAGAGAGTAAAGGGCTCCTGCTCCGCATTCATGGCGGTGCGAAATTGAACGCAACGTTTGGAGCAGAGCTGACGTATCAGGAAAAAACGATCAAAAACAGTCAACAAAAAATGAATATAGGGAGGTATGCCGTCTCACTTTTAGAAGAGAATGATGTCATTTATCTAGATGCAGGTACGACAACACTTGAAATGATTCCGTTTCTTTCTAATTTGTCTATTACAGTTGTTACAAATGGTATTGCCCATGCTTCTATGCTTGCAGACAGGCAAATTGATGCTTATCTCGTAGGCGGTAAATTAAAGCATTCTACAAAAGCGATGGTAGGCGCACCCAGTCAACGTTCTTTAATGAATTATCAATTTACAAAAGTCTTTCTCGGTGTGGATAGTATTGATATGACATTTGGCTGTACAACACCAGATCCTGAGGAAGCTTCTATGAAACAATTAGCCATTGAAAGAGCTTCAGACATTTATTTTCTTGCAGATGATAGTAAATGGAATAAAGTCAGTTTTGCAAAGATATGTGATGTTTCTGATGTAACATTTATTACAGATAAAATCTCAAATATACATCAGCCTTATTTAAATCAAACAACCATTTTGGAGGTAGATTAGATGATTTATACGATTACTTTAAATCCATCGATCGACTACATTGTTCCTGTCGACAAAATAGAATTGGGCGGGCTGAGTTATATGAAGAACGACTATAAGCTCCCTGGCGGAAAAGGTATTAATGTATCGCGAATTTTAAAGGCACTCTCAACAGAATCTATTGCCCTTGGCTTCGTAGGCGGCTTCACAGGAAAGTTTATTGAAGATGCCTTAGACGAATTAGATGTGCGTACAAACTTTATCAACATCAAAGAAGATACGCGCATTAATATTAAACTTAAATCGGATCAGGAAACAGAAATAAACGGGCGTGGTCCTGCTTTATCAGATGAAGAGGTTGCTGCGTTCCTAAAGCAATTGGAAAAGATTAAAGAGGGAGATACCGTGATTTTATCCGGAAGCAAGCCCCCTTCCCTGCCCGAAGATTTTTACGAGAAATTAATCCAGCAAGTAACGAGTCAAGGCGCTGAATTTGCTATTGATACTACAGGCGCTGCACTTGAAGCATCTTTAAGCTATAAACCATTATTGGTTAAACCAAATATTCATGAGCTGGAAGCATTATTTAATGTGAAGCTGGAAACAAATGAAGAAGTTATAGCCTACGGGAAGAAGCTGTTAGAAAAAGGAGCAAAACACGTTATTATCTCTATGGGTGGAGATGGCGCCTTGCTCATATCCGAACGAGGAACGTATAAAGCCGAAGCTCCTAAGGGTAAACTAATTAATTCCGTTGGTGCTGGTGATTCGATGGTTGCTGGATTTATCAGCTCCTACTTAAAATCAAAGGATTCTGTACAATCCTTTAGAACATCTGTCGCTTCCGGCAGTGCAACCGCTTTTTCGGAAGATCTTGCCAGCACCGAAGTGATTAAAGACCTGTTAGCTCATGTACAAGTAGAAAACCTAAAATAGAAAGGATGATAGACATGCAAGTTGCAGATTTATTAAAAAAAGATGTAATGCTTTTAAACCTTAAAGCTACATCCAAAGAAGCTGCCATTGATGAAATGATCGCAAACCTTTATAAGTACAGAATCATTTCTGAACAAGAGTCATTTAAAAAAGCAATTCTGGCCCGCGAGGAACAATCCTCAACCGGGTTAGGTGATGGAATCGCAATGCCCCACGCAAAAATGGCATCTGTGAAAGAACCTACTGTATTATTTGCGAAAAGTAAAGCTGGGATTGATTATGATTCCTTAGATGGACAGCCTGCCCACCTTTTCTTTATGATCGCTGTTCCTGAAGGCGGAAATGATACACACCTGCAAACGATAGCGGCATTGTCCCGTCTTCTGATGGAACCGGACTTTGTAAATAAGTTAAAAGATGCTTCGACTCCTGATGAAGTAGAAGCGCTATTCATTGAATCAACGAAAGAAGAGGAAGCTCAGGAAAAAACAAATGAAGCTGCAAAAAGTACTACAGCAGCAACAGATGAAAAGCCATTTGTAGTTGCCGTAACAGCATGTCCTACTGGAATCGCTCACACCTATATGGCAGAAGATGCTTTGAAGAAAAAAGCTAAAGAAATGAATGTAGACATTAAGGTGGAAACAAACGGCTCAGACGGCACAAAAAACCGTTTAACATCTGAAGAAATCAAACGTGCTTCCGGCGTTATCGTTGCTGCCAGCAAAAAAGTAGAAATGGCGCGATTTGATGGAAAACACGTAGTCGAACGTCCTGTAGTAGATGGTATTAAAAAAGCAGAAGAGCTTATTACCAAAGCATCAAACCAAGATGCACCAATTTATCGTGACTCGGGAGAAAGATCTGAGGGCGATGGAGAATATGAAAAGCAATCTACCTGGGGTAAAATTTATAAAGATTTAATGAACGGAATTTCCCATATGCTTCCATTTGTTATCGGGGGCGGAATCTTACTTGCTATCTCCTTTCTGTTTGAAAATGTATTAGGAGATGAATCACAGTTCTTCCTTTTCTTTAATGGCGTCGGTGGTATGGCATTTAACTTCTTAATACCGATTCTTGCTGGCTATATTGCAATGAGTATTGGTGACAGACCAGCATTAATGCCTGGTATGGTAGCCGGTCTAATGGCAGTAGACAGTAACGCAGGTTTTATCGGTGGTCTTGTCGGCGGTTTTGCTGCAGGTTATATCGTAGTATTAATCAAGCATCTACTAAGAAATATGCCACAATCTCTGGCAAGTATTAAACCGATCTTATTGTACCCGGTAATCGGCTTACTCGTAACTGGGGCAGCGATGTATTTTGCAATCGGTCCTGTTTTCTCAACACTAAATAATTATATTTTAGACTTCTTAACAGGTCTTGGTACAGGAAATATTGTTTTACTGGGTATTCTCCTTGGCGGTATGATGGCTATCGATATGGGTGGACCATTTAACAAAGCAGCATATGCATTCTCCATCGGTATTTTCACAGATACTGGAGACGGAGCTTTTATGGCCGCAGTTATGGTCGGTGGTATGGTACCTCCTCTAGCGATTGCTCTGGCAACAACCTTCTTTAAAAATAAATTTACAGAAGATGAGCGTAAATCTGGAACAGCTAACTATATTATGGGATTATCCTTTGTTACAGAAGGAGCCATTCCATTTGCAGCAGCAGATCCATTGCGTGTAATTACCTCATCTGTAATCGGAGCAGCAATTGCTGGTGGACTGACACAATTATTCCATAGCACAATCCCGGCTCCACATGGTGGTATTTTCGTTGTTCCATTAGGTGATGCGCCAATATTCTTCTTGTTATCATTAATTATCGGTGCGGTTATCTCAGGGCTAATACTTGGATTATGGAAAAAGCCTGTTTCACAATAAATAGAAAACAATTCAGATTTCTGAGGAAGTTCAACAGATGTTGGACTTCCTTTTTTTATGTATTAAGAACGGAATTAAAAACTATCGAATATAAAAATAAAAATTGTCTTTCGCTACTTTCATCAAGTTAAACAATCCTAATAAATTCAGATTATTTCAATTTATATATTTACTTTTATAAGTAATTTATGTTACTTTATAAAGTAAATATATAAGGAGTGATTTTCTTGAAGACTTATTATTTAATCCCTGACAAAAATTCTTTACACAATCATTTCAGTCAAGATTTAGATCCAATTCTTACTATTCACAGTGGAGATTCTGTTGTGTTTAAAACACTCGACTCCGCTTGGGGTATGGAGAAAAGGAGTGCTCCCGGTGCTCAACGAAAACGTTGGACAGAAATCAACCCGGAGCGGCAAGCTTCCTTCTTCGGTCATTCTCTCATTGGTCCGATTTCTATTCATCATGCAGAAGTCGGAGATACCTTAGAAATTAAAATTAATGAAATTGTTCCAGGTGAATGGGGATGGACTTCCGGGGGAGGATTTCCCAGTGAATTGAACAAAAAAATAGGAATCGCAGAAGAAAAAGAAGCTATGCTTGATTTTTTAGTTGATAACAATCGTAAAGAAGCAGTGAGCCAGTTTGGTAATTTTCCTTATAAAATTAAAATAGCTCCTTTTATGGGGATAATGGGCATGCCTCCTAACACTGAAGGAAAACATAGTACTTTTATTCCGAGACCATCTGGAGGGAATATAGACTGTAAGGAACTCCAGGCTGGAAGTCGTTTGTT
Organism: Oceanobacillus sp. FSL K6-3682; assembly: GCF_037976165.1. Taxonomy (NCBI): domain Bacteria; kingdom Bacillati; phylum Bacillota; class Bacilli; order Caryophanales; family Bacillaceae; genus Oceanobacillus; species Oceanobacillus sp. FSL K6-3682. Next base: position 1,639,466 of record NZ_CP150263.1, on the reverse strand, counting down.
TTTGCCGGTTTCTGTTGAGGGCGGGCTTTTTTCAACAGGAGATGGTCATGCTATTCAAGGCGATGGTGAAATTAGCGGTCCCGCTTTAGAATGTCCAATGGAGAAAGTTGATTTAACCTTCATTCTTCATAAGAAACAAAAGCTTTCATTTCCAAAAGCTGAAACACCAGAAGCATGGATTACCATGGCATTCCATGAAGATTTAGACGAAGCTATGTGGTTAGCACTAAATAATATGATAGACTGGATGATAGAAATCTACTCATTTTCAAGAGCTGAAGCAAGTGCATGGGCTTCACTGGCTGTTGATTTACGCATCACCCAAATTGTTAATGGAAACAAAGGAGTTCATGCTTTTTTAGCAAAAGATAAGATTTGTAAATAAGAAAGGAGCATTGCAATGGACCCTCTTACCATAAGATTGAATACAACTTTTTTACGAAGCAGAGTGCCTAACCTGACAGTCGCAGCAAAAAATGCTGGACTGCGGCCTGCAACTGTCTCCAATCTCTGTACAGGTAAGATTCCTTTAGGACGTGCAGAAATTAGAACGATTGTTTTGCTTGCAAAATTAGCAAATTGTAGTGTAGATGATTTAATTATTATAGAAGACTACAGCAAAAAAATAGAGACTGGTATAAAAACAATAGATTTATTCGCTCCACTTGTCTTGAATAGTACAGTAGGGTTAATTGCACGGCCTGATATGGGACAGCTCGCTCTCTTAGCTGAAGTGTTTCACAGATTAAAAAATAACTCCTTTAAGACAATAACTCTCACACCAAAACAGGAAGACCCTGGATTAAAAGATTTACTTCATGAATCGGACTATATTGCCGCGGGGTTTGAGGAAATTGCTGTTCTCTTATCAGATGAATGGAAAAATAAAAATATTTTGCTTGTCGTTGACAGAGCCCATGTTATATCCGGAGAACTGGGAGACTTTAATCAAAATCTTCAATTGAAAGAAGTTCTCAGCTTAACAACTTTTTTAATGGATTTAAGTGGTGAGGCTCCTGATGAGGACCTTCCATTTGGCCCTCTGGATACAATTTGGCAATTTGATGCAGAACTCGTTGCTCAAAAGTACTATCCTGCCATTCACCCTCTCTTTTCAATTTCAGAGAGCTACCCGCTCGATAAAAAACAAAACAGATTGCAGCAGGATGCCAGGAAGACTTTACGGCGCTATAGGGAACTGCGAGCGCTTTATGCTATTAGAGGATATGAAAAAATGAGTAAAAAGGAAAAGAACGACTTTACGCGCGGTCAAAAGCTGGAAGCTTATTTAACACAACCTTTTTTTATCGCAGAGCCGTATACGGGACAAAAAGGCTGCTTTGTAAAAATCGTTGCACTTTTTAATGATATTAATAAAATACTTACTGAAGATTTGGCAGAATTAGAAGCTTCATCATTACTCTACAAAGGAGATTTAGACACCGTAGTATAACGTCTGTATTTTATTCACGAAAAACGAATACTATCCAGATGGAAACCATTTTCTTTCTTCTATATAAAAACAGCTCTAGCACATTATTCACCAGGGCTGTTTTTATACTATCCAAATTATTTTCTTTTATAATTTTTATGATTTACTACTGTTTTAATCGGCTCTCCAGTAGATGGATGATTTCCGATACGGACAATAACAGAATTTTCGCGTACAATAAGTACCTCTGCTTTTTTACCTTTATGCTCTCCGCGTACAATACTGATTGTTTCTCCAACTTCCGCAATATTCTCCGGCTTCACTGCCTGTTGCTCTAAATTTTCCTCTTCCATGTTATAACCTCCCTTAGTTCATAGCTGACTAGTGTTTTTATCCCACTTATCGTAACATAAGTCTAAAACGAATGACATTTTTTTTCAAAAGAAACGCTAAAAATTTATTTCTATGCTCGAATCTTATATAATCAAGGTATCTATAAGGAGGATTTGTTATGAACCTTGTTTTTGAACCCAAATGGGATAAAGCGCTTCCCGATACTGACCGGCGCAAGATTGAACAAATATTTCAAAATTCTGTACAACATAACACGGTTGATAAGCAGATGACATTCACTGCTTTGTGGCAAGCAAGAAACCATCGGTCAGATTTATTGGTAACTGTTTTAATTAATAATTACAGCAGACAAGCGTGCTCATTTAGTAACACAACATTACAATATGTAGAAGACGACGTAGTAAAAGCAGAAAAACAATTTACTTTAGAAAGGGTTTTTGTACCTCCAGATTCAAGCATGCCCTGGACTTTTATTTTTCCAGAGTCCAGTTTTACAGATTTCCCTATCATTTTACACGGTAACCTAGTTTATAAATAGTATATTTCTTGGATAATCATGCATAAGTAGGTACTTTTACTTTTTTAAACCAGGATTTAACTATCATTTTTTAATTAAAATCTTTTTCAGGATTTAAATTCATACAATCCTATGCTATATTTGAAGATATGATTTCATCAGCAGAAGTCTAAAAATTCATATCCCCTTTTCTTATAGAAAACAAGCTCGAATAGTTTTGCCAAATATTTATTTTGAACTGCTACTAGACTCAAGAATCAATATCGCATAATTATTCATTTTTTATTTACATCACGAAAATACTCACTCAAATGACAGGAGATGATAATTTTGAGTATAACACCAACTTCGAACAGAACTTTGAATTTTATTGACGCTTTTACGTTATCCGAAAAAACGAATTTAAATATTTCTATACTATCTTTAAGAGATTTAGATGATTTTCAGCTTGATTCATCAAATGTACCAGATTTAGTCATGGTACCAATTTATCAATATAATGACATCACACGTATTCTTGAACAGGAGCAATTAAATGATGTTAAAACTGCTATTATCCTGCCTAATCTGCATATGAAGGATATTATCCGCTTATATGAATTAGATTTTGATGGCTATTTTGTTAAAAATATGAGTTTAAATGAAGTCGTATCAGGAATTCGTTTTATTGACTCAGATTGTATTTATGTTTATCCTGAGTTAGCTAAGGATTTACATGACGAATTTTTAACCCTCTCTTCTACATTACAATCCCGTCCTGAGGGACTCCTTACAAAACGGGAATGGGATGTGCTGCTTGAGATATCAAGAGGCAATAATAACGAAATTATCGCCAGAAACTTAGAAATATCTGATAAAACAGTTAAAAACCATGTTACAACAGTTCTACGGAAACTAAATGTAAATGACCGGACTAACGCAATGCTTTTGGCATATCGTAAAGGCTGGATTTAGAAAAATAATGTAATGAAGTAAAACGAGAAGCCTATGCAAGAAATAGACTTCTCGTTTTTTAATGCATACATATTTTAAAATTATGACGCTATCTCTAAGCCGTCATATACATGCCCTGTTTTATTAGCTGCCCTGAGATAATTCAGTTTGCACTTGCTGCACTTCTTGGGGACTTGCCTGCTGACCAGGCTGATAATATCCATTTTGCAATGCATATTGGTATACTTTCAATTGACGTGCCTCATCACGGTTTCTCAGTTCCACAAATTTTTGGCGCAGCTGGGGATTATTTGATTCTGAAATATAGCCAGCATAACCTTTTAAACTTGCATTAAGACCGTTTAAATAATCATTCACCATCTCTTTATCCTGAAACATTTTCAAACCACCCTCCTATTGTAAAAATGACATTAATTGTTGCTTGGCATTGCGAGCATCTTCTGCATCAAATTGCAGCATTGATTTAAATTCCGGATCTTGTGCCTGTTCAGCATAAGCCTCCAGTTTATTGACAATCATTCCATGCTCTCCAATGACTTTACGCAATGTTTCCAGTTCAGTTTGCGTTAATTGGCTCATCAGACAAACCCCTTTCCAAAAATTTATCACGGAGATAACAAACGCTAACTCCCTGAATTACGCAACTGACATTCAATAGGAAAAGAGGAAGCGGATTAAGTACGCATAATCAACGAGTGCGATTATCCGCTCCCTCGTAAAGAATCGTGCATCGAAAAACCTTCCATTGAATGCAGTTTCGTTTTATCAAGGTTATTATGCCCGACGAATTATTTTATATGCCCACAGAAGGGTATTATTAACAAATTCATTACTTTTTCCCTTGTTTAACCAAGCAGTTTCTCAAGACCATTCATTCGGCTTTTAAATTTCCTTATACAGGATTTAATCATTCATTACGCCATTCTTTATATTCATCCAAATCAAGGACATTCACCGTTTTTGACCAATGCAAAACCGTTCCAATAAAATCTGGAATATCTAAATCCTTCATTTCATATACATCTCCATTGTTTACTGTTGCAGTAGCATCTTCCAGAAATACAACCTTAAATCCGCGATCATATGCTGCAATCGCTGTGAATAAACAGCAAAATTCTGTATTAAGACCGATAATGACAAGTTCGTCCACATTGTATGTTTTGCACTTCTCCAACAAATTAGTTTGATAAAATGCGCTCGGTGTTTCTTTTTGAATTATTTCTGTACCATACTTTTTAAAGGGTGGATAAATCTCTGCTCCACTTCCGTTTATATAAAATGGATCTTCTTTATTTTCACTAGTATGCTGAATCAGAAAAATTGGTAAGCCTTGCTTTGAAAAGTCTTTTAAGATAAGCTCCATATTATTAACACGCTCTCCTAAATCATGCCGCTCATTAATTAGTGCTTTTTGCATATCTATTGCTAATAATGCTTTCAATATTACAGCCCTCCAATGATATTGAATTTATTCCTAAAATGATTTGGTTACGTATGATATACCACTGGAATCAACTCCTTCTTTTATATAACTTCCGTTTTATTCATCAAATTCCTGCTTTCCGCTAAAAAAAGAGCTCTCTGTCCGAGAACTCTTTTTATCCATTTATTCTTTTAAGTTATTTACATTTTCCGGGTAAAAACGCATATGCTTTTTCTCATTCTGATAATAGTCTAAACGCTCCTGAAGTGTTCCTGTGTGGAGTTCAAACTTATGTCCGTCTAAATCAGTAAAATAAATGGATTGCTTATCCTCTTCCGCACGTTCCCGTCCTTCCAATATATGAACCCCTAATTGTTTTAAATGCTGCTCCCAGGCTTCTAATTCTGCCTCTTTAACAGAAAATGCCTGATGTGTGTAGGAAGCTTGAATCTCACTGCGGGGAATATCCTTTTCTTCATTCAAAGCAAGCCAGATTCCGTTTAAATCAAAATAAGCAGTAGATCTTCCTTTTACGAGTAATTTTGCATTAAATACATTTTTGTAAAACGCGATAGATTTTTCTAAATCAGATACAGAATATAAAAAATGATTTACTCCTTGAATTTGCATTGAATCCTCCTGTTAAGCCTCTATCTTCAATACTTCACTTGTCGGCTTCGGCTCATATCCATAAATTTGCTTCTGATTATAAGAATGAATTTCTTCATAGATTGTTACCATATAATCCAATAATTGCTCATCCGTTTTCTCCTGTGCATCCCAATACATAATATCCAATTCTGTTTCCGAATGAGATACTAATGCCTGAAACTGATAAGAAATTGCTTCTGATATCCTGAACCCTTCACGGAAATAAAAGCGCAGCCGTTTTTCTGTATCCTCATTGTTTTCATCTACCGGCTCTACCTCTAAAATAATTGTTTTCTGTTTATCTTTTAACTGCTGAATCAATTTTTTACCAATTCCTTTTCCACGGGCTTTTTCAGAAACCCACAAAAAATCAACAAAAACAAACTGTTCATATTCTGCATACATCATAATATGAAGGTCACTTTCATCCTTATAATAATTATTTGGTTTTTCCTTCAGTAAAGCTTCTATTTGTTCTTTTGCTTTCATTTCCTCTACCGGAAAATATTCATTTAACCGCTGGAACCAATCCACAATACTACCTCCTGTTACGTTACTTCCTTCATTTTATAACAGGATAGTAAGAAAATCACCTAAAGCCTGCTCAAACTTTTTTCCCGCACAAAAAAATCCCTCTTTACAAGTTAAGAGAATATTTATTATTTCCCCGTTCACTCTAAAGAGAGATACTATTTGTTTTAGCGAAACTTTACGCAGTGATTTTTTCCATCTCCACTTAGAATATTCTCTATTCGTAAAGCAGGGTCTTACAGTCAGCTGTACTATGATAAATAATTAAACCCTGACAAATCCGCCGAATAAGGAAACTAAAATAACACTTACAACACCTACTGCTACTGCCGCCATAAATCCGATATAAAATGGCTTAAGCCCCATTCCTTTAAACTTTTTAAAGTTCGTAGACAGACCTACACCTGCCATGGCAGCCCCCAGAAGATATGTTGTTCCAAATGAGCTTAGATTATTATAAATTGATTCCCATGTTCTCCCTGCAAATAAACCAAAGGCATCTCCAGTACTTTCCAAAGTTGCATCTCCAATCGTACGGATAATGGAAAGAATCAAGAAGCCAATTACAAATAATGGGATAAATGTATACCACTTCGGTAATGTATCCTTTTCCGGCTTACCCTCTCCAGCTTCCCTTCTGGAATAATTGAAAAATATATAAGATACAAGCGGAATGATTGCAATAATAAATAAATTCCTAGTTAATTTCGTCACTGTCGCTGTTTCAATGACAGCAGGATTTTGAAAGAGCTGATCATAAATTAATGCAGCTCCGGTTACCTGAGCAGTGTCATGTATTGCCGTTCCTAAAAATAAGCCTGCTTTAATTGGATCGTCCGCAAATAAAAAATGGCCGAGAAAAGGATAGAGCATCATACCGGTTAAACCAAAAATAGTAATATTAGCCACAGCATAAGAAATCTCATTTTCCTTAGCTTTAATAACCGGAGATGTTGCCATAATGGCGGTCACTCCACAAATGCCGGTACCGCTGGCAATCAATGTTCCAAGCCTCATGGATTGATTCATTTTTTTCGTCAAATAGAGTGTTAAAGCTAAACCGACAGATATACAGGCAACAATCAGTGGAATTCCAAATGCGCCAAGCTTTAACGCCTCCATCAGACTAAGACGCAGCCCCAGCAGAATAATTCCGGCACGCAATACGTACTTCATGGAAAAACTGATTCCTTTTGTAAATCTATCTGATAGATTTATCACATTCCGGATAATAATTCCAATTAAAATTGCCACAAATATACCGGAAACCGGCGTTGCGCTTCCTTCTGATAATAATCCCGTCCATATCATGATATATCCAATCAGTTCCGCACCATAGATACCCAAAAACATCACAACAATACAGAGCAGTAACCCAGGCAGTATGTCTATTAAAATGTTACTACTTCTTGATTTCCCCAAATTATCAACTCCCTTATGTACAACTGTTTGAGAATCATTTAACCTAACATACCGCTCTTAGTACTTTAAAAATACATGTAAATATATCTAAAATTTCCGCACCGGATAAACCGGTACGGAAATTCATTGTAGATAGCCGTCCGTAAAACTCCTATTGTACTTCCTCTTAAAGGAAGTTTCGCTTTATTATATCAGATTATTCTTTCCCCCACACTTCATAATCCAAATGCTTATATTTATCAAGATATCTGGTTGGCATTTGTAATGCATCTCTCCGGAAAGGAGGAGCTAATTGTGTTCCATCTACATAAATATTGACGACAGCAGGTTTTCTGGCATCTAAAGCTTCCTTAATAATTGGTCCAATATCTTCTGCTTTTTCAACAGTGTATCCTAAAGCTCCCATTGATTTAGCTACTTCTGCAAACTCTGGTGCTTCTATATCAGATCCAACATAACGATCATCATAATAATCCACCTGGTTCTTCTTCTCTGCTGCCCATGATTTATTATTGAATACACAGGCAACTACAGGAATATTTTGCTCTACTGCCGTACTTACTTCATGTAAGCTCATTCCCCATGCTCCATCACCAATGATTGCAACTACTGGTGCATCAGGCTCTGCCAGCTGTGCTCCCAGTGCTGCCGGGTATGCAAATCCCGTATTTCCAAATGTCAGAGCAGCGATATGGCGTCTTGTCTGATTAAATTTTAAATAAGCATTTGCTGTGGAGGAAACATTACCGATATCTGTGGAAATAATCGTATTCTCAGGTAATACTCCTGTCAGCTCCAGCAAGGCACGGCGCGGATTAATCGGATTCCCGTCCTCCATCGCCAAGTCAACCAGTTCCTGCTCCCACTCTTTTTTGGCTTTCGCAATTTCCTCTAATCTGCCTTGATTTTCTACAGCATCTGGTACCTCTTCTGTTAGTTTTTCATACAATGCTTTTGTTGCCGCATTTGCATCACCTATAATCCCCACTTCCACTGGATGTGTTCTGGCAATATTTCTTGGATTGATATCAATTTGAATAATTTTAGCATTTTTCGGGAAATAGTCAATATCATAACAAGGCAGTGTACCGAACACAGACAGCCTTGTTCCGATTGCTAATACCACATCTGCTTTCTTCAGGGTATGCATCGCTGCTTTTGAGCCCATATATCCAATCGGGCCTACTGCCAGTGAATGCTCTGCTGGAAAGGCATCATTATGCATATAGGATACAGCCGCCGGAATTGTTAAATGCTCCGCAATCTGTTTTACAGTATTTACCCCATCAGAATCAACTGCTCCGCGACCAGAAATGATTACTGGATACTTGGCATTCTTTAATAAATCTGCTGCTTTGTCTAATAAGACAGGATCTCCGCTGCCGCGTGAGTCTACTCGATATTGATAAGGCTGTAAAATCTGATCCTCCAGCTCTCCATAGAATAAATCACGAGGGATATCATAAAGCACTGGACCACGCTCTGCATAAGCTATCCGAAATGCTGTACGCAAGCAATCTGCAACTCTGCTTTTATGCGTCACTCTTACTGTTTCTTTTGTAATAGCCTGAAAAATAGAGACCTGATCTGCTTCCTGAAATCCGTCCCAGCCAATTGTAGGTGTACCCGCTGATGGTGATATGATTACCATTGGAGTATGTGCCTGGTTTGCAGCAGCAACAGACGTAACCATATTTGTAATCCCGGGGCCATTTTGACCGATAACAACCCCGGCAGTACCAGAAACACGTGTATAGGCATCCGCCATATGAGCTGCACTCTGCTCGTGTCTTACCGGTAGAAATCGGATTCCTGCTGTTGGAAATAAATCGAGCATATCCATAAATGCAGAACCAACGATACCATAGACCTCTTTTATTCCTTCTGCTACCAGGGTCTCAACAATTGCTTCACTTGGAGTCATCTTCATTTTCTGATTTGTCACCTGTTTTACATCCAATGATTGCTTTGCCATTATAATTCCTCCTTGATAATATTTATATTTTATTTATGAATTGTCCGAATAATTAACCATTCACGTTATTACCATCGCCATAAAAACTTTTGGAGTCGTGTTTTTGTAAACACCCCCTTTAAGATATTATTTTGAAAAATGCTGTTACAAAGTGAGCTCCCTCCTTTTCCGTGTCATCTTATATAACTCTTCTATAAACAGTTCTGCCGTAGATTTCAAAACCTGATTTTTCCCATAAGCAGTATAAAAAAATCGATAGAAGGATACATCCTTTACTTTATATGCTGTTAATAAATTCAGCTTCTGCTCTTTTTTTATAGCACTTTTAGAAGTAATTGAGATACCCAGCTTCGCTTCCACCGCCGCTTTAATTGCCTCTGTACTGCCCAGCTCCATTACAATATTCAGGTCCTCCTCTCTCACACCAGATTGATTTAAATATTGGTTTACTACGGCTCTTGTTCCTGATCCTCTCTCTCTTACTATCAGCGGTAACGCTTTTAATTCATCCACTGATATGACAGGATTTTCTGATGAAAAAGATAACGGAGAAGCAATAAGAATCAATTCATCCTCTAAAAAGGATTCAACAACTATTTCCGAATCATCTATCGGCGTTTCAATCAAACCAACATCCACACGCTGATCTTTAATATCGGAAATGATATTATTGGAATTAGTGATATCTACCTTTATTTGAATAAGTGGATACATATCTTTAAATTGTTTTAGAAACTCGGGCATAATATACTCGCCGATAGTAAAACTGCAGCCGATACTTAATTCACCATAGACTGTATTCTCTATTTCCGTAATTTCTTTTCGGGCTGTATCATTTAGCCGGACTATTTCCTTTGCATAGTTCATCAGAATTATTCCTGATTGAGTTAAGCTCACCTTTTTGGTGGTCCGTTCAAATAATTTTGTGCTCAGCTCCTCCTCTAAAGCTTTAATCTGCGCTGTGATGGTAGGCTGGGTAACAAATAACAGCTTTGCGGCTTCAGAAAAGCTTTTCTTTTCAGCAACCACTATAAAGGTTTTTAATTTTTCATAGTTCATATTTTTCCATCCCATCAATCATTCATTTTAATTGTCAGGAACTTATCTTTTATAGAGATACTGACATCACGACCAGTTAAGAAATAAGCGTTTTACAATAAGATACTTTCTTCTCTGTTTCTCTCCAGAACTAATTGTATGATCAACCCTTGTATATTTATACTTGTTCAATTGCTTTTACTTTATTTAATTTATCTATCAAATCTAAAAATAGTTTTCTTATATCAGAATTGGAAGGAACAATACGATTCGTTAAAATCCCATTGCCGTCCAATGCATCCTTTGCCAGTAAATCAATATTACTTTCTAAATCCTGAAGATCAATAAATTTCAATGCATCCTTCCATATTTGAAAATCATCACAGTATTTTTCAATTATCTGTATTGATTGTTCAGCCAGTTCATGTATGTCTTTATTTGCATCCTCTCCTAAAGCAACTGCAATTTGCGCATATCTCTCGGGTGCTGCCTGCAAGCCAAAACGCATCACTAATGGTAATAGCACTGCCACACTTAATCCATGCGGGATATGGAATCTGGCTCCTAAAGCCCTTCCTGCTGCATGTGCTAAATTAGTAGAAGCATTTGAAAAGGCAATTCCCGCATACGTACTGGCCAGCAGCATCTCTTCTCTTGCCTTGATATTCATTCCATCATGATATACAACTGGTAAAGATCTCCCTGCAATTTGAATTGCTGTTAAAGCATATTGATCAGTTGCTATGTTGGCTTTTGTTGATACAAAGGCTTCAATCGCATGAGTTATAGCATCAACCCCAGTATACGCTGTGAAATTTTTCGGCAGACTGCTCGTTAAAGCAGGATCAAGAATGGCTATATCAGGAATTAAATCTGGGTGTCCCGGGTTCATTTTAATGCCTTTTTCCGTATCTGTAATAACCATCACCTTTGTTGCTTCCGAACCTGTTCCTGCAGTAGTCGGAACAGCAATTAAAGGCAGTCTTTCCAAATTGTCCTGCTTCGTTATTGCATTCCATTCCATTTGAGGGCTTTTACAAAAGAGCGCTGTTGCTTTCGCAATATCAATAGCGCTTCCTCCTCCAATTGCCGCTACTCCATTAACCTTTTGTTCTTTCGCAATGGTTAAAGCTGCCCCTAAATGGTCTGTAGTTGGTTCTCCTTGATAGTCTGAAAAGAAGGAGACATTAATATTTTCCTGATTTAAAATCTGTGTGATTCTGTCATCATAATTTAATGGGTCAGTTGTTAAAAATTGATCTATTACAACTAACAGATGAGTTACCTTTAGTTTTTTAGCGCTCCCCCCCAAATTCCTCAAGCTGTTTTCACCTATTGCGGTTTGTTTCGGCTGATACGTAATATACATAATAGTTCCTCCCTTTGTAACTTTTATTATCTAGTTTCTAATTAATTCCGGCAGCCACATGCTAATTTGCGGAATGTATGAAAATAATAAAAGAAGAACAATCATCGTTAAGAGTAAGTATTTATTTCCTCTAATAATTTCTTCAATCTTTATTTTCGCAGTGCTTGCTGCTACAAATAAATTTACTCCTACTGGAGGTGTAATAAATCCAATCGCTAAGTTAAAAATCATAATAAGCCCAAAATGAACCGGGTCAAGTCCGATTGCCACTGCCATCGGTAATAATATTGGTGTCAGTATCACAATGGCAGCCAGTGCTTCCAAAACTAAACCTATAAGTAATAAAAACAGGTTCAAGAGCAAGAGAATAACGAATTTATTTTCACTTAATGACAAGACAAATTCTGCTACAAATTCCGCTACCTTTTCCAATGTGATTAGCCGGCCAAATATACTTGCCATAACCATTAACATTATAATTACAGAAGAGGTAACACCTGCTTTAACAAGACTTTGATAAACACCTTTTAAGCCAAGGTCCCTATATACAAACATACCGACAATAATCCCGTAAGCTGCGGCTACTGCCGCTGCTTCAGTAGGAGTCATAAAGCCCCCATAGATTCCTCCTAAAATGATAACTGGAACTAATAAGGCAAGTTTTGCATCCCAGGCAGCTTTTGCAGAATTTCTGAGGTTAAAGGATGTCCGCTCGCCCCGCCAGCCATTTTTCTTAGAAATAATAAAAGCTACGATTAATAAAACGAGCCCGGTAGAAACCCCTGGAAGTATGCCGGCAAGAAATAATTGAGAAATAGACTCTTGTGATACTACCCCATAAATAACCAAGGGATTACTTGGTGGTATAATGACTCCTATCGTTCCGGCTGTCGCTACAACTCCAGTGGCGAAGCCTGGATTATAGCCTTGTTTAATCATCGCCGGAATAAGTAATGTTCCAATAGCAGCCACTGTAGCTGGTCCTGAACCGCTTATTGCGGCAAAAAACATGGAAGTAATGATTGCTACCAACGCCAATCCACCAGGCAAAAATCCTATCAATTCATCTGATAAATTTAATAATCGTTTGATAATTGCTCCTCCGCCCATGATAATCCCTGCTGCGATGAAAAATGGGACCGCCATGATTGGAAAGTTATCTATACTTGTAAATGCTGTCTGTGGAAAGAAATCAACTGGAATTGCATCAGTTGCCAGAACTGTTGCTAATGTACTCGCCCCTAGTGCAAATGCAATTTGCATTCCAATTAGAATAAATAGAGCAAAGTAACCAAATAAGACGAGCGCAATTGCTGCATCTCCGAGAAAAGCAATTGGAAGAATCATTACAATAGCAAAGGAGATTCCTAACAGCCCTTCTTTCATAGTTATTTCTTTGGTATCTTTTATAAACATCTGGATTAGACGAATCATCATTAACGCAAATCCAATCGGTACAGCGCTGTAAGGAACTGCCATTGGTATGGACAAAGCTGGAGTTGTCTGGTTTGTTTCAATTTGAAAGGATATAAGCTCAAAACCATTCACTACCATCATGTAGCTAAAGTAAAACATAAATAATGTGTTTGACAGCAGAAGGCCTTTTTGAATGCTTGCCGGCAATCTGTCCGTTAATATACTGACCTGAATAGATTCTCTTTTCCGTATTGCAAGACTGGCTCCTAAAAAAGAAACAAATATAAATAAATATCTCGAAAGCTCTTCCGTCCATGTAGTAATATTTCCAATGTCTAAGAATGGAAGTAAATAGCGGTTAATCACCTGAAGATTGATTAGAATAATAAAAATCAAAAAACCTGAGACAATGAGTATTTCTTCAAATCTGCGATCAAGAACAGAAAGACCCTTCATCCAAAAATTTGGCGGTTTGCCGGAATAATTATTTACTTTACTTTCTACAGCCGCTTCCACTTGTCTCACCTCCTATTCTTCAAAAATACTTTCTTTTGTCTTCCCTAAGGTATCTAGAATAGTGTCAACGTAATCAGGCTCTGCGTATCCTTCTCTGACATATTGATCCCAAACAATTTCTGTCGCCTGCTTCCACTCCAGATATTCTTCATCCGTAGGCTCGTATATTTCAATTCCATAATCAATAAATTGCTGCTTTGCCTCCTCATCTCTTTCTGTTGCAACGACTCTTTGCCACTCCATCGCCTCCTGCCCTGCCTCCATAATAATTTCCTGCTGGTACGGTTCAAGCTCTTCATAAAGATCCTTATTCATAACAAGAATATCTGAGCTGTAATTATAATTTACTTCTGCAGCATGTGACAGCACTTCCTGATGCTTTGAATCCCAAAGAAGCGAATACGTATTTCCTTCGCCATCGACCGTTCCTTGCTGAAGTGCTGTAAAGACTTCAGACCAGGCAACTGGAGTCGGGCTTGCACCCAAGGCTGTAAAATCAGCTTGCTCAATTCTTGAATTTGTTGTTCTAATTTTCATCCCATCAAGATCAGATGGTTTTTCAATTGCTTTCGTGTTATTGACAATTTGCCGAAAACCGTAGTCTGGGAAGAAAATAACTTTAAACCCTGATTTCTCCATCTCTGCCCGTACAATATCCCCAGGCTCTCCATCAATTGCTTTATATACTTCTTCTTTATTTTCAAAAATGTAAGGCAGATCCCAAGCCGTAAAATAATTTGTAAAGCTTGTCATATTCGGTGTAGAGGAGCTGGCGAAAGCGATACTTCCTCTTTGAGCACTTTCAATTACTTCCCTGTCATCCCCAATCAGCCCATCATGATACGTTTCAATAATTATTTCTCCATCTGATTTTTCCTCCACCAATTCCGCGAACTTATCAATCCCCTGTGAAACGGGATGATTCCAGGCTTTTGAATGAGCAGCTCTAAGTGTAATAACATCTAATTCTGTCGATCCGGAAAGTCTGGCTAACCTTTCATCACCTAAAAATACCATCATGAAAAATACGAAAACAACGAGGATCGGTAGAAACAGCCTTTTCATAACAGCCTCCATTTGACAGCGCTTACATTTAAACTAATAAAAATCAGCTGCACCATCAGTTATTTTTTATTTAAATTTCTTTTGGTTTTTATCCGAAATGTGTACATATCAGGGCGGTACTGTCCAATGTAATACTCAACGACATTACCTTTTTCATCAACTATTGTCCTTTCTACAAGCAATACATTTGATCCACTAGGTATTTCCAGATATGGTGCTAGATGATCTTCAATTATTTCTGATGTTATATACTGCTCTGCTTCATCCAGAACAATGCCTAACTCATTTTCTAATAAATCATATATTGTTTCCTTATCCAGGTTAAATTCAGATAAACGTTCTCCAATTGATAACGGGTAATAATGCCGCTCAATTGCAATAGGTTTTTCATCAGCGTAACGAAGTCTTTCTATCATAAATATTTCTTCTTTAAATACTTCAATTCCATGTTTATCTGCTGTTAACTTTTTAGATGTTAATAATTTACTTGTTGGCATCATTCCCATTCTTCTTACTGTTTCTGTAAAACTGTTTAAAGAAGATAACCACTCCTGAATCGGAGGCTTCTTATTTACATAAGTCCCTTTTCCGTGCACTTTAATTAACAAGCCGTCATTTACCAGCTTTGTGACAGCTTCTCTTACCGTAGTTCTGCTTACTGAATACATATCCATCAATTCTCGTTCACTTGGTATTTTTTCGATAAATTCCTGCGCTTTTATTTTTTCTTCTAAACTTTTACTAAGCTGAACGTGTAATGGAATATATAATGTATCATCAATCATCTTATTTCCACCTCATTGGTTGTGACGTCACTACCAGTTATCACTATTAGAAATTAAAACATGAATTTAATAATAAATCAATATTTTACGAAAAATTACATTATTATAAAATCTTATTAGATTTATTAATAATTTTTATTAATTCTTAGAAATGCATCTATAATGGGGATTATATAGGGCTCTAAATATTTTTTTAGAAGAAAGAAGATTCTCGAATTACAAAAGGGCGGATGATTTTAATTAATCATCCGCCCTTTACTAATATTTTTAGAACTTCTAACTATCTAGCAGCAGCACTGCTTCTTTTTCAACAAATTCACCTGTCCGCTGAAAACCGCTGTGTTCATACAATGTTATAGCAACATGGTTATCTTTTACAGCAGATGTGCGCAATTCTTCTCCCGGATAATCTTTTTGAAAGTTTTCTATAAATTTGCTTAAAGAAGCCTTACCATAGCCTTTTCCTTGAAAATCCTTGGCAATCATAAAACGTTCCATCCACCATGAATCTTTATCATATTCTTCATCTGCCGGATAATAAGAATACATTAAAAATCCAACCATATCCTCTCCATAATAAATAGCATATGGATGTTTCTCTTCCTCTTCATAAACTGCTTCCAGTACAGAATACCAATTAGGAGCTACAAAATCTTTTTGATTATCATTCACCTTTAAGAACGAACATTTTTTATAATTTGAGCTATCAATTTTCTTAAATGTAATTGTCATCCTCACTCATCCCCTTCAGCTTTAGATGATAATTACATTTTATACTACTTGAACAAGAATGAATAGTAATTACGCGATTTTTTCCAGTCCTTTTATCCTAGACTCGTGAAATTACACATGTCTTATTGCCTTTTCTGCGATTTCTTTTTGAAGAATCTTTTGCACTTCCATAATAGACAAGCTCTGGCTCTGCTTCTCTCCATATTTCCGAACATTTATTGTTTGTTTTTCTTCTTCCTCATTGCCAATAACAAATATATAAGGTATTTTCTTCATTTGTGCTTCTCTTAATTTTAACCCGAGCTTCTCTTCCCGGCAGTCTGCTTCTATACGGATGCCCGCCGCTTTAAAAGTATCTTCCAATTGAGCAGCATAAGGCTGATGCACAGACGATACCGGCAAAATAACTGCTTGAACAGGAGCCAGCCACAAAGGAAAAGCACCTGCAAAATGTTCAATCAGAATTCCGAAAAAGCGGTCAATTGATCCATAAATAGCCCGGTGGATAACCACTGGACGCTGCTTTTCATTATCTGCATTGACATAAGTTAAATCAAACTTCTCCGGCATTTGAAAGTCCAACTGCAGTGTTGCACATTGATGGCTGCGCCCTAAAGCATCTTTAATATGAAAATCAATTTTCGGTCCATAAAATGCGCCGTCTCCTTCATTTACTTGATAAGGCAGGTCTATCCGCTCTAAAACATTTGCTAAAGCCTGCTCCGACATTTGCCAGGCCGCATCTTCACCCATTGAATTCTCTGGACGAGTAGATAATTCAACAGTGTAAGAAAAACCAAACACACCATATACCTCGTCAATTAAATGAATTGCTTTTTCCATTTCCGCTTCAATTTGATCTTCCCTTACAAAAATATGGGCATCATCCTGACAGAAAGTACGGACGCGAAGCAATCCGTTTAAAGCTCCACTGTATTCATGGCGATGTACTTGCCCAAATTCAGCCAGCCTGATTGGCAAATCACGGTAAGAGCGCAGCTTCTGTTTATACATCAACATGTGTCCCGGACAATTCATCGGCTTTAGTGCAAAGTTTGTATGGTCCACTTCGGAAAAATACATGTTTTCATGATAGTGATCCCAATGGCCGGATTCTTCCCATAGCTGCTGATTCATCAGAAGTGGGGTACGTACTTCCTGATAGCCCGCTTTTAACTGCGCTTCACGGGAAAACTGCTCAAGCTCCTGACGGATAATCTGACCATTTGGCAAATAAAATGGCATACCTGGTGCTTCTTCAGAAAACATAAACAGCTCCAGCTGCTTTCCTAATTTACGATGATCCCGTTTTTCAGCTTCTTCTAAGAAATGCAAATGTGCATCTAAGTCTTTTTTTCTTGCAAATGCAATTCCATAAATGCGCTGAAGCATCTCATTATTGCTGTCTCCACGCCAATATGCCCCTGCCAGTTTTGTAAGATGAAATGCCTTTACGTAACCTGTCGACGGTAAATGAGGACCTCTGCATGAATCAGAGAAATCCCTCTGTTCGTAGATAGTAATAGCTTCATTTGCAGGAATACTCTCTAACAGCTCTACCTTATAAGACTGCTTCTTTTTTTTAAAATAAGTCTGAGCTTCCTCCAAAGAGAGCTCATATGAGCGGATTGGAATATTCTCCTGAATAATATTTTGCATCTCTTTTTCTATTTTCACCAAATCAGATTGATTAATGGATACTTGGCATTTCATATCATAATAGAAACCATGTTCAATAACTGGCCCAATACCAAACTGTACGTTGCCTTTTCCGTAAAGCCGTTCCACAGCCTGTGCCAAAATATGGGCAGCAGTATGCCGCATAACGTTCAGCCCTTCTTCTGAATCCAGTGTCAACAGCTCAATATGACTCTCTTCTGAAACAGCGCAACTTATATCTACCAGCTTACCGTTCACTTTTCCTGCAACAGCATTTTTCGCTAAACTCATTGATATCTGTTCTGCAATTTTTCTTAATGAAGTCCCTTTTTCGATGCATTTCTCTTTTCCATCTGGAAGTATAATCTTTACTTTATTATTCATTTTCTAAACACTCCTTCGACTTATAATTTTTATACAGTAAAAAAGCATACTCTTCCCTCCATACAAAGGGACGAATATGCTTTTCCGTGGTTCCACCCAGCTTCCCATCAAATTAATTTGACGGCTTCATTTTTGCAGTAACGTTGCATGCTTACGGCGCCAGTTGTTACCCTGACGCAGCTCCTGAGGTGGTAAATTATCCTTCCGGTTAGAGAGCTTTCACCTGCTGCTCCCTTCTCTTTGAACCTTCCAAATAATTCATATCCTCTTCATCGCTTTTTCTATTTTAATAACTTTTATGATACTAAAAAAACACACCCTCCCCTTCCTAAGAAGGGGCGAATGTGTTATCTCCGCGGTTCCACCCAAATTTCCGTCAACATTATTAACGGCTTCATTTTGCAGTAACGTTGCATGCTTACGGCGTTAGTTGTTACTCCAACGCAGCTCTGAGGTGGTAAATTACATTTCCTGGTTAGAAAGCTCTCACCTTTTACTTTCCTCTCTTTAAACCTTCCAAGTAATTCATGTCCTCTTCATTGCTTCTCAAAAATAAATTATAAATTATCATACTAGAATTTTTACATTTATGCAACATTCTTTCTTATTTTTAGTAAAATAATCTGCTTCGTTAATTTATTTAAACATTTTGATAATTTAATTCAAATTACTCTACAAGCTCCCATACTCCGGCACTTCCTGGTGTTTCTCCAGTGGTCCACCATTTTGCCTGATATACTTTTCCATTATACGTAACCTTGTCTCCTCCAAGATAGACATTGTTAGCATCCCATGCTGGATAGCCAGGAACTTCTGGATCGGGTTCTCCCGGCCCTGGGTTTGTTCCTTCACCGCCAAAGTTAACATCAATTACATTGTAGAAAGCATTGGCTGTATCATACACATCCCATACTCCCAAAATCACATGATAGCCTTTCCGTTCCGGGATTGTCACTTGATGTGTCACCTTCTCACCTGGCCTTGCGCCTCCGTCATAAACTTCATAGAATGGAATGAGTTCAAATTGATCCCTTGTCAGCGGCTGATTCGGATTCCAATCCGGCTTGGTAATATAATAATGCCATTTTGTTGTTGCATGCTTCGCTGTTAAATGCCAAGTAAATGTGTTTACACCAGAATTCAAATTAACCTTTGCCCAGCGGTCAGCAGTTTGTGCATCCAATTCAGGAAATGTCCCTCCAGCAGAAGCGATTTCTCCATCCGGGATGCTTGCTCCAGGAAATCCTTTCGGTGCTTCCAGACTTTGAGGCTCCCATTGAACGCCTCCACAATTTGTGTTCACCTGTTCTTTACATAATAATCCTCTTGATTTCGGCTGCTCAATATATCCATGTGCAGCAGCAGCCCCCAGTCCAACAAACATGAAAAAGACGAGTGAAACAATTGATGTTCCGAGATACTTCAACGACTTGTCCTGAAATAACCTTTGCATAAATAAAACTCCTCCTTTATTTGTTTAGACGGTTATAGATCAAGAGCCAAAAATATCTAAGCTGCAAAGGTAAAATTGTCAATTTTGTATTTAATTTACAACCATCTTAACTTTATATTAGCACTAAAATTGAAAGCGTCAACAAAGATTATAATGTTTAACAATATTGTAATATTTTTAATATTTATGTAATATTTCCGTTTTTAATAGCTACTGCTCCTTCTCATAATCCACCGCATTCTCCCATACCTTATAAAAAGGAGGCTTGGTCCATGAGTGAAAACTTGGCAAGAATAAATAATAAGTGGGTACGGCTGACTGTTTTAGTTATTGTATTTATTAATACTGCTGCAATGCTATTAGGTTATCGAATCATTCCTCTTTCAAATGAAGATCTTGTTTCAGTGCTATCCCTTATCGCTTTATTCGTATCAGAAATCTGGAATCACTGGAAAAATAACAGCTATACTTCACAGGCAAAAGAAGGAGATAAACTGATGAAGAAGCTTAAACGCTAAAATAAAAAAGCTGACGGACAATTACTTGCTTCATCCTTTACCAAGATGAGCATGCTCTGTCCGTCAGCTTTTAAAACTTATTGTATCTCTCCATAAATCATTTTCAGATGTTTAGGAAGCACCTCTACTATAGCAGGTGTTTTATCTAAAAATTCTCCATCACAATCGATATTCTGTTCCGGAGAAGCAGAGACTTCTAATTTACTTGTCCGGAAATAAATAATGTCATCATCTTTTTCATTTTCCGGATAATCATCCTGAATTTTCGCCTCCAGCCATTTCTTCAGATACTTCAGCTTTGCTTCCTTGACAATTAATACATCGAATTTTCCATCCTGTACATCCGCGTGAGGAAAAAAGGATTGGATTCCGCCAAGATAGGAGCCATTTCCGACAACAAGCAGTTCTGCTTTCTCATCATAGTGAAGCTCCTCACTGCGTATTTTTAAAGAAAATGCTTTATCTTGAAAAACAAGCTTTGATGTATTCAGATAATAAGAAATTCGTCCGAGCAGCTGCTTATTGGCATCATCCATTTCCTCAGCAACCTTTGAAATAATACCAATTCCCCAGAAATTTAAAAAGTAATGCTTATGATAGCTGCCTATATCGACGTGCATACACTTCTGCATAATAATTTGCTCCAGTGCCTCCAGCGGTTTTTGGCTGATACCGAGCGTCCGTGAAAAATCGTTGCAGGTACCACCTGGTAAGATGGCAAACACGGGTCTATTTTTTAAAGGAACCAGGGCATTCATTATTTCAAAAACAGTGCCATCTCCACCTCCAGCTATCAATAAATCGATTTCTTCTGCATGCTGTTCTACAAATCGCTTTCCATCACCTTCCTGCCCAGTCTGATAAATAGTAACTTTCGCAAATGCTTTCGTCAGTCTGGATTCAATTTTATCTAGTTCCTTTTCTAATTTACACTTTCCCGCTTGAGGATTTATAATTAAAGCGACCTTTTTCACTTTTTCCGCTCCTTTAAAAATAACAATTTTTATTGCATCGAAATATTTCGGAACTTGAATTGCATTTACTCGACCTGCTGAAAAATATTGCATGAATTGTATTCCTAAAAAGAATCTTTCTTTTACATTATACAATAATCTTAAAACGAAAAACTGCAATGTAATAGGAATACTTAAATTTGCTTCCCAGCACGAAAATCATGTTTTTTACTGGATTTAAAAAAGCTGGCAGGATAATCTCTCTCATTAAGATTATCCTGCCAGCTTCTAACCTATTCACTATACTCTTTCGTTATTGCATCTGCTCCACTGCACCAGTTTCTTTATTCACGATAAACCAGCCGTAAGTAGAAGTGTGGGAAGAGTCTCCCTCTCCAACAACAGAGTATACCTGAACTACATAATTTCCATTTTCATCCTGATGATCGGTCACAACATTCAATTCATCATCGACAATGCTTAAATACTCTTTAACAATGCTTTCAGCCTCTGACTCACTAATTGACCCTGCTGTTTCTTCCGTATTTCCGCCGTCATCCTCTGCCGGGTCCGAATTCTGATCATCCTCTGAGGTATCGGTGTCGTTTGAGGTTCCGCTGCCATCAGAATCGCCCTGATTGGAATTGTTTTCCTCACTATCAGAACCTGCTTGATTTTCTTCCTCTTCCTCTTCCTCCATCGTGTTACCAGCACTATCATTAGATTCATTTTCTTCAGTAACGCCTGTTCCTTCGTTTGCTGCTTCATTGTCTTCTTGTTCAGATTGACTATCATCCATATCAGATTCCGAGCCATCATTTGAAATATCACTTTCCTCGGATGGAATTTCTTCTGTCTCTACATCTGAAACGATCCATTTCTCTTCATCCCAGGAGATAGAATAAGTAACAATCACTTGATTTTCTTCCTGTTCCTGCTCTATCTCATATAAATCATCTTCTACTTTTTCAAATTCATACGCTTCTTCTTCATCAAACCAGACAGGAGCTTCTGATGTATCTATGTAGATGAGACCTTCTTCATCTTCCTCAAAGTAAGTATCAATTAAGTCATCAGCCAGTTCTTCCGACATAGCGTTTAAGAATTTTTCATGAAGTTCATCTATAGAATCAAAATCAGCTAATTCTCCATCTTCTTCTGCATTTTCAACCACATTTTGATAGATCTCTTCATAAGTTTGTAATACTTCTTTCGCTTCTTCTTCCTCTAATTCAGGAATTTCTTCTGTCTGTTCCTCTGGTTCTAGAGCCGGTTCTTGCTCTTCTTCTTTGTCTTTACTGCAAGCTCCCAGCAACAATACCATAGCTATGGCAAGAACCATAAAAAGTCTGCTTTTCACCATATTTTCCCCCATTTCGAGTTTCTTCTTCTCTATCATACACTTTTTCCTGGAAATTAGAAATATCTTTCAAAGAGGGAAGCTTCATCCATGCAGCTATTTTCTTTTTTCAATCGTTAACCAGGGTCTGCCGCCATCCCAATGCACTTGAACAGGGATTTTAAATGTTTCGCTTAATAAAGCATCTGTCAGGACATCGCGCTTTTCCCCCGTAGCAACCAATTCACCATCACGCACCAAGGCAACATGAGTAATTGCTTCTGTAATCTCTTCAATATGGTGTGTAACATAAAGCAAATGTGTATTCTCTTTTAAATCATCCATTAATTCCAGTACTTCTTCACGCGATAAAATATCCAATCCGGAGCATGGCTCATCCAAAATCAGAATCTCAGGTCTGCTCATTAGTGCACGGCCAATCAGAACCCGCCTTCTTTCTCCCTGGGAAAGCACACTGTATTTTTTTCCTTTTAAATACTCTAATCGAAGATCGAAAAGTATTCGATCAACCAGACGCCAATCTGCTTCTGATACTTCTTCATAAATACCAAAGGAAGCAAATTTCCCGCTGACAATCACATTTTCAACTGATTCAAGCTGGATTGTATCTTGAAAACGGTCCAGTGCACTGCTTACATAACCAATTGATTTCCGTAATTCAGATAAATCTGTTCTGCCGAAAAGTTGATCCAATACCGTCATTTTTCCGGATGTTGGATAGTTATAGCCAGTTATAATATTTAAAAGAGAAGTTTTTCCTGAACCATTTAAACCTAAAATAGCCCATTGCTCCCCTTCTTTAATTTGCCAATTAATATCCTTTAAAATTTCCTGATTATTTCTGCGCCATGTTATCTGATTAAAATAAACAATATTCTCCATTTTTATCCCCTCTATCTGATTGAAAAGTCTGTTAATTATTACGCTAGAATACTATATTCCACTCTTCTTTTCTAGTAAAATGCACTTCTTAATGATTCCAGCGCCAGCCTCTTAAATAGCCCACTGTTAAAATAACAACTGGAATAATGCTTACGGCAAGCAATGCTCCGGATAAAGTTAATGTCATATAACTCGCCTGGGCAACAATCACTCCTGATAATCCTCCGCCAATTGCGCCGGCTAGAGATATCCAGACATCCACCGATCCTTGTGATTTCGCACGGGTATTTGCAGGAGTTGCATCTACCAGCATAGCGGTTCCGCTAATCAAACCAAAATTCCACCCAAGCCCCAGCAATACTAAAGCAGTTACATGAGCCATCGTGGATTCTGCCGGTCCAAAAGCTGCTGATATTCCCGCCAGCATGAGTGTAATACCAGATGCAAATGCCATATTTACCCTTCCAACCTTATCCACCAGATAACCTGTAATTAGAGAAGGAAGATACATTGCCCCGACATGGAGACCAATGACAAATCCAACATCACTTAGTCCGTGACCATGATGCCCCATATGTATAGGTGTCATCGTCATAATAGCGACCATCGTAAACTGACTGATAATCATAATAAAAGCACCGGCAAAAATTCCTCTTTTATCTTTTTCCAGAGTTTCTTCTTCAGCAGCTGCAGACTGCGTATTGGTTATGGCCTCTGCCAGCCTGATTTCTTTAGCTACAATAAATGGATCCGGTCTTAATAAAATAAAGAAGATAAGTCCGGCAAAAAAATATGCAGCTGCAGCTAATATAAAAGGTCCGGCAAGAGCTGGTATTCCAATGGATTCTGCAACATTCCCCATCACACTGACTAAATTAGGACCAGCTACAGCTCCCAAAGTACTCGATACCATGGCCATGCTTACCGCTTTTGCACGCTGGTTTGAATTCGCTAAATCCGTTCCTGCATATCGAGCCTGCAGATTAGTCGCTGAACCTGCTCCATAGACCAGTAAAGCAAAGAATAGCAAAATAATATTTTCTGAAACTGCCGCTATAATTATTCCAACAGCTCCAAGCGCTCCACCTAAGAATCCGGCAGTAAGTCCAAACCGCCTGCCATAACGTTGAGATGCCCGCCCGACAAATAAGGCGGCTCCTGCAGCCCCTAGTGTAAACAACATGGATGGTAAGCCTGTCACACTATCTGATCCTAATAAATCCTGTGCTAACAAAGCTCCAACTGTAACTCCAACAGCAAGGCCCGCTCCTCCGAAAATTTGTGCAAGAATAACAACCATCAAAGTTCTTTTATACAGCTGCTGCTGTTTTTCAGGTGATTCTATGTATTCGTTTATTTGTTCTTTCTTTTCTTTCAAGATCTAATCTTCCTTCCTCCATCAATTATCTGAATTTATTAGAATATGAAAATCATAGCACTAAGCATCTGCCAGTTCAATATAATTTGTTCATTCCAAAAATTTTAGTTAATAATCAGATAGACGAGGCTCTCTCCGAAATAATGATAATCAGCTGATTAGAATACCGATGGCAGACTGAAAGATACTTCTAATTGGTATTTTCCTACTTAAAAGACCCCTGATCTTAAACGAACTTACTTCAGACAAGAGTCTTTTTAGTACCTCAAGTTTCCTTTCTACTTTGCCTCACGAATTCGCCTGCTCCAAAGGCCAATTGCAGTACCTGTCAGCCAAATATATACAGAAGCATAGAGTATACGCTGAAGTAAACCACCGGGAACCCCAGTAAATACTGGCTGTAAGAACAGACTTAAAAGAGCTGCTGTGGTAACTATTGTACAAATAATTGTCCACCAAAATATACGGGGCATTTTTTTATGAGTAGCAATACTGATTAAAATCATTGCAGGAATCTGTACAACCATACCCGGAAGTGCAGTTAACGTGTGCCAGTAAAAATCAATGTCAGCAGGGACAATTCCAGAGATTCCATAGCTTACTCCAAAAATACCAATGAAAATACTTGCTGTTTTTATAGAACGAACCTTCGGCCATAGTGGGTAAAGTAAAACTGCACCAATCAAAATAAACAAGCCTGTTAAGAAAAAAGTCCAGTTCATCAGCCAGTGATGAGGTGAACAAATCATATAGCTTGCGAGTACATAGGTATCTGTCCCACAAGCAGTTACACCTAAGTCACTCATTGGCTGATTCAAGAAACTGTAAGGTTCTGTAGTCGCACGAATAACAATCGCTTCTATCATAAAGTAGGCGCTTAATGCAACCCAGCTAATCAGACCAATTAGAATAGATAGCCTGCTGTTGGATTTACGGAATAATAATATTGCCAATACAACTGTTAGTGTAACAATTATCATCGCTGCAGCATGAAACCCATAGCTCACTTTATTACACCTCCTCTTTATTATCATCTATCTAATGTTCATACAATCCCCTGACAAATATACTAATAAATATCCTTCTCTTCTATTTACGTTACTTCACCCTGCAAAGATTCATTCTATTTTATTGGGAATGTTCTTTACTTTTTTATGCAAAGTCTTTACAAGCTAAAAAGCCATCCTTTTTATAAGAATGACCTTTGAGTTTAAAAGATATTAAATTCAATCTGACTTATAAATACTGCCCCGTAAATGAATCTTTATTTTTCCTAATCATTTCCGGCGTTCCTTCAGCTATCACCTGTCCTCCTTTTGCCCCGCCTTCAGGACCTAAATCAACAACCCAGTCCGCTGCTTCGATAACCTGACTGTTATGCTCCACCATAATTACCGTATTCCCTGCATCTACTAACCTGTTTAACAGCTTCAAGAGTTGAATTGTATCATTCGGGTGTAATCCGGTGGTTGGTTCATCCAATAAATAAAGAGAAGTCTTTTTTCCCTGCTTCATTAACTCTTTCGCAAGCTTCAGCCTTTGCCCTTCTCCACCTGACAGAGTAGTTAAGGATTGCCCCATTTTTAGATAACCTAAACCTATTTCTGTTAAGAGCTTTAAAATGGCTTGTATCTTCTTTTCTCCTTCAAAAACAGAGAGGCACTCATGCACTGAACATTCCAAAATATCATTAATGGAATGACCTTGATATTTCACCGCTAACACCTCTTGCTTAAACCTTCTCCCCTGACATTCCGGACATACTACCTCTAAATCGGGAAAAAAGAGCATATTTGTGGTCACATAGCCAAGCCCCTGGCAGTTTTCACAGCGCCCCCCTGCTGTATTAAAAGAGAAATGCTTGGCAGTTAGCTTCTTTTCCTTTGCTTTAGGCAATTTAGCATACAGTGAACGAACTGGTGTAAATAAATCAATATAAGTCGCTGTATTTGATCGTTTCATTCTGCTGAGCGGTGATTGGCCGACAATAATCATCTGACCAAAGGTATCCATGCCTGTTACCTTTTCAAAGCCTTCAGGGATCGTATCATTTGCTTTTGCTAGTACTTCAAATAACAGTGATGACTTACCTGAGCCCGAAACACCTGTTACTGCTGTTAAACAGGCTTTTGGAAAGGTTACTGTCACATCCTGGAGATTATTTGCAGTAGCATGATATATCGTTATACCTTCCTTTTTCCCAGTTCGATAATTAGTCTTCATTGGCTTTTCTGTACGTAAATACTGTCCTGTAATTGATTTTTCTTCATCAATTAATTCTTTTAAGATTCCTTGCCCAACCACAGTTCCTCCAAGCTTTCCTGCTCCAGGGCCAATATCAATAATATAATCGGCTTCTTTCATCACATCCACATCATGCTCAATTAATAAAACCGTATTTCCTAAATCACGCAGATGTTTTAATACACTGATCAAACCTGCTGTATCCTTAGGGTGCAATCCTACTGTCGGCTCGTCCATAATATACAGCACGCCTGTAAGTGCAGAATCTAGAAGGGCTGACAGCCTTATTCGCTGTGCCTCTCCACCAGATAAAGTAATTACTTGCCTGTCCAGCGTCAGATACCCTAATCCTATTTTAATAATACGGGAGAGCTTTGTTTTTATATCTTGAATAAATGTTTCGACAAGCTGATAACTTGTTTGCTCCAATGACTCCTCCAGTTTAGCTGCCCAGGCAGACATTTCTTCTAAGGAATCCACAACTAATTGCGGTATCGTCCAGTCATCAACAGTAACCGCTCTGCTTACCGCATTTAAACGATCACCATGACAATCCGGGCAGGTTTGCGAATAAAAATAAGCTTCTGCTTCTGCCGAAGAACCGTCATGCTCTGAATAGCGGCGCCACATGGAGGTTAGTACACCAGGAAATTTTCCTTTCTCCACTGTTTTTGGAGGCTTCACATCTGGAAAAAGCTGCTTCACCTCAGCACTTTCTACACCATAGTAAAGGATTGCCTTTTGCCCCTCATTAAAATCCTTTATAGGCATGTTTTCTGCATCTGGCAGTTTGTAATAACGAAAAGCTGCTTTTAAAACAGCAATCTGGTATTCCCCGTAACGTCCTGCAAATATATCTACCGCACCATCCTCTAAGGAAATCTCTTCATGAAAAACAGACGGCAAATGAATATCCACTGTTTTTCCTAATCCTTTACAGGTTGGACAGGCACCTTCTGATTGCAGGCGACAGACCACTGATAGAATCAACTTTAGGCTTATTAATTCCCTGCATCCCCATTGATTCTAAATATTGGCGCTGACATTCATTGAATAAAGTATCCAATGCCAGTGTAGATTTACCGGAACCCGAAGGGCCAGTAACAACAATCAGTTTATTTTTAGGGATAGTCACAGAAAGATTCTTTAAATTATTTTCACGGGCTCCTTTTACTGTCATCATATTATGCATATCGTTTTTCCTCCTCCATAACTTCTGTTTCCTTCGTACTTCCTGCTTGCAAGTGCAATGTTCTTTTCATGGTGGCGTGATAAAATAGTGTTTTAATAACCAATTGCATCTTGATATCCCTCCTTTAAAGCATCTATTACAATCATATAACATTTGTGCAAGTGCAAAGTTTTGCATATAATAATAAGCTATAATAGCTTTCAAAAGAAAAAACCCGTCATGGAGCTATAAGGTTTTAATTGAATCTTCGGAGGTGAATATGGAACTGAGACCAATTGATATAGCAAAAAAACTGGATGTTGGGACGAGTGCGTTAAGACATTATGAAGAATGGGGCATAGTACCAAAAGCTATCCGTAAAGCAAATGGTTATCGTGTATATACCGAGGTCCATGAGGCTTATTTTCTGTGCATCCGGGCGATGTACCCGGGATTTGGTATGGGAACTGTACGCAAAGTCATGCCCTTGTTACAGGAAAATAAATTTATTGAAGCACTATGGACAGTGAACGAAGTGCAGGCTGAGTTATTTGAGAGAAAGCAGCAGGCACTGGACGCTGCCACCATCTTAAGCCCTGATAACATGCAGGATTTCATGACAAAACAGCAAAAGAAGTATTATACAATTGGAGAGGTAGAAGATGAATTGCATGTCGCTGCAACAACCCTCAGACATTGGGAAAAAGAAGGATTAATCACGCCTGAAAGAAACCCCGAAAATGGCTACCGGATATATACAAGGGAAGACATGAGAAGAGTATTAATTATTAAAACCGTACAATCGTCAGTTTATTTATTGGCCACTGTACGCGATATACTGGATAAAATACAGCATCACAGTTTAACAGACGCCAGAAAGATTGTTATCGATGCGTTGGATTATATGGATTATCAAATTGAACAGCAATTAAGAGGGGCTTATTATCTTTATAAATTGATTGATTTGTTGAAGGAACAGGATAAATAATATAAAAAGTTACCTTATTTATATAACATAATTATTGAAGATAAGGTAACTTTTTCATTTTAATTTGATTAAGTGTTTATACGTTTATTTCATTATTGAAGAGGTTAATAGCGGGCGGATAACCGCATTCTCCAAAAAAATAAATAAAAACCACAAATAAAACAATCAATAACAGAATAAGTATATTGCTGACGATTATGAACGGATATTCTTTTCTAATTGCAAACCAGCCAAAAAGAAGGGTAAACAATAATCCCGATATAATAAAAACATAGATTGTATACTGGATCAGCAGAAATGGATAAACAAATAAGAAATTCAATAGCGCAGCAATCAATAATATACCGAGGATAGTGACATAAATAATTGGCTTATTCATGTCGTTCCCCTTCTTCATCCGGAACATACTCTAAAATATCCCCGGGCTGACATTCCAAAGCTTCACAAATTCTTTCCAGTGTTGAAAAACGAATTGCCTTTGCCTTTCCATTTTTCAAGATAGAAAGGTTTGCCATCGTAATACCAACCTTCTCTGTTAATTCCGTCACGCTCATTTTTCGTTTTGCCAGCATCACATCAATATGAATCACTATAGCCATATCATCACCCCTCACACAGTCAAATCATTTTCTGTTTTAATTTCTAACGCATTTTTAAACAGCTTCTGTAAAAGGGAAGCAAATACAGCAACAACAAACGATACAAACAATGGTACCATTCCAATTATAATTGCACCTGGAGCATCATCCTTCTCTGCAAACAGATAAATAAACGGCATTGTCAAAATATAAATACCGGTAATGGTTAAAGCACATTGCTTGATTCTTTTTAGAGTAAAAACAGCTTCTTCTGAAAATGTCTGCTTCTGATCAATCAGTCTTAACAGCTTTAAGGCTTGATAAAGCGCCAGATAAAATGGAATGGTTGTTAAAAAAACTCCTATCACAATTGGATATACTATCCATTTAACCATGGAAGAGCTATCCGAAATATTGATGATAATTTGCGGAATTAAAATAACTGATAAAGCAATCATAATTAATCCCATTATATAAATTACTGTTTTCAAAAATGCTGTCGAGCTTTTTGGCATAAAAATCACCTCATTTATAAAATTCTTTTCTCTGATTAGCTTTTACTTTTGATAAACCCTTGATTATTCCCTTCCAGCAATCCTTCAATTTTTGCCTGTGATTGCTTTAGCATTGCTACAATTAAAAAGCTGACAATGACTAACAACAGCCAGGAGCTTACTTTCCCCAAGTGTACCATGCTCCATACCTCTGCCTGATTTGGATATTCCCACGCCTGGAAGAAGGTTGCTATATTCTCCGCAATCCAAATAAAGAAGCCTATCAGGAAAAAGGAAAGAACGATCGGCATACGATAACGTTTATTGCCTACCTTATAGTCCACCCATGCTCTTAAGAATACGATAAGCACTATTGCGGACAGCCACCATCTGATGTCCAGCCAATAGTGATGTGTAAAGAAATTCAAATAAATCGCAGCTGCCAGAGGACCCGCTAAAAAGATGGATGGCCATTTTACCAACCGAACATCTAATCTTCTCCAGGCCTGGCATAAATAGCTTGCTACACTTGCATACATAAATCCGCTATATAGCGGGACTCCAAAAAACTTCGTATACGCTTCTCCCGGATAGACCCATGATCCCATGTTCACCTTAAAAATTTCTAAAGTCAATCCAATTATATGAAATAATGTGATAACAACAAGTTCTTTTTTGGTCTCCAATCCGGAAGCTATCATAAAAGCCTGTGTCACCAGACAAATGATTAATAATAAATCATATCTCGGCAGAAAAGGAATCTCAATAAATTTTGTAATTGCCAAGGATGCAAAAATAATGACTGGAAAGATACAGGATAATGCTTGTTCATAGCCGAATCGAATCAGCTGTTTCATTGCTCTCATTTTTTCAATCCCCATCTAATAGTTTTATTATTACCATTGATTATAGATAATTATTTATCGAAAATCAATAAAAAAATACTAAAAAAGAATAAAAATAAATTCATCCTATTAAAACTTCCCTTTTTTTATATTTATCACAGGACAAAATAACCTGTTCTGAAAGACTTTTTCATCAAATCAGATAATCCGCTATATCTTAAAACTATATCCAACAATATGTTTTAGCTATTTTACAAACTTTTCGATTTCACCATATAATTAATACTATTACTGTGAGTAAATATGTACTGCGAGGAGATATAACAATGCTGGATATAAAATATGATATTGTAGGTTCTTTCTTAAGACCTGAAGAAATCAAAAATGCCCGTGCAAAATATTTTAATGGAGAAATTGATTTAAAAGCACTGAGAGAGATTGAGAATCAGGCAATTTCAGATTTAGTGGAAAAAGAAGTGGTACACGGCCTCAAGTTTGTTACAGACGGTGAGTTCAGACGCAGATGGTGGCATCTCGACTGGCTGAAAGAATTTGATGGCTTTACTACAAAGCATTTTGATAAAGTAATCAACGGTGTAACTAATAAAATTGAATTAGGATATATTGAAGGAAAAATTTCTTATGATAAAAATAAGAGTCATCCGGAAATAGAGGCTTGGGATTATTTACATAGCCTTGCTAAAAAATACAATGGAGTAGAAGCAAAGAAATCTATCTCCGGACCAAATATGATTCTCGTTGATCATTTTCTTCAGCTGGGCATCAAGGATACACCCTATTACGGCAACGATATTGATTTAGTTATTGAGGATATTGGAACAGCATATCAGAAAGCAATCCAGGATTTATATAATCATGGATGTCGATATTTACAAATTGATGATACCTCATGGACATATATGATTGATGATAAATTCAACGAAAAAGTTACTGCTCTCGGCTACACAAAAGAAGAGGTTCTGGAATGGTTTAGAAAAGCTTCTGCAAAAGCTCTAGAACAGAAACCGGAAGGAATGACGATAGCAACGCATTTCTGCAAAGGAAACTTTAAAGGGAATCCACTTTTTTCGGGTTTTTATGATTCTGTTGCAGAGGTTATCAGCACAATCCCTTATGACGGTTTCTTTGTTGAATATGATGATGCACGTTCTGGTTCCTTTGCGCCTTGGAAAGTGCTGAAAGATACAGGCGCTACATTTGTGGTTGGTCTTATTTCCACTAAAAATCCTGTACTGGAAGCACATGATGAACTTAAGAAAAGATACCTGGAAGCAAAATCCATAGTTGGGGACAATATTGCGCTATCTCCACAATGCGGTTTTGCTTCTGTGGAAGAAGGAAATTCTATTGATGAGGATATACAATGGAAAAAGATTGACCTGTTAGTTTCCTGTCAAGACTTTCTCTAAAATAGCGGTGAAATTGTTAAAGCATTAGAAAACGTAGCTGCCTGCTTAGTTTTCTAATGCTTTTTTATCCTTAGCGGTTTCTAATATTATAAATGCATGTCCCAAGTACTTACCCTTGCTCCAGCGCTAATAAACGTTCCTTCATCGGAATACCTCCCCGAAATCCTGTCAGCTTGCCGTCCTTTGCAATCACACGATGACAGGGGACCAGAATCATTACCGGATTCGCACCAATAGCCGCACCAACAGCTCTTACTGCTTTCGGTTTCTCTATTTTCTCTGCTATATCCATATACGAAACGGTTTTTCCATAAGGAATATGCTGCAGCGCTTCCCAAACAGATTCCTGAAAAGCAGTCCCCTTTAAATCAACTGGCAAATCAAATTCTTTTCTTTCCCCATCTAAATAAGAAACCAGCTGTTTTTTGTAAACATTAATTTTCTCTTCATCGTGAATCAGCTTTGCATCTGCTCTTTTTTTAGCTGTCCAGGTTTCTATTTCATCTAAGCCTTTATCTTGTGACCCGACATAACATAATCCATTATCTGTTGCTGCAAGATACATAGACCAGTTATTATGCTCTATTTTGCCATAATAAATAATTTCCTTCTGATTATTTTTCATTGCATACGCCCCTTCCTGCATATTCCTTTCTATATTGACCCGGTGTTTGATTATTTTTCTCTTTAAATAATGTTATAAATCGAGCTGGGTTCGAAATTCCAACAAGCCCTGCTATCTCCTTTACAGATAAATCGGTTTCTATTAAACAGACTTTTGCTTTCTCCATACGAATTTTCTGCTGATAACCCAGAGGGCTTACTCCCTTTAATCTTTTAAACACGCGGTGCAGGTGATAAGGGCTGCCATGACAAGCTTCAGCAAGATCACTTAATGTGAAAGACATGGCATAATTTTCTTTAATATACGCTTCTGCCTGCATAACCCATTCTTCATCCGGCAAGCTGCTTCCTCCAGATTTACATCTCTTACATGGCCTGTAACCAGCTTGTAAGGCTTCCTCTGCCGTTCTAAAAATCGTTACATTATCGAAGTTGGGTACTCTTGATTTACAAGAAGGACGGCAAAAGATTTTAGTAGTTTTCACAGCATATAAGAACTGTCCGTCATATGTCTTATCATTTTCCATAATCGCCTTCCGCTGCTCTGCAGTTATTTTACTACTCATTGGCAATCACCTCTTCTCTTATTGTACACCTGAAGAGTAAGAAATAAATATTTATCCAATTTAAAAGCAAGATATGAAAACTTCTATTTTCCTTTTACAGCTTGTTTTTGCCTGCTTCTCTGCTGAAAAAGAAATGGAATAACTAAATACAAGGCATAAGCAAAAGACATCCAGGACGAAAAAGCAATAATCTGTGTCTCATCTAAATTTGGAAATATCATTTGATAGTTTGAAAAAACAAAGCTATCCAGCACCAATCCAGTCATCGTTCCTACAATTCCAAATCTTATCGCTGCATAATCCTTTTTATCAAATAATGTA
The DNA here is from genome assembly GCF_037976165.1 of Oceanobacillus sp. FSL K6-3682. NCBI lineage: Bacteria > Bacillati > Bacillota > Bacilli > Caryophanales > Bacillaceae > Oceanobacillus > Oceanobacillus sp. FSL K6-3682. The sequence goes on along the minus strand of NZ_CP150263.1, from coordinate 1,605,438 downwards.
TAGAGATAAATAACCAGCGTTAATAAAATAGCTGTTCCAACTAAAAGTATGGCGGTACTATACATAAATGCGTCTGTACCAGGAGTAAAAAGAACATCCTCTCCAAAAATCCGAAAAAATAACGTGGCAATTATCCAGACTATGACGCCCCATGCAGCTGTGAACAAATAGGTTTTCATTCTATTGCCTCCTTCTTGCCAAAATTAGTGAGCGCTCCTACAAGATACTCCAATTCCTGATATACTTTTTCGACCGGAAAATCTTTTTGCAATAATGCCTGCATCGCTAATCCATCAACCATTGCGTTAAACATAATTCCCCACGTATCTATGGACACACCTTTGACAGGGAATTCAGGCCATATTTTTAATAAGTTCTCTGATAAGGCCTGATTCTCTGCCTTTATTATTTCTGATAACTGATATCTTATTTTGTCATTCTTAAAGCTTGCTGCTGTGATTAAAATAAACAATTGATGAAAAAAGGAATCATAGGAACAGCGGCTTTTAGCTGAAGCGATTGCCTGTTCAAGTACAAAGGTATTGCTTTTCGAGATTTCTTCCCAGCTTGTTTTACAAATATCCTCTACAATACCTAACAATAATTGCTCCTTTGTACGGAAATGATAATAAATCGTCCCCTGGGTTACTCCTGCAGTGTCCGCTACCGCTCTTAAAGTGAATTTCTCCATCCCCTTCTCGACCAGACATTGCTTTGCATATTGAATTAACTCCTGCTTACTGACTCCATTTGGCTTAGCCATTTTTACACCGCCCTTTTAGTTATTCAATTGAATAACTCTAAAATATCATAGCTATAAAATAGTTACAAGGAAAGCACTCACTTCAGAAATTCATTTTCAGCTATTAAAAAATGAAGCTTTTTTACAGACAGCAATAACAAAATATACCTACTAAAGAAAGATTTTTATTGCATATTTATACATTTCATTGTATTATAATTCAAAAAAAACAATAGGGAGAAATAAAATGAATTATAAAATGATTGAGGAATTGTCTTTAAACAATTGGCCGTCGCTGTCTACCTTGCTTTATGATGGCTGGATACTGAGATTTTCAAATGGCTATACCAAAAGAAGCAATTCGATTCAGCCGATTCTCTATTCAACCTGCGAATTAATTCAAAAAATAGAAGCATGTGAAAAAATCTATTCAGCAAATAATTTACGAACCATATTTAAAATAACTCCTTTTGTTAAACCGGATAATTTAGATGATATTCTAAAAGGAATGGCTTATTCATTAATTGACATTACCAGCGTGCAAATCATGAATCTAAAAGATATGAAGGAGCCGACAGTTCATTCTGTGAATTTAGATGAGGATATAACAATTGAGTGGCTGGACCATTTTTGCAGATTGAATCATGTGGAGGAACAAAACAAACATACCATGAAGCAAATGCTATCAAATATCGTAACTCAAAAATGTTTTATATCACTCTACCATGAGGAAAATGTAATTGCCTGCGGGCTGGGTGTTGTTGAAAGAGAATACATAGGGATTTATGATATTGTTACTGATATTAAGTTCAGGAACCAGGGAATTGCTGAACAGCTGCTATTGAATTTATTAAAATGGGGAAAAGAAATAGGAGCTAAATACAGTTACTTAGCTGTTCTTTTGAATAACAAACCTGCGTTGAAGCTTTATTCCAAAATTGGCTATTCAGAGATTTATAAGTATTGGTACAGGGTAAAAGAATAAATAAGCTTTAAAAGGGATGACTATGCCTGCAATATGGCACAATCATCCCTTTCTGGAGTAAAGCATATTATTTATTTTTTATATGCAGCTTTATTTTCGCTTCATCACATTCTGAGGGTTACCTTCTAAAAATGCTATCGTATTATCAAATGCAACTTGGGCGCGAAGCTCCATTGCCTCATCTGTCAAAAATCCTACATGAGGTGTTAAAATTGCATTTTTTGCATGTAATAGTCTGTAATCATCCGGAATTGGCGGTTCCATATCGAATACATCGATACCCGCTCCAGCTATCTCTCCATTGTTCAGGGCATCCGCCAGTGCATCATTATCAACAATCGGCCCCCTTGCACAGTTAATCAAAACAGCCGATTCTTTCATCAATTTTATTTTCTCTTTAGAGAGCAGACCTTTTGTACTTGGTAGTAATGGTACATGTAATGTTACAATATCTGATTGAGATAAAACATCATCTAAATCCATATACTCTACGCCCAGCTCCACTGCTTCCGGATTAATGCTGGCCTGATTAGAAGCAACTAATTTTGCACCGAATGCTTTAAATAAACGGGCAACCTCGATCCCTATTTGCCCTGTACCGATGATACCGACAGTTTTTCCTTTAATTTCATTTCCCTGGTAAGCTCCCGGATAATCAGCGGCACGGACATCACTATTTCCCTGTGTAATGCCGCGATATAAATCCATTACCAGACCGATGGTTAATTCTGTTACTGCCTGGTTTGCATATCCGGCTGCATTACATACCAGAATATCCTGTTTTTTTGCATCTGCTATTCCTACGTGATCAACACCTGTAAAGGCAACATTAATTAATTTTAAATTATCATTTTGATCAATTACTTCCGTCGGATACGGATTATTGGCAATCATCACAACATCTGCACCTTCACTGCGTTTTGCCAACTCCGTGCTGTCTGTTGTTTTATTGTTGTAATAAACAAATTCATGGCCTTTCTGTTTAATTGGCTCTGCCAGTTTCTCAATGAGTGAATCCGGAACATTTAACGGTTCTAATAATTTAACTAACATATTATCTATCCCTTTCCGCGATGCGTCTTACTGCTTTTCTGTTTTAATCCAAATGGATTCCTTTCTTATCATAGCTTTTCTACAGTACTTTATTCTGAATTATCATCTCACAGTATAAATCTTTCAAAAACATTTGTAAAAGAATCGAACACCTTCTTAAAATATAAATGTTCTTATTATAATAGGAAACATTACTTTATCTCAAGAAATGTTCACCCCTTAATTTTATCTCATAAGTACCTTCTTTTTTTACATTTATCAACCTGTATAACCGGAAAGCGGTATCCACATATATTTGTTGTATGATACACTCATAATACTAAAACGTTGAAAATTTAATAAAGGTGAAAAGACCATGTATATTGACAGAATTGATTATCACCATGAACCTGCTTACGAACAGTATATGCACAAATTTCAAAAGGACGAGGAAGAACTGACAGAAGAAGATACAGATGCGATTGAGTATTATGCCGGAAATCATATCGGCTTCTTTCTGACCTGGATTATTCAAAATCATTTTGAAGGTGAATTGTTGAAAGAGATAGCAAATGATGATCTAAAAGCTGTAAGAGATGAAACTATGTCAGGGATAGAATTTTCTATTAAAAATTGTGACGGAAAATTTACAGATGAAGACATCTCTGAAGAAATTTTTCCATTTGTAGATGCTTACTATGAAAGCTATTATCTGGTCACTTATGGATTTTGGGTAGAAGATGATTTAAAAGAATCACTATTTGGATTTATTAGCACATGGGAAAATTATCATGATTATAAGCACTATTTAGATGACGCCTATCAGGACTACAAAGACTAAAAATTGAATCTTGATTGAAGAAGAGCTATTTTTAAGCATATACTTAAGAATAGCTCTTCCATTTATAGTTTATTTACTTGATAATCTATTTATTGTGTTACTTCACGATTTCTTTTTGGCTTGCCGCGAAATCCTTCAATCTATTTACAGCCACGACTAAAGCATAAACCGATGCCGCTGTAATATCCTCATGAATTCCTGCCCCCCAGTAAATCTCTCCGTGATGGGAAATCCCGATTTGCGCACAGGCTTCAGCAGAGGAATCCTTACCTAAAGAATGCTGCTCATAAACCTCCAATGCATAATCAATATCAAAATAGGCTTTTAATGCATTGCTGATGGCATCCAGACTTCCGGCACCTTCTCCATACATTTCAATCTGTTCATTATCTTTCCGTACGGTTAAAGTAACTTCCTGCCCTGTCCCTTTATGGAAATGATAGTCTACCAATTCGAAATATGGATGATATTCAATATAATTCTCTCTAAAGACCTGATAGATTTCCGCAGATGAAAGCTCTTTGCTTGTTTCATCAGATACTTTTTTCGTTGCATAGCCCATTGCTTCATTCATTTTATATGGCAGCTTGATTCCATAATTCGTTTCAAGCATATAACCAATTCCGCCTTTTCCAGACTGGCTGTTAATCCGGATAACATCGGTTTGATAATTCCTTCCAATATCCTGAGGATCAACCGGAATATATGGTACATCCCACTTTTCTGTATTCGTTTCCTGACGATATTTCATCCCTTTGGAAATCGCATCCTGATGAGAACCGGAAAAGGCTGTAAAAACAAGATCACCTGAATATGGATGTCTTTCATGCACTTCGGTTCTAGTTAACTGCTCATACTTCTTACGAATCGCATTCATCTGACTGAAATCCAATTCAGGATCGAATCCTTGAGAATACATATTCATCGCTAAAGTAATCAAATCTACATTTCCTGTCCGTTCACCGATACCAAATAGAGTACCCTCTACTCGTTCCGCACCTGCCAGAACACCGAATTCTGCATCACTCACTCCACTTCCACGGTCATTGTGCGGGTGAATAGATAGAGTGACCCCATCTCGGTATGACAGATTTTTATGAATGTACTCGATTTGGCTGGCAAAAATATGCGGCATCGCAATTTCAACAGTTGTTGGTATATTAATGATTGCTTTATGGTCAGGTGTCGGCTTCCAAATATCCAACACACTATTACAAATATCCAACGCATATTCTACCTCTGTTCCAGGAAAGCTTTCCGGGCTATATTGGAAATAAAAATTCCCCTCTGTTTGTTCAGCCAGCTCTTTTACTAAAATCGCTCCATTAACTGCAATTTGTTTAATTTCTTCCTGCGATTTTCTAAATACCTGTCTACGCTGTGCTTCTGAAGTTGAATTATATAAATGCACAATAGCTCTCGGTGCTCCCTTAATTGCTTCAAAGGTCCGGCGGATAATATGCTCCCTCGCCTGCGTAATTACCATAATTGTTACATCATCGGGTATCATATTATTATCAATCAGAGTCCGCAGCAGCTTAAATTCTGTATCTGAAGCAGCTGGAAAAGCAACCTCGATTTCTTTAAATCCGATATCTACTAATAGCTGAAACATCTCAAGCTTTTCTTCTAAATTCATTGGAATCGGCAATGCCTGATTTCCATCCCTCAGGTCCACGCTGCACCATGTCGGAGCTTTCTCTATCGTTTCTTTCTTCACCCAGTCATAAGACAATGTTGGCGGCATAAAATATTGCTTTCCGTATTTTTGATGATTAAACATGATACATTCCTCCTCAGATTAAGTTAAAAATAAAAAAGCCTCTCCTCTCCAGCAATTTACTTTGCTTGGAGACGAAAGACTTATTCTTACGCGGTACCACCCCGGTTTCATGATAAACCAATATTATCATGCACTTATCCAGATACAGACAATTATGCCTTATATCCTTCCCGTGTAACGGCGGGGTTCCGTCCTTAATTACTGTAACAAATTCATTTCACTAAGGCTGCTCTAAGGTGAGTTCCCTGCTTTCCTGCTGTTGCTTCTCATCAGCCAGCAACTTTCTGAAAACACTTCAGCAAGTACTATTCCTTATCTTCGCATTGCAACTTTTTATATTTTCACTATCTTATCAGATTTATCAGAGAATTGGAAGAGGAAATTTAAAATTATTTTTTTACTGCTTGTAATTTAAAGTGGAAATGCATGATTCGTACTTTTTGTATTGATTTATCACATCATGATATTTCCAAACTTTATCTATTTCAAGTATTGTTTAACGTCTTCTATAGTTTCAAATTCATCTATATGATCTATTATGGTTTCCAGCGTGCTTATTTCCTGTTCGTGCACCTTTTTCTTTACATCTTCTGCAGGTGGAGCTACAAACTTTGTGATTAATCGAATGGTGGTATTGGCTATACCTTCTGCTTTCCCTTCATTTCGAAAAATCTCTGCTAAAGTCATTGCCAATTCGCTCCCTTCTTGATAAGTGTTTTCTATATGGTTGATTAAATCATAATATTGTTTTTTGGTAAGATGACGATGGGCACGGAAGATATAATAAAACAATGTTTCAAGGTACTCTGTTTCCATTTTCTGATCCTGTAATTGCCGCAAATAATCAATGGATCGATAAATCGTATTCAATATGACTTGTATATCACTATTACCGATATCCCGAAACACCATCAGTATGATTCGCAGGAACACATTTAATTGCGTATCTTCATCGTCGTAAGCAGATACATCGTATATAAAGAATTCATGATCAGGAACGAATTTCTGCAGTTCCTGAGGAAAATCCCGGTACCCTTCCAAAAGATTACTGAACGAAGCTCCGACATACCAATCCGTATTGCCATGATACAAAACAATCGGCATGATGATCGGCAGCCTCTTTTCTTCTTTATTATCCCGCTTGGTTTCCCATATCTCCTCCATATACCGCAGTAACTGCAGAGCAGTATAGTAATCATGATAGCTTTTATGCTCGAACAGAAAATATACATAAGCGTTTTTTTGATGAATTTTCGTCTGGAATAGCAAATCGGAGAAATATTCTTGGAGGTCGTGATTGACAAAGCTATCTTTTTGGGGGCTGAATGGATGTTACATCAATGGTATTACGTACAGAAGGCGGTAAGAAGTGGGTAATAAAATCTTTAGCAACGTCCACATTTGAAAATGTTTCTTTAAAAATTTTGTCATGCGGGTTTTGAATCTGCAAAATTACCGAGTCCTTTCATCATTGGAGTTTGATGACTTATTCAAATGTATGATCTATCTCTAGATTAACATAGGATTCTGATAAAAACAAACGTATGTTCTATAATTATTTTTATCTTCCTTTTTTCCCCGCTCTTTTAGCAATCCTGGATGTTTTCATTAATTATATCCTGATGAAAGAGGAAAAGGCTATGGAAAGAAAATACTAGAATTAACTCTAAAAGAGGCGAAAGAAAACAATTTAAATCGTGTTCTCATTAACTGTGATGATTCAAATCTTGCTTCTGCCAGAGTAATTGAGGAAAATAATGGTACGCTAGAAAATAAAATAGTGGATAATAGTGATGGAGAACTTGTCCGAAGATATTGGATTAATCTTTAATTATACTTGCTGTCAAAATAAAAAGGTTAGTCATACTTTAACAACAGGATATGACTAACCTTTTTCTACAACTGTCTACTTCGCTTAATTTTTACCTTTTCTAATTTGTTTCTCAATATTACGCAGAGCTTTTTTAGACCCCCGCTCCAAATCATGCTGCATTTTCCGGGAACTATATTCCTCGAATAAAGCATCCAGGTTATAGCCTTCCGGGTATAAATTTTTCCCTTTAATATCTAGTGCAACCCGCTTTACATTCGTAGTGATCAGCTTATTTTTATAAAAAACAGCTACATTATTTTGTGAATCTATCCCTTTATAGATAATCCCAAAATCATCATATTCCAATAACTTCACGCGGTCCCCTTTTTCATATCCGGTAAATACTTCTGATTTCTGCTTAACAGGTTTAGGTTTCCTGATTTTATTTTTATCAATACGTTGTAAATCATATTCTTTATTATTCATATAATCCTTCGCTCTTTGAAGGACCTGCTCTCTCATATTCATTTTTTGAGAAATCCATAAAGCATTACTTTCGCCTGATTTCCCTAAAATCAATTTATATAGCGGCTCCAATGTTTCGCTATTAAACTGCATTGCAGCATTCATAAAGTCCGAATGTCTTTCTGAGAAGCGTTTTATTTCCCCATAATGCGTTGTAGCTACGGTAATACAGCCCATATGATAAAATTCTTCTAAAATAGAAATAGCAAGCGCCGCTCCCTCATTAGGCTCTGTCCCGCTCCCGATTTCATCAAAGAGCACTAAAGAGCGATTATTAGCCCGCTGCATAATACCTGCTATATTCTGCATGTGGGAAGAAAAGGTACTTAATGCATTTTCAATACTTTGATTATCGCCAATATCCACAAAAATACTTTCAAATAAGCTGATTTCTGTTTCTTTATTGGCTGTGATATGAAAACCTGACATCACAGATAATGTTAAGAGCCCAATCGTTTTTAACACAACGGTTTTGCCTCCAGCATTAGGCCCGGTGATAATTAAGCTCCGGAAATCTTCTCCTATTTCAAAATTCAAAGGCACTGCGTCACCTGTCAATAGCGGATGTTTACAATCGACCAGTTTAATAAAGCCATAATCATTTAATTTCGGCTCTATCCCATCTATCTGTTTACTAAATTTGGCTTTGGCAAATACCATGTCATATTGACCAATCAATTCCATATTTATTTTAAGCTCATAAATATTTTCTAAAATCATTCCTGATAAGGTTGCTAAAATCTGATATTCTTCCATCTGCTCTTCTGCCTTTTGTACAGCCAATTCATTGTTTAATTTGCTGACAGCAGCAAGTTCAATAAAAACCGTTGATCCTTTGGAGGAAGTATCTACAATCGCCCCATCGACATGCTGCTTATAAGCAGCTTTAATTGGAATCGTGTAACGATCATCTTTTTTACTGATAAAAGCCTCTTGAATATATTTTTTATTCGCACTGCTTTTCAAAAATCGATTTAACCGTTCTTCCATCTTCGACTCAACAGCTTGTATATTATTTCGAATTCGTTTTAATTCTTTACTTGCTGCTGAATCAATTCGATTTCCTTTTATTGAAAAATCGATTTCCTCTTCAATGCTTTGAAAGATGGTCATTGAATTTGCATAGGAAGCTATAACAGGTGCTATAAATTCTTTATCAAGCATATATTTTTTGATTTTCCGGCAGCCCCGAAGAAAATCAGATACATTTACTAAATCATCTGGCTGTAAAATGATGCCCTTTTCAAGGTTTTTCAGGATATGTTCAATGCTTGAAACACCCAGGAAGGGAACACGGCTATTTGTATTCAGTACTGCAACCGCTTCTGTCGTTTCATTCAACCGTTCTTTCACAATATTGATATTTGAACTGGGTTTTAATTTATCCATTAACTGCTTTCCCAGCCCACTGATACAATAAGATCTGATAATTTGTTTTAATTCGTTATATTGTAATTTTTCATAGGTTATCTCATTCATTTTTTTGCTCTCCTCGTATTATAGTCGTTGAAGTAATCAAATTGCTCTTCCGATTAAAAGAGACTGTATGAATGAAGATACCTGCTCATTAGATTTCAATGTGCATCTTCTTATCCATTTCAAATAGAAATCTTCTCAAATAAAAAAAGCCGCAGGGATACCGCAGCTTTTTGACCATAATAATCCACCCCTGTCGTGTACATCTATTTAAAATAACAGACAAAACAACTGGACAATACTATTATGGATAGGTGCTTATAAGTTCAGCAGGTATCTTCATAGGGAGAAATAAATACACAGCAAATAAAAGGCCAATTAGACCTAATTATTCCCATATTTATTTCGTTTTAAATTATCCTATATAGAACCTACTACAATACTCACACAGCACACTCCTTATTTATTTGAATATCATTGAAATCTAATCTATGTAAAACAGTATACAACAGGATAACCTGACATGTAAATAGGCTTCATCTTCAAACCTAAAAGCGTTCCCTTACAATTTTATATTTGATAAGGAAACGCCCTGATAACAATTTTAAAAAGCAATGCTTTCTTGAAGATATCTATTTAATGGAAATGACGATAACATCTCCATTATTTGAATCTACTTCAATAATTGTACCCTCTATTTCATTATCAATGGCATGAATAACTACATTCATATCAATTTCGCTGCTATAGTGTACAGAAGCTGGAATTTTATCCATTAAGTTACTTCCTAACTTAAGCATTGTTTTCACCATTTTAATAGGAATCTTCACATGGACATCCTCTCTAGTGGCTGATTCAATATCAATTCGGAGGCTTTTTTTCAAATAATCTGCTGTGTTGTTTGACTTCGGCTCTGTTTTTAGTGCTTCAATTAATTGGCTCGCTTCATCCACATCTAAATTCCCTTGCTTAACAGACTCAATAATTTTGCGAATATCTTCTCTCATTCTTCATCCCCTCTTTTCTTTTGTAATAATTCAATTGCTTCATCTGTATTGATTTCTCCATTTTCAAACATCGTAATAATCCGGGATTTGTTTTGTGGTTCTGTTTTTTCTCTTTTCCTATGTCCAAGCTTTGCAATAATATCATTCAATTTACCGCGGACAGTCGGGTAGGAAACTCCCAGCTCTTTTTCAACTTCTTTGATGTTTCCTCTGCTCAAAAGAAATACTTCAATAAAATGCAGCTGTTCTTCATTCAATGTGGAAAATTTCGAGAATTCGAAGTGGTTTTCTATGGTGGTATGGCAATTCGAGCATTCCAGCCGGGTCGCATGTAATGTGTGGTTACAGGTTGGGCAAGTTTGAATCATTGGATAGGGCATATGCTATTCTCCTCTCTATAGCTAAAAGAATATCACATCAAATTAATATAATCAATCAAATAGTTAAAAATATTAATAATTAGGTTAAAATAATTAATATATTTTTCGTCTTTAATTAATTTTCCATTAAAAACAAAAGAGACTACGCTTCATCATAGTCTCTTTCTGATCTATATGCTTATTTCTAAGCTTCTTCTGTTTTCACAATACGTCTCTCAGCTCTATATAGTGAGCCATAACAAAGAATACATAAAACAGCTACAACAATTACTAAGGAAATACTTACTGTCCATGAGAAATTTTCTGCTGCAATCGGCATTACAAAATTTGCACTTAATTCTCCAAGAATATAGCCTGCCAGACCAACAAATCCTACTGCAGCTCCTGAAGATCGTGAGGATACAAAATTCAGCGTCATAATATTAATAATAAGCTGCGGACCGTAAATTGTAGTTCCTAATACTGCCACAATAATTAATATGCCTACAAAGCTATCAACAATAATATAGAAGAAAACAGCAGAACCACAGATCAGCATGGATATACTTCCAACCATGGATTGCTTATTTGGCCATTTAATTGCCAGCCATGCAAAGAATAATGATCCAGGAATTGCCAGCCATTCCAATACAGATATTGCTGCTTGTACCTGGAAGACAGTAAACATCTTGTCTCCTCCTAAATAGGCAGGCATCCAGTTTAAAATTCCAAATCGTAAAAAGTAAAGAAGTGCGTTAACAAGCGCAATCATAAGAAGTACCCTGCTTGTTAATACTTCTTGTCTTAAAATCTTCCAATATGTATCTCCCTCTACATGTTTTGCTTTAGGCTGACCAGCCTCTCCAAACATTTCTTTCAAGCTCGGTAAGCCTTCTGACTCTGGGCGATCTCCCCCATACTTGTAAAAGAAAAAACAACATACTAGCACTACTAAGCCGGGAACCCAGAAAGCAACTGCCAAATTCGAAGGTCCCGCTAATGCTAATAATCCGGCAATAACGATTGGCAATAGTGCAGCTCCCAGATTTTGTGCCGTATTCCAAACAGCTACGCGAGATCCTCTTAAATGGTTATTGTACCAGGCACCTATCATAGATAAAGTCGCTGGAGCTGTTGCTCCTTGAGCTAACCCTAAAATCAGCATCAAGATAAACATCAAGACAATACTTTCAACAAATCCCATCATAATAGCTGCAACTGCACTAATGGCAAGTGATATAGCAAAAACCCGGTTGAGCTTAAATTGATCAACCACCATCCCCATAACAAATTTCCCTGATCCATAGGTAATCGTAAATGCAGTCAAAATAAACCCAACTTCTGTTAAAGACCAATCATTCGCAATTCTTAACTCTTCACTCAACAGCTTAAAATTATTTCGAACTAAATAACAAGAAATGTAGCCAAAATATGTAACTAGAAAAACAATTTTTCTTCGGGCAAGATATTCTGCAAATCCAGGTGTCTTTTCTCCCAGTCCGTGCTTAGCCGACATAAAAAAACCTCCTCTTAACTCTTTCAAATAGATTTCCAGCAAAGAAAGGGGTTTCATTTAAATATTATTCCTTTCTTTCTTATGAAAGCTTATCGTAAAGCTGTATACAGAAACTATCAGCAAAACTCTGATTTTTTATCAGAAAAAGGAGACTACTTTGTCAGAAAATATCCTACAAACTGGAGAAAGACAGTAAAAGTATCCATTGCCCCTGCCCTGTTGACAAAAATCAGCTATGCTATATTATGGTTACTGTCTAAACACCTTATAATTAAAAGCTGGGAGATACTTATGAAAATATCACGTATATTATTGTTTCTAATTATTTCTATTTTGTTTATTAGCTCTGGCTGTCAGCCGAAGCAAGCTGCTTATGATATTGATTTTTCTAAGTCAGAAATAGATTATGAAGGTGCACAGGATAATGGTCCTCCTCCCATTCGAATAGCAATTTCCAGCGTGCTCTCTCCTACAGAGACAGTGAAGAACTATCGTGAAATCGCCTCCTTTATTGGAGAGCAGCTCGATAGACCTGCTATTGTGATTCAACGCAGGAGCTATAATGAAATTAATAATTTAATGGTAAATGGCGGTGCAGATATTGCTTTATTTCCGACTGGTGCCTATATTAACTATGGCTTACATGATAATTTAGAAGGCGTAGCCATGCAGGAAAGACTTGGTAGTTCTTATTACTACGGATATATTGTTGCCAAGGAGGATAGCAGTATAGAAAGCCTGGAAGATTTAAAAGGAAAGGATATTGCCTTTTTTGATCCAACGAGTTATTCAGGTTATACCTTTGTTAAAGAAAAATTAGCATCATGGGATGAAACGCCTGACAGCTTTTTTAAAAGTCATCTTTTTACATACAGTCATGAAGGTTCGATTAATGCTGTAAAAAATAATGTAGTGGATGCGGCAGCTGTTCACTCTCTTTCCTATGAAAACATGGAGCTTACCGATTCAGATTTAACAAAAGATTTAAAAATTATTTCCCAATCAGAAGCGATGGGTACTGGTCCTGTTCTGGTCCGAAGTGATTTACCGGATAAAGAGAAAGAAATTATTACGGATAGCTTTCTGAATATGACAGATGATTCATCCATGAAGCAAGCATTAGAAGGATTATATATTGATCGTTTCATTCCATTTGATCCAAATCTCTATCCAACATCTGGTGACTCACATGATTAAATTAAATATACGTCAAAAAATATTTATAACCATTCTCGCTTCCTTATTTTCGCTCGCTATTCTATTAGGATGGATTATTTGGGATTCTTTGACAAATATGATGAGAGAGGATTTAATCAACCGCGGAAACAATATTGCTGTACATATTTCAGAAACCAGTTCGGATTATATTTTATTCGATGATAACTACGCCGTTCATCAATTAATTACGGAAACCTATGAGCTAAATGAAGATGTCCGTTATATTATGGTTTTGGATAGTAATAGTGCTGTGTATGAACACACTTTTTCTGATTTTCTTCCAAAAGGTATTATAAATGCTCATTCGGATTATAACGAAAATACCTCCAATGCAAAAACTATCTCCTCTGATGAAGGTGCAATTCAAGATATTATCGTTCCTATTGAAGATGGTGAGGTAGGTTATGTCCGGGTCGGAATGTCTGAAAAGCAGGCTAATCAGTATATTTTTTCTAAAATGACTGAACTATTTATCGTTACATTAATCGTTGCACTGTTCGCAACAGGAGTTGCTTATTTTATTTCAAGAAGAATTACCAGCCCTATTCAGCGTTTGGTAGATGTTGCTTCCGGAATTTCTGCCGGTGACTTATCGCTGCGGGTTAAAAGTATTAAAAATGATGAAGTAGGAGAGCTTGCAAGCACATTTAATGCGATGGCTGATAACTTAATTAATTCAAATAATCAAATAGACACGCTGTTAAAACAACTGCAGGAAAAAGAGAAGCTTCGCAGCAAATTAATTTTACAATTATTATCTGTACAGGAGGATGAACGGAGAAGGATTTCCCGGGAGCTTCATGATGAAACAAGCCAGGCACTTACTTCTCTAATGGTTACGATGCGTGTCCTAGCTAATGAAGCAAAGGATGAGGAGCAGCAGCAACTGCTTTTCACAAGCAGAGATATTGCAGCAGACATCTTACGGCAAATCCGTGACCTGGCTGTCGATTTACGTCCTCCAATACTGGATAATATGGGAGTAGTATCAGCTATAAAAAAATACATTAAAGATTTTAAAGAAAAATACGATGTCGATGTATCATTCTATACATCGGTTACGGAAATTACTGACTTAGATGAAAATGTTGCTTTAGCAATTTACAGAATTGTTCAGGAGAGCCTTAATAACGTAATAAAACATACCGAAGCTACTAGAATTAAGGTTGGTTTAATTCTGGAGGATAACAATATCAAATTGACGGTGAGTGATAATGGACAAGGTATTAAAGAAGGTGATTTCATGAAAGCTCAAGCACAAAACCGGATTGGCATTCATGGTATGAAAGAACGGGTAGAAGTTCAAAACGGATCTTTTACTATACTGACAAATCAGCTTGGCGGGACCAAAATCATCGTTTCATTGCCGTTAATACAGAAAGGCAGGTTATCATGATGGCGCATGGAGAGCAAAACAAAATTAATATTGTACTGGTTGATGATCATGCCATACTCATCTCCGGACTAAAGCTGTTACTTCAAAAACGGGAACCTTTTCAAGTAGCCGGGGTTGCAGAAAATGGAGAAAAAGCGATTGAGCTATATGAAAAGCTAAAACCTCATTTGATGATTTTAGATATTTCATTACCGGATATGAATGGATTAGAAGTATTAAAGCATATTAAACAAATAGATGAAAATGCAAAAATTATTGTACTGACAATGTATGAAGATGAGGAATACATTTCGCTTATTATGGAGGCCGGCGCTTCAGGCTATATCCCAAAAGCAGCTGTAGATGAAGAACTGTATACAGCGATTGATACTGTTATGGAAGGTTATATCTACCTGCGGCCAAAAGAAGTAACTTCTATCATGAAATTCAAACAAACAGAGGGCAGCGCATTTAAATTATATGCATCGCTGAGCCCCCGCGAAAAAGAGATATTGCAATTAATTGTAAAAGGACATTCGTTAACGGAAATCGCTGAAGAGTTAATTATCAGTATTAAAACCGTAGATACGCATAAAACAAGAATTTTTCATAAACTGAATATTAACAAGAAAAGTGAGCTAGTGGAATTTGCATTAAAAAATAATTTATTTAATCTTTCATCCTAATAAAATACAAACATAATTATTTAGCGTTCTTACATTCCATTTTATAGAGCTGTTATTCTTGAGACAAATTATTTTAACCTGTCTCGGAATAACGGCTTATTTTTCATATTTCATGCTAACGCATCAAATGCTGTTTCCAGCACCCTTTCAATAAATGCTGTTTTCCCAAGTGTATATGCCTCTCTGCTTGCTGCTGTTTTGGCTAACCTTCTTTTGAGTTTTGCATACTCATCAGCTGTTCCAGGATGCTCTCTGAGATAATTACGAAAAGCTAAATGCCTGGTTAATTCTTTACTGTCTTTTGAACAAACATACAGATGATGCTCCATCCAGCTTCTTTTATCTTTTTTCCAGGGCACCTCGTTATCTCTCCTGCCAAAGGCCTCCCTTTCTTCAATTCCTTTATCTCCTTCATGAAAATAGCCCAGCTCTTTTAGGCGTGCTGTGACCTCTAGAAAAACATGATAACTTTCAATAATAATATCAATATCTAGAATAGGCTTTGCAGCCAGTCCCTTTACAGATGTACTGCCTACATGTTCAATCCCTAATACAATATCACCTATTTATTGATTTAATACACTTTTCAACTCCAGGAAAGTTTCTCCCCACCCTGTACAATGAGCAGCAATTTCTATCTTTCTTTCCAATAAGCTCCCCTCCTATTTCCAATACTTCCGTTAATTCACTATATCATTTTCTATACAAATATTAGTAATTTTTCTGCCTATAGTTAAAACCAGAACTTTATAACTGGTAATTCGACAGTTATATATAATACAGAAATCAAATGTTTTACAAATACCTTATAGGGGTATATTATTTATAAGTGAAAGGAGTAGATTAAAATGCATGAACATCATAATCATCACGTGGCGCATCAATCTAATCATGAGCACCATCATGAACATATGATTGCTGATTTTAAAAAGAGGTTCTATGTTTCACTTGTATTAGCCCTGCCGATTATTCTGCTTTCAGACATGATTCAGTCTTTTTTTAACTACTCACTGGCTTTTGCAGGTGATCACTGGGTAGAATTACTACTGGCTTCCATTATTTTCTTTTATGGCGGCTGGCCTTTCTTAACTGGTGCCATCGATGAATTAAAACAAAAATCTCCCGGTATGATGACATTAATTGGCTTTGCGATTACTGTTGCTTATGTTTACAGCGCAGCGACTGTATTCGGTCTCGAAGCTCATGATTTATTCTGGGAATTAGCAACGTTGATTGCCATTATGCTGCTTGGCCATTGGGTGGAAATGCGCTCTGTCAGTAAAGCATCCGATTCTATGGAATCTTTAGTAGAACTGATGCCAAAGGAAGCAACAAAAATAGATAAAGAGGGCAACACCGAGATTATCCAGATTTCAGAGCTTAAGAAAGGTGATCATCTTCTTATTAAACCAGGTGAAAAAATACCTGCAGATGGTATTATTATTGATGGAAAATCCTCTGTCGATGAATCGATGCTGACTGGAGAATCTGCCCCTGTTGAAAAACAGATAAAAGATGAAGCAATCGGCGGTTCTATCAACACATCCGGATCATTAACAATTGAAGTTTCGAAAACAAGTGAAGAAGGTTATCTCTCCCAGATTGTTCAGCTTGTTAAAGAAGCTCAGGAAAGTAAATCAAAAACCCAAAAGCTTTCCGACCGTGCGGCTAAGCTGCTGTTTTATATTGCTGTAGCTGCAGGGATCCTTACTTTCGTTATTTGGATTTCTCTTGGTTATGGTGTTGAAGAAGCGATGACACGAATGGTTACAGTATTAGTTATTTCCTGTCCACATGCACTCGGGCTGGCAATTCCTTTAGTAGTTGCCCGTTCTACTTATTTATCAGCACAAAACGGACTGTTTATCCGAAACCGTGCCAGCTTTGAAGATGCAAGAAAAATTAATACTGTTGTTTTTGATAAAACAGGAACCTTAACCAAAGGAGAGTTTGCTGTAACGGATATTATTCCAAGGGGTAATACCACAGAAAAAGAGCTCTTACAAAAAGCAGCTTCTATTGAATCTCAGTCTGAGCATCCTATAGCTGCAGGTATTGTTGCTTCTGCTAAGAAACAGAATTTAAACTTAATGGTACCCAGAGCCTTTGATTCGATCTCAGGCGCCGGTGTAAAAGCTAGACTGGAAAATTCCTGGGTTTTAGCAGTAAGTCCAGGGTATATGAATAAAAACAACATCCCTTATGACAAGGATGCTTTTAACAAGTTATCCAATACAGGAAAAACGGTCATTTTTGTTTTGGAGGAAGAACAATTTATCGGAATAATTGCACTTGCTGATCAGGTCAAAGATTCTTCTAAAGAAGCCGTACGCCGTTTACATGAGCTTGGTATCGAAGCACTAATGCTGACTGGTGATAATGAAACTGTAGCTAATAATGTTGCCAAAGAAATCGGTATTGACAATGTCATTGCAGAGGTGCTCCCAGATCAAAAAGCAGATCAGATTAAACAGCTGCAAGCAAATAAGAAAAGAACTGTCATGACTGGTGATGGAATCAATGACTCTCCAGCTCTAGCTACTGCAGACTTAGGAGTTGCAGTCGGTGCTGGAACAGATGTAACCATGGAGACAGCAGACATCGTATTGGTCAATAGTAATCCGGTAGACGTCGTTTCTATTATTGAACTTTCCCGCTTAACCTATCGTAAAATGATTCAAAATCTCTGGTGGGCAGCCGGCTATAATATTATTGCTATTCCACTGGCCGCAGGAATTTTAGCCCCTTGGGGTATTCTACTGAACCCTGCAGTCGGTGCAGTATTGATGTCACTCAGTACGATTATCGTGGCTTTCAATGCCAGATTGTTGAAAAGTAAACAACCCTAAATATAATTTCCATCTTTATCCCGTGTGAATAATGATTATAGTAAAAACTTCGTTAAATCGCTTATAGATTTCCAAATATCGGGGAAATTAATCCGGACACAAACAACGGAGGGATAAAATGAAGCGAAATAAATTTTGGATCATTATTTTTGGAACCTGTCTGCTATTATTATTAGCAGCATGTGGAAACAGTCCTGAAAATAAAAATAGCGGAGAAAATTCAGGTATAAAAACACAGGAAAAAACAGATGCTTCTGCACATGAAGGGCATCATAAGTCCGGCTCCGGAGAAGTTCCTGAAAACTTGAAGAAAGCTGAAAATCCAACCTATAAAGTCGGCAGTCATGCCATCATCGAAGCTGATCATATGGAAGGCATGAAAGGGGCTAAAGCAACGATTACAGGTGCTTATGATACAATCGCCTATATGGTAACATATAAACCAACTACCGGCGGAGAAGAAGTAAAAAATCACAAATGGGTTATTCAGGAAGAAATTAAAAATGCTGACGAAGCTCCTTTAGAGCCAGGAACGGAGGTTGTATTGGAGGCTAATCATATGGATGGAATGAAAGGGGCAACAGCAACGATTGATTCAGCAGAAAAGACAACAGTCTACATGGTTGACTTCGTCCCAACAACTGGTGGAGAAAAGATAAAGAATCATAAATGGGTAACAGAAAGTGAATTATCTCCTGTTGATTAATCATTCTGGTCATAAGAAAACGCAAATCAGATGAAATGTCTGATTTGCGCTTTTATATAATTATAGCTATTTTGCATCAGGATTTATTTTATACTCCAACCCTTTCTGATACTCCGCTTTTTTAATTTCATCTGGAACCATACTTCCACCGGTAGCCCAGATTAAATGCGTATCTTCTTCTGTTACTTTTGGGTAATTTTGAACGACATAAGAAGGCCCCATTAATCCCGTAACTGCAGATGGCTCAAGATGAACCCCTTCTGCATCGGCCATCTCAGCAATAAGCCGGAACATTTGCTCATCACTCACCGTATAGATTCCTTCTATCAGCGGCTCCATCACTTTTCCAACAAAACCGGATGGCCTTCCGACAGCTAGTCCATCAGCGGCAGTCCGGTTATCTAAACCAAAATCACTCACTGAAATCTCATTATGCATTCTCGTCATCATTCCAATAAGCATACAAGGAGAATGTGTCGGTTCTGCAAAATAACATTTTACAGCATCACCAAAGATAGCTTTCAAACCAAATGCGACACCACCAGGACCACCGCCAACACCACATGGTAAGTAAACATGCAGCGGTTTCTCCAGACTTACTTGAATCTCTTGTTCTTCCAGCTGCTTTTTCAAACGAATAGCCGCCACTGTATATCCCAGGAATAAGTCTTCTGAATTTTCATCATCAATAAAATAGCTTTGGGGATCATTTTCTGCTTCTTTTCTTCCTTCCTCCACAGCCTTGCTATAATCTGATGGATGTTCAACTACCTGAACTCCCCGCTCTCTTAATAAATCCTTTTTCCATTTCTTTGCGTCCGCAGACATATGGACCACCACACGAAATCCAAGCTTAGCACTAATCACTCCAATACTCAGTCCCAAATTCCCTGTTGAACCTACAAGAATCGTATATTGCGAGAAAAATTCCCTGTACTTATCTTCTGCAATTTTACTGTAGTCATCCTTTTCCGATAATAGGTTATGCTCCAACAGTAATGTTTCTGCATATTTAAGTACTTCATAAATACCGCCTCTTGCTTTGATTGAACCGGAAATAGGTAAATGACTGTCCAGCTTGATGTATAAAGCACCGGGAATTCTTTGTCCTGTAATCGTTTCCATTCTTTCTTTAACCTGATTTCCTTTTTTCAGTGGAGATTCAATAATTCCTCTTGTTTTTTCCGTCTCCGGATAAGCTTTGACGATAAATGGAGCAAAGCGTTTTAAGCGTTCCTCTGCATCTTGTATATCTTTTAATTGAAGCGGCTGTCCCTGGAAAGCTGTTTTGTTATCCTTCACATAAGGGTTACTCCAATAAAACGGTGTATAATTTATGACAGGACCCAAGTCCGGAAACTCACTAATCCATTTCTCCATCGTTTTCCCTTTTACGATTGTCATTATTCTGTCACCTCTTCTTAAATTAGCACTGTTAAGTAAGATTATAACACTTTCATATGGAACAAATAACTTTCACGACGGAGATTCTATTAAACTTCTTTCTTACTCAGCCATTTTTCCCTGGGTAATTTCATATTAATAGAGTCAATCCACCTTCCTTCAAATTCCACTTCTTTTTCATCGATATTGTCCTTTACAAAGCCGACTTTTTCATAAACATGCCGGGCTCTTGGATTGAAATCCAAAACACTTAAAGTCAATTGATTAAGTGTTGTGTTTTTAAATACATAATCAATAATAAGCTGCGTTGCTTCCGTTCCTAAACCGCGATTCCTTCCCTTTGGACCCATAAGAATCCGGAAATTCATACTATGATTTGTTTCATCGTATAAATTGATTACTGCTTCACCTACTAAGATGCCCTGAGATTGATCAACAATGGCAAGATCCAAGCGGTCAGTTTGTGTATGTCTTGTACGGTACCAATCAAGAATGATTTCCGCTTCCTCCTCAAAATCAAAATCCATATCACTTCCGGTCAGCTTTAACACTTCGTAATCTGTTAAGCATTCTTTTATATAAGGAAAATCTTCTTCTTTAAAAGGTCTAAGTATAACTTTTTCACCTTCCAATACAGGTTTATGGCCTAAATCTATCATTCTGGTTCCCCTCTCCCCTTTTTAATTAAGATACACGTATATGCTTCGAATTTTCAATTAATTAAATTTCTCTTGTATTCTACCACCGCTATTTCATAAAAACAAAGCTTCCTTCAACTGAAGTTTTCAGATCGTTCTCCATGACAAAATTTTGATATTTAAAGTATTTAAATATATACACAAATAATGTACGTTATAATAAAAGTGAGATTATTCTATTTACTACTAAATTGGAGGCGATTTCATGAAAAAACTGGAAGGAAAAACTGCATTTATTACAGGAGCGGCGATGGGGCTCGGCGAAGGAATTGCACATGTTTATGCCAAGCATGGTGCTAACTTAATGATTGTTGACGTTCATCCAAAGGTAGAAAAGGTTGCTAAAGAAATTATAAAAGAATACGATGTCGAAGTTGCCGCACAAATTGTAGATGTCACTGATGTGGAATCGTGTAAAGCTGCTGCTGCAGAAACTGTAAACAAATTTGGTCAAATTGATATACTGGCAGCGATTGCTGGTGTATGTAAGTTAGGTGATTTCCTGGAAATGAGTGATGCTGATCTTGATTTTCACATTGATGTAAATATCAAGGGCGTGTGGAATACAACCAAAGCAGTCCTGCCGCATATGCTTGAAAATGGCGGCGGCAGCATTGTGGTAATGTCTTCTGTAACAGGGGATATCGTTGCTGACCCCGGTGAAGTAGCATATGCCCTATCAAAAGCAGCATTAATAGGATTTACAAAATCATTAGCGGTAGAATACGCGGCTAAAAATATTCGTGTGAATGCCATGCAATTAGGTTATGCCCGGACGCCAATGGCTGAGAGTATTGCAAAAACGTCCAATCCTGATGATCCAGAATCTGTTCTTACAGAGATGGCAGCCGCTATTCCAATGCGCCGGCTTGGGTTACCTAAAGAGGTTGGAGAGCTCGCAGCTTTTCTGGGAAGTGATGAATCCAGCTATATGACTGGCGGCCAGTATGTTATTGATGGTGGAAGCACGTTACCGGAATCTGTTTCGGCAGGCATAGAATAAGGACAGGTACAGCCTGAAATAAACAAAGCACCTTGCCAGCGCTGACAAAGTGCTTTGTTTATTTCTTAAAAGCTTTATAGATAAAGTAACCTATAATACCAATCACTGCATAGACAGCAAAAAAGACAATAAATCCCCATAAACCCATAACCGCATCTGCAAATTCCATATTCCCCCGTTGTGTATAAGCCTGCTGAATCTCAACCGCAAACACAAGGACGATCATCACGGTAAATGTGTAGAGAAATGCTAAAATAGCAATGCTCCACTTTATTTTTGACAGAATCTTAAATACAATATAGACAATAAAGAACGTTACAATACCCAGGATGCCAAAAATCCAGAAATGCAATTCTTTATCTGTCATACCAGCCCCAAATGTACCGGCAATCGCATCATGAATATCATTGATTAAATCCACTATTAACATAATTGCTTCTCTCATAGCGGGCTTCCTCCCTACCAGAAAATGTATATGTGTGCATGTTCAAAAAGTCCGATAAATAAGACCAAGAAGTTCAAGACGGAATAGAAATTCGAAGTGTCGTTTTATTAGACTTTTTGCACAACCTCTATAAGAATAGCCTACACGAAAACAAAAAATAAATCCTTCCTTATCTCTGAAAGATTATTCAGCATAAATACGGTAAGCCTTTTCTTCTTCAATCACTTACGTTTAAATTAAAAGTTATGTGTTGTATTTATAAATATCTACTTTTTAATTACTTATCATCTCTATATTTATTTGTTTTAACTTAGTTTTTGAAGATAATATTCATTTGGATAGATTATTTTATTTAAAATTGCGTTCCTTTATATGCTGATCCTCCAACTTTAGAAATAGGTTATTTGGGACGCATTTTGTTTTACTGTATTTGACTGATGAGAGCTATATATCTTTATATTTTTCACCATCAATATTTTCCTGATTTTTATTGCAGAGGTTTACTATTTAATAAAATTGGGTATTAGTAATTTTAGGGGTATCTTTATTATTTTAATAAATACCTTTCATGTGATTATATGGATACAAAACTGTAGCACAATTAAACAGTTTTTTAACAAAACGTACCTGATACTTAAGCATTAAATTACACGGCTATATCTAGAATTACTGTATTGATTCAGTTACTCAATACTATCTTGCTAATAATTTTTGCAGCCAATTAAGGTACTCCCGCCTCTTTAGACATTCATCCGTTGAGGCTATCCAGAAAACATTGGAGGAAAAACATTTCAGGAGGGAAAGAAAATGAGTACATTTAGAAAAGCACATTCAGAAAAATCCAGAGAACATATGATAGAACTACTTAATCAGCAGGTAACCGACTTAACTGACCTTTTTATTCAGACAAAGCTGGCACATTGGAACGTCCGTGGACCACACTTCATTGCCTATCATGAATTTTTCGATGACCTGGCCGGGGAAATTCCGGAATTAATTGACTCTCTTGCGGAACAGGCTGCAAGCTTAGGCGGGTCTGCTGGAAAACCGGTACAATTTATCGCATCAGAAACAAGACTTCCTGCCTGGGAACTTCAAAATACAAAAGATATTCTTGTACTTGAAAATCTGACTGAACGGTGGGCAATTGTGGCTAATAATATCCGGGAAGCGGTTGAAATTTCGGCTGACGAGGATCCGGATACATCTGATTTATTTACTGAGGTATCTCGTAAGCTGGATAAAAGCCTCTGGTTTTTAGAATCTCATCTGACAGATGGAAGCTCAGAATAAATATGAAATACTAATAGCTCGGTCTTTGTAAAATAGCCAGGATTTTTCGTTTCTTATAATCTTTTAGTTATTTTCTAGAATCATGTTTCTTTAATGAAATTAGCGACACTTCGTATTGAAGCATCGCTGATTTCGTTTTTTTATCATCTTTATTCTTGTAACATTAACAATGTCATATTACAAGCTCCCTACATATTCTCAATAAACTCTTATCGCATTCCGTACCTCTTTCGCCTGGTATAAAGCTCGATCTGCACAGCCAAACCATTCAGAAACTTCCATTTCATCTATATATACCGCCATTCCAATGCTTGTTGTCAGATTCAAATCAGGAAGTTTTTTGATATCTACTTTATTTAACTGTTCCTGTATTCTCCCGCAAATTTCTTCTGCTTCTTCCAGATCTATATCTTGAAAAATCAGACAAAATTCGTCTCCACCATAACGGTAAGGAGTATACTTTTCACTATTTTCTTTTAACACTCTTGAAAATTGGACAATACATTCATCTCCACTATAATGCCCCCATGTATCATTAATTTTTTTGAAATTATCAATATCCACGATAGCCAGAATATACTTTTTATCCATAGTACCTTCAATATTTTTCAAACTGCGCAGGAAAGCTGTCCGATTATTGACCCCTGTCATTTCATCTATTTCCAGCTTTTTCTCTAAACGGAATCTTTCTAATTCTAGCTGGATACTGGCAAGATTTTTCTTTCTCTGGTAGTGAATAAAAACCATACAAATAAAAGAAAAAGCCAGGAGAATAACTAATCCAACTAAAAAATCACCTTCTTTTCTCCGTATCCCATACAATAAATATTTCTGATACAGCAAAACCAATAAGACTTGCTGTTATTGTTACTGTGGTTACCTTATAGCACGTATAGGCAGTACTCAACATAATTGCAATCGCAAAAATAAAATAGCTCGATACAAATATCGTATGGATTGTAAATAAAATAAAAGCTACAGCAACTAAAAGAAGAGATATCGTATACATTTTCACCTGATGTGAGATACGCTGGGAACGCATGACAACGGTTCCGATGCCAATGCATATCAGGTTCACACCGCTTGGCACTGCAATATATCTCCAAATATAGACAGGAACGGAGGTACTTAATAGGTCTGTCTGGACAATCATGATGCTAAGGAGACATTCTATTATAAAGGCAAAGGCTACCAGCCATATCGATAATTTATAATGAAATCGGAGCCAGCCTTCATCTATTTTTGCATATACCTTTACAATTTCATCAATATTGGTCGCCTTTCTTACTTCCGGGTTTAACATCATTTTATTCTGTACCATATTTTCCCTCACACTCTATTTATCTTTTTCTGCTATGAAACAGACACCTCGTACCTTCGTATATTTCATTAATATAAAATTTATCCTGCTTTTTTTCACTTCATGAAGTAATAAAAGCCTGTTTGATACTTTTTCCCTCAAAGAGAAAAATCAAATACAACATTGCATTTGTTCAAGTATATTTAAACATTCTTAAGAAATATATTAGCACACAAAACGAACCTGAGTACTTCTGTATTTCTTTCCTTTTTCACAGGAATAAAACCGCCTCTACGCTTGTTCCATTGACAAGAAGAGACAGCTTCACAAAAAGTTTACTCATTTGTTGCTTTCAATATAGATACCCCTATTCTACCCGAAATCCCATAAACTATTAGTCAGATGGTACGCTTATCCTTAAGCCACCCTGTAAGCCTGGAAACAATGAAATAAATAATAATCCCTATACTCGCACCAGCACTATCAATCAAAACATCCCTTACCTCTCCTGATCTTCCAGGGATATACAGCTGATGCACCTCATCTGTTATGGCATATAGAATGCATATCAACAGCGCAATCCCTGCACCTTGCTTGGCATTTACACCACTTCTTCTTAATCCGTTCAAAACGAGAATACCCAGCGTTAAGTAGGCAAAAAAATGCGCATTTTTTCTAACGATATGGTGCAGATCTTCAATGTTAAACTGGAATTGTGAAGCAAGTTTATCCAAGGTATTTACAATCATTTTTGTAATTCCTGAACTGAGTTCATTGGAAATTGCAGCTGGCTGATGTGATAAATAAAAAATAAGTGCCATCCAAAATATAACAGCAATCCAGGAGAGTGATTTGTACATGTAACTGTCTCCTTTTGTATATTTTTATATGTAGATATACACAGCAGAACATAGCTATAGTGTATTTATCACTATACAACTGCGTGTGTCAGCTTCTTTCTTGTTTACTGACTAAGCTTGGATAAACCCAGTTTACTATACTATTACAAGCTAAAGTGAAATATTTATTATAATTGACATTATACGCTATTAATCCATATATCGCCTTGCAGTTCTATTAAAATTTTTTTCATTTTTGTTTCTATCTAAGTTTGCTTCATAGAACAATTGTATAAAAAACATGAAACAAAAAAATATGAAAAAGTAGACAAGAAAATCCCCTTTCAAAGTACTAGCTTAGCTTTTCCAATTATATTTTAACAATCTATCTTTTTTTGCTAAGCTGGTTACTTCTTCTATAATATGTTCCCATTGCGGTAAAACATTTTAAATGCAATAACTAACAAATACTAAAAGGAATAAAGAGAGGAGAATTCCCCATTTCTTTATTCCTTTTATGTGTATACCTATTCTACTTCTATGTTGGTATAAGGCATTTATAATTTTATTTCATGACGATGAAAATTTAACCATATAAGGCTGCTTTTCCTGCCGTATTGAAGATATTCATTTTATGTTCAACAACTTCTTTCACCTTATTCATACATGAGGGATATATTTGATTCGGCTCATATAGGCCATTATTTGATAATACGATTCTCATCTGATTAAAAAATGCACTTTTAATATCACTTGATATATTGATCTTTGCAATCCCTAACAAAACGGCTTTTTTAAGTTCTTTGTCTGTATTGCCGCTACCGCCATGAAGAACGAGAGGTATCTTTATTTTAGAGCTAATTTCTTCTAACAATTTAATGTTTAAACGTGGGCGCTTTCCTTTTGGATATAAACCATGTGCTGTTCCAACAGCAACTGCAAAGCTATCAATATTTGTTTTCTCTACAAAGTCAATTGCTTCAATTGGATTAGTATAGATAATTTCGCTTGAACTTGTTTCAGCACTATTTCCTGTATTACCAATTGTACCTAATTCTCCCTCAACTGATATATTCAAACTTTTCATAAGTTGAACAACGTTTTGAGTTTCAATCACATTTTGATTATATTCCATTAGTGAACCATCAAACATTACAGAAGTGAATCCAGCTTGGACAGCTTTCATAACTTCATCAATTGTTCTACCATGATCAAGATGAATGACAACAGGAACTTTAGCGCCTTGAGCGTACTCTTTTATGGTTGCCATCCATTCAAGTCCCATATAAGCTAATTCATCTGGATGAATTTCAATAATAACTGGAGCATTTAATTCTTCAGATTTTTTTATAACGGCTTTTAACATTTCAAGACTGCTAATATTGAATGCAGGTACAGCGAATTGGTTTTTTCTTGCAACTTGTAAAACATCTCTCATGTTATAAATCATATTATTGATGTACACCTCCTTTTTTTACTAAGCCCAGTAAAATTGCCCCTACTACTGTGCCACAGCAAATACCAAATACCCAAAGTAATGGATTATCAAATACATTCGGTATTAAAGTCGCCCATAAACCGCCATGCGGAACCCGGCAAGCGGCTTCAAATATAAGTGACAATGTCGACGAAACAGAACTACCAATCATAATACATGGTATGACTCGCAATGGATCGCTTACTGCAAATGGAATTGCACCTTCAGTAATATTTGATGCTCCTAAGATCCAGGCTGATTTACCCATTTCTTTCTCTTCTACAGAGTATTTGTTTTTAAATAAAATAGTGGATAGGGCTAAAGCAAGCGGTGGAGTTACTCCCCCAGCCATAACAGCTGCAAAAGGCTCATAATTACCTTCCGCAAAAGCAATCATACTAAATGCAAAGATAGATTTATTAAGCGGTCCACCCATATCAAAAGCCATCATACTACCTGTAATAATACCTAATAATATTTTATTGCCGGTCTCTAAATTACTTAATGCTGTTTCAAGGATATCCAATAAAGCTGCGATCGGAGTGCCTATAACAAAAATTAAAATTAAACCTGTGAGGCCTACAGATAATACAGGAACTAATAAAACAGCTTTTATTGATTCAATACTTTTAGGAACTTTGATCCATTTAATTAAATATTTGGTGATATAGCCAGCTAAAAACCCACCAATTATTCCTCCAAGAAAACCTGCCCCTATTATTTGAGCTATCAAACCACTCAATAGTCCTGATGTTATTCCTGCTCTATTGGCAATAGAATATGCAATTCCTGCAGCGAGAACCGGGACCATAAGTCCTAATGCACCGTCCCCTCCACCAATTAAATTTAATGCGGCAGCAATTGGATTATACGATGGATCACCTTCTGTTGAAGAATCCAATCCCCAGATAAAACTGATAGCTAGTAATATTCCCCCAGCCACTACAACTGGGGTCATAAAACTAACACCGGTCATTAAGTGTTTATAGACTTCTGGCAGTTCTTTATTTTTCGTTTCTTTACCATCTGGACTTTCAGATATTTTATTTTCTTGAACTTTTGCACTTTGAAATGCCTCATCTATTAACCCGGCAGCATCTTTAATAGCTCTGGAGATATCTGCTTCAAAAACTTTTTTACCTTCAAAACGGTCTTTATTCACTTTCTTACCAGAAGCAATTAAAACAACATCTGCATTCATTATTTCATCTTCAGAAAGAATATTCTCTGCTCCCAAAGCACCTTGTGTCTCAACTTTAACCCAAATATCTTTTTCTTTAGCCGCTTCTATAATTGCTTCAGCAGCCATATAAGTATGAGCAACTCCAGTCGGGCATGTTGTAACAGCTACTAATCTGGTCAATTTATTTCCTCCCTTTCTGTTATATCAAAAGTTTGTTAGATATAAATGAATACAACCGTTATTGAATTGTTTTAATTGCTCTGTAAAAATCATCAATATCGTTAGAATATTCCAATAATTTCCTAAAATCTTCTTTCATTAGATTTTTCGCAAGTGAACTTAATATTCGTAAATGGTTTTCGCTTGAATTTTCAGGAATAGCCAGCATAAATACCAATCTTACATCTTCTTCCCTTTCTCCATATGAGAGGTTATGTTCTAGTTTTAAAAAACAAATCCCAGCTTCCTTAACCTGTTTTGAAATAGCATGAGGAATAGCTATTCCGTGTCCGACATAGGTGCTATATTCTTCTTCTCTTTTATAAATATCCAATTCAAATTGTTCTAAATTTGAGACTATTCCGTCTTCAAAGAAAGCTACACACATTTTCTTAATTAATTCGTGTTTAGTTAATTCATATTCAAATAAAACTCTATTTCTAGAGAATAGTTGTTCAAACTTCATTTTCAATCTCCTTTTAAAATATACTTTTTCAATTCTTCTAATTGATTTTCATTATCAATATTTCTAATTAATTCAGTTCTTTCTAAACAGCTATATAGTCTGACAAAAAAGTTTCTATTTTCACTCAGTTTTTCAAATCTTAATAGCAAAAGTAATACGATATCGACTTCTTCCTTTCCCCATGACACTTTTTTATTATTTTTGATAATAAATACAGCTTGTTTTTTAATATATGCACTGTTCCCATGTGGTATGGCGATTCCTTGCCCTATTGAAGTAGATGATCTTTTTTCACGCTCAAATACACTTTCTAATAACCTATTTGTACAATACTCTTCATTTGTTGCAATTTGAATATATCTATTTAATATATCTTCCCTGCTATCAGAATCACTTCGAAAGAACCTAAAATCGATATCACTATTAAGGAAATCGTTTTCATTAGTTTTTAAGATATATTTTTTATTTAAGTGCTCTTTAATTTTTTCAATATCATCCTCACTCACAAAATTTGAGATTCTTATTATCTTGTTTCTATAAATTGGTTTAGTTAGAATAGGTCTTGTGGTTAAAATCACATCACAATTTTGTAATTGAAATTCTTCAATGTTCATTGTAGTTTTCATATCATGTATTAATAAATTTTGAAATTTTTTCATAAGCCGCATTGCCATTAATTGAGTTTGACCAATCCCGCTATCACTAATCAATAAAACCTTATGAAATTCTTTATTAAGGTTTGTTTCATAAATTGAACTAATGTATATCGTTATAAAACCTATCTCATCTTCATTAAATGATACATTAAATTCTTCTTCAATTATTTGAACATTGGTAAGCACCATCGAATAAAATTTCCCGTATTCTTGTTTTATTTTGGGTAATATTGGATTATTGGGTTTTATCCCTTCTTTACTTCGATTAATAGCCTGGGATAAATGATACGCCAAATTTTTAATTAAAAGTTCATTTTCTTCATTATATTTAATATCCATAATCGAATTTAACAGGCTTCGGGACATTTCTAATAATTTATTATTTATTTGATAGTCATCATTGGATGCAAAACGGTTCAAAACACATCTTTTCCATAAATATATATAATCATTTTCTTTGAGGAACATTTGGTTATCTAAGAATAGTTTGATAAATTCTCTAAATCGGATTTTATCTTTATCCAAATCGTATTCTACATATTGGATATCATTATCTATACTGCTGCGATATTGACTGATTATTATTTGAAGAATCAACTCTTTTCTACCTTCATCAGTAAAGGGTTTTAATATTTTCTGTTGAACTTTCTCAACTACATAAATGGCTCTAACCAATTCTTTTTCCAGAAGAAGTTCATCCAGAACCATTTGAATCCCTTCATCAAACTTTATATCTTTATTTAAGCTTTTCTTATAAAAAAAGCTTGTTTGCAAAATAGTTTTCTCAAGAAGCTGCCTTATTAAGATTTCATCTCCTAAAATACTAACCCCTGAATTTTGTGTTTTCTTAATAACAAGGTCCAGAGGCTCAATATATTTTTGCAAATCATTTAAATCTTGAATGATATGATTTCTCGAAACTAGATGCCGGTCCATTAATCCTTTAATTGTATATTCTTCTTTTCCAAGTAACAAATCCAATAAAATATGATTTTGTCTTAATTCATGCTGATAATTTTTTGAACCAAGGCTTTTTAAAATTCTTCGTTTTAAAGATCCTAATTCTTCTGTTTCGCCTTCTAAATATATACCAACATTGTTTTTTAGAATTAATTTAACACGATTCCCTAATAATTGATTCAACATTTCATTATGAAGTCTATTCCACACTGTTTTTTCTGAAATCATAAAATGTCTTGAAATTTCCTTAATCGTTACAGGACATGAACATTCAAGCAGATAATAAATGATATCCTCAACTGTTGGTTTCTTCATAATATTCTCCCTAAACTTTATTTTAGCCCTTCAATTGTAAGTAATTTATCCATAAGATACACAACATCCATCGTTTGATTTATATAATCTTTGCCTGCTTTCCTATTCTTGATTGTTTCTTCAATATCTAAAATTTCATACATTAAGGCATTATTTGTATTTCCGCATTTAATCGTTTCTTCTTTCCCATCAGGATAGGTAACGACAGCTTTATCAGCTCTGACATAGTTATCGATTGTTATATAAGCTTTCTCTCCAGCAATAATTGCTTTTTTAGGGAGTTTTGATCGAAATGTTATGTTTGCGTTCCCGATAATATCCTTATCTGTTTTAACGGCTATACTCCACATCTCATCAACACCTGTTTTATATTTTGACATTACATGCTTTATCTCGATAATTTCATCTTGCAGAAAAAAACGTAAGAATGACAACACATATGTGCCAATATCAAGCATGGCACCACCACCTAATTCCTTACTAAAAAAACGATTCGAAGGGTTATCTTCTTTTAAGCTACCTAAATTAGCATTAACATATTTTATTTTTCCCAGTTTCCCTTGCTCTATTAAGTTTTTAATTTTAGTAAAAAGCGGCATATGATAAATTGTCATTGCCTCAGCTAGTATCAAATCATGTTCTTGTGCATATAAATAAGCTTTTTTTAGTTCCTCATAGTTATCCCAAATCGCTTTTTCACATAAAACATGCTTCCCACTCTTTAAACAATCCATGATGTTTTGATAATGTTGTGAATTAACGGTAGCTATATACACAATATCAATATCCCTATCGTTTAATAATTCTTCATATGATTTATATACCTTCTTAATATTGTACTGATTTTGAAAATCTAAAGCTTTTTGATAATTTCTTGAGCTGACCCCATAAACAGACCCTGCTGCTTCCATACTTTCAGCAAATTCGTGAGCAATATTTCCAAGACCTATAATCCCCCAATTCACATTATTACCTCGCTTCCTTTTAAGATTTGATTAAAGTATAGCAGGCATTTTATTTAAAAAGGGTATTCAATAAATCTTTTTTTTACGACATTGACCAAACAGCAGCAGAATAAAAATCGCTATACAGATGAATTTATATACTTTTTAATACAAGTTATTCGCTCCTGATACAACCAGTTCAGACTTACAATTTGGGCCAGCTGCTCCCTTGATAATCAAATGTAAGTATTTAGAAGAATATTCCTATTATGAA
The DNA here is from genome assembly GCF_037976165.1 of Oceanobacillus sp. FSL K6-3682. NCBI lineage: Bacteria > Bacillati > Bacillota > Bacilli > Caryophanales > Bacillaceae > Oceanobacillus > Oceanobacillus sp. FSL K6-3682. Next base: position 1,573,109 of record NZ_CP150263.1, on the reverse strand, counting down.
TTTCAAGGTCACAGTTTTAACTTCATATTTTTATTTATCCTATCTTTCTAAAAAACCATTAATCGAAGGAGTTCTCCCCCTGATTAATGGTCTCATAAAGATTACAATCACACACTTGTTTTTACACTATACTTAAATACAACAGAAAAATTAATACTGAGACTTTTATTCCTGACCATCCCGCATCCCGAAATCATCTTCAAGCTGTTCCTTCCAGTTCTCGGAAATACTATGATTGGAGCGAAAATGACTTACTGTTTCACTGATAACATCATAATTAAGCGAGGTCCCCACACTATCTGCATGGTAATTTGCTGCTCTGTCTTTTCCGATGCCAAAACGGCCGGCTGCAGCAACTGCATCGATATTTGCACCAAGAAAAATAAATTCCCAGTTATATTTACTCTTTTGATGTTCAATCATCTTATGGACTTTTTCATAATCGAATTCCCGGCTTGCGTTTTCCAGGCCATCCGTAATAATGACGAACATCACATTTTCCGGCCGTTCCGCTTCAACTGTATTTTTTAATGCATTGCCGATGTTGTTCACGGTCTTTCCTGCTGCATCTAAAAGCGCCGTAAACCCTTTTACATTATATTCTTTATCTGTGATTGGCCCGATATCTTGAATATTCACCCGATCATGCAGCAATTCATACTCATTATCAAATAAAACAGTCGTCACAACAGCATTACCAGGTTCCTTTTTCTGCTTCTCCAGGAGGGTGTTATATCCATAGATTGTCTCTCCTTCAAGCCCTCTCATTGAACCACTTCTGTCCAAAATAAATACAAGTTCTGTTAAATCTTTTTTCATTCTATCATCTCCTAATCACTTATTATGATGATAGAATATCATTCTCTATGAATAAAAAGGTCGCATACAAAGCGACATATTTCTGCTGTGCTTTACACTCCCAGAAGCTTTTGATCAAAAGCAAATAAAGCTTCATTGATCTCCAAAATATTATAATTTTCTTTTTCAATAAAATACTCGATGATAATATCAAATTTACTGCTTCGTGAAAGTGCAAAGCCGGCACGAAGTAACAAATCCCTTGTTTCATCAAGATTTAGCTTTAATGCCATCGCAAAGGAAATAACTGTAGACTTACTTGGCTGATAATGAACATCATTACGGATTTTTGAAAACAGCTTCCGGTCGATATTTGCTTTTTTATACGCTTCTGCATCTGACATACCTTTTTCATCAATCAAGCGCAGCAGCATCTGTGAAAAAGTTGCTTCCATACCGTTAACAACTTCTGTTAAGTTTCTCTTGCTTACATATTCATCCTCTGGTTCTCCCAAAGAAGCCTCTTTAAAAAGACGTACTTCATCATACCGATTTCCCCGATCTGCAGGCGGTTCTTCTACATACTTATCATCAATATATTGCTTAATGGATGAAAACAGCTTCTCTGACAAGGTAAATGCGGCATTATCAAACACAACAAGATAAACCTGCATCTCATTCTGTAACAAAAAATCGCTAATTACGGAGACTGCCACTTTAAACGCTTTATCCTTGGGATATCCGTAAACACCCGAAGAGATGAGTGGAAAAGCAATGCTCTCTAATTGATATTCCTTTGCTAATGCAAGGGAATGCCGATAGCAATCCGACAGCAATTTCTCTTCATTACTTTTTCCGCCATGCCAGACTGGTCCGACAGTGTGAATAACATACTCGGCAGGTAACTGATAGCCCTTTGTTATTTTAGCTTGTCCTGTTTTACATCCTCCAAGAGTGCGGCATTCCTCTAATAATTCAGGTCCTGCCGCTCTATGGATTGCTCCATCAGCCCCGCCGCCTCCAAGCAAAGTGGAATTAGCTGGATTCACAATTGCATCTGTCTGGACTTTTGTTATATCGTTGCGAATAATTTGAAATGGCATAAAGACACCTCCAGATGACTTGCTTTACATTTTATCATGTTTATAGAAAAGTTAGTATATGGTTGCAAATGAAGATAGAATTATCCAAAGGGGTGGCAGCAACTATATTTGCATTTCTCATATGAATTTTTTATTAAAAATAGTTTTTTAAATAAAAAGACGCTTCTATCTTCCATAAAGGAATTAGTAAGCGCCCTTCTTCAATAAGTTAATGTATAATAGAAAGCTGTTTGTCCTTAAAAATCCTGCGCTATTTAAGCACAGAATACTTATTCAAAATCTTTACTTAAAATATCTACGCGTTCTTCAAAGGATACTTCACGATGAATCTCATGTAACATCCATACATACCCATAGCTATCGGAAAACATGGCATTAGAAATACCCATTTCCTCCATTCTTGTGACAGGCTGTATTTCTGTTGCATTAGCAGCCATCGCTTTGTCATATGTTTCTTGAATGTTTGGGACTACGACATTAAACCAAAATGATTGCGTATCCCCTTCTTTCGGAGCAAATAACTGATATTCAGGATTCTCATCAAGCATATGAAAACGTGTGCCAAAGATATTGAACACCGCTTCATTGTTTCCTGTCTTAAAATTTGTCACCTCTACTACTTCTACATCAAAAATAGATTTGTATTGCTCCAGCGCAGCTTTGCTGTCTTTTACAACAAAATCAAATTCCACTCCATTGACCATTTGGCATTCTCCTGACTTTTAATTATTTTTCATGGCTATCGATTGTTCTTCTATCTTCTGCAATGCACTTGTTTTTATTCAGAAGCTACTGACGAAAACCAGATTGCAGTATTATATCAAGAAACATCATTCATTAAAAATAATCCTTATTAATTTTGGATATATTTATTAAAGATATCGCCAAAATCTTTTCTTGTATTCTCATTGTATGTTGTATTTAGCCAATCAAAAGCAAATTTAGCAGCTTTTTCAAATTCATTAGCAATGGTTCCTTCCTGGATGCGATTGTCAGTGAATAAAGTTTTGGATAATTCCAGGCTATCTTTTGCATAGCCTTTAACACGTGCATCACTGTCCTGGATATGTGAAATAGTAACTAATGATTTATATAAATCAGCAATAGCCTCGCCTTCTTTTTTCTCTATATCTACAGAAATAGGCTGACTGCCGATTGTAAATTTTATTTCAAGATCGAGATCAATCGTACCAGCCGTTTCAACGGAAATATTTTGAATAGGATAGCGATAGTAATCATAGCGATAAATATTCCGCTTACTACTTGTTGCCTTTTCCCCATCTAAGTGGATCAGGGCACGGTTTGTAAAGCAATACTCATCTGATTTAGATTTAATCAGAAAATGAATTTGCTCTCCTTCTTCATGCAATACGTAATCATCTGATTCCGTTTTATCGAAATCATCCGGGCGAATAATTTTTCCAATATCACTTAATCCTAATGCATCACTAGCAATCTTTTTAAACATGCAGCAATTCCTCCTCCAATAAATCTTCTCTAAGCGGAAATTATTCATTCAGAACTGAGAGTTGATTCTGTAGTAATTTATTTTAACAATATTATTTTATCGTAATTATCTATTAATAGGAATCTATTAGGCGGGAAAATTATGATTCACCGCTATATATTATTCACCTTTGAATTTTTAACTTACAGCAAAGCTGACTATTTGAGTTGCTGGTAATACATATTGAAAATTTCACATTATTTACAACTGACTATTGAATTTTCAGGATCTGAAATGCGATTACATTTAGAAAGATTAAAATCAAAAATAAGCGTCCAGGTAAGTGAATGCCTAAAATTATAAAAATAAATTATGATAAAATTTTCAGGGTGTTATGCTACTACTTAGTCAAATCCTATTGAAATAATAATGGTGCTTTTTATCTTTTTCATCATTTATTATATAATGATAAAAAAGTATAAAATAATTTGAAAGAGAGTTGATTTTGTTATGAATACTCAAGTAACTACAAAATTTAAAATATATAAACCATCTAATGAGGTGTTTGAAGCAATAATAGACCCTTTGAAAATCGGAAATTTCTGGTTCTCTTCGAGTTCCGAGAGTTGGGAACAAGGCAAGTCCATCACTTTGAGATATGATGAATATGAAGCAGAAGGTATAATAAATGTATTAAAAGTTGAGAAAAATAAGGAAATCAAATTTTCATGGGGTGAAGAATCTAATGAAGTAACAGTTGTTACAATTACACTAAAAGAGTTAGATAATACGAGTACAATTATTGAAGTGAACGAATCTGGCCTGAATGAACATGATCCTGAAATAGTAAGCAAAATGCTGGGACAAAAAGAAGGTTGGGTATATATGTTAACTTGTTTAAAGGGTTATTTAGAAAATGGAATTTGTGATTTGAGAGCATCATTAATTCATTAGTTAGGAACATCTTAAATAACCATAATTATCTTTCTTAATTTATGTCAATAAATTGAGGACTATAAAGTTATATCAGAAAAACAAAAATGAATTTAGTAGAATTAAATCTTCGATAGATAAGAAACAAATAATTATTATATCATCACCAGCGTTGCTAAAATGGAAAGATTGATTTCATTGTTTTACGAGCAAGCTGAGAAGCACTAATGCTTTTTAATCCACGGCTTTCTGAAAATCAGCATCCAAAAACGCATTGCTTAGAGCCTGGAGTCCTTGTGTTTCATGTACTTGTGCATAATTCCAAATAGGCTTCTCCCCTCAGTACTTTTGTATGGAAAACTTGTTTATGAAACGTTACTTGTTCGCAAAGTTTTTTGCTTATGAGTTCAATCACAGATTTTCTTAATTACTTGTGAAGGATTAATATGACTGGAGCAGATGATTTTAATTTTAACGATATACTGGTAATGGTCTTTTTCATGCTTGGAATAACATAAACGACCCTCAGACTGGACTCGTTATGAAAAAGGTACTGTGATTTAATTGAAAGAATGATGGTGCAGGCTCCACCTCCCCAAATATCCTAATTCGGGGATGTTGTCGATTAAATAATTCCACATTGGTAAAGTTGCCCATAAAAAGAGCACTATTTTTATTCGAGATAGTGCTCATTGGCAGTGGAATATTATAAAAAATAGAATAGTTTATTCTTTCAATCGCAACTGTTTATGCGTCTTGAAAACGATAATCAACACGTCCATATATCACACACCAAAAAAACACCTATTGATTCGCCTTGTTTATCTCGAAATAATTTTCCATGAAGAAAAAACGGATAGTCTTCAATTTCAACCTCATTCAACACAAAATGATCCCCAATCCACTCCATCACCTTTTCTTCGTATATTTCCTGTTCTTTTAAAGACATCATATATCTTTCTCCCTTCCTGCTTTTAAACCATAAAAAAAGCATGTCAGATGAGAACCATCCAAGAGGTATTTCTCCTCCATTTACTTTTGTAATATCCCCAAGATGAAGCATGTTGGTAAAATAATGTTTAGTAATAGAAATTGGTGCTTTTTCTACTTCGCTTGCCCAAACATGTTTCATTCCATAACAAGAAGCTGCTAAAGGAAAAATTCCAATACCATCAAAAAGGCTTCCAATTTTTAATTCTTTATCATTTTTGAGTTTAATCATTATTTCGCCTCTAATTTTGAATACAAAAAAACGCTATCTGTCAGTAAATACCGTTCACATAACGTTTCAAATATGAATATAGATGTATTTAATTTAAATTTGATTTTTTATCTTTTATCCTCAGTAATCGTAAACTGTTTAATGTTACAAGTAATGTAGCTCCCATATCTGCGAATATCGCTATCCATAATGTTAACCAACCAGGTACAACTAACAATAATGCAAGAGCTTTAATTCCCAAAGAAAAAGTAATATTCTGCTTGATAATGGTCAATGCTTTTCGACTTAATTGAACAGTATAAGGCAGCTTATTTAAATCATCAGACATAAGAGCAATATCTGCTGTTTCTAATGCTGTATCAGTTCCTACACCACCCATAGCTATCCCAACTGTAGAAGCTGCCAGTGCTGGAGCGTCATTCACACCGTCACCAACCATGGCGACATTTTTATGTTCTCTTCGAAGTTCTTTAATAAAAGTCAACTTATCTTCTGGCAGTAAATCAGCTTCAACATCGACAACCCCTACTTGTTGTCCAATAGCTTTTGCAGTTCGTCGATTATCACCTGTCAACATGACTGTTTCTATTCCAAGATGATTTAGTTGATTGATAACTTCTTTGGATGTTTCCCTTATTTCATCTGCTACAGCAATAAATGCAAGAATTTCTGATTGCGTCCCTAAAACCATAACCGTTTTTCCTGCAGTTTGTAAATGGATAATTTTTTCTTTTTGATCACTTCTTATTTGATTGTGCAGTTCTTCAAAAAGACTTGGGCTTCCAACATAATATATTTTATTATTTATCTGTGCTTTGACGCCTTTTCCTGTTATAGATTGAAATTCTTCCATAGATACATCATTGAAATGTAATCTCTTTTCCTCTGCTTTTCTTATAATAGCGGAAGCAAGAGGGTGTTGTGATCCTTTTTCAATTGCTGCTGTAATCGTCATTAATTCATCTTCATTTCCACTATACGTTACAATGTCTGTCACAACGGGAATCCCTTTTGTTAAGGTTCCTGTTTTATCAAAAGCAATGACTTTAAGGCTTCCAGTCTCTTCTAAATAGACACCGCCCTTAATTAGTACACCATTTTTTGCAGCGTTTCCTATAGCAGTAACTACGGCGACTGGAGTAGAAACAACGAGAGCACAAGGGCAACCAACTACGAGAACAGCTAAACCTTGATAAACCCATGTATTCCAGTCACCAACAATCAATGGTGGAATAATAGCTATTAACATAGCTAAAATTACGATAGTGGGAGTATAATATTTGGCAAACTTATCTACAAATGCCTGAGAAGGTGCGCGTTCTGCTTGGGCTTCTTCTACAAGATGAATGATTTTGGAAAGTGTGGTATCTTCCACTCTTTTGGTTACTCTAACTTCAAGCATACCTTCTTCATTTAAAGTTCCAGCAAATACTTCGTCGTTTACCGTTTTTGTAACTGGAACACTTTCACCTGTAATGGCAGCTTGATTTAAGGTGGATGTTCCTTTCAACACTGTGCCATCCATTGCTAATTTTTGACCAGACTTTACAATCATAATGTCACCAACTTGAATATCATCCACCTGGATACTCATTTCTTCATTGCCTCGACGAATTAAAGCTTCTTTTGGTGCAATATCCATTAATGACTCGATGGATTGACGGGCTTTATCCATAGAATAACGTTCCAATGCTTCACTAATAGCAAAAAGGATAACAACTGTCGCTCCTTCCATCCATTCACCAATGATGGCTGCACCGATAATCGCGATAGTCATAAGCGTATTCATATCGAATTGTAGTCTACTAAGATTTCTAAGACCTTTAATAAAGAGCGTGTAGCCGCCAATTAAAATAGATAGTGCATACCAAATAGTCGGAAGAAAGTGTTCTTCTCCTAATTGTTTTCCTAAAAACCAACTAACTAAAAGCAATATTGCTGAAATGTAGACCTTTATATTTTCTTTTTGTTTCCAAAAAGGTTCATGAACTACCTTTTGTTCTTTTTCATCTCGCACCTTTAAATTTTCAAATGATCCTGCTTTTTCTAGCTCCTCAATGGTTATCTTCCCTTTCACAAAAACTTTTGATGCTCCAAAATTTACTTCAGCATCTTCCACACCTTGTAATTTCTTTACGTTATTTTCAAAAGTTTTTGCACAACCTGCACAACTAAATCCTTGTACACGATAAGCTTTCATTTCTTCTTTGCTTAATGATTCAGACATTTGCTTTTACCTCTTTTTGGTGAACTAATGTAATTGATATTAATTGCTTAATATGTTCATCATCCAATGAGTAAAAAGCAAGTTTTCCTTCTTTACGATACTTCACAATTTTTTGTTTATGAAGCGTCCTTAAATGATGGGAGGCAGTTGCTACAGTAGAACCAATGATATTTGCTATATCACATACACACAACTCATCATCTATACATAACGCATAGGAAATTTTTGTTCGATTTTCATCTGCAAGTACTTTGAATAATTGGGAAACGTAAGATAAATCTTCTTTTAGTAATTCTTCTTGTATACGATTGACTTTTTCCTCGTCATAACAATAAACTTCACATATGTCTTTTTTAGCCAATTTTATCACTCCGTTTCATTCAAATATTTATTTGATTATAGGTTATCTTATTTCCTTTATATATTCAAGTATATATTTGAATAAGAAAGGGGATTAGCTGAACAAAAGCTCATTTTTTACAATTAATACAAAAAAATAGACGTTCAATTATTTGAACGCCTAAAATTTTAAACTTGCTTATTATGGAATTTTTATTTTGTTGTGTCTCCATATACCAGATTGATTCCCACTGAAATGACAACATGGTGTTTTAGCACTTTTTTGCGCCATTTTGACCATCTGGCACAAATCGGTAATTTTTGCGGAACGCATTGAAACGAAGGAGTTCTACGTAATTTTCCGTTGTATCGAAACTATAACCTCCACGTGCCCCGTATTCGGAAACATATCCACCGGCTGCACTTCCTTCGTCTCAAAACCGCCATCCTCCAAAATCCTTAAATCCCTAGCTAACGTCGAAGGATTACAAGAAACATAAACAATTCGCTTCGGTTCCATTGCAATCATTGCATCCAGAAACTCAGGATCACAGCCTTTTCTTGGAGGATCAACGACAATCACATCCGGTTTCAGCCCTTCCTTCTTCCACTTAGGCATCACCTTTTCAGCCCGTCCTACTGTAAATTCAGCATTATCTATTCCGTTGCGCTCTGCATTTTTCTTTGCATCTTCAATGGCTTCTGGAACAACTTCAATTCCGTAGACTTTTTTAGCTTTTTGAGCAAGGAAAAGAGAAATTGTTCCTATCCCGCAATATGCATCAATTACAACATCATTTTCATCAATATTGGCATATTCCAAAGCTTTATCATAAAGCACTTTTGTCTGAACCGGATTGACCTGATAAAATGACTTCGGAGAAATCGCAAAGGTAAGGTCGCCTATTGTATCATGAATGTAGGCTGCTCCCCATAGCACTTTCGTCTTTTTCCCTAAAATAACATTCGTACGCTGATCATTAATATTCTGCATGATCGAACTGATAAAAGGGAATTTTTCTGTCAATTCTTCAATAATTTGTTCTTTTGCGGGCAGCTTTGCTGTACGAGTTACAAAGACAACCATCATTTCTCCTGTGAAATGACCTGTCCGAATCATAATATGGCGCAATTCGCCGCGATGCGTTTTTTCATCATAAGCTTTGATACCATATTTATTCATTAAATGACGAACAAATGGAAGGACCTCATTCATTGCATGACTGTGAACATGGCAGGTATCTTGATTTTGTAAAATTCGGTGGCTTCTTTTCTGGTAGTAGCCTGTAATTAATTCACCGTTTTTTTCATCCACAGGGATTTGAATCTTGTTTCGATAATGAGAAGGGTCATCCATACCAATAATCGGAGAAATAAGAACATGCTCCAGATGTGCTACTTTTTTCATCACGTTATGGACCTGATTCTGCTTCATCTGCAATTGAAGAGAGTAGCTCATATGCTGAAGCTGACATCCTCCGCAATAGACATGGCAGGTCGGCTCTACACGTTCAGGGCTTGTTTTCTTCAATTCTAACAGCTTCCCGAAGCCATAGTTTTTATTTACTTTGACTACTTTGATCACTGCTTCTTCTCCCGGCAGGGTCTTAGGAATAAATAAAGGGTAACCGTCTACTTTTCCTACCCCGCTTCCTTCATGGGTCATATCCTCAATCGTAATAGTTAATTGTTCATTTTTTTGGACAGGAGTATTTCCTGGTGATTTCGCCATTTTTATCTTCCTCTATTTTCGTAATCGATTTTAATACCTTATTTTATCATACCCGTTTAGAGAACAACAACTGCCCTCATTTATTAGGCTTTCTTGACGTAAGGAATGGCAGTTTTATCTTGTTCCGTGCTTTTCCAGAAAAAACTACATACGCATAATAAAAGCCTCCAAAACAATGTCATGTTCAGAGGCTTTCAAAATTATTTCAAATCTTCCTGGTGTTCAATAAATTCAGCTGGAACCATGAACTCAATATGCTCCTGTAGATTAATAAATTCTCCAGGAAGCAGGCCGCCATATTCTCCATCAATGTTCAGTTGCATTTTTTCCTCATTGGTAACCTTAACACGCTTTGCCTGTGTATAGATAATATTCTTACTTTTTAAATGCTCTCCCCGAAGTGCGAGTGTAGCAATTTGAATAAACTCTGCCAGATTTGTTTTCTTTAAAATCAGAACATCAAAATACCCGTCATTTAAACGCGCATCAGGAGCAAGCTTTTCAAAACCGCCGACGGAATTCGTATTAGAAATTAGAAAAAGCATAATATCCTCTTCCAGCACCTGATCATCATATTCAATCTTTACCCTGGCCGCTTTTAAGGAAGGGAGCATTTCAATACCTTTCATATAATATGCCAATTGGCCTATCATTGTTTTTAATTTACTGGGCACATCATATGTTAATTCTGTCAGCTTCCCGCCTCCAGCAATATTGATAAAATAATGCTCATTCACTTTTCCAATATCTAATTTCATCGAATTACCTTCCAAAATAATGTCAGCTGCTTTACCGATATCCTTAGGAATACTGAGCGCTCTGGCAAAATCGTTTGTAGTTCCGGCAGGTAAGATTGCCAGCTTTGGCCGATGCTCCTGTTCTGCCATTCCGTGAATGATTTCATTAATAGTACCGTCACCACCGGCAGCAACAATTAAATCATAGCCTCTTTCCACAGCCGTTTTTGCTGCAGCAGTTGCATCTCCCTCACAGGTCGTTGCATGTGCTGATGTCTCATACCCCGCTCTTTCCAGCTTTTCCAAGATATTTGGCAATTCTTTTTTGACAGCTTCGCGTCCCGAAGTTGGGTTATAAATGATTCGGGCCTTTTTCATGTTCTTTCCTCCCCATACGGTCCAGTCGATATTGTAATTTGGATTTTGTCAGACACGTATAAATTAAAGTGAACCTCGATTATTGAGAGGTTTTTACTTTGTTACATACATTGCATAGAACTTAGCTAAAAAATATATAATACATTGTAAAAAGCTTATAAAATGAAACCTCACATATAAAAATAAATTCCAGTGAGGTGATCGCTTTTATGATGTTAGATAAAGTTATTCATATATTTAAGTCTCCAGAAAAAATCTCTGAAACCATACTATATGCTTCCCTATTAAACAAACTCACCTAATCCATATCATAGCCCTTTTTTATATGTTTGAAAAGCAAAATGAACAAAAAATAACAGGCTTCGATAAAACGAAACTGTTTTCTACAATGGCTGCTAATGATTTTTTCATCTTTTTCCCATTGGATAGGCTGCCACATCTAATTTCTGCGACAGCCCATCTGTTAGGTATTACCTATTCTTTTTGCTTTTTTATCAAGAGAGCTTATCTTTTCTCTAGCTCGGCTGCAAGAATCTGATTTACAAGCGGCGGGTTCGCCTGGCCTTTTGTTGCTTTCATAATTTGCCCTACCAGGAAGCCTTTTGCTTTTTTCTTTCCATCCTTGAAATCAATAATAGATTGTTCATTTTGATCAAGAATTTCATTTACAATCTGTTTTAATTGCTCTGGATCAGAGATTTGAACCAGACCTTTTTCTTCAACAATTTTTTCCGGATCTCCGCCATTTTCAACCAGTTCGGCGAATACCTTCTTCGCAATTTTAGATGAGATTGTACCATCCTCAATCAGTTTAACCATTTTCGCCAGAGCATCTGGTGTAATGGCCAGCTCTTCAATTTCTTTATAATGTTTATTCATATATGCGGAAACTTCTCCCATTAACCAGTTGGATACTTGTTTCACATCAGCTCCATAGCCTACTGCTTCTTCAAAGAAATCAGACATCTGCTTGGACGCTGTTAAAACATTGGCATCATATTCAGACAAACCTAACTCACTCACATAGCGGGCTCTTCTTGCATCTGGAAGCTCAGGAATTTCATTGCGGATTCGTTCCTTCCATGCCTCATCAATATACAGCGGAACAAGATCCGGTTCTGGGAAATAACGATAGTCATCAGATCCTTCTTTGATACGCATAAGAATGGTTTCTTTTGTTTTTTCATCGTAACGGCGTGTTTCCTGCAGGATTTCTCCACCGGATAATAGTACTTTTTCCTGGCGTTTTTCTTCAAATTCTAATCCTTTTTGTACAAAGGAGAAGGAGTTTAAGTTTTTCAATTCTGCTTTTGTACCAAATTCTTCTTGTCCGATTGGACGTAGTGAAATATTGGCATCACAGCGCAAAGAACCTTCCTGCATCTTCACATCAGATACACCTGTATATTGAATAATATTTTTCAGCTTCTCCAAGTATGCATAAGCTTCTTCCGGAGAACGCATATCCGGTTCAGACACAATTTCAATCAATGGTGTTCCCTGACGATTGTAGTCGACATAGGAATAGCCATCTTCCCCATGTGTCAGTTTTCCTGCATCCTCTTCTAAATGCAGGCGGGTGATGCCGATTTTTTTCTTCTTGCCATTTACTTCAATTTCAATCCAGCCATGCTCACCAATTGGCTGATCAAATTGCGAGATTTGATAGGCTTTCGGATTATCTGGATAGAAATAGTTTTTACGATCAAATTTTGTATCAGTTGCTACCTCGCAATTGAGCGCCATTGCAGCCTTCATTGCAAAGTTTACCGCTTCTTCATTTAACACCGGTAATGTTCCGGGATAACCCAAATCAATTGGATTCACATTTGTATTTGGTGCTGAACCAAATTCATTCGTACTCGGGCTGAAGATTTTTGATGCTGTTTTTAGTTCTACGTGTACCTCAAGTCCAATAATTGTTTCGAAATTCATTACTTGGCACCTCCCAGTTGAGGTCGTTTTTTATGGTGTTCTGTTGCTTGTTCAAATGCGTGTGCAGCACGATAAACAGTGCTTTCATCAAAATAGTTTCCAATAATCTGCAAGCCGATCGGCAGCCCTTCTTCAGAGAAACCGCATGGAATAGATATTCCAGGCACACCTGCTAAGTTAACAGGAATGGTCAGGATATCATTCACATACATGGTTAAAGGATCGCTTGTTTTTTCTCCAACTTTAAACGCTGGTGTTGGTGTTGTCGGTCCAACAATCACATCATATTCTTCTAAAATTTTATCAAAATCATTTTTAATTAATGTACGTACCTTTTGCGCTTTTTTATAGTAAGCATCGTAGTATCCGGAGCTAAGCGCAAACGTTCCAAGCATAATACGGCGTTTTACTTCATCACCAAAGCCTTCACTGCGGGATTTCACGAACATATCCAGCATATTTTCTGCATTCTCTGAGCGAACACCATAGCGGACGCCGTCAAAACGTGCTAAGTTCGCAGATGCTTCTGAGGATGATAGTAGGTAATAAGTTGCCAAGGCATATTTAGAATGCGGTAAAGAAACCTCTTCCCAGGTTGCACCAAGTGATTCATAGACCTTTAATGCTTCCATCACAGAATTCTTCACTTCTTCAGAAACACCTTCTGCGAGGTATTCCTTAGGTACAGCGATTTTTAAGCCTTTCACGTCACCAGTTAATGCTTCTGTATAAGCCGGAACATCTACATCCGCACTGGTAGAATCCATTTTGTCATGACCAGCAATAACTTCCAGCACGCGTGCATTATCCTCTACTGTACGAGTTAACGGGCCAATCTGGTCTAATGAAGAGGCGAATGCCACAAGACCAAAACGAGACACACGGCCATATGTCGGCTTCATTCCTACAACTCCACAGAATGCTGCCGGCTGACGGATAGATCCGCCTGTATCAGAACCAAGTGAAAACAATACTTCACCTGCTGCTACTGCTGCAGCTGATCCACCACTGGAACCGCCGGGAACATGATCTATATTCCATGGATTACGAGTCGGTTCGTATCCTGAATTTTCATTGGAAGAACCCATTGCGAATTCATCCATATTTAATTTGCCGACAGCAACCGGATTTTCAGCATCCAGCTTGTCAACAACGGTTGCATTGTACAGCGGATCTGTAAAGTTATCTAAAAACTGACTTGCACAGGTAGTACGAAGCCCTTTCGTTACGATATTATCCTTAATACCTGCCGGAATACCGAATAAGATACCGGATTTATCCTCGCACTTGTCCAATTCTCGCGCTTTTTCCAATGCTTTTTCTTCATCAAGTGTTAAGAATGCATGGACATCTCCATCCACTTTTTTAATTTGTGCGTAAGACTCTTTTACTAAATCTTCTACAGTAATCTCATGATTATGTAATTTTGCTTCTAATTCTTTTATTGTATAGTCAAACAAAGACATGAATCCTATTCCCTCCTTTATTCTAAGATCGATGGCACGCGGATCTGCCCATCTTTTTGATCTGGAGCATTCTTCAATGCTTCCTCTTGTGTAATCCATTTTTTAGGTTCGTCTTTACGCATCACATTTTTCAAATCCAATACGTGCGTTGTCGGCTTCACATTCTCTGTATCTAACTCATTCAGCTGTTCAGCATATTCAATGATTGCACTCAGCTCGTTCGCCATTTGCTCAACGGCTTCATCATCAAATTCTAAGCGTGCCAGATTAGCTACGTGCTTCACTTGCTCTTTTGAAATCTCTGCCATTCGTTTAACCTCCAAAATTGTAGTAGTTATATTTATAATATGCTACCGTAATAGCACTTATATTCCAGCATGGTTGCAGGGTTATTTATAATGTTCAACAAATTAATATTATATCATAATATAAGAATTAACTTTATATAATAATTAAACAATGTTAATTTATTTAACACTATTGATAATAGCAAAACCAGCCCATACAAGGCAAGTTTATACATTCAATACAAAAAACCAAATCATTCTATATGTGCAATTAATAGCATAGAATAACTTGGTTTTAAGGATTAAAACAGCACTAAATATGTGCAATATGTTTGTAAACTTGGCTTGCTTCTCTATAATGCTGTACAGCATCTTTGTAATTATTATTACTTTCATAATGCTTCGCTAAAAATTCAGAGTAGAGAATGAAATTACCATAGTCCTTTTGTTTCTTTAACAACGGCAGGAGATCATTAACCAACAGCTGCTCGAACTGTTCTAATTGTTCATCTAATAAATAGCTGTAGCTCCGTAAAATATATTTATATATTACGTATGGCTGTTTATCCTTCAGATCATAAAATGCACTTAATCCATAATCAATGTATTCTTCAGCTTCATCATAATAATTTGAATGATAGTATTCACGTACAAGTAACGATGCTACCTCTACTTTAATACTACCGTGCACCTCTTGATTACCCAGAACCTTTTTATAGTATTCAATTGCTTTTGTTGAATCACCTTTCGACGCATATAGATAACCAATATTCTGGTAGATTTTTTGAATTATATTTTTATCATTGATTGTTTGTGCAAGCTGTAAGCCGAGCGTGAAATTCTTAAGAGCCTTTTCATAAAATTTAATATGACTATAACATATCCCTAAGATATTGTGGGCACGTGCACAACGTAAGAAATTATATTGTTTCATATACATTTCCAGAGCTTCGTCCGCATATTCAATTGCTTCCAGAGAATTTCTTAACCTGGAATGCGTCATAGAAATACAATACTTCAGGTCAGCTTCCGCCTCCTCATCCAACCGGTAACTCTCTGTAATCTTTTCTGCCCGTTTGTATTGATACATGGAGTGATAGTAGTTCTTCAAGGCGTAACTATAGCGGCCGTTAAATTTATACCAGTAATATTGTTCTTCGATGCTGAATGTATTCACAGCTTCTTTTAATTGGGTAATTTTATTGGCAGCAAGATCCTTTCTGTCAATTAATAAAAAATATTTAATTTTATGAATCTCGAACATAATAAGGTGATTAGAATAGTTTTTATCCATCAGATCCTGAATTTCTCTATATGATGCTTCCATATCATGCTCGTTGCTGCTCTCATCCAGCATTGTATACCAGTTCCTACATAGTTCTCCTATTTCCTCATCCTGACTATGATCCGTTGTAATACTCAGACGTTGACATAATTTCCTTATTATATCCTCATTAGGTTCTGTTTTTTGATTTTCAATCTTAGATAAATAGGATAAGGAAACAATTCCCTCCGACAGCTCCCCTAAAGTCATTTTCTGCTTCGTGCGTTGAATTTTAATGTATGTCCCGATTGCTATCATATTTTCTCTCACCCCACGATTTTTTAAACTTTTATAGCTTATCCTATTTCTTCTTTTCATAAATAAAGAAAATCAGTTCAAATGTTTTTAATTAGTTTGTAAGCTATTTTATTAACTTATTCCCTCTACTTTTATAATTTCTATACATTTATTGTACCATACTCTGCCCCTCTTCAATTTGGGAAAATAAGCATCAAAAACTCTAATTAACATTCATTTTCCCGAAAAATTTTCTCAAAAAAAGAAAATCCACTGCCACTAACTGATAAAACAGCTAATAACAGTAAATTTTCTAAAGTTTAAAAGATTTATCCTTCTTAATCATAAATATGAACCTGAATATCATCTTCACCGGCATTACGGTACAGCAGGCTTTCCGTCTTCTGGCTGGAGGTAATATTAATCTCTATGTCATAATAGTTCGGGAATATATCGTCAATAAGTCCATCCACATATTGCGTAAATCCAATAATTTCTCCCTTGCCATAAAATTCGATTGGCACATCAATACGTAATTTCTGCAGCTCTCCATCTATATAGAAGCCTTCTCCTACCATACCGACGTAGTTAGGGAAAAATTTCCGAATTTCATTTCCGAAATTTGTTACACGCTCCTGGTCATCATAATATTTTTCCTGTCCTTCATCAGATGGGAAAAGAATATTCTCTTCCTCTACATCATCCCAGCCATCCATGGAATTGCTTCCACCGGCAACACTTGTTTTAGCAACAAAATTTCCCGGTACAGGAGAAGATTTTTCTTCTTCTCTATATACAGCAATCATAATAGGAATATCACTTAATTCTTCGTCATTTTCACGTATATCATTGACAATACTCTGTGCAATCTCTGTCGCCTGTTCCATCATCTCACTCTCAGAAATTTCTTCATATTGAGAGGGTTCGCCAGTATCTGTCTGAAATTCATAAACAGATTTCATCGCAAGTCCAATAGAAATTCCTTCCAAATTAGCGTTACCGCCTTCCGTCGACTTTAAATAATTCTGCTCTAATACATGCGTCAGATAACGCGGATTTTCCCGGAATGTTTTTTCATCTGAGCCTTTTTCTACTTCCGGATTCAGCTGATCTATCCAATCCGTAACACGACTGGAGTCAAAATATTGTCCTTCTTGGAAGTAATAATCATCTGGGTTATAGTAATCCTTTGAAAGACGGCGCAGCCCTTCTTCCATCTCATCAATATCCACACGATTTGCTACCTGTCTTGTTATAACTCCTCTTGCTTCACTCGGTTTATACGGTAAAATCATTCGGTAATTATCACCAGAAAGTCTATTGCTTGGCACGATGGAGGTTTCTTCCTGTTCCGGGTCATCCTGTACAACCTCTTCCTCATCTGATGATTGCTGCGTACATCCGCTTAAGATCAGCGCTATTACAGCAATGGATGCTATCCATTTTTTCAAAGCTAATCACTCCTCTCCCTGAGCCGCTTCTTTTAACTCTGTTTCGCCCCATACTTCTACGCCCAGCTTTTCAGCTTTTTCCAGCTTTGAACCGGCATCTGCTCCGGCAATAACTAAATCTGTTTTTTTACTTACACTGCCTGTCACGGATCCACCTAAGGATTCAATCAGCTCTTTCGCTTCTTTTCTGGTATACTGTTCCATTTTACCAGTCAATACAACTGTTTTTCCAGAGAATAAGCTATCTGTTGCAATTTCTGATCTTCGCTGACCGGTATATGTCATATTCACACCTAACTCACTTAATTCCTTCAATAGCTGTATAACTTTTTCTTCTTCAAAATAACGGACAATCGAATCTGCCATTTTATCCCCTATTTCTTCAATGGCTACAATCTCTTCAAAGGTTGCTTTTTGCAGATGCTCCATTGTCTCAAATTCCATTGCTAATATCTGTGCTGCTTTAGAACCGATAAAACGGATGCCAAGTCCAAACAGTAATCTTTCCAAAGAATTTTCCTTTGAGGCTTCTATTGCATTCAAAAGATTGGCAACAGACTTCTCGCCCATCCGTTCTAAATTCAACAGATCTTCTTTTTGCAGCCGATACAAATCCGCAATGGTATGAACCAAATCCTCATGGAAAAGCTGAATAATTACCTTTTCCCCTAAACCGTCAATATTCATCGCATTCCTGGATACAAAATGGATCAAACCTTCCATCAATTGTGCCGGACAATTCGGATTGATACAGCGTAATGCTACTTCTCCCTCCAGACGGACAAGTTCATTGCCGCATGCAGGACATTCCTCAGGCATATGAAATTCTTCTTCTTCACCTGTCCGCTGTTCGATAATCGAACGGACAACCTTTGGAATAATATCTCCTGCTTTTTTGATAACAACCTGATCACCGATCCGAATATCCTGCTCACGAATTAAATCTTCATTATGCAGGGATGCCCGCTGCACAGTGGATCCCGCTATGCGAACCGGCTCCAGAATTGCAGTAGGAGTTACGACCCCGGTTCTGCCGATGCTTAATTGAATATCCTTTAATGTTGTTATTACTTCTTCTGCAGGGAATTTATAAGCAATCGCCCAGCGCGGACTTTTTGCAGTAAACCCTAGTTCATCCTGATGATCCAGGCTGTCTACTTTTACAACTATGCCGTCTATTTCATAATTTAAATCCTTACGATGCTCCGTCCAGTATGCAACATACTCCAAAACCTCTTCAATACTCTCAGCTTTTTTCCATTCTTTGTTTGTTTTAAATCCAAGCTGATGCAAAGCCTCTAAACTTTCGCTATGACTTGTTATATCGTTATTATCCCATTCGCCCACCCCGTACAGAAAAATATCCAGATTACGCTTAGCTGCTATTTTCGGGTCCAGCTGTCTCAATGATCCGGCAGCTGCATTTCTTGGATTGGCAAAAGGCTCTTCCCCCTTTTCTTCCCGCTCTTCATTGAGTGCTAAAAAAGACTTATGCGGCATAAAAGCTTCCCCGCGGACTTCTAAGGTCCCAGGTTCGTTAATGCTTAATGGGATACTTCGTATCGTGCGCAGGTTAGACGTAATATCCTCGCCGACTCTCCCATCGCCTCTGGTAGAGCCCAGAACAAACTTGCCATCCTGAAATTTCAGGGAAATGGCTAAACCATCTATTTTCAGTTCACATACAAAAGTAACAGCACCGGAAACTCCTTCTGTAGCACGTCTGGCAAAGTCTCTTAAATCCTGTTCATTAAAAGCATTGCCTAAGCTCATCATCGGAGTTTCATGTGTTACCTTTCGAAAGGCATCGAGCGGCTCTCCGCCAATTCGCTGCGTAGGAGAATCTTCTCTCGCAAATTCGGGATATTCTTTTTCTAAATCCTCAAGTTCCCGTAATTTCTTATCATATTCTGCGTCAGGGACAGTCGGATTGTCCAATACATAATAGGAATAACCATATTGGTTAAGTACTTCTACAAGTGAGTCCATACGTTCTTTTATTTCTTGTTTATTCATTCTGCTTTACTCCTTTGTTATTGGGGCAAATTTTGCAAGAAGACGTTTGATTCCGACTGGAGCTGGAAATGCTACATCCAGTTCCAGCTTATCCCCTTCACCCTGGACTCTTACAACAGTTCCGACTCCCCATTTCTTATGCGCTGCTTTATCACCGACCGACCAGCCTTTTGATTCTGCACCGCTGGATTTAGGGCCTTGGATTTTCTCGGCACGTCTTTTGGGAGGAGCTTCCTGCTTCTGCTTCATACCAAATCTGTTTTGCAAACTGCCGCCTCCGCCAAATGGAGATTTTTGAGCCGCTTCTCTTCCTTCCAGTAATTCCTCAGGGATTTCATCAATAAAACGGCTGATCGGGTTCATGTTAGTGCGCCCATATAGCGTACGCATTTGCGCATGAGTCAGGTAGAGCTCCTGCTCCGCTCTTGTAATGCCGACATAAGCAAGACGGCGCTCTTCCTCCATCTCTTCCTCATCAAACATAGAACGGCTATGCGGAAATACGTTCTCTTCCATCCCAATTAAGAAAACAACAGGAAATTCTAATCCTTTTGCTGCATGCAGTGTCATCATGGTAATTTTTTGAGAGTGATCAGGGTCTTCTTCATCGACACGATCAATATCCGCAATCAATGCCAAATCAGTTAAAAAGGCAATGAGTGTTTTATCTTCATTTGCTTTTTCAAATTCCTGTGTAACGGTTTTAAACTCTTCTAAGTTCTCTAATCTCGATTGTGCCTCAATAGAACGTTCATTATTCAGCATTTCCTCATAGCCTGTCCGCTCCAGCACAGCTTCTACCATGTCCGTTGCAGTTAAAAATTCCTGCTGCTGTGTGAGAGAACGAATAAGGTCCTGAAATCCAGCTAAGGCATTGGCAGCTTTTTTCGAAACTCCTGTGAAATCAACTTCCTTTACTGCTTCATAAAGGGAAATATCATGCTCTGCAGCATATGCCTGCAAACGTTCAATCGATGTTTTTCCAATTCCTCTTTTCGGTTCATTTACCACGCGCTGAAAGCTGATATCATCATCGGGATTAGTAATTAATCTTAAATAAGCAATCATATCCTTAATTTCTTTACGGTCATAGAACTTCGTGCCGCCGATCATCTGATAGCTGATAGCTGATTTTACAAAGGTGTCCTCTATTGCACGGGATTGTGCATTGGTACGATATAAAATCGCAATATCACTTGGCTGATATTTTCCTGATCGGGTTAATTGCTGAATGGTATCTGCAACATACAGTGCTTCCTCCTGCTCAGTTGCTCCTTTATAATAGGATATCTTTTTTCCATCATCATTATCCGTCCAAAGATTTTTCGGCTTACGGCCGGAATTATTTCCAATTACTTTGTTTGCTGCCTGTAAAATAGACTTGGTAGAACGGTAATTTTGCTCCAGCATCACTGTTTTTACAGAAGGGTAGTCTTTTTCAAAGGACAGGATATTTGTAATATCTGCCCCGCGCCAACGGTAAATAGACTGGTCCGAGTCACCGACAACACATAAATTTTGATACTTTTCAGCAAGCTGCTTTACCAGGTAGTATTGCGCATGGTTTGTATCCTGATACTCATCTACATGGATATATTGAAAACGTCTCTGATAATATTCTAAAACTTCTGGCACGCGATCAAATAAATGGATGGTTTGCATTATCAAGTCATCAAAATCTAAGGATTGATTTTTCCGCAGCATTTTTTGATAGCCTTCATAGACCTGTGACACCTGCCGGTCATAGAAGTTACCAGCATTTTTCGCAAACTCTTCTTCCGTAATCAGTTCATTTTTTGCTGCACTGATTTGTCCAAGCATCGCCCGGGGATCAAATTTCTTTGGATCAATATTTAAATTTTTAAGAACTTGCTTTATAACAGATAATTGGTCTCCACTATCCAAAATAGAAAAGTTCGAAGAGTATCCAATCCGGTCAATATCCCGGCGTAAAATCCGGACACACATCGAGTGAAAGGTAGAAACCCACATGTATTGGCCTTGAGGACCGACCAGTTTTGCTACACGTTCCTTCATTTCTCTCGCAGCCTTATTGGTAAAGGTGATCGCCAGAATATTTCGTGGAGCTACTTCCTTTTCTCCCATCAAATAAGCAATCCGGTGTGTTAATACACGTGTCTTCCCGCTGCCTGCCCCTGCCATAATCAGGAGTGGCCCTTCTGTATGCCGTACAGCCTTCTGCTGCTCCGGGTTTAATGTATTTATCATCGCTTCAAGCGTTTGCTCCATGTTACATCTTCCTTCCTGAGCTTATTCTCTTTTAACAGCGTCCACTGTCTTGAGCGCTTGTTTTAAATTCGTATAAATGCTGTTTCCAACAATAATTGCGTCAGCATGTTCCTTCATCTCTTTGGCCTGCTCCGGAGTCTCGATACCCCCTCCGTAGAAAAGCTTTGTCTTATCAAGCTCTGCTTTTACCTCACGGATAACTTCTGTATCACCGTAGATACCACTGTACTCCACATAAAAAATAGGCAGATGAAAGACATGCTCTGCCATATAAGCGTATGCTTTTACATCATCTGTTTCCGGCAGCTCACAATTCGTATGCTGGAAGGCTTTTGCTTCCGGGTTTAAAATGCAGTAACCTTCAAAGTATACCTCACTATACTCCATCATGTCGATATATTCTTTGATGGCTTTCTGTTGGATATCCATCACATATTTTTTCTCTTTCGAATTCAGCACCAAAGGTACAAAATAGTAATCAAACCCTGGTGTTAATGCCTCTTCATTAGATATTTCCAAAACAACCGGAACCATGTGAGCCCTGCGTATTCTCGACAATAAATCCAGAACGCCATCTAACGTGACATCATCTGTACCCCCGACAATAATTGCATCAGTCCCGGATTCACATACTTTATCTAAATCTTCATCAGATATTTCCTTTGCCGGATCCAATTTAAACATATGTTTCCATTCATTTATATTCATATTAGTTACTAATCCTCCATTGTTACATTCATTTCTTCATTATAACAAAAATCGGCAAATTATTAGAACGGATAAGGTAAAGATTTATGGTTCTTTTATATAAAGCCCAGCTGCTGTTTCATATAAATATCTGCCTGGATTTAAAAGGAGCCCTAATACATAGAACCTCTTTCATAATTTTTAACATTACCATTGAAATGTTAAAAAAATTCATATAGCCCATTGGCAAAATAATTGTAATCATCCTTATCAATTATCGTTCCTCCATAGCCTTCAAAAAAGATTTGCTGATCTCTTTCATTAACAAAGACATTTGGTTTAGGGCGGATGGCTAAAGATACGTCATACCGGGGATCACCATAGGCTCCGCCGCTCCAATCAATAACTCCGGTAATTGATCCATTGGAAACCATAACATTATCAATCGTAAAATCTCCATGAATCAGCGTTTGTTTATACTTTTTTGGTTTTTTTACTTTCAACCTTTCCAGTAACTCTTTCGTGCCGTCAACCTCGTAATTATTGAAGTTATATTCGGCCTGGTATAACATTTTATCAAGCCATAGTTGTTCATTTATAAGCTCATCAGGACATGGGGTTGAGTGGATTTCAGACAAGATGCTGCCAAAATTAAATATAATTTCCTGCCGTTTTTGATTGTTGTCCTGATTTAATAAGGCCGTTCTTACTGTTTCTCCTTTAATAAAGTCTATAAGCGCCCAAGATTCTTCGATATTATTATGTTCTACGAATATTTTCATTTTGGGAACAGGTAATTCTGTCTCCTTGTTTAAACAATTTAGAATCGAAACTTCCTTCTTTAACATGGCATTAAATAATGCTCCCTTTGTCCTTTTGAGCGCAAAAATTCCCTCGTTACTTTCAATTATTCCCAAATTAGATGTATAGCCTTGGCGTGGAAAACTTATACTGACTATCTTATTTAAGTATTCTTTTATTTCCATTGGAATTTCATCAATATGGATAGGTGGCAATTGTTCTCCTCCCCCATGAACTTTTTTCTTCCATTATACTTTAAAGCAGGACGACAGATAAATTAGCAATATGCTTCAATAGATTGCTAAACACTTTTCACGTCTCGACAACCTAGAAACGTTTGTTCTCATTTTGATTATATAGAGAATGTGATTAGTTTTCAAATATCAACAGTTACCTTTTACAAAGGCCTATATAAAAAGAAAAACCTGAACAAGTGCTCTTACCAGCATTCGTCCAGGTTTTCTTTCTATGCTTTATTGATCTAATTTAAAACTAATTCTCTTTTACATCCAGTCTTTCCAAAACAAGATTATAACCATCGCTTCCATAGTTAATACAGCGTCTTACCCGGGAAATAGTTGCGGTCGAAGCTTTTGTTTCCTGCTCTATCGCACTGTACGTCTTTCCTTCTGTGAGCATTTTCGCTACCTGTAACCGTTGTGATAAGGATTGTATCTCTGACATCGTTGCAATATCATCAAAAAATTGATAACACTCCTCGCGCGTATCTAATGACAATATGGCATCAAACAACTGATCAAGCTGCTCTCCTCGTAATTTATCTATTTGCATTTCTTTCCCCCCTTGTTTTCTCTTGCCATTCTTTCTCATGAACTGTCCCTGAAAGAATGATAAGGTTAATATTTATACATAACCAAAGATTACCACTGTAAAATAAAGAGCTCTTTTATTTTATTGGAACAACGTATGATTTTATCGCATGGTGGCCGGAATAACAATTTCTCTCATTTTCACATCGAGTAACCCCTGCTGTGTAATACGAAAGAAAGGTAAATGAAATGCTGAAAGAAATAATAAACTGTAAATTGGATCTTGATAAGCATATCCATGCTCTGTCAGTACTTTCTTTATTTTCTCATTCATTTCAATTAATTCTTCCATCCTATTATCTGGCATAACGCCACCAAGAGGAAGCGGCATTTCTGCTAAAATTTCACCCTGGTCTACCAGTACAATGCCTCCGCCTAACTCTTTCATATGTTTTGTTGCTACACTTAAATCTTTTTTGGAATTGCCAATAAGAATAATATCTCCTGTAGCAGAATAACTGCTGACTAATGCTCCAAGCTTTGGCGCAAAACCACGAATAATTGTATTTACACGCCACTCCCCATTTTTATCAATTAATGTAATAAACTGCTCCAGTTTTTCAGAAGAAATTTCTTCCGCACTAACATCAGAAACGATACTATAAGGCTTGATAATTACATCATTGACCATATCCATCCCTATTGGGCTGGAAAACTGCAAATCTTCTTCAGTCAACTCCCAGTTAAGTTCAAGTGGTGTAATATCATATTTTTTCCAATCAATTACCGGTGGAAAAGAGATTCCTTTTCCATTCTTTTTTATCCATTCCCCTTTGCCGATAACACTTTCAGGATGCGGGTTTTGTTTATCCAATAAAATATTCAAATGAGCTACGCGCCCCGGTGCAATGCTGCCGAATTCTTCTTCCATATTAAAATGTCTGGCCGGATGGTAACTCGCCATACGATAAGCAGTCTCTGCAGGCAGGCCTTTTTCAATTGCTTTCTCAATACAAACATTTATCATGCCATCCTTCATAAAGGCAGGTGTCGGTCCATCCATCGTAAAACTTATATTATCAAACTGCGTTAATTCTTTCTCAAGCAGACCTTCGATAATATCAGGTAAATCTGGACGAATTGGTGAATAGCGAAGACTGACACGATAGCCCAGCTCCAGTCTTTTTAAAACATCATCTGCAGACATCGATTCATGGTCACTGGTGATTCCTAAAAGCTTCATCTTGGTTAAAGTACGGGAGGATGCTCCAGGCAAGTGACCTTCTATCGGTTTCCCCAGCTTCTTCATCTCCTGAATCCAATAAAGTAAACGGTCTCCTCCTGTTAACAGGCTTGGCCAGTCGGTGAGCTCTCCACCTTGAATTACCAATGGATGCTCTGCCCAATCCAACACATCCTTTGTATTAAATATACGATTATCCTTCAGTGTTGTTTGACCATCAAACCGATTCCACCAGAACATACTTACAGGTAAATTAGAGAAAGCATTTATGATGGAGAACGTTTTCTTTTTATTAAGCAGTAAGTACCACGTCAAGTTATCGTTCACAAATGTTGTTGTTCCTGTTTTTGCAGCATGCATTGCTGTTACTTCCGGATTTGCAGCTTGAAAAGGATGTGAATGCGGTTCAATATACCCTGGGACAACAAATTTCCCCTGGCAATCATAATACTCTGTTTCTGTGGTTTCTTCCGGTAATTTCTCACCAACATATACAATTCGATCCTCATAAATCCAAATATTTGCCTCTACCCATTGATTTGTATATACATTTAAATAGGTTGTATTGGTTAAGACAATACTTGGTGCAACCGAACCGTCAATTACTCTTATATGCTGTCGTAATTCTCGATTTCTCCATAATGTCATTAAGCAACTCTCCACTATTTGTCATTTTCTTTATTTTATCACATTGCAGTACTTTAATATAGTAAAGTTGATTTTTTCAATAATTCCTTCTATAAGAAAATTTCTTAGTCTTTAAAGCTTTAGTATTCCTGCAAAGAGATGTCTGCTAAAGCTTCTTCTTATACTTTATTTATATATAAAACAAAAAGATAGCCGGAGCTCTACATATTTATAGAGCTCCGGCTATCTTCATCCATTATAAAGATCCTATTTTTTCTATCATTGCACATTCTCCACTAAATAGGTTACTATTTGCGGGAAGAAGCATAACAGCACAATAAATAGAATCATAATCACAGCATATGGGATGACCCCTTTAACAATTTCAATGATTGTATTCTTCTTATCCAATCCTTTTAAAACAAAGAGATTTAATCCTACCGGTGGTGAAATTAATGCCAATTCCATATTGATTACCATGATAATCGCAAACCATATTGGATCAAACCCAAGAGCAGTTATAATAGGATACAATATTGGTACTGTAATAACCAATATAGAAATTGTCTCCAAAAACATTCCTAGTATAAGTAATACGATGTTAATCAGAATAAATATAACCCATGGCGATACATCCAACGATATAGCTGCTTCCGTGATTGCTTGCGGAATCTGTAAAATAGTCAGAATAAATCCAAGTAACATAGCTCCAATGATAATAAATAGAATCATTGCATTTGTCTTAACAGTAGATAAGATAATCTGCTTTAAATTATCGGCTGTCAGATTTCGATATACCAGTAAAGCAATTAAGAAGGCAAGAACTACACCCACGGCAGCAGCTTCTGTCGGTGTAAATATCCCTGAATAGATTCCTCCGATAATCACAATCGGCAGTAATAGTCCCCAAATTGCTTTTCTGGAAGCTTCCCATCTTTCTGCCCATGTAGCAGGTTTTTCTTTAATATGCCGCATTTGAATCGATGAAAAGACCATAAAAGCCAGGGTTAGTATGATTCCCGGTATAATTCCGGCAATGAATAATTTCCCGACGGATACACCAGTAAGTGATCCGTATAGGATCATCGGTACGCTCGGCGGAATAAGAATTCCTAACGTACCTCCAGCAGCCAGCAAACCGAGCACATACCGCTTTCTGTATCCGCGGCGCACCATTTCTGGAAGTGCAACTGCACCGACTGTTACAGCTGTAGCAACACTGGATCCAGAAATTGCAGAGAAAATCGTACAACAAAAAACTGTCGCTATAGCTAAGCCTCCAGGAAAATGTCTGAACCATCTGCTTGCCATCTCATATAAATCTCTGCCGACGCCGCTGACAACTAGTATTTGACTCATCAGTACATACATTGGCAATGCCGTTAGAGTAAAGTCATCCAATGATTTATAGGCAATAATTGGAATTTGCGCAAAGGCAAAGCTTCCGCCATTGAAAAAATACATCCCCAGCACAGCCAGCAGCCCTAAAGAAAAAGCTACGGGGAGACCAATAAGCAATAGTGCCGCTAAACCTCCTGTAAAAAATAAATTCATAGATGATCTCCCCCTTTATGTACACCGCCATCTATCAGCTGTAATATAAATGCGATAATAAGTAAAACGCCGCCTATTGGAATGAACATTTCCGGCAGATACATCGGTATCCGCAATAAGGAGGTAGAAGTCACTCCTAATTCGAATGTTTTTAAAACATGGTGAAATCCATACCAGGCCAGAATAATACTAAACAGCAAGCCGAGCGCATTAGACACATATGCCAATGCGACGCGTGCTTTCTCGTTCACACGGTTAACGATTAAATCTACCGTAATATGAGCATACGTTCTGACTGCATAGGCCGTCCCCAAAAAGCAGCTCCCAATAATCGCATAAGTGGATAATTCTGTGGCCCATATTGTCGGCATACCAAAAAGTGCTCTGGTTACCACTTCATAAAATGTCATAATTGTCGTGATAAATATTAAGATACCGGACAAATAAGCAGCCCATTTAATCAGTAAATCAGAAAAATGATATAGTTTATTCATGATATAACTCCTTTCTATATGATGAGCAGCTTTATTCGCCATCTACCATGTCTAATAATTCTTCGCCTACATCTCCAGCCTCATTCTTAAAACTCTCCCAGACCGGCATGGAAGCTTCTTTCCATAAAGGAATATCTTCTTCTGGTACTTCATATACCTCCATCCCTCTATCCTTTAGTTCCTGTAAGGTTCTCTCATCCTCCAGCTTTGTCTGGTGACGAATCCATTCTTCTGTTTCATTGGCCGTTTCCTCGATTAAGTTTTGTGTTTTTTCTGGTAATTCATCCCAAAAATCTTTATTTACTCCAAGAATAAACTCGAAATAAACATAATTATTTACCGTTAAATAATCGGTTACTTCATCGTAATTACGCTGCACCATTGCAGTAGTTCCAGATGTCGCGCCATCAACTGTTTTCCTCTGCAGTCCCATATAAACTTCTCCCCCGCCCATAAATACAGGCGATGCACCATAAGCTTGGATAAATTCAGAAGGGAGTGCTCCGACACTGCGAATTTTCAGTCCTTTAAAATCTTCCGGTGATTCTAATGGATGTTTATTGTTCGCAAATTGTCCAAAACCATAATCCGCAAACATAAGCACCTTCACGCCGACATCTTCCATCTCTGAGCGAAGTACATTTCCCAATTCGCCGTTCAATGCTTCCCCAGCTTCTTCGTACGTCTCAAATGCATAAGGAACATCAAATATTCCCATAGCCGGTACAGTAGAAGCCCAAATTGTGGATGAATTCATTCCCATTTCTACACCGCCTGTTAAAAGCGACTGGTTCATATCTTTATCTGTCAGCAGCTGTCCATTCGCAAAAACCTGCATATCAATCTGCCCATCTGACTTCTCTTCTATTTTCTTAACAAATTCTTCAACACCCTGTGAAATATGGTGATCAGCAGGCAGGTTATAAGCTAATCGGATCGTAGCTGGTTCATATTCCTTTCCGCTTGCCTCTGTTTCCTGCTTATCATTGCTGCAGGCTGTCAAAATGATTCCTGCCATGAATAGCAAGAAAGTAATCCGTAATAGTTTTTTCATTTAATCATCTCCTTCACCGTACGCTCTCTATCAAGATGGCGTATTCTTCCCAACGGCATCTTCGAAGTAAGACTTGCTGCAAAATCTGCAGCTTCAAACAATTTAGTTACATTAATCCCTGTATCAATCCCCATACGTTCAAACAAATAAACCAAATCTTCCGTTGCTAAATTCCCTGCCGATCCTGGAGCAAATGGGCATCCTCCAATACCGCTGACTGCTGTTTCAAAAATACGTACACCTGCCAAATAAGCAGAATATGCATTCGCGATTCCCAAGCCTCTTGTATCATGGATATGGAAAGAAACCTCTGTTTCGCCCGCCATATCCAATACTTTTCTAAACAGACTATCTACCTCAACCGGCGTTGCAATTCCAATCGTATCAGCAATTCCAATTCTGTCCGCTCCTGCTTGTACAGCTTTTTCTACCAGCTTTAGAACTTTTTCTTCTTTTACTTTTCCTTCATAAGGACATCCAAAGCTGACAGCAATCGAGAAGCAAATCTTTATTCCTTTAGATTTCGCTTCTTTAATCACATCATTGAATATTTCGAAATTTCTATCCATAGTCATTCCTAAATTTTTATCGCTGAATGTTTCTGTTGCCGATGCTGCCCAGTTTAGTTCCAGTCCCTGAAAATGGCTTGCCCTCATAAACCCTTTTTGATTTGGGATTAATACAATAGCCTGTAATTTTTCATTTTGGCTAACCTGTTTCAATACTTCTTCTGCATCCGCCATCTGTGGAACTCTTTTTGGATGAACAAAAGAAGAAACCTCAACTTTTCCTAACCCTGCTTCTGTTAATTTATGAATGAGCTTTACTTTATCTTCTGTAGAAACTAATTCTGTTTCTGTCTGTAATCCATCGCGGGGACTTACATCAATAATGGTTACTTGTGACATCAGATAATTCCTCCCTGCTTTAGCCGTTTAAAATCTTCATAGGAGAAGTCCAAAAATTCCTTATAGATTTCCTCATTATGCTCACCAAGTGCCGGACCATTTGTCTCTATTTTCCCTGGTGTTTCTGAGAGCTTTGGAACAATGCCAGGAGTCTTTACCTTCTTGCCATCCTCCAGCTCAATTTCCTGTATCATATCCCGGGCACTGTAATGTGCATCATTAATAATATCTTTAATACTATAAATTGGACTGACCGGTACAGAGGCTTCATCTAAGATTCGCTGTACTTCTTCAATCGGATATTGTTTTGTCCAGGATTCAATTATTTTGTCAATATATTCCACATTATTTACTCTATCCTGATTTGTCGCATATTTTGGATCAATGGCCATATCCTCTTTCCCTATTGCAGTCATCAGACGCTGGAATATCCGGTCTCCATTTCCACCTATAATGACATAAGAACCATCCGCACATAAGTATGAATTAGATGGTGCAACGCCAGGCAATGTACTTCCTGTTCTCTCACGAATTTCTCCTGTTAAATCAAATTCCGGAAGCATCCCTTCCAATAAACTAAATACAGATTCATAGAGAGCGACATCCACTTCCTGCCCTCTTTTTTCTTCATCATGATCCCGTACCCGCAGTGCCATTAGCGTACCAATAACTGCATACAATCCGGCTACCATGTCTCCAATAGCAATCCCGACTCGAACTGGTGGCAGATCAGGATATCCTGTCAAATATCTTAAACCTCCAACAGCTTCTGCAACACTGCCAAATCCG
Source organism: Oceanobacillus sp. FSL K6-3682 (assembly GCF_037976165.1). NCBI lineage: Bacteria > Bacillati > Bacillota > Bacilli > Caryophanales > Bacillaceae > Oceanobacillus > Oceanobacillus sp. FSL K6-3682. The sequence continues at coordinate 1,542,300 of NZ_CP150263.1, read as the reverse complement.
GCCTTTTCCCGATAAGGACCAGTCTGCCCGTAACCGGAAATTCTCGTTAATATCACCGATGGATTAACTTCCTTTAAAGCCTCATAACCCAAACCCCATCTTTCCAAAGTCCCCGGTTTAAAATTCTCCAGAACAACGTCTGCTTTTTTCGTCAGTTTTTTAATGATTTCCTGCCCTTCTGCCTCACGAAGGTTGACTGTAATTGATTTTTTATTACGTGATTGGACATGCCACCAGACGGATGTATCCTTATACATCACTCTCCAGTTTCTAAGTGGATCTCCATTTGTAGGCTCTTCTACTTTAATAACCTCTGCTCCAAATTCGGAGAAAAGTTTTCCAGCAAAGGGAGCTGCTACAATATTTCCTAATTCTAATATCCTTACTCCTTCAAGAGGCTTTTTCGTACGCATCTTATCCCTCCAGCTCTTTTCTGTTTAAATTCATAAAGTGTGTAAAATCTCTTTCAATATGCTGTTTCATTAATTCTTTTGCACCGTCTGCATCCTGTTCGGCAATTGCCTCCCATATTTGTTCATGATCTACAAATGCTATCTCCTTGTATTTTGGATCTTTATCAACAATAACTTCCCTGTAAAAACTGTTAACACCTCTCAACATTCGAAGCATGGATATAAGAAACGGGTTCGCACTGGCTTCAATAATGATGTCATGAAAAGCTACAGTAACCCGTTTTTCATCCTGTGTTTCTTGATGAAGAACTGTATTCTCTACTTCCTTCTTCATCATCAGCAGTTGTTCATCTGTCCGCCTCATAGCAGCATAATAAGCAGCAAGAGATTCCATTTCTATCCTGCACTCATATAGATATTGATAATCTGTAAGCGATGGCTCAACTACTGTAACACCGCCTGTTTTTGATAAATTCAGAAACCCTTCCTTCTCCAGCATCCTTATCGATTCACGGATGGGGCTTCTGCTCACATTCAGTTCTTCTCCAATCTTTTCTTCAATCAGCCTTTCTCCGGGTTTGAATTTTCCGACAATAATTTGCTCTCTTAAGTAATCATATACCTGACTCTTTAATGTTTTTTTCACAATATTTACAATGACGATCACCTCTTGTATACAGTATACATTTGTATTGTTCATACTATTACAATAAAATTAAAAAGTCAAACTATTTTTTGAAGGTAAATTTAATAAAATCAAAATACTCGTTCCCTTTATATAAACAGCAAATAGAGCCGTGTACCTGCACAGGATACACGGCTCTATTTATCCAATCTATTCTCTTTAAAGAAGGCTACTTTTACTTAATTGATCAACTGCTAAAATCGCTTCTGCAATGTCATCCGCAGTAATTTCCTTAGAAAGATTGCTCATTGTTTCCCCTTCTTGTGTTGCTGCTTCTCCAACTTTTCGCAAATCTTCATAGGATACTTCATCTAAATGCATTTCCTTCAATGTAGTTGGCAAGCCTAATGAACGATAGAATGCTATATATTTTTGAATTTCATCTTCCGAATGCAGTTCAAGCGCGAGCTGTGTCAAAGTACCATACGCAACCTTTTCCCCGTGGGTCAAATGATGAATATCCCCATCGAGTACTGTAAAGCCATTATGAATTGCATGTGCCGCCGCCAATCCGCCGCTTTCAAAACCAAGTCCTGATAATAGGGTATTTGCTTCCACCACAGCCTCCACGTGTTTGGTTACCAGCCCTTTTTCTACTGCTTTATAAGCTGGTTGCGCATAGGCAAATAAAGTTTTCTCACAAACTTCTGCAATAGCACGTGCGGCTATACTAGTTTTACCTCCAGCCATTGCCTCTCCATTACTCTTAATCGTTGCCCTTGCTTCTACCCATGTCGCCATCGCATCTGCAATTCCTGATGCAAATAATCGAGGCGGTGCGCCAGCGACTACTTTTGTATCAACAAGTACTAATTCTGGATTTTTATTGTAAAATTTATAGGACTCAAATACACCATCATCATTATAAATAACAGATAGAGCGCTTGTCGGTGCGTCAGTTGATGCTGTGGAAGGCACAATAACAACACTGACCTTCAGTTCATCAGCAACTGCTTTGCCGGTATCAAGTGTTTTTCCGCCACCGACTCCAATTACAAAATCTGCCTCTGCTTTTTTACCTTCCTCTGCTATACGGCTGATTTCATTTAAGGAAGCTTCTCCATTAAATGAAACAAAGTGAAAATCGATATTCGCATCTTTTAGACTTTTTTCAACGGTTTCTTTCGTAATTTCCCATACGACCTCGTCAGATATAATTAATGGTTTCTTACCAACCGCATCAACGTATTTACCAAGCTCTTTTAAAGCTCCTTTTCCTTGAACATACTTGCTCGGTGAAGTATAAATAATATTTGGCATATAATCTCTCCATTCCTTAAATTTGTAATTATTATATTACACAGCTCATAATTTATTAAACATGAGTAAATTGCAGCTTATATGTTGTATTAAATCTAAAACCGATTCTTCCACTTCGGGTAAAAATAGCAGTTAAAAATAACATATATTACCGCCATAGTAAAGCTGTTAATCAAAATACGCTCTCCTTCATAATATGCCCCTTTTTAATGGTTTTACTGCAAATCTTTATATAACTACTATAAACACCTTATACAATGAAACCTTTTAGCACGATATCAAAAAATAAACATGCAAGGATGTGTTTCTATCCATTGCATGTTTATTTTTTTATTTAGCAATATCACTCCGGTAAAAAAAGTTACCGTTTAATTCTGTTTTATCCAGCTGCTGATACACTTTATCTATGGCCTGTGATAATGTTTCTGCCCGGCTGCCGACCAGAAGGACTCTTCCTCCGTCAGATACTAGCGTTTCATCTACTTTTTTTGTTCCTGCATGAATAATATAAGTATATTCTTTATCATCAAAATACGGGAGAGGATTCCCCTTGCTATATGAACCGGGGTACCCTTCTGATGCAAGGACAACACCTACACAAGCTTCTGCATGCCATTCTAGATTCGGGTTCTTTTTCTCCAATACATCCTGCATGACTTGTACCAGATCATTTTTCAATAATGGAAGTACCACCTGGGTTTCTGGATCCCCAAAACGGGTATTGAACTCAATTACTTTTGGACCATTCTTCGTAAGCATTAACCCTGCATAAAGAATCCCTGTGAAAGGTCGCTCCTCTGTCATCATACCTTCTGCTGTTTTCTTTAGAATTTGTTCTACAGAAAATTGATAAGCCTCCTCCGTTAAATCGGGAATTGGCGCAAAAGCTCCCATGCCTCCTGTATTTGGCCCTTCATCATTATCAAACGCCCTTTTATGATCTCTTGCTGCCATCATTGGGTATACTTTATCCTCATGTACAAATGCCATTAAAGAGAATTCAGCACCTTCCATATACTCTTCAATAACAACTGTAGAGCCGGCCTGATTAAATGCTTTATCAACAAGCATATCATCAATCGCCTGATTAGCTTCTTCCTCTGTCATCGCTACGATAACACCTTTTCCCGCTGCCAGGCCGTCTGCTTTAATAACAATCGGGGCGCCGGTCTCGGCAATGTGTTTTTTGGCTGCCTCTGCATCTTGAAAAACACCATAGGAAGCTGTTGGTATATCATATTTTTTCATAAAATCCTTTGCGTAACTTTTGCTTCCTTCCAGCCAGGCTGCTTCCTTTGAAGGAGCAAAAATAGCAAGATTTTCCTGATGAAAATGATTTGCGATACCAGCATTTAATGGATTTTCCGGTCCTACAATCGTTAAATCAACTGCTGCTTCTTTGGCAAAAGACACCAGCTCTTCTATATTCATTTCATCTATCGGAATACATTCTGCATCCTCTTCCATTCCTGCATTTCCTGGAGCAGCATAAATTTTCTCCAGCTGTTGATTTTCCTTTAATTTTTTAACAATACTATGCTCTCTGCCACCGCGGCCTACTACTAATATTTTCATAGCTTATCCTCCGTTTCCAGCATCTCAAACAAATTGATTTCTTTAATAAAATAACCAGATATTGATTAAAAAGCCCCTGCATACATAGAAAAGAAATACAGGAGCTTCTATATATAATTAATGTTTAAAATGACGGACAGATGTGTTGACCATGGCGATACCATATTGATTACATACATCAATGGAATCCTGATCACGTTTGGAGCCGCCCGGCTGGATAATCGCTGTGACACCAGCTTTAGCAGCTGCTTCTACGGTATCAGGCATTGGGAAAAATGCATCCGATGCAAGCACTGCTCCTTTTGCTTTATCTCCTGCCTGCTTGATTGCAATTTCCGCTGCACCAATCCGGTTCATCTGACCGGCCCCCACGCCAATAGTCTGTGCATCCTTAGCAAGTACAATAGCATTTGATTTCACATGCTTTACAGCTTTCCAGGCAAATAATAAATTAGCAATCTCTGCTTCTGTCGGCTGTTTTTCCGTCACAACCTCTAATTCATCAGCTGTTATCTCTTTTACATCTAAATCCTGAATAAGAGCACCACCATCAACAGTTGTCATCCGTTTTTGATCTGCCTGCTGATTAGAAACATCCAATTCTAATAGACGGATATTTTTCTTTTTCGTTAATAAAGCCAGCGAATCCTCATCAAAGGAAGGAGCAACGACTATTTCTAAGAAAATAGAAGAAAGCTGTTCTGCTGTTTTTATATCAACCGGACGATTGCAGGCAACGATGCCTCCAAAAATAGAAACAGGGTCTGCTTCATATGTACGCCCAAAAGCTTCTGCCAAGGTCGAGCCAATTCCGATACCGCACGGGTTCATGTGCTTCACTGCAACAGCAGCAGGTTCTTTATAATCGCGCAGAATTTCTAATGCTGCATTCGTATCTTGAATATTATTATAAGAAAGCTCCTTACCATGCAATTGATACGCAGTCGCCAGGGTTGCAGCGTTCTGAATAGGTGATTTGTAAAACGCTGCCCGTTGATGCGGATTTTCTCCATAACGCAGATCCTGCACTTTTTCATATGTTACTGTATATGTTTCCGGGAATACCTCTTCTGTTTGTGTTTGGAAATACGCAGCAATCATTGCATCATAATGTGCTGTATGACGAAACACCTTAGCTGCCAATTGCTGACGGAAAGCATAGGTATCCTCTTCTTTTTCTAAAGCTGCTAATACAGATGAATAATCAGAAGGGTCTGCGACAACAAGTACATCCGCAAAATTTTTCGCTGCCGAACGTAGCATGGAAGGCCCGCCAATATCAATGTTTTCAATTATCTCGTCATGGCTTACTCCCGCCTTTTGAACGGTTTCTTTAAATGGATAGAGATTGACTGCAACAAGATCAATCGGAGCAATATGGTGCTCTTCCATTTGCGTACGATGACTCTCATTGTCACGTTTTCCTAAAAGCCCGCCATGAATCATTGGATGTAATGTCTTTACTCTGCCATCAAGCATTTCCGGGAAATTTGTCACTTCCTCTACAGGAATAGCCTGTACACCAGATTCATTTAACAAACGGATCGTTCCGCCAGTTGATAAGATTTCAAATCCTTTTGCTTCTAATCCTTTTGCAAATTCTGCGACACCTGTTTTATCAGATACACTAATAAGCGCACGTTTTTTCATTATAATTCCTCCGTTACATTCTGCGTAAGTTGTTTTATCACATTTGGATATAAGCGGTGCTCTACCGCCTGAATTCTAGTTTTCAACTGTTCTTCCGTCTCACCCGGAATCATTTCTATTTCTTCCTGTGCAATGATTGGACCTGTATCCATTCCTTCATCTACATAGTGAACTGTGACTCCAGTTTTCGAAACCCCGGCCCGATAAGCTTTCCCAATTGCATCCTTGCCGGGGAAATCCGGCAAAACAGACGGGTGAATATTAACAATCCTGCCCTCATAATGCGAAAGTAATGTTTCCCCGATAAGTCGCATATAACCGGCTAAGAAAATCCATTCTACTCCCAGAGATTGAAGCTTTTCATAGATTACTTTTTCATATTCCTGCTTGGTGGAAAAGCTTTTTGGAGTCAGTACAAGTGTCTCAAGACCTGATTTTTCAGCCTTAGCTATGACAGCAGCTCCCGGTTTATCACAAACAAGCAAAACTATAGAGCTTGCAATTTTTTCATCCTGCATCATGGCATCAAAGTTACTGCCTGTTCCTGATGCAAATACACTCAGCCTTTGCTTCATGAAGTAATTTGCACCTCTTCACCTGGAATGACATGTCCAATAACAGCAGCCTCGATATTGTTTTCCTTCAATACATCACAAACGGCTTGCTCATCTTCTTTAGAAATAGCAACCACCATGCCAATTCCCATATTAAAAACACGATACATTTCACGTGCATCAATTTTCCCCAGCTGTTGCAGAAAAGGAAAGATTTCAGGAACGCTCCATGCCTCCTGCTGCACTGTTGCTCCAAGGCCTTCCGGAAGCATGCGGGGTATGTTTTCATCAAAACCGCCGCCTGTAATATGCGCAATACCTTTTATATGTACTTTTTCTTTGATAGCTTTAATCGCTTTGGTATAAATCTTCGTAGGTTCCATCAGAACCTCACCTAAAGGCCTTGATAGCCCATTTGGTGTCTTTTCAAAATCGAGCCCTTCAATCAGCTTGCGGACAAGAGAATAGCCATTGGAATGAATGCCGCTGGAGGCTAATCCAATCAGAGTGTCTCCTTCTGTAATCGTTTTTCCTGTAATAATCTCTTCTTTCTCAACAATACCGACAACGAAACCAGCTAAATCATATTCATCTGCCTCATACATACCCGGCATCTCAGCTGTTTCCCCGCCGATCAATGCAGCATTTGCTTCCTGACAGCCCGCCGCAACACCGGATACTATCGCTTCAATTCGGGCAGGATCATTTTCCCCGCAGGCAATATAATCTAAAAAGAAAAGCGGATTGCCTCCCTGTGCAACAATATCATTGACACACATCGCTACTAAGTCAATTCCTACCGTATCATGCTTATCCAGCTCAAAAGCAAGCTTTAATTTTGTACCGACCCCGTCTGTTCCCGAAAGCAGAACAGGCTCTTTATAAGAAAAGGAGGATAAATCAAATGCCCCGGCAAAGGAGCCTAAGGAGCCCAGTACCTCTTTCCGATGTGTTTTTTTTATATGTTTTTTCATTCTTTCTACTGCTTCGTAGCCCTTTTCAACATCTACACCAGCTTTTTTATAAACATCTGACATATTTTTTACCCTCCAAAGTGATTTTTGATCTTAGCAGTTTGATGTGTCCATTTCCTTCTTATCAGCCGGGGCAACAGGATACAAACCTGTCATACAAGCCATGCATACGCCTTGATTGATTGTTTTATCCTTGACAATTGCATTCTCTAATCCCTCTTCTGACAAGTAGGCAATACTGTCCGCCCCAATAATTTCACCAATTTCCTCAACGGTATTGTTTGCTCCGATCAGCTCTTCCTTGGTAGACATATCAATCCCGTAATAACACGGATCCGTTATCGCCGGAGAAGCAATACGCACATGAACTTCACTCGCACCTGCATCCTTCAGCATTTTCACAATCCGCCGGCTCGTGGTTCCACGGACAATCGAATCATCAATCATAATGACACGTTTTCCTTCTACAATCCCGCGGACAGGTGACAGCTTCATTTTTACTCCCAGCTCTCTTAATTCTTGCGACGGCTGGATAAATGTTCTTCCTACATAACGATTTTTGATAATGCCCATTTCATACGGAAGCTTGCTTTCTTCTGCATAGCCGATAGCAGCTGAAATACTTGAATCCGGCACACCGACCACTAAATCTGCGTCAACTGGAGCTTCCTTGGCTAATTCTTTCCCCATCTGTTTACGGGAGGCATGTACATTGACATAATTCACATCACTGTCAGGCCGGGAAAGATAAACATATTCCATCGCACACATCTGTCTTTTTCCTCGTGGAGCAAACCGGAATGAAGTCAGACCTTCTTCATTAATTTTAATCAATTCTCCCGGTAAGACCTCTCTTTCAAAAGTGGCACCGATCTGGTCAAAAGCGCAAGTTTCAGAAGCAACCACATATGCTTCACCCAATCTGCCAATCGAAAGTGGTCTTATTCCGGCAGGATCCAGTGCGGCATATAATGTATCATCCTCTAAAATAAGGTAGGCATAAGCGCCTTTAACACGGTTAAGAGCCTCTGAGATGGTTGCTTCGGTCACTTCCCCGCTCCGTTTAATCAAATGCGCCAGCACCTCTGTATCTGAAGTAGTTTGAAAAATACTTCCCTCACTTTCGAGTTCTTCACGTAATTTCGTTGCATTCATTAAGTTTCCATTATGTGCTAGAGCCATCCCGCCGGTCAGAGACTGAAAAACAAGAGGCTGCACATTTTCAAGTCCTTTTCCACCCTGGGTTGCATACCGGACGTGTCCTAAGGCTATTTCTCCGCTAAAATCATCAAAATTCACATGCTTAAAGACATCATTAACGAGGCCAAGCTGTCTATGAGCTTTTAATTGCATATCCCTGCTGACAACAATCCCTGCCCCCTCCTGACCGCGATGCTGCATCGAGTGTAATCCGTAATAGGTTAATTCTGCTGCTTTCTCATGCCCCCAAATGCCGAACACACCACATTCTTCGTTTATGCCTTTGATTTCAGCAAGCATGGAATAGCTCCTTTCCAAAGTGCTTTTAATTCAGCAGCTTCTTCCTGAAGAATTGTTTCATTATTTGTCTTTACCCTTAGCTTATTATCTGCTGTTACCTCACCCAGCTTTGCTGCATCTGCAAATACTTCTTCAAAAGCACCCTGGTTCTCAGGCTTTACGGTAACAAGAAAACGTGACTGTGTTTCGCTGAACAGTTCCACCGTGGCATTGCCTGAAAGCTCAACTTTTGCGCCAACCACTTCATCCGCGAATAAGGATTCCGCTAAAGCAACTCCTAAGCCGCCCTCTGCAAGATCATGTGCAGATTGGATCTTTCCTTTCTGAATCAAAGAAAGCAGTTTTTTCTGACGTTCTGTCTCTATTTTCAAATCCAGGTACGGAGCCTTTCCTTCATATTTCCCCTCCTGAATAAATTGCAATTCACTGCCGCCAAATTCATTTCGTGTTTCACCAATTAGATAAATGATATCCCCAGCTTCCTGGAAAAAACTTGGTGTAATATGTGCTGTTGATTCGTGCAATCCAACCATGCCGACAACCGGCGTCGGGTAAATAGATTTTCCTTTAGATTGATTATATAAGGAAACATTTCCACTAATAACCGGCGTTTGTAATGCTTCACATGCAGCGCTCATACCTTCAACACTTTTTTCCATTTGCCAGAAGATTTCCGGATTCGTCGGATTACCGAAATTCAATCCATCTGTTAGTCCCAATGGTTTAGCTCCAGAGCAGACAATATTACGGGCAGCTTCTGCGACAGCAATCTTTCCGCCTTCCTCCGGATCTAAATAAATATAGCGGGAATTACAGTCTGTCGTGATTGCTAATGCTTTATCTGTTCCTTTAATACGGACAACTGCTGCATCAGATCCTGGTGTAACAACAGTATTAGTCTGCACCATGGAATCATATTGATCATATACCCATTCTTTGCTGGCGATGGTTGGCTGCTGCAGTAATTGTTTTAAAGTTTCTCCATGATTATCTACATTGGGTCTATGGGCCTCCATCTGTTGAAAAGCTTGATAGTATTCAGCTTCCTTCGACGGCATATGGTACACTGGAGCATCATCCGCTAACGAATCCACAGGAATATCTGCTACAACCTCATCATGATGTTTAATCCGGAACACTTTTTCCTCGATAACCTTTCCAACAGGAACGGCCTGCAAACCATACTTTTCAAAAATATCAATGATTTCCTGCTCACGGCCAGTCTTTACACAAAGAAGCATCCGCTCCTGTGATTCAGACAGCATCATTTCATAGGCAGTCATATTCTGTTCACGCTGCGGTACAAGATCTAAATTCATTTCAAGACCAGTACCCGCTTTACTTGCCATTTCACTTGCAGATGAGGTTAAACCGGCAGCCCCCATATCCTGCATTCCTACAAGCGCATCAGAATGAATTACCTCCAAACATGCTTCAATGATCAGTTTTTCCATGAATGGGTCACCAACCTGAACAGCAGGACGGTCTTTATTGGAATCCTCAGCTAAATCATCCGAGGCAAAGGTAGCTCCATGAATACCATCTCTTCCTGTTGGTGGTCCTGCATACAAAATTGTATTGCCAATACCGGCAGCAATTCCTTTTTGCACATCACCATGATTAATCAGTCCCACACACATTGCATTGACAAGCGGATTATCTTCATAGCTGTCATCAAATTGCACCTCTCCGCCAACTGTCGGAACACCGACACAATTTCCATAACCGGCAATACCGGCAACAACTTCTGAAAAAAGATACTTGGTACGGTTGGTGGTTAAAGGTCCAAAACGTAAAGAATTCATTAATGCAATCGGACGGGCACCCATGGAAAATACATCACGGATAATTCCGCCGACACCGGTTGCCGCTCCTTGATATGGCTCCACAGCAGATGGATGATTATGGCTTTCTACCTTGAAAACAACAGCCTGTCCATCTCCTATATCGATTACTCCTGCTCCCTCTCCCGGACCCTGCAGAACGTTCGGGCCCTCTGTCGGAAATTTTCTTAAGAGCGGTTTAGACGTTTTGTAGCTGCAATGCTCTGACCACATAACCGAAAAGATTCCGGTCTCCGTAAAATTCGGGAGGCGGCCAAGGATCGTTTTGATTTTTTCAAACTCTTCATCACTTAAACCCATATCCTGATACAATCGGTCTTGTTCAATTTTCACTGGATTAATACTATGCGTTAACTGCATTGCTGCTCCTCCAATTCGCAATCATAGATTGAAATATTCGTAAGCCGTCTTCACTTCCTAATAATGCTTCCACTGCCCTTTCCGGATGCGGCATCATACCCAGCACATTACCGGCTCTATTACGGATACCGGCAATATCTGCCACAGAACCATTGGGATTATTTTTATAGGTGAATACGATTTGATTGTTGGCTTTTAGTTCATTTAATGTTTCATCATCACAGAAATAGTTACCTTCCCCATGCGCAATTGGAAAACGGACTACTTCATTTTTATCGTATAATGTAGTAAAAACATTCTCGTTATCCTCAACAATCAATTCTTCCTGATGACACATAAAGGAAAGATTTTTATTGCGCATTAACGCCCCAGGTAAAAGCCCTGATTCCGTCAAAATTTGAAATCCGTTGCAAATGCCCAGTACAGGCTTGCCTTTTTCCGCATGCTCACGAATTTTATTCATAATATCTGATGTAGAGGCCATTGAACCGGATCGCAGATAATCTCCATAAGAAAATCCGCCAGGGATAAGAATTCCATCTACATCATCCAGTAAATGCGTATCGGTATACCAGACCAGACTGGCTTCGGCACCTGCAACCTCTCCTGCCGCATGATACATATCCCTGTCACAATTGGAACCTGGAAAAACAATAACAGCTACCTTCACAATTAACGTGCCTCCTCTAACTCAATCCGGTAATCTTCAATAACCGGATTGGCCAATAATTGCTCACACATTTGTGTCACTCTTGTTTCTAAATCAGGACCTTCTTCTATCTGGAGTTCAATATATTTTCCGACACGGACATCGTCAACCTCAGGATAGTCTAAAGCGTGAAGAGAAGTTTGAATTGCCTTTCCCTGTGGATCTAAAACACCTTGTTTTAATGTAATATATACCTGCACCTTTTTCATAACTGATCCTCCAAACGATTTAGTATTTCTTCGTATACGGTAATTAAATCTCCAGTACCTTGACGAAAAACATCTTTATCGAGCTTTTCGTTCGTTTCCATATCCCATAATCTGCAGGTATCTGGTGACACCTCATCAGAAAGCAGAATTTTGCCTTCCTTGTTTCTGCCGAATTCCAATTTGAAATCCACCAGCCGGACACCGATAGCCGCAAATATTTCTGTTAATGCCAGGTTTACCTGTCTTGCTTTTTCCTTGATACTGCTTAGTTCTTCTTCCGTAATATCTGTTAAAAAGAGGGCGTGTTCATCGTTAATCAATGGGTCTCCTAAACTATCATCCTTGTAAAATAATTCTGCTAAAGCAGGTTCAAAAAGAGTTTTTTCCTGGATATCCAAACGCTTTGTAATACTTCCTGTTGCAATATTCCGAATTACCACTTCTAACGGAATAATATCTGTTTTCTGAACCATTTGAGTAACAGAATCCAGCCGTTTGATAAAATGCGACTGAATTCCTTTATTTTGTAATGCCTTGAATAGGAGGGAAGAGATCTCATTATTGAGTCTCCCCTTCCCTGTAAATTGAGCTTTCTTCTCTCCGTTAAAAGCCGTTGCAGCATTTTTATACGAGAGAATCAAGTGATTTTCATTCGTGTCCGATTGATAAACCTTTTTTGCCTTGCCTTCATATAAAAGCTCAAGTTCCATATTGGAATCCTCCTATGCCAATCCAATTTTTGTAAAGATCTGATCTACATTTTTTAAGTGATAGGTATAGTCAAAACAATCATCAATTTCCGCCTGGCTTAATTTACTTGTAATCCGATCATCCTGTTCTACCAATTCTTTGAAGGAAGTTGCTGTTTCCCACGCTTCCATTGCTTTTGGCTGAACAATATCATAAGCATCTTCTCGGGCCATCCCTTTATCAATCAAAGATAGCAGTACGCGCTGAGAAAAAATAACTCCGTGAGTGCGGTCAATATTACGTTTCATATTTTCAGGGAATACTGTTAAGTTCTCCACAATATTTCCAAAACGGTGCAGCATATAATCAAGAGCAATAGTCGCATCCGGTAAAATAACACGCTCTGCAGAGGAATGCGAAATATCACGTTCATGCCATAAAGCTACATTCTCATAAGCAGTTACCATATAGCCGCGGATAACCCGTGCCATTCCTGTCATATTCTCTGAACCAATTGGATTGCGCTTATGCGGCATAGCTGAGGATCCTTTTTGTCCTTTTGCAAAACGTTCTTCTACTTCTCTTGTTTCTGTCTTTTGCAGTCCCCGGATTTCCGTTGCAAACTTTTCAATCGATGTAGCAATCAAAGCTAATGTAGATAAATAAGCTGCATGACGATCACGCTGTAATGTTTGTGTAGAAACTGGAGCAGGTGATGTGCCCAGCTTTGCACAGACATATTGCTCTACATATGGATCAATATTGGCATAGGTTCCAACTGCTCCAGAAAGCTTTCCAAATTCCACATTTTTAGCAGCAAGCTCAAAACGCTCCAGATTACGCTTCATTTCCTCATACCATAAAGCCATTTTCAGACCAAATGTTGTCGGCTCTGCATGCACACCATGTGTACGTCCCATCATAACGGTATGTTTATGTTCCTTTGCCTTGCTTTCTAAAATCCCGACAAACCGATGCAGACCTTCTCTTAAAATTTCATTAGCCTGCTTTAATAAATAAGAAAGAGCTGTATCGACAACATCTGTAGAAGTCAATCCATAGTGAACCCATTTTCTTTCTTCTCCTAAAGTTTCTGATACAGCACGGGTAAATGCCACCACATCATGCCGTGTTTCCTGTTCAATTTCATATATGCGGTTAATATCAAAGGAAGCATTCTCACGCAATTTTTTCACATCTTCTTTTGGAATAAAACCTAGCTCACTCCAAGCTTCACAAGCCAGAATCTCTACTTCCAGCCAAGCTTTAAATTTATTTTCCTCTGTCCAGATATTGCCCATTTCTTCTCTTGTATAACGTTCGATCATTGTTGTATTGCCTCCTCAAAAATATCCAATTGTTTCTGTAAAGCTTCCGGTGTTTCCGCTGTAAATGTAATATGTCCCATTTTACGTTTTTCTTTCGGTTCTTCCTTTCCATAAAGATGAAGAAAACCAAAGTTATGTGCAGTGGTAAACTGTATAGCTTTCGAAAGAGATTCTCCTAAAATATTAACCATCGCGGTCGGCTCATACAAATTGACAGGAACGAACGGCAGCCCGCAAATCGCCCGGATATGCTGTGCGAATTGAGAAACATTGCATCCTTCAATTGTATAGTGCCCGGAGTTATGCGGTCTTGGAGCCATTTCATTAATATAGATTGTATCCTCACCGACAAACATTTCAATTGCAAAAGTACCAACAATCTCCATTCGTTCAGCAATTTTCGCCGTCATGGCATAGGCCTTTTCTTCAAGTGCAGCGTCAATATCTGCCGGCACTGTAGTTTTATATAGGATATGTTTACGATGTTCATTCTCTGCAATCGGAAAAAAAGAAATATCTCCCTGCTGCGACCTTGTAAAGACAACCGAGATTTCTTTATCAAAAGGAATCCATCGCTCTATTATACAGTAGCCATGCTCCTCGAAAAATGCTAAAGCTTCATTTTTATCTTCTTCTGTCACAAGTTTTAGCTGACCTTTCCCATCATAACCTCCCCGACAGGTTTTAATCACTGCCGGCAGCGGAATAATAGATAATGCTTCTCTGCAATCTTCTTCCGTTTTCACAATCCGAAAAGCAGGAACAGGAAGCTCTAAGTCGTCAACAAGCTGCTTTTCTTTTTCCCGGTTCTGTGTAACCTCTAATGCCAATGCGCCCTGTGGAAGCTTTCCAGCGTTCTGGATAAGCTCTGCGGCCTTCAAGTCCACATTTTCAAATTCATATGTAATTACATCCGCTTTTTCGATTAATTCTTTTACAGCTGTCAAATCCGTATAATCTGCAGTGATTTGCTCATCAGCTACCTGTGCTGTCGGACAATTTGGCGCCGGGTCTAAAACAACGATGCGATATCCCATATATCTTGCTGCAATTGCCATCATTCTTCCAAGCTGACCACCGCCAATAATTCCAATTGTCTGAGGAGGTAAAATAATTTTAATAGGTTGCAAGCTGATCCCTCATTTCCTGAACAGCATCCTTCATTGCTGCACGGTAATCATCCAGTGCCTTTTCTGCATCTTTATCAAATGTACTGATAATCTGCGTTGCTAAAATAGCGGCATTCTTTGCGCCTGCTTTACCAATGGCAACTGTTGCTGTCGGTACACCACCTGGCATTTGAACAATAGATAAGAGTGAATCGACTCCCTTGAGTGCTTTGCTTTCTACTGGAACTCCAATAACAGGCAAGGTCGTCTGTGATGCAACCATTCCGGGCAGATGTGCTGCTCCGCCAGCTCCGGCAATAATGACTTTTAGTCCTTTTTCTCTCGCACTCTGAGCGTAGGTAAACATATCATCTGGTGTACGATGAGCGGAAATGACTTCTTTTTCATAGCTGATATTTAATGTATCGAGTTCTTTACAGGTATACTGCATGGTCTCCCAATCTGAGATACTTCCCATAATGACGCCAACTTGAGCCATCGAATCCCTCTTTCTTTTTTTAGTTGTTTTTTACGGATTTTAAAAGGTGATGGTTGTGTTAAAGTTCGGTTTTTGGTTGAAACATTTAAAAATTGATTTGTATCTGCCTGTTGCCAAAAACACCGTATTTTTAATCGTCCACATTGCCAACATTTTTTATCTCAAAGGTAATTCACAATTAACAAAAGTGTTAAAAAATTAAAAAAGTCCATTCATCTCCCATAAGGGAAGATGAATAGACTTGGTTTAAAAGAGATTCAAAATGTGATTAATCGGACTTTTGAACATCCTTTTTTATAAGCATCATTCAACATCTGCTGTTCATTAAAACAGCAGCTCATCCTCCCTCATAGTCCGGTCATTTACGGTGCCGGGTAGAAACTTTTGAGCCATATTCTCAAGTATATATGAGGCATTTTCAATTGTTGGCTTTAGCATACCAAATAAAATAGAAAAATGCAAGATAATGTCGAACAATTTAAGCTTTACATTTAATTAATGTTCGGTTTTTGATAATTAATCTCTCTGTTGACTTTCATTTTGTGATTTTTCTTTTGTTTTATTCTCTTTTCGCATCAGCTTTCCTTTACGGACTTGTTTCACCCAGAAGCCGCCATGAATCCGTTTTGGCTCATAGGAAATAATAAATGCTTTCGGGTCTATTTCATGAATTGCCTGATACAAGTTTAACTCATATTTTCTAGGTGTTAAAATTTGAACAGAAAGCCTGTCTCCATCCATTCCATAGGATGACCAGCTTGTTACACCATATCCTTTTTCGCGTAGACGCTGTGTAAACTTTAAATCCGGATTTGCGGAAACAACATTCACGGTGATATACCCAAGTGCAAGCTTCTCTTCAATTTTGGAACCAATAATTAAACCAGTTGCGAAACCAATGGCATAAGCAATCAGATTTTGAATCTGATCCAGGTTGTCTAATACTAACCCCAGCCCTACAACATAAATAACAATCTCAAACATACTCACAAATGCAGCAATATACGTTCTGCCCTTTAATGTCAAAATCATACGAATCGTCATGAGTGATACATATAAGACATTAACGGTAAATATAATTGCCAGCATTATGAGCGCATTCTCTAACATATTGATTCCCCCTTTTACTTCATAAAATATCACTTCAAACAGAAGAAAAGCACATCCAATAAGATATCATATCTTGTGAATAATTCCCTTTTTTTTCTAAAATAAAACACGTCGTTCCTGTCCTACGTAAAATAGGGTGACTTTAATTTATCACAATTCTATTAAATGACGCTATAAGAAAATATTGTATGAATACTCCCGCCACTTCATTTTTATCGAAATTTGAAGTGTGGGTTTCTGGAGTGTCGACTTTCAAGATGACGATTAACCTCCAGTGGAGTTGACACATCGGTGTGCTGAAAACACCCAACCCCGCTATCCCATTGGTCCTGCCTCCTGAGACTACTTTTATTTTATGATTAAAGGTACCGGTCTTCGTAAAGCCTCGATATTGGAAAAGCTGTGATGAAACGCATCTTCGAAAACTTTCCGTATGATATTTGCAGCGCCATTTACATCTGCATTGATACGTTCCCTGTTTTTTGAAAGGTAAAGGTCACGTTTGATACGCTTCCCTGAAAATACAGCGTTTTTATTCTTCTGACCATAAACCGGGATGTCATCGTTATCGAGAAAGCTTGCCTTCGACGTATAAGATTCCTCTGTCAACAACACGGTTATCCCATGCTTCTCTGCTTTGTATGTGATCATTTGAATAAGCAGGGTATGCGGGATGACGATAAAGGATTGGTTATTCCTTTTCCCCATAGCGGCGTGTTGTTTCACTCTTTATTCTGTTTAATAATAATCGTATCAATGTCCTCTTCTAAAGCTATTTTTACGATTTGAAAACTGGCTTTATGAAAGAGATCTTTGATTTGAAGAAATCGTTGATGACTGATTTTTTCCAAACGTTTGGATGTAAAGGTACCTTCGTTGGCTTGGTTTCCTTGTCGAAGGATACCCATATAATAAGCTTTTAGCTGATTAAAGCGTTGATTGACGGATTTGACGTTTTTGCCCTTCACTAAGACGGCTTTTTTGCCGGTATTCGTGACGATGGTTGCTAGGTTATCAATACCTAGATCAACACCCAAAATACGATTTTTGGATTCTTTTTTCTCAACTTTTATAGGAACCTGAAAAACTAACTCCACAACATAATGGCCATACCTCGGAATCACCCGAACCTGCTTAAGTTTCTCCTCCGAATAACCTAATTTCCCAGTGTTCAAACACAATTTTGTTTTAGGAAACTTCAAGAATTTGTTTTCTTTTACCACACAATCCTGGTTCGAAAAGGATACTTCCTTTTCTTTGAAACGACAATATGACGGTATGTTAGGTCTTGCTTTGAACTTTATCGGGTTCTTTTTATACGCACGCAAACTGCCATAAAAGGCTTTCCAGTTTTGAAAAACTGTTCTCATGATGCCTTGACTCGATTGGATTGGCAGGGATTGATAATCGGTCTGTTTCATCGATTTAAACAAGGCATTCAAAAAAGGATAAGAAATACCACTATTCTGAAAGTAGCTAACAACTTTTTTTGGGCTGTTCATGGTATGCTGATGCTGTTGTTAAATATTTCTTTAGATTTTCTTAACAGCTAAATGGATGAAGTATTAAAACCGCCAATTCACCTCCCACCTAACATCTGATGGAATTTTTGAGGAAGGAGTCCTCTTGGCTGAAATGATAGATGTTTGTTTAAAAATTTCCGATAGGGTCATAAGATCAAGAGAACATAACTTCTATAAACGATTCTTCTTCATTCATATGATTTCCCATAAACAGCTAGACCATATTTACACTTTATTTAAAAAGTCTGATCCGGTATATTTGAGTTACCGCAGCTTTCCATTGTAGCTTAATAAACGAGGTGGGAATACATGTTGAAAAACCTGGAATATCTAAAGTCCGGAAATGAAAAACAAAGAAGAGCATTTAAAGTGATTAACCAGCTGAATATGATGGAGGATTTAAAAATATACTCTCCAATTTTATGCGGAACAATACCACTTAGTATAGATACAGCATCCTCTGATTTAGATATTATTATGGAGGTTCATGATTTCAGCGGTTTCGGAGATAAAATTAATTTTCTTTATGGGCCCTTCCCTCAATTCAAACTTAAACGGAAGATAATCAGAAGCAAATTGATAGTAAAAGCAAATTTCATTTATGATAATTTTGAATTTGAATTATTTGGACAAGCACAGCCTGTAACGCAGCAATATGCTTATCTGCATATGGTAATTGAAAAATATCTTCTGGATACGAACCCATCTTGGAGATGTGAAATTATTGCTTTAAAAGAACGAGGATTTAAGACAGAGCAGGCGTTTTGCCATATGCTTGAATTAACAGGAGACCCTTATGAAGCCTTAATAAATTATGGACTAAGAAAACAAATAATTTAATCTTTTTTGAAATAAATCCATGACAAATCGCTTTTATATGCTCTTATGAACATAAAATGAGACTTTATTCAATGGAGGCTTTTTTCATCCCCGCTTAGAATTTTAAATACCCTATATTCTTAATGTGAGAATCTTAAAAAAAGCACTTCGTTGAGACCAGTAATCGCAATGATTTTCGGTGGGGCGAGTAATCGCAGTCCCAGTCCCAGAAGAAATACACGTAGACTCCTGTGGGAAAGCGCAGTGGGAAGACCCCGCAGAAAAAAAAAGCCCTCCTCTTTTTTTCGAGGAGGCTGAGCTCAAGCCCACGGAAAGCGTAGTGTATTTCTGGAGCGGCTATTCTTCAGCATTTTTATATACTTTCTTATTCTTTAAAAAAGAAGGGGATTTCTCACCTTCCTTTTCTAATAGAACGCTATTCTAATATGCAATAACCCCATTAACTCGCGATAATGCGGCAGCTATGATAAATGACGAAACAGCGTCTACTCCTGCAAGTGCTGCTTCTAAGAATAATGATTCCAAATGCTGTGTTAAAGCAACCTGCCTTTCTAGAACCCTCTCAATCTCTTTCTCAATGTCTTCCTCCAAACGATCCCTAAATCTGTGCAATGAAACAGTTCATCTGCTCCCCATAAATTATCACGATCCAGATACATTATTTCATTACAAGCTGCAATGGACCACTTTGAGTTGGGGCGCTCTATCAGTTGTAAATCGCTCTCCGGCTGAATTTTGCCTTCCTCGAGCACCCGGAAATACCAGCCTGTTTTCAATCCATTTTCCATCTCTCTCTGCGATACCGTTCCAGGCTGAGAAACCTGGATAACAGCTTTCCCAAATTGATAAATATCACCAATAAATACTGAATACTCGTCCATTTCCAAAACAGAAAGATTTTCCTTCTTTTCTCCTGCACGTTTTGTAAATAATTTATCTATACCTGGTTCATTGTAATGCCTAATCGGAAAAGCAAAAATACATTTATCATAAATAGCTATCTTTTTGTCCGGATTCTCTTTTGCAAAACCAAGTCTCGATAAAAACATACTATTTTTTATTTCATTCTGTTTATTATTAAAAATCCTATGTACAAATGGTTCTTCCATGATGTCACCTTATTTCTAAAAAATACTGAAATATGTTATATTAATTTCATTCTACAAACTATCGTGACATTTGAAAAGCCTAAAGGGGGATGAACATGACAATACAAAAAGCAACATTTGCCGGAGGCTGCTTCTGGTGTATGGTGAAGCCTTTTGATCAATGGGACGGCGTACACCAGGTTATATCAGGCTATACAGGCGGACATTTAGATAATCCTGCTTATGAACAAGTCAAGCAAGGGAATACAGGACACTATGAAGCAGTGGAGATTACCTATGATGATTCTCTTATCAATTACCAGACGATTCTTGACCTATATTGGCCACAAATCGATCCGACAGATCCAGACGGGCAATTTCAGGATAGAGGCGAGCAATATAGAACTGCCATCTTTTATCATAATGAAGAGCAGAAAGAGCTTGCTGAAAAAGCAAAGCAGACACTGGCGGACAGCGGCCGATTTGCTAGACCAATTGTGACAGAAATTAAAGCAGCATCTGTTTTCTACCCTGCTGAAGATTATCATCAGGATTTTTATAAAAAAAGTAAGACAGAATACGAAGAAGACCGTGCTAAATCAGGCCGTGATGAATTTATTGCCGAAAACTGGAAATCATAGACTTCAAAACATCATATGGAGGGGTTCCATTGAAAAAACAACTGATTGTTACAGAAGAAATATTAATAAACGCGTCATCAGAAAGAGTTTGGGAAATATTAACACTGCCTAAATATGTAGCACAATGGGATGAACTTCCAGAGGACTATCCTGAAGAGCCGATGCAAGAAGGCAGCAAGGTGCTTTGGGACTTACCGAATGGAGAGCAGTCTATCACTACCATTATTAAGGATGAAAAAGAAAAAGAGCTGATTATTGATTTACATGGAACAGGATGGAAAATCAAACCTGAGCAAGGAGAAGTTGCCTATCGCTATTTATTAGAAGATACGGGAAGCAGCACCAAACTATTTATCGAAATTGGCGATTTCTCTCTTTTGGAACAAGGGAAAAATTACTACGAAGCATCCGTGGACTTTGCAAAAGAGTCTTCTAAAGTAATTAAATCTTTAGCCGAAAGTGAAACAGTTTAATACAGAATGAAATCTTTACAGAGACCTGATAATTGATATTTTGGAAGGTCTCTCTTTTTATATTATTACGACCAAAAATCACTGAAGCTTGGAAAGTGGGGAAAATATGAAAATCAGAGCATATACTCCAGCTGACGAAAAAGGTTGGCTTCATTGCCGCGTACTTGCCTTTTTAGAAACAGCTTATTTTGATAATGTTCTTCAGGAAAAAGAATCCTATGCGTTTCCGTCTATTGAAATTGTCGCTGAAATCGAAGGAAAAATAGCAGGGCTAATTGATATAGAGTATGAGACCAAGGAAGGGACGGTTTGCTCCCGTAACAGTGGTTTAGGAGGAATGATATGGCATATTGCAGTACATCCCGATTATTCTCGGCAAGGGGTTGGGCAAGCACTGTTGAATGAGGCAGAGAAAATTGCAAAGACCCGAAAATTGAATTACCTTGAAGCTTGGACACGAGATGATACATGGGTTCAAAATTGGTATGAGAAAATGAACTTTACAATGACCGATTCTTATTATCATATTTATTTAGAAGGAAATGAAATCAAAAGCCATTTCCAGTCTGCTACAGAACAGCTCTTCCCTGTATCTGTTTTCTCACATTACACCGGAGAAAACCTTAAACAGTTTTCCGGTGTTCAGAGAAAGCATCAGTGTGTCTGCTATATTAAAGCATTGAATGAAAACGGCAGCATCAAAAGTGTCTAATATAAAAGTTATTACACAGGTAACCTCAGCACTCTAGAATCTGCTGAGGCCGCCTGTAAGATACTTTTCTAAAATAGTATCTAAGACAATTTGTGCCTGCTATTCTATACAAGCAACTCCCATTAAACATTCCTATAACAGTAATCTATTTATCTTTACAAGCCTCAATAAAGCCTTGATAAATAGCCAGTGATGGATCATCTGAAAGATGAATCAAGCCTTCTGGATGCCACTGCACCCCTAAAACAAAGCGATGTATTTTACTTTCAAATGCCTCCATAACACCATCATCTGCTGCAGCGGAGACCATAAAATCTTTGCCTAGAGAGCGGTTTGCCTGATGATGGTAGCTGTTTACCCTGATTTTCTCCGTCTGAACCAGCTTTTCCAATAAAGAAGCACTGACTATTTTGACAGTATGTGAACGATGGTGGAATGCTGCTTTTTGAGTATGCTGAATTAGCTGCTTCGGATATTGTGAATCTAAATCCTGATACATAGCTCCTCCCGTCACAACATTTAAAATTTGACATCCTCTGCAAACTCCCAGTATCGGCTTATCCTTCTCTAAAAAATATGTGATAACTTCCTTCTCTAATCGATCTCTTTCTGGAATAATAGTACCGAGATTCGGGTTTGGCTCTTCTTGAAATAAAGATGGGTCAATATCATAGCCGCCCGGCAGATAGAGGCCATCCATTTTATCAAGCAATACAGCTATTTCCTGATAATCACTATAATACGGCAGAATAACCGGGATGCCTCCAGCTTGTTCAATAGCCCTTATATTTCGCAGGTGCATCTTATATTCCGTTCCATCTGCTTCCATCGATGCTGTTACTCCAATAATTGGCTTCATTTCATTGCCTCCTTATGATTTTGTTGCTGTTGCACAAGTGATAACAGTATTATAATTACTATCCAGCTTTACTTTTTGGTGTATTCTATACATTGGCACTGTATTTCGTACCTCTTATTTATATCAGATATTAAAAGAAAATTAAGTCTTTTTCAAATAGTAAACATTGATTTCCTGAAAATAAATACGCTATTAATAAAAAATCTCCTTGACCAAAATGGAAAGAGAGATTTTTTATTTAATTTGTATCAATAGTCATATCTTGTATTGTTAAATATTAGCCTTCCTGAACCGTAATATACGTATTACTTTTTGGAAGTTCATTTGTCTCTATAGAATAATTTTATACTTATTCTGCCTATAGCCTTTATTAGTTAAGTCCTGTTCTATGTATCAATTTCGTATCCTCAATTACTTACAGGAGAAAATTCTAAAAAATAAAACAGCCTGACACCGTTAAAAAATAACAGAGCCAGGCTGTAGTAAATTTTTTCACTTATCTAATCTACAGAAAGTAATCCATAATCAAAAAAGTGTCTTTTTCTTAATAATTTCTATGCAAATTATTCTTCAACAATTTCATAGCCTTGTGCCTGAAGCATCTGAACAGATTGCTGTAGACTTACACCACCGCTTAAATCTCCTTCAAATTCAGATCCTGTCAATTGGCTTACTTCGTTCACATCAGCTTCATCGTAATTTACCGTTAATGTTTCAACGACTTTATCATCAAGATATTCAAAGTTATGTGTTACTCCTTGTATGTCTTGAAAACCTTCAGCAGTTTCTGCCATTATTTCTTCTGCTTCTTCTGGTGTAGAAACTCCTAATGCGGAATAAGGCATTTCATTATTTGCAGTTTGTTCATAGACCATATCGCCATCCGCTTTATAAGTAAGTTTTACAATAACACCTGCCTGTTCAAATTGAAGCGTAACTGTGTTTTCACCATTTGGATCAAAGTCAAAATCTTGTGACTCGGCAGCTGCGTCATTTTCTGAACCAGCATTTTCTTCTGAATCTGTAGCTGCCTCTTCATCAGCTTCTTCATCTTCTGCTGCGGCACCCTCTTCTGTATCCTCTTCGTTATCTGTTGTTCCTTCTGCTGTGTCCTCAGTGCTCTCATTATCTTTAGTATCCTTATCCTCGTCTGAATTATCAGAACCACAAGCAACCAAAGCAACACTTAGAAGTAGTGCCATACATAGCATCAGCCATTTTTTCATTTCTGCTCTTCCTTTCTCCTCTGAAGTTAACAATAGCATTGTTAATACTATTTCATAATCATATGAAAATCTTGGAAGGTTTTCAATAGGTCAAAGTCTTTAAACTTACTGCTTAAAAAGGCATACTAAATTTAGAATTGTACCATTTTTCCTATTAATTAATCTGTAATTATTTAATTTCTTCTATATTAGTATAATTTAACTTACTGCTTCCCCGGAGGAATTATAAAATAATCCTTTTTTCCTATTCCACAAAACAATCC
Organism: Oceanobacillus sp. FSL K6-3682; assembly: GCF_037976165.1. Taxonomy (NCBI): domain Bacteria; kingdom Bacillati; phylum Bacillota; class Bacilli; order Caryophanales; family Bacillaceae; genus Oceanobacillus; species Oceanobacillus sp. FSL K6-3682. The sequence continues at coordinate 1,518,206 of NZ_CP150263.1, read as the reverse complement.
TTTAGTTATATAAATTGAACTTATTAATGTAACAAAATACGTTTACAAGCTAGTCCTTGCTCGTATTATCTCTTAACAACAATGACCAAGAGTACATACTGTGATTACCTATGTAGTCAGTTTAATAAAACAAATATTTTACAGATAACTAAACTGACAAAATAGTGATTTCCCATATCTATCTAAACTTAAAGAGGAGAATGTACTACACTCCCCTCTCTTCAACTGCATATTTATTTTTAGGTTAAAAAGATAAAATACAATGCAAAGACAACAAATAATACATACATAATCGGATGAACTTCCTTCGCTCTTCCTTTTACAAGCATTGTAATTGGATAGAATATAAACCCGATGGCAATACCAGTTGCGATGCTGGCAGTTACTGGCATCATCAGCACTGTAAAGAAAGCTGGTACAGCAATCTCAAATTTATCCCATGGGATATCCTTTAAGCTGCTGGCCATTAATACTCCGACAATAATCAATGCCGGCGCAGTTACTTCATTCGTTACAACACTTAGTAATGGAGAGAAGAACAAAGCTAACAGGAACAGACAGCCTGTGACAACAGCTGTGAATCCTGAACGCCCGCCTACACTTACACCTGAAGTGGATTCCACAAAGGATGTTGTCGTAGATGTACCGACAGCAGCCCCTACTACACTGGCAGAAGCATCTGCAAAGAGCGCTTTACCTGCTCTTGGTAATTTATTATCCTTCATCAGTCCTGCTTTTGTCGCAACAGCAACCAATGTTCCTGCTGTATCAAAGAAATTAACAAATAAAAATGTCAAAATAACAATAAGCATCTGCATCGTAAAAATCTGATCAAAATGAATAAAAGCTTGGCCGAATGTCGGCGCCAGACTCGGGGCACTGCTTACAATTCCACTAATGCCGGATGGCACTGGAATCAGACCAAAAATCATACCGACAATGGAACTGATAATCATCCCATAAAAAATCCCCGCTTTAACACCTACAGTGATCAAAACAACGGAAATAACAATTCCAAAAATCGCTAATAAAACCGGTGGAGATGTTAAATCACCAAGCGCAATAATTGTAGACGGATCCGCTTGAACAATTTGCGCATTTTTCAATCCGATAAATGCAATAAATAAACCAATACCAGCTCCCACTGCCATCTTTAAGCTTGGCGGAATTGCATTAATAATAATTTCACGGATTCCTGTTAAAGTTAAACCAATAAAAATAATTCCTGAAGCTAAAACACCTGCAAGTGCTGTTTCCCAAGGGACACCAAAACCAATTACTACTGTATAAGTAAAAAATGCATTTAATCCCATACCTGGCGCAAGTGCTACAGGATATTTAGCAAGAACTCCCATAATAATGGAACCAAAAGCAGCCGCAATTGCTGTCGCAGCAAATACTGCCTCCTGATCCATACCCGCTTCTCCCAGGATACTCGGGTTAACAAATAAAATATAAGCCATAGCTAAAAAAGTTGTTAAACCAGCTATAAACTCTGTTCGAAAATTAGTTCCCAGTTTGTCAAATTCAAAATATTTACTCATGAATTCTTTTCCTCCATTTTTACCGGTCTTTTTGAATGTTCTCTTATCTAGAAAAGCTCCATAAATTTTATAGAATAAGCTCTAGTATGTGCTATTTAAATAGTGCTTATGCCATAAAGTAGATTTAGCAATCCAATCCTAAAAAAGCAATAGGAATGCTTTATCTGCATCTGTACTATAATCTTAAGAACTCTGCTGAATCAGGGCAGCGATTACTCCCCCAAAAAAGATCCGCTGGAATGTTATACTTTTATACAGTGCAAAAAAACTCTTAAATAGCTTAAGAGTTTCTATTGGAGCAGCAGATAATAATCCTCATTTTCAAGACAGATATTGAAAATTTAAGGTTAGTTCTGCTGCGTAGTCAGACTATTTACGGCAGTCTGGTAGAAACTCTGGGCCTTATCCCCGAAATTATACGCATTTCTATTAAGTTCACATTATAATATTACTAATCTGCACAAAATTTGTCAATAAAACACGAACAAAAACCATATTTTATACCTTTAACATTCGTTGTTAGACATCAATGCGCAAAAATTCTAACGACAATCTACTAAAAGTTGAAATTTTCTAAATTTAATAGTACGATTATTTTAATGAATGGGATACAGAATAAGCTCGTTATCTGCCGCATTGTTTCTGCAATCTATTCATTAAAAAAACAACTTATTTTATTTTGAAAGGAGCCATAAAAAATGCGCAGAATTGCTCTATCTTATCCACTGGGTGTTGACACACCACGTTTTTCTGAGAATCCGCCGGTCAGTATGTGGCCGCAGTTTTCCACAGATCATGGAGATGTATTTAATCAATCATTTTATATGGCCATAAATCACTGCGGTACACATATGGATGGTGCAAATCATTTTAATCCCGAAGGAAAGCAATTGTGGGAAAATCCGATTGACACATTTGTTTATGAAAGCGTATTAGTAGCAGATATTCCCAAATCCGATGACGAGTTAATAACAAAAAAGGATTTAGAAGTATTTTCTGAGGCATTAGGTTCTTGTGATCTAATTATTGTCCGGACCGGCTTCTATAAATATCGGGATGACGCTTACCGTTATGGCCAGCATAACCCAGGCTTCACCAAAGATGCCGGGGATTTCCTTATGGAATTCTCAAATATAAAAGCAATTGGTATGGACCTTCCATCTGCTGCCGGCGCACAGAATGTCAATCCACATGGTGTAGAGTTTCATCAATCCGTTCTTGGATTAGGCAGAAAGGATGACCAGGCGATTTTAATTATTGAAGATATGAAATTAGATGAGGACTTAACCGGCATTGAACGTGTATATGCTCTTCCACTTCTCTTGAAAGGCTTGGACAGCGGTCCTTGTACGATTTTAGCTGAACTGAAAGACTAAAATAATGAGCACCTGTCTGCAACAGACAGGTGCTCATTGTCCACAGTTCGTATATTTTATTGATTTCCTCCAAATTGGATGAAGTAAATAATTACTTAGTATGCTTTAACTCGGTGAATGTGCCGTATATTTTCTTACTTCAGGAGGTGTATAGTCGGAGATAAATACTTCTATCTCTTCCAGCGAATCCGTGAATAAGATACGCTCTCTATCTTGCACGGATAAAAACCCATTCTCTACCATTTCATCATAAAATCTGGCAAGACTGTCATAGTATCCATTTTGATTGAAAAGAATACATGGATTTTGATTCTGACCAACTCTTGCCCAGGATATGACCTCTGCAATTTCTTCGAGCGTTCCCGGTCCGCCAGGCAGTGCTATGTAGCAATCGCTTAACGCAATCATTCTATTTTTTCTTACGGACATAGAATCAACGATTTCTAATGTTGTCAGATTGGCATGGCTTAATTCTCTTTCAACCAGAAAATCAGGAATGATCCCAATAACTTCACCGTTATTTGCCAGAACTTCATCGGCAACCACACCCATTAATCCTGCTTTTCCCCCGCCATATACCAGCGTATTATTCTTTTCAGCTATCCATTTTCCAACCTTCTGTGCTGCATCTTGGTAAGCTGTATTACTTCCAAGGCTTGCACCACAATATACAGCAATATTCATAACATTTCTCCTTCCCCATCCTATTCTAACATAAGGAAACAATTTAAAATAACGATTCAACAGCAAAATCAGCTTATTCCATAAGCAGCTGGTCCAAACGGGCAAGCTGTTTTTTTAATACAAAATAGTATAAGGAATGTTCAAAAAGTGCTCAAATGATAAGCGGCGAGGTAATGACTTTCTTGCTTCTAATTTTGGGATTGCGGTTACTTGCCCCATCCAAAAACTTTGACTACTTTTGAACACTTATTTATACCAACTTCTAAGGGGGATTTTTATTATGGTTAAAATTTATCTTGATCCTGGACATGGCGGTACTGACCCGGGAGCAGCCGGAAATGGTTTGCAGGAGAAAAATGTCACTTTATCGATTGCTTTAAAAGCAAGAGATATCCTTAACCGCGATTATGAAGGTCATAGTATTCGTATGAGCAGGACAAGCGACACGACCCGGAGTCTCACGCAGCGTACAAATGATGCGAACAGCTGGGGAGCTGATTATTTTGTCAGTATTCATATTAACGCCGGCGGCGGCACTGGATATGAGGATTATATCTATAACGGAAGTGTATCTAACAATACACTAACGTACCGTGATAAAGTACATGCAGAGATTATGAAGCAGGTCGACTTTAGAAACCGCGGTAAAAAAAGAGCGAATTTCCATGTGCTGCGTGAATCCAGTATGCCGGCAGTATTAACAGAGAATGGCTTTATTGACACGGTTGCTGATGCAAATAAATTAAAATCGGATGCCTATCTTAACCGAATTGCCACAGGGCATGCAAATGGAATTGCACAGGCTCTTGGATTAAAAAGAAAATCTGGCGGTGGCAGCAATACGTATACTATTAAATCTGGAGATACACTTTGGAGTATTGCCCAAGCCCATAATCTGACTGTGCAGCAATTGAAAAATTTAAATGGATTAACAAATGATACGATTTATCCGGGTCAGGTATTGATTGTCAGCAGCGGTGGAGCTGTTTATTATACAGTGAAGTCAGGAGATACTCTCTGGGGAATAGCCCAGCAATATAATACAACTGTAAATGCGATTAAGAGCCTCAATGGATTGACCAGTGACGTTATTCAACCAGGTACACGTTTGAGAGTGGAATAAGTGAGGATCCCCCTGCTTCATGGCGGGGGGATATATAATTATTATATCTCTTAATTGAATGTATTCAGCAAATTTATTATAAAATCTTCAAGCTCAAATATATATCCGCCCTTATCACTGTGAATAAAAAATACAGCATCATCGTCTATATGTTATTATAAAGGCAACTTACTGTAACAGAAGGGCAGTGATTTAATAATGGCATATATCTTTGTCCACGGTCTTGGTCAAAATGCCTCCAGCTGGCAAAAAACAATAGAGTACATAGATATGGATACACAACAAGTTGTTTCACCTGACTTATTTTCATTACTTGAAGGCAGCAAAGTGGACTATCATAATCTGTATCATCTTTTTTTCGATTATTGTGAAAGTTTCAATGGCCCAATTCAGCTTTGCGGCCTTTCCTTAGGCGCAATTCTTTCCTTAAATTACGCAATTGACCGCCCAGAAAAAGTGAACTCTCTTATTTTAGTTGCCGCACAATACACAATGCCTCGGTTTCTTCTCTCCGTGCAAAATGGTATTTTTCAAATACTGCCCAATTCTATGTTTCAAAAAATGGGCTTACCTAAAAAGGATGTGATTCAATTAACCTCATCTATGAAGAAATTAGATTTCAGCCATCAATTATCGGATATATCCTGTCCAACCCTTATTCTGTGTGGAGAAAAAGATAAACCAAATAGAAAAGCAGCTGAACAATTAAGCAGCCTAATCAATGGTGCAAAACTGGAAATTATTAAACAGGCCGGGCATGAAGCAAATGTAGATAATCCGGAAGGACTGGGAGAAATAATTAAAATTTTTTGGAATCAGACAGCATCATCCCCATTTTAAAAAGGCTTCATAAAGTGGAGTCTATCAAGTTCACCACTTTTATGAAGCCTTCCTTTTATACAAAAGCCATTATCGCAGCGCCTGTTTAACCTGCCTGATATAATAAAAACGGACAATAAAGAAATACACAATCTGTATGATTAAGAACAGTCCCAGAACCATAGCTGATTCCTTTACCAGACTGTAGAAAAACATATGGGACAGCGAAGTTAATGCTATTGCTCCATGAACCAGTGCAACTGCTATTGGAGCAAAGAAAAGAAGTGCTGTTTGTCTGTTTAATACCTTCTTTAATTCTTTATCTGTCAGCCCCATTTTCGTTATTGCCTGGAATTTTTTCTTATCTTCATCTAAATCGGAGTAGAGCCGGAAATAAAGAAAGCTTCCTGCTGATACGAAAAAGACAATACCAATAAATAAGCCGACAAAAAGAATTGGACCATAAGCTTTATTTACTGCATATTCTTCATACTGACCTATGCTAATTCCTTCTGTAGATAATTTCTCATCTAATTTTTCTGCTATCTGTAAAGGAATCTCATTATCCTCTGCTTCCTGCCAAGCATAGTAATTTTCCTCCGCCGCAGATTCGGGCAAGCTCTCAAAATCATGATCAGAAACAACATAGTACTTTGTAATAGAAGGCAATACATTGGATAATACCAACTGTGCCGGCTCTAATGTATTATTTTCATCCAATTCAAGCACCGCATCTTTTAGTATATCCGCTTCATCTGTACCTGAATTGTCTCCGCCACTACTAAGCAAAATCATTTCTGGGCTTACCAAAACAGGAGACCCATCTTCTATCTGGAGAGTTTCATTATCACTTAAATCGGCAATTCGGTTATAATCGGATTCCTTTGTAATAAAGACTCGCGATTCATCAGACACTTCATAGTAATGAAGCGTTATTTGGTCCTTATCCATGTCAATATTTGCTTCCTGCAGCGTTTCATCAATATATGAAACATTTGCTTCCTCATTTCCAGTATCATAGTCTTGATAGGAAATAGTAGTTTGATGCGCCTGTTTTATTCCAGCGGTAAGGAAAGATTGAAAACCATACAACGAACCGATGGCACTAAAAGCTACGGTAGAAATAATTGCTACTAAGAAAAAAGATCTTGCATTATCCTTCATTCTAAAAGAAAGATCTGACAGCAATATCATATTTGTTTTATACCAGAAAACATTCTCATTCTTCTTTAATCGCCGGATAATAAATACACTTAATTGCGTAAACAGAAGATATGTGCCAATAATGACAACAAGGATAACCGGTACCATTGCGACAATCACCTTTAATCCATCTACTGTCAAAGCAACCGCATATCCAGTTCCAAGTAAAAGAACTGCCAAAATGGTTAAAAATAGATTGGCTTTCGGCTCTCCTTTTGACTTTTTATCGCCTTTGATTAAATCGATCAATTTCCGGCTCCTCAGAACGTAGGATACAAATAAAGAAATCAGGAAAAACAACACCATAAAACAGCCAAAAGTCAGCAGAATTGGCTGCGTTGGAAAATAGAAAGGCAGTTCATTATCAATAATAAGCACATTTTCTGCAATCAATAAAATACCTTTTGAAAAAACCAGTCCTAACCCAATACCGCCGATTGTAGCCAGCAGGCCAATAAACATATTCTCCAAGAATACCATTGAGCGGATCTGCTTCATGCTCATCCCTTGCATCATCAATAATCCGAATTCTTTTTTCCGTGATTGTAAGAAAGAACTCATCGAATAAAGTACAAAGAAAAAGGAGAATACATAGATAATCCCTGCAGCCACATTCATCCCAAAGCTGACATAGGAATCCATATTATTCCCAGTCAGCTGCGGGTGAGAAGCAAATATAGAAAATGTAAAAAATACCATTACTGTAAAAAGGCTGGTCAAAAAATAAGCAGCATACAGCCGTTTATTCCGGATGACATTATTAAACGCGAACTGACGAAAAGTCATTGGAATCCCCTCCCATTAATGAGAGTGTGTCAATTATCTTCTGGAAAAACGCCTGCCGGTTATCTCCGCGGTGAATTTCTGAATAAAACTTCCCATCCCGGATAAACACAACGCGATTACAATAACTCGCAGCCTGTGGGTCATGTGTTACCAAAAGCATCGTTGTTTTTTCCTTTTCATTAATGGATTCCAGCATTTCCATCACATCTTTGGAGGATTTTGAATCCAGATTTCCTGTCGGCTCATCCGCTAAAAGCAGCTTCGGCGTGTGAATCATTGCCCTGGCAACAGCTGCTCTCTGCGCTTGTCCCCCAGAGATTTCATACGTTCTTTTATTCATTATTTCTGTTATTCCCAGCTTTGCAGCGATGTTCTTTGCTTTTTCCTTCATTTCACTTACCTTTTTACCGTCAAGTGTTAATGGCAGCACCATATTTTCTTCCACGGTCAAGGTATGAAGCAAATTAAAATCCTGAAAGACAAACCCTAACTCCCGTCTGCGGAATTGCGCCAGCTTTTCCTTTTTCAGACGATGCGGATCCTTTCCATTTATTAAAATTTCACCTGTAGTCGGTTCATCAATCGTAGCAATCATATTCAATAATGTTGTTTTACCGCTTCCAGAAGGCCCCATAATCCCTACAAATTCATTGTCCTCTACGATTAAATTAATATCTGACAATGCACGATAGGAAACCTTTCCTTCATATACTTTACTGACCTGTCTTACTTTCAGCATAAAAATACTTCCTTTCTTATCATTTAATGTAACCTTAGTATATCGCTGTTCTTAAGGAAGAAACTATCGAAATTCCTTTCAGTTACCTTACATTGTTGTAAGGTTTTGCGTCTCTGAAAAAATAACCCGAAATGTTGTACCATCTCCAACCTGTGATTCAAATTCAATGCGATGATGAAGGTACTCCACTGCCTCTTTTATCAAATACAGCCCCATCCCGGTAGATTCTCTGAATTTCCTGCCATTTTCTCCAGTGTAAAATGCATCAAAAATGCGTTTCTTATCTTCTTCCGGAATCCCTACTCCAAAATCCTGCACTTCCAATATTGCTTCTTTTTCTCTTTCATAGATAGAGATAAGAATCGAATTGCTTTTTCCAGCTGAGTACTTTACTGCATTTAAGACAAGCTGGGTTAAAATAAAGAAAAGCCACTTTTCATCTGTCTGTACAGTCAGCCCTCCTGTTCTTTCTTCCACCTTAGGATAGACTTTATTACGTATGTAAAATCTTTTATTTTCTCCGTTCACCTCGTGCACCAATGCTTCCAGATAGATTGGCTTGATATGAAAATCCTGCTCAATTGTCCGCAGCCTTGCCATATAAAGAATCGTATTTAAACCTGATTTCATCCGCTCAGTTTCCTCTCTGATACTGGAGGAATCCGGCTCGTCCAGATTCTGTGCAGTAAGCTCAATCACAGAGATAGGTGTTTTCATTTGATGCACCCAATGATCCATCAGTTTAAGATGTTCCTCCCTTTCCTTTCCAATCTTATTTATTTGCTGCTTATAATGTTTATATTGACTCCGTAAAAGTTCATTCAAAGCATCCGAAACCGGGTGCTGATCGTGCTTTTGAAGTGATTCATCCAGTGTTTCTAAAGGTCTGCTTAAACGCTGATAAAACGTTCGCCGACTGAAATATTGGTAAAAAAGATAGCAGGTAAGAAAAAAGAAGCCGATAAAAATCGCATATAAAGCCGGCAGCAGATTCCGATAACCATCCAGCCAATAAATAATCAAAATGGAAGCAAATTGCAATATGTTGAGAGCAATCAGCAGAGCATGTTCCTTTAAAAATAGCTTCATTGCAAATCTCCTTTGTACCATGAGACATTTTTAATCGTAATAAATATCTTTTTCTATTTATACATCACTGCTTAAAAATACAAGCCTCTCAATTTCCTTAAATCCATTTCTTTTATAAAATTCTTCTGCAGGTATTCCTCTGTCGGTTAAAAGAGAAATAGTCGCAACCTCATTTGAACCTATTATTTCCTTCAAATAATCCATGAGCGCTTTCCCAATTCCTTTATTCTGCTGATTTGTGTTCACACACATCTCATTAATAAAAAACTCATCACCGCTCCACCATACCCGCCGTACTCCGAAAATAAATCCGACTATCTCGTTATTTTCAACTGCGGACACACCTAAAAATCCTGGAGTCTGATAAAAATCTGATAAGTATTGTTGCGCTTTTTCTAATGTCCATTTATCATTCCACGGTTCCTCATTAAAAACATTTAAAAACAGTTTACTGCATGTAAGTAAATCGCATTCTTCAACAGTTTTAAATTGCATGTTAACACTCCCTTTTTAATTACATCATTCTTTATTACGCATACTTTTCAGGCGGTAACCAACACCTCTGACCGTTTCAACACCGTCCTCAATTCCGACAGACTGCAGCTTTTTTCGTACTCTTGTTATATTAACGTTTAACGTATTTTCATCTACATAGGTCTGGTCATCCCACAGCTTTTCCAGCAAATCTTCCCTGCCGGCAACACGCGGATAACGGTTCATTAACGTTTCGATGATATCTGCTTCTTTTTTAGATAAAAACGTATCTTTTCCAGCAAAAGTTAATTCCAAACGTTCAGGTAAAAGCTTCAGGTCTTCTACCTCCAAAAAGCGTTCTTTGACATCCTGCGCATATTCTCCATAAGCACGGCGCAGCTGGCTTCGTATTTTAGCCATCACAATTTCTGCACTGAACGGTTTAGTTATAAAGTCATCGCCTCCGTTCTCGAGCGCCATTACCTGATCCATTTCTCCTGTCCGAGCTGAAATAAAAATCACCGGGCAGGTAGATTCTTTGCGGATTTGTCTGCACCAATAAAAGCCATCATAGCTTGGTAAATTAATATCTAAAAGCACTAAATCAGGTTCGGCCTTTTGAAAAACATCCATAATTCGCTCAAAATCCGTAACAAAAGATACTTGATAGCCATATTTTTCGATATAATCCTGTAAGTGCCTCGAAATCTTCGGATCGTCTTCTACTATCATAATGGTTTGCATCTTTATTCCCCTTTTATGTACACTTTGTTTTTAATAATTATTGCATAGTTTGAAATGAACCACAAAAATAGAGGAAGCATTTTCACCTTACAAATATGTAAGGTAACTGTAAGAATAAACGATTTTTATAGCCTGCCTCCTTCTTTACAATAAAGTTAAGAATAAAAAGTGAAAAAGGAGTGCTATTTTATGAAAAAAGGAGTAAAGGGGTTAATTGCGATCCTCATTATATTAACAATTGCAGCAGTAGCCATCCAAAAAACCACTGCCGGCATTATTCCATTGACAGACTGGTTATTACAGCACCCTGTAGAAACCTATTACGTAGAAACGTCAGAAGATAATTACGAAAAGCTGTGGAACGGGAAATATAAATATGTCTTTTTAGGCTATAACGAAGAAGGCGATGAACAGCAAATTACAAAAGTGATGAACAAAGAACTGCGGCCGAACGCTTTTCTACGTATGGATGCATCGGGCAGCTATGGAAAGGGCTGGATAGAAGTTTTGGAAGAGGATATTCCAGAAAATCCTTTATTGCAACTGAATTAAAAACAAGAGGTAATAGTCAAGAAGATAAAAATAGCTAGAACCATTTTTGAATTAGGAATTACGGATAATATCCTAAAAAAACAGGAGTATCTCCCTCTTAAGGGAATACTCCTATTATATCATTTATCTGCATATGTGCTTTATGAAAAATTCAGCTCAATAACTGCTTCTCTCTTACTTCTCATCTACTTCAAGATTTTCTCCATCTTCCAATAAATCTTGAGATTCTTCTGCTCCAGGCTCTGGATCAAGCTCTTCTTGTCCCACATCTTCACCTGCACCAGACTCCGGATAGATATTTTCCGGTCCTTCACTAAAATCTGGCGGATTAGGCGGTGCAGAAGCATTATTACTAATTCTGACCTCTACTGTATAAGTCATCGGTACAAATTCATTAAATACACCCATATCAACGACTGTTCCCTTTAGTTCTGATGAATCAACATACTTCACAATATAGTTAATATCAGCACCCTTTGATTTATATTGCTCATAGAACAATTTTGGCAAATCACCTTCTGATTGGCCGCGGAAATCATGTAAATATGGTCTGCCCTGCGAATACGTAACGGTAACACTCTTATCATCTTTGTTCGTCAGCTTCGTATCCGGTTCAACAGATTGTGAAATAAGCGATCCATAGGCAACATCAGCGTGAAAAGCATGCTTCACCGTCACATTTAAATCCGGATAATTCATGGCTGCCTCTTCTGCAGTTAATCCAGAAAAGCTTGGAACGATTACAGCTTTACCTGCAGATACAACAACTTCCATCTTATCTCTCTTCGCAATTTTTTCGTCTGCGGCTTCACTTTGACTGATAATATTTCCTTCTTCAACACTGTCAGAATCAGCCTCTTCATAGGTCATCTCGACTTCATTCTTTTCTGCCCATTTTTCCACTTCTTCTTTAGCAACTCCAGTAAAATCAGGGATGGTAATATTCTTCTCAAAAACCTCTTCCCCTTTTGAATAATAAACAGCTGCACTATCTTTGCGCTTATATTCTGATTCTGCAATATTGCTATCCTTGATGGAAAATTTGATAAAGTCTCCAGCTTCTATATCATCACTATATTCTGTCACCATCTGCAGATTTTCTGCCTTATTTTCATCAATCCAGGTCTGTGCTTCCTCCTGGGTCATTTCTGAAAAATCAGCAAGCGGAATAATCTCTTCCGGGTCTGCACCTAAACTGCTGGTTAATTTCAATGCTTTCCCTTTTCTAATTCTGTCACCTTCAGCTACGCTTTGCGAAATAACCTGATTCGCATCATATTCCATACTGTACTCCTGCTCTAATTCAACCTCGACATCATTCTCGCCGGCCCAGGCACGGACTTCCGAAACTGGCTGGTCTACAAAATTTTCAACCTTTACATGAACAAGCATATAATAAATGAAGAAAATCAATAGACAAGCTAAAACAGACCCTGCAATAATCAGCCACATCCGCAGTTTTTTCTTCCTTCGGTAATCCAAATCAATCTCCACTTCCTCTTCTGCATCCTGCCGGCGGCTGCTTCTGGAGGAGACAGGTTCAGAAACCGGGGTGGTCTCACGCTTATGTACGGCTTCTTCCTTTTCCACAGCAGAAGCTTGTTCCTCCTGCTTCTGCTGTGGTTCCTTTTCTTCCTGCTTCTCAGCTTTCTTTTCTTCCTTATTATTTATTTCCTTGTCTTCTTTTTCGTTCACCAGATCATCATATTTGTCTTTATTAAATTTTGATAAAAAATCACTCATAAGAAGTCAGTACACCCTTCCTCAAACGGAAAGCCCGGTCAGACTGCAGGGCAATTTCATTGGAGTGAGTTACCACAATGACACATTTCCCATGTTCATGTGCCAATTTCTTAAAGATTTCAATGATTTCCTGCTCCATCTCTTCATCAAGATTTCCTGTCGGCTCATCGGCAAGAATTAATTCTACATTGGTTGCCAGAGCGCGAGCAATAGCCACACGCTGCTGTTCTCCCCCGGAAAGTCTGTTCACAAGGCGATCAGCTTTGTTTTTCACAATACCGATGTAATCCAGTAAGTTATAGGCAACTGTTTTTGTATCTTCCGGAATTTCATTTTCTGTAATAGACATCGGAACCAGTACATTTTCAACAGCTGTGAAAGTCGGAACCAGATTATAGCTTTGGAAAATAATTCCGACATTATTGCGGCGATACTTTTCGTACCCAATTTTCTTAATATCATCTCCGTTAAATAATACCTCTCCGCTATGCGGTGAATCCAAGGCACTGAGCAATGATAGCAAGGTGGTTTTTCCAGATCCGGACTGCCCCAAAATCGTATAAAACTTTCCCTTTTCAAAAGAGATTGATGTATCCTTTAATATATAACGGCGCTGTTCGCCATCCTGATAATAATAATTTAAATCCTTCGCTTCTAATATCATCATTTCACCTCTCTACAAATATGTGTTCAAAAAGGGCGGTAAAAAGGACCGAGAAGTTCAAGGCAGCGTAGCTTTGAGTAGCGGAATGTATGCTTTTAATACATGAGCAACGGAAAAGCAAGCTAACGCAGAAATTCGATGTGTCATTTTTATTGAACTTTTTGAACAACCTCTATTACATCAGTATTTTCTTTGGATTCAGCCTTACAATATATATAAGCGGAATAATTGTTGAAATTAAGATTGTTACCAGACCAACACCATAGAAGCCCAGAACATAACTGGAATTAAGCGTTACTTCATAGGAATCCATAACATCCTCTGCTGTCAAATCCGTATTAATACCTTCGTAGTAATATTCTTCAAAGTACTCATCTTGGTTATCATCGGCTTTCATCATTGTATCGGATACCTGCTGTGCGAGAAGGTTTCCGCTGAATAGCGATAAGGTAATACCAATGACGGCAACGACCATCACTTCAATTAAAATCTGTCCGACAACCCGGCTTCTTTTCTCTCCCAGAGATAAGTAAATGCCCAATTCACGTTTGCGGTCCCGTAAAAACAGTAAAACTACTAAACCAGTAATCAACACAGTTGCAATTACCGCAACAATTAAAACATATTTCGCTAATTTCGACATCGATTCTATCGGTCCGGCAATATTGTCGTACTGGTCACTTGCACTGATTACTGAATAAAGCTCAGGCAGTAATGGTTTTACTTCTTCTGTAAATGCTTCAATGTCTTCCGGATTATTCAAATAATAGATAGGTTCATAGTATTCAAATGATTCGTCTTCCCCTTCCATCATCTCAGCAAGTTCTTCATCGGCCTTCAGATACTCTTCCCAGTTAAATTGCGTTTCATCAATTACAATTTCATTAGGAACATATACTGTATTGTGATAATCCATATCATCCGTAAGAATCATCATGTCACTATCTGAATTTTCATCCGTTTCTTTCTTCGCTTCTGAAGGTTCAAATAATCCAATTATCTCCAATACAACATCACGGGAGTTAACGATATCATCCTCGCCAGTTTCTTCGTCATACGTATATACATCATTCGCTAAAGTGAAGGTATCTCCTACATTCAAACTATTTTCATCTGCCAGTTTTTGAGAAATAATTGCCACAGAGGTACCTTTTTCAATCTCATCATCTGTAAATACACGGCCATCTGCTAACTCCGCTTTTCCCTCTTCAAAATCAATTACCGGGGCGTAGTTAATCCCCTTCAGTCTGAAATCCGTACTTGGACCTTCAACTATATAGTCGACATCCGATTCTTCATCATGGTAGCTCTCTACACTCTCTGATCCCAACCAGGTAGACATACTGTAATCATAATATTTCACATAAGAAAGCTCACCAATTTGTTTAATTAAATCTACACTGATTTCTTCCATCTCTAATGATTCCAGCTCTGATTCAGACATTGCGTCCCATTCATCATAATCAATATCAATTGTTGCTGCAGTTCCAAGTCTCTCTTTAATAGTGGACTCCACATTTCCAGTTGCCTGCTGAATGGAAATAGCACCGGATATTAAATTCCCTAAAATAAAAATAACTGCCAATAAAATTAAAGACTTTCCTTTTTTTCTTGTAATTCCTAAAAACCCACGCTTGATAAAATTCATTACTGACCCCCTCAACTAAATAATGACAACGACTTCTTTTAAAGGATAAATATTACATGTTTTTCAATGTAACTATCCAAATTCTCTCTCTAATGGAGCCGCTCACCTCATTCTAATTATTCATTTTTGTCATACTGTATTAATACATTAAGACACACATTTAAATGTATTATATTCGTAATATAATAGAAATACAATAGTAATCTAGAAAATTATCCAAATTTTTCTTTTCTTTAATAAATGCATAAAAAACTGTATCTATTCCACCACAAAGTTCTGGTTATTTAATAAATACAGTTCTTTTCTCTTTAGACATTTTATGCATTATCCAATCTCAAAAGCGTTTTTTCTAATATCTTATGTGCAAATAGCCAAGTCATCAGTGAGCTACCCCAGATCATCCCATCTAAGATAGCTCCTTATTCATTTAAATATTCTCCTGCCTCAACGTCTCAACAATATTATCCTTCTTCAATTTAGAGGTCGAATAAAGCATGGCAGCTCCGACAATGATAAAGACCGCCAGAATGACAATTCCGATATAAACCCAAGGTATTTGAAAACGATATTCAAAAGCACTCCTTGTTTGTAAATGAATCCAGTACATCACCACAAAACTGATTGGCAGTCCGTAGATTAACGACTTGATTCCGTAAAACAGACTTTCAAACCGAATCATTTTACGAAAAGCCTTTGGCGTCATACCAATGGATTTCATTGTCGCAAATTCTCTTTTTCTTAGTGCTACACTGGTTGAAACGGTGTTAAAAATATTAGCAATGGAAATTAAAGTGATTAGCGTAATAAATCCATAAATAAAGACGGATAAGGCTAAAGTGATTTGTTTATCCTGCTGTTGAAAGGCATATATATTACTTATTTCCAAGCTGCTTCCAGGTTCAAGCTCTTCAATAGCTTCCTCTACCCCGTAAGGATCATCTGAAGTTACATATACTTCCCAGCTTCTATCATAACTATCAGGCAAATTTTCCGTCAGTTCATTAAACGTTTGTTCATTAACAATGACAGACAATGTATTGGGTGAAGTATAAAAATTTCCCATTGGAAAATTATCTGTAAGACCTATCAGCTCAAGCTCTTCAGAATCCGAAAGTTCCCAGTCATCCTTTTCCTCAATATAGTATTCCTGACGAAAAGGCAGTTTATCACCTTCATGAACATTCAACATCTCTGTTTCCACATATTTATTATTATGGTCCATATAATTTACGGTGTTAACTAAAACAGCCGGCTGCTGCTCATCAGATGCTGCTGGAATATTATTTTCACGAAGATAATCACCCCAGTCTTCTGATGAGAGACCTATTAGTTCTAAAGTATAGCCCGTTCCTTCTTCATACATCTCAATTGAGTCATCATCCAGGCCTTCTAACGTATCTCCTGCAATCTCTTCAGGTATAACGGCAGAGAATCTCATATTCTGATACATGATGCTTTCCTCTACATCCTCCATCGTTTCTATTGCAGGGTATATATCAGCCAAATTATTATCATTAGAGTAGTATTCTCGAATAGAAATATCATAATTCTGTTCATCCGACTGTAATTCATAGGACTTGGTCAGCGTATTTGTGAAAAAACCGACCGATAAAAATAAGATAATACTAATCATTAAAGAAAATACAGTAACATGGTAGCGCTTTTTATTTCTTTTTAAATTCTTTAAGGCAATCTCTGCTTCATAGCCAAACAGCTTCTGGACAAAACGATTTGTTTTGATTTTCTTCTTGGTAAGCTTAACATCCTTCGCCTGACGGATTGCATCTATCGCAGTAATTTTAGATGCCCGGACAGCAGGTATCCATGCAGAAATCATAATGGTAAGTAAGGATACTGCAACAGCTATAATAAATATAGCGGGAGTTACAACGAGACGAATTTCTGAATTAAAGCCTGCGCTTAACAGCATTTCACTAATAAAATGCAATGTAACGCCAATTCCTAATAGTCCTGCCCCAATTCCAACAGGGATACTAATCAGGCCAATAACCAGCCCTTCAAATAACACGGAGTTCCGTTTTTGCCTTTTCGTTGCCCCGACACTGGAGAGCATTCCTAAATATCGGGAACGTTCAGATACAGATATGGCAAAGGCATTATAAATTAACACAATCGATCCAACCATAATAATCACAATGATTACCGTAAGCAGTCCCGATAATGTTGCTACCATACCGCTATTTACGGAGATTAAATACGTATCTAATAGTGGAGTATTTGTCCCCATATTTTCAGCATTAATATCTAAATCTTCCCGTAATTTCTCTAAATCATCAAATAGTGAATGACGTAATTTCTTTACATTAACATATGCACCATCAATCTCTGACGAGGATAATCCATCTGTATACGACAGTACAGTATACCCTGCCGACCAAGGATTATCCCAAAGAGGTGTTTCTATTTCACCGACAATTTTAAAGTCCTGTTTTTCCTGATTGCGTAACTCCTCCTCAATGCCATCTTCACCTTCATAGATGGATTCATCCTGAACTAATGGTCGATTTTCCTCCTCATTCAACGCATACCTCTCACCAATGTCCAGCTCAATCGTATCTCCGATCTGATAGGGGAAATCTTCTCCCTTTAATTCCTCAGAAATAGCAACCTCATTCTCATTTGTTGGAAGCTTTCCCTCTTTCAGCTTCACTTGCATTTGCTCTATTGCTGTTTCATCCATCGCACGGACATAGAGGTATCTTTTCGTCAATTGGTCGTTTAAAGGAGCAAATCCCAATTCCTCTACAAGCCCTATAGCATCTGTATTATCATCTGCCTGAATGGCTTTTATTTGCTCTTTATCCACATCCTCCACAGCATAATGCCAATCACCGTTATAGGAGATGGCATCCCGCTGCTGCATATCGATAAAAGAGACTCCTAAAGACGCAACAGCTGTAATCATCGCTACAGAAATAATAACGCCAAAAATTGTAACGAGCGTCCTGCGTTTATTCTGCTTAAGATGTCTCAGGGTTACTTTGTTGACAATATTCATGGACGAATCACCTCGTCCTTGGCAATCGCTCCGTCCTCTACCTGAATGACACGGTCCGCTTGTAAAGCAATCCGGTCATCGTGTGTAATAACCACCAATGTCTGATTGTATGTTTTATTAAACAGCTTTAACAAATCAATGATTTCCTTACTGTTTTTGCTGTCCAGATTTCCTGTAGGTTCATCAGCAAGAATAATAGATGGATTGCTGATCAGCGCTCGACCAATGGAAACCCGCTGCTGCTGTCCGCCGGATAATTGATTCGGCAAATAATCCAGACGCTTTTGCAGTCCAAGTATGTCCACAATTTCCTTGAAATGCTTTTGATTTACTTTATGTGCGTCTAATAACATCGGCAGATTAATATTTTCTTCTACTGTTAAAATCGGCAGGAGATTGTAGAATTGATAAATCAACCCTATTTGCCTCCTCCGAAAGATAGCCAGCTGCGTTTCATTTAATCCATAAATATCAGTCTTCTCGATAAACACCTTTCCACTTGTTGGCTTATCAACTCCTCCCAGCAAATGAAGCAGGGTTGATTTCCCTGAACCAGAAGGTCCAATAATCGCTACAAACTCCCCCTGTTCCACAGAAAAAGATACATTATCCAATGCCTTTACTGCTGTGTCACCTTTCCCGTACACCTTAGACAAATTTTCAATCCGCATTAATTCCATTCCGTTTCCTCCTTGTTACTTTCTATTAACTACTACTTTAATTGTCTAAAATGACGGAACAGTGACAATGATAGTGACAATATTGTCACTTTATTTTAAAACACGTGTTCCAAAAGCTGCTAAATCTCGTTCGCTTATCAATTGCGAGTTTTTTGAACCTTCTTTTAGACGACCCGCTTATAAAATTTCAAAATAAAGACGGTTCCTTCCCCCGGCTTACTAAGGACTTCAATATCTCCCTTCTGGTTAGTAACAATTGAATAAGCCATAGCAAGTCCAATACCAACACTTCCCTCTGCTGCATGACTTCCCTTATAAAAACGTTTGAATATATGTGAGAGCTCATGTTTTTCAATTCCCGGCCCATTGTCCCTGATTCTGATTTCTGTAAAAATAGCATTCTCTTCATAAGAAATAGTAATTTCTCCACCATTTGGTGTGTGTTCAATTGCATTCTTTAAAATATTAATACAAGCTTCTTTCGTCCAGTTTTTATCACCCATAAAGGTAGTTTTCTGAGCTCCTTCTATCTTCAGCTTTATTTCTTTCAATTCAAGAGGTATTTCCATTGGTGCAGCAGCTTCTTTTACCAGCTGGGGCACTTCCACTTTTTCCTTACTGAATAAAACAGTCCCGGCATCCATTTTGGAAAGCTTTAATAAGGAAGAAACAAGCCACTCCATCCGCTCCAATTGCTTACGGATATGGTATGTAAATTCCTGCCGTTTTTTCATATCCAAATTCGGCTCGCTTAATAAATCAGCCATCACCGTCATCGAGGTGAGCGGTGTTTTTATCTGATGGGAAATATCTGAAATCGCATCCGTCAGCTTTTCTTTATCCTTCTGCAATCCTTCCTGCTGTTCAGATAACATCCTTGTCATTTTATAGATTTCATTTTTTAATATACTCAGGTCGCCCTCTCTGTTATCGCGGACATCCAGTGTCGTATCTCCTGCCATGATTTTTCGTAAATAACTAGACAGTTGAATGATTTTCCGGTAACGCCAAACCATCCATACGATATAGCAAATGGCCAGGCTGCCGCCGACAATAGCAATAAATAAAGCAGTTACTGGTGAATGCATAAAACCTGATAGAATACCGATTCCCAGAATCAATATAGTTGAAGTGAGAAAGACACTTATTTCTTTATTTCTTAACATCTTCTGCTGCCATCCTGTATCCCAGTCCTCTGACTGTTTCTATTAACGCCGGTCTTTGCGGATTATCCTCTATTTTCTTTCGGAGCCGTTTAATATAGACTGTAAGTGTATTATCGTTAACAAACTCACCGGCCGCATCCCATATCATTTCTAAAAGCTGCTCCCGTGAAAGAATCTGTCCGCGATGGTTGATAAAAATCATTAACAGCCGATATTCCAGTGCTGTTAGAGCAAGTTCAGCATCCGCCTTATATACTTTTCCCTCTAACGGTAATACTACTAACGAATCAATTTGGATAGAATCTTTTTCCTTTGTACCATTCTTTTGATAACGTCTGAGCACGGTTTTAATCCGTGAGCTTAACTCACGGATACGAAATGGCTTCGTAATATAATCATCTGCCCCCATATCCAATCCCATCACTACATTTACCTCATCATCGATAACTGTGAGAAAAATAACTGGGACATCTGCATTTTCTTTTACAAGCCGGCATAAATCATAGCCGCTTCCATCAGGCAGTGATAAATCAAATAAGCATAAGGAAATGCTGTTTATGTCTGTATTGATTATTTTCTCCGCTTCTTGCACCTGATGGCACACAAAAACCTCGTATCCCTCTTGATTTAAGGAATACTCCAAGCCGGAAGCAATCGTTTTATCATCCTCTACAATGAGTAATTTCATAGCTGTCCTCCTATTTCTCAGTTTACTGCTTGTTAACTGATATCTATTAGTCATTATACAAATGAATTACAAAAATTTATAGAATAAAAATGCCTTTTTCACTTTTTCTTCTAAAATTTTCAGGAAATTATTATTGGCTTATTCTCCATTTAAAAGAATCTATCCTGTTTCCAGCAAAGTGTTGCTCTTGTTTGCTTTAATAAACAAATAACTTTTTATTTTTTCTAAATTCGCCTATGATAAAGATATTATTTAAATTTAACTACATACTATTTTAGGTGATTAGAATGACTGAAAAAATACAAAAGCCCTGGCTGTTCATTATAACAATCGGGCTGGGAACATTACTTAACCCATTGAATTCTTCAATGATTTCAGTGGCATTAACAAGAATGCAGCATGAATTCACATTAACATTTGCCGATGCCAGCTGGCTTATTTCTATATTCTATCTGGCAAGTGCGGCCGGCCAGCCTGTAATGGGAAAATTAAGTGATATGTTTGGTCCGAAAAAATTATTTATAGCAGGATTAATTCTCGTAGCTGCGGCTTCTGTGCTGGCGCCGTTTTCGCCGAATTTCCTTTCACTTTTAGCCTGTCGTGCACTGCAGGCAATTGGCAGTTCAACATTATTTCCCAGCGGGATGAGCATGGTCAGGACGCACATTACAAAAGGACAAGGTAAAGCACTGGCTGTATTATCAGTTTTTGCTTCAACCTCAGCAGCGTTTGGACCCTCCATTGGCGGTTTTCTGATTGCATCATGGGATTGGCATTCCATTTTTCTTATTAACTTCCCATTTATTATATTGTCCTTTGTATTGGCTTTATTTGTTTTGCCAAATACAGGGCAAGGAAAATTTGAGATAAAACGAATTGATTTTATTGGAATAGGCCTATTTATCACAGCAATCGTGGGTATCATACTATTTTTGCTGTCACTGGATCAAAATGTTCGTTGGTGGGCATTATTCATGTTTATAGCTGCAGGAACCGTATTTTATCTATATGAAATAAAACAGGCGGAGCCTTTTATTGATATGAAAGGATTAACGAAAAATCATACCGTTTCATTGATTTATGTGCAATTTATGAGTATTAACCTGATTTATTATTGCTACTTTTTTGGATTTCCTACATTTCTGCAGCAGGTTCGTAACTATAGTGAACAGCACACCGGCTTGATTATGTTAGCACTGGCAGGCTTCGGTGTAATTGTTTCTCCACTTGCGGGCCGTATCATTGATAAATATGGCTCCAAGTTGCCAATGGTTATAGGAGCAGCACTGCTCTTAGTTGGTACAGGTCTCCTGTTAACATATCATGAAACATCTCCATTGTTATGGCTGCTCGTCATTATGGCCGTGCTTGGAATGAGTAACGGCTTCAATAATATTTCTATGCAAACAGCACTTTATGAACATGTAAAACCGGAAGAAACAGGTTCAGCATCCGGTCTATTTCAGACTAGCAGGTATTTAGGTTCGATTTTATCTTCCAGTTTACTTGGGCTGACATTTAACCGTCATTTAGATGATCAGCATTTACATCTGGTCGCGATTATTTGTTTTGTTTTCTGTGTCATTGTACTTGCTTTGGCTTTGAAGCTGCCTGGTAAAATGAAGATGAAAAGCTATTGATTTCTGAACGTTGATTTTCCATGGACCATATGGTGTTCTTATAAAAAATGGGGAGAAATGCTTTATGAAATTAAGTAAAAAAGAGATTCAATTCAGTAATCACATGATGTATTATACACATATTGAAACAGGCTCCAACGCTATTTGTTTTATGTTTTCCGGGTCAGATTATAATTATGATAAGCCTTTATTTTACTATGCCACCATGGCAATGCTGCAAAATAATATTGATATTATTCATGTTCACTACGCCTATGGAAATGATTTATTAAAAAAGCCGCTTATAGAAATAACAGAAATAATGATGGAAGATATTCGACCTGTTATTTCTGATGTCCTAAAAAATAATCAGTATACAGAAACAATCTTTTTAGGTAAATCACTTGGAACCATTCCAATTGCTAACAACATAATGAAGAATGAGGAATCCTTAACATCAAAAATGATACTGCTTACTCCTCTGCTAAAATTTGATGCGATTTTTGATTCCATCTTGAATAGTCAGCATCAAGGTCTTCTCGTTATCGGCGACAAAGACCATCACTATAATTCGATACAGATTAGCCAGTTAATGAAAACAAACTTTAAGCTTGACGTTGTTCCAAATGCAAATCATTCTTTAGATGTTGATACCTTTGATGCGAATCACTCCATCGCAGCATTATCAAAGATAATAGAAAAACTTCAAGAAACTATTTGCTGTAAGTAGCAAAATAAATGAGAAAGGTAATTTCATGAGTTCAAATCGCATATGATTTGAACTCTTTCTTTGGTTAATGTAACGATGCTTCACCAAAATAAACTTAATTTGTCACCCTAAAATAATATAGGTTGACAAACAAGTATTCATTCACTTATTCTATTAATATTACATAAAGAAAGAGGGAAGTACATTGAAGTTAAAAGATATGATGTTTATGTCACTATTCGCAGCAATTATGGGAGTTTTAGCTATTTTCCCTCCTATTCCAGTTCCCTTTATTCCTGTACCAATCGTAGCACAGACACTTGGCATCATGCTTGCTGGCGGTATATTAGGAGCAAAGCGGGGCGGACTCAGTATATTACTTTTCGTTTTTCTCGTTGCGGTTGGTGCACCATTATTAACTGGCGGACGCGGCGGCTTAGGTGTGCTTATTGGACCAACAGGAGGATATATTCTATCATATCCGATTGCAGCATGGCTTATTGGTTATCTAACAGAAAAAAGTATCCGCAGCCTGACCTATTGGAAGCTCGTATTGATCACAACCCTTGGCGGAGTCATCGTCATTAATATTATTGGCGTTACCTATTTATCTATTTTATCTAATCTTCCTTGGGGGCCGACTGCCATTTCAGCCTTGGTGTTTTTGCCGGGGGATCTTTTAAAAGCTCTTATAGCAAGTGCTGTTATTATAAAATTAAATCGGGTGTATCCTTTGATTGACAGTAAAAAGCGAAATACGTATTAGGTTGGTTAATCTGACAGATCAGCGTGTAGAAGAAGCAGCCTGAATTAGATTCAAGCTGCTTCGCTGTCATTTAACTATTCTGGCCGAATCATCCATTTGCTGTTTTTTTTCAGGTATCGGATGCTCCTCCAAAAAGTCCGTATTATAATCACCTGCTATAAAAACATCATGCTCCATAATTAGACGATGAAATTGGATTGTATGATGGATCCCATCAATTAAAAATTCATCCAGCGCCCGTCTCATACGATGAATTGCCTCTTCACGACTGGACCCATATGTAATTAATTTAGCAATCATAGGATCATAATAAGGTAGTATCCGATAGCCGGAATACACAGCTGAATCAACTCTTACACCTAATCCTCCTGGAGCCAGGTACATTTCTATTTCACCTGCTGAAGGCATAAAATTTTTAAAGGGATGCTCTGCATTGATTCTGCACTCGATTGACCAGCCCTCAAATTTAATATCATCCTGCTCGAAGGAAATTTCCTCATTGTTTGCGATTTTAATTTGTTCTTTGATTAAATCTACACCGGTTACCATTTCTGTAACTGGATGCTCTACCTGAATCCTTGTATTCATTTCCATGAAGTAAAATGCTTTACTTTTTCTATCAAAAATATATTCAATTGTTCCGGCACCTGTATAGTCTACTGCCTTTGCAGCCTGAACAGAAACCTCTCCCATCTTCTTCCGTATATCCGGAGTGATTGCAGGTGAAGGGGATTCTTCAATCAGCTTTTGAAGTCTTCTTTGGATGGTGCAATCTCTTTCTCCCAAATGAACAACACTGCCATAGTTATCCGCTAATATCTGAATCTCTATATGCCGGAAATCCTCAATATATTTTTCAAGATACACCCCGGGATTTCCAAATGCTGTTTCAGCCTCTTTTTGCGTAATGCGGATACCTTTAACCAGTTCATCAGCTGTCCTCACAATCCGAATACCTTTTCCTCCGCCACCGGCAGTTGCTTTTATGATAACTGGATAACCAATTTTTTCAGCTATTTCCTTTGCTTCTTCTTCACTTTCTATAATTCCATCTGAGCCTGGCACTATAGGAACTCCAGCTTCCTTCATCGTCTCTTTGGCAACATCTTTTATTCCCATTTTTTGAATAGCCTCCGGCGAGGGGCCAATAAATATAAGATTACACTCCCTGCAAATCTCCGCAAAATCAGCATTCTCAGCCAAAAACCCGTAGCCCGGATGGATTGCCTGAACCTTTGAAAGTGCTGCTGCACTCATGATGTTCGTGAAATTAAGATAACTGTCTTTACTCGATGCCGGTCCGATGCAATATGCTTCATCCGCCAGTTGAACATGCAATGCGTCTTCATCCGCTTTGGAATAAACTGCGACAGTCTCAATTCCTATCTCCTTACACGCACGAATTATTCGTACAGCTATTTCTCCCCTGTTAGCAATTAACAGTTTTTGTATCACTTGCTCCATCCCCTCACTTTACCTTTACTCTAAATAATGGCTGACCATATTCAACCATTTCACCATCTTCAGCTAATATTTCTATTATTTCCCCTGTAACTTCTGCTTCTACCTCATTAAATAGCTTCATTGCTTCCACAATACAGACCACTGTATACTTTTTTACCTCACTGCCTTCAGAAACATAAGGATCACTGTCTGGTGATGGTGACATATAAAGTGTTCCTACAATAGGAGATAGGATTTCATAATCATAGTCAGCTGTATCTTTAACATCTTCTATTTTCGCTGATGCGTCTGATGCAGTCCGCTCCTGCTCTTCTTTTACTGATGCATGCTCATGCACTGCTACTGCTTGATTCTGCAGTTCTGTGTTGGTGGTGTTGCTATTTTTTTTCATGGATATCGTCGTTCCATTTGCTTGAAAGGTAAATTCACTGATGGAGGACTGGTCTATTGACTTAATAAGTTCACTTATTTCTTGTATTTTCAGCATTTTTTTTTCACTTCCTTATCATCCAGTTTACAATAAAATATCTCTTTTTCAGCATATACTGATAGAGAAAATACAGGTCGTTCAGTATTTAGTACAAGCAGCGGTGATTTGGATTTCTATTGGTGCATTACCAGGCAATGATGCAACTCCTATTGCTGCTCTGCTCCCAATAACATTCTGCCCCAGCTGTTCATAAAGATATTCTGAAGCAAAATCAGCTAAGTCCGAATGTGCTTGAAAGCTTTCTTGCGCATTAACGTAGACGTTTAACGCTAATATTTGATTTAATTTTTCGTCTTCATTAATTATATTATTAGCGGCATTCAATGCATTTGAAACTGCAAGTCTGACTGCTTTCTTATAAATATGCAGAGGCTCTTCTGAACTGACTTTTCCAGTTTGAATCAAAATGCCTTTGCGTCTTGGTGTCATACCGGATGTGAATATCAAATCTCCAAAACGTGAAGCAGGGATATATTGTCCCTGCGGAATAGGGGAGACATTTTCTTCAGAATGAATCATTTTCGATACCCCTTCACTACTTTTCCAATACGATCTATAGCCTCTACAGCAGCTGAATGATCCTGTGAAAAGTTCATACGAAAGCTATCGGTAAACTCTGGACCAAATTCAGTTCCCGGAGTTACAATAACATTTGCCTGAATACGGAGAATCTTTACAAATTCCTCTATCGTAACAGTTAATTCCGGCACTTTAGGAAATAAATAGCTGCCCGCTTCTGTTGATCTTACTTTAAAACCTTGAATCGAACGCAGCTTTGTAACTAAATCATCACGGATAGCTTGATGCTGCGCAATTCTTTGGGCCATCCACCCCTCCGGCTCATGAAACCAGGTTTTCAATACGGCCTGATTGTAGCCTCCTGCTCTCAACGATACGATAGCCTGCAGTTTTTCCATGCGGTTAATAATTTCAGATGAACCGAATGCTACACCCAGCCTATATCCGCTTAAGGATTCTGTTTTTGAAGGGCCCATAATAGTAATCAGGTTTTCAGGATTTAAAATATTCTGTGCTGCTAAATGCGTGTAGCTATGACCTTCAAAAACCTGTCGTGAATATAGCTCGTCAACGATAATCTGCACATCATAAGCCTGCGCAAGCTCAACAATTTCTCTAATTTCATCCGGGGAATAAATTACCCCCACCGGATTATTTGGATTCGAAAATAAAAAGAGCTTCACACCTGCTTTAAAGGCTTCCTCCAGCTTTTCCAGATTTAATCCAGCACCTGAAACAGAATGAAAGTAATCCATTTCTATATAAACGACTTCTCCTTCAAAAAATTCTACTAATTTTCTGTTGGCAAAATAATCAGGTGCTACAATAGCAACCTTGTCATTCCGGCTAATAACAGAACCCATTGCTAAAAAAAGAGCTCCTTGTGTACCTGGAGTAATAATTAGATTCTTTTCAGGATCAATTTGTTTTGAGCCAGTGAATGCAGCAAGTTTTCCGGCCGTTATTTCACGAATTTCTTTGCTGCCCCGATATTCCGTATATGCCTGTTTACCGCCAACTTGAACACCTTCTACAAAATTATCTAAAGAGCCTGGAATTGGTTGGAAAGCATCGACGTCGCCATGGGAAAAATCAACTGATCTTCCCGGTATCCTATCACCCACCAGGTTCATTGCATCATTATTCTGCCTTCCTTCCTGACCTGGTGCATTCTCAGCACCAAGCTTTAAAAATTTCTTTTCCACAGAATCCATACAAGCACCCTCTCCCGTTTAAGTTTGTAATGAAATCTTTCTGACTTTCTATTTTAATTTCCCCTGCTCATTTCCTTACAAATCCTCTTTTACTGCCGACAGCACATTTTGCAATTGTTGAAATGCATCATGTACTGTCCAGGGATTATAATGTATTTAATCAATTAGAGATGGCAGCCAGGTAGTGAAAAATGGAAAGTATGCGATAATTATCAAACCAACAATCATGGCCAGCACAAATGGCCAAATATGTTTTATCACGACACTGACATTTAAATTTGTAATTGCACTTGCTACAAAAAGATTAACTCCCATTGGTGGTGTGACCACTCCGATTGCTAATGCAGAAATCATTACTACCCCCAGATGAATTGGATCTACTCCCATTGAATTAGTTATAGGCAGCAGTACAGGCGTCAAAATAATAATTGCAGCACTCGCTTCCATAAATAATCCTACAAACAGCAATAACAACAAGATCAAGAACAAAATCAGATATGGATTCGTTGTGATAGAAGTGATTAAACCAGCTATTAATTGTGGAAGCTGTT
This sequence comes from Oceanobacillus sp. FSL K6-3682, assembly GCF_037976165.1. Classification (NCBI taxonomy): domain Bacteria; kingdom Bacillati; phylum Bacillota; class Bacilli; order Caryophanales; family Bacillaceae; genus Oceanobacillus; species Oceanobacillus sp. FSL K6-3682. The sequence goes on along the minus strand of NZ_CP150263.1, from coordinate 1,490,133 downwards.
GGGAAGTAACCAGCCAGCCAAATAAATCTGCAATTCCAATAATCAGTACAACCATAGAAGAAATTAATATGGTCTCATAAAAAATATTCGGCAGATCCTTTATACGTATCTTTTTATAAACAAACATACCCAGGATTAATCCATATATAATGGCTACTACAGCAGATTCCGTTGCTGTAAAAATACCAAGCAAAATACCTCCCAGCATAATTACAGGCATGAATAATGCTAAAATTGCATCAACGAATGACCGCCCAAGGTCTTTAATAGATTGCCTTTCTTCAGATGGATACTTCATAACCAATGCGATAATATAACTGACCAGCATTAACATAATTCCTAAAATAATACCAGGTAAAATTCCGCCGATCAGTAATTTACCAATAGAAGCCCCGCCGACAACTCCAAAAATAATCAGAGTAATACTTGGCGGTATAACCGAGCCCAGTGATCCGGAAGCAGCTACTAATGCAGCAGAAAACCCTTTAGAATATCCTTTTTCGTTCATTGAAGGTACTACAATTTTACCAATAGCTGCAGTTGCAGCTGTAGATGATCCGGTCATGGAAGAAAATATCATCGAAGCAACGATCGTAATCATTGCTAATCCTCCCCGGATATGGCCTACTAATACATTAGCTAAATTAATAATTTTTGCAGATACACCGCCTTTGTCCATAATAGCACCCGCCAGAATGAAGAAAGGGATCGCCAGCAGAGGAAAGGAATCTAAGCCGTTAAAAACCCGCTGCGGAATAAGAGTCAATGGCAGTACTGGATCAGTTAGTAATGCTAATAAACAGGCTATGGCTAAAGCAAATGCTATTGGAATATTCAAAAATATTAACACGATAAATGTAATCATAAGTATTGCTATCACTGTTTTGTACCTCCTTTAAAGTAGCTCCAAGAGACATTTATTCTATTTATCTTGTTCTTCAAAATTTATGATTCCTCTTTTTATTTTTATAATTTTTTCAAAGGCAAAAAATATAGATAGAATAGAAAATACGATTAAGGCTACGTATACAGCACTCATGGGTACTCCTAAGACTGGAGATGTCTGCCCTGCAGCAGATACACGGAATTTAATGCTTTGAACTAATAAAACAGCCATAAATAAAATAATACTGATCTCTACAAAATATTGAATAATTTTTTGGAGTTTTAGTGGTAATTTACTAACAAATGCATCAATACTTACATGAGAAAAATTCTTAATGCCAAGTGCTGCTCCAATTAAACTCATCCATATAAAGGAATATTTAGCCACTTCCTGAGTCCAGCTGACAGGAAAATAGATTATTTCCCGCGCAACAATTTGTAATGTGACAGTTACAATAATGATACCCATTAAAAACACTGCAATATATTTAAATATAGATTCAATTCGCTCCATGACCTCACCCTATTTCTTAGACTTTATTCACTTTCGCAGCTAATATTACCGGGAACCATGCTTCCCGTGGAAGCAAAATGATTAATAAACTCTTTTCCAGATTCTTATCTTAATTCTTCAATTTTCTCTATAAGCTCTTCCCCTTCTGCCTCGTCGCCATTTCCAACAACATTGTAAAATCGCGGGTATACTGCTTCTTTCATCTGTTCTCTAAACTCATTTACAAATTCATCAGATACTTCGTTAATTTCCATACCTTGCTCTTCTAATATTTCTAATATTTGTGATTCCTCTGCAAAAAGTTGTTCTTTATGATATTCCATTGATTCCTCAGTCGCTCTTACCAGTGCTTCTTGTTGTTTATCAGATAATTGATCAAATCTATCAGCATTCATAAGATAGTATCTTGTGGTGAAAAAATGATTCGTTAATGACAAATAATCCTGTACTTCAAAAAACTTCATACTATAAATAGAATTCAAAGGATTTTCCTGAGCATTTACAACTCCCTGCTGCAAGCCTGAGTATAATTCTGAAAATGCCATATTGGAAGTTCTTGTTCCAGGTATGTTTTCAAAGGTAGAAATCATTACTTCGCTTTCTAAAAGTCTGATATTAATTCCTTTGAAATCCACCAGTGTTACAATAGGTCGTACAGAGTTTGTTATCTGACGGAATCCGCCATACTGTATGCCTAAATTCACAAGATTATTATCTTCAAAATCAGCTTGCAAAGATCCCATAATTGACTCATCATCCTCAATTCTCTCCATATGCTCAATACTGTCTACGAGATATGGAAAATCCCAATATACAAGTGATGGAATAAAGTTAGTCACAGCAGCATTAGCCGAAAGTCCAATATCAACCATTCCCATTTGTACACCTTCCACTAATTCTCTTTCCTCGCCTAGTTGACTATTTGAATACACATCTATCTGAAGCTCACCATCACTATATTCCTTTGCAAGATCGGCCAGCATTACCGTACTTTTATGTATTGGATCATCTTCAGCAAATACATGGCCTAACCTGAGGGTAACCTCACTCTCTGAATTACTTTCATTTGAAGGTCCGCTCTCCTCCGCTATTGTGGGTTCCGTTAACTCAATACAACCAGCCAGCATAGAAAAGATACATAGAACTGCCAGGAGACCTATACTTCTCAATAAGCTTCTCACCTATATCACTCCTCTTTTGTTGATATATCATTTAATTCAAGGCTCTTATCCAGTATTTGCCGAATATATTTTTCTCTTTTTCTATAAATCTCTATGGCTTTATCCGTGGAGATAAAAGTAAATCGGACAGTATCATGAGGTCTTACCTGTCCCGCCAAGTCCAAATCAGCTGAAGAAATACAGGCTATTACCGGATATCCTATTGTTCCTCCCCTGCCCCTATGCAGAATAATAGGCTGGCCATGCGGGGTAATTTCTATCGCGCCAGGAATAATACCTCTTGATAAATTCTGCTGTGGTGAGAATTTGGTTAACCTATATTTCTCCAGCCGGATACCAATGTTGTCACTTTCCAAAGAAACCCGGAATTTTGCTTCTTCAAAAACCTTTATATGCTTTTTAAAAATAGCAACATCAGGGCCAGGACATACATTGATTTTCCAAGGAGATTGATACCCTGGTATATCGTCTTTCGGCATACGCACTTTATCCCTTATACAGTTAGTTAGACTTCCATTTAAAGATAACGTATCTCCTTTAGTTAATTTTGTACCGATACCTATCATGCTATCGTAGGATGCACTTCCATGTATAAGCGGGACATTTACTCCCCCTGCAATATTGATGTACACTCTCATACCAGAATGAATCTTGGAAATACGTAATTTCTTTTCTTTTTTTAATATAAAGGTTTCCCATTGAGGCATGACTTCATTGTCTGCTTCAACAATTGCCTGTGCTCCAGTAACACAAACACTGATATCAACATGACTTTTTAATGCAAAATTAAAGGCTGTTACTTCAATAGCCGGTGTTTCAAGCGGATTTCCCAGTAAAGCATTACTTATCTTATAAGCAAACTGATCAAGTGCCCCATTGATACTAAAACCATAATTCTCCAACCCATACCTTCCAATGTCCTGAATAGATGCTATATTTGATTCTAAGATGAGAAGCTCGTCACTCATTTTTGTTCCTCCAATAGATACGGCATATCTTCTACTTTTTTATTTTTATAGAAATCCCATTCTTTTTCATCTATTCTGAAAAATTGTATTAGATCTCCAATCTTAAAGGGGGATGGTGGAATTTGTTCTGGATTAGTAACCTGCAATGGAGTGCGCCCGATCAACCTCCATCCTCCCGGAGTTTCCTTTGTATAAATTGTTGTCTGACTGCCTACAATTGCAATCGTGCCTTTAGGAATCTTCACATAAGGTGTCTCCATTCGGGGAATCGTATTCGGAATTTCAGATTTCCCCATTAAAGGCTGGCCTGCCGGACTTGTAAAAGATAAAAGCTGACTTGGACTGTTTATATGCTTCTGGATAACTTCTTCCTCTGTCATATATAACCTTTTTGCAATCGCCGGTAAGTCAGGACCGAATTCTCCTCCATAAACAACAGGAAGAAAATGTGTATCTCTTTTTTGGACTTTTAATTCAGGATCAAGCTTATTAATAGTTTCTCTGATTATTTGTGTTACAGCTTCTTTGTCTATCAAAATAATATTGTAATGAATTATCACCGTAGTATACGTAGGAATAATACTTAAAAGCCATTGATAATTATCTTCCTTCAGCCTTGCAGCTAAAGCATGTGTCCTCATCCAGGCGTCTTCCGTAAATATTTCAGAAAAAACAACACAGATAGCTGCATCACCATAACTGGTCATCTTGTAGTCATTCATTATTACGCCCCCCTATTTAGTAAATTCACAGTTAAGTGGAAGGGGAAATGCTGATATTGTTTTTCACCAATTCTGCCTTGAGCTTTTCAGCAAGAACATCTGAATTGGCGGTATCACTATGAATACAAAGAATATCTCCCTCCATTTTTATTATTTTACCATCAATGGTTTTTACTGTATTTTCCTTAATCATCTGGATCGTTCTGGTAACCATTTCATCAAAATCTGTTATTACTGAACCTACTCTGGATCTTTCTACCAAAGTTCCATCATTATTATATGCCCTGTCGGAAAAAATCTGTTTAACAACCGTATAGCCCTGCCTTCTCGCTTCCTCTGCCAATTCACCTTCCAGAGCAACTATTTTAATAGATTCATCGAAGCTGTTAATTGCTTCCATAAACGCTTTGGCAAAATTCTTATCCTGAACACAATAATGTCCGAGCTGACCATGCGGAGAAACATGACGCAAAGTTGTATGATGCGCCTTTGTAAATGCGCTCAAAGCTCCAAGCTGATAAAGCACATTTGTCGTTACTTCTTCCATCGTTACATTTATTTTTCTTCTTCCAAATCCTATTAAATCGGCCAAGCCCGGATGTGCCCCGATTGCTACCTGATTTTGAGCAGCTTTTTTAACTGTGTTATTCATTATCACTGGATCGCCGGCATGGAAACCGCAGGCAATATTTACAGAGCTTACGATATCAAGCAGCTTTTCATCATTCGCTACAGTATACCTGCCAAAGCCCTCTCCCATATCCGTATTTATATCAATAGTGTGCTTCATAATATCCAACTCCCTGTATCCGCTTACAATAAATTGATCATAAAGTATTTATTTCAAATTAGAATTGCTTGTAATGTATCGTAACACTCAAATTGTTTTATTGTAAAATACAATATATAAATATTAAATATTTAAAAATCAAATATTTAATGATGTTTAAGAAAAGGTCCACAGCTGTGAAATATGGTTGCCATAAAATAGAAAAACTCTCATTTAACATAAATAACGCCCATACAAAAAAAGGCATGGACGATATAAAACTTCTATTCCACTATGCTCATATTCTTTCTTATTCGTTCCAGGGTCTGACAATATTTTCGATTTCCTCCATAGAATGACGCAGAATTTCATTTATTTTCTTTGAATAACGATTCCCTCCTTCCCGTTCCACAATATAACAAATTCTATCTGGCGGCGGATCTTCCAGCATATAAACATTAACAATTTCATCCTTATAGAGACTCCTGGCAACAGAAACCGGAACAATTGCCCATAAATTAGAATCAACGATAAATTCCTGCAGCATTTTTACCGTATCAATTTGAATATGTGAATTAGAAGATGATCCCCAATGCTTTTCCTGCCAAATTTGATAGTCGATTCCCCAATAAATGTACAGCTGATTTTCAGGGAGAAGCGTTTCATTTGCAATTACCTTTCGCTGCTCTCCTCTTTTTCTGCACTGAACCAGTACAAGCTGCTCAGCAAATAGCTTTTTCAGATGAATATGGCGTAATATGCGCTCCTGCAGCGATAAACCTATATCAATTTTCCGTTGTTCTATCAATGAATAGATTTCATTTGATTGATATGTTCTGACTGCTAAACGAATATTGGGGATTTCTTCTGTGATTTTTTTATACAGGTTTTGAAATATATAATTATGAACACTATCAACAGCACCAATAGTAATGGTCATATTGCCGCTTCTCATTTTCATATTTTTGGCTTCTGCATGAAGAAGCTCGTATTCCAATGCAATCTGATAAAACCTTTCTCCTTCATCCGTTAAAGAAATACCTTTCACCCCTCTGTCCCGATTAAGTAATAGGATGCCATATTCTTTTTCGATTGAATGTAAACGCTGGCTTACAGTGGATTGAGATACATATAAGTGATTCGCTGCTTTTGAAAGACTTCCCAGTCTAATTGTTGTTAAAAAAGCTTCTATTTGATTAAAATTCATACTACCCCTCCCTTTATATCTATTTTATCGATAATTAATAACTATAAATTTAATTTTACTATATTTCAATCATTTGCTACAATTTTTACTAACATGAAAGCTTGAAACACACATTGATCTGTAATCATTTTGAAATTGCTTGTAATCTATCTATTCTCTTCAGCTTTCCTTCAATAATAAAATCGCTTTCAGTTATTAGATAATAAAGCTGATCATACATAATTACATACAGAAATACAGATGCTTTCATTATTTGTCCAGTTTAAAGGAGGAGATTATCCATGTCTAACCAACAAATAGAAAAAATACAAAATGAAGGGGAATTCTTTTCTCCTCAGCTGCAGAAAGAGATAAAAGATAAATTTTATTATCTGGATGAAGATCCGAAATATGGAGAAAGATTATTTTTTGAGAACTCCGGTGGATCTCTCAGATTAAAAAGTGCTGTAGAAATAAAAGCATTTATTGAAAGCTTTCCTGATTGTCCAGACAGAGTTCACAACCGTTCCCTTGATTTGCAGGAAATCAAAAAACAAAGCATCGAGGATATGACAAAAGTTATTTTCGGTGCGGATGAAGGCTCCATTATCACACAGCTGTCTGCTTCTCAGGTGATGTTTCAAATTGCTGAAACGATTGCAGAAAATGTCCCCGGCAAAAATATTGTGACTTCAGCGATGGAGCATCCTTCTGCTTATGATGCAGCCTCTTATGCTGCACAAAAAATGGGCATGGAGCTGCGGGTAGCAAAAGCAAATCCTGATACTGGCGGGATTGATGCTGCAGAAGTAGCAGCATTAGTTGACGAGGATACTTGTTTTGTGAGTATTATGTCAGCATCCAATATTTCTGGATCAATTATGGACATCAAAGAAATTGCAGCACAGTCCAGAAAAATAAAGCCTGATCTATACGTAATTACAGATGCTGTACAGCATGCTCCTCACGGGGTCATTGACGTAAAGGATACCGGAGTCGATGCCGTTACTATGGCGCCCTACAAATTTTTTGGAAATCGTGGGATCGGTATCGGCTGGGTCTCTCCCCGATTAGCCAATCTACGCCATCATAAGCTATTAGCTAAAAAAAGTGACGAGTGGGAATTAGGGTCTCCAACACCGTCAAATTATGCATCTATTTCAGCGATTGTTGATTATGTCTGCTGGATTGGTGAAAATTACACGGATACAAAGAATCGGAGAGCACTATTTGTAAAAGGTATGGAAAAAATTCACTTACATGAAAGAGCACTTCTTTCTGCTTTATTAAATGGAACGAAAAATGCCAGAGGGCTACGAGAAAATCCAATGGTTACCATTTATACAGATACCCAAAGCCTGCTGCATAAAGATTTAATTGTGGCAATCGGATTTGATCATCTCGATTATTCTGCCGCTGCACGGGAATACGGGAAACGGGGATGTATTGTATTTGAAAGAATCATGGGAAGCCCTTATTCGGAAAGGATGCTGATTTCTTTAGGTATCCCTGGCGCCATTCGTGTGTCGCCGATGCATTGTCATAATATATCTGATATTGAAAAGTTTTTAGAAATCACCGAATCTATTTCAGAGCTCGAATAGAGAAAAAAGAAATCCAAACATATAAAAATTCATTTGTATTTGGATTTCTCTTTATTTCAGCCAATCTTTGCTGGCGGCTGACTTTTACTTTGAAAAGTTTAATTCTCCTCTTCCCCGCCAAACGCTTCCAAATAACGGTATAATGTAGACTTACTTATTCCGGTTTCATTTTTGATATCGAATAATGTATAACCATCATGATACATTGCAATAGCCTTTTTAATATTTTCATCCGATTTTTTTGGACGACCTATAGATTTCCCCCGCTGTTTCGCTTTATACATCCCTTGCGTTGTGGATTGTTTGATACTGTCTGACTGGAATTGAAGCATATACATCACCATATTCTGTAAATAAATATTCAGCAGTGTATCGCTTTGAATGTCCTCATTCAGAAAATGAATTTTCACATTATCTTTTTCACACACTTTTAATATTTCCATCAAATGATGAAATGTGTCAGCCAAAGCAATCATTCTCTCTACTAAGATACAATCCCCTGATTGTATCTCCATTAAAAGCGCCTCCAACTGATCCCTTTTTTTAGGACTTCCATGTTCTTCGCAATAAATCCGGTCACATTTATTTCTAAGAGAATTTAGTTGATTTTGAGATTTTATATCATTATATAAAGGTCTTGTATAGCCATATATCATATTATCCGCTCCTATTTTATTCCCTAAAGGGTTCCTTTTTAGGAAAACTAGTGCTACAATGTGAAAAGTAATTTAGAAAAGGAGTTCATCATGCAAAATTTAATACAACAATGGTTCAGTAATATCCGGGCTGATATTTTATCCGGTATTGTCGTTGCGCTCGCTCTTATTCCTGAAGCAATAGCTTTCTCTATTATAGCAGGTGTAGATCCAATGGTCGGTTTATACACCTCTTTTATTATTGCTGTCGTCATTTCTTTTGCCGGAGGCCGTCCTGGAATGATTTCTGCAGCCACTGGAGCAATGGCGTTACTTATGGTCCCACTGGTCAGAGATTATGGACTTGATTATCTATTGGCTGCAACCATTTTAACAGGTATTATTCAACTTCTATTTGGTATATGCAAGGTTGCCAAAGTCATGAAATTTGTTCCAAATGCCGTTATGATCGGTTTTGTAAATGCGTTAGCTATTTTGATTTTCACTGCACAGCTGGAACATTTCATCGGTATATCAACAATGACCTATGTATTTGTGGGCATAACATTAATTCTATTATATACCTTACCGCGCTTCATCAAGGTAATTCCAGCTCCGTTGATTGCCATTGTAGCATTAACATCCATTGCCATATTCAGTGGAGTAAATCTTAAAACAGTAGGAGATCTTGGAGCCATTACCCAAGCCTTCCCGTCTTTTTTTATTCCGGATGTGCCCTGGACGTTTGAAACATTACAAATTATTTTTCCATACTCCCTATCAATGGCTATTGTAGGGCTGCTGGAAACATTACTTACATCACAAATTGTTGATGACATGACTGGAACAGAAAGTAATAAAAACGGAGAAGCCCGCGGCCAGGGTATTGCCAATTTTATTACCGGATTCTTTGGCGGTATGGCTGGCTGCGCAATGATTGGACAGTCTGTGATTAATGTAAAATCTGGCGGCCGCGGCCGTTTATCTACTTTCATTGCAGGAATTTTTTTAATGTTCCTTATTATTGTGCTGGGTGATCTTGTTGTTCAAATCCCAATGCCAGTTTTAGTAGGCATAATGATTATGGTAAGTATTGGAACATTCGATTGGAGCTCATTTAAATATTTAATGAAGGCTCCCCGGACAGACGCGCTGGTTATGTTAGCTACTGTGGTGATTGTCGTTTATACGCATGACTTATCAAAAGGTGTGCTTGCCGGAGTTCTACTAAGTGCCATTTTCTTTGTTATAAAAATTTCAACAGTTAAAATTTCAAATGACGGGACTCGGTACCACATTCAGGGTCAGCTCTTTTTTGCTTCCATTGATGGATTTGTTAATTACTTTAAAAAATCTGATATACAGAGTAAAAAAATCCAGATTGATTTCTCTGAGAGTCAAATTTGGGATGATTCCGGTGTCGGCGCTGTCTTAAAGGTAGTCGATCTGTTAAAAACAAAAGGCATTCAGGTTGAACTTGTAGAACTGGATACTTCCAGTAAGAAAATAATGGATAAATTGAATGGTGTTTTGTCATCACATTAAAGGAGAGATATTTTATGTATAAACATATCTTACTGGCTTCAGACGGCTCAGAAAATGCGGTACGTGCAGCTAAAGAAGCGGTTAAACTGGCTTCGTATGATAAAGAAGCTATTATCGACGTTACGTATGTTATCGACTATGAAAAGTCAAAAACAGATGTACTGCATTCCAGTTCCAGTGAAGCAATCGACGTGGAACGCCGTAAAAAAAATTCAAAAGTAATCCAATTTCTTCATGATGCAAATGCAAATTTCAAGACTACTATTCTACGTGGAAAGCCTGGTCCGGAAATTGTTAAATATGCCAATGACCAAAAGGTAGATATTGTAGTAATCGGCAGTCGAGGTTTAAATGCACTGCAGGAAATGGTACTGGGCAGCGTAAGTCACAAAGTAATGAAACGCGCGCATTGTCCTGCGTTGATTGTGAAATAATGATAAGCTAATCATCTTAATCACCTAAAGTTAAAAGAATGTTTACGCCCTTAACTTAAGTAAATAAAACCAGTCCATATTTAAAATCATCAAGATATCTATATAATAACCACCCCTCGCCTTTTTTAAAAACAAGGATACCAAATCTGGATTAAACCCAATTTGGTGTCCTTATTTTAATTTATGTTTGCTGTCTCAATAGATTGGGCTATATAATCATATAGTTATTTATTTTTACACCCATATGCAAAAATTTCTTTTTTCTTAATAGTGCTTTGAACAAATATAGGGCAGGCAGCATGGCTTCCATGAAAGAAAGTCATATAAAGGAGAATTATTATGACATCAACGCTTATAATTGCATTGATTATTTTTAGCATTACACTTATTTTTGTCATTTGGCAGCCTGGAGGTCTGAATATTGGCTGGTCTGCATCAGGTGGAGCTGTCCTCGCTATCTTATTAGGGATTGTTGGATGGGCAGACGTTCTGGAAGTAATTGATATTACCTGGAATGCTACATTGGCGTTTGTAGCCATTATTTTAATCTCCTTAGTTTTAGATGAAATCGGCTTATTTGAGTGGTCTGCACTGCATATGGCTAAAGCAGCTAAAGGCAACGGGCTGAAGATGTTTATTTATGTCAGTATATTAGGAACTGTAGTGGCAGCATTATTCGCAAACGATGGAGCAGCTCTTATTTTGACACCAATCGTACTCGCAATGGTTCAGAATTTACATTTTAAAGCACATATGGTTTTTCCATTTATTATCGCCGGAGGATTTATTGCTGATACAACTTCACTTCCTTTTATCATTAGTAATCTGGTAAATATCGTATCTGCTGACTTTTTTGGAATCGGCTTTGCAGAGTATGCAGTCCGGATGATAATCCCTAACCTTTTCTCCTTTATTGCGACGATTTTAGTTCTGCTGCTTTATTTCCGCAGAACAATTCCTAAAAGATATGATTTATCGAAATTAAAAGAACCAAAGGATGCTATCAAGGATATTAAAATATTTCGTTTAGCCTGGTTTGTTTTGACATTATTACTTATCGGCTATTTTACAAGTGAATTTATTCATGTACCTGTTTCTATTATCGCAGGGCTAATAGCAGTAATTTTTGTCTTTTTAGCAAGACGCAGTCCATATGTACAAGCTAAAAAAGTTATTAAAGATGCTCCATGGAATATCGTTATCTTTTCTATTGGTATGTACGTCGTTGTCTATGGTCTGGGAAATGCAGGCCTTAACTCCGCCCTCGCCGCAGTAATTCAGGCTGCAGCCAACCAGGGATTATTTATTGCAACCTTTGCAATGGGCTTTATCGCAGCAATCCTGTCTTCCATTATGAACAATTTGCCGACAGTAATGATTAATACGCTTGCCATTGCAGAAACAAGCACATCCGGTGTTCTCAGAGAATCCCTGATTTACGCCAATGTGATTGGATCTGATTTAGGTCCGAAAATCACTCCAATCGGCTCTCTGGCAACCTTAGTCTGGCTTCATGTACTATCGCAAAAAGGAATAAAGATTTCGTGGGGAGAGTATTTTAAAATCGGTATTATTTTAACTGTTCCTATTCTCTTTATTACTTTGTTAGGACTGTACCTGACTCTATTGATTTTTTGAACACATGGTAAAACTTGAGCAATAAACGCAAGAAGTTCAGTTAAAGAACTAAATTCCCTCCCACGAAAAAGAACCAACTCTAAATCAGAATTGGTTCTTTCTTATTAATTGATGCAACTCGCCATATCAAACTATAATTTAAAAATAATCCCCATCAGTGAATAAATAATCACTGTTGAAAAAACAATTGTCATATGAATAAGAGAATAAATAAACATTGATTTGGCCCATTTTTCCGAATCCATCCGTTTGTAGCCAAAAATGCTTAGAGCAAGCCAGCCCGTACCCATTATAAGAGATACAAGCATAAGGCCGACACTTAAAGAGCTTAGTAAAAAGCTGATTCCTATCATAACCACTAAATAAATATTAGTTTGGATATATGTCCGTCTTACTCCTTTTACAACAGGAAGCATTGGAACTCCGGCTGCCTGATACTCTTCATGCCGCCTGATTGCAATAGAATAAAAATGCGGCATCTGCCAGATAACTGCAATCACAAACAATCCCAAAATCGCCGGATGTGTGATATCTGGATACATCGCTGCCCAGCCGATTAAAGGAGGCATAGCTCCGGAGATACTGCCAATCTCTGTATTAAATACTGTTCTCCGCTTGCTCCACATAGTATAAGGAACAACATAAAAAAACAATCCCAGAAAACCCAAGAGCCCTGCCAGCGGGGTTGTCAGGGAAAGCAGAATAATTCCTGCCGCTGCCATGATAATACCCAGCCACAATACCGTCGCGGGCCTGATTTCTCCTGTAACAGTCGGCCTCCCCTGTGTTCTTTTCATTATCGCATCAATATCACGATCATATAAATTATTAAAAGCTCCCGCTGCCCCTATCACGAAAATAGAGCCTAAAAAGGCAAACAGGATTTCCGGCAGCTTCTCTAAAATACCAATCTGGTATGTGTATAAAGATAATGTTAATCCCGCAAACATCGGTATCAAATTGGAACGGATAATTCCTGTTTTTACCGTTTGCGAAAGAATTTTTAGTAAGGACATATTTTGTTTTTGCCCATTTGCTGCTTCTGCCATTTCTGATCTAATCTCCCTTTTACCTATCTATATCAAATTTAAAACATGCAAATAAATATAATTAATTTTAAGCACTAAGAAAAATATATACCATACACTACTTTAATTCCAGTTAATTTGCTTATATAAAAGGTTTTATCAGATGAAATTGTGAACATTAGAAGAACGCGTTTTCGCAATTTTAAAATATTAGAGTTTAAATTGCGTCTGTGCCGGATTTTTTCTATAGCAAAAAAAGAAATCCATGCAGCTTTTAAAGATACGCGGATTAAAAAATCAAAAGTTACTTATATTTCATATTACAAATAGTTACTGTAAAAACCGCCCCTCCCTCTGGATGATTATTCGCACTGATTTTACCGTGATGCTGCTCTGCAATGGCTTTGGCAATAAATAAGCCCAAACCAGAGTGACCGTCTGCACTATTCCGCGCTTTATCCTCCCGAAAGAACTTTTTAAAAAGCTTTACCTGATTTTCTTTTGAAAAGCCTGGACCGCTATCGGCAATAATAAATTTAAGTTCTTTTTCTGATATATATGTTTCCCATGTGATAGTCCCCCGCTCCTTCGTATAGCGTAAGCTGTTAATTAATATATTATCCAGCATCTGGTTAATCCGGAAAGGATCCAGGTAAAATAAATCTTGATTGCCTTCCGGATTATGAATAGAAGCCCGTAGCTCAATATTCTGTGCATGACATAGCTGTCTGAACTCGTTCATTTTATTCTGAATAAGCACTTCAGGATTTACTGGTTCTGTTTCTAAATAAAATTCTGTATTCTCATAGCTGGATACATCGTTTAATTCTTGAATTAAACGAATAGATCGCTGGCAATTTAAAAGAATAGTCTGTAAATACTGTGTTATCCGCTTTGGAAGCTCGTGATTACTTTCCAATATTCCCTCTGCATGTCCTTGAATAATGGTTAACGGTGTTTTCAGGTCATGAGCCACAGCTGCAACCATTTCTCTTCTTTCTTCTTCCATACCCCATTGTTTTTCAAGTGCTTCTTTTAAAGCTGTCTTCATCTTATCAAATGCTGCAACAAGCTGATGCAGTTCTTTAATGTTACTTTGATTATGCATCGTAAAATTTAAATCCTGTTTTTCTATTTTTCCGGCACCGGCGATAATTTCATTAAACGGCTCCTTCATTCGTTTCGCCCAGCGTCTGCCAATAATAAAAGTAAACAGAAAAATATATACAAACGGTGTGATAATAGCAAAAATGAATAAACTGAAAAGAAGCATCCGCGATTCTGCATTTGCCGATATAACGGATAATTGATACCGAAATCCAGCCGCTCCAAGAAAATTCTGCCCACTGTCAAAAATAGGATAGTATACAACAATCCGATTGTTATCATAAATATTTTTATTCAGCTGCGTAAAAACATCCTCTCTTGAAGTAAGATAGCGTTCGCTCATACTGCCATATTGAATCTGCCCCTCTGCATTCACAATCTGATAGTCTAATCCCTCTAAAGGAATGATTTTGTCTAACATCGCCTGATTATCCGGATTCAATATATCATCCTGCGCATTCACCTTATCAACCATTTCAGGAATCTGGCTTTCATAGTAATTAGCAGGATTCAATGTTTTGTTTTGATTGATGATAGTAAATAAAAGAAATCCAAGTATCCAGGTAAGCAAAGTTGCCAGAATACTAAACAGCATAATACGATAAAAATGACGGCTTAATTGTTTTCGTAACGCTAACATAATATTAGCCTTCCCATTTGTATCCGACACCCCAGACAGTTGATATATAGGTAGAAAGCGGATCATACTTTTGAATTTTTGCACGTATTTTCTTAATATGCTCTGTGATTGTTGTAGAATCTCCTAAAGAATCTATTCCCCAAACCTGTTCATAAATTTGTTCTTTGGAGAAAACCTGATTGGGATGCATCACAAGGAACTTTATAATCTCAAATTCCCGATATGTGAAGGCCAGCTTTTCATTCTGATAAAATACTTCATAGGCCAATGTATCAATAATGAGATTTTTAGCATGAATCCGATGATAAGCCTTATGCGAATTCCGATGCTCCCGCCGTAAATGTGCAAAAATTCTTGTTTTCAGTTCCTTTAAACTGAATGGCTTTTCTATATAATCGTCTCCTCCTACCACCAAACCTTTGATCCGGTCATGCTCTGTATTTCTTGCGCTGACAAATAGAATCGGGCAGGATACATGCTGCCGTATCTCTTCACAGAGCTGATATCCGTCCATTCCCGGCATCATGATATCAAGCACAATTAAATCCGGCTGCTGCGGGAGTTGACGCAAGGCTTCCTCACTATTATAAGCAACCAGGATTTGATATCCTTCATCCTCCAGGGAATCTCTCATAAAGGTTACGATATCCTTCTCATCATCTACAAGCATAATTTTACTTTTCACTCTTATCATCCTATCTTTCTTTTCCGAATCCCTATATTTAGTATATAGCCTCTAAAAATTAGAGACAATATCAGAGAGAACATTTTCAGCTTCTGCTCTCGGCTAGCTTAATCATTAACAGCAGGACTGACAATGATTAGATTAACCCCTTTTTCTAATTAACCCTCTTTTTATTCAATAGTTTAGATAATAAAAATAAAGATATTATAAAGAAGCATAAAATAAATATAATAACCATTAAAAACAATGAAGTGAGAAACACACATACCACTTTTCAGTATGTGTGTTTCTCACTTCAATCTATTTTTATATTATTCCATTCCCTGCTTTCCGCTGTTTTACCACCGTCATCACACCAGCAATCAGATAACCAATACCACCGATGATGCCTAATCCCAGTGTTAAAATAGTACTTAAAATGCCTAAAACGATCAGCAATATACCAATAAGCTTTACTCTTATCCGCTTCCCTAAGAAGACCGCTGCCGTAATACCTAAAAGGATTGAAATAATTGCAACTATAATAACAAAGGTCACACTATTACTAAAAATTTCTATTTGTTCTTCCTGCGTTACACCGCCGAGTTCATCTCCTGTACTTTGTAATCTATCCTCTACTTCCTCTCTGAACTCCTCATCAGAATCTAAATCACCAAGCATACTGTAGGAATTCATTGCTAAAAGACCATATGATAGAATAGCAATAATAATAAATATAATGCTGATATTATATTTGACTTCTCCTGTTCTCAAAGTCGCACCCCCCTATTTACATATGAAATTATGTATCGATCTTTTTACCCTTCTTCTATATTAAATCATAAACAGGAAAAATGAAAAGGAATGTAACGGTTTACAGGTAATTTTTTCTTCTTTTTAAACCATCGCTGCCAATCATAATAGTTTAAAAATAAAAAGCCCTATAGGAAAAAAAGTACTGATTACTCAGCAGATTTCCCTATAAGGCTTCATCACTTATTTAATTACTTTGGCTCTAAATCTTCAATTGAATCAATATCCATATATTCCGGAACAACCAGGCCAATTTTAGCTCCCTCTAAATTAGGTCCCAAATCAATTAAGTTATCCTTCTGCTTCTCATAGAAATCTTTGTGTGTTACTGGCAGCCAGGCTGCTAAAGTAGCATCAGCATCTCCAGAAGCAACAGATTCAAAGACAACCGCAACATCTACATCGGTAACCGTTACCTGAAATCCATGCTGTTCCATTGCCGCTTTTAAAACTCCAGAGGATGCACGCTCAGAATCCCATGGTGTAGAAGCAAGTTTAATTTCTGCTCCATTGCCGTCATTAACTCCTTCAGCCCATGCATCTACTCTATCCTGATTGTCTTCCACCCATTGTGCTGAAATATCCTCTATGTCTTCACCAGTTTCTTCCGCTTCATACATAATCTCTTCCATGTCTTCTACTTCCCATTCAAACTGGTCAATAAATTTATATGCATCTGGATTATCCTCTTCAAATCCTATTCTTGCTAAAGAATTAAGCGTTTCTTCTCCGCCATAAATACCTTGAGGATCTTCTAAATATTTCATATCCGGATATTGCGCAAACATCCAGTGCGGATTCCATCCTGTAATAATAATTGGTTCTTCATTCTGAATAGCTGTACCTAATTCAGACATCATCGCTCCAGTAGATGATAATTCAACATCCCAACCTTTTAAATTATCATATTCTTCAATAGCTTTTTCAGTTGTAACAGAAATACCTGCACCAGGTTCAATTCCGATTATTGTATGATCTACCGCTTCACTATCATTATCCTCGGCACCATCTCCTGAAGCATCATCTGAACTTCCACATGCTGCAAGTAAGAATATAGCCAAAATTGAGATAATAAATCCAATACCTTTCACACTTTTCATAATAGTATTGCTCCCCTTTCTTCATTCTGTAAAATAAACCTTTTTTGGATACTTTATGTTTTTTATATCTCTTTAATAATTGCTTAACCTACAATTCCTCTTTGAAAGGGATTTTAGCAAGATAATTACTATTTTACCTTTCTAATACAACTCCTTCAAATGTCATAAATCAGCAAATAATCACTTAAAACAGGAAAAAACTGATTTGTTTATACTTCAACATGCAAAAGCATAGATTTAATGCTTATACCTTGTAATTATACCTTTATATTAAATTGTCATAATATTCTTTTTAAATTCTAAAAATAAGACGACAGACAATTCATCTGCCGCTTTTAGTTTATTTATCATTTAAGGAAAACGTATCATATCATTTTCTAATCAAAATTCTGATTTCTATACCAGCTTACAAATACTGCAACTACGGCTGTCACCCATATCACAGGAACGACAAAATAAGAAAGAAATGGTTCATTGAAGTAAAGCTGATCAATTCCGTAATGAAGATGATAATTTGGAAATACAACCAGCCAGGGCATATCCTCCTTACTGCTATTCATCAGGAGACCTTCAACAAAAAAATATAATATAATGATTGGCACACCATAAAGACTAATTTCAATGGTATTCTTTGTTTTTATTCCTAAGAAAGTTCCTGCAACTAGCATGATAATCATGATAGGCAAAACCAATATAAATAGTTTTATGCTAAATAAAAAATGGTTTCCGTAAAGTACAGAGAATATAACCAATACAAGTACTGTTGCTGTAAACGTGACTATCATTTTGTAAATATAGATTTCTTTAAACGAAAAACCAGCTTGCTTTAGACGTCGAATTGTCCATTGCTCCTGCTCCTCAACCATTAAATTACCTTGCATCAGCATGGTAAGCATTACGAAAATAAATCCAAGTAAAAAAGATAATGAGATGGTTTCTTCCGGAACAAAAGCAAGTAAAGAAATCAAAAAAATTCCACCAATAAAATTAAGTAATACCTGCCCATTCCAGCGCAAATCACATATATCCTTATACAGCAACGCCTTCCACCGATCCAAACGTACCTGCTTTCTTTTTTTCATCATAAATGAATCAACTCTTTCAGCTTGCTATAATTTCCTTTCGACAATGGGATGGTACTTTTCGATGGATTGTCCAGACTGAGACTATAGCTGTTTTTGCTCCAAATAATAATTTCCCGTACACGTTGCAGATTAACCAGATAAGAACGGTGACAGCGGAAAAAGCCCAGCGGCTGTAAGCGTTCTTCTAATATTTTTATCGTATTAGACGACGCAAACTCCTCATCGTTTACAAAAAGATAAGTCTGTCCATCACGAGCTTCTATATAATCAATTTCAAGCGGATTAAAGAGAATGATTTTATCCTCAATTTTTGCACTAATCTTATCTAACTGTACCTGTATACTTGTCATCTCTTCCTCGTGGTTCTCTTTCCCCACATCTTCTGTATCCTCTATATCCTGCTCCAGCTGCTGAGTACCCCGATTAGAATAACGGTAAACTGAATTGCCAAGACGGATTGCCTCTTCCAATGTCGGTGTAAACAATAGTACTGCTGCGCCTTTATCAGCCAGATGTATCAGCAAATTATGAAGTACATGCTTTGATTGCAGATCCAATCCGAGAGAAGGATCTTCAAATATATATACAGCAGCCTGCTGAATCAGTGCTGAAGCAAACAGTAAACGGCGCTGTTCAGATCGAGTCAACTGCTTTGTCTTCTTCGATGCACAGGCCTGTAATTCACATAAATTTAAAATCATTTCTAAATCTGCTTGATGCTGATATAATTTGCACCAAAATTTAAGCGTTTGTATCACGGTTAACCGTTTATATAAGCCGTCTGTCTGCTGAAACAGATACACATTTTGAAATCCGCCTTCTGGTAAGGTAATTGCTTTCTTTTTTATCTGATTCGGATGATTTAACAGATCAAACAGATGACCGATATATTCGTTTTCGCATTGAACAGCGACAATATCCTTCTTTTGAACGGTTAAATTCAATTCCGGCAGCAGGATTGTATTTTGTTCAATTTTTCTTAGCTGATTAAAAGAAATTACCATCCAAACTACTCCTTTATTGCATTCGTTTTCTTCATTTTAATCATATAGGAATCATTGTTATTTAACCATTATTTTAATGGCTGCCGGAATCTTTGTTTGAGCTTAAAGATGCTAACAAAAAAGACAGAGCAACAATTAAGGCAATATTGATAAACCCGACAGGCACAAACCATCCGGGAGCTTCAAATTCCGGTAATGCTGGAATAGCTTGTGATAAGGGATCATAGACAACCAGAAATGGAATAATTGCTAGCAATATCATCAGTAAAGCTACAACTATCTGTATTATTTTTTTCATCATATATCTCTCCTTAAAACTGAAATAAACGATACAATAATATTTTTACATAAATTGTTATTAATGCATATCTTTTGGAAGTCATGGATTATTCCCCAGGAAATAATCCATGACTCAAAATCTCTATTTGATAATCACGTCTTTTTCCTATGAAAATGGGTTTAGATTTGGAAGATATTCCAAAAGATTGATACCATAATGAAAAGCTACTCCTAATGCAACAGACCATACTCCTATACCAATCGCTTGCCAAATACTCACATAAGATTTTTTAGCCCCTGATGCAATAGAAATCGCTGCACATACGTGATAACAAATAATCGGCCCTGCAAAGGATAGGCCTGCAACACCATATTTTTTGAATATATTCTGCGCGCGATTTTTTCTTTTGCTGTCTTTACCTTTATTAGCGACTACTTTCTTTCGCAAACCAGAAATAACCCAAATAAACACCATCACAGACAGCCAGTTACCAACAGCTCCAATTAAAACAACCTGGATACTAGGAAATCCAAAGATAATCCCAATTGGAATTGCTACATACGATTCAAAGAAGGGCACAATAGAAATAAGGAATACACTTAAATACTGCACCCATGTGTCTGCCTCCATTAAATTAATCAATAGATTCTGAAACCACTCCATTAAATATTCACTCCTCATGTGTTTGTTGTCTCAAGCATATGGGAGAGAATATATTGCTGCATTAGAATACTGATGAAGAGAGGGGAGAAAACATTGAACGGAGTCTGAACGATGATAAATGGTACTCGATTTTTGGAAAAGAGTAGGGTGAATGGAGTTATTTTAGAATGAACGGAGTTTTAAATCAAAATAAATTAAAATATTAACGAAGAAAAGAAAGGAACCTCCTAAGAGATTCCTTTCTTTATTTTACTTATGCAAAAATCGCATCCCCCTGCTAAAGGAAGTAGGCACGATAGACATATGATTCTCTCCTTCCGGTGCAAAAAAAGCTGTTTTAATCCCCTTATTGCGCTCAGAAAGATTTTCATACATAGCTAATCCGTTTGCATACATTTGCTTATTTTCTATCGGTTCTGCAGCAATAAACAAACCTTTTACATTTTTATCATCTATCTTTGTTTCATAGGATAGAATTGTCTGCTTATTCCACCATATAGAAGGACTACAAGAAAAATAATGGCTGAAAAGGTGTGAACGTTGAAATAGCGTGTATAAAACAAATAACCCGCCGAGTGAATGGCCAAAGATTGTTTGCTTCTGCTTATTTGTTTTATATTTCTCATTAATAAATGGGATTAAATCCTTCTCCAAAAAGTCCAAAAAAATCTCAGCTCCTCCATGTTCCGGCCAGGGTGACCCATCTGGCCTCGCCGGAAGTTCTGTATCTTCTGCAAATGGTGTAAAATCATATATCCGATTCGGCTGAAATGGTTCATCACCTTCATAACCTACACTAACTAACATCGTCGGATCTATCCCCGTTTTTTCTGAGCGTCTGCTTTGCAGTTTGATTATCTCACTAAAAAGCGTTCCATAAGCATTCCCGTCCAGAATATATAACACAGGAAACTCGTTATCTGGAACTGGTTGTTCAGGAATAAATACATTTATAACATATGGGTGATGCTTTCCAGAAAACTGAAATACTTCCTTGTGATACATCAAATAATTACCTCCTGCGTTCATTCTTTCTTATCATCTGGACCTTGCCAGCAGATAAACAAAATAAGGTACACCAATAATGGCAATAACAATTCCTGCCGGCAGTTCTGCAGGAGAGAAAATTGTTTTTCCGATAAAATCTCCTGTTAATACCATCAGCATGCCGATCATTCCGCTGATTGGCAGACTATACTGATGATGAATACTTACTAAACGCCTCGCAATATGCGGAGCAATTAATCCGACAAAACCGATACTTCCTGATACCGCCACGCTGGCACTGACAAGCGCAACAGAACATATTAATAAAATACGGCGTTCTCTTTCCAAATTCACACCAATGCCCATTGTTGAAATTTCATCTAGTTGCAGGACATTTAATATAGAAGAGCGCCAGATCAAGATTGGAACAAAGCAGATAATCCAGGGTAATATAGCTGTAATCTGTGCCCAAGATGCACTATAAATACTTCCTGACATCCAGACGGTTGCCATCTCAAAATCCTGCGGATTCATCTTTAATGAAATATACAAGGTTAACGCACTAAATCCTGAATTTAGTGCTATACCGACAAGTATCAGCATACGGGGATTAACCCTCCCCTGCTGTCTGGAGAAAAGAATCAGAAAAGCTGTTGCGGCAACCCCGCCAATCCATCCAAAGAATGTCATATTTAAAACGGACAGCCAGCCAGCACTTTTAATGGCCTCTTTCACTACAAACATATAGATAACAATAGACAGCCCCGCCGCTGCATGGATGCCTAATATCCCCGGATCAGCTAATGGGTTTCTTGTCAACCCTTGTAAAACAGTCCCCGCAATGCCTAAAGCAAAGCCGACCATAGCACCGATCAAAATCCTCGGCAATCGAAATTCAAAAATAACTAAAGTATGGTCACTTGCACTATCAAGGCCCAGCAGTGTTCTTATCACTTCTAATGCCGTGATATCAAACGTCCCATTTGTTACACTCAAATACATAACGAATATAGCTAAACATGCACTTAGGACAAAAGTGAGTATAAAACGACTGCGATAGTTACGCTTATTCAAAAGCTCCTTCCTCCCTTCGTTTTAATTAAATAAAGAAAGTAAGGAACACCAAATAGTGCGGTTACTACGCCGACTGGTGTTTCAAAAGGATGGTTGATAAAACGGCTGATAATATCCGACCAGGCTAAAAACAAAGCTCCAAATATCGCAGAGAATGGAATGATTTTCCGATAATCCTCCCCTATCAAAAATCGGGTAATATGCGGAATAATTAAGCCGATAAAAGCAATTTTCCCTGCCATTGCTACAGATATACCAGTTAAAATAACAACACTGAGTATCGTTAATGATTTCATTGCCGTGATTTTAATTCCTAACCCCTGTGCTACTTCATCACCAAAAGAAATGGCTGTAATCGCCTTGGAAACATAAATCGCAAGGAATAATCCTACAATAGCAAATGGTACCGTCCATTTTATAAGGGTTGGATCCATTTGATGCAGACGTGCGTTGTACCAGAAACTCATATTCTGTGATATTTGAAAGTACGTGGCCATAGCCTGGGAAATTCCATTTAAAAAAGTCCCCAGAATTGTTCCTAAGATAGCCAGCGTTAATGGTGTCATTCCATCCGGTAATAACCGGGCAATGGAAAAAACAAGTAATGCTCCCAGCGCTGAACCGGCTAAAGAATAGAGAATCAACGTCATTGGTGCGGCATCAGGCAGAAAAATCATACATAATGTGATAACAAACACAGATCCGTCTGCCACCCCCATAATCGAGGGGGAAGCAAGATAGTTTCTGGTCATTCCCTGCATCAGAGCTCCAGAAACTGCCATAAAAGCTCCTATAAGTAACGCTCCGAGAACTCTGGGCAATCTGGAGGTATGAATAATTAAATGATCCATATCCTCAGTATCATATCGGATAAAAGCCTCCCACACAGTAGAAAGACTGATTGACTTAGAGCCATAGACAATTGATACTGCCATTGTGATTACCAGAAGGATAAGTACTATTAGAATAATTATTGCATATTTTTTTATGATAGAGCGCATAAACCACACTGCCTCCATCCATTTATTCTTCTATTTTGTTACGCAATTGTTCTAAAAATAACACCCTGCTGTATATCGGACCGCCTTCCAGCAAAGGATCAACCACATTGACATAGACATGATCATTCTTAAAGGCTTCTACATTTTGAAGAATCGGGTTTGCCTGTATATCTTCATAGATTTGGCTACTTTCCCCATCTGCACCTTCAGGAATTTGTAAGAAAAGATAATCGGGATTCATATCAGCCAGCTGCTCTACAGAAATGGCTTCCTGCGCTTCCGCTTTCTGCACTTCTTCCGGAACCTCCAATCCCAGTTCGCCATATAACACGGTATTAAAGAAAACATCCTCAGGATAGACAAACATTTCTCCGCCTCTTATACGGACTGCGGCTGCTTTTTCATCTGCTAATTGCTCTGTTAATGTACTTTTAGCTGCTTCAACGTTTTCTTGATATTCTGTTAAAATCTGATCTGCCTGCTCTTCTTTTCCAGCTAATGCTGCCATTAACTGAAGATTTGCTTCTCCATCAGAAGAAATATGTGATACTAAAATAGTCGGTGCGATTTTCTCTAATTTTTCTATAACTTCTTCTGGAAACTTGGTTGTCCCCAAAATAACATCTGGCTGCAGCTCCAAAATTTTCTCAAAGTTAGGCTCTTGTTTTTCACCTATAGATTCTGCATTTCCCATTGCACTGGAATAAACCTCTGGAAATTCCCCGGCTACTGTTACTGCACCAACCGGATTCACTTCAAGAAGCACCGCGTCCTCCATTGCCTCCATCGCTCCTGTAATAACAATTCTTTCTACGTTGGCAGGGACCGTATATTCTTCTTCTAAGTATTCAATGGTTTGTGTAGCATTTTCCTCCGGCGCAGCAGTTTCTTCTTCACCCGCTTCGGCTTTATTCTCGTCTTTTTCCCGTGAATCACTATTTTGACCGCACGCAGCCAGCATAATGAAAAATACGATTGAAATAAAGATTGATAGGAACTTTTTATTCATTTTCTTTTTTCTCCATTCATATATTTAGTTGTTTGATAGACGAAGTAAAACATTCTTCTTATTTAAGAAATCCTTCTTCAAAAATCTTGAGTAAATGCTCTAGTGTAACTGGATCGCTATATGTGGCTTCTTTTGTATCAAATTCAATCACCTGACCGTTTTCCACCGCTGGAATAGACTTCCATGTTTCACTCTTCGTAAATTCATTATTTGCTCCCATCTTGCTTAGAACAATAAAATCTCCTGCATATTCTGGCAGAGTCTCCAGCGATAAGCTATAATAACCTTCAGCAAGTGCGTCTTCCTGCACTTTTTCTGGCATACCCAGCTCCATAGCCTGGTACAATATTTCTGTGCCGCGGGCCCAATTATCTCCAAAGACAGAGAAATTTTTTGAATCTGTTTCAAATACGGAAACAGAAACATCCTCCCCATGTTTTTCTTTAATCTTCTCACCAGCTGCTTTAGCTCGCTTACTGAAGTCATCAATCCATTCCCGGACTTTTTCCTCTTTATTTAGTAATTTACCAATCTCCAATTGCTGTTCTAGATAATCCAGCTTTCCCCATGTATAAATAACAGTCGGAGCAATCTTTTCTAACTCATCCAGATTTTCCATATGTGACCCGGCAATAATTAAATCCGGCTCCAATGCTAAAATACTTTCCGGATCATTTTCTGAAACCACTTCTACATCTGCCATGCCTTCCTCAAAAAGTGGATTTGCTTTTGTCCATTCATCTACTCCTACTAAATTTCCGTCTAAGGCGAAGACATTTGGTCCATTTGTCAGCGCTACAATTCGCTGAGAACCGGCTGGTATTTCAACCGGCCCTTGCTCTGATTCATATGTTACAGTTTTATCTGATCCTTCTTTTCCTGCATTATTTTGTTTTCCATCTGACTGATTACTGCAGCCTATAACGATAAGACAAAGCAAACACCCAAAAAGAAATAGTAGCTTTTTCATTTGTTTTTCCTCTTTCTATTTTTATATTGTTTTAAAATATTAATCTTTCAGTCTGGCTAATAAATATAAAAAGTAAGGCGCTCCAATTACTGCTACAATAATTCCGGCCGGTACCTCCGGCTGTTTAATGAACCTTCCAATCATATCCGCCAGAAGAAGCAGCAGTGCTCCCACTAATCCTGATACAGGGATTACATACTCATACTTATCGCCAACCAGCTGTCTGGTGAGGTGTGGGGCAATAAGGCCAATAAACCCGATTCCGCCACTGACAGAAACACTCGCTGCGGCAAGTCCGACTGCTGAAGCTAAAAGCATACGCCGTTCTTTTTCCAGATTTGCTCCTAATCCAATTGACGTTTCCTCACCTAAGTGAAGAATATTCAAAACCATCGCTTTAGAATAAACAAATGGAATCAGGATAACCAGCCAAGGAAGCAAGGCAAGAACAAACTGCCAATCAGATCCCCAAATACTTCCCGCAAGCCAAGTTGCCAGAAATTGATAGGTTTCCGGGTTCAATCGCAGTGTTAAAACAATCATTAATGCATTAATCCCAGCTGCAACTGCAATCCCTGTCAACACTAATCGCATTGGCGTAATTCCCTCAGAGCGTTTATAAGAAAGCACATAAATGATAAATGCAGCTCCTGCGGCTCCAAGAAAAGCTAAAAAAGGCATGAGAATAATAGATATCATCGTCGTTACCGCAAAGAAAGATAGAAATAACATTACAGATAAGCCGGCTCCCGCATTAATACCGATAATCCCGGGATCTGCCAATGGATTTCGGACAATACCCTGCAGTACCGCTCCTGAGATAGCCAGACCCGTTCCTACAAGCAGGGCGATAACCATACGCGGCAGACGAAAATCAAATAAAATAAGATTCTGCTGCTCCGTACCCTGGCCAAATAAGGTTAAGATAACCTCTGCTGGTGTTAAATAAATACTCCCCGTATTTAAGCTGATAAAAAATATGATAATAATCAGAAAAACTAAGGTAACACTGACCAACACTGCTCTTTTCGCTTTACCTTTCTGACTATGCTGTTTGTATTTTTCTGCTCTCATACCATCCCTCCGCCCTTTCTTGCCAAGTATAAAAAGAATGGTACGCCTAATAAGGCAATTAACGCACCAATTGGCATTTCATGAGGAGGACTGATGATGCGTGCTGCTAAATCAGCCAGCACCACAAGTAAAGCACCATAAATAATTGTTCCAGGGATAATCCAGCGGTAGTCATATCCCATAAACCAGCGGACAATATGCGGTACGATCAATCCTACAAAGCTCACCGCACCAACTACAGAAACAGCTAGACCGGCTAAAATAACAATAATGATAGAAGCAGTTAATTTAACACGTCCAGTTTTCGTTCCTAATCCGACGGCAACCTCTTCGCCTAAGCTTAATAGCGTAATCGAATGAGATAATGTCATTGCAACAGCCAACGCAAGAAGCAGCCATGGAGTAATGATTTGCAAATGGTTCCAGCTTGTACCAGAAATACCTCCTGCATACCAGAATGCTAAATCCTGTCCAATTTCATAATAAAGCGCAATTCCTTCACTTAAAGCGCCTAAAAGTGCACTTACTGCCGCCCCAGCCAGCACCAGACGTATCGGGGTCAGCCCATTTTTAGACAGAGATCCGACTCCATATACAATTCCCGCTCCAAGCGCGGCGCCTAGAAATGAAAATAAAATCATATATAAATAAGGCAAGTCCGGGAAAAATGCAAAACAGCAGGCTAACATAAAAACTGCTCCTGCATTTAAACCAAGTAATCCTGAATCAGCAAGCGGATTACGTGTCATCCCTTGCATCAATGCCCCTGATACTGCAAAGCAGCTGCCGACAATAGCTGCTCCAAGTACGCGGGGAAAACGTATTTCCCTGATAATCTGATGTTGCTGTAGATCAGGATCAAATTGAAAAATTGCCTGCCACACTGTTTTCAGTTGAATATCTGCTGCTCCTAGCGAAACAGCCAGCATAAGAGATAATAGTAAAAGGAGACTTCCACCCGTTAAAATAATCACACCACGGATAGGACGCACTGTTTTTTTTACTTCTTTTAGTTCTTCTTGTTCATTCATGGGATGATACCTTTCGCTTTAGTACTTTTACTTATTTCTATATCTTTTAACCAGATGCCGTCTGATGATATGCTTTAGACGCAGAATTTATACTGCAGCACGCAGATGCTTTCTCTGCCTGGCATAACTGGTATGATAAACAAATCGGGTTTGCACTATGCGGACATCTTGCTAAGTGTGCATCAATCTGAAAAACCTGCTGCAAATTAGCACAGGTCATTACTTCCTCCGGTGTCCCATCTGTTACAACCTCTCCATCACGCATCGCAATCATATAATGAGAAAAACGGGAAGCATGGTTTAAATCATGTAAAACCATAATGATGGTACGTCCTTCTTCTTTATTAAGGCGCTCCAATAAAAGTAAAATATCTAATTGATGTGCCAGATCTAAATAAGTAGTCGGTTCATCCAGCACAAGCGTATCTGTCCCTTGTGCCAGTGCCATTGCAATCCACACCCGCTGTCTCTGTCCGCCGGATAATGCACTGATTGCTCGATTCTGGACCTCTGTCAGCCCCGTAACATCAACTGCCCAGTTAATATATTCGTAATCTTCCTTTCTTAAGGAACCCATTCCTTTTTTATAAGGAAAACGTCCATAAGAAATCAATTCATATACTGTCAGCCCACCAGGCGCTTCAGCAGTTTGAGGCAGAATTGCCATACGTTTTGCAATCTCTTTTGTATCAACCTTATGAATTTCTTCTCCTTCTAAAAAGACTGCACCGCCTTTCACATTTAAAATACGTGCAATTGTTTTGATTAAAGTTGACTTGCCGCATCCGTTTGGGCCGATAATGGTTGTGATTTTATTAGATGGAATCGAAATACTGAGATTTTTAATGATTAATTCATTTGCATAGCCGACATCGATTTTATTTACTTCAATTGTTTTCATTGATTCGCCTCTTTCCGTGTATAGTCAACTCTACGATAATGATAATCATTATCATTGATAACGATTATCATTATCGATTAAAAAGGTTGACTTGTCAAGATTATTTTTTTAGGAAATAGAACCTTATTAAAATTTCCAAATAAAAACCGTTATTTTGATAAACACTCAAAATAACGGTTTTCTTATGATAACATTAATAAACATATTGCTTTACAGCAAAAGGTGCAACAGAGCATATTATGGTTTTGTCTGCCTGTTCTCCACTTGGGTGATCCAGTTTAAATCAGCTTCTAAGTGAAGCAGCCTCCCAGTAATTAAAAGATAGTTGTTCTCATCTCCCTTTATCAGCAAGTCTGTTTTTAATTTGGTCAGATCCATTACTTCTTTTAAAACCATCGATTTTTGCTGTTCAAGCATTTGCGACTCGTTAGCATAATCGATTTTTCTTGCACAGATCCATTTAAAGAAGAAATCTTCTTTGGTTGAATGATAAGGAACTGCTTCTAATAACCATTCCTCCAGTTCTGTTTTGCCTGATACATCCAAGGTAAACAATTTTCTCTCTTGTTCATCTATATCCAAAGGGATAACAAGTTCATCCCGAATTAAGCGGTCTAAGGTCGTATATATTTGACCCGGATTAACTTTCCCTTTACTCCCCAGCAACTGATCCAATTCAATTTTTAATTCATAACCATGACATTTTTTATCATAGAGCAACGTCATTATTCCATATTTCACGGACATTCATAATCAACCTTCTTTTAGAGATGATTGGATATCTATTTTGCTTGCTGCACTGCTCGATATCCAAGAAGCAATCAAGCTTAACAGAATTCCGGCGGTAACCGTTAATATTATTGATTCGACAGGTAAATACACCGTAACGAAATCGCCTATTAATGTAGAGTTGCTTGCAACAACTAATAAGCACAAGCCAGTAATTAGTCCTCCTAAAACTCCGGCCAATCCTATCAGAAAACCTTCTACTAACACCATAGTTTTAACTTGTAATCTTGTAAAGCCTAATGCTCTCATCGTACCTATTTCTGAAGTTCGTTCAAACGTATTCATGATAAGTGTGTTCGCTGTTCCGACACTGGCAAGCAGGATAACTAAGACTAGCATGAATTGAATCAATTCATTCATTCCTTCAAATGCGGAAGTTGTTGAAGCAATTTCCTCTTCTACAAAAATCATCTTAGACAAAAAACCGCCAAATTCACTCCATAATGCATTTCTAACCGATTCTTCCGTTGTGTTTTCATCCAGATGAATCAACAAATCAAAACTATTCTCCCAGCCAAATTGATGATTTAACTGTTCTTCATCCATAAATGCTACGTAGCCGGAATAATGTGAGGTCGCAGCTACATCGATTACTTCAAACGGTTTTGTTCCTGCCGGAGTATGGACAAAGATATCTTCCCCGATCTTTCCTCCCCATTCCCGAAAAGCTCTTTCACCCAGTATAATAGATAATGTATCATTATTTTCAAAGCTTGTATAATTGAAATCATCATAATATAAACTGTTCTGATCTACTCCCATAATGGAGAATTGCCTTAAATGCATATCTTTATTTATCCATGTAATTGGTGTTGCTTCTGTTAATAAAGTACTGGATTCAACAAATTCTTTATCATTTATTTTATCTAAATCGCTTGCAGACCATGGTTTCTCCGAAGTTAATCTGACATCTCCACCGTAGTTCGATTTTATCTGATTTGCATAGTTTTCTGGTGCTGCATCTGAAAGTGCCCCCAATAAGAGGATCACCGCAATTCCGACGGAAAGCAGCGTCGCAGTATTTGCATTTCTATATAGTTGTTTTCTTAAGTTAGAGATTGCCATTCTGCCCGGATGCCCCATGCATAACAGAATAATCGGCTTAATCAGCATGCTGAATATTTTTAAAAACAATGGACTTAACATAACGACAGATAATATGAGGCTGATATATGACACAGGACTGTCTATAAAGAAAAATAATAATAACCCAAAACCAATGACGTATCTGATCCAGTGCACTTTTTCATTGGAGCTTGTATTTGCACCCATTTTTAAATTTTCAAGTATAGATGTTTTTCCTGCACTATATATTGGAAACATAGAAAACAAAACGGGAAAAATAACACCTGCTGCTAAAGAAATGACAGTTGGCATAATCCAATTGAGAGAATAAACCATGTCATATTCAAATATGCCTAGAAGGGTCATCATAAACAAATCGCCTAACCAAATACCAATAGGTACACCAATAATTGTTCCAATCATAGCTATGAAAGAAACTTCCATCAAAATTAGTCTTGAAATAGAAATTTGCCCATATCCCAGACTTTTCATAATAGCGAACTCTTTTTTTCGCTCAATAACGCCCGTATAAATCATATTAAAAACAATAAACCCACTTATAAACATGGTCAGGATGGCTATTAAATAAAAGAATGTATAGAGCCCTTCCACATCATTACTTTGACGGTCATCAGCAACAACCGGCTGAATAAAAGCTCTTGAGTCAGAAAGCTCTTCTTGGATGTCACGAAATAATTTCTCGTCATTTCCAAGTGTGCTCAACCTGATATATGAAATTTCTCCATTCAACTCAGCCCGCTCCTGCAATAAATCGAGGGGAGCCATCATGCGAAAACTGGAGGATGCTGCCCGTTCCCAACTCCCTGGACTTGATAACAACTGGGTATATTCTACAATTGCTGATATCTTCACTTCCCCCATTTCTCGAAAGGACAACGTATCACCTACATCAACATGCAACAAATCCGCAACTGTTTCGGGAATGACTAACCCTTCATTATCAAGTTCTCCTTCTACTACTGGCAGCTTTAATAAATTACTATTTTGATTATCCACCCCCGTAATTCGGACAGCCAGCTGGCTGTCCGAATATTCACCAGGTAAATCAAGAAAGGTTTGTTTATCTAACGCCATAAGCGTCTCATCTACATTTTGATGATTTTGAACAGTGTTAATTATCTCTTCTGGATAAGTGTGTTCATCGCTTAAAATCCAAAAATCCGCATTTCCTGTATACATTTCTTCATAGTAATCAAAAACATCCTTTGTCGTTCTATCTGCTATCAGCATAGCAGTAATAAAGGACGTTCCCATTATAATTGCTAATAAGGTTAATACAAATCTTTTTTTCTTTCTCGTAATATTACGCCATGAAATTCGCCAGATATTGAGCATAGTTCTCATCCTCTCTGGAGATGATTTGTTCAATCGTTCCATCTTTAAACAAGATTATTTTATCCGCAAAACCGGCAGCAAATATATCATGCGTAACCATAATAATCGTCTGGTTATTCTTTTTATGAAATTGTGTTAAAAGCAACAATATTTCTTCTGCTTTAGAGCGGTCTAAATTTCCGGTCGGTTCATCGGCTAATAAAACGTTGGGCTGATTCACCAAAGACCTTGCAATAGCTACCCTTTGCTGTTGCCCACCGCTCAATAAATTGGCTTGCTTTTTATTTAATTCATTTAATCCAACCGCCTGGATAAGTTCTTTTACTTCCTTCATTTTTTCTTTGTCAAGTGTTCCATCTGCATATAATGGAAAAGCAATATTTTCTTCAACCGTTAAATTATTTAAAAGCTGGTAATTTTGAAAAATGATTCCAATGCTTTTACGGCGAAAAATAGTTCTTTGGTTTTCACTCATCTCACTTATCGCTTTTCCACCCACCTCAATTTTTCCATTTGTAGGGGAATCCAGTCCACCCAAAAGCTGTAAAAGTGTACTTTTTCCAGAACCACTAGGTCCCATAATCGCAACAAATTCCCCTTCTTCTATTTTCAAATCGACATCCTTCAGTACCTCTGTGATATTTTTTCCTTGTGTAAAAGATTTCACTAGCCCACTAACTTTAATCAAATTATTCCATCCCCTTAATATATACTTAGTATATAATTACAAAACTAATATTAACCTAATTTCGTTATTTGTTCAATATTAATTATATACTAAGTAAGTACCTATAATAAAATGATAAATATACCACATATTTAATGCGTGTTCATAAATGAATTGACACTTTGTCAGTCATTTGTATATACTTAACGCAAGGAGGTATATTACATGAGAGATGTGAAATTGCCTGAAGTCAGAAAAGCAGAAATTTTAGATGCGGCAATGAAATTATTTACAGAAAAAGGCTATTTGCAGACAACGACCCAAAATATTATTAATGAAGTTGGAATTTCGCGCGGGCTGCTTTATTATCATTTTAAAAATAAAGAAGAAATTCTTTATATCTTGGTTGAAAAGTCTGTTAAGCCGCTAATTGTACAGATGGAGAAAATAGTAGAAAATGCATCGTTAACTCCGCTGGAAAAGTTAAACCAATTTTTACAGACAACCATTATTCAGGAAGATACGGTTACAGCAGAAACAGTCACGCTGCAGGAAACCGTTCAGCTGGAGGAAAATAGGTATATGATGGATCGCTTTTATCATAAATTTATTGAAAAACTTCTCCCTTTATTTACACAAATTATTGAAGAAGGAAAAGAACAGAATATTTTTCAGGTAGACTATCCTTATGAAACTGCCCATTTTCTAGTAACTGGATATGTTTTTGTTTCCAATGATCTTAAGCTCAAGAAATCCAGTTTAGATGAAATGAAAGTTTATTTACAAGCTTTTAAAGAAGTCTTGGCAAAATCACTGAATATTGAAGTATCTACTATAGAAGACTAACCAATGTCCTTTATTTCATTGGTTTCTTTTATCATCATGACTGACAATTTGTCAATAGGAGGGAAATTATGTTAAAAGTTAATCACATTTCAAAAATGTATGAAGATGGAACAAAAGCAATTACGGATATTAATCTCCACATCCAAAATGGTGATATTTACGGCTTTATCGGAGCAAACGGGGCTGGTAAATCTACGACTATTAAAGCAATTGTCGGTATCCATCATTTTAACCAGGGTGAGATCTGGATTGATGGCTATTCAATCAAAACTGACCCTGTTAACTGTAAAAAAAGAATCGCATTTATTCCGGATAATCCCGATTTATATGAGCATTTAACCGGACTTCAGTACATCAGCTTTATCGCTGATATTTTCGAGGTTCCTTTGACTGAAAGAAAACAATCCATTGAAAAATACAGTACGATTTTTGAAATGACAAGCAAACTCAATAACAGTATTGCTTCTTATTCTCACGGGATGAAACAGCGGATTGCGTTAATTGCTGCTTTAGTTCATAAACCGGCATTATTTATATTAGATGAGCCATTTGTCGGCTTAGACCCGACCGCTTCCTTTGAATTAAAAAGACTGATGCAGGAGCATGCAGAAAATGGTGGTGCTGTATTCTTTTCGACACATGTATTAGAGGTTGCCCAGAAGCTATGTAATAAGGTAGCTATTATTCATAAAGGAAGTCTTGTTAAAAATGGACTGATGGAAGAGGTTGCCGGCTCGAAAAGCTTAGAAGAAATATTTATGGAGGTCCGTAATGAATCAAAAAATATGGATATTATTCAAAAATGACCTTGCCAACAGTATTCCATTCCATCAATTATTTCGTTCCGCCAAACAAGGTAATGGGGTCAAAATAACTTTTGCTGCGCTGCTCCTTATGGGAATATTTCTACTTATTTATAATACGTTGACAGCAAAAACACTGGTCAGTCTTGGGCAGACAGCTCTCATCCCGGCATACATGCTTTCTGTTTCCAGTATCATGATGATTTTTTTATCACTTTTACGTGCAAACGGCACTATTTTTGGCAGTAGTGATTTTGAACAGCTGTCCACTTATCCAGTCAGTGAAAAAGAAATATTTATCAGCAAGCT
Source organism: Oceanobacillus sp. FSL K6-3682 (assembly GCF_037976165.1). Taxonomy (NCBI): domain Bacteria; kingdom Bacillati; phylum Bacillota; class Bacilli; order Caryophanales; family Bacillaceae; genus Oceanobacillus; species Oceanobacillus sp. FSL K6-3682. The sequence goes on along the minus strand of NZ_CP150263.1, from coordinate 1,455,786 downwards.
GCTTCATTTATACTTCTTTCATTTACTGGTCAGCCTGCTTTTTACTATACCAGTATTACTTGTCTGGGCGCCTGATGATGCGGCATCTCCACTTTTAATCTTGCTGTTTTTTATTACAGCACTGATTATACCTGTTATTCCCATTTGTATTGGGGTAATTTTTGGAAGTCTTGTTTATCACCTGGCTGCTTATTTTCGACAGATGAAGCTGATTGCCGTTTCTTTCTCTCTTATTCTTTTAGGTATGTTCAGCTATTTTATTATCACGCAATCTAATCAGACAAGTGACATGCAGAATATCGGAGCATTTTTATACAGACAAATGACTAATATTTATCTGCCATCTGTATTATTGCAGTTTGATAGTACGGATCATATATTTCATATTCTTGCTTTTATTTTTATCAGTTGTTTACTGCTTATTTTGCTGATTCTGACTGGCAGTAAATACTACCGGAAGCTTAATTTACGCCTTCTTGCTTTAAAAAGTAATAACAATGTGAAGCAAAAAGCTATCAAACAGCGAAGCATTTTCTTTGCGCTTTGGAAGCAGGAAATAAATACTTTATTCAGTTCATACAACTACCTGCTCAATTCGATACTGGGTACCGTACTATTAATTTTTCTCAGTATGGCTCTGCTCTTGTTTGGAGTGGAAAAATTGACAGCTCTTATTCCGATGTCTGTTTCTAGCGGGACAATAACAAATATATTCCCTACTTTTAGTGCAGCTCTACTTCTGATAAGTAATCCGGCAACTGCAGCTCTATCGATGGAGGGAAATAAAATCTGGATCTTAAAAACACTGCCTATTGAACAAAGAAGAGTAATTCATGCTAAATTAGCCTGTACCTTTTCCCTGCATTTATCTGGTTTTTGGATAAGTATTATTGCTTTTATTATCAGGCTTTCTCCAAATATGGAACAGCTGATATGGGCGATACTTATTCCTTTAAGCTATTCAGCTTTTATCACGACATTTGGATTAATGCTGAATTTTTTCAATCCAAATTTCAGCTGGAAAAATGATATGTATATCGTTAAACAAAGCCCGCCTGTTTTGATTTCAGCCTTCACCGGGATGGCAATAGTGATTGTACCGCTGGCGCTTATTCTGTTCCAGGTGCTTCCGTTATACATTATTTACCTTGCTCTCTCCATCCTATTAATCAGTTTAGCTGTGATTTTCTATCGACGGACCTGCACAATAAAACTTATATAAGGAGAATGTTTATGAAAAAGGATATTATCGTATTTTTAATTATGTTTTTTGTTTTGTTTATCATTATTTTACTTTTACCCGATTCGATTCCAATCCATTTTAACTGGCGGGGTGAAGCAGATATAGTTGTTCATAAATATTTTCTTTTGGCTGGGGTTATTATTCCTTATTCTGTTTATTGGCAGTTTTTTAGAGAAAAGAGAGATTAAGCTTCTTTTACAAAAAAACAGGAAATATCCTTATAAAATGGAGCTTTTTTAAATCTATATGCTATACTAAATCTATCAATAAACCAATTGCATATGAGGGGAGCGCACCGTTATACCTTCTTTGATTTTTCCAAAGAAGGGAGGTGACGCTAATGGATATTGGAAGCGTATTAATACTGATGATTTCTTTTGGATCACTAATTGCGTTTATCATGTCCGAAAACAATAAAAAATAACCCCTCATATGCTTTGCAGGCGTTAGGGGTTATTTTATAACTAAAGCGCCAACCCTCAAATAGAGAATTGGTTTATTGTACCGTTTGGTGCTGACACACCAGACGGTTTTTAATATTATACGATTCTATAATGGAATTATACCCGAAAACAGGGCGAAATACAAACGCAATATAGACGAGCACTAGCGATACAGTGCAATTCATATAGCGAAAAAACTTTCTAACTTGTAAATAGAATTTATTTTTTATTCTCAATTACTGCATCGGCAGTCGGTGTAAAACTCTCTTCATCTGCCTGCTTCTTATAATAACGACGCTCCAATTTCTTGCTTCTAAATGTTTTCTGTCCCGGGTGATGTGCCTCTGCAAAGCTGCCGCCTGTAACATCCTTCACAGTGTGTACAACTGTAAATGCGTTTTCGTCAATACTGCTGACCAGCTTTTTCAGATAGAATAGCCGCTGTTTCGGAATAGCGACATAAATCAGGTTTTCCTCGACACCATCTGCATTTTTTTCTGCTTTTAATACAGTCGTATGTGTTCCCAGGCTCGTTTGCAGTGCATGCTCCACTTCTTTCGTTTTATTAGAAAATATATGCACCACTCTTTTAGCTTCAAAACCTTCTAACACATAATCCGTTACCCTTTTTCCAATAAATAGCGCGAGCACCGTATACATCGTGTATAGCGGACCAATAACAAAAATCCCGGCAACGACAACAGAGGCATCCAAAACAAAATTGGTCCCTGTCAATTCCCAGCCAAATTTATAGTTCAACATACGGGCAATGGTCGATGTTCCACCTGTGGTACTTCCTGAACGGAAAATAAGTCCAAAGCCTGCACCAGTAAATACACCTGCAAAGATTGCTGCCAGAAGAGGGTCTGGTATTCCTGAAGTTATGTCTTCGAGGATATAAATAAAGAATGAAAATAGTGGTATAGTTACAAGTGATTTGATAATCATATCTTTCGGCAAATAACGAAAGCCGATTAAAAGAATTACTGCATTCAGAATAAGAGTAGTTAATGCAGGTGATATATCTGTTTCGTGGTAGATAAGCAGCGCCAGCCCGGGAACGCCTCCCTCTGCTAAGGAATTCGGCATCGCGAAAATGGCTACAGAAGCAGCAAAGAAAAAGGTGCCGGTAATTAGAAATAGATAGTTTTTCATACAAAACCCCTTTCTTAGTATGTTTTTTAAATGCATTATTCCTTCCATAAACAGCATTATTCGTCCCTAAAAAATCTTTTCCATGTCAGACATGAAAAAGATTTTTATGAAATCATATAAATTTAAACCAAGGTTCTTATTACGCAACAAAAACCGCTTGCCGTTATCTGGAAAGTTTAGAACACACTCTTCTTACAAAGGCTACTTTACCCGAATTAAGAGCTAAATTCAATAGTTAGATAAAATTGCTCCGTTATCTGATAATATTTTAGAACAAACAGCCGATTATTGTATAAAAAAGCTTCAGGCTTTATTTCTTCCCGGACTTTAGCAAACCATACATTTTATCAAATAAAAAGAATGCCCAGATATGTATTATACAATCTCGGCATTCTTTTTATTTAAAGCTGACAGCCATTGGAAGCAATCACTTTTTGATACCAGAAAAAGCTATCCTTTTTAATCCGCTCCAAGGTTTTAATATCCTTATCGTCACGGTCTATATATACGAACCCATATCTTTTTCTAAAACCGCTGGAGGTGCTTAACAAATCTATAAAGGACCATGGCATATATCCCCAAACTTCTACACCATCCTTGATTGCCAGTTGAAGCTGCCGGATATGGTCACGCAGAAAATCAATTCTTTCCTGATCATGGATTTGTTTATCTGCTGTTAGTTCATCCAATGTTCCAAGACCATTCTCTGTAATCATCAATGGAATCTGATAACGGTCATAAAGCTCATTTAATATATATCGAAACCCTATCGGATCAATTTCCCAATCCCATCTTGTTTTAGGTGTGAATGGATTAGTCATTCCTTCAAATAGCCCTGGAATATTATCATATTGTGTATCATCATCTTTTCCATCATAATTCAATTTTAATTCTTTTTTGTCCGTATCTTCTGGAATATATTTTACAACACGAGACTGATAATAATTAATTCCTATAAAGTCGGGTTTCGCAGATTGTATACGTGCCATATCTTCCGGCTCAACGGTTGGCTCTATTCCATTTTCCACAAGGTAATTCCATACAAAAGGTCTATATTCTCCTTTCATATATAAATCCATAAACAGATAAGTCCGCATTTCATCCGCATATCTTGCTGCCAAAATATCTTCCGGCTTGGGGCTGGCAGGATAATTAGGGATAATTCCTAAAGCTGGTCCAATTTTTGCATTTGGCAGCAGCGTACGACATAAATGAATTGCTTTAGCATGAGCCAATGTCATAATATGATTCATTTCATATTTCTGCTTCTCCAATGGAATATCAGGATTAAATTCCATCAGATATGGCAGCTGAAACATATTGCTTTGCTCATTAATGGTAAGCCAATAGTTTACATCATCAAAATATGTGAAAAGCACCTGACAATATGCTTCAAAATCATCGATGACTTTTCTGGATGACCAGCCCCCGTATTCTTCTTGTAAACACTGAGGCAGATCAAAATGATAAATGGTAACGATCGGTTCTATTTCATATTCTTTTAGTTTATTAATCAATTTACGGTAAAAATCTACGCCTTCTTGATTTATTTTCCCTCGACCATCCGGCAATATTCGCGGCCAGGAAATAGAAAATCGGTATGCTTTCAATCCAAGCTCCCTCATCAGTGCAATATCTTTCTCCCAATATTGATAATGACCTGAAGCAATACTTGGATCAGCGTAATTTTTATTCATATTTTTTTCAACAACCGATAATGTTTTTCCATGCTTTAAATGAGCCCCCTCAATTTGGTAAGCAGCAGTTGCTGCCCCCCATAGAAAATCACTCGGAAATAAATGAGGTGCCTGAACAGACATCGGTATCACTTCCAATCAGCGTATTATTCACTTTCTAATTTCTTGATTCTTTGATCAAAGACCTTAGAAATCTTTAATAGATTTCTGGCTATATTCCATTCACTCATTACTGTCATCAGATGGTCCTGAGCATGTGTAAATAAAGTAGAATAAGGAACAGCTTCTCCTCTAGCCTCTTCTTGAATCGTTTCTGTTTGAGCTGAATGTGCTGCTGACATATGCTTTTTTGCTTTTGCTAATTTCGCTTCTGCCTCTTCGAATTTAAACGTTTCTACATCCTTCAAAGCAGCTTGAATATCAGCCCTTGCATCGCCGGCTCCTAATATAATTTTCATGGATACTTCTTGTAAACTTTCTGCATTATGTTGGCTCAAATCAAGCCCTCCTTAAATTAAATTAAACTTCCTCTGGCTGTTTTTCTTCATTTACTTTTTGATTGTCATATACTTTGACAAAAGGATACCAGATTATTAATGATACAACGAGATTAACCAGCAGAAGTAACAGTCCGCTAATATCTGTATTAACAAGATAGGTGGAAATTCCAATCGGCACGTACCATAATTGCATTACCTCAGCAGGAAGGGGAATTACCCCCATTGAAAGAACGATATATGTGATTGCCGGAATGATAATACCATTCAGCCACATTGGAATCATAAGAATCGGATTAAAAGCTACAGGAGCACCAAATACAACCGGTTCATTAATATTAAAGATAGAAGGAACTATTGTTACCCTGCTGATTGCTTTCAAATGATTCGATTTGGCAATTAGCAGCATAATAATGACTAATGGCAATGTTGTTCCCATTCCACCAATCCATATCCATGCCATCATTGTTTCGAATGTATGAATAAAGGAAGGATCTGCTCCCTGACTTAATAGATTTGCGTTTTGTTCAATTCCGGCCATCCATATTGGAAAAATAATAGGGTATAAAGCCCATGGACTAATGCCGAAAGAATATAGAAACACACTGATAAATGTGATAATAACAAAGCCTGCAAAGCTTTGACCGATATAGTTGAGCGGCTCGAACAGACTGAGGATGGCAGCATAAAGGTCAAAACTTCCGACAATTGTAAAAAGCCATGCAGCCAACAGTAATAACGTAATTGGTACAATCGTATCGAACCAGACAATAATAAAATCTGGCAATGAGCTTGATTCTTTAAAAAAGGACATTTTACTGAATAGATAAAACACAACACCAACAAGCAACCCGACAATAATTGCGACAAACATTCCATTTGCCCCAAATCTTTCAAAAGAAAAGATAATTTGTCCCTCATCATTAAATGTAGGAGAGAGCAAAAATAAAAACATTGCCGCACCCGTTAAACCTGCAACTAATTTCCGATCACTTTTCTTCAATTTTTCCATAATAAAATATGGTGTCAGAAAAGAAATGAATAGACTCATTAAACCGAATGAAAAATCACTGATAGGCTGCAGATTAGGCATATTAGGTATGAAATCATTTAAAATCATAATCAGTGTGATTAATGATCCAACGAGAATCAGCGGTAATACACCCATAATGGATTCTTGTATGGCAGATACCCAGGCATTTCTTGTGATCTTATTCATCTTAGGTGCAAATGACCGGTTCATATACTCAATCAATTTGTTCATGGTAATCCCCCTTATCCAGAATTATTCTAACCCAAGTTCTTTAACGATAATGTCAAGACCCTTATCTCCATTCAATGTTCCATAAGTCATTTGATCAATAACTTGATAAGGAATATTTGTATTTGAAAGCTGATCTGCTATATCGTCCTTTATATAGCTTAAATGTGGTGCAATTAATACCATGTTGATTCGATCCATATAATCAACCAGTTCTGATTCACCTCTTGCTATCACCTCTACCTCTAACCCTTTTTTCTTAGCAGACTTACGAATATTTTGAGCCAGGAAACCACTGGAAGCTCCACCACTGCAAATTAATAAAACTGTTTTTTTCATTTTGTTTTCCCCCTTGTTTTTGATGTACTTATATTATGCCAAGGATAAGGAATACTAACGAATATTCCTTTTGCCTACCGGCTGGCAATAGATTTATTTTCTTATCATGTAACGTCGGATTATAATGAAGTTAATTCTAAAAAGATTGTTTGAACAGAACGAAGGGAGGGGAATTCTAATGAAGGAAAAAAACATTGAAGCACTCATTCATTTATTAGAGGAACACGGCAACTGGATGAAATCAAAACAAATACTAACTTATTTAAATATTTCGCCCCGGACCTTGAGGAACTATATCCAGTATATTAATGAACAGTATAGTCACTTATTTATCATAGAATCTTCAAGTGCAGGTTATCGTCTGAAAAAAATAGAAAATAATGAAACTATACAACCAGAGAATAAACCCTTTGAAAATAGAATGTACTTCATTTTACAAAGACTCGTTTTAGCCAAGAACGGTGTGGATATATTTGATTTAAGTGATGAGTTATTTGTAAGCGTTCCAACCATTGAAAAGGATTTAATAGAATGCCGGAAATTTATTAAAAGCTACGATTTGGCTATTGAAAGAGCAAAAGATTATTTGTTTTTAAGAGGTAAAGAAATAGATAAGCGCAAAATAATGCGTGTGATTTATACTAAAGAATATAATACAACCTTTTACAACATTATTGACTTAGAGAAGTCATTTGGTTATGAGTTGGGTGACTTCAAAAAAAAGCTGCTGCAAATTATTCAAAGTCACGATTATGATATTAATGAATATACCCTTGGCAATATTATCTATCATATTGTTGTTTCCATTGAACGAATGCAGGATAATCAATATGTGCATTATCATGTCTATCCTTTTAAAGAAAAATTCATTTCAATAAAGATTGTTCATGAAATACAACACTTAATTGAATCTTATTTTCAAGTCCAAATGGATGAAAATGAATTATATTATCTGCAGGCACTGATAAGCAGTAAAACAACGAATACTCTTGAAGAGACTGGAAATGATGCTCAATCCCGATATCTGGATTTAGTCAATCGAATTATCCAAAAGGTTAACGAGAGCTATTTAATCAGCTTGGATGATGAAGAGTTCAAAACCAAATTTGCTTTGCATGTTCAAAATATGGTGATTAGAGCTTCGAATAATTTTTCTTTTGAAAATCCGCTTACACAGTCTATTAAAAGCTCTTCACCATTGATTTATGATTTATCTGTCTATATTGCTAATCTTCTCTCTGAAGAATTGAACATTCAATTGCCTGAAGATGAAATAACCTATATTGCTTTGCATGTGGGGAGTTGTTTGGAATTAAAACAAAAAAATGACGAGTCTATAAATGTCATTCTTATTTGTCCTGCCTATAACAATTTACACTTGGTAATAAAAGAGAAGCTGGAGCATTATTTTGCGAATCAACTGGTTATTTCAAAAATAATAACCAGGATTGATAAGGAGATAACTGAGATGCATGGAGATTTAATTATTTCTACTGTAAATCTTCCATTTGACCTTCATATAAAAGAGGTGCTTATTAATACCTTTATGGATGCGGATGATATTTTAAAAATACAAACACAGGTAAACAAGATAAAGCATGATAAAAAACAGCAGCAAATCAAGCGAAACCTTATCTCATTATTTGATAAAAGACTTTTTATCCTGAGTGATAAAGCTTTTAAAGATGAATTTGAAGTCATTCGTTTTATTACGGAAAAAATGGCTTCCTTGCAGCTGGTTGAACGACATTTTGCTCAGGATGTTATAAAAAGAGAAAATCTATCGTCTACCGCTTTTAATAATATTGTTGCCGTCCCCCATTCTATAAATATGGACGCATTGCAAACAGCCATTGCTGTATTGATAACGAAACAGCCTATCTCTTGGGGAGACGCTTCAAATATAAAAATTGTCTCTTTAATTGCTATGAACTATAATGAACGAAACCTTTACCGTGATATTTACGATGAATATATTAAAATTCTGTCTAACCCCGAAAACGTGAACAAATTGGCCAATTCAAGGTCTTATGAAGGTTTTATTGATCAGTTGATCGATTTTATTGACAAGCAGACAGACTAATTAAAAAAATGAAGGAGAACGCTATTTTCTCCGTTCTCCTTCAAAATACATGATATATAATTAACCTTCTAAATTCACAAGCACTCTTCCTAAATGATTGCTTTCAAATACTGCTGGCAATAACTCCGGTAATTCTTCCAGCGCTGCTTCCTTATAAACTAAGTCCTCAAGATTATCTAATTTTAAATCTCCAGCTAAACGCTGCCATATCTGCTCCCGTTCTTCCATCGGGCAATATACGGAATCAATTCCAAGCAGAGAAACTCCGCGTAAAATAAACGGGAAAACAGATGAAGGAAGCTCTACTCCTGCTGCCATTCCACTGACAGCGACACTGCCCCGGTATTTCATTTGTGCTAATAAGGAAGCTAACGGCTCTCCGCCAACCGCATCAATTGCAGCAGCCCATTTTTGTTTGTCGAGCTTTTTCAGCTTTCCGTTATAAACCTCTTTTCTGTCAATAACCTCTGCTGCACCCAACTGCTGCAAATAATCCTTTTCAGAGTCTTTTCCAGTGCTGGCCGCTACGTGATACCCTTTCTTTTTCAAGAGAGAAATAGCAACGCTTCCTACACCGCCTGTAGCTCCAGTGACAAGAACAGTACCATTTTCCGGTTTCAATCCATTCTCCTCTAATCTTTGCACAGATAAAGCAGCTGTAAAACCGGCTGTTCCTAAGATCATGCTTTCTTTTAAGCTTAAGCCTTCCGGGAGAGGTACGATCCATTTAGCCGGAACACGTGCATACTCACTGTAGCCTCCAAAATGGGAAACACCTAATTCATAGCTGGTAACAATAACAGGATCTCCTGCCTTATAGCGGTCATCTTTGGAATCAGCCACTTCTCCTGCCAAATCAATGCCTGGAATAAAAGGATAGTCCTTTACAATATTGCCATTAGGATGAGCAGCAAGCCCATCTTTATAGTTAATTCCGCTATATTTTACTTTGACCAGAACCTCCCCCTCAGGTAAATCGGAAGGTTCGATTTCTTTTACATTCAAATTTAAGTTTTCATTTTCTTTTTCTACAACGAGTGCTTTAAATGTGTTTGTCATGATATAACCTCCATCTAACTATACTATATATTCTAATTGATTATTCCCTGAATTTAGGTGCTTCAACCCTATATTGATTTGCTATTTATATTGGGAAAGCTCTTCCTCTTCACAATAGTGTAAAATAGCTTGGTGAATAAATTCATTCAGTGTTTCGTTTCCGAATTGATTGATATATACTTTAAAGCTTTTATCTTCCTTATACGTATAAGCAATACATTGAAGGATTTCTGTATCACCTATCATAAACTGTTCGAGATAACTTTTCCATTCAAGAACGATTTGCTGTACTTTTTTAGAAGCAGGTGATTCCTTTGAAAACTTGGCAAATTTTAAGAATACATCCTGCATATTCTGATCAAAAGCTTCAAAAACAGCAGCTCTTTCTTCTTCGGGAATTTGTTTGATATTTTTTTCGTATTCTTGATACTTTGCAGTGTCCCCATACACATATTTTGCTTCTAATTGATACTGCTCTTTTAATGGTAATACATTACCTTTATGAAAAACATCTAAAAAAGAAATATCTTTTCCTGACATAAAATCATTTAAATTGATTAATGTCCGCTCAAGGTTTTGCTTTTTTATTTGCATCGCTTCATAATGCCCGGCTAAAATCTTCCTTTGCTCTTGTTTTGGCAACTGTATAATCACCGCTATTTCTTTCAATGGCAGATCTAATTCCTTTAACAGCAAAATCGTCCGTAATTTTTTTAGATTCTCATGATTATACAGCCGGTAGCCTTTATCTGAATAACTATCCGGATTTAATAAATTGATTTCATCATAATAATGAAGTGTTCTTTTCGTAACACCAGTTATAGTAATCATATCTTTAACGGTATAGTACGGTTTCTTCATCCCAATATTCTTTCACCTCGCTTAATATCTCATCAGCCGGAAGTGTTGTTGCTTCTACAATGGATTTCCCCGTTTTTTGCAGATAATACTTCACTAAATAATATCCGCATACATAGCCCGCGCTGTGCGGTACTCCTACTGTTGGTAAACCTTGTAATTTAGTAATTTCATCTCCGTAAAGATAAGGCATAATTTGCTGTAATCCTGTTATTCCTAAATGTTCTCTTAAAATAGGTTTAATAACACGATTCAGTGTGTTGGCATCTGTTTTACTGACCCATGGCCCAATTAAATCTTCTCCATATAGATAAGTGGCAAAATTTTCTGCTAGCCCTTCACTGACAATTAATTCCCCAAGGTTAATTTTATCATTCCATTTAATAAATTGGTAACGGACATTATGATTACATTCATGTGCTAATGCGGGTTTTAATCGTTTTAATGTGTACTCATTTGGAAGCAAACTAAGAAAAATATAACCAGGAATTCCGCCTTCTCCACTGTATCCTTCACTCAGCCGCAGGATTTCGCTGTCAGGATTCCCTAACAAAACCGTAAATAAATAATTAGACACAGGCAAATTAATACCATGCTTAGTAAATTGGTTTAAGCTATATTCCATTGCCTGCTTTAACTCACCCCATAATTTATCAGAGGAAATCAGTTTAAGCTCTGGTTCTATTTGCGGTGTTATCATCTCTGGTGCCAGGTGGGCCATATTATTTATCGTCATCACATCAAACCCATTTTCCTCCTTCGCCCGGAATGGAATCTGCTGTATTTCCCACTTTTTCATGTAAGGAGCTAACATCTTTTGACGGTACAATTCTGTTTTTTCTTTTGGCGGGCAAGCGATAATCTCCCTATAAATTTTATCTGATCGTAATATATTGATATTCATTTATCTCACACCTTTTCACATTTTGTTTATAACTTAAAGCATTACGTAACGTGAAGGTCAAGTAAAAATTAAAAAAAGAACCCCAGTGGTATCTGAGATTCTCCTTTATATTCTTCAATGGATAAAGGACCGATAACAGAAGTAAGGTTAGCTATGCCTATAACTTTTTTAGTACCACTGGCAATTATTCCAATCGTACCTCTTATTTTCGTATTACTGCCCCTGATTTCTAATTCTTTTTTGCCTCTTAATATTGCCTTGGCCCAGATTTCTTTAATAATTAGACCTTTGGTGACCACGCTGATTTCATCTAAAAATAAATCTGGCCGATAAAAGCTGCTCATCTAATGATTCACCTCTTTTTAAATTACCGTAACAACGAATTTAAATAATTCAAATATCTACAATTAAAAATCATTTCACTTGTTCCTCCAGCTTACTTATCCTTTCTTCAAGCTGCTCCGCTCTTTCATCCAGGCGTTTCACATCGATTAGCTGCTGAATTTTCTGCTCCAGCCGGTCTATCTTTCTCTCTAATCTGCTAATGCTGTCTGTATCATTTGGTGATGATTCAAAATAAGCGTTCGGGAAAATAGATGCAAGCTTTTCATTTTCTTCTGTTACTTCAAAATGAATACTGTAATCCTCTCCTGTTACTTCTTTTACAGACTCTGCAACCAATGTACTATATTTTTCCTTCAGCCAATCTATTGTAAATTCACTGGACGAATAGACAGTTAAAGCATCCTCTACAAATTCAGCTGTAGTTTTCTTAAACCATGTGTCAAAACTGGGTTTAGATATTTGGTAGCTTATTTTCTCTAATACTTTTTGCCATATACCCATTGAATTTTCCTCCTGTATGTTTTATTCAAAGTTATCAGCTGGTTTTCATTCACTGCCGTATGCTATTCTTCATATAAAAACATCAAAATAATTATAATAATACTACATTTGCTTCTTCACCATTCTGTTCATAATAAAATTCCGAAATTTTTTCATCAACAAACACTCTATACATTTCTAGAAAATCATTAGCCAGCGTATAATCTGGCAGTTCATCCTTTTCAATCCAGAATACCTTTCCTTCATCGGAGCTTGTTAACTCTCCGGAAAAGGAAGCTGTTTTATAAAATAAAACAACGTATCTTTCATCTTGATCAGTCTGAAATTGCTTCGTCCCGCACAGGACAGGATTTTTAATATGTAAGCCCGTCTCTTCCTTTACTTCCCGTACAACTGCGTCATGAAAGGATTCTCTTTTTTCAATATGTCCTCCTGGAAAAGTAATACCCGGCCAGTTTGGATTTTGTCTGTCTTGAACTAAAATTTGCCCCTTCTCATTTTCAATCATACACATATTCGTAAAAATTGCTGCCTCAGATCTTCCCATTTGAATCCCCTTCCCTTTTTATCTATCATTTTCATTATTATCTAGTATACCATTGTGCAAAGATCGATAAAGCTATATTATGTTATGATTGAAACAAATCCTGTATCAAAATTATAATAGCATTTACAGAAAGAAGGCATAAAAATGAAGATAGATATTCCTAAAATTTCACCTATATTAACAGAAAAAAGATTTACCGATATTTTTTATGATGAGGATCCCATGCTGGAAATGTGTGAAATTACTGGAGCTGATTTCACCAATGAAGTTGTGGAACGTGTACGGATTTACGATGCAGTCTTAAAAAATTGTCAATTCAATCAGACGGATTTTGGCAATATAGAGCTGACGGATGTCCGTTTCGAAAATTGTGACCTCTCAAATGTAAACCTGACAAAATCCTCTATCCACCGCGTAGAGTTTATTCATTGCAAGCTGGTCGGCTGTGAATTCCCGGAGTCCTCCATCGGCAATGTCAGATTTGACGATTCCACCTTAAATCTGGCCACTTTCGGAAACGCCAAGCTGGAAAAGGTCATATTTAATGAAGCTGTATTAACGAATGTTGACTTTTATAATTGCAAATTCAAAAAAATAGAGTTTAACCGCTGTGATCTAAATGATGCTAACTTTGAAGAGACCTCTCTGAAGGGAATAGATATAAGCTCCTCCAGCTTTGAAGCATTGACTGTTTCCCTGGAAAGTTTAAAAGGCTGCAAGGTGTCTTCCTATCAGGCGATTCAGTTTGCTTCTTTGATTGGATTGATTGTTAAGGAATAAGAAAAGTCTTTCCTGAGAAAATCGGGAAAAGGCTTTTTTTCCCTGTTTTTACTGTGAAAATGATTGCACTGTGATAAAATGGGAAACACATTGTGAAGTTATGAACTTGCATTCGGAATAATAATGCAAACAGAATTATTATTTCCGTACCCAAAGCTACTTCCATCCAGAGGTGAAATCATCATGAAAAAAATGTTAAAATTCTTATTATTTTCTATTGGAGCACTCTTATTTTTAACTTCTTTACCCTTAAGCACAAAAATGATCATGGAGCTTATACATAATCAAAAAATGAATGCAGCGTATGAGATTACAAATGTGAGTACAGGGGGGCCGCCTACTGAATCTACATTTCATTTTAATGATCACATAATAGAAACAGAGGAAACTGTAAAAATAGAGAATAGCCATAGAGACCCTTGGAGCAGAAAAATGAGCATCGCAGATTTATCATTAAAAATCAACGGTGAGGGACTGGATAAATTGAAAGATTATCCTGTCAGAATGGAGGAAGCAGGATTAAACCGGTACTATGGAGAAATTGCCTATTTAACCCTGGAGGATAAAAGTAATGATAAAACGCAATTCATTATACTTTTAAAGAAAACAAAAGAAGTTGAAAAAGAAACGTCAGACGGAGATATAACTGACAGAGTTCCAGATGAAAAATTAAAATACACCGCGCATATATTAGATGAAAACGGCAATATAAATATGACTTCTTTCAGCTTCACTGATCGGGACGCTTTACAAACAGAGCTGCTTTCTGCCGGCTCTTTGGCTCCTTATCCGATTGGATATTATACCGATGCGCGGGAGAGTATTCCTACAATAATTTTCCCTATCCTATTTCCATTCGTAACATTAGCTGTGGGATTTATATTATTGGTTCTCTTCTTTCTTATTAGACAAGGAGAGAAACTGAATAGGACAGCTTGATTAAAATGTTTATTTACCTTATTTTGTGGTATATTTTTAGTGTAGTAATTTTATCGGAAAAGGGGTTTTAAAATGGTGAAGCACGTAAAATTAGGTAAATCTGATATTTCGGTAAATCCAATCGGTTTAGGCACGAATGCTGTAGGCGGTCATAATCTGTATCCAAATATGCTGGATGAAGAACAAGGAAAAGACGTTGTCCGTACAGCACTGGATAATGGTATTAATATGCTGGATACAGCATTTATTTATGGACCGGAGCGCTCTGAAGAGTTGGTAGGAGAAGTTATGCAAGAATATAAACGTGAAGATATTGTACTGGCAACGAAAGCAGCGCATAAATTTGTCGGTAACGATACAGTAATGGATAACTCACCAGCATTTTTAAAACAAGCCGTTGATGACGCTTTGAAACGTACACGTACAGATTATATTGACTTATTTTATATCCATTTTCCGGATGAGAATACACCAAAAGCAGAAGCAGTCGGCGCTTTAAAAGAATTAAAAGATCAAGGAAAAATTCGCTCTATCGGTGTTTCTAACTTCTCACCCGATCAATTGAAGGAAGCAAATCAAGATGGCTATGTAGATGTGTTTCAAGGAGAATATAATTTATTAAAACGTGATGCTGAGAAAAACTATTTCCCTTATACAGCGGAGAATCAAATTACTTTTATCCCGTACTTCCCGCTGGAGTCAGGATTATTAGCAGGTAAATATGATAAAGATTCTAGTTTCTCAGACTTAAGAGAGAAAAATCCAAATTTCCAGGGACAGCAGTTTTTAGATAACCTTGAAAAAATAGAGCAAATAAGAAAAATTGCTGATAATTATGGTGAGGAGGTCGCTCATATTGTTCTGGCCTGGTATTTCTCTCAACCATCTGTTGATGTAATTATCCCTGGCGCAAAACGTCCGGAACAGGTACGAAGCAACCAAAGAGCAGCTGAAATTTCTTTATCTGAAGATGATATTCAAAAAATCAGCAATATCTTTGCATAATCAATGAAATACAAAATCCGCTTATTGTTTTAATAAAAAAGCAATAAGCGGATTTTTTAGTGATAAAGTGATTATTTTTTGCAAATTACTTATGTTTACAGATGTTTGCTGACAAAACGTTTCATGCGCTTTGTAGCTTCCTGCAGATTATCCATCGAAGTCGCATAGGAACAGCGAATATGCCCTTCTCCTCCTGCGCCAAAAATATCTCCTGGCACGACAGCGACATGCTCTTCATATAATAATTTTTCCGCAAATTCCTCAGATGTTAATCCAGTGGCTTTAATAGAAGGAAAGGCATAAAACGCACCTCCAGGCATATGACATGCTAAGCCCATCTCTGCAAAAGACTCTACAAAAAATCCGCGTCTTTGCTTATAAGACTGCTTCATTCTCTCCACATCGTCCATTCCGCTCTTCAATGCTTCCAGTGCCCCGTACTGTGCCATTGTCGGTGCACACATTAAACTGTACTGATGCAGCTTTAGCATCGCAGCCAATAAATCAGGCGGAGCCATTACAAAACCTAACCGCCATCCCGTCATCGCAAATGCTTTGGAGAATCCTGATATTAATATTGTCCTCTCCTTCATACCTTCAAGTGCTGCAAAACTAACGTGCTGGTTATCATAGCTCAATTCAGCGTAAATCTCATCAGAAAACACGATTAAATCATGCTCTTCAGCCAATGTCGCTATTTCCTGCAAATCCTCTCTCAGCATAACAGCGCCAGTCGGGTTATTCGGAAAACTGATCATTAATGCCTTTGTATTTGCCGTAATCGCAGCCCTAATCTGCTCTGCTGATACCTTAAAGTCATCCTCTATTCTTGTTCCTACAGAGACTGGAACTCCGCCTGCCATTGATACCAGTGGAGAATAGGATACAAATCCAGGCTCTACAATTATGACTTCATCACCCGGGTCTAAAATAGCACGGCAGCCAATATCAATTGCTTCACTTGCTCCAACTGTTACCAGTACTTCTGTTTCTGCGTCATAATCCACATCAAAACGATCATACATATATTTTGTAATTTCCTGTCTCAATTCGAGTACACCGGCATTTGCTGAATAAGCAGTAAATCCTCTTTCCATAGAAGAAATACTGGCCTCACGGATATTCCACGGTGTAATAAAATCCGGCTCCCCGACACCTAAAGAAATAATGTTATCCATGGAGGAAGCCAAATCGAAAAATCTCCGGATACCGGATGGCTGAATATCCTGTACACGTGACGATAAGCGGCTTTTGGTTTTTACATTTAATTGACTCATGGTGTCACCACTATTCTGCGATCTTCTTCGCCCTCTTCAAAAACGATTCCATCATGCTTATATTTTTTCAACTGAAAATGTGTTGTTGTTGAAATCACAGAATCTATCGATGAAAGTTTTTCAGAAACAAAACGGGCAATCTCCTGCATCGTTTTTCCTTCTATTACCACTTGAAGATCATAAGCTCCTGACATTAGATACAAAGCCTGCACCTCAGAAAAACGGTAGATTCGCTCTGCTACCTCATCAAATCCGACCCCGCGTTTTGGTGTTACCTTTACATCAATCATCGCTGTTACCTGCTCAGCCTGCGGTACCTTGCTCCAGTCCACGACAGTCGAATAGTTTAAGATAACTTTCTTTTCTTCCAATTTTTTTAATATCGCTTTAATTTCTTCTTCATTTATACTTGTCATTTTCGCTAATGTATTTAAATCAATTCGTGCATCTTCTTCTATAATTCTCAATATTTCTAATTCTTTATCTGTCATTACCTTTGACTCCTTTACCATTTCTGCCCAGTATCTAATCCCGTATTTGGATTATATCTCATCATAACATATTCGATGCGATAAATTAATTTCTGTCCACAAATATTTTAAATTTTTTGTTTTAAATGTATCAAATATTTCTATTTTTAGAAGATACCATGGAAAATATAATGAAATCTGGAAGGCTATCAAAGTTTATTTTGTAGAAAAATCTTTTTAAAAGATTGTTTTCACACCAAACCCTATCAACAGAATCCCTGTACATTTTTGAAGCATCTTTTGAAATAAAGGCTTCTTGAGCCATCTTTTCATTGCATCCAGAAAATAAACAAGTATGAAAAACCAGCCTGCAGCTATCAGCGTAAGGATAAATCCCAAAATAATAAGCTGCTGATTAATACGCCCGCTTAAATCAATAAATTGCGGCATAAAAGTAACGTATACTAAAACAGTTTTCGGGTTTAAAATATTACTGACTGCCCCCTGCACAAAGGAAGCTTTATTATTTTTATTTGTGCGATTCCCATTTGGTATAGCATCCATAGAAAAAGTATCCTTTGAAAAGAAGGCTCTGATTCCTAAATAAAGCAGGTATGCAGCTCCCATATATTTAATCATATTAAAAAGAATAACAGACTGAGCAATAACAATGGACAAGCCCAATACAGCAATCATCGTCCAGAAAGTCAGACCGGCTGCTATCCCAAGAATTGTGCAATAGCCGGCCCTTGTACCATAACTAAATGTATTTTTCATCACCAATATCGTATCTGTTCCAGGCAGCATGGACATCATCAGTGCCATCAGGATATATGCAGGTAAATTATCTATCATGCTTCCTCCTCTCAGCTACTTTAATAGAATGAGACTGCCTGTTAATTGATTTACCTTTTTCTTTTTCCAACGAGACTCCAGGACAGGAATAACTGCTGTATTAACAATTAATCCTAAAGGCAAATCATCATCAATTAGCCGTACACATTTTATTTTCATAGAGCTTGTTACCCCTCTCCCTTACTTTCAAAAATCTTCATATACTGCTTCGGTGTTAATCCAATCATGCTCTTAAAAAATTTGGTTAAATGGCTCTGATCACTGAATCCTGTTAAAAAAGCTGCTTCAGCCGGTTTTACTCCTTGTTCCAGAAGTTTTTTTGCATGATTCACCCGAATTGTTTCCAAATAGCTGTATGGTGAAATCCCCTTCTGCTTGGTAAAGGACCGGAGCAGATGATACTTACTCCATCCAATCAGATCACTTAACTCTTTCAAGGAAATTTTTTTGGTATAATGCTCCTCCAGGAAGCTGCTGATTGTTTGAACTTTGTGAGAAGATTCCAGGGCTGCTTTCGGGATAGCCAAGTCTGAGTTTATCTCAATAAGCTCCTCCATTAAATAAAGAAACAGTTCTTCTTTTTTGAAAGCTTCCTCTTCCTCCAATATTTTCAGATGAAGGTCTTTTAAAGTAGATGCCACTTCACTCTTATACAAAACATTTTCTTTAAAACGTGGAAGAATCTCCTCACCTTTTATCTCAAACATTGCTTTTTTTATTACATCAGCTTTTACATTAATACAGCGGTAATCCAGTGTTCCACCGTCTACCTGCTCACAGCTGTGCGTATCATAAGGATTGAAAATAAGTACATCGCCGGGGTGAATAACATATTCTTCTCCCTGACAGATCAACTCACGCTCTCCCTCCTCGATAAAACCAAACACATAATAATCATGAAAATGCGCGGGAAACTTTTGCGTAATTCCTTTAAACCGATATGCTTCCAAATCTAAATCAGGGTCTAAATAAATTGTTCGGGTTTCATTTAACATGCTTAAACCTCCCTTCCCATACTTCTTTATCCTGTTCCTAAAATATCAAGTATTATTTATTTTTTCTTGTATAATATTGCTCTTTTCTCAGACAAAGCGAAAGCCGCCGATAAAATATCGGCGGCTTTTTCTTATTTTTTATTTGATTTCATCAATAACATAAAGATAATGATCAGCGTAAAAGCAGTGAAAGCTAAAAACGGAATCGTAATAAAGCCTAACCAATTAATATATTCTGTATTACACGGTACACCGCCCACACATGGTTTTAATGGTGCAAATCCCGGTACTTTTTGTTCAAGATAATGATATAGTGAAATACACCAGCCGATCATTGCAATTGGAAGTACATATTTCTTAATTGTAAATTCCTGTTTAAACGTTGCTACTCCAAGAATGAAAGCCAACGGATACATGGCAATCCGTTGATACCAGCATAATTCACATGGTATAAAACCTTTTATTTCACTAAAATAAAGACTCCCCAAAGTTGCAACCAGAGAAACGACCCAGGCAAAATACATATAAAGCTGTCTCATATCCAGTTTATTCATTTTATTCACCTAACGCTTCATCGATAGCTTGTTTGATAACCTCGTAATCAAATGTATCATCATCGTTTATCATGACATTATTAACCATAATCGTTGGAGTGGATTCGACTTCAAAAGCATTTCTCAGATCATCATCTTTTATAAGCTCATCCATAAATGTGTTATTTTCAACTTCTTCCATTAATGTCTCTGTATCAATTCCTTCTACACCTTCTGCAATTTCCTCTATCTTATCTGTTGTCACCCATACTGCCTGCTGATTTTCTGGTTGATCAGCAAAAAGCGCATGATGGAAGTCCCAATATGATTCAGGATTTTGCTCATAGACTGTTTCTGCGGCTAATGAAGCTAATCGCGATTCTTCTCCATGGAATAAGACGTTGACAAATGCGATGTTAACTTTCCCTTCATCTATATAGTCCTGTTCTAATTGCGGAAAAATACCTTCATCCCATGCTTTACAGCCAGGGCATTTATAATCTCCAAATTCCACGACAGTTACAGGAGCTTCCGGGTCACCATATACAGGTTGTCCTTCTGTTGATGGGGCTTCATCAAACTCCCTTCCAAAGGATTCTGAGTCCCGATTCACCAGCACAACTAGTAAAACAACCAGTGCGACAACAATTAAAGTAATAGCCACAATTATTTTTAATGGCGATTTTTTCATATAAACACCTCTCCTTATCTCTATGTAAAATATAACATAAAAATACATTTTTGCTCAGTTGAAGTTTACGAAAAGTAACTCCATAATAAAAAATCAAATACAGTTCTAATATACATTATTTTTTCATTTAAAACATATATTTGATTGTCGCTTTTATGACAATATCAAAACATATGGGTTTTGTCTATTATATGGTATTTACTAATAATATACTGATATTAAAAGAATCGCCTATTACTGCTTTCTTTGATAAACAATCACCTTCTTTTCATTTTATCAATCTGAATGCAAGGATATAAATCAAGTAAAGTCAGTTACCTAGTTTTATATAGAAAAATGTGAAGTTGACTACACATTTTTATTTTGATACTATTAAATGAGTAGTTAACTTCACATTTAATGAAGAAATGAGAGATATCATGAATGTTATCAATCGTGTACAGATATTTAGAAAGAAGAAAAAAATGACGCAGGAAGTATTAGCAAATAAGGTTGGTGTATCCAGAAAAACAATTGTATCCCTGGAAAAGGGAAATTATACACCATCGTTGTTATTGGCATTGCAAATTGCGGAAGTACTGGAAATAGATATTAATGCTATTTTTTATTTAGGGAAGGAGTGACCTTTTGATGAAGAAAATAATATTTGAACAGACTGGAAATATCATTATGATACTGCTTACTACCTTAGGAATGATCCAAACAGTTTTGACCGCTACCGTTACAGAAGAGCCCTTCTCCTTTTCTTTTGAATTCGGTATTTTTTGGTTTCTGCTTATCGGATGGCTTATCATTTTTGGTATTGCCCGATTTTTATATGGGAAGAAAAAGAATAACGAGGGCTATAGTACAAAAAAAGGAGAATTCAGCACACAGGATGAACGGGAAGAGCTGATTTCGATAAAAGCAAGTCTGTTTACCTTTAAAATGCTGATTCCTTTATGGATTGTTCTCCTGTTTCTATGCTTTGGATTGAGTCTGCTCTTTACCGATATCAAAATTTTTCAAACCACAGTCATCGGCATTTTAGGAGGCAGTCTTATTATAAGCTTTCTTACTTATCTGATTACGTGGATAGCACTTGATTCAAAGGGTTGAGCTTGCCTTCTTATGAAAACGAAAAAGGAGAGAAAACAATGCACAACGATATTTTCCTAAAGTTAGAATTTCCTCCTCTCTATCAGCCGAGCGACAATAATTCTTGGAATGATGAACATATTTCAAAATATATGCTGGATGCACATTTAAATCCTGATTTTGAAGGAGCTAGCCGTAAGTAAGGTTTATTGATAAGTCTGTACGTTGGATGGAGTACATCATCCCTTCTAAAGATTATCCCAGATTGCTGGATATAGGCTGCTTGCCGGGACTATATGGGGAAAGATTATGCAGGGCAGGCTATCAAGTATCCGGTATTGACTTTTCCAGGCGTTCTATTAACTATGCTAGGCAGTCAGTTGATCAGCATGGATTAAATATTTCCTATTTGTATCAAAATTAATTTAGAAATGAATATGAAAAATTCTTTTGATTTTGCTGCATTTATTTATTGTGATTACAGAGCTTTGTCTGCTGGAAACCGGCAGCAAATCTTAAAAAATATTTATCAGGCTCTTGTTATGAGAGGGAAATTATTACTGGATGTTTTTTCTATGAAAAAGTATGAAGCCTTTGAAGAACGTAATACTTGGGACAACTATCCAGGCGGCGGATTTTGGAGCGCAAACGAACATTTAGCTATTGAAAGATTGAAAAAATATCCAGATCATGTCACTTTGGAACAAACACTTGTTATTGAAAAACAAGCTGTCACAAACTATAATATTTGGAACTGTTATTTTACTGTTGAACGTTTGAAAAAAGAAGTTGAAGATGCCGGATTTAAAATGATAGAAGTATTTGGTGACGTTACGGGAGCTTCATATACAGCAGATAGCCCTGCAATTGCAATTCTTTTAGAGAAGTAAGCCTGTTTTTTTCATATACCCGGATTCTCCAAAGAAGAGATCAAAGTACAGGAATAACCAGTGCTTTGATCTCTTTTCCTTTCAAGTATTTAAAATGTTCCGGCTTACATGATATCCATTATTACCACATAAAATTCATAAATAAAATATCCGGAAAAACCAATTAAAACAACGCCTGCAATAATAGAAAACCCCTTAATCATGGCTCGGTTCATTACTTTCCTTGTTGTAGCCACAATTACTAATAATCCGATATCATGAAATAAAATCCCAGTTAAAATACCCGCAGCAATAAGTAAAAAATTGGATGGTTCAGATGGGTTATATGTATTACTTAACACAGCTCCAAAAACGCTCAGCCAAAACATAATATTTCCTGGCGAAATGGCGACAAGAAACCCATTACGATAAGAGGAGCGTATGGATTTATCAGACTTTTCTCCAGCCAGTGTGATATCGTTATCCGCATTTTTTATTGATTCATAGCCAATCAGGAATAAGAATACTGCGCCGATCAGCCACATCGGGATTTGAATAAAAGGCAGCTGTAAAATAGATGCTAACCCCAAATAAAGTGCAGCAATTAAAACAAGGTCAATTGTCATCCCTCCAAGCCCTACAGCCCAGCCATGCATAAAGCCATTTTTCAATCCCTGTTTTGTCATTTCTACTGTAATAGCTCCTACAGGCATTGCAATGGCAAGTCCTGCCATCACATATGTAAAAAATAGCACCATTACTTGTAAGCTCCCTTCAAAAAATAAATATTTTCTGTCATTAAGAGTTCAGAAGGCCTCACTTCAATTATGCAATAAATGAAAAATGAAATGGAGGAGTTTTTATCTTACTATAAACTGAAAAAAGCGTATACCTATTCAATTAATTTTTCACTGCTTAACACAACTATCCATGGAATCTCTTCCGCTATTTTCGTTTTTTTCGTAAATAACCGGTTTCTTCAATTATCTATCGATACATCGCTCATTTAAATGGATACGCCCCTCTACTGAAGCTCAGGTGATATTGTCAAATAAGCAGCAACGAATAAATTCCACTTTCAGAGTGCAAAATACAGCTGTAAGTAAAAAATATAAGGATGATGATTTAATGAGATACATTTTAGCATTTCTATTTAAATTAGTTATGACGACAGTAATATTAGGTATAACATTAGGTATGATTTTTAATATTTCTTTCGGTAACTTAGTTATTACCAGTTTGATACTAACTGCAGTTGGCTTTGCAGGAGATATGCTGATACTGCCCCGAATAGGGAACGTAGCTGCTGCAGTAGGCGATTTTGCACTTGCTTATATTATTATCTGGGGGATAGGCTCATTTTTATATGATAGCTTGCTTTCCGTTGATGCTTCTGCATTAATTGCTGCCTTCTTGATTACAATAGGCGAACTTTTTTATCATAGATATTTACGTAATTTTGTTTTTGATAATGTAGATAAACCACAAAACCATCTTCATCATGAAAATCTGCAGATAGAAGCTGGAGAAGAATTTCATGATAAAAAAGATAAGAACGAATAAAGAAGGATAGTATTGATTCATTTTTCACTTAAGATTTTTCTGCACATGCATAAAGTGTATAAATTAACTTTCTCTGCAAATCATAAGAAAAATACGATTAAAGGAGTAGTTACCATGAAATTAGCTTCACATGAATTACATGAGTTAAGCGAGCTGATTGCAGGATGCTATAATACAATATCCTGTATGGCCAGCTTTATAAATCAGGCTCAAGATCCTGAACTGAAGGGATTATTACAAAAGCATTTCCCATTACATGTTCAGGATTACAATTTAAAAGTGGAATTTGTTCAAAGTCAAACAACACCTGATATCACAAAATTTCAACCAGCTAAAATAAATCCAGTACTGGAATCTTATACACAAGCGCCGGTTTCTGAATTTCCACCTGCAACACCCCGAACAGAAGTACAGCAGCATACTGACCGTGAAATTGCTACAGCTTATCTAATAAATCAAAAAAGTTCTGCCAAAAACTACGGTAATGCTTCCGTAGAGTGTGCTAACCCCGATTTAAGAATATTTTTGGAAAATGCTTTTTTGAATAGTAATCATCACGCTTATGATATTTGGCAGTATATGACTAAAAAAGGGTATTACCCATTAATGGCTGCACCAGATCAAGCAATACAGACTGTAGCATCTATCTATCAGCCAGTAGAGCAGCCGTCTCAAATTTAAAACTAAGGAAAAGCAGGAGCAGAAAATAAATATTTTCTGCTCCTGCTCAGCTTTAAAAATAAGGAAGGTATTTTCTCGGCATGCTTTTTTCTACGGTTAAAATAACGAAGAAAAAATAAGATATATAGGTTTAGCATAAGCCTCTTTTCCTACCATTTTACCTTCCAAAATTCTGTATTGACTGCACGTTCGTACTCCTTGCTGTTATCACGAAAAGAGACCCTTTCCCTACGCTTTTCAATTCTGGATTTTCATTGGAAACCGTATCTATCCTCTTCATATTCGTGTCCGTAACACTATTTTCAAACTATTCCTCTTCCTGGGCACTGACAGATTCTGAATCTGCTGTCGCATCATTTTCAACTGCTTCCACGTAGCTTCGGATTTGATATCGTTCTGAATCCGATAGATCATCCAATTGTTTATAATTGGTCATAAATGTTAATGCGAGAACAAGCAGTAAAATTGGCGTAACGCCTGATAATACTTTCTTCACTTTACCTTCCTCCTGTTCTTTTAAGATTAATTATTTGTATCGGCTTGCCAAACACCGTTTCTCCGGGAATCTGCAGCACCATATATACTGTTGGACCCCTCGTCGATAACAAGTGATTGTATACCTCCATAAAAGTCAATATCCGTTTGATTGTAGATTTCATATCCACGTGCTCTCAATTCTGATTGAACATCTCTATCCAACTCTGTTTCTGTGAAAATATCATTACCTTCAATATAAAATCTATTATCCTCAACTGCTTCATCAAATGGTTCATTAAACATCAAATATTTAACGAGCACCTGTGTCATTACCATTGGGATTCTTTTCCCACCTGGTGAGCCAATACCGATAGTTTTTTCACCATTCGTCAAAATAGTCGGGCTTGTGAAGCTTCTTGGTGTTTTTCCCGGTTCAATGCTATTTAACGAATCATCATTTGTACTAAAATTCTCCATTTGGTTATTCATAAAAAACCCGCCTACATTATCACCGGAGCCAAAGAAATTTCCTAAGGTATGTGTCGCTGACACCATTGTACCATCTTGATCGATAATGACAAAGTGTGTCGTATTATCGTGATCTTCCTCGTCTGATATCGAATCATTCACTTCATAATCCTCGGATAATTCATCAAGTGAAATGGTATCTGCCATTTGTTGTGTATAATCAGCGGAAGTCAGTTCATCGGTCGGTAATGTATCTGTAAATGACGCATCTCCCACATTCTGGATACGATCATCATAAGATCGTTTGGAAATTTCTCCGATCAGATGAATATAGTCCCTTTGGTTATCCTCAGTCGAAGCAACATTTAATTGTTCAGCCATTTGCAGAGATTGAATTAGTGTAACTCCTGCTAATGGCGGCGGTGCAGAATAAACATCATAGCCGGCAAAGCTGCCGTGAGCCGCCTCAGCTGTTGTTGCCGTATAACCGCTTAAATCCTCTGCTTGCAATGTATTTTCCTTTTCTAATATTTGATCCGCAATAGGCCCATCATAAAAAGCATCTGCTCCATTTTCCTGGATTAAACGTAATGTTTCTGCTAATTCAGGCTGTACTAATGTATCATTCACTTCCAGTATTTCACCATTCGGGAAAAATTCATCTAATTCTGCGACATCCATCCGGTAAGATCCTTTACCAAGTCGATCTACCAAATGATTATCTACTTCAAATCCTTCCTCTGCGTAATCGATAGCCGGCTGGATCAAGTCTTGCATGTCCATCGAACCAAAATCATTATTAAGCTCTTCCATTCCTCTTACTAAACCGGGAATAGCAAAGGTTTCCGGCCTCGCCCCCGACTCTGGTGCAGTTTCACGGTACTCATAGACAGCCGGTTCATCCGCATCATAGGGATAAATCAACATCTCTCCCCCTCCGCCGATGCCTGAACCATAAGGCTCTACAGTACCAAGTACGTAGGCAACCACTACGGCTGCATCTGCAGCGTTACCGCCTGCCTCCAGCACCTTCATCCCAGCTTCTACTGCCAATGGATGGGAAGCACTGACACCATAGCCTTCCGATGTATTCATCATTTCGGATTGCTCGACACCATAATCGGTATTTGTCACTTCCTCCTCAAACATCCCTTGCTGCGCATAAACAAATACCAGTCCTGCAACGACAACAATCGTCAATATCGTAATAAGCTTTTTATTGCTCACTATCAGAACCCCTTTCCTCTAAAACATTAGAATGATCTACTTCCAAGATCAACTTTCCATCTTCTTTTTTAAAATTCTCTTCCGGCTGGTTTCTCATTAATTGCAAATGAATTTTCATTTGATTGTATTTGTTTTCTGTTACGTAAGGCTGTGCTCCGTTTATACGTAACGGAGTAATTTCAAACCTGCCTGTCCCATCACTTAACAGATCATATTGAACAATGGCACTATCCTTAGTCCGGGACCACCCCTGGTCAAAAACAAAGTTGCCAAGTCCGTAAAATATAACGCCGTCCTTATATTTTTCTACTTCTTGCAGTACATGGGAGTGATGCCCAATAATAGCGTCTGCGCCAACATCAATCATCGCCCTTGCTAGCTCTGTTTGTCTCGGGTGCGGCTGATTGTCATATTCAACACCCCAATGCATATTTACAAAAACAAGATCAGCATTTTGATTCGCTTCCTCAATCATCGGAAAAATATTATCCGGTAACGCACGGGCAACCCCTGGACGATAACCGAGAGCTGAGAAGCCCTCAACAAGAGCATCTGTATATCCAAGTGTTGCAATCGTTAAGCCATTTACTTCCTGATAATCTATGGCAGTTGCTTCTTCCAGGTTCTCCCCTGCACCAACATAGTTTAAACCTATATTATCCAGTGCTGAAATCGTGTCATTCAGTCCCTCTGCCCCATAATCCATCATGTGATTATTGGCTAAATTGAGCATTGTAAAATTCAGCTCTTTTAAAGCATTGGCTGCCTCCTCACCCGTATGTAGATGAATCCGCTTATCTATTTGTTCATAATTATCTTCATCTTGAAGTAAAATTGGATTTTCAAAATTACCTGACACATAGTCGGCGTTGTCAAAGAAAGGTTTTACTTTCTCAAAGGGATATGTTAATCCATATTTTTCTGTTACATCTTCTACATGGCGGCCAAACATGATGTCACCAACGAAAGTAGCGGTGAACTCTGAATCACCCTTTTCTTCCACTTCTGCTACATCTGGTGAAAAGAAGATTTGATGTCCGATAATGAAGATAACAATGGCAGCTAAACCGATGGCCACATGTTTACCAGCAGATTTTTTTTGTTGTTTCCCCATTCGCAATATTTTTTCTTGGTATGTTAATTTTTTAGACATATTAACCCTTCCTATATGATGTAATAGACGCTTAAAATAACAAAAGTAAGTGCGCCTAATAGAAGCGAACTTCCGATTGTAATAATCGCCCCTTGCTTTTGGATCGTATTCGCAATCAGGCCGGGCACAATAACCCCAATTCCTCTAAATTCCAATATTTCAAATGGAAGCATTGGATAAGCGTAATCCAGGAGGAGCTTCAACACAATTCCTACCGACAGCATTGCTGCAAATTTTCTTCGTCCGTAAAGCAGCATAATGCGCGACAACCCATATGTAACAATGACATAGGTTAGAAGACTAATCCCAAAAATAACGGCGATAAATATAGGCTGGTCAAAAACCAGTGCTAAATATCCCGGCACAACCAGTCCAGCTGGTACAATGCCTGTTTTCTCTGAAAAAAGTAAGCTTAGAATCACTCCTAGCACGAGTGCAATATATAAATCTGAACCAAACATTCTATGATCCTCCTATTTCTGTGTGTGCTTGCAGTTTTTCAACTAAAGGTTCTGCCGCACCATGAACATTTCCAATCCCATAGATGATATTATTAGATGCTATCTCTATTAATGTTCCATAGATTTCGTCAGTTGACTTTCCCTGAAGATCAATAATTTGATTGACTTTGAGTCTTCCTGACCTCACCGCATTCTTAATTGGTTCTGCCTTTTCCCCAATCAACACGAGCTTATCCATCGGTATATGTGGTAAAACATCATCTGCAAATTGGATAGTCCGATCCACGCGATCTTCCCGGCAGTTCATTACAACAATTGGAGATTTTGCAGAATAGCCTTGAGACACTACATTTTTCCAAATATTGATTGTTGAGGATGGATCGTTAGCCGCAAATCCATTGACAAAATATGCTGATTTGCTTCCCTGCTTCAAATGCTTAATCCGCATTGCACCTGGATCTGGCTGGGCCTTAAGCATTCCTCGAAATGCCGTTTCTTCATCAATATCCAATGCTTCAGCAACTGCTAATGCCAGTGAAGCATTTTCCGGAAAGATCATATAATCAAATTTGCGTAAATATACTTCGGGGATTTTACTATTATCAGCAACAATCACCTTCGTATTTCTTTTTGCTGCTTCTTTTTTAAAATAATCTACATAGGGGCCTTGTGAAATAATTAAATGGCCATTATGCGGAATCGTAGCTGTAAAAGCCTCGGCAACTTCATCCAGTGTAGGTCCCATCACATCCATATGGTCTTCCAGCACATTAACAATCACACCAATGTTCGCCTGAAGCAGTTTTTCTTGAAATACAATTTGATAATCCGGGTTAACTGCCATACACTCGCTGACTAAAGCATCAGCTCCCAGCATTGCCGCTTTCCTTACAACCATTTTCTGTTCACCGATATTCGGTCCCTCGGGACGTCGCTGGATAGGCTCTTCCTCTGATGTATTCCAATAAATCATCCTTGCTGAAGTACCAGTTGTTTTACCGATGGTTTTATAGCCTGCCTCTTTGATAATACCTGTAATTAATCGCGTGACGGTTGATTTCCCACGGATTCCATTCACGTTGACCCGAATTGGCAGAGCATTCACATGCTTTTTATGGGAATTCCATTCCATAATACCGATAACCAGTGCAATCACGAGCACAATTGGAATTAATAACATAACTATATCCTTCCTTTACCATTCATCAAATCAATAAAAACACAGATTTTCACTCTTAAAATTCATCCGTTGAAGTATTTAGACACATATTGACAATACCTAAGATATTTTAACAAAAAATATATACTTTACTATAAAAATCCCTTTTTTTATTCTATTTGTAATATCTGAGAATAAACTGACTCTCTAATGTAATAATGTTGCAGAATAAATACACTTAGCACGTGCATATTGTTTACACTAAGGAATTCATATGAATTGAATGCTTGCTTGAGGTTTTCATTCTAACTTGAAAAAATATTCAAACAATGGATTTCATTTCATTGAGGCAAATTTGTAAGATTTATTAGCCAATTTATGACTGTTGATTAAGTAACTATGAGCTTTGGGTTTTTCCAAAATCTTTATATTACTTTATTATTGCTTCATTGAATCCAATATGCGCTCATAATACCCTACTTCCCAAAAATACCTATTCCCAAACTTAACTTTTAAATTGAAAAAATTTACTAACCAACAGAACAAATAGCCTGAAACATAAATGCAATGAAAACAAACATAAAAACAGGAGCAGAAATAAAAATTTCCTGCTCCTGTTTTTTATCTAAGATTCTATTATGCTTCTTTTTTCACAAAATACTCTTCCTGTAAAATCCCCATATGAATAATGTCATGCCACTTACCATCCCGAAATAGCGTCTGTCTGCTTTTCCCTTCCAATTCAAAGCCTATTTTTTTATATAAATGAATCGCCCGCTCATTAAATGAAAATACCCGCAAGGAAACTCTATGCAGGTTCAGTTCATAAAAAGCGTAATCCAGCAGCAGTAACAGCCCTTCCTTTCCATATCCTTTTCCCCAGTATTCTTTCTCACCAATATCAATAATACATTCTGCATTTCGGTTTTTATAATCCATATTAATTAAAGAAACAATACCGATAGATGTTTCACTTTTCTTATCTACCAAAATATACCCTTTTGAAGTATCCGATCCCAAAATAGCATATTCTACAAATTCTTCTGTCGCTTTCTTGGGATAGACATCTAAAGAGGGGCTGGTTGAGTGCATTACCTCTACATCATTTCTCCATTTGTGATAAAGTTCTGTATCGTCTTTTGTTATCTTCCTTAACTTCACTCTTCTAGATTCAAACAACATACAATCACTCCTTATCTGCCGCATGAGGGCAAACAATATTTTCTAAAGAAAAAAGCAGGATGGATAATTGCTCTTTTACTTTCGTTTGCTCATTCCCAAGCTGAAAAGTGTCCAGCATCAGCCCATTTATAAAAGAAATAATATATCTGGCAATCGTATCAGCAGGCTGCTGCAGTTGAAATTCTTTTTTGTACACTCCCCAGTTCAGCACCTCTTCTATCAATCTTGTCATTTCATTATAACGCTGTGAAATATATGGGAAATCTTCTGCATGCTTTACATAATTGGAGGACAAAAAGAATTCTGCTTTAGCCTGAACTAATGACTGATGAGTATTTTCAATAGCCTCCTGCTGCATTTCAAACCATTGCTTCAACTGCGGCCAGAGCAGCTCATCATCCGAGGCTTCAAAAAACTGCATATCGTCATAGTCGTCTTCTTTTAAAACCTCCATAAACAAATGATCAATATTATCAAAATAACTGTACATTGCTCCTCTTGATATGCCTGCTTCGTTCATAATATCCTGCATGGATGTTTGCACATAGCCCTTCCGGATAAACACTGTTTTCGCTGCCTGAATCAACTTCTTCTTTTTTTCTTTTTTATAGGCTTCACTTACCTTTGGCATAGAATCACCTCAATTAAAATAAAAAACTATACATGATTGTCTTTTTTATTATAACGACAACTATGTATAGTTTTCAAGCTTTATTTTTATCTTATTATAATGCAGAAATAGAAATAATTAGATTTAGCATAACTTATTCAGGTATAACTCTCTCTTTGATAGACAACTTCACCACCAACGATGGTCATCTCTACCAGGTCATCTGATAAATGAACAGATGAATCAAGCGGGTTTTGGTTTAATACTGCAAAATCTGCAAATTTACCTTCATTAATGCTGCCTTCATTCTCGTCGGTACCATTTAATTTAGCAGCATCTACAGTCATCTTTCTGTAAGCTTCGATTCTTGTCAGCTTTTGATGCTCACCAAGTATTTCTCCCTGTCTTGTTTTGCGCTCCACGGCAATCCGGATAGAATCTAACGGCGAGATATCTGTAACAGGACAATCGGAATGGATCGTGAATGTCATCTCTGTATCTTCCGCCCATCGGACAGGGTCCAGATTTTGTACTCTTTCCGGTCCTAAAAAGTACTTTTTATGAATATCTCCAAAGTAGTAAATATGATTCGTAAAGAATGATCCGCCAATTTGATGCTTTGTCATTTCTTCAATATCCTCTTTATTTACTGTTTGCAGATGCTCGATTCTGTTCATTATATCAGTCGTTTTTGTCTGGGCTGTTGCTTTATAAGCCTCTATCACTGTCCGTGCAGCCTTGTCCCCATTTGCGTGGGTAATCAATGGATAACCAAGCCGCCGGAAATGATTAAAAAGCTCTTCCATCTCTTCTTTTTCAATTTGTAAATCATCTGATGATCCCCCATCATAGTAATTACCGCGGATAGCTGCTGTATGCAGCTGAATAGAGCCATCACTGAAAAATTTAGCGCCAGCCAAGGTGCTGTACCCGTTACTGAGCGACTCAAATTTCTCCTTCAGCTCATCTGCGTTAAGGTTTTGAAGCTTTGGTTCATGAAGAAGCAGCTGATACGTAATCGCCCACCTTGTCCGAATACTTTGCGGCGTCTCCAAAAATTTCAGCACTGCTTCATAATCATCCATCCCGGAGAAAATACCGACTCCCATTTCTGTCGTATTGGTTATTCCTCTCGCTTGATAAGCCTTAACTCCTGCTTCGATATCTGCTGCCAGCACATCTGCTTCTGCTTTTGGAAGTACTGCTTTGACTTTATCCAGCGCCGGAAATTCAAACAACACTCCGTTAACCAGACCATTTTCATCACGTTCATATCGTCCGCCCTTAGGATCTGGATCATTTAAACCGACTCCCATTATTTCCAGTGCTTTTGTATTAACTGCACCCATATGTGCTGAACTCTGCTGAATATAGATGGGAATTTCTTTTGAAATTTGGTCTAAGTCAAAACGGTTTGGATGGCGTCCTTCAGCAAGTTCAAACTCATTATAGCCGTACCCCCGCAGCCATCCATCGAAGGTGATATCTTCCTGCTGTTCTTTAAATTTCTCAATAATATCGCTGATACTCTTCACATTTTCAGGAGAGCAGTTCAGCTGCTTGCGAAAACTGCTATACATCACCAAATGGCTGTGCGTATCAATAAAACCGGGTGAAAGCCATTTACCTTTTAAATCCAGCGCACTATTATTTTCTATGGTTTTATTCTGCTCTGTTATCTTTTTTATCCGGCCCTCTGAAAGCTCGACAGTAGCCAGATATACTCTATCCTTCAATAAATCCAGTACATTCGCATTAATTATTTTATTTACAGTCATTTATTCCAGCTCCTTTGCAAGTGTTTTTTCATCTTCAAGCTTATGACGCATTGCCGTCTTCACCACTTCAGATTTATCATGAGATGTGAGTAGACTCGCTACTACCAGCAGGACAAAAGAGAATGTATAGCCTGCAAGTGCCTGATCAAAGGGCATACCCGTATACGGATAAATCAATATAAATATTAATGAACCGATCATGCTGATGAACACGCCTTTTTTGGTCACGCGCTTCCAGAACATAATTGCTAAGAATGGAAAGACAAGAATGACACCATTCACCATTAAGGCCCAACGATATGCATCATTAATATTCGTTATAAACACTGCTGCACCAGTACCTAAAATAGTTACAATCGCCACGGATATACGAGATACAAGCAGCAGCTTCGCGTTCGTAGCTTTTGGATTTATCAGCCTTTGATAGAAATCACGGGTTAAGTTGCTTGCTCCCTGCAAATTAAAAGAAGTCGCACCAGTCATCAATGCCGCAAGCAGTGCAACAAAAATAATTCCGGCTACAGGTGCGGGCAGTAGTTCATTGGTCACATAAGAAAACACCAGATCCTGATCCATATTCAAATCTACAAATTGCCTTGCAGAAACTCCGATTAAAAATGGAAAAAATGAAATTGCAGCAACAATTAAATGGCCAGTAATTCCTGCGGTCAATGCTGTTTTTTCATCCTTGGCTGCAAAAATACGCTGCCATGTCGACTGCCAGACAAGATAGAATGGTCCAACTGATAATGCATACAGTAAAGTGTCCGATAATCCATCAGGACTGATTGGACTCAAGTATTCAAAAGAAGTGTTGCTGAATAAATCTCCTAATCCCCCTACGTGAATAACAATTGTGACAGTAAGCACAATAAGGCCTAAAATAATAATAAGGGCTTGAACTGCATCTGTGATAATAGTGGCAGGCAATCCGCCTGGAATGGAAAACAGAAGAATTAATATCGTACTTACAATTAAACCTGTGTTTAAATCCCAGTTTAGCGTGATATTAAAAACGGTGGACATTCCTACCAGCTGAAGCCCTAGCGTAGGAACAGAATACACAATAGCAGAAGTAATGGATGGAACAATTCCAGTACGTCCGCCAAATCTGGCTGTAAATAAGTCTGCCAGGGTAAACAATTTTTGACGCCTTAGCGGTTTTGCAAAAAGGAAAACCAGCGTTAAGCTGAAAGCATAAGCCACGAGTGCAAATTTAAAATACCCCGAAAAACCGACAGTAAATCCAAGCCCTACCCAACCTATAAATACTGCAGCCCCTGCATTGGTGCTAATGATGGTTCCGGTAATTTTCCAAAATCCAGTGCTCCATGACCCGATCATGTAATCTTCATATGTTTTAATCTTATAGTAGTAATACCATGCAACCGCAATCATAATTCCAAAATATAGCGTGAAATATGTAATATACCAATACATTATTTTCCTCCCCTTTTTTTAAAATAATTTCATTATATACTATCACGTTTCATTTTTAAATTATTATCTATTTTTTCTGAAAATACTAGTCAAATAGAAACCCTTATCAACACTACTCAATATATAATCTAGTAATTTTAATACTCTATTTTACAATTAAAACCATTCCAGTTTTGGAGATAATAATAAATCAGAAAAACATTCTCAAAAAACTTCTTGTATTTTTTATTCAGAGTAATATAATTTATTTCGTATGTAAAAAATAATACAATATCACCCGCTTCTTAAGGAGAGAGAATAAATATGGACAATATTCATTTAAACAAGGTGGATGCAGCTGATTTAGGCGAGGTTACGCTTTTAGTCGGCGATCCGGCAAGAGTAGAATTAATCTCCAGTGATTGGGAGCAGTCTAAATTAATTTCAAAAAACCGTGAATTTATTTTAGTCAGCGGTATTTGGAAAGGAAAAAGAGTTTCCATATGCTCCACAGGTATCGGAGCCGGTTCAACAGAAATTGCGATTATCGAATTAATCCAGAGCGGTGCCAAAAAGTTTGTACGTTTAGGGGGGTGCGGCGTATGGAGTGACATGCTGTCTCCTGGAGATTTACTCCTGAATCATGCAATGGTCAGAGATCCCGGTATGCTCCATCAATATGTCAGTGATGTGTATCCTGCTGCAGCAGATCCAGCTTTATTAGCGACCATTCAATCGCAGGCAGAACGAAATGGACTAAATGTACATACAGGCATTGGAATGACAACCCAAAGTTATTATCTCGGCCAATCGCGTGAACACGGGGTTAAAAATGGCCCGCAGCCTGATCAAAGCTTTATGAATTACTGGAAGGAAAGACATATTCTTAACTGTGAAATGGAATCAGCTGTACTATTCATCTTAGCATCGCTTTACCAAATACCAGCTGCAAACTGTCTTGTTGTTCATGTTAGCCGTATGAACGACCAGTGGGTTCCTGATGAAGATTACAGAGAGCTGCATAAAGAAGCAGCAAAAATCGTTTTAGATGCTTGCATCTGATGAAGCAGACTTTACTAGAAAAGGCGTGATACAACACCATGGGAAATACAATAGAAAGCAGTAAATATAAAAAGAAAATTCTAGCATCATCCATGCTTGGACTAGGTCTGGAAAGTATGGATATCATGTTCCTCTCATTTGTTTTAAGTTCCATCATTGCAGAATTCGGTATTTCTTCGGCAGCCGGCGGATCCATTGTTTCTATTACAAATTTCGGAATGCTGGTTGGAGGTGTCGTATTCGGCGTACTTGCTGATAAATACGGAAGAATCAGGATATTTACTTATACGATTTTTCTTTTCTCTGTAGCTACTGCTTTAATGGCCTTCGCAGATAATATTTATTTTATTTATATTTTAAGATTTTTAGCCGGAGTCGGCGGTGGTGGAGAATTTGGAATAGGTATGGCATTAGTTGCGGAAGTATTTGCAAAACAGAAGCGCGGAAGAATGACTTCATGGGTGACAATCGGTGGACAGCTTGGCGCAATAGCTGCCGCTCTTTTAGCTGCTCTTATTATTCCATTGTTTGGCTGGAGAGCATTATTTATTACAGGTATCGTCCCTGTACTGCTCATCTTTTATGTCAGAAGAAATTTAGGCGAAACCGAAGAATGGAAAAAAGCACAAACAGAAATCAAAAAAGGAAAAAAGAAAGACAGCTCCTTATCCAAGCTGTTCAATACACCTAAACGGGCGTACACTACGGTTGCATTGACTATTATGTCCACTGTCCAGGTAGCCGGATATTTCGGATTAATGAACTGGCTGCCATCTATTTTACAGGAACAGCTGGGATTAAGTGTTTCCGGTTCTTCCCTTTGGATGATAAGCACCATTATCGGAATGTGTCTGGGAATGCTTTTGTTTGGCCAGATATTAGACCGTTTTGGCGCCAAAACATCCTACGGCATTTTTCTTATTGCATCTGCCGCTTCTGTCTTTTTATATGTCTTTGCGCAAAGCGCTGTTACCATATTGATTGGCGGAGTGATTGTCGGCTTTTTCGCAAATGGAATGAATGCAGGTTACGGCGCACTGATCAGCAGCTTCTACCCGACAGAAATCCGAAGCACTGCAAATAATACTATTTTTAATACTGGACGGGCAATTGGCGGTTTATCCCCTATCGCAATTGGATTCTTTTTAGATAATTACAGTATAACAGCAGCAATGGCATTCTTATCTACTTTATATATGATTTCCCTGATAATTATTTTGACGCTTCGAAATAACCCTCTGAAAGGGATGAAGCACAGGGAAAAGAATGCATAGATAAAATTTTAACAAGCAGCAAGATCCTGATTTCATTCCTTCATATTAGGAAATGAAACCAGGATCTTCTTCGTTCTGCTCTTTCCTTCTTCGAAAAATTATCATTTCCCCTATCATTTAATCTCGTTTAAACAGCAGCCAAAGGTAAAAACAGCCTGTAATAGCAAAAGCCAGCCACAAATTTATATAATCACCAAAAAGTAAAACAACTGTACCTGTTCCAACTCCCAGCATAAATACAGTGATTCCAATTAATAGAGTAAAAAAAGTATGTAAGGCTTCTTTATTTTTATGAAATACTGCTAAATAAAGATTATTCATAAGGTTCTTTGTGTTACCAGTCATAATCCCGTTATTTATACTGGTTGATTTGATTTTACGAAATACTGTCAGTTCATATCCTGCCAGTAAGCCTAATAGAAAGCCGATAACAGATGGCCCGATGTTTTGCTGTATGACGGCGAGTATAAACAGGAATACCATCTGAAGAAAAAGATAGATACGATACTTCCTCCAGCCATATGCTTTAAAGCGCTCTATAATTCCTTGAGCTATAAATGCTCCAAGAGCAAAGCCAATAAATGAGGAGATATGGACTAAGGCGTCTGGAAAATTTCCTTCAAACAGCTTGGCAGCCAAAACAACCATATTTCCTGTTTGTGCACTGGCAAACAATCCATCCTGGGTTAGAAATGTATATGCGTCAATAAATCCCATTAGAAAAGTGGAGAAAACAGTTAATATAGTTAAAATTTTATTTTGATTGATTTCATGTTGCACCCTTTATCACCCCTTTCCTAGGTTATGGAATGGATAGAATAATAGCTTTTTATATTCTTTGCAATTCATGAAAAAGCAGAACCTAGCCCCGAATAATTTATACTATATTCTTTTAAATAGGAAATATACTTAGTTTAAGACTTCTTGTTTCAGTTGTCCAACAAAGAAATAAACTGTAGTATAAAGAAAAGGTCTTCAAAGCAAGGAAGTTTATTTATCAATTAAGAAGGCAGCATAATATGGGGAAGGACATAAAATATTCATGGAGAAGCTACTGCTGTTTCATAACGAGTGTATTGCCGGTATTTTTCTCATATCGTACCTGAGTCCGTTGGGTCTTCATTGAGCTCTGAAAATTTACTGTTCATGATTATATGCCCTGGTTGGGATGAATATTATCGCTATTATTTTTCTCTTCATTACCTGGAGAAATAAAGAAGAAAAAAGACAATTGCTGTTCTCTCACTTATTCTGACGATTTTTAATTTGTTTTCTACCGCCGGCTTTATTTGGAGTATTTCATTGTTCACCAATCTGTCCTAAATTAATTTTCTTCAAAAGAAATTGCTTTTCCAAAAAAGATTTTATTCTTCTTTCCTGAAAAAGCAATTATATACTAATGTTCTTTACGGTTCACATATCGTCCATAATCCGGCACAGCAGTCTGATCAAAAGTATCCACTAATTTCGCCAGTCCTGCAGACAGTTCTTCCTCATGCACCGGTTCTCCATGGCCGGTTACTGCAATTGCAGGTTTTAAAGCTTCCAGTGTTTGAACAGATTTCTTTGCTGCTTCCCAATCTGTTGTAAAATATCTTGGTGGTCCATGTACTTCTCTATCCTGTATCATCACTTTATATAAGGAATCCTGTTTTACCGTAACAAATGCATCTCCAGCAATCAGGAAACGATCTGCATCTCTGTATAAGGAAATATGGCCTGGAGAATGGCCTGGTGTATGTATCCATCTCCAATCAGGCATCCCCGGTATACTTCCGTCAGACGGAATCTCCAATATGCTGCTTCCCAAGTTAATTGGATCGTTAGGAAATATGGCAGAAGCCTTTGCAATTAATCCTCCTTCTACGCCTGGGTCAGGTTCTGGATAGCTCTCTTTTCCTGTCAGGAAAGGAAGCTCTAATCTATGAGCATAAACAGGTATCTTCCAATACTTTACTAAATCAACAACTGCTCCCACGTGGTCAAAATGACCATGTGTTAAAATAATTGCTTTTGGAAAATTGCCTTTACCAAAACGCTCCTCAGTTACAGCTATAATTTCATCTGCTGATCCAGGCATTCCAGAATCTACCAATACAAAATCCTGTGTGTCCGGATTTCCTACAAAGCAGATATTAACAATCTGAACCGTGTAACAATATATATTTGGCAATATTTCTAATCCTGCGCCACTATTCACTGAGGTTGCCGGGATATATTTGTAATCATCTCCGTAAGAAATATCTTTGTCCATTTTCTTATCTCCTCCTATATTAGGAAACATTTATTATATAGATACTTTTCCATTCTGTTATAATTTTTATTCTTTAGGATGGAATGCTTCTAAAAATGTCCGGTTAAAAAGAAAGCTGTACGATACTGCAGATTAAAACTTTTTTGAATCCTCACATACTTTTTTCCATTATTTAACTAATAATTAGCTGATTTTGAAAATAGAATTTATAATAAAATATGTTATAGTAAAACAGAGAAAGGGGTTTTATGATGTCTAAAAGATTTCTGATAATTATTGTAACTTTACTGATTGCTATTGCAGCTATTTTATTTGCAGCCCGATCCCAGACCGCCCCCAATACTATTTCATATGCTGACCCTGCAGGCTTATTAATTGCGATAGGAATGGTCGTTGTGCTATTTCTTCCGCCATTACTTTTATCATTCTTTCATAATTCTATTGTTAGAACGATTTCTGCCGTCTACCAGATATTCATTGCGATTGCTTTTATAGGGCTCATCCCAGCAGCCATTTTTGCATCAGCTGGAATCGCTGTTACGATTGCAGCAATTGCGGGAACACTTACAAGTATTGCAAGTATTTTTGTAACTTTATTTGCAGGAAAAAGTAAAAATACATATAGTTTCTAAAAAATGGATTAGATTTTGTCTTATCCATTTTTTTCATAATGAAATGGATACAAAAGATATACGTTCCTTTGTTAAGCACAAGCTGTCATAATATATATAGAACTATTCACAACTTTTTCGTCTCATAAAAAAGGAGGAATCATGATGTGGAATCAAAATATATTAACCGAAAAAATTGGCATTCGCTATCCGATTATCCAGGCAGGTATGGCCGGAGGTATAACAACACCAGAGCTCGTTGCTGCAGTGTCTAATGCGGGCGGACTTGGTACACTTGGCGCAGGCTATTTGAAGCCGGAACAGACACGGGAAAGTATCCAAAAGATAAAACAGCTGACTGATAATCCCTTTGCAGTCAATTTATTTACGCCGGAAACACCAGAAGTAAATGATACTGAAGTAGCGCAGGCTAATGAATGGCTTCTTCCATTTCGCGAAGGATTACAGATCTCTGAAGCTCCCGAAGTAAAAGAAATACAGACTGCTACTTTCGAACAGCAAATCCAAATTATTATTGAAGAGCGGGTCCCTGTATGCAGCTTTACATTCGGGATTCCCTCCAAAGCTGTTCTTCAGCAGCTGAAAGAAAATCATATTATAGTAATGGGAACAGCAACAACTGTTACAGAAGCAAAAGCTAATGAAGAAAGTGGATTAGATATGGTTGTTATGCAGGGAAGCGAAGCTGGCGGACACCGCGGAACATTTTTAAATTCTTTTGAAGATGCAATGATTGGGACAATGGCACTTATTCCGCAAGCCGCAGATCAGGTAAATATTCCACTGATTGCTGCGGGCGGAATCTCCGATGGAAGAGGTGTACTGGCATCCTTCGTCCTTGGAGCTCAAGGAGCTCAAATGGGGACCGCGTTTCTTTCCTGCTTCGAAAGTGGCGCAAATACGCAGCATAAGCAGGCTGTCCTGAACATTGAAGAGGATCAATTGACCATAACCTCGGCCTTTAGCGGTAAGCCTGCACGGGGTATTCGGAATGATTTCATCAAAAAGATGAAAAAACATGAAAAGCATTTACCGCCGTATCCAATTCAAAACACCTTAACCAAGCAGATCCGAAGTGAAGCTGGAAAGCAAAACCGTACGGAATGGATGTCATTGTGGTGCGGTCAAAACCCGCGATCTTGCAAATCACAGTCAGTGGACGAACTAATTACTTCCATTGTTTCACAAATTGAAAATATGCAAAAGTAAAAGAAAAAATGCTTCTTAACGAAAAAAGCAGGATGCCGTTCATTTTTTGAACAGTATCCCGCTTTTTTATTTTATGCCTTTTCTGGTGTGAGATTTTCTTGTTGTAACTCTGTTTTTTCCGCTTGAGTTGTTCTGCCACGTTTAATAAAGAATGCAAGAATCAACCCGATAACGGCGAATACCGTTGAGACCATAAAGGCATCATTGATTCCTGTAACCTGTGCAAGATGCGCAGCATGCACCATGTCTTGCTGATTTGCAGGATCAAAATGATTTTCCGCAATAATACCTTCGATACTATTTTTTGCCTGATTAGTCATTACAGTAACCAGAAATGCAGTACCTATTGCACCCGCAACCGAACGGACAGTGTTCACCATTGCTGTGCCATGCGGATGAAGTCTTTGTGGAAGCTGATTCAATCCGGCTGTCATAATAGGCATCATAATCATAGACATTCCAAACATACGAATTGTATAAATAGAAATGAGGTATGCATAACTTGTTGTGTCTGTCAGCTGCGTAAATAAATAGGTTGTAATAACTGTTATTGTTAACCCTGTAATCGCAAGCGGACGTGCACCAATTCTATCAAATACTCTACCGGTAATCGGCGACATAATCCCCATGACAATCGCTCCCGGCATCAGCATCAGACCTGAATTCATTGGACTGACACCTAACACATTTTGTAAATATAACGGAATTAACAGCATTGGAGCAAACATAGCTACTGTAATTGCGATATTAATTACCGTTGTCAGTGAAAAAATACCATCCTTGAAA
Source organism: Oceanobacillus sp. FSL K6-3682 (assembly GCF_037976165.1). Lineage (NCBI taxonomy): Bacteria > Bacillati > Bacillota > Bacilli > Caryophanales > Bacillaceae > Oceanobacillus > Oceanobacillus sp. FSL K6-3682. Next base: position 1,413,968 of record NZ_CP150263.1, on the reverse strand, counting down.
ACCCGAAAATCAAGCATTGGGACCTCTGCTTTAAGCTCGCGTATTACAAACAGAGTTAAACTTACAAATCCGACTACTAATCCTGTAATTACCGTTGCATCTGTCCATCCATTTGTTCCAGCAGTACTAAATCCATACAAAATGCCGCCAAATCCGAGCGTTGATAGAATAATTGCTATCACATCAATTTTCGGGAAGGTCTGTTTTGTAACGTTTTTCAAGAAAATTGCTCCAAGAATAATCGTTAAAACAGCAATTGGGAAAATAATGTAGAATAATAATCTCCAAGAGTAATGCTCTACGACAAACCCTGATAATGTTGGACCGACAGCAGGTGCGAAGATAATAGCAATACCGATAACTCCCATTGCTCCTCCGCGTTTTTCAACTGGGAATAACGCTAATACAACCGTTGTTAACAACGGCATTATAATTCCCGCTCCAACTGCTTGAATTACCCGTCCAGCCATTAATATAGTAAAATCTGGTGCAATACCACAAATTAATGTACCAGCTGCAAATAGACTTATCGCCGTTAAAAACAGCTGCCTTGTTGAAAATTTCTCCATTAAAAATGCAGTAACCGGGATAAGTACACCATTAACCAGCATAAATCCGGTAGTAATCCATTGTGCTGTACTCTCTACAATATCTAAATCCTCCATTATCGAAGGCAAAGCCACATTCATCAATGTCTGATTCAAGAGCGATACAAATGCTCCCAGAATGATAACAGCCAGAATGGGCCCCTTTTTTATATTATTCATTGTTGATTCAGCCATAATTCCTTTCATCTCCTATTTCTTCTATATACTTATTTCTCTAGTAATTTTATCGTTGATTCTGATTTCAACTTTTATTTAGATTTATGTTAATCACTCAAGAAAAAAAGAATGTTAAAAATCACATTCCAATCTGCCAGTCATACCTATCTAGCTTCTAAGAGCTTTTACGTTGCCTGTAGAGTATTTAAAAATATCTCTACCCGATGGACCAGTGGTTGACACTCCTCTTCCTGAGCTAAAAACAATAGCAAGGATTTAATCAAAAACATTTTCGGTTTCTTCTCATAAATCTCTTTTTGCAATGATTGCATCGCTGAAATATACTCTTCTTTCTCCTCGTCATGCAGTGCTAACTTTTTCACTTTTTTCTCTAGTTCTTCCAAAAGCTGATTTATTTGTTCTTCTGGAGACTTCGAATCCAAATCTGCTTTATAAGCCTCGTACTCTTCCATTTTCCAAGGTGTCAAAACTGGCTCTGCGTCTGATGTATGATGAATCATCGTATCCAATCGTTCTATGACAAAACGGGCTACATCTTCAAAATCAAGCTCCTTATGATCCCGGAAAATCAGTGATATATATTCCTTCAATGTCCCCTGAAGCATTAGCGTAAGATCCCAGATATACGGCTTCACTTTACTTCCATAAGCCTCAATAAAGCAATCCTTATACCAATTCATCATGCTGATTCTGATTCTTTTCATGAGCAAAGAAATTTTCGGATTATCATGAGGCGGTAATGCCGTGAGCAGCATGCTCATATAATCTTTATTTTCACGAATACCGTCAAATTGTACCACAAGCTTTTGAATCAATTTTTCTTTCGGCGGCAGAGTTGAATCCAGACTAATATTTTCAGCCTGCCTCAGCATTTTTCTTTGATTATGGCGGATAACTTGAATCAAGAGCTCTTCCTTAGAATCAAAAAAATTATATAATGTTCCTTTGGAAATTCTGCATTCATTAGCGATTTCCTGAACCGAAGTGGCGGAATACCCTTTTTTAGAAAAAAGGTGAATTGCTGCTTGCATAATTTCTTCTTTTTTATCCATCTTTTGTCCCCTCTTTAAAACCCATCCTCTTCAGGTTCACACTTTCTGATTTTCGAGAAGCAGCTGAATGAGTTTACCAGTAATGCTTTTCCCTTCCATATGACCACTAAGTCAAACGAGAACTATTAAGTCACTGACATATTATAATTGACTACTCGGTTCTTTGTCAACCACTCAGTTCTTTAAATTAATAAATTCTTAATCGTATACACTAAAATAATTATATTAAGGCAGGTAAACATATAATATAAAGGATGGTTTAGTTTCATTACATTTTCACAGAGTACTTGATTAGGTGATGATTTCAATAAAAATGGGAGGAATACCGCTTGCTAGTATTCCTCCCATAAAATGTTAAAATGTCCACAGCTGACTGCTATCACGCAGCAGCTTCATAAAAATCTCCAATGTGTTCGTTTTGAACGGTGATTTCGTAATGATAGAAAACTCTCGTATAAAAGGAAGTCCTTTAATAGGAATAATCTTCAAATCGCCATATTTTACTTCCTTTTGAACAGCCCACTTTGAAAGCAAGGTAATACCTAGCCCAGCCGCAACGGATTCTTTAATAGATTGGGTGCTGCTAAAATGCATCAATCGAAAAGGTGCTATATCAAACTTTTGAAAGAATTTTTCTGTTGCTTCTCTCGTACCTGAACCGCGTTCGCGTACAACCCATGTTTCTTTTACTAAATCACTTAGCTCTATTTCTTCTTTATCCAGCAGCTTGTTTTCGGAAGAAGCAACGATGACCATTTCATCTTCCGCAAATTCCTCAGAAATAATTTCTTTCCTGTTAAAATGTCCTTCTACTATCCCTATATCCAACTGATGCGTGGCAACTAGATCTGCAATTTTAGCTGTATTTCCAATCGTTACAGCTGGTTCAATATTCGGATATCTTCCCAGCATGTCCGCAATTATTCTTGGAAGAACATATTCTCCAAAAGTGTAGCTTGCTCCAATTGTCAGCGGTCCATTAGCTCTGTTCACCAAGTCATCTACTAAGTTTTGCATCGTTGTATATAAGCCTGATATTTCCTTTGCATAATGATAAACAATCTCTCCTGCTTTATTTAAACGGACGTATTTATTACTGCGTTCCAATAAGCGCATACCTACACTATCCTCCAGTGCACGAATATACTGGCTGACTGCCGGCTGAGTCATATAATGCTCCTCTGCAGCTTTAGAAAAACTCTGCTTTTCTGCAACTGAGATAAATATTCGCAAATGATTGTCCATTCGTTCACCTTCTTTTATCTGTTTTTTCTATTATAACAATTTACTTATCTTATTTATTATAATAAATTATTTTTCTTATACATTAATGTTAGCTATGCTATGAAAAGGAGGTGCTTTTATGACTGCACAAGCATCACAACGAAAAAAACGATTCAAATTAAATTCTTCAGGAAAATGGGTTGGCGGCATTGGATTTACTTTTTTTATTGCCATGCTTGGATTCCTGTTAGCAAAAGTTCCCGGCTTTGACCAGGTTGGGCAGCTCGCCTGTGCTATTATCATTGCTGTTATTTACAGACAATTTTTCGGTTACCCGGAAGCATTGCGCTCTGGGATTACTTTTTCTTCAAAAAAACTGCTGCGCTTAGCTATCATTTTGTATGGATTGAAGCTAAATATTAATACCGTATTTCATGATGGGCTGGGACTTCTTGCACGTGATGCTTTTGTTATCCTATTTGCAATAGGCGTGATGATCTGGCTTGGTAAAATATTCAAAGCAGATAAAAATATTACTCTGTTACTTGGAGTTGGTACAGGGGTCTGCGGAGCTGCTGCAATTGCAGCTGTTGCCCCAATTATAAAAACAAAGGATGAAGATACCGCAATCAGTGTCGGGATTATCGCAATGATGGGAACTGTTTTTGCAATCGGGTATTCTTTAATACAGCCATTAGTGCCTTTGACACCATCGGATTACGGAATTTGGTCGGGAATAAGCCTGCATGAGCTTGCCCATGTAGCTATCGCTGCTGAACCTGCCGGAGAAGATGCATTAGCTGTTGCACTGCTCGCAAAATTAGGACGCGTATTTTTACTTGTGCCACTCTGTTTTATTCTAATTTATATTATGAGAAGCAAAAATAAAGGAGATCAGACACAAAGCAGAGTTGATTTTCCATGGTTCCTGATTGGTTTTATTCTGATGAGCCTTATTGGAAGTTATGTGGTTGGAAATATAATTCCTGTCTCCGATAGTGTAATGGAAGGTATTTCTGTCGCAACAACTTGGATACTGACAGCAGCTATGGTCGGATTGGGCTTGAATGTCAGCCTAAAAGACTTGCGGTCTAAGGCTTTGAAACCGCTGCTGGCAATTACTATTACATCTATTCTCCTTTCTGTTGCTGCTTATTTTATTATTTAAATGCTTTATAAAAACGGCTCTATGAAACATTCTTTCTTAATCCATAGATTGTGGTTATCTATGTTATTATAAATGGACAAATCAAAACCATTGGAGGTAATTGACATGTCCACGGAAGTTATACTAATTGCTGTTATTATTTTGGGAGGTATCTACCTGTTATCATTACGAATCAGAAATAAACACGTTGATGGACAGGAAAAAGAGCTGAAAACTCCAGAAGAAATTCTCCCTGAAGTTCAGCAAAGACTTGAATCGGGTGAGGATAAAATTAAATTGATTAAATTTGTACGTGTAGAAACCGGACTTGGGTTAAAGGAAGCGAAGGATCTGGTTGAGGGGAACTTTAAAATGAATACAGCTGATTCGGACACTGAACTTCAGCAAAAAGTAAAAGAAATGCTTCAATCTGGATCCGGGCCAATTAAAGCAACAAAATATGTCCGTGAGCAGACTGGATGGGGATTAAAGGAAGCAAAGGATTTTGTTGATAATGCTAACAGATAGTTAATAATCTGGAAAATAGTAAGCAGGACAGCCTTTTCGAAAAGACTGTCCTGCTTATTTTTATTATCTTAATTCTTTTTTACGAAATTTAGCAAGTACCTCATAAACAATCGGTACAATTACAAGCGTCAATAGTGTAGAGCTTGTTAAACCGCCAATTACCGTAACACCAAGTCCTTTAGAGATCAGACCGCCGCCTTCAGCTCCAATTGCCAGCGGGATAAGTGCCCCGACTGTCGCAAGAGCTGTCATCAGAATTGGACGAAGTCTTGTAGAACCAGCTTCCAGCAGTGCTTCTCTGGTAGAAAGCCCCTCCTTCTCCTGATGAATAACTCGGTCAATTAATACTACGGCATTGGTTACCACAATACCAATCAGCATCAATGCACCAATCATCGCGGAAACACTTAACGGTTCTTTTGCAATCCATAAGGCAACTAAGCTTCCTATTACTGTGAATGGCAGTGAGAACAAAATTGCAAATGGCGCTAATGCACCGCCAAAGGTAACGACAAGTACGAAGTAGACAATTGCAATTGCTGCAAGCATTGCAAGCCCCAGCTGTGTAAAGGAATCATTGATTTCCTGGGTTACTCCGCCAAATTCTACTTTCACACCGCTTGGCAGATTCAATTCACTAATCTGTTCATCTACCTCATTTGATACCGCTCCAGCATCATTTGTCTTTATATCTGCTGTTAGAGATGCATACATTTTTCCGTCTCTTCGGTCAATTGTATCTGGTGATTTTCCATCTTTTACTTCCACCACTTCTCCTACAGTAACCGTAGTTCCTAATGGCGTCTGGATCTCAATATCTGTTAAATCATCTATTGAATTATATTCTTTTTCTTCTGTTTCAACATAGACATTAACATCATCGCCATCATGTTTTACCGTAGTAAGAACTGGCGCTTCTCCCGCATTGCTCAAACTCATACCAATTTGAGCTGCTGTCAGTCCATATTGACTTAATTTTTCCTGATCAGCCACAAGTGTATACTGGTCATATGCTTCTGACATACTGGATTCGGCTTTCTCCAAATCACTGTTGTCTTCCAAAATTGGTAAAACTTGATCCGTAGCGGTTTGGATATCCTCCAAATTATCACCATATACATACAGTTCTAAGCCGCTGCCCATGCTGGCAAAATCCATGCTCTTCCATTCGCCATTTTCCGTATCTTCATTCAGCGCATCAATTACCTTGGCAGGCTCCTCACTGAAATTCTCAAAATCATCATCATACTCGATAAAGAATAGCGCAGAATTGTCTCCGCCCATTCCCATCATACTAGTCATCGGATTACCGCCGCCAAGAGAATACTGATAAGTAGTAACACCCTCACGGTCGCTCAAGAAGCTTTCCGCATTACTTGCAGCTTCTTCTGCTTCTTCTTGTGTTTCTCCTGGTTCAGGGCTATACGTAGCCATAATCATTTTTTGTTCTTCATCCGGCAGGAAGCTTACGCCAATAACCGGAAGCAGGAATAAACTAAGTGCAAGTACGACAACAGCACCACCAAAAGTAACCAGCTTATGGTCCAATACCCAATTTAATATACGCTTATAAAAAAGTGCTAATTTATTCGGCTTCTCAGCATGAACACTTTTTTCTTCAAACGTTTTGCTGTTTAATTTCTTCTTATATAAAGAATGAGCAAGCATTGGAACAACTGTCACTGCTACTAATAAGGAAGCAGCAAGCGCAAAAACAACTGCCAGTGCAAACGGCAGGAACAGTTCTCCAACCTGACCGCTTACCAGACCTAATGGTAAAAATACTGCTATGGTTACAACAGTAGATGAAAAAATTGGAACAAACATCTGTCTGGTTGCTTCACGTATTAAATCTTTTCCATGTAATTTCTCACCCGGCAGAGACATTCTCCGGTATATATTTTCCATAACAACAATGGAATCATCAATTACCCGCCCAATAGCTACCGTTAAGGCACCTAACGTTAAAATGTTCAGAGTAATATCCATTTGCTGTAATAGGAATAAAGCCATCAATAAGGATAACGGAATGGAAATAATAGAAATCAATGTCGTTTTTATACTTCTCAAAAATAGCAGGATAATAACGACTGCAAAAATAATCCCAAATAAAGCCTTATTCAACATTGTGTTGACAGATTCTTCAATAGGTTCTCCCTGGTCAAAGGTCGATGTTACTGTAAGCCCTAAATCATCTTCAAAATTTTCTGCTTCAGCTTTAACACCGTTTACCACATCTACCGTATTCGCATCCGCACTTTTCACAATTTGAATACCAATGGAGTCTTCCCCATTTGTCCGGGAAATGGATTCCGCTTCACCAACAAGTTCAATATCCGCAAGGTCATCAAGCTGTACTGTCGGCATTTCTATCGGAATCTGCTGCTCTGCTTCAGATTGATCAGGCATGTCGCCATCTGCCTCCGCACCTTGAGAAGGGTCCATCATAGCTTGATCCTGTTCACCCTGCTCCGGCATCCCTTCAGGAGGAGCAATGTCCTGCCCGCCGCCTGCTGTATCACCAGATGGTACCGCAGGGATTTCCATCTCTTTCAAATCATCGACCGATGTAATATCTCCATCAATTACCACATTTTTTACTTCTTTATCAAAAGTGGTTAATCCAAGTGGGAAAGTAACATCAGAGCCTTGGATAATTTGTTCAACTGTGTCCTGATCTAATCCGTATTCATTTAATGCATCTTCATCAAAAGTAATATTAACCTGTTTCATCTGCTGCCCGGTAACCTGGACATCTGAAACTCCATCAATACCCTCTAAAGCCGGCACAACGTCCTGCTCCACACTGTTTGTTAATTCTTCTAAGCTGTGCTCATTATCACTAATGCTTAGAGCCATGACCGGCAATGCATTGATACTTAATCTGGAAACTTCTGGATCTTCTGCTCCTTCAGGCAAAGAAAGATCAGACAATGCTTCATTCACTTCATCTATCGCCTTATCCATATCCTTGTCAAAGTCGAATTCTAATTGAACAGAAGACATATTTGCCATAGAAGAGGAAGTAACGTTTTCTATTCCTTCTAAATTCTGTACCCGCTGTTCAATCGGCTCTGTTACTTCATTAACAATCTCATCTGGAGCAGCCCCCGGATAAGTCGTCATAACAGAAACATTCGGAAGTGTAATATCAGGCATTGTTTCTTGTTTCATGTTTAAGCCTGCGTATAAGCCCGTAACAACTACCATAATGGTAAGAATCCATATGGCAAACTTATTATTAAGCGAAAAATTAATAATCTTCTTCAAATAGTACACCTTCTTGTATAGTATGTTTAAAAACTAATTGTCTAAATATATCTTATTGTATCCTGCTCCATCTTTACTGGCATAAACGATTTATAAATGCCATGCAGGATTATGTTCTTTCACTTCTCTTTATTCACTCCCTCTATATAATCCCTTTTTAAGTAAATTTATTTCAAACAGGTATTTATTCAAAGCATCTTCAAATGTGCTCTGTCTGGCAAACTGCTTCATTAAATTTTGAAATGTTACTGCCATCATAATTTCCATCACATGAACAACTTCCTCATCATTAGAAATGTTCAGCTTTTCCTTATCGATACCTGCTATAACCTCTAAAAAAGGTTTGCTGATTCCAGTTTCCCTAAAATCACTAAATATTTTATTTTCCATTTTATAATCCATATTTAAAAATACATTTCTAAAAAAATCACGATTTTTTTGTACCTGGAATTCTTTTAGCATTCTTTGGAAGGTTTCCGTAAATGTTTCAAACAGATCCCCGTTATTTTTCTTCAGAATAGAGATAAACTCCTCACTATTCAACTTCATCTGTTTTTCTAATAAATAATAAAAAGCATCCTCTTTACCATCAAAATACTGATAAAAGCTTCCTCTCGGTATATCTGCATTTTTAATAATATTTGAAACAGATGCTTTATTTAAAGGCTTATTCGAAAATTCCTTTTTAGCAGCAGCAAGTAAGTTATCCTGTTTTTCTTTTGGTAAATTGAAAAATGTTTGTCTAGGCACAATCCCCCTCCTATCTAAATATGACACTTTGTCGCATCTGAACTTGATTAATCTTATATGATAAAGATTTTATTGTCAATTTTAAAAGCGACACATTGTCACTTTTATGTAAAGTTATAATACTGAAAGCATAAATCCAGTCCATTTACAGCGCTGTAAAAATGACAGACTAACAAAATTATTTTGATTTCTGCTCTCTTATCCTATTTATTCGATCAATCATTTTAATTGGCTCATCGGATCTAAAAACAACAGTTTTAACCTGTTTCTTCCTTCCGTAAGTACCTTTCATTAAAACCGGCTCTTTTAAAATAATTTCATATTGCGGGGAATCCATATTTAACAATGAATAATAGGTATCTTTCGGTATCTTATCTTCAATTCCCCCTTGTTTTGCATTTTTTATACTTTCTATATTTCTAATCTCCAACTCAACACTGCTTTGATAGCCAAGACGTATAATTAGACTGTCTTGATTGATAACATGGGGTAAAAATCTTGCAGAGTTATAAAGGCCAACCATATACAATAAAACGTAAATATTTAATACTGTAAAAATCCATGCAGCAATGTTACTCCACCATTGAATAACAAAATGGAACAACACTCCTTCTGAAACAATGATAATTGAAAACACGATTACTATTGTTTTAATCTGCGATGTTTTATGATAGGTAAAAACTTCACTTCTTTTTATATTTATCTTTTTGAACCATACCAATACTGCATAATAAAAAATACTGATTTCCGTAATGACTGCTTCTAAGAAAAATCCCTTTCCTAATTTTGGTTCAAGCAGCTGTGAGCGTCAAGTAGAAATGAACACTTTTTGCTAATTAAATTTGGACACTTTCTTCCATGAAAATGGAAGAACGGTGTTTCATTCGATAACTATCATCATCATGAAAATGAATAACTTCAGCTCGATGTAAAATTCTATCTAGGATAGCCGTTGTAATCCCTGGATCACCTAGTAATTCTCCCCATTCATTCGGTCCTTTATTAGAAGTTAATATAATTGAAGCCTTATCATAAAGGTCGTTAATAAGATGGAAAAATAAATTCGCTTCACGTGTATCCATTGCCATAAACATTAAATCATCAATAATCACTAAATGAGAGGAACGAATTCGTTTCATTCTCGTTTGTGATTTTCTGGTAACTTCTTCTGTTTTTAATGTTTGAATCAGCTGCCCCATGGAAATAAAAGAGACTTTATATCCTTTTTGTATAGCTTCTATGCCCAGCCCTGTGGCTAAATGTGTTTTACCTACACCTGGCGGTCCTAAAACGATTAAATTATAGAGTTGATCTAGCCAGTTAAACTCCTTTAATTGATTTACTTGTCTTTTGCTGAGTGATTGCTGCTCATCTAAATGAAACTCGTCCAACGTCTTATAGGAAGGGAATGCAGCCCATTTTAATCGTTTTTCGATTAATTTTTCATCCCTACGTTTTAATTCATATCCAGTCAATTGTTTCAAAAGTACTTGATATGTCCAATCTTCTGACTCTGCTTGTTGAATCAGAGATGGCAAATAATTTGCCGTCTCTGTGAGTCTCAACGATCGAAACTGTTGTTGTATTTCTTCTATTGAATGACTCATACCGTTGCTCCTTTCAATAACTCTATATAAGAATCCAATTCTCTTGTTTTTGGCTTGATTTGAAGCAGCGTATCATCCATACCATGCAATGTTTTGATAGCTTCTATTTGCGGAGGCCTTTGATGAGAATCCGTTTGTCTTTGGATAAACTCTACGACATCTCTAAACTCTGTTGCACTATATATTTTGCGTGCGACACATTCTTCTAAAGCTTGGTTCCTTCGTTCTCTTGCTACCTTTAAAATAAGAGATAATTGATCTCGTATATAACGAGGATATCTTTGGTGAATTTCCTGAAGGAAATCAGAAGCCATTTCCTTATCATCAAAGTACGTCGATACCGTTTCTATATAGGCAGCTATTCCTTTAGAACGGTCTCTGGTATGTTGAGAATCTTGAATCAATTTCCCTTTCTCTAAACTTAATGTGTGTTTGGCAATGATTGCTCCATTCGATTCTTCACGTATTATTAATTCGTTTTGATCGCTTATTTCAATAAAAACTTCTTTATCTTTTTTATATGTACCAAGTGGTACCGAATACCGATTCGATTGATAGATAATAGTATTGTCCTTACGAACATTTCTTGTTATACTATTATCGATATTTGAAATTGAAATTTTTTTGTTGACTGGTCTTAAGTGTTGTTTTTCTAGGGCAAACACTTCGACTGGTCTTTTTTTTGTTGTATTATGCACTTTTCCGTTTCCCGTTCGAATCAGCCATGCTAAACAGGATTCATTCCATTTATCTATATGGTGAAATACGCGGTTCTTCGCAAAATTCTTCTTCACAAATCCTACGACATTTTCAATCTTCCCTTTACTTTCTGGATCAGCTTTTCTACATACAAAGAGCTTTAATTTTCTTGCTTCCCTGTATGCTTGAAATTCACTGGTAAGGATGAGATCACCTTCATTTTCACTTACTACGATAAGGGAATCTTGATCATAAGCTAACTCATATGGAATTCCTCCAAAATACTGAAAAGCATCTTCGTGAGCTTGAATCATATCTTTTGTTGTAAAAGGACGGGAGAGCCACACAACGTATTTATAACGAGAGTGCGAAAGCACGAAACTAATAAAATATAATTTCTTTTCCTTTCCCTGGGATGTTTTCTGTATCGTCTGACCAAAATCTACTTGGGCTTGCTGCCCCATTGGTGGATCTGGAATAGCTTGATAGACACGCTTCATCTCTGTTTTTGGAATATGATATTTTTCCCGGAGTGCTTTGACATAACCACGAACGGTACTTTCTCCAACACGTAGAGTTGGAAACCTTTCTTTTAACCAATCATGAACTTGAGCACTAGAAAGATCTGGATGTTCTGTTAGCCAAGTATGAATAAGTAATTCGTAGGCATCTAATTTCTTCTTTCTTGTCTGTGTGGAAGCTACCCACTCCGCCATTTCCTGAGGAGACTTTTCAAGGTATTTATATACTGTTGTTCTTGATATACCTAGTTTTCTAGCTATTCTCCGTATTTTAAATCCTTCTTGTTTTAGTTGATAGATTTCCATATACACTTTCCATGTTTCCACCTTTCTTACTCCTCCCATTTCTGTATCGTACAAACATGTATTATACAGTAAATGAAAGATTGCAATAGTTAGTTGGTACCTGACGGAACGGCGAGCATGTAACAGGCTGCCGCCCCTACGGGGCAACAGCCTGTTACATGCCTATCCCCCAAGAAAAGTGTTCATTCTTATCAAGCAATAATGGTCTACTTTAGTTTAGCAGTTACAGCAGCTTTCTTGCTGTTTCAAGAAATGTATAACTTCCATTTGAATTAATTTCCTTATAACGAATAATGCCTTTAACTATACTGTGCACAATAAAAATAGCGACACTAATCTGCACAATAGGCAGAAGCCATACTAAAATTTCGTTAAAAAAATATTTTTGAGAAGATGGGATAATAAAATACGAAAGCCCTAAACATAAAATAAATGATAAATATAATAGTATTTTTGGCATGGATCCGGGTAGTATAAAAAAGAAATAAATACTCAATGGGCATAAAATGATTAGAGCTAACGTTAATAATATTACGGTTAAACTATTAATATTACTTAAACGCAAAATGATAAAGCTGCTTATCATTATAGTAGAAAGAATCATAAGTAAAATGGATATTTGCAGGCGATTAACCCTCATATTCATTTTCTCCTTTGCTGCCATGATTTGTTCTATTGTTTTCTTTACTTAATATTCTTGAGGCTTCAGCAGTGTAATCTTGGAACCCTTTTGATATATACGAAAAATGATATAATGAACTTTCTTCTATTTTCAGCTTTTCCAGTTCTTCTTGATACTTTGGTTCCAAAATTTTGTTTAAAATTTTTTCCATTTGTTTCATTAAATTTTGAACTTCTATATTATGTGGGGGAACTCCATTCTCATAAAGGCCTTGTAATTTATTTATAGCGATCAACAGATCATTTTCCGTGTTCATTCTTTCTTCTTTGGTCATATGCTGCATAAATACTTGATCAACAACTGATTTAGAAACTTTGGTAGATAGCCAGTTTTTCTGTCTTTTTTCAAATTGAAGGGAATGAATGATAGCCAGCAGCAGATCACTTTCAATCTTTTTATCTTGAATTAATTGTTCTACTCTCGAAAAAGTATCAATAATATGATCTATTTCGTCTCTTTTCTTCTTAAGTAACTCTTTCTGTTTATATAATGTATCGTGTACACTAGCTGTTGAATTTTTAGAAAGATATTCAATGACCTCTTTTAAAGAATACCCTAAATATTTTAGTGTTAAGATTTTCTGCATTTTAAATATGTCTTCATGACTATAGAGTCGATATCCATTTTCTGTATAGCTGGTTGGAGTGAGCACTCCTTTGCGATCATAATAATGAAGAGTTCGTTCCGTGACACCTGTCAATTCGGCGAATTTTTTTACTGTATACATTTTTTTATTCAAATCTGTTCTCTCCTTCCTTCATTATTACATTCTAAAGTATGACGTTAGGTCATAGTCAATTTTTATATGTAACAATATTTATAATCATTGGTGCAGTATCTTTTTATTTGAATTTATTACATTAAAATAATTGTATAAGAAGAAAAAATTGTTATAAGTTTTTTAAAGTCTACTTTTTAAAAAACTAGCTATTGAGAGAGGTTGTGTAATTATGAATCCAATAAAAAAAGTATACGGATATATAACAAGGGTAAAGAACGATAAAATACAAGTTCTTGTTTTCCAGCATTCTAACCCTGAAGCTGGGATACAAATACCTAAAGGAACTGTGGAGGCAAAAGAGGAGATAGATTATGCCATCATCAGGGAAGTAAAAGAAGAAACAGGATTGCAAAAGTTTAAAGTAGAAGGATTGATTACAGAAGATTTTTGGAAAAATGATGATGGGTCTATTCATCACAGGTTCTTTTATAAGATAACTGTACTGGATGCCCCTGATGAATGGGAATATCAGCCAACCGGGGGCGGTGAAGAATCAGGGCTGACCTTCCACTACTTTTGGATTTTTTCTCAAAATGAAACAGAACTTGTCCGTGGGCACGGAGATTACTTAGATTATATTTTTCAATAGGCTTTGCTCAAAAATAAACATGGCTGCAGCTTCTAAGAAGCTGCAGCCATGTTTATAGACTTTCTTTATTTTGCCTATTATTCTTCTTTTCCGCATAATAGGTCCACGTATAATAAACGATCCAAAACAGGACGAGGGATGAAAAGGCATAAGGGAATCCATCATTATTCGGAATAAAGATAATCAGCGAAATGCCAATTAATAACGTCGGCGGCATAAGTATCCAATAACGTTTATTTTTAAAAACTTTCATCATAACCATCCCCTTCTTCAAATAAGCAGAAATCCTGTCAAGATAATGTTATTGTATTTTATCATCAATGTCTATTAGGCCTAATCCCTCTTATACTCTTCTATTGTGTAAAAAGCCGCTCATTCAATACATATGAATGAAGCGGCTTCCTTTTCCTGTAATCCTATTCTTTATCAGCGACCTTCACAAGCTGTTTTCCAATATTCTCACCAGAAAACAATCCTAAGAAAGCATCTGGAATGGCATGAAACCCTTTGTGAATCGTTTCTTCAAATTTCAATTCTCCATTGGAAACTGCTTCTTCCAATGCTTGGTATGCTTCATCATAGTGTTCAGCAAAATCTCCAATCAGTAATCCCTGCATTTTCACACGCGATTTAATAAGAAATTGTTGAACACGCAAACCAATATCTTTCTCTCCCTCTTCTAAGTTGTATGCAGAAATTGCGCCACATACAGGTACACGGGCGAATACATTTAACAAAGGCCAAACAGCATCTGAAATTTCTCCGCCAACATTTTCATAATAGACATCAATTCCATCCGGACATGTTTCTTTCAGCTGCTCGCTGACATTTCCTTTTTTATATTCCACTGCAGCATCGTATCCCAGAGTTTCTGTAATATACTTGGCCTTTTCCTTTGACCCGACAATTCCGACAACTCGTGAACCAACTTTCTTAGCCAATTGCCCTGCTACTTGCCCGACTGCTCCTGCTGCTCCAGAGATAACCACCGTTTCTCCTTTTTTAGGTTCACCAATATGCATCATTCCAAAATATGCAGTCAGTGCAGGCATTCCCAGCACGCTAAGTGCATTGCTTGGGCTTAAATCGTTTGTTCTGACCTTGCGAACCTTATCCGCCTTAACAACGTTGTATTCCTGAAAATCAAGATTTCCTGTCACTAAATCACCTGAAGTAAACTGGTCGCTGTTTGACTTCATTACTTGACTAACATTCCCTCCCACTAAAGGAGCTCCGACCTCAAATGGCGCTGCATATGAAGGTGCATCAGACATTCTTCCCCGCATGTAAGGATCGACGGAAACATATAATGTTTTCAGTAATATTTCCCCTTCTTCAGGTTCATTGACTTCAACCTTTTTAAATTGAAATGTATCCTTATCTGGCAATCCATTCGGCCGCTCTTGTAATATCAATTGTTCTTGTTCCATTTCTATATTCCTCCTTAACCTGCTATCTATTATGCAGTAATTAATATTTGCTATACTTCACTTTTCCTTTCTATTTAAAACTATAAACATGTAAAATTCCCTCTATCTAAAATTTTTTCAGCTCTATCCATGCAAAAATATCGATTATTAGGTACAATGAAAGTTCTAAATCAACAATGATGGAAAAACATTTACAGAAAGAAGGTTATTAGATTGGGAAAACAAAAAGTATCTCCTGTACCTTTTTTTATAGTAGGGATACTATTTTTAATTTTATTTGGAGCTATTTCCTGGGGAGTGTATTTTGACAGCAGTTGGATCAGATCTTTTGATCTGGCATGGATTGACCGGATCCAAGGTTCTATCTCTGAAGGGAAAACATCCTTTATTATAAAAGTAACAGAGCTCGGAAGTATGAAGCTGGTTATTGCTTTAACAATTATTATTGCTATTGTATTATTCTTTAAGCGCAGGTTTGCTGAAGGATTATGGTTTGGGGGAACAATCCTTTTTTGTGCAGCTATCGGAGGAAAAATTCTAAAGAAAATATTTGATCGTGACCGCCCCGCATTTTTACAGCTTATCGAGAAAACCAATGAAAGCTTCCCGAGCGGACATGCCACAGCAACTACTATTTTCTATGGGTTCATTGGATTAGTACTTATACTTACTGCTGTTCAAATTTGGAAAAAAGTAATTGTCGCCTTCATCGCGCTTTTGTGGATTGGCTTTATATTGTATACAAGAATTTATTTAGGAGTTCACTTCCCAACCGATGTACTTGCCGGATTTTTATATGGAACAGCTGTTGTATTCATTTCAATAGGTGTCTATTTACTTGTCCAGCAGCCACTTCGTCATCTGCTTGAAAAACTAAATCTAGTTGATAAAAGTAAGACTTTTGAAAGAGCAGAGAATTACTAGAAGAAGTCAGCGCACAGCGAAATCAGCAGGTTAAAAAGCAAATAATTATAAGAAATACCAACATATAAAGAAAAATCCGAACTTATCTGTATTCTAACAAAAGAATATCAAATGATAGTTCGGATTTTTTACTGGCCGAGATACTCATATCTCAGCCTTTACGAAATTTGCGGCGGAAGAACATGCAGTTCACATCTACATATATAATACGTTGTCTCCCGACTTACGCAAATCAGCTCATCGCAATTTAAAGTATAGCATTGTTTTCGTTAAAACGCCATGCTTCAGTTCTGCTTTGTTACCGGAAAAGCTTCAACCGATTAGATTCTTAATTGTTCCTCTCATGCCACTCTCTAATGTAGTTTAACCTGTCTTTAAATTTTTTCTCATTTCCTTGATTTGTTGGAAAATAATACTGCTGTCCCTCCAAAGAAGGCGGCATTGTTTTCATCGTTGTTAATTTATCCTGTTCATCATGTGAATATTGATAATCTTTTCCATAATCCAGCTCCTTCATTAATTTTGTCGGTGCATTTCTTATTTGCAATGGTACTGGTTCATTAATAGATTCCTTTACATCTTTTTTTGCTTTTTGCCGTGCTTTATATACAGCATTTGATTTTGGAGCAAGAGATAAATAAATGACAGCCTCTGTCAAATGAACATCACATTCCGGCATCCCGATATACCTGCAGGCCTGGAATACATCTGTTGTAATTGTTAAGGCACGTGTATCTGCCAGACCGATATCTTCACTTGCAAAACGGACTAACCTTCTTGCAATATATATCGGATCTTCTCCAGATTCCATCATCCTGGAGAGCCAATAAACAGCCGCATCCACATCACTGTTCCGCATCGATTTATGCAGGGCAGAAATGATGTTATAATGCTCTTCCCCACTTTTATCATACAGGAAGGAAGTTCGGGTAATCAGCTGTTCCAGATTAGACTCATTAATATAGAAACCTTCAGAGCTTGTATCACTATTTAAAACAGCCATTTCCAGCGTATTCAGGGCACTTCTTGCATCCCCGTTGGCAAATTTCGCGATGGCTCCCAGGCTTTGATCTGTTATTTGAATATTCTTATCACCAAACCCGTACGGATGATTTATCGCATTCTTTAGCAGGTTTACAATATCAGATAGTTCCAGCTGGTTTAAAACAAATACCTTGCTTCTCGATAACAATGCGGCATTTACTTCAAAGGATGGGTTCTCTGTTGTTGCTCCAATTAAAATAATGCTGCCATTTTCTACATAAGGGAGAAAGGCATCCTGCTGCGCTTTGTTAAACCGGTGTATTTCATCAATAAAAATAATCGTTTTTTCACCTAAATCAAGCCTTGCTTCAGCTTCCTTCATAATTATTTTAATATCCTTGATACTGCTGTTTACAGCAGACAGGTTAATAAATTTTGATTCTGTCTTATTGGCAATAATTTCAGCCAATGTTGTTTTCCCGACCCCGGGCGGTCCCCAAAAAATAATAGACGTAACCTGATCATTTTCGATAATCTCTCGCAAAACCTTCCCATGGGCTAATAAGTGCTGCTGACCGGAAAATTCATCCAGTGTTTTTGGCCGCACACGGCTGGCAAGTGGAGAATTTCTTTTATTATCCTCTGCAAAAAGTGATTCCTGCTTCATTGGGCTCACCTCTCTTTTGAATGATTTGCATGTTAGGATTTAAATATTTTATTTTGGGTTTAAAACAAGTAGCTGCTTTAGCCTGACTTATTTTCTGAAATCCGCCCAAAAGAACATTTGTTCTATTATAACAAATACTTATTCATTTGCAAAGTTATTTAAATCCAGAAAAGAATTTATAAAAACAAAAAGAACTGGTAATCGCAGCTCTTTCTAATTCTTTCATTTTCTGTTAAGCATTTCAGCCTGATAGTTTTCATCTTTTCCTCGTATCTTCAGGTATATCTTTTTTCATTCCGCGACGTTAAATACTGCAGTAATGCCGCTCTTTTATCTTATCTTCCATCCTTAATAACTTGATAGGCTTATATATTATTAGAAGCTAATTCCCTTTATGTTATAATAAAATAAAACCATTTCCAGGGAGAGTGAAATATGCTGTTTATACAAATCCTTTTAGTTGTTATTATACTTGCCGGAATTGTATATTTAATATTTTTACGCAAAAGAAATAAATTTGATCCATCACAATCACGCAGGGATCCTTTTGAAGTTATTTTAGAAGCTTCGGAAATGCTTGAAAACAAAGAAAATAATGCATCGCCTATAAAATATATGCGAGTAATGAAATATGTAAAACAAGAAACTGGAATGGGCTTCTTCGAATTAAAAAGATATATAGAAAATTCTACATCCCCCTATCAAAAATTAGAAGACCCTGAAGTTGTACAACATTTAGAAGACATGCTCCAAAAACCTGAAAATGAACATAAAGCAGTTAAATATGTACAGGATTATAGTGGATTAAGCTTCGAAAAAGCGAAGAATTACATTGATAAATTCAAAAATACAATGCTTTAAAGTAATTCCCACTTTTTACAGAGTGGTTCAGATCTATTATATTTAATTTTACAAAAACACTTGACCTGAAATCGTTATCAGAAAGTACACTCAATTTAAGAAGCAGTCCGGAGTAAATTTAGCGTGGAATCTGAATATTATGATGAGTGTAACTAAAATGGCATGATCATATAATATTCTGGTATTCCAGCTAATCCCGGGCTGTTCTTTTGTTATTATTCTTTTTCCTGCTGCATTGTGATAAGTCTTTACACTGTCGACCTTTCAATCAATTCAGCAGAAACTTCTTTATGGGAAACTTTTTCGGATACGGCCTGCTCAAAGAGAAGCTGGCCGATAGAATATAAGGGTATGTCGACTGTAGTTATACTCATTGCACGTGCTATCGGCTGATCATCAAATCCAATAACTGCTAAGTCTTCTGGTATTTTAAGGTGGTGCTTAGAGCTTGATGTAATTATTCCTGCTGCCACTTGATCACCAGTAGCAAGTATAGCTGTAGGACGCTTTTGGAATGTTCCCATTTCTTTCAAAATACGTTCCCCGTCTTCTATGTTGAGACATTTTTTAAATATATATTTTTCATTATAAGGCAGTCCTTTTAGCTTTAGAAAATCACGATAAGCCTGTTCGCGCTGCCTGCTGTTCGTTCCTTCCAGCCTGTTTATTGAAAACCCAATTTCCCGGTGTCCATGCTCATAAAGGTATTCTAAGGCTTTTATAAAACATGCATAATGATCGATAAATGTATAGCTTAATGATGTTTGTTCTCCATCCTCAAAAAGAACAATATTGCCATATTGCTGATAGCTTTCCACTATATCTAAGGAAATTTTTCTGGAACAAATGATCAGGCTGTCAATTTGCTTTAACTTTAACATCTCCAAAGCTTCTTTTTCCTGATGTTCATGATATCCTGTCTGATAAAGCACCAGTTTATATTGATGAACAGAAGCTGCCTGTGATATCCCTTGAATCAAATTTGAGAAATACGGCTGGTCAAGAAATGGCAAAACAACACCAATTAAGTTTGTTTTTCCTTTCTTCAAGTTAACCGCATTAATATTTGGAATATAGCCAGTTTCTTTAATTGCTTTTTTTACTGCTGCTTCCTTTTCTTCCTTTACATAAGGATGATTATTCAGCACACGTGAAACTGTAGTAACAGATACACCAGCAGCTTTGGCAACATCACGAATGTTTGCCATTTCCTCACCCCCAAAGCTCCATTTCTAGCCTTTTTCATTACTTATATAGTTTGTCTGATATGAATCTCCCGTAATAATTAAACAGTTTAACCTGCCTCCATAAGCACATGCTCCGTCAATGTCAATCTTCTTATTACCAAAAAAAATACTATTATCTTTGTTTCCACGAATAGATTGTGTCGGCGTATGCCCATGAACAACGGTAAAATCATAAGGATGATCAACCCCTAAGAATTCTTGACGAATCCAGATTTTATCATAATCAGGAGTATCTCTCCAATCAGCCAATAGTGGATTAATACCTGCATGGACAAAAAGATGCTTTTCAGTTTCATAATAATATGGCAGGTTGGACAGAAACTCTAAATGTTCACTATCTTTTTCTTTGATCAGCTGCTTTGCAGAATGTAAATGTTCCTCTGCAGCATTATTTGGAAAATAGTCTTCTCCAACATAAGTTTCCAATGTAGTCATTCCGCCGTTAATTAAATAACGCCGCTGTTTGTCTGGATTATTACTAAATATAAACTCTATAAACATTTGATCGTGATTGCCTCTTAAAGCAATAGCCCCTTCGTCTACAAGTTTCATTATGTAAGTAACCGTCTGCTTCGATTCAGGACCTCTGTCAATATAATCTCCAAGCAGAATAAGCTGGTCTTCTTCCGGATTATAATCGTTTAATTGCAACAGCTCTACAAGCTCTTTATAGCAACCATGGATGTCACTGATAGCCAGGATTCTTTTCTTTGAAATGGTAATCACTCCTTTGACTTCAATTATAACATGCTTAAATTATAGTTGTTGATAGCAGATTTTCTATAGAATAATATTTATGACAGGAATTGATGTATGTTACTATTTTGGTATTGAAGAATTATAAAGTGAAGGGTTTCCAGAAAATTTTGCATCATCTACTATTTGAGGAATAAAACCTCAGTCCGCAACACTTCGGGGCTATGATAAAACCTGATTAAATGATTACCTCAAGTACTTTCCAATACGCAAAAATTCGCTTATACTACTTACAAAGGGAGGCGAAAACATGGAAAAAGAACCGATGTTAAAAGAAATACTGCATTCCTTAGAACTTCATTCTCAGCATATAGATAAAAAGTTTGATCAAATGGATTCCAAGATGGATAATATGCGGACAGACTTAGAAACGAAGATGGACAACATGCGGGCAGATTGGGAAGTCAGGATGGACAGAGGCTTTGATCACTTAGGGAAGAAGATAGATGGGGTCCCGACAGATTAAACAGAAACCCAAGATACTACCGATTTTCTATTAAGTAAAACTGCCCAGCACGAGAAAAAACTCCGCCATTACTCAGAACCGCAATAACACTTTCCTTATTATTTAAATCCCAAAATGTTAAAAGCCCCCTCTGTATCACTGTTGTAATAGCGCGGGGGGACTTTAATTTTTTACGATACTAACTCTGATTTGCAATAAATCTGAAATACAGATTATATAACTCTTTATTTTCTATGTTTTAATGACTATGGCCATGATGGTGCTCAGCACCAATCTCATAATCTGCATGACACAGAATAGAATCTTCATGTGGATGTGTATCCGTTTCTACTTGGATGGTTACGTGTCCAATACCTTTATGTCCTAATTCACTCTCAACGGTACGAAGCAATAATTGACTTTCCTCTACCATCATATTCCCATCTACAATGATATGACAGGAAAGCGCATTTTGCCCGCTTGTAATACTCCATACATGTAAATCATGGATACCCTTGATGCCATCTACATTCTCGATAGTCCTCACAATTTCTTTCAGGTCTACATTAAGCGGTGCTCCTTCCATCAAAATATGAACGGAATCTTTTGTGACCCGCCAGCCACTGATTAAAATCAGTACTGCAACCAATACACTCGCTACTGTATCTGCCCACGTCCATTGGAAGAAAATCATCAGCAGTGCTGCTGCGATAGCTCCGACAGAGCCAAGCAAATCGCCGAGAACATGCAGGAAAGCTGCACGCATATTTAGATTATCCTTTGTATCTCCACCACGTAACATGGTAAATGCAACAAGAATATTTACTACTAAACCAATTACAGCAATAATTAGCATACCAGAAGAAGCTACTTCAGGCGGATCAAATAATCTCTGGAATGCTTCATAAAAAATAAATAGTGAAACAGCAAGTAATGTGACACCGTTCAAAATAGCTGCCAAAATTTCAAAGCGTTTGTATCCATAAGTTTTAGCATGATTTGCAGCTCTTTCTCCCAATATAAAAGCAATGAGAGCAATCAATAAGGAAATAGAATCGCTCAGCATATGTCCGGCATCTGCCAATAAAGCCAGACTATTTGTAAGAATACCGCCGATTACTTCGATAATCATAAACACTGTAATAATGATAAAACTGATTATGAGTGTTTTTTTATTAGCACCATGTGTATGATCATGACCATGGTGATGTCCCGCTCCCATATGATAACCTCCTTATTTAAAATATGAATTTATAAGTACCTGTTAACTGTGACTTGCATGATCTATCATTTGTTTTAAAATAAGCATCACATGCTCATCGTCAGGCGAATAATAAAGCGTTGTTCCTTCACGGCGATACTTCACAAGACGTAAATTCTTCAGGAAACGCAATTGATGTGATACCGTTGATTGTCTGATATCTAAAGCCTCTGCGATTGCATTAACGGAGCATTCTTTTTTAAAAAGTAAATGAAGAATGCGGATTCTCGTTGGATCACCCAATGCTTTAAATGTTTGTGATACGATAAATAATGTTTCACTGTCCAGGTCTTCAGAAGAACTGTTTTCCACTTTGTACTCCTCCAATGTTTGATTTACCTCCTTTTATAATTTTGGATAATAATACAATTATTTAACCTGATATTCATTATATGAACATATTATCATATAAGCATATATATTACAATTATAATAATACAACTATTATTTATCCGCCGGGAACATGAAACTCCTCCCTTTAAAAATAATATCTAATAAATCTGGGCAACCTATTGTTATCCAAATCTAGAAAACGGGGGATAACGATGAATAAATTATTTATGATTTTCGTTTTCATTGGCCTGCCACTCTCCATCATCGGTTCTATTTTTCATTGGTCTGCCACTATTATGTTCATCATCTATTGTTTAACTATTATTGCTTTAGCCGGATTTATTGGCAGAGCCACTGAAAGTTTAGCAATTGTTTTGGGCCCAAGAGTCGGCGGCTTATTAAATGCAACTTTTGGAAATGCGGTTGAACTTATTATTTCTATCTTTGCACTCAAGGCTGGACTTATTGGAATCGTGCTGGCTTCGTTAACAGGATCCGTATTAGGCAACTTACTGCTTGTCGGTGGGCTTTCCTTTTTTGTAGGTGGCCTGAAATATAAAAGGCAAACTTTCAGCATTTATGATGCACGTCATAATGCAGGAATGCTAATTTTTGCTGTTATTGTTGCCTTTGTTATCCCTGAAGTGTTTACACATACGATGAATGAACAGGATACAATGATTTTAAGTGTCGGGATCGCCATTATTTTAATCGTATTATATTTGGCAGCATTGTTATTTAAGTTCGTTACTCATCGCGGGGTTTATCAAACAGATCATACACCAGTGGAGCCTGGTCATGAAGAAAAGCCTGAATGGGGAAAGGGAAAAGCAATTTCAATCCTGGCACTTGCAACGGCTGCTGTAGCCTATGTTTCAGAGCATTTAGTCTCGACCTTTGATACTGTTGGGGCTGCCTTCGGATGGTCGGAATTATTTATCGGGATAATTATTGTCGCCATTGTCGGAAATGCAGCAGAGCATGCATCAGCAATCATCATGGCTTATAAAAATAAAATGGATGTTGCTGTTGAGATTGCTGTCGGGTCTACACTGCAGGTAACCATGTTTGTTCTGCCGATTCTAGTGCTGTTATCCCTCTTCTTTTCAACATCCATGCCGCTTGTCTTCACATGGCCGGAGCTGATTAGTATGGTGACAGCTGTGTTATTAATGATAACCATATCGAATGATGGGGATTCCAATTGGTTTGAAGGACTCGCTTTACTAGCTGCATATGTGATTATGGGAATTGGATTTTACTTTATTTAAATATAGAAGATACATTTTATATAGATAGCGTTTTTCTAGCGATTGCCTTTTATAAATTTAAAAGGCAATCGCTTTTTTATGCAATGGATTTTCTGTCATATTTCCGTTTATAAGAGAAATTCCTTTTGTATATAATCTGCCTTTACATTAATTAATTCTTTGCTTTCAATTTATAATCAATTCACTTTATAAACTCTTTAGAATTGTTATTTACAATCAAATTATTCACTACAAAACATTATCATTTTATGTCAGAAAGGAAGATGAAATAATGAATTTTAAACCGGCCAACAATCGGATAATACTTTTGGACATTGTCCGGGGTTTGGCTATTCTCGGTATTCTTTTAGTTAATATGCTTTTTTTCACTACCTCTTTGCAGGCTATTCAATTCCAATTGGAATTATGGCCGGGCAGGTGGGATCAAGCCATACAATCCTTCCTTGATTTCTTTGTCTCCGGCAAATTTATTGCTATTTTTTCTTTTTTGTTTGGATACAGTATGATTTTAATGAAGGATAGTGCCTTAAAAAGAAAGCGCCATTTTGTGCCTATCTACACCCGCCGCCTGCTTGCATTACTTTTGTTCGGGTTGATACATGGATGGTTTATCTGGTATGGAGATATTCTCTTTCATTATGCCTTACTTGGTTTTCTCTTATTACTCTTCCACAAACGGGCAGCAAAAACACTGCTGGTCTGGGCATGTCTTCTGCTTCTTTTTATTCCTGGACTATTGCTGTTCAGCGGTCCAGATGGAAGCTATGAGCCTAACCCCGAATGGATGGAGCAGGTTCATCAATGGATTACTGCTGATGAAGCGGTATATAGCAGTGGTTCATGGGCAGAAATTCAAGAGCTCCGGATAAGAGATTGGAATTCCTCCGTAATGAATCAAATTATCTTTTATCCGCAAATTCTTGGATTGTTTCTGCTTGGTGCTTATTTTGCAAAGAAAAAATGGTTTTCAAATATACCCGCTAATTACTCTCAGCTATTGCAGATTTGTCTGTGGACAGGGGGAATCGGCTTTTTATTACAGCTTATCCCCGTAATTTTAAAGCTGACTTTGGACCCGCTGACAATGTGGATGAATCAATTTGAAGTTCTTCAGCATCTGCTGGGCGGTCCGCTGATTGCTGTCTTCTATATCACATTGATTGCTTTATTAATCCAAAAAGGCACATGGAAACGCTTGTTAAGCCCATTATCCAGTGTCGGTCGTATGGCGTTTACTAATTATATTATGCAATCCGTTATCTGCACCTTGATTTTTTACAGCTATGGACTTGGCCTATTTGGTAAGATAGGGCCTGCAGCAGGTTCATTGCTTGCTGTCCTGATCTTTATCATGCAGGTTATATGGAGCAAGCACTGGCTTCGTTATTTCCGGATGGGACCATTAGAATGGATTTGGAGAGGAATTACCTATTTGTCCTTACCGCCTTTGAAAGCGAAGAAATCTGTCAAAGATTAATTAATCAATCCTATTGGCTGATGACAGATTGATAGCAGTATGAGGCTTTCTACTTCTCAAGAAAATTACCACCAGTATACTTTTTAAATACTGGTGGTAATTTTCTTATATATTAGTTTCAACTCTAAAACAGACTGCATTCTTTAATGATTGAAAATAAATATTATAGTGATAATCTGAACGAAAAGTCATATTGTAAATGGTGGAATGTAACGTCCATCGATGTCTGTAAACCCATACTCCTTCGCTAAATCTCCAGCCCTGAACACTTGCCCGTTTTTCTCCATCACATTTGGATCACCTGCAAGCGCAGCTATCCCCCGGCCGACATAATATGGTGTTTCTGTTTGCTTTAAATCTTCTGCTTCCTGCCAGCTCTTTTCATTTGCACCATGAAATTCCAATACAAGCTCTGTCCGCATAAACCCTGGAGAAACAGCAAGAACAGCAATGTTATCCTGTTTTAATTCTATCGATAGTCCGTAAGCCATTCGTACCAATGCATTCTTTGCTAAATCATAATAAAACTGCCCTGTATACATACTCCGATCCCAAAACGTTGTATGAATAATAAGTGCTTGTTTATTTTCACGAAGTAATGGAACTGCAAAATAATTTGTTGCCAGTTGAGCACGCACACCAGCAGTAAACATCGTATCCCAATTTTTCAATGACAGCTCCCAAAAAGGTTTTCCATCTACACCAAGGTCATGTGCACCCCACACATTATTAACCAATATATCCAGCCTTCCCTGCTCTTCTCTAATTTGAGATATAACTGCTTCAGTTTCTGCGTCATTGGTATGGTCGCACTGTACTGCAATTGCATCTCCGCCGGAGGCTTCTATTTCTGATACAGTATCATCAATAGTCCCTGGCCAATTATTCGTAGATGCCCCCCGGATACTCCGACCTGTGACATATACTGTTGCACCAGCTTTCCCCAGCTCTACAGCAATACCGCGGCCGGCCCCTCTGCTTCCTCCTGTAACAAGTGCTACTTTTCCATCCAGTATCTTCATTAACTTCAATCCTTTCTTCATCAGATATTTTCATTATAAGGATGTATTCTTGACATCTATTGTCATATTTTATTTAATAAATATAATTCATTGGAAAAAGGTGATTTTAATGAGAGGTGACCGCTTGATATCAATTCTTTTAATGCTGCAGACTCAAGGGCGAATAACTGCTAAAGAGCTGGCTGAAAAGCTGGAGGTCTCCGAACGGACAATTTATCGAGATATGGAGGTTCTAAGCGGATCTGGTATTCCTGTTTTTGCCGATCGTGGAAAAAATGGCGGCTGGTCTTTAATGGATGGATATCAGACAGATTTAACCGGTTTAAAAGAATCAGAAATACGTGCTTTATTTGCTCCTGTATCTCCACAATTATTGGATGATTTGGGGTTAACCCGCACCTCTGAAGACGCCCGAAATAAGATTATTGCCTCCCTTCCTGCAGCTTACCGTAAAAATGCAAAGGATATATGGAGCCGCATCCATATTGACACCAGCTCATGGCGGGGAACAAAAGAAAAAATATCCTCTTTTGAAGTGTTGAAAAATGCGATATGGGAGAATGTTACATTGGAGATTATTTATCAGCGTGCAGATGGACAGACAAATCGCTATATCGTCCAACCGCTTGGATTAGTTGCTAAAGGGAGCATCTGGTATTTTATTGCCGCCAAAGAAAATGGAGATATCCGGAATTACCGTGCTTCGCGAATTCAGTCTGCTGTGCCCGGGGTGAATACGTTTGAAAGACCGGATGACTTCGATATTGCAGCATATTGGAAATCCTCAAAACAAGCTTTTATCAAAGCGTTACCAACTTATGAAGTGCGGGTTAAGGTTTCTGAGGAAGTTCTGTCAAGACTCTCCTTTTCAAATCATTTTGTACGGATAATTGAAGCAGAATCTAGCGATAAAGAAGGTTGGAAATCTGTCAAATTAGCTTTTGATACGAAGGACGAGGCAAAGAGATATATTCTCGGATTCGCAGACCAAATATCCATTATCGAGCCGGAGGAACTGCATTTCGAAATTCTTAAATTAGCCGAAGCAGCTGTTGCTCATTATAAAGTATAGTATAAGATTGCTTATTCCTAAAAATTTTACAGAATACGTTATTCGGATAGAAGCAACACGATTTATTTTCTGTTAAATAAATCGTGTTGCTTCTATCCATCAATATTTATATTTAAGAAAACAGCTTTAAACCAACTGCAGCACCTAATACCATTGTGATAAACATAATTCTTTTCCAATCTTTTACCTCATTATAAAAAACCATTCCAGCTATTGCACCGCCAGAAGCACCGATACCGGTCCAAACAGCATAAGCAGTTCCCATAGGCAGGGTTTCCATGGCATAGGCCAGAAAAAAGAAGCTCGCTCCAAAACCCAAAACCAGCAAAGACAATGCCTGCCAGCTGCGATCTTTGTGTAATTTATTGATCATGGTAACACCAAATACTTCAAACAAGCCTGCTACAACTAATGAAGTCCAAGCCATCACGATTCAGCTCCTTCTTTAATATTATCTTTTGTTACTAATTTCAAACCAATAACACCCGTCAATAAAATAGCAATTAAAAGGATTTTTACCATTTGAAACGGCTCACCAAAGAAGACAATATCTGCGAAAGTTGTTCCTGTAGTCCCCAGACCCACAAAAACGGCATAAACAGTTCCAACAGGAAGCTTTTTCCCAGCCATAATCATCAAATAGAAACTGATAATGATTGCGATCACAGTTCCCGTCCAAGTCCAAAAATCATAAGCATGTTTTAAGCCAATTACCCAAAACACCTCAATCACTGCAGCAATAATTACTTTTAACCAATTCATATTCATTCCATCCGCACCTCCAATTTAATTTCAAGAAAAACAAAAAAGGGACAAAAAAACCGGGAGATAACTGTTAAACAGTTTCTCCCGGGCTTTTGTCCCTCCGTGGCACAGCTAAGCTGTGAGTTTCCTCTCGGACCAGACCAACTGATTGTTGCGGAACCCTAGAAAACATTCAACTTATTTACTTAGCTAATATTATACATATATTTTGGATGTAGTCAAACAGTAATCTGCCTTAAATTGGCATGCTTTACTATTCTTCATCACCAATAACAGCTTCCTTTTTCAGCGATAAATCTTTAAACCGCATTTGTTTTATACATCAAATACAAGAAATATGGAGCACCGATAATTGCTACAACAATCCCTGCCGGAATCGTACCAATCGGCAAAACCGTCTGGCCAACGGTATCAGCAACCACCAATAGAAATGCACCCGTCAATAATGCAATCGGCAGGAACAGCTGATGTCTTGGTCCGACAAAAGACTTCGCAATGTGTGGTCCCATTAAACCAATAAAACCGATAGAGCCAACCACTGCAACAGCAACAGATGATAAAATAACTGAGGCAATAAGCAAAATAAGCCTTTCTTTATCCAGGTTCACTCCTAAACTCTTTGCTGTTTGATCATTCGTATTGATAATATTTAGGCTGTTTGACTTAAAGAATAGAAATGGAATAATGATTAATATCCATGGTAAAAATGCAAGAACAAAGGGCCATTCATCTCCCCAGATATTCCCTGCCATCCAGGCAGCAATAAATTCAGCCTGATCTTCATTAAATTTCCTCATCATTGTTATAGAGCCCCCAGATAGCGCTGCAGATAGTCCGACACCTATCAAAACCATATTGACAGGACTGATTCCTTTGCCTTTATTATAACTGAACAAAAAAATGAGCAATGCAGTCAAAATCCCTCCTGCTGCGCTTATCAGTGGCAGAACATAAATAAAGGTATTGGGGTTTACTTGTCCAATAACAATAAAAACAGCAATAGCAAAACCTCCACCTGCATTTATGCCAAGAATCCCGGATTCTGCCAATGGATTTTTAGTAATACTCTGGATAATGGCACCACTCATGCTTAGTGCCATTCCGGCTAGCAATGTAATCAGCATTCTCGGCATTCTGAATTCCATTAAAATTAAGTTATCCTTGAATTCTCCTTGCCCAATCAATGTTTTCAAATAAGCGGATAAATCCATTTTATATTCACCGGAGGTAATGCTCCAAGTGACTGCCAAAAAAAGCAGTACTGTTAAAACGAGGCATACTATTATCTGCTTTCTTTTCAGCTTGGAATCGATCATATCGTACGTCCCCCTTTTTTAATCAAATATAAAAAATAAGGGACACCTATAAAGGAAATAATTGCACTGACAGGAGCTTCTCCCATTAATCTGGCAACAGTATCTGCACCAACGACCAGACAACCTCCTAAAACAGCAGTTAATGGGATAACTTTTTTATAATCTGTACCAACTAAAAACCTGGAAATATGCGGAACCATTAAGCCAACAAATGCAATTTGCCCGACTATTGCTACAGAAATTCCGGCAAGAAGCATACTCAAAAGCATTGTTCCTGCCCGTATGAGCTTCACATTCTGTCCCAGCCCTTTTGCAATTGATTCACCTAAATTCAGGATAGACAATTGTCCGCTTATAAGAATAAAGATAACCACGATAATAGCAACAACAGGGATACCAGTATATAACTGCTGCCAGGTAGTTCCAGAAACACCTCCAGAACTCCAGAATATTAGAGATTGATTTAATCTAAAATATAATGCAATAGCCTGGCTTGCCGCACTAAGCAGAGCGCTGACTGCAGCCCCTGCCAAAATAAGGCGGACAGGATTAAATCCGTCTTTTCTGGAACTCCCGATCATCAGCACCATAGTTCCGCCAAGCATTGCACCAATAAATCCAGTTAAAATTAAAAGTGGGAACGTTATAACAGGTGAAACTGCGTAAGTCAATGCCAGCATCAAAGCAGCTCCCGAATTCAAACCAATTAAACTGGGATCAGCAAGACTGTTTCTCGTGACACTCTGAATTCCTGCTCCTGAAACTGCAAGAGCAACACCAACTAATAAAGCTCCGATATCTCTGGGAATACGGACATCTATAATAATATTATGATTCACGTCCTCTGGATCATAGTTAAAAATGGCATTTAGAATTGTTGAGGTATCTATATCAGCATTGCCATACACAATCGATATCCAAAACGTTATAACGAGAATGATACAAGCAATGGTAAAAATAATACTAAAATGAAAAGGGATTTTGTTCTTCAATTCCATAACTATTAACTCATTTCTTCACTTAATTTCAACTTTTGAATACTTCCTATTAACTAATTGGTAATTTGCTATCATTGGTTTGCCAGTCAGCTTATCCTGCATCAGTTCAGCATCAATCTGGAAAACTTCAGCAAGCAGCTGGCTTGATAAAACCTCTGGTATATTACCTTGTGTTATCACTTCTCCATCCTTCATGGTAATCATGTAATCCGAAAAACGAATAGCCTGATTAATATCATGAAGTACCATTACGATTGTTGTTTGCTGTTTTTGATTCAGCTCTTTTATCAATTCCAGGATTTCAAGCTGATGTGCTATATCAAGGAAAGTGGTTGGTTCATCCAGAAAAATAATATCTGTTTTTTGAGCGAGGGCCATAGCAATCCATACTCTTTGCTTCTGGCCGCCGCTCAGATCATTGATTATTCTATGCTTAAACTCGGTTATGCCTGTAACTTGCAAAGCCCAATCAATTACCTCTACATCTTCTGGAACTAAACGCCCGAACCCTTTTTGATAGGGGTATCTTCCATAAGACACTAGTTCCCCGACGGTTAAACCATCAGCCACCTCTGGAGATTGAGGTAAAATAGCAATTTTTTTGGCAATCTCCTTAGAAGCCGATTTATTGATATCTGTTCCATCTAAAGCGATTTTTCCTTTTTTTATTGGAAGAAGTCTGCATAATGCTTTCAATAAAGTGGATTTTCCACAGCCATTAGGACCAATAATTGAGGTTATTTTTTTATCGGGAATCTCAATATCCAAATCCTCAATAATAACCTTATTTCCGTAGGCGATGGTTAAATTTCTTCCAGTAAGACGATTCATAGAGCTCCCTCTTTTTTATTAAATTAATCTATCATTTTATTTCATTGCATCCAGCTGCTCTTTAATGATGTCTCTCTGCGCTTCTAATGAAATAGGATCATTATATCTCGTCACAGCTAAATCTAATTCAATCACTCTGTTTTCCTGGACAGCTTCTGCATTTTTCCAAACTGCTGATTCCGCTATAGGAGCTTCCTCACCTTCTGTAGCTAACACTATAAAATCACCGGCGTACTCTGGAAGCTCTTCCGTAGACAGCTCCACATTAAATTGATCTTTTGTGACTTCTGCCAGCGCTTCCGGCTGTACAAACCCGTAGCCATCGTATAATATTTCTCCACCGCGGCCATAATCTGTATTAAATGAAACCAGCCCTTTTGGTGTTGATTGGAAAATCGAAAGTGTACTGTCTCCTATTAAGTCTTTATATTCTTCTGTATCATGAGCCATCTGTTCCTCCCATTCATCCAGCCAGGCCTGTGCCTGATCTTCTTCTCCTACAAGTTCTCCCAATAATTTTGTATTATCTTTATACGTGCTGATCATCGAGTCAAACGTTATAGTAGGAGCAATTTGCTGCAGTTTATTTAAATTGGGATCCGTCGCTGTCGCAACAATTAAATCAGGCTCTAAATTAATAATACTCTCTACGTCCTCTGGATCTATGCGTTCAATCCCTTCTGTTGCCTCATTCAGAACCTCATCCTGGTCGACATAAAAGCTTACTCCAACCGGCTCATGTCCAAACTTAAGTAATGCACCTATGTATGTCGGGTGAAGTACAACGATTCGTTCAGGATCAGCAGGTACTTCCACTTCATCTCCGCCGTCAGTTGTAAATGTTTTGGTTTCAGCCTCACTTGATTCATTACTTTCTTCATCATTTGCCTCAGCATTATTATCTTCCTGGCTATTATCATTACAGGCTGCTAAAAATATAAGAAATATTGCACTGATTAAAAAGAACAAGCTTTTTTTCATGGTGTTTCTCTCCTCTTTTTTGTGTAAGTTTTTATCCGTACAAATATACTTTATTTTTTTCATCTAAAATATCATTATGGGAGGAAACAATAGCAGTTTTATGTGCATCTGGTTCCATATACAGCTTGGCGCTGTTTACTGCATTTGCTGCATCCTGATAAGCACCGGCAATCAATTTCAACTTCCCTTCATAGGAGACGCAGTCACCTGCTCCATAAATTCCTGGAAGATTGGTATTTCCATTAGCATCACTTTTCACCTGGAAATAGTCTCCCAACTCTAACCCGGTCTTATTTTGCTCATTATTAAAAAGATAATTGTCCTTGTTGTATCCATGATTCACGAGCAGCGCATCTACCGGCATCGTATATCTTTCATTTGTTTTGTTGTTATAAAGGACAACCTCTGAAACTTCGTCTTCGCCTGCAAGCTCATGTATTTCTGTATTAAACACGATATTCACTCCGTTATTTATGAGCTTCGTTTTAGTTGATTCCAGCCCTTTTAAATCATCTCCCCGGTATATTAATGTAATCTCTTTAGCTATTGGCGATAAATCATTGCCCCAGTCAATCGAGGATGGACCGCCGCCTGATATAAGCAAAGATTTTCCACGGAATTCATTCACATCGAGAACCTTATAATAAAGATTCTTACTTTCAAATTCATTTGCCCTTGGTACTTCCAATTTTAACGGACTAATAACACCGCCCATTCCAGTAGCAATAACAATTGTTTTAGAATAATGTCTCTCTTCTGCACTGGTTGTCAGCATAAAGATACCGTCTTCATTTTTCTCTATATCCGTTACAATCTGTCCCAATACAACAGCTGGATCAAATGTCAGTCCCTGTTTAATTGATTGGTCAATTAATTCTCTTCCTGTTAAAGGAGTAAGTCCTCCTACATCCCATACCATTTTTTGCGGATAAACATGTACTTTCCCGCCAAGCTTATTATCGGCTTCGATAATTTTCGTCTTCATTTCCCGCAGCCCTGCATAAAAAGCAGTAAATAACCCTGCTGGCCCGCCGCCAATAATTGTAATATCGCATATTTCTTCTTTACTTATAGACATCCATTATCCCATCCTTTATATTTATATCCTCATTGATAATGATAATCGTTATCAATTAAATCAATTATAATTCAATTTTCTTATAAGTCAATACATTTTTTTGGATATACCTATGACTGTTTTTGCATGAATATAATCATATCTTCCTGATAAACATTTTGATTCATAGCTTCTATTCTGCCTTATAGTAATGACAACTAAAATGGAGCATTCAATATTTTGTCACACGAATTGGAGTTGATTGATTTTAATAACTCTGAAGAAGAAAACGATTATTATTTTAAGAAATTGAAGAAATGTATGGTATCCAGCAGAAAGAGCAGCTCCTCTTAGATAAAGAAGAACTGCTCTTTCCATGAAAATAAAACATTATAGTCTAAAGCTCTGTCCTCAATTCCCAAAGCTCCGGAAAGAAATACTGATCAAGTACTTTTTTCAAATAGCTTACGCCACCGGAGCCTCCTGTCCCCTTTTTAAAGCCAATAATCCGTTCTACCGTTTTCATATGCCTGAAACGCCACTGCTGGAATAAATCCTCTATATCGACCAGCTCTTCCGCAAGTTCATACAGCTCCCAATATTGATCTACATTTTTATACACCGTCATCCAGGCCTGTTTCACACTTTCATTAGATTTATGTGTAACACTGACATCCCTGTTCAATACATCCTCATCGATTGGAAGCCCTGCTCTGGCAAGTGCCTGTATCGAAACATCATAGAGACTCGGTGCTTCGTGCGCTTCCTGTAAAATCTGATGAAGATCTGAATCTTTTTCATATATTTTCAGAACATATTCTGTTTTATATCCAAGAGCAAATTCTATCAATCTATTTTGATAGGATTGAAAACCGGATGCATTTCCTAATTTATCTCGAAACTCCATATATTCACTCGGTGTCATGGTGGAAAGGACATCCCATACACTTTTCAGCTGTTCCTGTATCTGGGATACCCGTGCGAGCTTCTTAAAGGAAGATCTCAAGTTATCAGACTGTATATCCTGAACAGCAGAATTGATTTCATGAAGGATTAATTTCATCCAGAGCTCGCTCACATGATGAACAACGATAAATAACATTTCGTCGTGATGATCGCTCAAGAGACGCTGGCTGGATAATAACGTATCCAGTCCCAGATAGTCACTATAAGTCATTTTTTCTTTAAAATCTGTGTGGATACTTTTTTCATTTTCAAAGGCCTGATGTTGATTGATAGACTTCATTTTAGCTCTCCTCTATTGGTTTGATTACAGCACGTACTGGACTTCCATCGCCTTCTTCCAGAGCTAATGGCAGGGCAATCAGTTCATAGTCACCCTCCTCGACCTGATCCAGCATCACATTTTCCAAAATATAAATATCATGTTTAAAAAGCGCATGATGTCCAGTCAAATCTTTACTTGAAACCTTGTCTACAGACGGTGTGTCCACACCTACCAGTTTTACACCGATTGATTGCATGTAAGCCGCACCATTCTCAGTTATGGGTGACACTTCCTCCGGAAAACGGTCCGGTTTATTTGGCAGTGCCGTTTTGATTAACAAACGTTCTACGTGCGAGATTTCTTTTGTTTTTATAGCAGTTTCGCTAATTTCATCAAAATCACTTAAGTCGATGACCTTACAAGGACCGATATAGCGTTCAATATCTAAGTCAAGTATCCTTTTCCCGTCATTTAAAAAATGAAAAGGCGCATCAACATGGGTTCCAATATGCGCACTCGTTGTTATTTTGCCAATATTAACAGAGTCCGTCATCTCTTTCGTTACAGATGTTTCATAGTGAAACGGTTCATCCCCCGGCCAGTGTGCCAGTTTATTATTCAAAACTTGAGAAATATCAATCCATTTAGACATTAGGAAACAACCTCTCTTTCATTAGAAAATTGCTCATATACTTTTTCTTGCATAATATTTTTCAGTATTTGCACACAATCATAAACATCTTCAAAAGAATTATATAAAGCAACTGGTGCAAGCCTGATGCCAGACGGTTTTCTAAAGTCAGGGATAACTTTTTCCATTTTTAAGGCCTTGCAAATTCGGGCAGCTTCCAGATGTTCAAGGTATATATGACCGCCGCGCTGCTTGTCATTTACCGGATTACAGATAACAAAATTAAATTCCTTTAATTCATATTCAATCAGCTCTATCATATATGCTGTCAATTTCAGGGATTTTCTACGTATCTTTTCAATTCCTGCTTCATGGAATAAATCCAACGTGCCAATAAGCGGAGCAGCACTTAGCACATGCGGTGTCCCAATTTGGAATGCTCCGGCATCCTCTGCGGGTGTCAATGTATGCTCCATATCAAACTGCTTTTCCTTATTTGAGCTGAACCAGCCTGCGAGTCCGGGAGACACACCAAAATGTTTTTCATTTACATAGAGTGCTGCGACGCTGCCAGGTCCGCCATTTAAATGTTTGTAAGTACACCAAAAAGCAAAATCAACATCCCAATCATGCAGCTGATGTGGGATGGCTCCAATCGAATGACATAGATCAAAACCGATTTTAATCCCGCGTTCATGCGCTGCTTTTGTTAACTTTTCCATATCCAAGATCTGCCCGCTACGGTAGAGTACACTTGGCAATACAATTAATGCAACATCCTCTGTCATTGCATTGATAATTGCTTCTTCATCCAGTATATGTCCATCTTCGCTCTGTACTTGAATAAGGTGGGAATCATCGTATCCCTTTCCTCTTAATTGAGCTTTTAATGCATAAATATCGCTGGGAAAGTTAAGTGAGTCTGCCAATACTTTTGTTCTGTTTCCTTTTGGTTCGTAAAATGTAGACACAAGCTGATGCAAATTCACCGTGGTCGAGCCAGTAACAACAACTTCCTCCTTTTCAGCACCAATAAGACCAGCCATTTTTCCGCCAAGTGATTCAGATAAGTAATACCAGGGCTGATTCCCTTCTGTCCATCCATCAATGCCATATTCTCTCCATGATGCCAATAAATCATAAACAGACTGCTCCGCTCTTTTACTCATTAATCCTAGTGAATTCCCATCCATGTAAACGCATTCATTTTTAAGATAAAATTCATTTCGAAAGGCTCTTAATTCATCTTTTGCGTCTAATTTTTCAGCATAAGCTTTTGTGTATTTTTCTTCCATTTCTTCACTTCCTCTTTATGAAATACGAACTAGGAACGTGCTTCAATAATAATTAACGTCAATATAACCCTAGCTCTCTATAAATGTATAAGAATATTGATTAGATTTCCAAATGGGTCTCTTACATAAAATCGCCGAACTCCCCAAGGTTCCTCAACCGGCCCATATTCAATTGGAATCTCCGCTTCTCTTATACGAGTTAATGCATCTTCAAAGTCATCGACTTCAATTGATAAGTCAGGAACCAGTGTACCGGATCCTCCCTCTGAAAGAAAGCTGATTTGAGTATCCATTTTCTCATTTGAACCATAAGTTGCAATAAATCCCATATCCATCAGCAGATCAAGTCCAAGTAGATCTCCGTAAAAATACACCGCTTTAGAAATGTCCTGTGTCTCTACATTGACAACAATTCGTTTGATTTTCATCCTTGCACTCTCCTAAAGTTTTCATATTTTCGCCGTCTGGCCAGGTAACAGAATCATATCCTATCACGTTTATCATAAATAATATTTTATTCAAAGAGAAATCTGAACTATTATTCAAGATTCCTTGTATGGGATTTTGAATAATAGTCCGGATTTTTTTAGCTCTACAAAGAGAGGAAAAATTTCAAGAAATTACATTTAGAATTATCTTAGACACTTTATACATTTCATTCCAATTTCAAATCAAATCCTTACGTTCCACAAAACGTCTGATAATCCTCATTCGGCGGCTTAACAGCATATTTTCCCTGCTCTTTCGTATAAGCATATGGATTTTCCAAAACAGCTAATAGTGCATGAAAAGGTTTATAATCTCCTTCTTCCACAGCAGCTGTTAACGCTTCTTCCACCAAATAATTTCGAGGAATAACAGATGGATTATGCTGCTTCATTAATTGATAAGCTTCCTCTATTGGAGCTGACTGATTTTGTAGCTTATCCTGCCATGACTGATACCACTCTTTAAAAGCGGTCGATTGGAAAAGACCCGGCTCTGAATCGAGCTGCTTCAAGGTTAATGAGCGGAATGTATTCGTATAGTCAGCATAATATTTCTCCATCAAGTCCAGCAAGGTCTTGACCAATACCTTATCATCCTCACTTTTATCGATAATTCCCAGTTTTAATCTCATTCCATCTAACCAATATCCTTCTACTGATTTTACATATGCTTCAACAGCTTCTTTCGCCTTTGGAATTGCCTGTTCTTCTTCGTCATCGATAAGAATTAACAGTGATTCTGCAAAACGGGCCATATTCCAGGCTCCTATTCCAGGCTGATTTCCATAAGCATAACGGCCCTGGTGATCAATGGAACTGAAAAATGTTTTCGGATCATATTGATCCAAAAAGGCACATGGACCATAATCAATGGTCTCCCCGCTGATTGCCACGTTATCCGTGTTCATTACACCATGGATAAATCCTTTCAGCTGCCAGTCTGCAATTAGTGCTGCTTGTTTTTCTGCCACTTTATACAAAAATGATAAATAACGGTCCTCTTCTTTTATCAGCTCCGGATAGTGTCTGGCAATGGTGTAGTCTGCGAGTGCTTGTAAATCACCTTTACTTCCCCAATTCCGTGCATATTGAAATGTTCCGACCCGGATATGACTGGCAGCCACTCTTGTCAGGATAGCTCCAGGTAATAAAACCTCACGTTGAATTTCTTCCGCTGTAGAAACTACAGCTAAGCTTCGGCTCGTCGGGATACGTAAGCTATACATCGCCTCACTGATCAAGTATTCTCTTAACATTGGGCCAAGTGCCGCCTTTCCATCCCCTCGCCGTGAGTAAGGAGTCTTTCCAGACCCTTTCAGCTGAATATCGAAGCGCTTCCCTTCAGGAGTTATTTGTTCGCCAATTAGTACAGCCCGCCCGTCGCCCAGCATATTAAAGTTTGCAAATTGATGACCGGCATAGGCTTGAGCAATTGGTTTACTCCCTTCTGGAAGATGATTGCCTGAAAAGATTTCAGAGTTGTTTTTCAAATGGCTGCTGTTAAGTCCTAATTCAGCTGCCAGCTTTTCATTAAATATTGCTAATTCCGGTTGCCCCACTTCTTCTGGCTGAAGACTGGTATAAAAAAGATCAGGTAAGCGCTGATAGCTATTTTCCAAATTCCATCCCTGATTTGTTTTATTTGTCATATAATCGCTCCAAATATTAAATTTATTTCCCTTTAGGATAACATATCCATATAACAACTATCTTTTACTTTGCACTTGCAGTATAAATTTATTTATAAATATTGTAATTTTATTTCTTAATAACTCAACTTTCGCACACTGAAATAGGCAGGTAGACCTTGATGTAATTAGGTAAGCCCGCAATCCAGTGTTGTAGTTGACTTTGAATTAACTTTTGAATTTTTTTGTTGCTTTCTTTTAGGACATCTTGAAGAAGCTCAAGTAGCTGCCCAAGTGCAACAGCCCAATCGAGGTCACTGATTTCATCACATAGTTCATAGAACAGACCCCCTAATGTTCTTTGATCTGTGCTGCAACGGTTCTGCCAAGAGAGTACAATGTATCTAGTAAAGACAATCGTGGTATGACAAATCAAGGAGTCATAAGAACGACCTTGAAACTCCTTTTGTAGCTTTAATAATGACTTTGTTGTTTTGAAAAAGACTTCAATGTCCCAACGAATTCCGTAAATACGAATGATATCTTGTTCACTTAATGTGCAATCTGTACTTAAAATAGCTAACCATTCGCTCTTTTTATTACGATTACGTACAAAGACAATTTTGACAGGAATTCCATTAGCTTGCGTCGTTTGGATAGAACGAAGAATCCCTTTCTTTTCCTGAATAGGTGAAGCTAACTGATAAAGCTCTTTCAAACTAACCTTTTTATCATTGTTAAGATAGCGTTGCTTTAAGTTTTTCACCATGCCAATGACATCTAGACCTTGGTCTTTGATCTCTTTCATAAGCGGTTGATGTGTAAACCAAGTATCCATCAGCACATAAGAGGCTTCAATCCCCGTGTTCATGGCACGCTGAATCATCGTTGGAATTTGTTCAGGTGCGGATTGTAAAGCTTCTAGACGTCGCTTATAACCAGAACTGCGTTTATCAATTTGGTCTGACATTCCATTTATGATACTGTTTTTTGAGCTCAATAAAGAAAAGTCTACAGGCATAAACGTTGTACCATCAGACCAACCCATTGTAAGCATACGAAAACCCTTGTAAAAACGCATTTTTTGAGACGCATGGTCAAAGCAACGCGCAAGTAATTCAACCGATTTACTTCGATTTTTGTCATAGGAAGAGTCGTCAATAATCAGTACTTTTATACGCTCATGATTTGTCAGGTTACTCACTTTTTCAATGGAGTCTGAGCTGAGGAGAAGGAGAAATCTTCTCCATGAATAAGTGGAGCGATTTAAGAAACGGTAAACCGCATCTTTAGCTGGAATATCCGTCGACTTCTTGCTTTCGAGTGTACGAAACCAGTTTTTGTTTTCGAAAATCAAACAGAAAATAAGCTGAAATAAATAAGCACAAGTAAAGCCAAGTGATTTGGTAATCCCAGCTTTTCTAAGATGTTTCAAGACGTTTAGTTCTTTAAATGTAGATTTTAATTCATTTGGTAGTTGCTTCGTTTGGTCATGATTCGCTATCATATAGAGGACACCTCTTCTGTATGGTTATGTGATTCTAGTCAAATCAACTATACCAAACGGATGGGTGTTTTTTCATGCAATTTTTTGTGTCAATGTTAGTATTTTAAAGGCGTCAGCAACTACTGCTGGCTGAACTTATCGAACTTTTATAGGTGCGAAAGTTGAGTTAATAATATCTGTAAAGAAAAAGAGGAACACATAGAAATATGCATTCCTCTCTTTATATCCATTAATTTTTTTGTGAAAAATGCTTACACAACAGGAAAAGCAGGCAGCAAATCAACAAAAGATGAAATAGTTTGCCCCGCCTCTTTCTCCGTCACCAAGCAATCATCCAACGAACGAATAATCCCTTCCTTATCCATATCACTGCCAATAAAAACAAGCTCTGTCATTCTGTCCCCGGTCTGTTCATCCCAGCCCTCAAACAAAGATGGATCCTGAACTCTTAACGCTTTCTGTTCCGCTTCGGAATAGCTTGCCAGCCATCTGCCTGCTCCTTCCAGCGTCATCATAGAGCCTGCCTGCGATAAAAATCCTG
The DNA here is from genome assembly GCF_037976165.1 of Oceanobacillus sp. FSL K6-3682. Classification (NCBI taxonomy): domain Bacteria; kingdom Bacillati; phylum Bacillota; class Bacilli; order Caryophanales; family Bacillaceae; genus Oceanobacillus; species Oceanobacillus sp. FSL K6-3682. The sequence continues at coordinate 1,373,011 of NZ_CP150263.1, read as the reverse complement.
CTACATCATTTCTTGTAACTAACCAGAAAAAACCTTTTGCCCGAAGGATTTCTTGTGGCCAATTCTCCAGCCACGCCTGAAAGCGTTCTGGATGGAACGGTTTTCTGCTTCGATAGACAAAGGAGCTGATACCATATTCCTCGGTTTCCGGTATATGCTCTTCATTTAATTCTTTGATCCAGCCGGCTCCATGCTTTGCTTCTTCAAAGTCAAACTGACCGGTTTGAAGCACTTCCAATGGATTAACCTGCCCATACGTTGCCGAGATAAATTTTGCTTCCGGATTTAATTTATAGAGTAAACTCTTTAAGGATGTTATATCCTCTTCAGACATCTTGTCTGTCTTATTTAAAACAATCACATTAGCAAATTCAATCTGATCTACCAATAAATCAACAATCCCTCTCTCGTCATCATCAGAAACCTCCATTTGGCGGTCCATCAACAGATCATCTGATTGATAGTCTCTCCAAAATTGATGCCCATCTATCACCGTTACCATCGTATCAAGCTGGAAAAGGGTATTTAAGTTTATTCCTAATTCGTCATCAGCATATACGAAACTTTGGGCAACCGGGATCGGTTCTGATACACCGCTGGATTCAATTAACACATAATCAATGTCGAGCTTAGCCAGTTTTTCAAGCTCAACAATTAAATCCTCTCGCAATGTACAGCAGATACAGCCATTTGTCATCTCCACCATATTTTCTTCTGTTCTGACAAAACCGCCTTCCTTTACCAATTTCGCATCAACGTTAATTTCACTCATATCGTTTACGATAACTGCTATTTTAAGTCCTTGCTCATTTTGGAGCAGATAATTAAGCAAGGATGTTTTCCCTGCTCCTAAAAATCCGCTCAAAACTGTTACTGGAATTTTCTTGCTCATTCTTGCTGCTCCTTTCTTTCGGGATCCATATATACACGGCTTGGGGTTGTACCCTTTTGAAACAAATATTTTCCGCTGTATCCCTCTGTTTCCTGATCCACCTCAGCAATAACCAGCTGACACACACGCATTCCCGCTTGCAGCTTGACAGGTACACGGTTTGCATTAAATAATTCCAGCGTAATTTGTCCGGAAAAGCCGGAATCAATCCAGCCGGCATTTTGAATAAAAACACCGAGTCTGCCGATAGAGCTTCTTCCCTCCACAAAAGCAGTTAAATGACCGGGTAAACCGATGTGCTCCAGAGTAGTTCCCAGCATAAAGGATTGCGGCGGAATAGTTATTGTTTCTTTATCCGTTATCTCTATTTCCTGATAATTTGCCGGCTTATCAATGGATAAATAAGGAGTGGATATATCATCAACGACTAGAAATTCCGTCCCTAGCCGCAAATCAACAGAGGCCGGCTGGATACTTAATTCCTGAAAAGGAGTAATGGACAGCTGGTTGTCATATACATGCTGTTTTATCGTTTGTCCTGATAAAATCATCTATTTAAAGCTCCTTCCCCTTTTAAGATAATTGCCAAGGAAATGGATTTCTGAACCTCGACCAGTCCTCGTTCATTTCTGATTCACTCAACAGGCAGCGCTCTAAATCCTCTGTTATCTGCTCACGATCCAAATCCATTCCGATGAAAACGAGTTTGGTATGGCGGTCTCCAAATTCCGGATCCCACAAATCTCTAACCTCCGGATTATGCTCTAATATTTCTCTTTGTTGGGCTTTTGGCAAGGAATCAACCCAATAGGCTAATGGCTCTACCTCTACAGAAGGACCTGCCTGTGATAATAATAAAGCTAAATCATTATGTGTCGCACACCAGATTACGCCCTTCATCCGGACAATTTCTCTTGGTAAATCCTGATACCAGCTCATGAGTCTTTCCGTATGGAATGGCAATCTGGACCGATATACAAAGGAGCTGATCCCGTATTCTTCTGTTTCCGGCGTGTGATTTTCAACCCCTGCATTTAATTCCTGTAACCAACCTGCCGATTCACTGGCTTCTTCAAAATCAAATAAATTGGTATTAACAATTTCCTTTAAATCAACATTACAATGCTCGGTACGGATAATTTTTGCCTCCGGCTGTAAGGTACGAATGACTTTCTCCAGCTTTTCTAAATCTTCCTCTTTGACTAAATCCGTTTTATTGAGAATAAGTACATTACAGAATTCAATCTGATCAATTAATAAATCAGCAATATTTCGTTCATCAACATCACTGACCGCCTGTTTTCGGTCAAGCAGTGAGTCCCCTGAACCAAAATCATGCCAGAAACGGTTCGCATCGACAACGGTAACCATTGTATCCAGACGGCAGTATTGTGTTAAATCAATCCCCATCGTATCATCAATATAAGAGAAGGTTTGCGCAACCGGAATCGGTTCACTGATGCCAGAGGACTCAATCAGGATATGATCGAACTCTCCCTGTCTTACCAGCTTCTCAACCTCCACTAATAAATCCTCCCGCAAGGTACAGCAAATACAGCCATTGGACATTTCGACCAGCTTCTCTTCCGTACGTGAAAAACCGCCCTGTGTTTGAACCAGTTCACTATCAATGTTGACCTCACTCATGTCATTGACGATAACCGCCACCTTTAACCCTTCCCGGTTATGTAAGACATGGTTTAATAAAGTTGTTTTTCCGGCTCCTAAATAGCCGCTTAATACTGTAACAGGAATCTTTTTCATTTATTCGTCCTCCTCTTTTTAAAATAAGAAATACAATACCCCAACAAGAACTGCTGCACTTACAACACTTGTCAGCATCTGTTTTCCGCCAATGGACAAGGAATTTTTCCAGCCCAGTTCCTTACCAATTGTAAATAACGTGACTAGACAGGCGGAAAGTGTAGATGCCAGGTAAACAAGAATAAAAATCTGACTGAGTGACATATCCATTAATAAGCTGCCCTGTCCCTCATTTAAACCAAGCAGGCCATCTTTTCTGATAAAAGAAAAGATCAATCCCGGAGCTGCCTCTACAGGCAGGGCGAACAAATATAATATCGGTGCGGCAAGCCAACTGAAAACAGATAATACACCTACTGTCTGGAGTACAGATGCAACCAGACAGATAACTAAAAATATCGGCATCGCCTGAAGTAAAAATTGTTTAATTGATCCGGCAACCTTCCAGGCAAACGCCTGCCAATTTATTTTCTGGATATAAGGAAGCGGAGCAATACGGGTCAGTTCATTTGCCTCATCCCGGTTCCAAATTCTTGTGTGAATCGCTCCGACGATAAATAAGATAAATAAATAAGGAATAAATAAAAGTGGAGCATGCGCTGCATTAAAGATAGACAGCGTTGCTCCGATTTGATAACTGCATGCAGAGCCAAATGCAATCAGCGAAACACAAGAAGTACGGGTACAGCTGCTGCAGCCTCGGGTTTGGAAAACAGCGACAACATTGCAGCCGAATCCGGTGATAACAGGAAGTAAATCCCTGCCTGTCAAACCAATTTTACGAAGCCAGGGATCCAGCGCGTTCGTTACATGCTCCTGTATGCCCGTTTCCTCTGTCAAGCTTGTCATGATGCTAATTAGCAAAACAACGGGAAAAGCCCACAGAAACGAATAGGACCCCAAAGTAATTATCCCGTAATCACCTATCAATATATCAGCTAAAAAAGCAGGAGCCTGATTCACCCAAGCAACAATTGGATCGAGCAGATATTGATCTGCGATTGGCTCCAGCCAGCTGACAAATAAAAAGGCACCAAATACCGGCAGAGCAAACATAGCAAAAATAAATAAACAAGCCAGTAATGGTCCTGCTATTGGCAAACGGAATACGGGGATTAATTGGTTAACAGCATAAGGTGTAGCAGGAAGAAAATTAAGAATACTTTTAGAAGCTCCCCACGTTTCTGCCTGTTCGATACATGTAATGACTTCCTCAAGCGCTGCCTTGTCCATTTTTCTGGTATTAATCCAGGCAACAGGCAACTGTAATAATTCTCTGATCCGATTTTGTTCGACTTGAGAAGGCAAATATTTATCCCGATGAGTTGCAACAACTGCAACCCTTTTACCCTTTAAATTCAACTCTGTCTGCAGCTCTATCAATTCTTCCTTCAGATTGGTTGCTTTCACTACTAAAAGAATCGTCTTTTCATTTTGGAAATGATCTAAAGTAAGCTGTGTATTTTGGCTGTCGGTCTCAAATTGAAGCCCGGGCAGGTCTGTTACATGGATATCAGGATTTAACTTGCAAGAGGCTTCTAAAGCAGCTATGGTTGATCCTTTTACATTTCTGGCTACGGCACTTTTTTCACCGGTAAGCTCACGAAACAAACCGGACTTCCCGACCGATTCACAACCTATCAGCAATACTTCTGTTTCACCGGGAGAAGAAACCTCGCTGTAATCTAGCATTGGCACATTTCCCCGCATGACGAAAGATCATCTAAATAAAAGTTTTCCTGTTTATATATATCTAAAATTGATAAATCTAAATTTAAATTCCTACCAATTGTTTCGGCAATGATTGCATAGCGCTGGCGGAATTTATAAATATAACAGAAAATATGACTGTCATGCCGCAATTCCGGACCTGCTAAAAACAGACCAGGTGTCAAAAACGATTCATCCTTCTCATTAACGAGTACTTCATCATGCTTCCCGCGTGTGACTAAGTTTTCAATGAGAGTTGTACTCCCCTTAAAACCTGTTGCCAGGATAGGCTTTTCTGGGGTGAAAAATACTTTTCCATCTATCGTATATACATCATATCCGGAAGCATTCTCTATAATCCCAGTTACTGCTGTATTGCCCACAACAGTTATTAAATTTGCATTAATTAAAGGACGTACCCGATTATAGGTATAGACAGACAAAGCAATACTCGGATCACTGGTATCCTGCTCCCATGTGTTCGTCCTGGCAATGACGGTAGACTTTTTACCAAGCTTACCTAATTGATAGGCAGCATCCATACCGCTTTCATACCCGCCAATAACGATAAAGTCATCTCCGTCTACTTCTTCCCACGATGAAACCAAACTATTATGCATCGCAAGTTCTGCGCCTGGAAAAGGTCTTAAATTGGGATATTGGTATTGACCAGCTGCCCAAACCACATAACGGCTCTGATAAAGACCGGCTGATGTGTCCAGCGAAAATACAGAACCTTTTTTGTTTACATGCTTCACTTGAACACCTTTTTTAATTGGGGCGGTGAAATGCTCGGCTAGTAAATTCAGATACTTTGCATAATCGGCTCCAGTAGGATGCTCCGAATCAAGCGTATAAGCTGGTGAGGTTTTCGGAGCTATCGCATTTAAGTCTGTTTGTCCAAACCCTTGTGCTGGAAAAGAAGGTGTAATAAATCGCATTTCCTTTGGCCAGCTCAAAAAAGAAGCCCCGATATCCTCTTTTTCTAAAACCAGACAGGATGCATTCATTTGCTTCAAGATAGACGCAACACCAATACCTGAAGGGCCAGCCCCTACAATAATGACATCATATATTTTATTCATCGTCGCCCTCCTAAAACGTAATCATTACGGTTATAACCCCGAAAATTAAGCAAGGCAATATTGAAAGCCTTTTTCCAATTCTTCCTGGTCAAGATGCTTTCCAATAAATACAACCTCGCTTTGCCTTTTTTCGCTCTTCTTCCATACATCACCTTCTGTACCTGCAAACAGCATGTGCACTCCTTGAAACACAACTTTTTTATCAAGCTGTTTAATGGAAAGCACACCCTTGTAGCGGTATAGACTTTCTCCTTTTATACGGACTAGGTAGGCAAACCATTTATTCACTTTATCTAAGTCAAGCGGACGGTCTTCCTGGAATACAAAGGATATCACCTGATGATTGTGATGATGGTGATGTGTTTCTTTTAACAGATTAGGATCAATGTTTAATGCATGATCTAAATCAAAGGATTTTTTTCCTATTAAATCTTTGGTTTTGACATTTCCATAAGTCGTATGATACTGCTTTGCATTTGGATTCATTTGCATAAGCTGCTGTTCAAGCTCCCTTTTTTCATCTTCTGAAATCAGGTCTGTCTTGTTTACAAGCAAAACATCAGCAAAAGCAATCTGCTGCGCTGGCTCTTCTTCCTGCAGATGCTGCCCGATATGCTTGCCATCTACCATTGTAATTACACTGTCAATTTCAAAGGAATCTGCAGTCTTTTCATCCATTAGAAAGGTTTGAATAACTGGAGCAGGATTTGCCATGCCTGTTGTCTCAATAACAACGCGGTCCAGCTTTTCTTCCTGTTTCATTAAATTATCTAATAAGTTAATCAAGTCGCCCCGTACATTACAGCAAATACAGCCACTGTTTATTTCAATAATTTCTTCTTTTGTTGATACCACCAAATGACTGTCAATCGAGGTATCTCCAAATTCATTAATAATGACAGCAACCTTTTGATCAGACAGGTCATGTAATAATTTATTTAACAGTGTTGTTTTACCAGCGCCCAGAAAACCGGTTAAAATAGTTACTGGAATGGGTGTCTTTTCTGACAATACTTTTCCTCCTTATGCATCACGTAAGTATGTACATGAAAGAAAATGTATCCTATCGCCAATCATGGACGAAAGCTTCATTTTCCTTCATGCCCTTTATGGTCTTGTATTGTAATAATAATGTGATGACATGAATGATGCCATCCTGTTTCACAATGCCTTTTACCAGCTTGCTTTTTTCACACCGGGTACTTGTCCTTTATGCGCGTAGTCTCTAAAAGCAATACGGGACATGCCGAATTTACGCATATAACCGCGCGGTCTGCCTGTTACTTCACAACGGCTTTTTAAACGTGTCGGTGAAGAATCCCGGGGCAGCTTACGAAGGGCTTCATAATCCCCTTTTTCTTTTAACTCTCTTCTTATTTCAGCATATTGTTCAACCATTTTCTGGCGTTTTTTCTCTTTTGCAATTTTAGACTTTTTAGCCATTCTAAACTTACTCCTTTCGATGTTAACTATTTATTTTCTATTTCTCAACACTTCAAATCGTAACGATTACGAATAAAATTCATTATAAACTATTTTGTTATTCGTGTAAACAGTAATTATTATGATTTACATTTTAATTTAATCCCCTCTCTCTAAAACGTTTAAAAACCCAAATGAGGGCAGTTGATTAATATAACTGCCCTCATTTGGGTTTTTATTTCTAAATAGACCAATAACGATAGTATTTCATTAGTTTCAAAGAGAATTTTACTGTAATACGTCTCTAATATAGCTGTTGCATTCTCTATTGCCTTATAGTCTTGTTCCAAACATTACTAGAATATATTGATTATTCTCTTCATCTAAATAGTAGGTATCGAGATTTTAATATGGTACTTATTAATGATTAAAACTTATAATAATTATAAATTTTTTGTTAAACAAACTATATAAAGGTAATACTAAACAGGATAAAGTTTTAATTATTATCGATTGTGTAGTATAATTAACTATTAAAATATAAATTTTAAAAAATAATAACAAAAGCAATTTTTAAGTGAAGACAGCTTTCATTATTACTTTAAATCAGGAGTGAGGTACTCATGATATGAATATTACACAAAAAACAACAAAGGATAAAATACTTGATTATCTAAAAAAGGAAAAATCTTTAGCAGTCAGCGACTTAACTAAGTTATTAGATATGACACATATGGCTATAAGAAAACACCTTAATATACTAGAACGTGATGGTTTAATTAAAAGCAAAGAAGTGAAACAGCCTATAGGAAGACCTTCGCAAATGTATTCTTTAACAGAAAGAGGAGAGGGTCTTTTCCCTAAAAACTATGAAGGAATCAGTGTTGAATTCCTTTATGATATTAAAGATATTTATGGAGAAGAAGCTATTCGGAATCTTTTTAATAGAAGAGAGCAGCGGTTAACAAATGAATATATAAAAAGAACCCATCAAAAATCAAATCACGATAAAATAAATGAACTCTCTAAAATTCAAACTGAAAAAGGTTATATGACAAATTTATCTCAAATAGGTCAAAACAAATATGAACTTATTGAGTATAATTGTCCGATTTTTGCAGTGGCAAACGATTTTAAAACTGCCTGTACTTGTGAGACACAAATGTTTAAGAACGTATTAGGAACGGATAATGTAAAGAGAGTTTGCTGTAAAAGCGATGGAGATAATTATTGTAAGTTTTTGGTTGATTTTTATAAGACTAATGAATAATTCTTCATTACAGAACCATTTTAAGAAAATATGAGAACTATAAAGGATTGGGCTGTATTATAATACAGAACCAATCCTTTATTTTACTTTATGCATTGTTAATTATTTTGAAATTTGCCTTCTAAAATGCCTTCTGTTTCTTTATAAAAATTACCTTTATTCTTTGGATATCCCAAAAACCAAGGTGCTTAAGATAGTAAATTTTAAATAAAAGAAGTAGTCTTTGTATATTTTTGCATAAAGTCAACATAGTTAACCAGTTCATCGGATAATTTATGTAATCGATCAATCACATTTTGATTTGTTATTATATAATTTGTATAATCTTTTTCTTCGATAAATACATATTTAGGAATCACCCTTGCATGCATGTAGTGAAGAATTGGTTTTACATGTTGTTCTGGAACCAGATAATGCTTAGCGGTACCTGCTGTTGCCAGGAGCCCGACTATTTTATTTTGAAATGCATCCATGGGCAATAAATCGAAAATATTTTTTAGTGTACCTGGGATAGAGGCTTGAAAAACAGGCATTCCAATTAAATACCTATCTGCTTGCATGATTTTTTTCAATACAATATCTGTATCGCCCGTATAATCTTGATACGGACGACCATCACTAAAAACAATATTGTATTCCTTTAAGTCAATAAGCTCTATATCGACTTCTGTATATGCCTTTTGAATATAATATAAAGCTTGTTTAACAGCAATCCTTGTTTTCGAACCAACTGTAGAACCTGAGATACCAATTATTCTCATGGAACAACCTCCTAAATTATCCACTCTGTCGCCAATGTCTTATAAAGTGAAACTTCATTCAGTGGGGTTTTCTTTTCATCCCCCACTGTTTGTTAGTTGAACGAATCGGGCCGTTACTGGCTGTTGGATCTCCCACTTAGAAATAACAATTTTTCTTCATTTCTTGAAGTGGGAGTCTTACAAAAACTCTTCGACGGGCGAGTAATTGCAAATGTTTTTCGGTGGGGCGAGTAATCGCAGTCCCAGCCAGTTACACTGCGATAAAATATATTTTCTCAAGATTTCTTTTTTTTATATTTTTCTTGCCAGTTTTCGCGGTAACTATCCTTGGATTGCAGGAAATAAGGTTCATATGGTGTTGTATCAATATTATTTTCTTGAAGTTTTTTACGAAGATATGTATGATCTCGTTTAGGTGTTGCTAGAATGTAGCCTTCAATTAAAGTAGAACGTGTAATTAATTCTTCCTGTTTTTGAATAGATAATTCTCCAATTTTACTAGCGATTCTCTGTTTGGCAACATCTCTAAAAAGTTCAGGGACAGGGGAGACTAATTCCTCCAACAAGACTTTTTCTGATTGAGTCCATTTATGCAGTGTTAGCTCCATATAATATTCTTCCCAGTCCATAGCAGAACGTCCATCTTCTTTTGGAAGGCATTTTAAAAACTTACGAAACATGAAAAAACCACCGATTGCCATCAACCCTATTAACAAACAACCCCATAATATGATGATAAGTGAAATCATTGTGCACCTCATCCTTCAGCATCCAACTAAAATTACGCACTCGTTTTTTAAAAAGGATATTATAGTTTATTTATCTGTTCACAAAGTAATATTGAATATTTTGTGTAAGTTTTTAACTGCTAGCAAAAAATTCTTCAGCTTCTTCCAAATATTTTTCTTGACTAGGCGTTAAATCATATTCTTCCTCAATTGCAGATACTGGACAAACTGCTTTACATGCTCCGCAATCTATGCAAACATCTGGATCAATATAGAATTGTTTAACGCCTTCTTCTATACAGTCAACAGGGCAGACACTAACACATTCTCCAGATTTTTCACCTCTGCATGGATCAAGAATAACAAAAGCCATTGGTAAAAACCTCCTTATTTGTATGTATTAAATCTAATCTAGTGATTTTATTCTTCTAATTACTCAATCATCATGATATTTTACTTTAAAACATTGCAGTTGAGTGTTTCGGCTGAATTCTTGCTTTTGGATCGATGTAATTTTTAGCATTATTAATCGCTGTCGGCCCTTCACCAAATCCCGTTGCAATCAGTTTGACTTTTCCATCATACGTACAGATATCCCCAGCAGCGTATATTCCCGGAATATTTGTCTCCATTTTAGAATTCACAACGATACTATTTTTTTCAATCTCTAATCCCCAGTTTTTAATTGGTCCGAGACTGGATATGAACCCATAGTTACAGATAACCTCATCGACTTCTAATTCAATCAATTCTTCTTCTTTTATCTTCTGTAAGATAAGCTTTTCAATTTTATTATTTGCTACGATTGCTGTAGGAGCATAAGGGGTGAGTTTTTCTACAGTAGATGCATCTAATTGCTCAACACTATGTTCATGGGCGCGAAATTGGTCGCGACGGTGAATCAATGTCACTTTAGAAGCAACTTTCTCAAGCATTAATGCCCAGTCAACAGCTGAATCTCCACCGCCTAGAATAGCCACATGCTTGTCTTTATATTTATTCATATTCGTCACATAATAATGTAAGTTTGTATTTTCGTAGGCTTCGCTGTCTCCTACATTTAATCTTCTCGGCTGAAATGCACCATTGCCAGCCGTGATAATCATTGTTTTTGTCAGATGCACTTCCCCGGTATTGGATACAAGACGGAAGCTGTCATCTTCTAAACGTTCTATCGTCTCAATAGCCTGTCCAAGCACAATTTCAGAGTCAAATAAATTAGCTTGTTCCTCCAATTGATTGACAAGCTCCTGTGCACGGACTTTTGGAAATCCTGCAACATCATATATATATTTTTCTGGGTAGAGTGCCGTTAATTGTCCCCCAGTATGAGGGAGGCTTTCAATTATTTTAACACTAGCTTGACGCATACCGCCGTAAAAGGCTGTGAATAAGCCAGTGGGTCCAGCTCCAATGATCGTTACATCAAAAACTTTCTCCATACAATACCTCTTTTCTTTACGAAGCTTTTTCTAACTCTAGAATAATACTTCCGTTAGTTCCATTAATTAAAGACGTTCAAAGTGCGAATGAAAAGATTTTTGAAAGAGTAATACATTAAAACCCACTAAATCAATCTGGCGGTATTAATGATTCTCAGATTTTCCTGTGTAGTTTAGTACAATAATGATCTATTCAGTTCAGTATTTCTTATATATTATGTAATCATTTTCCTGAAAATTGAATTACTGAATAAAAATAGTGGCTCTTCACCAAAAATATTATTTAAATTTACAAGTACCTTATTATACTTTTTATACCATGAAGTATAATAATAGTGAATTATAAAGTCAAGACACATGCCTGAATGTATCTTAAAAATTATTTTTTTGGGTCCTATTTTCTAATGCTTGCATTGAAGTTTTTTATACTTAAAGGTTGAAAAAGTATGTAAAATCATATAAACTGAAAATTATTAATAAATATTTAGGAGGAGTTACATATGACAAAATTTGAATTACCAGAATTACCTTATGCATACGATGCATTAGAACCAACTATCGATAAAGAAACAATGAATATTCACCATACGAAGCATCACAACACCTACGTTACAAAATTAAATGATGCACTAGACGGACATGAAGATCTGCAAAATAAATCCGTAGAAGAGCTTGTCAGCGATTTAAACGCGGTTCCTGAAGACATCCGCACAGCAGTGCGCAACAATGGCGGTGGACATGCTAACCATAGCTTTTTCTGGAAGACACTGTCACCAAATGGCGGCGGAGAACCTGCAGGAGAGCTGGCTGATAAAATCAACAGCAAATTCGGTTCTTTAGACAAATTTAAAGAAGAATTTGCAGCTGCAGCAGCAGGACGCTTTGGTTCTGGCTGGGCCTGGCTGGTATTAAATAATGGCGAGCTTGAAATCACAAGCACACCAAACCAGGATTCACCATTAACAGAAGGCAAAACACCATTATTAGGATTGGATGTATGGGAGCATGCATACTATCTTAAATATCAAAATAAACGCCCGGAATACATTTCAGCATTCTGGAATGTAGTAAACTGGGATCAAGTAGCTAATCATTACGAAGCTGCAAAATAAATGATAAATCACTTCAGAGTAGTTTATCCCAAATTGTGATTCAATGAAAATGCACCTCGCAGGTTGGTGGTTGGAAGTTATCTAGATTATCTAGAAACTGACATCTCACCGTATTTTGCTAAGGTGCATCTTTATTCTTATTAGAAATACAGAGACTTTTCACTTTTTCTTTTAATTAATCACAAAGTTAAAGTCCTGCTAAATTGTTTATCTCATTAAAGAAAGACTCATTGGAGACAGTTCTAATAATTTTATAAACCGTGATGTGAATTAATCACATCACGGTTTACTATAATTTCTAATACAGTCTTTTTATCTTAAATTTATACAATAGATAGTATAATAACAGTTTCTTATCCCTCCCTACTATCACCATCAGAATCCTCTGCTTCTTCATCATGCTCTTCCTTTATGTCAAAATAAGAATCTAAAATACGCTCTCCAGCCTTTAAATTAATTTGGTTTCCTTCTCCAATTCCAACATGTGGCACCACCACAGCAAAAGCAACCTCTGGATCATCAAATGGAGCATAACCGACCAGTGTTAAATTATTAAGGTCAAACCGTTCTCCATCAACGAATTCATATGATTGCGCTGTACCTGTCTTCCCTGCCGGATCATAGGATTTATTTTGAAAATAGTCCTTTCCGGTTCCCTGTGAGCCTTGATAGGAGAGGCGAAATCCTTCCTGCACACGGCTGATTTCATCATTTATCATATCAATTCGGTTCATCGTCGTTGTACTGGACGAATAATACAATGGACCAAGCTCATCCATAGAATCGATTGGTTCACGCGCTTCCTTTAGGAAATGAGGCTGAACACGATAGCCGTCATTGGCAATAGTTGATACATATTGGGCAAGCTGCAAGGTCGTATATGTATCATACTGACCGATGGCAAAATCAAGAAGATTCCCTGGATTATCTGGTACTTGTCCTCTTAATCCAGTGCTTTCACGTGGATAATCCACTCCTGTTGTCGATCCTAGTCCAAATTGATTAAAATAATTTTGCAGTGTTTGTAACGTTTCTCCCATGTTTATGTCTAAATTAGCATTTTGCGGCATTGGATGACGATAGTCCCCTCCCAAGCGCAAAGTTACATAGAACATATAAACGTTCGAGGACCTTTCCAGCGCTGTTAAATCATTTACCGTTCCCATATCTTGCACAGATCTTTTTATTTCCGTCCCCGCCAGCTTCATTGGTGCATCATGGAAGGTCTCCCCAGGAGAAATAACACCCGAATCATATCCAGCCAGAATCGTTGCCCCTTTAATACTGGAACCTGGTTCATGTGCATTAGTCAACGTCGTAAGTCCGGCATTATTATTATATTCATCATTCTTGGTATCATATTCTACTCCGGAAATAGCTAACAATTCTCCTGTTTGTGGGTTCATGACAACTGCATAGGCATTTGTTGCAAATCGATTCTCATAAGAATTACTTGATTTCATCGACTGAAATTCATCTAATAAAATATCATCTACTTCCTGCTGGAATTCTAAATCTGTGGTTAATACTAAATCTTTTCCCCTTTCTCCTTCAACAATCGTCTCTGAGCCAATAATGGAACCATTCTGGCTTGTTGTATATTGAATTTGTTCTTTACGTCCTCTCAAGAAGTCTTCATATTCTTCTTCCAGTCCACTTCTGCCAACACGATCATTTCGGCTGTATCCCGTCGTTAAATAGGCATCCATATCCTCTGCCGGAATTCCTTCTTCCTGACTTGAAATATTCCCCAGAATACTGGTTAATGTTTCTCCATTTGGATAGACACGATCCCAATCGGTAGAAGCATTGATTCCTGGCAGCTGATCCAGATTTTCCGCCACAGCTGCATATTCTTCTGCTGTGACATCTTCATTTTTTACAACCTGAGGCGTAAGTGCATAGGCTTTATCCAACTCCTTTTTTATCGCAATAATTTCTAATTCATCTTCGGAAAAATCAGCAATCTCTTCATCGGTAATTAATTCAAGGGTTGCATCATAGACTTCCCCATTCTCCATCTCCTCTGTGTCTATTGCCTCTAATCGTTCTTCTATTTCTTCTTCATGAAGCAATAAATAATATTCGCGCCTGTCTCTTTCTGTTATCCGGTCCATTGTTTGTTTATCCCGCATATCAATATATTGCGCTAAGGTTTCCGCTACTTCCAAACGACCCTCTGCCTGCACATCATTCGAAGGCGTGTACGTAATGGAATACATTGCTTCATTATCCACAATCAATTCGCCATTGGTATCATAGATTTTCCCACGGGGTACAGGGATATCGACCGTATCTAAATTTGTCCTTTCAATTTCTTCCTGATAAGAATCCCCATTTAAAATTTGTACAACTCCCAACTGAAAGATCAATGCAGAAAATAGGATGAAGATGACAAAGAAAAGGATATTCATACGTGTCATAAGCGGGGCACGTTTCTTCTTGTTTTTCTTATTTACCACTTTTTACCTCCTTCGTGCTGTATGAAGCTTTCTTTAAATGCTTAAATTAGCTGACATTGATTATTCCTGCCTTAATTAGTAAAGCTTACTATATATAGCCCCCTCCAGGTCAACATATAAAGCAGAAAAATCTTATAGAAAATAAATTTCTCAACTATATAAATCAACTTATTTTATATGATTATTGACTATATTACATGTCATTTAAAACACGAAAGGAGGTACTATTTTTCATCTGCCCAATACGTAAAAAGCGGACCAGTTCTTCCAAACAATGGATCATTATCCGGCAAAGGTACTTTTTTGATATTTTCCAAGTTTTCAGGTCTTTCATTTTTCTTCCCATAGTAAAAATCATAGCTTTGTCCATTTGGATATGCACCAATAACAGAAAAATCCGTACTGCTTTCGATTAACTTATGTCCAAAACCTGCCGGAAGTATAATTGTATCCCCTTGTTCAATTTGAACTCGCTCTCCCTGCTCTCCGCCAAGTTGTACCTGAGCTGCTCCATTAACTACGATAAGCACTTCATGGGAGTTGCTGTGATAATGATGATAAGGTGCAATACCTCCACGCCATTGGCCAAGCCAGTTGTTTTCTGCTAAAACATCTTTAGGGTTGTCAGCGGAAGTTATGACATTTTTATATAACAGCAAAGGGTATGTTGGATGATTGGGAATTGATCCATTATCTTGAAATATGAAGGTTTTAATCGTAATTTTTGCTGGCTGTTTCATTATTTTCCCTCCTTAAAATTAATATATTTAACCTATTCCACAAGGAGAAAAAAACAAACCATATATAGACTCTTACATGATATTTCCCGATTCGCCAAATTATAACGAACTTAATTTACTGCACAATTTGCACCTTCCAGAAATTTTTACTTTCTTCATCTGCTTCATTTTTATGTTTTTGAATAACAATTACTCTTTTCCAGCTACTCTAATTCTGAAAGTAAAATTCTATAAAGCTTGTCATCATTATTATCTGGAGTGCCTCTCCCATCTCCATTATTACTTACAAAATATAGATAGTTATCATCAATCCGCACATCCCGGATTCTTCCAAGATCACTTATAACCTCATGATGCTCTCCACTCTCCATATCAAATTCTAAAACAGCCGATCCTCTTAACGCGGCAACATATAGTTTACCTTCATCATACGCCATACCTGATGGAGCCCATGTTTCTTCGTTCCCAGAAGTGTATAAAGGGGAAATCATTCCTTCCTGCTCTTCTTCTCCTTCAATAACCGGCCATCCGTAATTTTCACCCGCTTCAATGATGTTCACTTCATCATTTGCATTATCTCCATGCTCACTGGCATACATCGTTCCATCATCAGCCCAGGTAACTCCTTGAGGATTACGATGCCCATAGCTATAGACGTAGGAGTCTGGAGATGGATTATCCACTGGTATCGATCCATCTAAGTTCATCCTTAAAATTTTACCGCCTAATGAATCAAGGTCTTGTGCTATTTCACGCTCAGATGCGTCTCCTGCTGTAGCATAGAGCAATTTGTCCGGGCCAATCTTCAGTCTTCCTCCATGATGATAGGTACCGCTGGGGATTTGGTCCAGAAGTAAATCATCCTCTCTCCACACGTCATCTTCCAATTGAAGTGTTACAATACGATTAAATTGTCCATCACTATTTTCATACGTATAGTAAGCATAAGCCTGGTTTGATTCAGAAAAATCAGGAGCCAGTACAAAACCAAGTAATCCTGCTTCTGAAGCTGTTGATACTTCATGTTCAAGCTCTACATCCTGCCGTTCTGCTTCCCCATTTTCTATTCTGACAATACTTCCCGTTCTTTCAGTTACATAAAAGGTATCTTCTATCTGCTCAATCGACCATGGAACATCCAAATTTTCCGCAATAACTTCTAATCCTTCTATAGACAGATTTAGCTCTTCCTGTGAATCACCTGCATTATCAGATGTATTTTCATTGCTGCCCGGAGAAGGCTGTTCATCATTCGGAGAGCAGCCAATCAGGAAAAGCAGACCAATTAGATGTCCAGATAAAATTTTCTTCATTCACATTTCTCCTCACATTATTTTTAATAAATTCAAATCCTCAGTTAACATCGGAAGCCATTGATAGTTGTCAGCTTAACGAATTTGATTTGCCATTATCGCTTTTATCTCTGAAACAATATCATCATTCCGTTTTCTCGCCATTTTTTAAGGATACGATTCTCGTTTTACATATTCATGTATATCAGAATTTCAAATTAATATATGTTAACCTCTCTATCCCTCCTTCTTTTATTGGAATTAATATTAGTATATAAAGTTAACTTTAGGTCAAATAATTTGATTCTATTTTTTGATAATTCGTTTTGACGGCCGTTAATTATTATGTTAGAATTCTCCCAACTATTAAGTTAACTTCAGGTTTATATTTGAAAAGAGGAGATAAAAATGACTTATTCTATTGGGGAAGTTGCTAAAAAATTAAATTTATCTATACCAACTTTACGTTATTATGATAGAGAGGGGCTCATTCCTTTTGTAGAACGTACGGATAATGGAACGAGGGTATTTAAAGAGTCTGATATAGATTTATTAAAAGTTATTCAATGTTTGAAATCCAGCGGTATGACCATCAAGGATATTAAGACCTTTATTGAATGGTGTTCGGATGGCGATTCCACCTTACAGCAAAGATATGACTTATTTTTAGAGCAAAAAGCAGTAGTAGAAAAACAAATGGAGGAATTAAAAAATACAATGGATCTCATTGACCATAAATGTCATTACTACAAAGTAGCGCTGGAAGCAGGCACGGAAAATGTTCATAAAAACAACAAAATAGGCAATACCGTTTTTGATTAATAAAACATCTGCACTTCACTATTTTATATAGAGTGCAGATGTTTTTTTCTTCCCCGGTTACAGTAAATACCAGAACACTAAATAATGAAAACACTATTTACCCGGCGGTTTTGTACAAAGTATTTCGAAGTATAATAAATATAAAACCGCCTATTAACGCAACAACACCTACAAACAGAATTTCTTTTGTTCCTATTTGCGATATAATCATTCCCGCTGCAGCAGTTCCAATCGTAGTACCCAAATTAACGGATGTCAGAAATAAACCATTGGCAAAATCCGGAGCTTTTGGAGCGGCAGACATAATCCAATACTGGTTGATATTTGCACCAATTCCGCCAAGTATCCCCCACACTAAAATAATAATCGCCGTAGGAACTGTTAATTCTGCTACAGGATAAAAGATAAGATAAAGGGCAATTAATGCGATAGGAAAAACAGTTACCGTACGGACAGGAATTTCGGAAAGCAGCCTTCCAGCTATAATATTTCCTAAAATATTTGCCAAACCGTAAACCAGAAGCATAATACTGATTAAATTGGACGACATATTTGTGACCGTTCCTAAGTATTCAGCTAGGTAACTGTATACTCCGAAAATAGCTGCATTGATAAGCAGAACTGCTAAAATCGAAAGCCAGGTAACTCCTTTTGTTAATATTTTCAACTGCGAGCCATAGGATAGTCTTTCTGTAACCGGCATAGATGGCAACAAAAAGATCGTTGCAATTAATGTGAAGATATTAACGATAGCAAAAAAGGCCATGCCCGCTTGAACAGAAATCGCATCCGCAATAAAGCTGACGATTGGAACGCCTAATACCATCCCTGCGGAAACTCCAATAAACACTTTGGAAATTGCTTTCGGTGCTTCCTTTTCACTTACAGATGCTCCGGCAACAGATAAAGCCATCGATACATAAAGCGGATGGAAAAAGGCCGGTATCACACGTGCAATCAAGGTAATCGTAAAGTTGTTTGTAAAGACGGAAATAATGTTACCGATAATGAAAATAGTCAGCACCAATAACATAACATTTTTCCGGTTCATTCCAGAAAATATTAACGGCATTGTCGGCCCGGCAATAGCAATCGCTAAGGCAAATAGACTCACCAATAAGCCTGCAGTCGAGACACTGACATCAAAATATACTGCTAAATCCGGGAGTATACCGATAACCCCCATTTCGGTATTGATAATACCAAACACACCGACCGCCAATATAAATATAAGTAAACCTTTCGAATTCTTCATAAAATATTACTCCACTTCCTTCTTAATTCATCGAGGCTAGAATTTCTTATTATTTTTTTCATATTTAAAGATAGGAAGCCATAAGATTTCATTAATAAAATATAGAAGTACATCTAAAATAAAGTACCGTAAACACTTTTTATTTATTATAGTCTGCTGCATCTTTACAGAAACAGCACGCATAGAGAAAACAGCTATTGTTTTATCATTTTTTATATACTTAAACAGGCTGTGCAGTCGGACGAACAATCATATTACTTACTGCCATTCGATCAGGTGTATCGATTGCGAATACTACTGCAGAAGCAATATCTTCTGGAGCTAAGCCCCATTCTTTTTGTGCTTTATGGAGGTCTTCTGAAACCTGTTTATCACTAATGGTTTTGTATAGTTCTGTTGCAACTGCCCCCGGAGAAATAATAGTTGATTTAATATTATTTTCTCTTTGCTCTTGTCTCAATCCTTCCATAATCGCACGTACAGCAAATTTTGTTCCGCAATATACAGCAGAATCAGGATAGACCACATGACCTGCTACAGAATCCGTTGCAATAATATGACCTGATTTTTGCTGTGCCATAATTGGTACAACTGCAGCAATACCATTTAATACACCCATAATATTGATATCAAGCATTTTCTGCCATTCATCACGACGTCCTTCCACAATTGGCGCAGTTGGCATAATACCAGCATTGTTGTATAGCACATCAATTCTTCCATACATATTCATCGAAAGGTCAACTACTTTTTTCACATCTTCATAATTGGTGACATCTGCTTGTTGGATATGAATATCTGCCTTAGGGAATGATTTTTGGATTGCTTCCAAACGTTCTGATCGGCGTGCAGCAATAATCAGCTTGGCATCTTTTTCAGCAAGCAGCTTTGAAGTTGCTTCACCAATCCCACTGGAGGCACCCATAATAATAATTACTTTATCTTTTATTGCCATTATTAAACTCTCCTCTCTTAAGTAATTTTCTTTTCAATAACATCATAAAATGATACGATTCAGATATCAAATACCTATATCAAATATATTGTTATACTTAAAAAGCATAGGAGGATTTAGAATGGAAATCCGGTTATTACGTTATTTTATTGCTGTCGCAAATCAACAAAGTATTTCTGGTGCAGCAAAATATTTACATATATCACAACCTACCTTATCCAGACAATTAAGTGATTTAGAAACAGAATTAGGTACTTCATTATTTATTAGAGGAAACCGAAAAATCACCTTAACAACAGAAGGGATGTTTTTATTAACAAAAGCGAAAGAAATTGTGGAGTTAATTGATAAAACAGAAGCGAATTTTAACCAGCCATCAGAAATTATTAGCGGAGAAATATATATTGGCGGCGGTGAAACAGAAGCCATGCATTTTATCGCGAATGCTTTAAAAGACCTGCTTAAAATCCACCCGGATATTCAATTTCATTTATATAGTGGAAATGCAGATGATATCATGGAAAAATTAGACAATGGATTGTTAGACTTTGGTATTGTTATCGAACCGACAGATAAACAAAAATATGATTACATACATCTGCCAGCTTCCGATGTTTGGGGTGTATTGATGCATAGAGATAGTCCGTTGGCGCATAAAGATTCTATACAACCCTCAGATCTAATGGATCAGCCTTTATTGATTTCACGGCAAACAACTGTGGATAATGAACTGTCCGGATGGTTTGGACAAGATGTCAGGAATCTGCATATCACAGGAACGTACAACTTGCTTTATAATGCTGCACTTATGGTAGAAGAAGGTCTTGGAAATGCTTTATGTTTAGATAAATTAATTAACACATCCGGAGACAGTAAACTTTGCTTTAAACCTTTAACCCCTGATTTACATGCAGGATTAAATATTATTTGGAAGAAACATCAAGTATTTTCCGACGCAGCCAATAAATTTTTAGGTCAAATTCGGTATAATATTGAAAAGCATACTCAAAATGATTAAATTTGAAACTCAAATTTAAAGTGCCCAATCATTTTTTATGATTGGGCGCTTATTTATTACTATTAATAACTTCATGAAACCTCATTCCATCGAAGCCTCTGCCTCCAAAAATGCATTTTTTAAAGTTTCCCATTGTGCTTCAGTAGGCTTCCAATACCCCCGCTCTGATACCTCGACCAATGTTCCAAGCAAATCATGATATGCTTGTGGGTTTGCCTGGCGTATTTTTTCCTGCAATGCTTTATCCTCCACATACGTATCATGCACATGGGAAAACACCCAATTTTCCACTTTGTTCGTTGTGGCAGCCAGCCCCAGTAAATTCTCTGTGTGCTTTGCCATCTGCTGAACACCATGATAAGGATGCTCCAGCAGCCCTTCCATCCACTTCGGGTTGGTCAGACGTGTTCTGACACCGCGATTAATGGCATGCTCTACATCTTCTGTCTGCGGCGTTTGCTGAGTCGTATCGGTTATATAAATATCAACACGCTCTCCCTTTGCTTTTTCAATCGATTTCGCCAATCCCCCGAAGAAATTATAATAATCATCGATATCCGTAATTTCATATTCATGACTGGCCCGCAGCTGGGAAACGATATCGGCTGCTTCCATATGAAGATCATATAAATCAGGAAAGCTTTCTCCTCTTCTTAATTTACTATAGACATGCTGGGCATGGTGCTTGTACATCTCACCAAGCTCTTCTTCATCTGTCCAGCTGCCATCCTCAATCATATGGTTAATCCCGGTTCCATATTCGCCTGAGGCTGGTCCAAATATCCTGGAAGAAGCTAAATCGAAAGCATCCGCTTGTTCATACCCTTCATGTAACAGCTGTTCCTGTACTTTTAAAGTAAATGCCTTAAAATAATTATCCTCTTCCTGTTCATCTGCGCACGCAAGCTTTTCAAATAAATCATTCAAAGCATCAATCACATTCGGAAATAAATCACGGAATACCCCTGACATACTGATGGCAACGTTCATTCTCGGTCTGCCCAGCTCTGAAAGGGGAATAAGTTCAAATGTTGTACTTGTTGCCTGGGAATGCTTCACTGCTTTTGCCCCGACATATTCTAAAATTTGTCCAATTGTTTCTCCCTGCGTTCTCGATGTTTCAATCCCCCAAAGTACACAGGCTACGGTATGCGGGATTTTCCCGTGAGCTTCCTGGTATTGCGTTAAGGTTGCTTTGGCAATTTCAGCACCTCTTACAACCGCAGAAGGGCTCGGTACAGATCGCGGATCAAATTGATACAAATTGGTCCCCGTCGGCAAAGATTCTGGATTTCTATAGATATCACCTGCCAATTTTGCAGGCAGATAGCCTCCATTTAACGCTTTTATAATAGAGGATAGCTCCTCTGTTTTTCTTACTCTGTGATAAATGCTTTCCCCATACGCCAAAATATCTGCAAATGCTGCTGCATGAGAATTTCCCTGTACATCCGGTAAATGTCTGGATTCTATATAATCCCTTAATAAAACAGCTGCTTCTTTTTCCAGTTCTGCTTCATCATTCTGCAGCGCCGGCTTTAATTGGGATACCAGCTGTTTCAAGGTAATTCCCATATGCTCTCTGCGCAACGTATATACTGTATGAAGAATTGCATCTGCATGCTTCAAGCCTTCTCCGATAATATGCAGTCCATACGGGATTAAAGCATACTGCATCCTTTGCAGCTCCTGCTCTATATCTTCTAATTGTTGATTGGAAAAGCCATTCTTATCTGCCAGCTCCTGAATTTCTTTCAAAATCTCTTCACAGCGCTGCGGGTCAAGCTGCTCGGCTTCCCGATATTCATGGAGCAGACGTTCCAGCTCTTCATAATCGCCATATAGTCCCCCATCTCTGAAAGGAGGTGCCTGGTAACTGCTCAGTACAGCATGTGTCCGTCTCTTTGCGAGCATTGCTTCAGACGGGTTGCCGATATAATAAAAATAAAAATGCGGCAGGGAATGTACCAGTTGATCTGGATAGCAGCTGGAAGACATGCCATTTTCTTTTCCTGGCAAATATTCCAGTGTTCCATGCGTGCCAATATGTACAATGGCATCGGATTGAAAGTCCTTTTCCAGCCAGTTATAAAAAGCCTGATATTGATAATGGGGCGGTACAGACTGATCATGGTAATCTGCTGATGAATCCTGGTCTGCTCCTCCTCTGCTTGGCTGTAATCCAATGAAAACATTCCCGTTAATAAAACCTGGTATGAAAAATACTTCTTCATCTGTCATTATTTCTCCAGGATACTCTCCCCATTGGCTCTTCATCCGTTCCCGGTCCAGATGATTGGTCCAATCTTCTTTTGCTTTTGAAACTGAATACTGTAATCTTTGATCTGCATCCTCATCTACGCCCCAGCTTGTTTCATTAAATAGCTGATGCCCGCGAAATTGTTTTTCCAGTTCATCTCCAGTCATTCGTTCCACCTGGTAGCCTTCATCTGCCAGTTTATTTAATAAAGCAGAGATGGAGCTAAATGTATCCAAAAAGGAGCCGCCAAACAGATTCCCCTCTCCAGGCGGATAATTGTATCCGATTAGAGCCACGCGCTTCTGACCGTTCTCAAGCTTACGCAAATGCAGCCAGCGCTCAATACGATCCATAAAATAATGAACGCGCTCCTCCATAAGAACAAGCTCTTTTTTCTCAAATTGATAGTTTTTATCGAAGCCTGCTGATTGGATTGCTGCAATAGGGTAGGTCTCCACTGCACCATCCAGCTCCGGCAAAACAACGTTCACCATCGCTTCAACAGGTGAAAGTCCCTTTGCTTCCTCCCATTCCGCTAATGTGGTGCGCGTCAGAAAGAATGGATGAAGCATAGGAATATCCAGCTTCTCCAGCCAATCTGTTACATCTTCTCTGTCTCCTCCTCTTGGTCCTGATCCAAGACGGAAGCTGATAAAATTCACAATGAGCTGTATGTCATCCAGCATCCCGACGAACAAGCTCTCCAAATTCTCCAAATCAATCTTCATAATACTTGTTAAGCCGACAGGAATAACTGCAGCGGTCGGCCTTAACCGTTCGATAAGCCCAGCAATAACATCCGCAGACTTTACTCTGGCCTGGGAAGCAATATATAAAAAGACAATTTTTGGCTTCGTTGCATCCTGTTTAGAATCTTGCAGAAATACCTCTGCACTGCTGTAATACTCGCCGGTTGCAGGATCGATAATTCCTGTTTTCTCTGCATAACTTGGAGCTTTTGCTTCGGGGACATCCGTATTCCCATAAAGATGAGCCGTAAAATAGAAGAGCTCCTTCCAATTTGCAATACCGGAAGCATGCCAATAGTCTTTTATCTGCTCATAATTTGCTATCACCTGCTCCTTTAATTTCCGTTCTTCCTTAGTCAACTCATTTGATGGATCAAACAGGGCCAGCTTTCCCGATTGTGGTTTAACCTGAATATTCTGTCCTTGTAATGCACCAAAGCGGATGATTTTCTCCCATTTCGCTCCATTAATCATCAATGATATTTGATCACATTCATATCTTTCACATATCCGGGCCATTCTCATGACCAGATCATCTTCAACTCCGTGTGGATCATAGATAAATAGATTGGCAGATTGAGAGACATGTTCAAATCGCCTCCATTGTTCTGCGCTTAATGGCTCCTCGGTTAAAAATAGAGAAAGCTTTATCTCCGGATAGATTTCTTTTATCTGTTCATGTGCTTTCGCGGCATCAGCTAATGTTCCAGATGAAGCAGCAGCAAAAATAATATGCACGAATACTTCTCTCCCTTCTTTTATTAACTTTCTTACATCCTGAAAATAAATAGCAGGGCCTATGATTTTATCTGCGCCCTGCTAATGGATGCAGCCGGTTTTGCACTGCTTTTGCAATATTTTTATCTGTTAAAGCATCCAGTGAGAGGTATTCCCCTTCTATAACAGCTGCAAGCTCCTCTGCCAGGCCAAATGTATTTCTCCCGCTTTGGATATCAATAACAGTCACCGAGAGCTGTTCCTGTGCAATTCTTTTGGCAATCTGATAGGCTTCGCTTCTTGCCTGAGCTGCAGTACCGCCTGGACTCAACGTTTCATTGGCATTCCCATCCGTCAAAATAACAAGATAAGGTATATCCTGTTTATGAATGCGCTTCTCTTTTTCACATATTTTTAATGCTTTTTCCAGTCCGGCTGCCAGCGGTGTTTTCCCGCCAGTTGGTATTTCTCCTAGTTTCTGCTTTGCTTCTGCAAACTTATTCGTAAAAGGCAATACCTCTTCCGCTCCTGTTTTTCGGAAGGAAACCATGCCAATATGGTCTCTTTTTTGATAGGCCTGCTGAAGTAATTCCATAACAGCTCCTTTGACAACTCTCATGTTTTTTTTCGCTGCAATGGAGCGGCTTGCATCCACTAAAAATAGAATGGTAAATCCCTGCTGCTTTTCCTTTAATTTATAGCGTATATCCTCTTTTTCAATCGCCAGCTTTATTCCCGCAGAAGGCGTACGAACCTTCATAAATGGAGCTGCCACTGTCAGTGTATGATATAAAGAAATTGCTTCAGTGGGTCTCTGCACTGCACGGAGCATTCGCCCATTACCTCCAGCAGAAGTCCCCTCCCGATGCTTTCCATTCATTGCATATGGATAGATATATTTTTTCGAGAAAAGGAAATCTGACTGCATTTTCAATGATGTTATCACCTGGTCTATTTCTTCTTCAGAGATCTCTGTAATAAACTGGTTATCCGGCGGTTCTTCCTTTGGAAAAGAATCACCAGGGGCTTCATGATCCTGTCCGCCATTATCCGATGGTTTTGCTTCACTGCCAGAGGATGGATGGCTTTGACCCGTATCCTCCGAATGGTTGTTAGAAGATTCCTCTTTTGCCTGTGACTCTGAATTCTCCTGATTAGAAGATTCCTGCTGCTCTCCCATTCGATGAGAAAGTACATACCCCGCTGCTTCCTCAATATGCTTTGGCTGTACCGATTGATCCGAATCCAAAGTTGCTAATGCCCGAGCTGTTTCAATCAAATCCATATCAGCTTCCTGATTTTTACAGCCCGAACCCATGACAACCTCTACTGCCAGCTTCAGCATTTTTTCAGAAACTTGAACAGTGGACAATCGCTGCCTGACTTTATCCAGTTCTCCCTTTGTATATTCACGCTCTGCGTTCTCTCGGAATAATAAAATATTCTTGCGCTCTGACACATCAAAAACAGGAAGCAGACGGACACATAGCTTGGCATGCTTTAACAAGGATTTATCCAGTATTTCCTGGTCGAGGCAATAAAACCATTTTGCCAGGATAGGATAATGAGAGTCCCCGTAAAATGACACTCCCTTATTTTTCAGCAATTGCACAAGTAAACGCTGATTATTCTCCGGCATCGATGCAAATTGATCGGTAATAACCACCTTTGCTTGATGAAAAATACTTTGATTACTTGAGTTCTTCCTGAGTGGAGAAAACAAGGCAAGCTCTTTTTCTCCCAATAATTTTTCTGTCGTAACGTGGGAAGGAATAATAACAGTATCCTCTTTAGGAAAGTAAGCTAAGACCATTTGCAGCAAAGTTGTCTTTCCGGTTCCACTTGCCCCGGTGACACAGATCCGGTCCAAATATGGATTGATAAGTGCTGCGGCAATGCCGCGCTTTGCTTTCGTTTGTCCAATCAGCTGATTCATTGATTATCGACAACCTTCTGATTTAATAGCTCAGTCAGCTTCTGATAAGAAGTATTCTCCCTCATCGGATCCTGTAATAATCGATGCGGCAATGCAAGTTCTGCCGCTTCGTAAATATCCTCCAGCTGCACCATTGTTCGCTGCTTCCAAGCTGCCAATGTCTGAGCGGTAATAATAATCGTTATATCAGCACGATGGCTTTCAATGCCCAGTTCAATGGATAAATCAGCTACAGCACGGAGAAGATTATCATTAATCTCAACAGCTGGCAAAAGCTCCTTCGCATGTTGTATCTCGTATGTAAGCTGATTTTGATCCTGCTCGTATTTTTTCTCGAATTGCTTCTGATTTTGTTCAAAATTCAAGCGGCGGCGGATAACCTCCATGCGTTCTTCCACATTTTTCTCACTTTCCACATCCACACATAAACCAAATCGATCAAGCAGCTGTGGGCGAAGCGTGCCTTCCTCAGGATTCATCGTTCCTACTAATACAAAACGGGATGGATGCTCATAGGATACGCCTTCTCTTTCAATCCGGTTAACTCCCATTGCGGCAGTATCTAAAAGAATATCAACCAGATGATCTTCCAGAAGATTCACTTCATCTACATATAAAATATTTTTATCTGCTTTCGCCAATATTCCCGGTTCCAGCTTCTTTTCTCCTGTTTTTAGAATATGCTCCATATCCAGTGTCCCTACAACACGGTCTTCTGTCGCACTTACCGGCAGATTGATTACAGATGTATTTGTCAGCACATCTGCCAATGCTCTTACAGCCGTTGACTTTGCTGTTCCTTTTTCACCTTGGATTAATACACCTCCAATTTTGGGATTAATTCCATTTAAAATTAACGCTTTCTTCATTTTGTCTTGCCCTACAATTGCTGTAAAAGGATAATTTTTCACATTTAACCTTCTTTCCAAAATCACATACGATTATTTAATCTTTTAGCGACATCATCACGATACGCAATAATTCATTATCTTTATCCTCATAGATATCTGCCTGGACATTAAAAACATCCTTAAACATATCCGGGTTCATCATTTCTTTTGGAGTACCCTGTCCATAAATATGCCCCTCTTTAACCACAATTACTTCATCCGAATAAACAGCTGCATGATTGAGATCGTGTAAAACCATAACAATTGTTACGTTTTGAGTTTTTTGCAACTGTGTTACGATTTCCAGCACATCCAGCTGATGTGAAATATCTAAGTATGTTGTTGGCTCATCTAAAAATAAAACTTTCGGCTGTTGAGCCAGGCAAAGAGCTATCCAAGCTCTTTGCCGCTCACCTCCAGACAGCTGAGAAACGTTCCGCTTTCTCAGCGCATCTAATTTAGTAAGCTGAATCGCTTCATCAATAATTATCTGGTCTTCTTCATCGAGCCTTTGAAACATCGATTTATGCGGCGTTCGGCCATATGAAATCAATTGTTCCACGGTTAAATCCATTACATCATTCACTTGAGCAAGCAAAGCCAATTCCTGTGCCACTTTCTTTGGTGAAAGCCGGTAAAGGTCGGCCTGCTTCCAATATACTTGGCCATGATCAGGCTTCAGCTGACGGGAGAGGACATGCAGCAGGGTGCTTTTCCCCGAACCGTTCGGCCCGATAATACTGTATATACGCCCTTCCTTCAGTTCCAAATCTATTTGCTTTAATACGCGTTTATCCGAAAAGGAATGAGAAATGGAAGCAGCTTCTAATGCACTCATACCATTTTCCTCCTTAGTAAATATAGAAAAAACGGTGCTCCCAATGCACCCATAATAACACCTACCGGAACTTCAATCGGTGCAAACATAATACGGCCCAAAGTATCAGAGGCCGTCAGAATTGCTGCTCCTAAAAATATAGAAGCAGGCAGAAGCACACGATAATCATTGCCTACAATTAATCTTGCTGTATGAGGAACAATTAAACCGACAAATCCCAATAAGCCAACGACACTGACAGCACTGGCAGCTAACAGCGTAGCAACAGCAGTCATAGAAAAACGAATCCATTCTACTCTGGCTCCCAGACTCTTAGCTGTCCGGTCTCCCAGCATTAATAGATTCATTTTTCGGATACCGATAATTGCAAGAAGGATACCAACAATCGAATAAGGCAGAATCACTTCTACCTGCGGCCAGCTTCTTGCACTTAAACCGCCAACCATAAAATCAATGGTACCCTGCACTCTGTCACTGTAAAAAACCATCAGGGCAGATATACCGGAGCCTAAAAAAGCAGAAATAGCAACACCAGCCAGGATAATCCTGGTTGGCGCAATTCCTTTTTCCCACGCTAAAGCATATACCGTAAAAGCCACAATGGTTGCCCCAATAAACGCAACTGGGGTCAATATATGAGGCAGATGCGGATACAATATTAAAACAATCATACCCGCTAAGCCTGCCCCGCTGGAGACCCCAATAATATATGGATCGGCCAGCGGATTTTTCATAATCCCCTGAAGCAGGACACCAGCTACTGCCAGATTAGCACCTACCAGAATAGCAACAAATGTACGCGGGACCCGGATGTTCCAGATTATATTTTGAAAATCACTTTGGATATCTCCTGTAAAAGTTGTCCAAATATCTTTTAAGGGAATATTTGCCGATCCAAACTGGATACTAAAAATGATTGAGATTACCATTAAAACAGCAAAAATCACAACAATAAATCCTTTCCATCCGGCTCTATCTCTTAATGCTTCTTTTTTACTCATTCTCAAACACTTCTGGGTACACCATCTCTGCCATATCCTGCATCGTATCAGCATAATCAAGGCCAGGATTGGATAGATATTTTTCGGAAGGGACAATATGGACATTTCCTTCCTGTACTGCTTTTAGTGAGCTCCATGCAGGATTTCCTTCTAATTCGTCCGTTATTGTTTCCTTTCCAGCTTCTTCACTTCCATGGATTGTCATCAGGATATAATCAGGCTGCTGCTCAGCAATTGTTTCTAAACTGTACGGTGCTGAAGTTTGCGAATCCGGGCTGGCTTCCATATCCTTTCCGATATTATTTACATGAAGCAGGTCACCAATCTCCAGTGCAGTTGTATTGGATCTTTGAACAGAAACACTTCTCGGTGTAATATTTAAAACGACGATAGACGGTTCTTCACCACTTGGCAGTTTATCTTCTATTGCCTGCATCTCGTCTTCAGTTTCCTGCAGTTTCTCAGCTGCAAGCTCTTCTTTTCCTAATATCTCTCCCATAAGTGTTGCCATTTCCTTCACATCGTCAAAAGAGCGCATATCTAACAGTGCAAAAGGAATATCACTGTTTTCCATAATGCCTTCTAAATCCGCATGGAAATTCGGTGCTCCAATAACCAGGTCCGGTGAAAGAGCCACCAATTCCTCTGTATTTATCTGATTCACTGTTCCCAATTCAGGTAAATCCTCTGCCTGCTCTGGAATAGGTATACTGCTGGTTGACATTCTTCCAACTGCTTCCCCATCCAGATCATAAATTAATTTCAAAAATTCCGGCGCTAAAACAACAATTCTTTCCGGCTGTCCGTCAAGTACCACTTCTCTGTCCATGCTATCTGTAAAAGCTATTTCTTCTGTTGTATTATCCTGACTTTCCTCTGTTGCTTCCTCCGTTGCAGATGTATCTTCATCCTGCTGACAAGCTGCCATCAAAATAACCGCAAGCATAGCAGCTGCAATTCCTATTATTCTATTTTTTTGTAATAATTTCCCCAAAGTAATTTCCTACCCTTCCGTAATGATTACGATTTATTAATTAAAAAAAATACTGTGTTTGTTTATGTAGTTACACTACCGCTAAGCTGCCACTTCCTTTCTACTAAACTAATTTGTTTAAAAAAACAAACCGTAATGATTACGTATTATATCATTTTTTTGTAAAGTTGCAACCACTTTTGTCATTTTTTGCGTGAAGCAGCAGAATGACAAATGAGCAATGAAGCTAGGTAAAGAAAATACACCCTCTTCTTATATAGCTGAATCAAGAGGGTGTATAGATAATTAAATCATTTAAAATGTTTCTTCTACAAAATCAGTGATTACTCCTATTGCAGCTTTGCTTCCTTCACTTGCGGCAATAACCAGCTGCGGAGGTCCAGCTGCATTGTCTCCCCCGGCATAAATTCCTTTGATACTTGTCCGGCCGTATGGATCTGTTTTAATTCCGCCCGTATCCGTCAATTCTAGCCCCAGACGTTCAGCAAAAGGGGCAGCCTGCTCCATTTTGGCAGAGATAAAACCTGCCTCTTTATGCAGCTCTTTCCCATTTTTAAATTGAACCGTTTTTAATTGCCCATTCTCTCCTTGCAATCGTAAAATCTCATCATCTATAACCTCAATTTGCTTTTTCGCTAATATATCCCTTTGTTCAGGGGATAAGCTCTCTTTTCCATTTGTGCAGATGACAATATTCTTATTCCAATTGGAAACCATCTTCACCCCATGAAAAGAAAATGCTCCATCAGCAATAAAGATCAGCGGAGTATCCTTCAGTTCCCAGCCATCACAGAAGGGGCAGGAAAACAGGCTCGTTCCATAAAAATTATGAATTCCCTCGATATCAGGCAATACATCCTTCAGTCCTGTAGATAGAATAATAGTCTTAGCTTCATAATTCTTCCCCGCTTCTGTTTGAATATGAAAAACAGCGTCAGCAGGATTAATATCAGTCACCCGCTCTTTTTGAATCACTATACCTGGATACTTCTTTAAATCTGCATACGCCGCTTTCCTGAACTCAACAGGCTCAATACCATCTCTGGTAATAAAATTATGAGATTCCTGTGTAACAGCATTACGTGGTGCATCGTCATCCAATAAAATAACTTCTTTTCTTCCCCTGCCTAACACGAGAGAAGCGTTTAATCCGGCAGGTCCTCCCCCGATTACAGCGCAATCATATAACAATATAGTCTCCTCCTTTTTACGCAGAATCTTCTTTACGTAATTTCATTAATATATCGTAATGATTACGATTTATCAAGTTTCATGATTCAAAGTGCGTGTTCAAAAAGGCTGATAAATAGGACCAAGAAGTTCAAGGCGACTAGCTTTTTACGAACGGAGCGTATGCTTTATAATACGTGAGTAACGCTTTTGGTGGGGCGAGTAATCGCAGTCCCATCGGAAAAAGCTCGTCAACGAAGAAATTCGCCGTGTCATCTTTATTGGACTTTTAAAAAAAGAATCTATATAAAGATGTCTCCTCTCCAATAGATTCCTTCTTCATTAAATATTTTATTGTCAGATACATATTAAACAGTAAGAACCTTAATACCCTTAATGATATTCCAGATGAAATAATAAATATCAATGATAAAGCAAATAGCTGTCGCAATAATCGTTGCGATGAGTAATCCTCCATTTACTTCCCCTGCCCAAAATTGCCCCATGCCAATGGTAAAGATGATGGTTCCTGCTATAATTGTTGCGATAATCGGAATAAGATGTGTCCATAGTGCTTTTTTTGCATGTACTTTTGTTTCTTCATCTCCAAGAATCCAAACAACAACCGGAAATAGAAATGGTGCAAAAAAGATACTAAAATAACATAATGATGATAATATTTTATTTCCTTCCATCCCTTATACTCCTCCAATAATTCTTCCTGAAAAAAATATTTTACATGGTAATAAATTTAGTGTCCATGATAAAGGCTATTATTTTTCATACAGGATTCCGTATAGTAAAATACAGCCTTCTTTCGTTGAATTTTACGGGGCTTTCCCATAGAAATATCTCTATAATAAGTAAAAAAATACCTCAAGGAATCGATTTATCCCCTGAGGTATTTTACATTATATGTAATTTCTGTTTTTTTGGCATGACTGTATTTAATAGTATACATGAACGGAATATATAAGTCTATATTTTTCTTTATTTCATTGCTAAAATAAACAAGACATTCAAGTTAAGGAGGGTTTCACCGTGCAATTTAAACAAGAAAAAGAGAGTTTATCCAAAGCGTTAGCAGTTATCAACAAACAATATGATCGTTTAGCTTCCATACCTGAATACATTGGTGACGATTTTACCGAAAAAGTATTAGAAGATAATCGAAGGCGATTAAGAGAATCTTTAATTGTCGCTAAAAAAGAACCTTACTTTGCCCGGCTTGATTTTAAAGATGAAGAAAGCGAGGAAGTAAAAGCAACCTATATTGGTAAAGCCGGTGTTTTTGATGAGAATACGGGAGATGTACTGATTACTGACTGGCGTGCACCGATTGCCAGCCTGTTCTATGGCTTCAGTGGGAGTGAAGATGACGTCTATTATCAATCTCCAGATGGCGTCGTAGAAGGTGAAATCTACTTAAAAAGAAATATTGTCACCTATGAACAGGAGCTGCAAAGGGTGGTAGACCGATATATTCGCGGAGAACAGGGATCATCTGGAGGAGATGAATTTCTATTATATAAACTGGAAGACCAAAAGGATAACAGACTGCGTGACATTGTTGCCACTATCCAGGGAGAACAGAATGAAATCATCCGCTATCCCTTGAACAAGGCTGTTATTATCCAGGGAGTTGCCGGCAGCGGGAAAAC
Organism: Oceanobacillus sp. FSL K6-3682; assembly: GCF_037976165.1. Classification (NCBI taxonomy): domain Bacteria; kingdom Bacillati; phylum Bacillota; class Bacilli; order Caryophanales; family Bacillaceae; genus Oceanobacillus; species Oceanobacillus sp. FSL K6-3682. The sequence continues at coordinate 1,340,065 of NZ_CP150263.1, read as the reverse complement.
AACAGTGGCGCTGCACCGGTTAGCCTATCTGTTATATGAATACCGGGAACAATTAACAGCACATCGGATGATTATTTTTGCACCAAACACTATTTTCCTTGATTATATTTCACAGGTGCTGCCTGAATTAGGTGTAGGAGACATTGTCCAGACCACTTTTCCAAAATGGGTTATGACCTCTATTATCGATGATCCCAAATGCAGGCTGGAATCTCTCAGCGAAAGAAGAAAAACATTTTTTGAATCCGGTACATTGGAGCAGAATAATTGGAAAGGTTCTTTAGATTTTCAGCAGCAAATCAGGGAGCAATTATCACAATTAGAAAAAGAATGGCTTCCTGAAGAAGATTTTATTCCCTGGGAAAATAAACAAGGTGTTCCGCTGAAAAAAATCAGAAACTGGATAGAAGCAGATTTCAAAGGAAATCCTGTCACCAAGAAATATGAAAGAGTGAAAGCTAAGTTAACGCGCTGGGTAGAAATTGAAGCGAAGATGTATGAAGAGAAAAAAGAACAAGAGCAAGCCAGAAAAGACGGCAAACAGGAATTGCGAAGATATTTACGAAAATGGAAAAAAAGAAAACCTTATGAGCTTTACGCACAAATTTTAAAAAAGATGGGAAGAAAAGACCTTCTGCCGCCGAAGAATAAAATAACTCTGGATGACCTGGCTCCTCTGCTCGATATTCATGATTATTGGTACGGAATAGAAAGAGACGAAAAGTTCGATCATGTTGTCATTGACGAAGCGCAAGACTTTTCTCCCTATCAGGTATCTGTACTAAACGCGCGTACAAAAACAGCATCCTTTACGATATTAGGAGATTTAGCGCAGGGTATCCATAGCAATGAAGGAATTGATGAGTGGAACAACTTTATCAACCTTTTCGGTACATCCCGTGCAAAATTTTTCCAAATGACCAAAAGCTACCGCTCCACCTATGAAATTATTGCGTTTTCCAACATCATTCTTAGTCATCTTACCAATCGCCCCGCTTTTGCAGAGCCGGTATTCCGAAGCGGTGAGGATGTCCATATCCAGCAGGTAGAGGCAGAAGAAAAATCAGCAGAAATCATAAGCTGGGTTCATAAGATGAAAGATCAAGACATGAATACCATCGCAGTTATTTTAAGATCTGAGGCAGAATGTAATGAGATTTATCCAAAACTGAAAGAAGAAATTCCCGAGCTGACAATTATTACAACAGAGGATAAATCATACGAAGGAGGAATCTCCTTATTGCCCGTGTATGTATCAAAAGGCTTGGAATTTGATTCGGTTTTAATGGTTGATGTCGATGAAGAACATTATCCTGAAACAGAACAAACTATCAAATTGTTGTATGTTGGCTGTACAAGGGCACTGCATCATTTATCAGTTATTTACAGCGGTAAAGCATCGAAGCTGATTTCCAAAGGGTAAAGAATTTTGGTTGTATAAAGCCCTTAGGCAAAATTATTTTAAACGGAAGGATAAAAGCCCAAAGTCTGCGGATAGAACCTTCATTTAGTTTCATCATTTAAAAAGTGAGTCAGTTTATATGAAAACTGCTCACCTTTTTTAAATGCTATATCCGAACTACCTATTCTTTTCCCTTACTCGCCTGCCAGTTTTTTAAATTCTGCTTGGCTATATTCTGTAATTTAAGCTATTTCGCTGATATTATTCATGTAGCCAGCGTGGCAATCATTTTTCTATTGTTATTTTCTATCTTGGCTGTTAACTATAAAATGAAATAAGATTTGAGATAAAGTTCTTTTCATTTAAATCTCAAAGAAATTTATGAGCAGCTTGTTAATAGATACTTCATCCTGCAACAAATAAATCCACATATTCCGCAGATTTACACGCTGCAGGATATGTGGATTTATATTTTTAATACAGCGCACATCAGCTTATAAACTCTACACCATAATGTGTTAGAACAGCTATAATAACCCCATATATTAAAATACTTGCACCAGCGGAGATGAATAACTTCAGCTTATTCATTCCAATTCCATTGGCAATAACTGCTACTGCCCAAGAACCAATAATAGGTGTAAGCAATACAACAACTAAAGGACCCTGTTTTTCTATTCGATACTTATACTTGCTGTTTGCTAATTTATCCAGCCACTTCTTAATACGTTCAGATTTTGCAAGAAGCTGATAGAAAAAAGCAATCATCGGGACAGGAAGGAAATTTCCAAATCCTGCCCAGATAATTGAAGAAACCGCATCTAACCCCATCACCATTGAAGCAGGAATTGCAACATATATCTCTAACATAGGAAAAAATCCCATGAACCATGCGGACGCTGCCAGCCATAAATAATTCAACATAAATATATTCCTCTCATTCTCTTACACTGTATGTTCTTATTTTCTATAGTATAATATAAAGTATATGGCTACCGTATACTCAAGTGAAAAGTTGGTGAAAAATATGAACTCTTCCAAAAAACTGATGACAACTGGAGAATTTGCGGATTTATGCGATGTGAAAAAGCAAACTCTTTTCCATTATGATGATATTGGCCTGTTAGAACCTGAATATAAAAACGAAAATGGCTATCGCTATTACTCTATTCAACAAGCTGAAGCTTATAGCATGATTGACATGTTAAAAGAGATTGGAATGTCTTTAACAGAAATTAAAAGCTTTTTACAATCTAAAAACACGAAGAAAATTACTGATTTATTAACAGAGAAAGAAAAACTGGTGGAAATAAAAATCCGGAAAATGGAACGTATACAGCACCTCATTAAAGATCAGAAAAAACAAATTGAAGAAGCATCACAGTTAGACCTTGATCGATTCATTGTCGAGAATATGGAAGCAGAGCAGATTGTTTTAAGCGAAAATATTTTAAATTACTCTCATAAAGACATCACAAAAATGATTATATCGTTTATGAAATACGTGAAACAGGGAGAAATCAATGTGGAAAATTGGGGAGCTCTTATTCGCCGGGAACAAATAGAAACAGGAGATTACTTAAATTATTCCAATTTTTATTTACGTGAAAACCAGCTTCATTTAACAGAAACATTTATAAAAAAAGCCGGGAAATATGTAATTGGCTATCATAAAGGAAGCTATATGAATACGTATAAAACATATGAAAAAATAAAAGATTATCTGGATAAGGAAGGATATCGTATTTGCGGTGACAGCTTTGAAGAATATCTATACCTCATGGACGGAATCAGCTCAGGTGTGGAAGCAAATTATGTAATAAGGCTAATGATTGAAGTAGAAGAAAAAATTAATATCTAAAACAACCTGCCGCATTTATAGTTTTATCAAAGGTTTATTAATAAAGCTTGACAATCGATAAGTTCAAATATTAAAGATACTCCCTCCCTGCTTAGATTGACTCATACAAATATTGTTATTAACGGAATGATGGATGTGTTTGTAGAATGGAATTAAATGGTGACCTCCCGCTAATCAACCGGGAAGTCACCATCTTCTATTCCCTACTATCAAATCAATATTCTTTTTATTGTCTGCCCTCTTTACAATTCCTTCTGATTCTCAGTCATAACCGACATGACATTATCCAATAAATTTCGTAATTTATTAATTTCCGCAGCTGCATTAGACAGGTAGTAATAATTCTTTGTTCCCTCCCGGCGGATATCAATCATTCCAATTTGCTTCAGTATTTTTAGATGATGTGATACAGCGGGCCGGGAAAGCTCCGTCGCTTCTGTTAAATCAACTACACGCAACCCTTGACAGGCATGATCATTCAACAAGGCAATAATAATAATTTGCCGTTTTTCATCCCCTAAAGCAATTAAAAAATCCTTTACTTCCTCAAATTCGTATTTTAATTTTTTTATTTCATTTGTTTTCATATAAATCCTCAATTCGTTTAATTGGTATAATCGTTTAAATTATTAAACCATTAAAGCGTAAACAAGTCAACGATGCTGACTATTATCTAAAAATCTTTCCAGCTTCGTTTAAATTATTTAGTTGACATTTTTTAAAAATCCATCTATCATTCATTATTAGTTCAATCGTTTAATTATTTAAACCAATAAACCAAAAGGAGTTTCTTACAATGAAAAATCAGATGAAAGCAATGCTTATTCATAAATACGGACAAAAAAACGTTGAAATCGAGAATGTACCTATGCCGGAAGTATCCAGTAATGATGTACTGGCAGAAATTCACGCTGCCAGCATTAACCCTGTTGATTTCAAAATTAGAGACGGGAAATTAAGGCCGCTTATCAATTATAAGATGCCATTGATTCTTGGAAATGATTTTTCCGGAACAGTTATCAAAACTGGAAAAAATGTAACAAAATTTAAAGCTGGTGATCCTGTCTATGGGCGCCCTAGAAAATCAAGAATCGGAACTTTTGCTGAATACATTGCTATTCATGAAGATGATATTGTATTAAAACCGGAAAACTTAACATTTGAAGAAGCAGCAGCTGTGCCTTTAGTCGGTTTAACCACCTATCAGGCCTTTCATGATATATTAAACTTGCAGCCAAAAGACAAAATTTTGATTCAGGCAGGATCAGGCGGTATTGGAACCTTTGCAATCCAGCTAGCAAAGCAAATGGAAGCTTATGTCGCAACAACAGCGAGTAATGCCGGAAAAGATTTAGTAGAAAGCCTGGGTGCAGACAAGGTAATAAACTATCGGGAAGAAAAATTCGAGGAAAAATTAGCCGATTATGATTATGTATATGATACTTTGGGCGGCGATTCTTTAATCAATTCTTTTAAAATCCTTAAACCCGGTGGAAAAATTGTATCAATTTCTGATGTTCCAAATGCCCGCTTTGGAAAAGAAAATAATTATCCTTTTTGGAAAACACTTGCTTTTAAATTGATTTCAAGGAAATTAACAAAGCTAGAAAAACAATACCAGGTACAATATAACTTTTTATTTATGAAGCCCAGCGGTGAGCAATTAAACAAGATTAAAGAACTTATCGAGGCTGAGAAAATCAAACCATTGATTGATCAGATTTTCCCCTTTGAAGACACACAGAAAGCAATGGAATATTCAGAGACAGGAAGAGCAAAAGGAAAAATCATCGTTAAAATCAAGTAGACCCACTCTTTTTATGTGGAGAAGACAGGGAAATTAAAAAATGTTATAGAATAGAAAAAAATCTGGATAGGAAACTTTTCTATTCTATAACATAGTTAAACTAAATCATAAAGAAAATATATCGTTACAATGGTTAATAAAAAAAATACAATAAAATGTAAGCCAAATGTTTTGTTTTTCACTAAAACAACTAATCTTGTTAAAAAAGCGAGAGCCCCGATGGATAATAATATTAGCGAGAAATACACATCCATAAAATCAGGGTACAAAAACAGAGACGCAAAACCAATTATTGCTAATAATATGAGAGCATAATCAAAAGGATTTCTTTTTTTAGCATTCTTCGTATCTCCCAATCCAATTTGTCCCTCTTTTCCCAAAATAAAATGGTCACGAAAGCGTTAACAGTATATAAATATTATACATGAACCAACATAAAAAAGGGAGAAGAATTTAGCATGAAAAAAATATTTATTAATTACTTAGCTTTTATATTAATCTTTTTCGGTATCATACCGTCTCTCCCGCAGCGTATTCTTCATATAAATCACGATAATAGGCATCCTTATTCATAAGTTCATTATGGGAGCCTTTTGCACGTATCTCTTCTTTATCTAAAACAATAATATAATCTGCCTGTTTAATTGTAGAAGCTTTATGAGCAATCACCAATGTGGTCCGCTCATTTTTAAAGTTTAATAATACTTCCTGAATCTGTTCCTCTGATTGATAATCTAATGCAGAAGTCGCCTCATCAAAAAGAAATATAGGTGCATCACGCAATATTGCCCGGGCAATGGATATTTTTTGCCGCTGCCCACCGGATAAACCTGATCCCCCTTCTCCTACTTCTGTAGCTAATCCATTCGGTAAATGGTTTATCAGATCATCAAACTTCAGATTTTTTAATAATGTTTTTATCTCAGTTTCCGTAGCCTGTAAATTACCATAACGGATATTCTCAAAAACTGTACCGGAGAATAAATATTGATCCTGACTGACAAAAGAAAAATATTGCATTAGCTCTCCATACGTCATTTCATTCGTTTTTTTATTATTAATCTTTATCATTCCAGAATAAGGGAAGAATCCCAGCAGAAGCTTAAAAATAGTTGATTTTCCCGATCCGTTATGGCCGACAATCGCAACAAATTGATTTTCTTTCACTTCCAGACTAATATCATTCAATATTTTCCTGTTTCCTTCATCATAAGAAAAGCTCACTTTATCTACAGAAATATGATTACTCTCCTGAAATGCAGCTAATGCTTCGGGAAATGATGTAAATTGCCTTTTTTCCTTTAAAACACGAAATATTCGTTCACAGGCTGATAAGGATTCCTGCGTTGTTCCCCAAACCTGTGCTAATCCGGAAAATGGCCATACAACGTGATTTAACAGTTGAATAAAGGCAAGCAGCGCTCCTACCGTAATTTCACCTATCAAGATAAGATAAGCACCCAAACCAAACGCAATCAGAAAGGTTAAAAATCCGACTGCCTGTGACGAGCCTTGTAAAGCAGCTTGTACTTTTCCTTTCTGCAAATCATAATTAAAAATTTTCTTTGTTAAACCTCCAAATTTTTCAGCTACCAGATTTCCGATTAAATAAGTTCTTACAAAGGGCATATTATTCATTGTTTCCTGGATATAGCTTTGACTTTGTGACACCTGCTCCTGTAATTCACCAGAAATTTTTCTCATCGATGTACCAAAAACTTTTCCAATCAGGATAATTAGCGGACCAATCAGGCCACAAATTAATGCCAGCTGCCATTGGATATTGATTAAAAATATAAAGGCGGCTATTGCAACAAGAGGCCCTTGTATAAGACTAATGAGTGTATTTCCCATCAAATCTCCTACAACGTTTACATCATTAATTATTCTTGAAGAATTTTCTCCAGATTTTGTTTTACTAAAAAATTGCATTGGTAATTTTAAATAATGATCAAACAAACGTAAACGCAGGTTATTTCTAACAAATGAAGAAATGTAATTTTTTATTAGCACATCAAAATAATTTTGTGCAAATGTAAAAAATAGTATGAGAATACCAATGATTAATATAAAGCGAAATTCTTTCGTATTGCCGTCTAAAGCTGAATCCGTAATGTTCATCATAAACCAGGGAAGAGCCAAATCTAAAATTATTCCAGTAAATAAACAAATCATAAGCAATGCATATGTAAATTTTTTCTTTTTTACATATGCAAATAATTCTGAGTAAATCCCCTTCATCGTTCTGCGTCCCCTTTTCTATTAAAGTGATAAAATATACTGCAGCTGCTAATCAGCGAACTATATTAGAATTTGACAGTTACATTTATGGCAATACATTTAATAACAAAAGATAATAATATAATTTTTTGATTGCGCTTACATAATTAAATATTCCCTTTCTTTACAAACATTTCTACATTAATACTTTAACATTATAACGTTATTATTTCTATGCATTTTCAAAAAATTAATACAATTAGGTTATTTATAAAAAACATAACGGCATTGCCTCATCTACCTTTTGAATTTTTATAAAAAATCAGATTAAAACTGTTCTTTACTTTCTAAATAAATTCCTGTATTATATATCTTAATGATACATATCAAAAAGATATAAGGTGAGATAAATGAAAAAATACAACGATACAACATACGCTATCCTCGGCATTTTAACAACTGACTGCCGTTCAGGCTATGAAATAAAACAATTTATTGATAATAGTCTGAACCACTTTTGGAAAATCAGCTATGGACAGATTTATCCAACATTAAAACGGCTGGAAGAAGAAGGCTTGGCAACTATACAGGCAACCTCCCAGGAAGGAAAGCCTGATCGTAAGGAATACTTTCTGACAGCAAAAGGGAAAGAAATATTAAAGGATTGGCTGGAAAAGCCGTTAAAGCAGTTGCCGGTGGAACGAAATGAAGTATTGCTGAAGCTGTTTTTTGGAAATCATCAGACAGAAGAACAAACTATTCGTCTATTGGAGGATTATAAACAAAAATTAGAAAAGATTTATCAGACGTACGAAGGTATTGAAGCGGGAATAGCCAGCCATAACAATAATCAAAGCGATGCAAAATATTGGCTGTTTACATTGGATTACGGAAAGCGGACAACTGCGGCCGCAATGGAATGGTGTGACACAACGTTAAAGGAAATTTAAAATTTTAGAGGAGGAATCATCCATGGGTAAAAAAATTTACACTGGCAGATACACGACAGAAAACGATCAGGATGTCGTTGTTTTTATCATCGGGATGCGAATCAATAAAAGACTTGCAGTTCGAAAATGGGGTCCCGTCTTCACAGCCATGCCCGGTATGATTAAAGAACTTTATGAAAAACAGAAGGATTTAGGATTTCTTTCCATGGAAAGCTATTTTGGCTTGCGCACCACAATAATGGTTCAATACTGGCGTTCTACAGAAGATTTACTCGCTTATGCAAAAGGAAAAAAACATTTGACTGCATGGCAGAATTTCAACAAAAAGGTTGGAGAAAATGATGCTGTCGGATTCTACCATGAAACCTATCAAATAAAGGCAGGAAGCTATGAATCTGTCTATCGGAATATGCCATTATTTGGGATGGGAAATGCAAAAAAACACATCCCTATCACCGCTCCGCACAATTCTGCCCGCAAACGGCTCCAGGGTGTGAAGACAAATTAAAATTGATTTTCATTTTATTAATTTTCCCCCTACAAAATAAGCGCCAAAACTTGAATGCTTTTGGCGCTTATTTTTATGGTTAACTTTTATCTTTTTGTTCTGTGTTCTCTGTTTTATCTTCCATAATATCATTCGCTGTGCTTTTAAACTCCCGCAATGTTTCTCCGGCAGCCTTTCCAATCTCGGGTAACTTTTTTGGTCCAAAAATAATTAATGCCAGAACAACAATAAGAATTAATCCAGGGATTCCTATATTTGCCAATCCCATCAGAAGTCACCTCCAGCTCTCAAATAAATTTTTTCGTACATTAAACCAGTCTCTTTTGACTCTTTGCTTCCACCAGCTGACCGCCATTTTTTAGGAATTCCATCATTCCTTCTGCTGCACGATAGGTTAAGGCCGCAGCTGTTGTTGTCGGATTGGTACAGCTGAAATGCGGGAAAGCACTTGCACCACATACAAACAGGTTATCCATATCCCACATTTGCAAATAACTATTTACAGCGGATGTTTCTGGATCTTTTCCCATGATTACCCCGCCACCGTTATGCTGAAAGGCAAGTCCTCCGCTGAAATGCTCCGGCATTGGATAAGCCAGAATATGTGTTGCTCCCATCTCTTCTAAAATCTCAACATGTTTTTCTTGAATAAATTCATGTATTGCCTTGTCATTATCTGAATAATCCCATGTAATCCGTATTAACGGATCCCCGTTGGCATCTGTATAGGTCGGGTCCAGATCAAGATAATACTCTTGATAAGGAAGAGTAGCCTTTTGACTGAATATCATAAGAAATCGATTCGCATAAAATAAAGATTTCTCTTTAAATTCTTTCCCCCATTGCGGTGTACCCTCCGGCACTATATTATTCGCTACTGGTGCATTCCCTGTAATACGTGCTTCAATTTGACCGCCATGCAGAAAATCTAAATCATGATGATCTACTAAATCCCCTGTATAGTCTGTTATCGCCATTCCATATGCTCCAGTGGATACATAATTATTAAATTTTTCATTATCAAACAGACCATGCGATGACGTCACGCCATGATGATCTGTAAAGTTTTTTCCGATTACACCTGTCCCGTTTTCCGGGTTATATGGTTTACCAATTTCAGATAATAACAGCAGCCGGACGTTATTAAATACATAGCTTGTCAATACAACTAAATCTGCTGGCTGCTCGAATTCTTGTCCCGTTCTGGTATCTTCATATAATACACCAACTGCTTTTCCATTTTCATGTAATATTCGAATTACCCTTGCATGTGTTCTCAATTCAAAATTGCCGGTTTTTTTTGCTGTCGGGATTACTGTCATAACTGGATCAGCTTTCGCTCCATATTCACAATAGTTACTTCCGCAAAATCCACAATACTGACAGGCATTTAATGTTTCACCATCCGGATTTGTATATTGCTCTGAAAGTGTACCGCTAGGAATAACAAATGGATTATACCCCATTTTTTTCACAGCCTCTTCAAATAGAAGCATTTGACGATTCTTTTTTAAAGGCGGTGTTGGATAATCGTCCGAACGTTCCGGGTAATTTGGGTCTGGCTCACCAGAAATACCTGCCATTTTTTCAAACTTATCATAATACGGTTCTAATTCGTCATACGTAATTCCCCAATCCTGTAAAGTCATATTTTCAGGGATTTTTTCTTCCCCATACTTTTCAATTGTTTTGGAACGAATCTCAAAATCATAAGGGTAATAACGATGTGTTTGCGCTCCCCAATGACTTCCTCCCCCGCCGATACCTTCTCCGATAACAGCTGTCGATTTATCTCTAATCGGCCGGGCATCTTCTTCAAGTGTATTTCTGACTGTATAGGTTTCATTGGTTAATTTTTCGTAGCCTTCTCCCCTCACCGGATAACGTACTTCATCATGTGTGTGGAGATAATCCTTTATATCCTTCTCTTTTCCTTTATCAAGGCCCACCACCTTATAACCGGCCTTGGTAAGCTCTGCCGCAACAATTCCACCCATCCAGCCGACACCGACAGTAACAACATCCACTTTATCTAATTTTTTCGCCATATTATCCCCCTTTTCTTACATTACATATGGTTGCTTAAGCTCATCGGTTCTTTTTTAACAAATTCCTCTGCTTCTACAACATCTGTATAAGACATATACGCTCCAGGAAATTCCTTCATTCTCCAGCCTTCCATATCCTTATTGCCGCCATATAACGGATCAGCGTAACAACCTTCCAGTGTCAGTTGTCTTAATAGTGCAAAAAATCCAGCGGAAGAAACCAGATTCATTTCTATTTCTCCTGCCTCAAAGCTTTGTAAAATTTCAATTTGTGCATCTTCCTCTAAATTATTGAAAATATCATTATATTTGGACTGGCTGACTTCATTCAATTTACGTAAACCAGTCAGCATGGTATCTCCACGATTTAAAGGAGATTCCCCTTCAAGAAATGGCCGTTTCCGATAGTCGTCTATGTTTTTCCCCCACGGGGATGCTAACTGCTTATCAATATAATAGGGTGCGCCCAAAGCAATTGCTCCGGGGCCATTTTCATCCTCCGGGAATATGATTTCTGCCGCTGCCGAGAGTGTTAATAAATCTTCAATTCTCGTAAAAAACTGCATCGCTTCTGTAAAAGTATTATGCCCCCCTGAACCATGATGATGACTATCCTCAGAAGCAGGCTCGTACTTCTCTGTTTTAAAAGGCTTACTTATAAAACTTCCTAAAAGAATCCCGCCAACAATTCCACCGGTTGTCATCCCTGCAGTCTTTATAAATTGACGTTTCGATAGATCTACTTCTTCTTGATTATCACTTACATTCTTTTGGTTGACATCTTTGTTTTCTGTCATGTGATTTCCCCCTTTTTTTCAAATCACAACTTCAACATATATATTTGAAGTACCTCCTTTCAAGACAATGGTAGAAAGAACTATTTTATCTATATGATGTGTTTCTGTAATCAGTAGAAAATATATATCTGTAATGCTTCTTGAGATTATTTTTGGTTATATTTAAGAAAATAGGAAAACATAAACATTTTTAATTTTCCAAAAATAAAAGTTAAAACTATTTATTTTAATATAAAAAAACTCCTTAAAATTGATTGACCATTTAAATTTATTCCCTTACGTCATGGTATAAATATATATATGAATAATTTGTCTTATATATAACTGATGTTTAAATAAACATCTTTTCATTCTATTTTCACCCAGTAAAAATATCAGATACTTTGAATCTATATTGTATTTTAGATAAATGATAGAATTTGAAAAAGCAGTCAAAAAAAGGATTAATATTTAATTACAGGGGAACGTTATAACATGTAAGCTAAAAAATACATTACGGAGGTTTTTTTATGTTGCATAAACAACATCAGCAGTTAATTGAGGCACTGCAAAGTTGTATCGTTGCCTGTAACCACTGCTATGATGCATGCCTTAAAGAAGAAGATATACAAATGATGGCTGGATGTATCCGTTTAGACCGGGAATGTGCTGAAATTTGCTCCTATCTTGCACAAGCTTTATGCAGAGATACTCCTTTTACTGCTGAGCTAGCTTCTGTTTGTGCTGCCATTTGTGAAGCATGTGGAAATGAATGCAGACAGCATGATCATGAGCATTGTCAGAAGTGTGCTGATGCATGTTTTCAATGTGCAGAAGCATGTAAAAAGATTGCTTAAATGCAAAAAAAGAAGCAGCTCTGTCGTCCAAAGAACTGCTTCTTTCTACATTATTCCGGTTCAATAGTAACATCTCTAAAGAATGGGAAGCTGCTTGGAAACTGATAGAATCCATTCACTTCATCACGCAAACCGGATAAAAGTACAGAATGATAAATAGGTACAATTGGCGCCTCATCTACAATAATTTGCTGTGCATCGGCATACAGGGATAAGCGTGCTGCTTCATTCCCTTCTTGTCTTGCCTGCTCCAGCAGCTCATCCACCTCTTCATTTGCATAGAAGGAACGATTTCCTGGTGCACCTGCATTGTCGGAATGAAACATTGGATATAATCCATAATCAGCGTCCAATGTCACCGTTCCCCAACTCCCTAAAAACATGTCGACACTGCCATTTGCTGTATCTTCCAAATAGGTGGCCGTTTCTGTCATTTGAATATTTACATCAATTCCAATTTCTTTCAGCTGGGATTGAATAACCTGTGCAATATCGCCTGTATTTGTATCATAAGCCATTAAGGTTATTTCCAAGCCATCTGCAAAACCCGCATCCTCCAGCAATGTTTTCGCTTCTTCCACATCTCTGTCTATGGGTTCTATATTTTCATCATAGCCAAATACAGTCGGGGCAAGAGGCCCTTTGGCAGGTAAAGCAATCCCATTTAGAACACCATTAATAATTTCATCTTTATTAATGGTCATTGCAATAGCCTGACGAACTCTTTCATCATTAAACGGCTCACGCTCTACGTTAAAACCGAGATATGTCATACTGGCACTGTCAGACTGCATTACATGGGTACCTTCATTGTCATCCACTTCTTCAACATTATTGGCATTCACGGGGTAGATAAAGTCTGAATCTCCTGTCTGGAGTTCAGCAATTCGAGTTAAGTCCTCCGGAACAAAATGAAAAGCAATAGCTTCCACTCCAGCCTGCTCTCCCCAATAATCTTCATTCTTTACTACAGTAATTTCTCCACTGACTGCACGCTCCTCAAATTTAAAGTAACCTGTTCCCACCGGATTTTCATTAATAGTAGAAAAAGGCTCTTCACCATTTGCAATTGCTTCATTATCTGCTTCAATCGCTTCCAAGCTGATCATATGACCGCCAGGATGTGCTAAATGGGCAGGTAATGCGGAAAACGGATATTCTGTTTCAATATGAACTGTGTAATCATCAATCACTTCGACATTTTTAATCATGTCAAATAGAAAACCAAGTGGAGAGCCTATGTCTGGATCACGTACACGATCTAAATTTGCTTTAACTACTTTTGCATTAAAGGCTGATCCATCATGGAAAGTGACATCTTCACGCAGCTTCGCCTCCCACATCGTATCCTCGATTTGCTCCAGACTTTCAGCCAATGCAGGCTGTATTTCCAAATCAGTATTCTGTTCTACCAGCGTATCATACAAGGTATTCATTACATATAAAGAATTTCCATCATTTGCAGCATGCGGGTCAAGCGATACAGGCTCTGATGCCAGCCCCGCTTTCAACTGCATTTCTTCAGCAGCCTCTTTGGCAGGGGCTCCCGTTTCGTCTTGCGGTCCACTATCGTCTGCACATGCTGCCATAATGAACAACATAGAAAACAACAAAGCCAATCCAATTATTTTCTTCAAATTTACTCCTCCTATTTTTTTATCATAAAAGTAAAATTACATTCATTTTGCTAAGAATACAATCCTTCTAATTGAGGATAAGTATATCCTATTTTGAATAGAGAGAGAAGAAACAAGCATCTTATTAAAAATATTGACGCAAATGCTTTACCAATGCTTCTGATTAAAATTATTTGAGAATAAATTTATTTTCACTTTAAATATTGCTCTTCTGCCCAAATTACTCGACATTATTAAAAAAAGCTTTTTTATACTTTTTACTCCGTTTTTCAATCTATATAAATGAAAAGAATATCTAATAGGAATAAGAGCAGGCAGACATTTAAAAGATATGATATTTGAATAATGTATAACAGATGAAAAAACAGCCCCAGAAAAATTCATTAAAACAGCTATCCCTTATCTCATATCTGGAATTTAATAAAAACCATCCTTGGTGTCTTTTGGTAAGATACCAAGGATGGGTCTGTTATTGTCAGATATTAAATGTCTTCGGTTTCCATTTGTGCTTCCTCTTCCTGGTCTTTTGGCATTGCACGATAGACCAAGAACCCTAAGATAACCGCAATGACAGAGATCGCAAAAGCAATAAAGTACACAAGCTCGACTCCTGCAATCATTGCTTCATTTATTGTTCCGGGATTCTCAGGTGTGGCTGATTGATTTAAATAATGCTGCTGCCTTGCATTCAAAATACTGATGAATACAGAAACCCCCATAGCACCAGCCACGGGCTGCAATGTCGTCATGACCGATGTTCCATGAGGATATAAACGTTTCGGAAGCTGATTTAACCCATTGGTTTCCGCCGGCATAATAATCGCTGAAGCAGCAAGCATTAATAATATATAACCAACAATGATCATCCACGGTTGTGTATCTGCATCAAGCCGACTCATCATAAACATGGTTCCACTTAACACAAGTGAAGCTGGAATCATCAGCACTCTTGGCCCAAATTTGTCAAAAAGATGCCCCATCACTGGTGACATCACTCCATTTAATATGCTTCCCGGCAAAAGAAGCAGACCAGCTGTTGCAGCAGATAATGCCAACGGTCCCTGCATAAAAACAGGCAAAATGATTTCAGATGAAAACATTGTCATCATAATAACAAGAAACATAAGCACCCCGTGCGTATACATTGGGTACTTAAAAACTCTCAAATCTAAGACAGGATCATCCAGCTTAAATTGCCTTACAGAGAATAAAATAATGGCAGCAGCCCCAATTATAATAAAACTGTACACATCAGGACTTAGGAATCCTGCTTCCTCTTCTCCTACTGAACTAAATCCGTAAACAAGTGAACCAAAACCAATAGTTGAATATACAAGTGATAAGACATCAACTTTCGGCTTTGTAATTTCCGACACATTTATTAAATATTTGTATGCAAATGCTATAGAAAAAAGAGCGAACGGAATTACACAGATAAATAAAAAGCGCCATCCTAAATACTCTACAATAATACCTGAAAGTGTTGGTCCTATCGCCGGCGCAAACATTATAACAAGCCCAACAATCCCCATAATCTTTCCACGTTTATGCGGTGGAAAGATTAGTAAAAACACATTAAAAATGACTGGCATTAATAAACCAGTTCCAGCTGCCTGGATAAACCTTCCAACTAGTAAAATAGAGAAAGTCGGAGCTGCAGCACAGATAATTGTTCCAATTGTAAATATAATCATTGTTCCTAAAAACAGCTGTCTGGTTGTAAACCATTGCAGAAGAACAGCAGAAGCCGGGATAACCACTCCCATGACTAACATAAATCCTGTTGCCATCCACTGAACAGTTGGAAGGGTGACATTAAATTCTCCCATTAACGTTGTTAAAGCAATATTTAACAATGTTTCATTTAGAATAGCAAAAAAAGCACCAATGATTAGTGATAGCATAATCGGCATAACCTTAAAATTCGGGTCTTCTGCCAGGTATTCATATTTAGTTGAATTCTGTTCCGTCATTAACGAAACCCCTTTCAATTTAAGATCTGTAAGATGGCAGCAATCATCAAGCTTTTACATTTTTGTCCAATAAAAAAAGAGAGTTGATTCTCTCTCCCAGCTCAATTATTGGTTTCAAAAAGGCAGACAAATCCCGATTTTGCTACACAAGCAATCTGTTATTCAGTTAACGAGGTTATTCGGAATTAACAGCATTTCAAAACCCTCCGTTCCTTTAAGTAAACTAATACTAACACGTGTTCCCAGCGTCTGCAAGAAGCAAATCAGCTTCAGCCTCTATCAAATATTTATACCAGGCCAGCTGCATTCATACATCTATCTTAATCAAAATAAGAAGCTTCTATACTTCTTGAAACTCATCATAGCGTTAACATAACATCTGCCTAAATCATACTCACTTTCTAAGTGGGCTAAAAATAAAGTTATCCATTAAGACTGTTATTTAATATTCTTAAAATATTCTGCGGACAGAAGCTGTTCTCTTTTTGATTTGCAACAAATATCAACTTTACACAAGTTTAGAACATATTTCCAAGCCTTCTTTAATTGGTGAAATAACTGTTATCACGAATATTTGAAGTACGCCGATAAAGGCTGCTATTTTAGCCAGCCTTTATCATTTACTTTTGTTACAGCCTCTATCCGATTATCAACCTCTAACTTATCCAAGATAATCGAAATATAATTTCGAACGGTACCATTGGATAAAAATAATTCCTTGGCAATCGCCTTGGTTGTTTTCCCCTCTGATATTAATTGTAATACTTCTATTTCTCGTTTGGTTAAGGGATTTTCTTCCGCAAAAGCAAGGTCAATTAATTCTGGAGAATACATTCGTTTCCCTTTCATAATCTGACGAATAGAGTGAACCAAATCCTCACTTGGACTATCCTTTAACAGATAACCATCGACTTCCGCCTTTCTAGCTCTTTCGAAATAGCCCGGTCTGGCAAAGGTAGTCAAAATAATAATTTTACATGAATCATTCCTTAAATGCTCTGCAGCATCCAGCCCTGTCATGACCGGCATTTCAATATCCATCAAGCAAATATCCGGCTGCTCTTGTTTGACTAATGCCAATAGCTCTTCTCCGTTACCTGCTTTACCTGCCACTACCATATCTTCCTCTAAATCCAAAAGCGCACCTAGTGCTCCTAACAATAACTGCTGATCCTCTGCAATTACAATCCGAATCAAATTTAAACCTCCTCCATCTGTCTTAGAACCTTTGGCACCGTCATATCTATTTTAAAGCCTTTAACGTGTGCAGAGATAGCTAAGGTCCCGTTGATAAAGGACAGGCGTTCTCTCATACCCTGAAGCCCATTTCCAAATTCAGGAATACTATTCTTTCCTACTCCATCATCTTCTACCTGCAGCCTGACTTCTTCCTTTGTTTCAGAAAACTCAATGGAACAATGATTTGCCTGACTATGCTTTACAACATTTGTTACTGCTTCTTTCAGGCACATACTTAATACACTTTCCATTAACATTGGTAAAGAAGATTGTTCAACCTTCATCACAATTTTATGCTTAATCTGTGCAACTTCCATTAATTGTTCAACATGTGCAATTTCTTCCGTCAAGCGAATATTTTTCATATCTGACACCATTTCCCGTACTTCTTTTAAAGCATGTCTGGCAGTATTCTGCACATCCTGCAGCTCCTTCTTCGCCCGCACATGATCTTTATCCAATAACTTCGCAACGAGTTCACTTTTCAGTCCAATCATCGACAGTTTCTGGCCCAATGTATCATGTAAATCACGTGCTATCCTTTGTCGTTCTTCAACAATAGCAAATTCAGCAATTTTGCGGTTGGCATCTTCTAATTTCTCCTCTAATTCTTCCTGTTTCAAGCGATTATAACGATTGATAGGTATCAGAATAACCCCTAACAAGGTTATAATCAAGAACGGCAGTTGATTCAAAAACAGAGAATAGTTAAAGAAGAAGCCTGCCGTGATAGCCCCTACAATTACCACCATATGAATCACATACATCGTAATAAATCCTGCTTTACCGCGAACATTACCTACAAAAAACGCAGTAAATAAAGCAAAATAAACATATCCATATAGAATCGTCATCACAATATTAATAATAAATTCCATTGTTAATCCTGTGTACATAAGCTGTTGATGGGAATTGAAGGTAAACCAGTAAACTGCAAAGAAAAGTAACGTCAGCAGTACACCGACCCCGATTTCCCAAATGGAAGTAGAGCGAAAAATAAAGTAAAACGGCAACACACAAAAAATAACCCAAATATATATGCTTAATCCTGTATTCCTCGGAAAGATATGATACCATTGCCGCACAATTTAGCCTCCTATGTTCCTGCTGGATATTATTTATTGTACCAAATATTTCTCTTCCCAGATAAAGAATCCCCCTAAAACGATTAGAGGGTTGTAATTATTTAGGAACGAATCGTAGGAGTTGACTTTACTGCCGTTATCTCTTGATCTTTTATTTGCTTTAAACGATGTTTCATTGCCCGAAAGCTGATAAATGTTTTCTGTTCTTCATCATAGAGACGAAACTTGATTGATTCCAAGCTTGTTTTTAACGTAATAGTAGTTGCTTTGTGTAATGGCGGAGTTTCACGGTGTGCCTGCTCCAAATTGTAATTAGGAACTTTTGGTGCTAAGTGATGCACATGATGATAACCAATACTTCCTGTCATCCACTCTAACCATTTTGGCAGCTTATAATAAGAGCTTCCATCTACCGCTGCCTTCACATAATCCCATTCCGACTCATTCTCAAAATAAGAATCCTCGAACTGGTGCTGGACATAAAATAACCAAATTCCCAATACTCCAGCGATATAAGCAATCGGCAGTTGAACGAATACAAGCGCTTGCCAGCCAAGCAGGAAGCCGATAAGACAATAGATTGCAATCAATACGATATTAATAATATAGGTATTCCTACGTTCTTTTTTTCTCGCATCTTTACGATTGATACGATTGCTATAGAGAAACAAAGAAAATGGTCCTAAACCAAACAGGATGATTGGATTACGATATAAGCGATATTGCAGTCTTTCCCATTTTATTGCCTGCTTATATTCCTCAACGGTCATTATCCAGATATCACCAGTACCTCGCTGATCTAAATTTCCACTTGTCGCATGATGAATCGCATGTTCTCTTTTCCATTTTTCAAAAGGAAAATGAGTAATCACACCTGTAATGGTTCCGAGCAGTCTATTATATTTCGGATTTTTGAAAAAAGATTGATGCGCGCAGTCATGAAAGATAATAAACGTCCGGACCATAAAGCCTGCAGCGGCAATGCTGCATACTAAACTCAACCAAATGGAAACAGCTAAACTCTGATAAGCTAAGAACCATAAGATAAAAAATGGAGGAATCGTATTTAAAAGTTGAACAATACTTGTCTTCATTTTAGATTTTGCAAATGGCATAACGTCTTTTCTAAGTTGTACTTGCTTTTGTTTGCTCATTTATATCCCCGCCCTTTAAAACATACTGTGGCTTTAAGTATAAAGAATAACGCAATGAAATATTAGACACAGTTGTCAGTAATTCAATATGACACATGTCATGTTATCAGGGGGATTTTTCCTATTATGGAAGAGGCTGGGACATAACTAGCCAAAAATAATGAAAAGATGGATTTCACATTGGGTTTTGATGTGAAATCCATCTTTTTTGAAATCATTTATAAGTAGATACATAAAAAAGCAGCTAGAGGCAGTGTATCTTCTCAGATTCACTGCCATTAAGGCGAATCCCAATTCATTATCCACTTTGGATTTTCCTCGTACAGAGAAACGAGTGAAACCCAAATTAGCCTTCAAAAATCCAAAGAAAGGCTCCACATCTATCTTACGTTTTCCGTAAAGCTTGCCCATTTCTTCATCTGAAAGCTGTTCTCGTATCATTTTCTTTTGTGCTTCCCATTTTTCATTATAAAATATTTTCCGATGGTTACCTTCCTTTGCCTTGGTACATTGCTCTCGCAAAGGACAGCCTGTACAATCTTCACATTCATAGACCTTAAATTGTCGCTGGTAACCATACTTGTCTGTGCGTTTGGAGTTATAGCGATAAGTAACAGCTTGACCATTTGGACAAGTAAAGGCATCTATTTCGGCATCATAATCCCAGTTAGCGGTGTTAAAGGGATTATTTTTATATTTTTTCTTCTTCTCTTTGCGGTACATACTATAGGTAATCAAGGCAGTTCGTAACCGGTTCAGGGTGACATCTTCTATATTCTGTTCACTTCCATAAGCCGCATCAGCTACGAGGACATCAGGCAACGCAAAATAATCCTTTTCAATACGATCTAAAAAAGGAATCAGCGTTCGTGTATCGGTAGGGTTCGGAAAAATATCATAGGCTAATGCGTAACGTCCTTCTGTTGCCAATTGCACATTATAAGCAGCTTTCAACTGTCCGTTCTTCATATGGTCATCTTTCAATCGCATAAAGGTTGCGTCGTGATCCGTCTTGGAATAGCTGTTACGTTCTTCTAAAATCTCCAAGGCTTCTTCATATTTTTCTTGACGACAGATGAAATCGTGCACCTGTTTTAAGGCTTGTTTTGGCTGCTTTCGTTCCGAACGCAGGGCTTTTCGGTCTTGTGCTTTTTCAATCGATTCGATTTGTTTCGTATACGTTTGGACTGACTTATCCAAATTCGCTGCCATCTGTTGAAGTTCTTGCGTCGATAGAGCTTCCGGGTTTTCCCGGTTGATTTCTGGAATAATTTCTTTTTCCACTAATTCTTCATAGAGGGCATGGGACTTCTCTACAAGTTTCGTTTGATAACGCTCGATCGATTTTCGCCAGACAAAGGTGAATTTATTGGCATTGGCTTCAATTTTGGTCCCGTCAATAAAGATAGCCTCCGCATCGATCAACTCTTTTTCCACCAGCTGACAACGAAATTGGACGAAGCACTGACGCAATAGTTCTTTTACTTCTGGATTCACACGAAAACGGTTGATAGTACGGTAACTCGGCTCATATCCTTGCGCAAGCCACATCATTCGCACACTATCTTTTAATAATGCTTCGATTTTTCGGCCAGAGAACACCGACTGGGTATAAGCACATAAAATAATTTTCATCATCATACGCGGGTGATAGGCGGGACAGCCTGTTTGACGGGTAAAACCGGTGAAAGCTTCTTCTGGAATCTGTTCGATAAATTCATGGATGGTATAAGCAATATCATTTTCTTGTAATTTCATCTCGAAATCTAATGGCAAAACGACTTGATTTACGTTATAATATTTAAACATAAGGATACCTCGATTCTGTTTTTGTAGTGGTACTTTAACTTTATCAGAAGGTATCCTTTTTTTGTACGTTTATTTCATTTTTTAATCAAATTAAAAAAGTGACTTCCTACTTAAAATCATAGTAGAAAGTCACTTTTTCTATTTTTACTGGCTTTTGTCCCAGCCTCAACTTCATTCAATGGAGATTTTTTTGATGCACAAATGGTTTCGATAGAACAACTGATTACACCGCAATAAAATTATTTCAACAGCTAGAATCACACTTATTTATCCACTCCCTTTCCTGAATTTCTCAACCAATACCCTGCGGCATTTTGACCTTCCTTATGCAATTTTTCATCAAAAAAACAATTGGTCACTTCAAACCGTAAATGACCAATTGTTTTTTCGTTCAGTATTTTCTTTAACCTTTGATCAACCCGTATTCACCAACCCTGCTGCTACACCATTAATCGTCAGTAACACCTCAGTCACTAAATCTTCAGGAGGATTGTCTGTTTCTCTTAATTTATGAATTAAATCCACCTGCAGGAAATTGAGCGGGTCAACGTACGGATTTCGAAGGTGAACAGACCCTTGTATATTCGGCGTATGGCTGAGCAGCTCTTCATTCCCGGAAATTTGTAGAAGTGCCCTTTTTGTCCGATCGTATTCATCAGCGATGTCTTCATATATCCGTTTCGCTGTATCCTGGTCCTCAACTAAAGCCAGATATTCCTTAGCTGTTTTCATATCAGCTTTCATCAATGCCATTTGTAAGTTGTTAATGGTCACTTTGAAGAAAGGCCATTCCTTATACATCATTTGCAATATTTTCAAATGACTACTGTCTTCTTCGATGAAAGTTTGCAGTCCTGTTCCTGCAGCATACCAGGCAGGCAGCATATATCTGGATTGCGTCCACGCAAACACCCATGGAATAGCCCTTAAGTCTTCAAAACGCTGACTGTTCTTTCTGCTCATCGGCCGTGAACCAATATTTAAAGCACCTAATTCTGTCAAAGGGGTTGCCTGATTAAAAAATGTCAGAAAATCCGGGTCACCAAACACTAGTGATTGATATTTTTTCAATGATTTTTTTGAAATGGATTCCATTATAGTTTCCCATTCTTTTTGGCGCAACTCTTCTTGAGCAGGTGTATTGGAAACCTTGGCAGACCTTGTAAATAAAGCAGAGGCTGCCTGCTCTAAATTACGGTAAGCAATATCTTCAAGCAGATATCTGGAAGAAAGTACTTCTCCCTGCTCTGTGATTTTCACACCATCCTCCAGCGTCTCTGCCGGCTGAGAGAGAATACTGGTACTCAACGAACCGCCACCACGACCAAGAGAGCCTCCGCGGCCATGGAAGAATTTCAAACGGATATGGTATTGTCTTGCTATATTATGGATTTCCTCCTGAGCTTTAAACAGATTCCAGTTTGCACTTAATGTACCACCGTCTTTACTTCCATCCGAATAGCCCAGCATGATTTCCTGATGTTCACCGCGTGCTTCTAATTGTTTACGGTATACTTCTGTTTCAAATAATGTCTTCATAATATCCGGACCTGCAATTAAATCATCAATTGTTTCCAGCAATGGAGCGACATCAAGATCACTTTCCACTGTCCCATCTGGATAAAGACGATAAATACCTGTTTCTTTAGCAAGTAATAAGACTTCTAAGAGATCACTCGGTGATTCAGACATACTGATTAAATAAACTTCAACAGCTCGTTTTCCAAATTCCTCATGCGCTTTTTTAATTGTTCTGAAGACTTTCAAAATATCCTGCGTTTCTTTAGAATAACCCCCATCGAAAAGCAACAACGGTCTCGGTTCATTCAAAACCTCACATAATACTTTTTGTTTATCCTCTTCTGTAAGCGCAGCGTAATTATCTGTAACGTGGACGGCTGTTAGAATCTCATGCACAGCTGTTTCATGCTCTCCACTATGATTTCGTACATCCAATGTCGCTAAATGAAAGCCAAACAGCTCTACTTGTCGGATGACCTTTCGAATTGCTTTCAGTTTTTTCGTCTTCGGTAAATGTGCTTCGGCACTTTCCTTAATTTCTTTGAGGTCACGAACCAGCTCTTCTGGATAAAGATAACCTTGTGACGTTTTCCCTGTTTCACGCAATCTCTTTAGAATAATGGCAAATTTACGGCGATATACTTCCGACTTGATTGGCCATCTATCCCTCTCAGTTAAATAGCTATTCTCTTCTTTTTCCATTCTGTCAATAAACTGCTGGTTGATAGATATACGTTCACTGGATTGACTGAACCGTCTCATCAGCTCAACGATGGAAGCTTCATATTTCTTCAATATCAATTTCCGCTGCATTTTCAATGTCTCCCAAGTAATTTCAGGTGTGACATTTGGGTTCCCATCCCGGTCTCCCCCAATCCAGGAACCAAAATGAATAAAATTTGGTACTTCCCAGTTTCCTTCTGGAATTTGCTTCTGCAGCTGTATTTCCATTTCTTGAAAGACATCAGGTAATGTTTCAAATAATGTTTGATCAAAATAATAAAGACCATTTTTCACTTCATCCAGTACTCCCGGCTTCTTTTGCCGCAGTTCATTTGTATGCCATAAAGCAGTAATTTCATTAAACAAACTTTCTTCCACGTCTGCCTTCTCTCTTTGTGAAGTCTGTGGATTATCCAATGTCCGCAGATGTGCCGATATACGTTTTTGTATTTCCAACACAGTTCGTTTTGTGGCCTCTGTCGGATGGGCTGTCATAATCAATTCAATCGATAAGTCATTCAGCACTTCTTGAATTCCGTCATTTGTAAGACTGCTTTCTTTTACTTTCGAGACCGCTTTTTCAATAGAAAAGGATTGACTGGTCTCTTCATCCAGCAGATACTGGCGTTTGCGCCTGATTCTATGATTCTGCTCCGCGATATTAATCAAATGAAAATAGATAGAAAAAGCACGGATTACTTGCTGACGCAGCGGCGGTTTTAGATTGCTGATTTCTCTTTTTAAGGTATGATATGTATCTTCGTCGAATTCATTTCGGATACTTTTCGTCATTTCACGAATCGATTCAACCTTATCAAATAGCTCTGTACCTCCATGCAGCTTCAGTACTTCCCCTAATATATTCCCAAGCATATTGACATCATTTCGCAATGATGCATTTTTATCGATTGTTTCTGTCATGCTTTTTCCTCCTACTATTCAATTAGCGTAAAAATATCATAACATCTTTTGAAAAAAATAATAAATTCTAAATACATAAGGGATTATTTTCCATCCCGAAATCACTACCTGTTAAATAACTCTCCAATCTTTCCATTTATATAATTGGTGATACAGATATTTTGAATTTCAGCTAATAAATATTTTCCCTGTTTTAAGAATCTGAAACTTAATCAAAATAAACCTTAAAGATTTAAATCAATATATAATAGCTTTCTTCAGCTGTCCAGCTTTCTCTATAAAGTATAAAATCTGCCTTAAATATTATCTTATAAAACCGGATGAACGCTTCATTTCTCTTGTTAAAAATAAGCTTTGTGAACTAAACTTAGATTATGGTTTATCTTAGTTACTATATTGATAGAAAGCTTTCACTTCATCTATATATGCTGTGAAATGGCTGAGAAAGGAATCGGGAGATATCACTTTCAAAAATTTTCCATAGCCAAGAAGTTTATTGTATCCAAATACATTATCCTTTAACGGATAAATGACAGAATACCACGTATCATCTACTTTTTTCACGTTTTCTCTTCCTAACAGCTCCAGAAATTTATCAATAACCACTTTATTGACAAGTAATGTAACGGGAACATTATCTTTTTCCATCCACTCCCCGCCATTATAAGAGATTGGTTGATAATCCCTCTTGGAAAATGTCCCTCTTGTATTTAGATTGGATATTCTTGCAAGCTTATAAACATTGAATCGTTCTCTGGAATAACAATAAGCGTCCATATACCAGCTTCTGTCCTTAAAGACGACACGATAGGGCTCTGCTATTTTATTTGATTCTTCTCCCTGTGAGTTAATATAGTCAAAATAAATAAGTCTGCTGTTCCAAATCGCAAAAAGTATTTCCAAACAATTTTTCTTAATTCAATATTACCTGTGGAAAGAGACAAATCTATTTCAAAATCAGCGATTCCTTCCATTTTATTTAATTTTAAGATGGCATTAAAGGCGGCGTCATCATGGAGTACCTGCATCCTGCTCTTTAAGCTGGTTTCAATGGTCATTAGTTCTGTCTTTGACAAAGGAGGTTTATTCATTTCAACCGAGCCCATTAAATAGATCCCTCCGTTTCTTCCTTTCTTGCAGTATAAAGGGATTCCAGCTAGTGACAGATCATCAATATCGCGCATAATCGTTCTTCTGTCTACATGAAACTTTTCCGATAGTTCTTTTGCTGTTGTTTGTTGATGGTCGATTAAATAAGAGACGATCCCCATATGTCTATCTATTTTAATGATAAACACGTCCTTTTTATTTTTAATATGACATACAGTTGCCATATTATCTTTGGTAGCATTATAGCATAAAAAATAAGGAGGTAGTAAACATGCAGATTAAACAGAAGGATGCAGGTCAGTTTATTGGCAGAAGTATTGAAATAGCAGGAAAAGGAATACATGATGAAAAATACTCGCAGGAAAAAACAGCATTTTATCAAGAATTATTTAAGCTAGGTATGATGAAAGAATTAATGCCGGTATCAAAGGATAAAAAAGGCTATGCCCTTATTATTCCAATTGAAAATGGAATCAGATATTTTGCCGGGATTCTATCAGATGTTTATATCGAAGGGTATGAAAAGCTGGAGATTACCTCACAGAGTTATGTAGTACTTGCTGCACAAGATGGGATATCCAGAAACTTATTCGATCAATTGGAGGATACATTTTTTACAGACAAGGAGAAAAGTGTGCAATATAACGGTAAAGAAGTTTTGGAGGTTCTTTTGAATGGGAATCCTGCGAATGCAGAGGTGGAATTGTGGGTTCCCGTGACAAATGAATAGGAGAACAGACTGCTGTAAAGCATAAATTGTTCCCCAAAAGGAGCTATAAAATCCTTTTGGGGAACAATTTATCCTGCAATGTTTATTAGCTTATCTTTCTCAGCTTTCATTTGACCTTCTTCGCAAACGATATACATAATAACATGGAATGAATCCACATATAAAAATTATTCCACCTACTAAAACACCATTCATTGCTGGAAATTCTTCACCTAATTATGCCAGAATTCCAATAACAACGGATATAAACACTGTTACAGCTAGAGAGATAAGCTAATCCTTTTTCAGGAGATTTATCACTGGGCTTCATGATCTACGCTAATACCAATGGATAAATATGCGGAAACAATAGCTGTAATCATAAAAACATACCACAATGGATTATCCGTCATTCCGTCTATTCCTTTTGTAACAAAATCATACCCTAATATCCCCACAACAATACCAATGGTTTGAATCAAAAACAGTACTCTAATATCTTTTAAGTTTTTTAATTTTAACCGTTCATCTTTAATTTTCTTCATCTGGCATTACTCCTTTTCCCTCCAAATGACTTCATCTAAAGTTTTATTCACTGCATAACAAATTTCAAGACAGAGGTTTAAGGTTGGATTATAATTTCCCTTTTCAATTAAGCTGATGGTTTGCCGGGTAACTCCTGTTTTTTCAGCCAGCTGCTATTGTGTTAAATCTACTTGGATGCGGGCTACTTTGAGATTGTTTTCCACAATTTTCATCACTCCTTTCCACTTTAACATTCAATATATATTACATAATATTTCTTCATTTCACAGGCTATGGGGTATATGCCGCCTAAAAAATAACATGATCACTCTGCAAGAGAATTGACCATGTTATTTTTTGTTTTATTTACATCATTATCATTTACTATTTTTCTGAGATTGCTGATTCTGCGCACTCACATCTTCAAAATCGGTATCACTGTATATTTCAGTTCCATGTCCTCCTGTTGTTCTAGCTATGAATTCCTTGGCCTCATTATAAGACATCCCTGAGTTTTTATTTGCTTTTTTCACAGCCTCTATGTCTGTCCCTGCAGCAGTAAATTTATTATCCTTATTTTCCTGCATCTCTATACCTCCTGCTTTGTTTCTTTTTATGTTGTCCATTAGAGAAGGGTTTTAACCAAAATGAATTCATTTAACACTTATTTATTCCTAGAAAAATAAGAAAATCTAGGATATTTCACAACAGCCCATTTTTCCTTACGCAGCGAATCAATGAATTCGGAACCCTCGTTCAAATTACTTGGGACCAGTTCTTCAGGTGTTAATGCCAGCCATTGATTCAGCGACACATCAGCAAATCGACTGCTTTTGAACATTTCTAAAAACCATAATGTTTCATTACCTGTATTCTGGATATAATGTCCATTAGCAAGAGGAACATAGCCGACGCCACCGGCTGTTAAACTCATATTTCCCCCTGCAAGTGTAGTAGCAGCTGGAAGCTTCCTCGCAGTAACCTCTCGGGACAATCCTCTTTTTTTAATTTCATCGAGGTATCAGAGAATGAGAATTTTAAGTTAGGAAGCAATCCTGTGTCCGTAGATGGCGGAATAAGCATATCCGGATTTTGTATATCTCGCATAATGTTACGTGGTCCTGCATCAATTGCACCGGCTCCGTCACTCCGAATAGGCTGTGGCACATTTCCATTCCACGGGTTAATAGTTCGATCTTCCATCAAAAAGCATCTCTTTTATTGGTTTATACACAAATCATTCTTTTAGTATAGGCATATGCCCGATTCTTTTTATTTGTTCCTGATGATTAAAAACGTGGCTTTCCGTTGTATAAAAATTTCTATTTTTTCTGTTCTTTTGCCATTTTCCAAAGCAGAATCGCTGAAACCAGTGAAGCAATCAGATTGTAAAACATCGAGCTGACAAACGCAGAAGCATAAAGTCCGCTCTGAGCATCCTCTCCAGCACCATTAGCAATAACACCGCCAAAAAGGATACTTACTGCTGCCAGTCCGATAGCTGCACCAACCTGTTGCAAAGTAGAAATAACCCCTGATGCCATTCCAGCCTTGTTTTCTTCTACGAATCCTAATACAAGATTTAACAGCGGTGTCATGACTAATCCTTGACCGATTCCTACAATAATTAGCCCCGTGATTAAGTGAGATGCAATCAATTCACCTCCTGCAATCCATACCTGCCCAATTAATACAGCAAAGGAGAATGTATAAAAAACAGCTCCCCAAAAGATTGTCTTTGTACCGAAGCGTTCTACCAGACGTGGCGCTGCTATCGATGCTGCTGTAAACCCGATACTGCAGGGTACAAAAAGAAGTCCTGAAGAAAGCGGGCTCAATCCCAGACCTGTTTGTACCAGGAGTGCATAGGATAAGAAAAATACAGAAGAAGTAGAATAGATGAGCAATACAAGACTTCCCCCCATCGCGAACCGGGATTGGCGTAAAAGCTGCGTATCTATCAATGGCTGTCTTTTAGCAATACGTCGCCTTTCCTGGTGAAGCCAAAATCCTTATAATAGCAGCGCAGAAGATGCCAATGATAAGAAACTCCAAATTGTCCACCCATGATTTTGGGACTCAATCAGCGGCACCAGGAATAAAATCAGTCCAAGGCTGACAATGACTACGCCGGACCAATCAAGTAAAGGACGCTCTGGAGCACGGGATTCTGGAATAAACCTTGCCATAATAATCGAAAAGATCCCGATTGGAACATTAATTAAGAAAATCATACGCCAGCCAAGTCCTCCAAAATCAGCTTCTACGATAAAACCGCCAAGTACTTGACCTGCAATCGCAGCGAGACCTAACACCATGCCAAGCAGACTGAAAGCAATTCCTCTTTCACGGCCTGAGAAATTCACTCGAATAGAAGAATAAATTTGCGGCTGCATCATTGCTGCGGTCAAGCCTTGAAGTACTCTGGCAATAATAAGCATGTCCGGGTTAACTGCCAGACCGCAAAATGCAGATGTAATAGTAAAACCGAGCATACCTGCGATGAATAGACGTCTGCGGCCAAAACGGTCACCCAGTCTTCCACCTGTAATCAAAAGCACGCCAAACCCAAGCTCATAGCCTGCCACAATAAATGCAACCTGTGAAAAGTTTGCGCCTAAATCTCCTTGTATACTAGGAATTGCCACATTCACGATAAAAAGATCAAGGATAGTCATAAAACCGGCTAATAAAAGAATAAGTAAGCCTAATAATGTAGCCGGTTGAGATAATGTCGGGTATCTTTCTTTCATTTTAAAAATTCCTCCTTTTTATTTCTATTTCTTTTTACTCTCCCCCTTTTCAACGAAACTTGATTTGATTATACTAATACATAACAGTTTAATAAAACGAATCTTTTTAGATTTATAGTTTAATAAAATTAAACTATAAATTAAGGAGGAAATGCATTTGGAATTACGTCATTTAATTACCTTTAAGACAATCGTCGAAAAGGGAGGATTTAAACGGGCAGCAGAATCTCTTGATTACTCACAATCATCGGTTACGGTACATGTAAAGGAGCTGGAAGAAGAACTTGGAAAACCTTTATTTGACCGTATTGGCAGAAAAGTCTTTTTGACAAACTACGGCAGACAATTTCATCCTTATGCAGTTAAAATCGCGGATTTATATAAAGAGGCAACGGAAATTATGCAGATAGACGATAAACCAAAAGGGAATCTTGTTCTCGGTGTTACAGAGATTTTCTCTCAATACCGAATCCCCTCCCTGCTATTGGAGTACAAAAAAAGATATCCCGATGTAAATTTATCTTTACGGTCACTGGAAAATAAAGAAATTTCTGCTGCACTCAAAAAACGGGCAAATTGATCTGGCTTTTGTGTTAGAAAGAAATGATTGGTTTGACAAGGAGCTGACTATTGAAAAATTAAAGGAAGAATCCGTTGTTCTCACATACCCTGTCAATCAGGAAAATGTCGAAAACACCATTCTTGTTACGGAAGTGACTTGCAGTTATAAAAGTATGATGGAAACCTATGTCCAGGAAAACCAAATCGAAGTAAAAAATACGCTAAACTTTTCAAGTCTGGAAGCAATAAAACAGTGTGTGATTTCAGGTCTTGGATTTTCTATTCTGCCATATTTTTCAGTGGAAAAGGAGCTTGCAACAAAGCAGATACAAGGGGAAAATATTCAGTTAAATCATACAGGAAACACTACTTTTATTGCTTATCATAAAAACAAACAACTCTCTCCTGCCATCAAATCTATGATTTCATTGATGAAAGAACATCGTCTGCATTGGGATGAGTGAAAAAATAAAAAGCCCGGCTGAATGAAAAAAGTCGGGCACCATAATTTCTATTATTTACCCTGCGATTTAAATGCTAATAAAGCAAATAGAAGATAAATGAATATATATTTAAAAACATAGTACTGATCATACTTCAAACTATTAACTTAATAATTTTGAAATATGCTCCTCTTTTCTAATACTCTTAACCTCCAGACATCATCATTGCAACTAAAAATTATGAAGGAACTTCCCATACAAATAACGCTTTATTTATTCAGCAACCAATAGCAATTAGAAAATTTAGTTGTTAGCCTTTCAATTGATTCAAATTTGTCACACTTCCTACATATATTGCTCATTATTTCACAAATACTTCACGGAGTCACACAACATTCCATGATATAATTATTGTGAAATAGATCACAATAATATACTAGGAGGTTTTATAATGAGATTCAAGCTGATTTTAATGTCCTTTTTATCCCTGTTACTGGTAGGTTTTTTGGCCGCATGCGGCTCGAATGACGAGGATCAGGCTGATGAAAATACAGCAAACGATACGGAAGAAACAGAAGGTACAGAAGAAACAGAAGAAGATGTCGTAACAACAGCCTCATTGGTTAATGAACCCGACGCCTTTGTCAATGCTGTCAGCGAGAATGGAACATGGATTATTGCTACACTGGATGATATTACAATAGATGAAGATGTAGTGGTCGCAGGTGAATTCTACGATAAGGATGACGAATCCAGTGATATTTATCGTAAAATTGCCCCATATACACAAGATGAAGATCATAACATTACAGATTCATTTACTATCACAGTCCCAAGCCTTACTGTACAGAGTGAAAACTTGAATTTCCAAGGTGGTACATTACAGGGTGATGTGATTGTCGAAGCAAATGGTTTTATGCTTGATGAAACAGCTACCATTGACGGAAATTTAAAATTTGCTAATGAAGAAGCAGAAAGCTCAGCTACTATTGATGGTGAAGTTACAGGCGAAATCGAATAATAACAGAAAGCTTATTATCAATTGAGCCTTGGCTCCCTCCCCGCTTCAAATCGAATTAATTTATACCACGCTAATAAAGCGGGCAGGCCAAAGCTTGTCCGCTTCATTTATATACTTTCCGCTCTCATCAAATACTTTCCCATTACATGATGAGGTCTCATCTCCATTCCACAACCAGAGATGAGACCTCATCATGTAATTTTATTTTTCTCTATAATCAATGAAAGTGATGCCCCTCTGTCCGCAGTATAAATAAGATAACTGCCAGCAGCACCATAGCAATAAGGACTGCTATATCTGTTTTCTGCCACTGCAAACGGCGAAAGGATGACCTTGGATTGTTAGACTGGTAACCTCTTACCTCCATTGCATTAGCCATATCCTCTGCCCTTACCAGAGAACTGACGAATAAAGGAATAAAAATAGGAACAATTTTTTTTATTTGCTGAGGCAGTGATCCTTCTCCAAATGTGGTACCTCTTGCACGTTGCGCGTCCATTACTTTTTGTGTTTCATCCAATATAATCGGGATAAAACGAAGTGCTATTGCCAGCATAAGCGATATCTCATCAACCGGCAGTTTCAGCCTTTTTAATGGCTGAAGCAGATAATTCATTGCGTCCGTTAAATCAATCGGTTTTGTGGTTAAGGTTACCACGGTTGAAACAAAAATAATCATGGTAAATCGGCTAAATGTATACATACCATTTATTAATCCAAATGATGAAATCGTAACCGGTCCCCAATCAATATAAATTTCTCCGCCTGCAGTAAACAGTACCTGCAGTGATACTGTAAACAAGATCAACCATATTAATGGTCTGACTCCCCGGATGTATATACGGATGGATACACCAGATAACTTCATCATCGTAAAGGTGAAAAGCCAAAGTACCAAATATGTTATCCAATTATTAGCGATAAATAAGATAAAAATAAAAGAAATCCCGGCCAGTAATTTAGCTCTCGGATCAATACGATGAAGAAGCGAATTACCCGGAAAATAGCGTCCTAAGATTAATTTGTTCATGCCAATCCCGCCTCTATTAAAGCATCTGCCAGCTGAGCCAGTGTCAGACAGATTTGTGATAAGGTTACATTCGCTTCCTGCTCTATCCTTATTTGCAGCTTTCTGGCCTGCGGCAAATCCAGGCCCCATTGGTGAATCGCAGCCATATCAGCAAATAACCTCTCCGGATTATCCTGAAAAACAATCCTGCCTCCGTCCATTACGATAACTTCATCTGCATACAAAGCAACATCGTCCATATCATGAGTAACCAGCAAGGTTGTCAATCCGCGTTCTTTATGCCAGGCATGAAGAAGATCCATCACTTCTTTTTTCCCTTTTGGATCAAGCCCTGCACCAGGCTCATCTAAAACAAGAATATCCGGGCTCATCGCCAATATCCCGGCCATTGCCACATACCTTTTTTGGCCGCCGGATAGAGAAAATGGTGACTTAGATAATAGAGAGGCATCTAAACCAACACGCTTGATAACCTCCAGAGCAATCTGCTTTGCTTCTGCTTCCGGTACACCAAAATTCATCGGGCCGAACATAATATCCTTTTCAACGGTTTCAGCAAATAATTGCGATTCCGGGAATTGAAAAACCATTCCCACCTTTTGACGTGCTTCCTTCACTGATTGCTTCGCGTTTTCTGATGTAATC
This sequence comes from Oceanobacillus sp. FSL K6-3682, assembly GCF_037976165.1. Lineage (NCBI taxonomy): Bacteria > Bacillati > Bacillota > Bacilli > Caryophanales > Bacillaceae > Oceanobacillus > Oceanobacillus sp. FSL K6-3682. The sequence goes on along the minus strand of NZ_CP150263.1, from coordinate 1,306,777 downwards.
ATTATTTCCCCGATCGATACTCGCCCTTTTACCGGAACAAGCAATCCATTCATCAGTTTCAGCAAGCTCGATTTTCCGGATCCGGTTTTGCCGGCTACTGCCGTAAAAGATCCTGACTTTACTGTTGTACTGATTGATTTTAATATCTCCGGACTTCTAATCGGTCCCGCCTGATAATCTACCGTTACTTGATGAAGATTTATCTGCATAGCCACCACACCATTTCATCTTCTGTCATATAGGCATCAGGTATGGTGCTCCCCTGTTCTTTTAACTTTCTTCTTAATGCCTCGGTGAATGGAACATCTAACCGCTCTTCCCTTTGAAAAATCTTGGCAGGCTTGCCTATTTCCATCAATTTTCCTTTTTTTAAAACTAATATTCTATCAGCTGCTGCCGCTTCATTCATATCATGTGTAATCGAAATAATGGTCAGCTGATGCTGCTTCCGTAATTCATCTAAGAGGCTCATGAAATCCTGCCTGCTTTTGGGATCGAGCATAACCATTGCCTCGTCTAATACGATAATTGCTGGATGTAACGCTAAAATCCCGGCAATGGCCACTCGCTGCTTCTGCCCCCCTGATAAGCGGGACGGGTCATAATCAGCATAGCTGGTCATACCAACCATTGCTAACGCTCTATCGACGCGCTGCTTCATTTCGTCATAAGGCATATTCTGATTTTCCAATGCAAATGCCACGTCATCCTTTACAGTAGTTCCAATAAATTGATTTTCCGGATTTTGAAATACCAGTCCTATCTGATTGCGAAGCTCCCATTTCGTTTCCTCCTTCAGCTCCATACCATTAATATAGATTTTTCCAGAGGAGGGCGTATGAAGGCCAACTAGTAAACTGGCTAATGTCGACTTTCCAGAACCATTATGTCCTACAACAGCCAGCCACTCTCCACGCCGGGCCGTAAAGGAAAGGTCTGTAATGGTATGCTCCTGTTTTTGCAAATTATAATGAAAGTTTACATTTTCTACTTTAATACAAGTCATTGACATTTCCCCACCCCTCTTTCCAATATTACAGAATGACGGATATAAGTAAGGTAATAGCCATCGTTCCATTTACAAGCATCATATTTTTCAAAGATAATGGAAAAGTTTCCAGCTTGCTTTGTTTTTGCCGAAATTGTCTGATACTTTTTGTGATTGGAATCAGAACCAGACAGACAAGTAATACATAAACAGGCAGCACCTGAAGCAGCACAGCACTTACAATCGCTGCAAACGAAAGCAAATAGAGCAGATGAAATAACATTAAGGCATTTTTTCTGCCAATATAGTAAGGAAGGGTAAAGCGTTGATTGGCAATATCCTCTTCCAAATCACAGATATTATTGGCCAGCATGATATTTGCAATAGTCAGCATGCATGGAAGGGAAACCAGCAAAATCTCCAGCAGTAAAAGAACATTCATTTCAAAAATAAGCGTGTATCCGCTAAAGCCAAAATGCGCAATCCCTTGATCAGCAGCATTTACATAGATAGCCAGGAAGGTGATACCCAGCCCCATCGTTACACCAGAAAACACTTCACCAAGCGGCATACGGGACAGCGGAATAGGTCCAAATGTATAAAAAATACCGACTGCAAAGCACAGCATACCAATAATCAGCACAAATAAATCAGTACGGAATACGAGCCAAATCCCTAATAAAGAAGCTATCGTCAGCATAGTAATGATCGATGTCACGACAACTTTTTCAGGAATATTCTTCTGTCCGATAATATTAGATTTCCTGCGATAGTCATCACTCAGTGCCTTCTTATAATCCATGTAGTTATTAATTGCTGTTGTTGTTAAATCAAACAGCAGCATGGCGCTAAAAAAGATAGCCGTATTCAGCGGGGCAAACTCATCATAACGATAGATAACAAATAATATTCCAATTAGAAATGGAAACAAACTTGCCAATTTAGTGCGGATTTCTACCAGCTTCAAAAACGTAGGCAGTGTCATCACAGCCAGCTCCCTCTCATCTATTCTACTAATGTAAAGTCCTCATCTGTCAGTTCAAAGTTATCAACTAAACCATCCGTGATATACACAGTTTTATCCTCCATCACAAAGATAGCTTCTGCACCATCGAAATCCTGAATAAATTCTATGCCCTCTTCCAGGCCTTTTGAAAACAATAAGGTAGAAAGCCCATCTCCATCAACAGAATGTTCACTGACAACAGAAACACTGGCAAGGTCACCCTCAAATGGATATCCAGTCTTTGGATTCAACAAATGATGGTATATTTCACCATCCACTTCTAAATAACGCTCATAAATCCCTGAAGTAACGATGGACTGATCTGTTGCAGTTAATCTGCCAACTGTCTCCCCCTTTCCTGAGAATGGATTTTGGACGCCGACTACCCAGGGATCACCTGATGTTTGATTTCCCATCACATAGATGTTCCCTCCTAAATCAATGACGGCTGTTGTAACACCTTCCTCATCTAACAGCTCCATTACTTCATCAGCGATATATCCTTTAGCAATGGCTCCTAAATCTAATCGCATTCCTGACTCCTTCAGCATAACTGTTTGCTCCGTTTCATCCAGTTCTATTTTTTCATAATCAATCAGCGGCAGTATATCATCGATTTCATCCTGTGACGGTTTTCGGGCACCCTCCATGCCAATATTCCAAAGACTGGTTAACGGGCCGACAGCAATATCAAAAGAACCCTCAGCCATTTCACTGTAATCCTTGCCTTGATTAATAACCTCCCACACATCCTCCGACACATGAACAGGTTCTATTCCTGCCTGTTCATTAATTTCAGCAACCTCTGAACCATTTTCATTTGCTGTCATTTGCCGCTCCAGCTCTTCCATTCGATCAAAGACCTTGTCTAATGCCGATTCTTTATCCTCGTCATAAATCTTAATCGTTACAACTGTTCCTAATAAGAATTCTGTTTCGCTATATGGATTTTTGACTAAGGACGAATCATCTTCTGAGGAATCAGCACTTGTGGAACAGCCTGCGGTGAATAGTATCATCAGTATCATCAGGATATAAATTTGTCTTTTCATTCCCATGCCTCCCTTAATTCTTTTAAATTACAATTAATATAATAAATATCGTTTAATATGTGAAAATAATCACATTAATTTCCTTTGTTTTAAATGTGAATTTTTTCACAATTTTATATGTCAATTGTATAATTTATATTGTATCATGTCTATAAAAAATATAAATAAATCTTTTAATATCAACGATTTTGTCATTAATATGACACAGCTTAATATTTTAAAATATATTTTTAATTTGTGAACTATTTATCAAATGTATGGACATTATTTCTTTATATGTTAGAATAAAATTGTTCAGTTGTTCACAAAGTTAACATTATAGATTACAGAGGAGTGAATACAATGGCGGAGAAGAATATTTTTATTATTGGTGCTGGCTACGCTGGTGTGCATGCAGCTAAAAAGCTTGCAAAAAAATACAAACGTGACGATTCTGTTTCTATTACTCTTATAGATCGGCATTCCTACCATACGATGATGACAGAATTACACGAAGTAGCTGCACACCGTGTAGAGCCTTCTGCTATTCAGTTTGATTTACGGAAATTATTCAATCGTACGAAAGTGAAGCTTATCACAGACAATGTCACTAATGTCGATCATGCGGCACAGACTGTTACAACAGAGCATGATGAGTTTGCTTATGACTACCTGATTCTGGGGATGGGCGGTGAAGCAAACGACTTTGGCACACCTGGTGTAAAAGAGCATGGTTTTACCCTTTGGTCCTGGGAGGATGCTGTCCGAATCCGGCAGCATTTAGAAGATGTTGTCAGACGAGCAGCATTAGAACATGATCCTGTAAAGCGCCGTGCAATGCTTACCTTCACAGTATGTGGTTCCGGTTTTACCGGCATTGAAATGATAGGAGAGCTCATCGAGTGGAAGCATCGTTTAGCAAAGGAAAACAAGCTGGATGAAGAAGAAATCGGGCTGTATGTTGTTGAAGCAGCCTCATCTATCCTAAATATGCTGGACCGGAAAAGTGCGGATAAAGCAGAGAAATATTTAAATAAAAAAGGCGTTACATTGCTTAAAAACTCTCCAATTGTGGAGGTAAAAGAAGATGCCGTCGTATTTAAATCAGGTGAAGCACTTTCCACCCATACCCTGATTTGGACAGCCGGAGTCAAAGCAAATTCCGATACAGAAGATTACGGTATCCCGACCGCCAGAGCAGGACGTCTCAAAGTAAACGAATATATGGAAGCAGAAAATTTAGAGAACGTTTATGTTATTGGCGACTTGGCTTATTTTGAAGAAGAGGAAGGTAAACCAACTCCACAGATTGTAGAAGCTGCCGAACAGACAGGTGTCACAGCAGCTAAATCTATTATTGCAGAAATAGATAACGGCCAAAAAGAAGCCTTTGAAGGAAAATATCATGGTACGATGGTTTCCATTGGCGCCAGATATGGCGTAGCGAATTTGATGGGACTCCGCTTAAGCGGCTGGCTGGCAAATCTGATGAAGCACTTGGTTAATCTGTATTATTTTTTCGGAATAAGAAGCGGCTATTATATGTTTCATTATATTATGCATGAATTTTTCCAGACAAAAGATAAACGCAATATTTTCAGAGATACGATTACCAGATATGGCAATGTTTTATGGAGCTTACCATTGCGGTTGTTTGTCGGGGGTTTTTGGCTCGAGGAGGCAGCCTCTAAAATTTGGGGTGAATCGGTCTGGAGCGAAGTCACTTCAGGATCTGCCGGTATCTCAAGGCTATTTCAAGGAATCGGAGAAGACTCCTGGCTGACAGGAAATAGTGTGAACATGCCATTTGAATGGCTGCAAACAACGACCAGCAGTGCCAGTGAAGCGGTTGATGGCGGTGCTGAGTGGGCTACACCACTTTTGAGTAAAATGCCGGGTATTTTTGAATGGTTTATGCAGATTATGCTGCCGACACCGGAAGTAGCTATCTTTATGCAAAAGGTTATGACCTTTATTGAATTATTTATCGGTCTTGCTATTGTATTTGGTTTATTTACATGGCTTGCAAGTGCTGCAAGTGCCGGGTTCCTGGTGATGTTTACTTTATCTGCAATGCTCGGCTGGGATCAAATCTGGGCTCTTCCTGCTTCCATCGCCTTAATGAATGGTTCCGGACGTTCCATTGGTTTAGATTACTGGGTCGTTCCATGGCTGCAAAGAAAATCAGGTCTGCTTTGGTACGGAAAAGAACGTGCTATTTATAAAGACCGGGAATAAACTCCCGGAATGCTTGCTTAGAAAACAAGATTATATATTTTATAGATTACTATGAAGGCTTACAGGTGAAGCCGCAGGGGGGTAAATGGGAATGAAGGATATTTATCATATGCTGAAACCATGGGATGTTATCTTGACTGTTCTGCTGGTGCTTCTATCTTTTCTTCCTATTGCCATCTTTGTTTCTCAGCAGTCTCAGTATGCCGAAGAGGATTCAGTAAATATTGCGGTGATTACAGTAGATAATGAAGTCGTTGAAGAAATTCAACTGACAGATAATATGGAAACTAGAGAAATAGAGATTGCGATATCCGATCATGATAATAATATTATTGAGGTAGACAACGAGCGTATTCATATTAAAAGCGCCACCTGTCCCGATCAGATATGTGTCCGTACTGGATATATCTCAAGACCGGGCCAGACCATCGTCTGCCTGCCGCATAAGCTCGTGGTAGAAATTCAATCTGACAGCGGCGAGACTGAGGATATCATTATCAGTTCTTAATTCTGTACGTGAAAATGTATCAATGCTCTGAAATAGATGGGAAGGGTCTGCGATGACAAATAATCAGCGTCTTGTATATATTGCGTTATTAGCTGCTCAGGCGGTCATTATCAGTTTAATAGAAAGAGCTATCCCCTCTCCCTTTGCCATCGCTCCAGGGGCAAAGCTCGGCTTAGCAAATATTATTACGTGCATGGCATTATATACGCTGCCTGTAAAAGATGCATCCAAGGTTGTTATGATACGGATTATCCTTGCTACCCTCTTAGGCGGTACAATCTCATCCTTTATGTATAGTGCTGCTGGAGCTGCTTTAAGCTTTCTTGGAATGTGCAGCGTGAAAAAACTCGGGCCGTCCCGCATCAGCTTAATTGGAGTCAGTGTCGCTGGAGCTATCCTGCATAATATCGGACAATTAACAATCGCCAGTTGGGTTGCTCAAACATGGACCGTTCTGCTCTATCTCCCTGTTTTATCCTTTTTCGGTATTCTATCAGGTATTGCCATGGGAATGGTTGCTAATTATTTATTAAATCACGTAGAACAGCTTCACTATTACCGAAGTCTGCAGGAAATGAAATATACACAGCTCAATCAAGCATCCTAGCGTGAAACAAAATCACTATGTTCGTTAAATGGAGGTTATTACAATGACTATCCCAGTTCACCCGATGTGGGAGCCTTATCCCCGCTTACAAGCTGATTTACAGTCTGTTTTACAGGTGATTGAATCCCATCTGCAAATCCATGATAAGCATATTGAAGCAATGATTAAAGAATTAGTCTATTCAGGTGGAAAGCTGCTGCGCCCGGCATACACGCTTTTATGCGCTCAGATTGGCGATATATCAAATCAGGATAAAGAAAGATCTATAGCCGTTGCTGCAGCACTGGAAACATTGCATATGGCAACGCTCATTCATGATGATGTCATTGATGAAGCAGACTTCCGTCACGGGAACCCCACCATTCATACACAGCAAGGCAACCAATTTGCTATCTATTCCGGTGATTATTTATTTTGTGTCTGCTTTACCATTTTATCCAAATATGCCCGTACATTAGCACATCTTGAATTTAATGCGCGCAGTATGGAAAAAATTTTAACAGGTGAACTGGATCAGCTCCATGCACGTTATCAAATAGGTACCAGTATCAAAGACTATTTAGCCCGTATTTCTGGTAAAACCGCACAGCTGTTTGCCGTCAGCTGCTATTCAGGTGCCATTACCAGCCAGGCAACACGAAGACAGACGATGCTTGCCTGGAGTATGGGACACTATATCGGCATGGCATTCCAAATTATTGATGATGTGTTAGATTTTAAAGGGGATTTTAACACTGTGAGAAAACCAACCCTGGCAGATATTCGTCAGGGCATCTATACGCTTCCGCTGATTTATGCCTTACGTGAGCGGCCGGAAAAATTGTCTCCTTATCTAAATAAAAAAGCGGATTTGACAGATGATGAATTAATGGAGGTCCTTGCTATTGTTGAACAGACGAAAGGGATAGAGAAATCCAAGCGGCTTGCCCGAAAGTATATAGACAAAGCATTAAAATCCCTGAGCAAACTGCCGGACGGGGAGTATAAGGAGACTTTGTATGAATTGACTACCATGCTGCTGGATCGAAAAATGTAAATATATCATCTGAAGAATCCATTTTGTATCAAAAAATGGATTCTTCTTTTTATTAAATACTATCTACTGCCCATTATTATTCTAAATACTTCTCTCGCCTCTGTTATCTTTCTCTATTCAAGGGAGACTAAGCTTGGCCATTCTCCCTCCGTCCACTGTATAGACCTGCCCAGTGATAAACGCTGCCTCATCGGCGGCAAGAAAGGCGACAAGTGCTGCTACTTCTTCAGGAGAACCTGTATGGGCAACAGGGTGAATACGTGCAATGTCGTTTCGGAATGCCTCTGCATCAGATGTGTTTTCAATAAAGTTAAGGTTTAGCTCCGTATCAATCCAGCCTGGAGCCACCGCATTACAGCGAATTCCCTCATGACCATGATCTACAGCTACCGCCCGCGTCAGCCCATGAAGTCCAGCTTTAGAAGCATCGTAAGCCGCATGTCCAAGATTAGAAGCTAAGCCTTCCACTGAACCGGTGTTTACGATACTGCCTTTTGTTTTACGCAGATAGGGGAGCGCTGCTTTGATCAGAAGAAAGGGAGTAGTCAGATTCACATTGAGATTACGTTCCCAATCCTCAAGGCTCATTTCTTCAACCGCAATCTCTTGCATCATGCCTGCATTGTTGACCAGTACATCCAGCCTTCCAGCACGGGTAATGACCTCTTCAATGACCTGAGTTGGTGTTTGTGGATTGGAGAAGTCAGCCTCTATCCAATCAAATTCCTCGCCCTTCCTGCGCTGTGCAGTGATAACAGTCGTTCCTTCATCATGCAGCCGACGGGCAATGGCATGACCAATCCCAGAGCGCCCCCCTGTCATCAGTGCAACTTTGTTTTCAAAACACTTCATTTGTTTTGTCATTATCCTATTCTTCCTTATTACTGCGTATAGTTGCCGAGCCCTAGATCTAATACCGATTCAAAGGCAAAGTTATTATATATGGATTTATTTTAGTGTAACATGTTCTTTTAGACTGTTTCGCATTAATTTCTCCACGACATTTTTTGACTCACGTATCGTTTCAGTGTATGAAATACGAATTATTTTTGAAAAAAATATTTCTGTCATATAATATATGGAGAGAAAAATAAATGGATTGATGTTTATCCATAAGGGGGCTCAGTATGAAAAAGATACATGAATTAACTAACATAAAAATGACCGAAGAATTTTTGAATAATCATGCGTTAAGTTTCCTTTTTGTATCCAGACCGGATTGCAGTGTATGTCATGCTATATTACCAAAGGTAAGAGAGCTGCTGGATAACTATCCTCTTATCCATCTTGGTCATATTGATGCTTCCGAGGTAGAAGAAGTAGCAGAAAAGTTCCTGATCTTCACTGTTCCCATCATGCTTTTGATGATAGAAGGCAAAGAATATATACGTGAGGACCGTTTCGTACGTTTTGATCAATTAGAAGAAAAGCTGGATCAAATATATGGAATGTATACGGAGTAAATTATACTTTCAAGTTGGACGGGAAAATCACAAGATGCTATTTATATATTTATCAATTGATCCTTCCCGATTCTTCTCCAGAATTTAAAGAAAGATTCCCTTTTCTTTCCTTGCTGTGCATAACTCTCAATAATTCTCTCTACAATTTTATATAATTCTTCCGGCTCCAGGTTTTCTTTCAAAAGCATCCCCACTTCTGCATCAAATCCCTTGCCTTTTCCACCTACATATAAATTGTACTGATCCTTGAATTTCATCACGCCTATATCGCTGATCATTGGTTCTCCACAGCCAATTGGACAGCCCGTATAAGCCATCTTTAATGTAAAAGGAACTTGTTTGCCGGCAAACCGTTTATTGAGCTCTTTCGCTACAGGCATCCCTTCCCGTTCTTCCCCTTTACAGAAATTACAGGTTCTCAGGCTCTTAACATAACTTCCGACTGGATAACAAGCTAATCCTACACTTTCAAATTCCTTTACAATCTCTTCTTTTTTGTTTTCTGCAATTTCAATATAAAGCTGTTGAAAAGTGGTTAATTCCAGCCCCTCATTTTCATCCATATACTTGGAAATGGTCACCAGCTGCTTGGCATTTAGTTTTGATCCAAATCCAATACCTCCATTGACAGCTATTTTTATCTTTTTATCATCACTTTCCATATGGAGTCCCCCCGTCCCTACTTTTATCATCTTTTATACAATACGCCTGTAAGGTATTTATAATGATAAAAAATAATTAGATCCCATAAAGAAATAAAATATTCTTCAAATTTATTTATGGAATCTGTATATTTCTGTCAGCTAACTTCTAACAGCTTCTTAATTTCTTTTTTATTTTGCTCAAATCCAGTCATACTCTTCACTTTCTTCCTTAAACCCAGCATAGAAGATCGAGAAAAAACGATGCCGGGAACGATTCTGTTTCCTGTTATCTTTTTTAATTCTTTCTCTTTTTCAGGCTGCTTTGCTAAGTCGTATTGTTTATGCGGGATTTGATGTTCTTCCAAGAAATTTTTCAAGTCCTGGCAATCTGAGCAAGTCGGTCTCGTATAGATTTCCAAATGATATTCAGTCATCTGTTAACTTACCTCCTCCAGGTATGATGCTATCTGTTATTTACTTACTTCAATAATAAATGAATAGATGTGCACCTTATCACCAAATTGAAATTCTGCCCAAATTTTATACATTCCCTGCTTCGGAAAATGAGCATGGAATGTTGTTGTGTCATCTGAATCCGGATGAACATGGATATATTGTTCTGCAGCTTCATCTACAATGACCACATGACCTAAAGCACCTAGATGCGGCTCAGGAGTTTCTCCGTGCATATTAAAATTTAAAGGAACTGCTTTACCTGCCTCTGCTTTGACATTCTCTAACGTAACAGTTTTTCCATCCATTTCTTTGATCCAATCATCGTCAGGCTTTAAGGCGGCTTTACCTGTTTCATTCGTTCCGACCTGAACCGTATTTGGAGCTGCCTGATATGCTTTTTTCTTTGGCGTAATATCAACAAAAGCTTTGTACGTACCATCATTTAAATGGTGGTTAATCGTATAAAGTCCATCCTGCTCTTTTTCTGGATGCAAATGATAATAATGCTCCAAATCGTTGGATACCATAATAAAATGCAATTCTTTTTCATGTGCCAAGGCCAGTTCCGGCGCTTTTCCAGTATTATCTTCTAAGGATATAGATATTTTTCCATCCTTATACGTTACCGTTGCTTTAACCTCTGACTCATCTGAATAATTATGGTGGTGGTGACTATGATCCATATTATCTTCCTCCTTTGATTTTCTTTCCTATCGTGAAACAGGAATCTTACGGCCATTTACACGACGATAAAACTTAATCTGCCGGTAATAACTCTTCCTCTGTTACCCATTTATGGTTTTGGACTTTTTCGCCAGTATCTGTTGTTTCAAAATTAACCATATAAACAGTCGTTTCATCTGCTGAATCGATTTCTGCATTAGCACCATCCATTCCTTCCATATGGTCTGCATTTAATACAACCTCCGTACCAGGTTCTAGTGATGCAGCATCTGCGTTTTCCAGCTCTTCATGGATAACCCACTTATGATTTTCGATTTCCTGCCCATCATCTGTCGTATAAGATACAGTGTAAACTGTCGTATCAAATGCACCGGAGATTTCTGCAACAGCACCGTCCATACCTGGCATATGGTCCGCGCTGATTATTGCTTCACTGCCGATTTCAAATGTCGGATCGACTGCTTCTTGAAGAACTGCAGGGATTTCTCCAGAGCTTGACATTTCTTCAGCTGAATGGTTCATCTCTTCATGTTCCTCATGACTCTGAGTTTCTTCATTAGAGTGTCCATCATGTTCCATCTCTCCACTTGCAAACGGATTTTGGCCAGAAACAACACTAAACACTACAAAAACAGCTGCTACATAAATAATCCCTAAGGAAACCCATTTCTTAATAGACATATTATTGTCCCCCTTTCAGCTTCAAGCGTTGTAATCGTAAAGCGTTTAATACAACCGATACAGAACTGAATGCCATAGCCGCTCCCGCAACCCATGGAGCGAGCAGTCCTATTGCTGCAACCGGAATGGAAGCTGAATTATAGAAGAAGGCAAAGAACAGGTTTTGTTTGATATTACGCATTGTTTTTGCACTAATTTCTACACTGTCTGCCGCACTATTTAAGTCCCCGCGCATCAGTGTAATATCTGCAGCTTCAATGGCTACATCTGTTCCTGTACCAATTGCCATTCCAATATCTGCTACGGCTAATGCTGGTGCGTCATTAACACCGTCACCTACCATAGCGACTTTTTTACCTTCCAGTTGAAGATTTTTTATTTCATCTGCTTTTTGTTCCGGTACTACTTCTGCGATTACACGATCAATTCCGACCTGTTTCCCTATCGCATTGGCAGTCCGTTGATTATCCCCGGTCAGCATAATGACTTCCAGACCTTGCTCGTGCATTCTCTGAATAGCCGCTTTAGATGTCTCTTTTACTGTATCAGCAACTGTGATAACGCCCGCTAATTGATTTTCCAAACCGATTAACATCGCTGTTTTCCCATCTGATTCAAGCTTTGCCATGTTATCTTCTACAGAAGAAACATCAATATTCTCCCGTTTCATCAGTTTCCTTGTACCGACAAAAATCATTTTTCCATCTACAGAAGCTTGGATACCGTATCCTGGTATTGCTTCAAAAGAATCGGTTTCTCTAATCTGAACACCTTTTGCTTTTGCACCTTTTACAATTGCTTCTGCAAGCGGGTGTTCTGAATTATTTTCAGCAGTAGCCACTAAAGCAAGCACTTCTTCTTCTGAAAATCCTTTTTCTGGCAGAACATCTGTTAATTCAGGTTCCCCCTTGGTTACCGTTCCTGTTTTATCTAAAACAATCGTATTCAGGTTACGTGTATTTTCTAAATACTCTCCGCCTTTAAACAAGACTCCCAGCTCTGCTGCTCTTCCTGAACCAGCCATCACAGATGTCGGAGTAGCCAGACCAAGCGCACAAGGGCAGGCAATAACCAATACTGTAATCGCAGGGACTAAAGCAGAACGTAAGTCACCAGGTGCTACGAAGAAATACCATACAAGCCCGGTCACCAGTGCTATTCCTACAACAATGGGAACAAATACGCCAGATACACGGTCAGCAACGCGCTGAATATCAGCTTTACTTCCCTGTGCTTCCTCAACGACCTTTACAATTTGAGAAAGGGCCGTATCCTTACCAACCTTTGTAGCCTCAATGGTTAACAATCCATTCTTATTGATTGTGGAACCAATAGCTGCGTCGCCTGTTTTCTTATCAACAGGGATACTTTCCCCAGTAATCATCGATTCATCAACTGCGGACTCCCCTTTAACGATTTGGCCATCCACAGGAATTTTCTCACCAGGACGAACCATAACAGTATCGCCAACGATTACTTCTTCAATTGCAATTTCCTGTTCTTCCCCATTTCTTATCACACGGGCAGTTTTTGCCTGCATACCAAGCAATTTTTGTATTGCCTGACCTGTTCTTCCCTTAGCACGAACTTCAAATAGTTTTCCAAGCAGGATTAAAGTGATAATTACTGCAGCTGCTTCAAAATAAAGCTCTGGCATGCCAACCTGGCCTTGTATTTGCCACTCAATCCCTAAGAAAATACTATAAATGAAAGCAACCGATGTACCTAATGCGACAAGGACATCCATATTAGCGCTGCCGTTTTTCAGTGCTTTATATGCAGATTTATAAAATTGTGCCCCGACGATAAATTGTACAGGTGCAGCTAAAGCTAATTGTACCCACGGATTCATTAACATATCCGGGGAATAGATAAACGACGTAAACTCAAAGTGTGTTACCATCGTCCACAATAATGGTAATGTCAAAATAGCTGAAAAGATAAATTTCCCTGTCTGATGACGAATTTCTTCCTCTTTATTATTTGCTGTTTCTTCTTTAGATGCCTGTACTTTTAAGCTGTATCCTAACTTTTTTACTGCCTCCATCATATCGTTGACAGTGACCTGACTCTGATCATAATCTACTGCCACATTTTCTAAAGCAAAGTTAACAGAAGCGTTAGAGACGCCTTCCATTTTATTTAAACGTTTTTCAATTTTATTAGCACATGCAGCACAGGTCATACCCGAAATATCGAATGTTTGTTTATCGTGTGCAACGTGATAGCCTAATTTCTCAATTTTATCTTCAAAATCCTGTACATTTGTTTTGTCAGGATCATAAACAACTTTTGTTTTTTCAATAGCAAAGTTGACATTTGCATTTTCCACGCCGTCTATTTTATTGAGACCTTTTTCAATTCTATTGGCACATGCAGCACAAGTCATCCCTTGTATTTGTAAGTTTACTTCCTTTTGTGCTCCCATTGTTCTCACCTCTCTATATACCGCATAGGGGTATTTAAATTTCAAAAAGGGAATCGTGCTGAAGCAGCACGATTACTCCCTTTTATTTAAGCAACATCATAGCCTTGTTCTTCTATTACTTCTGTAATATCTTTTAATTCTACTTTATCAGCATTGTATGTTACATCTACTTTTCCATCTTCTAAATGCACTTTTACTGATTCAACTCCATCTAATTCTCCTACGTTTCCTTCAATAGAATTGACGCAATGGCCACATGACATTCCTTGTACATTAAGTGTTATATTTTCCATGTAAATTACCTCCTAATTTTAAATCCACTTTCATATTACCATACCCTAGATAGGTATTGTCAATAATAAAATTTTTTATTTCATTATTTTTGAGATAGTTGTCATAAATTCTGTTACGATTTCAGGATCTTTATTCTCTAACCTATCAATTACACAAGTATTTATATGACTTTCCAGAAGCAGACGTGAAACAGAATGCAGTGCAGATTGTACCGCCGACATTTGCGTTAAAATATCATCACAATATACATTCCGGTCAATCATTCGTTTAACTCCTTTGACCTGTCCTTCAATCCGGCTCATGCGATTCATTAAATTTCGTTGAAGCTCATCCGGCATATGCGTGCCGGACTCTTCTCCTTCTTCCATACAACACATTTTCTTCTGATCTATCGGATTCATTTGTTCCGCTGTTTTCCCCATATCTATTCTCCTCTCTTATTTCAAGGATTAGTTAAGACTAATTTGTTTATAAATCCATCATACTATACCCCTATAAGGTATGTCGAATTATTATTATTTGTCTAAAAAACAAAAAAGGTTTATATACCAGCAGATAGTATATATATAATACTGTATAATGAAGGAAATAAAAAAAGCAGATAGCGGAGGTATTCTTATGAAAACAATTGGCCTGATAGGTGGAATGAGTTGGGAATCTTCAGCTGAATATTATCGAATCATCAATGAAGAAGTTAAAAGTAAGTTAGGTGGATTACACTCTGCTAAATGTCTTTTATACAGCGTTGATTTTGAAGAAATTGAACGATTCCAGGCAGAAGGCAGATGGGACGAAGCAGGGAAACGCTTAGGAGATGCAGCTTATTCATTAGAAAAATCAGGAGCAGATTTTATCGTTATTTGTACAAACACCATGCATAAAGTAGTGAAGGATATAGAAGCAAGAATTGATATTCCTGTCCTTCATATTGCAGATGCAACCGCCAATCAAATAGCAAAGTCCAATCTGCATACAGTTGGATTGCTGGGCACCAAATACACGATGGAACAGGATTTTTATAAAGCGCGGATCAAGTCAAATGGGATAAACATTTTAATACCTGACGATACGGAAAGAGAAATAATTAATAAGATTATCTTTGAAGAGCTGTGTTTGGGTAATATTAAACAATCATCAAGAAACGATTACAAGGAAGTTATCCATCACTTAATTAATCAGGGTGCAGAAGGAATCATTCTGGGATGTACGGAAATTGGAATGTTAGTTAAGCAGGAGGATTCCGAAGTACCTTTATTTGATACTGCTGAAATACATGCCATAGAGGCTGTTCATAAAGCGTTAGGAATTTAATCACATTTAATAGCTTGGCATTATATGGTGAAACAGCTTCAGCTATCATCCTAAAACAGCGGGTTCTTCTTCGTAGCCCACTGTTTTTAGAATTTACTTTATAACATGGATATAAACGTACCCCCAAGAGCTCCAGTCACAACAATGATCCAAGGAGGCAGCTTGAAGTAAACCAGCATACTAAAAAGGATGGCAGCAAAAGCAAAATCAATCGGCTCAAGAATTGTGCTCGTCCAAATAGGATGATAGAAAGCGGAAATTAATATTCCTACTACAGCAGCATTCACACCCATAAGCGCACCTTTCATTTTATGATTGCTTCTTATTTGATTCCAAAAAGGCAGTGCGCCTAAGATAAGCAGAAATGCCGGTAAAAAAATAGCCACAGTTGCTACTAATCCACCCTTCCACCCGCTGATAACAGCTCCGATATAGGCAGCAAATGTAAATAATGGACCGGGAACTGCCTGTGTGGCCCCGTAGCCAGCTAAAAACGAAGCTTCGTCCATCCAGCCTGTCGGGACAAATTCACGCTCCAGCAACGGCAAAACAACATGTCCTCCACCAAAAACAAGAGATCCAGAGCGATAAAAACTATCAAACATAGCAATCCAATTCAATGTGGTCATCTCTCTTAAAATAGGAAGAAAAACAAGCAGTCCAAAAAATAACGATAAACAGATTACCCCCAGCTTTTGGGAAATCGGGAAAATAAAATCCGCTTTCTCATTATCAGCATGATTTTTATAAACTATATAGCCAATCAGTCCTGCTAGTAAAATAACACCAACTTGTATAAAGGCAGTTTGCCATAATAAAGTTATTATTAAAGCAAACAATGCAATCGATTTGCGCTTTAAATCAGGTGTCAATTTTGGGGCCATTCCCAAAATCGCATGCGCCACTATAGCTACTGCGACAATTTTTAGTCCCTGAATCCAACCGGCTCCTTCCATAGATGAGCCTTGTAAAAACAAAGCAAGTATAATTAATGCCAGTACAGAAGGAAGTGTAAAGCCGATAAAAGCAAGAATTCCTCCGGGTACCCCTCCACGCATGACGCCGATTCCTATACCGACTTGACTGCTGGCAGGCCCCGGCAAAAATTGACACAGGGCAACCAGATCGCTGTAACTTCTTTCATCCATCCATTTTCTTTTCCGGACATATTCTTCATGAAAATATCCAAGATGCGCTATCGGTCCGCCAAAGGATGTCAATCCCAGCCGTGCAGAAATAAACAGAATTTCTAATAGAAGCTTTAATTTTCCTTTTTCTTCACTATGCTTCATTTTACACACCCTTTCCTATCAATCTATTATTTCTTTAAACAGTTCATATGCCTTCTCCCGGCCTTCCACCAGAACCTCCTCCCCTTTTTCTGTAGCAGTGTAATATTTTCTTATTTTCCCGTCTACATTACGTTCCTCCATACGCAAAAGTCCATCCTTTTCCATGGAATGAAGAATTGGGTACAGGGTGCCAGGACTTATCGTATAGCCATGCCTTCTCAACTCACCCAGCATCCATGCACCAAAAATAGGTTCTTCCATTGCATGATACAGAATATGTATTTGCATAAATCCTAAAAATAACTTTCTTAATAATTTATCTTCCAATGGAATCGTCTCCTGCACTATCAATATCTAAACTTGATATCGGATTTCGTTATTAATTTATCATCGGTACATAACCCTTGCAACCCATTACAATAAGACTTTACATAAACTTTACAAACGAATCGAATATAGAAAAAGCCAATCCGCCCCATATACATATGGATCAAATTGACTTTTAATATTTAAACATATATTTACTTACTCAGGGTTAAGCTCCTTCTATCATATCCCGTCTGTTATAGCCGAGATAACCAACAATCATCAGAACGATACTGATTACGGTAATCGTAATAAACACAGGCGCATCGAAGCTGTCTGTCGGCATTTGTGGAATCCAGCTTTGTACAGCTGTTTTTAAAAACCACTCCGGTAAATCCAAAATACCGTCAAAGTAATTTAAGATAAAGGAATAACCGAGATACGCATAAACAACCTTCCCGAGTTTAGGAGCCCAGCCAAGTGCTAAAGCTGCCAATGCCGTAAAGAATAAAACCGATGGAAGGAAGTTATAACCCGCTGCCAGAAAATCACTGATATCCATTGCAGCACTGTCTTCCATTACTGAAATAGCTGTACCGCCAAGCCCTCCCGCAGCTAGCAGCGTACCGATTAATCCGGCAATAACAGCTAAACCGATTGTCGTCCAGTAAAATTGGCCCCGGGTGACTTTGGTAGCGTGAAGCTGACTTAAATGCTGACGGCTTTCTTCAGCGAAAAGCTTATTCACAACCACAATCGGAAGAATCGAAACTAACACCATCATCACCATCATAATCGTACCAGTAAAGGATTCTTCAATGGATACACCAGATTGGGCAAACTTTTGCTTCATCATCTCATTACTTTCCAGAAAGGTTTGCATATCTCCGTAAATGGAACCGTAAGCAGCGCCCATTACTCCAAAACCAATCAGCCAGCCGATAGTAACTCCTCTATTCAGCTTGATGAATAATCCCCGAACAGATAATAGAGACCTTTTTGCATTTTCCCGTCCTTCTCTTTCCGGCAGATAACCAGCGCCTATATCACGACCGCCCTCGAGCGCAAAAGCAAGGATTACCATCACAACACTGAAAATCAAGGCAAAAATAATTGGCAGCCAGTTGTTATCTGTAAATGGATAGGTCAAGTACGTCCAGCCGAGCAGATTAAACATAGAAAAGTCCACATTGGAAACATCCGTGCCGGCACGAGCAATATAAAGCAGACCAACGATTCCCAGGGCAGAACCTGTTGCACTGGAGGAAACCGGCATAATTTGCGCCATCACCAGGCCGATTACTGCTCCAATGACACCAGCCATTCCAATAGATGCTCCAAATAAAAAGGAGCCTTGGAATGAAATCGTATCTACATTAAAAACGATAAGCAGAGCACTAATGAAAAGCGCTAATATGATATTAATGACAACAACCTCTGCCATTGCCGCAAGTGAGTTGGCCTGCCGTCCAATTTGAAAGGAGCGTACCAGCTCTGTCAATCCGAGATCTTCTTCCTTACGGGTATGTCCAATCACGTGTAAAACAGCCATAATCATTGCAAACAAACTGCAGAACAATAACATTTCATGCGCATACATCGCGCCTATTGTATAATCAGCCGCTGTTTCAACCGGGGTAGGACCAACCATGGAAACCATCGCCGGGTTTTGCAATGTCTCAAACATCCCTATCAAACTCTGCCCTTTTGCTATTTCTTCAAAAGCAGGTACAAACCCTCCTGAAAATAAGCCAATTCCGAGAATCCAAAAAATAATTTTTTTCCAATCACGCTTCAGATATTGCAAAAACAATATATCCCATCGTGCAAATTTTCCTTTCATTGTTCTTTCACCTCCCCATCAACGCTTAACCCTCATAATGACGCATAAATAAATCCTCAAGTGTTGGCGGAACCGCTTCAAATTTCTTCACACCCAGCTTGGTTGCTTCCATTAAAATGTCATTGATATACTTGTTGTCAGCAGAAAAGGTTGCTTGATTATCTTTTTGCATAAAATCATGCACACCCTCTACAGTCTCCATTTTCGAAACATCTTTTTCCGTTGCTAAGGTTACAGCAGAACGGGTCAGATGCCTTAATTCATCCAATGTCCCCGATTCTACAATCTCTCCCTGACGAATAATAACAACCCTGTCAGCTAAACGCTCTACCTCGCTCAAAATATGAGAAGAGAGCAAAATAGATTTTCCTGCTTCCTTGATTTTTTCTACCTCCTCCTGAAAAACTGCTTCCATTAAAGGATCAAGTCCGGAAGTCGGCTCATCAAAAATATATAAGTCAGAATCCACGGATAATGCTGCAATTAACCCAACCTTTTGACGGTTGCCTTTCGAGTACCCTTTCGATTTTTTCTTCGGATCCAATTCAAAACGTTTAATTAAATAATCACGTTTTTGCTTATCTCCGCCGCCATGCAGCTTCATAAACAAGTCAATAATTTCTCCACCTGTCAGGCTCCCCCAAAGTGCAACATCTCCTGGAACATATGAAATACGTTTATGAATTTCCAAGCTATCCTTCCAGACGTCCTTTCCAAAAATCTCTGCTATCCCGGCATCGCGCTTGATAATTCCTAATAAAGCACGGATTGTTGTTGATTTACCAGCTCCATTGGGGCCGATAAAGCCGACAACTTCTCCTGCTCCAACTCTGAATGTCACATCACTTAACGCCTGAAATTTACCAAACTTCTTTTGCAGACCTTTTATCTTCACAATTTCTGTCATAATGCTGACACTCCTTCTTTCTGCAATTTAATATCCTGTTTTAGCTTGCTTTTTCATTTAAGAACGTAATACATCCGAATAAAACTATTAATATGATTTCAGTTCATTTTAATGCATTAAAAATAAAATTTTAAACCATAATAATATTTTATAGTTCAATATTATTCCTTTCTTAGTCATTAGTCAATAAGATAAATACTATTTTTTATTTGCCAGTTCATAATTAGACATATATAATAAATAGGAAGAAACACGCTTCTGTGAAGAAATTTTTGAAATGAATGCGTGACAGAAAGCAGGTAATAAATTTGAATGGTTTTGAAAAAAGAACAGAAGAAAAGAAAAAGAATATATTGGAAGCAGCCTTTGAGCTGATGAATAGAAATGAGGTAGGCAAAAATATAACCATGGATAAAATTGCTAAACATGCCAATGTGGGGAAAGCCACCCTCTTTAAGTATTTTGGCAGCAAAGACAATCTTATTCATGAGGTTTTTAAGTATTACTTAGAAAAAATGATCGATACTGCAAGTGATATTATGAATGAAAATAAGCCATTTGATGAAACACTCATTGCATTAAGTCAAAATAAAATCAAATTTTTAAATCAAATTAATCAATCCTTCTATCTTAAAATGATGGCATATTTAACGGAAAAAGACGAGGAAGGCTGGTCCGTCATGATGCAAAAATATACTCAGGAAAATTACGGCATGATGCTGGATTTATTTCATAGGGGCCGTAAAGAAGGAAAGGTGGACTTAAAATATTCAGATGAATTTCTGCTTTTGTATTTTCAAGCGATTGTAGAAGGAATTTCCAGCCCGCAGATATATGAAAGAATTGCACCTTATACGGAAGAGTGGACAGAAATGTTAATTAAAGGAATTGCGCCGAAGAAAGATTAATGCTTAAAGTGCTCTTCTACATTTTCTTTTGACCAGCTTTAGACTCTTTAATCCTTTTTTCTTCAAAAAAGCTATCTTAACCTAGAAGCCTCGCCAACCTGGCTAAGGTAATTTCTGTGATTCGTGACTGGTTCTTGTGGAATTTCCCACTCTTTTTACAAAGGGTGGTTTTTTTATTATAAAACTTAGTAGTCATCAAGCTTTTAAATGATAACCGTTAGTTGCGCTTATGCAGTAGGAGAGTTTTATACTTTGGCACAAAAAAAGCTGGGGGTCACCCAACTTCTTTTGCATAACTAGTCATATTTCATGCCAATATGGGATACTGGTACTGCTCAAAGATTTGCCTTCATGCCCTTCTCATTCTTCCTAATATCCCACTTCAACTACTGCATTAACAATGTACATTAAATCATTTTTATCCTCTTGATCGCTTAAATAGATTCCACTCGTAGTAGCTAATCCGCCCTCTAATTTTTCCACCGTTACTGTTCCATACGGTACCAATTTTTTAATTTTTTCCTCATCCAAATGTTCTATATCCCTAGGAATACCTAATTTCACATTTACCTTCATATTATTTAGATTTTGATCAGGCAGGCTGTTCTGAATGCCTGGCATTGAATTAGTATAAATCGCGTTGATAACAGCACGTTCTGCTGCCTGATTGACATCCTGCCCATGTAAATCTACTCCTGTACCTGTCTGAATAAATATCATTTGTTCCATGTTTTTCTCTCCTCCCAGATTATTCAATATTTCTTTATAACACATGAATGTCTTGCTTCTACATATACCCGTTTTTTGAAAAAGTAAAAACTATGCTTCCTCTGCCCGCCTATATACAAATAATGACCTAGCTATAAAAAAAGACAGCGTTACGTACAATTCAGTACGAACGCTGCCTCT
Source organism: Oceanobacillus sp. FSL K6-3682 (assembly GCF_037976165.1). Taxonomy (NCBI): domain Bacteria; kingdom Bacillati; phylum Bacillota; class Bacilli; order Caryophanales; family Bacillaceae; genus Oceanobacillus; species Oceanobacillus sp. FSL K6-3682. The sequence continues at coordinate 1,285,237 of NZ_CP150263.1, read as the reverse complement.
TCCAGCCTCAGTATAAGGCTGGAAGGATTCTACTTCTGATTTCGACAATTACTGATTACAGAGCGATGAAACTATAATTATTCTATCTCTATCATCATTCTAAAGTATTCTTCATGTCACCGCTTTCGTAGTATTTTTCCCCACTGCTTTCTTCCCGTTTCTTGATTTCATTCTTTAAAGTTGTACAAAAATTCTGTTCCAGCTTTAATTCGGTTGCATTTCTCAGAGACTCCTTTAAGAGTTCATCTGACAAATGCCTGAGACTGTTCATGGATATTCCTCCCACATTTGCATTTTGAATCCTTTGATTTTTGAATAATCAGAAGTAGAATCTATCTAAAATATTACAAAGTGAGACAAAAAGGGCAAAATATTGCGACAATAAATACTGAGAAAACGACATTTTTCATGACTTTATAATAATCACAATATAAACAAACAGGGATATACTTCGCAGAAATAATAGCAATGACTATGTCTTGATGCTCTTATTTGAAGTTAAATTCTTTTGTTAGAGCGATTGTTTACCTTATTATTAGAAAGAGATTAACCAAACGAGGAGAATGTTATATGTACAAAAATTTGTACTCTATTGGAGAGACGGCTAAATTAAATAATATTCCTATCCAGACATTAAGATATTACGATAAAATGGGTTTATTCACACCCGCTTTTATAGATCCTGAAAGTAATTACAGATATTATCATGAAAAACAATTCTTTTATCTGGATATTATAAAATACCTAAAATATATAGATACACCACTAAATCAAATTAGAGAAGTAATGAAAAAAGACGCCGTACAAATGCTGCCTTTTTTAGAGGAGCAAGGGGGTATTATTGATAATAAAATACATCAGCTTAAACAAGCCCAAAGAATGCTTCATCACCGCAAACTCCAGATAAAAGAACAAAACACGTTAGCAAATCGGCCACATGGACAAATTTATACCCGTTCTGTAGCAGAACAGGTTCAGCTGCATCTCTCTACAACAGACCTTACCCCTTACGGCAATCCGGACGTATACATGCGTGATTTGGCATACTTATTAGAAACACAGAAAAATAGGTCCGTTGATAACTTCTATGGATGTGTTTATGATTTGAAAGACTATCAGGGTACTGATCACATTATTTATTCCAGTATCTATACAACCTTACTTGGAGATGAACAATTACCTGAAGAATCACAATCAGATATAACAAAAAAACATATTTCAGAAGGAAGGTATATCTGCATTTGCTTTCAATGGTCTGAGGCTCAATATTTTCAATACTACAAAACGTTATATGATTACCTTCGTAAAAATAAACTGAATACTACAGGGCCTGTCTACGAGGTTTCTTTGCCTAATAGATACTTCTCCTATGAAGAAGATGATTTTATAACAGAACTTAGAATTAAATTAAAAGAAAAAGATTGACTCTATAGCTGCTATAGACTTTATGATTTAATCATGAAAGGAGTAGATAATATGATGAAAACAATTCGGTTAATAGCTCCCGACTGGCAAGGAGGTAACAAGCAGGCGTATTATTTGGGTGCGGAGCTGCTTTCATGGTTAGCTCCGAAAAATGATAATCAAAAAGAGATTAAATTAGAGATTGAAAAGCCAAAAGGCGAGGGATTAGAAAAAGAAAATGGTGTCGTTGCTCAATCTGTTGTGAAAGAAAATGTAAATATGGCAGCTCAGGTGCTAGCTGAAGAAATGCCCGATAAAATTATTACATTTGGAGGAAACTGCTTAGTATCTCAGGCCCCTTTTGATTATCTGCATGGCAAATATGGAAATGAACTTGGTGTTATTTGGATAGATTCTCATCCTGATGTTTCTACTCCAGATATCTTTTATCATGAACATGCTATGGTGCTAGGTAATCTCTTAGGTAAAGGAGATCCAGAATTATCTAAAGATGTAAAATTCCCCTTTACTCCTGATTCCTTTTTATATGTCGGAATGCAGGCACCAAATGATTTAGAAGCGAATATATTAAATGATTTAAAATTAAATTATACGGTGCAGGATAAAGAGCATTTAAAAATGGAAGGCATCCAAAAATGGATTAACGAAAATGGTTTTACTAAAATAGCTGTTCATCTTGATTTAGACGTGTTAGACCCTGCGTTGTTCCGGTCTTTATACTTTTCCGAACCAGGAGTTACGGAATTCCCTTCAGAATCTGGCAAAATGACACCAGAAGAATTATTAAATATACTGACAGATATTTTTAAAGAAAATCAAGTTGTAGGCTTGACTGTAGCAGAGTTTTTACCTTGGGATGAGATAACCCTGAAGAATACGTTATCTGCGTTAGATATTTTTAGCTAGTAAGCTCTAAAAGAATCGGGCACAGAAAATTTACCCGTAGAAAAAGGATTTTCGCGTCATATTTCGATACGAAAATCCTTTTTCAATTAAAATTATCTATCTATAAATCATTCAATCAGTAATATGTATCCATAAGTATAATGCTATTTCACTAGAAATTCTATTCAACAACAGAAGCTGCACCAGTTTCTTGTCCAAGCCTTCCTTTTACCCGATCCAAAGCATCCTGTTCCACACCTTTTGCTAATAAATATTCCTCAACATTTCCATATGTTTCCTCAAGATAATCATAAGCACGGATTATATATTCTCTGCTGGAATACAGGAATTCTTTAGGTACCTCAAAAAGAGCTGTGCCACCTTTATCAAATTGATGAAAAGACTCCAAATTGGTATATGTCACTTCGTAGTTGGAGATAATATCTTTTTTCTCCACGCCGGCTAGTCCCAGCAATAACATGGCTAAAACTCCGGTACGATCCTTTCCTGCTACACAGTGAAATAGCACGCCTCCGTCTGCTGCCTGATCAATAATGTTAAAAACTACCTGTACATAAGGACTTTCCTCAAGCATTTTTACATAAAAATCGCCCATAGTCAGATTCTTCAAAGCGTCGGCCTCCAATATCGGCTGCCCGGCAAACGGGATGTTGTGATAATCACAAAAATTAGCTTCAGCGAGCGGATTCGGGTGCTCTTCCACTTCATCTGTTCCGCGTAAATCAATGACCGTTTTCACACCATAAGCTTCTAAAAAGGAACTGTCATCCTTCGTTAAATTATGCATATCACTTGATCTTATGAATGCATGCCATTTCACCTGTTCTCCATTTTCAGTACTGTACCCGCCTAATTCACGGCAATTCTCCACACCTTCAAGCGGTAAACGAACCCAGTTTAATGCTGCATTTTTCATAAAGTATTCTCTCCTCCACTATAATTTTATTTATTCATTCATTACCTGCTGCCATGTGTAATTTTACTTTTAATTCGTGTCATTAAAAATTCAATGATAAGCATAAAGCTGCAGATAATGATAACTATTGTTGTTGTTTGCGCATAATTGTATGTTCCTATTGCCTGTGTAAGCAGCAGTCCAATTCCACCCACACCAATGATTCCCAGACTGATAGATTCGGATATATTTCCTTCAAACCGGACCGTAATCCAAGCGACAAGGGAAGTGATGCAAAGCGGCAACAGCCCGTGATAGACAATATTAAACCAAGAAGCACCTGTTGAACGCATTGCCTCAATAACATCATATCCAGCATCTTCAATACTTCCTGTAAACATTTTTACCAGGTAGCCAATGGCAGAAAATAACATGGCAATGAAGCCGGATGTATTTCCAAAACCCAGGCTTGCGATAACCATTAATCCCCAGACCAATGATGGGATCGAACGAATAACCGCAAAGGAACCTTTTATAAAACTGGATAAAAAGTTATTTGGTGTTATATTTGATGCTGCTAAGAAACTAAGAATTATCGCTAAAAATACCCCAACGACTAATGCTAAAAAGGCTAAAGATAAACTCGTCACAAGCTCTAATAGCGCAGCTGGAATAATAGAAGCGTCAATCGCCATCATACTGTTCAAAACGCCAGGGACATTCTCCAGCCTTGCAAAAAATTGTTCTAAATTGAGATTTATCAACATTGCAGCTAATACAAATATCGATACAAGTGCAGCAACCAATAGAATCATTTTCCAAATAGATCCTTTAGATGTTACACGGATATAATTCATTTCCATTGAAATTCACTCCCTTCATTATATCAGTTTTTTACGAAGTGTATTGGTGACAAACTCCGTTAACAGAATGATAGAAACAATCACAATAATAATCCCCAATGCCTCACCATAGTTGAATAAATTAATGTTTGTATCAATCAGGACACCGATTCCGCCAGCTCCGACAAGACCTAACACTACTGAAGCACGGACATTGATCTCAAATGAAAATAACGTCCAGTTTATCCATGAAGGGACAAATTGCGGCAGGACCCCATGCAATAAAATTTGAAAATAAGATGCGCCGTTTGCCCGAAGTGCCTCTAATTTTTCACCAGAGATTTCATCAATGGATTCGGCATAACTTTTTCCTAAAAATCCGATGGTTACAAAAATCAGTGCCAGCACACCGACGATACCGCCTAATCCAAATATGTAGACGAGTAATGCTCCCCAGATAACAAAGGGAATATTACGCATAACTGAGACAAGTGCACGGCAAATCATGCGGATGCTTTTATACTTATTCGTATTCTCCGAAATAAGAATTCCCAAAATAAGCGCCAGAATGCTTGATAAAAAGGTGGCAATCACAGCATAACCAATCGTATCCAAAACTGCCGGAATATATTGCTGCACATTTTCTAGACTAGGCGGAAAGAAATTCTGGAAGAAAAAGAGAATAAAGTTTGGCAGCCCCATCATCATATCAATCATAGATATCTTCAGGTAAATTACAGAAAATAGAATTGTTGCACAGATAAGAGCAGCAATTAACAACGGCTTTTTCGAATCTTCCTGATCAAGCTTTATTTTTTGGTTGAGATTACTCATGCCTTCTGTCCCCCAGTTAATTGTAACGCCGGCCCTTCCTTAACTCCGGTTGATATCCCTGTTTGAGCTGCATCATTTTGCAGCGTCATTTGTGATTCTTTTCCTTCATAAATAGAACGAATTATGTTATCCGATAATTCTGCCGGCTTCCCGTCAAACACAACCCTGCCCTTCTTAATGCCGACAATCCGGCTTGCATATTTCTTCGCATAATCCACTTGATGCAAATTAACGATGCATGTCAGCTTCTTCTCCTTTGAAATATTATGCAGCTGCTCCATAACAATATTAGCTGATATTGGATCAAGGGATGCAATCGGCTCATCTGCCAACAATAACTTTGGTCTTTGCAGCAGCGCACGGCAAATTCCTACACGCTGCATTTGCCCTCCGGACAGCTCATCAGCACGCTTGTAGATTTGATCTTTTAAACCTACTTTTTCTAAAAGCTCTACTGCTTCCTTTTTATCTTCATGCTTGAAAAGCCCAAAGATACTTTTGTACAGTGGCGTATCGTGCAATCTGCCATGCAGCACATTTTTTATCACATTTGTCCTGCCAATTAAATTATAATGCTGAAAAATCATCCCTATTTTCGAGCGTTCTTTTCTCAGCTTACTTCCACTGGCTTTTTCCAGATTATCTCCATGAAAAACCAGATTCCCTTCTGTTGAATCAATCAGACGATTAATACAGCGGATAAAGGTAGACTTACCAGCACCGGAAGGACCAATAACTACAATGAATTCACCAGGATAAAAATCGATGGAAATACCGTTCAAAGCACGTGTTGATTTTCCATATACCTTCACTAAGTCTTTAATGGATAATAATGGTTCCATTTATTATTCTGCCCCTTCTAAAGCATTAATCGTTTCTAACATTTCAATCGTTTCCTCATAATAGTTATCTTCAGTCGGATAGAAGCGTGCATTCGGCGTCTGATGTAATGCTTCAAAATATTCTTCATCCTCAAAGCTTACAAATGCATCTTCAATAGCCTGCTTTAAGTCTTCCGGCATGTCACCGCGAATGATATAAGATGCATCAGGAATACTTTGTGTACGGCCAATTATTTTGATATCATCCGGATTAAGATCTGCCGCTTCCAGCATCTGATCAATTTGTCCATTAACAACTGCTGCCGCATCAAAGTCTCCCATGGCTACCCCCATCAGGCTGTTTGGATGAGATTCTGTAAACGTTACATTTTCGAAAAAGTATCCAGATTGCTCTATTAAAGCTGGATCAAGATCTAATTCTTGAACAAGCGTCCCCTTTGGATATAGATAACCAGAGGAGGACGCTGCATTTACAAAAGCGAAATTCTTGCCCTCTAAATCTTCTATACTATTAATATCGTCATTATCACCCTGTGTAATAAAAGAAGTATAATATTCTGGGATATCATCTGCTTGCGGTGTTACGAGCAGCTCTGCACCTGCCTTTTTCTGTGCCTGATAATAGCTCATCGGACTTGCAAGCATCACATCAATATTCCCGCTCGCCATTGCTTCAATACCCACTGCATAACTTCCTCCCTGATACTCCACTACATCAATACCGACTTCTTCTGCAATATGCTCTCTGAGCTGGGTATGAAGCGTTGGTGAATTGGGATTGTCTTCATTTGGCATTTGAACGATAGCTATTTCCTCCGGCCAATCGCCATTTTCCCCTTTCCCGGAGGATGCTTCTCCAGTCTTGCCGCAAGCTGCTAAAAATAAAATCAATCCAATAAGTAGAAAACTTTTAAATAAATTTTTATACATTGTTTATGCTCCTTCAATGTGAATTATTGTGCTCTTTTATCTGATTATGCTGTGAGACCCCTCCAAATAGTAATTTATGATTTCTGGTGTCTGCGAATAAATGACAATCCTTTGTCCTCCTTTTGCATATTCAATGTATCTATATACTTACAACTCTTAATATACTTACTGTTTATTAAGATAATTCACTACTTTTGTAAACTTATTGTAAGGTTGATAAAAGCCACAACCATATTTTTATCCAATAAAAAAGGCTTTGAATGCTAATCAACACTCAAAGCCTTTTATCCGATTCTTTAATTCCCCTTTAACATCCGCAAGCCATTTAGAATAACTAGAATAGTGCTCCCCTCATGCCCAATCACACCAAGCGGCATATTGATAATCTGTAAAAAATTACTGGCAATCAGAATGCTTATAACAGCAAGGGAAAAAATGATATTCTGCTTAATAATCGCATTCATTTTTTTAGATAAACGAATCGCATTTACCATTTTTGCCAGATTATTTTTCATAAGCACAACATTGGCGGTTTCTAAAGCAATATCGCTTCCTGTCCCCATGGCAACACCAATATTTGCTGTAGCCAGAGCCGGTGCATCATTTACTCCATCGCCAATCATTGCGGTCTGCTGCTTTTGCTGTTTCAGCTGCTTTAAGTAATTTACTTTGTCCTCCGGTAAGCAATTGGCATGGAACTCTGTTATACCAGCCTCCTGAGCAATGCTTTCTGCTGTAGCCTGATTGTCACCAGTCAGCATAATCGTTCTTAAACCAAGGCCATGTAATTCTTGAATAGCTTCTACCGCATCCTGCCGAAGTGTGTCCTTCAGCAAAAATACGGCAATAATTTTTTTACTCCTTTTCACAAAGATATTGGTCGTTGCTTGTTCTTGAGTAGTAAAGGTTTGTAGAAACTTATCTGCTTCTTGCTTTCCGACCATTTCTGCATTACCGATCATCCAGTAGTCATCATCTACTCCCGCTGACAGTCCTCTGCCGTTATGATGTTGTACAGATGCAGTTATCTCCCTTTGGATTTTCCGATGTTCATCAGCCCAATTTTTCATTGCCTGAGCCAGCGGGTGGATGGATTCACTTTCCATCATATAGATTATATTTGCCAGATACGCAGTATCCTGCCCTTGATTAATAAAGTAATCAACGACAACTGGTTCTCCTTTGGTTAACGTACCTGTTTTATCTAAAGCAACAGCATCTAATTTAGCTAAAGCTTCTACATAGACGCCGCCTTTAAATAGAATACCCTGCCGGGCTCCATTGGAAATAGCAGATAAAGTTGCCGGCATGATCGAAGCAATTAAAGCACAAGGTGAAGCAACAACCAGTAAAATCATTGCACGGTAGACGGTATCCGTCCAGGTCCATCCGAATAGATAATGCGGAAGAAACATCATCACCGCGACTGTTAGAAGAACTATTTTGACATACAATCCTTCAAATTTTTCAATAAATTGCTGGGAAGGCGAGCGTTCTTCATGTGCATTTTGAACCAACTCAATAATTTTTTGAAACATCGTCTCCGTTGGCAATGTATTTATTTCAATTTGAAGACTGCCGCTAAGATTAACCGTTCCAGCAAACACCTCATCGCCTGATTCCTTGGAAATTGGGATTGATTCACCAGATAAAGCACTCTCATCAACTGTTGTATGACCTTTGACAATGAACCCGTCAGCAGGGATTCTTTCTCCTGTTTTCACAGTAATCTGATCTCCAGGTTTTAATTGGTCAATGGCTGCCACCTCACCGTTTAGCAGGGTCGCTGTTTCTGGCTGCAGCTGCATCAGACTTTGCAATTCATTCTTATTTTTATTTTCTGTATAGCTTTCCAATGCACCGGATAAGGAAAAGATAAAAATTAATATAGCTCCTTCTGCCCAATAGCCTATAGAAGCAGCTCCAATTGCTGCAATAATCATTAATAATTCTACATTTAATTGTTTTGTCTTATATGTTTCTGTGATTCCTTCCTTTGCCTTGGCAAAGCCCCCAATCAAAAAAGAAGCAATTAATAAACTCACCCATAGAGCATAATCTATACGGCTGGATAACACCCAGGCTATTAAAATAAGGATTCCGCTTATGGCTGCGGCAATTATTTCTCCATGTATTTTAAGGTTGGGTATAAAAAAAGGATACTGATTTGTTTTTATTTCTTCCATTTTATAAGCCTCCTTTAATGCGATTTGTATTTCTGATATTGATTCTCATTTTCATTTATTTATAACAAATATTAAATTATAATTATTATAAATAGTATAGCATACTTTTCTTTTAATTGTTTGTAGAAATGGTGACAAATTTTATTGAAAGCATGGTAAATTCACAATTAAGAGACATATATCAAAATTCGGTGGGATGAGTTGTATCCATAAATAAAGAAAAGATAATTCCGGGGAAATAAAAATAAGAGAAAAACTCATGTAAAGGCATTAAAGAAATCATAAAGTAATGTAAACGATAGACACCTGTCCGATTTAGCAGTTGGAGCTGGCTGAACAGTTTTAGAAATTCCAATTCTTCTTATTTAAATTGCAGTAATCAACGCTATTGAATATAAAAAATACCTGAGACAAAATCTCAGATATTTTTCACATGAAGTGGCAGATCATTTTATTGTTTCATGATGGATAATGGAATTGAATATCGGGGATAAAAGAAGCTTGTATTTTTTTACTCTCTGAATTTCCGTTCTTCTACCAGTACTTTTTTTCTATTATTTATTTGGGTTAACCCGTATCCGAACAAGCACAGAATGAGTGCAAATATGGTAACTGTGATGATTGGTAAAATAATTGAATAAGATTGATTTGCAATTAAAATAATTAGAAAAAGCAGAACTGCTGTAATAGAAATGAATCCTCCCAAAAGGCGGCGGAACATCCTCTTTAAATGACCAATTCTTGAATCCAAATCAGAGAAAAGATTAAATGTTCCCAGTTCGGACTTTTTACGAAAATAAATCCAATTAGAAAACTCACCAATTTTCTCCGCGCCAGTTTCTTCAATAAAATCGATATAATCTTCACGTTCTTTTTTCGATAATTTTGGATCAAGTAGTTCTAATCTGTATATATATTCATTAGGAGTGCTCTTTTTAAATGTATACTGAGGTACATTTACTTTGGTCAATTCCCAGCCATCTGCAGCCATTTCGTTTAGCCACTGTTCTTCTTCTGCAAATTTCCAAACGGTGAATAGTTTTTTTATTTTTTTCTCCATTATTTCTCACCTCCGGATTCAACTATTTTCATTCCATTGTCAATAAGCTCCTGCAATCTTAACAGCTCCATCTCCACTATTTCCTTTCCTTGCGTGGTAATAAGGTATTCTTTTTTGCGATTGTTGACGCTTTTTGGTAATGCTTCAATCCAGCCCTTTTTTAAGAGGTTATTTAAAGCTCCGTATAACGTCCCTGCTGCCAGGGTTACTCTTCCTTCCGACATCTTCTCTACTTTCTGCATAATACCGTAGCCATGGAGAGGCTCATACAGGGAAAGCAGCGTATAATAAATCGCTTCTGTTAAAGCTATCTGTTCATTTTGCATCTTATTATCTCCTTTTTATATCTACCTACGTTATATCGTATTCCGATACAATATATTATATCGCGACCCGATATAACTGTCAACGATATAAAAAACCTCATTTACAAAGTCTATCATCACGATAAACCTGATAAATGAGGCTTTTCCATTCCTATCATTTTCTTTATACCTTTACAACCGATATAAAATAATTTATTGTTTCCCCGCTCTATTTGACTGTTTCTCATCTAAATCCCTGTAAAATCGCTCCTTACGAGAAAGATAGCGTCCGTGTCCCCTGCGCTCTCTGGCTCTTTTTATTTGTGCCTGAATATACATCATCAGCGGCAATACACCAAGTGCATACCTCCCATAACGTCCAACTTCAAAATCTGGCAAAATAGCCTCAACTACAATAGGGAAAACAGTAAACAACAGGCCTATCATAATAACTAAAATGATTTCAGCATGAAATCTGCCGCTGATACGTGTAACTTTCCGCCCCATCACCAGGATAAAGGAAATAATATACACAGACACGAGACAAAACCCTGCATAGAGCATTGTAAAAAATACTGCATCCTTCGCATTATCACCAATAAGAAAGTTTATTGGCTCGCCCTGGAACAGAATTCCTTCTTCACTTCCGTTAAAAGTGAAGAATACAATAACCATATAACCGACCATAAAAAACATAAAAAAGGTGAGACATAAAACAACAATACTCCAGAGAATTAAGAAAAGTCTTCGAATAAGCCCAAAAATAAGGCCGGAACCGGGTATTTTACTGAAAATATAAATAATGATAAAAAGTACAACACAGCCGCCAACTACAAAAAGAGTAGAAAGAATTTCATCTGTTATCATAATCTGCTCCTTCTTTTATCTCCGTACAGAGGAGAAGTTGTTATTATCATATACAGATTCTGTATTACCTGGCAATAGTATTTTTTAATCAATTAAACAGATAGATAAGAGAATACTTGTTATATTCTTATAAAGCACAAAACGAGCTGGAAAAGATACTAGATTGGTATCTTTTCCAGCTCGTTTGAGTCTAAATCATTTCACTTGGTTTATATTAGTTAACATACTGAGAAGTTTTGAATACTGCATGATTAAAAAGGCAGTTCATCTCTCTTAATAGCCTGCAAACTCCTCTGAACGAATATTGTCTTCATTTACACCGGCTTCCACAAGCATTTTCTGCATTGCTTCTACCATATCACCAGGTCCGGACAAATAATAGATTGGTTTATTGACATCTGAGACATGGCGTTTAAGCAGTTCCGCATCAATATGCCCACGCTCTCCGTCCCATTCGCCGGCCTCTGCTCTCGTCATGACCGGGACAAAGTTAAAATTAGGATTTCTTTTTTCCAAATCCTCCAAGTCAGATAAAAACGGCGCATCCTCCGGCGTTTTATTCGAATACAGCAACGTAAGGTCATGACCTGTTTTCTGATTTGTTGCCTCCGCAATCATGCTTCGAATAGGAGTTATACCAATACCGCCAATAATAAATACAGCTGGGGTTGATTCCGTTTTATGCAGGGTAAAGCTTCCATTTGCCCCATCAAACTCAACTTCACTGCCTTCTGGAAGATTTTTTAACTCCCGTTTAAAAGCGGTATCTCTCAGACGGGTTGTCGTAACTAATTCATTTTCACTTGGTCCATAAACGAATGATAATGCTCTTTTTGTTCCTTCCTCATCTATCTCACTTGGATTGATTAGTTTGATGTGCGTCAGCTGGCCTGCTTTAAATTCAAATCCTTCTGGCATTTCCCAATGGAAAGCCATTGTATCTTTCGCAACTAATTCTTTTTTCTTTAATTTAATCTTGCTGTTTGTCATTTCCAATCACTCCTTTTCATAGAGTAAATCTTTTTCTTAGAAAGAGGCTGATCGTAAGCCATAATTTTGTTATATAATATTTTTACCCTTATTTTTCTATATGCAAACAGGCAAGCTTCTTAAAATAGTTCATAAAAAAGACGCTAACCCTTACTATGTCAGGATAGCGCCTTGTCTTATACTTGCACAAATTCATTAGAGTCTGGACTGATAACTTTTTCTATTCAGTATCCCCTGATAAAAACTCCTGCAGTGCCTGTTTATTTTGCTCTATATCAATTTCCAATACAGCTCCAGCGTCTGTACGGGCATTCCAAAAAGAATTATCTACAGGAATTCTTAAGGTTTCCATTGGATGATCGCTTCCGGAAATTAATCCTTTGCCTATTGTAAGAATGGTTTTATTATCTACATTTGTGTCAACGTACGGATCAGCAACCCCTAACAGCTTTGGCAATTTCACCAAACCATGAAGACTAACCGCTTCGTCCTTCAGCTTGGTAATTGCTTCCTGCTGCCGCTGTACTCTTCCATAATCACCGTCTGCGTCTTTACGAAAACGTACATACCCAAGCAGCTCATCGCCATTTAATACTTGTCTGCCCGGTTCAAGTGTCATACCGATACCTTCTGACATTTGATGCGGGACGTCCACTTCTATACCATTTGGTGCAATAATGTCTGTGATTTTTGAAAAACCTTCAAAATCGACAACAGCATAATAATTCAAATCTATATCAAAATTTTGCTTCAGCGTCTGTCTGAGCAGCTCGGGACCATCAAATGCAAAGGCAGCATTAATCTTCTGCATTCCGTGTCCAGGGATCTCTACATAAGTATCACGCATAATAGAGGCAAGTTTAATGTCATGTGTGTCCTGATTATAATGGGCAATCATAATCGTATCGGAAAGACCACGTTCTTCCCCGCGAGTATCACTGCCAATCATTAAAACATTGATTTCTCCAAATTGCGGTTCTGAACCTTCAAAAGGAACAAAGGTTGTGCCGTCATCTTTGTATGGGCCTTCTTTTGCTATTGATAAACCTTGGTAGTATTGCGTTATGGCATAAGCTCCCACTGCAATAATACATACAAAAATAAACAACAGGACACGACGTCTCCATTTACGTTTCGCAGATTTTCTTTCACGTCTTTTCATATGTAACGCTCCTTGTATTTTTCTTTAATCGAGGGTTCAAAAAGTAGACATCGTTTTTTTATTCTGACAAGTAATCGCAAACTCTTTTCGATGGGGCGAGTAATCGCAAAAGCTCTTCGGTGGGACGAGTAATCGCAGTCCCAGTCCCAGCCCATCGAAAAATCCACGTCAACGCACTTCCTGTGGAAATTCATTATCTCGCCGCTTATCATTTGATGACTTTTTGAACTTCCTCTTTAATTGGAAAGTGATTTTAAAGCAATTTGTACAGCAACAGCATCATCCATATATCCAATCGGAAAGATATAATCCGGGACAACATCTACCGGTGTAATAAAGTACAATAGTACGCCTCCCATAATTGTAAGCGTGAAGGGTGTCCCCTTATATTGCTCAAATTGGGCATAAAAATTCTTCAGCTGTTTGATAAATGGTCCAATACTGCCTACTTCATCAATCTTTTTCTTAAATTTATTGTGGATGATTTGTTTTCCTTCTTCTGTTTGAGCGTATTTTTCATAACTGCCTAATTGCTGTTGAACCTCATCCATACTAAAATTACCATCATAAAGCTCTGATGCTTTTAGCGTTTGCTGAATCTCTTTTACAGATGTATACATATCCGAAGTGCCTTGTGATTCTGCTGAACGGATCGGATAACCGGCAGCCTCCATAAGCTCCGCCAGTGGTACATCCAAATAGGAAGCAAATTTCTCTAAATGCTGAATGTTTGCTTTACGTTTTCCATTGATAATACGTGAAATGGTCGCTTTATCTATGCCAGTGTGCTCACTGCATTTTCTTATCGACATTGCACGGGTATGCAATAACTCTTTTAATCTATTTCCGAAATTGTCCGCAGTCATATGCATTATCCTTCCATTTATATATTTGATGATTGGTCACGATGCATGTATTCCGAATTAAGACAGTCCACAAAAGGCACACACTGCTAATATTTTTTCTACATCATTTTAAATATAATCACCTAGGTATTCTAATAATAATCTATTAGATAATATATACGAATGTTGACATTATGTCAACGAATTAAAAAACTAAATAAGGGCGCAAATCCCTGTTTTACAGGATTGCACCCTTTTATATGAGTATCTTCATTTTATTACTTAAAAAACTAGCTTCATTCCTTCATGACTTGCTGAAAATCCTAATTTTTTGTAAAAGCGATGTGCATCATCCCGCTGCTTATCTGTTGTCAGCTGTACAAGACCGCATTTTTCAGCTTTTGCAATAGCAATTGCTTCTTTAAACAAAGCCTCTCCTATTCCTTTCCCACGAAAATTCTTGTCAATACGTACGCCCTCTATTTGCGCACGCTTCATCCCTTTTCTTGCTAATCCGGGTATAATGGTTAATTGAAGACATCCGATTACCGTTTTATCTTCAATGGCTAAAAGAATTTGATTGCCTGTTTGCGCTTCTATCGCATCAAAAGCTTGATAGTATTCCTCCGGTAATGGCTCTTCATACCTTTCACGTCCGGAACCTAATGCATCATCAGCTAATAAGCGGACAATTATAGACAGATCTTCTTTTTGAGCCTTCCGAAAAATCATATTGTATACCTCCTCATAATATAACGAACAGAATATCTGGATCTGCAAAATCTGCTTTTTTACTCATTTTGTTCAAATACCGCTCCCTCTAAGCGGATTATATCATCCATTATGCTTTCCTGTTCATAATCCAATAATCTAATAATTCTTATTAACTCAGGAAGTGCATCATCTATTGTATATAATTTATCTGAAGCCAGGTTATAAGTCACATGAAGTAATTTCTCTGCCATTTCTGCAAAATCTAATTTACGGCTTAATTTGTCTATTAATAAATCTTTTGGTGTTTTTTCTGATGTCATTTTATCACTCTCCCTAAGAAGATTCCTTAGTCAATATCTTTCATGTTATACTTTCTGTGAATAGATAATCTTTTATTAAAGAAATGAAAATAAACTTGTTATCAAATTCCAGTAAGATGATCAATTTAATTCGTTCAATAGTTGTCGCATCATTCAATTTCTATCAAATTATATTTGGTGATAATTGGGGTTATTCAAAATCACCTCTTTTATTTTTTATTTAAAAATAACTTTATAGGTTACTTTAAATTTATTATAACATATTTAGTTATAAAAACAAACGTACGTTCTCTTTTATCAAAATAAATTATATTGTTTCATAAGGAGAGGTAATTAAATGAGCATCGATAAAAATGTAGGAAAGAATATCAAAAGAATTAGAAACGAACGTCAGCTTACACAAGAAGAATTAGCGAACAAAGTAGGAGCTATAAAACAGACCATTTCCAAAATAGAACGCGGTGTTTTCTCTCCTTCCTTTTCACTGTTAGTCAAAATATGTAACGAACTATATACAACTCCTAACGAACTGCTATTGGAGGATTCACAACGGTTACAATGGGTAGCAGAGAGCCCTGATCAATTAGAATATTCCATAAAAGGTTTGGAACAGGAAATGACAATAGTTGAAGATTTATGGGCAAAGGCAGAAAAATATAAAGAGGATGGAGAAGAAAAGCAAGAAGCTAAAGTTTTACATGAAATTATAAATCACTTTGCATGGGAAAATGACCATTTTAGAGAAGTCGCTGAATACCTTTATAAAAAAAGATTAAATGATTATTTAACTAAAACATCCAAAGAGCTGAGAAATAACAAAGTAATGAACTTAAGATTGATGGAGAAAGAAGCATTTAAAAAGGATGGTAAATGATGATAAATTTTTAAAAACAAAACAATCTGTCTTATCTATATAAGACTAGAATTTATCTCTATTTACTGTACCCATTTTGAACAAGTGTTATTAATTATACTTTTATACGGCCAGTTCCCTTATTCCATTAGAATACTTTCCTATTTATAATCCATCTTGAGAAAGATGGATTTTTTGTTTCCTCCAAATACTTCGCCATTCTCCTTATAACTTACAGCGATTAAAAATCCATAACATTAGATAAACCAAGTCTAGGACATGCTGGTTGAAGTAATATTTTTATGATTTCCCTTCTACTTAAGCGGATTTTTTCAGGGCATATATAATAGAAGTTTCCAGATTGAAAATAAATATGATCGGCCAACGGCAAAAAGATAAGAAAAAATTTTGGATATTCTTCACTTGATAGCGACAAAATATCCAATGAAAGTGTATAATGAAATTCGTGACGAAAAATCGACAAAATCGGACAGCTATTTTTTTATTTCGTGCAAAACGCGGATTAAAAATATATAATAATCAAGGATACTAAGTTTTCTTTTGTTAATATGGAGGTTAAAAAATATGTTCAAGAAAAAACCAGATAAATTTTCCCTTTATCTCGTTGATTTCGCAAAGCACTTACATGAAACGGCAGATTATTTCTTTCATTTTAAGGTGAAAGATTCGGATACACTGCAACAGTTTTCCGATACCATAAAAAAACATGAATCCATTGCCGATGATAAAGTTCATGAAATCATTAAAGATTTAAATCAGGCTTTTATTACTCCTATTGAAAGGGAGGATATTCTCCAGCTTGTAAATAATCTGGATGATATTATGGATGGAATGGAGGATTTCTCTTCCAGAATGGATATTTATAATATAATATCTTCCGATGATTACATCGATCAATTTACAAATTATATACTAAAATGCTCCAAAGAAATTTTGACATCAATGGAATTGATCGCGAATTATCAATTAAAAGATGTGGAAGAGCATGCTATCCGTATTAAAGATTATGAAAGTAACTGTGACGAGTTATATCGTGAATCCTTAAGGAATTTATTCCAAAAAGAAAAGGATGCCATTAAAGTAATCCAGTATAAAGAAATTTATGAAATTCTGGAAGAGATAGCCGATTATTGTCAAAACGTAGCAAGTACATTACAAAGCATCATTATGAAAAATGCGTAAAAGTGTGGTTAAAATATGGAGTTTCTTACTGTAATTATTGTATTGATTGTAATTTTTGCTCTTCTCTTTGACTTTATAAACGGGTTTCACGATACAGCAAATGCAATTGCAACATCTGTATCAACGAAAGCCCTGACACCCAGGAGAGCAATTATATTGGCTGCTGTAATGAATTTTGTCGGAGCATTAACCTTTACTGGTGTCGCTCAAACGATTACCAGCGGCATTACCGACCCATTTAAATTGGATAATGGACTGGCCGTCATTTTAGCCGCTTTGATTGCGGCGATTATCTGGAATCTGGTTACGTGGTATGCAGGAATCCCAAGCAGCTCATCTCACGCAATTATCGGTGCCATAACTGGTGCAGTTATTGTGTCAGCAGGGTTTGATGCGATTCATTTCCAAGGATTCCTCTCTATACTTGAAGCCTTGATTTTCTCCCCTGTTTTAGCTTTTGTAGTCGGGTTTATCCTGTATGGGATTATTAAAGTTATTTTTAAAAACAGTAATTTAGCAAAGACAAACAAACGATTCCGACTTGTGCAGGTATTAACTGCATCTGTGCAATCCTTCGCTCATGGTACGAATGATGCGCAAAAATCGATGGGGATTATTACCATGGCATTGATTGTCGGAGGTATGCACACAACCACAGATATCCCATTTTGGGTACAAGTTTCCTGTGCTGCAGCAATGGCACTTGGAACTTCTGTAGGCGGATGGCGAATCATTAAAACGGTTGGCGGAAAAATTATGAAAATCCGTCCAGTAAACGGCGTTGCAGCTGACCTTACTGGCGCTGCCGTTATCTTCGGAGCAACACTTATTCATTTACCTGTAAGTACAACCCATGTTATTTCATCCGGTATCTTAGGGGTTGGAGCTTCTCATCGGCCCAAGGGTGTTAACTGGGGTGTAGCAAAACGGATGGTTGTTACGTGGGTAATCACCTTGCCGATTACCGCTACATTAGGTGGAGTTATTTATTATATTTTGAATTTCTTCCTATAAAGATTGTTTGGTTCTCATTATGGCTGTTAAACAATTAAGGATAGTGGTTTTCTGCTTAATCTAAGGACCAGATTGAGGCTGACTTTTGTT
Organism: Oceanobacillus sp. FSL K6-3682; assembly: GCF_037976165.1. NCBI lineage: Bacteria > Bacillati > Bacillota > Bacilli > Caryophanales > Bacillaceae > Oceanobacillus > Oceanobacillus sp. FSL K6-3682. The sequence continues at coordinate 1,266,954 of NZ_CP150263.1, read as the reverse complement.
GTAATCTAAACATAAAAAGCCAGTTCAAAATAAGCAATACCTTCCACTGCTTTATAATGAAGAGCAAAGTATCTCTGATCTTCATTATAAAGCTTAGCGAAAAGTCTTAATATTTTTCTAATCGGGTCTTTCCTTAAACAGGGAAGACTTTTTGTTTTATCGTTAAAGTTAGCAGTTTTTTTGGCTCTATACTGAATGTGGTGGTGCCCTCCGTTCCATCGCCAGATGGAACGGAGACAAAAAAATACACTCTATTTCCTCTCTCTGGTAACCTTGAGTTGTCGAGACAAAAGGAATGGGAGAGGAAAAGAGTGCATCATCATTTTATCACAGAGTTGTTAGGAATTAAAGATACGCATGTAGATGTGTGGGATATCAGAGAAGAAGAAAGTTATTTTATTGCAGAATTATTCACGAAACAGCGTATGCAGAAATGTCCTTTTTGCCGTAAAAGAACCAAGCGGATACATGGCTATCGTTGGCAAAGCATTCAAGGACCAGCGTTTACAACCAAGGAAGTTCATCTTTCCCTGCGAAAACGACGTTATATTTGCACGTCGTGTCATCACACATTTTATGAGCGTCTACAAATGATTCATCGGTATCAACGTTGTATGGCGAGTGTGCAAACGACAGCGATGATGCATGCAGCGGTGAGTTCCTTTCGTACAGCGGCGCTAGTAACCGGAGTAACAGTGAATCGTGTCTTACGGTGGTTTGATCAGAAGGAGTTAACTACCAGCAAAGTGTTGCCGCGAGTCATTGCGATCGATGAGTTTAAAGGTGACGCGGATGGAGAGAGGTTTCAATTGAATGTGGTCGATGTGGAGAACCGAAGAATTATCGATATCTTGCCAAATCGAAAAGTGGAAACCATTGAAGCGTACTTAAAGTCCTGTGATACAGGTAAAGTAGAAATGGTAGTAATGGATTTATCTCAAGCGTTTAAACAAGCAATTCGAAAAGCACTGGGAAATCCTCTGATTATCGCTGACCGTTTTCACTTTATGCGTCAGGCCTATTGGGCTCTAGATGAGGTCCGCCGTGAAGTTCAAAAGGAGCTGCCCAAGAAAGATCGAATTCGAATGAAACGTTCCAAAAAACTTCTGTGGAAATCATGGACAACCTGTTCAGATGATCAGAAGAAGAAAGTCGAGCAATTATTAAGGATAGATCCCCGCTTAAAGGAAGCTTATGGTTTAAAGCATGAATTGGATACGTGGTTTAAGGAAAGTGATGCGCACAACGCAACTGCTGGATTAGAAGCGTGCCTGGAGAAGTTGAATGCATCCGCGTTAGAGGGATTTCATCGTGTCGCACGTACATTTAAAAGATGGCAACAAGAAATTCTGCATTCTTTTATGTATCCCTTTAATAATGGCTACATAGAAGGCGTTAATAATACGATTAAAGTATTAAAAAGATTATCTTATGGGATTAAACAGTTTGATCGAATGAGAAAGAAAATTCTATGGCAACAAGAGGTAAAGCTTGTCTTAAAGCAAGCTTATAAATAAAGAGGTGGAGGAATGATATTCCACCACCACATTTGACATAGAACCGTTTTTTTGAGAAAAAAATCCCAATCCAGAAAAAATAAATTTTTAGCTGGATTGGGCTAGTAAGACTTTATTCTGATGGCATTACTTATTGCCAATCTCTACATATTTTATGGTGGCCTCTTTTCCTTGTATAACATATTAAACCTTCTCTCAATCTAAGCCCACCACATTGCTGCTGGTGCTTCTTCCATATTCACCTGTTTCAGATTTTTCACTGCTGCATGAAAACCTTCATCAATAGACATAATCGGATCTTCATGCTCGATACTAATCACATAATCATACCCGTACGTTCTTAATGCACTTACAATATTTGACCACTCCTGAATACTATGCCCATACCCTACCGAGCGAAAGCTCCAGGCCCTGGTCTGCACATCTCCATACGGCTGCATGTCGGTTAAGCCGTACATGTTGACATTATCCTGATCAATATAGGTATCCTTCGCATGGAAATGGTGAATCGCTCCTGCTTTCCCCAGAATTTTAATTGCTGCAACAGGATCAATTCCCTGCCACCATAGGTGACTTGGGTCAAGATTCGCACCAATAGCATCATTTGTTGCTTCACGAAGCTTTAACATTGTATGCGGTGTATGGACTAAGAAACCTGCATGCAGCTCTAAACCGACCTTCACACCATGATCCTCAGCAAATTGTCCTTGTTCTTTCCAATATGGAATTAATTTTTCCTCCCATTGCCATTTCAAAATATCGGAATATTCCGTTGGCCATGGTGTGACCGGCCAATTCGGGTACTTAGAATCTACATTAGACCCCGGTGTCCCGGAGAAAGTATTCACTACAGGAACATCGAGCATTTCTGCCAGACGAACCGTTTTTACAAAAGCTTCATGACTGGCTTTTGCATGTGCTTTATTCGGTGAAACAGGGTTATCATGACAGCTGAATGCACTAATTGTTAATCCCCGTGATTCCACCTTATCCTTGAATTCTTTTCGCTTCTCACTATTTTCTAAGAGCTCATCAATTTGACAATGTGCTGCCCCCGGGTTTCCGCCTGTTCCGATCTCCACCGCATCTAATCCGGCGTCCTTTACATAGTCCAGCATGTCCTCAAACTTTTTTTCTGCAAATAAAACGGTAAATACACCTAGTTTCATTAACTTTACCTCCCCTAGTATGATAGAAAAATGCTTTTTCCTTGCTCACTGCTTTCGTAAATAGCATCGATTACCTTCGTTACGCGTAATGCTTCTTCAGGGCTGCTCTTTAGTGATTCTTTTCCTAAACAAGCATCAATAAAATTCTTCGCTTGTAATATACCTGCCTGGTGATGATCTTCTATTATTTCTGTATGTGTTTCCATCATTTTTCCATACTTTGGCTGATAGACCTCATAAGGAAAAACACTTAAACTGCCTTTATCTCCGGATATCGAAATATGTGTCTGATCTTCGCTGCCCAGGAACATTCAAAAAAAGCGTGCTCTAGTTATCAAAACGGATATACGCGCTCACATGGTCATCGGCATCAACCGCTTCAGTGTCATAACTTCTCCAATGAATAGATTCTTTTCGTTTGAACTGATTCCAATGCCCCCAGGATAATTGCTAACGATTTCTTTCCTTCTTCGCCATTAATTAATGGCGTTGTATCGTTTTGAATGGATTCGATAAAATGATCAATTACATGTGTTGTCGTCTGTCCGCCTTCGTCATTAGACTGAATCGCACCAAGTTCATACTTTACGACTTCTCCATTCGCATATTGAGCCACCAAAGAATAGGCTGGATCATCTTCTAAGCGGAGCATCGCTTTCTCACCGTAAATGATGGTTGAATTATCTTCTTTCGCTGTATATGCCCAGCTTGCTGCTAACGTACCAATCGTGCCTTTTTTCGATTTCAGAATTAAGGCTGCATTATCATCTACATCTGTGCCCTCCTTCGCACTTGTTTCCACAAAGGCACCGACTTCCACAAACTCATCCTGTAACAGATAACGGATTAAATCTGCTTTATGTACGCCTAAATCCCCCATTGCGCCGATGAAAGCTTTATCTTTTTGAAAGAACCAGCTGTCCTTTCCATCTGCACTCCATCCTTCAGGACCACCATGTCCAAATGCTGTACGGAAGCTGTAGATTTTTCCAATAGCTCCTGATTCAATTAATTCTTTTGCCTTTTGATGAGAAGCTACAAAACGCTGATTATGCCCAATCATCAATTTCTTACCGTTTCTTTCCGCTGCTTCAATCATTTTATCCGCTTCTTCTTCAGAGGTTGCCATCGGCTTTTCGCAAAGCACATGCACGCCTGCATTTAGCGCATCAATGCTCACAGGTGCGTGTAAATAGTTAGGTAAACACACACTTACTGCATCAATTTTTTCGCTTTTTAGAAGCTCTTTATAATCCGTATAAGCTTTGGCATCAAATTGTAGGGCTGCTTTTTCCGCACGTTCCCCGACAATGTCGCAGACAGCTGCAATGTTAACATGTTTGTTCTGTGCGTATTCCGGTAAATGGCGATACTTTGCAATGCTCCCGCATCCGATAACTGCTATATTTAATATCATACTTATTTCCCCCTCTATCTCATATTATTTATCCTTGTTCAACTGGTTGAACATTGCCATACGTATGCTTAGGTGTATCTTGATTTTGCGCCCACTCTACAGCGTTTCTAATTATTTGCTGTACCTCAGTCTGATGATAAGTCGGATAGGTTTCATGGCCGGGCCGGAAATAGAATATTTTTCCTTTGCCGCGTTTAAAGGTTGCCCCGCTGCGGAATACTTCTCCGCCGGTAAACCAGCTGACAAAAATCAGCTCATCCGGTGCCGGAATATCAAAATGCTCTCCATACATTTCTTCTTTTTCAATTTCAAAATATTCACCAACGCCCCTGGCGATTGGGTGAGATGGGTCCACATTCCAAACACGCTCTTTATCGTTCGATTCACGCCATTTTAAATCACAGCCTGTACCCATTAAAGATTTAAATATTTTAGAAAAATGCGCTGAATGAAGTGCAATTAATCCCATACCATCTAAAACACGCTGCTTGGCCCTCTCAATTATGTCATCTTGCACTTCTCCGTGCGCCATATGCCCCCACCATATTAAAACATCTGTCTTCTCTAATAATTCTTCAGTCAACCCATGTTCCGGTTCATCCAGAGTAGCTGTTGTGACATCATGTCCTGCTTCTTTTAAAAAGTTGGCGATGGCTCCATGAATACCATCTGGATAAATAGAAGCTACTGTTTCATTTGTTTTTTCGTGTCTATTTTCATTCCATACAACTATATTCATATTTATTCTCCTCGTATTATCTTATTTGTGTCATGTCTGGACAGAATTTTTTAACAGGAATAGATTAAAAAATGTTATCCCTCATACTTTTCAAACATATTTCTAATCAAAAAGGAGCTAATATAAGTAATTAAAGAAAAGCCGATAAAAATATCTAAATATAATTTTATTACGAATACATACGGCGAATAAAACATTAAAATAGTTGGACCAAGTGTAATAGCTATAATTAGTAATGTTGGATAAAGATTAGCTATACCTAATTTTAATACATTGACGCATGCTTGCTTTATAGTACATTTATAACGTGCAATATAAGGAAAAATCAATACAAGATACATGCAGAAAATCATCGAGAACATGACTAAACTCATTAAAATTAACGTCGAAAAATCTCCTGTATAGAATTGTAGAAAGAAATAATTCAAGGCTAAAATCATACCGAATAAAGATAAAAATCCCCATACAAGCGTGCTTTGTTTAAAATTTTTTTTTAATGCCAGCCAAAATCCGCTAATTATTCCACCCTCTTCCCCTCTGACCATTTTCAATGTGATGGAAAACATGGCAGTGAGGGAAGCACCAATTGTAACAATTGGCAAACAACAAAGGAGAAACAATATATTTAATAAAATTAATTCTACTGCTCTAGACAAAAAGTGATACACTGGACCATCTATACTTAAAATACTATTCATGTTTTGTTCGCCCCCTGTTGACACTATTCTTTAACAGATCCTACAACAATACCTGTAACAAAGTATTTTTGAAGAAAAGGATAAATTAACAATAAAGGAATAGTAGAAATTACTATTTTGGCAGCATTAAGATTACGGTTCTGTACTTCTGCAATATTCTGCAGTGCGTCGCTGTTTGTGCCAGATCTCACTAATTCAGCGATATCAATTGTAAGAGACTGAATATAGGTCATAATCGGGTAATTACTTACTTGACTCATATAAATCAGCCCCGACATAAAATCATTCCAGTTACCTACAATACTAAACAATGCTACTGTTGCCAGAGCCGGCAAAGATACCGGAATATAGACTTTAAATAATATTTGCAGTGGACTGGCACCGTCAATAACCGCTGCTTCTTCCAGGGATTTTGGTACACCGACGAAAAAATTCATGATTAAAATCACACTAAAAATCGGCACCGCCCCTGGTAAAACTAACACCCAAATTGTATCCAATAAATTCAGATTTCTGATTACAATATATGTCGGAATTAGCCCGCCGCTAAATAACATCGCAAAAATAATAATATTCATATAAATATTTCTACTCTTAAATTCGCGTTTTGTTTTTGATAATGGATAAGCCATTAACACAATCAGTATCAGGTTAATTGCCAAAGCAAGCACCACACGTTGTACAGATATAAAGAATGATCTCCAGAATTGTGCATCCTCCATAATCATTTCATAAGCCTTTGTCGAGAAATTGACCGGCGTAAGCCCAACTATATTGGCTGCCACTGCTGCCCCGCCACTGAAGGATATGGCAACGATATTCCACAAGGGTAATAGACAAACTAACCCCAAAGAAATAACAATAAAATAAATGATAAATTTCCCAATTTTTGTGGAGAGACTATTTCCTTGTATCATCTATACTCCCCCTTAGAATAATTTTCTTTCTGTGAATTTTTTAGCTGCATTATTAGCTGACAGTATTAGAATCAAACCGATTACGGATCTAAACAAACCTACAGCCGCTCCAAAACTGTAATCCCGTCCAACTAAACCTTCCCTGTATACATAGGTATCAATCGTATCTCCAGTTTCATATACAATCGGAGAATAGAGATTATATACCTGATCAAAGCCGCCTTCTAATACATTTGGCAAACTTAAAATCGCCAAGAGCAGAATAATCGGCAGCATCCCTGGTAAGGTAATATGCCAAACACGCTTCCACCAATTTGCTCCATCTATACTGGCAGCTTCGTGCAGACCCGGATCCACAGAAGCAATAGCCGCTAAATAAATTACTGAGTTAAAGCCAAACTCTTTCCAGACATCCGACCCGATTAATAAGGGCTGGAACCATGTATTACTTCCAAGAAAATTAATTCTATCCAGACCGAACGAATGCAAAATTTGATTAACCGTTCCATCCAGACTAAATAAATTGACTACTACCGTCGCCAAAACCACCCATGATAAGAAATGAGGTAAGTAAACAATTGTCTGTACAGATTTTTTAACCAATTTTAAACGAATTTCATTTAGTAAAATCGCAAATGCAATTGCCAGTAAAGAACCAAAAATAATCTTTCCTAATGCAATCACAATTGTATTTCGAAACACTTTTCCAATATCAGGCAGGTTGAACATATATTTAAAATGTTCCAGTCCTACAAATTCCGAGCCAAAGAAACCTTTTGCCGGCACAAAATCTTGAAAAGCCATGATAATCCCAAACATTGGCGCAAAACTAAAAATAAGTAAGAAAATCATTCCTGGCGCTAGCATAGCGTGATAGGTTAATTTCGCTTTTTTTACATCTTTCTTCCGATCACGTGCAGGTGCAACCTGATTATTTACTGCCAACCTTCGTCCCCCCTCTTTCCTATCTATTCTTGTTGAGCCAGCTCTTCTTCTATTTCTTCCAGAATCTCCTTACCGCCTTGGTTATTCCATTTATCAACAAACGTATCGAAATAATCAATTGGCTCTGCTCCTGTTATAATCTTAATAAAGTCCTCTTCTTCTAGCTTTATTAAATTAGCACCTTTTTGCTCCATAGTTGGTGTATTAACAACATAAGCTGCTTCTGCCCAATTAAATCGATCTTCCTCTGTCACCTTATTCATTAGCCCCCACCCTACAATACGGGAATGATAGCTGGACCAGTTGCCCGTTGAAGTGTCTTCAGGATTTTCTATATATTCTTCAATCCCTTTTAACTTCTGTCTAACTTGAGAATTAGTAATTTCTTCAACAGCCATCTCCTCATTCAAAACAGCTTGAACAGCTTGATAATCTTCCAAATATGTCTGCATAGGAAGAACTACGATATTAAATGGTTTCGTCGAATCATCTACACCCTGTTCCAAATATTCTGCTACCTCAGGAAACGTACTTTCCATGTCCTCTTCCGTTGTATTTTCAATATCATCATAAAAGAAGTTCAACATTTGAACTGCTTTTTCTGGATGCTCATATCCTTTTCTGACAACTATAAAACTGCCGCCTGTTGTTTTCTGTTCAGGTACGTTTACTCTCCCCTCGTCATCAGCTAATACATAAGCTGCAAATCTTGCGTTATTATCCATCTCCCTGACATTCGATAATCCCCAGTCTGGTATATGCCAAGGACCCGTTGCGATACCTGTTTGACCATTTGTAAGTAATGCCATAATGTCGTCAAATGATCTCGTTCCAAATTGCGGGTCAATGATACCTTCCTCAAACCAGTTATTCATTAATTCAAGTGCTTGTTTTGTACCTTCTGATGTCGATCCATAAGTAATACTGCCATCATCTTCTATTAAATATCTTTTAGGCTGTCCCTCAAAAACCGCTGCAATAGAATTCATCGTAAATGAACCATAATCTCCAGCATTCAGATAATTTTCAAAAGGTATTCCAACCGGGTTGCCAGAATCTCCTGGATCTTTTTTAATGAAAGTTTTGGCAACTTCTTCTAATTCATCCAAAGTAATAAGACGATCTCCATCCTCATCTATAGATAAATCTAATTCTTCTAACCAATCCTCACGTATCCAAGTCATTTGCGGAGCTGCCAACGATTCAGTTCCCGGAATTGCCATCAGACTGCCATCAAAAGTTGCATCTTCCAAAGGCCGATTATCATAACTGGCATAGGTTTCTTTAATGTAATCGCTTGCATTATCTTCATATACATCCGTTAAATCTTCAATTAAATTATTATCGACTAAATCTTTTAACTCTTCTCGGGAAACGATCATCATATCTGGTAAATCCCCAGAAGAAATAGCCAAGGCTACCTGCCTGTCATAGTCTGCGCCCTCAGCCTCAAAAGCATTCCGAATATCAATATCTAATTGTTCTTCTGCGGCACGAGTATAGGCATTATCTTCAAAGGTATCCCCTTCAGGTAATTTAGGATTTGAACCAACCGAACGCCCAATATTTATAATAACCTTACCATCTTCTGTAGTTGTTTCCCCTTCATTGGAAGATTTCTGTACACATGCAGCTAGTGCACTAGTAAGCAGTAATAAGATTAATAGCAATTTCATCCTTCTTAATGAATCCGTTTTCATTTCATGTAATCCCCCTTATTATTTTGTCTTTCCAGAGCAAAATCATGGCCATTGATTTCGTATAATTTTATTTTAATTGATGTCTGATTCATGCGAAATATCAAATAATCCGTTTTCATATCCTATTTTCCGGAACCTCCTATTATTTAAACTCTGGAATTAAAAAACCCCACAACTATTTTGTGGAGTTTTCTCCTATTCTCTTACATGGTGAAACGATTGTGCTTCCCCGTGGACAATTGGTATAACCAACGTTACCTTCGTATAGTGACCCTTCTCACTTTCATACGTTAAACCGTAGCAAGAACCATAATATAATTGCACTCTGTTATGGACATTTCTAACACCGTATCCTTCTGTTTCAGTAGTCAAAATGGACTGTAGCTTCGTTGGGTCTATTCCTGCGCCATTATCAAACACAGAAAATTCCAAAGTGTTTTCTATCCTTTTTAATCTGATAATCAATTTCCCGCGATCAGAACTTTCTTTATGATCTATACCATGATTAATGGCATTTTCTACTAAGGGCTGTAAGAGCAAATTTAGCATAGTATAATGATAGGTTGATTTGTCCAGCTCATAGTATACATCAAATGAATTCGAATGCATCAATTGTTGAATATTTATATAAGAAATCACATTTTCAAGTTCTTTTTCCACCTCTACAATACTTCTCCCTTTATTTAAAGTGGTCCGATAAAAAGTGGACAGATGCTGAGCCATCTGGCTTATATCCTCTTGTTCAGCCATAATAGCCTTACTATTAATTAATGAAAGACTATTGTAGAAAAAATGCGGATTAATTTGTGCCTGTAAAGCTTTCATTTCATATTCCTGCTGAGCAATTTTGCTCTTATATACCTGATTAATCATATCTTTTAATTTGTTGACCATATTCCCAAATTGTTTAATTAAACTCCCGATTTCATCCGTACCGCTATTAAAGACGGAAACCGTTAAATCCCCTTTTTCTATCTTTTCCATATTTTTCGACAGCTTTTCCAGTGGTCTAACCACAACTTTTGCCAGCAGGTAAATAGATACTGCCATAATTGCAATGCTTAAAAAGATAACCAATACAACCGTTATTCTCATCGGAAGCGTGGCAGCAGAAATAATATCCGTTGGCCGATATAAATAAACAGTCCATCCATAGGACGGTAATTCATCCTGTTGGAGAACAAAATTACCTTCCAGTGAATCCTTATTCTCAGCTAACTCTGAAGATAGGAATTGACCTGCCAGGTTTGTATCGGAAAACGTTTCATATGAATAAACTGGCTTCTTTTCGTTATCAAAAATAACGACACCATAATCCTCTTCAAATAAACTCGGCATGGAAGCAAAAAACTGCTGATAATTTATTTCCATTTGAACAATATTATTAAACTTTCTGCTCTCATCAAATATTTTATAAATCAGCTTAAATGTTTCATCCTCCGATGATGCTATCAAATTAGGCTGATTCGAATCCATGATGTTGCCAAACCAGCTATTTTGATTAATGTCTGCCAACGGTCTGAGCAATTGGCCATAAGGATTCATTTGATTGTCCGTATAGATGGTAATAGAATCAATGTCCGTCTGTAAAGTCGGAGGGGTAACCAGCAAAGGAGCCAATGTATCATTATAAAACTTATACATTTCAAAATTATTGTTATACTCTGCTGTTAATCCATTTTTAATTTCATCATTCCATACAATTTGATTAATAATATTTACATAATTGTTGAGTTTATAATCTATATTTAAAATAGACTGATTTAATGCTTCAGATAGATTTTCATTCTCACGGGCAACTAATGAATCTTGTATTTGATAATACCACATACTTCCTAATGTAATGATAGGCAAGCAGCTTGCAACAATACATATCAATAATACTTTTTTCCGGAATTTTAAATTAATAAAGCCTCGTTTAAAAAGATTCATTACATTCACTTCACCTTTATACTCTTTTCATATCCCGATACTTCTTCGGGCTGACGCCGAAATGCTCTCTAAAAATCCTAATAAAATAGGAATCGTTTTTATAGCCGATTGCTTTACTAATATTATTCACTTTCATATTGGTATTACTTAGTAATTCCTCCGCCTTATTCATCCTCACCTGTTTAATATATTTGTTAATTCCCGACCCGGTCTCTTGTTTGAATTTATCACTTAAATAACCCGGCGTTAAGTATACTTTTTCCGCTAACATATCTAACCCTAAGTCCTTTTCCATATTTTCTATAATATATTGTTTCACTACATCAATGACATGCTTTGGTGAATTCTTTTCTTCTTCTAATCTCTTTATTACTTCTCTTTGCACTTCGAATAAAGTTTGTTTGATAGCAGAGAAATGCTTATAGGAGTATATTAATTCAATATATCTATTCATACTGTCTTTACTGTATTCCGGCATTGTCTGAAAAAACAGCTGCAGCATCCGGGCGAACAAGAAGCGGAGATACCCCTGTGAAGTCTTTGTATTTTTATCGTACTTTTGAATAATTAGACTTATCTTTTTCTCTAACTCTATCGTATCCGCCTGTTGAATCGCTCTTTCCATTTCTTCTAATAAATACTCGTCCTCTTTATACTCTTGACTATCTGTTAACGGTGTATCAATTGGATAAATAAAAACATCTGAATAAAAAAAACGATCTTTTAAGTAGCCTTCTAATTCACAATACGTTTGAGCCATCTGAACTGGATTGTTCATATGATTACTTACTGATAGAATACAGCTGATGCCATACGTTTCCTGAATTTTTTGCTGTATTTGCTTCGCAGCCTGCTTATATGTAATGAAGCTATTTGGATTATCTTTAAATAGCAGGACAATTTGAAAAGGATTTAGATTGATTACGTCGTATTTACTGTCTAATGTGACTTTCCTTATTAACTCATAAAAATATTCATTTTCTTCTTCAAACAAACTATCCAAAAAAGCAGTATCAGAATGAACAAGAATCATCCGATGATAATCATTCAAAAAATCAAAGCTTAGGAAAGGATATTCATTTTGTAATACCTCTACCGGCGTTTGATTTAATAAACGATATAGAATATGCTTTTTTATAAATTGTTGATTTGCTTCTTTTTTTTCCTGTTCATCCTTATGTTTTCTAATATTCCTCATTACTTCTGTCATTGTCTGTTTAAACTCTTCTGGTTTAACAGGCTTTAATATATAATTATCAGCTCTTAATGTCAGCGCTTTCTTCACAAAACTGAAATCATCATGGCCACTAAAAAAAATAATTTCCATATCATCATAGTGCTCTCTTGCTTTCGTTGCTAATTCCATTCCGTCTACAAAAGGCATTTTCACATCAGTAAGTAAAATATCAGCAGGGCTTCTCATCAACTCCTCCAAAGCTTCTTTCCCATTTGCCGCTTCCACTATTTCTAATTCGAAATTAAATTTTTTTAACAGGAAACGAATGACGCTTCTTTCATCCTTCTCATCATCCACAATCAGAATACGACTCATAGCTTGAATCTCCTTTATTGAAATTTCACTGTTCTTTCAAGATTACTTGGCGCTTATTCAGGCTCTATGATTTAACCATAATAATATTGCATGTTCAATAGTTTGTTTAAAAGAGACTTTACAGCCTCTTTTACTTCCTAAAAACACACTAAATATTTTTACCATACCATTTTAAAAAGAAATCTTCTCCAGACTATCTTCTGAAAATTCAATTCTCATAATTTGAATTTTTTACAATTTATATCGGATATTGTCTAACAGTATATCATATGCTAAAAAGAAGTATTCGTATTTTTTAAATAGCTTTTTGAGGTAAGAAATTCGATAAAGCCTAAGTAGGCTAAGCCATCTGTTGTATATAATTTAGAACTCAGATTAATTCAATTCTAAAAGATAATCCCCGTCAAAAATAGAATGACAGGGATTTCGGGTAAGGAATGATATCAATTTGTTTTATCCATCATATTAGACTTGGATAAATACTAAGGGAACGCGCCCTACTCATGATGATACAATTTTGAGGATTGAATAAGAGACCCAAAAGCAGCAGCTTAATATCACCTGATGCTTTATACTCAAAAGTCATGTTACCACATGGGCATCACTTGATGTACTGCAAAAATACATCTAATATTTTTCCCCTTTTTTACGTGAGAATGCTTTCCGATACTTTTTCACCTGCTACATCGTCAATCATTTTAATAACCCTGGCCAGATTTCCACCTACAACAGCATTGTCTGGAACATCCTTCACAACCACTGCCCCTGATGCAATAACAGCATTATCTCCAACAGTCACTCCCGGGTTAATTACCGCACTTCCTCCAATCCATACATTATTTCCAATAGTAATTGGCTTTGCATATTCTTTTCCTGAATTACGCTCTATTGGATCGATTGGATGAGTTGCAGTGTAAATTTGCACTCCTGGCGCGAGCAGGCAATTATCTCCAAACCGAACTTCACAAACATCTAAAATAGTACAATCAAAGTTTGCGAAAAAGTTTTCTCCTACATGCGTGTTGTATCCATAATCAAACCTTATATTTGGTTCCATATATACATTTTCCCCAGTTGAACCAAGCAATTCCTTCAATAATTTCGTTCGCTTTTCTTCTTCTGTTTCCGAAGTTTGATTATATATTCGAACCTTTCCCCTCGTTTCCTTTCGATCTTTTAATAAAACCGGATCCTCGGGATTGTACATCTCTCCAGCTATCATTTTTTCTTTTTCTGTTTTCATCTCCATTTGCTTCTTGCTCCTTTTTTATAGAATAAAATCAATCTATTCTTTTAATTATTTTTGCGGGATTCCCACCAACCAAAACATTATCGGGTACGTCTTTTATTACGATGGAACCCGAAGCAATCACCACATTATTTCCTATTGTGACACCGGGATTTATAACAGATCTTCCGCCAATCCATACATTATGACCAATAGATACCGAGATTCCATACTCTGCACCGGAAATCCTTTCTTCTGCATCTAAGGGATGGCTTGCTGTATAAATATGTACTCCCGGTGCAATAAAGCAGTTGTCACCTATACGGATTTCACATACATCCAGGAACACACAATCATAATTAGCGTAAAAATTTTCACCGACGTGTATATTATAGCCATAATCACAACGGAACGGCGGTCGTACACTTAGATTATTTCCAGTAGTTCCAAATATATCTTTTAATAATGCACGTCTAATATTTCCATCTTCTTCATGTGAGTCATTGAATAATCTGGTCATTTTTCTTGCATATTGTCTTTCCCCGTGTAATTCCGGTTCGGCAGCATCATATAATTCTCCACACAACATCTTTTCCTTTTCTGTCCTCATCTTCTCTTCACCCTATAAGATAAATTCTGTAACTAAAAAGGCGTTGGAAGTTATTTTCGGTTAAACTGTCAGTTCGATAAGATTGCCTTCAGGGTCTTCAATGACACTTTCGTAATAGCCATCCCCAGTGACACGTGGACCATTTACGAGTGGGTAACCATCCTTTTTCAATCTGGCTGTCATTTGGTCAACGAGCTCCTTATCTCCCAGTGAAATAGCAATGTGAGCCCAGCCCAGATGTTCCGTTGTACTTGTTTTATCAATGCCTGTTTTATGCATAATTTCTAAACGTGCCGATTCATCAAATGTTAAAAAATAAGACTCAAATTCCTTCTTTTCATTATGGTATTTAGCACTTGTATCCACATGAAAATATGTTTCATAAAAATTCTTCATTTTTTCTAAATCCTTGACCCAAATCGCCACATGTTCAATTTTCATTCTTTTTCTCTCCTTTTTAGACCGTCTCTTTTATCATGAGATCTAACCCAAGACTTTGTAATCCATATAAATAGTCCCGTTTCCAATCGCTTAGAGCGAGGTCAGGTAGATGTTCTGACGGAATATATCCGGAACTACATTCTTCAATTCTATTTAATGTTTCTTGTTCTACTTCTTCGTTACAAAAAATAATCATATGAGGGTTTATGATGGCCGTAAATGATGCCACCAGTCTGCTTATGACATCAATCATATAATCCTTATGTACCGGGGAAGTATTCATTTTATTTTCACTTAAGGTTTGCCAGAAACGCTTATCATCATATTGCGGCACGAATGAAATTTCTCCTGAAAAGTTCGTGCTGCCCCGCAAAACAATGCCATTAACTATCGTTCCGGCACCCGGTCCATTTTTACCTAAATATAAATAGACAACTGATTTGTTTTCTTTGATTTTTAAACGATTGTAATATCCAAGCACTGCTGCATTCATATCGTTCTCTACCACTACAGGAATAGAGAAATAATCCTCCAAGTATCCTTTTAAATCTACATTTTGAAGATGCTTGTAATCTGGAATATAGAAAATACGCTCATTATCAACAGATCCCGGTACACCAATGGATAATGAACTGATTTTATTGTACTGATTTGTTATGTCCTGAATACATTTAGTGAAAGAATTTAAATCTGAAATACCAGTATTTGTTCCTTTATCTTTTAGTTCTCCATAACAATTGAAAATAATATAATTTATTTCTTTTTCCTCTAAAAAAATAGCCAGACCTAACATATGCTCAGGATTATATTTATAGCGTTTTGCTCTTCTACCTCCGCTTGAATTATCGAATCCTGCAGATAAGATTTCCCCTTCTTTCTCCATTTGAGTAAGGAACTTGCTTATGGTAGGGAAACTTATTTCTAAATAGTCATTAAGTTCAACCTTGGTAGCACTTCCCAGTTCTAAAAGAGCTTTACGAATGCTTATCTGGATTGTTTTCTTCATAGATTTTGGGCTGGATTCCATAATTCAATGCCTCCTATATCACACACTTATTTAATCTGTTTAAAAAGTAAGTATATACTTATTAAATAGGTTTAATAAGTATATATTAATGATAATAGCAAATAAAATTTCTGGAAGCAAACTCTTTAGCCAGCTTGTACAGTATATTTTAATGCAGGAAGTTTTATTCAATACTTTCTTGATACTCTTCGTACATCACTTCCCATTGCTTTTTATCTTCTTCTGTAATTTCCCTGTGAACTCTGCAAGGATTTCCCATGGCAATCACATTTTTGGGAATGCTCTTTGTCACAACAGATCCAGAGCCGATAATGCTGCCTTCTCCTATTGTTACTCCCGGATTAATTACAACATCTCCTGCTATCCAAACATCATCCTCTATGGTAACTGGCAGTGCATATTCTAAACCTGTATTCCTTATACTCCGGTCAATTGGATGAAGAGCAGTATAAATGCTGACTCTTGGGCCAATCGCAACATTATTACCAATATGAATCGTATTTAAGTCCAGAAAAATACAATTGAAATTACAAAAGAAATTATCCCCCACGAAAATATGTACACCATGACTGCAATAAAATGGCGGTTTTACAGTATAGTTTTCCCCTGTGCTTCCAAATAGTTGTTTAATTAAATTCTTCCTTTCAATGTTTTCTTCCTCTGTCGTCTCATTAAAAAGTCTGGATAAATATCTGCCTTTATTTTTTATGCTTTGAATTTTATCATCTGTTTTGTACAATTTTCCAGCAAGTAAATTTTGATATTGTTTAGACATAGCACCCTCCTTTAAATACTCTTTAAATTAAAGTTTATCATAAAAATTGCATTCCACCGGGAGAATTATAGCTTTACTCCCATGGAATGCAATTTTGTTTTAGAGTATTCCTCTCCCGCCAGCTGTAATCATTTTTAACATGATTAATTTAGATTATCCAAAATCTTATTGTTCAGGATTAGGCAGTTCGAAATGTGTTTCCTGATCTGACATCAATTCATATTTTAATACAAATGTATCCGCGTAATTAATATCCGTTAAGTATACTAAATGTCCGGTCAGCTCTTCACCGGGAGCTAATTCTTCATCTCCCCCTGTAAAGAATTCATCATCAGATATATCTCCCCCATTTTCATCTATTGCTGAAAAATTGGCAGAAAACATTTGATTCGGCACATAAGCTTCATCCGATATATTTTTTATGGTTACATCAACAACCGCAAACCTGTCTTCTTCTCTTGCCCCGATAAGGTAGTCTTCGATAGGTACTTCATCTACTTCTCTTGTTAACTGAAAATCATTCACTGTTACCTCATAGTCAAACTCATATAAATCACTTGTAATTGCAGCTGTTTCACCAATCTGATATGTAGGCTTTTCTTCTTCCTCTTCTGAAGTCACTGTATCCGTTTCTTCTGTTATATCTGTACTTTCTTTTTCCTGCATTTCTGTATTTTCTTCCACATTATTACATGCTGCCAGCATTAAGAAAATTAATACTAAAAATATGAATTTCTTCAATAAAACTCCTCCTAATTTTTATATGCTTAAGATTGTATTACCCCACAATAATTGTAACAAAACAAATATGAATGACAAGTGATTATTGGCTCAACAATCAGCTTTTACTAAGTTAGAAGAGACATAAAAAACTGCATTTCAAAGGAAAAAATCAAAGCTCCCATGAAATGCAGTTTTATTATAAGGTATTTTGGGATTTTGTTATTTTAATTTCCCGCCAAATACAGGCATGCCGCTTGCTTCACCATAATCTTCAATGCGCTCAACATTTTTCAAAGCTTCCATATCCTCATCTGAAATAGTGAAGTCCACTCCGGCATTATTTTTCATATGCTCCGGATTAGCTGTTTTAGGCAGTGGAAATAAGCCCAGCTGCAGCGTATAGCGAATACTCAATTGTGGAATCGAAACATCATATTTTTCAGCAATTGCTGCCACTTTCTCGTTTTTAAACAACTCACCATGAGCAATTGGTGAATAAGCTTCAACAAGAATGCCCTGGTCCTGCGTATAGGCAATCAGATCAAATGGTGTATTGCTGATATGCGCTAAAATCTGATTTACCATTGGTTTAACAGTACAGTTACTTAGAATGTTATCCAAATCCTCTTTTTGAAAATTAGATACACCAATGGCACGAAGTTTTCCTGCCTGATAGGCTTCTTCAAGAGCCTGCCAAGCTTCCCGGTTTCCTTCAAAAAAGCGCTCTTCTTCATCAAAATCCGCCCATGGCTGCGGGCTGTGAATGATCATCATATCAATATAGTCAAGGTCCAGTGTCTCCAGAGATTGATTAATGGATGAAACAGCCTCCTCATAAGATTTTACTTCTGCAGCAAGTTTAGTCGTAATAAATAAATCTTCCCTGTTCAGACCACAATTTTTTATTCCCTGGCCAATGCCGCTTTCATTTCCATATGCCTGCGCTGTATCAATATGGCGATAACCTGCCTTTACAGCGTCAACTACTGCCTGAGCAGCATCTTTATCATCAATAAACCATGTTCCAAGACCTAATTTAGGAATTTCAATCCCATTGGACAGCTGATAATTTTCATTTAAAATCATTTGAACATCTCCTTTGGTAAAATGAATAAACTATATTCGTTGTATACCCATTTTGAAATTTATTATAGTCCCTAGAGTGGACTTTAGGTCAATAGATTTGTTTTGATTCGTTTAAAATGCCAAGACACATTATAAAGCGTTCATTTACGTTAAAAAAATACAAGCCCCCAAGTCATGAATGCAAGTTTTCCGTCATAACATATTTTAGAGGTGAGATAATGGGAAGAATAGCTTACCGAGAGGCAGACGTTGACTTAATGGCAAGAATGATGAGAGCCGAAGCTGAGGGTGAAGGAAAACAAGGAATGCTTTATGTAGGAAATGTTATTGTTAACCGTGTCGTAGCAGATTGTGGCGATTTTATTGACTTGAGAACAGTTGATGATGTCATTTTTCATGTGCAGGGAGGAAATTACTCTTTCGAAGCTGTTCAAAAAGGGAATATGTTTTATCAGAGAGCAAGAGAAACAGAAAGAAAATTAGCAAGGCAGACGTTGGAAAGCTGGAGAAGTCACCCGGCAAAATATGCTCTTTGGTACTTTAATCCATATGCCCCATGTCCTCCAACATGGTATGATCAGCCCTTTTCCGGTCAATTTATGGATCATTGTTTTTATGAACCGGCTCCTGGAACGTGTGAAAGTGTTTATATGGGGTAAGGGGTATGCTTTTTGGTGTTTTTTCAATAAAAACTGGTTTGATATATAACGAAAAATAATCTCTGCCAAATTATCGCCTGGCAGGGATTATTTTGAGCTAATTTTTTTCATATTATATATGGATAGATGCAGATATATAGGTATTCTCCTTTCAAATTAAGTTTTGTTCTTATTTCCCCTCTATAATAAATGATAATCCTATAAAAACTAATGTAAATAAGCTTTATAGGTAAGCAATAATACTAATCTTTAAACAATCTTTTTGTTATTGAATATTCCATCCAGGAACCATCCATTTGCTTCTCATAGCTCGAATAGCCACCCGTACAAGTATCAAACTTTAACAAAGGAACTATATTACTTTCTACCGTTTCACCATCAATAAAGAAGTGGCTTTGACTATCCCAAAATACCTTACCTAAATAACTGTTATCATTGGAAACCTCAACTGTGGAGATGTGCCCCGCAATGATGTCTTTATAAAACGAACCTGTTTCCGCCGGGTATTTCCATATAAATTCGTATGGCTCTGTTGCATGCTTCCATAATTCTGGTTCGGCCTCATATACTCCGGCATGTACATAGATTTGGGTTTCCGTTTCATAATAGAATTCTTTCCTTTTAGAAAAGAGCCATTGCAGTAATTCCGGATGTTCTTTTTTTATCTCAGCTTTGATAAAACTGCTCATTCTTACTTTAGAACGTTTCAGATGAAGCAATTCTCTAAAAACATAATCCCATTGTTCTGCTTTAAAAAAACTTTTTGTCGTCACCAATTGTTGATCTTGTGATAACCATAAAAATTCCTGCTCATTACAATACCAGTCTAAAAACATCTGCTCGTGATTTCCAATTAACACAACTACTTGATCTGGATATTTTTCTTCCAAGTTTTTAATATGATAAAGAACTTTACAGCTATTCTTTCCTCGACTTATATAGTCTCCTAAAAAAAGAAGTTTATTATTCTTATCAGACTCTAAATCTACTAAATTCAAAGTATCAAGCATAGCTTCATAACATCCGTGAATATCACTGATAGAATATATTGTTGACATTTGGGCACTCCTTCTCAGATTATTTTTTAGTGATTGATTTTCAGCAGCTGTTTCTATTTTTATATACCCTTCCATCAACAATTCTAATATTAATATTTGCCCGATAGGTGATATGAAAGTGTTTCAATCCCTTTACTTGAATTTTTTATACTTGTAACTTAGCGTATCTTTTAACAATCTTTGAAAGAAGTGTTAAAAATTATGGATTTCTATATCGTTCCTTTTGTAAAAACACAATACACACTAGAATAATTCGCTCTGCCAACTCTATTTTCATGCTATAATTGATGGCAACTTACAAATGATATTTCAACATCGCAATGCAATATTAGCTATGACCAATTTGATAAGGGGAGTGTAAAGGTGTGCGTAATTTATCCATTGAAAAGCAAAGGGAATTTTCGGCAGCAACCGAAACAGTATGGAACGTACTTACTAATCCTGACTTCATCAAACAATGGTTAGGGGTAACTGTGAATACAGATTGGAATGTAGGCAGCCCAATTACTTTCTCATTCACATGGGACGGTACAGAATATGAAGACAAAGGTCATATCCTGGAATATGAGCCGCAGAGCGTTTTCTCCTATGATTACTGGAGCGGCTTTTCAGGTACTCCTGACAGCCCGGAAAATTACTCAATCATAACATTTAACCTAAGTAACAATAGCAAACACACAACACTGAGATTAAAACATAGCAACTTTGCTACGCCAACGATGTATGAGCATTCGGATAAAAACTGGGAAGAAACGATAGAGGTTATTAAAAAGCTTGCGGAGGAATCCAAGGGCTGAAAACATACTAAGATTACTGGGTTAGTTTTGTTCCAATTTCTTATAGAATTGGAACAAAACTATTTTTTTACTCTGATGCCAAAGGAAAACTAATAATGACTTTAAATGTATCTCCATCTATATCTACTTTGAAACTTCCCCCGCTTACCTTTGTAAAGCTTTCTGCAATAGACAATCCCAGACCGCTTCCATCAGCCGTTCTGGCCTTATCCCCTCTATTAAATCTCTGAAGTATCTCTTCTGCTGTAAAATCTATTTCATAAGAGGAAGTATTTTTTATAGTGACTATTCCCCTGCCCTCTCTCTTTTCCATCTCTATAAATATCCGTGTTCCATTTAAAGCATACTTCAGTGCATTATCAAGTACATTTTGAATAACTCTGTAAAGTCTGTTACTATCTGCAACGATTTCTATAGATGACTCAGGAAGCTTCAATTTTATCTTATTTCCTGCTCTTTCTATATCGTCCTCAATGTCTCCTAAAATTTGTTCAATTAGTGTTTTCATATCAATCGTTTCTAAATGCAGATTTATATCTCCACTGTTACTTTTCGCTAAATCAAACAAATCTGAAACGATATTCTTTAATCTGTCAGATTTTTCACTTAGCACCTTAATATAATCTCTTGCCGTTTCTGAAAGGTTTTCTTCTTTAGACAGTAAATCTACATAACTTATGATGGACGTTAATGGAGTCTTCAAATCATGAGAAACATTGGTCACCAGTTCAATTTTCATTCTCTCCGATTTCATTTGTTCCTCCAAGCTTTCATTGAAGCCTTTATTTATTTCGTCATATGTCTTATTATTATATTTCACATACCAGTAAATAAGCACAATTTCAAGAACTAGCGGGATAAAAATTAAAGGGATAAAGATGAGTATACCACTTATTAATACTATAAAGATGAACATAAGAGTCAGTAATACTAAAATAAAACTAGCTATAATGAAAGCTAACTGCCTTTGATGCAAATTCTTGGTTAGCGGAGATTTTACATACCTTCTGCCATCAAAAAAACTTTTTGTAAAGTCTACTGTGAAGACTACTATCTTATAACCAATTTTATATAAAAGAAAACCCTTTATAAACCTTCTATCCTTGATCTTTCTTACCAGTGCTAATAATCCTGCTCCAGATAATAAGGCAGCTATAGCTGTTACTATTCCAATTAAATACATATAAGACTTATGAATTGCAGATATTCGAAGTACATAATTGTAATAATAGTGGAGATCGAATAGATAAATGCAGCAAGCTATGATTGGTAACACGACTAGTGCTAATAAAATTTCACTATATAATAAGTCCAGCCAATTCGTTTGTAATGTTTCTTTATTTGGTTTTCTCCCTGTAACAGTGATTAAATAGATAATGAGTGCTAACGCTACGATGGTATACAAAGCAAAATCTATTACCTGCGCACTTAATATTTCATTAGCATTATTCCATTCCTCCTGCTTCCCCTTCATATATTCATCTGGAAAGCCGATATATATGGTTACATCCTCACTAAACAAATACGTAAAATTTTCAAAAACATTTCCATTTGATGTGACTCTGCCCTGATTATACTCATAGACATAATTGCTGTAGTTTAGGAAATCCTCACGGCTAAAGTCTTCTCTGTTCGTCTGTGTTTCGTTACCATCTGTTATATAATATATATAATTTAAATCCTCTATTTCTAATATTTCAGGTTTATTAAAATGCGAATCTATCTCACTGAAATTATTTTGCAGCTCATTCATAAATGTATTGCTTTCTTCATAAGTTTCTATCATCAGCGGCTCTATATTATACCTATTCCAATCCACATAAAATATTTGGATGACAGCCATCGAAATCATGGCAGCTGTTATCAAAAATACTGCAAATTTAGTAATTGTATTTCTGCTAAAGTTTTTCAATTTTATACCCAATACCCCACACCACCTTTAAATATTTAGGTTCTTTAGGATTTATTTCAATTTTTTCGCGGATACGTCTTACATGGACCATGACGGTGTTTTCAACAGAATACGCAGGCTCTTTCCACACTTTTTCATAGATTTGTTCAGATGAATAAACCATTCCAGCATTCGTCATTAGAAAATCTAAAATTTTGTATTCAGTAGGAGTTAACCGAATCGGGGTACCGTACACGAATAATTGCTTAGATTCCTTATTTAGATTTAATCCTCCAACCACAATTTGAGAACCTGGAGTGATATTGCCGATATTCCCTAAAGTGATATATCGTCTCAGCTGGCTTTTTACTCTGGCAACCAGCTCATCTGGATTAAATGGTTTTGTTATATAATCATCTGCTCCCATAGATAGCCCCAGTATTTTATCACTGTCCTCTGACTTTGCTGATATGATAATAATTGGTATATTTTTTTCCTCTCTAATTTTCAAAGTAGTAGAAAGACCATCCAGCTTTGGCATCATAACGTCCAGGAGTATTAATTGAATATCATGTTGAACTAAAGCATCCAATGCTTCTAAGCCATTATAAGCCTTCATAACTTTAAATCCTTCCATCGTCAGAAGCTTATCTAGTGCATTTGCTATCTCCTTGTCATCGTCCACAACTAATATGTTTGCACCTTCCATAACGTACCTCCTATAACCTATATATCTAGATTAATGATTTAATCTTTCAATCTTATGTATATAAATCTTACAAATTTCTTAACATACTAAATGAATTATACCTTGAAGCGGATCAAGCGGATTGATTGTTTCTCTGATTTAACCTCGGTGACATCGCTGAACATTTTGAAAAGTCAAAGCCAAGCGTTTCCAATCAGCTTAATCTATTAAAAAATGCCCAGTTGGTCTGGGCAGAGCGAAAGGGGTAACACATTATATACTGTTTGAATACTAAGGTATTTCAAGAATTGATTAAATGGATGCTTGATATTCAACATTCAAAAAGAGATGATCATCAATGAGAAAATGGTTTGTTTCAATTGTTACTGCTTTCATAGCGATTATCATTAGTGCCGTTGCATACGATAGTTTACCATCACAAATGTATAAACCATTACCAATCTTTCATTACAATTGATGAAAAGACTCCATCTAAGATGAAATAAAAAACATAAATCTTTATATAACGGGAATACTATAATGGAGTCTTTATTAATTAGCTTATCACACCTATTGTAAATCTATCTTACTAATTAAACACCCTTCTTTCTTGGCCAGACGAAGTATGAAATAGAAATAATAAAGTCAATACCTAACACAAATGTCCATATTTGTAAGACCCTAAGTAATGCTTCTGTTCGAGAAGGATCATTGATTAAGAAAATGACTCCTGCCAAAATACCAGCACCAATCAAATAAGATAAAACGTTTTTCCCCCACCCCTTTAAATAATGCTTTGAATATTCTATTCCATACAGTTTAATTGGTTTTGGACCTTCTTTTATCACGTAGTAGCGAAATCTCTCGTCAGCCCATCTAATCATACTTTTTCCAAATACAATCGAAACGCCTATATAAACTGCCGCAATCGCATGTGCAGCTGTTGCAGTGGCCCCTCGATATAAATCGGCAGCCGTAATAATTAATAAAATTAAATCAATTATTGGTGTTAAGGCTAAGAAAAATAATCCAAGTTTATTCTTCTTGAGAACATATCTTGTAAATAAACCTAAGATAATTACTATCCAAAACCCTATTTCACAAGCAACAATCATCCAAGCAATAAAATTCAAAAAGACACCCCAAATCTAATCATTTATATTATGAAACTCTTTGATAATATTCGTTTCCAGCAAAATTCGTCCTTCGTCGAATGCCATTTGCGTTCTGCCTGGCTGTGATGTTACCTGATATTGTTTCAACGTCAATCTCAAAACTTCCTTTACCTGCAGTGTCCTTTATTTCTTTTTCATCTTGTGATTCATCAGATGAAATAGGGATATTGATCATTCCATCCCCGCTTTTCGTTTCTATATCCAGGTTATTTGTTGAAAGCTGGTCTGAAGAAACATCTCCTGAATTTCCATTGATAACCAGCTTTTCTGTAAATTCATCAGGGATTGTCACTTTCTCATTCAAAAATTGCTTTTCTTGTTTACATAAAATTCATATGCCTTCTCAAAAAAATCCAATGTTTCCACATCGATAGGATAAAACCCGACGCTCTCCGATTTTTGAGGTGACTTTCTAATATCCCATATCTTTTCTACAAATTCTTTGTTATCCCCAAATGTTTCCTGTTCTTTTTCATACATACGTTTTATGAGTCGCTGTATTTCCGGTGCCGAAATTCCTTTTGACATATGCTTTTTTAATTGTGCTATTAAGGCAATCCATTCCAGCGTTTCAGGATCGTCTCTATTTATATTTGGAAGATTTTGAAGCAATTTACTTTCTTCCTCATTAAATATTTGGTTTAAATACCCTTCTCTTTTGTCCATATTTTGTTGATATAATTGGATGAGCTTCTGCACACTAAACAAATCAATATTGCCATTCAGCATTATTTCATTTATTAACCCTCGTAATGTTCCTTCAATTTGTTCTAATCTCTCTTTTTCCTTTGAAATATAGCCCAATTGTTTCTTTAGACCCGTGAACCAATCATGATTCTCATCAGCTAACATTTCTTTGATTTCTTGCAGACTAAACCTTATTGTCTTTAAAAATTGGATTTCCTGCAGCTTTTTCATTTCTTTCTCTCCATATAATCTATGGCCGCCCTCTGTTTTATCTGCTGGGTGGAGAAGACCTATCTGATCGTAATAGCGCATCGTTCTGACTGTAATCCCTGTTTGTTTTGTTACTTCTTTAATCGAAATCAAGTATAGCCAACCCCTTGTTTTATTTTTACTATGTTCATTATACAAAATGACGTAACGTCAATTTCAAGTTTTTTTACTTAATTATTTGAATAAGCAGGGTTAAATGTTTGAAATTAACAATTTTTATTATATAGGCAGGCTTTCATTTCAATTTTATTCAACACAATTAAGATACGAAAAATTTTATACGAGCAAATCGATGTAAGCGTCAAATCTTTTCTAAGAAAAAAGGAAACACAAAAAATCCTGCTAAAATTTTATCAGTAGGACTTTTTGTAGAAAACGATATTATTTCAAGTTGCCTATTCCTAAATAATACGCTCAATTCGGTTTACTACATTATAAAGTATTGGGAACCTCATTAAATCATTAACGGAAAAACCTTACGCTTAAAGTCATTTATTTCCTCAAGTTTAAATTTAAACGCAATATTGTCTGTATCATTTAGAATACTATTTAGGAAAAAGAGACAAAAATAAGATTGCCTGTATTTGGGCTGAAACTTCAGATGAAAAATAGCAAACAGGCGGGTCAGGCCTTCATCAAATTCCCCAGCAATATACCTCTTATAATAGGAATAATTATCATGGACATCTAATTCATTCCAAATAAATTTGAAGAAATCGTAGAAGAAAACATATTTATCCGCAGTCTCCCAGTCGATATACCATAAGGTCTTCTCCCCTGCCTCATCGTTTAAAAGAATATTATCAGACCACAAATCGCCATGCAGGTCGATAAACGGCAGCTTCAGGGAAAGCAATTCCGGGGCAACTTTTTCTATTATTTTTTCAAATTGCTGAATATGAACCACATTTGAACTTGTATCGAATAAGCTATTCAACGTTTGATAGTCAACCTTTGAATGAAGCATTAGGTAATTGAAATAACGACAGTAATCATCATATATTGTTTTTAAAATGAACGCTTCATCGTTCTCTGTTTGATTTTCAAAATGAATGAATGCTTCCGTCACCATATTGTGCTTAGCATCTTGCTTGAGTAACGCAGGAATTCGAAAGAAAGATGAAAAATACGTGTAGTTTGCTATTTTTCTTTGATAGCTTTCTTGATTGGTGCAAATAACAAGTATTTCATCATCTGAAAAAATTCTGATATCGCCATTAATACAAAACCATAAAATACTTCCATTAAAATACTTACGTCCATAATCCTCCATTTCCAGTGAAGGAGTATCCTCTTCTTTTGAATTTTTAAGATTATTAACCATAGGGTGGCTGGTTTTTGCAGTATTATAAACAGTTCTAAGATCTTTATCAAAAGTATACTGTCCGTTTTCCAAGTAAGGACTCAGTTCTAGTATCTTGGCTTTTCTCGCCAGGACTACTTTATTATATTCTTTTGTCATCTGTCATCTGCCATCTCCTCATCTTTTAAAAATATTTATATAAAATGTTATTTGTAGGACGTTTCCTTTTCTACAAAGTTAAAAATTTTCATTAACTTCCTTATAGCTTTTGGGAAATAATACGCACATGGAACTGCACAAATAAAAGCCTGCAGTCACATTGTCAGCCAAGTCCCCAAAAACGAGCTATTGTAGCCTATATTTATGGAGACAAGAACAAATGATATTATGCATGAGATACCAAGCCCATCAAAACAGTAAAAATAATATGCTCATATTTTTTATTTATTTTCAATTATAATCCATCCTTCTGTTAAAAAATAGTATTTATTCCAAACGAATGTACTCTTATTCCAGCATATCCGTGTTTTTTATTTGGTCGGTCCATTCAGACATAAAGCAAATAGTAGTTAGCTCCGCTCCATCAAATTTATGAAGCAGTTCCTCATAACGCTCTATTACTTTTTGGTGAAGATGATGATGCATATAAGCTAATTCAGTCCCGGCATCTGTTAAAGAGTAGTATACAGATTTATAATCTTCTTTTTTCTTATTGGATTGAATGAGCCCTTTTTGAATCATTTTATTCACTTGGAAAATAAGTGATTCACAACATAAAAAAGCAGCTGCTATGCTGATTTCATAGCAACTGCTAATATATAGAACCTCCCCCTGTACGGGCGAGGGTTTCTTACCATTTCATTAAACCTCTTCTATCCATTCCTTCGATATCTGTTTATCAGATTGATTCGATATGGTTCCTTCCTTGCCAGATACAATCCCTGCTACTAAAATAACCACAGAAATAATGATTAAGAAAATAAGCGGCATGAGCCATCCATTACTTCTATCATGCAAGACACCGACAAGTACTGGACCAACCGCAGCTAAAAGATAACCAAAGGATTGTGCCATACCAGAAAGCTCGGCTGCTTCTTTCCCGTCTTTGGTCCGGATTGTAAAGAACATCATGGAGAGGCTGAAGCCGCTGCCGCCTGCAATTCCAAGCAATATTGCCCAAACAGGGACAAGTGCCATACTTCCAGACATCAAGCCGGTAAATCCAATAATAAACAATACGGCTGTTCCAACAGCTAAGCCGATCTGATTGCTCATTTTTTCGGCTATAACCGGAATTACAAAAGTAGTAGGAATAAGCGCAACCTGCATCAGGAAGACCATCCATCCTGCTCCGCCTGCGTTATAACCAACCGTTCTCAAAATGTCTGGCATCCAGGTAATCAATGTATAAAATGCAAGAGATTGCCCTCCCATAAATAATGTCACACTCCAGGCAATTGGTGAACGCCATAAATTGGTTTTCTTATCTTTTTCCACATTTGCTTTAGGTGATTCATCCGGATGTTTGCGAAGCTGCGGTAACCAAATGAGTAATGCGATGATTGTAATTATTCCCCAAATGTTCAATGCTCCCTGCCATCCCATACTGCCAACAGAAGAAATCGGGACGCTGAGACCAGAGCCCAAGGCACCGAATATATTCATAAAAACAGCATATACACCGGTCATGATTCCTATTTTTAAAGGGAAACTCATTTTGATAATACCTGGAATTAAAACATTTCCAATCGCAATAGCCAATCCTACGAAAATGGTACCTGTAAATAGATATCCTATTCCCGCAATGGACCGTACGATCATGCCTGTGATAAGTAATACTAAAGATAAGGCAATTGTCCATTCCATCCCTATTTTATTCGCTATTCTTGGAGCAAACGGAGAAAGCAATGCAAATGCAATCAAAGGCAACGTTGTTATCATTCCAGCTGAGGCATTGCTGATGCCAAGATCCTCACGAATAAAGGTAATCAATGCTCCAACGGAGGTAATAGGCACTCTTAAGTTTGCTCCAACCAAAATAACGCCGATAAGCAATAACCATCTGGCTTTTGTGCTGTTTTGATCTGTTAATGTTCCTGCTTGTTTCGTCATCTTAATCCTCTATTCTTTCAATATCTTTATGATGCTTTCTTTTAATACTTCCATATCATTCTCTACATAGGCTGCTGCAGATTCCTTGTTCTGTTTCTGTATCGCTTTAAAAAGCTCCAGATGTATTCCCTGTTCAAATGGAAAAAGGGGTTCGATAGTCATAAAATCCTGTACAAAAGAAAATAATACCTCTGTCATATTTTCATATAAATCAATCAGCAGCTGATTATTGGAAGCTGCTACAACTGTTTTGTGAAACTGGATATCCGAAGAAATAAACTGTTCTAAATCTTTCTTTGCAGAAGCCTCTTTACAGTTGTTAATACAGACTTCCAAATCTATTAAATCTGATTCGGTTCTGCGTTCAGCTGCCATCTGAGCCGCTTGTTTTTCCAAGGCTAATCGTACTTCCAATGTTTCCAGCATGGTTGATTTTTTGACATGGCGTTTCAATGCGGCATCAAGCGCACTTGTTGAACGCACCATTGTTCCGCTTCCTTGTTTTGTCTCTAATAACCCAGCATGTACTAATGCCCGGACCGCTTCTCTTAATGTATTACGACTGACATCGAATTCTTCTATTAATTCCATTTCCGGCGGAAGCTTGTCCCCCACCTTCCAATGCTTCTGTTCAATTAATTGTTCTATCTGTTCAGCAACCTGCTCTACAAGCGATTTGCGATTGGTTTTGAGAATCATTTCTTTGCCCCCAGAAAATTTGTAGGATGATTGGTACATCTGACATATTATCATAACGGAATATATTTGTAAATGTCCTGTTCAATAGATTAATAACGTGCTGAAGCATGCTATGCATATGACTTTTCCTTTTGACTGCTTGCCTGGTAAATTCTTTTTATATTTTTGTGATGTCGGAAGCATGACGGCCTTGGCACAGTTATGCTACGATTATGTTATAAAACGGAATAGAGGGATTCAAATGTATTATAAAACAACTTATACGTCACCCTTTGGGACAATTACACTGGCTTGTGACGGTAATACTATCGTTGGTCTATGGAATGAAGGACAGAAATATTACGGTGCTAGTATTCCCGCAGAAATGAACATCAAAGATGATATCCCTGTATTTGAAGCAGCAAAAAAATGGCTGGATCAATATTTTATGGGGAAGAATCCTGCCATTTCCGAATTGCCGCTATCTCCTATTGGCGGAGAATTTCGGCAAATCGTATGGGATATTTTATGTGAAATACCATATGGCGAGGTAATCACCTATGGTGAAATTGCCAAAAAGGCAGCGGCTAAAATGAACAAGAAAACCATGTCAAGCCAAGCAGTAGGCGGCGCTGTTGGTCATAATCCCATCTCTATTATTATTCCTTGTCATAGAGTTGTAGGTACGAATGGCAGCTTGACAGGTTATGCCGGCGGGCTTGCCACAAAAGTAAAATTGCTTGAATTAGAGGGTGCTGACATGTCCCAATTGTTTATTCCTGCAAAAGGTACAGCTCTTTAATATTGTGTTTTAAGGGTATAGATAAGTAATTACCATTGATGTCTATTACGTTATATGCAAAATAACTTGATTAAAATAATAAAAGACGTGGGACTCACACTTTTGTGTAAGCACCACGTCTTTTGTTATTTAATGGGTTTGTCCCAGCCTCTTATTGAGCTATTATTCCTTAACCGTCTTTATATGACAAGGTTATCTTACCGTCTGATAAACAAGACCTAAGGCTCCAGAATTAAAGGACTTGTTTTCGATCAGCTTAAGATTGTCCTTCTCCTCGATGCCATCGAATAACGGCAATCCGCTGCCAATCAGGACGGGGGAAACCGTAATTTTATACTCATCTATTAAATTAAGCTGCATAAGGTAGTGTGCAAACCTGGGACTTCCGAGGATGACCATATCTTCTCCTGGCTGCTGTTTAAGGTTGTTGATTTCTTCCTCAATATTTTCTTTCACCAGTCTGGAATTGTTCCATTCTATTCTGTAAGACTGCCCGGCAACCTAACAATAATCACTGGTTACGCATACTACTTCACCATGTAACCTACATTCTGTATGATTACATGGTGAAATATATACACCTGGAAATATAAAGGCACGCTAAGTAATTACAAAGTTGAGTGCCTTCATTTTATGTGTAAGACCGCAGACAAACTTGCAATAGGAACTACTCCAGTCATTAGGAATACATTCTTCAGTTAATAATGTCTCCTTTGTTTTCCGCTAAATTTTTGTGCCATTTACGTCGATCTGCAGTTGTTAGTTTCGCCCACTCTATTTCTTCACCAACGATTTTTAAAGGAGATTTCGAGCGGTAAGAACGTGTTAAGTTTCCAGGAAATTTTTTATCAGTAACATTTGGGTCGTTTTCAAATTCACCTGTTGGTTCAATGATATAAACGCGCTCTCTTCCTTCTCCTTTTGCTAATGCTGCTGCAAGTCCTGCGCCATTGGCGTTAGCAGTAAAATAAATGTGGTTCATTTTAAGCTCAGGTTCGTAATTTGAATTTCCACCCGCTGTCAGTAAATCGCCGGCTTGCAAATCTGCCTTTGTCCCGTGATAGAATGGCCCTTCATCAGAAGGTGCACCCTTATAAGAATTTGACAATTCAAAATTTCTTTTTGCGTTATCAGAATCACCTAATTCCTCATAATATTGGGCAATATTTAGGTATAACGTCGCGTATGCACTTTTAACATTTTCATCATTTATTTCCTGGGCATACTTTAAAGAGGCTTCCATCCATTTCAATTTATCTGCAATCTCTTTTTGCAGACGTGCTAAATGATATGCTGCAAGGAATCTTTCATAGCCATCCGTTGCTTCGTGCCATGCTTTATGAAACATCGTAATTGCCTCTTCAATGCTTCCGCTATCTTCCAGACTCATCCCACGCATACAAAGTTTAATAACGGCATTATTTGGATCAAATTTCATATTCATCTAATCTTACCTCCAAATTAATGAAACAGATTTTTTCAAGCCTAATCATAAGTTTCGTTTCTGCACTAATGCCAGTATAGTTCTTCCATCTTCACAAGACAAAAATGAACAACTATTTTTTTACTGACAAAAAGCAAAATAGCTTATTGGATACAATAAAAATCAAATTTTTGCACTTCATTTTTATCATTAAAATCAAGAAAAATTGCATGGTAAGTTTAAAAATGCTTAAACTTGCAATTTTTTCTAGTATAGCTTGTTGCCCCTATTCTAATAAGCTTGCTATCTAACAGGGAAAAACTTAAATTACAATTATTCCTATTTTACAAACTTTCAACCATACGGAAATATATATTCTATCAACATATCGACCTATCGACAAATTTTTCTATAGAATCTAAAATGGGTGAATAACTATTTAGAAGGAGGAGTAGTATTATCTTTTCAAAACAAGGAAAACCAGAATTAAAAAAGTTTCTGTTTATTTCTATCATTTTGGGAATCGCCTTAACAGGTATGACTATCCCTCATGATTCAGCAGAAGCAGCAGACACACGCATTTATATTGATCCAGGACATGGCGGATCTGACCCTGGAGCATCAGCGAACGGGTTACAGGAAAAGAATGTAACGTTAGATATCGCATTGAAAACAAGAGACATTTTAAATGAACAGTATAGCGGTCACACGATTAAGCTTTCGCGAACGTCCGATATTACCAAGTCATTAGGTGCGAGAACAAATGAAGCAAATAATTGGGGAGCTAACTTTTTTGTTTCCATACATATCAATGCAGGCGGGGCTACAGGCTATGAATCTTATACATGGAACGGAAGCTATGATAATAAAGAAAGAACCAACGCCATAAGAAGAACAATCCACAATGAAACAGTGGAACAAACAGGGTTTACGGATCGCGGCGCAAAACAAGCCAATTTACATGTCTTACGTGAATCAAGTGCACCAGCCGTCTTAACAGAAAATGGATTTATTGATAATGCAGCAGATGCGAACAAGCTAAAAAGCGTTGCCTTTATAGAAGAAATAGCACAAGCGCATGCGGATGGAATAGCTAAAGCGCTTGGGTTGCCTGCTAAGTAACTTTTGTTCGTTTTCGGTATCCAAACCAAGGCTAGAGCAAATGGAAAAAATTCAAAATGTTTGATAAAAATCGTACTGCTATCTACTAATGAATATAGCGGTACGATTTTTTGCTGTTTTTCGATCTATTGGGCACGAGTTAGTTCATACTCTGAAGCAGATGAATTCGAAGGTACAGCCGGCCAGTAACTGTGCATCATCTGATAAGTCCCACGTTTCAAATAACAGGGCCGGCAGTACTCAGAATTTCTTTCGTTTGGTTTTTTCCAAATCAGAATCGCAGAAAACCCAGCCTATGCCCATTTCACCATTTGGACCTTCTGTAAAACCGTCTGCGATGTGTGCAAAAATAGAACAAGTCAGCTCATTTTCTGTTCTCCTTTGTTCATATGGAATATTTATATTAACTATTTTAACTTATTTCAGCTCAAATTATTTTCTATTTATATTATACGAAAAAAAATAAAAAGCCTTT
The DNA here is from genome assembly GCF_037976165.1 of Oceanobacillus sp. FSL K6-3682. Lineage (NCBI taxonomy): Bacteria > Bacillati > Bacillota > Bacilli > Caryophanales > Bacillaceae > Oceanobacillus > Oceanobacillus sp. FSL K6-3682. The sequence goes on along the minus strand of NZ_CP150263.1, from coordinate 1,233,338 downwards.
CTGTGTCACAGAAAGGCTTTTTATCGATTATAAATTATTATTTAACAACGTTAGCTGCTTGTGGTCCACGATTACCTTCTTCGATGTCGAAAGTAACTGTTTGACCTTCTTCTAAAGATTTGAAACCTTCGCCTTGAATTGCTGAGAAGTGTACGAATACGTCGTCTCCACCTTCAACCTCGATAAATCCAAAACCTTTATCTGCGTTAAACCATTTTACTGAACCTGTGTTCATATGAAATTCCTCCATTGTGCACAATGTACACGTTTATTACTTTGGTTGTTCTGATAATAATTCAAGACGATGATATAAATTGTGATGTTATGACATAAATCCTGTATTGCTAGCACGAACAATTAAGTTATTTATAGCATAACACATGTCACTCAAAAAAGATACCGTCTTCTTTATATATTTAAAAGACGGTCTTCTTGTTCTATTAATGGACCCTTTTTGTTGAATAAGAAACTTAATCATAAATGCAATCCTCATTTGTTTAATTTTTATTATTAGCTGGCAGAGTTTGCATAAGTTCAAAGAAGTATTTAGAATCGCCCGTATTAAAATAGTTATACCAAGATTCTAATGTGTTTGACTTAAAAACATCTAAGTACTCAATGATTTGTTTCGTCCATAGCAAAGCTTCAGTAGAACCGGCAGTAATAAGGTTATTAGATGCAACAGATGGCTGGTCTATATAAAAATCTTGTCCTTTATAATCAGAACAAACCATTTCAAGGAATCCCGGACCATTGCTAGTATGTGGACGGTTATCTAGTATCCCAAAATTAGCAAGTGCTGCGGTAGCTCCACAGATTGCACATACTGCAGCGCCTACAGAGAGCAGCTCGCTTGCTTTTACGAGAATAGCTTCATGCTTTGGATCATTCCATGTATCTGCACCTGGTAATAACAGCATACTTGCTTCACTTACATTAATGTCATCAATTAAGTAGTCAGGAACTATTGTCATTCCGCCCATTGTACGGATTGATTGTTTGGAGTAACTGACTGTTTTAATCGATACTTGGTTCGCTTCTTCTTTGAAAAACCTCCTAGAATGCAACTCCGAAGTAACATATCCTAGTTCCCAGTCAGCTAAAGTATCAAGTACATAAATATAAATTGTTTTCATCATTTTCCTCCATTTAATTGTAATAGATTGGTTGTTTCACTATTATTATACGTATCTATTGTTGACACCAATATGGCAACAATCTGGAATGGAGAATTTTTTTGAAAGGCGGTTAACAGATGAAAGTTAGCAGGCTTGTTAGCATTATTATGGTACTACTCGATAAAGAACGGATAAGCGCACAGGAGTTAGCAAATATGTTTGAAGTTTCGAAACGCACAATCTACCGTGATATAGATGCCATCAACATGGCAGGTATTCCAATTTACTCAACATCAGGAGTAGGAGGCGGCTTTGAAATCATGAAAAACTATAAAATGGATAGTAAGGTTTTTTCAACTACTGATATTTCTACTATTTTGACAGGACTTTCTAGCCTCTCCAATATGATGCAAAGTAACGAACTGGTAAATACTCTTGCGAAAGTAAAAAGTTTTATCCCGGTGGATAGAGCTGACGAGATAAAATTAAAAACAGATCAAATACATATCGATTTAAGTCAGTGGATAGGTTATAGGAACGTACAGCCATATTTAGAAATCATAAAAATAGCTTTGCAAGAAAACAAGCTGCTTTCGTTTGAATATGCCGACCGTCATGGAAATAAAACGAAACGGGAAGTTGAATCCTATCAAATTGTATTGAAGAGTAATCATTGGTATTTTCAAGGATACTGTTATAAAAGAAATGATTTCCGTCTGTTCAAATTAGCTCGTATATCAAATTTAAAATTAGAAGAGATTTTCTTTACACCAAGAGATTATCAAAAACCACTATTGGATTTCACGGATATTTTGTCAACGATACAATCAAAGATCAAACTTCGTATTCATAAATCTGTCATGGATAGAGCACTTGATTATTGTATGTATGAAGATTTTTCACCAGATGGTGCTGAGCACTACATTGTTACTTTTCCTTTTATAGAAAACGACTATTATTACAATATCCTTTTAAGCTTTGGTGATAAATGTGAATGCTTAGAGCCTTTATATATCCGGACAGCATTAAAACGGAAAATAGATGATCTAGCTAAGTTATATGAAAATTAAATCAAGAATCTTAATTTTATCCTTATACATTCTAAAGAGCATCATTTTTCAAAGTAAAGTGATGCTCCAGTTCTATATAATGTATCAACTAATTGAGAAAACTCCTCAGAAGATAAGTCCTTATTTCGTTGAATCCAAAGACGAAACAAAGAAAATGAGGTTGTTATTTGAAATTCAATTAAGTATGGTGTCAGTAAATCATTTTTTGAGTAATCTAATTTCAATCTATCTTGAAAAACCTCTTTTTTTAAACGGTCTAAAAAACGGACACTTCCATAATCCCCTAAAATAGCACGAAAACTTAGCATATATTTCTCTTCCTCTAAACAAGAAAGCGCATTATTAACAGCTTCCTTTGCAGATAGTTGTTTGTTTTCTAACCCCATTTTTATATAACTCAGTAATTCATCTTCAACATATGTTAATAATTCGTAGATATCAGAAAAGTATTGATAAAAAGTGCTGCGGTTATACCCCGCTTTATTTGTTATTTCCTGAATTGATATTTTTTCTATTGGCTTTTCCATGTACAATTCACAAAAATTATCTACAATATTTCTTTTCGTTTTTTTGGTGATTTCTGGTTTCTTTTTCATAGTTCGTCTCCTTTTTTGATAAATAGACTATCCAACAATAATAAAAAAATTGATGGTTGATGAAATTAGTTTATAATCATATACTTTTCATCATACAACACGTTGTTGCATAATCAAAGTGAAATAAATGGAGGAGAAATATGATAGCTAAAAGTAGAATTTTAATTTTTGGTGCAGGTGTTATAGGAAGTGCGTATGCAACCAAATTCATAGAGGCTGGATTTGATGTCACCTTATTTGCACGTTCTAACAGATTTATTGCATTGAAGGAAAAGGGCTTACAATACAACAAGAAAGGTGAGACTAAATCTGTAAAAGTAAATGTGATTAATAAACTTGAAAATGACGATGTGTATGATTTCATTTTTGTTACCGTTCGTTATGAACAATCTGAAGCAGCTTTACTAACTTTAAAGAATAACAAAAGCAAAAATATTGTTACAATGATGAATAACTCATTTGGATTTTCTTTGTGGCAACGTATTATTGGAGATAAACTTTTACCTGCTTTTCCTGGAATTGGCGGTCAAATCAGAGATGGCGTATTGTATGCTCGATTTCCACCTAAATTTCTGGCAGGAGCTGTATTTGGAGAAGTAAACGGTTCGGTCACAGAACGGATAAAAAGTCTTGCTGAATTATTTGAAGCAGCAAATCTTCCTTACAAAATGAATAATAATATGAATGATTATTTAATAACACATTCTGTATCAGATATTGCAATGATCGGTGCTTTACATCTTGACAATAAGATAGTCGATGAAAAAACAATTAGATCCAGAAAAACTGCACATGGAATCACAGTCACTTTAAAAAAATATTTAAATGCAATACAAAAAGCTGGTGTTACGCTTGAACCATCACTCTATAAAATCATACTTAAATGTCCAGGTTTTATTCTCGATTTTTTCTTTATGATTTGGCTGCGCACTAAAATGGTAAATGATATGTTAGTTTCAGAATTTGCAAATAGTGCAAACAATGAAGTATTAAAATTAAATAAAGATTTATTACATTTTTTAAAACGGAATAATGTTAATACAGATAAACTATAGAACTTATTCTCTTAGCAGCCCTAATTTATATTAATTAATTTGCTTAAAAATATCTCACTAACCTACTTTTTTATATTAAATTAGTTGAATCCATTTATTATAATATATCAAAGTTGTCCACAGAAAATGCTCCCTACCAAAATTCAATGAAAAAACAAAATTCCCTGTCAAAATTTTTTATTGGCAGGGAACTAATTCCATCTTTATGAAAATAAAAGCTTGGTGATTACTACTAACCTTCCATTTGGACAATGGAATCATGTTTTTTAAGATCCAATATTAACAGAAGCGGTGATTGACCGACTTATTCATCATTCACATTTACTCCTTTTTAACGGTGAAAATTTCCGTTACAAGGATTCATTCATACACCAATAATTCGAGACAGCAAGCGACATACATTTTTTACTTGCCAAATACAGCCAGTTGCACAGTCAAATCACCCTCTTTTTAAATAAGATACAGAAAAGCACATCAAAATTTCATGTAGGAGGGGGTGAAATACCGTTGAATGAAAGCTATTATCATAGTAGAAAGCTACGTGGCAGGGATTCCTGTCCAAATTGCCACTGCCATCATTGCAGTAAAGAGCGCAAAAAGATTCATGAGGGAAATGAAAATAGCACATCCAATACAAATACATTTAATCCTGTATTTAATCCATCCATTACAGTCAATATATCCCCTGAATATACACCAGCCCCCATAGGAGTGGAGACTGTCCAATACCTTACCCTTGCCGAAGAAGGGAAAAAGGTTTACACGAATAAAGATGCATTAAAGCAATATGGAAGTAGTGACATACTTGATCCGGACAATGTTTCCACTCTAAATTTATTTGTCAATGGAGTGTTGCAGCCCCAATCTGTTTACAATGTCGAGGAAGGTATTCTTCACTTAGAATCTAGTGACCTCCCTCCAAAGGATGCCCCAATTACGCTTCTGTTTGTCACGGTTAAAAGATAATATTACCTCTCCATCTAGTAAATATGCCTTTTTTAATGGGACATTTCGTTAACTTCCAATACGGACTAGTTAGTCTGACCAAGCATTTCCAACTCCTCTTCATAGAATAAAATGTGGTTGATATAAAATGGAGGTGAAAATAAACATGGCACTTCAGTTAATGAAAATCGCTATTAGCGGCACAATTGACACAGATGTTAATCCTGATTCCGCGAAATTCTTTTACATCACAACAGAAGATACGGCAGCAGGAAGTACCTTATCTATTGATGCTGCAAGTTTTCTGGGGGATGATGGTGTAGAGGTAACGACACTTCCAGAACTTGCAGAAGATAATAGTTATTTCACTGTGGAAATTAACGGTGTTGAACAAATGCAAGGCATATCAACATATACACCAGGTGCTACAGGAACCGGGTCATTAGACATTGCTGTTCCTGCTGGTGGAGGGTCAATTCCAGCAAACCAAACCGTTATCTTGCAAGTCGTTAATTTCGCAGCAACATCCTCAGGGACATTTGACACCTAAAATAAAAGTACTACCTTTGTGCCCATCAGATACTGGTAGGGCACAAAGAAATTTATCTATTTTCACCATAAACACCTCATATAAATAAAAGTTTGTTTAAATTACCGCACTTTTTTGGAAGTCTGAAGTGTGTGTTCAAAAAGTAGGAAAATTAGAAGCAAGAAGGTCAAGGCGACGTGGCTTTTACGAACGGATCGTATGCTTTTAAACACGTGAGTATCGGAAAAGCCACGTCAACGTAGAGATTGGCAGCTTATCATTTTGATACTTTTTGAACATCCTCTTGAATAACATTATACTGTCATACTTTTAATTTCTTTTAAAGAATAACTGGGGGGATAGTTATGAGTATTGAATTCTTTACATTGGGTCCGACAGCTATTCAAATATTTAAGGCAGGAGAGCAAAACGAATTGTTTATGGACAGGCTACGTCAAATGCAAATGGTGTAGCTACACTCTATTTCACAGACAATGGATTAGCTGATGGAAATCCATTATTAGATACGATTGATTATGCAGTGTCAAGCGTATATTCAACAAATTCTACGATAAATGCAAGACCAAGAGTGCAAATGCGTGAGAAGAATATTACTGGAAAATATGTTTCGGCCAATGTTACAAATATTAGTGGTGTCACCGTTCTAGGCATAAGTGTATTGGGTTCGGAAAATCCAATGAGTGGGATTGTTGTGGATTTTATGATTTTGGGTAGTTTTCATAATTAAGATAGGCCTTCTCCGAATGGAAAGGTATCAATAAATGTACTTGTTCGAATATCATATCATGGGGTGTTTTATTTTGTTCCACTAATTTTGGATAGTATAAAACATAGATAATGAATAAATTGAAATCATGAAGTAATACAGTAATAATCCTCCCCATAATACGAATAGTGATTGGATTATTGGAAATATAGTGCCAGCAAAAACTAGTAATAAAGAGCATAATAATGATTGTCCGAACCACAATATTTAACATATTCTCCTCAAACAAATTCTCCTTTCTTTAGAATTTGAATATATAAAGGTAGACACTTCAAGAATGATGACGTGTCTATGCTTTTGTAATATATTAAGCTATAATAGTCACATATTGGCATGTGAAAGGGAGTAAATCTGTCTTATTATAAGGGCAGTATTCCTTTGTTATACCATTGATTGTGAGAGTTTCCTCGGCTAAACACCATTTAAAAAGGAGTACCAAATATATGGCAGAATTACTAAAGAGCAAGTATAATTACGAGTCGGTTCACGGGCTGGCTTTAAATATTAGAGCTGTATATCATTCGTTTCAGGTTGATGATTTTGTCAACGATATTATGGACGAAACATGGGAAGGGTTAGGACTAAAAGACCGCATGCGGCAAATTGCTATAAATCTAGGAAAGTATTTGCCAACTGATTATGAACAGGCGCTCGGTATCCTTGATAAGGTCATTGCGTTAAATCCTGCAGGATTTAACGACTTTTCTTTAATGTACTTTCCGAATTTTGTTGAAGTCTATGGGCAGGCTGAGTGCCATTGGGATTTGTCAATTGCTGCGTTAGAAAGATATACCCCATCCTCCTCTTCTGAGTTTGCCGTGAGGCCCTTTATCATAAACCATGAAGAGCGTATGATGTCTCAAATGGCGGCTTGGGCCAGGCATGACAATGAGCATGTCCGTCGGCTTGCCAGCGAGGGTTGTCGCCCTCAGCTGCCATGGGGACAAGCATTGACTAGTTTCAAAAAAGACCCGTCACCAGTTATTAGTATTTTAGAGCAGCTGAAAGGTGACCCGTCGCTCTATGTCCGTAAAAGCGTGGCCAATAACCTAAACGATATTTCCAAAACACATCCTGACCTGGTTGTAGAAATTGCCAAGGATTGGTACGGTGAAAACGAACATACTGATTGGATTGTAAAACATGGGTGCAGGACACTTCTTAAAAAGGGCAACAGAGATGTGTTAGGCATCTTTGGGTTTGCAAATCCCGATTATGTAAATGTTGCCGACTTCGCGCTGGATACTACATCCATTTCCATTGGAGAGAATTTGGCCTTTTCCTTTAAGATTGAAGCAAAAAAAGCAACCAAGATACGGCTGGAATATGGCATGGATTATGTGAAAGCAAATGGTAAGCGAAACCGTAAAATATTCCAAATATCCGAGCTTTCTTTAAAGAAAAGCGAGAGGAAGGCTTACACAAAAACACATTCCTTTGCAAATCTAAGTACAAGAAAGCATTACACCGGCCTCCATTCGGTTACACTTATTGTGAACGGCACCGAGCAGGGTACGCTGAATTTTGAAGTATTAGCTGCTAAATAGTATACTCTACCAGCAGGCTGTCGGGGCTGTTTTCTTTAGTCTCCTAATTTCGCAGTGTAGACAAACTCATTTCTGACTGTCACAAGCTGAATATTAAAGTGGTTAATCTTTGATTCCGTCAAGGTGCCCTTATCATTTTCAATATGTACTACTTCTGTCCATGTTACTTCCCTTTTTATAAAAATACATAAAAGGCTATAAACCCTTGTATAGTAAGGATTTATAGCCTTCTGAAATTATTTTACATTATTTACCAACTACTCCCACTCGATCGTTGCCGGGGGCTTAGAAGTAACATCATACACTACTCTGTTTATATTATCTACATCATTCACCAAACGGGTAGAAATCTTCTCCAAAACATCCCAAGGAATCCTCGCCCAATCCGAAGTCATTCCATCAATCGAAGTTACTGCACGAATACCAATTGTATGTGCATACGTACGAGCATCTCCCATGACACCAACACTCTTGATGTTTGGAAGAACAGTGAAGTACTGCCAGATATCACGGTCAAGACCCGCTTTAGCAATTTCTTCACGAAGGATTGCATCGGATTCACGAACGATTTCCAAATGCTCTTCCGTTACTTCACCCAGAATACGGATAGCAAGACCTGGTCCCGGGAATGGCTGACGCCAAACGATACGGTCAGGAATTCCAAGCTGGGAGCCTAGTTCACGTACTTCATCTTTAAATAATGTATTTAGCGGCTCGATTAATTCAAATTGCATGTCCTCCGGCAGGCCGCCTACATTATGATGTGATTTAATCGTTTGTGCTGTATCTGTACCACTTTCAATTACATCTGTGTAAAGTGTTCCCTGCGCCAGGAAGTCAATATCTTTTAATTTAGCTGCTTCATCATCAAATACATAGATGAATTCATTTCCGATAATTTTACGTTTTTGCTCTGGATCGGAAACGCCTGCTAATTTAGTTAAGAAACGGTCCTTTGCATCGACTTTGATAATGTTCATCTGGAAGTCTTCTGCAAAGACATCCATTACATCATCTGCTTCATTTTTACGAAGAAGACCATGGTCAACAAAGATACAAGTCAGCTGGTCGCCGATTGCTTTATGGATTAAAGCTGCAACAACAGAGGAGTCTACGCCGCCGCTTAATGCGCAAAGTACTTTACGGTCGCCGACAGTTTCTTTGATTTTTTCTGTTTCCATTTCGATAAAGTTAGCAATAGTCCAGTCACCTGTACATTTACATACATCGAAGACGAAGCTGTTTAATAAATCATTTCCGTACTCGGAATGACGTACTTCTGGATGAAATTGCACACCATACATCTTTTTATCCTGGTCACTGATTGCCGCTACAGGTGTAGACGGGCTTGTTGCATCTACGATGAATGAAGGCGGTGCTGCTGTTACTTTATCACCATGGCTCATCCATACAGTCTGCTTTGTCGGTGTATCTTTAAATAAAGCCGGGCTTTCATTTAATTCAATTAATGCTTTTCCATATTCACGGTTTTTGGATGCTTCGACTTTTCCGCCAAAATGCAGGGACATTAATTGCATGCCGTAGCAAATACCAAGGACAGGAATTCCAAGCTCAAAAATTTCCTCATCACAACGGAAGCTGTCTTCACCATAAACACTATGCGGTCCGCCAGAAAGAATGATTCCTTTTGGATTCATTTCTTTAATTTCTGCAGCTGTAAGCTTATGTGAATGAAGCTCACTATACACGCCAAATTCACGGATGCGGCGTGTGATTAATTGGTTATATTGACTGCCAAAATCTAACACCAGTACTAATTCATTATTTTCCATAACTAGACTCCAATCTATATCTTTTCTAAAGGATAACTTATGAACTATACGTTCTTTTGCCTCTGTTTCACCTATAAAAAAACCGGATTTCACCTTTCTATTTCCTGCAGCTGACGCACAAAAAATAATAGAAAGGCAGAATCCGGATAGCATAAACGAACCTTCTTCTGCCTTCATAGTCGAATCATTTACGGTGACTCGGTAGAAACTTTCGAACCTTATTTTCGAGGATATACGAAAGGCATATTCAAACGAATAATTTTATTACATAGATGTTAATAAGCATCTATTTTATGTGCAGATTTTAATCTTTCCTACACTATTTCCTTTTTCATTCTACTAATTGATGCTCCCCGGGTCAAGCCATTATTTGATTGATTAAATTTTTCCATAATTGAATTATTTCTTCTTTTCCACCTGTTAACCTTTTACTGTAAATCATTCGTTCATAAACCCTGGTTAGTTTGCTCATTTCTTTGGTGCGTAAATCATCATCTATTCGTTGGGATAATTCTCTCAACGTTTCATCACTGCCCCGCTGGTATCCTTTTTTATCAGCAAGCTTTAGCAGATAGAGATATGCTTCCTGGAATGCTGTATCATCAAAATCATGCTCCAGCTTTCGTTGGATGAAATAGATGCGTATCTGTCTTCTCTTCTTAAAAACGACAAATCCTGCGAGCAGAAGAATAATTCCTATCCCAATGAAAGCATAGCCCGGTTGGATTGAATTGCTTGTCTCTTCATCAGATGCAGCAGTATCTTCTTCCTGTTCTGCTGTTTCATCTGTCTCTTCTTCCTCTTCAGCTTCTTCATCCTGTTCCACATCCGGTGCTTCTACCGGATCCTCTTCCTCGTTAACTTGGGAATCATTTTCTTCTACATCTGCATCGAAATCAGCCATATTTGTAAAACCCTGTGTCGGTTCAAAAGGCACCCAGCCAACTCCTGGAAAATATACTTCCACCCAGGAATGGGCATTGCTATTGGTAATTTGATTCACATGATTTTCTTCTTCTAAGTTTGAATCAATCCGTTCGCCGCTTGTAAATCCTTTCGCCCATCTGGCTGGTATGCCCTCTGATCTGAGCATAACAACCATTGCAGTGGAGAAGTTGTCACAATAGCCAATCTGCGTCTCAAATAAAAATTGGTCGACATAATCCTCTTCTTCTCTTGGCCGGGGAATATTCGTTGTCTGGTATTCAAAGCCATTTGCGCTGAAATAACGCTCGATAGCTCTTGCTTTATCATATCTCGTTTCATGTCCGGCTGTTATTTCTTCTGCCAAATCACCCACTCTGGCCGGCAGATTCTCCGGCAGCTGTGTATAACGGTCACGAATTGTTCTGGAATCCTGTTCAGAATTATCTCGAAGTGTGTCAATATCAAAGGATGGATTCTCATAGGATACTTCATAAGATTCCAGAACTCTCTCTTCTCCATTTAGTGTCGTTTCTATGGACTCCAGGCTTTCATCAAGCTGGAACCTCACATTCTCTCCTGTTGTAATAGAGGAAACACCATAAGGATAGACCAGCTTTGGCAGCCGGCTGCTTCCCGTAAAGTTGATTTCTGCTTCTAATGCTTCTGTTTCCACATTATTACGGAAGGTAGATAACGAGATCTGACCGTCCATCTGATCAAGAAGGTACCTCTCCTGAGACGTTTCCCATCCTTTGCCTGTGTATACGTCCTTTGTTTCTATCCGCCAGTAATGATCTTCCTCTACTACAGCTTCAAATAGAACCGTATCGTCCTGGGCAAAGGAGCCTCCCAGCAGCGTGTCATCTTCTCCATATCCAACCCGTCCAGTTCCAAAACTTCCATTCCCAAAATTACCTGCAGCTCCTTCTAAGAAGGGCAGCGGGTCCGGCCATTGCGGATCAGCTTTTGGTGCTTGATAACCAATGAAGGTAACAACCGCAACCAATAAAATCAGTGGCAACAGCCAATATTTTAGCCTTTGCCCTACGGAGATTGGAATGTCCTTATTTTCAATCTCTCTGCTCAAACTGGACATCCCAAGCGCAAGAAAAGAAATAATAAAAATACGTACAATTGCTATGGAGCCTTCGTATACCGTAAATGTATCGAGAATCCCTATATATATGAATGTCAACAGAATAAATAGAATAATATTTTTCATTCTGACAAACCAATAATAGAGCAGATAGCTCATCAGCCAAATAAGAAGCAGGAATAATACACTCCGGAAAAAGGTAGTGAGCATATACCACTGGCCGGAAAACATCAGCTCTATATTATACGTTATTTCCTGGAGCGATTCCCCGATCCAGTTAAGATCCAAAAAGCTCGTTTCAAAATAAAGCATATGGATAATAAAAAGTAAACCCAATCCCTTTACAGGTACACTTATCAGCCAATGTAATTGAAAGTAGGAAATAAAAAAGCAATACAGCGCAAATAAAACAAATACTCCGATGCTTGTATCAGAAATATCACCAAGCGGATAGAGCCATTCTAAGAAGAGGCAAAATCCTGCAATGTATAATAACAGCGTATGCAGCGTCTTTACTTGTTTCTGACTCCTCTTCATCTGAAATTCACCTCAACAGGATCCGTTGCCAGCTGTTCCAGACTTAATTCCTGTACAGCAATATCTGAAAAACGAAGCGGCTCCAAAATACGCTTTTCATCTCCTGATAGCAGCTTTTCCGGATGGATATAAATAATGGCAAAATGCTTGATACGCTGTCTTGCTTCTAAAATGGCTTCTGCCAAAAAGGGATCAATAGATGTTAACACCAGGAAAATACTGTCGACTTTATTTAAATGAGACATTTCTTCTCGGAATCGTATGGAAAAAGCTTTCTCTTCCTCCTGTCTGACTGTCAGAAGATAGTTCTTCATTAATGATTTTTGATGCTCATTATGCCCCAGTTCAAATAGATGTGCTCTTTTACCGATAGAAAGAAAGCTTGTTTCATAGTCTTTCTTTTCCAGCTTTTCAATAAGTGATAAGCTCAATTCAATGGAAGCTTCATAGAGCAGTTGATTCTCCTTCTCATGCTTGTAATTGTCATGAATCAGTAAAATATCTGTGCTTTTTTCCCTGTCAAATTCCTTTGTCATCATCGTTTGTTTTCTGGCTGTCTGTTTCCAGTCAATCCATGTAAAGCGGTCCCCCGGGGCATATTCTCTAATTCCTGAAGCAACCGTTGTGTTTGTCTGCTGCAGCTGATTAGATATAACTCCGCCCTGTTCATAGCTTGCCATATCACTCATTAAACGGATGTCGTGTACATATGGGGAGACAGCAAATGTATTTTGAACCTTAAAATCATAGCTTTTTTTTATAAAACCAAATATTTCTCCGGTTTGGATCGTTACTTTCTCCAATGTATGCTCTCCGCGCGGTAAGGATTGCAGTGAGTAGCTGAATGTGAATTTTCTGCGGAATAGAGGAAATAACATGCGTATCAGTCTGCGGGAAACTGTCATTTTTCCAGACGTTTGGGAAGTAAGATATTTCGCTTTTTTTGTATCCTCCTTCATTAGAGACTGTGGAAAATTCTCTTCAAAGGTACAATACAATAAAGGAAAGGGAAGCCTCCGCTTCATATGCACCTTCACTATAATTTCATCTCCGGCCTGCCGGACCGGCTGTTCAATTTCCCGGTAAACCTGCCATGTCCTTAATGGATAGCAGGCAAACAGAAGCTGATATATTCCAATCGGAAGGAAGCTGTAAAATAAAAACCAGCTTACAAATCCGCCCTGGAACATGGCATAACAGAAGAGAATAATCATCAGTGCTAAAACGCCAATGCTGCGAAAGATGATACGAAGATTCTTTCTCATTCTGCAATGCCTTTCTTAATCGGAATATGTGCAGATTGAATAATAGAATCGATTAATGCTTCATTGGTTGTTCCTTGATAACGTGCTTCTGCCTTCAGGATAACCCGGTGGGATAAAACAAACGGTGCCAAGTACTTCACATCATCCGGGATAACATAATCTCTGCCCTCGATATACGCATAAGCCTTTGAAGCTTCCATTAAAGCAAGTGATCCTCTCGGGCTCACTCCTAAATAAATAGAGCTATGCGATCTCGTGCGTGTGACAATATTCAGAATATACGCCTGAATGGTTTCATCCATATAAATATCCTTTGCCTCTCCTTGTGCCAGCAGCAGCTCCTCCTGAGACATGACTGCCTGGATTTCTTCTATCGGATGGTGGCTTGTGTTTCTCGCAAGCATCTCTAATTCATCCTCATAGGTTGGGTAGCCCATACGCAGCTTTAATAGAAAACGATCCAGCTGTGCTTCCGGCAAGGGGTAGGTTCCTTCATATTCAATTGGATTTTGAGTCGCCATTACAAAAAAGGGGCTCTGCAGCCGTCGTGTTTCTCCGTCCACTGTAACACTTTTTTCCTCCATTGCCTCCAGCAGCGCTGACTGGGTCTTTGGAGATGTCCGGTTAATTTCATCTGCCAACAGAATATTGCCAAAGACAGGACCCTTCCGAAACTCAAATTCTAATTCCTTCGGGTTGTATATAGAAACGCCTGTCACATCAGACGGAAGCAAGTCTGGTGTAAATTGAATTCTAGTAAAATCACAATTTACCGATTTTGCCAGCGTACGGACCAGCATCGTTTTCCCTACACCAGGAACATCCTCCAGCAGGACATGACCTTCTGTTAATAAGGCAACTAAACTAAGCTTTACAATTTCCGCTTTACCGAAAATGACGCTATTGACATTATTTAAAACTTCTTGAATCTGTGTATTTTCTATTACTTTCTCCTGTTCCATCATCACCCTCCTCATCTGCCTGAACCTTTCTACCTTTTATGTTACTATAACAGGCTCAATATTTAAACGAATTGCCTTCTAAATTAGTTATCTTTTATTATTGACAAATTACGCTGCAGATATTCAGCAGTCCTCATTCTATTTCGATAATGAAACCTTACAGGATAAAGTAAACTTCAGGTCAATGAATAACTCTATCTTTTTAGTTTTAGAATAAATTCTCTTCATTCCTAAATAAAAAGCAGCGTGAGGTTCTTCTTCCCCAGCTGCTCCTATTCTGATATACTATGAAAAATTCTTAAGTGCTCTCCCTACCATAATGTAAGGCGCTGTTTGGTGTCAGGCTCAGGATACGCATCATTTATATGCTTCAGCTCCTGATCCGTTAATGAAATATCCGCTGCCTTCACATTGTTTAGCACATGATCAGGATTACTTGATTGCGGTATAGCTATCGTTTTTCCATTCCGAATGGACCAGGCTAACAGGATTTGAAATACATCTGCTTTATGCTCTTCCGCAATATCCTTCAGCACCTGCTGTTTTGTTAAATCCGCACCAAAACTATCACCGCGATCAATAGGAGAATAAGCAATCACTGGCATGTCATACTTATCCATCATGGGCACTAAATCAAATTCAATACCTCGATTCGCTACATTATAGCGTACCTGATTCACTTTACAATTTTCTCCACCGGGTGATTGGATAGCCTGCTCCAGATCATACACATCTAAATTAGAAACTCCCCACGCTTTAATTTTACCTTGATTTCTTGCATTCTCTAAAGCTTCCACCGTTTCTTCCAATGGAACATCTTCCTTCCAATGAAGTAAATATAAATCGAGATAGTCTGTTTCCAGCCTTCTTAAACTGTTATCTAAGCTGATTGGCAAATCCTTTTTCGATGCGTTGGATGGAAGTACTTTAGAAATAAGAAACAGCTCTTCACGGGAATAAGGCTTAATAGCACTGGCAATCAGCTTTTCAGCATTCCCGCTGCCATACATTTCAGCAGTATCAATTAATTGGACACCATTATCAAGACCGGTGCGGATTGCCTGCACTTCCTGGTCAAATGTGTCAGATTTGTCTCCCATATTCAAGGTACCCAACCCGATTGGCAATACCTCTCTTCCTGCAATTTTCACCTTTTTCATTTTCTGCACTCCTTTTTTACAATCTGCTTTCTATGTTTGTTCCACTATTGGAAGGGGATGAAACACAAAGTAGATGAGGAAGGATAATTTTGCAGTTAATTTACCTCCAGTCTTCTTTTATCTGCTTTATTTATTTCTATCCCGTTTTTGCTTTTCTGCAAAGGTATCAAATAAGTCTCTTCCTTTATTTTCTGCTATTTCTATTTGATAAATATCAATCTTTTCATTTAACATATCCAGATTTTTCTGATAAACAGACAATTGTTTCTTAACCTTTTCTCTATGAGCTAATAATAAATTCATTAATTCTTCTACTTGCGGATTTTCTCTTTTTCTGAAATCTGTATACTTTTTCATATCCAGAACGGACATGCCAGTTTCTTTCATATGCACTAGAAACTCTATCCACAAACGGTCTTCTTCGGAATAAATACGTTTGTTTCCTTTTCTCTCAGGGACAACCAGCCCTTCCTTTTCGTAAAAACGCAAACCATGAACTGTCATGCCTGCAAGCTCTGCCAACTCTCCTATTCTATAGCTCATTGCTTCAACTCCTTTTTATACGTATTGTTATGGTTTAGATAAATTCTTTTTCATAATTCACAGACATAAATCTATTAAAAAGTACAAAAGCTAGAACTTCCATTAAGTTCTAGCTTTCAAATCTATCTATAATGATTTACTCAGGGCAACAGCCTCTTAAGCAACTGTTAATTGATTAAATTCCTCCATTCTGAAGCCTCCCGTAATCGCACAAACAATATCTGCTTTTATTATGAAAGCTTATTATATTCTTCATCAGTTACTGCTTCCAGCCATTCATTCCAGGCACCCTCTGCAGGTACTTCCACAGCAATATGCGTGAACCAGCTGTCTTTTGCAGCACCATGCCAATGCTTCACTTCCGGCGGAATATTCACAACATCTCCTGCTTTTAATTTTTGTGCAGGTTTACCCCATTCCTGATAATAACCCTCACCCGCTGTTACAAGCAGAATCTGACCGCCTTCATGGTGAATATGCCAATTGTTGCGGCAAGCTGGTTCAAATGTTACGTTTCCGATTGTTACGCGGGTAGTCGACAGCATATTTAAATAGCTCTGTCCGATAAAGTACTGTGCAAAAGCCTCGTTCTTTTCCCCAGTTGGAAATATTGTATCGTGATTTTCTTTACTCATATTATCTCTCCATTCCTTTATTTGTTATTAACCAGATATCTTAACCAAACACAGCCGTCCTCTTTTTCCTCAACACCTTTTAACGAGAAGCTTACCGGTGTATCGTCTGATAATCCTTCTTTTGTTTCAAAGATCGATGGAGAATCTGCGGAACCATCTGCTGACGGACTGATGACGATACTTACTTCATCGCAGAGTCCAGCTTGGATAAAGGACCAGTTAAGAACCCCGCCTCCACCTAACATCAATGTATCAATATGAAATTTCTCTTTTAACTTCTCTACAACTGCATGATAATCAAGCGTATCTTTCCCGGCTATAATATAAGAAATTTTTAACTTCCTGAGCATTGCTTTATATTCATTGCTCGCCTTTTCAGTTAAAATCTCCAGCACGTGAGCTTTTGTATCCTGATAACTTAATATATTGCTTGTCCAGCCAAGTTTACCGGATGGATCAACTGACACATAGTACTTATCCAAATCCGTATCGACAACAAAATCTCCTTCAGGAACAGCCGGTGCATTTTTGTCTAATTCAGGCTTTTGATATTTGGTGAAATTATCATCGGTTGTTGTACGTCCTGACAGCCAGCCCTGGTGACGATAATGCGGCTTCTCTCCAAAAGCCAGATTATAAAATAATTTGCCGCTTTTTTTACCTTCTGGCGTTCCCATAAACTTCCCGATTATTTTCCCGTCTACAGAAACCTCCATATGACAGAATATATAAGGTCTGTTCATTTTGAAATCTCTCCTTTTACTTTATTTAAATTCAATTATTCTCCGTAAATTTCTTTCGCTATATTAAATGCAGACCATGCTTTTGGCCACCCTGTATAAAATGCTAAATGTGTAATGATTTCCACCATTTCCTCTTTCGTGACACCATTCTGTTTTGCTATATTCATATGTGCTTCCAATTGCGGGAAGGCACCTTGTGTTAGCAAACTGGAGCAGGTAATCATGCTGCGGTCACGAGGCAATAATTTGTCCTCCCGTGACCAGACCTCACCAAATAATACATCATCATTTAATTCTGCAAATTTCGGTGCGAATTCTCCTAATTGGTCGCGGCCGGCGGTTTGTTTTGCCATGATTGTTCCTCCTCTTTTATTTGTTAGAATGAGCTTGTTTTCATTTATTTTTATTTAAGATTAACTGTGTTACCCAATGCTTTACAGCCTTATTTGCCATATCCGACTTCGAGCCATGAATTGCTAATCCCTGCTCAATGATTGCGTTAGGACAGCTTTTCCTTAAATCATCCATACTGCTCCCTAATGCACTGCCTTCATGAGTGCAGAAAGGATACATTGTCTTTCCTGCTAAATCATAATTCTCTAAAAAGCTGGCGATAACCATTGGATAGGATCCCCACCAGTTAGGGTACCCAATTATAATCTCGTTATAGTCTGACAAATCAGGGACTGCTAAGTGATATTCAGGTCTTGCTTGCTTTATCTTCTCTTTTTTTGCAACATTGACCATTTCCTGATAGCTTTCAGGATACTCTTTCGCGGGTATTAATTCTACTGCTTCGATATTTAACTCTTTTGCAATTTTACTTGTAACAATTGCAGTGTTTCCCCTGGACAAATTTTTAATTTCTCCATGAAGCATATTTTCATTTTTGCGAGAAAAATAGATAATAATTGGCAATAAATCACCCCGATACGTTCAACATAGATAATGTTTTCATCTCTATTTCTATGTTACATCGAACTGCATCTTACAGCTAATACCTATCTGAAAACAGGTTCATGCTTCAAAAGCATGTTTCATCCTTTGAATAAACTCATTAACTACCGGCGAGAAGGAGCGATTCTTTTTCCACGCAACAACACATTTTGTCTCAATCTCCGGAGACAACGGGACAAAGGTTACATTTCTTGCGTTTCCATTTATAACAGCTCCTTCTATCGCTAAAGCTGATCCTACTCTGTTCTCCACCAAAGAAAAGACGTTAAAAATTAAATTGAAGGTGCCTGCAATATTTATGCGCTCCACAGAAACCCCCATCCAATCAGCAATCATTTTCTGAACTTCTGTTCTGCCAGAACAAAGCAAGGGGACTCCTGCTAAATCCTCAGGAGACATTTGCTTTTTCTGAGCTAAAAAGGAGTCATTAGAAACTAAAACTCCCCATTTTTCCGTTCTTGGTAATGTCATTCGTTCATACTTATCCAATGCTATCGGCTCCAGTAAAATGGCGAGATCAATCAGTCCTTTATCCAGTTTTTCAGTAATGTCATCACTTGTTCCGCTAAAAATATGAAATGTTACCTGCGGATAATCACTGACCATTTCTTCTAACATCATTGTCAGCGTATCTGAATTGTCCGCTTCCACGCAGCCAATAGAGATATGTCCACTGAATAATTGCTTCTTTTGGTCAAAAAATGCCTGTTCTGTTTTATCTGTAAGAGACAGTATCTCTTCTGCCCGATCCTTCAGGAAAACACCGGCTTCTGTCAAATGCAATTGTTTTTTCTCTCTATAAAACAGTTCTGTTCCCAGCTCCTCTTCCAATTCCTTCAACTGACGGCTCAAAGTAGGCTGTGTGATATGCAAAAGTTCTGCAGCTCTTGAAACACTTCCTTCTTCTGCAATCGTCCAGAAATATCTTAAAATCCTTATTTCCATTGTCATTACTCCCTAACTATTTTAGTTAAAATATATTTGTATTGTTCATTTCAGTATATAACCTGTAGTTAACTCAAGATCAAAACCTAAACTAATTATATTAAAAGTACCCTTAACATTTAGATATAAACTCTAACATCAAGGGTACAGTACACTGTTTTATAAAAATTATTTACTTTTCTGCCAGTTGAAATCGTAATGATTACTTTATTTTATCCTCTAAATTTGCCAGGAATTTTGCTGGGTTTCCTCCAACAATCGTATCTGGCGGGACATCCTTCGTAACTACTGATCCTGCTGCGACAACAGAATTTTCACCAACTGTTACACCCGGCAGAATGGTTGAATGAGAGCCTATCCATGTTCTCTCCTTTAACTCAATCGGTTTAAGGTACATCGTTCCTCTATTTAAGGGATTATAATCATGATTTATGGTCGCAAAAACAACATTATGCCCGATTAAGCTTTCATCACCGATAATGATTTTCCCCTGATCCTGAAATCGGCATCCAGAATTAATAAATACATTTTTCCCTATTGTTATATTCTTCCCAAAATCAGAGGTGAATGGTACAAATAAAGAAAAGCCTTCATCTAATTCCTGCCCGATAATTTGAGATACCTGCTGCGTGATTTCTTCATCCGTATAAACGCCATTATTCAGGATAGCACATAAACGTCTCGTTTCATTTGATACTTCAACCATCGCTTTGTTGACTTCTGAACCACCTTGTATCACACCTTCTGCCGCCATTTTTGACAAAAGTTCTTCTAATTCCATATTAACCGTTCCCTTCCATCTATAATTTCATCCGCTATTCAAACCAGGCCTTGTAATGTCTATGTTTCCCGGCCAAACTTACTTTTATTTAAACATAGCCTGATATTCATTGCTATGATTTAATAATGCTTATCCTCCCTATTTGTCTTTCCAGATGAATAAATAAAATGATAATTAAAATCTTCAACACTTTTTCGAGAAAAGATAGGAAACCTAAAAACATAAAAACCGCCTAAACAAAATTTAAGCTAGGCGGCTTCTTATATAATCTATTCATTTCGTGGTAAGATTTTTACTGTAGCTCTCACCGGCCCTTTTCCAATCATAGGTGCCAGATATCTGCTGGAACTATATTTTTCTTTGTACGCTTGATCAATTTTTTCAGTCAGTGCAGAGTCTGGTTCTATCGGCTCGAAAAAGACGTCATATTCCTGACCTGCTAATTTTATTTTTCCTGCTCTTTGTTTCCCAGCCGATTGATACCATCTGGAGTTCTGTCCATTGTAAGCTCTGACATATAAATCATTATCTGCTACTACAGACCAGATCCAGGTTGGTGTTCCAGGTGTTTTTCCATCGTCGTAAAATGGCGAGATATACATATCATCGGCTTTCGAAAATAGTTGAAGCTGTTCCTCTGTCCAATTATTTTCCATTGCTTTTCATCTCCTTTTTATTTTAATTCCTATCTTAATACCTAAAGCCTACTTTAGGTCAAGTAATCAGATTTTCATTTTGTGGAAAAGTAAGACAGCATAGCTGATTTGTTATGTTAATTGCTTAAACTTATTTAAATAACAACCCCCTTTTGAAGCTATTTTTTTCAGCTTCAAAAGGGGGTTAACAGATTATTCTTGAAAATAAGGATTTCCTTGCATTCCTTGCCATAATTCACTTTGCTCTATTTCATAAGCAAGCTGCAATAGACGATGTTCCTCGCCTTTCCCTGCCATTACCTGAACGCCGATTGGTAAGCCATCCTTTGTCAGATAAAGCGGGAGGGAGATAGCAGGCTGTCCTGTTAAATTAGCAAGCTGGGTAAATGGTGTATACGTTAAGCTGGGTAAGAACATGTCGTAAATAATGGCTTGCTTTTCTTTTTCAGCGGCCATTCTTTCTTTAAATTCCTGCTCCATTTGTTCTGACATCGTCAGCTCTCCAACTTTCGGCGCCTGAGAAGCAGTTGCTGGAGAAATATAAAAATCATATGTCTGATGAAAAAAAGACATAATTTCAGCTGCTCTGTCCCATGATGCCAGACTGTCAGAGTAATCCGCAGCTGAAACAGATTTCCCGGCTTGATGAAGCAGCCAGGATTCTATTTCCATATCTTCTGCAGTTAAAGGTCCTCCCACGGCTTTCTCCAGTCCTTGAATGACAGCATTCATTTCGCCGCTGTTCATCACATAGTAATCACGCATTAATTGCACACCGTCAATTGGTGCTTGTTTTTCTTCCACAATGTGCCCGTCCTGTTCCAGATTACGGACAAATTGCTGCACCGCTTTTTTCGCATCCTCTGAAACAGGAGTTCCTGCCGGCGATTCTGTGCTAAAGGCAATCCGCAGCTGTTTAGGAAGTTTTTCAGACATAGTATTTCGATATCCTTTTTCATATAATGGTGCCTGAAAAGCGGCATGTGGTTCAACAACCTGTAATTGATCCAGCATTGCAGCACAATCCCGTACGGTTTTGGTTAATACAAAATTAATGGATGCTCCCTGCCACTGTCTGCCAGCTCCTGGTCCTACCGGTGTTCTTCCCCTTGTCGGCTTTAATCCGACTAACCCGCTGAAGGATGCAGGTATCCGGATAGATCCGCCTCCATCACTCGCTCCTGCAATTGGAATAACTCCAGAGGCTACTGCAGCTGCAGCCCCTCCGCTTGAGCCTCCAGGAGAATAGGCTTGGTCCCAAGGGTTTCTTGTCGGCCCATACAGCTTTGGTTCGGTAATATTTTTCAAGCCAAACTCAGGACTATTTGTATGCCCCATAAATAAAAATCCTGCATCCCGAAATTTTTTCACAAAATAATTATCATGCTTTTCCACATGACTCTGCAAAAGTTTTGAGCCGGAAGTTAATTTTTCACCTTCGATAGATTGAGATATATTTTTCATCAAAATAGGCACGCCTGAAAAAGCAGCATTCTGAACAGGAAATTGATTTGCTTCTTTTTTGGCTGCTTCTTCCCGATGATGTGTAATCATATTTAATTGCGGATTAACTTGATGCAGCTGTTTAAAAGCAATATTCATTAATTCAGATGGGTGGACCTCCTTACGTTGAATAAGCTCTGCCAAACCGGTTGCATCATAGTTTTTATATTCACGAAACTGCATCTTTTCACTCCTTTTACAGCAAACTCTATTTCACCAGCTGGCTGATTATACAGGCAGCTGGTGAGTGTCTTTTATGCTTCCTTTGTAAGAATTGGTGTTGTCAGTCCATCCACACCGACAAGACTCAGAATAAATAAGAAGTGCTTTTGGACAGCAAGATAAGCATCCTCTGGATCGAACCATTCTTTTAACGTATGTGTGCCGCCTGCTTTCCCACCTAAACCGGAAGTCACAGCAGGAATGCCTAAACTCATCGGGTAGTTTGCATCTGTACTGACTGGCTCGCCATATACTGGTTCCTTCCCTACACCTTTAATCGCTTCAGCAAGCGCTTGAACAATAGGCGCCTCTTTACTTTGTGATGCCGGGGGACGGTTTCCAAATTTTTCAACCTCTACAGTCATAGAGTTTTTGCCCCAGCGCTCATTCTCCTTCTGACATGCTTCTTCCACAATGGCTAGGAATTTTTTATCAAGCTCTATTAATTCTTCCATAGAGTTAGAACGAAGATCGACCTCCATCGATGCTTGCTCAGAAATTGCATTTACAGATGAACCGCCTTCAATTGGTCCAACGGAGAAGGTTGTTTTCGGATCTGTCTTTGTTTCCAAATCTGCGATTGCCGCAATTGCTCTGCCCAGGGCATGCGTTGCACTTGGTGTTCCAAAATCACCAAAGCTGTGCCCGCCTTTTCCTTGAAAAGTAATACGATACCGGAAGCTGCCTGTCCCCAAATATATCATCGTCTCTAAATTAGAACCGTCAACGGAAATATAGCCGTCTGCTTTATTTTCTTTAAAATATGCCTTCACCCCACGCAGATCTCCGGCCCCTTCTTCACCGACTGTTCCGCCGATAATAATATCACCAACTGTTTTTACATTGGAATCCTGCAATGCCCTGATAACAGCTAACACCTCTGCTAACCCTCTTGTATCATCTCCGATACCTGGTGCATGAAGCTTGCCTTCTTTTTCTATGACAGTTGTATCTGTCCCTTCTGGAAAAACGGTATCCAGATGTGCAGAAACAACCAGTATCGGTCCATCTCCTGTTCCGCTTCTTTTTCCAAAGACGTTTCCCTCTTCGTCCATATGTACATCTTCTAAATCATAATCTTCTAATAATTTTTTATATGCTTCCGCCCGTTTCTCTTCCTTAAAGGGTGGAGCAGGAATTTCTGTCAGCATTTTCTGCTGCTCGATGGTAAGACTGTCTTCTTCCTTAATTTGCTCCAATGCCTTTTGGACATTTTCATCTGCTTGAATCTTTTTCATTTGTTCTGAAATAGTCATGAGCTTCTCCTCCAATAATTTCATATACTTTTTAATTTATTGAACAAAACTTATCTAACTCCATTTTAGCGTATTTACAGTATAAACGATACAGTTATAATCTCCTAAGAAAGGTTCAGATATGATGCTGCTTTTACTTATAACTTAAAAATCTGTAGACAGCAGTGAAAAATTCAGCCTTGCTGGAGTGAGTACTTTACTGTCTTCAGATACAGGGCTGAATGCCTTAAATAATGTTTTTTATCTGATAAATAGGGCACCCTTTAAACATAACTATGCTTTTTAAACAACCATTTTTTATCTGCTAAAAGCATGCTTCAACATAGATGGGAGATGAAATAATGAATAAACGTTTAATTGACTGGCCTACTTTTATATTTGCACTAGTTATCCTGTTTAGTGTTGTTATTCCTTTAACTTTATTTCCGGAAGCTGGCGCAGCTGTCATTAATCAGGCAAATGAATTTATTACAGGAAATTTTGGTATTCTATACTTATTATTAGGGCTGGGCGCTCTTATCTTTTTACTGTATGTGTCTTTTAGTAAAAACGGTAATATCAAACTTGGTGCAAGAAATACCAAAAAAGAGTTCGGAACATTTTCATGGGCCGCCATGCTTTTCTCAGCAGGTATCGGATCCAGTATTTTATATTGGGGAATGATCGAATGGGCGTACTATTATCAGGGACCTCCATTTGGCATTACGCCTGAATCCGAAGAAGCCATTAATTGGGCAGCGAGTTATGGAATGTTTCACTGGGGGCCAATTGCATGGGCATTATATACATTACCTGCACTGCCGATTGCTTACTTTTACTATGTCCGGAAAAAGCCTATCCTTAAAATTAGCGAAGCCTCCAGACCGGTAATTGGAAAATATGCGGATGGGCCGCTTGGTACTTTAATTGACGTCTTATTTATTTTTGGTTTGCTTGGCGGGGCAGGAACAACATTGGCATTAGGAACTCCGATGATTGCAGAAGGAGTTAATCATGTCACCGGAATTCCTGTATCTCTGGGAATGCAGGCTATCATTATGCTCATTTGTACAGCCATTTTTGCAGCTAGCTCTTATTCTGGAATTAACAGAGGGATTCCTTTTTCTATTAGTTTTTGTATTTATCTTTGGACCAACCTTATTTATCAGTGAAATGACTTTCACAAGTCTTGGCCGAATCGTTAATAATATTTTTACAATGGCTACCTGGCTTGAGCCGCTTGCTTCTATACCGGGATATGAAGCGACGAATTTCCCTGAAACCTGGACAATCTTCTATTGGGCCTGGTGGGTCGTCTACGCCCCATTTGTCGGGCTTTTTGTTGCAAGAATCTCGCGGGGGAGAACTATCAAAGAAATGACGCTGGGTACATTAATTTATGGAACACTCGGCTGTGTACTGTTCTTTGGAATTTTAGGAAACTATGGCCTTTATCTGCAGCTGTCGCAATCATTTGATGTTATTGGCTTTATGAACGAGTATGGCGCATCAGCTGCGATTATAGCTATTTTGGATCAGCTGCCGATTTCCTGGTTTATTATTCCAATGTTCACGGTGCTTGCAATTATTTTTCTGGCAACAACCTTTGACTCTGCTTCCTATATTTTGGCAGCCGTTGCTCAAAAAAGACTTATCGGCGGCGAGCCGCTCCGCTGGCATCGAATTTTCTGGGCATTTACGTTAATGATTTTACCCATGGTGCTCATGTTTATCGGTGGACTGGAGACATTACAAACTGCCAGTATTGTTGCCGGTTTCCCGGTCATTTTTATTATGATCTTGCTGGCATGGTCATTTATGCGGGCTTCTACAGAAGATTTAAATAAGCAAAGAGATGCAAGAAAATCGAACTCGATTACAATTGATAATATTGATAATATTGATCGTTAATTTTATTGCAATATAACTGGCTGCAACTTCACTTTATTTACATTTTACGAAAAACAAAAACGCACCTGTGCTTCAGAGCTTCTGCCCTCACAAGTGCGTTTCTTCTATCCATTTATTCTTTTTAGCAATTATTTTAATTCTTCTACAGCCTGCTCGACCTGAGCTTTAGGCTCTTTCCAGACCATCGCCACAGCAATACCCGCCATGAGTACCATTGCTGCAAAATAATATGGGTAGTTTAAATTTATATCAAATAAAATCCCGCCGACAATTGGTCCAAATACATTTCCGATACTGGTAAACATGGAGTTCATACCGCCTACGAATCCTTGTTCATTTCCAGCTACTCTGGACAGATAAGAAGTAACAGCCGGTCTTAATAAATCAAAACCGATAAAAACAACAATTGTTACAAATAAAATCATTGCATAGCTTTCTACAACTGTCATTGTTGTTACAAGAATGGCAGAGAAAATCAGACAATAACGAATCAGACGAATTTCTCCCCATTTATTTGTCAATCTGCCAAACAGAGCAACTTGGGCAATTGTTCCAACAATTGCTCCTCCAGTAATAATAATCGCAATATCCTTTGGCGTAAATGCAAATTTATGATCCACAAATAAAGAAAATAACGATTCAAATGAAGATAAACCGAATGCTGTTATAAATATAACAATGAACGCGATAAAGTACATTGGAACAAAAATTCTTCCCAAGCCGGGCTTTCTCGCTCCAACTTCTTCTTTTTGTTCCTCATGATTTCTTTCTGGTTCGCGTAATGTAATCGTTGATAGAATCGCAGTAAATAACGCTAAACCTGCTGCTGCGAAAAATGGAATTCTTGGGCCTATTTCTGCCAGTAATCCGCCAAGTCCAGGACCGATAATAAATCCTGTATTAATCGCTGCTGACATATATCCTAACGCTTTCGGTCTGGACTCAAGTGTAGTGATATCTGCAATAAATGCTGTAACTGCAGGCATTATAAAAGCAGCACTCACTCCACCTAAGATTCTGGAAATAAATAAGATTTCTACGGTATTCCCAATAGCGAATAAAAACTCACTAAAACTAAAAATTAAGAGTCCGATAACGATCATGCGTTTACGTCCAAACACATCAACCCATCTTCCAGACAGCGGTGAAACAACAAGCTGCGCAACTGCAAAAGCTGCTACCAAATAACCTACAACGGAACCGGATAAATTCATCTCGTTCATAATAGTAGGTAAAACTGGAATAACCAGCCCAATACCTAAAAATGCAATAAACAAATTCATCAGCAAGATAGACAGCGTCATATTTTGTTTTTTCATAATTCATTTCTCCTTAACTATAAATTTCATTTAAAACCTCCCTCAGGAATCTGATACATCATATCATAACTTTTTCATTTCAGATATACTTTTGCTCAAAATTTTTATACCTATTTTTTTATTATTATTTTCACCTGCATACAAAATGCATGTTAATAAACGAATAGCTAAAAAAGCCTTTTGTCATGGCGATATTCCTATTATTTCAGGATGCATAAAAAAAGATTGCATCGGTTAATCATGCAATCTTTTCCTGAAAAATTTTTATTAAAATTTGTGTTCAAAAAGTACGATGAAAAGGACCAGTCGGCTAAGACCGTAACATCGTGTTACACCGCCGACACTAGCACGTCCTGTGCGTCGAAAGTTCAAGGCGACGAGCTACTTCCACAGGATGTGGTGACTTCTGCGTTGTCCACACGACGTGGGCGTTTTTAGTAGAAGATCCTCTTATCGCCGTGTCATTTTTGTTGGACTTTTTGAACATCCTCTTAAAATTCTACTTTTACCCAGCCGCGCAGACTATTAACCAGCCACACCTCTTCAAAGGATGGGATGTCTTTCTTCCAGATGATTTTCTCTTTTATTTTTCCATACTCCAGCAGTTCTTCTCTGTAAGTTCCGGCAAGCAATCCAGAAGAAATCGGAGGTGTATAGTATTCCCCGTGCAGTTTAACGACTAAGTTACCAATCGTAAACTCC
The DNA here is from genome assembly GCF_037976165.1 of Oceanobacillus sp. FSL K6-3682. NCBI lineage: Bacteria > Bacillati > Bacillota > Bacilli > Caryophanales > Bacillaceae > Oceanobacillus > Oceanobacillus sp. FSL K6-3682. The sequence continues at coordinate 1,205,799 of NZ_CP150263.1, read as the reverse complement.
GTCAGCTGCTCTTCCTCATTCCATAAAAGAACATCAAATGATGTACTGTCCTGCTCGCGAAAGTCATTATAATTCTGGCGATTGGTTGTTTTATAATAATAAAATATATCCTTACGATTAATGGGAGATGATGCCAAACTAACTCGCCTCACAGCATTTGATTCTTCTGAAAGTGCTGTGAACGCTATATCTATCTTTCCGTCTTGCTCCAACAACAGACGGATGCGGTGTGTTCCAGAATATTTTTTCATTTGTTCCTTCAGCTGCTGTTTTATTTTTCCAATCGAATAAGGATACTGAAACTGATTGGCTGCCCGCTCAAGTCTGGCCAGATGCCTGCTCAGACGGTGAATCTGTGTTCCATCATATTTCATTGTTTCTAAAAGCTGAAATGAAGATGCGCTTCCTTTTAAAATCGCTGCTTTTGCCCATGCTTCTTCATATTCTGCTTCTGTCTCTGAATCCCATGTAATACCTCCGCCTACCCCATAGACAGCTTTTTTTCCATTCTTCATCCATGCAGTCCGAATGGCAACATTAAACAATGATTCCTGGTCTGGCGTGATAAAACCGATACTTCCGCAGTAAATCTCTCTAGGGAAATCCTCCAGCTGTTTAATAATACTCATTGTACTTTGCTTTGGAGCACCGGTGATAGAACCGCAGGGAAATAATGCTTTAAAAATATCAAAGCTGCTGAGGCTTTCTTTTAATTCTGCCATAACCGTTGATGTCATTTGATATACGGTAGGATATTCCTCGATTTCAAACAGCTTTGGAACCTGGACAGAACCCGGTACAGCAATTTTAGATAAATCATTCCGCAGCAGATCGACAATCATTAAATTTTCTGCCCGATCCTTTTCTGATTCAGAAAGCATTCTTTTATTTTGGATATCTTCTTCTGGTGTCTGTCCCCGTTTTATAGTCCCTTTCATCGGCTTAGTGCGGATAGACTGCTTTCTTCGTTCAAAAAACAGTTCCGGGGAAGCTGATATAATTTGATAATTGCCAATTTGTAAATGTGCACAGTAATTTGCTTGCTGGGCACCCGATAATTGTTCATATAATAAATCCGCATCCACTGGTCTATCTGCCTTCATTCGGACAGTGTAATTCACCTGATATGTATCTCCTTCAGCAATGGCAGCTTTTATGGATTTGATATTTTGCTGATACTGCTGCTTCTCTGTTGTCATCTGCCAATTTACAGGAGGATAAGCTCGATTGGCTGCCGGCTTCACACTTTCCAGCTCCATTCGCTTAAAAACACCCATAATGATAAGAGGCAGGCTGCCTTTTCTATGTGTCATAAGATTTTTATCGAAAGCAGCTGCAGCTTCATAGGAAATATAACCAGCCAGATAAAAGCCCCTTTGCTGATAGATTTCCATTTGTTCAAATACTTGACCGACCTCGGCATGTGTATTTGCAATTAAAATTTCTGCCGGATTTTCAAAAATACGACGTACGCCTGCTTCCTCTTCAAAAGAAAAATCAAAAATCATTTTTGTATTATCCATCATTTTGCAGCTCTCCTGCCCCTTTATATTGCATCAGGAAATTATTTAACAGCGCATAGCCGTGTTCTGTACATACAGACTCAGGATGAAATTGGATTCCTTCAATTGGATACGTTTTATGACGGATGCCCATTATTGTTCCATCCTCTGTTGTTGCAGTGACAATAAGGGTATCCGGTACCGTATCCGGCTGAATGCTTAAGGAATGATATCTTGTTACAGTAAAGTTTTCAGGAAGCTGTGAAAATACACCATTCTGATCGTTCAGAATACGAGATTGCTTCCCATGAACAGGAGCATTTTTTATCACTTCTGCACCAAAGGCATGTCCAATTGCCTGATGGCCAAGGCAAATACCAAGAATAGGGATCTTACTCTTAAACTGATCAATGACTTTTAAGGTTATACCGGCTTCCTGAGGTGAATGAGGCCCCGGCGACAGGATAATGGATTCAGGCTTCCACTGGTTAATTTCTTCTATGGTCAGCTGATCATTATATTTCACAACAACCTTCTCACCTAAATTCTCCAGATAATGTACAATATTGTAGGTAAATGAATCATAGTTATCAATCATTAACAGCATTTTTCTGCCCGCCTTATCCGTAAAATTTTATCCTTCTTAACATGCTGAGAGTGAGAAGTTTACCTCTCTTCCTCATCCATCGGCTCCCATTTGTCCTTGAACGCCTGAATAATATGAAGTAATTCATTTTTTCCTTTAATCTCATAATGTTCTTCATGATCATTCATATCAAGATTCCCCTCTTTGTCAACTGTCATCGTATAGCTTTCTTTGGAGCCCTGGAAAAGAACCAGATACCCCGTGCTGACAAATTCATCACCTTTTTTGAGCTCCATCGATTCAGAAGCTTCTAATACCTTATTAATATCATCTTTTTCAGTCAGCGAAATTGCTTTTGGTTTTCCTGTTGGATTTACTTCATATATCATAATTTCTTTAATTTCATTAGCTTCATTTATATTAGAAGGTAACACCTGTGCAAATAGTTTATTGTCTCCCTCAAATTTTCCGACGAAGAAAAACACTCCCACTGCAATCAGCAATGAAATAATAAGTATTTTTTTCATGCTTACTTCCACCTTTTCCTGCTATTAATTAATTGTCTGTTTTCATTATTAATATAATGAAACGTTTTGTCCATCAAGAAGGTCACTGAATTTACACTGGATAATAAAAGAGCAGGAGCAAATAGCTGCTCCTGCGCCCTTCTCTACTTCTCAATTATATTGTTATTTTTAATTTCGTAAACATGATCCGCTACGTTTTCGACAAAGGCAGCATCATGTGAAACAAAAATAATCGTTCCCGGATACCCTTCAAAAAAAGATTCCAATGCTTTCGTTGTCTGGATATCCAAAAAGTTCGTTGGTTCATCTAATAATAATACATGATAGGAGCCGAGAAATAATCGGCACAGCTGCAGCCGGATAGCCTCACCGCCGCTTAAATAACGAAGCTTTTTATAAATATCATTTCCTTTAAAATACATAGAATGAAGAACACTGCGTAAAAAGCCTTCCTCGTAATCAGTCGTTTTCTTCAAACTGTTTAGTACCGTTTCATTCGACTTTTCCTGATAAGCAAGCTGTTCAAAGAATCCAAATTCCACTTTAGGAGAAATCTCCATCCCTTCCCGGCGATGATAAATCGCCTGAAGCAAGGTGCTTTTTCCAGAACCGTTTGCTCCAGTTATTGCAATTTTTTTGCCTAATGGAAATTGAAAACGAACTTTCTCTAAAAGAGTCTTCTCACCAGCCTTCAAGGTCAGCTGATTTCCCATTACGGGAAAGGAATGATGCAGCTCTAACGCCTTAGAGCGATGAAACGTGATTGGCCGTTCATGCTGTACAGCATCAACCTTTTCCATTTGCTCCAGCCGTTTCTCCATTGCTTTGGCACTTTTTTGCATCGATTTTTGTGAAACATCCTTAGGCTTTGTAGCAAACATCCGATTTACACCCTGCTTTTTTCGGGCATTTGCTTTCTCACCTTTCATCATTTTCGCAGCCTTTTGCATTTTATCCTGCGCTGCTGCTTCTAAACGGGATTTTTCCTTCAGATATTGTTCATGTGCGTCCTGCTGCTGACGTTCTTCTAATATTTTTTGCTCTTCATAATCGGTATAGTTCCCTGAATAAACATGAATCTTTCCATCTCGTATTTCCCAAATTGTTGTGACCAGCTGATCCAGAAGTTTACGGTCATGACTGATTAAAACAAGCGTCCCGTAATAATTTTCCAGTTCTCTGCGCAAGTATCGTATTCCCTGCTGATCAAGATGCGTTGTTGGTTCATCAATCAACAATGCTTCGTTATAATCTGCCAAGAGCTGTGCAATTTTTATTTTGGTCTGCTCTCCTCCACTGATGCCTTCTTCTAAATCTGGCACCTGAAGCTTTCCTAAAACCTTTGGATCTGCTGCTTCTCCGCCAGGTGTTTCCATTTGCTTTAAATAAGCAAAGTCCGCATGCCGGTGAATTCTTCCTTTTGCCGGTTCTAATTCACCGGCCAGCAAACGGAGCAGACTTGTTTTCCCTGATCCATTCGGACCGACAATTCCAATCCGGTCCATAAAATGAATTGCTAAACGGTCGATGGAAAGGATTTCTCTGTCTAAATACGTTAATTCTACATCTTTTATTTCAAATTGAATGTTTTGCATTTTTGCTACCTCCGAGATTTTGAATTTCTCGTATCGATAGCCTGAAACTGTATCGATACGAGCTTGTGTTTTCTTATAACAAGCCCGTATCTATTAAAAGAACAATAGCATCTGCATAAAAAATCTCCCCTCACTTTTATTTTTTTCAGAACGAATGCCCTGCTTCCCACTTTTAAGAAATAGAAGTTTTCGTTATATCTGTATTGAAATTGAAAAAAAGAACAGCAAATGGTCTGCTGTCCTTTTCACATACTGCATTCAGGAAAAAGATATACCTGATGTATACCTTTATTATAATAGCTGAAAAAAGACAGACGACCCCTATTTCTCTGCAGGCGCAAAAAGCACAGACAGAGCTTGAACATATTATCAAATTAGTTGTTCAAGTCTAGGAATCGAAATCTCATCTAAGCACATTTTCCCTTCCGTTCTAAGTTTACTTTTTCATTATAAGACAGTTTGAAGGAATACGTCAAATGGTTCTCTTTTCCATAAAACAAGTATTTTTACAGTTCAATCATCGGACCTGGTTTATTCTGTTTAGCAGCCTCTTCTTCATAAGAATGTGCACTATACGGAACGCCAATATCGCGGGCAACTGCTTCATCATAGGAAACGAGGTCATCCTTTTTCACCTCTGACAAGGCGGTTTTCCCCATAATCCGGATACCTTCTTCCATTTCTTTTGTGGAAGCATTGATAAAATTAACTAAAGCCTTCGTCCCTTCCTGTCTATTAAAATCATCCTTATATTTTCCGTCATACCAGACAACCTGCGTAGGCGGTTCAAAGGGAACAGCCTTTAAAACCTGCTTATGAGACAGGGTAAATAAGACAACGGATCCTAAATAAACAGCATCAGCGCCTAATGCAATTGCTTTTAAAAATTGACCTGCATTGAACATACCACCTGAAATAACCAGACTGACATCCTCTCTCGCCTTCCGTTTTAGCAAATGCTGATGAGCACGCTGTAAGCCATGAATAGTCGGGATTCCAAAATCCTCTGATAAGATCGGCGGTGCTCCATGTGTTGCTGCCTGCGCTCCGTCCACAGCAATATAATCTACACCGATTTCTAACAGAGCATCTATGTCCTCTTCAATTTTGCCGCCTGCGCCAATCTTCGCTCCGATTGGAACGCCGTCTGTCATATCTCTTAGCTCCTGGACAAGATTTTTAAAATCCTCTAATGTTTGATTCTCAAAGAAATGATTATGAATAATCGCTTCTTCTCCATCATCCAAATTTAATACCTTCCGAATATCGCCCTGCAGCTCATCAGCCGGTATAACAACGCCTGAACTCATTAAAGCTCCCTGTCCAAATTTTATTTCAATCATGGAAGCTTTCTTAATCAGCTCTTTTTCCTTCGACCAGCTTGTCTTCGAAAATTGCAGTATATAATTATCTGTGCCGTCAATTTCTTCTTCCATTACCCCGCCCTCACCGGAATTAAGCGCAGTACCAAGCTGGTTCACCGCATCAACCAGCGCCAGTCTTACTTCTTTACTTAATGCAATGCCATATGCCATTCCGCTGATCATTAATGGGATATCTAATTTCATCGGTTTCTTGGCTTTTGGACCGATCGTTACTTTCATATCTATTTGCTCCGTGTACTCCGTTGGAAATTTAGCTACTTGAGCCGGTATAAAGGTCAGCTTTTCAAAATCGGGCCATGTTTTTGCAGATCCAAGCGGCCGATGCAGGACATCTCCAGATTCTGCCCGCAGATTAATCTCAAAGGTTCGTTGGAATCCCATATGTTTAAAGCCTGTTACCATTTCAAATATATTCTCCTGATAACGGTCCTCCATCAGAATTTTTCCAAATTTATTAACCATCCTCTTTATCAGATGCCGTCGCATGATAAAAAGCAGCAGCCAGCTTACTAAAAACAGAATCAGCAGAATAAGAATAATTATGTCAAGCATCGTCTGTACACTCCTTTACACCTTACTTTCTGGATTGTCATTTTGTACCTTCTGTCTTCTTTCTTTCTTCCATATAGGGTCTGTCGATTCATGATACTTCCGGTTAATCCAATAAATTGTGATAGGGACAACAATAGCTAATATTAGGCCAATTATCGCCTGTATAGAAATTCTATTTTCGATAAAATTCATCCACATCATTCTTTTTCACCTGCTCTGTATCAATTCGTATTTCCTGGTTCACGTATAGTCACGTCTACATTCAATGTTACGTCTACATTGGAAAAATAATTTTTCCCGCTGTCCCAATTGCCTTCTACCTGCTTCCAGATATCAGGATGCTTTCTAAACAAAAATTCATGAAATTCCAATATATCTACACCATAATCGTTCTGCAACTTCGATATTGTCTTTGACATCACTTTTTCCGCTTCCAGCCTGAATTTCTTTTTCAAATTCTCTATATTCTCTTCCTTGATAAAACCCAGTCCTTGAGAAGCTTCTACAAGCTCTCCAGTCAAAAATACATCAAATTGAAAGTGGAGGTTTTCGGGATCACTATTAAGAAGTTTTATTTCGGTCCGTCCATCAGGAATTGTGAACGATGCCTTTTGTCCGTTATGATCTACTATAAGCGTTTCACTAAAACTGGGGCGCGTTAATGCTAATCCCGTTATTTCATCTCCTTTTAGTATGCCAACCATTTTCCCGTTCTCTCCTTCAAAAACAGCTACTCCACCTAACTGAATACCAGTTGTTGAGGGCGTATTTTCTAAATAAGGAAGGTAAAAACTTTTATTCTTAATAAAAAAATATTGCATATCTCCTGCAGTTTCCGGTTCTAAATCTGCTAATTTATAATTGGATTTAATGAGCTCTGTAATGTATTGAGAAGGAAGCTTTACATTTTCTGGATCTATATTTAACAGCTCCTCTGAGCTTCCGTTGGCTACTGCTAAAATAATATCCCGGTTCATTCTGCTTTCCCGCATAAACACATCTATAATATCTGATATTTTATATTCACTTTTTACCAGCTCGTCTGAAATAATTACAATTTCAATATGACTGTTATCAAGATCTCCATCTTCTTTTTCCTCGATGGACGATTTCACTTCAAAAATAGTTTTACCAATACTTGAGACATTACGAAAGCTTTTTTCTCCCCCACTACTGTTATTTGGCAGTGAAACGAGTCCGTTTGGAATAACAACCTGTGTCATCATTTTTAAGTTTTTATCACCATTATCCTTAACCGGATCAATTGCCACTCCAGACACAAAAGCCCTATTCTCTATTTCCAAGCTGTCCCAGCACCCTGACAATATTAACAATAGTGGAACACAAAATAAGAAAAAAAGATATCTCATGATTTACCTCGCTTTCCTTTTCTGCCCTTTCCCCAGTACATTATCCATAAGAAAACTAGGGTGATTATAGTTAAACATTTAGCTGCATACCCAATTATTGTGCCTAAATCTGACACTTGATAATAATCGGTTGGAAGAAGCGATATAAAGTATACAAACGGTAATAAACTGAAAGCGACAAAAATTTTATTTGCTTTCGGAAAAATATCTGTAATGATTAACACACTGATATCATAAGCAATGGCAGTTGTCATAAATACAGTAGTAATCCAGATAACGAAATATAAGGATTCAATTCTATCCAGAAAACCTATAGATCGCACCATATTCGCCAATTCAACCAGCGGATAAACAGTATTAGCTGTTGATACATTTCCAAGTACGGCGATACACATTAGATAAACAGTGATATAAAATCCTGTCACGGCTATTGCACCAATTACTGCTGACTTTACACTTTTCGATGGTGTTCTGGTTAGCTTCATATAAAAGAAAAGGACGAAAACACCAGAATAAGATAAAATGCTATTTGGCAGTTCACCTAAATACGATTTGAAATCCGTAGTAAAGGCCGGGAGCATCCGGTTCCAATCTGCAGAAGGAAGAGCCGTAATAACTAAAACAATTGTTGCAACAGCAGTCAAAATAATTATTCCAAAACCAGTCCGAAAAATTGCTACACGCTCTCCGCATACAGCATACAAAACCACAAATAAGAATACGAGATTAATGGCTTCCGATGGGGTTTTTTCAAACAAATAATGATGAGATATATTAGCAATAAAAGCTGCCTCATAACTGACAATGGTTACTGATAATAAAAAAAACAACATACTTAACAGAATCGCAATCGGCTTCGTCAGCATTGAAGAAGTATACGTATAAAAAGACTGTCCAGGAAATAAAGAGGCAATTTTAGCAATCAGAAAAGTAGAACATGCACAAACTGCCCCTCCAATTAATAATGTTATCCAACCATCTGCGCCCTCTGTCTGGCTGGCCAGCGTACGCGGGTAAGTCAATATCCCGACAGCAACAACAATACTGGGAACAATTGTTAATATAGTTATGTTTGATATTTTACCGTCGGCATACCCTACTGTTCGCATCTATTATTCATTCCTTTGTCTGTTGGGATCTTTTAACTCATCCTGTAAAAAGATATACTGTTCTTCCACTTTCGTTATTGGTCCTCTGATAACATTATCCATCATATCCTGCTTTACTGCAGGAAAAACTGTAAAGCTATATGGAACACCGAAGCTTTTTAAATTTGTAACGTGTATAACAAGAACAAGAAACGCAAGAATCAGTCCAAATAATCCAAAAAGAGCGCAAATCAGCATAAAACCAAAACGGACAGCTCGAAAACTGATTGCTACACTGTAATAAGGGGAACAAAAGCTGGCAATTGCAGTTAACGCGGTAATAATGACAATAATCGGGCTTGCTATTCCTGCACTAACAGCAGCCTCTCCAATAACAATACCGCCAACGATACCAATCGTCTGTCCAATTATCCGGGGCAGCCGAATAGCCGCTTCCTGCAGCATTTCAAAGGTAGCTGCCATTAATAATATCTCTGCTATCGCAGAAAATGGCATTCCTTCACGGCTGGCTGCAATGGAGAATACCAATGTTGTCGGCAGCATCCCCGGATGAAATAAAACCATTGCAATGTAAAAAGCAGGTAAGAATAGTGCTATCAAGCTTGCTACAACTCGAAGAATACGTAATAAGGATGCAGTAATCCATCTCTGGTTATAATCTTCCATCGATTTGTTAATATCGCTGAGAACAACTGGCCCTATTGCCGAAAAAGGAGTCCCATCTACCAAAACAGCGAAACGCCCATGTAAAACTTCAAAAGCAACTTTATCCGGCCTTTCCGTACTTAACATTTGCGGAAATGGAGAAAGAGAGCTATCCTCAATCCACTGTTCAATTTGTGAAACATCTGTGATATATTCCAGTTCAATCGATTCAAGCCGATAAATAACTTCCTCCAGAATCTGGGGATTGATCACATCTTCTACATAACAAAGTACGAGCTTCTGCTTTGACCTCGTACCGACTTCATATGCTTTAAAGCGCAGATTTGGATCACGGATATTACGACGAATCATCGCTAAATTGACTTCTAAACTCTCCACAAATCCTTCTCTTGGCCCCTGGATTAAATTTTCCGATTGCGGCTGCTCAATAGCACGTTTGTCTCCACCAGATGTCCCAATGACTAACGCATTTTCTTCTTCCTCCAGAAAGAATACCGTTTGTCCGTCCAGCACAAGGTTAATGATTTCAGTCATATTATTCAATTCTGCCACGGAGGAAACTGCAATCATTTCGAGCTTTACATTTTCTAAAGGGCTGCCTTCCATTTCTTTTAAATTCTGCTGCAAAGTCTGGATAATATCCTGATTAATCATATTTGTATCTGTTATTCCCGATAAATAAGCAATTCCACATTTCTTTTGCAGTTTTCCAATGGAGATATAACGGAGATTTAAATCTTCTGGATTACCAATCGCGTTCTTTAATGTATCGAGATTATCGCTGACTTTATTCGAAAGCTTCGAACGTACTTTTGGCTGGACAGGATGACTGCCTAGTTGCTTTTCTTCTTCCTTTTTTTCCTGCTGTTTTAATTTTGTAAATACAGATTGGCTCATTCCAGGTTACCTCCTTCCCCAAGCCCCGCCTATATTCCAAGTGAAATATAGGGGATAATTTTAACAATAAATAAGCTTATAAAATCCTTATTTACGTTTCCACAAAACCAAATATTTATACTTGGTTCAATCGAAAAACCCCCTTTGCATCTTCCATTGATACAAAGAGGGTTTTAGCTTATATTTGTTATATAGTTATATATTTATTTTTTCAGTATATACGGCATATCCTGATCTTCAGGAAGCAGCGAATCATAATTTTCCGGTCCTGCCTCACGATCACGAAGCTCTTTCGCAGCATTCTGCAGTACTTCTGGATTTTGCAGAACGTCAATAATAGTGCTCGCAATCGCTTTTCCTGCAAAAAGCATCCCCTTTTTCGCATAGGAAGTTTTTCCTTGAGATACGACCTGCCAAGTATGGAATGGTGTACCGAATGTCCATGTTGCTGCCATCAGCTGCGCAGTAGGTGTCACCCAACTGACAGCACCAACATCTGTAGAACCTGACCCTTTCACATATTCCGGTGCCTCGCGGTAGGCATCCACTTCATGAATAAGCGGGCGTTCAGCAAGCTCCTTCGCCTTCTTCTTGCCGACCAGTGAGGCAGCAAATGCGATATCATCTTCATTTAATGTATTATAATATTTTTTACTTAATTCCAGCTCTTCTTCAGTAAAATGCGGGCGTTCTAAAGCTTTCATATTTTTATGAAGCAGTTTATCTAATGTAGCATTTTGTACAAGATTAGAACATACGCCTTCGATACGGTAATCCATGGAGGTTTCTGTCATTAACGCTGCACCTTCCGCGATTTTTATCAGACGTTTAAACAAAGCACGGGCCTGATCTGCATGAGGAGCACGGACAAAATAAGAAACTTCTGCTTCTTTTTGGACAACGTTTGGAGACATTCCTCCAGAGTTTGTGATTGCATAATGAACCCGGGCTTCGTCAATCATGTGCTCCCGCATATAGTTGGCACCGACATTCATTAGTTCCACAGCATCTAATGCGCTCCGCCCCAGTTCTGGAGAAGCTGCTGCATGCGAGCTTATCCCATTAAATGTAAAGGTGGAGTGGATAACCGCCAGTGATGGTCCATGAAACAAGCTGTTTGTATAATGCGGATGCCAGGAAAAGGATGCAGCTACATCATCGAATAACCCTGCTTTGACCATATATGTTTTTGCATAACCACTTTCTTCTGCCGGGCAGCCATAATACCGGATCGTTCCTTCTAAATTATTTTTCTCTAAGTATTCTTTTACAGCAACTGCAGCAGACATTGAACCTACGCCAAGCAGATTATGACCGCAGCCATGTCCTGGACCATATGGTACTGCCGGATCAAATTCAGTCACACCGGCTTTTTGACTTAAACCAGGTAAAGCATCGTATTCTCCTAATATTGCAATCACCGGACCACTGTTTCCAAAGGTTGCAGTGAATGCAGTCGGAATACTGGCTACTCCACGTTCTACCTGAAAGCCTTGCTCCTCCATAAAATCAGCTGAGCATTTAAAAGACTGTTTTTCTTCATAACGAATTTCAGGTGTTTCCCAAATTTGATCACTTACTTTAAAAAAAGCTTCCCGCTTCTGTTCGATTATTTCTTCGATTTGGCTGATAATACTCATTGTTCTCATACATTCCTTTCTTCTTTAGTGCTATTATATATTTTATAGCAAAATAGAGTGCAATGAAATAATTACCTCTACTATTAGATAATACAACTATGTAAATTGGGTTACTAAATTATGTAATTCATTTTCACAATAAAAATAAATCATAGTAAACATCGTGAATATAAGAAAAAAATTATATTTGCTACATCTTTAAAGAATCAAAAAATAAGCCGCATGAAAAAATTTTTCAATTTCTCACACGACCTTTTCCTATAATTAAAACGAATATAACATCGTTTTTGATGTTCCTTCTATCTCTATATCTTCAAAACCCAATTGATGGTACAGGCTGATTGCTCCTGTATTTTTTAGATCCACACTGAGAGACAGCCCAATGTATCCTGCTTTCTTAGCTCCTTTTATTATTTCAATCAATAATTGCTTTCCTAACCCCTTGCCTCTTTCACTTTCAACAATTGCAATACCGAGTTCAGGAATATCAGGACTGACAAAGCCATATCCTTTTTCATTTTCGTTAAACAGGCGGCACCATACCGCTCCAACAGCCTGATTCTGTTGATTTACCGCAATAAGAGCCATATCTCCTGTTCTTCCCCAGTTTTGATGATATTTACGTAAATACGCTGCTTGGAGCAGCTCTTCTTTTGGCGGCTTATCAGACGGGATATATATAGATTCGTATAGCATATCCGTTAAAAAATCAGTATCTTTCCGGCTTTGCTCTATTTTTCTGATTGTATATATAGCGCTTCCCCTACTTCCCCGGATATCTCTCCTGTAAAAAAAGCACAGACTGCTTAATTAATTCCTTTAATACCTCTTCATCAATATCTGCCACTTTATTAATATAGACACAGGACTTACCTGTTGTATGTTTACCAAATTTTTCAAGCAAGTGTTCACGCTCTGTATCTCCTGTTGCAAAGTAAAGACTTATCTTAGCCTTTCTTGGAGAAAAGCCGACTAAAGGTGCGTCTCCCTCATGGCCTGAATCATATTTATAATGATACTTACCAAAGCCAATAATACTCGGGCCCCACATTGCTGCCTCAAATCCGGTTGTCTCCGCGAATATATCCAGCAGGCGGTATGCATCCTCCCGCTTCTTTGGCTGCTCTACCTGTTCAATAAATTCAATGACACTGTTATCTGTTTCTTTTGTTTTTAATTTGTACATTTATTTACCCCTCATATGCCTTTCGCAATGTTTCTATATCCAATTTCTTCATTGGCATCATTGCCTTGTTTACTCTGGCAATTTGCTCTGTTGTTGCATTCTCACTCATCATTTCATCCATATCTTTGGGAGAAATTTGCCAGGATACACCATACTTGTCCTTTAGCCAGCCACATTGCTCTGCTTCAGGTACTGCCGATAAATGCTCAAAATAATAATCAATTTCTTCCTGCGTTTCACAATTAACCAGTAAAGAAACAGCTTCATTAAATTGAAAATCATGATTCAGAGCACTATCCATTGCTGTCATCCAGACATTTTCGAGCATAAAATCAGAAAACATTACTGTTCCCTCTTTGTTTGGATCCATCCCTGCCGGATAATGGGCAACGACTCCCTGTTTACTATTTTTAAAAATAGATTGATAAAATTGTACAGCTTCTTCCGCTTTCCCTACATTTTCACCAATGAACATCATGGACGGTAATATTGGCGGTCTTTCTTCTCCCTCCGGATTGGTCAGGATAAGCTGCCAGGAAAGCCCGTATTTATCTTGTATCCATCCGTATTTTTCACTGAAGGGATACGCATCAAATGGCATAAGTACCTGCCCGCCATCGGACAGCTTCTCCCAAACCTCTTCAATCTGACTGGAGGCATTCTTATCCCGGGCCGGATCAAAATTTACCATAAAGGAAATCGACGGATTAATTGAAAAATATGGACCTGCACTGATTGCCATAAACCGCTGTCCCCATAAATCAAAGGATATCAAATCACAATCTCCTGATGGTGTATCCTTTAAAACAATTTCACTGATAATCTGCGAATCAGGAAAAATGGAAGTGTAGAATGCCGCAGCTTCTTTTGCTTCTTTATCAAACCAGAGATGTGGAACAATATTTTTCGTAATCGTTGTCATTATTTTTCCTCCTTTAAGATAAAAGATACTTTTAATATACCATTTTCTAACCTGCTCTGCTTCTTCTAGTTTGCTCTTTTTTTCGTCTTTTTTAAAACCGCTTGTTATCGTGCTAAACCAATGATTTACGCTTCCATTAATCTGAAAATTATTTCTTTCTTTTTCTTAAACAGATGCCTAGACACAGAACATCTCTTCCACTATGATAGTGCTATTGTTTTTTTAGTTAGAACGAAAGGAAGTGTTATATAGTGACAATGAAATTCTCCCGTAATATGATTTTATCCGTATTTATGATTGGTACGTTTGCAATCGGGATGACAGAATATGCTGTAACTGGCTTATTAACACAATTTGCTGCTGATCTGGATGTAGCAGTTTCTGCAACTGGATTATTGCTCAGTGTCTACGCCATCAGTGTCGCTGTCTGCGGTCCGGTGCTCCGGATACTGACGGTTAAATATTCACCGAAACCATTATTAATCGCACTCATGTCTATTTTTATAATAAGTAATATTGTGGCTGCCACAGCTCCTACATTTGAGATATTACTTCTATCCAGACTTCTTTCTGCAACGATGCACGCACCATTCTTTGGGTTGTGTATGAGCATGGCTGTCGATATTTCTCCGCCTCACAAACGCACCAGCGCAATTGCTGCTGTGCAGGGAGGTCTTACTATTGCTATTATGCTTGGAGTTCCCTTTGGATCATACATCGGCGGCATGCTGGATTGGAGACTCGTATTCTGGTTTATTGCATTGATGGGTATTATCAATTTAATTGGAATCATGATTGTCACACCCGATATCAAGCAAAAAGAAATTCCTAAGTTAAAGAACGAAATGGCTATAGTAAAGAATAAAAATGTCTGGATGCTGATTGCCGTGATTGTTTTAGGCTTTTCCGGTGTGTTTACAGCATATACGTTCACAGAGCCGATGCTCAGAGAAATTGCAGGCTTTGATGTAACAAGTATAACGATTGGATTATTCTTATTCGGGCTTGGCGCTGTGATAGGGAATTTTGTTTCTGGAAGCATTCAGCCTGAGGTATTGACAGAGCACTTAATTGTAGCGATGACTATTTTAGGCACCGTGCTGATCGGCTTCACTTTCCTGCTTGCGAACCCTTTCTTCACGTATGTTGCCTGCTTCTTATTTGGAGCTGGCACATTTGGAACAACACCGATATTAAATGCAAAGATTATCCTGGCAGCAACGGAAGCTCCAGCTTTATCAGGAACAATTGCTGCATCTGTATTCAACCTGGCAAACTCGATTGGGGCAACCCTTGGAAGTCTTCTGCTGACGAATCAATTTTCATTCAGACAAATCACTTTTGTCGCCGGCGGGATGATTTTCTTCGGAGTGATATTGATGTTTGTTACGCATAAAATGGAAGATAAGTCTTTATTCAGATCTGCTGAAAAGGCTTATGAATAATTTTGTAAAAAAGAACGGCTGATACATGTTGTATTTGGCCGTTCTTTTTATTCTCTTCAAGTTAAATTTCCACTCTCATATGCTTTATGCCAATGATAAGGCTGCAATTCTTTCAATGTTTTAAATTCAAGCTCATTATCTGGATTTGTTACAGCTGCTTTTACATCCTCTCCCCAATAAAATAGCCGTTCCTGACAAACACCACATGGCGTTAAAATGAGGTATGGGGCATTTTCATCCTCTCTGGCAACACAAATGGAATGGGTTACTTTTGTATTAAGCTTATGTGCTTCTAAAATTGCTCCTGTTTCCATACATAATTCTGTAGAGGCGTTAATAACTTCAGGAGCAACACTTGTTAATATCTGACCTGATTCTGTGTACATGGCTACTGCACCACCCCAGCCAGATGGGTATCTTTTTTTAATTAAATCTACTGCAGCATTGTATAGCTGCTGTTCTATATTCATATTAATCTCTCCAATTTTAATCTTTTGCATTGTCTATACGGCGGCTTAATGAACCTCTGCTTACTTCTATTCTTTTAAACAGAATAATCTTTTATATGAAACAGCGTTTCTGTAACACTGACGAATAGATCTCTTTGCTCTTTCCTTTCCCAATCCTCTTCCACTTCGGCCATCAGCCACATTACTTCGTCCAAAAATACATGCAATACTGTTTCTTCCCAAGCTTTTATCTCTACATTGGTTAAAGTTTGATGTTTGGAATAGCCCTCTAAAAATAGTTCCCATTCTTTTGGTGTAAAAGTACGATTGGGAGCAGAAGATAATTCATTATGAAACAATAATAATGCCAATGCTAAATCAAAAGTGCGCGGAATCGACTTGGCATTATCTGGATCTATAAGAACAGGATCATTTTGAAATACCAGATTATTCGCTTTATAATCATGTGGTGTCTCCACCCATTTTAATGAGGTACTTTTCAATTTTTCCTGATTCTCCACTGCCATATGTAATAACTCTTTCAACTTCTGAATAGGAATGTTGACTTGATAGCTGCTGACAAAGTTGCTAATCTTTTGCATATCATTATCCACTTCATGATGATAAAAATCAAAAACATCATATTCGCTTAAACCAAACGTATTTTTAGAAGAGGAAAGCGCATGTATACGGCCAAGAAGCTCTCCTGCCTGGATAATTTCTTTCTCTGTTCCCTGATAATTGCTTCCATTTATAAACGGGTAACAAATATAGCATGCATCATCTATTTGTTTTGGATTGCAGGTGTTTACGTTAACTGGAGTGACGACAGGTATACCTTTTTCTTTTAAGTACGTAGTATATCTGACGAGATTTCGTGCTCTTTCCAATGGGTATTGTGTTTTCTTGATTATATAATTATGAAGCTTATAGACTGGAGAAAATGGATAAATGCTTTTTTGTTCTTCAGCGACATTAAATCCAAATTCTTTTAAAATAGCTTTACTACTCATCTTTCATTTCCCCTTTTAAAGACACCTAATATTAATAATTTAAAAATTCCGGTTATAATGCAATTATAGCTTAGACTTTGTAAGTATTAAAATAAAAGTACTCTCCGGATCTTTAAGGAGAGTACCCTATAATGATAATCTTTTATTTCTATATGTATTATGATATGAAAAAGCTTAATCCAAATACCACAAAAAATCCAACTAAACCAATAATGGTTTCCATAACTGTCCATGATTTAAGGGTATCTTTTTCTGTCATCGCAAATAACCGGTTTACAAGCCAGAAGCCAGAATCATTTACATGAGATAAGACAGTTGCTCCACAGGCGATTGAAATAGCAATAAGCGCCAGCATTGGCTGAGAAAGCTCAGTCATGTCAAGAATAGGAGAAATCAATCCTGCTGCTGTAATCATTGCTACTGTTGCTGAACCTTGAGCTACGCGGACAAAAGTAGAAATCAAAAAAGCAAGCAGCACTAAGGGGAAACCGGAAGAAGCCATTAATTCTCCCATAGCATCGCCGACTCCGCTTTCAATCAACACTTCTTTGAAGACACCACCCGCCCCGGTAATTAAAATAACAATACCTGCAGGCTCAAGTGCTTTAGTTGTCATTGATTGCATTTCATTTTTTGTGACACCACGGCGTTTACCGAGAAAGTACATTGAAAGTAATGTTGCAATTATTAAAGCGACAAATGGATGGCCAATAAATGTTACAACTTCTTTAAAAATGCCTTCTTTCAGCAAGATACCTCCAGTTGTGTTAAATAGGATTAATACTAATGGGGACAAGATTAAGAAGCAAATCATTCCAAAGCTAGGAAGCAGTTTACCTTCCTCATTATTTGCTTTCTTTCTCTCTTCTTCCTCTTTAATATGTTCAGGAACATCAACATGAATTTTATTTCCAATATAACGCCCGAATATTGGTCCAGCTACAACCATTGCTGGTATCCCGGCAATAACACCAAATAGCATCATCCATCCTAAATCAACGCCTAATACAGATGCTACCGCAATCGGACCAGGTGTAGGAGGAATAAAACTATGTGCTACTGCCAAGCCTGCCAGAAGCGGGATTCCATAGTAAAGTAACGATTTACGCGTACGTATTGCCAAACTATAAAGAATAGGAATCAGAATAACAAGGGCAACATCTAAAAATACCGGAATAGCTACAATAAATCCGGTTAATCCAAGTGCCCATTGTGCACGTTTTTCACCAAATTTATCAACCAGGGTAAATGCAAGACGCTCTGCACCTCCGGATGCTCTGAGTACTTCCCCGAACATGGCACCAAGTCCAACTACGATTGCTATAAATCCCAGAGTTCCCCCCATCCCAACTTCTATTACTTCCAACAGGAAAGCTGGTTCCATTCCTGTGAAAAGGCCGATGAGGATACTGGCAATTAATAGAGCCAGGAACGCCTGCATTTTTGAATGCATAATTAAATACAATAGGACGGCTATACCCAAAATTGTTATTAATATTAAACCAGTTGAAGACATTTATTTTCCTCCTTCTCTATCTTCTTACCACTCAGCAACACTAGTATCTCTATGACGCCAAACCGGATTTCTCCAATTATGCCCTTTTTTAGCCATCTCACGAACATGTTCCTCATTGATTTCAATTCCTAAACCTGGACGATCTGGAATATCAACATATCCATCCTTATATTTGAATACGCTGTCATCTTTTAAATAATCCAGTAAGTCAGAGCCCTGATTATAATGAATACCCAGGCTTTGCTCCTGAATAAATGCATTATGACATGTCGCATCTACCTGTAGGCAAGCTGCCAAGGCAATTGGACCTAAAGGACAATGTGGAGCAGCAGCTACATCAAATGCTTCTGCCATGGATAAGATTTTTTTGTTTTCTGTAATTCCCCCGGCATGAGATAAATCCGGCTGGATAATATCCACATATCCATCCTTTAACAGATTTTTAAAATCCCATTTAGAATACATTCTTTCCCCTGTTGCTATCGGAATTACTGTATGATTGGCAATATCACGTAATGCTTCATTATTTTCTGGTAAAACAGGTTCTTCAATAAACATTGGGCGGAATTGTTCCAGCTCTTTTGCCAATACCTTTGCCATCGGTTTATGAACACGTCCATGAAAGTCAATTCCTATTCCGATATAAGGACCTACTGCATCACGAATAGCTGAAACATTAGCTAACACACGATCTATCTTTTCATAAGAGTCAATGTATTGCAGTTCATCGGTACCGTTCATTTTAATAGCTGTAAATCCTTTATCAACTACTTCCTTAGCAGCTGCTCCAACGTCAGATGGACGGTCCCCGCCAATCCAGGAGTATACTTTAATAGATTCTCTCGCCTTTCCTCCAAGCAGCTGATGGATTGGTACGTTTAAATATTTCCCTTTAATATCCCAAAGTGCCTGGTCAATACCTGAAATAGCACTCATTAAAATAGGTCCACCACGGTAAAATCCCCCACGATACATTACATTCCAATGATCTTCTATCTGCAATGGATCTTTCCCTATTAAATACTCCATCAGTTCAATAACTGCAGCTTTTACGGTAGCAGCTCGTCCTTCAATAACCGGCTCTCCCCATCCAGTTATTCCTTCATCCGTCTCTATCTTTAAAAATAACCATCTTGGCTGTACCTGGAATAATTCATAGTTTGTAATTTTCATAGCTTTTATCATCCTTTTTTATTAAATTCTTAAAATCAAAAGATTTTTATCTACTCAACAGAAACTGCCTGAACAAATGCCCGTGCATTTCCTGTTAATTTTGACAAGTATGCTTCATCGAAGTCTTTCTTTGTATTTACCAGTGAGCTTCCAATTCCAAATGCTGCTGCTCCAGCCTTTTGGAAGTCAACAATATTATCCAGACCTACTCCCCCAGTTGGAACTAATGGAATATGAGAAAGAGGCCCACGTATATCCTTAATATAGGATGCTCCAATACTTGCGGGAAAGACCTTTACTAAATCTGCTCCTTCTTCGTAAGCTGTCAATATTTCTGTCGGCGTAAAAGCTCCGGGAATACTCACTTTCCCATAGCGTTTTGTTATTTTTATTGTTTCTTTACTTACTGTTGGCGATAAAATAAAATCCGCACCTGCATCTATGGCTCCTTTAGCAGACTCCGGATCTAGAACCGTCCCGGCACCAACCCTCATTTCTTCTCCAAATGCTTCCTTCAACTGTTTAATTCCTTCTATTGCACCTGGAGAATTTAATGTCACCTCAATAAGACGGACACCTCCCTCTTTTAAAGCTGCTCCAATTTGCAACAAATCTTCTTTCTTCGCTCCACGGATAATCGCAATAATTTTATGCAGATAAATAGCTTCAAGTGTATTCAAAAAAACCCTCCTTATCGATTTACATCATCCTGATTGTCTGATTCCATAAATGCCTGTAGCTGCTCTTGAGTTGGCAGACCTTCGATATCGCCATCAACCTGAGTTACCAAAGCTCCCATAGCACAGGCCCGTTTCACAGCATCCTTCCAAGCTAACCCATCCAATAATCCTGATAACAATCCTGCTGCAAAACCATCTCCTGCACCAACAGGGTCCATAACATAAGGAACGGAATAGGCACCCACAAATCCATTTTGATCTTTATTTTCATAGTAAGCTCCCTTTTCCCCAAGTTTGACTACCACTGCCCCAGCTCCAAGATTTCTACAGTACTTGCTAATTTCTGCTGCGTCGGTTGTATCAAATAAAAAATCACCTTCTGACTTTCCTGGAAGCACAATATCAGATAAGCCGATTATCTTCTTTATCAGTTCTACACCATTGTTTTTATCGAGTAATTTTTTCCTTATATTTGGATCAAAAACAACTGTTACTTTTTCTTTCTTTGCCTTATGCAGAAGTGCAAAAACCATCTCTTCACAGGATTTGCTCAACGCAGGAGTAATCCCTGTTATATAGAGGTATTTTGTATCAGAAACATCTATGTTTTCAATATCCTCTGAGGTCATTTTACTGGCAGCGGAGTCTTTTCTATAATAAAAAATTGAGCTTGTTTGTGCATTTGTTTTTTCTTTCAGGAAAAGCCCGGTAGCTGCTTCCTTATCGTGTTTTACATGCGTTGTGTCAACTCCTTCCCCTCTTACAGCGCTTACAATTTTTGCACCAAGTTCATCGTTTCCTACTCTGCTGATCCAGCTGGTCTCGTGCCCAAGCTTTGCTAAGCCTATTAATGTATTCGTTTCTGCACCAGCAATTCTTGCTGAAAAGTCATTTGCATATCGCAATTGTCCATTTGTCTTAGGAGAAAATAGAACCATTGTTTCTCCAACACTTAAAACGTCCATTTACACACCTTCCTTACGCACATACCCCAGTTTTGCGGAAATATCATTTGCTTTTTGCTTTAAATGCTTAATAATGCTATCTTCCTGTCTAAGCATCCTCTCTTTAGGTCCAGCTACACTAATTGCTGCCTGGATAGCTCCCTTCATATCAAATATTGGTGCTGCTAAACAGTAAAGACCGTCTTCATTTTCCTCATTATCAATGGAATATCCCTGTTGTTTGTATTCTTGGAGCTTCTCCTCTAATTTTTCTTTATCAGTAATTGTCTGCTTCGTAATTGGCTTTAATTCAATAGTATTTAAATAGTCATCCCGGTCAGCTTCATTCATAAATGCCAGGTAAGCCTTTCCAAGTCCTGTGCAATATAGCGGCTTCTGTCCCCCTGGGTAAGCTGAAGTTCTGATTGAACGGTTACTGTCAATTTTAGCAACATAAACCAGCTCTTGATCTGCCAGCACTGCCATAAATACAGTTTCTTCAATTAATTCCATTAATTCTTTTAAAGAAGAATGTCCTAAAGAAGATATATCTAGGGACTCCATTGCTGCATTTCCCACCGGAATAAGTTTCGGTCCTAAAATAAAGTGATTCTGCTGATTAACTGATAAGTAATTTTCATTAAGCAGTGTTTTTATTAACCCTGATGTACTGCTTTGTGGTAGCTGCAAAGTTTCACTAATTTCTTTAATTGTCATCCCACCAATATTTGCACTTAATAATTCAAAAATTCTTAAAACACGTTCTGCGGATTTAACTGACATAAAATCTCCTCCATCACATATGTGATTTAACATCTTGTATATGATTTTTATATTTAGAACTTTAACATGTATTTTTTTAAATGACAACTGTAAAAGGAAAAATAATAAAACAGGTTGTATCTATTTATCGTTCACAGCCACCTGTAATAAAATGGATAAATACTTCCAAAAGCTGCATGATATCTGTGCTATACAAAGGAACTAGGTGGCTGCGATGCTGCCATGACTAGTTAAACGAAAAAAGAAATATAAAAAGCGCCATCCTGTTATTTTCAGGAAAGCACTTTGTAAAATAGTAATTATTTATAAAAAATAAGTATGTTAGATATCTTTTTTATACGCAGCATATGTTTTCCAAACATCATACCCTAATAAATTATAAAATTCCACCAGCCCCGTCCAGTCAATCGCAATACGGGAAATACCCCGCTGCCTTAAAAATGAAATAGCCGCTTCAACTATTGCCAAGCCGTATCCTTGTCCGCGTTCCCTCTCATCTACTCCTAAAGGTCCAATACCGCCTAAGCTCTCCTTGAACAAAGGAGCCCAGTATACATTTTGAGCAATTAACAAGGATTTTTCATCATTCATGCGACAGAACCCAATGATTCTTTCCTCTTTTTTCAAAATAACAAATTCTCTTCCTGTACCGCCTTTTTGAAAATAATGAACCGCTTCATATTCCCATCTTCCCGGGAAACAGCGATGTAAAAATTCAAGGAATAATTCCTTCTCTCCCAGCTTTAAAACGCTAAATTCTACCCCCTCTATTTTCGGGGTTTTTATTTCATTATTAACGTTATACTTTCTAATCATGTCATGCTCAGTACCATTATTTTCATATCCTTTATGAGCAAACCAGGCTTTTGTTTCCACCATTTCATCCGGAATACCAGGGAAATAATGCCATGGATCGCGTCCCAAGAGAATTTGATTTGCACCGGCGGCCTTTAAATATGTTTCAGCGTTTGCTAATAATTTTGAGCCTATGCCCTGGTTTCTGTGCTTCTGGCTGACAAGAAGCACCTGAATCCATCCGGTCGTCCTGCTCATATCCATCTTCTCTTTTTCTTGATATATTTTTGCAACAACAAGTCCGATAACATTATCTTCATTGTCCACGGCAATCATTGAGGCTGGACTGCATATATTTTCGTCAGTGAAGCTATTTTGTTTAAATAACTCTTTTCGCATTGGGAATCTGGCCCCAATTTCCTGATTCCATAATTGAACAATATCTTCTATTCGTCCTTCATTCCATGGTTCTAACCTCATCATTGATTATCCCTTCTTTTTTTGGATGGGTGTTGATACTAAAATTTATTTGTTCTTCTTATCATACCGTAATAAAACTTAATCAAAAACGCATTCATTGGCTTCCTTATTTTTTAATCTTTTCATTTCCTTGTTTAAAGAAATCGACAGCAGCCCTTGTTTCATCCAGGTGCTTCACTGTAACAGGATATTGCAATGCAGCCACGCTCATAAATAAAATATCCAAAACCTGCAGCTGTGCTATCCGGGAGGATGTAGCTCCGCTTCGGAAAATAGGCTCTCTTGTCGTAGACGTATACAATTTGATATCTGCATGCTCCGTGACAGGCCATTTCCCGTATTTTGTCAGGCTGATTGTTTTTACCCCTCTTTTTTTAGCAAGATGAAGCATATTTGCAATTTCAATGGTTTCTCCAGAAAAAGAAATACCGACAACGACATCATTTTTACTCATATTGGCCAGCACTAATGCTGCCGTATGCATATCTTCAAATGCATAGGCATTTTTATTAATCCGGATAAATTTTTGTACCGCATCCTGAGCAATCATTCCTGATGCACCAATACCGATAAATAGTATTTTTGATGCATCATTCATCGATTGTATACCTGCCTGCAGCTGATCAATATCAATTAATTGTGCTGTTTCCCGTATTGTTTGTATACTGTTATTCGTCATTTTGTCAATAATGGACAAAGAGGTCTCGTCGGGATCAATGTCGCGGAAGCCGTATTCTTCTTTGCTCTGCAAATCACCTGCGATGCGGATTTTTAAATCATGGAAGCCTTTCAGATTCAAAGACTTGCATAATCGAATTACTGCTGCCCCGCTTGTTTCACTGCGTTTCCCAAGCTCCTTTGCAGTTAATGATATAGCCGATTCCGGATTCTTTAAAATGTATTCAGCAATCTTTTTTTCAGATGGAGGGAGACTGGGCAGCATCTCGTTCATTCTTGTTATTCCACCGTTCATAAAAGGCAATATGATCAACTCATTTCTTTTTCTCTCATCGAAGCTCTATTTCTTCTAACGGTATAAAAGATATTTTTTCCTCATTTTTTTAAATAGTTCCAGCTCTTGTTGACTTTCCTCCAAATAGCTTTCCGATTCCCCATCTAAAATATATTTTCTTAATCGTTTTGTTCCCGCCAGTAAATCAAAGAAATACTTCCCATTTTCATTTTGGATAAACTGAAATTGGTTGGGATATAAATTTACGATTGTTTCAACTAAGGCTAGACCTGCCTTTAAGGAATGCAGCTTATTGCGGTTTTCAATATGAAGCTGCACGCCGCTGCAGGGTTCACCTTCATGTTTTTGATAGGTGGGAACAAAAGAAACAGGGCGGGCCAGGACCCCGGGTATTTTTTTATCGTTATATACTTTTGCCAGCTTCTGCCCGTCGATAAATGGAGCCCCAATCCATTCAAATGGCTTTGCGGTCCCTCTCCCCTCGGATACATTCGTCCCTTCGATAAGGCAAGTGCCAGGATATAAAACAGCTGTATCGATAGCAGGTGTATTCGGAGACGGTGGAACCCAAAATAAACTCGTATCATCAAAATACATACTGCGTTTCCAGCCTTCCATCGGTATGATAGAAAGATCACATGAATAAGCAAACTCATTTTTGAATAATAATGCCAATTCCCCTATCGTCATACCGTGACGATTCGGGATTGGAAGTAAACCCACAAAGGAACGTAATTCTTTTTCTACCAGATTTCCCTCCATTTCCAGCCCGGAAACAGGGTTGGGCCGGTCAAGGACAATCAGTTTTTTTCCGTATTCCATACAGGCTTCCATAACATAAGCCATTGTATAAATATACGTATAGTATCTGGAGCCGATATCCTGTAAATCGAATAGGAGGGCATCCACATCTGCCAGCATTTCTTTACTCGGTTTTCTCATTTCACCATACAAGCTGTAAACAGGTAATCCTGTGGCGTCATCAATTGAAGATGTTACTTTCTGCCCTTCTTTCGCATCTCCGCGAATACCATGTTCAGGACCGTATAAGGCAACAAGGTTAATTCCCGGATGTTCAGCAAATAAATCGACAGCGGGCTGAAGCCTTCCATTCACACCTGTCATATTGGTAACGAGACCAATCCGCAGACCCTCCACCCGCTTATATCCTTTTTCTAAAAAAATATCCAGACCTGATCGTACCAATTCTTAAGCACCTCCATATCTATTTCACGCAAGGGTTTCTTCCATTTTTGAGAAGGTTAAATGAACACCCCACATGATGATATATGCGAATATACTTCCCCCGAAGAAAAATAATAACGCAGGGATTGTCATAAACGAAAGATACGTTAAAGCGATAATAATTCCAAGAAGAAACACCGTTAATAAAGGATGTCCAATTCCGATGAGTAATGCCCATTTAATATAGTCCAATGTGCGTAGTTGAAAATGTACAAAGATTGGGAAAAGATAGAGAGCAATCACAGATAATAACAAAAATAAGCCAACAACTGCAAAACTTGCCATCGTATATGCGATATGCTCCTGTGTCCGTAAAATTTGAAATTCCATTGTCATCAAATAGCCTGTTCCAGCCAAAATATATCCTAAAATATTTATTTTCAGAAATTCTTTTTTATAAGACCTCCAAAAAACATGAAATACAGGTATATCCTTTTCTCCATTAATCCACTTTCTTACCACTGCAAACATCGCTGCCGTAGCAGGAAATAAACCAAATAAACCAAGTCCGAGCAGCGAGAAAGCAATCCATAGTAAATTTAGATAAGCAAATTTGGTAACCCATACGGCAAATCGATAATATCCATCAATAAAACCACTCATCGTACCCCCTCCAATCCTTCTAAACTCCTTTCCCAACTGCCGGATTCTTTCCTATTCTTTAATCGAACCTATTAAAACACCCTGAACAAAAAATCGTTGGACAAATGGATATATTAATAATAGTGGCAGCGATGATACAATAATCACTGCATATTTGATAAGACCGGCTGTTTTCACCTGATCTACCAGTGATTCCGCTGATCCGCCCGGGTCATTCAGCTGCATTTGATTCACCACCAGAATCTCTCTTAAAATTAACTGCAGCGGATACTTATCACGATCTGATAAATAAATCAATGCGTTAAAATACTGGTTCCATAAATTCACTGCATGAAACAACGCCATGACTGCAATAATTGGCAGAGACAGCGGTAATACCATCC
The DNA here is from genome assembly GCF_037976165.1 of Oceanobacillus sp. FSL K6-3682. Classification (NCBI taxonomy): domain Bacteria; kingdom Bacillati; phylum Bacillota; class Bacilli; order Caryophanales; family Bacillaceae; genus Oceanobacillus; species Oceanobacillus sp. FSL K6-3682. Next base: position 1,179,380 of record NZ_CP150263.1, on the reverse strand, counting down.
GGATAAAAATATAGAAATCAGAGGCACCGTCAATTTTGGATGCTTCCACTAATTGATCTGGAATACTTTGCTGAAAAAAGGCTCTTGCTACAAGAATAGACCAGGCCCCTACAACGTTCGGAATAATAATCGCCCACATCGTATCAAGCATCCCCATTGACTTCACAACGAGGTAAGTTGGAATTAAACCTCCATTAAACAACATTGTAAATAAGACAAACCAAAGGATAAGCTTCTTCGCCATTAATTCTTTACGTGATAAAGCATAGGCGCACGGTAACAACACAAATAAATGAATGGCCGTTCCTACAACGGTATAAATAATGGTATTTCTGTATCCAAGCCAGATGGCATCGTTGGCAAATACACGCTCATACCCTTTAAATGTAATATCGACCGGCCATAGCCACATTTTACCAGAGCTGACTGCCTGCGGATCACTGATAGAGGCACTTAGAACAAAAATTAATGGGTAGACAATTAATACTAAAATTATGAGAAGAAATATCGTATTTATCAGATCAAACCCTCTATCCGACAACGTAAACCTCTTCATCTTCCAAACCTCCTTACCATAGACTGTTATCGCTTACCTTTCTGGCTACAGAGTTAAATAAGACAAGCAATGCAATGTTGATTGCTGAATCGAACAGTCCGATAGCTGCCGCAAAACTGTATTGCCCTTCCAAGAGACCCGTCTGATACACAAACGTCTGGATCACATCAGATGTTTTGGCATTTAAATTATTTTGCATAAGTAATACTTTTTCAAAGCCGACTGTCATAAAGCTGCCGATGTTTAAAATAAATAACACAACAATCGTCGGAAGAATACTTGGGATATTAATATGAAAAATACGCTGCAACCTTGATGCACCATCCACTTTTGCTGCTTCATGTAATTCGGGATTAACACCGGATAATGCTGCCAGGTAAATAATAGACCCCCATCCGAGAGTCTGCCAGACACCGGACCATGTAAAAACATGTCTGAACCAGCCTGGGCTTGTCAGAAAATTTACAGGATCTCCGCCAAAGAATAAAATAAGACGGTTCACTAAGCCGGTTGTAGGGTCTAAAAAGATAACAATCATTCCTACTACAACAACGACGGAAATAAAGTGCGGAGCATAGGTTAATGTTTGAGCCCATCTCTTAAATATACTATTTTTCACTTCATGCAGGGAGAGTGCCAAAATAATAGGCAATGGAAATAAGATTAATTGATACGCACTTAATATCAACGTATTTTTAAGCAGTCTCCAAAAATAGTATGAATTAAAAAAACGCTCGAAGTGATCAAACCCGACCCAGGGACTTCCCCAGATTCCAAGGTTGGCAAAAAAGTTTTTGAAGGCAATCTGCACGCCATACATTGGGATATAATGTAATAAGATAAAATACGCAACCGCCGGAAGTAAGAAAACATATATTTGCCAATTTCGGGCGAAGTTCTTTTTTACTTGATAAAATTTACTCTGGGCTGGTACAGAAACGTCATTTTTTACTCCCTTCATTCTTTAACCCCCTATTTATCGATGGCTGAACATAGATCCAGCCATCGATAAATTCAACTTCAGTTCAAATTGACAAGCTTTTAATTTTCTTTATAGCGTTCATAAGCGGCTTGCTGGATTTCCATGTATTCGTCATAGCCCATGTTCTTCACAGTCTCCACATATGCATCCCATTCAGAGAAATCATTCTCCCCTGTAATAAAACCAGCCTGCATTTCTTCTACATATTTCTGTAAATCTGTTTCCAGTACAGCAATACGGTCATTTTCTTCTGCTGTATACGTAAACGCCGGCCAAATTTCTTCAATTAAATACGGTTCTAATTGCTCTGCAGCTTCTACATCAGTTGGCGCATTCTCAGAGCCGGTAAAAAAGTCATCTGTGATAATAACCGGATGATTTCCGCCCGGATTAATAATATATTCCGCCAGTGCCTGCGTCAGCGTTAACCCCTCCGAGTTATCTGTAATTTCCTCTGTCAGCTTCGGACCTTCCTCTGTTTCCTCATAGGTCACACCTTCAATACCCATGAAAAACATTTTTTGCCCTTCCTCGCTCCAGAAATAATCAATCCATCTCAACGTAGCTTCCGGGTTTTCATTTTCACTTGTAATCAGGAAATTACCCAATGAAAGGACAGGAGAGGTAATTCCTGTGTACATTTTCGTACCATCCGGACCTTCCAGCGCATTCCCCGGAATAAACTGGCCGCCTACTTCTTTCCCGTACAATTCCATCGGATTATAGAACTGTACAGCTCCATAAAGATCATCTGCTGCATTTGCCAAGTGCTGATCAACCTCTAAGGAATAAATATTCTGCTCAATCAGCTCTTCCTCATAAAGCTTATTCAGATACGTCAACATTTCTTTATACTGATCATCAATAGGGTAGAAACGGATATCCCCTGAATCTGGATCACTGTCAATCAAAGTATGAAGCTGCCCGCGGTTTTGAACGCCGAATGCTCCAGATATCCAGTGAATAATACGGGACATTTCCGCTACACTGCTTAATGGAATCTCATCATTTTTTCCATTGCCATTTAGGTCTGTTTCTTTTACCGCTTTTAAATATTCATAGAATTCATCTGTTGTCTCCGGGTTATCCATGTCCAGCTGCTCTAACCAGTCTCCATTCACCCATCCTTTAGCCCCAATTAGTAAGGATGAAAAATCTGGTGAGTAAACGGTCGGAATAGAATAAATATTTCCATCCGGAAATGTAATTCCTTTTCGGATATCCGGGTTTTCATCCAGAACCTTTTTAATATTTGGCGCGTATTCTTCAATCAAATCATTCAAAGGGATAAATGTGCCTTGACCACCGTACTTTTGAACATCGGAAACTGGCAGGTTGGCAGAGTAGAAAACATCCGGTAAATCCCCGCTTGCAAGAGCCAGATTTCGTTTTTCCTCTAGCCCATCTGCCGGTACCATATTCCATGTAATATCCATATTTGTCATTTCTTCATATTCATTTAAAAGTAAAACGTCATTCCAATCGTCCGCTGTTGTTGCTGCTTTACCGGCAAAGATTTCTAATTCAACTGTGTCATCCACAATTGGCATGCCTTCTGTATTTAAATTATTTAAAGCCTCTTCACTGCCGCCGACATCACTGTTATTTTCTTTATTACATGCGGCTAATGCGATGAATGGCACCGCCGCTAAGATAATAAATTTCTTCTTGATATTCACAGGAAATACCTCCAGGCTTTTTATTCTTTTTATGAATGTGTTAATTACTGACCTTCTTCATAACGTTCCAATGCTTTCTCCTGAATTTCCATATACTCATCAAGACCCATTTCTTCCAATGTCTTCACATAGTTATCCCACTCATCAAATGATGTTTCTCCTGTAACAAATTGCGCTTCCATCTCTGCAACATACTTCTGAATATCCGCTCCTAAAGACTCTAATGTTGCCTGCTCCTCTTCTTCATAGAAGAAAAACGGCCAAGGTTCTTCGATCAAGTATGGAGCCATATTCTCGGCATTTTCGAGATCTTCAGGCTGAAACTCCGGTGCAGTCGAATATTCAGGGTTTTCAATAACCGGATGTCCTCCGCCCGGGTTAATGATATACTGTGCCAATGCTTCCTGAACGGTTAATCCATCAGGATTATTTGTAATTTCCTCTGTCAGCTCCGGCCCATCAGGTGTTTCTTCATAGGTTTCTCCTTCTAATCCCATAAAGAACATCTTCGCTCCTTCATCACTCCAGAAATAGTCAATCCAGCGAATCGTTGCTTCCGGATTTTCATTGACATTCGTAATGGAGAAGTGTCCCAGGCTGTTTACAGGTGAAATGACGGAAGTAAACAGTTTATCTCCATCCGGGCCTTCCAGCGCGTTCCCCGGAATATATCGGCCACCCACTTCTTCTCCAAAATAATCTTTCGGGTTGAAAAAGTTCATTGCAGCATACTTTCCTTCTGCACCATTGGCCAGAAAATGATCCACTTCAATAGAATAGATATTTTGTTCAATCAAACCTTCTGTGTAAAGCTTGTTCATGTATTCCAGCAATTGTTTGTATTCATCGGCTGTACGATAAAAGCGTAATTCTCCAGTTTCCGGATCTTCATCAATCGAACCATGTAAAATTCCTTTATTCGAAACGCCAAATGAACCAGTCAGCCAATGAAATAAACGATCCATAGAGACACTGCTGAACGGAATGACATCATTGCCATCAACGGATAATTCCTTTGCCGCTTTTAAATATTCATAAAATTCATCTGTTGTTTCCGGGTTATCCATCCCTAATTCATCTAAAATTTCTTTGTTAATCCAGGGTTTATCATCCATCAATGAGGTTGGAGAATCAGGGTCTCTCAACCTGGGAATCGCATAGATGTTTCCATCTGGAAAGGTAATACCTTTTTTAATTTCCGGATATTTCTCCAGGTACGCCTTAATATTCGGAGCAAACTCATCGATTAAATCATTCAGAGGAATAAAAATCCCCTGCTCACCGTACTTATATAAATCTGAATTTGGCATATAAGATCCATAGAAAAGGTCTGGTAAATCACCGCTTGCGAGAGCCAGATTTCTTTTTTCCTGTAACCCGTCAACAGGGACTTGATTCCAGTTCATGTTTATATTCGTCATGTTTTCATATTCATTTAAAACAGGAACATCATTCCAATCTTCCGCTGTGGAAGCTGCATGACCAGCAAATACATCCAATGTAATTTCATTCTCTACAATTGGCATACCCTCTTGATTCAAATTATCAAGTGCTTCCTCACTTCCACCCACATCCTCTTTTTCATTGTTACTGCAGGCAGCCAGCATAAATAAAAAGGAAATGCATAATAGAAACAGGACTTTTTTCTGGAATTTCATTCTAAAATCCCCCTCAGATTTTCTTTATCTGTTTATTAGCCTCTGTTGTACATTTTTTCCTCCCTCCCTTTGCAGATGAAAGTAAATCAAACGTTGACCGGCAATGTTCCTTTTGCCTCTTCTTCACCAAAAATTGCACCTGCAGCAATTTGCAAGGCAGGGAAGCTGGGTTCATAGGTGTTGATAAATGCTTGCACATTACGAAGAAAATGAAAATCATATGGGTTCCGCATGCCAACCCCAATAACCTTCTTATTTTCCTTCAGTAACTGATTAACAAGCGTTATCACCGGACTATTCTCAGTCACAGTCAATGTTCCTAAAATGATATAATCATAGTTTTGCGCACAAGTGATAATTCCTTTTACAGCCTTTTTGATTTCATCCAAGTCATATATTTCTACAGCTGCACCAGGGACATGCTCTCTTACCGCAGCGCCAAGTGATTTTTGGTTTCCCTTGTTATCCTCCACCTGCATCATGGCTCCTTGTGCAGGTTCAAGTACAAGGATTTTTGGCTGTTTCTCTGTGTTTAACGGCAGCAGCTGATGATTATGCACCATCGTTACACTTTCCCGATAAACAGTTTGTGCCAGCTGTCGATGTTTTTGTGATCCGACAATTTGCAAGGCGTCTTTTGCTTCCGGAAAATGAAAATCTCTCCAGCTCGTATATTTTTCTTTCAACATCTGGATGCGTTGAATGGATTTTTCAATACAGGAAAGAGACAGCTTTCCATTTTCAACCGCACTTACGATTTCCTGTATAGCTCCTTCCTGAACAGCATACGTATGAGAAATCATGACAAAATCCGTACCTGCCTGCAGCGCCTTTACAGCTCCTTTTTCAGTTCCAATCGAATTCGATATCGCTTTCATTTCCATACAGTCTGTTGTAATTACTCCTGTAAATCCAAGCTTTTTACGTAAAAGATCAACATAAACCCGTTTGGATAAAGTCGCCGGTATATCTTCCTCCGGCTCAATCGCCGGGAAATACACATGAGCAGCCATCACAGAATCTGCACCTGCTTCGATACAAGCTTTAAATGGTACCAATTCGATATTTTCCAAACGCTCCATCTCATGCGAAATTACCGGCAAATCCAGATGGGAATCTACATTGGTATCCCCGTGACCAGGGAAATGCTTTAAAGATGTCATCACTCCGGCATCCTGCAGTCCTTTCATCATGGCTTCTCCAAATGCAGCAACTTTTTCAGCATTTTCACTAAAGGAGCGGACACCAATGACAGGATTATCGGGATTATTGTTCACATCTAAAACAGGTGCCAGATTCCAATTAATCCCGAGCGCTTTTAATTCTTTCCCTGTTGCCAGACCTATTTTATAGGCATATTGTGGATTATCTGTTGCCCCCAATGCCATCGATCCGGGAAAGGTAGTTAACCCTTTATGAATTCTGCTGACAACGCCGTTCTCCTGATCCAGACAAATTAGCAATGGTTTTTCATATCCGGCTTTTTTTGCTTCCTTTTGTAAATCGGAGGTTAATTGCAAAACTTCTTCCGGCTCCCCAATATTCCGGCTAAACAAAATAATAGAACCTACATGATAATCATGGATTAATTTTTTTATTTTTGGGTTCACTGTCATCCCATCAAAACCTACAACGAACAGCTGACCAATTTTTCTTTCTAATTCCTTCTTGCTCATGGAGCAGCCTCCTTTTCTTTATTTCATTTTCTTTTTGAACATTCTCTTTAAGATAAATTCCCTGCTGTTACAATACGATGATATAAATTTCTGCCCAAGGAACCTTCCGACATAGGATACGGGCCTTCAAAATGCAGCCGTACCTCTTCCAGTTCCTCAATTTTGCTAATTTTTCCTTCAATATATTGATTTAGACGGTAAATCACAGTATCTATCCGCGCCAGTACACCGCCATACCGTATTTCGATAACCTCCCAGCCAAAGGGCTTATTGAGTGAAAACCATAGTTTACGATGGGCTTTTCTTAATGTATCGACATGATTTTTCACGTCCTCTAAATCAGGCAGCACATTCTTCTGGAGTTTACTTCGATCCTGATCATCGTACATCTCCTTCAAACGTCTTCCCAATTCTGCTTTCACACTTAAAACACGCGATAGTTGTTTATAGAAATCAAATAATAAATTCCAATTTGTATTTCTTTCCACTGCTTCCTCAAGCTTAGCTGTCAGCTCTGTATAATGTTTGTTCAACGGCAAATTTTTAATATTCGCATCGTATAAACCAATCAAAATATCTTGCCATAATAAAAGCTTGGAAGGATTGGAGGTCTGCGGATTATTCTTAGCTACCCCAGGTGTTTCATCCAATTGATTGAAAAGCATAAAGTCATTAAAATCGGCTCCCGTACAAAAACAAAACCGTCGATGTAAATGTTCTTCAGAGATGGATTCATGATAGGAATGTTCAGCAAACAACTGTAAAACCGGTAAAGCTGTCACCATGGGTGTTTCCGCACCATTATCTCCCCACATAGTAGCAAAAACCTCTCTGATTTTCTCTTTTTTACAGGCACGTAAAGCTGCTTCACTTGCAGCAAAGGCTTTTCCATAGTTAGGAGAGATCCCATTCCATGTCCACACGCCTCCTGCAAACACAGGATCAGCTTTTAATGCTTTATGCTTTTGAATAAAGCTGCAATAGAATTTTTCATCATCATGATAATAATCCCAATAAACAAGCTGTGTTTCCGGGATAGATGCTATGACTGATTCCGGAATCTCAGCACCTAAGTCATAATAACCTCCATGCTTGGATCCGAGTCGGAAATACATATCACTCCAAATCATCGGCTTTAGATTTTTCTTATTGGTAATGGCAACTACTTCTTGAAGATGTTTATTCATGATATCGAACCTTTTTTCATAACCATGTTTATCGAGATATTTTCCTAAGCCAAGCTGATGCGCTTCATCCATTCCGATATGAATCCGCTGCGATTGAAATGGACAACTTGCAGCTTCAATGAGATGCTCTAAAAAGGTGTACGTCGCTTCTGAGCCTGCCAATAAAATATCAGCGGTATCCCGTATATCAATTGCATAATTCCATTTCAAAGCTTCTGTTAAATGAGCCAATGTCTGAATGCAGGGAATCATTTCAATTCCTAATTCTGCAGCATACTGATCACATTCCTTCAGCTCTTCCTCTGTATATCTTCCACGCATATAACCGAAATAAGGATATGCTTTTACTTCATATGTATCCTCTGTATATACCATCAATGTATTGAGTCCCATTACTGCTATATTACGCAATAAACCCTTTATTCCGTCTACCTTCATTACTGCATTGCGGGAAGCATCCAGCATCACACCATTCATTGTAAACTTTGGTTTCTCTATAAGATCAAAATCTGTTTCTGAATAAAAATGCTCCAGCCATAATCCAAGCCCTCTGAAAAAATGAATTTTATCCTGAAATACAATTTCACCTTTTCCGTTATAATTTTTCACCAAAAGAGGACCTTCTCTTTGCGTCACATGGATCCGATGTCCTTCCTTCGCCAATTCAATATCCAGATCTTTCAACAGGTGATGCAGTCCTTTTTTCACCTGTGATAGCTCTCCTGTTAATTGAAGCTTCATATATTATCTGCCCTCCTTTTCTTTCATTTGGTGTTATCGTTCTTATACATTGAATTTCTCGTATGAGAATCCTAACATGCTTTTGGTTTGTATTAGGATATGCTTGTTAAAATTGAAATAGAATATCAGATTTACATCGAAAAAATTGTTATTGTGTTTTATAATCGGCGGTAAAAATGGAAAAGAAGCTGTCACAAAATGTGTAATATGCATTTTGTGACAGCTTCTTTCTTATATATTAGATTGCCTATTTTAATATTAGTTATTATATTTGTGACTTAAGTCTTTTTTAAAAGAATAACTTCCCGTATAAACGGAAACGGAAGTTATTGCAATTACTACATCGACTTTTTTCCTTTCCTGCCCGCTCATCTAATTAAATCGTACTTCCTTATTATCAATAGATACAATTGGATTTTTGATAACACAGTCAATATGTACATTTGCTTCTGTTTCTCCGCCAAAGGATTTATTACTGCCAAAAGCTATATGTACTGTGCCAAAAACCTTTTCATCTTCTAAAACATTTCCAATCAGCCGTGCCTTGTTATTTGTACCAATCCCAAATTCTGCAATTTTTCTTCCGGCTCCGCTCCCCAATAATTCAAGCAGCTCCTTCCCCTTATCTCCACTGGCAGCTGTTAATCTGCCATTTTCGATTTCTAAAGTTAGAGGCTCTTCTATAACGCCTATCCCGGCAATGGAGCCATCAATCATTATTGTACCGTTAGCCGAGTCTTCTATTGGTGCAATATAGGCTTCACCAGAAGGAAGATTTCCCGCCTCTCCTTTTTCTTTAAAAACACCCGTACTTTCAATTCCAGCTCTGTTTTTTATTGAAAAAGATAAGCAAGTATCTCCTTTTTTTATTTCAACTTGATTACCCTGATTGAGTAATTCACAATATTTTGCTGTCCGTTCAACAACCTCATGATAGTCTGCTGATATAGCGCCATTCTTTAGCATATCCAGGGTAACACCCGGCATAGTTGCAATTCTTGCCCCGGCATTAGAAGCTTTTTTTCTTGCATTTGTATGAGTGAGAGAATGTTTTGTAATACATAGTATCACTTCCGCTGCTTGCATTGCTTTACTTACAGTTTTAGGAGGCTCTTCCCCAGACTTCAATCTGGGAGCCATTTCCATAAGCATCGTTTCATTTTTCATCCTTAAGCCTGCCTGGAAGAATATATTTGCGATATCCCTTAGCTCTGTATCTGTAATAATCAATATTTGTTCATCTTGTTTCACAAATAAATTATTATTTAATACGTTCTCAGCCACATTTAAATAATCCAGCATCCATAAAACTCCCTCTCAAAGGTATAACTTTTTAATTACTGCTGTTTAACTGTAATTGATACTTATCGATTACTTCAGCAACCTCATTTCTGGTCTCTATTAATAGAGATAAATAATTCTTTATTTTTTCATCCTGCATCCGATAGATTGGCCCAGAAACAGTAATGGAGCCAATAATACCTTTACTGCCAAATAACGGAACAGCAATCGCAATAATATCTTCCGTGTATTCACTCTGGCTCTTCGCCCACCCTTGCTGACGAATGTTGTCCAGCTCTGTTCTTAATTCATCCGGATCAGTCATCGTATCGTTCGTATACTTTATTAATCTTTCAGGAGTTAAAATTCTTTCAATAGTTTCCTCATCTAAATACGCCAAAATAGATCGATAGGAAGCACCGACATATAAAGGTGCCCTGCTGCCTACAGAAACGGAAAATTTCACTTTGTTTTCCGGTTCCAATACATCAAGAGTGACTGCCTCTTCTTTATCTAATAAGGTAAGAAACACAGATTCCCCTGTTTGGCGGCTCAGCTCTTTTAAAATTGGCCGTATCAGCTGTTTTACACTAAGATCTTCATACATAATAGTTCCCAGCTCCCATACAGCAAATCCCAATGAATATTTCTTGGTCACTGGATCTTTAAAAAGAAAATTGTTGTTTTCCAAGGTCTCTAAAATACGGTAGATTTTTGTATGATTCATCTGCATCTCATTAGCAAGCTCTCTACCGCCCCATTTTGGCTTTTCCCTTGTAAACATTTTAAGCACCTCTAGTGCACTGTTTAATGTTTTTAACATAAGCATCCCCAACTTATCATCTAAACTAATAGTATTTAGACCTATCTTAACATATAAAATTGAATAAACAGAGTAATTACATATTTTCTCACTTTTTTATTACTCCGAATAAAGAAAATCGATTGCAGCTGCCGCATAGACCTTTGCGCAAGTGATTATTTGTTCGACCTGCACTCTCTCATTATAGCCGTGAATGGTTGGCAGAAACGCCGGACCATATTGAAGAACAGGAATATTATAATCCCTGAAATGCCTAGCATCACTGCTTGCCCACTGCATCACTCCATATGCCTCGTGGTCTGTTACAAAGGAAATATTATCTATAATCGCTTTACAAACAGGGTCATCAGGGTCTGTAAAATTGGCGTTGCTTCTGAAACCAAAGAGACGAATTTTATAATCAATACCCAGTTCTCCCAGTTTTTCATGTAAAAAATCTGTTACTTCTTTCTCTGTAATACCAAATGGTAGCCGGCAATCTACTTCTACCTTACAATTTTCCGGAATCACGTTTGATTTTGTCCCGCCTTCAATTGTACCTATATTTACTGTAATATGTTCAAGAACCGGCATAAAGGCTTCTCTGTCCTTTTCAACTTCCCTCATATATTTTTGTGATACATGAATTAATTGCTTCACTTCATCTGGTACTGTTATTTGAATATCCCATAATTTTTGGATTTCCCTTATGGCAAGTACAGCATCTGTAATGGCATTTTTTCCAGCTAAAGGGGATAAGCTTCCATGGCCCGGTTGGCCAAATACTTCCAGTTCAAACCAATAGGATCCTTTTTGTCCAACGGTTGGATTATACGGTGATGATGGCTCCGCAATCAAACAGCCGTCCCCATGAATGATTTTGTTTTTAAGTAACCACGGTACACCGAAATCCCCGCCAGTTTCTTCATCAGGAACAATAGCAAGGGAAAGCTTCCCGGGTAATTTAATTTGAAGGCGCTTTAATATAGTAAAAGCAAATATAATTCCGGAAAGACCTGCCTTCATATCACTTGCTCCTCTTCCTAACATCCAGCCATCTTTCACTTCTCCGGAAAACGGATCAAAATCCCATTTCTCCAGATTTCCTGCTGGAACAACATCCGTATGACCGCAATAGATTAAATGTTTTCCCTCTTCCGAACCAATGCTGGAAACGAGATTATACATTTTATCAGCGGATTCATAGAAATCTACCTCCGTATCAAATTTTTTCAGATAATTTTCTATGAACCTGCTTATTTCCGTTGAATCCCCAGGCGGATTTTCACTGGGTATTTTAATTAAAGAGCTGCACAGGTCAACTAACTCTTCTTTACATGCTTCTACTTCGTTAATAACCTTATCTTTTAGTTCCTGTTTATTAACCATACTATTTTATTACCTCCTTTTTTCCAGGCGTCTGCAGCTGTGTCATTTTTCCATATAAACTTTCTAAACGGGTAAACTCTTTCTTATCATAAAAAGAGCATTTGTTTTCACCAAATAACTTGGCCACTTCAATAACAAACCTGACAGCCTGTTCTACATCTACTAAATGCGTAACACCGGTTCCACATCCTGCTACAGCTGTTTCTGTTGTGATTGCTACTCCAACTACCGGACTGGATGTAGCTACTGACGGCTGAAGAATACTATTTACATGATAGACTCCATTACCATATGGTGTAATGTCCTGCATAGTAATTGGCATAGTTACTGGCAGAATTCCGGAAGACTGAGTGTAAATATGTAACAAATCATCACTTACTTTTAAAATATAACCTTCCTTTATAGTAGGTGTCAGAGCAAATCCCCGGTGATTTGTAATCATATTGCCTTTCGTTGTATCTATAGAAAGAATTCCATCCATTTCTTTTGTAACTTCATGCTTGTTCATTGTTAAAATATCCACCGGTGAATTCATAAATGGAACTGGATCGTGAGGCAATGTCGGTGCTGTTGGGCAAATGTGTGTAGTTAAAATAATATCTCCATTTAAAGTATCACCCTTATTTTGCATATCAAGCAATTTAGCAGCTGCGGAAATACAGGAAAGTGCACCATCTCCATCGGAAACAAACCCCTTTAATTCGGGACGTGCTCCAATTCCTCCAAGCCTGCCAATAATCCCTAAGGTCGGTGCGTCTCCTCCTTTTGATTTACCATTTTCTCCTGGAATCGTTATTTTAACAAAATCAGTAGAGCCTTCATCCCCTTCTACTGTTTTTACTTCAACCTGGCTATTGCTGTTTACTCCCCATAAAAAGTTTTTTACATCTTCCCCTGTAACATGTAGACTATCCATTAATTCATAAACTTCCATAACATATTTTAATGACATTCCATTTCCTCCTCTTTTTTCTTTATTGGTATATCTGACAATGGATTATTTTCCAATTCTAATAAATGGCAGGATGATTGATGCCCATTCCCAACTTCCATTAATTCCGGAGATTTCACTTTACAAACGTCCATTGCAAATGGACATCTTTCATGAAAATGACACCCAGATGGCGGATTAATCGGGCTTGGAACAGAGCCTTTCAAAATAATTCTTTCTTTTATCTCATTGGGACTCTCTTTTGGAATTGAGGATAAAAGAGCCCTTGTATAAGGATGCTTGGAATCCTCATAAATTTCTTTATAAGTCCCCATCTCAACAATTTTTCCTAAATACATGACTGCAATCCGGTCACACACATAACGAACTACATTAAGATCATGTGAAATAAAAATATAAGTTAGGTTAAAATCCTTTTGTAATTTCTTTAACAGATTAATAACCTGTGCCTGGACCGACACATCCAATGCCGAAACCGGCTCATCGCAAATAATGACATCCGGGTTAAGTGCCAGAGCCCGGGCGATATTTATTCTTTGCCTTTGTCCTCCTGAAAACTCATGCGGATACCTCCCTGAATGAGAACCTCTCAGCCCGACAACTTCTAATAATTCTTTCACACGTTCTTTACGGGAAGTTTTATTCCCAATCTTATGAATAACCAGCGGCTCAGCAATTAATTCCCCAACAGTTTTTCTTGGATCTAACGAAGCAAATGGATCTTGGAATACCATCTGAATTGTTTTTCTGAAAACTCTTAATTTCTCTTTATTCATATTCACCAGATTTTCTCCATTTAACTCTACCGTACCTTCTGTTGGAGCAATCAACTGATTCACCAATCTGGCCATTGTTGATTTTCCACATCCAGATTCACCAACAACCCCAAGCGTTTCTCCAGGGAATACGTCAAAGCTGACACCATCTACAGCTTTGACACTTTGATCTGATTTTTTAAAAGGTATTGGGCTATCAAGATAAAAGTGTTTTTTTAAATTTCTAACTTTTAATATTGCTTCTGTCATGCACCTTCCCCTCCTTTCTATCTAACCGGTGTTCCTTCGTCTGAAAATGACAGGCAGTAAAATGGCCTTCCGCTGCTTCTATCATTTCAGGGGTCTTCTTCAGGCATATTTCCTCTGCAAAAGGACACCTTGCTGCGAAAGGACATCCAGTAATATCTAAGCTTAAATCTGGAGGGCTCCCTGGAATGGCATTTAATTCTTCCTCACTGGATACACTTTCTGTAATCTGCGAATCTAATAATCCCCATGTATAGGGATGCAATGGATTATCATATATTTCTTGAACTGTTCCAGATTCAACTACATTACCTGCATACATAACAAGCATCTTGTCGCAGGTTTCCCAAATCACCCCAAGATCATGTGTAATCATGACAATAGAAGTATCAATAGAATGTTGTAAATCCTTCATTAAATTTAAAATTTGTGCCTGCACCGTTACATCTAGTGCAGTTGTAGGTTCATCGGCTATTAATAGCTTGGGATTACAGGCTAAAGCTATAGCAATCATTACCCGCTGCCGCATTCCTCCTGAGAATTCATGCGGGTACATACTGAATCTTTTTCTCGCTTCAGGTATGCCGACTAATTCAAGCATATGGATTGCTTTTTCTTTTGCTTCTTTCTTATTTAGATGCTGATGCGTTTTTATCGATTCTACAATTTGATTCCCAATTGTATAAACTGGGTTCAAGCTTGTAGAAGGGTCCTGGAAAATCATCGAAATCTCATTCCCGCGTATCTTTCTCATTTCCTTATCAGATAATCTCAGCAGATCCTTATCTTCAAAAACAATCCTCCCGCCTGTTATTTTTCCTGGAGGATTTGGAATCAGCCGCAGCAATGAAGTGGCTGTTACGCTTTTTCCAGAACCGGACTCACCCACTATTCCAATATTTTCTTTTCTATTTAATGAAAAACTGACTCCGTTCACAGCCTTTGTTGTCGATGAGCCTGAACGAAACTGAACCTCTAAGTTTTCCACTGTTAGCAGCGTATCTGACATTCAAGTACCCTCCTTTAGTTATACTTTCATTTTTGGATCCAGCGCATCACGTAAACCATCTCCAAACAAATTAATACTAAGGACTGTTATTAAAATGGAAAGTCCTGAAAAAGTTGCCATGTTAGGGTTTAATACAAGAAAATCTTTTCCATCCTTCAATATACTTCCCCATGAAGCAGTCGGCGGCTGCACACCAAGACCCAAAAAGCTTAGGGCGGCCTCAGAAATAATTGCACCAGCTACGCTCATCGTTGCGTAAACAATAATTGGAGCAAGGCTGTTTGGTAATACATGCTGAAAAATAATTCTTCTGTGTTTAGCACCTAATGACCGGGTGACTTCTATAAATTCGGATTCTTTTACTCCCAGCACCTGACCACGCACTACCCTTGCAAACCCTGGAATATTAGCAATCCCGATTGCTAATATGACATTAAAGAGACCTTGTCCCAAAACTGTCATTAACGTAATAGCAAGCAATATAAAAGGAAATGCAAATAACCCATCCATAAATCGCATAATAATAGAGTCTAATTTTCCGCCAAAATATCCGGCAACAACTCCTAATAATGATCCAAATACTGCCCCAAATAAAACTGCAGCAATGCCAACAATCAAAGAAATCCTCGAACCATAAACTATTCTGCTGAATATATCTCTCCCAAAGTTATCCGTTCCTAATAGATAGCCCTGCTCTCCCACACCAAGCAGTGATTTCGTCACATCCATTGAATTTGGATCATGTGTGGCTATTAATGGTGCAAATATCGCAGTAATGGTTAGTAGAAAAATGACGATTAATCCAAAGGCAGCAAGTCTATTTTTAATGAGTTTTCTAAATAAAGATTGTTCTTTTTTCCTTTTATCCTCCATTGTTTTAACAATCTCTTCTTCAGCTTGTATTGAGGTCATTATTTTGTCCCTCCTTTGTTCGTAGAGTAGCTAATTTTCGGATTGACAACTTTATACAAGATATCTACAACTAAATTAACCATTACAAAAATTAAAGCGATAAATAATACGGTGCTTTGTACTACTACAAAATCTCTTTTTTCAATGGCATCCATGATTAAAAGTCCCATTCCCGGCCAGCTGAATATTGTCTCAGTCAATACAGCCCCGCCAAGCAAAGAGGAAATTTGCAGGCCTAATACTGTCAATAGCGGGTTAAATGCATTCTTAAATGCATGCTTAGAAATGACAATAAATTCACTGATTCCTTTCGAACGTGCCGTTTTAATATAATCCTGTGTAATTACCTCCAGCATGCTTGACCGTGTTATCCGCGCAAATGTCGCAGTCGGTATTGTAGCCAGTGTGATACTTGGCAGAATTAAATGCTTCAGATAGCTGATAAACCCGTCGTCCATTGACCCCATCCCAGTTGCAGGAAACCAACCTAAATTAACACTGAAGTACAGAACAAGCATGACTCCCAGCCAAAAAATCGGCATGGATACTCCGATTAAAGAAATAGTAGTAATGGAATAATCGATGAGAGAATTTTGCTTTGAAGCAGAAATTATTCCAGCCGGAACACCTATCATAAATGCAATGATTAATGCACTTACTGCTAAAACAACTGTATTCGGGAAACGATTGATAATTAAATCAGTAATTGGCTGATTATAAGATAGTGAAACTCCAAAATCTCCTTGCAATAAATTACCAATGTACTGCAGAAATTGAATATGGATTGGTTCATTTAATCCTAGAGCTTCTGTTAACGCCTCTACATCTTCTCTGCTCGCCTGCGGTCCGAGCATAACGGAAGCCGGGTCTCCAGGAATCATTCTGGTAATCAAAAATACGATAATGGCAACAATAAATAATGTTGGTATCATATTTATCAGTCTGCTGAAAATGTACTTTCCCAATTTTACCCCTCCAATTTTATTCATTATGTGAATCAATGGTTTGATATATGAATTAGAAAATAGTTTAGCACTTGAAAATATATTTGTAAATACAAACTTATTAAATTAATTATTCTAATTAGAATTTACAAAAAACTCTTTACATTACATTCATAGTTGTGCTAGATTTATTATTAATTCTTTATTCGAATTGCTGATTCACATTATGAATCAAATAAACCAAAAAGGAGAGAAAAAATGAAATTACTCAATTTAAAGTCGTGGCTTTTAGTCTTTGGGTTTATATGTATCCTTTTTACTTTAGGAGCTTGTTCCTCTAATGGAGAAGCAGACTCTTCAGGAAATGGCAGTGCAGAAGATGAGTCAGGAGAACCGACGGATGGTGGAACCTTGAACATCGGGCTTTCTTCCAATCCTAATACATTAGACCCTGTACGCTATACAGGTGTTTATGAATCTCAAATTATGAGATCAATTGGAGATACACTTATCGTTTATAATAAAGATTTTAGTGATTTTGAACCATCTATCGCTACAGAATGGGAAACCTCAGAAGATTTGAAATCGTACACCTTCAAATTAAGAGATGATGTCTATTTTCAGCCGGGAGAGTATCAGGATGGCAGGCAGATGACTGCTGAAGATGTGAAGTATAGTCTTGAACGCTCAGCAAATGAATCGGTTATGAACAGGCTGACTGGTGTAGAAAGCGTAGAAGTAACTGATGAATTTGAAGTAACTATACATCTGACAGAACCAAATGCAGCATTACTGGCTATGTTAACAGATAAAGGAAATATTATTGTGCCAGAAGAAGAAGTGGAAGGCTGGGGAGAACAGTTTGGGTCTCATTTAGTGGGCACTGGACCATTCCAGCTGAAAGATTGGCAAACAGATCAGAAGGTTGAACTGGAAAGGCATGACAATTATTGGGGAGAAAAACCACACCTTGATAGTGTTGCTTATACCATTATTTCAGATCCTAACATGATGACAAATGCACTGCGGTCAGGCGATATTGATCTTGCTACGGATATTAAAGGGCAGAGCAGAGAAGTTATTGAACAGGATCCTGAACTCGAATTGCTTTCAGAGCCAGGCTTGTCGATTACTTATCTCGACCTGAATAACCAGAAAGGGCCAACTGCCGATCCAAAAGTCCGCGAAGCCATCTACAAGGCTACCAATGTAGAAGAACTTGTTTCCGGCGCCAATCAATATGGAGGAGCTTCTGTTTCCTACGCACCTATCCCGCAAGAATCATGGGGGTACACCGAGGATCTGGAGCAATACAAACCAGAATATAATCCGGAAGAAGCAAAAGAAATTTTATCTGAAACCGAATATGCAGATGGATTTGATACAGAAATCTATGTTGGCGAAGCTCGTGTTCCAACCGCTACTATTTTCCAAAACCAAATGAAAGAAAATTTAAATATAGATGTAGAAATCAAAGTAGTAGAATGGGGAACACTCAGTGACACTGTTTCCAAAAATAACGCCCCTATGTCTATTGGCGGGTGGTCATGGTATCCCGACCCATACTTCTTTCTAAATCAGCTGTTCCATTCTGATCAAATCGGCTCGTTAGGTAACGGCCGAGGATATTCTAATGAAGAAGTAGATGCGTTATTAGATCAGGCTCTTACAGAAAGTGTCGATCAAGAAGAAAGAGCTGCGCTTTACCAAGAAGCAATTAAAATTATAATGGGTGATTACTCCCGGATTGAAATTGACAATCAAGACTCAACAGCAGCTATCAGTCCAAAGGTGAAAGGCTTTGAAATATCTGCTGACATGTCCATTAACGTAGTAAGTCCGAATGGAGCAAATGTCTGGCTGGACGAATAATTTTCAAGAATAAAATTACAAAAGAAAGAAAAGTAGAGCCTATTTCTCTGCTTTTCTTTCTTATAGTGTGTGTTCAAAAAGGCTGATAAATAGGACCAAGAATTTCAAGGCGATGATCTTTTACGAACGGAGCGTATGCTTTATAATACGTGAGTATCGGAAAAAGATCATCAACGAAGAAATTCGCCGTGTCATCTTTATTAGACTTTTTGAACATCCTCTTATATAAAACTTTGAAAGCAGGTGTAAAAATGACAGAAACTGCTATCACAAATATCAATACATATTCTTCTGAATCCGGCAGTTTTTCCAAAAAGAACATTCTCATAAAAGATGAGAAAATTAATGCCATTTTACCGGCAAACCATATTCCAGAGCATATTTCTGTTATTAATGGCTCTGACTTATTTCTGACTCCCGGTTTTATTGATACTTGTTCGCAAATTGGATTGAAAGAAAAAGGAATTCGCTGGGAAGGCGACGACGGCATGGAACCAGACGAAACAAAAAGTGAAAAGCTGCATGTCTTGGATGGTATTTATCCATTTGATAAAGCCTTTCATGATGCTGTTTCTTCAGGTGTCACAGCTGCTCATATTGTTTCATCGGCCGAAAGTATTGTCGGAGCACGTACTGCAGTCATTCATACCCATGGCCATACCGTTGAAGATATGGCTCTCCATAAAAATCTGGGGTATTCCTATTCCATGGGAGATCTCCCCAAGAAGACATTTTGGGAAAGAACTGGTACTCCCCTAACCCGCATGGGGATTGCCCATAAAATCCGGCGATCTTTAAATGATTTACAAAAAGAAAAGAACCTTAAAGAGCAGCTCTTATTTATTCGCTGTCATCGCGCAGATGATATTGCGACTGCTTATAGAATTGCAGAAGAATTTGGCATAGATTTTGTATTTGTCCATGCTACAGAATATAGAAAATTAAAAAAACCAATATTAAATTACCCTAAAGCAATTGTTGCAGGTCCTTATTTTCAGCCAATAGAAAGAGCGGAACTAAAAAACCTGGACCCTGCCGACTGCTTTTTCTTCCATAAACAAGCAATAAATTATACATTTTCTACAGACCATCCGACTAATTCTGTAACCCATCTGCAATTAGAAGGCTCTCTTGCAGTAAAAAATGGTGTTCCAGAACACCAGGTATTAAATGCTTTAACAAAAGATGCTGCTAAACTATTAAATATCGATCACAAAACCGGTGATATTCAAGAAGGCTTATTTGCTGACCTTGTTCTATGGAATGGCCACCCCCTAAGTCTAACTTCAAAAGCAGTTCGTACGTTTATAAAAGGAAAAGAAGTTTATCGGGAGGCGGAAAAAAATGCTTCATATATTTAAAAATGCAACAATTTATACAATGGATGAAAAGAATACCATATTAGAGCACGCAGATTTATGGATTAAGAATGAAAAAATTATTAAAGTTGGAGTGAACACAGACATCCCTGAAGAAGCAAAGGTAAGAGACCTGGATGGCCTTCTCATTACTCCTGGATTAATTGATATTCATACGCATGTTGGAATTTGGGGAGAAATTAATGAACGAGTCAATGATGCCAATGAATATTCTGAGCCTTATACTCCCATGATGTCTGCGGTAGATGGCATTGATATACATCATTTTTCATTTGACCTGGCAAGAAAAGGAGGCGTAACCACAGTTCAAACCGGCGCCGGCAGTGCTAATCCAATTGGCGGCGTATGGACCATTTTAAAAACAGGCGGAAATTATCTGGAGGAGATGTTGATTACAAGGAAAAGCGGGCTTAAAGGTGCACTTGGAGAAAATCCAAAAAATACATTTGGTCAAAATTATCATAAAAAGCCGTATACCAGAATGTCGATTGCCAATATAATACGTGATGGATTTGAAAAAGCAAGTCAACTGACAAACGAAGAAAAGGAAGAAGCATTGAATAATTATTCAGAGCTGTCACCATTTATAGAAGTACTTGATCATAAAATGCCATTACATTTACATGCTCACCGTGCCGATGATATCGCTACAGCAATTCGAATAGCTAAAGAATTTAATATTCAATTATCATTGGAGCATTGCACTGAGGGACATTTCATGTTGGAAGCAATTAAAAAAAGCGGTGCCAAAGTTACATTAGGCCCATTTATGCTGCCTTCAACAAAATATGAAACCAGAAACTCTACTCCCGCAGCTCCCAGACTATTTTATGAAGCAGGAATACCTTTTGCAATTATGACAGATCACCCATTTATTCCGATTAATTATTTAGTTATCTGTGCTGCTGAAGCAGTAAAATATGGCTTAGATGAAACAGCTGCATTAAGAAGTATCACGATCGAAGCAGCAAAGTTAACCGGAATAGCACATCGCGTTGGCTCACTAGAGGAACAAAAAGATGCAGATTTTGTTATATGGTCCCACCATCCTTTCCATACCTACGCCAATGTTTTGGAGACATACGTAAATGGTAAAAACTACTACACTAAGGAGACGGAAAAATCATGCATCCAACCATAGGCGTTATTACTGTCGGACAAACACCAAGAGTGGATATGATACCGGCGATGCAACATATTTTCCCTGATAATACAGCTATCGTGGAAAGAGGTGTACTTGATTATAAAACAGAGCAGGAAATATTAAATTTATCTCCGAATGAAAATCAGACTGTTCTAGTTTCTCGTTTATCGAATGGAGATAAAACAGTTATTGCCAAGGAAAAAATACTTCCTTTTATACAAGATTTAATTTCTGAATTAAACCTGTCAGGTACAACAATGATATTATTGGCTTGTACCGGACAATTTCCTAAGTTCACCAGTAACGTTCCTTTAATCTATCCAGATTATCTGTTAAATCATGTGGTGAAAGGAGTCATTCAAGAGGGAACACTCGGAGTGATTGTCCCCCTTCCTGAACAAAAAGATTCCATCATTAAAAAATGGGAAACCATAGGATTAACTGCTATTCCAAAAGCATGCTCTCCATATAATTTTAATAAGTCAGAGTTAATTAAAGTGGCAAGTGAATTGGAAAAACTGCCAATAAAAGCAATTGTGCTGGACTGTATGGGCTATACGGAAGAAATGAAATCCATTGTTCAAGAAAATACCAGTAAGATGGTGTTTTTAGCAAGAAACGTTATCTATCAAAATATGGCTGAATTAACTTCATTTCAAAACGAATGAATAGATATAGGGTTAGCAGGAGGGTTTCCCTCCTCTCCTACTAATTCATTACATACTTTTTGCATGGGCGCTTGTGCATAATATAACAGAGCATCACCAATTGCTCCTCACTGATATGAATTAAGTTTATGAGCACAGCTCAATATTCTATTAATCCCCCGCCTGCCATATGACAACCTGCCTTTCAAATATAACCAATTACTTTTCCTTAATAAAATCCGTTAAAGAATCTACTACCGTCAAACCTTTTACTTCCTCATCATGACCATGTGGCTGAATATAAACAGCATCCATGCCCAGTGACAATGCCGGAGCAATTTCATTAATAAAATTATCTCCGACCGATACCGCCTCAACCGGTTCAATTTTATACTGTTCAATCAGGTGCTCCATCAGTTTTTTTGTATATGCAGGCTTTTTCGCCGAGGTAATAATATGGTCAAAAACATTCGTTAAATCAAGCTCATTCAATAAACGTGTTACATCCTCCCGGTCACTGTTCGTCATCAATACAATTTGTGTTTTTTCTTTTAATTGCAATAAATAAGTACGCAGGCCTTGCAGTTTTTCTATTGTAAAATCATCTGACACGATGAATTCCTTTGTTGCCAAATAACTGCTGTAGTGTTCTTTTACACCATAATGCTTGGCACTGGCAAAAGGCAGCCACCAGCCATCTCCAATAGCAACTAAATGATTGAAATCAAATTGCTGTGGTCCAGGGTAGAACTCTCGTGTCTCTGTCTTAGACAATTTTTCACCACTCCAGCGATATGCTGCGGAAACCTCAAAGGTTAAAGAATCTATTGTTAAAATCAAATCCCGTGCAACATCATATATCTTCCCGATAGAAACAAGATGCTTTCCTGCCTTCATCGCTTCATATTCCTGTAAATATTCGTCTCGAAGTGCAGGTGTAACTTTTTCTTGCAGGAGCTTTGCATAATAGTCAAAATGCTCCGTTCCTTCATATAACGTCCCATCTAAATCGAAGATAACCAGCTTATAATCTTCCAACATTACATTCGCCCCCCCAATCCCTTTTATCATAGCATATATTATGTGTTCAACAGAGGGAAAGTGAGTCTTTAAATTACAAATAATTCCGTATCTTGATAAAATTCCTCAAAATTCGGTAGATTTCTTTTATCATAATCACTTATAATAAATATGAAACAAAATAAATTATTTCACCGGGAGGGAAATAGATTGTTCAAAAAAGGAATATTCTTATTTTTCACATTAATAATGGTATTTATGCTGGCAGCATGCGGCTCTGATTCAGGAGATGGGGACGACACGCTCATCTTAGGGTTTGTTCCATCTACAGATTCTGATAAAATCGCAGACAATATCGAGCCGATGGTAGAACGTCTGGAGGAAGAGCTTGATCGTGATGTGGAAGGACGTGTAATGACTAATTTCAGCGGACTCGTGGAAGCTTTAGGCAATGATCAGGTTCATATTGGTTTTATTCCCGCTTTTGGCTATGTTCAGGCAACTGACCGCTATGATCAAGTTGAAGTTTTCGCAAAATCAATCCGTGACGGAGAATCTTCTTATCGTGCTCAATACACTGTCCGTGCTGATTCAGGTATTGAGAGTTTAGAAGATTTAGAAGGAACAATCTGGGCATTTGCTGATCAAGGATCTACATCCGCATACTTATTCCCGGCGGCACAGCTAATGGACGACTATGGTGTAGAAGATTTAGAATCATACTTCAGCAATCAAATTCAGACCGGTTCGCATGATGCAGCATTAGTTACTGTCCTTGAAGGTGATGCAGACTTTGCAACAACATTTGAAGATGCACGTACAAACATTGTCGAGGATTATCCAGAAGCAATGGACGAGCTCGTGCAGCTGGATTTCACCGAGCGTATTCCTAATGATACAATCAGCGCAAATACAAATCTGTTAAGTGAAGAAGAAATTGCACAGATAAAAGAAATCTTTCTGGGCTTCAATGATGATGAAGAAATGATTAACGTAATGGATGAAGTGTACAACTGGACTGGTCTTGATGAAGCAACAGATGAAGAATATGATATTGTCCGTGATGTTTATAAAAAATTCCAAGATCAGTTTGACGAGTAAACAGTACCTTTAATAATCAAGAGGATTGCCGGATACTCTTATGATTCTAAGAGGAAGAGATTATCTTTCTCTTAGAATCTTATTGAAAAAAGGAGGCACTTCATCTTCATAGACTCCTGATAACCCTTAAATAAAAAGGAGATTTCCATCATGATAGAATTTAAAGATGTTTCCCTTGTTTATCCAAATGGAACGCAAGGTTTAAAAAATATCAATCTTCAAATCAATCCTGGAGAATTCGTTGTTGTTGTCGGATTATCCGGTGCCGGAAAATCAACATTGATCCGCAGTATAAATCGTCTGGTTAAGCCAACTGGCGGCGAGCTGCTGATTGATAATGAGAATATTTTAAATTACGGGTCCCGTGAGCTTCGTAAACTGCGGACAAAGGTCGGTATGATTTTTCAAAATTATAATCTTGTAAAACGCTCCTCCGTAATGAAAAATGTTATTTCCGGCCGCTTAGGTCATACAGGGACGCTAAAGAGTATGTTTAACCTGTATCCAAAAGAAGACCTGGCTTTGGCATATCGCAGTTTAGAACGCGTAAATATAGCTGACAAACTGTATCAGCGTTCTGATCAATTAAGCGGCGGCCAACAGCAGAGAGTAGCCATTGCGCGCGTACTTACACAGCAGCCCAATATCATTCTGGCGGATGAACCGGTTGCATCCCTTGACCCGCCAACGTCCCATCAGGTAATGACCTATTTGCGGAAAGTAAATAAAGAAGACAATATTACTACCATCGTCAACCTGCATTTTATTGACATGGCAATGGAATATGCAGATCGTATTATCGGAATGAGAGCAGGTGAAGTTGTTTATGACGGACCTGTCAGTGATGTAAATGAGGCAACATTCGAAGAGATTTACGGAAGAAAAATTCGTGATGAGGACCGAGTAGGAGGTTCTGATGATGAGTAAAACAAATCAGCCAACATTGCAGGGCATATCATCCAATAAAACGAAATTACGGATATCTGCTATTTTCATTATCATTGTTGGTTTTTATCTGTTTACTTCAATAAAAACGGAATCTTCTCTTCTTGATTTATGGATCGGAAAAAATGGTTTTATTAATATTGCCCAAAGCCTTTTTCCTCCACATTGGAGTTATGCATCAACTGTGATGCCACAGCTGATTGAAACCTTACATATGGCAATCATTGCAACCACAGTCGCTGCACTGATCAGTATTCCTATCAGCCTATTATCGGCTGCTAACCTTTTTCCAAATCCATTTATTCATCAGCCGGTTCGTTTTATTATGAACGTGTTACGTACAATACCAGATATATTACTTGCACTGATCTTTGTAGGTATCTTTGGCGTTGGCGTTTTTCCGGGTATTATGGCATTAATCATTTTCTCTTTAGGTTTACTAGCTAAATTATTGTACGAAACTATTGAATCCATTGATATGAATCCGATTGAGGCAATACGTGCTTCCGGTGGAAATACACTGCAGGTTATTACATATGCGGTCATGCCGCAGGTACTCCCTCAATTTGTTTCGTTTGGACTGTATGTATTTGAAGTAAATGTCCGCGCATCTCTTGTTCTCGGTTTTGTAGGAGCCGGAGGTATCGGTCTTCTGTTAAATCAGCAGGTAAGCTGGGCCAACTATCCAAACGTAATGACAATTATTATTATTATCTTTATATCCGTTGTGATTATTGATTACATTAGTAACAAAATAAGGGAGCGACTAATATGACAGAATTTACGCTACCTCCTAAACCGAAGAAAACACCTTGGCAAAAAATGAGACCATATATTATTGGAATTATTCTTCTTGCCATCTATATCTGGACGTTTACAAGTATTGAAATCCGCTGGAGCCGTGTTTTCAGTCAGCATACAATTGAAAGCTTAACACGTGTTATACCTCAATTGTTCTCTCCCGACTGGTCAGCCTTCGGGAAAGTAATGGGGCTTATGTGGGAAACATTGCTGATGGCTTATACAGGTACTTTGATGGCAGCAATTTTAGCTATTCCTTTTGGCTTCTTTGCTGCACGTAATATGGTGAAAAATAAATTCTTAAACACTGCCTCAAAATGGGCATTGAATGCGATCCGTGCTTTCCCGGAGCTTGTTTTAGCTTTAATGTTCGTAGCAGCTGTAGGTCCGAGACCCTTCGCCGGGGTTATTGCCATCGCAATCGGATCCATCGGGATGCTGGGCAAGCTTTATAGTGAAGTTATTGAATCAATCGATATGAATGTAGTTGAAGCATTAGAGGCAAACGGAGCGAATAAGCTTCAGGTACTTGTGTATGGAATTATTCCACAGATTATTCCGGAATTCTTATCCTATGCAATTTACCGGTTTGAAATTGACGTCCGCGCCTCCACCATTTTAGGTATCATCGGAGCCGGCGGTATTGGAACACTCATTACCATTGCAACAACAAACCGGAATTGGTCCGAGGTTGGATTGATTTTACTGGTTATTATTGTTGTAGTTACATTGATTGATATTATCAGTGCGCAGATCAGGAAGCGGCTGGTTTAATTTCAAATAGTGCTATAAAAAATAAGATTCCATGTTAAGTTTTGGTCTTACATGGAATCTTATTTTACTTTTTTAATCACTCCGTTTAGCGCAACCTTAGAACCGGCATAATGTACTAATTGGGGCTCTCCTATAGCATTCTCCGGTAAAAATAAAGATTGTTTTTCTATATTTACCTCAGCATTTCTTATTTCCCATCGATCATGCTTAATATCTCCACGATATAACCTGCCTTTTTTATAAGACCAGAAAATATACCGCTCCAACAGCCAATAATCAAGACTCTGTTTTTCAGGATAGAAAACAGCTCCTGCTGGAAAATACCTTGCCTCAAATTCAGCAGACAGCTCTCCTTTACGGGCACTGTATATATGATATGTGTTTGCAAATTTCCTCATAACCATATCTGCATGAAGAAAAGGAGCGTTTACTATCCTTCCTCCCAAAGCAGCAGATAATTTATTTGTATCCATTGTAAAAAAATAAACACCTATTTCTCCTTTTCTCTTTATATAAGTTCTTACATTTATTTGCTGCATTGGATATGTATAAGGAACTCTTGGGAAAAAACGAAACTGGTTCCTGCTAACTGTAAAAGAGACAATACTGATCCATGCCTGTTCATTATATGTATCCAGCTCTACTTCTCTTGGAAGGTAGGTTTTTATTGTTTCAGGTGATATTGGATAGTGAAGAAACAAGATATGCTCCCATTTTTGGAGTAGAATCCAAGGGAAAGAACTATCAGATTCTGTTTTTTGTTTTATTTTTTTTAATATCATATGGAATTATCCTTGCCAGTGTTTTTTTTATTATTTAAGACTTATTTATTTTCAGTATCCCACGTTCATTAAAGTTCTAAAACAAACTGTGTAATTATCTTAGTTAAAAATATATCGATTGACCGCTTTTTTATAAATATTTACACACCACAAAAATAGTGACTTCCCACTTCAAAGTGGAAAGTCACTATTTGTCATTTTGACTATTCTTCTCCCAACCTTTTTCGTTATAATTTTTTATACGTATTAACTACATTTTCAACAGTATAACCATATCTTTCAATAACCTCATTTCCAGGTGCAGATGCGCCGAATGAATCAATACTCATAACAATTCCACTATCCCCGACGTATTCTCTCCAGCCAAACTTAGAGCCCATTTCAACAGATACTCGTTTTTTTATATTTTTTGGTAGAACACTCTCTTTATAAGCTTCCGGCTGTTTTTCAAAACGGTCCCAGCTCGGCATAC
This sequence comes from Oceanobacillus sp. FSL K6-3682, assembly GCF_037976165.1. Lineage (NCBI taxonomy): Bacteria > Bacillati > Bacillota > Bacilli > Caryophanales > Bacillaceae > Oceanobacillus > Oceanobacillus sp. FSL K6-3682. The sequence goes on along the minus strand of NZ_CP150263.1, from coordinate 1,151,653 downwards.
TTACAACATTGACAAATGTACCTTGTTTTTCTAATTCTCTTTGAGCTTCTACAGCTAAATTGACTTCTGAGCCGGCAGCAATTAGAATTCCTTCTGGTTCTTGAGCTGCTTTAGAAATCACATAAGCCCCTTTTTCAACACCTTCTTTGGCAAGCTCCGCTGAATCCTTTAATGTAGGCAAACCCTGTCTGCCAAGAACAAGCATTGTTGGTTGAGAAGTATTTTCTACAGCCAGCTTCCACGCCTCTTTCGTTTCATTTGCATCAGCCGGACGGATGACAGACAATCCCGGCATTGCCCGGAAGGATGCTAAATGCTCGATTGGCTGGTGGGTTGGACCATCCTGTCCTACAGCAACGGAATCATGTGTGAATACATACGTAACTGGCAGCTCCATTAAAGAGGCTAAACGGATTGCCGGACGCAGATAGTCCGAAAATACAAAGAATGTGCTGACAAATGGACGTAAATGATGAAGTGCTAAGCCATTGGCAATCGCCCCCATTGCAAACTCCCGAACACCAAAACGGAGATTTCTTCCTTGATATTGACCTCTTTTAAAATCAGCTTCATTCGTTAACCTTGTTTTCGTAGAGGAATCCAGGTCTGCAGAACCGCCTATAAATTCAGGGAGTTTCTGTGCTAATTTATTCAATGTGTCCCCTGATGCTACTCGTGTTGCCAGTGTGTCTTCTGGAGAATATGCTGGGAGTTCTGTATCCCAGTCATCAGCCAGTTCGCCGTCAATAATTCGTTTTAATTGCTCTGCAAGTTCAGGATAATCTGCTTTATAGGCTTCAAACTGTTTATGCCAATTCTCTTCAGCAGCCTTTCCATTCTCTTTAATAGACGCAAAATCCTCATACACTTCTTCTGGTACATGAAAAGGTTCATATTGCCATCCATATACTTCTTTCGTACGTTCAATTTCCTCTTTTCCTAATGGATCACTATGCGCATGATGGGTTCCCTGTAAGCTTGGAGAGCCGTAGCCAATGGTTGTTTTTATTTCAATCACAGTTGGACGCTCTTGATCTTGTTTTGCCTCTTCAATTGCTTTTGAAATTGCTTCTGTATCATTGCCAGCTTCTACTTTTAAATATTGCCAGCGGGCTGCTTCAAAGCGTTTTTGAATATGGTCGCTAAAGGAAATATCTAAGTCACCATCTAAACTGATATCATTAGAATCATAGAGAACAATAAGCTTATCCAGCTGAAGGTGACCTGCAAGAGAGATAGCTTCATAGGAAACGCCTTCCATTAGATCACCGTCACCACAAATTGTATACGTATAATGATCTACCATTTTAAAGTTTGGTCTATTATAAACCTCAGCCAAATGTTTTTCTGCAATGGCCATCCCCACACTTACTGGTATGCCTTGACCTAATGGACCTGTAGTTGCCTCTACTCCCGGAGTGATTCCGTATTCTGGATGCCCAGGTGTTTTACTTCCCCACTGTCTTGTCTGCTTTAAATCGTCAATGGTAACAGGATAACCGGACAAATGTAATAAATTATAAAGAAGATTGGACCCATGCCCTGCTGAGAGTACAAAGCGATCTCTATTAAACCAGCTTGGATTTTCAGGATTAATCGTTAAATGCTTTTTCCATAAAGCATAAGCCATTGCCGCTGCTCCCATCGGCATTCCTGCATGACCATGCTGCGCTTTTTCTACACTGTCAATGGTTAGTGTTCGAATTGTGTTAATGGATAATTCAGAAATAGTGTAATCCTTTGTAGTCATAAAAATCTGCCTCCAATATAAGATAAGATTCGTTTATTGATATAGCAGAACAAGTGCATACAATTACTGCTCACTTATATGTACTTGTTCTTTGTCGTCTTTTCTGTTTAACCAACCTTTGATTCTTCTGATTGATTATTATTTTTCTTTTTTCCTGGAACTATCATCAGAAGAATAATCACTGCTAAGCTAATCGTAATAGCAATCGGACCTGCATAGTTTGCCAGGCTTCCAAAGAAGATACCTGATACACCAAAGTCAGCATCAGAGAAGGTTGTATTGGCAAACCCTAAATCTCCAAGTACCGGCATTAAGAAAACTGGTAAGAAGGAAATGATAATTCCGTTTACAAAGGCACCAGCAACTGATCCTTTAAACCCGCCGGTAGCATTACCAAACACCCCAGCTGCTGCTCCGGTAAAAAAGTGGGGAACTACGCCCGGAAGAATAATTATTCCTCCTAAAAAAATCATGGCTACCATACTTGCAATACCACCAAGAAAACTGGAGAAAAAGCCAATTAATACGGCATTCGGTGCATAAGTGAAAATAATAGGTACATCCAATGCCGGTTTTGCATTTGGAACAAGTTTTGTAGAGATACCTTTAAATGCTGGTACAATTTCTGCCAATACAAGACGTACTCCAGATAGAATAACAAATACTCCTGCAGCAAATGTACCGGCCTGAATTAATGAAAAGACAAGAAAGTTCGTCCCCCCGCTTAATTCCGCTTCAATAAACGCTGGCCCGGCAAAAAAAGCAACAATTAAATACATTACAATCATTGTTAAAGCAATACTTACTGTACTATCTCTCAAAAAACCTAACCCATTTGGGAATTTGATATTCTCTGTAGACGTTTCTTTACTGCCTTTAAATAGTTTTCCAACTAGGCCGCTTGCTGCATATCCAACAGCACTGAAATGGCCCAACGCAACATTATCGTTTCCTGTTAATTGACGCATAAAAGGCTGCAAGATTGCTGGAGATAATGTCATTACAATACCCAAAGCAACTGATCCTGCCGCAATTAATCCGAATGTATTAAAACCGGCAACTGCCATAATAACAGCCAGCATACAAGCTAAATAAAGCGTATGGTGTCCTGTTAAGAAGATATATTTATATCTGGTAAAGCGGGCAATTAATATATTAACAATCATCCCAAAAAACATAATCAGAGCTGTTGTTGTGCCATAATCCGTTAAAGCTAAAGCAACTACTGCTTCATTATTCGGCACTACACCAGATACATTAAAAGCCTCTTCAAACATCGATCCAAATGGTGTTAGAGATCCAGATAGAATGCCTGCACCAGCTGCAATAACAAGGAAACCGACAAAAGTTTTTGTTGTTCCCTTAACGGTATCCGCAATACCTTTCTTCTGAGCAATTAAACCAATTAAAGCGATTAAAGCGACAAGTATCGCCGGTTCACTTAAAATATCAATCATTGTACTCACATGGAAAACCTCCCTTTTCAGTTAAGTGACTGTTTATAGATAACCTTTTTCACGTACCAATTTCTCTACCTTTTCACGCAGCTCATCCATATCAATAATACTTTCCATGACGATAACTTCACCTAAATGACTTCCACCGTCAGCAATATCCTTCGCTAAGAAAAAGACATCCGCATCACCTGGAGTTGCAGAACTCAAATCTGAATGTGCCACCTCTATCCCCGTCACGCCTAATTCTTGTAAAATTTGATTAATATTCATTTCTACCATAAAACTCGTACCTAACCCTGATCCACACACTGTTAAAATTTTCATAACACCTTTTCCCCCTCTTGAATAGTTGATATCATTTCGTCTATTGAATCTGTTTCTTTCAAACGATTAAGGAAAGAAGCATTTCCTAATATTTTGGTTAATTGGGCCAAAGCTTTTAAATGTGCTTCATTATCCACTGCTGCTAAGCAAATGATTAAATCAATCTGGTGCTCCTCTTTTCCTAATAATGCGGCTGGTCTTTTTAATTTAAGCATTGACATGCCTAACTTATTTACACCATTCTCAGGTCTTGCATGGGGGATACCTACACCCTTTCCAACGTGGATATAAGTTCCCAATTCTTTCACATTATTAATCATGGCTTCTACATATGATTCTTGAATATTATTTTGGTCAAGTAATGGAATAGAAGCTTTACGGATTGCTTCTTCCCATTCCAGATGCTCTTCTGTGATTTGAATCATATCTTTTGTCAATAACTCGGATAACATAGGTTTATACACCTCTTTTTGATTACTTGTTGCGTAAAATAATTGAACGAGACTTCCATAAAGTTTTTCTTCATTGGTGACTGTTGCATTATTTTTGATGACAGTCATAATCTCATCAATCATCAAATGCTTTGAATGGCTCGATAAATTAGGAAAATGTTTATAAACGGATTGCAGCAAATGCTTCTTCTCCACCTGAGTCATCAACGGCTTCACTACAAATGTCGGCTTAGAAGATTCTACCGGTATGGTTGAAAATACTAAATCATAGTTTTGCACAGATATATCAGCAAATTGATCTCCATTAAACACCTCTGAAAAATATATTTCTGGAAATAATTCTTTCAGTTGAGAAGCGAGCATCATGGATGAACTGATTCCATTTGCACAAACAATTAATCCCGTAACCCGTCCAATTTCCATTGTATTTTGACGATCAATAATACTGCCAAAATGCATGGTGAAGAATCCAATTTCATCCTCACTTATTTCTTTTCCTGTCCAGCTCTCCAGTGGTAATAAGGAGCGTTTTACAAATTGGAACAGCTCAGCATACTCCGATTGGATAGTTGTTGATAAAGCATTATGAAAAGGAATTTCAAATAAAATTCGGAAGTAGGCAGGAACTAAATGATTAAATAAACTTTCTTTCAAAAGCTGTTTATTCTTCACAGGAAGCAGTGTATTTTTTTCAAACTCCTCAATAATCTCCTCTGATAATGTTAGTAGCTCAGGGGTATCCACCCGCTGAATATGTTCTATTGCTGTTAATAATAAAATCGTTACAAGATATACTTCTTGTACTGCCCTCGCCTCTCCATACAACTGCTCAGAAAGAGAACCTGCTAAAGGAAGTAATGATTGTTTTGTCAGCAATTCCTTCTCTTCCTCCGAAAAGAATAGTTCTTCTTTTCCACCTGCCTGAAAAAATGTAAAATAATAAATCAATTCTATTTTTCTTGTTTTAACTAATTGCACCCCATGCTCTGCAAGCCATCTTTGCATGATGTCCCTTGTCTGTTTTAGAGACTCCTCCTGATTCCATGCTCTGAGAATATAAATGATAAATTCCTCTCCCATGGATTGGCCTAACAATTGATGGATACATGAAATAACACTTCTCCGTTTCTCCATCTCATTTCCTTCAATACAGTACCCTTCATTTCGGCTGTACCTGAAGATTAGACCCTTATTCTGACAACTCTTTTTTAACCTTCGTACATCACTTAGAGCGGTGTTTTTACTTACTTTAAACAGAGATTGTAAGTGAAAATTAGATACAGGCTCTTTCTTGATATAAACGTAAAGATAAATCATATAAATTCGATTATCCTCTGAAAAGTTATATTGTCCTATGCTCCTGTCAGAAAGTAATTTTTTCCTTAAAACCTCTTTCGCTTCTGCCGAAATCCGAAAGTATCGATGACTGATTTCTAACTTTGGAATATTAAAACCTTCCAATATTCCGTTCACCTTCTCAAAGTCATACATCAGCTGTCGATCGGATAATTTTAACTGCTGCATCAGCTCCAGCTTCGTAATCTGTTCATGGTTCATTATTTCTTCAACTAGTCGAATTGAGCGCTGATCTAACATGTTACTCTCACCTCTCACTATAATTATAAAACGCTTACAACGCTGTCACAACAACGTTTAGGCACAACTTATGTTGGAATAGGTTACATAGATTGTGCTTTCCTTTTCTTGTTAAAATTGTATTTTGATTAGCAGGCATGCCAAATATAATTGTACACTTATATTTTCAGGAGAGCCTCTTAGCACTTGCAAAATATGGATAGTATTAATTGAGGAAACTATTCAATTATCATTATGTATTTTTGAAGGATACAGGATATGCCCCCACTTTAAGTAAATTTTATTTAAATTCTTACCTCTGCTATTTAAGAGTTAGGAACAACCCATTTAATCACTGACTCTCTGAACATTTTTTAGCAAACTAATAATCATAGACAGTCTAAAGTTAATAATTTTTATTTATTTGATCCAATAGTATTTATTTGATAAATAGTGTAAGATAGATAGTATATGGAAGGTAATTGTCGAATAACAAATGAAATATGTCTATTAGTAAAAGTTGAGGTAAATCACCTCAAAAATTTTTACAATCGAATTAGGTATATGTAATCATAAGAGAACGTACGTTCATGATATTATCTTATTAGTAATTAGAAATATTTTCTGTTATATAGATGTTAATTATCATGCTATGTAATCGTTCGGTTTATAATTTATTAATTAGAACGAGGAGAGTTTAAATGTTAGATACTATTATAATTCATCACGTTTCTGCAGGTATGGAAACTGGTAATATTGGTAAGTGCACTTTAAATTCTTTATGTAGAAGCAATTACTAGACTTATAGCCTTCTCATAAAAATGAAGAAGAGTTTAATAGCCAGCAAGTAGTTTGGCTTTGATATAGATATAAAATTATAAGGGGTCGATTTTTTGAAGAAATTATTATTTTTATTAGTAGGTATGATGTTATTCTTAGCAGCTTGTAGTGATGACAACAAAGATTCTTCAGCTGGAACTTCTACGGAAGATGGAGGTACAGCAGAAGCAAGTGCAGAAGAAGAAAACAATAGTGAGGAAAACGAAGAATCAGCAACAGAAGAAAATGATGAAAATACTGAATCTGAAGTAGGAGACGTTGTAACAAATGAAGGTGGAGAATCAACATTAGTCAGCAAAACAGATAATATTGGTACATTTGAATCTGGACCAATTGAGTTGACTATTAATAAAGTTAATGGAGTTTCTATGGCTGTAAATGAAGATTATGTAGATGCTTTTGAAACAGATCAATTGGAATATATACAAGTTGATATGGAAGTGGAAAATACATCTGATGATAACGTAGATTTTTATGCTTCACAAGCTATTTTAACAACTTCCACAGGAGAACAATTAGAACCAGACTTTCTTATGAGTGATCATATTGATGGTGAGTTTTTCGGTAATGTTAATAAATCAGGCTCTTCCTATTATGTACTTGAGAATTCCAAAGCCGAAGATGTAGAATCAGTACGCTTAATCTTCAGTGGGACAAGTGATGAAAATTTCGAAACTATTGGTGAAGATATAGATGTTGAAATAGATTTAAACAAATAAGCATTATATTTTTTAATAGAGACTGGGACAAAACCTGGTAAAAAGAGTAGCATCTGCAAAAATAGGCAGACGCTGCTTTTTTCTTAAAATAGACAATACACAATAGCTACACTTACTAGATAAAGTTTAATTACCTACATCATAAATATATACACATGTTACAAAGAAAATAAAAAAAGGCGCTTCCGCAAAAGTGAAAACTTTATACGAAAACGCCCTTTCAGATATTATTTCGAAATAAAAAGTGATATTTTTAGGTTTCAGCAACATTATAAAGCCCTGAACCCTTTATATAGAGCGAATGACTTACATCATGCCGCCCATTCCACCCATACCGCCCATATCAGGCATTGCAGGTGCTCCGCCTTCTTCAGGCTTATCTGCTACTACAGCTTCAGTAGTCAAGAACATAGCTGCTACAGATGCTGCATTTTGAAGTGCAGAACGAGTTACTTTTGTTGGGTCAACAATACCAGCTTCAACCATGTTTACCCACTCATCAGTAGCTGCATTGTAACCAATACCAACTTTTTCGCCTTTTAGACGTTCTACAATAATAGAACCTTCTAATCCAGCGTTGTGAACGATTTGACGAACCGGCTCTTCTAAAGCACGTAATACGATGCTTGCGCCAGTTGCTTCATCGCCTTCAAGGTTAAGATCGCTTACTTTACCGTGAATATTTACAAGTGCTGTACCGCCTCCTGGTACCATTCCTTCTTCGACACCTGCGCGGGTAGAGTTAAGCGCATCTTCAATACGAAGTTTACGTTCTTTTAACTCTGTTTCTGTAGCTGCACCAACTTTGATTACTGCTACACCGCCAGATAATTTAGCCAGGCGCTCCTGTAATTTTTCTTTATCGAAATCAGAAGTTGTTTCTTCAGCTTGTGCACGAATTTGTGCAACACGGCCGGAAATTGCTTCTGGATCGCCAGAACCTTCAACAATTGTAGTATCTTCTTTCGTTACAACAACTTTTGAAGCACGACCTAATTGTTCAATTGTTGCTGATTTAAGATCCAAACCAAGATCTTCTGTAATTACCTCTGCCCCTGTAAGAACAGCGATATCTTCAAGCATTGCTTTACGACGGTCACCGAATCCTGGAGCCTTAACAGCTACAGCGTTGAATGTACCGCGTAATTTGTTTACTACTAATGTAGCAAGTGCTTCGCCTTCTACATCTTCTGCAATCATAAGAAGCGGCTTACCCTGTTGAACAACTTGTTCTAATACTGGTAATACTTCCTGGATATTTCCAATTTTCTTATCAGTAATTAAGATATATGGATCTTCTAATACTGCTTCCATTTTATCCTGGTCAGTAACCATATAAGGAGAAGAGTATCCACGATCAAATTGCATACCTTCCACTACTTCAAGCTCTGTGTTGAAGCCTTTTGATTCTTCAATAGTGATAACACCGTCATTACCTACACGTTCCATCGCTTCAGCAATTAATTGTCCTACTTCATTATCGCCTGAAGATACAGCTGCAATTTGAGAAATAGCTTCTTTGCTTTCAATTGGCTGAGAAATATTTTTTAATTCTTCTACAGCTAACGCTACTGCTTTTTCAATACCGCGGCGGATTCCAACTGGATTAGCACCAGAAGTTACGTTTTTCAGTCCTTCACGGATCATTGCTTGAGCAAGTACTGTTGCAGTTGTTGTACCATCACCAGCAACATCATTTGTTTTAGATGCTACTTCAGATACAAGCTGTGCACCCATGTTTTCAAATGCATCTTCTAATTCAATTTCTTTTGCGATTGTTACACCGTCATTTGTAATTAGCGGTGAACCGAATTTTTTATCCAAAACCACGTTGCGGCCTTTTGGTCCTAATGTTACTTTTACTGCGTCTGCTAATGTATCAACACCACGCAGCATTGCACGGCGAGCGTCTTCACTAAATTTAATATCTTTAGCCATTAAAAATTCCTCCTTCAAATTGATTCAGGGTTTCATTAAAGTACATGTTCAAAAAGTTCGATGAAAATGACCGAGAAGTTCAAGGCAGCGCAGCTTTGAGTAGCACAGCGTATGCTTTTAATACGTGAGCACCGGAAAAGCAAGCTAACGAAGAAATTCGATGTGTCATTTTTATTGGACTTTTTGAATTTCCTTTTAAAGATTCATCGTATATTTGTTTAGCCTACAATAGCTAAAATATCATTTTCACGAAGAATTAAGTATTCAGTACCTTCATATTTTACTTCAGTACCAGCAAATTTAGAGAAAATAATGCGGTCTCCTTCAGAAACTTCTAAAGCAACTTTTTCTCCATTTTCCACACGTCCAGATCCTACTGCAACTACTTCACCTTCTTGCGGTTTTTCCTTTGCAGAGTCTGGAAGTACGATTCCGCTTGCAGTTGTTTCTTCTTGTTCAACAAGTTTGATAACAACACGATCTCCTAATGGTTTAATCATGTAGAATTGCCTCCTTAATTCCAAATCATTTTATTTTTATTAGCACTCTTGTCGAGCGAGTGCTAACTCCAATTAATATAATAATTAATTCTTGTAAAAAATGCAAGCATCATGATGTTGAATTTTTAGAAAAACTTATATTCATTTTTGAGAATACGTTGTTTTCTTTATACTTCATACTTTAAAACTTTTACTATGATAAAATACTTTTTTAGGCAGTGATTACTCATCTCATCGTAAAACATTGGGAGTAATTTTGTAATACAAATATGCAAAATTGATTTTTTTCATCGTTTGATGCATGATTTCATGTACTTCTGATTATAATTTTCAGTGACAGTTGTGTTAGAATATACGTTATGATGAACTTGCACGTCTTTAGATCAGTGGTATCATTTCCCGTCCAGCAAAATCACTTATGATGTTTTCTGCTTTACGGGACAAGATGGGCAGTTCCTTTTCCCAATGCTTTTTTACAGCTGTTTTTAATTTTAGATTAAAGGAGCGTTTTTATGACTCGAAGATATATATATGTCATGCTTACATATATCATTATGCAAATTTCTGTTTATCTTGCAGTACCATTACTGGTATTGGTATTCCATGCAGACCCGGTGCTTGCTAATATTTATTGGGCTGTTTTTAGTTTTGCTGCCGGCCTTGTGATTGTTCTATGGCTGTTAAGACCAGATATGCAGGTTCGGGCTCATCCCGACGCTGCTGGCGCTGGTGCTATCATTGTCTGGTCTGTTCTAGGAATTATTATGGCGCTTCTTGCTCAAGGACTGGCTGCTACGATTGAATTAGAGGTATTTGGAATAGATCCTGGTTCAGAGAATACACAGGTTCTTATGGATCTTGCTCGTATTGCACCTATATTCATTATTCTTCCAGCAATTTTTGCGCCTATATTGGAAGAAATTATTTTCCGGAAAATCATTTTTGGATCTTTGTATAAAAAAATGAATTTTTTCTTTGCAGCCTTTATTTCATCTCTTATCTTTGCCGTGATTCATTTAGACTTTCTGCATATACTAGTGTATACAGCAATGGGATTTGTTTTTGCATTCCTTTATGTACAGACAAAGCGTATTATTGTACCAATCATCGTGCATGCAGGAATGAATACTCTTGTAGTAGTGGCTCAACTTACATTAGATCCGGAAAAAATTCAACAACAGCTTGAACAAACAATTTTATTCTTTGGAGGGTAACATGCATCGACCTTATTTAGTTAAAGCAATTGTTTATGTTTTATTCGGTGCTTTATTTGTTTATTTAGGTATCCTAAGCAAAGGGGCAACCGTCTGGGATACTATTACACTTATATTGGCCGCATTTGCAGCATTAAATTTTTATGCCGGATTTCGGATGCTGCGATTTTATTTTAAAATAAAGAATAAAAAATAAAAAACTAGCTCTTAAACAGTCTCTTTCATTTCAGAAGACCTTTAAGGGGCTAGTTTTTTTATGGATAAACAACGTCCAGACTATCCTATTCCTTTTCTAAGGAATAATGCTTGAGAAAATATACAAGCGATTGTAATTCTACTGTTAAATCGATATGATGCACACGAATATGATTTGGAACAGTAATACGTGCCGGCGTGAAGTTCAGGATTCCTTTAATACCTAGATCAACAAGTCTCTTTGCAGTTGCATCTGCTTCTTCAGCCGGGATAGTTAAAATGGCGACCTCAATTCCCTTTATTTTCTCTTCTAATTCATCCACATGATAAACCGGAACTCCGCCAACTTCTGTCCCTACTTTTGATTTATCTGCATCAAATGCCATTGTGATCCGAATATTATTATTTTTTAAAAAGTTATAATGTAAAAATGCAGTACCCAGATTTCCGACACCGATTAAAGCAACGTTGGTTATCTCATGCTGGTCCAGTGTACTTTTAAAAAAACCTAATAAATACTCAACATTATATCCATATCCCTTTTTCCCAAGAGCCCCAAAGTAGGAAAAATCCCTGCGGATTGTTGCAGAATCTACTTTAACAGCATCACTTAACTCTTTAGAAGATACGCGCATCTTCCCCTGCTGATATAAATTATTGAGAAATCGATAGTATAAAGGCAAACGCTTTGCTGTTGCCTGTGGAATTTTATTTTGTTCCATTGAAACGGCCTCTCTTCGGTTACTAAGTATAGAAAACATATATTTTACCATAATCAAATATTTGTAAATATAAGTTTTCTTTGTAGTGCGTGTTCAAAAAGTTCGATAAATAGGATCAAGAAGTTCAAGGCGACTAGCTTTTTCCGAACGGACTTTCACAGGATGTGATGACTTCTGTGTTGTCCGCAAATGTTTTCGGTGGGACGAGTAATCGCAGTCCCAGTCCCAACGGAAAAAGCTAGTCAACGCACTTCTCACGTGTTGCGATGGCTTCTGCATTACCCACACGACGTGGGCGTTCTTAGTAGAAGATCCTCTTATCGCTGCGTCATCTTTATTGGACTTTTTGAACATCCTCTTATATTTCAAAAAATAAATAATGCGCTAGCGCATTCTATACTATTAATATTAACAGAAATAGAGCCGAGTTGGCGAACTTTATTATAATTTTATTGTAGCTTCCATTTGGATACGTTACACTTATAGATGGAACCCTATTCCCTTTTACAGGATTGTTCAAAAAGAAAGGATAGTAACTGCATGTATCCTTTCATTATTTTATTTACTTTTTGAACAGCTTTTTTGTGAGTTAGAAAGGATGGCAATGATGATTTTAATGCAATTAAATGGAATCTCTAAATCCTTTGGAGCAGAAGAGATTCTTTCTAATATAAAAATTGAGATTAAAAATAATGAGCGTATTGCAATAGTCGGCCGAAACGGAGCCGGAAAATCGACCCTGCTAAAAATCATGGCGGGCGAAACCTCTTATGATGAAGGAGAGATTTTCAAACCAAAAGATTTAACATTCGGTTACCTCTCGCAGCATATGACTTTAGAGTCTGGAAAAACAATTTGGAAGGAAATGCTGGATGTATTTACTCCGCTTTTGGCAATGGAGAAAAAATTACGTGAACTGGAATCACAGATGGCAGATCCTTCTGCAATCGATCAATCAGCATACCAACAGCTGCTTGAAAGATATGACAAGCTTCAAAATGATTATCAATTGAGCAGCGGATATGTTTATCAAGCAGAAATCAAGTCCGTATTAAATGGACTATCCTTTGGAGATTATGATTATGACACATTGATTACGGATTTAAGCGGTGGACAGAAAACAAGACTAGCACTTGGGAAGCTTCTCCTGCAAAAGCCGCAGCTTCTTATTCTGGATGAACCGACAAACCATTTGGATATTGACACACTCACATGGTTAGAAGGCTATTTAGTAAATTATCCGGGTGCCATCGTTATTGTATCGCATGACCGTTATTTCTTAGATAAAACCGTATCTATTGTTTATGAAATTTCCAGACACCATTCCAAAAAGTTCCATGGGACCTATAGTAATTATTTGACTCAGAAAGCCCTGGATTATGAACAGGAGAAGAAAGAATTCGAGAAGCAGCAGACAGAGATCAAGCGCATGGAGGATTTTATCCAGCGTAATCTGGCACGCGCTTCAACAACCAAGCGTGCACAAAGCAGACGAAAAAAACTTGAAAAGATAGAGCGCCTCGACCGCCCTTCAGGTGATGAATCCTCTGCATCTATTTCCTTCCAGATTAACCGTTTAAGTGGAAATGATGTACTAAAAATAAAGGATTTAGCTTTTCAATATCCAGATACAGACCAGCCGATTTTTCAAAAAATTTCACTTCATGCCAACCGCGGCGACCGAATTGCATTGGTCGGTCCAAATGGTGTCGGCAAAACAACGTTATTAAAAAATATTGTAGGTAAGCATCAGCCTAATCATGGCGAGATACAATTAGGTACAAACGTTCAAGTAGGCTACTATGATCAGGAACAGGCAAATTTAAATTCTAATAAAACGGTTCTTCAGGAGCTTTGGGATGATTATCCCTTAATTAATGAAAAGGATATTCGTACTATCCTGGGAAATTTTCTGTTCTCTGGTGAGGATGTATTAAAGCCTGTATCAGCCCTGAGCGGCGGTGAAAAATCAAGACTGGCTCTGGCAAAATTAAAAATGCAAAAGGCAAATTTACTGATACTTGATGAGCCGACAAACCATTTAGATATTGATAGTAAAGAAGTATTGGAAAGTGCTTTAATTGATTTTCCTGGAACAATTGTATTTGTTTCTCATGACCGCTATTTTATTAACCGAATCGCTGATCAAGTTGCAGAAATGCAGGCTGGCAATGTAAAAATATATCTTGGCGACTATGATTATTATTTAGAAAAAAAGGCAGAAGAAGAAGAACGGCGTTTGTTAAAATTACAAGAACAGCAGACGGATCAGGAAGAGCCTGCTTCCACTGCAAAAAAGCTCAGCTTTCAGGAAGATAAACAACGCCAACGCGAGGAACGAAAACGAAAACGACGAATTGAAGAACTCGAAACATTGATTGAAGAAAAGGAAGCAGAAATTGCTGCGATTGAACTGGAAATGACTAATCCAGATGTATTTGATGATCATAAAAAGACGATGGAATTAACAGATAAATTATCAGCTTTAAAAGAAGAGCTGGATGTCTTTATGAATGAATGGGCAGTATTAGAAGAGAATTAAGCAATTGATATAATTTTCAGATTGTTGTATACTGAGAGCAGGCATAATGATGGCCTGCTTTTTTTATATACTGTACAGGTTTAAAGCAGTAATCACTCTTCCTATGATAGATAATCTAATGTGATAAATGGAGGTTGTTGTCCCGTGGCGATACCCATCGTTACTTTTTTGTTTTTTATTCTTGTTAGTTTAACGTACTACGCATTTAAGGAAACAACGTTATCTGCCCCAATCACTGAAGAAGTACGTTCCGATTCTATTCTTCGTTTTCTTCCCTTTGCGGTCATTTTTATCGGCCTCTTCAGCAGCGTATGGCTTACTGTGGCTGTTTCACTTCCAATTGTCCGGTCTTTCTCCAATTCTGTTTCGCCATTCTCTCAAGCAATAAATGAATTCATTATTGTGCTTGGTTTTAGCATGCTATTATTTGGAATTTGGGTCAGTTTGGGATTCTTATTACCAAAGTGGCTGACTAAAAATCATCCTCAGCTTGTCAGGAAAGGATTATCTCTGGTATTCCGCAATTCCATCGGGAAAGCAGAAATAAATTTACAGACATCTTCGAACAAAAGCCCAGGTGAAGCTCAAAATATTATTGAATTCAGTGGAAAAGACGTAGGAGAAATTGCAACGCATCGTACCGACTTAACTGTTCTGCAAATAGATGCAACACTGGAGGAAGTATTTTCCCTCGTTCAAGAGGTAGAATTTACAAGAATTCCGGTTTACGAAGAGGATATTGATCAAATTGCAGGTATATTATACGTAAAAGACTTCTTTCGTGTTCTAAAAACAGGCGTGTCCCCTGCCTTCTTCTCCTTAAAAAACATTATTCGTCCTGCAGTATATGTCAGAATGAACCAGGAAATTGATGATATTTTTAAGGAAATGAGGGAAAGAAATTATACGATTGCCATCGTTCTCGATGAATTTGGAGGAACGCATGGATTAATTACATTAGAAGATATTATCAGAGATATTACAAAAGACTTGTTGGAGGATCAAAAGCCAATTGCGGCTGAATCAAAGGATATTCTGCCTCTTACCGGCAGCCGTTATCTGATTAATGGATCAACCAGCTTATTTGATTTAGAAGGTACACTCGGTATAGAGTTTCCCATAGATACACCACATCAAACATTAGACAGCTTTTTATCTGGTTTAACTGCCAGTCAGCCTGAAAATCAGAACAAAATACACTTTAAACATCTGTTATTTAATATACAGTCTGTGAAGAACGGAAAAATTGAATCAGTAATTGTTACCGTGCATGATGAGGATACTATAGAGCATCAATTTATAGGTTAGTTTTAATAATAAAGCAAAAGCGCATCAAGATTAAAAAATCTCTCATGCGCTTTTGCTTTATTATTTTTATTTAAATAAATAGTCATTCTGTATGGTTTCTTCTACGGCTACTCTATAAATAACTGCTACACCCAGCATCGTTGACATCACCGAGCTTCCTCCATAGCTTATTAAGAGTAAAGGAATACCCGTAATTGGCATAATTCCAACTGTCATACCGATATTTTGAAAAACATGGACAAGCATTAAGCTTAAGAATCCAAAACAAAAATATGCTCCAAACGGCGAATGCTTATAAATATTTAAACCAAGTGTTACTAATTTATATAAAAACATGAAATAAAGAAGTACAACAAAGGCACTGCCAACAAAACCAAAGCTTTCTCCTATAACAGAGAAAATAAAGTCGGTCTGGGCTTCCGGATAATTCACCTCAATGCTTCCCATTCCTTTTCCAAACAATTGACCTGAACCAAGTGCCATATGGGAACGTTCAAAGTGAAAGTTGGCATCCGATGACTGCTGAGACGGATCAAACCAGGTCATTACACGGTCGATTTGATAAGGTTTTACCCCAATTGTTTCTTCTGCAAAGTTTGGAAATTCAATTACTATTAGTAAGGCACCTGCAACAACGACAACTCCTGATATAATTAAAGAAAAGATAATTTTCCAATTAATCCCTGATAAAATAATCATCATCCCAGAAATAAATAAATATACCATTGCTGTTCCAAAATCCGGCTGCAGCATAATCAGAAACACAGGGATAGCCGTATACAACAGTAATTTTCCAAGAAGCCGTATATCTGTTTTAAAGGTACTTACTTCAAATTTTTCTTTATGTTTGCTAATCACTGCTGCCAAAAAAAGAATTGTAGATATCTTAACAAACTCCGCTGGCTGTAAAGTCAGCCCTGGTATAAATGTGTACCAACTTTTTGCACCGTTTATGGATCTCGCAATAAATTCCGGACTGATTGGAAGCAAACCTAATAATACAACACCTGCTAAATAAATATAAAGACTTGTTTTATATAATTGCTCTAAATCTAAAAACTGCACAGCTGCAATCATTCCAATTCCAATGCAGTAGAAAACCATTTGCCGGATCACAAAGTTTGTATTATACTGCTCCAGCTGCTGTGCATTATATATCGCTAAAAAACTTATTATCGCAAAAGCTATCAATAATAAGATTAAATCGGTTTGAAAGTAATAATTTTGTTTTTTATTCATCGGACTCCCACCAAATTTCTTCTGTCGCTACCCTGTCGTTTTATGAAGCTATTCCAGCCTTAATTCTTCATAATTCTCATTAGCGAAAATTCAAAATAGCCAATTATTCCATAAAGACCTCATCACGTATTTATCCATAGACTTCGTTGATTAGCTATTATTATTCTAACATTAAAGAAGGATTTGCGTTTAAATCAAGTGCAGCAAATTTTTCTTTTTTGTATAAAATTGTCCCCGCAGCTGCAATCATTGCTGCATTATCCGTACATAAATGAATCGGCGGAATGTACAATTCAATATCCTCGCTGCTAAAACGTTTTTTCAGACTTTCCCGTAAGCCTTTATTTGCTGCAACACCACCCGCAACAATAACCTGCTTTACATTATATTCCTGTGCTGCGCGGTATGTTTTTTCAGTTAATACCTCAACTACACTTTGTTGAAAGCTTGCTGCAACATCTGAAGGATCTAATGTTTCACCACGCTGCTCTGCATTATGAAGCGTATTGATAACAGCCGATTTTAAACCGCTGAAGCTAAAGTCATAGCTTCCTTCCTCCAGCCATGCACGTGGGAAATCAATCGTTACTTTTCCTTCAGCACTTAAACGGTCGATTTCCGGACCGCCTGGATAAGGAAGCTTCAGCATTCTTGCCACTTTATCATAAGCCTCTCCTGCCGCGTCATCTCTTGTTTCACCAATCAGCTCATACTCATAATGGTCTTTCATGATAACAAGCTCTGTATGTCCTCCTGAGACAATCAGGGCTAATAAAGGAAAAACAAACTCGTTTTCCAAACGGTTCGCATAAATATGGCCGGCAATGTGATGTACACCGATAAGCGGCTTATTTTTTGCAAAGGCGAGAGCTTTTGCTGCATTAACACCAACAAGAAGTGCTCCTACTAGCCCCGGTCCCTCTGTAACAGCAATTGCATCAATATCATCCCAGATTACTTCTGCTTGTTTTACTGCTTCTTCCAAGACCATTGTAATTTGTTCTACATGGTGTCTGGAAGCTATTTCGGGAACAACTCCGCCAAAACGCTTATGGCTTTCGATTTGAGAAGCAACCACATTAGAAAGGATTTCATGCCCATTTTTTACAATAGACGCTGCTGTTTCATCACAGCTTGTTTCTATGCCTAAAATTATTGTATCTTTTTTCATTTTAAATTCACCCACATTACAATAGCATCTTCAAAATTATCCGTGTAATAATGCTTTCGAATCCCGCCGGGAACAAGCCCGAATTTCCTATATAAGGATTGTGCAGCCATATTTGAAATGCGCACCTCCAAGGACAACCGCTCTACTCCTTTACCCGCCATAAATGTTAGAGCATACCCAAATAGCTTTTCACCAATTTTGCGTCCACGCATATCGGGATGTATAGCAAAGTTTGTAATTTGTCCATCTTCAAATACGATCCACGTGCCAATATAGCCAATAATTCTTTCATCCAGACAGGCTACAAAATAATAAGCATGATCGTTTTCACACAGCTCTTTATGAAAAATCTCCACATCCCATGGACCTGAAAATGACGCCTCTTCTACTTTCATTACCCCTGGAACATCCTCCAGATTCATCTGCCGAATAATAGCCTCGCTCATGAATCTGCTTTTTCCTTTTGCTGCTTTTGCCAATTTGCTTCAGCCTCCGCCAAACGGAGATAATTCGGCACAAGTATATGAGCAGAACCAGCTTCTCTTCCCCTACCTAATAGAGCCAAATGTGCTGCTCTGGGAAGCTGCAATGACGCATCAGCAAATACAGCTTTATCCTGTAAACACTCTGTAATAAGCTCTTTAAAAGCCTCTGTGTCCTGACTTAAAAACAATACTTTTTCGCCTGACTTCTTCAGCTTTGCCAGCCATTCTGTCATTAATATATTTTCTTCTTCCATCACAGTTTCAAGCTTTTCATTTTTCCATTGATACGCACCTGTATATACTAAACCGCGTCTGGCATCAAAAAATGGACAAATGATTCCATCAAATAAAATCCCCTGATAAGCTAATGCTTCTAAGCTAGATACACCAATAACCGGTATATCTAATGCCCAGGCCATTGTTTTCGCTGTGGCTAAACCAATTCGGACTCCTGTATAAGAACCAGGGCCTTTGGCAACGATAATCCGATCTAATTCAGAAGGGTTAACATTCACATCCTTCATCAGTTTTTCCACTGCCGGCATTAAACGCACGGAATGATTTTTAGCAATATTGGTCGTGATTTCACCGATTAATTGTTTATCGTCTAATAATGCCACACTTAAAACCTGATTGGAAGTATCCATCGCAAGTATTTTCATAAAAAAACTCCTAACTCAATGCTTTGACAACTTGTTCAAAATGCTCCCCGAAAGGAGTAAGTGTTATTTCACGCTGATTATCGTTACCTGTATAACAAAGCGTAATATCCAAACGCTCTTTTGGCAGAAAATCTTCAATAAAACTGGCCCATTCAATCACGGTGATGCCATTCCCAAAGAAATAGTCATCAAAGCCAATATCCTCCATCGAATTCTCCAAACGATATACGTCCATATGATAAAGCGGCAGACGGCCACGGTATTCCTTTACAATGGTAAAAGTCGGACTGCTGATATTTCGCTTAACATCCAGCCCTTTTGCCAGACCTTTCGTAAAGGTAGTCTTTCCAACACCTAATTGTCCTTCAAGTGTCAAGACATCATTTGGCCGTAATTCTTTCGCTAAACGATACGCAAAATCCTGTGTATCGTTTTCTGTTCTTAAAAGCATTTGCAACGTATCCACCTACTTTAAATGTGTGTATCCACTTTTCGTTAATCGCTTTATCTCTTCTTTTGATTGAATAAGAACACGAGGTTCTTCTGCTTCACGTACGCAGCCAATCTGCTTAATTGGTGTATTTGCCTGATGAGCGATTTCCTGCACCCTTGACCATTCCTTTTCTGGCACTGTCCCTAAAAGTTCAAAGTCTTCTCCTCCTGACAGCTTCCATTCGTATTGCTGCTCTTCAGAAAACTGATAAAAGGTTTGAGAAACAGGAACCTTCTCTTCTATAATAATAAGCTCCACTCCGGAAGCCTCTGCTATTTCATTTGCTTCATTTGAAATTCCATCACTAATATCATTTAATGCCACACGTTCTATTTCCCGTAATCCTAATGCAAATGCTGCTTTTGGCTCCGGTAATCGATGGCGTCTTATATAATAGTCTTTGTCTTTACATTCCTGCTGATGCAGCAATATCTCAAGTCCAGCTCTTGAATCTCCTAATGTTCCTGTCGCAAAGATAATATCTCCCGGCTTGGCATGGCTTCGATACCTTGCTCTTTCTTTTGACACATAGCCCATTGCTGTAATCGAAATCATTAAACGATCACTCGACACCGTGTCTCCGCCAATTAAGTCCATTTGATATATTGACGCAAGTTCTTGCATTCCTTTATAAATTTCCTCTAATGCCCTCTGACTCCACTTTTTTGGAATACACATAGAAACCAAATAAAAGGCCGGTTCAGCCCCCATTGCGGCTAGATCACTAATATTTGCAGCCAATACGCGATATCCGATATGAAAAGGCTCCATCGTATCTAAAGAAAAATGAATATCTTCCACAAAAGTATCTACTGTTGTGACAATGTCTGAAGTACTGCGAAAAACGGCGGCATCATCTCCAATTCCTTTGATCAATGTCGGCTGATTATATGCTTTTGGTTTAATAGCATTAATAAATGAAAATTCATCCACGATATCACCAATTCCTTTATTTCTGGTTGGAAAAGTATAAGAAAGATTACAGGTTAAAGAATGTTCGGCTTCATTCCTTATGAACTGGATTCTGCAATTCCCCGCTCATTTACGGAAATGCTGGATCAGCCATATTTTTATGTTATTAGGAGACCTTAATACAATCTTTTTTAATCTATTACTTATCATAGCAAATCAAAGGCAAAAAATAAAAATTTATGTCATAAAAATAGCTACAAATTATTGCTGCAGAACGTTTTACTTATTTAGGTTCTATGTCAAATGTGGTGGTGGAATATCATTCCTCCACCTCTTTATTTATAAGCTTGCTTTAAGACAAGCTTTACCTCTTGTTGCCATAGAATTTTCTTTCTCATTCGATCAAACTGTTTAATCCCATAAGATAATCTTTTTAATACTTTAATCGTATTATTAACGCCTTCTATGTAGCCATTATTAAAGGGATACATAAAAGAATGCAGAATTTCTTGTTGCCATCTTTTAAATGTACGTGCGACACGATGAAATCCCTCTAACGCGGATGCATTCAACTTCTCCAGGCACGCTTCTAATCCAGCAGTTGCGTTGTGCGCATCACTTTCCTTAAACCACGTATCCAATTCATGCTTTAAACCATAAGCTTCCTTTAAGCGGGGATCTATCCTTAATAATTGCTCGACTTTCTTCTTCTGATCATCTGAACAGGTTGTCCATGATTTCCACAGAAGTTTTTTGGAACGTTTCATTCGAATTCGATCTTTCTTGGGCAGCTCCTTTTGAACTTCACGGCGGACCTCATCTAGAGCCCAATAGGCCTGACGCATAAAGTGAAAACGGTCAGCGATAATCAGAGGATTTCCCAGTGCTTTTCGAATTGCTTGTTTAAACGCT
This sequence comes from Oceanobacillus sp. FSL K6-3682, assembly GCF_037976165.1. NCBI lineage: Bacteria > Bacillati > Bacillota > Bacilli > Caryophanales > Bacillaceae > Oceanobacillus > Oceanobacillus sp. FSL K6-3682. The sequence continues at coordinate 1,130,243 of NZ_CP150263.1, read as the reverse complement.
TGAGATAAATCCATTACTACCATTTCTACTTTACCTGTATCACAGGACTTTAAGTACGCTTCAATGGTTTCCACTTTTCGATTTGGCAAGATATCGATAATTCTTCGGTTCTCCACATCGACCACATTCAATTGAAACCTCTCTCCATCCGCGTCACCTTTAAACTCATCGATCGCAATGACTCGCGGCAACACTTTGCTGGTAGTTAACTCCTTCTGATCAAACCACCGTAAGACACGATTCACTGTTACTCCGGTTACTAGCGCCGCTGTACGAAAGGAACTCACCGCTGCATGCATCATCGCTGTCGTTTGCACACTCGCCATACAACGTTGATACCGATGAATCATTTGTAGACGCTCATAAAATGTGTGATGACACGACGTGCAAATATAACGTCGTTTTCGCAGGGAAAGATGAACTTCCTTGGTTGTAAACGCTGGTCCTTGAATGCTTTGCCAACGATAGCCATGTATCCGCTTGGTTCTTTTACGGCAAAAAGGACATTTCTGCATACGCTGTTTCGTGAATAATTCTGCAATAAAATAACTTTCTTCTTCTCTGATATCCCACACATCTACATGCGTATCTTTAATTCCTAACAACTCTGTGATAAAATGATGATGCACTCTTTTCCTCTCCCATTCCTTTTGTCTCGACAACTCAAGGTTACCAGAGAGAGGAAATAGAGTGTATTTTTTTGTCTCCGTTCCATCTGGCGATGGAACGGAGGGCACCACCACATTCAGTATAGAGCCCTTATTTACAAGCTGATTAGTATACCAGCCCATTTATGGCATTAAAAAAACACATGTTTCTTAGCGGAAACCATGTGTTGCAGTTTACTATTATTTTAAAAAATCATGGCGGTCCGGACGGGACTCGAACCCGCGACCTCCTGCGTGACAGGCAGGCATTCTAACCAACTGAACTACCGGACCTAAAGTATGTAAAGTATCAAAGCTTATCCAGTACTTCGATGGTGAATCTGGATCTTATTTGGTTGCGGGGGTAGGATTTGAACCTACGACCTTTGGGTTATGAGCCCAACGAGCTACCGAACTGCTCCACCCCGCGATATGAATAATTAGTATTTTTTTCAATTCCTTATTTAAGGACAAGATTTATTATATCTCCTTTTAAGGAATAATGCAATACCTTTTTAAAATTTTTTTATTTTATTTGCTTATCATGAGTTTATCCAGAATGTGGAGTGATTATAACTATTTTGAATGATATTAAATAATTACTTGATAGAAGATACCGATATATGTTTTCTTTAAAGCAGCTATTATCATTCAAAATATCATCTGATATAATTTGTTAATATGTGCCATTTAATCTATATCATCTATAATTTCAAAAAGCACCAAATAAAAATAAGGAGAATATTGAATTGACCTTTATAACTGCTTTTATCCTCATCCTATTAATTATTGTAAAGTTATTTGAGGATATAACAATTACCCAAATTCTGAACATCTCCTCATAGAACCAAGAAAAAATTCTTTTCCGGCCAGTGAATGGAACGAGCATTCGTTTACTACAAAGCAAAAGGTTGAAACCTTTGAGGCAGTAATATCAGGCAAATAAATTGCTTGTCTGATGATATTATTTATAAAAAAACGCTTATTTTGTCAAGTCTAATAGACAAAATAAGCGTTTTTTACAGACTGTTATTGAGAATAATAGACCTTATCAATCTGACTCCAGTATGAAAAAGGAATCTATATTTTTATATTCATTTATCATTCTTTCATATTAAATCACATATTTTTTTATAATCAGCGTCTGTACAATCATAAACATTCCTCCGACAGCCCAATACAAAGGCAAAGCTGCAGGTGCATTTAAGGAAACTACTCCAATCATAATTGGGGATATAAAGCTCATAACTGCCATTTGCTTTCGCTGAGCTTCATCCAGACCAATAAGACTTACTCTTGCTTGAAGATAGTAAATAAGTACAGCAAAAACAACAAACAAAATATCTGTTTCTCCTAAGCTAAACCAAAGAAATGAATGTTCAGCTATTTCCGGGGTTCGCATAATAGCATAATAGAATCCCAGGAGAATAGGCATCTGAATAATCAGCGGCAAACAACCTACAGCCATCTTTACAGGATTAAAATCGTGCTTTTTATAAACCACACTTAACTCTCTCTGCATACTTAACTGATCTTCTGTACTGCTCTTCCCTTTGTATTTTTTTTGAATCTGATCCATCTCAGGCTTCATAACAGCCATTTTCTTTTGCGAGTCTTTACTATTCTTTGACTGACGAATAAAGAACGGCATTAACACAAATCGGATAATAACTGTAATCAATACAATAGCAATCCCATAGTTACCCTGAAACAAAGAAGCAATCTTTTTTATCAACAGAGAAAAGGAATACACAAAATAATGATCAAAGAACCCCGTTGATGAGCTGTCAATAGGTGCGTTATTACCTCCGCACCCCGCAAGTACAAAGACAAGCAATAGTACTAAAATTAAAAACCTGTGTTTTTTAAAGGCTGTGAGTAAGCCATGTTTTTCCATAATTGTCCTCCTCTTATTTTAAACTCATTTTTAAAATAAGAGGATAAATTGTCTATTTTATCATCTTTTTGGTCTATTCTTTTAAATGTTATGATAAGCCAAATCATAAAGGGTTCATTAATAATTAACGTCTTCCCCATTTGATTCATATTAATTTTAATATTTTGGTGCCTGCCCCCAAAAGAATATTCATAGACAACAGGGGTATTATGATGCAGATTAACAAAATACATAATTCCCATTGTCATCAAAACAACACCAAAGTACATATAAAAGATGGAAGAATCTATAAAAGTATTATTAAACAACTCTAAAAACATAGTTACTCACCTCCTTTACTAATTTAAAAGTTAACGTTTAAGTTAATTATATCAAAAAAATAAAGGATTTCCTATCTGCAGCTACTTTGAGAAAAAAAGCAAATTATTATTATTTTGCTTTTGTATTACTTTAGGTCATAGAGTAAAATAATATAAAAATATCTGACTACACTCACGCTAAAGGAGCTGGCGAAATATGACAGTATATATTGCATTGTTACGGGGTATTAATGTAGGTGGAAAAAATATGATTAAGATGGCGAAATTACGAGAATCCCTTACAGCAATAGGTTTAGAAAACGTTCAAACGTATATACAGAGTGGAAATATTTTATTTCAATCAGATAAGCAGGAAAAGAAACTTAGAGAGGAAATAAAGCATAAAATTATGGAAGATTACAGACTCTCTATTCCAGTCATTCTGAGAACCGCAGAGGAATGGGAACAATTAACGACAGCTTGTCCCTTCTCCGCTGAAGAAATCAAAATAGCTGAAGCAGATTCTGTAGGAGAGAGTCTCTACGTGGCCTTTTTCCCAAGCAATCTGTCTATAGTTAATTTAGAAAGCTTACAAAGATTCCAAAACGAAAAAGAAAAATATCATATTCAAAACAAAGAAATCTATCTTCTGTTTTATGACAGCGTCCGTAACTCTAAACTGGCAAATCAGCTTCAAAAATTAGATATTCAATCTACAACTCGTAATTGGAAAACAGTCAATAAGTTGGCAGCAATGGCCAAAACAATGAAATAAAAAGAATGAGATGAAAAAATATTTAAACATTTCTTAGCGGAGCAAGTAAGCCCATCCTCAAAGCACACTGGGCTTATTTTTCAGCCGCATTAATACTTACTTATTCAAAAAAAGAGCTAAGCATTAGTATGCTTAACTCTTTTTCATTGTGCCTGGCGGCGTCCTACTCTTGCAGGGGGAAGCCCCCAACTACCATTGGCGCTGAAGAACTTAACTTCTGTGTTCGGCATGGAAACAGGTGTGACCTCTTCGCTATCGCTACCAGACTTATTTATTTAGGATTTGCACCCTGAAAACTAAATAAGAGTAATGTGACATCAAAAAACTTAGATAAGTCCTCAATCGATTAGTATCCGTCAGCTGCACGTGTCGCCACGCTTCCACCTCGGACCTATCAACCTCATCGTCTCTGAGGGATTTTACTCACTTGAAGTGATGGGAAGTTTCATCTTGAGGGGGGCTTCATGCTTAGATGCTTTCAGCACTTATCCTTTCCACACGTAGCTACCCAGCTATGCTCCTGGCGGAACAACTGGTACACCAGCGGTGTGTCCATCCCGGTCCTCTCGTACTAAGGACAGCTCCTCTCAAACTTCCAACGCCCACGACGGATAGGGACCGAACTGTCTCACGACGTTCTGAACCCAGCTCGCGTACCGCTTTAATGGGCGAACAGCCCAACCCTTGGGACCGACTACAGCCCCAGGATGCGATGAGCCGACATCGAGGTGCCAAACCTCCCCGTCGATGTGAACTCTTGGGGGAGATAAGCCTGTTATCCCCGGGGTAGCTTTTATCCGTTGAGCGATGGCCCTTCCATGCGGAACCACCGGATCACTAAGCCCGACTTTCGTCCCTGCTCGACTTGTAGGTCTCGCAGTCAAGCTCCCTTCTGCCTTTACACTCTACGAATGATTTCCAACCATTCTGAGGGAACCTTTGGGCGCCTCCGTTACCTTTTAGGAGGCGACCGCCCCAGTCAAACTGCCCGCCTGACACTGTCTCCGAACCGGATTACGGTCCTGGGTTAGAATGGTCATACAGTTAGGGTGGTATCCCACGGGTGCCTCCACGTAAGCTGGCGCTCACGCTTCAAAGGCTCCCACCTATCCTGTACAAACTGCACAAACATTCCATATCAGGCTACAGTAAAGCTCCACGGGGTCTTTCCGTCCTGTCGCGGGTAATGCGCATCTTCACGCATAGTATAATTTCACCGGGTCTCTCGTTGAGACAGTGCCCAAGTCGTTGCACCTTTCGTGCGGGTCGGAACTTACCCGACAAGGAATTTCGCTACCTTAGGACCGTTATAGTTACGGCCGCCGTTTACTGGGGCTTCGGTTCAAAGCTTCGCTCCGAAGAGCTAACTCTTCCCCTTAACCTTCCAGCACCGGGCAGGTGTCAGCCCCTATACTTCGCCTTTCGGCTTCGCAGAGACCTGTGTTTTTGCTAAACAGTCGCTTGGGCCTATTCACTGCGGCTCACTCACAAGTGAGCACCCCTTCTCCCGAAGTTACGGGGTCATTTTGCCGAGTTCCTTAACGAGAGTTCTCCCGCTCACCTTAGGATTCTCTCCTCGCCTACCTGTGTCGGTTTGCGGTACGGGCACCTATGATCTAACTAGAGGCTTTTCTTGGCAGTGTGAAATCAGGAACTTCGGTACTATATTTCCCTCCCCATCACAGCTCAGAAATATGTCAGACGGATTTGCCTATCTGACTTCCTCGCATGCTTGGACGCACATCCATCAGTGCGCACTCCTTATCCTCCTGCGTCCCCCCATTGTTCAAACAATCATGAGGTGGTACAGGAATATCAACCTGTTGTCCATCGCCTACGCCTGTCGGCCTCGGCTTAGGTCCCGACTAACCCTGAGAGGACGAGCCTTCCTCAGGAAACCTTAGGCATTCGGTGAAAGAGATTCTCACTCTTTTTTCGCTACTCATACCGGCATTCTCACTTCAAAGCGCTCCACCAGTCCTCACGGTCTGACTTCTCTGCACTTTGAACGCTCTCCTACCATTGTTCGTAAGAACAATCCGCAGCTTCGGTGATACGTTTAGCCCCGGTACATTTTCGGCGCAGCGTCACTCGACCAGTGAGCTATTACGCACTCTTTCAATGATGGCTGCTTCTAAGCCAACATCCTGGTTGTCTGTGCAACGCCACATCCTTTTCCACTTAACGTATACTTTGGGACCTTAGCTGGCGGTCTGGGCTGTTTCCCTTTCGACTATGAACCTTATCACCCATAGTCTGACTCCCAAGTTGAAGTAACTGGCATTCGGAGTTTGACTGAATTCGGTAACCCGGTAGGGGCCCCTAGTCCAATCAGTGCTCTACCTCCAGTACTCACGATCTTGAGGCTAGCCCTAAAGCTATTTCGGAGAGAACCAGCTATCTCCGTGTTCGATTGGAATTTCACCGCTACCCACACCTCATCCCCGCATTTTTCAACATACGTGGGTTCGGGCCTCCAGTCAGTGTTACCTGACCTTCACCCTGGACATGGGTAGATCACACGGTTTCGGGTCTACGACCGCATACTCATTCGCCCTATTCAGACTCGCTTTCGCTACGGCTCCGTGTCTTCCACTTAACCTTGCATACAATCGTAACTCGCCGGTCCATTCTACAAAAGGTACGCCGTCACCCATTAACGGGCTCCGACTACTTGTAGGCACACGGTTTCAGGTTCTATTTCACTCCCCTTCCGGGGTGCTTTTCACCTTTCCCTCACGGTACTGGTTCACTATCGGTCACTAGGTAGTATTTAGCCTTGGGAGATGGTCCTCCCGGATTCCGACGGAATTCCACGTGTTCCGCCGTACTCAGGATACACTCCGGAGGAAATTCCTTTTCAACTACAGGGCTGTTACCTTCTTCGGCTGACCTTTCCAAGTCGATTCGTTTAAAGAATTTCTTTGTAACTCCAATGGAGTGTCCTACAACCCCAAGAAGCAAGCTTCTTGGTTTGGGCTCTTTCCGTTTCGCTCGCCGCTACTCAGGAAATCGATTTTTCTTTCTCTTCCTCCAGGTACTGAGATGTTTCAGTTCCCCGGGTCTGCCTCATCTACCCTATGTATTCAGATAGATGTCCTGTCCCATTACGAACAGTGGGTTCCCCCATTCGGAAATCCCCGGATCAAAGTTTACTTACAACTCCCCGAGGCATATCGGTGTTAGTCCCGTCCTTCATCGGCTCCTAGTGCCAAGGCATCCACCGTGCGCCCTTATTCACTTAACTAAAGTTTTGGAATAAGTTTGCTGATTACTTCGTAATCAGTTGTGTTGCTATATCAATAGCTTTTTTGCCTTATTTCTAAAGTTTGATGTCGTTGTTACTCTTATTTAGTTTTCAAGGTACAAGCTTCCACACGGATGTGGTGACTTCTGTGTTGTCACATGGACGTGACGGTTTTAACAGAAGTTCCTTGAGAGATTGCTCTCTCAAAACTGAACCAAACAACCAAGTACAAAATTCCGTTATATATCCTTAGAAAGGAGGTGATCCAGCCGCACCTTCCGATACGGCTACCTTGTTACGACTTCACCCCAATCATTCGTCCCACCTTCGGCGGCTGGCTCCAAAAAGGTTACCTCACCGACTTCGGGTGTTACGAACTCTCGTGGTGTGACGGGCGGTGTGTACAAGACCCGGGAACGTATTCACCGCGGCATGCTGATCCGCGATTACTAGCGATTCCGGCTTCATGTAGGCGAGTTGCAGCCTACAATCCGAACTGAGAACGGTTTTATGGGATTTGCTTGACCTCGCGGGCTTGCTTCCCTTTGTTCCGTCCATTGTAGCACGTGTGTAGCCCAGGTCATAAGGGGCATGATGATTTGACGTCATCCCCACCTTCCTCCGGTTTGTCACCGGCAGTCACCTTAGAGTGCCCAACTAAATGCTGGCAACTAAGATCAAGGGTTGCGCTCGTTGCGGGACTTAACCCAACATCTCACGACACGAGCTGACGACAACCATGCACCACCTGTCACTTTGTCCCCGAAGGGAAAACTCTGTCTCCAGAGCGGTCAAAGGATGTCAAGACCTGGTAAGGTTCTTCGCGTTGCTTCGAATTAAACCACATGCTCCACCGCTTGTGCGGGTCCCCGTCAATTCTTTTGAGTTTCAGCCTTGCGGCCGTACTCCCCAGGCGGAGTGCTTAATGCGTTAACTTCAGCACTAAGGGGCGGAAACCCCCTAACACCTAGCACTCATCGTTTACGGCGTGGACTACCAGGGTATCTAATCCTGTTCGCTCCCCACGCTTTCGCTCCTCAGCGTCAGTTACAGACCAGAGAGTCGCCTTCGCCACTGGTGTTCCTCCACATCTCTACGCATTTCACCGCTACACGTGGAATTCCACTCTCCTCTTCTGCACTCAAGTCCTCCAGTTTCCAATGCACGTTTACGGTTGAGCCGCAAGATTTCACATCAGACTTAAAGAACCGCCTGCGAGCGCTTTACGCCCAATAATTCCGGACAACGCTTGCCACCTACGTATTACCGCGGCTGCTGGCACGTAGTTAGCCGTGGCTTTCTGGTCGGGTACCGTCAAGGTACGATCAGTTACTATCATACTTGTTCTTCCCCGACAACAGAGTTTTACGATCCGAAAACCTTCATCACTCACGCGGCGTTGCTCCGTCAGACTTTCGTCCATTGCGGAAGATTCCCTACTGCTGCCTCCCGTAGGAGTCTGGGCCGTGTCTCAGTCCCAGTGTGGCCGATCACCCTCTCAGGTCGGCTACGCATCGTCGCCTTGGTGAGCCATTACCTCACCAACTAGCTAATGCGCCGCAGGCCCATCTGTAAGTGACAGCAAAAGCCGCCTTTCAACTTACCATCAGGAGATGATAAGTATTATCCGGTATTAGCTCGCGTTTCCGCGAGTTATCCCAGTCTTACAGGCAGGTTGCCTACGTGTTACTCACCCGTCCGCCGCTCGTTCCACGAACGTCCCTCCGAAGAGTTCTGTCCGCTTCCCGCGCTCGACTTGCATGTATTAGGCACGCCGCCAGCGTTCGTCCTGAGCCAAGATCAAACTCTCCATAAAAGTGTTTGTTTCTTTAGCTTTCAGAAGTCAACTTCTGACTTAAATATTCAAGAAAAACGAGGTGTTTTTCTTCTTTCGTACTGGTTGTTTTGTTCAGTTTTCAAAGAGCAATTTCTTTGTCGGTTTAAAAAAGCGACCAAATTAATATATCATGTTTCAAAACCATTGTCAACAACTTTTTAAACATAAGCTGTTGAGTGGGCCTGAGTGGACTCGAACCACCGACCTCACGCTTATCAGGCGTGCGCTCTAACCAGCTGAGCTACAGGCCCATAATCTTTATGGAGCGGGTGAAGGGAATCGAACCCTCGTCATCAGCTTGGAAGGCTGAGGTTTTACCATTAAACTACACCCGCTTATACAAATAAAAAACCAAACTTTCTTCTGGTCGGGAAGACAGGATTCGAACCTGCGACCCCTTGGTCCCAAACCAAGTGCTCTACCAAGCTGAGCTACTTCCCGATGGCGCGCCCGAGAGGAGTCGAACCCCTAACCTCTTGATCCGTAGTCAAACGCTCTATCCAATTGAGCTACGGGCGCATTATAAACGAACTTTTATATACTATCACATCTCTTAAATCAATGCAATAAATTTTTAAAAGTTAATTTTCCAATCAATCTCTCAACCACCTGTGCAATCAATCGACTTTTAATACTATAGCATGTCCTTACCATTGATGCAAGGGGAAATCCTCAAAAAAATATAATCAAACTATTCTTTCAAAAAAAGACTCTCCTTTCTATTATTGATAGTTATTTCAATTCAGAAATTTAAACTTTTAGCCTCATAAATTATAAAGTAAAAATCACCTGAACTTCTAGCACCAAACCATTGTTCGCTGTTGAAGCAAAATTAAGCTGTAAATACCTGCATGCTATCTTTCACCCATTAAATATAATAGTCTATTTCTTTTAAGCTTTTTTCTTTCTTCTATAGAAGAGTCAATAAATCCAATAAAATAGTCATGGTAAGATAATGACCTTCTACTAAATCGCTCATATCATATGAACTACGTAAAAATTATCACAAATGTTTTTGGCGGCACGGGTACTTCCCCATCTAAAACATTTCCAATTACTCAGCTTATCAAAACTGTTACTCCTCCTTCTCTTCCTTAAAACTCTTAATTCCTTTCATTGTACTTTTTTAAACACATACTTCTATAGAGGTAAATTAAGCCATAAAATAATAACACCACTACTTGTTATTGAATAGTACTGAACAAAATGCTATAGTAAAATGAATCAGCTTATTACCTAACCTATAAAGAGGGTGACTTTAGTGTCTGCACAATTAAAAAAAGGGGTTCTTGAACTCTGTGTATTAGTATTGCTTGATAAACAAGATTTCTATGGATATGAGTTGATTAAACGTATTACGGATAAAATCGAAATATCGGAAGGATCTGTCTATCCAGTATTACGCCGAATATTGAAACAGGGGTACTGCACAACTTACCTTAGAGAGTCCACAGAAGGACCGAGCAGAAAATATTATCATTTAACAGATGAAGGGCAAGATTACCTCCTGGAACTTAAAGAAGAATACGAGAAATTCACGCGAGGCGTTGATTCGTTAATGAAGGAGGAAAATAATGAATAAATTAGATTTTTTAGAAGAACTTCGCTACTACTTAAGAAACTTATCATCACAAGATCAAAAAGAGATTACTCAAGACTTTGAAGAGCATTTTGAAATGGGGCAGGCAGAAGGAAAAACAGATGAAGAGATTGTTCGTTCGCTGGGTTCTCCCCAACAGATTGCGAAAGACCTGCAGTCCACACAACAATATGAAAAAGTGCCGGTAAATCATTCTGAACAAAACCAATTTCCCAGAATAGGTATAATCATTGGACTCTTTTTCTTCAATCTTATTATTATCCTCGGCCCTTCTATCGGTATTGCCGGGACGATTTTGGGCATATGGGTTATTGCTTTTTCTTTTGTTGCACAACTTTTTATAGCAGGTGTTCAATGGATTATCCATCCTGAATCATTTTATCTATTTGAACTATTTTCCTCCATTACACTGGCAGGATCAGGATTATTAATCTTTATCGTAATCAATTATGTTACAAATGCAGCTATCCGCATATTTTCTAGGTATATTGCTTTCAATGTACGTTTGGTAAAAGGAGAGGATCGAGCATGATAAATGGAAAACGAATTATCATTTTAGCAATATTCCTGCTTCTTATCGGAATTATTGGCATGGTTGCTACTTTTTCATCTTACAAGCAGTCTGCTTTCTATGAAGAATCCGAATCTATTCCTATCAATGCTAATGAAATAAATGAAATTGAAGTGGATGCTGAAAATACAGAAATACATCTTCAAGCAGCTATCAGCGAAGAACCCAGGGCAGAATATACTGCAACAGGAAAAAAGATTAAAGATCAAGAGATCCTTACTTCAGTTGATGGAGATAAATTAACAATTCAAATCGAAGAAACCTCCTTCTCTTTCTTCGATTTAGATTTTTTGTTTCGTTCCAAAGCTACATTAGAAATTTTTGTGCCTGAGGATACAATAGATAAAATAAAAGTGAAGACAACGAATACAAAAATTGCTGCAGTTCATCTGCAAGTTGATGAACTGCAGCTCCATACAAGTAATGGCCGAATTGAAGGTGAAGATATAGAAACTTCTTTATTCAATCTGCAATCATCCAACGGAAAAATTGAATTGGATAATATACAAGGAGATACAAATGTTAGAACTTCAAATGGAAAAATCACCTTAGAAAATATTATTGGCGAAGTGAAAGCAAATACAAATAACGCAAAGCTGACCTTGGATTCTATACAAGGAAATGTAAATGTGGAAACGACAAATGGGAAGGTTGATTTGCAGAATATTTCCGGGGAAATTACAGCAAAAACGAATAATGCAGCAGTATCCATTGCGGCAAAAGGATTTGATTATCCAATGAATTTAGAAACAAGTAATGGAAAAATCACTATTATTTCTAATAAAAAGCCTGAAAATGCAACCTTTGATTTACGTACAAATAACGGAACCATTCGCGTATTTGATTCTAAGGATTGGGATATCACTTACGGAAATGGGGAGACATTGATTAAAGCTCATACAAGTAACGGTGGAATTACGATTGAATAGACAAAAGATGATTTGATCCGCTGCTCTAAAAAACCTCTAATCTGTGTAAAAAATTTAATAACAGATTAGAGGTTTTTTATAAACATTTATCCGACCAGCCTCTCCTATACAGCAGACTCTATAAGTTGTGAAGGCATGTCTTTCCCTGGCAAACATTAACTGTATCAATTTCTCATTTTAGGGTCCAAAATATCCCGTAACCCGTCACCAATCAAATTAAATCCTAATACAACAAGCATGATAGAAAGTCCCGGCATAAGCAATGTCCATGGAGCCAGCTGAATAAATTCCCTGGAACTAGCAAGCATTTGTCCCCATTCTGGTGTTGGAGGCTGTGCCCCAAGCCCAAGAAATCCAAGTGCAGCTGCTTCTAGTATGGCAGTCCCAAAGCCAAGCGTGGACTGAACAATAATTGGCGTAATACTATTGGGTAAAATATGCCGGAAGATAATCCGGCCATTTTTCATTCCCTGCGCCCTGGCGGCCATAATATATTCTTCTTCCCGCAAGCTAATGACTCTGGATCGAACAATCCTTCCAAAAATCGGGATATTAATTATTGCAATTGCAATGAGTGCATTCTGCAAGGAAGCCCCAAGAATCGCAACAATTGCAATAGCTAGTAAAATACTTGGAAAAGCCAGAAGTATATCAAATACCCTGGAGATAATCATATCGACCCAGCGTCCAAAATAGCCTGCGATAATCCCAAGCAATGTCCCGAATACCAAAGCACCTGTAACAGCAAAAAAACCAACCTGCAACGAGACTCTTGCTCCATAAGCTATTCTGGTAAATATATCTCTTCCTAAATCGTCAGTTCCCATCCAATGCTCACCAGAAGGAGGCTGGAGGCGATTGGCCAGATTTTGTTCTTGAAATGAATATGATGTAAGAAGCGGTGCAACAAGTCCAAGTATAAGGAAGAAAATAATAATAATCAGGCCGGCCACAGCAAAACGATTTTTTCTCAAGCGCCGAAAGGTATCTCTCCAGGAAGATATCGCCTCTAACTGCTCCTCATCTGCCGGCTCTTCTCTATTTATGGGGTTCGTTAGTGGCTGCTCAGTGTCTTTCGGTTTTCTCTCATCTCGTTTCATCACAGCTCCCCCTTAATAATTAATCCTTGGATCAATGATTTTATATAGAATATCTACAACAAGATTGATAATAACAAAAATAAATGCAACAACTAAAATGCCAGACTGAATAACTGGATAATCCCGATAATTTATTGCTTCAAATACATATCTTCCTATCCCCGGCCAGCTAAAAATTGTTTCAGTTAAAATGGCACCGCCTAATAAGACCCCTGCCTGCAGACCGATAACAGTCAATACCGGAATCATTGCATTTTTTAATGCATGTTTGTATATAATAAGAAATTGTCCTGAACCTTTTGCACGTACTGTACGAATATAATCTGATTTCATAACCTCCAGCATACTAGACCTTGTCATTCTGGCAATAATAGCCATTGGAATTGTACCCAATGCAATACTTGGAAGAACTAAATGCTTCAGTATCGTTCCTGTTCTGGAAAAGTCCAAATGAATCAGTGAATCAAGTACATAAAAATAAGTAATCGGCGCCATCGGATCTCTGTTGTCCTGCCTGCCATATGCCGGAAACCATCCAAGCTCCTGAGCAAAAATCCATTGTTCCATCAACGCCAGCCAAAAAACAGGTATGGAAACACCAATTAAAGCAAAAAGCATCGCAAGAAAGTCGAACCAGGAATTTTGCTTCCAGGCACTGATAATTCCTGCATTAACACCTATAAATACTGCAAAAAGCATCGCAAAAATCGTTAATTCAAACGTAGCAGCAATATAAGGCCAAATTTCAGCAGATATTTCTGCATTGGAACGCAAGGAAGTTCCCAGATCCCCTTGCAGCAGATCTTTTACATATAATCCATATTGATTCAGATAAGGTTCATTGAGCCCCATACTTTCTTCCAGATTTTCTATTGCTGTTTGATTGGCAGTTTCTCCCAAGATGACTTGGGCCGGATTTCCAGGTATCAAATGAACAATGGAAAAGGTGATTAATGTCATACCAATCAGAACGGGAACCATCATCAATAATCGTCGGATAATATAGGAAACCATGATTTCACCTCTATTCTACTTTACGTAGTTTTAGTTCTTTCCGAGAGTAAAGAAATGGAGGCCCCTTACTAAAAGTCCTGCATCCCTCCTCTTGAATAATCAAAGATATCATTATTGCACTTATCAGCTGATTTTTAAGAGAAGGATAGATTTCCAGTAGAAAAAGGGACTCCTTTATTTATTTCTATTAATTAGTCAACCAGTTCTACTTCTGCTAAAGATTCGCTTGTCGATGGATGCGGCACATAGTTTTCTACAGCATTTGTTGTCGCAAGTACCGGTCTGGAATGTACTAAAGGAACCATTGGCGCATCGTCTGCAATAATTTCCTGCGCCTGCTGATAAAAAGAAGCCCGCTCATCCTGATCTATAGATAATTTCGCTTGGTTTAAAAGCCCATCCACTTCATCATTGGCATAAAATTCCCTGTTACTGCTTCCTACATTATCACCATGCAATAAGCTGCTAAGGAAGTAATCAGGATCCCCGTTCGTTCCTGACCAGCCGAGCATATACATTTGATGATCCCCGTTCATCGTTTTTTCCAAATACGGAGCCCATTCTTCTCTGACAATCGTAACTGTTATACCAATTTGCTCAAGATTATTCTGGATAATCTCTGAGACTGTTTCTGGATCTGGCATGTATGGTCTTGCTACAGGCATGGTCCATAATTCGATTTCCAAACCTTCTTCATAGCCAGCTTCTGCCAATAATTCACTAGCTTTTTCCGGATCATACTCCAGACTCTCTACTTCATCGTTATACCCCATATAACTAGGAGGAAGCGGAACAGAAGCAGGTGTCGCATATCCAGCATATAATGCATTTGCAATAGCTTCTTTATCAATGGCATGACTGACTGCATGCCTTAAATCCTTATTATCGAACGGCTCTTTTTGGACATTAAATCCTACATATCCAATATTATTTTCCTCCCGTTCATACAGTTCCAGACCATCCTCCGCTTCTACACTTGCTGCATCATCAGGATTTAACCCATCCATAATATCAATTTCTCCAGACCGGAGAGCAATCAGGCGGGCAGCATTGTCCGGAATTACTTCAAATACAACTCGATCTAATTTAGGAAGTCCGTCCTTACGATAATCCTCAAATTTATCCAGTACAATAGAGTCGTCTTTGCTCCAGCTGACAAATTTAAACGGTCCTGTTCCAACAGGATTTTCATTAATTGCGGCACCATATTCCTCTAATGCAGCAGGTGAAGTAATCGGGAAATAGGTCATAGCCATATTTTGCAGGAAAAACCCTAAAGGTTGACTCAATATAAATTCGATTTCATGATCATTGACTACATTAATCTCTTCAATGACATGATTCTCATCCCCCTTAAATCCTCCAAACATCGTTCCATACATGGAATAAACATAGCCATCATCCGCAAAGGCATATGCATGTTCAGGATCTGCCCAGCGTTCAAAGTTAATCTTTACAGCTTCTGCATTAAAATCAGTTCCATCATGGAAGGTGACACCTTCTTCCAAATAGAAGGTATAACTTAACCCATCATCAGCAACCTCCCAGTCATGGGCAAGTCCCGGCATAATCTCAAAGGAATCCTTGTCAAACTCCAAAAGACTTTCATAAATTTGCTTTGTAATACGAGAGGATTCTCCATCCGTTGTACTCGCCGGATCAAGACTTTCCGAATCCCCTCCTCGAGCAAATATCAACACCTGATCTCCTTCTGCACCTTCAGCTTCTGTTCCTTCGTCGCCCTCTGCAGCCGGATCTTCATTTTCTGCGGTATCCTCTCCTTTTTGTCCGCCATCTCCTGTACATGCAGCCAGCACCAATAAAACAGCAAACAGCAGTGCAATAAAAAGTGAATATTTCAACCTCATTCCTATTCCCCCTCATTTTTAGTTTATAAAAATAATATTCTGTCAGCCTGCTTATCCATATAAATGACAGGCAACAAAATGATTATCTTCCACAGATTTAAATTCAGGTCTTACTTCCTTGCAAATATCTGAAGCGTAAGGACATCTTGTATGAAAGGCGCAGCCAGATGGAGGATTCGCAGGACTTGGCACATCCCCCTTCAAAATAATCCTATCTCTCCGCAAATCAGGGTCTGGCAGCGGGACAGCGGAAAGCAAAGCCTGCGTATAAGGATGTTTTGGATTATCATAGAGGCTGTCTTTATTTGTCAGCTCAACCATTCTTCCTAAATACATCACACCGATTCGATCACTAATGTGCTTAACCACACTTAGGTCATGTGCAATAAAGATATACGTTAAATTAAATTCATCCTTCAATTTTTCCATTAAATTAAGTATTTGCGATTGAATAGATACATCCAATGCGGAAACCGGCTCGTCACATATAACTAATTTGGGATTATTGGCAAGTGCCCGGGCAATTCCAATCCGCTGTCTCTGACCTCCGCTGAATTGATGTGGATATCTTTTTGCATGATAAGGACTGAGACCAACAACCTCTAATAGCTCCCGGATTCTTTCAATCCGTTCTTTAGCAGATTTCATACCATGCACTAACAACGGTTCACCAATTATTTTTTCTACTGTATGTCTGGGGTTCAGAGAAGCATAGGGGTCCTGAAATATAATTTGCATATCTCTTCTCAATTTACGCATTTCATTATTATTTAAATTCGTAATATCTTTATCGTTAAATACAACTTTGCCTTCTGTGGGTTCCACCAGGCGCAAAATAGACTTTCCGGTAGTAGATTTACCACACCCTGATTCACCTACAATCCCCAGAATCTCTCCTTCCATGACTGAAAATGATACATCGTCTACCGCCTTTACCTCACCGACTTTTATTCCGAGTGGTCCACCTTTGATATCATAATATTTCTTCAGACCCTCAACTTTCAATATCGGATTTTGCATGTTTTTTTACCTCCCCTTCGTTGTTATCATGTAAAAAGCACCTACTTTTTCGATTATCTTCCAAAGAGTAAAGCTCTGGAGCTTCATGAAAACAGCGTTCAAAGGCAAATTCGCATCTTGGAGCAAAATTGCATCCAATCCCTCCTGTTTTCGGTTTCGGAACTATCCCGGGTATGGAATACAGTTTTTGCTCTCTTTCATGAATCTTAGGTAACGACTTAATCAATCCTTGAGAATAAGGATGCTGTGGATCTTTTAATATTTCTCTGGTTGTCCCCTGTTCTACTACCTGCCCGGCATACATGACAACAACCCTGTCACATATCTCTGCAACTACTCCCAAATCGTGTGTAATCAGCAAGATAGCCGTATTTTCTTTTTTATTTAGATTCCGCATTAAATCCAATATTTGTGCCTGGATTGTAACATCCAGTGCCGTGGTTGGTTCATCTGCAATCAATAACTCCGGATCACAGGACATCGCCATCGCAATCATAACTCTTTGTCTCATACCGCCCGAAAGCTGATGCGGGTATTCATCCACGATCGCATCAGCTCTGGGGATTCCAACAAGTTTCAACATCTTAATTGCTTTTTGCCTTGATTCTTTTTTCGTTATTTTTTGATGAATACGAATTGCTTCGATCAGCTGATTTCCAATGGTAAACAACGGGTTTAGCGATGTCATCGGCTCTTGGAATATCATTGATATTTCATTTCCCCGTAATTTTTTCATCCGCTTTTCGGAAGATCTTACAAGATTTTCTCCCTTGAAATTTATTTCACCACTCACAATTCTTCCCGGCGGGCTGGGAATGAGCTGCATAATGGAAAGAGAAGTAACACTTTTTCCACTTCCTGATTCTCCAACAATACCTACTACCTCTCCTTTGTGTACCTTAATGCTTACACCATTTGCTGCAGGTATTTCTCCATTATCAGTAAAAAAATGTGTATGTAACTCTTTTAATTCCAGGACTATCTCTGACATTCATACTCCCCCTGTTTTATTCTTTGAATTAATAAATTCTAAGAAAAGTGATAATAGCTGATCTTAAAATCCACGTCATAATACATAATATTCTAAATTTTTAATCAATAAATATTATGAATCTATTTAACAAAAGTTGTCCTAAGTTATAATATGGAAGATATACTTAAACATTCGTATATTGCTATTTTTTTCATCTAAATATATATTTTCGGAATAATCATTATTATTTAAAATTAATTTTCATACATAAAAAAAGCTGTCCCTGGCAATCAGGAACAGCCTTTTAAAATTTCATCATAGATAAACGTTCGTAAAACTCTAATAGAAGCAAACTTCATTTTATCCTTTTACAAGAAAAGAATCATCGATAGCACAAACATAAACACAACACCTGATATCATCGGTACAGAAGTACGCTTAATAATATGAATTGGATTTAATTTTAACGTTCCAGCTACAATTAAGATAACAGCAGCTACAGGGGATACGGCCCGGAATAAGTTCCCTGCCATTCCCATTGGAACACTGATAGCAATTGGGCTGATACCTGCTGCCTCGGCAAGTGGTACAACCAGCGGAACCATTGCAAAGAATAAGGCAATGCCGCTCCCGCTCAACAGGACTATTAACGCTGTGACAGCTACTAAAATAAGCGGCAGAATAAATCCGTTTCCTTCGCCATGTGTGCTTTGCATTGTTTCCTGCAATGTGTCAATCAAACCAATCGATTGTAAACCTGCAACAAAGACAGAAGCAGCAACCAGTAATGCTACAACTGGGAGCATATTACCCATTCCTGTAAAGAATTTCTCTGTGCTCGCAAAGACCTCTTTCGCCTTACGATGACGAATCAATTCACAGACAATTGCCAGGATAAATGAAATTAACACAGCAATTTCTACATTAACAGCTATCGTAGCTGAGGTTGTCATTTCAACAATAAAAGAAACGAGTAAAATAATAATCGGAAATACTGGAAGAATCGAATAAACTGTTTTATAAAGTTTACTACCCTCTACCTTTTCAATATCTTTTAATTCCACCTGTTCCTCTGACTCCGCTGCCGTCATTTTTTTATCCATTCGTTTTTGCCAGAAATAGTGAACTAACGCGATAAATAAAATGGTAGGAATCGATACAAGCGCGTGATAGCTAAATACATATTGTGTTACTGTCATATCATTAAACATAGGATATTTAGCAAGTTCCTCTGCAATAGCAACGTTATCACTGCCCAGCGGTGTCGGTACGATCGTTGCTGAGGTGGCAATAACAGCACCAATACTTAATGTAGACATCCCCGCTTGTTTTAATACAGGATACAAGGTTGCAAGAAGCAGAATTGCTAAAGTCGACGCACTTGGAATAACCAAAGATAAAACGTTTCCAAGCAAAAATGTAAGTGGAACTAGAAAATAAACCGATTTTACTTTATTAATAGGTTTTGTCAATACTTGAACGGTTAAATCATTTGCACCAATGGAAGACATATAAGCGGTATATCCTCCAAGAATAAGAATAATTAATCCAGCTGAGCTCAGTGTTGCTTTGAACTGTTCAACAATTACCTGTAATGGATCGAGCAGGGCTGAGCCGGTAGACTGAAAGTCCTGAAATACAATATCTTTTCCCATTGCTAAACTAATCAAAAGCAGAACAATTCCCATTAAAAATAAGGCAATTTTAATATCCATTTTCTTGATCAGCATATAGACAATAACGACAACAGCTAAAATAGCGGAACCGTACATAATAAGATTATCTAACATGATGTCTTCCCTCCGAAGAATGGTTAATGCTTAATTACATTTTTGAATGCTTTCCATAAACCATTTTTTAAATTCTTTCGCATCAATATCAACACAAACGTTTACATTTGGCGTTTTATTCATTTTTCCTTTTAAATCAACAACGGTTGTTCCTTTTGTTAAAGCACCATCTAATTCAACATCGACATAGGAATGTGCTACTTCAAACAGCTCCGGTTTTAGCAAATAAGCAACTGCACAGCTGTCATACATTTTCAAACCATGATTGAAGCTTCCACCCCGGTATTTTTTAAACAAATGATAAATCATATTTCCTGTCTTATTCATATCTTTTAAAACTTCGCTGTCTTCCGGATAAACAAGTGCTTTTAGACCAACATCCAATCCAGCCATAGCAATAGGGACACCGCTTGCAAAAACGATTTTAGCAGCTTCTGGATCTGCATAAATATTAAATTCAGCCATTACCGAGGAATTCCCTCTGCCTGTTGATCCTCCCATCATGACAATTTCCTTAATGTTCTGCTTCACTTCCGGATAAGTTCTAAATAACAATGCAATATTTGTTAATGGACCAATCGGTACAAGTGTCACTGGTTCATCGCTTGTTAGAATCTCTCTCTTCATCGCAGTTACAGCATGTTCATCTAAAAGAAGGCTTTCATCTGCTTCTTCAAAATCATAACCATCCATGCCTGTCTCTCCATGAATATCACTGGCATCAACTGGATCAACGATTAATGGTATTGCAGCACCTTTGGCAATAGGAACCTGCTTATCAAAGAATTTCATTAATCGGAGCATGTTATACGTAACTTTTTCTAAGCTGACGTTTCCATTTACCGTTGTAATTAAGCGGACATCGAGTTCTTCACTGTATAAAGCAATTCCCAGCGCAACTGCATCATCAATTCCTGGATCTGTATCAATAATAACTGGTTTCTTATTCATGACAATTCCTCCAATATTTTTCTATGTTGAATTTTGTTCAATGCTTTAAAAATATTTTTTTATAATAAGCAGGACATCTTCTCTCCCGGCTTAACAGATGCCTGCATCTTTCTTCTGTATAATTACTGTTCTTACCTGAGAGAAAGCCTTGCTGCTTTATTGACTCTTTATTCTTTTGATAACCTCTGCTCTTGTCGGCATTCCTTCCTGAGCTCCCATTTTCTCTACAGCTAAAGAGGCTGCGGCATTCGCAAATTCAATTGCTTTCTCTATATCTTTTTCTTTTGCATATTCCGTTACAAAGGCTCCGTTAAAGGTATCTCCTGCTCCAGTAGTATCCTTTACCTTTGCCTGAAAAGAAGAAATTGTCTTCTCTTCCCCATCCGGTAAGGTAAAGGCAACACCGTGCTCTCCTTTTGTCTCTATAATCTTCTTTTTTATAGATAAAGTATCTATGGATTGCTTCATTGCCGAATGCTCCGATTCATTCGGTGTAATAAACGTTGCTTTTTCTACAACTTTCTTCATAACCTTGTTATATGGGGCCGGATTAATAACAACAGGAATACCATGCTTATATGCAAGTTCTACCGTATATTCAATCGTTTCCATCGGTATCTCAAATTGCATTAATATGATATCGCAGGAAAGAATAATTTCCTGTTTATCTTTCACCATTTCCGGTGTTACATATTTATTTGCGCCTGGAGCAACAATAATTCGATTATCACCATCAGAAAGAATAATGGTTGCTACACCTGTTGATTCATGAGAAACGGTTATAATTGCTTCATCATTAGCGCCTTCATTACGAAATCTTTCTTTCAGGCTTTTTCCGAATGCATCATCACCAACAGCTCCAACCATGACAACCTCAGCTCCCAGTCTGGCTGCTGCAATTGCCTGATTTGCTCCCTTACCGCCGGGGTAAGTTGTAAACGACTCACCAAGAACCGTTTCACCCTGTTCAGGCACTTTATCCGTTGTTGTTACCATATCCATATTGATACTTCCGACAACACAGACTCTTGGATTTTTTTTCATACAATTCATTCCCTTACTTTGTTGATTGTCTTTTGATTAATTGAACAGTGTATTGTTCAGAAGTAACTTCCTTCTGCTTATTTTCCATCCGGTCAATAATTATTTCAGCAGCCCGCTGTCCAATTTCATAAATGGGCTGCCCCATCGTTGTCAGTGCCGGTGTTGTAATTTTCCCTAATTCAATTCCATCAAATCCAATAACAGATAAATCTTCTGGAACACGCAGGTTCAAAGCTTCAGCAGCCTTTAAGACGCCCACCCCCATTAAATCATTCGCAGCAAAAATGCCATCAATTTCAGGGTGTTTTTTTATTAATTCCTTTACTGCCTGATAGGCGCCCTCAAAGGTATATTCTCCCGAGGTAATAAAATCTTCTGAAAACCAATTCTCTTGTTCCACTGCTTCCAAATAACCTTTTTTACGTTCTACTGCACTTGTTGTATCTTCCGGACCACTTATATGTGCAATCCTTTTACAGCCTGACTCCTGCAGATGCCTTACTGCTTCTATTGCACCTGTCCGGTTATTCACCGTAACAGAAATCATATCCACAATTTCCCTGTCTAAAGCAACAATTGGAACGTTTACTTTATTTAGCGTTTCTAAAGGAATGGAGCTTGAAACCATTACCACACCGCCAATTGTTTTTTGCAGAAGGGCATGCAGATATTTCATTTCCTTTTCCCGGTTGTTGTCTGTATTACAAAGAATAAAAGTATAACCCGACTTATTTGCAGTATCCTCTACCGCCCGAGCCAGCTCAGGAAAGAAGGGGTTCATAATATCCGGTACAAATAATGCAATCATTTTAGACGTCCCCTTAAAAAGAGTCCTGGCTACATCATTTGGCCGATAATCTAATTCTTTAATTGCAGCTTCTACTTTTTCTTTTGTTTTTTCATTGATATATCCATTTTTATTCATCACACGGGAAACAGTAGCAACAGATACGCCGGCAAGCTTTGCAACCTCTCGGATAGTCGCCATAACATTCCTCCTTCTATTATTTATGTAACCCGTTACATACAATTATAAATTTAAAACGGATTTATGTAACCCGTTACACAATATTGTAAAACGATTTCATTTCATTGTCAATGATTTTTCTTTTTAATATTTTATGAAGTATATACCTCCATTACAGCTAATTTCTTACCGCTTCGCACAGATAACAAAGCTATCCAATGATTTTGCTTCCTCTTGCTGATGATTCATTAAATGATAATAAATATTTATAAGAGATTGATATGCTTCTCCATTTTGATCAAAATCAGCCCGGATATCATTTGCTTCATTGATTTCCCAGCCTCCATCCTGAAGGTATGCCGCATCAATAATGGTCTCCCTGGTTATTTGAAATCCTGTGTTCTCCAGAATTCCTTTCACTTGTCTTTTTCCAAACAGGCATTGAATATTTCCACCATTTCCGATTTGACTGCTGTGAAGTGCTAATAATGATGCCGCTAAAAAATGTGCCCGTTGCCCGCTTCTTGTATAATTCAAATCCCATTCTGCAAAGCAGATTTGATTCGCTATCTCCTTTACTTTATCAATATAATCAATAAGAGTCTGTTCATTTTCAAAGTACCAGGAAGCATGCGATAAAACGACAGCGTCAAAGGCAAAGGCTGTTTCTTCCTCGAAGGCTAAAAAGTCCGTTTCAAAATGAAAGGTAATTCTATCCCCAAGTGAAGTTCGCATTATTCGATTGGCCGCCTCTTCCAAAGTTAATGGCGCTCCATACTCCTTACTTGCGATATCAATGGCTGTTACTCTTCCGCTTTCCCCGACAGCATCTGCAAGTACCAACGTTGTGTCCCCTTGCCCGCATCCTATTTCCAGCACATGCATCCCCTCTTTAATATCAAAAGCTTCCACCAGATGGATCCGGTGAGCCAATTGGATTTCCTGGATTGGATCATTTTTGTATATATCGTATTTTTCAATGATTTTCCTTGCTTTTTTTAAATTATTTTCTTTCAATGATATACTCCTCCAGTCTTTTATTATTAGAAAAGGATGAACTAAAATAATGTCCACCCTCTTACTCATTGTATATTCTATCCGATTCCTTTGGTACAGGCTGTTTCGATCCAGCCTGCAGCCGCAGGAAATAAAATATCCCGGCAATAATCAGCACGCCGCCTATTATCTCTACATGAGTAAGCATCTCATGTAAAAGAATAACAGCCAGGATAGATGCACCAACCGGTTCTCCCAATGTACTCATAGAAACTGTTGTTGTATTTACATAGTTTAACAGCAAGTTAAAAATAATATGTGCCCCGGTCGGGAAAATAGCTAGCATGATAAAGACCAGCCAATCATTTGAAGTATAACCTGTAAAAGCTATTCCGCCAATAAGATTAAACACAGCAACCGTAATCCCTGCTACCAGAAATACTAAAAAGCTGTATACCCAGTGATTAATTGATTTTACATTTCGTTGACCGATCATTAAATAAAGTACCACAGAAACAACAGCCAGGAAGGATAAAATATTTCCCATCAAAGCAGAGCTGCCGCTTCCTAAGCTGCCTCCTCCAACAACAACGACACCCATAAAAGCAATTCCCATTGCTATTACTATACGTACATCTAATTTTTCTTTAAAGAAAATCAGACCTCCAATTAAAGCAATTGCAGGCTGCAGCGCTAAGATCAAAGTGGAGCTTGCCACTGACGTATGATTTAAAGACTCGAACCATAATCCAAAATGACCAGCCAGAAAAATCCCGGCAAATACAATGGCTATCCACTCTTTTCTGTTTATCTTAAAAAATGATTTTCGATATTTAAAAACCATAGGAAAAATTAATACGCATGCTAAAAACATCCGATACATTACCATGATGGTAGAAGGTGCATCCGATAATTTCACAAGTATTGCCGATAAGGATATGCAGATAATTGTGATAACTAATAGTAGATTAATGGTTCCCTGTTTCAATTATTACCCCTCCTCTGAGATTGCGTTCTGTTTTGTTAAGAAGAGGTCAAGCATTTCTATTTCAAAATCACCTCTTACATTAATAATATAAATAAGATCATTACCAAATAATAATAGCATGCTGAATGCATTTTTGACATCTATTCAATTCATAAAAGAGTCCATCCTTCCATTCTCTCCTTAGTAAAGCAATTAAATTTTACAAACAGACAAACTATGGTAAATTCTAATTAAAAATAATTGAGACCAAAGGAGAAATTATGCCAAATTTAAAAGATCAAGTCGTACTTATAACCGGAGCAAATCGTGGACAAGGGAAAGGTATTGCTAAACACTTCGCTTCCCTCGGTGCAAAAGTTGCAGTAGGAGCCAGAAGTTTTGAGGATGCTGAAGCACTCTCCGCAGAAATCGGAAAGAATCAAAGTCTTCCTGTCCAATTGGATGTGACAAACGAAGCTGATTGGACTGCTGCTGTCCAATCTATTATCGAAGCTTATAATAAAATAGATGTACTTATTAATAATGCCGGTATTTTCATTAAAAAACCTTTGTTAGATACATCTGTGGAAGATTTTCAACAGTTAATCAATGTTAATCAGCTCGGTGTTTTTATGGGAATAAAGGCAGTCGCACCTTACATGGAAAAACAGCAAAAAGGGTCTATTGTTAATAATGTATCCATCTCTGCTTTTGCGCCAATCAACGACGCAGCTGCTTATGCAGCATCAAAAGCAGCTGTTTCCAACCTTTCTAAATCTGCTGCAATCGAATTAGGTCCAAAAGGGATTAGAGTGAATTCTATCCATCCAGGTGTTATTCAAACAAATATGGTGAGCGGCAGTAATCTGAATATCAATGAAGCTGATGCCATTCCATTAAGGAGACTGGGCCAGGCTAATGATATAGCTCAAGTAGCTGCTTTTCTTGCTTCTGACGAGAGTGCTTATTGTAACGGCGCAGAAATTGTGGTGGACGGCGGGCTTACTTTAGGTACGGATGTTTAATTAGAAGCTTATATATTTTCCATCATGCAAGAAAATAGAGAGGCTGATAAATCACCTCTCTATTTCAAATCTCTAAATGGGATAGATAATTATTAAAAGAGGATATGCTTATTCTGAATTTCATTCAAGACTTTTTAAAAATAAAAAACCACTACCGCTTCAGGTACTGGTTGGAGAATATAGCAGATCTATTCTGAACCCGCTAAATAGATATTTCATGTGCTACTAATATCCCATAGAATGTCTTTCTTTCTGTTCTAACACTTGCTAAAATTTTATTAAGATCTAAAGCTGTCTTCTAAATTATAAGTCAGCCTGATAGTATACAAAAGTGAGATGCTTCCCTTCATAAGTAGTTTCTTCTCTGCTTATTTCTTCAAAACCCCTTTTTTTCAATACTTTTTGAGAAGCTATATTATCAGCAGTTGTCTGCGCTTTGATTTCCTTCAATTTCAGCATCTTTGCTTCTTTTTTAAGAAGCTCTAATGCCTGTCCTGCGACTCCTTTTCCTGTATAAGCTTCTCCTACTCTATATCCTAAAAAACCGCTCTTCAAAGAATAATCAATATCTGTTAAATTTATTCTTCCTAAAATTTCTCCATTGGTATCTTTAATTAAATAAAAATAAGATTGCTTATCAGCTTGTTCTTTCAGTAATTCTTTAAGCCTGTCACGAAAATAATCCTTTTGATAATAATCATCGCCCCGGGAAGGAACAAATTTTTCAAAGTAATTTCTGTTATTTGATTCAAATGCATACAGCTTATCCTCATCCTCCATTTGCAGCGAAGCAATATGTATCATCAAAACAGCATCCTCTCTCTATGTGCCACACCAATATATATGACCACGGGATTTTTTATATATTATTTCACAAGAGCAGATTCCTGTCGATAGGATTTAAAATTTTTATTTTAAACATAATAAAAGCAGCCGGATTAAGAAGCACTGTAAAAACGAACAGCACTGCTCCGGCCGCTTCAAATTAATCAATTACTCTGTGGTTTTCATCTACCTGCAGCTTTTCCGTCTTTTCTACAGCGGCAACAAACCCGTCACCATGACAAACGGTACATGTATAGTGCCACTGTTCGTCGTCCATTAATAACCCAGTCCCGTCACAAGCTTTACAGGCGTGTTTCTGAGATCCCATAGCTGACTTCCTTTCTATTGTTTTTCTTTAATCCAATTTATAATCCCGCCGGCAAGCAGGATTTCAAGATGCCGTTTGGTAAGGTCATGCTGGACGGTAATCGTGCGATCTGTTCCTTTCAGTTTTATATCAAATGTACGCTGATTTTGAATTGTTTGATGGATATGACGAAATTCAAGTATATCCTCCGGATGGAGCAGATCATAGTCTTCCTCATTCACAAACGTTAACGGTAAAATACCGAAGTTGATCAAATTCTGCAGATGAATACGGGCAAAATCTTTCACAAGTACAACCTTTAATCCGAGGTAACGTGGTGCGAGCGCTGCATGCTCCCGGCTTGATCCTTGTCCGTAATTAAAGCCTGCTACCACCATATGGCCGCCATCATCACGTTTTTTCATGGCCTTTTCGTAATAATCCTCATCAATAATCTCAAACGCAAAAGTACTGATTCTTTGAATATTACTGCGAAATGGTAATACTCGGGAACCGCCGGCAAGAATCTCATCTGTTGAAATATTATCCTGCATTTTTAATAAAATAGGCAAGTCGAAGTTATCTTCAATTGGCTGAAAATCTGGTATAGCGGTGATATTCGGTCCTTTTTCCAATTTGATTTGACTGTTATCTTCCGGTGGTGCTTCCAGCATTCCTTTTGTTGAAAAGGTAGTTGGCTCTTTTATTTTCGGATAAGAAATATCTAATGTCCTTGGATCTGTAATAACACCTGTTAATGCAGAAGCGGCTGCTGTCTCCGGGCTGCATAGGAAGACACTGTCTTCTCTTGTACCGGATCGGCCCGGGAAGTTTCTTGGTGTTGTACGTAAACTGTTTCGTCCTGTAGCCGGAGCCTGACCCATTCCAATACAGCCATTACAGCCTGCTTGATGCATCCGGGCTCCAGCGGACAAAAGATTTGCAATATGTCCATTCTCTACAAGCTGCTCCAGCAACTGACGGGAGGTTGGATTAATATCAAAAGAAATCCCGTTAGCAGCCTGCTTCCCTTTAACAATTTCACTGGCAATCGCGAAGTCACGATATCCCGGGTTGGCCGAGGAGCCGATATAAGACTGATATATAGCTTCTCCTGCAACTTCTGTAACTGGTACAACATTACCCGGGCTTGATGGTTTTGCAATCAATGGTTCCAGCGCAGATAAATCAATTTTTTCATGTTCATCATATGTCGCTCCGTTATCAGCTTTTAATTCTACCCATTGATCTTCACGTCCCTGTGTTTTCAGAAAACGCTTCACTTCTTTATCAGAAGGAAATACGGTTGCAGTCGCCCCAAGCTCAGCACCCATATTGGCAATAACATGCCGATCCATAGCAGATAATTCTTTGATACCCGGTCCATAATATTCAATTATCCTGCCGACTCCGCCTTTTACGCCATGACGGTGCAGCATTTCTAAAATGACATCTTTAGCGCTGACCCAGTCTGGAAGCTTCCCTGTAAGCTCTACCCCCATAATACGGGGCATTTTTACATAATAAGGTTCTCCTGTCATCGCCATTGTCACATCAATTCCGCCTGCACCAATTGCCAGCATTCCCATACAGCCGTTCGCACATGTATGACTATCTGACCCTAATAAGGTTTTCCCGGGGCGTGCCAGCTGCTGCATATGAACAGGATGACTGACTCCGTTCCCCGGCCTGCTGTAGTAAATCCCGAATTTCTGTGCTGCACTTCTTAAAAACAAATGGTCATCCGCATTACGAAAATCTTCCTGAATCAAGTTATGATCTACATATTGTGCAGAAGCCTCTGTTTTCACCCGATCAATTCCCATTGCTTCCAGCTCCAGCATCACCATCGTACCTGTAGCATCCTGCGTTAATGTCTGATCAATCTTTATTCCAATTTCTTCTCCGGCCTTCATCTCTCCTGACAGCAAATGATCATGAATTAATTTTTGAGCTGCATTAAGCTGCATGTTGCTTCCTCCTTAAAATATACTGTCCTGATTAGAATATGCTTATATAGTATTTATTACACATATCAAATGAAGTTAAACTGTATATTATTGTGTTAAGAGCAATCCATTTCTTTTGACAAAGCTATTTTATACATAGAATAATCATTTTATCATTCTTGTCTTCACGCTCTTTAAAGTACGACAATACTTCATTTTCCTCTCCATCATTGGATGAATAAATACTCCGTAAATAAATCCACCTGTCCCAAAACCAATAATATTGATCCAATAAGGTTCCCCTCCAAGTATAAAGCTGACAATAAACATCATTACAAAGCCTTTCAGAGCAAATAAAAAACCATTTTTCCAGCGCGCTTCACCGTTCCTTTCAGTGTCTTTTATACGTGTCTTCTCCTCAAGAAAACACAGAAAATGATGAATATAACCTCGGCATTCACATTATTCTATTTCATCATTAAAATGGGAGGAATATTCTTCATCAGAAATTTTATTACTTTAAAATTTGCACTTATCGTACTAGCCCTATATAATAAATTAAAATATTAAATTGAAATATTAAATTGAAATAAATCCCAAAGGGGAGTAGCATAATAGCAGCTGTCGTCATTACAGGAGAAATCCTCGGCACTGCTGGCAGCAGTTTTATTTCGTTGCTTGCGAGACCTTTGTCCAAATTATGTGGGCAAAGGTCTTTTTTGTTAGCTTTTGCCACACTTACTTCAAGGAGGAAAAGAGATGTCAAGACTAACAAAGCTTCTAAAATCTAAAATGGTAAAAGAAGGAATTAAGCAGGCACAAAAACATGCCCTTCCTGTCATCAAAAAAGAGTTAGCAAAAAGAAAAGGCAGTTTTAAGAAATAATGAATCAGTCCAGATACAATGATTTAGCATCCACTGTTTTATTTGCTAAAAGAAATGGACGTATAAAAGTACTCAGACATCACGATGACTTAAAGTTACATGGAACAGGAAGAAGTGCTGCTGTATTCAAAATAAAAAATGAAAATAGAGTGATTAAAATTTTTTACCCGACTTTTGAAAAAACAGCAATTCAAGAAAAACAAAACTACGAAAGTTTAAATGGGAATCCTTATTATCCCACTGTATATGAAGCAGGAACCAATTACTTGGTTATGGATTTTATTGAAGGAAAGACATTCTTTGAATGCCTGGCAGAAGGAATCCCATTAAAGCCACACTATATTGAACATGTTGACAATGGATTAGAATTTGCAAAAGCAGCAGGATTAAATCCTTCAGATATTCATCTGCATAATCTTATCCTTACAAAGGAAGATAAAGTACGTATTATTGATGTAGCACGCTTTTCACAAAAGAAAATGTGTACCCAATGGGAGGACCTAAAAAGCGGATATATACGGTATTATCAACATCCATTTTTCCCGAAAAAAATCCCCAAATGGGCTATGTACGCTGTGTCAAAATTATACCGGTTATATAAGTATTTACCTATTAAAACAAGGAAAAGAGTGAGATAGCCGGCTCTTTTCCTTTTTAACACTTTAGAAATTCAAAATCATTTACCTTTTACTAGTATTTAATCAAATTCTCCTGAAACAATTCAAAGTAAGATAGCTTACGATTGTTATAATGCTTATCGTCGATAAATTGAAATCCCAATTTTTCTATTACCTTCTTTGATTTCATATTATTTATCCTTACACGTGCAGTCAGCTTTTCAATTTTAAGCGATTGAAATGCATATTTAATTACACTGTCCGCTGCTTCTGAAGCATATCCCATCCCCCAAAAACCAGGATCAAGCAGGTATATAATCTCTATATCCTCTGTATCATCAATATACCTTAAGCCGCAATGTCCCATTATTTTCCCACTGGATTTATTTACTGCCGCCCATACGCCAAAATCATATTGATTCCAATGTTTTATAATTTTACTCACGTACTGCTCTGTTTCTTCCAACGACATGCCTTTTCCTATACCAAGCCATTTTCCTACACTGTCTTTCTTCACTATTTCGTAAAACTCTTTCATATCTTCGGCAATGACTGGTCTTAAAAAGATTCGTTCCGTATTAAGGTTCATATTGGGAGTTTCATTCATCACCTCATTTTTTCTCACTGCTGAAACAGCTCCTTTTCTTATATCACTTCAGCTTTCCCTAAGCTAAATAGCTGATAGTAAAGCTTTACATCTCAAAAAATTAGCCAGTACAAATCATAATA
Source organism: Oceanobacillus sp. FSL K6-3682 (assembly GCF_037976165.1). Classification (NCBI taxonomy): domain Bacteria; kingdom Bacillati; phylum Bacillota; class Bacilli; order Caryophanales; family Bacillaceae; genus Oceanobacillus; species Oceanobacillus sp. FSL K6-3682. Next base: position 1,099,414 of record NZ_CP150263.1, on the reverse strand, counting down.
ATATTCCTGTCTGGATCACAAATTGTAAAAAATGAAAAATCATCAAGGCGGGTAATTTCTGATTCAACATCATATCCTGACTCTTTTACATAGGCGTAGGACTCCTCAATATTATCTGTATGGAAATTGAATATTGGATACGTACTGGACGATTGCCTTTTTGTAATCCCCTCCGGACCAGCATCCAAAGTTAAACCGGTATGATCAGCAATTTTGATATTATATACCGGTCTTTCTACAGCAGTTAAATCATACTCCTGACCAAGTAATTCTGCATACCATTTTACTGACCTCTCCAAATCACTGACATGTACAAAAATCGTGTTCATTTTATTCATTATTGGACTGCTCATATTTTCACTCCTCTTTATTTTAAAATTCCTTCAGCTTATATAACGTTTTTGAGAGTGAAAACCTTACAGCCAAATTTGTTTTTCTTTTAAAAAATATGATAAAAATATGCTGCATTCAATTTTACATCCAGTTCTTTAGCTGCTAATTGCATCATATCCCACGAAAAACAATAAAACTTCCAATAAGTAATCTTATCATTATTCATTTCCACATAATGAATGTTATTAAGATAAAGATGCGTATCTAGTTTTCTTTCTAACTCTATAATAACTGGACGTCCCCATAACTCAATATAATCCGAAACAATTTCATGTTGTTTCTGAACAATTTCAGCACAATCTTTTAAAGAATTCTTCTCCACTTCATCTTTACCATATTCCAACCCTGAATGGGTAATATCCGTGATGACATTTTCATCCATGAGGGAGGCAATTAATTCTGGATTTTTATTTCTAAAGCCCTTCAGTAATAATTCCACAGCAGCTGTTGGAGAAATATTATTAATCGGCTTTGCTCTTTTGGAAGCGGCAGCTATTTCTGGATTTGAAATGTCACGTAAAGTCTGTCGTGCTCTGCTTATGTTTGTATATACAGCAGATTCAGAGGTGGACATAATCTCTGCAGCTTCTTTTCCTTTAAACTGAAAAGCCTCCGTTAGAACAAGTGCTATATATTGAGTTGGAGTCAAGTGACTCACTAATTCACTAAGGTTTTCCATAAGCTGAAATGATTCTGTTGCACTTATATCTTGAAACAGCAAATCATTATAAGGTAAATCAATATGCTTCTGTTTTCTTTTCTGATCAATCCATAAATTTGTAGCGATTTTAAATAAATAAGCTTTTGTATCTACGGACTGAAATAATTTTGCCAGCACCGACAGAGACTTTAATAGTGTCTCTTGAACCAGATCCTCAGCATCCCATGGTGATTGCGTTAAATTTAAACAATATCTCCACAAATCGGTGCGATAAGGTTCTATTATCTGTTTAAATTCTCTTTCAATTTTTCTTAAATTATTGCTTAAACCATTAAGATTATCAATCGACATCTATTAACCCCCCCCCGCTTAGATACATTATCGATTATTTCTTCAAATTCTTAATTCCTCATCTAAACCATTAAATTGAACCGCAGATGCCAATAGCCGCTTTGCATAATCACTCTGAACATCTGCCAATTTTTTTGTCTCTATCTGTTCAGCAATTTTTCTTTCATTTAAAAATATTACATGATCACAGAGATAAGTAACCGTTTGTAGATTATGGGCAATAAATAGACAGGTTATATCCATCTCTTCTTTGAGTTGATGGAGTAAATCCAGAATTTGAGTCTGAATAGAAATATCCAATGAACTGACTGCTTCATCTAAAACTAAAAACCTCGGATTTGTACGAATCGCTCTTGCGATACATATCCTTTGCAGCTGCCCCCCACTTAACTCATGCGGGTAACGATTCAATAATGATAAAGGCAAACCGACTTTTCCCATTAAACTTTTCGTAGTTTCGCGAATGCAATTATTTCGGCAGGATACCTTCAAAGGCTCATTGATAATATCTTTTATCCTGAATGCAGGGTTAACGGATGACGTATAATCCTGAAAAACAACGCTCATTTGTCCTCTATTTTCTTTCCGCCATGCGGTTGCATTTCTCCCTTCCAGCAGCAGGCTGCCTCTATCTGCTTCTTCCAAGCCCAATATCAGTCTGCCTAATGTACTTTTTCCGCTGCCGCTTTCACCTACTAATGCGACCCACTCCCCAGTATTTATCTGAAATGACAAATCAGCTAATACAGATAGCTTCTCCTTTCTAAAACCTGTTCCTTTTTTTGGGTAACTTTTGTAGACATTTTTCATTTCAAGCATCGTAAGGACCCTTTCTCATTATTTTTTCGAAAGAACAGGCCAGATTTAATCTTGTATCTACCAAATACTTTGTATACTTATTTTGAGGATAGCGAAATACCTCCCTCGTCCTGCCATATTCCACAGATTTTCCATCTTTCATTACAAGCACTTCCTCGGTCAAATGCCGGATTACTCCAAGATCATGAGAAATAAAAATAAAGGTTATTCTCTTTTGGGCGTGTAGCCTTTGAAATGTGGCAATGACTTCACTTTGTGTAATTGCGTCCAGCGCAGTTGTTGGCTCATCGGCAATGATAACATCAGGCTTTATAGCAACTGCGATGGCAATCATACATCGCTGCAGCATCCCGCCAGACAATTGATGCGGATATTTCTTCATCATCTGTGATGCTTCTTGAATTCCCAGGCTTCCCAGTTCATTCAAGGATATTTGTTTTGCTTCTTTCCTGGATATTTTCAAATGTTCGCATAAGGTTTCCATCATCTGTTTTCCAACCGTATCTAAGGGATCAAATGCAGACATTGCATCCTGCAGAATCATACTGATATGTCGAGCTCGTATATTTTGCATTGCTTTTGCCTTCATCTTTAACATATCTTCCCCTTCAAAATATGCTGTACCGGAAACTTTCATCCAGGGAGCAACAAGACCTAATATTCCCTTTACTGTCATTGATTTTCCGCTGCCGCTTTCTCCGACAATTCCCAGATTACGTTGCTGTTCTAATGTAAAAGAGATGTCCTCTACGATAGTGTCTTTCGTCTCTGCATCATATATCGATAAATTTTTCACTTCCAGCAGCATTAATTAATCACCTCCATCTTTTCCTATGTTTCACGTTGTAGGCATCTTGTAAGCTGTCTCCCAAGAAATTGAAAGCTGCTACAACAAAAAGAATTGCTATACCTGGCGGAAGCATTAACCCTGGATGTATAATCATAACGTTCTTGGCTTCGCTTAGCATCATTCCCCATTCAGGCGTTGGTGCCTGTACACCTAAACCTAAAAATGATAAAGCTGAAATCATTAAAATAACGGAACCAATATCAAGGGTAGCAAGTACAGCTATTTCACCAGTGGCGTTCGGCATAATATGCTTTCTGAAAATATGCCATCTGCTGAAACCAGAAACACGTGCAAATTGAATATAATTTTTATCTGTATATTTTATTACAATCGATCGAATCATACGGGTGTACCATGCCCACTTTGCTATAATACTGGCAATAATGATATTAGTAATTCCCGGTCCCATCATTCCGATGATAGCAAGAATCATTACTTCACTTGGAAAAGACATAAAAATATCACAGATTCGCATAATTATTTCATCTATTTTCCCTCGAAATAATCCTGCTATTCCACCAATTAAAGTACCAATTATAATCGTTGCCGCCATTGTGATAAATGCAATTAATACAGTAGTGCGAATACCATAAAGCAGTCTTGAAAGAATACACCTTCCTAGTTGATCCGTTCCCATTGGATAGGTCGTACTTATTCCCGCAAGCTTTTCTTTTACATTCACATCAACTGGATTATGCGGTGCTAGCCACGGTGCAAAAAACCCTGTTAATACCACAGTGACTAGAAAAATGATACAAATCATGGCGAAACGATTTTGTATCAATTTATTTAGAGTCCCCATGATTATACCTCTTTTCTCATTCTTGGATCTAACATAGCAGTAACGATGTCTACCAGCAAATTACAAACAACAAATAATACCGCCATCAGAAAAACATACGCCTGGATAACTGGATAATCATAATTAAAAATCGCCGCCACACTTAGTCTTCCTATTCCTGGCCACGCAAAAATATTTTCTACAATTACCGTACCTGCAATTAATTTTGGGATAGACATTCCCAGCGCTGTAATTGTTGTTTGAAGGGAGTTTTTAAAAATACGCTTTAAAATAATTCTCTTTTTCATTCCCCGCGCTTTTGCGTACAAAACAAAATTTTCACTTTTGTTTTGTACCATATTATTCCGTAATAGTCTTACATAGGTTGAAATATAAGCAAGTGCTAATGTTACTCCAGGGAGGATAACAGATGCCCATGAAGTCATTCCACTTGTCGGCAGTAAATTTAACTTAATAGAGAAAAACCACATAAGTAAAAGTCCAATCCAATAGCCCGGCATAGCTTCGCCTATAAATACAAGTCCGCGAATCGTACGGTCAATCCAGCTCTCCTCAAAAATAGTACATATAATGGATGCGGAGACGCTGATAACAACAATAATAATGAAGGAAACCAGCGCAAGCAGTAACGTTGCCGGTAAAGCTTGTACTATTTCATTTATCACTGGTTTATTATTAATAAAACTGTTTCCAAAGTCGCCTTTGATACTGCTTGTCACCCACGTTAAGTATCTTTCTATAAAAGATTTATCAAGACCCAGCTCCTCCCGCATTTGTGCAACAGCTTCACCGGTTGGTGTGATTTCATTTACGCGCAGTGCTACTTCAGCTGGATCACTTTCACTTAAATTAATTAAAATAAAAGCTAAAAAAGATATTCCAATTAATAAAGGGATGACGCTTAATAATCTTTTAATAATATAACGCTTCATTTAGTTCACCTACATTCTTACGCTAAAGAACCAAAAAAGCGGATAGAAATCCGCTTTTTTGGCTTATTCCGCTTCAAAATACATTTTTTCAAATGGTATTTCATACTGAGAAACATTAAAAGTGACTCCCTGCAGCTCTGGGCGATGAACAGCTTTTGTACGTGAATACACGAGTGGAATATACACGGATTCATCGTGGATATAAGATAATACCTCATCATACATAGCTTCTCTCTCAGCTTCATCATTTTCAATCATCAAATCTGTTATTGTTTCATCCAGCCATACTTTCCTGTCTAATCCTATTTGCGCCTGATAATCACCATGTGCCGGAATTCTCCAGGATGACAGATAGGATTGTGGATCATAAGGCGTGCCCCATGATAAAGAATATTGCAAGTCAAATTCTCCAGATTTTTGCCTGTCTAAAAATGCTTGTTTCTGTTCCCCTGTTATATGCAGGTCTACACCTATTTCTCTCAAATCATGCTGAATATATTCACTAATTGTCTTTTCTTGAGCATTGTCTGAATTATAATACAAGCTGAGTTCTAATTTCTCCTCATCTTTATACCGGTACCCGCTGTCATCCAATTTCCAACCGGCTTCATCTAGTAATTCACTCGCTTTATCGGGATTATACTCCCGCGCCTCCAGTCCAAGATCACTATAAGGAGCTGTTGAAGAAAGTAGTGTAGGTGCAACAGACTCAGTCCCGTTTAAAACACCATCAGCAATCGATTGTTTATCAATCGCATATTGCAAAGCTTCTCTCACATCAACATTCTTCGTAATTGGACGATTGGAGTTCAATAAAATAGCCCTGGAAGCAATTGGTTCACTCATTTCCGTTATATATTTCCCTTGCTCCTCCAAAGCTGAAAATGAGTCAAGATCGATCATATCTCCATCAGAACCAAAAATCAGATCAATTTCCCCTTTTTCAAGTGCAAGCAGGATGGTCTGATGGTCAGGCATCACTTTCCACCTTACATTGTCAACTTCCGGCTGTTCTCCCCAATACTCTACATTTGCAGTAAATACTGCTTCCTGATTCTCATTATGCTCTGTTAGAATCCAGGGCCCGGTTCCTGAATAACCATCAACTCCATCTCTTGTTGTTGCATCCACAAAATCATTTGGAGACAAGAAACGAAATGGACGTGTAAGTCCTAATTCAGTTAATGTTGGGTAATACGGATGCTTCAGGACCAGTTTATAGGTATATTCATCAACAACTATATTCTCTTCTATTAAATTGACTAAATCAAGCCAGGCATGCCGTTCTTCATTATCCAGAATTGCATCCATGTTTTGTTTTACTGCTTCAGCATTGAACTTTTCTCCATCTGTAAAGGTAACATCCTCTCTTAAATGAAATATATATTCCATACCATCATCTGAAATTTCCCAGCTCTCCGCCAGCCAAGGCTCCACCCCATCTTCCGTATTAATAACCAATGATTCAAATACCATATTTTGGGCTGCCATTTCTCCACTATATAAATGCGGATTAATATCACGAATATCTTTAGAGCTGGCATATACAATTTCCTCTTTAGCTATTTCTTCATTATCCTGATTACTACAGCTTACCAGTAAAAGACAAAACAATATTGCAAGCAGTACTATACTAAATTTTCTCATTCGAGTTCTCCTAATTCTCTTGGTGTTATACCTAATGAAGTATCTGACACTGAACCGTCTTTACAGCTTCTTATCCATATGTAAGGTCTTCCAAATCGGATCCGGTTCAGCCAGCTTTTCTTCAAAACCCAACGCTTTCCAGAATGGGACCCCGCCTGGAAGAAATGGATGGGTGTGCAGGTAAATCTTCTCATAACCAGCTGCACAAATAGATTTTAAAGCAGTTTTATATAAAGCGGAGCCAATTCCTAAACGTCTATATCCGGGATCTATATAGCATCTTACCAATTCTGTCGTTTGTATTTGCGCATAATAATCCTGCAAATACTCAAACCGATTATCGTAGGGTAAATACCCTATGGTTCCAAGTACCTCTCCTTCTTCACTTATAGCGGCAAATAACGCAGAATCATTTCTACCCAAATAATATGTATGAACATGAACCAAATCCGCCGGTAATTGATTATGGTTCAACATTGGAAACAATTCTTTTCGAATGGATTTCATAAATTCTGCTACTTGTGCAGCTTCCTTTGTTTCTACCTGTTTAATACTATATTTTACAGACATTTCTTATTAACGTCTCCATTTCTTTACTATCTCATAAAACTCCAGCATAATTACTTAAAAATTTATTACGCCTTATGAGCTGCCACTTTTAGATAAAAGCATACATCCTTTAAACTATTTCAAAGTTAAAAAACCTGGATAAATTTCTATAATTGCTTCCAAACGGATTCATACACCTGTTTTAATGGGATATGATGTTTTTCAGCTATATTCTTACAGTCATCGTACTCTGGTGAACTTTGGAAAATCTCTCCTTTGGAGATTCCTTGTTTTACCGTAACAGGGCCCCACTCCGTCTCTACTTTAATAAATCTTCGTTCCATCCGATGAACGGTTATTGGATAGTAGCGGATTCCAAGCGTTGTCGTTTCTTGTAACAAGATACCCTTTATTTTAGATAAAGCTTGACTAGAACAGAGTAATTGCAATAATATACCCGGTCGATTTTTTTTCATATAAATGGGCGTATAAAAGACATCATTTGCCCCGGCTTCAAATAAACGGTCCATTACAAACCCAAGCCACTCTCCCGTTATATCATCCAGATTCACTTCCATTTTCATCATATTATCATCAATATGTTCATGGTTTGGAGGATGTTTTGATGTCAAGCAGAAAACTCCCTTCTTAATTAACTAATGCTACTTTTCCTTCCCTTGAGCCAGCCGATCAATTAGTACAGCATTATATGCACCGCCAAAGCCATTATCAATATTAACCACACTGATACCGCTCGCACAGGAGTTCAGCATTGTCAGCAGTGCAGACAAGCCTTGAAAATTCGCACCATAGCCGACACTTGTCGGTACTGCTATGACCGGATGAGAAACAAGGCCGCCAACAACACTCGGAAGTGCTCCCTCCATCCCTGCAACAACTACTGAAGCCGTTGCTTCCTGAATCATCTGCGCCTGGTCTAATAAACGATGAATTCCGGCTACACCAACATCATAAAATCGGCGCACATTACTTCCCAATACCTCAGCTGTAATCGCTGCTTCCTCCGCAATCCTCAAATCAGATGTCCCTGCACAAATAATGGCAATAAAGCCTTCTTTATTTTCTTTCTTCTCTTTTGCTTTCCATGAAAGAATCTGCGCTATATCGTGATAAGTTAGTTCAGGATGACTTTCTAATATTACTTCTGCCTTGTCCTGAGAAACTCTTGTAATTAAAACATCATTTTGTTTTGCTTTTATTGCTCGGAGAATGGCAGTGATTTGTTCTATTGTTTTTCCTTCTCCGTAAATCACTTCCGGAAAGCCTTGACGCTTTTTCCTATGATGATCAACTTTTGCAAAACCCAGATCTTCATATGTTGCCAATCTTTTCTTTGCGTTATCTATGCTTAATGTTCCATTTTGAACTTCCTTTAAAATTTCCTCCATGTGATGTCCTACTCTCTCAAACTTTTTTAATCGCTTATGCTTGTTCACCCAGAATAATCCGAAGTACATTTGGATGGTCCGGGAATGTTTTTGTTCCGGCACCATAGCCTACCTTCATCACTTTCATGGAAGGAAGATCACAAAATTCATTTGCTAATACAGCAGCAAATGCTGCTCCAGTCGGCGTTGTCAACTCGGCTTTCAAGTCACTTTGCGCAATGGGCACCCCGCGTAGAATTTCTAAAGTAGCTGGTGCAGGGACAGGGTAAATCCCATGGTCAATGTGGATTTTTCCGGATCCCGTGGGGACAGGTGCTGATTTAATATCATCAATATCAAGCTCTTCTATTAAAATAGCAGTTCCAACAATGTCTATTATTGAATCGACTGCTCCAACTTCATGAAAGTGAACATCCCCCAACGGTACACCATGGATACAGCCTTCCGCTTCACCAATTTTTTTAAAGATCCTTAATGCTATAGATTTTACTTTTTCTGATAGATCTGCTTCCTGAATCATTTTTACAATATCCCGATATGAACGATGATGGTGGGTATGTCCAGGATGATCATGTTCATCATGGTGGTGATGTTTATGATCGTGATCGCGGGAATGCTTGTGGATATGTTTACTATGACCATGTCGAGAATGCACATGCTTTCCATTTTTCAATATAACATCAAATTTCGTGCTCGTAATACCGTTCTTCACTATTTTATGTACTTTCAATTCATACTCATCCTGCAAAGGCAGTTTCTGTAATTCCTTCTGCAAATGAGAAAAATCTCCGCCAGCATCAAGCAGTGCTCCTATTGTCATATCCCCGCTGATTCCAGAAAAACAATCTAAATATAAAATTTTCATAACAAAACTCCTTTTTATGTAATTTCTGACTTTCTATTTTACGTGAAAAAGCAGTTGCTTCAACTGCTTTTTCACGTAAAGAACAAGTATTTTTATTTTATGCGTTGGCAACGTGTTTTTGTTCTGCAGCAGCTTCCGGTAATACTTTATTCATGCTGCCTGTACGATAACCACGTAAATCCACAGACACATAGTCAAAGCCAAGAGATTCCAGTTTATGCTGAATTTCCATGCGTTTTTCCAGTAACTCCACAATTTTATCCGCTGTTACTTCAATACGTGCCACGTTATCATGATAACGTACGCGAACTTCTTCAAATCCGATACGCTTTAAATAAAGTTCTGACTGATTAACTTGATTCACTTTTTTCCTATCTAATTTTGTTCCATATGGGAATCTGGATGCTAAACTGCAAGAAGCTAATTTGTTCCACACAGGAAGATTGAGTTTTTTGGCAAGTTCACGGACTTCCGATTTATAAATATTCGCTTCCTGAAGTACACTACGAATTCCTTCTTCCGTTCTCGCTTTCAATCCTGGACGGAAATCTTCCTCATCATCCATAATCATTCCGTCTAAAACATATGGATAACCTAATTCTTGGGCCAGCTGATTAAGATGCATGTAGAGCATTTTTTTACTGTAATACCAGCTATCTGGATTATTTGCTGTAATTTGTGGGCTGTCCAATTCCTTTATTTCTGTTTGATATACTTTCACACCTAAATCTTCAGCCAATTGAACAGCTGCTTTAAATTCGGATTCACGGAACATTTCTGATGCCACCACAACTGCTAAGACGTTATCTCCCAGCTCTTGCTGAGCTCTTTTCAAAACGACAGCACTGTCTACACCTCCTGAAAACGCAACCATTACACGGCCCATTTCTCTCAATGTGTTACCTAAATGACGATTTTTATCACAGATTTCCATCATTTTACTCACCTCATTTCCCCTGACTAGATAGGGGGTATTCGTTTTATTTTTACAAAATTTATACAAATCGAAATATAGATACTTATAATAAAAATCTTACCTTTTGTTTCGTTTAGTTGTCAAACAGATTCAATTCTATTATCAATATACAACTTCTCAGCTTAGGAATTTACTTTCTCTTCAACATAAGGAATTGTCAGCGGGCCAAGTGGAAGAACAGCGACTGTCATAGACTCCCCATGCTTTTCCTTTAATTCTTCTAATGTCTGTTCAATATCATGAGTTGGCTTTAGCATTGTATTGGTTATTTGTTCATCGGATAACGTTGAATAGACATAGACATCTGCCCAAACCTGAATCACTGCCTGCTTTTGCACCTGCCACTGGTCAAACATTTTAAATTCTGGATTATTAATCATGTCCAGCAAATCTTGCGGACTCCTGGCCATATCAAAAATTTTCGCATAGTTCCCATGATCAGGCAGACCATCAGAACACTCTGATGCCACAATAATCGCTCCGCCTTCTTTTACAATTTTATGCGCAGCACTCATTCCTTTTACAGCTTGATACAAGTTCTGATCTAACGGATAACCGGAATTTGATGTAATAACAACATCAAACCGCTTATCACATCGGAACATGGCATGGTCTTTTGCATAAGCGCAACCTTCATCGTGTGCTTGATACAGTTCACCCGCAAATACATTAGTAATTTCTTTTTCCCGGTTTAATGTAACATTTAGCATAAAGTCAGGTTTACACATCGCATTAATTTCCCTAGTCATATCTTGAACAGGGTTATTCTCCATATTCCCCCATGTGGAGAGGGGGTCTCCTATCATTCTTGCATTGTGGAATGTCATAATTGTTTCAATTCCCGCTATTCCTGGCATAATTCCTTTTGGTCCGCCAGAAAATCCTGCAAAAAAGTGTGGTTCAATAAAGCCGGTAACAATTCTAAAATCAGACTCCACGTAGTCTTTATTCAGATAGACATCACAGCCAAATTTACTTTTGCCAAGGTTAACAAGTGTATTTTTATCATGACATTGGTTGTTTATAATCCGTATATTATCTACAACCCAGCTTCCTAGCATTTGTACAAATTCCTCTTTTGTCTGGTCACGATGTGTTCCAGTCCCGTTAATAATAACAAAGTTTTCCAGCGGAACGTGATTTAATTCTTCAATTAGTAATGGGACAAGGATATGATTTGGTGTTGGTCTTGTAATATCGCTAATAACAATGGCTACTGTATCTGTTGACTTTACAGATTCTTTCAAAGACTCGCTTCCAATTGGATTTCGCAGAGCCTGTCTGATTGCTTCTTTATCATTTTCTAATTTTGGCAAATTGGTTGGTTCAATAAGCAAAGCGTCTTCAGGTAAATCTAATGAAATTCCATTCTTTCCATATAATAGATCTGTTTTCATGTAAAAACCTCATTTCATTTAATAGCTTGAATCCTGCAGGTTCTTGAAATTTAAAAGGAAGCTGTAGGTAAAACAAAACACATCCCTAAAATATCAGTCGTTTACCGCATGTTTTGTTTCATTTTCATTCCTTATTAACCCCAAATCTTCCCTTGTACCATCAATCCCTTTTCTTCTTTGATACTTATCCATCATAATAACACCTAAAGGACAAAGCAGCGAAGTCGTAATTGTTGATATAGAAATCTGTGCAGTTGCAATTGGTACGATGCTCTGGATCGCTTCAAATTCTGCTTGTGTCATCGCTCCAGCTCCAACGGCTACAGACGCTGCTGCTGCCACAGCTGCAGGTGTGGCAGCAGCATTGCCAGCTGTAGAAGCTTCTGAAATTGGTGCAATATAACTTTTTTCTTTAAATAATTTAAACACAAGGATACCAGTACCAGCTGAACAAACAAATGTCAGAACAGCTAGTGTTAAGCCGCCTGTAAGTACAGCAGGGTTAAAGAAGTTTGCTAAATTCATGCCTGCCCCCAGCGCAAATGCGAAAAATGGAATAGTAACAGACTCACCCGGCTTAAGAAATTCTCTGATCTTTGGATCCAAATTTCCTAAAAGCATTCCAATTCCAATCGGAAGTAAAACAGCAATAAATGAAATCATCGGGAAAGCTGTTCCTAATACGCCTAGTGCAACTAATGTCAGGAACGGTCCATCATTGATAGCTAGAATAGAAAGGCCTCCAACATCCGATCTATTTCCAAATTTTCCAGTCAAAGCAGCATACATTCCGCTATTACTATTTGTCATTCCAGCAATTAGCGCAAGAGTTGACAGTCCAAATAATCCGGTAATCGGATCAAAGAAGATTCCAAAAGCCATTCCGACAGCTACTCCTGCTCCGTATTTAGAACCAGTCAGTAGTACACCCTTCTTCAATGCTTTTCCGCCAACTTTCAGGTTCATCTGGCTTCCAACGCAGAACAGGAATAAAGCTATCAGTACGAGTGCACTATCTTTAAATAATTCTTGTGAAAATCCGCCAATTCTTAAAAACTCATAGTATCCTTCTTCCGTTTGCGGTGCACCAAGAAATTCAAGAACTCTCATCACTGCCGGAATATGCATTTGGTCAATTGTGTTTAAAGAAGCTCCGAGCAGAAGCGGGACTACCATTAACCCTCCAGGTACTTTTTCAATCGTATCCTTAATTTTCATAAATCGCTCCCCCTTTTATATAATTAATAGAATGAAAATAAGAGCGTACAACTTGTTCAGCACTCCATTCCAAGAGCACAGCTGCATTTCTTACAGCTTCTTCCAAAGTCATTGGTTTATTAATAATGCTGTGGATGCTTACAACACCAAAATCATGAAGTACGGCTGCATCTTCACTTACTGACCCTGCCATAATAACTGTTGGAATTCCTTGCATCTTTGCTATTTGCGCAACTCCCATCGGCGTTTTACCTGAAGCAGTTTGCTCATCCACTCTCCCTTCACCGGTAATGACTAAATCTGTTCCTGTTAAAAATTTATTTATGTTACTATACTCCAGAACAACGTCTATTCCCCTTTCTACTTCACAAGGAAAGAAAGCTTGGAAAGCTCCCCCAATACCGCCCGCAGCTCCTGCACCTGGCATATCGTGCATCCTGATTCCTGTGACCTTCGCAACTTGATTGGCCCAATGTGCTAGATTTTGATCAAGCTGTGCTATTATTTCTGGAGTTGCCCCCTTCTGTGGTCCGAAAATATGAGAGGCTCCGTTTGAGCCAATTAATGGATTTTCTACATCAGAGGCAATTAAAAATTTACAACCTTTAATTCTTGAATCAAATGAATTTGTGTCTATCGAAGCAATTTTGTCTAAAGAACCCCCTCCATATCCGATTTCATTTCCATCTGCATCTGAAATTTTTAATCCCAACGCTTGGAGCATACCGGCTCCTCCATCATTCGTAGCGGAACCGCCTAATCCAACTACAAAAGAAGTAAAACCATCATCGAGAGCCTGCTTAATTAACTGTCCTGTCCCGTAAGTTGTTGCTTCTAAAGGTGAAAGCTCTTCATTAGAAATCAGAGTAAGACCTGAAGCTGCTGCCATTTCAATGACACATGTTTTCTTATCTCCTAAAACACCGTATCCGGCCTCAACTTTATTCCCTAATGGGTCAATTACAACCACATTCCTTATCTCTCCCTTTGTAGCAGCTACAAGTGTTTCTAATGTCCCTTCTCCGCCATCAGCTACGGGAATCAACACTGTTTCTGCTTCTGGAAAAGCATTTTTGATACCCTTATCTATGGCATTAGCTGCTTCGACTGCACTTAAGCTTCCTTTAAATGAGTCTGGAGCGACGATAATTTTCATTAAATCACTTCCCTTGGTAAGCGTTTTCATCAATATGTAATTTAAATTATACGAATCTTGACTTAATTTGTATATAGCTATATCATACAAAAAAAGAGAAAATATTATGCTCGTTTTTGTATGATACAGCTAAAGGAGAATAAAACATGGATATGTTAACAAAGGAAATTGCCAATGTAATCGTCAGAGAAACTTCTTTACGCTTAAATAGAAATGTCAATATTATGGACATTAGAGGAGAGATTATTGCCACTCGGGATGAATCAAGATTACACACCGTTCATGAGGGAGCCGTAGAAGTGTTAAAAAGCGGAGAAACACTCACTATTTATCCTGATCAGGGGGAAGCATGGAAAGGTTCAGAACCTGGAATTAATCTCCCCATCGTCTTTCATGAGAATATCATTGGAGTCATCGGGGTTACCGGCGACCCCGATGATATGGAAGATATCGGGGAGCTGGTAAAGATGACTACAGAGCTGATGATTGATCAGGAATTTATTACTTCTCAGCTTGAATGGAAGCAACGTACAAAAGAGATGATTATTGATCAGCTGTTAAAAAGGAGCTCATCTTATAAAACAATCCAGCAAGGACTTGATATGCTTAAAATGAAGTTAGAACCTCCATTCATGGTATTTGTCATTCAAATAGATAACCTCGCCATCCAAAAACAAGAGTTCATTCAAAAAATAGAGAATTTATTTGGTAACCGTTATGTCATAGCTGGATTTATAAACCTTAATCAGCTATTTATTGCTGCGTCAGAAATTGAAGAAACCGAGGCATTGCGAAAAGTAGAGTTGCTGCATGAGTTATTCCATAAAAAGCGGATCAAATTTAGAATAGCCTACAGCTTAGCCTTCCATGAATTACACCAATTTTACCAGGCTTACTTTGATTGTGAGCTTGCCTTAAAAATAAGCGAACCGACCATTGAAATTATTTCATTCAGCCAAATAGAAGTAAGAGCATTACTTTACCAGCTTGACCAAACGCTGAGAGAAAGATTTTCTAAGCGGATTTTAAAACGTTTAGACGAAACGCAGGCAATAACGTTAAAAGCATTTTTTGCAAATGATTTAAATATCCAAAAGACTGCCGACGCTCTATTTCTACATCGAAATACACTGCTTTACCGGATAAATAATATAGTAAATGAAACAGGATATAATCCAAAGATATTTAATGATAGCCTCATTTTACAGGTTGCATTATGGCTTCATGAACAAAATAAGTAGCGGGAGATGTGGTCAGGATAGTTTAATACTACTAAAAAATATTTATGCAGTATCTGGCTGTTCTTCTATTTAGTTGTGCTAAACGATTGCAATAAATGGTTTAAACATCGAATCGATATATGTTGATGATAAATGTTGAATTTCTTCAGATAACAGTTATTTTATCATTTTGTTAGAACTAATTTATGTAAACTCTATTGCACTGTTTGTTAATCAGCAACTTATAATCAACATTTCGAACTTTCCATTTCCTTATGGCATGTTAGCATCTTAAAAAACAGCAATGGAAAAGAAACATCAGCTATGAAGTGATGCTATTATCGTATTTACAAGATGAAATAATACGAAAGGAGAATCTTATGTTTACGAAAGCAGCACAGATCAGCATTTTTGTGAAAGATCAAGAAGAAGCCAAAGCATTTTATACAGACAAACTAGGCTTTGTAATTTGTGATGATATGGAGTTTTCACCCGGGTGGAGCTACCTTACTGTATCTCCTTCTAAGAATAATGAAACCAAATTGGAATTGGTGACAGCCGACACTCCAGAAAGTATTGCATTAATCGGCAAGCAAGCTGCAAATCACATTCTGGTAATGTTTGAATCAGATGATATTGAAAAAGATTACCGGGAAATGAAAGCTCGAGGAGTTAGGTTTCACGGAGAACCAAAAACTGTTCCTGGAGGTATAGGAGTTGGGTTCGAGGATTTGTATGGGAATCAATTAGATTTATATCAACCATTAATACCACACAATTAACTCAAAACTTATAGCTATTATGAAGCAAGAAAATCATCAACACTAAAGGAATGCCATCCGATGGTGTTGATGATTTTCTAAAAAAATTTAAAATCTGTCTATGCGAAGGACCTTACATGTCCATAAAACAAAGCATTCTTCAACTTTTTTCTATTGCTTCATGATTTCTCTCCTTCGATTCCTTTCCGTATAAATAAAAAAGCAAAGAATCCTAAAACAGATAAAGCGGTTATCGCGCCAATTAGTCCCCAATTTATTTCTCCGTTACGGAGCACGCTTACAATCATAACTCCTGCAATAACGCCTAGAAACAAATAAACATATGACTTTATTATATTAAGCATTTTCATCCCCCCTTACTATTTTTCTCTTCATTTCCTTTATTTTCCTTAATAGCTTTTAATGCTTCTGTTTTACTGAGCCTAGACAATGGTGTTTTATCAACAAACTCAAGTACAGACTGTGGATTTGTTTTGGAATATTCTCTCAGCGCCCATCCAATAGCCTTATTAATGAAAAACTCCTCTGATCCCAGACATTGATTGATATATCTAAACAGAAGATCCTCATCTGTCAGTTTTTTATATTTTAATTGAAATAAAATTGCTGTTCTTTGCAGCCATATATTTTCCGAATCTATCCATTTATCAGTGACAGCTTTTTTATTCTGCGGATGTTGCATAAAATAATGCCCAACATGTTTCGTTGCAATCCAATCTACTGTATCCCACCAGGATTTATTGATGACGAGATACTCCAATAGTTAAATGTCTTTCTCTTTGAAATGTTTTATTTTTCGATCCAGCAATTCTAAGGCGATACTTTGGTAATCTCTTTCCGGGAATTCCCAGAGCTCCTGAATGATTTCTCGAAAATGTTCTTCTTGCGGAGTGCCTTGCTTTTTAATTAATGACCTTACTAATTCTTTTCTTTGCGGAGCTCTAAGACCGTAAAATTCATATCGGTTACGCATATATCTTTTCATTTTTACAGCCTCATTACTGTCTGCATACTTCAATAATAAGTCATGAATTATTTGCGTGTATTTATAGTTCATTTATTTACACCTTTGTTTATTTGACATTTAAAATAAAAAACAGGGCTTATAATCTCATTTCTTCTCATATAAAAAGTGAATACAGGGGATTTTTTCTTATAAATCAGCATATATTTTATTTTTATCGCAGCACAGCTGTTATTAGTCGAAGTGCACAAGTAAAAGCAGGTTTTGTTCTAAACTCTCCAAATTTCTTATCCCATTCACCTGATTTAAGATCACGCTCGAGTCTTTTTACTAACTTGTCTTCCATTCCTTCAGGTAAAAATCCCCATGCTGACTGCGACAGCCGTATTTCTTTTTCTAAAAAGGCTTCCGGCCTCCCGTAAAATGCCTCTTGAAATCCATCTGCACAGTCAAAAGGAATTGGAACAGATTGAATGGTACATTCTACCCCAAGCGCTTCTGTAATGAAATCCATCGTGGGATAACGTTCTTTTTCTACTTCAATCAGCTCTGGGAAATAATATGCATTCCAAAAATTATCCAGGGCTTTCGGGTCAAAGGTCATAATTAAGATTTTCTCTCTTGTAACTCGCTTTAACTCTTGCAATCCTTTACGTATATCTGGCCAATGATGAACTGTTACCATTGCCATAGCGGCATCAAAGGAATTATCATCAAATGGCAAAGAATCTGCGGTGGCATTGATAGCAGGAACCTTTTGTGCCTTTTGACGTTGAGACCGCATAACACCCGATGGTTCTACCGCTATAACATACTTGTCTTCAGGCTCATATGATCCTGCCCCTGCACCTACATTCAATACCGTTTTTGCTGAGCCAAGGGCTTCATAAACATATTTTGCAATTCTTCGGTCTGTTTGTCTATAACCCGAATATTTTTGTCCATGCTCATCATAGTTAAAAGAAGAATTTTTTATTTCCACAGTATCTTCCGCCCCTTTTATAAAGATTCTTTTGAATCGTCATTGGATCACTGCAACATAAATTACTATTACCATTCAGTATTTAACAATATTTCGAATAGTCTGGCCCATACTTTTGTTATATAAAACAGCTATGTTAGAATTTGAAATATAAAATTAACTCGACTTAAATATTCTTTCACAAGAAAAGCACGCCTACAACCTCTCCATCCACTGATGAAGACAAAGGAGGTCTCAAATAAATGAAATATGTAAATGGTTTATATGCATCACTTGTATTGATAATGTTAGTTCATTTAATCGATAGTACAATATTTGATAATAAGTATTCCGGTATAGCAATTTTTATCTCTTTATTTATTTTCTTAGCTGGAACGATGTTTTTCATCAATGCAAAAAATCATAATAAATACATAAAAATATCAAGAGCTAAGGAACCTTGATATAGCTGTTTTTTTACGATTAATAAGTAAACATTTTGTGGGATATTTCCTCATCTTTCTCTATGATCGTCCATTATTTTTTCCTGCTGCTTCGCATGGCTGGGAATACTTTTAACTCTCCACTCTCATTCTCAGAAAACTGCTTATACTCAGGTGTCCCGATACCGTAAAGCGCAATTTTTCCTTCTTTGTTAAAATGAATTCCCCAGCCCAGCTTCTTCGGCAAGGTAGAACTTCGTAAACAAGCTTGGGATTTTGCAAAAAAAGCCTCTTCTTCCATTTCTAAATCTACCTGTGAGATCGCTTTATGCCTTACATGTACCTCAAAGAGCAGCTCACTTTGGCTATAGGTATAAGGATTAGCGGATAATAGTTCATATTCAATTTGCACTTTCGTCGGCTTCTTACCACGGGCTGCAGGAATCTGTCCGGCTGTTGCCGTACTGTCCGGGGCCACAGTAATAAATGTCTGATAATAATTTAAATCCTTCTTTACCATTTGCTTGCCTCCCTGCTATTGATATTTTCTTAATCATATAGTTAAGTTAGTAAATCTTCCGTCAAAACGGAGCTTTGCATAAATTCTTATCGTATCAATTCGTATTCTGTAAAATCATCTGTCTTCAACCCCGTCCACTGCATACTTTTGGTATATAAAGTCTTTTGAAGCTCTTCATTATACGAAACGGGTGATGTCCGCTCTGTCTTATTATCTTTAAAAAATTCTCCAGTAACACCTTTTACTTCACTGGAAGCAGCTAAATAAACCGGACAAGCTGCGCCCTGCTCAGGATCTTTTGAGAACAACTTCATTAATGGTCTAAATAATTTTGGTGACATTCGTGTTGCCTGCGGTGTATATATAAATCCCGGATGCAGTGCATTAACAGTTATACCACTGTCTGCCAATCTTTTCCCCATATAATACGTCATCATAAGAACGGCTGTTTTTGCAGTTTTATACGCCTGCATTCCTGAATAGCTGGAAGAAGTCTGGTTTATTGCATCATCCGGATTAAACTTTTTATCCTGCATGACGGACGCAATATTAATGATTCTTCCTGACCCGGATGCCTTTAATTTATCAAGCAGCAGATGACTTAATAAAAATGGAGCCAGATAATTGACGGCAAAGGTCATCTCAAAACCGTCCTCACTGACTTGATACTGACCAAATACACCACCCGCATTGTTTATAAGAACATCTATTTTTGAATAATGCTGTTTAACCTGCTCTGCCAGCCTTCTGATATCCTGCTGTGAGGACAGGTCAGCAACCAGCAAGTCCATTTCCCTGTTGCCAGTAGCATCCATTATATATTGACGTGCTTCTTCGCCTCTTTTCTCATTCCTGCACACTAAAATAATATGACAGCCTTGTTCAGCTAAAATGCGCGCTGTTGCAAATCCAATACCTGAATTAGCTCCTGTTATTAAGATAGTCTTTCCTTTCATCTGTATCCTCCTTCTTTTTAACCCTAGAGATTTAAAGCCTCTCTTAATTCCTGTGTGGTTTCTTCAGTTGTAAAAAAATCATTATTAAATTTACCAAAACTAGTTGATTCAGAAATAGAAATTGCATTTATATCATATGTCTCAATCATCAGCATTTCCTTCTTTGGTTGACATCCTATTAATACAAAAACGAAGGAAATGATATCAAAACGATAAATAAAAATCGCAAGTTCACTGCGGCCTCCTCCAAATACGGAATAATTCATTCTAACTTGTTTATTTTTTACAATTTAAGGTACGCTTATCTATCAATAATAACAGAAAATTTAAATTCATACGATTATTCCCTTTTGAATCAAAAGCCCAGTTATGCTAATATATTCATGAATTAGATTTCTATAATTCATTTAAATTTAAAGGAGTTTTTTTATGTATTTTCAACCTCTTCTTTATAGCTAATAACTAGATGTAGATTATTTCCAAATCCAGTTCATATTATTTTTTGCATGTATGATAAGGGTTTATTTGTCTATGTCTTTTTTCTGTCTAAATAAAGAATGAGGTGGCTAAATGAATAAAAGAACATTGGCTGCAGAATATGCAAGCCATTCTGAAGCTATTTTTAAATGCCCTGTCTGTAACTCATCGATGAGGGTTTTCGAGCTGAAAAATTTAATCTGCTTAAATAATCATACCTTTGACTTTTCAAAACAAGGATATGTCAACTTGATGTCCCATCCGGTGAAAAGTATGTATAACAGGAGTCTTTTCCAGGCACGGCGGAAACTGATTACAGAGGCCGACTTTTTCGAACCGTTAATTCAAGCAATTGCTGAAATGATATATAAACATGCTGCGATTGAAAGGGAAAGTCTTTCGTTAATTGATACGGGATGTGGTGAGGGTTCGCATCTCTTTAACATTTGCGAGAGTATTCGTTCTAAATATCAAAAAACAGTAACAGGAGTAGGGATTGATATTTCTAAAGAAGGGATTCTGGAGGCTTCTAAAAGCTGTGCCAATAAGATTTGGACTGTTGGTGACCTTGCGAATACGCCTTTTATGAATGAGCAATTCGATGTTATTCTGAACATCTTGTCACCATCAAATTATAATGAATTTAACAGAGTCCTAAAAGCGGATGGTTTATTAATAAAAGTTGTTCCGCAAAGCAGCTACTTAAAAGAACTAAGAGAAATTATTTTCAATCAGCCTGAAAAACAATCCTATTCTAATACAGATACTGTTGTAAGATTTAATGAAAATTTTCAAATGGTGGATAATTCAAGGATAAGTTATACTGTTCTTCTTGATAAACTATCCATTCAATCGCTGGTTGAAATGACTCCCTTATCGTGGGAGGCGCCAAAGGAACAGGTTAAATCCTTCTTGGATGAAGATACAACTCAAATAACCGTTGATTTAGAAATATTAATTGGCAAAAAACGATAATATACAGTTAAAAGCCCTATAAAACAAACCTGTCCGTTTTGTTTTATAGGGTTCTCTTTATCTTGATATTAGTAATTTAGTTATTATTTTTCTCATAGATAACAGCAGCTACAAACCCAATAATCCAGGCCAGATCTACTTGAATAAATGCTAATCCTGCAGCTAAAACCAGAGCAATAATTGCAGCCTTATTTGTTTCAGAGAATTGTCCATCCTTCTTATACAGCTCTTCCACATCAATCTTTTGTTCTATGAGAAAGTAATACTCAACAATTAAAATGGCTATTATTTTGTCAATAGTTCACCTTTTGGTTCACCAATAATACCCTTTTCAAGGTCAAATACAACATTCCCCCGTAAGATTGTTTTGGTTACACGGCAGCCGATTTTTCTTCCTTCATAGGCGCTGTGCTTGTTCTTATAGTATAAATTTTCTCTTGTTACAGTATAAGACTCATCCGGATCCAAGAAAATGATATCCGCATCCTTTGCAATTGCAATTTCACCTTTGTTTGTTAAATTGAAACGTTTAGCAGGGGTTGTTGCGATGAGTTCGACAAATCTTTCAATAGGAAGTCCGCGCTGCTTTACTGCAAGATCGAACATTAAGTCAACATTATTCTGCGCTCCGCTGATACCGCCCCATGCTTCAAAAAAATTATTGGCCTCTGTTTTTAAGTTCTGTGTACACGGTGAATGATCAGATGTTAACCAATCAATATTGCCATTTAATAATTCTTCCCATAACTTGTCATGCTCTGCTTTCTTTCTTATTGGCGGCTGACATTTTGCATATGCGCCAATCTCTTCTACATCCTCTGCAGACATTGCAAAGTAATGCGGACATGATTCTACGGTTACATCTAAACCTTCTGCGCGAGCTTTTAAAATTTCCTGTACTGCTTCATAGGTACTAATATGGACGATATGAAGCCGGCATCCTGTTTCTTTTGCAAATAATAATGCGCGCTGTACTGCCTCAACCTCTGTAAATACTGGACGTGCATCCGGATAATCCATTGCAGAAACCTTTCCTTCACGGATGAATTCTGCCTCTAGTTTCGAAGTTATATCCGAATTTTCTGCATGAAGGCAAAGGATTTGATCTAATTCTGCCAGCTTTTTCATGCCTTTATACAAGGTGAAATCATCAACGCTTTCAAAATCACCCGGAATATCACTGCCAACACTAGATAGAAATGCTTTAAATGCAAGAACTCCAGTCTTATCCAATTCTTCCAGATCATCTATATTTCCTGGTACAAGCCCGCCATAGAAAGCATAATCAACATAGTTTTGTGTTTTAGCTGCTTCCAGCTTTAAATCAAGTGCTGCTTTATTTGTTGTAGCTGGCAATGCATTTAAAGGCATTTCCACATAGCTTGTCGTACCCCCGGCAGCTAATGCCTTTGATCCGGTTTCAAACCCTTCCCATTCCGTTCTCCCGGGCTCACTAATATGAACATGCGTGTCCACCATACCTGGCAGCACATACTGTCCGGAAGCATCTAGTATGTCTGCAGATGCTTCTGTAATTTCCTCAGCAATCACAGTAATTTTCCCGTCTTTAATACCAATTTCAATCTTTTTCGGACCATCAGCTAATACTACTTCACCATTCCGAATAATTAAATCTAACATTTTGATTCCCCCTCTTTATAAAACGAGATCAAGAGAAATTGTTACCGTTATCGTTGTTATACTTCGAAATCTTTTCATGATATCTGACTTAAGGGCAACGGCTTTTTTACTTTTTGGACATTGATATTATGGGATTATTAATCCTTGAATTAACAGAAGAAGCAGTATTTATCAGTCTATTTATATCGTGAAAACTTGTGAGCAGGAAGGAATATTCATATAGAAAGCGCTTATTTTCCACCATTGAAATGAGCACGTATTAAATAACAAAGCTAAGTACATGTTTTTAAATAGAAAATCATTTCCCCTAATATTACAATTAGTTTGAGCCTGCTTTTCCTTCCTGCTCCTCATTATCTTTATCTTCCCCATGCAATTCCTTTAAATGCTTGAGATGCTCTGTCCCCCAGCTCCTCATAGATACTAGCAATGGTGTTAACCCGTGTCCATATTCCGTCATCGAATATTCCACTTTTGGGGGCACTTGTTGGTAGACTTCACGATGAACAATGTCATTATATTCTAACTCTCTTAATTGTGAGGTTAACATTTTTTTAGTGATTTCCGGAATAGCCCGCTGCAGCTCGCTAAAACGTAATTTTTCATTTTCCATAAGATGAAATAAAATAATCGGTTTCCATTTACCAACAATAATATCTAATGCAACTTGAAGCTCTCCACAATTTTCACCAGCAGTTAGATTCGCCATTTTTAAATTTCTCCTTTATAAAGATATGCGTGAAATCCTTTTATATCAATTGGTTTCCTAAAAGAAACTAGGTTTATTTAAAGTGCCTTCTTCTCAAAAAGAAACTTTAGGTTTATTATAACTCTAGTAATCAAATTAATACAAACTTATTATTTGATTCATTTTATATAAATTTATACGGAGGGTTACAACATGACTAGAATTGGTATTATTACAGGAAGCACACGTGACGTACGTGTTAATTTACAGGTTGCAGAATGGATCAAAGATTTTGCAGATAATAGAGATGTGGATGCAACATTCGAAATTGTTGATATTAAAGAAAGTGGTCTTGGACGCTTCAATGAAGCAATTCCGCCGCTTATGACAAATAAAGAATATGCAACAGAAGAGCAAAGTACCTGGTCAAGAAAAATTGATTCGTTTGATGGCTTTATTTTTGTTACGCCTGAATATAATAAAAATTTCCCGTCAGGTCTTAAAGATCATTTAGATTATTTAGGTTCAGAGTGGCATCATAAAGCAGCAGGCATCGTAAGCTACGGCTCCACTCTAGGTATCGCAGCTTCCCTTGCACTACGCACTACTTTATCAAACTTAAAAATTGCAACGGTAGAACCACAAGGTGCATTCAGCTTATTTAATGACTTTGAAAACATGGCAACTTTCAAACCAATGGAGGTTCATAAACCAAGATTTGGTGAAATGATTGATGATGTTGTTGCTTGGTCAAACGCACTTAAATCAGTGAGAAAAGAAAAGAGCCTTGTATAAGTTATATTATCCCACAGTTTGTAAAATAGAATAATTCCACTAAAAAAACAAGCACCCTTTCCATTATTGGAATGAGTGCCTGTTTTTTTACAGCGGACCAAAACATTATATAGATTTTAAAATTAATATTTCTCCTCTTTGGATTTTGATACAAGGTACACTAGCGGCCCGCCAAAAATCAATCCTGCTGCACCCTTGCCTAAAAAAAACAGCCGTGTATGAGATGAATTCCATTTCCCTGCTTAAAATAGAATCAATTATCATACGACCGATGGTGATTATTGCGGGGAAAGCAAGCGACCAAAGCAAGATAATTTTTAATCCTTTTGACACGTTATTCCTCCACAACAGACTTGTAATTCTTCACATACCTATTAACTTAAAAACATTTATTACCTACTTTATAGGTATCAAAATTTCAAAAACAGATTCACCATTTAAATATTTTTCATGCTTTATTGGTAATTCATCATAGTAATCGACACCTTCCTCTTTAAAAGGCGTATAATCACTTTCTTTTATCCATTTCATTATGTTTTCATAAGTATCTTCAATACTTTCACCTTTATGCTTTGCTACTAGATAGGTCATTTCAGGTATATTGATCTCAACCATGTTATCAAGCAGTGGTTGCTTGTCCTGCACTTCATAAACAGAATAGTAAATAAAACCATCTGGTCGAAGGTGATAAGATAAACCGAGCCTTATGCCAGGATTCACAGGATAATCAAACTCTTTCACTCTGCTTATTGAATTTTCAATCACAGTTTCTATCGTTTCAAAATCAGTAAAAGAAACATCGCATTTCAAACCCATTGCACGATATGCCGGAAACGTTTTAATTTCATATTCCATATTACTCTTAAAGCTCCTCTCTTATTAGTAATAAAATACTACTATTTTTTTCAACCTACTATAATGAATGGCCCTATGTCAATGAAAACGATAAATAAAAGAAATCGCCTACTAGATAAGAAAAGGGGGCAATTCACCAGTCGCTCTTCTTCCAACAATGACCAAAGAATGTTCAGTTACATCTCTATGTTCTTCTCGACCAATACTGGACTGAATCAGGTAAAAAGGACGTATTCTATATTGATTAAACAATCATTTTGAATAAAAATGAACTAAAAGGGGTTCCCATATTTTTCACAATATTTATAAAATCCATGCTTATACATATACATCATTTTTTTAATATTTACGGAGGTATCAAATTCAATCACTCTAAAACTAAATGCGTAAATTCAATAGGAGCGGTTCCGTTTGCAGTGATTAAATTTTTATCTTTTACTGCTTGCTGCTGAAAAAACTGTTCTTAGCATGATAATTTTCATAGTCATTCCAAGCATCAACAGAATTACCCGTATGATTATAATCATTTAGAAAACCGTTTTTCGCTAAGTAATCCACAGCTCCACATATAGCTCCTACAGGTATATTATTTTGAAATGCAGTTTTGATTAAATGGAAAAGCTTTTTATTATCATTATTCCATGTATTCCCGCCTACCATTCAATAGATTAAAATTCCCAGGTTCAGAACCAATGATATAATCGACAGCAGTTTTAAAACCGCCAATGGAACTTACCGTATCCCCCAAAGAAATCTTATGAACCGACCAATCCTCACTCTGATTTAATGTTGATGATAAGTAAGCACCTTCCCCATCTGCATATTCGTCCAGGATAAGAAATAAATCCTGTTTCATAAGCATCGCTCCTCTCGCTGATAATTTACAGCCTTGCAGTGATTCTCTGATTAAACTCATTTATAGAATCACTCCATTCTTATTTATCAAAGTAATTATATCAAAAATGATTTATGTTATGAATATTATAAATCTTTTAATTGGACTGGTTTATTGGGTTAAAATTCTTTCAAGTCAACATGTTCCAGCAACCAGAGATAATTAATATTTATGGTTACTTGTTCCAGAATAAACAAAGAGAAACTGCTGATAAATTGCATTAGAAACAAAGCAATAAAAAAAGCCCCTTAAATGAGTGCTTTCTACATTTGATGTGGTCAGCAGGATCGGCACCCACACGAGTTATTTATTCAACAGACCATCAATTAAGTGAGACAGTACCAATATGTAACAAACCCGCTATATTAATGCATTCATTAATTCTCATTTTATGTTGATTCACATATACTATTTAATATAAGCTCTTCCATGCTAACTAAATTTCAGGAATAAAAAAAGAGGTGTTATTAAATTTGGAAGATAATAAAAAAAGAAGTGTTTTTGATTATGCTGCTATATTATTAGCAATAATTGGTTTTGCGTCCCTATTTTTTTATTCTAGTTTTATGGACGGGTATTTTTGGTTAATACTATTAATCATTTTGACTCTCGCTTATGTGACAAAAATAATTGATTTAGTGAGAAAGAAATCGTTTGGTCTTCATTTTATTGTCTTTTTATTATTAACCATTGTCGTAATATATTTACTCTATGATCTAATTTAACAGTATTATAGAATGGAAAAACAGCCCATCCAGTTTTTTTTATTCTATTTTATTTAGAGCTTGTTTGAGTACCAGCTCGCTTTATTTTTCTTTATATTTATACGGACAAAGCTGGACTAACTCACGTAAAAAAGCACTCATTTTCCATCATTGGAATGAGTGCTTTTAAAATTTCAAGAGCTTATCACCCTTGATATAATCGACTTTACAATTTAATGCGGTCGGTGGGATTTGAACCCACACGAGTTATTCACCCACCAGACCCTCAATCTCGTTCCACCGTATCATATGTACCAAAACCACTAATACTGTACTTTAACTTATCTCACTACTTCATTTACCTTATCTTCACACTAATTTCGGCAACAAAACGGCAACAATAAACAAAACCAAATATTATTTGAATAAACATAATTATCATGCGGATTTTAATTTTCATCTTTTTAACTTAGGATACTTCTTATTTTCGCTTACTTTGCCAACAGTGATTTTATATTGCTTTAATTCATCTGTTCAACTCATAAATGTGTCACTGTCAAAATCGGTGGCTGCCTTCTTAAAAAATACGCCCTTGATATCATCTTCCAATTTCCTTTCAAAAGTTAATGAATAAGAGTTGTTACTTTCCGTTTTATGTAAATATGCATATTTCCCTTGCTCATTAGATTAATTATAGTGTTTCAATTGTTACGAAGATAAAAAATGTAAATCTAATATAAGGCATTTTACTGATTAAGAAATTTTTAAAAGGTCCATAAATAATTACTTTCCAGTATGAATCTCCTGTATGCATAGTAACTCTAACTGAGTGAAAGTATGTTTATTAATAAATGCTTTTAGGCTAAGAAATATATCACGATTATTTTCACTTTTTTTATATGAATTTGATTTGCTTCAAACTTTTTACTTAATTTATGTATTTCAGAAATCGTATATTCTAATTCTGCTTTGTTAGAATTTTCTTCTTCATTTACTTGAAGAGGATTACCTCAAAAAGAGTCTCCATCCCTTTTGATAATTGTGCAGCTTTTTGAAATAGATTAGATGTAAATGACTCTGTATCAGCCATTACTAATATTTTGTCCATCACACGATACCCTCTACTCATTTTTTATCACTATAACAAACCCCTATTTTATTTAAAATAATTTAAACATTGTACTTGCAAAGTTCATTTAAATTGTATAAAATCTAACGTACGTTAGTTAGTTTTATAGTTAAAGGAGTTGTTTTAAAGATGGTAATACCTTTTATATAAAAATAATATAGTTTTTTATCATTAAAATCTAACGACCGTTAGTTAGCTGCAATACGAAAAAGGAGAGATTATTATGGCTTGGTTGTATTTAATTATTGGTGGAATTTTTGAAGTTGGTTGGGCGCTTGGTCTTGGTTTTTCAGAAGGTTTTACTAGAATAGAAATTGTTATCCCGACAATTATATTATTAATTCTTAGTTGGTGGTTCTTCGCTAAAACATTAAAAATACTGCCTGTTTCAACAGCGTATGCAGTATTCACTGGTTTAGGCGCTTTTGGCACAGCTCTAGTGGGGATGACACTTTTAGGAGACTCAGTGAGTTTAACTAAAATTTTGCTGGTTGTTCTTTTAATCAGCTGTATTATTGGACTTAAACTAATTTCAGACGAACCCAAAGAAGAGGAAAATACAGGAGGTAGCGTGTAATATGTACTGGTTATTTTTAATATTAGCTGGCGTTTTTGAAGTTGGAGGTATTATTAATCTAAAATTAACGGAAGGTTTTTCAAAATTAAAACCTACCATCTTTTTTATTTTATTTATGTGTTTAAGTTTTTTCTTTCTTTCCGTTTCATTAATCGAAATACCTATTAGTATAGGTTATGGTATATGGACAGGCATAGGTGCATCAGGAAGTGTTTTACTGGGAATGTTTTTATTTAAAGAACCAAAAAATGCGAAAAAGCTTGTTTTAGTTGCGGGAATTATTTTTTGTATAGTAAGCTTAAAATTAATAACTTGATGAACGTTATCAAAATGAGGTGAAAAATTCATTGAAAAAAGGGGAAGAAACAAAAAAAAGGATATTAGAACAAGGTTTAGGCTTGTTTTCCTCCTATGGTTATGAGGAGACATCTCTTAAAGATATAGCCAAAAATGTAAAAATTAAACCTCCTTCTATTTATGCTTATTTTGAAAGTAAACAAGCTCTTTTCGAACAAATTGTAAATTTTGTGATTGAAGATTATTTAAGTTTTATCAAAGAACAATCCTACGTTATTAAGGATTTTCCATTGAAA
Source organism: Oceanobacillus sp. FSL K6-3682 (assembly GCF_037976165.1). NCBI lineage: Bacteria > Bacillati > Bacillota > Bacilli > Caryophanales > Bacillaceae > Oceanobacillus > Oceanobacillus sp. FSL K6-3682. The sequence goes on along the minus strand of NZ_CP150263.1, from coordinate 1,070,214 downwards.
AAAAAATTATATTATATTTTAGTTGAGCTGAATAAATACTATTATATGAATGAGAAAGGTCTCTTTCTAAAAAGATATGGAATTTACCCTCCGGAAAATTTTAAAGATCTTATAACAGCTAAAAACAAAGAAGTAGAACAAGCAATTCGAAACCTTGTTTTTTCTATCTTAAGAAATGATAAAACGGATAACTTAATAGACGAAGAAGCAGTAGTGACTTCATTTACCACTTTATTGGACGGTATGCTTTTCTATATGATGAGTTCTCCTTATGAAGGTTATGAACATAGATTAAACACCATATGGTCTGTTTTTTGGAACGGTATTCATGCTAATGCAAAGGAAAATAAATAATTCAAGAAAGGAAATATAACTAAGATGAAAAGTAACCAGATTTTCGTTGAGAGCGAATTTGCCCCGCTAAAAAGAGTAGTTTTAGCACAATCACAATTTTCTTTACCAGCTAGAATCAATAAAGAAACTGAGCAATTTCTGACTGAAGACTCGTTAAAAGCATTAGAAGGTGCTGAAGGAAAAGATATTGCAGATGCTTTCCCAGCTTTACAAAATAAGTGGGAAGTCGAAAAAGAAAATTTTGAGAAAATACTTCAAAAATATAAAGTTGAAATTTTACGTCCTAGACTGCTTACCAAAGAAGAAAAAGTAGAAGGAAAGGAAGATGGCTACAGTAATTTCTTTGCAAGAGACCCTTTCTTTGTTATTGGACAAATGATTATTGAGGGAAGTATGAAACTTGGTCATAGAAAAAAAGAAGTAATGCCTATAAGACATATTCTGGAACAAGAATCTGAAAAAAATAAGTGCCTTTATCTGTCAGTACCGCAAGCAGATCGATCAGGTGATTTTTTTAATATGAAAGGTCCTTTTCTTGAAGGTGGTGATGTATTAGTTCTAAACAAAGAAATTTTCGTTGGTACATCAGGACTTGCCTCTAATCATGAAGGCATAGTTTGGTTAAGAAATTTCTTATCAAATTTCGGATACACGGTTACCGAAGTACCGCTTCATCCTAAGATATTGCATTTAGACTGCGCTTTAAGCTTAGTCAAAGATGGTTTAATGATAGTTTGCGAAGAAGCGTTTCTCGAAGATATCCCGGAAACTCTAAAAAATTGGGATAAAATATCTGTTTCTTTGGAGGATGCGCAAAAATTAATAACAAATGGTTTACCTATAAATGAAGATGTATACGTAACGGACATGGAATTTCAATCCATTGGTGAGCAATTAACCAAAAAAGGGGTAACGGTTGAGTATACTGATTACCGTATTTCCAGAAGTTTCGGCGGTTCTTTCCGCTGTACAACCCAACCTTTATTACGGTTCAATGAGTAAATTTAGATTTATACTAAAACATTTACGTTTTACAGTTATCTAAAAAACTAAATAATTATTTTATCAACATATTCTACACTTCTTAATTTTTCGAGAAGTGTTTTTTTATTGTTTGAATTCTTTCTCTTCCCCAACATATATTTTAGTGCCCATAAAATGAGTGCATAAAAAAATATCAAAGGTCTAAAACCCTTGATATGAATGATTTATACATATGATGCGGTCAAGAGGATTTGAACCTCCACGGGTTATTCACCCACCAGGCCCTCAACCTGGCGCGTCTGCCATTCCGCCATGACCGCATAGAATATAAATGGTGCGGATGAAGGGAGTCGAACCCCCACGTCCTTAACGGACACTGGAGCCTGATTCCAGCGCGTCTGCCAATTCCGCCACATCCGCAAAAAATAAAATGGTGAGCCATGAAGGATTCGAACCTTCGACCCTCTGATTAAAAGTCAGATGCTCTACCGACTGAGCTAATGGCTCCTATGTTAAATGGAGTATTGCTTTATTTAGTGCTTCTCATTTTGGCAGACCCCTGCATCTGCAAGCCCTCCCTTTGAAGTATATGCTTCGGGGTTACTCGAAGCTTATTCGGTGGAAGCTTTGCTCGTTGCTCTACCGACTGAGCTAATGGCTCCTAAATAAAATACTGCTTTTGAAATAAAAAAATACTATTAACGTGAATAGTATTAGCATGTACTCCTTCTAAAAATAAAAATGGCTGGGCCACTAGGATTCGAACCTAGGGTACACGGGATCAAAACCCGATGCCTTACCGCTTGGCTATGGCCCAACTATAATGGCGGTCCGGACGGGACTCGAACCCGCGACCTCCTGCGTGACAGGCAGGCATTCTAACCAACTGAACTACCGGACCAACTATTTATTTTAATTTTTTAGAAAGATGACCCGTACGGGATTCGAACCCGTGTTACCGCCGTGAAAGGGCGGTGTCTTAACCGCTTGACCAACGGGCCATTATGAAAATTTAAATGGCGGAGAAGGAGGGATTTGAACCCTCGCGCCGCTTACACGACCTACACCCTTAGCAGGGGCGCCTCTTCAGCCACTTGAGTACTTCTCCATTAAAGGCTCCACAGGTAGGATTCGAACCTACGACCGATCGGTTAACAGCCGATTGCTCTACCACTGAGCTACTGTGGAATGTAAAAGTATACAGTCACTTGCTATGTAATATCTTAATTACGCAACAACAAGAAATATCATACAATATATCCTGTTTTTTGTCAACAAAAACTTTAAAAGCTTTTCTTTGCCTAGAAAGTTAACCAAAACTCTGTGCAATTCGACAATGTCTGAAGGCAGGTTATTCTCAAGAAAGAAGACTGTCATTTCGTATCAGCTTCATTAATTTATCATGGAAAATATTATTCGTCAATACTTATTTCAAAAAAATTTAAACCAGCTTCAATTTTCCTCTGCATTTGCCGCATCGATACCTGGACACATCCACTTTTCTTACTCTTTTATAAACAGCTTTACATTTTTGACACTCATATATATAGCGGTAACGTTTCTGTTCAGAAGGCAGTTGTTTACAGTGACGGGGAGAACCTGTTTTTGCAAGCAATTCTCTGAAATCCCTATCGCGGTGCCCATAGCCCTTTCCTTCAATATGCAGATGATAATGACAAAGTTCATGTTTAATAATACCGTAAAGTTCTTCCTTTTCAAATTCCAAGACATATTTAGGATTTAATTCAATGATCCGTCTGCTCGGAATATATCTTCCACCAGTAGTCCGTAAACGGGCATTAAACTGGACTTTATCAATGAACGGCTTATTAAAATAAGTCTCTGACAACTGGTTTACCAGCTCATACAATTCCTTATCTGAAATGGGACTCATCATATATTTCATCTCCTGAAAAATAAAATCACACTTTATTCTGCAGAATTTTTCTCTGCCTTATCGCAAATTCAAAAACTTACTTCCTATATATCATTGATTATACCCTTTTAGCAGTCTCCCCTAAAAAGCGAGCCTGCTCACTCATTAATAAACAGAAATATTTTTAAGAACATCTATTCTATTATAATATGATTTATATCAAAATTCAATTCTCATTTAGTTTATCTAATTGAGAATAAATAGAATCTTTCATTTAGAAACTTATTTCTTAACAAAAGAATATAAAACTTTTCTTTTGTTTGTTAATAGATACGTTTTTCACTGCCAACACAGAACTCAATTATACTATTAATAAAAATTCATATAAATAACACAGAATATTAATAGCAATCTACTAGTTATTATGTTATTATAATAATTGTATTTAATATATACTTAGGAGGGAAACTATTTATGAGTGAAAAAAGAAAAATGACCACTGCATTTGGTGCTCCTGTTCCAAATGATGATGATTCCAAAACGGCCGGTAAACGTGGTCCATTATTAATGGAAGACTTTTGGTTCCTTGAAAAACTTGCACACTTTGATCGTGAAGTAATTCCTGAACGTCGTATGCACGCAAAAGGATCTGGTGCTTATGGAACATTAACAATTACAAACGACATTACAAAATATACAAAAGCAAAAATCTTCTCTGAAGTTGGTAAGAAAACAGATATGTTCATCCGTTTCTCCACAGTAGCTGGTGAGCGTGGTGCAGCTGATGCTGAGCGTGATATCCGCGGAACAGCTATGAAATTCTATACAGAAGAAGGTAATTGGGATTTAGTTGGTAACAACACCCCTGTATTCTTTATGAGAGATCCTAAACGTTTCCCGGACTTAAACCATGTTGTAAAACGTGATCCAAAAACAAACATGAAAAATGCTGATGCAAACTGGGACTTCTGGACAAATCAACCAGAAGCACTTCACCAAGTTACAATTGTTATGTCTGACCGCGGTATTCCAAAATCTTATCGTAACATGCATTTATTTGGCAGTCATGCTTACAGCTTATACAATGCAGATAACGAGCGTGTATGGGTGAAATTCCACTTCAGAACACAACAGGGAATTGAAAACCTTACAAACGAAGAAGCTGCAAAAATTGTCGGTGGAGATCGTGAAAGTCACCAACGTGATTTATATACGAATATTGAAGAAGGCAATTTTCCTAAATGGAAAATGTATATTCAAGTAATGACAGAAGAAGAAGCTGCAAATATGCCTTACAACCCGTTTGATTTAACGAAAGTATGGTATAAAGATGAATTCCCGCTTATTGAAGTTGGCGAATTAGAGCTTAATAAAAATCCTGAAAACTACCATGAAGAGGTAGAACAGTCTGCATTTGCTCCAACTAACATTGTACCTGGAATCGGGTTCTCTCCAGATAAAATGTTACAAGGCCGTCTATTCTCTTATGGAGATGCACAGCGTTACCGTCTTGGTGTTAACCATTGGCAAATTCCGGTTAACTACCCTAAAAACGCGAAAAACTTCCATCCATATCACCGTGATGGAGCAATGCGTGTGATGCCTTACCAAGGTGGACAAGTCAGCTACAGCCCGAACCAATATGGTGAGTGGGAAGATAGCAAAGAGCATCAGGAGCCTGCATTACAGCTGGGTGCAGATGTTGATTACTATGACTTTGATGAAGATGATAGTCTTTACTATGAACAGCCAGGTAAGTTATTCCGTTTAATGTCTGATGAGCAGAAACAACTGCTTTTCCAAAATACAGCAGATGATATTGCTCCTGCATCAAAATCAGTAAAACTTCGCCACATCAACAACTGCTATAAAGCAGATCCAGATTACGGTAAAGGTGTTGCAGAAGCAATTGGCATCTCTCTTGATGAAGTGGAAGCAGCAAACGAAGCATCTGTAAAATAATCACAAGTAAAAAATGAGGATTTCTCCCTTATGTAAGGCGAGAGTCTTCATTTTTTTATTAGAAAAGAAACTTCAAGTTGCTGAAGTTCCTTTCCTTTTTACTAACTACTATGTTTATTGAATCATAGAAAGCGCAATTCTGCCTTTTTGGACATTCACATCGTCCACCCAGACAGTAACGACATCACCTACAGATGCAACATCCATCGGGTGCTTAACGAACTGCTTTGACATTTTAGAGATATGCACAAGCCCGTCCTGTTTCACACCGATATCAACGAATACTCCAAAATCAACCACATTACGAACCGTTCCCTGCAGCTCCATACCAGGCTTTAAATCTTCCATATTCATGACATTTTTCTTCAATAATGGCTGTGGAAAATCATCCCGCAGGTCGCGTTCCGGCTTGCTTAATGCTTCAAGAATATCCTCCAAAGTCGGCAAACCGATTCCCAGTTCTTCTGCTGCAGCTTGTTTATTCATTTCTTTAATCTTTTGCTGTAAAGGCTCTGTGCCCAATGCCTGCTCATCTAAATCAAATTTGTTTAGTAAAGCTTTTACATGTGGATAGCTTTCCGGGTGAATAGGTGTACGGTCAAGCGGTGTATCTCCGTCTACAATTCTCAGGAAACCAATTGCCTGCTCATATGTTTTTGCACCAAGCCGCGGAATCTTCTTTAACTGCTTCCGATTCGTAAACTTCCCTTCCTCTTCCCGCCGTTTAATCACATTATTCGCAACAGCTTTACTTAATCCGGATACATATTGTAAAAGGGAAGAAGAGGCTGTATTTACATTTACACCGACCTGGTTAACAGCTGTCTCTACTACAAATGTTAATGAATTGGACAGTTCTTTTTGACTGACATCATGCTGATATTGCCCGACACCGATAGACTTTGGATCAATTTTCACAAGCTCGGCTAACGGATCCTGCACCCTTCTTGCAATAGAAACAGCACTTCTTTCCTCTACCTGCAGATCAGGGAATTCTTCTCTTGCCAGAGCAGATGCAGAGTACACACTTGCACCAGCTTCATTTACAATAATATACGGCATATCCAACTTATTATTTGTTAACACATCCGAAATAAATTGCTCTGTTTCTCTGGATGCCGTTCCATTTCCAATCGCAATCAGCTCGACATCAAACTGATTAATCAATTCCATAACAACCTTTTCTGCTCCCTTCACATCTTTTCTTGGAGCAGTCGGATAGATTACATTTATTTGATGGACTTTCCCGGTTTCATCCACAACAGCAAGCTTACAGCCAGTACGGAAAGCAGGGTCAACTCCCAGAATAACCTTTCCTTTTAATGGCGGCTGCAGTAATAAATTTCTTAGGTTAACCGAGAAAACCTCAATTGCCTGTGCTTCTGCTTTTTCTGTAAGTGCACTTCGTATCTCTCTTTCCACAGATGGCTCAATCAGCCTTTTATAGCTGTCTTCCACCGCTGTTGTTAGCAATTCCTTTATATTTTGCGGGCAGGTTTTCTTAATAACCTTTTGTTCTAAATAGGAGATTATTTTATCCACTGGAGGCTCCAACTGAACTTTTAAAATACCTTCCTTTTCACCGCGGTTAAGTGCAAGAATACGGTGGGAGACAAGCGAACGTACTGCTTCATTATATTCATAATACATTTCAAAAATCTGTTTTTCGTCAGCTTCTTTATTTTTATCCTGGGACCTGATCAGCCCCTGTTTCATCGTTGTATCACGAATAAATTCACGGTAAACAGGTTCATCAGAAATCCATTCAGCGATAATATCATTAACTCCCTGGAGTACTTCTTCTACTGTGTTTAACTCATGTTCTTCTGAGAAAAACTCTGCTGCCTTCTGTTCTAAATCAACGGATTCCTTCTGCTCCCAAATAATTTGTGCCAGCGGCTCCAATCCTTTTTCTTTAGCAATAGTTGCTCTTGTCCGGCGTTTTTGCTTATAAGGACGATATAAGTCTTCTACTTTTTGAAGCTTTGTTGCTTTCTCAATTTCATTCCTTAATTCATCTGTTAATTTACCTTGTTCTTCAATGATACGGAGAACTTCCTGTTTTCGCTCAGACAGGTGAAGCACATATGCCCATCTATCCTGTATTTCTTTGATTTTTACTTCATCCATCCCACCTGTTGCTTCCTTTCGATACCTTGCAATAAATGGAACTGTGTTCCCCTCATCTAAAAGAGAAATTACTTTCAAAACAATTTTATCTTGTACTTTGGTATCCTTTGATACGATTGTAATTAATTTTTCATCTAAATTCACTGGTGATTCTCCTCCTTACTCTGCTTTCTATTGTATCAAATTAAGCGGAGCAATGCTTTCTGACACAAAAAAAGATTGATTTGTAGTCCAATAACAGCTGAAACAGCGTTCATGTTATTTGCATACAAATCAACCTTTTTCTCCTTTGTACCTGATTGCTAATAATGTTGTATCATCTTGTCTTATATTGTCACTATAACGTGCATAGGCTTCTGTAATTCTGTCGACATTATAGTCTTTAAAAAAATACTGAGATAACTCTTTATCCATTACCCCGTCAGAAAATACAATGAAGTTTGTCCCTTCACTTAATTTTTCTGTCATCACTTTTACACCACGGTAACGGGAGCCCAAATATCCGGAGCTTGGGATATTTCTCTTTTTTTTAACTCCATTTTCCAAAACAATTATTCCTATATTTCCTATGGAAGAAAAAGTAAAGGTCTGTTGAATGAAGTCTATTTTTAAAATGCCCATAACTGCTCCACGCATGCCAATTAGCCGTTTGTTACATAGCTCAATGATTTCTTTAACTGTTTTGTACTTATGCTGGTTCACAATATCTATGACAGCCTGTGAGGATTCCTTTGCAATTTCTCCGCTTCCAAGACCATCTGCGAGCACTCCTAAAAATATCTGGTCTTCTTCCACAAAAAAGTAACTATCTCCACAAAAATGGTTACCTTTTTTTGATTTTTGATAAACAGAAACATCTACATATTTGCCGGAAATCAATCGAATACCTCCGTGCTTTCCGTTTGCATTGTTTCTCTTAATTTACGGAGTGCTCTTCTTTGAAGCCTTGAAACATGCATTTGTGAAATTCCCAGCTTTTCTCCTGTTTCTTTTTGACTCATATTTTTGAAATACGTACATTCCAGAATTAATTGCTCCCGTTCTGATAAAACCGGAAGTATTTTTTCAAGCATCATTTTTTGCTCAAGGTTTTTAAAGCTGTTATCTTCATTTCCAATTAAATCTAAGATGGCTACTGTACTGCCATCTGAATCAGCTTCAATTTTATGATCAACAGATAAAGCTTTGTAGCTTTTGCTCATTTCCATCGTCTCTAAAACTTCTTCTTCTGGTACACCGATATGATCTGCGATTTCTTTAATGGTAGGAGATTTTTGATTTTTGGTCGTCAGTTCATCAGCACTTTTTCGAATTTTTGGTCCCAATTCTTTAATACGACGAGGTACATGAACGCTCCATGTTTTATCTCGTATGAATCGTTTTATTTCACCAATTATTGTCGGGATCGCGAATGATTCAAACGACTTACCATAAGATGGGTCGTACCTCTTAATTGCACCAAGTAATCCAATCATGCCTACTTGTACTAGGTCTTCATGAATGGCACTGTTTTTGGAATACTTCCGTGCAATAGATCCAACAAGATTCTGATAGGTTAAAACAATCTTTTCCTGTAATTCTTCGTTTGTCGGATCTTGCTGAAGAGTACTTATCCATTGGTAAACCTCATCTCCCCCTCTATTGAATGGTTGAGACTTGGTCGTCATCCATGTCCACCTCTTCTTCTCTATTGTATTTAGTCATAATGACCATTACACCATATTTGTTGTTGATTTTTACTTCGTCCATTAGTGCTTCAATCAGGAATAAACCAAACCCTCCTTCCCGTATTTTTTCAACAGGTTCATCGGAACGATATGGTCCAGTTTCACTTTTTACCTCTTCTAAATTAAAGCTTCCACCGCGATCGGCTACCATTATTTCAATCCGATCCTCATATAAACCAAAGCCCACAGTGATTTCACCGGACTCATTTTCTCCATAAGCATGCTCTACAGCATTGGTCACAGCTTCTGATATAGCAACCTTTAAATCCTCAATAGCATCATAGGAAAAACTCATCCGATTAGCAATGCCTGATAAGGTTAAGCGCATTACTCCGATATATTCCGCTTTAGCCGGGACCTTCATTTCGATATAATCAAATGCTTCCATCACTCGTTGCCACCTCGAATCGCTGCTTTTATATCTATAATTTCACTAAGACCGGTAATTTCAAAAATACGGTAAACACGTTCTTGAACATTTTTCAAGGTAAAATGACTTCCACTTTCTTTAGAGGCTTTTAAAGCACTGACAAATACACCCAATCCAGTACTGTCCATATATTGGACATCTTCTAAATCCACCTCAATTTGTTTGCCGCTTTCTTTCACTAACGGCATTAATGATTCCTTAAGCTCAGGTGCTGTGTAGGCATCAATTTCGCCGCTTACTTCTAAAACTTTCAAATTACTATCCTCATTGATTCTCACTGATAAATTCATAATGACCCCCTCTGTCATCAAAATCCTGGATAGATGACTATACAATCTAAATTTATTTTAATCCCGTTTTTCATTTTATATACGGTAAATGAAAAGTTCTTCTCTAAACTTTTCTTTACTCTCTCTCAAGCTCTTAAATAATAATTTAATCACTTTGCAGACTAATATACTATATTCCCGGCTTTTATATCTTTAAACCTCTTTCCGAAGAACAATTAATGTAAAATCATCCCGCAACTGAAAATCCTGCAATTTCTCAAAGTATTGATATACATTATCCACCAGCTCCTGTGCAGGTAAATCAATATATTTCCGAATTACTTCTAAAAGTTCTTCCGTTTCAATAAAACGGTCTCCATCCCGGCACTCTGAAACACCATCTGTCAAAAAGATAATCAAATCATCTTTATTAATATTTAATTCATATTCCCGATATTCAGCATCCGGCATCACACCGAGAACAATACCTTTTGTACGGATTTCTTCAAATTCTTCCGTTTCTGCACGATAAATATATCCCGGCTCATGACCCGCAGAGGATAGTCTTAATTTACTTTCCATTGGCAGATAGTGTGCATAACACATCGTGATAAACATGCTTGAATCAATATTTCTCTCTACAACCCGATTCAAGTTTTCCAGAACCTTGTTTGGTGACATCGTTGCTTCGGGATAGCTGTCTATTGCATATTTAATCATAGACATACATAATGCCGCCGGTATCCCTTTACCGATAACATCTGCGATGGCAATTCCAATTGTTCCATTACTGCCTGCTGTAAAATGGTGATAATCCCCATTCATCTGATGAGCAGGTACACTAATAACCCCTATATCTACACCGTTTCTTTCCGGTTTTTGGGTCCCTAATAATGTCTTCTGCATATTGGCAGCAACAGAGATTTCAGCGGTCAGAACATTTTTTTCCTGTCTCAAATAATCTACTTCCTGCAATGCGAGTCCATAGAAAACAGTAGCTTCTAATAAAAATTCCATTGAAAGCTTATATTCATCCATTAACTGAGGATAGATATTCTCCATTGCCTGGATATGCAAATTAATTAATTCTTCAGGTAAAATGTTCTTTTTGATAAAAGCTTTACTAATTAATTCGAGGTCATATAGTGCTTTCTCATCTTGTGTATTTATATATTTTCTTAATAGCTCCTGATATTTAATTGAATTCTTTTCAATAGTCTCTTTCACTATAGTTACTCCCCCTATATTCCAAAGAACCCCGGAATCTTCTTTTCTCTTTTTAGGCTCTCCCAGAGATTGACGGCAGGTGTGTACCGCTCTTATGCATGCAATACTTTTATTCAGGTTTTGTAACTCTTTCGTTATACCCGTCAGCTGTCTAATTATCCTGTATTCCTATTCAAATAGGTACGATTTAAAAAAACTAATAGCTAAATTCTCCAGTCTGACAGAGTTAAGATTACCTGTCTCATCAGTAGGCTTTTCAACCTATATGATTCCGAAAGTCAGCGCCCGTAAACCTTCCGCCAATCTCCACTTTAAAATAGAAAATGGAGATTGGCGGAAGGTTTTATCTGTGATAAAACAAGGAAAGTTACTAAAATTAAAGGATTATCTGATCCATTTAATCGCTTTAATCTTAGTTCCTTCCCCGACGGTGGATTCTATATCAAAATCATCCATTAAACGCTTCACTCCAGGCAGACCCGCACCGAGTCCTCCAGAGGTAGTATAGCCATCTTGCATAACGCTGCTTATATCTTTAATTCCTGGGCCAGTATCAACAGCAGTCATTAATATTCCCTTTTGACTGTTTGTATAGATGTATTCAAAACAAACCTGTCCATTTTCAGCATATAAATATATATTACGAGCTAATTCAGATACTGCTGTAGCGATTCTTGCCTGATCAACGGTGCCAAATCCAATCTCTTTTGCCATTTCCCGGCCAAGCTGTCTTGCTCCAACAATATCCCACTCTTTATGAATGTTGACACAGGATCTTGGGTTCATATATTAACCTCCCAATTCCTGGTGCAGCTTCACTAATCCTTGTTCTAAATCTAATGCAGTAGGGACATTTTGCAGGTGTATTCCTAAATCGATTAATGTCATTGCAACAGCAGGCTGAATTCCTGTTAATACGACGCGGGCCCCCATTAAATCCGACATGGATACAACATCACCTAGCACTTTTGCAATGAAGGAATCAATAATGTCTACAGATGTCAAATCAATTACAACACCTGTGGCACCTGTTTTATGAATTTTCGCTAATAGGTCCTCCTGAAATTGAATAGCTGTTTGATCGTCAATCTCAGTCTGAATAGAAATCAGCAAATAATTATGTAGTTTTAAAATAGGTATCCGCATTTTCTCTACTCCCCCTTAAGTGAATGCATTATATCTTCAATCCCTTGATTTTTAACATGTAAATCAACAACTTCTCTCTCGGTAATCTCAAGTGCTTTTGTAAAGCCCTTCTCCAGTGTGCTTCTTGTTGGGAATTTACTTAAATCAATACCGATGTTTACAATGGTTTGGGCAATTTCCGGACGAATCCCTACAAGGATACATGTTGACCCAATCAGTCTGACCGCTTCTGCAGCCTGGATAATATGATGCGCGACCATCGTATCCACCACTGGAACTCCGGTAATATCAATTAATACAACTTCGGAGTTATGCTTAATTGTCCCCTCCAGTAAATTTTCCATAATCAATTTAGCTCTATCTGTGTCAATAGTACCAATCAGCGGCATTACCGTTATTCTTTCCATAACTGGAATTAACGGTGCTGATAGTTCCTGCAGAGCTACCCGCTGCAGAGAGAGGATATTTTCCCAGCTTCCTGAATACTCATTAACAAGCTGACGGATTAACGGCTCAATCCACTCATCCACACTAGTTAAGACATTTGAAAAATGATTCGAATCAACCTGATCTGCTTGTGCAAGTAAAAAATCAATGGTTACACGACGAAAAATCTGCAGTCCATCTGTGATGTAACTAAGAGGCCAGCCAAGGTTAATAATTTTCTCTGAGAACTCCTCTACTACCTTTGAGGATCCTTGATTTTGAATACTTGTGAAAATAACATTTACAAATTCACGGTTGGTATTTTCATAAAGCTCATCAGATATACTTGCCGTATAATTTCCAGCCTTTATCCTTCCAACCTCGTTCATCCAACTATCAACAATAGAATCACTATTATTGATAATTAATTCTTTCAGATTTTCATCCATAACTCGTTCCCTCCATATTTTCTTTTTCTAACATTTTCATTATATTACTGCTATTATTTGCTGCAATTACTACAAAAATATACCTATAGTTTTAGAAGGTTTACAACATCTCCATTGTAACACATATGGAATATATCTAACATTGATGTACTTGCTATAGATGCTTCTATCAAAAGAGCTGGTAAATTTATATACCTCAGCATTAAGAATATAAAACTTTCATTATAGTTTTCACAACATATTTTAAGCGTTCTGCAAAGATATATATCCCGCTTTTCTTACTGCATTATTAAGACTCCAGAAAAAAGTCTAACAATTCCTTTGCACTATAGACAATTTTATCTGGTTTTGCAGCAGCTTCCGGCATTTGTCTGTTGCGATGATTCATCCAGACAGCCTGCCACCCGGCTTGCTTTGCTCCAACAACATCATTTGCAAAGGAATCTCCAACATAAACTGTTTTCGATTTTGTTAAATCAAGCTTATCTTCAATAAAATGAAATGCTTCTACAGAAGGTTTCGCATGTCCAATCGCTCCTGAAATGAATAAATAATCCTCAGGTATCCATCTGCTCAGCTTTAATTGCTTTATTTTCATGGTCTGGTGATCTTCTGCACCATTTGTTAAAACAGCCAGCTGCTTTTTACCTGCTGTAAGATAATCCAGCAATTGGACAGCTTCGTCAAATAATTCGATTTTCCCCTGCTCCTGAACATAGGTATTCTGAAATTCTAGAGCCTGCTCTGCTGATATTTCTATACCTGTATCTGCACAAGCATCTTTTATACGGCGAATATGCATTTCCTCCATCGTTATTTTACCTGCTACCTGATCATCAAATAATTCATCACTATACTTACGGCTAAGCAGATAAAGATTGTCCAGCTCGCTATCCTCCAGGGATGCATTCAACATTTTTTTACATGTGGTTCTAAATGTTGCTGACTGGTCATACAAAGTATCATCCATATCAAAAATAATCGTATCCACAATTATCGACCTCCTTCTTCATTTTACTATATTTTTCAAAGGAGGAAAAATACTTACTGATACAGGAACTGATTAAGCTTTTTTCAGAATTAAAATTAAGAGCTGCGCCCGGCTATTCCTAAATAATGAATTTATGCTGAGCTTTGCATTTTCTCGGCTTAATAAAAAAGACGGTTCTCTGTGAGAGAACCGTCTTTTTTATCTATTTATCATGAAATTATTAATTATTACTGTACACATCTCTTAAGCCAAGGCTTATTTCTAATGATTGATTGATTTTTTCCATCATTTCTTTATCGAGCTTTGTAATTTTGTCAGTTAATCGCTGCTTATCTAATGTGCGGATCTGTTCTAACAGAATGACTGAATTCCGGTCAAACCCATAACGTTTTGCATCGATCTCAACATGCGTCGGTAATTTAGCCTTTTGGATTTGAGCTGTAATAGCCGCTACAATAACAGTCGGACTAAATCGGTTACCGATATCATTTTGGAGAATAAGAACTGGTCGTACACCACCCTGTTCCGAACCAACCACAGGGGATAAGTCAGCAAAATAAACCTCGCCTCTTTGAACGATCACAAGTGTTACACCCCGATCACGGAGCGCTCTAGAGTTATTTCAGCCTCCTCTTCAGCTTGAAAAGCCTCTGAAGCAATCGTCAGATTAATTCTTGCCATTTCTTCATATCCACGTTGCATCGTTTCATGAAAACGCTGGAGGTGTTCTTCTTTTTTATGGTTTAAATAAATTTGAGTTGCTTCACAAATAAAATCGCTTAAGTCGGAGCTATTCTCATATTTCATTAACCCATCCACCTCACTCAATAAATTTTTCGGTATTTTCACCATGATTTCTTCTTTATTTTCAGCCAAAATCAAGCACCCCCGCCAACAATTAACGTTCATTATTAAATTTAATATCATAATAGCATTGTGAGCCTACTTTTGCAAAGGGGTTATGGCGAATTTGTAAAAAAATCATGTAAATTTGTCGTTTTAAACCTTAATTTATGTGGTATTTAAAATATTTGAAGTATAAAAAAATAATATTTTACCCTTTCGCTAAAAAACATTATTTACCATATAATTTTATGTTTCTTTAAGCTTTACAGCAGCTGCTTCAGAAAAATCCATACTAATTACAAGGATTAATTACGGAAAATATTTGTGTTTTTGTTAAAAATAAACGCATCATTTTACAATTCAAATAAATATAGTGCAGATATAATACTTCGATTTATCTATTCAACGAAATAAATACCTGTCTATTAATTATATGCCAATATGTTAAAATCATACCTCTATAAGACAATGTTCGAGATTGAGCCAATTGACAAGCAGCAGATTTCTTCATCGATGAATACTTTCAAACACTTATTTTAAGCCAGCTTTAACGAAGCCGTAATATAACAAAAGCAGGCCCGTTCACACGAAGCCTGCCAATATATAACCGTATCATTTTATTGTTTGTCCTTGAACAGATTGTGCTACTTCAATCATTTCTTCTTTAGTCAGCTCCGTACTTGCCAGTTGATAATCAACGCCTTGATAAGTCCATTTTAATGTGTTACCTTCCAAGGCTCCAACTGTAGTACCAAGATTTACAATATCCCCATCCACTTCTTCAGGAGCTGCACTAGCCGGTGCGGTTTCTCTGATTTCCTGAACAAGCGTAAAGTTTTTCTCTCCTTCAAAGGTTGTGATAATGCGCTCGCCATCCTCTAAAGCTACCTCTTTCTTCTCCGCCACCTCTGCTCCAGCTGTAAATGTCGGGTACAGTGTCCGTACTTCCTGAGCTGCTGTTTCTACTGCTTCACCTTCTTCTGAGGCGGATGCTTCATCATCTGCTTCTTTTTCCATATTTTTCTCCATTGAAAAATCATCTTCTTCAAATGCTGCGTCTAAATCAAAGCCATGAAAAGTCACATTAACCAACGGTTCGCCATCTTGATTTAAAACATTGACCATCACTGGAGTATAGCTGGATTTATCAAAGTAGATTTCTTGAGCTGGTAAATTATTGTTACTTTGGTAATTTGTCTTTGTCTTAAAAATATAATGGTCTTCTGTTGTTTCAAATTGCGCCTCTGGATCACTTACAACATCATTAACAAGTGATTGAAATAAATACGGCTGACTGCTATTTTCCGGCCATTCTGATTGGAATTTGAAGCTTTTCTCCAATGCCGGCGTTAGCACAAAGACACCATCTGTATTTTTTAGGATTACTTGAATTTCGTTCTGCTCCGCTTCATTTTCAAGCTTTACTCGATATTGATCATCTGCCTGATACCATATATCAATTAAAAAAGTTTGTTCTTGATCACTTGTATTCATCGTCATATCCGCAGTCGCTTTATAACCGTCTAAATCCGCAACTGCCTTCTGCAATTTTCCCACAACATCTTCCTGTGTTTTTTCTCCACATGCGGAAAGCAGCAGACCCAATGCACTTAATAGTAAAACGACACCGAAAAAACGTTTCTTTATCATTAGCATATCTCCCTTGTCTCAATTAACAGAGGGAACATTTTGTTTTATGAAAAATTCACACCGTGTTTAAGAAAATGTACGGATTGCTTTCGGAATACCTTGAATAACATCTCCCGCAAGCAAATCCTGTTCCGAGTGCTTTTCTTGGACTAGTAAGTCTGCAGATTTTCCGTGCAGGAAGCAAGCATTATTTATCCCTGCAAAAAAAGATTTACTTTGCATAATCATAGCTAAAATCATTCCGGTCAATACATCCCCACTGCCGCCTTTGGCAAGTCCTGGATTCCCGCTCGATTCGACTGTCTGGTTTCCTCTCGGGTCAGTAATAATCGTATGCTTTCCTTTTAACACAAGATAGCAGTTAAATTTCTTTGCAAAATCAGCGCTGTACCGGAAAGGTTCCAACAATAAATCAGAAACAGATATATCCATCAATGCTGCAAGTTCGCCAGGATGCGGTGTTAAAATAAGCGGAGCTTGTCTTGCTCCAAAATCTGTTAAATACGATTTCAGATGGTAAAGACCGTCAGCATCGACAACGATTGGCCCTTTATACCTGAGCAATGTCGGAATAATTTCTTTTCCGGTTTCTTCCCTTCTGCCTATACCTATTCCAACAGCAATCGCGTCAAAACTGGACAAGTCAATATTGTCGATTCCAGCAATATAGCCATTTTTTTCTGTAGTAGAGATATACATAGCCTCCGGATTATTCCCAGCAATCATAGAAATAACGTCTTTTACTGATGCAGTCGTTAATAAACCTGCTCCAGTCCTCAGTGCTGCCCTCGTCGTCATTAAAACAGATCCTGGCATAAACTGGCTGCCACCTATAATCAGTCCTCTTCCATGATCTCCTTTATGTGAATTCTCTTCCCGCTTTGGAAAAGACTCCTGAAAACTGGATGTGGTCCACAAGCGTCTTTTTGTTTGCTTCTCAAAAAGACTTTGAGGAAATCCGATATCAGCTATAATCCATTCTCCAAAATAAGAGGACGTATGCTGACAGACTGCTGATTGCTTTACTGCACCAATCATAATCGTTGCATCTGCTTTGACTGCTTGAAAAACCGGAGAGCCTTCCTCTGCTGGCAGACCACTCGGTATATCAATGGAAATAACATAAGCATTTTTTTCATTCACTTGTCTGACTGCAGTTAGTATATCTCCTCTTAATTCACCGCGTACACCAATACCAAGCATTGCATCAATAATAACATCCGCTTCCTTTAAAACAGTTTCTGATACACTTTCTTGATACTGCTCGACCCGGCCGCCAAATTGACGATAAATTTTCTTATGATAAGCTGCATCTCCTGTTATTTTTTCATCTGGTGCAACCTGGATTGTTTTGACAGGATAACCTGCTTCTAAAAGTACACGGGCAATGACAAACCCATCTCCGCCATTATTTCCGCTGCCAATCAAAATAACGATCTTATTTTCTTTGGATATCCTTTTCTCTATTTCCCTGCTTGCTTCTCTACCTGCATTCTCCATGAGTATTTTTGCATCAAGTCCAATCGTACCAATTGTTTCCCGGTCAACCCTGTACATTTCTTCCGCGGTAACAATATACAATTTTGTTCCCTCCTACCGCAATAAAATATATGAGACAAACTATGCGTTTATGCATTTCCTGTTTGTATTTATTTTCTTTAAGAGCTTATTTCTTCTCTAATAAAACCTGTGCAACCGCGTGCTCCCTGCTGTGGGATATAGACAAGTGGATATGTATATCCTCCATGCCCACTACCTGCATTTCAGGTGCTCCATTGAGGTTATTTTTAATTTCGATTTGTTGAAAGCCTATTTTCCCTATCCCTGTTCCATTTGCTTTTGCAAAGGCTTCTTTTGCAGCAAATCGACCTGATACATATTCCACGCGACGATGGGCAGTTAAACCCATTGCTTTTTCTTGTTCTGCTTTTGTTAACACTCGCTCTAAAAATCGGTCATTTTTCTCCAGCAGCCGTTTAACCCTTTTTAATTCGATGATATCAATCCCTGTTCCAAGTATCATTTTCACTGCTCCTAAAAGTTATTCCATGTATGAAAACACCTTTTTAATGGTCATAATCTATATTATTTCTTATTATATTATATAGGATATCTTATTCACTTTGAAAGCTTTGACTATGAGGGGGCACTCTATGTTTATCAGAACGGAACGGAGCGTAAAGGAATTTTTTCAATTATATCCCGTTGTAACAATTATTGTCGGGATCAATATATTATTTTGGTTTATTATCGACTTTTTAAATTTACGAATTGGCAATGAAATAAGATTTTACGGGATAGGGATTAATGCCGCTATTGCAGCCGGAGAATGGTGGAGGCTGATTACGCCTGTTTTTCTTCATGCCGGAGCTATGCATATGCTGTTTAATTCCTTTTCGCTTGTATTGTTTGGCCCTGCCCTCGAGCAGATGCTTGGTAAAATCAAATTTATATTAGCTTATCTTGGTACGGCTGTTACAGCAAATGTTATTATCTACCTGATAGAATCACCTAACTACGCACATTTAGGTGCATCCGGAGCAATTTTTGGTTTATTTGGGATTTACGTTTATATGTCTATTTTCCGCAAAGATTTAATCGATCAATCCAGCATTCAAATCGTCGGAGTGATCGTAGCCATTGGACTGGTGATGACATTTTTAAGAAGCAATATTAGTATATTAGGACATTTATTTGGTTTATTCAGCGGTTTTATCTACGCTCCGCTTCTCCTCGCTGGTGTGAAAAGCTATTCTCCATGGGCACGTCCGCGACCGAGGAAAAGAAAGTATGCAGATGACGACAATGGACCGCAGTTTGATCCAGACCGTTGGAATAAAAAACGAAAGATGCCAGAGGTTATCCGAAAAAATATGCTATGGATAGTTGTAGGTATTATCGCTGTTTTATGGTTATTAGGACAGGCAAATATATTATAGGATTTCATTAAAACACTCAGCTGATCATGGTATTTTCTCATGCTCAGCTTTTTTTATTTTATTGAAAACTTGAAACATATGTAAACAAACCTCCCCTTTATGCTATAATAATCTCACCTCGTAATTCCCCCAAATTAAATAAAGGAGGTTTCTTATGGAAATCTGCACTTCATTGATTTTTTTCCTGTTTGGAATCATTTTTGGTTCGTTTTTTATGGTCGTAGGCATTCGGCTTCCACAAAAAATCTCATTTACTCACGGGCGCTCTAAATGTCCTTCCTGCAGCTGTCAGCTTGCGTGGTATGATAATATTCCCATTCTATCTTATATCCTTTTAAAAGGCCGCTGCCGGAAATGCCGCTATAAAATTTCCTCATTATATCCGCTGATAGAAGTTTTTACAGGCTTTCTTTTTGTCCTCTGTTACCTGCACGCAGCCTCTCCTCCAGAACTGCTTCTTTCCCTTTTATTTATGTCATTATTGATTATAATTATCATAACTGATTTATGTTATATGTTAATTCCTAATAAACTGCTTGCTTTTTACCTTCCCGCTTTTATTCTCTTCCGTATAATAGAACCTTTGAATCCCTGGTGGAACTCTGTGGCAGGAGGACTTACCGGATTCCTGATTATCTTTATTGTAATCTTATGGAATAAACAAGGGATGGGGGGTGGAGATATGAAATTATTGGCTGTACTCGGCATTGTATTAGGACCGTCTCATGTCATTGCAGCCTTTTTGCTGGCTTGTTTTTCTGGAGCATTAATCGGCAGTATTTTAATACATTTTGGAATGATTCAACGGAATAAACCCTTCCCTTTTGGACCTTTCATTGCTTTCGGATCTATCCTTGCTTATTTTCTTGGAGAGGTGATTATCCAGTGGTATTTGAATTTATTTACCATATAGAAATATCAGTAAACCTTCTGGCCAGATTCATAAAATATATTTTATTCCAAGCGAAATAAATAATACAAATATAACAATTAATATTCCAGCTTACTTCCTGATAAATCTAATATTTTTTATAATAGAAAAACCCTTATAAAATTTGTTATTACAAATTTACAAAAATATATGTACAATTACCGTTATTTATGTCTATAATGAAATTGAATAAAACATAACAAGATTAAAATTATCTTTAGGTAATTATAAAATCTTAATAAAAACCATGTTATCGGCTTCATTACTGCAGGCAGCTGCACTTGCAATGTAACACACATTAAAAAACAAAGAGTATAACTAAGCAGTGGCAGAAGCGTTGAACAAACTGTACAATGAAGATAAATAATATTTTCTATTCAACATTAAAGACGAGGGGGAAAAATAATGAATATTATCCAAGCAGAAAATTATCAGCAAATGAGTGAGCTTGCTGCAAAAAAATTGATAGAACAGATAAACAGTAAATCAGACAGTGTGCTCGGTCTGGCAACTGGCTCAACACCAGAAGGGCTATATGAAGAAATTATTAAAGCGCACAAAGAGGGCAACGTTTCCTTCAAGGACGTTACAACCTTCAATTTAGATGAGTATGTCGGGCTCTCCAAAGACAATGACCAAAGCTATTACTATTATATGCATAAGCTTCTATTTGACCATATTGATTTAAAAGATAACCAAGCTAACCTGCCTAATGGGGATGCAGAGGATCTACAGGAAGAATGCAGCCGATATGAAGCTTCCATTCAACAAGCCGGCGGTATTGACATTCAAATCTTAGGAATCGGCTTAAATGGGCATATCGGATTTAATGAACCAGGCACCCCCTTCTCCATCCAAACACATATT
This sequence comes from Oceanobacillus sp. FSL K6-3682, assembly GCF_037976165.1. Classification (NCBI taxonomy): domain Bacteria; kingdom Bacillati; phylum Bacillota; class Bacilli; order Caryophanales; family Bacillaceae; genus Oceanobacillus; species Oceanobacillus sp. FSL K6-3682. Next base: position 1,049,010 of record NZ_CP150263.1, on the reverse strand, counting down.
GTTGACTTGGATGAGTCGACTCGAAATGCCAATGCCCGCTTCTTTGATTCCATTGATGAAGTACCATTACAAGCTATCACGATGGGTATTGATTCTATTATGCAGACCAAACAAATTATTCTGTTAGTATCTGGATCAAAAAAAGCAGAAGCATTAGAAAAATTGGTAAATGGCCCAGTAATGGAAGATTTTCCGGCTTCCATTTTACAAAAACATCCAAATGTAACGATTATTGCTGACCGCGAGGCATTGGCTGAACTTTCTCAATAAGAAAATATAAAAAAGCATTGGCTGGTGTATGATACACTGGCCAATGCTTTTTTATTGTCTTTATTATTTATTCTTAACGGTCATCCCGTCTTTTACGCTGGAAATTACCTTTCCCTTTGCGATTTCTGCCGCCTTGATTACGTCCGCCTTGTCCACGGCCTCCATAATAGCGTTTGTTATTGTTACGACGGTTATTATCTTTTGAGCTTTTAGCTTTTTTCACGCTGATTGGTGCTGCCGAAGAAATACGTACAGGTGTATCTCTTCTTTCTTTTGTCATCATGCTGATTGCAGCAGCAACAACTGTAACAGAATCATGATCCTCTAATAATTCCTTTGCAGCATCAAAGTAAGGCTTCAAATCTTTTTGATCAATTGCCTTTTTCATTTTATCAATAGTTACTTGTTGCTGTCCGCGTTGTGCATCCTGATTTGTAGGCGGGGTCAGACGCTTCATTTTACTTTTTGTTGTTTTTTCAATCAAGCTTAGATGAGCCATTTCTCTTGGTGTAATAAAGGAAATAGCTTCCCCTGTTTTTCCTGCTCTTCCAGTTCTTCCGATACGGTGAACATAGCTTTCGGGATCCTGAGGAATATCAAAGTTGTACACATGTGTTACACCGGAAATATCTAATCCGCGGGCTGCAACGTCTGTAGCAACAAGAACATCTACACGTCCCTGCTTAAATTTATTCAATACAGACATACGTTTACCCTGTGTCAAATCTCCATGAATTCCTTCAGCACGGTAGCCTCTTGCTTGAAGCCCTTCTGTAATTTCATCCACACGTTTTTTTGTTCTGGCAAAAACGATAGCTAATTCAGGAGAATTAATATCCAAATGATTATTCAGCGTTTCAAACTTGAATTTCTCAGGAATTTCAATGAAATACTGATCAATATTCTCCACTGTCATTTCTTTTGCTTTTACTTTTACTTCTTTTGGTTCTCTCATAAGCGTAGTGGCAATATCGCGGATTTCTTTAGGCATGGTTGCAGAGAAAAGCAATGTTTGTCTGTCTTCAGGAATACCTTTTAAAATTTCACGGATATCATCAATAAAGCCCATATTAAGCATTTCATCTGCTTCATCAAGAACTGCTGTATGCACTTCATCAATGCGAATTGTTTTGCGGCGCATGTGGTCCATTAAACGTCCCGGTGTTGCAACCACAATTTGCGGGCCATCTTTTAATGCACGAATCTGGCGGTCCATTGGAGATCCTCCGAAGATTGCAAGTGCCCGTATACGTTTGAATTTAGCTAGACGATTGATCTCTTCAGCTACCTGAATAGCAAGCTCACGCGTAGGCGCAACAATTAAGCCTTGTACCTTCCTCAGCTTGGGATTAACTTTATTAATTAATGGAATACCAAATGCAGCGGTTTTCCCTGTACCAGTTTGCGCTTGTCCAATTACATCATTTCCTTCTAGCGCATATGGAATAGTCTCTGCCTGAATAGGAGTTGCTTCTTCAAACCCCATTTCTTCTAAAGCTTTCATTATTGGCGCAGAAACACCTAGTTCATTAAATTTAGTCACGTAATCGTCGACTCCTTTTTGTTTTTTATTGCAAAAGAGGCCTTATAAAGAGTTTCTCATACTTTTCATCATATTATACAAACCAGTAAAATTCCTGAGTCACCCGGACAAACAAGCAGAGAGTTATTTACACCATTCTGCTTTTATATAAATTTATTATGGGTAATTGTCCATAAAGTTTCCATCTCGAGTCAATTAGGATTGTTGGTCACACAAGTGTCTTCAATGGCAGAGTAATCACAAATATTTTCGATGGGACAAGTAATCCTGTTCCCAGAATGTAAAAGTCTCAACTTGTGTTCCTTCTTAATTTAAACAGGAGGTAAGTCTCCCTGAATCACTCAACTTATCTTCAGTGGAAGAAAAATTTAATTCCTTCACTGAATGAAGCTTCGTTTTATCATATTTACTGATTTACTACCTAAAAATTGCTGATTGAATGAATATTTCACTCCACATCAGCAATTAAACGAATAACGTATTTCATGTGCGTATTCATTATCAACGTTTAAAGTACAAAAAAGGCATAACCAATTTTAATAAGGTAAGAGGCCTCTATAAAAATGCTCCCTTAATCATACCACACTTATAAGTCAGATATCCAGTGCACAGATTAAAATGATTTTTTTTTCGTAACATGATAAAATATAATTGGGTATGTATGCGTGTGCACTAGGAATTTCCAGCTTCATTTTATATAGAGACTGCTCTTTTTATCAATGAAGTTTATTACAAATACAGTATACGCTCACATACAGTTCTTCGCGTTGAACAAGTAATTCTATCAAGAAGAACAATACATAATGATGAAAATGCGAAAAGGGAGTTATCACCATGCGTCAGTCCGCGTTCAACCCTAAAGCAGCAGTTGTTATTGGGGTTTTTTCTATATCTACATCAGCAATTTTCGTCCGGCTTGCTTCAGAAGCATCTGCTTCCATCATAGCAAATTATCGTCTTTTATTTGCTGCTTTACTCTTATTGCCTTTTATTTTATTTCATTATAAGCATGAGTTTAAACGTATTACCACTAAAAATTGGGGCCTCTCTATTCTTGCCGGTGTCTTTCTTGCTTTATTTTTTATTTTGTGGTTTGAATCATTAAATCATACCTCTGTTGCCAGCAGCGTTGTGCTTATATCACTCCAGCCAATCCTGGCCTTTATCGGAACATACTTTATCTTTGGCGAACGTTTTTCATCCGGAGCTGTCATCAGCATATTTATTGTTTTACTCGGTGGATTGATTATAGGCTCTGGAGATTTTCAATTATCTGGAGACGTACTATACGGGGACATGCTTGCTTTACTCGGAGCGATTGCTGTAACTACTTATTTTTTATCAGGTCAGCATGTGCGGAAAAATGTTTCTCTGATTACCTACACATTTATAGTCTATAGTATCAGTGCGGTTACCTTAACACTTTTTAATATAATACAGCAGGAAAACTTCTTTTCTTACCCGGCCAGCCATTGGTGGATTTTTATCGCTTTGGCGATTATACCAACCTTTTTAGGACATTCTCTTTTTAACTGGTCGTTAAAATGGTTAAGCACGTCTACTATTTCTATGGCAATTGTATTTGAACCTGTCGGAGCGGGTATCCTTGCTTTTCTTATTTTAAATGAAGCACCGACCTGGGCCCAGTTTCTTGGGGGGACTATAATTGTAATCGGACTATTTCTGTTTATCCTCAGCACTTCACGGAAAAAAAAGATTACCATTTCAACAAAGAATTATAAATAAATACTCATAAAGTAGGTGAAGCAATGACAATTCAATTAATGACAGACAGCTCTGCTGATTTACCCGTATTCTTAAAAAACAAACTTCACGTAGAAATTGTTCCTTTGTACCTTCATTTTAGTGATGGTCAGTACACTTGCGGACAAACGATGGATATCGAATTATTTCATCAGAAAGTGAAGAATTTGGGAGAGGTACCGCGTTCAGCAGCGCCCAGCCCTTCCGATTTCTATGAAGCGTATAAAAAGATTTCACCTGAGAAGAAAATTCTGATGTTAAGTATATCAAGTGAAATAAGCAGTACTTATTCAAATGCAGTAGCAGGAAAAAACATGTTATTAGAGGAAGAACCTGATCGTGTTATTGAGGTGTTTAATACAAAAACTGCTTCCTGCGGGATATGCCTGCTTATACATGAAGCTAATAAAAAAATAAAGGAAGGGTACCAATTTAACGAACTTGTCAGTCATTTAACAGAACGCATTGAACAGACAACTACTTTATTTGTATTAAAAAGTTTAGATAATCTTGTTTTAGGCGGACGTTTAGAGAAAATTAAAGGAAAAATTGCAAAAACATTAAATATAAAAGTGCTTATGAAAGCGACAGATAAGGGTGCTATTGATGTCGTTGAAAAAGTACGCGGGGAAAAGAAGTCATTGCAGCGGTTCATTGATCAAATTGGGGAGTATGCAGAGGATACAGAAAATAAAATCATTACAATGACCTATTGCCGGGATAAAGAAAGGGCTATGAATGTTTTAGAAAAAATTCGCAGCAAATATGCTTTTTATGATGTTATTTTAGAGGAATCCGGTCCGCTCATTTCAACATATGGCGGAGAAGGGGCCCTGGTTATTTCATTCTTTAAAAAATAATACAGGAGAAAATCACTTGTTATTTAACACAGTGACTCCCTTACTGAAAAGATGCCCACTCCAGTTTCTGTTTTATATTTTTATTATTGAAGAAAGGCCGGGATTTTTGTCCCGGCCTTTCTTTTATGCAGGTGCTTCCGTCAGAAAACCATAAATCATATTGTTTAATGTGTCTTTATCGGTACCCAGGCAAATTAAGTGTTTGGATCTTTCAAAAAAGACAACTTGTTTTTTTTCAGAGTGAATTAACTTATCTAAATAGTATGCTGTTTTATAAGGCACCATTCCATCAAGTTGCCCCTGAGCAATTAATACCGGCGATTGCACTTTGTCCAGATATTTTCGTGTAAAACGGACAAGTTTCATAAACTCAAAATGTGCTTTTAACGGTACAACCCCCATTTTTTTCTTATAGTGATTAAATAACTGATTTTCTTTTAAATGGCCTCGCAGTCCATCACCAATTACTGCAGCAGCATCCAGGCCAAGCTGCTTTAAACATAGATATTTTCCTGAAGTAGCCAGGAGCACAAGCCTGTCAATTTTATACTTTGCTGCTAAATAAGAGGCAATCATCCCCCCCATAGAAAATCCGATAACATAAATTGTTTCAAACTGTTTGATTAGTGTTTGGAGCTCTTCTTCAGCTGCTTGAATCCAGCTCTCATAAGAAGCGTCCTCCAAATTTAACTCTGTGCCATGTCCCGGCAGGGTTGGCACCTCAATATGCCAATCCGTGTTGTCTCTTAAATAATTTGCTAATGGCTCCACTTCATAGGGCCCTCCAGTGTACCCGTGAATAATTAAACATCCAATCATGATTTTCTACTCCTTCTCGTAATTTACACTTTAAAGTGCATGTTCAAAAATGGCATGTATTTGACTCTGAAAATGAAGGCATGAACGGCTATAATGACTTCTGCGCTGTCCGTACGACTTGGCGGTTTTAGTAGAAGATCATTTTATTTCCGTTTATCCTTCGGCCAATTTTGAACATCTTCTTAAAGGAATTTCCTCCTAAGATAACTATTTCAGGAGGATAACCTTATCATCTCTTGAATTTGTTGATATATACCTACATAAATCCTTTCACAAAGGTGCTAAACTGCTTTACAATGGGAGAAACTTGATGGTAAGTACTTGCTATCTGCCCAACTTTGCTAATCACTGTGTCAAAATTCAATGGATTGCTCTCATTTGCTCCTCCGCCGTTTATGCTCTGCTGTGACTGACTTTGCTGTTGAGACATCAAATATTGTGTGGGTAATTCCGGCTTTGAAAATAATTCGTATGGAGAAAACTCTTGCCTCGTATTTCGCTGGTTTATATTTGAAGAAGCTGGTATATAAGGATTATCTCTATTCAATCCGTTGGGGAAAGTATGCCTTTGATTTAATGGTCGTTGTTGCACATCTATCACCTTCTTCTGCCTTTTTAAGTTTAAGATTACTGCCATTTTATGCAATAGAAGGCTTATAAGTGCAAACCATTTATCTATATTTAAACACATCCTCAAAAGAAAAATTATCATCACTTAAATTTTGTTTTAACCCTAATTCATAAAGAATTTTATTTTCCTGATTTCCTTCTATTTTCTTACCATCGATAAAAATTGTCGGTGTTCCAAAAACCTTCATTTCCTGCAATTCTTTTAGATAATCTTTATTTTTCGTCACATTTTTTAATTCGTAGGTAACATCATTTTTATCTAGAAATGCCTTTACCCTATCAGATGCCTCGCTGCCTTCGCTGACAAATAATGTAACCTTCTTCATAAAAATCCTCCTACCGATTCCTACTTTATATTCACTTATTTTTAGTTACCCTATTTTTTTATGTATAAAACTTACTTAGCACATTTTTTCGCCTGAAAAGACAATCCATTTTCTGGGTATTCCAAAGGATTCCGGCGCTCCTTTTCCTAGCTCCATAGAAAAAACACCAAAGTGGTGAACTTTGGTGTTTTTATAGTTATTATCAGTCATTTTCATAATCTATTTCTAAAGAAAGAATGTCTCCAGTTTCTCCATGGACATCAATATCAGCTTCCTGCTGTCCATTAACAAGCTCCAATTCATAAACATATCTGCCATCATCAAAATCTAATTCAATTTGTACGACTTCTCCATCAAATTCCTGCTTCGCAATCTCAATGGCTTTCTCCTGTGCTATCAGATTACTCTTATTATCTTTATTGTTATTTTCTCCATTTGTTTCCTGTTGTCCAGCTTCCCAATTTCTATCATCGTCATCTCTGTCATCATTATTTCTATAATTGTCGTCAATTTCTTCATAGACAACTTCTCCTGATTCAGCATCCATTACCACATCATATTCTTGTTTATCAACGATAACTTCTGCTTCATAATATAACTTATTTCCTTCTTTATCCAACTCTATTTCTTTAACTGTTCCTTGATATGCTTCTTCTAACTTTTTAGTTGCATCTTCAATTGTTACGTTTTCTACTGCAGCAATTTGCAGCTCCCCTTCTTTCGAGCTTGATGCTTCTGTATGGTAAATTCCTGTACCGACAACTCCTGCTAATACAACCGTGCCAGCAATTATTCCAATTTTTTTATTCATTTATTTTTCCTCCTTATTTCTTATTAATTACATCTTATCCGGTAATAATGACAACACCATTTGAGCAAGATTAGAATTTCATGAGAAATGTATGATCAGGAAATTAAAATGGAGGGCCTGAGCTTTTTATCGTTTTAAATATAGTTTTGTTCCTGCCAAATGTAAATTTCACCATTATAATAACAGTTGTCCCAGGCTGATTATCAGGAATTACATGAAAGCATTTATCAATTCAATTATCGTTGTCTGCAGGCTTTTACTCTTTTCTTGATATTATTGCTGACAGCTAATAAAAAATCTGGATGAATTTAAATTCTAAGCGCAGAATTTTGAATTCATCCAGACTTTTCAAAAGTATATTTATTAATCATCTATATCAATTTCTATCATTACTACATTCCCTGTATATGCATTAATCTCAATCGATGCCTCATCTTCTCCATTAACAATTTCAATTTCATAAATATAAACCCCGTCATCCGAATCCAATTCCAGATCTGTTACTTTACCCGGAAATTCCTTGAGAGCAATTTCCTTAGCTTCTTCATGTGTTAGCATCGCATCATTTTCTGTCGTTTGTTTATTAGATTTATTCTCCGTTTTTCCTTCGTCAGACTCTGAATCATCAGCTTCTGGATTTTCCTCAGCAGTATTCTCTTGTTTTTCTGTATCGTCTTCTTTATTATTAGTTGCTGTTTTTTCTACAGCTGTTAAGTCAATCACCTGTCCGGTATCTCCATTCAGCTTTAAGGAATACACGCCCTGATCCTGTGTGACTTCCATTTGATATACCGGCTCCCCGTTTTCAACACTCAGTTCCGGTTCCGAGTGCTGACCAGGATATTGGATATTAACAAGCTCGATAATCTCTTCCGAATTAAGATCCGGACTGGAGGTTGTAGCAGTTGTCTGGTATACAGTTAAACCAACGATAATTAGAGCAGCCAGCGTACCAATCATCCATATCATTTTCTTACGCACGTCATATCACCCCTTTCCTACAGTATAAACGGCATTTTTTATGAAAGCATGGCAATTAGATTAGAATTTGATGAGAATGACCAGTATTTCTTTACTTAATAAGCTTATTGAAACGTGATATTTCCCAAAACTTTGCAGAAAAACCTTCTTTGTATTTATTGTTAATGTTTTTCTCCCAGCTCCCAAGTAAACGTTGAGCCCTTCCCGACATCACTTTCCACGGTAATTTTCCCGCTATGTGTTTCAATAATTTCTTTAGCAATAGCCAGTCCCAGACCAGTTCCGCCTGTTTCTCTATTTCTCGCCCGGTCAACGCGATAAAAACGGTCAAAAATCTTCTCCTGCTCTTCAGATGCAATACCTTCTCCAAAGTCTTTAAATTGAATGAAGCTCTTCCCTGCATCCGAATACATTGATACAAGAACGTCAGTTTCACTATATTTCAAAGCATTTTCAATTAATATATATGGGATTTGCTTTAATTGATCTAGATTTCCATGAATTTTATAATTTCCTTTCTCTGCATCAAGCTGAATTCTCCGCTCGGGATAGGCATTTTGAATGGTCTGAATAACTTGCTCTACTATCTCTCGTATATTTACTTCCTGCTTCTTATTCTCGTTCTTATGCTTTGCTAATAAAAGCAGCTGCTCTACAAGCTTTTGCATCCGATCAGCTTCTGAATCAATTGCCCCTACAGATTCATCCAGTAATTCAGGCCGGCTCTTCCCCTGACGTTCAATGAGCTGTGCGTAGCTTTTTATAATCTGAATAGGTGTTTTCAGTTCATGGGAAGCATTGGATACAAAGGCTTCCTGCTTCTCAAAGTTTTCTTTTAATGAATCTATCATTTCATTAAATGTGATTTCCATTTCATAAATTTCGTCTCGGGAACGTTTTTCAACGTCTATCTTCTGCCAATTTTTATTATGGATATTCCGACGCATCGTATCCTTTAATTTTTGGATAGGCGTTAATAAAAAGCGGCTCAGGACAATACTTGCTATAACTGTTGGAATCAATAGCACAGCACTAGAAAAGAGAAGAACGTATGTTAATGACCCTATTGTTTCATCTAAATAGACCAATTCATTCGCTATTTGAACAGTAACAATGTCTCCATTTTTCCAAATAATTGGTTTTTCAATAATTGCAAAATGACTTTCAGTATCATCTTGAACAATACGGCTTGTTTCTGTTGTTGTATAGTTTATTCTCAAGTCCGCATAACGCTGTGATCTTACTTGCACGGGCAGAACATCGTTTCCTGTTTCATTTATAATTCGAATGATTCCGTTCGCTGGCAGGTAAGCTTTTAATAGATCCCCCATTTCTTCTTCCGATAAGGAGTTATTTTCTGCAATGGCTTGTACTAAGGCGTCAGCCTGTATATGAAGTTGGTCAATCTCTCCATCAGAAGCTGATCGGTAAAAGAGAAAATAAATCGCAGTATGTGAAATAACAATCACTAAAAACATAAAAACAGAAGTAAATAAGATAATCTTTTTACGTAACGTCATTGGTTTCCTTCCTTAATAGAGTAGCCTACTCCACGGATTGTTTGAATGAACGCCTTATCATATCCTTTATCTATCTTTTGGCGCAAATAACGGATATATACATCCACCACATTCGTTTCACCAAAGTAATCAAAGCCCCAGACCTTTTCAATTAATTGTTCACGTGTAAGTACTCTATTTTTATTTTCTAATAAACATACTAATAAATCATACTCTCTCGGGGTTAAATCAATAATATTTCCTGAACGGGTAACTTCGTGTGCTGCTGTGTCTACTTGTAAATCCCCCATCTGCAATGTCTCGTTACCCGGTCCAACCTGGACTTTTTTTCGTAAATTAGCTCGAATACGGGCCAATAATTCTTCAATTTGAAAAGGCTTCGTAATATAGTCATTTGCCCCAAGATCGAGACCATTCACTTTATCATATACTTCATCGCGGGCAGTCAATAAAATAACAGGCGTTTCATTCCCCTGCCTCCGGACTCTTCTTAATACTTCTAAGCCGCTTAATTCAGGTATCATAATATCTAATAAAACAAGTCCCCACTCTTGGGATTCTAAATATTCCAAAGCTTGTTTGCCATTTGATGCAACGGTGGTTTCGTAGCCTTCATAATCTAATTCTAATTGCAAAACACGGCTAATTTTTTGTTCATCCTCAACAATTAGGATTCGTTCTGACATTGGTCATGCCCCCTTCTCTCCCAGATAATAAATGATTGTACAAAAAAACTGTCACCAATAGCTGCTTGAACAATTACCTTTGTAAATAGTTCTACTTCATAATAAAGCAGAACTGCATATTCGTTCAATATCTTTTGGAGACAGTTTATTTCAATGTATGAATCGCTTAGCCTAATTGTTGTTTTAAAAATTCTATAACAGAATCTGGTGTTTTGGTATACGCACTATGCTGATGTGCTATTTTCTCACCGTTTTGAAATAGAAGAATACTTGGAATACCCATTACTTCGTATTTTTCAGCTAAACCAGATACTTCATCACTATTTACTTCATACCAATCATAGTTCTCAAATTCTTCCATTACTTCCCCGATAAACATATCCATCCGCTTGCAATCCGGACACCAATCTGCAAAGAATTTAATAATTACGGGTTTCTCACTTTGAATAATTTCTTGAAATTCTGCTTCTGTATTAATTGACTGCATCGTTATCTCTCCAATCCTTGTTTTATTTATATTCTAATCTTCCTAGTGCCAAGGCTGCAATCAATCCGCCTATAAATAAAAGTACGGATACGATAATATTTCCTGCCCCCACTGGGATCCCTGGAAAGACAACAGTGATTGCACCGATAACAAATCCGATAATAATAGCATAGGTTATGGTGAAATAATTCCTTAAAAAGTATGCAATAACTTTACTCATAATAATAAATCCAAGTGCAATCCCTAATCCTGTTACAATAATAATGGAGAATTGAAAATGGTTAATTGCAGCAATAATGGTTGGATAGACCCCCATTAGTAACATCATCATTGATCCGCTGATACCAGGGATAATCATTACACTGCTGCCGATAAAACCTGCGACAAATAATAAAATATATGTGCTTGTATCAATATCCTGAATAACCTGTCCTTCACTCGGGTTTAAAATTCCCAAAGCACTTACAATAATAACTCCAACGATTAGCATAAGATAATGCTTTGTTTGAAATTTTGTTTTTCCTTCTGCCTTTTGATACAGGTAAGGAATGACCCCGATTACTAACCCTAAAAAGAAAAATTGTGTCTGAATCGGATAATTTTCAAAAAGCCAGCCAATTACTTTAGCAAATGAAAATATAGCTATAACCATACCTATTCCTAAAGGGGCTAAAAAGACAAGGTGTTTTTTCCAATCTTTACTAAAGAAACCGCCTATAGCTCCAATTAACTGTTCATAAATTCCTAATAGCACAGCAATTGTTCCACCACTTATGCCAGGAACAACCTCAATCGATCCCATAATAAAACCACGATAAAAATTTTTCCACTCCATATATTCTTTTTCTCCTTCATCTTTCGTTACTACCAAATCATTTTATCAAAAGTAATTAGAAAAATATACTTTTGAAAAGCTTTCTTATTGATTAATTTTGTAATGAAGCAAACATTTTCGTTGAAACATTTAATTATCAGGATGCTTCTATCATGACGATAGTTGACAAATCCTTTATAATATTTGTATATATTAAAACTTGAAAAGAAATAATACGAAATAATCATCATATATTATCATATGTATTACTGTGTTCGATTTTTTAGGGGGCAGAAGCATGAAACGCTATTTAACAGTAATCCTATTTGCAGTAAGTATCCTTATTATCTACATTGGGGCTAAATTACAAATCTATTGGAGCGGTATTCTTGCGTGGGGACTCGCATTGGTTTGTCTTATTTTTGCAGTACACTATTCGAAGTACATCCCAAATGAAAAAGCTTCTAAAAAGAAAAAGAAAGAAATATAAAAATCTCCCCGCTACCCATTTTGCCGGCGAGGAGATTTTTCCATGTCCACTAGTTTATTCCAGTCCTGCTAAGCTGCTAACCAGCTATCCATCCCAAGTACATTAAATTTCGTTTAAGCAAAGCATACAAGTTTTTATCATTTAAGTATATTATCTCTCTGCCTATCTGTACATCTGGCACTCCCATCATACTGTAAGATAAATGGATTTATTTTAAAAAGTGCGTAATAATAAAGTAAGACTTTATTTCAAGGAGTCTTTTCGGAAGACCGGGGTTGGTTACCCGCCTATCAAAATCGTTGGGGGCTGCGATTACTCGCCCCATGAAATGCGTTGGGACTGCGATTACTCGCCCCATCAAGACCGTTGCATCATGTTAAAATAATAAATATAATGAATTAACGGAGAGAGTTTCCTAAAGCAGAATTGGGGGTTCAAAGTACACATGATAAAAGATATGAAAGAAAAATATACGATTCACTGTCAAAATGAATATGACCCATTACAGCAAGTAATTGTTGCTCCACCAGATTATATGAAAATCACTACAGTTATTAATGAAACACAATCCTATTATGCAAAAGAAAATATTAATATAAAAAGAGCAACGAAGCAGCATCAATTTTTTATAGAAACATTGGAGAATCACGGGGCAGAAGTGATCCCCCTCCCAACAAAGCCTGACTTAAATGAGCAAGTCTTTACAAGAGATATTGGTTTTACACTCCATGATAGATTATTCGCAGCTAACATGGATCGGGATATTCGTAAGGAGGAATCAAAACTTCTTAAAAATTGGCTGTATGAAGAGCAATTAGACTATACTTCTTTTATAAACACAAGTATAGAAGGCGGAGATGTGATTATTGATAACAATCAGATTTGGGTCGGTTTAAGTCAACGTACAAAGCAAACAGCTATTGACTATCTCCGTGAGCAGTTTCCTCATCTACAGATTACAGCTGTTCCATTACGGGCAGATATTCTTCATTTGGATTGTGTATTTAATATTCTGGAGGATAAACACGCGCTGATTTACCCAGATGGAATGAGCGAGAGTGCCTACCAGATATTAACAGAACAATATACATTGGTTGAAGTAACGAAAGAGGAGCAATTCAGCATGGCGCCCAACATACTATCTATTGGTGACAAAAAAGTGATTAGCCTTCCTGAAAATAAACGGGTTAATAATAAATTGAAAAAGCTTGGTTACCACATTATAGAAGTTCCTTTCTCTGAAATTATCAAATCTGGTGGATCCTTCAGATGCTGTACACTCCCTCTTTATCGGAAACACTCGTAGAAAATAACTTAAAGAGAGCCGGACCTGATGCAAGATAGATAATTCAGGTCCGGCTCTCTTTAAATAAACACAATATACACACGCAGAGACAGCAGCTTTTTAACCCTCCTCTTATACTTATAACCATTCGATTACTTCAAACATCTTTTTTCTTTTATCAAAAAGGAGTATAATGAATTAATGTGGGTAAATATTTATTCAATGATAACTGAAGTATTATTTTTAGAGAATTCTATTTTGTAAGAGTATACATACAAGAATTTTAGATTAGGAAGGTTTGTGACAATGATGAGGAAAGATACGAATCAAACAGATGTCATTTTAATCGGCGGTGGAATCATGAGTGCCACGATTGGTTCCTTATTAAAAACACTACAGCCTGAATGGCAGATTAATGTTTTTGAAAAGCTTGGCCAGACAGCACAGGAAAGTTCTGATGCATGGAATAATGCCGGGACGGGTCATTCCGCTCTATGCGAGATGAACTATACACCTGAACAGGCAGACGGGTCACTCGATATTACAAAAGCAGTAAAAATAAATGAACAGTTCCAATTATCAAAGCAATACTGGTCTTATCTGGTTAAGCAGGGTATTTTAGATAATCCAAGTGATTTCATCCAAAACGTGCCACATTTAAGCTTTGTAGAAGGTGAAAAAGATGTGGAATTTCTAAAGAAACGTGTGGAAGCCCTTGTAGAAAACCCGTTATTTGAGGGTATGGAAATAACGGATAATGAAGAAACCTTAAAAGAATGGATTCCTCTTATGATGGAGGGCCGCAGTAAAAGTGAACCTATCGCTGCTTCAAAAATTGAGTCGGGGACAGATATTAACTTTGGAAGCCTGACACGTAAGCTGTTTAATCAATTAGAAGAACAGGGTACACGGCTTTACTTTAAACATGAAGTAGAATCCATCGGACGCACAAAGGATAATTTGTGGAAAGTAAAGGTTAAAAATCTATTCAATGGGAAAGTTTCTTATCACAAAGCAAAATTTGTATTTATTGGAGCAGGCGGCGGCAGCCTTCCATTATTGCAAAAAACAAATATTCCGGAATCGAAGCATATTGGCGGCTTCCCGGTGAGCGGATTATTTATGGTTTGTAATAATCCGGAGGTTGCAGAGCAGCATCACGCTAAGGTTTATGGCAAAGCTAAGGTTGGAGCTCCGCCAATGTCAGTGCCCCATTTAGATACACGATTTATCAACGGCAAGCGTTCCTTATTATTTGGACCTTTCGCAGGCTTTTCTCCTAAGTTTTTAAAAACCGGCTCAAACTTTGATTTGTTTGGATCAATTAAGCCTAACAATGTAACAACTATGCTTGCAGCTGGAGCAAAAGAGATGGCACTTACAAAATATCTTATTCAGCAAGTACTTCTCTCTGATGAAAAACGTATGGAGGATTTGCGTGAGTTCATCCCTAATGCTAAACAGGGAGAATGGGATATTATTGTAGCCGGCCAGCGTGTACAGGTCATTAAAGATACAGAAACAAGCGGAAAAGGAACGCTTCAATTCGGTACGGAGGTAATTACTGCAGAAGACGGATCCATCGCAGCTTTACTTGGAGCCTCACCTGGTGCTTCTGTTTCTGTTGATGTAATGCTTGATGTTCTGCAGCGCTGCTTCCCGCATCACTTTAAAAAATGGGAGCCGAAAATTAAAGAAATGATTCCATCCTATGGTATTTCTTTATCAGAGCATCCTGACTTATTTGCTGATTTAAATAAGAAAATAAATAAGATACTTCAGTTGGAAGCGGAAAAGGAAGTATTATTAAGCTGATAATTCAATCACCTATATATTTCAATAATTATTAAAAAGACTTCGATTCTAATCTCATAGAATCGAAGTCTTTTCTTTCAAACTACTTTCACCGGCGCCCAGGATACAGCATTTAATATAAAGGATGATAATTCTTCTTTATATTTTTCCACTTCCTCTGAAGTATGCTGGAATAAAATTAAGCCTCTTGCTGTAGATTCAATTAACGAAATAACAAATTCACTGTAATAGCTGGAATTGATATCTTCCCGAATCTCCCCATTTTCTTTCGCAGCTTCAAGATAGTCAGCAATGAGATCGTATAAAGGACGATAGATAACCTTCCATTTATCTACATCTCCGCTTCTTGTAATACCTGCATAAACAATAGAAGGAATCGTTCTATCCTCTTGATTCACTTCAAAAATACGATCTATAGCTAATCGTAAATTAATATCCAACCCCGCCTTTACATCTCCATGCTCTGTAAGGTATTGTGTATAATTAGAAATGATTTGCTGGGCTAGATCAGGAAGGACATCCATTTTACTATTATAGTATAGATAGAAAGTACCTTGAGCAATTCCTGCATTCTTAACAATCTGAGATACACGAGTATCCTCCAGGCCTTTTTCTTTAAAAATATCATAAGCACTTTCCAGAATAAGTTCTTTTTTATTCGCCGTTTTAGCCATTTCGACGCCACCTTTTAAAAAAATTAAAACTGACTGATTGTCATTCATTTATATTTATGATACCATACTTTTAGGAAAAGTTGAACATAAAAAATAAATTGCGACAGTTTTCGGGCACCCTGAACTGTACACAGCTATTTCTTGATTAATCATTAAATAATGAGACCTGCGATTACTCGGTCTATTAAAAACGTTGAGACCTGCGATTACTCGGTCTATTAAAAACGTTGAGACCTGCGATTACTCGGTCTATTAAAAACGTTGAGACCTGCGATTACTCGGTCTATTAAAAACGTTGAGACCTGCGATTACTCGGTCTATTAAAAACGTTGAGACCTGCGATTACTCGGTCTATTAAAAACGTTGCTATATTTTTGTTTGAGAAAAGAGGAGAATTTTTTTGAAAAAAGCTTTTAAAATTACAAAACAAGATATGAAAAACATCATTCGTGTACCTTCTGTTCTTATTTTGATTATCGGATTAGCGATCCTCCCTTCTTTTTATGCTTGGTTTAATATAAAAGCATCCTGGGATCCATACTCCAATACACAAGGAATCAAAATTGGCGTAGTCAGTGACGATGCCGGCACAGAAGTAGAGGGCCGATCTATAAATATGGGAGACGAACTGGTAGAAAACTTAAAAGAGAATGATTCATTAGGATGGCAATTCGGTGATTCCATTGAAGAAGCAGACGAAAAGGTTTATAAAGGGGAATATTTTGCAACCATCCATATCCCTGAGAGCTTCTCCGAAGATGTAGTCAGTATACTTAATGACGAACCACGGAGTGCGATCGTTCAATATAAGGTGAATGAAAAAGTCAATGCAATCGCTCCTAAAATGACCAGTGCCGGAGCAACGCAAATCACAGAAACCATTAATGATGAATTTGTGCAGACTACGGCAAAAACATTGCTGGAAGAATTTAATAATGCAGGAATTGAGCTTGAACAAAATCTGCCTACGCTGCAAAAAATTAAAAACGCTGTGTATAATCTTCATGACCATATTGAAGATATTGATAAAGCCGGCGATCTTATTGTCGAGTTAGACGATGACCATGATAATATTCAGGGCTATGCTGATAAACTGGAGAGTCTTGGAGAGTATGAGTCAAACATTAGAGAAGGCGGAGATCAAATTCTGACTGCTCAATCCCACTTGGATGATATAAATCGGATGGGAAGTGCTGTTGTTGAGTTAAATCAAGCAATGCCTGATATCGAAAATGCGCTAACTCGAATCAGCTCTATTCAGCAATACTTCCCTGAAATTAATCAGGGACTGCAGGATGCCTATGCAGCGAGTATTACTGCCGGTGATACGTTATCGAACGTGCAAGCACGTATTCCAGAAATTAATAATCAGATTCACGACTATCAGGATCAGGTGGACCAGGCTCAGGATACATTAGATGAAGCAGAGCAGGCAAAAGACGATGTTGCAGAGCTTATTAACAATCAAATAAACGACGCTGAAAAGATAATTAATGATCTTCCTTCTTTTGATTTTGGTACAGAAGGATCTGTTACACCAGACTTTGTAAATAACGTAAAGGATTCCGTCGGTGATTCTCAAAATACAATTGAGAATATTCTAGAGGAGCTTCGTGATTCTAATTCTATAGAGCCAAATGAATCTATTGAAAAATTAGGCAGCTCTGCAGATGCTGCAAGAGAGCAGGGAAGCGAACTATCTGCCGGTCTAGATGACATGCTTACAAAATTAGAAGAAGATAATTTTACAGAGGAGGATATAAATAATTTAAATGAGGCAATAGCCAATTATCAGGCTTCATTCAATAATACTAAAGAAGATTTAGCAAATGCTGAGTTTGTCCCAGGCACATCAAACAATGAAGAAGGCAATGACAATTCTGGAGAAGATATGCAGCAGGATGGTGAAGAGACGGAAGATACTGCAGAGGATACACAGCAGCGTGATGAGGAAATTGATAATGTAATCAATGATCTTCATGAAGATACTGTCAAAGCCTTTGATGAAATTTCAACCGTGTTAGATCAAAATATCGACCTGGCAATAAGTAATATCCGTGCATTGCCTACATTAATTGCCATGAAGGAAAATCCGGAGACGGAGGAATATGCAAATGAACAGATTAAAGCTGTTCAAGAAAGTATCAAAGGTCTTCAATCTTCCGTTACAAGTACACAGGACTCACTTGCATTACTCGAGGCTCCTGAAAACAAAGAGGAATTAGAAAAGATTCAAGATGCGCTTGAAAATAAAGGTTCCAACTTAAATGAGTTAATTGATTTTCTGGGTAATAATGATTTTGACCTTAATCAATTAGAAGATATGAAAGACAATGCGATAACTAATTTAGAATCATTGCAATCCTTTAACGAGGATACATTGAATCCCTTTATGAACAATGCGTTCACTACTTTGGAAAACAAATTAAATGATGCAGATTCAAAATTAGATGCTGCTTTGAATTATACAGCCTTAGCTTCTGATTATTTATCTCAGGCTTCAACCATAATTAATGATTCACAGTATTATTTAAATCTTTTAAATGAAAATTTACCATACTATGAAGAGCAGTTCAGCGATGTATCTGATACCGTAAATCAATACTTCCCCGACTTTAAAAATGGCGTGGATATGGCAAGTTCATTTTTCCAAAATGATATGCCGCATTTAGAGGATGAAGTAAATAATCTAGCTGGATTTGTTACCAATGATATGGATGATTTAATTGAGCAGTATAAAAATTTAAATTCACTTGTTCAAGATAATTTACCAGAGGCTCAGGAAGCAATTGCTGAAATGGCAGATTTCATCCGCAATGATTGGCCGGGCTACAAAGAAGATATTCAAAATGCCTATGACCGGATCAAGCAGATGGAAGATGATCAAATTATTGAAGAATTGATTTCTGCACTGCAAAATGATTTAAGCGATGAAACAGAGTATTTCTCACGTCCGGTACAGCTGGATGAAGAAAAACTCTTCCCCATTCCAAACTATGGTTCTGCCAATACACCATTTTATACCGTACTTGCACTCTGGGTTGGTGCATTATTACTTTGTAACCTGGTTACAACAGAACTGAAGGATAAAAATAGAGAGGAATTCAGCTTAAGAGATATTTATCTCGGCAGGATGGCTCTATTCTTAATAGTGGCTGTTTTACAGGCAGTGATTGTTTCACTTGGTAATATCTTTATACTGGATGCTTATATGGCACACCCAGCTTTCTTTACACTCTTTAGTGTTCTGATTGCGCTGGCATTTATGATTATTGTCTACACGATGGTTTCCTTATTTGGAAACGTCGGAAAGGCGATTGCGATAATCTTTATGATTCTGCAATTATCAGGAGGTGGAGGAATGTTTCCTATTCAGGTAGCGCCGGAGTTTTTCCAGGCAATTCACCCGTTCCTTCCTTTCACGTATGCTATCGACATTCTCAGGGAAGCAACCGGAGGAATTGTATGGTCTGTTGTATTTAACAGATTCCTGATACTCGCCATCTTCCCGGCTATCTTCATTCTGTTAGGATATACATTCCGGCCATGGATTGCACCTCGTGTTCATAAAGCATATGTAAAAACTAAGAAAAGTAATATGGTTGATTAATCTTTAAAAATAAATTAAAACAAGCTCGACAAGTTTTTTTAAATGTCGAGCTGTTTTTTATGCAATGAAATGACTTACTCTCTTTTACAATACCAGGTTTTATAATAAAATGATTAGTATCGTTTCTTTTTTAAGCAGCTTTATTTTGCCGGTTTGAAAATGTAAAATAACAACGGAGGTTTATTGTGAAGTATTTCATAATGATTTTGCAAATTAGTGTATTATTTCTTTTTAATTTTATTGGTCAGCTTATTCAAGGATACTTCTCTCTCAGCATTCCCGGCAGCCTGATTGGCATGCTGCTGCTTTTTTGTCTGCTGTTTTTAAAAATCCTTCCTTTAGTGTGGGTTCAAACTGGAGTTGATTTTCTTTTAAAAGATATTCCCTTTTTCTTTATCCCGGTTACGGTTGGAGTTGTTCAATACTTAAGCTTTTTCTATGGAAAAGGCAGTCTTATAATTTTATTAGTTGTCATAAGTACCTTCTTTGTTATCGGTGTCAGTGGAACAATAACGAACTTCCTATTAAAAAAAGAGGTGAAATCCTATGAGTAGCTTCTTTACCGGGATAGCTACTATTGCAGGTGCGTTTATCCTTTATCAATTTTCAAAGAAGATGTACAGTATGAAGCCCAGTCCGTTTACGATGCCGATTTTTCTGTCAACAGCCAGTATTGTCATCTTTTTAATTTTAACAGGAATTCCTTATGAAACCTTTATGATTGGCGGTCAGTGGATAGATATTTTTCTTGGTCCAATCGTTGTTTCTCTGGCAGTTCCTTTATATAGGGAGATTCATTTAATAAAAAAATACGCAGGGGCAATAAGTATCGGTATATTTGCCGGTTCTCTGACCGGCGTTCTTACCGGAATAGCGGGAGCAAAGCTCTTTGGATTTGAAAGCTGGCTGATCCAATCTGTTGCAGCTAAATCTGTAACTGCTCCGATTGCCATCAGTATTACAGATACAGCAGGAGGGAATGTTTCACTGGCAGCAGTTTTCGTCATGATAGCTGGTGTCAGCGGGGCAATGTTTGGACCTGTTATTTTGAAAATTTGCCGTATCCAGCATCCCATTGCCAGAGGACTCAGTTTCGGAACTGCTTCCCACGCCATTGGTACCGCAAAAGCACTAGAAAACGGAAAAATAGAGGGTGCTATCAGTGTTTTATCGATGACGATCAGCGCAGTGTTTGTTTCTTTTCTCGTCCCTATTTTCTTAGCTATTATGTAACGCACATTCAGCATGCTTTGAAAACCTATCTAGTTTTTTATCCATAAAAAAAGCCGTGCAAATCTTATGTTAGAGATTTGCACGGCTTTTTGCTTATTTTTTCTTAGCTGCTTTTTCACGTTCATTTTTATTTAAGATTTTTTTGCGAAGACGAATAGATTCTGGTGTAACTTCACAATACTCGTCATCACTTAAATATTGTAATGCTTCTTCAAGAGACATATCTCTTGTTTTACGGATTGTTGATGTCTGGTCTTTCGTTGCTGACCGCACGTTAGTTAAGTGCTTTTCTTTCGTGATATTAACGGTTAAGTCATTTTCACGGTTGTGTTCTCCGACAATCATACCGGCATAAACTTCCGTACCTGGAGTGATAAAGATAACCCCACGATCTTCTAAATTCATAATTCCATAAGTAGAAGCTTTTCCATTTTCAAGTGCTACAAGCACACCCTCGCGGCGTCCGCCAACCTGTCCTTTAATAACAGGCTCAAATGCTTCAAACGTATGGTTAATGATTCCATAACCGCGTGTTTGTGACATAAATTCTGTTGTATATCCTAAAAGTCCGCGAGACGGCACTTTGAACTCGATACGAACCTGTCCATTACCCTGGTTAGACATATCAAGCATTTCGCCTTTACGTTCTCCCAGAGATTCCATCACGGCTCCTGTGTATTCTTCCGGAACATCCACTTGCACACGCTCCATCGGCTCACACTTAACACCGTCAATCTCTTTAATAATTACTTCCGGTTTAGACAATTGGAGCTCATAGCCCTCGCGACGCATGTTTTCAATAAGAATAGATAGATGCAGTTCTCCGCGTCCTGATACAGTCCAGGCATCTGGTGAGCTTGTTGGATCAACACGTAAGCTTACATCGGTTTCTAATTGTTTTAACAAACGCTCTTCAATTCTGCGGGAAGTAATATATTTTCCTTCTTTTCCTGCAAACGGACTGTTGTTTACGACAAATGTCATTTGCAGTGTCGGCTCATCAATACGCAGCCAAGGAAGTGGATCTGGATGATCTGCCGGACAAACTGTTTCACCGACATTCAAGTCTTCCATACCTGAAAGTGCCACGATATCTCCTGCTACTGCTTCTTGAATTTCAATCCGTTTTAACCCGATAAAACCAAATAGTTTGGAAACACGGAAGGATTTCTGTGATCCGTCTTCTTTTAAAACGACAACCTGCTGTCCTACTTTAATAGTTCCACGGACAACACGGCCAACACCGATACGTCCCACATAATCATTATAGTCCAATAAAGTTACTTGAAATTGTAATGGTTCTTCTCTAGTATCAATTGGAGCCGGGATATGGTCCAAAATAGTTTTAAACACTGGATCCATTGTTTCCTGCTGATCTTCCGGCTCTAAACCAGACGTTCCGTTTAATGCAGAAGCATATACAACCGGGAATTCTAATTGGTTATCATCCGCTCCCAGTTCAATAAATAAATCCAATACTTCATCAATAACTTCTTCTGGCCGTGCATTAGGTCTGTCTACTTTATTTAATACCACAATTGGCGTTAATTTTTGTTCTAAAGCTTTTTTCAATACAAAACGCGTCTGCGGCATAGTTCCTTCATAAGCATCAACGACTAAGGCAACACCGTCAACCATTTTCATAATACGCTCAACCTCACCGCCAAAGTCGGCGTGACCCGGTGTATCAAGGATATTAATTGTCGAATCTCCATATTTCACAGCTGTATTTTTAGCCAGGATTGTAATCCCGCGCTCACGTTCTATATCTCCAGAGTCCATCGCACGCTCATCTACGTGCTCATTTTCCCGAAAAGTCCCAGAATATTTTAATAGCTGATCCACTAATGTTGTTTTCCCGTGGTCAACGTGTGCAATAATTGCGATATTACGAATATCATTTCTTAATTGCATAAATAGTACGCTCCTCTAACATATCGAATGTAAAACCAATTTATTATATCATATTTTGAAGAATAATGTAAAATTATTTTTTTATTTTAATATGTGTCCGTTTCCTATTAATTATTATGACAGCATTACCCTGTGTTATAATTCAAATAATAAATACTAAAGGGTGGTTTCTATGTGGAAAGATATACTGATACCCGGAGCTGCTGCAGCAGTTGTCTCTTTTATCATGTTTCTTTCCAGTAAAAACTTAGAAAAAAAAGACCATGGATTTGTATTTAACTATTACCGGCTAAGCTATCGACGCAGATTAAAAAGAAATTTATGGTCTATTCCTGTTATAGTTATTGGACTACTCATTATCTTTTTCCTATCAAGCTTTTCAACAATGTATAGTACAATGATTATAGCTTTTTTCATTATTCTTTTTGCTATTGAAATTCTTTATAATTTGAGGAAATGGCAAAAAGAAAAAGCAAATTCTTGAACTTTTCCCTGTTGAATAATTTTATAGAAAAGACTTCTTTCCCGCCTGGTGATTAGGCATAGAAAGAAGTCTTTTCTTAATTCTTTACGACTTTAATTTTTTATTTCCTTTAGTTTTATTAGGTACAGGGAGGCACATAGTAAATTTTGCCCCGCCTAATTTTTTGGATTTTCCAGCGTATATTTTTCCATTTGACTGTTCAATAATTGCCCGGGCAATAGCAAGACCCAATCCAGTCTCTCCGCCTTTTCCTTTGATAAATCGATGGAAGATTTTATCCATATCTTCTTCGGAAACTCCTTTTCCGTCGTCCTCAATATCAAAGAAGATGTAATTCTTTTTCTTATACACATGGATAGATACCTCTTCATGAGCATATCTAATAGCATTAAATACCACATTTGTAACAGCTCGCAAAAGTTTTTCTTCGTCAGCATAGACCGTAATCGAACCGTCCACCTTCTGCTGAAGCTTCAGTTTATTTTCATTGACGATTGGCAATGCTTTACTCAAAATTCCATCAACGAAAGTCTGCACGTCAATTTCTGTTTCTTCGTATACATCAGGCTGAGAATCTAATTTAGCAAGCAGAATCATCTCATTAATAATTTTCTTCAGCCGACTGACCTCCGTTACCATAACATCTAAGCCTTTTTCTGCATCCTCCTCATCAAAAATACCGTCACGAATTCCTTCTGCATAGCCTTGAATCGTCATCAAGGGGGTTTTCAGCTCATGACTCGCATTTTGGAAGAAGGTTTGCTGTGATTTCATATATTGCTCCAGTGTCTGTGCCATATCGTAGACAGTCTGCTCTACTTCTTTTATCTCACCGCTTGCCCGAATTCGTTTCATTTGATCAAATTGCCGATTTTCCACCTTTTTCAGCTCTTTTTTCAGCAGGGACAATGGCGTAACCAGTTTATTCGTCATAAAATAGCTTAAAATAACTGCGGCTAATGCTCCGATTAAAAATACCCATGCTAGCCGGAAGAAAAAGTTTTGCTGTACAGCTCTTAAATCATTGATCGGCGTTAATAAGATTAATTCCAGCCCCGATTGCTCCGGGGAAAATATAATTCTTTGTGTTACGAAACGGTCATTTCCATGCTGCCACAATGTTTCTTCATTATCTTCAAAGTTATTTTCATCGAAAAATTCATTTACTACAGAAATTGACATGGTAGAAAATAAAACCGTATCTAAATTCCGGTCATACAAGAACAGCTGTAAATCCTGATCCTGTAAAAAGTCATTGATATTCCGGTACTCACTTGCATCATCATATTCTGAAAGAAAATTAATCAATAATTCTCCCGTCTCTGCAAGCTGGCGCTGCTCATCTTGAATTAATACATCTAAAACAAGCGAATAAATAACTAAGCCTGCAGCTGTCATGATTACAAGAAGCAATGCTGTAAAAGCAGCATTTAATTGTGATTGTAATTTCATTGCTATGCTTCCTCATCTTTTCTCAGACGATAGCCGAATCCCCATACTGTCTCAAGAGGAATATTCTCCATCTTTTTACGGATTCGTTTCATTAGATCATCCACAGCCCGGTCACTGCCAAAATAATCATCACCCCATACCTTTACCAGTAATTCCTCACGGGAAAAAGCACGGTTGGGATTCTCTGCTAAAAGAAGCAGCATATCATATTCCTTAGCAGTTGTTTCATACTCTATCCCTTCAAAAAATACCCTGCGCTCATTCTTATAAACAAGGAGCTGGTCCACCTTGACACGGTCATCAGCTTCCTTATCCATGATAGACTTTGGCTGGACCCGTTTGAACAGCCTTTTAATACGGGCAATTAATTCTCTAGGGCTAAACGGCTTTGTTAAATAGTCATCGCCTCCGAGCTCTAAGCCCAGGATTTTATCAATTTCTTCATCTTTAGCTGAAATAATAATAATTGGAACATCACTTTCATTCCTGATCTTTTTGCAAAATTCATAACCATCCATCCCCGGGAGCATAATATCTAATACCCACATATCAGGAGGGTTGTTTTCCCATAATGTCCAGCCATCTTCTGCATTATCTAATACGGTTACCTGGTATCCTTCTTTTTTCAAATAAGCAACGACAATATCTTGTATGTTTTTATCATCTTCTATCAAACCGATATGGTATGACATATGTTCTTCACCTCTTCAAATACAATATAAACTGGAAGTTCTTTTCCTGCAAATAAGGCCTGCATACTGGATATAGTTATAGTTTGAAAAAACGCATAAATTTCATAAAATTTCATTTTACACTATCTATTTTTACATGAATATACTTCCAATGACAAATCAAGTTCAAGATTACACAGTTTTTACACAATTATACCAAAGGATTTCCCACGATACCCACTATAATAAAGATAAATCAAATAACTTGGAGGTGCTTTACAATGAGTAATAATGATTATCAAAATGAAAAAAATGAACACGTACCGGGTGGGATAGAAAATAAAGATACTCATCCGGATGATGAAGCATCGACAATTGAAGAAAATAGATCAGAGCAAGATTCGACAAATGAACAGCAAACAACATATATTGCTTCATCAGAAAAAAAATCAAAAAGACCAAAAACTTCTAAAGGTTGGGTCCGCGGTTTTTTTAGCGGAGCACTTGGAGGAATTGTTTCTGCCATACTTGTTATCATGCTCCTGGGAAATCAATTGTTGTCAGCTTCTGGTGATACGATAAACCCGACAGGAGAACAAAGCGCAGCATCCGAACAGTCATCGGATTCAGTCATCCCTACCCTGGCTTCTGATGATGCTGATGTATCCGCTGATGTCTCTGAGGTATCAAAAGCAGTGGTTGGAGTCATCAATATGCAGCAGCAAAACCTGTGGGAAGGCAGCCAGGAAGCTGGAACCGGCTCTGGAATCATTTATAAAAAAGAGGATGGAAAAGCTTACGTTATCACGAATAACCACGTTGTAGAAGGTGCTGAGCAAGTCCAAGTGGCTCTGGATGAAGAGCATCAGGTTGATGCAACAGTGCTAGGAACTGATGCTTTAACAGACTTAGCAGTTCTTGAAATTGATGGTGAATATGTAGATACGGTAGCCAATTTAGGATCCAGTGAAGATGCACAAGTGGGAGAAACAGTACTTGCTATTGGAAACCCTCTTGGAATGGACTTTAATAATAGTGTAACAAAAGGTATAATCAGTGGATTAAATCGTTCTGTAGAGGTAGATACAAATGGAGACGGTGCTGCTGACTGGGTAACTGAAGTTCTGCAAACAGACGCAGCAATTAACCCGGGTAACAGCGGTGGAGCATTAGTTAATTCAAACGGTGATGTTATTGGAATAAACTCTATGAAAATTGCTCAAAGTCAAGTAGAAGGTATTGGCTTTGCCATTCCAATTGACGAAGCTCTCCCAATCATTGAAAAACTCGAAACAGATGGTGAGGTTTCCCGTCCGTTGATTGGTATTTCTACTGCACCATTAAGTCAAGTACCGGCAGAATATCAGCAGGAAATTCAGCTTCCTGAAGATGTAGAAGGCGGCATGGTTGTTGCTAATGTACAGCCAAATTCTCCAGCAGATAATGCTAATCTGCAACAATTTGACGTCATTACCAAAATCAATGGAAATCCTGTCAAATCTATAATTGATCTCAGAAAAGAGCTTTATGCTCAAGGACAGGCTGGTGAGCATGTAGAAATCGAATTTATACGTGATGGTGAAGTACATTCCATTACGTTAAAAATGGATGAGCTTCAAACAAATGAATCTTAATGCAAAGTTAGAATAAGAAGCGTAACAGATATTTAAAGAAATATTAGAAGCGGCATGCAGGAGCAAATCAGAGCTCTGCATGCCGCTTTTTTAAAGCATCATTTTTTCAGAATAATATTGGTTTCCGCGCATAGGATACGCTGAATAGAGAATTATGTAAGAAAAGCCTAGAAAGTCACTTGGTCTTTAAAACGATGGTGTTCTTACCAAGGAGATGTCCGCTACGGGAAGTCGCTTTCTGATGGGACGAGTAAGCGCAGAACACAGAAAAGAAAGTTCGGTTAAGTTCGCGACGTCCTGTCTCAGGCACCGAACTGACATACGTCCTGCATGCCTCCACAGAAAAAAGTGCTCTTCTTTTTTTTCGAGGAGATAAGCTCGGGGCCTACGGAAAGCGTAGTATATTTCTGAGTTTGCGATTATTTATCCCATGAAAACCGTTGGAGTGGCTATTCTTCAGCATTTTTATATTCTTTCTTATTCTTCAAAAAAGTCTATTTTAACATCGTCTTTAATAAGAAAATCAATCCAATAACCCCTACCTTTCCTCCTAAAGTTCATATATAATTAACAATTAAAGCAGGATTTATCTTATCTTGTCGAATTATTTTGAAAGGAAGTGATTTTTTGATTTGTCCATCATGTAATCAAGAAACGGAGGAAGGAAAGTTTTGTACGAAATGCGGGCAGCCTTTAAGCCAGCAGGAAACCACGCCAAGTGAACCCGCTGAACCTGTAGAAGCTGTCAAACCGGCGAATGAGCCTGTTCAGGCACAACAGACATATGAAGCTGCAAACGCACAGCCCAGTCAAGAACAGGCAGCGCCAACTGCAGAAACAGCTGGTCAAACTGCTCAACAGCAGCAGCCAGAAACAACGCCTTACACAATGAATGACTTTGGAGAAGCAGTTAAAAAGGCATCAGGCGGATTTGGCCGGTTCGCGCTTAATCAGCTGAAGTCCCCCGGGCAAGCAAGAAGCCTTACAGAACAAAGCTGGATTTCCGGAGCAATAACAATTGTATTAACAGCCCTTTTATATACTATCATATTGTACATTACACTTAATGAAATTTCTTCCTCATCACCACCGTTTGTGGAATCTTTTTTGGTGCCTTTTCTTAAATTCTTACTATTCTTTATTATATCTGTCGCAGTAATTTTCGGCACAGGAAAGCTTATGGGGAGCCAGGACAATTTCTTTAGTACAACTGCAAAAACAGGCGGCTATCTTTTTCCTTATTCAGTGCTTTTTCTTGCAGGGTATTTTTTCGCTGTTATCGGACTGGACTTCATGGTTTATGTCATGCTTTTGGCTATGCTTGCACCAATTTTAATTATACCGGCTTATGTATTAATGGAGTCTCTTCCAAGAGAAATTGATAAGATATACGCACTTATGGTTGTTTACTTAATACAGCTTATTTCAGGCTATTATCTCCTACTGCAAACGTTATTTTTTGCTATATTTGATGGTGTGATGAGCTCCTTCCCATTTTTCTAAATTGCTTTTATTAGTAGCAATCATTTATTTTTTTATCTTTTGTGAACCAAAAACTGCTCCTCTACTATACAAATTGAGGAGCAGTTTTTGGTTCGCTATCTAACCCAGTTGGTTTTCCAGCACTTTTTGCCTTATTCTTCATCGTCAATTCTCTGTTCATATGCCTCATGATTAGGCATCACACCTGTATACTTCCCCTCAATATCTGCCGCTAGAAAGTCCTCTACATCAATTTCCCTTTCTTCTTCATCTCCAAATTCATTGAAATTCCCTGCATACTCTATCGAAGAACTGGATGTTCCATACTGCTTGACGTCTTCCCAGCTATTTTCTCCACCATCATCCCTGCCTTTAAATACCTCTTTGGGTGGTGTATCTCCATGATATGCTGGTTTCTCCGCATGCTCCGCACAGCAATCAGCAGTCGGCAAAGCTTCTAAGCGCTCTGGATCAATATTTCCTCCACACATCTTACAGATACCATACGTTCCTTCCTCCATAGCGTGCAGAGAATTGTTTATCTCTTCCAGCTCTGATTCTGCAAGCCTTCGTAAAGCACTGTCCCTCTCTTTGTCAAAGAGCTCAGTCCCAGTATCAGCGGGATGATTATCGTAATTAGATAATTCACCTGATACTTCTTGACTGAATTCATATATTGCCTCTGTCTCTTGATTTATTTTTTCGATTAATTCTTCCTGCCTTGCAAGAATACGCTTCTTCAGCTGATTTATATTAATCGTCATTGTTCTCCTCCCCCTTTATACATTCATAAGCAACTACTGTTTTATTGTGAAATCATTTTATACTATATGTATCCTGCATGATTCAATGCAAGGCAATCGTTGCCAAGTTAAACGAGAATATTTTTATGTAAAATTCTGAAATCATATTAACTGAAAATAGTTGCGTTTCGCAAATTTTCGTGACAAACTCAAGGTAAAGCATCTATATAAAGGAGATGGATATAATGATCACTGCATCAACTGCAACAATTGGCTTTATTGGTTTAGGTGTTATGGGGAAAAGCATGGTAAAAAATTTAATGGATGCCGGCTATAGCCTGAATGTTTACACAAGGACGAAATCGAAAGCGGAAGAACTGTTAGAAATTGGTGCAAACTGGCACGATGATCCAGCAAGCTTAGCAAAAGCAAGTAATGTAATTATTACGATGGTTGGTTATCCTGCAGATGTAGAAAAAGTCTATTTTGGTGATAACGGCATTTTAAAAAATGCGAAAAAAAATACTTATGTTATTGATATGACAACCTCTAAGCCCAGCTTGGCAATTGAAATTTATGAAGCAGCAAAAAAAGAAGGGCTGGCTGCTTTAGACGCGCCAGTCTCCGGCGGAGATATCGGTGCAAAAAATGGTACATTGGCAATCATGGCCGGTGGAGATAAAAAAGCTTATGATGAAATTGCTCCGATATTTCGCGTTTTAGGTGAAAGAATTCATTTACTCGGACCTGCCGGAGCAGGTCAGCATACGAAAATGGCAAATCAAATTGCTATTGCTACCAATATGATCGGAGTTTGTGAATCAATTATATATGCAAAGAAAGCAGGATTAAATGCGGAAGAAGTACTAGCAACTATTTCCTCGGGAGCTGCCGCCAGCTTTTCTCTGTCTAATCTGGGTAAAAGAATGCTGGAACAGGATTATGAGCCCGGATTTTATGTGAAGCATTTTATCAAGGATATGGAAATCGCCTTAGAATCTGCCCATACTATGGGAATGCCTGCGCCCGGGCTGGAACTATCATTAAAGCTCTATAAAGAATTAGCTGATATGGGTGAAGCTGACAGCGGAACACAGGCCTTGATTAAATTGCTTGCGCATGAAGCAGAGCTGACATTATAAGCAAGCTTATTTTCAACATTAAAAAACCCCGAATGCCTCTCAAGACATTCGGGGTTTTTTAACCAGGTCACCCTAGCTTTTTATATTACTCATATTCGAATTACAGACGAACAACGTTAGCAGCTTGTGGGCCACGGTTGCCTTCAACGATTTCGAATTCAACATCTTGACCTTCTTCAAGAGTTTTGAATCCTTCAGCTTGAATTGCAGAGAAGTGTACAAATACGTCGTCTCCGTCTTCACGCTCGATGAAACCAAAACCTTTTTCTGCATTAAACCATTTTACTTTACCAGTCATTATCATGACCTCCTTATACAAGATATGCAAAGTCATTGAAACCTAAATACTTTTACACCGTCTTGGAAAAGAGATCGTAAAGTATTCTTGTAACTCCAATTACCTTTTGCAAGTATTATTTTAACCCCTTTCATAAAAAAATGCAAGTCAATATCGGTGAGTATTATCAAACAAAATTCGACGTTTTTCAATGGAAGAAGCGTTTTCATAAAACTGCAGCTACTGCTTTAATAAAATCCATAATTTTTTATAATTACCATAAATAGTAATAAGATATTATTCACCTGTTTATAAAGGGGAAAAATACGTAATTATAAGTTAAAGGGAAGCTTTATTCAGCGGGAGTCTTATAGCCATTTCCATTATGGCAAATTAAACTCCCTTTATATATATAAAGGGAGTCCAGGTAAAGTAATATAATTTTTTCTATTGTGATTACTCCAAGAATTCTTATAAAATATCCAGACTTACTACAATCGCTACAAGCAATTGAATTAATAGCTGAATATTAATTGCAATATCTGTATCTGTTGTTGTTATATTAACATTTTTCGATTTTTCGACAATAGTTTTTTGACGGTTGCTTTGTTTCGTTTTCATCACTTGTTCTAAATCCTGGAATACAGCCTTTGCCTTATCCGAATCACCTAATGAAATACTGAGGACTAGAGCAATAGCTACTTCAATACCTACCTGTAAGCTGATGGCTGCTTGTGTATCAGTCGTTGTTACTGTAACTCCCTCGGAATCTTTAATAATAATCCATTCCTCGGAGGACTGCTTCGTTACGTTCTTTTGTTT
Source organism: Oceanobacillus sp. FSL K6-3682 (assembly GCF_037976165.1). Lineage (NCBI taxonomy): Bacteria > Bacillati > Bacillota > Bacilli > Caryophanales > Bacillaceae > Oceanobacillus > Oceanobacillus sp. FSL K6-3682. The sequence continues at coordinate 1,017,771 of NZ_CP150263.1, read as the reverse complement.
CGCATCCTGCTCTACATCTGCTTGATTATTACGGTCGTCATCACAGTAGTCTAAGGCTCTCCACTCTTTTTTGTGCATCATTTTATCTTACACTCCTTTCTATACCATATTGAGATTACAGAATATCAATCATGATTACCAAAGCAATGAGTATTTGTAAAAGCAGCTGAATATTTACCGAAATATCAGTGTCCGTTGTTGTAACAGTTGCATCTTTTGTATTATAGATAAATATTTTTTGTTTATTTACTTGACTGGAACTGATTGTTTGCATTAATTCTTGTTCGACTGCTTCTTCATCTGCAGAGCCAGCAATAGATAAACGAATAACAATGGAAATAGCTAATTGCAAAGCAGCTTGCAGAGAAGCACTGATCTGAGTGTCTGTTGAGCTCACTGTGATATTGCATGATTCTTTTACCCAGATAACCTCCGCAGACTCCTGCTCCATATACGAATATTCATCTCCAGTTTGAACAACACTTGCCTCACCAAAATTCGGGCTAAAGGAATTTTCAAAATAAGTCGGTGCAGATTGGTAATTATTTGTATCGCAGTCTGTTTCTTTAGGCTGACACGCATAATCGTCTCCATATAAATCTTCATGAAAACGATTTGTTCCTTCTGTTTTACTTCTGTAGACAGACATCAATTAACACTCCTTTCTAAAAGTACTAAAATAATTTATGGTATTGATAACTATACTTCCTGTACACCCGCACAAAGAACACGGAAAATAACAAAATCACCTAGTCCAAATTTAGGGAATATGCAATAAAAGAAGCCTTGTAAAGAGAAAATTTCTTTTCATCTCTAATCTATAAGAATAGGAATAGCATCATGGTGTTTTTACTGCCACATAAAAATGTGAAGAAATAATTGATTTTCTCCACATTTTCAAAATCACTACTCTTCCGTTTTAGATTCATTCCTTTTTTGCTGAAACTCCTCCACTTGCTGTTTTAAATCCGTAACCATTTCCTTCAGCATTTCGCGCTGCTTTTCAGAAAGGTTATTTTTGACCTCTTCCGGCTTTATACCATTTTTACGAAAAACACTGTCCACCATTACCTCAACCAGTTTATCCGGCATCGTTGCTTTTTTAGATGATTCACTCATTGTTTTTTCCTCCTTCCATCATAGATACTTCATTTTATGGAGGGCAGGACTGGATTGACTATGCTCGAGTCCAAGGGCTTCTAAATAATGGTGGACATATTTCATTGTTATGGACTGGAATCAAGCAGAGAAACATGCTAAAATAAAAAATTGCAAGACGAAAAATGAATAAACAAAACCAGACTCATTTGTGTATCTTGCAAATACAAAATGAACAGGTGGTATACCAAATGGAAACAAAACAAGATTATCAGGTTTTACTTTATTACAATTATGTACACATTGAGGATCCTGAAACATTCGCTGCAGAGCACCTTAAGTACTGTAAAGAACTTGGGCTGAAGGGGCGTATTCTGGTAGCTGAGGAAGGTATTAACGGAACAGTTTCAGGTACTATTGAGCAGACAAATGCCTATATGGAGCATATGCATGCTGATCCCCGCTTTGAAGATATGGTATTCAAGGTGGACGCTCATGATAAACATGCTTTCAAAAAAATGCATGTACGCCCAAGAGGTGAATTAGTTACGCTTCGTTTAGAGGATGATATTAACCCATTGGAAACTACTGGTAAGTACTTAGAGCCAAAAGAATTCTATGAAGCATTAAAGGACGAAAATACAGTGGTATTGGATGCCCGCAATGATTACGAATTTGATTTGGGCCATTTCCGCGGAGCAATCCGTCCAGACATTCAAACCTTCCGTGAATTGCCGGATTGGGTACAGGAAAATAAAGAAATGCTTGAAGATAAAAAAATTGTAACGTATTGCACAGGAGGCATTCGCTGTGAGAAATTTAGCGGCTGGCTCAAGGATGAAGGCTTTGAGGACGTAAGCCAATTACATGGCGGTATCGTTACCTATGGAAAAGATCCTGAAGTTCAGGGCGAATTATGGGATGGACAGCTATATGTATTTGATGAACGTATCAGCGTTCCTGTTAACCGCAAAGAGCATGTTATTGTCGGAAAAGATTACTTTGACGGGGAACCTTGTGAACGTTATATAAACTGTGCAAATCCCGAATGTAATAATCAAATTCTCGCTTCTGAAGAGAATGAACATAAATATTTACGCGGATGCACACATGAATGCCGTATCAGCCCACGTAATCTTTATGTAAAAGAGCATAATTTATCTACAGAAGAAGTTAAAGAGCGTTTAGCAGCTATTGGCGAAACACTTCCGGAAACAACAACTGTTTAAATAAATATATAATCGAAAACAGGCTGGAGATTCTCCAGCCTGTTTATTATTTTTGATAAATAATCAGCCATTCATTATCCTTGTTTTTCATTCCAGTACCGATATACCCTTCCTTCATAAGATTTGCTTGACCAGTAATATCGTTCATTTTTATTTCTCTATGTTCTCCATCACCAACGTTGTGCAATTGTAAATCATTACAATAAATATAACGCAGCTTCCCGCCATACTTTTCCTTCATTTTATAAATCCGCATTCCCAGAGCAAATTTATCTTTCATACTCGGAATATTTCCCGGGGCAACTGTAGCTAAAACATAGCGATATGCAGTTGAATCCAACTGCTCCATAATAAATTTTCCCATTCTTGTCTGCAATCGATTCCCCCGAAAATCAGGATGTACATTAGAAATCTCCGAATAGATAATTTGTGCATAATCTTCTTCTGTCAGCCCGATATCTTTTCCCAGCCCCTCTTCATCTGCAGCCGGATTTAGAAAAGCCCGAAATGCAACCAGCTTCTCCTGATGAAAAATGCCGACCATCAGCGAATCTCCCTCTAATATTGTAAGGAACTCGTCCTCGTCTAAGGGCTCAAGTCTGTTTTTATCCTCCAATGCTTCATAAACTGCCGTTTGCAGCTCTATAATTTCGGGTAAATCAGTAGTAGTGAGGTAGCGTAAATAAGTATTTTTATCTTCCCCATTTAATGGGAGATATTTTACAATTTCTGTCACAGGTAAACGTCCTTTCTTGCTATGATACAATTAAATCAGATAGAGCTATTCTTTTAGAGGATGTTCAAAAAGTCTAATAAAAATGACACGGCGAGTTTCTGCGTTGACGGGAGTTTCTTGGTCCTATTCATCGGACTTTTTGAACACACACTTTTAGATGCATTTACATCTTATCATTTTTTTAAGGAGGAGTAATATGACAAGTATATACGATTTTTCAGCAAAAACAATTGAGGGTGAAGAGAAGCCGCTGTCAGATTATAAGGGGGATGTGCTGCTCATCGTAAACACAGCCAGTAAATGCGGCTTTACTCCTCAATTTAACGGACTGCAGAAATTGTATGACCAATATAAAGATCAGAGCTTTGAAGTGCTTGGCTTTCCATGCAATCAATTTGGACATCAGGATCCTGGAGCGGATGAAGAGATTAACCAGTTTTGCAAACAGAATTATGGGGTTTCCTTTCAAATGTTTTCTAAAGTGAATGTAAAAGGAAAAAATGCACATCCTCTTTTTGCTTTTTTAACAAGCGAGCAAAAAGGTATACTTGGCGAACAAATTAAATGGAATTTTACAAAGTTTCTTATTGATAAAGATGGACAAGTTGTAAAACGATTTGGTCCGCAAAAGAACCCGGATATAATAGAGAAGGATGTGGAAGCACTTCTAGATGGATAAGCAATAAAAGCGCAGAGGATATATTAAGAACATGACTTAGTTTAAACCATGTTCAATCTATCTTCCGCCCTTTTATCTTTAGAGTACTTTTTCCAAAAAGCTTTGGGCCCGTTCGGTGCTTGGATTAGTGAAGAATGTATTTGGCTCCGTTTCTTCCAGCAATACACCATCATCTAAAAAGAGTACCTTATCTGCAACTTCCTTTGCAAAATTCATTTCATGCGTAACAATTACCATCGTCATGCCTGTCTCCGTCAAGCCTTTCATAACGTCGAGTACCTCTTTTACCATTTCCGGATCAAGTGCGGAAGTTGGTTCATCAAAAAGCATAATTTCCGGTTCCATTGCGAGTGCTCTGGCGATGGCAACACGCTGCTTCTGTCCGCCAGACAGTCGATTGGGGTATGCTTTTTCTTTATCGGTCATACCTACCCTTGCCAGCAGGTTTTTCCCAATCTGCTCCGCTTCTTTTTTCGATAAACCCTTTACTTTTTGTGGTGCATACATTACGTTCTCCAAAGCAGTCATATGGGGAAAAAGATGAAAATGCTGGAATACCATTCCAATATTTTTTCTTATTTCCATTTTGTTAACCCTTGGAGAAATAATTTCCTCATCATTTATATAAATTTGTCCAGAGGTTGGCTCTTCCAATAGATTAAGACAGCGCAGAAAGGTTGATTTTCCAGATCCGGAAGGGCCGATAATTGTCACAACCTCACCTTTTCCAACTGTTGTACTGATACCTTTTAACACTTCATTCTTACCAAATACCTTTGTTATATTATCTGCTTTAATCACTCTGTCTCATCCTCCGTTCAACATACCTTCCAGCCAAAGTTAGTATGGTAACCATCACCCAATAAATTACTCCTGCGAAAAAGAGCGGTTCGAAGTTTCTATATAAATCGGCTCCGGCAATTTGTGCACGGCGCATTAAATCCAGATAGCCAATAGTAGAAACTAATGCCGACTCTTTTGTTAATGTAATAAATTCATTCATGAGTGCAGGAAGAATATTTTTAAATGCCTGCGGTAAAATAATATTTAGCATCATGGAACGATAAGGAACACCTAACGCTTTGGCTGCTTCGGTCTGTCCTTTATCCACTGCCATAATACCGGCACGGATAATTTCAGATACATACGCGGCTGAGTTCAAGCCGAATGCTAATACAGCGGATAAAAATGCCGATATATCATAGCCAGTTAATTGGGGGATTGCTAAGTATATAATCATTAATTGCAAAATAAGCGGTGTACCGCGAAAAATAGATGTATATACATCTGCAATTGCCTTCAACGGCCAAAAGCCCGTTATTTTAAAAATTGCCAAAATAGTACCCAATATAAACCCTGCCAAAATGGATACACTAACAAACTTTAATGTTGCACCTATTCCTTCTAGTATAAAAGGAATATAAGGCACGATTTGGGAAAAATCCAAATTCATGCCCTATCACCTCGTTTCTTTATGCTGTATTTTATTCAACAGAGCCTGGTATCCATTCTTCTTTTAAGCTCTTTAAAGTGCCATCTTCTTCTAATTTTTCTAAAACGGCATTTACATCATCCACTAAATCACTGTCTTTAGGGAATGCGATTGCCATACCCTCAGTTGAAGAATTGGGATCATCAAATCCAAAGAATCCTTGGGAATCCATATATCCCAGAGCAACTTCCTTAGACAGATAGACAACATCGATACGGTTCGCATTCAATTCCTGAGCTAAAATCCCGGCATCATCTACCTTTTTCACCTCAATATTATACTCTTCCGCTAAAGCATCTGCGCCATTTTCTTGAATGGAGCCCAGTTGTACACCAAGTGTTTTTCCTTCAAGCTCATCTAAAGATTCCATTGCTTTATCTTTGGTAACAAACATTTGTCCAGTATCATTATAAACATTAGAGAAGTCTACATTCTTTTTACGGTCTTCGCTTGCATTCATTCCTGATATGACCATGTCCACACGATTTGCTTGCAAGGAACCAATCAGACCTTCAAATTTCATATCTTCAATTTCTAATTCCATATCCAGTTCTTCAGCGATAAGCTTTCCTAATTCAATATCAAATCCTTCAAACTCACCTTGAGGATTTCGTGATTCATATGGAGGGAAATCAGCTGATGTTCCCATTTTTAATACATTTTTATCCCCGCCAGATGATTCAGATTCATTATCATCTGATCCGCAAGCAGCCAGTAAAGCTGTAAATAGTAATGTGCTGAAAAGTAAAATGAGCTTTTTTTTCATTAGACGTTTACCTCTTCTTTGTTTTTATTAAATTCTTCCTTCATTGCCTGAACCGCTTCTTCATTTGTCAATAAATCATAGCCTGTTTTCGCTAAAGAAAGAGCCCCTTCATACAATGCCAGATGCCCATCCTCAGTAATAGTCTGATTAGCAAATTCTTTCGTATGAGCAATTAAGCCTTCTTTGTTTAAGCCGATATACGGATGAATAGCCGGAACTACCTGGCTGACATTTCCCATATCAATCGAACCATAAGATTCTTTTGCTCCATAAACAGGCAGGCGGCTTGTCTCTTTTAAATTTGCAGTAAACAAATCAGATAAAACCTGATTCGTTGTCATATCGTCATAGCTTAATTCATAGTTGGATATATTTAATGTTGCTCCAGTCATTAAAGCTGCTCCTTCAGCAATATGCTTTACCTTTTCTACTACTTCATTAAGGTAAGGACGATTATTTGCCCGGACATAGAACTGTGCAACTGCTTTATCAGGAACCACGTTCGCAGCTTGTCCTCCATCAGGAATAACTCCATGAATACGGACATCTGATTTCACATGCTGTCTCAATGCATTAATACCGTTAAACAATTGAAGCACACCATCTAAGGCATTAATCCCTTTTTCCGGAGCTGCTGCAGCATGTGCTGTTTTTCCATGATACTCAAATTGGATTGCATCCATAGCCAGTGATTCACCGCTTACCTGTGATGTATCACTTGGATGTAAAATCATCGCAGCATCAATACCGTCAAACACTCCCTGCTCACTCATCGGTACTTTAGCTCCGTTTGTTTCCTCTGCAGGAGTACCGAATACATAAACAGTGCCGCCAATTTCATCAATAACTTTACTTAATACAACTCCTGCACCGACACTCATCGTTCCAATTAAATTATGCCCGCAGCCGTGACCTACACCTGGAAGTGCATCATATTCGGCCAGATATGCAATTTGAGGACCAGGCTTTCCGCTTGAGTAGGTTGCTTTAAAGGCCGTATCACGACCAACAATCCCTTTTTCTACTTTAAATTGATGTGACGTTAAATAATCTGTTAATAGCTTCATAGATTCATATTCTTGATCTCCAAGCTCTGGATTATCAAAAATAGTGTCGCTCAAGTTCGTTAAATCATTAATTACTTTATCTAGTTTGTTTTTTAAATTTGACTTCATATTTATTCCCTCATTTAATGTATAATTATTAATTAATATGTATATTTATAACACGATTTTGCATGCTTATGCAATAGGCAAAATAATAATTATATTTTCAGATAATTATTTAAGCTTATATATTGATATTTACAAGAAGTATATCCCTCAACCCAGGATCATATTTTTACTAAGAAAGGTTACTTTAATTCCCCAATAAACCAAATTTCACCTTCATAGCGGTATCCATCTTCATCTGTAATTATTTCTTTAAAGCCTGATTCTTGCATATCATTTGGAATGGATATACCCCATTCAGTCTAAATTTTTCTACTATCAGAAAGAGGCAATCCTTTAAGCACTTTATATATTATCTTTAATACATAAAAGCAGACTGAGCTGCAAAACCCAGTCTGCTTCCATTTTTCAGTTATTAATACGCTTTTGCCCAGTAAACTAATTCCTTTGCCTGCTTCCCGCAGCATACGCATGTATCAGATACGCTTTCCGGTTCAAACGGAATACAGCGGGAGGTTGCTGTTGTTTCTTCTTTAATCTTTTCTTCACAGGCTACATCTCCACACCACATTGCTTTGACAAAGCCGCCCTTTTCAATTTCTGTTTTAAATTCATCCATATTTTTAGCTGTATGGGTCATCTCTTCACGATGCTCTAATGCACGATTATATAGATTTGCCTGTACTTCATCCAGCAATGCAGCAAGACGCTCTTCCACATCTGCCAGAGCAACAAATTCCTTCTCGCCGGTATCACGGCGGACAAGAACGACCTGCTCTTTTTCAATATCCTTTGGCCCCATCTCAACTCGGACCGGGATACCTTTCATTTCATATTCATTAAATTTCCAGCCTGGCATTTTATCACTGCCGTCAATATCGACACGGGCAACTTTTGCTAATTTATCACGTAGAGCATAAGCTTTATCCAGTACGCCTTCTTTATGCTGGGCGATTGGAACAATCATTGCCTGTGTCGGAGCAATCTTTGGAGGCACTACTAGTCCGCGATTATCGCCGTGCACCATAATTAAAGCTCCCATAATCCGGGTAGACAAGCCCCATGAAGTTTGATGAACAAACTGGCTTTCCCCATTTTCATCCAGATAGGTAATATCAAATGCTTCTGCAAATCCAGAACCAAAATGATGCGATGTAGCAGATTGCAATGCTTTCCCGTCATGCATCAATGCTTCAATCGTTAAGGTAAATTCCGCCCCTGCAAATTTTTCTTTATCTGTTTTCTTTCCTTTTAACACAGGGATGGCTAAATATTCTTCCACCAGCTTGGCATAAATTCCAAGCATACGATTTGTTTCTTCGGTTGCTTCTTCATCTGTTGCATGTGCTGTATGCCCTTCCTGCCAATGGAATTCAGAGGAACGCAGGAATGGACGTGTTGTTTTTTCCCAGCGGACTACGTTGGACCATTGGTTATAGAGCTTTGGCAGATCACGGTAAGAGTGAATATTATTTGAGTAATAATCACAGAAAAGCACCTCAGAAGTTGGGCGCACCGCGATACGTTCTGTTAATTCCTCATCTCCGCCGTGCGTTACCCAGGCAACCTCAGGAGCAAAGCCTTCTACGTGATCTTTTTCCTTTTGCAGCAGGCTTTCCGGAATAAACAGTGGAAAAGCAACGTTCGTATGACCTGTTTCCTTAAACATACGATCTAATTCGTCTTTAATATTTTCCCAGATTGCATAGCCATAGGGCTTGATAATCATCGTTCCGCGCACTTGACCATAGTCAACAAGCTCTGCCTGTTTAACTACGTCTGTATACCACTGTGCGAAATCGTCCTCCATCGCTGTAATTTTTTCTACAAATTGTTTATTTTTCTTACCCAATTGTAAGCACCTCTTTCTTATTTAACTCTTCTATTATTTGAAATTCCATATAAACGCAAAAAATCCTCCATCCTTATGAAAAGGGACCGAGGTTAAACAGGTGGTACCACCCTTGTTTATATATAAGCTGCTGTCTGTTATTTTACAGACATGCCCGGCAAATATATACACTTCATTTGATAACGGCCAAAACCGCGCCAATTTCAGAGTTGTATCTCCTTATATGGCGAACTCGGGAGGCAGGTTCCCTTGTATGTCTATGAAAAAGTCTCAGCATCCTTTTTCTCTCTGTATTAGACAGTAACAACGTACTATTCTCCGTCAATATTTCAACTATGCTTTTAATATATAGTTCTCACTGATGAAAGTCAAGAAGCAGACGATTTTTTACAGTTAAGAAAATGGGAATAAGGCATTTGCTGCCTGCTTATAACCAGACCGCGATAAAGAACCAGACAATCATAATCAACTGCAGGACAACTTTTGCAACAGAACCTCCTAAAAATCCTAAAAAAGAACCAATGGAAGCCCGGATTGCTTCTTTCACTGTTCTCCGTTGCATCATTTCGATAGCGAGCACTGTTAAAAATGGAACATAAATAATTCCAAATGGCGGAGTAATAAAGGAACCGATAATAACAGCTACCGCAGCGCCTCTTTCTCCTGCTTTACTGCCTCCAAATTTTTTCACAAAATAACTGTTGGCAATAATGTCCGCAACAAAGAGAATAACTGTGATCACAATCATTCCTGCCCAGAACCACCAGTTCAGGGTCTCACTATTTATAAAGAAGTAATAGATTAGAAATCCTCCCCAAATAGCAATAACAGACGGGATCATCGGAAAGATAATTCCCAGAAAACTTGCGATAAATAACAGGATAATGATTATCCATAATAAAATATCCAATTCTTGCACACTCCTTAATAAAAAGCTTACTTTTTCAGTATCCCCTATAATATAAGTTCAAAAAAACCCTTATCTAGGCACTCTTTTTAAACATACTGGATAACCTTGTCTCTTCCTTTAATATAATCCGGCGATAATTCTCCATATGCTTGTATATACAAAGCAGTGTTAAAAATATAACCACCAGCGCAGGCCCATTTCCAAAGAAATAGTAGGTTGTAATAAGAAAAGATACATACATAAACAGGACGCCGATAACAAGATAGTCTGTTGCAAAAGTAAAGAACAATAAAATAGCAATTCCAATTAAAGCAACCCGCCAGTCAATGGCAATTAATGCACCAACCAGGGACGCGGTACCTTTCCCGCCGCTGAAGTTCATCGTTATAGGATAATTATGCCCAATAATAACAAATAAAGCAGTCAAATAAATATATAAGGAAGCCTCTCCAGCCGGGATTCCTGCTTCTCCTAAAATAAATAAGACGAGTAAAATGGCAAGTGTAGCCTTAAAAATATCAATCAGCGCAACCACAATACCATATTTCCAGCCTAACAGAATTGTTGTATTAGATGCTCCGGCATTTTTGACACCTTCACTCTTAATATCCCGCTTCTTTATTTTCCCGATAATTTGCGATCCATGAATACAGCCAAAAATATAGCCTATTAAACAGCTAATGAAGTAATACATTGATTTCCCTCCATTTCTGTTAAGTTTCTCTTATTATATGTCCAGAATGCTTAAGAAATCAATTTGTAAAACAACCATATTTATCTAGTTGTTCAATGCATCATCAGGAACTTGTTCATGTTATGATTACTAATAGAGAGAAATTTTTTAAAGGAGTCAGAAATAACGAATGAAAGCTTTAAAGCATTTTACGCTTTCCTGGATTGCTATTATTCTTTTTATAGGTTTGCTGTTCTGGCTTTACCAGCAGACAAATTCTTCTTATGAAAGAGTGGATGGAGAAGAAACGATATCAGAACTTCATCCCGCTGTCCAGGAAGCTGTCGATACGTTGATTGATCGTGCTGATGATATTGATATAGAGGTTGTTATTACAGATGGCCTGCGTACAGAGGAAGAACAGGAAACGCTGTATGCAAGAGGCAGAGAAAACGAAGAAGATATTGTTACCCACGCCAGAGCAGGTGAAAGCTATCATAATTATGGTTTGGCTGTGGATTATGCGATTCGGAACAACGACGGAGAAATTATCTGGGATATTCATTATGACGGGAATAACAATGGAGAGCCGGACTGGTTTGAAGTTGCAGAAATCGCAAAAGATTTAGAGTTTGAATGGGGCGGAGATTTCAATGGCTTTACAGATTATCCGCATTTGCAGATGACATTCGGATTGAGCATTTCTGAACTGCAACAGGGATATCGTCCCTCCGTTGAAGAAGAATAGGATGGTAATTAACATATACTCCACGCAAATATTTTTCATAAAAAGAAATTCAGGCAGAGGCTTTTATTGTCTGAATTTCTTTTTATTTACCAAAGTATCCAGCAGCTATTAAAACAATTTAAGTTCTTTTATTTCTTTCTTTGTTTCATCCGTTCCGAGTTCGTATAGTTTATGATAAACAGTAATCAAATCCTCCTCATAGTTATCCCGTTTTTCATCGACTGGCCGTTCATCAAATGGTTTCCCCACGAATTTAACTGCATCTTTTGCATTTTTTTCTTTTCTCGCAAACAGAACTTCGATTTCTTTTACCTCTTCTGGTGTTGCATATATCTCATACTCAATACCGTTGTCAGGCAGCGAAACCTCGCTAATTTCTTCCGTATCAACTGTTACAAAATATTTATTTCGTACCATTATTGGAAACCTCCCCTTTCTTATAAAGCTTTTTCCCTTTTTAGCCGAGCTAAAACTTCTCTTTTAGATTATAAGAAAATGATACCCGAATTGTAATATTTCTTAAAAAATCGTTTAGAACCCTAGTTTTAATTATTATACTTGTTCAATATCCGCCAACCATAAGTACTCTAAAATTAATTACAAAGAAAAAAGACCATCATTTGATGATCTCGCTTTTCATTTCTTGAACGTAATAGATTAACATTCCATCCAACAACGTTTATCCTTTATGCTTTCGTATTCTTTTTATTTGCCAATGTGTCTATCAGCCAAAAAAAGACACTCGGATAAACAGACAAGAATATAAAATTAATTATCATTTCTCTGTTATTAAAATCAGGGAAACCTCCACCTAATACGAAATATGCCAATAAAGCAATTACTATTCCCGCTAAAACATGCAGGACGGCTCTCAAAGTATTCCCAGCTTCTGTATTCATAATCCCGGATGTTATTTTATCAATTCCGGCAGAAGCTGGAATCCCTGCAAGAAAAACAATTGGAGCTATATACCAGAGAGAAAACCAAAAAGAAAATAATAAAACTTCCGAAGCAACTGTAAAGAATGCTGTATTAAATTCCTTGCTTGCAGATTCAGTTATCATAGTAAATACAAATCCCATATTGAAAGAAGTAATACATGCTGCCAATAGCTTACTTTTTGAAAAAATATTTTTTAACATAACAACGTCCTTTACTGAATCTCAATTACATCCATTAAAAACAGTAATTCTTTTTGAAATTTCCTTACTCTATTCTTCTTCATCCTCATAAATATATTGCGAAGTTTCATCACTTCCGGAAGCCTCAATAAACACAGAAAAAGAAGTATACCACTCATCCTTCCAAATCCAGATTCCCTCTTGTTCATGTTCTTTATAATAGATATTCTCAGTCAGAAGGTTGTTCTTATTTTCTTGAAAGAAATTGGCAATAAAAATGCGTGATGCACTGGCAGTAAATTTATTTTCTTTTATCTCATTATCATACACATTATACTGCAGCAGAAGCTGTCCGCCATCTAACTCTTTTGTGTCATTTCGAAAGAGAGTATTTCCCGAAATCAACGTATCACGGGTACCGCCTCTTTCTTCATCATATCCGCCGATAGATATTCCGGTATAATAATTATGTGAAACCAGGTTATCTGTTATTTGAATATCCTCAGCATATTTCCCGGCATGTTCTGATGTAGCTTCAATTCCAATATCATTCTCATACAACTCATTCTTATCAATAAGAATATCTTTCCCTCCATCTACATAAATAGCCGCTGCATTATACTCCTCGCCATACGCCGGATTAGCAAAGGAGGATATATGGTGCACCGTATTATTTTGCACCTTACCATTCCGGGCATAATCAGCGTCAGGATTATCGGCAATTCCTTCGTATCCTATCAGATCAATTCCGATATTATCACTGAACCGTACCATATTTTCTTCTACTGTAAATCCATCAATATCGCCATTTAATACAATCGATTCACTGGCACCCAGCTTTAAATCCTCAACAAGGTTATGTACGATATTTATATCCTTCATGGAACCTGTTCCATATACGGCAATTCCATGACCGTTCCCTTCCTCATGCAAGGTTTTTATTCCTTTAACAGTATTGTCCTCCACTGTAATATGACTGCTGGAGCCAGTAATAAAAATACCCATTACTGTTTCATCCATCAAATCCGTCGTTACATTTTCTATCGTTAATCCTTCTATGTTTATATAATTCTTATCCTCCAGAACAACAAGCGCTCGGTCTCCATCTGCAGAATCCATATTGCCGCCATCAAGGGTAACTTCTTCCTCTTCATACGACTGAAAAGTGATTGGCTTCTGCTTCGTACCGGTGTGCTGAACAATCAGCGGCTCCTCGTACGTTCCTTCACGAATAAATACTGTTGTTCCTGCCTCTGCTTCAGAACTTGCTTTAGCAATTGTTCGAAATGGGTTTTCCAGTGTGCCTTCATTTTGATCGTCTCCATCCATTGCTACATAAATTACCTGATTGGCAGGAAGATGCGTGCAGAAAGCAAATAACACACCAGCAGCACATCCTAATACTATAAATAATCCGATTTTCTTCATGATTTTCTCCTAAACAAATTTATTTCTTTTCTTCTTTCTAATTCTCATTATCCCTGTCGTTATCCTTTTCCTCCTCTTCATCAGGAAGCGGATCTATTTTATGCTTATAGCCGTATCCTTTTGATAAAGTAACTAAAGATAAAATAATAACCATTGCAACCACAATGACTGAAACAGCAATTACTGCGATATAAGAACCCATGATATACCTCCATTATCCCTTCTTATCTTCTATCCTATTAAACTATACATACCTTTTCAATAAATTTCTATCCTTCCTCAAAAATGTTGTTCCTGAGTTATATAGAGAATAAGCAACTATACTACCGGATATATTGGTATTTTTAAGTTATTTCCCAATCATTCCATTAAACAGCATATAAAGCATATTTTTGCTGAAATATACAGTTTGAGAATATTTTTCTTTCTCTGTAACATATTTGTTAACTCATGTTGATTTCATGTAATATTCTTTTTTTAGAGAATAGCGACAATGTTAATCAACATTTTTTATTATCTATTATTTTTTAAGGGGGAGCATTTAGTTGAGAAACAAAATAATACTTATTGGTCTTGCTTTATTTCTATTGCTGCTGGCTGCTTGCGGCGGTTCAGATAATAGTTTAGAAAGCATTCAGGATTCTGGTACGGTCGAAGTCGGTTTTGCAAATGAATCACCTTATGCTTATGAAGAAGATGGTGAATTAAAAGGAGCGGCCGTCGATATTGCCACAGCAGTTTTTGCTGAGCTTGGTGTTGATAATGTAGAAGGTAAATTATCTGACTTCAGTGAGCTGATTCCAGGAGTACAGGCAGGACAGTTTGATGTTGTTACTGCTGGTATGGCTATCCAACCGGACCGCTGTGAAAATGCACTTTTCGGTGAGCCGGAAATGGTATATGGCGAAGGGCTTGTTGTGGAAGCAGGTAATCCATTATCTATTGAAAGCTACAAAGATATTGCAGATAATCCGGATATAACAGTAGTTGTTATGGAAGGAGCTACAGAAATTGAATTTTTAAAATCAGAAGGAGTTGCCGATGACCAAATCATCACTGCATCTGATATTCCTGCAACCTTCTCTGCTATACAAGCAGGACGTGCTGATGCAACAACTGGTACGGAAATGACCGTTCGAATGGCTTTTGAATCTGCTGACACAGAGGATTTAGAAATTGTTGAAAGTTTTGAACAGCCAGAAATAGACGGTGTACCAAGCTATGGTGCAGCTGCATTCAGCCTGGAAAATGAAGAGCTTCGTGATGCATATAACGAAAAATTAGAAGAGTTAAAAGAAGACGGTACTGTTGCTGAATTATTGGAACAAAACGGATTTCATCCAGAAAGCAATTTTGTTGAAGCCGGCTCTGTAACAACGGAGCAAGTATGTCAGGGTGAATATTAATCTTGAAAGTAGATGAAACAGATATTTTCAGACTCCATAGGGCGGTTCCTTCACTAAGGAGCGCCCTATCTTTGTTTTGGCGAGTAATAAAATCCCAGTAAAAATGCACACACAATAATTATTAAGGAGGTATTTACCATTAGTGCAATATTAGAGGTTGCCCCGCAATTATGGCGTGGTATTCAAATAACTGTATCTATTTTATTTGCTTCTGCACTGTTTGCATATGCTATGTCATTTATAGCAGGACTATGCCGACTTTCCAATAATTTTATATTACGAAAATTGACTGGATTTTATGTAGAGGTATTTCGGGGGACATCGTTGATTGTTCAGCTATTCTGGCTGTATTATGCAGTTCCGATGCTATTTGGGATTAATCTGGGTTCAAATTGGTGGATTGGTGTCATTGCAATTGGCCTAAACTATGGCGCATATCTTTCAGAAGTCGTCCGCAGCTCCATTTTATCTGTATCTCAAGGACAGTATGAAGCTGCAACTGCGTTAAATATGTCTTCTTTTCAAAGGATGCGCCTTATTATTTTCCCACAGGCAGTACGTATGATGCTTCCTGAATTCGGTAACTATACCATTCAAATTTTAAAAGGGACCTCTCTTGTCTCTTTAATTGGATTAACGGATATTTTATATTATGGAGATGTAATGCGAAGCACCAGCTTATCTTTATCACCATTGATTTATCTAACTGCACTTATATTCTATTTCATATTAGCCCTTCCGTTAATTTTCCTTACCAGGAAGGCTGAAAAAATTGCTAAAAAGGGGGTAGCTAGCTGATGAACCTGAATTATTGGAGCTGGGATACATTTTTCGATGCGTTACCAGTGGTATTACAAGGGCTTGGGATTACGATTGGACTGACGTTTGCCAGCTACCTTTTTGCCTTAATTTTTGGTTTTTTGTGGACATTCTTACGCCGCGTCCCAAATCGTTTTATTCATTTCATTGTCACTTGGACCATGGAATTTATACGCTCTACGCCTCCACTTGTTCAATTATTTTTTATCTATTACGCCTTACCGGTGATACCTTATATTGGAATATCACTTCACCCATTCGCTTGTGCCGTGTTGGGACTTGGTATACACTTTAGTACGTATATTGGTGAAATTTATCGCTCTGGAATTGAAAATGTGGATAAGGGACAATGGGAGGCTTCTACTGCACTGAATATTTCTACATGGGATAAATGGCGAAGGATTATTCTTCCGCAAGCAATCCCGCCGACCATTCCAATGCTTGGAAATTACTTTATTATTATGTTTAAAGAGGTTCCTCTGGCATCTACCATCGGGGTAGCAGGTATTATGCTGCTTGCCAGATCATATGGTGCGGAAAACTGGTCCTACCTTGAACCGTTAACCATTGTAGGAATCATTTTCTTAGTACTAAGCTACCCTTCTGCAGTGCTGATTAAGAAGTTAGAGAATCGTTTCAACAAAAGATTCGATAAAAATCAAATCATGAAAGACAAAGGAGCAATGCAATAATGGCTGAACCAATCGTTACCTATAAAGATGTTCATAAATCCTTCGGCGATGTAGAAGTGCTGAAAGGAATTGATTTAGATATATACCCGGCTGAAAAAGTAGCTGTCATTGGCCCAAGCGGTTCTGGAAAAACAACCATTATCCGTCTGCTGATGACATTGGAGCAGCCAACAGCGGGCGATATTATCGTGGATGGCCGTAATCTGTGGAAAATGGAGAAGAACGGGAAATGGATTCACGCAAATGAAAATCATTTACGCTCTATTCGCGGAGATATTGGAATGGTATTTCAGCATTTCAATCTGTTTCCACATATGACTATTTTAGAAAATTGTATGACAGCGCCTGTTCATGTGAAAAATGAAGAAAAAAGTGATGTGAAAAAACGTTCCATAGAAATGCTTGAACGTGTAGGACTTGGAGATAAGCTGGATAACTATCCCAGCCAGCTCTCAGGAGGACAGAAGCAGCGTGTAGCTATGGCCCGTGCGCTTGTTATGCGCCCAAAAATTATGCTGTTTGATGAGGTTACCTCAGCACTTGACCCTGAGCTTGTGGGGGAAGTTTTAAATGTCATTCGTGATATTGCAGAAAACGATGATATGGCAATGATTCTTGTCACACATGAAATGGACTTTGCCCTGGATATAGCAGATAAAGTACTCTTCTTAGATGAAGGGGTTATCGCGGAGCAGGGAACTGCAAGTGAAGTTATTGAGCATTCCGAGAATCCTCGCGTACAATCGTTCCTGCAGCGTTTTAGAGGATAAATGAAGAGAATTATACTGCTGAACATTGCTTATAAAAGACCAGCCAGATATTTTTTGCTCTGGCTGGTCTTTTCAATGTATTTATAATCAATACAAGAATTAATCTATCAGATTCTCCTGTTTAAGAAGCCTCCAATAACTCCGCCTGGTTTTTCTCCTCATGCTTTCTAGCTAAGCGGACCAGCAGATACGCAAATGGTGTGTCCATCACTGCAACAATAAACTTCCATATATATTGTGATACAATCATTCCAAGTAAAACTGTTGTCGGGACAATCCCCCAAAAAGCAATTGTAATAAATAATATCGTATCAATGAGCTGGCTGGTCATCGTTGATAAACTATTACGCAGCCATAGCTTTTTCCTGCCATGACGATGCTTTAATCCATGAAAAATTGTAACACCTAAGTTCTGGCTGACAAAATAAGAAACCAGACTGGCTAAAATCACGCGGAAACTCCCATTAAAAATTTCTTCAAAAGCAGCCTGTGATTGAAAATCCGCTGCCGGTGGAAGCTGAATCGCAATATAAATAAATATCATAGCAATAATCTGTGTGAAAAATCCGGCTTGAATCGTTTTTCTCGCAGCCTTTTTTCCATAAACCTCGCCAATAACATCCATCATTAAATACGTAATCACATAAACAATCGCTGCAGCCGGCAACACAAAGCTTCCCATTTGAAATAATTTGACCGACAAAACATTGGACAACAATAACAGCCCAACAAAGACAGCATTTAAGTAAATATACATTATCCTGTTCCCTTCTCTCCAAAGGTTCAAGGACCTAACGTTTCCCTCTATCGATTATCTACAGTTTCCGGATACATATCATGCTGCATTAACCGGTCTTCTGCCATCTTTTCAAATTTCGTTCCCGTTTTTCCATAATTACAATATGGATCAATGGAGATTCCTCCGCGTGGCGTAAATTTTCCTCTCACTTCAATATAACGGGGATCCATCAGTTCAATTAAATCATTCATAATGATATTGACACAGTCCTCATGGAAATCACCATGGTTTCGGAAACTGAATAAATATAATTTTAAAGATTTACTCTCTACCATTTTAATATCTGGAATATAGCTGATATAAATTGTTCCAAAATCAGGCTGATTTGTCATTGGACAAAGTGTTGTAAATTCCGGACAGTTTAATTTCACAAAATAATCCCGGTTCGGATGCTGATTATCAAACACCTCTAAAATCTCTGGTGTATAATCAAACGCATATTTCGTTTCTTTATTTCCCAGCAATTCAATTCCTTGCAGATCCTTTTCACTTCTTCCTGCCATGCTGCTCACCTCCTTTTGATATTTTAAGATAAACAAAAAAGCCATGCTCCCAAGGAACACAGCTTGATAATTACAAGTTGTCCTTAGTTTTTTATAGAGGGTTAACGCTAAGAACCTCTGCCTATTGGTTAAAATTAACACTTCATATTATAAGAATGTAGACTCTGAATGTCAATCTTTCTTTTATATTACAAAGTTCCGTATCTTACCTTTCATGCCCGGAGCCTGCTCTACAATTTTATTTCTCCATATCCTCGCCAATAATGCGCACTTCACGTTCTAACTGTACATCAAATTTCTCTTTCACTGTCGCCTGGACAAATTGAATTAATGAAATATATTCTGACGCTGTTGCATTATTTTTATTGACAATAAAACCAGCATGTTTTGTAGAAACTTCCGCTCCACCAATTTGCTGTCCTTGAAGATTACTGTCTTGAATCAGCTTGCCGGCAAAAAAACCGGGCGGCCTCTTAAATACACTGCCGCAAGATGGATATTCCAATGGCTGCTTGGATTCTCTCTTATATGTAAGATCATCCATTACTTCTTTAATTTCTTCCTTGCTTCCGGATTTTAGAGCAAAGGTTGCTTCTAAAACAATATAGCCGTTGTCCGGGATATTACTTGTGCGATAGCTGAGATCCAGCTGATCCGCAGTTAATGACAGCAGCTCTCCATCTTTCGTTACAACTACTGTGCTTTCCAGCGCATCTTTAATTTCTCCGCCGTATGCGCCTGCATTCATATACAGAGCTCCCCCGACAGAACCCGGAATCCCGCATGCAAACTCCAGCCCCGTAAGTTCTTCCTTCAAAGCAAAACGGGAAGCATCAATAATTCTTGCACCACTTTGAGAGATGACCTTATCCCCTTCTCGCCAAATGGACGCCAGCTGTTGAAGGTTCATAACAATTCCCCGGATTCCGCCATCCTTCACGATTAAATTAGAACCATTTCCAAGCATTGTAAATGGTACATTTTCCTGGTTGGCAAAGCGGATAATTGCCTGTACTTCTTCATAAGACGATGGCGTGATATAAAAATCTGCAGCCCCGCCTAATTTTGTATACGTATGTTCTCTTATCGGCTCATTGATTAATACATTATCTTTATTTGTATGTTGAATTAATTGATCGTAGAGATGATGGTATTTATTCATGCTATCATTCCTTTAATTTGCCAAATGATATATATACATTTGGCATTGTTATTCTTTTTTCTGCCACTGTTTAAAAGCAGACATCCCAGTCTCTCCAGCTTTAACTTTCAATAAGGCTGGAGTAATCTATTTTTGATGAATCCTATACTATTGTAGTTGAATCCAATTAATCTTGCCACAAAAAGCTATAAATCAATTTATCAATTTGCGGGCTTTCATGCATAGCACTGTGTGTCAGCTGCGGATCATCAATGATTGTCTCTTTATAATTTTGTTCCGGTATTATATTCCTTAAAGTCTTTACACTTTCCGGCACTGCAACAGTATCTCCTGTACTGGCTATGCTGTACACATTAACATCTGCCGGAAACATATTCTCCCGCAGTACATTTAAAGCGCGGGAATCGGGTTTTAAATCGTCTGCAGCTTCATCCTGATGTAATTCAAAATAACCTTCATTATAAATACCATCAAACGGACTGCCAATTGCAACAAGCTTATTTACTGTTGGATAACCATTCAGCGGATACTCCATCGTATATTTCACTGCCAGAATGCCGCCCATAGAATGGCCAACCAGATTAACCTCCTCTACACGATAGTTTTCCTTTAAGTGCAGGAGCACATTTGCAATCCATTCTGTACTGTTCTGAAAGCTTGCACGGTTGTCTTCCAGAACAATCTGTACAAACGTCGGTGCGTATCTTCCCTTATTTAAATTATAATCAATTATATTCCCATCTTTTTGAACATAGTAAATAAAACCTTTATTACCCCACTGGTACGTATTTTCAAAGCGGTCAAGCATATATCCAAACGAATTTTCCGTTCCTTTATAGCCATGTATAAAAATAGTCGGTGCCCCAGTATATTCTTCTGCCTGCGTTTGATTCTGCTGATAGAAATAAAAACCTGAAGCAGCACCAATCACAATTACTATACTCAAAACAATACCTGCTATCTTCTTTCTCATGTATTTACTTCCCTCAATTTCTTTTGTAAATCTATGTTTGCATTATTAACAAAAATACATAGCTATTATAACATCCTTATCCTGTTAAGACATCTTTTCCGATGAAGAAAAATTGGCAGGTCAAGCCTTAAAAGATACAGATTTACCAGAGCTGGAACCCCTCTTTTCACCAAAACTCACGCTGCAATTTCACTTCTTTTTTATAGTGCAATAAAAAAGCAAATAGAATCTGCTTTTATAAACAGCATTCTATTTGCTATTAATCATTAATGAGCAATTAGTTCATGAACAATCTCATCGGTATCTAAATCAGATGGATAATATGTCGGCCAGTTATCCATTTCTTCTAATAAGGCGTCATTATCATCTCCCATATACAAATGGAAATGCCATGATTCACCAGGAGCAATTCCATGGTCACTAAATTGAATATATCCCGGCAGATTTTCATCCGCTTCTCCTTCTAATTCGAAAATATAACGGACACCGCGGTTTCCAGCTTCATATTCAAGAATTTCATAGCTGTCATAAGCATACGTTCCTGTATGCTCTTCGCCATTTTGGTAAAAAGTAATTTCGTCTCCATCAATGACGATACGCTCTATATCTGTTTCATAGCCAGTTGTATAGTAATCTTTATATTCATCCGCTGTCATATCATCACTTTCTTCTGCTTTATGCTCGAATACTTCATCTAAAGAACCATCTTCTAAATATGGATAGATGGATTGCCAATCACCTTCCCAATCAGCCAATGGACGATCTTCTACCTGTTCGTCTTCAAAATATCCTTCATAGATTTGCTGGCTCTCCTCATCATCTCCATGATGGTGATGATGACCATGCTCATGGTCATCGATTGTAATTTCTGTTACAGGAGACTTAGCAACAGCCTCGTGATCATCACTGTAAAGAATTGCTATAACCTCCTGCCCATCTACTTCTGCGTCACCAATATAAGAGTCCTCAAATTGATCTTCTACCACAGTCCATTCCTCTTCAGAAGAATCACGTATGTACCAATGCCAATGATCCAAGTCCTCTTCCGTTACTGCTTCTAACTTAAAGACATCGCCTGTATGGTAATGGTCGGATAAACCTTCAATTTGTATATTTTCTGGTACATCATCAAAGGAAACAGCTTCATCACCATGATCGTGATCATGCTCTTCTTCTTCATGATTCCCTTCTGCCTCTTCTTGGCTATCTGTTCCTTCCTCCTGGCTGGCTGCTTCGTCATTTCCCGATTGACAGCCGGCTATAAATAGAAAACTAATTAAACCTAAAATAATTCCTAATTGCCAAAACTTCTTCATATAGATGCTCCTTTCATTATACGTAATGATTACGTTTCGTAATGATTACGATTTAAATTATACATAGGTGCCTATTAATGGTCAAGAGATTTTTTACCTTTTTAAAAATACAAATTTGTTTCTAATAGATTTATAAGCTTTATTACATGCTAAGGAGGATTTATTTTTTAAGAATTTTATTCAAGGTATTGATGACGAC
This sequence comes from Oceanobacillus sp. FSL K6-3682, assembly GCF_037976165.1. Taxonomy (NCBI): domain Bacteria; kingdom Bacillati; phylum Bacillota; class Bacilli; order Caryophanales; family Bacillaceae; genus Oceanobacillus; species Oceanobacillus sp. FSL K6-3682. The sequence continues at coordinate 995,228 of NZ_CP150263.1, read as the reverse complement.
GTAACGTAATGTGATTTAATGATAATAAGGAGGTGCTATCGTGGAAAAAGAAAGCAGGTTTTCAATCGGTGAAATCTCCAAGCTTACCGGTGTCACCGTCCGGACGTTACAATATTACGATAATATCAATTTAGTTCCACTGGAAAAAGATGAAGAAAATGGAAGAAGATATTTCAAGGAGTCAGACTTAACAAGACTGCAGCAGGTTTTGTTTTACAAGTCTTTAGGGTTAAAAATTAAAGATATTTCCAAGCTGCTGGAAGAAACCACAACAGCAAAGCAGCTTATTAACGTATTGGAAAAACAAAGGGAGATATTCTACTATAAGCTGCATGATATCAAAAGTAATATTGCTTTGATTGAAACAAGCCTCGCTGGAATGAATGAAAATGATTCACTTCCTTTAGGGAACCTCGTGCAATTAATTATCTCTTTAAACAAGGATACTATTTATCAATATAAAGATGTTGCATTTGATAAAAAAGCAGAAAATACCTTTATGGAGCATTATCAGAATTGGGAAGAGGTTTTAGAAATATATTGGGATTGGAAAGCACTTATATTAGAAGCTGTTGCTCACATACTAAACGATATTGAACCGGATAGTAAGCAAGGGCAAGCTTTTGCAAAAAAATGGATAGAGATGGTTGTAAGTATTTCAGAAGGAAACCAGGATTTACTCTCAGCTCATAAGAATTCCTATAAAAACCGGGAACAATGGCCGGAGGAGGATTATCGGCTGATGGAATTTACAGATTCCTTTATCGATAAGTCTGTAGACTACTATTTATCCTCTGGCAAATCTGATGTTTGGAGGAATAAAAATGATTGAAATAAAAAACTTAACGAAAACCTTCAAGGATAAAATCTCTGTAAATCAATTATCGCTCGTTATTCACCCCGGTGTTGTAACAGGCTTTTTAGGTCCTAATGGCGCAGGCAAATCAACAACGATGAAAATGATTTTAGGATTAACGAATCCGAGTGAGGGCAGTGTAACAATTGATGGACAGAGCTATAAAGATCTAAAGCAGCCTATTTCCAAAGTAGGGGCCTTAATCAACGGGGATGCTGTAAATCCAAAATTAACGGCGAAACAGCATTTAGAATTAATCGCCGCAGCAAGTGGTATTCCTGAAAAACAAACAGAAAAAATGCTAATCGAAACAGGATTGGAAAATGTAAAGCACAAGCAGGTCAACACTTTCTCCTTAGGAATGAAACAACGCTTAGGTATAGCAACTGCTCTTTTAGGCAATCCGGAAACAGTTATCCTTGACGAACCTTTTAATGGATTGGACGTAGATGGCATTCATTGGTTACGTGAATTAACAAAAAAGCTGGCACAGAATGGAAAAGCAGTACTGATATCCAGTCATCTGATGAGTGAGATGCAAATGATAGCAGACAGAATGATTATTCTTGCTCAAGGAAATTTAATTGCAGATATGACAGTAGCTGAACTGGCAGAAACAAGCCTCGGCGCTTATGTCAAAGTAAGATGTGAAAATAATGAAGAATTAATATCCCTGCTAACAGAAAAAGGTGCGGATATTAAACAAAATAAAAATAAAGAATTGCATGTTCATCATTTGGAGATGAAACAAATCGGGTTGCTGGCAAAGGAAAAGAATTTGGCTTTATACGAATTAACCAAAGTACAGCCTTCCTTAGAAGAATTATTTGTAGAATTAACAGAAGGTAAAATGGATTACGTATCGACCGGCACTACTCCTGTGGAAGGAAGGGAATTAAAATGAAAAATGTTATTCAAGCAGAACATAAAAAAATTTTCTTTCTCCGCTTTTCAAGAGTATATTTACTTTTTACAATTGGAATCAGTTTGGTAGCAGGATTTATCTTTTCCGTAACTACACATGTTACACAAGGTAGAGCCATCACAGATTTATCGGTCCTTGAGGTAGTTTCAGCAAATATGTTGGGAATTGATTTAGCCAGTATTCTGCTGATTATTTTTACAGGATTGTCTATATCCAGAGAATTTACTGCAGAAACGATTTATTCCTCTTTGGCTGTCTGTCCAGATCGAAAAAAGTTTTTTATGGGAAAATATATAACCTTTTTCTTCCTGTCTATTGTACTGAGTGTCCTTCTTATTGCTCTCATTTATTTAAGCAGCCAAGTCATTCTAATGATAAATAATATGGATGCTGCAAATCTTGCAAATACTGATATCAGACAATTTGTTCTGGGCATCATGGTGATGCCGGTGTTTTATTGCCTGCTTACCGTTGCTGCGACTATTTTTTTCAAGAGCAGCGGGGGAGGCATTGCTTTCTCCATCATTGTTATAGCATTTCCGGCGCTTATCAATATGTTTTCAGATACCGTTCAAAAAGTACTGCTGCCTATCATGCCTCAGTCAGCAATACACAGTTTATCCGGGACTGCTGCTGAGGGATCCTTTGAAGCATTGGGAACTTTCACAAGTATCGGTCTATTATTACTTTGGTTAGTAATTACATCTCTTATAGCCATTATTTCATTTCAAAAAAGGGATTTTTAATTTATTATATAGAAAAAGAAAATCTAAAGCAGCCCTGGTCAACTATCAAAGTCAGCTTTAGATTTTCTTTTTCCTCCTATTATTTAACAACCAGCACTTTACACTCTGCCTGATGAACAATTTGACTGCTGACACTTCCAAGGAAGAATCTTCCTACTCCTCCCAGCCCCCGGCTGCCCAGAACAATCAATTCTATTTCATTTTCTTTCGCATAATCAATTAATTGTGAAGCTGGATTACGGAAGGTATAATCCATCAGAATATCTGCTTTACACGCAACCCCTGCTTCCTTTAACTCCTCACGAATGCTTTCAACAGCAGGGCGGGCCTCTTCGGCCAAATCGTTCATAAAACTGCGGGCAAGAGCTACATTTACAGTTGGCCCGCCATTCGAAATAACGGTTACAATATGCAGGACGGCGTCCTCCGCAAGCTTAACCTGTTTTTTTGCTTCTTCTACTGCTTTTCTGCTAAGGTCGGATCCGTCATAAGCTACTAAAATATTAAAACTCATTACTATTCCTCCCTAATTCATATTTTCTTCCTAATATTATCGTAACACATCTGCAAAAAACTTTTATAAAATAGAACTATGCTGAAGAAGAGGCATTATTTAATGGAATGATGATGAATCTCTTCTCCATTCATACTGCATATATAAGAAAAACCGCACTCTGTTAATATATCTTTTGCTTCCTTAAAATGAGCAGCAATTTCTCCCGGACGGTGCGCGTCAGAACCAAGCGTGATTATCTCTCCGCCAAGTTCACGATATAAGCGCAATATATTTTTACTTGGCAACGGAGCATCCATGCCGTATTTATAGCCGGATGTATTTAACTCAATTCCTTTGCCTTCCGAGATAACTAATTTTAATATTTCTTCTATAATATCCGTTGGCAAATGCTCCAGTCCTCCAGACGCGTATCTGCTGACTAAATCAAGATGCCCAAGAATATGATAATTTTTAAAATTCTTTAAGCACGCATAGTATTCTTCAAAATAAACACGGTATGCTTCATCTATGGTTCTATCCTCAAAAAATTCACCAGAATGTAAATCCTGTCCATTCGTTGCATGCATAGAACAAATGATAAATTCCGGCTTTACCCGGTCAATAAATTCGGATGTCTCCTTAAGCACATGCGGCTGCACGCCAACTTCAATCCCTTTGCGTATTTCAATTTTATCTTGATATTTCTCCCGTAAACCTTCTAATTTTTTTTGATAAGCTTCCGGATCAAAACTGAAATCCCATTCCTCATCCGGATAGTCTACATCTAAATGCTCGGTAAATGCAATTTCTTTAAGCCCTTTTTTAATCGCTTCCTGAATCATATCCTCCATTGGTGCTTCACAATCTGCCGAGAAGCTTGAGTGCATATGAAAATCATACATAAAAGTTAAACTCCTTTCATTGACTTTTTTTCTGAACATTATTATAATACTAGATAACTTTAATTAGATAAAGCACTAAATTAATAAAGCGTTAAAAGTATGTGTTCAAAAAGGCCGATAAATAGGACCAAGAAGTTCAAGGCGACGTGCTTTTTACGAACGGAGCGTATGCTTTATAATACGTGAGTATCGGAAAAAGCACGTCAACGCAGAAATTCGCTGAGTCATCTTTATTGGACTTTTTGAACATCCTCTAAAAATAGAAGGAGAATTTTATGAGAAATAAACAATTGCTTCATTCCATGTTCTACCCGAAACAATACGCTAAAAAACGTCATGTTATCCATAAATTAACCAATCGGTTCACAAAATTCGGCTATCAGCAGGTAGAGACACCTGTTTTTGAAGATTATGATTTATATAATGATGTCCAGGGAACCGTTAATACAGCTGACATGCTAAAGCTGATTGATCCCTCTGGAAAAGTGCTTGTTCTGCGTCCAGATGCAACCATTCCAATCGCCAGGCACTATACCCACTTGCAGGAAAAGGTGGCATCCGGCCGTCTGTCTTATGTGCTCGATATTTTTCGTTCTACTTTAGAAGAACGTTCCCGTACTCAGGCAGGTGTCGAGCTGTTCGGAGAGCGCACACCTGAAGCAGATGCGGAACTGATTGCATTAGCTGTTACAAGTTTAAAAGAATTAGCCATTCCTTCCTTTAAAATAGAAATCGGCCATGCAACCTTTTATAAAGAATTATTACGTGAAGCCAATCTTAACGCTATGCAGCAAAAACAGCTGGATCAATATATTCAATCCAAAAATATCTCTGAAATTGTTCCTTTTTTAAAAGACTTGGACTTGGACGCTTCTTTAATCGAAAAGCTTCGAAAAATTCCTATGCTCTACGGCGATGCAAGTCTTGTTATCGATGAAGCAGAGAATATTATCTCAACAGAACGCATGCGTGAAGAGCTGGACTATTTGTCTAAAGTTTATCAGCTTCTTAAAGACTATCAGGTTGATTCCTACATTTCAATTAACCTTGGGCTGATTAACCATATGAATTATTATTCAGGGATTATATTTCAGGGATTCGCAGAAGGTTTGGGACAGCCAATTATGATGGGAGGACGCTATGATTATTTAAGCCGATCCTTTTACCGGGAAATGCCTGCCATCGGATTTGCCTTTGAGGTGAATTTACTGGTTGACTTACTCTCCGGTGTTTTTACAGAAGAAGAGATTATTGAGCTTCATTATGAAGCTTCTGAACGCCAGCGAGCATTTCAGCTTGCAGAAGCGTTAAGAACGGCAAATTATACGGTCATTGTCAGAACTGCTAAAGAGGATGAGCAACTCTCTGATTCACCGGGAATATTCGTAAATACTGAAAAATTAGTATATAGTAAACAAAAAGAACAAAGAGAATTTAAAACCGAACAGGAATTACTAGATTGGTATTTAAGAAAGGACGTTGAATGATGCAGCCCGTAACGATCGCTTTAGCAAAAGGACGTCCTGCTAAGCAATCCATTGATTTATTAGAAGCAGCAGGAATCCATTTCGAAGATTTTCATGAAAAAACACGTAAACTTGTTTTTTTCAATAAAGACAAGACTCTGCGATTAATATTTTTAAAAGGGATGGATGTCCCTATTTATGTAGAAAAAGGTGCTGCCGATATCGGTATTGTCGGCAGAGATAATATAATAGAAACAGAGGCGGACGTTTACGAAATTCTTGATTTAGGGATTGGAAAATGTAAATTCTCTGTCGCTGGAAAAAAAGGTGTCTCTCTTCCTGATAATCAATCTTTGACGATTGGCACCAAATATCCGAATATCGCTAAAAACTTTTTTGATAAACGCAATCAGACGATTGAAACCGTGCATCTCAATGGCTCCGTTGAGCTGGCGCCATTGATTGGTCTCGCAGATTATATCGTTGATATTGTCGAGACAGGAAATACGCTGCACGAAAATGGATTGGAAATATTAGCAGATATCGAGACGATCAGTACAAAATTCATTGTGAACAAAGCAAGCTTTGTAACACGTTCAAAAGAAATTCAGGATGTACTAAAAAAATTGGAACAGGTTGTGAGTGAGGAAAATGCAAATTCTCCGTTATGAAACATATAAACAAAATGTAGCAAATACAGAAAAAGCAACACAGCTGATGCAGCAAAATTTAGATGAACAGGTTTTGGAAATTATCCGTGCTGTACAGGAGCGTGGCGATGAAGCAGCACTTGCGTATACTAAAAAATTTGATAAGGCTGCTATTATCTCTCTCTCTGTTTCAGAGGAAGAATGGAATAATGCCTTTAATAGTATAAAAACAGGACAACCGAAACTTTTTAAAGCATTAACAGCTGCAGCTGAGAATATTCGGCAATATCAGAAAAAAACAAAAGAAGAAGGCTTTCAATTCAGCCCGCAGCCAGGTATTCAGCTGGGACAAAAAATTACACCGCTCGATCGTGTCGGTGTCTATGTACCTGGAGGAAAAGCCAGCTATCCTTCAACTGTATTAATGGATGTTATTCCAGCTGTGGTTGCCGGTGTAGACCAGGTTGTCATTACAACCCCTCCCCGTCCGGATGGAAGCCTGGACCCCGTCGTTCTTACAGCCGCAAAAATTGCAGGCGCTGCCGGTGTTTACAAAATCGGCGGGGCCCAAGCTGTGGCTGCTTTAGCCTATGGAACAGAGAGCCTGCCTAAAGTGGATAAGATTGTCGGACCAGGGAATGCCTTTGTCGCCCGTGCGAAGAAATGGGTGTTCGGCGATGTAGCAATTGATATGATTGCTGGTCCGAGTGAAATCTGTGCCTTCGCTGATAACACCGTCCCTTCTTCCTATGTTGCCGCTGATTTATTATCACAGGCAGAGCATGCTGAAGATGCCACTTCGATATGTGTGACTACAGATGCTGATTATGCAGAAGAAGTGCAAAAAGAGATTGAGCGGCAAATTCCATTACTGGAGCGTGAGGAAATCATCCGTGAATCCATTCAGGCAAATGGAAAAATTATTATCTGTGATGACGAGGAACAGGCTATTGAGCTAATTAACTCCATTGCTCCGGAGCATCTGCAATTAATGGGAGAAGGAGCCGAGGAGCAGGTTCAAAAAGTAAAGCATGCTGGAGCTATTTTTATCGGACCATATTCCAGTGAGCCTTTGGGAGACTATTTTGCAGGCCCTAACCATACCTTGCCAACAAACGGGACAGCACGTTTTTCTTCCCCGCTTGGTGTATATGATTTCATGAAAAAATCAAGCACTATTCATTATTCAAAAGAACGGCTGCTTGATTATGCAGATACGATTATTACCATTGCAGACGCGGAAGGTCTTACAGCTCACGCGAATGCTATTCGAATTCGAAAGGAGAATAACTATGCGTCAAGCTGAAAAAAAACGGCAAACGAAAGAAACGAGCATATCTCTTGTTCTTAACTTAGATGGAGAAGGAAAATCTGAATTAAAAACAGGGGTCGGCTTTTTAGACCATATGCTTACTCTCTTCTCCAAACATGGTGGACTGGATTTGCAAGTTGAATGTGATGGAGATTTAGAGGTGGATCAGCACCATACTGTTGAGGATATCGGTATTGTGCTTGGCCAGGCATTTAATGAAGCATTAGGAACAAAAGAAAGCATTAAACGCTATGCTACAGCAACAACACCGATGGATGAGTCTCTCTCTTCTGTTTCTATCGATATCAGCGGCCGTTCCTTTTTAGTTTACCGGGTAGACGGTCTGAAGGATAAAGTAGGGAGTTTTGATACGGAATTAGTTGAAGAATTTCTGATCGGTTTTACCAGCCATGCAAAGGTAACACTTCACGTCGAGGTTTTGTATGGGTCAAATACACATCATATGATTGAATCGATGTTCAAAGGATTGGGACGTGCAATCCGCGAGGCAGTATCCATCGATCCAACAATGAAAGGCGTACCTTCTACCAAAGGGAGTCTGTAATAACGCTTATCTATCTTTTTTTAAGGAGCCTAGCATATGATTGCCATTATTGATTACGGTGCAGGAAATATCAAAAGCCTGCAGTTTGCATTAGATAAATTAGGGAAAACCTCCAAGCTGACAATGGATCCGGAAGAAATTAATCAGGCCGATTCCATTATTCTTCCCGGTGTCGGCGCCTTCAAGGATGCGATGGAAGCATTACAACGCTATCAGCTGGATACTATTCTGAAAGATGAAGCTGCAAATGGCAAACCGATTTTAGGAATCTGTCTCGGCATGCAGCTTTTCTATGAATACAGTGAAGAAAATGGAGGCTGCCATGGCCTTGGTCTCCTGTCCGGTTCTGCTAAACGTATTTCTGACAAAGTAAAGGTCCCACATATGGGCTGGAATATTCTCCAGCAGGCAGATCAGGCCCGTGCCTTGTTAAATAATCTTGGTGATGAACCATATGTTTATTTTGTCCACTCCTATGCAGTGGATGGTCTGGAGGAGAATACACTTGTTGCAAGCGCAGATTATGGTGGACGCGTACCAGCTATTGTACAGAATAAAAATATAACAGGCATGCAATTTCATCCGGAAAAAAGCGGTGATGTCGGGATTGCATTATTGAAAAATTATGAGGAGTCGATTTCATGATTATTTTTCCAGCAATTGATGTAAAGGACGGAAACTGTGTACGTTTAAAACAAGGGGATTATAATCAGCAGACTACTTATAACAACTCCCCTGTAGAAACAGCAAAAAAATGGCAGGAGGCTGGCGGGGCTTTCCTTCATATGGTTGATTTAGACGGTGCTAAAACTGGTGATGCCAAAAATAAAGAAGTCATTTTAGAAACCATTCAAGCTTTATCAATCCCTGTAGAAGTCGGTGGCGGCATCCGTTCTTTGGATATTATTAAAGAATATGTAAAAGGCGGTGCTGCAAGGGTTATCCTCGGTACCTCAGCCATCACAGATTGGGATATGCTTACAGAAGCAATCAGGTTATACGGTGATAAGATTGCTGTGTCTCTCGATGCGCGTAATGGCTATGTTGCAACCGATGGCTGGACAAAAAACAGCGATACAAAAGCAGCTGACCTTGCTAAGAAATTAGAGGAAGCCGGTTTAGAAACGATTGTATATACAGATATTTTAAAGGATGGCATGCTGCGCGGACCAAATCTCGAAGAATTAAAAGCAATGCAGAAAGCTACCAGTATGAATATTATTGCCTCTGGCGGTGTTTCCCGTAAAGAGGATGTTGTTAATCTTCAGTCGCTCGGCCTTTATGGAGCTATTATTGGAAAAGCGCTGTATGACGGAACCATCCAGCTGGAGGATGTTGTAAAGGAGGATAATCATGCTCGCTAAACGAATTATCCCCTGCCTTGATGTGGATAAGGGACGTGTTGTAAAAGGAAAGAAATTTCAAGATATCAAAGATGTTGCTAATCCGGTCGAATTGGCTGCACGCTATAACCGGGAAGGTGCAGATGAGCTTGTATTTTATGATATTACAGCCTCCAATGAAGAACGGAATATCTTCTTAGATGTCGTAGAACAGGTTGCCCGTGAAATCGCAATACCATTTATGGTCGGCGGCGGTATTCGCACAATAGAAGATATTCACAGTGTTCTTCACGCAGGCGCCGATAAAGTATCCGTGAATAGTGCTGCCGTACAGCGTCCAGAATTAATTAAAGAATCCTCCGACAAGTTCGGGAGTCAATGCATTGTTCTTTCGATTGATGCAAAAAAAACAGCAGATGGTGACTTTCATGTATTTATTAATGGCGGAAGAAAAGACACCGGAATGGATGCAATTGAATGGGCAAAACAAGGAGAAGCACTTGGAGCGGGCGAGCTTGTTGTAAATGCCATGGATTCTGATGGTGAGAAAAACGGCTATCAAATTGAATTGACAAAGAAAATTGCAGATGTAGTAAATATCCCTGTTATCGCCAGCGGTGGTGCAGGTAAATATGAACATTTTTCAAAAGTTTTCACAGAAGGAATTGATGCAGCACTCGCCGCATCCGTCTTTCATTACGAGGAGATTCCAATTCCGGAATTAAAAGAATATTTATCCTCACAAGGAATTCCAATGAGGAGGAGAGCATAATGGAAATTTCAATAAAGTATGATGAAAATGGACTGATCCCGGCTATCATTCAAGACTATACAACTGGAGAAGTGCTGACCTTAGCCTACATGAATGAGGTTTCTTTAGTAAAAACATTAGAAACCGGTGAAACATGGTTTTATTCCCGCAGCCGCAAGGAACTGTGGAATAAAGGAGAAACCTCCGGTAATAAACAGCTGGTAAAAAAAATAAAGGTTGATTGTGATCAGGATGCTTTAGTAGTCCAGGTTCAGCCATTAGGTCCAGCCTGCCATAAAGGTACAACCACCTGCTTCGAAAATACATTATTAGAAAACGAGAAGCCTTTATTCTCTATGATTCATGAGCTTACCGGCAAGATTAAAGACCGCAAAGAAAATCCGCAGGAAGGTGCTTATACTACTTACCTGTTCAATAAAGGGCTGGATAAAATCCTGAAAAAAATCGGGGAAGAATCAACAGAGGTAGTTATCGGCGCAAAAAACAATGATAAAGAGGAATTAACAAATGAATTAGCTGATTTATTATATCACTCGCTTGTCTTAATGGAAAACCAAGGTGTTACTACCAAAGACATTAAACAAATACTAAATGAGCGTCATATTGAAAAAGAGGGACAGCATCGTGAGTAAATTCTGGAATCCATTAATTAAACAGCTGGAGCCTTATGTTCCTGGAGAACAATTAGATGACCCTGCCATTATCAAATTAAATACAAATGAGAATCCCTTTCCGCCATCTCCTAAAGTGCTGAAAGCTATTCAAGAAGAGTCTGTAAAATTACAGCTTTACCCTTCCCCTACCGTGGATGAGCTTAGAGAGGAAATCGGCAGCTGCTTTAGCTTGAAAAAGGAGCAGGTCTTTGTCGGTAACGGATCTGATGAAGTGCTTGCCTTCAGTTTTATGACATTTTTTGAACCTGGAAAAACAATAAAATATCCAGATATCACCTATAGCTTCTACCCGGCTTTTGCAAAGCTTTATCAGCTGGATGTGGAAGAAGTTGCTTTAGAGGACGATTTCAGTCTGCCTGTCGAAGCCTTCTTTCAATCTGAAGGCGGAGTTATTTTTCCTAACCCAAACGCCCCGAGCAGCCTTTATGTAAAGATAGAGGCAATTGAAGAAATCTTAAAAAATAATCCGGATCAAGTGGTTATTATTGATGAAGCTTATGTCGATTTTGCAGAAGCTTCCGCTGTTTCGCTGATTGACAGCTATCCAAATCTGCTTGTTGTACAAACCTTATCCAAATCCCGTTCCCTTGCCGGATTACGTGTCGGATTAGCCTTGGGTCATCCAGATCTGATTGAAGGGTTAAACCGGGCAAAGGATTCCTTTAACTCCTATACGATGGATCGGTTAGCTATCGTTGGAGCAATAGAGGCGTTTAAGGATACAGCTTATTTTGAAAAAACAAAGCAGGAAATTATTGCAGTAAGAGAGTATTTTCGTCAGGAATTGGAGAAAAGGAATTTCTATGTTCTCCCTTCTCAAACCAATTTTGTCCTTGCTTCTCCCTCTGATATGGAGGCAGAGAAACTCTTTACTCAATTGAAGCAGGAAGGCTTCCTTATCCGTTATTTTAACCAGCCAAAGCTGGAAAACTATGTGCGGATTTCAATTGGAACGCAAGAACAGATGAGTAAGCTTCTAGATGCAATCGATAGAATTATTAAAAAGTAATTTATCTGATCCAACTAAATAGATTAGCAGAAAGCTGTTAGATATTAATTTTCTAACAGCTTTCTATACGAAACACTACTTTTATATAGAAAAAATTCATAAAAAAGTTGTATAAATTTTCGCAATAACTATAATAAAACTATGACCATACTCACTTTTTTGAATACGGTCATACTACTAAATCAATGAAAAAGTCCCGGTTTTAGCAGTATAAAATTAGAACATATCTACATTTTCACTCTGTAACTACTCTATCTCATATAATTTAAAATCAGCCGATTTATTATGTTAGATTTCTTGACATGAATCTATTATTTCAATTATTATTTAGGAGTTAGCTATAGAAGATTTTTCTGTCAAAAACAGAATTATCTTTTTTCTGATTTTTATGTAATTGAATTATAGAATAGATTCTCTTACAGGAAAGCAGAAATAAACAAGATTTCATGGTGGATAATGAATGAATCATAAAGAAGATTATTTATCTGAGAATTCCACTAGGAAGAGTTCGTAAACATACTAGATGAGGAGGATCATAATGAACTCAAATATTTACGGTAATACACCGCCGCTACTTGGCGCAAAAAATCTGACAAGTACAAAGGACTATGATACAGATGTATTAATTTATGGCGTGCCATGGGAAGGTGCTTGTACATGGGGGGATTATACAGGCTGCGAGCTTGGTCCGAAACAAATTAGACTGGCTTCTGCCAGATACAGCACATATCTGCCGGAATTAAACCATATTAATGTAGAGGATCATTTAAGCTTAGGTGATGTCGGTGATGTCAGCATCGTCCCTCATGATGTTCCGGAAACAATGAACCGAATTGAAGAGTTTGCAGAAAACTTGTGGAAGAGCGGGAAATTTCTTGTAGGACTTGGCGGAGACCATGGTGTGACTTACCCTATTGTCAAAGGTCTGACTAATATCGGTAAGAAAGTCGGTATTATTCATCTTGATTCTCACTATGACAATATGCCGCATCATGATGGAGATAAGTTTGCAAGAAGTACTCCTTTTATGCGCTTATATGAAACAGAAGGAGTACGTAATGAAAGCTTAATTCACACTGGTATTAAAGGTCCGAGAAACAAGCCGGAAACAGGAAAGCATGCTAAAGATGCCGGTGCTGTAACAATAACGATTAATGACATCCGGGAGCAAAAAGATTTAAAGAAATATGCTAATGAAATATACGAAATGGCTTCTAAAGATGTAGATGTTGTCTATCTGACTATTTGCAGTGATGTACTTGATTTTGCATTCAATCCAGGCGGACCGGTTGACGGCAATGGATTGACTTCCTATGAGCTTCTTACAATGATTTATGAATTCGGTAAACGAGGACTCTGTGGAATGGATTTTGTGGAAGTGTATCCTCAGCAGGATTTCAATCAAAATTCATCACACTTTGTATCCACAGCAGTGTTGTATGTGCTGGCAGGACATGTTCATGGCGGACATGCATAGAAAACTTGGCGTTTTCTATGCTTTTAAAGACATACTTTAACCGGGGCTGCAATTACTTGCCCTCGAAAAACGTTGGATTTCAGTAAACCGGAAAGCTTTATACTTTCCGGTTTACTGAATAAATAATAAGGGAACTCTCCTTATTAATTACAAACAAAGGAGGAGTTTACTTGGCTCAGTCAAAATTTGTTGAAAAGTTTAAAGCCATCGGACCGGGTGCAATCATTACCGCTTCTTTTATCGGACCAGGTACTGTAACAACTGCAACACGGGCGGGAGCAGGATTTGGGTTTGCTTTATTATGGTCCGTTATCTTTGCCATTGTAGCCACGATTATCCTACAGGAGATGGTTGCAAGAATAGGAATAGTAACAAAGCAGGGATTAGGAGAAAATATCAGGGAACTATTTCAAAATCAAATTCTGAAATTTGCAACAGTATGGATTGTTTTAATAGCTGTCTGTGTAGGATGTGCTGCATACATAAGTGGTGATTTAATCGGGACGTCCCTAGGTGTTTCGTATTTAACTGGAATTCCTGAAAACTATGTAGCACCAATTGTTGGTGTAATTATCCTGATTCTCGGTATCGCCGGCGGCTACAAATTCATGGAAAAACTGATGATTGTCTTTATCGGTATTATGAGTCTTACCTTTATCACAACGATGTTTGTGGCTACTTCAGACGTTCTTGGTGTATTAAAAGGAGCTTTTATTCCGACAATCCCACAAGGCTCCATACTAGTCGTTATTGCTTTAATCGGGACTACTGTTGTTCCTTATAACTTCTTCATTCACGCTTCAACAGTTGGAGAAAAATGGAACAGCGTTAATGACTTAAAAGCAGTGCGTTGGGATACTATTGTTTCCATTACTGTCGGTGGTATTATTACAGCTGCGATTCTAATCACAGCTGGTGCATTAATTCATGGCACTGAGGTGACAAGTATCGTTGAGCTTGCAGCTCCATTACAGCCTTTAATGGGAGATTTAGCCCCAATATTTGTCAGTGTTGGTTTATTCGCTGCCGGTTTTTCTTCAGCTATCGCCTCCCCAATGGGAGCAGCTGTTACTGTCAGCAGCTTTATGAGATGGGAAGGCGGCTTCTCCAATAAAAAATATAAAATCGTCTTTGCTTTAGTCATTATTTTCGGTATCATCACTTCAGGACTTGGATTTGAACCACTGGAAGTGCTGCTTATCGCACAAGCATTAAATGGTTTAATCCTGCCGCTTATTGCAATTTTGATTATGGTTGTTGTTAATAAGAAAAATACAATGGGTAAGTACGTTAATGCCCTCTGGTTAAATATTATCGGATGGTTGGTTACTGCTGTAGTAGCATTTCTTGGTATTTACAGCTTAGTAGATGCAATTAACAGCTTTTTATAAACCATTAAAATGATGCTAAAAAAATCCAGTCATGCTAGCATGACTGGATTTTTTGCATCTTCTAATTAAATTAACTCTTCAATTTCTGCAGATTCTTTCAGTTCATTTACTTTTTCTGCATATTGCTCCCGTTGTTTATTCTGTACAATCATTCCTTCAAGCTGAGCTCTGGTTTCGTCATTCAGCTCTCCTATCTCTTGATCACCAGCCTGCTCTGCCATTTGATCATACATCTCTTCAACTTCTTCATCTGTCACTTCCATATCAAATTCATTTTCCATATATTTTGCGGTTGCAAGGTCAAACTCTAATTGTTCTGCATACTGTTCTTCGCTTAAATGTAATTGATCGAGCGTGGTTTGAAATTGTTCTTCACCCGCTTCTTTCATTGCATCTAACTCTGTTTGAACTTCTTCATCTGTCACTTCCACACCAGCTTCAGTTGCTTCCTGCATAATAAGCTCCTGCTCTACCAGGAATTGAATTGTCTCATCCTGCAATGCCTCTGTATCTTCTACATCTTGTCCTGATTGGAACATTACTGATTTAACCAAAGGATAGGCTCTATTATAAGCATCCCCTTGAACTTCTTCTCCATTTACAGAAACAACAGGTTCTTTTTCGTCAAGAAACTCATCATCTTCAAATTCCGGTGTTGCCTGCTCTTGTTGCTCTGGGGCGCCTTCTTGTTGTTCTCCAGCGTTTTCTTGCTGCTGATCTCCTTCCTTTTTTTCTGCATTGTTATCATCGTTTCCACATGCTGCTAATAGCATGGTTATAATCATCATTATCGTTAATGTAAATTTCTTCATTTAAACATCCCTCACTTTAAAAATTTGTCATGTTCCATTCAATCATACATGGTTATCTTGTTTCAAGTTTTCGAGCAATTTATTTTTAACAGATAACATGACCTTCCATATATCCTTCCCCACTTTCATAAACAAAAAACTCATGACTTAAAATTAAATTATGAAATACATCCTTTGAAGCTCCATTAATTATTTAAACGGTTCTTTCGAGGTATTTTCTTTTACTTTAGGGAGATAAGGGCTCCATGTTGTTAATTTCATAAGACAGAAAACAAAAAATATCCTCAAAACTGTTGAAAGCAATCACACATGACTTTTAACAGTTTTGAGGATATAAAAATATTGATAAACTTGAATTATCATAAAGTCTTCCTCTTTAAGATTATAATTAAGAATGTTACTCCACCAACGATTTCAATAATAATTGAAACGACGCCTTGAGCGTTAAAAATATGGTTCATAATAAAATATGCACCCGTTAGTATCAAGAATCCGATAGCAAGAGCCATTGGAAAAATATATCTGTGATCATAGGTTCGCGCCAGCTGATAACTCAACGTTGCAACCAAAAAGCCAAAGAAAGTCAGCGGACCAACTAAAGCTGTTGATATTGACATCAAAATAGAAACTAATACAAGAACATAAATGATACTAAACTTATGATTAACCCCTAAAGAACTGGAAATCTCTTTCCCGAGTGACAATACATTTAATTTCTTCGCATAAGCAAAGAGGAGGAATGCTACAACGATTACTATTGGAATTGCAATAGGAAAATATTCTACATCTGCATTATTGACAGATCCAAACAGCTTTGCCTGTAAAATATCAAACTCAGAAGGTGCAAGCAGTTTTCTCATAAAAGTTGACAAAGATCTTAGTCCCGTTCCGATAATGATTCCAACTAAAAGCATAAGCTGTAAATTTCCATACTTTCCAGAAAGTAACCATCCATAAAGGATTAAACACATCGCGACCATAATAGCCACTTGAAATAAAAATGATCCAGTACCCATATAACCTATAAACGCAGTGGCACCAAAGAAAAACATGGTGCTCGTATGAATCGTGGAATAAAGTGCTTCAAACCCTAAAAGCGAAGGAGTTATAACCCGATTATTTGTAACCGATTGGAAAGCAACCGTCGCCAAGCTTTGACATACTGCGGCAATAATCATGGAAACAATAGCCACCATTCTTCTTTTAGCAACTGGGATAAAGGATGGGGAGTCTACTGGAACTGGATTATTATAAACTAAAAGTCCATATGAAGAAAGAATACCCAAACCAATCAGCGTTATCAATAATATCCAATAACGTCTTTCCTCCTTTTTGGAACGGAAAGCTTTAGAAGGTTTATCTTTATTAGGAAGGCTGGAATCCATTTTGACTTTTTTTTCATTAGTATATTCCAATTTGTTATCCTAGCCTCCTTCTTCTTAACAAAATAACAATAAATACGACTGCCCCCACTGTTCCAAGTATTAAAGAAACAGGTACCTCAAATGGCATAATAACTGTCCGGGATATGATATCAGCAGCGGTCAAGGCAGCCATTCCGGACACACAAACCCAAGGCAGATTACTCCTGAGATCATCTCCTCTAAACATGGAAACAATATTTGGGACAATCAAACCTAAAAACGGCAAGTTTCCAATCACAGCCGCAACAATACCAACTGCGACAGCAATAAGCGCAGTACCAATAAGAACGATCTGATTATAACTCACGCCAAGACTTTTTGTAACTTCCTCCCCTAGTCCAGCTAATGTCAGTCTATTAGCGTAGATAAAAATGAGAAAAGTAATGGCAACAATCAGCCATAGATATTCATATCTTCCGACCTGAATCGATGCAAAAGAGCCTACAAACCAAGTTTCAACACTTTGCGACATTTGAAAAACAAGCCCAACAAACGTGGAAACTGCAGAAATAACCGCTCCAAGCATGATCCCGATAATCGGGACAATTAAAGACGATCGAAGCTTCACTCTTCTTAAAAACAAAAAGAAAACCATCGTTCCTATAAAGGAAAAAATGATTGCTCCGGTCATTCTTTGGAATAAAGTTGGCGCAGGAGATAATAAATAAACAACAACTAATCCCAAGCCTGCCCATTCAATCGTTCCTGTTGTGGTAGGTTCAACTAAACGATTCTGTGTAATAAGCTGCATGACGAGCCCGGACATCGCCATTGCGGCTCCGGTAAGCATTAGTGCAGCTGTCCTTGGAATACGAGTAATGAAAAACATATCCATTCCATCTTCTCGTCCACGTATGTCGTAAACTCCTACAAGCATGGAAATAACACCTAGAATAATAACAATGATGACTGCTAATATAAAAGGCTTTGTCCATATTTTTTGATGATTAGAATGCAGGGGCTGAGAACTCCCAGCCCCGAACATTTTTTGTATTGTATTTTTTAGCACTATAGTTATACTCCTCTATACTATTCAGCTAAAGTATTTGCAAGGTCTTCAAATAATTTAGTAAATGTTTGTATGGATTCATTTGTATAGGTGTCTGCTGGTGCATAAACTATCTGTCCTTCAGTAACAGCAGTTGTGTTTTGAAGAGCAGGTGCATTATCAATTACATCTTGAGCAGGGGTTGCCTCCTCTTCAGATGATACAGCAGCATCACGATCCATTACGAAAATCCAATCCGGATCCGTTTCTGCAATAGCTTCAACAGAAATATCATCACCCTGGTGGTCTGAAGAAGACTGATCAATTTCTAATGACGGCGTCCAATCAAAGATATCATACAGTGGGCCCCAAACACGACCGGAATGAGGAGCTGCAAAATTAATGTCTCCACCAGATACGATAACACTCATTATTGTATCTGTTCCATTATAAGCTGATTTAGCATCTTCAATCGCTTGATCAAAATCAGCTGTCAATTGTTCAGCTTCCTCATTTTTATCAAAAATTTGTCCAAGAGAGTTAGTAACGTCCTTAAATCCATTTTCTAAATTTTCTCCAGGTGTGTCAGCTTCTTCGGAAACATCAAAGTTAAGATCAATAACAGCTGCATTTGGCACTAATTCTTTTATATCTTCATAATAATTACCAAATCTTTGACCGACAATGACAAGCTCAGGGTCTACCGCTGCGATAATTTCAAGGTTTGGTTCACGGTGGTTTCCTATGTTTTCAATTGATTCATCAGTTGCATACGGTATATTTTCAGGTATTAAATCCCTTGGAGCAGCAGATAATTCAATGCCCCAGTCAGATAACGTTTGAAAAGTTCTACTATCTAAAGAAACTACATTCTCCGGGTTTACCGGTACTGTAACAGTTCCATGAGCATCCGTAATTTCTACAGTTGCATCTTCGGCAGAATCCTCTGCTCCTTCATCTGTTTCAGCAGAATCGCTTGTCTGATCATCAGCATTTTCATTTTCATCACTTGAATTTGAACAAGCTGCCAGTGTCAATGCGAAGATTGCGAAGATTGCTATAATAAATGTTGACTTAAAAAATTTTGTTTTTCTCATTCTCCTACCTCTTCCTTTATGTATTATTAATGATTAGACTATTGAATTGATCAAATTAATATCTGCGTTATATTTTAGCGCATGATTTAAATACTAATTATTATTTCTATTTTTGCAAACATATAACTTTTTTGATAATGATAATCAATCTCAATTAGTCTGCTTAAAGTATATCAAATTAAGAAGCGTTGTCAACAGTATTTTGAAATTTATATATTATACAATAATCACCAATTCAAACGTTTCTTATTCTTGTCTTATCATGAACAGACCAGGAAAATACGTGTCCCACATCATAGACATGCGTGCTCCTTATGAAAGAAGCACGCATGAGTTAGATTAATCAATGCCAGTTAACTGCCACAAAGAAGATGAGTTCCCAGGTGTTTATTGAGAAACCATGTCAGTCTGCGCATTTATAAGAAAACAACTACCTGCTCGACTTGTTGGCGTTTAGATGCCCCGAACGATTGGCTGTATTTAACTTATATGCGAATCAAAGTATACACAAAAACGGCAGCCGTTTTGCATATGGACTGGAATATGCATATCATAGACTTCGTTTAAAGCCTCTGAATTAATAATTTCGTGTGTTGGACCATCTTTTATTAGCTGTCCATCTTTTAAAGCTACAATGTAATCCGAATAAACAGAAGCAAAGTTAATATCATGCAATACAATTACAACTGTTTTACCCAACTCATCAACAAGCTTGCGTAATATTTTCATGATTTGTACAGAATGCTTCATATCCAGATTATTTAATGGCTCATCCAGTAATATATATTCTGTGTCTTGGGCAATAACCATAGAAATAAATGCCCGTTGCTTTTGACCTCCGGACAGCTCATCTAAGAACTTATGCTGGATATCTGTTAAGTTCAGATATTCAATTGCCTGATCGACAATCCGATTATCCTCAGCATTTAGACGGCCTTTTGAGTAAGGATAACGACCAAACGATACCAATTGCCGAATCGTTAATTTTACGTTAAAAAAGTTGGATTGTCTTAAAATGGCAATACGCTTGGCAAATTCATTAGATTTCATATTCTTTATATTATTTTTATCAAGTAATACATCTCCAGTATCTGCATCAAGCAGTCGGCTTACCATGGAAAGCAACGTTGATTTCCCTGCACCATTTGGTCCAATAAACGACGTAATTTTGTTAGGCTTAATTTGAACCGATACATCTTTTATAATAGGTTTACTTCCAAACCTCTTTGTCAATCCTTTAATTTCGATCATCTCGCAGCCCCTGCTTTCTTTAAGTATTAACTAAAAAATAGAAGTAAGTGAAAAAGCATTAGTATGTAACCAGATGCCAAATCTTCCATATATGCAAAGCCTTTCTCTGCATGAATTCAACAAACTTCCTTATTTTTAAAATTCATTCAAACTTCATCCAGATAATAATCATTATCAAATTCCAATCATTCTAAATAATAATGATATTCATTATCAATTAGATACCAATACCTAGTATATCAAATTTTCAGCCATCGTCAATGGAAGATTAATATTAATTAGAGAATAACAAAAAAACTGCCCCTATTGGCAGTTTTTTCTGATCTTCGTTCAATTTTTTGTCATATTCATAGTCGTTGGTACTAATTAAAGGAAAGTTCCCTTTAATTTACAAGGGTGTTTATAATAGTTTCTTCTTTATTTATTCTCACATCCATCACCAGTACAATAGGATGTTTTATTCTCATTTGGGTTTAATGATTGCAAAACAGGCTTTTCCTGCTCCTCTTGCCAAACTTTTTCAAGTACTTGTGTAAAAGTCTCTTCCGGCTGTGCACCGGAAACAGCGTATTTTTCATTAAATACGAAGAACGGAACTCCCTGGACACCAAGCTGTTTTGCTAAATCTATATCTTCATTAACTTTATTACGAAATTTACAGCTGTCTAATACATTTTCTGCATTCTCTTTATTCAAACCAGTTTCTTCTGCTAAGCGGACCAGTGTATTTTTATCACTCAGCAGCTCAGAATCTGTGAAATAAGCCTGAAATAAACGCTCTGTCAGTTCAGCTTCTTTATTATTTTCAGCAGCCAGCTTAGCAATTCGATGCGCGTCAAAGGTATTACTATACTTCATCGTATCAAAATGGTAAGTTAAACCAACTTCTTCAGCTTGATCGGCTACCTGTTTATTCATTACAGATACCTGCTCTAAAGGAATACCCTTCAGCTCAGAAAATGTCTCAGTAAAGTTTTTATCCGGGATATGCTGCGCAGTCGGGTCAAGCTGATAGCTTCTAAACTGCACTGCTACTTGATCACGATGTAAAAATTTCTTCAAAGCATGTTCAAACCGGCGTTTTCCAATATAACAAAATGGGCATACAAAGTCAGACCAAATTTCAACTTTCATTTATGTTCACCTCAATTTCCTCACTTATTTTAGCACAAGGAAACCTGGGAACAAAGTAATCTGCATTCATTCTCGTCAATGAGTATATTCACACTCAAAACAGCAGGGTAATAATGAAAGAACATCAATAATTTCTTTTATCTTCTATCGCCCCATCTGCCCGGTAAATGGTCAAGGATGTCCCTTTGTTTTTGGCGATTTCCGCAGCTCTTTTCACAGCCTCATCTTTGGTATTAAATATTTGACTTGCCTGACTGGAGCCTGTAGACGCTATAGCCCATCCTTCATCATGGCTATAGACCACTTCTCCCTCTTCCAGACGTTCCGGGTTATTTGTTTTTTCTTTCCCCTCTTTAGAGCGCTGTGTTGGCTTTCCGCTTTTTTCATAGCTGCGAACCTCTTCTTTATCAGCATTTTCATACCATTCTTTTGCCTGCTCAATAGCTATTGGAATAGCCCTTCCTTCCTGATAGCCGTCATCAAGCATAGAATTAGCAATATCAATTGCTTTTTTACGAACAGGTTTTTCAAGTTTTTTCATGGAGCTTGGATAATCATTCATTGTCCAGACCATTAAGAACTCCTCCTTTTTATATGGAGTTTTCCCGTTTCTAATTACATAAAACATCTTTACTCATGAGAAAAACCAAGAAAATCACTTGGCCTTTAAAATACTGGTGTTCTTTCCAAGAAGATGTCCACTGCGACGGTTTTCGATGGGACGAGTAATCGCAGTCCCAAAAGAAATACACGGAGACTCCTGTGGGAATGCGCAACACGAAAGGAAGTTCGGTTAAGTTCGCGACGTCCTGTCTCAGGCACCGAACTGACATACGTCCTATATGCCTCCGCAGGTAAAAAGTGCTCTTCTTTTTTTCGAGGAGATGAGCTCGGGACCCACAGAAAGCGTAGTGTATTTCTAGGGTTGCGGTTACTCACCCCATGAAACCCGTTGGAGCGGTTACTCTTAAGCAATTTCTATATACTTTCCTATTATAAAAAAAACGCGGGATTACTCCCACGCTTCTTTACGTATCTAATAGCGATCTTCCATTAATGGAGACACGCTTCGTATTTTTCAATTCATCAATATTGACAGCTCCAATGCCGAACATAGTCATCTTCAGCTCTAACTCCAATTGCTCCATTGTTTGAACAACGGCTTCTGCTGATTCTGTCGCTGCCTGAAGCAGATGTCTTGCATAACCGATGACATCTGCACCAATTGTAATTGCCTTTGCAGCATCTACCCCTGTTTTCATACCGCCGCTAGCAACAAGCGGAGCATCAGGAAGCTGGCTGCGTACAGACACCAGACAATCCTTCGTTGGATTCCCCCAGTTATTAAATGCTTCTGCAGCTGCTTTCTTCAATGGGTCCTTAGAACGTAACTTCTCAACCTGACTCCAAGATGTTCCTCCGGCTCCGGCAACATCGATATAGGATATTCCTGCATCATAAAGCCTTTCCGCTGCCTCTCCATCAATTCCAAAGCCAACTTCTTTCACGCCGACCGGTGCATTTACCTGCTTACAGACCTGTTCAATCTTTGGCAGTAAATCTTTAAAATTTAAATCGCCGCCATCCTGTACTGCTTCCTGCAATGAATTTAAATGCAGTACAATAGAATCAGCCTCCGTTTTATCTATAATACGCTGACATTCTTCTGCTCCGTAGCCATAATTTAATTGAACAGCTCCAATATTCACAATTAACGGCACAGTTGGAGCCTGTTGACGGATAAGGAAGGATTCTTTATGCTGATCACTTTCTAGAAACGCCCTTGTTGAACCGACTGCTAAAGCCCATCCTTTTTGTTCCGCAGCCAAAGCTAAATTTTGATTGATGGTTGTCGCCAGCTCTGAACCGCCTGTCATGGAACTGACAAGAAATGGCGCCTGTAAAGCTTTGTTTAAGAATGACGTTGCAAGTGAAATTTCGGCAAAGTCAATCTCCGGCAAAGCATTATGGAGAAAATGAATTCCTTCCAGCCCAGTTGATTTATTAACACCTTCTACCTCTCCCTCAAGGCAAAGACGGATATGTTCTGTTTTACGTTGGTTAATTCCTTTTTCCATAAATGTCCCTCGCTTATCTCAATTTAGTACTATATCTAGTGTACTTGTTTCGTGAAATAAATGAAAGATAAATGACGTTAGTCCAGCATATTGACAAAATAAATATAAAGATTTCTAAACAGCTCTTATTTCAGGCACTTTATCATATAATATTCAGATTATACACGTGTTTTCTGTTATAATAATACTACTTATTTATGTTTTTGGGAGGAAATAATGAAAAGAAACCACGCAAAAGCTTTTGCCACAAAAGCTCATCAAGGGCAAGTACGTAAAAATTCAAGTGAGCCATACATCACCCACCCTATTCGTGTTGGAGAACGCTTAGAAAAGGAAGGCTGTTCAGATGCTTTAATCAGCGCAGGATATTTACATGATGTTGTAGAGGATACCAAAGTCAGTATTGAAGATATTGAACAGCAATTTGGGAAAGAGGTCGCGGACCTTGTTGCTTCACATACAGAGGATAAATCAAAATCCTGGTGGGAGAGGAAAAAGGCAACTGTGGACCATTTGAAGAATGCTCCAAAAGAAGTGAAATATCTGATTATTGCGGATAAACTGGATAACCTCTTAGAACTGGAGAAAGAGCATAAAGAGATTGGTGATGACATTTGGAAGAACTTCAATGCCGGATATAGTCAGCAAAAATGGTATAATGAAGAAATCGCTAAACAAATGTATGCTCACTTATCCCCTCATGAAATTCCTCCTTATTTTAAAGAGTTTGAACAGGCTGTAAAGCGTTTTTTCAAATGATTAGAAAACACCTTCTCGCTTTTACTTAGCGAGAAGGTGTTCTTGCCAAGGAGATGTCCGCTACGGGAAGTCGCTTTCCGCGGGCAACGCCTCAGCCTCCTCGAAAGAAGAGCACTTTTTTTCGAGGAGATAAGCTCGGGGCCCACGGGAAGCGTAGTGTATTTCTGGGGCCTAAGATTACTCACCCCATGAAAACCGTTGGAGCGGCTATCCTCAGCATTTTATACTTTCTTACTCTTTAAGATATAACGTTCGAGATTAGCGTTTGTTCATTTCATTTGGATGTGTTCCGCTTCGGACATTGCGATCCAGACCGTCAATTGTTTTCAGTTCTTCTTCACTTAACTCAAAATCAAATACGTCCAGATTTTCTTCAATCCGAGAAGGTGTTACTGATTTTGGTATCACAATCAAATCCGATTGCAGGTGCCAGCGAAGAATCACTTGCGCAATTGTTTTCCCTTTTGCTTCAGCAATTTGCTTAAGAGCTTCATCCTCCAAAACATCTCTGCCGTTCATAAGCGGGCTGTAAGCTTCTACATGAATGCCTTTTTCTTTACAAAATGCACGCAATTCTTTTTGCTGAAGATATGGGTGGCATTCCACCTGGTTCACAGCAGGAACAACTTCACATTCATCTAATAAGCGTTGTAAATGCTCCACTTCAAAGTTGCATACACCTATAGCTTTTGCCTTGCCATCCTTGTATATTTTCTCCAAAGCTTTGTACGTATCAATATACTGGTCATATTCCGGAGTCGGCCAGTGAATCAGATATAAATCTACATAATCAGTTCCAAGTCTTTTTAAGCTTGCATCAAATGCTTTTAAGGTTTCATCATAACCATGGTCTGCATTCCATACTTTGGTTGTAAGGAAGATTTCTTCACGTGCTACACCGCTATTTGCAATTGCTTGTCCAACGCCTTCTTCATTTCCATAAACCTTCGCTGTATCGATCGAACGGTATCCAGACTTTAACGCATGCTCCACAGCAGGAATCGCTTCTTGATTTTCTACTTTCCAGACTCCAAAACCAAGCTGCGGCATTTCCAATCCATTATTAAGTGTCACGTATTTCATATTCTCAAATCTCCTCCTGCAAGTAATTTTATTTCTGTTTGGTACTATTAGATTGTGTCTTTTTCAAGTAATTCATTTTGATTTTACAATAATAGACAGACAAAACAAAGAAAAGTGCTTAGTACTATTAAAGAATATCCTCATTGCATGGAAAATCCGCAAGCTGTGAAATTATTTTTTACCACTTAAAAAACAATTTGTCGTATGGTCATTTACCATGCCGGTTGCCTGCATAAATGAGTAACAGATTACCGGCCCGACAAAGGAAAACCCTCTCTTTTTCAAATCCTTGCTTATTTGCTTTGACAAGTCTGTCTGAGCAGGCACATCTTCATGCTTTTTCCACTGATTTACAATAGGCTTTCTATCGACGAATCCCCATATATATTGATCGAACGAGCCGTACTCTTCCTGAACCTGTTGGAACGCCTTCGCATTTTTTATTACAGATTCAATTTTTCGTCTGTTGCGGATAATTCCCTCATCCTGCATCAATGCTTCTACTTTCTCATCTGAATAAGCAGCGATCACATCTACTTCAAAGTTATCAAAAGCCCGGCGGTAATTTTCCCGGCGTTTTAGAATTGTAATCCAGCTTAATCCCGCCTGCGCACCTTCCAGGGTCAGCATTTCAAATAGATAGCGGTCGTCGCCGAAGACCGGAGTTCCCCATTCTTCATCATGATAAGCAATATAAATAGGCTCCTCACTCACCCAGGCACAGCGTTCCTTACTCATCCTCTTCACCAACAGTTACTTCATTTTTTTCATAAGAAATCCAGTCACTGAAGCTGCCTGGATACAGCTTCACATTAGTAAATCCGACACTATCCAGCGCAAGGATATTCGGACATGCCGAAACACCAGACCCGCAGGAAACAATAATCTCATCGTCTTTATTCAACTGAGAAAAATGCTCCTGCAGCTGCTTCTCATTTTTCCAGGTGCCATCTTCTTTTAAAACACCCTTCCAAAAATAGTTCACTGCTCCTGGAATATGACCCGCACGGGAATACATCGGCTCTTCATCTCCTAAATATCTGGCGCTTGCCCTCGAATCAATAACTGTTGTCCCAGGAGAGGTCAGCTTCTCCTTTACTTCTTCCATATCAACATAGCGATTTTTCTTCTCATTTCTCTGAAAGGTTTTAGGCTGAAGATTCGGAACTTCTGTGGTAAGCTCTCCCCCCTCTTCTACCCAGCGGTCTAAACCGCCGTCCAGAATATACACCTTCTCGTGACCTAAGTAGTCAAGCAGCCACCAAAAACGCGGTGCAAACATATCGTTTCCCTGGTCATATATCACAACCGTTGTATCGTTTGAGATACCTAGTTTCCCAAGTTTATGTGCAAACAGCTCCCATTCGGGTAAAGGGTGATTTCCGCCATGCTTCCCCGCCTTGCCAGACAAATCTCTATTTAGATCCATATAGACAGCACCGGGTAAATGGCCTCGTAAATAAGCCTTCCGTCCAGCATCATCATCCATTAAATCAAACCGCACATCAACAATAACAATATTATTTTGCGTTAAGCGATGCTTCAATCTTTCTACGCTAATGATGTTTTTCAAAATCATACCCTCCCAAATTCTATTTTTACTAATCATATCATTTCTTGTTTATTTTAACAGAAATCGGATAAGTACGTATTCAAAGAAAGCCAAGTTAAAAGTAAGAATCTCATTACTTCGACACTTATCATGTGAGGATTTTTTAAATTTCCTTTATAAGTTGAGTTATGCTTTAGCTGTTTTTGAAAATATGCTTTATTTGATATACGAAGGGGCTATTCCATTGATGTTACCTGACAAATATATAGCAGATCTGCTTGTAAGAATGTCTCATTATTCCAATGCAATAGAAAATAACACCATTACATTACCAGAAACAGTATCTATCATTGTACACAGCGTTATCCCTAATAATGTTTCATTAAGAGAATTTTATGAAATTGATAACCACCAATATGCTATGGAATATGTACTGTCTGCCAATATACTTGAAGAAAAATTTTCAATTAATACATTGCTAAAGATGCATGAAATATTGATGGATAAACTTCATCATGAAAAGGGAAGTTTAAATCACAATATAATGCTATTTTAGCCGTTGATTTTGATACAGCTTCCCCTGCTGATACTCCTTTATTGATGAAGCAATGGGTCGATAATACAAATTTCAGGCTTGAATTAGCCAAGACGCAAAAAGAAATGATTACAGTGATTTGTGAGAGTCATATTGAATTCGAACGTATTCATCCCTTTGCTGATGGAAATGGGCGGATAGACCGATTAATGATGACTTATTTGCTTTTAAAAAATAATTTACCGCCTCTTATTATCAAAGGAAAAGAAAAAGCAGTCTATACAAGATTCTTAGCAAACCAGGATATAAAAGAATTTAGTGGTTTTGCAGAGGAGAAGGTGACAAAAGAAAAGGAAAGAATTAAAGCTTTTGAAAACAGGCAATCCAATGATCTATAAATAAGGGAATTTTTGAAATCATTAAAAAATATTCCAATACAGATTTTTATTTAGACTATGGTAAACTATACAAAGAAACGTGGAATGAGCATTGCATTCATTTTCACGTCAAAACTACTTTAACGAAATAAAATTTACTTAGAAGGAGTCTTTTTAATGAAGGAAAAACTAATCAAACGTCTGGAAACCTATGCAAAAATAGATACCCAATCGGACATGAACTCGGAAACAACGCCTTCTACACCGGGACAATGGGATTTAATTAAACTGTTGGAAAAGGAACTGAAGGAGGTTGGACTGGAAGAAGTATCCTATGATGAAAATGGTTATTTAATGGCTACGCTTCCGGCTAACACAGATAAGGATATTCCAGCGATCGGATTCCTGGCACATGTCGATACCGCAACAGACTTTACCGGAAAAGGCGTATCGCCAAAAGTAATCAATTATGAAGGCGGGGACATTGTATTGAATGAAGCTTTACAAGTAATTCTTTCCCCGGATAAATTTCCAGAGCTTTCAAATTATCTAGGACATCAATTGATGGTTACGGATGGAACAACTTTGCTTGGTGCAGATGACAAGGCGGGTATTGCTGAAATTATGACTGCAGTGGAATACTTGATAAATCATCCGGAAATCAAGCATGGAAAAATTCGTGTTGCTTTTACACCAGATGAAGAAATCGGCCGCGGTCCGCATAAATTTGATGTAGAACGCTTTGGCTGTGACTATGCCTATACCGTAGACGGCGGACCATTAGGCGAGCTGCAGTTTGAAAGCTTTAACGCGGCAGCTGCCAGAGTAACTTTTTATGGAAATAGCGTACACCCGGGAACAGCAAAAAATAAAATGGTAAACGCCGGCAAAATGGCTGCACAATTTATTTGCAAATTTCCTGATGAAGAATCCCCGGAGCACACAGAAGAATACGAAGGCTTCTATCACCTGATCTCTGTAGAAGGAGATGTGGAAAAAACAACCGTATACTATATCATCCGGGACCATGACCGGGATAAGTTCGAAGCCCGTAAACAAACACTTACACAGTATGTGGAAGAGATAAAAAGCGGATATGGCGAGGAGTCAGTTCAATTAGAAATGAATGATCAATATTACAATATGCGTGAAAAAATTGAGCCTGTAAAGCATATTGTGGATATTGCCGGTCAAGCGATGAAAAATCTTGATATCGAACCAGTTATCCAGCCTGTCCGCGGAGGTACTGACGGCTCACAAATCTCGTTTATGGGACTGCCGACTCCAAACCTGTTTACTGGAGGCGAGAACTTCCATGGCAAGTTTGAATATATTTCTATAAATAATATGGAAAAAGCAGCGAAAGTAATTGTGGAAATCAGCCGTTTGTTTGCAGCTGAAAAATAATATGCACTTTTCCCTGCCAAAGAAACCTGATAAAATCAGCTCGTTGATTTTATCAGGTTTTTCCATTAAAAATTATCTCTTTCTCACTTTCTTTCTACGCTAAAATTACATATACTAAATATAAAATAAAACTTCTATTGGCTGGAGGTTTACGAACACTCATACTGTGGTAAATTTATTCTACAAAACACTGTTAAAAACATAAATTATCAGTTTATAAAACTTTATTTAAAGTAAGGAGATTTCTCAATGCAATTACTTAGCTGGATTATCTTCCCGGCCGTCTGCTTAATGCTTATCACCTGTCCATCTCATGAATCCCTTAAAGAAAATACAGATTCGAAAGCTTTTAAACAGCTTATCACGCAAGCAGAATCATATGTCAAAGAAGAGACAACTCCTCCTGATGCCTATCTGCAGAAGTTTGACCAGGACGAGAATGTACAGCTGTTAAAAGCGGCTTTAAACCAAATCGGCTATGATTTAGAGCTATCTGATTTTTACGATGAAGAGCTTACCTGGGCTGTTACAGACTTCCAGATACAATCTGAAAATGCTTCTATTTCAGGCATTTATGATGAAGCAACGAAAGAAGAATTACTGTCTTATTTTAAGGAAGATAAAAATATTGAACCTGGAGAGGGTTTAGCTCATCCCCCTGAGGAACCGGAAGTTACAGAAGCTGGGACAGAAGTTGTCGGCAACCCATATGATGAATTAGCATTGGTAAACAAAAGCTTTGCACTTCCTGAGAATTATATCCCGGAAGACTTGATGGTGCCAGATGTGCCATTCCCTTTCACAGAGGACTTACCTAAAAAATACATGCGCGAAAATGCAGCACATGCACTTGAAGATTTATTTGATGCTGCTGAAGATGCCGGGCTGGAATTGTTTGCCCAATCCGGATACCGTTCTTATGACCGGCAAGTGGAGGTATTTTCAGCCAATGCCTCGCAGCATGGTGAGGATTACGCAAACACATTCAGCGCACGTCCCGGGGAAAGCGAGCATCAGACCGGGCTTGCTATGGATGTAACCAGTGCAGAAGTAAATTTAGAATTAGTAACAGAGTTTGGTGAAACAGAGGAAGGTAAATGGCTTGCTGAAAATGCACCGGAATTTGGTTTTATTATCCGATTCCCTGAAGGCAAAGAAGATATCACCGGGTATCAATATGAGCCTTGGCATGTTCGTTATGTAGGCGAAAAAACGGCAAAATATGTAACTGAAAAAGGCATTACTTTCGAAGAGTATATAGAGCAATTTGATAAATAGATTTATGGAGAAAATGCGGTGGAATATTTGTACATTCCAGCGTATTTTCTTATACTGTAAAACTTATATAGAATCTCCACAAGGCTTTCCTCTCCGGGAGATATGTTAAAATTGATATTGAAAATTAAATTAAGAAGGGTTGATCATATGAATAATAATGAGTCTATTAAACTAACCGCTTTATCCTCCAAAGGTGGATGCGGCTGTAAAATCGGGCCGGCAGATTTACGACAGGTTTTACAGTCCCTTTCTCCTGCAACAGATAACCCTAATTTATTAGTTGGTCTGGATACCAGTGATGATGCAGGTGTCTATAAATTAAATGATGACACGGCGATTGTTCAGACACTCGACTTCTTCACACCGATTGTAGATGACCCTTACTCCTTTGGGCAAATTGCTGCTGCCAATGCAATCAGTGATGTCTACGCAATGGGAGGAAAGCCGATTACAGCTTTAAATATTGTCGCTTTTCCAATTGCTGATTTAGATAAACAGATTCTTTCCCGCATCTTAGAAGGTGCAGACAGCAAGCTGAAAGAAGCTGGCGTAGCCTTGGTCGGCGGTCATTCCATCGATGATAAAGAACCCAAATTTGGATTGTCTGTTACCGGAACAATCCATCCAGATAAAATTCGCACAAACAGTGGTGCACAGCCAGGTGATGTTCTTATTTTAACCAAACCAATCGGCGTTGGAATTCTGACCACATCTATTAAAAGAGGCCTGGTAAACGAAGCAGAAATAGAACGTGTCACACAGGTAATGGCGACGCTGAATAAAACGGCTGCAGAAACGATGGATAACTATGAAGTACATGCCTGTACGGATGTTACCGGATTTGGTTTACTTGGACATGCCTCTGAAATGGCAAAAGGAAGCAATGCCGAAATCCGGATTTCGAATCAACAGGTGCCTGTTTTGCCAAGAGTGAAGGAGCTTGCTGAAAACGGAGCTGTACCAGGCGGTACGAAGAATAATTTTAATTACTTAAAAGAAGATGTTACTTTTGCGGAACCGCTGAATCAAATTGATCAATGGATATTATGTGATGCGGTAACCTCAGGAGGTTTATTAGCAGCTGTAAAACAAGCAGATGCTGAAAAATTACTTGCAGATCTTCGTGATAAAAACATTGAAGCTGCAATTATTGGCAGCGTCGCAGATGGGAATAATGGTCATATAACTGTGGAAGAATAATTCGTTTGTTAGGACGTGAAGATATGTTTCAGGATATTGAGTTACATGATTTATTGAAGAGGCAAAAGGAAGGCTCCATTGCATTAGTTGATGTGCGTTCTCCACAGGAATTTGCTGAATTCCATATTCCGGGAA
The DNA here is from genome assembly GCF_037976165.1 of Oceanobacillus sp. FSL K6-3682. Classification (NCBI taxonomy): domain Bacteria; kingdom Bacillati; phylum Bacillota; class Bacilli; order Caryophanales; family Bacillaceae; genus Oceanobacillus; species Oceanobacillus sp. FSL K6-3682. The sequence goes on along the minus strand of NZ_CP150263.1, from coordinate 963,534 downwards.
GCATAAACATTCCTGTCTTTAATAATGAAGAGCGTGCAGAGGTAGGCACCATTTATAAACAAATCAGTCCAGAAGCGGCGAAGGAGAAAGGGCTAGAGATTTTTTCTGCAAAGCTGCCGCAGTTTATTGCCGAGTTTCAATCACTTGGAAAAGAAAAGGTTGTCTACTGCTGGCGCGGCGGGATGCGGAGTAAAACTGCGGCAACAGTAGTCGATTTAATGGGACAGCAGATTTCCAGATTGAATGGGGGTATCCGCTCATACAGAAAATGGGTGGTAAACAAATTAGAGCAGAAGCAGTTCTCTCCAAAAATGTACGTGCTAAATGGCTATACAGGCTCTGGTAAAACTATTTTGTTACACCGGTTAAAACAACTGGGTTATCCTGTCCTTGATTTAGAAGGGATGGCAAAGCATCGGGGCTCTATATTCGGTCAAATCGGATTGAATCCGAATAATCAAAAAACCTTTGAATCTTTACTGGTTCAGGAAATGGAACGCTATAATCAAATGCCTTTTATTCTGCTCGAAGGAGAAAGTAAGCGTATTGGCAAGGCAACACTGCCTTTATTTTTACATGAAGAAAAAGAAGCAAGTATGCAGCTGTTTATCCATTTGCCTTTGGAAAAAAGAATTCAAAATATATTGCGTGAATACAATCCTGAAGAACATCAAGCGCAAGTAATAGAAGCTTTTCAAAGAATTCAAAAGCATATTCACACACCTGTAGCTAAACAAATTGCCGATGACATAGAGCAGGGTAATTTCTCGTCCGCTATAGCACTTTTACTGGAATATTATTACGATCCAAGATATGAGCACACTCTCCATCATTATCCGGGGGATAAACAAATTCATATCCATGCCAATGATCTTGATGAAGCACTAAATGCGGTTGTCAGCTTTATCAGGCAGGAAGAACATACAAATATTAAGCTATAAGTGGATATTTTATAAGCTCCCATCCCCTATGATAATCATCAGTCGGATGAGAGCTTATTTCATGTATTGAATTAAATCCACAGCTTAATTCGTGAACGTTGTTGCTGAAGCCGCCCCTTTCTCGTCAGCCTTCACACAATCAATAGCGACAACAAGTGCAATAATGGTGGTTTCCATCTCTTCATTCACTACCTGCACCTTGTAGCTGTCTCCCCAGGTAAACCACTCCTTACTTACTTCTCCGACGAGTTCGCCATGCTGATACACCTGAAAGCGCATATCCCACCAGTTACCACGTACCTCAATACCTGCCGCATCAATTGAATAGCGTGCTTTAAAGAAGGAAATTCCCTTCTTAATCGCTAACACTTCCTGCCCATTTACCTCCACAAAAAACTTCGGCAAAAAGCTGAATGTTTTTTTCGTTATGTGTGCTACTTCCTCCTCTCTTGCGTCCTTAATAGAGAACGTCTTTGGAATTCGCATAAAGCTGCCTGCCACAAAGTAGACATCTTTTTCCTGTTGATCCTTCACTGTAAACTTTTCATTGAAGCTGAATACCTTTTGCTTTATATATAATTGTTTCATGATTTACCTCCTTTGATATACTGCTTTTATTTAAATCTAAATACGTTTGTCTTACATACAGATTCAAATGATAAGGTATTATTTAATACTAAAATTCTCCCTATAAGGTTTCACTCTTATAGGGATTTTATCAAATTATACTGTCTGGCTGAAACTTATTACAGCTTCCAAAGTATTTTCGGCTTTTCAACAAGCCAACTAAAAAAGTAACTTTCTTCCACATCACAAAGTCCAGATTGTGCATAAAAAGTTATTTTCTGAACAAATTAGGGATAATCAAAACAACGAGGTGTCCGATGTTATGTCCTATCGTAAATTTCTAAAAAAAATGAAACCTAAAGAGCAAAGGAAAGATTTAGAAAAAGTTGAACAAAAAAGCATTGGCACTTCGATTACCGAAAATCTGAATATCATCAAACAAAAAACTGGAAATAGTCCAGATATCATTATCCGCATGCTTACTTTTAGTCATGATCCCGAGGTGTCTACTGCTATTGTTCATGTAGACGGGCTGGTAGACAATCCAACGATTAATGAATTTTTGGTGCAATCCATGGAGGATAGTGTTCAAGAAAAACTGGAGGAAAAAGATCTTTTCAAGGTTTTTTCCGAAAAAGTTGTTGCCGTCAGCAGCTTGGAAACCCTGAAAGATTGGGATTCCTTATTCTTGGCTCTGCTTTCCGGGGACACCGTTATTCTCGCAGATGGAAAAAATGAAGCACTGATTGCAAGTACCCGAGGCGGAGAAAGACGCCTCGTTGAACAGTCTGATTCTGAAATAACATTACGCGGATCTAAAGAAGGGTTTACCGAATCCATTAACACTAATACTGCACTCGTGCGCCGAATTATTAAAAATCCGAATTTATGGGTAGAATCCATGAATCTCGGAAAACAGACGAACACAGACCTTTCCATTATGTATATCAATGGCATAGTCGATACCGACATAGTGAAAGAAGTCCGCCAACGCTTGGCACGGGTGAATCTCGATGCCATTCTGGATTCAGGTTATATTGAACAGGTAATTGAAGATGAGAGTTCCGGGCTGTTTCCAACAATCACTCATACTGAACGGCCTGATGCGGTTGCCGGCAATTTACTGGAAGGCAGGGTGGCTATTTTTGTCAGCGGAACTCCTCATGTGTTAATTGTTCCTGCTGTCATGATTCAATTCTTCCAAACGCCGGAAGACTATTACGTGCGCTTCCCGATTAGTACTTTGATTCGGATGCTGCGCGTTTTCATGTTTTTGATTTCTTTGATTGGTCCTGCTTTTTACGTGGCAGTTACAACCTTTCATCAGGAAATGATCCCAACAGACCTGCTCATTATTATTGCTTCACAGACCGAATCCGTACCTTTTCCAGCGATTGTAGAAGCGCTGATTATGGAAGTCACTTTTGAGATTTTGCGGGAAGCCGGTTTAAGGATGCCGAATAAAATCAGCGCGACCATCTCGATTGTTGGGGCGCTTGTCATTGGGCAAGGGGTTATTCAGGCCGGGATTGTCTCTCCGGCAATGGTTATTGTCGTTGCAACTACAGCGATTGCCAGTCTGGCCACTCCCAATTATGACATCGCTATTTCTGCCCGTCTGCTACGCTTTGCTTTTATGCTAAGCGCAGCGATTGCCGGATTTTACGGTATCATCCTTGGCTTAATTATGCTGATTGTCCATCTCGCCAGCTTGCGTTCATTTGGGATTCCTTATCTGACCCCATTGGCACCATTGGAATGGAAAAGCTTAAAGGATACCATTATTCGCGGTCCAATCTGGTCATTCAATGAAAGACCAGAATCCCTTCATCCCCAAAATCCAGTTCGCCAAGGTAAGAACCAAAAACCTCTGCCGCCTTTAAAACGGCGAATGGTCAGAGCGGATACGAAAGAAGGAGATAAAAATGAATCGTAAATGGATAATTTCTTTTTTCGTGGCAGTCTGTCTCCCTTTCCTTTCCGGGTGCTGGAGCAGTATCGAATTAAAAGAATTAGCAATTGTCTCAGCCTATGCGCTTGATAAAAAGGAAGACGGTACGTATGTCGGCACTTTTCAATTAATCAATCCAATGAACGTGCCCGGGGCGCTTCAAGGGGGAGCATCCGGGCAAAAGCCAAGCATTGCCACTTATACTGCAACAGGAGGAAATCCGCTGGAAGTAGCTGATAATGCATCCACAAAGGTTTCAAGAGATCTCTATTTTGCACATACCAGCCTGTTGGTTATCAGTGAAGAGCTTGCCAGGGAAGAGGGACTTTCCTCTATTTTAGATGCAATGGAGCGCGGCCTTGAATTTCGGACAACGACAAATATAGTGATCAGCCGGGATATCAAAGCAGGTGATTTCGTTCAGGTTTTAACGGCTATTGATCAGGTCCCTGCAGAAAAAGCAATTAAGTCTTTAGACTTCACTGAAAAACTGTACGGAGAAAATATAGCTACCAATCTGCAGAAATTCATCAAGGCTGCTGTTTCAACAGGAAAAGAGCCGCTAGTAAGCGGATTCATTGTATCAGGAGATATCGAGAAAGCAAAAACCATGGAACAGCTTCAATCATCGGAAGGGGCAGCAACAATTGAAGTAAATGGTATTGGCGTTTTTAAAGAAGGGAAGCTGGTAAACTGGATTGAGGGCGAAAAGAGTGAAGGAACGTTATGGGTATTAGACCAAATCCAGCAGGCACCTGTAGATATTGATTGGGAGGGACAAAAAGAAGCCATCTCCTATAAAGTCATACGCCAAAAAACAAATGTAGAAGCAAAAACAAAAGGCGGTAAGCCAGTAATTTCAGTGAAAATTCGTGCAGAAGGAGATCTTCGCGCGATAGAGGTGCCAGTTAATGTGACCGACCCGCATGTATTGTTACGGATTGAGAAAGTATTGCAGGAGAAAATTAAGGATGAAGCAGAAGCAACAATCCAGGAAGCACAGAAAACCAAAACCGATATCTTTGGCTTCGGAGAAAAGCTGCATCAATCTGAACCAGATAATTGGAAGAAACTTGAGCAGGAATGGCAGGATGTTTATTTTCCTGCATTGGATGTCGATGTGACAGTGGAAGCCTTTATTCGCCGTACAGGGATGAGAAACAACCCGTATCTTTTTGATTTGAACAAGAAAAGCGACTAAAAAGGAGGGAATTCGTGTATGGAAAAGGCAAAAATCAGCACAAGTCAATTGTTTATCCTTATGATTTTATTTCAGCTAAGCAATTCGCTGCTGATTCCTCTTGGAATGAAAGCGGGGCGTGACAGCTGGTTAGTAATTCTGATTGCGGCGGTGGTAAGCATCTTCTTATTTTTTATTTATCGGGCGCTTTACCTGTATTATCCTTCACTCTTGCTGACGGACTATACAGAGAAACTGATTGGGAAGTTTTTAGGAAGAATCCTGGCATTCTTATATATTCTCTTCTTTTTATACTGTGCTGCGAGAGTATTGCGGGAATTTGGTGTTATGCTGCTGTCTTTTGCCTTTCCGGAAACCCCTCTATTCGTTGCGTGCGCTATGATGATCCTTGTGGTTATTTACACTGTGTTTAAAGGCATTGAAGTAGTTGCCAGAACAGGGGAACTGCTTTTTGTCATCATGATTATGCTTGCATTCTTTCTGTTTCTCCTTATTGCTATCTCAGGTTTGATTGATGTCTCAAATTTAAGACCGGCCTTTGAAGATTCATCAAAAGTATTAAATACTGTCTTTACAGAAACTCTGTATGTTCCCTTTGGCGAAATCATCGTATTTACAATGATTTTCCCCTATTTAAATCAAGCAAAAAAAATGGGAAAAACAGGTGTAGCGGCAATCAGTATAACCGGCGCCGCTCTCGCTTTCACCACGGTTTTGAATATAAGTGTTCTCGGTGTACCTCTTATTGAACGCTCCCTTTTTCCATTATTAACAACCATTCAGTCTATTCAAGTCGGCGGATTTTTACAACGTCTGGACGTTATCTTTATTCTTGCTCTGGTAATTGGGGGATTCTTTAAAGTTACAGTATATACATACTGTGCTGTCATCGGTGCTTCCAGTTTGTTTGATATTAAAAAACCCTCTAAGCTGGCTTATCCGATGGGGATGACAGTTTTATTTTTATCCATGGTTATTGCGAGTAATTACTCTGAGCATATTGAAGAAGGGTTAAAGATATTTCCGCTCTATGCACAGCTCCCTTTTCAAATTATTCTTCCTGTTTTGCTGCTTATCATCGCCTTTATCAAAAACAGAAAAAAAGAATAGAGTGCCTATATTAACGGAAAGATATTTAAATATTGATTGGAGAGTGTAATAAAGTGAAAATCATTGGTATTTGTTTGTTCATGTTCATCATTCTAACTGGCGTTTCCTTAGGGATTGATTATTTGAATAGATATGAAATGCCCACTTTTAGATCTCTGAATCCTTTATATGTAATGGAAATTCCTGAATTAGCAATCATGTATATGCTTCTTCTCTTCTTATTTGTTGACCCTTTACTTTCTTTTTTACAAAAACGGCGAAATCGAAAAAAAGGAGATTAGAAAATACATTCTCCTGCCTTCGAGATAATATTTTATGATTTGTCATTTTAATTTTAAAATACATTTGCAAAGATTTTATAAATTCGTTACAATTTAATTGATAACTGTTATCAATTAAATTGTATAGGGGTTTATTTTATGAGTCGAACAGAGCTTGCAAAATTAATTCGTGAACGTCGCGCCATCAAAAAAGGATACAATGATAAGAAAGTAACGAGAGAAACTGTGATGCAATTATTGGAGGAATCCATCTGGGCTCCCACCCATGGGATGAGGCAGCCATGGCGCTTTGTATTTGTTGATAAAGATCACCTTCCCGGTTTTGCTAAAAAAGTTGCTGCTACATATCCTGAAGAAAGACAAGAAAATCGTGAAAATTACTTAAATGAGCCAAATGCCATTCTTGTTGTCATCATGGAGACTTCCGATATACCAAAGCAATGGGATGAAAACTTTGGTGCTGTCTCCGCCATGATTCAGAATTTTTGGCTATTGGCATGGGAAGAGAAGCTTGGTATCGTTTGGAAAACGAATCCACATATCTATGATGAGAAAGTAAAAGAGATTCTCCATGTGAAGGACAATGAGAAAATCGCCGCTTTTATTCATATGGGTTATTTTGATGAAACACCTGAGGAGAAAGAACGTATTCCTTTGGCAGATAAATTTGAAGTATTTGAAGAGGATGTTCAAAAAGTCCAATAAAAATGACACGGCGAATTTCTACGTTGACGAGCTTTTTCCAATACTCACGTATTATAAAGCATACGCTCCGTTTGGAAAAAGCTCGTCGCCTTGAACTTCTTGATCCTATTTATCGGACTTTTTGAACACACACTTAAAGATAATAAAATCAGATAATTTTATTTTTTTCTATAAATCTATTGACAAGTGCCCGTCTCTTCGTTTAGTATTAATTTCAATAATTAAATGATGTGGCGTTGATGAAGAATAGTAATTACAGGTGAACTCTCAAGAGAGCTGATGGCCGCTGTGAATCAGTGAGTATCCTTGTAATGAATGGACTTCGGAGCTCCAAACCGAAACATAATCGGAGTAGGCTTTGGCGGAATGGTTTCCCGTTATGGAAACTTAGAAGATAGTAGTCTTCTTTTAGAGTGAGCTGCATGTCAGCTAATAAAGGTGGTACCACGGTCCCTCGTCCTTTTTATATATGGATGAGGGGCCTTTTTGATTTCAGGAAAAATAAATGTTCAAAAAGTACGATGAAAAAGACCGAGAAGTTCGAGGAAGCGCCGTTTTGAGTAGCGGAATGTATATTTTTAGATACATGGCGCCACGGAAAAGCAAGCTAACGAGCTTTCACAGGATGTGATAACTTCTACGTTGCCCACACGACGTGGGCGTTCTTAGTAGAAGATTCTTTTCTAGCAGCGTCATTTTTATTGGACTTTTTGAACCTCCTATATGATAAGCGATGATGAAGAGTAGTAAATAATCTGCACTGCATAACAGAGAGCTGATAACTGGGTGGAATATCAGTATGCAGGGATTATTGAATGGACTTCAGAGTGTTTTTCTTAAATGGTGCATCTGTACCTGAGTAGGAAAAAACGTATTTCCGACGTTATACGGATAGGGTATCTGAATTTTTTCAGTACCTGATAAAGATAGAAAGAGTATTCTTTCTAAACAGAGGTGGCACCGCGGCCCCATCGTCCTCTATAAGCACATAGCTGTGTTTATAGAGGACTTTTTTTATTTCATAATATTAATCACAGAATCTTCAAATATAAAGGAGAGATAATCATGACTGCACATATAACACATCAAACCTGTTCTATAGATGGATTAATTCCCATTCAAGTTTTTCAAATCTTGCCAAAAGCAAAAAAATACCTGTTGGAAAGCAGCTTTCCGCATGAAGAAAAAGGGCGCTATTCCTTTATCGGTCTTCACCCTTACCAGGAAATTATCGGGCGTGGAAAAGAAACTATGCTTATCAGCGATTCTCATGTAGAACCGCTTGTTGTACACCAGCACGCGCTGCATTTCTTACAGGAGATTATGCCGAAAATTAAATTATCTCTTCCCCTCCCCTTCTATGGCGGAGCAGTCGGGTATATCGGCTATGATACCATTCAATCTTTTGAAGATATTGGTCCATCTCCATTTGATGATCGGGATATGCCGGATATTCATTTGATGCTTTTTGAGGATACGATTATTTTCGACCATGAAGAAAATAAATTGCATTTTATCGCTATCGACTGGAACGGCGATGCAGAAGAAAAACGTGCGCAGCGTATTCAAAAACTGAAGCAATATGTGGAGCGGGCCAAATATACTGTACTTCCTGAACCACAAAAATATGCTTTCACTCCGGAAACCGACCAGAGAAAATTCGAAGAGAACGTACAGATTGCCAAGGATTACTTACAAAAAGGTGAAATTTTTCAGGTTGTTTTATCCCAGCGTTTTTCAAGAGAGATTGAAAATGAAAGAGAGTTCGGACTTTCCTTCTACGAGCAATTACGGAGATATAACGCTTCCCCATATATGTTCTATATTGACTTTCTGGACTATACCGTACTCGGTGCTTCCCCGGAAAGTTTGATAGAAACAAATGGAAGCCGTGTTGTCACCAATCCTATTGCAGGAACAAGAAAACGGGGACAGAACGAACTGGAAGATCAGGCACTCGCTGAAGAGCTGCTTGCCGATGAAAAAGAACGGGCAGAGCATCGGATGCTTGTTGATTTAAGCAGAAATGATTTAGGCCGCGTCTGCGAGGTAGGCAGTATCGAAATTCCAGTCTATATGACAATTGAGCGTTATCAGCATGTGATGCATATTGTTTCAGAGGTTACAGGGGAATTACGTTCCGATTATTCAGGGATTGATGCTCTTATCTCTTGTCTCCCCGCTGGAACAGTATCAGGAGCACCGAAAATTCGGGCGATGCAAATCATTAATGAACTGGAAACAATAAAACGCGGTCCTTACGGCGGTGGAATCGGCTTTATCAACTTTGAACATGATGTGCATATTGCACTTGCCATCCGCTCCATCGTTATGAAGGGGAACAAAGCTTATTTTCAATCTGGAGCCGGTATCGTATATGACTCCGTTCCGTTCAATGAATATATGGAAACCATTAACAAAGGAAGATCTTTTATGGAGGTGCCTGAACTTGATTCTATTAATTGATAATTATGATTCTTTCACATATAACCTGTATCAATATGTTTCCGAATGTGGCGTACACGTTGAAGTAATCCGTAATAATGAAGTCACTCTGGAAACCATCCAATCATTAGAGCCCGAAGCTATTATTATTTCACCTGGACCAGGTTCTCCAAAGGATGCCGGAAACTGTATTGATATCGTGCAGTCCTTTTATAAACAGCTGCCGATACTTGGAATCTGCTTAGGCCATCAAGTGATCATGGAAGCTCTGGGCGGAAGAGTTATTCAGGCCTCTACCATTAAGCACGGAAAAACATCGCTGATTCAGCATGATGGCTCTGGACTGTTCCAAGATCTCTCTAATCCAGTTGAGGTGATGCGTTATCACTCTCTTGCCGCGGAGCAAATCTCGGTACCATCTGAACTACGTATTACAGCAACTGCTTTAGATGATGATGAAATTATGGGTGTAACACATCAAGTGTACCCAGTTTATGGATTGCAATTCCATCCTGAGTCAATCGGAACACTGGATGGAAAACGAATTATTTCTCATTTTGTTGAGAAAGTGATAAAGCAGAAGGAGGAAGTAACCCAATGAAACCGCATTTCAGTCAATTACTCGAAGGAAATAACTTATCATTTGAAGAAACAAAGGCATTATTTAATGCCTGTTTCCAGGAGGATGTTTCAGATACTGAGCTTGCTGCCATCTTAGTTGCTTTAAAAATGAAGCAGCCGACAGCTGAAGAGCTGGCCGGTCTGGCGGAAGTGATTCATACCAGCTCCCCTTTCCAATTTGAATTGGGAATTCCAGCAATGGATAACTGCGGAACAGGCGGAGATCGTTCTAACAGCTTTAATATCAGTACTTGTTCAGCATTTGTTTTAGCAGGTGCCGGTATTACTGTTGCTAAGCATGGAAACCGCCGTATTTCCAGCCAGACCGGGAGTGCAGATGTATTAGAAGAACTGGGAGTCTCTCTGAATCTGACAAAATCACAGCTCAAATATATGCTGAAGGAGAATCAAATTGCCTTTTTATTCGCACAGCATGTTCATCCAACCCTGAAACAAATTGCCGGCGTACGTCAGAAGCTTCGTACACCGACCATTTTCAATTTAGTGGGTCCTTTAACTAATCCTGTTGCTTTAAGCTCACAGCTGATAGGCGTTTATTCCAATGAAGCATTGCCAATTGTGGCAAAATCTTTAAAAACGCTTGGCAGAAAACGGGCACTGGTCATTCATGGTGCAGGCGGTATGGATGAAGCCTCTCTCCAGGGTGAGAATAAATTTATTTTACTGGAAGACAACGAATTAAAAGATGGATCTATCCATCCAGAAGAAGTTGGTTTATCCGTATATGACAATCAGAAAATTGAAGGCGGCGATGCCAAGGTCAATGCAAAAATTCTGCTCTCTGTATTAAATGGGGAGCCTGGAGCATACCTGGATACAGTTCTGTTTAATGCAGCAATCGCTTTATTTGCCACCGGGAATGTCGATTCAATTAAAGATGGAGTCGAAGTTGCTAAAGACAGTGTATTCTCCGGAAATGCAAAAGCAAGATTGAATGCATTAGTTCAATACAGTCAGGAAATAAAACGTGAGGTGGTTTAAATGACTTTTTTAGAAAAAATAATTGATAAGAAAAAACAGGAGATCGCCCAGCGGAAATTACAGGCAGACGGGAAATATACTCGAACAAATCCAATTTATTCATTGCATGAAAAAGTCCAGGCAGCCGATCATATATCCATTATTTCAGAAATCAAACGGGCCTCCCCTTCCAAAGGGCCGATTCAAATGGACATGGATATACTGGAGCAAGCAAAACAATATGAACAATCCGGCGCAGCTGCGATTTCTGTTTTGACGGATGAAAGCTTTTTTCACGGTTCCTTAGAAGATCTCAGGGCTGTCAGTGAAGCTGTTTCCGTGCCAGTTCTGTGCAAAGATTTTATTATTGATGAGATTCAAATCGATGATGCAAAAAATGCAGGGGCATCCATTATTCTGTTAATCCTCGCTGCATTTCCGCTTGAACGATTTCAGCGTCTATACAGCTATGCGATAGAGCAGGGCCTCGAGGTATTATGTGAGGTCCATAATGCGGATGAATTAAAAGATGCACTATCAGTCAGTCCAAAAATCGTCGGTATTAATAACCGCAATTTAAAAACATTTGAAGTGGATTTACAAACAACCACAGAGCTTGTTCAGCAAATAGATGAAAAGGGACTTACCATTATATCTGAAAGCGGTATGCGCACGAAAGAAGATGCAGAGCTGGCAAGAGACGCCGGTGCTAATACCATTCTGGTCGGTGAAACGCTGATGCGTTCAGATAATGTGGAAAAAGATATGCAGGCACTGCAGGTACCACTCTCCTCTGCGAAAGGGGCTTCCTGATATGCTTGTTAAAATCTGCGGGATCACATCTCCTGAAATTGCACAGGTCTCAGTCCATGCTGGAGCAGATTTTTTAGGATTTGTTTTTGCGAAAAGCAAGCGTGAAGTCTCTATAGATCAAGCACGAGAAATTATTGCAACGTTGCCTGACCATGTAAAAAGCGTTGGTGTTTTTGTAAATAAAGATGTACAGGAAATAGAAGAAATCGCTCAGGAAGCAGGACTTGATTTTATACAGCTGCATGGAGAAGAATCTGCTCAAGTCGTCTCCCAGCTCACATATCCGGTCATTAAATCACTTCCCGGTACAGAGGAAGGATTAAAGAAGACGGCTCAATATGATGCTGTTTCTTATCTGCTGATGGATAGTCCTCCCCTGCCCCATGCACACGGAGGGAACGGGACTACATTCAACTGGTCCATCTTAAATGGAATTGACTTTTCTGACAAACTGATTTTAGCAGGAGGACTGACACCGGAAAATGTTGCTGAAGCCATTAAACAGGTGAACCCGATTGGTGTGGATGTTTCCAGCGGTGTAGAAACAAACGGAAAAAAAGATCTGGATAAAATAAAATCATTTATCCACGCAGCAAAAAGAACTGTAGAAAGGAATCAATAATATGCAAACATACACATTCCCAGATGAATCAGGAAAATACGGCAAATTCGGCGGCAGATATATACCCGAATTACTTATGCCAGCTGTCTTAGAGCTTGAAGAAGCATATGAAGCAGCAAAAAAAGACCCTTCTTTTCAGGAGGAATTAAATAACTATCTGACAGAATACATTGGCAGAACGACTCCGTTGTATGAGGCAGAGCAATTAAGCAAGCATTTAGGCGGACCAAAAATTTATTTAAAACGGGAGGATCTCAATCATACCGGGGCTCATAAAATTAATAACACCATCGGACAGGCGCTTCTGACTTTGCGGATGGGCAAAAAGAAAGTTGTCGCTGAAACAGGAGCCGGTCAGCACGGTGTAGCTACAGCAACCGTTTGCGCTCTGCTTGGTTTAGAGTGTATCGTTTTTATGGGCAACGAGGATATTAGAAGGCAGAAGCTCAACGTCTTTCGAATGGAGCTTTTAGGAGCAAAGGTTGTTGGTGTCTCTCAAGGAAGTGCAACATTAAAGGACGCCGTGAACGAGGCTCTACGCTATTGGGTTAATAATGTTCACGACACCCATTATATCATCGGCTCTGTTGTCGGGCCTCATCCCTTCCCCCGCATTGTCCGGGATTTTCAATCGGTTATTGGTTCCGAAACAAAGCAGCAAAGTCTGGAAAAGCAAGGGAAGCTGCCAGATGCTATCGTAGCCTGTGTTGGCGGCGGGAGCAATGCAATGGGGATGTTCTATCCTTTTGTGGAGGATAAAGAAGTTGCTTTATATGGTGTCGAAGCAGCAGGGAAAGGCGTTGACACCAATGAACATGCAGCCACGTTAACTGGCGGGTCTCCCGGGATGCTGCACGGTACATTTACTTATTTGCTGCAGGATGAAGCCGGTCAGATTCAGGAAGCAGCCTCTATATCTGCCGGATTAGATTATCCTGGTATTGGGCCGGAACACAGCCACCTGTATGATACCGGCCGTGTTACCTATCCTTCCATTACAGATGAAGAAGCATTAGAAGCCTTTCAGCTGCTTGCCAAATTAGAAGGAATTATCCCTGCACTAGAGAGTGCGCATGCAGTTGCCTATGCCTGCAAGCTGGCAGGAGAAATGTCCTCTGATCAGTCATTGGTTATCTGTCTGTCCGGACGCGGAGATAAGGATGTAGAACAAGTCAAAGCAAAACTGGAGGAGGATTCCAATGGGAAAGCATAAATTAGAAAATACATTAAATCAGATAAAAGCAACCGGAAAGCCTCTTTTCATTCCATATATGATGGCAGGTGACGGCGGCATTGATCAAATCAATGAACGCATTAACTTCCTAGCAGAATGTGGTGCATCTGCGATTGAACTGGGCATTCCTTTTTCCGATCCAGTGGCAGATGGCCCTGTCATTCAAGATGCCGGGCTGCGTGCATTACAGAATGGAACGACATTAAAGCTTGTCCTGGATGAGGTACGTAAGCAAAAAGAATCTCGGAGCATCCCAATTATTTTAATGACCTATATTAATCCTATTTGGAACTATGGCTATGAACAATTTGCTAAAGACTGTGATGCTGCAGGAGTAGACGGCATTATTATCCCGGATATCCCAATGGAAGAGGAAGAAGATATTGCAGCACAGCTTTCCGCTAATGGTATCGCCTTTATCCGGTTAGCTGCGATGACAAGTCCAGATGAACGCCTGAAGAAAATCGCAGGAATGTCAGAAGGCTTTTTATACGCCGTCTCTGTCAGCGGCACTACCGGCGAGCGTGCACAGCATGAAGAAAGCACACTTCACTATTTAGAAAAATTAACTGAACTGAGCTCTGTACCTGTCCTGGCCGGCTTCGGAATTTCTAATCCGGATCAGGCAAAATACTTATCCGCTTATTGTGATGGTGTTATTGTAGGCAGTAAGATTGTACACTTGTTTGCAGAAGGAAAACAAACGGAAATTAGGGAATTAATTGGCGAGACGATTAAATAAATGTATGTTTGCATTGATATAAGTGACGAGACAACCATTTTTTTATTGCATAAACTATATTAGAATCTAGACAACGTTGTCATTGATTCAAACCATCACAACAACCCATGCCTTGAGGGAGCTGTATGCCATACACAGCTCCTGTTTTTTTTTCTTCCCGTTCAAAATTGTACCGTTACAATTCCTTCATATATTTTCAAGCAAAATACTTGTCATTCAGCATAAAATACTATATCATCTAAAAAGACTAACCAGTCAGTTTTAATAAACAGACTTTTAACCCGACCAAGTTTAGGTTATAAAATATTCATTAACTAATCTGACGTATTGGATAGACAGTTTATCTTCCCGGAAATTTCCTTGCAGATAAAAAGCTGTCTATTATCTATGCGGAAAAGAAGGTGAAGAAGATGGCGCCGCGAATTTCTGAGGAAGCGAAAAAAGCAAGGAGAGATCATTTGCTGGAAGCAGCACTCGAATGTTTCTCCTCCAAAGGATATTATGCATCAACTGTTGATGATATAGTTCGTTACGCTAATCTGAGCAAAGGCTCTGTTTATAACTACTTTGAGAGTAAAGAAGATATCTTTATCCATTTACTTGAAAAGAAACGCACAGAGTCTATGGAGCATTTAAAAGAAAAGCTGGATAAAATAGATAGTCCGACGAAAAAATTACAGCACTGGATTCATGAAGATATTCCTTACAGCCTGGATAAAAAGAAATTTATGCGTGTTCACATTGAATTTTGGCTCTACTCCGCTGATTCACCTAAGCTGAAGGAAATTCTGTCAAAACGCTTTGACGCAATGGTTGATATGACAATAGCCATCATCACTGATGGTAAAAAAAGAGGCGAGCTTAGACAGGATTTAGATGTGGAACAGGCAACTGCCATGTTTTGGTCTTTACATGATGGAATATGGCTGCATGCAGTAATCGGCTATGATGTTAAAAAGCTGGAATCTCATATCAGAGAGATGGAAAACGTGTTTATGGCATATATTCAATAAAAGTACACATCTTTTCCTTTTGCTTCACATACATTAAGAAACTGACCGGTCATTTTTAAAAAGGAAGGTGAAATATATGTTAAAGAAACTTTTTGGACGTAAGCGTAAAGCACAACAGGATATTTATATGCAAAATGAAGAGCATTTACTACGTGAACGCTTAGCTGTTGAATACGATACAATTCGCGCTGGCATCAGATAATTTATAAATAACGCCTCAGCACTCCATCCGGAAGCACTGAGGCGTTATTTTTTTATCTATCCCCATAGTAAGCACCTAATCTATATACTTTGACTTTTTTACAAACCCGCATTTCTTTGCCAGATAATAACCCAGAAGAACCCCAATAAAGTTTAGAATAATATCATCTATATCCACTGACCTTGTGGCAAATCCTATATAATGGAGTAAAAGCTTTCCAAGCTCAATAACGACTGGAATCAAAATTGCTGCAGTTATTGTCTTTTTTAAAGAAATTCGATTAAAGCACAAATAAGCTCCAATCAGTATTGTAAGCAAGATGTTCCCTAACAAATTAGCCCCGGCAATCCGAATAGAAATATCACCAGCAAAAATAGCTTTCACATATCCACCGATTGTATAAAAAGGAATTGCATTTATAGTTATATATCCTAATGCTATGGGCAAATAAAACCATACGATGTAACTAATATAAATATATAAAATAGAAATACCATATGAATAATTTCTGTAGACAGATAATCAAATTTCTTCCTGATTAATTTATAAACTATGTAAAAGATAAGGATTGATATAAAAATAAAACTGAGCTATACAATACTTAATAGCAAAAATTCACCACCTAGCTTTACTAGTAAAATGCAGAATAAAGGTTCTCCCTCTATTCTGCATTTTATTTTTATTCATCCTCAAATTCCATCTGATTTAATTCAAAATACTGATATTGCTTCATAGAATCTGCCGCTTGAATGATGCCTTGATAAACGTTTTCCCCTGTCCCCAAATCAAACACGTTTATGGAAACGTCAGTCGCAGTTAGTGTAGAAAATGCAGGAAATGCAATATAGAAGTACCCATTCCGGATAGCAGTTAATGGATAAACATCCTCTGGATTGATTTCTAAGTCGCCATTTAACACATTTTCTTCAAAAACAACGTCCTTTTCCTCTAAATTCTCATCAAATCTTGTTAAAATGTAATTATCTCTTTGCAGCAACCCCACATAAACAGCTCCATCATAGATGCGAAGAAATTCTCCTTCATATAATGAGTCTCCAAGAAGGTCAACGGATTTGAAACTATCCTCCCCTACATTATATAGTCGCAACTCATATTTGAGCGGAGAATCTCCTATATAACCGCCGTTCTGATCTACTTTATATTCATCATAGATATAGAGATAATTCATTTCTCCGTTAATCAAACCGCTGTCTTGATAGATTAAAGTAGTATATATCCCTTCTTTTTGCTCAATATCTTTTGCCGGGAACTTGATATCCTCTAAAGTTTGATTATTTAAATCAATGACAAGAATCGCATCCTCATCCTGATAAATATCAGTCATCTCATCATACTGCCCTTCCATATATACCTGGGCATATAATTTATTATCATTGACACTTATAGAATTCACACCATAGATCCGTTGATTTTCTTCGACAGAAAGTTCAAATTCGTTTACCTCATCTGTTTCTTTATCAAGTATTTCTATATGAATATCATTCGATTCATCGATTCCCCAGCCTAAATTGTCTACATCTACATAAATAAGCTGGTTTTCTGTTTCTATAAAGTTCTCACTCCAAGTGTTTTTCCCGCGCATAAAGCTTTTATATTCTTTAACATACTTTTCCATCTGCAAATCCTGATAGTACCAGCCATAATGCATTCCTCTTCCAAGTTCAATCCGCTTTGATTCTTCTAAAGATAAACGAAAGGGATCTGGTACTACATTATAATATGGTGAGTAGTAGCTGCGTTGTGCATCACCATAGATTAAAACATCTTTTACAGCCTCTTCATCCCCTGATACTGTTTTCCAATTAAAATCAACCTCTTCCTTATCTATTAAGTAAAAGCCGATGATGATAACGGAGATGAAAATTAATGCAATATATATGGTTAAATAACGTTTTACATGTTTCATCTCTATCACACCCTTATCTTTCTATTTAATAAATGATTACTAAGGAAAATCGATATGATGGAAAGGACAATTGCTATTGCAAATTGCATCCACAAGAGCTCATTATCAAAAAAATAGTCCTTCATGATTATTTGCAAAATATATGGTGAGAACACCAGAATTAACGTCCCAATTCCATAAAAAACTGCTATAAATACACCACGGAAACGGTAACTGCGTTCAATTAAAATCATGGTAAACAGTACGATAACGAAGGCTATACCGAAACCGTAATTAATAATAAAATCAATAAAATTCTCTGGAAGCAGGAATCTTAAATAATATAAGCTTCTAACCATGCCCTGGGTGGTTAAATCTAACCGGTAATCCACCGGGATAATCAGCTTTAATATGACTTGCAATACAGGCAGGATAGCTACTTGAAAAGCAACTAGCCCAAATACTAGCATCAGAATAACTGCTCCTTTTGAGAAAAACAACTGAATACGTTTTACCGGCAGCATCAGCAGACGGTAAATGAAGGTATTCTTTCCCAACCAATCCCGATACCAGATAAATAAAATATAAATAAATATAGTCACTGCTGCAATGACAACAGGCAAGCTAAATATAAAGCTGGACAATATATTTATCATCGAAGCATACCCATTGTCTTGAAGGAACTGCTCTTTGGATAACCCGTGTTTAACGATGCTTTCCGTAATTTCAGATTTCACCATAAAAGCATAAAATATTACACTGGCAGCCTCTATCAAAAATACCACCACTAACAAAGTAATATAAATCGGTAAAAAACGCATAAATTCAAAGTTTACCAGCTTTCCAAAAAGCTTCATCCCTGATATACCTCCCTCATCACATCGATAACGGATTTGCCCTCTTCTTCTCTTATTTGCTCCGTCATAAATTCTTTTCTCACAACTCCATCAGCTAATAAAACAGCCTTATCAATTAAATGCTCAATATCACTGATTTCGTGTGTTGTTATAATCACACCGCGGTCCTCTACCAAATGACTGGAAAATACGTCTGCAATCTGCTCCCGGCTGAAGATATCTATCCCGGAGAATGGCTCATCCATTAATATGTAATCTGCATCCATCGCCAGCCCCATTAATAAATTCACCTTCGCTGTATTTCCTTTAGACAATTGTGAAATACGTTCTTCTTCTTTGAGCTTAAAAAATTTTAATATTTCCTTTGCCCGTTCATCATTCCAATTTTGATAGAAATCCCTCATAAATTGAAAAGCATCCTTTATCCGCATTTTAGGCAGAAGCGTCATCGCATCCGGAATATATGTTACCTTCTCCATTACTGCGGGGGATAATTTTTCACCATCAATCGTAATCTCGCCATTTTGATAAGGTGTCAGACCCATAATAGATTGAAGAATGGTCGTTTTGCCGGCACCATTAATTCCGATAAGACAAGTAATCTGACCTTTATCTGCTTCAAAAGTAATCCCGTTTAAAATTGACTTTCTTCCATACCTTTTTTCTATACCGGTTAATTTAATCATGCTTTATTTCACCCTCTCCGCCCAGTTCATTTAATTTTGACTGTACAAGCTCAAAAACCTGTTCCTTTGGAATTTGCAAAGAGGTGATACGATCTACAAATTGATCAATCGCTTCTGTTATTAAAGTTTCACGAATTTCTTTAATACGCTTCGTTTCTTTTGTGATGATACTTGGTTTATTTCCATCCGTATAAATCAAGCCTTCCTCCTCCATTTCTTTATAAGCTCGCTGTACGGTATTCGGATTAATTTTTAATTGCTGTGCTAATTCTCTGCGTGAAGGGATTTCTTGACCAGATTTCAATTCTCCAATTGCAATCTGCTCTTTAAAATACCTAATCACCTGAATATACACAGCCTCTCGCTTATCAAAGTGGATAGCCATCCAATTTCTCACCTCATTCTTCTAGTGCATACATATCTGCTGTATTAATACATTGATACATCTCGTAAGTGTATTATATGTATAATACACAAGAAAGACAACTATTTTCTTTATTAAAATTTAAATTTCTTAATTCACATTAGATTATCTTTTATATTTTAAAGCTAAGCAGGTTTTTAAAATGGAGAAATTACTATTTATTAATAACTCCACTTTCGCACCTGAGAATAAGCATCTATACCTTCCTACTCCAGGATGAACATGTTCTTCATTATCCTGCCTGCATATTGTTAAATCATCTTACTATTGAAATGAAGGTTGTGTATAGCTCCTGTAACCAACCACTACGCTTTCCATGGGGACGGCTTCAGCTAACTTGAAAAGAAAACCGCTTTTCAAGTGGATCTTCAGCTCGCCCTGCGATGCACAAATGTTTTCGATGGGCGAGTAATCGCAGTCCCAGGACGTGCAAGTGCAGGCGTTGTGACAGGAGTCACGGGTTTAGCCTGCGAACCACTTAGGAGTCTCCGTGGTTGATCTGCGCTAAGTTAGGCTTCCACAGCGTATGAAAGGAATCATATCCAGATGGAGTTGGATGAAATAATTGTTTTTACTTGATGAAAAGATCATTTTAGTGTTTCAAATGGTTAAGGTGGCAATTGAAACTATGACACACCACACAGCATGAATAGTAAATATCGGGAATAGCTTTTATGAACAGAAAGAAATCGTGACGGGACATTTTTATATGCACCACGAAAAATATGTTCTTTACTGGTCTAATTTCTATTGGCTCCGTTGTATTAAACAGTATAGAACCCCCTTCTAGCGGAGGCGGACCGTTTTGACTCCTGAGGGATTAGCATCATCTGAAGATCCACTTTTGCCAAGTGCTCTTCTTGGCAAAAGTTAGCTGAAGAGCATGCCCCTAGGAAAGCAAAACGGTCCGCCGCAGCGGTGCCTTACGCATTACCTTTTTTCTATATAGAATTTATGCTTTGTCAAGGGATAGATGGAAAGAATGATCAACTCCAGTCTCTATGATAAGCTTGTTATTTTTTAAGGTGTGAAAGTTGAGTTAATAATACATCTCTTGCAAAAACAGCTGATACAAAAGAAATTCCTTTTTCAAGCGGATATGATAGAATTACTAACAGTATGATATTAAGCAGGAAGGAAGTATTTTAGATGAAGCTAGTTACATGGAATGTCAATGGAATCCGCGCCTGTGTCCGCAAAGGTTTCTTGGATTTCTTTCATGAAATAGATGCAGATTTTTTCTGTTTACAGGAAACAAAGGTGCAAACAGGCCAAATTGAATTAGATTTAGAAGGTTATTATCAATATTGGAATTACGCACAACGAAAAGGTTACTCTGGGACGGCTATTTTCACCAAGCATAAACCGCTGCGTGTTTCCTACGGTTTTCAAGAGGGAGAGACAGAGCCAGAGGGAAGGATAATTACATTAGAATACCCAGAATTTTATCTTGTCAATGTCTATACACCAAACTCAAAACGGGATTTAACCAGGCTTGAAGAACGTCTGGAATGGGAAGACAGGATATTTGATTATTTGAAGGAGCTTGACGCTGAAAAGCCTGTAATTTATTGCGGGGATTTAAATGTAGCGCATCAGGAAATCGATTTAAAAAATGATAAAACAAATCATGGTAATTCAGGCTTTACTCAGGAGGAGCGTGATAAAATGACACGCATCTTAGCCAATGGATTCACAGATACGTTACGCTATTTCTATCCAGAGCGCGATGATATTTTCACTTGGTGGTCTTATATGAAAACAATCCGCGAAAGAAATATTGGATGGCGTATTGATTATTTTATTGTTTCCAGTCAATTAGAAAAATATCTGAAAAACTTAGAGGTTTATCGATATACCCTTGGCAGCGATCATTGTCCAGTATGCTTGGAAATGAATCTGGAGGAAAATTAAATCTATACAGACATTGGTTTAATCAAAGAATTTAAAAAACTGGATGTCAAACGCCCGAAATAATTCGGGGATAAAAAAAAGCCCAATAATTAAACCAAACAAAAATATAGTAATAATTCTTATTTTTTTTCGCATTCCCCGGCGGCCTCTCTTTCATAAAAGAAGAAAAGGAAGTACCTTAGCTGCCTCCTCTTCTTCTTTTTTATTCAGAAGATATATTCGTCCATTTTCAGCTGGTATGTAAGCATATATGGAAGTAGATCCTCCATATTTCTTTTATTTTTTTTGCAAATAATCAACCATGCCAAGCGCACTTAATTGTAAATCTACATTAATCATCTGATAAACTTCATGCTCATCCTGAATCCCCTGCTCACTGAGCTCGGATTGCACATATTTCAACAAACGTTTAGCAATCTCATCATAGCCCTGTCCTTCAGCAACCGCAGCTTTTGCTTCCTTAACAAATACATCCAGCCATGCCTCTGCCTGCTTCAAGGCTTCTTCTACTAAATCAGTTTCTCCAAAATGTCCAAAATAGATATAATCCAATTGTTTTTCACGGAATTTCTGCAAAGATTGCTTCATTGCTGCCGGATCAAAGTGGTTTGGCGAAGTAGATGGTAAAAAGAAGTTCACTCCATGCGGAAATAATTGTTCATATTGGATTCCTGCTGTGTCTCCCGTAAACATGCCATTACTTAATGGATCATAGATGCTCAGATGATGTTTGGCATGCCCCGGCGTGTCCCAGAATTCTAATACCCGCTCTTCCCCAATTTGTAAACTATCTCCTTCTGTTTTCTCCACAATTCTTTCTTCCTCGGCCGGGACAATCGGATCGTATAGCTCGGAAAAACGCTCTCCATAAATCGCCCGTGCTCCAGCTGCTAATTTCTTAGGATCAACCAGATGCCTTTTCCCTCTCGGATGAACGTATAAAACAGCGTTAGGACATAAAGCTAATAAACGTCCCGCTCCGCCTGCATGGTCTAAATGAACATGTGTCACAATAATATGCTTCACATCAGCTAATGAATACCCCAGCTCTTCTAGCCCTTTCTTAATATATGGTACAGCAGGGCTTGGACCTGTTTCAACAATGGTAAGTTCGTCCCCTTCAATGATATACGAACCAGTTCTGCCGCTTACACCAAAATCAAATCCATCGATAAGTGAAATACCATGATGAAGTTTTATTGGCTTTCTGGAATGCAGATTCATAGTAATCCCCCATTTCTACAAAATTTTTCTACTATAATATAAACTTATTTTAACATCTTTTCAGAAACTCTATCTAGAAATAAGATAACGGAGCAATGCCACCGCTGCGGCGGATTCTATACTGTTTAATACAATGGAGCAAATAGAAATTAGACCAGTAAAGAACATATTTTTCATGGTGCATATAAAAATGTCCCGCCACGATTCCTTTCATTCGCTGTAAAAGCTTAACTGAGCGTAGACCAACCAGTTAGACTCTTATGGGAACAGGGCGATCTGAATATCCACTTGAAAAGCGGTTTTCTTTTCAAGTTAGCTGAAGCCGTCCTCATGGCAGACTAAAATTTCAGGCGTTCTGAGGATTACTTACCCCGTCAGAATTTGTAGTGGTTGGTTACAGGAGCTATACACAATCTCCATTTCAAATAGAAGGATGATTTAACAAAATGCAAGCAGGCTACATGTTCATCCTGGAATAGGAAGGTATAGATGCTAATTCTCAGGTGCGAAAATTGAGTAATTATTTCTTGCACTTGATTTTGAGTTAAAACCAAAATAGGAAATTTGAATGATTTTCTTTGCTTGATATTCAACAATAGGGTACATTAGATGGAGAATAGATAATATAATATTTACTGGTACAAAATATAACAGTAAATTGAAAATGGATAAAAAGGATGAAACAAAATGAGTAAAAAGAATGTGGATGATTACCTTCAAGAAGGAATGTATGGAACACGCCTGCCCAATGAAAGTGAACGGAAAAAATATCTTGGAACATTGCGTGAGCGTATCGCTTTTGTTTTAACAATTGGAGAGGTTATGTCTAATAAAGGCCTTGTGGAATTAGAGCGTCAATTAAAGCAGCATCCAAAGGCAAAGCTGCTGTTGAATGGGAATATTTCATACCAATTTTTAAAAGAAGAAAAGTCACTCGCCGACCGTTTTTCCATTTCTCATACAACTGTAAGTAATCAGGAAAATGATACAGAGATTGGTTTAGTACTCACATACTCTTATGCTGTAGATATAGAGCATATTTACCTCAAGGATATAGAAGACATATCAGCTCCAAATGAAAAAGAAGAAGAAGAAAAAAACAGTAATCCACCAAAAGGATTCGTTTCAAAGCTCAAAAATTTATTCCATTAGTACTATTTTTAGGTCTATTATAAAAACAGTATGGATAAAACAAATGCTAAAAAGTGCCAGTCATCGGAATTTAGATTATTTAAACTAATTCCCAGATGGCCGGCACTTATCTTCACTTTATATTCCTTACTATTTCAAATTATATGATTCATTTTTTGTTATCAAAATCAATATTTTTCATTCGGAACGGTGTGATAATCAATACCACAATCAATGCCAGTCCCATGTAGCCGATCAGTGAATAAAATTTAGAAACTAAATCTGTAAAGCCGACAAAACTGAGGATAAATCCTGCTACAAGAGTTATAACTAAAATAATGTTAAATTTCTTCGTTTCTACTTCTGCAAACCTGGCAACAAAGGCAAAGAACATACTAATTGCAGTATTAAAAATCATTCCAAATAGAACAATCGCCATGATAATGCCTAAAAATGGTGAGACATTATTTACAATGCCCAACATCGGCATTTCGAAATTACCAACCTCTTCAATTTTAGCAAAAATCGCGAAATAACTAAGCAGAATTAAGACACCTAATCCTAGTCCCCCTACTAATCCGCCAATTGCAGCTGTTTTTCTATCCTTTTCTGCACTTCCCATAACAATAGACATAGCTGCACCAACTGATGTATTAAAGGTAGCATAGTTCAAGCCTGCTACAAACCAATTCGGAAAATTCGGTCCATGACTTTTTGCAGTACTATTTAACTCTGCAAGCGACCCATCCATCGTAAAAAAGCTGTAAATGGAAATAAAAATAACAAATAAAATTAAGAAAGGTGTAATACTGCTGATTACAGCAACAACTTTATCTACTTTTAACATCCCCGTCAGCAGCACCAATACTGCCATCAGGACAGCGCCAACAACATGAGGCAATCCAAATTGCTGGTTAAGATTTGCTCCAGCTCCTGCAATCATTACGACGCCTACGCCAAATAAAGTAAATACAAGCACAGCATCTACAATCACACCAATAAGGTTAAAACGGGTGAGCTTTTCGATAAACTTAAAATGACTGATCTTATAAATTACTTCATTATAGGAGGATGTCTGGGATCTGCTTCCCAGCCAGACGAGCATCATACCAACATATGCAAAAAGCACGGTTGAAACAAAGGCAGCCAGAATACCTAATGTTCCAAAGCTGGTAAAATACTGCAGCACCTCCTGTCCGGAAGCAAAACCTGCCCCTACAATCACACCTATGAATGCGCTTGCAATTACAAAGATTTTCATTATTCTTTTCATGTTCTTCCTCCTATTGTTCCTTTTTTCGTCACACAAGTATTTGATGAAATCTTTCTATGTATATACTAAAATAGAGATAGATATATTTTTTAGTATACAAAAAGACTGCTTATGAAAAATGATAGTTTTTTTAACAATAAAAAGCAAGTATACAAATTATTCAATTAATTAAAAATAATGTAAGCAGGCTTTTCATATCAATATTAATGCTTCTCTTATAAAGGAGTGCGTTTTATGGATTATTCTAACATAAACACTAATAAACTATTAACTCTTCGACAGCCTTTTTCTGATTTAGATGCACTCGCCGA
Source organism: Oceanobacillus sp. FSL K6-3682 (assembly GCF_037976165.1). Classification (NCBI taxonomy): domain Bacteria; kingdom Bacillati; phylum Bacillota; class Bacilli; order Caryophanales; family Bacillaceae; genus Oceanobacillus; species Oceanobacillus sp. FSL K6-3682. The sequence continues at coordinate 938,379 of NZ_CP150263.1, read as the reverse complement.
TATGATTAGCGAAGTGTTGGCATGTCCAATTACGATTGAGGATGCCAATCATCATGTTCTAGCATATAGTAAGCATACTGAAAATATTGATGAAGCGAGAATAAGTACCATTATGAATCGGAAAGTTCCCGATAAGGTAATCAATGGATTATGGAAAAACGGAGCAATGCCTAAGCTTATTGACAGTAATCAGCCTGTCATTATACCTGAAATTAAAGAAATTGGACTGGGAAACCGGATAGCCATTTCCATCTGGAAGCAGAACGAAATATTAGGATTTATTTGGGCGCACACAGGAGAAAAGGAATATTCTGCAGATGATTTGGAAATCTTAAAAGAAGCTGTCCGTCAAGTGAAAAAATTTATACTGCAAAAGCTGCCTGGCAGGAGAAATACAGAACAAGCCTATAAAGATTTTTTCTGGCAGCTGTTAACAGCAGACTTTGTCAGCGCAAGCACCATTCAATCCTATGAAAAACAATTCAATATAAAATTGCAGGACGGCTTGGCTATTGTTGTCTTCCGTTTTGAAGATGAGATTACACCGCAAATTGAAAAACATGCTTACTACCTTTCAGAAACAGTCATGCAGGTCAATACGATTTTTCGTTTGTTTGATGATCAGGATTTTATTCTATTAGTTCGCTTATGGAAAGATGACGATACATCAGATAAGATTTATCAATTTATTAGTCAGCTTCAGGAAAAAATAAGTATACAGCTGAAGCTGACCTCCATGCACGGCGCAGCAAGTCAAATTTATCATTCAGCTAAAGATATGACACAGGCCTATGAAGAAGCACTCCAGACTCTTTCCTTACAAAAGCAATTCCCGGATAAGCTGTCTTCTTGTTTTCTGTACGAAGATTTAGGCATATTTCAGTGGGTGGACATATTAAAGGAACATCGCCAAAAACGGCATCATACTAATAAATACATTCAACGGCTCCGTAAGTATGATGAGCGCCAGCAAAGTAACTTATTATACACTTTAGAAGCATATTTAGAGTATGATTCTAACGTACTTCAGACAGCAAAAGCTTTGTTTATCCACCCAAACACTATGAATTACCGTTTAAAAAGGATTCATGAGATTAGTAAGCTTGATTTAAAAAATCCGCATCAAAAAATAGCGGTTTATTTAGAATTATTAGCTGATAAACTAGAATAACAGTACCGTTTGTGTAAATACACAAACGGTATTGGCCCAATTCATTTATTTTCATAATGTTTTCCCACAAAGAAAGCGTTAACATAATAAGCATAAACAATAAACAAAGGGGCGAGTAAACATGATTATCGGGGTTCCTAAAGAGATAAAAAATAATGAAAACCGTGTTGCTATGACACCAGCTGGAGTGGTTAACCTTGTACAATCCGGGCAAACCATCCTTATTGAAAAAGAAGCCGGCTTAGGGAGCGGCTTTACAGATGATGAATATAAGCAGGCTGGAGCAGAAATTATTGCAGAGGCCAGGGACGTCTGGGATCGTTCTGATATGATTATGAAGGTAAAAGAACCGCTTGAATCAGAATATCGCTATTTCCGGAAAGGATTAGTATTGTTCACCTATCTTCATCTAGCTGCTGACAAGAGACTAACAGAAGAGCTGGTAGAAAAAGAAGTAACAGCTATTGCCTATGAAACCATCGTTGTAGGCAGGTCACTTCCACTTCTGACACCAATGAGTGAGGTAGCCGGACGTATGGCTACACAAATCGGCGCACAGTATTTAGAGAAATCAGAAGGCGGAAAAGGCATTTTACTTGGTGGAATTCCTGGAGTAAAACGAGGAAAAGTAACGGTTATTGGCGGTGGTGTCGTTGGTACAAATGCAGCACGGGTAGCTATCGGCCTTGGAGCTGATGTAACGATTATTGATTTAAATCCGCAGCGTCTTCGCGAATTAGAAGAGATTTTCGGCTCAAGCATTCAAACATTAATGTCAAATCCATTAAATATCGGGGAAGCTGTGAAAGATTCTGATCTCGTTATTGGCTCAGTACTAATTCCAGGCAGAAGAGCACCGAAGCTTGTAACAGAAGAAATGATTCAATCCATGCAGCCAGGCAGTGTCATTGTCGATGTGGCAATTGACCAGGGAGGTAACTTTGAAACAGTTGACCATCCGACAACCCATGAAGACCCAATCTATGTGAAGCATGATGTCCTGCATTATGCCGTTGCAAATATTCCAGGAGCCGTTCCGCGTACTGCAACAGTCGGCCTGACAAATGTAACTGTACCTTATGCTGTTAATATTGCGAAACAGGGTGTAGAGAACGCCATTCAAAACAGCGCACCTATCGCCAGCGGTGTGAATGTAATGAATGGTCATGTAACAAATGAAGCTGTTGCAAATGATTTAAATTATGAATATGTTGCAGTAAAAGATATTTTATAAAAAATACAATAAATCTAAAAAGTCATCACTCCTTACAAAAGAGCTGATGGCTTTTTAGCATTCCAATATGTACTGGATTATAGTATAGAAGCCTTTCTAATCGTCATTTTCATACCATTCTGTTACACTTACTTTATACAGAATGGAGGGATTATTTTGCGTTTACAGAATCAAAAAGTTATTGCACTTGTCGATCATGATTTTGAAGATTTAGAACTATGGTATCCCGTTCACCGTCTACGTGAAGAAGGCGCCAGGGTAGATTTAGTCGGACAGGCTGCTAATCAAAAATATATAGGAAAATATGGTGTTCCTGCTGAATCTAATTATGCTTTTTCAGAAGTGAATCCAGAAGATTATGATGCAATTCTGGTTCCTGGAGGATGGGCTCCAGATAAACTTCGCCGTTTCCCTGAAGTTATCAGCTTCGTTAAGCATATGAATGATAATAAAAAGCCTATCGGACAAATTTGTCATGCCGGATGGGTATTAATCTCTGCAAATATTTTAGAAGGCAAAACTGTAACCAGTACACCGGGAATTAAAGACGATATGACCAATGCTGGTGCAACCTGGGTTAATGAGCCGGTTGTTTCTGATGGGCACCTTGTTTCAAGCAGAAGACCGCCTGATCTACCAGATTATTTACGTGAATTAATCAAAGTGATGGAAGAATACAGCCGTTAAAATAAGTGTTTATAAAGTTTGATAAAAAGGATCAAGAAGTTTGAGGCAGCGCAGCTTTGAGCAGCTCTTTTCATGGGGCGAGTAATCGCAGTCCCCAGTGGAATGTATGCTTTTAGATACATGAGCAGCGGTTTTCCTGGGGTGAGTAATCGCAACCCCAGCGGAAAAGCAAGCTAACGAAGAAATTCGCAGTGTCATTTTTATTAGACTTTGTAAAAATCCACTTAAGGGAGTTTTTATATGAGAATTGTTTCTATAGAACCAACACCCAGCCCACATTCTATGAAAATCAATGTGAATGAGACTTTACCCCCTGACGAAACGTATAATTACAGTGACAAGGACGATTTAGCTCATGCACCGGAATATGTGCAGGAGCTTTTTGCTCTGGAAGGGGTTAAAAATATCTATCGTGTTATTGATTTTATTGCTTTAGCAAGGAATCCAAAAACACCCTGGGAAGAACTACTGCCTCAAGTCCGAAACGTATTGGGAACAGAGGAAGCGTTCGATCAGCAGGATGAACTATCTAATGCTCCGCAGGCTCCTTCTGAAGCATTTGGAGAAGTTCATGTTTTCATTCAGATGTTTTTAGGAATTCCTATGCAGGTAAAGCTGGAAGAAGGAGATAGAGAAGAACGCTTCGGGCTGCCAGAGCGCTTTTCCAATGCAGTAATGGAGGCTTCCACTGCCTCTGACAATATCATTCTGGATCGGAAATGGGAAGAACAGCATCCACGCTATGGAAGTCTGGAAGAAATAGGATATGATGTTGTAGAGGAGCTAAAAGCAAGCTATGACCAGGACCGCTTGGATACCCTTGTACAAATGGCTTTGCAAAATGATGAAAGTGCAGGCAACACAACAAACTATTATCAGCATGTTCCGATTGAAAAACTGGATAATCCTGATTGGCGTGAACGCTATGCTGCGCTGGACCGTTTAGACCCGACATTGGACGATCTTGCCCTTTTGGAAAAAGCTGTCCACGATGAAAAAGCATCTATCCGCAGACTGGCAACAGCTTATTTAGGAATGCTGGAGGATAAAGCTGCGTTGCCATTACTATATAAAGCATTAGCTGATAAAGCCGTCAATGTCCGGAGAACTGCCGGAGATTGTATTTCTGACTTAGGTTTTACAGAGGCTATTCCAAATATGAAGGAAACATTAAAAGATAAGAGCCGAATTGTCCGTTGGCGTGGAGCAATGTTTTTATATGAAGTCGGAGATGCATCTGCCGTCCCTGCTCTTCAAGAAGCTGCTGATGATGAACCCGAATTTGAGGTCCGTATGCAGATAAAATTAGCCCTGGAGCGTATTGAAGGCGGCAAACAGGTAAAAGGCTCTGTTTGGCATCAAATGACACAGGCAACAAGATCAAAAACAGACATTTTCAAAGACTGATGGAAGCTAATTCAGAGCAACTGCTTCTGAATTAGCTTTTTCTATCGTTGGATTGAAAAGTTAAAATGAATAAATCTAGAAATACATCACATCAGCCATACATATTATTAATATATATTCTCACACGCGTTGTACTTCATTCCAACTCTTTCAGTAGTTACTGTAAATGAAGAAAATACCATTTTGTACCTTGGTGTGACCTCTGAAAACATATATTTTCCTTTCCAATTTCTTTACGTACAGAAAGCGTTTTCTTATAATAAGAGTATCGAAGTACTTGAAGGGGGACTTTATAAATGGATACAAAAGAGGGTACTTTGCTTTTTGAACCAAGTAAAACACAAGTGGAGCAGGCAAATATCACTTCTTATCGTACTTGGTTACAAGAATATAAACAAATTCAAACGAAAGATTACCATACTTTATGGAAATGGTCTGTGGAGGACTTTGATACATTTTGGGAATCCATTTGGGAATATTTTAAAATCCAGTCGCACGAGTCGTATCAAAACGTTCGTTCAAGCAAGCAGATCATCGGCACAAAATGGTTTCCTGAAGCAACCATCAACTATACAGAGCATGTATTCCGAAATAAATCGCTAGATAGCCCGGCTATTATTCATACATCAGAAAAACGGCAGCGGCAGGAAGTTTCCTGGGAAAAACTTTACCAGGATACTGCTGCGCTTCAAAATACACTGGAAAAACAAGGGATTCAAAAAGGAGATCGTGTTGCCTGCTATGCACCAAATATCTATGAAACTGTCGTTGCTTTCCTGGCAACTGCAAGCCTGGGTGCTGTTTGGTCCAGCGCCTCTCCTGACTTTGGGACACAAAGTGTGATGGAGCGCTTCCAGCAAATTGAGCCAAAAGCAATGATTACTGTCGACGGTTATTCTTATAATGGCAGGAAGTTTAATAGATTAGATGTTGTCAGAAAGCTGCAATCTGCACTTCCTTCCTTAAAAACGACGATAACTATTCCTTATCTAAATAATCAGGCCGATTTCAGCACCTGTGTCCATCCAATTTCCTGGGAGGATGCAACAGGCTGTCAAGAAAAGTTGGAAATGACTTATACACCTGTTGCCTTTAATGATCCGCTTTGGATATTATATTCTTCTGGAACAACAGGTAAACCGAAACCCATTGTACATAGCCAGGGCGGAATTTTATTGGAGCATTTAAAGGCGGTCCATCTGCATATGGATTTAAGCGCGGGTTCACGCTTCTTCTGGTTTACAACAACTGGCTGGATGATGTGGAATTTTCTTGTTGGCGGATTATTAACCGGAGCTTCCATTATTCTTTATGACGGGAGCCCGGCTTATCCGGATAAACAGGTTTTATGGCGGCTTGCAGAACAGACAAAAATGAATGTATTTGGTACCAGCGCCAGCTTTATAACTGCTTGTATGAATGAAAATATGATGCCGAAGAATAATTTTGATTTATCCCATTTGAGAAATATCAGTTCAACAGGCTCTCCGCTTTCCCCAGAAGGATTCGAGTGGTGCTATACACATGTAAAGAATGATATTTGGCTATCTTCCGTAAGTGGAGGTACAGATGTATGTACAGCCTTTTTACTTGGCTCTCCGATTCTTCCAGTATATGCCGGTGAAATTCAATGTGCAGGTCTGGGAGCGAAAATTGAAAGCTTTGATGAGGATGGCAATGCTTTAACAAATGAGATTGGTGAGCTTGTTCTGACTGCTCCATTTCCAAGTATGCCAATTTATTTCTGGAATGATGAATCCGGATTTCGAATGTACCATAGTTACTTTGATACTTTTCCGGGAGTTTGGTGTCATGGAGACTATATAAAATTAACAGATAGAAATACCGCTATTATTTACGGAAGATCTGATGCTACTATTAACCGTGGCGGCATCCGAATTGGAACGAGTGAAATTTACCGTGCTGCAGACCAAGTTACAGCAGTTGAGGACAGTTTAATGGTTGACCTTCCTCAAGGAAATGGTGATTCCATTACTCCATTATTTGTTGTTCTCAAAGATGGAGAAGAGCTTACCGAAAATTTGGAACAGGAAATTAAGCAGCAGCTGCGTACACATTGCTCGCCAAGACATGTTCCTACACATATTTACAGGGTAGAAGAGCTTCCGCAAACCCTGAATGGAAAGAAAGTTGAAATTCCCGTTAAAAAAATCCTGATGGGACAGGATGCTGCGACAGTTATTAATAAAGGCTCTCTGATTAACCCTGACAGCCTGGATTATTTTATCGACTTAGCTAAGAAAATATAAAAAATGCTGATTGAGGAGACTTACTCTTCAATCAGCATTTTTTTCATTTTAAACCGGGTTAATAAAACGCCCTTTCTCTCTACATTTTCTTCTTCAATTAATTCAAAGCCATACCTTTCAAAAAATCCCCTTGCTGTAATGCTTGAGAAAGTCCAAATAAGCGGAATTTCTTTCTTCCTTGCCCACTTCTCTGTCTCTATTAATAAAACGGAAGCAATTCCTAAACGCTGTTTATCCTTATGTACATACAGGCGGTCTAAATAACCGTCAGCTCGAATGTCAGCAAAACCGACAATTTGCTCCTTTATTTTTGCGACGAAGGTTTGATTTTTCAATAGAGAAGCTCCCCATTCCTTTAATATATTCTCTTTCTCTTCTGCAGGAGCCCAGGCGGCAATTTCCTCCTCACTGTAATCTGCTCGATTTACTTTCTCTACTGTAGCGTAAAACAAGTCAACAATCTCCGCTGTATCTTCTTGCGGAAAAGTCGTTATATGTATTTCACTCACAAAAACCTCTCCCTCACCCGCAACTATATTGCTGACTCATATAGAATTACAGCTGATGGAGGGCGGTCTGCCCTTCCATCAGCATTTTTAATCGAGTCAGCGAAATACCTTATTCTCTTTTTTATCACATGGATAGTAATATAATAATTGACGGGATAATCAATACTAATGAAATAATTGTTAAAATCCCCATGATTAATAATAAATTCCCGTACTTATTTAACAGCTCATTCACGTTACCTGCTGTTAAATCATCTGAAGATATAATATTGGAAGCTTCCACACCTGTCTGATAAAAGAGATAACCCGTTATAATTCCCGTCACACCACCGATAATTCCGCCGAGGCTCCCAAAGAAACTTACAATAATAGATAATGAGCTGAATATAATGGATGTCACACCAACTAATTTCCCCCATTTTGCTATTCTTTTTAAATTGTCCCTTTCTAAATACTCCATAAAAATTCCTCTCCTGTTAACGACTTTAGTACTATATTCACCTTCTATCGATTAGTTAAACATTTTCCAGTTCATTATTTGATTTATTTACCACTTATCACGTTCTAAAGATTAAAATTTGTGATTCCTGTTCTGCCCGACAGGATAAAAAGGGAACCATCAGATAAAAATGCTGATTAAGGGATAAACTTCCCACAATCAGCATTTCTTCAATTATTTAAAAACCGCTATAAGAATCACGATGGAATTTTCCGTATACTTGATGCAGATATTTATCCGGAACAGCTTCCTCTATTATTGGAAATATCTCTCTTTCCTCAAAACGAACATTGTTCTCTAAAAGCTCACCAAGACGATTCATCTTTTCATATGGATCTTCCTTGTTTTCTCGTATAGCATAAATGAGTCCGCGAATTTGTAGATGCTGATAAAGCATTTCTTTCATTAATTCAGTATCTGGTTTTTCAGCAAATACTTCATAAAGGGGCAGCAAAACTTCTTCTTCATCCCGAAAATGATGAACAGCATCCTTTTCCCAATAATCAATAAGACCCCGAATAAATTGTCCTAATGATTTATCTGTCTTTTCTGTACCGGCCTGCTTTAATTCCAACGCTTGTACTAACGCATGATGATGGTGATGTGATAATGGTTTCAAACCATCATGCCTCTGCTTTTTCACAATAAAACACCTCCGACACTTTCTGATCAGCTTCTCCCGGTTAAAATAGAGAAAAGTCCTTTTTTTTAGTATAAACCAAAGACTATCTGCTTTTATACTATTTTACTTTTTTATGATTTCTTTTTCAGATAATACGCTTCCTGAAATATATGCAGCTAAAGCCAAAAGCATAGATGTTACAACAGAATACATTCCAAATGGCTGCGGATAAAAAGTTTCAAAGATAATATAGCTGATGACACCGGTGAGCATCGAAGCAATGGCTCCGTGCTTTGTACCTCTCCTCCAATAAAGCCCGAGAATAATCGGCCAGATAAAAGCAGCCTCCAGACCGCCCATGGAGAATAAATTCAGCCAGATAATTAAATCTGGCGGCTGCAGCGACATGAAAACAACAATGATTCCTATTAACGCGGTAGCACCCATACTCCATCTGCGAATGGTTTTATCACCTGCATCTGGACGGACATAATTTAAATAGACATCTTTTACAATTGTGGAACTTACCATTAACAGCAGCGAGTTAACTGTTGTCATAATCGCTGCCATCGGAGCAGCCAAAACAATTCCTGCTGCCCAGCCTGGTAAAACGGCCTGCGCTAGCTCTGGCATAACTGTATCGCCTATTTCAATCCCTGGAAGTACTGTCCTGCCAAACACACCGATTAAATGCATATTCAGCATAATAAAACCGACAACAAAGGTACTGATAATAATACCGCGATGCAGCGCCTTTGCATTTTTATAGGACATGGCACGGACAGCAATCTGCGGCAGAGCAACGACTCCGACTCCGACTAATACCCAAAAGGAAGAGACATAAGCAGGCGTCAGGCTTCCATCTGAACCAAATGGCGTAAGAAGATTGGGGTTCTCTGCAGCCAGATCACTCATAATCTGAGATACGCCGCCACCTGCAATAATAACTGCAACTAGTAAAACAAGCGTGCCCAGAAACATAATAATCCCCTGAATTCCATCTGTAATAGCTACTGCCCGAAATCCGCCAACGACAACATATACTAAAACAGCAAACGAAAAAATACATAAAGCTGTAAAATAAGGTATTCCGGTCAATGATTGAACCAGGCGTGCACCGCCAATCCATTGTGCAGACATCGCTGAGAACAGGAAAATCAAAATACTGGCTGCCGAAAGAAGTACAACCCATTTTGACTGATATCTTTCCTTTAAAAAATCAACAATCGTAACCGCCTTGTACTTCCTTGTAACGATAGCGAACCGTTTCCCTAGCACCATCAGTACAAAATATCCTGTGGCCAGCTGTGTCATGGATAACAATACCCAGCCAAGCCCTTCATTATAAGCTGTTCCCGGCCCGCTCAGGAAGCTGCTCGCACTTCCATATGTAGTTACCAGTGTCATTGCCAAAATAAATCCGCCGAGACTTCTTCCGCCAAGAAAATATTCCTGTAAAAACGAGTCAGAGCGGCTGACAAATTTACCTGCCCAAATACCCACTATAAAAACAAGGCTAATAAAGATAAATAATGGTAAAACTGCTTCCCAATTCATGAGTGAACTCCTTTTGGTATATAAGATATAATGTCTTTTATCTACTCTTCCTCTTCTAAGGATATATCTTTAAAAAAGAACTTAACAACAAGGATTGTTAAAATCATCATCACAATAAATCCAAGAATACAGCTAAAGAAAAACCAAGCTGGGAAGCCTAATATATAATTATAGGATTCCGGGGATTTATTCCCGAGCCCATAGGCAAAACCAAACCACCAGATAAAATTAAAAATAACAAGACCTACGCCCAGCCAAGCTTCACGGTTAGCAGTTTTGTAGCGTTTATCCGTCCATTCTTTTCTTTCCATAAAGAAGCTCCTATCCAGAATAGATTATTTTCTTTTTTACTATAATCAACTTTCTATTCACTGTAAACTAATTAACAGTAAATAGGAATGAAGGAAATTTTCTTTATACCCCTTAAGAAGAAAGACGACTTTCTATCAAGAAGAAGTCGCCTTGTATAATTTTCGTGTATTATTCTGCCTTTCTTCATTATTGTATCCAAATTTAATAAGAAAAAATGTTAACCCTGAATTAACAAGGGTATTCAAAATCCCTAATAGTACCGGAAAATCAATATTGAATGCAAAATAGCGATTAACCAGCGTAATAATAACTCCGGTAAGAATTAAATGAGAGCTGACTCCAAATACTTTAAATTTGAAGTTTCTGCTCTTAACTGTATATAACCCAAGAGGAATCAATAGAACAAAACTCATGTAGGAGTTTATTGCCAGCCAGCTTACTGCTTCGATAGAATTATTTAAAATCAAGGAAGGCCAAATATTTAGTAAAGTTTTTAAACCAAACATATAAAAGCTTATATAGAATAACAGACCTACTATATTTAGAAAGGTGCGTTCTATTATTAGATACCATAAACGATGTTTCCCATTTTTCATTTCATATATAATTTCACAAACAACTGCCAGCAATAAAATCCCTGCTATTACGTATAACTGCATTATTGGTATATTCCCTTTAAATATTTCGAGCAAGAATTTAATAACGTTCAATAACTCACCTAACATTTCATTCACCTCCACTTTTTATTACATCGATCATCCCTTCTCGAGATGCTGTAATACTCCTTACTAAAACTCAAATGAAGCTGTATTAAATTCAGGCTTCCATCATATTTCATCTTCAAACGACAGGTTTACTGGTTTATCCTGCAGCTCACCCTGTATCTCCAGATTCGTTGCCGGAGTACTTTCATCTACTTCTTCAAAGGTAAATTGATCTGACCACACCGTTCCTTGGCCAGATAAAATGATACCAAACGAAATAACAGCGCTTTTTTCAGGTACATCTAAAACAATAGAATAACGATTCCAGTTTGTAGTGCCCTTAATAGGGCGATTACTCATATTATCAAATTGAACAACATCTTCCATTGTGTCATCCACCCGCATCCACATCCCAGCATATGTTTCTACATCTTTTGTACGGATAAAACATGAAAGCCGAATACGTTTGTCGACAAACTGATTGGCCTTAAAAGCCTGCATCATCGTTGCAAAATTCGTTGAATCAAGTACTGTTTTGGATTTCAAATAACCAGATGCCTTTCCTTGGTGAACAATCTCATGATCAACTCCCATTTCATAACTAAACGGATCTGACCCACTCAGAAACCAACCTTTTATTTTTGTTTCCATGTACGATTCCTCCTTATTTTTTATCACGTCAGACATCAGCCTGCGATATTGACCGGGGGGTAACTTGTATATTTTTTTAAATGCTCTTGTAAAGGATTCTTGTGATTCAAATTGATAGTATAATGCAATGTCAAGAATTCGTTCGTTTGAATAGAGTAAGGCGACAGAAGCATTTGCTAACCTCCGCATCCGAATGTATTCAGTAATCGTCATTCCTACCGATGATTGAAATATTCGATGGAAGTGGAATTTCGAAAAGCTTGATTGCCAAGCAATATACTCCAATGTAAGAGGCTCATGCAGATGCTCCTCAATATACATAATGGTTTGTTTTATAACGAATTCATAGTTATTCAACGTAAGCTCCCCTCCTTTATTTATAGAATATCAAAACCCTCTATCAACTTTTTGATATATCTTGCGAAATGATTGTTTTTTTCTTCCTGATATCATTCAAACACTGTGTTATTACAATCCATACAATGAAATTCAACTTCATTCCTATTATTTAAATTCATCAATGGTGTAGTCCGGGGACTTCATCATTTCCATGGCATTGCAGCCATACCTAGACAGGCTCCGATGGTAGAAATAGTGCATGATGATATTAGACCTGACGGTGGCAATTGGGAATGGATTTTTGACGAAAGAAGTATTAATCCAGAGCAAGATTTTTCACAAGGTTATTTTTTACTAGATCCTGGTGAAGAAGATGAACAGGTATTTTACTACTTTTTAGTAGCTCATTTTTCCGGTGAAATTGTATTCGAACATTGAGACGGCGAAGTAAGGTACTTCCAAATAAAAGAAGACAATTCCGTCGTGGAAGTTTATTGAGATAAAGGTGAAACCTTATCTTATTTTATTTTCAATTGAATTGTTCCTTCCCCTGTTCTTTAAGATTAATAGTTTATTATTGCGTTTGTAAAAATAAACTTTTTTGAATATTTTTTAGTGTGGGGGTTGTTTTAATAGTTATTTATGGTAGAATTGGTTCCAAATTGGAAAGGAGAGGGTACTATAGTATATTTTAAAGTCATTAAATGTAATAAAATTGATTGTTAAGGTGGGACACTATGAAAAAGATAATTTTAGTAATAAGTATTTTACTTGTTATAGTAAGCTTTTTACTATTTTATAGTGTGAAAAAGGAATATATCGGTCTAGTTGAAATTTTAGAGGTGCAAAATACTGACGCAAGCTATTTTCTTACTTTTCAAATTATTGATTGGGGAGAAACAGTTACTGTAGAAATTGATAGTAATTTTGAATTTATTGATGAAAATTCCAATCGTGTATCTTTTAATAGAGGATGGGATTCTATTAAAGTGAACGAATATTACCACGTAGATGTTATTAAGGAAAATGGTTTGAAAAGTCTGAATGGCGAGAAATATACCCTGAAAAATATGTACCTATTAGAAAACAATTGAAAGGGGATACAAATGAAAAAATCATTATTATCTATAGTAGTTTTTGTAAGTTCAATTATATTTTTGTTTTTTACTCATACTGATTCTTCTAGTGTTGATGCAAAAGAAAAAGATTCAAATGACTCATTAAATATTGAGAGTTTGGAAGATGGTAGAGTAGCTCCTGCAGAAAACGCAAAAAATCTAAACGAAGAAGAACTCAATCAAATACTTATTGAAATAGGTCACTCGATGGAAGATATTAATCATTATCCTATTGATTTAAAACAAGAATTTGTAGAATTAGGCGGCATGAAAGTAGAACCTGACAGTGAAGAAGTAGATCATAAACTTATAATTGATGATGAAGAATCTGAAGAAGTTGGCACGTTAGCCTCTTGTAAACCAAGTGATACTAACGGTAATTGTTCAGATGGTGATTGGAATGGCAGTGTTAATTTATTTAAAATCGGAGAGACTAGCTCACAGTATCAATACATAGTTCAATATAGAGTTCATTGGGAACAGACTCCGTTTTTTACATTTAAAGATAAGATAGGAGTTCATTGGGGAGCATTTGGCCAACCCGTTAGTGGTACTGCCTATGGTGAGGGTTCTGCAATTGACCCTGTTGGAGATACTATTTACTTTTCAATGCCTATGGATTTAAGCAGTAATTATGGATTCACAGGCGAGTATCGGTTTCCTTGTCCAGATCAAACTTGTAGGGTACAAGGTAGATTTGGATCTATGCATGAACAAATAAATATATCTAAAAATCAATATAAGCCAGGAGAACAATTAACCATTTCTGCTCATCATATTCATCCTCATCTACCAAATAACCTTTCGCTTAGTGTTGCTTTAGGCGGTGTATCTGTATCAGGGCTGCCAAGTCAATATGATGAATGGACTTGGAGAGCCAATTTTACATTAAATTAGATAAGAAAAAATATTAAGCAGATTTTCCCTCTTGTTCACGGGGTTAGTCTGCTTCTTTTTTTATTTAAATTTAGATAAGGGAAGTACTTCCCTTATCTTTTAATTAATTTCCGTTAGAAATGCTTTACCATTATTTACAAAAAGTACAACATCCTTATAATCTTCTATTTTAGTTATAAAAACCCCTTTATGTTGCTTGATAGGTATAATATGTACCGGTTTATTAATTTGCATTGTTAAACTGTCTTTTATGAGTCTCAATTTTTCTTTTTTCGATAAATGAGTAACAGACAACAATAAAGTATTAATACTGTTTAATTCAACTTGCTTTCCATCTATATTGGACCTCTTTTTAATAATATTGATTAGCATATCAACTTCATACTGATTTTCTTTTTTGTAGCTTTTTAAATTATTCTCTGTAGCATCTAAATTTTTTGAAGAAGACTTTCGTAATTGATATTTTTGTTTTTTCGTTTCCCAATCAAAAGTAGTTACATAATCTATAATGGATTCCTCTAAGTTCGTAAATCCAGTATAATCTGTCATATAAAAAACCTTATCTACAGTAGTGTAAATTGGATGATTTCTTATAGAGATTTTTAAATCGTAATATCCATATTTTTCCACCACGATATATGCGGATTCGATCTTTTCAGACTTACTGTAACGAACTACAGTGCCGGTCAGTGTTTTTTATATTCTTTTAATTACTTTAGGTAAAATAAATTCTCTTAAATCTTGTATTATTTTTTCGGGTAAGGGTAACATTTAACCAAAAAAAAGAAACACTGTTGTTTAGCGCTTCTTTTCACCAAATTTCAAGGCCATAATAAATATTTTTCCCATACTCCATTTATTAATTGATATTTTAACCTGGCATGCTTTCTGCTGCCTGCCAGAATTCTGCTTCCTTGGCAACGACCCGGTACTGTGTCCAGGCAGGAGAAACAGCACCCGGATTCTTCTCCAGATCATTGACTTTTTCTTTTAAAACGGTATCCAGATCGTCCGGCTTATCAAGAATCTCACTCTGCTTTCCCAATAATGCAATTGCCCACATTCAATAACCATTTATCCTATGTAATCGCAAGCTCCTAATTGATGCTTCTTAAACAACACTCCACTATTCTGTTTTCTCCTTAATGCGCATCGACAACAAAACTCCAAGCAAGGCCAGCACAGCCATAATAATAAATGCATATGTTGTGCCCCAATATGTTCCTACTTGCTCCGAGACATCCATCATAGAAGTGGTCACACTGATAACAGTGGTTAATACAACAACACCAAAAGCCATCCCCAATTGGCGCACTGTGTTAATAATGGCCGAATTATGCGCCATCTCCTTCTCATCCAATACATCTACACTGACAGAAACTAAAGGCATCAGCGTCAGTCCAAAGCCTGTCATAAAGAAGCAAAAATAAATCATTATCAGGAATGGAGAACTGTCGATATGCAGGCTTATCATTAGAACTAAGGAAAGTAATGTAGAGGAAAAACCAATAATAGATAGCATTCTTCCACCAAACCGATCATATAAATTTCCTGAAATAACAGATACAATACAAAGAAGAACCGTACCTGGAACTAATAAAAAGCCGGATAAAAAGGCACTTGTTTCTAATACATTTTGAGCAAACATCGGCAATATCGTTTCTGCTGAAAGTAACAGCATCATATTCATAAAAATAAGCACTACCGTTAACAAGAAAGTCCTGTTTTGAAATAAGCGGACATTGAGTACCGGGATTTGAATCGCCAATTGCCGTCTGACAAAAAGATATAAAAGAATGACACTGATTAAAAATGGTAAGATAACTAACATCAGATTCAGCCCGGCGATACTAATATTACTAATACTAAAAATAAACAAAGAAAAAGCCCCTGCTGATAGAATTACAGAAAGGATGTCCAGCCGTGCTTCATGCTTTTTCAAAACATCTTTCATATAGAAAATTGCCATGATTAATAGAACCAGAACTAATGGCAGCATAAACCAATGAAGTATACGCCATTGGAAGACATCAATAATCATTCCCGTCAATGATGGCGCGCTTGCTGGTGCTACATTGACTACTCCACCTAATAACCCCAGAGCAAATCCTCGTCTATTTTTAGGAAACACAGTAATTAAAATCGTTTGGATAACAGGTAATATAACACCTGTTCCAACTGCCTGCATTGCCCTCGCAAGAATTAATTGTATGAAGCTTTGTGAGAGCGCCCCTACAACAAGACCAGCTGCCATACAAATGAGTGCAAAGATTAAAAGCGCCTTCGTTGAGAACCGATTGGACAAATACCCGGTCAGCGGAATAAATACAATCGTTGTTAATAAGTAAATAGTCGTCAGCCATTGAACCTCGGTAGCATTAACCTGAAATTCTCTCATAATTGTCGGATAAGACGTAATTAATAGAAACTGACAAAACGTTAACAAAAATGCAGTAGCCAGTGTTACAATAATGACGCCTTTATTTTCTAATTTATTTTGCATTTCTCCTCCTCATTTCTTCTGACCTTGTATTCCAGGTGAAATTCAGTTGAATTGTTTTATCATCAAATAATGTGGAATCCCGTCTTCCATAAATTCATCCGAAGCAGTTTCATACCCGAGCTTATGGTAAAATGCTTCCGCATGCGACTGTCCATGCAGCTTTGCCTGAGTCAGACCTTTTTCTAAAGCGATTTCCTCTAAGGACTTTACGACAGTCTTCCCAAGACCATATTTACGATAGGGCTTCAAAATACAGATCCGCTCTAACTTCCCTACTCCCTCTACTGCTCTAATTCTTCCTACTCCTACAGGCTTATTGTCGTAATATACTAAAATATGATCGCAGTCAGCATCCAGCGAGTCAAATTCATCAAACTCCTCTTCCTCTGCCACTTCCTGCTCCTTCACAAAGATTTCTTTTCTAATTTCAAAAACTTTCTGTAAATCCTGCTCTTCTGTTACTATTTTATATGTCATACTGTGCCCCTTTCCAGATTCATTTTTATTAAATAATATAGTAGCTATCATTATAAGGTAATCTATTATTGTTGTAAATGCAACAATAATAGATTATTTGATTTAAAAGCTTTGAAAAAGCCTCTCAGTCTAATTTTGACCAAGAGACCACTTTCTTTTTATAATAAGAACATTTTTTATTCTTTATCTTCTACTCTATTGAATATTGCTTCTGGAATCATTTCAAAACCTTCAATCACTGTGTTTTCTTCCACTTCAATCATTAAACAGAGCTTGCCGTCAAGCGTTGTCTGGCGCACATAGCGTAAATCCTGCGGACATACTTTAATATCAGCAACTTTTGTTTTAATTTTAATGGACTTCGAGGTGTATTTCGGTACCACACTCGTTGCCTTGAGCTCATATTTTTCATCGTCAATTACTTTTTTAAAAGCGGACTCTACTTTTTCTGGATCAATATCCTGCACACCGCTGCTAGTTAATACCTTTTCTACATCCCGATAATCCAGTTTTGGTGTATCAGGCTCTTCATTTTCTTCCACAACACGCTGAATCTCATCATATACATTCGCCAGTGTTGTCGTATTAATTTGATCCCCTGCAACATCCTTTACAATCTCTTCGAATACAATCTTATCATCCTCTGCTGTCATTGCTTCCTCAGCATTCAGAACTTCTTCGATAAGATGATAATCCAGCTCATATGGTTTAGAGGCGGAATAAAGCACATGATTCACATCTGCCGCACCGCCAGTAAAGGATGGGAATAAGAAACCGCCAATCGGCGCTTTTAAATTAATTACCGGATCCACGACAAAATGGTATTTAAACTCCTTCTCCACATAATCGAAAAGCAGCTCTTTTTTCGGGTCCATCGTTTTGTTGATGCTGCATAAAATAAAAGGACTTGAATAAACTCTGTCCCGGCTGCTTTCTTCCGATTCTTCATTACTCCGTTTCGCAGGCTTTGCGTATTCCCCGTGGATAAATGTAACTACAATATCCATCTCATATTGCTTATCCTTCAGCATTTTCGCTACCAGCTCCAGCATCTGCTCCTTCCATTCCTCTGTATCTCCTGAGAGCATTGCCTTATGAAGTATGAGCTGACTGCTATCTTCCACATCACGCTGAAACTTAAGCTCGAATAATTTCTGATCTAACTGGCCTGTCAGCACCTTTTTAAAATTCGCCATAAACAAGTCCTTCTGCTCATCCTCCAGCAGTTCAAACGGTGTACTTTCGTAATGATAGATTTCACTTGATTCCTTCATAATATATACATTAAAAATATCCTGGATTTTTAATAAATCATTATTTACTTTGAATTGTTTTTTTATATCTGCAATATCTTTTTTATTCAAAATGGATTCTCCTCTGATTCTTAATCGGCTTATCACTTTTGCTGTTAGATTCTCAGCAGTATCTATCCATTTTATCATAAAACAATGCTGGGTTCAGTGGAAGATGTACTTTTACTTAAGTGAGATTTTTAAGCAAAAGAAAACTGGATTAATATAGATTCCGATGATTGAATCCCTTTTAATTCGTTTTTTTGTTAACAAACATTTAATATTATAACTTACTATTTTGGTAGTCTGGCATCTCTTTTTATCATTTAGTGCTCCATTTTAGTCTCAGATTTCATAACAAAAATCTTGATACAATTCTGCGAAAAGTATATAATATTATTGTTCGCTTGATTTCTAATACACCATTAAAATATTTCGGGGCCTTGGTATAATGGGATTACGTTTGACTGGCAGTCAAATAATACGGGTTCGATTCCCGTAGGCTCCACTACCGGTAATACATAAAAACACGCTTGCTTATTCTAATTTAGAATGAGAAGCGTGTTTTTTAATGAACTTCTTTTTTTTCATATATTTTTATTGAAATATATGAAATGATGGAAGCAATCAATATAGTAATTCCAATTACTAGAGTAAAATTTACTACAGAAAATATAGAGGAACCATTACTTTGGTAATTAATGTAGTACACTATTGTTAAAATCGTAAAGACTACTATGTTACCGGTCAAATATCTTTTTAGCGATTTTATCGAAGGCTTCATGATATCCCCCTTTCAAACAATTAGACTTCTTTAGCTTCCAGTTCGTTTATATTTTGTAGGCCAGGCATTGAAGCCAATTGTCTCAATAATGCCAGTGGTTCCTTTCCGGTTAATTTGCGCAATACTAATTTATCTTTCTCTAATGCAGGAAATATTTAATGTCTCCCTTATTTATATTTATTTAATATTCCCTCTGGAATATGACAATAATCATTAGGATATCTGGCTAACCTGTCTTGATGCTCCTCAGCGCTTCTTACATAATTGGTAAGCGGCAATACTTCAACCATAATACGCTCATAATCATCTCTATTCTCAAGGAACTCCTTTGCTTCTTTTAAATGCTCCGGATTTTCACTATATACACCTGTTCTATATTTTTCACCAACATCCTGCCCTTGTTTATTCAAACTGTACGGGTCAATGATTTCAAATAAATATTCCATGAATTCCTTCATCGTTACAACCGTCGGATCAAATTCTGTTTTTACACATTCGACGTACCCATCATACTCACCTTCAAGCGTATGACTTGTTCCATTAGCTCTTCCCGCTTCTGTAAATGTAACTCCAGGTAACGTTTTTATAAAAGCCTGCACTCCCCATAAACATCCACCTGCAAAGTAGACTACTTCCATATTGACTCTCCTCTTTGCGTTTAAACAACACTCAAAATTAAATTCTAAGTAATTATAAAGCTGTAGTTACTAAATTGATTCATATTCAACGAATGATACCTTCTCACTTATCCTAATTACTAATAAAAACAGGATAGCATTTTAAAACTCTGCATGCTACCCTGTTTTTTTTCATAACCTCTCCCGGTTGTATTTCAAATTGAATCTTTAAAAATTCTTGTCCACTAAAGGCTTTCCATCCTGGTCAACCATAACAGTCAGCCCTGCTCCATAACCTTCTTGATGCAGCATGTACAGTACACCCGTCTCATTATCCCGAATCACCTTGGTAACCTTCATCTTTCCCTGAGTATAAACTTCTTCAAAACGATTGTCTGCCATTGTTACATCCCTCATTAGTTTTTCTGATTAAATTTTGAAACGGCTTTACTTTAATCTTATTTTAACATACAAAAATTATTTCCCTTCCTTAGAATGTTTGAATAATCATTATAAGGAAGCTTGTAATGATTATTTTATTTATCTCGCAATTCTATTCACTTATATAAGTTTTTCTTATTTAAAAAGATAACTTTTTGATATTTTCCTTATTTTTCTTGCTATGATAAGATAAAATCATCTTTAAATTACATATCTCCATATTTAGTAAATTTTATAATCCAGCAATGAAAAATTTAGATTGAGGTTTGATATGTTTATTTATATTCTATTAGACGTGATATTTCCAATATTGATATTAACCTTGACCGGCGCAGTATTACAAAGAAAATTCCAATTTAGTCTGAAGCAGCTGTCTACACTGATTACTTATTGCTTGATGCCGGCTGCTGTATTTGTGAACATCTATAATATTAGCATTCAAATAAATTTGTTTTTCCAAATAATATACTATCTGATACTTTATAGTTTAGCCCTTATTGTCGTCAGTAATATTATTTCAAAAATATTAAAATTAGATAAAGGCGAAAGTGCAGCCCTAAAGAATAGTATTTCGTTAATGAATTCCGGTAATTACGGCTTGCCGATAAGTCAATTAGTTTTCAGCCACAATCCCTTAGGTTTTTCTATTCAGGTTTTTATTTTAATTTTCCAGAATCTTTTAACGTATTCTTATGGAATCTATAACTTATTATCAGCAACCAAATCAATCGGAGGTATTATTCAATCATTTTTAAGACTGCCTGTATTTCATGCGCTTATATTAGGTATTCTCTTTCAAGCTTTTACCATTCCAATTCCTAATTCTATCATGATACCTCTTGACCAGCTTGCGGATGGTTTTGTTGCCATAGCGCTCTTATTACTGGGAGCACAATTATCTAACATTAAACTTCACTTTTTCCATAGAGTTATCACATGGTCTTTAATTGGAAGGCTGTTCGTTGGACCGTTATTAGCGCTTGCTGTTATATATCTGCTGAACATCGATGGCGTTGTTGCACAATCATTATTTATTGCAAGCTCTTTTCCCACCTCCAGAAATACATCAACGATTGCTATGGAATATCAAATAAAGCCTGAACTGCATGCACAAGTTGTTTTGTTTTCAACACTTTTAAGCATCATCACCGTAACTGTCGTTATTTATTTTTCATATATTTTGTTTTGAGCCAGTTTGATTGAGTGCCAAGAATCTTTGATATAATAGATTTTTGGCACTTTTTTAGTTATGACAATTGTAGTTATTTCTGATGGTCTGCAGGCCTGATTACCTTATTTTATCCTGAATAACTTCTATTTCAATCTAATTCGAAAGGCTGCCAACTGTGAATATAACTCAGCCTCTTCACGCGTAATCACTTTCTTTAAATTGTAGCTTTCTTAAAAATTATCTTCTTTCTGTTTACTTTTACAAACCTCTCTCTTGATTAGTTAATTTAATGTTGAATTTATGAAGGTTAATATTGAACAATGCCGTACGTTTTAAAACAGAAGGAAGGGGTATATCAAAAATAAAGAGAGTTGCTATATACATATGACGGAAAAATTAGCAATAATTCCTTACTGAAAAATCATTTTTTTCACTTTATAACAGAAAACTGGACAATTCTGAACGGTATCAGTATTTTGTCATGGCAGTTACTATAATCCTTCTAAAAAAAATCTTACAATTTAAAATTATTTTACACAGCACCCTTGTATTTTTCACCTAAACGTATTACAATTAAATTGTGATAAACTTCACAAACTTTTTCTATTTCATTATAAGAGAGGAGCAATAAAATGAAGAACTTTATAAGTATACTAGGGTCAAATTCAGATTATTCAACCAATCGTCTCTTGCTGCAATTTATTCAAAAGCATTTTAAAGATCAGGCTAACATTGAAATTTTTGAAATTAAAAACTTACCTGCTTTTAATAAGCCGGAAGACAGGAAAGCACCTCATGAAGTACAGGAACTCGCGGACAAAATAAGGGAAGCAGATGGAGTAATCATCAGTTCTCCGGAGTATAATCACTCCGTACCGGCGGCATTAAAAAGTGCATTAGAATGGTTATCCTATACGAATCAGGCATTAATTGATAAGCCGGTTATGCTGACTGGAGCTTCCTATGGAAAATTAGGCTCTTCCCGTGCGCAGAGTCATTTACGGCAGATGCTTGATGCACCTGAATTGAAGGCACGTATTATGCCAAGTTCTGAATTTTTAATCGGTTATTCCTTACAGGCCTTTGATGATAATGGCAATTTAACGGATCAACGTAAAATAGAAGCTCTTGAGCGGATTTTTAATGACTTTGTACATTTTGTTGATATTACCAATCAGTTAGTTAATGCGAATGAATCTCATCAAAAACAAGCACCAAGCTACTCATGGGAAGCCAAATAATTATTAGGAGGTATACAGATGAAACTTGTCGGAATTGTAGGATCAAATGCTGAATTTTCTTATAACCGTTTGTTATTAAATTTTATTGCAAAAAACTTCAAGAAATTAATTGACGTTGAAGTTCTGGATATTAAAGATGTACCAATGTTCAATCAATCGGATGATCAAACAAATAGTGAAGTAATCCAAAATTTAAATAAAAAAATTGTGGAAGCAGATGGTGTTATTATTGCTACGCCGGAATATAACCACTCCATCCCGTCCGCATTACAAAGTGTCTTGGAATGGCTATCGTTTAAAATACATCCTCTTGATGGAAAACCAGTAATGGTTGTGGGGGCTTCTTATGATGTTCAAGGATCTTCACGATCTCAATTGCATCTGCGGCAAATATTAGATGCACCTGGTGTAAACGCTGTTGTTATGCCCGGAAATGAATTTTTATTGGGTGAAGTTTATGATGCATTTGATGAAAATGAAAACCTGAAGGATGCGCAAACAGCCCAATTCTTAGAAACTTGTATAAAGAAATTTATCCGTTTTATCAACGTTGTCAATGTTCTGCAATCACCTGAAGGAATGAAGGATCTATCCGATGCAGAGGATTTATATGCTACCGGAGCTATTGATACAACAGTTGAAGGTATCGACATGTCAGCCGATGACTGGCTCGAACAGGCAGCAGAAGCAACGCAGGCAGTGGAAGGTAATACTTACGTTAAATTAAATCGTGGGCTTTTAACGGTCAATCAGCTCAATTATTTCTTGAATTCCATGCCGGCGGAATTGACTTATGCAGACAGCAATAACCAATTCTTATACTATAACCACCATATGGAGAAGGAAGATATGCTGGCAGGACGCAGACCGGAACAAGTAGGAAGCCCGCTGGCAGAATGCCACCCGGAAAGAGTGTTCAGCGGCGTTTCCTGGGTTATTCAACAATTACGCAGCGGGAAACAAGATGTGGTACGGACGCAGGTGCCAACACATGGTCCAGATAAATTTGTAGTCCACAGCTACCAGGCTGTACGTGATGACAATGGGAATTATCTTGGAATCAATGAATATGTACAAGATATTCAACCGGTGATTGACTGGTATTTAGAACAGACAGGTCAACAGTTAACTGGAGGCGGCGTAGATGCTGTATCTGGAGCGACTTCAAAGGTCGACACTGTATCTGGAGCGACGGCCAAGGCTTAAAAACAGTTAATCAAAAAGAGGTCATCATGGCCTCTTTTTCGGCTTTCATTCCAGCATTTAATTGTTAAGGTGAATAATAATTTATTAGAGGATGTTCAAAGTATTGGAATACAAAAGGGTGATAATATGGCAATGCAGACTCGTGAAATACATATGATGGGAACGGTAATTCAATTATCGGTTCAGCATGACTATGCAAATTTTGTCTTGGAGGAGCTGATTCTCCGATTGAAAGAATATGAGAAACGCTTTAGTGCGCATGATCCAGCTTCTGAATTAATGGAAGTAAACAAAAATGCCGGGATTAAACCGGTAAAAGTAAAGCCAAGCCTATACAAATTAATCAAAATCGGCAAAAAACACAGTACTCCAGCAGACAGTTCCTTGAACATTGCCATTGGTCCCCTTGTTCAAGCCTGGCGTATTGGATTTGAGGATGCTGATGTTCCCTCCCAGACATCCATTGAATCCTTACTCAGCAAAACTAATGCCTGTGACATCATACTGGATGACAAGGAACGAACCGTATTTCTAAAGCATGCTGACATGTTTATTGATTTAGGCGCTCTGGCAAAAGGGTTTATTGCTGATCTGCTTATTCATGATTTGGAATCGATGAATGTATCGGAAGCTTTAATTAATTTAGGCGGGAATGTCATAACACATGGTGCTTCTTCCAAACACGAGGATGGTTATTGGCGGATAGGGATTCAACATCCTTTTCTCCCACGTGGAAAGTATATCGCTGTTTTAAGAGCATTCAATCAATCCGTTGTTACATCCGGGATTTACGAAAGAAGTTTTACTAAAAATAACAAAACATATCACCATATTTTGAACCCTCAAACCGGATATCCGATTAAATCAGAAATCGCCGGTTTAACAGTAGTTTCAAAAAAGTCCGTTGATGGGGAAATATGGACCAGCCGTTTATTTGGAAAGACACCCCGGCAAATTATTGATACGTTGAATCAACTGGAAGATATTGAAGGGATTGTCGTTACGACGGATAGTGAGATTTGTTATACGGAAGCTCTTAAACCGTATATCAGTGAAGTTATTTTATAGTTTTGAGTCTTAACGGTGGATGAAAAAAAGCAGGGACACAGCTCTTTCATCCCAACCCAAAAAAGCAGAAAAATCATATATCCGCAAATATTTTAACTGAGCCTCTTCCATTTCACTTTTGCACAACATAAAACACTCTTCTTATATTGAAAATCAGAGGAGTGTTTTTAAGTAAAAAATAATGTTTGAAACTATTTATACCAGTCAGCCCCACCACATAGCTAAAACAAATAGAGACCACCAAGAGGTGAGTAATCCGGCAATTACAAACAACGTAATATATATGCCAAGCTTTTCTTTATTTATTCTTTGTATCTTATACTGAAAATAGATCATAATTAGAGAATTTAATATTAAGAATATACTTATTAATGTTAAAATAGTTAAATTATATATCGGGTATGATTCCGGGAAAATACTATTCAAAAAATAAGCAAAGTCTTGTCCGAATATCCCAAGTATAATTCCCAAGATGAAACTTCCAAATATAATTACCTTACTCTTCTTTATCAAAGCACATCTCTCCCCTGTATTCCTTACAATATTATTTTCAACTATCTGTTTTGTTCAAATAGTGACTAAATTCAATGCAATCGATTCCAATTTCTTAATAAACTATTATACATGCCCGTCTTCATTACAATAAAAAGTTTGATAGCCACTAGAAAATGCTAATCAGTAAAAGCATCTGCCCTTTTCATCATTAGTTTATATCCTTCAGCAGCCATTCAACTGCCGTAAACACGTTTTCAGCAATATACTCTAATCATTAGGTTTACCGCCTCCCATCCCGAAAATAGCATTTAAAATTATTACTTAAGCTAGACACTAGAAAGTATCTGTTAAAAATATTTTTCAATAATATTTTTTGCTCGGCCATCTAAATTGGATGGCCGATCAGGTATTGCAAAATATCTTAATTCTATACTTTCTCCATCGTTCATTTGCAGTTCACCGCTTATACCTTCTGCCAAATAAACAGCAATAATATTATAAACTTCATCTCCGTTCGGATATTTAAAATAAAAATCTTTACCCGATAGGATATCTACAAATTTTAAAGTTTCTGCTTTCAAACCTGTTTCTTCATAAAGCTCCCGTTCCGCAGTTTGCTCCAGGGTTTCTCCCATTTCCATTGCTCCACCGGGCAGTCCCCATTCTTTCGTATCAGAACGATGTTGGAACAAAATCTCGTCTCTCTCATTTTTGACTACAATCGTTGAACCCGCCAAAATAAAAGGTCTGTTGCCTATAAGTTCTCTTATTTCCTTAACATATTCAGCCATATTTCCTCCTTTATAAATATATTTTCTACTTATCTGCTCGTTAATCTAATAACATAATTCCATAAAATACTTCCCGATAGTTTTATAATAAAAGAGAGCGTAAAATCTCATTTTATTATGGCAGTAAAGAAGCCCGAGAATAAGCCCACTCTACAACTTTTCTACCTTTCCCTTCCCTGAAACACATAAGGAACTGCCTTTTCCAACAGGCCTCTAATTCCCTCTTTATGATACGGCATTCTTTTATCCGCTTCTTCTATGCTCACCCATGCTGTATCCGCAATCGTTTCTGTATCCTGTATCGAAATTTCTCCACTGATGACCTTTGCCATAAACGTAAAAAAGATTGCATGATGATTATATTTTTCCATAAATGCTTCATTCACCGAAAGTATATCTCCAGCTTCTATCGTCAAACCAGTTTCTTCTTTCGCTTCCCGGACAACTGCTTCAGATAAGATTTCTCCCTTTTCCACTGCCCCGCCAGGCATCGTCCAATCATCGTGCTTTATATTTTTCACCATTAAAATTTTTTCTTCATTTTCATCTAAAATCAAAGCATAAACCACATCTACTCTCTCCATTTAAGCATCCCCTTATAATATATTTTCTATTTCTTATAATTTTTCCTTTGCTTTCTTCAACAATGAAACGGCATAGCAATCCATTCTCTCTTTCATCATTTCCACAGTAATATCCTTTTTTCCAAAGACTCCCCATCCAGGATAAATATCCGGCTGTCCTTCCAAAACATCCATTAATGAAACAATATCCCAATAAACATCATAGGAAAAATCATCCTTAGTTTTCTTTTGATAAGCTGATAAAAAAGCATCCGCAGCTTCCACACTATACAGCATAGCAAGGTTCCAGCGGCAGTGTCCTATATCAATACCGGCATGACCTAAGCAGCCATTTGCCCAATCTACAACACCACTCACCTCATTATTCTTCCAAAGTACATTTACCGGATGAAAATCCCGATGAATAAATTTTGGTGTATAGCTTGGCTCCGGCTGCAGCACTATCTCCTTTAAAGCCTCCCATACTTCCTGTTTACCAGACCAGGCTGGAATTTCGATTTCATCCGCTTTTTGATAACGCTCATGCTGCCATGGGAAATCAATGATTGAATTATCGTGAATCTGAGCTAATGTTTCTGCCAGCTTGCTTAACCATACCACCTGATTTTCGGGCAAAATATTTATCTTACCTTCTATTTTGCTCATTAAAAGAAGCGGTTTGCCGATAATTTCTCCATCAGGATCAGCAGCAATATATTGCGGTGTTTCAACAGCTAATAATGCTGCCGCCTTCAGACTGTCTACCTCCTGTTTAATATCTTTCGCTGTAAAGCTGCTCTTTTCATATTGACGCAGTACCAATTCCCTGCTTTCACCGGAAGATAAATACAAACCGATTATATACATAACGGCGGTCGTACTGCCTTCTAACGGATGAACATGGTGAATAACTGACTTGTTTGAAAAATGAGAAACGATCCAGTGCTTTAGTTTTTCAGAAATATAAGCCATACAACCTCTCCTTCTTTATACAAAAATCCTCGTCTTACTAAAAAAGCAAACGAGGATTTTTAATGTTTTTATGATACACGATTTCCCTTTTCCAACTTTGCCTGTTCAGCCGGAGACGGGTCAAATTTAATAAAGAAATAAGCGATTAATGTACATAACGCCAACACAGCAATCACTGCAAAGGCTACATTCACACCAAAAATATCAGGACGGGCAACTGTTTCACTGCCCTCTGTCATCGTAGCAACAGATGTCATAATCGTTACAAGGATGGCTGTACCGACTGAAGCAGCTACCATACGCATCGTTCCATCTAATGCAGCACCGTGCGGAATAAGCTCTTTCGGTAATTGATTCAATGCTGCTGTCTGGATAGGCATCATAATCATTGCCAACCCTAGCATCCTCACTGTATACATGACGATGACAAAGGTAAAGGTTGTGTTAACATCAAGAAACATAAATGGAACAGTTGCCAAAGTAATAATAATTAATCCAGGCAGTACAATCCATTTTCCGCCGATTCTATCAAACAGCCGGCCGACAAATGGTCCCAATAGACCTGTGATTAAAGCTCCCGGAAGCATGGATAACCCCGCTTCAAATGCAGTAAAGTCCCGCATATTTTGCATGAAAAGCGGAATTAATGTCTCCGTTCCAATCAATCCCATAAACGTAATCGAACCAATAAATACACTGAATGGGAATATAGCATACTTAAATACTCTAAATTCAAGCATTGGATGCCTTAATTTAAGCTGACGCAAAATAAATAGAATCAGAGAAAGAATACCGACAGCCAATGTAACCAGTGTGATTGGCGCTCCCCAGCCGAAGTTACCTGCGTTGGTAACACCATAAAGAATTCCTCCAAAACCAAATGAAGATAGAATAACAGAAAGAACATCAAACTTGGTTTTCTTCACTTCAGTTACATTGCGTAAAGCGAAGAATGCGATAATAATGTCAATAATAGCTATCGGCAAAATAATATAGAATAATACACGCCATGTATAATGCTCTGTTACCCAGCCCGAGATAACCGGTCCAATTGCCGGAGCAAAGGAAATTACCAGTCCAATCAGCCCCATGACAGAGCCTCTTTTATTAATAGGAAATATTAATAAAAATACAGTCGTCATTAATGGCATCATAACTCCAGCTCCCAGGGATTGGATCACTCTGGCCATAATTAAAAACTCAAAATTCGGCGCAATTCCGCCAATGAATGTTCCAACAGCAAATACACTCATTGCAGTTAAAAAAAGCTGCCTCGTTGTAAAACGTTCAATTAAAAAAGCACTGACAGGGATCATAATCCCATTGACCAGCATAAATACGGTTGTCAGCCACTGTGCGCTGTTCGGCGTCACACCCATTTCATTGATAATTGGCGGTATAGCAGTAATCATCAATGTCTGGTTTAAAATAGAAATAAAAGCCCCCGCCAGCAACAATGCGACAACAGTCGGTCTATGTATTTGATTCATCTATCTATGTCTCCTCTTGCAGTTAAATTTTATTTTTGTTTTCGAAATAGTAATCGGCTTACTATAGATTAAAGGAAAAGCTGAAAAGATGCCAGCCTTTTTTTACTTCTGCTCTATGCAAGAAATGAAATATCAATTTCCTGTATGTTACAATCCCCATATAACTATCTGATGAGAGGTGTGATTATTATGCCAACCTGTCAGCATTGTCAACATAAATGGACTTGGAAGCAAACAATGAAATCAACCACAACCATAGACACCGCATATATTTGCCCTTATTGTGAGGAGAAGCAATATGCTACCAAAAAATCAAGAACAAAATTTTATTTCTTGACTTTTATTCCTTTGATAGCTCTTCTTTTAAATTTATTTAATATACCCATATGGTTTATTTTCAGTTGGCTTATTCTTGGAGGTATTGCTGTTCTTAGTCTCTTTCCTGCTGTATTAAAACTGACAAATAAAGAGGAATTTTTCTTTTGACTTTTGTTGGTTGCTACATGCCAAGGAGATGTAAATTAGAAAACTATTTGAAATGAACAGGTACCTGACACCTTTGTTTCTATATCAATATTCCGATAAAATATTTGAATACAACATATATCCCACAATTGCTCTTCACCGCTAAGAATCGTGAAGTTTCTTCTTATATCATGTTTTACTCACTCAAACAAAGGGAAAACTTTCTTTAACATCGCTATAAAGGAGTTGGACAAAATGAAAACATTCAGTGTAGTACCAAATGCAGATGAAACGAGCTGGATTGTAAAACTGGAGGACGTCGCACCGGAAGAAGTTTATGGCTCAAAAGATGATGCAATTTCTGCTGCAGAGCAAATGGCGAAAGAGAATACACCAAGCAAGGTGGAAATCAGGGATAAGGACGACAATATCCAAGAAGAAAAGAACTTCTAGCATTCTACGTTTCGATTGTAAAGTTACTATCCTATTAACTCAATAAATCTAGAAAAAGGAAGCGCTGGGAGTAGTGCTTCCTTTTTCTACATTTCCGTTGAATGAATGCTTTTATTAAAAATTAGAGCTGTAAAAATGGAGGTAAATAGAGTGTTAAAACCTACGATGCTATTCTCCCCAAACTTCCTCAGCAACTTCTCTTACTAGACGCAATTTATCCCATTGCTGTTCTTCCGTAAGAATATTTCCCTCTTCTGTTGATGCAAAACCGCATTGCGGACTGATACATAAGCGATCAATCGGAACATACTTTGCGGCTTCTTCAATGCGCTCCTTGATCTGATCTTTATCCTCCAGCTCTGGAAGCTTAGAAGAAAATAACCCTAATACGACAAGCTTGTTGTCACTTACATTGACCAGTGATTCAAATCCTCCTGCACGCTCTGTATCAAACTCTAAGTAGTAAGCTCTAACCTTCTCTTGTGCAAATAAAATTTTGGCAATAGTATCATAAGCACCTGATGAAGCCCATGTTGAATGATAGTTCCCACGACACACATGGGTTGTAATGATAAGATCCTCTGGATGATTTTCGATTGCTTTATTATTTAAATTTACATAAAGTGTACCGATATCTTCAACATTCGCACCATCATGACGGCTGGCCCAATATTTTTCATCGACCAGCATTCCCCATGTGCAATCATCCACCTGCAGGTTTCTGCACCCTGCTTCATATAAATCTTTGATAACTGTTCGATATGCTGCTGCAATATCTTCTATTAATTCATCCTGATTCGGATAAATCTTATTCGTTACTTCCACATTTTCCGGGCGTTGTAATTCTGCTAAAAATTGCGCCGGTGCAGGAATCGTTTGTCTGGCAACTACCTCCTCGTCAGCAAACTGCTGCACAAATTGGAAGTGCTCGACAAACGGGTGGTTTTCTCCACTGATTTTTCCAGTTAAACCAGCCGTTTCTGGTCTTGTTTCTTCCCCTTGAAATTTATAACCTTGAGCAATATCCTGCTTTTTTGCACCTTGCAGCCCCCACATAAAATCAAGATGCCACCAGGAACGGCGAAATTCTCCGTCTGTAATTGCTTTTAAACCGACTTCTTTTTGCTTTTGGATTAAATCTTTAATTGCTTCATCCTCTACAGCTTTTAAATCCTGTTCCGAAATATTCCCCTTTGCAAAAGCTTTGCGTGCTTCCTTTAATTTTTCCGGTCTCAGAAAGCTTCCCACGTTATCAAATCGGAATGGTGTTTCTGCGCGTATGCCTTCTTTACTTGCTACTGTCATCACTGATCTCTCCCTCGTTTCATTGGTTGTAGATTAGTCTATCACAGTAAATTCATTATCAGATAACACCTAAAATCTATCGTTTGTTATAGCTTTAAGCTATAATAAACTTTGACGTTCTTCCTCAATACTGGTCTGCAAATATGCAATATACGTTTCCGCCATTGGGCTAAGCTCAATATCCTTATGAACAATATAGCCGACATTAATGATTTCATCGACCTTCAAAGGCACTGCTATAATATTATCGCCATTCAGCTTTTGGCTGATAACCCCTGTAGATATCGTATAGCCATTAAGACCAATCAGCAGATTAAACATTGTCGCCCGGTCCCGGACATGGATATTTTTCGGGCGGGTCAGCGTGCTCAATATCTCTTCTGAAAAATAAAATGAATTATAATCTCCCTGTTCATACAGCAGATAGGGGTAGGGCTCTAAATCCTCCAGAGTAACGTAATCCTTTTCCGCTAATGGATTATCCCCGCTGATAAACACATGCGGTGTTGCCTCAAATAAGCGGTGAAAGGCTAAATTCCCTTCCCTTAAAAATTTCCGAATCACCTGCTCATTGAAATCATTGATATACATAATCCCGATTTCGCTGTTTAAATTTTTGACATCTTCAATTATTTCATAGGTCCTTGTTTCCCGAAATGTAAAATCATACTCATCCCGGTCATAATCCTTTAACAGGCGGACAAAGGCGCTGACAGCAAAGGCATAATGCTGGGCAGAGACAGCAAAATGATGCTGCGGCGCTGCATTGTTGGAATAGCGGTTTTCCAGCAGCTCTGCCTGCTCCAGAACCTGTCTGGCATAGCCTAGAAACTCGGATCCTTCCTTGGTTACATGAATTCCCTTATTGGTACGTGAAAATATTTTAATGCCAATTTCTTTTTCCAGTTCCTTCAATGCATTGGACAAGCTTGGTTGGCTGATAAATAAAACTTGGGCTGCTTTGGAAATGGAACGGCTTCTTGCTACTTCTATGACATATTTTAATTGTTGTAAGGTCATCTCTTTCCTCCCTTATAAAAAGATCAATAAAAAAATAACTGCAATTTCTTCATTCTTTCCCATCTAAACTACATCAATTGGTGAAAGTCGCCTTGACACGCCGGGACCTGATGAAATATAAAATCCAAAGGACACTGGGCAGAATAGAACCCCCGCCTGTTTCTCCTTCCATAAACAGGACAGGCAGATGGGATAAAATATTAATAGTATAAGCTGTTATCATCAGCTTTGGCAATATTCGTTTCCTTTTGATCCATGAATATATAATAAAAAATAGAAGAATATCAAAATAATGTTTGTTATGTAGATAATTAAATCGTAAGTATCTAAATAAGCCGGATTGACAGCTATAACAATATATACCGCCGCAACTATATTAAGAATCATCATAATTGCCGGGAGAATAAGCCATCCAGCTACAATTGCATAGGAAGAATCTGTTCTAAATTCAGGCTGATTTTCTGCATTTTTTTCTTCCAATGACACGTCCTCTTTTCTACTTAATGTAGACTCAATATAGCAAATTCAGGATGTTCCTTCAACTGTTTTTAGTCTGACAGAACCATTTCCAATCCTGATTATCAGCATTTCCTTATTTTTTATAATCGATGGCTAAATCAGAATAGAACTTTTAATCTTCTCATTTGATAACACTTTTATCCAAACAGAATTTTGCCTGATCTACTCTACTTTCCGGAAAGGATGCCGGGACAGCCAAATAAATAGTGCAAGAAAAATAACTGCTGAAAATAGAAATAGCGGTGGAACAGGTAGCCATTCTGCCCAAATTCCAGCAATAAATAACCCCAGTGGCAGCATCAGTTTCATAAACATAGAAGCAGTTCCGGCAACTCTTCCAAGCATATGGTTTGGAGTTACCTCCTGCCGGATAGCCAGATAAATAATATTGGATATAACAGTTGAAAAAGTACGGATAGCCAGGCTGATTCCTAATAACCACCATGTATTTGCAAGAGACAGAAGAACCATTGCAACAACATCGACTAAGAAAAAGCCCGTAAAAATTCTCCCTCTGTTAAATTTCCTGCGCAGCGGTTTCACGGCCAACGCTCCCAGCAAACCGCCCAGCGAAGAAATTGAAAACATCAAACCAATTTCTTTTTCCGACGCATGCAGCTGTTCAGCCGCATAAAAAACAAGCACGCCGATAACAAGACTCATCGCCAGATTAGTAAAGATAATTGCAATTGTAGGCGTAAGCAAGGTTTTATTTCGAAATAGTTCGTTCCAGCCTTCTTTAATTTCCAGTCTCCAGCTTCCTGCTTGTTTTGTTTTCAGTCTTTCCTTCTCCGGAACCTGAACAAACTGCACACAAATAAATAAAATGATTAAGCTTACCAAATAAATCGATAACACAGATGCAGTCGTCAGTATGCTTAATAACATTCCGGCAAGTCCCGGACCGACTGTTTGAATAAATGTTCCTACAAAGGAAAGCTTGGCGTTTGCTGAAGTAAGCTGTTCCTTGGAAACAATCTGCGGCATGGCAGAATGTTGTGCATTTCCAAATGTATAACCGGCTGAAGATAATATAAAGCCAAGAATATATAGATGCCACACCTGCATCGTATTTGATAAAAGAAGAAGAATCATCCCCAGCGAAGCAATGATGGAAATCAGACTTGTCCAACGCATCATCGTTTTCCGATTCACCCGGTCAACCAGCACTCCGGCAATAATCCCAAGAAAAATATTTGGGAAGAAATCAATAGCCCTCATCGTACTCATTGCCAGAGCAGACTCTGTCATGCTGTAAATCAATAGCGGAACTGCTAGAATATACATTTGCAAGCCAATACTTTGTACGGTTGACCCTCCCCATAAAAACAGGAAATTTTTATTTCTCCATAAAGAAACCGGCACTTCTTTCTCTAGTTTTACTTGATTTATTTCCATTCCATCACCTCTCCCTCACTGTCTGCTATTTACTTTTAGTGTAAGTTGTGAAAAGATGAATAAAAAGTGAGGATTATAAATTATTATTGTTCACCTTTTTGAAATGGAAAGGAGAATGGCTGGTGAAACATCACAAATATGCATCTAAGCTGCTGGATTATTTCACTTCAGAAAATAAGGCGGAAACAACCATTGCGGATCTGGCTAGTGTCTTTCAATGCTCCGAAAGACATACTAAAACGGTTATCCATCATTTAGCTGCTAAACAATGGATAACATGGCACGTTTCTCAGGGGAGAGGAAAAAAACCGGTAATTACATTGCATTTTGAAAAAGATGATATTCTGCTGGAGCAGGCGAAGGGATTAATAGAAAAGGAAATTTATCAGAAGGGGTTTACTGTAGTTCAGCAGGCGAGTGCCGCCTATCAGGAAAAGTTTCGTGTCTGGTTTCAGCAGCAGATCGGGATTACTCAAGTTTCAGCGGATAAAAACGCATCCTTAGATGTGCTTCGTTATCCATTTTATCCTGTTCGTTTATGTATGGACCCCCTCGATGCAAGCTCACGTCATGACAGTCATATGATTCAGCAAATCTTTGATCGGCTAGTAGAATATAATCCAGAAACGGAGACTCTTGAACCTGCAATTGCACACTGCTGGGAAAGCAAGGACGGAAAGCAATGGATTTTTTATTTACGAAAAAATGTGCGGTTTCATCATGGCAGAATATTACATGCAAATGATGTAAAGACTACAATTCTCCGTTTCACAGAGGACAGTGCCATCAGAAAAAATCTGCTTAACATACAAATAATCAATCAGACAACACTTATCTTCCAATTGGATAAGTCCGATTATTTGTTTCCCAGATTACTGGCAGATGTCCGAGCTTCGATAGTTCCTATAGATGTTATTAAGGAAAAAGGAAAGCTGTTTTCTTCAAAACCGATAGGATGCGGACCTTATCAGCTTACGATATATAGCGAAGAAAAAATTCAACTGGATCGATTTGAAAATTATTATGGACTGGCTCCCTGGCTGGATAAGGTTGAAGTTATTACAGCCTCCGAAGAGTTTTTATCAAAGCAAACACATCCGCTTTTACTAGAAGCACCGGACAGCTCATGGGTAGAAAAGTTTACGTATGAGCAAGGAGCAGATTTTATTATTCTGAATAGTAGAAAGCCAGGATCTTTACAGGATAAAAATTATCGAAAAGATTTAATTGAAGCGATTCGTCCGGCTGATTTTTGTCTGGCAAAACGGGGAGAAATTATTGCACATAGTTTGATTGTAGATAAATCAATGACCTTTCCCAATAAAATAAACCAGACCTCCAGCAGCCCCTGCCAGTCATCGTTAAAAATTGCTGCGCAGCAAATAAGGAAAAATGCAGATCATTACCGAGAGGCGGCTATTCTGCAAAAACAATTAGAGGATGCAGGCATCCATTCAGAAATTGAGTTATTTCCAATAGCAGAGTTGAAGGACCCAAATAAAATATTAGATTATGACTTATTTGTTGGAGGGGTTTTCTTATCCGATGATTATTTACTTTCTGCTCTGACATTTATGGAAAGTATGTCTATGCCTCTTTACCCTCTGCTTCCTGACAGTGTCCAAAAAGAAGTTCAACAAAAGCTCACTAAAATACGGCAGTCTGAGAATTCTCAACAGCAATGGGAGCTTTATTTTCAATTGGAAAAGGATTTAAAGAAGCAGCATTTTATCGTGTTCTTAAATCACCGGGGCCATGGAGTCTATGAAGCAGAGGATAGCCTCTATGAAAATATACACCTTAACAGCAACGGCCGGATTAATTATCGGAAGGTTTGGAGGAAACCCTTTTAAAAAGAAACCAAATTTGCATGGTTAGCTATGAGGGATAGACTTATATTATTCATATATTAAGTCTATCTCCTTTTTTATCATTGATTTTCAAGCTCTATATTACTATAAGAACAACTGATACGCATACCTCTCACCATTCACAAAAGGAAGCTGGATAATCCCTTTGAACGCAAATCCCGCTGATAAAATAACATTTTGCATTGCCCGATTTCTTGGATATGTATCAATTCGCACTTCAGACATCCCTTTTTCTTTGCATACAAAGAGCAGCAGCTTTAGAAAAGTTTTTCCATAGCCTTTTCCGTTTATCTCCGGATTAATTGCGAATTTATGAATTGTCGCATAGCTCCCTTGTGACGCATCCCAATCCCCGCAGCTTATTGTCGAATAAGCTTGTTCCTCTTCATCCGTAACAATTGCAGTACCAACAATCACATTATTTATTGTAAAAAGATAATTATTTCCTTTTTCTATCTCACTTTTTATGTCTTCCTCATTCGGAGAATCTTCTTCTGACCATTGTGGCGATCCGGATTCAGCCAGTTTGAGTCTCGCCTTATTAATGATTTGCATAATATCATGGAAATCACCAGAATTTCCGTTTCTTATTTCGATATTCACCATACCACCTGCTTTTAAAATTTTATGTCTTCCTTAAGTATATTTCTAATTTTAAATAAACAAAATGGATAAGCTTCATTTAAATGAGGTTAAAATATAATTTCAGTATTTATAAAGCCCCAAGTAATAAGTGGGATACCACATTTAAAATGACATTACCCATAAAGAGTAATGCCATTCATTACTTTTAAGTATTTCCTGTCTACTTGACAATCCGCTTTACCTTTATTCCTCCAAAAAGCCATTCTCAACCAGATAATTATGCGCAACTATGGCGACACTCTGCCTTTCAATGTCTACCTGGTAATTGAGCTGACGCATTACTTCACTGTCAAGACTTTCTGCAAGAGGCGCAAGAATGGACTCAACTTCCGGATATTCCTCAAGAAATTCTTCACTCACAGCAAGTGCTGCATTATAAGGAGCAAAAAACTTTTCGTCATCTTCTAATAAAACCAAGTCAAATGCATCAATTTGGGCATTTGTTTCATATGCTACACCTACATCGAGGTTCCCGCTTTGCAACGCTTCGTAGATAAGTCCTGAATCCATTTGCGTAATATTTTCTGCTCCAAATTGAAAACCGTATGTTTCCTCTACCCCAGGAAGTCCATCCTCACGATTAGCGAACTGAGCATCGGTGCCCATTGTTAATTCTTCTGGATGTTCATTCACATAATCCGCCAAATCCGAGTAAGATTCAATCCCGTATTCCTCAGCATTGTCACGAGTCATAGCAAGTGCATACGTATTGTTTACTTTCGAAGGGTTCACCCAGGCAATGCCATTTTTCTGATCAACTCGTTTCAACTCTTCATATGCTTCATCCGGGTCTGTTATTGGATCCATCCCCAAATAAGTTACAATCGCTGTTCCTGTGTAATCCCAAGCAAGTGTGACCTGTCCATTTTCAAGAGCTGTCCGGAGAACTGTACTTCCCAAATTCTCCATCATTTTCACCTGGAACCCTCCCTCCTCAAGTAAGAAATATGTCATTTGTGTAAGTAAATACTGCTCGGTGAAATTTTTCCCGCCAATTGTTACTGACTTCCCGCCACCGCCGAAAACCGAGCATCCGCTTAAAAAGATGCAGAGGAGGACGAGTATGGTGAAACGTCTAAAAATAGTCATTTTTGTAATCCTCCTTTATGTCGAAGTGGCAGAATCAGCCGTCTGGCTTGCTGATTTTGGCGAAATAACGTAACCTGCTCCTCTTAATAAGTAATCAAGTCCAATTGCCAGCAGTGTAACAGGAATCGCCCCTGAAATTAAATAAGCATTGTCAAAAAGTTCAATACCTGTCATAATCCAGACACCTAAACCACCGCCACCAATATAATAAGCTAGGGCAGCCGTTCCAACGTTTAAGACAATAGCTGTCCTGAGTCCGCCGATAATTGCGTATGCTGCATTCGGCACTTCCACTCTCCAAAAAATCTGGCTTGCTTTCATTCCCATCCCTTTCCCTGCATCAATGAGATCGGGATTTATCGAATTAAATCCTGCAACCGCATTACGAAAGATCGGTAAAACAGAGTAAATAAATAAAGCAAATACTGCCGGCTTAAAGCCGACCCCTAAAATACCAATTGCCAATGCTAAAACGGCTAAACTCGGAACCGTCTGTGCCAGATTGGCAACGTTCGAAGCAATCCATTCATATTTACGAAAACGCGGGCGTGTAAATAAAACCGCCAAAGGCAAAGCAATTACAACTGCCAAAATAGAAGAAAGCATGACAAGATTGAGATGCTGCCCTACCAATACCCAAAATGTATCCGTCTGTTCGAAAATCGGCGAAAAATAGCCATTTACCCCTGCGTAAATAAAGAAGCCAATGACAAAAGCATACAGTAAAATACGGACAATATTAGCAATAAGCTTTTTCCGATTCACTCCATCACCTTCTCTTTTTCTACGGTCTGAGACGGTTTTTGGCGCATTTCCAAATGCAAATATCTTTGCACACGGTCAATGGTGATAGCTCCCTGTACCTCATCATTATCATCGTGCACGATCACTTGATCCGCCTCTTGATTTAATAACATCGCAAGCGTATCTTTTAAATTCTCATGAATGTTCACCTGTTTGGAATCGACAATAGACTGATCAATTTCTACAAGACCAATTTCTTCTTGCAGCTGAGCAATTGTGCGTAAACTAAGATGCTTAATGGCGCGGTCCCTTCCTATGAATTGAGAGACATATTCATTTTTAGGATGGATTAATATATCTGATGGTGTTCCATACTGCATAATCTCTCCATCACGCATAAGTACAATTTTATCTGCCATTTTAATGGCTTCGTCAATATCGTGACTGACAAACAATATCGTTTTCTTGACCTCGCGCTGAATCTGTAAAAATTCATCCTGTATTTTTTCACGAATTAATGGATCCAGAGCGCCAAACGGCTCATCCATCAGCA
Source organism: Oceanobacillus sp. FSL K6-3682 (assembly GCF_037976165.1). Classification (NCBI taxonomy): domain Bacteria; kingdom Bacillati; phylum Bacillota; class Bacilli; order Caryophanales; family Bacillaceae; genus Oceanobacillus; species Oceanobacillus sp. FSL K6-3682. The sequence continues at coordinate 899,229 of NZ_CP150263.1, read as the reverse complement.
TAACCGGTGGATCAGCGGCAAGTGCTCTAATTACACCAATCCGCTGTTGCTGCCCCCCAGACAGCTCATTAGGAAATCGTTTCCTGTATTCCATTGGATCCAGACCAATCAATTGCATCAATTCTTTATAGCGGTTATGTTTTTTCTTTTTGTCCCATCCCAGTAAATCAGGAACAATCGTTACATTCTCTTCAATATCCATGTTTGGAAACAAACCGTTACTTTGGATGACATAACCAATATTTCGTCTGAGTTCAATTTCATTCAGATTGCCAATATCTTCTCCATTAATCAAGATTGACCCTTCACTAATTGTCTCCAAACGGTTCACCATCCGAAGAAGTGTAGTTTTCCCGCAACCGGATGGTCCAAGAAATATAACAATTTCCCCTTTTTCCACTTCAAAATTAACATCGTTAACAGCTTTCTCAGTTCCTGTATATGATTTAGATACATGCTTAAATGAAATCATAAGTTCACCCCTTCGTCCGTGTTAGTTTGCTATTCCTTTTGGTGTCAGCCTCTTCTGGATAAACAGAAGAATCATATCTGCAATAATCGCAAGCAAAGAAACCACAATTGAACCTGTAACAATAGAATACATATCCGTCCGGGTAATACCTTGCACAATCAAAGTCCCAAGACCCCCCGCACCAATAAATGCAGCAATAACTCCAATTCCTATATTTAAAACCACCGCGGTGCGTATACCTGCCATAATTACAGGCAGTGCGTTTGGAATTTCAACACGAACCAGTCTTTGGCTTCTCTTCATCCCTATACCATTCGCTGCATCTATGACTGCTGGATTCACATTCTTAATGGCTGAATAGGTGTTGCGGATAATTGGCAGCTGAGAATACAGCACCAATGCTACTAACGCCGGAACAAATCCAATTCCCTGATTGATTAACGAAAAGAACGGAATCATTATTCCAAACAACGCAATACTCGGGATGGTTAATAGCACAGAAGCTGCTGCTAAAACTGTTTCTGCCAAATCCTCATTGGTTGTTAAATAAATGCCAATCGAGACCCCAATAATAATTGCAATTATTATCGCTATCCCTACGAGTTCTATATGTTGAACTGTAAGGCCCCATATGTAAGAAGCATTAATACGCAGATATTCGAGATATTCATTCATTTTAGTGCCCCCTTTTTCAATAACGAAATGAGCTGTTATTAGCATCAGTCTGCCGCTCATCTCCATATAACCCCTGCAACAATACTGAATTTTTAAAAAATAGAAAAACGACATAATAAAAAATCTGTATATAACCATAAAGACATGAAGTTCATATCCAAGGCGATGTATGCACTGGTGGACGGATATTTTGTCTGTAAAAACCTTACCCAATGTACAGAGAGATCAAGAATGAGTCTCCTGTATCATTAAGTCTATAAAACTGGAGAAAGCACCATTATTAGAGGAAGGAATAAAATGCGATGGCTTTGTAAAAAAACAGAAAGCAGAAGATAGAGAAAATAATTTTGTTATGGACGTCTACACCTTTGCTGAAACGATTGCGAATGCTGTATGGAGATTAACAGCTTCATGATTTTTATAATATATTCCCCTAAAAATTTTTTTGAAACCACAAAAGCTGTAAATACCCTTGTTTTATTTCAACCTCATAAAAAAACTACTTAGTAAGCCTGGCAATAATGGCTCAAAAATAGCTTTTGCAAATAGTGAAATAATATAATCCTTTTATAAAAGAAAATAGAATGCTATATCTTCTAAACATTTCCACTTCCAAGTATTTCAAATAATATTATTCATCTTACTCGATAATTTCTATGGCGTAAACAGAAATTCTTCCCGGAAAAGATTCTCTAAGATAGTCACCGTACACCCTTATTTTTTGATTTACTTGAGGTTGCCCAAAAAGAAAACTTCCTTCCATCTCACGATGTGGGGATAGAATAATTACGTTATCCCCATAATCAGAAGTAATCAAGCCAGACAGTCCCTGCCAGAAGCTTACTGATTGATCCAATCCACATCTCATTCCAGCGCTTTGATACTACATATCCTTCAATAACGAAAGCATCTTCCGGAATAGTTATATCCACCTTCGTATCCCCTTTTTTGCTCACCCATTCATTCAGACAAAAAAATAGCGACAGCCACCAGATAGATTATAATAATTCTTTTTATTGAGACAGGTGTATTTTCCATTTTATCGCCATCTTATACACAGATAGAATAAATTACCTAAGCATAATCCTAGTCATATATTTCTACATATCATCAAAAAACCTTTATAATAACTCTTTATTCTTCTTATAAGATTTTTTTAATGAAATGAATTCCAATAAAAACGATAGTGCTCCCACACTTATTACCATTCCAAAAAAATCATACCAGCTTGCTTGATCAGATGTTATTTTATATATCAGATAGCCTATTCCAAACACAACAACAAAGGAAGCAGTTCTGGCTTTAAGAGCTCTTAACGCTCCTTTATATTCCTTTTCCGTTGCAATATCAGTATGTTCGATTCCCGACAGTGTATATCTTCCTAAATTATAAAAAAGGAAAATTGCTATACCTGCTAACAAAATGACAGCTGTATCTAAGCTTATAAAATTACCGCTAATAATCATGATTACCAGAAAAAGAAAAAGCAGAACTCCTCCTTCAGCTAAAAAATATAGCATCTTTTTTTCTTTATATTCATCATCCGGCATAAAAAAAGATATCCATGATTTCATTAATCTTCTACCTCCCAAAATAATTCATCTAATGTTTTATCTAGCTCTTTTGCTATTGCAATACAGAGTGAGAGTGTGGGGTTGTATTCCCCTTTTTCAATCAATCCAATTGTCTGTCTCGTCACGCCAACATTCTTTGCCAACTGCTGCTGGGTCATTGACGTTTTGACACGTGTTATTTTCACATTATTTCTCATTATTCACTCCGCCTCATAAATGCAATATATAAATTACTTTTGTTAATTATATGTTACATCGCTTTATTAATAAAATCAAATTATTATTTGGATAATAATTGTAGTAATCTTAACAAAGTTAGCATTTATCAGTCTTGGAAACAGGCACTTAATTAACTTATACTGTAGAGAAAATAACCACCATTGCTTTACTGCAAAAGAAAAAAAGCCATTTGAAGAGTTCCTTTTGCTCTTCAAATGGCTTTGCTTTTAATTAAACTCGCTTCTATTAATTCTAATCAACAATCTATTCCTTATTTAATCCATCATACGCTTCTTAAATGTAACAGCAGCTAATACTAAAGTTGCTGCAACCCAGGCTCCAATAATTGCAAAAGGCTTCCAAAGTTCATCAAAACCTGCCCCTGATTCACCCAAATTCGCAATTTCTTCCAGCTGAATTCCCGGTGTATACTCTAATACTTGTAAGAAGCTGAACTGATCGGCTAGCCCGATAAACATATTAGCCATTCCAAATATAAACATTACAGGAAGAATATAGACAGATGCTTCTAAAACACTTCTTGTGATTAATCCCATCCAAGTTCCTAAAGCGATAAAGAAAATCAGAGATAGAAGAATTCCAGCAATTAACCAGCCTCTTCCGTCAAATGAAAAACCCATGATAAACATACTAACAGCAGTTACAATAACCGTAATTACAATAGTAACAGCACTTTTCCCAGCTAAAATTTCTGTCAATGTTGCTGGAGAAAGCATCAGACCACGCAACGTATTTTTCTCCTTTTCTTCTGCTATTATCGCACATTGCAGAAAGGTACCAACCAAAGCAAGGGATAAAGTAATTACAAACAAGTACATCGCCAATGGCACTTCCCCTACCCGACTATATATGACAGCAAATACAAGTGGCATCAGTGCTGTTGATGAAACATACAAATTTCGATATAAATCTTTTAAGTCTTTTTGAAAAATAGCCATAAACCGTTTTACAGAAAATGTCATACTAACTCCCTCCCAGTCACTTCAACAAAGATATCTCCTAATGTCGGTTCTTTTGTATAAATACGCTCCACCATTTCCCGGGAAATATATTGTTGAATTTCCTCAGCACTTGATGCTTTCAAGGGAAGCTCTAATTCTCTTCCATTCTTTAATTCAATACCAATAATTTCTTCCCGATACTGTTTTTTCAGCTGTTTCGGCTCATCTAAAAGCTGGACGACCCCTTTATTTAAAAAGGCTACCTGGCTGCACAGATGATCTGCCTCCTCCATATCATGTGTTGTCAGAAAAATGGTCGTTCCCTGTCGATTCAGTTCCTTTAAACCATTATGGATATGCTTGGAGTTAGCAGGATCCAATGCAGATGTCGGTTCATCTAAAAATAATAGCTCAGGCTTATGCAAAAGCGTTCTTGCTAATAATACCCGCTGTGTCATTCCTTTAGACAGCTTGGCGACTTGTGTTTTTTTCTCAGAACCTAAGTTAACTGATTCAAGCGCCTCGTCAATTCGTTGTAAAGATGTACCATATAAATCTGCGTAAAGCTTTAAGTTATCATAAATGGTTAGTCTTGCGTATAAACCACTATTATCTGTTACCACACCAAAACGTTTTCGATATTCAGGTGCGTTTAACTTTGAAACTGGTACACCAAATACATTTGCTGTACCTGAACTCTGCCTCATTTGACCTGTTAAAATCTTTATTGTTGTTGTCTTTCCAGAACCACTTGGCCCCAGAAAACCAAATGTTTCTCCTTTTTTAACCTGGAAAGATACATCATGTAATGCCTGTTTATCACCAAAAATCTTCTCTAAAGATTTCACTTCTATCATATTCTCCACTCCAAAAACCTCCTGCGTCAGTTATTTGTTTGTGATCACAGAATATCGCTATTTAAGGAATAGTGCAGTATATCTTCAATGAATGGAGTATATTTCAAGCTGAATTGTGCTTATTCTACCCCCAATAATTCCTTCAGCTCGTTCAACTTTGATTTCGATAATGGAACCTGAGAGCTTTTTTTATCAATAAGAGACAAGCTGTAACTGTTCCTGGTCCATGTAATAACCTCTCTTATTTTTTGAAGATTCACAATATAGGAGCGATGGCAGCGAAAGAAGCCTTGATGAGATAAACGCTGTTCTAATTCTTTTAAGGTAAAACCTGTTGGAAATCCTTCTCCACGCGTATACAGATATGTTTGACCATTCTGGCTTTCAATATAGTCGATTTCCTGTGGGTCAAATAAAATAATTTTATCCTCTACTTTGGCAGAAATTTTATTTAACTGAAAAGTTTGCTGTACTTGAGCCTCTTCTTCCGCTGTTTCTATCCCATCTATTTCTAAAGACTTTACTCTGTCTTTCTCCTCCGTTTCAACTTCGATTTGATGCAGGCCCTGTTCATCTAAACGATAGACCGTATCTGCAATTGTAATGGCACTCTCCGTACTTGTTGTTAAAATCAATACCGCTTTTTGCTTTTCCTGCAAAATCTCGACAAATTGATGAAGTACACGTTTCGTTTCTAAGTCTACATTTACCTCAGGCTCTTCAAAAATAACAACTTCTGATTCCTGCATTAATATTCTGCCAAATTGGACCCGGCGTTTTTCAGATCGATTCAACTGATGCATTTTCCATCTTGCTTTTTCCTCCAGTTGAACCAGCTGTAGAACTTCTTTTATAGAAGCCTTGCTTTGATATAAGGACCCGATAAATGTCAAATATTCCTTTACCTGTAACCGTTCATAAATACCTTCTTCATACCAGCAAATTCCTAAAGAGGAAAAGTATTTCTGCTTATCCTCCTCCAGTGTTTTATGGTGTATCTGAATAAAACCCTTTCGTACACTTTCTTCTCCGGAAATCATTTGCAGTAAGACTGCACGCACATTAACAGTGGACTGAATTGCTTTGATTTCTCCAGATTTTATTTCTATATCTATCCTCGGAAATAATGTTTGATCTCCTTGACGATATTCAATTTCGTTCATTCTTAACATGCTTTATACCTCTCTATCCATAAAGAATTCATTCCATTCTATTTTGATAGCTTTTAAGCCTGATTATTATTTCATGACAAACAGTTAAATCTTTGATACAGTAGATTCAAAGAAAATAATGAAAAGCAACTACTAGGGGAGCCCAAAACTGCGGGCTGAGAGGGAAGCATGCTTACTTTCCGACTCTTACAAACCTGATCTGGCTAATACCAGCGTAGGGAAGTAGTCAATCAACTTATGATTACTCTCAGTATACCAAATCAGGCTTCTCTATAAAGCCTGATTTTTTATTTTTACAAAGTAGTTTACTTTTCATTCCAAAAAGAAAAGCGAAAAGCGCCTGTTTAAAAACGTAGAGATTGCGCTCCCGATCTTTGGGGGTGGTTCGACTTTAGTCGAACTTCCTTCACCCTTGAGATAAAGGAAACATGCCCCTTTAGGGGTATGCCGACGTTAGGCTTCAGCCTGCTTTTAGTCGACCTTCCTTTACTTTAAACCGATGTTGACTTTCACCCGCAGGGCATAAGCGCGACTATACTTCTGTCTGCGCCTGACGGCTTGCCAATCAGTAAGTCTTCTTTATCGTAGGGCGTGACGTGAAATCTCTAAAGTTTGGCGCATGGAGCTAGACATATAGAGGAGATGATTGGATTGAAAAACCGTACACGCTTATTAACGCTGATGGCTGTTTTTATAGCTATTGGAACAATTGGCTCTCAATTGCTCTGGTTTCCCGCAGGGGTTGCCAGAGCTTATCCAGTACAGCATGCCATTAATGTCATTGCTGCAATCATACTTGGACCGGGGCCGGCAGTCATTGTCGCATTAATGATCAGCCTGCTCAGAAACCTTTTAGGTCTGGGAACACTCGTTGCTTTCCCCGGAGCAATGATTGGAGCATTTGTCGCCGGGGTATTGTATAAGAAAACGCAAAAATATTTAATGGCGGCTTTTGGAGAAATAATTGGAACAGGGATTATTGGTTCATTCTTTGCTGTTCCTATTGCGAATCTCCTGATGGGAAGCTCAGTAGGAGCACTTGCATTTATCCCGCCGTTTATTGTCAGCAGCGTCTCTGGTGCTTTAATTGGCTGGCTGCTGGTCAGCCGTTTACCGGCACGGCAGTTTTCTTTAACAAAATAAATTATTTTACAATCCTAAGGAGGATTTTATGATGAGTCAGGTTCGTTGTGCATTAACAATTGCCGGCACAGACCCGAGCGGTGGTGCTGGTATTCAGGCGGATTTAAAAACATTTCAAGAGTTAAAAACCTATGGTATGTCTGTAATTACTTCTGTTGTGGCCCAAAATACAACAGGAGTCCGTTCTGTTGAGCATATGCCTCTTTCTATGATTGAGGATCAACTGGATGCAGTCATTGAGGACATGCCAATTCATGCAGTGAAAACAGGAATGATTGCAAGTAAGCCAATGATGGAATTAATCGCTCAAAAATTAAGAAAGATTGATGCGCCATATGTGATGGACCCTGTTATGGTTGCGACCAGCGGTGACGCTTTAATTAATGAAGAGGCCCGCAGCTTTTTGCGGCAGTATCTTCTTCCTTTAACGACGGTTGTTACACCAAATATTCCAGAAGCAGAATTTCTGACCGGCTTATCTATTGCGTCTACAGAAGATATGAAAAATGCTGCAGAATATCTCGTTCACGAGTATGATGTTGATGCTGCCTTAGTTAAAGGTGGACATCTAAAAGGACAGGCTGTTGATTTTCTTTATGACGGCAAACAGATGCATAGCTACGCTGCTGATCGTATTGATACAAAGAATACGCATGGAACCGGCTGTACCTATGCTGCTGCCATTGCTGCTTATTTAGGTAAAGGTTATCCACTTTCAGAGGCGGTAAAACACTCAAAAGCTTTTGTGACTGCAGCTATTTCCAAATCATTTGAGCTTGGAAAAGGGAATGGCCCGACGAACCACTGGGCAATCCGGGAAAATGCAGGAAGGGAGATTACACATGAATCCTGATATTATCCAGCAAGTCAGAAACAACACGCCTCTCATTCATCATTTAACCAATCAGGTTGTCATGAACTTTAGTGCTAACGGACTGCTTGCCTTTGGTGGCAGTCCTGTTATGGCAAAGGAATTAAGAGAAGCAGCAGATATGGCCAAAATTGCAGATGCACTTGTTTTAAATATTGGTACCATTTTAGAAAATGAAATTGAAGCAATGATTGCAGCAGGGAAAGCTGCCAATGAAAAGGGAATTCCTGTAGTTCTTGATCCTGTTGGCGCAGCTGCTACTTCTTTTCGGAAAGAAGTAATAGAAAGAATTTTACAAGATGTACGCCCAACAGTTATTAAAGGGAATGCAGGTGAAATTGCTTCCTTGGTTAATGCAGATATTCAAACACGGGGAGTGGATTCTATTGGGGAAGGAAATATAGATGATATTGCAGAAAAAGCCAGGAAACAATTTGATACTGCGATTGTAGTAACCGGAAAAACAGATGTTATCTATGCCGATCAGAAATTAATTTATAACCAGACTGGGCATCCGCTTCTCTCCAGTATTACCGGGGCGGGATGTTTATTAGGATCTGTTGTAGCAGCATGTCTGACTACTTCTTATCCAGTCGGGGAACAGCTCCGTACTGCACTCAGTTTCTACGGACTGGCCGCAGAGCATGCAGCAGAGCAGTCTCATGTGCAAGGACCGGGAACCTTTTTGCCAAGCTTTATGGATGCTTTATCCTTTACACCCAAGCAACTAAATGGAGGCACTGAAGATGGAATTTAATAGAGAACAATTAAGAAAATATTTTATTATGGGAAGCCAAAATTGTCACAGGGATCCTCACACTGTTTTAGAGGAAGCACTCACTGCAGGTATTACTTCATTTCAATTTCGGGAAAAAGGCACCGGCTCGTTAAATGGTGAGGAAAAGATTAAGCTGGGTAAAAGCTTGCGAGAGCAATGCCGAAAACATGATATTCCATTTTTTATTAATGATAATATTGAGCTGGCCGAGGAATTGGATGCAGACGGTATACATGTAGGGCAGGATGATATGCCTGTCAAGGAAGTCCGGGCTAAGTTCCCGGATAAAATCATTGGCCTGTCGATATCTACACCACAGGAGCTTGACCAAAGTCCGCTCGATTTAGTGGATTATATTGGCGTTGGACCAATTTTTGCAACTGCTACAAAAGAAGATGCAAAACAGGCTGTAGGCTTAGAATGGATTCATACTATCCGCTCGCAGTTTCCAGACATACCTGTTGTGGCAATAGGCGGTATCCAGACAGATAACGCAAGCTCTGTTATAGAAGCAGGTGCTGATGGCGTTTCTTTTATTACTGCTGTTACAGAAGCAGATAATATTAAAGAAGCTGTAGATAAGCTTTAGTCTAGCTAGAATTAATGAAAGAACTTCGTCAGACTAGTTATTCCGCCCAATCTGTTTGTTATGAAGCGCAAATAATGCAGATGCCTCATATGCTATTAGGGAACATTAGCCTAATAGAGGAGGAAAATTATGAATTATTTTCAACCACCGCATCCAAACGGCGAGGAAAACAAACAGAATAACCTGCCCGGAAAGATGCTGAATAATTATTTTCAGCCGGCCCCACAGCATAATTATTCCAATGGATTCTTTGCAGGGGGTCCAGAAGGTGAAACTGGCGGCCCAGGGGGCTATTATCAGGAACAGCAGCCTGCTGATAATATACCGTACCAACATCAACATGAACAGCAAAACTTTCCATCCCAGGAGCGAATTGGCAACTTCCCCCCTGGCTTTCCAGGTGGAGGCGGGAATGAATCGCCTTTTCCAGAGTTTAATACAGATCAATTTATAGATAATATTTTCCCTGGTCCCCCGAACAACGCCGGGGGCGGAAATGGAGGTGCTCCTCCAAATTGGCCGCCAGCTCCGTCTTTTCCAAACTTTCCAGGAAGCGGCGGCAGTGGAGGAGATCCTGGACAGCAATCAGGCCCTGCAGAAATGGGCGGTATGAACAGCCAGCCTCCAATGGGACCGCCGCCAAACTTTGTACCACAAAAACAACAGGTGCAGGCATTTGCTGTCGACCCTGGCGGGATCAGACATTGCATGTTCCGCTTCACTTATATTTGGCCAAATCGCGGCAACGGTTTTTGGGCCTTTCCGACATTCCTAGGCAGAAATTCTATTGCCGGATTCCGCTGGAATGGTTTTCGTTGGGTTTATTTTGGAATGGATTTAAATAGTATTGAATCCTTCCAATGTATGTAGCTATAAAAAGTAAATGAAATTAAAAACGAGCTGCTGAAAGCAAAATCTTTTCAGCAGCTCGTCTTATTTGAAATTTCTTCATTAATTATATTTCTTATCTTCTTTTTTACGCATCTCACGCTGCCAAATAAGCCCTTGTTCCAGCGCCATTTTCTTGGCAATCTTCGGTGCATTCCATAACGGCGGTAAAATCAATAACGATACTGGGACTGCCGTAATAACAATGGAATTTTGAATCGATGTAATACTATCTTCCCCGATTGTAAGAATAACTGCTGTGAAAGCTCCAAAAAGGACGGCCCATACTACACGCAGCCAGCGTGTGGGATTATCATGCCCTGTTAATGTTGCCGCCACTGTATAAGACATTGTATCTGCTGTTGTTGCAACAAAGATAATAGATACAAGCAGGAAAGCAACTCCCATTACTGTGCCTAAAGGAAGCTGATCCGTAATTGCCATAACTGCAGCTGGCATTCCGCCATCAGTTAATGCGTCAGAAACAGAGCCCGGTTTTTCTATTTCAAAGAAAACACCTGTTCCACCGACAATGGAGAACCAGAAATTTGTTACAAGCGGTGCTACTACGGAAACTGCAATAACAAGCTCACGAATGGTTCTTCCTCTGGAGATACGGCTGATAAATACGATAAGCATCGGTGCATAGCCGATAAACCAAGCCCAAAAGAAAATCGTCCATCCTGCCAGCCATTCTCCATCTCCACGATAGAACATCATTTCAAACATATTTTGAATATGGACTCCTGTACCACCGACAAACCCATCAATAATAAATGCGGTAGGTCCAATAATAAATACAATAATAGCTAAAAGAATTGTAAATTGAACATTCCAGTTACTTAAATGGTAGATTCCTCTATCCACTCCGGTAGCTGCTGAAATTGCTGCTACAGTAACCAGAACAATAACAACGATAATGCTTATTGTTAACGTATCCGGTATGCCAAACAAATGGTTTAATCCATAAGATATCTGCAAACCTAAAAACCCAAGCGGACCCAATGTTCCTGCTGCTGTTGCAATAATGGAAAAGGAATCAGCCAACGTTCCAATTGCACTTTTTTCAAATATTTTATCTCCAAAAATAGGATATAACAATCCCCGCGGCTTTAAAGGATAGCCCTTTTGATAATGCACATACATCATTACAACAACTGCAAGTGTACCAAGAATTGCCCATGCAAGGAATCCCCAATGCATAAAGGCTTGAGCAAATGCTCCCTCTATATTATTAAATTCTCCTCCACCAAAAAGAGGCGGTGTAGACATAAAATGGTACATTGGCTCTGCTGCAGCCCAGAAGACTCCCCCACTAGCCAATAAAGTTACTAATATCATACATACCCAGCCAAAATAGCTATATTTTGGTTTATCCTGGTTTCCTAATTTTACTTTTCCATACTTTGAAAATGCCAGACCTAAGCCGATGGCAAAATTAAGGAATAAGAGTATTTGCCAATAAGCTCCAAACCAATCAGCAGAATAATTAAATAAGGTGTTTACTGCATTATCCACCATATCACTGTTAATCAGCGACAGGATAATAAATAAAACTAAAAATCCTCCACTGATATAAAAAACTGGCCAATCTAAACCTTTTCCTTTTTTTGACTTCACACTTTACCTCCTGATTAATGTAAGCGTCCAAAATATCATAAAACGTTATTTACAGACCTTTTTTGGATGAAAGCATTTTTCAGATAAATGCTTGACAAACTTTCATCCTCTCACTTGTTTTATTTGCACATGTTTATTTATTATAGTTATATGCTTCATACAATACAACTTATAATTTAGAGATGTATTCAACGAATAGCTTTGAATATAGAAGTATTTCCCTTATTAAATATTCCTAAACCCTTCTCATCCCCGAAAATAAAAAAATCTCGCCCAATTTAGCAAGATTTTTTCTCAGTCTATGTTATTCACCTTTTCAAAGCTTAAGAATTAATAATTTTATCAACTGTTTCTTCTACTTCATCTCTGGACATTTTTTCCTTACCGCTCTTCAAAGCATTTAATGTTTTATGTGCCAGTGCTAACGGTATCCGGCAGAAAAGCAGAATATTTTTGGTAGAGATTTGTGTCATATATTCATCAGCTTTTTGCAAATTCGCCTCTGCATAAGCAAACATTTCCTTCTTAGACCAGTCATTCGGAAAGAAGCCGACACCTCTTTCAGCATCTTCGTCAATATTTCGTAATATATTCACAGCCTGTAAACCCCGTCCATAGCCGATAGCCAGATCGCGGTCTGTTTCGGTGCCATCATACCAGTTCCAAATATCAGACAGCATTACACCGACGAGACCTGCTACATAATATGTATACTCATCTAAATCCTCTTTCGTCTTTACTTCCCAATCTTTCCCAACCCATTTAGCCATTCCTTCTGCCATTTCACTTGTAGAGTCCTTTACTTTTTGCTGAATATCCTCCGGGCAAAATTCAATCCAGTCAGCTAAGCGCAATGTCACTTCCGGAAGTTCCTTTTCATACGGTGCTACGAGCTGATGATAAGCCTCGCGGTTAAATACATCTTCCTTTAATAAATGGCTTGTCTCATTCAATAAATGCTGTTTTACTTCTGCATCCATTTCTTCATGGTCTTCCATTTCATCAACAGCGCGCATGCAGAGGTAAGCTGAACCAACTGTTTTCCGCAACGTTTTGTTCAACAGTTTAATGGGGATATAAAATGTTCTGCTCGTCTGTTTCAAAACCTTCATTGCATCTTTTTCTAATGTTGCTTTGTTACTCACCCAAAACTCCTCCTTATTTCATGCGTTATTACAAGTATAACAAACAAGTGCCTTTTTTTCCTTTAAAAGTGTTGAATTCTCATTAATTTTCACATAAAGTTCTTGTGCTATCCTTTTTTTAAAGCTACTATGGTAGATAGTGTTTTTTATCACTCAAATGTTAATAACAGGATAACTATAGATAAGGCGTGTTGTTTTATGAATAAAAGTGTATATTTACTGATGACCATTTCATTTGTTGTCGGAATGGTTGAATTAATTATTGGCGGTATTCTCGATTTAGTTGCGGATGACCTCGGTGTGTCACTAGGAAAAGCTGGTTTATTAATTACTATTTTCTCTCTTGTTTTCGCTATTGCTTCTCCTATTCTGCTTTATTTAACGGCATCTGTTGAACGAAAAAAACTGACCATTATTTCTTTAGTCTTCTTTTTGCTTGGAAATATTCTTGCTGTTTTTAGTTTGAACTATACGATGATTTTTATTAGTCGAATAATTTCTGCAGCAAGCGCTTCTTTACTAATTGTACTTTGTGTAATGATGGCATCCTCCATTGTTAAGCCTGCTTACAGGGGACGCGCTATCGGCATAGTCAGTATGGGAGTAAGCGGATCTCTTGTTTTCGGAATTCCATTTGGCTTAATCCTTGGAGAGTCGTTTGGCTGGCGTGCCCCGTTTGTACTTATTTCTTTCTTAACGGTTGCTTCAATTATATTTGTTCATTACTTTATGCAGCGCATTCCTTCTACGGAAAAGCCTCTGCCACTGACAACACAGTTAAAAATGATCCGGAACCCAAAGATTCTTTTTATATTATTGACTACTTTCTTTGTCCTGGCCGGTCACACAACATTATATGGCTACCTGAATCCATTTGTAAAAGACTTTATGGAATTAGATGGCATTTGGTTAAGTGCAGTTTATCTGATTTTTGGTATTTCTGCTGTAAGCGGAGGCGGGGCAGGCGGAACATTGTCCGATTTATTCGGTCCGAAACGAACCATTCTCAGTGCCATTATCTTGTTTGTGGCTACCATATTAATTATTCCTGTTTCGTCGTTCCATGTTGTCTTATTCCTTGTTGTACTTATACTATGGGGAATGCTCAGCTGGGCGGTCTCGCCACCTGTTCAAAGCTATTTAATTGAGACATCACCGCAAAATTCAAGTATCCTCGTCAGCTTAAATAACTCTGCTTTACATTTAGGTATAGCAGTCGGTTCATTTGCAGGTAGTATTGTCATTGAGCAGTCAAGTGTAGATAAAAATGCATATGTAGGCGGAGCAATTGTCTTTTTAGGGTTAATTACAGCCCTGATCGCATTAAAAGGATATAAACGGCCGAAAGTGACAGTTGATTGATTGAATAATAAACTGCATGGAATTACTTATTTCCATGCAGTTTTAACATTCCTTGATTCAAAAAGTCCTCTAATCACGTACACGACGTTTTATTCTTCTTATCAGTGGAGACCTTCTCTTTTTTGGTAAAGGATTTCCTGTAAATCATAATAGGAAGCATCCCGAGAATGAAACCTGCCAAACCAAAAACTTCTACCCTGTCAACACTATAGCCAATGATGATACCCAATGCTAAACAGAAAATAAATAACGCTCCGAGATGATAGATTCGCATATCCTCTATCCCCTTTTTTCCTATTATATGAAGAAAACATGTAAAGGTACGTAACTATTTAAAAGGCTTACTACCATTTCTCCCTTCATCATATAAATATCTTTTAAAATTCCGCTATTTTTTATAATTACTTTATTGTTGCATTTTTGATAACGGTTACAACTCTGAATCCCGATGTATTCTAAAAATTCGCTATTGCCTTACTTCCCTTTTCATGTTTAAATAAATTCAATATACATTAGGAAGCGTAGAGGTGGTTAGATGGAAGAGAAGGTTTCTGTAGGATTATTAGGCCTCGGTGTCGTTGGGTCAGGTGTTATTCATCTGATTGAAGATCACCAGGAAAAATTAGCGCACCAATTGGGCTGTGAAGTTAAAGTTGTTAAAGCGCTTGTACGTGATATAGAAAAGGCAAGAAATATTGATGTGAACCAGGAAATTTTAACAACAAATCCCGATGATGTTCTTGAAAATCCAGCTATTGATCTTGTTATTGAAGTAATGGGCGGGATTGATCATACAAGAGAATATATTTTAAAAGCTTTTTCTAATAAAAAACATGTTGTATCAGCTAACAAAGATCTGGTAGCGGTTCATGGTCCTGAGTTACAGGAAGCCGCAGTAAAAAATAAATGCGACTTTTATTATGAAGCAAGTGTTGCCGGCGGTATTCCTATACTACGAGGTATTAATGAAGGATTATCCTCCGACCACATTCAAAAAATAATGGGGATTGTCAATGGGACAACCAACTATATTTTAACAAAAATGGATGAAGAAGGTGTAAGCTACGAGGATGCTCTTGCGGAAGCACAGCGTCTTGGTTTTGCCGAAGCAGACCCGACATCTGATGTAGAAGGCTTGGATGCAGCCCGGAAAATGGCTATTCTTGGCCGCTTGGCATTCTCTACTCCTGTCGATTTACAGGATGTTGATGTAAAAGGAATTCATGGTATTGAATTAAAAGATCTCCGTTATGCTTCGCAGCTGGGGTATACGATGAAGCTTATCGGGTTCGCCAACTTTTTTGACCAGGAGTTAGAAATAAGTGTGCAGCCAACTTTACTGGCAAAAAACCACCCGCTGGCAAGCGTTAAAAATGAATACAATGCCGTTTATGTTTACGGTGAAGCAGTTGGTGAAACCATGTTCTATGGCCCTGGTGCCGGCAGTCTCCCGACAGCAACAGCGATTTTATCCGATGTTGTTGCAGCAATTAAAGCCATGCGTCTTGGTGTATCAGGAAAGCAGTTAAATGACATGCAATTTCCAAAAACATTACTTCCAAAAGATAAGCAGCATGGTCAATATTATGTCCGCCTATGTGTGGAAGACAAGACTGGTGTGTTCTCAGAAATTTCATCGATTTTTCATTCACAGGACATCAGTTTCCAGCGGATTCTGCAGACACCAGTGGATGAGAAAGATTCTGCAGAAATTGTATTAGTTACACACGACACACCTTACTCTCAATTTGAACAAGTGCTGAATCAGCTGGAAGCATTTGATGCAGTGAATGAGATAAAGAGTTACTATAAAGTAGAAGGAGATGCGTAAGATGGCTTGGAAAGGGTTAATTGAAGAATATCGTGACTTACTTCCTGTTACAGATAAAACACCCGCTTTATCATTATTAGAAGGAAATACTCCTCTTTTTCATTTTCCAAATCTATCAAAGGAACTGGGAATTGAATTATATGGGAAGTTTGAAGGCTTAAACCCGACCGGGTCATTTAAAGATCGTGGAATGGTAATGGCTGTTGCCAAAGCAATAGAAGAAGGATCAGGATCTGTTATTTGTGCGTCCACCGGAAATACCTCTGCTGCAGCTGCAGCATATGCCGCCCGGGCTGGAATCCGAGCAATTATTGTTATTCCAAAAGGAAAAGTCGCACTAGGGAAGCTTGCTCAGGCTGTTATGTACGGAGCTGAAATCGTTGAGATTGAAGGTAACTTTGATCAGGCGCTCCAGCTCGTTCGTAAAATCAGTGAGAAATCACCAATTACTCTAGTAAACTCTGTAAACCCATATCGTTTGGAAGGTCAAAAAACAGCAGCATTTGAGGTTTGTGATCAGTTAGGAGAAGCTCCTGATATTCTGGCAATTCCTGTTGGCAATGCGGGAAACATCAGTGCCTACTGGAAAGGCTTTAAAGAATACAATGCATCAAAAGGAACAGCTCTTCCAAAAATGTTTGGTTTTGAAGCAGAAGGTGCAGCAGCAATTGTCAGAAATAAAGTTGTTGAAGAGCCGGAAACAGTAGCAACGGCGATTCGAATCGGAAATCCTGCCAGTTGGGATTTAGCTGTCCAGGCCAGAGAAGAATCAGGTGGAATGATTGGCTCTGTCACAGATGACGAGATTATTTCTGCTTTCAAACTCCTACCACGCAAAGAAGGTGTTTTTGCAGAGCCGGGCTCAGCTGCTTCTATTGCAGGTGTTATCCAGCAGGTGAAAGCAGGTAAAATCGCTGAAGGCAGCAAAGTTGTTGCCGTGTTAACCGGTAATGGATTAAAAGATCCGCAAACTGCTATTGATCAATTAACCATTGATCCTGTCACACTTTCAAATGATGAAGATGCTATTCTTGAATATTTAGAGAAGATGATTACATCATGATGCCGTTCCGCATTTCTGTACCTGCAAGCAGTGCTAATCTTGGCCCTGGTTTCGATTCCATGGGCCTTGCATTAGGCTTGTATATTCATTTAGACGTAGAGAGTGCAGATCATCATGCATTTTTTGCACATGGTTCTGAGGAGTCAGAGGAAAATCATTTTATCTGGAATATTACGGAACAGGTGGCTGAACGATACGGGGTAAGCTTACCTCCTTGTAAAGTGCAGGAAACTAGTGAAATTCCACTGGCCAGGGGACTCGGAAGCAGTGCCTCCGCAATCGTCGCAGGAATTGAGCTCGCTAATCAGATTGGCAATTTGCAATTAACAGATGTACAGAAACTGGCGTTTGGAACGGAAATAGAAGGGCATCCAGATAATATTGCACCTGCTTTATTTGGAGGATTAACAATTTCCACAATGCTTGAGGATGATATTCCATCTGTCCGATTAAATGACATCGAGTTAGATTTAATTGCATATATCCCTGAAATCGAACTGAAAACCGAGATTGCCAGAGATTGTCTGCCAGATACATATGAACGAAATTACGCAGCAAGAGCCAGTGCGATGAGCAATCTGGTTGTAGCTGCACTCTACTCCAAAGACTATGCTTTGTTTGGAAAGATGCTTGAGAATGATTTATTTCACGAGCCTTTCCGTAAATCACTTATCCCCAATTTTAATATTATCCGTAAAAAAGCAAAAGAAGCCGGAGCATATGGCACAGCCCTAAGCGGTGCGGGCCCAACGATGCTTTCTTTTCTACCGAAAGGAAATGGGGAAAAAGTTAAGAATGAGATGACAAAGCAGCTTGAGGGTTATCAAGTAAAGCTTTTAGAGATTGATACAAAAGGAGTTTCTATTTCCTAGGATATATAAAAGACAAAAATGTGCAAGAGTTTATGGGAGACTCTTGCACATTTTTTAAATAATTTCATTATAGATTTGACCATTATTATTTCGAATATCTATGATTTTCAAGCGGTTATCATTTTTAACAAAGATGGTTTTATAATATTTTTCCCCATCAATTTCATAAAACATCACGCGGGTTCCCTTGTTGTCTGTTTCAACAAGCACATCATAATCGCCTTCCTCTATCTGCTGCTCGATAACCTCCTGTTCTTCATATTCATAGGTATCTTCATCCGCCACCAGATCTGAATCGTTGTTTTCCTCTTCCTCTGAAGTATCCTGCGACTCTTCAGGCACTTCTTCCGTAGATCTATTAGAAGGATGTTCTTCTGTTGCTACATCATTTGTTTCTGATTGACAAGCACTGATAATTAGTAAAATAATCAGAAGCCCTGCTATTTTTAAAATGTTTTTCATTTTCCTACCTGCCTTTCCATCACGACATACTGAATTATAACAAATATTGCTATTACCTTTATTCCATAAACATAGGTGATTCTACAGGAGAAAATTCAAAACGTCAAGGTTTCAATGTAATGATAAATAAAAAAGAGACAGATAAAACAAGCTTCCCATCTGTCTCTGCATAATTTTTTATTGTTCTATATAGACATCTTTTAACAGCAAGTATTTTGTAGGAAGCATTTCTAAATTCTTCACTGAATTATTCACAGCCATTAAATAATCCTTATGCATTATATAAAGCATTGGCGCTTCCTCAACAAGTAATTCCTGCGCTTCCTCATAGATATTAAACCGTTCTTCCTCATCCAGCTCCTGAAGTCCTGCAACTAATAATTCATCTAGTTCTTCATTTTCTATAAAGAAACGGTTGCCGGCAGAGCCATGATTATCTGAATGGAACAGCGGTCTTAAGCCTGCATCAGCATCTCCTGTACCTGTTGACCAGCCCATAAGAAACATCTCATGCTCCCCGTTATTAATTTTTTCCTGATAAGAACCCCATTCAAACATTTCAATGCTTACTTCTATTCCGATTTCTTTTAACTGTGCTTGAATATTAGTAGCAATATCAGTACGCTCACGAGTTTCATTGGTCCAAAGCGTTGTTGAAAATCCATCCGGATACCCAGATTCTTCCAGAAGTTCTTTAGCGGCATCAACATCATATTCCAGCCCTGTTAATCCCTCTGCCGAGCCAACAACATCCGGTGCTAATGGCCCTGCAGCTTCCTGGGCATAGCCATTTGCAACACCATCAATAATCTGTCCTTTATCTACAGCCATAGAAATAGCCTGCCGGACTCTTTTATCACTAAATGGTTCCTTATTCATATTAAATCCTAAAAAGTCTAACGAAACACTGCTTTGCTGGTATACCTCTAAATTTTCTTCCTGCTCAATCTGATCAATATCTGAAGAGCTGAGCGGATTTGAAATATGTGATTCTCCAGCATGTAATTCAGCAATTCTTGTCAGATCCTCCGGTACAACCTTAAAGGTCACCGAATCTAACTTAGCTTCTCCATCCCAATAGTCTTCATTTTTTATTATTCGGATATATTGACCCGTCTGCCATTCATCAAATTTAAAATAACCTGTTCCTATCGGATTTGCATTAATAACAGATCCTGGACTCTCACCATCCTCCATTGCAGCATAATCTTCCTCAATTTGCTTTGGTGAGATCATTGCCCCTATGGAGTGCGCCAAATGGGCTGGTAAACCAAGAATTGGATATTCAGTTTTAATTTGCACCGTATAATCATCCACCGGTTCAATCTCTTCAATCATTTCAATTAAATAAGAAGCTGGAGCTCCAACCTCAGGGTCTAAGGAACGCTCCAGATTTGCCTTCACTGCTTCTGCATTGAAAGGCTCTCCATCATGGAAGGTGACACCTTCCTGAAGCTTGAACTCCCACGTCGTGTCATCAACAGTGTCCCATTCTGTTGCCAAACTTGGCTGCAAATTCATCTCTTGATCATATTTAACTAATTTTTCAAAAATATTATATTGCACATCAAACGACGGTACATCATTTGCTCCGGCAGGATCTAAGGAAACAGCATCAGAAACTGTAGCAATAACAAGGTCTCCTCCTGACTGCTCTCCGCCATCGCCAGATGTATTTCCTTCTGACTCATCCGGTTCACTGGCACAGGCAGCTAATACCAGCATACTTAGTGCAATAATAAGCATGCTCCACAAATTATTTTTTCTCTTCATATACTCATCCTCTCTATAATATAAATTCTCTTGCTCAAATCTTACCTAAAAAAGATAGAGCTGCTGCTATAAATCAGCAGCTGCTCTTATTTTAAAATCAAATATTTTCTGTTGCCTTCAATATACTTTATTGCTCTAAATACACATCTTTTAACAATAGCATTTTTGTAGGCAGCATTTTTAAGTTTTGAACCTCTGTTCTTTCAGCAAGAAGGTAATCCTTATGCATAATGTAGACCATAGGTGCTTCATCAATTAGTAATTCCTGTGCTTCTTTATAGATTTCTAATCGCTTCTCTTCATCTACTTCCTGGCGTCCTGCATCCAATAGTTCATCTAAGTCGTCATTTTGTAAGAATGTGCGGTTGCCGGGAGGTCCCAGATTATCCGAATGGAATAACGGTGCTAAACCAAGATCAGCATCTGCTGTACTGTTTGACCAGCCCAAAATAAACATATCGTGATCGCCGTTACCAATCTGTTCAAGATACGCGCCCCACTCCATCATTTCAATACTGACATCAATCCCGATTTCTTTTAACTGCGCTTGAGCATTCGTAGCAATATCTGCGCGCTCCCGCGTTTCATTCGTCCAAAGCGTTGTTGAGAACCCATCAGGATATCCCGCTTCTGCTAAAAGCTCTTTTGCAGCATCAACATCATATTCTAATCCTTTTATACTTTCATCATAACCAAATACACCAGGAGAAAGCGGTCCTTCCGCCTCTAACGCATATCCATTTACAACACCATCAAGAATTTGTCCTTTATCTAATGCCATCGATATTGCCTGACGGACACGTTTATCATCAAATGGTTCTTTTTGTGTATTAAATCCGATATAGTCTAGAGACACACTGCTTTGCTGGTACATTTCCAAATCTTCAGATTGTTCGACCTGACCGATGTCTGAAGAGCTTAACGGGTTAGAAACATGCGAATCTCCCGTCTGTAATTCTGCCAATCTTGTTAAATCTTCAGGAACCACTTTAAACGTTACAGAATCAAGTTTTGCTGCTCCATCCCAATAGTCTTCATTTTTTACAAGGCGAATATATTGACCAGATGCCCACTCGTCAAATGTAAAATAACCTGTACCAATTGGATGTGCATTAATAACAGATCCAGGATTTTCTCCATCCTCCATTGCCGCATAGTCTTCTTCAATCTGTTTCGGCGAAATTATAGCTCCCATAGGATGCCCTAAATTAGCCGGAAGACCTGGGAATGGGTACTCTGTTTTAATATGAACTGTATAGTCATCAACCACCTCAACATCTTCAACCATTTCAACCATGTTAGCAGTTGGATATCCTACATCAGGATCCATCATTCTCTCAATATTTACTTTTACTGCTTCTGCATTAAAGGGCTCGCCATCATGGAAGGTTACACCTTCCTGCAGCTTGAATTCCCAAGTTGTATCATCAACCTGATTCCACTCTGTTGCCAGACTCGGAATTAAATTCATGTCTTCATCATGCTTTACCAGCTTTTCAAAAATGTTATACTGTACGTCAAACGAAGGTACATCATTTACTGCGCCCGGATCTAAAGAAACTGCATCTGAAATTGTGGCAATTACCAAATCTCCACCTTCCTGGGCTTGTCCACCATCTCCCGAGTTTCCTCCTGACTCATCTGGTTCACTTGCACAACCAGCCAACACTAAAGCTGCCATGATAATGCTCATAAAAAATGCTAAGTAAAACTTTTTCATGCTGTCTCCTCCTGTTATGTTAAATCTTCATTCCGTAAGACTCCTGATTTTTCTCTCACGGAATGAGCATTTTAACAAAATTTCCCGATGTATTATTTTAAATACTGATTCATAAACTCAACAATTTTTGTATTCATCAGAATGTGATTTTCCAATTTTTCTGTCTGATGTCCTTCATCATCAAATATAATCAGTTCAACATCCTTATTTTGTTTTTCTAAGTCACTTGTCAGCTGTTCTGCTTCAGATACTGGTACACGCGTATCGTTTCTTCCATGGAAAATAAGAAGCGGCACTTCTATCTTATCTGTATGATTTAATGGTGCAATTTCTTCAAAGAAGTCCACATCATTTTCCAATGAACCATACTCTTGTTCACGCAGCCTTCTCCTCCAAGGACCCGTATTTTCCAAAAATGTACGGAAATGGCTGATACCTACAATATCAACAGCGGCAGCCCAAAGCTTTGGATAGTGTGTAATTGCTGCCAGCACCATAAATCCTCCATAGCTTCTTCCCATAATCCCTACATGGTCTTTATCTGCCTGATGATTTTCTATCAGGTCTTTAACAAGGTAATTCAAATCAGCAACAGAATCCATACGCTTACGGACATCATCTAATTGTACATATTCTCTACCGTATCCCATACTGCCGCGTACATTTGGAGTAGCAACTGCATAGCCTTGTGCAGCCAGAAATTGAATAACCGGATTGTATTCATTCCTTATTTGACTTTCCGGTCCGCCATGAACATGAATCATCACCGGCTGATTTGCATGCTTCTTGCCATATAGAAAATAAGGAACTTCCAATCCGTCAAAGGATGTAAATTGATGGAGCTCTGGTTCCACCCATTGCTTGGCAATCTCTGAATCCGGTGTCACATGTGTTAACCGGGTTGATTGATCTGCAGTAATTTCGACCTTCCATATGTCACCCGGAATGACAGCACTCGTTACGCCTGTCAATAATGCATCCTCATTTAGCCAGCCGAGAGATTGATAAACACCTGATGGAATACTCTCTATTATTTTCACGGAGTTATCTTCCAGATAATAAGCGGCTAATCGGGAACTTCCTCCTTTGTTCAAAGAGTAAGCAAGCTTTGTTTCATCCGGGGAAAGTTTTATTTCTTCAATATCCCATTGATCATCCTTAAAAAGATAATCAATCTGCTGCGGTGAATTAAGTGAAAAAGAAGCTATGGCTAATGTATTTCTACCTTCGTCTGTAACTAAATATCCTGCAGTTCCATCCTTTTTAAGCTGGACAGAATGATATCGTGCAGGTATGTCTGCATTACCAATTAGTGTTGTCTCTCCTGACTCTATGTCTAAAATATGTAATTGGTTATCAATATTTGAGACTTTCACACTGATAATGAGACCATTTCCATTTTTCGTCCAGCATAGCGCCGTACAATTCGTATCCGTTTCATATACAGTTTGTTCTTCTCCTGTTTCCACATCACAAACAAAAATATCAAAATAACCCGGATGTCTGCGATTACTTGCAAAGGCGATCTTCTTTTCATCAGGCGACCATCCGCCAAATTCATGGAAATGATCTTTGGAAATCACTAAATCTTCTACCGTTTGTCCTCTATCCCTTGTTATATAAAACTGCTGTTTCTCATTCCCCTCAAAATCAGAAGCGATAATAGATTTCTTCCCCGATGGAGAATGATATACCTCCAGGACACGATCGGACATCGTTGTAAAAGCTTCTACTTCATTTTGTTTATTCAGCGTCCAGGCCTGAGGTCTGCCTGTAAGGTTAGCCAGGAAAGTAAATTCATCCGACCCGCCAATTTTTTGGGGATTGTATGCTCCCTTAGCAGTCAAATATTCCAGCAGAGCTGTCTCGTCTTTCTCTTGCATGTAATCCCTCCAATGTTGAATATTTAATCATTTTACTATACGATAAAGTAAAACTATTACAAGTCTACTTAAATTTGGCTATTATCTGAATTTAATTAATAGACTTATAATAAGTTGATTATAGATTAAAGATTTGTAGAAATCAATATTATTTTGTCAAAGGAGAGTACATATGTTTGTAATTACAGGAGCAACAATTTGGAATGGCAAGGAAGAAATACTCGAGAATACTAACCTTTTTATCCGCGATGGAAAAATTGAAAAAATCTCTGAGGAATTAGATGCGTCAGATGCTTACCGTAAAATTGACGGGAAAAATTACATTGTTACTCCGGGGTTTATTGATGTGCACACGCATTTGGGAGTATCTGAGGAAGGAGTCGGGCAGGAGGGCGCTGATTTTAATGAAACCTCTGACCCCGTTACACCTGAAGTAAGAGCAATAGACGGTATCAACCCTCGTGAAGAAGGTCTGAAAACAGCCAGAAAATCTGGAATTACAACTGTTCAGGTAATGCCGGGAAGTGCCAATGTGATTGGCGGAGAAATGTCTGTTTTAAAAACAACCGGTCATATTGTTGATGAGATGATAATTCGTCAGACATCAGGAATGAAGGCTGCAACTGGTGAAAACCCTAAGAGATTTCACGGTTCGAAAGGAAAAATGCCGACTACCCGGATGGGAGTTGCAGCAGTATTAAGGAAAAAACTGCTGGAAGCAAAAGCATACGCGGAAAATGAGAATCCGAAATGCGATCTTGGTTTAGAGCAATTAGCAAAAGTGATAAATAAAGAAATACCTTTACGTGTTCACGCTCACCGTGCAGATGATATTATCACTGTACTCCGCTTAAAAAGAGAATTTGATATTGATATAACGATTGAACACTGTACAGAAGGCCATTTTATCGCTGATTATATTGCAAAGCATGATGTTATGGTTTCCGTTGGTCCAACAATGTCTTCCCGCTCTAAAGTAGAGCTGAAGGATAAAAGCTGGAGTACAATTAAAACATTAATGGATGCCGGTATATCCTGCTCTATTACAACAGATCATCCTGTTGTCGGAATCGAATACCTGCTGACCAGTGCAATCCACGCTATCAAAAATGGACTGACTGAACAGCAGGCTTTAAAAGCAGTTACATCTAACTCAGCCAAACACCTTGGGGTCGAGGATCGTGTAGGAACACTTGAAATCGGAAAAGACGCTGATTTTCTGCTTTGGGAAGGAAATCCGTTTCATCCGCAATCTAGCTTGAGCCATGTATTTATCAATGGTGAAGAAATAACAGACTAAATCAAAACAGCAAAAAGAAGCAGGAGAATTTATGTTGCGACTCTCTGCTTCTTTCTTTTCTCCTATTTACCCCATTAACGCTGTCATCAAAGCCTTTTGAGCATGCAGACGATTTTCAGATTGCTGAAAGACAACAGAGTGTTTCCCATCAATAACTCCTGCTGAAACCTCTTCCCCGCGATGTGCTGGAAGACAATGCATAAATGTTACATCTAGTTTAGCTTCAGCAAGCAGCTCTTCATTTACCTGATACTGCTGAAATTCCTGCACGCGCTGTGTCTGTTCTGCCTCTTGTCCCATGCTAGCCCATACATCTGTATAAATAACATCAGCATCTTTAACAGCTGCAGCCGGGTCGTTACTCCATTCAATGGTTGCACCGTGCTCTCCGGCGAATTGTTTCGCTCTTTCCGTAACCTGCTCCTCTGGCTTATAATTATCCGGTGTTACTGTAACAATATGCATACCCATTTTTGCAGCGCCAATCATTAAAGAATGCGCCATATTATTTCCGTCACCAATATAAACAATCTTTTGCCCCTGCAGCACACCTTTAACCTCTTTGATTGTCTGCAAATCTGCTAATACCTGACAAGGATGATACAGATCAGTCAGTCCATTGATTACAGGAATACTTGCATACTTTGCCAGTTCCTCCACATCAGAATGATTATAGGTGCGAATCATGATTCCATCCAAATAGCCGGACAGCACCTGTGCTGTATCTGCGATTGTCTCTCCTCTGCCGATTTGAATATCCTTGGAGCTTAAGAAAATTCCCAATCCGCCAAGCTGATAAATACCTGTTTCAAAGGAGACACGGGTTCTTGTCGAAGCTTTTTCAAAAATCATGCCTAGTGTTTTGCCCTTCAATGGTTCAAAAATAACACCATCTTTACGCTGTTTCTTTTGATAGTCTGCCAATTCGATTAAATAATCAATTTCATCTTTTGTATAATCGGCAAGTGTTAGAAAGTCTCTGCCTTTTAACTCCTGTTGCTGAAATTGGATTTGATTTGCTGTCATTCACGTACACCTCTTCAAAATGTTGTTATGCATTATTATGCAATAAAAAGAATATTTATTCAATAGGTTTTTAGATTTTTATTATCTTTTTATTGAATTTGTTGGTGAGCGTATACATTCTTCCTCAAGAACAAAAGCGCAGAGCGCCTGCTTAAAAACGTAGAGATTGTAGCGGCGCAACTGAGATAAAGGAAACACGGTGAGGTAACGAACCGATGT
Organism: Oceanobacillus sp. FSL K6-3682; assembly: GCF_037976165.1. Classification (NCBI taxonomy): domain Bacteria; kingdom Bacillati; phylum Bacillota; class Bacilli; order Caryophanales; family Bacillaceae; genus Oceanobacillus; species Oceanobacillus sp. FSL K6-3682. The sequence goes on along the minus strand of NZ_CP150263.1, from coordinate 872,753 downwards.
TGACTTATTGTAGGGCACGACGTGAAATCTCTAAAGTTTGGCGCTCGGAGCTGGATACGGCTGCTTTTCTATAAATAGTTATCCACAAGGCAATAATTCTATAATTTCCTAGACAACAAAAAAAGCATTTTTACAACAAGCCTCGTAGTGTTGTAAAAATGCCTCAGTAAAACTTATCCTTTTACTTGAATAACTGCTACCTTCAAATAATTCCCCTGCTTAAAATGCTTATCTACTGCAAAATCACCTGGCAATGAGAACTCTTCCAAAATCGTATATTTCTTTTGTTTCGCCTGAAATCCTCGATGAATCATATCTTTGAACTTCTTCATCCCGAAGGAGGCTGTGTTGGTGGAAGCAATAATCACTCCGTTTTTTTCCAGCAGATCAATAGAATTCTCTATCAGCTCCGGGTAATCCTTCGCTGTCCGAAATGTTCTTTTCTTAGAGCGCGCAAAGCTTGGCGGATCAAGAACAACAACATCATATTGCAGATTCTTCCGTTTGGCATATTTAAAATAATCAAATACATCCATCACAATAATATCCTGCTGCTCAAAATCAATGCCATTTACACTAAACTGCTCAACCGTCTTACTTTTACTTCTTTTTGCTAAATCAACACTGGTGGTTTTCACAGCACCGCCTAATGCAGCTGCCACAGAGAAAGCCCCGGTATAGGAAAAGGTATTCAACACATGCTTACCCTTGGCATATCTGTCACGCAATGCTTTTCGGACGTCACGCTGATCTAAGAAAATGCCGACCATTGCCCCATCATTCAGGTAAACAGCATAGTTCATTCCATTTTCTTTCACCATCAGTGGAAATTCGCCCCTTGTTCCTTTTACAAAATCATCATCTTCTACATACTGTCCTTTTGTATCAAAACGTTTCTTCTCGTAAATCCCCTGATAGTCATCCAGCTCGTCAAAAACTTGTATAATCCAGTCTTTAAACGCATAGATTCCTTCACTGTACCACTGAATAACGTAATAGCCATCGAAATAGTCAATAATTAATCCGCCAATACCATCACCTTCTCCATTGAACATGCGAAAGGCTGTTGTTTCTTCGGCTTGATAATAAGAACGTCGTTTATTCATAGCACTGAGCAGCTTCCGTTTAAAGAAACTTTGATCAATGGTTTCTTCCTGTTTAAAAGTTAATACCCAGCCCATACCTTTATTTTGGCGGCCTGCATATGCCTGTCCTAAAAATTCGCCCTGGGATGTATGCAGTGCAATGATCTCTCCTTCGCTAAGCTTATGGGGCTCATCAATAGCTTCTTCCAAAATTAATGGGTTTTGCTGTTTGATATTTTTTACATAGGATTGCTTTACCGTTACTCGCTTCATCATTTCACCCTTATTCCTAATTTGTTTCAGGATCTTCAATCACTGCAAAAACACAGGTATCTCTGAGTTCCCCATTGTCTTCTCTATCATCATTTCTTAAAATCCCTTCCAGCTCATACCCGGCTCTTTCAGCAACTGCTTTACTTTTCCCGTTTTTCGTATCACACCGGATTTCCACACGATTTGCATCCAGCTCCCGGAATGCAAAGGCAGTCAGTCCTTTTACCAATTCTGTAACATAGCCTTTTCCACTATGCTTTGTATCAATCCAATAACCAATTTCAAATTTTCGTACTTCCCAATTAATACGATGTAATCCGCTGGAAATAATAAATTCTCCGCTCTCTTTATCAAAAGCATGAAATCGTAAATCCTCACGTGCTAAAAAGTTCAAATAAGCCTCTTTTGTTGTCTTTTTTACATCTGATTCCGTCTGCTCCTGCCGTGCAAATGGGAGCCAGGGCTTTAACTCATTGATAGAGTCCTGCATCGCCTTATAAAGCGGCTGCCAATCTTCCGGCTTCGGCGCCCGGATGACCAGCCTTTCGGTTTCAAATTGATCTGGAAATGTTAACAGTATAGGCTCCATTGTATCGTACTCCCTCTCTATACCTAAGAATTTATTTTTCGCGCACCTTCAGATAAAATTCACTTGTATTGCCTTTTTCATATAAATTTGTCGTTGAAGTTGAATATTCTTGGATAACTGCCGGGAAGGACAAAGATTTTTCAGGAATGTTAACCTGAAAATCATTTTTATACAGCAATGTCGTTACGTCATGATAGGTTTCACTGGTTACATCAAATGAAAATGCAATCTGTTTCTTACCAGCTATTTCATCCAGCTCAACCTGTTTTCCTTCAAATATTTGTCCGTTTATCTTGATTTCCATGTATAATCTCCTCCTTAATCTAGTCCTACGTGTGGGCTGCGGCGTTCCACAAGCACAACATCCCGCCATCTGCCGTCTTCCATCTGTCCAATTTTCTCACGGTATCCGACCTTGCGGAAGCCCATCTTTTCATGCAGCTTCAGACTGCCTGTGTTTTCAGGGAAGATTTCCGATTGCAGCATCCATATCCCAGCTGCTTCACTTGCCTCAATCAATGCCTGCATAAGCTTTGTGCCAATGCCTTTCCCTACACTGTCTTTATGCAGGTAAATGCTTACCTCTGCAACTCCCTGATATGCCTCTCTGGCAGATATAGGTAATAATGATGCCCAGCCAAGGATACGTTCTCCCTCGCGGACAACCAGCCGGCATGCTTGTAAATGATCCTGATTCCAGTCTTCCCATGATTTCCAATCAGGCTCATCCATTTCAAAGGTCGCATTACGAGTTTCCATTCCATAATGATATATTTCCAAAACCTGCTTCCAATCTTCCGCTTTCATCTGATCAATGACAATTTCCATGCATTAAAGCTCCTTTTTCACGATAGATAATGATTAATATCTTACATGTTTTTCATATGAAATTCTAGTGAATAAGACAAGTTCCTTAATTATTTGCTACAATATAGAGAAAACCTGTGAAGGAAAGGAAGTGAACCGATGAAAGTTTATGTAGATGCCGATGCCTGTCCGGTCAAAGACATTATTATAGAGGAAGCAGGGAAGAAATCTATTCCTGTAGTTCTGGTAACCAGTATCTCACATTTTTCTTTAAAGGAATATCCTGATTGGGTGGAAACGATTTATGTGGACACAGGTGCGGACGCGGCAGATTACCGGATTATGAAGCTCGCCAAAAAAGAGGATATTGTGGTCACTCAGGATTATGGACTTGCTTCTCTCGCACTTGCAAAGGGCTGTTATGTACTTCATCACAAAGGATTTGCCTATACCAATGGTAATATTGACCAGCTTCTGCAATCCCGCTACCTGAGCGCCAAGGAGCGGCGAAGTGGAAAGCATTCAAAGGGTCCTAAAGCATTAACGGAAGAAGATCGGCAAAAGTTTTCGGAGCTTTTCCGCAACTATTTATCAGGTAAAAATTAAAAAAGCACTCTTACTGTTTTCTATAGCCTTTCTTTATCAGGTTGAAAACGTTAGAGTGCTTTTTAAGATTATTTTATTCATCTTCCTCAAAGGCCGCAAAATTTGTGGAGAATAAATGCTTTACAGGATCTCCTGGATCAGCGATTTTTTTCGCGTGGTTAACTGCGATTGGTCCTTCATTAAAAGCTCCGGCAATTAATCCAAGCTTATCCGGATAATACGCAATATCACCAATTGCAAATACGCCCTCCACAGAAGTCTGCATACCGGAATCTACAGCAATCATACCGTCTTTCATTTCCAATCCCCATGTAGTAATCGGCTCCAGATTAATTTGAAAGCCATGATTGACTACTAGCCGGTCAATCTGGATCTCTTTCTCATCCGTTTCATCCTCTAAATGTCCCAATATTACCTTTTCAATCTGCCCCTCTGTTCCATGCAATCCCTTTAATTCATACGGCGTCATTACATTTACACGTGAATTTTTCAGCTTCGTCACGCTGCTTTCCAATCCTTTGAACTCATTACGGCGATGGATAAGCGTTACACTTTTTGCAATGTTCTCAAGCTCCAGCGCCCAATCAACAGCGCTGTTGCCGCCGCCGGAAATAAGCACATGCATATCATGATAATCCGCCAGCTTCCGTACCGTATAATGCAAGCTTTTCTCTTCGTAATAAACCGCTTCTGGATGATCTAATTTCACAGAATGCAATGTTCCAAATCCAGTTGCCAGCATAATTGTTTTAGAATAATGGATATTTCCGTTGCTGCTTACAAGTTCAAAGTTCCCATCATCCATGCGATGCATATCAACAACCTGTTCTCCCAGAATAACCGCCGGCTCGAAGGTCATAGCCTGCTCCACCAGCTGCTCGGTTACTTCTTCTCCGGTAGCATGGGCAATACCACCAATGTCACGAATTACTTTTTCCGGGTAAAAATAAGGTACCTTCCCGCCGAGATAGGGTAGATATTCAATAATTTTTGTCTTCATTTCACGCATCCCACTATAGAAGGCAGCAAATAACCCTGCAGGTCCACCGCCAATTATCGTTACGTCATATATTTCTTCGTTCATAATTACCTGAGTCCCTTCCCTTTTTTAGTTTGTTTTCATCAGCAGATAAACAAAATAAGGTGTACTGACAATCGATACAACAATACCAACAGGTATCGTTGTCGGCGCTAAAATATTACTTCCAATCATATCAGCTGCCATTAAAATAAATGCTCCCAGCAAGGCAGAAATCGGAATCACATAATGATGCAGCGGTCCGACCAGTTTGCGGACAATATGCGGAACAACAAGTCCTAAAAAGGCAATCGCTCCGCCAGCTGCAACTGATGCTCCCGCTAATGCTACAGCAATTAGAAGCAGGATTCCCCGCTCTCTTTCAACATGTGTACCAAGACCAGACGCAACATCATCTCCTAAGTGAAAGACATTTAAGTTTCTCGCTTTATTTATTGCAATTGGAATAAGTATCAGCATCCACGGCAATAAAGCAAATACAAAATTCCAGTTCGCACTCCAAATCTCTCCAGACAGCCAAATCGTTACCTGACGATAATTTTGTGGATCCATGCGCAGCTGTAAAATTGTCAGCAGGGCACCAAACGCCGCATTTACTCCGATCCCCACTAAAACAAGACGAATCGGTGATACCCCTTTTTTCCAGGCAATGGCGTAAATTAAAATTGCTGCCGTAAAGGCCCCAATTAAAGCAATAAACGGAAGCATGTAGGTACTTAGTGCGCTGGTTGCCGGGATGACTCCTTGAAAGAAATAAAGAAATAAAACAATCGCAAAGCCTGCTCCTGAATTAATTCCTAATATTCCCGGGTCAGCAAGTCCGTTTTGTGTGATACCCTGCATAATCGTTCCTGAAACTGCCAAGCCTGCTCCAATTAATAATGCCAAAATAATTCCCGGCATCCGGAATTTAAATAACACAAGCTCCTGTCTGTCTGATCCCTGTCCCATCAGTGTTTGAACCACTTCTTTCGGCAAGATGGTAATCGCCCCCAGATTTAAACTAAGAAAGGAAAAAACAATAATCCCGATAACTAATATACTGATAATCGTCCAAAACCGGAGCCGTTTTTGTTTTTCTAATATATTCATTTTTTGTCACCCCCGCTGCCTCTGGCCAAATAGAGGAAGAATGGCACACCGATAATGGAGGTTATTGCTCCTACCGGTGTTTCGAACGGGGCGTTAATCATTCGTGCAATAAGGTCCGCATTCACAAGTAATAAAGCACCTAACACTGCTGAGGTAGGAATAATCCAGCGGTAATCTGTTCCAATAATAAAACGCGTAATATGTGGAATAATCAAACCGACAAAACCGACAGAACCTGCAACAGAAACTGCTGCACCGGTTAATATTAATACAACTACAATACCGGTAATCTTAATAAGTGTATTATTCTGTCCCAATCCCGTAGATAAATCGTCTCCCAAGCTCAAAACAGTGATGGACTTCGCAATCGACAATGCTAAAATCACCCCGGCTGCTCCAGCAATAAGAAGGATTATTACCGCATTCCATCCTGCTCCATCTAATCCGCCAGCAAGCCAAAATCCGATATCCTTCTCCAACTGAAAATGCAGTGAAAGAATGGAGGAAACTGACCGCAGTAAGGTCCCTATTGCGACTCCGGCCAGTGCCAGCTTAACAGGTGTCAATCCACTGCTTGAAAAGGATCCCACTAAAAACACCAGAGTTACAGCTATACCCGCCCCAAGAAAAGAAGCAAACATTAAGCCAACACTGGAAACCGCCGGGTAAAAGGCCAGGATAATCACAAGCATAAACGCAGCCCCATCTGTTACTCCCATAATAGACGGAGATGCGAGCGGATTACGTGTCATTCCCTGCATTACAGCTCCAGACATAGCTAAAAACGCGCCTACCAGCACAGCTGCCAAGGCACGCGGAATACGCAGCTCCCAAATAACCTGATGGGCCTGCTCTCCTTGACTGAATTTGAACACAGCCTGCCAGACAGTATGTAAATCAATCGTTGTTGCGCCATAAGAGATAGACACACCAATTGAAAAAATAACAAGGCAAATCCCTATGATATTAATTAATACCTTCGTCAACTGAGAAGAACGTGAAAACAATCTCATTTCTTGTATACTCCTATAATTTCATCATAAAATATGGTTGTAATATGATTTGGTTTTTTAGAATTAAAATTCAATAAAAACATGCTTTTAAATAACTTATTGACTTTCTAATTGAAACTGATTATCATTATCGTTAGACGTTCATTATAACATAAAAGGAGAAAAAGAGATGAACAAATTTATGCAAAAAAATTATTTATTTATGCTGATACTTACCACTCTATTACTTCTTGCTGCTTGCGGCAATAGTAATGACAATAAGTCTGATGATTCAAATACGTCTGACGATCCAGAGGAAGCATCCGAAATCACCGTCGATTCGGAAATGGGAGAAGTTACTGTTCCTGCAAATCCGGAAAAAATTCTTGCCTCTTACAATGAAGATACATTAATTGCACTAGGTGAAAAACCAGTTGCAAAATGGGCAATTGGCGAAAGTGTTCAGGACTATCTGGAAGAAGATTTAGCAGATGTAGAAACAATTGAATGGACATTACCTTTAGAGCAAGTACTTAGCATAGAGCCGGATCTTATTATTTTAGATCATACTTTAGATAACTATGAAGGTTCTTATGAAGACTATGCTGCGATTGCTCCAACATATGTATTATCCGAGGAAGAAGTAAGTGACTGGAAAGTACGTTTACAGAAAATTGGAGAAATCCTTGGAAAAGAAGAAGAAGCTGAACAGGCTTTAGCAGATTATGATGAAAAAGTGGCAACAGCGGAAGAAGAGCTGAATGATACATTAGGTGATGAATCTGTAGCAATGATGTGGGTTGTCGGCGGAAAATACTTCTTATTTGAGGAAAATCGTCACTCTGCAAACATGATTTACAATGAACTGGGTGTAGAAGTTCCTGAGCTTGTCAAGGAGCTTGGGCAAGGTGAAGAAGCCTGGAACCCGATTTCTTTAGAAAAGCTTTCTGAGATTGATGCTGATCATCTGATTATTTTAGGCTACGAAGACGATGAAGGAATCGAAGCGTTGAAAAACAGTAATGTATGGAACAATACTGATGTTGTCAAAAATGATCAGGTTTACTACATTGAAGATGAAAGTAACTGGACAAACAGTGGTTTAGTCGCTTCTGAACAGACAATTGATATGTTTGTTGATTTATTTAAGTAATTTCTTAAAAAGTGTGTCCCAAAAGAACAAAAGCTGATCCCCTCTTTTTTCAGCTTTTGTTCTTTTTTAGATTCAGCTCAATAAAATTAACTTATCTCTCCTGTTTTTCGATAAATTCAATCGGCATATCTTCAGATAATTTATTAGCTAATACTTCTAGTCGGCTCAACTTGCTATGATCTTCCACTTGTAATTCCCGATTGCTGATTATCGTAGAATACGTACTAAAATCCTTCTCACTTTCTTTAAATTCACTAAAAGTAATTTCCAGATTTTCATTTTCATTTTCAAAATTAATTACAAGTTCATCATCATTTAAATGATAAGTTCCTTCTGTGTCGATCGTCCTTACTGCATTATCATCTAAAAACTCTAATGTTACAACAACCGGATATTTATCAATATCCTCTTGAAATACCGGCGTATTAGCAACTTTAAATGTCTTCCCGGATAAACTGTTGCTGTCATTACTGCAGGCTGAAATGAAGAATACAGATAAAAATGCTATAAAAATAATCAAGCCTTTCTTCATAAGGTAATCCTCCTCCCTTAAATAAATGTAATAATCTTACTATTAAATATATTATGATACTAAACTAATAACAACATTATTTTGAATTTCACCGTATCTGCCATAAACCAAATAATTCTAAGCGCTGTAAAAAAATATATACTGCAAATGTACTCCTTACACTGCCACAGTTTGTAATACCCTGACGCAAAAATAGTAGTTCCTAAGAAAAATTAAATATTATTTGTCACCTAATTGAAAATTATTATCATTGACTATTAGTCTCCCAAGCAATAAAATGAAATTAGAAGCTAATACGCACCTTTTTTAGGTCAGGAGGCGTTTTCATTGAACTCATTAACAGCGAGTAACTTAACACTTGGGTTCGGAGACCGGATTATTATAGATGAATTGGACATTTCCATCCCTAAAGGGGAAATCACTGTTTTTATCGGCCCAAATGGCTGTGGAAAATCAACTTTACTACGTTCTTTGGCACGTTTATTAAAGCCAAAGCAGGGATCTGTTATATTAAACGGACAAAATATTGCTAAAATGCGAACCCGGGAAGTAGCACAAAACATGGCTATTCTCCCACAGGCGCCAACGAGTCCGGAAGGATTAACAGTATATGAGCTTGTTAAGCAGGGCAGACACCCTTACCGCAAAGTTATGAAGCAATGGTCCAAAGAGGATGAAGAAGCTGTACAAAAAGCGTTAGAGGATACAAATATGTCAGATTTGAAAGACCAGTCTGTCGATTCCCTGTCAGGCGGGCAGCGTCAGCGGGCATGGATAGCTTTAACGTTAGCACAGGATACAGACATAATCTTATTAGATGAGCCGACTACTTATCTTGATTTAACGCACCAAATCGATGTACTTGACCTTCTTTTTGAATTAAATGAAAAAGACGGCCGGACGATTGTTATGGTATTGCATGACTTGAATCTAGCAAGCCGTTACGCCCATCATATTATTGCAATTAAAGATAAAAAAGTATATGCGCAGGGAAAACCGGAGGATACGATTTCAGCTGACCTTGTATCTGCAGTATTCCGGATGCGGTGTAATATCGCATGTGATCCGATATTCGGGACTCCAATGTGCATTCCTCACGGACGGGGAAATTGTTTAATCAAAGATGCTGTGCAGGAAAATTCCATACTCCAGACAACACCTGAAGCTTTATAATATTTACACGGACAATGATTTCATATTCTTATATCAGAATAGGGGCTTGTCCGTTTTTTTCTTTTGGTGACAAATACCTCTTTTTCCGCTATACTGTAATCAACAAATATCGAAAGGGTGAACAAAGGGAACATGAAGTACTAATCCTGTTTTTTTAAAGAATGAATTCAAATAAAAGTATGGTTAACAGCAGAACTATCGTCCTCATCCTGCTGTGTTATTTTTCGTGCTTTTATGGAATGACTTCGGAACAGGATTAGCCTTTATCCTTTGTGGTACCCATATGGAATGAGTGAGAAATATGCCCATTTCCTTTTTTGGCGACCCCTGTTCTGAGCTGAATGCAGAGTAGGGGTTTTTGGCATTTAACCGTCTTCTCCCCTCTGTAACTCTAACAGATACGGAGATGATTTTATGACTATTTTAGAAGCACATCATATTAAACAAAGTATTAAAGACCGGGAATTGTTCTCTATAGAAAACTTAGCCGTTCATTCCAAGGACCGGATTGGTTTAGTCGGTAAAAACGGCTCAGGAAAAACAACCTTGCTCAATCTGCTTGCCGGCAAAATTCAGCCTGAACAAGGTACAATTCAAATGTATACTTCTGTAGAGTTATTGCCACAATTAAAAGAGAAACGTGATCAAAAAAGCGGCGGTGAAGTGACACAGGCTTATATCGTTGAGGCTTTGAAAAAGCAGACTGGCCTTCTCCTTGCAGACGAACCGACAACAAATCTGGATACGGCTCATATTGAATGGCTTGAGAAACAGCTGTCTCATTGGCAGGGAGCGCTTATTATTGTCTCTCATGACCGTAACTTTTTAGATAAACTATGTAATGTAATTTGGGAAATTGATGAAAAAAGTCTTCAAATTTATTCCGGCAATTATACAGCTTACCGCCGGCAAAAAGAAAAAGAAATAGAAAAGCAGCGCCTGGCTTATGAACATTACCAGCAGAAAAGACAACAGCTTGAACGCGCGATTGAGAAAAAAGAACAAAAAGCACAACGGGCAACAAAAACACCTAAAAGTAAGATTGGTTCTACCGAAGAATCTTTAAAAGGGGCTAAACCCTATTTTGCAAAAAAGCAGAAAAAGCTGCAAAAAACATCAAAGGCTTTGGAAACAAGATTAGATAATCTCGAAAAAGTGGAAAAGGTCAGAGAAGCTGCTCCACTGAAAATGACTCTTTCCAATCAAGCAAGATTGCAGCAGAAAATTATTTTACGGATAGAGGATTTAGAAGGAGCTGTTCCCGGAAAGCAATTATGGAAAAAAGCCAGTTTAAATATAAAAGGAGGAGATAAGGTCGGCATTATCGGCCCAAATGGAGCGGGAAAAACAACCTTTGTTAAAAAAATAATGCAGGGAGATGCCGGTATTACCCTGAATCCATCTGTTAAAATTGGTTATTTTAAACAAGACTTATCAACTCTGAACTCAGAAAAGTCAATTCTGGAAAATGTCAAAGAAACCTCCAAGCAGGATGAAACACTGATTCGGACAGTTTTAGCCAGACTGCATTTCTACCGGGACGATGTATTTAAGCCTGTTCACGTTCTCAGCGGCGGAGAGCAGGTCAAGGTGGTGTTTGCTAAGCTTTTTGTCAGTGATATCAATATGCTTATTCTGGATGAACCGACAAACTACCTGGATATCGAAGCGGTAGAAGCATTGGAAGGTCTGCTTCAGGCTTATGAGGGTACTGTTTTGTTCGTATCGCATGATCGGCAGTTTATCGAAAATATTGCAACAAAGGTTATTGAAATTAATCAGCAGCAGCTTACTTTTTTTGAGGGAAACATTCAACAGTTCCAGGAAGAACCAGCACAAAAAGAATCGCAAGAAGATCCAACGGAACAGCAGCTAATGATTATTGAAACGAAGATCACAGAAATATTAAGCAAGCTCAGTCTGGAGCCTTCTAATGAATTAGACCAGGAATTTCAAAAGCTTCTCCAGCAAAAGCGTATGCTTTTAAACCAGCAGAAAAAAGGATGAATACTCCCGCCTGTTCATTGCACTTAACCTAGCGCATTCCTTGAGGTTGGGAGTCCTCTCTGATAGAATAAAGCTTGATTCAGCAGGAGGTATTCCCTCCTGTTGCTAATTATCGTCATTGCAGAAAGGAACCCAAACATGCAGCTAGCAAACGATTTAACCGATAAAACAGCGATAGAATTAAATCATATCAGCTATTCGGATGATAACTTAGATATTATTAAAGATATTTCAGGGGTTCTTCCTGAAGGAAAAATCACCACATTTGTCGGACCTTCCGGCGCCGGAAAAACTACTATTTTCCGGTTGATGAACGGGCTGATTTCTCCAACTAAAGGAGAGCTTTTTCTTTTTGGTGAAAATATTCAAACCATAGAACCGACCACATTACGGCGTACAGTTGGCATCGCACTTCAGGATGCTACTATGCTGCGCGGCTCTGTTTATAAAAATCTGGCTATGCCTAAAACATTGCAAAATCAGGAATTAGAAAAGGAAGAGGCAGAGCACTTATTAACACAAGTAGGAATGGATGCTTCCTTTCTCAACCGGGATGTATCAGATTTATCCGGAGGTCAGCTCCAAAAGGTATCAATTGCACGTACACTTGTCAATCGTCCGAAGGTATTACTTCTTGACGAAATTACCTCATCCCTTGACCGTGTATCTACATCAGACATTGAGCATTTGATCCAGCATATCAATCAAGAATTTGCAGTGACCATTGCCTGGATTACGCATAATTTAGAACAGGCCTTGCATATTGGAGATTATACATGGGTCATGATGAATGGAGAGCTTATTGAATCAGGAAGTACAGATTTATTGAAAAATCCAGCTAATCCCCGTGTACAGAAATTTGTGAAGGGAGGATGGCAATGAGCCTTCTAAACTTGAGCTTATCGCTTATTTTTGTACTTATTCCTTTAATCCTTTCCAAAACATTAAATCTTGGATTAGAAAAAGATACATTTATCGCGACTATTCGTTCCATTATTCAACTCATAGCTGTCGGCTATGTCCTGACTTTTGTATTTGAATCAGGCAGTTATCTTTTTATTATCCTGATGGTTGCTCTAATGATTGGAGCAGCAACGCATAATGCACAGAAAAAAGGAGCTTCTATTAAAGGAATTATTTGGAAGCTGATTCTTACATTTATATTTATTGAGATACTGACGCAAAGTATTTTATTAGGATTTCAAATCACACCGCCAACCGCACAGTATATTATTCCAATCAGCGGAATGGTTGTCGGTAATTCGATGGTGCTCTCCATTCTTTTTCTCAATCGATTCACAGCAGAGATTCAGACGCAGAAAAAAGAAACGGAGCTTCTGCTTTCTTTAGGCGGCACCCCGAAACAGGCCATCCACCTGCCGCTAATTCATTCTATTAAAGCCAGCTTGATTCCGACAATTGAAAGCCAAAAAACAATCGGTCTTGTTCAATTGCCAGGAATGATGAGCGGACAGATTATTGCTGGAGCAGACCCAATTCAGGCCGTCCAGTTCCAGCTGTTAATTCTCTTTCTGTTACTGACAACAGCAGCCGTAACCAGTATTATGCTCGGCTTTTTATCCTATCCAACACTTTTTAATGAACGGATGCAAATGCTCAAGATTAAGATAAATGAAGAAGAATAGGTTTACAGGAAGCTCTATTTTTGCAGGCTTTCAAGCTAATCCTGCTTCTAGGCTAATTTAAAAGAATTCATTTTGAAAAGGATAATCAAAATGAATTCTTTTTTGAATCCACATCCGAAAAAATCAATCGCATACAGCACTCCTTTGTCTACTACATAATTACTTTCACGAAGGTCTGATGATTGGAGCTACAAACTTTCTATCGGACAATTTATTTCATAGAGTAAATGCTGAGAAATTAATAAAAACAATTGAAACGATTCATTGGATTTAGTTATTACAAGCATTGACTGCTTCCCGCCAATTTGACAAATAAGTTATAATTCATTATTATTTAATTAAATATATCTTAATTAAAAATATATACACTTATATTATTAATTTATAAAAGGAGGCAAAAAAATGTCTGAGAATTTATCACTAAAAACCTTTGTGATTACCATGAAAGCATCCAAAGCTTTAGAAGAAGTTACCAAACAGGATATAAAAAAACATGGTATGCGTGCATCAGACTTTGCTATTTTAGAAGCACTATACCATAAAGGCAGACAAACTATCCGTGAAATTTCTGAATCAGTATTAATCAGCACAGGCTCGATAACATACGTGATTGATAAGCTTGAAAAAAAGGAGCTTCTCATCCGGACAAATTGTCCCGACGACAGAAGAGCAGTCTATTTAGAAATCACAGATAGAGGAAAGCAAACCATGGATGATATTTTTCCAAAACATCAGCTGGTAATTGAAGAACTATTCGACGGAATTTCGGAGAGCGATAAAGAGACCGTTATCGAGGTCTTAAAGAAGGTTGGACATAAAGCAAGTAATAAAGAGTAACAGACAAGAAAGGATGAAAATCAATGAAATACATTTATGAAGAAAAAGCGGGTCCCAATGGTCCTACACTGCTTCTCCTCCATGGAACTGGCGGTACAGAAAGTGATTTATTACCTTTAGCAGGCATCATTGATCCGAATGCAAATGTCCTGAGTGCCCGCGGGAATGTATTAGAAAATGGCATGCCCCGTTTTTTCCGCCGGCTGGAGGAAGGCGTTTTTGATGAAGAAGATTTAATTAAACGCACAGAGGAATTACATGAATTTTTAAATGAAGCCAGCCAAAAACTTAGTTTTGACCGGAAACAGATTACGGCAATCGGCTATTCAAACGGTGCTAATATTGCCGGGAGTCTTTTATTCCATTATAAAGATTCCTTACAAAAAGCAATCCTGCATCATCCGATGGTTCCCAGAAAAGGGATTGACCTTCCGGATTTAACTGGAACAAAAGTATTTATTGCCGCTGGTGATAACGATCCGATGTGTCCTCCGGAAGAAGCAGAGGAATTACAGCGATTGTTGACAAACGGCGGGGCTGATGTCGATCTTCACTGGGAGAGTAACGGTCATCAACTGACAATGAGTGAGATTAAAGCAGCTGCAAGCTGGTACGCGAATTAAAAAGAAGGAGAGTTTGTTCTCCTTCTTTTTAATTTCTTATAATAATATAGATTGTATACAATACATAGATGAGGGCTAATATAATTCCTTCTCTTCTCCCAATTCGGAAACTTGTCCGCGAAAAAATTAACAAAAGTATCGTCAATACTATCATTATCCAGATATCTGTGAAGATCACAGGATTGATGGCTAAAGGAGAAATCAGAGATGCTGCGCCAAGAACAAATAAGATATTAAAAATCCCGCTGCCAACAACATTTCCTAAGGCAATTTCACTTTCATTCTTTAGTGCTGCTGAGATAGAGGTAACTAATTCAGGTAATGAGGTTCCTATTGCAACAATAGTCAAACCAACTAAAGCTTCACTCATTCCCCATGACAAAGCAATTTCCGTAGCATTAGACACAACAAATTGCCCCCCAAGAATAATTGCTGCCAATCCGAGCAGAGTAATAAAGGTACTCTTTCCCCACTTTACATTTGAATCTTTAATGGCTTTGGTTTCTTTTCTGCTTTTCAAACCGACCTCAATAATGTAATACATAAAAATCGCTAGAAACAGAAAGAAAATGATTCCATCACTTCTGCTGAGGATATTTTCTGTCGATCCCTGAAGCAGTACATCACTCCCTAGTGCAAACAAAGCTACTGCCGCCAATAATGCAAAAGGAATCTGTTTGACAATCATTTCATTTTGAACCTGAAGCGGGTAAATAGCTGCTGCCAATCCAACAACCAGTGTAATATTAAAGATATTGCTTCCAACTACGTTTCCTACTGCTACATCGGCTGTTCCCTGGACAGCCGCAATAATACTCACCGTTGCTTCTGGCGCACTTGTCCCTAAGGCTACAATCGTTAATCCAATTAAAATCGGCGGAACACGCAAAAGCTGTGCAATATTGGAGGAACCATCCACAAACCAGTCTGCTCCTTTCACTAACAATGAAAATCCGATAATTAATAAGACATATTCCATGAGTCTACTCCCCATCTCTCCCTGCATTTGTGTTTTTTATTCTACCGTAATTGTATTTTCCTATCCACTATTTTCATGTAGATATTTCTTACTTTGCTGAACCCAATATAAAAATTTGATTTCCTGCAGGGTCCTTTACCATTCCTTCATCAACTGAATAGCCTAAAGCTTTCAGTCTTTCCATTGCTTTGTCTGCCTCTTCTTTAACAGGATATACTATTGTAAAAAACTTCAATCCGACTTCATTTTGATCTGGTACCGGCGCCCCTTCTCCATTCCACGTATTTATTGCAATATGATGATGATAACCGCTATCAGATAAAAAGGAAGCTCCAGGATAAACGGTTACTTCTTGAAAGCCTAATCCTTCTACATAGAACTCCTTTGCTTTTGACAAATCATTCACATGTAAATGAATATGTCCAATAAGGGTTTCTTCAGGCATGCCATTCCACTCCTCTGTTGCTAGTTCGAGAAGTCCATCTGCATCAAGCGGTTCTGTGCTCATTTGTACAGATTCTTCTGACCAGCTCCAGCTTTCAGATAATCGGTCTCTCGCTACTTCAATCCCATTTCCATCCGGATCTGAGAAATAGAGTGCTTCACTGACTAAGTGATCAGAAGCACCTAATTGCAGCGTATATCTTCTCCCCTCCTGCAAAAGATATTTTAAAAATACTGCCAGGTCTTTTCGTTCCGGCAAAAGAATAGCAAAATGATAGAGCCCTGTTGTTCTTCTTTGTTTTGACACAACTCCTTCAGGCTGCTCCAGAGTAATTAAAGCCTTCTTGCTGTCTGCCGAAAGTACTGCTTTATTATCTGTTTTCCGCATTATTCTAAAGCCCAAAAAATCTTGATAAAATTGAATAGAACGTTGTAAATCTGTTACCTGTATAGTTATATCTGATACGTATATTGTCTGTTCGTCAAAAAATTTCTTTTCCATTTATAATAGTCACCTTTCCGGTTTTATATTTCACTAAAAATAATAAACTTACTTTATGTAACTAATTATAAATGAGTGAAGTCCAGCGGTCAAAAATGTTTTCTCGTTCAGATTATTTAACTTCTGTTTAAATTAATAACTCAACTTTCGCACCTGAGAATAAGCGTCTATACCTTCCTATTCCATTATGAACATGTTCTTCATTATCCTGCTTGCATGTTGTTAAATCATCCTTCTATTGAAATGAAAATTGGATGAAATTGCTGCAATAGCAATTCATATTGTGGAGATTTGACCAATGACGAGAAAAACAATAAACACGACTACTATTTACACTATAAATAGTATAAAACGATTGTTTTCCAATTCAAATACTGATATGATAAGCGTTGCATGACGTGGTTCGTAACCATCCCACGCTAAAAAACTAGGAGGAAAACAAAATATGAATATAAAAACACTTGTGGTTAACGGGATTATCGCAGCGCTATATGTTGCTCTATCCTTGCTGGTCTCTCCCGTTGCATTCGGAGCGATTCAATTTCGAATATCAGAGATGTTTAACCATTTAATTATCTTTGATAAACGTTACTTTTTCGGAATTACAATTGGTGTATTTGCATCTAATTTATTTTCAATGGCAGGCGGGCTCGATCTCTTATTCGGGACAGCACATACTGCTATATCGTTAGGAATTATTATTTTCTTAAAGAAATATATTAAAAATACACTCACACTGTTATTCCTGAATACATTGATTTTCAGCTTTAATATGTTTATTATCGCTTTTATGCTAAAGATTGCTTTAAACTTACCATTCCTGCTTACATGGCTTACAACAGGAGCCAGTGAATTAATTGTATTGCTGATTGGTATCCCGATTTTCTATACTTTATATAAACGGATACATTTTGATAAAATAATATAGAATCGAGAATAAGACGGTGGATCATCCATCGTCTTTTTAATAATTGAAATCCAGATAACCCTTTTTAACTATACTAATGAGTATAATCAGATCACCTCTTTATAAATATCATTTTTTGTAAATTATCATTTTGAAGGGAAGGATTAATATGATTATCAGAAATCAGGACGAGCATTTTATTTTTATAGCACAGCCAGACCATGCTCTTTTATCAGGAGAATTTTTAAAACATCTGGACTCCAGTTATTTGGAGCATGCTCCTTACAAAGATTCTGTTATTTATGCTGCTTATCAGCACGACTGTGGCTGGAAAGCATTTGACAAGCAGCCCTTTTGGAATGATCAGGCTAATCAGCCTTATTCATTTATTGATTTTCCAACCATTCCAAAAACCGTATTATACACGCAGGGTATTGAACAGGTTCAGGAGAAGGATAGCTACGCTGCTTTACTTTGCAGTGAACATTATAAACGTTTCCTGATAAAATCCTCTCTCCCTGAAGCGGAAGCATTTGTTCAACAGGAAGCAAAGCGTCAGGAATGGTTAATCAGTACCATGAAGGATTTTGATAAGCAAAGCTTTGAAGCTGACTATACACTGTTACAGTTTTCCGATAACTTGTCCCTGTTTGTTTGCATGAACGAGGCCGGAGCAGAGGATAAAGACCTGCATCCTTTTTTCAAAGAAGGGTTATCCTTATCAAACAGTGCTTCTAAATTACCATCTGACTATTCCATTGGCTGGACAGGCAGAGATGCCATTGCTATAGATCCTTTTCCGTTTTCATCAGATTTCTCTGTCACTTTAACATACAAGTGTGTTCAAAAAGCAGCAATTCAACAGCAAGGATTAATTGCTGCTTATGAGCATGCTCCAATTTTAGCAGAAACAATTTGGATAAATGCCCGTAATTAATCACTTTTTTACGGAAATAAGGCCGGGAGTGCTCCTGACCTTATTTCCTGCCAAATCAAAAAGGACCAGACACATCTGGCCCCTTAAAGTCAAGCCTAAGTGTAAGTTCACTCTCCCCAAACATAAGGTGTTTCCTGATACACATAATAATTCAACCAATTGGAAAATAGTAAGCTGCAATGACTCTTCCAGCGATGCTTTGGAAGTTTGTCCGGATCATTATTTGGATAATAGTTTTCTGGTAATGCTGTGTCAACACCGCGGGCATGATCTCTTTCATATTCTTCTTTTAACGTTGTCGCCGTGTATTCTAAATGACCTGTTGCCATAATATGCTTCCCATCCTTAGATGCAAGTAAAAACACCCCTGCATCATCGGACACAGCTAATAGTTGCAAGTCAGGATGATTATCAATTTCTTCCAAAGATACTGTGGTATAGCGCGAATGCGGTGCTAAGAATATTTCATCAAATCCTCTTACCAGACGTTCTTTCGGTGCTAATACCTCATGTTCAAAAACTCCAAAACATTTTTGCGGGAGGGCATGCTTATCAATGCCATAATGATGATATAAAGCTGCCTGCGCTCCCCAGCAAATATGAAGTGTAGATGTAACATGATCATTCGTCCACTCCATAATTTCTTGCAGTTCCTCCCAATAATCAACATCTGTAAAGGAAAGATGCTCTACCGGGGACCCTGTAATAATCATACCGTCAAATGTTTTATCCCGAACCTCTTCAAAGGTCTTATAAAATGTATCCAGGTGGTTCTGACTTGTTGTTTTTGATTCATGTGAAGCCATTCGCAAAAAAGAAATACGCACTTGTAATGGGGTATTCCCAAGGTATCTTAACAATTGCGTTTCAGTCTTTTGTTTTTCAGGCATCAAATTGAGGATAAGAATACTCAGCGGACGAATTTCCTGTGAATCCGCGCGCTGTTCATCCATCACAAAGATATTTTCCTCTTCTAAAATCTCTTTTGCTGGCAGCTCTCTTGGAATTTTAATCGGCATTGTCTGACCTCCATCCACTTTTCTGCTTTATTAATTTCAAACGATCTTTTTTGAAAGATATGCTTTTCTCCCAAATTATTAGTCTATTTCTTATTGTAAAGGCTTGCTGAAAAAGTTCAACCCTTCTTTTCAGCAAAATAAGCAAATATTTATTCTAATCTTGGATGAAGAATCTGCACCTGACGCATACTTTTTAAAATTAATAGCAGCTGCTCGGCCATGTAATTCGTACTATAGCTAAAATTATTTTCCGCCCATTCAAATATCATACCAATAATTGCATTCACAAAGAAGCTAGCCTGCAAAGCCTGATTCGGCTGATTTGCTTCCTTTTTTATTTTCGTTAAATCATGAATGGTTAAGTTCTTTAATACCTTGAAAATCTTTGTCTGAAAATAAGTCAGTTTATCTGTCCGCAGCATTAATGCATAAAAGCCTTGAAATTTTTCCACATGTTCAAAAATTTTAACCGTGGAAGCGGTAAGTTTATCCAGATTGAATATACGCTTCTCTTTATAAGGCATACGATAGGATTGAATTAAATCTTCTATAATATCCTCTGTTAACTCTAATAAGATATCTGTTTGTGATTTATAATGCTTATAAAAAGTTCCTCTATTCAAATCTGCACGTTCCACGATATCTGTTACCGTAATTTTATTAAACTCCTTTTCCTCTATTAATTGAATAAGCGCATTTCGCATCGCTTTTTTTGACTTGCTAATTCGTCGATCTTCAGAATTTAACATGGATAGATTACCCCCAAATTTAGTAATTAGACAAATACATATGGAAGTGTTGATAAACATACATTTTAATCATTTTTTGTATATTGTTAACAAGATATCCCTATTATAAGATGGATAGGAAACAGATACAATTTTTTGCAGGAGGGGTAAAAATGAAATTAAAAGACAAAGTAGCCATTGTAACCGGAGCAGCTTCCGGTATGGGGAAAGCGATTGCAGAATTATATGGCAGGGAAGGCTGTAAAGTGATTGCTGCAGATTTGAACCTGCAAGGGGCAGAAGAAACCGTTCAATCCATTACAAATAATAGAGGTACAGCCAAAGCAATTAAAGTAAACATCGCTGAACTGGAAGACATCGAAAATATGATTGATGCAGCAGTCTCTGAATTCGGAACGCTTGATATCTTAGTGAACAACGCTGGTATTATGGATGGTATGGAAGCAGCCGGCGATATTGATGATAAAAAATGGGATCTAATTTTTGATGTAAATACGAAAGGAGTTATGCGTGCCATTCGCAAAGCAATTCCTATTTTCCTTGAAAAAGGGAAAGGCAACATTATTAACACCGCTTCTACAGGAGGATTAAATGGGGCTCATGCTGGTGCTGCATATGTCGCATCAAAGCATGCTGTTGTAGGCTTAACGAAAAATACAGGCTTTATGTATGCGAAGGAAGGTATTCGCTGCAATGCAATTGCTCCAGGCGGTGTAGCAACAAATATTACTTCCTCTGTATCCGATTTTAATCAATTTGGAGCGAGCCGGACACAGTTAGCGCAGGCCATGATGCCTAGAGTCGGACAACCAGAAGAAATTGCACAGGTAGCGTTATTCTTAGCTTCAGATGAATCCAGCTTTGTCAATGGAACTGTTATTACTGCAGATGCCGGCTGGACAGCAGCTTTTTAGTTTGTACTTTTACGGATTCAGATATCCTTTCTGCATCCGTTTTTATTTTGATCAGAAACACAGCCTTCTTACAAATAGTACCCCTCTGCTTCCGTTAAACTGCTCTCATCTCCCCATTGATAATTCCCTGCTCATTTTCATTTCTTAAGACGGAATGATTCTGACGGAAATTGATAAAAAATCCTTTTTTGATACGGTTAATTTCATCTGGATTGGCAATGCTAATAAGAAGAAATTTATGAAGGAAATGAGGCTCAACACATGTCTGAAAAAGAAAAATCCACCAGTCAAACAAATATTGAAAATGATAATACTTTAACCACCCGTCAAGGTCATCCCGTAACTAACAACCAAAATATCCGTACCGTCAGCAACCGTGGCCCTGCTACATTGGAGAATTATGATTTTATTGAAAAAATAAGTCATTTTGATCGTGAGAAAATCCCAGAACGTATTGTGCATGCACGCGGTGCCGGAGCACATGGCTATTTTGAAACCTATGGAACAGTTGGTAATGACCCTGTTTCCAAGTACACAAGAGCAAAGGTTTTCCAGGATAAAGGGAAGCAGACACCTGTATTTGTCCGTTTCTCAACAGTAGTTCATGGAAACCATTCTCCGGAGACAGTACGTGACCCGCGCGGTTTTGCTGTTAAATTTTACACAGAGGATGGCAACTGGGATCTGGTCGGCAATAACATCAAAATTTTCTTTATCCGTGATGCAATGAAGTTTCCTGATATGATTCATGCTTTCCGTCCGGATCCAGTAACAAATATTCAAGATTCCGAGCGCTTCTTTGATTTTTGCTCCAGCTCTCCCGAGTCCTTTCATATGGTAACCTTTATCTACTCACCATGGGGGATTCCTGCAAACTATCGGATGATGCAGGGGTCAGGCGTAAACACCTATAAATGGGTCAATCAGGATGGAGAAGCTGTTCTCGTGAAATACCATTGGGAACCAAAGCAGGGGATTAAAAATTTAACCACCAAAGAAGCTGCTGAAATCCAGGGTGAGAATTTTAATCATGCTACCCAGGATCTATATGATGCGATTGAAAAAGGCGATTATCCAGAATGGGAGCTGCTGGTACAAATTATGTCAGACGACGATCATCCAGAGCTTGATTTCGACCCGTTAGATGACACAAAATTATGGCCGGAGGATAAATTCCCATGGCTTCCGGTAGGAAAAATGGTACTTAATAAAAATCCGGAAAATTATTTCACTGAAGTTGAACAGGCATCATTCGGAACCGGTGTATTAGTTGACGGGCTGGACTTTTCCGATGACAAAATGCTTCAGGGGCGTACTTTTTCTTACTCCGATACACAGCGCTACCGTGTTGGAGCTAACTATTTGCAGGTTCCGATTAATGCAGCCAAAAAACGGGTTGCTACCAATCAGGAAGGTGGACAGTTACGTCAGCAAAACGACAAAGCTCCCGGTCAAAATCCACATGTTAATTACGAGCCGTCCGTGCTTGGCGGACTGGAGGAAGCGAAACAAACTGGCAAGGAATATACACCTTTTGTAGAGGGCAACCTTGTACGTGAATCCATTGACCGCAATGATAATACAAAGCAGGCAGGAGAAACCTTCCGTCAATTTGATGATTGGGAAAAAGATGAATTATTGTCTAATATGATTGGAGATTTATCAACCTGCGACAAGCGGATTCAGGATAAAATGATTGCACTTGCAGAAGAAGCTGACGAAGAGTATGGACGTCGTCTGAGAGAAGGTTTAAAGCAAGCGAAAAAACATGGCACCAGTCAGAATCCATTAGGTGCATCAGATGCGGAACAGGCTCCAAAGCACGCTGAAGAGCTTGGACATGACGCAGATCCTTATTAATATAAAAAATGGTACCTCAAGGTTAAGCTTTGAGGCACCATTTTAATTATTTATCTTCCTGTAAAAACGGATGAACGATTTTCTTATATGCTTCATACTTCATTTTCCATGATTCCTTTGGAAAACCCACTGGTCTTCCTGTCAGAGCTGCCTCAAACATATCTAAACAGATATGCCAGCCGGCTAAATCCTTAGGAACATGGTCATTGAGCACTGGAATATATTCTTTTAATACTAAAACACATGCATCCCCGGCCTGCTCCAGTTCAAACCGGACAGAGCCTTCTCCCCATTCAAATTGCCAATAGGTTTGCGGCTGAAAATCTAAAATAGCAATCTCAAAGGAATTTCCTGTTCCATCATTCATATTAAATTTCATTTTCCTACTTTTTCTCAGGTCTACCACTTCTAAATTGGGCATCCATTGCTGCAGTTTATCATTTTTTATTAATGTGCCCCATACTTCGTCAACAGAGCTATTAAAATTACGTGCAAAAGTTGCTATATAGCCATTTTCTGTTTTTTCTACCGCTGCCAGCATATATTGTTTTCCTCCAATAATAAGAATTGTTTGATTCCATTTATCTTTATCATATATTAATAATATATACTTTTCTAAGCCGATAACGACATTCTAAGTCTGCTTTATCAAGAGTTACCAATTATAAATGATTCCGCTGGATAGTAATTTATTATTTTGCAGAGCTGTTTTGCCATATAACCAGGAGATTGCTCAAAATCCTTTTTAATCCAATCCAGAATAATACCTAGAATTCCATAGGCATAGAATGAGGTATACATATTGTTATCCAATCCATCATGGTATGGGGTAATTAAGTTAATTTCATTCTCAAAAAATTGGGTAATGGATTGCAGAAAAACTTCATAAAATCCCGGTATGGCTTCGAATTCTCTCCAAAGTGCATAAAAATGCTTATTTTCGATAATATAATTAAAAATAACAACTTCTGAAGGAGCTAAGTCGTTTAAATGGATATAATTATTCTTCTTATAAGGAACTTTAAAGGCTTGAATCAGTCCGTTTGTCTGATCCGTAATAATTTCCTTGACTAAATCCGCCTTTTGATTATAGTGCCGGTAAAAAGTAGCGGGATTATAATCAGCGTGCTCCACAATATCCGTAACCGTTATTTGCCCATAGTCTTTTTTATGCATTAATTCAAGAAGCGCATATTTTAATAATTTTTTTGTTCTCCTCACCCGTCTATCCAATATTATATTCTTGGTAACCACTCAAATCACCCCAAACTTCTTTTCATTTTTAAACAGATTGCATTCATCTGTTGTTTATGTACACAGACCTTAATCTATTACTGATTGAAAGCGTTTTATTTAAAATTTATACTAAAATTAATTCACATATATAGTTTAACATAATTCAAAAAATCAAAGGGGTCATCCTATTGGAAAAACAATGGAATGAACAATACGACGTGGTAGTCGTAGGTTCAGGTGCCGGAGGATTAACAGCTGCTTTAACAGCACGCTTACAGGGTTTATCAGTAATTGTCATTGAAAAGACTGCTCTATTTGGCGGTTCCACATCAAAATCAGGTGGAACCATCTGGATTCCCAATAACCTTTATTTAGAAGAAGCCGGGGTTAAAGATACGTATGAGCATGCAAAAACTTACCTGGACACCACCGTGGGAGATCGTGTTCCAGATGCTTTAAAAAAGGCTTACCTGAGAAAGGGACCTGAAATGGTAAAGTATTTACACGAGAACACGGAACATTTCAGATGGGAATACACTCCCAGATATTCCGATTATTACCCTGAATCACCAGGAGGTCTGGCTTCGGGGAGAGCCGTTGAAGCCCAGCTGTTTGACCTCAGAAAATTAGGAGATGATATCAAGCATTTACGTACTTCAGGTTTGCCGACCAAAGGAATGGTATTAAAATCAAGTGAATTCCACAAAGTGAACATGATTATGAGGACATGGATCGGGAAAACAAAAGCAGTGAAAGTAGGTATGCGGCTGATCCGCACGCTCATTTCTGGATATAAACCCACTACTTTAGGTGAGGCTGCTGTTGCCCGTCTATACACTTCACTAAAGGAGGCTGGCGGAGAGGTTTGGCTCCAGACACCATTTAAAGATTTAATTTATGAAAATAATCAAGTGACGGGTGTTATTGCCGAAAGAGATGGAATGGAAATCAATATTCAGGCCCGTCATGGGGTCATTTTTGCTTCCGGCGGCTTTTCCCATAATCAGGAGCTGCGGGAAAAATATTTACCGAAGCCCACTAATACAGAGTGGACATTATCAGCGGAAAAGCAGACAGGTGATGTAATTGCTGCCGGTGTAAAATTAGGCGGGCAATTGGATTTAATGGACAAAGTGTGGGGAACTCCTACCTCAGCACCACCTGGAGCTCCCGCATTTATGCCTGTCGCTGAGCGGGCTACACCCGGCTTAATTATCGTAAATAGTAATGGTGAACGCTATATCAACGAATCTGTTCCATACCATGAATTTGTAGATCAAATGTATGAAAATAATAATGAACAGAGCTCCACGATACCGTCATGGATGATATTTGATAAACGCGTAAAGAGCCGTTATCTTGTATTTGGAATTATGCCATTACAACAGCTTCCAAAAGAATGGTTTGAAACTGATTATGCTAAAAAAGCAGATACCATTGAAGAATTGGCCAGGAAAATCAATGTACCTCCAGAAAAACTGGCTGCCACTATTTCCAGGTTTAATACATTTGCAGCTAAAGGAAGTGATGAGGATTTTCAGCGCGGAGAAAGTGCTTATGATAGATATTATGGCGATCCGACATTGAATAATCCCAATCTGGCACCACTGGACAAGGCTCCTTACTATGCGATTCCTATTTATCCAGGTGATATTGGAACAAAAGGCGGGCTGGTCATCGATGAATCAGCAAGAGTGATTACAAAGGATGGTGCTCCAATAACAGGCCTATATGCTACAGGAAATTGTACTGCCTCTGTAATGGGAGAGACATACCCCGGGCCTGGTGCAACGATTGGAGCATCTATGGTGTTTGGTTATGCAGCTGCAATGGATATCGCTGAAAACGCCAGAAAGAAAAGCAGTCGTAGTCCAAAGGTAACCATGACAGTTTAAGTGCGTCCATATTTATATAAATAAGTAAAGAGCATTCATATGCAGGAACAAAATGAAAGCATATTGTCTTCTTGATTGGCAGACAATTCTATGCAACAAATGCCAAAAGAGATTTGCATAGAGAAATGAAATATTCCATTTCTATAAAAAAGAGGATTTCGATTCACTGCTGCTGTCACAACAGCTAAATCGAAATCCTCTTTTTGTCATTCCATACCATTAGATTCAAGCCTCTCCTTCTAAACGAAAATCCGATTTTTTCCTGCTCTTTTCTTTATTTTTTTTCCGTTTACTTTTACATTGCTTCATTGTCTTCCTTACATCCTCCATTTGATAATCAATTTGGCTTTTCAACATTTCATAAGATGAAAACATGGGGTAAATCAGCTCCTGAGAATAAGTTATTTGATACTTTCATTGTATCGGCTTATCTCTTCCCACACATCGGGTCAGTGACTGATTTATCCCATGAAATTATCGCTGCTTCAGATGGAAGAGTTCCTCCTGCTTAAGGTTGAGATCATCTCCGTCTTGCCTCATTTTAAAGTGAATATACTGCAAAAATAAGTTCCAGTTGAACTGCTTATTTCTCCCCCATCGACTTTTCAATAACATCTAGTACTTGATGCAGATTCTGAACTGGAATTTGTCCCGGCGCCGAAGCTCTTTCTCCGGCTCCAAAGGTTAGTACTGAACCAAAAACCTGCCCGGATAATCGGGTGATAGCTCCAAGGGGGCCCATCGCCATTGTAATCATTGGCTTCTTTGTATGTTTTTTCATTTCATTGGTTGCTGTTAATAGCTCTAAAACATCCTCTGTTTTATTTGGCATCACAGCAATTTTTAATACATCGCCGCCAAGCTCATCTGCCCTTTTTAATCGATTGATAATCTCTGATTTAGGTGGTGTTTTTTGAAAATCATGATTGGAAATGATTACGTATGTATGCTGCAAATGCGCAATAGAAGTCAGATGTTTAACCGTATCTTCTCCCTGATACAATTCTACGTCCACGAAATCTGCAAGACCTGTCTGAATGACAAATTGATTCAACGATACATAAGCTTCTTTGGAAAGCTCTTTCTCCCCCCCCTCTTGATGACTGCGGAAGGTAAAAATCAGCGGAATTCCTTTTAAGACATTCACTAAATCGTTTAGAACCTCCAGTACTGCTGCATGATTTTCCACTTCTTCAAATATATCCGCACGCCATTCAACAATATCTATCGCCTCTTTTTGATAACGTTTAGCTTCTTCAATGATGTCTGCTTTTTTTGAAGAAGTTAAAGGAATGCAAATACTCGGCTTCCCGTTTCCCAGAGTTATATTTTTAACTGTTAATGCTTCTGTCATAATCAATACGTCCTCCATTCTTTACTGAAACTTATCCTTTAAAAACTCTTTCATCACGTACTATACCTGCCTCTTTCCCTTTGAGAAAAATGAAAAACAACCCATGTTCCTGCAACCAGCAGCATCACCAGACTCGATAGATAGAAAACAGCGGAAATTCCATATAAATCTATAATAATAAATGATAGCAAGGGCCCGATAGCCGCTCCTAAATCTACAGCTATTGTGTGCAGTGTCATCATCTTAACAGGGTTACTTCTCGCTGCCGCATCGCCCGCCAAGGTATCTGTTATCGTTAAAAGTCCGGTTGAAACCATTTGGAAAAACATAATAGTTATTAATAAAAGAACGAAAGATTCCACACGGCCTATAATCAGAAAAGCAACGCTTCCCAATGTTAACGGGACAAGTATCCAATTATATTTATACTTTCTCCTGTCTACAAAGCTGCCTATCATCGGTGCAAATACAGGATCCCACGCCCAACGGATTGCTTGAATTATTCCGGCCAGTGTCGCAGCACCAATGACAATACCAAAAAATGACCAATCAGCATGATAGGTTTGTTCGATCAGCGGGCTGAGTGTAGAAGCAAAAATGCCCATTGTGATAAAGCCCATCGTTCCTCCAGTCAGAATAACAAGAATAATATATGGATTGAGGATTGCTTGTTTTCCTTTGTCCGATAAATCATTGCTTGCAGTTGTTTTTCCACCATCTTTATAATTTTTAGGTACCAGCCTGACGATAAAAGGAAAGACTGCAACAGCTATCAATGCAAACAGGGTTGTCACAAATGGTATTGATAACTGATCGACCAAAAAACCCCCTGCCAGCATGCCTACTAATCCACCTAACCCCCATAATCCATTATACAATCCCATATAATGGCCTCTTGTTTTTTCCGTGGAGAATGTTACAACTGTGAGCATTCCTCCCAGCTTAACAAATGACCAGGCAATACCCCACAGTATTCTCGCAAACAGTAACAGCCAAAAGCCCTGAAGCAGTCCATAGGATAAGGTGCTTAAAGCAGCACAGGCTACAGAAATTAATACACCTGTACGGATATTGAATTTGCTGTAAAACAATCCTACTAATGGTGTAATCGGCAAGCGTACAAAACGATTAATGGATAACAGCACACCAATCTGCCAAATAGCAGTTAATCCGAAATCCTGCCAATATAAAGGGAGTACAATAAAAAGCATGGCATCTCCCATCACAGTTATTGCTGTAATCAGCGCAATTCCGACAACCTTCCCTTTATCACTCATGGAGTTGACTCTCTTAAGCTTGAATGATAAGTATCTCTTCTCATTATCAACCTCTCCTGTCTATCTGTTGAACTAATCCATCTTCTTACTTACCGTTTATTTCTTAATTTTCAACTTACTCCCCAATATACCACAAATTCAATTCATTTCTTATATGAAATTCCAATATATAAATGAGCTCCATAAAAATAAACGAATATATTTCTTTGAGCCATATCGCTCTATTTCACTTTTCTCCAAGATATTTTTATTACATTGACAAAAAACTGTAACACTGTTATGGTTATACACATAAGTATATAACCATAATACAGTATAAGATTAAATATAAATATTTAAAGGAGGATGCACATGTCTTATTCCATTGAAGTAAATGGTTTAACGGTACATTATAAGAATTTTAAAGCATTAGATCAGTTGAATTTCAAACTGTCTCCAGGCAAGATTCATGGCATATTAGGAAGGAATGGTGCCGGTAAAACAACCCTGTTAACATACCTTGCTTCCTTTCACAAAGCAAAGCACGGAACGATTGTTATTGACGGAGAAGATCCTTTTGAAAATGAACGGATTTTGCAGGGGACGTCTTTTATTTATGAAAAAGATAATACTTACGACTACGATAAAATCGATAAGATTATAAAGGGAATGCTTTATTTCCGCCCATATTTTGATGAGGCTTATGCAAGAGAATTAGTAAAAAGATTTAAAATTCCTACGAATAAAAGTGCTGATCAATTATCAAAAGGACAATATTCCGCTTTGCAGGTTGCCATTGGCTTAGCAAGCAGAACCCCGCTCACTATTTTTGATGAAGCATATCTGGGAATGGATGCACCGGCAAGAGAACTGTTTTACAAAGAAATCTTGTTAGAGCAGGAAAGACATCCGCGTACGATTTTATTTTCTACACATCTTGTCTCAGAAATGGAGTACCTCTTTGATGAAGTGCTTATAATCGATAACGGAAAAGTTCTATTACAAGAAACAAGCGAGCAACTTCTTGAAAAAGGCTTCTCCATTACAGGAGCTAAAGAAGATGTTGAGGCATTCACAAAAACATTAGAGGTCATTTACGAAGAGATGCTTGGTGGAACAAAATCTGTGATGGTTTACGGAACTTTACCGAAACAAGAGCAGCGAGAAGCAGTTGAACTCGATTTAGAAATCGGTTCACTATCTATAAATAATCTGTTTATACATTTGACGAAGGAGGAGGAAAGAACATGAAACAATTTCATTTAGGCTGGGCATTTTTCATTGAACAGATTAAATGGGCTTCCTGGTTCTATAGCATTATAATTGTTTTGACAATTGGAACTACTATCGCGAACCATTGGGGGTTTTTAGATAACCTTGATATCAGCAATACCACTTCTACTATATTTATGTTAATTATCGGATTGCTTTATTCTTATGGGTTCTTAGATTACTATTATAAATTAGGAATTTCCAGGAAAAAGTTTTTTAAAGCCGCTTTATTCGCATCTGCTTTGCTTTCTATTATATTAGCTTTGGCAATGATCACCATGATTGTTTTATTTGAGACACTCGTCCCGGCATTAGGATTTGCTGTCCCATGGACAGATCCATTAATCGGCGGCGGGGTATTATCCTTCATTCAAAGCATAGCTGATTATTCCGTTGCCCATTTCTTTTATCTTTTACTTGGCTGGTTTATGGGGCTTGGTTTTTATCGTTTTCGCTGGAAGATTGGATTATTGTTTATCCTTATTTCCTTTCCATTTTTCGGGATATCCGCATTATTACAAGACAAAGCTGATATTGCACATACCATTAAATTTTTCACCGTCAATCCGCAGATTATCAGTATTGGGCCTTATCTTATTTTCTTTATCATGATAGCCATTTTAATCGTCTGTAACTACCGCTTAACGAAAGACGCACCCATTCGATTATAAAATCATATCAGAAAGGAGGCTATACGAACCATGTCCACACAATTTCGGAGTGATAAACCTATTTTCATTCAAGTCCGGGAACAGATTGAAGACCAGATTGTCAATAATCAGTTAAAGGAAGGCGAGCAGGCTCCCTCTACCAATCAGCTGATCCAATTTTATAAAATTAATCACGCCACCATCTCCAAAGGTGTTACACAGCTTGTAGATGAAGGCATTCTATATAAGAAGCGAGGTGTTGGTATGTTTGTCGCAGAAGGAGCAAAGCAAAAACTCGTTCAAAAACGGAAGCAGGCGTTTATGGATGATTATGTCATCGGTTTAGTCCAGGAAGCAGAGAAGCTTCGTATTACAGAGAACGAAATCATTGATCTGATAAAAAAGGCAAGAAAGGGGGATAAAGCATGAGTTTCACGGTTGAAGCAATAGATGTCAGTGTACGATATAAGGATTTCACGGCTATTGATCAGATCAGTTTTCAGCTGGAGGCCGGAAAAATTCATGGCTTATTAGGAAGAAACGGCGCCGGGAAAACAACCTTATTATCAGTGCTGTCAGCTTTCCGAAAAGCTGATGGCGGAAGTCTTATCATTGATGGAGAAGATCCTTTTGAAAATCCAAGAATCATGCAGGATACGATCTTTATTTTTGATCAGCAGAAGGATTTGGAGTACACCTATGATAAAGTTGGAGACATGTTAAAAGAAATGGCTTATTTCCGGCCAAATTTTGACGAAACATATGCCCTGGAATTGGCTAAGAAATTCAAGCTGCCTTTAAATAAAAAAGTGAATCATCTATCCAAAGGTAAGAAATCAGCATTTCAGGCTATTATCGGTTTAGCATCCAGAGCTCCTTTAACTATTTTTGATGAAGCTTATTTAGGAATGGACGCACCGACAAGAGAAATTTTTTATAAAGAGATTTTAAATGATCAGGAAGAGCATCCGAGAACGATTATCTTTTCCACTCATCTCGTTTCCGAAGCAGATTATCTATTCGATGAGGTGCTGATGATTCATAACGGAAAGGTTTTATTGCAGGACACAAATGAGCAAGTGATTTCCAAAGGGTTCTCACTTACAGGCTCCCTGGAACAAATAGATGCTTTTTCAAAGGACTTAGAGATTTTAAACAGTCAGGTACTAGGCGGAACAAAATCCGTCATGGTATATGGCGAACTCTCTGAACAACAGAGAAATGCAGCAAATCAAGCCGGAATTGAGATTGGCGTCCTCTCTCTCCATGATTTGTTTGTGCATTTGACAAAGGAGGAAGATGAATGAGTTCCATTATCTTATCATCAAAAAAAATAGCCAGACTCTTATTTATGGAACAAGTAAAGTGGACGATATGGTTTCTTTCCTTTATGTTTGTGATTTATATAGTCGTAGTAACCTTTGCTTCTGGTCCGCATTCCAGTTTTATAGACTTGACAAACTTTTCAAACGGATCTTCAGGTATTTACATGTTAATTATTGGTATTTTGACAACATCATCTTTCTTTTATTATTACATGCAGCAGGGGGCTACCAGAAAAAATTTTTTTCTTGGCACGATAATATCATCCGCCCTGATAGCCATAGCAATAACAGTCATCCTGATACTGTTAACTTTTATTCTCCAATTTATATCTGGTTGGGCAGGCTGGAATATTCATGGACAAGAGCTTGATTTCACAAGCAGCTTCTCTGCATTTATTTATACCTTTGTCAGACTTGCCATTATGCACCTTATTTACTTTTTAATCGGGTGGATGATTGGTTTGACCTTCTACCGTTTAGGCTGGCTGTATGGGCTTTTATCCATCGCATGCAGCATTCTTCTGTTAGCAATAACTGGTATTCTGATAGAAGTCACACATTTTTCTTTTTTTACAAACATTATCAATTTGCCAGATTTTATTGCCACACCACTAAGCCTTGTATTAATTGTTCTCCTTTTTGGCGTTAACTATCGGCTGATTAAAGATGTGACGGTAAAAATCTGATTTAATAAAAAAGTAGAGCATTTCCCAATGGAAATGCTCTACTTTTTTATTTTACTTCAACTGCTGCTCCGCAAAAGAACGATACAGTTCATGCGATTCAATTAAAGCTTGATGTGTTCCTTTACCAGTAACCTCGCCATTTTCAATAAAGATAATCTGATCCGCATCAATAATTGTAGCTAAGCGATGGGCAATTACAAATGTTGTTCTTCCTTCCATCAGTCGCTGTAATGCTTTTTGAACAACCTGTTCCGATTGACTATCGAGACTTGCCGTTGCTTCATCAAGTAATAAAATTTTCGGATTACGCAGGAAAGCTCTCGCAATATTGATCCGCTGCCGCTGTCCGCCTGACAACTTTGTACCGCGTTCACCGACCTGTGTATCCATTCCATTTGGCAGTTCCTGTATAAACTGTGCTGCATAGGCCATTTCCGCGACTGCCCAAAGTTTTTCATCAGCTATATTTTCTGCATTTTCCAACCCGTAGGTTAAATTATCACGAATGGTTCCGGACATCATGGAACTCTCCTGTGATACATATCCGAGCTGGGAACGCCAGGAGCCAAGAGAAATATCCTGAATCGATTCTCCATCAAGCAGAATTGCTCCTTCATCCGGCTCATAATAGCGTTCAATTAAACCGAATACAGTGGTCTTCCCTCCACCGCTTGGCCCGGCAAATGCCACCATTTCTCCCGGAGATGCGGAAAATGATACCTTATTCAGTACCTGCTCACCTGCTTCATAAGAAAAACTGACTTCTTTAAATTGCAGCGACAGCTCGCCAATCTGTTTTTCAGAGCCGGGTAATACCTCTTCCTCTTCTTCCTGTAAAATTTCTGAAATACGCTCGGTAGCTCCTTTTGCTTTTTGTAATTCGGTAAAGAACATCGCAAATGTTGTAATAGGAAAGACAATCTGGAATAGATACAAGAGAAATGCGACAAGCGATCCGGTTGTCATGGTCCCCTGCTCTACCCGGATACCTCCATAGCCAATAATCATGACGATAACAAGCATCACAATCATATACATAAATGGTGCAATCACAGCGAAAATCTTTGCCTCTTTCAAGCCTGTCTGCAATAGCTTGAAAATTCCCTGTAAGCCCCGTTTTTCTTCCTTCTGTTCTGCTGTAGAAGATTTCATTAATCTAATTTCACTGACTGTCTGCTGAATCTCTCCTTGAAAATTAGCTGTCTGATCCTGCAGACTGCGAGATACTTTTGCCATCCGATTTCCCAGCGGCAGCATTACTGCCAATGTAATCGGAACAGCGATAAACATAATTAAAGTCATTTTCCAATCCATAAACAGCAGGATAATAACTGCTCCTATAATGGAAATCAAGCCAGAAATAAACTGTGGGAAATGCTGAGACACTAAATCCTTTACTATTCCTGTATCATTAATAACACGGCTGACAGACTCCCCGCTCGGCTGCTTCTGAAAATAAGGAACCGGGAGGCGGATCAGCTTTTTCCATAAGATTTCCCGAAGCCTCGCTACTACCTTTTGTCCGACATAAGCAAGAGCATAAGCTGATAAACCATCCACCAATGCATGCACAATAAATACGCCAATAATAATAGCAATAAACCGCCAATCTAAATCTGCGATGGAAAATCCATACAGGAAGAATTAGCAGAAAAAATTGGTGTCACCCGCCAATCGATTGCCAAATGGGAAAATGGAGAGTCCTTACCCGATATTATCAATTGTGATGCACTCGCCACCTTATTTGATGTCTCTTTAGACAATTTAATTCATTATGATCAAAAAGAAAGCGGCTTTCCAATTCCTCCAAAGGGAAAGCATATGTTTAACACTACTCCTTTGGAGAAAGATGGTTATGTAAAATTACCAGAAAAGGCTGTGAATATGATTAATATGCAAGAAGGTGATCAGTTTCTTGTTTTAGGTGATGAGAATCCTGAAAGTATTGGTATTGCCTTAGTTCCTGTAGAATTTTTCACGGCGATGACGCAAGGAATTTTAAATCATACAAAGGTTTCTGACAAATGACAGAATATATTCTCGAAGCCAAAAATATTTCCAAAGTCTATAATGATTTTCAAGCATTAGATAATGTATCAATATCCTTGGAGAAGGGGAAAATTTATGGGCTAATTGGTCAAAACGGAGCCGGTAAAACCACATTTATGCGTATCATTGCCGGCTTATCCTTTCCTACTTCCGGAGAGCTGTATTTATTTAACCAATCGAATCAAAAAGCATTGCAGGCTGGCCGGAAACAAATGGGCAGTATGATTGAGAACCCTAGTATTCTCGGGTATTTGAGTGCGCGTGATAATCTCCGTGTCCACAAAACGATGAAAGGAATAAAAGAAAAGAATATGGAGCAGAAAGTGCTCGACATCGTCGGACTGGGGGCCACAGGTAAAAAGAAGGCAAAAGATTTCTCCTTAGGTATGCGGCAGCGCCTGGGAATTGCTATTACTTTACTCGGTAATCCGAAAATGCTGATGCTTGATGAACCTGTTAATGGGCTGGATCCGAGCGGTATTGCTGAAATTAGACAGCTAATAAAGAGTCTGGCTGCTAAATATCAAATAACCATTCTTTTATCCAGTCACCATTTAGCAGAGCTTCATCAAACTGCTGATGAATTTATTATTGTTAATGAGGGAAAAATCCTGAAAACGCTCAGCCATGACAAATTAGAGGAACAAATCAATAAACATCTTCTCATTGATTGTAATGAGCCGGAAAAGCTGCAGAAGGTACTGAGAGAATCGCTTCAAACAGAGAATTTTATTGTACAGCCTGATAAAAGTATCAAACTATATGACTTTATTAATAAAAAAGAGGAATTATCAAAAGCCCTCATCAATCATGATATTATTGTTACTACTTTTACAACGCAGGAAGAAACCCTGGAAAGCTATTATCTTCAATTAATAGGAGGTGTGAGCTGATGCAGCTGTTAAAAGCCGATTTCTTTAAATTAAGCAGGTCAATTTCACCCTGGACAGTATTTATTTTATCCATTCTCAGCGCTATTATTTTTGCTGCCAGTTCTCATTATGTTTCAACTGGAAGTCTCAGCTTAGAAGCTGCTTCCGGCACCTTATCCCTGTTTTCTGAAACACAGATGATGGCATTGCTGGGAAGTATTGCTG
Source organism: Oceanobacillus sp. FSL K6-3682 (assembly GCF_037976165.1). Taxonomy (NCBI): domain Bacteria; kingdom Bacillati; phylum Bacillota; class Bacilli; order Caryophanales; family Bacillaceae; genus Oceanobacillus; species Oceanobacillus sp. FSL K6-3682. The sequence continues at coordinate 837,168 of NZ_CP150263.1, read as the reverse complement.
CAGGCATTTGCCTTACGGCCGATTTTGAAAATAAAATCATTGAAAATGCTGTTTCAGGCGGGTACAGCAGAAACACAATTATTATAAACAAGATTATTTCATTTTTTATTTTAATTGCATTGTTATATCTGCCCTATATCATTATCACAGTTATTTTTGCTTTTACAAATACTGCATTCAGCGGTTTTATCCCGACACCGACCTTAAACATTTTAGCCGGAGCAGCAGAACAGGGAGCTACAGCCGGCTTGCTCGGCAAAATCATATTAATCAGCGGGCTTTCATTGCTTATCTTCTTCAGCCAGCTGATGGTCAGCGTTTTTTATATGTTTCTATTTAAAAAAGCAGTTTTCGTTATCGCTGCCACGTATATGACCAGTCTGATTCTTGGGCCAATCTCAAGCCTGAATGACAAGGTTCATTCTGTGATGGCCTATACTCCTTATGGGATTGATTTATCCCAATTAACTCTGGGTATGAGTGGTGAATTTATAGTAAAAAGCATGATAATCAGCCTATTATTTATTTTCATTTTCTATCTGGCCAGTTTACTTATCTTCCGGAAAGCGGAGGTGAAATAATCTCACCAGCTACAGAGCGGCAGTTCAATCACAAAACAGATACTATCTATAAGAGGAAGATTTCGCGGCCTGCATCTCTTTCTTTTTTTCAATCTACCCCCCTGAAAGATCTCCTGCATATCTTCAAAATTAGTGTATTATCCGAATAAATACTTGTATCAAAGAATAAAAATAAATAACAATGGACAAAGGTTATCAAAAGCAATATTGATAGCTTTTTTCAGCTATTGTTATTTCTAGTATAAACGCGCACTTACAAGCCTGGTGTGCTCTATGCTAAAAAAGGAGGAAAACGATGATAACTGCTACTTGGAATTGGCTATGGGAAAAACATGACCAGGTGAAAGACATGTTTCGATTTTTCATCAAGCCTGGAGAGATGGTTGAACGAAAAAAGTGGAATAAGCCGGATGATGGGGCTGGAGGAAACAATAGTAATGGAAATGACAATGGAGATAAGGAGAAACGTTCTTATACTCCTATACAACGCACTGGTCTTATTGCCGGCCCATTATTATTTTTAATTACTTTATTATTTATATCTCCTGAAGGCTTGTCTAATGAAGGCCAGGCAGTTTTAGCAAGTACAATCTGGATTGCTGTATGGTGGATGACCGAAGCGATACCGATCCCGGCTACAGCACTTTTGCCTATTATTTTATTTCCTTTAACCAATGGCTTGGATCTTGGAGCTACCACCTCCGCTTATGGGAATGATACTATCTTTTTATTTATGGGTGGATTTGTACTGGCATTAGCAATGGAGAAATGGAATTTACACCGGAGGATTGCCATTAATATTATCTCTGTAATGGGGACGAATATCGATCGTATTGTTCTTGGGTTTATGGTTGCGACAGGATTTTTGTCTATGTGGATATCAAATACGGCAACCGCCATGATGATGGTTCCAATCGGGTTAGCTATTATTTATCAAGTATCTGATGCTCTTAAAGAGGAATCTGGTGTAGAGCAGCCGAAAGAGAATTTTGCATTTGGAAAATCATTGATGCTTGGAATTGCTTATGCCGCTTCTCTCGGTGGAATGGCTACACTTATCGGTACGCCTCCAAATGCTATTTTAGCCGGCACGGTCAAGGAATTATACAACGTCGAGATATCCTTTGCGTCCTGGATGATGTTTGGTGTTCCTTTTGCATGGATATTTATTCTTGTAGCCTGGTTTTATTTAACAAAATTTGCTTTTCCATTAAAAATGAAAACTCTTCCCGGAGGCAAAAAGATTCTAGATGAAGAGAAAAGAAAACTTGGAAAAGCTTCTTATGAAGAAAAAGCAGTATTTATTATTTTTATTTTAGCAGCTGTTGCATGGATTTCCCGTACATTCGTGCTCAATAAATTTAATCCTTATATTGATGATGCCATTATCGCCATAGCTGCTGCCCTTATTCTATTTTTAATACCTGCCAAAAATAGAAAAGGAGATTATTTAATTGACTGGAATAGTGCTGTAAAACTGCCCTGGGGGATTCTGCTTCTGTTTGGCGGTGGACTTGCTATTGCAGCTGGCTTCACCACTTCTGGATTATCTGAATGGATTGGAACACAATTAACTGCATTACAGGGAGTTCACGTATTAATAATTGTTCTGGCTGTAGTTACTCTGGTTATCTTCTTAACTGAGATTACGTCCAATACTGCAACGGCTACAATGATGTATCCTATAATGGCTGCATTAGCAATCGCGGTGGATATGCACCCATTCGTATTAATGATCGCGGCAGGGCTGGCTGCTTCATGTGCATTTATGCTTCCGGTAGCAACACCTCCGAATGCTGTTGTTTTCGGATCAGGTTATCTTCGGATTCCGGATATGGCAAAGGCCGGATTCGTTCTAAATCTAGTCGGTATTGTTTTAGTTACTTTCACTGTCTATGTATTAGTACCTTTATTCTTAGGTATTGATTTAGGGAGCTACCCTGAGAGTTTTAAATAATCGTTTTTAGCCAGAGGAAATACTATCAGCATCATAAGAAAAGTCCGGATAAATTGATTGTCCGGGTTTTTCGGGTTAGCATTTTCTATGTTCAGGCTTCAGTAGTATGCTAATCTATTTTTATTTATCCATCAGAACCTGAAGATGACCTTCCTGCTCCCTTTTGTATAATCGTTACAAATATTAAATAACCTATTGGCAATATACCTGCTATCCAGACAACTGCGTCCCATCCTGCTTTGTCCCAAATAGGACCCACAGCAGTACTTCCAAATGTAACACCAATATAATAGGATACTAAATACAGACTGGATGCGCTTCCTTTATGATGTGCTGCCTGCTCGGTCACAAAGGTTGCTGTCAAAGAATGTGCTGTAAAAAAGCCGAGGCAGGTAATACATAAACCGACGATAATCCAGGGTAAAGAAAGTATCATCGTCATAATGATGCCGGCAGATAGAATAATTATTCCTGCTATCCGGACAACGTTTAGACCTAAGATTCCTGCTATCCATCCGGCCACAGGAGCTCCAACTACCCCAAAGCCATACGCCAAAAATGTATATGAAATAGCTTTGGCGGAAAGGAAAAACGGCTCTCCTTCCAGATGGAAAGGTAAATAAGTCCAAACCGATGTAAACGAAAGCTGAAAAATAATTCCCATACCGAAAATTAAAAGCATTGATGGATTTTTCACATGAAAGGCCATACCCTCTATATCCTTCCGAAACGGCAGATGACTCGCTTCAAAAAAACGAGACTTTGGCAAAAATATCATTACAATCGCAACGATAACTACTCCTATCCCGGCGAAAATATAGAATATCGTCTGCCAGGCAAAATCATCAGCTAAGTAGCCTGCCAGCACTCTTCCAACCATGCCGCCAAAAGCATTACTGGCTATGTATAAAGCAGTGGCAATTCCAATACTCGAGCGGTCGATTTCTTCATTAATATAAGCAAGTGAGGCTGCCGGTAATCCTGCCAGTGCAAATCCTTGCAAAAATCGCATCAGAATAAAAAAATAAAAGGAGTCTGTCATTGGAATTAACAGAAACGGGATAACCGAAGCCAGTAACGAATATTTGATAAAGGGAACTCTGCCAATTCGATCCGAAAAAAATCCAAGAACAATTAAGCCGATAATTAAACCGACAATATTTATAGATAACGTTAAAGTAGCTTCTGATACCGATATATCAAAATCCCTGACAAACACAGGCAATAACGGCTGAACGACATAAAGGCTCGCAAACACGAAAAAAGAAGCAGACGCTAAGCATAAAGTGATTTTCCAAAAATAAAAATCTGTTTTATGATATTTTTTTGTTTCCATATCATGCCACTCCCTATTTACACCATTATACTAGTAAAATAAGTATTTATGATATGAATAAATTGTTTATCATATATCGTTACAGCAAGGGAACGGATGACTCTGAAATGTTGGGAAAGAACTCTTCCAAAATTAATAAACCTGCTTTCAAAAGCTAGTTCTCCTTCTAGCTTTTGAAAGCTGTTGTAAAAGCTCTTTCTTTTAAATTTATTTTCAAACAAAGATCCCCAGCCATATAGCTGTCGCAAAAGCAAGAAAAAGCAGCTTTTTCTCATCATTTGTTACTTTTTCAACATCGTCAATATCCATTTTGATAACAAGGTAGATGGCATAGCCTAAGAGAATACCAGCTCCGAATGCTCCGATGGGGCGCGTGAAGGCTGTCCAGAAAAGCAGCAATCCGACAGAAACAAAATAAAGCATCGCTGGTAATTTAGCGCCTCTTATTCCAAAAGTATCCTCTGCCCAAACAACAGAGGTCTGCTTTAGCGGAGTTGATTTTCGATCCGCATGTCTATCAGGAATATGATGGACCATCACCCAAGCCATACACCAGATTGCATTAATAAGACCATTTTGCCAAGCCCACATGGGAATCTGCTCCAGTAAAATCCAAGGTGCTGCAATTCCAAGCATCAGCATCGTTGGAAATAAACTGAGCCATTCCCCTGCGAATGGATAGTAAGCAAATTGAAAAGGCCTTAATGAATAAGACACTGCCCCCCAGATCCCAATCAAGGTTAATACTGCAAATTCTGTAAGGCCAAGAAAAGCAAACAATACCGCTATTATCAATAAGAAAAGAGTCATCCAGGTCCCTAATTGTTTCAGCATTCCTACAGACATTGCACCATTCTGTAATACACCGCTGCCTCCCGAAAGAATCCCGGGACTATGTTGATCCGTACCTGATTGATAATCTGCAATATCATTCAGGGTATGTGTCAACATGCCATGAATACATACAGCGCCAATTAATAATACAGAAGCAATTGTCATCACAGTGCCTGCTGACAAGTCCGTATAAAATAAAAGCGGTAATACCGTCGATAGAATGGTTGCCACACTGGAAAATACAACTGCAACAAGACGTAATAGCGTAATAATATTTTTTCGGGTTATAGCTGGTTGTGCTGGAAGCATTGTCATCATCCTTTTTATAAGAAATCCCTTTACATTGAATTCTTTTTTATTAGCATACTAGCTTTTCCCATCTTTTATACAGATTATGATTATAACCATTATTTTCTTCTTCACTGTAAATATTTTTGAAAGGGCGAGTAGCTGATTGCAGCCTCTGATAAAACATCTAAAACCCATAAAAATACAAAACACCTCTGATAATAGATATTCACTCTAATACTTGAGGTGCCGGATACCTTAGCTGTCCATATTTTCCACTAGGTCTATTCAACGTTTAGCATGTGCATGGATACTCTTCTGCACTCCTTTCTTTAACTATAACAAGAAAAAGCTTATAACTCTAACCATTTTATTATTGTTCTTTGAATAACGTTTCGTTTCCGTTTATTCCATTTTGTTCTGAAAAGAATCTAATTTTCTTTCTATTGCTGCAAGCCTTTCCTCCAATTGTCGATCCTTTTCAGTTGTGTCTCTCGCTTCTTGTACGTATTCATCAATTGCCAAGCTTCCCGCATAGGTGCTTATCGCATCTCCCAAAGTAGCTAATAATCCGCCAACTAAAGCCAGCTTTAAGCTGTAAGCAATTTGGATTTCTTCTGGGTTCGAAGTATCATTATTATTTTTTTCATTCATTTGACCTCAACCTCTCGATTCAAATCATGTTCCGTGATTTATAGTATTCAAATTAGACGCTTGCCGTTAATATAATATGGAAGAAAAAACGCCACAGTACTATACTATGACGTTTTTTCATTACTATTTTCTTTTATATTTCCATAACTCCGCCAGTGTTCGCTGAAGTTACAAGTTTGGAATAACGGCCAAGCCAGCCTTTTTTCACTTTTGGCTCAAAGCCTTTCCAATTTGCTTTGCGTTTTTCGAATTCTTCATCAGAAACGAGCAGATTCATTTCACGGTTTTCAAGATCTAATTCAATTAAATCTCCATCCTCTACAAAGGCAATTGGACCGCCTTCTGCAGCTTCTGGAGAAATATGTCCAATGGAAATCCCTCTTGATGCACCAGAGAAACGTCCGTCTGTGATTAAACCAACTTTTGCACCCAATCCCCGTCCTACAATCTGTGAAGTCGGAGCAAGCATTTCCGGCATTCCAGGACCACCCTTAGGTCCTTCATAACGGATAACAACAACATGTCCTTCTTCTACTTTTCCAGATTCAATTCCTTCTAATGCCTCTTCCTGTGAATCAAAGCAGATAGCCGGTCCTTTGAAATACCCGCCAACCTCTGGATCAATAGCGCCTACTTTAACAATAGAGCCATTTGGTGCCAAGTTTCCAAACAATACAGCAAGTCCGCCCCGTTCAGAATGCGGATTATCCAGCGTATGGATAACATCCTTATCCAGGATTTCCGAGTCCTGCACGTTTTCCCGAATTGTTTTCGCAGACACACTGAGGTTATCTCCATAAAACGCACCCGGCTTTTTAAGTAATTCATTAATAATCGCACTGATTCCGCCTGCTCTGTCAACATCTTCAATATGATAATTAGATGCCGGTGCAACTTTTGCTAAATGAGGAACACGGTTTGCGATTTCATTGATACGTTCAAGCGGATAATCTACTCCTGCTTCATGGGCTAAAGCAAGTGTATGCAATACTGTATTTGTTGAACCGCCCATAGCCATATCCAAAGCAAAAGCATTATCAATTGCTTCTTTTGTTACAATATCACGCGGTTTAATATCTTTTTCAATTAATTCCATTAATTGTTTTGCAGAGCGTCTTACAAATTCTTTCCGTTCTTCAGCAACAGCAAGAATTGTTCCATTTCCAGGGAGCGCCAGGCCAATACCTTCAGCCAGACAGTTCATTGAGTTAGCGGTAAACATCCCAGAGCATGAACCACATGTCGGACATGCATTTTGCTCCAACTCCAGTAATCTCGCTTCATCAATTTGTCCAGATTGATAAGCTCCTACGCCTTCAAAAACAGAAGTAAGTGAAAGCGGGTTGCCGGCACTATCAGTTCCAGCCTTCATTGGACCGCCGCTGACAAAAATAGATGGAATATTCACACGCAGAGAGCCCATCAGCATTCCCGGTGTAATTTTGTCACAGTTCGGAATACAAACCATGCCGTCAAACCAGTGCGCATTCGCTACTGTCTCCACGGAATCGGCAATTAACTCACGGCTTGGCAGGGAATATCTCATTCCAATATGCCCCATTGCAATACCATCATCTACACCGATTGTATTCATCTCAAACGGTATGCCGCCAGCTTCACGAATTGCTTCTTTTACAATTTTTCCGAATTCTTGTAAGTGGATGTGTCCAGGAACAATATCTATATAAGAGTTGACCACCAGAATAAATGGTTTCCCCAAATCCTTTGTTTTTACCCCTGCAGCATGTAGCAGGCTTCGATGCGGTGCACGATCAACACCCTTTTTAATCATATCGCTGCGTAGTTCTGCCAATTTCAATACCTTCTTTCTAAGATTTTTACTAAAAGTGTAACATTTAGAGGAAGAAACCTCTGTGCTGCTTGTTCTGGAATGCATCAGACACGCATTTCATCTAAAAAACCTTCAAAACAGATTTATTTTTCAGTCTATTTCGAATTAGAAATTTATAAATGATTTTATTATAAAAAAACATTCTAATTTTATTATTTTACTACTTATACTCAAAAATTTATATACTAAATTACAAATTTAGAGAAAAATCCTAAGATATTTCGACAATAAGTACTACAAAACGACAAAAGGAACAGTCGCTAACAATAACAACTGTTCCTTTTACACATATTGAGAGAAGGCCAAGCAATACTCAGCGCCGTACAAAACCTTCTTAAATAACACCAATTAATGCTGCAATGATTACTAATACAATACTTAGTCCCCATAACCAAGGAAGAGAATATTTGATATGGCGCCCCATTTCTAAGCCTGATAGACCAAGCGCCAGCCAAACTGCTGGTGCAAGCGGACTAACAAATGTCCCTACGATGTTTCCAATAACCATTGCATATGCAGTAGATACTGACTCTACGCCAAAACCTGAAGCAATCTGTTCCACAACAGGCAGCAATCCAAAGTAATATGCGTCTGTACTTGTTAGTAAGTCAAGAGGTACTCCTAAGAAACCAATAATAAGATGTAAATATGGCCCAACGGCTTCAGGCATGATTGTCACACCATCTTCTGCTATTGCATCCAGCATCCCTGTTCCTGTTAAAATTCCTAAAAATGTTCCAGCTGCCAAAATGATAGTTGCCATCGTCAATGCACTTGATGCATGAGCTTTAATTCTTTCTGATTGGTCTTTCATTTTCGGATAGTTGATCGGCAGTGCAAAACTAAGCCCAATCATAAATGCAAGACCAGCTGGAATGATTCCTGATACTAACAGTACTATAACACCTATTGCAATAATTGCATTTACCCAAAGTAATTTTGGACGCGCATATTGATTTTTATTGGAGAAATCTTTCTCTCCAGAATTGCTTTCACCATCTATATCTTTAGCTGTATTCTCCAATGCAGCAGCACCCTGCAGTTTTCCGTAGCGTTGTTCAATTTTCTTTTTTTCTTTAAATCCAAGAAATATCGCTATACCGATCATCAATACCATCCCAATGATTTGGATTGGAATGAGAGGGTACCATAATTGTGTAACATCCTCACCTAAAACAGATGCAGTACGTCCTAAAGGCCCAGCCCACGGAACCATATTCATGATAGCTGCACTTCCTGCGACCAAAAGAAGCAGCAAATATGGATTCATGTTCAAACGTTTATACAGCGGAAGCAGTGCTGGAATCGTAATAAGAAATGTCGACGCTCCAGAACCATCCAAATGTGCAATAGCTGCAATAAACACAGTCGCTACACTTACAGCAATAACATTCCCCCGAGAAAGCGCAACCATTTTATTGATAAAAGGATCAAACAATCCGGCATCCGACATTACACCGAAGAAAAGAATTGCAAAAATGAACATAACAGCAACATTGATAACAGTAGCAATTCCTTCATTAAAAAAAGTTCCAATTTCCCCCAATCCAAAACCAGCAAGAAAAGCCCCTAAAATTGGTATTAATACCATGGCAATAATCGGTTGAACCTTACCTCTAATCAATAAAATAACAATTGCCAGTATTGTTGCAAATCCTATTAAACTTAACATCCCTATTTCCCCTCATTTCATACTATTTATTAATCCTCGTGATTGCTAATAATTCCATTCCACTTTGAAAGCGGTAACATTTTTTTCGATTAATAAATAAAATAGCATGAAAAAAAAGAAGGCGGAACCTTCTTTTCATAAGTTGTTTATTTCTCATATTAATCATTTTGTTCATAAGTTTCACGATGCATATATTCTCGTTCTGGTCTACCGACAGTTCCGTATTTTAATGTCGTATGAACCTCTTTCGCAGACACCAGGTATTCTAAGTAACGACGAGCCGTTGACCTGCTCGTTCCAATTTTCTTACTTAGCTCCACAGCAGTAATCCCGTTCTCTTTATCCGCTTCTAAAAGTTGTCTGATATCATTCAATGTAATCGGATCAATTCCTTTAGGCAAATTCATATTTGTACTACTGGAGTAAGATGGATAACCGGCGTTTGTAATACCTGTGAAAACGTCAATTTCACTTTGGCTTAACGTCTCTTTAGCAGAAAAAATTTTCCGGTATTCCTTATATCGCTCCAGGGACTGCGCAAAACGATCAGCATCGACAGGTTTTACGATATAATCAAAAGCTCCTCCCCTTAATGCTTCTTGAATGGTTACTGTCTCGTTAGCTGCAGTAATGGGGATTAAGTCGATTTCATGATAGAAATGGCGTATTTGCCAAAGCAGCTCCAAACCTTTTACATCGGGGATGTAAATATCTAACAGAATCAGCTGTGGACGAGAAGTGCAATTTTTAAGATAGGTAAGTGCCTCTTCTCCTGTTTTTACTACTTCCTGAATCATATAGCCTTCTACCTTCTCTACATATCTTCGATTTATTTCAGCAATTCGAAAATCGTCTTCGATAATAAGAACCTGTATGCTATCATTCATCCGAATCCCCCCCATTCTTAGGTATAATCATTACAAAACAGGCACCGCCCATTTCTCCTTCTTCCAACATGATTTGACCGCCTTGTTTTTGGACGATATTTTGTGTCAAGGCCAACCCTATTCCTCGATTTTCTTCTCCTTTTGTAGAGTATCCCTGTTCAAAGATATGGACTGCCGCCTCTTCTGATACACCCTGGCCAGAATCATCCACCTCTACCACGATATCATCCCCAATGTCAGTGAAAAATAGACTGATTTGCTGCTCCCCCTCCTGATTATCTTTTACGGATTCTAACGCATTTTCAAGCATGTTCCCAATTCCAGTAATTAATGCCTCCTGCTTGTTCCCATGGTAAGCATGATTGAGTTGACTGTCCGGGTGAATAGAAATGGTCACTCCAAGTTCATTCGCCTGATTAATTTTCCCTTGCAAAAGTCCTTGAACAACTGGATCAGCTGCATGTTGTGTTAAGATTTGCGATTGCTCCTCTTGAATATTTCTTTTCTTTTTAATAAAATCGATAGCTTCTTTGTGTTCTCCTAACTGAAGCAAGCCAAGAATGGTATATAAACTATTGGAAAATTCATGTGTTTGAGCACGTTGGGCATTTGCATACTGTTTAATTTGTTGGAGTTCCCGCGTCACATGCTCTATTTCTGTTTTTTTCCGAAAAGTAGAAACTGCCCCTGCTATTTTCCCTTCCATATAAACAGGTACTTGATTTACTATGACAATAGAGTTACCTAATATCATTTCCTTATCGTACTGGCTCTTCCCGCTTTTCAGTACTTCAGACAAACCGGTATTGGGAATCAGTTGATTAATTGATTTTCCTGAAAATTGATCAAACTGCTGGTCCTCATGAAATAAGATCTGTTTTGCTGCTTTGTTCATCATGATTATCATTCCATTATGATTAACTGCTATCATTCCTTCATGCGTGGACTGCAATATTGCTTCCTTTTGCAGTAGTAAATAAGAAATATCCTTTGGTTCCATATTGAACAATAACTTTTTTATATGGTACGCAATTAAAATGGCACCTGCAATTCCTAATACGATAATTCCTATCATGGTAAGCCATAGGGACTTACTCTGATTCGCTATAATGCTTTGGACATCCTCGCTTAGAAAGCCTACAGACACTACACCGATAATATTCCCTGCGTTATTTCTTACTGGCACCTTTCCACGAATAGACAAACCAAGTGACCCCTCGCTCTGAGATATATAAGCTTCTCCATTTTGTAAAGCTCGGGTATTGTCTCCACCTATCATTTTTTCTCCAATTCTTTCTGAGTTTGGATGGGAATAGCGAATTCCCTCCTGGTTGCCTACAACAATAAATTCCGCACCAGTTTCTTCCAATATAGGAGCTACCGTTTCCTGAATGACCGAAGCAGGGTCTTTTAACTCGAAAGCTGATCTTATTTCTGGGATATTGGCAACACTTTTGGCAACACTTAGTGCACGTTTCCCAACCTGGTCTTCAATGGTGTTAGAAATAAATGAATGGAGAAACCAAGTAAAAAGAATAAAAATACCCAATATCAGCAAGGTGATCAGGAGTATCATCTTGCTTTTTAAACTCCATGTTGATTCAGGTTCAAAATTCCCCTTTTTATTTGGCTTATACGATTGAAACATATTATTAATCTCCTCGTTATGTAAAACTTGTAAGAAAGCTTGTGTATCGACAGCTTTATCCAAATCCTTCTGTTTCAAGTTTTTTCAATCTTTATACGATTCTATTATAAAGGGAAAGAGATAAATATGTCACTTTTCTATGAATATACTATCATTGTATAATCCCAGCTGCATTTGTCTAACCATTGATCGTAAATCCATTTACATTTTTATCTCTATTTCCTTCCATAAAGTGTCCCAGGCCTTTTTCTAATCTGGCGGGGAAGATATGCCATGGTATTGGTATTGGTATTTGTTTTCACTTTCGTGACAATATGCACCATTCGGATGCATACTGATCTACTTCTCTCTACGCTAATTATTACGAACATAAAAAGTAACCTCTTACAACAAACTAGTTAAAGAGATTACTTTCAATTAGTTTATAATTATATACTATCCTTCCTTACAAACAAAAGGTTAAATCCCTTGTTTAAAATTTTTGCAGTCACGTTATTTTTCTCCATCTGTTACCCTTCTATATCACGCCGCTTATATCCCATTGCGCCAATAAATAACAAGAATACACTTATTCCGCATAGAATCAGTAATGCTGCATAAGATAGCTCCTCGCTTGGATAAACCGGAACATGTTCATAGATTGATAGACTTCGTACCCAATCCGGAAGCTCTAAAATATCTCCTAAATAGATTACGATAAATCCGTAGACAAGAAATAGCCATACAAGTGAAGCAGCTCTCGGCAGCCAGCCGATGAATAAAACAGCCATCCCCAATACAAGTAAAAGAGCAGGGATATAAACCATAGAAGCCCCCAGTACATCTGAAAATGGCATCATATCCTCACTGACTGCCGCTCCCGCGCTCCATAATGCCATCGCCTGCAATATTGGCAGCAGAACTGCAATCAGGATAGATGGTATGAGATAAGCCTTCAGCAGCTGCATCCGTGATACTGCCCTGCTGAATACAAGCTCTGTCCGATTGGCTTTCTCTTCTCCGCGCAGCCTCAAAAAACTGATGATGACCGGCGCTGTGATAAATAATGCCATAATGCCCATCAATAAAATAATAAACTGCTCCATTACACTGCCTTCCCCCGTTAAAAAGGCCTGCATTGCTTCATTTTCTAAAAAGAAGGCTTCTAAATCACCTAATATAAGTGCAAAAACAATATTAAGCAGCAAAATGCCAATCGTCCACATGAAAATCATTGTTTTTTGTAAACGCATGACCAGCCCGACCTTTGTTTTCAAAAAGGCAGAAGCATGGACAGAGCCTGCCCGTTCAGGTAATAATCCATCTCCAATATCACGTTTTGACTGAAGGATAAATGCCAAGATTCCAAGTCCAAGACTGCTTACTAGCAATAAACCAATTGGAAATACATTATTTTCAACAAAAACGTATGCTCTTGACAGCCAGCCAAGCGGACTGATCCAAGATAAAAACACCACATTCACATCCCCGACAGCACGTAAAAGATAGAAGAAAAATAACGCAGCAAAGCTTAATACACTCGTTCCCCTTGAGGAGGTAACGAAATGAGCAAAAAATGCGGTCATGGTGCCAAACAGCAGTCCAAAGCTGCCCAAAAGACCACTATAAAGAACAACTCCTGTAAATCCAAACCCTTCTATTTGCATAGACCCCATTGCTGCCGCAAGCAGAATAACAAATAAAATATTCACAGACAGCATAACCATAAAGGAAGCCGTCAAATAACTTAAACGCCCGACAGATCTTGATTGGACAAGCTCTAAGTTGCCATTCTCCTCATCATCTCTTGTCAGCTTAGACATGAGTAAAATATTCATAACAGCCACTGCAATCGCAGAGAACAACAGCATCTCCAGTGCAAACAGGCTGCCGATTTCCTGATAATGCTCATACCCTATTCCAAGCATCGCAATCATTGCCGGGTTTTCCATGGTGATAGAATACGCTTCTCTGGACGCCTGATCCGGATACATTTCTGGATAAGCATAAGCTACGAAACAAGTCACCGAAACAAGACCTGCCAGCCACAGAAGCAATCGAAGCCGATGCTGCCGAAGTAAAATAGGAAAAAGAATCCTAGTTCCTTTGATTTGCTTTCTCATTACGCATTCTCCTCACTGCTTCTTTCCTCATAATGACGCATAAATAAATCTTCTAATGTTGGCGGTGTACTCTCCATTTTCCGCACACCATATTTGTTTAAATAGTCGATAATCTCTTCCATATGGTCTGTATCTGCCTGAAAAGTAAAATGGCCTCTTTCTTCTTCCAGCTGATGCACGCCGGAAAGCTTTGCTAACCCTTCTGGAGATTCTCTGGTTTCCACCTGCATCTGCATCCTTGTTAAATGACGCAAATCATTCAGTGTACCTCTTTCAATGATTTTCCCTTTACGAATAATCGCAACACGATCACAAAGCTTCTCGACCTCCGATAAAATATGACTTGATAAAAGAACCGTCTTTCCTGCTTCTTTCACTTCCCTTACTCCCTGCTGAAAGGTATGCTCCATTAGTGGATCAAGGCCTGATGTCGGCTCATCCAAAATAAATAAATCAGCTTCTGAAGCAAATGCAGCAATCAAAGCAATCTTTTGCCGGTTTCCTTTTGAGTAAGATCTTGCTTTCTTAGTCGGATCGAACTGAAATCGTTCCACCCATTCATCGCGCTTCTTTTCCGAATAACTGCCATTCATTTTCAATAAAACATCAATTACTTCACCGCCCGTTAAATTTGGCCATACATAAACATCTCCTGGAACATAAGCACAGCGCTTATGAATCTCTGCAGCATCCTTCCAGGCATCCTTTCCAAATATGGTTGCACGTCCGTCTGTTGCCTTTAACATTCCCAATAAAATACGTATCGTTGTTGACTTTCCCGCTCCATTTGGTCCAATAAATCCGTAAATTTCCCCTTTATTTAATTCCATCGACACTTGATCCAGCGCTTGAAAATCACCAAATTTTTTCGTTACCCTATCCAGCTGAAGCACAGTCATAAGAAACCCTCCCCGAAAGTTTTGAAATATTATACCTTATATATTTCATAATATAGATAAAATCATCTTAGGTCAATAAGTTTTGAAATATTTTTATGTTTATATTTCATTTCCAAATATGATATGATAAAAATGGAGGTGGCAAGCTATGGACGGTTTTGAAAGAAGAACATTGGTTAAAAAAGAAAAAATTTTAAATACAAGTGCAGCACTTTTTCAAAAAGAGGGTATCAAAAAGGTTTCCATCTCAAAGATAGCGAAGGAAGCAAATGTTTCACAGGTAACTATTTATAATTATTTTGAGAGCAAAGAAAAGTTATTGTATGAAGCACTTATTTACTTTGTGAATCAAACATGGGAAAAATACCATAAACTGATTGAAGAGCCGATATCATACGAAGAGAAGATGAAGCAGTTTATATTTTCTGAGGCACAAACTGTAAATGATTTACACGAGGAATTTTCCAACTATATGATGGACCAATACAAAATACCTGGCAATTTTATTGAGCACCTTTATCAAGAAAAAGCACTGCCTGCAATGATGCAGCTCGTTCAGCAAGGCAGAGATGAAGGCTTCATTGATCCTGCTATCAGCGATACCGCTATCTTCGTCTATTTGCAAATGTTTACCGATTATTTGCAAAAAGGTGACGCTATCGAACAGCTTGTTCCATTAACGGAAGAATTAATGAAGCTGTTCTTCTATGGTATTGCAGGCAGTGGAGAAATTAAAAAACCTGACTGAAAGGTTTTTCATCTGACAGTCAGGTTTTATTTCTATTTAATCTTTCACTTTCGCAATAATAATCATAATCACCGCTACAACAGCTGCCGGGATAAGCCAGCCCAGTCCTTCTGCATAAAGCGGAAGAACATCACCTAGTGTTTCAACAAGAACATCCAGCCATTCAGGCAGCTCCAATTCTAATGATCCGTAAAGTGCTACAAGACCATCTATGATACTAAAAAGGAAAGTGACCGCAATGGTCGGGATGTAAACAAGGCGTGAATGATTGAAAATTGGTGACACAAATGTTAATAAAACTAATACCATAGCTAGTGGGTATAGAAACATCAGCACAGGTACAGAGTAAGAAATAATATTTTCCAGACCAAAATTAGCTACTACAAATGTTAAGATGGAAAAGAAAAAGACAAACGGCTTATAGCCAATAGCAGGGATTAAGGAATGAAAATATTCCGCATTTGCTGTAACCAATCCAATTGCTGTTGTCAGACATGCCAATATAATAATAGCTGCGAGCAAAATGGCTCCAAATGTGCCAAAGTAATGCGATGCTGCACCACTTAACACAGGCCCTCCATTATCAAATACACCTAACTCTGTTACACTGGTTGCCCCTAAGTAGGATATCCCTACATAGATAATTGCGAGTAATGCTGTTGATGTTAAACCAATCTTAGTAACAGCAGATAAGATTTGATTATTATTCGTAATTCCAAAACCTTTAATAACATTAATAATAATGATCCCAAATACCAGAGCAGCTAAGGCATCCATAGTATTATATCCTTCAATAAACCCGGTAAAAAAGGCTGCAGATTGATACGTTTCGTCTGGAGACTGGATAGAGCCCATCGGATTGAAGAATGCAACTGCTAATAGAACAAGCAGTAAAATAACAAGAGCCGGCGCCAGGAATTTCCCAATATTATCAACAATTTTCGATGGAAATAATGAAAAAAGCAGTGTAATCAAGAAAAATACTCCAGTAAAAATTAATAAAACTGTAGAATGCGCTCCATCACTTACATATGGAGCAATGCCTACCTCGTAAGCAACTGTTCCTGTTCTTGGCGCTGCGAAGAATGGGCCAATGGTTAAGTAAAGTAATGCTGTAAACGCAAGTCCATAGATAGGATGAACACGGCTCGCAAGCTCTTGCAGATTATTTTTTCCAGAGAAGCCCATTGCCATAATACCGAGAAAAGGCAGCCCTACTCCGGTTGCTAAAAATCCTATTATAGCTGGCGTGAGGTTACCACCTGACAGTTGTCCCAGCTGTGCCGGGAAAATCAAGTTCCCCGCTCCAAAAAATAAAGCAAATAACATAAATGCAATTGCTAAATAATTTCCTATACGCAGTTTGGTATTCATTTTATTCCTCCTATTTCCAAACCTATAATTCTTGGAATTATCTAATTATTTAACATAATTTGACACGATTTCTATGTTACTACTTTCAAATATGAAATGCAATGGAAAGCAGGGTGAAATAGTTTATTTGGAAAAAAATCCCAAAAACATCTACCAGCACCTTATCTTTTTTTGATAGACAATCTCTCTGCAAACTTATACTATTATATATAATTATAAAGTGAAAATTCATTCAGTCAGGAAATCCTCTGCCAGGTAGACTGAGAAAACATTTACAAATTATAGTATAAAGAGGTCGATAGATTATGAAATTATCCCGTCGTGTAGAACAGCTTCCTTCCCAATTCTTTGCTGCACTTGCAGGTAAAGTAGCTGCTGCAATAGCAGAAGGAAGAGATATTATTAACTTAGGTCAAGGAAATCCAGATCAGCCTACGCCACCGCATATTATCCGCGCCCTTCAGGAAAGTGTTGAAAATCCTGTTACACATAAATACTCTCCTTTCCGTGGTACAGATGAATTAAAGCTGGCTGCAGCACAGTTTTATAAAAGAGAATATGATGTTGATCTAGATCCCGCTTCAGAAATTGCTATTTTATTTGGCAGTAAAATCGGCTTAGTAGAACTTCCTTTAGCTCTAATGGATCAGGGTGAATTAATGCTCTTACCTGATCCAGGATACCCGGATTATCTGTCCAGTGTACCATTAGCAGATGTTACTTATGACACCTTTCCGTTATTAGAAGAAAACGATTTTTTACCGGACTATACTGCCTTAACAGATGAACAGAAAAAACTTGCTAAGCTATTATATCTCAACTATCCGAATAACCCGACCGGAGCAGTTGCAACAAAGGAATTTTTTGAAGATACCATTGCATTAGCGCAGAAAAATGATATTGGAATCATCCATGATTTTGCATATGGCGCAATCGGGTTTGACGATTATCAGCCGGTGAGCTTCCTGCAAACAGAAGGCGCAAAAGATGTTGGCGTTGAGCTATATACCCTCTCCAAAACATATAATATGGCAGGCTGGCGCGTCGGGTTTGCTGCCGGAAATAAAGATATGATTGAAGCTATCAATATTCTGCAGGATCATTTATTTGTCAGCCTTTTTCCAGCTATCCAAAAGGCTGCTGCCGAAGCATTATCAGGTGACCAAAGCTGCGTTACCTCTCTTGTAAAGCTTTATGAACAGCGCAGAAATGTTTTACTGGAAGAATGCAAACGCATCGGCTGGGATGTAACAGCTCCAAAAGGCTCCTTCTTTGCCTGGCTTCCAGTGCCGGCAGCATTTACAAGTGAAGAATTTGCGGATTATTTATTAAAGGAAGCAAATGTAGCCGTTGCAGCAGGTAATGGTTTTGGGAAAACCGGGGAAGGTTATATACGTGTCGGATTACTTGTCGAGGACGAGCGTATTCGTGAAGCAATTTGCCGTATTGAAAAACTTGACTTATTTCAAAATAAGCATTGACGAAACATATAAAATAGGCTATTTTTAAATAATACAATTCTATAATTGCGAGTTCAAAAAATGCCACTGAAAAAGCTATGTCACAGATGAGATTGACCGCTTTACCTCAGGGACTTCTTGAACATCCTCTATAAATAATATATCTCTTATCCAGAGTAGCTGAGGGACTGGCCCGTTGAAGCTCGGCAACCTTAAAAAGGTGCTAATTCCAGCAAGACATTCGTCTTGAAAGATGAGAGCAGAAAATAAGACCATATTTTCGGGCCTCTCTTTCAACAGAGAGGCTCTTTTTATGAATTGTGCAGATATTATATTAAAGCGCACAGATGATAACATCCCCCCGCTTAAAAATAGAAAGGCAGGAAGAACATCAATGATTAAGTTAGAGAATGTCACAAAAATTTTTCCGTCCAAAAAAGGAAAAGATGTTACTGCATTAGACAATGTAACGATTTCTGTCAATAAAGGAGAAATCCATGGCGTGATCGGCTATAGTGGTGCAGGAAAAAGTACATTAATACGCTGTGTCAATTTACTGGAAACGCCATCTAAGGGAAAGGTATGGATTGACGGAATTGATTTAACAAAACTATCAAAAGAAAAGCTTCGGCAAACAAGACAAAAAGTCGGCATGATTTTTCAGCATTTTAATTTATTAAAAACAGCTACCGTCTACGACAATATTGCAATCCCTTTAAAATTACTCGGCGTACCGAAATCAAAGATTGCTGAACGAGTTGTTAAATACCTTGAAATTGTTGATTTAGTTGAGAAAAAAGATTCTTACCCTGCTCAGCTTTCCGGTGGTCAGAAGCAGCGTGTAGCTATTGCAAGAGCACTTTCTCAGGAACCACAGGTGCTCCTGAGTGATGAAGCAACCAGCGCATTAGACCCCGAAACAACCAATTCCATTCTCGAGCTATTACTAAAAATTAATGCAGAGCTCGGGATTACAATTCTATTAATCACGCATGAAATGAACGTTATTCAAAAAATATGTGATTATGTATATGTTATTGAAAATGGAAATCTTATTGAACAAGGGTCTACGATTGAATTATTTACAAAGCCAAAACAACCGACAACAAAAAAATTCCTCAATACAATTTCACAGCGGAAATTATCTGACCGTCTGGTTAATGAATTGAAGCTGGAAGGAAAAGTTGTTCGTCTGACCTTCCTGGGCGAAAATACAGGACAGCCGCTGTTATCCAAGGTTACACAGCAATTTTATGTAGAGCCAAATATTCTGACAGCAAATATTATCGAATTAAAAAATGGAATTGTCGGTAATATCGTCGTTCATTTGATTGGTAATGATCATCAAGTAGAACAATCACTCTCTTTCTTGCAGGAACAAGGCGTAGAGATAGAAGAATTGGGGGTAAACTAATATGCAATCATTTATTGATCAATGGCTGCCAATATTTTACGAAGCAATAAAAGATACATTTCTAATGGTTGCTATTTCTCTTGCTTTCTCAGTACTTATAGGTATCATTTTAGCCATCATCTTAATTTTGACACGTCCCGGGCAACCCTTGCAAAATAAATTTGTCTATCAGTTTTTTAATTTACTAATAAATGTCATTCGTTCGATTCCGTTTATTATTCTTTTATTTTTTATGCTTCCATTCACCAAATTCGTAGTAGGCACCTCTATTGGTGTGGAAGGAGCTATTGTACCACTCGTTGTTAATGCTGCTCCATATATAGCCAGACTTATTGAATCTTCCTTGCTGGAGGTAAACCAAGGTGTTATTGAAGCATACCGTGCAATGGGGGTAAAAACACATCACATCATTTGGAATGTTATGCTTCGTGAAGCCAGACCGGCAATTGTACTGGCTTTAACCATTGCAACAATCAGTCTTATCGGGGCAACAGCTATGGCAGGCCTTGTTGGTGCCGGGGGCTTAGGTGACCTTGCATACAGATTTGGACATCTGCGTTATGAAACAGATGTGATGTATGTCACTGTTATTCTCCTGATTATTATCGTCCAAGGTATCCAATCTATCGGAAACCGGCTTGCGGCGCGGATGAAAAAAGATTAAACGGAGGTAAAAAATATGTCAGTATCATCGCAAAAAGGCTCTTTTCTAGAGCATATAACTATACAGGATTCCTTTCCTATCGGACCCGAACAGCTTGAAGCTGCAGCAAAGCATACCTTACCTGAAGAAGTGTTTGGTCACATCCGCTCCGGCGCCGGCGGTGAGGAAACATTAAGAAAAAATAGAGCGGCCTTTGAGCAATATTCCATTATTCCAAGATGTTTAAGTAATGTATCTCAGGTGGACACATCTATTCGTATTCTTGGAAAAGAATATGCTTTTCCATTTATGGTGGCTCCCATCGGCCATTTAAAAATGGTCCATGAGGAGCCCGACTTTGCCATTGCAAATGTGGCTGCCTCTATGAATATTCCATATATTCAAAGCACCGTTACTGCCAGGTCTATCGAAGAGGTCTCAGAGGCTGTGCCTGAAGGACCAAAATGGTTTCAATTATATTGGTCAAGTAATGATGCTATTTCCTACAGCATGGCAGAACGGGCAGAAAAAGCAGGCTATGAAGCGATTGTAGTAACTGTGGATACAGTAATGCTTGGATGGCGGGAAGATGATATGCGCTATCAATATTCTCCCTTGAAAAAAGGGTATGGAAAAGCCAACTATGTACAGGATCCAGCTTTTCAAAAAGGACTGAAAGAAGGCCAGAATGAAATTGATTCAATTATCGAGAATCTGCATCATCCACATCTTCACTGGGACAACATAGCAGAGTTACATCAGCGTACAAATCTGCCAATCTTTTTAAAAGGTATTCTTCATCCGGGAGATGCAAAACAGGCTATAGAGGCCGGGATTGACGGGATTATTGTTTCTAATCATGGTGGCAGACAAATGGACGGGATTATTCCAAGTCTGGAAGCATTACCGGCTATCCGTAAAGCTGTCGGTCCAGATTTCCCACTGCTCTTTGACAGCGGCATCCGCCGGGGAGCAGACGTAATTAAAGCTCTGGCACTGGGCGCTGACGCAATTTTACTTGGACGCCCTTATGCATATGCACTGGCTCTGCAGGGTGAATCAGGTGTTCAAAAGATATTTGCCAACCTTGCACAAGAGGTTTCTGTATCAATGGCTTTATCTGGAGCAAAGACAGTTGAAGAAGTGAAGCAGCTTACTTTAAAAGGCTCTGATTATTAATTGTTATAAAGAGCGGGTTCCTGTCTGCTCTTTTCTTTTATGAAGCAGCTCAGGTTTCAATAATTTGGAGGAGACTTATGAAAAGAAAAGAAAATATAGTAATAGGTATATTGTTTTTGATTTCAGGTATTTTAATTACTTTTTTCCTGAATACAGTAACCATGATTATTGCACTGCTTATTATTGCTGCTACCGCTGTTTACGATATATTGAAGAAGCCGACGATTGCTAAAATTCTTTTTTATATTATTGTGTTTGGAGCATTTTCTGTTTATATCATTTTCTTTATTTAGATAAGGAGTAACTTTACGGTAATACGTGTGGTTACTCTTTTTTTATACAGAAATGATGGTGTATAATTTCTATGATAGACACGAAATACCATTCCACTTTTAAAATATAAACCTTTTTTTAATTTGATACTTGTTATAGTACAAAAAAAGGGCACCATCTGTTAAAGTAAAAGTTAAAGCTTATAATTGAAACTGGTTCTATCCAGATAGATATTGCACAAGCAAAATCAGAACGTTTAAGAGGTGTTCGAAAGATGGATGAATGGTATAAACTTGATAATGCAGGCAAAATGTTTCATGCTGTATCTGAACAGACAAATTCTTCAGTTTTCCGGCTCGCAGCAGTAATGAAGGAAACTGTGCAGCCTGATAAGCTACAGCTTGCACTTGATGACGTTATCAAGCGTCTGCCAATGTTTGCAGTAAAGCTCAGCAAAGGTTTATTTTGGGATTTCCTTGTTGAAAATAATGAAAAGCTTTTTGTTCAGTATGAAAACCAATATCCATGCGCACCCATTGATCCTATAGAAACAAACGGCTTCTTGATGCGTGTTACCTATTATAAGAAAAGAATAGCTGTGGAATTTTTTCACTCTGTAACAGATGGTACAGGCGCTTTAGAATTTATAAAGGCACTTATTTATCATTATCTCCTTCATCTGGGCGAAGACGTAAGTTATGAAAGCACACTAATTAACATTCATGATGAACCAAGCTATTATGAGCGGGATGACAGTTACCAAAATTACGTAACAGATGAAAAACCGCAAAAATTCAAAGAAGCATCTTCTTACCAAATCCGCGGCGGGTTAATAGATCAGACAATTGTCATCCATGGAAAAATGAGCGCAGAGAAGGTACACAAGCTTGCTAAAAAGCATGGAACAACAATTACCGCCTTTATTTCAGCACTTATTATTGCAGCTATTTATAAAGAAAGATTGAAATTCCGAGCTTACCAGGAGGAAATAAAAATCGCCATTCCTGTTAATTTGAGAAATCTTTTCCCTTCAAATACGCTGCGCAATTTTTTTGGAGTTGTCAATATTGGCATGGCGGTTACGGAAACAACAACATTAGAAGAAATTATTTCTGAGGTATCAAAGCAGCTGCGGGAAAAAGTGCGGAAAGAAAGCCTACAGCAAAGTATTAATGACCGGGTAAAATGGCAGACAAGACTAACAGCCAGGTTCATTCCGCTTCCTCTTAAATATCATGCAATCCGCTATGGTTATAGGAGTTTTAGTGAACGTACCAAAGCGATGACAATGACGAATGTAGGGAAGGTACAGCTGCCAGAAGCAATGAAGTCACATATCTCACACATGGAGATTATTTTATATCCTAGTAAAAAAAGCCCTATTAATGGAGCGATGATTGCAGTTGGAGATGAGCTTGTGATTTCATTTTCGAGAATGATTAAAGAAGCGGATATTATTCGTACTTTTTTCAGAGAGCTTTCTAAGACATTTAATTTGGAGATAGAAGTATACTCCAATGACAGCAGGTGAAAACAATGCAGCATTATTGCACAAATTGCAGTGTCTATACAAAACAGAAATATTGCCCGTTATGCAAACGTAAGCTTTCTGATAAAACAGGAGATAATGAATATTACCCTGTTTATGAGACTAAGGTCAAACGGCGCCGATTTGCTCAGCGTCTTGTCTTATTTATTGCGATTTTTGGCATTAGTACAAGCTTGTTGATTAATTTACTGACGAACCCGGAAAGGCTATGGTTTTTATATGTATTGGGACCTGTGCTGTATGGTGTACTGACTATAAATCACACCTTCCTTTCCAGAGCTCATACCGGATCAAAAGTAGTCCTTCAAGTGATCTCACTCTCTGTCATGCTGTTTATTTTAGATGCAGCATCCGGAAGCTCAAAATGGTCCATTCATTATGTGATCCCGTTTCTTGTCACATTGGCAACCTTTTTTGTAACGATTATTGTGCTGCGGAAGCCAATGAAATGGCGGGAATACATTGGATATATGTCAACGATGGTCATTCTCGGCTTTCTACCCGTTATCCTATTCTTAAGCTCCTGGTCCACTGTTCTATGGCCGAGTGCAGCAACTGCTTTATATGCTCTGCTGACATTAATCGGCATGATACTATTTTCAGAAAAAACAATGAAGAATGAAATTGTACGGAGATTTCATTTCTAAATAAAGGCACATGCTTTTTTTCAATTATAAGCATGTGCCTTATTGTTTCGTATTTCATCATGGGATTTTACAGACTATTTATCATTTTTCTCCGCTTCTTGCTGAATAATTTCTAACTGCTCTGAAGTAAGCCCAGTCACTTGCGTAATTGTGATATAATCTATCTCCCGTTCTAACATTTTTAGTGCCATCTGTTTCGTGGACTCTTCCAATGCTGACTCAGCTTCAATTCTTCTGCCCCCCTCTTCTCTTCTTTTTGTCTCTTCCTTTTTTCTTTTAATTTCCGCTTCTTCTTTCTCCGCCTTCAATTCATCTTTCTGAGTTTTCAGCTCATCTTTCTGGGTTTCCAGCTCATCTTTTTGTATCTCCAGTTCATCCTTCTGAGTTTTCAGTTCTTGCATTTCCTGCTCCAATAACTCTCTATCCCGATTCATGGATTGTTCATCTAAAATTTGCTTCAGGCGTATTTCATATTCCCGGCGCTCTTCCTTTGTACGGCTTAAATCTTCCCAGACACGCATTGCAATATTTAAAGATTTATCCTCCATCGCAATCTCCTCCAATTCTTGAAAGATATCGTCATAGAAATGATTCATTCTTCTGTCCACGACTCCTAATAACAGCAACCAACAGGTTAATACATCTTCCCATGGATTCAGCTGATTCTTTTTCCATGCGGTGATTAATTTAGGGATTTCCACAAAATGAAATTCGATCATATCAGTTAATGGATATTTTTGGTGAATCTCATGCAAGCGGAAGATATTATGGTAGGAATCTGTATCATGCAACAGGTTAAAATGCATAATGTTAATGCTGATAACAGGATACAGTTCTTTATAGCTTTACCCTTCTTTTAGCTGCTCTGAAAAAAGCCTCGACCAGTAATACAGTGCTCTATTAATCATATTATACTTATTATTGATTTGAATTTCTATGTTGACCCGTTCTTTATTCTCTGTCTCAACGAAGATATCTAATCTAGATTTTTTTATCTCCTTCATATTCGCCGCCAATTTCAATATTTGGATTTCTTCCTGATTTCGCTAGAATCGCATTGAGAAAAACGACAGTGATATCCTTATTTTTCTCATTTCCAAACAATTGCTTGAAAGCATAATCCACCTTCAAATCCATTAATTGATGATTTGGTATTTGAAGTAATGCTTTCTTGGTTCGTCCTTTTCTTTTTTGGTACTTGTTGTATGATTTGTAATCTTCCTGTATGCACAGAGTCGCTGTTTCTGATGAGGAATATACTTTACGGAGGCAAATTTGAGGCATAATAACACATCCTTTTATGATAGTGAGGCTTTTTTCTGAGGAGAGATTATCTAAACACATTATACAGAACAAACGTTCTTAAAACAAGAAGTTTTTATAAAATAATCTGCACAGATTATCCCTCTGTATTTCCGTATGTTTTACTTAACTGAAGGTAAAACTAGTTCTATATAAGTTGAACTTATATAGAAGAATGTAAAGGAGAAATTATAAATGATTGTATTAGAAACTCATTTACCAGGAAAAAGAGGTTTTTTTCAAAAATTGAAGCCTCACCTAGAAGGACTTGGATTTCATATAGCAGGAAAAAATAATAAGAGGGAAGGCTGTTTTGATGGGATTCTTACCAGTCAGGGTGGGAAAAGACTCTATTTATCTCTTCCTTACCAAGTAATACAAGAAGAACACGACCAGCCATCTGTTCAAATTGAATTTGGAAGACCTCTTATTATTAAACATGCTGTTCATTCAGATTTAAATTCTTTTCAGCAAAACGATTGGAAGCTGGCAGGAGAACAAGCAGTACAGCAGATTATCAATCATATTGATAATAATCTCTAGTTGAATTTCCTTCTCCGTTCTAGCATACTAAAATAAGAATTATATTCAGATTTCATAAGGAGGGGGCGTTATGTATCACTTTGTGGAAGAGCAAATTAAAAAGGCAGTGGACGATGGTGAATTTGATAATTTGCCTGGTAAAGGACAGCGTTTGGATCTGCGTGATGAATTTGCAGGACTGCCTGAAGAGGTTAAACAATCTTTTCGTATTTTAAAACGGGCAGGCTACCTTTCAGATGAGCAGGAAAATCAAAAGCAATATATATCGCACCGCGACTTAATGCAAATTGCAACGAATGGAGAAAAGCAAGCCGATCTATCAGAAAAACAAGTGGCTTTTCAAAAATTGACTAAAGAACGGAAGCTTGATAAAAGCAGTGTTTTTCGTAAATATGCTAGCAGGATTAGGCATAAATTGTTTCGATAAAAAGAGGCTGGGACAAAAGCCAGTAAAAATAGAAAAAGTGACTTTCTACTATGATTTTAAGTAGGAAGTCACTTTTTTAATTTGATTAAAAAATGAAATAAACGTACAAAAAAAGGATACCTTCTGATAAAGTTAAAGTACCACTACAAAAACAGAATCGAGGTATCCTTATGTTTAAATATTATAACGTAAATCAAGTCGTTTTGCCATTAGATTTCGAGATGAAATTACAAGAAAATGATATTGCTTATACCATCCATGAATTTATCGAACAGATTCCAGAAGAAGCTTTCACCGGTTTTACCCGTCAAACAGGCTGTCCCGCCTATCACCCGCGTATGATGATGAAAATTATTTTATGTGCTTATACCCAGTCGGTGTTCTCTGGCCGAAAAATCGAAGCATTATTAAAAGATAGTGTGCGAATGATGTGGCTTGCGCAAGGATATGAGCCGAGTTACCGTACTATCAACCGTTTTCGTGTGAATCCAGAAGTAAAAGAACTATTGCGTCAGTGCTTCGTCCAATTTCGTTGTCAGCTGGTGGAAAAAGAGTTGATCGATGCGGAGGCTATCTTTATTGACGGGACCAAAATTGAAGCCAATGCCAATAAATTCACCTTTGTCTGGCGAAAATCGATCGAGCGTTATCAAACGAAACTTGTAGAGAAGTCCCATGCCCTCTATGAAGAATTAGTGGAAAAAGAAATTATTCCAGAAATCAACCGGGAAAACCCGGAAGCTCTATCGACGCAAGAACTTCAACAGATGGCAGCGAATTTGGATAAGTCAGTCCAAACGTATACGAAACAAATCGAATCGATTGAAAAAGCACAAGACCGAAAAGCCCTGCGTTCGGAACGAAAGCAGCCAAAACAAGCCTTAAAACAGGTGCACGATTTCATCTGTCGTCAAGAAAAATATGAAGAAGCCTTGGAGATTTTAGAAGAACGTAACAGCTATTCCAAGACGGATCACGACGCAACCTTTATGCGATTGAAAGATGACCATATGAAGAACGGACAGTTGAAAGCTGCTTATAATGTGCAATTGGCAACAGAAGGACGTTACGCATTAGCCTATGATATTTTTCCGAACCCTACCGATACACGAACGCTGATTCCTTTTTTAGATCGTATTGAAAAGGATTATTTTGCGTTGCCTGATGTCCTCGTAGCTGATGCGGCTTATGGAAGTGAACAGAATATAGAAGATGTCACCCTGAACCGGTTACGAACTGCCTTGATTACCTATAGTATGTACCGCAAAGAGAAGAAGAAAAAATATAAAAATAATCCCTTTAACACCGCTAACTGGGATTATGATGCCGAAATAGATGCCTTTACTTGTCCAAATGGTCAAGCTGTTACTTATCGCTATGACTCCAAACGCACAGACAAGTATGGTTACCAGCGACAATTTAAGGTCTATGAATGTGAAGATTGTACAGGCTGTCCTTTGCGAGAGCAATGTACCAAGGCAAAGGAAGGTAACCATCGGAAAATATTTTATAATGAAAAATGGGAAGCACAAAAGAAAATGATACGAGAACAGCTTTCAGATGAAGAAATGGGCAAGCTTTACGGAAAACGTAAGATAGATGTGGAGCCTTTCTTTGGATTTTTGAAGGCTAATTTGGGTTTCACTCGTTTCTCTGTACGAGGAAAATCCAAAGTGGATAATGAATTGGGATTCGCCTTAATGGCAGTGAATCTGAGAAGATACACTGCCTCTAGCTGCTTTTTTATGTATCTACTTATAAATGATTTCAAAAAAGATGGATTTCACATCAAAACCCAATGTGAAATCCATCTTTTCATTATTTTTGGCTAGTTATGTCCCAGCCTCTTTTTTTATTTATATTATACGTTCCATCTCTTTTAACAGCTCATAAGCACCTTCAGTTTCATTAGAGCACACAATCATCGTCTTCTTATCGTGCGGATAATGAACTGCACGATAATTAACTCCCGGATCATATCCCATCTGAATATACTTTATTACTTCTTGATTGTCATCTAATTCCATATAACCGGAGTAGCCGTAAAAGATATTATCTTCCTCATCTACACATTCACGTGCTTGCAGTACCTCCCGGGTCATTTCCTCAGATAACAGCTGGTAATCCATCAAAGCATCCCAAAATTTAGCCATATCACGTACGGTAACATACGCACCGCCATCTGAACCGCCTCTAGCAGGAATAGAATAAATATTTGTCTTCCATTTTCCCTTAGGCTCTTCTACATAGCCTAAGGCTGTCCGTTCCGGTAAACAATCCATTTCAAAATATCCTGAATCATTCATCCCCGCTGCTTTAAAAATATTTTCTTCTACAAATGAAGGAAAACTGCGGTTGGTAGCCTGTTCCACAATCAAACCTAATAAAATATAGCCGGAATTATTATATTGAAAGGAACTGCCTGGTTCATCCTGCATTTCTCTATGCTGAAAAAGCGGCAGAAAATCTTTTGGTGCTCTGACACCGTACATCGGGAATTTCTCCCACAGCAGCTCGAAGTCATCCATCACTTCCTCATCAAAATAATCAGGCACACCTGAAGTATGCGTCAGTAAATGATGAATAGTAATATCCTTGTCGAAGTAAGGAAATTTCTCTGCCACACAATCTTGCAGCTTTGTTTCAAAAGAGAGTTTCCCAATTTCTACAAGCTGGGCAATAGCAATTGCGGTAAATAACTTACACCCTGAAGCAATGCCAAATCGTGTATCCACCTGATTTTCAAGCTTTTCAGCACGATTTCTGAATCCACTGCTTTCTGTTATTATTTCATCCTGCTTTTTTGCATAGAAAGCACCTGAAAAAGAGAGTTCCTTTTGCACTTCCATCAGCTTGTTCCGCTTCTTTTCTGTATTCATTTTTGTCCCTCCTGAAATCCTTTAGTATTTTTTTATGATTTAAAAAAGGATATCAGTTAAGATGTTCATACCATATAACGAATCATATGATTTTCCTCCGTTCTGATTTAAGGTTAATATTATTATATATTTAAATACTGAAAATTACAATATTTCATCAAGCTGTTGTTGTTCATTATAATCAAAAAAATCCTCTATTGGTTATAAACTTCAATAGAGGATTTTTATATCAACCGCCAAACTTCCTGTTAAAGTAGTAACTACAGTTTTGTAATTGAAAAAATGACCTTTACAGGATTACTTTCGAAATTTACTAATTGGTACTTAGTTTCTGCCGGCAAGAAAAAAGTATCCTCAGGTTCTAAGACAAAACTCTCCTCCATATCTACAAGATTTATGGTCACAGGTCCGTCCACACAATATAAAGCCCCGTCCCCTTCATGGCTGTCAGGGTCCGAACAACGCGGTCCATACCCGCCTGCCGGCAGAATCATTTCACCCATATGTCCGTAATTATTGCTTGTAATAAACCTTAAAAGCATGGGATGTTCTGTTCCATGGATATTATTTAATTTTTCATTTTCACGGACTGCATATATAGAGCCAGTCTTCCTTGCTTCTTCTGCATCTACCGGCCAAGCACCTATATCATCTGTACATCCTTGTCTGGATATATCTTTAATTTTTCTTTTCATATCAGGTAACTGATTATTATTAGGCCCTTTGTAGAATTTTGTTTCACTTTCTGATGGAATTACAGCAGGAGGAATTGCTTCGCTCCAGGCTTTTGGCGTTATAAAGTAAAGGATTCTCGCTTTTCCTCCAGAAAAGTTATGACCACAGTGCCAGGCGCCCTCCGGCATATATAAACCTTCTCCAGTTTCTAAATAAGCAAACTGTCCATTCCCACTCCGTTGAACGACAGGCCCGTCCAATATATAATAAGTCTCATCCCCCGGATGAATATCCAGGGGTGCAAAAGCTCCGCCCGGTCCTAATTCGTAGATTCCCAACATAAACGTATCTGTTGAAACCATTGTAAAAGTATTATCAGAAGTGAATGCATTATCCGGCGGGTACAATGCTGTAGAGTAATCTTGTTTACGAATCAGCAATGGCCTCTTTTCATCCTTGTTAAACGGAAAGTTTTCTAATATATCTAATAATTTAGCCATTATATCTCCCTTTCCATATTAATAAGTACTTAATCTTTTGTGTACAATGTCAGAGAAACTTGTCATTAATTCTTTAGCTTCTTCAGGTGATCTTTGCCAGATATTTCTGCCAATTGCAACTCCTCTTACCCCAACATCAATAGCTTCTTGGACAGTTGTTTTCAAGTCTTCAATCGTTCCACTTTTTCCTCCACCTAATAAAATAAAAGGTACATTATAATAGTCTACCCAATTCTTCAGGACCCCTGCATCTCCCGGGTGAGGAACTTTCAAAATATCTGCCCCTAATTCAAAAGCTGTTCTGACACCATCAGATAAAATTTGTACATATTCTTCTTGGTCAGCTATCGGATTTCTTGTCAGTGGTTCTACTAATACAGGCAATTCCAATTTATGAGCCTCTTCAATGCATTGGGCAATCAGATCGACAAACTGAATTCTTTCTTTTGCAGGTCTATCCCAAAACAGGATGAGTTTTAAACAATCATATCCTTTTTTCAGAGCAGTCTCAGGAGTGAACACAAGCTTTTGAAATAATTCCCCATCTTCTTCATAGAAAATATCTGCACATAACATTTTTGATGGTGCATTCCTTCCAAAAAAAACTTCGTCACATTGATTTGCCAGTCCGTCAGCAATTAAAACTGTATCCACATCATCACTTTTTAAATTTTTTAAAACTTGAGCTGGGTTCTCAAGTCCTTCTACGTAACCCAAAGAAAGTCCATGATCCACTGGCAATATAAATGTATTTCCTGTTTCTGGTCTGAAGATTTTTGACATGCGCAATTCAATACTCATTTTTTTAATCTCCTTATAATTATATTTTTATTTCAATGAAACTCCTAAAGAGGACAGTGGAATACTTTTTAGTTCATTACGTTCACCTCCTTTCATAGAACACAAAAACTTTTAATAAAGATATAAAATTATAAATAATGAGATTTCTATTTTCAAATACCTATTGCTTTTTTCAGAACAAGTAATAATCTGCAAACAGTGGAATACAAGTGTTTTTTAAACATATTTACCGCAACAAAAATCCCATAAATATCCTTTGTGCTTATATATAGCATCCTTAATTTTCTTATTTAGACCGTATCACAGACTTTGAAAAAGCAATATACCAGCTTATTACAGCATCCTTCCAGCAAACTTATAACAAGGTTTCTGTTAGTATTACCTGTTGCATACTGCCGGTGTTAATAAATTAGATATTTCTTCCTTGTCTGTAGCTTGGAGCAGCTTTTGCCTAATCTCCTCATCCATCAGCAATCTAGCAATAGCAGAAAGTAATTTTAAGTGATGGCTTTGACTCTTTTCTGGTATTAATAAAGCAATAAAAAATATGGTCTCTTGTCCATCCAATGACGCCCAATCAATACCTTCTTCATTTTTTAATATAAACACACTCGCATGATTCACTGTTTCAGATATAACATGCGGAATAGCAAACCCATCTAAAAATCCTGTTGTTGATTGATTTTCTCTTTGAAATAAACCATTAATTATTTCATTTTTACAACCAGTTATATGATTATTTACTGCTATCTCCGCTATTCGCTCAAATACGGCTTGTTTTGATGCAAGGTTTTCATGTAAAGAAATATATGCTGATTTTAATAGATCTTTATCCGACATGTTTTACCTCCGTCCTTTCTGTTTGATCTGATATATTTATTTTTGCTCTTTTATTGAATGTTCTTTTTTGGTAAAAACCATATAGTATCGAGCCAATGATTGATCCGATTAAAACGCATGCTATCCATAATAAGCCATTTGTTGCAACAGGTAGTATCAGAAATCCGCCATGGGGAGCTGGTATCTGGACTGCCATTAAATAAGTCAGAGCAGTAGAAATAGAAGAGCCTATCATGAAAATAGGAATCATAACGACAGGATTTTTTGCGGCAAATGGAATTGCTCCTTCTGTAATTTGTGTAGATCCTAATACAAAATTTACAATTCCTGCACTCCGGTCAGATTGATTAAAATATCTTTTAAAAAATATTACAGCGAAAGCAGTAATCAATGGTGGTGTCATACTTGCCGAGAAAACTCCAGCCATAAAATAATAGTTTCCATCCGCCAGCAATGCCAATGCTGTTACATATGCTGCCTTGTTAATCGGTCCTCCTAAATCAGATGCCCCCATACAGCCTACAATAATCCCTAAAAGGATTGGACTGGCTCCTTGAAAACCAGTTACAAATTCTTGCATCCAGGTATTAATCGAAGACATAGGAACCACCAGTACAGTCATTATTCCAGCAACCGCAAAGATCCCTACTAAAGGCAAAATAAAAATTGCTTTTAATCCATTTAATGATTCCGGAAGCCCTTTCAAAAATCTCGACAAATACAACATAAGATATCCAGCCAAAAATCCTGCTATTAGAGCACCTAAAAAACCTGCTCCACCCTGGTCAGCTATCATACCTCCTATAAATCCCGCGACCAGCCCGGATCTTTGTGAAATGGATGACGCAATATAGCCTGCTAGCATTGGAAGCATTAAGCTGAACGCTATACTTCCAGAGTTATTAAGAAATGCTGCAAAAGCGGAATATGACGGATCATTCTGATCAGCAGAGTTAATTCCAAATAAGAAAGACAATGCGATTAGTACTCCTCCTCCAACTACAAAAGGAAGCATGTGGGAAATACCGTTCATTAAATGCTGATAAATTATTCTGCCTATGGATTTCTTTTCATACTCTTCATTATCCTCATCATTTCGATTAACCTGATTACTAGACCGATAGATTTTTGCTTCACCATTTATAATCGCTTGTATTAAAGTTTCAGGATCTTTTATTGCTTTTGAGACAGAAACATCTATAGTCGGTTTTCCAGAGAATCTATCTGCCAAAACATCTTTATCAGCCGCTATAATCACACCATCTGCCTGCTGAATTTCTTCTTTTGTCAGCTGATTCTCTATTCCTACTTGTCCATGTGTCTCTACTTTTATCTCTGCTCCTAATTTTTCAGCTGCACTTATTAAAGCTTCAGCAGCCATAAAAGTATGTGCTATACCTGTTGGACAGCCGGTTGCGGCAACAATTTTCACTTTACTCAATGTAATTACCCCTCTCTGCTTGCTTAGCAATTTTTACTTTCAAGATATTTGCTGGTTCCTTCTAAAACCTGGAGTACTTCTTCAGGAGCGTTACAAGAAATAATTTCTTTCAAAATACTATCTGATTCAAATAGACGATAAAAATCCCGGATGATTTTTTTTGAACTTATTTTATCTATTCTGACTGCAATCATAAAAATCATTTTTATCTTCTCGCCTTCCCCCCAATCTATTGCATTTCTTAAAATAGCTATCGAAACTTTAGACTCGTTAACGTGAAGCGAATTTCCATGTGGCATCGCAACCATTTTCCCTATAGATGTTGGCGTAATATCTTCACGTTCAATAATTGATGCTCCAAAATTTTGGTTAACATATCCTTTACTATTAAGCTGTTTACTCATGAAATTAATAACAGTATTTTTATCTTGAAAAGCTAAATCACAAAATATAAGATCTTTCTCTAAAAATCCCAACAATTCACTGTAAGAAGAATTTTCTTTTATCATGTGAGAAATAGATAAATTTGCGGTAAAGCTTGAAATATTTTTCAAATCTATCTCGTTTACTAAAGCAGATATAACGATTACCGGTATAGATTCAAATTTAATAGGTACTGTAGATATAATAAAATCTATATTTTCATTACCATTCTCCAAATTTTCTAATGCAGCTAATGACATTGTCGCTTTCACATTAAATTGAGGTAAATATCTTTTTATTCGATTAGCAATCAGTTCGGATGTGCCTATACCATCAGGACAAACAACGATGACATTTTTAACCGTCATTCTCCGTTCTATTGCAGCCTGGAAATAAGCAGTTAAATATCCTATTTCATCTTCATTCACTCTTAATCCCAAATTATTTTCAATGGCCGAGCTTGCAAGAAGAGTCATTGCAAAAGTCCCCGAATACTGTTCTTTAATATCGCTTAACAATGGATTTCTTATATGAATAGAGTAATGGAGCCGATTTAACATAGGCTTTACGTGCATCAGCAGACCCAGATACAATTCTTTATCAGAAGATAAATCTATATTCACAATCTTTGATGATAGCGCTATCATTTCTTTGACTACAAAATGGGTATCTTTATCTATCGTACTTATTAATTCACTAAGGTCTGCATGTTTCATATCTTTATTTATCCCGCAACTAAGGATAAACTGGTGGATATAAATAATCTCATTTTCAGGGATATCTATAAAAAGTTTTTCCGTTGTTTTCTTTGCAATAAAGCGTGCAGCTAAATAAGTTTTGCTTTTATTGCTGCATTTACCATAACTTAATATTTTGTCTATTTTATAACCGCTCTTAATACGACTGATAGATATTAATACATGCGTTATTAAATTGGTATAATAAGGTTCCGTAATATAGTAATTTAATTTCTTTTCTGCTTCACCGATAATTTCCTCTACAATAATCACTTCAGAAGTATTAAACATACTTGACAATCCTTTAAATATGCCAATTTCTATCCTGGTCTGGGGGAATTCTTCATCATCTGTAAAATCGCAATTTAAGCTTCTTATGATTATTTCAGCAATTGCTTTTCTCTTATTTTTTTCATCTCCTATAATTTTAGTACCTTTCCTATCTCGAATTAACTTAATACTATACTTTCGAACCCATACTTCTATTTCATCTAAATCATTCACTATGGAACTTTTACTTACTAAATACTTTTCAGACAACTTTTGTAAAGACGTCGTTTTTTCTGATAATAACAGTTGTTTAAGTATGTCTATTTTTCTCTCATTGGTAGAAAGGGGCACTATTTTATCTTTAAATACATTTATATGATGCAGTATTCTGAACTTTTCTTTATGATTAATTTGAATTTTCACACCTGTACCTGGCTTTTTTAGGAGCTTTGCATTATTTTCTTCTAAAAAATTTCTCATTATTTCCAGGTCATTATAGATTGTTCTCTCGGAAATACGCATCACGGAAGCATAACTTTTTATAGTTTTAAATTCTTTTTCGCTTAACATCAGACTGAGTAATTTTTTTTGCCTCGTAGTTAAGTTAACCATTGGCTTATTCCCCTCTTTAAAGAATTTAGTTATGTTCTTAATTTAAAATATATCACTGAACATAGCGCAGCAATATACCAAGTTGTTGCAGCTTTATTCAAGCAATATTGAAACGAATAATAAAGTAAATTGTTAGAACCAATACCTTTATATGATGGAGACGCTATAACTATCGGAATACTTCATTATCTTTAAACAGGCTTCTGCCGTTCTTTACTTACGATACGTTCTTAATTCCCCTTCTTCACTTCCTTTCCATACTGCAGCAGCTATTCTTTCCTTTATCCAGCTGTCTACAGTAAAACTTTTTAACCTTCGATGACTTCACAGCTCTGTCCCTTGAGTTGACTTAAATTAAAATGATTATTCCGTCTGGCGTTCTGCTGTGCTTTTAAGTTCTTTTTTAATAAACACCCCCCTTATTTCTCTAAGTTATTTTATAAATGACATCCAAACTGAATAGGATAATCTTTTTTCTCTAATTAAAAAGAACCTTATTAACCAATTTGTTAATAAGATCCTTTTTATGCGTACAATATCTACAGCTCTATTACACTTCTTTTAGAAGTGATTTCGTAATCTATTATATTATTTCCCATTCTTTCTAACTAGTTCTCTATCTTTCATTACAGCCGGTACGTACACATTTGTATTAAAACAACCCCAGCTGCTGCGAAGCCAGCCCATCAAATTCAATCCCCAACATCTGCTGCAGCTGCTTAGCATTTCCAGCTGCATGTCCGCCGGAGTTATTATTAAACAAAACGATAACTTCTTTGCATTGCTTTTCCAGCCTTTTTACTTCTTTCGCTATAGCAGTTAATTCCTTTTCACTATATTCATATAAATAGCGGACCTTCCGCCAATTTGCATTCCCTGAATAGTTCCAGCCATGAACATTCCTGCCATGCAGCCGGATAATGGCTTTTTCCTTTACGGTTACCACAGGCACAAACGGGACCGATTTTACACCAGCCTGAGGCTCATCCGCAATCGTATGAATCCAGCCTTCCTGCTTCATAAAATCCAGGGTTTGCTGTTGAAACCTTTCCTCATACCAGGTTTGCTGTCTGAACTCTAAGGCAACAGGAATCCCCTTCATCTGCTGCTTACAATAACGAATATATTGTACATGCTCCTGCCTGCAATCGAACCATGGCGGAAATTGAAAAAGCACAGCTCCCAGCTTCCCTGCTTTTTGAAGCGGCTCAACGGATTCCCTGAAAGCCTGGAACATCTCCTCTTTGGTTTCAAACGGATTTTCCTTTTCTTCTCGATCATGCCCTGTCATACCCTGATAGGCTTTCACGATAAATTGAAAATTTTCCGGTGTTTCCTTTACCCATTTTTCCATATTGCGGATAGGCTGTACCGCATAGAAAGAGGAGTCTAATTCCACAACCGGAAAATGACTGCTGTATTCCTGCAGCTTCTCGTGTGTTCTGGTATCAGCAGCATAAATAGAATCATGATCTCCCCATCCTGTCAATCCAATTTGAATCATTTTTCACACTCCTCCCCTGTTTATTCTCTTCCTCTTCTTTGTTCCCTCCGTACCATATATTTTACGAATGGAATAATTATAATAGATAAAAATAAAATTCGGAACAGCTGAAATGATGTAACAACAGTGACATCCGCCTGGATAGATGCAGCAATAATCCCCATTTGATCGACACCACCTGGAACAACACTTAAAAAGCTAGTGGCAAAATCCATAAAATAATGTGCCATCCATTCGCTGATCAGAAATGCTACACCAATTAAAATAACACAGGAGCCAACAGCATAAACAATATGAGATTTCATTTTCTTTAATTTATCCCGTTCTAATAATAAGCCCATATAAATTCCAATAAAAAGCTGTGCAATATGTAATAAATTATCCGGCATAACCGGGACTTGAATGGACGATAGATTGCATACCATAATAAGGAATACAGGTCCTAATAAATAAGCCGTAGGAACCTTAATAAATTTAAAAAGAATTCCTGCTATGTAACATAGTATCAATAAACCTAATAAAATCAGGGAATAGCTTTCTGTTGATTTATCAGGAGTAGCTCCGCCGCTGTTACTGGAAACAATAAAGGGAACCATCGTAATAATCGCCAGCAGCCGCATAACATGATAAAACGTCACGACTGTAATATTTAAATTTTTTTGCTCCTCCGCAAAGACTACCACCTGTTGTAATCCTCCAGGAGCACAGCATGTCATCGCTGTTCCAATATCCAGGCGGGCCCATTTCGAAACTGCGTAACTGACACCAATAAATAAAATAAAAAAGATAATGTTAATCAAAAACATCATCGGAAAATAGCGCACCATCTCCTGAAGTGCATCTAACGTAAATGCAAAACCAATCGTATACCCGGCAAAAACTAAGCCAATATTACGAAAGATTGGATTCCATACCATTTTCCAAGGCGACTTTAATTGGAACAGCAATGTCATCAGCATCGATCCAAGCAGCCAGGGAATCGGCAAGCCGATGAGTGAAAAGATAACAGCTCCTAAGAGACCAATTGCAAATGTTCTCAGGAATAAAAATAGCATATAATTCCCTTCCTTCTCTCCCTATTATAACGTGTTCATGCAAATTCTAAAATCCATTATTTCGTATCTGTAAGTAAAATATTTGAAAAAGAAAATGCGAAGAAGAAGGTTTTATAAATCTAATTGCTCTCCAACAAAAATGAATCATCCCTATCAAACAAAGAAGAACTACGTCAAAACTTGTTCTTACTCCTTCTTTTTCTACCTACTGTCCTTTTCTGATTAGTAATTTGTAATATATATCAGCCATGTTAAATATCTGCATTGACATACTATGACAGACATAGTAATATACTTATACAAACAATTACTTTGTCTGTCACAGTATTTTATTTGTTATAGATAAGAAGAGTCATTGCAAGGCAAGGAGGGGTTTTGTTGGAAGGAAGAATTTCAGCGGATTTATTGCGCGGTCATACAGATACGATAGTGTTGGGAATACTATTAAAAAACGATGCCTATGGGTACCAAATTTACAAATCTATTATGGATCGAACAGATGGGCTATATCAATTAAAGGAAGCCACACTTTATTCCAGCTATAAACGATTGGAAAAAGAAACATGTATCGTCGCCTATTGGGGAGATGAAAGTCAGGGCGGCCGGAGAAAGTATTACCGGATTACTGATAAAGGCCGCGTACAATACAAACAGAATATCGCCGATTGGGAATTTACGCAACGGATTTTGAACCGATTATTGAAGGAGGAAGACGACTAATATGATGATAAAAAAATATGTCGATGATTTATTTCACGGGTATAAGTCAACAGCTGAACTGGAGGACTTCAAAGAAGAAATCATAATAAATTTAAAAGACCGCGTGCAGGATTTAGAAAAAACAGGGAAATCATCTGATGAGGCATTTGCAGAAGCTGTCTCAGAATTAGGTGATATTACAGCAATTGCCGATGATTTAAGCAGAGAAAAACGAAAGGAGATTATTGGAAAAATGTATGTGGATCCAAAGCCTAAACTTTCTGCAGGATATGCAATTGGGTATACACTTGCTGCAGGAGTTTTATTGTTTGGAATTATTACGAGTCTAATCACTTATTTTTCTGCGGGAAATAATTTATTCATTGCTATTTCCTCCTTCCTGCCATTTGTTGTACCTGCAGGAGCAGCATTAACCTATTTAGGTTTAACAACAGAAACAACTGCCAAATATCCGATGGACTGGAAAAGGGCACTTATTTATGCGCTTGCTGTTGGTGTCATTTTATTCGGAATTTCCATCTCCAGTTCACACTATTTTATGGAAAACAGTAATCCAGCTGCTATCCTGGGGGTGCTGGTTCCTTTTGTATTACCAGGCATTCTGGTTATCGCCTTCTTAATCCTTACAGAAAAGAAGCGATTCAAGCCATGGCTAATGCAGGAGCATGAACGATATCATGAAGCCTACGCAGGCTATTATAAAGATACAGAAGAAGTAACAAAACGTGGAATGCTGTCCGGAGCTTTATGGATTGGAGCAATTGGGGTCTTTCTTCTTATCTGGATATTGACTAATATCCTTTACGCTCTTCCTGTCTTTCTGTTTGCCATTATGGGAGAGCTCTTAATTGAGTACCGTATGATATCAAAGCATAAACGCAATTCAGCAACAAAATAATATCCATGCTTCATTACTATATTTTTATCTGTTTTTCTGCACCCAAATTCTGAAAAGAATTGGGTGTTCTTTATGTATAAAATAGTTATCCCAGAACAGTTTAATTTATAAAGATATTCAAAAAGTCCAATAAAACTATTTTCGAAAATATAAATATTTATTTTTTGGTTTGATTCTTTTTTTATTGGGTATTATGAGTTTAAATACCTCTTTTAAACAGAGATTGGAAAGGAAGAACAATCATGAAAAAATTTTTGCTTCTATGTCTGACACTGCTTCTTTCCATTACTTTAGCAGCTTGCGGGACAAGCGATGACAGCGACACAGGAAATGACGCAGCAAATGATTCAAATACAAGTGAAAACACAAACGATAATAATAATGATGATTCAAATGTAGCAGATAACACTAATGGCAATAATGGCTCAACAGAGGGTAATGACGATCTAGACTTAACAAATGTATCCTTAACTGTGGAGGATGCC
The DNA here is from genome assembly GCF_037976165.1 of Oceanobacillus sp. FSL K6-3682. Lineage (NCBI taxonomy): Bacteria > Bacillati > Bacillota > Bacilli > Caryophanales > Bacillaceae > Oceanobacillus > Oceanobacillus sp. FSL K6-3682. The sequence goes on along the minus strand of NZ_CP150263.1, from coordinate 797,059 downwards.
ATGGAAGCTTTCCACGATCACTTCCCGGGTTCGAGCCTTTCTTCCATACAGCTGGATGAAGAAAAAGGGGAGCTTGTCTATGATATAGACGGCTATGATGATACGATGGAATACTCCGCTGAGATTAATCAGTCTGGTGACGTTATATCTGAGGAAAAAGAACAAAAAGAATCAGATGAACAATATGATGAATTGGTATTGGCAGATTATATTTCTGCAGAAGAAGCACTGTCCACAGCTTCTGAAGCTCCTGAAACAGATGGCATTACCGCTAGAGGCTGGTCATTAGAATTTGAAAATGGCAGCCCAATATATGAAATTAATTTTGAAGATATGGGATCTCAGGAAGTAGATGTTTATATTGATGCAGAGCCTGGAGAACAGCTGCATGTGGAAGTAGACGATTAAATTTAAATAAAGCAGGCTAAGCCTTGAGCTTAAGCCTGCTTTATTTAGGTCAGTCTATTTTTAAGATCTTGAAGCAGAGGAAGACGCTGCAAAAATAGCTGCATTAATCGAATCAAGTGTTGCTTTGACAGCTTTGGAAACAGGAAGATTCTTACTCATCTGCTTGATTTGTTTTTCTGCCCACTTAGCTTCTTTCCGTTCCGGGAATACGATGCGAAGTAAACTGCTGATATGAACAAGTGACATCAATACAACGATTCGTTCTTCTTCTTTTTCTAAGAGATCTTGTTTTTTACTTTTTCCTAAAACCGTCCGAAAGTTTTTTATCATCGTTCTGTTAAAATCTGCTTGATTAAAGGTGTACGTATAAGATGGAAACATACCTAGAATCCGCTTTTCTTCCATGTTACCTACACCAGCCTGCTCTAATTTATCAGCAATTTTGCGCGGAAGATTTTTGTATGAACGTTTCAAAGCAGAAACCCAATACTTTGGTGTTTTCTTATTTTTAAGCCGCATAATCTCTATTGCTTCTTTCAGCAGCGGATCTTCCACTTCTGTATGAACGACTTCCATCTTAGATTGACGCAGCTTAACTTTATCTTCCAGCATAAGCTCTGCCAGTAAAGCGCCGCTTAAACAATAGGGCAATGCGGAGGAAGCACGCCCATAAGGTTGATTGGTTTTGGGACTAATGGATAATAAGAAAAGTTGCTCAGCTAATAAAAGCATGTTTTCCCCTCCTTTTCAGTTTCTATTTTTAATATTGCAGCGTTAAAAAACTTTACGTTGATAAATAAATTGGCTGATTATCCAGGATATGAGATATAAACCAATTGCTATAGCTGCTCCGCTAAGATAGAGCATTGTTGTTGATAAGCTTGTAATAAAATCAGTAATTGTTATAAGGTTTCGCTCCAAGAAACGGGCAGCGGGCTGAAAACCTATTGCTAAAGCAATCATCCCGATAAACATCACTACTCCGATATAAGCAGGCTTTAAAATATAAAATAACGGGAACGCGATAGCTGCGAAAATGAAGAACAATCCAGCCGCTATAGCCATATCCATCATGTCATAACTATAATCAAATAAATAGAGAACAGCCCCAGCCATCGCCATCGATAAAACCATATATACCATAGCTCCAATATATCTGGAAGTAACAATCAGCTTGCGTGTATATGGCAAAGAATTAAGAAGAATATTTGATTCTACCATGCCATCATATACATAAGCATTTGCCGATATATAAGCACCGGCTACCAGAAAAATAAAAATCGGGCTAATATCTCTTGCAAAGAGGATAAGAAAAATAATTAATGGAATAAATAGGATAATCTGTGTCTTTTGTATAATTAAATCTTTTTTTATCAAATTAAACATTTTGGTGTTTCGCTCCTTTCGCATAAAACATAATATCCTCTAATGTAGCTTCCTCAACCACAACACGATCTCCCAACAAAATCTTTACCTCAGCCGCATCATTTGTTAAAGCTTGGAATCCATAAGAAGAACGCTCTGTCTTTATAAACAATTTTTCTGTATCTTGATTAAGTAAATCAATACTTCCTTTTACCAAAGCATAACGATCCTGTACATTCTGCATTGAGTCATTAAAAAGAATTTTTCCCTTTTGAATAAACGTAATATAATCTGCAATCCGCTCTAAATCGCTGGTAATATGCGTGGAAAAGAATAGCGTTCTTCTGCCATCCTCCATAATTTCCTGCAGGATGTCTAAAAGTTCTCTCCGAAAAACCGGGTCTAATCCCGCAGTCGGCTCATCCATCATAATAAATTCTGCATCATGGGATAAAGCCATTGCCAAGGAAGCTTTCATCTGCATCCCTTTTGAAAAAGTTTTAATTGCTTTATTTAAAGGTAATTCAAATATCTTGATATAGTTATAGAATGTCTTATCATCCCAATTTTTATAAGCTGGCGCTATAATTCGCCGTATATCTTTTAAATTTAAACTTTCATAAAACACATTGCTGTCGTAGACAAAGCCCATACGCTCCTTGATTTCTTTCTCATTACCGGCATAATCCATCCCAAAGATTTTTACTTCCCCTGTATCAGCCTGTAAAAGATTCATCATCAGCTTCATTGTCGTTGATTTACCGGCTCCATTAGCACCGACAAAGCCTGTTACATACCCTTGTTTTATTTGTAAATTGATATTTTCCAAGGAAAAATCTTTAAAACATTTGGTTACATTTTTAAATTCAACTATATTTTTCATACGTATTACTCCCCTCATTATTTTGCATCTAAACTGACTATTGTATATATGCTATATTAACACTATACACATTATTAAAACATCTTTTTATTTTCTTTGCAACTACAAAAATGATTTTTTCGTAAAAAAAAGACCCTGGCTTTATGCTCAAGATCTCTGACAAATATTTATTCAAATATGAAATATTCATATCTTTTAAAAGGCTTTCCTTTGATAAATCATTTGGCTAATCAGCCAGGAAGCTGCATACAACACAATGAGAATACCTGCACTGCTTAAATAAAGTATAGTAGTGGATGCACTTGCGAAAAACTGAACGATTGGGGTCAGATACTCGCCCAAAAATGTTATTGCCGGCTGACTTAAGATAACTAACAGAATAAATCCTATCACAATTGCTGTTCCAATATATCCCGGCTTCAATAGATAGAACAACGGAAAAGCAAACGCAAACATCGCAAGCGTAATTCCTGCTCCAATTGCTATATCTGTCCAAGTGAAAGCTCTATTAAACAAAGAAAAAAGAACAATGGTGATACCGATAGATACCGCCATATAAAAAATAGCGCCAATATATCTAGAAGCAATAATTTGCGTACGTGTATAAGGCAAAGAATTCAATAAAATATTTGTTTCTGCCTTTTCATCATACGAATATGCATTTATTGGAATAAAAAATCCAGCAAACACAATAATAAAAAAGGCAGAAAGATGTGAACCAAAGATAATAAAGAAAAGAATACATGGAATGAATAAATACAACTGAAATTTCTGTATAATCAAATCTCTCCTGATTAAATTAATCATAATGACTATCTGCTCCTTTCATATAGAACATAATCTCTTCTAAACTGGCTTCTTCAATCACAACATGATTTCCGAAGACTTCTTTCACTTTCGTCGCATCCTTTGTTAAAGCCTGAAAACCATTTGGAGAACGATCTATTTTTATAAAATAAGCTTCCGTGTCAGGATCAAGTAATTCCGTACTTCCTTTTACTAATGCATACTGCTCCTGCAGCTCATAAATAGGTTTATCAAAGAGGATTTTCCCTTCGTCAATCAGTACAATATAATCGGCAATCCGGTCGAGATCGCTTGTTATATGTGTGGAGAAGAGAATCGTTCTTTTTCCGTCTACCATTACTTCCTGAAAAATATCTAAAAGCTCCCTGCGAGATGTCGGATCCAGGCCTGCAGTGGGTTCATCCATAATAATTAACTCCGCATCATGGGAAAGAGCAATTGCAATAGAAGCTTTCATCTGCATCCCCTTAGAGAATTTCTTAATCGGCTTATTTAAAGGCAGCTCAAATTGGTTCACATAAGCTTTGAATTGCTGATGATTCCAACGTTTATAAGCAGGCGCCACAATCCTGCTGATATCCTTCAGATTCAAAGATTCATAAAATATATTACTGTCATAAACAAAGCCGATACGATCTTTAATTTCTTTTTCATGACTGGCATAATCCAGCCCGAATACACTTACTTCTCCATTATCCGGCTGCAGCAGATTCATAATAAGCTTCATTGTCGTCGACTTGCCGGCACCATTTGCTCCAATAAATCCAGTTACAAAGCCCTGTTTTATTTGTAAATCCATATTATCTATCGTGAATGCCTTCAATGCTTTCGATACACCACGGAGTTCTATCACATTTTCCATTCCCATCACTCCTCGTACAACAGCTTTAATAATTCCTGCAGTTCTTCATAAGGCAGACCGATTTCTTTACTATTAGAAATAACCGCGCTCAGCTGCTCTTCAATTACTCTTAATTTCTTCTCCCGAATCACATCTAAATTTTGTTCCGCTATAAACGAGCCTTTTCCGACAATGGAATAGATAAATCCCGCTTTCTCCAATTCTTCATAGGCCCGTTTTGTTGTGATCACACTTATTTTCAAATCCTTTGCCAGCTGTCTGATGGAAGGCAGTGCATCTCCTTCCGTCAGCTCGCCTGAAAGAATTGCTGTTTGAATTTGTTTTAAGATCTGCTCATAAATTGGCTCTTTGGAGCTGTTTGATATGATAATTTGCATGTCCATACCTCTTTTTCTGATTGTATATCTACATTATACACAGTATGAAGTATTGAATAAACTCATCCAGCTATAATGAAAATATTTGATCCAATTCGAGAAGTAAAAAAAGAGTAACTATCGTCTGCGTAATAAAAAATTAGGACTATTAAAATTAAGAAGACAAATAAAGTAGATTTAAGAAAATGAACAGACTTCGTAAATTTTGTATCCAGTAACGTTCTCAATTGTTTCAGACATTCATCATGCATCATCCCGTTTTGTCCATTCTGAAATATTGACTGGAGCAAAATTCATTCATATATATTCTTTCCTCTTACATAGTCAATCTGCTTATAAAAATTCTCAATCAGAAACTTATTTCCTGGCACGTACTTTAAAGATAATTTGATAAAAAGGAAATAATATTATATGAATGGTGGCAAACAGTAAAATCACATTAAAAAATGGTATTTCGTAAAAATTAAACCATCTTGTAAAAATATCTTTCTGCAGCATTTCATTCCCAAACTTACCAAATTCAAAATCCGTAACTAAAGGTGTGCCATCAACAATCATCAATATTAAATTGAGACTTATAAAAAAAACCAATCTGAATTAACCATGCTTTCATTTGCATTCTCTTCACTTAAATTATTGTATATATACCATATTAACAGTATATACAAAATAAAGTATTTTTTTCAACCATAAATTATAAAATCGAAAAAAGTCCTTGAATAAATTCCAAGATCTTTTAACAGTTGTTGAGGCATTCAATTTAAAGCAGATTGCTGCACCAGCTTCTGTTTCTCCTCTTCAATCTTTCCTTTATCTATTCTTTCAAAAAGCGGTACAACCTTGTTCACCTGCTGCGAAAGATGATTTATTTCTTCCCAGCCCAGCTCTTTGATCGACAGCATTTCTTGAACCTTTTTTGTAGAATAAGGCAGAAATGGATACAACAGCTGCGTCGTATTTACAATAATATATACACAGGTTGCTAATGTTTTATCAGCTTCCTCGGGATTTTCTTTCACCTGCTTCCAGGGTGCCTGCACATCAAAATACTTATTTGCTTCCCGTATAAAATCAAATACCTCGCTCAATGCCTGCTTCAATTTCCCTGTTTCCACAAGCTCTCCAACAGCTGGATAAAGGCTTTTTATTTTATCCACTATCTCTGCTTCTGGATCTGCCTGGGGAATATTCGAATCATTATTTTTCTCAATAAACTTCAGTGTACGATTGATAAAGTTTCCATACGCTCCTAATAATTCGCCGTTATGACTATGGATAAATTCCTGCCAGGAAAAATCAGCATCGCGGTTTTCAGGAGCATTAATAGTTAAAAAATAACGTAATGAATCTGGATGGTAGGTATCCAACACATCCTTTATCCAGACAGCCCAGTTATTGCTGGTAGAAATCTTTCTTTTTTCCAAAGTAACATATTCATTGGAAACAATATGGGTAGGAAGCTGTTTCTCCCCAAGTGCCAATAATAGAGCTGGCCAGATAATGGTATGAAACGGAATATTATCCTTTCCATGTACATAGTAAGCTTTTGTGGAATTATCAGGTTGCCACCATTTATCTATATCTTGCTGATGCTCTTCTCCCCATGCCTGACTCGCAGTTAAATAACCCGCAACAGCCTCCAGCCATACATAAATTTTCTTCCCTTCGAATCCTTCTACAGGAACATCAATCCCATTAGGCAGATCTCTTGAAATGGCTCTTTCTCTCAATCCTTCCCGTAAATAACGCTTTGAAAATTGAATGGCATTATCACGCCACCGCTCTTCCTCCTCCGCTTGATTGACAAAGGAAGTAAGCTCATTTGAAAAATCATCAAAAGAAAAGTAGTAATGTACTGTCTCGCGTATAGCCGGTTCTTCACCGCAAAGCTTACATTTTTTGTCCTTCAATTCGAGCGGATCAAGAACAGCAGAGCAATGATCACACTGATCTCCCCGTGCATTTTCTCCACAGACTGGACATCGTCCTTCTACAAAACGATCTGGTAAAAAGCGCTTATCCTTTTCACAATATGCCTGTTCTGTTGTTTTCTCCTCTAAATACCCTTTATCAAGCAGGTCTAAAAAGATTTTCTGTACTGCCTGATGGTGGAATGTGCTATCTGTTCTCGTGTAATAATCGTAGGAGAAGCCTAGTTTTTCAAAGATGTCCACAAACTCCTGATGGTATTTTTCAGCAATGATCTCAGTTGTCGTCCCTTCCTGTGATGCACGGATAGAAATTGGTGTTCCATTACAATCACTACCAGAAACATACAGAACCTCTTCTCCCTTTAAACGATAATACCTTGCTAAAATATCCCCCGGCAATAAGCTGGCAATATGCCCTAAATGAAGGGAACCATTTGCATACGGCCATGCGCCGCCAATAAATACAGCCATTTCCAACACTCCTCATTTTTATTAATTCAATAGATACAGTTATGAGATAAGGATATTAAGAGGATGTTCAAAAAGTCCAATAAAAATGACACGGCGAATTTCTGCGTTGACAATTTTTCCGATACTCACGTATTATGAAGCATACGCTCCGTCCGTAAAAATTTGTCGCCTTGAACTTCTTGGTCCTATTTATCGGATTTTTTGAACACGCACTTTAAGCAATAAAAAACGCCCTAAGCTTCTTATGTCAAAGAAAGCTTAGGACGAGTATTCCCGTGTTACCACCTAATTTTCACAGACTGTTCACACAGTCTGCCTCCTTCTGTACGTCTGGTGAGTTAATTTCAGCAGATTATACAGTTGCTATTGTAACGAGTGCCTCTCGTCGCAGCCTACTATCCGTTTTGGAGTTCAGTGCGCAGCTCAAAGGTCATTGTTCAATTGGGGGTTTGCTGCCTCATTTCCACCAGCAGAGACTCTCTTTTAGCGCTTCCCAATTTACTTTTCCTTCTCATTGCCTGTTTAACTATTTGTTTCAGTTTACTCTTATTGGACAATATTATCAACTTATTATTTAAAATTGAGTAACCTGACCAAGTCATATACATGATAAAGCAATATTATTCTTCCAGCTTAAACACACGAGTTGCCTCAACAGCTTTTTGCCAGCCTTTATATAATTTTTCACTTTCTTCATTATCCATTTTGTCCTCGAATGTTTTCTCTACCTTCCATTGCTTAGCTATTTCCTCCTGGCTCTCCCAGAAGCCGATAGCCAATCCGGCCAGGTATGCAGATCCAAGTGCTGTTGTCTCCTGAATCACAGGACGTTCAACGGTTACATCCATAATGTCACTTTGGAACTGCATTAGGAAATCATTTTTCACTGCTCCACCATCAACACGAAGCGTTTTTAATTCCATATCAGAGTCTGTTGCCATTGATTCGATTACATCTCTGGTCTGATATGCCAGTGATTCTAATGTCGCACGGATAAAGTGCTCTTTTTTAGTTCCTCTTGTCAGTCCAAATACAGAACCTCGTGCATCACTATCCCAATATGGCGTTCCTAAACCGACAAAAGCTGGTACTACGTACACACCATCTGTTGAATCTACACGTGTCGCAAAATCTTCACTTTCCGGACTGGATTCAATCATTCTTAAACCGTCGCGCAGCCACTGAATAGCAGAACCGGCTACAAAAATACTTCCTTCGAGTGCATAGGTTACTTTTCCATCAACTCCCCATGCGATTGTAGTTAATAACCCGCTCTTGGATTCTACAGGTTTTTCTCCTGTATTCATTAATAAGAAGCCGCCTGTGCCATATGTGTTTTTCGCCATTCCCTGCTCAAAGCATGCCTGCCCAAATAAAGCAGCCTGCTGGTCACCTGCAATACCTGCAATCGGAACTTCCTCACCAAAGAAATGGTAAGATACCGTTTTTGTATATTCTTCAGAAGACGGACGAACCTCTGGAAGCATCGACTTCGGTACGCCCAAAATGTCTAACAGCTCTTCATCCCATTCTAAGTCGTAAATATTAAACATCAATGTTCTGGCAGCATTAGAATAATCAGTAATATGGGTTTTCCCGCCTGAAAACTTATAAATAAGCCATGAATCAACTGTACCGAATAACAGGTCACCAGCTTCTGCTTTCTCTCTTGCTCCCTCTACATTATCCAGAACCCATTTCACCTTAGTTCCTGAGAAATACGGGTCAATTAAGAGACCTGTTTTACTACGGAATGTATCCTCGTATCCTTGTTCTCTTAACTCCTTACAAATAGGCTCTGTTTGACGGGACTGCCAGACAATTGCCTTATAAATTGGTCTGCCAGTATTCTTGTCCCATACAATTGCCGTTTCGCGCTGATTGGTAATTCCAATCCCCTCTATCTGACTCGCTTCAATTCCAGTTTTATTTAACACTTCTGCGATACAGCCAAGCACAGATGTCCAAATTTCATTTGCATCATGCTCTACCCAGCCCGGTTTCTCAAAATATTGCTTAAATTCCTTTTGAGCTGTATCAATAATTTCCCCTTTATTATCAAATACAATCGCCCGTGAACTGGTTGTTCCTTGATCGATTGAAAGAATATATTTCTCTGCCATCCCTGATTCCTCCATTTTTAAATTTAGAAAGTTACCTGATTTAAAAGCTCAGATTTACTTATCACGTTTAGTACGCCCTCTTATATTGCATTCCCTTAATTCTTTTTTCTATTCCTGTCTTTCGCAGTGTAACTGGCTATAAAACTCCCGCTTCGAGAATAGAGGAAGTTCGAAAATTCTAATTAGGAGATCAAACAGCCAGTAACAGCCCGATTGGTTCGGGCCTACAGGATGTAACACGACGTCGCAAACTTAGCCTTTGTCCTTTAGACAGCGGGGGAAGGAAAGCCCCCCGCCGATTGAAGTTTCATTTTATGAAACAGAATGCTGCGTCCGCTTTTGTTCATTTACAAAAGCTGTTGCAAATATGGCAACTACCACAATAGTCATAATCCAAAATCCTGCACCCATACTTCCATCAAAAAATGCATGGTAGAAAAAGGCACCGTATACACCGCCGATTATTGTGCCAATAACAGGTATCGGCGCATAGCTCCAATCCGAACCGCCCTTACCTATAATTGGTAAAATAGCATGTGCAATTCTTGGGCCTAAATCCCGGGCCGGATTAATCGCATAGCCCGTCGGTCCACCCAAGGACATACCAATCGCAACAATTAATAAACCAACGATAGCTGGATTTAACCCCTCTGTGAATTCGTTTGCACCAATAAATAATAAGCCCATAACCAATACAAAAGTTCCGATTATCTCACTTACTAAATTGGCCGGATAGCTCCTCACAGCCGGACCTGTTGCAAATACTCCCAGTTTTGCTCCTTTATCCTTTGTTTCTCTCCAATGCGGGAGATACTGAAAGTAAACAATAATTGCGCCGATGATAGCGCCAATTAATTGACCAGATATATATGCCGGCACTTTTGCCCAAGGAAATTCTCCAATCGCTGCAAAGCCTAATGTTACGGCAGGATTTAGATGAGCATCAGATATATTACCTACTGCATAGACCCCCATCGTTACACCTAACCCCCAGCCTAGTGTAACCAGTACCCAGCCGGCGCCAGCTGCTTTTGATTTTTTTAACTCTACACCAGCGACAACGCCTGCCCCTAATATAATCAGAATCATTGTCCCGATTAACTCTGCCATAAATTCAGACATGTTTATCTCCCCTTTGCTAAATAGATAGTTCTACTTGAACTTTACAAGATCGGGAAATAGGAAAAAAGCTCACACAGATGTAACCGCATTCTCCTTGCTGAGAAGGCGGCCTACTGTGTGAACTTCATCTCCTACACAATCCTTAACTTGTCTTTTAACACCTTACACCAGAATTAAAACGCTGTCAATAATTTCAATTTTACAGCTATGCAAGCATTTTTTATAATTTGAAACTTATGCCTTTGAATAAAAAAGTTCCAAATCTCCTGCCAAAAGGGAGGTTTGGAACTTTTTATATTCTCACTATCCAGCTATTTACAAATACAATTTCCAGCAAGTCATTCAACTTTTGTAAATTACTTTTTTTGACCAGTATTGCCATTTTCTTCTTCCAAATCATCTTCATATAAATTACTGCGAATTTTAAAGAACTCGAAGGCGTGTGTCACAAATACTTTCAATAGAGCGTAACCCGGGACTGCTAATAAGATACCGACAACTCCAAATAAATTTCCGGATGTCAGGATAATAAAGATAATCGTAATTGGATGCACGCGAAGGTTTCTTCCCATAATCTGTGGAGAAATAAACTTTCCTTCAATTAGCTGTACAATTGTCCAGACAATAATCAGCTTGATAACCATAAATGGAGAAGTAACAATTGCAACGATTAGAGCAGGGGTAATCGCAATCGCCGGTCCAAGATAAGGAACAACATTTGTAAAAGCAGCAATCAGTGCTAATACTGGAGCATATTCCAGCCCAATGATGGTAAAGCCGATATACATCAGCACACCTATACAGAATGCAACAATAATTTGCCCGCGAATAAAGCTGCTGATCTGATGATTCATTTCCTTCAAAATATCAAGGGTTGGCTTCCTCATAGTTACTGGCAGAAATTTAATGAAGTATCCTGGCAGCTTTTCTCCATCCTTCAATAAATAGAATAAGATAAAAGGCAGCGTTATAATTGCCAGAACAATCTCTGTCACTGCTCCAATAACATTGCCAATATTGGAAAAGGCACTATTCACTATATCAAGCGAACGATCAGATAATTGCGTAGCAAATCCCTGCAGGTCAATATATTCTACTAATTGAAACTGATTAATGAAATTCCCGCCGATAAAATCATTTACCATTTTCTCAATATCTGAAATAAACGGCGGCAGACTGGTTATGAAACTCGTAATCTGATCTCTTAAAAAAGGAAAAACAGAGCTGATTAAAATAGTTAAAATTCCGATAATAACCAGGTACAATCCAAAGATAGAATAGATCCGCTTCACCTTTTTCTTTTCCAGGTAATTCACAATTGGATTCAATAAATAATATAGAATCGCAGATAGAATAATTGGCAGCAATACTGTTTTCAAAAGCACAACAAATGGTGTGAACACAAATGAAATATGCGTAAAAATAAGTATGTTTAAGCCAATTAACAATAAGATGACTAAAAATACAACAAAGCGGTTATTTAAGAAAAAACGTTTAAATAAATCTATTTTATCGTTAACGGATTTCAATGCAGCACCTTCTCTTCTCCTCGTATTTCTATGTTACTACTATTATATCGCAAAAAACGACAGGAATCTCTATCCAGCTCATCAATTTTTGCACATTAAAAATGTTAAAGATTTCAGGAAATATTTTCGGTGGGGCGAGTAATCGTAATCCCAATCTCAGCCTAAGTCTTATGAAAGACATTCACCTGACAGCTCGATGAATGCCTTCATTTTCTATATTTCATTTTCTAAAACTAGCAGCTTTTCATAGGCATTTTGTCTTTTTTTATCATGAATTTCCTTTTGCTCCTGCAGCTTTTGCAGCTCTTCTACTTCTTTCGTCTCCGCCATTCTCAGCTCTATCACATAAATTTCTGCTTCCAACTCTTCAATGTGCTTCTCCAGCTTCTCTATCATTATTGACGAATTCTCTATGCTTTTATACGATTTTTTCATATTTTTGCTTGATATTTTAACAGCAGAAGATTGTGCTGCCTGTTTTTCTGACAGCTGCTCTTTCCGTTTTTCCTTTGCCCACGAATAGTTCCCCAGATATTTCGTTATTCGTTTATCTTCTATCCAATATAAATAGTCAAACTGTTTATCTAAAAAGTAACGATCATGGCTCACGGCAATCAGACTTCCTTCAAACCCTTCCAAGGTTTCTTCCAATACTTCTCTTGAATCAATATCTAAATGGTTTGTCGGTTCATCCAGTATAAGTGTATTGATATCCTGATGCATCAGCTGCGCTAATCGGAGACGCATTTTTTCTCCGCCGCTTAATTGTGTTACTTTCTGAAAAACATGTTCCCCGTAAAAGAGAAACTTTGCCAGAATATGCCTCGCCTTACCTTCTGTCACTGAAATGGCTTCACGAAAGGTTTCAAGCACTGTCTGATCAGGAGCAATATCATGAAACACATGCTGAGACAGGTATCCATACTTTACATTACTGCCAATAATAACCTCTCCTTGATCCGGCTCTAAATTACCGAGCATGAGCTGGATAAGGGTTGATTTGCCTGTTCCATTCTCTCCGATAATAGCAACGCGATCCTGATAACGGATATGCATCTCTGCATTTTCAAAAAGCAATTTTTCTCCAAATTGCTTTCGTACATCTGTCATCATAATAACGTCCTTGCCGCTCCTTCCTGAACTATCCAATTCCATTTGCATCTTTTTCCGGTTTAACTGCGGTTTATCCAGCTTGTTCATCCGCTCCAATGCGCGCTCCATATTTTTTGCACGCTTATGCAGTCCCTCGTTTGGCGGATTAGCCCGATTTGCCCACTCTCTCAAACGTTTAATTGCTTCTTTCATCTTCTTTATTTTCTTCTGCTGCTCTTCATAATCCTGGAACTCCCGGATCAGCCTTTCTTCCTTTTCTTTCACGTATCCAGAGAAATTCGTATGATAAACAGCAAGCTCTCCATCTTCTAAATCTAAAATTCTTCCTGCTACCTCATCCAAAAAATAGCGATCATGCGAGATAACGACAACTGTTCCCCCATAATTATTCAGAAATTCACCAAGCCATTCAACAGCCTGCAGATCCAGATGGTTTGTCGGTTCGTCTAATAAAAGTAAATCCGGGACCTGGAGGAGTATTTTTGCTAAACCGACTTTTGTTTTTTCTCCGCCACTAATTTGGTCAAAAGGCTTCTGCAACAGATCATGAATTTGTAAACCTGCCGAAATTCGGTCAATATTTGCTTCTAATTCATATCCGCCCAGTACCGTAAAACGCTCCTGAGCTTCTCCGTATGCGCTGATATTTGCAGCCAGCTCCTGTTCTGAGCCAGGGTTCTGCATAGCCTGCTCCATTTTTTTCATTTGTTTTTCCAATGCTGTAATTTCTCCGCTTGATTGTTTTAAGATATCAAATACACATACACCTTCGTCTGGATTAGGGATTTGTTCTAAAAAGCCGATGCTTATCGCTTTTTTCCAATGAATATTTCCTTCATCCTGTTTCGTGATGCCCGCCATTAATCGTAGCAGGGTACTCTTGCCGCCACCGTTTCTTCCGACAATACCGATACGTTCTTTCTCTTTTACCTCTAAGGATAAATTTTCAAATATAATATTCCCGCCGTACATTTTCTTTACTTGATTCATTTGACAAATCATTTTTATTCTCCTTTATCCTCTCTGCATGAAGATAAGGCAACAAAAAAACACACAAAGAGCTATCCTCCCTGTGTGCTTGTATGGTTATTTCATTTCGTTAATAAACCGTACTATATCAGATGCAGAGATGCTTTTTTGCTTTCGTATTTGCTATTAAATTACTAAAAAAGGACAGACGTGTCCCGTCAGCAGCAAATAGCGCAAATTTCGCACGGCAGTAATATAAGAATTCCATCCAGTCTCCGCACGATTTCTCGGCTTGTAAAAACATCTCTACACCTCCATTCTATTAGTAAATTATATTCATTATATAAAAATTTTGTTCTGTATGCAACATTTCCTAGTCTGCTTCCTAATCACCTGATATTTATTATTCTTTTATTGACTAAAAAACTAATCCCCTCTGAAAATAACTTAAAATTCTAATATTATAATAGATATTCTTTTATTTTGCGTTATACTCATAACAAGGAGGCTAAAATAATGCTGACACAAGACAAAACAGTTCAAGATTCTATTTTATTTATTCAACAAAATTTGGATAAAGATCTTTCGCTCAGCGCGCTTGCTGATGAAGCAGCTTACAGTCCGTACCACTTTTCCCGCCTGTTCAAACGTCAGGTTGGTGTGTCTCCAATGTACTTTATTTCTAGTTTACGGCTGCAGCTTGCTAAGAAATTGTTGCTTGAAACTGCATTTCCAATCCGGGACATTGGTCTTGAAATTGGGCAGCAGAGTCTGGGAACTTTTACTACACGTTTTACAAACAGCATCGGAATGACACCTGCCTCATTTCGTGCTACCCGTAAACATTCCGAAGAATATATGACACATTTGAAACAAAGCAGCTTACAAAATACAGTAATGAATTCTTCTTCTTTTCAACAATTATCTGGGTCTATTCATACAGAAGAACCCTTTAATGGTATTATTTTTGCCGGGCTGTTTCCTAAACCGATTCCAGAAGGATTACCCGTCCGTGGAACCTTATTAATGCATTCAGATTCTTTCCATATAACGAATATCCCTGTTGGCACCTACTTTCTGATGGCAACAGCTGTATCGTGGGGAATGGATTCTAAATCAATTCTTATCCCGCATGAAACATTACGGGCACGTCACCCCTATCCAATTTGCATTGATGGAAAACGCCCTTTACCTGAGACACATCTTATCATGAGAAAACCTGAAATTACAGACCCGCCCATCCTTATTTCCTTACCTTTATTAATGAAGCATTTCCTGCAGCGTTCGCCTATTTCTCATTAAATTTTAGATTAGAGCAATCGAGAAGAAATCTGCGAAAACAGCTGCTGCTATACTGTAAAAAAGAAGAAAAGGAGTGAGATAAGTTGACGGTTTCAAGAGAGCTTATGGAGAAGTTTAATATCGCTTTTGCCAATGGTGATGTTGATTTTATCTTTGAAGCAGCTGCAGAAGATATTGTCATGAACGAGATTGGTCACGGTATCACTGAAGGGAAAGCTGCATTTATTGAAAAAATGGAGCCTATGCGTAATTATAAGGCAGATGTCTATAAAGTTTACCGGACGTTAATTGATGGTGATACTGCTGTGGTAGAAGGTGAAATGCAGTTTACAGATGAAGACGGCTTAGCAACCTACTATTTCAATGATTGGTATACTTTTAAGAATGAGAAAATAACAAATCTGACTGCATACTTGATTAAACAAACGCAGGAGAAATAGGAGGAGAAATGCGATGTCGACAGGAGTATATGCATATATCACAATGGATGGCACAGGGAAAGAAGCGATTGATTTTTATAAAAATGCACTAGATGCTGAGGTGTCAGGAGTTCAGACTTTTGGCGATTTACCTGAGAATCCGGAGTTTGCTCTCCCGGATGAAGCAAAGAATCGCGTACTGCATGCCCAGGTACAAGTAGGAAATACGTATTTTATGCTGTCCGATACATTTCCGGACCAGCCTCTAGACACAGGTTCACAAGTGAACGTCTGTGTGACTTTAGAGAACGTCGAGAAATCCGAATCGGTATTTGAAAAGCTGAAAGTGGACGGTAAAGTACTTATGCCGCTCCAGGAAACACACTGGAGCCCGTCTTATGGACAGGTGAAGGATAAATTCGGCATCACCTGGCAAATCTCAACGAATCTTCAAGAATGCATGTAAGTTCATTTTCCTATATAGATGAAAGCAAATATGTTTTATTCTACTCTTACCAGGCCTGGTGAGAGTTTTTGTTTTAAATCCTGCTTTCAACTCAAAAAGTAGAATGAATTCCATGGTTTAAAGTAAGTAATGATTCCGTGAAATGGCTGACGAATGGTATAAGCTCTATACCCCTTCATTATCAAAACGAGTAAAAAAATGCAATAATATAAGATAAATATTTCCATAAAATCGCTAACAGAAGGGAGGGAGAAAACGTTGACTTTTATTGGTTTATTATTTTATATTATTGCTATCGCTATTTTTATTTTAAAGCTAAAGATTGTTTTAACCGGCGAAGTAGTAGAAGGAAAAATCATAGGCTATGTGCGCGGAGCAAAAGGCCACTAGGGAATAGTCGGGTATAATTACAGACTCTTATTAGAATAAAATGATGAGATTTATTATGTAACGTCAATGGATGGATTCACTACTTCGAACGAAGTAGTACCAAATAAAAATTTAGGAATGTATTGTAAGGTCTACTTCAACTCAGATTATCCGGATAAAAGAGTAACCCTGAAAGGTTTTCATAAAACGGAATGACTTGCTTTCTTTTTATTTTGAGCAGGAGCTTTAACAATTGTCATTGATATAGCTCTGATTATTCAAAACAACTAATGGTAAATACATCTACAGAACCTGTCAAACAGACACCATAAACAAATTGTTTGAATTTTCCTCATTGGAAAGGTAGGATTTTAAATATAAGCGAAGGGAGAGTATATACAGATGACAAATCAAATTCCAGAAATCACATTACATGATGGACTTCAAATTCCTTCTGTCGGCTTTGGTACGTACAAGCTGAAAGGAGAAAGCGGTGCGCAGGCAATTAATCACGCTATTACGAATGGCTATCGTCTGCTGGATTCCGCATACAATTATGAAAATGAAGCTACTGTCGGAGAAGCAATACGCAGATCCTCTGTGCCACGTGAAGAATTGCTTGTAACATCTAAGCTTCCTGGACGTTACCATCATTATGATGATGCGATTGTTACCATTCAAGAATCATTGCTTCGGGCAAACTTAGATTATTACGATCTATACCTGATTCACTGGCCAAATCCTATTCAAGATAACTACGTCGAAGCCTGGCAGGCATTAATCGATGCCAAAAAATTTGGTTATATTCGTTCCATCGGTGTATGCAACTTCTTACCAGAACATTTAGAACGTCTCAAAAAAGAAACAGGTATTTTGCCGACGGTGAACCAGATTGAATTACATCCGTTGTTTAATCAGGAAGAACAATTGAAATTCCATGAAGAGCATCATATCGCAACAGAATCATGGAGTCCTTTATCAAGAGCAAGTGATTTACTCCAGGATGAAACATTACAAAAGGTTGCTGATCAGCACAACAGAACTATTTCACAGATTATTCTCCGCTGGCATTATCAGCTGGGAGCGATTGCTATTCCAAAATCAGCATCACCAGTCCGCCAGAAGGAAAATATCTCTATCTTTGACTTTGAATTAAGCAATGAAGAGATGACAATAATCAACAGTCTTACAAAAGCTGATGGACGTTTGAAAGATCAGGATCCGGCTGTTTATGAAGAGTTTTA
The DNA here is from genome assembly GCF_037976165.1 of Oceanobacillus sp. FSL K6-3682. NCBI lineage: Bacteria > Bacillati > Bacillota > Bacilli > Caryophanales > Bacillaceae > Oceanobacillus > Oceanobacillus sp. FSL K6-3682. The sequence goes on along the minus strand of NZ_CP150263.1, from coordinate 779,299 downwards.
ATAGATATGAAAAAAAAGAAAAGTCTCCACCTTTCATTTCAGAAAACATTTATATGGAAAAAGCTGATGCACAATCGTTTAGTTGTACATCAGCTCTTTTATTTCTTATTCCTCTTACATATTGAAATGGAAGGTTTATCTTATGAGCCAGTCTCTTCTCTGCGCGCAAACTCCAACAGGGATCATTAAGCATACCTCTTGCAATAGCTACAAGTTAAGTCCTTCATTCATGCTTTCTATGAAAGCATGAATGAAGGACTCGTTTAATCAGCTTATAACCCGTACTTTTCTTTATCTAAGTTCAGCTCTTTACAAAGCTCAACTAATTCTTCATGAAGGCTATCCGCAATATCCACTCCCGTTTCTAACCTTTTTTGTTTTGTTTGAGCTTCAATCTCACCTGGCAGATAAATATGTCCATTTTCATCAATTTTTTCAGAGTTTACAATAATATCTGTAAAATCATCTAACCTATCATAAAATCTGTCTAAAGGCATAATTTTATCAATATCTATTACAATCATCGTGCAGCCTACTTTATTAGGCTTATCATAGTCTAATAAGGATATATTTTTGCTATAATTTGCACCTGATAATACCCCTGCTAAAATATCCATAATCAGAGTCAATCCATATCCTTTATGACCGCCGATAGGTACTAATGTTCCTTCCAGCCCTTTATCTGGATCTGTTGTTGGATTCCCTTCTGTATCTAATGCCCAGCCCAATGGAATCTCTTCACCCTTTGAGCTTGCCAACTGAAGCTTCCCGCCGGCAACGACACTGTTTGCGATATCTAATGTAATAGGATCTTTACCTTTTCTTGGAATAGAGAAGCATAAAGGATTATTTCCTAAAACTCTTTCTTTTCCTCCCGAAGGTGCCATCAACGAACCTGCATTCGTAGTTAAAAACCCAATCATACCTTGTTCAGCAGCCATTTGAGCATAACAGGCCCCGGCACCTATATGATTGCCGTTATATAAAGTGGCAAAACCAATACCTTTTTCCCTTGCTTTTTCGATCGCTTTTTCCATTGCTAACTGGGCTGGATAGTGCCCCATTCCATCATCTGCATCTAAAACGGCCATTGTGTCAGTTTCTTTCACCCATTTTGTATTTGGTTTTGCATTAAATGCTCCAGACTGTAACCGCTCAATATAAACAGGAACTCGCATAATACCATGTGTATCTGTTCCTTGCTTATCTGCAAAACTGATATTCTTTGCACAAATTTCAGCTTCTTTTTTATCTACACCTACAGCTTGTAAAGCGTCTAAAGTAAAAGTTTCTACGTTGGATAATTTCATTGTATACATTTATATTTCTCCCTCGTCTTATATATTTTAAGAGCCTTTTGTCCTTAATATTTAATTAGTTTTCTTCTGTTAACTAATTAGCCTTTTCAGAAGTAACATCATTTGATGCTGCATTCTCTGTTAATGGATTCTTTTGAGCACCAGTCAGCTTAACTAATAAAGATAAAGCAATTGGTAATAATATCGCTGTGGTCACAGCTGATGCTGCTACTTGCACAGTTGATACAGCTTCAACAGATGCGAAAGCAGGATTAGCCGCAGCTATTACAGCTGGAACCATGACTGCATTACCTGCTGTTGTTCCCTCAGCAGCACCGACAATTGGATTCCATTTAAATAATTTAAATACGAAAAATGCAGCGCCCCCAGTAAATATTAAAGTAAATACACCTAAAAGTACTCCACTTAATCCTCCTTCCAGTATTGCTGTTAAATCGATTCCCATTCCTAAAGCAAAAGCCAAAAATGGTATAATCATATCGCTGCCACTAACAAAAAAGTCTCTCATTTTCCCATCTAAATTCCCCAGGACAACACCGACTAGCAATGGTATTAATACAGATATGAATGGCATGATAGAGAACATGCCTTCTACAAATCCCATGAATCCCAATATTGTAAAAGCCAGCATTGTTAATAAAGGGCCATCATTTAAAACCAGTATAGAGTAAGCTGCCTTATCATCCTGTTTACCATATTGTGATGCTACAGCCATATACATAGCACCGTTACTATTCGACATCGCAGCCATAATAGCTAAAGGTGCAAGTCCTAACCAGAGACCAGACTCTCCACCGAACCAAATAGCCAGTAATGTAAATATTACCGCTACAAACCATTTTACTGTTAAAAGTGTTACCCCTTTTGCAACACTTGTACCAAAGCTTCGAAGATTTAACTGGGCTCCGGCACAGACAAGATATAATGCAGCTAAAACTGGAACAGCATCTACAAATAACGCTTGGGTAAACCCGTCAATTCTTAATGCATTTGGAGCCACAGTATTAACTATTGCCCCCAGTAAAAGAGGGACTACCATCATCCCGCCAGGAATTCTCTCTAAAAATCTTTTAATCTCCATATATTTCACCTCTTTTATACTAGTTTTCTTAGGAAATTACTCTTAAATAGAAATGTTAAAAATCTTATTTATTATATTTGATTACTGACGATATCAAGAGTTTTTTCCAATATATTCCTGGTTTCTTTTTCATTATTTAGATAGTTCTCCGCATCTCTTCCTCTTACTTCTGCTGCTACACGTAAGCCGTTCTCTTTTCTTATACCAAGTTCATCCGCTTTCCTTAAAATAGATGCCATTTTATCCACTGTTAGAAATCCCGGCTCTCCAATCGGCATATGATTATCACCATATAAACTATCTTTATCGTTCAGAACTGCGTTAGAAAAATGAATTTGATGCGTCTCACATTTTGCTTTTTCTAAAGCTTCGTTAATATCTTCTCCATTTAACGCTGCATGTGCCGTATCAAAAGCTAAGCCAATATTACTAAATTGTTTTTTTACTCGACGAATCAATTCAACAGCATCTTTTGTCGGACCAATTATCCGTTTTTTATGCGCTTCCCGATCTAATGGTTCAACTAAAACATCCATATTATAAGTAGCGGCTTCTTCACAAAGTTCACATATACTTTCATATAATCCTTCTATAGCATCCATACGTCTTGCACCACCTGGATCCGCCCCAGTTACAAATGCGATATTGGATACACCACACTCCGCTGCACCATAAAGGCTTTCTTTCAATTGTTTTACTGTTTCTTTTCTTAATTTTGAATCAAGTGATGAAACATCCAGTCCATTCCTATCGATGATAAAAGTCAACCATTGTGTCAGCTCATAATTATTTTCTTTTGCTAGGTTTAAAATTCTCTTTCTCTCAGAAGATTGAGAGATATCTCCAATCTCATAAGAGCGATAAAATCCTTCTTCCGATAATTGTTCGATAATATTTGCTGTAATGTTATCTTTATCTTTTACTGGAAAGAAAATTTCTGGCACTAATAAGGAAGGTATAAATCGATTTGTCATTTTCTTCTCTCCTTATTTACAATCGTTTTCAAGTTCTTTTCAACATATTTTCCAACATTTAAAATAACTTTATCTGGATCTGCCCCAGCTTCTTCTGTTTCTTCTTCAATCATGATCCACCCTTGATAACCACTATCTTTGAGCGTCTGTACGATATAAGGGAAATCAATATCTCCTGTCCCCATTTCTCTCCATTCATTATTGTTAGAGCAATCTTTAAAATGAACATGTTTAATAATAGAAAGATTATCTTTAATAATTTCTTCTGGACGCATCCCTCCAGCTTTTATATGACCTGCATCCGGTGTATAGCTCATATAGGATATATCTAAAAGGTCAAATAAAACATCGTAATCCTCTTTCGTTCTAAAATAGGATGTTTCTGGAGAAGCCGGGTGAAAAGAAGCTTGCACGCCTTTTTCATATGCTCGTTTTCCAACGGCGTTTGCACAACCAATAATTTGCTTTTGGCGTTTCAGCAAATTGTCTCTATTAGCTCCTACTCGTGACGGAAGATTCATTAATGCTCCAGGAAAATTTGTTAAATAATCAATGTAATAATCTGCACGTTCTCTTTCGCCTTTTGTTTCTTCATCGTTCTCCCATGTAAATGGTACTGTTAATGAAGCCAGCGAAATTCCTCTTTCATCTAATGACCGTTTTAACTTTTCAGGGTCATTTTGATACCTTCCCAGCATGGCAACCTGAACATCTACCCCTTTAAAACCTGCATTACTTACCGTATCCATTACTTCATCAAGGTAATCCGTTTCTTTATCGTAGTCCAATTCCCAAGTAGAAGTATGACACCCAAATTTAATACGCATTTGCAATCCTCCTGTTTCTATTAGAATCCGATAGCGTTTTCATTTTCTTCAACACGACGTAATTGCCTTATTTCCTTTTATTGCTAGCAAAAGAAAGGGCTTTCATTATGGAACAAAATTGTTCAGTGGATTTATATTAACACACCAAACTTTGTTTTTCCATAGGAAGAACTAAATTTATATAAATTTTTTTTTATTATTTTCCAAAAATGCTTATATAATAATGTTTTAAGGTGTTAAAATATACTTAAATAAATCGTTTTTTCAAAGCAAATGAAGTATATCACTGTAAATATGGTTTAAAAATGCATATAATTATTATATAAAATGAGATAATAAGCATTTTTTCTATAAAGTAAAGCTACAAAATATAGTTTGAATAGATCTTAACCTTATATCCTCATAGTGATATACAGACATTTGCCGCAGGGCAAAAAGTTTAAGCCAAAGGTTAAAATTTTTACTCCTTAATACCTTTGTTTGTTCTTAGGAAATGCAAAGTTCTCTTTAATTACTTTCATTACATTTTTATGCTCTAAACATAGCGGAAGGAATGATATTTAAAGTGGAAACGATTACTGCAGACCAGTACTTGGTCAAAAAAATTAATAAAGCATTAATTTTAAGTATAATAAGAGACCACTCTCCTCTTTCAAAGCCTGAAATTGTCACTAAATCCGGGCTTAATCGTGGAACAGTATCTCGATTAGTTAATGAGCTTGAATCAGATTCGATTATTAAACAATTAGGCGAAGGGGTATCCTCAGGAGGCAGAAAACCAACTATGTATTCCATAAATGGGGATTCCGGGTTTGTTATTGGGATTACTGTTAAGTCCAAACTATTAGAAGTTGCCTTAGCTGATCTAAATGGACAAATAGTCAAGCGTTTTACAAAGGAGTTAAGAAGTAACACACCAAAGTTTGTTATAAAAAATATCATTGAATCCATTAAAGAAATGCAGGATCATGCTAAAGAAAGCCTCTTTCAAATTACGTGTATTGGTATTGGTTTTCCAGGTATGATTGATGAGAACGGTACAGTTTTAAAAGCACCATCTTTAAAATGGAACTCTGTGGACTTAAGACAAACTATTGTCGATACATTTCGAATTCCTTGCGTTGTAGATAATCAGGCACGGGTTGGTTTGATTGGAGAAAAGCAATTTGATAAGAATAACCTTTTAACCGATACCTTGTATATAAGTGTCGGCAACGTCATAGGAAGTGCCGCTACTATAAAAAATGAATTATTTCGCGGCTATAATGGATTATCTGGAGAAGCAGGGCATCTTATCGTTAAATACAATGGTAAAAGATGCTCTTGTGGAAGTAAAGGCTGCTGGCAAATGTATGCTTCCACGAATACCCTGCTAAAGAAACTTTCGAGTGTACCCAAGGTAGCAGAACATTTAGATGCCAGCCCTTTTTCACAGCTTTCTGTTGAATTCCTGGAAACACTGGCTGGTCAAAATAATCCGTTAGTGATAAAAGAGATAGAAGAAATAGGGCGTTTTCTAGGTATAGGTCTCATCAGTCTTGTAAATGTTTTAAACCCTAAAAACGTTTTAATAGGAGGAGATATTACCAAACTCAAAAAGTGGGTTGAACCTTCTCTGATTGAAACACTTCGCTCAAATGTATTACCTGATCACAATAAAAACTTAGATATTTTATTTTCTGAATTAGGTTCTGATTCAACCATTATTGGCGCCATTGCTATTGCATTAACACACTTTTTTGAAAATGATTATCACGTTAGCTCTGAATAAATAATTATTTCTTAATAGTAATTTCAAAAAAGATACGCTTTTCATGGACCTCTTTTAATTTTACTACATTCATATCAGGTACTGCTTTCACTTCGAGTTTAAGACAGTATTCTTTGAATAGTATACCATCTATGCAAACACATTATATCGGTTCGCACCAAAAATTGGAAGATACGCTGCTAACAGCGTTCTCTAGACAAAAAATTGATAAAAAAAATATTCTCCAAATTACAATAACAGAAAGGAAATAAAAAGAGATGAAATATGTCATTGGAATAGACTTAGGGACTAGTGCAGTCAAACTTTTATTAGTAAACATGAATGGAAAAGTGATTCAAGAAATATCAAAAGAATACCCTTTAATGCAAGAAAAAGCCGGGTACAGCGAGCAAAACCCGGAAGATTGGGTAGAGCAGACAATAGCTGGACTGGCTGAGCTTACAGACAGCTTTCCTGGAGATGTATCTGATATTGAAGGAATCAGCTTTTCCGGACAAATGCATGGTCTTGTATTATTGGATGAGAACCATGATGCTATTCGACCGGCTATCCTATGGAATGATACACGTACTACAGAAGAATGTCAGGAAATTACAGAACAGGTTGGCAGAGAGAAACTTCTCCATATATCAAAAAACATAGCACTGGAAGGCTTTACACTGCCTAAAATAATATGGGTAAAAAAATATGAACCTGAAAATTATTCGAAAGCAAAGCTGTTTTTATTACCAAAGGATTATTTGCGCTTCCGATTAACCGGCCGGTTACATATGGATTATTCGGATGCTGCAGGGACACTTTTGTTAGATATAGAGAAGCGTTCGTGGAGCGATGAAATTTGCACAGCGTTAGATATTGATCCTGAGCTGTGCCCGCCACTTGTTCCCTCTCATGAAATGGTTGGAAATATCGATGAAATTATAGCGGAGAAAACGGGACTTTCTGAAAAAATCAGCGTATTTGCCGGCGGTGCTGATAATGCCTGCGGAGCGATTGGAGCAGGTATTTTGGAGGAAGGAAGAACGATGGCCAGTATCGGTACTTCTGGGGTTGTTTTATCTTATGAGGATGCCGGTAATAAATCATTTGCAGGAAAGGTACATTACCTTAACCATGCTGCTCCCGATGCTTTTTACACCATGGGAGTTACGCTTGCTGCAGGTTATAGCTTATCCTGGTTTAAAAATACTTTTGCCAAAGAAATGACATTCGATGATCTTTTACAAGAAGCAGCAGACGTTCCTGTCGGGGCAAATGGTCTCCTGTTTACGCCTTATATTGCCGGAGAACGTACCCCTCACGTTGATGCATCTATCCGGGGCAGCTTTATTGGCATGGACAGCTCTCATAAACGCAAGCATTTTACAAGAGCAGTTATGGAAGGAATCACTTTTTCATTAAATGAATCTTTAGAAATTTTCAGGGAGAATGGAAAGTCAGTCGATACCGTTATATCTATTGGCGGCGGGGCAAAAAGTACAATGTGGCTGCAAATGCAGGCAGATATTTTTAATGCCACGATAATAAAACCAGGCAGTGAGCAAGGTCCGGGAATGGGGGCTGCTATGCTGGCTGCTTACGGATCAGGCTGGTTTGAAACGCTTCCGGAATGCGCTTCTGTTTTCCTGGAGGATGCACAAACGGTGGAGCCAATACGTGAAAATGTAGAAAAATACAAGGAACTCTTTACATTGTATAAATCTGTTTATGCATCAACAAAGCAAATCAATAAGGATTTAATGAAATATCGAAACGGGAATGAAGTGTAGTCATGTATCACATGTTTCTCACCTTATGAATAACCTGTAGTGGTACGCTAAAGCGAGAGGTGGAGGAGCATGGATTCATTGTTTACACTGGCATATCAGATTGGTTCTCTATATATTATTGTTGCAATTGGCTGGATCATCAGACGGAAGAAGCTGATCTCTGAACAAGGGCAGCGTGCTATGACAACTTTATTATTATATGTGGCTCTACCCTGTCTGATTATCAGCTCCATGCATATACCTTTCCAGTACGAACAAGCTTATGGCGCCTTCATTATGTTTGTCCTTTCCATCTATATTATGGGAGGGACCCTTTTTTTAAGCCGGTTTATTACGAGAAGGCTGACATTGCCGAGAGAACGTAAAGCGGTATTTGAAAATGTTATTTTATTTGGTAATCAAGGGTTTATCGGCATGGTCATTATTCTGCAGCTGTTCGGCCAGGAGGGAATTCTGCTTGCTTCTGTATTTAACCTGATTTATTACGTTTTGATGTGGACATATGCCATTTATATTATGAACCCTGGTATGCTTCCAGATTCCAAAGCTGTGTTTATCTTGAAAAATCCCGGCTTTTTAGCAACAGTGTTCGGTTTTATTTTATTTATCTTTCCTGTTCAAATTCCTGCTTTTATTATGGAGCCGATAGCGACCATCGGGCAGATGACAGTACCTTTATCCATGATTATGATCGGTATGATGATTTCAACGATTACTTTTTCTGATGTTATTGCATATATGAAGGATATTTTTGTTTATATCGCCGTCATAAGCCGGTTATTTATTTATCCAATCCTCTTTTTTCTGCCATTACTGTTATTTCATCTTCCTTTTGAGTGGTTTATGATAGCATGTCTGCTTTCTGCGACTCCAAGTCCTGCCACGATAAGTATGTATGCACAAGTATATGGGGGAGACGTGGAATTTTCTGCGGTGGTTGTCTTTTTCTCCACCCTTCTTTCGGCTATCAGCATTCCTCTGGTTTATTTACTTTTTTTATATTTTATTTAGAAGATGTATGTTACACCCTCTTGACCATTATTTAAGAACGAAAAGAGCTTGCAAAAAAGGACGAATGATTCACCCGTCCTCTGCTGCTTTTATTTCCACCAATCATTATAAATGGACGCAATCGGCTCACGCTTATGCATCGTTTTGATATAGTGAGCCTCAATAACTTCTTTTGCTTCCTGAGACACTTCTTTACCTTCTAAATAATCATCCACTTCTTCATAGGTCACACCTAATGCTTCTTCATCAGCTAAGGCTGGACGTTCATCTTCCAAATCAGCAGTAGGCTTTTTCATATAAAGATGCTCAGGACAGCCCAACTCTTTTAATAACTGCTTTCCCTGTCGTTTATTTAAACCCTCGAGCGGCACAAGATCGCAGGCTCCATCTCCATGCTTTGTAAAGAACCCGGTAATTGCTTCTGCTGCATGGTCTGTACCTAATACAAAGCAATTATGCATACCGGCAATACTATATTGTGCCTTCATGCGCTCTCTTGCTTTTTCATTTCCTTTTAGAAAGTCACTGATAGTTATACCTGCTTCATGTAATGCTTTATCACTGGCATCCACAGCTTTTTTAATATTTACTGTGAATATCTTCGAAGGCTGTACAAACTGAATTGCATCTTCTACATCATCAGCATCACCCTGTTTTCCATATGGGAGCTTTACGCCAATAAATTGATAAGATTCCTCTTCATGCTCTTCGTTTAATTCGTCAATCGCCAACTGGGCTAATTTTGAAAGTAGTGTAGAATCCTGGCCGCCTGATATTCCAAGAACAAAGCCTTTTGCAAAACTAAATTTCCGCAAATAGTCCTTCATAAAATCAATACGGTTACGGATTTCTTCTTTTGGATCAATTTCCGGTTTTACATGTAATGCTTTAATAACGGATTGTTGTAATTCACTCATTTATAGACACTCCTTTATTAGAAACTGCCTATTCACCTGTCTTAGCGAATCAGCAGTTTTTTCACTTGGCTTACTGAATTTTTATCTGTTTTGCAGTTGGTGACGATTTACTCGCACAACCGGGAACTTCTGCTGCAAATGATACTTTTCTAACATGGAACTAAAGATTTTGGTCCTGCTTTACTTTTTTCTTCACATTTTCAATATGCTCCATTTTGTTATTCCATAGTTTTATACTTAAATCAACAGGATATTCAGCCGGATAGTTTGTCCGCTTATATTCATCCCAGAACAGCTGAAGCTGGTTTTTCGCATAATTTTGTACATGCAGCAAACTTGGGCATTCGTAGACGATTTGACCATTTACTGCAATATCATGATGCAGATCAACTGCATCAAAATTAGAAACCATTTTCTTATAGTACGTATGGATTGGATGGAAAAGCATAATTTCCGCTTCTTGATTAGGATCTTCATCCTCTAGTGTCAGATAATCACCTTCCGTATGATGATTCCCTTTATTAATAATCCGATAAACTTTTTTCTTCCCTGGTGTTGTCATTTTTTCAGGGTTGCCAGATAATTTAATCGTATCTACCATTTCTCCCTGTTCATCCTCAATAGATACCAGCTTATAAACTGCTCCAAGTGCGGGCTGATCATATGCTGTAATCAGCTTTGTTCCGATTCCCCAAACATCAATTTGCGCATGCTGGGCCTGAAGACTTGCTATCGTGTATTCATCCAAATCATTAGAGACATAAATTTTTGCATCGGTAAATCCAGCTTCATCCATCATTCTTCTGGCTTCCTTCGAAAGATATGCCAGGTCGCCGCTATCAATCCGAATACCTTTAAAATCAATTTTATCTCCTAATTCTTTAGCTACTTTAATAGCATTAGGAACACCAGAATAAAGTGTATCGTAGGTATCCACTAAAAAGACACACTCACGATGACGCTCTGCGTATTTTTTAAATGCAACATATTCATCACGATATGCTTGAACCATCGAATGTGCATGTGTACCAGATACAGGAATCCCAAACAATTTACCAGCCCGGACATTGCTTGTTGCGCTGAAACCGCCGATATAAGCCGCTCTTGTCCCCCATACTGCAGCGTCCATTTCCTGTGCTCTTCTTGTACCAAATTCCATTACAGGGTTATCTCTGACCAGTTGTCTGATACGTGATGCTTTGGTAGCAATAAGTGTTTGGTAATTCACAATGTTTAATAAAGCTGTTTCCAGCAGCTGCGCTTCTTCTAAAGGAGCTTCTACCCGGACAATCGGCTCATTTGCAAAAACAATTTCCCCTTCACGCATTGATTTCAAAGAACCTGTAAACCGGAGATCGCGTAAATGATCAATAAAATCTTCTTTATAGCCAAGGTCCTTTAGATAGGTTAAATCTGATTCACTAAATCGAAAGTTGTGTAAATACTCAATAATTCGTTCTAATCCCGCATATACTCCATAGCCGTTTCCAAACGGCAGCTTGCGAAAATATAAATCAAACACTGCATTGCGATTATGTATTCCATCATGCCAATACGTTTCAGCCATATTTATTTGATAAAGATCTGTGTGCAGCATTAAGCTGTCATCTATATAATTCATTTCCGATTTCCTCCTGTGGGTTTATATGTTTCCAATTCTATTACCAAATAGATGAGAAAACAATATTATCATTAAATCGATATAACTGAGACGGCCTGAACGAATTCCGTTCTGTTTTCTTTAAGTTCCCATTCGTATCGGCAACCTTTTCCAGAAAAGGTAACTTAGGTGCTTTGCCAAAAAATACAGATGTATTTGTAATTCTGGAATGATCAGATACAGTCATCAGTACACGCTGTAATTCAGATAAAGTAAATTCTTCAGGTAAAAAGTTTCTTGCAACCGTTGAATGATGCATATCCCATTCAATCAATGACACAGCATCTGCAATTATTTTTTGATGGTCGAATGCTAAAGAAAGCTGCTTTATTTCTTCCAATGAGAACAAGTCGACTTCCTCTGCATCATCCGCCGCCTCTCTTTTCTCAAGCTGAAATTCCGGCACAATTGCATAATGCGCATTTGATATAATCCAACCGCGAGGGTCTCTTCCCCATGCATCATATGTTCCAAAATGCTTTAGAAAAACTTGATCAATTCCCGTTTCTTCTTTTAGCTCTCTTGCTGCTGCCTGTAAAGCTGTTTCCCTTCTTTTGGCGTCAACAAACCCGCCAGGCAAAGCCCACTTACCAGCTTCCATATTAGGGTTGCCTTCTGCATCTATTTTAGCCCTTTTAATCAACAAAAGCTTCAATATTTTCTTCGGTGGTTCTTTTTTACGCTGTTCTTTTGCTTCAGTATTTTCGGATACAATGGTAAATACAGCAATATCACTCGTATAACCATCTGGTGTAACGTATTTTGATTTATCCTTCATCTAGTGTTTTTCACCTCCACCGAATTCCATAATTAGTAATTTGTAATTTAATAATTACTAATTATTATAATCAAAAGAAACAGAATGTCAAACAATTAAGAATAAAAAACGGGAAGCACCTTTACCTCCCGTTTTATCGTAATTAATCCTCAGCGTATTTAATAACTGCATCATGTAAGAGAGAAACAATTTCCCTTCCTGCACGGTCATTATAATATTTCGCAAATCTTTCATCCGTTAAATACATTTGTACCAAGTCTTTATGCGCTTCTGCGGAATAATTTGGCCATGAATACATCAGCCATTTTTTATGAAGCTCATACACTTCTTTTGCTTCTGGTGTGTCTAAATTCTTTGTCTTTGTTAATTTCTCCAGTTTCGTAAATAATTCATCTTCTATTCTCTGCATTTCCTGAAAATCTGCTTCGCTAAGATTCATAAATTTTTCATTCGATTTTCCAACTGTTTCCTTACCATATTTTTCTCTGATTTCTTCCCCATACAGTCTTTCGTTCTCTTCCAGACGTTCTTTCTTAAATCCTTCAAATTTTTCTTCCGCTGTCATTATAATCTCTCCCTTTGTATATTGAATTGTTTTTCTCACAGTGGCTAACAATTGATTTAACTTTTCTTTCTCTGCTTCGAGCTTTCGCTGATGCTCTTCTAATGCAGTGAGCGTATGAAAATCAGGATCATCCAGTACTGAATGAATCTGCTCCAGCTTCATTCCTAAAGAACGATAGAGAAGAATTTGCTGCAGCCGATTTAATTCCTTCTCTTCATATAGACGGTATCCTGAATCGGAAAGCCCTGCAGGCTTTAATAAATCAATTTGGTCATAATACCGGAGTGTACGTGTACTGATACCCGACATATCAGCTACTTGTTTGATGGAATATTTCATTCCTTTTACCTCCCTTCAATTCCTAATATAGAGATTTACGCAGCGTAAAGGTCAAGGATTTTTTTAATTTATAATAAAACCCATCTTAAATTAGTCTAAGATGGGTTTATCTTACCTTATTTTAAATAATACCATTAAAAATTTGTCCACCATTTAAATCAATAATCTTTAAACGATTCGTATCTTTAATAAAAATCGTTTTGTATTTTTTCTGGTTAGCTTCATCACCAATAAATAAAATTCGTTTATGCGGATTATCCTCCACAACTTGAACAGAATCATTTCCTGATGGAATTTGATTTTGAATAACTTCCATTTCTTTCTGTGTACTTTCTCCTGTTTCTTCTTCAAAAGCCATTACTTCATTATCTTCTGTAAGTTCTTCTGCTTCTCCTGTGTTGGCATAGATTCCTGTTAGTAATAATGCTCCTGCTGCTGTCGATAGTAAAATTGTCTTCATTGGTAAAAACCTCCTTGATATATTAACAATTACCAGTTTACATGACTGCTTCTTATAATGTCCTTAGAGAAAAATGAGAATTTGCTGAGAAAGCCTGGCGTTTATTTTCCCGGGGATAGGGAAAAAGATACTATACTTATTTTCTTTAACAAAACTTCTGTCAAAATAAAGCTCCACAAATCTTTATTATTTACGTACTAAAAAATGCAGTAAACAATTCATACTACCAACACAGGCGGAGGAACGAAAATGAACAAAATATATGATGCTATCGGTATTGGAATCGGCCCTTTTAATTTAAGTCTTGCTGCTTTAACAAATGATTTGCAGGAATCAGAAATTTTATTTTTTGAGCAGGAGGCTTCTTTTGATTGGCATCCGGGAATGCTGTTAGAAGGCATGGACCTGCAAACACCATTTATCGCAGACCTTGTAACATTTGCAGATCCTACAAATCGTTTTTCTTATTTAAATTATCTTCACAAGCATAATCGGATGTATTCCTTTTTCTTTTTTAACCGCTTCACCATTCCCAGAGAGGAATACAATGCTTATTGTAAATGGGTTGCTTCAAAATTAAATAATTGCCTGTTTGGACAATGTGTAACAGATGTGAAAGAGGTATCGGGTAAATCCTGTTATGCAGTTACTGTTCATTCCATAGAGGATGGCAGTGAAGAAATATATTATGGGAAACATATTATTTTAGGAACAGGCAGCATCCCAAACATTCCAGAAGCGTTACAAGGATTTCCAGAGGAGGATATTACGCACACCAGCCGCTATACTTATTTTCAGGATACTTTAAAGCAAGGAAGCTCCATTACTGTCGTTGGCTCAGGACAAAGTGCATCAGAGGTATTTTATGATTTATTAAAGGATCAAAAAGAACGTGGCTATGCTTTAACTTGGTTTACGCGTTCCAGCGGGATTTTCCAGAAGGAGGATACCGGACTGGGCAGAGAAGTATTTTCTCCCGAGTATGTTGATTACTTTCACAATCTGGCAATGGAAGACCGGATGGAATCGCTTGAAAATTTAAGCACTATCCGAAATGGGATAGATCCTAAGCTGCTGGAAAAAATTTATGAGCTGCTCTATAACCGCTCCATTGAGTCTCCTTTGGACCAGATCACTATCCAGACCAATACTGCGGTAAATGCAATTGAAGCGAGGACTAATTCAAACAGAGAAAGCTACAGCCTGCAATGTAAGCAATGGCAAAAAGGAGAAAAATTTACTTATCCTGCAGACAAAGTTATTCTTGCAACCGGGTATAAACCGCATCTCCCAGAATGGCTGAATAATTTTCATGAGAAAATAGAATGGGAGGATGAAAAAAGATTCCGCGTGACAGCAGATTATCGGCTTGTTTTTAAAGACTCCCGCGAGAATCAGATTTATATCTTAACAAATATTGAGCATTCTCATGGATCCAGTGCCACAAACCTTGGATTGTCAGTATTACGCAATCAAAAAATTATTAATTCCATTGCTGGCAAGGAAATCTATACCATACCAAATCAGGCAGTCTTCCAGCAATTTGAAATGAAAAAATCATAATTACAAAAAAAGATGCCAGATGTGTTTCATACACATTTAGCATCTTTTCTCTACATCAAATCCATTTCCAACCGTACCATATCTACAACCTGTATTCCGTTTTCAAAGATCGGTTCATCATAATGACGCAAAAAGAAGTCACGATCAATGGAAACCATCCGAAAACCGCATTTTTGATACAGTGCCAGCTGAGTAACTCCTGAATTACCTGTTCCAATTTCTATCGTACGGTAATTTTGCTTCTTCGCCTCCTGAATAGCGTGTAATACCAACTGTTTTCCCCAGCCTTGTCCCTGATAACCTTCATCAACAGCAATATTTACGAGCTCCACTGTATCCGGTCTTGTCGGCAGAAGGACATATACTCCGATAATCTTTTCTTCCTTCTCCAGTACATGGCAGGTTCCTCTTGAAGTATAATCACGGACTAATCTTTCTGATGGATCTGCGAGTAATAACAGATTCATAGGCAATGTTTCTTCTGCAAGCAACTGACGAATCATATTTTCTGCTCCTTTTTTTATTAAATAGACTTGTTTCTTTACTGTAATTCTTCTAACATTAGGAATTATATATTGAATATAGTATACCAACTTTTTCAACTTCAAAGGAGTTTAAAATGGATGTTATTACTGTCGCCCTAACAGTCATTATGATGGGGTTTATTTTATTCACCGGTGCGTTGGTCGCCCTGAAAAATACAATTACATATGAAGCAAAACAGCTGTTTATGAGCGTTATTATTAATGTTGCCGTTCCATTTATTATTTTAAATGGTGTGTTCAATACTGAGTTAACAGATGATGTGTTACATCAAGTTGTTCTGATGTTTATCTTCAGTGTCAGTTTTAATATTTCAGCTGTTGGTATTTGTTTTTTATTCGGAAAAATCATTGGCTTCTCTATAACAAAATCAAAACAGCTTGCTTTACTTGCTGCTATAGGGAATTCTGGATTTATCGGCATTCCATTATGTGCTGCTATCTTCGGCCCCATCGGTGGTTTGCTTGCCGCTATTTTTGATGCAGGGCTGGATGTAGTAGTTTTCTCTCTGGGAATCTATCTTTTGCAAAGTGAAGACCGCTTTGAATGGAGACATTTAAAAGCACTTATAAACATGCCTTTAATTGCTATCAGCTTTGGACTGATTTTTGCATTCAGCGGCTGGGATGCTTCCGTTTTAATGAAAGATTTAGCTAGCATGCTCTCCGCATTGGCTGCTCCGATGGCTATGCTTTATGTCGGTTTTAGTCTGCCAGACCTTTTCCGAAGTAAGCAGCCTTTATTTTTCCGTGAATTGTGGATGCCACTAGTGTGGAAATTACTTATTCTTCCAGTGATAGTAATGATTATTCTTTCTTTTATGCCTATAGAGACCATGTTGAAGCATATATTGGTGATTCTTACCTGTATGCCTACCTTTATGCTCTCCGCTGTTTTATTTTCCCGTTATACGGATAAAGAACAAGATGCAGTTGTTACATCTGTATTTTCCACCCTGCTTGCATTAGGGACGATTCCTTTTATCGCCTGGCTGTCTACTTTTTGGATTGGCTAAGTCATAGACTAATAATGTAATAAAAGCAGACGCATATTTCACTTATGTGCGCCTGCTTTTATTCTATCGTTTCTTAATGATAAACCAATTTTTCGCACCAATGGTAAGAACAATTAATAAACAAATTAATCCAACAGCGTGAAACAATATGGCTTTTGTCAATCCACCGAGTATAATACCTAACAAACCAACCACAAAAAGCGGGGAGTATTTTTTATTTAGAGTCACTTCAACCTGATCTCCGTCGTTAACAGTCAAAGAGTTGCTGTAGAAAAAGCTCTGATTAACTGTTATCTCAGCTGTATCTTCAGGAGCAGCTGCAATAAATACATCATTATTTTTCAGCTTCCCTTGTGCTTCTCCATTAACATTGACCTTTATACTGGACAATCCACCAAGTGGACCTGTATTTCTGTTAACATGAACCTCCATCTATGTACCCCTTCCATCATTTTTATTCAGCTAGAATATATCAAAGTATGGTAACACAGAAAGGGCTGGCAGAACAGGTACATTTGAACTGATTTTTCGTTTTATCAAGAAACAGAAAGCCGCCCAGCTCAAAGAACAGCTTCCTGTTATGTGAAAAGAAAACAAACTGCTGCAGTGATTACTTATCTGCACAAAATATAACTCTTAGCCTTCTTTTTGCATCGCTTCTTCTTTCGTACGCTCAACCGTCCCAAAGGGATGATGAGGAGGTGCATAAATTGTATACAGCTTTAAAGCTTCATCTCCTGTATTTGTTATATTATGCCAGATACCAGCTGGAACCATAATAGCACTGTCTTCTTCCACATGCTGCTGAATGGTCAGATTATCTTGCCGGTTCCCCATTTGTACAGTTCCTTCTCCTTCTTCAATGCGTAAAAATTGGTCTGTATCCGGGTGTACCTCTAAACCAATATCACTTCCCACCGGGATACTCATCAATGTAACCTGCAGATGCTCTCCTGTCCACAAAGCAGTACGGTAATTTGTATTTGCCTCTGCAGCATTTTCAATATCAATAATGAACGGATTTCCACCATAATCAGTAACCCGGGAATATATTTGGGCGTCCTGATGAGGTTCTAAATACCCTGCTAAATAATTCGCAATTTGATAATCTGTCATTGCAAGCTGATAAAGCAACTGCCGGGAGTGAGGTTCATTTATTTGTTCACTTTTACGATAATTTTCTTCATAGCCCTGCAGAGCATGTTCATAAACAGATTCAATACTTCCATTTTCTGCTTGCTTATACTCTGACTGTCGTGTATCTATCTGTTGTCCGGTGAAATATTGATAAACCTGCTCCAGGCCTGCTGCTATTTGATTTTTAGATTGCACTGCATACATGATTCCCTGTCCGGAGGCTCCCTGCCTGAATTGGTCCAGCACTTGAAAATACATAGGAATTAACGAAGCTTCACGCTGTAAAGTCTCCTCTACCATATTAGCTGCCTGTTCATCATAGGCATTTCCCTGATTTAAATTTGGATTCATTCGATTCATTTGCTGCTGATACAAAGGATTATAATACATTTTGGTTTGTTACCTTCCTTTCCTTAATCTCTTATCAGCATATGACTATAAATTAAAAATGGAACCCAGAAAAATTGAATAATCAAGACATCAAGAAAAAAGAAGACATCTGCAAATATCTTCTCATTCCTTTTTTATTCTGTTTAAATATTATTTATACAGTACGTCCTATTATAAGCACTTAGATATTTCTAAACCTTTCTCTTTCAGATTATTTCACCTTAACCTCAGCATACCTAGATTCTGGTATCGATAAACCTAAATGCCCCCGCAATGTAACACCATTGTATTTCTCTCTAAATAATCCGCGTTGCTGAAGCACTGGAATAACTTCATCTATAAACTCCGTTAAGCCCCCTGGCAAGGTTTGAAACATTAAATTAAAGCCGTCTGCTCCTTCCTTTATAATCCACTCCTCCAGCTGATCGGCGATTTGTTCCGGAGTACCGAAAATTGTCCAATGTCCCCTTGAGCCGGCAACCCGTTTATAGAGCTGTCTGATTGTTAAATCTTCTCTTCTGGCCAAGTCTATAATTAATTCTCTTCGACTCTGGTTTCCGTTAGTTTTTGGAATATCTGCAGGAAGCCGGTCATCCAGTGAATAATTAGAGAAATCCATTCCCCCAAGATAATCAGATAAAAAATCAAGTCCGACTTCAGGTACAATCAAATCCTGTAATTGCTTATATTTCTCTCTTGCCTCTGCTTCTGTTTTACCAATGAAGGGGGAGACGCCAGGCATTATTTTCACTTCATCCGGATTTCTGCCGGATTCAACAATCTTTCTTTTCACTTTTTGATAAAAACTCTGAGCATCCTCCAATGTCTGCTGAGCAGTAAAAATTACATCGGCAGTTTTTGCCGCCAGTGTTGTACCTGCTTCTGATGAGCCAGCCTGAACAATCACAGGGCGACCCTGCGGGGAGCGCGAGGAGTTCAATGGTCCCTTTACATAAAAATGCTTTCCTTCATGATTCAATGCATGCAATTTATCTGAATCAAAATAAACCCCGGCATCTTTATCCCGGATAAAAGCATCTGATTCCCAGCTATCCCATAATCCCTTCACCACTTCTACAAATTCATCCGCACGTTCATAACGAAGATCATGCGCTAAATGCTTCTCTTTGGTAAAGTTATTCGCCTCATGCTCGTAATAGGACGTTACCACATTCCACGCTGATCTTCCTTTACTTAAGTGATCCATAGAAGAAAATTTTCTGGCAATATGGAACGGTTCATTATAGGTCGTAGATGCTGTTGCAGCAAGCCCTATTTGGGATGTGACTGCAGCTAGAGCCGGGAGCAGCGTAAGTGGATCAAACCGGACGATTTCCGCCGGATGTGATAAGCGGTTAAAAGACAATCCATCACTTAAAAAAAGCATATCCAGTTTTCCCTTTTCTGCTATTTCCGCAATTTCCTGATAATATTTAAAATCCTCAAAGCCATCAGCAGGCACTTCAGGATGCCTCCATGAAGCCATATGGTGCCCCGTCCCCATCAGGAAGACACCTAAGTTTATTTGCTTCTTAGACATTTTTTTCAGCTCCCCTTATTAATTCTTTTGATAAACCGGATTCCATTTAAGCAATCTGCTCTCTAATAGTTTTGCTAAAGAATCTGCCACCTTTCCCAAAATCGCATATAAAAGTATTGCTAAAACAACAATATCAAGCTGCATAAATTCACGGGCGTTATTTGACATATAGCCGATACCGGATGAAGCTGCGATGGTTTCCGCAACGATTAATGTCACCCACATGGTTCCAAGTGCATATCGAATACCTACCAATATAGAGGAAAGTGCTCCAGGTAAAATAATTTTGAAAAATAGCTGCCATCTCGATAATCGATACACTTTTCCCATTTCAATCAGTCCTTTATCCACTGACCTAATTCCATGGTACGTGTTGATATAAACAGGAAAAAATACACCGATGGCTACTAAAACAATTTTGGATTCTTCTCCGACACCAAACCATAATATAATCAGCGGAATCAAAGCTAAATGTGGAATATTACGAAGCATTTGGACGGTTGTATCCAAATGCTTTTCTGCAAACGGATAAACTCCATTTAACATACCAATGATGATGCCTAACCCTCCACCAATGACAAAGCCTATAATAGCCCGACTGAAGCTGATATAGATATGTGTCCAGAGATCTCCGCTAACAGCCATAGAGATACCTGTTTGAACCACTTCCAGCGGTGGCGGCAGAATGTTCCCCGAAATAGATTCATTCATTGCAAATAGCTGCCATCCCGCTAAAAGAAGTATAGGGATGATCCACGGAGCTAAACGGTTATAAATATTGCTGGATGTCTCTTTCAACTGTTTCACTTCCTTATATACTAAATTTAGCCTTATTTATTGGCATTCTATTCACTGTCTGGATTCCAAATATAATCAGAAAAGTCGATTTCATTTTCAATTAAACCGATATCCAATAAATCTGCTGCTTCGATTTCTAAATCCACTATTGCCTGATCATCCATAAATTGAGCATCTGACTCTTTTTTATTTAATACCGTTTCCCATGTAGCCGCGGGAATTTGTGTCTCCCCTTCCAGCAATTTTGATGCTTCAGATGGGTCTTCATTAATCTCCTTACCAACTTTCGCTAAATGTTTAACATATAATTCAACTACTTCCGGATCCTTATCAATTAATTCTGATGTCGCAAAATAAAAGGATCTGTATGGGACAACGTCTTCTGCCGTATGCAGGATTTTGTTTCCTCTAGCCTCAGCATCTGCGAAATACGGGTCCCAGACGACCCAGGCATCCACCTCACCTTTTTCAAATGCCAGACTGGCATCAGGAGGATTTAGATTAACTGTTTCAATATCATCAATGGATAAATTTGCTGAATCCAAGAGCTTGATTAACAGGTATTGGGCAATGGAAGCATTGTTATACGCAACCCTTTTCCCTTTTAAATCCTCCAATGATTGAATGGAAGAATCTTCACTGACTAATATCCCTTCTGTTTCTGGAGCAGACGGCTCGCTGGCAATATACTGAAAGTCACTCCCTTTATCGAGGGCAAAAATAGACGGAATATCTCCTGCATTTGCTAAATCAATACTTCCTGCGTTTAATGCTTCCAAAATAGAGCTTCCCGTATTAAATTCCGACCAGGTAACCGTATAGCCTAACTCCTCCAGCTCCTCTTGAAATTCTCCGCTATTTTTTAAGGTTAATGTCGGCCCCCCTTTTTGGTAGCCGATATTAATCTCACCATTTGCTCCAGAGGCTGAACTGCTGCACGCTGCAAGAATGAGTGAAAGCATGATTATTAAAAATAAAACAAGTATGTGTCTATTCTTATGATGATTCAATAGATTTTCCCCTTTCTTTACACAGTCTGCCTGGACGAAATAATTTCATGGACTTTAGGAATAACGTTTTCTCCAATTTCCTGAATGGTTTCCAAATGCGGAAAACCTCGTAACAACACTTTATCAAACCCTAAATCAGCATATTCTACAATTCGTTCTGCTACCTGATCAGGGGTGCCGACAAGCGCAATGGAGTTCCCCGATAATACTTGGGTTAATCCAGCCCATAAATTGGGACCAATTTTAAAGTTATTTTCCCTTCCATCCTCCATTAATTGATGAAGTCTTTTCACACCAATGGATTCACCCTTTGCCGTGGCAGCATTTTTTTCATTCAGCAGATTTTCTTCTGTTTTGCTCAGAAGTTTTTCTGCATTATTAAAAGCTTCATCTTCTGTCTCTCCCAGCACAACTTGAAATGAAACACTATAGTTTAATTCACGATTATAATCTGCAGTACGTTTTTTCATTTCTTCAATTCGTTCTTTGGTATTTTCCAATGTTTCTCCCCAAAGCATATAAACATCCGATTCGGCTGCTGCCACATCTTTTCCTACATTTGAGGCACCACCAAAGTATATTTTCGGTATTTCTTTAGGTCTTGGAAATAAGGATGCTCCCTTCAGTTGATAAAATTCACCATCATGATCAAAATGTTCCTCCGTAAATAGCCGTTTTAGTATTTGAATATATTCACGGGTTCTCTTATATCTAGTTCCATGATCCAGAAAGTCCCCATCTGCCGCTAAATCTGTCGGTGATCCTCCAGTTACTACATTGACCAAAGCTCTTCCTCCTGACCAATAATCAACCGTTGCAAATTGCTTGGCAAATATGGTTGGCTGTATTGATCCCGGACGGATTGCAAAAAGAAATTTCAAACGATTCGTTTGTCCAATAAGGTTTGCAGCAACAGCTAAGGAATCTAAGCAGGAGCCTCCAGTAGGCAATAACAGTGTTGAAAAACCGCCTTTCTCTGCCGCCTGAGCAATATCTCTAATATATTCAAATGTCGGCTGCCGTTCTGCAGCTTCATCCGTTCCTGACCATGCATCAACTTTTCTCCGTGATGAATTGTTGTTTACCGCTCCTACGTATTCCCCATCACCGGAAGTAGGCGCCATTGTGATAAATTCAACCATTTTAAACCCTCCAATTGTATTTTTAAGGGACGTAGCCCTGTTCCTTACTAATACAGTTACTTACTCTCCACTTTTCTTAATCTGGGTTCATACTGATGAAGTCGTTCTTTTCCAAGAACATTCGCCAGTAATTCTTCTTCCAATTCCGCAAAAGCCGGATTTAATCGATTTCTTGGCCGCTGTAAATCCACAAGTAAATCCAGCTTTACCGCGCCCTCCTCAATTAAAATAACGCGATCTGCAAGTGTAATGGCTTCATTCATATCATGGGTAACAAGAATTGCCGTAAATTGCTGCTCCAGCCAAAGGTCTTCTATAAGCGACTGCATTTCCATTCTTGTCAGCGCATCGAGTGCCCCTAATGGTTCATCTAAAAGCATTAACTTCGGATTTGATGCCAACGCTCTCGCCAGAGCAATGCGTTGTTTTTGTCCGCCTGATAAAATAGCCGGCCAATCCTGTGCTCTTTGCTCCAGGCCAACCTGCTGTAGAGCCCAGTATGCGCGATTCTTCCAGCCTTTTTCTAACCCTAATCCTACACCTGTATTTTCCAGAACCGACAGCCATGGCAGTAATCTTGCATCCTGAAACATGATACGTGCCTGGTCATTTAACCCTTTTAATGCATGCTGGTTCTGTTTAATTCCTCCCGCAGTTGCCTTTTCAAGCCCAGAAATATGTCTAAGCAATGTACTTTTGCCGCATCCGCTCTTTCCAACAATGGCCACAAATTCACCAGACTTGATATTTAAATCAATCTTTCGTAAAACCGCTAAGTGACCGTATGATTTCTCCAGTTGATTAATGTGTAACTCAACACCTGCATTTTGAGCCACTGCGTTTCCTCCTTTGTATCCCTCTTATTAAAAGCTTGGAGCAATCTCATTTTCCGGTAATTCTGTTTGACTGCCCAATTGATTAGATGTAAGCTTTTTTACAAATTGTTCATATGAAATGGTTTGCTCCAATTGAAAAAATCGGATTCCATCATGTTTCGCCTTCTCATAGGATAATTCACAGAATGTTTGTGGAGGCGAGACAAATGCTGTTGCACCTTTTTCTTCAGCAAATTTTAAAGCTGCCCCTCGTCTTCCTTCTTTTAGATGAATTGCCGGATTTTCAAAATCTTTATATGTGCTTTTCTCAGAGTCAAAGATACGGATCGTTTCCCCTTCAACAATGGGTACAATTAATTTTATTTCGTTTAGTACAACAGCAATAAGCATGTTTTCCTCTCCTTGTTTAATTAAATGGATTTACTTCCTCTACGAAACTGGCTTCAACGCTTTTCTGTAATGCTTGGTCGATATCCGCTTTGATATCCTCAACATCTTCCAGCCCTATTGATAATCGAATTTGTTCTTCTTCAACTCCTGCTGTGAGCTTTTCTTCAGGTGATAACCTTGCATGTGTTGTACTCGCCGGATGAATTACAAGTGTTTTGGAATCACCAACGTTCGCCACATGAGAAAGTAATTTCACAGAGTTGATAAAGATTTTCGCAGATTCATATCCACCTATTACTCCAAATGTAAAAATAGATCCTGCCCCTTTTGGCAAATAGATTTTCGCAAGTTCATACTGTGAATCCCCTTCTAACGTTGGATAATTCACCCATGCAATGAGATGATGATTCGCTAAATATTCAGCAACCTCCTGAGCATTTTCAACATGCTGTCTCATTCGAACAGATAATGACTGTAATCCCTGAATAAATAACCAGCCATGAAAAGGGGATAACGCCGTCCCAAGGTTATGCCCGAGTTCAAAGCGGGCCTTCGCAATAAACGGACTTGCGCTGGGCAGTTCAACATACGATTGATTATTTAAAGCTCTGTTTGGAGTTGTAAATTCAGGGAAGTTTCCATTACCCCAATCAAAGCTTCCGGCATCAATTATAATTCCGCCAATCGCTGTTCCGTTTCCGCCAATAAATTTCGTGACAGAATGAATGACAATATCTGCTCCGTAATCGATTGGCTTTTGTAAGTATGGCGTAGTGAAAGTGGCATCAACAACTAGTGGAATGCCATGGTCATGAGCAGCCTTGCTAAGTGCTTTTATATCAGCAATCTGTAAGCCCGGATTACCGATTGACTCTGTAAAAACAGCTTTTGTCTTTTCATTTATTGCACCTCTTACTTCCTCAATATCTGTGCCATCTACAAAACGAGCCTTTACTCCAAAGCGTGAAAATGTTTCTGAGAAAAGATTATATGTTCCACCGTATAATGCATTTGTTGTTACAATCTCCTCCCCTGCTTTGGCAAGTGTTAATAAAGCTATTGTGATGGCGGATTGTCCGGAAGAAACAGCAAAGGCATCAACCCCGCCTTCTAAACCGGCTAATCTTTTTTCTAAAACACGATTGGTTGGATTCGCGTTACGAGAATAGATATATCCTTCTTTCTGCATCTGAAAAAGAGAAGCAGCATGATCCGGACTTTCAAACTCATAAGATGTTGTCTGGTAAATCGGCACTGCCCTTGCATGCGTTAATGAATCTGATTCCTGGCCTCCATGCTGTGCAACTGTATTAAAATTCGGTGTATCTTGCTCTTCAAAACTCATTGCTCTTCTCCTTTCTGTTTACACATCCTATAATTCATAATTTTTAAAAATATTTTTATAGTAAGATTTTCATCTGTTTTTTACTAATTGATTTTGTAAAATACTCTACCTGCTTCGTTAATCGCTCCAGCGCATTTGTGTGTACAATAGGATTAGCAGTATTTCTTTTATCAATCTGACTATCAACAAAATACACACCTTTTAAATTCATTCCCTTTAAAGAAGCCAGCAACGGTTTTAATGTATATTCCATCGCCAGTAAGTGAGAGGAGCTCCCTCCTGTCATTAATGGCAAGACCGTCTTATCCTCCAATACATCCTGCGGCAATAAGTCTACTAAAGCCTTTAAAATCCCGGAATAAGAAGATTTATAAACAGGTGTTCCAACGATAACTCCTTTTGCTTCTTTGATAAGAGAAGTTATTCTTTGAATAACAAGACTGTTAAATTCCCCATTAAATAATACGTCCTGGGGTACATCTCTGACAGATATATGTGTTACTGAAAAACCCTTTTCCTCAAGTGTGGATCCGATATACCTTAAAACTGCATTTGAACGGGATACTTCAGAGGGACTTCCTGATAGTACGACAATCTCACTCATCTATTTCATCCTTTCCATTCATTTTTGTATATTCGTATTTAGTATAATTTTAGAAACCTGAACTTCATGGTACTTTTACAGGAACACCCTTAAACAGTTTTATAAAAATAAAAAGGCATCTTTCATCCGATAACATATATTATCAAAATGGAAGATGCCTTTAGTTGTCTAATGGGCATACATAATATTAATTTTTTAAGAATGATTTTTCACTAAGGAAAAACGCTTCTTCTCGGTCGTATCTATTTGCGTAATTTTTCCGTCATGCACGGTAATAACTACTGAACCATATTCCAGTTCTTTCAATGCTTTTAAAATATGGTTCAATTTTACATCATCAATCTTTCCCAAGCCAGCTCCCCCCTATTTAAGAAATGTCATGAAAAATAAATAAATTCATTAAACTTCTGTTTTCCACATTGCGAAATCTCTCAAATCATGAGCTCAAACACACATGCCTTTGGTAGCCCAATCAGCAATTAAAAAAACAAAAATCCCACCTCTAAATAAGAAAAGGGTTGAAACAATATGGTTCACTTACTCTTCTTATCTATCAAGCTAAACACTTGCAGGAATTGGCACAGTACTTGCGTAAGTCTGTTGCCGAGGCTTCTTCGGGCCAGTCCCTCCGCCTCTCTAGATAAGATATTATTCCGAGTGGTTTAATTGTGTTTATTAGTTTACATACTATTTTTGGGAATGTCAATCCTTATTTTTAAACTTTTGAAATTTTTAATGTTATGGCTGCCTGCAGTGCAGCTAAGGAAGTGCACCAATATCTTCCCCACTTTATAGATAGAAAAGTCCTTGCTTAAAGATTAATTTAATTTCCCCTGCATTAAAATAGGCCAATGCTAAGATATTATTCTAAGCATTGACCTATAGTAGACCAGTCTTTCATTATTATTTAATAGATTTAAAATAACTTTTCCAAAAGAGCCTCACCGTAACTTCTTTACTGTCATTTTCCATTAAGTAAAAGCCAAAAGTGCTTTCTAGCTTTTCTCCTTTTTCTCTGCTGCAATCATTAAAAACATCGGCCGGCGCAATTCATGCTTCATTTCAGGTATCTTCTTAAGCATCTCCTCAGAAGGCACGGATTCTTCCACTCGCAAGATCTCAAATCCAGCCTGCGATAAACCATTCATAAATGTAGACACAGTACGATGATACTTTGTCACCGTTTCATTTAAAAAGGACGCTTCCCGTTTCCCTTCTATCTGGTAATTATCCACTGGCCAATGTAAAGGCTCCTTACCCGTTTTATCATAAATCCAGTCCTGTTCTTTTCTTGCGGTAAAAATAGGATGCTCTACAGAAAAGACAAAGCTTCCACCCGGCTTTAAAATCGCATATACCTTTTCACAAACACTATCAAATGATTCGATATAATGAAGCGCGAGTGAACTGATAACAATATCCATAGATTCTTCAAGGAAATCCACATCCTCGATAGCCTGATGCAGATACGTAATACCGGGATCATTGGTCAGTTCTTTTGCATGTGTGAGCATTCGTTCAGATATATCAGTTCCTATTACAGATTCTGCTCCCTGTTCTCTGGCATAGCGGCTGTGCCAGCCAAATCCGCAGCCTAAATCTAAAACATTTTTCCCTTTGAAGTCTGGCAGCATTTCTTTTAATATATGCCACTCTCCGGCTGCTTCCAGCCCTTTCTTAGACCGGTCCATTTCTGAGTATGCTTGAAAAAAATGATTATCATCGTATTTATTTTGTTTCATTGCTTTACTTCCTCTCCAACATATAGTGCTACTCTAAATTCATGTTCAAATAGACCCTTTAAAACATAAAAAAGCATATCTATTGAAAACATGCTTGTTATTGGCAAAACTATGTAGTTCCTGACAGCAACCTTATTCAAATTTAAAATATGATAAGGTATACCGTCAGAATTAATATCTTGAAAAAATCCTTTTGAAGATAATTTAAATCGAATCACTGAAGATGATTATATAGAGGATAAAGAGCAGCTATCACAAATTATAAAATTTTTTCATACCTGCAATGGTCATGATTGGTTCCTTTATAATCATAGCCAAAACCCCTATAAATTTGATTAAGTTTTTTATTGCTTTCCACACAGTCTAAACGAATCCGGCGCATTCCCTGCGTTTTTGTATAAGCTTCCATCCATTCGACAATCGGTTTTCCGAGCCCCCGTCCAATATGATCATGATCTACTGACAGGCGATGCATATAAAATGCATCCTCACTGGATTGCCCCCAAATATTCTTATCCCAAGGAGTCTGCATTTCGTTTAATGTAAATGTAGCAATAATATTGTCTCCTTCTTTCACAACAAAGGTAGACCCGTCTTCAATAGACTGTCTTACTTCTGGATCTTCCTCGTCCTGATCAAGGAACTCCCACTGTTTTAAACGGCTTTTCTTTAACCATGTGGTGACACCCTTTAACAGCCGGAGTATGGACTTCATATCTTCTTTTTGCGCAACATACACATCCAAGTCTTGGTTAATTGATCCAACTTTTTCTGACATAAATCTACCTCCTTATATCCTTTGCTATATATTCGACATAAAATTAAGAAATTCCTTCTTTTCATATAAAAATTTAATATTTCTATTCTAATTTTTTTGTTTATTTCTCATTAATCTGCTGACTATTCCTTGACTTTATTACGAAATTCAATTTGTTTAACGATACAAAACTTTACAATCTTTGACCTTGCTCCTTCTCTCATATTGATAAACTGTAAAGCAGTTTTGTAAAATTGATTATGCTGTTTCATAACGTTAACAATTTTCCCTTTAAATTCTACTTTATTCTGTTCAGTATCTGTCTTCAAGTATAATACACCTTTCACCGCGTCTCCTTCTTCCAATATTTTAGAATCGGAAAGAAAAGCTGCTCCGCCCCCGCTGATATCATGGGTAGTAACATTCAGCTTATCGCCTTCTTCATCTGAACCTTCAGCAGAAGGTAATATCAAAGTCATTTCTACAGCTGCCTTCACTCGGAAAAATTGCCTTCTTTGTACTACTTTTATTGAATCCCTCGATGGTTTCGTCATTATTATTTTCCCATTATCGTGACGATTTATTCTTGAGCCAAAACTGCACAGTCCTTTTTCATCATCATGAAAATAAACGGTAACATCCATGTCATTTTCAATAAGCATGGGTACATTCTGTTTATTTGCAGGTCTTTGAATCAGCAATTCAGTTTCATGCCGTATAAGCTGAGTAAAATAAGTTTTTTTATCTGATGTTAAAATCTCCAGCATCTGACCATCCCAAAATTCCGTATAAATTTGTTCATTCATAAGAATTAGCCCCTTTTCTTCATATGCTTAACTGTCCATCCATTCATTTTATGTAATTTATCCGAGAAAAATTTCAAGTCATAAAAAACCCAATTTCTGTATTTTTTATAGAACCTGCAAAAAATAAATTTCTCAAAATAAATAAAAAGTTAATTTATACTACGATCCATGTTTCAAATTAGGTCTTTAGACAGGACCACTTTTTCCTAATTATAACGTTTTTTTAGAATTTTTGTAATGATAATTCTAATTTTTATTATTAATTTAGATATAAAATATCAGCTGTTTAATTGGATTTGTTGTCATGGCTATCGTAACGTATATACTAAAGATAAAAGAATTGATAAAAAGATTGGTAGTGATAATTATGAAGAAAAAAGTACTGTTTAGAGCTGATGATTTAGGGTATTCGGAAGCAGTAAATTACGGTATTGAAAAATCTGTCAAGGATGGCTTAATCTCCAGTGTCGGTGTCATGGTGAATATGCCTGCCACACAGCATGGAGTAGCTTTAATCCAGGCGGAGCCTGTTGCTTTCGGCCAGCATACAAATATCTGCGCCGGCAGACCTTTGGCTGATCCGGAAAAAATTCCGTCTTTAGTATCGGAAAATGGTTATTTTAGATCCTCTAAAGAATATCGTACTGCCAAAGAAGATTTTGTGGTATTCGAAGAAGCACTGATTGAAATTGAAGCACAATATGATAAGTTCATCGAATTATTCGGCAAGAAACCGGATTATTTTGAAGGTCATGCTATTGCAAGCGATAACTTTTTTAAAGCATTAGAGCATTTTGCGGAGGTACATGGATTAACTTATTCTGGGTTACCGGCAGGATCCAACCCAAATGATCTTACTAGTAATGATTCCTTTATTATGGTAAATGATACGAAGGTATATCTGATGATGGAAAGTATGCAGGCAGATTATAACCCTTATCATTCTTTGCAAAAAATGCTGGATAACCTGCATGAAGATGGCGTGGACATGCTCATTTTTCATCCTGGTTATTTAGATGATTATATTTTAAATCATTCTTCACTGTTGATTCCCCGGACACAGGAGGCTGCTATGCTGACGGATATTCGTGTCAAGGAACAATTAAACGAAAAGCATATTGATTTAATTTCTTATAAAGAGCTGTAATTAGAACGAAAAAAGCTTCTCCAGCCAAGTCGTGGGGAAGCTTTTGTCTATGAAAATCCAACCTTATTAATTTACTACAATATATGTTACTTTAACCGGTCCGTGGACACCAACAATCAGATTCATTTCAATATCAGCACTATTACTCGGTCCTGTAACAAAACAAATACTGGAAGGAGGAATAGTACCATTTTCATTGTCCTTGTGAATCTTACTTGCTGCCTGCGTCATTCTAGGCACAATGGTTTCTTTAGGTATAATAGCAATATAACATTTCGGCATCAGACTGATGGATCTGCCATTATCCTTATTTGTCATTAATGCAACAGTTCCTGATTCTGCAAGGGTAATATCGCTAAAAGAAATTCCTACATCTGTTCTTTCCGCAATAACCTGGTTTTCCTTACCAAGTCTCGGATCCCACAAATGGATATCCATTTCTTTTGAGAGTTCTTCATAAGTCTTGTCCAACCCGTATTCCTGATTACGCTTATCATTCGATGCAATAATAGAAGTTGCCTCGTATCCTTCCAAAACCTTTACCAAAGCCGCCTGCAAATCACTTTTATCTGTACGTACAAAATCTGTATGAATGACTTTACAATGCTCTTTTAACACTTCGATAAGCTGTTCTGTAGAATAATCTTTAAAAACCTCACGCTGTGGCTGAACACTATATTCCGGTCTTATCACAGCTTCTCTTTTTTGCGGACGGCCAAGGTTTGCAGCCAAATTACTTAAAAAGGAGTCACGATTTTGAATAGTCATTATGCTTCTCCTCCTTTTTGACGTTTATTCCACCAGCTACGGAAGGATTGCTTGGCAGGTGCAGGGAAGTCACGGACATCTGTCCATCCTTTTAATGGACCAGGACCGTTTTCAACATACTCGTCCTTTGTCCATGGCTTTAATGCTGTTCTCGCTACTTTTGTGCTTAATTTATATGCAGCCGGATTCGATGCCCATTGTGCAAAGCCCTTCATCATGATTTTTTCTGAAACAGGTGATTTCTTTTCTTCTTCTACAATAATTTCGCGATGACGGATTAAATGCTCGTGTAATGGGATTTTTACCGGACAGGCTTCTATACAGGCTGCACATAAGGAGGAAGCATATGGCAATTCTTTATGATCCTCATAGCCATCCAGCAGCGGTGTCAATACAGCTCCAATCGGCCCTGGGTAGATAGAGTTATAAGCATGTCCGCCGATATGGCGGTAAACTGGGCAGACATTAATACAAGCAGCACAACGAATACAATGCAGTGCGGATTGAAATTCTGTTCCCAAAATTTTAGAGCGCCCATTATCAACAATAACCAGGTGATAATCGTCCGGCCCATCTATTTCTTCCTCTATGCGGGTTCCTGTGATTGTTGTAATATAGCTGGTCAGCTTTTGCCCGACTGCTGCTCTCGTCAATAAACTGACTAATACTTCCATATCCTCCCAGGTTGGAACAAGGCGCTCCATTCCCATTACACTGATTTGTGTATCCGGAAGGGAAGTAATCATCTCTGCATTTCCTTCATTCGTTACTAACGTTACAGAACCAGATTCAGCAATCGCAAAGTTACAACCAGTGATACCTACATCTGCCGATAAGAAATCCTGTCTCAGCTGTTCTCTTGCAAATGAAGCTAATTCTTCCGGTGTATCTGACTTAGCATAGCCTTTTTTATCTCGAAAGGTATCTCTGATTTGCTCTCTATTTTTATGCAAAGCAGGAGTTACGATATGTGATGGAGGATCTTCATCTAATTGTAGAATCCATTTTGTTATGAACAAGATGTGTCAACTCATGCCTGAGCAGTATTTCTGAAAATTCCACTTCAACCGGCCAGGCAAGAGCTGCTTTTCCGTCTTTTAATGGTGCCGCAAATGGGTTCCCCTCGAAAAAACCTATAAATAAGTACACATTGAATGGTACAAGGATAGTGCACCCCAATAGCCTTTTCACTTCTTCTAACGCTTTCTCCATTTGAATTTTCTCTGGATCAAATCGCTTTATTTGCTCTATATCTGCTTCATACTTTGGCCAGGCTTTTCTTAGCATATCCCTGGCAATAATTTGTCCTTCTTCACCTGGAGGAACTGCTGCAAAGCCATACCTCTCCTTCCAGATCTGCCAAATAACTTCCTCCTCTTTCTCGTGCCTGACTGCTTCATAAAAAGAAATAAACTTTGGTACAAAATTTATGATTTCTACCTGCATCATTTAAAACTACCCCTCCTCGGAAAAATCTCCAGATCTATCTATTTATTTTACTTTTTTCATTTATTAACCACTACTATTTCATATAAGAAGAGCGCAAACTTTATGTTTTAAACATAGAGTTTGCGCTCTGGATCATTTTTTGTTCCCTACTAAAATAAATTCATTAACCTTTCCCAAAATCCTTCACTTTCTTCTTCCTCTTCTACTTCAGCAGTATCTTCTTCCGGCTGAATACTATCTGTTTGAATAACAAATTGAACAGAGTTTGTCATATCATTATTTTCTTCAGATATGAAAGATACTGGATCAAAATCTGATTTATCATATTGAGAAATCATTTTATCGATTTCCTCCTGCATTTCATCAGGAATATTTTGTGTTGCATCATACAGCTGGCTGGTTCCATCCTGTAATTCATCCGTTCCCGCAGCAAGTTCATTTGCTCCTGTTGCTGCTCCACTAATTCCACCATGAATATCTGCATAGGAAGTGCTGAGTTCATTCACTCCATTTGTATAGCTCAACAGGCCTTCATGAAATTGATTATAATTGTCTGCCATTGTGTTCACGCTTGTAATAAATTCATCCAACCCTTCATCAATATCTATTTGCCCGACGGACTGTTCTATCTCATCTGCGAAACTGCGGATAGAACCGGCAATTTCACTGGCAGAGGTTTGAAATTCAGATAGTGCCGGCTCGACAGCCTCAAATGATTCTATTGATTCATTATAGACAGCTAATGCGCTTTGTGCAGCTTCATAAGTTCCTGTCAGCTCGTCGATAATCTCAGAATCTATCTCACTATCATATAAAACCTGGAAATCTTCTTCTGTTAATGTTGCTTCTGGTATTTGATCCATAGCGGTTTTCAATGCTTCCCTGGCATCTCCATAGCCTGTAGTCAAAGCATCTATCTCATCTGCTAATGCTTCCATTCCGGCAGCCATATCTGAAGCAGCTTCTGTCATACTGCCCAATTGGTCTATCCCATCAATACCAGTAATCTGACCAACTTCTTCCTGGATACTCTGAAAGGCATTGTTAATCTCAGATGATGCACCAGTCAATTCGCCGCTGGAATTACTTAACTCGTTTAAACCATTTTGGAATTGGGAGGAGCCATTCTCTAATTCTGTTAATCCTCCTCCAAGCCCTCTGATTCCGTCTCCAAGCTCACTTACTCCCTGATTAATTTCACCAATAGCATCTGTTAAGCTTTGAAACTCCTCTGTGAGTGCATCTGTATCTGGACTATCTACAGAAACAGATGATGGTAAAGCTGAAATCTCCATTCCAGCTAATTCAAATTGATCTGTATCCGCTTGAAGCATCAGTGTCTCTTCTTCACCAGGCATCACCGTAAATGCAATCTGTTTATTTTTTCCGGCATTCGCTATGGTTGCATCCTCGGCTTCAATATTATAAAAGTAATCGGTATTCAATGACTGCGAAATTTGCAGCATATAGTTATCAAAGAAGGGTGTTTCTGCTTCTTCATTCTCTTCTACCTTTATTTCTATCTCTACTTGACCAGATTCACCAATAATCGTTTTCGGATCTACTTCTTCTCCGTCTAAATAATAATTAATTGTAAATTTCCATGGCAGTTCTTTTGAGAGATTTCCCTGATAATAAAATGTATCTGACGCAGCCTCCATTCGGATAGTATCTCCGTCTTGTTCGATTTTACTGGTATCTGTTAAATTTTTAACAGATTCATAATTACCGAAATCCTCAATAACTCCTGGTTCCTTTAATTCAAAAGCATTTACAACATATATATTTTCCAACGAGCCGCCCGCTTCTAAATTCGCATAAACAACCTCATTTTTCTCCTCAACTTTTCCTGTATCATCCTTCTCCTCTGAAGACTCTGCCAAAACGCCTGTATTGGTAAAAGGAATAAAGAATAAAGCCAGAGCGAGCCAGACCCATTTAATTGTCTTCCTCATATTCATCCTCCTTTTGAAACTTCATCCCTAACGATGTTTTTTGAAGTAATGTATCACCATAGACAAGTAATGCAGGCAGCAAGGTGATAACAAGAATAAATGCTAACAGTGCTCCTCTTCCTAACAGCAGGCCGATTGATCCGACAACAGGGTTAGAAGAAGTCATCCATAAAACAAATCCGACTATGGATAAAATGGATGCAGAAACGGCAATGGAGAAGAGCTTATCGTCCAATGTCATTTTCATTGCCTTCCATTTTGGCATATATCTTCTATAATTTTTATATGTCTCCGTCAATAATATTGCATAATCCACTGTTGCTGCCAGTTGGACAGTACTAACAATTAAATAGCCGATAAAGACCAGTGGTGTCCCCGTAAAATAAGGGATGGCCAAGTTAATCCATACCGCTGCCTGAATAACTAATAATAAGATAACCGGGAAGGAAATCGACCGGAAATTAATTAAAATTACAATTCCTACGCCGAGAATCGTTAAGATATTAACAAGCTGATTATCCTGAGAAACAATCTCCTTCATATCATATAATGATGCACTTTCTCCTAATGTCAGCGCATCTTCTCCATAATACGAGGAAGCAATTTCCCTGATATCTTCTACAATCGTAAAGGGAAGGTCTCCCTCTGTTCCTGCTTCCGTATTAATAATAATCCGACTGTAATGCTCGGAAAGAAATTGCTCTGTTGTCTCTTCCTCTAAAAAGTCCTGCGGGATAACACTTCCAACCATCGTTGCATAGCTGATAACGGAGGAAACGTAATCTGTGTTTTCAATGACTTGAACCATTTCCTGTTCTTTCCCTATATCATTATTAGGAACAAGCAGAACAGTAGAAGTAGAATCTCCGAAGCTCTCTTCAATTTGCCTTACGTCCGTTCCCAATCGGGTATCCTCTGGAGGTTCTCCCATTCCATAGGTGAATGTTGTACTGCTCTGTGCCAGAAAGCTTGGAACAAGGAGCAATAAAACCAGGATAAGAACCGGAAGCCTTAATTTTAACAGCTTCTTCCCAACTCCTTCAAAACGGGTCGGAACAAATACACGGTGCTGCGTCCGGTCAATCCAGCGATAAAAGACCAATGTAAAGGCAGGCAGGAAGATAATAACGCTGATAAAGCTTAAAATAATTCCTTTTACCAGGTTTAATCCTAAATCAGAACCAATTTCAAAACGCATAAATAATAATGCCATAAAACCGAAAATAGTTGTAAAAGCACTTGTACTGATAACTGGCCACGACTCTTTAATAGCTGACTTCATTGCATCTTCCGGTTTATAGTTTTTATTCCGGTAATCCTGAAAACTATGTAGAAGGAAGATAGCATAGTCCAACGAAACCGCCAGCTGTAATATCGGAGCAACTGCTTGTGTAACAAACGAGATTTCTCCTATGAATATGTTCGTTCCCAGATTAATTAATACAGACACGCCAATTGCAGTCAGGAAAAATACTGGTTCTACCCATGAGCTTGTGGAAAGAATAAGAATAATTACAATAATCGGTACAAGGAGTGCTGCAGCGTACATGCTTTCTTTCCCTGTCATTTCCTGCTCCGTTGCCGTATTAACTGCCTCACCGGAAATAGCATTATCCTCACCAATCAAATCATAAATGGCATTGGTCGCCTCTACTTCTTTTTCATTAGCAATTGTCACAGAAAAAAGCGCATTTTCATTCTTATAGTACGTCTCCACTGTACTCGTGTCAGAAACTTCAACCGGTGTCCGGATATCCATAACATCGTCCAGCCAGAGAACCTCTGTAACACCATTTATTTCTTCCAGAGCATGTTTATATTCCATCGCTTCCTGAATCGAGACATCTCCTACCATTACTCTGGCATTTGGAATACCACTGTCAAACTCTTCCTCCATCACTTCTAAAGCCTGTGTAGACTCTGCTTTATCCGGTAAATAATCCTGCATATTGTAATTCACATCAACAAACAAAATCCCTGCTAAAGAAAGAATCATGAGTATCGTAAAAATTGTTACAATTGTCTTTTTAAAACGAATAATTAAATTTGCCACTATCATTCCCCATTACCTTGCTGATTTCATTCATATAATTTATTATTATAAATACACAATGTCAGTTAGACAACAAACAGTTGTTTAAATTTTGTACGTTTCACAACAAAAACCAAATATCTGTTGGATAACAGATATAATTTCATAATTTGTTCATAAAAGGATGGTCATATATTATGGTGCAGAAACTAGACCGAAGAAAACGTTATACAAGAATGGCTCTTAAAAATAGCCTGATGGAGCTTTTAAAAGAAAAACCTGTTTCTTCAATTACTATTAAAGAAATTTGTGAGCATGCCGATATCAACCGCTCTACCTTCTACAGCCATTATGCGGATCAATATGATTTATTGACCCATGTTGAGGACGAAATTATCGATGAGCTCAATCAAGCACTGCTTCAATACGACTATACACAAGAAAAAGAAGCACTTGCGATGTTGAAATATCTGCTCGAATATGTCTACAGCCGTCACGAGCATTTCCGAATCCTTTTCAGTGAACATGGTAATAAAAGATTTACGCACAAGGTTATGTATGCTGCACAAACGCATATTATGAATGACTTCAATGAACCTGAACATAGAATGAGCGAAATAGCTGCAAAATATCTGACGATTTATTCCGTCAGTGGAAGTATTACAGTGATTGAATACTGGCTGGAAAATGGGATGAAAGAATCGGCGGATGAAATGGCTAAGATTATTACGGAAATAAGTAAACCATGTTAAGAATAGTTGAGGAAAATTATTTATCAAAATGTGACGAGTATGTTTGAATGGAAGGAATTAATGTGGCTGATCTTATTACTATTGAGGGGCGCTGACGAAATAAAATAAGGAACCGGGAAGCTTATCTGCTTTACCGAATCCATTGATTTTAGAGCATTTGCAGTTTCAGTTTAATGTTTAGGTGGAGCAGGTATTTTTTACTGACATTTTCTTTATTACAAGAGCAAATTCAAACTATTAGTCTGGCTTTTTTTCTTTTACAAAATTACTAAAGATTGATAAAGTGATACCAATAATTCCAACTGGCCAAATTACAGCCGTCGGCAGGAGCTGAATATCATCATCAATTAGTCGCAGTAAGTCGCAGAAAAAAATTATAGTCATCCAAAAGCCCACAACAGATAAAGTTTTCTTATTTACTATAGTACTTCCTTGAACCTTCTTCAATATGGCACCTCCCTGAACCTTTTCTACGCTTTTATAAAATGCATTTTCACTTACCCATTCTTTGATGTTTACAATTATATAGTTATTATAACATAAAATTTAATTAAATAGATTGAAAAATCAATCTATTATCCCTTATTTTTCTACTATTTACAACATACAGCTTATATTTTATTGTATGTGTCTTTCACCAGCCAAATAATCAGATACCTGGTTTAATCGTATGTTGTAGTATTTTCACATGATACAAAATCAAAGAAAAATGATGATTTAAAAGCTTCAATTAAGCTTCTTTCATTATATAGTTAACCCCGAACGACACATTCTTATGCCAGTAAAAATGAGCTAACCCCTAATTTCTGTTCTGTTAAAAAAACATTTAAAATTTAAATATAAATGTAATTTTATGTTTGAAAAAACTTAAAAGAATGGGCTAAATTTTCATTTATACTGGTAATTTCACAATAGAAATACTATTTTGCCATTTTGCTTTTTCCCCACAAAGTCTATACGATTAAAACAAATTTATTATTACTTGGGGATGTGGTAAAATAATGCTGACAACCGTAAAAGAAAATAAAAAAACTTATCGTGAAAAAATACGGATTACGATGGGCTTTGGAAAAATTTAATTGAAGAGTTATTTCAAGAATTTATGGAATATTTTGCACAGGATTTATATCCGGAAATTGATTTTGAAAAAGGAGCAGACTTCTTGAATCTGGAACTTTTTCAGTTTGTTATTGATTCAAAAAAAGGGAGAAACTATACGGATAAATTAGTCAAAGTGCTGCTGAAGAACGGAGAAGAAAAATACGTCTTCGTCCATATCGAAGTGCAGGCTATTGGAGAAGAAATCTTTGTTGAACGCATGTTTAAATATTTTTACCGCATCTATGATAAATACAATCATCCGATTTATTCTATCGCCCTTTTGACTGATGCCAGGCATCAGCACCATGAAGATACGTTTCATTATTCTTTTTACGGCACAGAGTTGACCTATGCCTATAGTACCTATCGATTTTATGGAAAAGATGAGGAAGAGCTGAAAAGATCTGATAACCCATTCGCTTTAGCTGTTCTCGCGGGAATCTATAACAGTAAAAACAATGGAAAGACAGATAAAGATAATGAAGAAAAGTTCCACTTTAAGCAGAAACTCATCAGGCTGGCATTCGAAAAATATTCACATCGCGGGACCTATCTTTCAGCCTTGTTGTACTTTATCGATTATATTCTGCAGATACCACCGGAATTTCAGGAAAAACTGTATGAATCATTACCAATCGCACAAAACGAAAAGGAGGAAGGAAAAATAATGGGAATGGAAAAGTTAAGAGACACCCCGACGTTTGGAAGATTGTTTAGAGAGATCGAGGAAGAAGCGACCAAAAGAGGGATGGAGAAAGGGATAAAGAAAGGCATCGAGCAAGGAATGAAAGAAGCAGAACGGAATTTTGTGAAAAAGCTTTTAGACAAGAATTATACAGACGAAGAAATATTTGGATTAACCCGCTTCGAACCTGAAGAAGTAAGCATGCTTCGAAAATCATTTAAAAATTAATATCTGAAGCAAGGAGTAAATCTTCCCGTTTTTTATGCAGGAAGAAAATTCAAATTTCTTCCTGCATAAGTGCAACAGTTTTAATATACCGGCTCATCACAGGTGTCATCTGGAATTCCTAACTAAAGGCCAGCGCCAGCTAATTTTTTTAAATAATCCCTTATTAAAAAATGTTACATGAACTTACTTAAATCTGGATAACCTGTTACTGCCCATCCACCATCTACAATCAGGCTGACTCCATTAACATAGGACGCTTCATCGCTGACAAGGAATAATGCCGGTCCTGCTATCTCTTTTGGATCTCCGGCTCTCTCCATTGGAATACGCTCCAGATACGCATCATTAATGGCATCGACATCTGTTAAGCTGGAAGTTAGCGGTGTTGAGACAAGTCCTGGCAAGATGGCATTGACCCGAATATCATACTTAGCCATTTCAAGCGCTGCATTTTTTGTAAGCATCTCCACCCCCGCTTTTGCTGAAGAATATGCTGCTCCGTAATGCATTGGAACATGCGCATTTAAGGAAGCAACGTTGACAATTGCTCCTCCACCATGCTCTTTCATGTATTTGGCTTCATGTTTTAAAGATAGGAAAACTCCTTTTAAACATAAATCAACGGTGAAGTCCCAATCTTCTTCCGGCTGATCGATGATTGCTCCCGATTTAGATGCACCAGCCACATTAAAGGCAATATCTAATCCGCCAAATGCTTCTGTCGTTTTCTTAACAAGATTTTTAATATCATCCTCTTTGGTTACATTTGTTACGACACCCAGCAAATTCCCTTTATGCTGCTGTTCCAGCTCTTTCAATTTTTCTTCGTTTAAATCTGCGACGCCTACTTTCGCTCCAGCTTCCAGTAAATTCTGTACCACAGCATAACCAATCCCTGAAGCTCCTCCTGTTACAATTGCAACTTTACCTTCTAATGCTGCCATTTTTATTTCCTCCTTTTTCTACTATCTAAAGCATACGCTTTTATTTTTATCGATGTCAAAAGTTGTAACTCTTCACAGTCAATGTGTACCATATTTATAAGGATGAGCAATTACTGAACAACATATCCTCGAAAATATGGAAAACCTGCATACAAAGTATTTACATTGCACAAACTTTTATTATGGGCAGCTTTCAGGACCTAGATTATAAAATGAAAGAAAAAACCTTGATAAACTTTTTCTAATATTGATGTTTTGCTTTCCTTGAAAAGAGGAATATTACAAAAGAGATGCAAATACTACATCTAATTATTTACATTAAAATATTTGGAGGTCTTTTTCATGTCAAAAGTAGCAATTATTACAGGTTCTGCAGGCGGTTTAGGAAAAGGTATTGCGAAACGTCTAGGTAAAGACGGCTTCAAAATCGTACTGCACGACATAAAT
Source organism: Oceanobacillus sp. FSL K6-3682 (assembly GCF_037976165.1). Lineage (NCBI taxonomy): Bacteria > Bacillati > Bacillota > Bacilli > Caryophanales > Bacillaceae > Oceanobacillus > Oceanobacillus sp. FSL K6-3682. The sequence goes on along the minus strand of NZ_CP150263.1, from coordinate 738,702 downwards.
AAAGAAATGCTGGACAATACCTTAAAAGAGTTTAAAGATGCTGGTGTTGATTCCGTTGCCGTTGTTGGTGATGTATCTAAACGTGAAGATCAGTTTAATCTTGTTAAAGAAGCGGTTGATGCCTTTGGGCAATTAGATGTATTTGTAAACAACGCCGGAATCGACGTTGTTTCCCCATTCCTTGATATTGATGAAAATCAATTAAATAAAACATTTGCAGTAAACGTAAATGGTACAGTGTTCGGTACACAGGCAGCTGCTGAACAATTTATTAAACAGGATACAAAAGGCAAGGTCATTAATGCTTGCAGTATCGCAGGGCATGAATCCTTTGAAATGCTGGGTACTTACTCTGCTACCAAACATGCTGTCCGTTCTTTCACCCACTCTGCGTCTAAGGAGCTGGCACCATATAAAATCCGTGTTAACGCATATTGCCCTGGTGTTGCAGGAACAGCGATGTGGGATCGTATTGATGAAGAAATGGTAAAATATTATGATGATATGGAACGCGGAGATGCTTATAAACAATTTGTTGAAGGTATCTCACTGGGTCGTTCTCAAGAACCTGAGGATGTTGCAAACCTAGTCTCCTTCCTGGCTTCTGATGATTCTGATTATATTACCGGACAAGCTATCATCACAGATGGCGGAATCGTGTACAGATAATAGCGGTAAGGCTGATGGAGCACCTGTTTAACAATATAAGCATCTGGATCTTAAATATCAGGTTTAGATGCTTATTTATTTTTTGCCTATTTACTTTCTGTCAATAATCCGTTATGATGTAAGCAATTACAAAAAAGGGAGAAGGTGATGTCTTATGAAAAAAGTATATGTAAACATGTCGGCAGCTATTTTTCACAGGTACTCACCTTCCCATACGTGATATATAATTATTTGGACTTCTAAAAGAGCTCCTATATTTTTGACGTGTCCGGGTTGGTTTGTACCAATCCGTTTTTTTTATTCAAAAATATTAGGAGGAAATCCACTTGCACGAATTTCAAAAAACCTATGCTTATCGTCCAGAAATAAATTATCGAGGTTCTATCAAGCTGTTAGCCCGTGTCATCAATGAACAAAAGGAAAGATATACCGTTCAAACCATCTACGGGGCACGCCCGGCAGTTGTAAAAGGCAAGCTCCGACATGATGCTTCATCCAGAGAAGATTTTCCATCTGTTGGGGACTGGGTCGTTCTAAAACAAAATAATCCTCATGATGTTCTTATCATTGACGAACTGCTTCCCCGTTTCAGCAGTATTGTCCGTAAAGCAGATGAATTAGAAACAAATGCACAAATTCTCGCCAGTAATGTTACCAAAGTATTTATTGTTCTGAGCCTGGAGGAAAAAATTAATGAGCGGAAGCTGGAGCGGTTTTTAGTAACTGTGTGGGAAAGCGGCGCCAGTCCAATTATTATTCTTTCAAAAGCTGATTTAGTGGAAGATTTGGAAGCAACCAAACAAAAAATTGATCAGGTTGCCCTCGGTATCCCTGTATTGGCTTGGGATGCTGTTAATAAAATTGGAAAGGAAGAAATCAGGAATACTATCCATGTAGATGATACGATTGTATTAATAGGGAACTCCGGTGTTGGAAAATCAACCTTGATCAACCATTTGTTAGGCAAAGAAATGCTTAAAACCCAAGCTGTTCGCGATTCGGATAAACGCGGCAGACATACAACAACGCACCGGGAACTGTTCAGGTTGCCGGAGGGCGGTGTGATTATTGATACTCCCGGGATGCGAAGTTTTTTGCTTTGGGCTGGGGAAGAATCCGGCTTATCGCATACCTTTTCTGATATTCAAATGCTGATTGAGAAATGCCGCTTCAATGATTGCCTGCATGATACCGAGCCAGATTGTGCGGTGAAAGAAGCACTGGCAGCCGGTGAATTAGAAAAAGAACGCTGGGACAGCTATGTTAAATTGCAAAAGGAGCTCGCTTACCTGGAACGCAGACAAAATGCACGGCTTGCTGCAGAAGAGAAAAAGAAATGGAAAAAAGCTACAATGCAGCATCGTATGAAGTAAATAATTGTCTATATGCTATACTGCTAAAAAGCAGTCGTGTCCAACGAAACACGGCTGCTTTTATTTAATCAAGTAAAGGAATAAAATACATGACAGGATGATTACTTGGGTGGATATCATGGATGATTTTCTTCACTTTCTCAATTTGGTGAATCATACATCGGAATTCCACCTTACAATCCGTTTGCAGGAATACATTTTCCGGCTGTAGCGACATTTCCAATGGAGCAAATTCCAATGGCCGGGAATAATGTCTGCATTTTGTATATGAAAGAACATTATCCTGATTACCGTGGTGCAGGAATCCATGCTCATGGAGCTGCTCCCGCAAACTGCTGATATATTCCTCTGCAATCAACACCTCTACCTTTACATAATTAAGCTTCATCCATAACACCCCCCTTTGTTCAAATTCTGTTTATCTTTAAAACGTTTCATATGGAGCTTGCACGTCATTTATATAATTACTCATTAACTGTGGCCAGATGGTCTGTATTATTATAGTCAATAACACACCATTTGCCGTTTTCACAGGAAAATTTTGTGACTGATGTATTCTTCAGAAATGTAATCCCTGTGCCCAGCTTTCCTTCTGAAATCACAGCTAAGAGGCTATTGATTAATGCACCATGAGAAACAATTAAAACACGCTCATCCGGATAGCTCTCGCAAACCTCCTCTAATCCCTTCATTCCTCTGGCCTTTAAATGTTCAAAAGACTCGACATTCGGAATATGATCACGATTAGGGAAGTAACGGTTTCTGTCCTCTATTGTCATGCCCTCGGCATCTCCATAAGCGCGCTCAACAAAAGCCTTCATTTCATGCAGGGGAAGCTGCAATTCCTGATTAATGATTTCTGCTGTTACCTTTGCACGCGCTAAAGGACTGGTAATTAATACTGTCGGTTCAAATAGTTTTGCAGCCGTGCAGCAAACTCCAGCTTGTAATTTCCCAGTTTCATTTAAAGGGATATCTGTCTTTCCCTGAATTCTTTTCTCTTTATTCCAATTTGTTTCTCCATGCCGTATCATACAAATCTCCGTCAAATCCATTTCCCCACTTTCGAACTATTTTTCTTCTTGTACTTATTCTAGCACTATTTCTATCTTTATATCTATTAACATGTATTCACTTCAGACAGGTCTTTCTTCTTCACAAAGAAAAAGGCTCAAGGGTTCCAATCTCCCTCGGCCTTTTTCCAATTTCATCTATTTTTCCATACAATGTGATAACTCCTGCTGTTCATTTTCTATACGTTTGTTTATTCTCCCCAAATCTCTTTTGCCACATCCACGATATATTTCAGTTTGTTCCACTGCTCTTCCTCCGTTAAAAGATTCCCATGATGGGTCGAAGCAAATCCGCATTGAGGACTGATGCATAATTGATTAAACGGAACATATTTGGATGCTTCTTCTACTCTTGCTTTAATATTTTCTTTATTCTCCAGCTCACCATGCTTGGAAGTAAACACACCCAGCACTACGCGAGGTCCCCCATTTGGAATGTAATCAAGCGGCTCAAAGCCGCCTGAACGGTCATCGTCATATTCTAAGAAGAATCCATCTACTTTTTCTTTTGCAAATAAGGTTGGAGCTATTTTCGCATAGCTTCCTTCAAACGCCCATTTCGAACGATAGTTTCCGCGGCATAAATGTGTTGTAATTGTTAAGTCTTCCGGTTTATCCTCCAGTACACTGTTTAATACATACAGAGCTAAATCAATAAAATACTGACGATCCTTCCCGTCTTCCGTTGTCGGGAAGTTCTCTACATTTAATCCTGCAATATAAACATCGTCCAGCTGCAGATAGCGGCAGCCTGCATCATAAAAAGCTTTTATTGCATCACGGTAAGTTTGAATCACATCTTCTGCATATTCTGCCAAGTTAGGATAAACTTCTGGATTTAGTATTCCTTTTCCAAATAATTGATTCGGGCTTGGAATCGTTTGTTTAGCAATAGAGCGATCACCGACGATTTCTTTAAATTCCACAAATTCCTTCACATGTGGATGATCTGGGTTAAAGGAAACCTTTCCTGTTACACGCACATTATAGCGTTCTGTTTCCTCTCCAACAAATTTAAATCCCGTCTCTGGCACATATCCTTCAACCCCATTTAAATGCTCCTGGAAATCTGTATGCCAGAAGCGGCGTCTGAATTCCCCATCCGTAACAGCCTGTAAACCGACTTCAATCTGTTTATCAACTATACGCTTGATTTCTTCCGTTTCAATTTGATGAAGCTCTTCTTTAGAAACAGTTCCTTCTTGAAAATTCTTTCTTGCCTGATGGATACGCTCCGGGCGTAATAAACTTCCTACATGATCTGCGCGAAATGGTGCTTTTACTGCTGTTTTTGTCATTTTATCTCTTCTCCTTTTTTACTTTTTCATATATTATTATTTATTATGGCAAAATTGCAAAGGCGCGGACTGGAAAACCGCTTGCTTTTTCAGGTTTCGGACTAATATTAAAAATCACCGCTCCCTTTGCAGGCAATTGATCCAGATTTGTTAACAGCTCGACCTGAAAGGTATCCTGCTCCAGCACATAATACTCACCGATTAAAGAGCCATTTTTCTGGGCATCAATTGCCGCATCGGTATCAAATGTTTCATGACCTACTGCTTTAATCTTCCTTTCCTCAAATAAGAATTTTAAAGCATCCAGCCCCCATCCGGGCAAGTGATTATTTCCGTGTTCATCCTTATTCTCGAAAGCCTTTTTGTCGGGCCAGCGTTTACTCCAATCTGTCCGCAATGCTACAAAAGTACCTTCTTCAATTTTCCCATGGAGCTCTTCAAATTCTAAAATATCTTCCACTGTCAAAATATAATCATGGTTTTCCAAAGCTGCTTCTGACTTATCAATTACAACTAGCGAAAGAACAACCTCTTTCAGTTCCAATTCCTCTAAAAAGCGCTGATCACGGACAAAATGAATTGGTGCATCAATATGCGTGCCATATTGTCCTGAAAAACTGAACTGTTGTGCCAAAAACCCATCATCGTGTGTATATAATGTTTCAAACTCAGCATCTTTAAATGCTGAAAAATGAGGAGATTCAGGACCAAATGTATGTGTTAAATCCACCCATTTTTTGGATTTAAGTATTTCTAATGCCTGCAATAATTCATTTTCTTTTATCACCGTCACTATAACCAACCCCCAAAAACATATTTTAAGCTTTTGTTTTATATTCTGTAATATGCTCCTGCAACGTTTCGTCTTCTCCAAATAAGAAATGCTTATGCATATCTGGAGAATATTTCGAATTAATAGTTTCTATTCCTACAGCCTCTGCAACAGCACGCAGCATTGCCGGGGAAGCTCCACAGCATAATCCAATATAACTAACACCGGTGCTATGGGCTTTTTTTGCCCATTCTGCCAGTTCATAACGATTATGATAAAGCGGGTCCAGAGAAGTCGGGAATGTTGTTTCTGTCGGTAAATGGCAGCTGCATCCTCCGTCCGGCAGGTTAAAGAAAGTAGGATTTTCTTCTGTTGTCCGATAAGGAATTGGCAGTGCTCCTACATATCCATCCACACTTTCACGGATTTTCTCTAAATATGGCTGCATGGTATCCGGTCCGCGGAAACAGTTCATTCCGACAACCAGTGCTCCGTTATCTTCTAAAATTTTACATGACTCTTCAACTGTGTAACCGTCACGTAAAATATTTTCACCCATTAATCCTAGTGTAATTACTGCCGGTAAATCATATTTTTTTATTTCCTCTAAAGCAATCAGTGCTTCTTCATGATAGTAAAAGGTCTCCCCGTTAATATAGTCAACATCTTCATCCTTACACCATGAAACCATTTCATTAAACATCGCTCTCACTTTATCCTTTGATTCCTGATCCTCTGGATTAAAGATATTTGTATTAGAGATATTTCCAGCAACCAGAGCTTCTTCAACCGGATGCTCTTTTGCCACTTCCTTCGCTAATTTAATCGCATTTCTGTTTAAAGGCTCCAGCAGATCTTCTTTACCAATGATACGCATTTTTTCACGATGCGCGTTATATGTAAATGCCAGCACCACATCAGATCCTGCTTTCATGTAATCACGGTAGACTGCTTTTAATGTCTCTGGATTATCCAGTGCTACCTCCGGCACAAAAGATCCAGCCTGCAGGTATCCTCTACGCTCTAATTCAAATAAATATCCCTCCCCTGCAATTACTGTTCCCTGCTTTAAACGTTCTTCCAAACTTCTTTTCGTCATCTTTAAATTCCTCCTAAACTTATTTACTTGTATTATTTAACTGCCGATAAGCTGTTATTGAATCGAAAAAAACCTCTTCTTATCAGTAAGAAGAGGTTTTTGAGTACGTCATCAATGTCTCCTCTTATCTGCTAGCTAAATGCTACTGGAATTGGCACAGTTCTTTTATAAGTCTGTTGCCGAGGCTTCAAAGGGCCAGTCCCTCCACCTCTCTGGATAAGAAAATGTATTGCTATTTATTTGTTGTAAATAACTATATATGTATTCGAATTCCATGTCAATAAGAAATTTTTAAAATATTTCAGCAGGTTTTACCCTTGCGTTGAATTATTCTATTGAATACTTCATATACTGGATAGACACATTTCATACACATTCGGTTTTCTATTTAGATCAAAGTATATGTTTAACCTTATTAATAAAAGGGGTATATTATTTTTATACAAAAAAATTCATAAATTGTTCAAAAAGTATAGACACGTTTGGAAAATAAGCATATAATACACATTAGTTCTTAAAAAAATTATAAATCATATTGAATTTTCTTATCAATATTGGTATAATTAAATTTTTCACTTCAAAAAATTCAAATCTATAAATATAATATATGGAAGGGGGGCGTAGATGTTGAATAGATATTTGATTATCGCTTTAATGATTGTCAGTTTGCCAATGACACACTTATTCATAGACGCACATCACAGCTACGTTCTCGCCGAACAGGATATACTGGTTGACCATCAGGCTTCACATGACTTAGGATTGGGCAGCGGAAGCGATCAGCCGGATAAATCATTTATAACAAATCCAGCTTTAGTCATTACCTTATTCTTATTGGGCAGTCAATGTTTATTTACAACAGTTGTCAGAGCTGTCCGTACAAAACAGCTGCTGAACCCTGTTTTCTATCAATCCAATTTCGTTGTTTAATCCTCTTTTGAGCAAAATATAAAATCAAAAGAGGAGGCTAATAAAATGATGATTTTTAGATTAATCGTTATCGGATTCTTTTCATTGACTGCATTGTCTGTATTCACTTATCAAGGTGTTGAGGTGTTTCATGCAGTTGCCGATATATTCAGAGCAAGATCATAAATTGTAACCATTTATACGGTAAAGGTTTTTCATCCCATGATACAAAAAAGAGGCTGGGACAAAAGCCAGTAAAAATAGAAAAAGTGACTTTCTACTATGATTTTAAGTAGGAAGTCACTTTTTTAATTTGATTAAAAAATGAAATAAACGTACAAAAAAAGGATACCTTCTGATAAAGTTAAAGTACCACTACAAAAACAGAATCGAGGTATCCTTATGTTTAAATATTATAACGTAAATCAAGTCGTTTTGCCATTAGATTTCGAGATGAAATTACAAGAAAATGATATTGCTTATACCATCCATGAATTTATCGAACAGATTCCAGAAGAAGCTTTCACCGGTTTTACCCGTCAAACAGGCTGTCCCGCCTATCACCCGCGTATGATGATGAAAATTATTTTATGTGCTTATACCCAGTCGGTGTTCTCTGGCCGAAAAATCGAAGCATTATTAAAAGATAGTGTGCGAATGATGTGGCTTGCGCAAGGATATGAGCCGAGTTACCGTCCAATTTCGTTGTCAGCTGGTGGAAAAAGAGTTGATCGATGCGGAGGCTATCTTTATTGACGGGACCAAAATTGAAGCCAATGCCAATAAATTCACCTTTGTCTGGCGAAAATCGATCGAGCGTTATCAAACGAAACTTGTAGAGAAGTCCCATGCCCTCTATGAAGAATTAGTGGAAAAAGAAATTATTCCAGAAATCAACCGGGAAAACCCGGAAGCTCTATCGACGCAAGAACTTCAACAGATGGCAGCGAATTTGGATAAGTCAGTCCAAACGTATACGAAACAAATCGAATCGATTGAAAAAGCACAAGACCGAAAAGCCCTGCGTTCGGAACGAAAGCAGCCAAAACAAGCCTTAAAACAGGTGCACGATTTCATCTGTCGTCAAGAAAAATATGAAGAAGCCTTGGAGATTTTAGAAGAACGTAACAGCTATTCCAAGACGGATCACGACGCAACCTTTATGCGATTGAAAGATGACCATATGAAGAACGGACAGTTGAAAGCTGCTTATAATGTGCAATTGGCAACAGAAGGACGTTACGCATTAGCCTATGATATTTTTCCGAACCCTACCGATACACGAACGCTGATTCCTTTTTTAGATCGTATTGAAAAGGATTATTTTGCGTTGCCTGATGTCCTCGTAGCTGATGCGGCTTATGGAAGTGAACAGAATATAGAAGATGTCACCCTGAACCGGTTACGAACTGCCTTGATTACCTATAGTATGTACCGCAAAGAGAAGAAGAAAAAATATAAAAATAATCCCTTTAACACCGCTAACTGGGATTATGATGCCGAAATAGATGCCTTTACTTGTCCAAATGGTCAAGCTGTTACTTATCGCTATAACTCCAAACGCACAGACAAGTATGGTTACCAGCGACAATTTAAGGTCTATGAATGTGAAGATTGTACAGGCTGTCCTTTGCGAGAGCAATGTACCAAGGCAAAGGAAGGTAACCATCGGAAAATATTTTATAATGAAAAATGGGAAGCACAAAAGAAAATGATACGAGAACAGCTTTCAGATGAAGAAATGGGCAAGCTTTACGGAAAACGTAAGATAGATGTGGAGCCTTTCTTTGGATTTTTGAAGGCTAATTTGGGTTTCACTCGTTTCTCTGTACGAGGAAAATCCAAAGTGGATAATGAATTGGGATTCGCCTTAATGGCAGTGAATCTGAGAAGATACACTGCCTCTAGCTGCTTTTTTATGTATCTACTTATAAATGATTTCAAAAAAGATGGATTTCACATCAAAACCCAATGTGAAATCCATCTTTTCATTATTTTTGGCTAGTTATGTCCCAGCCTCTTTTTTTGATCTAAATTATTTATACTTTATTAAAAATTCCCTCCACGTACTTCTGTTACATCGTAGACAGTTACAAATGCCGTTGGGTCAACATCTTGAATCGTTTCTTTCATTTTACTTTCTTCCAGACGGGTAATAACACATTTAATTTGCTTAAATTTCTTTTTAGAGTAGCCGCCTTCAACATGCTGCAAAGTACAGCCGCGTTCAAGCCGGTCGCTGATTTCTTTCATCATTTCATCAGCATGCTCCGTAATAATATAAACTGCTTTTGTACTGCTTAATCCTTCTTCAATAATGTGAATGACCTTTGAAGCAATGTAATAAGCAATACCAGACATTAACGCCCCTTTGATTCCAAACACAGTGGATACTACGATAAATACAAATAAATTCAAGAATAAAATTAAGTCACTTGTTCCAAATGGCAGCTTACGGGATAATAATACAGCCAGCATGTCAATCCCGTCCAGCGCACCCCCATTACGAAGCGCCAGCCCCATGCCAGTTCCAATAATTATCCCGCCGACAGCGGTGACCAGCAATGTATCTCCTTCAATTTCAATAATAGTTGGAATATGATGCATCAGGCTTGTACTTATTGCAAGTGAAGCAATTCCTAAAGTAGAGAGGATTGCAAAATTCTTGCCGATTTGTTTATACCCTAAGTAAATAAACGGAATATTTATAACAGCAATTAAAAGTCCCAATGGTAAACCGGTCCACTCTGACCCTACGATACTTAACCCAGTTACCCCGCCATCAGAAACACTATTCGGTATCAATACTGCTTCCAATCCATACGCTGTAATAAATCCGCCAATAATAATAATTAATCCTCTTGCAAAAAACATGGCTTTTCTTGATTTTTTCGTTTGTGCTTTGCTCATCCAACTTTCCTTTCTTTATATTTATTCTTAACGGCGCATGAAACAACATACCCTGCTTTTAATTTGTGTCAGTTTAGCCCTTATTCCACTGTTTGAATAAAACAGAAAATTGCGTAACTTGATATTTCGATTAAATGTTCTGATTAATATCCTTTCTTAGCTTAGGATTCCTTATTTCACACAAAATAACCATTATAGAACCTGGTTGTTATCAAACTTTCAGATGTTAGCCCGAATTGGAGCCTATGCAGGGACTAGAGTGGTGATTACTCGCCCCACTGCAGAGCTTTTGTAATTACTTACGCCAGGTTTACCACCTATCCCATAAAACCGCCCCATTTGTGCAGCAAGATACTTTTTACTATCTTATACTGCCAAATAAATTGATTTTTCGACATTATTTATTATACGCTTCTCCACTTCAAACACAAATGATTTGAAGTAAAAAAATGGATAACTCTGCTCAACATATATCCTAAATCAAATTTCTTTCCTAAAAACAAAGCTTACTTTAGTGTAATCCATTTTTTCTTCATAGAATCGATGAGCACTATAGCGCTGCAAACCTGATGATAATGCAACAGATTCAAACTGATACCTCTCTGCCCACTGATGGATATAAGATAAAAGATGTTCTCCATACCCCTTTGAGCGTTTTTGTTTATCAGTCACTAAATCACACACCCAGACAAATCTGCCATAGTACAAGGTAATCATTGGCTTAAATCCTGCCACAGCAACAATTTCTCCCTCTTTATATATAGCGATTAAATGATAACGCTCTACCTTCACCGCTTCTTTTACCAAATCTATATAAGCAGCTTCGTCAAGATGTGTGCGCAGCTGGCACATTACCTTATAAGCTTCCTGCCACTCTTTTTCTGTTGTTAATTCTTTTATTTTCATGGATTATCCTTCCTTTCTGAACAGACAGACTGGCCCTAATTTCTCCATAATTGCAATTTCTCAATATGCAGTCCTTTCTCATCTGTAAAAAGAATAATATCTGCCTTACATTTATACGGGCTCATAAAATGTCTATATTGAATTCTTCTTTCATGGTGTGATCTCTGTATATTTTCCAGATTCCGATTTCGTTCAACGGTATCCCGACTGGAACGCCGATTTAATTCTGTCTCACCATCTGTATAAAGATAAATTTGTAAATCCAAATAATCGGGGTTTATAAATGCAACACTCATTCCTTCCACAATAGTAATTTTTTTATCAGGTTCTACCCTTTCACTTGGTAAATAATCTGTATCAATTGTATTCCATGCCATACCCACTTGAGTCATTTGAATATCACGCTCCAAAGCTTCCACATAATGAGCTAAAGGATGACAAGCAGTCATTTGAGCAGTACGGAGTTCGTTTTGATAAGTATATGTAATTTCCGTGTTGTTCCTTAATGCAGATTTGACGATATATGGATCGGTACAAATTAAATTTACCTCTTGGTTCAAAGCCTGCTTCAAACGTTTGGCAAATGTTGTTTTTCCGGCTCCACCATGTCCAGTAATTCCAATAATAATATGCTTTTTTTGTGCATTTATCCATTTTTTTAAATCCTGTATGATACTATCCATAGGACCACCTCCGCAACTATTATATCTTAACCGGGTAACAAAATAGAAGTCTATTTCCTACGGAGAGGAAAAAGCCTGTCTTAATACAATGAATGCGTTTTCGTAATATAGAATCAGAAAGGAGATCGTTGAACAGTGGAATTACTAAATAAACGGGAAATAAAAATACTTCACCTTCTCTCGAATAGCAAGGAAATGCATACAGGTCAAGAAATAGCATTACTTCTTAATGTATCATCAAGAACTGTTCGTAATGATATTAAAAACTTAAATGTATTATTGCCTAAATACCGTGCAGAAATTATTTCTCAAAAAGGAAGAGGATACGAATTAATTATCAGGGAAGAAAATAAATTTCGGGAGCTGTTACCAAAATCTGAGTATGCAGTGAGCCGTGGACATGCTGGGGATTCAGAAAATAAACAGTATGTTGAAGAAATTATTAGAAAAATACTGATGAACTGTCTGCACGGAGAAGTTATTTTTCAGGAAGAACTCGCTGAGAGTCTATTTATCAGTACCACTTCTCTAAAGAAATATCTTCCACTCGTTCGCTCTGCTTTCAAGGAATACAATCTTACCTTAGTGTCTGACAAGCGGAAAGGATTTGTCATTCAAGGAAAGGAGGAAAAAATCCGGTTTTGTATATCTGACTTTCTATTTCAAAATGAAAAATTTGAATTGCTGGATGATTTATTTCCGAATAAATTTCTTGATGTAGACAATTTAAAAGATATCATCCTGGACTTTCTAATGCAGCATCAATTACGTCTTACAGATGATGCTATTAAAAATATCATCATTCACATAGTCATTACAATCTGGAGAATACAAAACCATCAGGAATCTATTGTAAGTAAAGAGATGCAATCAGCAATGGAGCATACAAAGGAATTTGCAGCAGCTGCTGATATCATTGAAACCATTTATAAAAAAATGGGAATTAATCTAAAAGATGAGGTTTACTATCTGACGCAGCATTTAAGTGCCAGCAGCAGATTATCCAGTCAGAATATTGACACAAAGGATTACGACCAGATAAAACAAATACTCATCGAAGCACTGCACGAAATAAAAGATGCTACGGCGATTGATTTAACAGAAGACCAGCAGCTGATTAACGGATTAATTACGCATCTTATTGTTGCATTCAAACGCATTGTCTACCAAATGAATATTCGAAATGATGCATTAAACAGCATAAAAAATAATTACCCTTTAGCATTTCAGCTTGCTATGAAAACGAGTAATTATCTAACCAAATCAATGAAATTAAATATTCATGAAGATGAAATTGGATATATCGCCATTCACTTTGGAGTGGCACTGGAAAGAAAAGGGCTAAATCAGGCGACGATGAAGAATATACTTATTGTTTGTGGTTCAGGAATGGCAACCGCTGCTTTAATTAAAGAAAAAATATTACGGTCTTACGGAGATCAGGTAAATATCGTTAATACAATGAGTTTATCTGAATTCAAAAAAGACAAGGCAGACAATGTCGATCTCATTATCACTACAATAGATATTCCAAATATTGATTCACAGAAGCTATTAAAAGTAAACCCTATCATTAACAATCAAGATTTATTCACTATACGAAAAAAAATAAATACAGCAAATCAAACTTTTAGTATAGAAACATATCAAAATTTATTTAAAAAAGACCTGTTCATAAAGAACCTGGACTTACAAACAAAAGACGAGGTATTACATTATTTAACAAAACAAATGAAAGACAACAATTACATTAATAACACTACAATTGAATCTATTTTTGAAAGAGAAAAAATGGCTTCCTCAGAGCTATGTAACCTGCTGGCTATTCCACATCCCCTTGTCTATACGGATGGGCGTGCATGCATTGCAGTAGGTATCCTTACCAAACCGATTTCATGGGGAAAAGAACAGGTTCAAGTTGTAGTAATACTATGTATTCCTAAACATCAGCAAGAGCAATGGGAAATTATTTTTAAAAAATTATACCATTTTTTAATTGAAGATTACGGGATTACAAAACTTATTTCTGATTACAATTATGACGATTTCATCAGAAAATTGTATCAATATGAGGAGTTTCATTTATGAAAGAAATCAAATTTACAAAAGAAAATGTCCGCTTAAATGTTCAGGCAGATGATTGGAAGGATGCCATACATCAGGGAGTTGCCTTACTTGAACACAATGGGCTGGTTACAGATAAATATGCGTCCCATATTATCCGCAATATTGATGAATATGGACCTTATATTGTTATATCTCCAGGAATTGCTATTCCGCATGCCAGACCGGAAGACGGAGCCATTGGTATTGGAGTCAGTATTATAACATTAAAACAGCCTGTGCGTTTTCATAACGTAGAAACTCCGGTACGGGTGCTTATCAGTTTTTCTGCTCAAGATAATAATCAACATCTAAATATCATTAAATTAATTGTAAAAATTATTGAAGATGGGCTGATCCAAGAAATAGCTGATATATCATCTATTCAGAAATTGAACGATTTAATCGGAGGTGATAAATAATGCGTCGAGTTGCTTTAATTACCAGCGGCGGTGATGGTGCAGGTATTAATTCTATGATTGAAATGCTTTCCAGAAACAAAGAAATTGATTTATACGGTTTTCATGATGGCTATGACGGTATTCTGGCAAATCAGCCTATTCATTTAACACAGGCAAATTGTGAAAATCATTCCTTAGACGGCACACATTTTCTAAGAACTGCACGCAGTAAGCTGCCCTACACAAAAAATGGCAGACAACAAATTATTCAAACCCTCCTTGAGCAGGATTTTGAATGTCTTGTCATATGCGGCGGTAGCGGATCTCAAATTGCCGCAAAACAAATTCATGAAGAAGGGATGAATACACTGTTTATTCCTATGACCGTCGATAACGATGTGATTGGAACAGACTATACAATCGGCTATGATACAGCACTCAATCAAATATTAAATATCATCGCAAATACTCAAAGTACAGCTGCAAATATGCCTGGAAGGATGTTTATGATAGAGGTTTTGGGTGGAAATGTAGGGAATCTCGCTTTAGAAAGTGCATTAGCAGGAGGATGTGATTTAGCTATCATACCTGAATATTCCACAGACAGAGAGGAAATTGCCAAAAAAGTACAAGCCAAGCTGGCTGAAAAACAATCTTTAATTATCACCTGCTCGGAATCAGCTTATGACAGTAAAAACTACAAAGCAGGAGATCAGGGAGTTTCCTTTTCTATAGCAGAGTCCATTGAACAGTTAACTGGTGTCCGCGTACGAAAAACGGTGGTTGGTTTTTACATCCGCGCTGGGCATCCCTCTAATCAGGACGCAATAATTGCTTCCAAGTTTGGTTATTTTACTGCAGCTGCTATTTTAAATGAAGACTTCGGAAAAATGATAGCTATGAATAACGGCGCTGTAACTACAGTTGATTATAATGATTTGGATTTCTCAGCCAGCACAACGAAACAAGAGCTTTTAACAATAGCAAAAAATTTAAACTTATTAAATTCATAAGGAGTGTTATGTTATGTTACAAATTTTAGTCGTATGCGGCGCTGGATTAGGAAGCAGCTTTGCCTGTCAGATGAGTGTAGAGACTGTATTGAAGGATTTAAATGTCGAGGCTAAGGTGGATCATTCCGACATTGCCTCCGCAGCCGGTACAAGTGCAGATATTATTATTTCAGGGAAAAATTTTGAGGAGCAATTCTCCAGATATGATTTAACACAGGACCTTATTTTTCTTGAAAGATTAGTAGATAAAGAAGAAATTAAAGCGAAATTAACACCAGTTTTACAAGAAAAAGGAGAATTATAGAAAGGGATGAGCTAAGATGTCCGTTCTTAACTTTATAATCGAAAGTATTCTCACACAAGCAGCTATCACAATAGGATTAATTGCATTTATCGGACTATTGCTGCAACGCAAACAGTTTGGCGAAGTAATGTCTGGCAGCTTTAAAACAATGCTTGGATTTATGGTTCTATCAGCCGGATCTGCCATTATTGTAGATTCTCTGTCCTATTTTGGTGAAATTTTCACGGAAGCATTCGGTATGCAGGGAATTGTACCTTCCATCGAAGCAATTAATGGGCAGGCCATGAGTAATCTTGGGCTCGGGAACCAAATAGCATTAACGTTCCTGGCGATTTTTATCTTCAATATTATTATTGCAAGGATTACAAAATGGAAATATATATTCCTGACAGGACAAGCCATTTTATGGATGGCTACGATGACGATTATTTTCGGGAGTGCCGCCGGGTTCTCCGGAATTACACTCATTTTATTCGGGGGATTGATTGGTGGTATCTTCGCAGTAGCGATGCCTGCTATTGCTCAGCCGATTGTCCGTAAAATTACTGGATCAGACGATATTGCATTAGGTCACTTTTGTACTATAGGTTACCTTTTTGGAGCAGGAGTTGCAAAATTAATAGGAAAAGGCTCTAAGTCTATAGAAGATATCAAATTCCCTAAAGGACTGAGTTTTCTATCTGACACGTATCTGTCTGTTGCTTTTGTAATGGTCCCACTTTACGTTATTACTGCAGCTTTTGCGGGAGCAGAATTTGCTTCTCAATTATCTGGTGATGTCAACTTTATTGTTCATGCATTTTTGCAAGCGGTTCAGTTTGTTGTTGGTGTTTATGTACTGCTTTCCGGAGTCCGTTTACTGCTGGCAGAAATTGTTCCAGCTTTCCGGGGAATTGCATTAAAAATTGTTCCAAATGCAAAACCGGCATTAGATTGCCCAGTACTATTCCCATATGCACCTAATGCTGTCACAGCTGGTTTTGTTACTACCACTATCGGTACAGTAATCGCCATGTTCATACTGCCGCTGTTCGGGTTAGCTATGATTCTTCCAGGAATGCTGACTAACTTCTTCGCAGGTGGTACAGCAGGAATATTTATGAACGCAGTCGGCGGCCGGAGAGGTGTACTCATAGGCGGTATTGCTCACGGGATATTCATTACTCTGTTGCCTGCACTGCTCGTACCGTATTTTAATGATCTAGGCTTCATCAATGCAACTGCAACTGATGTTGATACCGTTTCTGCCGGTTTACTTATTAAATGGTTTGTTGAACCAATTATAAATATATTCAACTAGAAAGGAGGAAATACAATGGCGTTCTTCAAAAGAAAAAAGAAGAAAGCTGCTCCCCAAAAAGAAGAAAGAATGATAAATAAGGAAGAAATTCTTACAAAAATTGAGCAGGCAAAGCAAGGGCTTGAAGAAGCTGACGCTGAAGATAAAATTTCATATTTAAATCAAATTGGAAGTCTTTATTTAGAAATAGAAGATTATGACCAAGCAATCACTTATTACGAAACCAGTATTTCTGAAAAACAGGAAATGGGAAAAGCATTTACTGACCTGACAAAGCTTTACAATATTAAACGCAAAGAGGCTTCTGAACAAAATGATAAAGAAAAAGTACAGTATTACCTTGCCAAATCAGATGAATTAATGCAACTGACCAAAGATACTATTCGGGGAAATATGTAAGGAGGAGATTTATAATGAAAAACCTGACGGAATTATTTAAAGAGAATGAAGGAAAAAGAGCGATCGGCTCCTTTAATGTCCATTGTTTGGAGATGCTTCCGGCAATGATTGAAGGTGCAAAAGAATTAAATGTACCTATTATTATTCAAACATCACCCGGAACAGCGGAATATATTGGATTAGACTTACTTGTTTCTTCTATCCAGACGTTGAGTGAGAGAAATAACGTAGATGTTTGTCTGCACATGGACCATTGCACGGATATTGATGTAATCAAACAGGCTATTGATACCGGTTATACTTCCGTAATGTATGACGGGTCAAGTCTGCCATTAGAAGAAAACATCAAGAACACAAAAGAAGTAGTTGCTTATGCCAAAGAAAGAAATGTCTCTGTTGAAGGAGAAGTCGGTTCCATAGGAGGCGCTGAAGACGGTGTTGTTGTCAGTGAAGAAGATGCTATTTATACAGATCCCAAGGACGCTTATCAATTTGTCCAGGAAACGAATGTTGATGCTATCGCAGTAGCTATTGGTACAACACATGGGTTGTATAAATCAAAAGCTAAGTTGAATTTTGAGCTACTGGGGGAACTGGCAAAGAATCTGACCAGTGCAGGCTTGGTATTGCATGGCGGTACAGGAGTGTCCGAGCCGGATATGAGAAAATGTGTAGCTCTTGGCATGAAGAAGGTAAATGTAGGGACAGAGTTAAACAAATCTTATATAGATAATATAAATAGTGCTTTTTCTCAAGCAACACCTTTAACATCACTTCGTAAGCTATTTATTCCTGCAAATCAGCATATTAAAGAAATTGTTAAAGAGAAAAGTGAGCTTTTTCAATTAGTATAAAAAGAGATTCATTTCACAGGAGTTATCACCCTTCTCTACAGCAAGACTGTGGTTACTCATTCTACTTAAAGCTTGAATCAAGTTAAATTCTTTCGTCCAAACGATGAAGCGTAAATCGTTTGGACGATTATTTTTGTGAAACTTTCCATTCTTTCTTCTTAAAATTAATTTTCGCACAAGCTTCTGTCAAAAAAGAGGTCTTTTCATTTTAAACTGAAACAATTTTGCTGATATCCTTCCATTCATACACAAGCAGATCCAGCACATCACCAGCAATCTGAATTTCCTTCTTTTCAACAAGCTCCGCTCCTAACCGTTCATAAAACAAACGGCTGCGGTTTTCCGCCAAAACTTCTACTTGAACAGTGTGAACGGATAGGTCTAAAAAACGTTTAAAACCTTCCAACAACAAAGCCTTGCCTATGCCCTTTCCCTGCCAGTCTTCCAATAGATAAAGAGCTGTTACTTGATCAGTTCCGGCAGAAGCTTCGGATTCCTTAGTAGAAATAGTTATATACCCAACAACTTTATCATCCGTATCCACAGCAACTAATATAATACTATCACCAGCTTGAATAATGTTTTTCCATTTCTGCTTTTTATCTTCTACAGAAAGCTGCTGTAAAAATCGATTATCTATAATCCCCTGGTAACTGGTTTGCCAGCTTTCCACATTCACTTTCCCCATTCCACCGGCATCGGAGGTTCTCGCTTCTCTAATTAAAACCATCTGCATCTGCTCCTTTCAAGATTTATCGGGAAAAATCGCCCGTTAAATCAAGCTTCACTTTATCACAGCATGACCCTCCGTAATTTCTCCTGCTGAAATTGGGGAGTAATTAGCATGTAACATGGAGAAAAACGGAGGCTTCATCTCCTGATTGGTTCAACTACGATTTAACGGGAAAAATCGCCCGTTAAATCAAGTTTCACTTTATCACAGCATGACCCTCCGTAATTTCTCCTGCTGAAATTGGGGAGTAATTAGAGTGTAGCATGGAGAAAAACGGAGGCTTCATCTCCTGATTGGTTCAACTACGATTTAACGGGAAAAATCGCCCGTTAAATCAAGTTTCACTTTATAATGATTTCTTAAAACAAATTATTCTCCCGGCTTCCATAAAACCAAGACGGAGGTGCATGGCGAGGCTTTCTTCATTATCTATGGAACAATCACTTGCAAATTCAATGCAGCCCTGCTCTTCTGCCCAGCGCTCACAAGCCTTTACTAATTCTCTTGCATATCCATTATTTCTATGTGATTCCTTGACGAAAATTCCTTCTAAATAGCCGACTGGTGATGTTTTTGTTCCTTCGACATAATCAAATCTCAGCTGGCATTGCGCGAACCCGATAGCCTTCTCCTTATCAAAAGCTAACAAAATACATGCATGTTTATCGTCTAAATGACTCTTGAATTCCTCTTTTAATGTGCCAAGCTCATTTTTTGACCATAACATTTTTGCTAAACAGGCAACATGATCTATATCTTCTCTGTTCGCTTCTCTCAGCATTTTTTCACTCCTTATTTAAAATGGTTTCATTCAATTCAACATCATAAATAACACACATTTATTATTAAGTCATTCTAAGTTAATATATAATTATAACAAATATTTCTAAATTTTTTATGTGGAATTTTATTTATCTTTATCTATTACTTTGTATAAAATATAGTGTCAGATTTAAAGGCTTTGAATGTATATATAGAAATGTTATTTAATACAAACGAAGGGATTTGATATCAATGACTCATGCTAAAAGTGTTTTACTGGACCAGTTGTTAGCAAATGCGAATGACCAAAGCTGGTATCTTTCTTTTGAGCAGGCTGTTGAAGGAGTTACAGAGAAAGAAGCATTTTGGAAACCTGATAAAGACAGCCACTGTATTGCCGAAATTACATACCATCTCATTTATTGGAATAGAGTATGGCAAACCAGATATGAACAATCTGATGTTCAAGCTGTTAAAGCAATAGAAGATAACGCAGATACCTTCCAAGTCTCTAGTGGACGGTCATTTTCTGATTTAAAAAACGACTTATTAAACACCATTTTAAATTGGCAAAAGCTTATTAATAGTAATCAAAAGTTGGACTCCATCGTTCCCGGATTTCCCGTAGAAGCTGAATGGTGGAATTTAATCAGTAATGCAGCAACACATAATGCCTATCATATTGGACAAATTGTTTATATAAGAAAAATGAAAAAACAGTTTACTTAAAACTATCAAATTTAAATCCCGCATTAGAACTGCTTGATTTACTTTGATATTAAAAATAGCTTTACATTCCCATGTCTTCTTTGATAGAATGATTTCTTGTGTATTTAAAAATACGTTGTAAAGGAATTGTTTTTATGTACTTCTCAAAGAAAGATTTTTTAAATAGATATTATATCGTTCTATTACTTTTAGCTATTTTACTTATTGCAGCAACACTCCGTTCTCCAATTTCATCTGTCGGGCCGCTTATTCCTTTTTTTCGGGGAGAATTAGAAGCCTCCAATGCTATGATTGGATTAGTCAACACACTTCCATTGCTTGCTTTCGGCTTATTCTCTCCGTTTGTACCGAGACTATCCAGCAAATTTGGAATGGAATTTACTCTGCTGATTGCTATGGTTTTTCTATCTATTGGTGTATTTATCCGGGCGAGCGGAGGAATAGAGCTGTTATTATTCGGTACACTCCTGACTGGAATGGCTATTGCTGTCGGTAATATCCTGATGCCGGGATTAATTAAATCAACCTTTCCTTATCGGATTGGGCTGATGACAGGGCTTTATTCTGTCTCGATGAATTTATTCGGCGCGATTGCCTCCGGTATTTCCGTACCGATTGCTTCCATAGATGCGTTCGATTGGCGGAATGCTATGCAAATTTGGAGCATAATCTCTTTAGCAGCTGTCATTGTTTTATTACTGCGACTTCCAGTTACGCGTTCAGGCGGAAAAAAAGTGTTTATGAATGTAAAAAGCCAGCCATCCAGAGCTATCTTCAAATCAAAAATTGCCTGGGCTGTTACATTTTTTATGGGGCTGCAATCACTTATACCCTACAGTTTATTTACTTGGCTGCCTGATATTTTAATCACAAAAGGATTTGATGAAAGTGAAGCCGGATGGTTAATTGCCATTTATCAACTCGGGCTTATTCCAACAACATTTATCGCTCCAATCCTTGCGGGAAGAATGAAAAGCCAGCGTCTGATCGGCTGCAGCTCAGGATTATTATTTTTCCTCGGTCTGTTGGGAGTTGCTTTTACTTCATCGCATTTGATTATTATCTTTCTTATATTAACCGGTGTTGGAGCAGGAACTGCATTCAGTTTAGCGATGATGTTCTTTGTTCTCCGTACCAATACGGTTATAGAATCAGCGCAATTATCCAGCATGGCTCAATCGATTGGGTATATCGTTGCTTCTACCGGTCCTCTTTTTCTTGGAACAATCTCAGAAATGGCAGGAGGCTGGACCGTTCCATTTATTATTTTAATGGCTGTAGCATTATGTATTGCCTTCCTCGGGACAATTGCGGGTAAAAATCAAAAGATTTCCTTTGAATCGACAGAAGAATCAGCAGCAAAATAAAAATAAGGCCGGAGAGTTTCCCAGCCTTATTTTTATTTATCTAACGGCAGTGAAGAAATAACCTTCTTCACATCATCTGCAGACTGATTTAGCTGCTGTTTTTCTTCTTTTGTCAACGGCAGTTCGATAACACTTTCAATTCCTTTTCCTCCCAGAACTGTCGGTACCCCTAAATAAATATCATGATAGCCGTACTCTCCCTCAAGGTATGCAATCGATGGTAATATACGTTTTTTATCCTTCACAATTGCTTCTGCCATTTCAACAAGGGATGCAGCAGGTGCGTAATAGGCACTGCCATTGCCAAGAAGATTTACAATTTCTCCTCCGCCTTTTCTTGTCCGCTCTACAATTGCCTCCAGCTTGTCTTTTGGAAGCAGATTACTGATTGGTATACCTCCTACATTGGAGTAGCGTATTAATGGAACCATGCTGTCTCCATGGCCGCCAAGTACAAATCCAGTCACATCCTCCACAGAAAGTTCCAGTGCTTCCGCAACAAAAGTATTAAAACGTGCGGTATCTAAAACTCCAGATTGACCGATTACCCGATTCTTTGAAAAACCGGTTGTTTTAAAGCAGGTGTAGGTCATAGCATCTACTGGATTGCTTAAAACAAGAATGTAGCTTTCTGGTGCATAGTGAGCAATTTTCTTTGAGATGTCAATCATAATATCTGCGTTGATCGCAACAAGATCATCCCGGCTCATCCCCGGTTTTCTTGCAATTCCTGCAGTAATAATAACCATATCTGCATCTTTAATTTGTTCATAATCTGATGTACCGGTTACTTTTCCATTAAACTTTTCTACAGGTCCCGATTCCAGCATATCCAGAGCTTTTCCTTTTGTCGGATTCTCCTGATCAGGAATATCTACTAAAACAACATCTCCAAGCTCCTTTTGAGCAAGTAAAAAAGCGGTTGTTGCTCCAGTAAACCCAGCTCCGATCACTGCAAATTTCCTTCGTTTAAATGTCAATGTAAATCACTCCTTTATTGCTTAACATCACTATTTCTAATAAGTTTCATCCAGTCTTCCAGCATTTTCAAAGAATATCTCTTTTATGTATTAAAAGAGATAGGTGCTCCAAAATAAGAGCACCTATTTTCTCTATTAATCTGGAAGAATATCAGATAACTCGTTATGCGGACGAGGGATTACAT
Organism: Oceanobacillus sp. FSL K6-3682; assembly: GCF_037976165.1. Taxonomy (NCBI): domain Bacteria; kingdom Bacillati; phylum Bacillota; class Bacilli; order Caryophanales; family Bacillaceae; genus Oceanobacillus; species Oceanobacillus sp. FSL K6-3682. The sequence goes on along the minus strand of NZ_CP150263.1, from coordinate 715,880 downwards.
GAACAGATAATAATTCTCCAACACGGCTTGCTGCTTCGCTCCCTGCATCTGTAGCTGCTTTTACAGCCCCTACGTCTCCGCTTACAAGTACAGTTACTAAGCCCGCGCCGATTTGTTCTTTCCCGATTAAATGTACATTTGCTGCCTTTACCATTGCGTCCGCCGCTTCAATTGCCCCTACTAATCCTTTTGTTTCCACCATTCCTAAAGCTCCATTTACTTTACCCATTTTAAATTCCTCCTTAAAATATGTGTTCAAAAAGGCCGATAAATAGGACCAAGAAGTTCAAGGCGACTAGCTTTTTACGAACGGACTTTCACAGGATGTGATGACTTCTGTGTTGTCCACAGGACGTGGACGACTTTAACAGAAGTTCCTCTATACTTTATAATACGTGAGTATCGTAAAAAGCTCGTCAACGTACTTCCGCAGGATGCGGTGGCTTCTACGTTGCCCACACGACGTGGGCGTTCTTAGCAGAAGATCCTCTCATCGCCGTGTCATTTTTATTGGCCTTTTTGAACCTCCTTAAAATATTATTGATTTTGATATTCCTTTAAAACCTGCCTCACAAGCTCCTCTATTTTCACTTTATCAATTTCTTCACTTGCTGCACTGGATTTTTCAACTGCTTCCTTCATTAAGTGCTCTACTTGTTTACTTGATACTGCTTCTGATTTACTTTCTCCAGGCTGTGGAATATCTGCTTCCTTCAAGCCGTAAGCAATGCGTTTTACATTATAAAGGTGACGTGCAGTAATATTATCGGAGCTGATATTCCCGCCATATGCACCACATCCCAAAGTTAGAGAAGGAGCTAGTGCGGTTGTTGCTCCTACTGCCCCTATGGATGACAGTGTGTTTACCAGCACTCTGGATACCGGCATTGCCTTTCCAAACTCGCGGACCAGGTGATCATCCATGGTATGAATAGAGAAGGAATGACCTCTTCCCCCTAAATTCAGCAGCTCTAAGCATCTTTCTTTTGCTTCATTAGAATTTTTTGCTGTATATAATGCAAACACGGGAGCCAGCTTTTCCAGAGAAAAAGGAATATGCTTGCCTACCTGATCTTCTTCTGCTATTAAAAGTCTGGTATTACTTGGAACGTTTATACCTGCTAATTCTGCAATTTTCAGAGCTGACTTCCCGACAATATCCGGATTGACCTTACCAGGTCCAATCGATATAATTTCTTCCATTTTCTTTTTCTCTTCTGGGTTACAAAAGTAAGAACCGTTTTTTTCGAGCTCTCTTTTCACTTGTTCTTGAATAGCCTTATCTACAACAATCGCTTGCTCTGTAGCGCAAATTGTACCGTTATCAAAGGTTTTACTATCAACAATCATTTTTACACTTTTCTCAATATCGGCTGATTTTTCAATATACACCGGCACGTTTCCAGGGCCTACCCCATACGCAGGCTTTCCTGAACTATAGGCCGCTTTAACAAGGCCTCCACCGCCAGTGGAAAGAATTAAATTCACGTCTGGGTGAGTCATTAATTGATTGGTTGCTTCCATACCGGGCTCCGAAATCCAGCCAATTAATCCTTCTGGTGCCCCTTCTTCCAGCGCAGCCTCCATGCAGATTTTCAGTGTTTCTACGGTGCATTTTTTAGCTCGCGGATGTGGGCTGACTACAATCGCGTTTCCTGACTTCAGAGCTGCTATTGTTTTAAACATTGCTGTAGAAGTAGGATTGGTTGTCGGGATAATGGCAGCTATCACACCATATGGATAAGCAATTTCTGTTACTTTATTTTCTGTATCTTCATGAATAACCCCGATGGTTTTCTCATCTTTAATAGATTCATAGACATCTCTTGAACCTACTTGGTTTTTTATAAGTTTATGCTCTACAACACCCATTCCTGTTTCTTCTACAGCCATTCGTGCTAATTCTTTTGATTGGTTGAAGGCTGCTGCAGCGATTGCTTTTACAATGGAATCAATTTTCCACTGCGAGAATTGCATAAATTCCTGCTGTGCTTTTTTGGCCTTCTTTACTGCATCCCGCATTTCTTGAATAGAGGATAAATCCTTATCTAGTGTCAACAGTAACACTCCTTCCCTGCCTAATTTCCTTTTGTATATGGTTTGAGAGTAATTACCTCACCTATCTTTTGATCCACCACCTCAGCCTGCTGTTCAACAGGATCTGGAAGCGGACTTTCATGAGGCCATATTTTAATAGTTGTATTCTTGCTGACATCCTCTTCCTTCATTTCTTCTAAAACGGTGATAACCATTTTCGTTACTCTTTCTACAAGCTCTCTATCCATCTCATTCCTCCTTCCTGCTCTGCTGTCTCCGGACTTTAGCATTTTCATGGAAGATAAGATTCTCAGATTGATGGCTGGCAGCATATGCTTTCATTTCGTCCAATGACTGACATCTGACAAGAGCAGGAATGATATCTATACCTTCCCCTGTATAGGCAGATGTGATAACAATCGGCCCTTTGACAATTGCCTTTTTTAATAAGCTGATTGCTTGTTCTATATTGGCTTCACTTGCATCTGCTTTTGTAACAACACCGATCGGCAGTTTATTAATTCCTAGACTGAACCCGGGTGCAAAAATTGTTTTTTCATTGGTTGCATCCTGCACAAATAACACATGTGTAATCTCAAGGGAGGTTGCCATAATACTCCGGTAATGCAAGGGGTTTTCTGTATATTCCCCGGGAGTATCGACAATCCAATCCTCATAAATCAAAGACTGTGTTTTTATTTTTTTCGGCTGTCTCTCTCTACCAAAAAGCACTTCCTTTAACGTCGTCTTTCCAGCATCTATTCCGCCAAGAATCATGGCTCGATTTTTCAATGGCATTTACCCCCCTCCCTTTTTAAGATTTAGTAATTTCTGCAGGTGTGTAGCTTAAAATATCTGCCAAAAATTGATTTACATCATGCAGTGCTGTCTCCACCTCGGAAACACTGCCTACAATCACTAGGCTCCCAGTAAACCGGTCAAGAAACCCGATATCCACATTTGCAGCTTTCGTGGCACGATCGCCGGCTATAATAACTGTCTCGCTCGGTGTCAGCGTTAGTATCCCTAATGCTCCAGCCTGCTGCACGCCTAATTTATCGAACATATCCTCAACAGGATTAGCTATTAAATGGCTCAGAGTTACTTGTTTTCCAGGTACAAATTCTTGAATAAACCTTTTTTTCTCTTCCATATGCACTCCTTCTTTCCTTCCCTTTTTTACATTTCCCGGAATAGGAAAGCTGCTTTTCATATTTCTCAGGTAGCTTTTGTAAGCTTGGTTTCTTTCTCTTCGCTTTTTCCTAAAATAGCATTTGCAATCACAATTGCGATTACAATTGCGATAATCCCTCCGGCGAACTTTCCAATAATCATTGGAAAAATCATTTCTCGTGCTACTCCTGCAGCAAATCCCAGATGGTCTCCGAGTACGAAGGCTGCTGGTACAGAGAATGCTACGTTAATTACTTTTCCACGATTATCCATATCCTTCATCAAATTAAACATGGCAATATTATTAGCCAGTGTTGCAACCATACCAGCTGCAGCAACATCATTCATACCGAGCATTTTTCCCATGTTCATCAGCGGCTTCTTAAACACACGGGTGATTACTTCTACCATAACAAAGGCTCCGGCCAGCACAATCGCAATACTTCCAACTACCTCTATCCCTTCTCCTAAAGGAGCAATTCCAGGTATAACGGTAAAACCTGTCAGAACATCAATAATACCGATTGCCAAGCCTGCTGTTGCAACTACTACCACGCCATAACCAAAAATCGTAAAGCCTTTAATCATCTGATTTGGTATTTTCCAAAGTCCCAAAATAACGAGGGCTGCCAGGATAAAGATAGGAATTAAATTCATAATAACCATGGAAAAGGAATACCCTGCTACTAATCCACCAACAATTGCTCCAAAAGGAATTGCAATAAAGCCTGCCAGCATACCGGTAGCAAGATAACGCTGATCTTCCTTTTTAATAATTCCTAAGGATACAGGGATAGAGAATACAATTGTCGCCCCCATCATTGCTCCAAGAATAATACCAGAGAACATAGCTGCATCCTGACTCTGTCCCAGCTCTTGAGCCAACTGCAGGCCTCCCATATCAATAGCTAATAAACTTCCGGCAAACATAGCCGGATCTGCACCAAGCGCCGTATAAATTGGAACAATAACAGGGCTCAGCACATTCGCAAGGACAGGAGCCATGACAATAATACCGACCATCGCAAGTGCCAAGGCACCCATTGCCATAATACCCTCATCAAATTTATCTCCGAGTCCGAGTTTATTTTTAAATATCTTATCTATGGCACCGACTACCATGAAAATGACCATAATATAAATTACAATCTCATTTATGCCCATACCTCTTCCCCCTCAACTCATGTGATTTTCTATTCTTTTTGAACCATATCAATTGAATCAACCACGCCTACAATTACGGAATCGATGGGCAGTCTTTCTTTTCCAAAAGCAGACCTCGCACTGCTTCCTCTCGTTACTAATACGGTATCTCCAACACCAGCACCCGCTAAATCCGCAGCAACAAAGGTAGAGGATAAATCATCATTATATGTTGGTTTGACAATTAACAGCTTCAGCCCGTTCAGCTTTTCATCTTTTCGTGTTGCCCATACAGAGCCCATCACATCGCCGATGATCATTCCTCATTCTCCTCACATCGTTGAATTTCTAATTTATGCTTTTTTGCGTAGTCCATAGCCAGCGGCGTAGCAATACTATTTTGCGGAATCAGAACCTTCTTCTTTTTCTGCATCAGCAGCTTTTGTAAATCTCTTTCTGTAATGACCCGCTTCTCTATAAATTCCGTGTCATTTCCAGATGCATGACAGCTTTCTAGAGGTTTATCAGCCTTTTCTATATTTGAAGATGCTTCCTCCGCATTCTTTTTAATAATCTTGCCGAGTGCTCCCTGCTGGAACCCACAGGAATTTGCTTCATCAAAATCAATATGCATATAAGTCTGATAGTTGGGATGAACACGTATAACAACATCATCAAATATAAGTGACCGTTCCCCAAACACCTTTACCTGTACGATTTCTTTATGCTCTACCTGGAGTTTCGCAGCATCATGCAAAGCTACATGAATATGCCGTTTAGCGACGATAAGTCCTTTATCCAGCTGCAATTCCTTATCTCCATAGACAAGTGTTACCCCTGGTGTTCCGTCAATATCCCCGCTTTCTCTCACCGGGATATTCCCTCCTAAAACAACTGCATCTGTTTTAGACACTTCAACCTGGGAGGAGCTTCTTTCAGGTCCTAAAATCACTACATTTTCAAGATTTCCCTTAGGTCCTTTGATTGTAATTCTTTCCTTACATGCGTACTGACCCGGCTGTGATAATTCTTTAGCCTTTGTTAATTGATAGTCTGCACCAAATAAATAATCGACAGCTTCTCTGCTTAAATGTACATGCCTGCCAGAGGCTTCTATTTCAACTAAAGACTGGTTCAGCATTTCCTTCTTTACTGCTTCTTCGATCGTTTTTACAAGTAGCTCGTCCAAATCAATCACCTCAATTCTAAAGCTCCGCTACTTCCAGATTTTAAGCTTCATCAAATTGCTTTGGAAGGATTGCACTAACCTCAGTATGCGGACGTGGAATAACATGGACGGATAATAACTCCCCTACACGGTCAGCAGCTGCTGCTCCAGCATCTGTTGCTGCTTTTACTGCTCCCACATCTCCTCTGACAAGTACAGTTACCAGCCCTGCACCAATCTGTTCTTTGCCAACTAACGTAACATTTGCTGCCTTTACCATTGCATCAGCTGCTTCAATAGCCCCGACTAATCCTTTTGTTTCTACCATTCCTAACGCATTTGCATTTTGCATTATAAATTCCTCCTTTAAGTAATTAACCTATTTTTCTTTCTTTTCATTACTGTCTTTTGCAAGTATTGCCTGGACTAACTCACTCTTTCTTGCATATTTTATATTTTTTGCTTGATCCAGCAGGGTGATATCATTTGCTCTGGCCAGCTGTCTTAATTGAAGCACTGTCATTTTTTCCAGATTTTCCAGTTTCCATCCCGGGGTGGAATAATCAGGTTTTGTATCTATACCTGGTTTGTTTTCAGCTTCAGGGCTGGGCTGTATCTCAACTTCCAGCTTGGCAGGGGCTGCTTCCTGTAATGGAAGCTTTTTTAGCAAAGCGCTGGTTTCATGATGCATTCTCGGAATAACATGGACGGAAATCAATGTTTGAAGTGATGTAATTGCATTTTCACCAGCTTCCACTGCCGCCTGAACAGCCGCAACATCTCCAAGCAGCTGAACTGTAACAAGCCCGCCCTTGATAATTTCTGCATCCAGGAGCTTCACATTTGCCGCCTTTACCGCTGCGTCTGCTGCTACAATAGAGCTCAATAATCCTCTCGTTTCAATTAATCCTAATGCTTCCATTTATCTCACCTAATATCCTTTTGGATTATCTGCCACATCATTTACTGCGCGTGCAAATGCTTCACAGGCAGCATGACAGGCAGATTGACTTCCGGTTAGTAAGGCCCCTCCAAAGTTTGTTTCAGATGGTGGACCAAAGAATGCAGCCAGCCTCACATCTGCTGACTTCAACGCCATATCCAACGCATAAACAGCTTCCAATGGCGGAGCAATTAAATAAGCGATTGCTTCCCCTTCCGTTATATTTGCCTGCTTGGAAAGAAATGTTCCAGTCCTTGATACTAAGTGCGCAAAATAAGGAATAGAATCATCCTCATTGGCGCTGACAAAATAGGCATCATTCTCAATATAGGAAATTGCTGCATCTAATCCGCTTCTTACTTCTTCCGGATTATAGCCTGCCAGAATACCAATAACCTCTCCGGTTAATTTTGTGGTTGCATTGTCCGCACCGGCATACATTGATTCTGCATAAACCACCTCTACATCTGCTTTCTTTGTCGCTTCATCTAATGCTGTGTAGACAACATCATCAATATCTCCTGTCAGAATCCCGATGCTCCGCTGGTTGGGCAGTAGTTTTAATTCTTCTGCTAAATGCGCATCCACATTTGAAATCAGCTTCACGCCCAGAACCTGTGCATAAATTGCATCATCCTTCATGGTAAACCCTCCCTTTCTAAGCTTTATCGTCCAGCAACATATTCATTATTTCTTTAAAATCTCTTAGACCTTATTCAAATCAAGACCTGAAGCCTTTTTATCAATCATTTTTTTAATTAATTCCGCGATATGTGCTCCCGCTTCAACTGGAGGTGTACCGCCCTCGTGGATATTCGATATAACAGTACGTCTTGCTTCCGGCATGTCGACAGTCGGTTTATATGCGATGTAAGCACTCATTGATTCTGCTGTAACCAGACCGGGACGCTCACCGACAAGCAGACAGACAACGTCAGCTCCTGTTAATTCACCAATGACATCCATCGCCGGCACACGGCAATGCTTTATAAATAAATCATTCGTGGCGTCAATACCATGCAGATTCAGGCCCTGTTTGATAGCTGGCAAAGTATTTTCCAGATTTGCTTCGATGGAAGCCGAGCTCAAGCCGTCTCCTACAACAATTTGTACTTTAGGGTTACCGCAATGCGCTTTTATTTTTTCTTTCTCCTCATCAGAGAATTGCCTTCCTAAGTCAGGCCGGGTTACGTACTCATCCTTATCCTGACAGACAGTTGCAACAGGAAATAGATTATTTTCTTTGACAAAATCCTCACTGACATAAGAGAACACAGCATCCTGAGCAGCAGCGTGATCTGCTTTAAATCTTAATGCGCTGGAGGTCATATAGCGTGCGCCGCTCCGCCATACTCCCAATCGTGCAGGCGTTTTATCCTTCATATCCAAATATCCTTCTTCATCTGCCGGATTCGGTACAAGAAGTTCTTTCTTAATCAGTATTTCTGATATATCAGGCAGCACTTCCTCACTGACAGCATGATTTGTAATATCGGTTTGCTTTGATTTTGGTGTATGCTCCTCAGAAGCTTTGCTTTCTCCCGCCATTTCCAGGACAATCTTTTCAATCAGCGTTTTTAATTCTGGATCTGTAACCATCCTTTCTCCTCCTTACACTAAGAATAATGATGCGTCTCCTGCCTGCTTCGTTAATCTGCCGGATAAATCAATAACATCCATTTTTCGAAGCCACTCTTCAAATTCCTTAATTGGTTTCAGCTGCAGCAATTCCCGCAATGTCTGAATTTCATGATAGCCAAGACTTTGATAGTTCAACATGACATCATCGCCATGAGGAGCAGTGATTAAGAAATTAACTCCAGCCTGGGCAAGCAGTGTACTTAAAATCTCCATATCATCCTGATCTGCTTTCATATGGTTGGTATAACAAACATCCACGCCCATCGGAAGCCCGGAAAGCTTACCCATAAAATGGTCCTCTAATCCAGCCCGGATAACCTGCTTAGAATCGTATAAATATTCCGGCCCAATGAATCCTACAACTGTATTCACCAGGAAAGGCTCATAGGTTTTGCCAAACCCATAGCATCTGGCTTCCAAAGTGAGCTGGTCCACACCATGGTGGGCGTTAGAGGATAGTTCAGCTCCCTGTCCAGTTTCAAAATACATGACATTTGGTCCGGCTGCTGTTCCTTCACGCAAAGCAAGCTCTCTTGCCTCCGCAATTAGTTCGCCGCTTATTCCAAAAGCTGTATTTCCTTTTTCAGAGCCGGCAATAGATTGGAAGATTAAATCAGCAGGTGCGCCCTCCCGAATAGCCTGCATCTGTGTTGTTACATGGGCAAGCACACTATTCTGAGTAGGAATTGCATACTTATTTTTCACTTCTTCCAGACGATGGAACATCCGCTTCACACTTTCAAGCGTATCATCGACCGGATTCAATCCAACCACAGCGTCGCCAGATCCATATGCAAGACCTTCTAAAATGGATGCGACAATTCCGTCTTCATTATCAGATGGATGGTTTGGCTGTAATCTCGCTGATAAGGTTCCTTCTAATCCAATTGTCGTATTACAATGTGCTGTAACAGTTATTTTATTTCCTGCTGTAATCAAATCTAAATTGGACATCAGCTTGGTTACTGCTGCCACCATTTCTGAGGTCAGCCCTCTTGAAATTCTCCTGATATCATTTCCTGATGTATTATAATCAAGAATTTTCTCACGGAGCTCCTGTACAGTCCAACGCTTAATAGAATCATAGATTTTCTCATTCAAACTATCTTGAATAATCCTTGTAACCTCATCCTGCTCATAAGGGATAGCAGGGTTGTTCCGCAAATCCTCCAATGTTAAATTTGCTAAAACGACTTTGGCAGCGACACGCTCTTCTGCGGATTCTGCTGCAATCCCGGCCATCACATCCCCTGATTTTTCTTCGTTTGCTTTCGCCATTACTTCGTTGATTGATTTAAATTGATAGGTTCTTCCGAATAATACTGTACTCAAAATCATGCATATCCTCCTCTCGAAATTTGCAAAATAGCTTAATTAAATACGAGTGTTTTAATTACTACCGGCAATACACTCCCTTCTGCAAGCGGATGGCCAATGTCAATATAATCGCCATCTTCTACAAAAACACTATCAATACAAATGATTTCAATATCTTGCCCAAGCATTGTATAGAGCGTCTGGCCAAGCACTTTTCCAATATCCTTCTCTACAATAACAATGAGCGGAAGTCCTAAATTCAGATAACTTCTGGAACCCTTTATAATTTCTTCTGCCACTCTTGTGATATTTTTAAAACTCGATATTTCCCTGCCTGAAAAAGATATTGCCACACGCTGTTTCTCTTCCTCCAATTGGAATCTGCTTAAGTTTTCATCTGTATAAGCTGCGATGGAATGAAATTGGGCCATCTCTTTATCAGGAATTTTTACAACCGGGATATTTTTAATCGGAAATTGGTTTTGAGAATAATGAATAGTGCTTCCGCTAATTTCTGTCGTATGTGATCCAGCTCCAACAACTGTTGCCCGAATTAATTCTTTTGGTTCTACCAGCGTTAAGCGCTTCGTTAATGCAGATTCACTGATTGCTGCTCCCAGTAAAATGCCAATATCCCCAAACTTGAACACATCGCCTTCAACCGGCCAATAGATTGCCTCTGCAACACCTCCCGTAAATGAAATATGTGAAATATCCTCTTTGTATTGAATTCCTCTATGTGTCACTATTTTGCTAAAGGCCTCTGTCTGCGGCCGGATGCCTACGCTCTCCTCCAACAGATGTACCATACGCTCAATCAGCGGTTTAAATAAATTTTCTGTTGCTTTTTCTCCTACATAAATGGGCCATCCATTTTCTTTAATTAAGGCCTGGATTTTTTCTGAAATATATTCAATTTTTTTTGTTTCCTTATTTACCTTGACAAGTCTGCCACCGATATCTAAGCAGCCGGTTTCTACTATTTCTCCCCGTTGCATCACAGCCATATTGCTTGTTCCGCCGCCAACATCCAGATTGACGAGCTTCCCGGCGTGTTCTTTGGAATACCGGTGAAGTCCGGCTCCTTTCGCTGCAATAACACTTTCTAAGTCCGGCCCGGCAGTTGCAACAACAAAATCTCCAGCATATCCGCTCAAGCCCTGTAAAACCTCTTCTGCATTTTCTTTTCTGGCAGTCTCTCCAGTAATAATGACAGCGCCCGTTTGAATGCTTTCTTTGGCAATACCTGCTTTTTGATACTCACTCGCTACAAACTGCTCGATGCGGGATTGATCAATCCGCTTTCCTTCCAAAAGCGGGGTATCGATAATGTCACTCTTATATACAACCTTCTTATCAACAATCACAATGCGCGGGACATTAAAAGCAGAAGCTGTGTTCTCAATCTTCAGATGCGAGAATACAAGCTGTGTGGTCGAAGTCCCAATATCAATCCCGACACTTAAAACATTTTCAGCCATTTTCTCCTCCTCCCTTCTGTTAAGCTTTTAAAGGATATAAAAAAGCAAAGAAGCTTAAAGTATAAAAAATTGCACATAGCAATCCCATTTATACCTTAAGCTTCTTTGCTTTCGGATTCACTTATACATCATTGTACAGTGTCTGTTTAAATTGAAAGGTAACTTCCATACCCTTTTTCTGGCGATTAAATTGAATCGTTCCTTTCAACTTGTCTTTCACATAATTTTGAACGATAACTAACCCCAGGCTATTCTTTTTAATTTCATCGATTGAAAAGCCTATACCATTATCTGCAACGGTGATAAATACTGTGTCATCTTGTTTTTTCAAAGAAACCTTCAGCTTCCCATTGCTTTTCCCTATGAAAGCATGGTTATAACTGTTTTGTACGAGTTCATTCACAATAAGAGAAACAGATGTGGCGATTTCACTTCTGACAATAATAGATTCCTCTGCATCAAGACTTAATTCAAGGTTGTTTAAAAGCATATAGCTCCGATGCATATTATTCACAATAAATTTAATTACTTCGCTTAACTCTACTTTATCACCGAGCTGTCTTGCTAAAATATCGTGCGTAGCAGCAATCGACATTACCCGATTCATATTGTCTGATAAAATATGCTTAATTTCTTCATTCTCACTTCTTCTTTTCTCCATCCGCAAAAGAGAAGCCATTGTCTGCAAATTATTTTTTATGCGGTGATGCGTTTCCCGAATTGCCTCTGTCTTGGAAATAATTTCAGCTTCTTTGTTTTTCAATTGCGTAATATCCCTTAGAATAATCGCAAATTCCAGCTTATCATCCTCGAGAATAATCCGCTTCATCATATAAAATTTATCATCGAGCTCAATTTCCTTCATAAATGCTTTTTTATCATTTAAGACCAGATCACTATAAGGAATTTGATTGCCAAACAATTGATTATAATAAACTTCCTCCTGTAAACTGTCTTTTAAAATACTATCTGCTTTCTCATTTTGAAAAATCAGCCTGCTGGATGAGTCAAAAAAATAGATAGCATCATCAATATAGTTGTTTAATCGGGCAGTCATAACCATATAATCATTTTGTTCTTCTGTTCCATCCTTCTGCACTTCATGAAAAGGCGTTTCCATAATATATGTTCCAAGAATCTTGTCCTGATATTCAATGGCATATATATTTTGCCGGATAAACACATTTTCCTGTGTGAACGCTTTATATCCTTTCAGCTTTCCACCAGCCCGTGAAACCTTCCAGACCCCCGGTTCATTCATCTTCATTGCCGGCTGGCCTACAGGAGATTGCTCATAGAGTGATTCCTTCGATACAGGAAGAACATGATAAATAACGATGGAGGCAGTACTGTTCTTCAGAGGAACATCTATAAAAATATCACAATCAAAAATAGTTGCCAGTTCATCCAGAGCATGCGCTTTCTGATAAATAATTTCAATCTCTTTATCTGTCATTTCTGTATACTTCTTGCATAATTCCATAATTTTATCTATTTGTTTATTCATAAACAATAGCTATCGTCCTTGCAACTTCACTGATGGACTTCCTTCCATCCATACTCATTTTCCGGAGAAGCTTATAAGCCTCCTGCTCATCCAGATTTCTCTCTTTCATTAATAAACCCTTAGCTATATCAATAATCTTCCGGTCTTCCAGCTTTTGAGATACTTCCTGCACCTGCTTTTCCAGGGACTGGATCTTTTCTGCCCGTGATAAGCACATTTCCACTGTCGGAATAAATGATTTTTCATCCAGCGGCTTCACTAAATATCCAAGAGCCCCAATTTCTCTTGCTTTTTTCACAAATGCTTCATCGTAAAAAGCAGTAAGCAGCAATATACCTCCGGCAATCTTGTCATACATGATCTTCTTACTGGCCTTGAGTCCATCCAGTACAGGCATTTTTATATCCATGATAACGAGATCTGGACGTTGTTCCTGACAAACATCAATTGCTTCAAATCCGTCGGAAGCCTGTCCTACTACATTGTACCCGGCTTCTTCCAAAAGCTCCTGCAAATCCATCTTTGTAATAGGTTCATCATCGACTATCACAATTTTTTCATTCATATCCATACTCCTTAAACAGTATAATTCATTGTTGATTATTGATTATTGAAGAATTTAATAAGACTTCAGCCGTAAAAAATGCAAAAAAGGGGCATGAAAAAGATACATTCTTTTCCAAAGCCCCTTTGCTTTTATCATCAACTAACTGCATTCATTTGATTACTTATGCACGCCATTGTGCTTCTACAACCATTATATATTTGAAAGCACTTTCTTGCAAGCCTCTTTTACACTGAAGTCAATCCGCATAATTATCTTATCTTTTTTAAAATAGCTGTGATATCCTGAGGGGCCGGTTTAACAGGGTTCATATTTGTGCAGCTGTCGTTTAATGAAGCCTCTGCAATTTCTCTTTCTATCTCATCATTGTATTCCAATTGATATTCTTTTAAATTGGCAGCAATGTCTAACTTTTTCCGGAGCTTCTCTATTTCTTTAATAAGGCTTCTTACTCCGCTGGCATGATTTGCTGCAGGAAGATTCAATAACCGGGCAAGCATTGCATATCTTTCTGCTGCCGGAGTTATATACTGATGGTGATTTTGATGGATACCTGCATTAAAAGCAATGACGTGCGGGAGTAAAATAGCATTCAGACGGCCATGTGGAACATGAAACCTTGCCCCGCTGGCATGAGCAATACTATGATTGATCCCTAAACCGGCCGTATTAAATGCAAAACCAGCCAATGTAGAAGCATGATGAACTTTTTCCTTTGCTTCTTCGTCCTGTTCATTTTGATAGGATTTTGGCAAATAATCAAACAACAGACGAATGGCCTTCTCCGCCATGGCATCTGAAAAATCATTGGCATTTTTCGCAACATAAGCCTCTACAGCATGTGTTAAGGCATCCATCCCTGTATCAGCCACAATCGGTTTAGGGACAGTTTTCACAAGCTCTACATCTAAAATAGTCGTCTCCGGAATAAGAGAATCTGCTGTTAACGGGTACTTTACTCCTTTATTTTGATCCGTTATAACAGAATAGGAGGTTACTTCCGACCCTGTGCCGCTTGTTGTTGGAATAGCAAGAAGCGGGAGCTGGTCAATAGAATATACCTTCCTGGCGATATCCTTCATCGCTTTTGCCGCATCCATTGCCGATCCTCCGCCAATGGCAATGACAAAATCAGGCTCAAAATCCTTCATTGCCTCTACACCGGCAGCAACATTCTCTATCGGCGGATCAGGCACAACATCCGTAAATAACCGCCACACATTATCTCCTTCTGAAAGATACCCTTCTATTTTCTCCAAAATCTCTGTTTCTTTTAAAAAGGGATCCACAACAATGAAAATCCGTTTAGCACTAACTGTTTTCAAATAATCCAAAGCGTTCTTCCCGTAGTAAATATCCGTTTGAAAAGCCACCTTTTTCAAGAAAACTCCTCCTCATTTTTTGGCATAAAAAAAGGCAGAGGAGCTCTACAGAATTTATCATTCTGCAAAGCTCCTCTGCTTTTAAAACTACACGTCTTTGTGTTACCTGTAGTGTACTATTAATCTGTTAACCTTGTCAATTTTAATTTAGAAGCTGGAAGGTTCACCACTTCTTTGGAGCGAATCTTCCAGCATGGAAGGTATTACCTCTTTGTAATTACCTCTGTCCGAGCTGGTTACTTCTGCGTAACGATGCAGCCCCACGATCCATGTAAGGCTTTTTCAGCCTGCTGCATTGCAAGGCTCCCGAATGCTTAACAAACTTTTGGTTTCGCACAAACCAAAGTAAGTAGCGGCAATAAATGCTGTACATAGCACTTCTCGCTCTATACACATTAAAAAAACCCTCACCTGTCTTAAGTTGAGAGCAGCAAATAGAATTCAATTTGTATTCATTGAATTACCAGTATGCATCTCCTTTTCCCAGAAGGCAGCTGTGCATATTACTTTGGCAAGTCTCCTGACTCATGGCTGTCATCCACTCCGCCTTCCCGGAAGTATCCAGTGGCAATATAGAGTGAACCTACCATTTACAGTGGCCGGACCGTTCAGGATTTTCACCTGATTCCTTTTTAATCATTTACAGCATTGTAAATGAACCAAAATAAATTCCATATAAGTTTGTTAGATTTATTATATATCAGTTTCATACTTTTTCAAAGGAAAAGTTATCCCGGCTCTTTTCAACACAAAGACCAGGCATTCTAAATGCCTGGTCTTAACCCTATTTAATTAATATAACGATATGCCATCAGCTGATTCAGCATTTCAATTTCTTCTTGCAGCTTAGCTCCGATATTGGTTTCCCTGACCTTTTTCCGTTCCAGCTCTTTGTCTACCACCCGCCGGACAGATAAAACATCAGCACCATTTAATACAACATCTTCTTTTGAATTAAAATGCTGATGGGCAACGAGCTGCATTCCAAATGAATTATATAGTAAAGTATAGCCGGCGATACCTGTCGTAGATTGATAGGCTTTTGAGAACCCGCCGTCGATAACAATCATTTTCCCGTTTGCTTTAATTGGATTCTCGCCATCTATTTCTTTTACTGGTGTATGTCCATTAATAATATGCCCCTGACTTGGGTCCAGTTCAAATTCTTCCAGCATCTTACGGCACATTTCCACATTCTCACGTAAATAATAGTATGGATTTTTTTCTTCTTTATGAGATACCTTATCCGAAATAAAGTAACGTTCAAAAGTGGTCATAGCCCGTTTACCGAAGAGTGAAGAATATTCTCCTGTCCATAAATACCACACCATATCCGTCGCTAAATCATCTGTCAATTCTTTATGTGCAAAAGCATGGCGCAAATAAGACTCAAATTTATCCAGCAATTCTCTTCCCTTGTATGCTTTTCCCTCAATCTCCATCTGCTCCATATTTCCATTTTCATCAACAGGAATACAGCCATGAATTAATAGGTTTCCATTATATTTCAGATACAGACTTCCTTTTTTCATCAGGAAGTTCATATGCCTTTTCAGCTTCTCTGATTGCTGTACCGAGAGCAGAAGCTTATCAATGACTTCCTCTTCCTCTGGTAACAGCTTGGCAGGATCAGACGGGTCAATGGTAGAAAAACATGTGTTTTCCAGCGGATAAGTCTTCCCATATACCGTGATTTCCTGTTTCTCGTAATCCGTTTTTTCTAATACCAGCCTTTCTTCCATATTAAAGAAAGAACGACGTTTAATAATCGGGCTTTCCAGCTTAAACTGGATCATGGCAATTGCTTGGTGAATCTTCGTAATCTGTAATTTTTCCTGATCCGTAATATTCTGATCTGAATGTTTTTTAGGACGGAAAGCTGGATTATCTCCATAATACTTTTCCGCCAGGTTAAGTAATGGGCGTAAGTTAATACCATAAGCATCCTCTATGATATCTAAATTATCATAACGGGCACAGATTCGAATAATATTGGCCAGACAAACCTTAGAGCCTGCATATGCGCCAATCCAAAGCACATCATGATTGCCCCATTGGATATCAATCGAATGGTATCCAATCAGTGTTTCCATAATTTTATCGGGCTCTGGTCCACGATCATAGATATCTCCAACAACATGCAGGTGATCTACGACAAGACGCTGCGTTGTATAGGATAAGCCAATAATCAGCTTCTCTGCCTGACCAAGCGAGATAATTTTTTGAACAATCTTCTCATAATATGGCTTCTTATTTGTATATTCATCCGTCTTATACAAAAGCTCTTCAATAATATAGACAAATTGCTCCGGCAATGCCTTACGCAGCTTTGAACGTGTATATTTGGAGGAAGCATAGGAAATTAAATGAATCATATGATGAATTTTCTCTGCATACCATTCGTCTAACGCCTGCTTTGAATTAAATTGATGTTTAATAAGCTTCAGTTTATCTTCCGGGTAATAAACCAGCGCAGCAAAATCATTAATATCTTCCTCTGATAAGGTATCTTTAAAAATATCATTTATCTTCTCTCTTACTTTACCGGAACCGTTCCGGAGCACATGTTGAAAAGCTTGATATTCCCCGTGTAAATCACTTACAAAATGCTCCGTCCCCTTTGGCAAATCTAAAATTGACTCTAAATTGATAATCTCTGTAACTACCTTCTCTTCGCTATCATATTTCTCCGCTAATAAATCAAGGTATTTTGTATTCAATTCCCAAATCCCCCTTTAATTATGCCATATTATTTCTAAATAGTATAACACTTTCGAACGAGAATTGCAGTAATTATCAGAAGAGCGCCCTCCATCATAATCATTTAAATATCATTGTATACGCCTTCTGAAAAACACCGCCTGCTTCTAATTGATTAATTCCAAACTTTTCTTTTAAATCTCCTGTTGTATCATGTGTATCTGCAACACCGTACCATGGTTCAATACATAGAAATGGAGCTATGCTATTTTTTTCTTTATTATATTTAGACCAGATTCCAACAAAAGGAAAGTCAGTAAACCCTACCTCTATACCATGATTTGATTTTGCAGAAACAAGTTCAATTTGATCTATATGACTGTATATCATCGCATCCTTTGCAAACAGCTCCGGTTGCACCCGGGTATCCGACAAATTAGTACGGACTCCTTTCTCTTGAATCAGTGCATTTTCCAATTCATATTCCATGACTTCTTTATTTGGAGCAGGTGTAAATTTTAAGTGGTAGTCCTCTAACCCTTCATTTTCTATAAGCGGAATTCGGAAAGCAGGATGTGCGCCAATTGAAAAATACATCTCTCCACTATTTTGGTTTTCAATTTTCCAATCAACGGAAAGAGAATTCTGATTCAGCGTATAGGTGATAACCGCTTTAAATTCATATGGATAGATATCTTTAAAACGCCCATTAGAAGCCATTTCAAATGAAGCATTCTCCCCAGAGTGTGTGCTCAGCTCAAAATCAATATCTCTTAAAAATCCGTGCTGCGACATCTCATATGTTTTCCCTTCAAGCTGATATTGATCCTCTTTCAAACGGCCGACGATCGGAAATAGTACTGGTGACACGCGTCCCCAATATGCGCTGTCTCCTGTCCACATATAATTAATTTTATTTTTCTTATGCTCTACAGCCTGTATTTCCGCGCCATTACTGTCTATTTCAACTTTTAACCAATCATTTTCGATTATTTGCTTCACTTTACTTCATCCCTTCTAATTATAAAGACTTGATAGAAAAGTATCTCTATCCTTCATCTTAATCTGCGGAATATAGGCTGTCTAGTCTGACTTTACGTTATTATTTGATTGAGTATATTTCTTATTTCCATCATTATAGTTATCACCAGCCTGTTTTAACAAAATCCTCTTGCAGATTTAATCAATCAATTGTAAAATAAAACTTAATTAATTAAATTAATAAAATAACATAATTTATTTTTAGAATTTTGTAGCTATTTATATCCATTGTGTTCAAATCCGTAAAATGCGAATGTTTATAGCAAAAGTTTGATAATTGCACAACGTCAAAAATATGTATGGATATAAACTGCTTACTTTAAATAATAAGGAGGTCCCGATGGTAAATTTAACAAAACTATTCCAAAAAACTTTTAATACATCGGATGTACCGAGAAAATTCTTTGCTCCAGGACGTATCAATCTTATTGGTGAGCATACTGATTACAATGGCGGGCATGTTTTTCCAGCATCTATCTCACTTGGTACGTATGCTCTCGGGAGAAAACGTACAGATAATACATTTCGATTTTATTCATTAAATTTCTCTGAAAATGGTATCATTGAATGTACACTGGATGAGCTTTCTTTTCAACAGAAGCATGCTTGGGCTAATTATCCTAAGGGGATGATTCAATATATAGTGGATCAAGGGTATGCGTTAGACTCTGGTGCGGATATTTTATTTTATGGCAATATCCCCAATGGTGCAGGCCTCTCCTCTTCAGCATCTATTGAATTAGCAACCGGTGTTTTATTAGAAGGACTTTTTCATTTAGAGATTAACCGCATAGAAATGATTCAAATCGGCCAGAAAGTCGAAAATAAATACATTGGTGTCAACAGCGGAATCATGGATCAATTTGCTATTGGAATGGGAAAAAAAGATAACGCAATATTGTTAGACTGTCAGACACTGAATTATCAGTACGCGCCTATCGCGTTACAGGACCATATTATTATCATTATTAATACGAATAAACAGCGGACCCTGGCAGGTTCTAAATATAATGAACGATTCACTGAGTGCAAAGAAGCATTAGCAGAGCTTCAAAAAAGTCTCCCTATCCAGAGTCTCGGTGAATTATCAACAAAACAGTTTGAAGATAACAAACACGCTATTACGAATAAAATCCATCAAAAACGCGCCAGGCATGCTGTCTATGAAAACGCACGTACACTGCGGGCTTTCGAAGAGCTGCATAAAGGTAATTTGACCGCTTTTGGAGCTTTGATGAATGAATCACATCGTTCTCTGCAGAATGATTATGAAGTGACTGGTCTTGAACTGGATACAATTTTGCATGCTGCCTGGGAGCAGGAAGGTGTTATCGGTGCCCGTATGACAGGGGCAGGTTTTGGCGGCTGTGCTATTGCTATTATCCATCAGGACTTTGTTGATAATTTTAAGCTGAATGTTAATCAAATCTATCAAAATATCATTGGCTATGACGCTACATTCTATCTAGCTTCCATTGCAGATGGAGCGAAAGAAATTATGGAAGGAGAAATCCTATGAGTATTTTAGTTTTAGGCGGAGCTGGTTATATTGGTTCTCATGCGGTGTATCAGTTAATTGACCAAGGACAACAGGTTGTTGTTGTCGATAACTTGGAAACCGGTCATCCAGAAGCTATTCACCCAAAGGCTATCTTTTATCAGGGAGATATACGTAATATCTCTTTTCTTCGTGAAGTATTTACCAAGGAATCGATTGATGCTGTCCTTCATTTTGCTGCAAACTCCTTAGTTGGAGAATCGATGGAAAATCCGCTAAAGTATTTTGATAATAATGTGTACGGTACACAAATCTTATTGAAGGTGATGATAGAGCATAACGTGAAAAAAATCGTCTTCTCTTCCAGTGCTGCAACCTACGGTGAAGCAGCATCCATGCCAATTACAGAAGAAATGGACTGTCTTCCTGCAAATACCTACGGTGAAACTAAGCTCATCATGGAGAAGCTCATGAAGTGGACAGCACAGGCGCATGATTTAAATTATATTTCTCTTCGCTATTTTAATGTTGCCGGCGCCAGAGAAACAGCTGAGATTGGTGAGGACCATACTCCAGAGACACATTTGATACCTATTATTTTACAAACGGCTCTGGGGCAGAGAGAACATATTTCTATTTTTGGTGATGATTATGAAACAGCGGATGGTACATGTATCCGAGATTATATCCATGTGGAGGACCTTATCGAGGCGCATTTGCTAGCCTTGGAGTACTTAGACAATCATGAAAAGAGCGATATCTTTAACTTAGGGAGCAGTCAAGGATTTTCAGTAAAAGAAGTGATTGCCGCAGCAAGATCTGTCACAGGGATCGATATCACTGAAAAAATGAGTGGACGCCGGGCAGGTGATCCTGCCATGCTTATTGCCAGCTCTGAAAAAGCAAAAAGCATACTCGAATGGAATCCATCCCGCACATCTATTGAAAAAATGATACGGGATGCATGGAATTGGCATAGTGCAAATCCACATGGATACAGTGGAAGAGGAAATATAAAATGATTTACTCCATCATCGAAGGGCTTATCCAGCAATCCACAAAAAATGGGTTAATCGAATCCGCTGATCAAATTTATGTGCGTAATCAGGTTATTGCTTTATTAAATCTAGAATCCATACCCGAAGAAATGCCAGAAGCGTTACAGGATACTATCCCTAATCTATTAGAAGAAGTCCTAGCCTACGCTGTAGAACAGCAGCTGATTGAAGACATTTTTGATGAAAAAGAGATATTTGCTGCAAATATAATGAATTGCTTCGTTGCCCGTCCTTCTGAAATACAAGCAGCCTTTTATAAAAAATATGAAGCATCTCCGAAAGCAGCAACCGATTATTTTTACAACTTAAGTAAGAACAGTAATTATATACAGATGAACCGGATTAAGAAAAATATCCACTTTAAAGCAGAAACAGCTTACGGCAAGCTCGATATAACCATTAATTTGTCCAAACCGGAAAAAGACCCTGAACAATTAAAACGGGAAAGGCAAATGAAGCAATCCATTTCTTATCCAAAATGTTTATTATGTGTGGAAAATGAAGGCTACAAGGGCAGAGTCGGTTATCCTGCCCGGGCTAATCACCGTTTAGTGAAGGTTCCTTTAGGCGATGAAAACTGGTATTTTCAATACTCCCCCTATGTTTATTACAATGAGCATAGTATCGTATTATCTGAAAAGCACCGGGATATGAAAATTAATCAGGATACATTTGAAAGGCTTGTTACTTTCACAGAAAAGTTCCCACATTATTTTATTGGCTCCAATGCTGATTTACCGATTGTTGGCGGTTCGATTCTAAGCCATGATCATTATCAGGCGGGAAATTATGAATTTACCATGACAAATGCCGAGACTGCCTTTTCTATTGATCTGCAGCGTTATTCTGATGTAACTGCATCCATTTTAAACTGGCCATTGTCCGTTATCCGTCTGCATAGCAAAAATAAAAAAGCTCTGCTGTCTCTGGCAAATCACATCCTGCAAACATGGAAATATTATGATGATAAACAAGCCGGCATTCGAGCTTTTTCTGAGGACATACCTCATAACACCATTACACCAATTGCAAGAATGCGGGATAACAGCTATGAGCTTGATCTTGTTCTGCGTAATAACCGGACTTCAGACGAGCACCCTCTGGGCATTTTTCATCCTCATAAAGATGTTCATCATATTAAGAAGGAAAATATAGGTTTAATTGAAGTGATGGGTCTTGCCGTATTACCTCCGCGTTTAAAAGATGAGCTTATCGAAATCCAGCATTTTTTATGTGGAGAGGCATCTAATATAGAGGCCTATCATCAAGAATGGGCAGAGCAGATTAGACAGAATTATGGTATCTGCTCAAATTTTGAACAGGCAGGTATGATTATACAAAGGGAACTCGGCCAGAAATTTACAAAGGTATTGGAAGACGCAGGAGTTTTTAAAGAGAAAGAAGCATTTAAAAGGTTTATTAAAGTATTAAATACCCCTAGTTGAATACTGTCGTTATTTCCCGGGAAATGTTGAAAGAGGGATAATATTGTAAAAAGTGGACGAAGCTTATATGCGTCGTCCACTTTTCACCATGAAAGCTAATCATTCCTGCCTTCAAAATTATAATAATACAGTATGTCTTTTCTTATTTACGAAATAAACCATTTCCTTAAAGCCAATTTGTCTTAATGTTTCTTGTACCTCTTTATAATCATCGCCAATCCTGGAAGGAACATGTGAGTCTGAGCCAAAGGAAATATCTACTCCATAATGATGGGCTCTTTCCAATATTTCATGAGATGGGTACCAGCCGCCACAATCTTTATTTTTACCAGATGTATTTACTTCAATGGCAACTCCTTCATCAGCAATCACCTTCAATGTCTCATCTATAATTGGTGTCTTTTCATCATGAAAATCTAATAGAAATCCCTTCATTGCATCAATATGACCCAGAACCTGAAACATACCGCTCTTTGCAGATTGCTGTATCAAACGGTAGTAAGATTCTTTTTCCTCCAGACGTTCTTGTTTCGATAAATTATCCCATCTGCCTCTTTGAAAAATACTTTTACCATGAACAAAATGTACAGAGCCAATAATATAGTCAAAAGGATACTGCTTATATTTTTCTTTATACAACGCTTCATACTCCGGAAAATAATCACTTTCCATTCCTAATAGCACATGAATTTTATCCTGATATTTTTCCTTTAGTGACAATATTTCCTTTACATAGTTGTTCAGTTCACTCTTGGCCATAGCTATTCCGGGATGAAGCTGATCTTCATCTGCATAAAAATATGGAGAATGATCAGAAATGCCTATGTAATGAAGCCCTCGATCGATAGCTGCTTGAATATAATCTTCTATTTTTCCTTCTGCATGTCCACAGCGGTCATGATGTGAATGTAAATCAAAGATAATATTTGTCATATAGTTTGCTCTCCCTTTCCATACTTTTCATTTAATTATATCCTATTAATACTTTCCTTTGTTATATTCATTTCAATTAAGCTACTAGTGTGCTTTATCTTTTTTTCTTCGCCTTCAAAAAAATTTCACAACAAAAAACTACCATCCGCATAACAGATGATAGTTCTTCGTAAATTACCGTTTTTCAAACTGTAAGTTATATGATTTTCTGTCTACCTCTTTATTGAATCGGAATATCTGATCCGTTTATCTGTCTGACTAACCTGCAATCGGATAGATTACCTCGCTGTATTCTAAAGAAACACTCTGAGCGCCAAGCATAATTGTCTTCGTATAAACATTATTTCCAGCCCCCAGACGAAGACGGATATTTGCGTTACCTTCTGATGCACCATTACCGACCCGCATAGTCACTGTGACCTCAGCTTCTCCCGATTCATCCGCTTCTAAAATACCAATGCTTTGGTAGCCATAGCTGTTGCCCGGCCAGCTTCCATCTTCATTCTGTATTTGTGAAACAGCTTTCCCGCCGTCAAGATAAATTTGCATTTCCGCATTTTCGATAACTTGACCAGGTTCCATATCCGTTAATGTTATCGTTGCTTCAAATGGCGTACCATCAACAGGAACTTCCTCCTGTGTCTCAATATTATATATGATATCTTTCGGCGGACTCACTTCAGATCCAAAAGCACCATCAGCAAATGTCGACGGTTCATACCATAAGTAGCCCTCCGCAGGCTTTCTCCATGGTTCATTTTCAGGCTCCGAAGAATTTTCTGGTGTCTCCATATCTAAAATTGGAGACGGCTCATCTAAAGGAATATCCACCTCAGAAAAAGCCTGATAATCCTCTTGATCCGCCAGCCAATTCACGATATTGACCAGTAACAGACCATTATCTGCATCCGTAAATCCATCATAGGTACGCTTCGTCTCTCCATGCTCTTCGTTCCGATACTTCGGTGTACTGTCCTCTACTGGAGAAGAATCTCCAATAAACGCAGACTTTCCATCTCCTTTTTTTCCTATAGCTGTAAACGGACCTTCATCTGTTCCACCGCCAAAATAAACACCCTGATCGACAGCATTGTTCCATTTATTTTCACCTTCTGTTAAACCTTCAGGCAAATACACAATACCTTTGGCAATTTCAGGATTCGTTACAGCCAGCGTAGACCCTGCATGAATAGTTACTTCACCGATACCTTCTGTTATGCCAAAAGCCTCCGATGAAGGAACGATGTCGTCTCCTATCGTATTATCAATTGCATTAAACCGGAAGCGGACTCCGAATTCTTCACTCAGCCAATCGGTGCTCTCCACTCCATTCATTGCTTCCTGCTCTCCGATGTTCATTCCCTTTGTCGGATCTTCATATGCTCCTCGCCGCCAGCCATTCATGATTTCATTCGAGTCCCAGCGATTGAAATTTCGATCAGCATTATAATGATCGGCTATAAAGAAGACACCTCCACCATTATCAGCAAATGCTGCAATCGCATCTTGTTCAGACGTCTTAAAAGGAATTTGTGCTTCTGGAATAACAAGTACATTGAAATCTTCCAAATTTTCCAGTGATAAAGGTTCTGTACTTCGATGCTCCTGAACAACGTATCCTTCTTCAACCAATGCGTCAGCAAAATCAGAAAATGCTCCATCAATTACCCAGTCAGATTGCCCTGCAGTTTGACCATGACTATTGTCAAACAGAACTTTCATCCCATTCGGCTCTTCAGGATTCAGTACAGGAGCTGGATCATTGGGACCTTCTGCCGCAGCAATACTTCCAAATGTTAATAACAACACAAAAGACAAGGCTGACATCGTCCATCTCAAGGCATACTTCATTCTACACATACCTCCCAATTAATTTTTGAAAACGCTTTCTATAATGTTCTATTATAACAAAATAGTCAAAAAATAACATTACTTTTACAAAACTTTAATATTTTACATTTAAAACAAACATTATGTCATAATTTACTTTTTTTTAGCAAAATTATATGTATTATTTGACATATTCCATGTTATAATTATGTAGAATTTCGAAATAATAGGTAATCGAATCTATTACCCATATTTTTTACTAGGAGGTTTTATCAATGACGTGGAAGAAAACAGGCATTTTTCTGTTTGTCGTATCCTTATTATTTTTAGCTGCATGCGGTAGTTCAGATGATTCGGCTGACGGCGATAACTCATCAGATGGCGATACATACGTACCCGATTCACTGACAGTACAATTTGTTCCTTCTCAAAATGCGGAAACTTTAGAGGCAAAAGCAAAACCTTTAGAAGATTTACTGGAGAATGAGCTGGATATTGATGTTACTGTAAGTGTTTCAACAAATTATAACTCTGTTGTCGAAGCATTGGCTTCCGAGCAAATTGATGTAGGATTCCTGCCGCCGAATGCATATGTGCAGGCACATGACGAATACGGTGCAGCAGATGTAATACTGCAGTCTCAGCGTTACGGTGTAAATGACGACGGTACAAACACAGATGAACTTGTAGACTCTTATTACTCTATGTTTATTGCAAAATCTGATTCCGATATTGACAGCATAGCTGACTTGAAAGGTAAAACCATTGCGTTCCAGGACATCACTTCTTCAGCTGGTTATGTTTGGCCTGCTGCTGCTTTGATGGATGAAGGAATTGATCCTTTAACAGATGTGAAACCGCTAACTCTTCAGGGTCACGATGCCGCTGTTACGGCAGTACTTAATGGAGAAGCAGATGCTGCGGCCATTTTCCAGGATGCGCGTAATGTTGTTTTATCTGATTTCCCTGATGTATTTGAAGATACAAAAGTTATTGCTCATACAGAACTTATTCCAAACGATACAATTGCTGTCCAAACAAACATGGATGAGGAATGGAAAGAAAAAATCAAGCAGGCATTTATCAACGTCGGTGAGTCCGAAGAAGGCCGGGAAATTGTTCGTGACATTTACACACACGAAGGCTATGTTGAATCTCAGGATTCCAATTTTGATATCGTCCGTGAATATTCAGAGCGTATTCAAGAACAGTAGAAACAACTTACTGTTCCTATAGAAAACCTTTAGCTTTATAAAAAAAGCTTCATGTAAGATATGATTAACAGACGTAACTTCTACATGCAGTTATAACGTAATTGATTATCAAGCTGATTAAAGCTTTATAGTATCATTCCTGAAAGGATGTCTAAAAGGGTAAATCCTTTTTATTCATCCTTTTTAAAATTTGTCAGCATTTTTTAACATTTTCCCGCATCTTGTGTATATGGGAATCTGCACACAGTCAGCCTATGGCGGCTATCTCTGATAAGAAAGTTGGGTAAATATGATTGAATTAAATGACGTTTCAAAAGTCTACTCGAATGGTGTAAAAGGATTAGACGACGTTAATCTAAAAATTAATAAAGGTGAATTTGTATCGATTGTCGGTTTATCAGGCGCGGGTAAATCTACACTGCTCCGCTCGATAAACCGTCTCATTGATATTTCTTCCGGTGATATAAAAATAGATGAAAAATCTATCACATCTGCATCGGAAAAGCAGCTGCGCCTGATCCGCAGAGACATCGGAATGATTTTTCAAAGCTTCAATCTTGTAAAGCGTTCCAGTGTGCTGCGCAATGTTCTCTCCGGACGTGTTGCTTACAATAATACTTTGCGGACACTTTTAAATCTATTCCCGCAAAAGGATGTTGACCTGGCCCTGAAAGCGTTAGAAAGAGTAAATATATTGGATAAAGCCTATACAAGATCCAGTGAACTATCCGGTGGACAGCAGCAGCGTGTTTCCATTGCCCGTACGCTGGCTCAGGAAGCAAAAATAATTCTGGCTGACGAGCCGACAGCATCACTTGATCCAGTAACCACCAAACAGGTAATGGATGATCTGAAGAAAATCAATACAGAAGATGATGTTACAGTAATTATCAACCTGCATTTTGTCGACCTGGCAAAAGAATATTCCACAAGGATAGTTGGCCTTCAGGCAGGAAAGGTTGTCTTCGATGGCACGCCGGAAGAAGCTACTCCAGAGGTTTTTGAAGAAATTTACGGCCGCTCACTGAAAGAGGATGAATTGCTCGGGGAGGAAAACCTATGATGGACACAAAACTGAATGGACCCCTCCCAGCAAAGCCATCAAGGTGGCCATTTTACTTTTTTCTCATTGGTCTGTTTGCAATTGTGTTAATTAGTGCCATTTATATTGGAGCAAATCCGCTTACTTTTATCCAGAACAGCGACAATATGGTTGATTTATTTGTCAGAATGTTTCCGCCTGCCTGGTCGTATATAGCAACAACAACGCCAGCCATGCTGGAGACAATCCGTATGGCTCTCTTAGGAACAACTATCGGGATGATTTTTTCCATTCCTATTATGTTCCTGTGTGCACGTAATATTTTTGGGCTTCGTTGGCTGGTGGAATTATCACGAATTGGTTTAAACATTTTACGTACCATTCCTGATCTGCTTTTAGCTGCTATTTTTGCAGCAATTCTCGGGTTCTCTCCTCTCGCAGGGATTGTCGCGTTATCTATTTTTTCGATTGGTATTATTGCAAAGCTATCCTTTGAAGCAATTGAAAATATTGATAACGGACCATTGGAATCAATGACTGCGGTAGGCGCAAATAAACTGCAATGGATTGCTTTCGGCGTTGTCCCGCAAATACTGCCGCATTTTGTTTCCTATGTGCTTTATACGTTTGAAATTAATATCCGTGCTGCAGCAATTCTTGGTTTGGTCGGAGCTGGCGGTATTGGGGTCTTCTATGACCGCGCACTTGGTTTTTTCGCCTACGATCAGGTTCTGGCGCTGATTCTGTACACCTTAGTCGTTGTTATTATCATTGATTTAATTAGTTTGAAGATAAGGGAGAAACTGCTATGAGTCAACGTGATCAACTAAAAAAAGCACGCGCCAGGAAAAGAGGAAAAATCGCAATTATTCTTATCGGCCTGATTGCTATATACGTCTGGGCAATCTCCGGAATTGAGTTCAGAGGTATTCAAGAAACAGCGGGACCTGTTACGAAAAATATATTAAAAGGCTTTATTTCTCCGGATTGGAGCTATGTATATAGTCCTGACGGTGAAGATTTAATCCGGGGACTGCTGGAAACCTTGGCTATTGCCATTGCCGGTATTTTCCTGTCTATTATTCTTGCGGTTCCTGTCGGGCTTTGGGCAGCCAAAAATTTAAGTAAAAGCTTTATCACTTCCCAAAGTGGAAAAGGGGTATTGAGCTTTTTCCGTACACTTCCGGATATCATTCTCGCCCTTCTTTTTATCAAGGTAGTCGGACCTGGTGCATTTGCAGGGATGCTGGCACTTGGTATTGGAGCGATGGGGATGCTGGGTAAATTATATGCAGAGGAAGTAGAAGCTATGGATCCGGGACCTGTTGAATCGATTGCGGCTGTTGGAGGGAATAAATTGCAGCAGCTTGCTTTTGGAGTCATTCCTCAAGTATTGCCAGGTTTTATTTCCGCAACACTCTATCGTTTTGAAATCAATATGCGTTCTGCAGCTACATTAGGGCTCATTGGTGCCGGTGGAGTCGGTACAGCATTAATTTTTGCCATCCAGGGCAGGAGCTGGGACCGTGTTGGTATCATTCTCATCGGAATTGTTGTAGTCGTATTAATCGTCGACCTGCTTTCCAGTGCATTGAGAAAGAGAATTACTTAAGAACGATTTAATTAACCTCCTCCCATAGATCATACGTAAGTAGATTTATGGGAGGAGACTTCTTATACCAGCCTTATTCAAGGACGAAAGGAGCGTGTATTTTTTTGAAAAAGAAAAAAATCGTTATTTTATTTACAAGTGATGTCCACGGCAAAATTTCACCATATAACAGCCAGGACAAAAGCTATGATGGCAAAGGTTATGCCAAAGTATCCTCTGTCATAAATACTGTAAGAAAAGAAGAAGAAAATGTAATTGTCATTGATAATGGAGATATGCTGCAGGGCACGCCGCTTTCGCATTACATGCTTGCAGAGAAAGAGGATAACAGTCAAATTCATCCGGTAATTTCTGCCTGTAATACCATTCAATATGATGCGGCTGTTATCGGTAATCATGAATTCAATTATGGCCGGGAGAAGCTGGAAAAAGCCGTGAACGATTCGAGCTTCCCATGGTTATCCGCTAATATTGTAAAAAAAGGAACAACAGATCCTTATTTTGGTACACCATATATGATTAAAAAATTCGATGATCTGACTGTTGGTATCCTTGGATTAACAACCAAGAATATTCCTGTTTGGGAACCGGACCGCCATATTGATTGTTTTGATTTTTTGGATCCGGTGGAAACTGCAAAAAAATGGATAAGCTATTTAAAGGATGAGGAGCAGGCAGATGTTGTCGTTATTGCCTACCACGGCGGTTTTGAGCATGATCCTGTAACCGGACAATATCTTGCTGTCAGCAATGGTGAAAATCAAGGGAATGAGTTACTGGCATGCCTTCCTGATCTGGATGTATTAATTACCGGCCATCAGCATTTGATTTATCAAGCCGTCACAGAATCTGGCATAGCAGTTGTTCAATCTGGAACAAAGGGAGAATTCGTCGGCCGCATCGATCTGGACCTTGAAAAGAAACAGCAAGAAGAGCCTTATACAATAGCAGACCAGGAAACATCGCTTATTCCAGTTGAAGATGCCGCAGCAGATGAGAAGATTTTATCAGATATTAAAGAGATCGAAAATGAAGTAGACGATTGGCTCGATGAAACATTAACAACTATATCTGACCCGTCTACGATGCAAATTGAGGATCCGCTGAAGGATGTATGGGTCAAGGAACATCCTATGATTGAATGGGTCAATAAAACCTTTTTGAAAATCACTGGAGCGGAAATGGCCTCAACAGCCTTTTTCCTCACACAGGGTATGACATTCAGCAATACACTTACCAGAAGAGATATACATGCATTCTATCCGTTTGCCAATACATTAGTCGTGATGGAGGCAGCCGGAGAAGAAATCCGGTCCTCTCTTGAGTTCAGCGCATCCTTTCTAACATTGGACGCAGACGGCCTTCCTGCGATAAGTGAGTCTTGGAAATATCCGCGTTTACTCAGCTATAACTATGATATGTGGGAAGGAATTCAGTATACTGTTAATCTACGTAAGCCAAAAGGTGAACGGATTACTTCTCTTACATTTAACGGAGAAGCACTGGATCCAAACAAAAAATACCGCGTAGCGACAAGCAGTTACCGTGCAAGTGGTACAGGCGGCTATGATATGTTTGGCGAGGATAAAATTATTAAAGAATTTCCATTTGGCGTAACGGAAATGCTGATTGAGGAACTGGAAAATACAGAGGAGTTTATTCCGACAACCAATCAAAATTGGAAGGTATTGAAGTAAAGTAGTTTTGTATTAAAAATGCCGGTTGTTTCTATTTGCAGAAACAACCGGCATTTTTAATACTATATTTCCTCCATTTCTTGAAGTAAAAGCCTTACAAAAGCCCTTCAATGAGGCAAGTAATCGCAATGGTTTTCGATGGGGAGAGTAATCGCAGTCTCAGCCCCAGTCCCAGCCAATCACACGACGATAAACCATATTATATGAGTTTACATGATAGTATCCTTAGCATATTTAGTTTTTCTCCTTTTAAAGCAAAATTCAATTGTTGACATGAAATGCATTTCATACATTATGATTTACGTTAAAAGGAGCGATAAAAAAATGAAAAATAAAAAAATCATCTTTTTTGATATTGATGGGACATTAGTGACAGAAGATAAGATTATTCCGGAAAGCACAAAAAAATCCATCCAGTACCTGCAGGAGAAAGGCCATTATACTGTGATAGCTACTGGAAGAGGTCCCAGCATGTTTCATCATATCCAAAAAGAATTAAATATTTCCTCTTATGTAGCTTTCAATGGACAGCTGGTGGTATGTGACGGTTTCGAGGTTCATTCGGAAACATTAGATTCCGAATTTGTAGATGATATTACTGCATATGCTAATCAATATAATCATGCAATTGGTTTTGGAAACAAAAAAGGCTTTATGATTACACATGCTAATCACCCACTTGTAAAAGATAATTTTTTGCATTTAAAATTAGACTATCCTGCAGTTGATCCCAATTATTACAGAAAGCATATAGTAAACCAGTTGAATTTATTCTGTACAGAGCAAGAGGAGGTTATCTATAAAGAAAAATACACAGATTATACGTTTGTTCGCTGGGGAGACTTTGGGGCAGATGTACTGCCTTCAGGATCTTCAAAAGCTCTAGGTATTCAAAAATTTATTGAGTATGCAGGTATAGACCTTGAACACGTTTATGCTTTTGGAGATGGCAAAAATGATATAGAAATGTTGTCACTAGTGAGGAACGGGGTTGCCATGGGAAATGCAGTCAGTGAATTAAAGGACGTAGCTTCTTATATCACAACAGATTGTGACCAAAATGGGATTTTATATGGATTACAGCACTTAGAACTTATTGAGCCATCATTTGAAAATCATAAGTACGATTCACCTATAGAAAAACCTTAAATGAAGCTAGATAAGTTGAACTAATGGAGAACAGAGATGATTTGTCTATTTAAAGTGAAAAAAGAAGCTGCTTCAGCACAGATTTTTCTTTCATAAGATGGATAATATATTAAAAATCATATAGAGAAGCAAAGGCCTTCAAACATCAAATCACCTTTCCTTTAGAAATCCAGTTTAAAGATATGTTTTTTTGCTTTAAAGAAACTGAATTTGTAAATGTTCGATAGTGCTTTTAATAGTGGGGTAAGTATGAAAAATAGATATGATTCCTACAAATTAAAAAAGTAGTGAAACGGAAATTTAATTTTAACTTTTCTATCCCACTACTTTTCTTTTATAAAATTTTTTCACTTACTTCCCTACTTCAAACAAAACCTTCATTGCTTTCTCTTTACCACTGGTTATTTTTTGAAATATATTTGGACCTTCTTTTAAAGGTAAGTAATGAGAGATCATCGGCTTCGTTCTTAGCTTTCCTTCTTTAAGAAATTGCAGTGTTGTCGTAAACTCTCTGCCCGGGAATGGAGCAGATACCGCATTCCATGATCCCCGTACAGTTAATTCCTGTCTGACGATTCTCTCAAAATAAAATCTTTTTAAAGTAATATCGCTATATGGAATTCCCAGAAATAAGACCTCTCCACCTTTTTTGGGAGCTGCAAATACTTCCTCTGATGTCTGAATGGAACCAGCAGCTTCAATAGCTAAGTCCACTCCATTATCATCTGTCAGTTCCATTAATTTCGAATAGGTGGACACACTTTTTTCTGGTTTTATTATTTCATCTGCTCCTAGCTCTTTGGCTAATTGGAGCTTTTCCGAATCAATATCAATAGCTACAACTTTTTCTGCTCCAAATAATTTAGCCCACTGACAAGCAAGTAAACCAATGGTTCCACAACCATATACTGCCACTGTTTTTCCCGGCTGAAGCTTTGTCTGAAAAAGTCCATGCAGGACAACAGAGGATGGTTCTATTAACGCTGCTTCCTGAAAACTAACATTGTCTGGTAATTTCAATACATTTTCTGCTGGAACCTTTGTATAAGAAGCAAACCCCCCTGGCTCTTTTGCTCCGATTACTAATAAATTCGGACATGCAGCAAAAAATCCAGACTTACAGGCTTCACACTCCCCGCATTTTAGTTGCGGACATACTGCAATGCGGTTACCAACTTGAACATTTGTCACCCTGCTTCCTGCTTCTTCAACAACTCCTGAACATTCGTGTCCAAAAATATTTCCTGGTGTCAGAGGTCCGAGTTTTTTATATCTGGATAAATCAGAACCACAGATTCCCGCATACTTCACCCTAATAATCACTTCATCATCTTTTTCTAACCTGGGTCTTTCCTTTTGTTCATAACGAATATCACCAATTCCATAAAAAGCTAAAGCTTCCATCTAATCATCCTTTACCTTCCAAATGATTTTTTAAATTGTAAACAGGCAAATAAAATGTTTGATAAAAATCCTGAAGTATTTTTACACTTTCTGCTTTAGGTGTATATGTTTTTATTTCCGCTTCTGGAAGTGTTTCCACCAAGCCTTGTTTCCAGCCACTTAACATAGCTGCTCCCTTGGCCACCGCTTCTTCCTCCTCGTAAGCTATGATTTCTGCTTGAAGAATATCTGCTTTCAACTGCAGCCAAAGCGGATTTTTTACTGCCGGACCAATAACTTTTATTCTGTTGATTTTAGCATTCAGATACTGTTCATAGACACCTTTTAACTGCTTTAATTCAAAGCAGAGTCCTGCAATCATCGAAACAAGAATATCATTATCCGTTGATTGATCCGTCAGCCCATAAATCATTACTTTAGAAGAAGTGCTGCGAATTGGCGGCCCGCTTCCTCTTAAATGTGGAATAAACACTTGCATTCTTTCCAGGATAGGATGGAAATCAGCTGTGTATTCCTGATAGATTTCATCGCATAATCGCCCGACCTCTGTAATATCCTTATTAAATATTTTAGATATCCAGCTAAAGCTTTTCCCGGCTGTCGGCATAGACCCATAAATACTGTACGTCGATTCCAGGACATAACAGCCATTGGATATTAAGAATTTTCTGAACTCATTTGATAAATTAGGATTATCTGCTATTAATAATAGCCCTTCTGTTGTTCCTGTTGAGTTTAATATCTCTGTTTTCTTTTGTAATCCTGTACTGATGGAGCCAGCCATATGATCGTGTCCTGCTATAGAGACGGTGACATGATTGGGCAGCCCTGTCTTCTTAGAAATAGATTCTTTGATATTGGCAATCCTCGCTCCTGATTCTACAACATGAGGAAATGTTTCCACATCCAGTTCAAAGGTCTCAATGAATTTGTTATCCCATGTTTTCTTTGTTATATCAAATAACATTGTCCGGGCTGCTAAGCTCCAATCCGTAGCAAAAACACCTGTTAAGCGGGAAGCAATAAAGCCTGACATACAGGTCCATGTATGCATCCTATTAAATGCTGTATTTTCATGCCGCTTCA
Organism: Oceanobacillus sp. FSL K6-3682; assembly: GCF_037976165.1. Taxonomy (NCBI): domain Bacteria; kingdom Bacillati; phylum Bacillota; class Bacilli; order Caryophanales; family Bacillaceae; genus Oceanobacillus; species Oceanobacillus sp. FSL K6-3682. Next base: position 681,814 of record NZ_CP150263.1, on the reverse strand, counting down.
GCCATAGCAGCTTTGTTAAACTATGATTTGAGTGAGAGTTGATTCCAGTTACCTCATATAGTCTTTCTTCTCCTAAAATCTCTTTTGCTTCCTGAGCTTCTGTTTTCGTTCTTGGATCAAACCAGGCAATGGTCGGAGGAATAACCTTCTCCTGACTGTCCTGGAGCACAATCGCCTGTCCAAAGCTTGAAACAGTAATCTGCTTTATTTGCTGTGTGTCTTCTACAGCAACACTTAATTTCTGTAATGCTCTAAGAATATTCCCCCAAAGCCGCTCTGCATCTATATCTGTTTCTGTACCCTTAACCAATTGAGGTGTCGCAAATTTGACTACTTCTGCTAATTGAAAATCTGGCAGCTGATATAAGCATACCTTTGTATTTGTAGTACCGGCATCGATGCTGATGATATACATTTTTAACGGTTCAATGCCTCAAATTTAGTTATAGCAGTTTCCTTTACTGCTGTTTGCGCCTCTAATAATACAGAAATCAGATTATATTCATTCGGATTCTTTTCATAACGCTTTCCGACAGCTGTAATAAATGCTTTTCTTAAGTCACTTGCTAAATTGACTTTTCTTACTCCATAATCCTTCAGCTTTGCCAATGCTTCATCCGGTATGCCCGAACCGCCATGAATAACCAATGGAACATCTACTTTTTCATTTATCTCTTGAAGAAGATCAAAATTCAGGTCTGGAGCATGATCAATACCATGAATATTTCCAATGGAAACAGCCAATAAATCTATACCGGTTCGATTCACAAAGTCTTTACATAATGAGGCATCTGTTTGGGCTGCATCTTCTGCCACATGGTCGTCTTCTTTCCCGCTCAGCTCTCCTAATTCAGCTTCTACAAAAACACCCCGTTGATGACAATATTCCACAACTTCTTTTGTCAGTTTAATATTTTCTTCATAGTCTAAAGTAGAAGCATCGATCATGACAGAAGCAAATCCAGCGTCTACAGCTTTCTTGACATCCTCAAAACTCATACCATGATCCAGATGTAAAGTAACTGGAACCGATACTTTCTCTGCAGCTTTTTTGACAATTTCTGCAATATAGTCATAACCTGATAGTTTTACATTAGTTGGGGCAATCTGAACTATTACCGGAAAGCCTGTTTCTTCCGCTGCTTCTACAATCGCGATTGTCATCTCTAAATTGGTCGTGTTCATTGCCGGTGCAACATAATTTCCTTCCTCTAATGCTTCTAAAAAGCCATCCATCGCTTTATATGTCATATAAATTCCCCTTTCTATTCATTCTTCAAAACAATTTTTAAGACATTCTCTGTTTTCTCTTGTGTTAATTCAATTGCTTTACCTAAATTAGATAAAGGCATTTCATGTGTGATTAATGCTTCTGTATTAATCACACCCTTTTGAATTGCCAGGATAGCTTCTTCAAACTCGTATGGAGAAACACTGTATGTTCCAACGATAGATTTCTCATCATGGAAAAACATACTTGCATCAATTTCCACGGATGGTTTCATCGTAAATGGTGAGAAGCAAATCACTGTCCCGCCTCTTTTTAGAACATTCATTGCCTGAGGCAGTAGCGCCGATACACCTGCAGCAATAATGATGACATTAAATCCTGGATGATTTTGCTCCTCTAAATATGTTTCCAGATTTTTTTCTGCTGCATTAATGGTTACATCAGCGCCAAACTCATGTGCATGATTCAAGCGATGATCAGACACATCTGTTATGACAACTTCTTTCACTAATTTGTTTTTTAGAAGTTGAGAGTGAATCAAGCCAATTGGTCCGGCACCCATCACAAGCACTCGATCTCCTGCATGAATACCGACTGCCTTCTGACCATGGATGCAGCAGGCAACAGGCTCTGCGAGTGAAGCTTTGGAATAGCTCATTCCATCCGGAATCTTATAAAGTAAATGCTTCACATGTTCTTCCGGGAGCTTAATATATTCTGCAAACCCGCCTGGATGAATATTCGTCTTTTTGAATTCTGGACATAAGGTATAATGCCCTCTTGAACACTGCTCACATGTGAAACATGGAACATGAATACCGCCTGTAACCCTGTCTCCTGGCCTGAACTCCGAAACTTCTTTTCCGACTGCAACAACTTCTCCTGCATATTCATGGCCAAGTACAGAACCCGCAGGGACTAATTCTTCCGTTATTTTATGAATATCTGTTCCGCAAAGACCACATGCTTTCATCTGAATTAATATTTCTTTATCACTTATATCCGGTTTATCAACTTCTTCAAAACGGATATCATTTTTCCCATAAAAAACAGACGCTTTCAATGAATAACACTCCTTTTTATCTGATTATATTGATGATAATAATAAGTTTTTATTCTTTTAGCTGGCCGTTTTCATCAAAATCTCTTCTGCTAAGTTTATAAATATACCAAACAGCAATTAAGACAACAGGAATAGCTGTAATAGCAATCCAATTTCCTTGTGCTAACATAACAAGCCAGTATCTTACTGGGTTTCCTCCATCTAAAAAGCTGTTTATCATTGATGTTGCACCCTCCGGAAATTCATATTGAATACTTTCTGCTACGTTCGTAACAAGTGGCGCTAAATTCGATGCCAGGTATAGCGACACTATAATCATCGGGATGCCAATAATCGCTGACCGCACAATATTCTTGTTGGTAGCAACCAGAACCATTGCTAATGGAACCACAATGAATGGTAAATCTCCTAATGGCATGATAATGACACCTGGAAGAACAACAGCTAATAATATCGTAATCGGCACAAGCAGAAGTGCTGTAGAAACAACAGCAGGATTACCAATAATTACTGCTATATCAAGTCCAATATTTAAATCTTTACGATCAGGGAACCTTTTCTGTAAAAAGTTACGTATGGCATCGGATAAAGGAATTAAACCTTCCATAAGAATTTTAACCATCCGCGGCATAATAAACATAACTGCCCCTAAAGAAATTCCCAGTTCAATAATATTTCTAATTTCAAACCTGGCAATAATTCCAATAATAATACCTAAAATTACTCCAATCATCATCGGTTCCCCAAAGACACCGAAACGCTTTTTTATTGATTCTGGATCGGCATTCAATTTGTTAAGGCCAGGAATTAAATTTATGATTTTATCTCCTAAAATTCCAACAGGGAAATATATAACTGATGATAATGTCGGCAGAGAAATCCCAGGTAAGCCCATTCTTTTATGAATATATGGAGCAGACCAGTCAGCTAGTTTAAAAGTTATAACTGTAGCAATTGCGGCACCAAGTAATCCAAAAATGATGCTTCCTGTAGCTATATAGACTAACGAACCGGCAAATGCAAAGTGCCAATAGTTCCACAAATCAACATCTACTGTTTTTGTCCATTTAAATACCAACATGACTATATTGATAACGATAGTCAGTATGATTACAATAGGAGCAATTGGTGACGCAAATGCAATTGCTGCAAGCGGCGGCCAGCCTGTATCCATAACAGGGAGGTTTACTCCTGAGTTGTCTATCATCGCTTCAATTGCAGGGCCAAGACTTCCTGTCAGTAAATCGAGTACTAAAAATATACCTACAAAACCAAATCCAATAGTTAAAGCAGACTTTAATGCTTTACTGAAACTTACCCGAAAAGCGATAGCCATGATGAATATAATAATTGGCAGCATAACTTCAGGCCCGAAGCTGAGAATGTATTGAAAAGCATCTACTATTGTTTGTCCCATTATTTTCATCTCCTTCTTTTAAACTGTGTTTTACTTATAATTCCTTTATTTATTACTGAATTTTCAGATCAAAGCAACAAAACTATAATCAATAAAAGCTTATTTTAGGTACTCACCAAAATCTATGACTGACAAAACAGTATTTTTGTATTGATTCCAACCATAGATTTTTAGTGTTAACCCTCTTTTATCCTTTTAAAAGAGAAACAATTTGATCTAACACCTCTTGTTCCCCAATTCCAGTAAGGATAGGTAAAGCATTCACAACTGGTGTATTATAACCGCCTCCAACGTCTGAAGTAACAACAAACAAATCAACGGAATCATCTAATCCGGATAATTCACCCACTGTCGCTTGCCGAGAGTCAACATTAATCCCATGCTGCTCACAATGTTCTCTTACTTTTTCTGCTACCACCGTAGATGTTGCAATTCCACTTGAACACGCAAAAACAATATTTTTTTTCATTTTAATTTCCTCCAATTTTATTCTGATTTTAAATGTTTTTGTAAATAGTAATAAAGCTCATTTTGATCCATTGCGACCATTTTTTTCAGTACACCCTGCTCTTTAATCAGTTCCATGATTTGACGCAGAATATTTAAATGTTTCGTACTCTCTGACAACCCTAATAAAAATATTACTTTGACTTCAATTGTTTCCTTTGCATTGACCATGTTATTAAAAATGACAGGTTCTTTTAAAACAGCAATGCCTAAAGAATCCTTATTCACAAATTTTGGGTCTGTATGTGGAATTGCAATCCCGTAATCATAGGCTTCTATCCCTGTAGGAGCTTTCTTTTCTCTATCCAGAATACTCTCATAGTATCCCTCATTTACAAATCCGTTTTCTGAAAAAGCCTCAGACATCTTTTTTAGGGCTTCTTCCTTGTTGGAAGCTTCTAATTCTGTAAAAACAGCATTCTCTGATATCGTTATTTTTTTTGTCAAACTAAATCACCTCGTTTACAAAATGGTTAATAATCCCTTCCACATCTTCTTCAGAGCCTGCTTTTTTAATTTGATTAACCGTACTTTCATCTTCTGCAAGTCTTCTAAGTTGAAGTAATGGATTAATATGTTTTTCCTTATCCTCTGCTGCAATAAAACAAATCAAATTCATACGCTGACCATTGGGAAATTCTACAGGCTCTTTCAGATTTAACAGGCTCATTCCGAGCTTCAATACCCCCTCTTCAGGTTTTGCATGGGGGATTGCTATCCGGTTTCCTAACATAATATAATCTGAATTTCTTCTACAGTTCTCCATGACTGCGTCCACATAGGATTCTTTTATATGTCTCCTGTCCAACAGAGGCTGAGCAGCTCTTCTGATCGCTTCTTCCCAATTTTTCACCCTGTCCATCAATTGGATGGTATCGTTGGTTAAAAAATCATTCAATGTCCTTTCCATGTCATATGGATTGTTTCGGGCAGCAGCTGGATTTTGATCCAGTAAATATTTATTTAAACTGTCCATCAGCTTCATTCGATTTTTTATATCCGCATGTTCTTCAATAATGCTCATTATCGAATCCATATCAATACTTGAAAAAGAAAAACCATACAGCTCAGTAAAAACAGTTGATTGTAATTTTCTAATATCAATCTCACTCATAATTGGTTCGACCAGGAATTGTTTTACATCGGTATCCAATTTATCCGTTGTAAAGACAATATCTACTTCCCCTTCATAATTAGAGAATTCTCGAATCGACATAGGATTTAAAAATAAAAACTCTTTAAATATCGATGTTAAAGTCACATGAATCATAACGGATACAGAGTGACCGTTCGGACACACTACTGCTGCCAGTATCTTTTTGTTAAAGTCAATACCATGCTGTCTCAGCCAACCACCAATAATAATAGTTATATAGACTAGTTCACTTTCCGGTACTTTTTTATTTAAAGCGTTTTCAATCGGTTCTACAATTAATTTAATTACCCGATGAAGGTTGGTAAGTTTTTGATCAAATTTTAAAGCTAATGATGAATTATCAATAAGGTCAAATTTAATCCGGTAATACGCAGGCTTCATATGAATGTATAATTTTTCTACTAATAATTCCTTTTGAGGGATATCAATGACACTTACTCTTTCAAATCTATCAAGCATTTCCTGCAATGCCTTTTTGATGTTATTCATTGATTCACTGGTATAAAAATTCTTGGTAGAAAATACGTTCATAATCATCAACTGCAATGTTACGTAATGTAATTCACTTTCGTTAATAAAACGAAGTTCATGAAATACTTTTTTTACCGTATAATATTCTTTTTTATCTGCCAAATCAAACTTACTCATTTCGTTTTCTTCCACTGTCTTTCCTTGCCTTACCCGATTTTGCCAAACTGCTAAGCAATATGCTACTGTAGTAATCATATTGTCCGAAAAAGTGTAACCAAGTGTTTTTTCACATTGTTCCAATTTGTAGTAAAATCCTTTCAAATCTTCCGACTCTATATCTCCATACTTCTCTAACAGTTCTCTGTCTTTCCTGTTTTTCACGTACTGTTGGATAATATCAAATAATAACTTCCTTTTTTCATACTCACCTCCTAAAAGTTGATAGCCCTCTATTCTCGAATAATTTAATTCAATTTGATAAGGCTTAAGCTTTTTTTTGGCTTGCTTGATAACTTTTGTTATTGTGTTTCTGCTGAAATCCAATAACTCCGTTAAATGGGTAAGTGACAAATCCTGTGATCGGTTTAAAATGATAATTAATAGGATATCAACCCTCTCGTTTTCTGATAAAACATAGGAATGACCACCTTTAGTTTCTGAAAACATTTCTGTAATTTTCCCTGGTATGATAAATTGCCCTTTAGGAGTACGCTCAATCTGCACATGGTGAATATCCATTAAATGACTATTAATTTTTTCAAGACTATATTTTATTTGCCGTTGGTTAATACCCATCTTAGCTTCAAGTGACTTTAATGTTGCATTCGGATTGTTAATTAATTCCTGCAGCAATTGATTGCTTCTTTCATCGATATGCATTATTGCTCGCCTCCTGTTACATATCATTTTAGATTGCACCAACCTCAAAGTAAATTCAATTTCAGCCCAACCTTTATTATGCTCATTGTTTCACATGGTGATTTAGTGTTTTTATATTGCCCATTCATTGAAGTATATAGACTAATATATGCGTTCCTCTTTTATAACTATGAAAGCTGGGGCAGTTATGCTTCACCTACTTTGTTCCTTTTACGTTCTTATACTACCGGTTCCCATACACAATAATTCCCACACATCAATCAAGCGGGAAATACAAATAATAATAATAAAAGAATTATTTTAATCATTTTTACATATGCTATTAAAATAAATATGTCAGTTTGTTTACTATAAAGAGATATAGTGAATATGAATAAAAGATATACTGGCTACAGAACATAGGAACAAAAGGAGAACCCAATGGATACTATTTTCTTTGCTATTTTTTCGATCGTTTATTTCATATTGCTCCTATTAGCCATAAGGTTATTGAGGAGTCCTTATGCTCGAAGTACCATATACTTATTACCTGTTATCGCAGGTCTATTCTATGATAATACCCTACTTACTATAGGCGGTTTCATTGGAGAAGGAGATTTTTTAGAAAAACTAAATATTGCAAAGTATTGGATACATGCTTTCTTTACGCCTTTTCTTGTACTATTCGCATGGAAAACACTTGAGCAAGCAAACATGAAATGGACAAGAATGATTTCTGTCCAGATTTCTGCTATAGGCTTAACCGTATTACTCATACTTTTTGAATTATTTACTGAAGTATTTAGTCTTAACATCGAAGCCAAATGGGAATTTGGAGTGTTAAGTTATAAAAGCATGGAGCCTTCGAGCAGTCCCCCATTCATGATATTGATTGTCTCGCTCGTATTAATTGCAGCTTCCATCTTCATATGGATTAAGCAGAAATGGGTCTGGTTTTTTATCGGCTCCTTATTAATGATAATTGGAAGTGTTATTCAATGGCCTGTAAAGAGCGCTGCTATTACCAATCTTTTTGAGCTGATATTAATCATTTCATTACTTGGAACAGCTTATTTTCAGAAGAAAACTTAAATCAATGCGAAAAGCTTTTATTAAGGCCTGTTTTATAAACATGCTCTTAAATTATTGGAAGCATTTTTAAAGAAGGATGGCAGCAACAACTCTTTACAAATAAACGGTGTGCTGCCTTCTTCTTCATTAAGCCAAATTAAAAATCGTAACTACTCCAGCCAATTAATAATTTCTTCAATAATCAAATCCTGCTGTTTCTTTGGAGATATAGATGCCTCTAAATCATTTTTTTGTTCACCATACATACCAAATTGCGCATGATTTCCACCTTTAATTTCAACGTATTTAGTAGATTTCGGATTATAGATACGATTCTTTTCGATTTTATCCAAGGTACTTAGACCATCAAATTCTGCATAGATAGAAAGAGAAGGAATAGTCAGCTCTGATAAATTATTGCTATCGGTTGTATACGATCCCAGAAAAAATAATCCATCAACTTTGTCAGGATGTTTTTTTGTATAAGCCGCTGCCATTGATCCACCTAATGAATGTCCGCCAATATACCAGGTTGTAATTGATTCATCAAGTTGCATGACATCACCCGCTCTATTAACCCCGAATACAGCAAAATTTAATGGCATTGATGGAATGAACACATTATAGCCTTCGTTTGCTATTTGTTCAGCGAGATAGCTATATGCCAGTGTTTCTACTTTAGCACCGGGATATAAAATAATTCCAACCTCGGATGATTCATCCGGTGTGAAAACATATGTAGAGCCTTCCTTATTATCAGTTACCTCGGAAAGATCAACAAGCTCTTTAAGTTCATTGGTAGGCTTATATGTGATTTGTGACCAGATAAGAAAACATATAGCTGCTAGAGCAACTAACCCTCCAACGATTAACACGGTTCTTTTGAACATTTTCATGGAAAAACTCCTTCGTTTTAACTCTTGTATTATAATAGTTAACATTTGTAATTCAATACAATTCCTTGTAAATCATATCACATTATCGTTACGTATATTATTCCATATGTATCTGTTGTTAATTATTCAGCTATTTCTAAGTTTCATTCTTATAATCTTGATATATGACGTGAGATTTTCTACTTTATTACAGTATTCCTGGCTAGTGTAGTAGTGTATGCTGTCCTTATTCTATTTGTTCTGTTACTAACTTCTCATAAAGTTCTTTATTAGGTACACTTACTATTGCTCTATATTATTGACATTGATATATTATTATTTATTTAAATTGGGTTACTAGGGGCGAATTCTTTCTTCAATATTCGTCTAGATGAGAGCACTTCAATCTCTTCACATATCCAAACTAATTATAATACTTCGCTATTTTTTGTTTAAAGTTCAAAAAGAGAAAATAGTACATTCTCACATTTTCGGAAAAATTTAACTTCTATCATTATTTTTGTTAATGTATCTTTTTTATTCAAACCCCCCTTTTACAATTGACATTTTTTCAAAATAAGCATAAACTAAAAAACCATAACAAACTAAACTGATAGGAATTAGAGGTGTTAGAGATGTCTACATTGGCACAATCAGTTCCCAAACAATCAGCAGCAGCAAAAGAAGCGCCAAAACTGAATCCGCCTCAGAAAAAACTGGTTACAGGCGGAATCCTTGCTACATTTATTCTGACTATTTATTTAGCGGCCACACAACATATCGTTCAGCCGATGTTATTATTGATTGGTGTGCTGCTTGGATATACATTATTTCATGCACGATTCGGCTTCACTTCTGCTTTCCGGAGACTTGCTTCAGTAGGTAATGGCCAGTCTCTCCGGGCACATATGTTTATGCTGGCGATTGCATGTACATTATTTGCACCTATTCTGGCTTTTGGCTATTCCTTTTTCGGAGGAACACCTGCCGGTAATATTTCGCCAATCGGTATCAGTCTGATTGTTGGAGCATTTATGTTTGGCATCGGTATGCAGCTTGGTGGCGGCTGTGCTTCCGGTACACTTTATGCAGTGGGCGGCGGTAGGACCGTTATGTTTATTACCCTGTTGTTTTTTATCGTCGGTTCGACCATTGGTGCTGCTCATTCCACGTTCTGGATGGAAGATTTACCAGCGGCAGAACCTTTTTCTCTTGCAACCTCAACGGGGCTTGGCTACGGTGGAGCGTGGGCAGTTTCCCTGATGATTTTTGCCATCGTTGCTGGAATAACTATTTTAATTGAGAAAAAGCGGAAGCCTCCTAAAATGGCAGTCCTCCCTTCTGAAAAAGGATGGAAACGAATTTTCAGGGGCTCCTGGCCTCTTTTCGCAGCCGCTGCAGCATTGGCTGTTTTAAACGCTCTTACACTGCTTACTCGTGACAGTCCATGGGGCGTTACGGCAGCATTTACGCTATGGGGATCAAAAGTGGCAGAGGGGCTCGGCTTTAATGTAGAAAGCTGGGGCTACTGGGCAGGAAATACCGAAGCTCTTCACGCTTCCATTTTCGCTGATACAACTACTGCTCTTAATTTCGGTGTCATCTTGGGAGCTTTTATTGCTTCAGCAGCAGGAGGGCTATTCCGTTTTACGAAAATCACGAAAGGAAATACTGCTGCTTCCATTATTGGCGGTCTTTTAATGGGTTATGGTGCACGGCTTGCGTTTGGTTGTAATGTCGGTGCTTATTTCAGCGGTATTGCTTCCTTCAGTGCCCACGGTTATATATGGGGCGTGATGGCACTTGCAGGTACCTTCCTCGCTTTATATTTGCGTCCATTATTCGGTCTTTCGGTACCGAGACCCAGGGATTCATTTTGCTGATAGAACTGGGATTATGCAGGCATAATCCTTTCCTGATTTCAACAAGTGAAACCAGCAAACTTCATGAGTGGCAGGAAACTTGCTTCTTTATAGATAAAATAAGAAACACGAGAATCGGTACCACCTCTGAAAGTTAAAGTGGAAAATCTAACTTTCAGAGGTAACCACCATTCCCGTGTTTTTCTATTTCAAGTATTGCTTGAAATCTTCTATTGTTTCAAATTCATCTATATGATCCATTATGGTTTCCAGTGTACTTATTTCCTGTTCGCATATTTTTGTCTTTATACCTTCTGAAAGTGGAGCTGCAAATTTTGTGATTAATCGAATGGCAGTATTAGATAATGCATCTGTTTGCCCTTCCACTCTGCCTTCTTCTTTGCCCTCTGCTCTACCTTCTGCTTTACCTTCTGCTTTACCTTCATTCCGAAAAATCTCTGCTAAAGTCATTGCCAATTCGCTCCCTTCTTGATAAGTATTTCCTATATGGTTGATTATATCATAATATTGGTTTTTGGTTAGATGGCGATGGACACGGAAAATATAATAAAACAACGTTTCAAGGTACTCTGTTGCCGTTTTTTGATCCTGTAATTGCTGCAGATAATCAACAGCTCGATAAATGATATTCAATACGACTTGAAACTTGAACATCACTTTCACGGATATCCCGAATCACCATCAGTATGATTCGCAGGAACACATTCAATTGCGTATCCTCATCTTCGTAATCAGATACGTCGTACAGAAGAATTCATAATCAGGGGCGTATTTCTGCAGTTCCTGTGGGAAATCCTGATACCCTTCCAAAAGATTACTAAATGAACCTCCAGCATACCAATGCGTATTGCCATGATACAGAACAATCGGCATAATGAGTGGCAGCTTCTTCTCATCTTTATTATCTCGTTTGGTTTCTCATATCTCAACCATATATCGCAGTAATTGAAGATAGGTATAGTAATCATGATAGCTTTTATGCTCGAATAGAAAATATATGTAAGCGGGTTTTTGGTGAATTTTTGTCTGGAATAATAAATCGGAGAAATATTCTTGAAGGTCATGACTGACAAAGCTGCCTTTTTGGGGTTGTATGGATGTTACATCAATGGTTTCGCGATTAGAAGGCGATAAAAAATGTTCGATAAAATCTTTCGCAACATCCACATTTGAAAAGGTTTCTTTAAAAATTTTGTCATGCGGATTTTGGATCTGCAAGTTTATCAAGTCCTTTCACTATTTAAATGTGAAGATTGATATGAATAGTAGCTCTGTTTTATATTATCACATTCCCATAAAGGGAATAAATGTTCTAATTTCATGTTTTTCTATATCATTCACCATTATAATTCCATTTTATTAACAAAAACTATAATAGAAATCTCGATAAATAATTAAATCCACTGTATATTTTTCAAATTTAACCCCAAACTAAGTATCGTTGTTGATTCACATTCTAAATGGATAGGGATGATAATTAATGATGAATAATAAAAAAGGAATGACCACGTCACTGATTGCTGCAGGTGTAGCAGGCGCTGCAGCCTATGGAATAAGCATGGGTATGCAAAATGGATCATTTCAAAACATGTCACAAAAGCTTTCCAATTCCATGAATAGCTCCACAATGCAGGATATTGCAAAACCAATCCAGGATATGCTTTCTGGCGGTGATCAAGCAATGAATCAAGGTAATAGTGGAGGACAGAATCAAACACAATCATCATAAAGTGAGAATGCAGAAGCATTAGCTTTTATGATGCCAAAAAGGGATGGTCCACTTTGGAATCATCCCTTTTTTAATAGTTAGTAAAATATATAATTTGTAATGATTTCTTACTTATTCAACAGCTGCCAACCCAGCTTCAGGTGCCAGGAAACAGTATGGCTTCATTTATCTGTTACACCCAGGATTGTAATGTACTTAGAGATTTTTCAATTATCATTCCTTGATCATTATCCAATGTCGCTACATGGTAGCTCTCTTTCATAGAAATAATTTCTTTCTGCTCAGAAGCTATTCCTTCCAATATCATTTGAGCATTATCCGGAGGAACAACATGATCTTCCTCCGAGACAAAAATAAGCGCAGGACAGGTTACTTTCCCTAAGTTTGCTTTGGTTTCCTTCATCAGTTTCTTTATCTCTCCAATTGATTTTACCGGTGTTTTATCATAAGCTAACTCCACTACACCTGCTTTTTTAATATCTGAACCGATTGCGTCAATAAATCGTACTTTTTGATCTGCTTCCATCGATGGAATATCTACAGCTGCGTTGATTAAAATAATCCCTGACAAAGGATATTTTGCAGCTGTATTGAGTGTTAATGTTCCACCCATTGATAAACCGCACATAAAAATCGTATCACATCTTTCTTCAAGCCAGGAATATGCTTCTTCAATAGAGTTTACCCAATCTTGATACGTACATTTTTCCATATCTTCAGGAGCTGTTCCATGACCTTGTAATCTTGGACCATAAACAGTATAACCTGCATCCGCAAAGGCTTTTCCTATTGGATACATACTTTGTGTTGTGCCTGTAAAACCATGGGAAACGAGAACTCCTATGCGCTTTCCTTCAAAGTAAAATGGCTCTGCATCTTTTAAAACCGGATACTGCTCGTTCATTTATTTTTCCTCCTCCTGAAACTGATTTTTTATTCTTGCTGTTACATATTTTTAGAATAGAACGAATTAGATAATTCCACAAGTGATAGCGCTTTCTTTTTAATAAAAAAGCTTGAATTACTTCAAAAGCTCTGTTATTTCTTTATCAATCAAATTTTTTAAAGCTGTTAATTCCTGTTTATTTATTGTCTGCTTATCCGCCTCTTTCACCTGATAATTATGCAGCAGTTTTTTTATGATTGGAAGCATGTTCTCCGGACAATCCTCAAGCGCTCTTTCTCCTGCTTCCTCCTTCGATAAAATACAGCCCTCTTTTAAATACCAATAGAAACGCAGCATATTTAGCAGCGCATAAACAGGTTTATCCAAATAAGCAGCAAGACATTCTTCATAATCTGACTGTATTGATGAAATATAATCCGCTTTTGGAATTGCAGGAAATACACTAACGGCTGGTGAACCTTCCAGAGTAATTCCCCTATCCAAGAGAACTGCAATATGTGCAGCCAAATCTGCATCCTTCCCCCCACTCTCCTCTATCACTTGCTCTTTACTCATTTCCATATGCTCTCTCCAGAATTCGCTATAGTGGAAAATATATGGAAAGGGATGCTCCCATTTCTTTAAGTGGCTTTCTAATAAAAAGCTGATTTCAATCGGATAAGGTTGTTTGGATTGACATAGAAATAATACAGCCAGCTCCTGTTTTTGCTGTTTGCGCAATGTTTTATTCAAAACCACCAGTAAATCAATATCACTATTTGCAGGCTGAAAGCTTCCCATTGCTAAGGAGCCGTGCAGGTAGCAGCCGACGAATTGATTACCTGTAATTTGCTTTATTTCATATAGGAGATTATCTAAAAAAGGTTGAACAGACTCATTAAATGGATTTTCATTCTTCACTTCAGGCTGGCTCCTTTCCATTATTTATTATTTTCCTCTTATTTAGTACAATAGATTCAAAAGCCGCCAGCAAAAATGTGACATATAAGAAAGAGGAGTTTATTTGAATATAATCTATCGTCAAGAACAACCAAAGGATTACCTAAAAACAGAAGCACTTATTGAACAGTCTTTTCGAAACGAAAAAATGAGTGACCAGCAAGAGCATTTTCTAGTGCAGCGTATCCGCAGTTCTAATGCCTTCATTCCTGAGTTATCTGTTGTTGCAGTTAACCAGCAGGATGAAATTATTGGTCAAATCCTTTTTTCAAAAATAAGGATTGAAAATAAAGAACAAGCAATAGAATCGCTTGCTCTTGCACCAGTATCTGTACATCCAGATTATCAAAAACATGGCATCGGGTCTATGCTCGTGAAAAAGGGGTTGGAGAAAGCAAAAGAAGCAGGATATCATTCTGTCATTGTACTTGGACATGCAGATTACTACCCCCGTTTTGGTTTTAAACCAGCGAGCTTGTGGGGAATCGAAGCTCCATTCGATGTTCCGGATGAAGCTTTTATGGCGCTGGAATTAGAAAAAGATGCGTTAAAAAAGGTAAGTGGTGTCGTTCAATACTCTGAAGCATTTTCTGAGTAATAACCGGCTTAACAGACTCTCCGACAAAATAGAACATATATTGTCGGGTAACTGCCGCCCCTACTTGCTATCCTTAATAATACAGGGAGGTTATGATATGGATACGCTTGATTCAATGAATGCTGCTATCGACTATATCGAGGAACATTTAGATAAAGAATTGGATTATCAGCAGGCAGCCCAGATTGCCTGCTTTTCAGAACATCATTTCAAACGGATGTTTTCCTTTCTTTCCGGCGTTCCTTTATCTGAATATGTACGCAGGCGAAGGTTAACATTAGCTGCATTGGAATTACGGGATCATAACAAGAAGGTTATTGATGTAGCTTTAAAATATGGTTACCAGTCCCCTGACTCCTTCTCCAGAGCTTTTCAGGAGCTGCATCATACCTTGCCTAGTACAGTCAAGCATGCAAGAGTTACTCTCAAAGCCTACCCACGGATAACCTTCCAACTTTCGATTAAGGGAGATGTTGAGATGAAATATCGTTTTGTGGAAAAAAATGCTTTCAAAGCTGTAGGGTACAAGGAAATTATGCATCCAGAGAATGGAGATTTTAATCCAACCCTTTGGAATACGCTCACTGATGCAGATTATAGAAAGCTTCAAACACTTGAAAGAGAGGATACTGACTTAAGCGGTGTGCTGAATATTACTGTCAACACATGCCATGGTCCAGAGAAGAGCGAAGAAGCTCTGGAATACTATATTGCTGTTGTCACAAATCAACCTGCTCCAAATGATCTTGCTGCATTAGAAATATCCAAACATCTATGGGCTGTATTTGATGCTGAAGGAAAAATGCCTGATGCTTTAACGAATACGTGGAGCAGAATCTACACAGACTGGTTTCCAACCTCAGGTTACGAACTTACAGAAGCTCCGGAAATTGTAAAAAGTATTGATGATACAAAAACAGAAATTTGGATTCCTGTACGAAAAAGATAATGTATTTCATATGAATAAAACAGCCATTAAAACCGCTTTTTCCTATCCTGCGGCTTATGGCTGTTTTAGCAAATTTTTATCTTTTCTCATATATATTTATTAAAAAATCCCCACAAAGTCAGGGGGGCAACTCTGTGAGGATATATATATATAAGTAATGACATCTTTTACTGCATGATAACCCGCTTTGTAAAATCAATATCATCCGTAAAGATGCCATCCACTCCATACATCATGACACGCTGCTGTTCAATGAGCTGCGTGCGCTCATCCGTAAAAAACACATGAATTTCTTTTCCTTGCTGATGGAGTTCATCAACAATATCCCTCGTAACATTTCTTGATTCTATTCCAATAACATCCACATTTGCTTTCAATGCATCCTTTAAATCAAATTTATCTGTTCCATATAAAAGTGTTGAACGGATTTCTGGTGCAAATCCCTGCATTTTTTGAAGACTTTTCTTTGAGAATGATTGGAAGGTGACATATTTTGAATCTAATAAATCATACTCCTGAAGCAAGTCGATTAATGGCTCTTCCATTTTTGCCTCACCACCTACCAGCCGGGTTTCGATATAATAATGCTGATCCTGCTCAAATGTCATCAGTATTTCTTCAAAAGCGGGAACAGCTTCCTTATAGGTTTCCTGTCCAAACACCGCTATAGTGTCCAATTGCTTGATTTCGTTAAGCGTCAACTCTTCAGGAGCACCTGATCCTGTAGTTGTTCGGTCTAAAGTTGCATCATGAAGTGCAATTAGTTCATTATCCTTTGTCATACGTAAGTCTATCTCCAGCGAATCTGCATTAGCGTCTGAAGCTAGTTTATAAGCTGTCAGCGTATGTTCATTGAACATATTATTCGCTCCACGGTGAGCGATAATTTCTAACTCTCCGGAAGGTGCTTTAGGGTTAACCGCTGCACTTGCATACAATGTCTCTCCCTTATACGAGACTGTTGCCTGAGGTACAGCGGGTGTTGCTTCAAAAAAACCGGAGATAATAAATATTGCAATTACAAAAATGAGTAATATTCTACGCCATGGCATAGCGCTCACACCTGTAAAAGATGGCACGATCCGGATAATCTGTAATGATTCCTTTTACTTTTATATCCAGTAATTGCTTTAATGTATCTTTATCATTTACAGTCCATACTCGCAGTAGTCTCCTCCACTTGCTCCAATGATAAATATGCTGTAAAAATGTATCCACTCCAATATGCAGTGCTTCCAGCCCAAGAATATCAATATAATCCTCCGGGTGAGAAATTGGCTGGTTAATAATCCATGCCAGACGGGCGTCCCGATCATAATGACGTAAACGAATCAGCGTGGGCAGATGAAAGCTGGAGTAGATGACACGATTCTTTACATCAGGATATTTAGCAACATAATCCAGCAATTTTTCTTCAATATTTTCATATAAATTTTCATACGTTTTTAATTCAATATTCAATGCAACATCTGGATACGTACTAACCAGCTGAAGCACTTCTGCTAATGAGGGAATTTTTTCTTCCTCCCAGCTCTTATCATACCTCTGGAACGATGAAAGATAGGGATGATTCCATTGTAATTCCCGAATTTCTGAAAAGGTATACTCTGTTATGGCTCCAAATCCATTCGTTGTCCGATTTAGTGTAGCATCATGCATCACAGCAAATTCACCGTCCACTGTCATGTGTACATCTATTTCTAAGCCATCCACACCAGCTTCGAGTGCTTTTTCAAAACTAAGCAATGTATTTTCCGGGTATACACCCATCATGCCTCGGTGACCATATACTTTTGTCAAAATTATCCCTCCTGAAATAGAGTTGATATAATAGAATATAGATTCATTCAACAGGACTCCTGCTGCTAACTATTTAAATTAAATGCCTCTCACCAAACAAAACTTCTTTCTTTGTACGTAATCTTACTTTCTATCATTTATTCTCCACGAGCTTTATTTGCTGTTTCAATTGCTCTATTCAATTGTTCCATCGCTGCACTATAGGCTTTATCTACATCTTCGCCATTAAATACGGTTTCCAATGCAATTTCAATAATTTTTCGTTCTTCTGGTATCATATCCATCAGAGCACCTTGTGTCGCATAGGATGGTTTCGTTGCCTGAAGCTGTTCTACCGTAACCTTTAATTGCGGATTTTCTTCATGCATTTCTACTACTAAATCTTCCTCATAAGCAGCCGGGTTAATAGCAAAATACCCTGTGTCTGTATGCCATTGCGCCTGAATTTCTGGAGATTGCAGATACTTCATGAAATCCCATGCTGCATTTTGCTCTGCTTCCTCCTTGCCGGCACTCATCCAAAGACTTGCTCCGCCAATGACAACGCCCTCCCACTCTGTGTTTTCCGGATGTGGTAAAAACGCTACACCAACCTCAAATGGTGCATTATCAATTAAATCGCGGGAATTTGCAGAGGATTGCAGGAACATAGATACATCTTCTGCCAGAAAACCGGCCAGCATATTATCGCCATTAATACCATAGTTCGCAAATGTTCCGTCTTCATTCATCCGCTCAACCCATTCAAAAATAGATTTGCCCTGTTCCTCTGTAAAACCAATTTCTGTAGCTGTTCCTGAACGTCCATTATTTTCATTCAATAATAATGCCCCTTGGCTTGCCAGTAATTGTTCAAATAACCAGCCATACGCCTGAAGCGCAAAGCCTTTCATATCAGGATTTGACTCAACAATAGCCTTACTTGCTTCTTCCACCTCTTCATATGTTTGCGGTGGACTCTCTGGATCTAACCCAGCTTCTTCAAAAGCATCTTTATTAAAGAACATTACTGGTGTAGATGAATTAAATGGCATCGAATAGAATTGGTTATCTATCTTATAATAATTAACAATATTCTCTTCTAAATGCCCCATATCATAGCCATCCTCATCAATAAATTTCTGAATCGGTTCAATATGACCACTGTTTACCATCGACATCGTACCTATTTCGAAGACCTGAATCATTGTCGGCGCGCTGTCTGTCCCTGCAACGCTGTGAAACTTTGTCAGTGCTTCATCATACGTTCCTTGAAATTCAGCACGTACCTCAACTTCGTCCTGGGATTCGTTATAAGAAGCAACAATCCTGTCTAAAGCTTCTTGTGATGCACCGCTCATAGCATGCCAGAATGTAACGATCTGCTTGCCGTCTTCCGTTTTCGTTTCTTGATCGGATCCCTCTGCATTTTTGGAACCACATGCAGCCATAAACATCGTCAAACTAAGGATTACAAAAAATAAAATTCTCTTCAAAAAAATCGACTCCTTTATTAAATTCATCTATTTTAATGCTCCTTCTGTTAAACCACGCTGGAGCTTTTTTTGACCTGAAAATAAAAGAATCAGAGTTGGAATAATAACGATGACAGCCCCTGCCATAATCATCCCCCAATCATTCATCTGTTCTTGCGATTGTAATTGCCTTAGACCGATTTGTACGGTTCTCACACTATCATTAGTCGTGGCTAACAATGGCCATAAATACATATTCCAGGAGGTTAAGAAACCATATACTCCCAGTGTTATCAAGCTTGTTTTCGCTACCGGCAGGACAACTGTTAAATAAAACTTCACCTCTCCCATTCCGGCAATCTGACTAGCTTCACGCAGTTCCTTGGGAATCTGTTTGAAATTCTGCCGTAATAAGAATGTTCCAAAAGCCATTGCAAAGAACGGAACCGTCAGTCCGGTATATTGATCAATCCAGCCAAGGTCGCGAATTGTATGGAAGTTTGGAATAATCGAAGCCTCAAACGGTACCATCATGGTTGCAATAAAAAGATAGAACAGGAAGTCCCGGCCTTTAAATTCTAAAAAGACAAAAGCATAGGCTGCCAAGCTGGATAAAACCAGCTGACCAATCATGATAATAATTGAAACAAATAAGCTGTTTATTACATAATGCATCAGCGAGAACTGTTCAAATGCCCGACGATAATTATCAAGTGAAAAAGCAGAGGGAAAGCTCCCTGTCATAATATCCTGATTCGTCATAAAGCTCATCACCACTGCCATCAGCGTCGGCATAAAAACAAGAAGAGCTGCCGTACTTAATAAAAAATAGGTCACGATTTTTCGTCCTAAAGGAATTCTCACTGGTAATGAACCTTCCTTTCTCCTAGTTTAAATTGAATAATCGTCATAATCAGGATAATAATGAACAGAATAATCGCCTGCGCACTGGCAGAACCAAATTGATAATTTGTAAAAGCCTCCCGATAAATAGAGTAAACAATAAAATTCGTTGCATTTTGCGGACCGCCCTGTGTTAAAATATCCACCTGACCAAACGTTTGAAAAGCATTAATAATCGTTACCGTTACAACAAAAAACAAGGTAGGCGAAAGCATTGGAATGGTAATTCTTCTTAATTTATAAAAATACCCGGCACCGTCCACATCTGCACTTTCATATAGATATTTATCCATTGACTGCAATCCTCCCAGCAATATCAAAAAGGTAAAGCCAATATTCATCCATATCGTTGTCACAGATATTGCAATCAATGCCCAGGAAGGATCTGTCAGCCAGCTGATTTTCTCCAATCTAAATGTATCCAGAATAATATTTAAAAAGCCGATTGTCGGATGAAATAAGTACAGCCAAAATACAGATGCCGCTGCTACAGAGATTCCCATTCCAGAGGAAAATATCGTCCGAAAAAAACCAATTCCTCTCAGCTTCTCATTCGCAATAATTGCCAAAAACAGACTGACAACAATGGTCAACGGAACAGTATAAAGCACAAACAGAAATGTAGACTTTATACTTTGCTGGAAAATACTTGATTGAAACAGTGTTACAAAATTATCCCATCCAATAAATACGGTTGGGGCCCCGCTCGCGTCTGTTAGAAAGAAGCTCAAATAAATAGTTCGAAGTAACGGATAGAATAAAAATACAGAGAAGAGCACGATAGACGGTAAGAGAAAAAGCATACCCTTGATAAATTGCTTGTAGCGATGTTTCCGTTTCGTCTGCTCAAATAAAATATAATCCTCTTGTGATAATGTAGCAGCTGCCTCCGTCATATAGCCTGAACCTCCTCCTGACTATTGAAGCTGGCCGGGCGGACTAATTGTTTCGTTTGTGCATCAAAGAAGCTGAGGTGCTCCTCAGATATATAGACCTTTAGCTGATGACCTGCCATAATATCCCACTGACCTGGCCATTTCGCCGTCCATAATTCCCCATCAACATCAAAAGCAAGAGTTGTCTCATTTCCTAATTGCTCTACATTGACCACTTCCAGAGAATGTGTTGCTTCATGATGCGTTGTCGGCTGAATATGCTCCGGTCTGATTCCAACTACAATATCCTTATGCTCCTTCAAAGCCTCCTGGAGTATCGGTCCTACGGGGAATGACAATGTATTATTTATAAGAAAACAGGATGTGTTCTTTACCTCTGCTTTGCCAATATTCATTTTAGGAGAGCCAATAAAGGACGCTACAAATAGATTTGCCGGCTCATTATAGAGCGTGATAGGCTTCCCGACTTGTTGAATTTCCCCATCATTCAAGACCATAATCCGATCCCCCATAGTCATTGCCTCTACTTGGTCATGCGTTACATAAATAAGTGTTAATCCCAGCTGCTTTTGCAGCCTTCTAATCTCTACACGCATCTGCGCACGTAATTTTGCATCTAAATTGGATAACGGCTCATCCATCAAGCAAAGCGGTGCTTCACTTACAACAGCTCTCGCTAACGCAACACGTTGACGCTGTCCGCCTGAAAGCTGGCGCGGCTTTCGATCTAAAAAGTCTGATAGTCCCATCATTTCAGCTGTTTCTTTCAGTCTTTTTTTCTGCTCTTTTTTGGAAACCTTTTTTGCCTGTAAACCAAACAGGATATTCTGTTCCACTGATAAATGCGGATACAGCGCATAATTTTGAAATACCATCGAAAGATTTCTGTCTTTAGGCGGCAGATGATTGACTATCTTTTGATTCATTTTTAAGATACCATCTGTCACATTCTCCAGTCCCGCAATCATCCGCAGTAATGTACTTTTTCCTGATCCGGAAGGGCCAACTAAGACAAAGAATTCACCCTTCTCTATGGTGAAGTTAATTTTCTCCAATATGTTCTTCCCTGCATGATAAGACTTTGTAATATCTGTTAACTCGATATAGCTCATTCTCTTCCTCCCTTCATTCAAATTCATTAAAGCATAAATTTTTTGTAAAACTGAGAAATTTACCAAATCCACACCGATACTTCGTCTACCATTCAAATAACTTACAATAACTTAATAAAATTCACATTTATTAAAAATCGAAAGGAGAAAAATCATTTTTGTATAAATGGAAAATAAAAATAGAGATTTTCAGGGGAGCATTTATCTCTGCCCTGAAAATCTCTATTCCAATAAATTATTTGTCTATTTTAATGTTGTTTTTAACTTCTTAAACCGTTCATCCAGCATTTCATGAGCATTAGTTTCCTGTGTTTGAGAAGCCTTCGCCGCATAACTGGCAAAATTAAGCCCTGCTCCGAATATCTGTAAAGCACCATCCCCAAGATTTCCATTTTTCAAATCCTCTATACCGTCTCTAAGGAAATTATTGCTTTCATCTAAATGACAGTCAAAGACCTCTTTCTTACCTTCACTGGAAAGCTTTAAGTTTTCTAGTATTTTATTTGTTGTTTCCTCTGATATACCAGCGTCAACGTCCATTAACATATCATTAATTGGTTCCACAAGCTTTGCATAAATGCTGTCGTACTCCTGACAATATTGCTTAATTTGTTCTCTGCGTTCTTTTGCTTCCATTATTGTACCTCTTTTCTTTTTTTGCAGAATCAAAATATGATGTAGCTGCAATTTCCAGCAATTACGTCCTGATGAATATGAATACCTTCGTGCTGCAGCACACTGTTTCACAACAGAATAATAGAGAAATACTCTTCCCTATTTTAACATATTGATTACCAATATGCTTAAATGCCATACGGATAAGCTATATTGTAAACCTTACACTAAATAATATTCAAAATACCCCGAATTTCATAACAAACATCCAAAAAAAGCAAATAACCGCTACTTCCAACGCAGGATAATAGTCCAATTCTTTATTTTTTCTCAATTTCACTTTGACTTTGCTCGTTTAATTCGATAAGCTAACTATAGTAAAAGACGGATAGGAGAAAAGACTATAATGAAAAAAACAGCTTTTAGAATTAGTGGACTATTATTTTTATTGATTGCTACTTTAGGATTGGCAGCTTGTGGATCTGAAGAAACAGTTACCCTTAAAGGGGATCAAATGGGAATGAGCATGGAAGTTACACTCGATGCTAAAGATGATGAAGTAACACATCAAACTGTCAAAACAGACATACCTTATACTACTATGATGCTTGAATCAAAAGAAGAAGCTGAAAAGATGGATGAAGAAATTCGTGCAGAACTCGAGCCATTTGAAGATATAGAAGGCATCAAAATAAAGATTGAATATGGAGAAGATCAACTTACACAAACTAT
This sequence comes from Oceanobacillus sp. FSL K6-3682, assembly GCF_037976165.1. Lineage (NCBI taxonomy): Bacteria > Bacillati > Bacillota > Bacilli > Caryophanales > Bacillaceae > Oceanobacillus > Oceanobacillus sp. FSL K6-3682. Next base: position 658,648 of record NZ_CP150263.1, on the reverse strand, counting down.
TTCTGTTGACTTGACAACTGTTGATATGGAGGAGCTAAACAGCGTCCCTGGTGCTAGCCTTCCAGCAATTGAAGATGATGAGTATATCAGCTTAGAAGAAACTGTTAAAGAATTAGAAGATGCAGGACTGGAAGTAGTAGAAGAATAATATAATTGAACCGTGCCTAGTGGCACGGTTTTATTTTGCTTTCAATCTATTTTCTGTACTCCAATAAAAAATATTTTATATTTTTCTTCCAATAATGCTCTAACACCATCCTTCTATTACCTACAGAAAGCTCTTTTGACTTTCCAGTTTTAATCCGATACGATTAGCTTAATTACATAAGAACAGGAGAAGCGAAAATGGGAAATAAAAAAACCTTCAAAATGACTGGATTTGTTCTCTTGCTTATTTCCTTTATAACTTTAGCTGCATGCGGATCAAATCAAGAAACAGTAACGTATAAATTAGAGGAAGGGGCTAACTCTATTGAAGTAACTTTGGTTACCAAGGATGAAGAAATCGTTGAGCAGTCTAGTATGAGCAAAACCTCTTATGAAAGTATCAGGGGCATAGAAACAAAAGAAGATGCAGAAGCTCTAATTATCCCTACCGCAGAACCTTTACAAGGAATTGACGGTTTGGAATATAACCTCGATTTTCAGGATAATCATTTTATTGAAACGATTAAAATTGATTTCTCTACCGTAGACACATCCGAGCTGTCGGGACTTAATGAGCTTTTGGAAAATGAAGAAGGTAATTTAAATTTGGAAGATGCCATAGAATCCTTGGAAGAACAGGGCTTTAAAAAGATAGAAGAATAAACTTTAAAGCAGAATGCATCGATACGTCTCCATGCACTCTGCTTTTTTGCTCATCTATATTTTTCCTGTTACAAAAAAATCACTTTTGCCATGGACTGTTAAATTATTGAAAATACCCTTTATTACTTCATCCGTTAATGGCACCTCGCGCAAGAATTGCAGATTATCAAAATGGCAGGATTTTTCTGCATCATGGGGATTGATAATATAGATGGTATATTCATCATCTGTAAAACGAAGCATTCCCAATACATCATCCGTATGGAAAAGAACAAAATCACCATATTTTAATGTGTTATTCTGTTTTCTTTCAGCTATCCATTTTTGGCAATGCTTAAAAATATCTGTATCCATATCCTCCCAAGGGAAGAATTTGCGATTATCTGGATCCTGTTCTCCTGTGAGACCAGCTTCGTCTCCATAATAAATACAAGGAATCCCCGGGGCAATTAATAAAAAGCTCAATGCAAGCTTCAGTCTTTCCTTATCTTCTCCCAGAAATGTATAAATTCGTTTCGTATCATGTGTACCAATATTATTTAGATTATTAAAAAGAACATCCTTTGGATAATTTTCATGAAGCTGCGTCAGCCTTTGGCAAAGCTCCTGTGGAGACTTTTCCAATTGCAGCAGGTCTAACACTATATTCCGAAATGGATAATTCATCACGCCATGCAGATGATTTCCTAAAATATACTGTCGCCGCTTTTCATAGGCAATTTTATTCGAAGCGTCCTCCCAGACTTCGCCGATAAGTACTTTTTCCGGATATTGGTCCAGCTTATGACGAATACCTGAAATAAATTCATCCGGAAGCTCATCCGCAACATCCAAACGCCATCCATCTACACCCAGCTTACTCCATTTATCAATGACACTGTTGTCATCCTGGTAAATATAATTTTGAAATTCTTTGTTTGACTTATCTACTTCCGGGAGATCATCAATTCCCCACCAGGATGCATACTTATCAGGATATTCACTGAAGCTGAACCATGGATAATACGGACTGTCCAGATTCCGGTATGCTCCCTTGTCTTCTCCATAAGTACCGTCATAGTTGAAATAGATACTGTTTCTTCCAACATGGCTGAATACACCATCTAAAATAACATGGATACCTTCTTCATGAAGATCTTCCATGATTTCCCGGAATAACGCTTCATCACCGAGCATCGGATCCACCTTCATATAATCCGCTGTATCATAGCGATGATTACTTGCTGCCTGAAAAATCGGATTCAGATAAATTGCATTGATACCTAAATCCTTCAGATACGGTATCTTCTGTCTGATTCCTTCTAAATTCCCGCCATAAAAATCCCAGCGCAGAATTTCACCCTTAGACCCGCGTACATACATCGGAGTATCACGCGTATCACCATAGATAAAACTGTTCCGCTTCGGTTTATTTACCTTCCCGTCTTGATTTCCGTTATAAAAACGGTCCGGGAAAATCTGATAAAATACAGCTTCTCGATACCAATCCGGCGTCTGTTCTTCCTTTTCAAAACAGGTTAATTGGTAGGGGATAACCTCGTGCTGTTCCTGGTATAGCCGGCCCTCTCCCTTGACAGCTGACACTCCCCAATATGCCGTTAATTCTCCGCCATGATCATCCTTCCACTTCACAGAAAAATAATAAAAATACAGACCCTTTCCTTCATGAGGTGTGTAGATACAGGAGAACCGATTGTCTCCTGTATCCTTCATCTGATATTTTTCTTCGTCTTGACTTCCATTTTCTTTTCGAATAATAAATTGTGCTTCTATCACTTGATTTTCATGGATATCCATCTGAAACGTAACCTTTTCTTCGGGCTGTACAGCTCCAAATGGATTTTTATAATCACTTATCCACGAATTATAATAAACATGCGGCATAATACTATCCTTTCTCAGTAACAAATGAATCTTTCGGTTCTATTTTCCAAATATCCTCAGCATAACGGCGCACTGTCTCATCGGACGAAAATCTGCCTCCATTAGCAATATTGATTAAGCTCATTTTCTGCCAGAAGGTCTGATCTCCATAAGCTTTATCAATTTCCTCCTGTGCCTTTACATAGGAATCAAAATCACGCAGTAAGAAATATTCATCATTATACTTAATGAGTGAATCAAAAATTTCCCGTCCTTCATAAACGATATTTGGTATGGTTCCATCAATAAATGCATTTAAAACACGGCGGATAATTGGATTTTCATCATACAGCTGATGCGCAGAATACTCCTGATTCTCATAATATTCATAGACCTCTTTCTCTGTGAGACCGAAGATATAAATATTATCATCACCGACTGCATCTCTGATTTCTACATTGGCACCATCCAGCGTAGCAAGTGTAATAGCGCCATTCAGCATCAGCTTCATATTACTTGTGCCGGAAGCTTCTTTAGATGCAAGAGAAATTTGTTCACTGACATCTGCTGCCGGGATAATCTTCTCCGCTAGGCTGACATTGTAATTTGGTAAGAAAACAATCTTAATACGATCTTTGATATCAGAATCATTATTAATTAAATTAGCTGCTTCGTTAATACACTTAATGATTACTTTTGCATAATGATAGCTTGGTGCTGCCTTTGCTCCAAAAATAAATACACGCTTTTGCATATCTAAATCCGGATTTTCTTTTATATCCTGATAAAGCTTGATAATATGCAATAGATTTAACAGCTGGCGTTTATATGCATGCAGTCTTTTAATTTGCACATCAAAAATAGCATCAGCAGAAACTTCAATTTCCGTTGTTTCCAAAATATAATCAGCAAGCACCTGTTTGTTTATTTTCTTTGCTTCAGCTAATTTTTCTAAAACGGCTTGATCCGATTGATAGTTCATCAGCAACTTTAGATCTCCAGAATCCTTTCTCCATGTCTTTCCAATCGTCTCATCTAATACGTTTGACATTGGTTCATTCACAATCTGTGACCATCTGCGCTGCGCAATTCCATTCGTCTTATTATTAAAACGGTCTGGATAAATAATATAAAAATCATGCAAAACAACAGATTTTAATAAATCCGAGTGCAATTTTGCCACACCATTAGTGCTATGACTGCCAATAATAGACAAATGCGCCATATGAACCTGTCCATTACGAATAATCCGGGTGCGCTCTACCAAATCATGCGGATGCAGCTCCCGCATCGTCTGTACATAACGTGCATCAATCTCTTCAATAATTTGATACATACGCGGCAATGTGCGCTGCATTAAATCAATCGACCATTTTTCCAATGCTTCCGCCATAATCGTATGATTTGTATAACTCATCACTTTCCCTGTAATATCCCAGGCCTGCTCCCAGGATAAATCTTCTTCATCAACCAAGATACGCATCATTTCCGGCACACATAGTGCAGGATGGGTATCATTAATATGAATAGAGATATATTCGCTGAGATTAGAAATTGGCTTTTGAACCCGTTTCTTATAGTGGCGAATTATACTCTGGATTCCTGCTGATACAAAGAAATATTCCTGTGTAAGACGGATTAAACGCCCATGTTCATTGGAATCATCCGGATAAAGAACAGCTGTTAAATCCTCCAACTCTCTTCGTCCCTGGATACTTTGGTATTTATCCTCTTCGGAATCAGGAATTTCCACAGACCATAGCCGCAGTGTATTCACCACATTATTCTCATAGCCCACCATTCCTGTATCATAAGGAACTGCCCGAAGAATTCGTTCATTCTCGTATACCGGTTTTAATTTTCCTTCTATTGTTTCTGCTAAGTACACACGCCCGCCGACGCGAACATCGACAGCTTTACTTTCTCTACGTATCTCCCATATATTCCCGCTTTGCAGCCACTCATCCGGAAGCTCGACCTGATAGCCGTCCACGAAACGCTGCTTAAAAAGTCCGTAATCATAGCGTATTCCATTCCCATTTCCCGGAAGACCACAAGAAGCAATCGAATCCATAAAACAGGATGCTAATCGTCCAAGACCACCGTTTCCTAAAGCCATATCCTTTTCCACTTCTGCCAGGCTGTCTAATTCAATACCGAGATCTGTTAAAGCTTCTCTCGCTGTATCCAGCAATCCCAAGTTCAATAGATTACTTTTCAACATCCGGCCAGGTAAAAATTCAATTGAAAAATAGTATACCTGCTTTTTATGTTTATCCACATAATACTTCCATGTATCTCTCCAAGCATCCGAGTAACGTGCTTTTACCAACGCTCCCAATGCATAGAAAATTTCCTGCTTGCTTGCATCCTCCAGCTCCATTGCATAGTTCTCTCTCAGCCTCTGCTTCAATTCTTCTTTGAAAACTTCCTTATCTAAAGCCATGTATTAAGCCTCTTTTCTGCATATCTAAGTTCAGCTGCAAGCATTTCTTTTAAGAAATCAAAATTCAAACCAGCATTTCACTTTTTTCTTAAAAAAGCTGCTTATTCCACTTAAACTAATGCTGTTATGTGTTCATCCTAATCTATAAGAAGGTGTTCAAAAAGCTCAAGATATAATACACACTGAACTTTTTGAATACACTCTATCCATATATTTCTTGGTAAAGCGAGTAATACTGCCCACTGGATGTTTCCCAGCTGAAATCCTGTGACATTGCTCTATGCATAAGGTTTTTCCATACATCCTGCTCGTCCTGATAAACATGCACTGCTTTTTTCAATGCTTCCATCATGTAGTATGGTGTAAATAAGGAAAAACCAAACCCTGTGCCTGTTTTTTCAACAGGATTATATGGTTCTACTGTATCCTTGAGTCCACCTATTTCATGGACTACCGGCAGGGTTCCATAACGCATAGAAATCAGCTGTGATAATCCACATGGTTCAAATTTAGATGGCATCAGAAACATATCAGATCCGGCATAAATCTTTTGCGCAAGTGTCACATCAAATGTAATATTTACTGCACACTTATTCGGGTACCATTCCGAAATTAATCGAAAATGATGTTCAAATGACGGATCTCCTGTTCCCAGCAGAACAAACTGAACATCATATTGCAATAGATTCTCTAATTCTTCCAGAACAAGATGAAAGCCTTTCTGATGTGTCAGACGGCTGACAACTGCAATTAGCGGAACATCTTCCCGTACAGGCAGCTCCATTAATTCCTGCAATTCTTTCTTGCAATCTTTTTTGCCTTGTAAGCTGGTTAAAGAATAGTTAGATTTCAACGCCGGATCTGTTTCCGGATTATTAATCTCATAATCTATTCCATTCACAATGCCGGACAGTTTTCCTTGCTCCTGCCTGAGAATTCCCTCTAAGCCATTACCGAATTCAGAGGTTTGGATTTCTCTTGCATAGGAATGGCTGACAGTATTCACCTTATCTGCATACACAATACCTGATTTCAAAAAGTTAATGTCATTTTCAAAACGAATTGTTCCATCATGATACTTTCTGTCACCGACTCCAAACAAATCAGATAGCACTTCCGGGTTGTATCGCCCCTGAAATTCTATATTATGAATCGTCAACACTGTTCGAATAGATTGATATGCTTCCACCCAGTGATATTTTTCTTTCAGGAGAAATGGTACCATGGCTGTATGGAAGTCATTTACATGGATAATATCAGGAATATAATCGACTGCTTCCATCATCTCAATCAGTGCAAGCTGAAAGAAAGCAAAGCGTTCTCCATCATCATAAAAACCATATAAATCATCCCGGTTAAAATAATACAGGTTATCAATAAAATAATAGGTGACATTGTCCATGTCTAAACGTTCAATACCACAATATTGATTTCTCCAGCCTACATCTATGGATAAAGAGCCTACATGCTCACAGCGTTCTCTGAATGCTGCCGGCATCTTTTTGTGAAGTGGCAGCACAACTGCCACTTCTATATCTTTCTTTGCTAATTCCTTTGGTAGCGCACCAATTACATCTCCGAGACCGCCTGTTTTGAAAAACGGTGCACATTCCGCACTAGCAAATAATAATTTCATATATATTTTTCCCCCTATCTCTCTATATCGCTGACTGCTACTCCATTTGCGAGGATATCATTGGTTACATGCTGATATTTTTCAATAACAACCGGATTTTCTCTCGTTCCGATTATCTGTACCCCCGGGTCCACTACCACTTCTTTATCCAGAATGGCATTTTGGACCCTGGCGCCAGCACATATTTTTGCACTCGGCATAATGATAGAGTCGATGACTTCCGTTCCTTTATCCAACACTGTTCCACGGGATATGGAGGATCCTTCTACCTTACCTTCAATAATGCATCCTGTTGCAAACTGGCTGTTATTTACTTCTGATGAGTCTGAATAATATGTTGGAACTTCATTTTTTAATTTGGTATATATTTTTTGATTAGAGTAGAGAAGAGAACTGAATTTTTGTTGGTTAAGCATATCAAGCGATGCATTATAGTACGAGTTGATGTCAAAGATATTACTTAGATAACCCGTGTGTTCATAAGTTGAGCTTTTTACAGTATGAATTTTTTTGCGAAGAAAATCTTGGATGTCGGCCGGAGTTCCCTCCTGTTGGCCTTCTTTCAATTGCCGGATCAGCCAATTTGTCTGAACAATATAAATATCCATGCAGAGATTCTCCTGATCTGCAGTCTGCAAATGCTCCATATACGGACGCACTTCGGTAATCTGACCATTTTCAGTCAAGGATAATACTGCATCTGTCTGGCATATTTTTTCAGATTCAACTTTTTTATAAACAACTGTCATTTCATTGTTTTGCTGCTGGTGAATTTTTAAAACGGCACGCAGGTCAATATTACAAATCATTTTACTGCTCATATAAACGGTATACTCTGATTTAGATTTTTCCAGATAATCAATCAGTGGACGGTAATAGCTTTGATTATGTGCTTTTAATTTCAAGAAGTCCTGGTAAAGATGAATAAAGAAACGGTTATGCACGCCATCTAAATTCCATTCTTTTCCCCCGCCGATATGATCGAATACAGATTGTGTTTCACCTTCATTAAAAATCATATAAACTGTATTTATATTTGCATTAACAATACTGGAAAGCGGGAAATCAATCAGTCTGTATTTACAAGCAAATGGTAATGTTGCTAACGGTCTCTCATTGGTTAAAGGAAGTAAAGCGTTATAGCGTTGAATATTCCCTAAAACAGCACAAATTTTATTAGTCCTCATCCATCGTCACTCCAATCACTTCAGAATAACCTACTACTCCTATATCTTCCGTTCCATCGATTACTGTATTATCTCCGACAACTGCATCTTCTCCGATAATTGCCCGGTGAATACTTACATTTCTGCCAATACTTGCTCCCGGCATAATAAAGCTGTCTGTAATTTGCGATCCTTCTTTTACCTGCACATCATTTGATAGAATACTATTTTTAATACTTCCTGCAACATAGCACCCATCAACAATTAAAGAATCTGTCACGGACGCAGTGTCTGTTAAAAAGTTTGGAGGTGAAATTGTATTTCTAGAATATACGCGCCATGATTTATCCCGGATATTAAGATTCATCTCAGGATTAATAAATTCCATATTTGCTTCCCACAGGGAGTCAATTGTTCCAACGTCCTTCCAATAACCATCAAAGCGGTAAACAAATACGTTCTCACCACTTTCCAAGTAAGAAGGAATAACATGCTTTCCAAAATCCAGCATGTGATCGTCTTTGGAATAACTGCTTAATAGAACTTCTCTTAATCTGCTCCAATCAAAAATATAGATTCCCATTGATGCGAGGTTACTTTTTGGATTCTCGGGTTTTTCTTCAAACTCAATAATACGGTCGTTTTCATCTGTGTTCATGATTCCAAAACGGGAAGCTTCTTTTTCAGGGACTTCCAGTACTGCAACAGTTAATGAAGCCTCATTCGCTTTATGCGTTTCCAGCATCTCTTCATAATCCATCTTATAAATATGATCTCCAGATAACACAAGCAGATATTCAGGATTCATCTCATCGATATAAGCAATATTCTGATAAATAGCATGAGCTGTACCTTCAAACCATTTACCGCCCTCTGAACCGGCGTAAGGCTGAAGAATTGTCACACCGGAATTAATTCCATCAAGTCCCCAGCTTGTCCCATTATCTACGTGGTTATTTAATGCCAACGGCTGGTACTGTGTCACAACACCTACATTTTTTATCCCAGAATTAGCGCAATTACTTAGAGTGAAATCAATTATACGATACCTTCCTCCAAACGGAACAGCAGGTTTAGCAATATTTTTTGTTAATTTCCCCAATCGTGACCCTTTTCCTCCTGCAAGAATCATTGCTAGCATCTCATTTTTCATATACGCGGTGAAAGCAGCCTTTCACCTGTCCCCCTTTCAACTACTTTTCTAAATTTGTTGTAAAAAATGAAGCATGTAACTCAGCTTATATATATTGGAAAATCACTTAGCCGCTGGTGGTTTTCTTGATACTTTAATACTCTCAGGACGCAGAATTAACGCTCCCAGCGCGGGTACAACAGTTTTTATGCGGTAAGGGTACTCCTTAAAAGGAACGTCCTCTGTCAATTGATCAGGGTTATGCTCTTCCCATGTACCGCCAAATTCTTTCATTTCCGTATTCCATATTTCTTTGTAGCTTCCTTGATAGGGAACGCCGATATGAAAATCCTGACGCTCTACAGGGGTCATATTTAAAACAATAATCAGAAAATCTTTTTTCTTCTTACTTTTCCGAATAAAACTAAGCACAGAATCGTTATGATTATCTGCATCGATAATTGAAATTGTATCGTAGCTCTCTTCCAGCTCCCAAAGTGCCGGCTGTTCTTTATAGAATTGGTTCAGACTGGAAGTAAAATACTGCATATTTTTGTTGAAAGCATCATTTAAATCCTGCCATTCCAATCCTTCATCATACTTCCACTCTAAAAATTGTCCCCATTCACTTCCCATAAATAAGAGTTTTTTTCCAGGATGGGTCATCATATACGTATACATATTACGTAATTGAGCAAATTGTTTATATCTATCTCCCCACATTTTATGCATCAGACTCTTCTTTCCATGAACAACCTCGTCATGAGAAAGCGGCAGAATATAGTTTTCCTGCATCATATACATAAAGGAAAAGGTGATTAAGTTAAAATGGTCCTTTCTAAAGGCAGGATCCATCTTATAAAATTTAAGCACATCGTTCATCCAGCCCATATTCCATTTATAATCAAAGCCGAGTGCTCCCGTCTCAATTAACCCTGTAACTTGCGTATCAGATGAACTTTCCTCCGCAACCATAATAACTTCCGGATGCGCAAGTTTAACAACTGCGTTGAGCTTTTGCAGGAAATAATACCCTTCGAAGTTTCTATTTCCACCTTCATGATTTGTCTTCCATGGTCCATCATCATAATCTAAATAAAGCATACTGGAAACTGCATCAACACGAATCCCGTCAATATGGTACATTTCCAGCCAAAATAGCGCACTTGAAATAAGGAATGACTGTACCTCCGGCCTGCCTAAATCAAAATTGATAGAGCCCCAGCGGACATTCGCTGCCCGGTCCGGGTCCTGATATTCAAATTGAGGGGTGCCGTCATACTTAGCAAGAGCATCATCATTGACACAGAAATGACCAGGTACCCAATCCACAAAAACGCCTATATTATTCCGATGGCACTCCTCTACAAAATCCTGAAACTCCTCAGGTTTACCATAATAAGAGCTTAAAGCAAAGTAGCCTATCAGCTGGTATCCCCATGATGCACCTAATGGATGCTCCATTAATGGCATGAATTCAATATGGGTATACCCCATTTCTTTTGCATAAGGAATTAATTCTTCCTTTAAATCTGCAAAAGAATAAGGGGTGCCATCTTCATGATGCTTCCAGGAGCTGGCATGTACCTCATAGATATTTATGGGCCGTCTAAAGAAATTAGAACGCTTCTTTCTGCCATACCATAAGCCGTCCTTCCATTTTTTCTGCGGAACATGATGAATGACAGCAGCATTGTCCGGACGTTTCTCAAAAACAAAGGCAAATGGATCAATTTTATAAACCTCTCTGCCATCTTCCTGGCGCACCTTATATTTATATAAATCATTTTCTGCAGGCTTTGTAGTGAATACCTCCCAATAACCATATTCTTCATTTTTCTGCATCGGCAAGGACTCATCCCAATTATTAAATGTTCCTACCAGCCATATCTGTTGTGCGTTAGGAGCCCAGACACGGAAAACAAAGCCTGTCTCCCCGTCCCGCTCTTCCTGGTGATAACCGAAAACATGCTGACTATAAAAATTTTCGCCAGTGTGAAACCTTTTTATTGCATCTTCTGTTTCCAATTCCAAACACTCATTTGTATGCATTTCTTCACCCCGCCACTCATTAAAGCTTATTCTTGAGGAGACTTTCAGCTGGTTACATTGGTTACTTCCGAAATAGCTGCTGAAAAAGCTTTTATTTTTTCCTCTGCAGCCTCTTCACTTCCTGCTTTCACACCGATATAGAACTTGATTTTAGGCTCTGTCCCGGAAGGCCGTGCCGCTATCCAGCTCTCATCCTCCAAAAAGTATTTCAATACATCTGAAGCCGGTGTGTTCAATGAGGTTACTGAACCATCAGCGTGTACTTTTTCCTGTGTTTTATAATCTTCTGTACTGACAACCTTTATTCCTCCGAAAGATTCCGGAGATTCTTCCCGTAGCTGCCTCATTAAAGAAGCTATTTTCGCTGATCCTTCTAAACCGCTCATTGTAATAGAAATTGTTTTTTCCTGATAGCAGCCATACTCAGCAAAGATTTCCTGCAATGCATCGTATAAGTTTTCATCTTTCTGCTTGTAGTAGGTAGCAACTTCAGCAATCAATACAAGCGCCTGAATGGCATCTTTATCCCTGACAAATGGTTTTACCAGATAGCCGTAGCTCTCTTCGAACCCAAACATAAATGTCTGCGATCCATCCTCCTGATATTGCTGAATTTTTTCAGCGATAAATTTAAAGCCTGTAAGCACATTGACCATTTTAGTTTGATATTTTTCAGCAATTGCTGTAGAGAGCTCACTCGAAACAATCGATTTTAATACCACAGCATTTTCCGGAAGTGTATTTGCCTCTTTCCGTGCTTTCAAAATATAATCCAGCATCAGCGCTCCAATTTGGTTACCGCTTAACACTTTATACGTTTCGTCCGGAAGCTTAACAGCGACACCCAGACGGTCGGCATCCGGATCGGTTGCCACCAGCAAATCTGCACCTTCTTTTTCACCTAAAGAAATAGCATATTCGAACGCTGAATGCTCCTCCGGATTAGGTGATTTGACAGTAGTAAAGTCAGGATCAGCGACACTTTGTTCAGGAACAAGCGAAAACCCTTTAAATCCAGCTTGCTCTAATGCTTTTTCTCCAAGCATTTTCCCTGCGCCATGCAGCGGTGTAAAGACAAGCTTTAAATCCTTCCCTTCTCTTGATACCAATTCTCTGTCAATTGTTACCGTATCTACTTCCTGCAAATAAGCATTATCCACCTCTTTACCAATTATTTTCAGAAGGCCTTTCTCTTTTGCCTCTTCTTCAGATAACACTTCTATTTGCAGAGGATTCTCTACAGAGCGGACATATTCTGTTAGCGCATCTGCATCTTTTGGAGGCATTTGTCCTCCGCTTTCCCCATAGATTTTATAACCATTATAATTTGCAGGATTATGTGATGCAGTAATCATAATTCCAGTAAATGTATTTAAATGCCTTACAGCAAAGGATAATTCAGGAGTTGGGCGCAGTGATTCAAATACATAGGACGGAATTCCATGACGCGCAAGTGTCCTTGCGGCTTCCAGAGCAAATTCAGGAGATTTATGTCTGGAATCGTAGGCAATCGCTACTCCTCTGGATTTATTCTCTTCTGTCTGACTTTCCATAAATCGGGCCAGACCTTCTGTCGCCTGTCTCACCGTATAAATGTTCATTCGATTAATTCCCGGGCCTAATATTCCACGCATGCCGGCAGTACCAAATTCTAAGGGATGTGAGAAAGCATCTTCTAATTCTGTTTCATTTTTTAAGAGACTTTCTAACTCTGTTTTGAGCTCTCTATCAAGAGCTTCTTCATTCTTCCATTGTTCATAGGTGCTTTGATATGACATAAACATTCCCCCTTCAACATTAAAAACAATGCACTTCTCTCACTGCTATTTAGAAATAGCTTTATATTTTCCAGAAAATACTAGAAATTGGTACAAAAAAACATCGCTTTCCCCCATTATTATATATTGTTAATATATGGAATGGTTCTATGTTATACATGATAACATGACTGCGATGTTTACGTTTTGTTTAAAAATATTCCCTTGAAATATATTCTATTTTGCTCTCCGGCCGGTGTTTAAACTTTCTAAAAGAATCCAGTTTAAATAACAAAATATTCTAAAATCTGAAGATATAGACAAATTTCCTGCCTAGCCAGATAGTACTCATTTCTATATAACAGCAAGAAGGTTATTTGAGTTCATTATACTATAAATCCTTACAGATTTATACATTGAATTTAAGAAAAAGAGATTAATTTCATAATTTATTCATATCAATTTCAATTAGCTTATTTTAAAATGGTTTACTATTTAAATAGAATGCAGATAATCTCCATTATTATTTCATTAAATCTTCTCTAATGAATGTTATGATGAAAATAAATAACAGAAAGAAAGGAGATTAACATATTGTTATCTTCTCTAGCAAAGACAGCCGATATATTAAACGATAATAATATAGTCTGGGGACTTGGCGGCTCATTAATGCTTCATATGCACGGAATAATAGATAATCCAAATGATATTGATCTCTTAGTTTCGGAAAATCATGCTACTCTTGCCGGCAAAGTGCTGGATAATCTGGGGGAAAGAAAAGAAGCTGTTCGTTCTGCACCTTTTAAAACAGCGTTCTTTGCTAAGTATACGATAGGAAATACTTCTGTTGATTTAATGGGCGGTTTTTCTATCATACATGAGGAAGGAATTTATAAACTTGAGTTTGAGAAAAATAATATTGTAGATAGCACAAGCTTTAATGGGAAAACCATATACTTGTCATCCTTAGAAGACTGGTATGTACTATATAGTTTAATGCCAAACAGAAAAGAAAAGGTCGATCTCATTGAACAGCACTTTAATGAAAAAAGAATTGCCCATCCTGATTTGCTAATGAAAGCATTGAAACAACCTTTACCGGGACCAGTGAAAAATAAAATACATTATTATCTATCGTTATAAGATAGTTAAAAATTTAAATAAAAGAAACCTGCATTCTCTGTGCGAAATACAGAAAATACAGGTTTCTTCTTTTACTGTGCCAACGCTTGTGATTGTGCGGAGGTAGCTTTTTTGCCGTGCAAAACAGTGTATAATCCTGCTGTTGCCAGAACAACGATACCTAACACGATATAAAGCGTGCTGTACCCAATGACTGGTGCAATAAACCCAAGCAAATATGGTCCAAAGCCCAATCCTCCGTCTAAGAAGATAAAGAAGGTGGATGTTGCCAGCCCCATACGATGCGGCGGTGTCAGTTTGACTGCAATAGCCTGTGTACAGGATTGCATATTACCAAAGCCAAGCCCAATTAATACACCCGCCAGTAATAGTGTAAATCCGCTATGTGCAGAGCCTAGTACAATCATACCGATTGTAAACAGAACAAATGCAGGATACATAACAATGTTTGATCCTTTTAAATCTATTAAACGCCCGGTAAATGGACGTGAAAGTAATACAGCAATGGAATAAACAAGGAAAAATACACTTGCTGTACTTACAAGATCCAGTTCTATCGCATAGGAATTAAGGAAGGATAGCACACTGGAATAGCAAAGCGCTAAAATAAGTGTGATGATTGCAATCGGCACAGCTCTTGGCTCTACAAATTGAGCAATAAAATGCCCTTCTTCCTCTTTTTCTATCGCTTTTTCCTCCTCTGTTTCCTTAATAACTGGTATTCTCACAAAAAAGACTGTTAAGAAACTGATAACACCTATTGTTAAGCAAAGACCAAATATTCCTTGCATACTGGTGTGCTGGCTCATATATAAACCTACGAACGGTCCTAAAGCAGTGGACAGGGTGGCACTCATACTGTAGTAGCCAATCCCCTCTCCCTTCCGTTCAGCCGGAATGATTTGAGCTACAATAGTACCAGTCGCTGTGCTTGCAAAACCAAGCCCAATACCATGGATAAACCGGTTAAGAAGTAAAAAGCCGATACCAAAATTAAAGAAATATAAAGCAGTAGCCAAAATAAATATAATAACCCCGATAAACAATGTTGTTTTCTGACCAAATTTTTCAATATAACGGCCAATAAAAAGACGCCCAATCAGTGCGCCGACAATAAATATACCAACCACTAATCCAGACTCACTTGCGGATGCATTAAATTCCTCTGCTGCGTAAACTCCCATCACAACAACAAGAAGATAAAAAACAAGTGTCAATAAAAAATTAACTGCAGACACAATAATAAAATCTTTTGTCCATAACTTCGATTTGTTACTCACTACAAAACCCTTCTTTACTTTATATATTATCTTGAATCTTCATTAAAAATTGAAAAGCAGTCTGCTGCTCTTCTTCCGATAGCCCCTTAGAAATATGATGCTCCAAAGCTGTAATCTCTTCTCTGCATATTTGATAAATCCGTTTTCC
Organism: Oceanobacillus sp. FSL K6-3682; assembly: GCF_037976165.1. Taxonomy (NCBI): domain Bacteria; kingdom Bacillati; phylum Bacillota; class Bacilli; order Caryophanales; family Bacillaceae; genus Oceanobacillus; species Oceanobacillus sp. FSL K6-3682. The sequence continues at coordinate 643,215 of NZ_CP150263.1, read as the reverse complement.
TTCAGTAGTCAATTCCATGATTTTCTCTCTCCGATTGGCACTCGGCACTTCGTCAATCAAACCCAGCTCCTGTAATCGGTGAACACGTCTTGTAATACTTGGCTTTTCTACTTGGTAATAATTAGAGATATCAACCAGTGTGGAGGTTCCTTCATCTTTTAAGTACACAATAACCTGCCATAATGAATAAGAGAGCTGATATTTTTCCAGCAGCTCGTTCAGACTTTTCATTAACGGCCGGTAAATTCTTATATATTGCCGGAATAAGCCTTCCATTTACTTCCCTCCGAAAAATAATTAACTAGGGTAACTATTAACCTAGGTAACTATACAACTTATTTTTTTGTTTGTCAAGACCTTCTTTTTATGTAAACGCACACATTGAAAACACCTATTTTCTTCTTCTTTACAGATGCCTATGATAGCATAAGGTAAGAAAGAGAATAATTTCTTCTTTTAAAGAATAAAGGAGGGTTTCCTATTGAGTGCTAAAGCTTATTGGTTAACAAATGCTACACTGGAAACAGGATATCAGCTGCAGCATGGAGTAATTTCCGGTACACAGACAGATACATTTCATATCCAGATTGAGAATGGGAAAATAAAAGAAATTTTACCAGCTAAAGTATCAATTACATCTGATCTGCCTAAATATGATGCAAAGCAATATCTGATGCTCCCATCATTCAGGGATATGCATATCCATCTGGATAAAACCTATTATGGCGGGAAGTGGAAGGCTCCCACTATTCCTGAAAATGGTATTTGGACAAGGCTGCAGGAGGAGGAGAAGCTGATCCCGGAATTACAGTCTCAAGCTGCTGACAGAGCAAAGAAATTAATAGATTTACTTCTATCTGCGGGCACAACACATATTCGTTCTCACTGTAATGTCGGGCCAATCGAAGGACTGCATAATTTAGAAACCCTTCTGTGCGCCTCAGAGGACTATCAAGATAAAGCTTTTGTAGAAATTGTCGCTTTCCCGCAACAAGGCATGCTCAGAAGCAATGCAGCCAGCTTGATCCGGGACGCATTACGAAACGGTGCCGGTTATGTAGGAGGCGTTGATCCTGCCAGCATTGACGGTGATGTAGAAAAATCCTTACAAACAGTTATGGAACTTGCTGTAGAAGGAAACGCGAAAATTGATATTCATCTGCATGAAGCTGGACAATTAGGTATTTTTACAATGAAACGATTAGCGGCGCTGACAGAGGAGGCCGGCTGGCAGGGACGAGTAACACTCAGTCACGCATTTGCACTGGCCGATATTCACGGAAATGAACTTGATGAAATGGCAGAAATCCTTGCACAGCAAGGCATCTCTATTGCTTCTTCTGTTTCATTATCAAAAACGATTCCTATCCCTTTCTTACATCAAAAAGGTGTCGAGGTGTTCTTAGGTGATGATAGTATTATCGATCATTGGTCGCCATTTGGGAAAGGTGACAGCTTAGAAAAGACGGGTCTGCTTGCAGAACGTTTTGGCTTAAGCGATGAACGCTCTCTTGGACAAACCCTTCAATATATTACTGGCGGTATTACACCTCTTGGCAAAGACGGTGATCAGTTGTGGCCGAAACCAGGAGATGCTGCAAACTTTGTTTTGGCAGATGCAAGCTGCTCTGCAGAAGCCGTAGCCAGAAGAGCACAAAGAAAATCAGTGTTTTATCAAGGAAAGCAGGTTACAGGGAATTTGCACCCATAAAAAACTTATCATGGGAGGAAATGAATCGAATGCAAACAAGCCAATGGATAAAAAATGTAAAAATAGAAAAAAACTATAAAGAAGAAGATGGATATATTACTGGAACAGAAACAGAATTAACCCATCTTCTCATAAAGAACGGGAAAATTGAGCAGTTTATTTCTGCTGATCAAGTAATTACCGACAATATCCCGCAAATAAACGCAAAAGGGCTATTGGCTCTCCCTTCTTTCACCGAAAAGCATTGCCATTTAGATAAAACTTTATTAGGTGATGAATGGCGGCCTGTGATTCCAACCAAAAATATTTTCGAACGTTTCGAAGTAGAGAAAAAAGTACTGCCTACATTGGCAACAACAACTCGGGAAAGAGCGGAAAAATTGCTGAATATTTATTCTCACGCCGGTGTAACAAAAGTCCGGACACATGTCGATCTGTATCCAGAAGTAGGATTGAAGAACTTGGAAGAGGTAAAAAAAGCTCTGCACAGCTTTGAAAACAGGCTGGCTTCAGAAATAGTCGCTTTTCCACAGCATGGATTACTGCGTTCCGATTCTAAGCATCTTGTAAAAGAAGCTCTCAGGCAAGGAGCCGGCTATGTCGGTGGTGTTGACCCCGCAAATGTAGACGGAGATATTGAAGCTTCCTTGCAAACAATGATTGAACTGGCTGTGGAAGCAGGGGCCGGCATTGACTTACATTTACATGATGCAGATCATTTAGGAACCTTTACCATGAAACGATTGGCAGAGTTGACCATGGAAGCTGGATTACAAGGAAAAGTATTCATCAGCCATGCATTCGGCCTTGGTGATGTTTCTCTGAATCAGGCAGAGGAGTTAGCAGAGATTCTTGCTGATGCCGGTGTCGGCATTATCAGCAGTGTTCCAAACAACCGAAAGTTTCCTCCGCTCGAACTGTTAAAAAATAAAGGAGTTGAGACAGCAGTCGGCTGTGACAATATCTTTGATGTCTGGTCTCCTTTTGGAAATGGAGATATTTTAGAACGTTTAGGCCAGTTAGCAGAAATATACCGTTGGGTTGATCAGCCTTCACTGACTCAGTCATTAGGCTACATTGCCGGTGGAATAACAACATTAACGGAAGATGGAAAGAAATCCTGGCCAAAAGTCGGTGATGAAGCAAATATTGTATTTATTAAGGCTTCCTGTTCAGCAGAAGCTGTTGCACGACGTTCCGAGCGTGTAGCAACGATGTTTAAGGGAAATATTGCTGCTGGTGAATTGTGATCATGGAACTGGATAAATAACATTTTAAAAGAGACATAACATCAAAGGGGGGGTGGGTATCTCTCCTAATGTAATGTCTCTTTTTTAAATACCTTTTCTAAAACTCTTGATGTAAAAACTGCTTTGGCGGCATTCCAATATACTTTTTGAATACCTGACTGAAGTATTTATATTCACTAAAGCCTACCTCTTCTGCTACCTCATAAACTAAAACCTTATCATTTTGAAGCAATTCAACAGCTTTCAGCAGCCTGTATCTATTTAAAAAATCATTTAGACTATAGTTTGTTTCACTTTTAAATTTGGCGCTTAAAAATACATTTGAAACCCCTAAATTATCACATAAATCTTTAAAGTTTATCTTAGTTGCATAATTTTTTTTAATAAAATCAATTGTGTCTATCACATAACTTGAGGTTTCAGCAACATTAAGATTAATATTCAGCAGTTCTTTATATAATAATGAATTAACTTTATAATTATCCTTCGCTTTTTTCTCCTCAATTTTAAAAATAAGATTTTTAATTACCTCTCCCAGTTCCTCCATATCTACCGGTTTTAATAAATAATCATGGACACCCAGTCTGATTGCCTGCTTCGCATAATTAAATTCATCATAACCAGTCAATATAATAGCTTCAAATTTATTATTTTCTACTGTTTCCTTCAACATTTCTATACCATCTTTAAAAGGCATTCTTATATCGGTTATGACTATATCTGGTTTTAATTTATCTATCATTTCCTTTCCTATTTCTCCATTATCTGCACATCCCACTACTACACAATTTAATTGTAACCAGTTCATTTTATATTGGAGACCCTTTTGAATAATAGGTTCATCTTCAACTAACAATACCCTATTCAAAATTATTCACCCCTTTTAATGGAATGTCTAAAGAAAATACACTGCCTTTATTGTAGGAGCTTTCAATTTTTAGTCCATAATTTTCTCCATACAGCAGTCGAAGTATACTCTGAGTACTTTTCAAACCAATTTGCCTGACTTCTTCTACATCTTCGGCTTTATCATAAATTTTCTTTTTTAGATTTTCTAATTCCATTTCTTTGATACCTAAGCCATTATCAATCACATTTATAACTAGATGATCACTTAACTTCTGGGCAGTTAATGATATTTTCAAACTGTTTTTATAATCGATATTATGTTTTATCGCATTCTCTATTAAAGGCTGTAAAATAAGCTTGGGAATAGGTATGTCTAATAAATCGTCATGAATATTAATCTCAAACTCTAATCTATTTCCATAACGCAGCTTTTGTATTTCACAATAATTTATAAGATATTCTAGATCTACCTTTAACGGGACTAACGTATTCCCGAAATTTGTATTATATCTCATAAGCTTGGCTATTTTAACAACAATATCCGATGCATTCTCAGGATTTAATGTAATTTCATATTTAATCATTTCCAATGCGTTATATAAAAAATGCGGATTAAACTTAGCTTCTAAATGTTTAATTTCCAATATCCTTTTCTTTTCGGTTATTTCTTCATTTTTTTGAATGAGATCTCTTATTTTCTCTATTTTGCTTGTATACTCCTTATAAATCACATTTAACTCGACTACCTCAGTTGATTTATTAAATATATCTTTATGATTTCCGTTAGAAATAATAGTGATTAAGGCATTCAATGGCTGTAAAGTCTTTTTAAATATTTTAGGTATAATCACTCTGGCTATCAAAAAGATAATAAAGCTGCTAATTAACATGGTTGCCATACCAAATATCAAGATATTTCTATATACATTGATAATAGATAAGGTGATGATATTTAGCTGATTATTCATTGCAGGCTGTTTATTCATATAGAAGTAATTTTCATCTATTTTTACCAGTCTTTGATTATTATCCACAAAGAATTTGCCGAGCGAATCAATATGATAATTGTTCGTTTTAGCAATAACATTATCGTATTGGTCTGTTATATAAACCAGTTGATTATCAACACTGCTATCAATAAAATCATCTATGAAAAAGATAATATAGCCTATATTCTCACTGCCGTTTGATATAGCAGTTGAAAAATAATAGGAATAGCTTCTTGATTCGCCGAAAATCCGGTTATGAATCGTCTGCTCCTTATAATGTATTTGATTTAATTCATTCGCCAGTAATCTAAGAAATACATGACCGGAAAGAATTTCTTCATCATCCTGATGAAAGCTTGTTGACACGATTTCTTCATTACCATTTATCAAAACAAAATTCGATGAGATATTTCGGCTGTTTTTAAATTCATATAACAATTTATTCACATGCGAATCTACCTCGTTGTTTTCCAGCGCTTTAACAATCTTCTTATTTAACGACAGTTCTTTAATACCTTCCCTATATCCTTCAAATTCCTCTATTAATTCATTCTTTAACGCTTTTCCTGCTTCTCTGTTAACCTTCATAACCGAATAATTAAAGACAACATACAGCGAGATTAAAAATACGAATAATAATAAGAGAATAATAATCACTGTATATTTTAAAAATGTTTTTTTCAAATAGTCCTTTATCGATTTACTCTGTTTCATGGTTAATAACTCCTGCTAATCATGATTAGATATAAAGATTGCTCCAATAATTGGAAAATTGGAACAACCCTTATATATCATTTCTATAAATCTACTTCCTTTTTTCCAGTGAGCTTAAAGAATATTAACAGAGATAAAATAGAAGTAACGGTTAAAACAGCCGAATATGCAGAAGCATTGCCAAAATTCCCTCTTATTACTTCTGTATAAATAGACACAGCCAAAGTTTGTGTCTCCGTTGAATATAAAATAATAGAGGCACTCAATTCTCCAAGTATGGTAACCCAGCTCATAATTGCACCGGCCAGTACCCCTGGCAGCATCATTGGAACAATTATTCGATAAAATGTTTTTGTTTCAGATGCTCCGAGACTGACAGCTGCTTCTTCAATGCTGGGGCTAATTTGGCTGATGATAGCAGTACTGGAACGAATCGTGTACGGCATTCTTCTAATGACAAATGCAATAACCATAATTAAAATTGTTCCCGTAATAAATATCGGTTCATCACTAAATGCAAAAACTAAAGCTATACCTAGTACAGATCCCGGAATGACAAACGGGAACATTGATAATGTATCTATAACAGAATTCATTAAATTCCGCTTTCGAACTGTTAAATAAGAAATAAAAATCCCGATAACAATAATGATTATAATCGCATAAAGACCCATTTTGTAAGTATTTATAATCGCATTTAAGTCCCTGTCAAAAAGAATATTTTTATAGTTTTCAATTGAGAGCCTGCCTGTATAGACCTGACCACCCGATGTCTCTAAAAATGATGTAAAGATGACCACCAGCTGAGGTAATATCCCGATAAAGGTAATAAAATAAACAACGATATGGCTTAAAATATTTTTGGTTCCCGAAAGAGGTTCTGCCTGCATCGGCTTTAGTGCTGACATAGAATACGAATACTGTCTGGACAGAATCCTTTGTAATAAAAATAAAGTGACTGTAATTATTACAAAAATAGTTGCAATTGCAGCAGCAAAACCAGCATCACCGCCAACCTCACTTAAGAATTGCTGATAAATTAATACTGGCATGGTCCGGTACCCTTCACCAATTAACATTGGTGTTCCAAAATCTGCGATAACACGCATAAATACAAGTAATGAACTTGCTAAAATTGTTGGCATAATTAATGGAATTATAATTTTTGTCATTCTTTGAAAATTTGAATACCCAAGACTTTCTGCTGCTTCAACTAAAGAATTGTCAAGATTTTTTAATGCTCCCATGATATAAATAAACACAAGAGGAAATGATTGTAATGTCAGTACAAGAACAATTCCTGCAAAACCATAAATCCCATCAAAATTCAACTGAAATGTATCATTGATAAACTTGGTGATAACCCCACTTCTTCCCAACAGTTGAATCCAAGCGTAGGCTCCAATAAACGGCGGTGATATATAAGATACAATAACGATAATCTGAATAAATTTACTGCCGAATATTTTTATCTTTCTTAACATATAGGCTAATGGCAGTCCAATTATAACTGCCAGTATGGTACTTACAATCGTAACTTTAAAACTGTTTAAAATCGTTATATAATAAAATTTCCTCTCAAAGAAATGGATAAAATGACTAAGCGTAAACGCTCCTGTTTCACTATTAAATATACCTTTACCTAATATTAAAAAAAGAGGATAAATGATAAAGGTTAACATTAGCAGAAGGATAATAACAGAGCTGATATTCCATAAATTAAATTTATTTTTGTTCATCATGACCACCTGCCTTGATTAACGTTTCCTTCGTATCGGCATGGTAGATATTAATTTTTTTACTTTTTATGTTTAAGTTAATATCTTTTCCTTCTGGTAAAATTTCTTCTTCTTCACTATCTTGAATAACCTCAACCCGCTCTCCTGAATCAAGATTTACAAAGTAATGCGTATTTAGTCCAAGAAACATGGTACTGTCAATTTTACCTTTGATACCGCTTTCTTCATTGGCAATGATAAACTCCTGAGGTCTTACAGATACTAATACCTCTTGTTTGTCCACTATTTCATCCTGCTTCAAGTTATTCATTTTTACTGCATACATATCATTTAAATGGACGTATAAACCATCCTCTTTCTTCTTAATTATACCTTTTATTATATTAGAAGTACCTATAAATTGAGACACAAATACGTTAGCAGGGCGGCTGTAGATTTCTTCAGGTTTTCCTATTTGCTGAATAATGCCTTTATTCATTACTGCGATTCTATCAGAAATAGCCAGCGCTTCTTCTTGATCATGTGTAACATACACAGTCGTTATTCCAACCTCTTGTTGTATATTTTTAATAGCATTCCGCATTTCAATTCTTAATTTTGCATCTAAATTAGATAATGGCTCATCCATTAACAATACTTTAGGATGGATAACAAGCGCTCTTGCTAATGCAATCCTTTGCTGTTGACCACCTGATAAGTTTTCAGGTTTTTTCGTTTTATGCTCCTCGATTCGAACTGTTTTTAAAATATCATTAATTCTTTCAGCCATTTCCCCTTTCCCAATTTTATTGACTTTTAACCCAAAAGCAATATTTTCTTCTACCGTCATATGTGGAAAGATAGCATAGTTCTGAAAAACCATTCCCATTTTTCTTTTATTCACTGGAATGTGGTTAATTACTTTGTCATCAATTTTAATTTGACCATCATCAATAGAATGAAACCCTATGATCATTCGTAATAAAGTTGTCTTTCCGCAGCCAGATGGCCCCAGTAAAGTAAAAAGCTCCCCTTTTTGAATATCCAAAGAAAGCTTATCAATAACTTTATCCTCTCCAAATTTTTTTACGACTTTATCTATATTAACGGAAACACTCACTTCATAATTACCTCCCTTAAAAGCATGAACGGTAACTTGTGATAATCTGCCGACACCACAAGTTACTCCCTAAATATGTTTGTTTAGCCTAGTCTAGTGATTTTTCAAGTAAATCAACATATCTTGCAGTTATCTCATCTGTATTCTCGATAACCCACATTTCATCATATTCTTCAAATAAGTTGATTTCATCCTGAGGTACCATATAATCCGCCAGTTCAATATCTTCCCTTAAAGGTCTTACCGTTAATTCCTGACCTGCCTGCGTCTGAATTTCTTCAGAGAGAAGATAATCTACAAATTTTTGGGCATTCTCCATGTTTTCTGCTCCTTCTATAATCTGGACTGCCTGCCCAGGGAAAATAGCCCCTTCTTCCGGGAAAACAACCTCAACTGATTCTCCATTTCTAATATAATGGACTACTGGATCTTCCCATGTTAATCCAACAACGTATTCTCCATCTGCAACACCTTTATGAACCTGACCAGAGCTTCCTTGAATTTTCCCATCCAAATTGGCTATAAATTTTTCAACGAAATCCCATGCTTCATCAGATAAAGGATCTCCGTCACCTGCTGCATATAGCATCGCCATTAAAGATTGAAAAGCAGAGCTGGAATTAACGGGATCTCCAAATGCTATTTTTCCTTTTAATTCAGGATCCAGCAAATCTTCAAAGCTAGTAATCTGCCCTTCCCCTCCAGTTAAATCTGTATTGACTATAAAAACAGTTGGATCTGCAAAAGCCGGAGAAAAGTGCCCTGTTTCATTTCTGAATTCCTCCATCATATTCTCATCTTCAGGAGACACATATTCTGCAAATAAGTCTGTTTTATCATGTAGCATTGTTACATCTGCAGCCCATAAGATATCTCCTTGGGGATTGTTTCTTTCAGATTCGACTCTTGTCACCAGCTCCCCGGTACCTGCTGTAACGGTTTTTACTTTAATACCTGTTTCATTTTCAAAACTTGGGATAACTAATTCATTTAAGCTTTCGCTTCTTGCTGTATAAACAACTAATTCCTCTCCATTTCCCGAGCTATTATTTGAACAACCTAATAATAAAAAACTTATAACTGTAAATAAAGTCATCGTTTTAAGCGCTTTCATTAATTTACCTCCTGTAATGTATTTTCAACTTTATCTTAAGCGATGTTATTTTATAATTGAATCCTAAAAAAACTAAAAAACATCCTAAAATTTATTCCTTATAAAAACCGTACTTTTATAAGGAAAATGATTCCACCTAAAATACCACAGCTGCTAAAGAGCTGTGGTAAAAATAGAAAACATCATTCTGAAATATTCATCTTGTTCTCCATATAAACATTTGCTTAAGATAAAAACATGGCTTCTAAACTACTTTCATTTATCAGATATATGGTTATCATTTACTCCTCTCAATACCCTGCTGATTCCTCTGATATCCTCAGGTCCCGTCCGGCAGCAGCCTCCGATAATTCTTGCTCCTTTTTCAGCCCAGTCTGCAGCAGCCTTGTCTACATGCATATGATTATCTCCATACCATGTTTTTGTCTCTGGATCGTAATTTTCACCAGAATTCGGATAAATGATAATAGACTTGTTCGTGCAGGTCTTTAATTCCTGGACAGCATCACTGACAAATTCTGTTGTTACACAATTTACGCCAATAGCAGCAATCTTATTGCATGTATTTAAAAACTCTGCACACTCTCTTAATGCTGTTCCTTCACTGATATGTACAGCATCCTTCAGCGTAAATGTCATCCATGCTGATATATTTGGGAATTCTTTTAGTAAATCGCAGATAACTTTGGCTTCCTGAAGAGATGGAATCGTCTCAATTGCTAATAAATCTGCTCCTGCTTCAACCAAGGCTTCTATACGAGGCTTGTGAAAATCATGTAAAAGCTGATCACTTACGCCATAATTACCGACATACTCTGAACCGTCAGCCAGATAAGCTCCATATGGTCCAACAGATCCGGCAACTAATGGATAAGGTCGTACTGATTCCATTTTTTCCTGCCAATAATCCTTCCTCGCCTGCTGTGCCAGCTCTACTGTTTTCCTGATTAATGCTTTTGCTTCCGCTTCGTTTAGACCATGCTTTCTAAATCCATCTATACTGGCCTGATAGCTTGCTGTGATAGCAATATCCGCACCAGCAGCAAAATAAGCATAATGGACCTTTTTAATTTTTTCAGCCTCATCCAGCAAAACACGGGCAGACCATAAAGGATCATCCAGATTACAATCAAGTTTTTCTAATTCTGTTGCCAATGCTCCGTCTAAAATCAACGTTTCAAATTGATTCAGCAATGACTCAATTGGATTTATTTTTGTCATTCTCTGCAGCCTCCGTTCATTTTATATACTAGCTTACCGTATTTTATTACTCCTGCAAATTTATTCGGCCAGCGGGTTATTTTTTAAATACTTTAAATGATACGTTGCATCAGCTTTCTGATAAAATATCTAAAAGGAGGAGAAGTGGATGAAAATTAAATCATTTATTGATAAAGGATTAAAAAAATGGAATGACATGGAACCTCATCAGAAACAAAAGCTTAAAAAGCAAGTCAGTAAGCATGCGACCAGCAGAACGGCGAAAAAATTATTACGGAAGTTTATAAAATAAATTCCCTCCCTTCCTGTCTTTTTAGAAAATACAACTGCGCATTACGTGTAAATCATTCCTCAGAGTGGTATGTTATAAATAAAAAGATAGTGAGGGATTATATATGAAGCTTGTACTGATTAGACATGGTCAGAGTGAATGGAATCTGGCCAATCTTTTTACCGGATGGACAGATGTAGACTTAACAGACCATGGTGCTGCGGATGCAAAGCATGCAGGACAGGCATTGAAGCAGCATGGATTCCATTTCGATGTAGCTTATACATCTTATTTAAAAAGAGCCATTAAAACACTCAATTATGTATTGGAGGAGACAGACAGTTTATGGGTTCCTGTACATAAATCCTGGAAGCTGAACGAAAGACATTATGGTGCATTACAGGGATTGAATAAACAGGAAGTTGCTGAAAAATACGGAGCCGACCAGGTACATATCTGGCGCCGCAGCTTCGATGTAGCTCCACCCTTTTTAGAAAAAGAAGATGAACGTTATCCCGGACATGAAGAAAAGTATAAGGAAATACCTGAGGAGAAAATTCCTCTTGGTGAAAGCCTGGAAACAACCATTGAACGCGTTATTCCTTATTGGGAGGAAGAAATTAAACCGGCTGTGAAAGCAGGAAAAAGTGTAATTATTGCAGCACACGGAAACAGTTTAAGAGGCTTAATGAAATACCTTGAAGATATTAGTGATGAGGATATTGTAAATGTATCCATTCCTACTGGAGTTCCGCTTGTTTATGAATTAGATGATAATTTAGTGCCTGTTTCAAAATATTTTATAGATCAGGAAGAATAAATTAAAAACTTCATTCAGCAGTAGAGGTATCTCTGCTGAATGAAGTTTTTAATTACAATCTGCGTGCGCTGGTATCTGGTCCAACATAGATATTACGTCTTCCTCTCCCTGTTTGGATTGTCACGACATTCGGGTATGGCTCTGCTAAAATATCATAGGTTAAGCCGCCAAAAGCTGCAGGAGTAAGACTCCAATCGCTATTTTTCTTTACTGGTGTAACGTTTAATGGATATGTGCGCCATGTAGACGCAGATGCTGGCAAATGAATACGCCTTGCTGCTAGTTTAGAGGAATTATTCGAAGGGTTTCCAGATTTGACTGCTTTTAGCAGACGTGTATTTTGTGCAGCTGTCCCTGTATAATTTGAAATACCATAAGATCTTGCTAATCTGGCACGATTCGTAAAGCTGGAATCTTCTCCAATTGATTTCAAATAGTCCACAACGGAATGGATTTGTTTTTTAGATATAGATGTTTTTCCTTGATTGTTAGAGCTATTGAGGCTGCTCGAAGACCCCGGGCTGCTTTTAGCAGATAATTGAAATACTCTCGCAATCCCTCTTGCATGTCCTAAAGCAATTTGCTCCAGAATTGTATCTGATTTCAGTTTTGCCGCATCTGCTGCATGATCAATAAAACCATTTTCTGTTAAAATAGCTGGCATGGATGATTCCCGCAGCACGTGAGAATTAGCTTGCTTTCTGCCGCGATTTTGAAGGTTCGCCTGCTTTATTATTTCTTCATGCATGATTTTCCGGTATTTTCCTGTGGTTCCTTGATTAGAAAGGTTCGAATGAATATAATCCTCGTAGCCTGCTCCTCCTCCGGCGTTAATGTGAATAGAAATAAAATAATCTGCGCCCCACTGGTTCGCATCATTCGTTCGCGCTGCCAGCGATACAGTACTATCTGTCGAACGGCTCATCCGAATTTGATGCCCTTGATAACGATTGTTCAAGATATTTCGTATTTTTAAAGCAAACGCTAGTGTTACATGCTTTTCCTGCAATCCTTGTCCTACAGCTCCTGTATCACTTCCTCCATGTCCGGGATCCAAATAAATCTTCACCATAAAAACACACCCTCTCTATTTTAAAATATTGAAAAAAGAGCTTGCCCGTATAGACATGCTCCTTACGATATTTGCTGATTTTTTAATAATAAAGGCGTTTTACCTCTATTTTTATAGAAAAAGCCTGCAGAACTGTCTGCAGGCTTTCAAAAATTGGATAATAATCTTTATTTCGCACTGACAAGAATTTTAGATTGGCTCTTGTCACTAAGCAATAATTCAAATCCTTCTTCTACAACATTATCTAATTTAATTTTATTAGTCACTACTTTTTCAGCAGGGATTTGTCCACTGGCAATCAGATTGATCACACGATCATAAATATTAGAATAGGCCAGAGAGAATTTAATGTTTGCTTCTTTAACTGTAGAAGCAAATGCATTGATTTCTGGATTTTGTCCAAAAATGGCAACCACACAAACGGTACCTGTACGTTTGATAGCTTCCAAACATGTATCAAATGTCGGCTGAACGCCTGCACATTCTAATGCCACGTCAACACCATCACCATTTGTATCTTCCATAATGGTACCAATCACATCATCTTCCATTGGATTTAATGCTTTTACAAATCCAAAAGACTCTGCTAACGCTAAACGTTCTTTCGAAACATCACTGACGAATACTTTACTTGCTCCAGCTGCACGAGCTGAGAGAACTGTTAATAGACCAATTGGGCCTGCACCGGTAACCAGTACAGCATCACCGGCTTTCACACCTGCTAAATCTACACCATGATAGGTTACAGCCGTCGGTTCGACAAGTGCTGCCTGCTCTAATGTCATGTTATCCGGGATTTGGTGACAATACTGTTCATCCATGACGCAGTATTCTGCAAATCCACCATCATCGGCAAGCCCGATAAAGGCTGCATTGCTGTTTCTGCATAAATGATAATTTCCTTCACGACATTCCTTACATTCTCCACAGCGAAGATTCGGTTCGATACAAACACGGTCACCCGGTTTTAATGCTGTTACATCGCTGCCTACTTCCGTTACTGTTCCACTGAACTCATGGCCCAGTGTCAGCGGAGCTTGTCTTTTTGATATTGGATGCTCTTCTGTTGGAATACCAATAAAATGAGAATAAGCATGTAAGTCTGAACCACAAATTCCTGTCCAGGCTACTTCTACTTTCACATCTTTTGCCCCGACTTCTTTTACTTCGACATCCTCCACCCGGACATCTTTTTCAGCGTAAATTCTTGCTGCTTTCATAAAAAATATCTCTCCCATTCTACAATTAAATTATGAAAGGCAGAGTTTGCTTTCTCTAAACGGAAGGGTCTTACTAGTCCTTATTTACCTGATCCTTCTGGCGAATATACTCTGTCTACGATTCTATTATACTACCCGGCCAGTATGGATGCATTTAAAAAGCACCATCCCCTATAGAATAGTATCTCATTATGATTTATATGATCAGAACGAACCAGCAAAAAAAGCAGTTGAGAAGCTGAAAGATTTCTACAGAAAATATCTTTAGACTAAAAAACTCGTATCCGCAGATACGAGTTTTTCATGTTTATTTTAGTTTCCTTCATTTAAATCAATTGCCTGCTTCAGAACTTTATCACCCTGCATCATTCCATAAGCCATCTGATCAATTACAGCAACCTTTACACCCTGCGGCTCCAGGCTTTCTTTGATTTTACCTTCCAGATAACGGACTTGCGGGCCAATAAGAACAACCTGTAAGGATTCGAGATGATTCTTCAGCTGTGACTCTGCAACTGCTTCAATATCTGCTTCAAAGTCCTGTTTTTCTGCAGCTTCCTTCATCTTTTTCACAAGCATTGACGTAGACATTCCCGCTGAACAAACTAAACGTATCTTCATATTACTTCTCCTCCAGACGATTTATTTTTTTATGCATATCTATCATTTCAACGGCTAAATCTTTTACCGTTAAAGCATTCATTAAGTGATCCTGCGCATGAATCAGAATCACGGAAAGCTCCGTTGTTTTTCCATTTGCCTCATCATGTAAAAGATCTGTTTGCATATGATGAGCCTCTGCAAATGCCTCATCTGCTGATTCCATCTTTTTAGCTGCTTCTTCATATTTTCCTTTTTTAGCCAGAATCAAAGCCTCCATTGCGTCTGATTTCGCATTCCCGGCATGTAAGATAATTTGAAACGAAAGCATTTGTACTTCTTCTTTTGTCATTGTCATACTTATTGCCCTCCCATTTTTTCTTTCATCGCACGTACACCTGCCATTACAAATGGAACGTATAGCAGTATGGCGACTGTTAAGTTGACCAGCTGAAGGATAATTCCTTTAACACTTCCGCCAGTTACTAAGTAGCCACTCAATATCGGCGGGATATTCCATGGAACAATTGCTACTGTTTTTGGTACGAGTCCCCAAGATAAGGCAAAGTACGAAATAATAGTAAGGGTAACAGGAACGATAATAAACGGGATTAAGAATACTGGATTTAGTACAATTGGTAAACCAAAAATTACTGGCTCATTGATGTTAAATATCCCTGCAGGTGCAGATAATTTCGCTACCTCACGATACGGATGATTCTTTTCCCGGCGAATCACAATAAATATTGCTATTAATAATGCCAGTGTAGTTCCTGATCCACCCATGAAGACAAAGGAATCCAAGAATGGTTTTGTAACAACATTCGGGACATCGAATGCGGACATCCCCTGCTGGAACAGATTTGCATTTTGTTCAATAAGCGGCAGATAAACCGGCTCAATAACAGATCCGATAATATTTGTACCATGCAGACCAAAGAACCATAGTAAATGATTTAAGAATGCAACAACTAACGCTGCCGGCAGTGTATTTCCAAGCCCCTGTAATGGCTCTTGAATAAGGTTAAAAATAACTTCAAAAACACTTATTTCTACAAATGCGCTTACAATTGCCTGGAATAAACCTACAAATGCAAGAATAATCATCGCTGGAATTAACGCAGCAAACGAGCGGGTTACACCCTCAGGTACTCCTTCAGGCATTTTAATTGTAATGTTTGCCTGAATAAGCAGACGAAATAATTCTGTTACAATAAGCGCCACAATAATTGCTACAAAAAGCCCTTGTGTTCCCAGCCAGTTCATATTTAGACCAAAATCCTCTGTAACCGGTACGAGCATAATATATGAAGCTATCGATATTAAACCGGCAGATAATCCATCTACTTCATAGGACTTAGCTAAATTATAAGCTATCGTAAACGAAATGAGTAGTCCAATAACTGCGAACGTGGCATTCCAAATGCTTCCCCCAACTGTCTGCCAGTTCCCTTCTCCAAAAATATTGTTTAAAATATCCACAATACTAAAGCTGCCAAACGCAGGAAAATTATTAATTAAAACAGCTAATGACCCAATAATAATTAAAGGCATTGTTGCTACAAAACCATCACGAATAGCGACTAAATGACGTTGTGAACCAATACGACCAGCAATTTCAATAAATTTTTGCATAAATTTATTATTCATCTTTCTTCCCCCTACCGGTTAAATTGTGGTAAATAATCTTTATGTGCTTCTATAAGTTCATCTAAAACAATTTTTGCTTTTTTCTCATCCTGAATCAACGGATTTACTAAAAATGCATTATAAGCATCCTCATACTCCCCTGAAATACTCGCTTTAATAACCAGTTCTTCCATTGCTTTCATATTCTGGATCATTCCTCGCATCGGTGCAGGAATTTCACCAATTGTGATTGGTTTTGGACCATTCTTTGTAATGACACAATTTGCTTCAATTACTGCATCATAAGGTAATTCAGGGATGGTGCCGTGATTCCATGTATTTACCGTTTGGATATCTTCTTTATTATTATATATGGAATCCATCAAACTGCAGGCAACCTGACTGTAAAAAGCACCGCCCCGCTTTTCTAATTCTTCCGGTTTTTTCCGAAGACTCTCCTGCTTGTACAGTTCGAAAAGGGATGCTTCTAATTCTTGAACAATTTCAGCACGTGTACCATTTTCTTCATAAGCTTTTAAATCCTTCTCCAATACGGTTTCTGATTGGAAATAGTATTGATGATATGGATTTGGCAACAGCTTGGTGGATTTAATAAATGTTTCTGACCAATCTAATGGCATAATATTCGCCGGGCTGTAATCAAACTCTTTTTGAATCAGCTTCTGGAATACATCCTCTGTTCGATCCTCTCCGCCGACATAGACACGATCTCCAAATACAAAATGATTTAACCCGATAAATCGAATTAATACATCCTCTGGAGGCACTTGTAATAACTCCGCTGTAGAATGACGCATATTAAATGGTATATTACAGACACCAATAACCTTTTTATGTGCTGAGTGGTTTAGCAGTGCTTCTGTAACCATACCTGCCGGATTTGTAAAGTTAATCATCCAGGCATCCGGACAGATTTCATGTACTTCCTCAGCCACCTCCATTAAGACCGGAATCGTTCGAAACGCTTTCATTATCCCGCCAGCACCATTTGTCTCCTGACCAATCAAACCATGTTTCAGAGGAATGCGTTCATCTTGAGCTCTAGCAGCTAATCCGCCAACCCGAATCTGTGTGGAAACAAAATCCGCTCCTTGTAAAGCTGCTCTCCTATCCAAAGTCCAGGTTAATTTAATATTTACTTTGGCTTCTTTAATCATTCTGTTTCCCAGTTGGCAAATTGTCTCTACCTTTTCCACTCCTTCTTCAACATCAACCAGAACAATTTCTGAGACTGGAAATGTAGGTTGCCTTTGAATAAGTCCTTCTAAAATTTCTGGAGTATAACTGGATCCTCCACCGATAATTACTACTTTTAAAGACATGATTTATTACTCCTTTATTGCTATTTTGTAATCGCTTTAATTGTTTTTGAATTAATTCGATTTAAATGTATCATACAAATTTTTATTTGTCTACACAAAATAAAATAAATTTGTTATAACAATTGTTTTTTTATTTATTATCTTGTAAACTATCTTTATAACAGAAACTATTATTTACTGTTTTAACCAATAACCAGAAGGACATGGCATCTTTAATGAGCCTTTATTCCTATTCAATGTTTTATCCCTTGTACTTTTACACTTAAAAGGGTATGATTTTTTAAAAGTGTCGTTAAAGGAGTACGGAACCTATGGAGAGAAACCAATCATTACACACATATATCAAGGAAGAATTGTTACATCGTATTAAAACAAACCAATACCAGCCTGGTGAAAAAATTCCTCCTGAATTGGAATTATGTAAAAGTTTTAATGTAAGCCGTACCACCGTTCGTACTGCATTAAATCAGCTTACATTAGAGGGATATTTATTACGTCAGCAAGGACGGGGTACTTTTGTGGCTGACAAGAAAGTAAACCAGGCATTATCACAAACCATCAGACGGTATAGTGATCAATTAGCCGATCAGGGTAAACATCCGGAAATTGAGGTATCAGACATTTCTGTCGTTGCCGCAAATGAATTATTATCTAATCAACTAAACGTAAATCTGCAGGATCCAATTCAGCGTATCGAACGTGTCCGCAAAGCCAATGGAGAGCCGACACAGTACGAAGTAGCTTATGTTCCCTGGTCTGTTGCTCCTGGAATTACAATAGAACATGCTGGTAATTCTTTATACAAATCATTAGATGAGTTCTTTGATGTGTGGATTGCAAAAACCTCAGAAAATATTGAAATAGTCTTTGCAGATGAGCAGATATGCAAATTTTTAGAATGTGAACAAGGGCTTCCCTGCTTTTATATTGAAACATCGGCTGAGGATGAACAAGGGAATAAAGTCGAATTTTCCAGATCCTTCTTTCGGGGAGATAAGACTAACTTTTCTATTGAACGTTCCTATAACAAGGAAGAACCAAAAGCGTAATAAACCCGTTTCGAGATGTATATTCCTGAATTCACGCTATTTGGGAGTGGTGTAACGTTCGGCGTTTAAAGGTGGACATAGTTATCTCTGAATAAGAATTTAATCATAAAACTATTTTTCTTATTTAACTACAAATCTATCAGGAGTGTTTTTAATATGAGAATAGAAATTAATGCAGATGATTTTGGACTGACAAAAGGTGTTACAGATGGAATCATCCAAGCACATCAAAACGGCTGTGTCACATCAACAACATTAATGATGAATGGACTTGCCACCGGCTATGCTGTAGAAAAAGCAAAAGAAAATCCTAATTTAAAAGTTGGGATTCATCTTGTGTTAACTTGGGGATTTCCCCTTCATCCCTCTGTTCCAAATCTTGTGAAATCAGATGGAACCTTTAAATTCACCAGCAGTTTTCGTAATATGGAGACTCCGAACCTTTCCGAGATTGAATCGGAATGGCGTGCACAATTGGATGCTTATACAGCTACAGGTTTAGCACTGAATCATATCGACAGCCACCATCATGTTCATGGCTGGCCTCCTTTAAAAAATCTAGTTATCAAGCTTGCTAAAGAATATAATGTCCCTGTACGATATGTTGATTCTTTATCAGACCACCCGGAAATATGCTGGACGGATACATTGTGGACAGGCTTTTACAAAGAAGGTGTCACCGATAATTTATTCGACGTTCTTCAAAAAGAAAATGTACAATCAATCGAAGTGATGACGCACCCGGGACGGGCGGATGACGATTTAAGAAAGGTCAGCTCGTATACAGATGACCGCGAGAAGGAAATAGAAATTCTTAACAGAATAGAAATTCCTGATTGGGTAAATTAAAAAGAAATCCAAACATTTATCAGCATTCTTCCATTAGAATTTGACGTGTTTGGATTTCTTTTTTATTTGGATGATTTCTTATGTGAACAAATAGCTGATGATTGCCAGTAGCAAAGAAAAGCCCATGATACAGCTTACGATCAGAAAATGGCGCCGGCGCCCCATGACAACCACAGCAATATATTCTCTGACCATTGCGTTCGGCCAATAATAAAATGCTGTTTTTGAACCAATTCCCTGACTGTCTAAACCTGCTTTTCTTGCATAAATCCCGGCACGGAACAGATGAAAATTATTTGTCGCAAAAATGCTATGATAATTTCCTTCTCCATTCATGTTATCCATTATTTTTTTGGAAAATCTCATATTTTCATATGTGCTGACAGATTTGTTCTCCTGAATAGTGTCTTCGATTGGTATCCCTTTTTCCACTGCATAGCTTTGCATTGCTTCTGCCTCAGAAATACCCTCATCAGGCCCCTGTCCTCCGGAAAAAATAATTTTAGGAGGAGCTGAGACTTCTTTCTGCCGATGATAAAAATCAATCGCTTTATCAATTCTGCTTGCCAATAATGGCGGAACGCGATCATTGATTAATCCGCTTCCTAATACAATAATGAAATCCTGATCCCGTTTCGGCCGATTCCATTGATTCAATCCATAGGCTGTCAAAAAATTAAACATATGTAATAACACATAAACAACGACCAACCCAGCTCCCCCAAAAAGCGGCTGTAAATACTCCGGGAAAAACTGTTCCGGATTAACGATATTAATAATAATTAAAGTAAGTATGACGATGGCCATCATTAAGGTTAAAGAATTCCTGAATCTTTTTCCTTCCTTCTCTCTCAGCACTTTTGCATTATAAAATAAGCCGGCAATTAATGCGAGCACACCAAACGGTATCAGAACAATTAATAGTATTAACGGAAAAGCTAATACCAGATATTGATAAGGACCATCGATGTATATATAAAAGAATGCACAGAAGAAAAAGAATGTGATTAAAAATCCATTAAACAAAAGTCCATTAATCAGTTTACGGGGATCCTGCAAATAACTGATTAGAAAAAGAATTAAAAATAACAGGGGTATCGAAGCAATAAAGTATAACAAATCAATTCACCTCTTTTAATCTCCAGGTTGGTTAGCCCTCTCATCTGAAATGAAGAAGATTCTTTCATTATAAGCTTTTATGCTGATGAAATCACTATTTGTCTAATGTGTTTTTTATGGTAGGATATCTAAAAGACATTCTAAAATCAATGTTATTATTCCAAGTTAATTAAACAATTTTTTCAGAGTAACAAAAGTAGATGCTCCATTACAGCTGGAGCATCCTTCCTATCTGTTAGAATAAACGGGCATGCTCAGCCGAAACAAATACGTACCGGAGGATTTTTCATGTATAAATTTAAATTTTTCATATCTTTTTTAATGTTTTTCTTTCTTTTAACAGCCTGCACTCCATCTCCCGATAATAATACAGGCACCTCTCATTCCATGAGAGAGAACTCCCAGACAATTAAAGAAACGGATGAGATTGACCCTAAAGTTACTGTTGCCGCAATTGGAGATATATTAATTCATGACCGTGTCTATGACGATGCGTGGGATGGAGAAAAATATGATTTCAAACCGATGCTTGCTAAGGTTGCAGATTATTTAAAAGAACCCGAAATCACTGTTGCCAACCAGGAAACCATTATGGGCGGCGAATCTATCGGTTTATCTGGATATCCTAATTTTAACAGTCCCTTTGAAATTGGAGTTGACCTGCAGGATGCAGGTGTTGATATCGTAACAATGGCAAATAACCATACTTTAGATAGAGGAGAAGAAGCAATTCAAAATGCTATTGCCTATTATAAAGAAATCGGCATGCCTTACACTGGGAGCTTCCAAAGTAAAGAGGACCAGTCTGAAATTAGAGTATTAGAAACAGACCAGGATATTTCTGTTGCTTTTTTGAGCTACACATACGGAACAAACGGCATGCCCATACCTGATGGCAAACCTTATCTCGTTAATTTGATTGACCGTGAGCAGATAAAAGAAGAAGTCGAAAAAGCAAATGAGCTTGCCGATGTAACCATTGTCAGCTTACATTTTGGCGTAGAAGAAGAGAGAACGCCTAATCAGGATCAGGCGGATTTAGCGCAATACGCTGCTGATCTTGGCGTTGACGTCGTGATCGGTAATCATCCACATGTTCTTCAGCCAGTCGAATGGCTGGAAGGAAAAGAAGGAAATAAAACATTAGTAGCTTATTCTTTAGGAAACTTCCTGTCAGGTCAATATCAATTTTACAATCGTATTGGCGGGATTTTTGAATTTGATTTGGTAAAGGAGGAAGATAAGGTGCGTGTCAAGGCCCCACGTTTTCTGCCAACCTTTGTAGAGTTTGAGGAAGATGGAGATACAATGTCAAATATCCAAGTAGTTCCATTAGAAAAAGCATCTGAGGAACAAATTGAGGATTTGGATGAAGTTATGTCTGAAATAAAATCCCATATGACACAAAGGATGCCTGAGCTGGAATGGATCGGATTATCCGGCTGACTAACATAAAAGGGAGGGTTCTTTTTACAAGAAATCCTCCCTTTTATATACACTAAATCAAACCTATCGAATCAGGCTTAAGAATCGTTGTGTTCTTTCTTTGGCAGGTTCCCTGAAGATTTGTGCCGGTTCTCCCTTTTCAACAATAAACCCATCATCAATAAAAATAACCTCGTCTGCCACTTCCTCGGCAAATTTCATTTCATGCGTAACAACAACCATTGTCATTCCTTCATTTGCCAAATCACGCATAACTTTTAAAACTTCACTGACAAGCTCCGGATCAAGTGCTGAGGTCGGTTCGTCGAAGAGCATTACCTTTGGATCCATCGCCAATGAACGGGCGATGGATCCAAAGGTAATGCTCCTGCCCTCCTGAAAGCTGTACTGGATAATGATTTTTATGAGCAAGTAACCCCACTCTGTCCAGCAGCCGTTCACCAATGCTTAACGCTTCTTTCTTTGGCATCTTTTTTACTGGCTTCAGATTTTCCAATTAGCTGTCAGCTTAGGAGCGGTCGAAAGCCTTATATCCGTGCCAGCAAAAATGACACATGCAACTATCCCGGAAGACAGGCAGCAGGAATTGGGGATATCCAAAGCATTACTTCGAATTTCAGTTGGAATAGAGGATGCAGATAATTTAATTGAGGATTTAGACAGAGCATTATAATAGTATAAAAGGAAAGGTATTGCAGTTGACTAATAAGCGCCGCAATACCTTTTTTTATATAAACCAGCTTTAATAATTTGTCAGATATTGCTCCCGTTCCCAAGGATGAACAGAAGTGCGGAACATATCCCATTCAATATCCTTCGCTTCCATAAAATGTTCAAATAAATGCTCACCCAAAGATTCTACGAGCACTTCATCTTCTTCAAATTTGCTCATCGCTTCTTTCAGAGTAGCTGGAAGGTCTTTTACCCCATTTTCTTCCCGTTCTTTTTTATTCATCACATAAATATTACGATCGACCGATTCTGGTATTTTCAATTCTCTTTTGATACCATCTAAGCCTGCAGCTAATAGAACTGTTAAAGCCATGTACGGATTAGCAGACGGGTCAACACTGCGCACCTCAATACGTGTACTTAGTCCGCGGGAAGATGGAACACGAACTAAAGGACTGCGGTTTGAAGCAGACCAAGCTACATAACAAGGTGCTTCATAGCCGGGAACGAGACGCTTATAAGAATTTACTGTCGGGTTTGTTACCGCTGTGAAGTTTGTGGCATGGTCAAGAATACCAGCAGTAAATTGATATGCAATTTTACTTAATTGCAGCTCTGCACTCTCATCAAAAAACACATTTTCCTTCCCTTTAAACAGAGACATATTTGTATGCATCCCGGAACCATTTACGCCAAATAAAGGCTTCGGCATAAATGTAGCGTGCAGGTTATGCTTTCTGGCGATTGTTTTTACTACCAATTTAAATGTTTGAATATCATCCGCATGCTTTAATGCATCGGAGTATTTAAAATCAATTTCATGCTGTCCCGGCGCCACCTCGTGATGTGATGCTTCAATTTCAAAGCCCATTTCTTCAAGCTCCAGCACAATATCACGACGGCAATTTTCACCTAAATCTGTCGGTGCTAAATCAAAATATCCGCCCTGGTCGTTTAATTCTAATGTCGGCGCTCCTTTTTCATCTAATTTGAATAAGAAGAACTCCGGCTCTGTACCAATATTAAAGGCATCAAAACCTAATTCCTCCATTTTTTTCAGATTACGCTTCAGATTATAACGCGGACAGCCTTCGAAAGGAGTACCATCAGGGCTATAAATATCACAGATAAAACGTGCCACCTTACCTTTTTCAGAGGTCCATGGGAAAATAACGAATGTATCTAAATCAGGATATAGAAGCATATCTGATTCTTCAATACGTACAAACCCCTCTATACTGGAACCATCAAAAGCCATTTTATTATCCAGCGCCTTATCTAATTGACTTAAAGGAATTTCAACGTTTTTAATTGTGCCCAGCATATCAGTAAACTGAAGACGGATAAAACGCACATTCTCTTCTTTAATCTGCTTTAAAATTTTTTCTTTTGTTAATTTTTCTGCCATTTGTTCCCCTCCTAAAAATATCTTTGATAATTATGAAAAGAAAGCTTCCACTGCATTTTTTTACAGCGATAACTCTTTTTTAACCTGAAATCAGTGTTCGCAAAGAAACATACTAAATTCCCTTATCTTATACTTGCTTTCTTTAAACTTTTATAGATAGATTAGCTTTTAATGTTTTCTTTGATTTTTTTTATATTACACTAGTGTTAGGTTTATTGTCAATAAAATGTTAGGTTTTATTACAAATAAAATTTATACCTTTTATTGACAATAAAAATACCCTTTCCGATTAAGGTAACCACCTAATTGAAAGGGTATTTTTTATTATGTTATTTTTAGATGGGGAAATGATAAAATTATACAAAAAGGAAACCGCTACTGTATTACCTGAATTAACTAAAGTCAAAACTTGTTTTACCAGATTGTATGAAAATCGCCTTCTTTGTCCACACGCTGATACGTATGAGCTCCAAAATAATCGCGCTGTGCCTGAATCATATTTGCACCGCTTTTTGCAGAACGATAGCCATCATAATATATCAATGAAGCGTTGAAGCATGGCAGCGCCAGCCCTGTCTCCATCCCTTTTATCACTACTTTACGAATAGCCTCTTGATAATTATTAAGCTTGTCTTTGAAGTATGGAGAAAGAAAAAGATTTGGCAGCTCCTTATTTTCCTTAAATGCATTACTGATTTCATTTAGGATACCTGCGCGAATAATACATCCTCCACGGAAAATCAAAGCAATTTCATCCAGCTGCAGTTCCCAGTTATATTGCTCAGAAGCCTGTTTATATTGGTAGAATCCTTGCGCGTAGGTACAGATTTTTCCCATAAATAATGCCTCACGCACCAGTTCAATCCACTCTTTTTTATTAACCGCCCCCATAAATGGATTAGGGCCGTTCAGCTCTTGTTCCGCAATCATACGCTCTTCCTTTACAGTTGATAAAAAGCGCATAAATACGGATTCTGTAATAATAGATAAGGATACACCGATATCCAATGCATTTTGGCTTGTCCATTTACCGGTTCCCTTTTGAGCTGATTTGTCTAAAATCACATCAACCATAGGAAGATTTGTCTCCTCATCAACATGGGTTAATATAGCAGACGTGATTTCCATCAAATAGCTTTCCAGCTCCCCATTATTCCATTCTTCAAAAATAGCAGCAATCTGATTGACATCAAGCTCTAATCTCTCCCGTAAGAATTGATAGGCTTCTGTTATAAGCTGCATATCTGCATATTCAATTCCATTATGCACCATTTTCACATAGTGTCCCGAGCCTTCTTTGCCAAGATACGAACAGCATGGCTTGCCATCTACCTGCGCGGCAATTTTTTCTAAAATTGGAGCGACCTGCTGATAGGCCTCTTTATCTCCGCTTGGCATTAACGCTGGCCCATTCAAAGCACCTTTTTCTCCACCTGAAACACCAACACTAATAAAATGGAGTCCTTTTTTCTTTAAGTATCCATACCTCCTGTTAGAATCCAGAAAATTAGAGTTTCCTCCATCCATTATAATATCGCCTTGATCTAATAATGGCAGGAGACTGGCTATAACCGAATCCACAACTTGTCCCGCTGTAACCATAAGAAAGATTTTTCTTGGTTTTTCCAAAGAATTTATAAAACTGTCCAACTGATAATGCGCTTCAATATTCTTATTTTGATGCTTTGCTTGAAATGAATCTGTTAAATCAGATGTATAATTATAAATAGCTACTTTTCCATTCTTGTTCGCCATATTCATAGCAAGGTTTGCTCCCATAACACCTAGTCCAAAGACACCAATTGAATTCATTTTCTTCATTCCCTTCCTTTAAAAAGGTGTTCAAATTCTCACTGTAAAAATTACATTGCAGGAATTTGAACACATACTGTACACTATATGAAAATATAAGATTTTAGCAGCTTTTTTCGCTCTGACAAATAAATTCGGTACCTGTCTGATAATCTTACAATTTTTCACAGATTGTTTCTTTAAATAAATAAGCTGAATAATAGAGTAAATACAAGACCCGATACAGAAATTATTGTTTCCAGCAACGTCCATGTTGCAAATGTTTCTTTCATAGATAAATTAAAATATTCCTTAAAAATCCAAAATCCTGTATCGTTTACGTGTGAAGCAATCAGACTTCCGGCACCTGTAGCTAATACCATCAATGCCAAATTCACATCAGATCCTTCTACTAATGGGATAACCATTCCGGCAGTTGTCAATGCCGCTACTGTTGCCGATCCTAATGCAACTCTGAGAATAGCTGCGATTAACCAGGCAAGAAAAATGGGAGACATACTCGTGCCGGAAAAAATATTAGCTACTGCATCACCGACACCACCGTCGATTAATACCTGCTTCAAAGCACCACCGCCCGCAGTAACCAGCAGAATAATACTAATCCCGCGAACTGATTCCTCTGCTGAACTCATTAATGTCTTCACTGGAATCTTGCGCGCTATTCCCATTGTGTAAATAGCAAATAACAGAGAAAGCAGGAGAGCCGTGGTTGGATCACCAATCGTACGCACTATTTCAAAGAACAGATTATCCGCAATACCGCCAATTTCCTGAAACAGCTGCACTATCGTTGTAACCGCCATCAAAATCACTGGAGAAAGCGCAGTCAAGGCACTGATACCAAATCCAGGTGTTTCTTCTTCTTTAAATGTTTTAGTGTTACCAAGAGATCCAATATTGCCGATTCTTGAAAAAGCGTCCGGCACTAATTTTTGAGCAACCTTTGTAAACAACGGCCCTGCAAGAATAACTGTCGGAACCGCAATAACGATACCAATTAGCAGTACTACACCAATATTTGCCCCATATTGCTCTGCAATAACTGTTGGTCCCGGATGAGGCGGCAAGAATCCGTGCGTTACAGATAATGCAGCTGTCATTGGTAAACCAAGGTATAATAATGGCAATTTAATTTCTTTCGCAATCTGATAAACAATCGGAATTAATAGTACCAGTCCTACCTCAAAGAACAACGCAACACCAATAATAAAGGAAGCAATTACTACCGCCCATTGGATACGTTTTTTACCGAATGCATTAATCAGCGTTAAAGCGATACGCTGTGCTCCCCCGGCATCAGCAACTAATTTACCTAACATTGCACCAAAAACGAAAATGAGTGCAATATCGCCTAATGTTCCCCCTAATCCCGATTTAACCGTATCAACTATTTCTCCAAGAGACATTCCTAATGCTAATGCAGTCAGAAAAGCAACGACAATCAATGAAATGAACGTATTCAGGTTCCACTTCATGATAAGCAGCAGCAATGCAGTTACTGCTAACGCAACAATGATAAGCGGAAAAATATTTTCCATCTTTCTTCATCTCCCGTTCTATTTCTTTTTATTTTCTAATGATTTTCTTTCTTGATAAGCTGCAATCTGTTCATATTCCTGTTCGAGTGAACGTGAAATATTAATAAAGATTGGCATTAATTCCCGATAAGCCTGAATATGCTCTGGATTTGGTTCGTGCTGATGCGTAAACCCAATCAATTCTTCCACAACATCGAAGGAATCAATTTTTCCTTCTGCGTACAGTCCGAGTAAACAAGCTCCCAGGCAAGAAGATTCATAGCTTTTTGGAACAATAACATTCTGATCAAAAATATCAGCCATCATTTGACGCCAAAGCTCTGATTTTGAGAAACCTCCTGTTGCCTTGATAGACCTCACTGGAACATCCATTACCTCTACCAATGCTAAGAACACTGTGTATAGGTTAAAAATAACTCCTTCTAAAGCAGAGCGAACCATATGTTCTTTTTTATGATTTAAAGTTAAGCCAATAAATGACCCGCGGACATTGGCATTCCAAAGTGGAGCACGTTCACCGGCTAAAAATGGATGGAATAACAATCCATTTGACCCCGGCTCTACCTGTTTCGCAATAGCAGTTAATACTTCATAAGCATCAATATTTAAGCGTTTCGCTGTTTCTACTTCACTTGCAGCAAGCTCATCACGAATCCAGCGCAGCACCATGCCGCCGTTATTTACCGGTCCGCCAATTACCCAATGATCTTCTGTTAACGCATAACAAAAGATACGTCCTTTTTGATCCGTGCGGGGTTTGGGAATAACGGTGCGGATTGCCCCGCTTGTACCGATTGTAATTGCAACGTCTCCTTCTTTAATTGCATTCACTCCAATATTAGAAAGCACCCCGTCACTTGCTCCAATAACAAATTTAGTATCTGGAGCAATCCCTAAATCCGCCGCAATTTCAGAGCGGCAATCAGAAAAAATTTCTGTAGTAGGAACCAGCCTTGGCAGTTTACTCTCTGAAATACCTGTAATCTCAAGAGCTCCTTTATCCCAGGCAAGCTCTTCCAGATTCATCATCCCTGTAGCTGAGCCAAGAGAATAATCCATCACATACTCACCGAATAATTGATTGAAAACGTATTCTTTAATGCCAATGTATTTCTTTGTCTTTCCAGCTAATTCCGGATGCTCCTGCTCCAGCCATGTAATTTTACTAAGTGGAGACATAGGATGAATCGGTGTACCTGTCCGCATGTAAACGTCATTACCGTTCCATTCATCCTTGATTTTATTTGCCCAATTTAAGCTGCGGTTATCTGCCCAGGTGATACAGGGTGTAATTGCTTTATTATTTT
The DNA here is from genome assembly GCF_037976165.1 of Oceanobacillus sp. FSL K6-3682. Lineage (NCBI taxonomy): Bacteria > Bacillati > Bacillota > Bacilli > Caryophanales > Bacillaceae > Oceanobacillus > Oceanobacillus sp. FSL K6-3682. The sequence goes on along the minus strand of NZ_CP150263.1, from coordinate 614,374 downwards.
CGTCCATTGCAATTAAGCTGTGCATGGCGCTGCTAAAGGAAATAAAGGAAAGATCCTCTTTATCTATCTCTGAGTCCTTGATTGTTTGCCGGATGACATAAAGTACTGCCTGATAAATTTCTTCCGGATTCTGCTCAGCTGTTCGAACATCTGGTGTATTTAGATCATAGCCCTGGTTGCTCTGCGCAATTATTTCGCCAGTTTCCCGGTAAAGTACTGCTTTTGTGCTTGTTGTACCAATATCCACGCCGAGCATAAATTTATTTTGATTCACTTTTATCCCTCACAATCTTTTTTCGGAACCTGTTTGTTCCTTGAAGATATATTTCTATCAGTTATCGAATGTACTTGCATTTCTCTATTTTATTATAATAAAGGGCTTTCAAGACATATATGTTTTTTATGAATACTTGTATACAGGTATACTATCATGTATTTTTTTCTTTGTAAACGCTTTTATTATATTTTTTCATAAAAAATCCAATTGGGAGCTTTTAACAAGCTAAATGAAATATTTCAATCTATCCCAAACTTACAAATATATCCTTATTCCACCTGAGTAAAAACCCTCCTGCCAAGCAAGATTTATCTCACTCGACAGGAGGGGTTCATCTATTACTTCTTCAATTTTTCCCGTGCTATATCCTGCAGTTTAAATTTCTGAATCTTACCTGTTCCTGTAAGCGGCCAATCCTTCGCTTCCACAAACCAGATATAACGCGGTATTTTGAAACGCGCCACATGCTCACGGCACAGTTGTCTAATTTCCTGTTTTGTACAGGTTTCACCTTGTTTTAATTCGATAAATGCGGCACCTGTTTCTGTTGTTAATTGATCCGGTACACCGACAATATAGACCTGATTCACTGCCGGATGTATGGAAATAACATCCTCCACTTCTTTCGGAGCTACTGTTTCTCCAGATACTTTATAAAGGTCTTTACTTCTGCCTAATAATCGGATATATCCTTGCTCATCAATCATTCCTAAGTCTCCGCTGCGGATATAGCCTTCCTTATCCTTTGCAAAAGCTGTTTCCTCCGGCTTTTTATAATAGCCCTCCGTGACAACATTTCCCCGTACTGCAAGCTCACCGACAGACCCGTCGGGCAATGTTTCCCTCGTATCTGGATCAATAATTTTGTAGGTGACGCTTTTATCTCCAAATTCAGGATAGCCCGCAATACCTGCCGTTTTCACCTTCCCTACTGTTGTCGAGATAATTTCCAAAGGGTCACCAATTTCAGTAAGCATTGTCGTAGAGCCTGCTTCTGTTGCTCCACAGCCCGTTCCAATCTCCGTCACTCCCAGCTCGTCTACTGCTCTTTTCCATAGCGGGACTGGAGAGGGTGCTGCACAGCATAATAGCGCATAAAGATGATCTAAGTTTATACTTTTAACCTCCGGGCGATTCAATAAGGCAACAAGCATCGATGGTACAGCAAGAAAATCATGTACATGGTATTTTTCCATCAGCTGCAGCGATTGCAGCGGCTGAAAAGCGTGACATGTCACCATACCTCCTCCTACAAAGGAAGCAGCAAATAATCCTTCCTGCAGAAAATAAACATGGTACATTGGCAACGGTGCATAAATCCGCCTTCCCGCTTCATATCCTCTAGTCAGACATGTCGCAAAACCAGAACGGAGCAGCATATCATCTGTCAGCATAACTCCTTTTGGCAAGCCGGTTGATCCAGATGTATAAATAATTGCCGCACAAGTATCCGGGGCATCGGTTTCCTTCCAGCGATTGTTTAAACTGGATTCTTCTACTGCTTCCGCCCCCTGTAAAAATACGTCCCATTGCATATAAACAGACGGAATCTCTGTATCTTTATTCGGTATACAAACTGCCTTTTTAAAAGGACTCTTTGCATCCTCCTGAAGTTCATAAACAACATCTTTTAAAGCTTCGGCATGATTCTGTTTACTGGCAAATTGATGGGTAATCAGCCAATTTGTATCGGATTGACGAAGCATGTAGGTTAACTCTTCTTTTTGAAGCTGTGTATTCAAAGGAACCACAATTGCTCCAACTATTGAGGAAGCAATAAATAAAGCAACATATTCTGGTTCATTTTCCATTAAGATAGCTATATGCTCCCCCGGCGCAACCCCTAAATGAAGCATCGCTTTTGCATAATCATATGCCATTTCCCACATTTCTCCATAGGTCACGACCTTATCCGGCATCATAATCAATGGGGATTCGCCATATTGCTGACATTGCTTATAAAAATGTGCCGCAATTGTCCGCTTTTCCCAACTCGGATACATCTTTTCCAGTACAGCTTGTCTATCTGCCACACTTATATGAGCTTGTTGTTCTCCAAGCATTGTTATCTCTCCATTTCATTATTCATTCCATCTTTTTTCTTCGTGAAATTAAGCCTCCGGTGCCTGCCAAATCACAATTCCGTTTTGACCACCGAAGCCAAAGGAGTTACTCATCGCTGTCTTAATTTGCTGCTTCCGGCTTGTATTTGGAACAATATCCTTTGGAGCCTCTTCATCCCGTGTTTCCGAATGAAGTGTTGCTGGTAAAATTCCTGTCTCTATAGCCTTAATGCATGCAATACTTTCGATCGCTCCGGCAGCTCCCAATAGATGTCCGACACTGCCTTTGATCGAGCTGACCGGCATATCATCCAGCCTCTCTCTAAATATCATTTTTAATGCCTTAGTTTCAGCAATATCACCAGCCGGTGTAGATGTTGCATGCGCATTAATATAATCAATATCTGCCGGGTCCAGCTGTGCTGAACGGAGCGCCCGCTCGATTGCCAATGCAGCACTTGTTCCTTCTGGGTCCGGTGATGTATCATGATAAGCATCATTGGAGGCTCCGTATCCTTTTAAGGTTGCATAGATATGTGCCCCCCTTGCTTTGGCACGCTCTAGCGGCTCAAGAACAAATAAACCTGCTCCTTCTCCCATTACCATCCCTGTCCGGGCAGCATCAAACGGACGGGACCACGTTGAAAAATCCTCCGGTCCTTTTGCTGCCAATGCACCCGCATCTCCTAACCCAGATAAAAAAACATTAGACCACAGGCTGTCTACACCCCCAGCAAGAATATAATCAACATCATCGCGGAAAAACCAGTAAGCTGATTCACCAATAGCATTCGCCGAAGCTGCACAAGCTGTTACATATGTATTAGATGGCCCACGGAATCCGTACTGTATAGAAATGGTACTTGCTGCTGCATTCGGAATTGATTTGGAGATCATTCGCGGACCTACTCTTTTTGCCCGTCCCGTCGTCAATTTTTCAGAAGCCTGTTCCAAGGATTGAATGCCCCCAAATGCTGTTCCGATTGCTGTTCCAAAGCGATTCCGGTCTATACCATCTCTAAAGGTTTCTCCATCACTTTTGAACAATCCGGCGTCCTTTAATGCTTCATCTGCTGCAATTAGTGCCAGTTGGGTAAAATAATCAGTATTTCTGATTATCTTTTTAGGAAGAAAATCGACAGCCGCAAATTCAGGCACGCGCGCACCCACCTTTGTCCATTTGCTTACATTATCATCTGTTATTTCCCTTACTGCAGAACGATTCGCAATTAAATTATCCCAAAAAGTTGATACCCCCATACCGAATGGAGAGACAGCTCCCATCCCTGTTACTGCAATCTCTATCTGCTTCATCATTCATGCTCCTCTGCATATTTTTAGACAATATCTTCCCCTGCATTCTGTCTTTATTATGAACATAATCAGCTATAATTTCAAAGCTGTCATATAGTTTTTAATTCTCAGTATCATTATAAAGTAAGTGTATATTTTCCTCAAACTATCCAAATCAATATTCGCATTTCCAGATGAAAAAATCCTCGTTATCCAACAAATGATAACGAGGATCTCAGGTCTTATTTAGAAACAAACTTATTACCGGCAACCCAAAACCGATATGGATAATCCCTTGCCTCACCAGAATTATCAATACCAATCCGTGGACCGCTGCTGATTTTCTCAGGCTTCTTTCCTTCAGCAATAAATAACGGCGGCTCCATAAGAGACCGTCCATAATCACCCATATTAATATCCAAAGCCTGCGACAGTTTGCCTGGGCCGCTTGTCAGGTTTTGAAATTTTTTCACCGGACGGCGGGCAAGCATCTGATCAACGCCTGTATAAGGCTCTACTGCCCGGATTAATACACTTTCCGGTACTTCCTTCTCCGCGCTGACGACATTAATCAAACAATGATTATGGATGAGATGGGTATATGTCATCCCCGCCTTAGCATATAAAATCTCCGTTCTTTTTGTCCGCCGGTTTCCAAATCCATGTGCTGCTCTGTCAGCACTTCCCAGATATGCTTCTGTTTCCACAATAAATCCAGAGCTCGTCCCCTCCTCCGTTTGCTTTACTAAAACGCACCCAAGCAGTTCTTCTGCTAATTGTAAAGTGGGATATTGGTAAAAAGTTTCTGGTAAAGGGGTTAAATTCAGGTCCTGATTCAATGTATACACTCCTTACATTCTCTCTACTCTAGTCTACCCTATTTTATAGTATATCGATCATTAGATTATACAAAAAAATGCGTTACATGTTAATTGAACTATTTCTCCAACAATGAAATAATATAAATAAAACAAATCTGATTAACATACTTTGTCTTTTACAAGGAGGAATACAGTATGAGTAGTTTAGTAGACTTACAAACAAAAGAAGAGCGAATCCAACTTTTATCCAAAACAATTAAACCCTTTGGAGAACGTGTCCGTCAGCTTCCAGACGGTGCTTTTCCTTATGAAAACTTTAAAGACCTGCAAGAAATCGGCTACCCTGCACTCACTGTGCCAAAAGAGGATGGCGGCGCTGGTATTTCACTTGATGAATTGCTTACCTATCAGCAGATCATCGCTCAGGCAGACGGCTCAACTGCATTGTCTATCGGCTGGCATATGGGGATTATGAAGCATTTAGGCGAAAGCAGGCCTTGGAGCGAAAATGTTTATACAAAGGTTATCAAGGACGTTATCGAAAATGGTGCATTATTAAACAATGCCGCAACCGAACCGGCAACAGGTAGTCCAACCCGCGGCGGGAAGCCGGAAACAACAGCAGTAAAAACAGATGGCGGCTGGATAATTACCGGACGGAAAACCTTTACGACATTGTCACCAATCTTAACTTATTTTGTGGTCAGTGCGTCTATTGACGGAACGGATGATGTTGGTAATTTCCTTGTAAAGCATGATTTGGAAGGTGTCAATGTGGAAGAAACATGGGATTCTATCGCAATGCGCGGTTCTGGCAGTCATGATCTCGTTTTAGAAGAGGTTCGTTTAGATAAAGAGGATCTTGTTGAAATTACATCGAATCAGAAAAGAAAAACAACAGGCTGGTTATTGCATATTCCAGCATGCTATCTCGGTATCGCGCAGGCTGCCCAGAAGGATGCAGTTGCCTTTGCAACAAGCTATTCACCTAACAGCATCAAGGGAACTATTTCGGAACTGCCTAATGTGAAACAAAAACTTGGTGACCTGGAGCTTCTTTTGCTGGAATCACAATACTTTCTTCATGCAGTTGCTGAAAAGTGGGATAATAGTGATGAAGAAATTAGAAATAGCATGGGCCCTGAATTAGGAGCTGTGAAGCTGTCTGTCACCAATAAAGCCGTGCAAGGTGTAGATCTTGCCATGCGTGTTGTCGGCGCACAAAGCCTTAAGCTGAGAAATAATTTTGAACGCTATTACCGCGATGTCCGGGCCGGTCTGCATAATCCGCCAATGGATGATATGACGATCATGCAGTTAGCCGATAAGTCGATACGGGAGCTGTAAGGCCTTTGATTTCGCGTTTTTGAAGGTATTAAACGAATGATAATAAATGAAGCACTTTTAATGAAAATAAGCTATATGAAAATCTGATTTCATATAGCTTATTTTTTCAAGCCATCTTCTGTTCTTTTTTCTTTTCTATCTCCTCATCCATAAACTTAAAATACGGAAGCAGTATTCCCAATAAAGAGGTTGTACTTATCACCATTCCTATCAATAAATACAATGGCCGGACTCCCCATATTTCGCTTAAAAATCCGCCCGCCAATACACCTAATGGCATCATACACCGGATAATTAACAACCGGACAGAGAATATTTTTCCCATTAAGTGGTGAGGTATGATTTTTTGACAGATTGTCGTATTATGTATCCCAAAAACTGCCATGGCAATTCCTCCTGCTGCTTCTGCCAAAATTCCTAATATAACACTTGTGTTGATAAATAAGAAAACAAAGGTAAGTCCGCCAATAAATAAGGCCCCCAGCATTAATCTTCTGCGACTTTTATATTTTATTTTACCGACCAGGATTGAACCTAAAATAAACCCGACCGGAAAACCTGCCATAAAATAGCCGTATTCAGCATAGCTTCCCGATAATTCTTCTGTAATGTAAGGAAGTGTGGTAACCATTGTCACACCAACACCAAACTGGACAAATCCCAGAAATATCCCCAGCCAGACAATGACACGCTTTTTTAAAAAGTAAGTCATTCCTTCTGTAAATTCCTTTAACCATGACGCTCTCTTATTTTGCGGGATTCTGGTCTCCTGGATAAAAAATAATGTGAAACCGCTTAATAAAAGCAGTGTACTTACTAAAGCCATTGTGGGCATAACACCGACATACTCAATCACAACTCCGCCTAAAAAAGGAGCAGTAAAAGTCATTAACCGCGCTGTACCTTCCAAATAAGCATTTGCTTCTTCCAATTGCCCCTTTGCCACGATGGAAGGAGTTATTGCCTGATTTGCCGGAACATAGAGCGGGGTAATTAATCCAACAATTATCTGCACCAGGTAGATGTGCCATGGCAAAAGCGTTTCTGTCAATAAGGCAAACAGCGGTACAAGAAAGATAAAACCTCTTGCTATCTGGCAGAAAATCAATATCCATTTTCGGCTCCACCGGTCAATAAAGGGACCGATAAATAACTGGAGCACTAAAGAGGGAATAAAATATAACAGCCACATGCTGCCTAATGCTAGTTTCGAGCCTGTTAATTGATAGATTAAAATGGAATTGCAAAAGGTTCCGAAAGCACCGCCCAGTTCTGAAATCCCATTGCCAATCCATATGGAAAGAAAAGATCTATTTCTGAAAATCGGTGTGTCCATCCGCTTCCTCCTTTCATTTTTCCAGATACCAGTCAAATTCCTTTGCTAACAGAGTAAATACATTATTTTTTAAGCAATACTTTGAATCAATTATCTCTACTAATTTCGCTGCTCTTAATATTTTCAAATGATGATGGATGGTTGACTTCCCTATATCCAGTTTTTCCGTCATATCCTGTAATGTCCTGGGATGCTCAAACAGCATTTTAACCATTTTCAGACGCACCTCATCACCCAATGCCTTATATTTTTGAACCAAAAAATAATCTGGCATATAACGGTCACTTGGAGACACACTTTCATTGGAAACAGGATAATAAAATACTTTTGTTCCCTCAATATCAGCCTCAATATTCCACGGACGATAAATATATTGAGGGATTAATAAGACGGTATGTACACTTGGTTCAGGTGTGTAGGTAACTCCGCCGGTAGCCCATTGCACTAATTCCTCCGAAGATACTTTCTGCTGCTTCTCTTTCTTTGACTGATAATCCTTTTCCAAAATGACCTTTGTTTCCTGCTCACTCTTTCTCACTATTTCTTGGTACCAGCTGTTCATGACCTTTATCAGATGCTTTTTTAAAGACTCTGCTTCACAACTGCTGATAAATTCAATATAGGCAGGAAAAAAGGGATTATTATTCGTAATGCGCATCAGCTCTTTGATTGCTTTTTTCTCCCCTTGCGCAGCCTGCTCACGATCTGCCTGATGCTGATTTCCAACAAATGGCAGACAAATAAATTTCAATTCTATATCTGTTAAATGCTGTACATATTGCTGAAATGCATCCAGACTGGAAAATTCCTGCTGGTGGAGTATTTGGAGCAATGCCTTCCATGTATTATTTTGTTCAACATACTCCAATTCCTCCGATAACTCTGCTGAAACAGATTCTCTTGTCTGTATCCAATATTCTTTTGGCTTCTCCAACGTATCCAGCAATCTTATGTTTGTTATTGCTGCGATTCCTAAAGCACACTCCCATAATATAGAATAAGTCAATTGGATCCCATAGCTCTCCCTTTCTCTGCTTGTTAATTGCAAAACATCCATGTTATCACTCCTTTGTATTTTATTAACTTTATCGTATCATTTATTCTACAAATATAGAACATAACATTTCACATTTATAGAATTATTTTGCCTGATTCTTTCTTACGTCTCATTTTGCAGCACTTTACAGGACATACATTATTAATACGGGATATCCTCTTATAAAGAGTATTTAATTTATAAAAAAGCACTCTCTTAACAGAAAAGAAAGTACTTATTATAAGACAGTAGTCCCTGAAAGTGCGAAAATAAGCACCCATCAACACGAACCTATAACAATAATTGATAATCAGCTCTTTTCCAGCCGTTTGAAATGTATAAAGCGGGCAAAATAAACAACTAAAATAACAACCACATGAAAACCTAACCATGCCCAGTTAAAAGATTCCACTAATAAATTTATAATCAGCGCGATCACAAAACAAACAATCGAAAAACCAAGAAGAACATTGAGCACGACGCGATCTACCAGCTTATTAGGCTTCAAATCCTTTTCTTCAATTCCTTTTTTCTCCCTCCATTTATTTCCTATATTTCTAAGAATCGGCGTGATAATGATTAAGAAAATAACAGCATACAGCAACAGCTGCCACAAAGGGATAATCCCCCGCATAAAACTCCCCGCAATAGCACCGGCAATCGCAAACCCTAATGTGATAAAGCTGTCAATTGTCGGTGTAAAAAAAGGTAGTGTTAACTGTCTTTTTATTTTCTTCCAAGATGATTTCATATCCTTCGTTCAACTCCTTAACCTTGTTATGAGGAGAATAATCTTATTGTCTGAGTATCTATCAGTGTGGCTCTTAAAAATCCTTTCCCTAAATTGCACTGAAAAAACAAGAAGCATACAAATAGAGGGAAAAGTTCATCTTTTTTATCCGCATGGTTCGAATTCGAAGCATTTGCTTTCACTTCTTTTCCAATAAAAATGTTTATAAAACACCAATACGTGGAAAAATGTTGCTAAGTACATGAGAAAATGAATAAAAGGAGGAACACATTAATGGAACCAACAGAGATGCAGAAGAATGGTACTCCTAGACAGAAACAAGACAAACAGCCGGGACTCGAATCAAAAATGAATCCGCTCCCGCATCAGCCATATGATTATCAAGGAACGGATAAATTACGAGGGAAAAATGCGTTGATTACTGGCGGTGACAGCGGTATTGGCCGGGCTGTAGCCATTTTATACGCAAAAGAAGGAGCAAACGTAGCAATCTCCTATTTGGACGAGCATGAAGATGCGGAGGATACGAAGAAATCTGTGGAAGCTGAAGGAGTTCAATGCCTTCTTCTCCCTGGAGATATAAAAAAAGAATCCCATTGTATTGATTTAGTCGAAAAAACCGTACAAGCATTTGGCGGTATCAATATTCTGGTTAATAATGCTGCTATCCAATTTGTTCAGGAGAATGTAGAGGATATTCCTTCTGAACAGTTTGAAGAAGTATTCCGTGTGAATTTCTTTTCACAGTTCTATCTGACAAAAGCAGCTGTTCCCCATATGAGTGAGGGAGATTCCATCATTAGTACTTCTTCTATTAATTCGTATAAGGGGCATGCCACATTAATGGATTATTCTGCAACAAAAGGGGCGATTACCTCATTCACAAGAAGTATCGCGCAAAGCCTTGCTAAAAAAGGCATCCGGGCAAACACGGTTGCTCCTGGACCTGTCTGGACTCCGTTAATCCCATCTTCATTTGATGAAGCTGAGGTTGAGAAATTTGGACAGGATTCCTTAATGGGACGGCCTGGACAGCCTTCAGAGCATGCCTGGCCTTATGTGATGCTTGCCTCCAAAGAAGCTTCTTATATGACTGGACAAGCTATCCATATTAATGGAGGAAGCTGGACATCGTCTTAAGCATCCTGCAAAAATAGCCGGTATTCTGACGAGAGAATACCGGCTATTTCCTATTTCTATATGAAATAATCACCCTGGTTCACTTCTAAGATTTGCACTGCCGCATGATCATGAGGCTCTATATCCTTACTTTCAAATGGATTCTTTCCTGCAATCGTCCCGTATGCAATAACAACAACACATACATAGATAATCCCGATACTCGCCCATTTTTTTATCGACATGGATTATACCTCCCTTTTCAGCTTCAAGCGTTGCAGTCTTAAAGCGTTAAGAACAACAGATACAGAGCTGCATGCCATCGCTGCGCCGGCAACCCAAGGAGCCAATAATCCAATCGCAGCAATTGGAATGGAGGCAGAATTATAGGCAAAGGCGAAAAATAGATTTTGTTTAATGTTCCGCATCGTTTTAGCACTCAGCTCAATACTGTCAGCTACACTGTGTAAATCGCCGCGCATCAGCGTTACATCGGCTGCCTCTATCGCTACATCTGTTCCTGTACCAATCGCCATTCCAATATCTGCAATGGCTAAGGCAGGAGCATCATTAATGCCGTCACCTACCATAGCAACTTTTTTACCTTCCTGCTGGAGCCGTTTGATTTCATCTGCTTTTTGCTCTGGTAAGACTTCTGCAATAACACGATCTACTCCGACTTCTTTCGCAATCGCCTGCGCTGTCCGTTCATTATCTCCCGTAAGCAAAATCACTTCCAGTCCTTGTTCATGCAAACGCTCAATAGCTGCCTTCGAAGTTTCTTTTACAGTATCAGCAACAGCAATCATTCCTATAAGCATTCCTTGAAAACCAACGAGCATTGCTGTCTTTCCGTCAGCTTCCATTTCTATCATTTTTTCTTCCATAATACTGATATCAATATTTTGCTGTTTCATTAATTTTCTTGTTCCGATAAAGAGAGGTTCTCCCTCCCAGGTCACTTGAATACCAGCGCCGGGTATAGATTGAAAATCTGTTGTTTCGATTAATGAAATATTTTGTTCTTCTGCACCTTTAACAATTGCTTCAGCAAGCGGATGCTCTGAATGCTTCTCAGCGGAGGCTGCCATTCTTAATAAGTCTTCCTCTGTAACATCGCCTTGAGGAACGACATCAGTCAGTCCAGGCTCACCTTTCGTTACTGTTCCCGTTTTATCTAATACAATTGTTTCAATTAATCGTGTATTTTCTAAATACTCCCCACCTTTAAACAAGACGCCTAATTCTGCAGCTCTGCCTGAACCGGCCATTACAGAGGTCGGTGTTGCTAAGCCAAGCGCACAAGGACAGGCAATAACCAAAACGGTAATGGCAGGAACTAAAGCTGCACGTAAATCACCCGGTGCAACAAAGATATACCAGGCAAGGAATGTTATGACAGCCAGCCCGACAACAACAGGAACAAAGATTCCAGATACTCGGTCTGCTACACGCTGAATATCAGCCTTGCTCCCCTGTGCTTCTTCCACTACCTTCACAATCTGGGCAAGCGCTGTATCTTTTCCAATCTTGGTTGCTTCGATGGTCAGCATGCCATTTTTATTGATGGTTGAGCCAATTGCTGTATCTCCGATATTTTTATCAACGGGAATACTTTCTCCGGTAATCATTGATTCATCAACAGCTGATTTTCCTTTTATAATTGCTCCATCAACGGGTATTTTTTCTCCTGGTCGAACAATAATATGATCGCCGACAGCTACTTCTTCAATAGCTATTTCCAACTCTTCGCCGTCACGGATAACACGGGCAGTTTTTGCCTGCATATCCAGCAATTTTTTTATCGCCTGACCAGTACGGCCTTTCGCACGAACTTCAAATAATTTGCCAAGCAGGACTAACGTAATAATCACCGCAGCAGCCTCAAAGTAAAGCTCAGGCATACCAACCGCACCGTTTATTTGCCATTCTATTCCGAGAAAAATACTATAGAGATAGGCTACTGAGGTTCCCAATGCGACGAGAACATCCATATTTGCACTTTTATTTCTCAGCGCCTTATAAGCTCCTACATAGAACTGCTTCCCTGCGATAAACTGCACAGGTGTTGCCAGTGCTAGCTGTACCCATGGATTCATCAGCATATCCGGTGAATAAATAAATGAGGTAAAGGAAAAATGCGTCACCATCGTCCATAATAATGGAAGTGTTAAAATAGCAGAGAAGATAAATTTTCCGGTCTGATGACGAATCTCCTCTTCCTTCCGGTTTGTTGTCTCTTCCTTGGATACTTGAGGTTTAAGCGCATAGCCAAGCTTTTTGACAACCTCCATCATATCCTGCACAGTTACTTGATTTTCATTATATTCAACTGCAACGTTCTCCAATGCGAAATTGACATTGGCTTCACTTACACCATCCATTTTATTTAAACGTTTCTCAATCCGGTTGGCACAGGCTGCACATGTCATTCCTGCTACATCAAAGGTCTGTTTTTCATGCTGAACATGATAGCCCAGCTGCTCAATTTTCTTCTCAAACGCTTCTACTGATGTTTGTTCCGGATTATAGTGAATTGTTGATTTTTCAATCGCGAAATTGACATTAGCATCTTCAACCCCTTTTACCCGTTTTAAACCTTTTTCAATCCGGGTTGCACAGGCTGCACATGTCATCCCTTCAATAGGCAATGTGACTTCTTTTTTAGCTTCCATTCGAACCACCTCCCATACCTATACAGGGTATGTAATCATTTAAAAAGGAGATCGTGCAAAAAATATATTGCACGATCCTTTATTGTTTATCTAAAAAGCTTTCGAAACGAGATATTTTATTATTTATACAACGTCATATCCCTGATCTTCAATTGCTTCTGTAATTTCGTCCAGCTTTACTTTCCCTTCATCAAAGGAAACATCCACTTTTCCTTCCTGAAGATGAACATTTACTGTATCTACACCATCTAATCCACCAACTGCTCCTTCAACAGAGCTGACACAGTGACCACATGACATACCTTGAACTTGAATTGTTTCATTAGTCATTTTATTAACCTCCTCTTAACTTATATATCTATCTTAACATACCCCTCATAGGTATTGTCAAGAAATTTTATTTTTTAAATTATCCTATACCTGATTTGAAGATGATGTACCAAGCGAATCCTTTGATGAATACATAAATCCCTTATAATTCACGATATTCCGACAAATATACCTGTATTATATGATTATCTAAAAGAAATCTCGTTTATTCGCAGCTTAACGGCATTTTATAACCTATATAAAGGTCCTTGTCCGGTTGCTCCTCCTCTATGTTCCCGTTATTCTTAAAGATAGGTCTATTTACCGCAAGATTTTTTATTATAGTTATAGAGAAGTGAGGAGAAATTTTATTATGAAAAAGAAATTAAGCTATTTGCTCATCGGATTTTCCTTCATTCTGCTTGCCGCATGTGGGGAAAAGACAAATGAAGGAGGGGCAATTGTTTTAGCCGACGAAGGCTGGGACAGTTTAAGATTCCATAATGAAGTCGCCGGCTTTATTATTTCCAATGGATATGGTTATGATACAGAAACAATGACGGGATCAGCAGCTGCATTAATGACCGGCATGAAGGATCAGGAAATTAATATACATATGGAAGTATGGACTCAAAATCTTGGAGAATCTTACGCTGAAGGGTTGGAAAATGGTGATTATCAAAAGGTTTCTGTCAATTTTGACGATAACTTTCAAGGTCTGTATGTTCCTACTTATATGATTGAAGGTGATCCGGAACGCGGCATTGAACCGATGACACCAGACTTGGAATACGTTACGGATTTAGCAGAATATTGGGAGGTTTTCCAAGATCCTGATGATAGCAGTAAAGGACGAATTGTCGGTGCTATATCCGGCTGGGAAGTCGATAAAATGCTCTCAGATGGAATTGATGAATACGGTTTAGATGAATATTATAACTACTTCCGCCCTGGTTCAGAATCAGCAATTAATATTTCTTTGTTAGATGCTTATGAAAGTGGAGATCCATGGATTGGGTATAACTATGAACCCAATTGGGTCATGGGCATGTACGATATGACACCAATTTTGGAAGAAGACCCGGAAGGACCATTTTCTGAAATGGGCGCGCAAGATATTGATATTACTGTAAGCAATGATTTAGAGGATTGGGCACCAGAAGTTGTAGAGTTTTTAAGTCACTACGAAACCTCCAGTGAAATTGCCAGTGATGCACTGCAATATATTCAGGAGGAAGATGCGAATGCAGAAGAAGCTGCTGAAAGATTCCTGAGAGAGCATGAAGATCTTTGGACAGAATGGGTGACAGATGAAGCAGAGGAAAAAGTAAAAGAAGCTTTAGAGTAAACATCACATCATTTTAATAAAAATAAGTTTGGCCGATGCCACAGTAGTTGAGATGAAATTCATCCAAGACTGTGGCATTTTATTCCAAGATAAGGGAGCAGAAAGCATGAATCAATCTGAACAAAAGCAAGTTATGATCAACAACCTGAATGCAAAAATAAAAGCAAGAGCAGCTATCCTAAAGGAAGCAAAAATCCATGAAACAGAAGACGGTTTTACTTATACAGACGCGCATCTTTCATCCTATAATTTCAATGTCGTCACACTCCCGGAAACCGGTTATCCCCTAAATCATAGTACTTTTAAAGAAATCATTGATTATTTTAACAGCAGAAAATACCCCATAAACGTATGGTGCTGGGAGCAGCAGACAGATGTTATTTCTTTATTTAGAGAAGCGGGCTTAAACGACTATGGAACAGATTATTTAGGTATGATTGCAGATCTTGAAGACTTCCAGCCCGTTGTTTCCAATGCAGTTGCAGACTTTCATTTTGAAAAAGCCGCAAGTCCTGAACAATTCGTTACTTTCGGTAATATTCTCTCCAGTTTATATACAGGCACCAATGAAGAAAAACAACTTCAAACCTATTTTGAAAAAGCTGCTCATTCTTCTCTTTTAGAGGTTAATAATTTCCAGCATATTATCGGCTATCATCAAGGCAGACCTGCAGCGATAGGCTCCATACTCTTTTCAGACGGTATTGCAGGCTTATACGATATTGCCACCTTAGAGAGTGAAAGAGGTAATGGCCTTGGAACAAAATTAACGAATCATCTGCTAAGCACAGCAAAGGAAGAAGGTGCAGCGTACTGCACTTTACAAGCATCTCCTGAAGCTGAAAATATCTACCGGAAACTTGGATTTAATACGATTGATATGTTGAAGGTATTTGTGAACTTTGAATAGGCCAGGTAAAAAGATGATTTAGGATTTTTCAAGATGGTATACTTCATTCAAAAGTTTATTTTCATAAGGACAGATTCAAAGGAGCTGAAGCAATGTTTTACAGACGAAAATACTACCTGGTAAAATCTGAATTCGCAGAAATACTAAATGCACATTTCAAGAAAACAAATCTCCCTAACCAGTTAAAGCATGGATCCCGTCTGATTGGACGCTGGATGATAGAAAATGAAGACAATATCTCAGAAATTTTTGCTATCTGGGAATATGACAGCTACGATGACTATTTACGAATTGAAACGGCTATCCGGGCAGACAAGGAGCATGTAATACGAGTCCGGGAGTGGTATGACCAGTATGGTGGAAAGGATTATGTTTTGAAGAATTATATTTTAGAAGTTAAAAATGAAATGCTGCAATCTACGCTTGATGAACAAAAGCAGTCATAGCTTATAAAAAAGCTCCAGTGAGCAATACCGGCCCGGCATGCTCACTGAAGCTCTTTCAGTTTATTCTCCTGTAACCTTTGCACTTATAATTAAGAAGTATAACCCCATTTTTTCAAATCAAAAGAGGCTGTCGTATCCTCAGCAAACAGCTTGATCCCATTGCTTTCTTCCTGTGGAAAAATTCTTGCGGTAAATACAACTTCACCTTCATTAACGAACACCTCGATGGAAGACGTATCCATAAAAATACGTAAAGAAATTTTATTATCTGTACAGGAAGTCTGACGAACAGTACCATAATCCACAGCTGCCGGAACTCCTGCAGCTGTACGATCAAGTACTATTTTTTGACGCTTTGTATCCAGATAAAGCAAGGTTTCTTCTTCTTTTCCAGTACGCAGCTTTAATCCTGCATTACCGTCTTCTGTTCTCATATCACAGTTCAACTCGTAAACAGTGCCTGAAAAGTCATCCATCGTTATTTCTTCGTCAATCAGATTTCCCTGCCATGCTGTCAGAGAACCTCTTTTTTTAATCATTTCCCTCACTGGAACCTGATAGATTTTATTATTTTTTATTTGCAGTTCTCTCGGAATCGTTAAGCAATTGGCCCACATATCTTTATCAGAAGGATAAGCTGTATCAGGAAGTCCCATCCAGCCAATTAAAATCTGACGTCCATCCTGTATCTGCGTTGTCTGTGGCGCATAAAAATCAAATCCTGCATCCAGTTCCTGAAAAGCATCACTTTGAAAATAATCTTTTTCTTTATCAAAATAACCAATAAAGCATCCGGAATTATGCACATTATGATAGGAATCTCCTTCTGGTTCAAGCCCTTGAGGAGATAGTATCAGCACATCATTTCCTTCAATCTGAAAGATATCCGGACATTCCCACATATAACCAAACTGTTCAAAATCCATTTTTAATTCTCCTTGAAAGCTCCAGTTCAACAAATTATCCGATTTATAGAGCAGCGCGCAGCCTGTATGATTCTCTCTTTCTGCACCGACAATCATATTAAATTTACCGCTATCTTTGTCCTGCCATACCTTTGGATCCCGAAAATTAGCTGTATATCCTGCCGGCTGTGCCGAAATTACCGGCTTCTCCTTTTTTACAATCCTGCCATTCTTGTCCATAACAGCTAGGCCTTGGGAAGATTCTCGATTCCAGTTCTCATCACGTTTGTTCGCTGTATAGAATAAATATAATAGTTCATCCTTAACAATACCTGTACCTGAAAAGATTCCATGACTCTCATAATCATATTCTGGAGCCAGCGCCAGCCCATTATCTTTCCAATTGACCAAATCATCTGATTCTACATGATACCAATGCTTCATGCCATGAACAGGCCCAAATGGAAACCATTGATAGAATAAGTGATACTTTCCCTGATAGTAAGCAAAGCCATTCGGATCATTTAACAGCCCATAAGGAGGCTGTACATGAAACTGCTGCCTCCAGATGCTGCTGTTCACTTTTTCCAGTAATTCTTTTTCCTCTGCATCCGTCATTTCACGGTAATGACGATACCTCATTTCTCTTGTCCAATCCATATTATTCTCAAATGCTCCCTTCCAAATCCTTTATCCAGGCTGTTTTAAATCTCTCATGAATGATTTATTGCTGTATTTTCATCCGGCTTTAACAGCTCTTTTGGAACAGCAAATAGATAAGCAAGGACAAACGCTAAAATAAAGGTAGCTATCCCGACAATAATATACGTTACAAATTGATACCCGCTGTAAATATACATTAATGGTGACAGAATAACAGCCAAACCATATGCATTAGCCTGTACACCCAGGATGGATAATACCATTCCCCCTAATGCGGAAGAGAGCAGCATAATTGTTAACGGCCGGGTTCCGTAGCGGATGATGACCCCGAAAAGAGCCGGCTCGCTGACGCCTAAGAGCTGGGTAATCCCCGCACTGGTGCCCATTACTTTCATATTCTTTTTCTTACTTCTGAAACTGATAGCAAAACAAACCGCTGCATTGGCAAACCCATACATTGCACATAATGTAATAAGCGGATTAAAGCCGGTAGAAGCAAGTAAAGTTGTTTCAATCATTAAGAACAGATGGTGCATTCCTGTAATAACGGCTAACGGATAAATTAATCCAATAATAAATCCGCCAATTCCAAATGGTACGTGAATTAATCCAGTTACCACATAAACAAGACCATTTTCTACAATGTGAAGTACTGGCCCAAGTACCAATAGTCCACCTAAAACGCCAACGATAATAACGAAGAATGGTGTAAACATTAAGTCCAGTGAATCTGGCATTTTTGCTCTAAGTTTTATTTCTACTTTTGAAGCTACAATACCGACAACAAGTGCGGTCAGAACACTCCCCTGATAACCGACAATCGGAATAAACCCGAATGCCATCAAGGGCTCTACATTGGATGTTGCATCTGCCACTGCATAAGCATTCGGCAAAGCAGGCGAAACAAGCATCAGACCAATAACAAATCCTATGATCGGGGTTCCGCCAAACTTCTTAAAGGCCGACCAGCAGATTAATGCCGGCAGAAAAGCAAATACAGTATCTGTCAGCACAGTAATCAGCGCTAATACTGATTCCGGAATAGCATCCGGTGTTGTTCCAAAGAATCCTAAAACAGATTCATTCAACAATACACCTTTTAATCCAAGAAATAGTCCTGTTGCCACAATCCCCGGAATAATTGGAATAAATACATCCGCCAGAGTTCTTACTCCACGCTGTATTTTTCCTTTTTTTGGTTTCTGACCTTCCGCATTTTGACTATCTGACTGTTTTTCTTCTTCATTAGAGTCACCAGCAACGGCTTTATACACTTTATTAACAATTCCTGTCCCAAGAATGACTTGAAATTGTCCTGAATTATAGAAAACACCCTTTACCATTTCAATGTCTTCAATTGCTTCTTTATCGATAGAATCCTTATCTTTGACGCTAAAGCGCAATCTCGTTGCACAATGCGTCATGGATTCAATATTATCTTTACCAATAATCTCTATAATTTTTTCGCCTGTTTGTTTATATTTATCATTAGACATGCTATTTCACTCCTTCTCAGCTGACGGCGATTCCCTGATAAGGTTCTAAAACAACTTCATTCCCCGTTATCGAAGGCTTCGTCTGGCTATATAAAATGATATCCACCATTGGACGGTCTAATAGAACTTTTTTCTTCTCTGTGCTTAGATTAACCAGTACCGTCAATCTTTTATCTTTATGGACACGCTCATAGGCAATTACTTCCTCCGGTACATCCTTTACTTCTTTAATATTCCCAAAAGTTAATATACCGCTTAATTCACTATCCTGTCTTAACTGAATCATCTGCTGATAAAATGTATAAACAGAATTATTTACTGCATTAATTTCCGGGTATTCTTCTGTCATGTCCAGCCACGGTTTTCCAGTAGTAAATCCGCCATACACCTCGTTGTTCCAAGGAAATGGTGTCCTTGTATTATCACGGCTCCGCAGGTTAACAAATTGAAGTGCTTCCTCTTCTGAAAATCCCTCCTGCATAGAACGGTGATAATTATCAATGCTGGAAATATCATTAAAAGCCTTTATCGTTGAACGGTGAAAGTTTTTCATTCCAAGCTCCTGTCCCTGGTAGATAAATGGTGTTCCCCGCAAAAAGAAATATAGCATTCCAAATGTTTTTGCGGTTTCAGGTGTTTGCCATTCTTCTTCTCTTACCATCTTGGACAGCACACGCGGCTGATCATGATTTTCCAGGAAGTTTGCTCCCCATCCAGCTTCCTGGAGTGCGGATTGAGATCTGAATAATAGCTCTTTAAATTCTGGAACAGTCCAATTTGTACGCTTAAACCAATCTGATCCTGATTCCACATCAATATCGGCATAATGGAAATCAAAAATCATGGAGAAGTAACCATCTTCCCCTATAAACTGATTAAAATCTTCATACTTCACTCCTGGAGCTTCACCAACAGTAACAGCATCATACTTTTCAAACGTATTCGCTTTCAATTCGTTTAGAAAGTTTTCGATCCCTGGACGATTTCTTGTTTTATGCTTGCAGGAAACAAGACCGTCCGCTCCGTCTGCCGGAAGACTTGCATAGTCACTGTCCTTTTTAATAAAAGTGATAGAATCAATTCGGAATCCTGCTACACCTTTATCGAGCCAGCGATTAATCATCCCATATAATTCTTCACGCATTTCTTTGTTTTCCCAATTAAGATCTGGCTGTTTTTTATCAAAAACATGCAAGTAATAGAGATCTTCTTCAGGGAGCTTCTCCCAAACCGATCCTCCGAAAATAGAACGCCAGTTGTTCGGCGGGCTGCCTTCTGCACCTGTTTTAAAAATATAGTAATCTCTATACTTGCTGGCTGGATTTTTTAGTGCTTCCTGGAACCATGGGTGCTCATCCGAAGTATGATTAATTACAAGATCCAATATAATTTTAATATTGCGTTTCTTCGCTTCTTCTAAGAGCTGATTGAAATCATCCATTGTTCCAAACTCTGGGTTAATCCCCTCAAAATCAGAGATATCATATCCGTTATCAACCATAGGAGATGAAAAAATCGGACATATCCAAATCATTGTAATCCCTAACTCTTTCAAGTAATCCAATTTTTCTGTAATCCCTTTCAAATCTCCGATACCATCGCCATTAGAATCATAAAAGCCCTTTGGATAAATTTGATAAACTACCTCATCCTGCCACCATTTTGTTTCCATGAGGAAAGTCCTCCTTATTTTCATTTATGGAACCGGTTCCACATGCTTTATAGGGAATCGGTTCCACATTGATTAAATTTAATATATGTTATGGAGAAAGTTTATCGCTTTCTTTTCGCTTTGTCAATACTGTTTTTTGGCAATACCTGATAATCCACGTATGTTGTTGTGGGATGAAATTTCTGTCCTTTCATTCTGACAATACTTTTTGCAGCGATATGTCCGGCTTTATTATAATCATAATGAACCGTTGTTAATGCAGGCGTTAAATAACTGGAGATCTGATAATCTCCAAAACCAGTCACAGAAATATCTTCAGGAATACGAAGTTTTTTTTCATAAATGGATTTCATTGCGCCGATCGCAATATTATCCGTTGCGCAAATCAATAAATCCGGCTTGATTTCGTTTAATAACTCCCTTGTTTTATGAACTGATTTCTCGATGGAAAAGTCAGTATAATAAATAGAGAGCCTTTCCTGCCCCTCTTTCATAAAACATTCGACAAATCCCTTTTTCCTTAAAACACCAACTGCTTCATCTTCTTCATCTACTCCAAGGTAAGCAATTTTATTAAAATCGTAAGCAGTTAAATACTCTGCCAGCTCAAAAGCTGCCTCATAGTCCTTATAAACAATACAATTCAGACGTCTATCCTCTTGACCAATCACAATAACAGGTACTTCAATGGATTCAATCGTATGAATATGCTCCTCTGTTAATTTTGTCGCCAGAAATATAATTCCTGAAACTTTCATCTTTGCCAGACGCTTTAAATATTCAATTTCTCTTTCAGGACTTCTGTCTGTATTTTCAATTAAAATATTATACTGCAGCTGCTTTAATTCCTTATCAATTCCCTGCAGTGTCGTTATTACCGAATAAGAGTCAAATCTGGGAATAATCACACCAATTGTCGGATTACTCTCTAAACGCAAATTTTGTGCGTATGAATTCGGAACGTATTCCAATTCTTCAATTGTTTTTTCAATTTTTTCTCTTGTCGCTTGACTGACATAACCATTATTTAAATATCTGGATACCGTACTTTTTGCCACTCCAGCTTTTTCAGAAATATCACGAATTGTAGCCATTGAATGTCTGTCCTTTCAACCTTGAATAATCATCTATTATAAAGATATTATACTCCATTGCCATATTATTTTCACGAATTGTTCTGTAACCAGTACTTCTTATACTTTTTCGTAAAAAAGAACTCTCCATCTCCAGAAAGTTCCTCATATGTTCTATCAACCAACAGCTAAAAAATTCTCTATTTGCTTTAAGTGATGTGCATCATGCTTCACAAATATTTTCACAAAGCTTTCAGCCGAAAAAGCTCTTTTCCCGGTTCCAATAGTAAACCTGTCCTGCTTATCTACTTTTTTTACTGCATCTAAAAATTCTTCTCTCCGCTTTATAAATAAATCTACTATTTGGTAAACAGATTGGCCTTCGAGAGATTGAATAGCCTTTTCATTCTGAGCATCATGATCCGGAAATGCCGGCAGATTTGCTCTATGATGCATCTGAGATACCATGTTTTGAAGATTGTAATCATCCCAATAATACATATGACCAATAATTTCTCTTATCGACCAGGCATTTTCTTTAATCGGTGTGATCAGTATTTGTTCATCCGCTTCTTTTAGCTTGGAAACCTCATCAATTGTCTTCCTGTACTCCGTAAATACTTTGCTCATAGAACCTCTCCTTAAATTAGAATACTTGTAAAGCCATAATAAATTGCTCGCCCTTTGGACCTTCCTTCCGCTTACCCGTATCTGCAAAACCGACATTATGATAAAGCTTTTGTGCTGGTATATTTTTATGATTGACAGCTAATATAATCTCATCACATTCAGGAAATACATCTTGTATAAAATCCTTAAGTAATGTCATTCCTTTTCTGGCATAACCCTTCCGCTGATGAACCTGATTGATAGATAAAGCAGTTAAAAGAATAGCTTTATGATTCGCAGAATATTCTTTTACACGATCCGTCTGATGCAGCAGGAAAAAACCTACCGGTTCTTCTCCATTCATAATCATGACACCATATTGACCTTCCGTCAGGTCTGAAATCTCGTGAGGCAGTGCAGTAAATTGATGCTGCTCTTCCGGAAGCTCGAATTGATTCAAATCATCTATGTACGTTTTTGTTAGGAGCTTTAACGTTATTGCTTCTGTCTTTTCCATATGTATTCTCCTTATTAAATGTAACTTAGTTTTCAGTTTAACATCTTTTTGTTATTTTAGGTCTATGCAATTTAGAATTTTTGAAATATTTTCATGATGTGTATATAAAAAAAGAGAAAACCTACCATACTCCATATAAAGCTCTGAATGACAATTTAGATTTTCTCTTACAATCATTATATACGTTTATTCTTTATCTCTAAAACAGCTTCCACTGCTTCCTCCAAGGAAGAGGTAATCTCGCCATTTCTTTTTATTAACCCTACCAAAAATAAATTACGATACACAAATTGATTTTCTAAACCATCTTCTATAAGCGCGTCAATCTTTTTCTGATTATCTCTTCCCTGCTGGCGGGTATCGGTAAATACCCCGACAATTGGGCGTTTAAGCATTGAAAAAGCTCCAATTTCAGCCGCTACACCAGAATCTACTTCTACGCCATCCAGTACTGCAATTAAAAAATCACTTTCTTCCAGCTTAGATAAATCTGCTTCTGCAATGATCTCACTATTTGCATATGCAGTCTTATCATTAATTGCCGCATTTTCCTGCGGTACATATAAGTCTATTTCCGGAACAGCCTCACGAATCGCTTTTGCCAGCTGTTCATTTACATAACGGTCACCTATTGAAAATAATCCATTTGCTAAATAACCTTTCATTTCAAGCACCTCTTATCCAGTCTAGTTCTTTTACTTATTTCTTACGTTCATTCCTTCATATTTTAACAGAATTATCCTTGCCTGGTTATCACTGCTGCTCTTTCTGAAACTCCAAATAGATATAAACTCCAACAATTAAAAAGGTCAGGATAATACTCAGGAAAGCCTGCATATCAACTCCAAGCGGCGTATTCTCCAAAATCATCGGCGGAAAATTCCAGGCAATTAAGATAACAGGTAATATCCATGTTTTCGCCCAAACAGACATTAGTACTGCTGCAGCTGTCACTATCCCCAATAAAATCATATTTCCTAAGAATTGAATTGTAACAAGGGAGGTTTCCACATAACCATCCATAAAATAAGCTGCTACAAATAAAAGCATACCAATAACTGCTGGAATCGCCAGAATTATATATTCTTTAGATACAGATAACTGCGTTTTAGAGGTGTATCTTACCGCAAAAACAGAGCCAATAATAAATAAAAGTCCAATTACAATTGTACTTAGGATTCTAAAAAGGCTGTATGCTACAATTTCTCCGTATAATACACCTCGTAAAACGTCACCAAATACCATAAAAATAATCGCACCTATAAGGATATATGGAATCAGCCAGGATACAGATGTGTTCTTCTTTTTATTCACTTCTTCTTTCAGCTCATCTAAATATTCCTGCGGGGATTTGTCGGTAATTTGTTTAATAGACTCATTATTTTGTTCCATCTCATAAAGCTTCTGCGCTAAATTATCTGCAGCTTCCTCAATATCAGATTGTTCTATGCCCTGAGAAAATAAATACAGCCGCAGCTTTTCTATAAATCGATTACTTTCCGAGCTTAATTTCGTCCGGTCCATTTCAATGCCCCCTTCTATGATCTATCAACGCATTGATATTTTAAAATCACTTATTTAGATTTTAAATTGTATTATTTTCCTCTGGCTAAGCAGATATCTCCTACAAAACATCCTCATTTTAAAGGACTTCACCTTGTTTTACAAGAAATTCGGACAGAAAAAAATTACTCCTCACTTGAAGAAGTAATTTTTAAGACAGTACGATATTAATCAAACAAGGTCGGCTTCTCCGGATCTCTCAAAAATTCAAACAAACATTTGATTTGTGTTTCTGTATTCCGATTTAACGAGAGATCAGGCAGGTTATCCTCAGCAAAAAAATCAATTCCTTTTGTTTCCATTCCCAATTTGGCTTCCCCGCTCATAATCTCGCATTGGATAAACAATTTATAATACTGATAAGGCTGTGGCGGGTGTGGATGTTTATTTGTATCAAAAACTGCCAGCAGCTTCATTGGCTGTACGTGAAAGCCTGCTTCTTCCTGAATTTCTTTGGTAACATTTTCTTTTGGAGATTCACCAATATCACAAAAGCCACCCGGTAACGCCCAGGCACTATCATGCTTTTCACGGACCATTAAAATACGATTATCTTTAAAAACAACACCCCGCACATCGACTTTAGGAGTCTGATAGCCTACCTCATTAGCAAATAAATCACGAATGGACTCGAAATCTAATCCCGTATATTCATTCATAATTTCAATGCTTAACGTACGCAGCTGTTCATACCGTTCTCTGTCATACATATCATTTGTAAAAGTCAATCCCGCCTGAGAAATAGCCTGGATTTGCTTCGTCCATTCTAACCACTTATCACTCATTTGAAATGCATCCTTTCTTTTAATTAATTGATTGTAAATAACACTATATTTCTATGTAAAAAAACAGTATAGAACAACTTTCTATACTGCTTTTATCTATGATTATAGCTGGTAATCAACACAGACACGATCCTTCACACACTCTTTCACAAAGCTTGACACACGCACATGCTCTGGATGTATTTGATATTGTTGTAATGCCTCCTCCGTCTCAAACTCGCTATCCAGAATAATATCACGATCGCTTGTCGCCAAAGGATTAATAATGACGTTGATAGAAGCAACACCATCTATCTTATCTTTTAAACTTTCTAATTCATTTTTGATTTTCTCTGCATTTACTTTTTTCTCTGCTTCACTGAAATTGTCACGATGATTCCATTGTACAATATGTTTTATCATGGCTTACAGCTCCCTGTTCATTTTATAGTTAAAGTTTATCATAGTCTTGCTTCCTTCACATAGATAACTTATTTATATATTTCTCTAATTTTTAAAATCATTTGATATGATTTTTTTAGAATGATAAGGTATAAGTAAGGAATTTAAAATTAACATTGGTTGCTAACCTTAAGCGAACATAGCTTACTAAGGAGGTTAGCACCCTTTTTATAGCAAGGGGTTTAGAGAAATACCCTAATAATAAAAGGAAATAATTTCAAACTTTGATTAGGTTAGCATTTTTTTCGTCTTTAGGCCTTGCTGTATTAAGGTGTTTTATGTGTGCTGTCGCATCTTATATGGATGCGTGGATTGAAATTGAAAATGTACGCGAAAATAATGCTGACGGCGATGTCGCATCTTATATGGATGCGTGGATTGAAATTTCGTAGTGCTTATAAAATAGGTACACCATGTAGTCGCATCTTATATAGATGCTCATGACCCAGCACCTCCAACATAAAATGATGAGGTGCCAAGGTATCTCGTCTTTTCATGTTAGAGGCGCTGCTAACCTTTTTTCTGCACAGCCATCCAAATCTCACTATATACATTCTCTAGATCGCTATAATCTTCTACAAAAGAAATTCCCGGCGCATCAACTAACTGATAATCCGAGGAAGGAAGCCATTCTGAAGCAATTTTCGCCCATGTTTGCTGCATTGTTTCAGGGAATGGCCCTTGTGATGAGAAAATGACCCAAATATGATTAGGCACTTCCAGCACATCCAGCCCTTCAAAGGGTCCTTCTTCATCTGTCAATACGCCAATCATATGCTCTAAATAGCCTTTCTCATGCACTTCTTTGCCCTCACGTAATCTGCTGCCTTCATCATAATTATAAGAAGCATTAATTACTTGCTTAGGCTCTATATTAGCGTATTGATGCATCTTTTCTTTCTGCTGATTTGTAATACTATTCGCCAGTTTTTCAATTTCCGGATTAACTCCTTCAAACTGCATGGGCACCTTTTTACTTATACCAATAATTTTAAATGCTTCTTTTTCAACAATTCGATAATTCATTTCTGCTCCTCCTTGAATCGTTAATTGAAAGGTGAGCTTCGGAAAGGCTTTAAGACGCTTTTTTTGCTGATTTTTCACTTCAGAAGGGTTAAATCCAGCCCATTCGCGAAATGCCCTAGAAAAACCGTCAACAGAATTATATCCATATTTAAAAGCAGTATCTGTCACATTAACATCATCCCGTAACAAATCAAACATTGCATTGGAAAGCTTTCGGTTACGGATATAAGCAGTCAATGTCATCCCTGCTAAAAAAGAAAACATTCGCCGGAAGTGGTAAATCGATGTACCGGTAATTTTCTCAATTTCTTTCTCGTCGATTTCCACATCCAGGTTCTCCTCAATATACTGTAACGCCTCATTCATTCTGCTTTGCATTTCCTTCTCCTCCTTCCATTAATTCAAGTATAGAGGCTGCTTGCATAAATCACTCGATAAAAAAGGAACGAGTTTTATCGGTTACGAAGCATCAGCTTCCGGATAAAATCACTTTTCCTTTTCTGCCATCAGCAGCTGCATCAACAGCCTGTTTTATATCTGCTAATTCATATTTTGCTTTTTCAAAGCTAAGCAACAGCTCTTGCTTCTCCACAAGGTTTATGATTTGCTGGAAGGTTCTCTGCCATTCATCGTGACCTGCCTTCTTGTTCCAGTGCCTTAAATGAAAAATATTCATTTTCACCTTATCTGCAAAAGCTCCCCAATTCATTTGCTCCCCAGACAACAAGCCGATACTTAAGAATTGTCCCTGACTCCGCAAACAGCCGGCTAAATCCGTTCCTGCTTTTCCGCCCAGCGAATCAATCGCTGCATCTGCTCCTTTTCCATTTGTTTTTTTCATCACAGCCTCATAAAGCGATTGACTGGATGTATCCACCACTTCAAAAGCACCAAGATTTAAAAGTCTCCGTGTATGTTTATTATTTCTCGTAACTGCAATCAAATGTAAATCTAAAATTCTGGCAAACTGCGCATACAAGTGCCCTATCGCTGATCCGCAAGCATTAACGAGCAGTACACTATCAGGCTGTAATTTCAATATTTCTGTCAGTGTAACCCATGCGGTAACAGGGTTAATATACAGCTGTGCAGCAATTATATTATCCATAGATTCTGGCACAGATACAACAAACCTTGCCGGAGCTATGACAAAATCCTGCCATGTCCCCTCGCCTCGTAACGACAGAACTCGTTTTCCAGTGAGATCTGTACTTACTGAAGCTCCAACATCCTCTACAATTCCAACACCTTCATAACCAGGTATATATGGAAGAGAAATTCTGTGTGAATAGCTTCCTCTTACCGGGATTAAATCGGATGGATTAATTGGTCTGGCTAACATCCTAACCAGCACTTCATCTCCTTTTGGCGGGCAAATTTCTTTTTCTCCCATCTCTAATACTTCATTAGGATTACCAAATTTATCACAATAAATATACCTGTTTCGCACTTTAAAATGTCCTCTCCTGTATGACTTTTTCTTTTATTATAACGAAAAAAGGAATAACAGCGTGAGTGCCATTCCTTTTTTCAAATACAATTATTAAATATTTCACTATCAAATAGCCTTTTTCTGGAAGTATAGATAGCCTCCAATAAAAAATATTAGAAAACTGCTGCCAACAACGGTTAGAATCTGATCCCAAGGTACAAAAAATACATCCTCTGTACTTCCGCCAATATTCATCATTAAAAATGGCTGTCCCCATGGATAATATGGCCCAAACCGCTCCGAATTAATGACTAAAATCGTTGGTAATGTAAAAATAACATTTATCGCAAATGGTGCGGCAAAGCTTTTGAATGCAATCGAAACCCATAACTGTAAAGCAATTAACGGCAAGGTTGCCACCCAGCCTCCGAAAATAGACTTCCAAACAATATCCATTGGAAAAGGATCTGTAATCCCTTCTATCACACCCACTAAATAAATAGAAACCAAGTACATTAATTGCATAGCAAGCATCAGAAGAATCAGCAACAGGTATTTAGAAAGAAAGACCTTCCCCCTCGTTACCGGCAGCGCCATCAGCTGTTTCCAGCCTCCTTCCTGATGCTCGTACTTGCAAATCACACTGGCTAAGACACCTGAAATCAAGGGCAGGAATAAGATAGCATAAGTAAAATTCATCATAACCAGCTTTTCATGCCAAGCATTGATTTCTTCTATTTCGATGGAGGAATTGGCTAACCCAATAAATAATCCAATCAGCGGAGCGACTAATAGAAGAAATAGTACTTTTGATTTTCGCAGCTTATACCACTCAGAATTTATCACGGAAAACATTTATTTAACGTCCCTTCTTTTAAAATCAATCATCCCCAGCAAATACAGTACCAATCCAAAGCCGGTTCCTAACAGGGCATTGATATATGAATGATCCCAATCATTAGATAGTGCCGGCCATTTCCAAATCACCCAATCAGGTAACAACGGGGCAGAATATGCTAAAATCACTCCTGCTACCCCTAGTGTGACAGGGATAGCCTGATTCTTACTGACAGTAGCCACCCAAAGCTGCAGTCCCAATACGGGAAATGCAGCAAAGAAAGGCAAGAAGCTATACTCCATTAACCGCAAGTATGGTATATCAGCCCCTAGCCCCAGCGTCAGTCCATAACCGGACATAAAAAGGAATAAGAGAACAGAGGATAAAAATAAGACACAGCTGACTACCGTAAATTTAGATAAATACACCTCCCGTTTGGAAACAGGTAAAGCAACTAACTGCTTCCAGGCGTTTGTTTCATCTTCAATGCTTGCCATAAAGGATGTCAAAATCACAATTCCTAAAACAATTGCAAGCGGCGTAAATGAATTGATGTTCAAAATATAATACAGCCAGCGATCATCCATCTGATCAAACAAATAATCCTTTCTCACGCCGTAATTGACCATCTGTAAAGCTACAACACCAAAAGGACCAATCAGACACAACAGCCACATTCCTTTACGCTTTATCTTTAAAAAATCCGCCTTTACCAGTGAAAGGATCATCCTGCCTGCTCCTCCTTTGTCATCTCTAAGAATATATTCTCCAGAGACCTTTTTTCCTCCTGTACCCTATAAATAGAGAACCCCAGCTGAACAAGATAGCGAATGGAAGCTGCTACCTGCTCATCATCTTCCGCCTGCAAGGTCACACTTTCTTTCTCTAAATCCGCTTTTTGTCCATTGGCAAGCAAAGAACGCCACGCTGCTTCGTTATCATTCACCTTCACCTGGATAGAAGCTTGAGCAAATTTACGCATGGTCTCGATCGAGTCCTGAAAGATCATTTTCCCCTTAGATACAACACCTACTCTGGTAGCCATCTGATCAATCTCAGACAGTAGATGACTGGATATCAGCACTGTCATACCATATTCTTCCGGAAGACTCTGAATCAGCTGCCTCATTTCAATAATGCCAGACGGGTCTAAACCATTTGTAGGTTCATCCAAAATCAACAGCTCCGGCTGGTGCAGCATGGCAGCGGCAATCCCGAGTCGCTGCTTCATTCCAAGCGAAAATCCTTTTACTTTTTTATTGGCAACCTCATGCAGGCGAACCTGTTGAAGTACTTCATCAATTCTCTTCTTTGGCACGTTAAGAATTTTTCTGCTTGCTTCTAAATTTTCCTTGGCAGTTAAATGCGGGTAGTAGGAAGGATTTTCTACCAGCGAGCCGACATTTTTCAAAATTTCTATCCGATTGTTTTTCATATCTTTTCCAAATAGCTGTACAGATCCGGAAGTCGGACGCATTAGTCCCAACAGCATGCGGATGGTTGTTGTTTTTCCAGCTCCATTTGGACCAAGAAATCCATATATCTCTCCCTTAGGTATCTTCATTTCCAAATTTGATACTGCTTTTTCTTTTCCAAATGATTTTGTTAAATGCTTCGTTTCTACGATATATTCCATCCTTATCACCTCTACTTTCAAGGATAGGGGTGCAAGGTTAAAATGAAGTATGGACTTTGTTTAAAGTTTGGTTAAAAAGCCGGGTACTATAAGACAAAAAATATTTCAAGAAAATAAAGAAAGTGAAACTTTTTATATCCCTAAATGACTCTAATGAATGAGGGGAGGAATTATACAGTGAAGCACAATATACATACCGTGAAAAAAGCTATTAATGGAGATGCTGCGGCTTTTGAAGAACTGCTCTTCCTGGAAGAACAAATGCTGTATTACAAAGCGCTCTCTTACGTTAACAATAAACAGGATGCTTTGGACGCTATTCAGGAAACATCCTGTAAAGCATTTCTATCCATTGGTCAATTACGAAATCCGGAATATTTTTCAACATGGCTATTCCGCATCCTGATACGCGAGTGTTACCAGCTTTTAAAAGAACGGAATCAAATTATTCCTTTTGAAGAAAATGAATTGTTATTTCGATTAGAGAGCAAGCAGGAGCAAGAAATAGAATCATTTCATCTGAGTGAAGCGTTATCCAAGCTGAAAGCATCCTATCAGACTTCTATTATCTTATTTTATTACCACAACCTGTCGATTCAGGATATTGCAGAGGTTATGGAGAAGCCTGCAGGAACAATAAAAACATATTTACGCAGAGCAAAGAAAAAATTAAGAATCGAAATAGAAAGGAGTTATAAGTTAAATGAACAATCGACATAAGCAATTAGAACCTTTCCCTAAAGAGCAAGTACGTTCAGCTATTCAAATGGGTATAGAACAAGCAGAAAAACAACGCAGGAAAGGGACAGTGAATCCTCAGCAGCGCCGAAGAAACAAGATTAAACGAAAAATATTCTATGCTTTTGGCAGTGTGGCAGTTATTTTTGTCATATTAGTTGGTTCATCATACTATTCACCAGCGCTGGCAAGCAGCCTGTCTCAGATTCCTATTATCGGTTCTGTATTTGAAAATTCGAACCTAGCTAACCTCGAAAAAGCCCATAAGCAGGGATTAACCAGCCAAATTGGCGAAACCCAGACCGTTAACGGAATCTCTGTAACACTCGATGAAGTCTTGTATGACCAGAATAATATTAGCGTTAGTTATATTATTGAATCAAAAAAACCACTTGAAGAGAATTATACTAGTGCTGGTATGGAGTTTACCATTAATGGAGAATCACCAAGTATGGGTTCATTAATGTATATGGAATCTAGTCAATCAGCAACAACCCGGACAGCAGTTCAGGAAATAAAGGTAACAGAAGAAATGCCGGATAAATTTGAACTGGGAGTGATTTTACATGGGGAGAATGAAGAAGCTTGGAATTTTTCAACTCCTGTAGAAAAAATGGAGAACATTCAAACCATTCCTGTCCAGCATTCCCAAAGTGCTGACGGAATTAACCTTACTATTACAGATCTGTCTCTCAGCGAACTAGGCGTCAGCATATCTTATGAAAGCCTTGATGAAAAAACAAATTTTGGTATTAACCGGGTAGGTCGTATTGGAATAAATTTGTTTGATCAGGATGGCAATGAAATTACGTCCTTTTCCGGAAGTGGAGAAAGCTGGTTTTTTGATAATAATCCGGGATTTAAAAATATTGAACTGTTTGGTCCAATTGATTCCAATGTTACAGAGTTGACAATTATTCCTTACTTATTTAGAGGCGTGGAGTTTGATAAAAACGGGGAAGAGATTAAAATAGAAAAAAAAGATTCTTTTAAAGATGTTGAATTTGAACCTATTATAATTGAAATACCAAAATAGACTATTATTGGAAATATATCTGAATACTTTAAACAGTAAAAAGCGGTGACCTCCACCTTGTAAGGATTTCACTGCTTTTTACTATTCTATTGTAAAAGAATCGTATATTAATTACTTTGTGTGGCTTTATCTAAAATATTTTGATGCAACGTACTCCAATTATTATTGTAATTTTCTACTTCTCCCGGATCTATCCAGATTCTTTTTCCTGATTCATAAGCACCCTTAAACTCATAAACTCGCTGAACATCCATACAGTAAAACACCTGATAACCGACTTTCGGATATGGTCTATCCGAATTCCATTCGATATTTTCGGTATGATTTACTTCGATATATCCTAAGAGAGAACAACTCCCTGTAATATAGCCTTCTTCATATGCTTCACGTTTAAAACACGCTTCAGGTGCCTCTCTCTTTTCACTATGTCCCCCGGGTATATCCCAGCCTCTATCATTTAAATTTACAAGGAGCAGCTTATCGTTTTTGAAGCATAAACCATGTACACTTGTTATAAGCTTACTTTCAGGCATATTGTTATCTTGTATCCAGGTTAGTTTTACTTCACCATCTCCCCAATAGGTGTAAATACTTGTCACCGAGATTCCTCCCTTCCTTAATTTTTTTAGCTGAAAATAAAAAGACTAATTGCCTGCTCTTTTCATCCTGATAATCTTTATCGTTGTTCCTTTTTCTGTCGAATCAATTTCCCAATCCAGATGCATACCCTTTACCATCATATCAACAATGGAAAGACCGATTCCTGCTCCTTTTTGCTCTGTATCCACCTGCATACCCTTCCCTTTATCTGTAATCACAATGGCATCATAATGTTCTGTTGATTCTGTCCACACAGCAATATATTTTCCATCTGTTGCATGACGAAGAACATTTTGCAGGAGATTATCCAAAATCCGGCTGAACCATAATGGATCAATTTCCCATTTATTCTGTTCAAAGGCTTCTATGTCAATATCAACTTCAAATTCTTCCTTTTCAAAAACTGGATACCAGGCTGCCAGGTATTGACGGAGAAATCGGATAATATTTATTTCTTTTAAATCCTTCCTATACTTACTCGCCATCAGCAATGTATAAGACATTAGATTTTCGATTAATCTATCCACGTCTTCAATAGATGTGGACGTCAGCTTAAGAGAACGCTTTGCTTCTGTTGGTAAATCCATTTTCTGCAATGTGTAGGCCTGTGCGTTTATTTTGGTTAAAGGTGTACGTAAATCATGCGATAAGTTGGCTATCAGCTCTTTACGCAGCTGCTCCTCCTCCTGTTCGCGCTCCCTGCTTTCTCTTAATTCCTGCACCATTCGATTAAAGGACTTCTCCAAATCACCAATCTCATCCTGCTTCTCTTCAATAAGAATCGGCAGTCCATCCGTATCCCGAATTTCCATTGCTTCTTGCAGATGGACAAGACGTTTACGGATCCCTCTGAAAAACCATAAGGAAAGAAATATAAATAAAAATACAACGCCAATTGTCAATATAACAATTGTCCATCCATATTCTTCGTTCAGTCGTTGCCCCTCGGACTTAAGCATGTCCCGAGGCAGCTGGAAAACAATAAACCCCTCTTCCTCATGGCCTCCTACAAAAGCAACGACAGTAAATGGATCTTCATCATAATGATTTTTTAAAAATTGTGCGGTATAGGTAACGTTCCATTCATCCGGTAAATTTTCCTGAAGATTGCTTTGTAGATTCAAAACTCCGTCTCCATCTACCCAAAACATAGAAGCATTCGGATACACTTCCTGCCATTCCTCAAATACATGAGCAATGGTATCTTCTGATATTATTTGACTGGCTTCCTGATGCCAGTTTTCTTCTATTTCGTCATACGACTCCTGGCCATTTCCGGGCGAATCCGGATCTCCCATCAGATTAAAGAAAACAATAACAATAGTAATATAGGCGGCTTGAAATAAAAAAAGTGCAATGAGAATAATCAATATATATTTCGCTAATAAGGACTTCAAAAACCGTTTCATTTTTTCACCCGATAACCAATCCCGCGAATGGTTTCAATAATAGTCGGTTTCGCTGGATTTCCTTCAATTTTCTCACGCAAATAGCGGATATGCACCATCAATGTTTTATCCCCTTCCATAAAACGCTCTCCCCATACACCTTCATAAAGCTGTTCCTTCGTTAAAATCTGATTCAGATGACGAAGGAAGTATTGAAATAGCTGATACTGCTTCCCGGTCAGTAAAATTTCTTTCTCTGTCTGCTTATTGATAATAATCAACGATTTCGTATCTATTTGCAGATGTCTAATTTCGAGAATACCTTCTTCTTTTTGAAAACGGCGGAGCAAGGCATCCACACGTGCAGCCAATTCGTCGGGATGGAATGGTTTTGTAACATAATCATCCGCAAAGCTTAACCCCTCCAGTTTGTCCTCCACTGCAGAGCGTGCGGATAACATCACTATTGGCGTATCCTGGTTTGCTTTTTTGATCCGTTTTCCGATTGAGAAACCATCAAGTCCCGGCAGCATAATATCTAAAATAGCAAGGTCTATATTATTTAAATATTGTTCTAATTGGTTTCCGGATGTTAGCCAAGTTACATCATGACCTCTTCCTGTTAAATCTTCTGTCACCCATTGTCCGATTTCTTTTTCGTCTTCGATGTATAGGATTTTTGCCATTTTCCCACCCCATTGGCCTCTAATTTTTATTAGTATTATTGCTTCTATTTCATTTGTTTGCTGGATTATTTTAAAAGAATTTCATAAAGTGTTGTAATCCCTATTTAATAATCATAACAAGAGTTATTAGGAAGCGGACGAAAATCCTTCATTTTTAAACAAAATTTAAATAATACACTTAGCTTGTCTATACTTTATTCTTCTTTCTCTGCAATGACCTTTCTTACTTTAAATGGACAAAAATGTATGATGGTATCTTATTTTTTAAGCAGTTAATATGCTTTCAAATTCTACATAGATGCGTAGATGGAAATAAAATTGGTAAGTCGTTCAAGGTATGTATGTGGGGTAATTAGTTATGATTATCATTTGTATTTATGATAAAGTAGAATTATATTAATTGGTTATGCAGAACTTATCAAAATAGAGAAAAACATTTTATGAATATATTTTAAGCAAATTATTCTTTAAGAGGTGCTAACCTGAAGCAAACATGAATTACTAGGGAGGTTAGCACCTCTTAATTTATAAGGATTTCATGAGGTTTCAAATAAAAATGAATCAAAAGGCGGGAAGTTAGATTCTGGTTAGCACTTTATTGTTTATAAAGACTTGCTGTACATAGCTTTATTATGTACGCTTTCGCATCTTATGTGGGTGCGTGGATTGAAATTTGAGAAAAAATATATAACAACTAGAAAATACACTTCGCATCTTATGTGGGTGCGTGGATTGAAATATCATGTTTTGACCCGAATACAACGGAATCATTTTCGCATCTTATGTGGGTGCGTGGATTGAAATATATATTGATCGATTAGTTGGTTTCGTTCGTCTTTTCGCATCTTATGTGGGTGCGTGGATTGAAATTGATTTAACACCATCTGTTAGCTCGTTTGCTGCGGTTCGCATCTTATGTGGGTGCGTGGATTGAAATAAAAATGGCAATCTATGATGTTTTCTCAAGAGGATTCGCATCTTATGTGGGTGCGTGGATTGAAATTTATCATAATGTTTTTGATGAAGAAACCGAACACTTCGCATCTTATGTGGGTGCGTGGATTGAAATCTGATACATCGTGATATACAGGACCTACAAACTTTTCGCATCTTATGTGGGTGCGTGGATTGAAATTACTTTGCTTGTTTCCATTCCATCACTCTTCCTTTTCGCATCTTATGTGGGTGCGTGGATTGAAATTTTAATTTATTTCGTTGGGATAATAACGAGCTATTTCGCATCTTATGTGGGTGCGTGGATTGAAATATAAAAGCGATCATATTTGCTTTTAAAGCTGTGGTTCGCATCTTATGTGGGTGCGTGGATTGAAATCACCATGGTTTGATAATGAAGATGATTATAGTAATTCGCATCTTATGTGGGTGCGTGGATTGAAATAAAAGCGCATGACATAGAGATAGAGAATATTTCTTAGCACTTTGTGTAAGTGCATAAATTGAAATACACCCTATATAACACAATCAAAACTTCCAACTCAAGATAAAATAATTCCATTAAAAAACCATCCTCATACAATAAACTAATAATGAGGATGGACTTAATATTTTTATTCTTTTTTCCTAACCATAACGCAATATCCGCTCTGCAGCCTTTCTTGCACCAGCAATATTTCTAGAAACCGGCCCAATCTCCAGCTCGGCTAATGCTCCAGCTACAAAAAGTCCATTTTTCCATTCAAGTGACTTAGGAACAACCGGAAATCCGCATGGCGCGCAAGGCAATCCCATTTGCTTAATTATTGGATCTAGCCATTCCTTGCCTGGCATTGCGATTTCTGGACCCGTTGCCAGCATAATAGAGCTTCCCTTCAGCTTTTCTTGATTTTCCATAAAAAGCTGCATTTTCCCGTCAGTATCTTCTCTTATGTCCTCAATACAGCCTGTATGAATATCTAGTCTTCCCAATCTCTCCTGCTTCAACAGTTTTAAATATAAATCCCTGGTGATAGAACCACTGTTCCTTGCTTTTTGTATAGTTTTCCGTCTTTCTTTATAGCTGGTCAGTTTATGGTACTTATTCAAATATTTAGGTCCAAGCCAGCCAGGATCGCTGTCAAAATGATGAATACGTAACGGATGCCGTTTCACCATGGTAACAGAATGAATGGATTCTTTTTGAGTAAGTGCATAAGCAAGGTGTCCTGCAGTCATGCCGCCGCCAATAACAATTACATCTCCTGTATCCGGGAGCCTGCTGTTCATTTCAAATATATGCTCCAGCGCTTTATTATCTCTATACTTCTCAGCCCATGATGGATAATGCGGCGTATGGTTAACACCTATAGCGAGCACCACCCTCTCACTAAAGAAACAACGTCCATCCTTAATACCAACTTTCCACCCCTGCTCTGTCCATTTAAGTCCATTTACCTCTCCCTGCAGCCAACATTCCATCACACCTGTTTCTTCCAGTAAATCTAGGCAATGCTGATTAAACATGTCTAAACGCGGCCGCTGATACCGCCCCTTAAAGCCCGAGGCATAATTGTTTACGGAAGAATATTTTTTTAAACTGTATGGATCGGTATGTAAATGATGAACTAAAGGGGAGCGTAAATATTCCATTTCAATCTTATCTGTAACTGTTCTCCATCTTTCCAGCGGCTGTTTATGAGAATCGATAATTAATAAATCTTTTCTCTCTGCTTTTTTCTCCTCAAGCAGACGGGAAGCTACGCAGCTTCCTTGAATTCCTCCACCAATTACTACCCATTTATACATGCCTATCCCTCTCTTCCTTTTCACACTAACCATAAACGTAATCATTACGATTTGATAATTAAAATTTTTTAGTATGGCATACATACTTAATCAATTATTCTGTCAGCCGCTAAATGTCTATTTTTCTTTCTAAGCTCTCATTTCACTGTCTCTTTTTGTTTACAATCCTTCTGTATAAAAATATTTCCTGTTTTCATTTGTCTCAAAAGCATCTGAAACAGCGTTTGTACAGTCAATCCAACGCGTTTCTGTGTTTACCTTTTCTATTCTGTTCTCTATTTTCTCTTCAATCTCTTTTAATACTTCTAAAAGTTCAGGTAAGGATAAGTTAAATTCTACAGCTACTTGCTTGTGTGGCGTTTCAGCCCGGAGTAAATCAACAAAATGTTCCGGTGTCAAAGCTCTCTCAGAAATTACATTTTCCATATTTATAACTTTCCCATATAATAATCGTTCCTCTTTTGAGAGGAAGCGGCTAATCACCTTTTCCAAAAGCTTTTTATCTAAGTAATTATCCATTTTAAGCACCTCACTGAAAACCAACTCGTTACAAAACGTAATAATTACGATTTGTAACGGAAATATTATTACTTTACCACGAAATATAAATAAAGACAACATATTCTTTTATAATTAGTTATGAACTTTAAACATTTTTATTTTATCCTACTTCCATAAAATGAATCAAATTTTATTTTACAATACAAAAAAGCTATCATACGCTAATTTAATAGCCCCAGATAGCTTTTTCTTCATTTACAATAAACAGAACTTAAAAATCATCATTAGGATTAAAACTATGCGTTGAATCAGGATACTCAACACTACCGCCTGCACTTACAGTCATTGTTACGCTGAAAAGTGAGAAAACTACTAATACAGCAATTAATAATTTCTTCATCAAATCCCTCCTTTCATATCCAGAGCGTTTTTTATCTTAAAATAAGCTTGTTTATACTGCTTATTTTGAGAATAATAATTTGATAGTAATACATTATATCGAATGAGAATTTCTGTATCATTTCTCTTCTCAAAAAATGGAATAGCAACAGTTTCCAAATATTCTTTTATATCCTCTTCTTCCAATTGTAATCGAAGCACTTGAAACTTAATAACATGCTCCTTCAAATCAGACTTATCGGCAATCGTTTCTCCTTTGGAAATATACTGTGCTGCTTTTTCTTTATCCTTTATATTTAGATATAAATCGGCTAATGCCTCTATCGTATTTATATTATATTGCTCATCTTTAGAGACAGAGAGACTTCTCTGATAGTAAACAATTGCTTTTTCGATATCCTTCTTATCTTCAAATGCAAGTCCCATATTATGATAAACTTTGCGAAGCAGGTTTGTATCATCTTTTACGACCTTCTCTATACGGTAATAATAGTCGATTGCTTCATCAAAATTTTTCATTTGATAGTAGTTAATACCTAACAAAAAATAACAAACTGTACATTGGTTATAGTTCATTTCCTGTAAGTATTTATTTAAAGCGGTTTCTAAATGCTGAATCGATTTGTATATGTTGCCCTTCCTGTTGTAAACCAGGGAGAGTTCATAATGAATATCTGCTTTATAAGGATAATTCAGCGAATTTGCCAATCCCAGATATAGCTCAAGCGCTACGTCATAATTGCCGGATACATAATGGTATAAGCCACAAACTCTATTAAATAACGGCATGATTTTCAGATTACCATACTCCTGTAAAGCTTCAACTTCCTGGAATTTTTCTTCCGCTTCTGTCTGTGTTGAAAATCTCAAAGTAAACCGTAATTGAATTAAACTGATCAGTAATTTCATACCGGGATCCAGTGAGTTCTTGTATTTTTCTAAAAACAATTGATAGGCTTCTTCTGCGGCTTTCCGGTTTTCTTTAATTAAATTATAAATTTCTTCTGCTTCCTGAACTACTTCATCACTCATTGCTTCATCTGTTTGAACTAATTCTTGGACACTTATTCCAAATCTTCGGGCCAGCAGCTGTAGGATCTCTTCATTAGGAACGACATTGCCGTTTTCAATCTTGCTGTAATAGGATACAGAACAAATACCTTCAACAATCTCTTGCTGCTTGGATTTTTGTTTGTTTCGTAAAAATTTAAGTTTTTGCCCTAAATCCAACATTCTCTCTCCTCTGTATGAAATTTCTCCTATTCTAAATGTAACATATTTCTAATAAAAATTAGAAGTATATTGCTAAAATTAAAATTTGTCTATATAACAATAATAACAAATTACATTCAGAAAAGTATAAAATTTAACTCGAAACGACAATATTATTCATTTTTCAGCACAAATTCTCAATTTCTCCTTATTTATTACATTATTTTTCTATTTTTAAAGCAAAAAGAAATAAACTGCTCTCTGACAACAGCAGTTTATTCATTCAATCCGTATTCTATTTTTAAACACTTTAATACATTAATATCCTCTCATACCTTATATCTATACAATTTGCTTTTGTTCCAAACATCTTTTTATTTCTTTATCAGGAATTAATTATTTAAGAATAAAGCCGATTTTCTCCGCCAGTTCTTCAACAGATTGCACCACCACTTTTGGAATGCATTCATTCTCAAGAAACGGCATCTCTCTTAATCTGTTTTCTTTATGCCATTTTTCTTCACATATTTTAATAAAACTTGGGTGTGTTGCCCTTTCATCAATCGGGTATGCTAAAACTTCAGCTGGCAGGGCCCTGTGAATAAAAACAGAAAAAACTCCTAATTTATTGGCCAATAATACATCATGGTCAATTCGATCACCAACGTGCGCTGTTATTTCTCCGTCATCCGACAGTTTTTTCAAAACGGCAGGATTCGGCTTGGCAAATCCTGCCGAATCGGATGTAATCACTTCATCAAATACTCTATCGAGACCCAGTTTCTGCAATACCGGGAGCTGATACTTTGAATAACCATTTGTTGCAGCTGCAAGATGGAAGCCTTTTTCTTTGATTCGTTTCAGATAGTCCAGCATATTATCTTCCAGCAAATAAATCTTCGGAGACTCAGAATGCTTGATAACCATCCTTTCTATATCTATAACTGAACCTGCTCCTAAATTCCCTGCTACGCCAGTTATAATATCATCCCAATCATATGCTTCTAAAAATCGCTCTTCACTCATTCTTTGTAAGTGCTCGCTGACAATCAAATCCAGAATATCCTCTTCCGTATCTGTTTCCTTTTTCAACATATTCACAATCTCCGGAAAAACCCATTTTCCGAAGGGATTTTGCATTATTGTTTCATCAAGATCAAATGTAATCCATTTTGTTCCCACTTATTTCACGGCTCCTTCCGTTAAGCTATCCATAAACTGCCTGGAGGCGAATAAAAATGCGATAATCATCGGTAATGACGACAAAGTTAAACCCGCAAACAGCAGATTCCATTGTGTATCATACTCACCGAATAATGTTAACATCCCCAGAGGAATAGTTGATAATGAATCGGTTCGAATAAATATTAACGGATAGAAAAAGTCATTCCAGACATTAATCAGGTTTACAATACCCACAATTGAAATAGCAGGTTTCATTATCGGCAGTACAATCCGGTAATACACTTGAAAATCATTACAGCCATCTAATCTCGCAGAATCCTCCAAGGCTCTTGGAACTGTACGGAAAAAACCATAGAACAAAAATACTGCGAATGGAATTCCACCGGCAACATAGATAAAAATTAAAGCAAATAGGGTATCTACTAAACCTAATTTCAGCATCGTCATATAAAGCGGTATAACAGCCAGCTTCATCGGAAGCATAAGCCCTATCATGAAAAACGCTAACAAATAAGGATTCCATTTAAATCTATATCTTGAAAGATAATATCCAGCCAAAGACGATACAAATAGTACAATAAATACAGAAGCTGAACTGACAATGATACTATTAACAATATAATTGGAAAAATTGACGACTTCCCAAACCTCTATATAGTTATCTAAATTGAAGGAAGTTGGCAAACTTAAAGGATTTGTAAAAATCTCTGCATTTTCTTTAAATGAAGAAACAATCATTAAAAAAATCGGATAGCCAAAAACAAACGTAAATAATGCTAAGACGGCGTACTTTATGATTTGTAATAACGGATTAGTTTTCATCTTCTCTCCTCCTTCACTGTTTTACCTTTCGAAGTCTTTCCGCTTGAAGACAAATAAAATGATACTTGTCGCCATGCCGATAATAATAAATAGAACGACTGCAACTGCTGAACCGAGTCCAATTGCCTGCCCTCCATCAACTGTTCCGAAAGCTAAACGGTAAAAGAAGGTTGTCAGTACATCCGTTGAATAATATGGCCCTCCCGAAGATCCCTGCATAGCAAATACATATTCGAATGTTTCAAATGATCCTATAAATGTCAGCACTGTCATAATCATTAGGGCCGGTCCAATCATAGGAAGCGTAATTCTAAATAAAACAGTAAATGAATTAGCTCCATCAATTCTTGCCGCTTCAAAAATTTCCTTATCAATCGCCTGCAGACCAGCTAAAAATATCAGCATAGAAAATCCGATGGACGCCCAGCTGTCAACAAAGATAACACTTAAGAGTGCAGTACTCATATCCCCCAGCCAGGGTCTTGTGAATGCCTCCAGGCCGATTGCTTCCAGCAGTGTGTTAAGCGCACCTCTGGTCGGGTTTAAAATTAGGCTGAATAAAAACCCAATGACAATAACAGACAATAGCTTCGGCAAGAAGAACATGCTTTTAAAAAACTCTTTACCTTTAATTTTACTATGTATAATTAAAGCTAATATAAGTGAGATAACTAGTTGGGTAAGTACTGTAACGAAAAAATAAATCCAGTTATGACTAAATGCATTCAGGAAAAAATCCTTGTACGGTTTTTCTGTAAATAACGTTATAAAATTTTGAAACCCTATAAAATCCATCCGTTCAAATCCATTAAACGAATAAAAGCTGTTCAAGGCAGCCGAAATTAATGGATATAACTGAAAAACACCATAAATCAGTGCAGCAGGAAGTATGAATAAATGAACAAGATGCTTTTTATATCTATTTTTCTGCTTATTTTTAGCCATGGAGTCCACCCTCCCAAAAGGTGAATACACAACCAAAGCTGATTGTGTATTCGTTTTTTATTTAAGTGTGTGTTCAAAAAGTCCTGTAACTAGGATTAAGAAGTTCAAGGCGACTAATTTTTTACGAACGGACTTCCACAGGATGTGGTGACTTCTGTATTGTCCACAAATGTTCTCGGTGGAGCGAGTAATCGCAAAAGCTCTTCGATGGGACGAGTAATCGCAGTCCCATCGGAAAAAGTTAGTCAACGCACTTCTCACGTGTTGTGGTGGCTTCTACGTTGCCCACACGACGTGGGCGCTCTTAGTAGAAGATCCTCTTATCGCCGTGTCATCTTTATTGGACTTTTTGAACATCCTATTTACGTTACTCATCTTCCTCAATCATCTCTAACTCCTCTACTCCCTCTTCTGCAGCTCTCTCTGCATTTTCCTGTGATTGTTCAAGCAATTCTTCCTTTGTGACCTCCCCTAAATACATCCCCTGTAATCCGTCCTCAAAAATACCTTTTGTTGATGGGGAACCTAAACCATACTCAACAAGCATAAGATAAGGAGTTGAATTAGCCTCCGAAGCCTCCATAATTTGTTTGACAATATCATGTGATGCAGTTACGCCCTCTACAGCACTAACCCGGCTTAAATTATCAGTAAATAATTGCCCGAATTCCGGGCTGGCCATAAATTCCATAAACTGCAGGGCTTCTTCTTCATGTTCTGTACCTTTTACAACGCCATATGAACCATCCACCCAATTCATGACTAATGGATCATCTGAACCTTCCTCCTTAAATCCGGGAATTACGCCTATGGAAAGATCAGGGTTACTATTTTCCAATACTTCTAATTGAAAATCTCCATTTACATACATTGCTGCTTCTTCTGTATAAAATAATGCTTGTGAATCAGCATCATCTAAAGCCATAAAGCCGTCAGCTATATATTCTGTAAGCTCTTCCATTCTATCTAAGGATTCCATCATTCGAGAATCTGTTAAATCGGCTGCTCCCTCTGTTATATCTGATACAAATTCATTACCTCCATATGCCGTTGGAGTTATAACCCCGTGCAGCATAGATAACAGCCATGCTTCTCTCCCGCCTACAGATAATGGTGTAACGCCATTATTCTTTAATTCCTGACTGACTTCTATAAAATCATCCCATGTTTCAGGGGGATCCAGCCCATGTTCATTAAAAATATCTATATTGTAATAGATCAGACCAATATTTAAAGACAAAGGTATTCCATAGGTATTTCCGTCACTTCCCTGCGCAGCTTCTAAATATGATTCGTCAAAGTTATCAATACCTTCTATATCATCTAAAGCCACTAAATATCCATTGTCTGCAATTGTCCGGGCACCAGTATAAGGTCTGAGCTGCACAATGTCAGGTCCTGTTCCTGATACTAAGGCATTGGTTAAGATAGTATTATATTCCGTAGCTTCAAATGGATTAAATTTAATTTTAATATTTGGATTTTCTTCCTCAAAAGCAGCGATTATCTCCTCATATGCAGATCTGTCCTCTGTTCTCCAGCTATACATTTCCAGTTCTACGGCATCTTCATTTGAATTACCGGAACTATCCTCGCTTCCGCATCCAGCAGCTATCCCGCTGAATAAGATAAAGAATATTCCAATAAACAGCTTTTTCTTCATTATTGAAAACCTCCTCTGTGTTTTATCACAGCGCGACTCTTTCTTCTGAGATGAATAAACGCTGCAGGACGCTTTTTTAGAAGCGCTGCCAAAATATTAAAGAAAATTTATTGACTGCTTATTCTCAATAACGGAAGACCCAAAGTTCTCCAATTACCTTTACTCATCTTCTTCAATCATCTCTAACTCTTCTACTCCCTCTTCTGCAGCTCTTTCAGCGTTTTCCTGTGTTTGTTCGAGCAGGTCTTCTTTCGTAATTTCTCCCAGATACATTCCCTGCAGTCCGTCTTCAAAAATAGTTTTTGATGTCGGCGAGCCCTCTCCATAATGGACAAGCATAAGGTAAGGTGTAGAATTTGCTTCGGAAGCCTCTGTCACCTGCTG
Source organism: Oceanobacillus sp. FSL K6-3682 (assembly GCF_037976165.1). Taxonomy (NCBI): domain Bacteria; kingdom Bacillati; phylum Bacillota; class Bacilli; order Caryophanales; family Bacillaceae; genus Oceanobacillus; species Oceanobacillus sp. FSL K6-3682. Next base: position 569,686 of record NZ_CP150263.1, on the reverse strand, counting down.
AACAATTTCGTGTGTAGCTGTTACTCCATCTACAGCGCTAACACGACTCAAGCTGTCGCTGAACGTTTGTCCGAACTCCTGCGATGCCATAAATTCCATGAATTTCAGAGCCTCTTCCTCATGCTCTGTCCCTTCAACGACTCCGTAAGAGCTGTCCACCCAGTCCATCGCCAGCGGTTCTTCTGCATCCTCCTCCTTGAATCCAGTAATAACACCAACAGGAATATCTGGAATGTTATTTTCAAAGGTTTCTAATCGATAGTCTCCATTAATATACATCGCTGCTTCTTCCGCATAAAATAGAGCTTGTGCGTCATTATCATCTAAAGCAATAAAATCATCCGGCAAAAATGCTGTAATTTCTTCCATTCGATCCAGGGATGCCAGCATGCGCTCGTCCGTTAAATCAGTATTTCCTTCTGTTAATTCATCTACAAATTCGTTACCTCCGTATGCTGTCGGCGAAATAACACCGTGAAGCATCGATAATAAATATGCGTCTCTTCCCCCTTGAGCTACAGGAATAATATCATTAGCCAATAATTCCTCACTAACGCTTACAAAGTCCTCCCATGTCTCTGGAACATCTAAACCATACTCTTCAAAAATATTCTGATTATAAAAAATGACACCTACATTTAAAGACAATGGTATTCCATAAGTACTTCCGTCACTTCCCTGTGCTGCCTCTAAATAAGAATCATCGAAGTTTTCAATTCCTTCTATATCATCTAAAGCCACTAAATATCCATTATCGGCAATTGTCTGGGCACCTGAATATGGTCTCAGCTGCACAATATCAGGTCCTGTTCCCGAAACCAGTGCGTTGGTTAAAATCGTATTATATTCCGTAGAATCAAACGGATTGAATTTAATTTTAATATCCGGATTCTCTTCTTCAAAAGCAGCAATTATCTCCTCATATGCAGACCTGTCTTCTGTTCTCCAGCTGTACATTTCCAGTTCTACTGCATTTTCATTCGAGCTGCCGGAGCTGTCTCCGTTTCCACATGCAGCAAGTATTCCGCTGCATATAATTAAAAACATTCCAAGCAATAGACTCTTCTTCATTACTAAAACCTCCTATTAATTATTAAAATTTGTATAATTCCTAAATTATCCGGAGCAGCAATATGCTTATCCTCCCATGTATGTCTACTCTTTGCTCCATTCACTCAACGCTTTAACAAAGTTCCCCTGATGCTTCTTCAATCTTTCTTGGGCTATTTTTGCATCAACATCAAACATCAGCATCAGTATAGCTGCTTTCGTATCTCCATCTGCTTTGTCATAGACCTGGCCGGCCTCTTTATCGCTTGCCTGAGTCAATTCTTTAATAATAGATATAGCTCTATTTCGCAGCTTCTTGTTTTTGGCTTGTAAATTAATCATCAGATTTTCATATACTTTTCCCGTCCGCACCATGGTTACTGTAGACAGCATATTCAACACCAGTTTTTGAGCTGTTCCCGCCTTTAACCTTGTTGATCCGGTTAAAATTTCCGGACCTACAGGAAGCTCAATAGCAATATCCACTTCCTCTGATAATCTAGTATTCTCGTTACAGGAAATTCCAATTGTTTTTAATCCTAATGCTTTTGCCTTCTTTACTGCTCCTAGCACATAAGGAGTCTGCCCGCTTGATGCAATCCCTACAACTACATCACCCAGGTTGGCAGCTTCCCTTACATCCTGCTCACCAAGCTGATCATCATCTTCTGCATTTTCGATAGCAATACGCAGTGCTTTATCTCCACCAGCGATAATCCCTTGAATAACATCAGGAGCTACACCAAAAGTTGGCGGGCATTCAGATGCATCCAAAACACCCAGCCTGCCGCTTGTTCCTGATCCTAAATAGATTACTTTATGCTTTTTCTCAATTGCTTCTACCATAGCTTCTACAGCCTTCTCTATTTGCGGCAAAGCTTTCTCTACAACACCAGGAACTGTTTTATCCTGTTTATTCATCATCTGTAAAATTTCATAAGTTGACTTTTCATGTAGGCGGTTCGATTCTTTATTTCTCATCTCTGTCTGCATACACATACATCCCTTCTCTTCTGAAATATCCTGGCAGCTTACTGGCTGATTAATGTTTCATAAACCAGCGTGTGAAACTTTCTTCTGATTTCAGGTAATCGATGCTCCCTCCCGTAATGGACCATGTTAGTTAGCAAGACGGTAATAATTTCTTCTTTTGGATCAATCCATAGGCTTGTTCCAGTAAACCCGGTATGGCCAAAAGAACCGTTGGACCAGGCTGGACCGCAAGTTGCTCCAATAGATTTGTCACATAATACTTCAAAGCCCAGACCCCGATTTTGAATCACATTTTCTTTGATTAAAGCCATTGTCTCGGGTTTTAAAACCGACTGTGTTTCCGGATACAGCCAGTAATTTGCATAGGCTGCTACATCCTTAACAGTTGAAAATAAACCTGCCGAACCGCTGACCCCTCCCAGATGGAATGCTTTTTCATCATGAACCTCACCATGCACATATTTCTCATTAACTTTCTCAGTGGCTGCAATTTTATTTTTCTCAACCTGTTCAGGCAGGAAGTCCGTATCTGTCATGCTCCATGGTTGATATAACTCTTTTTGGGCAAATACATTCAGCTTCTGCTTCGTTATTGTTTCTATTAATTTTCCCAGTATAATCATGCCGATATCACTGTATAATACTTGGGTATCAGGAGGTTGAACTGCTTTGCAATTCAGAACTTCCTTCCATACATCTCTTTGTTGATAGCGGTTTTTAAAGGCTAAATCTGCAGAAACGCCTGATATATGCTGCAGGAAATGGCGGATAGTAATGTCTTCCAGAGGAAATTCGGAAAGATATTTACTCACCGTATCATCTATATGCAATTCCCCTTGTTCATATAAAAATAAAATACTAGGCAGTGTACACATGACTTTTGTTAAGGAAGCTAAATCAAAATAAGTATCTGCTGTAACTGGAATACGTTCCCCCTGATTGTTTAAAAATGAGCCTGCACTGCTTAATGTCTTTCTCTGCTTCCCGTGCTGAATAAGATAAACTGCTCCAGGAATTTCATCTTTCGCTATCAATTCCTCCAAATACTGTTCATAAGCATTCATTTACAAACCTCTTTTCTGCCGGCCACTTGTATTTGTAAGCATTGTTTCAATTTGTTCTGCAGAATAACCCTGCTGTTTAAGAACGAGCACAATACTTCCGACAACGGGATGCCTTTGTGCTTTGATTACCTTTACTGATGAAATCGCAGCTAATTCAGCTGTTACTTCTTTGACTATAAAATCATTTTGAAAAATTCCTCCGGCCAGTACAAATGGAATATTCTTTACATCTGTCTGGAACAATTTTTGAAATAAAATCCCCCCGCGCCGGGCTATCCCCTTAGCAGTCTCTCTGATAATATTTATAGCAACTTCATCTTTTTGATTTGCTGCCTGAAAGACATAACTTGCGAACGCTGCTATCCGCTGCTTCTCAAAATCCTGATAAAGAATAGGAACCAAATCTTCCATTCTGTTAATAGTCTCCCCTTCTAGGATGAGACTTGTCAGCATTGTTTCAGGCCCTAATCCATCTAATTCATCAAATACAGCTATCAAAGCCTGGGAGCCTATATGATAACCACTGCCTGGATCACCGCCTACTAAATGTCCCCATCCTCCGACACGGACTGTTTTTGCTTGATGGACGCCAATGGTGATTGCCCCTGTTCCACAAATAGATACGATGCCATCCCTGCCAAGTGTTTCTGAATAAAGGGCTATTTTTCCATCATTTTCTACTACGATTTCTTTTATTTTATGTAAACACAGAGAGGATTCTTGAAAGTACTTTAACCATTTAATCTGATCTGCTTTTCTTCCCAGTCCTGCAACCCCCAGACCGATTGATAATTCCGTATTTTCAGATAAAAAATGAGCTTCATATGCTTTGTTTATAAGACGATTAACTACCTCCACAGAATGCGCATAGCTGGTGCTATGCGGATTTGCAGCCTCTTCCTCCTCTTCCCATATGAATCCTTTCTCCTCATGAAATAAACTTGCTTTGGTTTTTGTACCGCCGCCATCAATTCCTAAAATATACATCTCTCTTCACCCTTTTTTAGGATTTCGAAATTCTCTTTGTAAAGCTTCTCTCGTCTGATTCAGGTAATGGATTGTGGCATCATAATTCCTTGAAGCAACACCCGTAAACAAAATATCAATGATATTAAGCTGTGCAATTCTTGATGCTGTTGCTGCACTTCGAACCAGATCGGACTCTACGGATGAAACACATAGATGAATATCCACTAATTCAGATAACGTATTTTTTCCATATCTTGTAATTGCCACTGTTACAGCATTATTTTGTTTCGCATTCCTGATTGCTGAGAGTACATGCTTGGTCTCTCCTGAATAAGAAATTCCGACAGCAACATCATTCTCTCTAAGCGTCACCGACGAAGTTAATTGTAAATGTGCATCCTCGTATGCGGTACAGTATTTATTAATTCTCAGGAACTTCTGCTGTGCATCCTGAGCAATAACCTGTGATGCTGCCGCTCCATAAAAATCAATTCTGTTTGCTTTATTTAAAGCTTCAATCGCTCTCTCTACACTATTTATTTCTAAAATTTTTAATGTCTGTCTGATTGACTCAATATTTTTTTGTGAAACTTTCTCAATCAATGAATTGACATTTTCATCAGATATAATTTCATTACCGTTATAGATATTTAATTCACTGGTCTGCAGGTCTCCAGCAATTCGCAGCTTTAAATCCTGAAAACCGGAAACTCCTATATTCTTGCAAAGACGTGTAATTGCAGCCTGACTTGAGCCACTCCGGTTCGAAAGCTCTTTAATCGATAACCGTACAATCTCCTCAGGGTTTTCTAATATATAAACTGCAGCATTTTTTTCAGCCGGTTTTATGTGATTCATCGCTTCTCTTATTCGAATTAGACCATCATTATTCATAGTTTTGTAAACCCTTTCACATATGATTTATATGGAGTATATTACAGTTGAAATTTAATGTCAATATTTTTATAATATTAAAATTAAATTTCAAATATAGTATTTCATCACATATAAATGCAGATTTTATATTTTTGAAAATTTGTTATTACAACATGCAAAAGCTGCCTGCCTTACAAGAGCATAAAACAAAACCCGGTCTGCTTCACAACTTCGACAGCAGACCGGTTTTCCTACGACTAATATTTTTATATTTTCATTTTACAATTTACCATTACATGTTTACGCCGACTCCCGGCCCAAACGGAATTCCTAAAAGCGCAAAGATAATCAGCATAACCACCCATATTCCAAAGAATGAAAGTGCGTATGGGAGCATCATGGAAATAAGTGTACCCAGACCTGTATTCTTCTGATAATTCCTCATCACTGCAAGTACGAGCAGAATATATGGGTTCAGCGGTGTAATAACACTCGTTGATGAATCAGCAATACGATACGCCGCCTGGATAAATGCCGGATTATAATCCAGCAGCATAAACATTGGTACAAATATTGGTGCCATTAAAGCCCATTGTGCAGAGCCGGAAAATATAATTAAATTCAGTAAGGTCATTAGCACTGAGAATGCAATAACAATAGGCAGCCCTGTTAAATTAATAGAAATCAATGCGTCTGCACTATTTACAGCAATCCATGTTCCCAGGTTACTCCAATTGAAATAAGCAATAAATTGAGCTGCAGCAAATATTAATACAATATAGCCTGCCATCCCTTTAATGGATTCTGCCATATAGGTTACAACATCATTTTGTGATTTAATTTTTTTGGTGGTTATTCCGTATGCTGAACCTACCGTAATAAATAACAAGAGGATGATTGGCACGATATTACTTAAAAGCGGGGATGGTATAAGTCCGCCATCTTCATTTGTCAGGCTGGAGCCGGGAAGGAAAATTAAAAGCAGTACAACAGCTATATAAATCAGAGCAGCTATAACAGCATTCCGTAAGCCTCTTAATTCCAGCGCTGTCACTTCATTGACTTCTTTCTCAACATTTCCTTTGTATTCTCCAAGTCTTGGCTCCACCAATTTATCAGTTATTAATCCTCCGACAATTGTCATGATAAAAACAGAGGCTGCCATGAAGAAGTAGTTATCGACAGGTGTCACAATAAAGCTTTCATCAATAGATTTTGCTGCTTCTGTTGTAATTCCGGATAAGAGTGCATCTGTACCTGTCACAAGGATATTTGCCGTGAATCCGGAGCCGGCACCCGCAAAACCTGCCGCCAATCCAGCAAGAGGGTGCCTGCCAATGGTATAGAAGACCATTGCTGCCAACGGTGGAATAAGGACAAATGCCGCATCAGAAGCAATGTTCCCTAGAATACCAACAAATACTACTGCATAGGTTATTAAAGACTTCGGAGCCTTTAGAATCGAGCTTTTAATTGCCGTTTCCAACAATCCAACTTTATCAGCAAGGCCGATACCAAACATCATTACCAACACAAGCCCTAAAGGAGCAAACCCTGTAAAGTTGCTTATCATAGAGGATAGTATAAATTCTAACCCCTCAAAAGACAGCAGGCTTTTAATTTCGAGCATTTCTCCCGTCCCCGGGTGCTCAACCGTTGCTCCGAACCAATGAAAAATCATCGATAAAATCATTACAATTCCAGCTAGATAAATAAATATAAAAAACGGTTCAGGCAGCTTATTACCTATTTTTTCAATAACATTTAAAAGGCCTTTGCTTTGCTGTTCTCCGTTATCTGTATTATTTCCATTTTTGTTTTCTTCGGACATACTGTCACCTCACTTATGCTGCAAATAATTTATGATATCAATATATACTGATACAGCTGTCCGAACAGCGTCTTCATCTATATCAAAATTTGGATGATGATGCCCGGCCGGTAACAAACTAGGGAAAACCATGTATGTGGCAAGCCCGCCATTTTTCTGAACATGGTCAATCATATATGACGCGTCTTCAGAAGCTTTCAATGGCAGCACATCATAAATTTCTTTTACATCTAAATTTTTTTCACATGCATCTTTTACAATTTGAATCCATTCTGCGTCACACTTAGACCCCAATCCCTGCCCCATAAACCGGATACTGGCTTTGACATCGTGCATGGCAGCTGCTGCCTGAATAATTCTTACTGCTTCATCGTACATATATTGATTTAACTCTGTCGTTTCTCCCCGTGTTTCCACCAGCATTACAGCTTCATCTGCAATCACATTCCGTCCGCTGCCCCCAGATAAACGACCTACATTAATTCTTGTTGTCCCATCTCTATGCCGGGGGATAGCATTTAATTGAAGCAATGCTGTTGCCGCTGCAGTTAAGGCATTTTTCCCTTCATTGGGCTCTACACCTGCATGTGCAGATTTTCCTGTGAAGGTTACATCAAATTTTGTGCTTGCCAGTAATTGATCAGCTGTTGCTGCTATACTGCCTGCCTGTAAAGAATTAATGCCCAGATGACCACTCATAAAATAATCTACCTTATCCAGCCAGCCTTTTTGAACAATACTGTTTGCTCCTCTTAAGCCTTCCTCAGCCGGCTGAAAGATAATCGTGAATTTCCCTGTCAGATCATCCTTATGTGCATCCAGGTATTTTGCGACAGCAAGACCAATGCTAATATGCCCATCATGTCCACATGCATGCATTTCCTTTGGATGCTGTGAGAGAAAGCCTTTATCAAATGGCACATGTCCTTTTTCATCGGACTCAGTGATAGGCAAGCCATCAATATCATATCTCATCGCAATGTGCGGGCCTTTTCTTCCAGTATCTAATACTGCCACTACTCCTGTATGACCGCCATCAAGCTTTTCAGCAAAAGCTTCTGGAACACCATATGCTATTGCCCTTTCTTTACTTGCTTCGATTTCTCCCGCTGTTGGAACTCCATAGCGTTCATCGCTTTCTAATATTTCTCTTCCAATATATAAATCAAAAGACAGACTTTGCAATAATTGATAAATTTCATAAGTAGTGATAAACTCCGTAAATCCAACCTCTGGAAAGGTGTGAAACTTCCTGCGTACATCAACAGCAAACTCCTGCAGTTCTTTATGCATTATTTATCCCCCTTGAGTGTCTGTAGTGTATCGATAGCTGCTTGTGTCATTGTCGTAACACCGTATTCTACAGCATCTTCATTGAAGCGGAACGCCGGGTTGTGTAATGGCTTCTGGCCTTCACCGACAGAGCTCCCCAGCCAATAATAGACACCAGGATATTTTTGCAGGAAGCGGCTGAAATCTTCTCCTGCCAGACTCGGATTCAGTACTGGAGCAGCTTCTTCCCCATACAGACCGGTTACGGTCTTTCGTATTTGTTCAGCCCACTCTGGGGTATTTATTGTGGCCGGGTAACCGTCCAGGTATTCAATTTCGACTTCTGCTCCCATAGCCGCTGTAACATTTTTTACTATCTCAATGAATCTTTGCTTAATCATTTGTTTCGTTTTATCAGATTGTGTTCTGACCGTCCCAAGAATTTCTGCTGTTTCGGCTATAACATTATGCTGTGTCCCCGCTGTAATCTTTCCGACTGTCACCACAGCTGGTTCAAAGGGATCTGCATTCCTGCTTGTAATTGTCTGCAATGCATTGATCACCTGATTAGCCACAATAATAGCATCAACTGTATCATGTGGCATCGAGGCATGTCCGCCAGAACCTTTAATAGTTAATTTAAATCGGTCAGAGTTACCCATAATTGGTCCAGCCATCACGCCAAATGTACCTACCGGCAAGCCTGGCCATACATGCTGGGCGATTAATACATCCGGCTCATGCACATCAAAAACACCATCATCCATCATCTTTTGGGAACCGCCGGTCGGCGACTTCTCTTCAGCAGGTTGAAAAATCAATAAGACCTTCCCAAAAATCTCGTCCTTCCTGGCCAATAGTGAACGAGCCGCACCAATAAGCATTGCTGTATGAGCATCATGACCACAAGCATGCATAACCCCCGGATTTTTAGAGCTGAAGGATTCTCCAGATATTTCATCAATTGGCAAAGCATCTATATCTGCTCTCAGCCCAACTGTCTTACCCGGATGAGATCCTTCAATTACTCCTAATACACCTGTTCCCGCATATCCAGCTGTATAAGGTATTCCATATCTATCTAACTCTTCTTGTATTATTTTGGATGTTTCAAATTCTTTATCACTTAATTCTGGATTTTCATGTAATAAACGGCGAAATTTAATAACATCTCCGACAATATCAGTGCGAACTGACATAACATCACTCCTCTTTATATATTTGGAAATTTCTGTTTTAAGTCTAATGAACACAACTCCAAATGTCAATTTACTTAACATAGCCCTGCTTCTTTATTATTATAATTAAGGGCTTTTTCAGCATACCATTTTAAAAATTGATTTGTTCACCTTCTTCCAATGTAATTATTTTTTGTTATATAATAAAGACTACTAATTACTGAGAGCTATTTCATTCCACAAATAAGGAGCTTACTATGCCAATCTTCATACATTATCAAACAGCTTCAAAAGAATGGGAGCAAACGGAAAATACCAATGCTGTACCAGACGATGCGCTTTTTATATGGTACGATTTTATTAATGCAACCTCAGAGGAAAGCGAACTGCTTGCTTCCAAATTTCATTTTAATACGCTGGCCATAGAAGATACGATAAAGACTGTTTCACGTCCAAAATTTAAAGAATATCAAGAATACCAATTCTTAGTCTTACACCTGATAAATCCAAAAGATTACCGTGCACAAGCTATTAATCTCTTTATGAAAGATAATATCCTTGTAACCTATCATCAGGACAGGCTGAAAAAGCTGGGCAATATAGAAAAAGCTATTCAGAGGCGCTACCCTTCCCAGCTTGTTACACCCGCAGATATCGCTTTTATTATTTTAGATCTTATCGTCGATAGTTATTTTGAATACGTGTACCATATCGAAGACGAAGTTTTTTCTTTTGAAGACCGGCATGTTAATGATGCTACAGATAACAAGCTGATGGAGGATGTATTCCAGATCCGTTCGCTTATTATTAAACTCAAACGCGTCACCGTACCGATGCAGGAGCTTATTCAGCATGTAAAAGACGAAACATCCTTCATAAAAACAAAGAAGCAGAAAATGTATATACACCATATTGAGGACCATATTATTAAACAGATGCATATCATTAAGTCCGCACAGGAAATGACTGGAGATATTCGGGATAACTATGATTCTTTAAACTCCTACCGCTTAAATAATGTTATGAAAATATTAACGCTGGTTTCTGTTATCTTTCTTCCTCTGACATTAATTACTGGAATTTATGGCATGAACTTTCGGAATATGCCAGAATTACAATGGGATTTTGGCTATTTTGCAGTTCTTGCTGTTATGCTGTTTATCAGTGTTATACTTATTATTTATTTTAAATTTAAGAAATGGTTTTAATAGAAGGGAGACAATTTTTATGTCTTTCTTTTTTTATTTTGAATCCCCTTCTTTCTCTACCCTTCCAATAAATACGAATGATATACTTTATCTAAATAAGAAAATTCAATCAAATGGGGGATCTCTATGAATGACAAAAAATCACTAAGCAGCATTGAAAAAGCACTGCAGCTCCTTAACTGCTTCTCAGAAAAAAAGTTTCAGATGACCGCTGAAGATTTGGCGAGAACTACCGGAATCCCAAAGTCATCAGTATTCCGTATGCTTGCTACATTAGAAGATTACAACTATATTAAACGAACCAAAACTGCCCATAAAACATGGTATAGTCTTGGTTTCTCTTTATTTGAAAAAGGAATGATGGTACATCGCCAATTTAATATTAGGGATTATGCAAGAAGCAGAATGGAAGAGCTTCGTAATGAGTGGAACCTGAATATACAATTAGCTGTCCAGGATGGGCATGATGCTTTATACATAGAACAAGTCCCATCCTGGCGGCCTATACAACTATATCCTGCTATTGGCAGAAGGGCTCCTCTTTACGCAGCTTCATGCCCAAGAACACTTTTAGCTTATATGGGGGAAAGCGAGCGAATCGCTATCCTCCATAAAGCAAAATGGACAAAGTTCACACCAGCAACACCAGCTGGTATAGAGGAGACGGAAAAAGCAATTCAGCAAATTATAGAGACAGGTTATAGTATCAGCAGAGGAGAGCTTATCGAAGGAACAACTGGGATCGCCGTCCCCATTTTTGAACCGGTAACTAATAATATTCTGGCTGCTCTAAGTATAGCTGGATTAGATACAGATTTTGAAAAAGATGAACTTTATTATATTAAGATACTGAAAGAAACAGCAAAAGAAATCCAGGATTCAATAAAAAAGTGAAAATTTTAATATATTCAATAGATTTATTTTTCTGATTCTTATATAATGGATTTCAAATATCATTATATGAGATGGAGGTTAAATTATATGGCCGTTGCAAATAACAGCACGACAAGCAATCTGAAACGCGGCTTGGGATTTGTTGATTTATGGAGTGTCGGAGTAGGTGCTCTCATTGGCGGAGGAATATTCACGGTTATTGGACCCGCAGTGGCCGAAGCTGGTCCTGGTTTATTTATTGCCTTTATTATTGCAGGAGTAGTTGCGACACTCTCCTCTATGAGCTATGCGGAATTAGCTTCTATCTGGCCTTATCAAGGGGCTTCGTATGCCTATTCTAAGTTTGCTTTTGCACCAATATCCTCTCACTTAGGAAAATTAGTTGCTTTATGGTGTGCAGGATTATACTTCTTATCATTTTCTTTTGCTGCTGGTGCAGTAAATCTGGGCTTTGCGGGGTATTTTAATTTCATTTTTCCGAACCTGCCCCCAACAATTGTTGCACCAGTTATTTCCATCGTTATCACCGGACTGCTTTTAGTGGGAATCAAAGCCACCGGAAAGGTAAACACATTTTTCTCTATTATTCAAGTAGTTGCATTGTTTGCTATTGCTGTTATTGCCATTTCAGCTAACCCATTTGGACCATTTGAACACAATAATTTTTTACCTAATGGGTGGAGCGGTGTTTTTGCAGCTACTGCTTTGATCGCATTTGGACAAATGCAGGTTGAAGCCGTTTTAACACTTGGTGAAGAGGCCAAAAATCCGAGAAGAAATCTGCCGCTGGCACAAGTTTCTGCTCTCATCACTGTTGTTGTTTTATATATTGTAACGGGGTATGGTGTGGTATCATCAGCAGACCCGGCAGAGTTGGCGGCCTCCAGTGCTCCTTTATCTCTAGCAATTGAAAATGTACTGCCGGGTATCGGCGCAGTATTAATTGCCATTGCTGCATTAACGGCAACAGGGACTTCTACACTCGGCTGCTTACTCGGATCTTCACGAATGCTTTATGCCGGCGCACGTGAAAATGCATTCCCCCGTATTTTTGCAAAGGTGGGAGAAAAATCAGGAGCACCATATACGGCTATTATCTTTACTGGTATTATCGCCCTCCTAGCAACAATGACGACTGTACTGGGATATGCCAAAGCAATCAATTTATTAGTAAGTGCAGCCGTATTTGCAAACTGGTTTATGATGGCACTTATGAATATAGCTCTGGTGATAGTCCGGGTGACCCGAAAAGAACTCACTCCCAGCTTTCGTTATCCTATAAATATTAGGAACATTCCAATATTAGCGATATTAGCAGCTATTGCCTGTATATGGATTCTCACATATATTGAACCGTTGCCTTTGCTGATCGGCTTTTCATGGATTGTTCTATTAACTATTTGGTATTTCGTCTATTCCAAAGACCGCTGGGATTTGTTAGATGAAGAGCAGATGAAAGAATTAACACGTAATACAGAAAAGGAGTCGAATTAAATGAAAAAATTATGGTTACAGGAAAATAAATGGGAAGATGTAGAAAATTATTTAAAGCAAAAAAGTACGATACTGATGCCATTTGGAAGTGTAGAACAGCATGCCAAGCATCTTCCGTTGGGAACGGATGCTTATCTATCCCAGCAAATTGCCGAAGATGTTGCCAAGGAAACTGGCACATTGATTGCTCCGCCAGTATGGACAGGCTGGGCGCCTCATCATATGGCTTATAAAGGAACTATTACATTACGCCCTGAAACATTAACAAGCATTGTTGAAGATATGTGTGAAAGTCTTATATATCATGGATTCAGTAAAATTATTTTAATCAATGGACATCGTGAGGCCAACTTACCTCCAATTAAAATTGGTATGACAAAAGTACGAAACCGGACAGGTGCTTTCCTGGCAATAGCTGATCCTTTCTATATTAATGCTGAAAAAGGAAAGGAGCTCAGTGAAGTTGCAGAGGGAGGTATTGGTCATGCAGAAGAACTCGAAGCCTCTCAAATGTACCATTTCTTCCCTGACCTTTGTTCACCAGAAAAAGCTGAAATTAATATCCCGAAGCACCATCGTTTTATGCAGCATGACCCTCATGTCTCCGGTGATAAAATGATTACTGCCAGTGATGTCGGCACATACAGGCAGGCAACAAAAGGAATCGGTATCATGGGGGATGCTACAAAAGCAGACGCAGTAAAAGGAAAAATCTATCATGATACTATGATTGCCAATATCGCTGAATTTGTAACCTATTGTGAAGAAAAGATAGATGTAGAAATCCGAAAAAAAGATATTCCTTTATAAAACAAAACTTCTTTCACGAACAGATTCTGAAAAATCCTGCAGCCGTTCAAATTAACTTAACGGCTGCAGGATTTATTAGATTCTTTATTATGAGAAGTATTTTCCCCCGAACCGACAAATGGAAATCATGTACAATCGAAATAACAGGACGAATCAGCATTTGAATACTACCGATTACGAATAAGACAGTTCCTGCAAACATTGTACTGTCTTTAAAGAACATAATGCTTCCCATCAGGAAAACTAATCCAAGAATCACATCATTAATCTGATAGAGCAGCTTATAAATCGAGGTTACTTTTAATTCCACCCGCTCCAGATGCAAATCCAGTTCCCTGTTATACTTATTAAACGACATACTGTTTTCCCTCCTTCCAAACTACCTTACCCATTATTAGGAAAGATGTAAATTTTTACAATTTGAATGCCTGCTTAAAAACAGCTCAGGCACTCAAAGTATAAACTTTGAATAACTGAAAACAGTGTCTATTTTAAATTTGCCTTCTTTCATCCTGATTCTTATTCATGTTATGATTTATTAAGTTGCATTATCGATCACTATAGACTACAGGCTGGTTGATCAGTCTAAAAGCAAATACGTTGGGAGCACATTTTATGAAACCACTTTTACTGAGTATATCCGGTTTAAAGATTATTATATTTACAATTACCAGTTTTATTGTTTACCAAAAACCGGCTTTTTTTATGGCCTCTCCAGTTACTGGCTATTCTTCTTTTGCTCTTTACCACCAAAAGATTCAAGCTAATCAGTATCGGCATTACGGTTCTTTTGATAGCAGGTCAGTTAACCATGCTCTCCAGCAGCAATGAGCTTGTTAAAAGCGTGACAGTCCTTTCGCCTGATAAACAGCATGTTTTATCTATCAAAGAGAATATGCAAACAAATGAGATGATCTATTATCGTCCTTACTTCGGCATTTTTTGCCCGCGCACAGGAGAGACTTCCTTCTACAGTTGCGGGTGAGGTGAAAGTAGAATGGCTGGCGAAAACGTTATTGCTGCTGTCACTTATCAAACAATCGGTAATTCTATCCAGCAATTTATTGCTACTTACGGAGACAGAGGTGATGGAATGGAACAAGCTACTATTACATAGGAGCACAGACACATGGTGCATGGCAAGGTAAAAATGTAGATTTAACCAGCGATCCAGAGGGGATTACAATCACAGCTAATGGCGAAACAGAACATTTTGATCGGGGAAACACACAACAATTTGGAACTCTGGCCATTGTTTTAAAAAAGGATAACGCAGCTGCCTGGACTATCTCTTTGGATGAGAATATTACATTATACCGTGCTACGATGGAGGATAATCAACCCGTTAAGCTTCAAAGGAAAAACGAATTGAGTGCAAACAGGATTCTCACCGGCATAAGACCTTTACGTTGAAAGCTTTTTCAACGAATTGAATACAAACAAAGGAAAAGATGCCTATCTCCAGGCATCTTTTCCTTTGTTTTAAGAAGCTTTCTTCCAATCCGAAACATCCACTTCAAGCGGAATATTATTAGCGCGTGCTTTAACAGCAGCTTTAAAGAATAGAACAACCAGGATCGCTGCACCCACGAATCCACCGCCCCATGATATATTCATAGGTAAATTAAATCCGATTGGCTGTGATAAAATATAGGTAATCACCATAATCAGCATAAAAGTTCCCGGTATCAGCGCGACAAAATAATTCTTTCTGGCAATATAGAGGTACATAGATGCTACAAAGAGAGCAATTACTGCCGTCGATTGGTTTGCCCAGTTAAAATAACGCCACAATAAATTAAAATCAATTTGCGTTAAAACAACAGATACTGCGAATAACGGCAATGCAATCCACAAGCGGCTAGAAAACTTTTTCTGCGCAACTTTTAAATAGTCTGCAATAATCATACGCGCACTTCGAAAAGCTGTATCTCCGGAAGTTATTGGCAGTACAATGACACCAAGCACAGCAAGTGTTCCACCGATGGCTCCCAGTAATGTTGTCGAAGCTTCACTTACAATAGCCCCAGGTCCGCCCGCTGCTAAAATTTCGTTTAATCCATTATAACCGCTGAACATACTCATAGCAGCTGCAGCCCAGATCATTGCAATAATCCCTTCGGCAATCATCATACCGTAGAAAATTTTGCGTCCTTCTTTTTCTCTTCTTGTGGTACGTGAAATAATTGGTGTTTGTGTGGCATGAAAGCCGGATAAAGCACCACAGGAAATGGTAAAGAATAATAATGGAAAAATTGCAGCTCCCTCAGGATGGAAATTCTGGAAGGAAAGCTCTGGAATTGGAGCTCCTGTAACAACCAGACCAATTCCTACACCAAGTGCACTGATTAAAAGCAAAGCTCCAAAATAAGGATAAAGTCTGCCAATAATTTTATCAACAGGAAGTAATGTAGCTAAAATATAGTAAACAAAAATAAATGCAATAAAAATCCATAATGCTACACGTCCATCTGAAAGTAAATGAAGCAGACTTGCCGGAGTAGAAACAAATACGGTCCCAACTAATAATAACAGTAATACTGCAAACCCATTTACAACATGCTTCATAACCTTCCCCAGAAACTTACTCGCAAGCTCCGGTAAATGTGCTCCTCGATTACGAATGGAGATCATTCCTGTTAAATAATCATGCACTGCCCCTGCAAAAATACAGCCTACTACAATCCAGATGAATGCAGCCGGCCCATATAACGCTCCCATAATCGGACCAAATACCGGACCCGTCCCTGCAATATTCAAAAGCTGAATCAGTGAATTTTTCGGCGTGCTCATTGGAATATAGTCCACACCGTCTCCATTAACATAAGCAGGAGTTGGACGATCTTCCTTTACCCCAAACATTTTCTCAATAAATTTCCCATACGTAAAATATCCAATAATTAATAAAACAATTCCCGCCAGAAATGTATACAAATTTTCTCCCCCTTTATAAGTTTTACAGTGAACACGCTTTCATAAAGTATAAAATATACAAGATCAAAAGAGGAGAAATCAGGAACAAAAGGTTGTTTTTTAGATTTATCATGTTCTTTTAAGTTATTAAGATGCAACCGAAAGAAAAATTAAATCTCTAATTTTGTCCGTAATGCCTTTACATAGTTTCTGCTGACAGATAACGTGTCTTTGCTTCCCTCCAGCTGTAAGTGATACGCTCCGTTAAACCATGGTGTTAACCGCTGAATATGCTCCAGGTTAACTAAGAAACTCTTATGAATCCGGAAAAACCCATATGCCAGCAAGCGGTTTTCCAACTGCTTCAGAGGCATTTTTGTATCAAATTCACCCTGCCTGGTAACTAATTTTGTGCGTTTCTCTATTCGTGACATATATAAAATATCATTGAGTTCTAAATAATGAATATCTCCCTCCACATCTACTGCCAGCTTCCCAAGCATCTTTCCCGAATTCCCCTGTTCTTCCACACCAATTTTTTTCTCAAGCCTTTGGATTGTTTCCCCAAGCTGTTCTTCATCATATGGTTTTAACAAATAATCTACTGCGTCATATCGAAAAGCTTCCACAGCAAATTGCGGGTACGCAGTTGCAAATACCACAAACGGAGGTTTTTTTAATTTTTTGATTGCCTTTGCTACCTCCATCCCGCTCACCTTTGGCATTTCCACATCTAAGAAGATAACATCAGGCTGATGCTGCATCGTTTTCATAATAGCCTCTTCTCCTGATTCTGCCTCTTTAATGGATTGTATCTGCGGGAAATCATTCAATAAATGCTTTAACTCCTCTCGATTATACGGTTCATCATCAACGATTAGTACATTCATCAGCTGACCCATTGCTCTTTCCCCTCCTTATGCGATAAGACAAAATATATATTTGTTCCTTCATCCTGCCCTGTTTCAATCTGAAGCAAAGCCTCTTCTCCAAAAAGAATATTTAAGCGCCGATTGACATTGTATAGCGCTAACCCGCTTCCAGTTTTTGAATCAATTGGTTTACGTCGTATTTGATTGGCTACTTCCTTCTCTATTCCTTTACCATTATCCTTGATTCCAATATAAACACCCTTTTGCTGCTTATTAATCATAACCTCTAAAATACAGTCACTATCCTTATCTTTAAATCCATGCATGATTGCATTCTCAACAATTGGCTGTAAGGTTAAAGGAGGAATGATTTCTGATAATACCTCTTCATCAATCACATATTTGACCAGCAGCCTACCTTTAAATCGTTCCTCATACAGGGATAAATAGGCTTGAACCTGCTTCAGCTCCTGTTCTAAGGTTGTTATTTTTTGAGTAGCTGCAGATAAATTCTGCCTAATAAAATGAGACAGAGAAATAAGCATTTTTCTGGCCTTCACCGGATGAAGACGGATTAGTGATACAATCGTATTTAGTGTATTAAATAAAAAATGTGGATGAATTTGTGCCTGAAGCGCTTTGATTTCTGCCTCTTTCGCTAATTGATATACTCGCTCGGCCTGGCCAATTTCCAGTTGATGACTAATCATGGAGCTTAACCCAGAAATAAGCTCCATATTCACATTGGTTAAATCATTTTCTGATTGAAAATAGAACTTCAGTGTGCCAATTATTTCTCCCCGTTCTTTAAGAGGAGCAATAATAACAGCTTCCAGTGGGCAATCTGCATTTGTGCAATGAATCGATTCTGCTGTTGCCATTTGGATTTTCCCGCTGTCTATTGCGTCTAATGTAATCTTTGTCTGAATCGGATTTTCCTGCTGATGATGGTCATGTCCAAGACCGATATGCGCAAGAATCTCTGTTTTATTAGTAATCGATACTGCGCTTGTATTCAATTCTTTATGAATAATACGGCAAACTGCCTCTGCACCTTCCATATGTAAACCATTCCGTAAATGCGCGAGCGTCTGATCAGCAATTCTTAACGTTTTTTGAGCCTGTACCGCACCAGCTTTTTCCTCTTCCTTTAGTACACTTTTAATAACCAGCAGAACCAGTACAGAGCCAATGCCATTTGCCAGAATCATCGGTAACCCTATTAAATTAACCAAAGCCCATGCCTGCTCTATCGGACGGGCTAAAGCTACTATCACCAGCATTTGTACAGCTTCAGCAAAGGCGCCCACAAAAAAAGCCGTTTTTAGCTTAATTCGTTTATTTTTCCTGTAAAACAAACTTGAGATAACTCCTGCAATCATGGTTGCCACACCACAAGCAATCCCAGTAAATCCTCCCAGAGTAAAACGGTGTACCCCAGCAATTATCCCAGCCCCAATACCAACCTTGGGTCCGCCCAGCAAACCAGCAATGACAATACCGATAACCCTCGAGTTCGCAATGGCTTCCTCTGTCAATAATCCCGTTGCCCAGCGGTTAAATTGCAGGCTGTCTGTATTCACATTCAACCCTGTATATGTTCCAATAATCCCAAAAAAGGCGAAAAACATAATTGCAGTGAGATTCTGCTGGCGATTCAGCTGATCCTGATAAAACATTTTTCGGAAGAAGCGAAGCCTTGTTAAAACAAAGGCTATCGTTACAATAATTCCAACCCGTTCTACTAACGTAATTAATAATTCGAACATCGTAAAGCCCCTTTCCGTTTTACTCTCACGAAAACGCTCTCATTATTATAGCAGTTTCCTAGAAATTTGAAAATTGGTGCTCACAGCATTTATCAAGATAAACAAAAAAACCTATTCAGCAAAAACTGCACGCTTTCTGCCAAATAGAGCTTATATTATGAGATATTTTTTAAAATGGCTGCTGCTGCTTCTTTATCATCGAAATAGGTGGTTTGGTCGCCGATGATTTGTGATATGTCTCATGTCCTTTTCCGGCAATAAGTACAATATCTTTTGTTCGGGCCATTTTTATAGCCTTTTCAATAGCGGTTTCACCGTCAACAATACATTGATATTTATCTTCATTTATTCCTTCTGCTATCTGTGACAATATGTTTGATGGTTCTTCAGTTCTTGGATTATCTGAAGTAACTGCTACATAATCACTGAAAGCACCCGCAATTCTTCCCATTTTTGGCCGTTTCCCCGTATCACGGTCCCCGCCACAGCCAAATACGGTAATAATTCTTCCTTCAGCAATTTCCTTTAATGTATTCAATACATTTTCTAAAGCATCCGGTGTATGGGCGTAATCTACAAGTACTGAAAATGGCTGGCCGGCATCCACTAATTCCATTCTTCCTTGAACACTTTCTAATTGTGTCAGGCTGTCCCGAATACTTTCCAATGGAATACCCTCCAGCAAAGCTGCTGTAATGGCAGCTAATGTATTATAAATATTAAAACGGCCAATCAGCTTTAAATGAATATCTATTTCCCCCTTGAAGGTTTCTGCTTTAAAGGAAATACCACCGGCTCCCATAGTAATATTTTTTGCAGAAACATCTGCTTTATTATCAATACCATAGGTTATGACTTCAGCTGATGTTATTTTGCTAAAATATGCTGAGGCAGGATCATCTGCATTTAAAACGGCATAAGATTTATTTTTATCCGAACTATTATCCCCCAATCTGGAAAACAAAAGCCCTTTCGCCTCTTTGTACTTTTCAAAATCTTTATGATAATCTATGTGATCCTGGGTTAGATTTGTAAATATACCCACTTTAAAACGACATCCTATCACTCTGCTCATATCCAGCCCTTGACAACTTACTTCCATCACACAGCAGTCTACTCCCTGGTCAGCCATTTCTCTTAAATTCTTCTGCAATGCTGGCGGTTCATGTGTATTAATATGGACAGGATTTAATTTATCCTTGATTTTCACTCCATTATTCCCCATCAACCCCATATTTAATTTATGATTAGAAAATATCGTATCTATTATGTAAGATGTTGTTGTTTTGCCGTTTGTTCCTGTAATCCCATAGAGTTTAAGCTGACTGGAAGGATAATCATAAAAATGAGCTGACATTACCGCCATTGCATATCGGGCGTTCTTCACCCATATTTTTGTAACACCAGGATAGTTATCCACTTCTTTTTCAACAACAATTGCCGCTGCTCCAGCTGAAACAGCTTCTTCTATATAATCATGTCTATCTGCCAGAAATCCTTTAATACCAGGCACACAAATAAAAATATTCCCTTTTTCAATTTTTCTGGAATCCATGTGAATCCTGTGACAAGAACATCCGTATTTCCTTCCGTTTCTTTTACCGCCAGTAAATTAATCAGTTCTTTTAACTGCACTCATTCGCCCTCCTTTAACACTTAAATACTATCATAATATGAATATTTTTCAGGTGTTTATTGTTATAATTATACTATATGAAAAGGGAAAGGAGAATCTGACTATGGAGAAGGAATTTGTAGGCATCTGTGGTGTTTGCGAGAAAAACGTTTACTGTCATAACGGCTTTTTAGAAGGTGTTGTGCAAGAGGATCATACACTGGTCTGTTTTTCATGTCATAATGAAGATAAAGAAGATAAATCTTTATAATTATGCTCCATTTATAGCTAACTTTTTTCATCATCTTATACGAGAAGCCCGCCTGTTATAACTCTCTTAATTAAGAACTCGTTGTCCATCCACCATCAACTACCAATTCTAAGCCTGTTACATACTTTGATTCATCCGATGCTAAATACAGATATGCATTAGCAATATCCAAAGACTCTCCAGCATAAGGCTTTAAAGGAGTTCTTCCCTTAAAATTTTCTCCCATTTTTTCCCGGGATTTAATACCAGTTTTTTCTGCCATCCCGGTAAAAATAGCTCCAGGATGAACCGAATTCACACGGATATTATCTTCACCAAACCATTGTGCCGCATGCTTTGTCAAAGATCGTACCGCTCCCTTAGAAGCACTATATGCGGCTCCTTCTGCATCACCAATCCCGCCGACAATCGCAGCAATAGAAGAGGTATTCACAATAGATCCGCCACCCTGCTTTTGCATATGCGGGATCACAGCTTTCATCCCTAACCACACTCCAGTGGTATTTATCGCCATTACCTTATTCCAATCATCCAGCTCAGCTTCGAGAATTCCTTTTGCCATATGAATACCTGCATTGTTTACTAATACATCTATTTTCCCGTATTGCTCCATTGTTCTGTCAATCACATAATCCCATGATTTCTGGTCCGATACATCCAACCTTAAGGCAATAGCATCTCCGCCGCCTTTAACAATTTCGTCTACCTTTTTCTCTAATAAATCTACTTCCACATCTGTAGCGACTACCTTTGCTCCTTGTTCAGAAAATAATTGTGCACCAGCCAGCCCCATTCCACTTGCAGCTCCTGTGATAATAGCTACTTTTCCAGCTAATCTGTCCATCTAACTCATCTCCATCCCGTTTTTTATTGCGCACTTAGACCGCCATCAATTACTAATTCTGATCCCGTCATATAACTTGACTCATCCGATGCCAAAAAGATGACCAGATTGGTTACCTCTTCCGGTTCTCCAGCTCTTCTTAAAGGAAACATACTAACCAATTCATCGTTAATCAGATGCTCTGTCATTGGCGTCCTTATAAATCCCGGATGGACTGAATTCACCCGAATTCCAAATTCGCCTAATTCCAGTGCTGCCGATTTTGTCATACCTCTTACAGCAAACTTTGAGGCTGTATACGCACCTTTTTTATATGCTCCAATAATTCCGGCCAATGAGGATATATTAACAATGGATCCTTCCTTAGTTTTTTTCATCGATGGAGCAGCATGCTTCATTCCCAAGAATACAGAAACCTGATTCACATCAATCACTTTTCGGTATGTTTCTTCAGGGTAGTCTTCTAAATCAATTTCAGAAATATCAATCCCCGCGTTATTAATCAAAACATTGATTGGTCCGAAGGCTTCTTCTGTTTCCCGCACCACCTTTTCCCAATCTTCTGCTTTGGTAACATCATGTTTTATAAAGAGAACATTACTACCTAGTTCCTGTTCTAATTTTCTCCCATCCTCCTCCAATATATCTGTAACCGCGACTTTTGCTCCTTCTTCCACCATTCTTCTAACATGCTGAGCTCCCATTCCTCTTGCACCACCTGTAACAATTACTACTTTCCCCTTCAATCTGTCCATACGTTATTACCTCCCTAATCAATATGTCTGTAAATTGAGTAACTCAATGAATACGTGTAGAATAAATATTAGCAAACGCTTACAATATTAATCTTAACTTAAGTATAAATGCTCACTTCACATATTCAATCATTAAAAAAAAGAAATCTGTATGGTTAGTCAACATATTTAGAAATACTGTTGCACTGCCAATCTATCATTAAGGAGGATATATTTATGGTTACAGACAGTGAAGCAGAAGATCGACGGATTCGAAGAACTAAAAAGAACATGCAAAATGCATTCATTTTGTTATTGAATGAAAAAGATTATCACCGTATTACAGTAACAGATATCGTAACATCTGCGGATTATAATCGAACAACATTCTATCGACATTATCAAGATAAAGAAACATTAGTCCATGATTTAATCCATTCTATCTTGGAAGATTTAACTGAATCCTTCCGTTTTCCCTACAAAAATAAGAAATGGCTTACGGTAGATAGTTTATCCTCTTCCAATGTAATTATTTTTTATCACATACTGGATAATATTAATTTCTATCAGCTATGGAAAGATTCAGAAGGTATCCCCGGATTCCAGTCACAATTTATCAATACACTAATCCAGCTGCACAAAAATGACATCTCTAACTACGCAAATCAAGAGTTGGATATGGATGATGAATTGTTCATTACTTATCGTGCTTACGGTGTTTGGGGATTAATTATAAATTGGATAAAAAGTGACTTCCAGATACCAGTGGAGGATATGACAAATCAATTAATTAAAATTTTAAATTATCATCCAGTTTCAAAATACAAACTAAATAATTATTAGATAAGCGGATGTCCTGCATTTCTGTTATTTTTATTTTAAAACAAAGCCATAAAAAAAGACCAGCCTAAGAAGATATTTGCCTACTCAAAAGTTAACCATAACTCTTAAAATAGACTCTCTTCATAAGCCAGTCTCATCAGTCTTATTATTTAATTCGCAAGCTCATCCATAGGTCCAAAGAATTCAAAATGAATATCATCATCCGCAACATTCAATTTTCTTAAAAGGCCATTTATTGCACTCATAAATCCTTTAGGCCCACACATATAAAAGGATGCGTCTGTAGTTGGAATAACTGTTTTTAACCAATCATAATCGATAAATCCTTGTTTATCACACGCATCGGCGTTGGAATTATCCTCATAAACTGTATAATGGGTCACTTGCTCATTTGCTTCTGCAATAGATGCTACTCTGTCTTTCATTGCATGATAAGCCCGTGATCTTGTCGCATGAATAAAGATAACTTTTCTTTCAGGCTGCTCTTTTACAACAGTTTCCAGCATACTTACTAATGGGGTTAAGCCGACCCCTCCACTAATTAACACTAACGATCTTTGCTCTGCATCATTCAATACAAAATCTCCAGATGGCGAACTGATCGAAACTACAGATCCTTCTTGTACCTGATTGTGTAAATAGTTCGATACAATGCCTTCAGGATTATGTTCATTTTCCCGCTTCACACTGATCCGTAAGAAATTCTGACCAGGCGCTGCAGATAAACTATATTGGCGTAGATGATCATAAGGCTCACCATCAATTTGTGCTTTTATAGTGATGTATTGACCTGGTCGATAAGATGGAATTTCTCCATTATCTGCAGGTTTTAAATAAAAGGAAGTAATAACTTCACTTTCCGGGATTTTTTCAGCGACTGTAAAATCACGAAATCCAACCCAGTCCCCAGAAGCATTTTGCTTTTCGTCATACATTTCTTTTTCCACACTGATAAAAACATCTGCAATAACGCCGTAAGCTTTTCCCCATGCCTCGATAATTTCATCTGTGGCAGCGTCTCCAAGTACTTCCTTAATCGCTATTAACAGGTATTTCCCTACAATAGGATATTGTTCCGGCTTTATATTTAAGCTCGTATGTTTATGCGCTATTTGCTTCACATTAGGCAGGATATTCTCCAAATGTTCGATATTTGCTGCCGCTGCATATACTGCCCCAGCTAATGCTTTTGACTGTGCTCCTTTCCTCTGATTTGTCTGATTAAAGACATTCTTTAATTCTGGTTCATTCTCTAACATAATTTTATAAAAGTGTTTTGTAATAGCTTCCCCGTGCTCCTGTAATACAGGAACAGTCGATTTAATAATTTCAATTGTTTTTTGATCTAATCCAACTGCAGTACTCATTTAAAAACGCTCCTTTGTTATATATTATTAATACTAATAAATAAAACATGTATTTAAAATACATCTTTTATTCTATTCCTGTTAAAATGTGAATTCAATGTGTCAAAGACAATTTTATGTTACAATTATGTGAAATAATTAACAAATGGAGAGATACTATGAACTTAAAAAAATATACAGACTTCTCCTTACGCGTCTTGATTTTTACGGGGTTAAAACCAGAGGAAGAACTTTCAACCATCAAAGAAGTATCCGATGTATATTCCATCTCACCTGAGCACCTGAGAAAGGTTGTCCATGATTTAACAAAAAGAGGTTTACTACTATCGGTCAGGGGAAGAAATGGCGGTTTCCGTCTTGCTAAATCTGCTTCAGACATAAATATTGGATTATTAATCCGCTCCCTGGAGAGTGATTTTAATCTGCTCGAATGCTTTGATAAAGGTACCGATCATTGTGTGATTTCACCAGGCTGTTCCCTGAAGCACGTCTTGAATAAAGCATTATTTCAATTTTTTAAAGTGCTGGAGGAATATACGCTGGAAGATTTGATACAGAATGAGGAAGAACTGAAGGAACTGATGGGGATGAAAAGTTAATACAGGAAGATGCTCTTGCAATTTATCATGATGTTATTTATAAGACAGCGATACAAGAACATCTTTTAAAACAAGTATTTATTTTCAGGAATGTGCTTTATTCTTGGTAAAGACTTCTCCGTCCTCTACTTTTACAAACGCGCGGACCATCTCATTGAATTTCTTCTTTTCCTCAATGTATGGAAAATGATTACTGTAAGAATAAGCATATAATCTGGAATTAGCCAGCTTCATCGCTATTTCCTCTGAAAACACATATGGACACTGCGCATCGTGTACCCCACAGTATACAAATACAGGTATTTTTACATCTGGCAATTCCTGAGTAATATCGTATTCTGGTAATTCCCTATATGAATAATAATCCAATCTGCTGCCTATTGTTTTTCCGCTGCTTGGCCTTTGGAAATATTCTTCTCTTTTCTCTGGGTAATATAAGGACATATCTGACCATTCTTTATTCGCCTGTCGTCGCTCAGCTTTATCCGTTGAAATTTTTAAGATGTTAAGAATCTCTAATAAACGTTTATTATAAGGGGATTCTTTGCAGTAGATACTTTCTGGGTGCTTCATATACTGCCTGGATGCAGCCGCACCTCCGACAATTACTTTTGTTAAAGAATCCGGTTTTAAAATCGCATATTTCAGTCCAAGCATTCCACCTGTCGAATGTCCGGCAAAAGTCCATTTTTCATAACCTAGAGCTTCCCGTATTGCTTCCAAATCATACACTGATTCTGCCATGCTTAATTGGTATTCTTCCTCTGCTTCACAGGAATTTCCGGCTTCTCTTAAATTTACTAGAATCACCGAGAAATAATCGGTAAACTCATCGGAAAAATAATCTCCAAGCTCATTGAACTCACTATATAAATGTGTTGAACATAAAGGTTCTCCTTCTCCTTTACGAAAAATTTCGAAATCTCCCCTTGCTGTTTTCACAATTTCTTGTTCCCACATTTTAAAACCTCCCTTATTTGAATTTTAACATAATTATTCAAATCGCAAGTATATTACCATGGAAAAATTTGGTTCGTTCTTCTATAAAACAAAAATCACAGAAACCAAATCCTGCCTACTAAACTTACCTTTGATTTTTTGCGGTTTATTTTAATACATTTTCAAGCTGATCTATTAATCCATTTTTACCATCAGCTTCATTGTTACTCCTTTTTTTCAAATGCTTCATTAATTTAAACTAACTCATAAAATCTTCTATTCTACTTAAAAAACCTTATACAGGATTATCTTTCCTGTATAAGGTCGAGTTAATTTCTATATAGAACTATTCTACAGCCTCTGCCTCTACTTCTGCATTTCGATCATAGGCACCTTGCTTGATTTCTAACCATTCCTGATAACCTAAACGATCCAATTCGGCAAGGTAGTCCTCCCACTCCTCATCTGCTTTACCATTGGTAATCCACTCAGACTTCTTGCGTTCCACATATGGGAATAAATCATTTTCAATATCACTAAGCTGCTTTAATTCGTCTAAAGACATAAATACTTTTGGGTAAATATTATCATTATTCATGTAAGGCACTAATGTTTCATGCAGCTGATCCAATCTCCATGCTGCATCATCTGGCATCGTCGTTACATTCCCATAATAACTATCCAAAACAGCTAACGGTCCGCCAATAGATGTCTCTTCACGCAGTTCTACCGGTGCTGTACCTTCCAACGGTAAATGTTTCAACATACCTTCATTCTCATCATATTCAAAGATATTTTGCTTCTCTTCATCTCCATAAGTTCCCCAGTTATCCTGTACGGATTGCAGCGGATCATACAGCTGGTCAATCCACTTAGCTGTCAGCTCTAAATTCTCATTTGCAGATGTAATAACCATACGTGAACGGTCAAATCCCATTCCATTGGATCGGGCGACATGCTTACGTCCATCAGGTCCTTCTAACGGAGGAAGCATTGCATAATCTTCGGTGCCGGAAATATTTGCCATATCCCACGTAAAGTATAAACCGTAACGTCCTTCCTGTCCTTTAGCTAAGTACGTATTCCATTCCTGCTCAAAGGCTTCTACATCAATCAAATCTAATTCATATAATTCATTTAAATAGTTAATAGCATCTTTATAACCGTCCTGCGCAGAGGTGAACAAGACTTCATCTTCATTGGTGACAACGGTATGATCCCAGTTCTCTCCTTCACCAAATGGTGAGAATAAGAAGGATACATCTTCCCCGCCATTGCTGATCATAAACGATAATGGAATCGTTTGACCATCTCCAGCCATATCATTCTCCTTGAAAGCAATCAATGCCTCTTTTAACTCTTCTGTCGTTGAAGGCATTTCTAAGCCCAGTTCATCTAACCACTTTACATTAATCCATCCTGTAGCGTCTAAAGAATGGATACTTTCTTTGCCAGATCCTAATTCCTCAATCCACGGAAAAGCATAGATATGGCCGTCTGGTGCTGTCATCATAGCACGATATTCCGGTGCTTCTTCTAACACAGCCTGCAGATTCGGCATATACTGATCAATTAAATCCTCTACAGGAATAATTGCTTCATCAGAGGCTAAATCCAATAATTCATAATCACTATAATGTGTATTCATGATAGCATCTGGTAAGTCACCACTTGCGACTGCCAGGTTACGCTGCTCAGTAAAGGATTCGCCTGAGAAACTCTTCCAGTCAATATGAACCCCTGTCTGTTCTTCTAAACGTTGCAGGATTAACTTATCATTAGGGTCTTCCGGCGCCATTGGCGAGCTTTCTGTAATAAACTTCAAGCTGATATCCTCTTCCTCTATCGGAAAAGTGATGTCACTTAATTCATAATCCTCTGACGATGCCTGATCACTTTTCCCGCAGCCCGCCATGAGTAGCAGACCTGCAAACATAGCTGCCGCTAAATAACGATATAAACCTTTCATACTTTTATCCCTCACTTTTTTATATTATTTTAATGATCCGACCATAACACCTTTTTCAAAGTACTTTTGGAAGAATGGATACATTATCATCAATGGTAAACTTGCTATAACAATTGCCGAGTATTTAATCATTTCTGCCAGACGCTGCAATTCTGCTCTTGCCATCTGGTCTCCAATCATCCCCGGCTGCACTTCATTTTGTATCAAAATATCACGTAAGATTAACTGCAATGGATACAGGCTTCGATCTTCCAAATAAATCATTGCGTCAAAATAGGCATTCCATTGGCCAATGAAAGAGTACAGGGCTAGTACAAAGATAATCGGTTTCGATAACGGCAGAATAATGCTTAAAAATATTCTCGCATCGGAAGCCCCGTCAATCATTGCAGCTTCTATCAGTCCCTTTGGTAATCCTCTAAAATACGTTCTTGCCAAGATAATATTCCAAACAGTAATTGCGCCCGGCAAGATAATTGCCCACGGTGTATTGAGCATCCCCAGTTCTCTTACTAACAGATAAGTTGGTACCATCCCGCCGTTAAAAAACATCGTAATAATGAAATAGAGCATAAGGGCTTTCTTGCCAACTAAGCCATCAACAGATAAAGAATAACCTGCCATAATCGTAAAGATGACGGATACCAATGTAAAACCAGTCGCATAGAGAATAGAATTCAAAAAGCCTCTCATAATTGTGCCATCCTGAAAAATACGGACATAGCCATCTATTGTCCAATGACTGGGATTAAAAGAGATTCCTTTTGTCAGTAATACATCAGGCTGCAGGAAGGAACCCAGCAGAACATACAAAAGAGGGACAGTTACGATTAGTACAATCAGACCTAACATAATTTTGTTAAGAAATAAGATAAATTTATCAGACTTAGAATTATTAATTAATTTATTATCCATGAAACTGCCTCCTCTCTAATACAATGTTTCTCCATTTACTTTTTTCACAATAAAGTTAACGGTAACTAATAAGACTAGACTTATAATTGAATTAAATAATCCCATCGCCGCACCAAACGACCAGTCTGCTGCTTGCAGCCCCCGCTTGTAAACGTACGTATCAATAATCTCTGAAGCCGGTATGTTCATAGAAGTTTGGAGTAAGTAAGCCTTTTCAAAACCAATCGCCATAATTCCTCCAACCGCTAATATAAACAACACAGTCATCGTCGGCTTCAATGCCTGTAGATCAATATGTCGGATTCTCTGCAACAATGTTGCACCATCCATTGTGGCTGCATCATGCAGCTGCGGATCCACATTGGAAAGTGCTGCCACATAAATAATGGAAGCAAATCCTGCCCCTTGCCAAATACCTGAAGCAATGAAAATCGTTCGAAAATATCCTGGTTCAGACATAAATGAAATTGGCTGATCAAATACCAAACCGAGAATGGTATTTAGAGGACCTGCCGGGGATAAGAAAATAAAAATCATTCCCGCAATAACTACCACTGAGATAAAATGTGGTGCATAAATGATTAATTGAATATTTTTTTTCACTCTCGCCTTTCTCAATTGATTCAGCATCAGTGCCAGAATAATTGGAACTGGAAACCCTAGTAAAAGGTCAAAGGCACTCAATTTAATAGTGTTCATAAAAATTTGCTGAAAGTTAGGAGATTCTAAGAAGTTACGAAAATGCTCAAATCCTACCCATTCGCTCTCCCACACCCCTTTTATAGGGCTGAAATCTTTAAAAGCAATGGTTACTCCATACATTGGAACATAATTAAAAATAAAAACTAACACAATAGCTGGTAACAAAAACAAATAAAGAATATAATTTTTTCGGATATATGCCAGCGCACCGCTTTTCTTTTTCTTTACTGGCGGTGTGTTGCCGTATAATGTATCTGACTTTGATGTTGCCATCTAAACCCTCCCTTGCTTAAGCTCTACTCTTTGCTGTAATCTTCTCGTAATCTAAATATAGCAAAGTTTGTATGCGTTTTATTTCAATATTTTAGGGCGATGAATTATAAAATTTTCGGTTCATAATTTCGATTCCGAAATATTACTCTGAGGAGAAAAAAAGGATAATCACAGGCTGACAAGAAATTAAAAACCTGTGGAGTAAAAGTGTTCCTTTACTTCACAGGTTTATCTAATTATGTGGATTCATGTAAAACTTGCTTCTTAGGAAATGATAATGAGGCAATCTTCATCATCACAAAACTCATAAAGCTGGCGCCGATTACAAAAACTAATGCTGGAACGAGTATATATAAGTAGATAACCGCCGCAACAAAAGCTGCTAACATAATTGTTTGTAAAGGACGGGCAATCGTTAATATACAAGCATATCGGAAATATTCATTCCACTTCAGGTCAAAGTGAACATATACCGGAAAGATATAAAGCATTGCTACCAGATAAAATATACCAATGATAAGAATAAGATTAAAGAGCAGCACCTGCATACTTTCCTGACTGATATTCTGTACAATACGAAAATCTATTAACAGGAATAAACCGATAAAAGAAACGATATATCCGAGTATATTAGATGTCTTAAATGAGGCTTTAAAATGAGTAATAAACTCCGGAAATACCGCTGCATCTTCATCTTCAAGAATCATTTTCCTTACAACGGCAAACAGAGCTGCTGTTGCCGGAAAGATACCAAGAACAATGCCTCCCAATAAAGTAAATGCTGCCCATAATAGATTTAAATATATTAAATTGAAGCCAAGCGTACCCATCCGCATATACCATCTTTTTTCAATCATATTGTGCTCTGCTCCTTTTTTATTACAGATTAACAGCCAGTAAAGGCCCAATTTATCCTATAGGGAAGAAATCTCTTTATAATCACTGTATCAAAAAAGCAAGGCTCTCGATTGTAATATTTTTGGAATAGATATTATAAAATCTTTGGCTTAGAGTCAAAAAAATTAATCGGCTTGTCTCAGACGCTGATTAATAGCTTCTACCGCTTCCTCCACAGAAGCTTCTACATCCTTATTCGCCAGGCCAACATCTTCAAATAATTTTTTTATCGCTATACTTATATCAGGATAGACCGGTGTAACCGGACGATTTCTGGAATAAGAATATGCTTGCTCTGCAAAGATGTTATAAGGGTAGGTATTAAATTCAGGAAGATCTTCGGCTACTGAATAACGTGCTGGAACCTCTCCCGTGATAGAGCTATATTTCTTCATAGGCTCATAGCTCGTTACATAGCGGATAAATTCCCATGCCTCCTCAGGATGACTGGTAGTGGAAAGTATGCCAAGCGCCCAACTTCCATTCGGAACAACCTGATATTTTGATTTTGGAAGCGGGGCAACTCCAAAGTCCTCTCCCAGCTTCAATCCATTTTTCTCTAAATCCGTTATTGCCCACGCGCCAAGTACCGTCATTACTAATTGGCCCTCCTCAAAAGCATTCGCTGGAAACTCCCTGACAGCCACTTTATCTTTATGGTATAAATCCTGATAAAATTGCAAAGCCTCCATCGTTTCTGCTGAATCTAAGTATCCGCTGGCTGTTGTTGCATCAGGACTAATCACTTCCCCGCCAAATTGCCAGATAATCGGAAGTTTGAAATAAGCAGGCGCCTCGCCACTCCCAAATCCTTGGGCTGGATCGATACCGTAAATTCCTTCTTCCGGTCTCTGAACTGCTTTCAATAACGTAACAATTTCTTCCCATGTCATCGGGTTAGCAGGATTGCTATCCGGAAAGGGAAGATTTGCTTCTTCCAATAGATTCATATTGTAGTACAGGGCGATACTCGATTCGATTAATGGCATCAGATATAATTGATCATTGTAAGTTAATCCTTGGGTAATTGTCTCCGGGAAATCTTCCTCCAGTCTGTCTTCCTCTGTTAAATATTCATTTAACGGCATCAGGAGGTCTGCCTCCGCATATAGAGCTAAATAAGGACTGTCAATTGCCATTATATCCGGTCCCGTACCAGTAACTAGTTCTGTCCGCAGCTCTACTTCATAATTGGCATACTCTATATTTTGCATGGTGACATGAATATGAGGATGGGATTGGTGAAAATCTTCCAGAATCTCGTTATAAGCCTTGTTTTCTGCTGCATTTCCGTAATTACGCCAAAATGTTAATTCAACAACGTCCTCCATCTCTTCTTTCTGCTCAGAGTCTTCCTTTTCATCTTGTATAGACAAAGGTTGTACCAATATAATCAAGTAACCAATGACAATACTGACTAATATCACAAATAAGCTGTAATAAATTATTCTTCTTCTCATGATACAACACCCTTTTATACCGGATCGAATGACTTTCGATAATTAGCTGGAGTTTCGTTTACATGCTTTTTAAAGACGATACTAAAATAAGCAGAGCTGGAAAACCCGACAAGATTAGCTACATCAATTATTTTTAAGTGCGGGTCTTTTAAGAATTTCTTTGCCTCCTTCACCCGGACTTCAGTTAAATATTCACTAAAGTTTTTGCCGATTTGTACTTTAAAAATCTCTGACAAATAAGCGCTGTTAATATGAAAAAGCTCAGACAAAATGGTCAGCGAAATATCATTCCCGTAATACTGATCAATATAACGGCGGACCCCGTCAACAATCTGTTTCCCATCCGTTGTTCTTGTATCATGAATTTGGGCAACAATTAATTTAGCAAGCTCAGTAAGATAAGCGATGACCTTGCTCTGGTCATTTAATTGCCAAATGACTTGCTGGCATTCCCAAATCAATCGCTGTGCATTGTTGTTCTCAACATTATATTTTTTGGCAATGGAACCGAGACAAAACAAAATCCGGTTCGCAACAATCGAAGAAGACAGTACCGATTGAGTTGTTGTTTCACCCAGCAGAGATTCCAGCTCTTTGTGAAATCTGGACATATCCATCTGTTCAATTGCATTAATAATATGCTTCTCCAGGTCTGGTGAAAAATCCATCAGCTCTTCTCTTCTGACATGCTCATCAATTACCTGTGAATGATGGTTTAACTGATTCTGACTCCATGAGAGCAAACTGGAAATATAGCCTGTCTTCAATTCCGACAAGCCATTGACAGGATTTCCGATTCCAATCACGGTCTCTAGCTTCAAAAGTTTTTTTATCTGATGCTGAATCGTTTTCGTTAATTGGGTAGGATGATTATCAAAATTCTGATCTAATATGATAAGAAAGTGCATCATATTTGTATAACCCAGATCATAAAAGGCGAACATGCCCGGTCTTGGTTCGACTAATTCTTTGCACAGCATTTGAAAAGCCATTCGTAATTCGTTCACCCGATTCGCCTGACCACTAAAGTCTCTCACTCCAACACTGATAAATTGTACCTTTAAGTCCTCCTTAAGCAGCATATCCAGCTTCAGTTGTTCAAGTCTCTCTTTTACCAGGCTATATTGAAACCACTCTTCCTTGACCAGCGACAGCAGATATTGTTCTTGTACCCCCTGAAACTGTGTCCGTGCCTGCCGCTTAACACGATCCAGTTCAAGCTGCCTCAAGCGATCGTGGTCAATTTCATTCTTCATTTGCCTTAATACCTCTGCCAATTCAACTGGATCCACCGGTTTTAGCAGATAATCCCTTACCCCTTTTTTCATCAGACTTTTCACATATTCAAAATCGGAATAACCAGACAGTACGATTACTTTAGTATTTGGATATTTTTCCCGGCAATGTCTTGCCAGCTCTATTCCATCCATGATCGGCATCCGGATATCGGTCATCACCAAGTCTACCTTTTCTTCCTCCAGTTTTGTCAATGCTCCTCCCCCATTCGCAGCCTCTGCTACAATATGGAACCCTAATTCCTCCCAATCCACTTTCCATCGTAAACCCTTGCGAATTTGGATTTCATCATCAACGATTAAGACGTTCCTCATCCATCATCTTCCCTTCTTCTGCTATTTGCAGGATGATTATCGTACCTTTGTTTAATTCTGTCTCAATTCGATAATTGAATCGATCTCCATAATATAAATGCAAGCGATCCAACACATTCTTAAGTCCGATACTGTTGCCACTACTCTCCAGAGTATCTGCCTGACTACTCATTGATAAACTTTGAATTACTTCATCCGGTATCCCGACACCGTCATCTGCAATCTGCAATGTTAACTGGTTATCTTGATATTTGGACTTTATTTCCACACTAGCATGTTCTTTAGAAATCAAACTATATTTCACTGCATTTTCCACTAATGGCTGAATAATAAATTTAATAATCGGAAATTCCTTTGCTTGCGGATCTTCCTCAATTGTTATTTGAAGGTCCCCTTCATAACGAAGCTCAAGAATTTTGGCATAGTTACGGATATATTGTATCTCCTCTGTCAATGTTACCAGGTCTGATTTTGTGTTTAAGGCATAGCGAAGCATCTTTCCTAAATAAACACTTACATTTACCACCTCTTTGTTCTTTCCCTGGGCTGCTAAGCCGCCAATAATTTCAAGGGTATTATTAAGAAAATGAGGGTTAATTTGCAGTAACAAAGCCTTATATTCAGCATTACGCCTCCGAATATTGGTTTTATATTCACTATCAATCAGCTGTTTTAAACGAACCACTGTCTGATCAAATACTTCTACTAAATAGCGGATTTCATTATTCTCTGACCGGATTGTCGGTATAATCTTCTGCGCCTTTTTAAAGTCCCCTTTCTCCAAATAATGCATTGCCTTCATCAATCCCCGTAAAGGATCTGTAATCGAAGATGAGAAAAGAAAGGAAGCAATAATAGTAATTAAAAACAAACCTGCACTTAGTAACAACAGGCTTTTCTGTAATTGATTGGAATGAGAAAATAAATCATCCTCCGTTACTTCACTAATCAAAATCCAATCCCCTACGGATAATTGCTGATAAAACAATAAATAGGTTTCCTGTTCATTTTCTATTTCAAGCAATCCCTGATCCTCTTCCTTATGTGCAATCTGTTTCAAAGACTCTTCAATAATAGACTGAGGGGTATCGACCTCCTCTGTTAAAACATTTTCACCTTGGGAATCTATAATAAATGCATAGCCATGTTCACCTATTTTAATTTTATCCAGGGAATTTTCTATCATTTCTGTTGAAAAATTCACCTTGATAACCCCGCTATCCTGAAGGGTATTTAAATCAACTAAAGGGATAAGATGGCTGTTAATAGGCATTTCTCGCATTAATGCTGATTGCTGGTTTGTATCTATGTGAGAATGGGTAAAAGTCTGATCATTTTCCATAAAATCCTGATACCATTCCGTTTTATCCAGTTCCGGATAGTCACCCCAAATTCCTTCCCCATCATGTGTAAAAATGGAAACAGAAATATTATTAGAATTATTGACCATCATGGAACTGAGCATGGCATTAAGCTCATTTCTCACCATTAATCTGGCCGTTTCCAATGTTTCATCATCATTATTTTTGCTATTCTCCACCCGCAGCCAATCCTGTGTAATAGAATTCGCTAATACCTGCTGTCCCACGTCAGTCGCCTGCATCGTAACGGAGTCAATATAGAGAGAGAATTGATCCATCATACCAATTGTCAGCTCTTGCGTTTGTTCCTTTATATAATTTGTAAATAAACTTGGCATAATTAGAGACAAGATTAAAAAAGGAATAGTTAATACACAGGAAAAAACAAGAAATAATTTATTTCGCAACGACAAAAACATATCAAATCCTCCATAACAAGTCTCTAAGCTGCCAATCCGCTTTCTCATTATATCATCATGAAAAAGAAAAGAATCTACAGGAAATAAACACTGTATTATTCATTCTTGGTATCTGAAAATACATCTGCTGATACCTGCCACTGCTGGCTTGGATTTGCCTGCTCTTCCTGCAATTCTGCAAGCGTAAGTTTTCCATCTTCTGTTACCGTCAATACTTGTTCATTATGAATAGAACGGATGACTACAGTTTCATTATCCAGCTGCTCAATTAGCCAACGCTGGTTGTCATAGCCAAGATAATCGTATAACTGAATTTTTTGCTGATTGGTATCCAAGTCAAATGCCTGGTCCTGTTCTGTTCTAATTGAATAGGACCCCTGTTCGTCTCCTGTCGGCATAAGAGACCATTTCATTTGTTCCTCTCCCAATTTCACAGGCTCTCCATTTTGTAAATTAACTGCATATAATGATTGACCTATTTCAGTATTCGTAAAGGCAGTCTGCACTAATTCAGCATCAGATACCTGGTTTATTTCTACATTTTGATACGTCACTTTCCCATCAAAAACATTTAATCCAAAGTGACCTTGAGCAAATGTGCCATCCTTAAGATCGATGATATTCTCGCCATCAACATCAATACGAATATGCGGTCCTTCTGCTTCAATTTTGACAGCATATGTTTTGTCGGGCTCGATAAATGCCGGAACATTGTCAATCACCATATGATCTTCTATCTGACCATTTACCTTATAAAACAAACGGAACGCCTTCATATTAGGGTCTAAATTAAAATAGTACCCGCTGCTGCCATCTTCATTCGCCCGAAACACGACGGCTCCGGCACCGCCATCGGGGCTCAGTGTCATATCAGCTTCATAAATAAAATTCCCACCTGTATCTTCTGCCATATAATTAGCATCACTTGTATGGGCACCGCGAATTCCAGCTTCTGTTTTCAGCCATTTTACTGTTTCAATATCAGATTGCCAGCCTGTCAGATTCGTATTAAATGTTCCATCATGCACCTGTATTTCTACTGTTTTCATGACTTTCTCATCAGGTGTAGAAACAGTAACCACTGCTTCACCATCGCTAACAGCTTCTAATTCAGCTTGTTGGTGATTAGATGACTTAATATTAATCACACCCGAATCAGAGACAGACCATTCCAGTGATTTGGAGTCATTACCATTCTTTAAAGCCGCCTGAAGAGAAATTGTATCGCCAACATTCAGCTCTCTTTTACTTGTATCAATTATAATTTCAGCTGCATCTTCATGATGACGATTCCAAATATCTTCCAGCTGATTTACTTTTAATGAGATAATCTCAACAGGCCCATTTTCTGTATAAAAACTCATTCCTCTGCTTGTTGCCTTTGGAAAAATAACATCAGAGAAAACCACTTGCCCATCATTCGCAAACACCTCTATTGAACCATTGTCTACGAATATATTTAATTTCACACGCTGATTATCAGGTGCCAGATCCGCTTCTTGCCGCGTGCTAAATTGATTGGAGAAATCTGTTTGTCCAGATTCCGAACGATCAATGTATATTTGCTCATCAGCCGGGCGATACCCAATCACACTTTTTTCTTCGGTTCCCTGACGAACTTGAAAACCAAATTCTGAAGCTTCGCTGTCAGCTGGAATTTCAATTTCCGCTTCAATCTGATAGGATTCGCCGTCAATCTGTTCCAAAAGGGTCCCCGCTTCGTCTTCACTTACTTGTTGATTGCTTATTTCAAAAATTGTCTCACTAATCGAAGCCAATTCTTCAACCGGAGATTGGACGAGCCTGACCCCTTGCTCTGTATCTATCAGACTTAATTCCCTTGGTATTGTCAATTGGCCTTTCCAGCCTTCTGTCGGGAAATCAAATGGATAATCCCAATTTGTCATCCATGCAATGGTAATACGACGATTATCCGGCATATCAGTAAAAGACATAGAGGCATAGAATTCCTTGCCAAAATCAGTTTTCAATACATCTCCCGCTTCATTATCATTAATAAATGTTCCTTCTTCTGTTAAATCGCCAATAAAATATTCAGCATCAGAGCCCTCTGTATCAGGGTTGGCGCCTGTACTAATCATTAGCACCCATTTAGTCTCGTCTGTTCCTTCTACCGGCAATTCAAACAGGTCTGGACATTCCCAAACACCGCCACGAACATAACTATCATAACCAAAGCTGTCGGTATGCTCCCAATCAATCAGATTTTCAGAGGTAAAAAAGCGAATGTGATCACCTCCTGAAACTACCATTACCCAACGATTATTTTCTTCATCACGTACTACTTTAGGATCTCTAAAATCCCAGCTTCCCGGATCATCTTCTGCCTTACCCGGGTTTTCAATTACAATAGGATGCTCCTCGGAATATTCCCATGTACGTCCTTTGTCATGACTATAAGCAAGCCCAATTCTTTGGTTTCCATTCTCTTGATCAGGATTAAAAGAGGTATAATAAGCAATTAAACCCTTCCCGCCTGTATCTGAAAAAAGCCCAGATGCATTATCTTCATCTGCAACAGCTGCACCCGACCAGACATGCCCATGATCATTCCAAGGAAGAGCAGTAGGTAAATGCTTCCAATGGATAAGGTCTTCACTTACAGCATGTGACCATGTGCCTCCATCCTGATGAAAGAGATGGTATTCCCCTTCAAAATAAACAAGGCCATTCGGATCACTTGCCGATCCTCTTGCCGGTGTATAGTGGTAGTTTGGACGATAATTTTCTTTGTAATATTCATCAGTCTGTGCCGCATAGACATTTTCAAAATAAGCTGTTCCAGACAAATTAACCAGCCCGATCTGACCTTCCTGATATTGATTATCAATATATTCTATTGCTGGCTCACGATAACCATCCAGATAGGCTGTTACTTGGTTATCCTTCACTATAAGCTCCATATGATGCCTCGTCCCGCTGATGGAGGAATATGACTGCTCTGAGCTTGCCAGCACAGTACCATCCAGTAACTGCAATTGCACCCTTAACTGGTCATCCTGCTTTACTAATATCACTTGGTAACCAGCCGCAGTCTCATGATTTTTCCGGAAAGTAAATCCAGCCGCTCCTTCTTCTTCTGCAAATGAAAGATCCCCTTCCAGAACAAAATCATTTACTTGTCTATCAAAGGTCTGTTGCCCTTCTCCAATAGTTTTTAACCCCTGGATATCTGGTTGCCATTGTCCTTCTGTCATAATAATCTCACCTAAGTTATGAGTAAAATCACTTACATATACATTCTCAAAATATCCTGTTCCGTCCTCCACATGGAGTCCCAAAACTCCAGCTGCATCATTTTCTAATTTCGTTCCCAATATATCGTTATACTGATTATTCCAGTATACTTGAAGCTTCTGATTAACTGCTTTTACTTTGAGATGATATATCTCTCCCGCTTCCAAATCTATTTCCGCTTCCTCTAAGGGCTTATCTGGATTCCGCAGATCTAAAAGCTGAAGCTTGCCTTCCTCTTGATCTATTTGAATCATATAACCCTCGTTCTCTGTCGTGTTTGCCTGGAAAACAAGCCCTGCTTTGGTCTTTTTATCAACTGTTTTAATATCTGCCTCGTAGGTAAAGTCATCAGCAGTTGTATCAGAAAATGCTGCAGCCTGCTCATTCTCCTCGGAAGTTAGCTGGATTCCTTGGACAGTATCCTTCAGTTCCCCTGAACCTCCCACGCTCCAGTTCTGTAGATTCTTATTAGCTTTACTCATCACTTTCCCCTCCTTATCAGCAGCCTCAATATCTGAATCACACAAAAATATAACAACTAGTATAAACAATATAACCCATATAGAACGTTTGCATTTCAGTCTCCACCCAATAGTAATCTCCCCCTTTTATTAACTGCAAAGAACATCAATTTGTAATTCCACCTTTATATCAACCGGTTGACATAAAAACCTAAAATAAATGAACAAATACAAAATCATCATAAGGTAAACGCTTACATATGTCAAGCGGTTGTCATGAAGTGAACATTCCTTGGACAGAGGGACCCAATGTCCAAGGAACAAAGGCTAAGTTCGCGACATCGCGACATCGTGTCGCAACACCTTTGTGACCTACATCCTGTAGGCCCGAACTAATCGGGCCGTTACTGGCTGCCTGCTCTCCCACTTAGAAATAACGTGTTTCCTTCATTTATTGATGAGGGAGTCTTACAAAAGCTTTTCGATGGGGCGAGTAATCGCAGTCCCAGTCCCAGCCAGTTACACTGCGATAAAATTCAATCACCTTTTTATGCCCTGTATATTGCATTTGTTGTATCAAAATAATTTACTCTTTTACAAGAAGTAATACTATCTGTTTTATTAACCGCAGCTTCACTAATCCTTACTTTTATAGTGAATCAATGTATTCTCTTTTTCAAATCCAGCTTTCTCATAAACATGATTCGCATAATGGTTTCCAGCATCTACCGTAAGATATATTTCATTTATTTCGGAATAGGAAAACATTGCAGTTAACGCTTCTTTTAATAAAAGCCTCCCAAAACCTTTATTTTGGTAATTGTTCGATACAGCAAAATATTCCAGCGAAGCTTCTGAAAGCTCTTTGTCTACTTCAAAATAAGCATAACCAATAAGCCCTCCATTATCATCCTTTAGAACCTTCAGTATATTATCCTTGTTGAGTCTGCTCCAAATTGTCTCAGCATCATAATATGTACCTGGAAAAGTGATATCATGCAGTGCTTGAAATGCAGAAAAATCTTCTTCTTTTATTGAACTGCTCTTTATTTCCCCAAGCATATCAAAACAGCTCCGATGGATGATTAAACTTAAATGATGACCTTTTTCTTCAGCATTTATCTGCTTCATAAATAATTGCTGTTTTGTATTTTTTTCGTTAATCAAGAAAGAAAATTGCCGAACCTCAGGATAATTTTCTTTTAAACATCCCCATAGCTTAGCGGATATCTCCATACTTTCTGTTTTATTAAAAGGCCCCCAGACCTCTGCTTCTCCATTTTCAATATCGATTCCGCATGCAGCTATAATCTCACCAGTGTTGGTTTTTGCTATAAAAAAGGAAGCCTCTCCCTTTTCATCAATGAAATCCTCTTTAAGCGCTCTCAAAATATCTGCTTGATCTGTTCCACAAAAACCAATATGATTGGATTTTTGATTATTTATATCAGCAAGAAAAGCAGACAGAAATTCGAGGTCATTTGCTCTTTCTATTAAAATACTCATTGAAAATCTCCTTTTATCTGAATCATATTTTGTTGAAGACATATTATACTATTTAACTGTGTAAGACTAATTCTCCTTGACATTTACCAACAGCCAGTGAACTATCCAATATACAGTAATGAATATTAATATTGCTGTTTCATTTTTAATATTTCTTCAAATTCTATTCCTGCACTCTCTTTCTTCTTTAAATGTATCATATATATTTCAGAAAAAATCAATTTATTATTCCGAAAACGATATATACACTATATTGCTTGTTTTCAAAAACGCTTTTACAATGAATAATAGACACTTGATTAATATACAGACTAATTAACTAGAGAGGAGGGATTTTTTGCAGAATTATCACTGGGAGCCTTTATCTCTTCAAGAAATACGTTATCTGATGAAAGATATCTCTATACCATGGTGGATTGCTGGCGGCTGGGCGCTGGACCTGCATTACGGGAAGCAGACAAGAAAGCATGAAGACATGGATATTCTTATTAGAAAAACACATTTACCTTTTTTGAAAAAGTATCTGGGTGAAAGCTATGAATTATTTCTTGCTAACAAAGGCAGTTTATCAAAGCTTACAGATTCAGAGAATTTAAATATACAATCAGGCAGTATTTGGGTGAAAATGAAGCATGAGATAATTTGGTTATTTGAAATTATGCTGATTGATACAGAGAATAATGAATGGATATATAAAAGAAATAATCAGATTAAGCGGCCTTTAAGTGAGATTGGAGCAATAACAGAGGATGATATACCCTATATAAAACCTGAGATACAATTATTATATAAAGGCGGGAGCTCTGTTATCAGACAGAAAGACAATAATGATTTAGAGCGGATGCTTCCTATTCTGAAAAGAGATGAAATGAAGTGGCTACATCATGCGTTAAGTCAACAATTTAACAGGGAGCATCCTTGGCTGCAAATAATCAATGATAAAATTCAAAGTCTCCCCTCTCATGCCTTAGTTATTGGCGGAACTGGAATGTTATCCGAAGCATCCCTATGGCTTGCTGACAGATCAAACAAAGTCTCTATTATTGCACGCGATCAGAGTAAAATGGAAAGTTTAATTACTAAAGCTAATTATTCTGCCCCAATCACACCATTATTAGTTGACTATACAGATAGTGCCATGCTAAAGGATAAAATCAGATCCTGTATTCATCAGAATGGTCCAATTGATTTGGTTATTGCGTGGATTCATTCCAATTCGAATAATGCTTTAGATATTATTGATTGGGAAGTTTCAAAAGAAAGTTCAGATTGGAAACTCTATCATATACTGGGAAGCAGCTCTAATCTAACTCAAATCAAAGAAGCCGCTTTAAAGAAATATCCAGGTTGCCAGTACAGACAAGTTCAGCTTGGATTTATTTTAGAAAAAGAACATTCCAGGTGGTTAACAAATCAAGAAATCAGCGAGGGGGTAATTGATGCTGTTGCTAATGAAAAGAGCGTCAAAGTTATTGGCACTCTAGAGCCTTGGGATAGACGGCCTTAACTTTTACTTTTTTTGATTGAGTAACTGCGTTTTTATTTCATTAAAGTAATCATTCTTAATTGTTTATTATATAAGAAATTTTAGAGAAATGAATCAGTCACTGCATTTAGGTTATTTTACAAATAATAAATATTAGTGTATATTTACAGTAGAAGCACATAAATTATAAAAACCGCCAGTGTCGAGAGCACTAGCGGTATACAATAGCTAGGATCCCTGCAAGGGGGTTAGCACCGATTACGAAAATAATCCACCGAACCGAGCTGTCAACTCAAGGGTGGGTTATTTTTTTTGGTTATCTGACAGTGCTAATATTAAACTGGCAAAAGCAACAGCTAACATTAGACTTTCAAATACTGTCATAGCACCACCCCCTGTCTTATGGGAGTGTGCCAACCACCCTTGAGTTATCCGAATACTATTGATATATCGATTATACCATACAACAAGCACGTTTCATTATCTATATTCATTGAGAAAAAATGCTTGTATCAATATGAAAATCATCTATAAAAAAATGAAGGCGGTGTCTTTATGAAAAAAGAGATCATACGTCCAATTGCTATTTGTCTGTTTCAAAAAGACAATACAATACTAGTTTCTGAAGGTTATGATTATGTAAAAGAAGAATTCTATTACATACCAATTGGCGGGGGAATTGAATTTGGAGAAAAAAGTTCAGATACCTTGATAAGAGAAGTAAAAGAAGAATTAGATGCAGATATTTCTAATCTTCAGTTTCTCAGTACGATTGAAAATATATTTACCTTTAATGGAGATACAGCCCATGAAATTGTTCAGATTTATGATGGTGAGTTTGTTGACAAGTCCTTATATAATCAGTCCAAGCTGCTAATAAAAGAAGATAATGGACAAACACATAAAGCCACGTGGAAGCCTTTATCTGATTTTCAAAATGGAAAACTGCGCCTTGTGCCTGAATCACTTTACAATTTATTAACAAAATGAATTTTTCTGATTTTCTTTGTTAAAATCGGGTATGAGCATACATTAGAAGGAGTGATACATCATGAGGTTGAAAAAATCTTTTCTTGCAGCCTTTGGGGTCTCATTGATACTTATTCTCGGAGCATGTCAGAGTGATGAAAATGAAGAACCGGATAATCAAGAACCGACTCAAGAAGAAAACGGTAATGAAGATGGAAATGAACCTGAAGATACAGAGGAAGATAATAACGAGGATGGAGCAGATGAAGACAAGGTTGAGGATATTTTTGAGGGTGGAGAATAAAATATATTTAAATGCTTCATCTGGTTTGAAATTACTGCAAAATATTACTTTATAAAAAGACTTGTTTGACCGGCAAGTCTTTTTAGTGCAAATTTCTTTTAAGGTTCTTTAAACCATTAAGAATCATTACCACACTACACAAGTTAATGATTCTGAAATATTTATTCCCAAATAATTCCCTATTATAATTCACTAATTGAAATCTCCCCATAACAATACTGCTTGGCGGCCCGCTGTGATGAATAAATTTGAAATAGGGGGAAGCATGTGTACTTCACCCTATTTTATATACAGCAGCTCGCTAATTGCTTCCCTGCTGTATATACTCAAAAATATTTTTCGCCTTAGAAATCACATAACCGCTGCCCCCGCGATCCTTCACATCTTCTATCATCATCACCAATAATATTTCTGGATCCGTTTCCTCGAAACCGACAAACCAGCCATTTTCATTTCCATTATCATCTTCTTTGCTCTGTTTAATTTCTGCTGTTCCAGATTTCCCGCCGATGACCGTGCCAGGAATATAGGTAGTATGTGCCGTACCCTCTGGGCTCTCAACAACCTGAATCAAATTCTCTTTGACCAGATTTGCTGTTTCCTTACCGATAAGATTTTCCTTCCATACTTCAGGTTCATCCTTTTCCACCAGAGATGGGTACAGCATATTTCCTTCGTTGAGATAAGGTGTATAGGTTAAAGCAAGATGCAGCGGGCTCATCATTACCTGACCTTGTCCATAAGCTGTATCAGCAAG
The DNA here is from genome assembly GCF_037976165.1 of Oceanobacillus sp. FSL K6-3682. NCBI lineage: Bacteria > Bacillati > Bacillota > Bacilli > Caryophanales > Bacillaceae > Oceanobacillus > Oceanobacillus sp. FSL K6-3682. The sequence goes on along the minus strand of NZ_CP150263.1, from coordinate 524,934 downwards.
CTGTGCCTCACTGTCAATTTCTCCATTGTTCGTCAAATTAGAGGCTGGAATCACAAATGGAAATGGAATCTCTTCCCCAAATCCAAAACCGGCCGCTTCTTCTAAAAAGGTATCCTTCCCCATCTCCAGAGCTTCCTGCGCAAAATAAATATTATCCGAATGAACAAAGGCATCACGCAGATTGACATTCGCTTTATCATGTACACGGGTGACATAATAATCTCCCCATGAATCATCCTTTGTCCAATGAAGTCCATTAATCTGTCTTACTTTTTCAGGATTAGTTACACCTGTTTCTAATCCTATTGAAGCTGTTATCGTTTTAAACACGGAACCCGGAGCATAACGGCTTGTAAAACGATTTAAGAATGGCTCATCTGGATCTTCACTCCATTTTTCCCATTGTTCTCCTGATAATCCCCGGACAAAAGCATTGGGATTATAGGCAGGCGAGCTGACTAACGATAAAACAGCTCCGGTGTTCGGGTCTAAAGCAACTGAAGTTCCTGCATCACCTTCAAACTGTTCATATATTTCCTGCTGCAGTGCAGCATCAATAGTTAATTGTATATCTTCTCCATCGACAGGTTCTTTTTTGGCCAGCGTTTCTTTCAAATCACCGTCTGCATTACTTATATAAATATGGGTTCCATTTTCTCCCCGTAATTTCTCTTCAAATATCTTCTCCAGACCTGCGTTTCCAATTACATCTCCAGCAGTATACTCGTCCAGCTCTTCCAGCTGTTCTGCAGATATTTCCCGCACATAGCCGGTTAAATGGGCAGCCGAGGCTCCCAATGGATAGGTACGGACCTTTTCCACCCGGGAGCTTACCCCCGGGAGCTCCTCATAAGCTTCTATATCATCTTCTTCCATCGGCAGTGTTTTTATCGGCACAAATACTTCTGGAGTAACCCAGGACGCATCCAGCGCTTTGTCTATTTCTTCAACAGAAACACCCAATAACTCAGCCAGCTTTTCTTTAGTCTGATCTGCATCTTCTTCAAGCATACCTGGTATGACACCAATAACATTCGCCTCTTCGTTGATTGCAAGCCCGGTTCCATTCTTGTCCGTCAGTTCTCCTCTTTCTGCTTCTATTGTTTTTACCTTTACTTTGTCCCCTTTACTTAACTGGGGAAATATCTGCGAGGAATTCCATTTGACCAGCCAGGCTCCTTCATCATCCTGCTCTAATGTCACCCGATGACTATATTCAATAGAACCAGCAGTGGTATCCATCTCTACACTATACGGAATAGTAATGAGATCTCCCTCAGACTTCAACTCCTCTTCTGTATCTACCCTCAATGTTATCTGTAAATTTTCAGCTCCTATTCCATCATATATAGCATCATAGCGTTCAATAAACGCTTCTTCTGTTATTTTACTTTTTACTTCTTCGGAAAGCTGCTCATACATAGCATGAAAATCCCTATTCTCCCAGTTGGAAATATAACCGTTTAATACTTCTGACGGCTCCTCTTTTTTGGAACATCCAACTGCTAGCAAAAACACCATTACAATCAGGATAATCGTCCGGTATCCTTTCATTTTTCCACCTTCCTGTTATTCTTCATTCTGCAGCTGTTCAATGACGCGCTCAGCAGCTTTTTCGATTAATTCATCATTATAATCTGCGTCTGCGGTATCTTGGCTGGAAAGAACGGCGATAACAATTGGAGCTTTATTGTCAGGCGGCCATACAACAGCTATATCATTTCTTGTACCGTAGTTTCCTGCCCCGCTCTTATCTCCTACTTCCCATCCTTCTGGAACACCTGCCCGAATCAACGAATCTCCAGTTTCATTCCCTGTTATCCAATCAATCAGCAATTCACGCTTGTCTTCAGGAAGTAAATCACTTAACACATATTTTTGCAGGCTTTCAGCAAGGGCCTGAGGCGTGCTGGTATCCCTTGTATCTCCTGGAGCGGCTTCATTTAATTCTGTCTCCATTCGATCCATTTCTGTAGTTTCATCACCGTTTTCTCTTAATATTTCTTCCAGCCCGTTTGGCCCTCCAAGTTCTTCTAACATCAGATTTCCTGCTGTGTTATCACTGTAACGGACAGCAGCCTCTATAATTTCTTCCAGCTTCATTCCATCATCTGCATGTTTCTCTGTCACAGGAGAATAGGTTACTAAATCTTCTTCAGAATAAGTAATTACTTTCTCTAAATCCTCTATTGAATTTGTTTGTAAAATAGCTCCCGCTGCTAAAGGCTTAAAAGTAGAAGCATAAGCAAATCTTTCATCTGAACGATAGGCAACTGTCTGTTCAGATCCAGTATCAATAGCATATACACCAAGTCTTGCATCAAATTCATCTTCCAGCTCTTTAAAAACTTCCTCGCCTTGAGAAGTCTGTTCTGGAGCTTCAGAACTTTCTTCGCTGCTCTCCACATCATTGGAACAGCCTGCTAATCCAATTGCGGCAATCGACAACAATAAGATGAAGCCTTTTTTATTAAAAATATCTTGAAAATGTTTCATTTAAAGTCCTCCTTAAATCAGTTTGACTACAACTGTAATATAATACTACACACGTAGTCTTGTTTTGTCAATTTCTATTTTTATCCTTTACAATTTCTTAACTGATAGATTGATAAATGTACTTGATAGTGCTAAAATTTAATGTATTACAAATGTAATTTAAAATAAATTTCGGTAAATCGTTCTTATATAATTACCGCAAATGAAGAATGGAGACGAAAAGCATGTATATCACAACGCTTATTACAGGCCTCATCATTTCTTCCATTACAATCGGGTTTATTTTTCTTATTAAAAAGTTATTCCAAAAGCAGTTATCCGCCAAATGGCAATATAATCTATGGTACTTATTACTTTTTGCTTTGATTATTCCATTTATTCCCGGCCGCTTCATTCCCGCCGGTAATTTATTCCGTACATTTACAGGCGGTCATTCTGCAGATGGGAATTCTGCTGCTATTAATGGCGCAGCGTCTGGAAACGGAGGAACAAATTCAAACTGGATGCAGGATTTTTCCGTAACGGTGACGCAGACAAATACAGAACTGTTAAATGGGATTGCTGCTGGAATATGGATTACTGGAGCTCTTGTTTTCACAGGGCTTTCTATACACGCGTGGCTGAATTTAAGGAGTATTAAAAAGTCGATTTCTCATGTGGAAGATAAAGAAATTCTTGACCTATTCCAAACATCTAAACAACAATTAAATATCTCAAAAAATATAGTATTAGGTGTCTCAGATAAAGTACGGTCACCTCTGACATTTGGACTGCGTAAAACCTTTGTTGTATTACCGGCCAATTTTGAAGAATGGTTATCTAAGGATGATATCAAACATATCCTTCTGCATGAATTAAACCATTATAAATATAAGGACATTCCTACCAACTATCTAATGGTTTTCTTCCAAATCATATATTGGTTCAACCCTTTAATTTGGCTTGCTTTTAAAGAAATGCGTCTGGATCGTGAAATTGCATGTGATCACGCCGTACTAACATCTTTAGATGATAAGAACTATAAAAAATATGGAAACACAATTATTCATTTTATCGATAAATCTCCCAGCCCTCAGTATAATAAGCTGGCAAATCAATTAAATGGCTCAAAAAAGCAGATAAAGAAACGAATTATAGAAATTGCATCATTTCAAGCAGACTCTAAATTACAGCATGTCAAAAGCATCGGCATCTTCCTGCTCACCGGCCTGTTTATAGTTACGCAGATTCCACTTGCTTCTGTAATGGCCAACGATAACAATCGCTATACGTCTTTTAATCATGATCAGATATACGAAGAAGATCTCAGTGACTATTTCAAAAATGATGAGGGCAGTTTTGTTCTTTACGATATGCAAAAGGATGCTTACCATATCTATAATGAGGATCAGAGCACATCACGGATTTCTCCTGATTCTACTTATAAAATCTATAGTGCCTTATTTGGATTAGAGGAGAACGTCATAACACCGGCACAAAGCATGATTGAATGGGGTGGTGTCGAACAACCTTATGAACAATGGAATGGAGATCAAAACCTAGAGACGGCTTTAAACCGTTCTGTTAACTGGTATTTCCAGCAAATCGATCAAGAAATAGGTCTGGACAGTGTTCAATCCTACCTAAATCAAATCCATTATGGAAATCAGGATACTTCTGGAGGGCTGGAACAATACTGGCTGGAATCTACTTTAAAAATTTCGCCAGTTGAACAAGTTGAGCTGTTACATTCATTCTATAACAATAGCTTCGATTTTCAGGAAGAGCATATTGAAGCTGTTAAAAACGCATTGCAAATGGATGAAAAGAATAGTTCTGTACTCTACGGAAAAACAGGCACAGGTAATGTGAATGGCAAGGATATAAATGGCTGGTTTATTGGATTTGTAGAAACAGAGACAAATACTTATTTCTTTGCAACCAATATACAGGATGAGGACAAAGCTTCTGGAAGCATAGCAACGGAAATAACCTTAGCTATTTTAAAGGATAAACAAATTTTTGATGAATAGAACCGGGGTGATATATATGTCAGAAAAAGTACCAAGCATCTCTGAAGCAGAATGGGAAGTAATGAATGTCCTGTGGGAAAAAGCACCGCAGACAGCAAATGATGTGATTTCCAATCTGCAGGGGCAAAAAGATTGGAAATCAAAAACAGTACGGACGCTTTTAGACCGATTAGTGCACAAAGATGTTGTTGGTGTAAATAAAGACCAGCGCGTGTACACTTTTTATCCGCTCTATTCTCAGGATGACTGCCAGCGTGCAGAAGCAGAATCCTTCATTAAACGTATATATGGCGGCACAGTGAAATCGATGCTTGTTCAATTTATGGAAGAAGATTCATTGTCCGAGGAGGATATTGAGGAATTAAAATCGATTTTGGATGAAAAACCAAAAAAGAAAAAATAACCTGAACAGAGACTTGATGAAGGGACTGAATGATGCGCAGATAACAATACTTTCCAGACAGATTTCTAAAAAATATTGGAGGGTGAAGTATTGAAAGAAGAACTTTTTACAAAAAGATTAGCCTTACGAAAAATTCGGATATCTGATGCCACTGCGCTATTTAATGTCTGGTCAGACCCGGCTGTTGCGGCATTTATGAATATTTCTGCTTTTATACATGAATCTCAAGCAATAGAAATGATTAACCTGCTCAATGAATTAGCTGAAACAAATCAGGCTATCCGCTACACCTTGTTTGATTTAAAGTCGAAGGATATTATCGGCAGCTGTGGATTTAATGCTATCGACACAGAAAATGCCCGGGTTGAGATTGGCTATGATATTGCAAAAGCACATTGGGGAAATGGATATGCTCCTGAATCCATCCAGGCATTAATTGATGAAGCTTTTGAGAATTTAGCAATTAACCGGATTGAAGCGAAAGTGGAACCGGCAAATATAAATTCGATTAAAGTATTGCAAAAACTAGGATTTACCTTTGAAGGAACATTACGGCAATATGAGAAGGTGAAGGGTAATTTTGTTGATATGCATATCTATTCCCTTTTAAAAAATGATTAATTATATGGAAGCCGTTCCAGATCTGTTTCAGAATTTGGAGCGGTTTTTCTTTAGAGTTTTTCATTTCAAAAAGCAGATAAAGAAAGTACGTACTTTCTTTATCTGCTTCCTATTAAATTTCTTTAATTAAGTTATTTGGTAACTCTATCAAAAAATGCACTTACCTTCTCTATATCCGTTACATGCTGATTACATAATTGACTGTCAGCACAGACATAATTGTAGTGTTTGGTAAAAGTTCCGGGAACCTCTCCTTTTACAGAAGTGGTGAGACGGACAACTTCCGTATGCTGGTTGCAAAGCGCACAAATACCTTGTGTTGCAGGAAGTTTAAAAGTACCCTTTAGTGCTTTAAAACCTTTATCTTGTTCCATTACCAAATATCTGCGGAGTTTCCCAGGATCGTCCCAGGCTAAATAAGAAATTTGCTGAAAGTCGATCTCCTCCAGATTAGGAAGCTTCAGCTTTTTTTCCTTTTTAAATAAGCTTTTTAACTTACTTGTTTCCACTGCTTTAAATGGAATAATATAGGTTTTCAGCTGTTCTAAAAAGACCTCTCCCTCTGCCCGGTCATTTATATCTATCAACGATTGAACTATTTTTTCTTCCTCATCAGACCATGTAAAGGAATCTATCAACTCGCTTTTCACAATTCCGCGTACAGCCAGAATAACATTTTTATCTTTTGTTGTGGCCAACGCCCGTATAATTTTATCTGTCTGCTGCTCCATAAAACGATAGTTTGCTACCGTTAAAAACGGCTTAATTAATTGTTTTTCCATTTGAATTCACTCCATTATATTAGGCTTTTTATTAAAATGTACGGCCTAAAGAGATCATTCATTATTAATGCTGCTTTACTTCAGACCTCTCAGACCAAAAGGGCGCCCAGTCTAGAGTAAGCATTACCAAAGAATGCTGCCATTTCGATTCCTCCTTAAAAAGAAAGCTATTGCCAGTATAGCACTTTTTCAAAATAAAGTTTTACGATTTGAATAATTCTTAAAAAATAATCTGGAACTTCAGGATTCATTTCAGGAAAAGAAGGGAAATATATACAGTAGAAGGGGTGATGCACCATGAGACTGAAAAAATCATATTTCACAGTACCAGGTATGGCACTCTTACTTATTCTGGGGGCATGCCAGGGCGCTTCGCAAGCAGAATCAGATATGTCACAGCAGGAATCGGATGAAAAAATAGTTTCTGAGACAGATAGCACAAAAGATAATGAAGTAGAATCAACAGAAAAGAATCAGGAAGACGAAGCAACAGAACTGGAGAACAGCAATAACGAAGAACAACAGACAGAATCCGATGATTCCAATAGCACAGATACAGCTGCTGAGGAAGAAAACACAGACAGTAAAGAAGCTCCCAGCAGTGATATAGAAGAAACGGATTATTCCAGTAAACAGGAAGCAATTAACGCAATTGAAAACTATGAAGAAGTTGAGCAGACAAATATAGATCTTGGTCATGGCGTCAAAGCTCTCTCAGAAGGAGCTACCGGCCACAACTATATTTCGTGGAATGAAGGGAAATGGCTGATTCGGGTAAATGCTCCAACTGACCCTGAATATGCAGCCGGGAATTATGGGGATGGCGAGGAGCTCGCCCGGGCTGTCGTAGATTATTTGGAAACAAATTATCTACCTGCGCCTGATGAGCGTGGAGTAATTGAAATTGACGATTTTGACGAACATCCCGGAACAGTTATCCGTTGGCAGCAAGGCAGTACTGTCTATGAAATTGATGAGAGCACTGACAATCCAATAGATGCATTGCAAATTGCTGTTGAAAGCGAATCTTAGACTTAAAAGACTTGCCTTTGTTATATAGAGGCAAGTCTTTTCATGTAGTCCAATAAAATTATTTTCGGCTCACATTATTTATTTTCACCTGATACTTTTTCAGAAATTGATTCAGTTCCCTCTTATTATAAATATGAACTACTTTTTCTTCATACGCTTCTATTTTCCTCAATGCCTTTGCTAAATTATTTGTATCATATTTCGTATTCCATTTTAATAACTGCATAAGATCCTTCAGGCTTTCCTTTTTGGTTGGCAAAATACGAAGCTTTCTTTTTAAAAACCGGAGAATTATCCGCATTTGTCTTAAATGCATATTTGTATGTAAAACAATAATTTGATCCGCTTTTTCAAAGCTGGTATCCAGCCAGCCATAATAGACACCCTCCATAATCCAGGCATCTTTTGAAAGGACAGCCTCCAGCTCCTTGTCTCTTATTACAAGATCTTTTTTTGTTCCATAGCTTTTATTCCAGAATAAGTTATCCAGATCAGCAGCCGGAATAGCAAGTTTATCTGATAGTACTCTTGCCAGATAGGTTTTCCCGCTTCCCGCACCGCCGATAATATGTATTTTCTTTATTTTTTTCTGCAATGCGTTACCTGCTTTCTGTTTCAAAGATGAATTGCCTCCCTGCCGCTGAAGAGCAGGGAGGCAAAGAATAATCTAATACTGATTAAATGCTTTCACGAAACGGAGAATATCATCTTCCTGAATCGTATTTATTGCTGCTTTATTACGTTGTCTTTTTCCACATTTGTTACATTCGTGAATAATTTGATAGCCCTTCTTTCCAGAATAGTCTATCTGAATTGGCCGCATGACTCCTCTACAAGTGCTAAGTCTGTCTCCCGGCTCATTATCCAAATGCTTTGAATATAGGCAGAAAGGGCAATGATTGCGAAAGCTCCCATTTGTTACCGCTGCTACGTTCGCTCCGCAATGCTCACATTGAAAAGCTGTATTTTCTGTTATTTTGCTCAACGTCCTCATCCTCCAAGATAATTTTTTTATCTTTGGAGAATGGGTTCTGTTTTTTTTCCTGCTATTCGCAGTTTCAGGCTTTTAAGGAGAAGGGACAAATTCACCGTCTTGTTCTGCAAAACGATTACTTCTAGTTCCAGCTTCACAAGAGCCTGTTCCATCTCCTGATCCGGACCACGATTGATTTTGTGCATTTATATCAACCACTGTAAGACAGCCAACGCCATCTTCCATTAGTAAGTGTTCTTCCCTAATCACTGACATTGGCATCATCCCCAATTAAGGACGTTGAAGCTTCCATAATGTAATATGCAAATAACTCCGCCTCTCTCTTTCCAATTTTAGATTATTCTCTCACTTTATTATAGAATGGAAATATATCATTCACAACCTTTACACGAATGGTGTACTTCCAGATTTGAATATTTATAGAATAGAGGGATAGGTGTGTTCAAAGAATATGGAGAATTAAGTACAAAATTATATGAAATTACGAAACCTGTCGGATACTCTATGGGCGGTGATATAGAGTATTATTATGAGAAGTTGAAAAACCGTCAGGGTCCTGTACTGGAGGCTGGTGTCGGCACTGGAAGAATGCTGATTCCATTTTTAAAAGAAGGAATTACTATTGATGGCGTGGATATCTCAGCTGAGATGTTGGAGCAATGCAAAGTCAATATGCGGGAGCATCAGGTAAATACAAATTTATTTAACCAGGATTTGCTGCAGCTTGATTTAAAGCAGACATATCAAACTATTATTATGCCAACAGGAAGCTTTTGTCTGCTTCCAGGAAATCATATCAATGCTTTTCTTCAAAGACTGTATAATCATCTGAAAGAAGGCGGGCAATTTATTTTTGATACTTTGTTGCCAATAGACTTTCATGCTGGAGACATGGATATAAGCACTCACTCTTTGACAGAGGACTCGGGGATATTATTCACAAGCACGAGTGAAGCGATAGATTGGCTGGAGCAAAAAGTTTCCTATATCCATAAATATGAGCTCCTGCGTAAAGGTGCGATAGAGAAAACAGAAATCTCTCATTTTATCCTATACTGGTATGGACTGAAGGAATTAGAGTTATTATTAAAAAATATTGGATTCGGCACCGTTAGTTATGAAATTGGCTATGGACAGGAAAATGATCCTTCCTTAATAACATTTATTGCGAGTAAAGAGCGTCATTAGAGGGGTGATATCATTTTGAAAATCCAAACGGAACGGCTGATTCTGCGGCCATTTACAGCAGTAGACAGAGATATTCAGGCGCTATACGAAATCCTGGGCGATAGGGTTGTTAATCAATATTTGCCTCTATTTACTCTGCAAAATAAGCAGGAGGCAGAAACTTATTATGCAGAAAGAATTCTCCCTCAGTATCAGAAAAAAACAGGGTATTACCTTGCAATTTGTCTAAAAGAAATTAATCTGCCGATTGGTTATGTAACTGTCAGCCTGGAAGAAGGACATGATTTTGGATATGCGTTAAAAAAAGAATTCTGGGGAAATGGCTTTGTGACAGAAGCAGGCCATGCTGTCATTGCAGAGCTAAAAAATACTGGACTCAAGTATATTACTGCAACACATGATATTTATAACATCGCCAGCGGGAGAATTATGCAGAAGCTCGGAATGACCTATCAATATTCCTATGAGGAACAATGGCAGCCAAAGGATATTCTCGTCATTTTCCGAAGTATCAGCTTAATTTAGATGATAAAAAAGACCGTGTCTTTAAAAAATATTGGAATATGTACGCTGAACATTTTGTAGAAGATATTTCAGATGCCAAAAGATAATCCCTCTTTCATATTGGGATTATCTTCTCAACATTATATATCTGAGCATGTACTATTTCCTGTTTACTAAACGGTGTAAGCGGGGCACCTGTTCAGCTAAGACATGTGATTCAGTTCTCCATTCAAAAGCAGGCCCTACTCCTCCATATTCAAAAGATACAGCCCAAGGTGCAGACCATATACCATTATGTATATTTTCCAGTGCCCACTCCGCCAGTTCCCAGTCAGCTCTGGTCATAGGCATGCTGTCACGGTAGCGGTTACCATCATGCTGGATTCCGGTAATATGCAGCTCCTTTAAATTCTGTAATGGCAGCTGACTTACATAATCGAACACATCTTTATTTAAATACCTGCAAGTCATTTGTGCATGTGCTGTATCCAGCAGCAGCCCACATTTCGTTTCCTCTATTATTTGTGTAATAATATTTGGATCGATTATCGGTTTCAGCATATTCCCTTCATAGCTGCGATATATAACATTCTCAACGATTACCCTATCGGCTCCAAATCGTTCTGAAACGATATTTATATCATCTGTAACATTCTTAATAATAAATTCTATTTCTTTGGGATCATTCGTGTTTATGTCAAAAGCAGGATAGTCCTTTGATAATGCTGTTAAATGTAAATTAATATAAGGTGTTTCTGTTTCCCACAAAAAATTTTCTATTTTTATCCAATCGACTTTATCCATATTTCCAGTACCGGCATCTAAATTAAAATGGACGTACGCTGGCCTGAAGCTTTGAGCTGTTTCTATTAATTTATCATTTAAATCAGGGCATTTGAAAACATCAACATCTATTTTACCTTCATTTACCAAGTGATAAGCTTCCGATGAATAATTAACCGCCAATTTCATATATCTACTCCCCTCTACCCCACTCATTTTTTTGAAAATATAATATTCATACAATTATAACAACAATTCATAAAAACAGCTTAAATTTTTTATTGACAAACTTGTATATACAAGTTAAACTGAAAACGTTAACACTTGTATATACAAGATATGAAAAGGAGGAAAGTCATTGAGTAAATATACAGCTCCATCAAAAGAATTATTGGAAAAAGTCGGTGGAAGTGACAACATCTCTGTCGTTACGCATTGTGCTACCAGAATGCGATTTGTCTTAAATGATCCGGAAAAAGCAGATGTAAAAGCCATTGAAGATATCGATATTGTAAAGGGAACCTTTACACAGGCTGGACAATTCCAGGTTATTATCGGGAATGAAGTCGCTTCCTTTTATAATGAATTTACGCGTATTGCTGGTGTTGGTGACACTTCTAAAGAAGATGTCAAAGAAGCAGCGAAACAAAATATGAATTTCATCCAGCGGTTAATGGCGCACTTAGCAGATATTTTTACGCCGATTATCCCAGCACTTGTTGTCGGAGGTCTGATTTTAGGTTTCCGAAATGTCATTGGTGAAATTGAAATGCTGGAAAACGGAACTATGACATTAGCGGCATCCTCGCAATTTTGGTCAGGGTTATATGATTTTCTCTGGTTAATTGCTGAAGCTATCTTTCATTTTCTCCCTGTTGCTATTACCTGGTCTATTTCCAGGAAGATGGGAACAACGCAAGTACTTGGAATTATTTTAGGTCTTACACTTGTTTCACCCCAGCTTTTAAATGCTTATGGCGTTGCAGAAGCAACAGAAATACCAGTCTGGGATTTTGGATTTTTCCAAATTGAGATGATTGGTTATCAAGCACAGGTTATCCCGGCTATTTTAGCTGGTTTCGTATTAGCTTATTTAGAAATATGGCTTCGTAAAATCATCCCACAAGTGGTATCTATGATTTTTGTGCCATTCTTTGCATTACTTCCAGCTGTTATCATAGCCCATGTTGTGTTAGGCCCCATCGGCTGGACAATCGGTTCATGGATTTCAACGGTTGTCTATGATGGATTAACTTCCGCATTCGGCTGGCTATTTGCAGCAGTATTTGGATTTGCATATGCACCACTGGTTATTACGGGATTGCATCATATGACAAATGCCATTGACTTACAATTAATGAGCGAATTTAACGGCACAAATCTCTGGCCTATGATTGCTCTATCTAATATCGCACAAGGCTCTGCCGTTGTAGCAATGATTTATCTGAATCGCAAGGATAAAAAGGAACAACAGGTATCTATTCCAGCCGCTATCTCCTGTTATTTAGGAGTTACAGAACCGGCATTATTCGGGATTAATTTACGCTACTTATTCCCATTTATCGCCGGAATGACAGGCTCTGCTGTTGCAGCAGTTATATCTGTCGGATCTGGTGTTATGGCTAACTCGATCGGTGTCGGCGGTATACCAGGGATCTTATCTATTCAATTACCGCATATGCTGATGTTCGCTGTAGCAATGGTGGCAGCTATCGTTATCCCATTCATCTTAACAGTTGTTCTATCCAAAACAAAAATGGGTGTAGACGCATATAAGCGTTTAGGTAAATAAGGAGGGAGTCTATCCCTCCTCTAATTCATATAGAGTCAAAAGTATTTGAAACGCAGCAGTATTTAGGAGGTTGATTATGCAAGAAAAATGGTGGCAAAAATCCGTCGTTTATCAAATTTATCCAAAAAGCTTTAATGATACGACAGGTAATGGAATGGGAGACATTAACGGAATCACAGAAAAATTGGATTATATCAAAGAATTGGGGGTAGATGTGATTTGGCTAACCCCTATTTATGTTTCTCCCCAAAATGATAACGGATATGATATTGCAGATTACTATACCATTCAACCCGATTATGGAACGATGGAAGAGTTCGAAAAAATGCTGGAAAAAGCACACCAAATCGGTTTAAAAATTATTATGGATATCGTTGTTAACCATACATCGACAGAACATAAATGGTTTAAGGAAGCTAAAAAGTCGAAGGATAACCCTTATAGAAACTATTATATCTGGAAGGATGGCAAGCCAGGTGAACTGCCGACAAACTGGGAATCCAAATTCGGCGGCAACACTTGGGAGTACGATGAAACAACTGGTTCTTATTATTTACATCTCTTTGATGTTACCCAGGCTGATCTTAACTGGGAAAATGAAAAAGTCCGTGATGATGTCTATCAAATGATGAACTTTTGGCTGGATAAAGGGGTAGATGGCTTCCGGATGGATGTTATCAATTTAATTTCCAAAGACCAGCGTTTCCCAAATGATGACGGCAGTATCGCTCCGGGAGATGGACGTAAATTCTATACAGACGGACCTCGGGTACATGAATTTCTTCATGAAATGAATCAGGAAGTATTTAAAGGTCGTGAAACGATTACCGTTGGAGAAATGTCATCCACTTCTATGGAGGATTGTATTAAGTATTCCAATCCAGAACGTGAGGAGCTGGATATGACCTTTAACTTCCATCATTTAAAGGTTGACTATCCAAATGGTGAAAAATGGACAAAAGCTCCATTTGATTTTCTTTATCTAAAGCAGCTGCTATCTGATTGGCAGACAGGGATGCAGGAAGGCGGCGGCTGGAATGCGCTATTCTGGTGTAATCATGATCAGCCAAGAATAGTATCCCGCTTTGGAGATGATACAATCTATCACAAGGAGTCGGCAAAAATGCTGGCAACAACAATTCATATGATGCAGGGTACTCCTTATATCTATCAGGGTGAAGAGTTCGGAATGACCAATGCCGGCTTTAATGATATTAGCCAGTACAGGGATGTAGAATCGCTGAATATGTACAAAATTAAAAAAGCAGAGGGCCTCTCTGACCAGGAAATTATTGAAATACTTCAGGAAAAATCCCGGGATAACGCTCGTACACCAATGCAATGGAATAATACAGTCAATGCCGGTTTTACGGAAGGAAGTCCTTGGATCGGGCTTCCTGATAATTATCAGATAATCAATGCAGAAGCAGCAATTGCTGATAAAACGTCTATTTTTTACCATTATCAAAGATTAATTCAGCTTCGAAAAGAGTATCAAGTCATTACAGACGGAAAATATCAGCTGATTTCACCCAATGACTTTGCAATTTTTGCGTATATAAGAGAAAATAAAGATACAAAACTATTAGTAGTAAACAATTTTTATGCAAAAGAAGCAGAGCTGAATTTACCTGAAGCGATCCGCAGTGATTGTAAGGATAGCAGGATTTTATTATCTAATTACGCAGATTCTCCATCTTTAGCTTCAGATACGATTTCACTGCGCCCATATGAGTCGATTGTTTATTATCTAAAGAAATAAATGGAGTTAGTTGCGATGCGAAATAAGTATTTAATTATTTATCAGGAAATGGCTCAAAAAATAGAAAAAGAAACATTTAAAGCAAATGAATTCCTTCCGTCGGAAAATGAATTAGCTGAGCAGTATCAGACATCACGGGAAACGATTCGAAAAGCTTTAAATCTGCTTGCCCAAAACGGATACATTCAAAAAATCCGCGGCAAAGGATCAACGGTGATTGAACGGAATAAATTCGATTTTCCAGTATCCGGCCTGGTCAGCTTTAAAGAATTAGCTGATAAAATGGGAGAAAAGCCGATTACCACGGTTCATCAATGTGCAAAAGTCAGCGCAAATGAGTTTATCCAGAAGCAATTAAAGCTTGCAGATAATCAGGAGGTTTGGGAAATTATCCGGACCCGTTCCTTCTCTGGACAGCGCGTCATTTTGGACAAGGATTATTTAATAACAAGAACCGTTCAGCACATCTCTAAGGATATTGCAGAAGCTTCTATTTATGACTATCTTGAAAATAATTTAGGTCTTATCATCAGCTTTGCAAAAAAAGAAATTATTGTTGAGGAACCAACAGCAGAGGATCATGAGCTGCTGGATTTAGAAGGCTTTTATAATGTAGTGGTTATTAAAAACTACGTTTATTTAGATGATGCAACATTATTTCAATATACCGAATCGAGACACCGTCCTGATAAGTTCCGATTTGTTGATTTTGCTAGAAGAGAGCATTAGAAGAAGGCTGATTTAAGTATTTAACTGCTTATATCAGCCTTTTGATTTATGTACTATGTACTAATACAATCTCTTTCTTCGAATAAAATAAATGCGAAAAGCATCTGCAATCGGATGAGCCAAATCCTTTTACCGGCATACTCCCTTCGTTTTCCTGCCTCAGCCTTTCAAAAAGCCCACACTCCACTTCTTCACCAGGATAAGTTTGCACAGCTTGAATCTGCAGATAAGGACGTAAATAGTCTATATGCCAGCGCTTCTTTTTCTCAATCTGAATATGTCTGTCCACTCGCGCACGAATATTCCGCTTTGCGCTTCCTACATAAACATAATAACCCTTCGAAAAATTAAATTTCCCTAGTTTGCCGATAGTAACACTCTCTGTATCTTCCGGCAGTCACGCTTTTACACAATAAAGCGTATCGGATTCCCGCACAGAATAATCTGCAGGCTTCATCTCTTTTTGTCACCTCCATTGCTATTTGTTACATTTAAGAAATTACTCAAAATTATTCTTCAGTCCCTATTCGTAATTATTATATCTTAAAAATCAGCTGCTGAAATTGAAAAAGACGAATGTACATTTTCCCTACTAATAATTATTTATAAATTTAAACTTGAACCTTACGTCACGTAATGTTTTATCCTATTATTAGAAGGGAGCAGATAAAATGACGAATGAAATTATCAAAGCGCTTGTTTTAGATAAAAGTATCCGTTTATATTTTACCGACAATACAAAAGTTCTCCAAGAAATCATGAAGTTAAGTAAAATAAAGGATAAGGCCTGTTATTTGGCATTAGCTAAAGCTGTTTCCATAATGAGCCTCCTTTCCGTAACCTTAAAAACTACTCAGAGAATCAGTGCTGTTATTACAGTGACTAATAAAAAACATAAAATTTATGCAGATACAGACGCAGATGGAAATGTACGCGGTTATGTCAATCAAGCACTGTTAGAAGAGCACCAGCAGCAAGATTCAGTTCAATCTCTTAAGGAATTTATCGGTCCAAATGCTTCTATACGAATGATGAAGGGGTTTGAAATGAATCAATTTACCGGGATTACTGATATGCCTTATCAAAATATAGATGATGATTTTGCATATTATTTTAAACAGAGTGAGCAGACAAATACTATAATTCAGACAAATATAGAATTTGACAATAACCATGGCCTTGCTAAAAGCTATGGAATCTATGCTCAGGTACTTCCAGGGACAAAAGAAGGCTCATTAGAGTATATCCGGGAACAATTTGAAGCAGAGAATCTTGCTCCTATGCTGCTCGGGATGAATGATGCAGAGATAGAAAAAGAATTAAATCATCACTTTCATAACTCAAAAGTAATGGAACGAAAATTGATACAATTTGCCTGTCACTGCTCGAAAGAAATGTTTTATGGCTTTCTATTTTCGTTATCTGATGAAGAATTGCAAAAAGCTACCGAATCGAACACTTCTGTCGATACAAAATGTCATATTTGCGGCAGACAATATGTTTTCAGTCCTTCTGAGATAAAAATACTTTTACAAACGAGGTGAGCACATGTCTAATTACTGGACCACCGGCCAATTAGCTGCCCTCACAGGTCTGTCCATCCGGACACTGAGGTATTACGATCAAATCGGATTATTTTCACCTTCCCTCTATACAAAGGCAGGTCATCGGCGCTATACCAGTGAGGATATGCAGCTGTTGTTACAAATTCTTGTACTGAAAAAAATGCATTTGCCTTTGGAGGAGATAAAGGAGATTATTCGTACAAGCAGCCAGAATTTGCTGGATACACTGGATCAACAGATTAATCGGATTAAAACAGAGGTAGCTATGCAGCAAAAGCTGTTACATCAGCTGGAACAAACCAGAGTAGAAGCGGCTAAATCAGACCGTATTTCCTTTGAAGGACTAACTTCACTATTTGAACTAATCCGATTAAATCATTCCAATTATTTTACAGAGGAACAGCTTCAAAAGCTTAGAGAGCGCTACCTAAATACAAATGATAAAGTGCTAAAACAAGAGGAGAAACAATTTAAGGACCTTCTAAAAGCATTAAAAGACAGCATGGAAAAAGAGATTTCTTCACAGGATGCATCAGTGCAGGAATTAGCGATAAAATGGCAGGAGTTAACGCGTATTTTTTCAGATGGAGACAGTGAAATCACCAAAAATGCCGAAAAATTCTATGCTGAGAATCCTCAGCCTGCGCTGCATTATGGCTTAGATAGTACGTTATATAAGTATATTCAGGAGGCCTTGGAAGAATAAAAGAAAAGAAACAAGTATGACAGTTCACTGCAGTAAATATCTATTTATATTAGAAAACTTGGTTGTCACCAAGCTTTTTAGGTGACAGCCTTAGTTACACTTATGCAGTAATAAAGTTTATACTTTCTTAACTGTTAAAAAAGGCTAACATATGAAATCCAGTTTGAGTTAGCCTTTATCTAAAATTATTAAATTAAATCATTATACTTCTGGGCACCATATAAAACACGCATAACAAATACACTTTTGTCCTTAATTAAATAAAAAACAATATAATTCTCAACAATAAGTTTACGATAACCTTTATCCTTTAATATATCATCTGCTACTAACTCACACGAAAATGGAAATATACCTAACCTTTTAATTTTAAGTTCTATCTTATTTATTAATTTATCCGCAGCATCTTGATTGTACAAATTTCCAGATATATACTTGTAAATTTCATCCAAATCTTTTACAGCTTTCGGAGCTATCTTAACTATATATTTATTATTTTCCATACTTCTCTTTCAACTTTTCAAATACTTGTTCAGCTTCTAAAAAACTTTCCTCATGATTCAGCTGTTTTTCTGCTTGCGCCAATTTTTCGTATAGATCCAGCTTTGCTAATGATTTTTCATAAGTCTCCAAGCTCATCAGAACCATGTCGCCATAACCATTTTTTGTGATAAAAATTGGTTCCTCTAACTGATGGCATAATTCAGATATTTCCATTGTATTTCTTAAATCTTTTATAGGTCGAATTTCAGGCATTATACTCCCTCCTTTTTTATATAATAACATAATTATGTCCTAATTATGTTATTATATGCATTTCCCCAAGAAGATTCCTTCAATAATTTCTTTTTACTGAAAGTTTGCAACATCTATACAACTAACCTGATTTAATCTATAATTTAAATTTAGGTCATACTTTATACATATGAAAGAAGGAAAAATATGAAATACTACGCAGCTTCCAGCTTTCGAAATATAAGCAATGTCAGGTTACTTACTTCCGCATTAAACGAAAAAGGCTTTACCCAAACTTATGATTGGACAAAAAATCAACACGCAGCTACTATCAAGGATTTAGCAGATATAGGAGAAAAAGAAAAACAAGCGGTTCAAGACTCTGACTTCCTTGTTGTATTAAGTCCGGCAGGCGAGGGAAGTCATATCGAATTAGGGATTGCTTTAGGGCAAGGTAAACCAATTTATCTACACTCTGAAAACAATGATATATTAGATTTTGAAACCACCAGTACCTTCTATCATTTAGATGGTGTTAAAATGTTTGTTGGAGAACTGCCAGCTTTTATCGATTTTATATTATCCGAACAAGATATTTCTAATTATTAAGTACTTCTTTTCCATTAAAAAATGGCTTCCCTCTACTTGAAGCCATTTTTTGAATAAATATTATTAAAGCATACCGCAGATGTATCCTCCTATTATTTACGGTTAAGATACCGCTCCCTTTTGAGAGCATGCTAATACGTTTGCTTAATTAAAAAGGCTGCCATTTTAATTGTTTTGCTTTATTATAGCGATTTTCAACCTCTGTCCAATTCACGATATTCCACCAATTGTCTACATAGTCTTCTTTCACATTCTCATATTGCAGATAATAGGCATGCTCCCACACATCCAGAACGAGAAGAGGAACTACATCCCATTGACTTAAGTTTTGATGCTTCTCCGCCTGCAGAATTTCCAGACGCCTTGCCCGCGGCGACCATACTAAGATAGCCCAGCCTCCACCCTCTACATGGTTCGCTGCTTCTGTAAAATGTGCTTTAAACTGATCATAGCTGCCAAAGGACTGCTCGATTTCACTCATTAAATCTCCTGTTGGCTCACCGCCTCCATCCGGGCTCATCACCTTCCAGAATATCGTGTGAAGATAATGTCCTGCACCATTAAATGCAGCTTCTCTTTCCCAATGTTTAATCAGATCATAATTGTTATCCCAACGCGCCTGCTGCATTTCCAGTTCCGCTTTATTCAAACCGTCTACATAGCTCTGATGGTGCTTATCATGATGAAGCTCCATAATTCTTCGTTCGATATAAGGCTCTAGAGCATCATAGCTGTAAGGTAATGGCGGAAGGGTATGCCCGCCAATCGGAACAACTCTTTCACGATTGCCTTCTGCACGGCTCCCCTTCATGCTCTCTTCCAGATAAGAATTTAACTGTGTATATAAATCTTCGGCGCGCTTGTAAGCATCCTCCTCTTCTACAATTTGATTATTGGAAAGCTCTTCTTGAAATTGATTTAAATTATCCCTCCACTCCTGCAATGCTTCCCCGCCAGTATTTCCTCTAAGATGTTCACTTGATTCCCGATACGTTTGCAAAATTTCTTCACACCATTGTTTTATTGAATTAAGGTATTGTGACAACGATAAATCCTCCCTAAAATTAGTCGTTAATACTATATGCAAGAGATAGGTAGGCTGATAATATTTTAATAGGAACAAATGATTAAACAAACGTTTGAATTAAATTTTCCTATTAAGATGACGTCCATTGTCCTCCATTCACGTGCAATGTCTGACCCGTAACAAAACGAGAATCATCTGATGCCAGATAAACAAATGCAGGTGCTACTTCAAAAGGCTGGCCCTGCCGCTGCATCGGATTTCCTGCCAGCATTACTTCATCCGCCGAGAAACTGGCTGGAATCAGCGGTGTCCATATACGTCCCGGAGCGATGGCATTTACCCGGATCCCCTGATCCACTAAATTATTTGCCAATGCTCTTGAAAAGCTGACGATAGCTCCTTTTGTGGCAGTGTAGTCCAGCAATTGTTTATTTCCCTCATAAGCTACAACAGATGCCGTGTTAATAATCGAGCTGCCTGCTTTCAGGTGTGGAAGTGCAGCACGGGTAGTATAGAAATGGGAATATACATTTACTTTAAACGTATCATCGAATTGTTCATCTGTAATGTCCAGCAGGCTTAATTGCTGAAATTGAATACCGACATGATTGCAGAGGATATCCAGTTTCCCAAACGTTTCAATCGTTTTTTCTACAATATAACTGCACTGGCGCTTCTCCCTTAAATCTCCTGCAAGCAATATACAGCGCTGCCCAAGCTCTTCAATACGATTTTTTGTCCGATTTGCATCCTCATGCTCATCCAGATAAGCAATAGCTACATCTGCACCCTCTTTGGCAAAAGCAATTGCAGCTGCCGCTCCCATTCCGCTGTCTCCTCCAGTGATAAGTGCAGTCTTATCAGCAAGCCTATTACTTCCTTTTTCATTTACATTCTCAATAATTGGCCTGGGCACCATCCATTTTTCCAGCCCCGGCTGCCGATATTGCCGCTGCTCAGGTACAGTCATTGCAACCTCTTCATACTGTGTTATTTTCCCGTAGTTTGGATACATCGGATATTTTTGATCTGCTGGTTTATTTGATTTATCCTGTGTCATAAACATCCTCCTTGAAATCACCTGGATAGGTTACTTTATGACACTTGGGCGGAGATAGTGAAAAGAGGAAAGGTTCCGTTCCACATTATAGAAATATGAATAAGGTATGAAGGAGAAGCAAATCAAGGAGGAAATTGTTATGCAGCAATATTATTACAACCCTGAGGCGACACTTTTATTAGTAAACCATCCCAATAAAAAAGTAGACGTATTGTATACGGCAAATCAGCATATGTTCCAATTGCCGAAAATCGGGCCCAGGCCGCCTTATTTTATAAATCCTGTTTACGAGCAGTATTATCCGGTTATCTAGTGCTGTGCGATGAAATTCTAAAGATGTGGAAAAGTAAGCTAAAAAATTTTCGGATCAACTGCTTAAAGCTAATATTATTCTTCGGCTAGAGTGATATTAGCTCATACATAGAAAAAATTTATTTCATGGAAGTTTTATTTTCCACTACAGAACAAAACAACGATACTTATTCATTTGAAAAATATCATAACGTTTCTAAACCAATAAAAATACCGATCAAAAATCGGCATTTTTTCTTATTATTCATTTACTTTACTCTTAATAAAAAGTTCCAGGCTGTGCAGGAGTCTGCGGTCTCCACCAGGACTCTACCGTTTGCCACGCTGATTGAAAATCCTGCCCCTGTCCCATCAGGTAAGCAATCGCTACAGCTTCTCTTAATGCATGTGGATAGCCAAGATGCTGTGCTTCTCTCATTCCGTGATTGATTACCGGATTAACTGCCGATAAAACCTGCTGCTCCATCGAATTTTGCCCCATATTCGGCTGCTGATAATTCCGGGGATGTTGCTGATAAGGTTGGGGCTGCTGCTGGTTATAAAAATCCATATGTTGATTTGGGTTAAATGGATTAGTCAAATTAGACACCTCGCTTATAAATTAGGTAAATTCCCTACTGTGCAGCCTATGCTTTCGATATTTTAAATGTTCCTTGTAAGCAATTAGATACCTTTGATTGCAGGTATATCAATTTGTAAGTAAGATCATTATATATACCCGTATAATAAATAGATTTTATAAGAAGCATTTATAAATTCAAAGAACAAAAATTCTGAAGCAGCGATGGAGTGATTGATGTGAGGTACAATAAGATTGCGGTAAAAGAAATGATAAAGGAATAAAAAAAGAATATCTTTAAGAAAGGAATTCGAGTATGGAAATAAATTTGAAAAACAACGAAAAAGCATTTATTCGCCCCTATGAAGAAAAAGACTTCAGTAAAATACAAGACTTAAATAAAGAAGCAGGTTGGTCTAATTTAGTTGAGAATCATTTGAGTACAAAAGAAGCATGGAAAAACTCAAACGTAGCATTCATTATGGAAATACAGGGACAAGGAATAGTTGGTTATTTAAGAGGATTAACCGACGCTCACGTTAGTTTATTTATTTGTGAATTGTTAATTGATAAACAGTAT
This sequence comes from Oceanobacillus sp. FSL K6-3682, assembly GCF_037976165.1. Lineage (NCBI taxonomy): Bacteria > Bacillati > Bacillota > Bacilli > Caryophanales > Bacillaceae > Oceanobacillus > Oceanobacillus sp. FSL K6-3682. The sequence goes on along the minus strand of NZ_CP150263.1, from coordinate 502,683 downwards.
AGGAGCTTAGGGTTAGGGAAAAGAATTATTCGCTATCTACATAATATATATCCAAACGTAAGAATTGAATTACTTGCTACCAGTTCGTCTCGTTTATTTTATGAAGAGATTGGTTTTCGTACTTTTTACGGATATAGGAAAACAAAAGAAGAATAAGCTTTTTCTTACGGTGAAAAAATTAAGCAGACACCCCCGTTGGATATGAATCAGGCGTTTTGTTTACTATTTTATACTTTTATTTCGGTCGTCAATTGTCTACATTTTTTAATGTGATAATTAAATTGTATTTTACATTTTTCCCACAGTATCGGAAAATATATAAAGAAGCAGCAGTCCTCTACTTCAAAGCGGACTGCTGCTTCTTTAAGTATCTCTTGTCTTCTTTCAGTACCAGCAAATTTTTTTATTGCTAATTTCTTTTATTTAACAGTAATAACAACATCTTCCCCAGCTTGAACCTGCTTCACATCTTGTTTATTTAAAGCTTCGATATCACTCATATTTGTAATAAGCATTGGTGTAACAGTACTTACAGCTTTTTCACCTACTATTGCCAAATCCACATCAACAAGGGCATCGCCTTTTTTGACTTTATCTCCTTCTTTGACATGGATTGTGAATCCTTCTCCATTCAAAGCAACTGTTTCTAAACCAATATGAATTAAAATTTCCGCTCCATTGTCAGCTTTAATCCCTACTGCATGCTTTGTCGGGAACGCTTGTACAATATCTCCATCAACTGGTGATACAACTTTTCCATTAGATGGTTTAATAGCAATTCCGTCTCCCATCATTTTTTCAGCGAATACTGGATCAGGCACTTCTTCCAAAGGGATTACTTCTCCATCAACTGGAGCAAATAATTCAATTTCCTGATTCTCTTTCTTTTTAAAAAGCTTCCCAAACATAGCTATCCCTCCAAGATTTATATATATCGATTTTATCACATGTTCCAGAGAATTACTTTAATAAGCCCATCAGAAAATCGCTGCAGACAGATTTTGATTAACTCTTCTCATTTTGTAATCTTTCCCCACGATCTCTCGTTACTAAATGCCCATCTGTAATAAGAAGTTTATACGCTCCACCTCTTGGATAACCATTATGGCACTTATTATTTCATCCTTACTTGAATTAGCCGATGAATTAATAAATTTCTTTAAAAAACAGTATGGTGTACAAGATTCTTTTTTGAGAGGAAGCTTAGTAACAGAAAAGTGGGATGACAACTCTGATATTGATATAGATATTAATGTCTTTGGAGTCGATAACGGCCAATTTGCAAAATAGCAACAACAAAGAACCCAGCTATTTTTCGATATCCGGATTCTTTGTTGGCAGAGAGAAGACTTGGCTATACCTCAGCCTCTTTGAAGCTAGTCCTGTTCCTGCTTTTCCTTATCCCAGTCTTCAAAATCATCATTATTTAAGTTTCTTAACTTACCGTTATTTTCGATTACTGCTTCCACATCTACATTGATATTTATATTTGGATATATTTCTTCCAGAAAGTTTTTCAGCTCTGCATTGGTATAATTTTTTCTGATCCGGTTGCTTATTCCTAATACATCTGCATGTTTACCCTGCAGCTTTTTTACCAGTTTAAGGGTATCTTTTTTCATTTTTTCTTCAAACATTTTCTGAATTTTATCATCATTCAAATGGTCCTCTGCTTCAGAGACAATCAATACGAATTCTAACCTTATAGTCAGGTCGACTTCATCTCCTCTAAATTTGTAATCATATTCTACATCTCTTTCAACGAGCTCTACATTGGTGGTGTCATCAATGGTCACAAATGTTTTAATAACATTTTCTTCATTATTTAACAAATTCATCAGCATAACTTCAATAGAGTCTAATGTTTCAACAATTTTTCCATCCTTGAGTACGGATGCACCAAAGTAATCCATTTCCAGATTTTTATTTGAGCTGATTAGCGGTATAGAAATATCCGATGTATACGAATGAATACCTCTATAAACCTCCCATAAAATAACTTCTGGAGTATAAATTTCCCGGCCAGTCTGTTTTTCCAGAAAACCAAATATGGGTACCCCTACTTTTTGAAACGTATCAATCATCTGATCAATATAGGTATTCATATCCTCTTTCGTAAATGCAATCGCTGGTGTTCCGGGTACATCACGCATCCTCATGAAGGTGTTTATTATTTTCCCTATTCCTTCTTTACCCAGCTCCTCGTCTAAAACAATAAAACCGATATGCTCTAAGTCAATAGTTGTTTCAATTTTTTTCTTAAGCTGTTCAAGGGCATCTACAATCGTAATTCCCTTGCCATCCACTTTGGCCAAATTCCGCTGTTCAGATACTACTGATACTGGAATAATTAAATACACATGAAATAAATCTTCATCTTTCGTCAGCCCCATCAAAATAGGTGTGGAACGGTAATTAATATCTCTGGAATCCCAGCAGCCGCTTAAAAAGATCAGCGATAATAAGAGAATGAGTATTTTTTTCCAATCATTACGTTTCATGCTTTTGCCTTCTTCCTATCCAAAAGATGAAAATCAGCAGACTGATAAATGAATAAAAACGAAGTGGTATAATCCATATGATATGTGTCTGCACCTGCTCCCATGTAGAAATCATATTTGCTGCTATTGTAATGATGATGACTATAATAACAAGGGCAACCGATGCATGCAGTTTGCTGACCCGGAACATATTTTGATATAGCATTCGCAAAATATGCAATAACATCCCTAAAAAAATCGTTGCGTAAATAAGCAGACTTAAGCCAAAAAGACTAGTCAGTGTTTCAAAGATAGACCATTGAATATCGACTGTGGCTAACATTTCAATATAGGGAAAAGTAAAATTCCGCGCTACTTCAAACCCAAAGACCAGCATGGGCGAATAAGCAGCCATAAAAATAAAAGGAATTAAACACCATGAAAACCAGAAAATTGTTTTATAATTGAGCTTCTTTCTTTTGGGCAGAAAAGCAAAAAATAAAAAGGTAGGAGAGAGAATAAGAAAACCAGTAATAAATGGCATTTCAAATACGAAATCAATATTGCTTACCTTCATCGGAAATAAGTTATACCATCTTGCATTGAAGAAGGATAGTATGAAAATAACCACAATAATATAGGATGAAGCTCCTGCAATTAAAAGCGTTGTCCGGAAAATACTCTCCATTGATCCAAGGCCGATATAGGTAGCCGTCGTGACAAAAATAATCATCACATATAAAATTGGTGTCTGATTTAGAAATAATATCGTAGTAAATTCAGCATAGGTCCGGATAGAAACGATAACTGTACCAATAATAAACAGTGATAAAGGAATCATAAATACGATAGAGATGAACCAGCGTTTCTCAGGTAAATATTGCAGGACATTAGGGTTTTCAAGCTTAGACATCCCAAATAATAAAACTCCTACGAGGGCGATATGTGTAAATCCGTGAATCAAAACAATCAGCCAATGTCCGTTATCTACCGTATCCAAAATCAATGTCGGATAGAGAAGAAACATTACCCCTATATTCGTTAATAAAAAAAAGATAATAATCAATAAGTTATTGATTTTCACTTTGGATCCCTTCCTTTTTCCACCGGACATAAGGAACTCCAAAACTCGTAATCCGGGCTATATAGGAGCATAAAACCAACAGACCGATAACATGCCCTAGAATTCCAAATAAAGCAGAGAAAATAACAATGATATACTTCATCAGCCGTAACGTAATTCCATTTTCAAAATTAATTACAATACCATTGGCAATTGTCGTAGCAGCAATAATAATAATTAATACACCACTGACCAAACTTGCTTCTACAATTGCCTGCCCCAAAATAATACCGCCTACAACACCAATCGTATTGGAAATAGAAATAGGCAGACGTACTGCCGCTTCGGTAATTAATTCAATCAAGAGCAGCATAATAATTATTTCTATAAAAGCTGGATAAGGTACAAAATGCCGGCTTTCTGTGATAGAGAGGGCAAGCTGCACCTTTAGCATTTCAGGATTTATTGTAATCAGTGCTACATAAAGTCCTGGTAATAATACTGCAATCATAATTCCAACAATACGCAGCATATATAAAGAATATACAAATACACTCAGATAATTACTGTCACTCGGCTGTTTAAATACATCAAAAACAGTATTAAACAGTACCAGTGCGAATGGATAACCATCCATAAAGAAGACAATTTTTCCTTGTTCTATGTATTCCATCGCATTTTCCGGAAGCTCTGTGGAGGATACACGGGTAATCAGGGAAAATTTAGAAAAACCAAAGGCAACGTGAATATCCTTCACCTGCTTAATTTCATTTGGATAATCCTCAATTTTCTTTTTAATCATTTCTACCATTTGCTGGTCTGTAGTACCCTTCAAAATAAGAAATGAAAATCGGCGGTTTCTTTTCCCGTGCTGCGTTGTCAGTACTTCAACATCCTTGGATTGATATTTACTTCGTAACAATCCTATATTTTGCTGGCTATTCTCTGTAAAAGCATCCTTTGCTCCATAAATAACCGATTCATTAACTGGTACTTCTATACTTCGATAAAGGGGCTGAGAAACAGGATCCACGATTAAAGAAGCTTCTTCAGCACGATTCCAAATAATCAATTTCCCCTCATACAATGCTTGCATTTGTTTGTTTATTTCCGCTTTACTCCATGTGGTATTTGTCGATTGAACACTTTTTGACTCTTGTGGCTTATTTTCTTTATTACCAATTAATGCCTCCACTATTTCCCACGTTGCTGAAAAATCCACCAGGCTTTCAAAACCAATCACATCATAAGCAGTATCATTAATCATGATGGATTTCATTTGTAAATCTTTATTTTTCTGTTTCAAGTTCTCTATCTCATTCATGAAATCCATTGCCTGCACCCTCTCTCTTCTCCTATCTTTTAGTTATGAACCAGCAAGCACATTTTCATACAAAAAAGTCATCAGGTTTATTTCATTCGGGAGTCTACATTTTTCCACGAACTAAAAAAATAATATAAGAAACCTTTTCTTGTTTGTTCCGTATTATCTATTAAAGAGGTACCATTCGGAGGCAGGATAATATGTTGCGTTTTTTTAAGAGCAAGCGCAGACAAAAAGCAATAAAAAAAGTAAAAGACGGGGATGGACATGCATTGAAGCCGTTTCGTTTTTACGAAGTATTTTATCGTTCGCTTTTTTATATAAAGCTTCGTGAAGATGACGGGGAAATGCACACCTATGCAGTTCATGTTGACTATTTTGATGAAAATGAATCCATTGATTTATACCGTGATGGAAAGCATCATGCAAAAGCTGCTAATCCAGCTTTTTTCCCGATTCCCGGAGGAATTATTGAGGTCGCAACAACAACATATGGTTTGAAACGAATTCATTATGTGACAGAGGATGAACAGGAGTTTGTATTATCTCCAGATCGCCGTTCAGCTGAAGGCTTGCGGGTGCGACTCGATGCCAAGTTCCCTGAAATCAGCTCCATCATCGGAAAGCTTGCGGTTATCATTCTTCTAATTTCTATCATATTGGGATTACCACAGCTGGCTGCCATGATTTCGCAGCTTCCTATCATTGAGGAAAGATGGGGCTCCTTCACATCACCGATAATTCTTCCAGCCTGGATGAATACGACATTACTGGTTGCTGGAACTATAGCAGCTATTGAGCGTGCCTTAACACTAAAAAATCATTGGCTGATTGACATGGAAACGAGCTGGTGGGATGACTAAAAGAAATACAGCTTTGAGATTTAATAGACAGAGCATCTTCATATGTTCTGTTTTTTCTATGTGCAAAAAGAGGTGTACTATTCTACCGCAGATGTACAGGAGAATCAGATACATCTTGAAATTGTTCTCCAGCTGGCAGGAATGAATTTCGATTTTGAAACATTAAAGCTGATTGATGTATGATGAGAAATATATTCAATCAGCTCTTTTTGTATTTTATTCTTCTGTCCATAGCCGTTCAAGCTGATAATTATCGTCTGAAATCTGTAATGCATAAACATCTGGATTACTAAGTTTTCTCCACGCCTCGAATCCTGCGTTTTTATCATAATAATACAGAAGCAGGGATATAATTCCTCCATGTGCAACAATGATGCTGTTATCGGCATCACTTTCGCGTATTTCGTTCACTGCCTCAACAATTCTCCCTGTTGCCTCGTTACTGCTTTCGCCGCCTTCATATTTTAAATCTAAATCTTTATAGGTTGCTTCAAGTTTAGTCATCCAGTCAGGCATTGAAGCAGAGCTGAGCACTCTTTCCCGCAAACGGTTATCCACTTTTATTTTCAAATTATTTTCTTCAGCAAGCGGCTCTACCGTTTGTATTGCACGTAAAAATGGACTGGAAATAATACGATCCACTTTCTTGTCATACAAAAATGCAGCCAGCTTTTCCGCCTGCTCTTTCCCCTTTTCTGTTAAGGGAGCATCGGGAGCCTGTCCTTCTGCTTCACAATGCCGGATGATATAAATTGTTTTATTCATATTAATCAACAACTCCTTCATTGAAAAATTTGATCTATACTCTTAGCCTAACATGGTTTTAGGATATATTTCTGATTTTCATTATTTTTTCGAACCTTTTTCCTCCCTTGTTTGTATAGTCAGTAACAGTGGCAAATTAAAATAAAAAACAACGCTGCAATGAATCAAAGCTGATTAATAATTTATTTTTTCGAAAGGGGTATAAAAAATGAATACATATCAAAAACGTACTATTTACATTTCAATCGTGATTCTTGTTCTCTTGTTAGTTATTTCTTTAATAACAAATCGTTGGGGGTTCTTTTTATGGTGCTTATATCCCGTTTTTCTTAATATAATAATTGCGTTTACCGCTAAGAACAGCAAGCATATACAAATATTCAACCAAAAACATTCGGAGAAACCCGGCCATAGTAATATTGAAAAATAAAACCATGCTTTACTTATTTGATACATTGCATGCACAATGAAATGTAATAGAAAAAACATCATCGCATTGTACTGATTTTAACAAGTTTCATCAGACTATGCTCAAAAAATATACAGATAGGGAGAATGATATGGGGATAGGATATATTGTTTCTTTGATTGTAGTAGGAATACAAATTATACTGATTTTGGCAATAAGCATACCATTTAATCGTAAATATATTGTCAAAGAAGATGGGAAAATAAATTACAAAAAGACAACGGTCTATTTAAGATGGAATATATTTGATACAGTCACAATAGCTGTGGCAGTTTATACCATTCTTTGTACGGTAATATTATTTTTCTTATTAGCTTCCGGAGAAAATATTGAAAACTCCTGGGTGCAATTTTTATCCAATCAGGCCCAAGCTTGGGTAATCGTAACGGTTTGCTATTTTATCAGCCGTATTTCCATGACTTTAAAATCCATCAAAGCTCATCTAGAGGATAAAGAAGATGAAGCGTAACGAAGGATGGATGGAGATTTATCAGAATGGAGATGAAACAGGTTTTACTGAATTATATACCATTCTGCATCAGCCGCTCTACTGCTTTTTATACCGGTACACACAGGAAGAGCAGCTTAGTGTCGACATTGTACATGATACCTTTGAAATCCTGCAGATAAAAAAGCACACATTTAACCCTGATAAAGGAACTGTCAAAGCTTATTTGTTCCAAATTGCTTACCGATTATTAATAAATAAGTTAAATAGAAGAAAAAAATGGCGCTCTCTGCTTCCCTTTTTGGTTCCACAGGCTGACCACTCAATAAGCATGGATGAAAAAATGTGGATACAGCAGGCAATCGCCGCATTACCTGATAAACAGCGGGCGATTATTTTACTTGTTTACTATGAGGACCTCCCCCAAAATGAAATTGCATCGATATTAGATATTCCGATAGGTACCGTTAAATCAAGACTACATAAGGCAATGAGCACACTAAAACACGACCTGAAGGAGGATTTTCATGCTGAAGGATGAATTTAATAAAGAAGATAAATTAAAGGAAGAACTGGATCAATTTCATGTGATTGTTCCTGAACGAAAGCTGGTACAAAAACAAACGGCCTGGCAGCGATTTATACGTTATTTAGCTTCTCCTGCAAAAGATCCTTTAGAAAAGACTACTGTCACATTCACAGGATTAAATTTAACAAGAATTGTTCCTTTAGCTTTGGGCATCGTGATAAGTATTGTTCAGATCTGGGTTCATATGTAGAAAGAAATAAGCCTCTCAAATAACGTCGTAAACTGTTATTTGAGGGACTTATTATTAATGATTGGTTCTTCGATACACTTCTCAGCCTGTTCTAAAATACTGTTAAATTCTTTTTTAAATTTTTTTAATTGTACTTGATCCTGAATCGCAACCAGTGCTCCTCTATCATCGTAAATATAATAAAGTACATGCTTTGTCCTATTAATTAAATAAAACCTTACAGAAGAAACATTACGATTCTTCAGTCTCGGCAGCCGTGGCGGAAAATCCTAATTACAAATCGCCTGAATTAATTCGGGATAACAGAGCTGATGCCTTCCTGTCTGGATAGCATATTCACTTACCAGCTCCTCACCCTCTTCTAAACTCTGCATGAATTGCCTGTGCTTGATTTGATACTTATTAGTCTCTTTGAAATATTTTCTGATAAAATCCACTTTGGGATGTATATCAGGAGGATGATAAACACTCACTATTACTTCTATTTCGTCTGATTTGGAAAATAAAGTATTAAACACAGCCTGTGCTTCACAGTTCGCATGATGAAAATAGCTTTCGTTATAACTGTAACCATTGTTTTTAAATGGAGAGGTTTCTTTCTGAAAAACAATAGGGATTGTCATTTTATGCTGACAGAGCGTTTGATGCTGCAAATTTTCTATACCAAATTGTGACCTTAAATATTGATACATCCAGACTGTCTCCTCCCTAGTCCCTTAAAACAGCTCAAAGCGTCTGTTAACGCACAGCCTCCATAAATCGCTCTTTCTCCAGCCTCAATACCTTCTTCTGAATCGAAGCTTCTTCCTCTTCTTGCTCCTGCTCATCCAATATACGAGATGCTGTATCAGATTCTCTGACAAACAGATTAAAGAGATCTGCTTTCTCTCCCAATACATCCAGCATCGCTACGTCAATGCTTTCCTCTGTTAATAAACGATAGACAACAACGTTCCGGGATTGTCCCATACGATAAGCACGGCTGATTGCCTGCTCCTCCATCGACGGCTTCCATTGCGGTTCACATAAAATAACAACGTTCGCTGCCTGAATATTAACCCCGACACCACCGGCAGTAATCTGACTGACCAGTACAGACCCAGCTTCATCTCCTGTAAATGCATCAATAATTTCCTGCCTTTTATGATTAGGAACATCCCCTGTAATTGCCCGATGTGTTCTGTCTTCTAAATTTTTGCTGATGGTTTGGATAACATCTTTAAAATAAGAAAACACCAGCACTTTATGTCCATTTTCTTTGGCATTCTCACAGATTTCCAGCAGCTTCTCCAGCTTCGGCGATTTATCTGGGATTTCCCCCTGCCAGCCCGCACGGCGCATTGCCATAACTTGTTCATCCTTCACAGCCTGCTGATAGAACTTCTCCTCTTCGTCTCCAAAACGAACCCACTCTGGAATAATTTCTAAATCTGGAAGTTCATTTAAGACATCCTTTCGATTTCTCCTTAAATAAACGGGAGCAATTGCTTTACGAAATGCCTTGGGTTGATGCAGGTGCATCTCTTTGGTTAGGCTTTCCGCAATTTCCGGCTGTAAAACCGAGATTAATTGCTTCATCTCTTCCACACTATTTTCCAGTGGCGTTCCGCTCATAAATAAGACATACTCTGCCAGATCAGCTAAATGATAAACGCTTTGTGAACGCTTCGCACTCGGATTTTTCACATAATGTGCTTCGTCAACAATCAAGGCATCAAGGTGAGACTCTTTTTCCAGCTGCATATCACCAGCCAGTTCAAACGTTGTAATTAAGACTCCACACTCTTCTTTCCAAGCTTTAAACTGTTCCTCCCGATTACTGCCATGAAAGACAAATGTCTGTAAATCAGATCGCTGTTCAATCTCCCTTTTCCAATTAGCAACAACACTTAAGGGACAAATAATAACAGCATGTCCCTGATTGTTTTGCGTAAGATGATTAATAATAGCGAGCGCCTGAATAGTCTTTCCTAAGCCCATTTCGTCACCTAACAGCGTCTTTTTATACAGCAATGCATACTTCGCGCCGAAAATTTGATAATTTCTTAAGGTAATATTCAGCCCTGTTGTATCAAACGGATAACTGTTCACTGCTTCTACTGCCTCTTGCGGCAAGCTTTCTGAGATATTTTTTGAGTCAAAGTCCGTTGCTTTCTCAATTTCTGTATAGTAGAAAGCATTTTCTGTTTCAAAATGCTTTTTAAGTTCTTCTTTGCTCACCTCAAAATCAAGCATATAATCTAAGCGCTTCTTGATTTTATTTAATTCCTTTTGATGCTTGCTTTTATTTAAATTAGCAAAGGCAGACCTAATTTTCTCCTTCTCCTCTTTCGGCTGGAATAATGCCCCAAAAAAGCTCTTCTGCTTCTTTGCAATTTCAATATCAGGAATTGTTTCTTCATAGTACTCCTGAAATTCCGCCTGCAGCTTCTCCAGAATCTTCAACAGATGCCACTTCTTATAAATAGATTCCAGTAAGCTTACATCATCATTGGAAATATCATCTGGGTTTACACGGGGAATTGCCTGTTCATAGACAGATGCTTTTATCTTTGAAACAGCTTGATAAAGCTCCTCTGCTGTTTTTTCATCCATCCCTTCAAGCTGTATGAAGTCTTCAGGCTTATGATCAGCTATATCTTCCATTGTTTTAAAGCCGTTCTTCATTAAACTATCTACGGGGAGCTCATTTTCCAATGTTAAAATCGTGTCCATCGGCATTGTTTTTAATTGTTCTTTTCCCGAACTTGTTTTCAGCCTCTGCCATATTCCTTTAATCCGATAATTAAATAACTCCTCTGAGCTCATATCGATGCTCTCGTGAATTCGGTTTAACTCCGCTTCTAACCTCTCCACGTCCTGTTTCGTTCTGACCATGATTACTCCTCCTGCTGCTCTATCTGAAACTATATATTTTATATTTATAACAGACAGCTGTTGCGGCATTATTCATACCACCTGCTGCCCTGTCTTTATTTTAAGATTACATTGTTTTATTGTAGCATTGTTTATCATTTGATAAAAAGAGAATACGTCCTTGTCACTACATATTTTCTCTCCATGAAGTACTAAAGCTATTTCACTAGTTCTAACACGGATTAAAAATATTCCTTAATTATCGAAAAAAAACCGCTTGATATAAGAATATCAAACGGCTCGGACAATGTTAATCCTGTCTTATCACGGAGTAATTTTCGTAAAACTTCCATTGATTGAAGTTTCGTTTTATATTTACATAAAGCAAATTCTATGTAATACGGAAAGAATTCGCCCTATGAACCTTTTGAAAAAAATGCTTGTGAGATTTATTTTTACTGTTTCCCTTGAGCAGATATTGGTTTCTGTTTAATAGCTCCTTATAATACTGGGCAAATCCCGCATGTGATAATCGCAAATTAGCCATTCTTTTCATTGGCTCATCTGTTTTATCCATCCTATCATCCTCCTTGCTTTAGCGTATGTACAAGGAGAATCAATTATGTAGGACAACAAAAATAATATTGTTATTTCAAATGTAGACTGCCGGGTTATCCCAGACACTCTGCATAGGGGTACTGTTCTTCACTAGATTAATTGCATTGTAGTGATACAGGTAAAATCATCCTCAAACGTGCTGATCTCCGAGGTTACTTCTTTTCCGTCATGCTTGATTTCGACGGTATATGTCTCATCTTTTGGAAGCCACAGGTCAATAAAGCCATTTTCCTCCGTCTGCATTGTCTCATCTATGACAACATCGCCTTCTGCTGTTTCAATATATACATCAAATTCTTCTTGAACCATTTCTCCCTGACAGCCTGTTAAACTATGAATTTCACAAGGATGTGTCTGTTGAACAAAGGGTGCAATTGAAACAAAAAATTCATCCTCCGGTAAATCATAGACAGCTTCTTCATTTCCCTCATTATCCGTAACAATCAGCTGTTCAGAAGTAATGGATGCATTCTCATCAACAATATCTTCGGTACTATAGTGATGAACTAATTCTTTGATATCGCCCGTTTCTTCCAGCGCATCTTCTTGCTGATTATTATTCTCTCCACCGCAGGCAACTAATAAAACTAACAGCCCGAACAAGATCAGGCTCAATTTTTTCGTCTTCGTCATGAAATTCACACTCCAAATAGGATTTCTTGTCTTGTATTATACGGGAATGCAGTGATATTTCCTATATAGTCCAGGTAACTGACACAATATAGTTAACTTTATAAGGAAAAAGAGCAATAATGAGCAGGGCGTTCAAAAATAGATGCAAGTGATTTTAAAGATGCAGATTCTCATAGTCTCGTCATTCCGTTAACAGTACAATTTCATCAATCGCTCTTTTAATATCCTGCCTGGTATTATAAACATGCGGTGAGATTCGGATGATATTTTCCTTTGCAGTTAATACAATTCCCTTTTCTTGAAGCTTATTAACGACCTCAGCAGCCTGTGGATGAACAAATGCAACTAAACTTGTTCTGTTTTTCGGCTCCTCAGCTCCATATATCCTTAATCCTTTTTCACTTCCATACTGCACTGTGAATGCTCCCAACCCTTCAAGATAAGCTGCAATATGAGGAACTCCAATAGATTGAATAAAATCCAAAGACGCTTTGGCAGCATACGCACTGATAAAGGAAGGTGTACCTGAATCAAATTTTCTTACGCCTTCCTTCCCTTTTCCCAGCCATCCTGTCACGACCGGATGAAGCTTATCGGCAATTTCTTGATTAATATACAGAAAAGCAATGCCAGGAATCCCTAATAAATACTTCCTTGTTCCCGTTGCCAGAAAATCAATTCCCATCTCTTTTACATGAATAGGGCAATGTCCTGCAGATTGATAGGCATCAACAAATAATAACGAACCTTTTCGATGTGCAACTTCCGCTATTTCTTTGATATCCAGCTTCAACCCGCTTTTATAATGGACATGAGGAATAGATGTAAGCAGTGTTTTTTCATTGATATGGTTCTCAAAAGATGCCGGAGAAATCTTCCCATGCTCAGATGGAATCACATGAAGCTTCTTCTGAAATTTTGTCTGGGCAGTCCATATATCTGCAACCGTGGGAAAATCAAGGTCTGTGAAAATAACTTCATCTCTTGTTAAAGCATTTGGAAAAGCTGTCGCTATTGCAGAGATAGCATGTGACACCGAGGACACAACCGCTATTTCATCCGGGTCAGCCCCAATTAGTGCAGCAAAGGATTCCCGGGCTCTTTCCAGCATTCCCATTGCTGCATCCCAATTTGTTCCATTAGCCAGTAATTCTTCGTGATACGCTGTGATTGCACGAGAAGTACTTGCCGGCAATAGTCCTTGAGAACAGCTGGCAAGATAATTCCGATTTGTCAGTGTAGGAAATTGCGAGATAATCTCTTCATTCATGTTATCTCTCCTTTTATAGTAAATATTTAAACATAGATGCTTTGTATTTCTTGATCTTCATACGCACGCAATACTTCACCTATCATCGCTGGAACATTTTCCTTTTCTATTGATGCAGATGCATATTGTTTAACCTCATGTCCGCCAATACAGACGCTGTACAAAGCATTTTCAAACAAGCACTGATCATTACTGTCATTACCAAATGCAATAAAATCCTGCACCTGTAAAGCATGCAGCCCTCTTACTTTATTGATTCCAACCGGACTGATATCTATCGCATTTTCATCCTTGTAACAGGTTATACTTACAGGCAGAGTGGATAGCTCATCTATTACGTGCCGTGAAGGCTGAAACAGGACCAGCTTACACAGCTTATGCAGGCTTCTCAGCTCTCGATTCTTTGCTGAAGCCTGATTAATATTCTTATAGATAGGATGTGTCTTCTCTCCAGTAAAAGCATAATCCCAATCACTATCTCCTAAGTAGGTTAACTGATTATCTTCTACCAGTGTTTGAAGCTTTGTAAGTAAACTATCTTGAAAATGAATGACGTCAACCTTTCCGCCATTTGAAGTATATGATCCATTTCCACCAACCAGCTTCCCTTGTTGAAAAGCCTCAGGCAGAACCGGCAGTAAATCCCGGATTGGTCTTGCGGATGCAAAAATCACCTGATGCCCTGCCGCTTTTATTTCATCCAGTGCCTGTATAATGGACGCATCTATTGTTTTTCCATCAAAGCAAATTGTGCCATCTATATCAAAAACAAAATTCATGTGAATCACCTCTTTTTCAAGTATACTATGATTAAAAATATACGAAAGGACAGATGTCCCAAGGAGGAAATAACGTGGAGCTAAGCCAATTCGCTGCCATTTACAATTATTTGATTCCAAATACAGTGGAAAAAGAAGTCACCATCCGCACATACATATCCAATGAATACATATTAACTGCCGGAGAAGAAATTGATGGATTTTATTTTTTAATAAGTGGAAAATACTTTGTTTCCAGTCAGGAAATCACAGGCAAGGAGCTGTTGCTGCGTTACTGTCAGGCTCCTGCTGTTATGGGAGACATTGAAATTCTGGAAGACTGTGTGATTCAATCTAATTGCGTTGCGGCAGAACCATGTTCATTCGTCTTTATTCCCAAACAGGCGTATGAAAAGGAGCTGAAATACGATGCAGCATTCACGCAAATATTATTAAAAGAATTAGCATATAAGCTTCGGACATGTACCATCTCATCCAGAGTGAATGCACTGTCTCCTGCCAATGTCCGGCTTGCTGCTTTTTTATGTACCATTGCTTCTGGTTCTAATTCGAAGGCATCTTATATTACAACCAAAAATATGGAGGAAACAGCTGCTTTAATAGGGACTACAAAAAGGCATGTCAATCGAATTTTAAAACAATGGATAGCTCAAGAGATTGTAGAGCGGGAAAATGATCAAATACGAGTTTTGCAACGGGATAAATTGAAAGAGATTTCTGAGGATGTGCGGTTTGAGTAACGGTATTCATTCTTAGAAATCACCTTCTGTTTCGGGCATCCTCTATCAATAATTATCGCATTTCCTCGCCACATAAGTTATTGCATTTGTTTGCAGCAAAACGTCTCTTTTATCACGTGTTATTGTATACTTTAATGGTTTCACGAGCCGTTTCAGTACTTCCCAGCTCTCATACAGCCTGTCTAATTTATGGAGCATTTCTTCTGTTTTAATATTTACTTCCATCATGACATCTAACTTTTTATTTTCTGCAATATCTATTTCTTCCACCTCAGAATTAACAATAATACAGTTGATGCCATTCTTTCGAGTTCCCTTTGCCATATTTTCTATTACTCTTTCAAAAACATCTTCAGAAGCAACATGCTCTAAAGCAGAGACTGCAATAATATAGTCAAATCCCTCTTTTACGATTGGATAATCCTCTATATCCCTGGTTTCCAGCTTAAGGACTTCCTCCACATTATATTCTTTACTGTACTGTCTTAAATTTTCCGTTGCTGAGGGCAGCAAATCTACGCAGACAATCTTTCCTCTGCCTTTTATTTCTTTTGCTATGGGAATACTGTTCCGGCCGACCCCGGAACCTAAATCCAGAACACGAATATTCGTTTTTTCTTTAAAATATGGCAATTGCTCCATTACTGTTTTAACAGGCTTGTACAGCCAGGAGCCTTTCTCGAACAGCTTATAATTATCATAACAGGCATCATGGTATTCTTTTTCTTTATTTCTTATATACTCTACTCTGTGCAACGAAATCCCTCCAGATTATGTAATAGTCTGTAAACATCTCCACTGATAAAGCAGCCTTTCTTATCTTTTGTAAATTATCTGCTCTCTCATTTTCTCCTCATCTTAATATTTGCTATAGTAATCATTATACAGAATAAACTGAATTTCAGGAGGTTTCTTATGCCAGATAAAACATCATTACAATTATCAGAGGCTTTTGAGCAATACCGCTCTATCATTCAAGATACACTGATTCCAGTTGTAAAGGTTTCTGCTACAGAGCGGGAAACATCTTTATTCGAAAGTAAATTTGCAGGAAATCCGTACTTCCCTGTTTCCATGGAGTATCCTAAAAATGAAGAGAGTAACCCTTTAAAACTGCTCGCACAGATTAATTTTAATGAGGTTCCTGTTCATTTGCCGCATTTTCCGCATAAAGGGATTTTGCAATTTTACATTGATGGCTATGATGATGTTATCGGAATGGATTTTGATGATGGTCAGAATCAAGCTGGTTTTCGCGTTATCTATCATAAAGATATTATTCAGGATGAATCACAATTAGTGCAGGATTTTTCTTTTGTAACCCTGCCGGATGATGAGTTATTTTTCCCTGTTGAACAGGAGATGGGATTATCCTTTGAAATAGGTTCCGAAGCTCTCACAGTAAGTGATTACCGCCGTGAAGAGGTTTACGCAGATATATTTGATAAAATAAGAAATGATGAAGATTTGGAAGAAGAATTTTTCCAGCTGTTTAGTGGTACAGGCCATAAATTGGGCGGCTATCCTTTCTTTACCCAGGAAGATCCGCGGGCTTATGGAGATTATCAAGAAAAAGATATACTGCTGCTGCAAATTGATAGTGCCGGTGATAACATTATGTGGGGAGATTCCGGTGTTGGAAATTTCTTTATCTCCGAAGAGGATTTGAAAAATAGAGATTTTAGTAAGGTGCTTTATAATTGGGATTGTTATTAAAATAATGCCAGTGCTGTTCACGCATCGAACAGCACTGGCATTTACTTATGAAGCGATTATAAATTTGTATTTCTCACTAATTACTCCCAGCTTGTATCCAATTTATCTGCATAATAAGTAATTGCCCTGGAGAATTTTTGGATGTCGGCATCATTCGTCGTCTCAGCAAGATTTTTTAACAATATCTCCATTACTTGATGGTGCTCTTTTAAATTATATAATGTCATCGCATAAAACACTTGAATTGCTTTATTATCTGGAAATAGTTCTATTCCCTTTAAAAATGTGCTCTTCGATTTTTCATACTCTCCCAATGTCCGATAAGTACTTCCAAGCCCTAATAAAGCATCTTCTAAATTTCTTTCTTCTAAGCCCAGCTGAATTGCTTTTTCATAGTATGGCACAGCAGTTCTTTCTTCTCCTAAAACGTCATGGCTCCAGGCACATTGATAGTTGAGAAAGGCATGGTCCGGATTTTGTTCTAACAGCTTTAATATAATAATTCTGGATTGGTTCGCATCGCCTTTTTCTCTTAATTCAATAGCCTGCTGTAATTGTTGGTTTAACTGGGCATCATCTTTGTGAAAATAATTATTCACCTGTTTCACCTCTCTTTAACCCCTTTTCCGGCAAACACTGTCGTTTTCGTCTCCTCAGGCGTAACCAGCACCGGCCAATAAAAAGCACCGCCGCGCCAGCCCTGCTCCTCTGCTCCATTCTGTCTTATTAAAATTAGAGCTGGAACAACTCTTGCTAAGTTTCGTGCTATTTTTAATTCATCCTGTTTTGTATCGGGAGCATCTTCAAACCTATCCGTACTTTTTCGAATACGCGCCATATTACGATTCTGGCGTAAAATTATCCAGACGTATCCCTTTCGATTCGTGTCCGTTTCCTCTGACAAATAATTCATCACAGCACAATATGTTTCCAGGTCCCATTCGTATCCATCTTCGAATTCATAGGTCTGGTAAATCATTGCCAACAGCTCTTGAATTTTTTCTTTTTTAATCAGGAAACAGCGGGCGTCTTTTGGATGTACTGCTTTTGCCGTATGCTTCATCGCTTCCATATACTTATCTATTTTCTTCATTTGCCGCTCCAGATAGCTCTTCGCAATTGTTTGAAAACCTGTTGGCAGCATTCGTTTTCCCGGCTTCAACATTTGCACGCTTGATAATAAAATTTTATTTGGATTACATGGCAAAATCGTATTATTGATATCCTTTTGAATAAAGGTCACTTCTCCGCTGTTTGCCCCGGATTCAAAGGCTCTGCGCAGCTCTGCATCAAATTCATGCATCTGCTCCATCACATCATAGATACGTTTTGTTGTATAAAAACGGGTAACTGCAATATCTGCAAACGGGCGGGCTCCATACATCCGGGAATGCTGTAATACCGTGTCCTGCTGGAACTTTTGCGGGTTTCTTCCATAGTAAAAGCCAATTAAATTTTTTATCGTAATACCGCGGTCAAGAATTTGTCCGCCAATAAAGAAATTAAGCGGGGTCCGTAATTTCAGCTCTCCCGATTTGTCTAATAAATTATCTACATCTTGCTCAGAGTTTACAATTTCAATTAACAGCTCTTCCTCTATCAAAGCTTCACGAACGTTAGAAAGAACTTCATCAAAGGCTGGAAAATATATACCCTTCATTTGTGATCGTACAAAATCCTGATAAGCTGCACGAACTAACTGGTCAAAGACGGGATCCTCCTTCTCTATTGCTTCGCGGAGCTGCTCCTCCATATGGAGCATCACCTCTTCCTGCCATTGATGAGCAGCCTTAGTGGTGATGGTATGCATAATAAACGCATATTTTTCAAGACGCTGATTCATCTTCTCCTGTTGAATATTGCGGATTTTACTCCCAACAATAA
Source organism: Oceanobacillus sp. FSL K6-3682 (assembly GCF_037976165.1). Classification (NCBI taxonomy): domain Bacteria; kingdom Bacillati; phylum Bacillota; class Bacilli; order Caryophanales; family Bacillaceae; genus Oceanobacillus; species Oceanobacillus sp. FSL K6-3682. The sequence continues at coordinate 483,996 of NZ_CP150263.1, read as the reverse complement.
AGTGAATCAAAGCACTGCGGATGCCGTCATAACGTTCACCGGTAAGCAAATAATTCACTTTTACCTTGCGCTTATCACTTTTCCTTAAAATTTCAAGCTCCTCTTCCTGAATTTCATGATAGAGGTAACTTGCCATATGTCCATCCTCTTTGGCTTTATCAAAATACATCTCCCCGCCAACATACTTGTCATGCACCGGCACTAATTCTGTAAAAGCCGGCCGCTTCGGCTGAAATGCTTTATGCTCATGAACCGTCATATCATCCGGCTGAAGATATAAGGAATATGGTGTGGCTGTTACCTGCAGATAAGCAGCATCACTTAACCTGGCACGAATACCATCAATCTGCCCGGCAATTACCTTCAGATCAATAATATTTTTATCTTTCACATTGTCATACGCAACCGAAGCGAAATCCGCTTCATCATCAATAAATAAGATTTTTTGTGTGGCCAGATCTGGATACATTTCAAATAAGAGACTTTCTAAGCGCTGCATATTTTTCTTTTCTTTTTTTAGAACAATAACGAGCTTTTTCTTTAACTCAAATTTGCGGAGCTTTACCGGCATTTTCATAATGTTATAGACAGCTAATTTATCCTCTTCTATGCATTCTGAAAACTCTCCCTCTATCCTTTCAAAGGTCTGCTTAACAAGTGCATTCGAATTCTTTGTTAAAATAATCGCAGCATCAAAACCATTATCAAATCCTAATCCCACAGAACCAAGAAAAGAACGCGTTTTCCCCGATTGAATATGCCCCAGCAGCATTCCTGGCTTTTTGGATGTTGTAGAGATTTTTAATAACTGATTGACTGTATTCTGCATCACATTTATTTCTTCTGTTTTATAATTATTTTTCTTGCAAACCAGGGAGAAGAATGTCCCATTTGTTTTTAGTTCGTGTTTAACTGTTTCCATAAAGTGAAGTGGCTCCTTGCTCTATCCATGATACTTTTAAATATTTAATCGTTCTATCCGGCCTTGTTCATTGTCCGAGAAGGGCTAAAAACAGCAGCCTAATACTGAATAAATGAACAAGAAAGAAAAAAACACGTTTAAAACGTGCTTGCGTAATAGCCTGACAAATTCAGGCTCCTTATAAAATTTTACCATACATTGAAAAATCTATGATTCTTTTTTGGATACATAGGAGACATACTCCTGGAAAAAGAGATCTATTAACACATTTAACGTGACAAAGGATAATTTTGAGATATTCCCTTTCTTCGCTATACCTGTTGGATGATAATACAAATTATTAGGTGAATAATTAGCTAATTTATTATTTTTAATATCTGTAATCGATAAAATTGGTATATTTTTCATTTTAAGCATTCGAAGTGGGTGCTCTAAATCATTTGTATCTCCGCTTAAGGATACGATGATTAGTAAATCGACATCCGACGAAAGACTAGATACCATTTCCAGTTCACTATAGCTCGGAATGATAATTAAATTCTTATTAATAGACAGCATATATCTATTTAATTCATTTAACATATTCTTTTGTGCTGTACCTGTTGCATAGGCATATACATTATTCGATTTATGGATAAGAGCGAATTGCTCAGACAGGTCTGTCTGTTTAAATAATTTTACTGTTATATTGATGTCATTTTGTAATTCATCTAAATAAGTAGATGTATCAAAGTTAATTTGACTCTCCTCATCTATCTCGCTTTTTAGTTGATACTTCAGTTCACTAAAACCGGAATAACCTACTTTCTTTGACAGCCGGACAATAGAAGCTGGCGAAGACGTACTTCTTTGCGCTAACTCAGAGACATTCATATATTGGCAAATTTCTTTATTTTGAAGTATATAATTTAAAATGAATTTATCATTTTCACTTAATTGATTAAAATTTTGATTAATTTGTTTACTCAAATTATCAGCCATCTGAATCCCCTCCATAATAAACAAACTTATACATGCTGAACTTTCCGGATAAAAAACCTTACCTGAAAAATTGTACATTGATTTATTATAACAAAATGAATTACTTCTTAGAAACCATTTTCATTTCTTAGTCCAGAGTAAATTTTTTTCATGAAATGAAATTTTAATCAGGCTGTTAAACAAAAACCTAAACCTCTGGATTCCATTGTTTTACCCAAAATCTCTGTGTTATAAATTACTCAAGCATCAAATACAAAACTTGGAGATGGTAATAATGGGTAAACAACATTCAATTGTAATTGCTGGTGGAGGAAGCACATATACACCGGAAATCGTATTAATGCTCTTGGACAATCTGGATAAATTTCCAATTAGACAGTTAAAGCTGTATGATAATGATCCAGAGAGACAAAGCATAATTGCGAAAGCCTGTGAAATTATTATTAAGGAACAAGCTCCTCATATTGAGTTTGTCGCAACAGATAGCCCTGAGGCAGGATTTACAGATGTGGATTTTGTAATGGCACATATTCGCGTGGGTAAATATGAAATGCGGGAAAAAGATGAAAAGGTTCCATTAAAATATAATGTCATCGGTCAGGAAACTTGTGGCCCCGGCGGAATGGCATATGGGTTACGGTCTATTAAAGGTGTTGTTGAAATCATTGATTATATGGAAATGTATTCACCAAATGCCTGGATGTTAAACTATTCAAATCCAGCTTCTATCGTTGCAGAAGCTTGCAGAAAATTAAGACCGGACTCCAAAGTATTGAATATTTGTGATCATCCTATCGGATTAGAGGACCGCATGGCTAAAATAGTCGGTTTAGAATCCAGAAAAGATCTATCAATCCGTTATTATGGCCTGAATCACTTTGGCTGGTATACAGATGTTCAGGACAAAAATGGAAACGACCTGATGCCACAAATAAAATCATATATTGGGGAAAACGGGTTTAATCTTAATGCAATTGGAAAAGAATCAAGAAATTCAGATCCCAGCTGGATTCATACGTATGATATGGCAAAATTTGTTTATGAGCTTGATCCAGACACAATACCGAACACATATTTAAAATATTATTTGTTCCCAAATAAAGAAGTAGAGATTGCGGACGCAAATTATACACGGGCAAATGAAGTAATAGATGGCAGAGAAAAACGTGTATTTGGAGAATGCCGTAATATTATTGAAAAAGGTACATCTAAAGGAACAACATTAGAAATTGGAGCCCACGCTACGTATATCGTCGACCTGGCTTGTGCTTTAAGCTACAATACGCATGAAAGAATGCTTATTATGGTCGAAAATAATGGAGCGATCAGCAACTTTGATGCTACTGCTATGGTTGAAATCCCTTGTCTGGTAGGTTCAAAAGGAGCAGAGCCGTTATCAATTGGACCAATACCGACATTCCAAAAAGGGTTAATGGAGCAGCAGGTAGCTGTTGAAAAATTAGCAGTGGAAGCCTATACGGAAGGTTCTAAGCAAAAACTGTATCAGGCATTTGCTTTAAGTAAGACCATCCCGGGAGCAGACATTGCCAAAAAACTATTAGATGAACTGATTGAAGCAAATAAAGATTATTGGCCGACATTGCATTAAAAATTATCGGAGTTCACTCTTTATTAATCAGCAGGCTCCAAACATTACTTTGAATAACCAAGGTTTGGAGCCTCCTTTGATTTATCATACAGAATCGTTGTTTATATTCCCGTCAAAGGAAAGACTAATAAAAAAACGAATCGGATTAATCACCTTTCCTTTAACAGCTTTGAAAACGCTTAAAACATAATAAGGAGGAGTTATAAATGTTACAAAAAATACAACGGTTCGGAGGTGCCATGTTTACTCCTGTTCTGTTATTTGCATTTGCCGGTATCATGGTTGCATTAGCTTCCGTCTTTCAGAATCCACTGATTATGGGTTCATTGGCCAATGAAGATACATTATGGTTTAAATTATGGGACATTGTCGCATCAGGCGCCTGGACAGTCTTCAGACAAATGGAGCTATTATTTGTCATTGGTCTTCCCATTGGTTTAGCAAAGAAAGCACATGCCAGAGCGGTCATGGAATCTCTGGTAATCTACTTAACCTTTAATTACTTTATATCTTCTATTTTAAAATACTTTGGAGGTTCATTCGGGGTTGATTTCTTTGCAGACCTAGAGACAAGTAAAACAACAGGTCTCAAATTAATAGCAGGAATTAAAACATTAGATACGAATATCATTGGATCTATAGCTATAGCCGCTTTGGTGGTATGGCTTCATAATAAATATTTTGATAAAAAGCTTCCGGAGTGGCTGGGGATTTTCCAAGGCTCAGCTTATGTAGTAATCCTTGGATTTATTTGTACTTTGCCTTTGGCTTTTCTGACATGCTGGATATGGCCGCTGGTCCAGGATGGAATAACTTCTTTACAGGCATTTTTCATCAGTTCTGGCTCAGTTGGTATTTTTGTGTACAGCTTCCTTGTCAGAATACTAATCCCGACAGGACTGCATCATTTTGTTTATGCGCCTTTTATGTTAGGACCGGCAATTGTAAAAGAAGGTATTCAGGTCAATTGGTTAAATCATCTTTCTGAATTTGCCCAGTCAAAAGAATCATTAAAAGCGTTGTTCCCTGCCGGCGGTTTTTCCCTATATGGATGTGTAAAAATATTCGCTCCTCCCGGAATTGCCGCTGCATTTTATAAAACAGCCAAGCCGGAAAACAGAAAAAAAGTATTAGCCTTAGTAATTCCAGCAGCAATAACAGCTGTTGTCGCCGGTATAACAGAACCAATAGAATTTACTTTTCTTTTCATAGCTCCAATTCTCTTTGTTGTTTATTCCTTCTTGGGGGCAGTTATGGCTGTAGTCATGTACCAATTTGGTGTCAACGGAGACTTTAGCAGCGGGCTCATCAACAGCGCAGCAAGGAACTGGATTCCGCTATTTAGTAACCACTGGGGAACTTATGCTATCCAAATTATAATTGGAATTGCTTTTGTCTTTATCTATTACTACGTCTTTAAAATACTTATCTTAAAGATGAACTTGAAGACTCCCGGACGCGAAGACACTGGAAATATTAAATTATACACGAAACAAGACTATAAAAAGAAAAAAGGAGAAGAGACAGATCCTCAGCCCGCCTCTTCAGGAAATGAGAATAAAGATAAGGCAGCCTTATTCCTGCAAGGGCTGGGCGGTGCTGCAAATATTGAATCAGTTACCAATTGTGCCACCCGATTAAGAGTGCATGTAAAGGATGGCTCACTTGTAGCAGAAGATACTTTCTTTAAAGAGGCTGGAGGCATGGGTCTGGTGAAAAACAAGAATGCTATCCAAGTCATTGTCGGTCTCTCTGTTCCCAACGTCAGAGAAGAATTTGAACAATTGATTGATGAAGAACAATCAACTTAATTGTATGAGTTTCACAATATAAAGGAAGAAGGATTCGTCTGTTCCTTCTTCCCTTTACTTTAAAATAACAGGAGGCATCAGCATGTTAAGACAAAAAAGCACTTACCGGCATCCACGAAAATATATAAACACGTTAATCATTTTCTATCTTCTTGTCCCTTTCGCTTATCTCGGGTATGTTACGTTTTCAATGAGTCAGACCAATAGCAGCTACTATGCTTTTTTTAACAGTGATTCAATCAATTCCGTCTTATTATTGTCTTCCATGATATGTTTAATTTGGGCTTATATACTTTGGAAGCTAAAAGAATTAAATCAGTTTCATACTCTCCCCTCTTATCTAACATATATGGCAATTTCACAATTATTTATCGGAAATATTGTTGGAGTAATCTTTACAGTTATTACCAGATTCAAAACAAAAGCACTTCAATCGGATCAAAGTTCTCAAAACGGAGCAGTCCAGTGCAGGCTGCTTACAATATTAAATATTATTTTAACCGTTATTGTGCTTGCAGCTTTTATAAGATTAAATTTCTAATAATGCGGAGTGTGTGTTCTATAATGTATCTCCATTCTACCAGTTTAAAATCCTATTGATACTCCCATTTAATTAAATCATTTTTATCGGATCTCATTCTATACAAGTTAACTTTTATTAGCCAATATACCTATTTATTCCTTCTGCTTATTTCAATCATGTTCTTGCGAGATTCGAAAAGAAAAGCTACAATGAGAAGCGGAGTTATGCAAGGTTCTGGTTAGTGAAGTTATCATTTTACAAGTAAAGCTGCTTTTTTTAATAATCTATATAAGTTGAACTTATATGTTCAAATACCGACAAGGATACAGTACTAACTTTATCCTTTTTTGACCGTAAATAATGAGGAGTTATCAATATGAGTAAAGTAAAGAATGAAAGCTATTATAAGATTCTTGGTACAACAGCAAATATTGGCCAGGCAAGAATCGAGGAAAAATATCTGGAGGCTCTAGAGAAGCATCCGCAGGAAACAGATCCAGAAGGTTATGCCAAAGTACAGGAAGCTTATGAAGTTTTGAATGATCCAGAGAAAAGAGCTGCTTATGACGATGCCCGTAAACATGGCAAGAAGGCAGACAAGCAACAAAAAAAAGCCGATAAAGCAATGTCTGTAAAAGCTGAGCAAAATAATACATCTGAAGCAGACTCAATAGCAAATGAAGTTAAACAATTTGATGAGGCGGAACAATTAATCATTGATGCGAAGAAATTAATAGATCGTGGAGATAATCAAAAAGCCTTTGAAGTCTATAAAAAATTAAACCAACTCGTACCCGACAGCGGCGAAATTAAGTTCAAGCTATTAAAGCTGGCGAGTCTGAATGGCGATGTTGATGAGATGGAAAAGATTTTTTCAGAAATCATCCCTCTTACTGCAAGTGATGAAGAGCTGCAAATTATTTATACTTTAAAAGCTGATATTTATCAGAATAACGGCTATCCCGACAAAGCTATCGAAACATATGAAGATTTATTGGAGAAATTTCCTGAACAAAAAGCAATGTTCGCCCCTGGTTTAGCACATCTTTATATAAATACAGCATATTCAGATAAAGTTACCAATTTAATGGAGCAATCCCAGCCGACAGAAGCGGACGATGCAAAAACTGCTACAGCATTCTATCTATCCTGGATTAATATTATCATTACTACAGAAAAATGGTCTGTATTATCCAAGGTACTATCAAAATTTAAAAAGCATATAAAAACTATCTCGGATGAACAAGATTTTAAAAGATTGCAGGATGAGCTAATGGAACAATATATGTATTTCCATAAAGGAGCATTATTTCAGGAAGCAGAGATTTACATCAGCTTAGCTGACGTTATCACACAGAAGAATAATAATGACATAAGAAAAGCTCATAACGAAACAAAAAAACAAGCTCGTCTACAAAAAGAAATCAGCAAGCTGTCCCATGATGAAAATGCCTATCAGCTGCTTTACTATAGAGCATATGAATGGTTTTATACTGGGAAAATGGCGGCAGCAAAAGTAATTGCAGTTATGAATGAATTACCTGCCTATGTCAGACAACAGCTTGAGAGTGACAAAGAGAGCTATGCTGCAGGTATCCTGCAATTAAAGAAAAAATATCCGTTCATTTATAAATCTTATCAGAACCAATGGGATAGCTTATTTGAACAGTTGACTGCCGGACTTAGCCGACAGGAGAAAAGAAATTTGCGGAAGAAGAAATAGCAGATATGAAAAACTAGCACGCAACCAAATGGTGATATGCTAGTTTTTTTATATCTATTAAATTATAAGTAGAATAACCGGTTATATCCTCTCATTCAATTTGTCGAACATTCTCCTTTAGATTCTAAAAATCCTTATAAGCACTTCTTAAACTTCTATTGATAATTTACAAAAAAGCTGGGGATCTCCTTAGAAAGTGTCACCCCGGCCTTTTCTTTTCTACTATTCTATTTTCAAATATATTACTCATCCTTATCCAAAGGAACCGGCGGCCGATCTCCCAGCGGTATCTTCCAATACCACCATTTAAATATTCTTGCTATGATAATACAGGCAATCGAAATTGCTAAATAGATTCCAACAAATGCCCAATGCTGACCTGTCATCAGCATAATTGGCCCTGCTGACCACGCAAATAGCTCCAAGGGAGTGTTTAACGGACCAACAATCGCTGTATCTGTCAGTGTTTTTGATTTATTATTCGGGTCAATAACTCTTAATAATGTAAGTCCAATTGCAAAAACACCTGTGGAGTAGCCATATACAAAGATAGAACGTTCAAACCAGCTTTCATAATTCATACCAGGTCCAATAAACACAAGTGTCAGCACAACGACAACAAGACCTGAAATCATTAATAACGTTAATGGAAGCCAGTATTCTCTAACAACTGGAAGTTGAATTGACGCCACCCCGAAGAATACAAGATAGTCAGTTGCAGAGCTGCCGATCCGATCTACTATTTTACTGTCCACATATTTATAGATACCTTTTTTCCCTCTTCCTAGGACAACATACATCAGCAATGCAATAATAAATGCAATTGTGAATGTCGGAAATTCTAAATTCCAGGTCTCTGCAATGTAATTATTTAATAAATAACCTAAGCCGGCAGGAACCACTAATAATGCTACATGAAAAGCCAGCGGATCAAGTGCAATAGGCGATACTGTATCATCCCCCATAGATGTTCGATTTTCAGGCTTTACTAAGCCGGTTTTCAAATCCTCTGATATCTCTGAGAAATCCTTTACATACTGCGTATAGCCTTTCCTTGTCGCCCATTTAATAAAAATAAGCCCTCCAAAAATACCAATAAGCATACCACCGGTTGCTGCTGTCATACCTAAATCAGTTGCATTTTCCCAGCCTAAGTTTTCAAATGTTGTCCCTATTGCTGCTGCCGTTCCATGCCCTCCATAGAACCCGGCAGCCAGCAGTAATCCAAACCCATAATTAATCTCCGGGATAAATTTTGAAATAACAATTATTGCAAAAATAATTGGAATAGACATCTGAAGTGCGATACCGAGAATCTTATAAATCGCGTATGCACCCATCCGGTTAAGATCTTTCTTCATGTTGCCCGGAGAAAAGGAAAAACCGTTAATCCCTACCGCCGCAAATACTAATATGGTAATAACACCCGCATAAGAACCAATATTTTCAGAAAGTGGCAAAACATCTAAAAAGCTGGGCCCCAGGGCCAGCCCCAGAAACCCTGCCAGCAGACTCGCCGGAATAAAGCTTCTTTGGATAAATTTAAATTTTGCTCTGAGAAACATTCCTATTAGAATAAGAATACTTGCACAGGCAAAATCTACTAATAATGTGTTTATCGTCATCTAGTTTCCCCTTTTCCTGGTTGCATTAAAGCTCTAAAAAATTTGTCGATCTTGTTGGAGTTGCCGGCGGTGCAAAGTCAAGTTTTTCCTCTTGTATATGCAATACATCTTCAGGTCGAGCCCAAGGACGATCTTGAATCGCACTAGTTTCCTCGTGTGTGAGATATCCTCTATAAGCCGTTAAGCTTCTTCTTAAAAAGCCATCACGGATACAAGCCTCTTTAACACCATTATTTAAAATAGAACGTAAATGAGGCAATATCGAAGCCGCATAAGCAACAGATGTAGAATTAGCAATTGCTCCCGGGATATTACTTACACAATAATGAACAACACCATTTTCAATATAGGTCGGATCCTCATGTGTTGTTTCACAGAAGGACTCGATCGCACCATCTGCATCATTACTGATATCGACAAGTACAGAGCCCTTTTCCATTAAATGAAGCATATCACGATCAATTAAGAAATCTTTATTTTCCTTTGGCCATTTCACACAGTTAATGACCATATCAATTTCTGGCAGCAGTTTTCTTATATTTTGCTTTGTAGACAGCTGAGTGTTTACTTTTTCATTATAAGTCTTGCCGATATCTCTAAGTACACCGTAGTTAACGTCCATTACTGTGCACCAGGCACCTAAGGATTGCAGCACCTGCAATGCAGAGCGTCCTACCAATCCGCCACCCAGAATTAATACTTTCATACCAGGAGCACCAGCAAGCCCGCTCACAAACTTTCCTTTTCCGCCATTAATGGTCAACATGGCATTTAATCCCATTAATGCCCCCTGTTTTCCTGCCGCTTCACAGTTAACGGAGCCAAAACGATGCGAATCCTCTGCTGTGAAGGCTATACTCTTGCTATCAAGAATAGCCTGTACTTGCTCTGGATGCGCTGCCGGATGGATACACGTATATACAATTTGGTTTTCTCTTAATAATCCATATTCACTTTCTTCAATTTCTTTCACCTTGGCAAGAAAATCACATCGTTTGTACATTTCCTCAGTGGACTCTACTATTTCCGCACCTTCCTGTTTATATTGTTCATTGGTAAAACCAGCTGCCAACCCTGCATCTTTTTGAACCAAAACAGTATGTCCATCTTCTTTAATAGTTGCTGCCTCGACAGGAGTTAATACCACACGATATTCTCCTATTTTCTTATCCTTTAATACACCAAAAATCATTTGTATTCCTCCAATATCTTTGTAAAGACTGTTTACATGGCAGATTTTATTCTGCCAATTGCCTAAGCCATGCAATTTTAATCGTTAAACTTGTCCTGCAATATACGTTTTATAAAAGTTATTTATATCCTTTTGCCTAAATGTCGATTTAATTATTATACCAATTATTTTAGTCAGTTTCTAATTATTTTTTCTTTTCAGATAGAAGAAAGGAAAATAGAATTAATTGTTGGGAACAGTCAATTTAAAACCCAATTCATCTTTCTGCAGGATGAATTGGGTTTTTCTATTTTTTTAGATATAACCTGCTTTACCCACACCTGCAAAATTATTTCTCCCCTACTAAATCCATTCCTTATCCTTTCAGATTTCTTTATCTTTCGAGAAAAGCAGATAACTGCCATAAGCAATCTAAAGGATAAAGAGAGAACTCACAATAAGGATATTGATATGGTAAAGAACCGTAGAAATAAATCAACTTTCTAATCAAAAACAGCCGTAAATTCAGAAATTTGTAACATCTAATAAGAAATAAAGTAAAACAACCTATTCCTAATATACTTCTATTAAAATTCATTTTATAATTGAAATATCCAAATATTAAGAATTTATTTTAATAAAGGAGGTTCGTCAAATGTACATAATTCAGAAAGGAAAGTACTTTTGGCTGCTGATGATCGTTCTTATTTTAAGCAGTAATTATATGCTGTATCAGCCATCAATAGGTGCAACTATTCTGCCGCCTGAGGCAAACCTTGTCGTATTAGGCTCGCTAATTGATTTGGTTATTATGGGGCCAGTATTTTTTATGCTGTACAGAAAGAAATTCTCCATTAAAACCGCTATTCTGCTAGCTGCAGCTGGATGTATATTAGCAAGGTTTTTTATCCCCACTCATTTGTTAGGACATTTTGCCACCATCACTTGGGCCGGAATAGCCGCAGAAGCTGTCTTGATTATCTTTGAGCTTTTATTTGTTATTGCTTTTTTCCGGTATCTGCCCAGGATTATACAAAAAGTGAAAGCAAGCACATTGCCTGTTATTTTTTCTTTTCCAAGCGCAGTGGACAAATATGTAAAGAACAACCCGATTATTCATGTGATTTGTTCGGAGTCTTTAGCGCTTTATTATGCACTTTGCAGCTGGAAGAAAACACCTCCCGATGGAATAACTCTGCATAAAAAATCAAACTTTATCGCCTTTCAAATAATGATGATTCATGCAATTATCATTGAAACATTTGCTATTCACTGGTGGCTCCATAGCAAATCGATTGTTATTTCCATTGTTCTATTGATACTTAATATTTACTCGGTGATTTTCTTGATAGCCTGTATTCAATCCATCCGCTTAAATCCAATATATACGGATGAGGAAGCTATATATGTTTCATTTGGAATACTAAAGCGGGTAAAAATAGATTTCCAGGATATTGAGAGGATGATAGAGGATGACACTGCTTTGAAAAGTAAAATTTCAAAGGACACAATTGATTTTATTGCAAAGGACTTTGAGCAGGTTTATCCGGATATGATTTTAAAAATGAAAAAGCCTGTACAAGCAACTATATTTATGGGCATCCAAAAGGAATACTCTAAGGTAGCCATTAAATCGGATGATCCAGATAAATTGAAAGCTGTCGTTTTAAATAAAATCAGTAACGAAACTAAAATATAGACTGTTAAAATAACTCCTGCAGGAAGTTGTATACTTCTACAGGAGTTATTTTTATATAGCTTTTTTATTTTACGATTATAAATATTTATCGAACATTTGATAATTTTTGGCTGTATGCTCTATTCGAATACCCTGCTGACTTCTTTCTCCATATTAGACTTCGTTATTTTCCAATGGGATGTATTCCATAGCACTTTCTTTTTGTAGATAAGAAAAATTTGCGGAGATTTATGCGTAATACTTGTATCTTCAGCTATCTGATTAGACACCTCTCTGCTTTCAATGACTTTCACCAGATAACAATCTACTTTACCACGCTCTGGTAAAGCTTTGACTTGCTTAAATGCTCTTGCACTGATCAGACAAGAAGTACTATGCTTAAAGACAAATATTGGCATGTTCATTGAACGCTCCCAGATCTTATTCCACTGCTCCAATGTTGTCAATTCATTCATCTGCTCCATATATACTCCTTTCTCATTCACTTTAACCTTATTATGACCGTCTATTATCCACAATGAAACCAAGAATAAAACCACAGACAACGCCAACAGCAACGCCGATTGCAATCTGTTCAACAGCAGTTCCTATACTCGCACCAATTGCAATCCCCAGAACAATTCCTAAGGTGCGAAACCTTGATTTCCCCATGTTCAAGCTCCTCTCCATTTTAGTATAGTACCATTTGAATTATCTTATATACGGTTTTAATTAAGATAAAGTTCCCATTTAAATTATTTGAAACTAATCATCATCATTATCCATCTCCTACAATCGTAACTTTTTCTCATTATTGCTATAATGGATAAGCAACGTTTTCAACGATGAGATGAAAGGAAGTATATAAAAATGAAATATGATGTGATCTTTTTTGATATAGATGATACGTTATTTGACTTTGGTAAATCAGAAAAAGCTGCTTTACATAAAACATTTGAAGCATTTGGATTACCTGATGGGCTTGCAGATTACCAGGCAAGCTACCGCGAAATCAGTAATGTGCTATGGAGAGAATTAGAGCAGGGAAAACTGCCAATAACGAAATTGGGGGTAGAGCGTTTTAGAAGGTTATTTGCAGCATATGATCTACAAATGGATGGAGCAGATTTTAATCATGCATATCTTGAAAATTTAGGAAAAGAAATCTATTTAGTAGACGGTGCTGTGACATTATTTGATTCTCTTTCCGAACAGCGTTCAGCAATTATCACAAACGGGTTTAAGCATGTACAATTATCTAAGCTGGAAAATTCTCCACTTCAGAATGTTTTTGAAGCAATCATTATTTCAGAGGAAACGGGTTTTCAGAAGCCTGACAGCCGAATTTTTGATTATGCTTTTTCCAAGCTCGGACTTACAGAAGATGCTAATGCATTAATGGTTGGTGATTCTTTGACGTCCGATATACAGGGCGGAATAAATTTCGGAATGGATACATGCTGGTTTAACCCTGAACATAAAGAAAACGTGATTGGTATCCAGCCAACGTACGAAATTAATCATTTAACGGAGCTTATTACAATTGCAAAATAAAAAAGAAGCAGGGATAGATTTTTTTATCCTTGCTTCTTCATTGAATAAAGTAATTTTCAATACTATTTAGTAAGCTGCTTTATTCTTTAACAAATTCTTTTGTACTTCTCACGGTATCAATTGGCCGTACTGCTTTTTCAATTTGTTCACGTTTGGCTTCCAGAAATGGAGGAAGAGACAACTTTTCTCCAAGTGTTTCATAAGGTTCGTCTCCCATAAATCCGGGACCGTCTGTTGCAAATTCAAATAAAATTTGTGGAGCTACTCTTGCGTATAAAGACTCGAAGAAATGACGATTCACATAGCCGGATGTATTGAACCCAAAATCATTCATCCGGTTAATCCACTCATCCAATACAGAACGATCTTCTACACGAAAAGCAGTGTGATGCACTGTTCCATACCCTTGGCGGGCTTGAGGAAGGATATTATTATACTCTGTAATCACAGAGGCCCCGTTTCCTCCTTCTCCAACTTCAAACAGATGGAAGGAACCTTCTTTCGCCTTTTCTTTAAACATTAATACTTTTTCCATCATTTCTTTAAAGTAATCAAAATTTGCAATTCGAACGAAGACAGGACCCAGCCCGGTAATTGCATATTCCAATGGAACCGGGCCTTTTTGCCAAGGTGTTCCTGCTTCTACACCTTCATCTAATTCATCTGAAATCAATTGATATTGCTGATCATCAAAATCAACAAAGGAAAGTGTTTTCTTGCCAAATTGCTCTTGGATTCCTTTATGCTTAACTTCCAAACGGTCAAAGCGTTTCACCCAATAATCTAATGCGGCATCACTTGGTACGCGGAAGGAAGTTTTAGAAATTTCATTTGTACCATGTACTCCTTTTGGGATACCCGGAAAATCAAAGAAAGTCATATCTGTACCGGCGCTGCCTTTATCATCTGCAAAGAATAGATGGTACGTTTGAATATCGTCTTGATTTACTGTTTTTTTCACTAAACGCATGCCTAAAACATAAGTGAAAAATTCATAGTTCTTTTCTGCACTGCTTGTAATTGCTGTTACGTGGTGGATTCCTTTTAAATGATTCATATTATTTTGCCTCCTGGAAATCGTTTTTATATTTTCTTTATTCTATTGGAGTTAATTTTGCTTTAATTTCTGTCCGGCGCTCTTCTAAAAATGGCGGTAAATCTAGTTTTTCTCCTAAATGCTCCACATCCCCATCAACGGTAAATCCTGGTCCGTCTGTTGCAATTTCGAATAAAATACCATTGGATTCACGGAAATATAAACTTTTAAAATAGAAGCGGTCGACGATACCAGACGAATGGAAACCACGTTCTTTTACTTGTTCGTCCCAAAATCTTAGCTCTTCCTCATTTTTCACACGAATAGCTAAGTGATGGATACTGCCACGCCCCGGTCTTTCGGATGGACCTTCTAAATACTTCACAACGATTTCTCCAAAAACCTGCCCCGGGACTGATTGGAAAATCGCTTCCCGCTCGTTCCGACTCACTTCTGTATAGTCAAGCATATCTGTTAATGTAGACGCCAGCTTATCCAGTCTCCTTACTGTTATTTCCACTGAACCCATCCCTTGAACCTGGTGTTTAGCTGGAACATCTGACTTTTCCCATGTTTCCCAGTGATCTATTTTTTCTCCATCAGCCACGAGCAATACCATTTGCAGTCCTTCTGGATCTTCAAATTTCATCGCAGTGCGATTGGCATAGGTTGTTATTCCGCTATGCAGCACATTGTTCTTATCAAATCGCTCTTCCCAATAATGCAGACTCTCTTCTGATGGAACCAATAATCCAATTCGGGTAATTGCATTTGTGCCTCTATGCGTATGGCCAACCATCGGAATCTCGAAAAAGGTTAACTCTGTACCGGGACTTCCTGTTTTATCACCGTAAAATAGATGGTACATGGAAGGATCGTCCTGATTCACCGTCATTTTCACACGACGTAAACCAAGTACCTCACGATAAAATCTATTATTTTCATTTGCATTTTTTGTAACCATCGAAATATGATGATGTCCTGGAATAGTATACATAAACCATTCCTCCTTTATCAGTTTACTAGTCAAGTTATGATTAAAAAAATAATAGAGCTATTATTTTTTTAATTTGCTTTCTGTATTCTTCTGCAGCTTCGACATAAGCATATATAATGTTCTTTGTTCTTCTTCAGTTAAACAATCATCGACAACAGAAGTTTGAAAAGCCAGCTGATGTTCAAAAACTTCCTCTATCTTAGCTTCTCCTTTTGACGTCAGGCTGATCCATTTTGTTTTCCAATCCTGCTTACGCTGGATATATCCTTCCTGTTCCAGTCTGCTAAGCATACGTGAAATGCCGCCCTCTGACACTGTTACCCGGGCAGCAAGCTCACTTTGTGTGAGAGGCTGATAAGACCAGATCTGGTTTAATACATCAAATTGGGCAACTGTAATATCAAATTGCTTTAGAAAATCATTGGACAGCAGATTGCTTTGATGCATAAAACGGGCAATACGAAGCCAAATTAATGAACCAAGTGTATTTTTTTTCATCTGTCTCATCTCCCTTTATCAATATCATTTTACATCTCAAGTGATAAAAATGCAACCCTTTTTATCTTTAATTAAATATATTTTTTTCCCGGAGTACATATTTATTAATTTCATATCTATAAAAAAGAAGGCTGTCTTTTTACAGATAACCTTCTTTCCATGATATTTATTCGTCTACATTTAAGAATAAATCAATTTATTTAAAGACATCATTTCTAATAACCCAAGAGCTGCCTCTCCACCTTTATTACCTGCTTTTGTACCTGCTCTCTCCAATGCCTGTTCAATTGTTTCTGTTGTCAGCACACCAAAAATAATTGGAATTTCTGCATTCAGACCAATTTGCGCAATACCCTTAGCTGCTTCATTACTGACCAGCTCATAATGTGTGGTTGCCCCGCGAATAACCGCTCCAAGTGTAATAATACCATCATACTTTTTTGTTTTTTCTACCTGCTTTGTGATATATGGAAGCTCAAAAGCGCCCGGGACCCAATAAACATCAATATCCTCTTCTTTTACTCCATGTCTTTTTAAAATATCCTTGGCTCCTTCCAGTAATTTAGAAGTGATCAGCTCATTAAATCGTGAAACGGTTATTGCTACTTTTAACTGTTCTCCTTGAAACATTCCTTCATATACAGTCATAATCATTCTCCTTCTATAGATAATAAATGATGAAACTTATCTTTCTTTACTTTTAAATAATGTTTATTTTCATGATAAATGGTTGTTTCTATCGAAATTCGTTCAGCTACCTCAATACCATATTGCTGTAAATCCTTTACTTTATCTGGATTATTCGTCAGTAATCGGACTTTCGATATTCCTTCCTTTTTCAGCAACCATGCAGCGATATCATAGCGGCGTTCATCAGGTAAAAAACCAAGAGAAACATTAGCTTCATAGGTGTCTGCACCTTGTTCCTGCAGTTCATACGTTTTTAATTTATTGAGCAGTCCTATCCCTCTTCCTTCCTGTCTCAAATACAGAATGGCGCCTCGACCTTCAGCTGCAATCATTTGCATTGCTTTCTCCAGCTGCTCACCGCAATCACAGCGATGGGAACCAAAAATATCTCCAGTCAGGCATTCCGAATGTACTCGAACTAAGACAGGCTCTTCAGTATCTTTCATTTGCCCCATGGATAATACAAGTTGGTCTTTTCCTTCTTTATCCTTATAAAGGGACAAATCGAAGTCTCCGTACTTCGTGGGCAGCTTCACTTTTGCATTTACCTTGATACTGGAATAAACCAAATAATCAGCAAGCTCTTCTATAGTAACCAAAGGCATATTCCATTCTGCCGCAATCTGTTTTAAATCCTGGAACCGGGCCATCGTTCCATCTTCCTTTAAAATTTCGCAAATATAGGCTGTTTCAGTATCTCCTGCCAGCTTTGCTAAATCTACTGCTGCCTCTGTATGACCTCTTCTCTCCAACACCCCTCCGTTCTTCGCTATTAACGGGAAAATATGCCCCGGCCTATTGAAATCAGCTGCTTGACTATGAATATTTGCCAGCTCTTGAATTGTCTTTGCCCGTTCAAATGCGGAAATCCCTGTGGTTGTCTCTTTATGGTCGACACTGATGGTGAAAGCTGTTTGATATTCGTCTGTGTTTTCTTTGGTCATTTCCCACAAGTTTAGATTTTTAGCAATCTGTTCGGAGACAGGAGCGCAAATCAAACCCCGGGCATGTTTTGTCATAAAATTTATTGTTTCTGCCGCAGCTTTACTGGAAAGACCGACTAAATCACCTTCTGCCTCCCGGTTCTCGTCATCAGCAACAATAATCAATCGTCCTTGCTTCAAAGCTGTAACAGCGGCTTCTATATTTTGTACAGTCATATTTTCCCCTCTATTCTCCTGTGTATTTGCTTAAAATCTGAGTCTTTTCCGTGCCCATTATAGCTTTAATATATTTTCCGAGTATATCGGTTTCTATATTTACAAATTCACCTTGTTTTAATTGACCCAGATTTGTATGATTCATGGAATAAGGAATGAGTGACACACTAAATGATCCTGCCGTAACAGCTGATACGGTCAAGCTTGTTCCATTAATCGCCACAGATCCTTGGGCTACAATCTCTCCTTGTACTTGTGGCGGATAATAGAATGTGAGAATAATGGAATTCTCTTTTTTCACCTTTTTAATTAACCGCGTCGTTGTATCTACATGACCTGATACAATATGCCCTTCCAAGCGTCCTCTTGCAGACATTGCCCGTTCCAGATTCACCACCGCATTCACCCGCAAATCAGAGAATATCGATTTTTGAAATGTTTCCGGCATAATGTCCACTGTAAAATCTGAATCAGTTACTTCTATAGCAGTTAAACAGACACCGTTGATTGCCATACTGTCGCCAATGTTATAATCCTGCAAGAGCTCTCTGGAGGCAGAGCATGTTAACTCAATATGCTGACTCACTTTTTTGATTCGTTTGACTGTTCCCGTTTTCTGAATCAATCCTGTAAACATCCTTCTTTCCCCTCCCGCTGACTATTCGTATATCCTCACCAACTGCTTCCGCGCTTTGTAATGTTAAAGGTACTGCAGATAAAACATTTCTATCACTGGAAAAGGCAGATACTCCATTACCGCCAATCAGCTTGGGAGAGATATACGTAATTACCTCTTCAAACAAATTTTCTGCCAGGAAAGCATCATGAATTCTGCTTCCCCCTTCTACATAAACGGATTGAATCCCCTCCTTCTGTAAATACTCCATTACTTTTGAGATTGTCCAATGCATGTCCGGTATCAATCGTACATGCTCAGGTACATCCTCTATAGCACTTGATGTTGTAAACACCCATACAGGAACAGTTTCTCTATAAATCTGATATTTCGCAAAATCCATTGTTTTCCCTCTCCGATCCAGGATAATCCGAATAGGTGGAAAATCAGTAATTACATTCGGCAGCAGTTTTGGATTATCCGCTAAAATTGTCCCGCTTCCTACCATAATAGCCTGAAAATATTGCCTTTCCTCATGTACTCTTTTATATGTTTCTTCTCCAGTAAGATACGTCCGCTGCTTCGAATGGACAGAAATTTTCCCATCCAGACTGACGGCCTGCTTTAATACGATATAAGGGTGCTGTCTCCTATGAAAATAGTTATAATGCTTATTCAATGCCTCTGCCTTCTCCTGCAACACACCGGAAATCACTTGTACTCCCTGTGATTCTAGATAGGCTTTTCCTTTACCAGCTACAACGGGATTAGGGTCAAGCTGTGCAATCACAACTTTGAAAATGCCGCTTTTTATAATCATTTGGGTACAGGGAGGCTGTTTTCCTGTATGATTACACGGCTCCAGCGTCACATACATTGTTGCACCAATTAAATCTTCGGGAGCTTCACATTGGTCGATAGCCATTTTTTCTGCATGCTTTTCGCCATATCTCTGATGAAACCCAGTAGCTAAAACAGTGTCATCTTTCACAATTACTGTACCGACTAAAGGATTGGTATGTGTGTTTCCCTGCCCCAGTTTTGCGAGCTCTATTGCCCGCTCCATATACAGTGTGTCCATGTGCTTCCTCCTTTCTTAAAACACCAAAAAGCCCCGTGAATGATCTCCACGGGGCGTACTTAAATAAACCATGTCTATACACTGAAACAGATTTTCATGTACCTTAAAAGAATACACTTCACCCATTCATGTGCTGACGTAAGTTTTCTTCTCCCATCCAGACTTTAACTGTCGGCTCCAGAATCTCACTGGATCCACCGCGATACGCGGGTCACGGACTTCAAATCTCAAGGATTTGTCACCGCCGGTCGGGAATTACACCCTGCCCCGAAGAAACGATATTAAATTTTTATATTACTCTTTCTTACCTTACATAATCTAACTTAGCATTCTATAAGTGTTTACAGCCTCTCAACTGAAGTGTCAGTATCCTGTTATATCTTCATAAACCCTGCCAAAAAAATCTAGTTACATATGCTAATATGTTAAAACTGATAATATCAGTTTAAAAAATAAAATGCAAGCTATCATTTTTATAATGCTTTAATAATTAGTCGTATTTGGTCACTATATTACCCGCTAACTTTTTTTGGAAAAGAGAGATTATTTTAAATTAAGTACGTATGATTGACAACGTATTAAAATTGTTTTAGGGTATAGAACGGTGGAATTATACTTCAACTGCTGGAGTATGATTCCACTATTTTGTTTTTTACTGCATTTCCGTTTTGTATTTGCATGATAATAAAACAACAAACATTCCGAGGAGCTTTTCATATTTCCCCCCTCGGAATGTTTGTTGTTTGCAAGCACCCTATTGTAACAATTTATTCGCTTATCCCTGGCCAAGTTTTTTCAGTCAGGATACTTACAGGCGTTTCAATGTGGTTAAAAGATATTATCCATTAGATAAAAAACGGGGTTCAGAGAAAGACTAAAAGGAAATCAAACAACTATGATTAAACTTAACAAGATGGAGGAAAAGAAATAATGAAAGGTTCAAATAGAAAAAAGACTTCGCTAGATCTGCCAACATTTATTATAAGTGGCGGCGCACTCGTACTATTTGTCATAGCCGCATTTATTAATGCTGACTTTGTCGCTGATATGGTTGATACCTTATTTGGCTGGTCTGCTACTTATTTTGGTGTAGTTTACCAAATGACTGTATTAGTCACATTTTTTATTGCGTTAGGGTTAGCTTTTTCTAAATACGGAAAAATCCGTTTAGGTAATATGGAAAAACCAGAAATGAGTACATTTAAATGGATTTGTATTATTATGTGTACTTTATTAGCAGGAGGAGGAATATTTTGGGCTGCTGCAGAACCATTATCCCATTTTATATCCGTACCTCCCCGCTTCTCAGGGATTGAGAATGGCACACTGGAAGCAGTTGTACCTGCTCTGGCATCCAGTTTTGTAGACTGGGGTTTTCTGTCATGGGCAATTTTAGGTACATTAGGCACTATCGTATTAATGTATGCCCACTATCATAAAGGCATGCCGTTGAAGCCAAGATCTTTACTATATCCAATTTCCGGCGAAAAAATCATGAAAAAAGTGTATTAGGAACACTTGTTGATTCTTTTTCTATTCTTGCTGTTGCTGCTGGAACGATTGGACCGATTGGGTTCTTGGGTTTACAGACAGGTTATGGATTAAATGCATTAACTGGTTTACCAAATACCTTAGTTATTCAAATTATCATTATTATCGTTATCGTTATTGGTGCAGCAATCTCCGCTGTAACAGGAATCCATCGGGGAATTCAGCTGTTAACCAGCTTTAATGTTCTCTTGGCACTTGGATTAATCATTGGAATCTTATTACTCGGACAAGGTTTCTTTATCTTTAACAATTATTTTGAAGCTTTTGGTCTTTACGTAAATGATTTTATTTCTTCCAGTACCTTCCGCGGTGATGAAGAATGGCTTGGCTTATGGACTGTATTTTTCTTTGCTTGGTTTATTGGCTATGGCCCGATTATGGCGCTATTTACAGCACGAATTTCACGCGGAAGAACCATTCGTGAGCTAATTATTGCAGTTGCTGTTATCGCGCCTATTATTACAACTTTTTGGTTTACTGTCGTTGGCGGAACAGGAATCTTTTATGAACTAAATGATTCTGGCTCGATATCAACTGCCCTAAATGAAGCAGGTCCTCCTGCTGCGATGATAGCCATTACAGAGCAATTGCCATTTCCTATGATTTTCGGAGCCTTGTTCTTGCTGGCTACCGTTATTTTCGTATTAACTACGGCAGACTCTATGGCCCTGTCTATTTCAATGGCTATTACCGGAGAAGGGAATCCTCCAAGCTGGTTAAGAGCTTTTTATGCATTGGTCATGGGTCTTGTTGCTATTGTATTAGTTACCATCGGTGAAGGAAGCGTGGACGCCCTGCAATCCTTTATTGTGGTGACCGCTGTACCTGTTGTATTCCTGCTGATTACGACATTCTGGACAGCACCAAAAGCAGCTAAAGATTTATATAATAATCATAAAAAAGAAACGTTATAAACCAAATTGCAAACAGCCTTTCTCTGTATTTTGGGGAAAGGCTGTTTTTATCGTATAGGTATCCTATTATTTTTCAGCAATACAAAATATAAAATGATCATTCGGATTCCAAACATGTTCTTCATCCGCAATATACCCGCGCAGCCATAAATTCCCTTGGATTCGGCGAAGATAAAAGCCTTTTGGAACATCCAGATCCTCACTTAGAATTTCTGATGCTATTGTTATTGAACCATTAGGAGCCTGATTTTTCAGCTGGTGTGCATCATATCCTTCTCCTTGATTAAAATACGCCAGTCTTATATAGGGAGCCAACTCAAGCGGGCAGAGCTGTAATTTAAGATTAGCAGCTTTGCTAAAAAGTTGGGATGTCGTAGCTCCATCAACAAAATCAAGATCCTTTACAGCGAGCTCTACAATTTTAGCTTGATAGCATTCCTTGGACACTTCAAAATAATCGCTGGCTATCAGCTTCTCAGCAAGCACATTTAACAATATCTTATTTTCTTTCATTTTTTGAATTAATTCCGGTTTAGTATAACCACCTGCTTTGATTATTGTTATATTGGCATTGCTCCCAGTATAATGATTTTCACATTTAGTCACAGCAGCCCCTCTTTACTATCGTTATTTTATAATAATTGATTCTATTATATAGCTTCTTGCCTTTTTACCCCCAACCCCAACTCCTCCAAAAATGAAAAATATTCCGGAAATGTTTTAGATACACAACCTGGGTCATTTAATTGAATCCCTTCAACCTTTGACCCGATCAGCGCCAACGCCATCGCAACCCGATGATCATCATAGGTGTTTAGACTAGCTGGTTTCGGAGATCCCGGATAGACTATTAACCCCTCCTCAAATTCCTCTGTCCGAATTTCCAATTCCTTTAAAGCTTCACAAATAACACTTATTCTGTCAGATTCATGATGACGGATATGGGCGACGTCCTTAATAGTAATCGGACTATCAGCGAATGGTGCAATTGCTGCTAAAGTTAATGCCTGATCAGATATCTCCTTCATGGATATTTCAAAACCGCCTTTTAATTGAGGAGCGCCTTCCACTTCAATAAAGGAAGCACCTTTTATAACCTTACATCCCATCTTTTCAAAAACATCCAGCATCTGAATATCTGGCTGTTTTGTCTTCTCTGTTAAGCCATTTATCCGTATTCTCCCATTTGTTACCGCAGCCAGTGCCAAAAAGTAGCAGGCTGCAGAAGCATCTGACTCCAGCAGAATATCTTTCGCTTTGTAGGGAGAAGGATTTATAACAATTTGCTGGAGTGCATTGTCATACTGCACATCTGCACCAAACTCTTTCATTAAATCAAGGGTTAAAAAGACGTAAGCATGTTGGACAATTCCATCCTTGATAGTTACTCTTGTTGTTTCATTGAAATATGGTGCTGCAATTAACACCCCACTGATAAATTGACTGGATATCGAGCCTGAAAGACTTACTTCTCCGCCTTTTACATATTTCCCTTTGATACGTAACGGATAATAATCCTTTTTTGCCAAATAGTCGATTTCAGCACCGAGCTGTCTCAGGGCATGGATAAGCGGCGCAATTGGTCTTTTGCTCATACTTTCACTTGCCTCCAGATTCCACTCGCCTTCCCGGGAGGCCGCCAATACTCCCGGCAGAAATCTTGCAATTGTTCCTGCTGCACCAATATATAAATCATTTGACCTCAGATGACCGCCGCTTCCCTTGATGTACACTATATCATCCTGCAGCTCAATCTCCGCTCCTAATTGTTTTAAAGCCTCGATACACCAGTACGAATCATCACTTTTTAAAATACCGCTCACTTTGGAATTTCCATCTGCCAAAGCACTCATTATAAGTGCTCTGTTCGTCAGACTTTTGCTTCCTGGAATGGTGATAGCAGCCTCTATTCCTTGCTTGGCAGGTGAAATTGTGATCTTATTTATCCCATTTAAAGACGACCAGGGGCTTCTGGCTTTGATATCAAATTTATAATCTTCTCTCATCTTTATCCCCCTCTTCAGTTGATGCTGTTTGTTATTCATTATAATCAAGGTTATGATATAAATGAAATTAATATTTCCAACAGTAGCTATAGGTGGTATCTATATCATGAATACAGACTTGTACCGTGTATTTTATATAACAGCAATCGAAAAGAATTTTAGTAAAGCAGCAAAACGGCTTTTTATTACACAGCCGAGTGTCAGTCATTCTATAAAGCAATTAGAGAATGAGCTCGGAATCCAGCTTTTCACCAGAACGTCCAAGGGAGTTTTGCTTACAAAGGAGGGTGAGGTACTATTTGATTATCTCAAACAAGCGTTTGATTTAATTGATAATGCAGAACAGAAAATAATGGAAATGAAAAACTTACAGAGGGGCTCTGTTACAATCGGAGGAAGTGATTCAACCTGCAAACACTATTTGCTGCCCTATGTCCAAAGCTTCCAGAAGTTGTATCCTGAAATCGAAATTAAGTTACAGCATGGCTCTACACCACAGATTTTAGATAAATTGGAAGCTGGGTTAATTGATATTGGGATCATTCACTTGCCAGCTAATCAAAGCAATGCTTCCATAACGGATTTTTTAAGTATTAACAGCACATTTGTTGTCGGGAAAAGGTTTCAGCACCTGACAGGAGAACAACTTTCTTTGTCGGACATACAAGCATATCCGATTATTTCTTTTTCAGAAGCAAGCAGCTCCAGAAAGTTCCTTAATCAGCTTTTTCTAAAGCAAAATCTGGAGATCAAACCGGATATTGAAATTGGCAGCGTGGAATTATTAATCGAATGCGCCAAAATTGGCATGGGTATTGCATTTGTGACAAAAGAGCTTGTGTTAAAGGAACTGGCTGAACAACAATTATTTGAAGTGGACATAGATGAAATTATTGAAAAGAGAAAGATTGGATTGGCAACAAAAAAAGATACTTCTTTATCATTGGCAGCTGACAAGTTTTTAAGCCATTTGTTAGCATGACTTGGCTGCATACTATAAACTTAAGGAGCCAAGCTTTTCTTTATCATACATAGCTTGACTCCTTTTTATTTTCTATTATCCCCTTTTTAAAATTCCACATAGATTGGATGCTTGCTTTCATCCAGGCAAAGCTCAATCCTTTCTCTAAAGTTTC
Source organism: Oceanobacillus sp. FSL K6-3682 (assembly GCF_037976165.1). NCBI lineage: Bacteria > Bacillati > Bacillota > Bacilli > Caryophanales > Bacillaceae > Oceanobacillus > Oceanobacillus sp. FSL K6-3682. Next base: position 458,714 of record NZ_CP150263.1, on the reverse strand, counting down.
CATTCTTCACCATTTCCAAAGCCTGCTCAACGGGAAAGAATCCAACGTCTAAGCTTTCTGATGAGGTTGTAAATTCTCCTCCAATTGGTTTAGCTAAGAATAATGTATTACAAATGGATCGATCCACATTTTGAAATATTCCACAGAACTTTAAAACTTCTACATTAATTCCTGATTCTTCCTTTGTTTCTCTAATAGCAGCTTCTTTCAGGGATTCGCCTTCTTCTACTTGGCCGCCGGGCATTTCCCATCCTCTCCTGGGTCCTTTAATTAACAAAAGCTCATTATTGTCATTAAGTACAATCGTTGCTGCAGATACAATATGCTTTGGCGGTGTAAAGGTTTCTGATTTATTTTGCCCCATCAAGCTTCCTCCTCATCCAATATTCATTACAGAGTATCATCTCTACACAGTCAATTTCTATTATTTTCCATGCTCGGGTCGCAAAAATAGTGATTTGCCAATGACCGATGATAGAACCATTTCCGGATACTCACGTTGTATAAGCTGGTAAACCTCAAGAACGATACCTTCTAATTCACGTAAGGAAGTTTGAGGACCACCCAGAAAAACAGATTCTAGCCGACTGGATATATTTTTAGGAGCTATAGCCATTGATTCCAATGTCTGCTTCTGCCATTTAAAAGCAGGATGATGCACATATTGCTTATTTAACCCGGACAGCATTCCCATGATATTTGTTTGTACATCTGTTATTACCTTATACAGCATCAGCCAATCTTCACGATTTAGTAAAGCTTCCCGATTCGTCCAGTCATTCCCTAAATACATATATTCTTTTATCATTGCGATACTTAATTCATCCGGATACTGTTCTATCTTTTCCTTCAGCTGTTTAATAAGTGTTTCGCCGCTTAAGGGCACGCCATCATATACAGCCGCTGCAAGACATTGCTTATATACATCCGGACTAAAAGATACAACAACGTCATCTATGATGCCTTCTATGCTGGCTGTTAGAAAATTACTTATTTCTAATTTTATTCCCTCAGCAATATAGCTTTCTGACCATTCCTCTTCTTCGTAAGGGTAAAAATCAATGACTTCCCCTTCCAGCTTGGTAATAGGAAATTTTCTATCCTCATCTGTCGGAGGTTCATTCCAAAAAATAAACAGCTCAATATCTGAATAACAATCATGCCAGTTTCTTGACACGGAGCCACCTAATATAACCGCTTCTATTTTGGGGTTTAATTGATAAACTTTTGCAGCTTTGGCTGCCAATATATTCAAATCCATGCTGTCACCTCCATACATCACTTAAAAATATATTCACGCTCCATTTATTATTATCTTCTATCATTCTTCCACAAATATAATGATAATTCCTTCTAATGGGAATAAAGTTTATAATAAAATAGATTCTATTCACTAATTGGGAGGAAAAATGCATGAGCAATATTACCTTAATACAGCATTGTCAATCGGAGCATCATGTAAATAACATGTCAGGCGGATGGACAAATACCCCTTTAACAGATCTAGGAAGAAAACAAGCAAAATCGATAGGCGACAAATTACAAAAAGCAGCAGCTAATGATGCAGAATATGTTCTTTATTCATCGGATTTACTAAGAGCAGCACAAACAGCAGAAATCATTAGCAAGAAGCTCAATCTTGAAGTCATTCAAGATAAAGAGCTCCGGGAAATAAATACTGGCGTTGCGGCTGGAAAAACAAAGGATTGGGCAAATGCTCACAGACAGCCACGAAAAAGCAACGGTATTGATTTGGATTATCGAGCATTTCAACATGGAGAAACAAAGAGAGAATTTTATGCCCGTGTTTGTCACTGTATGAATAATATCTATGATCGAGAAAAAAAGAAAAATATCTTTATCGTCACGCATGGTGGTACACTGGGATATATCACAGCCTGGTGGATGAAATTTACCCCCGAAATGATTATAAATGCCTACTTCTCTTCATCAGCTGGCGGTATTACTGTTCTTGGTCAAAATCATTATCATCAAAGAGTTATACATAAGTTTAATGACACCTCTCATTTTCCTGATTAGATAAATAAAAATTTCAATATAAATACAAGATGATTGTTTGTCCAATGCAATCATTTTGTATTTATATCATTTAAATCCCGTTTACTATTTATTAATCTATGAATCTCCCCATCAGCACTGTATTATAGTAATTCCCATCCGATAATCTTTTATCTTTCTTCAATACACCTTCTGTTTCAAAACCATACTTTTCATATAACTTTATCGCTTTATCATTCGTTTCAAGGACACTCAAATTTATTTTCTTTAGCCCATTGAGTTCGGCCCAATGAATCGATTCTTTTAAAAGATTTTGTCCAATAGCATACCCCCAATATTCCTTTAGTACACAGACTCCGAACTCTACCTGATGAGAGGTTCTTTTTAATGTATTACCTTCGCATCTTGAGAATCCTGTTACTTCTCCATCTACTTCAGCTACTAAAAATAATTTATTGGGACTCTCAGCAGCATTTTTAATGATATGTTTAAATCCCTCTTCATCTATGTAGGCCTCACCTTTCTCTCTATCCATATTTTCTGTTTCTCCATCAATTTGTAATCTGATAGCAGATAACCTTTTTGCATCTTTTTCTTCAGCAGTTCTTATTAGATAATGTACGTTTCGGACATGATATTTTTTCTGATCCATTCCCACAACAACTCTCTCCGTTCATTCTTTTTGTTATTATCTGCTAAAACGTTTTATTTTCCTTCTCAATCTTCATCCTTAATAAAAAAGCGCTCAATCAAACTTGTTAGCCTCTCATTCCTATCAAGCACCTGTTTTATTATAAGACTATTTTGCTGATTATTTTTCCCTTGAAAGCACAGAAAGGCAAGCATACCTCTAATATTCCATAAATAGAGATTTTCAATGACTGATGTCCAATTTATCTTATTATGATTTTCCACATACCCTTTTTCCAGCTGCACTAGATTTTTTAAAATAGATTCACTGGTCTGGTTTAAATCTATAGTAGAAGCAATTACTGCAGCTACATCAAAATGATAGTTCCCTCTTCTCGCCTCACCAAAGTCAATAATATATACATCGTCTTCATTAAATAATAAATTCCATTTTCCCAAGTCCGCATGAATGTAACAATTATCTTTATGCTGATAGTTTAATATTTGATGAACAAGCTGTGTAACCCCATGTAACTTAATCAATCTATAAAGGTGTGGCTGCTCCATTACTTTGCCCCATAATTGTTCCAGTGAAAATCTGTCCTCTTGTTCTTCTATTTCATTTACAGTATTCATCTTATGATGGAAAAGAGCAATAGCTTTACCTAAATTCTGAAAATGAATATTTTTATTTAATACGCTTTTATTATTTATATATTGCTGGAGATTATAAATTCCTCCATTTTTTTCTACAAAAGACTTGTTTTTCTTTGTCAACAGGACTTTAGGGGAAACATGAGCATCCGATAAGATGTTAGATATAAAGTATTCTGTTCTTGCTTGCTGATTACTTTTTAATTTTCTTAATATGTATTTACCTTCTGTGCTTATTACTATATTTGCTTCAGAAGTATTTCCCTTATCTAAAGCTTCTATTTGTATAATTTCTTGTATTGGGTACTCATTAATAATTTCTATAAAATGCTTTCTCATCCACCTTCCCCCACTTTCTTTTACACTTTCGATAAATCATTAGATTATTTTTTAGAAAGGTGCAATTATTAATTTTATATTCTATTAACTTATGATTTTATTTGCCTATCCTTCATCATCAAAAATAATACGGATTTTCAATTTCACTATCTCCCCATCTTTTCACAGCCATACGGTACATACCTTTCGCATGAATATGGTCATGCCAAATAAATCTTCTTAATACCTTCCGCAGCGACCACTGTTCTCCATAATTGCCATGGAGCGTTTTATTTTGCAAAAAGTCATCAGCTTCTTCTATCGCTTTTAATGCTTGCATTCTGTTTTGGTAGATTAGATCTATATTATCTATCTTCACACCAATTTCTCCTACATAATAATTCGTAACACCATTTGTATGCTCATACATCTCTTCAGGAGTAATCGGCACAGCACCATAAAAAGATTTTCTTTTCGGTAAAGAAGTATATGTCTTAACTGGAATAGAGTCGTAAAGAAGCTGAAAATCATGTGCAGATTTTAATACCAGCTTTTTTATCAGCTCATATTCCTCCACCAATAATGGATCCTGTTCCGATAAAAAGATGATGTCGGAATCTGCTTCGTGTATTTCGAGATTGCTTTCTTTTGATTGAACAACGACAGATTCAACAACATCTATTTCAGCATAATCTATCCCAGTCCACCTGCAATACCTTTTAATCTCAGCAGGAAACTTAGAGAGCGCTTCTTCACGCTCTCTGCCCCTTGTATATGCTCCCGGAAAACTTTCAGCGTACATTAAATATCCTTTATCATTATATTCCACCACAATGTTATTTCTTATCAGCCCCACTCTATCATCCTCCCCTTCTCATCAGAGATTCTCTCCATTGAAACGCAAAATATGGGTTGTCTTCACTGAGTATCCAGATTTGACGGCAGAAATGATTTCTTCTTTCCTCGTTTCTATTTCTTCTTCTCCAAGACACAGTGCAATATCTTCAATATCGTGCGGACCAATTCTCCAATGTCCAAGCACCGCTCCTTTAAATTCGCCATCTATTAAGAGATACTGAAGAACTTCTTTCCCTTTAAATTTCTCTTTCAATTCAACAATTTCTGCTCTGACCAGAAAATCTGAGTTATCCAGCATAAACACAGATGGAGTAATTTCTTCATTGGTTAAATATAAATCTTTTTTCTGCATAAACCCTTCGCCAAGTCCATCCACTTTTATTTTTACAATTGCTTCTCTTTCCATTAATGCATTTAAAGCACTTTGTATTGTTGTATGCTTTAACTGCGACCAGCTTTTAATTTGATCTAAAGTAGCAAATACAGCAGCATCCAAAAAATGCAGCAGCATTTCTGCTACAGCAGAAACCGGATCCTCTGCCCATTTGATTTCCGACCATTCAGTTTTAAAGTCAAACCAGCCTGTATTCCAATCCGTATCAATCTGTGATTCATATACTAAAAAAGCTTCCTGGAGTCTTTTTAAAGCAGCAGTGATTTCTTTTGCTTTAAAAGGCAGCTCCTCTTTTAACTGCTCTTTGGATATACCGCCTGACGATTGAATCATGGATAAAACCTCTTCATGAAGCTCTGTTATTTTTTGAACAGGCTTTCGAAAAATAGTGCTGTATAGCCCCAGATCTTCTTCCAGAACATATCCGATGCGTCCGCCCTGAAAACGCCCTTTTACCAGCTGATGTTTTTTTCGTAATTCTTCTGCCAGGAGTGCATCATTAAAAACTGTCCTATGCACCAGCTTTGAGGCCTCACCTGGACGACTGTTAAAAACTGGAGCTACCGGCTGTAATCTCTGAAATAACTGTTTATAGGATTTTATATCATGGATATCCTCAAGCTGCGCCATTAATCCCTGTCTATGCAAACGCTCACAAATTATTTTTTCTTTATTCAAATATGATTCACCTCCTAGTTCTCTTTCTTCTCTGTTAAACATAAAGATCAAACATATTTATATCGTAACCAAGCTGCTTTAAATAATTAAAGAACTGTGCCCGGTGATGGAACAGATGAGAAACCTCCTCTACAAGCCAATGTGCCTGTGTTTCACCCTCTTCTAAATAAAACGGCTTTGTCTTTTTAGTTAAAAAATCCTCATCCGATAAAGACAGCATATACGTTTTAAACAATTGAAAGCCTTGGTTCATTGCTTCAATCAATTCCTCAGCAGATTCCAGCTTCTCATACTTTGACTCCAGATCCCGAATCGTCCTCTCATCCTTCTCCAGCCAAAGGTTCAAGTCTACTTCCGGTATAGAAACAGTATGTCTGGCAAGCTCCCCGAGATTACGCATATTTTCTGCCGGGCGGTAGCTCCAACCCTTGTTCTCCACCTTCTTCAATAACCCTTCCATGGACCTGATACCAAGCTCCAGCTCAGCTAATAACTCGTTTCTTAACACAGATACAGCATGCATTACATTCACCCTTTCATTCTTTTTTCTACCTTAACGTACCATGGAATCATGACAGATGATGTCATCATTAATAAAGATATTTTAAAATTTATTTGTACTTCTCCAGCAGGGTTTCCAGCTTTCTTTTCATAGAGGTTATCGCTTCTTTTGGTCCCAACACATGTGCTTCACTGCCAAAATTCCAGACCAAATCAACAAAATATGTTAACTCTGACTCAGGTATACTCATTTTTATCCAGCCTGTCCCATCCTCACGTCTTTGAACATGCCTCTCCAAATCTAACTCTGACATTGCACGCCGTACTCCTTCTCTTGTCAAATCTACCAAAAAAGTAACCGGATTAGAAACTTCGGATTCTGACAGCTCAATCCATTCCATAATAGATTGATAAGGCAATTTACGCCTCTTTTTATCTGTATGTACTGCTTTTTTTATTCGATCCGCACGAAACAAACGAATTTCCTCGCGCAGAAAACAATAAGCCGGACAATACCAGAAACCATTATGACTATACAAACCGATTGGCTGAATCATTCTCTCTTTTATTCCCTTTTGACTGTCGTATTGGATAGTCACGATGGATTGGTCTACCGCTGCATTTAATATTATATCCAGCTCATTTGCTGTCTGAACACGGCTGGGATTCCAAAAAACAATCCGGTCTTTCATTGTATTAATACGCAGCTTAGCGTCTCCAGGCAGATAGTTATATAGTTTCTTTAAAACATAGCCCACTTCCGTTTCAAATGGGAGAGCTCCTAGAAATTGCAGGGAATGAAAAGCAAAATAAAGCGCAATCGCCTCAGACTCTTTTAATAAAACCGGAGGCAACATCCGCTCATTCAATACATAGTAACCGCCGTCCGCACCGACTTCTGAATAAAGCGGAACCCCCAGCTCACTTAATTCATCCAAGTCTCTAAGAATTGTACGATAGGAGACATTAAATTCTTCTGCCAGTTCTCGTGCTGTAAATTTGCGTTTTGCGTTCACTGTTATCATTATTTCGATTAAACGTTTTGTTTTGGACATAGTGCTGCCTCCATTTGCCTGAAAGATAGAGATTGATTAAGAGAAAGTTTTCTACATCAGAATCATATTTACTTGATTAAGACTATCTGCAATATATGCAGGCTTTTCATCGTTCAGCTCTTCCACTGAACCATATCCGTATGTCACCCCGATGGAATCTATTCCAGTTTTATTGGCTCCAATCAAATCATGTTTTCTGTCACCAATCATGATAAATTCTTCCAACTTATATTTGGGATAGTTATCTATAATATATTGGATAATTTCTGCTTTTGCCGATCTTGTCCCATCCAAATTGCTCCCTGTTATCATTTCAAAGTAATTGCTGATTTGGAAATACTCCAGTATTTGCTCTGCAAAAACAGTCGGCTTTGACGTTGCGACTGCTAAAATAAATCCTTGCCCCTGCAGTGATTGTAATAACCAAGGTGTATCAGGATATAACGTATTTTCATACATCCCTTTTTCTTTAAATCTTTCTCTGTAAAACTGGATAGCTTTTTGCGTTTCTTGTTCATTAAAATGGTAATATTCAGTAAATGATACTTGTAAAGGAGGACCAATAAAGCATTCCAGCTTATCCAAATCAGGTTCTACACTTCCCATTTTATCTAATGCATATTGAACCGATTTTGTTATACCTTCTTTTGGATCAGAGAGTGTCCCGTCTAAATCGAATAAAATTACTTTATATTTACTCATAGGTGCTTCCTTTCTATTTCATAAGTTAACTTTCTATACTTCTCTATTCTATCATTTATTTGATGTTAAAATTCCCTCCAAAACCGTTTATGCAGAATTTCATTCAACCAGATTTTGCTATACAATAAAACTAGATAGAGGGAGATGATACATATATGACAGCACACGAAGAAAGATTAATAAATTTTCTCAAAGAAGATAGCTACATTTTATCAGTTTTACAAACAGTGGAGAAATTGGAGCTAAACGATTGCTGGGTTGCTGCCGGATTAATCAGAAATAAAGTTTGGGATACTTTACAAAACTGCCATACAAAAATAAACGATATTGATGTCATTTATTTTGATCAAACAGACCTTTCTAAAGATACAGAGAAAAAACTAGAATCAAAATTAGAAAAGTGGATGCCTGAACAACCATGGTCTGTAAAAAATCAGGCGAGAATGCATTTAAAAAATAATAATCTCCCTTACACATCTTCTTTCGATGGTGTTTCTCACTTTCCTGAAACAACTACTGCTGTTGCTGCACAGCTGTGTCAACAGGAGATAAAAATAATGGCTCCCTATGGTTTGGAGGATTTATTTAATGGGATTGTCAAACCGACACCGTATTATTTAAAAGACACTGAGCTCCATACTATTTATACTGAGAGAATACAACATAAAAAATGGGATACAATTTGGACAAATTTAGTCATTAAATATTAGTTTTATCCTTCTCTCATATATTAAAATGCAACTTAGTAAAAACAGAAAATTACAAACTATTTACATTCTATTCATCCTCAATTAATGATTCTCACCTACAATGAGATTAGGTTAAATTTAGGAGGATGATGGAATGATAAAAAAGCTCGGAGTGGCTGCGTTAAGTGCGGGACTTATTTTTTCAGGAATTAGTGTTACAGCGGCAAGTGCAGATGGAAATAATCAGATGAATAACAGCAGTAACAATGGGGACAAAACGAAAAATATCATTTATATGATTCCAGACGGTTTTAATGCGGATTACGCAACGAATTATCGGCATTTTAAGGGAGAAGACGCAGTGTGGGATAATCATTTGAAGGGCATGTATTCTACATATTCCGCTGATTCCAATATTACAGACTCCGCGGCGGCAGGTACAGCAATGTCAACAGGAGTAAAAACGAATAATGGCACCATTGGATTGGATTCAGATGGTAATCCAAAGCAGACTATTTTAGAAGCCTCACAAGATAAGGACATGTCAACAGGACTTGTTGCTACTTCCACTATCACACATGCAACTCCAGCTGCTTTTGGTGCACATGTAGAAGACCGCAACAACGAAACAGAAATTGCCCGACAATTAATAGACAACGAGATTGATGTTCTACTTGGCGGCGGTAAAAATAACTTTATTCCAGAATCAGAAGGCGGAAATCAGACAGAAGTCAATGTCCTCCAGCAAGCAGAAGAGCAAGGGTACCAGCTCGTAGAAAATCGCAATCAATTGTTGGAAGCTGATATTGATTTAGACAGCGAAAATTTATTAGGCTTATTCGCAGATGATGCTTTGGCACCAGAAATGCACCGTAACACAGAGGAAGAACCAAGTCTTGCAGAAATGACACAAACTGCTATTGATACACTAAAAAATGATGAAGACGGCTTTTTCCTTATGGTAGAAGGAAGCCAAATTGACTGGGCAGGTCACGATAATGATGCGGCATGGGCGATGACAGATGTTGGTGCCTTTGAAGCAGCGGTCCAGGAAGCAATTAATTTTGCTAAAGAAGATGGTAATACACTCGTTGTTGGTGGAGACCATGAAACAGGCGGTATGACTGCAGGTGCCAATGGTTCAGGAACTGCAAACCCGGAGCTGCTTCATAGTGTAACAGCAACTGGTGAGAACATCGCTGCAGAGTTGAATGATGACCGTTCCAACACAAGCGAAGTAGTAAGTGAATATACAGATATGGAATTCTCAGAAGAAGAAATTCAATCCATTCAGGAAGCTGAAGACCCAAAATCGGCAATCAATGCAGTAATCAGCGCGAAGGCCAATGTCGGATGGACAAGCACGAACCACACAGGAGTCGATATCCCAGTCTACGCATATGGTCCAGGATCTGACCAATTTTCAGGTTCTCTTGATAATACAGATTTACCAAAAATCATCGCTGAAGCTGCAGGAATTGAACTGGGCGGAGAAATCAGCCAAAATCAGCCGGACGATATGAAGTATACGATAAAGTCTGGGGATACATTGTTTGAAATTGGCCTGAAATACAATTATTTATGGACTACGCTGCAGGAAATCAATCAATTTCCAAATCCGCATTTGATTTATCCCGGGGACGAAGTATATTTCAAGTAAGGATTCAGTATAAGAATTGCTACAATTCTTATACTCTTAAAAAAATCCCTGTGAATAGCTGAGTGTGTTATAAAACTCGCATTCACCGGGATTTTTGGATAGTTTAAATCTATGAGGATAAAATTCAATTTTTATTCTAATCAGACAAAACCTCCACAGTAAATCCACCAGGTGCTTTTACATAGAATGTATATCCATGAGATTCAATAGGGGGATCTACTTCATAGCCATCCTCCTTCAACTGTTTATTTATTTGATCCACCTTCTCTCTGTTTACTTGAGGAAAACCAATATGAAAGGTCTTCGGGTATTGAACATCTTTTCCTTTCATAAGCGTCAAAACAAATTGATTATCGTCAAACATAGCTGCAAACCCTTTTCCGCGACTGTTCACACATTTCATATCGAAATATTTCTCCAGAAACTCCCGTGAAGCTTCCACATCATTTACCGTTAAATTTAAATGATTTAGTTGCATAGAATCACCTCTTTATATAATATAGTTTTCGTTTTTCTAATAACTTTATCAAAGTATACCTGATGCAAAATTAAAAACCTAAATAGAACGTTGTTTTTTGACTGAGAAAAAATAACAAATGCCACCAGCCATCCAAAATGGCTCCCAGAATACTAATCTCCAAAAGATTGCGTGAGCTTCTAAATCCATATCTAAAATAGCAAAGGCACTCATCGAAATAGTAATAAAATTTAAGAAACCATATACAAATAAGAATACTCCTGCAATTTTTGAAATGTAGTAAAGCACTTTGGAGACTGCGGCGTTTCTCCATGGAACAAGTAGAAGCAATAATAACACTGCTCCTAATAATTTTGCAAAGCCCGTCAGCCATACAATCAGAATAAAGGAAGGCTCAGGATTAAGTGACATTTCATAAATTACTCCCCCCAGAGACCTGACACCAAACAATCCGCCCATTGCCCAATAAAAGCTCATACCTGCAAAAGTAATCGACCAAACAACACCTAAGGTAAGCCACCATTTGTGAACTCGCAAATAAATGCTCCTCCCTATATAGTTATTCTTTCTTTAAATTTTGAAAGAACGTATTCATATAGCCAAGCTTCTGCTTTAATATTTTTGATAAGAATAATAGCTGCGGAAAAGGCTCCAAAACTAAATCTTTGTTAAATCCTTCTGTTAATATTGCCTTCCCTTTTTGCTGTACCAGTTCATTTAACGTAACTTTGTGATTACAAATAAATTCAATCTCTTTTGGAGACAGCATTAAAATCCCTTTTGACTCAGAAGACGGTTTGGGCTTATTCTCCGCAAAAGACATATACATAACAGTAAATCCTGCTTTTTGATTTCCTTTAATCAGAAATGGATTGATTTCCTCTTCTGGCTGGATCGTACTTCCCTTTTCATCCCAATTCTTTAAAAGGTATGTGATCGGAGAATCTATTGGATTGATTTTTATTGCCGCTTCCTCTATCACTTCTCTTTCAGCTGTCTCCAAAGGCCTTTCTCCTGCTTCTCTATGTCCTCCTAACCGCACTATACCGAGGTTATTTCCTTTTTTCGTCGGGCCGACCTGAAAAACAAACAGATCATTATATAAAACGTAAGCTCCTGCTGTTCTTACATTTTCCATAATAGTGTCCATCATACCATCACCTGTTCCCGTCTGAATTTTCAAACTTACTATCTCAACTTTCGCACCTAGGAAAGCAAAACGGCCCGCCGCAGCGGTCACCTTACACTTTACTTTCTAATCTTTGTCAACAAATATATGGAAGAAACGTTCAACATCTGTTCCTATGGAAAGAAAGTTATTTTTTAAAGTGCGAAAGTTGAGTTACTATCAAATAAAAAAGAACCAAGAATTTATAATCTCTATACATTCCTGATTCTCCATATTCTTCTCCTGCTTACAACTACACTCTTAACATGCCCCGGAATCCTCTGGAACCATAATAAGAATCCGCACCGTTATGATATAAGAAAACACGTCCAAATCGAAAATCGCAAAAGACTGCTCCGCCGAGTTTTCGAATATCATCAGGTGTCTTGACCCAGGTCGATGTTTTTGTATCAAATGTTCCTAGCTTTTGAAGCTCCCGATATTGCTCTTCTGTTAACATCTCAATACCTATTTCTGCCGCCATATCTATCGCATTATTTTCTGGCTTATGCTTTTTTCTCGATTCCAGTGCCGCACGGTCGTAACAGATACTTCTTCGTCCTTTAGGGCTTTCTTTGGAGCAGTCAACAAAGATATATTCATCCTGTTCCTTATCATAGCCGACTACATCAGGCTCCCCTTCCGTTTTCTCCATTTTATATAGAGAAGCTAATTTTTCTGGATTGCCTTCCAGCTTTGTTTGGATTTGCTTCCAGTCAAGACCTTCATGACGATTCATATTTTTCTCAAAGCGTGTCTTTAATTTGTTCAGTAGTTCTTCCTGTTCCTCTTGAAAAAGTACTTTTTTATTTTCTTTTGTCATATCTATTCTCCTTCAATTTTTATTAAGACAATTGCACCCTGTTTATGTATTATCCATTATATCCATATCGAATAATAATTTCATTCTTATAAATAGATTTTTTGTTTAATCCACATACAGTTTTCATTATTATTGACGAGAAAAAATCGCCCCTGTAAAGACAAGAGGCGATGATAATAAGGACGGAATAAAATATGGCTTTTTTTCTAAGAAACACCAGTATCTTCTTATTTTAGTACTCTCACCCCAAATAGCGGTGATAAATATTTTTTGCTTCTATCGAATCCATTGTCCCATGAACCAATGTTCTTCCGTCCTGAAAAAGAACAATCCGGAAAGAATCAACTTCAAACGAAAGCAGATAAGGATTTTCAAACAATTTAATTTGTTTATTTTTCTTCAGCTCTTTTGCCACTTCATCCAAATCCGTCTGTTTACGCTGCGGGCGTAGCTGGACTGTATTTCTTCCGCATAACACAGCTGTTTTCAGCCGGGAATCATAGGCTAAGTTGGGATAGCTTCTTTTCGATGAGCATGATGGGCAATCTGGTTTGCGTAATGCTTCTGCCTCCATTTCCGTATGCTCATTTTTCCAAAGGTCAAAGGATATAAGCTTTCCTGATAAAGCTGCTTCGTTACCTGTTAATAGCTTTAGCGCCTCTGTTATTTGCTGGGAAACAACTTTTTGCACAACAGGCTGAATAATTCCGACACTGTCACAGGTAGCACCGTTAGCAGGAATATATTCCTGCAGACATTGTAAACAAGGCGTTTTATCAGGTAGAACAGTAAAGGTAACTCCATAGCTGGCTACAACTGCTCCGTAAATCCAGGGCTTTTGATACTTTTGCGCGATATCATTCAGTAAAAGCCTCGTCTCAAAATTATCCGTAGCATCGATGATCAAATCTGTCTCAGGTACGATTTCCCTTAGTATATCTATCTCGGCATCTCCAACAATTGCGTCTATTTTAACGTGGCTATTCACTTCAGAAAGCCTTTGTTTGGCGGCAACCGCTTTTGGCATCTTCTGCTTCATATCCGCTTCACTGAAAAGCTGTTGCCGCTGCAGGTTACTTTCTTCTACATAATCCCGGTCAATTATTGTTAGTTGACCAACACCGGCACGTGTCAACGCTTCTGCACTGCTTGATCCCAGTGCGCCTGCACCGACAATCAGCACATGACTCCGGATCAGTTTTTCCTGACCGGCTTCACCAATTGGAGCAAATAATATTTGGCGGTGATAACGATTAGTTTCCAACGCTGATCCCTTCCTCAGGGCTGCTGGCTACAGCATAGTCTTTCTTTGGAATTCTTCCTGCTTCATATCCCAGCCGTCCTGCCTCCACTGCGTATTTCATCGCTTCAGCCATTTTCACAGGATTATCCGCTCCAGAAACTGCTGTATTCAATAAAACGCCATCTGCTCCCAGTTCCATGGCATAAGCTGTATCAGCCGGCGATCCGATACCCGCGTCAACAATAACAGGTACTGATGACTGCTCGATAATAAAAGAGAGATTTAAAGGATTGATAATCCCTTGACCACTTCCAATTGGTGAAGCTCCGGGCATCACTGCATGCGCACCTGCTTCCTCCAGTTTTTTGGCCAGCACAACATCATCTGATGTATATGGAAGTACGGTAAAGCCTTCTGCCACCAGCTCTTCTGTAGCTTTTAATGTCTCAACAGGATCTGGGAGCAATGTTTTATCACATCCAATAATTTCCACTTTTACCATATCACATCGTCCCGAAGCAGCAGCTAATTTAGCAATGCGCACGGCCTCTTTTGCGTCCTTCGCACCTGCCGTATTTGGTAAAAACGTATATCGATCCACATCAATTTTTTCTAAAAAATTTGGCAGTGAGGGATCGTAAATATTCATCCTTCTTACAGAAAAGGTGAGTACCTCTGTCCCTGATTTATCTACCGCCTGCTTTTGAATATCGAAATCAGGATATTTTCCTGTTCCTAAAAATAAACGAGATTTAAATTGATAGTTTCCAACTTTAAGCATTTCTTAACCCCCTCCAACAAAATGAACGATCTCAACCTTATCTCCATTTTCCAGTACAGCTTTTTCATGCTCTTCCTTTTGCAATATCTGCTGATTATGCTCAATGATCAAAGGTTTATCTTCCAATTCCAGAAAATCAATTAGACCTTTGATGTGCTTTACCTCTTCCTGAATTTCTAATCCATTGCCGTTCACTGTTATTTTCATTGTGACTCACCTGCCTTTTCCAGTTTATTGCCTTGACGATTCAAGCTAAAGCTATCGTAATAAAATGGATTAATCGGTTTATTCTCTATTAAGTCTGCCATATAGATTCCCGTAATTGGCGATAGCAGTATGCCATTCCGGTAATGTCCCTTTGCCGTATATAAACCAGCAACATCTGGAACCTCTCCCAAGTATGGAAGTTCATCAGCTGTGGCAGGTCTGACTCCCGCCCAAAAACTGCTTATCCTCGCTTCTCCCAGCCGCGGAACCATTTTCTGTGCTCGTGACAATAGCTTGTGAACGCTCGCAGCATGAACATGCTTATCTGTTTTATCGGGGATGGAAGATGCTCCAACAATCACTTTTTCCCCTTGCTTTGGAACGAGATAACAGCCATCCATCCAAAGCGTAGTTTGAAATAAATTCTCTTCTAATTCCAGCAGCAGACATTCCCCCTTCACCGGAATTGTGCCATAATCTTCAGGCAGCAGTTCATCTCCAAAGGCACCTGTTGCAATAACGATTTGATCAGCATAATAAGCTCCCTTTGTTGTCCGGACTCCATGAACTGCTCTATTTTCTATCAACAGCTCAATTACTTTTTCCTGTTCACGCAAAGCTGCACCATGATGATAGGCAGCCAGGGTGAATGCCTCCGTAAGATGACGGGCAGAAACCTGACCATCATTGGGCAGATAAAGAACAGCATGAAGATTCTCTGTTAAGCCTGGTTCCATCTTCCTTGCTTCTTCTACGGACAGCAAATAAGCAGGATTATCCTCTTCTCTCTGAAATGCAGCGATTGTTTTCAGCTTGTTGTACTGATGCTGATGAAAAGCAAGCTTCATAATCCCCTTATGAATATACTGAATATCAATCCCTGATTTTTCATACAGCTCTTCGGATAAATCTTTAAATAATGCTCTGCTCTCTTGTGCAAATTGGAAAAGAGGACTCTTCTCTGCAAATTCTCCTTGAGCTCCTAACATTCCAGCTGCAGCACTTGATGCCTCACATCCGATTTGATCCCTTTCTACTATCAGCACCCGATAGCCTCTTTTAGCCAGCTGATAAGCAATAGAACAGCCAATTACCCCACCGCCTACAATAATTTGATCAAACTGTTTTTTCACCTTCACCCACCTTCCCAAGTATCCAACACTTCCCGGTAAGCCTCAACAGTTTGCACCGGATTATCCGCCTTCCAAATACCAGACATTATCGCTGCCCCGGCTGCCCCTGCCTTCATTACTTCTTTCGTTCGTTCCGGAGTAATCCCGCCAATAGCGTAGACCGGAACAGATAATACATTGGTGATTTCCCGAAGGTCAGCTAATCCTCTCGGCTGCTGGCCAGGCTTGGACCTGCTGGGATAGAGATGACCATACAGCACATAATCTGCCCCTTCCCGTTGAGCCTGTTCTGCTTCCAGTAAGGAATGAACAGACTTCCCTGTTAAGAGCGCAGAGAAGCACTTTTTCACAAGCGGCATGGAAGGACTGTGATATGCCAACTGGACACCTGCACACTGTTTCATCACAGCGATATCAGCCCGGTCATTTACAATTACTTTCGCTAATGGAAATTCGATGCTTTCTAATGCTTCAATTATTTCCATGATTTCCTTTGCTGTCTTCTTTTTCTCCCGGATATGCAGAAAATCAATATCTCTATGAATCCGCTTAATTATTTGCAAATGCTGTTTAGTAAAATTTCCATCACTGATAAGATGTAATTGTTTGCCCATGCCATTGCTCCTTTCTTTCATTTCCCGAGAATCAGCGGAAGAAACGAAAAAGGCCACTCATCCATTGGATAAGTGGCCCTGATTATATAAAAATTCAGCGATCGAATTATATATCGTCATGTTCCTGCCACTTCCCTACGCTAGTGCTAACCAGATCAGGTTCAAAGGGTCCGAATATTCGTCTCAGCCAAAGGCTCCCCTAGTGTTGACTATTTAATTTTCGAATTACAATTAAAGGATAACATATAATTTTTTATTTTCAAAGTTATTTTTACAGTCTCTCTTTTTTCTGCTTATGAATAATTTGTCTAGCCTTGCTTTGCATAGTTAACAGAAGCAGCATACAAATAATAAGTTAATCCTGTTTGTTGATTCTCTAACATATTTTTGTGAAATTCATCAGTAATAAAAAACCATGTTGATTCAACAAACCCTTGTGAGTCTACCTTCATAATGTTGTCATTGATATACTTAATATGCTCAGAGATAAGCTGTTTGACCCTTTCATCATTTACTGTCCATCCCTTTTTTAAAGCAAAAGCCATTTTATCCATAAACGCTTTCGATTCTCTGGCTGATTCATTTAATTCCTCCGCTTCAATATTATCTACAGGGATTTCGTATTGATAAGTTTCCTGCAGATATTCATTTTGCTCTTTTAACTGTTCCTGCCATTGTTCTTGATTTAACCCTTTAAACATATTTTGATTATCCATCACTTCTCCACGCTCCTCAAAATATATAGTTTCGTTAAGAGTATTTAATATCAGATTCATTCGTTCTCTCTTGTCTTCTATCAGTCTCTTTTGTTCCATTAACATATCGTAACGGCTTTTTTTCTCATACAATATTTTCTGAATAGACTCTAATGAAAAATCTAATTCACGATAAAACAAAATATGCTGTAATTTTTCTAATTCCTTTTTCCCATATAAACGATATCCAGCTTCTGTGATTTCCCTCGGCTCTAACAGTCCAATCTTATGATAATGATAAAGTGTTTTGATCGTTATTCCGGTTAAATCAGCTACTTGCTTAACCGTCAGCATATGAAACTCACCTCCTCATAAATAAACAATAGACTCCTACCTAAGGCAAGAGTCAACAACCATTTTGATATTCTAAAAAAAATATTTCTTATTATTCTAATCTTAATACTTAAACTACATGGAAAAGTCATCTTTCAACAAATCAAAAAAATCCCCTATTGCCGTTTTTAACAATAAGGGATTGGTACGCGTATATCTAGCTGCTATTCTGTTAAACCATCAATCTCCATCACTTCAATGGTTGCAGTACCATTATCCATCAGCTGTGCTTCTGCCTCGATATTATCTCCCTGTTCCAGAAAGATTGCTAATGGAGCCTTGCTGGCATTTACAGTATAGATCGTTGTATCGTTTTCAAGTAAAAATTGGATAATCTGCCCCTGCTCTGTCGAGTTCACAACTACACGACTGACGGTTCCTTGAACAGTCTCAGTGACAGTATCACCAGTAGCTCCCGTGTTTCCAGGATCCTGTAACAGAGCCATTCGATAGGCATCCAAAGCAGCATTTGCGGTATCGCCAAACACGACAAAGTCTGAATCATTCGCTTTAATGTAGGCATACTGCTTATGCAATCCATTCGGATCCAGTACATTGACAACCCAGGTTGGATTTCCGTCAACATTGTATAGAACAGGCATATACCCTTCCCATTTCTTCTCCGGGAATTCCTTATTAACGATTTGCTTTGCTCCTTCACTGTCCATAATACCGTTGTTCTTCTTACCGCCATAATAGGTCAGCTCTCCGGTTCGTGCATTAACTAATGTATAGCCTAATGCAGAATCGATATTTTCCTTCGGGGAGGTCATATCGGTAAAATAAAACATATCTCCATTCTCATCAAACATTGGTGTAACCCCAGATTCCGTGCCAGATTGGTTAGGCAGCTTCACATCTCTCTTGCCAAAGACGCTGTTTAACCAGCCATGAACATATTTCCCATAATAATCATTCGTTAACGTAGCCATTTCTGAGCTTACAGATCCTTCAATAAAGTCTGGAGCCTCGTCTGTTTGATAAGCATTCATTTCACCAGTGACCGGATCAATCACCACAACCTGAAGCTTATCCAGGTTTGGTTTATTTGTAATATTCATCGGCTTATAAATGGTTTGAACATACCATGGCTTTCCATCATCATCCACTTCTATTTGTGCTTCTCCACCTTGTATATATTGCGGAAACTTATTATAAATTACACGCTGCACATATTTATGAAAATAGCTGGAATTTGTATATTCCATAGGCTCCTCTTCAAACGTTGGCTGTGCGTTTACATCTGTTGCAGAAATCGTAAAGTACCCAGCTGTTTCTTTTCCACGGACAAACTTCCAAAAGTCGGCGAATTCAACAGGAGCAACGTAAACAATTTCATCTCCCACCTGCTGTACCTGTAGCTTGCCTAAGTCATAGAATTGGGCGTTTGGCACAACACTCATTGCCTTTTGAATCTTGTTACGTGCAAATTCAGGGGCCACTGTAATCGGTGTTTCATCCTTAGATAACGGCTTTGCCTCGGACTCTTCATTTACTGTGATCGTATTATGTGCATTGTCCAATACTGTAAAACCGGTAATGATTACAGCGATAAATAATAACAGTCCTAATCCAAAAATGCTGAACAATGGTATAAACAGCTTTTTCTCCATAAAATTATTCGGCTTTAATATTGCCGTCAAAGCCGGTGCAAGGACAATAGCAGTAATTAAATTAATCAATAGCATATTCGGAATAGTAATTGCCGGCATCATAAAATAGTTAATGACGGCTAAAACAATAAAACCAAAAACAAATAATCCAAAAGCAAATTTCAGCGCCCGCCCTGTTTGTACCGATGAAGCAAAAGCTACTACAACTGCTACAATCACGTATAAAATCATACTTATTAAAGTTGCTAATAAAATTCCCATCTTCTGCTCTTCCTCTCTTATTGCTGCATCTATATTTACGATAAAGCACCAAGAAAGGATTCATTTTTTATGTAAGTAATTACCGACACTCACCAAGCTATGTTGATACTAATAAAAAAGACAATACCCCAAATAGAAAGAGGTACCATCTTTTTTAATGTCATTAATTACTGATTTCCTTTTTTAACCCATTCAGCAGCTGTAACTGTGCGCTCTGCCTGATGTTTCACAGCAGCTTGTACATCTTCAACCATTTTTCCATCCTGATCGACAGTAACACTAGTTCCATATGGATTTCCACCAGCTGCAAATACAGATTCATCAGAGTAACCTGGAGGAACGATGATTGCTCCCCAGTGCATCATGCTGGTATATAGTGACAGAATAGTTGCTTCCTGACCGCCATGCGGGTTCTGTGCAGAAGACATCGCACTGACCACTTTGTTAACGGTTTTTCCGCTTGCCCAAAGCCCGCCTTGGATATCTAAAAACTGTTTCATTTGCGAAGGCATGTTTCCGAAACGTGTTGGTGTGCTGAAAATAATTGCATCTGCCCACTCAAGATCTTCTGAAGCTGCAACCGGAACATCTTTTGTTGCTTCCACTGTAGCTTTCCATACCGGATTTCCTTCAATAACTGATTCTGGAGCTAATTCCTGTACTTTTAATACTCTTACTTCAGCACCTTTAGCTTCAGCCGCTTCTGCTGCCCATTTTGCCATTTGGTAGTTGGTACCACCCATACTGTAAAAAATAACTGCTACTTTTGTATTTGACATACTTTCCATCTCCTTCGATTCATTTGATTTTCCAAATAATTTATCTAAAAATCCCATTTGCTGCACCTCTTTCAACGCAAGCCC
Organism: Oceanobacillus sp. FSL K6-3682; assembly: GCF_037976165.1. Lineage (NCBI taxonomy): Bacteria > Bacillati > Bacillota > Bacilli > Caryophanales > Bacillaceae > Oceanobacillus > Oceanobacillus sp. FSL K6-3682. The sequence continues at coordinate 438,284 of NZ_CP150263.1, read as the reverse complement.
TGTCCTCCGATATCTGACATCATTCTTTTTATCCCTCATTCATTAATTTTTATACCAAATACAATTTATTTTGCTAAATAAATCAGCATACAAAGGTACCGGGTTTAATCATAAGGTTTTATAAGCTTTGCCGAAGATTCTCAGAAAACATGGACCAAATTAAAGCAATAATTCGTTTTAAAGATAATTTTTCCTTAATTGCATTTAATTCAATCTTATTTAATTAATTTATATTGAATTAAATATAATTATAGGCTTTATATTTCTATTTGTCAACAAATTATTAACTAAACTTTTGTATGGAAGATAAAGAATCAGTCTAAATTAAACCTGCAAAGCACAGACTCCATTTAAAATTCCCGTATAAATTAGCGTAAATCAGAGAAAATAAGGCTAAGCTTCGAGCAAAATGGTTAAAAATTGAGGTGTTATATATGAACCAGCCTTACCAATGCCCCAGATGTAAAACAAACCGTTCCCGATTTAATATCATTGAACAAATAGCAAATCCGGTCAAATTGGATGCCAACACCGGTGCAGTGTTAAATGATTATGAGCAGGATCCATTAGAGGTTTTTCATATTGCTTACAACGGCCCGGATAAAAGGATACAGTGCGGAGCATGCGGTTTAATTGAGGATGAAAATACTTTTGCAAATACAAATGCGCAATAATTACAACTATGGAGGATGGATATAGATGACTAAAAATCGAAAAGGACCAAAGCAGCAGGAACAGCCTGATTTACCCCAAAGTCCAAAGCAGCCTTATGGCGAACCATTAGCAGGATCTCATAAAGTGAAAAATAAAAATCATTCCAGACAAAAAAATAATGCGTCACATGATATGTGACGCATTAACAGTTATAATATACAATTCTACTTCATAGCCTTGCTTCAGCATCGTCAGTTTCTATCAACTGCGAAACATTAATTATTTTTGTCCATTAAAGCTTGTAATGTTTTTTCCAGACCTTTTTGAAAAGGAGTTGCCGGAATAGCACCAATCCTCTTTTCATATTTTTCTCCACTTAAAATGAATCCTTCTTTGGTAAGATACATGATTTCAACTATTTCTCTCATGAATTCATCGAACAAGCCAACCAGACGGATAACATTTTTAGTCAAAGGAATAACAGCCTTTTGGTTTCCTGTTACTTTCCGGGCAATTCGGATAATCTCTTTACCTGAAATCAATCCAGCTCCTGGTATATTCCAATTTTCACCATAGGAATCATCTTTTTCTGCTATATTTACAATCATTTTAGCCGCATCTGGTAAATAAACATATTCCCGGGGTGTTTTTAAATTCCCAATAAAAATGGATGTTTTACCTGCAGCCACCCCATCGAGTGTAGGCTGTAAATAAGAATTTTGTGATGTTGGTCCATAATAATCCGGTAATCTGACAATTAAAGCCTCTGCTCTCTTCCATTTCTCGCTAAATATCAGCTGCTCGAATACTACTCTAAGTTTACCTTTTTTCGTATGCGGATTTTGAGGATGATTTTCGTCTCCTTTCGCTACCTGATGTCCATATACATAAATCCCATCAACAATCACGATTCTTTTTCCCAAAGCGTCTGCCGCTTTCATTACACTTTCTCCCAATGGCATCAGTTTTTCTGCCATTTCCTGATATTTAACATTCGCACATTGAAAGATAACATCTGCATCTTTAGCAGCGTCTACAATTGTTTGGTAATCAAATATATCTCCCAGCTTATAGGTAAGACTCAAATGATGATTGTATTCAGCTAACAATGCTTCCAATTTATTTTGTGAACGCCCGAAAGCAATGACTTCTATTCCTCTGTTTAATAGTTCCGAAACAATTACTTGACCAGTTCCTCCAGTGGCACCTAATACGATTGCTTTTTTCATCTTCAAAACTCCCTTCTATTTAGTTATTGATTAATCAATAACTAAATGATAAAAAATATATTTGTTATTTATATGGTAAGGCCAGATTTAACTTATTCCTGATAAATGCCTGGGTTAATCCCAATATGTGAACAATACAATGACAAGAGCAGTAATTCCTAACCCTACAGATAATCCGGAAACTGTGTTTTCTATTTTATTCTTCTTCAACGTTTTCTCTGCCTCCTTTTCATCATTGATTAGTAAATAATTAATCCAGCCAGCTGATAATACAGACGGCAATAACTCCAATAAAAACATAATCAACCTTGCTTAATTTCACTTTTCCACCTCCAAATCACTATATTTATTGATTGATCAATTACTAACTATTATAAAAAATAAATAATCATCTTTATTGATTATTTATTTTCCTTTCCCATCAATAAGCTCAGGAAGGTCTAAGAAATAAGATATATTACAGAGCATTCCTCTCGCTAAAAACGTACTGGCTTCTCTTTCTGCATCCTTTACTCCAGCAGCCTTGAATCTTTCCAAAGTATATCTTCTAATTTGAGATAATCCTTTTTTGGCAATGTCCTGTATAGGCTTTTCTGTTACAGAAACACCTATTACCTGTACAGCAATCTCATTAGGATGCAATTCGGACAGCTCCTCGTAAGCTTCAATCATTTTCGCAACAAGCTGATACGGTTTTGCTTCCACATTTTTAAATGTTTGAAGGATTCTTTCAAATGCCCGATCTAAAGCAGCGATAAATAATTCTTCCTTTGTTTTGAAGAATCTAAACACATAAGGCTGGGAGATAGCTGCTTTTTCCGCAACCTGAGCGGTAGTTGCATTATAATAGCCTTTTTCTGCAAATACTTCCAATCCTGCCTCCAGGATCTCTTCCTTACGATTTTCCTTTGTTGATTTTGCCATATCAGTGCACCTGCCCAAATTTAGTGATTAATCAATTACAAAAATAGCTTAACTCTTTTTTTTACTCAATGCAAGCATGTTGATATAATTTTTAATGAAAAATGATGCGCATAAACTGCCGGAAAGCTTGAAAAAGGAATTTGTTTCGCTCGTTTCTTCCCCGGAAAACTCCAGGCCTGCAAAATATCACCCTGATCTCCCAAAGGTTGATTAGGATTATCATTGGCCCCTGCTATAAACCTGTCTAATGACATAGAGATATTTAGAGTCACCTTGCTCATTGCAAAACCTTCTTAATGCCAGTTTATCACGTAAAAATATGCTGTATTTCTTCTTGATTGCTGTATATTTACACACATCATTTAAAACAGATTAGCGTTATGTCGCTTCCGTGCATTTAACAGAATTTACCTGCTTCCTTTATAAAGTTCCTGCAAGTCCACTCCCCTTCCTTGTGAAGCAATTTATATGCAGGGTTCCGGTCTGCAGAAGGTTCTTCTATCCAATTTAACAAAGTATGGATAACATCCTCTTTTTCAGGGAAGTACTGCACAACCACCTTGGATTGTTCATACAGGCGTGTCGTCCAGATTTGAGATCGTACCATGGTCATAGAATAATATGTCCGGATAAGCTTACGGCAAAAACCTTGTAGGAGTATTTTAAAATCTTCATCAGAAGCTGCTTTCATCCTTTTTAAAACCCGATTGCGGACCTCACAAATATCCCCATTGAAAGAAATTGGTATCTCCGGTGTCAGTTTGTATGGACCAAAACATTCCCTTACGTCCTCTCCATATACACAAACACAGATTTCCTTCAAAAAAGCATTTTCATAGTAGTTGGAGGTATCAAAGGTATAGTCATAATCAGCAATAGCTATCCCAACCTCACGAACCAAAGATTGATATTTTTTTGTTAGTTTACCGGCCAATTTCTTTAATTCATCCAATTGAGAAGCGGTCAATTTAGTGCGAAACATAGCTATAATATCTAAATCTGATTTTATAAGAACAGCGTCTCCTCTTGGCACGCTGCCGTAAAGATAGACACTATGCAATTGCTGTTGGTATAAATTTTTAAGCCAATCCACAGTTTCTTCTATACAAGGCAGATATCTTAAGTCAATTTTGTCCATACTGACGTCACTTATAATATACCCATCAGGATCCAGGCCATATCCGGATTTTAATTCCAATACTTCCAGCTCCTTTTTCATTACTGGTTTTGCTTAGGATAACACATTATAGTATTCTGCAGCAGGTATATGACATTGATAATCAATAAAATAGGCAAGCGCTGTAAAAGGTATTTGACACCCATTCCATAACTGACAAGGTAAAAAAGCTTCATTCTTTATGGACGGAGCTTTTTTATCTATTTTGCTTTTTCTAAGATATTCTATTTTCCCAATCATTATATAAAATTCCCATCTCAATCAAAGTCCAATACTCGTCTCCTATTTTTGCAGCATCTTTTATAGACCTTTCTCTTCGAAACCCGGCTGCTTCATAACACTTTATAGCTGACATATTAAAATCAAACACACCCAGATTTACTTTATACAATTTTAATTCTTCAAACGCAAATGCTAACGCTGCATGTATTATCTGACTTCCATAGCCTTTTCCTCTGCTATCAGCAGCACCAACTAATACTTTGCCAATCCTTGCTGAAGAATTATTTCTATCCACTTTCCCCAGAGAAACATGCCCAATAACCTCATTAATTGTATCATCCATCACCTTAAATATATATGTAGTAGCATCTGGTTTATTTGCACCTTCCATATATTTTTCCAGCTGCCCGTTTGTCAAAGGATAGCTGAATGTCGGCCCGCTCCACTGTAAAACAAATGAAGCATCTGGCATCCAATCGATTAATTGCTGAAAATCTTTTTTTGAAAAGTATTCTAATCGTACCAAGATAAAAACTCCTTTTCCTGATTTTCCTGACAAACCCAAACCTTTAACAAATAGCAAATAACATTATTCTTCCGTAGGTTTCTCTGGGCCGTTTAATTCTAATTGATAAAAAGCTAGATCTCTCCATTGATTAAATTTAAAGCCGATATTTTTTATAGTCCCTGCATGCAAGAAGCCGAATTTTTCATGCATGACAATACTTTTCTCATTTTCTGCGTCAATCCCGGCAACCATCATCTTGTATTCTCTTTCTCTGGCAATTGCAATGATTTCATTCATTAAAGAACTTGCAATTCCTTTTTTACGATATCCTTTATCTACATAAATAGAATGTTCAATAGAGTATTTATAAGCCGGCCAGTCTCTAAAAGGACCGAATGTTGCAAATCCTGCTACTTTACCAGCTTGTTCACTTACTAGAATTGGGTAGCCTGCATCCATTTTTTGTTTATACCATTCCTGTCTATTTGTGATCGTCTGTGGTTTATAAGTATATACAGCAGCAGTATGAAGAATGGCATCATTATATATATCTAAAATATCCGCTAAATCTTTTGCAGTTGCTTCTCTTATCATGTTTTTCTTCCTCTCACAACAGTATTGTACTTCAATATATAGGCTGTGGCAGAATTTTGATAGTTCCAGCCAATATTCGATGACGCTTTTATAAATAATTATCTTATCACATATCTTCCTGATTAAAATAGTATTTAAGAGAACACTGGTGAAAACAGCGTGTTATTATTATAGATATAAATACACTTTTAAAAGGAGGTTATGTAATGGAAGCTGATAAACCAGAAATGATAACCATTGAAGTAACGGTCCTTACACCTGTTGAGAAAGTATGGATTCATTGGACTGAACCAGAGCATATAACTAAGTGGTCTTTTGCTTCAGATGAATGGCATGCACCAAGTGCTGAAAATGATCTTAGAGCTGGGGGAAAATTCACGACAAGAATGGAAGCAAAAGATGGAAGTTTTGGATTTGACTTTAGTGGTGTATATGATGAGGTAAGTACAAATGAATTTATTTCTTATACACTTGGGGATGGCCGGAAAGTCAGCATTACTTTTACCAGGCAAGGAAACGTGACAAAGATTACTGAAGTTTTTGAAGCGGAACCTGAAAACCCGATAGAGATGCAAAAAAGTGGCTGGCAGGCGATATTAGATAATTTTAAAACATATAGTGAGCAAGTTTAAAAAGACAATTATCAAATTGATGGAACAGGTCATTTTTATTGGTAATAACAGCAAAAAAATCTCCTTAAGCTTCGGAGATTTTTTCTTTCATCTTATATTTCATATGCTGAAAATAATGATATCTTACTTTTTATCGTATAAAAGTATTTTGATCATAAGTCAGCAGCCAATCCTCGTTTTCCTTTTCAAACACGAGATGGAGATAATAATCCTGATGATAAGGATTCCCATCTTCATCTAAATCGTCGTAATGAATAAACAGTAACGCGTAACCTACACTCTTTTTTTCTTTTGTTTTAATGACATCATATGTTATTTTCCAATCTGGATCTGAAAACCAGTCCTGATTAAACTGGATGAATTCTTTCCGATTTTGAATAAGCTTCCCGTTCGGCAGAATAAGGGTAATATCTTTCTGATGAATCGTGTCCGTGAAGCTCTCCATATCTTTTTGTTTCATGGCCTGCATATGCTGTTCCAAGGCTTGATGAAAGTCCATTTTATAATCCTCCCAGGAGTTATATTTTTTAGGGCTTAATCATCCATTCGCGGTTTCATGCAATAATTCCTGCTTTTCAGGGACTTATTTATAAAAGTATGAGCTATTGTTCCATCGGTACCAGCACATCCTTTAGAATTTGCTATTCTTTCTTATCTTCCTCGTTCTCTACTAAATACTTCAGCATGGACAACTTATTATCCCAGAACTGTTCAAAATAAGAAACCCAGTCTTTTATGTCCATTAAAGGCTCTGGATGTAGATGATAAATTTTTTCTCTGCCGCTCTTTTTCCCGGAAACAAGATTTGCCTCAGATAATATAGTAAGATGCTTTACTACTGCTGTCCGGGTAATTGAAAAATGAGATGTAATCTCTGAAATAGCTAAGTTCTGCTTGGAAAGCAAATGCAGAATTTCTCTTCTAGTCGGATCAGCAACAGCTTGGAACACATCATGTTTTTTTAAAGCTGACATTTAGGCCTCAACCACCTTTTTCAGTCTTTCAGCAACAATGCTTTCCCATCCATTGTTCATTCTCTCTCTGATAACACCGCTCTTCTCATTTGGTTTGGTGATCACTGTCTCTGCTTCTTTCCAGCCACCGTGAATAACCGTAAATTCTGTGTTATCACCTAAATCCTTTAAGATAAACGAAACAACCCATCCATCTATATCCCATGCAAAAGATATTTTGTTAGGCTTATCTACCTCCAACACTTTGCAGGGGGATGGGCCAAATGGTGATTGAATAGTAAATTCATGCCCCACTACCGCTTTAAAATCATTTGGCATAAACCAGGCAGCCATCCCTTCTGATGTGGATACTTTATCCCAAACCCTCTCGATAGGAGCATTAAAAATAGTTGTTTGTTTTATATCTCTAAGTTTCTCCATGCTTATATTCCTCACTTCACATTTAATGTAACACCTTTTGGTTTCGTTTTATGATATAACGCTAAAAGGTGTTATGTCAACAATATTTTCTGTTAACTAAAATGCTGTTGTTACTGTTATGATATTAACCAGAATACCATTAGCGGCTTTAAATCTTTTATAATGATTCCTTTAAAAAAGCAATAAAACTTCTGGCTTCCTCTGTCTCTATCTTTGTTAAAACGTACGTTTCTGAATTGGGCGCAGCTATTTTTTCCGGTTTTATTTCTATTAATTTATTCGCTTCTATTTCATCCTTCACCATAGAAACCGGTAAGTAGGAAACACCAAGACCATTTTCGATAAATTTTTTTGTTACTTCTATCTGATTGACTGCCATCGTCCGGACGTTTGGATAATGTTTCTTAACATCTTTTAACAAAGTATCCCAGTAATCCGGATGATTATTGGTGATCAGCCGATAATCGGATAAAACTTGGCTTTCCTTTATGCTGTTTATTTTTCCTTCTACGTTAGTCCCTACTAGAATAACAGGTTCATTATGCACTGCTTCAGCATTTAAATTCGTTTGGATTGGAATTACTCTGGTTAAACCGAGTTCAGCTCTTCCTGTATTCACTTCATCACCTATTTCAAAGGAATTTACAACATTTATCAGTACTTCTATATCATCATTTTCATCCATAAATGTCCGTAATAGCGGAGGTAAAAAGGAGGATGCGATTTGCGGAGCAGCTGCAATGGTTAATTTACGATGATAGCCTTGCTTCCATGAATCAAAACGCTCCATTCCCTCTTCATAGCTTAAAATCAGCTCTTCGGCAAATGGGAGAAAGTGGTGTCCTGCATCTGTCAGTATCACTTTTTTCCCGCTTCGTTCAAATAAATCGATTTGAAGATGCTCTTCCAGACGTTTTATATGCTTTGAAATGGCAGGCTGGGTCAGATATAATTCCTCAGAGGCTTTTCTAAAATTCTCAAATCCCGCTGCAACAACGAAGGTCTTTAGCCATTTAATATCCACTTTAATACTTCTCCTCCCGAACACTTATAACAATCCGTTATTAAAATATATAAATTATTTTATTTTTCATTATAAGCTAAATTCACTATAATACAATTAATACTTGCAAATTTAGTCCATGGTTACAATTTAAGGAGGAGCGGTTATGGAACATCATCATGTAAAAGATATTTGGAATGCAGATTTGTACGACGGAAATCATTCGTTTGTATCAAAGTTTGGCAGTCATTTATTAGAGCTTTTATCCCCTGTAGAAGAAGAGCAGATTCTCGATATAGGGTGCGGTACAGGAGACCTGGCCCATAAAATCTATCAGCATGGTGCCCGTGTAACAGGGGTTGATAAATCAGAGAACATGGTTCATCAGGCAAACATTAAATATCCTGATGTAACGTTTATAGCGAAAGATGTTCTAGAGCTTGAATACAATAATTCTTTTGATGCCGTTTTCTCAAATGCAACACTTCATTGGGTAAAACAGCCTGAGGAGGCACTTCAACACATCTATAACAGCCTGAAATCCGGCGGGAGGTTTGTTGCAGAATTTGGAGGTAAAGATAATGTTCAAATCATTACAAATGAAATTATCCTTCAGATAAAAAAAGCAGGAATTCCCTATACACCAGACCAATTCCCCTGGTACTTCCCAAGCATCGGCGAGTACACAACCTTGATGGAGAAAACCGGATTCCACGTGGCATTTGCCCAGCATTTCGACCGGCCGACACCTTTAGAAGGCGAGACGGGATTGCGGAATTGGATGAAAATGTTCTGTGGAAATATCTTCGAAAACCAGCCGGAAGCTATACAAGAGCATGTAATGATACACGTAGAAAATAACCTAAAGGAAACTCTAAACCAAGATGGCCAATGGATTGCGGATTATAAGAGACTCCGTGTCGTTGGTATAAAGAATGGGTAAAAAATCTGTTAGAACAGAATGAAATAAGATTTGATTCAAAACAGTTGGCAGGAATCTATTTTAAAGAAATCCTCAAAATGGTTTCCTGCCTTCATAAATTTAAATATATTACAGCTGGCAGCTTATTCAAAGAAACGGAAATGGCTCTATAATTTCTTCTCCCAACAGCATATTCTTCACCTTAAACTGGTTATTTTTCACTTCGTTTTCTCCAATAATGATAACATTGCGGATTTTTTCCTTATTCGCTCTTTCCAACGCTTTGCTTATCTTTTTATTTCCCATCTCCACCTCTGCTTTATACCCTTTATTTCTTATGTGTTTGGCCACTAATAAAGCTTCTTTTTGTGTGCCTAACGGGATAATATAATAATCTATCTCTTTGCCAGGCTTTCGGCTTGCACCAGATGCTGACATAGCTGTATAAATCACGTCCAGCCCAAAAGAGATTCCAACGGTAGAGAAGGTTTCATCCGCCCCCATCAGTCCGCCGATTGCATTATCATATCTTCCACCGCTTCCTATGCTGGATGTAATAGATTGATCGGCTAAGAATACTTCATAAACGGTACCTGTATATATATCTAATCCCCTTGCTAAAAATGGATTAAACTCACATTGCTCATTGATATCAAGATAGTCCACATACGACTTTAGCTCTTTCAGCTCCTGGAGCCCCTGTTTAATCTGTTCATTTGGGGCAAAGAGAGTTTCAAAATAGCCGAAACTAGTATTATTTCCATCTGTCAAAAACTGTTTAATCGAGCGGATGGATGCACCTGACAGTCCCTGCTTATCAAGCTCACCTATAACAGCATCTACTCCTACTTTTTCAAGCTTATCCAATATCAGTACTACTTTGTTTATTTTTGCCGCTTCCACACCAAACAGTTCAAGCACCCCGGTTAATAGTTTCCTGTTATTGAATTGGATTTTCACTTTTAGTCCAAGTTTATCAAAAGCATCCAGTGCCATCGTCATTAATTCCGCTTCTGCTATTTGTGAATCTACCCCGACAATATCAACATCACACTGTGTAAATTCCCGAAGCCTTCCTGTTTTTATTGGGCCATCCCGAAATACCTTGCCAATTTCATACCGCTTGAAGGGCATCTTCAATGTCGGGTTCATTGCTGCGACTTTTGTAAATGGGATAGTGAGGTCATACCGTAATGCTAAATCTCTTTCTCCTCTGTCCGTTAAGGTATACATCTCCTCTAATATTTCCGCTCCGCCGCCATATTTAGAAGCAAGTAATTCCGTATAATTTAAGATAGGTGTTTCTAACGGCTGACAGCCATATTGGACGAATACATCCTCTAATGTCCTCCTGATATTTCTCCGTATGCTTTCCGACTCTGGTAAATAATCCTGTGTTCCTTTTACATTTTGATAATTCATTTTCTTCATTTCCCCGGCCTCCTGTTTTATAGACAAAAATCGCATTTGAGTTAAGTATTAAACTTAATTCAAATGCGATTTCATGAATAATAGCCTTCCTAATTCGATTTTTTCAAAATTAAAATCGTTAGCAAGGCTATCTGATATGATGTAATAGTGAGAATGAATATAGTGTGTTGACGAAATCCATAATGTCCACCTCTGATTTTGGATTACTATATCATATTGATTTATCGTTTTCAATCATTTTCTTTGAGAATATCTGGGCTGTTAATGGAAAATCAGCTTATTTAACGGCTTACTTTTTTACTATTATATCAGAATAAATTTATTTGTCCTGTACTATAAAGGAATCTCTTTTGCCTCAGGCTTTGTACTGCTGCTCTGTTTTTTTCACACAAAAAGACTAAACCCCGATAGAGTTTAGTCCTAATCTGTATTGATTTTGCATGGAAAGCTTTGCAACCAAGCTGGATAATTTCATTTTCTCAGCCTGCTATGTGAGTCCTTAATCCAAGTCTTTTCTCGGTGTTATACCAGAGGCGTAGTCGTAATAAAAGGTACGCTTTCCTTTTTTAGAAATGATGTAAATAGCATGAATAACTAAAACCATCCACATTATAACGAGAAAACCGAACACAGCCACTGTAAGCCATACATGATAAACATACATCTCCGAATTCATATCCAGTTCAATTGCCGTCAATATATTTAAAAATGCGGATAATACCCAAGGTACAAAAAGGGCAAACATCCTTTTAAACATAGCCTGCCATTTAGGTACATCGCCTTCTGAGTCAGTAAGTTCAAATCTCAGAATACCTGTCCCTGCTGTTTTCCCATCCCATAAAAGAGGCACAATAAAATAAACAACAAGAAAGCCGGCTGTTTTATAAATAAATTCAACCATCTCATTCGATATAAATAGCCCTAATGTCAGACTCCAGCTGATATGAACAAGCATAAAATCGATGAAAACTGCTAGCAGCTGAGCTAATGGGCGGACTACTTGGCTCTCCTGTATTTTATCCCTCTTGGCAAGAAGATTTTTTTTAGACGGGAATAAAGCAAGTATCATTGGAGCAATAAGAAACCCAAATAATGCCCCTGCACTATTTAAAATCAGATCATCCACATCGAATATACGGTAAGGACAATTATATATTCCGTAAATTCCTGTTACCTGTGTAATCTCAAAGAAAAGAGACAAACCAAACCCCAACCCTAACGCACGCTTCCAATAATGTTTATTCTGGAAAAAGTATCTTAAATAGACTCCCAACGGCAATAGTAACAGAATATTAAAGGCTGCCTGCAAAAATGCACTCTGTTTAAATATCTGCATATAGGTTGCAGGTTGTGTCCAAATAATTTTGCTGCTATTTATTGTATCTGTTATAAAAGAAAATGGTGTAAGCGAATAATGTACTGTGTCGGGCGGCTGCAAAGCACAGGTATTTCGAGTATCCGGTAAAGGCAGCAGCACTAAAAATAAAGCGGATAACAGGTAAAAAATAAAAGAAAAAGCTACGATAGAAGCCCAAATACTTAAGTAACCATATTTTCTATAAACATAGATCAGCCAAGGGATTGTTAGAAATACGGACAATAGGAGAAATATGATAGCCGCTGTTTGGATTGGCATGATATATACCGACATATGTACACCTCTTTCTGAAATCATAAACAAATCAAATATTACTTTTAAATAAAGTTTAAGCAATAATGTCCAAGCTCTTCTTTGTTTTACGTTAAAAAAGGAGCTCTGTCAAATATAGTAATACATAGAATTTCATTTTCTCCATCATTCAATTATTACATTACTATTCGTTAACCCCAAAAAACCGCTCCATACTTGATAAGCAGAAGCGGTTTTTTTAAGAAATATATAATGACCTGCCCCTTTTTAAGAGCTGTCACCTAACTGTCTGGTAAGCCGTGACCTGACTATTTTTTGGATATGCTCGATTCAATCATGCTACGCTCTTTTTTTATAGAAAGAGGAGAATAAGAATAGAACAGCACCAAGCAATACAGCAATTCCGCCAATGATTCCAAAGTACATAATCTCTGTTTCAGGGCTATATAATTTAACGATTTGTGCGTTAATTGCCTGTGCTGAAGCATTAGATAAGAACCATAGACTCATTGTCTGTGCGGAGAATGCCGCAGGAGCCATCCTCGTTGTGGCTGCTAAACCAACAGGTGACAAGCATAATTCACCAAAGACAACAATTAAAAAGCTGAGCACTAACCATATTGGGCTGACAAGCGCATCAGGCCCTGCATAAATTGCAGGAATGATCATAATCAAGAAAGAAAGGCCAGCAAAAATCAAACCTAATGAGAATTTTTTGTGTGTAGATGGCTGTCTTTTGCCAAGCTTCATCCATAGCGCTGCAAATACTGGTGCTAACAATACAATAAATAATGGGTTGAATGATTGGAACCAAGATGATTGCAAGGAAAAACCGGCAAATGATAACCTTGTCCGTTCATCAGCGTATTGTGCCAGGATAACTGCCCCTTGCTCCTGGATTGCCCAGAACACCATTGCTGCAAGGAATAATGGAATATAAGCAAGTAAACTCTTTTGTTCCTGACTTGTTGTTTTTTTGCTGAAATACATCACTAAAAAGTAAATAATAGGAATAATTATCCCTAGTATACTTACTAACATGATAAATCCATCAATGGTTAAAATACCGTTAGAAATCAGAATAGCACCAACAATAACAATTACGATGGCACTGATTCCAAATTTCAGAAATACAGATTTCTTTTCTTCAGGTGATAATGGGTTAGGCACATAAGAACCGGCAATCCCTAAATATTTCTTTCTGGTAGCCAAGAAAATAATAAGCCCAACAAGCATACCCAGGGCTGCTACCCCAAATCCAAGATGGAAATTATATTTTTGCCCGAGTGTTCCGACAATAAATGGTGCAATTAAACCGCCAAGGTTAATACCCATATAGAATATACTAAAACCGGCATCGGTACGTGGATCTTCTTTATCATATAAATCTCCGACGATATTAGATACATTCGGTTTTAACAGTCCTGTACCAATAACAATTAAGCCCATGGATACAAACAGAGCTGTGACTCCTCCTGGGAAAGATAAGGCAATATGACCTGCCATAATCAATATTCCGCCATAGAAGACAGTTCTCTTTGTACCAAGCAAGCGGTCAGCAATCCAACCGCCAATAATTCCTGACATATATACAAGTGAGCCATAAATAGCCATAATGGAAGCAGCTGTTCCTTTATCCAGATTCAGCCCGCCATCTTTTATTGCATAATACATATAGTAAAGTAAGATTGCTCTCATACCATAGTATGAAAATCTCTCCCAAAACTCTGTGAAGAATAATGTAAACAAACCTTTAGGATGTCCGAAAAAACCTTTTTGCGGAATACTCTTAAGGATATCTTCTGAATTTTTTGTTGTCATAATATTTCCTGTCCCTTTCTATTTAAATTGATTCACCCTTCGCAATTCATAATATAGCCTCAAATATTACTCCAGCATCAAATTAGAGAAATTGATACTCTTAAATAAATATTCTAACAATTTAAAAATACCTCACCGTCTGGTTTTCGTTTACTGAAATCGTAAAACTGCCAAATAGAAGAGGTACCCTTGATTGATGACCATATAAGCAAATGCTAAAATGAAATAAAATCAACTTTAAAAAATAAACATATATAAATATTTATGTCATGCAGCAATGACATTGTTTTTCTTTAATTGCACTGCTTCTATTTTCAAATGGATTTCTACTCCCTGCTTTGAAAATAAAACCTTTTTCGCATACTTGCTTTTGGCTCGTCAGGTGGTACTGCTTCTCCCGTTTATTTCCATGCGTAAAAGTCGAATACTGAATATGATAACACTATGAAAGTTTAATGTAAATTAATTGACAAGTGGTTATTTTTTCAATTTTTTCATCATATATTCATATGGTACCAAAAAAAGGAATTTCCCCAAGGGAATAATGCACCAAAATTTCTATCACATAAAAGATACCGCTATATTTTTTGAATCAAAATAATTTTCCAACACACAAAATTAATGGTATAGTTATCACAGGGATTGTAAAATAATGTACGGTCCTTAAAATGTTTTTTCATGCTCTATCAATCATACTAATAGAAATCGAAGCATACTCCTATTTTCGCGGCGAATATAGATATAAATTGATTATACCCAAAAGGAGAAAACAAGTGGAAAAAACAGTAGAATCTGGAATATCCAGTGCAATCGGTAAACTATTTCGAGATAATTTCGGAAAAGGACCGGAGGCAATTTTTGTATCTATAGCAAAACCATACATCACTATTTATTTACGAAACTTTTTAGCTCCAATGGAAAGAATTCTGCTGAAGCAGGAAAACGAATTAAAATTTCAGGAAACCCGTGACCTGTTAATGAAGGAACTGACGCCGGAAATACAATCTATTATTTCCTCACAGGCAGGAGTACAAGTAGACAAAATCTACTATGACTGGTCAACAGAAAATAGAAACGGAATTCTCTTTGCAGAACTTAATTCCAACTTAGATGAAACAACCGGGAACTATCTTAGTTATCCAGCAAAAGAACAGGTTCACGCGGAGATTAGCCGTTTTACACAAAAAGCGCAAAAGTCTCCAAGAAAGCTTACATCATGTATGCTCAACTCTCGCACATTAGTCTCCAGACGGGAGGACATTTTTGTCCTGATTGAACAGGAGCTTATCCGTTCCGGCTTTGAAAATCAGCTCAGGCTGTCAAAACGGAAGCTGGAAAAGAGTTTAATTGATAAAAAATTCTTAGAGTCTGTACTTCATCAGGAAATACAAGATGTATTCGTAGACTGGGATTTTGAAAATGATACAGGCTTTGTTATCTTTATACTTAAACCAAAAAATAATATGGTGGAAATGTCTAGACAATAGAGCTAAGACATAAGCCGAAAAGGGTATCGTATCCTTTTCGGCTTTTTTTAAAATTAAATTAAATAATAAAAAGGAATTCAGACAGTGAGAACAATGATTATAGATACACTATTCATTAAAAGGGGCAAACTGGTATTTGGCTTTCATTCGCAATAATACTGATTGATTCAGGTATACATCTCCAGCGATTTCCAATCGTTCTTAATCTGAAGCAAGGAATATAAAACTTTATCAAGAACTGGAGGACTAGACTATGAAAACTCAATCAACTGTGAACATCAATAAGGAATTAGATATTGTTCAGGCCAGACAGGTAGGCAGGAATATAGCAAAACAGATTGGCTTCAGTACGGTTAATCAGGCACGTATTACCACGGCAATATCTGAATTGGCCCGCAACATTTATCTATATGCAGGTAAAGGACAGATTTCCTTTGAAGTCATTGACGCGTTTAATCAAAAAGGCATAATTATGATCGCTGCTGACTCTGGCCCGGGGATCAGCGATATCAAGTTAGTATTGCAGGATGGCTATACTACTTCGGGAGGTCTCGGGGCAGGACTTCCAGGTGTTAAGCGATTGATGGATGAATTTGAAATCCAATCAGGAAGTGGAAAAGGTACAACAGTTAAGGCTATTAAATGGGTCTGAAAATTAACATATAAAGTTAAAAATTTGTGTTATTTTATAGCAAACAGAAGTCTATTCATTTTCTTACGGCTTTGATTTATTAACCGTTCATTTAATATTTACTATACTTCATTTTTATTAATCTTTTACATAAAAAAGAGGATACAAGCTTTAAGGGGCTTTAAAGCTCTTTAAATTTGTTAGTCATGCCATAACTGTCCCCTTCGCTATTTTGCAAGGTTATTATACATTTTCCACTTCTAATTGTCAGGTTTTCATTTGTTTTGTTCTTCTCTTAATCCTTCTAACAAATGCCGTAAAACAATCATCGCTTCTTCTATTACATCCATGTTCCGGTCAAGATGGTTAGCAATCCATAATACCGCTTCATTCATTGCTCCGGAAAGACAATGTGTCATCGCTTCTACAGAAAGAGACTTTATTTGGTTTTGCTCCTGCATTGATTGTAATTGTTCTTTTAAAGAATTCATTGAATATTTTTCGTCCATTTTCCGAAATGTATCCCAGCCTAATACTGCTGGTCCATCAATTAAGAGGATACGCTGGTTATGTGATTCTACGGCTCCTTCCAGAAAAGCCTGACATCCATTGACTAATTGCTCCCAGCTATCCTTACTTTGCGCTGCAGCTGCCTCTACATAGCCTCCTACTTCTTCTTGAACTGCTTCAAATACGGCAAGAAAAAGTCCTTTTTTATTCTTAAAATGATGATATAAAGCACCTCTTGTTAAGCCTGCTTCTTTGACGATTTCTTCTAAAGAAGCATTCGCATATCCATATGCTGTAAAGTGGTGCCGTGCTATGTTTATTAAATTCTGTATCGTTTGCTCTGTTTCTGCTTTATTTTTCTTCATGTCGGCTCTCCTTTCTGCTCAGCTTGATGCAATAATTCCACTGCATGTTCATTCTTTGATTTTATTAATGTTCTGAATCCATTTTTAATTATTTTAGAATTTATATTCTCCTTATTTGATACATATTGCTCCATCCATTCGAGAACTGCTGCAGGATTCTCTTTTGTTAAATCATTTATGTGATTAGCCACAGATTTTTGAACATAACGAGACCTGTCACACATTAATTTTTCTAACAGATATAAATTATTTCGTATATCGTTTTTTAATGGAGGCATCTTTTTAGCCCATGGAAGACGCGGCCGGGTTCCTTCGCTTACTAAGCGTCTAATATGCGGGTTAGAATCTCCTATCCAATTTTGAAAATAATTCATGCAACGATCAACATCTGCCATTAAATAGGCTCTGACAGCAAACTCCGATGTATGGCGTTTCGTAATTTCATACATGGCTTGAAAGGATAAATCAAAATAATCTAATCCATATTTTTCTACAAAAAGGGCAACAGGCATCAGGAAATAACCTTTGGTAAACATCCCTTCTTCTGTTTCATTCTCTGGTCCCAGAATGTTTAATAAGATAGCTAAAGCTTCTTCGTAATCTGCAGGAAGATATTGCTTTAAATTGTCCGTTATTACTTCTACACGTGCCTTCAACTCTTTATCCTCTACTTCTGCCCTCACCGCATCTACAAAATCATATTTAGAAAAAGGAGGATAATGCGGCTCAATTAAATCAGCCAGCCTGAGAGCCAGTTCTTTATCAAAATAATATTTTAAAGCTATATACTCGCTCATGATAATCCCTGTTCTCCTGTTTCCGTTTCTTTATAATAATCTTGAAAGGATTTATCAGGAGGAATAACTGTAATCACATCAATCAATACACCACTCGGGTCACTCGTAATAAAATGCCTTTGACCAAATGCCTCATCACGTAAATCGAGATGCAAAGGCAACTTATGTTTCTTAACTAATCGCTCATAGATTTCATCGACATTTTCTACCTCAAAATTAAGGATTAAACCCTGGACAGTGTTTCCAAAGGAAGAAGGTACTGTTTCATGATCTGCCTGAAGGATTGCTAACTCCCCTCCTGTCTCTTCCTGCTTCAAACTTATATACCAATCCGCTTCGAAAACGATGGAGAATCCAAAATGTTGTAAATAAAATGTACTGGTTTCACTTACATTCTTCGTCATTAATACTGGATAAAAACCGCTAAGCTTCATTTTTTTCACTCCTTATTGTAATTTAGATTTACTTTAACATACATACAGTATGTATGTAAATATGATTAATTATAGAATCATATTTAATTTTTAAAACCTTATACTTTATTGCTAAAACGATTCCATGTATCGTGTTTCTAAACAAGCAAAATGACGCGGATCAATTGTTAAAGAAAATTAACTGGTTTGATACCGAATTTCCAGCAATAGAATAAGCAAAGAGTTAATAAAAATTTCTTTCAATTCATTTACCTTACTGCAAATTAATGATACGATATTTTAAATTTAACCTTGAAGGGAGAAAACATAATGGAAAGAAGCCAGCAAATTGTTTGTGAAAAAAGATCCTACTCTAGAGAATTCCATTCACACCAGCATGAATTTGGACAGTTTCTCTTCCCGCTGCACGGTTCTTTGGATATCCGGACACAGCAGCAGAAAATAAACCTCGGACCAGATTACTGTTTCTATCTTCCTCCAAACTTTCAACACCACTACCGCTCTGTAGACAGAAATGAATTTTTAATATTGGATATTCCCTTACATTATTTACCAGATGGCTCTGAAAGCATACATATCCGATTAGATGAACACTGGACTTCTATCCGTTATTTATTGCTGGAAGAGGCAGCTTCGAAAAATGATTTATCTCCCTTGTCAGATTTAACCAGGTACATTGCAAAAAAACTGCAGACTTCCAATCCCCCTTCTATTGATTATATTCACAGGCATTTCAAAGAGCCGATTCGAATAGAAACTCTGGCAAAAATAGAACATTATCATCCAGTTTATTATTCGGAATGGTTTAAGAAAAGAACCGGTAAAAGTCCAAAAGCTTATATTTTAGAGCTTCGTTTACAAGAAGCAGAGCATTTATTGCTTTCAACCGGATGGTCCATGTCCCGGATCAGTGAAGAATTGGGCTTTGAGAATGCTTCTTCCTTTACAAGATGGTTTGTCAGGCACAAGGGAACAGCTCCAAAAAAATATAGATTTCTTTAAAACAGATAAAAGAATGTTAAATCAGGTATAGAAAATGCATCAACAATTTTTTATGATGAATTTAATATTCTTTTTTGGAGTGGGTCAAATGCAAGGAAAACTTTCCGCTTTGCTAATCCTGCTGGCAGCTGTCCTCTGGGGAACAACAGGCACCACGCAGGCTTTTGCACCTGAAAGTGCGCACCCTATAGCGATTGGAACAATCCGCTTAGCTATCGGAGGGCTCTTTTTATTATCTCTGGTTTTTTTGTTTGGCAAATTAGAGTTAAAAAATTGGCCAAAGAAAGCAACTATTTTGGCAGCTTTGAGCATGGCTCTATACCAGCCATTGTTTTTCTCTGCCGTTACTATCACCGGAGTGGCTATCGGAACAGTAGCAGCAATAGGAAGTGCACCGATTTTATCAGGGCTGCTGGAATGGATATTTTTTAAATCCCGCCCATCAAAAATCTGGTGGTGCTCCACTGTTCTTTCCATTTCCGGCTGTATTCTTTTGTTTGTAAACAGAGAGGCAGCCTATGTAGATCCTGTCGGTGTCATCATGTCTTTGGGAGCAGGACTTTCCTTTGCCATTTACACACTTGCCAGCAGAGATATGGTTCAAAAATTCCCATCCTTAAATGTTGTTGCGGTTATTTTTACGCTCAGTGCGATTTTCTTAGCTCCGTTTTTATTTATCTTCGATATATCTTGGGTGAAGAGCTTGCAGGGGATTGGTGTAAGTATTCAGCTTGGAGTTATAGCTACTGGGATAGCCTACTTTCTTTTTGCCAAAGGGCTGACTAAAGTTTCTTCCTCAACTGCGGTAACGCTTGCCTTGGCAGAGCCTTTAACAGCGGCATTATTAGGAGTGCTCCTATTAGGAGAAAGCTTAAATACAACCGCCTGGCTAGGTATCTCACTTTTAATTATCGGGATTGTATTATTAATTGGATCATCCAACGCGATGAATCGTAAAAATAAATCTACAAGGATGACCTCAGCCTAAATAAATTGATTAAAGGAGACAACATAAAAATGGCAACGATAGAGGATTTTTTAAAACTGGATATTCGAATTGGCACCATTCGATACGCTGCACCTTTTCCGGAAGCAAAAAAGCCGGCAATCCAATTAGAAATCGATTTTGGAGAAGAGATTGGAACAAAGTATTCTTCTGCTCAAATCACACGCAGATATACTCCCGAACAGCTCAATGGGCGTCAGGTTGCAGCAGTCGTTAATTTCCCGCCAATGCGTATTGCGGGGTTCAAATCAGAGGTTCTTGTTATCGGCGGTACTCCAGAAGATGGAGATGTCGTTCTTCTGAGTCCAGATGAACACGTTCCAAATGGCACACGAGTCTCTTAAAATAGTTAAAAGGCAAGGGGAACATCTCCTTGCCTTTTAACTATTTTGTACTTGTCGCTATAAACAGAGAGGCATCTTGCTTCATGAAGATATGATTCCCATGATGAAAAGTATTCATTTCAATATTTTGGAAACCAGCATCGTTTAATACATTGCTTATTTCCTCTTTAGTAAAACCATTATGCACTTTTGGATGCTGGATTCTTTCATTTTTATCAAAATCGACGATAATAAGCATGCCGTTTGGATTTAGCATTGTACTTAATTTTTGCAGAAGTGGCCCTATATCTGGAACATGCAGCAGAACAAGCGATAAGATAATGACATCTGCATTCAAGTCCAAACCGTCATCTTCCACTAAATTAAATTCTACTGCTTCAAAATGAGTTAATTGCTGCTTCTCTATTTTACCTTGGGCAACCTGAATCATTTCCTGAGAAGCATCTATCAGCCATCCCTTTTCAAATTGATCAGCAAGCTGAAATGTCACCAAACCTGTCCCTCCCCCATAATCCAGGATGGAATGATATTGCTTGCCGGCCAAGACTTTCTTTATCTCTCCGGCAATAATATTTGCCAACTTTATTCGATCTTCTGTATCATATTTTTTTGCCATTTGATTGAATACGTTCTCTTCCATCTTTCCCCTCCAACTAAATGTCTTTCGCCTTTTTATAGAATTTCATTGGTTTTTTAATATACCATAATTCCATATATAAACAAGAAATAAGCAAGAAAGCATAACCTTCTAATTAAATATCATCGCAGAAGCAAGTTTTACGTAGACTTCATTTTATAATTCAAACAAACGATTGATTTACTGCTGAGATGCTATTAAGAAGATGCTCCCTTGATTAAAAAATCTGCTATGTTATCATTGCCTCAGTATGAAATAAAGGAGTTTTACCCGTGAATGTTCCAATACTTTATGAGGACAATCATTTACTTTTTGTAGAAAAGCCTGTCAACATTCCCGTACAGGAGGATAGATCAAAGGACCAGGATTTACTTAATCTTTTGAAGGAAGATTTAAAAATCCGCTATCAAAAACCGGGAAATGTATATTTGGGAATGGTTCATCGCCTGGACCGCCCTGTAGGAGGAGCAATGGTCTTTTCAAAAACATCCAAAGCTGCTTCCCGCTTATCTGACGCAATTCGAAGACAGGCAGTAGAAAAGAAATATTTAGCTGTGGTAAGAGGAAAGCCTAAGAAAAAGTATGGGTTATTAAAAGATTACCTGGTAAAGGATAAACGTGAAAACAAAGTGTATACAGCACATCCGGAGAATAAGAATGCTAAAGAAGCCAAGCTAGAATATGAAGTTATCGGCAGTAAAGAAAATTTGAGCCTGCTCTCTATCAAACTGCATACCGGTCGGCCGCATCAAATTCGTGTTCAGCTCTCCTCCCGTGATTTACCGCTTTATGGAGATCAAAAATACGGAGAAAAGGTTAACCAAACCGGAGAACAGATTGCATTATGGTCAGAAACGCTCGTAATAGAGCATCCAACGAAAAAAGAAGAGATTAAGGTTAAGTCTCAGCCGCCGGATAAATACCCATGGAATCTTTGGTAGACTCGTATATCAGATAAGTGTTTGTTAATAAAAAAAGTAAAGGAGCTTTGATTGCGGCTTCCTTTGCTTCTTTTATAACATCTTTCCTGCCTATAGTTTTTTTCACAAGATTATTCCCACACCTGCTTTTTCCTAGAGTTTAATAATCTGATTTATTAATAAAATATTTCTCCCTTATATATATTTAAATACTCATTCTATAAAACAGCGCATATTGCTCATTCATATAATCCAAACTGTAAGAAAAATCATCAGCAACCCAGTACATAATCATACCAACAAGTGCATTTGCCTGATAGGCAGTGTAGAGCTGAATATCAATATCCTCATTCTTATACAGCTTTAAAACCTCACCAAGCAGCAGCTTTATCTTTTCATAAAATAAATAGTAATAGGAAAGCGATGCCTTATTTGTAAAAACAATTTTATAAAAATCACCGTATTTCTTTACATGATGAAAGATACGTAAAGAAGATGGATCTACTTCATGCGGCTGGACCTGCAAATCACGATAAGCCCCCTGATAGGAGTCCTCCAAATCTTCCATAACTACCTTAAAATATTCTTCAAATAAGCACTCTTTCTGATCATAATGCAAATAAAATGTCCCTCTGTTTACTTTTGCCAGTTTACAAATTTCAGAGACAGAAATAGACTCCATCGGTTTATCCATCAAAAGCTTCACTAATGCCTCATGAAATGTCTTCTTCGTTTTAATAACTCTTAAATCATTTAAATTCAAGCTGCTTCACCTCTTAATAGACATTTTTCACAAAAATCGTTCATTAAGCAACATTCTCCATTTTTTTGGTTATTGAATTAGAATTTTATCCTATGCTACTATCATAATAGACAGTTGTACATTAAAACAATATTTTTAGTTTATACTAAAGTTTGTAAGCGTTTTATTTAAGGTAAATAGAGAGAGAATACATGGACAGCTGTTGAACATTGTAAGCTATTAAAAGGGGGAGCTCTTATGAGCAAGGTTTACTTAATCACCGGGGCAGCAACCGGTCTCGGGCGGGCTGTTGCATTAAAATTGGCAGAACAGGGGCATCGTTTAAGCCTGGTGGATTATAACGAAAAGGACGGACAGGCTACTGCTGAAGGCGCTAAAAAGCTGGGTGCCGAAGTTATTTTTGTAAAGGCTGACGTTTCCAATGAAGAAGACGTTAAAAATTATGTAGCACAAACGGTTGAGGCTTTCGGAACCATAGATTATTTCCATAATAACGCCGGAATTATGATTCCATTCCGTCTGCTTCATGAGTACTCAAGTGAAGAGTATGACCGCTTAATGAATATTAATGTAAAAGGGGCATTCTTAGGAATCAAATATGTTATTCCTGTAATGATAGAAAATAACGGCGGTACCATCATCAATACTGTTTCATCCAATTCCTTTAAACCGACAGCCTTTAACGGTGTCTATGCTGCTTCCAAGCATGCACTTGCCGGATTAACTAAATCTATCGGCCAAGACTATCAGGACTTGAATATTTTCGCAGTGGGGGTTGCACCTAATACGATGCAGACGAATATTTCCGCTGCCGCATCAACTACTTATACAGAAGTAATTGGTGCGGGAATCGCTGCCTCTACAGGGCCTAATATTCCGGCAACTGCGGAAGAAATTGCCGATGTTGTTATTTTTGCTATGAACAGAGCTAAGACTTTAAACGGATCTACTGTCAATTGCGCAGGAGGCCAAATCTATAATTAATTTTGAAACTGCAGAAGGCTGTAAAATGTGGAAAGGAGCCAAATATCTTCTAGTATTTGACTCCTTTTTGTTTTTCCGGATTTTCTTTATACTTTTGATAAGCTAAATAACGCATAGCGCTTTCCAAAGGTCCATTCATACAAAGCTTTTCTAAAACGGCTGCCAAAACCACAGCTACTATCCATATGGCTATAGCAATAATCGTGACTCCAATATTGTCTAATGTCCCGCCTAAATCAAAAAATACCGGAGATAACAGGATAACTAGCAAGGCTTCGTTAAAAATGAAAAAAGTGAGTGAACGCTTCCCTAGAGCAGCCAATGAATAGGTTAGCCAGCCAGGATTTTTAATATAGTTAGCTATTACTCCAAACAGAGCTGCATAGCCTATTCCAGCAGCCATCCCTGTTATGATATGAAGCCCCCATATAATCCCTGCTGTTTGAAGGCTTGGCCACCATACTTTATCGATCATCAATAAGGGGAATGCTCCGATAATGGATGTCATTATTCCTATCACAGCAATTTTCTTTAATGTCTTATGATGCTGCTGGGAATTAACCAGCAAATGTTTTTTGCCGGCCCACATGCCTATAAGAACAGAAGGAAGAACGGGAAAAAGAAAGTGAATAAATATCGGGATGATTGGAAAAGAAAGAGCGGCTTCTATAAAGAATTGCAGATACCCAATATCCGGTGTAACTTCCACTCCGAATCCATAACTGCCCATTTCTTTCAAAAAACCGCCCCATAATAAAGGAAGATAGAGCAAAATAATCAAAGTGATAAAAATGGTAACTTTGATTAAGGCCTTGTTATTCCGTGGCAGCAGCCAAGCTGTTAAAAGACCAGCAATCCCATAAGCCATCAATATATCCTGCCCGCCGATTACTACGGCAAATATAATTCCGAATAATATTAAATACCAACATCTTCGCCGGATTGTTTTAAGCGCTGCTTTTTGGGAATTCCCTCTTAAAATCTGTTTCTCAAAAATCATCATCAGTCCATAGCCAAACAAAACCGCAAACAGAGGACGCGCACGATTGTCTATAAATAATTCTCCAAACGTATTGACGATTGTATCGATAAAAGTAATGTTTTCCGGACGGCTCATCACACCAGGCTCAGCATTATATAAAAATAAGGGAGCATGAGCAAGAACAATTAATAACAGCATCCATCCTCTGGCTAAATCTAAGGAAATTGCTCTTTTTTTAGAAGTTTGAGTTTCTCTTTGTATGTCCAATTTATGATCTCCTTCACACGAAATTGATTAAATATATAGTTTTTTGATTGGTTAATCAATTTAATTTTAACATACTGTTTTTAAACTGTCTGCCCAAAAATTTATTTCTTCACCATAAAAAAACGCATTGAATGGAATCAAGTTTAACCTCAATCCATCCAATACGTTTATCTTATTCCTTTTAAGAAACGTGAATTATTCTTTTTATTTAACTGCTTTCAATACTTTATTTCAACCTCTCAGCTTTCGAAAAACGCTCACCCAAACCTTATTCCTCTTCCGGAGAGTGCTTTCCCATTTTTTGATATATTGCTTCTCCAACCAGACCTATCCCTATTCCTATCATTGTCCCCGCCGGAATATTCCCTGTATAAAAACCGATACCTATTCCCAAGCACATAAAACCACCGATAACCATACCATCCCTCCCCTATTAAAATAATGGAGTATATATATCATTATTGTAACCTGAATCAATACTGTATTCATCTTTTTTTTGAAAATATCTGTATATTCTAACTTAAAAATAGTTGAAGTCCATTTATTAATCACAAACACAATTTAATAAATATTTAATAAATCCTTTAGATTTCTTTAAGCTCTTCATCCTATTATATGAAGCAGCACTAGAAATAATAGTTATATTCAAAAAAAGAGAGGAGTTTTCTTATTGTCTATGCAAAGGATAAATAATTATTTAGGTGTGCCTTTATTTACTTTAATCATGCTTTCCCTGCTAGGTGTTCCTCGTGTCATTGCCCATGATCTATCTATTATTGAGGAGGGCAGCCTGGTAAACAGCATATTGGTCTTTGCCCCAATTATTATATGGATTATGTATACCAATTTGAAAAATATAAAGAAAACCTTTTTATCACTGCTATTAATCGGTTTTTTCTACGGGATATTTTTAGCAGCCGTTCATCAAATTTTATGGAGCACTGCCTTAGATACGCCTATTCAATTTGGGGGCAACTTAAGTAATCTGCCACAAACCGCAGTAAACCTCATTGCCCGTATATTTGCGTTTCTCAGCAGCGTAACAACCGGTATCGTAATAGGTGCAATTACAGGAGCAGCCGGTTCTCTTGTGAATTTTATTAAGAATAGTTTTACATCGAGATAAACAGGTGATTAAGAACAAAAATGACGAAAAATAAGCAGAGCTGATAAAATGAAGATAGAAGGCTTGTAAATGTTGCTCATATAAAGGAGAAAGATATAAATGACGGACTTAGGAAACTGGAAAAATAATGCTCATGGTCATAAATTTATCGCTTCCTTCAGCGGAGGAAAGGACGGCTCTCTGGCTCTTTATAAATCAATGAAGGCTGGAGAAGCTCTTGGGCTCATTGTCATGATGGAGGAAGAAGGAAATCGCTCCCGGTCTCATGGCATGCCTCCAGCGATTATACAAGCCCAGGCTGACTCGATTGGATTGCCGGTATACACTGCCGCTGCAAGCTGGGCAGAATATGAAAAGGTATTTATTAATCTTTTAAAAAAAGCGAAAAAGCAGCATGCAGAAGTGCTGGTTACCGGCGACTTGGATATGCCTGCAAATGGCTGCTGGCACGATGAGGTCACAAAAAAAGCTGAATTAAAGCTGGCCATGCCTCTATGGGAAATGGATCACCGCCAAGCTGTCAGAGAATTCATTGACCTGGGATTTATTGCGATAGTTGTAACTGTTAATCTATCACTTGGTATGCAGGAAGAAGATTTAGGGAGAACATTAGACCATGAATACGTGAGAGAGCTTCAAAATCGCGGTATTGATCCCTGCGGAGAAGGTGGAGAGTTCCATACAACTGTATTAGACGGCCCTATCTTTAAATATCCTGTTTCTGTTCGTAAAGGAGCGGTTCTTAGAGATGGAGATTATGCTTTTTTATCTTTAGAGCTGAATTAAATAATGAAGATTTATACAACAGTCTTAAGACTAAAAATCGGAATGAGATTTTAGCTCGTTCCGATTTTTAACAACTAAACCCGGCTTTTCAATATAATCAATCTTAAAAAATAATTAAAATTCCCTCTTATAAATTCCTTTCCTTCCATATACATAAAGGAATTTCCCTCTCAAAAATACCGGACCGGCTATATGCTTTCCATGTTCATCAACAAGTTCCAGCCCTTCCCCTTTTGTTATCGTCTGATTTCTTATCTTAAAGCGTGTCAACTTGTTCATATCCATCTGTGCAATTAAATTACCTTGCGCAAACAAAAATTGATTCAGCCAATGATGTCCTTCCATCCTGTATCGATTTTTTTCTTTCATATTATCCAGTTGAACCAGGAAGTAATCATCATAGTAATAAAAATAAATTTCACTGGAAACGACAACATTTAAAGCGCAGCCATCAATAATGTCATACTCCCTTGCTCCCCATAATTTATCTCCATTTATGGTATATGCAACAAGGCCGTCTCTCCCCATCGTCTGTTCCCAGCCAAAATTTCCAAATATCCCTTCATCAAAATAATTTACCCAAATAGTATCCTTTTCATCAATTTGCATATTTTCTATTCCATCGCCAAGTGTAAAGGCTTCAATCAATTGACCATTCATATTGTATCTTCTGGCATTCCGCTCTGCATATTCACCATCTTTTAAACAACGGGCCTGGACAATTAATAGAGTTCCATCTGAAAATAAATCAATGTGCTCAGGAATCAGCGGTACGTTTGTTAATTGAACGGTTTCTATTTTTTCGTTCTTAATAATCCGAATTGTCCAATCCCGTTTTAGTACTGGACGGTCAAATGGATTCAGCTCCTCCTCATTTACATTTCTTTCAATCAGTAATAAATCTCCATCTCTCGTTATTTGACCGCCTGTAAAATGGAGTTCTGAGGAGTAATTGATGTGTTTTTGCAATGTTAATTTTTCTATTTTCACCACTCCATTCCCGCTTCGTTTTTTTACCTTTTGAAGCTAACATTCACTAATCATTAACATATTCCCGTCCGGATCTTGAAAATTAAAATAATGATTATGTTCAATCTCTGTCATCAAATGAACGCCTTTATTTTTCATATATTGAAATGCTTCTTCAATGTTTTTGGTATTCAGGTGAAATGCCGGTGCTTTAAAAATTTTATCCTTTGCGTAAATCTTACTATCCAATACAATTCCTGTGCCTTCCATAGGGATAACATATAAATGGTCGAAAAGTATTTCCCCATCTGATTTTAATCCTAAAATATCACAATACCAATCTCTTGCTTTTTCAATATCGCTGACCGGGATAAATACTGTTCCAATTTGGTTTAAGATAGGATTGCTCATTAAAGTACCTCTCTTCTATAATTTTTAAATGAATTGTTACGGTTCGCTTATTCCCATTGCTACTAAATGTCCGCATCAGTTTTTTTAATAAGGAAAATAATAATACAGATTATCCCCATGAATATAGACAAGATACCTAATATGCTCATGGTCAAACAGCTGATAACTGCAAAAATTTATGGTTATTAGTTGTTTGTTATTATATTTTCCCATCTAAAAATTTACACTTCTTGGATAATAGTCTTTAGTTTTTTTGTTGTCTTAAGTGCTTCTGTAACACATTTATTTGTAAACTCACTCAAAACCTGTTTATAGCCTTCACCATTTTCCCGCTTTAAGTTCATCGCTTTTTCTTCTATAATTTTAGCTTCTAAGAGCCATTTTCTTTCCAAATCATTATATACTTCTCGAATAATTGGCTGGCGTATATTGAATTTCCCGCCATAGGCATCACCTTTAGCAGTCTCTAGTAAATCACGCATAATCCACCAGAAAGAATCATCCTTATAAGTGTCTATTTCAGCATCTTGAGGCGCCATAGCATGTTTACCATAAGCACCAGCTTTAGATAATATTGGATTTATTGGACCTGCTTCAGGATAAAACGGGATATAAACACCAGTACATGGCACTCCTGCCAACCACCACATTACAGGAAAACGATCCTTTTCCTTAGGTAAAATAAATTGGGATGATGACGCTGTATTCCCCCAAGTAAATTCTGCTGGTGAATGGTGCATACAGACAGTTAAAAAATCGGGTAACGCAGCATTCATATATGGCCCTTCTAAAAAAGTATCTTCATAATGGTCACGCATAATCCGTCTTGACCAAGGTAAACCGATTCGGCCCTGATTATTATCTAAGCCTTCTTTCAATAGCTGCTTCATTCGTTGCACACGGATATGAGACAGTTGTAATGGTTTTTCAAAATCTAGAAAAGCCTTAGCAAAATCGAATTCCGACCGACGTTCTTCTTTCCACCATCTCTTTTCAATCGCATAATCAATAATGCCATCAGATGCTAGATCCCATTCTGTCCGAATACTAGGTTCATTAGAAATTGCTTTAGTTCCCTTAGAGATCCTTTTAGCCATAAAGTGCTTACCAACAGTTTCTAAAACATAGGACTCGTCTTTATCAGCGATAATAAAAGAGTTATCGTAAGCTCCATCTTCCGGCTGGACGGCCGGATTTCCAGAAGAAAATTGACCATATTCTGCAAGCAAACTAGTGATTACATTTACTGCTTCACGAGCACTTTTAGCTCTTTCCAGTCCTAAGCGGATAAATTCCATCCCAATAATTCCATATTCTACATTCTCTCCATCTTTAACTGCTTGCATTTTCTCAGCGACATCTTTTGTAAAAATAGCTTCATTTCCAATCGCTACACCATGGACATTTATACCTTCCTCATAACCCCAGCACCAATAAGGGGAAGAGCCTATATGTTCATAAGTTTCTTCTACTTGACCAATCGTGACATTTCCTAATTTTAATTTTTCATTAGGGCCATATGTCTTTTTCGGATAATACATTAATGGTTGCGCATCATACTCAACTCTATCACTATTTTTTGAAAGAATTGTAGCCTCTTCTTCTGAAACATCTGGCATAATAACAAAGGTATCACAGCTCCATGAGGAGTTATTTTTAAATGTCTTTAATTCCTCATCCGTAAAATTTTGCTTTGCAATTAAATCTCTCATGTCTATCCTTCCTTTCCTAATTTGAACTGGTATCAACAAAAAAAGCATTACCTCCTTATAATTGTATGCCCTTACATTCAAATTCTATCATACTGTTATTATACAGATAGTAATTTAGACGGGAAATTTGAAGATAAATTACCTTAAATTGTATGAAAACATAACGCCCCTCGACCTTTTAAATAAAAACTTTCATTTGATACAAACATATTTTATTATTTTTGATGAAACAAATTACAACCATTATAAAGTGAAATTTAAAATAGATGTTCTAAAAGAAAACAGTACACGTCATTTCTATGAATACTTTGATGCGAAGTTTATAAAAAATGTAAAAATAAAAAATTGACGGTAAGGTTTTGGAAGAATCCTTTTATGTTTAGGAATCTGTAAATGATGTACTGAGAAAATTAAATAAAAGAGGAATAGATGAATGATAAAATTAATGAAATCCCAACAGAGTCATAAATTTATCATTCATAAGATAATTTCATTTTTAATCAACACCTAATTGGAAACAATAAATTTTTGATACCTAAATAAACATGCTACCAATAGAAAAAACTAAAAGCAGCATTTCTGTAATTCATTTAATTTGAGTATGTTATATGGAAGCTATAAAACCGTTTGAAAATCACTCAGAATTTCCTATTTCCCAATGAATCATTGTTTCTGTTGAACTTATTTTTTTCATACCTAATTTTTGCAGCACACGAATAGAACCGTAGTTATCCTGAAGTGTTTCAGCTATTACTCTGTCTACTTTTGATGTTTTGAAAGCCCACTGAATCAGCACTTCCATAGCTTCGGTTGCATAACCATTTCCCCAATACCTTTCCAGAAACCCATACCCTGCTTCTACTACTCTGTTCTTATCCGGCTTCCCTTTAAATCCTATATCACCAAGGATAGACCCGTCTGATTTCCGGACAACAAACCACGGCCCCCAATACAGTAAAGAGGGATCTTCATTTAACTTTTTCAAGTGAGTTGAGATCTGCGGTCCGCTATCATATTTTTGATTAATAGCGATTTCAACCGTTTCTTCCGTACATGGTATAACCTTAAGTCTTTCCGTTTCTAATTCCATGATTAGTTCTCCTTAAAAAATAATAAATACGTAACCTTATTTCAAATCCGAGGATAGCATTCCATACACTAAGCTGTCTGTCCATTCCCCTTTACTCCAGTAATCCTGTATAAAATGTGCTTCCTTTCGCATACCTATACGCTCACATAATTTTTGCGATGCTTCGTTTCTTGCATCCAGATTAGCCTGTATACGATGTACCTTAAATTCACTAAACAGATTATTCACTAAAACACTCACAGCTTCTGTCGCATAGCCTTTTCCCGAAGCTTCTGAAGAGAAGGTGTAACCAATTTCAACTGTATCTTTCATCTCTGTATACCATACAGCCAAATCACCAATTACTTTTGTACCGCTTAGTACCGCCAGGCTTAAAGGGGTTTCTTTAGTCAGTACATTATTCTCCAGTTTTCTCTGAAACTCCTTCTGTTTATTTTCATGCGTCCACTTATCATTCAAGAGATATTTACAGGTAGCATCGTTATTATAAATATGAAATACATCCTCTAAATCTTCTTCATTGAATGGTCTGATTAATAATCTTTCCGTTTTAAATTCCAAAGAAATCCCTCCTTAGAATACTCCGCTTTCCATAATTGCAATCTAAATCAGTCTCCATAATTGTATCAAATTATTTGCTAAATGACCGACTTTTATGAAAAAGGATGCTTATTTGATAAAATATTTTACAACAAACTTTAATATGCACTTTACAATAGTGTGTATCATACACTATAATGAATATAGGAGTTGATTACATGACTGAGGCAAAGGAACATTTAGATAAAATCATGCAGGAATTGCGTAGAGGAACCATTACAATTGGCGCACTAAGCCAGCTTTCAGAGCCGCAATACGGGTATTCCCTCGTAACGATGCTCAGTGATAAAGGGATACATGTTGAGCCTGGAACATTATATCCCTTGCTGAGAAGATTGGAAAAACAGGGACTACTGGAAAGTAAATGGGATACAAACGAATCAAGGCCGAGGAAATATTATTTACTGAGTAAAACTGGAAAAGAAGTTTTTGATTTACTGGTTACAGAATGGAAAAGTATTGCTGCAAGTCTGGATCAGATCATAGAAAATAAGAGAGGTGACGAAAATGGAGATGATTAATCGGTATATTTATGCGGTTACTCAAAAGCTGCCCCAATCGCAACGGGAGGATATTGCAATTGAACTGCGCGGGTTAATTGAAGATATGCTGGAGGAACGGGCAGGGCAAGGGAACGGTAAAGAAAATGGTGTAGAAGAGGTCCTGCTGGAACTGGGCAGCCCAAGGTCATTAGCTGATAAATATCGGGGGAAAAAGAAATATATCATTGGCCCAGAGCTTTTTGACACCTATATTTTAGTGGTGAAGATTGTTCTCATTGTTATGAGTTCTCTAATAGGTATTGGATTTATCATCCAAACTATTTTAGAGCCAATGTCTATTTTAGATCATTTTATTGATATGATTGTTTCTGCCGTTACAGAACTTCCACAGGCTTTCGGCTGGGCGACATTCTGGTTTGCTATCGGTGAGCTGTACGGTGGAACAAAGCAAAAAGATTTAATCGGAAAGGAATGGAAACCCGCTGACTTATCGCCCATTCCAGATGAAAAGAGACAAATCAAACGCAGCGAGTCGATTGTCGGAATTATTTTCTACACGATTATCATTGTATTTCTTGCCTTTTCGAATGAGTACTTTGGAATTTGGGTGTTTCAGGATGAATTTAATGGTGTTGTTCCATTTTTAAATGAACAAACCTATGGCTCCTACTTATTGTTTATTTTTCTCATATTTGGAGCTGGAATTATCAAAGAATGCCTTAAGCTCGTTGCCGGGAAATGGACGTACAGGTTAGCTGCTTATACAACAATTGTAAATGTCATATCGATGGCAGCAATACTGTTTATGATTAGCGGACCTGATTTTTGGAACCCTGAATTTATGAACCAATTAGTAGAAGCTGGTGTGGTTACGGCCGGTTCTGAAGCATTTGATACAATAACCACGATTTGGAATCAATCTACATTTTGGATTCTTATTCTATTTATTGTCGGTTTAGTGTGGGATGCTGTGGATGGATTTATAAAGTCACGAAAAAAATAAATGCTCGCTGATGACGCATGGTTGAATGAAAGATAATTCAATCGTGCGTTTATTATTTTCGCAGGCTTTCAATGTTGGTAAAATAGGAGATTGTTGATTCATTCATATCTTCCTTTTGTTTAAAAAAACATTTTTTCCTGTTTATATACGGTTTTACAAACCACCCATTTTTTATAAACAATGGATGGTTTGTTTGGGCATTTATTCGCTCTTTCCCTCGCCATTTCCGCCCACTTATTTATCCACTCATATTGTCTTTTCGAACAATTCTCTTCATTAATTAATTTTTAAATAATAACGTTCATTTTTACACTGAAGGCATTTGGATCAAAAGCTCTAAATTTCAATCTTTTAAAAACCGGAGAACACCGCTTGAGTATATTAGGCTGCCCAGTAACGAATGAGCTACATTTATTTTCTCATAGAGTTCTAACCAAATTTTAATCGCCTTCTTACCCAGTTCACTTAAGCTGTTATATAAAAGGGAGGTGAAAAAATTGGCAATAGAAATTTTCAAAAGGAAAGAGCAAAAATATCTGATTACGTTAGAACAATATTCTCTCTTACTGGAACAAATAATGCCTTATATGCGATCAGATACATTTGGAACAGATGGAAAATATATTGTTAGCAGCTTATATTTTGATAGCAATGATTACAAAATTTATTTTGAAACAAAGAATAAATTGGCTTTCAGGCAAAAACTGCGCCTGCGCACCTATAATGAAACAGGCATTGATGGAACCGCTTTTTTTGAGGTGAAACAAAAACATAACAAAGTAGTCAACAAACGCAGGATGTTACTTCCATTACAAGAAGCATACCTCTATATGGAAAAAAGGGATGAGCAGCATTTAAACAGCTTTCATACATCTAATTTACAAGTACTTCGTGAAATCGATCATTTTCGAACATTATACGAATTAAAACCAGAAATGATTGTTAGTTATGACCGACATGCACTTCACGGAATAGATGATCCTGATCTGCGTATTACATTTGATTTTGACCTGCGCTGCCGCAACGATGATCTGCTCTTGGAACATGGTTCTGAAGGAGAGTATTTTATTAATCGCAATCTAATTGTATTGGAAGTAAAAGTAAATGATAGTGTTCCATTATGGTTAACCCGCATTTTGCAGGCGCTTCAATGCGAACAGCGAAGTGCCTCTAAATACTGTACCAGCATGGAATTGTTACAGAGAAATCAGCTCCCGGGTGATGTTGAAAGAGAATACGTATCAATAGGAGGTATATAAAATGGATTTTATTAATAAAATATTCGATTTACAAGCTAGTGAGCCATCTAGCGTTTATATGATATTACTTGCATTAGTCATGGCAACCTTATTGAGTTTGATTATTACGAAGATATACATAATCACATTTACAGGCGAACGTTATGCACAATCATTCGTACACACCATTATTATTTTGAGTATTATTGTCTCTGTGATTATGAATGTGGTTAGTGACAATGCCGGCGTTGCATTTGGCTTATTTGCTATTTTTTCACTGATTCGATTCAGAAGCGCTGTCACCAATGTTAAAGATATTGCGTATATTTTCTTTGGTCTTTGTGCCGGCATGACATGCGGACTTTTTCGATTCGATTTAGCAATCATACTCACTTTATTTGCTTGTTTAGTTCTTTATTTGCTTTATAAATTTGAATATGGAAAAGGGAAAGATACACAAATTTTGAAGGTAACTGTACCGGAAAACTTGAATTATGAAAATTTGATGCATGACGTGCTTGCTGAATATACACTAAGTTCTTCTTTGCGCCAGGTAGAAACTACTAACCTTGGAACAATGATTTTGTACACTTATGCTATCCGCATGAAAAATGAAGTCGCTGATAAAGAATTGCTGGATCATATTCGCGAAAAAAATGCTAATTTAAAAGTGTCCATTACTTATATAGAAAATACAGATGGATAGGTAAGTTAGATATAGCAAAATACTTTACGTAAAGTGAAACCTCATTCAGTTGAGGTTTCACTTCTAAATTATATTCCTACATGTATTTGTGAATAATTTCACAAATATGCCATAACCTGCACATTCACACCCATTTATACCTGCTATACTAAAGATAGAAACATTGATCAAACATTCACAAACAAGGAGGAGTTCACATATGAAAAACGTTTTTATTTTAGGAGGTACAGGATTACTCGGGTACCATACCGTCCGGGAATTACTGAAACGGGAGTACAAAGTATCTACGGTCGCACTGCCTCCAATGCCGGCGCCAGAATTGTTACCGCCAGAAGTTGAGTGTCATCTTGGAGATATCAACGAAATGACCGATGAACAAATTTTAGATATATTAGCTGGTAAGGATATGTTTATTTACGCTGCAGGAGCAGATGAACGAATGGTTCCTGAAATACCAGCGACTCATTTTTTCTACGAAGCAAACGTGCTTCCAACACAGCGTTTAGCTCGTCTCGCAAGAACTGCCGGAGTAAAAAAACTCGTCATTTACGGTTCTTACTTTGCGCATTTTGCGGAAGAATGGCCAGAGCTTAATCTGAAAAAACAGGCCTATCCAAGAACAAGACTATTGCAGGAAGAAATAGCCTTCATGGAAGGAGAAGGCCAAATGGATGTTATGTCTCTACGCCTTCCATATATTTTTGGAACAATGCCGGGACGCACTCCGCTGTGGGCAATGTTTCTCCCGCAAATTCAAGGAAAAGAAGTTGTACCGGTACTTGGCGGAGGAACAGCTATGGTTACTGTACAGCAGGTGGCTGAAGCAACTATCGGAGCTTTAGAATACGGCAGGCACGGCGAGCACTATGCCATCTCAGATACAAATATGAAACATAAAGATTTCTTCCAAA
Organism: Oceanobacillus sp. FSL K6-3682; assembly: GCF_037976165.1. NCBI lineage: Bacteria > Bacillati > Bacillota > Bacilli > Caryophanales > Bacillaceae > Oceanobacillus > Oceanobacillus sp. FSL K6-3682. Next base: position 401,959 of record NZ_CP150263.1, on the reverse strand, counting down.
TGATTGCTGATGAACTCGGACAAAACGATACCGTAATCCAAGTCGTTCCACTCGAACAAATGAAGCCTGCTATGGCACAATATGATAAAAAAACAGCTGCTGAAGGAAAAGAACACGGAATTCATCAAGCTGTTGCTGCGGAAATTCAAAATCGTGATGCATATATAGATCCAAATGATACAATGCCGCTCTTAAAATATAATAAAGCAGATATCCGCCAGGCAATTGTCGAGACAATTGAGCGTTGTCTTGAGGGTACGAAAAATTAATATGTAAACATGAGTTATCTTTCTTCTTCACATCCGAACGTTCCATCAAAATCTGGACTCGTTCGGATTTTTTACGAGGTTCCTCATAATGCTTCCTTCGCTCACTTTTCTTTTATACTGATAAACTGAATATCTAATTCCCCACTTCAACATTTATCCCACATATTCTTCACCTAACTACAAAGAAACTGGAATTATATTATTCTTTTCCATAAAAATACCCTTTGGATTCATCCTATCCAAAGGGTTAAAAGATGCAGTTTTATTTTAATTTTAAAGAGGTAACCTGCAAACAATAACTATAAGGACAACGTGTTAAGCTTGCGTTCATTTATCAATAGATGCTTTATCCCAAACATTCTCAGCTATTTGAATAATATGCTTCACCTTGTTCCACTGCTCTTCTTCCGTTAAAATATTCCCTTCCTCCGTACTGGCAAATCCACATTGCGGGCTTAATGCTATATTTTCCAAAGGAATATATTGACTAGCTTCTTTAATTCTTCTATTAATTACATCCTCATCCTCCAGCTCTGGAAACTTAGATGTAAACACGCCAAGCACTACTTCAGCATTACGGCGTTGAATATTCTCCAATGGTTTAAAATCACCACTCCGCTCATTATCATACTCTAAGAAAAATGCATCATACTTCAGTTTATCAAAGGATGGTGCAACATAATCATAGCCGCCATCAGCGTGAATATGCTTTGATTTAAAGTTGCCCCGGCACATATGAACGGAAACAAGAAGGTCTGCCGGTTTATCCTCTAAAGCATAATTAGTTGCATCAATAATCAGTTGAAGTACTTCTTCTTTTGATAAATCAGTAATTCCTGTCATCAAAGATACAAAGTTCTCATCAGCAAAAGTAGTCAATGTTGTTTCATCGAATTGAATGTATCTGCAGCCAGCATTATATAATTGCCGAATAACCTCACGATATGCTTTCCCTAAGTCACGGAATAATGCACGTGCATCAGCATATACTTTCTTCTCATCTTCAGTTACATTCCGGTAAAATATAACACCCGGAGCCGGAATAGTAACTTTAGCAACTTGTGTCCCATCACCATATTTCTTCACTAGGTCATTAAGATATAAGAAATCATTAATAAGGGCATTATTTTCATCAAATTCAATTTTATCCTTAATTTCATAGCTCACTCTGCGAACTTCAATACCATCAGCAAACTGTAAGCCACGATCTATTTCTACCTTTTCTATTCCTTTTAAACTGACAAAGAAATCCAGGTGCCAAAAGCTTCGTCTAAAATCTCCATCTGTAATTGCTTTTAACCCTACATCAATCTGCTTCTTAACAAGCTTTTCAATCTCCTGATCCTCTACCTCTCTTAACGCCGCTCGATTAATTTCTCCGTTCGCATAGCTTGCTCTCGCCTGTTTGACAGGATCAGTTCTTAAAAAACTCCCCACATGATCTGCTTTTAAAGGTAATTTACTTGTCATAATATACGCTCCTCCTTCAAATTCGTTTTCTTAATTATAAGTAAGTATACAAGGATGCTTTGATATATCCTAACACTAAAAATCTATCTGTTATCATAGCTTCAAGCTATATCAAATGATTTTTGATTCTATGAATAAAGAGACACTGATTCTTTTATACCGAACCAGTATCTCTTTACGTTCATAATTATTTCCTTAATATCTTCTCCATCGCCTTACCCTTCGCCAACTCATCAATCAGCTTATCCAAATAACGAATCTCCCTCATCAGCGGGGCTTCAATATCTTCTACCCGCACCCCGCAAACCACACCTTTAACCAAGGAGCGTGAATCATTCATCTGGGGAGCCTCATCAAAAAATGACTCAAAGGTCACTTCATTTTCAATTTGAGTTTCCAGTTCTTCCTGGCTATAACCTGTCAGCCAAGTGATGATTTCATCGACTTCTTCTTTTGTACGGTCTTTCCTCTCCGCTTTGTTCACATAATGAGGATAAACGCTAGCGAAAGTCATTGTGTAAATACGATGTTTTACCATGGCATAGCCTCCTTTTACGGTTCAGTTACTACATCTTCTGTTTCCAAATGAAATGTATCCAATAACTCGCGAACTTCATCCGTAGTTTCTGTACTCATCAATTGATGTCTTAATTCACTAGCTCCTCGGAACCCGCGGACATAAATTTTAAAGAATCGCCGTAATGGCTTGAAAGCACGAGGCTCCAGCTCTGAATACTTATCATGGAGATCTAGCTGTAATCTTAACAGGTCTAACAGCTCCTCACTGCTGTGCTCCCGCGGCTCTTTTTCAAATGCGAATGGATTCTTAAAAATACCGCGTCCAATCATCACACCATCTACACCAAACTCTTCTACAAGCTTCAGTCCTGTTTCCCGATCCGGAATATCTCCATTGATCGTTAACATCGTATCAGGAGCAATCTCATCACGGAGCTTTTTAATCTCTCCGATTAGTTCCCAATGCGCATCGACTTTACTCATTTCTCTTCTCGTACGCAAATGAATGGAAAGATTCGCTATGTCCTGCTTAAATACATGCTGCAGCCAGTCACGCCATTCGTCTATATTCGAATAACCCAGCCTTGTCTTAACACTGACAGGAATTCCGCCGGCTTTTGCGGCCTGAATAATTTCTGCTGCCACTTCCGGACGAAGGATCAGGCCACTTCCCTTTCCTTTGGAAGCAACATTAGGAACAGGACATCCCATATTAAGATCTATCCCTTTGTACCCCATTTCCGCCATACCAATACTCATTTCCCGAAAATTATCTGGTTTGTCTCCCCAAATATGGGCTACCATCGGCTGTTCATCCTCCGTAAAGGTCAAACGTCCCCGCACACTATAAATTCCTTCAGGGTGACAATAACTCTCCGTATTCGTAAACTCTGTAAAAAATACATCTGGGCGGCCTGCTTCAGCTACAACATGACGGAAAACAACATCTGTTACATCTTCCATCGGCGCCAATATAAAAAACGGTCGTGGTAAATCACGCCAAAAATTATTTGCCATTTCTTAATTTCAATCCTCTCATTTATCATTGGATAATAAATTATGCACTTATCCAATGTGGTAAAGCAGTAATAGACTCTGCTTCTTTTTTATTTTGTCCATGATTATATTATCACAAGAGGGTTGGTGTGTACAAAAAGACTTGATTACGATTTGCACGCATTCAATCAAAAAAGAGCTTTGGAGTTTTAAAGCCAATCTTTTTGAATACTCTTTTCTACGCGTTCCCGTTAAATCATTGCTATCTTTCTTCTAAATATTTTTCCTTGAACTGCGGACTAAGCTCGCTCCACACATCAAATTTATTACCATCTAAATCATAGAAAACAAAATTCCTTCCTGCATGTCCTCTGTTTTCAACCTCTCCAATTCTAACCTCACTGGCTGTCAACTCTTCATGCAATGCTTGCAAAGATTCCAACCCGTCTACTTCAAATGTTAAGAAAAAGCGTTCTTCACCATAAATATCAGTAAAATTCGAGGTTTGATCTTTGGCTGATTTCACCAGAAAAATACTTTGATTTGCCAGGTTTAATATAGCTTTATCCTCATCTTTATATGATACATCTGCACCTAATTTATCCACATACCATTCAGATGATTTCTCTACATTTGTTACCGGAATATAAGCAGTTCCAACTCTTAATAATTGTTCGCTCATTTAAAATCCCCTTTCTCACTCCTGATATTTATTTCATTTACTTTTTTTAATATCAAATAAGGTATTAACACTGGATCCGGCAGATAGTTATCCTTCTAAAAGTAATTGCTTCATACTTTTTATAATACCCATGTGCAGATTTTCGTGATTCATATGAAAAACAAACATCTCACCTAATGTTTCCATGCCCAGAAAAGGCTCTTTCAATGGATCATTCAGGTGCCCTTTACATGCCTGTTCAATAACAGCCGGCTGCTTTTCAAGCTGCATTATTATCTCCTTCATTGACGGAGGCTGTTCTGTCCAATGCGCTGGTTTACTGCCTCTCGGAAACAGCAAATGATAAGACAGGTGGAGCTGTCTCTCCTTATTAACGCCTGGAAACATTGTATTATCCCATCCTGTTAAAATATGGCCGGCATTCCATCGAATACTATTATTATGCCCCTCCGGCACCTGATCAGCTAATTTTTCAGGAATGGTAAGAAGAAACTCCACAGTCCAGTTACGCCATAATTTCATTTGTTGAAATAATTGTTCTTCCTTCATCGCATTTTCTCTCCTGTCAAAAACATATTATTCTGGGTAATGATTCATGCCGGATAATTAATATAAAGGAATCCTACTCATCAAATAACCCTCTTCTTATCAAATTCGCTGTTACCGGTGATCTCCCCAGTTCACGTGACCATACAGACAGCTGACCAATATGATGTATTTCATGTGCAATGACATGACGCATAATTTCTCCATACTTAAAACAAATTGTCTTCCCGCTGGAATCCGTTTCTGAAAGGATTTGATGCTCCATTTCGCTGGTCCAGGAAATAACAAAAGGTTCAATCTCCTGATGACACATCCTTGAAAATTCCTTCACTTTTGCTAGACTTGCATAAGATTCAAACGGCGGCTCCTCAGGACAGGGCTCACCTTTTAATTCTAAAATCCAGCTGTATTCCACGTCTATAATATGAAACAACGTGTAGAGGATACTTCCCACTCCTCCCGCCCGCTCCTTTAATAATTCTTCTTCAGAGACACTCTCACACCACTTAAACCAATCGTCACGAACCTGCCAGTTATATTGAAACAGTTTTAACATGATAAAGTCCTCCATTTCAGAATCATTTTGTATTATAATATTTGCTTTTAAACCTGAACTTTCATTAACCACTCATACGATATCGTTCATCAGGATATAAGGCTCATAAACTCCTCAACATCCTTCACACATAACTTTATCCCCTTTCCCCAAAAATCCTCAGTAGTAATATCCTCTCCCAAATGCTTCATGGCTAAATTTTCTAATGACATACTTCCCGAATCCCGAAGTAATGCGATATACTCCTTTTCAAATGACTTTCCTATTTCTTTCGATTTTGCATAGAGACTGAGTGCGAATAAATATCCAAATGTATAGGGGAAATTGTAAAACGGCGATGTTGTAATATAATAATGCGGTGTCCATATCCAAGAGCGCAATGAAGGATTATCAAATGACCTGTCATAAGCCATATTAAAGGCTTCCTTCATAAGTTCATTTAAACGCTCGACCGAAAGCCTTCCTTTTTTGCGCTCTTCATAAAAATTCTTTTCAAACAGAAAGCGGGAATGGATATTCATAAAATTCATCACGCTTCGTTTTAATTTTTCATCAAGTAAAAACAATTTTTCTTCCTTCGATTCTGCCTTTTCTAATACGGCATCTAGTATGACCTGTTCTGCAAAAAAGGAAGCCGTTTCCGCAATACTTAATGGATATTGTCTATTGCTTCCATCCACTGTTTTCATCGCATCGTTATGGAAAGCATGACCCAATTCATGTGCCAAAGTTAGTACACTTGTAATCCCTTCTTCATATGTCAAAAAAATCCTTGATTCACCAGTACGTGGAAAGCTCGCGCAAAATCCTGCAGTCGATTTATTTGCACGGTTTTCGGCCTCTACCCACTCCTTTTCAAAGGCTTTCCAGGCAAAGTCCCCCAACTCATTTCCAAAATGGCTGAAGCTTTCCAAAATAAAACTCACTGCTTCACCATAGCTCATCCTTTGCTTACTCTCTCCAACCGGTGCCCAAAAGTTATACGATTGCATTTTTGTATCACCGAACATTTTTGCCTTTCCCTCTAAATAATTGGTAAATGGTTTTTTATATTTATTTATAGCCGACCACATCGCATTTAATGTTTCCGCTTTCAAACGATTTTCTATTAAAGGCTCTGTTAATATATGAGGGAGTTTTCTGTTTTTATACACCTGTAGCCGGAAACCTGCTATGTTATTTAATATTTGTGCAAACAGCTCTTCTTTTTCCTGCAAAGCATCCTCTAAAGCAATATGAGCTGCTTTACGGATATCCTCGTCGGGATGAGACCGTAAATTAAAGGTTTGACCGATAGATAGCTCCCTGGATTCTTCTCCGAATGGCACGTTAATCTTTATTCTTCCTATCAGTGAATTGTAAAACTGCCGCCAAGCATGGTACCCATCCATCATCAGGTCTGAAACCAGTCTTTCCTCCTTCTCGTAACATCTTTGCTTTTTCCCGCCACATTGTAAGAATAAATTTATATTCATTTAAAGCTTTTGTTTCTATTATTTCGATCCACAGATCTTCATTTGTTTCCAAAATAATATGTTGAAATTTTTTGATAACTGATTCAAAACGGGCATTCATCGCAGAGATAACCCCTCTAAGTACTACAGCACCCTGGTCTTTTGTATTTTGCGCGGTAAGACAGGTTATAAAAGAATTAGCTTGAGATAACTTTTCCTGAATATCTCCTATGTTCTTTATGACTGATTCAATTCCTAGTGATTGATTTATCTCTAAGAGATTATCAAAGAGACTTAATTTTTCTTCCATTTTAGTGATTTCCAATTCTAATTGTTTTACATAGTTATTAAATGATGGCGACTCACTTCCACCTGGAAACAAATTATCCAGATTCCACACTTTTTTATACTTTGTTTCAGTCATACTTATCCTCCCTCATATTTAAACAACCGGCTAATCAGAACGTATATTCTTATATTAACACACCAGAAAATAAAAAGAACCCTTTCTGAAAATGTTTTTTCAGGATGAGTTCTTTCATAAGAAGTGTAACTCTGTTTATTTATTTTTTGTCAGATAATTATTTAAAGTTGTTTCCACTTTCTTAAAGTAAAGGAACCATCCAAACCAGTTTAGCAGATATAATAAGCTAAATGACAGACTGCTTCCTAAGATAACTGGTGCATTAAGAGGTATCCAGCCAACCATACTGGCAATAATAAGCCAGACACTATAAGAGAGAATAAAATGAATAATGGACTTTTTAACGAGATTGCTGCCGCTGTCTCCAAAAATAAGCGAGGAGACACCAAAGTATACTCCTAATAGCATACTGGCTCCCATATGCATCCAAATTTCTGAAACGTTGGCTTCGTATTCATTAAATTTCATAATAGTGAGGGCAATAAACGTTAATATACCTCCAAAAGCTATTCCAACAACAGACCGCTTTAAAGCTTCGAGTATCATTTTACTGCCCTCCTTGAATTAATTTTTCTTTAATGGCATTTACATATTTCCGTGTAATATATTCCTTGCTTCCGGACTGAAAATAAACACATAAATTTCCGTTAAAGGAGGCTTCAAATTTTTCAATACGATGAATATTTCCGATAACAGACTTTGAAAAGCGCATAAAATCATAGGAAATCAGGAATTCCTCCACTTCATAGAGCTTCATTTTCACTTCAATATGCGAACTCTTGGACACAGCATATATTTTTCTTTTCTCGGCATAAATGTAATCAATTTCCTTTGGCTCCAAAAGCACCGTTTGTTCCTGATTTACACCTGGTAAACGCTGCTGTTTTTTCTTATTGATCATATTTACGAGCTCCTGCAGCTCCTGTGTCCATTCCTTCGCTTGAATGGTTATCCGCGTCTCTTCATGGCTATCATCGATATCGATGTTTATTTTCATTCCATCTCCCCCATATATGCTCCATATCTCCCGCTATTTTACGGCTCTTTTCAGAAAATAGGGATAGCGGATGATGGCAATAATAAATGCTGCTGCCCCGATTGCAAATAATACAACCAAAGTTTGGAGAAGCTCCGGTACCTGAGTCGTTCCTGCCATAGCATCCTGAAAAGACTGGTGTGCCCAGTACTGAGGCAGAAAGTGAGCGATTGTCTGCATAAAGTCCGGCATCATTTCAAGCGGCATCCATAATCCGCTCAGCATCGCTCCACCCAGAGCAATGATCTGTGTGAGTGCAATTCCCATATTTTCTGTATTTACAGTAAGCGCCATTGCGAGCCCAATTGCTGTCACTGTAAACGTAATGAACAAGGACAAAATCAACAAAATGATTGGCTGCCCCAATGAAACATCATAAACTACTTTTCCGAATAAAAATAACACAACAATCTGAATAATCACAATAAAAGTAAATGGAAGCCATTTTCCAAGCAGATAATAATAGCTTTTGAGCGGTGTGCTTGCAAGCCTGGCTGTCATCCCTCTATTCCTATCTTTAATAAACACCTGCACCATCGAAATCATAATAAAAAATACAAACATCACGATATATCCCGGCACAATGGACTGAATAATTTCCTGATTGACTACTTCATTATCACCTGTTGTAAATACAGAAATAAATAAAACAGTAAATAAAATAGGCAGAATCAGCATCCAAAAAGCAAGCCCTTTATCCTGCAAATGCTTCTTTAATTCAACGATCATAATTGCACTCATTGTAACACCTCCTTATTTAGTCTCTCAAGTTACTTCCAGTTAATCTGAAAAAAACATCTTCCAGCCGGGGATGAACAAGCTCCATTCTTTCTACATCCAGACGATTCTCCCTGCAGTAGGAAATAATATGCTCCATTGCCTCCAGGGCTTTTTCTGTATAAAGTATAAATGCTCCATCTTCCTGCGATACGGTCCCATATTGTTCTAATTTGTCCTGAGGAATGCCGCTTCCTTTTACATAAATGGAGGGAACAGCATATTGCTGGAGTAATTCACTTATTGCGCCGTTTTCAATCATTTCTCCGCGATCAAGAAATGCTACGTAATCACAGAGCTTTTCAACCTCTTCCATATAATGACTGGCATAGATTACTGTCTTTCCAGCTGTTTTCAGATCTTCAATCATTTTAAAAATATATTTTCTTGATTGAGGATCTATGCCGACAGTCGGTTCATCCATGATAATCAGATCTGGGTTATGCATCAGTGCACACCCAATATTTAGCCTGCGCTTCATCCCTCCTGAAAACGCAAATACTTTATCTTTCCCCCTCTCACTGAGGCCAATTAGTGCCAGCACTTCTTTTATCCGCTGATTCAGACTGTTTCCTTTTAAATTGTATAACCTGCCAAACAGCTGTAAATTACTGAATGCTGAGATGTCCTCTTCTAAAATAATATCCTGTGGAACATAGCCTAATTTCTGCTTTGTTTTGTCAGTGATTCGTTTTTCATTAAATTCGATTTTTCCTTCGTAGTCGCGAATAATAGATGTAATCATTTTAATTAATGTGGATTTACCTGCACCGTTGGGGCCGACCAGCCCATAGCAGGCTCCTCCAGGAATGGTAATGGAAACATGTTTTAAAGCCTCTGTTTTATCGTAATGCTTTGTTACGTTATTAATTGTCAGCATGGTCACCATCTCCTTTCAACTCTATTATGACAAAGGAACGGGATGGTGCGGAAGAGTATGGTATAACATGCAGAGTTATATGTATGACATGTTGAATTACCCGCATAAAATATATGCGGGTTAGTGATTAGCCTAGTACGTGTTGCAACTATAAGCAAACTCATCTCATGTATCCTGCTCAAGATTTACTAACTCCTTTTCTTCATAAAACTTTAAGGTATCTCTGGGTCCACCTAAAAATTTAGCTACTTGTCCAATGGCATACATTAAACACTCCTCGTATCTCTTCTTGCTTTTCTAAACCGAATCACATTTGCAGTCAAAACTATGCGCGCTGCACAACAAGGTTTCCAGTCATGATGCTAAAAAAATGTGTTTTTATTTATCAACTTGGTTTTGCCCATATCAGATATAAAGCACCTGCCAAGTAACGCTCTTCCTTGATAAGCTTTACGTCAGAGCTATCTACAATATCAGAAATATTTCTGTTCTGATGACATCCTTCAACCTTTACCGCCAAAGGATCTATCAGTTTTTGTATCCCTGCCAGGATTTTATTTGTACTAATACCATGCTCCAGCATCAGTATTTTACCTTCTGGTTTACACCACTTTTGAAACCGATTCAGGACATCGACAGGCTTCTGGTAAGCACAAAAGCTGGTGGAGGATATAATTGTATCAAAGCTATTATCGTTAAACGCCATCGTTTCAACATCTTTTTGTATAAATGTAGATGGAAAAGGGTAATCTGTTGCCGCACGCTCTGCCATTATCAACATTTCATAACTAAAGTCCACCCCTGTCAATTCAATATCACTGCGATAAAAAGGGAAATTAAGACCTGATCCAATAGCAACCTCCAGCACTTTTCCCTCTGCTTCCTGAAAAATTCGTTGGCGAAACCTGGACCATTGGTCATTCTTTCGTCTTTTATCATATTTTCCGGCCTGCTTATCAAACTTTTTAATGAGTGCTTTGCGATCCATATCATCCCTCAATTCTTTTTTATTCAAGTCTTTTTATGTAATCTCAATCGTAATTCTTGAAGGGTTCAATCTTTTTTACAGTATCTTTTTATCTATTAAGTTAAATTTATTGTATTTCACCTTTCAGAGCAATCCTTTTCACAGTACCTAGCCATAATAATTATAAGAATTTACGGAATTGACTATTATTTTTACCCTGTTATAATAAATGCAATTAATGAGAGTTGGGAGGAAATAAAATGAGGCTAAATAAAACAAACACAGTGATTGATCGCATATACGGAACTTTTTTGGAGTGTTTACGATGTTGATTTACCAATAAAATAAACATCCTTAATTTATTGGTAAATCATTACCAAACATATTAAGGAGACATTAATGAAAATTAAAAAATTTATATCTTATTACAGGCCATATAAGAAGATTTTTGCTGGTACTTTGTTTGCGTCATTATTAGTCACAATTATTACGCTCTCGATTCCGCTAATCATAAAATATATGACGGATAACCTGATAAATAACTTTTCTCAGGAAAATGTATCTTTTATCTATTTGTTAGGGGCATCCATGATTGCGCTAATCCTGATCCAATTTCTTGCTCATATTTTTGTTGATTATTATGGGCATGTTATGGGGAACAGAATGGAAAAGGATATGAGTGAAGAACTGTTTCACCATATACACCGGCAGCCACATTCGTTTTTTGATACTAACAGTACAGGTAATTTATTATCCAGATTAACGCATGACTTATATAATTTATCCGAATTATATCATCATGGTCCGGAAGATTTGTTAATGTATATATTAAGATTTTTCGGGGCTATTATCATACTTTCCTTTATAAGTATGAAGCTGACACTCGTACTGCTTCTCTTCGTCCCCATTTTTTTGGGCATCACATGGTATTTCCAAAGAAAGCTTTTCCATGTTTATAAGTCTGACAAAGAAATGACGGGAGAAATTAGCGGTTTTCTGGAGAATTCATTAAACGGAAGCAAGGTTACAAAGGCATTTACAAATGAAAAAAGTGAATTGGAACAGTATAAAGTTTATAATAAACAGCTTATTGAAATTAAAAAGCTGGTTCACAAAAATGAAGCATTTTATAGTGAATCAATAAATTCGCTCACACAAGCACTTCCGATCATCATAATCGTAACCGGTTCCTTATTAATTTTACAGGACGACATTACAATTACTGACTTATTAACGTTTATTTTATATATAGCTTATATCACAACACCAATTCAAGTGTTTGTTAAGCTGACTGTTCAATATAGAGAAGGAATATCCGGTTTTAATCGATTTTATGAGATTTTACAAATCGATCCAGCTATTAAAAACTCAGCGAAACCACAACAATTAGACAATATACGTGGTAATATAGAATTTAAAAATGTTACCTTCCGTTATAACGAGAAAAATATAATTAATCATTTAAATCTCAAAATCAATGCGGGTGAGTACATTGCTTTCGTTGGACCGTCCGGAATAGGGAAATCGACGATAGCCTCGTTAATACCAAGATTTTATGATATACAATATGGGCAGATACAAATAGATGGTATGGATATTAAAGATTTGGAATTAACTGCATTAAGGAAGCAGGTTGGTATCGTTCAGCAAGATGTTTATATGTATTCCGGTACAATAATAGATAATATAAAATACGGGAAACCAAATGCAGATGAGAAAAGTGTTATAGAGGCAGCAAAACAAGCCAATGCACATGATTTTATAATGCAGCTGCCCCATGGCTATCAAACATTAATTGGTGAAAAAGGAGCTAAATTATCCGGTGGGCAAAAGCAAAGACTTAGTATTGCTAGAGTCTTTTTAAAGAACCCAAAAATAGTCATCTTTGATGAGGCTACGAGTTCATTGGATAATAGGAGTGAGAGAATCGTACAAAATTCATTAGAACGATTGTCTGAGAACCGCACGACGATTGTCATTGCTCATCGCCTTTCAACGATTAGAAATGCGGATAGGATATACGTTTTTTCTAATAAAGGGATTGAGGAAATTGGCACGCATGAACAATTGATGAAAAACCGCGGATATTACAGGAGGATGTATTTGGAAACATCCAGTACAGATTAATATTTTTTTAAATGGTCAGAAAAAATGCTACATGTGTTTTTTAGTAAGTTTTATGAATATAACTTATTTTGAAATAAAAAAATCGCTATTAACAGGAAATTAATAGCGATTTTTTTGTTTTAGAATTTTTTTGGCAAACGCATTCCATCTTCCATTCATTATGTATGTGGAAAAAATTAAATGAGACATCGTCTTAGCAGTCACCGCACTGAATAACAATGATTTGATCCAAAACAAGCAGGAACATAGCAATTGAGAAGAATTATATAAAAACGAAGAATGCTAAGATAAAGAAGAAGCATCAAAACAGTCCATATCTATACAAAGCAACATATCATTTACTTATGAAAGGAGAGATTCGTCATGCCAGAAAAGAACACAGCATTGCCCGAGATTGTCTCCCGTGATGAATGGCATACTGCACGCAAGGAATTGCTAAAAAAAGAAAAGGAAGCCACTCGTGCTCGAGATGCGTTAGCTGCAGAACGCCGCAGGCTGCCAATGGTCCCTTTGGAGAAAGAATACATGCTTGAAGGTCCGAACGGTACAATCCGTTTATTAGATCTATTTGCAGGACGTCGTCAGCTTCTCACCTATCACTTTATGTTGGAACCAGGAGATGAAGCACCCTGTTCTGGATGCTCGATGTTTGTAGACAATATTGGCCACCTTGCCCACCTGCATGCCCGTGACACTTCCTTCGCGCTTATATCTCGCGCACCATATGCTGAAATTGGCCAGGTAAAGAAGCAAATGGAGTGGACAATTCCATGGTACTCCACGTTTGGTCATAAGGATTTTAACACAGATAGCGGTGCTGGATCAGGCTTCGGTCTGAGTGTTTTCCTTCGTGCCGGCAGCAGTATTTACCAAACCTACTTTACATCCTGGCGCGGTATCGAGACGCTCGGCAGTAACTGGACATTCCTGGACCTGACACCTTTTGGACGCCAGGAAACCTGGGAAAACTCACCGGATGGATGGCCAAAAACAAAGCCATATCAGTGGTGGCGCCTTCATCATAAATATGATAATTAATAGGCATACTCCAAAATGGATTATATGATTTTTATTACCTGATATCTTCGGGAAGATTGCGATAAGGTCGATATTTTTTAAAGAGGAGATAATCATATGACTGAATTAGTTTTTAAGAAATTTGAAATGACCAGAGGCTGGTTTATTAAGGTTGCAGAATCCATTCCTCAAGAAATAGCAAATATACAGCCAGATGTTTTTAATAATAATATCCATTGGCATATAGGTCATGTTTTAACGGCCTGTGAACAATTAATATTTGACTTTCCCGAAAAAATGAACAACCTTCCTGACAACTATGTTGCATTATTTGAAACAGGTACAAAGCCCGCTGATTGGAATGGAGATATACCGGATGTAAATACACTGATTGCTCAGCTGAAGGATCAATTACAGCGTCTCAAACAAATTCCTCCCAGACAATTACAGGAAAGAATTGAAAAACCTTTCTTTGGACTGGAAACCTTTGGAGAGTTAGCTGGTTTTGTAAATGTTCATGAGGCCATTCATATCGGAAAAATAGAAGAAATGAAACGTGTGATAGAATTTCAGGCATTTAAAAGCTAACCTGATGAAGGTAGAAATCCATATTTGTGGATTTTGCAACTATGAAAATTCATTCACTTTACTCCTAAAAAGAAGCAGGATATATTCGTGAAAAAGGCTTTTCCTTATTTTCAGAAATATATCCTGCTCAGCTGGTCACCTGTTGTTCTATTATCTTTCATTATTTTATCCAATTTCCTCCACCAATTCTAATATAATTCCCTCCGGCCCGCGAATGTAGCATAATTTATAAACATTTTCATAGTTTTGTATCTCACCAAAGATTTCTGCGCCTGCCTTTTCCAATTTGGCAACAATAGCTTCTATATTCTCAACAGCAAAAGCAATATGCCTGAGTCCCAGTGTATTTGGCAGTGGATGCTGAACATCATATTCGTCTAATGGTGAATGGAATTTAACCAGTTCTATCTTTGCTTCCCCACCGGGTGCTTCTAACATAGCTACCGTTTCTTTCACATCAGGAAGCCCAATAATCTGTTCCACCCATTCTCCTTCCACTTCCGCCTCCCCAAGCTCTCTAAGTCCAAGCTCAAGAAAAAAGGCTTTAGCAGCAGGAAGATCATTTACAATGATACCTATATGATCTATTCGTTGAACCTTCATATATTTTCCTCCTATTTTTCCCCTAAAGCTTATCACATAAAAATATCTAGTGATCCGTTACACCTCTTGTCATCCAGTTTTTCTTGATCACATACAATAGATAAATCAGGTTGAACAACATTATTTATATCATTGTCTTGCTTATTATCCACTAATAACCGCACATCAAAAGGAGCAAAAAATACTTCACATTCCTTTTCTCTTAAGAAAACAGAAAAAGCAGTAGATAGCTCTCTGAGAACCTGCTGACGCCTGCGTGAAGGGGCAGGTGACATATTGAAATATCGCCATCAATTAATTCAAGTCTTCCCCCTTCATCCCAGGTCAGATAATCAGCATACGAATATTTTTTTTATTTGGAATGGGCATTATAATCATTCCTTTCCACGAATACTTTACAAATATCATATCATAAATCGAAAATATTACTCATCATCTTCTTTAAACTGAGCTTTCCGCATTGATGATAGCGCGAACCATAGCCCACATAATATAAGTCCAACAATCGAAATCCACAAAGCCTGTCGAAAACCTATCCCGTCAGCAATTGCACCACCTAATGGTGCACCAATTACCACCATACTACGATTGATCGATCTTAAAGTGGCATTCATACGGCCTTGTAAGTGCAAAGGAGTAACAGATTGGCGATATCCCATTTCAAGCGGTCCTTCAATTCCCATAGCAAAACCATAAAAAAGCTGACCTAAGATCACAAATATAAGTGCAATAATCTGCGTATCAGAGTCATTCGCTGCCGGGGAAAGTACCATCAGAATCACTGCCGGCCCATAAAGAATCCGGGAAAAAGCCATAGACTTTCCAACACCGAAGCGCATGCCAGCTCGATTGGATAAGGAGGTACCAATTACAGCACCAACTCCTCCTGCTGCAAGTAAAAATCCAAGAAGGGATTCCTTAAAACCCAGTTCGATTAAAATAAATGTCACGAATATGGTAATCATCATGCTATGAAATAAGAACCAAGCATGCGTATTTAAAGCAAGCGTTCGAAGGTATTGGTGCCGGTACATCCATTGCAGACCTTCTTTAATTTGTTTGCCAATTCGGCCATCCGTTGCAGACTTTTCTAAAGGCTTATGCTTTATTGTTGCCATTAGAACTCCTGAAAATAAATACGAAACAGCGTTTACTAGAATAGTAAACGGAGCACCAATCCAAGAGACGAGTCCACCGGCAATTGCTGGCCCGCTCGTTTCGGCAACAGCTGAAACTTGCTCCAGCCGTGCATTAGCCCGTATTAGCAAGGGACGAGGAACTAATTGTGGCACAAAGGACTGGTACGCAGCATCATTAAATAGCGACATGACACCAAATAGAATCAGCATGATCATTAACCAGCCAATATTGATTACCTCCGTGACTGCCAGCAGGCAAATCATAACCAGCAGCATGCCACGCCCAATATTAGTGACTACCAGCACAGTCTTTCGATGGAAACGGTCAATCAAAACCCCTGCCAGTAATCCAAGTAGTATATAAGGAATCCACCTGGATGCTGATACCCAGCCAACATCTACAGCGCTTCCTCCCATATTAACCACTACCAATACCTGAAGAGCCAGAGTCAAAATAAACATACCAAAGGTCGAACTGGCCGAAGCTACCCAAAAACGAACAAAGCTTTTATGTTCTCTGAGTTTCATCATAAGAGGCTTCTCCTTTCAAGCTGGGAAACATTTTGAATTCTCGGCCATAAATAACCGTCTACCTTACTTCCAGATGCTCTTCCTTCTTTAACCAACATATCAATTTTAGATATTTTTTCATCCCCCTTTAGGTAAAATCATAACCAAAGAGGCAAAACAGTGCAATTTTATTATAAAAATCAAAAAATTAAGCTTATAACACCCGATTCAATCAGCTCAATTGCGGCCGCATAAACTTACATACCTGGATTATTTTAATTCTGTTTTCGTAAATTGACTCTAAGGATTGTTCCACAAGGATCCGAAATCCAATAACCATCTGAGTTCTCGTATAATTCCACTTCATCTCTTCTATCAACATGATTCTCCTGTAAGTACTCTGCTGCGTGCTTAACATCGTCTGTCTGAAGCTCTAGCCATACATCCTGTTGAGAATAATTATCCATACAATCCAGCCACAATGTAGCTTCGCCTAACTGAAAGGCATGTGAATCCGACATGAAACCCAAGTACGGCAGTTTTATTACCTCCTTATAAAAATGCACTGTCTCGTTGTATTTAAATTTAGGAATTTTTAAAGCTATGTTATTTCCACCACCAAATTCTCCTTTTGTCATTTTCATACAGGATACCTCCGTTATTTTTCTTTACTATACCATTTGCTGGTTCTCTCCACTTCTTTTGGATTGCTCCTCTACACAATAATATATTATATGAATTGGCTGCAGAACTAATTTCCAATCGTGATTTCTGCTTGAAAAACGATAACTGCATAACCTCCAATTTGAACTTGTACCGGTTTTTGATTATTACAATGAACGGTAACATCCACTATCCCTGTACGTTTTATTGCTTCACCTTGTACTCCTGAGAAATGAAACATTCTCCCTTTTAATGGCATCAACTGATGTTGAACTAGATAAGCACCTGCAGGACCATGGGCATTTCCGGTAACAGGATCTTCATTTATTCCGATAGCCGGTGCAAACATTCTTCCGTAAGTTAATATATTGGTATCTTTTGAATCAAGTGTAAAAACAAAGTATCCATTACACTGAATATGTTTACTAAGCTTAACAAGCAAATTCATATTAGGAGATAATTGATTAAGCTTATCTCTTGATTTAATACCAATCAGTACTTTCGAGTGTCCAGTCGAAACGATTTGAATCGGACACTGATTATGAAGTGCATCCGGTGTAAGATCAAAGGCAGAAAGCAGTCGTTCTTTATCAATTCCTTTAATGATCGGTCCAAATTCAATTTTCTCTTGCGTTATAACGATTTGATAATCATTATTTTTTTCTGTAATCTCTATAGGTAATATTCCGGCTTCCGTTTTAATTTTGATTCTTGAAAAATCAGTCATATTATTGTGATGCGCACATACATAGAGAGCAGCTATGGTGGCATGTCCACAAACAGGAACTTCGGTAGTTGGCGTAAAATACCGTACCCTAAAATCATGATTAGATGATTCTGGAGGAAAAATAAAAGCCGTCTCCGAACAATTAATTTCCCGGGCGATATTTTGCATTTGATTAACATCTAAACCTTCTGCGTCCAGAACTACTCCAGCAGGGTTTCCCTGAAACTTTTCTTGCGTAAAAACATCTACTTGATAAATTTGATATCTTTTCACAATAACCTCCTATAAGGCGATAAATCATTATTTAATTACTTTGATTTTACATTTATTTATGGATAAGATTCATCCAATTTAGAATTGGTCTTAACCCATTTTGGTTAAAAAGATAAAAATTCCTTTTTCCCTCCTTGGCTAAAAAAATTATTTCATTTTTTCTCAGTTCTTTGAGATGATAAGACAATTTAGTATTTGAAATTTGGACCTCCTCTGCTTGTAAAATATTCAATATATCCTCTGGACAAAACCCATCTTTTGATTCGAGTGTATCCGGTAAAAAAACTCTCCTTTCCTGATCAAATCGCAACATCTCAATTATCCGAACACGTATTGGATCCTGAAGTACTTTAAAGACGTCTGTTACTTTAATATTATTCATAGCTTTATTATAATCTTTTTCTCTTGACATTTCAAATATATTTGAAATGAGTTGATTTCTATGAAATATTCACAGCAAGAGCTGATTAGTTTAGTAAGTATTTGTATTGGCACTTTTTTAATTATCTTGGATACAAACATTGTAAACATTCTTATTCCTGAATTACGAAGAGAAATGGATTTAACAATCTCCCAAACATCATGGATCGTCAATAGCTATGTTCTGGCATTCGCTTCGTTGATATTATTATTCGCCAGAATCAGTAAGCGAATAGGTGCAAAAAATGCATTTATTTTTGGAATTACTATTTTTATGATTGGCTCCATATTATGTGGTTTATCAGATGTCTATGTAGAGCTAGTCATTGCTCGTATTATTCAAGGAATTGGTGCTGCTTTGTTCGCACCTATCGCAACAAAGCTTTTATCATCTACCGTAACAGAGCCTAAAAAACGAGCTATTGCTTTTGGCGTATGGTCAGGTACTTCAGGTATGGCATTCGCATTTTCACCAATGGTCGGCGGATTTTTAAATGAGCTGTGGGGATGGCAGAGTGTCTTTTTAATCAATATTCCTTTTTCTTTGATCGTTATTTTAACCGCATCATAGCTATCAAAGACGTAAAAAAGGAACAAACATCGCTATTTATGAAGGAACAGATAATGATTGTTCTGTTGATGTTGACATTTGTATATATTACTCATGAATACAAAAGAATGTATGAGACCCCGTTTTTATTGATAGCAGGAATTCTTTTGCTGCTGATTTTGGGAAGTATTTATAGCAGGAAGTTTCAACAAAACCTTACGCATGTTATACAACGACAAATGTTTTCAAGGCTAAACATTTCCAGTTTATTAAATGGATTCACATACAATTTTTCGATATATGGGATAATGTATTTTCTGTCTATTTATTTCCAAGATAACCTATATCTATCTTCACTGGAGACAGGTATTAAATTTCTGCCCTTAACCGTATCAGCCATGTTGATATCCTCATTTTTATCACTAATATTAGTTAACAGGATTGGGCAAACATTTACACAACAGCTGTGTTTATTTGCAATTATTTGCGGCAGTTCCATATTGTGCATTTATTTTGGAATTTCGGGTGTGCCCAGTTTCATTTTAATTAGTTTCATTCTTTTAGGTTTCTCCGGGGCAATAGCACCGGTACTAATGAATACAGCATTTTTGACGACGAGCAAAATGTACCACAATGAAATTTCTTCTTTGGTTAATCTACTTCGTCAAATGGGCAGTATTATCGGGATTATGATTGTTTCTATCATGTTACATTTTTTCGAATCTAAAATAGCTATCTTGTATTTCCTGCTGTTGACAATGTTATCCTCGTCTATAGCTTATCTGTACTTAGTCTGGGCACATAAAATGGAGGAAAGATCATTCAAATGCAATGATAAAATAACTGGCTCCCATACTAATAAGGGCGAGGGGTGAGCTGTATAACAGCTTTTATACTTCATCTATATATAAAATAATTTATAATCAAGTATGCACAAAAAAGACCTGAGGATGATTTTCTCCTCAAGCCCTTTGTTATTTTGTATTTTTTGAGTAAACAATTTTTTTAATACTATCATAGGAAAGACAAAAAGTTTCTGAGAGTTTATCAATAGATATTCCAGCACTGAATTTCCTGCTAATTTCAGCGTTTCTTTGATCCAGATATTCTCTGGCCCCTGTTTTTTCTCCCCATTTTTTCTTTCCTCCCGCATTTTCGGAATATAAATTAACTCGCCGTGTACATATCTCTGTATTTCTTTAAGTAACTCTTCTGGGAAAACATAATCAGCTTTTATATATCTCATTCTAACTCCGCCTCTTAAAAATGTAATTAATTTTAAAGCAGCAAAGTTTATACTATAAACTGTTCCTATCAGGCCAGTTAGGCGGTTATTATTTTACTCCACACAAAGTACCACTATTGTTCATAATATAGACTTTGCGTGGAGTTTAACAAGTACCATACCAATCATTGGAACTCTCGAACTCACTGGAATCATCTCCTTTTTTCACTTACCATATATAATTGTTTAACTTTAAAAAACCGCTTTAGATACTTTTAACATGGTATTGAAAACAGAATTGTTTCCAAAGCCGTTACAGGGTTGATCTCTCCTGTAAATCATATACATCTTTCGGAATTATAAAATGAACATAAATTTATTTAATAACCGCCCTTAGAAACCTTCCTAAGCACTTCCATATCTAAACCAAGAATAGCATCCATATGATTGTTAATAACCTGAATATCTAAATCCCACCACCTTATCTGTAACAACTCTTTTATTTTAGATTCAGAAAATCTTTTTTTGATTTGATTAGCAGGATTTCCTCCCACAATGGTATATGGTTCAACATCTTTTGCTACGATTGAGCCGGCTCCAATAATCGCTCCATCCCCTATGGTTACACCAGGCATAATCATAGCATCCATACCGATCCAGACATCATTACCAATAATTGTATCTCCCTTTAGAGGCAGCATATCCAGCGAGGGTGTATGCTTTTCCCAGCCATTTCCGAATATATTAAAAGGGTAAGTAGAACCATCCATGCGATGATTCGCTCCATTCATGATAAAAGTAACTCCAGGCCCTATCGAAGAAAACTTTCCGATAATCAATCTATCCCCTATTAATTCATAAAGATATAAAACTTGATCTTCAAAAGACTCTCCATTCTTACTGTCATAATACGTGTATTCACCAGCTTCGATATTCTTTTTTGTCAGCAATGGTTTGATAAACTGAACATTTTTATTTCCAGCTATCGGATATATTTGATTTGGATCCGGCCCTTTTATTATTTCTGTCATATATTCACGCCCTTTTTATGAATTTTTTCTAATACAGCCTATTTTATTACACTCTAACGCAAACCATATCTCTCCATCTTCATTGCATGTGATGCCATGAGGTTCTGAGGTTGATGTTGGAATGTCATATTCATTTATCTTTCCATTTGTAAGCGAAATCTGACCAATTTTATTTGTCCCCACTCCGTAAACCATATATCATTATTTGTTCCTGGAGCAATCGTATGCGGACGTGCATTTGAAGCTGGTATATCAAATTCTGTAATTTTCCCATCTGTCGTGATTCGCCCTATTTTATTTCCAATGATTTCGACAAACCAGACAGCATCATCTGAACCAGTAGTAATACCGACCGGGCCTGATGATGCTGTTGGTATAGGATACTCTGTTAGCTCCCCTGCATCTGTAATCCTTCCAATGACATTATTTTAATTTTCAGTGAACCAAAGTGCGTTGTCTGAACCCAAAGTAATGAAAGCAGGATAGGATTCCTTATTGGGCAAATCATATTCATGAATCATACCATCAGCGTTCAGCTTTCCTATACGGGCTCCCTTCATTTGCGTAAACCATATATCACCATTTAGTCCCTCTGCTATTCCATACGGTTCTGAATCAGGATACGGCAATAAGTATTCTGTAAAATTACCTGCTGTTGTCAGTTTCCCTATTTTATTGGCAGCATTTTCTGTAAACCAGATATCACCGCTGGATGAGACAGTTAAGCACATCAGCTTTGCGTTTGGAGTGGGTACTTCATACTCTTTTATTTCCCCATTCTTATTGATGCAGCTTATTTGGTTTGCTTTATATTGGGTAAACCAAATATTTCCGTCTTTTGCTGCAGCAATACCATAAGGACCGGAATCAGCTTTAGCGATTGTAAATTCTGTTATATTCATTTTCATCCTATTCCTCCATTTAACCATTAGATTTTTTAACGAGCTTCTTAAACGTATTATCCAGCTATTATAGAGATAGACATATTAAAAACCCCCAATTCATATTCTGAACAGGAGGTAATCATAAATAACAAAAAGAAAATACCTTTTGATTATTATGAAGTACATGATGAATCCTATTCGGAAAATGCAATGTTATAAATGTCAGGTTTCTGAATAGGAGGATGATGTACCAATATTTTTCTGTTTCGTATTATTGGAGTAAAAAAGCACAGACTTATCCTATCCAGAAAACGTTTCGTGACCTATAACGAATGTTTTTCTTATAAATAGGATTAATAAATCATGTACTCTTTTCACCCTTTCAACGTTTATCTGCTTTAAGTTTAAACATAGTGGTTTATAAAAATCAAGCTATTATTACATCTGTTAGCAAATAATATAAGTTTTCATATAAAAATACCTCCACCAACTGAACGTTTATGAATTTTGTATCCCAAAGAATGCCTAAAATTAACCTCACTGGCTCTAAACATCATTTGTTACGTATGATACAATCATGAAAAAGGAGGTGCAGCATGGGGATTTGCAAAGAACTCTTGTATTAAGAATTTCTATTATTACAGGAGGTATTTATTATGAAAAAAATATTACTTGATACAGATATTGGCGGCGATATTGACGATGCAGTGTGCCTGGCATACTTATTAAATGAACCTCAATGCAGTTTAATGGGGATTACAACCGTATGCGGTGAACCAGAAAAAAGAGCCGCTGTTGCTGATGCGATCTGCAAAGCAGCTGGCCGGGAAATCTCAATTGTTGCAGGCCTGGATACAACACTGCAACCTGTACCGGTATATCCAACGCCGGACGGTGCTTCGGCATTATCTAATTGGAAGCATAATACCTATAAAAAAGCGGATGCTCCAGCGTTCATGTATCAACAGATTAAAGACCATCCACATGACATTACTCTAATCGGTATTGGCAATATGACGAATATTGCTGCTCTATTTCGTGACTATCCGGACGCTCCCGGTCTATTAAAAGGTCTATATCTGATGAATGGATATTTTGCAAAAGAACCATTGCCTGAGCCTTGGTATAATTGGAACTCCTGGGCAGATCCACTGGCATCAAAAATCGTGTTTGCTTCCAACGTAAAAGCCCATAAAGCTATTCCACTTGAGGTTACGGGGAGGCTTACTATTGAAGCAGCACGGGCAAATGAATTGTTTCACACAAATTCAAGTTTAACCAAAGCAGTTCTCGACTTTGGGAATGCCTGGTTAGAAAGCTCCAATCAATTAACGTTACATGATCCTTTAGTGCCCGTTTCCATTTTCCACCCGGAAATATGCCAATTTGAAAAAGGCTTTGTCGCCGTTGAAACAAATGAGGAATCATCGATGGGTTCCACATTCTTTACAACAAATAAAAATGGAAATGTAGACATTGCAAGAACGGTAGATAAAGAAGCTTTCTACCACATCTTATTATCTACATTAAATAAAGTTATATGAAGTATGAAAGAGAAATTCCACCACTTGTAATCAGCAGAGCCACTGCCAATGGTGAAGCCGGGAAAAAATGGCTGGAGAAACTGAACGATGTTATTTTAGAACTTGAAAACCAATGGAAAATTAAAGTTGGACAAACCTTATTTGGCGGTTCAACTGCTTTTGTAGCAAATGCAGTAAACGGGCAAGGAAACGAGTATGTAATAAAAATGGAAATGCCTGATAGTGTCTGGCAAGTTGATTTTTCTAATGCGATAAAAGCTTTAGAGCTGGCAAACGGCAATGGATATGTAAAATTATTTGCCTATGATTACGATAAAAAGGCTTCTTTATTAGGACGCCTCGGGAAACCTTTAAAAGAGACTGGCAAACCAGTTCTTGAGCAGATTAACATTATTTGCTCAACCTTACAAAAAACATGGACTGTTCCTTTCCAGCATTCCACATTGCAAAGCAACAAAGAGGTTTTTTCTTGGTTTAGCGGGTTTATTGAAAGCACCTGGAAATCGTTAAATTACCCATGCTCAGAGGGGACGATTGCATTTGCCTATCGTTTTCTCCACTCAAGACATAAGGAAGAGAATCCGAAAAATCATGTACTCGTTCACGGGGATGCCCATAACACGAATATTTTACAAGATACATCCAAAGAAAATCAGTTTAAATTGATTGATCCAGATGGCATAATCTACGAAAAAGCTTATGATTTAGGTGTTTTGATGAGAGAATGGACTGAAGAATACAAGCACCATCCTGTAGAAAAAGGTATGGAACGGTGTGCCCATTTGAGTATGCTAACAGGTGTGGACAAACAAGCCATTTGGGAATGGGGCTTCCTTCAGTGTGTCTCCACTGGATTATTATTGCTGGCAATTGACAATAAATCCGGTAAAGATTTGTTAGCAGTTGCAGAGGCTTGGTCAGATAAAAGGTAGCTGTTTATTCTTTTAGATTACTATTACAAATTAGGGCAAGAGTCTATCTTAAAAAACTTTAGATGCTCTTTGTCAATTAAACGATACAAATAACTTTTTAATAGTCAAGAAAACCGGATTTTTATACGAAACACCGGTTTTCTTGACTTCCACACAAATTAATCCAAAAAGCATTGTCGATCATGAAACCGAATTAATATTGGCCCGCAAAATAAGTTGTAATCATTTTAATCTTAGCGTCTTTTTTATTGCTGGCAAACCCAAAAAAATCTGCAATATAAATCTGTCTGCCATCATTTAACGTCATGGTTGTATGTGAAGCTCCTTCTTTACCATGGGTAAGATTCATAGCTATTTCCACGCTGCTGACAGGGTAATCTGTTTCAGATACTTTTTGAGAAAAGTTCAGAAATCCATGAATCTCCTCCCTATTAATCACACACCATATAACGTCCTCCGTTAAGACATCTTTTAATATTTCTTCCTTGCCGGCGGCACGCCCTATAATAAAATCACGAATAATTCTTCTTTTGGGGGCATTGTCACATTTTAAATCACCAAGAACTGCAAAGTCAGGAGTGAATGAGAGCTGATTACTCTCCGCAAACTTTAATCCTTTTTCTGTTAGTGTATCCCTTAATATGCTGACTGCTTTTGGTCCGACACCATGAATTTTAAGCAGTGTTGTTTCATCAAGCCTAGCAGCATCTTCAATTGTTTTAATATTTATATGATGAAGGGCATTCATTGCAGGCTTACCGATTTTAGGAAGTGGACTACTCATGGGTAACTAAACTCCTTCCGGGAAATAAATATATTATTCCAGTTTAACATTTATTTTGGTCTTCCGTTACTATTGAAAGGGGCACGATAAACTTATCTGTCACATTTTTGAATGCCGAACTAAAAGATGTTTCTTCTAATGGCTACTTGATCATCCCATCTAGCTGCAATGCAGTTTTAACAGCACAAATAAGCTCATTTTTCAACATTAGCTCTATTATTATTTTCATTAACTCTTAACATCAATAAAACGCAGCATTCCTTTTTCAACAGATATCACATCATCCTGATTAAAAATAATACAGGCTTTTCCTCCAGCATGCTTATCAGAATCAAACTCACCAAGAACTGTTACGTAACCCTTTTCAAAAAAATAAATAAGATGTTTGTCATTTTCCTCTGATTCAAAGGCTGCTAAATCATTATGTAAATACGCTCTCATTGGTTTGTCGTATAATTGCATGTATATTTCTCCCTTTAAAGATAGTTTGAAAAACCAATTATAGCATCCTCATAATTTAGTTTGAAGCTGAGGGCTAATTTTATTTTGAAATAAATTTCGATTGAATGTGCTATATACGGCAAAAAGGATTTTGAAGAGAAAAATGGAGCAAACAAAGAGGGAAAGTTATAAATATGTATGCAAAAAAAAAACTCTCTCACAACTTGTCTTCTTTACGGGAGTAGCTTCCAGTCATCGAGTAATTTTCCTAAAAAAAGACCTCATAGAGAGGGTTTAAATCATTGACCCGCAGCTTAGAAGGCTGTTGGGCATGAGTTAAGGTCATCATGATAATTCTTATATTAACATACAAATGTATGAGATTTGCATCATAAATATATATAAGTAATGGGCCTGAGTGGACTCGAACCACCGACCTCACGCTTATCAGGCGTGCGCTCTAACCAGCTGAGCTACAGGCCCACTTTAATAATGGAGCGGGTGAAGGGAATCGAACCCTCATCATCAGCTTGGAAGGCTGAGGTTTTACCACTAAACTACACCCGCATATTTAAGATGGTGGCTCGGGACGGAATCGAACCGCCGACACAAGGATTTTCAGTCCTCTGCTCTACCGACTGAGCTACCAAGCCAATTAACTATTATGTATGGAAGAATTAAAGGGATTCGAACCTGTGACTCTCTAATTACAAGTCAGCGGTTCTATCAGTTGATCCAAGGTGGTATATGGCGGTCCGGACGGGACTCGAACCCGCGACCTCCTGCGTGACAGGCAGGCATTCTAACCAGCTGAACTACCGGACCATTTTGGTTGCGGGGGCAGGATTTGAACCTGCGACCTTTGGGTTATGAGCCCAACGAGCTGCCAGACTGCTCCACCCCGCGATATGAATTTATAAGTCTTATATGGTGGAGGATGCAGGGCTCGAACCTGCGACCCCCTGCTTGTAAGGCAGGTGCTCTCCCAGCTGAGCTAATCCTCCATTATTGGTGACCCGTACGGGATTCGAACCCGTGTTACCGCCGTGAAAGGGCGGTGTCTTAACCGCTTGACCAACGGGCCAGGTATTATTTTCCAGTTAATAGGAAAATAAATAATTTCACAGGCAGATTTTAAAAGTTAAACTTCAAATCTACGACCAGTCGGTTATTAACCGAAGTTCTACCATTAAGGTACTGTGAAATAAGGATTGCCTGGCGGCGTCCTACTCTTGCAGGGGGAAGCCCCCAACTACCATTGGCGCTGAAGAACTTAACTTCTGTGTTCGGCATGGAAACAGGTGTGACCTCTTCGCTATCGCTACCAGACTTATTTATTTAGGATTTGCACCCTGAAAACTAAATAAGAGTAATGTGACATCAAAAAACTTAGATAAGTCCTCAATCGATTAGTATCCGTCAGCTGCACGTGTCGCCACGCTTCCACCTCGGACCTATCAACCTCATCGTCTCTGAGGGATTTTACTCACTTGAAGTGATGGGAAGTTTCATCTTGAGGGGGGCTTCATGCTTAGATGCTTTCAGCACTTATCCTTTCCACACGTAGCTACCCAGCTATGCTCCTGGCGGAACAACTGGTACACCAGCGGTGTGTCCATCCCGGTCCTCTCGTACTAAGGACAGCTCCTCTCAAACTTCCAACGCCCACGACGGATAGGGACCGAACTGTCTCACGACGTTCTGAACCCAGCTCGCGTACCGCTTTAATGGGCGAACAGCCCAACCCTTGGGACCGACTACAGCCCCAGGATGCGATGAGCCGACATCGAGGTGCCAAACCTCCCCGTCGATGTGAACTCTTGGGGGAGATAAGCCTGTTATCCCCGGGGTAGCTTTTATCCGTTGAGCGATGGCCCTTCCATGCGGAACCACCGGATCACTAAGCCCGACTTTCGTCCCTGCTCGACTTGTAGGTCTCGCAGTCAAGCTCCCTTCTGCCTTTACACTCTACGAATGATTTCCAACCATTCTGAGGGAACCTTTGGGCGCCTCCGTTACCTTTTAGGAGGCGACCGCCCCAGTCAAACTGCCCGCCTGACACTGTCTCCGAACCGGATTACGGTCCTGGGTTAGAATGGTCATACAGTTAGGGTGGTATCCCACGGGTGCCTCCACGTAAGCTGGCGCTCACGCTTCAAAGGCTCCCACCTATCCTGTACAAACTGCACAAACATTCCATATCAGGCTACAGTAAAGCTCCACGGGGTCTTTCCGTCCTGTCGCGGGTAATGCGCATCTTCACGCATAGTATAATTTCACCGGGTCTCTCGTTGAGACAGTGCCCAAGTCGTTGCACCTTTCGTGCGGGTCGGAACTTACCCGACAAGGAATTTCGCTACCTTAGGACCGTTATAGTTACGGCCGCCGTTTACTGGGGCTTCGGTTCAAAGCTTCGCTCCGAAGAGCTAACTCTTCCCCTTAACCTTCCAGCACCGGGCAGGTGTCAGCCCCTATACTTCGCCTTTCGGCTTCGCAGAGACCTGTGTTTTTGCTAAACAGTCGCTTGGGCCTATTCACTGCGGCTCACTCACAAGTGAGCACCCCTTCTCCCGAAGTTACGGGGTCATTTTGCCGAGTTCCTTAACGAGAGTTCTCCCGCTCACCTTAGGATTCTCTCCTCGCCTACCTGTGTCGGTTTGCGGTACGGGCACCTATGATCTAACTAGAGGCTTTTCTTGGCAGTGTGAAATCAGGAACTTCGGTACTATATTTCCCTCCCCATCACAGCTCAGAAATATGTCAGACGGATTTGCCTATCTGACTTCCTCGCATGCTTGGACGCACATCCATCAGTGCGCACTCCTTATCCTCCTGCGTCCCCCCATTGTTCAAACAATCATGAGGTGGTACAGGAATATCAACCTGTTGTCCATCGCCTACGCCTGTCGGCCTCGGCTTAGGTCCCGACTAACCCTGAGAGGACGAGCCTTCCTCAGGAAACCTTAGGCATTCGGTGAAAGAGATTCTCACTCTTTTTTCGCTACTCATACCGGCATTCTCACTTCAAAGCGCTCCACCAGTCCTCACGGTCTGACTTCTCTGCACTTTGAACGCTCTCCTACCATTGTTCGTAAGAACAATCCGCAGCTTCGGTGATACGTTTAGCCCCGGTACATTTTCGGCGCAGCGTCACTCGACCAGTGAGCTATTACGCACTCTTTCAATGATGGCTGCTTCTAAGCCAACATCCTGGTTGTCTGTGCAACGCCACATCCTTTTCCACTTAACGTATACTTTGGGACCTTAGCTGGCGGTCTGGGCTGTTTCCCTTTCGACTATGAACCTTATCACCCATAGTCTGACTCCCAAGTTGAAGTAACTGGCATTCGGAGTTTGACTGAATTCGGTAACCCGGTAGGGGCCCCTAGTCCAATCAGTGCTCTACCTCCAGTACTCACGATCTTGAGGCTAGCCCTAAAGCTATTTCGGAGAGAACCAGCTATCTCCGTGTTCGATTGGAATTTCACCGCTACCCACACCTCATCCCCGCATTTTTCAACATACGTGGGTTCGGGCCTCCAGTCAGTGTTACCTGACCTTCACCCTGGACATGGGTAGATCACACGGTTTCGGGTCTACGACCGCATACTCATTCGCCCTATTCAGACTCGCTTTCGCTACGGCTCCGTGTCTTCCACTTAACCTTGCATACAATCGTAACTCGCCGGTCCATTCTACAAAAGGTACGCCGTCACCCATTAACGGGCTCCGACTACTTGTAGGCACACGGTTTCAGGTTCTATTTCACTCCCCTTCCGGGGTGCTTTTCACCTTTCCCTCACGGTACTGGTTCACTATCGGTCACTAGGTAGTATTTAGCCTTGGGAGATGGTCCTCCCGGATTCCGACGGAATTCCACGTGTTCCGCCGTACTCAGGATACACTCCGGAGGAAATTCCTTTTCAACTACAGGGCTGTTACCTTCTTCGGCTGACCTTTCCAAGTCGATTCGTTTAAAGAATTTCTTTGTAACTCCAATGGAGTGTCCTACAACCCCAAGAAGCAAGCTTCTTGGTTTGGGCTCTTTCCGTTTCGCTCGCCGCTACTCAGGAAATCGATTTTTCTTTCTCTTCCTCCAGGTACTGAGATGTTTCAGTTCCCCGGGTCTGCCTCATCTACCCTATGTATTCAGATAGATGTCCTGTCCCATTACGAACAGTGGGTTCCCCCATTCGGAAATCCCCGGATCAAAGTTTACTTACAACTCCCCGAGGCATATCGGTGTTAGTCCCGTCCTTCATCGGCTCCTAGTGCCAAGGCATCCACCGTGCGCCCTTATTCACTTAACTAAAGTTTTGGAATAAGTTTGCTGATTACTTCGTAATCAGTTGTGTTGCTATATCAATAGCTTTTTTGCCTTATTTCTAAAGTTTGATGTCGTTGTTACTCTTATTTAGTTTTCAAGGTACAAGCTTCCACACGGATGTGGTGACTTCTGTGTTGTCACATGGACGTGACGGTTTTAACAGAAGTTCCTTGAGAGATTGCTCTCTCAAAACTGAACCAAACAACCAAGTACAAAATTCCGTTATATATCCTTAGAAAGGAGGTGATCCAGCCGCACCTTCCGATACGGCTACCTTGTTACGACTTCACCCCAATCATTCGTCCCACCTTCGGCGGCTGGCTCCAAAAAGGTTACCTCACCGACTTCGGGTGTTACGAACTCTCGTGGTGTGACGGGCGGTGTGTACAAGACCCGGGAACGTATTCACCGCGGCATGCTGATCCGCGATTACTAGCGATTCCGGCTTCATGTAGGCGAGTTGCAGCCTACAATCCGAACTGAGAACGGTTTTATGGGATTTGCTTGACCTCGCGGGCTTGCTTCCCTTTGTTCCGTCCATTGTAGCACGTGTGTAGCCCAGGTCATAAGGGGCATGATGATTTGACGTCATCCCCACCTTCCTCCGGTTTGTCACCGGCAGTCACCTTAGAGTGCCCAACTAAATGCTGGCAACTAAGATCAAGGGTTGCGCTCGTTGCGGGACTTAACCCAACATCTCACGACACGAGCTGACGACAACCATGCACCACCTGTCACTTTGTCCCCGAAGGGAAAACTCTGTCTCCAGAGCGGTCAAAGGATGTCAAGACCTGGTAAGGTTCTTCGCGTTGCTTCGAATTAAACCACATGCTCCACCGCTTGTGCGGGTCCCCGTCAATTCTTTTGAGTTTCAGCCTTGCGGCCGTACTCCCCAGGCGGAGTGCTTAATGCGTTAACTTCAGCACTAAGGGGCGGAAACCCCCTAACACCTAGCACTCATCGTTTACGGCGTGGACTACCAGGGTATCTAATCCTGTTCGCTCCCCACGCTTTCGCTCCTCAGCGTCAGTTACAGACCAGAGAGTCGCCTTCGCCACTGGTGTTCCTCCACATCTCTACGCATTTCACCGCTACACGTGGAATTCCACTCTCCTCTTCTGCACTCAAGTCCTCCAGTTTCCAATGCACGTTTACGGTTGAGCCGCAAGATTTCACATCAGACTTAAAGAACCGCCTGCGAGCGCTTTACGCCCAATAATTCCGGACAACGCTTGCCACCTACGTATTACCGCGGCTGCTGGCACGTAGTTAGCCGTGGCTTTCTGGTCGGGTACCGTCAAGGTACGATCAGTTACTATCATACTTGTTCTTCCCCGACAACAGAGTTTTACGATCCGAAAACCTTCATCACTCACGCGGCGTTGCTCCGTCAGACTTTCGTCCATTGCGGAAGATTCCCTACTGCTGCCTCCCGTAGGAGTCTGGGCCGTGTCTCAGTCCCAGTGTGGCCGATCACCCTCTCAGGTCGGCTACGCATCGTCGCCTTGGTGAGCCATTACCCCACCAACTAGCTAATGCGCCGCAGGCCCATCTGTAAGTGACAGCAAAAGCCGCCTTTCAACTTACCATCAGGAGATGATAAGTATTATCCGGTATTAGCTCGCGTTTCCGCGAGTTATCCCAGTCTTACAGGCAGGTTGCCTACGTGTTACTCACCCGTCCGCCGCTCGTTCCACGAACGTCCCTCCGAAGAGTTCTGTCCGCTTCCCGCGCTCGACTTGCATGTATTAGGCACGCCGCCAGCGTTCGTCCTGAGCCAAGATCAAACTCTCCATAAAAGTGTTTGTTTCTTTAGCTTTCAGAAGTCAACTTCTGACTTAAATATTCAAGAAAAACGAGGTGTTTTTCTTCTTTCGTACTGGTTGTTTTGTTCAGTTTTCAAAGAGCAATTTCTTTGTCGCTTTTAAAAACAGCGACCAAATTAATATATCATGCATTGAATTTATTGTCAATAACTTTTTTAAAGTTTTCTTTAGTTGTTATCGCCTTTTCAAAAGCACAAAAAGAATCATACCACACTATCAAACTAAAAAGCAATCATTTTTTTAATTTTTTTAATCCACTCTATCAAATAGCTAATTATCGCAGCATTCTTTTATAACTAATTAAATTCCTTTTTCACTCTGTTAATATTACGCAGATAATGGTACCAGTATAGTTTGCAGCTTAATTAAATAACATATAACAACTTACTTTCGCACATTAAAACAGGTATATAAAATTAGAGGAATCAGCCACCCATTGCTTTAATTGGCTTTGAATTTCCTTA
This sequence comes from Oceanobacillus sp. FSL K6-3682, assembly GCF_037976165.1. Lineage (NCBI taxonomy): Bacteria > Bacillati > Bacillota > Bacilli > Caryophanales > Bacillaceae > Oceanobacillus > Oceanobacillus sp. FSL K6-3682. The sequence goes on along the minus strand of NZ_CP150263.1, from coordinate 369,308 downwards.
TTCGAATGTATGCTGGCATTATCTTGAATCTCGATTAATTAAAGACTACATATTTCTTGTATAGACTTATAAATACATTAATAAACTAGATTCTTTTTTTATAGTTCATTCGAATGCTCCTCCAGTTTAGAAAATCATTGTATATCAAAACTCGATAATATAATCCCCAGAAAGAATACCGTTATAATAAAAGCAGGAATGGATTATATTATTTTGTTTTTAACTGTAATGTCATCAAATTTTTTAAATAACTTAGTCAGCATAAATAATAAGCAGCCAAGAGCAGGAAGTATCCACACAATCAGTCCAAGCATGAGACTGCCAATATTAAGTAAACCGATCATATTTAGTTCCTCGTTTCATTTATTGTTTCTTCATTCTCTTTGTCGTCATCATCAAAAATAATTTCGATTGCGGTAAGCAATGCTGCAATCACAACCTCTGTTTGCACAGAAAGCGTAATACTATTCATCAACTCATCCACGGTAAACAGGACAAGCCAATTCGATGTGAATTCAATAATAATCCGGATAAAAAGTATCTTTGTTTTTTCCGTCATATTTCGGGTAGACAACACGAAAATTGATTTAGTAACCAATTCAAGTATGAGACCTACGCCAAACATGCAGATAACAAAAATAACCAAGGACCAAATTGAGTCATACTGAACGCCGAGCATTTTAAAAACTCCTGCCAGGCCAAAAAAATAAAGCCCAAATACAAAGCCCACTGCCAAAACAATAAGCAGTGTTATTCCTATAATTGCTATTATTTTTTCCTTTACGTTCTTATCACGAAAGGAATCATTTTCATTTTCTGACATACGTCTATTTCTTCCCCCTGTTCGTATTCTGCGATCTAGCAGGATAATAGTTACGCTCTATAGTAATATATACTTTTGTTTTTAGATAATTTACATCTTTTTGAAGCAATTATACTAAATTCAGAGCTGGCAGTATATATTTCTGAAACTTTAATAGTCCTTTACCTTTTGCAATTATATTTAATCCTCAGGGTTTTCAGTTAACACCCAGGGCATACGAGCTTCAAATTCTAATTGCAGAGCTTGGCCGAGGAGATTCATACTTTAAAAACGTTAATTCTTTCCCAAAACCAATGGTGAAATTCCCAGCGCTAACTGTATTAGTATCATTCCAGTCTGAATCAGCACAATATTCTCCTTCTACTAATTTCCCACTTAGATGATAGCTCCCCGAGTATAAGCCGTAAACCATCCTCCTGTTCACCAAACTCAGATAAATGGCTTGGTTTGGAAAGATTAATTCCTAGTCCAGTAAATACTTCTATTATTGCTGGGTTAAAATGTTTACTTGCTTCTATAAAATTCCTGCAATATAAACAATCACATATCTCTATATCCTTTGTATAGAATTTCTCTGTTTTATACAGGTCAACTTCTAACAACCACTTCATTAGTCTTATTTGCTTCATTCCATTCCCCCAAAAATTATACCCTTATAAAAAATCTGAAACTGATAGATGTTATTCATTTTATTATATAATTGACTTCAGACTCTTGTTCTTTCATCATTGAATCAGTTACAGGAATAATTTTTACTCATAACCTCCGCTGGATTCCGGCAGCTCTTTATACGCTTCCTTCCCTCTGATAATGCTAAATACATAATTGCGTAATCCAATTAGCTGCTCTGTATCGTCAGTTGGTTCACAGTAGGCTCCTGAAACAGAATGTGTTATTGTTTCACCATTAATAATAATTTCCCACTTGTCATCTTCGTGTGGCTCTATATTGCACATCGTTTCGTTTACAGGCTCAGGTATAAATTCTTTCGTTTCAACAATATTGATTTCTTTCATTTTCCCATAAATAGCTTTCATTTCTTCCTCTGTTAAGGTCACCTCTGCAGTTGCTGTTCCATCTGCTATTAAATCCTTTGTCACTGTACCTTCAAAAGTGTTAATTTCATTATTTTTTCCTACACCAAATTGAATAGAGAAATCAAAGTCATCCGGCATATTCTCTGGCATTCTTACAGAAGGATCAACTTGAGTCGGCTTGTTTTCATTTGTTTCATCAGATTGGCTGCATGCATTTAGAAAAAGTAAGAGTAAAATAAAAAGTAATCGTTTTTTCATGAATCGCCCTCCTTTTTAATTAAATAGACGAATGCAGTCCCATTTAGTTTCAGCTTTATCGAAAAAACTTCTTGTTGTACTGAAAAAGATTGCCCTCTTCAATAATTCCACCAGTCCACGTAACAATCCAATGCAAAATGTTACGGCGACTGCAATATCATGTTAATTAATTTCAGCCATGCTATGTGATCAATAAAAACTTACTAAAAGATACAGTTTAATAATCAGACATTTTAATATCCTTATTCGAGCATTGGCTGCAGATTACAGGAACATTCTCCCATTCAAAGCTCTTCCTGGGCATAGTCTGGGTCTTCAAATGGCTGGGAGGAAAATTCCATTTTATCCAGCACTTTTCACCTGTTTCTATAATCTTATCGCAATGGTCACAATGAAAATTTTTATCCTGATTATTATACATAAATCAATTCCCCCTCTCTATCTCATTCCCTAATTTAAAAAGAACGATATGTTATCCTCAACCTCTTTCCAACACCTAGTTACTTACTCATCCATATATTGTTTCTAATATTTCTATAAATTCAGTTTACACTAAACAGCTGTCTGCTTAAAATAAAGTTTAATCAAAAATGAACTTATCAAGGTATCATTCCAAAAATAAGAGCCTGTATTTGAAAAAATCATTCAAAACAGGCTCACGAACATATAACCCCAGTTTCTTCTATTTCAGATCCTCAAAAAACGAATCTTTTGTTTATATCTCTCATAATATTACGAAATAAGTTTAAGCCCAATCACTGAGCATAAAACCATTGTTATAAAAACCAGCCTCTTCCAATCCTTTGATTCGCCATAAAATATCATACCAATAAGCGCCCCACCGACTACACCAATTCCTGTCCAAATGGCATAACCAGTTCCCATAGGAATGAATTGCAATGAATAACTGAGTAAAGCAAGACTAGAACCAAACCCTAAAATGAGTAAAACAACGGTTTGCAAGTTTCGCTTTACAGAAAGCTGATTGATCATTGCAACACCAAATGTCTCCAGTAATCCCGCTATAATCAAAGTAAACCAGGCCATCAGGATTCAGCTCCTTTCTTTTCCTTATCAGGTGTAACTAATTTCAAGCCCATCACTCCAGTTAATAGTACTGCTATCAAAAGAATTTTCATCCATTGGAATGCTTCTCCAAAGAAAAGAATCCCCGCAATAACAGTACCTGCTGTTCCTAATCCTACAAAAACGGCATATACCGTTCCAGCCGGAAGCACCTGTGCTGCTGTAATCATTAAATAATTGCTGACAATAATAGCGATTATTGTTCCAGTCCAGGTCCAAAAATCATAAGAATGGGTCAATCCAATCACCCAAAAAATCTCCAAAAAGGCGGCAATAAACACTTTAATCCAGTTTCGACTCAACGAAAACACCTCCAATTTTATTCTTACCAAAAAAGACTAAAAAAACAAAAAAGCCCTGAGAGATAACTGTAGATACAGTTTCTCCCGGGCTTTTATCCCTCCGTGACACAGCAGTTCACTGTGTGTTTTCTCTCGGTCCAGACCAATATTAGAATTGCGGAACCCTAGAAAACATTTGCTTAACTCTATTCCTTTAATTTCTTATCATTATACACAGATTTTAAAATGATTCAAGTTTCTCAGACTTTAACAAAATGTAACGAATAAAAGAGCGTAACAGACTAAATTTACATCCTTGCTCTATATCACTTGTGAATGTTACATATATCCGCAATAATATTGATAATATAATTAATAATCACCAGAACTTTTTCGTATTCAAATATTTTACCCCAAATCGTATCCTTTTCTTTCTGTTTATCGTTAAAAGGATTGAAAGGAGCGCTTGAAAAGGAGTGTAAATCATGAATCAAAAGTTTAATCAGGCTTGGGAAGACTATGCTTCTTCGATATGGAAGGCTTGTCTGCATTTTACCAGCAATCCCCACGATGCAGAGGACCTTATGCAGACAACCTGGATAAAAGCCTACATAAGTTGGCGAAAGAAGCCTAAATCACTATCAAGGGCATACTTTACCACCATTGCAAAAAATACATGGATTGATGAGACTCGCAAACGGAAACTGCCAACCATTCCATATGAAGACAACTATCAGCAGTTCGGAGACTCTACTGAATTAGAAACTTCCTTAAATTTCACACATGTTTTAAATATACTTGTCACCAGACTAACCATAAACCAGCAAGTATTATTTCTTTTATCTGATGTATGCAGATGCAGTCTGAAAGAAATAGCATTTTTGACGAATATGAGTGTTGGAGCTGTGAAGGCAGCTCTTTTTCGGGCAAGACAGAAGGTAATAAATGAAGTTCGCGACAATATAGAAGAGCTCCACTCTGTAGATGAAGAAGAAGCACTTCGCGTACAACTGTACAGCCAAGCTTTGCAAAATGGGGATACCCAGCTTATTGCCAATCTTCTTACTGACAATGCGTGCATTCCAGCCTTATATGTTCAACAGCAGCAAGTCACTAATACTTTAGATTGCCAAATGACGGCTTAATTACTGAAAAACAGCTGGTTACAGACACTGTCTTTCAGGGGGAGGAATTAGACGAATGAGGGTACTACTTCTGGGCGGCACATTATTTTTAGGAAAACATATCGCAGAACAGGCTTTGAATAAAGGAATGGATATCACATTATTCAATCGTGGAAAAACAAACCCGGAATTTCTAAAAGATGTACCAGGTGTCACGCATCTTGCTGGTGATCGCAGTACAGACGATATCGAAAAACTTACAGATCACTGGGACGTGGTGATTGATCCAGGTACAGATCCAAATGATGTAGAACGCTCGGTAAATCAATTAAAGGATCGTTGCAATACTTATATTTACATCTCCAGCATCAACGCATATAAGCATCTGAATAAAGGACCTGTGTGTGAAACCGATGCACTCAATGAACTGGATAAAGGCGACTACGGCAGCAATAAGGTTACTTGCGAGGTCATTGTAAACAGGGAGTTTTATGATAACTCACTTATTGTCCGGCCAGGTCTTATTGTTGGACCAGACGACCCGACAGATCGCTTTACCTATTGGCCATGGAGAATAAATCAGGGCGGGAGAATACTCGTCCCAAATGTCAGTGATAATAAAAAAGTTCAGTTTATTGATGTGCGTGATTTGGCATCATGGATTATTAAGGCTATTGAACAAGGAGTAAAAGGAACATTTAATGCAACTGGTCCGAGAGAGAATTTGGGGTATAAAGCCTTTATTTTAACTTGCAAAAAATTAGTTTCACCAGCAAATACAGAGCTTTGCTGGGCAGAGGAATCTGTTTTACAAGAAAATCAGGTGCAGCCCTGGGTAGAACTTCCTTTTTGGCTTCCTGACTCTTTAAATATGAATGGGATGATGGATGTGAACAATGAGAGGGCTATAGAAGCAGGATTAAGCTTTCGTCCAATGCAGGAAACGATTTTGGATACACTCGAATGGAGCTTACATGAGCGGAATGGAAACTGGAAAGCAGGGCTTGAGAGCGAGAAGGAGAAACGTGTGCTGGAAGCTGCGGGAAATAACGCTGGTTAAGGTATTGATCAAATTCTTTTCGCAAAGTCGTATTATACTTCCAATGAAAAGAACCCATTTTGAAACAATAATCAAAATGGGTTCTTTAACTAAGAAAGGCCTCCGCACTCAGCCAACACCGATATTAGAACACGCTATTCGCCATAGGGTTTGATGTTGAAATGCCACACCTCATTTGTAAATATATTCATTTCATCTATATTTTCACATATAATTTCACTTAACAGCATCCGGAAGTTAAAAAATAAAATTACAGAAGTCCCGCAAAACGAATGATATACTTTTGACGGCAGCTCCTTTTCTTAATGTCCGAATGTCTGGCCTGTCTTTTCATCATTCATCTTCTTCAATCGCAGCAGCTATTCCTTTTATATTCATTATTCTATTAGTCTCTTCTTCACTTCCAGGGAAAATATAACACTCTTCTTCATGACTGGTTGTGGCAAGCCAGACTTCCCCATTTTTGAAAAACGATAAGTCTTCAGGATGCTCCGGCATCTCCCACTCATATAGAGATGTAACTTTTTCTTTAATAATTCTTTTAACCTTTTCATCCTTTGTATGGTAGTAATAAACCTTAGCTGTTTGCCCATCGCCTAAAATCGTACTTGCCCACTCGGACTCTTCTTTCATGGTAATTAAAGCAGAATCAATTGTTTTTAAAAACGTATCAAAGCTCTTTAAAGGACCCATATCCTTTCTTAGAACAAGATGAAATTGATCACATATATCAAAGCATACATCTATTAAATCTTGATACGTTGTTCCCTTTGCGTCTTTTTGTAATACTATCATTTTAATACTCCTTCTTATAATCTTTATCCAAAGTTGTCCCCTTATTTTGAAAAATCATTTTCGCTTTGATCATAAAACCTTGCACTGACAGATGGTATAAAGCTTATATTATAACTGCTTCCCATTTCTTGCTTCACTTTTTTCATTAAAGCAAAGCCTCTGCGGTTGAATTTATCTTCCATTTCAATCTCGTCAGGAAGTAATTTATCAGTATCCCAATCTATCCATTCTCCATACTTCGCTGCCCAAGATAGTAATTCTTCTTCTAATTGACTTGAAATCGGAATATCTTTTATATCGAGATTACTGCCGCACCTGTTACACCAAAATGGATCTGCGCCCATATCTCCTTCCATCTTTAAATCGTCGGGTTCTTTATTTTCACAACAATAACTTAAGGATAGTGATCTTTCTGCCGGGACTTTTTTGATCGTCAATAAATCCCCTTCCTGCAGCAGCAATTGTATCGGATCAGCAATTTCATGTAACAGTACTTTTGATTTTCTCCGCGCCTTCAACTCAAAATGATTTGAGCTGATTAAATGTGCTATTTGCACTGTACAAACTTTATAAGATTCTGTGTGATTGCGGATATATTGTACTAACGCCCGGAGCTCCCACTCTTTTTCCAAACCATCATATATTTCGATTTGAACTGGATAATCAAACCCTGGAATAACTTCATTGATTTCTATAAAATCAAGCGTGCCATTACCTTGTCCCATCTTTTGATCTGATGCTAAGTAATAGTAATTTGTCATTTGACAGCTCTCCTATCCTGGACGATATCATAATTAAATTCAGTAGATAGAAAATAATGAGAAAAACGTTTAATATTATTATAGCATTAGCATTGGTATATAGCGCTGTATCAATATAAATGACATTTGGATTTACGGTTGGATTAGCGTTTATGATCGCCTGTATTGATATACGATAATCCCTTACTATTTGGTGGAGTGTTTCCCCTGTTTTAACTGTATGAATCATATCCAGCACCTCACACATTTCTATCGTTATTGCACATCCGCATGCTTACTTCAACAAAACTTCTCCCGATAATTTGCCAAAGCAAGCAACGGAAACAGAAATTCATAGCTATGGTAGTGAATATAAAATCCTCCCGGCAGCCCCTGCCCCTTCGGATAGGCTGTCGTCCAATCATCTTTCTCAGAACTCTCCAGCAAATACGAAATCCCCCGCTCAATCTCAGGCGTTGCTTTTTCTTCTGCAGCGATCAATGTATCTATTGCCCAGGCTGTATGTGTACGCGTACTCACCTTCAGTGGAACATACTTTTTCTCTATATCACTTTTACAAGATTCTCCCCAGCCGCCATCCTGATTTTGAATGGCATACAACCATTTAATTGCTTTTTGAATCTGCGGGTGATCGCTATTTGTTTTAACTGCCGCTAATCCTGTAACAGCTGCCCAAGTTCCGTATATATAGCAGATTCCCCATCTGCCATACCAGGAGCCGTCCTTTTCCTGATTTTGCAGCAGCCACTTCACTCCTCGTTTAATAAAGGGCTGATACGTATCTGTATGGGTATCATTTCCGAAAAACTCCAATGTCCTCCCCGTTAAATCCGCCGTTGAAGGATCCAGCAGCATCGAGCCCCCTCCTTCAATCGGCAGCCAGGAAAGCAATGTATTATCCACATTTTTCTCAAAGGCAGGCCAGCCTCCATCATCATTCTGCATAGAAACTGCCCAACGGGTCCCACGGTCCCAAGCTTGGCGGTAAACGGTATTTTCACCGGCGAAAGAACGAATAGATCTTAATGCAGCTGTTGTATCATCCAAATCGGGGTTAATCGTATTAATATCGGAGAACCCCCATCCTCCAGGTATCACGTCTTGATTATGGATCAACCAATCGCCGTATTTCATCTGTTGTCTCTTCAGCAAATATTGATTTGCTTTGTCAATTACCTTTGTGGACGGGGATAAGCCAGCCTTTTGCAAAGCATGACTAATCAAAGCAGTATTCCAGACGTTTGCGGTCGTATACTGCATATGCGTTTGTTTTCCAATGTTGGTTTTAAACGACTTCAGGCCCTCTACAGCTTTGATAATAATAGGATCCTGTTTCGAATAACCTCTGGCCATCAGAGCAAATATCATCAAAAACGTCGAACTGAAATAGCTGTAAAACGTGCCGTCTGACTCTGTCCGATTTAGCATATACTCCTCCGCACGCTGCAAGGCCAATTCATGGAGTTGTTCCGGCAACCCTATCAGACTGCTAATCCCCCGTTGAAATGGAGTTTCAAAGGAACGCCAGCTGTTTAACTCCTTTTCCCAATCGCCATCATCTCCCCGCTGCAGGAATAAATCAGACAAATCGGGCGAACGCTTTGTTTTCCGGCTGAATTTATAATCTGCTGTAATTAATATAGGGATCAAATTTGACCTTGCGTACAGAGATAAGTCAAATATATTGAGAGGAAAGAAAACCGGAAAAAGAATGATTTTAACCGGAACAGGAAGATAACGCGGCCATTTGTACTGCCCTGTCAGAGCCAGCATAACTTTTGCAAACATATTAATTTCTTTTAAGCCGCCGTGCCGCTGGATAAATCTTGTTGCTAAACGAATCTCCTTGTCTTCCTTTTTTCGTCGGCCGGAGTACAGGAGCGCATAACAGGCCTCTACCGTCGCCGTGAGACTCCCTTCCGCTTCATCGTGGAATATTTTCCATGCACCATTTTTACCTTGTTTACGAAGAACTCTGCTTACCAGCGCATCGATGAGGTCCTCATCATCCATTTCCAATGTACGTAGGAGAATAATCATATAACAATCTGTTGATATCCCCGTTTCAAAGGGATACGTCCAGGATCCGTCAAGTGTCTGTTCTTCTATAAGCCTGTCAACCAGTTGATTTATTTCTGCATCCACCTTTTCTTTCATCAGAAAACCTCTCTTATAGAAACTATTTTTCTATACATATGCCACACGGTGTAAGCATATTCCTTAGATAAGGAGGCGACTGGATGACGATTGGCTGTTTCAAAAAGAAGAAAGCGTTCGGAAGATCCATTCTTGATATAAAAAAAAAGCTGAAAAAGAAAAGGAACCAAAAAGCAAACGGCCTATCCTTATACATGCTGCCAAAAGGTGAAAGAATGTTAATTCACAGCATTCATCAAATAACAAATAAATGGAATAAAAATAACGTAACCCGAACACAGGCTTACTTCGATTTTTATATACAGCATCCTGAAATCCATTGGGCTTTATTAGGACATATGGTATCAAGAAACGGCGGCTGGAATATGACTGATTTGAAGGGTGATCTCCTGGCGAGATTGTTGTCTGAAAAAGAACAAAATAACTTCTATTTATTTTTAGAGCGGGGTAATTGGTTAATATTTCAGGATGTTTATCCGCAATTATTGCTGTATCAGCAAAGTGTAAAAATAAATCGAAATCTTTTTCATCTTCTTCCTTTTTTGAACGTCTCTGTATTTATGGAAGTGATATGGAACCATTTCTGGGAGTATGATGACCGCTATCTGTTAGCCATCGCAACCATTATTAATGAACAAAGCTATCTGGAAGAAAGAGTGGTGCATCATCCCCATTTTAAAGAAACCGTATTAGATACATTAGGTTTTAAACTGTATGACTTTTTGCGCTTTAACCATATTATTTTCCCGCTTTATCAGCATGGAAAAATAGAAAAGAAACCTGCATTGATTGGCGATACACTGTACCATTTCAGCTCTCTCCATGAGCGGATCATGTTAGGGAAACGTTTATATGCCATCCTTTTTCAACAAACATCTGTCTTAAAAGATATTCTGTTATGGGCAGGAAAGCATCCTCATACAGGCTCCAGAGCAGATTATTGGGAGGATTTGTTCCACTCTGTGAATGAATCTGCTCCGGGTACGGTATACCGGCGAAGGACAAAGCATTGTGAACGTAAAAAAGGCGCTCCCCGAATTTATAGTCCTCCGTTGAAATATGCATGGAAAGATGTTGATCACGCACCGGCTGAAGAAGGTGACTGGTTTGACGATCTAAGTGTGATTGATTATTTAGTAAAGGACGAAAAAAATACAGGTGGGGAAATTCATGAAAAATACTGCAAAGCAATGGAAAAAATCGAGCTTGTCATCCTTGCAAAAAAAGCAATCTTTCTCAGACAGGAATAAAGAACGGCAGGCGTATATCATATCTGCTCTCTTTTCTTCCCTTATTGGAACTTACTTAGACTTATTTTTTGTTGGCATCGGCATGTATCACTTTCCTATGAGGCTCTTTCCAGAAATATTTTCGGTTAATATTGTATTTACCCTGCTAGTTCTTCCTGTCTCTGCCGTTCTATTTTTGTATATGGCTGATCGGATGAGATTTCTTTCACGGTGCATCATGATTCTTGGTATTGGTATAGCTGTGGTTTTTATCGAAAAAGCCTCGGAACATCTGGGATGGTTTATCCATCATACCGATTGGAATCATACTTATTCTTTTTTTGGGTATATACTATTTTTCGTCCTCGTCTGGAGCATTTTTCGCTTTTTTCAGGCGAAAATTTGAAAAGCTGGTATTTACTCGTCCTCCTTATCATACAAATGATGAGGAGGTGGCGTGATGCGGAATCGAAAAATTTCTATATTGCTGTTAGCGGCTACATACGTTGGAACGGTTATTGGGGCAGGATTTTCTTCCGGGAAAGAAATTGTTACATTTTTTAGTGTCTATGGAGCTTTAGGGACCATCGGCATTGCAATCAGTGGAATATTGTTTATTCTGATTGGAACAAAAATAATGATTATATCTGCCCGAATCCAGGCCTATTCTTATCAAGAACTAAATGAATATTTATTCGGAAAAAGCATTGCCAGAGTAGTTAACCTTTTTATTTTTATCGTCGTTATTGGTGTCACTTCTGTCATGCTTTCAGGAGCGGGCGCTGTATTTCATGAACAGCTTGGCCTTCCGTTTCAAATGGGAATTATCCTTACACTCATTCTTTCTTATATCGTTGTAATGAAAGGATTGAATGGATTATTTGCCATCAACTCCTACATTGTGCCATTAATGATTCTTTTCGTCCTGTTTGTAGCTGGTTCCATTGCGGGCGAGCATCCACATCTGCTGGCAGAAAAGCTTCTCCCTGTTCAGTTATCGGACAACCTTTCGTGGGCAGGCTCCCCTTTTGCCTATGCAGCATTTAATCTGATGACAGCTCAAGTTGTCCTTGTACCGCTTGGGAAGGAAATCCAGGATGAGCATATCCTGCGCTGGGGCGGATTTTTGGGTGGATTGGTTTTATTTTTTCTCCTGGTAGCAATTCATTTTTTATTATCTGTCTTCCCGGAAACATTTCTTTATGAAATTCCAATGGCGGAGATCGTTCAGCATTTTGGAACGCTTATTCACGTTCTGTTCTTAATTGTTATTTACGGTGAGATTTTCAATACGGTTGTCGGAAATGTGTTTGGCATAACACGGCAGCTGCAGTCGGCATTCCATCTTCGTTATCAGCATGCTGTCTTGCTGATCCTGTCTGCCATCTTTTTAATCAGTCAGGTGGGATACGGAAAATTACTGTCGGTATTGTATCCATTGTTTGGCTATATGGGGTTGTTCTTTCTGTTGTGGCTATTGATTAAAAAAATGCCTGGAAAGTAAGGTTCAAAATAAATTCTTTTATTCGGGGGTAAACTAATAGGTGTATCAGTTTATTTTTAATAAAGATAGTGATTGAATTGTGTTTAACAAATAAAATTTCAACACCTATGAAGAATTCGAAGAGAAACAACAGCAAACCGATGAAATTTTAGAATATATTGATGGAGTTATTTACTTGTATCCCTCTCCAAGCATAAAACAGACGTAATTCAAATAAATTGAATTACGTCTGTACTAACCGCTTATTTGGAATTCATAAAATACACGATATTATCGGTCCATTCGTCAAATTCAAATATAAACCCTTTTCTAATACATTCAAATTCCATACCTACGCTCTTTGCAAGTTTTAAGGAAGGTTCGTTGTCAATATTGATATGAGCCTCAACGCGATGGAATTCAAGGTTTTTAAAAGCGATATTAAGCGCCTCTTTTACCGCTTCTTTTCCATAACCATTCCGCCAAAATTGGTTGTGAATAGTATATCCTAAAAGCCCCCACTGAAATTCATCTCTTATAATCGTCTCGATTTCAACCTTACCAACTTGTTTTTGATCTGACTTTCGAAATACACCAAATACATACACTTTGTCCCGATCAGCATACCCTTTAAACTTTGAAACTACTTCCTCATTGAATTTCTGTTGCGTCCATCCGCTCAAATCTATTTTATTATTGTCGTATTTATACTGGGAAGGAAGCCTGTCACGACAACCCTCAAACCAACGATTATAATCCTCATTTTGTAAAGGTCTTAATACCAATCTTTCCGTTTCTGATTGAAGTTTTTTCCCTTCTGTTTCCAATGTGTGATGCCTCCTTAGCATAGTTTTTTCCAGTGGCCAATGTATCAATCGCTACGTTAATAAAATTTGGTTTATATACCATAAGCCATCACACCTTTCATTTAAATTAAGTAAATTATACCATTATTTATAAACCGTTTATAGACCATCCTTTCTACAATTCCGACTATACTGTTATATACAAATCTAAAAATATAAGAGGTGTATCTGTATGAATGATAATAAAGAAACCTTAGGTGAAGGGCCTTTTTTCATGGTACGAAAGCAGCGCTAAAAATCGGAGTTCTATTAGAACCGCAAACATTATCAAATTACCAAGGTAAAAAAGCTAACTATAGATATTCTAGCGGCACATTGGATGCCGTTAAATAGGATGAGCAAAAGTAAAAATAAAGCATCTCCATCAATTATCTGATCCAAAATAATATCCAACCCATGCGTACAATGAAAAATGAAGCTATGCACTTGTCTTGCCAGCAATACCTGTTTGTAAAAAATTAAAATCAGCCTGCCCAACGGGATTATAGCGCAACCAACACAATCAGTGCAGCATACTCAAGTCCAATCTTTCCGGTCATGAAAGAATATCCCATTAAAGACCTTGTCAATACAACTAAAAAGCCAGGTCCATAACTTTACTCACATTCACAGTTGTTCCTATCTATAGTTTGTAAGTATTGTATGAAATCGTCTATACTACTAAACATTTGGTCAGGCTGCATACGAAACTCTGGTGTCTGGTAGTTTGGCAGCCATTGGACTCCGATTGTGTGTACATTGGCTTGTTTCCCAGCCAAAATGTCAGCATCACTATCTCCCAGGAAAACAGCCTCAGTATTTTTTATGTTAAGCTGTTCCAAAGCCTTATTTACTCCCTCTGGATGAGGCTTAGGTATAGCAACATCATCACCAGTAATAATTACATCAAATAGGTCATTCATATAAAGGCATTCTAAAGAAATAAGCAGACTTCTTCTTGCTTTCCCTGTCACAATTCCTAATTTATAACCCTCGCTTTTTAATTGCAGAAGTAAGTCATTCATTTTCTTGTTATCCAAAACAAGTTCTCTGTGCTTTTCACTATATTTCTCATAATATAATTCGATTGCTTTTTCATGATTGGAATTTTTAAGATTTTCTCTGATAATTCCCGTCTCTGATGGACCGAACATCGTCTTAATCTGATCTGAAGTAACTTCCATGTTATCAAATTCCTTAAATACAGCTTGAAATGCATAAAAACAAATTGGCAAAGTGTCGGCAAGAGTACCATCAAAATCAAAAATAATTGCTTTCATAATTACACATCCTTTATTAAAATTTTTATAAACGTCCTAAATCTTTAATAATTTACTTTAGTATAAATTGAATCTTCTACACCGGGCAGTAGTTTGTATATGCTCATATCGAGCAGTTCTTCCAGCTCATTTTTAATTGTATAAAAACCCTTCCAATGAAGGGAAGTATGTGAATTGGTTCCATGACGTAAACCAACTGATATCAATCTTCTTTCAAGCGTAGTAAATCCTTCCGAATCAGCAAGAGCATCACATAAAGTGATTACTTTATTGTAAATATCGTATGTCCTGTTTTTATCCAGGATTTCAACCAATTTCAACTTCATATGTTCAGGAACAAGGCTCCAATCAGCTGCTATTTCTATATGTTTATTTTTGTTGGGAAATGAATATGTGACACAAACATTTGCATTACTAGGGAAACCTAATTTTTCAAAATAAATGTAGCCGTCATATGAATGAATAACAGATTTAGTAAATCCTTTGTACCTTCCGATATCGTGCAAGAGAGCAGCATTATAACCCAAATCAACATCAAGTTCATATCCATTTTTATTTAATTCCATTATGATATTTTCCGTTGCTTTTGCAACATTGACCGAATGCTTATACCAGGGCCCCGGGTTCTGTGCATATGCCCATTCCATTAGCTCTTTTGCATACTCTCTATCCAATATATATTTCATGGAAAGTTTTCTCCCCTTCTAATTAATTTTGATATTTTATAGTTTTAATGATTTATTAAAGTTAAAATATCTTTCGGCTCTTTTAATATATAGTCTGCGGATTCAAATCGTTCTACCGTCTTAGCTCCCCATAAGGCAAGAGCAAATTTCACCCCGGCGCTCTTTGCACATTGCATATCATAGATGGAGTCCCCAATGTAAATGGCATCTTGTTGAGTAGCACCTAAACCTTCTAAACAAGCTAACAAGGGATCGGGATGTGGTTTGTGCTTCTCGGTGTCATTCGCATTAATTGTGTATTGAAAATAAGAGCTTAATCCGAATGGATCAAATTCATCCTTTAATTCTTGGTGTGTTTTGGAAGTAACAATACCCATTTTAACAGATTTATCAGCTAGAACTTTTAGTATCTCTTTTAGCCCTTTAAATACCTTTACTTCTCCGGAAAATTCTAATACTTCCTTCGCCCACTCTAAATGAATGCGTTCTACATCAGTCAATTTTAGTCTTCGTAGTGTTTCTTTCCCTGGTATTCCTAAAGCAAATCTCAATTCCTCCATTTGATATTCTTCACCTTCACGCGCCAACACTTTTTGCAGAGATTTTAATATTGCTGCTTCGGTATCTAAAATCGTTCCGTCCACATCAAAAATTAAATAATGGAACATACTATATCACTCCTGTAAAATAATATCTTTGTTTAAATTGTATCCTATATAGTATTATTTGTTTAACGAATATATTAGATTGCTATAATCGTATTTTTCGATTGTAGACGGGAGAATGAGAGACATGGATAAAGAACAATTAGACACATTCTTATCATTAGTAAACTATAAAAACTTTACAAAAAGTGCTGAAATGTTACATGTGGCCCAATCAACTGTTTCAGCCAGGCTAAAAAGTCTTGAGCTTGAATTGGGAAAAACACTGCTAAGACGAACAAACAAAGGCGTAGAGCTTACTCCCTCAGGATTAATATTTTTACCCTACGCCAAAAGAATCATTGAATTATTTGCAGAAAGTAAAAAAGAGCTTGCTTTAGATGGACAGTATATCGATCGATTAGTATTGGGAGGGCCTTCGTCAGCATGGAACTACATCTATAGAGACGCCTTATCCACTTTTGCCATGGAAAATAGAAATGTATCCTTAGAACTTAAAACACATTCATCAGAGAATACCATTAGCAAAGTGTTAGACGGCATTATAGACCTTGGAATATCTTATACAAAACCAACACATCCAAATTTACTGATACATGAACACATTGAGGATCGTTTTAAATTTGTTTCCAGATTCCAGCTGCATAGACCGATTACAGTTGATGATTTAAGCAGTAAAAAGTTTATATTAAACAATTGGGGAGATGCTTTCTTTGAATGGTTCATGGAGCTTACCGGCATTAATCACTTACCTGCCCTATCAATGAATCAAACTGCAATCTTGTTAAAAATGATAGAAGAACAAGATTATTTTACTTTGCTGCCTTCTAAGATAGTTCAGCCATTTATTAATAATAAAAAGCTGTATTACCTAGAAAGTGAATTTGAAATGCCTGCTCATCATATTTATATATTCACTCAAAAAAATCTAAAAAAAGAATCCACTATGAAAGAAGTATTGGATTTGTTAAAGAAATAATCCTTAAAATTTTTATTACGTGTGAACGGTCAAAAAGAACGGAAAAATTTTAAAAATAAAAGACAGGTCTGCTTAAAACAGATCTGCCTTTTATCTATTACCCAAGAATAGTTAACTCAGGTAGTGTATTTTTCAGCTTCAAACCGAACACAATACGATGTTCATACGGTCTCCAGTCTATACATATTCGTGATATTCATAGGGATCCTGCCCTTCTACACGGCCGGCTTCCCCTTTATCCAATGAATCCATTTTTTCCATATCCTCAGGACCTAATTCAAAGCTGGTACTATTGATATTATCTTTTTGATGCATTGGATTACTTGATTTAGGAATAGCAAATACGCCGGGCTGATAATTCCAGTTTAAAATAATCTGTGCCGGAGTCTTATCATATTTATCTGCAATTTCTTTAATTGTGGCATTTTCCAGCACATCATTCAGATAACCCCGGCCAAAAGGACTCCAAGCTTCCGTAAGAATCCCCCGTTTTTTATTTTCTTCAACCATACGGTTATTATTAAAATACGGCTGACGCTCCACCTGGTTTGTAGCAGGAGTCACACCTGTTTCTTCGATAATATTGTCCAGATGTTCTGGTTCAAAATTCGAAACACCGATGGTTCTGATTAATCCCTGTTTTTGAGCATCCACTAAAGCCTTCCAAGCTTCTACATATTTGCCGTCTTTGGGATTCGGCCAATGAATTAAATACTTGTCAAAATATTTTAGTCCGGTGCGGCGTAAAGATTCTTGAATAAAGATAAACGCCTTGTCATATTCATGGTGAGAGCCGGGCAATTTCGCACTGATTAAAATTTCTTCTCTAGGAAGCGCGGATCGGCGCACAGCCTCACCGACAATACCTTCATTGTTATAGTTTGTTGACGTATCGATTAAACGGTAGCCCAGGTTTAAGGCATTTAAAATTTCAAATGTTCCCTGGTCACCATCGATACCAATCGTGCCTAATCCTACAGCAGGAAGCACGGAACCGTCATTTAGAGTAAAACCATTATTATTAACAGTCACAATCTCATCTCCTTTAAAACCTTTATAAGGTAAGTTGAGTTTGATAGAAAAGTTAATTTCTGTCTTCCAATATGAAATCAACAGGTCGTCTTCGTCTAACAGTGGTTCCGGCAAAAAAATGCCGGTCAATCATCAAACTCAGGTCACTTTACCAGTATTTCATATTTTCATCTTTTATTAAGTTGTCCATAATTACTATACCCAAATTTTAAAAATCCTACACTAACTGGAACTGTCGGCTATTCCTGCGAGTTCTTGATTACACTGACCAGTAAAGTGCTAGCTGTATCCTATCTTGAATGTTATTTGATTTGAAAATTTAAACAAATGTAACTTCAATAGAAAACCCGAAGGTCCAGCGGAAATATACTTGGAAGACCTTCGGGTTTGTCTATGTTATTTATTTATTTCTAAGTCGATAATGCAATTTATTACTTTTCTCTTTGGTCAACTTTTTTATTTATATATATAAATACTAACTAAACTCCAAACTGGGTTAAATGATGGTCAAGATGCTTGTAAATTCCTTTCCCCCATTGCTCGGGGTGAATTTACCGAAAAAAGCATGCGGGTGAGTGGTACACTTTTCGGGTCCATTCTTTTGGAACGTTATAATTTTTTGTTTCAGCTTTTCTCTTTCTGTTTCAAATTCTTTTTCCTCTGTAATCAAAATGGTCGGTATAGTGGACATATTGTGAGCTACCGGTTTATCATTATAAAAAATTGGTTTGGCAAACCGTCCTACCACTATTCCTAACCATCCTCTCTTTGGGAAAGAATCCCCCATTGCAATGTCTTGGAACGCTGAGCAATGAGCTAACATTTGAGCAACATCCATCTTTCCCCATTGGCCTCTTGACTCTGGGCTTAATTCATCGATACGCTCTAAGATTTCCTGCATAAAAACTGGGTTAAATATATTTTTCATTTGTGCATCTTCCTTTACCAGGTTACCCTCCATCACCACACTAAAACATTTTATTCTGTCTTACTTCTGTAGATAGCAATTTTCTCAAAAGCAATAATATAATAACCTTCGGAGTTGGAAATGTTAATTCTTTTATTGGAAAGCAAAACGTCCCTTTAAATCGTTTATCAAGCTGTTAACTTAAGAATTGCAACAGGAGCTCTCTCCCTCAGATTTATCATATTTGTCATGGAGACGAATCCACAGATAAGGTTGTGTTTGCGGCACCCATGCAGGTGAATCTTCCCAATCTTCCTGTCTCCCGAACAGTGTTATATCAAGATAACTCCAGTTAGTTCCCAAATATTCAACCCCTCGGGCACCAGTGGAGTACGTAAGAAAAATCCGATCCTCATCGTCGCGTAAAAAAACACTGCAGAGGTGTGTTTCTCCATCTTTTGTCGTTGCCCCGAAATCAAAATTAAAATCATTTTCAAATGAGGAGTACCAGGGTATTGTCCATCCCATTCGTTTCTTAAACGGTTCAATCTTCTTAAGTGGTGCACGAGAAATCAAAGCTAAGGATGTGTCTCGTGCATGTAAATGAGCCGGATGCCCTATATTATCAACTACCATTGAACAGCCATCACATCCCTCTGACCAATCAGGATCAAACATAAAATGGTAAACAATGAGCTGACGGCGTCCATCGAATAAATCAATTAGACTTGCTGTTCCATTTGACCATTCAAAAATATATTCTTTATCGATCTGAACCATTGGAAGCCTGCGGCGTTCGGCAGCTAATGCGTCTAATGCACGAGTTTGCTCCTTCTCCTTAACGAGCAGTTTTTCACGCTCAACGTGCCACTCATCCCATGATACAATTTTTGGTGATGGTACATTCTTTTCCGACATCGTTCTGTCTCCTTTCCTGGGTAAATGTTATTGTTATGGTCCCCCTGGGGCGTAACACCGTATACTTCTTACGATTTCTCCGCGATTGCGCCATATCGTATTATGTCCAAATTCATTTTCTGCTATAGCTATTCAAATTCACCGCGGACAGTACGACTAACATCGATTACCTTTGTCATTTGATTATATAACCTTTCAATTTGTTCATCATTATCAACTTTCTCCAAAACCTGATTATGATGATCCTTATTATAATAACAATTAACTTCTAACATTAGAATCTCGCTTTCGCGTAGTTCAACTGCCGATATCATCCCTGCACAACCATATTCCGGATAAATTGATGCAGCAGTATATGTTTCACTGTCGATTGCTCCATATTCTTTGTAAATACGTTCAGCTTCTCGATTAATTTTTAAAAATTGTTCCTTGTTTTCTTCCAGTACTGGATAAAGATAAATTTCTAAATACATGATTGCTCCTTTCATTAAAATTATTAACGTTATTGTCAAAGTAAAGTTTAGCACACATAACCGTCAGCAATTTCTTCTTGGTTGCTAAACTTCTTTATTCCACAAAATGACCCGATTCTTGGATATTGGGCGCTGATCCTTTGTTCCAGTACTGCACCCTTTTATTGAACAATTGATTGAAATTTTATTGTTGAAAATTAATTAAAGACAGAGGATTTTCCATGATATCCCTAAATGTAAATAATAATATTGGAAGCTGGTTTGAAAATTCCATTAGAGTATTATTTCATATCCATTAATTTCAAATTAAGGCGTGGCTTTACGCTTTCCAATAGAGAAATATCTTCACCGACTCTAATGGGTTTAACCTTTGGTACTAATTGATCAATGAGTTTATGATAAAGCAACGCCCCAGCTAATTCTCTTCCACATAGTTCAATTTTACCGTTTCCTATCCGTTTGGGTTTCTTAATAAATCCTATTGCATCCTATCATAAAAGAGTTGGAGTGCCTCTTCAATGTCAAAAGTGGGAAAATATTCCATTAATTAACCTAACCTATCTCCTGTACATAGGCTTTTGTCTTTACTGAAAAAACATAAATCATAATTTCTGATTCTTAACAGTGTGCATTTTTATCAGCCGATGTAACCGTTTACTTTATTTTTCAAATTGAATAGCACCTATTGTCATTTTAACAAATAAGTGCTATTCGAATAACTTTATTTCCTTTTAACGACAGTTGTTAATTTATAATAATTTTTAATCAAAAAGAGCCTTTAAAACCTGATTTGACTACAAAGGAAGCGCCTGTTTTTGAAAAAAATTGATCATTTTCTATTGTTGATCTTCCGCAAACACGCCCGTTAATGACAGATCGTTTTACATCAGGGAAAGCGTTTATTTTATAAATACTTTTCCATACGGATATCAGACCACATTTTATTTTGATAATAGGTAAAATCTTTTATACCTCCAATTTCTTTATAACCAAGCTTCTGATACAACTTCTGTCCTGCTATATTAAACTCAAACACGCCTAATTCAATACGCTTAAGTCCGCTCTCCTTAATCTTTGCCTCCAAATATTGCAGTCCTTCGTAACCTATTCCTCTGCCTCGACCTTCAGAATCGCCAATCGTTATCCCTATCCATGCAGTTCCCGATTCCTTTTTGTAAAGGTGGTTTGGATCAATCATGTAGTTCATTTCGCCAATTAAATGGTTATCATCGTATATAAGATATAGATATTGACGTTTTAAGCGCTGCGCCAGATTCTCCAACGTAACGATTTGCCGACTTTCCAATTCAGATTGGTTTGAGTTGCGCCGTGTCAGGGGAATCAAATCAGGATCATTCTCCCAGCGATTAAAAATATCTACAAGTTTTGAAGTTGGTTGAGTTACTTTCACAAAATAAGTACTCATAGGTCATTCCCCTTTAAGTTTTAATTTCATCTACTTTAACATAATTATACTACACAATTTGTTCCGATTTCGGTATAATCTTTATTTTACTTTTACCATAAAAAACCCCTATAGACAAAATTACATCTAAAGGGGCAAAGCTTCGCTACTTTTTTAAATTACTGTTGAGTGACAATTAAGTTGTTTATTTTGAAGCTAAAAAGACGCATTGCGCCGTACACACTTTCGGACGGTGTAAAAATAATGTTGTCTAATTTCTTGTATAATTACTAACTGGGAGCTTATGGAAGTATCAATAAGGTCGTTTAAAAGACAAATCTTTGCACCACAATCGCTCGTTTGTTGTATAGGCTTAACTAATGTATTGTGTTACTTAAATATTATAGTCATATCCTTAGTACTTCTCCTCCAAATCATATGGTCTGTTCCCTGTGACCAATAATCCTTTAGTAAATAATCAGGTTTGCCAAATTTCCTTTCCCATATTTTTTGTGAATTGGTATATCCACTGTCTAGACAAAATTCTTGGACCCCGTTCCCAAGAAAGGTCAAAAACATTGTATTTAAAAGCAAAGTTCCTATACCACGGCTTTGATAACCAGGGAGCACAAACACAGTCCCGATTTCAAACATCCCTTTTAAAGCTCCATTTGTACAAATATTAATCAGTTCACTGGCTTGACCGTATTCAATTGTACCGATAACCTTATTACTTTTTTTATCACACGCAATTAAAAAATAGCGACTCTTCCCGTTGCTATCAAGGTCATACTTCAAGTATTGCTTCTTGGCTTCTATTTCATTTTCTATATCATCATGCCATTCCGATAAACCTTCTCTAGCAAATGTATCCCTTATCACTGTACTAAAAAGTTGGTTCAGCTCTTCACTGTCCTCAATTCGTGGTCTTCTTATTCCAACGTTATACATTAAAATCCCCTCCAAATACAGCCCTTATTTCCCCAACAATCTGGCCCGTTTGTTTCCATCTTCGAATCACTAACCAAAGGGCGATACTTTAAATCATATTCCTTAGCACTTTTTCTGAACTGAATATACTTTTTTGAATATTCTATTTTTTAAAATCAATAGTAAAACTGGTTACTATGAAGGTACACGATTTGTATCCCAAATCCGGTATTTTACTAATCCGTCCTATTTATAATGATCAGAATAAAATTGTTGGATTTCCGACATTAAATTCATAATTAGCTCTTTTTTCGGCATAGAGCTTGCCGCATCAATGTCTACTAAAAACACTGCATCATCTTCTATTTCAATAATACGTTTATCCATCAAGGCATCTTTGCTTTTACGGTGCTTGCTACATCAACAACTTGGTTCCCATTATTCACAGTAAGAAGAAAATCGGTAGTCGTGACAATATCTTCACAGGTTTGAGGGTGATTCGGATGTTCAATACCCAACTCTTCTGCAATTAAAATTGTTTCTCCTATGGGCAACAAAGGGAATTGCTCTCTAATATCTATAATGCGATTGGAAAATTCAGATAAATAAAGCGGTTTTTCTCAAGGTCTGATAAAAATTCATTTTCTCTTCCTTTTCACCATAAAAACGCCCCTTTAAATAAGCATATCCAAAGGGGGAAAACAGTGCAACTTTTTTTAAAGCTACTGTACCCATCGAAAATTAACGTTACCACCCAGCACCCTTCCCAAATCCCTCTCAACCGCTTCTCCCCCATGATCTCGCCTCTCATTTCCAAATTTTTCAATATAATAATTACATTCTCCATTTTAGCCACTTTTCAGCCACTTGTGTACCAAATTTTCACCCTTTTGTATAAAAAAATTACGTTCCTTCTGATGGTTTTTCAATTGGAATACCTCCGGTATTTTCCACTCGTTTTTCACCCGAAAATGAACAAAGAAAGGTATTGATCTTTCAAAAATATTGGAAGTGATATTGAACACATGCATGACGAGGGATTGAAGCAGTTTGGAACAAAAGCGGATTGATTATTGGGTTGGTATTGGACAGATTTTATCGAAATAATATTGGAAAGATATTGAGTGGTTATTTTGGGCTGTAGTAGCGGGAAAAACGGACGATTTGAAGCGGGGATTATTTGTGGATTTTCTACTGAAATTGGGCGTGAAAAAACCCGAAGGTTCGGTGGGAATATACCGGGAAGATATTCGGGTTTGAGAACTTTATTTTTTTATAAAGTACGCTTTTAATATTTAAGGAATGTTAATTTTATATAGGGACAGTGTAGAAGAGAAACAGCTAGAAAATACTACCTCACCTTATGTTTTAACAACAGTTACTGGCACCTATTAGTACCAATCCTTCACCATTCTGACTTTCTTCTTTATCTAAAGTTAATTCCTCTGTACCTGAAATTTGTGCATCAATGGCTACCTGTATGCCATTAATCGTTTCCAGCTTATCATCCGCTTGAGGTGTATCTAAAGATAATTCAAATTGCGGTCCACAACAGCCGGCTACTGAAGATAAGCGTATACCCTCCGCATTATTCTCTGTTAATACATTTTCCAATAATTGCTTGGCAGTATCAGTAATCTTCATGAAAAATCCACTCCTATTCTTTAAATTTTTTTCACAGTACTTCTTAGTATGCTACTTAATGAAATCTTTTAGCTTCTCATAACCTACTTTTTCTTCACTAAGCCAAGGAATAACAGCACATCTATCAGCTAAATTTTGATTAACTTCATGAATCCATTCACTCTCTGAGGCCGCTTTACCTTTTAAAATAGGATCCATTGTATCAGTGGCAAATAAACTTTGATTAATTACCCACCACTTTGGATGGATATTTGCCCGTCTTAGATCAGCTTGTAATCTTGAAGCCTCCAACACAGGAGTAGCTTCAGCTAAAGTAGTAATGACAACCGAAGTTTCTTTAGGATTCCGAATTTTAGGAAGCAGTTTTGTTACGCTTTCTGGTACTTCACCAGTAGATCTTGCTATTTCTTTACTATATGATTGTGCTGCGTCTAATAAAAGCAAGGTATGACCAGTCGGGGCAGTATCAATGACAACAATTTCATTCTCCGATTGAGCTACTACATCAGCAAATGCACGAAAGACTGCAATTTCCTCGGTACATGGTGAATTTAAATCCTCTTGTAAATAAGCCAGACCTTCTTCATCTAAATCTTTACCAGCATTAGTCAATACTTCTGTTTTATATTTTTCTACTTCATCTTTAGGATTAATACTACTAATTGTTAGGTTCTGATTTAATTCGTAGTTTTGGAATTGGTATTGCAAATGAGCCGCAGGGTCGGTTGTTGTTAAGTGAACACGATGCCCTTTTTCTACCAAACCAACGGCAATGGCAGAAGCAACGGTAGTTTTACCTACACCTCCTTTGCCCATCGTAAAAATTATTCTGGTGTTACTAGATGAAAAATCCGTTATAACATCATTTAGATTTGGTAGCTCCCCTATTTTATTCTCCTGATTTTCTTCTGTTACAGAAATGACGTGTTCTTTAAATAAATAACGTAAATTCTCAATTCCTGTTAAAGAATAAGAGACAAACGGCAACGAATAACTTGTTATCTGTTTTAGATTAACAGACATCTGATTTAAAGCATCTCTTTGCCTCTGATAAAAAGCTGATGATATTTCATCACCTTTCATATAGCTTTGAAGAAGCCCATTAACAATAAGCGTTTGATTTTTTATACCAATCTCTTTAAGTTCCTTCGATGCCCGATCTGCTTCTATTAAAGAGGAAGTATCCGGTCTTGTTACTAATATAAGGTTGGTTTTATCAGCATCTGAAAGAACATCAACAGTATTGGAATAAAGATTCTTCTTATCTGCAAGCCCGGATAAAGGCCCTAAACAAGAAGCACCATGTGTACTTTCTTCTAAGAACCCGTTCCAGGCAGTCGGTAGTTGCAGAAGACGTAATGTGTGCCCTGTTGGTGCAGTATCAAAGATGATATGGTCATATTGATTTATCACTTCTGTATTTGTTAGTAACGTTGTAAATTCATCAAATGCAGCTATCTCAACCGTACACGCTCCTGATAGCTGCTCTTCCATTGTAGCTACAACGGTGTCAGGCAATACGCCGCGATATGGACCAACTACTTTTTCACGATATGCTTTGGCTGATGCTTCAGGATCTAGATTACTGGCATATAAATTTTCTACCAAAGGAACGGATTTTGGGGAGTTTGTTAATTCAATCCCAAAAATATCTTGTAAATTAGATGCTGGATCGGTACTGATTAGTAAAACTTTTTTTCCACTATCCGCTAATTCTACAGCTGTTGCACATGCAGTTGACGTTTTTCCAACTCCACCTTTTCCAGTTAAAAATAAAAACGGTGTCTGTACAACATCTTGAGGTTTGAAAGACGGAAACATATTTTCACTTCTTTCTGTTTATTGTTTTTTTAGATTTAATGAAAGTCGGACTTTGGTTTTTTCAGTTAATTCTTCCGCTGCTACACCCAGCCAATCTGCAAGTTCTTCATTCGTTGGATAGGTCCCAACCTTCGCAACCTGATCATCTACTAAAACAACAGGTAATGCGTCCGGGCCTTTTTCATGCAAAACGCTATTTACTGATTGTGTTTGAGCAAACTTATCAGGATTATTCGTTAATTGATACCGTTTCACATTAAATCCTTTGTTTTCTAAAGAATATACCGCAGAGGCTATTCTCGTTAACTCAGGATCAACCGATGGACCACATACACCTGTTGAACAACACATTGCCGGATCAAATATCTCAACTTTTTTCAACTAAATCCCTCCATTTAATATAAAATAAACATATACTTTTATTATTCTCCTGTTTCCGCAAAACGCTTGATTCTTTCTCCTATTTGATCACGAACCCGTTGGAATACTCCCCATTTTTCTTCTTCATTCCCCTGAGCTTTTGCTGGGTCATCAAATCCCCAATGGTCACGTTTTACCTGTGGTGGTGTCATTGGGCACTTATCCGCAGCATCCCCACACAAAGTGACAACAAAGTCTGCATTATTTAAGATTTCCTGATCAATAATATCGGAGGTTTGTTTAGAAATATCAATATTGACCTCTTGCATTGCCTTTACTGCATTTGGATTTAAACCATGTGCTTCAATACCTGCACTTTTCACTTCCCAAGTATCTCCAAGGTGTTTTTTCGCCCAACCTTCAGCCATTTGGCTTCTGCAAGAATTCCCAGTACATAAGAAATAAATTGTTTTTTTAGACATAATCATGCTCCTTGTTAAAATAGAATCAGTGTTAAATATAATCCTACTAATGTAATTAATAAGATAGGAAGGGTTAAAATTATACCTGTTTTAAAATAAGTCCCCCATGATATTTTAACGCCTTTTTGTGATAGTACATACAGCCATACTAATGTTGCCAAAGAACCAATGGGTGTGATTTTTGGTCCTAAATCTGAACCGACTACATTCGCATAAATAAGAGCTTCCCGTAACACACCAGATGTATTGGTTTCCGCAATGGCTAACGCGTCAATCATGACTGTGGGCATATTATTCATGATGGAGGATAGAAACGCTGCAATAAATCCCATACCAACTGTTCCAACAAATAGGCCTTGATCGGCTACGGTTTGAATTATACCTGCTAACGCAGATGTTAATCCAGCATTACCGAGTCCATAGACCACTACATACATTCCAATGGAGAAGAATACTATATTCCATGGTGCACCTTTAATTACTTCTTTTGTATTAACAGCGGTACTGCGTCTTGCCATCATAATAAAGAAAATCGCAATGATCCCAGCAATAATGGAAACAGGTACATGGATAAACTCACTCGTAAAGTACCCAATTACTAATACACCAAGTACAAACCATGATAAACGAAACATTTTTAAGTCCTGAATCGCTTCACTAGGTGTTCTTAATTTTGATACATCATAATTTTTAGGTATGTTTTTTCTAAAATAAATTAATAATACCGAAATCGTTGCGATTAAAGAAAATAAGTTTGGAATAATCATTCTTGAAGCATATTCGACAAATCCAATACCAAAGAAATCGGCTGAAACGATATTCACTAAGTTACTAACAATAAACGGCAGGGATGTTGTATCAGCGATAAACCCACTTGCCATGATAAATGGAAAAATCATTTTTTCTTTAAAATTCAAATGACGTACCATTGCAAGTACAATCGGTGTTAGAATAAGTGCTGCACCATCATTCGCAAATAAAGCTGCGACAATCGCACCCAAAATGCTAATATAGACAAACATTTTGATTCCATGCCCTTTTGCAATTCGTGCCATATGTAATGCCGCCCATTCGAACAATCCAATTTCATCTAATACTAATGAAATAAGAATGATGGCTACAAATGATAATGTTGCATTCCATGTGATACCAATGACTTCCAATACATCACTAAATCCCACTACTCCTACGAGTAAAGCAATAACAGCTCCTCCCATGGCAGACCAGCCGATATTTAAATTCTTTGGCTGCCAAATGACCAGAACTAGGGTTAAAACAAAAATTATAATGGCGAGTATAAGTGTTGCTGACAAAATAAGACCTCCAAACCTAACAACAGGAAATGCGTGTACCTTTCTCTTTCAGTTCTTTTAATTTATCATCTTGATCTGGTAATTGATCCAAAATCGGTTTGATAAATGAATAATACTCACTCTTACTATTAACCGTATAAAATATCCATTGTCCTTTTCTTTCTTCCTTCACTAACCCCAAATCTTTCAGTTTTCGTAAATGTTGGCTAATGGATGGTTGACTGGACTGAAATATTTCAACGAACTCACAAACACAACAAGTTTGTTCATCAATTAATTTCAGCATAGTGAGCCTTGTTTTATCGCCCAGTAGTTTTAAAATACTGGCAGCTTTCTCCAATTCGATTGTAGTTTGCAGCATTTGATTTCCTCCTTTTTATTAAAATAATAATATAAGTATATAACTATACACTTATATATTCAAATAAAAAAATTTAGTGCAATTTTTATTCCCTATTCTTTTAATTCCTCATAGGCTTCCATAAAATGTTGAAAAGAAATATTTCCAAACGTATTTTCATCATTGCGAAATAGACGATCAAACGTTATTTCCTTTGCCTTCTCTAAGGTACATTGTCTGCTGTTCATAAGCAAAGAAAAATATGCCATAAAGTATTCTTTGCTTAAATCTCCGCCTTTATTAATAATCATTCAGACCACCTCCAAAAAGGGAAAGTAAATGATACTTTCCCTTTTTTCTTTTATTTCAGCAACACGAATGAGCTGCATTTAAATTCGTACTACATACACCCGTTTCAGGTAATTCCAGTTCGACTTTCTCAGAGGCTTCATAATCCCCCGATAAATAAGCTACAATGGATCGAACCTGTTCATGTCCAGTTGCCATTAGGAATGTTGGTGCCCGCCCATAGCTTTTTGCTCCCACAATATAAAAATCCCTTTCAGGTTGTCGCAACTCTTTTTCTCCATGCGGGCGTACTGTTCCGCAACTATGGAGATTAGGATCAATCAAAGGCGCAAGGTCTTTAACACTTTCTGTTGCTGTATCAAAACTGGTTCTCAGCTCACTCAAATATGAGAAGTCTGGACGATTGCCAGTGTTAACAATCATCTCATCTATATCTGAAATAGTTTTTAACTCTCCATGTGATTCTCCTGTCAGCTCTATTTTGCCTTCTTTTCCATGTATACGTTGAATTCTAAAAGGAGTAACTACTTCAAATATATTTGCATCTACTAAGTTGTGTATACGACTTCCTAATGCTCCTCTTGCTTCAATTGCATCCAGTTCTTCTCCTCCAAATGCCTCTTTTACGCTATTTTTTCTTAACACCCATATAATTTCCGTTGCAGGATGTTCTTCTTTTAATTTTGCTAATTCCAATAACGAATTAATAGCAGAATGACCACTTCCAACAACAGCAACACGCTTGTTTAGATAACAGTCCTTATCTTTACCAAGAATATCTGGAATGCCATAGAAAATTTGATTTTTTATAACTTTCTCTTCTTTTAACCATATTCCATTTGAATTTGCAGGATTAGGGTTTCCCCAGGTTCCGGTCGCATCTATGACCGCTTTTGCTTCAAATTGTACCAGTTCGTTACCTTGTTCTGCATAAATTACAAAAGGTTGTTGAGCTCGATTAGCTGTTTTCATTTTATCTGTATTTTTGCGGCTAATGGAAATAACCTTTGTATTCATAAACAAGGAATTATTGATTTCCGGTGTATTCGCTAACGGTTTTAAATATTGTTCAACTAACTCTTTACCAGTAGGCAATTCATCTTGATTCGGTACATTCCAATCTTGCTTTTTAAGAAGTTTTAATGCCGACTTATCCATATTATATTTCCAAGGTGAAAAGACTTGAATATGTCCCCATGTTAAGATATTATCTCCCACCTGAGAACCAGATTCCAATAAAATAAAAGGTTGTTCGTAACTGGCCAAATGGGATGCTGCGGCAAGACCTACTGGACCAGCACCAATAACTGCAATAGGTAGATGCAAGTTATTTTGATTACTGTTTACTTGTTGTCTTTCTTCTTGCGGCGGTTGGCAACAATTTGTTTTAATTTCTATATATTGTTTCATGTTCATCATCCTCCTAAATTTTTACTTATTATTTTTCATGGTCACACGTCTTCTTAATTAAATATCTAAGCATTGAATTAAATCTCTGCTTATAGCTTTTTATGGTTCATTATGTATCACCTAGACATATTTGTTTATGTCAATATTTGATAAAGTCAATTATATATCAATAAAGAAACCACTATTTATATAGTGGCACAACACCCTGAACCTTCATTCTTTTTCATAGCAACTTGCAGAATTTGCAAACTATCTATAACTTGATCTCTTTTATCAGTTGGAACTTGCCCTAGTATCTGCTCAATATATTGATTCATTTGATCAGAAATTTCATTTGCCTTCATTTGTCCCTTTTCAGTAAGTGACAAGACTATATAGCGTCTATCATTTGGGTCAGACATTCGAGATGCATAATCTAATTCCACCAATTTGTTAATTTGTCTGCTAAGCATTCCAGTATCCATTGATAATTTCTCAGCTAAGTCCATCAAAGAGATACGAGGATATTTATCTAACTCATAAATAATATGACTTTGCTGAACTGTTATCCCACAACATTCAGACCCCTCACGCTGTAACAAACCAAAATCCCGAACTAATTGTTGAAGAATTTCTCTTATTTCAGTTGTTTCTGTATTCATTATTGTCACCTCAATTCAAATGATATTATCAATAATTGACTTTGTCAACTAACAAACATACTAAAAGAAATTATTTTTAATATTCCTTTTCACCTTCTCGCTATGAATTGTAGCTTAATAACGGATATAATTATTCAAGTTCAAATTGGACTATAAAAAGCGAGAGACGTTAAGAGATGTCCCCATCGAAAATTAACGTTACCACCCAACACCCCACCAAAATCCCCCTCAACCGCTTCTCCCCCAAGCTCTCACCCCTCATTTCCAAATTCTTCAATAGAATAATTACGTTCCTCCATTTTGGCCGCTTTTCAGCCACTTGTGTACCAAATTTTCACCCTTTTGTATAAAAAAATTACGTTCCTTCTGGTGGTTTTTCTACTGGAATACCTCCGGTATTATCCACCCGCTTTTCATCCGAAAATGAACAAAGAAAAGGTGTTGGTCTTTCGAAAATATTGGAATAATATTGGATTCGTATTGAAGAATATTGAACAGAAAAACAGAGGAAAAAGACGGAACAATCCTTCGGATTTATGTATGAAAAAGACAGCAGAAAAGATATTGGAAATCATATTGAACACATGCCTGACAAGGGATTGAAGCGGGTTAAAATAGAAGCGGATTATATATTGGATTGGTATTGGAAAAATCTTATTGAAAAAATATTGAAGGGATATTGAGTGATTATTTGGGACTGTAGCAGCGGGAGAACGGATGAAATGGAGCGGGATCTATTTTTGGATTTTCTACTAATTTTGAACGTAAAAAACCCGAAGGTTCGGTGGGAATATACCGGCATGACCTTCGGGTTTGGGAACATTATTTTTTTATAAGGTACGCTTTTATTATTTAAGCCGTTTTAATTTTCTATCGGCACAGGATGACCTTCGGGTTTGGGAACGTTATTTTTTATAAGGAACGTTAATTTTATTTAAGCAGCTTTAAATTTCTACAGCACACAAATTTGTAACTTTAAAATAAAGTTTGATCAAAAACGTTCGACAAATCCATATTTTACGGTAAAAGAAAAGAATCCATTTTGAAAAAAGATTGATCAAAATGGGTTCTTTTCTTTTTGAATGAACATTCCTTTTTATAAAAAAGTTTAATTAAAACTCACATAGAATCCTTTAATCGAAAAGGAATAAAACGGTGCAACTTTTTTGTAAACGG
The DNA here is from genome assembly GCF_037976165.1 of Oceanobacillus sp. FSL K6-3682. NCBI lineage: Bacteria > Bacillati > Bacillota > Bacilli > Caryophanales > Bacillaceae > Oceanobacillus > Oceanobacillus sp. FSL K6-3682. Next base: position 337,598 of record NZ_CP150263.1, on the reverse strand, counting down.
TATAACTTTCTTTAAAACGGTACATCTTTTTTATAAACGGTACGACTTTATTTCAAATCCACAATTGTGTAGGTATTGACGGGAATAAATCATCTTTGGAGATTCTTGAACAAAAATTAAAGTTGCCAAGGTGGAACCCTTGGACCTATTCAAATTTCTACAAAAGCTGTGCAAAAATATGGAACGGTCCAATTAATAGATGTTTATGGGGGCAACTATAATGTGTTTCCATTGGGTTGAGTTAGGAATATCAATCTGAGAATGGGACTGGCATCAGTCATACATTTTATGCCTGAATTTTTTGAAAAAATAACGAATAACGAGTTTGACCCACATACAAAGTGGCCCTTGGATAAGCAAGTCATGGTTATCAAATGTTTAATAATCGTGAGGACGACTGTATAAAAGTCGTTTTAAAACCGTTATCCTATTAGTTTAAATGGATGAATTGAAAGTTAGCATAATTGCGAACCCTAAGCGAAATGTTGAATGGACTTCCACACTGTGTATAGAAGTCTTTTTGTCTGTTATTATTTAGATTATTGGATAATTCAGCTCGTAACTTGGGTAGCAATAATATGGTGGTCTCAGTCCTATTTTTGGCATGGGCCAGGAATCCTCCATATAGACCATCCTTACTTTTTCATTTGAATGGTTTACTAGCAATAGCTTTACTTCTGGATTAAATTCATATCTCAAAATGGTAACCCCCTTCCATTAGGAATGTGTGGATTCTCCCCCATCAACATGAAGAACTTGACCAGTAACAAAACGAGAATCATCAGAAGCAAGATAGACAAAGGTTGGTGCGAGTTCAAATGGATGGGCAACTCGTTCCATTGGATTAAATGCTCCATATACAGCGACTTGGTCTGACGAGAAACTTGCTGAAATAAGTGGGGTCCAAATTCGGCCGGGGGCGACGGCATTGACTCGGATCCCTTGTTTCACGACATTTTTAGCCAAGGCACGTGTCCAACCAACTATTGCGCCTTTTGTGGCCGTATAATCAATCATTTGCTGCTCACCTACATACGTCACCACTGAAGAAGTGCCAATGATTGAGCTGCCTGGTTTTAAATGAGGAAGCGCTGCCCTTGTTGTGTAAAAATGAGAGTATATATTAACTTTGAAGGTGTCATCGAATTGCTCATCTGTAATGTCAAGCAGACTTAGTTGTTGGAATTGGATACCAACGTGGTTACAAAGAATATCGAGACGTCCAAACGTATTTACTGTTTGTTCTACAATGGAGATACACTGTTGTTTGTCTCGCAAGTCCCCAGGCATTAGAAAACAACGTTGTCCGAGTTGTTCAATCCTCGTTTTTGTTCTATTTGCATCCTCATGTTCATCTAAGAATGAAATAGCAACATCTGCGCCTTCTTTAGCAAACGCAATTGCTACTGCTGCACCAATACCACTGTCCCCCCCTGTAATAAGTGCTACTTTTCCTGTTAACTTTTCACTCCCTTTATAGTTCGGGTTTTCGATAATTGGAAGGGGTACCATAAATTTTTCCACTCCGGGATGGCGCAGCTGGCGCTGTTCAGGTAAACTTATCGGAATTTCTTCGTAACGTGTGATTTTCCCATAGTTAGGGTACATGGGATAAGGTTGAGTTTTCATGTTCGCTTTAAACATTTGTTGCATTTGCTTTATTTGGTCTAATTGACGACTTTGATCCTTTTGATCCATGGAAACCTCCTATAGAAATAATTTTCTTCTATAGAATGTTTATGTTGTTCACTACAAATAAATTAAAAAAGTTTGAAAAAAGTGGTTTACTTTCAACACAGAAGCTTATTCTTCCTCAAAAGAGACACCTTTTTTCTTTATTGAACTGACCTTTAGGACAAGGAGCTTTACTCAATATTCTACCCCTTTAACGGATCAACTTATTTTTACTTAACAGTTCTTTAATCCCGGCTACCTCAAGAATAGTACCTAAAAAAATAGGTCAACCAGAAAAAACCGGCTAACCACATAATACGATTTGACCCTATTGCTGAATAACAAAAAATACGTTTTGTTGTTCCACAAATTCTTAATATCATGAAGTAATTCTGTAGAGATGTTCAGTTTCCATTAACCAATCTCGGCGAGCAACGAGAGTTCTAAATGTGATAAAGTCGCTCTTTTTGCATCCTCTTTCAATTGATTCCATGGACTGTTTGTAGAACCTTCTGATACCTCGAAAAGTTGATTCACGCTCTCTTTTTGATTTTCATTAAGTAAGTTATGATAAATCATACGATAAGACCTTTTTCGAACATCATTGGCTGCATCTTTTAAAGTATTGTAGATGGGAAGTTCATATTTTTGATGTATTAGCTCTTCAATTGCTACATTGACTAGGTCAGCAGGTTCGTCTTTACTGTATGCGAGTTTATTCATTGTATCTATCAATTACTTTTTGACCTTCTTGGCTAAATGGTCGAATAAAAAGACTTCTATACAAAGTATGAAGTCTTTTTGGAAAGAGAAGAGGATTACGGTTTTAAAACGACTTTTATACATTCATCCTCACGATTATTAAAAATTCGATAACCATGACTTGCTTCTTCAAGGGACATCTTGTGTGTGATAATATCTCTTGGGTCAAATTCGTTATTTGTTATTTTTTTAAACAATTCTGGCATAAAATGAATGACTGGAGCCTGTCCCATTTTAAGATTAATATTTCTAATCCAAAATGCACCTAATGGAAATAGATTATAGTTACCCCCGTAAACACCAGTCATTTGCACTGTCCCATACTTTCGGACAGCTTTAGTAGAAATTTGAATAGGTCCAAGGGTTCCGCCCTGCAGTTTGAATTTTTGTTCCAGAAACTCTAGGGGTGATTTCTTTCCGTCCATACCTACACAATCGATGACGACATCTGCCCCACCATGTGTGATCTCTTTTAAATGTTCGCCCATATCAGGGTATTTTGTGAACTCAAATACCTCAACATTGTTCATCTTTTTCGCATGATTGATCCGGTAATCCAAGTAATCAACTGCTATTACACGCTTTGCACCTTCCATCCAGGCAAATTTTTGTACCATCAACCCAACAGGTCCGCATCCAAGAACAATAACTGTATCGCCTGATTTTACACCTGCATTTTTTACACTCCAATAAGCTGTTGGCAGAACATCCGATAAAAAGAGCAGTGACTCATCCTCCAATTCGCATGACTCCGGGATAACAAAGGGAGTGAAGTTTCCAAAAGGGACTTTTAAATATTCAGCCTGACCACCCGGATGGTTACCGAACTTCTCAGTATAACCAAAGTATCCGCCAGAATCATAATGAGGGTTTGAGTTATCACATTGGCTTTCCATTTCATGTTGGCAATAAAAGCAATGTCCACATGAAACATTAAAGGGAACGACAACACGGTCTCCCTTTTTTACTTTTGTGACTTCAGGTCCAACTTCTTCCACAATACCCATTGGTTCGTGGCCAATAATATATCCTGGGGGTAATGGCATGTTACCTTGATATAAATGCAAATCAGATCCGCAAATAGCAGTAGAAGTAATCTTAACTATAATATCGTCTTTTTTTTCTAATTTTGCATCCTCTACTTGATTAACCTGTACATGATTTGGTCCTTGATAAGTTACAGCCTTCATAAATGCACCCTCCTATTTCTAATACTGTTAACACTCTTAACTATTGTTAACAAAGAAAGTAAATAATATACTTAGTCACTCTTAGCGTAATTGTTTTATGTAAGTTAAAGAAGTCGCACCGTTTTGATTACGAAGTATTGGTGATAGCTCTCGAATTAGTTATTGTAAGTGTATATAGCGTGAATTAATTCGGGGAAATATTTGGATTATTCTTTGAGGGAAGAGGTATTTCATTTATTCCTTTACTCAAATCTTCACTGCTATTCTAACTTATTTAATAGAATTTCAGCCTTATGCTTAACCCCTTTAGAACTGTGTTTAGCTTTCATCACTGTAACCCTACTCTCCTCAATACTTTTCAGCGACTTACTTGTCCACGTACCACTATCATTCACAAGGTTTACTAACAATCTATCATAAATCGATTTCCAATCATTTATTGCAAGTGATGATAAAATTAGCATTGATAAAGAGCGATCTTCTCGCTCAACTTCAATAATATTGAATTTCTTCCCACTTATCATATATACTTCTGCAATCACATAACATCGTTTCGTGATATTATCACTCAATTTCGTAAATCTGCGGTCTCCAATTCCCTCTGGTAACACATCTATAAATGCTCGTATCGCACTTACTTCTGGATATTGCTCCATTATTCTAAGGACATTAATGAAATCTTGCAATTCACCTTGTACTTGAATTTCAGATAACATTTGATGTTCTATTCCTCTTGCTAGTTTTTGACCTCCAGTGTCTGCTGTAGATCGAATTGAATCATTGCTGCCATAGTATTTCTTAGTATTTTCATCTTCTTTCGTTCGCTGCTTTGAGGAACTACTTTTAATTCGTTTGATTTTGGGTACCGATGTATATTCATGTTTCAACTGATTCATTTGTACAAGATCAAAGTCTTCTGTAGAACCATCTACTTGTTCATCTAATGTAAAGCCCTCTTCATCACCCTGTCTATTTAGAAAACGATAAGTGTATTTCTTTGCCTCATTGGATTTCTCTTGATTTTGTATTTCTGGATGCGAAATCGAAATATGTTGGTACGGAATATCTTTATTTTTCACATTAACAATTTGTAATACTGTACACGTGTTATTCTTCTCCTTTACACGAGCTGTTATTGTAATCGGTTGTGTAAAGTTCCATTCGAACTTCAAAGTCTTTTCCTGCAACCAAGTAAATGCTATATTTTCATAGGCTTGTCGTAGGTCTCGATTCGTTAGCAACCACACCAATTGATAAATGAACGTTGTCTTTGTGTATTTCAATTCATATTGTGATGAAAAGCTAAGATGGATTTTATTAGGTTCATATGTTTCTGTGAAGAACTGAGGAAATGAATTCGATTCAAACAAGCGATATAAAAGGAAGCCGTTCGGAGCTAAAATGCTACGCAATACTTCAATGACTGGTAAAATCACATTCTTTCCATCAAAAGAGAACACGAAACTACGGGAAGTTGCAGGATCACTGCTTCCTTGAATAGACCAAGGGCGTTCGTGAAATTTAACTTTATTAGGATAAATAGTCATATCGATTTCTTGTACACTTTCAGAAACTTGACTAGCCGTTATGATGCCATCAGTATAATAATGTTGGATTGCTAAGCATGGTAATGTACCCCAATCCATTAATATACCTTCTGTACGACCTTGTGAGCGAAAATAAGCTTTGATTATCATTTTATGATCATATCGAAATGGCTCACCAATCCATATTAGTTGTGCTTTTTCACCTTTAGCAAAAGGCCAAGCTAGTTTAACCTGTTGTTTGCTCATAACTTTTCACTTCCTGTTTTGTTCGTAAATACTCTTCCAAATACGGTTTTATTTCGTGAAAATGATGTGACTTAACAGCGCCAATACGCTGTACTTTCCATAATAAAACTGGTTCTTGCTCCAGCAACATACGATCAATAATTTTACAGCATCGTCGAATCTGAAACTGTTGTATAGATTCCGTAATTTTATTTAGATATTTTTCAGTTTGTGGCAGCTTATCAAGATGTTTCTCCAAATTTGATAAGATTCCTAGACGTTTCCCAATTATCGAAATCGTGATACGTACGGGCTTTTCCAGTTCAATTAATTCTTTGTAAAGCTGTTTAATTTTAGAAAGATATTCTCGATCACGTACGTCCCAATTGACAATTGATTTTGGCTTTTCCTTCGCCTGAATTATAGGTAACTGTTCAAACAGCCATTCTTTATCATTTCGATATAAGTAAATATATTCTTTCGGTAAACATTGACGAATTTGTGTTCTCGAGTAACTTGGATATTGCTGCATTCCTTTTAATAATTGCTTTCGATACATATGTAACATTGGTGGAAAAACTTTATCAGGTAATTTCTCTATTTTCTCAACTGAGGCAAGATGTCCTTTAACTGTTTTCGAATCCACGCCAAGCATTCTAGCTAATGCTCTTATACTGTAGGTTCCATCAACTGCTAATTCATGTAATTTAGCCTTCCAGACATCTCCATACGCTTTTGTACGTCCAATACGATATTTATCTTCAGATAATCTATCAGGACCCTTTCTAGCGTAAATAAAGCCACAAGAGCATTCAAACGTGCCAATGGGTGCATTTGATTTAAAATCCCTTGTAACATTTACTTCATGAATCACAAATTCCTTATAATGATTAGCTGCTTTATTTAAACAGGGCCATGGGCCACTACCGAAAGGACCTGTATCAGCTTCAATTTGTAAAAAGGACTCCAAATCTTGTTCTAAGAAATAAAGAATAAGCAAATGACGGAAAGGATGTACATGACGTTTTAGATTGCGTGTAATGACCTTCAGCCAATTGTATTCATCATTTACATTGATTGCTGATTCGTACTCATCTAAAAAGCCTTTTGGGAACTTTGATTGAAATGCTTTGTATAGCTCCTTTTGCCGAATTCGATTAGACGTTGTTATTAAATTACGCTCCCGTAAAAGAACACGATATTTAAGATTAATAGATTCTCTTGAAAATTGATGTATTGGAACTTGCAGCAGTTGATAAGCCATCTTTGCTAAAGCAATTTGAATGGCTATAAACTCTTTTAGTTCAACTTCTTGAATCATTGATAAGTTCAATAGCTTTTTATCAAATCGAATAAACTCAATTCGACTTTGCTTTGAAAAATCGATAGGATACTTCATTAATTTCAGTTCATGATGTGCACAGAAATCAATCCCTTGTAGCTGGTGCTCACGATGAAAATAGGGTTCTCCATGTTGCTCAATATCATTAGTTGCACACTCTGGGCAATAAAAGAGTCCATTCTTTCTGCAAATGCTTCCTGCAACTATGCCAAGTCTTGTATAAAGTCCTTTTCCATCTACTTGAACATCTTGTAGAAGTTCTTTCTGGCGTTGCTTGGAAAGAAACGAAGCATAGTAAGGGTAGATCGTATGCTTAGCTAATAAGCTTTCAACAGAATAGTTGGAGCCTAATTGCTCAGCTAATATAGAAAAATGACTACCAATCTCTACACTCGGTATTACAGAACGACTTTGAAACACTTCTTCCAATGTATCTTTGTAATCAATATTTCCACTGTAAAAGTGATATCGCGCAATCGCCGAATATATCAATTCATCTGGATATGGATCCGTAAAGAATGGCAGCATGCGTTCCCTCCTAGTAGAATTCCTCCAAAGGATTTTTAATGTATCCATTTGCTTTTAATAATTCATAGGGGTGTTGCTTTTTGTCTAACGCTTGCTTTCTTAGCTTTAGCAATGGTAGAATCTCTGCATTTTTTGCTTTTGCCTTTGCTTTTTGATCTTTCTTTTGTTGATTTAATGCAATCGCCTGCTGAATCACATCTGATTTAAGTTGATGAAATTCAGTATCAAGTGGATTTTCCTCAACTATTTTTTGTGCGAGCTTTTTAATATCGTTTTCTTTCAAACTATCAAAAATACCAAGGGCTGCCACTTCAACACTTAAGTTCCCAATCATGTCTTGACGTTTATACTCGATTGTATTTTGGCGCTCTTTAAATGCTTCTTGAATACGTCCTGTCATTTCAGTATTTCGCTTGTGATTCAGCATGACTTCATCCAAGTTAATCATAATATCTTCATATTTCATCATATCGGCAAAATTGTTCGTCCGAATAGCTGTCATCATTGGTTGAATCGTTTGCATATCTTCCCTAGCAGTCTTTTTTAATACTTGTGGTGTAATGATTTCAGCCGGGTTGTCCTCATCAAATAATACTCGTTCTTGCGCTAGAATAAATAGGTTCACGGCAACAGCAGTAATCCCTTGGCATTCATAATAAAATGCCTTCTTTGTCTCCTCTGTAAGCTCAGAATGGGTTTTTAAACACTGTAATTCCCAAAGTGTCTCTAGGAAAAACTCCCACTCTTCACTATTTTCGTCCATACGATCCCAAATAATAGCTCCATCACTCGCTGCCCGTCTTGCTTGTCTGAAGTTTCCTTTGAATAGTTTTTGTGCTTTAGAAGTTCCGATTAAAACCGTAGGAATACCAACTGTATTAGACAGTGTTACAAAAAAATTCAACATTTCTTCCTGTTCATTTTTGGAATGTAGTAAGTGCTGGATTTCATCAATTACTAGAACACCGATGCCGTACATACTTGCTAACGATGTCATGTGCAATAACATTGTCGATGTCACACGGTTCAAATAACCGTACTTTTCTAAATATCGAGTGCCTAGTAAATCATCAATTGCTTTGAAAAAGCTTTTGCAAAGTGTAGATAAACTTCCATCATACGGGCAGTCAATTTTAAGCCAAACAATTTGAGTTCGATTAAACGGTTGTCCTTTGTATTCTTCATGCTTGATCACTTGTGGATACATAAGCAAAAGACGTTCAATTGCTGTTGTTTTACCAATTCCTGAAATACCGATAATGGATAAGCTATCGGCAGTTGAACGAATATAATTTAGTCGTTCATCTATATATTTGTGAGCTGTTTCCTCTTCTTCACGCAATTCATGCAACACCCGAACACGCTCTAGAAATGTTCTATCTAATGGATTTCGCGCCAAGTAACCTCTTCGAATCAATGTAGACAATCGACGTTCTACCTCGAAATGAATCGGTAACGGCTGGATAAAATTCCTTACACGTTTTAAGACGTGATAACGAATATTCGTTTCACTTAACTTATCTTGCTCACTAATTCGTGGAGTCACCATAAATCGCTCTAGCACATCATCCTCATTAAATATAGGTGGAAGAGCTTCGATGAAAGGATTATTGGTATATTCATTTAAAAGTTGCTCCTTATAGACAGCTTTCTCAAAATCCCCTTTTAAGACAACCATGTCATTTGTCTTTCCCAAATTCCTCATCTCGCTTCTTCTTTAGTTTTTCCATAAGACGTGAGCCTGGTTTCTTAGGTGGTGTTTCATCAATCTTCTCTTTTGTAACAAAGTCGATTACGTCAGCTGATTCACTAGCCTTATTAGGTAATAAATCAAACTTTTCAGCTTCACGATTTAACTGTTTTTCAACATCCTTATTTTCACGAATAGCTGCTATTTTAGCTTTCTTACTAGTTGGCTGATTGAAAGATTCTTTTTTGTTCTTCACGGCTTTTTTTATAATCTCTTCCAATGCTGCATCAGTATTTACCGTAAGCTGAATTTGATTTGTTCGTTCCATTTCTTCTAGTTCATTCCGAAGATGTTGCTGAAAGACAATTTCCTCCAAGAAGTCACCTTTATATTGCTGACTAGGCTCTAATAAAATACACGTCTCAAAATCTATTCCGTTATCGTGGGGAATATAGATTTTTTCAATATGTCGTGGATCATAAACGATTTCTAGACTTCTATTTTTCAACTTTAAATACCATTGCTCTTCAATAGCTTGACGAGAACCATAAAGAAGATTTTTAAACTTAATTCCAGCTCTTGAAATTGTCGCTTTCCCACGTGGAAGCACGTTCAGACGAAGAATATTTCGATCAACTGTTCTTAACCTTCCTTTACGATTTTGAATACCCCAATTCCATAAGTTAATCGGAGTTGGCACTAGTCCATCAGCCACCATTTCTTTTTCAACAGGATATTTATCAATGACCTTTTGGTTATGATGAAGCGCCATTGTAATAATTAGAGATGTAAATTCCCTTAAATTCAGCGTAGCATTTAAGCGATAATCCTGATCTCCACGTTCTCTATATTCCTTTTGAATTGCTCCGGGAGCTTTTTGCTTTACCTTCCCATTAAACGTACGGAATTTCCTTTCAACAATCCCTTTCAAATCTCCACGATAAGCTGTAGTATTCTCAATTTTAATATTAAGATTGTTAATTAAATTCTCTACAGAATAGCCTTCAAACTCACCCCGGTCGGCGATAATAATTTCAGGAAAATGATGTGTTGGCCATTGCTCAGGTGTAATATTAATTCCATATTGCTTACAGAACCCTACTTTGTCAGCAACCATATTATCTAAAGCCATCATTGCACCGATCCATGATGGACCTTCTAGTCCAACATAAAGACCTGTAATAATACGTGAATACACATCAAGTACTGCATAAATAACTGGTCGCCCAATTACTTTATTTACGTCAAGTGAACTAACTAAATAAATATCTGCAATGGTTGCGTCAAATTGAAATCTTGTACCCGGACCATTTGTTTCTGATTTGGAATCACTTAAAATCGGACGATGTTTCAATTCATATTCCTTTGTACTTTTACGGAACTGAATATCCTTTTTCGGGTCTTCAAGCTTTTTAAACCAGTAGTAAAACTGATGGTACGAGGGAATTCGAGTGGCCTCCCAAATACGGTACTTTAGCTCACCATTTTCCTTATAGCGATCAGAGTAAAAGTCACGCAGCATGAAATTATAAACATCTCTTAAAGAGTAATTATTCTTTTTCCTGTAGTACTTGTTGATAACGTGCTCAATTTGGACCTTTACCTCGTCAGTAATGTTAATACCGGTTTGATATTCATTATTTATGTTTATCTTTCTAGGACGACCCACTTTCGCATTTGTTAGAGCCTTCGCTCTTCCTTTACCACCCGAATTAGAGTAGTCAGGTAACATGGCATTTTTGGTCATACCTCGTTGCCAATAGCGAGTTAGTAACTTTTTAACCTTTGTCTTGCCTAAGTTGCTGTCCCGAACGATTTCGCGAATTTTATTTTCTCTTCCTCTTTTGTAGAGCAAATCTTGCATATTCGGAACACAGTATTTTTGTATAGTTTCCCAATCTTCTTCACGCTTACGAATTTGCACTTCTGTTAAATCATTTTCATAAATCACTTTTGCATAAGGATCACTAATCGCAAGTAGCTCTCCTTGATTCATATCTGTAATTAGGTTGGAATATAGCTCCCTCTGCGGCATAGCACTACTCGTGTCAATATTAACAATATAGACATGTGGTTCTTTAATATAAATTACCCGAATCCTTTTCGAATCGATTACATATTGAAATACTTGATTAATATAAATCATCCGTATTTCACCTTCTCTAAATTACCTTCATCAATACACTTAATATCAATTGTTTGCTCTAAATCAATCGGCTTTTGCATATCAATGACTACAATTTTTCTAGCAAGCAAGTGATAAAATAGTGTAACACCACTTCCAAAAGGCAAGTGTGTATCTGCATCAAACCCATTAGTAATTTCACGGATACTTCGTGAATTATTCAATAGGCGATTCATAAGAGACATGGATAAATCCTCAATATGTTGGTCATCCATTTCTTGATAAACATCATAGCTACGAATATCAAAATAATCATGGATATAACTAATATTTCTAGCCATTGTCTTATGAATTTCTTCCTCTGTTACAGTTGCCCAATTAATGCTTCTACGCTTCCAATATTCCCTTTCAATTTCAAACTTCTCTAACACACGTTCTTCTAACAGCTTATCTTTCATTTTGATAGTATGAGCGACTTCAAATACACCTTGTCCTTTATCAACTGTTAATAAAAAGTCCGTTGTCATAACAATTGGATCACCTGTTTTTGGATCAGCTGGGTGTTTAATCCCAAGCTCTTCAGCAATGGCAAACGTCTCTTCTTGTGGTAATAAAGGAAATTGTTCACGAATATCTAAAATAACATCAGAAAATTCAGTTAAATAAAAGTAGTTTCGTTCCAAATCCGATAAAAACTCATGTTGTCTGCCGGTTTTTATACCTTTTAATCTTGTTGACCGACCTAATGAGGAAACATCTTGAATTTTAAGCCAAGGCTGATAATCTGCCCCACTGCCAGTTCCTCGACCCTCTTTAATCCACTTATCAATTTTAGATGTTCTTTTTCTTTTCGACACAAAAACACCCCTTTAGATAATCATATCCAAAGGGGCAAAGCTTCGCATCTTTTTTATAAACATCGCGACTTTATTTTAAATTCACAATTTTATTCTTTTTTATCTGCACCTATTCCACTGTAACACTCTTCGCCAGGTTACGTGGTTTATCCACGTCACAATCACGATGAAGTGCTGCATAATAAGCCAGAAGCTGCATTGGAATAACACTTACTAATGGAGTTAACAGCTCATGAACCGGAGGCAATACAAAAGCATCCTCATCCTGTTCTAAGCCTTTTGAGCTGATAATAAGCGCATGTGCTCCACGGGCAACTACTTCCTGCACGTTTCCACGAATAGAGTAGTTTACATTTTCCTGTGTTGTTAAAGCAATTACCGGTGTACCATCTTCGATTAAAGCAATAGTTCCATGCTTCAATTCTCCTCCAGCAAAACCTTCTGCCTGGATATAAGAGATTTCTTTCAGCTTCAATGCTGCTTCTTGAGCAACATGATAGTCTGTACTGCGGCCAATATAGAAAGCATTGCGTGTTGTAGCAAAATAATCTCTTGCTAACTGTTCAAGCTCTTCTTTTTGGTTTGTAATAACCTCCATTGCATTCGCTACAATGGCAAGCTCTTGTAATGGATCAAAATCTAATTTAATACCTTTTACTCTCGCTGTATCTACTGCAAGAACTGCTAAAACAGCAATTTGTGCTGTGTATGCTTTTGTCGAAGCCACAGCAATTTCTGGTCCAGCATGTAAAGGTAAAGTATAATTTGCTTCACGAGAAAGGGTTGATCCGGGCACGTTTGTTAATGTAAGTGCTGGATGTCCTAATTCTTTTATCTTAACTAATACAGCACGGCTGTCTGCTGTTTCACCACTTTGAGAAATAAAGATAAACAATGGTTTCTCAGACAACAGCGGCATGTTATATGAAAATTCACTTGCAACGTGTACTTCTACGGGGATGTTAGAAAGCTTTTCAAGAAATTCTTTTCCAACTAATCCGGCATGATAGCTTGTTCCTGCTGCAATGATATAAATGCGATCTGCTTTTTCCATGGCTTTACGAATATCTTTGTCTAACTTTAATTCGCCTTTTTCATTCTGATATTCACGAATAATATTACGCATAACAATTGGCTGCTCATCAATTTCTTTCAGCATGAAATGAGGGTATGTTCCTTTTTCTGTATCACTTGCATCAATTTCTGCGATAAATGGTTCACGTTGGATGACTTCTCCATCTAATGTCTGCACTTCTACAAAGCTGCGATTGACAAGAACAATTTCTTTGTCATAGATTTCCAAGTACTCGTTAGTTTCCTTCAACGTTGCCATTGCGTCACTGGCAATCAGGTTAAATCCTTCTCCTAACCCAACCAATAACGGACTTTTATTTTTGGATACATATAAAGTATCATGATCTTCTGCATCAATCAGACCAATAGCATAAGAACCCTTTAGCAGGCTCATTGCTTCACCAAATGCTTTTTTGGTATTTTTATGCTTTTCATAAAGTTTTTCAATAAGCTGTACGATAACCTCTGTGTCTGTTTCACTCACAAAGTCAACATCTGCCAGGAATTCTTTCTTTAGATCGATATAGTTTTCAATAACACCATTATGCACAATAGTAAATCGTTCTGATGAGCTTTGATGTGGATGTGCATTTTGCACACTTGGCACACCATGCGTAGCCCAGCGAGTATGACCAATACCAATTGTAGCTTCCACACTGCTATCTACTTCTTCACGTAACACTGCAATACGTCCTTTTACCTTTGTTACGTGTACACCTTCTTCACCTAAAGTTGCAATACCTGCAGAGTCATAACCGCGATATTCTAATTTTTCCAAGCCTGTTAATAAAATTTCTTTCGTATCATTTTGTCCAATATAACCGACGATTCCGCACATGTCGATGTCCTCCTTGTTTGAAGGGGCAGGAACAAAAGACCGATTCGAAGCGAAGGGGCCTTGTTCTGCCCCTTTCTCGTGTTTGTTTTTTTATAAGACATCATTCTTTATCTCTTTGTTCACCAAGTCACCCTGATGGTTTAAAGATAAAGCGGCAACTGCGATGTACAGCTGGGAGGCACCCGCCGAATAATTCGATAACCCCCGACCTCGTCAACTACTCTTCCTTACCGTCCGTAGAGTAGCCCTGGCGCTTGTTATTATAGATTCCGTTTTGTATTCCTCCTGCTCCTCTCCATTTTTATTTGCTCTTGTCAAACGGACTTTTACATTTGGAAAACAAGAACTTTCTATATTCTATCGGAAAGTCATATTATAGGTCAACCTTTTTCTTCCTTTCCGATTAAAATAGTTTATGAAATCCTTTTAGAAATGTTGCAGAATATACACAAATGACTGGATAGGTGCAGGTTAGTATGACCAGAAGAATGTTTGAAGAGGATTAGAACAGAATGGTATAATTAAAAATATTAAGAAGGATTCAGGAAAATTTTTAGTTGGATGGATAAATTAGTGCTAACCTTAAGCAAACATGAATTACTAAGGAGGTTAGCACCTCAATGTGTATAAGGTTCTAACGGGATTTGTTAAGGATAATGCTTCTTTATGTTCCTTTTTATAAAAGGTTAGCACTTTTTATTATTTGAAAGCTTGCTGGACAAGGGGTTATGTTGTCCGCTTTCTCACCTTATATGGGTGAGTGGATTGAAATTAGAAAAACATCAAATGAACACTATGAGGAAATATTCTCACCTTATATGGGTGAGTGGATTGAAATTAAAAGTGCTAATCAAAGACAGTTAATAGAAGATTCTCACCTTATATGGGTGAGTGGATTGAAATAATTAAAGAAACATCAACATTAGGTATCGACCAACTTCTCACCTTATATGGGTGAGTGGATTGAAATTTTTGTATTATTCAAAGCATAGTCAATAAGCATTTTCTCACCTTATATGGGTGAGTGGATTGAAATCAATGTACCAAAAAATACCGGCTCATTTTCTCGGTTCTCACCTTATATGGGTGAGTGGATTGAAATTCCAGTTCGGCTTGTTGACGTCTTTTTTGTTCATTTCTCACCTTATATGGGTGAGTGGATTGAAATAGAGTAAATTACACATTAAAAATATTAGGAAATATTCTCACCTTATATGGGTGAGTGGATTGAAATCACCACTTGCACCCATAGTAGCAATACGTTGACCTTCTCACCTTATATGGGTGAGTGGATTGAAATCGAACGTTTTAAAGCGTTATTTGTATTTTGTTCTTCTCACCTTATATGGGTGAGTGGATTGAAATCTTGAGTTAATCCCTTTATAAGTGATGGGTTGATTTCTCACCTTATATGGGTGAGTGGATTGAAATTATGCTTGCGCTTGTCCCGTCGCTTTCTCCACTTTTCTCACCTTATATGGGTGAGTGGATTGAAATCATTGTGATTCGGTAGGAAATCCGTCTGCTCCGTTTCTCACCTTATATGGGTGAGTGGATTGAAATAGGGTTACGTCCAGGTGAATTAGTGGAAATCGAATTCTCACCTTATATGGGTGAGTGGATTGAAATCAATCGTTTGAAAATCGTTGTTAATTTTTCTACTTCTCACCTTATATGGGTGAGTGGATTGAAATAGATTCTCTGTCATCCTCAACTCTAACTGCCTGATTCTCACCTTATATGGGTGAGTGGATTGAAATCTGTAAGAGGATTTAAAAAGGCAAAAGATGGCGGTTCTCACCTTATATGGGTGAGTGGATTGAAATAATCGTGCCAGCTAGTGACGGTACTTCTGTAAAGTTTCGCATCCTATACGATTATGCGAATTGAAATGGTGCTACAACAAAGAAATGCTCAAAAAAACAGAATATAAATATGAGGTAGATAAGAAGAACCAAGCTCATCTCTTTCCATCTACCTCTACATAAACCACACCAAAAAGGAGCCTCCCCATGACAAAAATAATCTGGCTTAACGGAGCTTTTGGAGCAGGTAAAACACAGACAGCCTATGAATTACATAGAAGATTAGAAAATTCCTTCGTTTATGATCCGGAAAATATCGGCTTCTTCTTCAATCAAAATTTGCCTAGCGAGTTAAAAAAGAAAGACTTTCAAGATTACGAAATGTGGAGAGAATTTAACCGCAAAACTATAAAATATATCGTTGAAAACCATGATGGAACAATTATTGTTCCTATGACAATCACAGATATATCTTACTTTGAAGAAATCACTGGAAATCTCGAATCTGAAAAAATCGAGTTGCATAAATTTGTTTTATCTGCTTCCAAAGAAGTCATTGAAAGCAGGCTAAAGAAACGTCTTGAGAGAAAAAATTCATGGGGCTTTAAGCAAATCGACAGATGTATCACAAGCCTGGCTGATGAAGCCTTTGGAGAAAAAATAGAGACAGATTATTTATCCATCGATGGCGTTGTAGAAATCATTGCAGCAAAAGCAAATTTAGTATTAAAAGAAGACAATCGCTCCCATCTAAAAAGAAGAATAGACCGCATAAAAACACAGATAAAACACATTAGATAACTTGAAAAAATCTATTGATTCAAAAGAACATCAGCAGCTCTCCAGGCTATCCTTCCTCGCCTTGCCCGAAGCTCTGCTGATGTTTTCTACTTACTTATGCTTCTCCATAAAATCTAACATCCGCTTATAAACTTTTATTTCATTCTCTTTTTTCGAGAATCCATGTCCTTCATCCTCCAGCACCAGATACTCGACATCCCGGCCTTTATCCTGCAGCTTCTGAACAATTTGATCCGACTCCTCCTTCACGACACGAGGGTCTTTTGCACCTTGGATAACTAGCATTGGTTTTGTCATTGTTTCTAAATAAGTAACTGGCGAATCCTTCACAAACCGTTCCTTATCCCGCTCCGGATCGCCGAGCCATCTTTCCATAATTGGCTTCCAATGCGGCGGTACAGAATTGACAAAAGTAAATAAATCAGATGGTCCAAAGATATCAATTACTGCTTTAAAATATTCCGGATGACGTCCATGTAAGAGCAGTGCCATGTAACCGCCATAGCTTCCCCCTACCAGGAATAGATGGTCTGGATCCGTAATTTTCTGGTCGAACAGCCATTTGATACCTTCTACATTGTCAAGCCGTGGTCCATGTCCCCAATCCTGCTCAACGAGTTTAACAAAGGAAGAGCCATAACCTGTACTTCCCCGGAAGTTCGGCGCAAAAATATGATAACCGCGATTTAGAATACTTTGGAACATGGCACGGAAAAATTTCCGCTCAGCTGCCTGCGGTCCGCCGTGTGGCCAAAATACTGTATAGCCATTGGCATTTTCTGGCTTCGCTCTGAATAGCAATGATTCCATTTCCATCCCGTCAAAAGAACTATAGGTTACAATTTCAGGGTCAACAAGCTCCTCTTCGGAAACTCCTAAAACACGATTATCTGTGAGCTGTTCCCATTTTTCACTGTTCGTCAGGCGGTAGATATTATCCGGTTTTACCGCTGAACGTCCAAGAAGATAAACTGCCCCTGATTCTGTTACTGTCACTTGATCGATCATATCAAATGGCTTTCTGATTTCTTTCAGCTCTCCGGACTTCACTTTATACTGATAAAGCTTATCTACAACACCTTTTTCCGTTACCAAATATAGTGAATTTGATGCTTTATCGTATTTTACTATCTCTATCGACTCTTCTTCGATTTCAAGAACCTTGGAAAATTCCCCTTGCTTGATATCATACTTTGCTAAATACGTATATTCACTTTCATAATCCGTCGGGAAATAAATTGTGTTATTATCCGTGAAAACCGGTTCATAGGATACATGCACTTTTTTTGGATCAGGAGTAAGATAAATTTTTTCGTCTTCCTTTTGAATGAAAATATTATTATAGGTATTCGCAAACATGCTTTCATATACCAAGGTCTTCTCATCTTCAGATACAGCCGCAAGCGTGGTCGGCGCTGTTTCTCCTTCTATCAGGAGTTCATCTTTATCTGTATCCAGATGACGTACACGTGTGTTTAAGAAGCTCGGATTGTTCTCGGATGTATTATAATAAATACGTTTTCCGTCTCTACTCAAATGCGCAAATAAATACTTTTCATTCTCTGCTCCGGTAATCAGCGACTGCGGCAAGCCTCCCTCTGGAGGCAATGCATAAATTTGATAATTTTCGTCTCCATCCGAATCAAAGCTTGTTAACACGTACTGCCCATTCGGATCAAATTGAACAAATAAGGAGGCTTCATCCTTTTGGGCAAATTGAAACGGATATGTATGCTCTTTACTTAAGTCTAATGCCCATAGATTACGTTTTCCACTCAAGTTAGTTGAGAATACCAGCTTTTTTTCATCTTTGCTTAATTGAAAGTGATAAATACTATACGTATAAAAGAACTGTTCTACTTTCGGATTAGGAAATTTGACCATTCTATTTACACTCCTTTTTTCTGTATTTTCTATATTATACCATCATTTGTGAAATGAACCAGCGACTCCGGTCTTTTCTCCTCTCCATCTTAAGGCGGATATGTGGAAAATAAACTATCTTTAATTCAAGCTACTTTAATTGCATTTTCATCAATTGAATAGTAAAGTGATAGGTATAACAGATTGCGGAACAAGAGAAGCTGTGGAAGGAGATTTGGTTATTCATCTGCTTTCAATCCATATACTTCACTCAACAATCCGCTTACTTTCAATTGTATTTTCATAATAAATAGTCCACTGTCACTTAAGCTGGACAGAACAACGCATAGAAAATAAAACCTAAAAACACTAGAGGAGCAAATATGATGGAAAAATACCGTATTGATCAAAAGAAAGGAATGGAGTTCGGACTTTACACCCTGGGAGATCATATAGCCAATCCTTTCACTGGAAAACGAATTTCTGCACAGCAGCGTATTCAGGAAATTATTGAATTAGCAAAATTAGCCGAGCAAGCCGGGCTGGATTTTTTCAGTGTCGGGGAAAGTCATCAGGATTATTTCACCACACAGGCGCACAGTGTTGTGTTAGCTGCTATCGCGCAGGCAACAAATAATATTAAGATTGGCAGCTCGTCTACCATTATCAGCACCTCTGACCCCGTTCGGGTTTATGAAGATTTTGCCGCGATTGATTTAATTTCTGATGGACGTGCTGAGATTATCGCGGGAAGAGCTTCCCGGATTGGACTTTTTGATTTATTAGGCTATGACGTGCAAGATTATGAAGCATTATTTGAAGAAAAATTTAATCTGCTGCTGCAAATCAATGAAAATGAAAAGCTCAGCTGGGAAGGTCAATATCGGGCACCGTTAAAAGATGCGAAAGTGCTGCCCCGTCCGAAAGATAACACACTGCCAATCTGGCGTGCAGTCGGGGGAACTCCTGCCAGCGCGATGAAGGCAGGTTATACCGGTGTTCCCATGATGCTGGCAACACTCGGCGGTCCTGCAAGTGCTTTTAAAAATGTTATTGATGCATATCGGGAAACAGCAAAAAGGAGCGGTCATGATACAGCAGAGCTTCCGGTTGGTGTTACTGGTTTTTTCCATGTGGCAGAAACAAGCCAGGATGCCCTGAAGCAGATATACCCTTATATTAATGAAGGAATGAAGCTGACCAATGGTCAAGGTTTTCCAAAGCAGGCATTTGCACAGGCCAAGGATAAACGGAGTGTTATCAATGTCGGCAGTCCACAGGAGATTATTGAAAAAATCCTTTATCAGTATGAGCTTTTTGGACATCAGCGTTACCTTGCCCAAATGGACTTTGGCGGTGTCCCCTTCGAACAATTGGCAAAAAATATCGAAGTCATTGCCGAAGAAATCCTTCCAGCTATTCGCAAGTACACAGGAAAGAATCAGGGGGAATAACAAATGAATGTTATTGGTTTATCTGGATCCATTGTCGGATCCAAAACACGGACAGCAATGGATGTAGTTGCAAAAGAAATCAATGAAAAGTATCCAGAAGCAGAATTTCAACTGATTGATTTAAAAGATTATGATTTGCAATTCAGTGACGGCCGTAACTATCTGGACTATTCAGGAGATACAGCCTCGGTAACCAGGAAGATTATGGAGGCAGACGTAATTATTATCGGCACACCTGTATTCCAGGCATCTATTCCGGCAAGCTTAAAGAATATTTTTGATTTGCTTCCTGCAGGTGCATTTCGTGATAAGGTGGTTAGCTTCTTTATCACAGCTGGTTCTTCCAAGCATTACTTAGTAGCTGACTATCAATTAAAGCCTACATTGGCCTATATGAAAGCGCAGATCGTCCAAACTTATGTCTATATAGAGGAAAAAAGTTTTCAGCAAAAGGAATTAATCGATGATGATGTATCTTTTCGTTTAGAGCGTTTAGTGGAGGATACCTTAGATACTTTTGAGGCAGCCGAATGTGTTAGAAAAAGGAAAGAGGATTCTTACGGCTTCTAATCGAAAACAATAAAAAAATCGTATGAATGAGCAGCATTCATACGATTTTTTTACTATCTTAAGCACCTAAATGATTTTCAATCACTTTTACAATTCGCTCTGCATATGTTTTGCAGTCCTCTTCTGTCTTCGCTTCTACCATGACACGAACAAGCGGTTCTGTTCCTGATGGCCGAACTAAAACACGTCCGTTCTCTCCCAGTTCTTCCTCCACAGCCTGTACCTCATCTAAGATGATCGGGCTTGTCAAAGCTTCATTTTTGTCTGTTACCCGAACATTAATTAATGTCTGAGGAAAAATAGTCATCTCATCTGCCAGCTCTGACAAAAGCTTGCCTGATTCGCGCATAACATTTACAAGCTGCAATGCGGATAACAGCCCGTCTCCTGTTGTAATATAATCCAGGAAGATAATATGGCCAGATTGTTCTCCGCCTAAGTTATAACCATTGTTACGCATTTCTTCCATAACGTAGCGGTCACCTACTGCAGTCTTATCACTTTTCAGACCCGCTTCTTCCAATGCTTTATAAAAGCCTAAATTACTCATAACAGTGGATACTACTGTATCCTTGCGAAGCATTCCAATTTCTTTCATATATTTCGCGCAGATAAACATGATTTTATCGCCGTCCACGATTCTTCCTTTTTCATCAACAGCAATAAGACGATCTCCGTCTCCATCAAAAGCCAGTCCAATATCAGCCTCTTTATCCAGCACAAATTGCTGCAAGCCTTCAGGATGTGTCGATCCAACACCGTCATTGATATTCAGACCATTTGGAGTGGAGCCCATAGAATGAATATCTGCTTCTAAATCTGCAAACAGGTGAGTAGCCAGACTGGAAGTTGCTCCATGCGCACAATCGACTGCAATGCGTATTCCATCAAAATCATTATCAATCGTGTCTTTTAAGAAGGATAGGTATTTTTGTCCACCTTCAAAATAATCACTTACGGACCCAATAGCAGGGCCTGTCGGACGAGGTAAATCATCCTCTTCTTTTTCTAATAAAGCTTCAATTTCTGCTTCTTGTTCATCTGTCAGCTTAAATCCGTCCGGTCCAAAGAACTTAATCCCGTTATCTTCCACTGGATTATGGGATGCAGAAATCATAACCCCGGCCTGTGCACTCATCACTTTTGTTAAATAAGCGACTCCAGGAGTTGAGATAACACCAAGTCTCATAGCTTCAGCGCCTGTGGATAATAAACCGGCAATCAATGCACCTTCCAGCATATGTCCGGAAATACGTGTGTCTCTGCCAATTAAGACTCGCGGTTTTTCACTGCCTTTTGTTAACGCGTAACCGCCAAAGCGGCCGAGCTTAAATGCCAGTTCAGGAGTTAAGCCTTCATTCGCTACTCCTCTGACACCATCTGTTCCAAAATATTTACCCATTATTATACCTCTCCTTTGACCATCCAATATACAACTAGTCTTCTGCCGTTTCAGCTGGATCAATTATTTCAACCGTTATTTCTTCTACACTTCCTGTAGCAGTCACATCATCAGGTGTCTCAATCGTAACAGGGACTTCATGCTCCCCCGGTTCCAAATCAGAGAAATCCAGCACTGCTCGAATATCATCTGCGGTTAAATCATTCACCAGTGAAGAATCTCCCTTTAGCTCCACATCAAGTGAAGAGTCGGGGTACGAGACTTCCAGTCCATTTCCTAAACCTTCTTCTTCTATAGGTACATCTTCAATCGTTTTTGTTCCTTCTACCTCAATCGTTACTTCCACCTCATTTGTTTCAGGTGATTGTACGTTTTCCGGCAAATCAAGTGGAACTTCTACTGTGCCAGATTCTTCAACTTCTGACAGGTCTACCGGTTCTGTATTAACTTCAGAAATATCATCAAGAACATCACTTTGTGAGTAAATTTCTACTTCATCTGTGTTCGCAGAAATAGAACCAAGCTCAAGGTCCTCTTCTAATTCGCCTGTTGTCTCTACAGAGAGTGGTACAGACTTGCTCGGATTATCTACTTCCACGGAAACCTGAATACTTTCCGGCTCCATTCTGACATTCAATTCATTACCCTGGACATCATATACATTCACTGGAAGCTCGCGATTATTAATCGACTCATCTACATCTTCCATATTTACATAAACCTTTACGGAACCAATAGAGTTAATGACATTCCGGGAACTCGTTATTGTTATCGTCTCCGGATTGATGCTGTAGTCAACTACCTCATAACCATCTGCCATTTTGTCCTGATTAATAAGATCGGCAGTTACAGTAAACTCTTGAGATGCCCTTTCTTCTATGTTGACCTGAACCGTCTTCGGCTCAATAAATACTTCCACATCACCCGGTATATTATGCTCCAGCTCTACATCATGCGGTCCTTCTCCCAGACCTTCTAAGTCAACGTATACATCAAAATTACGCTGAAGTAAATACGGCGTCAAACTGCCCCGGTTCCCTTGTAAAGTAACCTGAACCTCTTCTGGAACATCGCTGACAACATATTTATCGCGATCAATTCTTATATCGACCGGTACATTATCCAGGGTTTCTGTAGCATCGCTTGAACCGGAGAACGTAGCATCTGAATTCGGATTTTCTGATACATTGACAAATGCATAAAGTGTTACGGCAAAAGCCAAAGAAAGGACACGAACAAACCATTTACTCTTAAACCAATTATCCACGTTTACCATTCCCCCGTTTCCATAATTTTTTGTCAGAGGTTTTCGGCACAATTGATAAATGTGTTAAAAGCATTTCTCTTAATTTTTCTTCATTAATATCACGATGTAATTCACCATTTTTTGTACAAGAGATGGATCCAGTTTCCTCAGAAACAACAATTGTCAGGGCATCTGTCACTTCACTAATCCCCATCGCTGCGCGGTGCCTGGTGCCTAATTCTTTTGAGATAAATGGACTCTCGGATAAAGGCAGGTAGCAAGCTGCAGCTGTAATCTCTTCATTTTTTATGATTACCGCCCCATCATGCAATGGTGTATTCGGTGTAAATATATTTGTCAGAAGCTGGTGGGTAAGCTTTCCGTTAATCGGAATTCCTGTCTCCGCATATTCTCCAATTCCAGTTTCTCTTTCAATGGAAATAAGAGCACCAATTCTTCTTTTTGCCATGTAATTACAGGATGTAACAATTGCCTCAATTTCATTTTGTATAATTTCTTCAGCTGTGCTTCCAGACCTGACGAAAATATTACCTCTTCCCAGCTGCTCCAGTGCTCTCCGCAGCTCCGGCTGGAATAAAATAACAATGACAACAACACCCCAATTAATAACTTGGCCCGTGATAAATTGTATGGTTTGTAAGTTTAACAGTACACTTATTCCCCACACAACTAATACAACCGCTATCCCTTTTAAAAGCTGAATAGCTTTTGTTCCTCTGATCAGCATGATTAATTTATATAATACATACCAGACGAGAGCGATATCAACGCCTATCCGCAGCAGATTTAAAATGTCAAATCCCCCATCAAGCATGTTCACACATCCTTTACCCAATAGAATTACCTGTTTATTTTTTAAAATTATTTATATTACCATTGACTATATGAAATTGCAGTCGGTAATTATTATATCATAAATTTGTAAAAACAGACCTGTCTGTAGTTTCGTTTATTATCATTTTTCTGCTTCATATTTTTTATACTTGTATAACAATGTAAGGATGTTCTTTCCAGTCAAAGTACATGAGGGTTCGTGTCCTTTAAAAAAAGAGAGCGATATAAATGCTCTCTTCTTCAATACTTATCTATTTTTAATTAGAACGAGAATAATCCTTTAAAAAAATTCTTTACATGGTACCAAATCCATTCAAACGTTTGATCAACAGTCTCTAGATCCCCATTCACACCTCCGGCAGACGCCATTAGGTTGCCTCCATCGAGCTGGGAATCACTATCCAGGAGCTCTCCGTTAAATAAGGTGACATTACCATCAACGGTTCCAAGCACTAACAAATCACCGTTCTTCACGTAGACATCACCTGGAACAGTTACCCCTGCCGGTACAATAACTGTATCTCCGTCAATAACAAGCTCTTCCTGCGTTGAAACCACAAGTTGATCTGTTCCTTGATTAAAAGTAGACGACAGACTGCCTATCATCAGCAGAAAAAAGATTGCGGCCGCCACAAGAATTGGATGACGTTTAAACCAGCGCTTGTACTTCATGGATTTCTTCTCTGTCGGCAGTTTACTCATAACATTCTCGGTGAACCCTGCCGGCGCTTCCATCCGCTCCGCACTTCGAATTAAAGTAATCGTCCGATTAAGTTCATGAAAATGCTTCTGACAGTCCTCACAATCTTCAAGATGCCTTCTTAGTAGGCTTTCATCTTCTGCAGAAATATCCCCGTCTAAATAGTCATGCATTCTTTTTATATATTTTTCATTACAACTCACATCAAGCACGCTCCTTTACACATGTCGAAGCCTCTTTCTAAGGGCCTCTCTCCCCCGATGAATCCGCGTCTTTACCGTACCAAGAGGGACATCAAGAATCTCACTGATTTCTTTTAGAGAAAATTCTTCTAAATATCTGAGCATGATAATACTTCGATATTTAGAAGGCAACTGTGAAATCTCTTGATGAATATACCGCTGCAGTTCCCTGCTCTCTACTTCTTCTCCAGGAAGACGTTCCGTGCTGGCAAGCTGGGAATACATATCAAGTCCTTCTGTTCCTTTTACTTCCGCATCGAGATGATAATCCGGCTTGCGCTTGCGCATACGGTCGATGGTTAAATTTGTAGCAATCCGGTATAACCATGTAGAAAACTTTCTATTCTCATCGAATGAATCAATATTCACAAAAGCACGTATAAATGCTTCCTGTGCCATATCCTCCGCTTCATGCTTATTGCCAAGCATGCGGTAGCAATGCTGGTATATTTTATCCTGATAAAAGGCTACTACATCTGAAAAAGCAGACTGATCTCCTTTTTTTACTTGTATAATTTTTTTCTTTATAAATTGTTCCATCTAATTACCTCCGCATTATGCGGTACTCTCTATACGAAACAACCGCTTGTAAGGTTTCACTTTTTCAAAAGAATGTTTATTTTTTTTCAGGCAGGGTATACCTAACGATAAGTATACTAAAAAAGGAGTGACTTTTGTGGATAAGAAAACATTATTCATAAAAATTGAACAATACAGAGAAGAAATGATGACCTTATCTAAAGAGCAAGGCTTAAGCTCCGAAGCCGTCTTAGCCACAAGCGAAAAACTTGATGCATTAATCTATGCCTATTTAAAAAGATCTTCTTGAGAGTCTGCTCTTCTTTTCAAAGACATGTATTAGGTATGTCTTTTTTTGTGCTTCTTTTTAGCTGCATATATCCAAATGTATCCTTTTTTAACCGAGTATATCTCTACGAATAATAATATCCTATTTTTCCCTTCATATCATTAGTCTTTTTTAATTTTTATAAAATCCTTCAAAATCAATCTAAAAATAATAGTGATTTAAAATCATAAACAAAAGAACCGATTTACAATATATACATTGCAAAACGGCTCTCACTTTATATAGAATCATTCTCTTCAATCACCATTTCTCCACCAATAGAAGGTGATATCGTCAAAACTTTAATTCCTTCTTTTTCCCAGGCGAGCGCTAATTCTTTTGCTGTTTCTTCTGAAGGCATAAAAGCAATTCCACAATCCCCGCCCCCGGCTCCCGAAGGTTTCCCGGCGCCTCCAAGATGCTCTGCAAGCTTACACAATACTGCCAAGTCAGGCGTTTCAATACTTGTATCAGCTGCTCTTCCTACTTGATCCAAAGCTTTTCGGTTTGCTTTTATCCCCTGAAATAATTGGAGCAGATCGCCATTCTCTGCTCCTGTTAAGAATTTGGAGACTGCATTTTTACTGTCTTCTAAAAATTTATTATAAGCTTCTGCATTATTCACCTTCAATAAACGGACCCGATTCACTAAATCCTTCGTAGAGGCTGCGCTGCCCGTCCATCCCACACAGAAGTAAACATTATCCGGTAAGGCGATCGGCTTGGATTTATAGTATTTCCAATCCTTCTTTAGCATCTCAGTGATAGAATTTGTCTCTTTGTATGCCTCAAGAAGCCAATCTGCCTGGAAGGATGAAAATTGCAGCAGTCCGCCATACGTGGATGCAGCTACATCTGCACCCGAACCATTCCCCTGCGTAATTACATGAGATAACGCAGCCAAACGAAAAATGGTATCTTTTTCTGCCAGTTTTGGGGCCTGGAAATGTAATACTCCTGCTACAATTGAAGTAACAATCGCCGCGCTTGAACCCAAACCATATTTTACACCAGAGGTATCATCTAATTCACTGCGTGTTGATACATGCATCGGACGAATAGGTAATCCCTGTTCTTCCAAATAACGATAAGTAACCCGGAGTGCTTCCTTCACAAAAGACAGCCGGGGGTCGCCAGATTCAATATGTATATCTGTTTCCCGCCATGACCACGGGACTTTATGAAGTGAAAAATCGGATAAAGTCAGCTGGTGACTGTCCGCATCAGAAACGTTAGCATACACAAAACGATTAACAGCCATCACCGCCAAATCCTGATAAGGCTCTAATACGGCAAACTCTCCTGCAATCATTAATTTTCCTGGTACTTTGACTGTAATTGATTTTGCCACCGTATATTCCTCCTATAGATAGCTGATTCCGCTTCCGGGCTTGCTAACAATAATATCTTCTACGCCTTCAATGGATTGCAGACGTTTTTTTACTTTATCCTCATCTTCTGATAAATATAATACTTTTACGTTCGGACCTGCATCAATTGTAAAAAACACAGGAATCCCTTTTTCTCTTAAATTCTGCACAGTCTGCATCACTCGCATTGTTGTGTCCTGCCAATATGTAAAAGGCGGATTAGCTCCTAATGTTGTCGCATGCATCCGCAGACAGTTTGCTTCTGCAATGCTTCCCATTTTTTCAAAGTCTTTTTCAGCAATTGCTTGTTTTATTTCTTGTAAATCCTTGGGTGTCTGCTCCAGCCAGCCTGCATAAAAAGGAGAGGTTTCTACCGTACGGCGCATCCCTTCTCGGCTCGAGACCTTTTTCGTTGTTTTTGATAAAACAACAGCCGCAATTCGAATATCCCAATGAGACTTGTCTGCAACTTGTACTGCAAAGGAATCAGCTCCATCTTCACGCTCCCCCATCTGCCATTCAACAAAACCGCCATAAATAGAGCGGCAAGCAGAACCAGAGCCTTGCCGGGCTAATTTTGATAATTCTGTGTCATCCAAGGAGATCCCTATTGCTTTCGCACTTGCAGCAGCCAATGCTGCAAGACCGGATGCAGAGGAAGCAAATCCGGCAGCAGTAGGGACATGATTTACTGATTGAATCTGTGCATATAGTTCTTTTCCAGAAAGAGCCCGCACCTTATCTAAAAATACTGCTACCTTTTCAAGAGCATTCCCTTCTACATTCTGTTCATTTAAGAGAAAGATATCTTTCTTTAAGTCCTCTTGAAAATGCACTGTTGTCTCTGTAGAAAAGCCGTCTAATGTAACAGAAAGATTACTGTTGGTAGGGAGAATTAATGATTCATTCCGCTTTCCCCAGTACTTAATTAAAGCGATATTCGTATGCGCCCTTGCTGTCGCCTTCATATTTGAACCCCCTTTTCTACATACCTGTCAAAACATTCATTTACTGCAGTGAAAAAGAACCTTCTACTGAATAAAGTTTCACTTTATTTCTTTAATACAAATGGCCACACTGCCGCAGCACCAAATCGGCGTAATTTTTCAGCTAACTGTTTCGAATGCACTTCATTTTGAGCAAGCGCAATAATACAGCCGCCATTTCCTCCACCTGTCAGTTTTGCCCCCAAAGCACCTTCTTCACGGGCAAAGTGAATTAATTTATTTAAACCGGCATCACTTACACCTAATACTTCCAATTCTTTTTGTGCTTCATTTAACAGCTGCCCAAGAATGTGTTTACTCGCCTTTTCTAAGGCTTCTTTCGCATTATGCGTCAGTTCTCCGATTCGTTCTATTTTTGAATGAATACGTTGTGGAGCTGTTTTTAGCAGATTTGCTACAGATTCAACCGATGTACGGGTATCACCAATCCTGCCGGAGTCTGCAACAATAAAATGAAGATCTTCTCCTAATTCGATGTGCTCTACAGGATTTCCCTTTTTATACCAGACTGGTTTATCTGAGGTAATGGTCAATGTGTCTAACCCGCTGGGAGCTCCATGCGCATAAGTTTCTGCAACATTTGCTAATTGAAGCAATTCCTCTACTGAGCATTCCTTATCACAGTAGTTGAATATAGAGCGAATGACAGAAATAGCTACAGATGCACTGGATCCAAGGCCTTTCCCAGGAGGGACAGAAGAATTAATTCGTATTAATAAGTCTTTATAAGGGATCCCAAGGTATTCACAGGAACTGGATACACATTCAACAATTCCTTCCAGCTCTTTCGGGGCATGCTTCAGGGGACCGTGATAAAAAGTACTGTCCATTTTCACCGCCCCAGGAACATACTCAATCACCGTCTCTACACCAATTAAAGGAAATGGGATAGCAATTGCCGGCTGTCCGTGTACAACCGCATGCTCTCCAATTAAAATGACCTTACTATGAGCTATACCAATAGCTGTTTTTTCCGACGCTGTTACTTTTTCTGCACTCATTGTTTATACTGTTCCACCAATTCTTTAGCTTTTCCCACACGGATTTCTTGTTGTTCTACTAATTGTTTTGCTATCACATCAATCATCTCCCCAGTTGCTCCTCCGGCAATCGCAACAGAACGTGAATGAAGTGCCATGTGACCTTTCTGAATACCGTCTGTTGCCAACGCTTTGAGCGCTCCAAGATTTTGAGCGAGACCAACTGCCACAATTACTTGCGCAAGCTCTTCTGCTGATTCAATATGCATAATGGATAAAGAAAAATCAGCGAGCGGATGCACGCGTGTTGCTCCTCCGACTGTTCCTATAGACATTGGTAATTCAATTTCACCAACAAGATTACCTTCTTCATCCTTTGACCATGTAGTCATAGATCCATAATGACCATTTCTCGCAGCATAAGCATGTGCTCCAGCTTCTACTGCCCGCCAATCATTTCCTGTCGCTATCACAACAGGATCAATCCCGTTCATAATCCCTTTGTTATGCGTTACAGCACGATAGGGGTCAGAAGCAGCAAATTCATAGGCATGAATAACACCGTCTCTTACCTCTTCCCCAGAAAACGAACCTGTTTTCAGCAGATGTGGAGGTATAAAGCATTTCGCTGTTACAAGGCTGCGGTCTGCATAATTTGATAAAATACGCAAATAAACCTTTCCCCTGGTTATTTCTTCCACGATTGGAGCAATAGATTCTACCATGGTATTAATCATATTAGCACCCATTGCGTCACAGGTATCTACGTAGATATGCATAACCAGCATTTTACTATATGACGAAGAATCCTCTTCATTCAGAATCCGGACATCCAAATCCTTCACACCGCCGCCGCGATTGACAATACTTGGATAAGCATCATCAGCGGCACGCATTAATATATCTTTTTGTTGAAAAATTTTTTGCTTTGCTTCTTGAAAATCAGGACATCCAACAACTTGAATCTGTCCAATCATCAGTCTTTCCTTTGACTCTGTCTGAAATCCGCCAGCTTCTCTGACTATTTTTGCAATATGGCTTGCAGAAGCAACGACAGAAGCTTCTTCAATAGCCATTGGTACTACATATCCTTTCCCGTTTATCAAAAAATTTAATCCTAATCCAAATGGTAATTGATAGGTACCAATGACATTCTCAATCATATTATCTGCTGTTTCAATAGTAAGCGCGTCTGCGTTAGACAAATTTTGCGTTTCTGCATCCGTTAAAGAAAAGGCTTCACGTAATAATGCGCGCCTGTCTTCTACCGTCATATTATAAAAACCGGGTATTCTTGAAGAGGTCATGCCTAGCTCATCCTTTTTATTTATCATATCTAAATATGTTTTTTATTACTAAGTACTAAATTAAACTATATTTGATTATAACACGAATTCTACCGTTTTTTCATTTAGAAGATACTTATTTCGTTACTGGAATTATGTTAATCATTTTATCGTAATAAAATAAGAATTTTTACTTTATTAAAAGTAAAAAAATGCACAACACCAGTCTATATGCTTACAATGCTTCTATAATATATACTTTCTCATGATTTATTTCTTATGCGTAATATCAAAAAGCAAGAGCTTTAATGATTTGTTTCCCGCTTCATATATTTTAATCCTCAGTGACCTGAATACATATATATAAGGATAAAACAGTTTACTTATTTATAAAGAAAAAAACGAGATAATATTATCCCGTTTTCCTAAAGTGTTTTATACTTGTCATTCTTGTAATGAGCCATGAAGGATTCGAACCTTCGACCCTCTGATTAAAAGTCAGATGCTCTACCGACTGAGCTAATGGCTCCCATTTTAAACAGCTTTATATCTTATTTAGTGCTTCTCTATCCAGCAGACCCCTGCATCTGCCAGCAAACGCTTCGAAGTTAATCCTTCGGGGTTACTCGCAGTTTACTCGGCAGAAGCTTTGCTCGTTGCTCTACCGACTGAGCTAATGGCTCCTGTTATTTAAGCTATCCGCCTAAAAAAGACATAAAAAAAAGGCTGGGCCACTAGGATTCGAACCTAGGGTACACGGGATCAAAACCCGATGCCTTACCGCTTGGCTATGGCCCAACAAAAAACATGGTGGAGGGGGGCAGATTCGAACTGCCGAACCCTGAGGGAGCGGATTTACAGTCCGCCGCGTTTAGCCACTTCGCTACCCCTCCATATTATTGTTAACCATACTTTCAAATATATACACAAAAAATGGTGCCGGCCAGAGGACTTGAACCCCCAACCTACTGATTACAAGTCAGTTGCTCTACCAGTTGAGCTAGGCCGGCATAATGGTGGAGGATGCAGGGCTCGAACCTGCGACCCCCTGCTTGTAAGGCAGGTGCTCTCCCAGCTGAGCTAATCCTCCATTATTGGTGACCCGTACGGGATTCGAACCCGTGTTACCGCCGTGAAAGGGCGGTGTCTTAACCGCTTGACCAACGGGCCATGATGCGTTGTCTGAGAAGCTTTATGTAAGTATCTCTCGCAAACTGACGAATTTTATTATATCGAGTAACCAACCGTTTGTAAAGAGAAAAATGAAAAAAACTTTATTTTATTTTTTAAAAGCTCCTCGATTACCTCCTGTCCCTTATTCCAATGCTGTTTTTAGAGGCTTTAATTCCATCACATATTCCATGCTTTTGAATATTTCCTTCTATAATATAAACAACTTTTGAGTGATTTCTCTATTTATGACTAATAACCATGATTCCCTGCTGAATGAAATTTTTTTATAAGCTAAATTACTAAATAATACCCTTTAATTTTTCAACAAAAATAAAATGAAACATGTAACCAGTTAAAAAATACACCGATAGTCCTCCCGGGAAAGTAAAATATATTTCCGTAATAGTCTTGCCCAGGCTGAATTTTTATTTACATATGCTCTTCTATCTAAAAGGAAAAACAGATTATCACTTTATCACCTGGTACTAATCAGTTATAATAGGTGCTAAGTTAAATGTTGAATGGAGGATGAAAATGACAAAACTATTAGAAGGTAAAAATATTGTTGTAATGGGTGTTGCTAATGAAAGAAGTATCGCCTGGGGTATCACAAAATCTCTACATAATGCTGGAGCCAACCTTATTTTTACGAATAGACAAGAAAGATCCTATAAAAAACTAGCCAAACTTTTAGATAAGCATGAAATTGAACCAAAAGCAGTTGTTTCCTGCGATGTAGCATCAGATGAGAGTGTACAGGAGGCTTTTAATGAAATAAAAGAAAAAGTCGGTGTAATTCACGGGTTAGTTCACTCCGTTGCTTTTGCCAAACGTGAAGAACTGCAAGGTGAATATGTAAATACTTCTCGCGACGGCTTTTTATTGGCACAAGAAATCAGCGCTTATTCGCTGGTATCTGTTACAAAGGCTGCACAGGAATTAATGACTGAAGGCGGCTCAATTGTCACACAAACTTATATTGGAGCGGAGCAGGTTGTTCCAGGCTACAACGTTATGGGTGTTGCTAAAGCATCTTTGGAAGCAAGCGTCCGCTATTTAGCTGAAGATGTAGGTAAACGCGGAATTCGCGTGAACGCTGTATCAGCAGGCCCAATCCGCACACTCTCTGCAAAGGGAGTTGCTAATTTTAATGAAAAATCACATGTTGTGGAAGAAAAAGCTCCACTGCGCCGTAACATTGATCAGGATGAAGTTGGAGATGCAACTTTATTCTTCCTTAGTGAACTCTCTCGCGGAATCACTGGGGAAGTATTGCATGTGGATGCCGGTTTTAACATTATCGGCGGCTGATTCCTACAAAATATACAAAACTGCCTCTCTTAAAAAGAGAAGGCAGTTTTTTTTTGGCTGAAAACAAAGTTTTCTTCTATGTTTAATAACTATTTATAGCGGGAATCAGTATTAATGGAAAATATATAAAGGGGTGTAATAAAATGTATAACTATATACAGCATTATATTAACGGTCAGTGGGTTGATTCCACTGGAAACGAGAAAATTGATGTGATCAACCCTGCAACGGAAGAAAAAATTGGTGAAATCAGCTCTGGGACGAAAGAGGATCTCGATAAAGCAGTAAAAGCTGCGCGAGCTGCATTCCCGGCTTTTTCACAAACAACCAAAGAAGAACGCGCTGCATTGTTAGACCGCATTGCAGATGAATATGAGAAACGGAAAAACAAGTTTATTGAAATAATCATAGCAGAGCTTGGCTCTCCAGTAACTTTTACCACAAATGTACAATATCAAATGGGATTAAACCATTTCCGCACAGCAGCAAAGCTAGTACGCGATTTTGAGTTTACCGAAAAACGGGAAAACTCTTTGGTCCAAAAAGATGCTATTGGCGTTGCCGGTTTAATCACACCATGGAATTTCCCTACAAACCAAGTTTCTACGAAGTTAGCTTCCGCGTTTGCAGCTGGCAGCACAGTGGTATTAAAACCGTCTGAAGAAACGCCATTTGCGGCAATGCTGCTTACCGAAGCGATGGAAGCTGCCGGCGTTCCTGAAGGAGTATTCAACCTTGTAACCGGAACAGGCGATACAATTGGTAATGGTATCAGCTCTCACCCGGATATTGATTTCGTATCTTTCACCGGATCCGGTAAAGTTGGAACTAAAATTATGGAAAATGCAGCACCAGATATTAAAAAAGTAGCGCTGGAACTTGGCGGTAAATCTCCAATCATTGTATTAGATGATACAGACATCGATTACGCTGCTAAAAAGGCGATTTCCAATATTGCCGGCAATACAGGTCAGGTTTGTACAGCAGGAACACGTGCAATTGTCCCTGAATCTATTCATGATGATTTTATCGAAGCAATCAAACGTCATCTATCTGAATTTCCTATAGGTGATCCAAAAGATGAATCCACCTTTACTGGCCCACAGGTATCGGAGAAGCAATGGAACACTGTACAGGATTATATCCAGACTGGAATAGACAGCGATGCGACACTCGTTGCCGGCGGAACCGGTAAACCTGAAGGCTTGGAGACAGGTTATTATTCCAAGCTGACTGTATTTACCGATGTAAAGCCTGAAGACAAGATTGCTCAAGAAGAGATTTTCGGACCTGTACTCTCCGTTATCACCTATAAGGATTTAGATGAGGCAATCGATATAGCCAATGGTACTATTTATGGTTTAGCAGGTTATGTTATCGGAAATAACCCGGACACCTTAACCCATGTCGCAAAAAGTCTCCGCTCTGGCAGAATCACTGTCAATGATGGACAATCTGACTTCACTGCTCCATTCGGCGGCTACAAGCAATCCGGAATTGGACGTGAGTGGGGGGACTACGGTATTGAGGAATTCTTAGAAGTAAAAACAATTACAGGCTTACCCTCTTAAATACTGATCTTATTTTCAGCAGCTCTTATGCTGCTGATTTTTTTGTGTTCAAAAGTATTGAATTTCAGCATGCCTCTTTGATATTGCATAACCACAACTTCAAATAAATCATTTCAGCGTAGTAAACTTTTAATGTTAAAAGTATAAAAATTGCTTGACATCCGTTCTAAAAACCTGTAAATTTTAAATCGTAACGATTACGAATAATCTTCACAACACAACTTAATTTAATCTACTTTACTTTTACTGGGTAAACTACAATCACAAAGCGCCTCAAAACGAAGCAATTCTATGCAGCATTGCTTTTTTATTTTTTAAAGAACTAAATTGGTTATTCTAATATTAAACAACGGAGGTACATTTCATGATAAAACGGACAATTATTTTTGCCAGCTTTCTCATACTTTTCCTTGCTGGCTGCCAATCAGCTGATAATAGTCAGGAAGAAAATAAAGAAACGCTGGAGATCTCTACAACTATTTTTGCTTTAGAAGATTTTATTTCAAAAGTTGGCGGAGAATTTGTTGATGTAGAAAGCATCTACCCGCCAAATGCAGACGCGCACACATACGAACCGAGCTCACGTGAGATGGTTGATCTAGCCAAGAAGGATTTATTCATTTATTCCGGCGTTGGCATGGAACCTTTCGCATCAAAAGCAAAGGATATTCTGGAAGGTGAAAAGGTAGAAGTCGCCGCAATTGGCGAGGATATCCACCTTCGCGGAGAAGCAGAACATGATCATGACCATGAAGGTGAAGAACATCATCACGAGGAAAAAGCAGAAGATAATGGAGATATTATTATTAACGGTATAAATGACCATTATCACAGTGGCGATACAGCTTCATTAGAAGCGGAAACAACGATCGATGAAGACATTGAAGAATGGAACTGGTATTTCCGTACAGAGGGTTCAGAGGACTGGCAGCTGAATGAAGATGCAGACGGTCCTTCATTTGAAACACAAATTAATGATACCTTAGAAGTGAAGCTGGAGCTCACAGATGCTAATGGAGAAGTAATTACGGAATCCGGTGTCGTTGACTTACTCATTGATAATCATGATGGCGAGAGCGGCATTGGCGATCCACATGTTTTTCTTGATCCAGTAATAAGCATTCAATTAGCTGAAAATATTAAAGACCTTCTTGTTGAAAAAATGCCGGAGCATGAAGACTATTTCACTGAGAATTTTGAGGAATTAAAAGGACAGCTAGAACAAGTGGATGAAGAATTAGCACAAACCATCGGTGACGCAGACCATCCGCAAATGATTGTATCACACGCTGCCTATGGCTATTGGGAAGATCGATATGGATTAGAACAAATCAGTATCCATGGCTTATCATCATCACAGGAGCCTTCCCAAGCTGCATTAGTAGAAATTGTTGATAAAGCCCGTGAATATGATTTGAAGTATGTTGTATTCGAAAGAAATATCAGCAGCAGAATAAGCGAGATTATCCAGGATGAAATTGGTGCCGAAAGTGCTGTTCTCAGTAATATGGAGACCATTACTGAAGAAGATATAGAAAATGGTGAGGATTACTTCAGCTTAATGCAAAAAAATATTGAAACTTTAGAAACAGTGCTAAACGATTAAAAAGCAGCTTTCTTCCAATGAAATGGTATTTCTCTGGAAGAAAGCTGTTTCATTATTATTCAGAAACTGGATAAGCATAGGCGACGAAACGTTCCGGCGCACTGCCTACAAAGTGAAATGGATAGCATGTCGTAACCACTAACACCTCTTCTCCCATTTCCCGGATAACAGAAGTATCGTCCTCTGGAACAATTTCTGTTTCTCTTATTTCATACGTATACTCTCCATACGGCATCTGTACGACAAACGTATCCCCTATTTCCAGATCACCAAAATCACGAAATACGGTATCACGATGCCCTGATAAAAGAATTTGCTCACCCTGTCCAGGTAAAACAGAGTTAGAAAGATGCCCGACTCCTTTGTCTAATGAATCCGGGTCAGTCCCTTCAACGATAGGCAGTATTTTCCCCAGTTTTGGTATTTCTAAAGTAGCGAACGCTTCGTCCGTCTCCGCTTCAAATTGTTCTATTGTTTCTTCTATGTCCTGATCGGCTTCACCCTGCGTATTGGCTCCCTGCTCTATTCTTTCCTCCGCCTGAATTAAAGATTGTTTCTGTGATTGTTCGTGCCCTATAATTTGATATCCGAAAACGCCTAAACAGACAACACCTATGATAATAAAGAGGATTCCTATTCTTCTCATTGAAGTCTCTCCCTTGGTAAATTAATTCAAATTAAAATAGAACGAAACTTTTTCCAGAAGGATTTTCAAAAGCTTATGTACCACAAGCCCTGTAGACTTTATTATTTTTCTGAAAAGTTATTTATCGTTCTGAATCAATCAATATATAAATTCTTTCATCTAAAGGTAAGTTGATTATACTATATTTTTGCTCATCTATCCAAAAATTCTTTATAATTAAATTTCATGCTTCCCATATGTTATAATTAATTTCTAAAACAGAAATTAAGAGGTGCACCATGAATACCGGTCAACGAATTATACAATTACGCCTTCAAAATAATTGGACGCAAAAAGAATTGGCTAAACGTGTCAATATTAATGTTAGTGTCATGAATAGAATCGAGTCCGGTGACCGCCCCATCAAAGGAAGTGAATTAACAGCGATTGCAGATGTTCTGAAGGTTACAGCAGACTACTTACTAGGCCGAACAGAGGGTACGGCCTCCAGTGTTTCAAATCAGCAAAACGATTCTGTTACAAGCATTCAGAAAAAATTCCCGGATGCAGATGCTATGTTTCGCGATTTAGCGGGCCTCACTACGGAGGAATTTCAGGATATATATGATTATATACTTTTCAAAAAGAGCAGAAGGAAAAAATAGGTATATGACCTCTCCCATAATTTCCACGAACGTACATATTTAGATTTAAATTGACAGAATCTTATTCATTCGTTAATATGAAGATATAACAAAATAGAAGTACGGGATAATGAGAAGATTCCCCACGAAGAACGACAGTCATCTGTCTTTTTTGTGGGGGATTTTTTTATTATCTGTACTAAATAAGGTAAGAATGGAGCGATAATATGTCTAAAAGCAGAAGATTAGCACGTATTTTTTCGAAAGATAAGAAAACGCTTACTTTAGCGTTAGACGGTTACTACTTTACAAATCAAACACAAGGAATCGACAAAACCATTGCTCAAATGCCGGAACTTGTTGAAAACGGCCTTGATGCAGTATTGGTTACACCCGGAATGGCGAAAAAGCACGCGGATGCCTTTGCTGATGTGGGGATGTTGATCCGTGCTGATATGTCTTCCAGCCTGCTTGACCCTTCTGTTCCTGATACAATTTATGTTGCATCCGTTGAAGATGCGTTAAAGCTTGGTGCGGATGGAGTTATTAACATGACCTTCCCGGGGGCTGATAATGAAGCAAGCTCTCATAACATCGCCCGTGAATTAGCAAGAGATTCTGAAACTTGGAACACTGTATTTATGTGCGAAACATTACCTTTTGGTTATCCAGTAACGAATGAGGAATCTAATCAGGCTTCCTATATTGCTGCTGGAGCCCGCGTAGGAACAGAGCTTGGTGCGGATATTATCAAAACCCGCTTTTCAGGAAAGCCGGAGGATAGTGAAATTGTAGAATCAGCAAATGCACCGGTAGTTGCTCTGGGAGGCCCAAAAACAGAGAACATCATTGATTATTTTGCTTTTGTCCACCATTGTATGGATGTTGGAGCAAGCGGTGTCGCAGTAGGACGTAATATTATTCAGAACCCAAACCCTGCAGCTGTCGTAGCCGCATTAAACCAGATCATCCATCATGAAGCGACAGCCGAAGAAGCAAATAAAGTGTATAACGACTACTCATCATAATAGCTTCTTCCAAGAGGTTATTTAAAAAGTGAGGAGGAATGAAAAAGATGGATTTAGGAATTAAAAATAAAACAACGATTGTCACTGGCGGGTCCAGAGGTGTTGGAAAAGAAATCGCCTTAACTCTTGCAAATGAAGGTGCAAATGTTGTTATTACTTATCAAAGCAATCGGGAAAAAGCCGATGAAGTGGTAAAAGCTATTGAGGCTACCGGACAAAAAGGACTTGCTATTCATGCAAACCTGGCAAATGCAGATGATGCAGTTTCTATTATTTCCCAAAGCATCAAAGCATTCGGAACATTAGATATTCTGGTAAATAATGCAGCAATCTGGCCTACAGGCTATGTGAAATCTATTAAATTAGAAGATTGGAATACAACCTTAGATGTGAATCTCACTTCTGTATTTCTGACATCCCAGGCGTTCTTAAACCATTGTTTAGAAATAGAACAGCCAGGAGAAATTCTTAATATAACATCCCAGGCAGCTTTCCACGGCTCAACCACCGGTCATTCACATTACGCCGCAAGCAAAGCGGGAATGATAGCTTTCACAAAATCCATGGCACGCGAACATGCAAAGGATGGTATCCGCGTCAATAACCTTGCGCTTGGCATTGTAGAAACAGATATGATTCGTGAAAAATTAGAAAAGGACGCTTCTTATTATGTGAATCGGATTCCGCTTGGCAGAGTTGCACAGCCTGGTGATATTGCTGATATTGCTGCCTTCTTAGTTTCAAAAAGAGCCGGTTATATCACCGGAGCAACAATTGATGCTACTGGCGGGATGCTGATGCGATGATTCTTATTAAAAAATAGATGAAAATGTAAAAAAGAAAAGAGGTGAAGGGCGTTTCACTTGGAGCCTGACAACAAGAGAAACATGCCCAGTAAATGAAGTGTTTAGCATTTGCCGACTTATTCATTCCAAAAGAAATGATGCAGGCCGGACTTAAAAAATTAGAAAATCAAGGTGTTGAAGTAACTGTCCGTGAATGGACACATAAAAATATTGAGGCACTGCAGGAGGATAACTTAGCCGTGGAACAAGGCGGCAGTGAAGTCATTTCCCTCCCTGATTCGCTGCTTGGTGATATTGATACATTTGATATCATCATTACACAATTTGCTCCAATTAATGAAAAAGTATTAAGAGCTGCTACGAATCTAAAGCTGGTCGGGGTTCTTCGTGGCGGCACAGAAAATATCAATCATAACGTAGCAAATGATTTAAATATATCTGTCTTCAACACACCTGGAAGAAACGCCCGCAGTGTTGCTGAATTCGCAGTTGGGTTAATCCTTTCTGAAATTCGAAATATTACACGCGCACATACAGCTTTAAGGAATGGACACTGGCGTAAGAATTTCCCAAATAGTGAGACAATCCCTGAGTTAGGCGGTCGGACTGCAGGTATTATCGGATATGGAAATATTGGACAGCTTGTAGGGAGGTTTTTAGCAGCTTTTGATATGAACGTCGTCTTTTATGATCCATATTTCAAAGGAGAAACAAATTTCCAGCAAGTGGACAAGCTCGATACGTTACTTGAAACAGCAGATGTTGTTACGCTGCATGGCAGATTAACAGAAGATACGAAGCATATGATTCGTTACGAGCATTTTGAAAAAATGAAAAAGACCGCAATCTTTGTTAATTCCGCACGATCTGGCCTTGTAAATGAGCAAGACCTCATTCAAGCATTACAAAAAAAAGAAATTATGGGCGCTGCGATTGATACATTTGATGACGAGCCGCTTCCTTTAAGCAGCCCGTTCCTGCAATTAGATAATGTAACAGTGACAACACATCTTGCTGGAAGCACTAATGATGCCTTTAAAAATACACCTGATTTATTAGTGACCCGTTTATTAAAGGAATCTGATTTATTTAATCATTAAAATAAAGAAATATTTGATCTGTAAAGGAGCATATATATGGAACAAAAAGCTTTCTCAACTTTATCACGTCCCTCCGTCATCCAAGAAATGGAGCAGGAGCAATTTGATGTATTAATTATCGGGGGCGGTATTACAGGAGCTGGAATTGCACTTGATGCTGCTACACGGGGTCTCAAGGTAGCCCTCATTGAGAAGAATGACTTCGCTTCAGGTACAAGCAGCAGGTCTACTAAATTAATTCATGGTGGATTAAAATACCTGCAAAATTTTGACTTCCCGGTAGTAAAAGAGACAGGAAGCGAGCGCGAAATTGTATTTAATAATGCCAGGCATCTTGTGCACCCTATCCGGATGAATTTTCCGCTTATCAAAAAGGAATCTTATAATCTGGCAACCTTAAAAGCAGGGCTGACTTTATATGATCGTTTGGCCGGTGTAAGAAAAGAAGAACGTCATACCATTTATGGAAAACGCAAAACCATGAAAAACGAGCCTCTTTTCAACAAGAAAATTGTTCAAGGAAGTGGTGTCTATGTAGAATATCGCACTGATGACAGCCGTCTCACGCTGGAAGTTGCAAAGACGGCCCAAGAACGCGGGGCAAAGCTGCTTAATTACGTAAGAATGACAGACTTCATCCAAAATCCTGACAACCAGGTGAAAGGAATTGTCGCTAAGGATGAATTAAGCGGAAGAACACTGAAAATCACAGCAAATTATATCGTCAACGCAGCCGGCCCTTGGGTAGATTTTGTCAGGAAAAAGGATCGGCCAATCAAAGGAAAATATATGGTTCTTGCTAAAGGAATTCATATTGTCTTCGATAGAAATAAATTGCCTGTACAATCGTCCACGTATTTTCAGCATAAGGGCCGGTTGATTGCAGTTATTCCAAGAGGAGACACTACCTATGTCGGCTCGACAGAATCTATTTATACAGAAGATATCGAGGATATTCATGTTAATAAATCTGAGGTTACTTATCTATTAGACTGCCTCAAAGACATGTTCCCAGCTGTAAACTTAAATATTTCAGATGTTATCTCCAGTTGGGCCGGGGTTCGGCCATTAATTGGCGAAGAAGGAAAATCTTCAGCTGAGCTCTCCAGACATGACGAGATATTTGAATCAGACACTGGGCTTATTACCATCGCCGGAGGAAAATTAACCGGCTACCGAAAAATGGCTGAGCGTATCATGCAATATATAGAAAAAAAGAATAAAGAGAAAAAGACTGCTTCTATCACAGAATCTGTCCACTTAACCGGCGGAAAGTTTTCATCTTCTGAGGAAATAGAGCAGCTCATTCAAAAGCTTTATGGAAGCTACCAGCAGCTCGGTTTCTCTAAACAAGAAATATCAGACTATGTTGAACGTTATGGTTCTAATACAGAGGTGTTTCTAAAAGAGGTAGCAGACTATGACAAAAAAGATTTTGATAAAAAATCCCGCAATATACGTGCAGAAGTTAAATACACTGTCGAGAACGAAATGGCTGCTACGTTAACAGATTTCTATGATCGTCGTACAAGCTATGTCTTATTTAAACCAAATAAAGTATTAGAAACCTTGAATGCAGCAGCTGAGGAAATGGCCGAACTGCTTAATTGGGACAAAAATACTATGGACGAACAAAAAAGAAAAACGTTATATACACATCATAAAGCAGTAACTTTCTTAGATAAATAAGAAAGTTTTCATTAAGAATTTTGTACTGTTAAATCATTAATGAAAGTGCTTTCATTTAGATGTAGACAAGATTCTTACCAAGTTATATAATTAATTTATCGCGTTGTAAGCGTCCACAATATTTTCCCTTATCCAAATTATGGAGAAATATAACTTTTAAATCCTTAAGCTGTATTGGACGTAAATAACTTGATTTACTACCATTTGTAAAAACCTAGTAAATATCCATTTTTATCAAAAACATGCATTTAGGGAGGAATTAGAATGACTTTAGTTGCGATTTTAGCTGCTTTTGGCGGCGGTGTATTTGGTGCACTTATCGGGGGTACGACAGCCTTTATCTTTACCGGGTTCCTAGGAATGGCCGGCGTTGCTGCAGCTGTAGCAGCCGGCAGTACACTGATCTTAGATCATGTTGCTTTCGGTCCGTTTTTCGGTCCACATGTAGCCTTTGTCGGCGCTGTGGCAGCGGCTGCATATGCAGGCAGAATCAGTAAAAAACGTTTAGAAAATGCTGCATTTCTTACAAATCCAGTCGATGCAAAGACTGTTCTTGGAGATCATGAGGATAAAGAGAAAATTTTTGCTGAAGATGACAGACATGTTGACGGTGCAGATACAACTGTTCCATTGTTTAAAACAACAGATCCAATGGTGCTTATCGTTGGGGGAATATTTGGTATTTTAGGTTATTTAGTTCAATATTTATATGGACCTGTTTTAGATATTCCGA
The DNA here is from genome assembly GCF_037976165.1 of Oceanobacillus sp. FSL K6-3682. NCBI lineage: Bacteria > Bacillati > Bacillota > Bacilli > Caryophanales > Bacillaceae > Oceanobacillus > Oceanobacillus sp. FSL K6-3682. The sequence continues at coordinate 295,032 of NZ_CP150263.1, read as the reverse complement.
TTGATACCATTGCTTTAACCGTTGTTACTTTTGCTATTATTACGCGTTTCTTATTCGGTCATTCCGGTTTAACAGGTATCTTCCCTGCGAATGAAAAACGCTTTCCGTTCTCAGGAAAAATGTTACTTTTCAACGCTATTTGGGGATTTTCATTTGCTGGTCTGGTAGGTTATGCAGCAATTGCCTTAGATATAAACAACATCGGTTTCACCATTAGTGCAGCGTCTCTGATTTTCTTATATTTTGGATTAAAATTTCCTGTCTCCCACCACGTATCCATGGTTGCGGGTTTTGCAGCAATTGCACTGGGAAGTCCGTGGCTGGCAGCCCTTTTCGGTCTATTTGCCGTTATCACAGGAGAATATGTACAGCGGCTGTTCAATACACATGTTGATACGCACGTCGATATGCCGGCAATTGTAATCGCAATATGGAGCTTTGTTATTCTAGGGATTGTTGCGCCATTAATTTAAAATTCTTTTATAATTTAGAGTAAAAAGTCTCTACCTTTTGAGTGATAATTTAGTCTATTCAAAGTACTTTAATTGGAAATTACCAGTTAAAATGGTAAAATAGAATAGATTAAACAGGACTGACACTTAAAAAGGAGCTGTATTTCATGGGAATTATTGAAAAGTTTCGTTTAGATGGCAAGAAAGCATTTATCACTGGTGGAGCAGGCGGAATTGGGAAAGCGATTTCAAAAGGACTATTAGAAGCAGGTGCTGATGTTGCTATTGTCGATATTAATTTAGAAACTGCCCAGGCAGCAGCTGAAGAGCTTTCTTCTATCGGCCCAAAGGTTATTGCTGTACAAGCTGACGTAACAAATGAAGATGCTGTTAACACAATGATTGAAACTATTGTAAGCGAATTCGGCAGAATCGACATTGCTTTTGCCAATGCAGGCATTACAATGAATATCCCAGCTGAAGAAATGTCTTTTGAAGACTGGAATAAAGTCATTAATCTAAATCTAAACGCTGTTTTCTTAACAAACAGAGCAGCCGGCAGACAGATGATTAAACAAGGCGATGGCGGATCTATTATCAACACAGGCTCTATGTCAGGAAGTATTGTTAATATTCCACAGCCTCAAAGCTCTTACAACGCTTCTAAAGCGGCTGTTATTCACTTATCTAAATCACTGGCAGTAGAGTGGGCGGATCATAATATTCGTGTAAATACAATCAGCCCGGGATATATCGGCACAGATTTACTATATAAAAATGAAAAGCTAAAACCGTTAATTGCTGAATGGGAAGCTGCAACACCACAAAAACGTCTTGGAAAACCAGAAGAGCTGCAGGCAATAGCTCTGTTCCTGGCAAGCGACGTCAGCTCCTATGCAACTGGATCTGACTTTATAGTAGATGGCGGATATACTTTAGTTTAATAAAATAATAATAACAGCCTTCATTCTCAGATTGAATGAAGGCTGTTATTATTTCAGCTTCTACCATTTTAATGTAAGATATGTTTTAATCCAGCCGCGATAATTTGCATCATGCTCCATCGCTTTTCGCATATCCTCTGGGGATTCTACAATAAAATGCTCTTCCGGAATTAATTTACTTAAAACTTCACGGTAGCCCGGATTTTTAAATGCCTCCATCAGCTGCCTGAATTCCTTCCCTGTACTGCGAGAGCTTCCCTTTACAGTAATTCCTTTTTCAAGAATATCTCTTGTATTAATTGGTACTAAGTCTTCCGTTACCCCCATTAACACAAGATTGCTATCATAATCTAATAAATCGATAGATTGATTAATAGCAGATGAACTAAATTTGCCGCCGGTACATTCAAATACGGTATTTACTCCTTCGACAGCTTTAAAATCATAGTCATGAACAAGTGCTGTTGTTGCGAAGCTTTCAAATTGAGCAATTTTATCTTCAATTGCGCCGAACACAAGTAGATTCTCCTTCTCGATTCCACAGACAAAATGTAGTGCAGCAGCTGTTAAATAACCTACAGGGCCATCACCAAATACAGCAACTTTTGGAGAATTTGCTGTTGTTAAATATTTTCCCACTCTATTAATTGCATAAAGCGATACAGAGCATAATTCTGCCAGAATGGCTGTATCGTCCTCTAATTCATCCGGAACAAGTACAAGATTTTCACCGCTGATAACTAAATCACTTTGACCTATTCCGTCGTATCCGCTTCCAAGAAATTCACCATTTAAGCAATAGTTATCATCTCCACCATCACGGCAATTTCGACAGCATTCTTCTTTTGATATATTATTTAAAACAAAACCTGGAATGCTTGGTACGATAACAACACGATCCCCCTCCTTAAAAGAAGGATGTTTTGAATTAGTCACCGTTCCAATACCTTCATGAAATAAAGCCATTGGCAGTTTAGCCTCTAACGCTTCTTTCCTGCGGTTACCAGTATAATAACGAAGATCCGCATGACAAACGCTTACAATATGTGGACGAACAACAACATCATTACCACTTACCGTGCGTTCCACCTCTACTGCTTCAAAAGTTCCTGGAGCTGTTAAACGGTAGACATTCGAAATAACATTTAGTGACATGTAGCATACCTCATTCCTTTATTTTGGTTTTTTAAATAAAATCGAAATTCCCAGTTTTGTACATTTCATATAAAAGCCTGATAGGCATTTTATTATGGATAAAATCTTTCTATCTTAATAGTAAATCGATTATGGAGACACGTCAATTTTTTCTTTTTTATTTTCTCTCATTTACATTCATTTACTAGCAAATTTCACACTATTAAAGTATAATCAAATTAGATAACGCTTACAAAAAGGGAGGATTTTTTAAATGACCTATTCCATTGGTGTCGATTTTGGAACCGGCTCCGGCAGAGTAATGATTGTTGATACAAACAGCGGGGAAATTGCAGCTATGAGTGTTATAGATTACCGTTCCGGAACGATAGAAGAAAACTTAAACGGGAACCCTGTCCCATCCTCATTCTCATTACAAGATGCAACTGACTATATCGATGTTCTTAAACGCGGAGTACCCGCAGCTTTAAAAGAAGCAAATATAAATCCTGATGAAATTGTTGGTTTAGGAATTGACTTTACAGCCTCCACTGTCGTATTTGCAGATAAAAATTTAACACCTTTAAATGAAAAAGAAGAAAATAAAAATAATCCCCATGCTTATACAAAGCTATGGAAACATCACGGTGCGGAAGAGGAAGCAAAATACATCTTTAATACCGCCGTAAAGGATAAAGACCGCTGGCTTGGTTATTATGGTTTTAATGTCAGCAGTGAGTGGCTGATTCCAAAGCTGCTGGAAGTAAAAAATCATGCTCCAGACATGCTTGAGCAGACCGCTTATGTGATGGAAGCCGGGGATTGGGTTATTTCCAACCTTATCGATGAGAATGTCCGCAGTAATTGCGGCCGGGGATTTAAGACATTTTGGAATGAAGAAGAAGGCTTCTATTATGATTTTTATGAAAAACTGGATCCCGAATTACCAGCGATCGTCCGAGAAAAATTAGAAGGACGCCTTGTAAAAATTGGTGAGCAGGCTGGGGTACTTACCGATGAATTCAGTAAGATGCTGGGCCTTCCAGAAAAACTTCCTGTAGCACCAGCTATCATTGATGCGCATTCCGGGTTATTAGGCATCGGCTCCAAAAAGAAAAATCAATTAACACTCGTTATGGGAACAAGCACATGTCATATTATGCTCCATGAGAAGCATGTAAAAATCCCTGGAATATCCGGCAGTGTAAAAGACTCTATTATCCCTGGTTTATATGCTTATGAAGCAGGTCAGTCAGCTGTTGGTGATTTATTTGGATACGCGGTAAAGCAGGCTCCTAAAGAGTACACTGATGAAGCCGAAGAACGCGGTATCAGTATCTATGAATTGCTAGAAGAAAAGGCAAGTAAAAAAGAAGTTGGAGAATCTGGTCTTCTTGCATTAGATTGGCATAATGGAAACCGTTCTGTACTCAGTGACAGTAATTTAAGCGGGCTTTTAATCGGACTGACACTTCATACAAAAGCGGAAGATATCTACCGCGCTTATATGGAGGCAACGGCCTTTGGAACAAAAATTATTATGGCATCCTATGAGGACTGGGGCATGGAGGTTGACGACGTTTTCGCATCAGGCGGTCTCCCTCAAAAATCTGATCTGCTCATGCAAATCTATGCAGATGTGCTAAACCGCCCAATCACAGTTTCAGCAAGTGATTACGCATCTGGCGTTGGTGCAGCTATTCTAGGGGCTGTTGCAGGGGACGCTCATAAGGATATGGATACAACCATTTCAAAAATGAAGCAGCCATTCCTGAAAACAGTAGAGCCCATCCCTGAAAATGTAGAAAAATATCAAGAGCTTTTTAAAATTTATAACAAGCTTCATGATGAATTTGGATTTAAACATTTATTCCATGTCATGAAAGATTTAAAAGAAATACAGGAAAAGCAGGAAACTGTATAAACAAAAGCAACAGCTCCGTTACTGTAACGAAGCTGTTGCTTTTGTTTTAGTATATATTTTATTTACTTAATTGTATTTCCACCATCAATTACAATATTCTCACCTGTGATCAGATTTGCAGCATCACTTGCTAAGAATAATGCGATACCCGCAACTTCCTCCGGATAACCGAAACGGCCAAGTGGAATTTCACGTTTTGCCTGCTCCCCTACTTCACCAGCCCAGGCTTTCTTACCCAGTTCTGTTAAAATAACTGTTGGAGAAATAGCGTTTACAGTAATATTAAATTGTGCCCACTCATAAGCTAATACCTTCGTTACACTAACAACCCCGGCTTTACTTGCACAATATGCTACGTGGTTATCGAGTGCAATAATTGCTGCCTGAGAAGCCATGTTAATAATCTTTCCGCCATGTCCCTGTGCAATCATCTGCTTACCAACAAGCTGTGACATTTTAAATGTACCTGTTAAGTTTAAATCAATTGTTTTTTGCCAATAGTCATCAGAAATGTTCTCTGCATCATCCAGTAAAGCTACACCTGCACAGTTTACCAGGATATCTACTTTTCCAAAATGTTCTACGGTTTGATCAATTGCTCCCTGAATGCTTTCACCGTCTGTAATGTCTACTCTTACCCCAATAGCATTCTCTCCCCCAATTTCTTTAGCAGCGTCCGCAACATCTTCTTTTACATCAAAAACCGCTACCTTTGCACCTTTTTCAATATAGAACTCTGCAATTGCCTGTCCAATTCCGCTCGCTCCGCCTGTAATAATAGCTACTTTGTCTGTAATTTTGAAATCCTTGTCATAACCTTGGAAACTCATTAATGAACACTCCCTTTTTAATTTATGACTAAAAACTTTTATAGCTGATAAACCTTGATGTAGCGCTTACAATTTAATTTTATCACTTATCAAAAACTTGTCAAACATTTTCATTTATTATTTTATTTGTTCATTTTGTGATACAATACAATATATAGTTACCGCTAAAAGGAGGATTTACTCAAAGGTTTTTTTACTGATCAGAACTAAGCTGGGACTGGGGCCAGAGCTGCGTTTATTCGTCCCACTTAGAGCGTTTACTTATAGAGTGATTCTGAAAATTAATTTATTCTTCTTTATTTGAGTAGTAAGAATTTGACGAATGGTTATTAAGTGATAAATTAGGAGTTAAGAATAGATAATTTTATACGAGGATGACGGATAATGAAAATGTTTGTGACGGAAAGAAGAAATAAGATAATGGAGCTCCTGCATGATAAGCAGCGGCTGACTGTTAAAGAATTATCAGAGCAAATTGGTGTATCTGAAGCAACCCTGCGTACGGATCTAAACAAAATGGAGAAGGATGGCCTTCTGACGCGTACTCATGGCGGTGCGATGTTAACCCAACAAAACCAGCCCGACTTTGACACAAGTTTTTCTGTGCGTGAAAAGCAAAACCGGAAAGAAAAATCATTAATTGCAAAGGAAGCTTTCCATCTTATTGAGGAAAAGCAATGCATTTTGCTCGATGCCAGTTCAACTGCTCTTGAATTAGCACGGTATCTTAACCAGAAAATGATTCGCTTGACAGTTGTAACAAGCGGAATTCAGACAGCGTTAGAGCTAAAGGACAACCCAAATATTACGGTTATTTTAATTGGTGGTGTAGTGACAAAAGGGTCTTCAACTATTGAAGGTACATTAGGTGTAGAGTTGTTAGACAAGCTTCATATCGATATTCTCTTCACATCTGCCAATGGTTTTTCAGTAGAAAATGGTCTGACTGATTTTAATTTATATGAGGTAGAATTAAAAAAACAGATGGTTAATAGAGCACAGAAAATTGTTGCTGTCATTGATCATTCTAAAATCGGAATTACTTCCAGTGCTCCATTTGCAAGTACAGAACAGGTAGATGTGCTTATTACGAATAATGCAATTGATCCAGATATCGAACAGGTGCTTGCCAAGCATAATATTCAAGTCGTTTCTGCATTATAATTATCAGCATTGATTATAAAGTTGCGGCACATAAAAACAAAATCCGATTCAACGGGAATTTTGTTACAGACAATCCTGAACGATAAAAAAGCACTGTATCAACATTCATACAGTGCTTCTATTATTTACGCAAAAGCCATTAGCAGGAGCCTTTTGCCGCATCTTTAAAGTTTTGATCAAGAAATTGGCTTTCTCTGTCTACAATCTGATCTACTTTACGCTGAGAGCCGCCAGCCCATTCTACATTTAAATATGCCTCAACTACTTTTTTCGCTGATTCCGGCCCAATAACCTGAGCGCCAAGTGTAATGATTTGAGCGTTATTACTTAATTGAGCACGTTCTGCAGAATAAGTGTCATGTGTTGTTGCTGCACGGATTCCTGGGTATTTGTTAGCTGCAATAGCAACGCCAAGACCTGTACCACAAACAAGTACACCGCGGTCTACCTTCTTCTCACTGACTGCCTCGGCTACTTCAAAAGCAACTCCCGGGTAGTCAACAGCTTCACTGGAATGAGCTCCAAAATCTACTACTTCATGATCTGTGGATTCTTCAATAAATTTCTTTAACGTTTCTTTTAATCCATATCCGTTGTGATCTCCACCAATACCAATTTTCATTATGAAAGCTCCTCTCATTTATTTTATCTATTTTCATTATATACCTTAGCTTTTCTTTTATCAACTTTTTTTATTGTTTTTAATCAATTCAACAAAAAATGAAAGAAACCCTTCCTCTTTCGAATCAGAATCCATTTTACGGACTTTTATTCTACGGAAGGAAAGGTGCTCTCTTTTAACCAACTATTATTTAAATACCCGGGTAGCTTCTACAGCTTTCTGCCATCCTTTATAAAGCTTATCACTCTCTGCCTTATCCATTTCTGCTTCATATGTCTTTTCATTTTGCCATTGTTTTGCGATTTCATCCTTATCCTTCCAATACCCTACAGCCAACCCTGCCAGATAAGCAGATCCTAGTGCTGTTGTTTCCTGTACAACAGGACGTTCCACTGGAACATTCAGAATATCGCTTTGGAATTGCATTAAGAAATCATTCTTTACTGCTCCTCCATCAACACGTAAAGCCTTCAAATCAATTTCAGAGTCAGTAATCATTGCATCCAGCACATCTTTTGTCTGATAAGCAAGAGACTCTAATGTTGCACGGATAAAATGCTCTTTCGAAGTACCGCGTGTTAAGCCGAACACAGCACCGCGTGCATCACTATCCCAATAAGGTGTACCTAGACCGACAAATGCCGGGACCATATAAACACCGTCTGTAGAATCAACTTTTTTAGCAAAATCTTCACTTGCTGGAGCATTTTCAATGATTTTCAGACCATCGCGCAGCCATTGAATTGCAGAACCAGCTACGAAAATACTTCCTTCAAGTGCATATTCTACCTTGCCGTCAATCCCCCAAGCAAGTGTTGTTAAAAGACCGTTTTTAGATGCAACACCTTTTTCACCTGTATTCATTAACATGAAACAGCCTGTACCATACGTGTTCTTCGCCATCCCTCTTTCAAAGCATGCCTGACCAAACAATGCAGCCTGCTGGTCTCCTGCGATTCCTGCAATCGGAACTTCCTGTCCATAGAAATGATAATCCACTGTATTAGCATAAACTTCAGAGGATTGCCTTACCTCTGGGAGCATACTTTTCGGTACGCCTAAAATATCTAATAGCTCATCATCCCATTTCAAATCATAGATATTGAACATGAGTGTGCGGGATGCATTGGAGTAATCGGTAATATGAGATTTTCCACCTGATAGTTTATAAACTAACCATGTATCGATTGTGCCGAATAACAAGTCGCCCTTGTCCGCTTTTTCTCTGGCGCCTTCTACATTATTAAGAATCCATTTTACTTTTGTTCCGGAGAAATAAGGATCCAGTAACAGCCCTGTTTTTTCTCTGAATAAATCATTATGGCCTGCTTCTCTAAGCTCTTTACAAATGCCTTCTGTTTGCCGTGATTGCCAGACAATCGCTTTATAAACCGGTCTGCCTGTATTTTTATCCCAAACTACTGCTGTTTCCCTTTGATTGGTGATACCAATACCTGCAACCTGATCGGGATCTATATCGGATTTTCGTAAAACCTCAGCAATACAGGCTAGTACAGATGTCCAGATTTCATTCGCATCGTGTTCTACCCAGCCTGGATGCGGGAAGAATTGTTCGAATTCCTTTTGAGCAACCTCAACAATGGAGCCGTCATGATCAAATAAAATAGCGCGTGAACTTGTAGTGCCCTGGTCAATGGATAGAATATATTTCTTACTCATTAATTACCATCTCCTTTTATATGTTCTTCATATAAAATATATGAAGTAATTAACCCTTCAATTTCACTTGCTTCACAGTATCAAGAATTTGTTTATAGTTGGCCGGATCATGTCCGAACCGTCCAATAAATACTCCATCCACATCATCATGAGAAGTAATCTCATAAACATTATCCTTGCTTACTGATCCGCCATAGATAATGCGGACAGATTCTGCTAATTCTGTGCTGTATGATTCTTTAACAATCTCCCGGATTAATTCATGGGTCTGATGTACATATGCTGCATCAGCTGCTTCTGCCTTCCCGATTGCCCACACCGGCTCATAGGCTAAAATAACCTTTTCAATAAGGGCTTCATTCACTTCACCAAAAGAAGCAAGAATTTGTTTCTTTAGTTCTTGTTTCCGCTCTGCCCTGTTATCCAGACGCACTCCTTCCCCAATACATAATACCGGAGTCAGCCCTTTTTCCAGGGTGAGTTTTGTTTTTAAATGAATCATATCAAGTGTTTCATGAAAAATACGCTGTCTCTCTGCATGTCCAATTTCAACATGCGTCCCGCCCAAATCGATAATGGACTCAATAGAAACCTCTCCTGTATAAGCTCCATTTTCATAAGGGGAAATATTTTGTGCTCCAAAAGCAATTTCAGATCCTTTTAACGCTTGTGCCACAGGATATATAACTCCCAGGGACGGAAAGACGAATTTTTCTACATCTTTTTCGTTTGTGGTAACCTCGGCAAGAGCCTTCACCAATTCCGTTGCCTTATCGACCGTATTGACATATGTTTTATAGCTGATTCCAACGACTGGCTTCCTCGTCATGCAGAAGCCGCCTCTTTCAAACGTTTTAAGAACACTTCCATCATCATCCAGGCGGATTCCGCCCCTGGATCTTTATGACCGATAGCACGCTCGCCTAAACGCATAGCGCGGCCTTTTTTAGCAATAAGGGGTATCGTTGATTCAGCGCCTTCTTTCATCGCTTCTACAAAAGCAGTAAATTTCTCAACAGGATCCTCTGGAGAATCTTGCTTCAGCACCTCAGCTCCAGGAAGAAAAGCATCAATCATTGTTTTATCACCAAGTTCAGCTTTCCCTCTAAGCTGAATAGATTCGATACCATTTAAAAGCATGCCGCAAAATTCATCGAAGGTAACTTCATTTTTACCGGTAACATCCTTGCCAGCCTTCATGAAAAAGCTGCCGTAAAGCGGACCAGAAGAACCCCCGACTTTACCGAGAAGAAGCATACCTACCTTTTTAAAGATGGTTGAGATGTCTGCTGCATTCTCATTAATCGTGTCTAACTGCTTTGTTACTTCCCGAAAACCGATTGTTAAATTAATACCATGATCGCCATCTCCAATTGCAGAATCCAACTGCTGCAAATGCTCTGACTCTTTGTCTACAAACGGGAGCATATCACGAAAAACATTTATAAAATATTCTCTATCTAATACAAGTGTTGACATAGAATTTCCCTCCATCATATTCTCAAATTGAAGAATATATGCTAATTATTGCTTAGAATTTGATGTTTGGAATATCCGTTGGATAGTCCAATAATTCTTTTAATTCATCATCTAATTTTACCAGTGTGATAGACATCCCTACCATGTCCATGGATGTTGCGTAGTTCCCTACGAGGTTTTTATAAACTTTAATGCCTTTTTCACTTAATACTTGCTCTACACGGCGATATACGATATATTGATCCATTAACGGCAATCCGCCAAGTCCGTTAACAAGCACATAAGTTTCATCGCCGCTGTCTAAGCTGTGGTCTTCTAAAATATATCCTAAAAGTTCATCAACCACTTCGTCAGCAGGACGAATCTTATCTCTTCTTACTCCAGGCTCACCATGGATACCCATACCGATTTCCATATCTCCTTCTTCCATTTCAAAGATATTTTTACCAGTAGCAGGTAATGTACAAGAGGATAATGCAACCCCCATTGATCTGGTAGCAGCATTTGCCTTTTCAGCTGCAGCCTTTACCTCTGGAAGTTCTAATCCTTTTGCAGCCGCGGCAGCTGCAGCTTTAAATACAAATATATCGCCGGCAACACCACGGCGGTCTTCTATATTTTCAGAAGAATATACATCATCCGTTATTGTTACTGTTTCTACCTGAATGCCTTCATCAGCAGCCATTTCAGCACCCATATCAAAATTCATCACGTCACCGGCATAGTTACCGTACATGTAAAGGCAGCCTTTTCCAGTATCTACTGCTTTTACAGCATTGTAGCAAGGCTCTGGAGAGGGAGAAGTATTTACGTTACCGACTACAGAAGCGTCTGCAAAGTTTTCACCTACATAGTTAATGAACAATGGCTCGTGTCCTGATCCACCGCCAATGATAATTCCTACTTTGCTTTTATCACCGCGTTTCTTGCTGACAACAACACGTTTATCATGTTCTAATAGCTCTACATAATCACTATTTGCTTTAGTAAACCCTTCCAGCAGCTCCTCAACAACCTCATAACCATCATTGACTAAACGTTTCATTTTATTTTCCTCCAATTCCTAGATATATATTTTTGTAACCTATTTCAAAACGAATTGAAAACCCTTTCAGTATGGCGTATAAGAAGGCAAGCTGTTACAGCTTGGACACTTCTTCAATAATTGCGTCAATATCATTTGTAATGGTTGATTGTACAGAAGCAACAAACGCGCCTTCTACAATTGGTCCTTCTACAATTTTACATTTTGCCTGTAAATCTTCATCTAATAAATCAATTGCAGTCTCTGCGCTTAACAACGCACTTCCCATATCATAGAAAACCAAGATGTTTTCACAATCCTGAAGCTCCTCAATTTTACTCATGATGATTGTAGCGCTGGTTCCCAGACGGCCATCATCTGTACCTCCGGCCGAGTGAACGTTTACATTATCACCATTCATCTCGAGGATAAGATCCTTCAATCCTTCTGTTACCTTTTGACTGTGTGATACCAAAACAATACCTACGGATGATTGAGCGTTATTTGCCATCGTTTATTTCTCCTTTATCAAAGTGATAAACTTATACTTAACATTTACAGCTATTCAAAATACCCGGCAAAAAGTCTTTTGTTTATCCAAGTTTTTTGAACATATATTTATAGTAATATCATATCACTTTTTTTCGAAATCTGCATATTTTTTTATTTGTTTTTATTTCAATTCGATTTACTAAGAATATCTTTGCATTTACTGCATTATTGCAGCCAAGAAAATTCGAAAAGCAAAACGTCTTTACAGATTGAGAATGTTCCATCCCAGAATTAGTGCCAAGACTGGCGCTGTGCGGTTACTCGCTCCACCGAAAATATTTGTCACAATATCTGCACCGTAATGTCATGTACACCAAAAACATAGAGATTGCGCCCCGTCCTTTGAGAGAGGATCGACATTAGCCGAATAATAATGCAAGTCTTCTTTGCAGGGTGACGCATCTCTTTATTTTATTCTGATAACTGCTGATGAACATCCTTATTCATTGCTTTGCTTTATATCTGTTCACTGAGATAAGGTGCAATATCTGCTAATAAATCATCACAGCTGTCTGCATGGATTCTTAACTTTAGTGGCTTCGTCAAGTCCAGGCTAAATATACCCATGATTGATTTAGCACTCAATACATACGTATCTGAAATAATATCTACCTTATAATCATAACGTGATACAATTTCTACAAAATCCTTTACATCATTAATCTTTTCTAAGCTGACATAACGCTCAACCATCAAATTCCTCCTTTATACCTCCTGTTGCCTCCTTTATCATAGCTTACAGGAGCAGCTATTATTGTGTCCAAACTATGTATCCTTGCTATCATACTTGGACAATAGTTATCTTTATTTTCTCATTCCTCTAGTACTTTGTAAACTTTTCAAAACACCAGATACACAAGTAATATTGATTCTTTTAATAGCTGCTATTATTTCATTTTATTAATCAACTAAATACGGTTTAATTGCTGCCAATAAATCATCACATTCATCAGCATGTATCTTTAATGTTAAAGGCTGTGTAAGATCCAAACTAAATATTCCCAGTATAGATTTTGCATTCATTACATATCTGCCGGAGATAATATCCACCTGATAATCAAATTTTGTCATCGTCTCTACAAATTCTTTTACATCATTAATCTTCTCCAGCTTTACAGTGCGTTCAACCATTGTCATCCTCCTTTATAAAATGGATATTTTTATATTTTTTCTAATAGTTTACTTAAATTTCGTTGTCACGTTTTTTATCCCAGTATAATTTCATAATTTCAGTTAATGTATACCACTCTTTATAACGCGCTTCATATAAAGGATAGGTTGAAGCATCTGGATTAACAGCAGGAAGAACATTAACTGCATTTGCAAAAGCATCCTCATAGCTTTCGTAAACGCCTGTTGCTACACCCGCAACAATAGCAGCTCCTAATGCGCCGACCTCCTCACAATCTACTACTTCAATAGGCAGCTCAAGTACATTAGCAAATATCCTAGCCCATACTTTACTGCGTGCAATACCTCCAGTTAATCGTAATTTATCTGCTTTAATACCTGCATTGCGTAAAATATCGATATGGTACTTATGCACGAAGGACACTCCTTCTGCTACTGCATAAGCAAATTCAGCATACGTCGTGTTCTGATCAACATTAAAGAAGTTTGCTTTTGCTTCTGTATGCAGACTTGGCTGCGCCACGAATGGGTGATAGATAACTTTTGCTCTTTCAATGGGAACAAGATCGATCAGCTCATCAAGCACCTCATAATAAGAAATACCTCTTTCCTGTGCTTCTAATTTTGCATTCCCGCCAAGAATTCTGGTAAACCACTCATAATTTGCACCTGATGCACCTGACCAGGAACCGACCAGGTATTCTTCACTATTTAAGTAAGGCATGATTGCTGAAGCCCCCTCTACCATTTTGTCGGTATGTGCCAGGTTAATGGACCATGTTCCTGCTACAGCAGTAAATGTCCCCTCATCCGTAGCACCAGCTCCGACAAGAGAAGCAAATACATCCATCATACCAGCAGCAACAGGGGTACCGGCTAACAGACCCGTTTTTGCTGCTGCTTCATCGGTTACTTCTCCAATAATTTCTTCCGGCTTCTTTGCTAACCTTGGTAATACTTCGTACATTTCAGGAACACCAAAAATATCCATCAACTCTTTAGAGTAATCTAGTGTTTCCATATTTAATAAATTGGATCCCCCGAAGTTATTAGCATCTGCAGCAAATTGATTGGTCAGTTTATAAACAAGATAGTCTTTAAACATAAGGATAGTTCCTATTTTACTATAAACATGTGGTTCATTATCTTTAAACCATCTTAATAATGGACCAGGCTGTCCAGCAAATAAAGAGGCCTTTGTAATTTTATTAACCTGAGCTGCTTTGCCTTCTGCTATCATCTGTTCAACAATGTCCGTTGCACGGTAATCCTGTGAGAAAGCGCCCGGTGCTATCGTACTTCCATCTTTATCTAGAACTACTAGACCATTTCCAAAAGATGTAATCCCGACACCTTTAATCTCAGCAGGATTTATGTTGGCCTGTTTAATTGTTTCTCTAATACTTTCATAAGTAGAATCACCTAAAGCATCTACATCAAACTCTTCAAAGCCTTTCCCCCGTGGTCGTAAACGCATACTGCTCGTTGCATATGAAGCAATAACCTTCCCCTTTGTATCAAAAAGATTTGTCTTAATAGATGTATTTCCCGCATCAATACCAATTAAATACATTCTTTTTCTCCCCCTTTTGAAAACCCTTACAATTTAAAAATAAAAAAGCTAAAGACCCCACTATAATACCGCCTGACAAGATGTGGGTCTTTAGCTGAATTCATCTCACTATTCAACTTCAATATATTTTGTTGTAAAAGAAAGTGCTTACACTTTATTTAAATTTATATTACATGAGACATAATCTATCTGTCAAGATATACGTCATTAAATTTGTCAGAAAACAAAAATTATTATCAGATGTAAATTTCCTCCAACAAAATAATGGTATATTTCGATATAAATTTTTATTTCATTTAAATTTTTGACATTGTCACAGGTATTCTATAACATTATAGTACTGAAGCAGGATTGGAGTTGGATAAACTTTTATGAGCACTTATCAATCATTAGAAGTTATACCTTCTGTTAAAGATTTAAAATATCTTTCTGATGCATTAAAAAGCCCACATAAGTATATTGCTCTTACAAATGCACATATTGGTAATTTGAAAAATTTAGTTGATTTATGTCATCAGGCAAATAAAAAAGTAATTGTTAATCTTGAATTGCTTAGTGGATTTAACGCAGATTCTATCGGAATTAAATTATTAAAACAACATTTCAAGGTGGACCTTATCATTGCAAAAGGGACCTCTAAAATAAGTATGGCAAAAACTGCCGGTTTAATGACTATCCAGCGTATCGTTTTGGAGGATTCCATTGCATTGGATGCAGCTCTGAAAATTGTCCAAGAATCAAAAGCTGATATGGTTGAGCTAAGACCGGGCCTTTTTGGTATGAAGTTTTTTCAAGAATTCCATCAAACGCGTGATGTCCCCTATATTTTAAGTGGTTTTATGAGTGAGAAAGAAGACTTTGAAAAAGCAGAGAAATTAGGATTCTTTGGAGCTACAACAAGCTGTAAAGATATCTGGAATGAATAGGGGGAAGATTTTTTGACTCATGGTTTAATCCATCATATTGAGCTTTATGTTTCTGATTTGAGTAAATCCACTGCCTTTTGGGGCTGGTTCTTAAGAGAACTCGGATACACGTCTTTCCAAAAATGGGAAGGTGGTCAGAGCTGGAAGCTTGAAGATACTTATCTTGTATTTGTGCAGGCAGAAGAAAGGTTTTTAGACATTCCCTATCATCGATGCCGGACCGGTCTAAATCATTTAGCCTTTCATGCAAGCTCGCGGGAATTTGTAGATGAAATGACGAAAAAGCTTCAGCAAAGAGGAGTTACTATTCTATACTCTGACCGCCACCCATTTGCGGGAGGAGAGAATCATTATGCTGTTTATTTTGAGGATCCGGATAGAGTGAAAGTAGAATTGGTTGCACCTTAATATGTTTTAGCTAAGATAAATTTTGAGAAAATCTCATGTATATGTTCATTTATCTGGAATACGGAAATAGAAATTTCTAAATAAAAAAGCAATTCCTTACATGTTAAAGGTTTTGCTTTTTTGTATATATAATACTTTCTTTTGACTGGTAACAGGTATATATCATCATCCTCAATACTCATGATACATCCTGGTCTGAAAAGATCTTATTCTTAAATTTATAGCCCAGCTTTTTAGCTGGTTCTAAGGATTCTCGATTTGACCTATCCCGGCACTTATTCATTATCAAGTCAAGCTCAGAGGCTGCTATAGTCGCCAAACCTTTTTTTCTATATTGAGGATGTGTGGCAATCTCAATATCATTGTCATTTATACTCAATGGGGTTGCTGCAGAAGCTGCTTTTCCTTCATGTAAGATAGCATAACCTATACTTCTTTTTATAAAATCATTTATAGTAAAATGCTTTTATTAACAACATACTAAATCTTACACCTTCTCCCTGTCTATTTGCTGTATTTCCGACAAATCATACCTGTTACAGCATAAGCTTTTAACTAAAATACGCTAAAAATGTGTAATACAGAGATAATCGGAGTAAAAAGCTGTTCTTTTCTAGAAAACTATGTCTAACCATGTTTTAGCAAATTATTTGCACAGAAATAACTGGTTTTAACGTTTGAGTTAAAAGACTAATAAGTATAGCATTAAGTTTGCTTGCTCGTAATAAATATCATAGTTGTGCCGCAGTTGATGAAGCTATTAAAAAAGTAATATATAATAGGAGGATATTTTTACATATGATGAACTTTACATGGAAAAGGCTGGGGATAATAGCTGGTCTATCCTTATCTCTAATTGTCGCAGGTTGCGGTTCCGATGATGAGAGCGCACAATCTGAATCTAGTATTAGTGAAGAACTGGATTATACAATTACTGGTACCGAACCCGGCGCTGGACAAACTCAAAAAAATGAAGAAGTTTTAGCTTCATACGATAACCTTGCCGGCTGGGAACAGGAATTGTCTTCAGCAGGAGCAATGTTAACACAATTAAGTGATGCGATTGACAATGAAGAACCAATCGTCTTTAGTGCATGGTCTCCGCACTATATGTTTGCCAAGTGGGATATAAAATATTTAGATGATCCACAGGGTATTCATGGAGATGAAGAACAGATCACAACGATTATAAGAGAAGGCTTGGAGAATGATATGCCTGAAGCTTATACCGTTCTTGATCGTATACAATTAGAGCTTCCAGATTTAGAAGAAGCATTATTAGAATCCCAGGAAAAGGACTTTGCTGAAGTAGCACAAGATTGGGCAGATGCTAATCAGGATATTGTTGCAGAATGGACGGAAGGGGTAAGCTCTGTGGATGGAACTTCTATAGAACTGGCTCTTTTACCTTGGGATGATGCCATTTTCACAGCAAACGTTGCTAAAATTGCACTAGAACAACAAGGCTTTAATGTGACACTGACACAGGTTGATCCAGCTATTATGTTTGAATCGATAGCAACAGGGAGCGCTGATGCGTCATTAGCAGTCTGGATGCCAGTGACACATGCCGAATTATATGAGCAATACGAAAGTAATTTTGAAGATTTGGGACCTAATTTAGAGGGTGCCAAAACCGGCTTAGCTGTACCAGCTTATATGGATATTGATTCTCTCGAAGATTTAGAACCAAAAGAATAGTACTTTCTAAGCTATAAAAAACAATATGCACGATGCTAAATAAAGCAGACTTTTCAAATGTTCAATCATTATAATATGAGCGCTATTGAGTATATAAAAGACCTGAAGATCTTATATTTGCACTTAAATACACTAATTATTCCTAATTGTGGTCAATTTTAATAGAGCATTCCCAAATCTAAATGGGAATGCTCTTCTTTGATTACTTCATGAAGCTGAAATGGTGGATATTTTCCATTTTAATAAATCAGTTAAAACCCTTAAAATTCCTTAAAACTATTATTTTGATTGGCAGGATTGATACATAGATATAAAAGGGCGTGCTTCAAATTGAAGCGCGCCCTTTTATATCAGCGTTTTTAGTAAAGCTTCCAAGCGGACTTGAACCGCTGACCCCTTCCTTACCATGGAAGTGCTCTACCGGCTGAGCTATGGAAGCAAATGGCTCCACAGGTAGGATTCGAACCTACGACCGATCGGTTAACAGCCGATTGCTCTACCACTGAGCTACTGTGGAATACAAATTAAATTTAGGTAAAAAAATAAGCCTGGCGGCGTCCTACTCTTGCAGGGGGAATCCCCCAACTACCATTGGCGCTGAAGAACTTAACTTCTGTGTTCGGCATGGAAACAGGTGTGACCTCTTCGCTATCGCTACCAGACTTATTTATTTAGGATTTGCACCCTGAAAACTAAATAAGAGTAATGTGACATCAAAAAACTTAGATAAGTCCTCAATCGATTAGTATCCGTCAGCTGCACGTGTCGCCACGCTTCCACCTCGGACCTATCAACCTCATCGTCTCTGAGGGATTTTACTCACTTGAAGTGATGGGAAGTTTCATCTTGAGGGGGGCTTCATGCTTAGATGCTTTCAGCACTTATCCTTTCCACACGTAGCTACCCAGCTATGCTCCTGGCGGAACAACTGGTACACCAGCGGTGTGTCCATCCCGGTCCTCTCGTACTAAGGACAGCTCCTCTCAAACTTCCAACGCCCACGACGGATAGGGACCGAACTGTCTCACGACGTTCTGAACCCAGCTCGCGTACCGCTTTAATGGGCGAACAGCCCAACCCTTGGGACCGACTACAGCCCCAGGATGCGATGAGCCGACATCGAGGTGCCAAACCTCCCCGTCGATGTGAACTCTTGGGGGAGATAAGCCTGTTATCCCCGGGGTAGCTTTTATCCGTTGAGCGATGGCCCTTCCATGCGGAACCACCGGATCACTAAGCCCGACTTTCGTCCCTGCTCGACTTGTAGGTCTCGCAGTCAAGCTCCCTTCTGCCTTTACACTCTACGAATGATTTCCAACCATTCTGAGGGAACCTTTGGGCGCCTCCGTTACCTTTTAGGAGGCGACCGCCCCAGTCAAACTGCCCGCCTGACACTGTCTCCGAACCGGATTACGGTCCTGGGTTAGAATGGTCATACAGTTAGGGTGGTATCCCACGGGTGCCTCCACGTAAGCTGGCGCTCACGCTTCAAAGGCTCCCACCTATCCTGTACAAACTGCACAAACATTCCATATCAGGCTACAGTAAAGCTCCACGGGGTCTTTCCGTCCTGTCGCGGGTAATGCGCATCTTCACGCATAGTATAATTTCACCGGGTCTCTCGTTGAGACAGTGCCCAAGTCGTTGCACCTTTCGTGCGGGTCGGAACTTACCCGACAAGGAATTTCGCTACCTTAGGACCGTTATAGTTACGGCCGCCGTTTACTGGGGCTTCGGTTCAAAGCTTCGCTCCGAAGAGCTAACTCTTCCCCTTAACCTTCCAGCACCGGGCAGGTGTCAGCCCCTATACTTCGCCTTTCGGCTTCGCAGAGACCTGTGTTTTTGCTAAACAGTCGCTTGGGCCTATTCACTGCGGCTCACTCACAAGTGAGCACCCCTTCTCCCGAAGTTACGGGGTCATTTTGCCGAGTTCCTTAACGAGAGTTCTCCCGCTCACCTTAGGATTCTCTCCTCGCCTACCTGTGTCGGTTTGCGGTACGGGCACCTATGATCTAACTAGAGGCTTTTCTTGGCAGTGTGAAATCAGGAACTTCGGTACTCTATTTCCCTCCCCATCACAGCTCAGAAATATGTCAGACGGATTTGCCTATCTGACTTCCTCGCATGCTTGGACGCACATCCATCAGTGCGCACTCCTTATCCTCCTGCGTCCCCCCATTGTTCAAACAATCATGAGGTGGTACAGGAATATCAACCTGTTGTCCATCGCCTACGCCTGTCGGCCTCGGCTTAGGTCCCGACTAACCCTGAGAGGACGAGCCTTCCTCAGGAAACCTTAGGCATTCGGTGAAAGAGATTCTCACTCTTTTTTCGCTACTCATACCGGCATTCTCACTTCAAAGCGCTCCACCAGTCCTCACGGTCTGACTTCTCTGCACTTTGAACGCTCTCCTACCATTGTTCGTAAGAACAATCCGCAGCTTCGGTGATACGTTTAGCCCCGGTACATTTTCGGCGCAGCGTCACTCGACCAGTGAGCTATTACGCACTCTTTCAATGATGGCTGCTTCTAAGCCAACATCCTGGTTGTCTGTGCAACGCCACATCCTTTTCCACTTAACGTATACTTTGGGACCTTAGCTGGCGGTCTGGGCTGTTTCCCTTTCGACTATGAACCTTATCACCCATAGTCTGACTCCCAAGTTGAAGTAACTGGCATTCGGAGTTTGACTGAATTCGGTAACCCGGTAGGGGCCCCTAGTCCAATCAGTGCTCTACCTCCAGTACTCACGATCTTGAGGCTAGCCCTAAAGCTATTTCGGAGAGAACCAGCTATCTCCGTGTTCGATTGGAATTTCACCGCTACCCACACCTCATCCCCGCATTTTTCAACATACGTGGGTTCGGGCCTCCAGTCAGTGTTACCTGACCTTCACCCTGGACATGGGTAGATCACACGGTTTCGGGTCTACGACCGCATACTCATTCGCCCTATTCAGACTCGCTTTCGCTACGGCTCCGTGTCTTCCACTTAACCTTGCATACAATCGTAACTCGCCGGTCCATTCTACAAAAGGTACGCCGTCACCCATTAACGGGCTCCGACTACTTGTAGGCACACGGTTTCAGGTTCTATTTCACTCCCCTTCCGGGGTGCTTTTCACCTTTCCCTCACGGTACTGGTTCACTATCGGTCACTAGGTAGTATTTAGCCTTGGGAGATGGTCCTCCCGGATTCCGACGGAATTCCACGTGTTCCGCCGTACTCAGGATACACTCCGGAGGAAATTCCTTTTCAACTACAGGGCTGTTACCTTCTTCGGCTGACCTTTCCAAGTCGATTCGTTTAAAGAATTTCTTTGTAACTCCAATGGAGTGTCCTACAACCCCAAGAAGCAAGCTTCTTGGTTTGGGCTCTTTCCGTTTCGCTCGCCGCTACTCAGGAAATCGATTTTTCTTTCTCTTCCTCCAGGTACTGAGATGTTTCAGTTCCCCGGGTCTGCCTCATCTACCCTATGTATTCAGATAGATGTCCTGTCCCATTACGAACAGTGGGTTCCCCCATTCGGAAATCCCCGGATCAAAGTTTACTTACAACTCCCCGAGGCATATCGGTGTTAGTCCCGTCCTTCATCGGCTCCTAGTGCCAAGGCATCCACCGTGCGCCCTTATTCACTTAACTAAAGTTTTGGAATAAGTTTGCTGATTACTTCGTAATCAGTTGTGTTGCTATATCAATAGCTTTTTTGCCTTATTTCTAAAGTTTGATGTCGTTGTTACTCTTATTTAGTTTTCAAGGTACAAAATGGAGCCTAGCGGGATCGAACCGCTGACCTCCTGCGTGCAAGGCAGGCGCTCTCCCAGCTGAGCTAAGGCCCCATAATAATATATAATTTAGATGGTGGGCCTGAGTGGACTCGAACCACCGACCTCACGCTTATCAGGCGTGCGCTCTAACCGGCTGAGCTACAGGCCCATCTAATTTTTAAAAGAGAATTACTCTCTCAAAACTGAACCAAACAACCAAGTACGATGGCCCACACGATGTGGGTTATGTCGATGTTGCCACACGACGTGGCGAACTTCATCGACGTTCCTTTTTAATCCTTAGAAAGGAGGTGATCCAGCCGCACCTTCCGATACGGCTACCTTGTTACGACTTCACCCCAATCATTCGTCCCACCTTCGGCGGCTGGCTCCAAAAAGGTTACCTCACCGACTTCGGGTGTTACGAACTCTCGTGGTGTGACGGGCGGTGTGTACAAGACCCGGGAACGTATTCACCGCGGCATGCTGATCCGCGATTACTAGCGATTCCGGCTTCATGTAGGCGAGTTGCAGCCTACAATCCGAACTGAGAACGGTTTTATGGGATTTGCTTGACCTCGCGGGCTTGCTTCCCTTTGTTCCGTCCATTGTAGCACGTGTGTAGCCCAGGTCATAAGGGGCATGATGATTTGACGTCATCCCCACCTTCCTCCGGTTTGTCACCGGCAGTCACCTTAGAGTGCCCAACTAAATGCTGGCAACTAAGATCAAGGGTTGCGCTCGTTGCGGGACTTAACCCAACATCTCACGACACGAGCTGACGACAACCATGCACCACCTGTCACTTTGTCCCCGAAGGGAAAACTCTGTCTCCAGAGCGGTCAAAGGATGTCAAGACCTGGTAAGGTTCTTCGCGTTGCTTCGAATTAAACCACATGCTCCACCGCTTGTGCGGGTCCCCGTCAATTCTTTTGAGTTTCAGCCTTGCGGCCGTACTCCCCAGGCGGAGTGCTTAATGCGTTAACTTCAGCACTAAGGGGCGGAAACCCCCTAACACCTAGCACTCATCGTTTACGGCGTGGACTACCAGGGTATCTAATCCTGTTCGCTCCCCACGCTTTCGCTCCTCAGCGTCAGTTACAGACCAGAGAGTCGCCTTCGCCACTGGTGTTCCTCCACATCTCTACGCATTTCACCGCTACACGTGGAATTCCACTCTCCTCTTCTGCACTCAAGTCCTCCAGTTTCCAATGCACGTTTACGGTTGAGCCGCAAGATTTCACATCAGACTTAAAGAACCGCCTGCGAGCGCTTTACGCCCAATAATTCCGGACAACGCTTGCCACCTACGTATTACCGCGGCTGCTGGCACGTAGTTAGCCGTGGCTTTCTGGTCGGGTACCGTCAAGGTACGATCAGTTACTATCATACTTGTTCTTCCCCGACAACAGAGTTTTACGATCCGAAAACCTTCATCACTCACGCGGCGTTGCTCCGTCAGACTTTCGTCCATTGCGGAAGATTCCCTACTGCTGCCTCCCGTAGGAGTCTGGGCCGTGTCTCAGTCCCAGTGTGGCCGATCACCCTCTCAGGTCGGCTACGCATCGTCGCCTTGGTGAGCCATTACCCCACCAACTAGCTAATGCGCCGCAGGCCCATCTGTAAGTGACAGCAAAAGCCGCCTTTCAACTTACCATCAGGAGATGATAAGTATTATCCGGTATTAGCTCGCGTTTCCGCGAGTTATCCCAGTCTTACAGGCAGGTTGCCTACGTGTTACTCACCCGTCCGCCGCTCGTTCCACGAACGTCCCTCCGAAGAGTTCTGTCCGCTTCCCGCGCTCGACTTGCATGTATTAGGCACGCCGCCAGCGTTCGTCCTGAGCCAAGATCAAACTCTCCATAAAAGTGTTTGTTTCTTTAGCTTTCAGAAGTCAACTTCTGACTTAAATATTCAAGAAAAACGAGGTGTTTTTCTTCTTTCGTACTGGTTGTTTTGTTCAGTTTTCAAAGAGCAATTTTTAATCTGTCGTTTTTCGCGACAAGATATAATTTATCATGTTTCGTTTTTGTTGTCAATACTTTTTTTGAAGTGTTTTGTCGAAGTAATTTCGTTTTGATTCGTTCGCTTCTGACAACAGAAATTAATATACCATAGAAAATGGAGAAGGGCAATACTTTTCCACAAAAAAACTAAACAAATTACTTTTTTCATTTTCTTCTTGATAAAGCATTATAGAACTCTCTACATATAGATACTCTATTCCCTTTTCACCAAGAAATTATACCTTTTACAACCATTTATACAATGAATGCTGCTCTCTCATGCCCCCTTCTCTTGTCTCCTGTTATCTATTTCACCAAGAGTACACCATATCAACTGATTCATTCCTTTCCCCCACACTTCTATCATAATTTTCTCTATAGAATAATGCATGCTTGTACATATCTCAAAATATACAACATATATATAGACTAGAACAAACTATTTCGCACTACTTCAACTAATTCTTAATTTAATACAACAAAAAAAGGAGGAACAAAATTGAATCACTTCTATACAATTCGCTTGAACCGGAAGAAAATATTATTAATAACAGCTATTGTTTTCGCAGCAGCAATTCTTATTTGGACGCAAACCTCCTCTATCATGGCTATTTTTACTAAGGATGAACCTGCAGCTCTATCAAAAGGAAATGAAGATTTAGAAGATGTTGCCGTCACCTTTAACATTAGCTGGGGAGAAGAAAAAGTAGAAAGCATCCTTGAAGTATTAGAAAATGAAGATGTACAGGCTACGTTTTTTGTCAGCGGTGAATGGGCTGAGCGTCATCCAGATTTATTGGAAGCTATTTCTGAAGGAGCACATGAAATCGGCCTGCTCGGCTATCGTTACAAAAGTTATTTAGACCAAGAGCCGGAACAAATAAGAAAGGATTTGATAAAAGCACAGGAAGTAATGAATAAATTAGGGTATGAGGATATTCAGCTTCTTCGTACACCACACGGCCATTTAAACGAGGAAATTATTGAACTCGCAGAGGGTATGCAATTTCAGGTTGTTCATTGGAATGTGAATCCGGATGACTGGGAAAACCCTGGAGTAGAAGTAATTATTGATGAGGTTATGAAACAAACAGAAAACGGTGATATCATACTTTTACATGCTTCTGACAGCGCTAAACAAACGGCTGAAGCTCTGGAAACAGTTCTACCGGGCTTAAAAAATAAAGGGTTTGGACTGATTACTATATCTGAGATGATTAACCAGGCAAAAGCAGACGCGGAGCTGATTGATTAACTCATTCTGTCATTTCTGAATGCTGTTTCTTAAAAGATAAAGTTTTATTCACAAATTTAGATCTAGGCAATATGCCGGTCTTTTGAATATAGATTAGTTTGTAAACATTAAACAGGCAGCTCCTTTCTATATAGAAAGGAGCTGCCTGTTTAATTATCATAATAGAAGAAAGAAATCACAATACGGCAGAGCAAAGGAAAGGCCATATAATTATTTATATGAAGTTGCTTTACGCTTTTTTAGTTGAATTTTTTTTAGATTTTGATATAGATGTTTGCCCTTTTTTCGGTTCTTTTTCCACGAAAGGCAACCGATGAAGTGTTAAGATCTGATAAGTGTTACAAACTAATAATGGTACAACCATCAACCAGGCATAATCTATACTGTCCACCATTAATCCGGGTACCCATTCGACCGTTGTAAAAACAATCATGAAAAAAAGTGCAGGAACAAAAGCTGTCGAATTGGTTTCTTTTGCTTTTATCTTTGCAACACTCCATCCAATCACCAGCATCGCTGCTGCAATCAGTATAAACCAATATATCGCTGCATTTCCCTCTGCAGCACGATACGGGAAGTAGATAAGATCAAATAAAACAAAGACAATCAGACCAACCTGTACTGTTGGCCAATACCCTTTAAATAAATTCAGCCCCATCCGATTCACAAATAAATATGCAAAAAAACCAGTCATACTTACTGCCGCAAATGTCAGACCAAGCGCTAAGAAGAAAAGAAATACCCCGAGTAACTCCAATGCATCAAATGGAGACATATATGTAAGATATTCCTCTGGTCGTATAAAAAAGCTTGCAATTAATCCGGCAAGCCCACCAAACCAGAATGCTTTCCAAAAGAAATTAACTAATATTCTTGTGTTCAATTTTTCACCTCCTAAAGAAGTAACCACTCGTATTTTATCATGAAGTGTCCGATTTTTCTTCATTGCTTGTGTATATTTTGTTAAATTATCAAACATATTAAGAGTATATAGATTATGTTCTCATTACAGACCTTCTCATCAAATCGACACTGGAATTGTACCTGTCTTTATTGCTTGAGCAGGCGCTGAAAATTAAAACAGCCCTATCCTTAATGAAAGAATACATGCATGAAAAAAGTTTTTACTTTCTTATTTCATAAAGAAAGGAGCGTATTTTATGAAACGTCACATATCCATTTTATTCCTAGTCTTATCCATTTTCTTTATCTCTGCTTGCGGAAACAATGATGATTCTCATGAAGCAGAGTATGAAACCACTAAAAAGATGGTCATTGATATTCTTCAGACAGAGGAAGGTAAGGAAGCATTAAAGGATTTACTAGCCGATAAAGAATTACAGGAGCTTTTGGTTATAGAATCTGATGAAGTAAAAGAAACTGTAACAAAGGCTATATCATCTGAAGAAAGTAAAGAAAATTGGAAGAAAATGTTCCAAGATCCTGAATTCATACAAACTTATGCGAAGTCCATCTCCGGTGAGCAAAAAAACCTTATGAAGGATCTCATGCATGACAGCCAATTCCAGGAACAAATGATTGAAATATTGAAAAACCCTGAGGTCGATAAGCAGATGCTTTCTATTTTGACAAGCCAGGCATTTCGCGCCCATCTTGAAAAAACCATACAAGAAACACTTCAATCTCCGCTATTCCAGGAAAAGATAAACAAGGCTCTAGAAGAAGCTGCAAAGAAAGATTCATCCGGTGGCAGCAGTGAGGAAAGTAACCAAAATTCATCTAACGGCGATGAAAATAGTGATGATTCATCCAGTTAGTACTTGAATAAACTTTCCTGCATATGTATTTCCTCTTTAAAACACGAAAAAGATAGAACGCTGCTGTCAAAACAAGTGTCCTATCTTTTTCTATCTTACCCCTCTAATTTCGCAATAATTTTTGCGGCAATTTTATGATATTCTTTTCCATTAGGATGATCCTCCTGGTAAACAGATGGAGCAAACTCATCCTCTTCTTCATAAGGCTGTTGGAGTGACAACTGGCCAAGAACCTTTGTTTTCAGTACGTCAGCAAGCTTCTTGCCGCCGCCTTCTCCAAAAACGTATTCCTTCTCACCTGTTTTCTTGCTTTCAAAGTACGCCATATTTTCAACAACACCAAGAATCTCATGATCTGTTTTCAAAGCCATTTGTCCCGCACGTGCTGCTACAAAAGCTGCTGTTGGATGCGGTGTAGTAACAATAACCTCTTTACAAGATGGTAAGAGCTCGTGGACATCCATTGCAATATCCCCTGTTCCAGGTGGTAAATCAAGCAATAGATAATCTAATTCTCCCCACTCCACTTCTGTGAAAAAGCTGTTTAACATCTTGCCAAGCATTGGGCCACGCCAGATAATCGGTGAATTATCTTCCACAAAAAAGCCCATGGAGACAACTTTGACACCAAAACGCTCAACAGGAATGATCTTTTCCCCGCGAACAACCGGTCTTTCTTCTATACCCATCATATCCGGTACACTAAAACCATAAATATCCGCATCGATAATTCCTACTTTTTTACCTAAACGCATTAGGGAAACCGCTAAGTTAACGGTTACAGTTGATTTACCAACGCCCCCTTTTCCACTTGCTACAGCAACAAATTGTGTATTGGAAGCACCACTGATTAACGTTTCTTCTTTTGCTTTTTCCGCTTCAGACTGATATTTCTTTATCGTTTCTTCTGGCAGCTGTTCAAATCGCAGCCCTACTGTATTGGCACCATTACGTTTTAAAATACCTACAATCTCTTGCTGCAACTGCATTTGTTCGCCAGTATTCATTTTGGAAATTCCAATTTTCACACTGACATGCTTTTTCTCTTCCTTAATCGTAACGGATTGTATAGCATTTAATTCCTCTAAGCTTCTATGTAAAAAAGGATCCTTTACAGAGTTAAGCAACTCTATAACCTCTTCTTGTATTAACATGTCTTCACCATCCTTATATGAATCTATCCATGAGCTAGTATAACATAAAACAAAACTTCATTCAGGCGGTTTGCTCTTCAACCGGCTGAATGGTAGTTGAGTTAATCAGGAGATGTAGCGTCCGTTTTTCTCCATTTATATTACCTTTTCTTCTCCCTTCCCAGCCGGAGAAATTACGGACGCTCATGCTGTGATAAAACAAAACTTCATTCAGGCGGTTTGCCTGCTTCATATTGAAAGGATATAAGTCAGCAGCAATACAATCAGAAGACGTCTTTAGGCAATACAGCTTAAGCAAATAAAGAGGCTTAATATCAGCCTCTTCATCTCTACACTTATTAAAAGTTTTAAAACAAAAAGATAATACCTTACTCACTCTCTTCTGTCTGCATTTCTTCCGTAACATATCGCAAAACCCCTTCATAAATGCTGGCTGCCATTTGACGCTGATATGTTTCATCCTTTAACTGCTCACGTTCCGTCACATTTGATAAAAACCCGATTTCTACTAATGCACCGGGTACCTCTGCATGCTTTAATAAGTACATATGATCAATAGCAAGCGGCTGTCTATCCGTGTTTTCCAAATTACGGATAATTTCATCCTGAATCATCGTTGCCAGATGCTCCCCCTCTTCATATTTTGGATAATAGAAGGTCTGGGCGCCATGCCACTGACTGGAAGGCAATGCGTTTAAATGGATGGAAATAAAGAATTCCGGCTCTTTTTCATGAATAAATGCTAATCGATTCCGTATGTCCTCCGACTTCCGGTTAGCTAGACCGCTTGTCCCCTCAGAAGCTAAATCAACATCCTCCTCGCGTGTTAAATAAACCAGCGCGCCGTGCTGCATAAGGTAGGATTGAACCATCTTGGATACTGACAATGCAATATCTTTTTCCACTGTCCCGTCTGAGCCCACGGCTCCTCCATCCGGACCGCCGTGCCCGGGATCAATCACAATAACTTTTCCGTTTAATGGCAATGCCCAGGTGGAATTAGAAGAATTAATTGCTTCCCTTGTGGGATACTGTAATAAGAAAATAAGTAAAAATAAACCTAGAAACCAAAAAGCCAGCTTCTTCTTTTTTGACATATCGCTTCGTTCCTTTCTGGCATAAATTTGTATTGCTTACCGCGATTGGAAATGCAAACTTCAAAGAATACCGTTATTTCAATACTGTTTGATACAGCATGTACAACTTTATAAAAATTAAACAGCAAACTCCTTTTATTTAAAATTTATGGGCTTATTGCTAGGTTTATGACTTATCTTTTCTTGTATGCTAAAATAAAAATAAATGTTTTAAACTATTCCTCATGTGATATTGTATATATAGGAATAATGATTCGGAGGTATAATTATGGCTGATTGGATATTAATTTTATTAGGTATTGGAGCTGTTCTGATTGGATTGGGCTTAATGGCAGTAGCTGGTTTTCTATTCCTAAAGCTTGGAGGAGCCGGCAAGCTCATTGCCAGTGCTCAAAAAACTACGGATCAGTTACCAGAGCAGGTAGAGGGAATTACCTCGCAAATAACGGATGTCCTTAAAACAGGTAACGAAACATTGCAGCAGGTCAATCAACAGATCAAGGAATTATCTCCTTTGTTCTATCTGGTTGGTGACGCTGGACGAGCTACACATAATATGACATCATCTGTACTTAAAACGGCAAATCAATTACAGGAAAAAACAGAAGAAGCTAATCTGACAATAGCAAATAAAAATTTGCAGGGAATTTACGGCTTAGCAACTATCGGTTATTTCCTTGTAAAGCTGAACAAGAAATAATGTCATAAAATAAGAAATCCGCTTGGAACCGAGGTTCCAAGCGGATTTCTTATTTCTCTTCTGCAATTCTATTTTCAACTTCCTGCCGTATCTCCTGAAGCTCTGTTGATTTTTGAAAGCCGTCATGATAAAGACGCTGTTCGAAATCACGGAGACGGGTTAATAATGATGGGTTTTCTTCTAAAGACCGCTTCTTTTTCACATATGCACCTGCAGCCCAGCCTAACGCAGCTCCAACAACTGTAGTGGCAACAATCCCGGCTTTATACGCTTTACTGCTCATGTGTATATGCCCGCTTCTCGCGTTTTAAATCTCTTTTTTTCTTTAACCAATAATAACCAAGAGCAACTCCACCATATACACCGCCTAAGTTATTTTTACCTGAAACTTCCTGACCTACCTCTGTTTTTGTTTTCACAGAGCTGGTTACATCTACTAGAGAAGAAGAAAGTTTTCTTGTAGCACTTCCAACATCGCCAACAATATAAAATAGAGGGCTTAATTGCTCCATCTTATCATTTATATCCGCTAAAGCCTGATTACTTTCATGAATAATACTTGTTGTCTCTTTTAAAATGCCATCCAATTGTTCTGGTAATTGCTGAACCGTCTTGTCAACGCCACTTAATACACTTGCTAAGTTATTTAATAAATGACCAATAAAAATAGCTAAAATAACACATGCGACTCCAATAATAATGACGCCAATCCCTATCAATGTCATTTTACTTCCTCCCTCTGCTGAGTGACTTTATTCATTTTACTTGCCTGATAGCTCTTATAAATTTGTATCGCTGCTTCGCTCCAAGTGATACCTTTCATCGCCAGGTTTAATTTTTCTTCGAGTTTACCATCATCCAATGCCTGCCGCTTCACTTTATAAGCCTCGTTTAAGCTCTGAACAGAAGTGCCTACATCCTCTAAAGATCCAAAGACACTGTCTGTTGCCTGCAGTTTTTTGTGCGTATCATCAATTAAATGATTCACCTCTTGCAAAGATGTCGAAATTTCAGGTGTAATATGATTCATTTCCTCTTCCATTTTTACAACTGACCTGCCGAGCGAACGAATATTATAGGAAAGTCGATTTAATGTAAATGCTATATAACAGCAAACGACAGCGAACGCGATGGCAATAAGTAAAAGTCCTACAGAAATAATAGGCATATGTAAAAATCCCCTCCTTTTTCATTGCATGTTCAAAAGGATATAATGAACTTGCCGTTTCTTCCAGGCACTTGCCCGCATTTCTTTTATACATTCATTTTTTACCGGACTTTTTGAACAGCCTCTATAGTCAATATTATACCACCTGCCAAAATAAATAAAACGTTTCTTCTCTATAATATTACAAAAACGCAATCAGACTTATGTTTCAAAGCGAATGCAGCGGTTAATTCCATACAACCCTGTCAATACTCCGATTGCTCATTTCATAGAAAACCCTTAGGGCGAATGCGAATATTAGGACGTTCTATTCACCGTACAAACAGGAATTTTATCATTTCTCCCATCCACCAAGATTATTTCTTTTCATTTTCGGGTATAGAGTTCATATACCATTATCTTTTCCTAAACTTTATGAATATATTTATTCCATTTTTCAGGGAATAGCACTAGAATGGAAAAGGTATAAAAATTTATCATTGGAGGCGACTATGGATATAAAACAATTTGGTAAAGAATTTATGAAACGTTTTTCTGAGAATAATACGACACTACTTGCAGCTGCACTTGCTTATTATTTTCTATTAGCCGTCTTCCCGCTTCTTATCGTTGGCTTTGCAATTATTCCCTATTTTAACATAAGCCCGGACGACGCTGTTGGATTTATTGGATCCATCTTACCGCAAGAATTAGCTTCAACCTTCGAAGAAAATATCGTCAGTCTGGTGGAAACACCCCGTGGCGGATTGTTAACCGTGGGGATTTTAGGTACTATCTGGTCTGCATCAAATGGAATTAATGCATTTATTCAAGTCTCAAACCAGGCGTTTGAAGTGGAAGAGACAAGACCGTTCATTAAGGTGCGCGGAACAGCTGTCCTGTTGACTATCGGATTACTTTTAGCAGCAATTTCATCTATCACTCTGCTTGTTTTCGGTGATGTTATTGTTAATTTCTTAATCTCCTTTGTCGGCATCAGTGAAGGAACAGGACTTATTCTGCAAATATCACGTTTAATCATGGTAATTGTAATTGTTACTGCTATCTTATTGGGATTGTATCGTTTTGCTCCAAATAAGAAGCTTCCTTTCAAGCATATTCTGCCAGGTACATTAACAGCAAGTATTCTATGGTTAGTAAGCTCATTTGCTTTTTCTATTTATGTATCTAATTTTGGCAACTACTCAGCTACTTACGGAAGTCTTGGGGGAATTATCATCCTGATGATCTGGTTCTTCTTAACAGGTGTTATCCTCTTGGTAGGGGCCTTGCTAAATAGTATGTATCACCAGAAAAAAGTAGATGATTCCACGGAAGCTAGAGAAGAAACTGCAGCTGGTAAGGAAGAATAATTAAACAAAGCCCTGTCTTTTTATAATGAAGTCAGGGCTTTGTTTTCACTTATAGGAATGTTTCTGCGTCTCTCTAGAAAAAGTCGGCCAGGTATGGATGCTGTTTTTTAGGTAAATACGTGTCCAGCTTTACTATATTATCCAAGTCACCAGAAATAAACGCTTGCTGATATAGCTGCTCCAGCGTTATTTTCCCTAATAAAAGCATTGCTAATTGCTGAATACTCAACGATGCAGTCAAATTCTGTTCTGCCGGATTTTCTGTTTTTTCTATGTGGTGCGTTCCATTTTGAAAATGAATCTGATAAAAACCGCTATTTTCCTCACAAATTTCATCTTTCACTTTAATGGTATAAGTCTCTTCCCTGTCTCCCTGCTTTAAAAATGGATACACCTTTAGAAAAGACTCTACATCTACAATTCTCGTCATAAAATATGGTTTTTGCTCCTGCTTTGCTCTTGGCTCTTCCATAAAAAGCGGAAGTAAATCATCATCTGGGAGCGTCAAGTGTACTTCCTTTGCCATAGAATCATGATTGGAAATAAACTGAAGCAGCCTTTTTTTGCTGTCTGGAGTAATCGCAACCCATTCATCAATATTCATCTTGCTATCTTTTACTTTATAGCGTATATAGCCGTCCACGTTTCCCTTATCATCATAACTAATCGCTGTATTCAGCTCTTTCTTGCTGAAGATTTTATGCTCCCACCAATGATCATCGCGGGCGAGCATACCTGTATACTGCTTCGTATATTCCTGATAAGCTTCCTTTAAAACGGATTCTTCTCCTGCCTTCATGCGTTGTACATTACCATTTATGCCCTTAAACTTTGGTACGCGCTCCATCGGAATTGTAAACTGCATTTCATTGATTGTCATTTCCCAGCCGAATTTTCTGTAGAATGGAACACTGAATGGTGCCAGGTAAGAAACAAGATAGCCTTCTTTTTTCATTTCTCTAATAGCATGGATAAGCAGTTGACGAACAGCACCCTTCCTTCGATATTCAGGCCATGTGGCAACTGAAGAAATGCCCCCAGTTTTTATGATTTTTCCATGAATACGTGTTTCTAATGGAATAAGATGAACCTTGGCAGCCAGATTTTCTCCCTCCAGCCATCCCCATACCGTTTCATGTTTTTTTGCTTCCTTTTTCTTTTCTATTTCTTCCGGTGCAGGTGTAAATTGAAAGGCAAAAGCGGATAACTCATAAATTTCATCATTTGTGATTGGAATCTGTTGAATCATAACCATCCTCCTCTTTTCGATAAAACTGACTTACTTCTTCTGTTGCCGGTACAGATCAATCGATTTATACCCTTGAGACAAAATATCAAACATCTGCTGTTTACGCTTAGCACGTGTCTTTTGCTGTTTTGCAGAAAATAAAAAACGAGCCCAGTCTTTTTGATAACCTGGTGTCAAACTTTGATAAAATGAAAGTATATCTGGATCATCAGCTAATAATGCTTCAATATCTTTTATATTTTCAGCTTAATCCGCCACACGCTGACTTGCAGAGACTGTTTTCTTCTTTGTTCGCTGCTCGCGTTTTAAGCCAATAACAGTAAATACATCATCCATACGCACCATACGGGAAAATTTCAAATCACTATGAGGTACATAACCTTCCTCGTCCACCTTCATTGCCGGAAAAATCTCATCCCTGTGGATAGACGTGTTATAGCGCTTATTCCCCTTTTTGGGGTAGGCAAAAAATAAGTAACCCTTTGGAAGCAGTAACTGGCGTTCTATAACTTCCTTTGTATGTACAACCATCTCATCCAGGGTTTCTACAAAAATAAAAATAGCATCATGCTCTTGCTCAAGTGTCTGGTTTTGTCCTGTAAATATATCATAATCTTTTGGCTGATTGATGACAGCCATGTTTTTGTACTTATTGAGATTTAATTTATCTATAATCGCCACTATATTCACTCCCTGCTTCATCCAAATATATCATTGTGCATCACTTTTTACCAAGAAGGCCCGTTAATCCTAAAAAAGCTTTTTTTATTCCTTTTAATTAAATAATGCCTATTCGTTCTTCTCTAATACTAAATGATTCACAATAAACGGTACCAGTGTATTCATCGGGTTAATAATTGTCTTCGATGTTTTTTCTTCAACTTGCTTAGCTGCATCAACCATGGATAATTGAGCAATGGAAATAATTTTATTTTCTTCCTTCACAGCCTGGTCTAAATATTTGTAAATTTTTTGATTGTATTTTCCCTTTAGCCCCCGCATGATCAAGTCAAACGAATTGCCGATAACCGCAACTTCTAAATCTAAAGATTTTTGATGGTAATCAGCATACTGTTTAAGCCGATCTATTGTTCCTTGAATTGTTGCCGGATTTGTAAAAAGAATTTTCTGGGGCTGCTCTATATTAGAGATAAAAGCAAAGAAAGGCTCGTCGATTTTAATAATTGGAACAGAGATAGAAAGCTGATCTTCCTTTAAAACAGCAATATAGTTTGTACAGGTGATAAGGATAGCATCAACATCACATTGAGCAATCCACTCTATTTGTTCATTCACTCTATTTTGAGCATCTGCTTCTTGAAATTTTTCATCTGAAGTAACTCGATGCATTAATCCTGGATCAGTAAAATGAATCAATTCAATATCATACGCGGAAAATGCCTCATCTATATATCCTATATTTGAATAATGAGCATGTAAGCAGCCTAATCTTTTTCTCAAATTTACCCCATCCCCAACAGATACTTTAAATATAGCTTACAAACTTCTTTCTCACTTATAAAAAAATCCCAGAATCAAAGCTATTTGATTCCAGGACATTCTTTCATTATCAAACACAAGAAACTTTTCTTACATGGCCATTAAAACCATTGAGAGTGGAAGACACCATCTTTATCTTTACGTTCATACGTATGCGCACCAAAGTAATCACGCTGTGCCTGGATTAAGTTAGCAGGCAGATTCTCTGAACGATAGCTGTCATAATAAGCAATTGCACTTGCAAATGTCGGTACTGCCACCCCATGCTGAACTGCTAAAGAAACAACCTTACGAAGAGAAGCTTGGTATCCTTCTACAATTTCTTTGAAATAAGGATCAAGCATAAGGTTTGGTAAATCCTCCTCACGATCATAGGCATCTTTGATTTTTTGCAGGAAGTTTGCACGGATAATACATCCGCCGCGCCAAATCATTGCGATATCACCATATTTCAAGTTCCAGTTATTTGCTTCAGAAGCCGCACGCATTTGTGCAAAGCCTTGTGCGTAAGAAACAATTTTACTCATGTAAAGTGCCTGCCGGATTGCTTCGATAAGCTCTTCCTTGCTCTCTGATACTTCTGCTTTAGCAGGGCCGGAGAGTACTTTGCTTGCATTTACACGTTCTTCTTTTAAGGAAGAAATAAAACGGGCAAACACGGACTCTGTAATTAATGGAAGTGGTACACCTAAGTCCAGTGCGTTTTTGCTTGTCCATTTTCCAGTACCTTTTTGTCCTGCTTTATCAAGAATCACTTCAACCAACGGCTTCCCGGTTTCATCATCGACTTTCGTGAAAATATCTGCAGTAATTTCAATCAGGAAGCTGTCCAGCTCTCCTTTATTCCATTCTTTAAATACTTCATGCAGCTCTTTTGCATCTAAACCGGCAACATTCTTCATTAGATCATATGCCTCAGCGATCAACTGCATATCTCCATATTCAATACCATTATGAACCATTTTCACAAAATGGCCTGCACCATTTGGTCCAATGTAAGTAACACATGGCTCACCATCTACTTTGGCAGAAATAGCTTCAAAGATTGGTGCAACCAGATCATAAGCTTCTTTTTGTCCGCCAGGCATCATAGAAGGCCCCTTGAGAGCTCCTTCTTCCCCGCCGGATACACCAGTTCCAATGAAATGAATACCCGTTTTATCTAATTCTTCGTTACGGCGCATTGTATCTTCATAGAGGGTGTTTCCACCATCAATTAAGACATCGCCATCCTCTAAATATGGCTGCAGGGATGCGATAGTTGCATCTGTTGCAGGGCCAGCTTTCACCATAAGCATAATTCTGCGGGGCTTCTCAAGTGATTGAACGAAATCTTCAATTGTTTTTGCACCATAGAAGTTTTTTCCTTTTGCTTCGTTTTCCATAAAGTGTTCTGTCTTTTCATAGGTGCGGTTAAAAACAGAAACCGCAAAGCCTCGGCTCTCTATATTTAATGCAATATTTTTTCCCATCACGGCTAGACCGATAACACCAATTTCCTGCTTCATATATACTCTTTCCTCTCTGCCTAAAAAATTTAAATTGAATCTTTTCTTATTATAACGGATTTCTTCTGTAGAAACCAACCCTCACGTTTTCTTTTCTTAATAATGAGATAAGTCAGACGAATCAACATGCCAATTCAGACTATACTAGGTTGCTCAAAATTCATAAAAAAATCACCAATCCGCAGCATCACATCAGACTGCGAATTGATGATTTTTTATTCAGATCCTAATCCTTCAGCATCCACAAGGGCCTTGGGGTGGGCAAGGATGATGCGGTTTTCCGCACATAACATGCTGTTCTTTAATATCATTTACAACAGATTCTGTATGAGGAAAATAGTGTTTGTGTGTTGTCATATGTTTGTTAACATTTGTAGTATGACTAGGATGGATATGCTTTACCTCAGTATTAGAAACGTTTGTTTTTACGTATTGCTTTGTTGGAGACACTTGTGTCGGACCTTGTTGCGTAGGTGATACTTGTGGAGCACAAAATTCCGGTTGCATTTGTTGCTGCGGCATTTGCTGCATTGGCATTTGCTGTGACATATTATTGCAATTCCCTTTCATAGAAGCTCCTTGTACCTGTTGGTTCCCCCAGCCTTGATTGAATTGTCCTTGATGATGTTTACTACCTCTCACCGTAAAGGACCTCCTTTCCATTTCTTTAATCTTTCTCTATAGACTATGTACACTCATCATAGTCGGTTTGATATAAAGACCTATTTTTCAGGAATTTCTCCTCTATTCTTATCCATCAAAAAGTCCCTGACAGACGGTAACCCGATTGCCAGGGTATTTTTGATGGGCAGCTTTTTTAAAATACAAACTTACCTTAAAGCATTATTTTTAACAAGGAGCCTTTAAGGTTATTCAAATACTATTTAATCTCATCACTTTTTCAACTGTGCCTCTTTGATAATTACTCCACTTTTCGGAACCGGCGGAATATCATTCATTTCATAGCTTAAATCCTGCTCTGTAAATTCAAAAGAAAGGTTGTTCACGAAAAAATCCAGTGTTGTTTTTAATACATCTATTGTCATCCACTCACCGGCACAACGATGACCGATATTAAATTCTCCTCCACCTTGTGGAATAAAGTTAAACGGCGATTCCTTCCATGCTTGAAATCGTTCTGGTTGAAAGCTATCCGGTCTATCCCAAATATCCGGGTCGTGATTTGTACCGTATAAATCTAATAAGGTTAATGTTCCTTCTTCAAAAGTATATCCATTCCAGTTGAAATCTTCTTTAACTCGCGCAGGAGCAACAGGGAAAAATGGATAGAATCGTCTTACTTCCTGAATAAAATGCTGTATGTCTTCCTCTGAAGCCAATTTTTCCACTTCCTCCGGGTAATCATGAACAGCCAGAAGAACAAAATCAATATACACAGCAATTGCTGTAATTGGGCGCAATAAATTTAATAATTCGACTGCAGCGATTTGAACATCAAGTAATTCACCATCTAAATCACGATGCATTGCAAAATGGTATACCGGGCTATCCTTACTGACCTCTGCAGATTTTTTGCGTATTCTCTCTAACAAGCCCGCTATCCGTTCCTCTGCTTTGGCCCTCGAGCTTCTTGCCTGCCAATGATTCCATCCAACTGTCCCGGCTTCTTCAAACATGTCACTTAATTGATCAGCCCATTCCGGCACATCCGCTTCTTGATAAGGTACTCCCGTCCAGCGTAAGGCGGCTTGCGTTAATATATGTTTTGCCGCTTGATAAATTTGTATTTCCGTATTGGAATGTTGTTTTATTTCCCTCTCCCATTCTTCCCGAATAATAGCAGACATCTCTTCCAGACCTGCCTTTGTCATAAGCGACATAAACATAGCTTTTCGATGGTGATGTTCTGCACCGTCTAATCCTTGAACTCCCCCTTCTCCAAATAATGTCTTTTGAATCCGGCCAGGGGTGGCATCTTTCCGGGAGAACCTGGTATTATCATAAAAAAGCTCTGCCTCTTTCTCACCTACCATACAAATGGTTTTTTCACCTAGAAGTCTTGTTTCAAATATACGTGATTCAAATTTATCCGAGCGATTGGTTACAAAACGATACCCTTCATCTAAAAGCTTCAGCGTATGATCCAGACCTTTGTCTTTTGGCATATGTGTCTCCGACATTTTAATTCACCCTCCATAAATAATATCTCTTAATATTATCGTTCCTTTTTTATTTCCAACTTAAACAAAAAAACCGGAGTCTGGTTTAACAAGTTCCAATCCTGTAAAATAACTGCCTTAATTAGAAAGTAAATAAAGCAGAACAAAAGAAATTAGATTAATTACATTCACACTTGGGAAACTATATACAAGGAAGGTTAAAATTTAGTCAGTTACTGGAGTGATAAGAATGGAATTTTTAACAGGATACTTACCAATCATGATTGGTATTGGTGCTATTCTATTTCTAATAAGTATATTTTTAAAAGAGAAGCGAATCGTACCGCCAATGGTTGTCAGCTCACTCAGTTTGATTTGTATATTCCTCAGTTATTTCTTTGAGGGAAGAGAGGAATCTCTTATAGGTGATATAAGTCTGGCTGCTTTTATCAGCTCCACAGCTGTTCTTATACTGATGGTGATTATTTCCTGGACTCGTACACATCCAAAAAATAAATAATTATTTAAACCTAAAAAAGGCTGCCTCCTCTTGTACACGAGAAGGCAGCCCTTAAATAATTGTTCAAGAAAATTGATTTCATATCACTGATTCCATTTTTTGATTAAATCGTTTAGCTATTTCTTTTCCAATTTCAATTGAGCATGTAGCAGCAGGAGATGGAGCATTCAATACATGCAGACTGTACGCATTTTCTTCAAAATAAAAATCATCCAGCATAGTCCCGTCAGGCTTCATTGCTTGTGCGCGGACTCCAGCTTCCATCGGCCTGATATCCTCTGCATTTAATGAAGGTATTAATTTTTGCGCTTCCTTTACAAATGCTTTTTTACTAAATGAACGATAGTATTCACCGACAGCTTCCCTGATATTTTTTAAGCCCATTCGATAAAGACCGGGGAAGGTGAGGATTTGCGATGTTTCTTTTAAATTAAAACCGATTTTTTGATACGCTTCTTTTTTAAACCCAAGCACTGCATTAGGTCCGACGTCTACCCCGCCGCTAATCATATTTGTAAAATGCACGCCTAAAAATGGTAAATCAGGATTGGGTACCGGATAAATAAGTGTCTCTACATAATGTTCAATACGTTCATCTAATTCAAAATACTCGCCTCGAAATGGAATAATTTGAACATCTGTCTTGATATTAGCCATGCGTGCCAGTTTATCACTATATAACCCGGCACAATTAATCAAATAATCTGCTTCATACTTCTCCTGGCTGGTTACTACAGTTATTATCTCTTTCTCAATTTGTATATCTTTTACTTCATTATGTAAACGCAGTTCCCCGCCATTCTCTACGAAAAGCTCTCCATACTTCTCAGTAACCTTTTTAAAATCAACGATTCCTGTATTTTTAACATGTATTCCGCCGACTGTATTTACAAATGGTTCTATTTCTTTAACCTCATCACTGTTTAAGAGCTCTACATCTAAACCATTTTCTATTCCTCTTTCATATAACTTATTCATATTTGCGATCTGAGACTCGTCGGTAGCCACAATCACCTTGCCGCATTGATTGTACTTTATATCATGTGTATCGCAGAATTCTACCATCGACTTGGAGCCATTCCGGGCAAATCTTGCTTTATAGGACCCCGGTTTGTAATAGATTCCTGAATGAATCACACCGCTATTATGTCCCGTCTGATGCTTCGCCACCTCTGTTTCTTTATCTACAACAACAATTTTTTTATCCTGATGGATTTTTGATAGCTGATAAGCAGTGCTTAAGCCAATAATTCCTGCTCCAACAATTAGGACATCTACCTTCATTTTACCCCCTCCTGTCTTTTGCCAATTTTTAAATACCACAAGCCTCCGCAACCACTTCCACAATATGCTTTACGGAAATTTCATCAGATAAGCCCTCTCGTTCTACACCTAACTGCATTTGAATATGACAGCCGGGATTGGAAGTAATAATTAATTCGGGCCTTGCCACTTTGACATTTTTCATCTTCATATCTAAAATTTGCATGGATTCCTCGAAGTGCAGGATATTATAAATTCCTGCTGATCCGCAACAGAGCGCTTTATCCTTTAGCTCTATATAGTTTAAGCCAGGAATGCTTTTAATTATTTTTAACGGATCCTCAAACACCTGCTGAACATTTTCCAAATGACATGACGGCTGAAATATGGCATTCTTAGAAACTTCATATTGAAAATTCAAATCCACTATTGCCATCATCTCGGAAATGTCTCTAATCTTTGCCGTAAAATTTACCGCCCGTCGGTGCCACTCTGTACCTTCCTTGAATAGCTTAGGATATTCTTTTAACGTCGCTCCGCATCCACCAATCGTATTTACAATATAATCAAAGTCATATGCTTCATACGCTTCAATATTTTTCTTCGCCAGCTCTACTGTCTGATTATGCTCGCCTGCATGATGCTGCAGGGCACCACAGCATGCTTGCGATGGAATGTTCGTCACTTCCATTCCGTGTCTGCTCAATATTTTGACAGCCAAATCATTAATACGATTGAAAAATACATCCATAATACAGCCTTGAAAGAAACCGACCTGAATTGCCGATTTTCTAAATGGATTGGGCGGATTCTTCAAACGTCTGCTCAACCGTACATCTGGCATTGCTTTATTTAGATCACGATATTTCTTCATTGGCTTCAGAAGATTACGACGATTAATCAGACGTTTCACTCCTGAAATTTGATAGGCATATAATCCTTTGTTTACCAGTCTCAGAATCTGTTTGTTCTTAAGAACCACTTTAAATGCAGCCCTTCTTACACCCTTTTCAAAGATCCCCATTTTTTTATTATCTTTCAATACCTCGACTGCTGACATCAGGATGTCTCCATAGCGGACATTCGTTGGGCAGACTGTCTCACAGGCCCGGCAGCCCAGACATAAATCGATACCTTCCCGCATATCCTCTATACCAATCTTCCCCTCGGCAGCCATCTTCACCAAATTGATACGGCCTCTTGGAGAATGCTTTTCCTTTTTGAAAGCCAGATAAGTAGGACATGCAGGCAGGCAATAGCCGCATTGCACACAGTCAAAAGTCGCCTGATAATCTAACTTTTCAATCAATGTTTCAGTCATTTTTTAACACTAACCTTTTCTCTCCCGCTTCCGGGAATATTTTTCCTGGATTCAAGATATTCTTCGGATCAAGCGCTTGTTTAATTGCCTTTTGAAACAGCATACCTGCTTCTCCAACTTCTACAGGGAAGAAAGGTTTTTTCATCGTCCCGATTCCATGCTCACCCGATAACGTTCCGCCTAATTCAATCGCATAACGAAAAATTTCTTCTACTGCATCTTCCACCTTGGAAACTTCTTCTGCATCCCGCATATTGGTATTAATTGTTGGATGAAGGTTGCCGTCTCCCGCATGTCCAAATACAACAATATTCAGATTATACTTTTTCTTCACTTCATCAATTTTCCGAAACATGTCCGGAATCTTGCTAAGGGGAACAGTGGCATCCTCTGATATTTTGGTATAACCGCTTTGGACAATTGCAGGTGAAACTAGTTTCCTCACTTGCCATAGCCTTGCTTCTTCCTCTTTGGTTTTCGCAATCTGCACATTATCTACTTCAATTTCTAAAAGTGCACGCTGAATAACATTTAATTCCTTTGTCAGCGCATCTGGATCTCCGTCCACTTCCACAAGCAGGATTGCTGCAGCTGTTCTAGGTAAATGAAGCCTGGCGTAGTCTTCCACTTTATTTATCGCATTCTGATCAAGGATTTCCATTTTAGATGGTCTTACACCAGATGTTAATATCTTGGAAATAGATTTCCCTGCTGTATATAAGTCATCAAATATAACCATTGCTGTTTTCGTATCCATAGGCTTCGGAATCAGTCTTAATGTTGCTTCTGTAATAATGCCAAGCGTCCCCTCTGAGCCTATTAACAGCTTCGTTAAGTCAT
Organism: Oceanobacillus sp. FSL K6-3682; assembly: GCF_037976165.1. Taxonomy (NCBI): domain Bacteria; kingdom Bacillati; phylum Bacillota; class Bacilli; order Caryophanales; family Bacillaceae; genus Oceanobacillus; species Oceanobacillus sp. FSL K6-3682. Next base: position 252,889 of record NZ_CP150263.1, on the reverse strand, counting down.
AGCCAGTTACATTTTTTACAGTGTTCCCCCCTGTGCGAATGATCTCTCCCTCAGCAGTAACAACTTCCAGACCTAATACAAAGTCCTTTGTCACACCATACTTTACACCGCGGGGGCCACCTGCATTTTCTGCTAAATTCCCTCCAATTGTACAAATAGAAGAAGAGGAAGGATCGGGAGGGTACATTAAATTATGCTCCTCCGCTAGTTGATGAATATCTCCTGTTTTCACACCAGGACTTGCTTTAATTAATAAATCATCCGGGAATATTTCCAGATATTGATTCCATTGTGAAAAATCCATCACAATCCCGGCATGTACAGGCAACGGCCCTCCAGAAAGACTTGTACTCGCTCCTCTAGGATAAATAGGGATTTCATAAGTATTAGCCAATTGGATGATTTCCCGCACTTCTTCCGCCGACATCACCTGAACAACATAGTCAGGCATATATTGGCCAAAGGATGCATCATACCCATAGGACACACGCTCATCAATATCTGTCAGCAGCCGGTCTCCTACGATTTCCGATAATTTTTCTATTATTTTTTCTTTCATCACTAAACCCACCTATATTCTGTCGTCACCTAATTTCCTGCGCATGTTTTGCAGATGTAATCTCATTGCTTCTTTTGCTTCGGCTGCATTTTGAGATTTTATTGCCAGATAGATACGCTCATGCTCACTATAAACTTCTTCTCTTTTTCTGGGTTTACCTACATTAAGCTTCAGTGAATACTCCAAAGCATTTCTGTGCACACGCTCTAAGTTTTGAAAGGTTTGGATAATATAATTATTTTCTGTCGATTGAATAATTGCTTTATGAAAATTATAATCGGCCTTTAACCCAATCGAATATTCATTACTTGTAATTTCTTCAAAATCCTTCAGCGCCAGCTCAATTTCCAGAAGTGCTTTTGGCGTCCGTCTCGCTGCACTGAATCCCGTTGCTTCTACTTCCAGCAGTGCTCTCATTTCCAAAAGATCAAATAACTCTTTTTTTGTAAATTCGCCATACGTATACGCCTTAAATTCATCTGCTGCATCCAGACGCTTGACATAGCTCCCTTTTCCCTGCATAGACTCTACATATCCTACAGAGACCAGCTTACTGATTGCTTCACGAATTGGGACTCTGCTGACATCAAAATATTTTGCCAGTTCATTCTCAGAAGGCAGCTTTTGTCCTTCTGAGTATTCGCCGGTTTTGATCATATTTTCTAACTGGGAAAAAATAATATCAGATAACTTTTCTTTTTTAAACGGTTTCATTCCATCATCCTGCCTCCAAGAGCCGCCTGCTTCTTATAAAATGGAAAGTAAGAACTAATGCAAATAATGCTAATCCAATAATGTCTAATAATTGATTCGTTGAAATCAATAAGAAGGCTACTCCAATTAATAAGATTCTTTCTACTATATTTAATTTTACTCGAATATAGTTGCCGAATCCAACCGCGAGTGCATAGACACCAATAACAGCAGATATAAATGCCTGTGCTAATACAAAGTAATTAATTGGGCCGTCATCCGTCTGTAACAGCAGGATTGGATCATACGCAATAATAATTGGAATAATAAAACCAGGTAATGCCAAACGTAAGGCTGTCCAGGCTGTTTGCATCGGATTCGCTTTCGCAATTCCAGCCCCGGTATATGCAGCCAAAGCTACAGGAGGGGTCACATTAGACATTGCACCATAATAAAACACAAAAAAGTGAGCTGCTAACGGATTCACTCCTACCTGAACAAGTGCTGGAGCAGCTGTTACTGCTACCACAATGTATAAAGCCGTCGATGGTAATCCCAAGCTGAGTACAATACAAGTAATCATAACCAGCATTAATATAATAAACAGATTTCCTCCTGCAAGGTCTGCTACATTATAAGCAAGCATGGAACCTACACCACTCATGGATACAACGGCGATAATAATACCTACAGAAGCACAAGCGATAGCAACTTGGACCGAGTTTTTAGCTCCGTCGACAAGTGCTTCAAAAAACTTAGAGATAGTAATTCTGTTCGTTTTATCCTTGGTTAAATAAGAAGTAACAATTGTAGCAATAATTCCGGCAAACCCGGCAAAAATTGCTGTTCTTCCTAATAGAAGCACTCCCATGACAACAACAATAGGCAGAAGTAATGCTCCTCTTTCCAATAACACTTTCTTGATATCTGGAATATTGTCTTTGCTGATACCTTTCAACCCAAGCTTCTTCGCCTCTGTGTCAATTGCAAATACTAAGGCAATAAAATATAGCAGGGATGGCAGAATACTGGCTAAAACAATTGCTGTATAAGGAATCCCCAAAAACCCTGCCATAATAAATGCAGCAGCTCCCATAATAGGCGGCATCAGCATGCCCCCAGTAGAAGCAGCAGCTTCTACTCCACCAGCAAATCTTGGCTTTAGCCCGATACTTTTCATTAACGGGATGGTAAACGCACCCGTTGTTGCCACATTGGCTACAGCACTTCCGTTTAATGATCCTGTCAGCGCACTTGTAATAACAGCAACCTGTGCAGGACCGCCCCGACGCTGCCCGGCAATCGCCAGCGCCAAATCATTAAACAAATTACTTGCACCGCTCACTGTAAGGAATGAACCAAATAAGATAAACAATACTATATAAGTAGAAGCAATGGATAACGTACTGCCAAAAATCCCGTCAGATGTCATGTAAATCCGGTATAGCAGTCTTTCGAATGTAAAGCCTGAATGAGCAAAATCAATAGGGAAATATGCACCATAGACCCCATAAAGCAAAGCTAAGACACTTAAAATCGGAATAAACCAGCCAATAGATCGCCGTGTTATCTCAAACAATATCAAAATACATAAAACTGCAAATACGTAATCTATTGTATTCGCCTGCGAAAGCCGGTCTACATGGAGATTTGTGTATGTTACGGTAATGTAGCCAATTGAAATAATTGATAGGAAAATCATAATAACATCAATCGATGATATTTTCCCGGTCTTATTTTTGTTTGATGGATGCAGTAAAAAACCCATGACAAAAATTAAAATTAAAAATATGGTATTTCTATAAAACTCCTGAATGTTTAAATAGCTGGATGTCAGCAAAACAAAGATAGACAATATAATCCCGACAATAGCAATGATTTTGTTACGCAATGATTTACGGTCTATAACCGGCTCTTCTTTTAAGCTTTTTTCTACATCTACCTTTTTTGCCTGTGCGTTCCCCATTAATTCCCCTCCTCCCTTAACTCTTCTGGCTTAAGATGATCTTCAATCTCTACACCCTGTTCTTCAAAATAGCGGTAAGTACCAGGATGAAGCGGAGTATTCAAACCTTCCAATGCTGTCTCCACCTGCATTTCCCGGGCTGAATTATGAATGTTAATCATGTATTCACGATTTTCAAATAGTATTTTTGTTAAGTTATAAACTAATTCTTCATCCATGTCCGAGGTTGTCACTAATACATTAGGCTGGGCAATTGTTTCTATATCTTCTTCCTGCCTTGGATAGGTACCTGCTTCAATTGTATAGCGGTACCAGGTATTGACGATGCCATTAATATCAGCCATTTGTTCATCAGTAACATCTAAAATGGCTGCATTCAATCCACTTGCATACATATCTGTAATTGCAGACACCGGCACACCTGCCGGAAGAGAGCCGCCATTTAGCCTGCCATCTCTCATTGAAGAAATGGTATCGTCATATCCAAGGTATTCTGTTCTAATATCACTTTTATCAAGTCCTATACCCTCCATCATTGTTACTGTAGACTGCTCTGTTCCACTTGCCTGAGGGCCGACAGAGAATGACCTCCCATCGATATCAGAGATATCACCTGACTCTACGAAATTCTCCATTAATACAAAGTGTTCTACATTTGGCCAAATCATCCCTACAGCACGAAGCTCCTCATACTGATTTCCTTCATAAATACCGCTTCCTTCTGCCGCCTGTGTAGAGAGCAACCCCTGGAGTATAGCAAAATCAGCTTCTCCGTTTCGGAGTAAATCAATATTCTCTACAGAACCCGCCGATGCCTGCCCATTAAATTTTATGTTCTCATCCCGGTAATGTTCTGTCCAAAGCTGCCCCATTCCAACACCAATCGGATAATATGTACCTCCAGTAGTTCCTGTTGCTATGTTGTAAATTTCTTTCTTCTCAAAATTACATCCGGATAAAACAAAGGTAAAAATAAGTACTGCAAATAAAAATATCTTACTGCCCTTCATTCAAACACCTCTTTGTATGCGCTTTCAAGTTAACTTGTAATACAATATTACAACATTGAACATTCTGTGACAATACTTTTATGTAAAATTCTGATAAATAATTTACCCAGTCATTGGCCAATAATGGCTGCTGCCCTGCTTTACGATAATAGAAATCAAGGAATATTTACTACTTATATAGAAAGAAACAACAGCAATGAATAAAGAAAAATTCTTGTGAAAAGGAAGCCTTCTTAGATAAAGACTTTATTCATAGACAAACAAAATACCAGAGCAATCCTGAGACTGCTCTGGTATTTGCACGATAATTTATTAAAATCCTTCAAAAGTCCATACCAACTAAGTAATACGACGCTGCGATAAGCACCAGCTGATACACTGCCAGCGTCCAGAAAATATCATAACGGGATTTTTCCATTAGTGCTAAAAATAAATAAACATGTATAAATCCAAATAATAATAATGAGAACACGTATGTCACGATAAATAAATCAATAAGTACTAACCCGAAAAATAATGTTACTAAACAAAAGACAAGAACATATGGAATATTGACAATCGCATACTTCGTCAGTAAATCTTTATGCTCCATCGACCGGTTTCCAAAATGTTTCAGTAAAATGTAAAGTGAGAAATAACCGATAGCAAATGTAATAAGCCAGGATACAAACGTTTTTAGAAAAAATGTGAAATTAATATCGCTAAAATAAGAGAGAGCTCCGTCAAATCCATATTTATAAAATAAATAATGACAAACACTGATAAGTACAGCTAATAGAGCGAAGATAATGACACTTGTTTCTACTTTGATTGCCCGGCTGGAGTGAATAAGAGCACCCGGCCTTAATATCGCGCCTAATGCAATACCTTTTGTTTCACTAAAGCTTTCCTGAAAATCAAATTGGGAAGTTTTTTCTTTTTTGGGTTGTTCAGTTACAGTTGCGCTGCTCTGTTCTTCTCCCTGCTGACTCTGGTCTGCATGTATATCATTTGTTTCGGCTTGATCAGGGGCACCCTCATTAAAAACTTCTGCCTGATCAATCTCCTCATTCACCTTTTCTTCATTAGGCGTTGGCTGAGCATTTTCCTCTTCTGCCTTTTTGTCCTGCTTCTTATCATCTTTCTCCATCCTATCACCTCATGTTTTTAATTTATACTATTAAATAAATCATGATGAAAAAGCCTTTAATCCTTTATCATGATTGTTATTACAGTATATAAGATTACCTTAGCATAAATTAAAAATTTTCAAACCCAAAAACAGGCGAAAAGGGAAGAAAAGAGGGTATATGACAAAAAACAGGCCGTAAGTTTTATACTTCGAAATAACACATCAAAAGTCCTGTGAACTAAAATAAAAATCAATCTTATTTTACTACATATTTATTCTCTGCTTTTAAATAGCACTCCTCTCTACCATCGCTAAGAAAAAATAACCCCTTTCATTACCTATTATATAAAGCATGAAAGAGATTATTATTTTTCATTTTATCAGCTTATCTTTTTTATAATTTAAGCTTTCACCTGACCATAAGTCTGAAACTTTTCCAGCATAAATTCCATCTCTTCATCACTTAACAGCACTGGTTCTCCAATCGATTTTGCACGATAATAGGTTTCCGCACAACGCTCAATCTCTTCCGCAATGGAAAAAGCATTAGGCAGATCGATAGCTCCAGTTAATAGACCATGATTTGCTAAAAAACAGGCATATCTGCTTTGCATTGCTTCATAAGCCTTCTCCGCAAGATCCCAGGTTCCAAATGATGCATAATCAGCACATTTAACATTGTTACCACCAGCAATAGCCAGATAATAATTAGAGGCCGGCAAATCCCAGCGCAGGGTTGCTAATGCTGTGCTATATGTGGAATGCGTGTGGACAACTGCCCGAATATCTTTTCTCCTTTGATAAAAGATCCGATGCATATCCAATTCACTGGATGGTTTCCGGTCTCCATCAACGGTCTCTCCTGATAATTTTGTCACCACAATGTCTTCAGGCTTTGTTTGAAAATAATCAATTCCGCTTGGACTGATCGCCATTAAATCTTCCTCTGGATGATAAATACTGATATTACCGCCTGTTCCTGTCGTCAATCCACTTTCTATCAACTTCTTTCCATACGCTACAATCTGCTCTCTTTCTTCTTTTAATAGCATACAATAACCTTCCTTTCTTCGTAAAATTTAGTGAGGTAATTTATATAAACAATCGATGATTTCACTTTTCGTTTCGGCAGCAATGATTCTTTCTACATTTGACTGATTTAAAACCAGCTGGTGCAGCTCCGCTATCGCATCCATATGCTGCTCTTTATCAAAGGGAGCAATGAGAATAACAATTTGAATCCAGTGTCCTTCATTCGCAAAATAAATAGGCTCATCCAGCTTCAGTAAACTCATTCCTAGTTTAAAAACATCTCCTTCATTTGCTACATGGGGAATCGCAACATTCTGACTAATAACAAAATAAGATTCTGCATTTTTATAATTCGTTAACACCCGGTCAACATATTTGGGGCTGATTAATTGCTGATCAATTAATGGTTCTGCAGTCTTCCGGATAGCTTCTTCAAATTGAAGCGGCTCTGTTGCAATTTGTATCGTGTTCTCTGTAATCAAATCACACAGCTGTGGATCCGAAGAATAAGAAAACGGCATGTCATTTACCGGATTTGTCTCCACCTCTAAAATATATTTCTGTATATCTTGTTTTAATTTGTCATAATCCCTGATATCTGCGTGCTGCTTAATAATATTCATAAGCGTCGATGTTGTAATCTGCTTATTCGTCATTCCTTCCATTTGATAGAAGACCCGATGGCGAAGGTTTTGCTTTTGCTCATCGCTTAAGAATGGTGTGACCTGAAAGCAGGGGATATCCAAAGGCATATAAATTGTTGAAAAAATCAAGTCTACCTTTATGTTTTCTTCTAAAAATGCCCTTTTTGACATATAGCGTTCAAATGTTATCTCGGGAAATAGCTTCTTTAATTCATTGGTAAGTAAATAAGAGATAGAAACACCGTTTTCGCAAAGGACAATTGCTCTTAACCTTTCTCCCTGCTTCTGATTAGAATGAGAAAAAGCACCTACAAACAGCATGGTGATATAAACTAATTCATCTTGACTGTATCTGCATCCCATTACTTCTTCCACAGGTTCAATTGCTTTCTGTATAATGCTGTGAATAAATCCATATTTCTCTTTAACTTGATCTGCAATTGGATTTGTCAAAGGGACACCGTATTTTATCCGGTACATCGCTGGAATAAGATGCTGATAAAGCTTCTGGTATAAGTCCTCTTTCTCCGCCAAAGTAGCCGTCATCATACTCTCAAAACGATGTACCATTTTTTGGATAGCTTGAAAATACAAGCTGTTTTCCTGCAGTTTGCTATTACTTAATAATAGATTCCCACCCAGGATCTGTATCACCATGAAAGAAATATCATACTTATTCAGTGATTCAGTAAGCCCGTTTTCATGCAATATATTACTTACAGATTTATAGGCATTTTCTTTCCACAGCATTTCTAAATCCGGCATATCTCTCATAGATAACGGAGAATCATTTAATACACGCCTTCGCATCAATGTGATGATAATAGGAAGCTTTTCTATCGTTTCATCGGAAAAGCGGACTTTTAATTCTCTTTCTATTTCCTCAAAAAGGGCAGCAAAAAAGGATTTCTTATCGTTAGTCAGATTAATAAATTTGTGAAACCATCCATCATTAAAATCATAATGGTTAATTAACTCCAACATAAACTGACGTATTCTTATTTCTGGCCCTTTAATCACGTATCCTGCTTTTCGTGTATAAATCAGTGATAACCGATAAGGCTTCAGTGTTAATTCAACCTCTTTTAAATCCTTGAGAATGGTATTTTTGCTTACTCCCAATTCAAGCGAAAGAGATATTAATGAAATATCTCTTTCCAGGAGCAGCATCAGTAAAATCATATTTTGTCTGTCTACTTCATAAAAATAGTCGTTTAAGCTCTCACTTTTCTGCTTCATCATTTTTGCATATTCTTCTTGTGATATAGCAGCATACAAATGGTTATTTATTCGTTGTATTTCTTTAAATTGATATTCTTTTAACAATTGGTTTGCTTTTTTTATAGCGTATTCAATTTGGGCAAGACTGAGATGATGTTTAATCGAAAGCTCCTTCATTGAAACCCCTGGTTGATATACAATATCGTTGAGTAGTTTCCTTACTCTTTTATCCATTTTATATGCTCCTTTATCTATCGCACTTCATTTCATTCTTAAGCAGTCTTCCAACAGATTTATTCCTTTAAATTGACCAGCATGTCACTCATTCCTTTTTTCAAGTAATCATTTAATACATCCCTTAATAAATAAGGAGATCTTGGAATTGCATCCACTGTATCTCCAGCAATATGCGAAGTCATCGTTACATTTTCCAGACTTAAGAAATCATCGTTTTCTTCAAGGGGCTCCGTCCAGGCCACGTCCAATGCAGCTCCGGCAATTGCTCCCTCTTTCAACACATTCAGCAAGTCTTCTCTATTAACCAGACCCGCCCTGGCACTATTAATTATATAACTGCTTGGCTTCATTAACTGCAGGTAAGATTTGTTAACAAGATTTTCGGTTTCATCTGTCAGCCTGGCGTGTATGGAGAGGATATCTGATTGACGGAATAAATCCTCTAACCCTACTAATTCCGCCTGCAAATCTTCTCTCTTTAATTTCTCTGCATCAACATAAGGATCGTAAGCTATCACATTTACCCCTAACCCATTTAACCTTTTTAATACCAGCTTCCCTATATATCCCAGCCCTAACAATCCTACTGTATGCTGGCTGAGTGTTTTTTTATAAGGATCATTCGCAAAAGCCTTGACCCACTTCCCTTGTTTTATATAATGATGGGAACGGGCAATATTTCTGGTTTCTGCCAGCATCAGACCGAGAGTGAAATCGGCAACAGGCTCTGCATTGCGAATAACATGGATTACCGGTATTTGCTTGCGGTCGCATGCTTCTAAATGGATATGCTCTAATCCTCCGCGGCAGGTTCCAATAAATTTTAGTTTTTCAGCTGCTTGAATCATTTCCTCAGATATTGGCGCAATATGGACTAAAAGATAATCAGCTGTCGGTATCTCCTCCAGGATGCCTTCAGGTATATCGACAGCTTCTGACCCTCCTGTCTCAATCTGAAGTATCTTTTCCTGAAACTGCTCTTTTTGTAAATTGGAGTACCATTCAAATCGCTTTACTTCGACAGGTTCATCTAAATCTAGTTGATATGCTGCATCTTCCAGTGTCTCACTGCTGACAAGCGCATCACCAACAACAATTATTTTTTTCACTTTGATCACCTCTATGAATTAATTGCCTTCTGCTCCTCAAATTCATCTCCCAATGCTTGACGTTCCATATAGGTTTGAATAGCTTCTTTTTTCAGGCGGACTACAATATATAAAACAACATAAACAGCAATCGATAAAATAATCCAGACTGGATTTTGTGTCAGAAAGAGCAGGAATAATAATCCTGCCAAATGATTCGTCATTACTGCTAAACTGAAAATCATTACTGCTCCGGCAGGTAAAGATACGCCGACACTTGTTGCTACTTCTGTAAATATTGGAGCTACAGCAGTAACAAGATATAGACCAATAGATAAGTAAACAGCACCTGAAATAAATGCTTTTAAAATATTCCCATTAGATAGTGGTACTATTGCCTGCAGCATATACGGTATAGCAATCAAATCGACCATCGGCAAAGCCTGGTTCCCCGGTAAAACTACGGATAGTATAATAATTGTCGGAATTAACAGCATTCCTGTTAATAGGGTTGCAGATTCTCCATACCCCGCAGCGTCATTAATTCCCAAATACCAGACCCGCCCTTTGCCTCCAGATGATTTTGCCGTTTTCTTAGAAGCATCTGTAATACTGGTAAATGCTGATGCAAAAATACCGGCAATTCGTGGGAAAATTGCCATAATTGCTGCTGTTGCAACCCCAACCATAGTGGCTTCTCCCCAGCCTTCCAATGTATTCAGATTAGTAAAGTTACCAACAAGACCTAAAATCAAGCCGATTACCAAGCCCAACGTTGTTGCTTCACCTAGAAATCCTAATTTATTTTGAAGGTTTTCCGGACTCCATCTCACCTTATTAGCTCCAAGCTTGGTTAAAATCCAATCCATTGCCAGCCCCAGCGGAAGAGCTCCTACATCGTGAGAAGCTACGATAGTTGTTCTGGGATACCCATAGTAGGTTGACCATCTTTTTGATAATAGCTCCGCAAAAACTAATGTGTAAAGGTTTGTTACTACCATCAACAGAATAGCCAGCCACAGATTTCCTGTTGCAATAAATAACATTGACCCCCAAAGCATAAAGGAATAGTTATTCCATAAATCGGATGGCATAAAAATGTTCGTATATTTGGTTACAAATAATAATGTCTGCAGAATGATTCCAAGCCCTAAGAAAATCATTCCTACTTCTGTGGAGTATGCAACAACACTGGTTGCCTGCCATCCTGTATCAAGAATGTTTAAATTAATCCCTGTTGTTTCTACCATTCTTTCTACAGTAGGTGTCACAATCGGAGTGTATGCACCAATCAAAAGATTAAAGCCAATTAAACCAATACCCGCATTCAAAGCGGACTGAAAAGCTTTCTTAACAGGAAGTCTCATAAACAAACAGATAATAAAAAGTACTACAGGTACGACAATGGATGCACCAAATGCGTCCATAATATTCGATAACGTATCCAAAACATTTTGCATGTTCATTTCCCCTTTTCAGTTTTATATTTTTTACTCTAATTTTGATACAGCGTCTAAAAGCTCTTCAATAAATCCTTCCTCATCCATTCCTGTTAAAAGGCCGACTGCATTAATAGAAGGAACATTGTAGGTTGACTTCAGCGGACTCGTATGAACGATAATATCCCAGCTGCCATTGGAAAGCTCAGATTCCACACCATTTGGATTGGTTTCTGTTGTTTTCGCGTTATACCCGTTTTCCTTCAAAATATCTGTCACCTTACCTGCAATCATTGAGCTTGTTACTGTTCCTGATCCACATACGGACAATACGTTAATTGATTTCTTCATTTTTCTTCCTCCTTGAGATATGTGTTCTATTTGAACTTCCTCTATAAATTAATTTTTAATGATGAACTTACTTTTCCATCTTATTTAAGCCTTGTAAGCTGCTGTTCTTAAATATTCATTTATTGTTGTATAAATTTCTTCTGTATCATTGGAACGCAGATAGAAATCCATTACCTTCTGATCCTGAAACATCTTCATCAGGTTCTGTAAAATTGACAATTGATCTTTGCTTTCTTTAAAGCCGATAACAAATAATAGCTGTGGCTCTGTTGCTCCCTGCAAATTTCCCATTTCCCGAAAGGAGATAGGCTGTTCTGGCCGAATAACAGCTATAAAGGCTTCATAAACATACTCCGGATCTGTGTGCGGAATTGCTACATCGAAAGTCGGTGTATGTAACCCGGTAGGTGATTCCTGTTCACGATGATAGATAGCCTGATAAAATGTATCTTTTACATAGCCTTTCTTTGTCAGCCATTTGCTTACTTTCTTAAAAAAATCTTCTTGGGAAGTAAACTTTTCATTGAGACGAATCAGTTCTTTTTTAAATAGTGTATTTATTTCATTTTCTTTCACTATCCCAATACCCTCCTTTCCAACATCCAGCATAGAATTGTATGCTGCTGACTTACTATTTCTCAGCAAAAGATTTTGTCTTGCTCAGTCTTCAGCTAAATACAAAATCTGTGTAGCCATATTCACCGGGATGTTATATTAATATCAGTTTATTGTAATCGCTTTCTATAATAAAGAACATTTGATCACAGTTTTTATCGTGAGGTAACATAATCATTTGGATGTATAAAAAGGGAAACACGCAAAAAAGCCCGTCACATCTAAGGCGGACTCTCTATCAGTATCAAGTTTGGCTTCGTAGCAGAAGCAGAGAGATCAGCTTTCTTCCAAAGGTCAATTACAGAAAAATAGTGATTCTCCACCGTTGGAAAATCACTATTTTTCATTTGAGATGAGACTTTATTTCAGCCTCTCTTCATCTATTCCTAACTTACTTCTTCATTTGAAACTGGAAGTGACATTGCCCTTCACGCAGTACATATTGATCATGTACTACTTCAAAATTTTCGTTATAGCCTTTCGCTACAGAAGGATCAATAACCTGGCAATAAAGAATGCCATATTTCCCCATATCATCGTCTGCCCATTGCTGGCCAAATGGGCAATACGTAAAGGTTTGTTCCACTTCATTCTCTTTATACACCGTATCTACTTCAAATAATTCACTGCGGGCCATATCATAGTTTTTCAAATAATTATCAGAGTTATTTTCTAAACCATTTGAACGGGCACGCTGGGCAATACCCTCTCCGCGCTTTCTGCCGTATCGCTCTACAGCACGTCTAATAACATCTTCGCCCTCTTCCTCATATTTATCAACTACCTGTTTGGAGATCTGGGCAAACATTTTTGAAAAACGCGCAAAGGTCGTCAGGTCTGCATATTTTTCTTCGCCCTCAACAACCTGTGGTAAATATTCATAAAAGGCGTGATTTTGCCCTTCTGCTGTAGCTTTTTTCGCCATTGTTTCTGCATCTCTCAGTCCAAATGCTTCCAAACCTTTGTGCACAAGCTTCCGTCCTTCATCTTCACCATATGCTTCTGTTATTGAGAGATGAAGTTCAGTAAACATTTTCGCTGTAATAATATCCATTGACAAAGCTTTCATCATTAGCTTTTCTTCACTCATCCTATCTATCTCCCTTAAATTCTTATTAATTTACTTGGTTTTCATTCTATTATAAAATAAAACAAACTATAAATCTAATGAATATTTTTATTTGTAACTATGAAAAAAATTAATAAAAGGAAGTGTATTATGCCTACATTATCCCAATATCTCGCTTTTCATATGTTAATTGAAACAGGAAGCTTAACAGAATATTGACCGGGATGTACTGCGCATCTTATCAGAGCATAAAATCAATCCGAATGTAATATATGAATTATCTGTCGATCAAGCTATTTTAACTATGGTAAAGGAAAACCTGGGCATTTCGATTGTTCCAAAGTCTATTCTTCGCCATGCACCGGCAGATCTTGTTCAAAAGAATTTTTCAGAGCACTATGCACGATCAGTCGGGATTGCCTATAAACGAAATACCTCCCCATCTCCGGCAGCGATAAAATTTGTAGAAATATGTAAATCATTTGCATCATATCTGTAAAACGATGCACGCTGCAAATCTAACAGCTGATGTCATTGTCTTTTATCTTAAAACTGCGCTTAAGTCCTGCTCCATCAGTATTTTTGAACAAGCAACTCTATTTGCGCCCGCTTCAAGATAAATAACTATATTCTTCTTCAAGTATTGAAAAAGAGGCCCTGACAGCCTCTTTTTTATTTCTCTAAACTATTCAATATTATCAGGAAAAACAGATTCATCTAAACCATATGCATCTACCGCTTCCTGCACACTGATTTCATTATCAATCAATCCGGCTTCATAAAATGTATCTGCCAGCTGCTGCTGATTCGCAATAACCTCTTCTGTCATCCTTTGCACACCGAAATGACGGCGTTCATTCGCAACCTCCAGCGGTTCAGGCTCTAATCCTAACTCATCTGCCAATATTTCAGCTGCTTCTCTTTTTTCTTCATTTGCCCACTGATCCATATTTTCTAATTCCTCTAAAATGATGGTAAGTGCTTCTGGCTGTTCTTCAGCAAAATTATCTCTTGCTAAATAGAAAGTACGATTTTCGATTAAGTCTGTTCCATCAAGAATCATATGTGTTTCATTTTGATCCTCTACAATCGCATAGAATGGATCCCAGATTCCAAAAACATCAAATTCATCATTTGAAAATGCAATTAAACCTTCTGATGCATCCTTATAAAACTTCATATCTACTTCGTCCCAGCCGATGCCGGCCTGCTTTAAGGATTCTAATAGAAGATAGTGCTGATTCCCGCCATTGGTTACACCGACTACTTTCCCTTTTAAATCTTCTAACGTTTCAATGTCAGAGCCTTCCCGTGCCAATAATGCAACACCTTCTGGGTAAGGTGACTCAGAGGCCACATAATTAACATTATGCCCTCCGGATTGCATGAGAACACTATGTACATCTGAAGAATGACCAAAATCAATATTATTTGTATTTAATGCTTCGATAAGCGGTGCTCCCATCGAAAATTCTCTCCATTCCACATTGTATCCGGCTTCATTTAGTGCTTCATCTAAGGTTCCACGCGCTTTTAACAGATTCATTGTATTCCCTTTTTGATAACCTAACCGAATCGTCTCAACATCTTCAGCCGCATCTGAAGCCGGATCATTGCCACAAGCTGCCGTTACAGCTGCTAAACTAAATATAATAAGTGCAAAGAGTAATTTCTTCATTCTTTATCCCCCTACGATTTTATCCAGTATATTTTTTTCATAGCTTGTAAACTTTTCATCCCGTTCCCGCTGCCTCGGTAAATCTATCTGCTTATCCATTTGAATGCCGCCCTCATCCAGCACAATAACACGATCCGCTAAGTGTACTGCCTCGGATACATCATGTGTCACCAAAATAGAAGTGAATTTTTGTTCCTGCCACAGTCCTTCAATTAAATGCTGCATCTCCATCCGTGTTAACGCATCCAGCGCCCCCAAGGGTTCATCAAATAATAAAACATCGGGTTTACTGGCTAACGCTCTTGCAAGGGCTACACGCTGCTTCTGTCCGCCGGATAATTCATCCGGCCAGGCATCTTTTTTACCGTCTAATCCTACTTTTTCTAATGCTTCTTCTGCTTCCTTCATACCCACGCCGCCAATAGCGACATTCTTTAAAATACTTTTCCAGGGGAGAAGACGGTCGTCCTGAAACATAATACGTATATTTGATTTCTTTGCTTCTTCACCCGTATAAGCTAAAGAACCGCTTGTCACATTTTCTAATCCGGCAATCACTCTTAACAATGTACTTTTCCCGCAGCCGCTTTTTCCTACTATCGCTGTGAAACTTCGTTTGGGTATGGATAAATTAATGTCTCTCAGAACCACGTTATTACCAAAACTTTTCCCTACACTTTGTAACTCAATACCAAACATCTAACCCCTCCAAACTGTCCCTGTCAGTTAATTCTTCCGGTAAGCTGGGTTCCATTTCAGCAAACGCTGTTCACAGAGTTTCGCAATAAAGTCGGACAGCTTTCCTAAAATCGCATAAAGCACAATCGTCAGCACAACAACATCCATCTGCATAAATTCACGGGCTGTTGTCGCCATATATCCTATTCCTCCTTCAGCGCCAATGGTTTCCGCCACAATTAAAGAAATCCATGTTACTCCGAGCGCATAGCGAATCCCGACCAGAATATTGGGCATCGCACCAGGCAAAATGATATTGGTGAACAATTGCCATTTCGACATACCATATACTTTTCCCATCTCAATTAATTTACGATCTACATTTTTGATACCGCTAAACGTATTGATATAGATGGGAAACATAACCCCAGCCGCAACAAGAAATATTTTAGCACTCTCTCCAATTCCAAACCATAAAATTACTAGCGGAATAAGCGCTAAATGCGGAATAGTCCGTATCATTTGAATAGATGTATCTGTCAATTTTTCAAAAAATAGAATCGTTCCATTAAATAAACCGAGCAGAAAACCTATTGCACCACCTATTGCAAAGCCAATTACAGCACGCTTTGTACTAATGTACACATTCTCTTGAAGCTCTCCTGTTTGAAATAAGCGGATTCCCGCTTCAACAACTTCAAATGGCGTCGGCAGCATAGTGGATTTAATAAGATTAAGCTGGCCAAGCACCTGCCATAAAATCACAATAACAATCGGTAATAGCCAAGGAAATATCTGGTTATTATACCATTGATTCTTTTTCACTGATCGCGCCCCCTTATATGTATCCTATTCTCTTCAACAAGCTTCCCCATCCCACATCTATTCTTCGCTGTCTCTGTTTCATTTTGACTCATAAAAAAATGGAAACAGATTTTTCAAATCCAGTTAAAATCCTGAAAAATTAGAGTACATCCTTTCTATGTATGTATACTTTAGAAACTATAAAATCTGTTTATATAATGAATAACGACTCAATTATAACTTTACCTCTAGGAATTGTAAACATTAATTTTTCTTAGAAATACCATTTATATTACTGTACCATATTTCAGATAAGAAAATGCTAAAATATTATGTAACAGATCCTTTTCAATAGCCAAAAGACAGTAAGCCGTACCTGATTTAAGACTAATCAAAAAATTTTTTGTTTATATAATTAAATTAGAAATCAAATCCTCACACTCTCCGTTCCAAAAAAAATAACCCCAGAATATGAGAGGTTATACTTCGTTAAACACATTAATCTGTATATTAGATTAAGCCAGCTGAGCAGCAATTTAAATAAATCGGTACAAAGCATTCTTTACTTCAAATTGTTCTTGAGTGCTTCCTCCTGAAAAATTGACAAGAAAAGGTTTCTCTCCTCTCCGCTTCAATGTATCAGCAACCATTCCCACTCCATTGGGTTCATAAAATATAATATCTCCGCCTTTCAGCTTTAAAAGGTATCCTGTTGCACATAAAGCTTCATCGATAAAGGATTCTCCCTGCTCCAAATTTAAATAAGCTGACCATTTTTCTATTATAGATTTCGCCTCTTTCACAGCAATTCCGACAGATGCCAGCGAAAGAGCTCCCCTTTTATGAACGAAAATCGTTCCTTGTTCTTTTAAGCCTTGCCTGCGTTCTTCGTCTGCTTCTTCCCACTCAATAAAGAATGGCAAGGCCAGCTCTTCCTCCGGATCCCCGGCAAATAGCAGCTTCCAGCTTATCATACTGCCGTCGGGTCTTTTTCTGCCAAGAGGAACAGGACCAATTACCTCCAGACCAAGTGATTTCAATCGTTCAGCTTCCTTCTCAAGATTGCGGGACCTTAATGCAATTCGTGATAAACCTGATGCATAATTATCTTTTTGAAAGGTATACCCCAGGCTGTATTTTTCAGCAGGCTGATCAGCTAAATGCTTATCAAACACTCCAATCAGCTCGATATAGCTTAAATCAAAATAACTGAGCGCATTGTATGTTCCGCCATTATCATGCTTTCCGCCATCAACAGCATGGAGGCCAAGCTCCTTCAACTCATCTCTGGCTTCTTCCGGACTATCGACAAAATGAACAAGGTGGTCAAACTGAAAATGCATTTGTCTTCCTCCTTTTTACATTTTATTGTATACGAAACAGGTGATAAATTGAAATATCATTACTGAACTTCTTCATGATATTGCTCATTGCACTATATGCTGTATTCATCTCTATATCTCAGCATGATTCCCCATTGCAATGGACAGCCTGTTCCACGTATTAATTTGAATAATAACCATCACCAATTCCACATATTCTTTCTCACTGTAGTGTTCTCTCACCTGTTCATATAGTTCATCACTGACGCCGTTTTCCGAAACCAGTGTCATATTTTCGGCCAATGTAAATGCCGCCTTTTCCTCTTTTGTAAAGATCTTTGCTTTTTTCCAATTCTTCAATATATCTATCTTTTCATCAGACACCTTTAACTTTTTGGCTCCCTTCGTATGCATATTCAGGCAATAAGAGCATCCATTAATTTGTGAGACTCTGATTTTAATAAGCTCCTTCAGTTTCCTGTCAATAGAGGTTTTCCGCACATATTTCTCAGCCTCCATAATGGTCTCCAACGCTGCTGGGTCCACTTTAAAATAGTTTATGCGATTATCCATTTTCATCATTCCCGCTGCTTTTACAATACCTTTATTGATCAGTTTTGCCATACCCATTCTCCTTTTTTAGATATTTGTAAAATCATCCTGTCTCCTTGAAAATCTGCTTCTTTCACCTAGAATAAGTGCAACATTTGTTGCATTTTTAAGGTTATCGTATACTAGCGGTAGCGAATTAGCAATACAATCTCGATAAGTCCTACAAACCACCTTTCATTGTTGGATTTACAAAGAGGAGTGAGCCAAAATGACGCATCCAAGTAACAACCCCTCTGCCATCAGGTCCCAGGAATGGCTGGTGGAGGCGCTTTTGTTCCTTTTGGAAGAAAAACCGTATCATAAAATCTCCATTAAGGAAATTGCTGAAAAAGCAGATTTAGACCGGAGTACCTTTTATCGTCATTTCGATTCCAAACAAGCTTTACTGGAACGATACCTTGATTCCTTAGCTCAGGAGTATCTGCGGAGACTGGAAGCTGGAGAAAACATGGATATGGGAAAAGTATCCAAAATTTTTATCGCATTTTGGATAGAGCATATAGACTTTATCCGGATGATTAGAAAAAATGATTTAGACGGCTTGCTATTGAAGGCTTTTAATAAGCATTTACCCTCTATCCATAGACTGACTAAAGACAAATTTTCCTACTCCATGAATGAAGCGTATATGGAGTTTGCTTTAGCTTTTAATGCGGGCGGAATGTGGAATATTCTGATGAAATGGGTGGATAGTGACTTTGCACACTCTTATGAAGATCTGCTAAAAGCTTTTGAAGAAATTAGCCGGTTTAACTTTTTTAGATAAGAAAAGAAAAAGCGAGCATTACTCCTTATTAGAGTCGCTCACTTTTTAGCTCAGCTATACCCGTCTATTTATCAGCAAGATTTTTAATTTCCTCTTTGCTCAGCTCTGTGATTTCTGCTATCTCATTGATCGGCATTCCTCTTGCAATCATTTTCAACGCTACTTCCTGATTCCGTTTTTGTATACCTTCTTTCCTGCCTTCTGCTATCCCTTCCCGCTTTCCTTCTTGTTTTCCTTCTTCCAACCCCTTCTCAAAATATGAATTAGGAAGATGAAGTACCATTTCTTTTTCCTCTTCCGGCAAGTTTTCGATTTTCTCCATCATTTGCGCTTCCTCCTCTTTATTTAGCTTCAAATAAGTCTCAAAAAATCCATATAAAAATGTTGTTTTGGCTGGATTTATTTTCATTCGGGTAATCATGCGCAGAAATCCTAGCTTTACCTGAGCACGTTCATGCTCTTCATAGCCCATTTGACTGAGTAACGCTGCCACCGCCGGGTTGTCTGATTGAATATATTCCTTCCAGTTTTTCTTGGTTAAATGTAATTGTAAAAAATTAAATTGAAGTACGTTTTGTGTAGGTGTATTAATTTGGAATTGAGTTGGTTCTTCTTTTTCTCTAGTATAACTCAAAACGGCGATGGGTTGAATCGGTTTGCGGTGTTTGGCGTAGAGGTAAGAAAAATAGAGATACATTCTTTCGGGGAAATCATCTTCATGAATTGACTGTGCTTCGGTGTGAATATGGAGGATTTTGTCCTGGTGATTCAGCTTTACTTCAGCGAGAATATCTATTTCCTTCCTGCGGCCATTGATGTAGTCCAAGTATACTTCTTGTTCAAGGAATGTCACCTTGGAGAAATCAATATAGGGGTAAAGTTCGGGGAAAAAGCCTTCGATGAACTCCTCAAAAAACTCTTGTATCAGCTTTTTCGTCAGCCGGTCATGCTTCATGTAGTCTGTTTTTTCTTCTAAAATGATGGGCGTTGTAAACAATGGCACACTTCCTTTGTTTGAATTGTCTTTATGTTACCAATATTCCCACGAAAAACCTACTACAATACAATTAAGTATCGATTTCCCTTCTATTTTCTGGTAGAATATACAGCATCATTTACATAGAGAGCAGGGAGTTAATAGTGGAGAATGAGAGAGTAGAAACATTTAAAGGAAGAACCAGCTTCTTTGATGGCGGATTACTTCAATTCATTGGCTGGGTTATTCTTGGGACATTAGTGACGGTCTTTACCCTAGGAATTTGTTATCCGTGGTCAATTACAATGATTTATGGTTGGAGAATAAATCATACAGTTGTTGATGGCAAACGGATGCATTTTTCAGGTTCAGCTGTTGGCCTTTTCGGCAACTGGATCAAATGGTGGCTTTTAACGATTATCACATTAGGTATCTATGGATTCTGGGTGTTTATTAAACTGGAAGATTGGAAAGTACGCCATACTAATTTTATTAATTAATTTTTATACTGCAATTATTTTGGTTTTCAAAATAGGCACTCCCCTCATTACCAATTGGCAATGAGGGGAGTGCTGTTTGAGCTGCTAAGAACACTTTTTAATTTTTTCGCTTCTGTCTATGCGCTCTAGTTTGTTTCCTTTTCATCTAAATTCTTCTCAATTGCTGCAATTTTGTTGTCAAACGTGCTTCGATAGTATGAGCTGTTTACTTTGTACTCCAGGTTTTCAATATACTGCTCCATTTCTGCAAACTTAGAGAATGGTTTTTCTGGTGACTCTTCCGCTACCCGATTAATTTGATGATTCGCTTTTGCGATATTTTCACGTCCCATCAGTTCCATACGGCGCAGGTGCATATCCTTTAAGCGGTGCTTCATCTCTTCGTATTTCTGCTCCAGGTTTTCAAGCTCAGTAATAGCTACTTCTCTGGATGCTTTCATACGATCTGCACGGTTTTGATATTCTTCATGCTCTTTTAGAGCAAATTCATGCATTTCCTCTTCCTGAGCACGATCTGCGATTTGTGCTTGATTTAAGCGTTTATCCGCAAGTTCCTGTGCTTTCATATACTCACGTGTAAACTCTTCTTTTAATTTAAATTGGCGGTCAATCAGCTTTCTTACTTTTTCTTTTTCCTGTTCACTTTGGCGTAAATAATGATTAAGCGCAGCAATTGGATTCTTTTGCTCCTTTCTATCCATCATTGTGTGTAAATCTGCTGAAATCGTATCCTTCATTCGAGTGAAAATATTTGTTGACATAATCAATCTCTCCTTTTATGATTTTTATTTGTTTAACTCCGCCCACTGTTTTTCAAAATTCGTAAATGGGTCATCATCTTCTTTTATTTCGTGGACAACAGAGCTTTCCGGCGTGTTCCAATTTTTATAGATAAGGTAAAGCGCATATGCTGCTGCAACACCTAAAACAGCATAAATATTAGAGAATGTAATGCTCACTACAACTAATCCGAGTATCGCCCAACCTACTTTTGCAGCAGTTGAATCTGTGCTCATAAATTTTTTAAAGCATATATATAGTAGCCATACGCTTAATGCCAGTAATACCATTGGGCCTAAATTTGCTAGAAGGACAAGCACCGCGATCAGTCCTCCGACAAACAACATGAATTTTTTCATTTTGTTTTTCCCCTTTCGTTATCGTATCTTTATCTTATCGGTTTTGGCACTTCCCCGTAATGAGCCTGAGAAATATCTTTGTCTAAGCCTTAAGGTCTATTTGCTTCTAAACTACAGTTAAACAGGATATTCGAAAAGAACAAAATTGGAAAGGTAATTCCACAACAAATATTGACTTTCAAATTTATTTCTTGTATCTTATTACTATTAATTACAAAATTCATATTCTATAAGTATATAATTTCTTATCTAGAGAGGTGGAGGGACTGGCCCTTCGAAGCCTCGGCAGCGGACTATATTAGTACTGTGCCAATTCCAGTAGCATCAAAGCTTAGAGATAGGAAGAGAAAAATAATTTATTTCATTTTTACCTCTTCTTTTGATTTAAGAAGGGGTTTTTGTTTTGCTTTTTATTCCAGCAATGAAGGGAAGGAATGTTCGTGATGTACACAATGGATTTAACAGGTAAGGTTGCGATTGTAACTGGTGGAGCTAACGGAATTGGCAAGGCAATTGTAGAGGCACTTCTGGATTGCGGGGCAAAGGTTGCTGTAGCTGACAAAATAGATGCGCCTGCAAATGCAGCAGCTAATGTTTTATATATTGCCACCGATGTATCAAAAAGTGATCAGGTAGACAATATGGTCAAGCATGTGACAGATCATTTTGGCAGATTAGATATCTTAGTAAATAATGCTGGAATTTCTACAATGGATTATTTTGTTGATATAAAGGAAAATGATTGGGATAAAACAATGGATGTTAATGCAAAAGGAGTCTACCTCTGTATGCAGGCGGCGGCTAATGCCCTTAAACAGCAGGGAGAAGGCGGAAAAATTATCAATATTTCTTCACAGGCCGGCAAAAACGGATACCGGCTTATGGGGAGCTATGTCGCTTCAAAGCATGCTGTTCTTGGTATGACCAAGGTTGCTGCTCTAGAGCTGGCTAAGGATAAAATCAATGTGAACGCCGTCTGCCCAGGTATCGTTGAAACAGATATGAAGAGGACAGAAAGAACGATTGGCTGTGAGCTTCGAAAAGTTAATGCGGAGGCAATTGAACTCGAGGATAATTCTCAGGTCCCTTTAGGAAGAACAGGGGTTCCACAGGATATTGCAAATGTTGTTATCTTTTTGGCATCCACTTATTCGGATTATATGACAGGGCAAGGAGTAAATGTTACCGGCGGTATGACCATGAACTAATCGTTTTTTATATTCCATTATCTTAAACAGATAAAAAATCAGGAGGATTTCAATGGGTAATCAAGAAAATAAAGGAAGCTTATTGGCGCTTTTACCATTACTTATTTTTGTACTTTTATTTATTGGCACTGGATTAATCACAGGCGACTTTTCCAACATGCCAATTAATGTTGCTATCATTATTGCATCAGCTGCGGCACTAGCAATGAATCGAAAAGAAAAACTTACTGCAAAGCTGGAGATATTCACCAAAGGTGCAGGACATCCAAATATCATGTTAATGGTAGTTATTTTTATTTTGGCTGGGGCATTTGCCCAGACCGCTTCAGAAATGGGTGCCGTTGAATCAACAGTTAATATGGGACTGTCGTTCATTCCAAGTAATTATTTGATGGTCGGCCTGTTTATTGTCGGTTGTTTTATCTCTCTTTCCATGGGGACTTCTATGGGAACTGTTGCTGCACTTACCCCTATCGGCATAGGTATTGCTGAGCAAACCGGCATTCCACTGGCACTAGCAATGGGGACAGTAATCAGTGGAGCAATGTTCGGAGACAATTTATCTATGATTTCAGATACAACCATCGCTGCTGTACGGACACAGCATACAAAAATGAGTGATAAATTTAAGACAAACTTTTTTATTATTTTACCGGGAGCAATAGTTACATCTATTATTCTTTGGTTTATCACTCGTGGGAGCTCCGTTGAATTAACTGGTGAATATCCTTATGAATTTATTCAAGTTTTGCCTTATATTGCTGTATTAGTTTGTGCGCTTATCGGAATCAATGTACTCATTGTTCTATTCGGAGGAACTATTCTAGCCGGTATTATTGGATTGCTCAATGGTTCTTTTACCGGAACGGGACTTATCCAAGCCGTTTCTCAAGGGGTCTTAAACATGCAGGATATTGCACTAGTTGCTATTTTCATTGGCGGAATGATTGGCATCATCCAATATAATGGTGGTATTCAGTGGCTGCTCAATACTGTAACCAGCAGAATAAGAACGAAAAAAGGAGCGGAATTTGGTATTGCCGGGTTAGTAAGTGCCGCCGACATCGCAACAGCAAACAATACCATTTCGATTATTATGACTGGACCACTAGCAAAAAATATTGCCGATGAATATAATGTTGACCCGCGAAAGTCTGCCAGTCTGCTGGATATCTTTTCAAGCTGCTGGCAAGGGCTCGTTCCTTATGGAGGGCAAATGCTGGCGGCTGCCGGTCTTGCAGCTATTTCACCAGTAAGCATCATACCTTATTCTATTTACCCAATGACATTAGGAATTTGTGGTATCATTGCTATATTAATAGGCTTTCCCAAATTTAAAAAAGCTGGAAACTAAAAAAATAAAGAATAACATGTTAAACTAAAGAAAAAAGAAGGAGCGTATCAATTATGGTAAAAGCAATGAATGTAGAAAGTTTTAATCTGGATCACACAAAAGTGGCAGCACCCTATATCCGTTTGGCTGGAACAACAAAAGGTGCAAATGGAGATGTTATCTATAAGTATGACCTGCGTTTAAAACAGCCGAATAAAGGACATATGGATATGCCTGCACTTCATTCACTGGAGCATCTAATGGCTGAATTAATTAGAAACCATCATGATACGGTAGTAGATTTTAGTCCAATGGGCTGCCAAACTGGATTCTATTTAACTATTTTAAACGATGACAACTATGATGGACTTCTGGAAACAGTAGAAAAAACATTAGAAGATGTATTAAATGCTGAAGAAGTTCCCGCATGTAATGAAGTTCAATGCGGCTGGGCTGCGAGCCACAGCTTAGAAGGTGCCAAAGAATTAGCAAAAGAATTACTGGAACATAAAGCAGAATGGCATAAGGTATTTGCAGAATAAATTGAAGTAAATTGTTAAAAGGAAATCCGGGCATGCCCGGGTTTCTTTTTTTTTAAAGAGTAAGAAAGTATAAAAAATGCTGGAGATAGCCGCTCCAGAAATACACTACGCTTCCCGTAGCGGACATCTCCTTGGCAAGAACACCAGTGTTTTAAAGAACAAGTGATTTTCTTGGTTTTTCTTATGTAAATGGATTTATTATTTCCCCTTCACTTCAAATCTATAAATAAAAATTTCAGCTACTTTGAATTACACCATTATTATCGTCTTTACCTATCCCTAAAGTAAAAGAAAAAACTAAACTATCTTTTTATATAAGATAGTTGACAATTACCTTTTAATCAACTATAGTATATTACAAGATAGTCAAGGAGGTACGACATGTCAGTATCTGATCAGATGATGAAGGGATTATTAGATGGAGCAATTTTAGGACTAATTTCTCAAGGTGAAACGTATGGATATGAAATTTTAGAGAAGTTAAAAGAACGGGATTTCCCGGAAATCAGTGACGGAAGTATTTATCCTGTACTTCTGCGCTTAAGTAAAAAAGGATATGTCCAAACCGAACTGAAAAAATCCGATACAGGCGGGCCAAAACGAAAATACTACACAATCACAGATAAAGGCTTGGAAGAATTAGCCGTCTTTCGAAATAAATGGTCCTATCTGAATAAAGGGATGAATAACTTGATGAGGAGTGTGGAGGATGCTAAGTAAAGAAGCAGAAAAATTTTTGCTGAATTTACGTTTAGAGTTAATAAGCCGCGGTAAAAGAGAAAAAGATATTCAAGAAATTGAAGAAGAACTGCGAGATCATTTAATAGAAGCGGAAGCAAATGGGCAAAGTGTAGAAAGTATTACCGGGAATTCTGTGAAGGCGTATATCCGGTCTATTTCCGAAGAACTTCCGCAAAACAAAGGTTTTATTAAATATAGTATTTTATTACTTGTCTATTTGCTGGGGGTATTTATCATTCCTGACCTAATCAGCGGTGACTTTGAATTAAATACAAGTGTTATCCTGTATAACCTTGCAGTGATGATTATCGGAACAGCGGCTACTATCATTTCCTTAAAAAAAATCGTTCAAAAATATGGAGACAGTAAAAAAACCTACATCGGACTGTTTTTATTTTATGCTCCTTACATGGCTGCTCTGGTCGGCGGACAATTTATTATCCGAAATCATCCAGGGATTGTGCTTGCAGAGAGCAATTTTATTGTAAACCTTATTATCGGAGCTATTCTCTTAAGTATTTTCATTATTGTCACGCTTATCTTGAAGCAATGGTTTTTGGCAATATTTATATTCTTAATGTGTCTGCCAAGTGTGCCTGAGATTATTGGTAAAATCTCTACTGGTGGCAGCATTCTAGAAGGTGAATCCTATTTAATCATTTCCGGTATTATACTTATTGCCGTTAATATTACTGTAATGGGAATTCTAATGTATACATCTAAAAAAGAGGATAAAAAAATCTCTCATTAAACAATAGTTAAATGTGGAATTGCAAGCTTCAGCCTTCAATTACCTGATAAAATCATTGATACAGATATACGCGCAACAAATCTTTCCCATCAAGATAAGCAATATCCCTTAACTGGGGGCAATTGTGGAAGAAAGCTTTGCAGAAGAGCATCATATTAAAGTGGGAGACGAGCTGCCAATAACTGATCTTTATAATTACTCAGGCTATGATCCACTTATTGTCAGTGCAATTTCTAATGAATCATCCTTATTTCCATTTAACAGTATTGTTGTCGATTGGTCCGAAGAAATAGCCGATGTTTTGAATGTAAGTGAAATTTTTGTTGATACCGACGATGTGGACGTTTTGCAGCCCATTATCAGTAAAATACCTGCATTACATTTCACTACAAAAACAGCAGAGCTAAAAGAAGGTGACCAGATGTTTCAGCAGCGATATGTCCTGGTTATCGGAACATTGATTATTTTAATCGCAAGTGCAGCATTCGGCATCTTGCAAACACTGATGAACGACATATTAACGCAGCAAACCAGCTACCGGATTACACGTCTATCAGGCTTAACACAGAACGGTATGATGTGCGTTATTGTTTGGCAGGCATTCATCTTTGTTTGTTATGGGGTAGTATTCGGCTTAACTTTTGGTATTTTCTTTACGAAGCTGCTTGGGTTTGTAATTGATCCAGGTTCCAGTACATTCATTGATAGTACTGCCGTTTTGTATCCTGTAGGTGCACTGCTTGTGCTAACACTTATATGTTTTATACTGCAAGGGTACAAAATGAGCAGACACCCTCTTGAAAACACAGAAGACAGTTGATTCATTATTAGAGAATTTATATCAAAGGTATACAGCGCATTCAAATGGATTGAAACCGGACAAATTAATATATAGTGGAGCGAACTGCTCTACCTTCCAGCGATAGTATTAATACTGTCCAGTTTCAATAATTCATAAATTTAAAAATGGCTTCATCCAACCTCTTTCCTCTCATAATTTGAACTGCTATCTCATGGCAATGGCATATTCTTTTTCATCTGCTCTGCGACTTGACGGGAATCAGGGTCCCCTTCCTCCTGCAAATGATTCATAACACTTTTATAATCAGCTTCTTTTCGATTTTGACTTAATTTGTAGGCCGCCTGAACTTCTGTCACTCTAACTTCAAATCCCACAATTGCTTTCAGCTGTGCCTCTAACAGCTTGGGTGTAAACTTCTCTACTGAAAAAGAAGGGTCTCTATGCTTTTCATACTTATCTGAAAGAATTTTTAGCGACTCCCTAAGTTCATCCTTCTCCAGTATTCGTGGAACTCCATACATATGGACAGCCTGATAATTCCAGGTTGGAACATCTTCATGCGAATACCAGGTCGGGGAAATATACGCATGCAGTCCTTGAAATATCACCAGTGCATTCTCTACATTCTCCAATGTTTTCCATTGCGGGTTTGCGTAGGCTACATGGCCTGTAATGATATAATCATCATCTTTTCTGGTTATTGTTACCGGCAGATGTGTTGCAACAGGTGCATTATTCTCTGTCGTAACCAGTGTTGCAAAGGAATACTGCTTGACAAATTCCCAAATTTCTTTCGTATCCGTGACTTTAAAACACTTCGGTATATACATAGCTACTCTCCTTTATGGATATCTACAGTGTTTTCGTCATAATATAATCTGTCTGCTCATCATCCCCCATAAAAAAGGAATGCGATCCGGTCTGTACAAAACCATTTTTCCTGTAAAAGACCAGTGCCTGCTCATTATATTCCCAAACACCCAGCCATACTTTCTGCTTCTTTTTATTCTCTGCTATTTCAATTGCTTTGTTCATCAAACATTTTCCCAATCCCTTCCGCTGAAAGCCGCCTCGAATATAAATTCGTTCTATTTCAAGCGCATCCGCGTCCATTTCCTCTGACTGGGCGTCATCTGTATTCACCTTCATATATCCAGCCAGCTGGTTATTATAGTAAATGAAAAAGAAAAATGAATTTTCCTTCATCATTTCCTTTCGGAGCCTACCCAATGTATATGCACTTTCCAAATAAGCTTGCATATTCTCCGGTGTATTCTGCTCTTGAAATGTTTCCATAAATGTTTCTATACTGATTTCTTGCAGCATTTGCAAATCGTTTTGATTGCAAGCTTCTATCTTTATCACCATGTTTTTGTCTTCCCTTCGTTCCATTTAATACTGCCGCTTATTTCCTTTCTTCACAAACTCCCAGTCCACCTCAATATTTTTCCGGACCTTTTCAAGTAAATATACAAGCTTTTCTGCTTCTTTTTCTGTCAGCCCTTTTAAGGCTACCTGATTGGAGTAATCATTTTCCTTTTTAATCATTGGGTAGATGTACTCTCCTTTTTCCGTTGGCAGCAGCCTCTTTATCTTTCTGTTATCTGCATCAGCTGTCTTTTGAATAAAATTGTTTTCCTCCAGCTTTTTGATAGCTCGTGCAGCTGTGGTTCTGTCTACTTTTATCATTTCAGCAAGCTTTTCTTGAATAATACCCGGGTTTTCACAGATACGGACCAAATATAGATATTGGCCTTTTGTAAGATCATATTCTTTAAATTCGATATTGCTGATAGAGTCAAGTGCTCTCGCAATCATCCCTATTTCGCGCAGGATTTCTGCCATTCTTTCACCCCCGCCCTTTTTATTATATATAAATTTTAATTTATTTTTGTTGTAAGTACAACAAAAATAAACAACAGATTTTTTATTGTCTGGAAAGTTCCAAAAATCCAAAAGCCCTTCATCACACAGCAATTTCTAAATTTTTTTCGCAAAATCAGTATTCATATTGACGACAAAAAAACAGAACCGGCTTAAAATATCCGTTTCTGTTTCTTTATTTCTACTGTTGATTGGTAAAACGTGCTAAATGTATCATAAAATAAAGTTTTTCTTCATCAGTGACCTCATACCCAGCTACATTCTTACTATATTCAGCAATCGCTTGCGTAGCTTTATACTCTTCTGGATATTTTTCTATAAATTGCTCATATAAGAAAAGATCTTTATTATCTAGCTGTTTATTCTCTAATATACGCTGGATGAAGTATTCAAGATGTGTGACAAATCGGTTGTAGCGCATAGAATGAATGTCCAGCTGGATATTTAACTTATATTGAATTAAGTTCAGCATATCCTTTACCATCTTCATCCGTAACATCGTCTTTTCAAAATTTTGATCTTTAGTTTTAGCATTTACAAGGTGAAAAGCGATATTTCCCGCTTCTTCCTCCGGCAAACGGACAGCCAATCTGCTGTTAATCTCTTTAACCACCGTAAGTGCTGCTTCAAACTCTTCAGGATAATGATTACGAACCTCATTTAAAAGTTTGTTCTGGAAGACCAGTCCTTTTTCTGCGCGTTCAATGGCAAATGCAATATGGTCAAATAATATAAGAAAATAACGATCATCCAGTTCACCTTTCCAATGATCTTTCAGATGACCTAAAGCATCATTAATTGCTTCAAAATGCTGTTTCGGAGCACTCTCTAATATACGCACATATTCTTGCCTTGCATGTTGATCATTAGGGACAAAAACCTTTTCAATGGTTTCCTCATCAATAAGGTCACCTTTTTTGTATTTAAAGCCCAGTCCTCTCCCCATCACAATAACAATATGGTCTTCTTCATTCTTAGAAAACACAAGGTTGTTATTCAATACTTTGTCCACCTTCATCAGATCACCAACTATACTTGTGAAGTTTAATTATTCTTATCTAATCCGTCCTTGCCGTTGGACTCAATCACCTTTTGATACCAATAAAAGCTGTCTTTCTTGATGCGTTTCAAATCCTTCACATCGAATTCTCCTCTATTTACATAAATAAAACCATATCGTTTAGCATAGCCTTGATGCGTACTGACTACATCCAATGCTGCCCATGGGAAATATCCAAACACTTCTACACCGTCTGTTAACGCCCATTGAATTTGTTTCAGATGTGCCTGGATAAAATCAATCCGATAATCATCGCGCACTGAACCATCATCATTGAGTACATCCGGCGCACCAATGCCATTTTCGGTAATCATTATCGGTAAATTATATCTTTCATATACTTTACGCAGGGTAAGCCGTAACCCCACAGGATCGATTACCCATCCATATTTAGTTTTATCTACATAAGGGTTTTCCTCTGCTCGGTATACACCTGGTTCTCCAAGCATAATTTGCTGATCTCCAGCTCTCGGGCTTACGTCACTGGCGTCCCCCGTACTTTCAGAAATAGTGGCAGTGGAATAATAATTTATTGCAATAAAATCAGGATGTCCCTTGCCAATAGCTTCTAAATCTCCTTCAAGAATCTCTGGCTGCCAACCTCTATTTTCCAAATAACTCCACAACAAATTATTGTATTTTCCATGCACTGCCAGGTCAAGGAAGCTCCAGCCGCGAATTGTTTCCCAATTGTGCGCTGCAATAGCATCCTCCGGTTTACTTGTAGCCTGGTACATCGAGGTCATATTCAGTGCTGGACCAATCTGTGCATGTGGACACATCTCATGGCATAATTCCATTACTTTTCCTTGAGCCATCAGCATATGATGGTTTTGTTGATATAAAGAAGTTTTCGTTGGAAGTTTTCCGCCTTTTGGTACCCCAACTGCACCTGGATGCAGAATCAATGTGTTTTGTTCATTAATGGTAAGCCAATAATTAACTTTTTTTCCAAATCGATTAAATAATATCCTTGCATACTCTACAAAAGCATCAATAACCTCACGATTTCCCCAGCCGCCTTTTTCTTCCAATGCATATGGCAAATCGAAATGATAAAGAGTAACAATTGGTTCTATCCCATACTTTATCAGTTCGTCTATTAATTCCTCATAATGCTGTAAGCCTTTTTCATTTATTTCTCCTGTTCCTTCAGGAAAAATACGAGTCCATGCAATGGAAAAGCGGTATCCCTTCAGCCCTAATTCATGAAAAAGCCGAATATCCTCTTTAAATCGATGGTAATGATCACTCGCAACAGTAAATCCAGCAGTATCTTCCGGATGATCCATCATATCGATGACAGATTTTCCTTTCCCATCTTCCTCAGAAGCTCCTTCTACCTGATAGGCTGAAGTAGAAGCCCCCCAAAGGAAATCCTTTGGGAAAGGCTTTAATTCATTATATAACATATTAAATCCTCCTTACTTCTTATCTAAAAGCTTTTGGCCATAACCAATTTGTTCCACTGAAACAACTGTCATGTCCTGAAATTCATCAGGATTCGTAATAATAATAGGTGTAACTATATCATAACCTTTATCTTTAATTGCCTCACGGTCAAAGTTAACTAACAAATCTCCAGTCTCAATACGATCACCTTGTTGTACATGTACAGTAAAGAATTCTCCATTAAGATTAACGGTATCAATGCCGATATGGATTAGTAATTCCAAGCCGTCATCACGCTTTAATCCTATTGCGTGTTTAGAAGGAAGCAGTGTAACAACCTCACCTGAAAATGGAGCCCTTACCTCATTCTGATCAGGAACAATCGCTGTACCTTTTCCAAGCAATCCACTTGAAAACACATCATCATTAACCTCTTCCAAAGGTACTACGATCCCGGAAAGTGGGCTGGCGATAGAAGTTTGTGTTGTAGCAATTACTTTATTTATTTCCTTTTGATTTTCTTTCGTTTCACTTACTTCTGTCGTAATTGTTTCATCAACTGGATCCTCAAATCCAAGAATCCAAGTAACTGCAAAAGCAACGACAAAAGCAATAACAATCGTCATTAAAGCATGAACGATATTCATTGGATTTTCACCAATAAATGCTGGGATCCCTGCTAGCCCGGGTGAAACAAATGCGTAGCGTACAAGCCCGGAAAGACCTGCATATATCCCTGCACATCCCCCACCAATCATGGCAGCAATTAATGGTTTTTTCAATTTTAGAGTAACCCCATACAGAGAAGGTTCTGTAATACCTACTAGAGCGGTAAAACCAGCTGAGCCTGCCATCTGTTTAAGTTCTCTGTTTTTTGATTTAACAGCAACCGCTAATGTAGCCGCCCCCTGTGCAATATTAGATGCAAGCATACCAGGTCCATTCATCGTTTCGTAGCCATTATTGGATAGCTGTGTTGTAGCAATTGGTGTCATAGCCCAGGCAGTTCCAGTAATAAGCAGGAACGGCTGTAATGTTCCCATTAACATTGGAATTAGCCAGCTGGCATGACTGTTAATAGTATCAGCTCCAAATGCTACTAAATCATTTAAATAGGTTCCAATTGGGCCAATGACTACAAGCGCTAGCGGAGCTGTAATCAACATAATTAACATCGGCTTCAAAAAGAATTTGATAATGGAAGGTGATACCCATTCTGCAAAGCGTTCCACATAAGACATAATCCATACAGTGATAATAATAGGTAATACAGATCCTGCATAATCTGTTAATTGAACTGGTACACCAATAAAGTGAAGTGTATCACCAGCCTCCAGTACGCCTGCCCAATTCGGGTGAAGCAAGACTCCAGCAATCGTCATTGAAAGAATTGGTGACGTTCCAAACTTAATAGAAGCACCGTAGGCCAGTAATACAGGCATAAAGAAGAAAGCCGCATCTGCAACCGTATTCAATATGAAGAAAGTTTGGCTTTCCTCTGTCAACAGCCCAACTAATACCAATATTGCTAAAACTGCTTTAATCATACCCGCACCAATAATAGCTGGAATAAAAGGGGTGAAGGTAGTCGAAATAACACTAATCAAACGGGAAATAACACTTTTCTTTTCTTTATTATTGTTGGAATTATTTTTTTGACCTCCCTCTGGGCCAATTTCTTCGTGAATGGCACGATAAACTTGCTGCACTTCATTGCCCACAATAATTTGAAATTGTCCTCCTTTATTTACTACAGAAATAACACCCGGCAGCTTTTCGATTTGCTCTTTTTCCACTTTAGAATAATCATGAAATTCAAATCGAAGCCTTGTTGCACAATGTGTAAGCATAGCTACATTATCTCTACCGCCAACACGGGCCAATACTTCCTTACCTAATTGTTTGTAGTTCATCTTCCTTTGCTCCTTTATAAGATGCCTGTATTACTTATAAAAGGCAAAAAAAATACCAAAACAACTTACACCTATCCCTAAAAGAGATAAAGTATAAATTATTCTGGTTTTGCCTGCATTATCAGTAACACGCCATCATAATCCGTGTAATATTTAGTTATATAACTGAAAATTAGCATATCACATAGGAAATTATAATGCAATAGTTTAAATTTCTTTATTAACAATATAACTATTTTCTTACGGTTTTATTCTCTGTGTTCGGTTAAAACTCCTAAAAACCTCCTAATATGCTCTAATAATACATTAAATCTCCCTAAGATAAAATAACGCTTACATTTTTATGTTACAATAAAACAGATGTGGAAAATTAGAACTTTTCTGACACATATTGTTGATAAAGGGGGATAGACATGTTCAGGTTAATGAAGACCATTTTTCTAGTTGAACGGAAGAACCTGAAATTCAAATCTATTATTTTCATTTTAATTCTTTTCATCATCGGTTCCTTCGTTTACTTGGAAAACAGTCAATTTAGAGAGCTTGAACCAGGTACTGCTGCAGAAGTTGTTGCATTAAATTCCGCTTTAGACCAGTTTAGAAATGTAGATGCAACCGATTCTGATGTAGCATCTCCGCTCTATCAAAATCTGATTAGTCAATCGAGTAATCTGGCTAACAGAACGCTGGGATTAGTGATGGAAGATGAAGACACATACATACGAGGTGCCATTGACCTCACAGAAGTACGGAATGAGGCTTATGCTCTGGACGGTTTTGAGGAGGTTGCCCAATTTATCCCTGCCTATCGGCAAAACCAGCTGGATGCTGCACTTTTCACAGAAATTCAGACTCAGGAAGAAAGGCTGCTTGTTGATAATTCTAACTTCCCGACTTATATTATCCTGTTTCTATTTGCGCTAGGATATGGCTGGTACTTATTAGTTGGCATATTCTCATCTGATATCCTGTTGGATGAAACAAATCACAAATCTCTTGTAAATGGTTATCCTCTCTCTACTGCTTCTAAACTATTTGCAAAGCTATTAAGCTATTTTCTATTTATTTTTTTCTGTTTAGTTTTGACCTTCACCATTGCTATCACTTCAGCTGCTATAATTTACAATATGGATTTAAGTTATCCTGTAGCCTTATTTAACGGGAATTATCCAGCAATACCTGTCTGGCAATATATAGGTATCGCCTTCCTTTATTTATTATGCTTGTCACTTGTGGCAATCGCCATTTCTATTTTATTAAATTACTGCTTTAAAAACCTGTATATCATTATCTTTGTGCACTTTTTTGTCTTTTTTATCGTGTATCTGCTGCCAGCTTTGGGAAAATGGATGAGTTTTTTACCTTTTAATTATCTTAATTTCCAAACTGTCGCTGATGGAAGCGTTGCAGAAATAACAGGTAATGCAGCAATCACATTATCCAATGGATTTCTTACTTTGCTCCTCAGCCTTCTCGTTATATTTCTCTTCATCTATTGGCAGTTTCACCGGAGCCAAACGAAGGAGAGCCGATTGAAGGATGATAAAGGAGGGAGGATGTCATGACTGGATATGTCCATTGGGAGTTGAAAGTTTTTTTCAGCAACCGGAAAAATATCATATTATTTATCTTATTATTATTGGCTAGTCTTTACTATGCACTTTATCTGGCACCGAATTATCAGCCGATTGAATCTATTAATAAAAACGAAATCGAAGCAAGATATGAAGACCGGCAAGAATTCCTTGATAATGTTGTAATCCGGGAAGGATCCCACCCATTAACGGTATTCGCCTATCAGATTTTCCCAGAATGGAATGAATATGATGGAGCACGCTTAGATGCTTTAGCAACAGGAGACTTACACACCTATGCTGAAGCAACACAACATTGGTATTCGTATTCTGATGAGATTATTTATCCATCTGGTCAGGACTCTTTCTTACGTTATACTACAGGTTATTATACGTATGGAAATCGATTTTCCCATTCAGATGGACATTATGCCTATCTGTCTTCTGCTGAGAGATACAGAGAGTATGCAAATGCATCCTATGATGTGAGTATACAGATTTTTGAAGAACGTACAGCACTTCAAACGCTTCAGAGACTCCTAGCGTCCAGTCTCCCTTATATTATTCTGATCGTATGTCTGTTTTTAAGTACCGATATTGTGATGAAGGACAGGCATCATCTGAGTATTGTAAATGGATTTCCGCTCACGCCCTTTAAACGGCTGATGCTAAAAGGAGTGGTGGCCTTATTAGGCAGTCTCACATCACTTGTCGTTTTAATTCCTTCATTTCTGATTATCGGTTTCCGGGAAGGATTTGGAACACTGTCTCTCCCGGTGGTGAGATATCACTTTGAATTTTTAAACCTGGGAACATACGAAAGCATATCCATGGGTTTATTTTTAGTACAAAGCTTTGTCATGATGTTACTGTGGTTTACGATTATTATCAGTCTTGTATTATTGATGAGTATTGTCTTGAAAAATGAGTTTATTAACCTGACCATCGGTATCATTTTCTTTATTGAAGCAACTTATTATCAAAGAGGAGCAATTATTGATGCCTGGTTAAGCTATCTGCCGACCTCCTATATACAAATAGGGAATATCGTCAGCGGCTACAGACAGTATATCCTGGCAATAGATTCTGTAACCATAATAAAAGGACAGCTCGTGCTTCTTGCTGCAGCTCTGCTTATCATTTTACTTATCTGGTTTATAAGCAGAATTAAAAGATTAGCAATTTGATGAAAAGCTAGGAGGTATACAATGATTCAATTAAATAATATTGTTGTACAATTTGGAGATAAAAAAGTACTGAACGGGATTACCACCACATTTCAGCCCGGTGAAATAATAGGGCTGGTTGCGCCTAATGGAACCGGTAAATCTACTCTTCTTAATGTATTAATGAATTACGTTACACCGACAAAGGGAGAGGTAACCTTCAAGGAAAGCTATCGGTATGCTAATAAGAAAAAAGAAGCTTATATCCACTCGCTGATTACAATGATGCCTGATCAAAGTGATTTGTATAACCATTTGAATGGTGTTGATCATTTAAATATTTACCGTCAAATGTGGCACCACTCCTCCATTGATCCAGGCCAGGTCATACAGAGGTTGAACATGTCTCATTACATTAAAGATAAAACCTACCAATATTCCTTAGGGATGCGGCAGAGGCTGTGCTTTGCTATGCTGATTGTAGCCAATACGCCTTATATGTTAATGGACGAAGTGATGAATGGACTTGATCCCGATAATGTAGAGCTTATTTCCAAGCTGCTGGAGGAAAAAAAGAAAGAAGGAAAAATTATTATTATTGCCTCTCACCTTTTAGAAAACCTTGAGAAATATGCAGATCGTATTCTCTTTCTAAAAGGCGGCGAATTCATCTATACAAGAGATTACCGGGAAAAAGCTCCAGATGATGCTGTGTTTCTAAAATTCAGTTCAAGAGAAAATGGGAAGGTCATAGAAGAGATAAAGGCTTTTATACCGGATTTAGATTATAAAGAGCTTGCGAATGAGCGCGTTATTATGGATGTCCATCAGTTTTCAAAAGAGCGGAATTTACAGCTTCAAGAGCATTTAAAAAACAATGTACAGCTTAAAATGGAAATCGGTCCGCTGGATCTTTTGGATCGTTACAGCTTGTATTATAGTAGTTAGGTATGGGGCTATAGATCAATGTCTTATCAAAGTGTCCGTGATGAGGCATTGTGCTTGTATTTGTATAGAAGCCTATTATCAGCTTATATGAATATCCGTTCCATATAAATAAAGATTCAGCCTGCCTGCCACAGATTGAGATGCCAGATTATCCCATGATGTACTGTATAATGCCATACGGCCCTGCCTCTGCACTTCCTGAGCCCACGCTTTTGTTACAGCTGCTCCATAGCCTTTACTGCGATAAGCTTCTTTTGTAAATAGACTGGCCTCATCTGCCTTTACACTTTGTCTCGCACTGCAGCAAATAGAGGCTATAACGTTACCCTCCATTATTACAAAACAAGGCTGCTTACACTCGAAATCCTCGAAGGTATACGGAAATTGTGATTTTAAGATATCTTTATTTTCATGTGTTATCTGTACAATTTGCGGATAAGATGATTTGTTGATTTTATCAGGGAATACGTATGCCGGGCCAGTCCACAGCTGGTTTAATTCATATCCCTGCTGAAAGATTTTGATGATTTCTGCCAGATCAATACTAGAGCTTTTTTGCAAAATCTTTTCCAATTCTATTATAAAAGAAACAGGCAATGTGTCTGCATACTTTACGACAGAACCTTCCTTGGTGGTCCCGATAAAAACCTTTGGGGCGGGATCATATGGTGGTTCATTCACAACAGTTATTCTATCTTTACTATCATGTTTAAATAATACATTTATATGGTGATTCATTAATTCCTTATCAGAATTCATAAAACTCCTCCTGCATGAAAACCCCCACCCTCATACGAGGCCCTTCATTCTATTATTTTATGAAGAAAGTAATTCCAATATATTTCCATCAGGATCAATAACGTGAAATACAGCACGTCCGGCACCTGTTCTTCTTACTTGAAAATTCTGCGCCTCCA
Organism: Oceanobacillus sp. FSL K6-3682; assembly: GCF_037976165.1. Taxonomy (NCBI): domain Bacteria; kingdom Bacillati; phylum Bacillota; class Bacilli; order Caryophanales; family Bacillaceae; genus Oceanobacillus; species Oceanobacillus sp. FSL K6-3682. The sequence continues at coordinate 215,148 of NZ_CP150263.1, read as the reverse complement.
GTTGCCGGTAATAAAAGAATATTTGCATCGGCTGGGACCCTGCTATTGCTTTAGATAACGCAGGAATGATTTTATCATCTGGAAGAGAGACGCTTTGAATCATCTCGATATCTGCGTTTAATTTCAGTTTTTTTCTGGAGCGGTGAAGCGCTGTTTTTACCGATTCGTCCCTTACTCTTAACATAGCTGCTATCTCTTTGGAGGTATACCCAAATACATCCTTCAATGTAATCAGCATAGCCTGCTTCAAAGGTAAGGCAGTAAGTAAAGCTTCAATTAAACTGCTGGATTCTATAAAATCATATTCGATACCATGAAAATCCTCATTAAGATAGCTTTCTCTTCTATTTTTTCTTTGTTCATCGATATAAAGGTTTTTAGCTACAGTGCATAGAAAAGAGAATGTAAACTCTCTTTCAAGTTCTAATTTTTTCAGCTGAAAAGTCTTTAGCATTGTTTCCTGTACCAGATCTTCCGCCCGCCAAGGGGAAGCTGATAATTTTAAACAGTATTTATACAACTTGTTAATTTCAGGCTTTAAGTCCTTAAAAATCATCTCTTTTCACCTTTTTCAAACTAGATGTAACTTTTACATAAGTATATACGTTATACATAAGAATTTCATCAGAAGGAGGAATAATGTATGTTTAAAGTTGGAAGTATTTTTATCCCTGTAACTAATATTGAAAAATCTTCAGAATGGTATGAGAAGTATCTTGGAGCAAAGAAAATTGACAGCTGGGAAGATGGAGCAGGATTTTATTTACCTATTGGTTCAACACAATTAGCCTTGGTCAAAGTAGAAATTCCGCAGCCCACAGAATTTAATATGAAGAGAAATAAAAAAAATTCTTACTACAATTTTGTGGTGGCTGATATCGAGATTGCACACCGGCACTTTAAAAGTCAGGGAGCAGCAGTTACCGAAATAGATTTTTTTGGCGATATGAAATTCTTTGATTTTTTTGATTTAGATGGAAATCCATTTAGTGTGGTGAATGAGGTCGAAGGTTCACCTTTCCATTCGGATAATGTCAGGGAAATGCAGGAGAAGGAGAAATAAAAAATATGAAAAACACCTTTATATGGGATTTAGATGGAACAATCATTGACTCTTACGAAATTATTGTAGATAACTTGGCAATCGTTGCTGATCAGTGTCATCTTTCATACTCTCAAAAAGAAATCTATCAATATGTTAAATCTAAATCCGTTAACGCATTTATTGATTTAATGGCTAACAGCTCTGCTTATGATAAAAATCAACTAAAAACAATGGCTTCTAATCTTAATAATCAGAGAGCCGATGAAATAAAATGTATACCGCATGCAGCATATGTTTTAGATTATTTATATGAAAATAATATTCAAAACTTTATTTACACCCACAAGGGAAAATCCACTGCCCATGTACTTGAAAATCTCAATCTGACCCATTTTTTCAAAGAGGTTATCACAAGTGAATATGGCTTTGAAAGGAAACCCCATGCGCAAGGGATAGAATATATTATCGACAAATACAAATTAAATAAAGATGCCGTATTCTATGTAGGGGACCGGCAAATTGATGCTGATTGTTCCCGAAATGCTGGAGTTAAATCTATTATTTTAACTGACGATTCGGATAGTAGTTTATCTGGGGATTATATGATCAGGGATTTAAAAGAGTTAGTGAATTTTATGTAGTTAATGGACTGGGTATACCAGCCATTAAGCCTGTCCAGATTAAGGCTGGATATAAAATATGGCATTCCACAAGTTTACTCAACTTATGGGATGCCATCAGCTCTATCATTTGCAATTAATATGCTATTTTTTTAATGAGGATAAGAACACATCTTGAGCTGCCTTTACCCCGGCACCGCTCTCAAATTGATAAGAGAAGTCCTGCAAGGCTGCTTCAATCAGGGAAACTGCTTGAAGTATATCGCTTGGGAAACAATATCCCATATGTCCAAATCTAAAAACCTTACCCTGAAGCTGTCCAAGACCACCAGCAAAATCAAGATGATATTTTTTCTTTAAGTGTGTTAAAAAGTCGGAAAGATCCAACCCCTTTGGAGCACAGATTGTCGTTAAGGTTGGTGAGGCATGCTCATCACTTGTTAACAAGTCAATGGAAAGAGCTCTCATAGCTTCCCGAACCATATTTTTCATGACTTCATGACGTTCTACTGTTTTCGAAAATCCGCCTTCTTCCTCAATTAAATCACAAACCGCAGATAATCCCATAATCAATGAAATCGCAGGTGTATTAGGTGTCATTGACTTTGCGTCCCACTCACGATAGCTTAACAGATTTAAATAATAGACAGTCGTATCATTCATTTCTATCACCTTCCAGGCCCTGTCACTTACAGCTACAAAGGCAAGGCCCGGTGGAAGCATAATTGCTTTTTGAGAGCCTGTTACTAAAATATCGATTCCCCATTTGTCCATCTCTGCAGGGGCGCCACCGATACAGCTCACACCATCAACAATAAATAAAGCATCTGAATTCTCGTGTACTGCCTCTGCCAGTTGATCAACTGGATTTAGAATTCCTGTCGAAGTTTCATTATAAGTCGCAAAAACAGATTTGATACCGGACAAGGGCTTTAAAAAGTTTGCAAGCTCTTCTTTTGTACAAGCTTCGCCCCAGTTCTTCTCAAGTTTATGAACATGCAGGCCATGTTTCTCGCATATCGAAACGAAATAGTCTCCAAAAGCACCTAATGTAACAACAACTACTTCATCACCAGCTGAGGCAGTATTGGCTACAGCTGCTTCTAATGCTGCCGTCCCGCCTGAAGGAAGAAGCATAATATTCTGCTTCGTTCCAAAAATGGTTTTGACACGTTCCGTTGTTTCCCGATACAGTTTGGTAAATTCCTCTGTACGATGGCTAATCATATCTTGCGCCATCGCCAATTCCACTTTTTTAGGAATTGGAGTAGGTCCAGGATGTCTAAGAATATTGGAATACATAACTTTTCCCCTCTCCATAATTTCGTTGATATTTTGCATATTTAAGTAAATTCTCAATTATATGAATCTATGCTAAAAATATTATCACTGTTTAATTATAAAGTATAGTTTGTTCTGTTAATGGGATTTAGGGAGATTATGAAAAAACCTTTTCCAATTACTCCGAGAATGTAACGGCTATTTTATTTATTCTCAAACTTTTCCACTGCCGCTCCCAGTGAACCTTCAAAATGCCCCAGTGCCCAATCATGCCCTGCCTGATTAAATGAGGCAACTGCATCTTGGTACACAACAATACGAAACCCCTTATTATAGGCATCCACTGCTGTATGAAGCACACAAATATCGGTGCATACTCCTAACAGGTGTACTTCTTCAATATTTCTTTCCCTCAATTTTATTTCTAAATCTGTTCCTGCAAAAGCGGAATATCTCGTTTTATCCATGTAATATACGTTTTCTTTATTACTGTTTATTTCATATATTTCCTGCAACCGGCCATATAAATCTCTCCCGTTTGTGCCCCGGATATTATGAGGCGGAAACAGCTTCGATTCTGGGTGATAAGGATCATCTTTATCATGAACGTCAACGGCAAAAACTGTGTAATCACCATCATTGATAAATTGCTCCGTTAACGAAACAATGGTATTTTCTAGATCCTGTCCGGGCTTACCACAAGTTAAAGCGCCGTCCTCTGCTACAAAATCAACTGTGTAATCAATATTTATCAATGCTTTTTTCAAGGGTTATTCCTCATTTCTTATAGTGATTTATCGTTTACAGCGATAGAACACAATTTAATTGAATTTGCTTATCTATGCTTCAGACAAGGTCTCAATACATATAGTAATAGCTCTCTTCAAATCATCATGACTCCAGCTCGGTATCTTCCCATGTTCAATCGCAAGCTCATGAGATGCAGGGATATGGATAAAACCAGCTGGAAGACCGAGATTTTTCGTTTTCGTATAATGCAATGCTTGATACATCACATGATTACATAGGTAAGTCCCCGCCGTGTTGGAAATTTCCGCCGGAAGTCCTTGTGCTTTCAGCTGTTGGACCATTCTGCTGATTGGTAAAGTAGAGAACATTCCGTCTGCTCCATCCTCCCAGATGACTTCATTATCCGGTTTGTGCCCCTGATTATCCTTTGGTCCGTCATTCACATTAATAGCAATGCGTTCGGGATTAATTTTGAATCTGCCGCCGGCAAGACCAAGAGAGATAATTGCATCCGGCTTTGTCTCTTCAATTAATTGCAGGAGTTGTTTTCCTGCCTTATGGAAATCTACAGATAGTATATGGGAAGTAATCGTGTAATCTCCAATTGCTGCCTCATTTAATTCTTCTGCAATTTTCATTGTTGGATTAATGGAGAAATCAAGAAAAGGTTCAAATCCTGTTAATAATAGCTTCTTTGTCATATGCTGCACCTGCCTTGTTTTTCTTCCAGTATAGCATACTGTGAATTATGTTTATCTGGATGTAAACCCCAAATACATAACCTGAATACTTTATCTTGACAGTTAACGATATATCGCTTATTATTATCGTTAACGATATATCGTTAACTTCGAAGCAAAAAATAATAATCAGGAGGAATCTATTATGTTTCAACAAGATGAACACCCTTTTTTCCAAAAGCAGGCTCATTTTAATCACCACCATGCTTTCGCAGGAGATAACACATTTCACAAGGACTTCTTAAGACGGAATAAATTCGGGATGGGAAATGAACATTTTGAAAGGAGAGGCGGTCCTCATTTCTTTGCAGGACACGATGCCAGGGGAGGAGGTCGTGGCGGCGAACGCTTTTTCAAACGTGGAGATATTAAGATGGTCTTGTTAAAAATATTGCAAAAGCAGCCAAGACACGGTTATGACATTATCAAGGTGTTAGAAGAAAAATTTAAGGGGTTTTACTCGCCCAGCCCGGGCTCAGTATACCCTACCCTTCAAATGTTGGAGGATCAGGATCTTGTGGAGGCCGTTAAAGAAGGCAGAAAAAAGGTATATCATATTACGGAGGAAGGCACTGCCTATTTAGACCAGCACCAAAAGGAAGATCACTTTGTTTCTCGAATGAATCAATTTGAAAATGTAAATATCGAGGAAATGCAAAACTTAAGATCTGAAATGCAGGGGTTGTTCCATGATTTTTTTAAAACAGGTCGCCAAGTTATGGATAATCCAGAGAAGAAAAAACAGCTGCAGGAGCTGCTTGAAAAAACAAGAGAAGAGCTTTTAAATATTGCTGGTGATGTTGAGAATAAACCAGATGATGAATAGATCTTTTCATAACCAAAGACGGATCGCAAAACAGGCAATTCGTCTTTGGTTTTATATTGTATAAATTCTATTAATAAAGTTTACTTTTAAATAGATGTCGCAGCAAGCTCATCAGCAGAGCTATTTCAAGTTACTCGAAAAACAAAATACACACATTACTCCTGAAACCGGTACCCCACACCCCAAATCGTTTCAATAAATTTCGGCAAAGAAGGATTTTCTTCAATCTTTTCTCTTATTTTTCTAATATGAACCGTAACTGTAGTATTATCTCCGATTGCATCATACCCCCAAATTTGTTCAAATAAATGTTCCTTTGTAAAGACAATATTCGGGTTAGACGCTAAAAAATACAATAAATCATACTCTTTTGCACTAAATGTCTTCTCCTGACCATTTATAAAGACTCTTCGTGAATCATGATCAATTGTCAGGTTTTTCAGATGGAGTTCATTTGATTTTCTGTCCCGTTTTGTTAAACGGTCGTACCTGGCAATATGCGCTTTTACTCTTGCAATCAGCTCATTCGGGTTAAATGGCTTTACAATATAGTCATCTGCTCCCCTGCCTAATCCGCGAATCTTGTCGATATCCTCCTTTCTGGCTGTTACCATCAATATAGGTACATCCAATGTACTCCGCAGCTTTTCACATAAATCAAATCCATCTATCCCCGGCAGCATCAAATCTAATAAAATAAGGCTGTAAGAATTTGCCGCTGCCTGCTTCAGTCCTTCTTCTCCTGTTGCAGCGATATCACTTTGAAATCCATTTATCTCTAAATAATCCCGTTCCAATTCAGCAATATCCTTCTCATCTTCAATAATCAATATACTTTGCATTTACATCACCTTCTTTAGTGTAAAGTAGATACTCGTTCCTTTGCCAGGTTCACTTTCGGCCCAAACCATTCCACCGTGCTCTTGAATTATCTTTTTGACAATCGACAATCCAAGTCCGCTGCCTCCTGTAGCAGAGTTCCTCGAAGTATCTGTCCGGTAAAAGCTTTGGAAAATATAAGGAATGTCTTCTTCCCTTATCCCATTTCCATTGTCCTTCATTTCCACAACGATTCTGTCAGATTCAGATGTTAAATTTACTTGGATTTCCTTCTGTTCCTGGTTCATATATTTTAAGCTGTTCTGAATAATATTCATCACTACTCTTCTTAATTTTTCACGGTCTGCTTCCACTACGTAGCTGTTTTCTTTATTGGCTGATAAAGCAGCGGTTCCCTGCTCCTTTTCCAGATTAAATGCTAATTCATCAATAAAATCAGCAAAAAAAGCATATAAATCTACTTGTTCAAATTGGAAGGTTTCTCTTTTTAAATCGAGCTTTGAATATAAAAATAATTCATCAATAAGTCCGTCCATATCATTTGCTGTTCTGTAAATCGTATCCATATACCTGTCCAGCTTTTCGGGGGTGTTCGCCACACCATCCTGAATTCCTTTCACATAGCCTTTTATGGAGGTTAACGGGGTTTTTAAATCATGAGAGATACTGGCAATCAGTTCCTGGCGATTCTGTTCATATTGTTTCTGCTCTCTATCTGCTTCTCTCAACTTAAGACGCATCTGTTCAAACGTATTGGCAAGGTCACCTAATTCATCCTTTTTATCCGACTGGACACTGTATTCCAAATCGCCTTCACTGATTTTCTTTGCTGCCGTAGATAATTTAGAAATTGGTTTGATAATACTTCTGGACATAAAATAAGTCAGTAAACCATTGGTCAATATTAAAATAAGTGTAATAGCGATAAATCGGAATTGGACAAAAACCTTTAGATCCTCACCTTCTGGGTTGCCGTTAAAAACGACAAACAGGAAGTATCCTAAAACTATCTCTGTTACCAATAGTAAAGCTCCCGGGACGATAATCATTGCTATATTGGATAAAATCAACCGTTTTTTGATAGACACCTTGAAGCACCTTCCTTCACTTACCATTATAATAGAATCCGAACAGCCCTGCACAGCCGCCTTTTCTTATCATTCTTGACGAAATATCCTGAATCTATAAAAGACGCTTTTCTGTCGTTTTAGAAAAACGTCTTTTCATAGTAAATATCAGCTTCGCTTCTTTTTATATGGTAACGCGGAAGCTAAAATACCTAATATTAATCCCCAAATAATGTTCGTCATAAAAACACTGACCAGCGCAATTGGATTTGTTAGCGGTCCCTGTAAAGTGCCATCAAGAATTGGTGATAGGATACCGCTTAGTATAATAGCAAAAGCTGCATAGCTGACGCCTGACAGAACTAACGTTTTGATTGGATTTTGAGCCTTTTTCCATATAACAATCAGAATCCATGCTATAGAAATTAATATTGTCATAGCTATGCTTCCAACAGCTTCACTGCCAAAGATATGAATTAATCCGGTTATTTTCATTAGTGGTCTAATCAGTGCTAAAGCACCTAATCCTAAAATCAGTGTTATATTTTGTTTCTCTGCTTGATTATTTGTCATTTTCATCATTTCCTTTCTGAAATTCACTGCTGTTTTTTATCTTTTCTACAGATAAAAAATTACACAATATTTCTTATCTATTTCTAAAGCATTTCTTAAATTTTTCTTAAAGCGAATTTTTTGTAAGTACAAAGGAATGGAAATGACACTTATACCTGAGTAAGCGTCAAAATATTTATAGTTCAACACGTTTAACAGCCCTGATAAGAGAGCGATATATTTAGTATCATTCTCTTATCAGGGCCTATTTTCATTTAGTATTCATATATAAAAGTTCATAATTTAACCCTAACAGCTTATACATCCGTATTTTCTGCAATAAGCTTTCTTTATCTACTCAACTGAAAAATCTCTATGCACATTTTCCTTATCGAATATATCTCTGTTTCCGCCATCCACTAACACCAATTAACACAAAAGAAAAATATCTATTCTTAAGCATTATATCCACCCGTTTTGTAAAACCAGCTCTCCCATTCACCCAGGCTAAATATCCCACTCTTTCGCACGTAATATCGCCTGCGCCCGTGATTTCACCTGAAGCTTGCTATAAATTCTCGTCAGATAGACCCGTATCGTACCTTCTGACAGGAATAGCAGCTTTGCCATTTCGCGGTTGGAAACACCGCTTACCAGTAGACGCAGGACATCCCTTTCTCGCAACGTCAATGCAGCCATTCCCTCATCAAGGAACTCCATAGGCTTGCCCATAGCAGCCAGTTCCTCCAGATAATCCAGGGGGATTTCTTCCTGAAAGGAGCCCTTAATTCTTTTATATGTCTGATAGTCCTTCAGTAAATGATCGAATCCGGGTTCATCAATAAATATACGTTTGTAGCCGGACTGGGAGCCGGACATAAGAGCGGTATGCAAAGCAACATATGCAAGGCTCTCCTGCTTCAATTGTTTATAGCAGATTGCTGTTAAAGTAGAAGCCTCAATCATTAAATCGATCTGATCTATTTTTGCAGCATATTCATGTACCTGCAAGCCAATTTTCAATGCCTCCTGCCATGCTCTCTTTGCCATTAATAGACGGCAATAGACTAATAGCCACAATTCTTGACCAAGTTCTATCTGCAAAGGCTCTGGGCGATCTGTCTTAAATAATTCAGTCTCTGCTGCTTCTATTTTATTTTCTTTTAAATAAGCTAATGCCTTCATCGCCTGGATAGACCGTTGCCAATACCATTCAGGCACTTGGTTTAGCGTATGATCCCATACAGTATGTGCTGCTGCCGATTGCCCTTGCACCATGAATATTTTTCCTTTCAGAATGGATAGCGGCACATATAACCCGCGATCATTAAAGCGATGAGCATAATGAAGGCCATCTTTAATTTCCAGCAGGGCCTCTTCTAGTTGACCCGCTTCGTAAAGTATTTCCGCAAACAAACCATAGCTGTACCCCATGACATGGTGTTCCTTAAAATCAGTCTGCCGAAAAATCTCTAAAAAAGCCCGTATATCACTGATACTGGAATAATTCCCCTTCGTTCCAAGCGGAGTACGCGTAAGTTTAGCATGATATAGATTGTAATGCACGGGAGCATGGTACCATTTGCCATTGGTCAGTCCCCGATTTACTTGTTTTGTAATTAATTCAATAAATGTGTCTAAGTTCCCTAAAGCCAGATGAACGTATGCCTTTAGCGAAATAAGAATACTCACAAGCTCAGCATGCTCGTCCTTGTCTTTCCATCCATCCTGTTCATGACGGTTATCTAATTCTTTAGTGACCACATCTACCTTTTCCATATCCTGAATAGTCATCAGTGAAATAGCATATATCAGCAGTGTTTCTACATGGACAGTGCACGCTGCTGCACGCAGGCTATCCACCCATTGAATCAGCAACCTGATTTGACCACTATAAAAAATATCCAGTAATTGTTCATTAATCCATTGGTCAGCTAATGTATATAGCTGCTGCTCAAGCACTAGATCAATAGCCGTATTGAACTCTCCTCTGTCATATAATAAACCTCCGGCTTTTTTGACGAGAGCCTCCAGCTCCTCGCCAGTGTACCTGTTATTCCGCTCTTGTTCCAGCACTTCCGCCAACAGCTGATGATAACGGAAGGTCTGTTTCTTCGGTGACAAACGAATGGTGAAGATACCTTGATCAACTAACTCAGCTAATTGTTCGTAGCTATTTGAACTTTCTGTCAAATCATTGCATAATTCAGGATCTAACACTTTCAACAGCGATGTTTGTAACAAAAACTGCTGGGTACTTTCAGGCAAAGTAGAAAATATCTCCTGCATCATATACTCCGTCACAAAAGACGTGGAATTATCAAGAGAACCTGCACTTCTTTCCTCTGATATCCCGCCTAATTGAACTCCGGCTGCCCAACCGCCTGTTTCACTCAAAATTTTCCGACAAAAATCTGTTTTGTCCATTATTATATGCTTTTTCTGATAGAAAGCTTCTACTTCCTGATAAGTGAAAGACAGTTCTTCGGTACCAATTTCTGTCACACAATTTTTCACGCGCCACGAAGCAACAGGGAGCGGTAATTTCGTTCTGCTAGCCATATATATATGAACATGCTCCGGTAAATAATTAATAAGACGCGAAATCATCTCATGAATGATATCAAGCTCAATGTGATGATAGTCATCCAACACAATATGCAAAGAGGATTCTATTATCATTAATTCATTCAGGAGCGAATCAACAATCAGTTCAAAAGGAGGCATATACTGCAAATCAAATAGATGCTCCAGTCTTTCATCGATTGGCTGCCTTGTTGCCTGAGCGATAGCTTTCAAAACATATTGCCAGAAGCGGCTCGGATCATTATCCATTATATCAATGGATAACCAGGCTGCAGGCTCGTCTAATTGATGAACCCACTGGCTTAATATTGTTGTTTTTCCGTAACCAGCTGCAGCTTGCACAATAGTAACTCTTGGATGAGGGTTTCTCTTCAGTAATGCATATAAGCGATCCCTGTTAATAATCGCTTCAGGAACTTTAGGAACAATTGTTTTAGAGTATAACCAAACAGCCTGCATACTTGTTCATCTCCTCATCATTCAATTTATGTAGGCAATACGACTTGCATCCTATTATACATGTTTTTCTTTTTAACGGTTACTTATATAAATTTAATAGGCTTTAAGGATGAATTTTTTGTTTTCCAATTTCGACAATTAAATGGGTGTGAGAAATAAGAATATCTCTTTAAAGAATATTTCCGGGGAAATAATGTCGATAAATGTAACATTAAATGATTTCCTGAAGATAATCATCCATAATTTCCAATCTCAGAATAATATTTCTTTGTCAAACAGCTCTAATCATGCTATATATCAAGCTTAAAGTAAGTTTGTGAAGTATTTCACAAATATGTAACAGTTTTTATAGTTAAATAATGCTATGCTATAGCCAAGATAATTAAAGGGGTGATTATATATGATTCTAAATGAATGGAAAGAATTTAATACGGATGCCGAATCGTATTCACAGGAAATTTTCGAACAACAAATCGGCGATGTTTTCGAGGCCATGTATATGGAAAAAGGTCACGACATACCAAATTATATCTGGACGAAGCATTATACCGTTATTATCAAGCCCAATACATGTGTCATAAACGATATATCTTTCTTTAAAGTCCCCCGCCACCCGTCAACATTGTAGAAATTTATTTTGGAATATCATGCTCAATACTTCACAAATTTATAATAAGGAGAGGTTACAATGATTACAAAAGAGAAGAAAAAACAAGCAATAACCGTTGAGGAAAGTATTAATAAACTGGTTAAAAATGCCCAGAAGGCATTAACAGAACTGCGAAAGCTAAACCAAAAGCAGATCGACCAAATTGTTAAAGAAATGGCGCTTGCAGGATTGGATCAGCATATGGAGCTCGCTAAATTAGCTGTTGAGGAAACTGGCCGCGGTGTGTATGAGGATAAAATCATCAAAAACATCTTTGCCACCGAATATGTCTATCATAATATCAAGTATGATAAAACGATTGGTATCATCAGCGAGAACGAGCAGGAAGGTATGGTGGAAATCGCCGAACCAATTGGTGTGATTGCCGGCGTAACACCTGTAACGAACCCGACTTCTACCACATTATTCAAGTCAATTATATCTATTAAAACGGGAAATCCTATTATCTTTGCCTTCCATCCTTCTGCACAAAAATGCAGTTCTGAGGCTGCAAGAATTGTACATGAAGCTGCTGTAAAAGCCGGGGCACCAAGAAATTGCATCCAGTGGATTGAGAAGCCGTCTATTGAAGCAACACAGGCACTCATGAAGCATGATGGTGTAGCAACAATCCTGGCAACAGGCGGCTCTGGTATGGTGAAGTCAGCATACAGCTCGGGGAAACCGGCGTTAGGAGTGGGAGCTGGCAATGTTCCCTGCTATATCGAAAAATCAGTGAACGTGAAGCGGGCAGTAAATGATGTGATTCTATCTAAATCATTTGATAATGGCATGATTTGTGCCTCTGAGCAAGCCATTATCATCGATCGAGAAATCTATGATCAAGTAAAACAGGAAATGATAGATAACAATGTATATTTCCTAAAACCGGAGGAAAAGGCAAAAGTAGAAAAGCTGGTCATCAATGAGAATACCTGTGCAGTGAATCCTGCCATTGTTGGCATGAAAGCTGTGAAAATTGCCGAAATGGCTGATGTTCAAGTTCCTCAGGATACAAAAATTCTTGTCGCTGAATTAACTGGTGTGGGAGCCAATCATCCACTTTCCCGCGAGAAATTAAGCCCTGTTCTGGCAGCTTACAAAGTAAACAGTACCGAAGAAGGTCTCAAGCGCGCTGAGGAAATGCTGGAATTTGGAGGATTGGGACATTCAGCCGTACTTCATTCAGATAATCAATCTATACAGGAGGCATTCGGCAAAAGAATGAAGGCAGGACGAATAATCTTGAATGCCCCATCCTCTCATGGAGCAATTGGAGATATCTATAATGCTTACCTGCCTTCATTGACGCTTGGATGCGGATCATATGGCGGCAACTCCGTCTCCACAAATGTAGGAGCAATGAATTTAATAAACGTTAAAAAAATGGCGAGAAGGAATGTGAATATGCAGTGGTTCAAGGTACCGCCTAAAATATATTTTGAAAAAAATGCTGTTCAATACCTGGCGAAGATGCCGAATATATCAAAAGCCTTTATCGTAACCGATCCAATGATGGTTGAATTAGGTTATGTAGACAAAGTACTCTATTATTTACGCAGACGCCCGGATTATGTACATTGTGAAATCTTCTCAGATGTAGAAGCAGACCCATCAAAGGACACCGTGATGCGCGGGGCAGCAGCAATAGATGCCTTCCAGCCGGATGTTATTATTGCACTCGGCGGCGGTTCAGCAATGGATGCTGCTAAAGGTATGTGGCTGTTTCATGAACATCCGGATACAGAATTTAATGGCTTAAAGCAAAAATTTATGGATATTCGTAAAAGGGTCTATAAATATCCGAAGCTGGGTCAGCAGGCACAATTTGTCGCTATTCCTACCACTTCCGGAACAGGATCTGAAGTGACTTCTTTCTCAGTTATTACCGATAAAGAAACCAATACAAAGTATCCATTAGCAGATTATGAATTAACGCCAGATGTAGCGATTATTGACCCGCAGTTTGTTATGACCGTACCAAAAGCCGTTACAGCAGATACAGGGATGGATGTGCTGACACATGCAATCGAGGCTTACGTTTCTAACATGGCAAATGATTATACCGACGGACTTGCCATCAAAGCAATTCAGCTTGTATTTGAATATCTGCCGCAAGCGTATCGTGATGGCAGTAATGCTTTAGCAAGAGAAAAAATGCATAATGCCTCTACCATTGCCGGCATGGCATTTGCCAACGCATTTTTAGGTATTAACCACAGTCTGGCACATAAATTGGGAGCAGCATTCCATATTGCACATGGTCGCGCCAATGCTATTCTTTTACCGCATGTTATTCGATATAATGCTAAGAAACCGACAAAATTCGTGTCATTTCCTAAATACGAGCATTTTATCGCTGACATACGCTATGCAGAGATTGCAAGAGTACTAGGTTTACCAGCAGCCACAACTGAACAGGGAGTAGAAAGCTTAGTGCGGGCAATCTATCAGCTTGCTGAAGAATTGCATATTCCGATGAGTATTGCAGAAAATGGTGTTGATGAAAGAGAATTTGAGGCACAGGTAGATAAGCTTGCCGATCGTGCTTTCGAGGATCAATGTACTACGGCAAACCCTAAATTACCACTAGTAACTGAATTGGCCGACGTTTATCGCCAGGCTCATAAAGGATAATTTTTCATGTAAATACGTTATACAAAAACTCTTCGTTCTATTATAAATGGAGAGTTTTTGTATAGCTTTTTAAGAGAAATGTATTTAATAATTAAGTAATATTGAGAATTCTCCTAACAAATATTTTGAATCATGTTATAATTTTCTTTAGTAAAAGAAGGAGGTACCAGGCCAATGGTAAAAAAATAAACTGAGAAAATCTTAAATTATTTTATTAACTATAGAATAAACATGTAGGTTTTCTCTTTCATAAAATTAATATAGAGAATAGAGGAGAACTAACATGTTAAATAAATTAAGTGATACAATTTATTATTTATCCAATCAGGATGATAAAGAGCGGCCAACATTGGGATTGGTGTGTGGTGAACAATACAGTTTAATCATAGATGCTGGTAATTCTGTTCAACATGCCAAAGACTTTTTAATAGAGATCGAAAAACTCGATGTACCTCCGGTTAAATACGTCGTTATTACCCATGGACATTGGGATCACTTTCTGGGTACGAACGAATTTGATGCAGCTGTTATCGTTAATAGCCGAACAAATGAAATAATAAAAGAATGGGAAAGTTACTCCTTTGATGATTATTCACTTCAAAAAAATGAAGGTATAAATGAGTTGGGTGATTTATTTATGGAGATTATAAAAAACGATATGCCAGACAGGGATAATTTTAAGTTGAAATCTCCGGACATAATCTTTGAAAATACACTAACGATTGATCTAGGGAATAAAGTTTGTTTACTTGAAAGGATTAAAAGTACTCATACTGATGACTCTACAGTCATTTATATTCCTGATGAAAAAATTATTTTTTTAGGTGATTGCGCATATGGAAAAACCACCAATTCTTTATTTCATTACAAACAATCATTGTTATTGACTATGATTGAAGACATTACTAAATACAATGCCGAAATGTTCTTGCTTGGACATGAATCAATCTGTGATTTAAATGAAATGAATATATATTGGGAAGAGTTAACAACAGCAAATCGTGCTGTAAAATCTGCCTCACTCGAAGATGCTATAGAGTATTTTAAAGCAGATAATAAAAGAGAGCCTAATGATAATGAATTGTTTTTCATACAAGCATTTGTGAATGACCAAATTATTCAATCACAGTAATTTCCCAGGATACATTAATCAAATATAATCATTAGCCATCTCATTCATTTGAGATGGCTTTTTATTAGTCAATAATATTTAAAAAACGGGTAATTCTTTTACACTGCACATAATTGCAAACTCCATCTCTTTATTAATACCAATTAGTTCAACAACTGTTTGATTTGACTTAAATTCTTCTGATTTCTCAGCTACTTCAATACCCTTCAGCCTCATTTTCACTCTTTTTGATTTTTGTATGTTATAACATTTAAAAGTATGTTATATTTACTAAATATACTTGGGATAGTGTAAGAAAGGGGGCAAACAGATGAAACAAATTGAGGATTATATCAGTAAAAACCTGCAAACGATTCGGAAAGAACGAGGCTTGAGTTTAGATAAAACAGCGAAAATAACAGAAGTAAGCAAAGCTATGCTTGCACAAATAGAAAGAGGAGACTCTGTTCCGACAGTAACAACCCTCTGGAAAATCGCCAATGGTCTAAAAGTATCCTTTTCATCTCTGATCAGTCAACAGACAAATCCTATCAGAGTGATTAAAAAGCAAGACAGGCACCTGATTACAGAAGAAAAAAACCATTATAGAGTACATGCGGCTGTACCTTTTTCTCCGGAAAAGCAATTTGAAGTTTTTACGGTTGAGCTGGATCCTGAAAATGAACATAAATCATCTCCGCATAATCCAGGTGTTGAGGAGCATGTATTTGTACAAGATGGACAATTAGAAATGGATATTGACGGTACTGTTGAAACAATTGATGAAGGTGAAGCAATTATTTTTGACGGGAATCAAACTCATATCTACAGAAATATTGGA
The DNA here is from genome assembly GCF_037976165.1 of Oceanobacillus sp. FSL K6-3682. Lineage (NCBI taxonomy): Bacteria > Bacillati > Bacillota > Bacilli > Caryophanales > Bacillaceae > Oceanobacillus > Oceanobacillus sp. FSL K6-3682. Next base: position 199,144 of record NZ_CP150263.1, on the reverse strand, counting down.
GACAAGGTGCTTCACCTTCTTGTATTAATCTATTATGCAAAATAAATAGTCTCCATTGCTTGAAAGCGAGTGAATAAAAAATGTCTTTAGAAAATCATCTATCAACATTGAAGTATGCCTTCCCAAAAACGCTGCCGATACTGGCCGGGTTTGCTTTTTTAGGCATTGCCTACGGTGTATACATGCATTCCTTAGGGTTTCAGCCAATCTATGCCATCTTAATGAGCATACTCATTTTTGCCGGCTCGATGGAATTCGTAGCTGGGAGTTTACTATTAGGTGCATTTAACCCGCTAAGTGCTTTTCTATTAACCTTAATGATAAACGCCAGACATCTTTTTTATGGTATCTCTATGTTAGATAAATATAAAGGAACAGGTAAGAAAAAGATTTATCTCATCTATGGTATGTGCGATGAGTCATTTGTGATTAACAATACCTCCCGCATACCTTCTAATATCGATAAGGGCTGGTTTATGTTCTATGTCACCTTGTTAAACCAAATCTATTGGGTCAGTGGTGCTACAATCGGCAGCTTGTTTGGCTCGATGATTACGTTTAATACGGAAGGCCTGGAATTTGTTATGACGGCACTATTTGTCGTTATCTTTTTAGACCAATGGCTGAAAGAGCGTAATCACATAAGTTCTGTAATAGGTATAGCCGCTTCCGTTTTATGTTTAATCCTATTTGGTACAGAACATTTTATTATTCCTGCCATGCTTATTATATTAATTTTTCTAACTTTAATAAAAAAATTCATCACAAAACATGAGGTGATTTCCTAATGATGACAATAACGCAGCAAATTATCATCGTCGCTTCTGTGGTTGCAGGCACTCTATTGACCAGGTTCCTGCCTTTTATGATATTTAAATCCGATAAGCCTACACCAAAATACATTAAATACTTAGGATATGTCTTACCTCCGGCTGTATTTGGATTATTGGTAGTCTATTCTTTAAAGAACGTAACTGTCACATCATTGGCAGGCTTCCTGCCAGAACTTCTTGCCATTGGTTTGATTATTATCCTACATTGCTGGAGGCGGAGTATGCTGCTGTCTATTGCCGGCGGGACGATATTTTATATGTTTTTAGTACAGAGTGTGTTTTGATGCTGTATAGATACATTATAAAACGAAAAAAAATGAATTTCTTTTTAGGACAGAATTTTTTCTGATACGTTGAATATTTCCTTCAATGAACCAGGAAGGCTTACCTTCCTATTACTTTCAACAAAGTATCTGTTTCTTCTCGGTCACACTTGTTCTAAACCCATCCCGTTTATACGAAAGCATTTTAGGGAATATATAGTTATATTCTCACTGAAAATAGACAATGAAATTTGGGAGGGTTGCAGCATGAAACATTTTACTGAGGATGAAAAGATAAAGATTTTATCTGACATTATAGCAATTAAATCTGTTAATGAAAATGAAATTGAAGTAGCAAATTACATAAAGGATTTATTCGCTGAATATGGTATTGAATCTAAAATTGTGCCAGTAACAGACTCTCGTGTTAACTTAGTCGCTGACATTGGCAGCGGAAGTCCGGTCATTGGTGTTTCCGGTCATATGGATGTCGTTTCTCCCGGTGATGAGAACGAGTGGACTTCAGATCCGTTCACATTGATAGAAAGAGACGGAAAATTATACGGCCGTGGAACGGATGATATGAAAGCAGGTTTAGTAAACCTTGTTTTAGTGATGATTGAACTCAAAGAAAATAATAAACTAAAGAATGGAACTGTCCGTTTTATGGCAACCACTGGAGAAGAAGTCGGCGGTGCGGGTTCTAAAAAATTATACGAAGAAGGCTATATGGATGATGTAAATTATCTATGGGTAGCCGAACCTTCTCATGACACAATTATTTACTCTCACAAAGGATCGCTTAACTTGCACATAACATCTATTGGTGAAGCAGCACACAGTTCTATGCCTGAACAAGGCTATAATGCGATTAATCCATTGATGAAATATCTATTAGAGTTAGACGAGAAATTGAATGGCGATGACCGTAAAAATGAGGTCCTGGGCAAATTGGTTATGAGTACAACTATTTTTAATGCCGGAAACCAAGTAAACTCCGTTCCAGATAAGGCAGCAGCTGAATTAAATGTGCGTACTATTCCGGAATTTGATAACGATGAAGTGATTGATTTATTCAACAAAACAGCTGATAAATTCAATAAAGAAGGCGCTCATATTGATGTTGAAGTAACCATGTCATTACCTAGCGTTTTCTCTTCAAAGCATTCTAAGATGGTTAACCTTGCTAAAGAGATTGGTAAAAAACATCTAGGTTTAGAAATCTCAGTTAAAGGTTCACCCGGGGTGACAGATGCATCAAATTTATTACGGGGGAAAGATGATAACTTCCCGTTCATGATGTTTGGACCAGGTGAAACGAAAATGGCGCATAAAACAGATGAATATGTTTACAAAGATTACTACTTTGCATTCTTTGATATCTACAAAGAATTAATTTTAGGATTATCGAAATAAAGTGAAACCTCAATCAGTGAAGGTTTCGTTTCTTTCGTCCCTCACTTGTCCAAGAAACAAAGTTTAAGTTAGCAACGCCGCGGGATTGCAATACCAAAATTGGACTTGAATAAACCTTTAGTATAAAGAACCAAAATAATGTAGTCTCACTACTTGCTCAAACATTAACAAAAAAGTAGTGAGACTTTTATTTTATTAACTATTCTAAGTACTTAATCGTTTACCCTGCCACTTAAATTTGATGATACACCTCACTTTTTTTATCTACTCCCCTTCCACTTTTTTCTTGCCTTCTAAAGTGAACAAAAGAAACCGTACCTGCCAGGAAACACGTTCCCGCTAAAAAAATAAAGGCATATTTCATGGATAAATGCTCATAAATACTCCCGCTAATTATTGGAAAAACAGTCATACCCAGCGCGTAGACTGCTTGAAAGAAGCCCATTGCTGTAGAACGCTTTTGTTCAGGAATTGTTTGCATGGCACTGGAGGTCAGCAGTGAGAACAAAACCCCTGTACCTATACCAGGTATTAGCTGCAGGAGGCAAACCATCACGATTGAATCTGTCTGGGGAACTAATACACAGTAAATGCCGAGGAAAAGAAAGCTAAAACAAATCCATAGCTTAATAGACATCATTTCCAGGAATTTAGTGGAAGCTAACCTGGCAAAAACGACAGCTGAAAGCATATAAATAATAGACGATACACCGATGACCAGATTAGAACCGCCAAGCTCCTGGACAATCTGATTTGTAAAAGACATCGTGGTAGACATTTGCACACCCTGCTGCACTAATGCCAAACAGGAAAAAAGAACTAAATTTTTATTTGCTGTCACCTTGATTAATTCCTTGAAGGAAACCTTATTCATGTAATTAGATGGTTTGGTTGATCGAAGAAAGAAAGCGAGTACAAAGCCTATAAGTCCTGCCGCTAAGCTAAAAGCACAAATCATCATCATGCCGACTTTATCATAGAGGAGCGTACTGGTTACAAAGCCAAGCAGCATACCGGCATTATTAGCCATAATAATCCTGCTGGTTGCCCGTATCTGATCATTTTGGGAGAAAAAGCTCATATAGAGAATCATAAAAGAAATCCAGGTCGCACTTGCTGTTCCGGATAAAATATTACCGAGGAAAAAACCGATACCATCTGGCAGCAAAATCCTGCTTAAAGAGGCACCGCCCGCAAATAAAGAACCAAATAGGATAAACAGCTTGTGATTGCTGCTAAGATCTGCCAAAATACCTGCGGGAAGCCGGAGCATAAGCTGGGAAATGCCGTATGCACCAATAATAGCTCCTACCAGGTTACTGGAAATGTTCGCCAAAATTAGATACGTAGTTTGATAGGGAATGTAAACATATTGGGCGAACCAGAAGCATACAACAATCCATAAAATCAATGATGCCTGCTTTTTCTGTGTATTACTCATCTTTTTCATTACTCCTTCTTTTTGCAGTAAAATATTTCCAAATAAATGTTGAGAAAATTCAAGGTTCACTGAGCATATCCGGTCCCCTTTTCTCGTGTTTTTTATTGGATTACCAGTAGTTTTCCTGCTTTTTCAGCCGCTTTAAAACAAAGATTTTTCAGTACAATCTCCATTTTCAAAGTTCTAATGCAGTATCATATCCTAAGATTAAAATTTGCACAAGTGTCATTTATTTCTTATTTCTTCACAGAAAAAAGATTTAAAAAACGCTTGCATCAAAAAAGAAAGCGTGTTAACATATGTGCAAAGCAAAATACCGGAATACATTTGACGTGTTACTGATAATGCAGGCAAGATCAAATGTACACTTTAATAATCATGGGGAAAACTATGCTTTTTTTCCATGAGGTTAAATGTGTACGTTTGGTCTTTTTTTGTGTCAATATGTGTTCTTTACATTTTATCCGTTGGCCAGTGGATTAATTTATAGCGAGGGAGAAAAAGACATGAACTATCAACAGGTGGCGCAGGACATTTTAAACAATGTGGGCGGAAAAGAAAATGTTTCCGGATTAACCCACTGCTATACACGTTTGCGTTTTACTTTATACGACACAAAAAAAGCAAACAAGGCAAATTTAGAAAAGATGGACGAGGTTATCTCGGTCGTAGAGAATAGCGGACAGTATCAGGTTGTTATTGGAAATAAAGTGGCTGAAGTACATGACCAAATTCAACTTCTTTTAGGTGATTTAAACAAAACGAAAGAAAAGAAAGAAGAGAGTAAAGGGTCTATCGGAAGCCGGATTTTAAATACATTTACATCCATATTTATTCCGATTATCCCGGCCATTGCTGCATCCGGAATGCTGAAAGGAATTCTGGCTCTTGCAGTTATGATTGCCGCTTATTACTGGAATGTGGATATTAAAGAATATAATACGTATCAGATACTGGATGCGACTTCCAATGCTTTATTTTACTTCTTCCCAATTATGATTGGTTATGTAGCGGCGAAGGTATTTAAGGCAAATGAATTAATTGCAATGGTGCTGGCAGCAACTCTATGTTACCCTGATCTGGTTGAAATAATGACTGGAGATGCAGCTGTTACCTTTTTGGGTCTTCCTGTAACATTAGCAAATTACACATCAACAGTTATCCCAATCATTATTGCAGTATTTATCATGGCGTATGTACAACGCTTTTTCGAACGTATTACACCAGAAGTTTTAAAAATTATTATGGTGCCAACTTTTACTCTATTAGTAATGGTACCAGCAACCTTAATTATTTTCGGTCCTATCGGAATTCACTTAGGTAACTTCATAAACTGGCTGTACTATATCATTATGGATATCAGCCCAACATTATTAGGTGCTTTTATTGGCGGAATCTGGTGTGTTCTTGTTATATTTGGTGCTCACAAAGCAATCCTGCCAATTGGAATTAATGATGTAGCACAAACTGGTCAGCAGAATCTATTGGCATTTGCAGGAGCTGCTAACTTTTCACAGGCGGGAGCTGCTGCGGGAGTCTTTTTGAAAACAAAAAATAAGAAATTAAAAACGTTATCTGCAACAGCAACCGTAACAGCCCTTTTCGGAATTACCGAGCCCGCCATTTACGGCGTTAACCTCCGTTTGAAAAAGCCGATGATTTATGCGGTTATCAGCGGAGCGATAGGCGGCGGTCTGATGGGCTGGGGCGGATCCTATGGTACAGCCTTTGCCAACCAGGGATTTTTAACCATTCCCGTCTATATTGAAGCAGGTACAAAAGCGTTCCTATGTTATATTATTGGTATTGCGATTGCCTTCTTTGGAGCTGCAGCTATGACGATGTTATTTGGTTTTAAAGATATTCCTGAAGAGGAGGATGCAACAGATGAAGGTTTTGATGAGAGCAATGAGGATACTCCAAATACAGTAACAGATACAGAAGTAACTATTCCTTCACCAGTCCAAGGAAAGCTGATTCCATTGTCTGAAGTAAAGGATGAAGTTTTCGCATCAGGCGCATTAGGAGAAGGAGCAGCGGTTTACCCGATTGCAGGTGAGGTAGTAGCGCCAGCCGACTGTAAGGTATCCGTTCTCTACCCAACATTACACGCGATCGGGCTACAGCTCGAAAATGGTGCTGAATTATTAATTCATATAGGCTTTAATACCGTCGAATTAAATGGTGAAGGTTTTGAAGCCCATGTAAACGCTGGTGATGAGATAAGTAAAGGAACGAAAATTGTCTCATTTAATATAGAAGAAATAGAAGCAAAAGGATATGATCTCACCACCCCGATGGTTGTCACCAATTCTTCGCAGTTTCAAGGTGTTTCCATTGTAGAAAGCAATTAGGATAGAACTGCTTGATAAATAATTATTAAAAAATATATAGGAGTGATGATAATGACAAACTATTTCAGCAAAGATTTCTGGTGGGGAGCTTCCTCCTCCGCCTTTCAGGTTGAAGGAGCATGGAACGAGGATGGCAAAGGTAAAACGGTAGCTGATTATAATGCTTTCCAAAAATCAGATGTACAAGCAGATACCAGAGTTGCCAGTGATTTCTACCATAACTATAAAGAAGATATTCTTTTAATGAAGGAACTTGGGTTAAAAGCTTACCGCTTCTCTATTTCCTGGGCGAGAATTATTCCAGATGGAGACGGAGAAGTGAATCAAAAGGGGATAGATTTCTATAATAACGTGATTGATTTCTTATTAGAGAATGATATTATTCCATTTGTAACGCTGTATCATTTTGACCTCCCATTTGCCCTTGTTGAAAAGTACAATGGCTGGGAAAGCCGTGATTGTGCTTTCGCTTTTGAAAAGTTTGCTAAAACCTGCTTCGAAGCTTTCGGCGATCGTGTAAAGCATTGGCAGGTGCACAATGAACAAAATCTTATGATTCGTGTTGATATCCGCATGAATATGTACGATGTGCCAAGTGAACAGGCTGAAAAAGTAAGAGCACAAATGGATTATCATATGTTTTTAGCACATGCACTCGCTACTAATGCTTGTCGTGAAATGCTTCCAGACGTACAAATTGGACCGGCAGTATCTTCTACGATGACATATCCAAGCTCGAATCGTCCTGAAGATGTATGGGCAGCCAGAATGAATGATAATTTTAAAACAAATTATGCCCTGGAAATGTATTGTTTCGGTGAGTATCCGGGATACTATAAAGAATATCTTAAGAAATGTGATATTTATCCGGAAACAAAACCAGAGGATGAAGAAATTTTAAAAGCTTCGAAGCCGGATTATATTGCCGTAAACTATTACCGTACTTTAGTAGCCAGCTATCTTCCTGCAGATGAAGCTCATCCATTCGGAACGAAAGTAAATGATATTGATTTCGACTTATATGGATACTTTAAAATTGAGAAAAACCCGAATCTCGAAGTAACAGATTACGGAATTCAAGTAGATCCGACAGGACTAAGACTACTACTCAACGACTACTATGAAAAGTACCGTTTGCCAATGATTATCACCGAAAATGGCTTAGGAACTGGCGATCAGTTAACAGAAGATGGTAAAATACATGATGACTACCGTATTGACTACCTGAGAGATCATATTGCTGCTTGTAATGATGCCATTTCAGATGGTGTCGAGCTGTTTGGGTATTGCCCATGGTCTGTTATGGACCTGCTAAGCTCCCGCCAAGGCTTTATGAAACGCTATGGTCTGGTTTATATAGACAGAGAAGATTTTGATCTCAAAGAATTACGCCGAATTAAGAAGGATAGTTTTTACTGGTATCAGGATGTTATTAAAAATAATGGATTAAATTAATCAGCAAAGGAATAGGAACGTGGCCATGCAGATCGTAAAAGTGATGAACAATTCCTTAGTATTGGCAATCAATGATTCTGGAAATGAATACATTTTAATGGGCAAGGGAATCGGATATAAGAAATCAATTGGCTGCAACATCCAAGATTCTGAAATAGAGAAAACATTTATCCTAAAAGACAAAACGATTTTGAAGAACTTTATACAGCTTGCAAGTGAGCTGGATGATACGTATTTTAATCTTGTGAAAGAAATCATTGAATTTGCAACAAAAGAATACGATATGGAAGTAATGGATTACTTATACCTGTCGCTGTCCGATCATATCTCTTTTGTTGTCCGCCGATTTCATGAAGGAAACCTTGGAGAGAAATTTAACTATGTCGAGATTGTGAAATATTATCCAAAGGAATATTCAATTGGTAAATTCGCAGTAAACCTGATTAATCAAACAATGGAAATTAAGCTTCCTGAAAGTGAAGCCTCTGCCATTGGGATGCATTTTGTCAATGCACGTTTAAATTCAGAATCCTATAGTGAAGAAACGCAAATCACCAGATTAATTGATCATATTGAAGCAATTGTTCAAAGAAAATCCAGTGCCAATTTCGATAAAGCAAGTCTTTCCTACACAAGATTTATTACACATCTAAAGTTTTTTGCTGAAAGAATCATAAAAAATCAAATTTTCAAAGACACAGATACAGACATACTGTTTGACCAATTAAGTCAATCGATGCAGCTGGAGAATAAGATTATTGAAAGCATTACGCATTTTATAAAACAAAAATATAGTATTGATTTAAGCCGGCAGGAAAAAATTTATTTAATTATCCATATAAACCGGATATTAAGAGATGAACCGGGTAAATCATAACTGCTGTTATAAAAATAACCTCAAAGGTGCCTTAGCCTTTGAGGTTATTTTTATAAATTCGCAAATACTTATTCCGCTTCGCCGACAACTGTAAAGCGCTCATTTATATGCTTTGAATTTTCAATTTCGTCTAATACCGCAATAGCATAGTCTGCATAGCTGATGTAGCTGTCACCTTTTGAATTAACTAGAAGATTATCTTTTCCAGTTTGATAAGAGCCGGTTCTTTTTCCTTCCGCATCAAATACTGCAGAAGGGCTGATAAATGTCCACGTAATATCAGAAGTCTTTTGTAATTCCTGTAAGTTTCGTCCCTGTCCTTTAGCAGTCGGGACAAATGCATCTGGAAAATCAGGAGTTTCCACCAACGTAACTGTCTGGTCTTCATCGACATAAAGGCTTCCAGCTCCACCTACAATAATTGCTCTGGCATTCGTTCCTTTTAATGCATCAATGAATGCATGTCCAGCATCAACATGAGCCTGTTCTTCACCAAGAGGTGCACCAAAGGCGTTAACAACTGCTTCAAACTCCTTCAAATCCTCAGATGTTAGATCAAATATACTTTTCTCTATAACTGCAACATTTTTCTCTTCAAGCTTTGAAGCATTTCTTACGATGGCAGTCACTTCATGTCCACGACTTACCGCTTCTTTTAAAATAAAATTTCCTGCTTTACCACTTGCTCCAATAATAGCAATCTTCATTTTATTATCTCCTTTAAGAAATATCATTTGTAACTATGCTAATTACATGTAACTATCATAGTTACAACTAGAATTTTTGTCAATATTTTAATACTATGCCCCTTATTCACGGCTATTAAAATAGGAATACGCTTGTAATAATATTGGTTACAGGTGTATGATTGGAATACATCGATTTATAATATGAAAGGTGAGGAACATGTCCATTAGCAGTCGGTTTTCTGTAGGTATTCATATATTAGCTCTCATTGAGATAAATAAAAATGGCACAAGCACTTCTGAGTTTTTAGCAGGAAGTGTCAATACAAATCCAGCTGTAATCAGGAAGATTATAGGGATGCTTAAAGGAGCAGGATTAGTAAAAGTCCAGCCTGGGATTGCAGGAGCTGAACTTGCAAAGAATTTATCCGATATAACATTGTTTGATGTTTATAAGGCAGTAAATGTTGTACAGGAAAAAGAGTTATTTTCCGTGCATGACAATCCAAATCCCGATTGCCCCGTGGGAAGGAATATTCAAGCAGCTATTGTACCAGTGTTTGAAGCTGCTCAAAAAGCATTGGAGAAGTCTCTCGGAAATGTATCGGTTGAAAATGTTGTAGATGATATTATCAAAAAAGAAAATATAAGTTAGACGGCATTCGCTGCTTGAATGTCGTTTTTTATTTACTATTGGCTAGAGCCCTAGGGAATAAACAATTCTCTGCACAATATAAAGGCATCCGCAGCTCAACAAGATGCTTCCGTTCATGTCCACACCTCATTATTTTTATTCACTTATACCTAAACGGATTTCCTCAGATTCCTCTAAAAATTCACCAATCAGAGTTATTACCGAGCCGGCAGTTTGTATCCAGCTTCCCGCCACTCCAAGCTGTCCTTGATTTATGCTGTTTCCATACAGCACTTGAACACCGCTTAAGGCCTGCAGAGCATTTCCAATACCTTGTAACAAATTCCCAATGATATTCTCTGCTCTGCCCTCCTCTGTATTATCAAAAAATTCATCTGTAAGTGCGGTAAAGCTTCCTAATGCCTGAATCCAATTTCCTGAAATAATTATTTTTTGTTCTGTTTCTGTATCAGATGTGCCATAAAGCAGCAGTCCGGTAATAACCGTTGAATTACCGATAGCTTGAATATTATCTCCAAGTCTTTCCAGAGAAGGCCCACCCTGCCCATCAGCTGATAAGGCGCTTCCCAATGCCTGTAGTACATTTCCTATCAATCTCCATTGATAGCTTTGATTTTGATTTAAATGAAATTGTGGTGTACTGCCAATAGCTGCTTGTATTGTGCCAATTGTTGAGAGAGAATTACCAAGTATTTCTTTCCAATGGTTGTTCATATGTAAGCCATCCTCGCTCATATTGGTTCTGATTATTGTATTCTTTCTTCAGCGATTCGTGACCAATAATAAATACAACAGAAAATGAATTTCGGTATACTTAGCTTCAAAATCATATTACTGGACAAAAACGTTGAATTGATTCAGGATTATCCTAAAAGTATTAAATTGATAAGGGAGAGGAGTTGACACTTGTGTGCAATACATTACGAGAAGAAATACAAGTAAAATTGCAGAATGGGGATTACCATTGTGAGAAGGAAATGACACTTTCTATCTTCAGCGGTAAATGGAAGGTAGTTATTTTATGGCACTTGGGAGTCGAGGGACCTCATCGTTTTAATGACATGCAACGGCTTTTTAAAAATATTTCTCATAAGACGCTTTCCAATCAATTAAAAGAATTAATGGAGGACGGTGTGATTAGCCGCAAAGTTTATCCAGAGAGCCCGCCTAGGGTAGAGTATTCCATGACAGAACTGGGGTATACATTATTACCTATCATTGAGATGATGTATGACTGGGGGAAAATGCGGATTGAGCAACTAAAAAATGAAGGGCTTATCAGTTAGAATTAATTGAAAAATAACATAACGGCCAGATTCTCGATCTGACCGTTATTTTTAAATTAATTATTTAATAGCTTTAGTGCCTCTCTGTTAAAGGCTGGCAAATCGTCAGGAGTACGGCTTGTAACCAAATTCTTGTCAACAACAACTTCTTCATCTTTTACACTTGCTCCTGCATTTTTTAAGTCTTTTCTGACAGAAACAAAGCTTGTTAATTCCCTGCCTTTTAATAAATCCGTTTCCACTAAAAACTGAGGACCGTGACAAATTGCAAATACGGGCTTATCAGCTTCCATAAATGCTCTTGCGAAGTCACCGTTTTTCGGGTTAATACGAAGTAAGTCGGGAGAAAATCCGCCAGGAACTAATAACGCATCATAGTCGCTAGCACTTACTTCTTCAATTCCTTTATCAGCTTTTAATTCCTCTCCATTTTTACCTTTAATTATCTTACCTGCTTCATCACTAATGACGTCTACTGTATGACCTGCATCCTTATAAGCTTTTACAGGACCTGTTAATTCTATCTCTTCTACCATATCTGTAACAATTGCTGCAATGTGTTTTGCCATTTCATATTCCTCCTTCATTAGTTTATATTTATGGTATCAAATATTCCCGGGCCTGTGAAGAACGCACTTTTGGGAGCGCAGGTTACTTATAGGTAACTATTGATGCTATACAGCTAGTTTCAAGGATTATTATACCTTTCCCTTTCAATATCAACTATCAAGAAAGATAGTAACCAAATCATACGGCGGTTTGGCCACTTGATTATGTATACGATTATTACTTTGTCTTTATAGAACATTCATAAACAGTGTCTCCAAAAGCCCTCACATCGTTGAGATAATCGTATCCTTCCGACGAACCATAACGGTTGAACATTCTTACTGCAACTACATTTTCCTCAGGAATGACGAGCAGCGTTACATTTGTATAACCAAGTAATTGATAAGAACCTTTAGGAACACTATCACCTATTTGGTTAAAAGGATGGTTCGTGTCTTTTATAAACCATAAAAATCCATTCTTATGAATAGGAAGATTGGTATTCGGAGTCTGAATGGATGTTGCCATTTGAATAATTTCTTTAGGAATAATTTGTTTTCCTCCCCATTTCCCTTCTTTTAAATGAAGGTATCCCCATAAGGCCAGCTCTTTTGCAGACACATACATATTCATTCCGGAACCATCTACCATATCCGTCTCCGTCCAAAAGACGTTATCAGTATCTCGAATAGTATCAGAAATTTTTGAATGAGGCTGGCTCATCTTAATCCATTCTGTCGATTGGAAGCCGGCCGGATTAATCACCTGCTCTTTTACAATATCAGCTACGGATTTCCCTGTTGTTTTTTTGATAATCGTTGCCAGCAATTCGATACTTGGACCTCTGTATGCCCATGATGAACCAGGTTTATATTCACTTACTAATTTACCATCCTCTATTTTAAGTCCATGTGTATGGGTTAATAAATGACGAATGGTTACACCCTCATATGGGGACGGGGATGGGGATACATGGGAATCTTCAACAAATTTTTGAATCGAGTCATCAATGGAAAAATAGCCATGATATATCGCATAAGCAGCTGCAAATCCAATATAAGTCTTTCTTACAGATGCAATATGAAATTGCGTGTCTGCTTTAACATCCCGAGCATGTTTCGTACTCGATTGTTTACCAAAATAAGACTCTGTTACAATTTTTTCGTTATGGATAATAAATAGAGCACCACCACTGGAACCCAGCTTTTTAGCACTTTCTTTTACATGAGTATGTACATCTTCAAACAAGCTTGCGCATTCATTTTTTAATAGCATTTTATCCACTCTCCTTTAAAAATAAAGAAAGTGCCCCCAATATGATTGGAGGCACTGCGCAACATTACTGTTTTTAACCATTAAGGACACCAACATAAGTTATCTCACTTATATCACCTGTATAATTATTGTGAGTGTATCATAACACAATTATTTTGGCAATAATCTGTTAATAAATCAAAAATCGTGTACACTTTAGGGGGAACTTGTGGAAGTAAAAAATGAAAGTGTTCAATTAGATGAAAGATATTTTCGGGGTGGCTTCAAAACGGAAGCTGGGACGAATAGGGTCATACCAATTCATAAAAAAATTCATAAATTAATTGAAAATCGTATGGATCCTAATAATGAATATCTGATTACAAACTTCGAGGGAAGTAAGTTGAGTTATTATGTTTATTATCACGAGAAGTTTAAGAAGATTATGCAGCAACTAGAATTAAATCATAGACCACACGATTGCAGACATACCTTCGCAACCCTTATGGATAATGCTGATGCAAATAAACTATCAATCAAACGGATCATGGGTCACGCAGCTAAAGATATCACTGATAAAGTTTATACGCATAAAGATATCAAGCAGCTTCTTATGGCAATTGACAGGCTATAAGAAAGCTGCTATAGCTTGTGGAATACAATTTGTTCAAAAGCACCCACAAACCACATTTTACATTTAATTGAAAGAACCCGTTTTGAAAAAATAATTAAAACGGGGTAATTCTATGTGAACCACTGTGCAATTTACAATATAGTTTTATTACTACCTATGGCAACGAAATTGCGTAGTGGTATCGGGGATTATTCATTCGCTTATATTCATATAAACATACTTCTCCCCAAATATTTGTATTTATTCCACGTCCAATTTCTATGGCTAATCCAGCTGGAACTGCGCAAAAAAGATGAAGCTTTTGATAGTCATATTTACCGAGTAGCTGTTCAGTCTTTTCCTTAACCATTGCTTGTATAAATTTTACACCATCTCTATATAGGATACTTTTAACATTTGGATCTTTTACGTGAAATGATAAGATGTCTACCGGCTGATTTAAGGTTTTTTCCACATCTCTAATGTGAACTTGACCACTAACACCCACCATAATTGCTAACTCATCATTTCCCTGTATATCTCCCTCTTGTCTCACATTTGGATAAGAAGACTCTATATGCTGCGGCGAATCTTGAACCCAGTTTTCTTCTTCTCGGTTCCATTGATAAATACTGAGCGGAACTGTATCTGAGAGAAGGAAGCCCAGATGAATTAACAGAGGTATAGGTGACATTGGAAATACCTCAAGAACATCTGCGTCATTTTCTTGAATCGTCTCTTGAAACTTATGCTGCAAATTAATATTTCTTTGTTTTGCGTCAAGCCAGCCATTTCGCGTGAAATCCACAAATTCTTCCTGTTCTTCTACTGCCTCTAATAGAAGATAAGGAGGTTCTCCTGAGTGATGAAGTTTGTTTATTGGCGGACCGAACCTTTTGTGGATTAAAGCAATGCTCTTTTTCTTTTCTCCAATCCACGAAGCGATTTTCTTTTCGTGTTCAGCCTTCCATTCAAACAATAGATTCGGAGGATAATCAACTTTGCTATAGTGCCCATCAATAACAGTATGGTGTTCTTTACACATCAAAGTTAGGTTTTTTATGTTTTCGGTGTCATTTTGAAGCCCATATTCCTCTATATATTCGTGTCGAGCTGAATTTTTTGCGTATCCGATAATATGCGCTATTTCCCCTACGTTGTTCAATCGACCATTATCATTACGTATTAAGCGCTTTTTACACCCTTTGAAGGAACACAAACCACCTGATATAGCCCATAAATGATATTTTTCAGCAGCACTTAATTCTCGTCTACCCATTTTTATCCTCCCTATCTAACAGTATAATTTTATCCTCGTTCTTAGAAATAGACCATACTTTAAGATCCGTCGTTCCTAAAATAATAAAAAACAAATCCTCAGTCTCAAACTTCAATTCATTTATGCGTTTCCAATTACGTTTATCAATAAATGACGGACGTGGTAGTCTTTCTGGATGGGTGTGCCACTCGCCTAGATAAAAGCATCTTCCATCAGTTTCACGAAAAAGGTCATCATAATACTCTTGATGACCTTTTGGATTTCTTTTAAAACGATTTCTTGTTCTTTTATCGTACTGCGTAGGAATCGTTACGTCATCGATAACGTAATTTTCATTTTCTATTAAAATGCGCCCAATTAAAATACCACCGGCTTCTAAATCTTTACGGTTTATTTGTCTGTAATTATTCATTTTATGAAGTACGTTTTTTTTTATTAACAACGTTTTCCCACAAGGAAGATAATACAGGTAGTCTTCTTTAATAGTATTCACCCTTTCATTGAACATACTGGGCATTCTGGATCCTTATAGAGTAGTTGTGTGTTTTGAAGCTCTTGATCTCCAAACGAATATCTATGTGAAGTGGCAAAACCTTCACTTTTCAATTGACTATCGTCACCTTTCCAGGAAAGTAGAGGGTTATCCTGTAGTTTCCCAGTAAGTAACTTTAGTGAATTCTCTACGACTAACATAGCCGTTTTTTCACTATCAAGGAAACTATACGGTACATAAATAGAACCGCATCCAGTGAGGTCTTTTGAAAAATCTTGATTTGGTTTTGTAAATGAAGAACGATTATGGATTGTTTTACCTTCCATTGGTTTAAATAGACATTGATAACAGCCTTTCTTTTCATTATTCAATGTAATTAAAGAATGCCCTCCTATTCCTAAAGGCTCGTTCCAAGCATATATTGTTGGAGGTGGTTGCTTCATAGAATGCATTTTTTCATTTATGTCCATTTCTTGATTGGCTAAGCCAATTGCTATTACTAATAGATCGTAATCTTTCCAATTTATTGAGCCTTCCTCCCACAACTCGACAAAACTTTTTGGTAAGGAAGTCACTTGAGTAAAAGGATATTTTCTTCTTATCTCTTTCTCAAGGGCTAATACCTTCGGAACATTTATCAGCTGATTATCTTCGTTTCTTGCATAGACACTATCATTGCCTAATGCGTGTCTATACACATTGTCCATTTCTAAAATGTCGTTATCTATAACTGTAATATGCTGAACACCTGATTTAGCAAATCTTGTAGCTATTTCGCTCCCAACCGAGCCCACACCAACAATAGCTACGTGTTTATCTGCCACTTCTGTATTTCCACCAGTTCGATTCAGCAAGTAATTTGGATGCCATCTTTCGACCATAAGGGGAATTAAGTTTACATTTTTGGGCTTTTGAACCAAAGGATGTAGATAGTCGATACCAGTTCCAGGCATAACATACGCGAATAGCGCTGTGTTCTCGTTTGAGAGTGGAAGCCCAAAAATAATAAATTCCAATTTTTTAGTGGAGTTGCCTTTCCTTCTAACAATCCTCTGAAATTTTTGTTTGGATTTTTTAGTTATGTGCTTTGAAAAAATATTTTTAACGAATGAATAATCCCATTCTTCTTCAGCTGCTGGTGGGAGTATAGAAGTACCGTGCTTTAGAGGGATGTAAATACACCTGAACTTCTCTTCCTGATATATATCAATATGGAATAATGTATTCATAATGACTTCTGTGTTCTTAATGTTTTTTTCACTTGCAACTATCGTAAAGTTACTTTCAGATGTCTCACACCAAAGATTGATTTCTCGAACGTTATAATTATCCGTATCAATTGCACCATAAATTTTCCCTTTAACGATATGGCACCAATAGGCTTCAAATTCCAATTGGAAATCTTCGTGGTTCTCTCCACTTATTCCCTTTGCAATCAATTCAATTACATTTTCAAGGCAGTTAAGCAAGAGAGAGACGGGATATCTCTTATCTATAACAATAGCCTCTGATCTGGTAAAACAAATAAAACCATCTTTTTCTTTATGCGGTATCCTCCCAAAGGAATCATTCAAATCAAAAAACAGAGGGAGGCTTCCTGGATAATTGTCTTTAAATCCGACAAAGATCGTAGCAGGCTCACCATTCATAATGATGACTAGTTCAGCCAAATATTTACACCCTCTGTATACATCGCTGTTTACATTAGTTATTTTAACTACTTCTTTGATCATACTTTGTTCGTGTAATTCCAACTCGCTTTTTAAGTTATAAGGATTAAAAGTCAATTTCATCACTTCTTTGCAGATTCAGAGCTTGGAATAACAGCCTTCTGGGTAGCGCGCTTTCCTGTTGTTGGCCTCGGTGAAACAGGGAAGTCTTTTCCAAACTGCTTTTGTAGTATTTCCGCAGCGTCAGTTGGGTCTTCTTTGCTTCTTGCTTCCTCAAGACTTTCTAACAATCTTTCCAACTTCTGTTTAAAAGTGTTCATTTGTTTATTGCTCATTTTTTCGAACAAATCTGAGTATGGTTCAACCGGAAGTTCTACCTTTAACCTGTAAAAAGTGTTTAACTCGCCATTTTCATCGCGCTCAACTTCTGAACTAAATCCATTAATCATTTGTCGGATCAAGGCGATTAGTGCGTCAAGGTCTTTATATGTTCTATCTCCACTAAATGGATCTACATCTTTTTCAACTGCAAACCAATTATAAGCGCAAGAGGTCAAGGCAATTCCTGTCGGACGACCATTACCTTTTATTAATTTTTCATCTTTCCATCTCTTCAAGTACCGAATGATGCGTCGGAATTGTTTTCTATCCTCTGAATCAGATAAATGATCTCGAATTTCCTTTATCAAATCTTTTGGATTGGATTCTTCCCAACACTTATCTTCCCCATTGCTTGTTGGTTTTCCTTTAGCTAAATAAACTTTTCCATCAGCATTTTCGGCTGCGTAGACTGTTATATCTACGTGGTATCCCGCAGCATACGCAACTGTAATACAGGGGTTCTTCATTTTTACATCTTTTGTATGGCCCTCAACTGCATTCAAGATCCACTGCTTAGCTTGTACAGGTTTAATATCCTCTTTGGAAATATCGAAGTAAAGTCCCACATCTATATCATAATCATTGTCTAACGGCTTGATTCCAGTATGCATTGCATATGAACCTTGAGTAAATATAGTGAAGCTTTTTGAAGTTTCCTTGGGTAGATTGTTTTTAATCGTATTAATTATGATATCTCTTTTTTCTTTTAATACCTCGTTCTCTTCTAACAAACGTATGTTGTCGTGAAATTTATTAAACTGTTTTATACATAGCACCATACCTTTTCTCCCCTTTAAAAAACTGAAGTTTATTTTAAGTATTATTTAATCCTAAGGTTTGGAAACATACACTACTTTCAGAATATTATTGACGCACTACTACAACAAACAATTCCTTGTTAGTCATCCGAGCTTTATATACGTCAATACTAAAGATCTATTGTACTATATACTATTAGCATTGTTAACAGGATCGTTTAAGCGAAAAGATAAATTGAGATATGAAAGACCCATTTGAAAGTTGATATTGATAAAGTTGTCTTGAATGAGAAATAGTTATAGTACCAGCCGGAGTAGGACAAGGTTATAATAAGTATTTTTTCTATAAAAGATTTAATACAGTCCATTGTTGTACTGCCCGAAGTTCATTTTATAAAATAGTTCTATTAACAGATTCTCTGTTTTTATAAAAGGAGGTACTTTAAAAGAAAGAAGACTGTAGTTTAGAATAACGGGTTCAGTTTAAGGAGAGAAAAGTAAATCGCAGACAAAATAAAACACCAATTAACACACTTATTCGTAGTAAATTGGCAAGTGAGTCAACACCATAAATTACAAACAAAAACACTCAGAATTAATCTGAGCGTTTTTCAACTTATTTCACTATCGGCTTTCTGACTAAAAATGCCTGTTACCAGAACAATTTTATTACACAATCGCGCCCGTTAGTTTAAGTACATTTGTTCACAAACTTTAAGTTTTTAAGACCTGCCTGTTTTCTTTCTCTAAGTTACTTTTTGGAGTATAGTTTAACTGCCGTTACAAATAATACCCCTATAACAAATTAGGGGGTTAATAAAATGGAAGAAGCACTCACTAGTAATAATGCTATGAGCACAAGCAATAACGGAATGAGTACATCTAATACGATAAACCTTTTAGGTCTTGGTGTTGGAGCAATTGTACTAACCACTGTTTATACGGCAATTTTGGCTTCACAGTTAATGGCTACAAAGCATAAAGTCGATTACCTTTATTATAAAGAATTAACACAAAAATAAATAGCTAACCCTCCTAACGAACCGGGGGTCTGGCCCCTTTTTCCGAGAAAGTGAAAGTGTTCTGGGAGTTGTTGATCGATTTATTTGAATAAATGCACGCGGGGACAGGATTCCGTCCCCTTTTAATGTGCTAGCGGGGCAACCAGTGTGTCCCTCCATCTCTTATTTTTACAAAACGTATACTATCCTTCTTAATGTGAATATTAAAGGGGTATCTTTAGGTATCTTAAACAAGTGGCCTCCTTCTATATGACACATTACCTAAAAGAAAGTTGTAACTGCTAAACTAAAGTAGACCATTATTGCTTGATAAGAATGAACACTTTTCTTGGGGGATAGGCATGTAACAGGCTGTTGCCCCGTAGGGGCGGCAGCCTGTTACATGCTCGCCGTTCCGTCAGGTACCAACTAACTATTGCAATCTTTCATTTACTGTATAATACATGTTTGTACGATACAGAAATGGGAGGAGTAAGAAAGGTGGAAACATGGAAAGTGTATATGGAAATCTATCAACTAAAACAAGAAGGATTTAAAATACGGAGAATAGCTAGAAAACTAGGTATATCAAGAACAACAGTATATAAATACCTTGAAAAGTCTCCTCAGGAAATGGCGGAGTGGGTAGCTTCCACACAGACAAGAAAGAAGAAATTAGATGCCTACGAATTACTTATTCATACTTGGCTAACAGAACATCCAGATCTTTCTAGTGCTCAAGTTCATGATTGGTTAAAAGAAAGGTTTCCAACTCTACGTGTTGGAGAAAGTACCGTTCGTGGTTATGTCAAAGCACTCCGGGAAAAATATCATATTCCAAAAACAGAGATGAAGCGTGTCTATCAAGCTATTCCAGATCCACCAATGGGGCAGCAAGCCCAAGTAGATTTTGGTCAGACGATACAGAAAACATCCCAGGGAAAGGAAAAGAAATTATATTTTATTAGTTTCGTGCTTTCGCACTCTCGTTATAAATACGTTGTGTGGCTCTCCCGTCCTTTTACAACAAAAGATATGATTCAAGCTCACGAAGATGCTTTTCAGTATTTTGGAGGAATTCCATATGAGTTAGCTTATGATCAAGATTCCCTTATCGTAGTAAGTGAAAATGAAGGTGATCTCATCCTTACCAGTGAATTTCAAGCATACAGGGAAGCAAGAAAATTAAAGCTCTTTGTATGTAGAAAAGCTGATCCAGAAAGTAAAGGGAAGATTGAAAATGTCGTAGGATTTGTGAAGAAGAATTTTGCGAAGAACCGCGTATTTCACCATATAGATAAATGGAATGAATCCTGTTTAGCATGGCTGATTCGAACGGGAAACGGAAAAGTGCATAATACAACAAAAAAAAGACCAGTCGAAGTGTTTGCCCTAGAAAAACAACACTTAAGACCAGTCAACAAAAAAATTTCAATTTCAAATATCGATAATAGTATAACAAGAAATGTTCGTAAGGACAATACTATTATCTATCAATCGAATCGGTATTCGGTACCACTTGGTACATATAAAAAAGATAAAGAAGTTTTTATTGAAATAAGCGATCAAAACGAATTAATAATACGTGAAGAATCGAATGGAGCAATCATTGCCAAACACACATTAAGTTTAGAGAAAGGGAAATTGATTCAAGATTCTCAACATACCAGAGACCGTTCTAAAGGAATAGCTGCCTATATAGAAACGGTATCGACGTACTTTGATGATAAGGAAATGGCTTCTGATTTCCTTCAGGAAATTCACCAAAGATATCCTCGTTATATACGAGATCAATTATCTCTTATTTTAAAGGTATCAAAAACAGTAGCAAGAGAACGAAGGAACCAAGCTTTAGAAGAATGTGTCGCACGCAAAATATATAGTGCAACAGAGTTTAGAGATGTCGTAGAGTTTATCCAAAGACAAACGGATTCTCATCAAAGGCCTCCGCAAATAGAAGCTATCAAAACATTGCATGGTATGGATGATACGCTGCTTCAAATCAAGCCAAAAACAAGAGAATTGGATTCTTATATAGAGTTATTGAAAGGAGCAACGGTATGAGTCATTCAATAGAAGAAATACAACAACAGTTTCGATCGTTGAGACTCACAGAGACGGCAAATTATTTGCCATCTCTGATTCAACAAGCAGAGTCAGAAGATTGGACATATCAAGTACTTTTGAAACAATTGACTGGATATGAATTAAAACGTAGGGATGAAAAATTAATCGAAAAACGATTAAAATGGGCTGCATTCCCTTCCTATAAGACGTTGGACGAGTTTCATTTAGATGAGCAGCAATCACTCAGCAAAAGACAAGTAAATCAATTAAAGGAGTTTAACTGGCTAGATCAACTCTATAATTTAATCGTTTTAGGACCGCCAGGTGTAGGTAAAACACATTTAGCCACAGGGCTGGGCATAGAAGCTATACAAAAAGGATATAAAGTCTCTTTTATTTCCATGGGGCAGCTGATTCAAACATTAAAAACAGAAGAAGTTACCAGAAAATCACAAACGAGAATGAAACGAATTCGTTCCTCTCATTTAGTGATTATTGATGATTTAATGTTTATGGCAATGGATACACGTGAAGCGAATTTATTTTTCCATCTTATTAACGACCTTTATGATAAGGCTTCAATTATATTAACTTCTAATAAAGGACCGAATGAATGGGGAGAATTACTAGGTGATCCAGGGATTACAACGGCTATCCTAGATAGAATTTTACATCGAGCTGAAGTTATTCATTTTCATGATGATGATAGTTATCGAATGAAACACCGTTCTTCCATTTTCATGGAAGAAAGTGTCCAAATTTAATTAGCAAAAAGTGTTCATTTCTACTTGACGCTCACAAAAGTTGCCGCTGAAGACCAGGTACCCGTAAATCCCTAAGAAAAACACTCTAAAAACTAAGAAAAAGGAGGTCTGTTTCATTGGATAAGTATCAATTGGCTCCACACGAATCTTTGGACCTGCATGAAGCGATCAATTTGAAAACTTTATGTGTAGCAAAGTCGAAATTGATGCAGGGTCTTGTTTTTGACCAGGACCTGAGAGAATTGATGGAAAAAGATGTGCAGCAATCCATGTTGGATCTTGCTGAATTACAGCAGATCTATAAACACGCACCATTTGAAGCCCCGGTTCCCCAGAGCCGCCCGACACCAATTATCGATGATAAGGAGGGTAACGTACATTGAACCAAGATTATTTAGATCCTATTAATGCACTGAATATGCCGGAACTCGCTGATATGACATTTGCAATGGATTTTCTCATTCGTGCAAAAGAGGGTGTTAGAAATACGGCTGTTGCTTTAACGGAAACCACCACACCCGAATTAAGAGCAGCTCTTCGTAAACAGCTTTTTCAAGGCATCGCCATGCACCAGGAAATCACAGAGCTGATGGTCCAGAAAAAATGGTTCCATCCTCATGACCTGAGTGAACAGTATCAATTAGATCAGCTCTCTGCCAAGAATACAAACATGATTGCAAATATGAACCTGTACCCTGTTGACTCCAACAGAAAAGGAATGTTCGACCGGACACCGGATGACCAATAACACTGGAGGTAAATCAGTATGAAAGCAGTAACCTATCAAGGCATCAAGAATGTCGATGTGAAAGAAGTTCCAGATCCAAAGATTGAAAAGCCGGATGACATGATAGTCAAGATCACGAGTACCGCCATTTGCGGCTCGGACCTCCACTTGATTCATGGAATGATCCCGAACATGCAGGAAGACTATATCATCGGACATGAACCGATGGGTATTGTTGAAGAAGTAGGTCCTGAAGTGAGAAATCTCAAAAAAGGCGACCGCGTCATCATCCCGTTCAATATTGCATGCGGGGAATGTATTTATTGTAAAAATCAGCTGGAAAGCCAATGCAATAATTCCAATGACAATGGCGATATGGGGGCCTATTTCGGTTATTCAGGTACTACTGGGGGTTTTGCAGGCGGTCAGGCTGAGTATCTTAGAGTTCCTTATGCGAATTTCACCCACTTTAAAATTCCTGAATCCTGCGAGGAACCGGATGAGAAATTAAGTTGTATTGCTGATGCGATGTCCACAGGATTTTGGAGCGTTGACAATGCAGGAGTCAAAAACGGAGATACGGTCATTGTCCTTGGCTGCGGTCCGGTTGGATTATTTGCCCAGAAATTTGCCTGGATGAAGGGCGCAAAACGGGTGATAGCTGTAGATTATGTCAAATACCGTTTGGATCACGCCAAACGCACAAACAAAGTCGAAATCGTCAATTTTGAAGACCACGAAAATGTTGGCAGCTATCTTAAGGAAATCACAAAAGGTGGCGCAGATGTCGTAATTGACGCGGTCGGCATGGATGGGAAAATGACCGATATGGAGTTCCTTGCAAGCGGATTGAAACTTCAAGGCGGCGCTATGAGTGCTCTAATCATTGCCTCCCAGGCTGTACGAAAAGCAGGGACCATCCAGATCACAGGCGTTTATGGCGGCAAATATAATGGATTCCCGCTTGGTGACATCATGCAGCGAAACGTCAATATCCGCTCTGGACAAGCGCCAATGATTCACCTAATGCCACATATGTATGATTTGGTTACATCTGGCAAGATTGACCTTGGTGATGTCGTTACCCATGTGCTGCCACTGAGCGAAGCCAAGCGTGGTTATGAAATTTTTGATACTAAGACAGATAATTGCATTAAAGTAGTACTGAAACCATAATTAAAGTTGTCTGGCGGGAGCTTAGACTGAACTCCCGTCAAATCAAAGGAGGTTGATGAAATGGATTATGTATTGCATGAAGTTCTGGAAGTCCAGGAAATGGCTGCCTTTAAGTCAAACTGTTTGACCAAGTCCAAAACCATGAGAGCCCTTGTTGCCGATGAGAAACTCAAAAGAATCATGGAGAATGATGTGCAAATATCTACACGTCAACTGGAGGAATTCTCCGCTATTCTTTCCAAAGCAAAACAATAATGAGGAGTTGAAAAAAGATGAACTTTATTGCTGAAAATTTAACAGGCATGAAGGCACTTACAGATCAGGTAGTTGCAACAGATCTTCTGATTGCAGCCAAAAGCGGCGTACGAAATTATGCGATGGCCATCACTGAAACGGGTACACCTGAAATAAAAGAAGTGATGACAAAACATTTGGAAGAAGCCCTGGACCTGCATGAGCAAATCTCGAGTTTTATGGTTGAACGTGGCTGGTATCATGCCTTTGATACGAACGAGCAGCTTAATCTCAACCTGCAGAATATCGACACTGCATTAAAACTGCCGACACTATAAAAACCAAGGAGCAGGTTTGATCGATCATCAACTGTTCCTTGGTTTTAGTTAATCTTCATTACGCAAAACTAGCTTGTTATAAAAAGTGAAACTATTGGCTGTTTGAAGAGAAATCGGGCTGGTTTCCCAGTGGTTGTCCTTTACTACTCAATAATGGGGTCATAACAGCAAAACGTGTGATAGCGGTGGACTACTTGGATTACCGGGCAACTCATGCGAAAAAGATGAACAATGTTGGGGTATTTAAGTTCACAAAATACCCCGATATGGGCGAACATTTAAAAGAAATTACTCATGGCGGTGCAGACGTAGTCATCGATTGTGTCGGTATGGATGGAAAAAATCACCTTTGGAATTTCTCGAACAGAAGTTAAAGCTACAGGGTGGAACGCTTGGACCTATTCAAATTTCTACAAAAGCTGTCCGAAAGTATGGGACAGTACGAATGACTGGTGTTTACGGGGGCAACTATAATGTGTTTCCATTAGGTGCATTTTGGGTTAGAAATATCAATCTCAAAATGGGCCAAGCACCGTCATTCACTTTATGCCTGAACTATTTGAAAAAATAACGAATAACGAGTTTGACCCAAGAGAGATCATCACACATAAAATGTCCCTTAAAGAAGCAAGTCAAGGTTATCAAATTTTTAATAATCGTGAGGACGATTGTATAAAAGTCATTTTGAAACCGTAAATTTCCCTTTCCGACATAAAAATGAACGAAAAAGAGGCTGGGACATAACTAGCCAAAAATAATGAAAAGATGGATTTCACATTGGGTTTTGATGTGAAATCCATCTTTTTTGAAATCATTTATAAGTAGATACATAAAAAAGCAGCTAGAGGCAGTGTATCTTCTCAGATTCACTGCCATTAAGGCGAATCCCAATTCATTATCCACTTTGGATTTTCCTCGTACAGAGAAACGAGTGAAACCCAAATTAGCCTTCAAAAATCCAAAGAAAGGCTCCACATCTATCTTACGTTTTCCGTAAAGCTTGCCCATTTCTTCATCTGAAAGCTGTTCTCGTATCATTTTCTTTTGTGCTTCCCATTTTTCATTATAAAATATTTTCCGATGGTTACCTTCCTTTGCCTTGGTACATTGCTCTCGCAAAGGACAGCCTGTACAATCTTCACATTCATAGACCTTAAATTGTCGCTGGTAACCATACTTGTCTGTGCGTTTGGAGTTATAGCGATAAGTAACAGCTTGACCATTTGGACAAGTAAAGGCATCTATTTCGGCATCATAATCCCAGTTAGCGGTGTTAAAGGGATTATTTTTATATTTTTTCTTCTTCTCTTTGCGGTACATACTATAGGTAATCAAGGCAGTTCGTAACCGGTTCAGGGTGACATCTTCTATATTCTGTTCACTTCCATAAGCCGCATCAGCTACGAGGACATCAGGCAACGCAAAATAATCCTTTTCAATACGATCTAAAAAAGGAATCAGCGTTCGTGTATCGGTAGGGTTCGGAAAAATATCATAGGCTAATGCGTAACGTCCTTCTGTTGCCAATTGCACATTATAAGCAGCTTTCAACTGTCCGTTCTTCATATGGTCATCTTTCAATCGCATAAAGGTTGCGTCGTGATCCGTCTTGGAATAGCTGTTACGTTCTTCTAAAATCTCCAAGGCTTCTTCATATTTTTCTTGACGACAGATGAAATCGTGCACCTGTTTTAAGGCTTGTTTTGGCTGCTTTCGTTCCGAACGCAGGGCTTTTCGGTCTTGTGCTTTTTCAATCGATTCGATTTGTTTCGTATACGTTTGGACTGACTTATCCAAATTCGCTGCCATCTGTTGAAGTTCTTGCGTCGATAGAGCTTCCGGGTTTTCCCGGTTGATTTCTGGAATAATTTCTTTTTCCACTAATTCTTCATAGAGGGCATGGGACTTCTCTACAAGTTTCGTTTGATAACGCTCGATCGATTTTCGCCAGACAAAGGTGAATTTATTGGCATTGGCTTCAATTTTGGTCCCGTCAATAAAGATAGCCTCCGCATCGATCAACTCTTTTTCCACCAGCTGACAACGAAATTGGACGAAGCACTGACGCAATAGTTCTTTTACTTCTGGATTCACACGAAAACGGTTGATAGTACGGTAACTCGGCTCATATCCTTGCGCAAGCCACATCATTCGCACACTATCTTTTAATAATGCTTCGATTTTTCGGCCAGAGAACACCGACTGGGTATAAGCACATAAAATAATTTTCATCATCATACGCGGGTGATAGGCGGGACAGCCTGTTTGACGGGTAAAACCGGTGAAAGCTTCTTCTGGAATCTGTTCGATAAATTCATGGATGGTATAAGCAATATCATTTTCTTGTAATTTCATCTCGAAATCTAATGGCAAAACGACTTGATTTACGTTATAATATTTAAACATAAGGATACCTCGATTCTGTTTTTGTAGTGGTACTTTAACTTTATCAGAAGGTATCCTTTTTTTGTACGTTTATTTCATTTTTTAATCAAATTAAAAAAGTGACTTCCTACTTAAAATCATAGTAGAAAGTCACTTTTTCTATTTTTACTGGCTTTTGTCCCAGCCTCTTTTTACCTGTAAATTATTTAGATTATTGGATAATTAAGTTTGTAAATTGGATAGCAATAATAAGGGGATCTAAGCCCAATTTTGGGCATTAACCAAGAATCCTCCATGTAAACCATCTTTACTTTTTCATCCGAATGGTTCACGAGTAATAGCTTTACCTCTGGATTAAATTCATATCTGACAATCATAACCTCCTCTACTCTAGGAATGAAAAAGGGATTATCACTGAAAAGTAAAGCCAGCTTTCACCCCAGAATGAGGTTATTCCACCAGCCCACGCTTGTCCTATTAGCATAAATAACAATGCAGTAATTAAAGAAATTATTATTCCGAAAACTACCCCTGTAATTTGTTTGCTCATAACTATTCACCTTCACCAACTGATAATGTATCCAATACTTATTAAACAATCTTGCCTCTTTAGTTGAAGTACATTTCTTTGCAAGATCTCTTTATTTTAACATCCAAGTACGAAATCACCTATAAAGGATTATTCCATTATATGGTCCTTATCTGGAGTGAAACTCACTTTTATCTCGAAATCAAGTCTTCAAGATAATGGCCCGTTTGTTGCATTACCCCAATGTAATTGTATCAAACTTAATTTCAAAATCACAGCTTCTTTTTCTCTAAATTATTTGTCTGCTACTTGTATGTTACGTGTATGCTACGTGTGAATTTTCCCCTGTTTTTAAAGCACCGCATATACAGTAAAATCCCCCAACCACACGTGGTTGAGGGATTTGTAAGTGTTGATTTATTAACGTTTTGAGAACTGAGGAGCACGACGAGCTTTTTTAAGACCGTATTTTTTACGTTCTTTCATACGAGCATCACGAGTAAGGTATCCTTCAGTTTTAAGTGATCCACGATATTCAGGATCTGCTTGTAATAATGCACGTGCGATTCCGTGACGGATTGCACCTGCTTGACCAGTGAATCCACCGCCGTGTACATTTACAAGAACGTCATAAGTTCCTTGAGTTTCTGTAGTAGCAAGCGGCTGATTCAAGATTAGTAATTGTGTTTCATATGGAAAATAGTCTCTAGCATCGCGACCATTAATTGTAATGTTTCCTGTACCGGGTACTAGACGTACGCGGGCAGTTGACTTTTTACGGCGTCCTGTGCCGTAGTATTGTACTTGTGCCAATTCATTTACCTCCCTTTAATTATCCACGAAGTTCGTAAGCTTCTGGTTTTTGAGCCTGATGGTTGTGCTCAGCGCCTCTATATACATACAATTTCTTCTTCATTTTACGTCCTAAAGGTCCTTTTGGAAGCATTCCTTTGATTGCAACTTCAAGCATTTCTTCAGGATATTTCGTACGCATTTCGTATGCGTTACGAGCTCTCAATCCACCTGGATGATGGGAATGATTGTAGTACATTTTGTCGTTGATTTTGTTCCCTGATAATTCAATTTTATCTGCATTGATGATAATTACATAATCACCAGTGTCTGCATGTGGTGTGTACGTAGGTTTATGTTTACCACGTAAGATAGCAGCTACTTCGCTTGCTAAACGTCCTAAACGTTGCCCTTCCGCATCCACAACTAGCCATTTGCGTTCAATATTTGCTTCATTTGCCATGAAAGTTGTGCGCATAATTTTTTCCCTCCATATATCGATCATTCTTTACTATTCGTAATCATATTTTTATTCTTAACATAATTAGATTCCGGGGCTAATCATGGTTTAGAAATAAAATGCCATATATCATATTATAACTTTCACAACCAAAAGTCAAGCCTAGTATGAAAGTAATTTAAAAAATTCTCGTTTTTTCTTCCTCTTTTTCATTCAATCTTTGAAATGCTTCACATCTGCCTGTTCATGATAACTTACTTCCCATAAATACAGTCCATTTGGAGAAATTGTCTTGCCGAGCTTCCCTCTTTCTTTTGCGGCTAAAAGCACCGGTATATCCTCTGGATTACGTTTCCCAACTCCTACATCCAGCAGCGCGCTGACCATGATCCGCACCATGTTGTATAAAAAGCCGCTCCCACGAAAAATAAATTCAATATCATTTCCTTTTTTCCTGCAGGAGGCATGATACAATGTCCGCACTTTTGAGCCTTTCACAGTCGATTTCGCAGAAGAGAAGGTAGTAAAGTCATGTGTGCCCTCTAAATACTCACAGGCAGCCTGTACGGCCTCTATATTGAGGCTTTTGGGAAAATACAATGCATAGTTCTGGCGAAATACGTCCGGTTCGTCCCTGTTTAAAACCATATAATGATACTCTTTCTGCTTCACACTATAACGGGCATGAAATGAATCACTGACCTGCTCGACATGAGATATATGGACATCATCAGGCAAGAGTGTATTGATAGCCTGCTTCCAATTATGCTCAGGAATCGTTAGAGGCGTATCAAAATGAATAACCTGGCCGACTGCATGGACTCCTGTATCCGTCCTTCCTGATGCTTGAATCCGGATTGCTTCCCCCTTATGGATTTTTGCTAAGGCTTTTTCCAGCATACCCTGGACAGTCCGCTGCCTGGGCTGTACTTGAAAGCCGGCAAAGCCTGAACCATCATAAGAAATCGTGCATTTTAACCTTTCCATTTGTACAGTTCCTTTCCTTCCATTACTGTCTTAAGACAAACAACGCCACAAGCATCAGTACAAAACCGGTTAAAACCAGAATATCCTTTGTACCTACATGTAATTCACGGAGCTTGCTTCTTCCTTCCCCGCCTTGATAGCCGCGGGCTTCCATCGCCATTGCCAAATCCTCAGCGCGTTTAAATGCACTGACAAACAACGGAACCAGCAGTGGAATAACTGCCATCACCCGATCCTTGACAGGTCCTGTCCGAAAATCTACGCCCCGGGCCGCCTGCGCGCGGGATATTTTATCCGTTTCCTGCATCAGTGTTGGAATGAAGCGCAAGGAAATAGACATCATCAATGCCAGCTCATGAACAGGGAACTTAATCTTTTTCAGTGGGTGAAGCATTTCCTCCATCGCGTCGGTAATTTCAATCGGCGTTGTTGTTAATGTTAATAAAGAAGTCGTCAGGATCAGCAGGAAAAAGCGTAAGGAAATCGCAAAACCCTGGATAACTCCACCGCTGTAAATCTTAATAAATCCCCAATCAACTAAAAGATTCCCTTCATTTGTAATAATTAAATGCAGGATAAATGTAAAAATAATTAAAAACCAGACGGGCAACAGTCCTTTTAGAATAAATTGCAGCGGTACCCGTGAAATAAGTACACAGAGCACCGAAAATGCCGTTAACAAGCTATATGTTGGTACATTATTTGCAAAGAATACAATAATAACAAAGAAAAAAACTACCGTAATTTTCGTTCTTGGATCCAGCCGATGAATAAGGGAGTTTCCAGGAACATACTGGCCAATAATCAGAGCATTATTCATGAGACCCCACCTCCAGCCGCTTCTTGATCTCTTTTGCTAACTCCGGCATGGGTTGATATTGATAGGTTAAAGAAGTGCCAAAACGCTCATTATACTGGTTTAGAAAGTGAATGACCTCCGGGAGTCCTAATTGTACCTCCTGCAGCTTCTCTGCTTGTTTAAACACGTCAAGCGGATGACCTTCCATATATTTTTGTCCTTTATTTAAGATAATTATTTTATCTGCATAAGCCAGTGCATCCTCCATACTATGTGTCACTAATACCGTTGTCAGATTTTGCTCCTGGTGCAGCTGATAAAACATATCCATAATTTCACGTTGTCCACGTGGATCAAGTCCCGCAGTCGGCTCGTCCAGCACAAGAACTTGCGGAGCCATTGCCAGCACTCCTGCAATAGCGACTCGCCGCTTCTGTCCGCCACTTAAATCAAATGGGGAACGCTCTAATATTTCCTTTGGCAGACCGACAGCAGGAAGAAGCTTCTCTATCCTGCGATCGATTTCCTCCTGCTCTACGCCAAAATTCTTTGGTCCAAAGGCGATATCTTTGGCAACTGTCTCTTCAAATAACTGATGCTCCGGATATTGAAAAACGACCCCGACTCTTCTTCTTAAATCACGGATATTCTTTGGCTTCCCGTCTGCACTCAGATGGAAATCACCAATGTTTATCTCTCCCCTGCTCGGAAGGCTCAGTCCATTGAGATGCTGAATGAGCGTTGATTTCCCTGAGCCGGTATGACCGATAACCGCCACAAACGAACCAGAATTTACCGTAAAGGAGATGTTCTCAAGGGCTTTATGGGCAAAAGGCGTATTCTCTTGATAAATATAACTTACATCTTTGAATTGAATTTCCATAATTCCTCCAACAACTCTTCGTGGTTTAATGCTGCTTCTTTTAATGGAACTCCCTGCTTCCTCAGCTCATCGGTTAATTGGGCAACAAATGGCACATCCAGCCCAATTTCACGTAATTCTCCCCGCTGTAAAAAAAGCTCTCTTGGCGTTGTTTCCTCCCAGATTTGCCCCTTATTCATGACAATCACACGGTCTGCCTGAACAATTTCCTGCAGGTCATGCGTTATGGTAATCAGGGAAAGCCCTTCTGATTCCTGAATATCATTCACCGTGTGCATAATTTCTTTTCTGCCTGTCGGGTCGAGCATAGCAGTTGCCTCATCCAAAATTAATACCTTAGGAGCTATTGCTAAGACACTGGCAATGGCTACACGCTGCTTTTGTCCACCAGATAGACGGTGCGGCTCTGTTATTAAGTAATCCTGCATACGTACAGCGGATAAGGTGCGCTGGATTCTCTCTCTCATCTCTTCTCTGGGTACGCCTCTGTTTTCCATACCAAATGCGACATCATCCTGAACTGTTGCACCAACAAATTGATTATCTGGATTTTGAAAGACCATCCCTACATCTTTCCGTATATCCCAGACAGTATCATCATCTACTCTCTTGCCATCAACAATGATTTCCCCGTCCTTTGGCATTAGCAGTCCATTAAGCAGCTTGGCAATGGTTGATTTTCCAGAGCCATTATGACCGATAATAGCAACCCACTCACCTTCATAGATGTCAAAAGAAACCTGATCTAAAACAAGCGCTCCTTCTTCCTCATATTGAAAGGAAACATTCTTAAACTCTACCAGCTTTTTTCTATCCATCCAGACACCCCCTTCTCCTGTTTTTTCTATTATGTAATTTGCTTTATCTATCATGGTTATTTTATCGATTTTATTTGATGAAAGAAAGTATTTGTTATAAATAAATGTTTTATTATTGCTATTGAAAAATAAAATTAATAGTATATATCTAGCGGAAGAAATACACGGAGACTCCTGTGGGAATGCGCAGTGTGAAGACCCCGCAGAAAAAAAGTGAACTTCTTTTTTTCGAGGAGGCTGAGGACAAGCCCACGGAAAGCGTAGTGTATTTCTGTAGCGGCAATTATCAACTTCACTTGCCCTCTGAACTCTCTTCGTAAAAATCATATAATTTTTCAATACAAAAAAAGGGCTTGGATAACCTCTGAGAGAGATTGAGTCCTGCCCCTTGCCGTTTTAGTAATTAAACCAACTCAATGATTGCCATTTTAGCGCCATCGCCTTGGCGTTCACCAAGTTTAAGAACGCGTGTATATCCACCTTGTCTATCTTCATAGCGCGCAGCAACATCATCAAATAATTTTTGAACTACGTTGTTTTCTTCATCCGCTTCTTTGTTGTATAAAAATGCTGCAGCTTGACGGCGTGCATGTAAATCGCCACGCTTTCCAAGAGTAATCATTTTATCTACAATCGATCTTAACTCTTTCGCTTTTGCTTCTGTTGTTTCAATGCGTTCATGAATAATTAAATCAGATGCAAGGTTGCGAAGAAGAGCCATACGACTATCTGTTGTACGTCCTAATTTTCTAGCCACGGACTATCCCTCCCTTTTCGAAACTCTACAGGTGACTGGTTTATCAGTCATCATCTCGAAGACCTAATCCTAGATCCTCTAATTTTACTTTTACTTCTTCTAATGATTTACGTCCTAAATTACGAACTTTCATCATATCTTCTTCAGATTTATTTGCAAGCTCTTGAACGGTGTTGATACCAGCACGCTTCAAGCAGTTGTAAGAACGAACAGAAAGATCAAGCTCTTCAATGGTCATTTCCATTACTTTTTCTTTTTGATCTTCTTCTTTTTCAACCATAATTTCCACGTTCTGTGCTTCATCCGTTAAGCCGACAAAAATATTCAAATGCTCCGTAATAATTTTCGCGCCTAGAGAAACAGCTTCTTCAGGGCGAATACTACCGTCAGTTGAAACATCCAATGTCAGTTTATCATAATTAGCAATTTGACCTACACGTGTGTTCTCTACCTGATACGTAACACGTGATACTGGTGTGAAAATCGAATCAATTGGGATAACGCCAATCGGTTGATCATCAAACTTGTTTTCATCTGCCGGACGATAACCGCGACCTCTTTCAGCAGTTAACTT
The DNA here is from genome assembly GCF_037976165.1 of Oceanobacillus sp. FSL K6-3682. Taxonomy (NCBI): domain Bacteria; kingdom Bacillati; phylum Bacillota; class Bacilli; order Caryophanales; family Bacillaceae; genus Oceanobacillus; species Oceanobacillus sp. FSL K6-3682. The sequence continues at coordinate 165,590 of NZ_CP150263.1, read as the reverse complement.
CATATGAAGGTTAGCTTTACTGTTTAATGTAGCAATATGAAGCTCTGGGTTCATCACTTCTACATCACTATCATACGTTAAGTCTGCAGCTGTTACGACTCCTTCGCCTTGAACATCAATTTCTAATGTTTTCGGCTCATCAGAGTAGATTTTAAGTGCAAGTTTTTTCAAGTTAAGAATGATAGTTGTTACATCCTCCACAACCCCGTCAATCGTTGAAAATTCATGCAGTGCTCCGTCGATGTGAACGGTTGTCACAGCAGCACCTGGTAGTGAGGATAGTAAGATACGACGCAAGGAGTTTCCAAGTGTGGCACCATATCCACGTTCTAGCGGTTCAACTACGAATTTACCAAAAGTAGCATCATCGCTAATTTCAAGCGTTTCAATTTTTGGCTTTTCTATCTCGATCATTTAACAAACCCTCCTTTAAAACGTCGAAACCCCGGCTAGACCACAAAGTCTAACCGAAATTCCTCAAATAGGCAGTTGGCGTTTCTGCTCTACCTAAAAATCTTTCGTACGAACTGTCTTTGGAATCTGTTTATCTACAACATGTAGATAACCGTACGTTTTATCAACCATTATGACCAAGGCTGACAAATTCTATACGGTTAAATTAAACACGACGACGTTTTGGTGGGCGGCAACCATTATGAGGAACTGGAGTTACGTCAACAATTGCAGTAACTTCTAATCCAGCAGCCTGTAAAGAACGGATTGCAGCTTCACGCCCAGCGCCAGGTCCTTTAACAGTAACTTCTAATGTTTTCATGCCATTTTCGATTGCAGACTTAGCAGCTGTTTCAGCAGCCATTTGTGCAGCAAACGGAGTTGATTTTTTTGATCCTTTAAATCCTAGAGCACCAGCAGAGCTCCAGCCGATAGCATTACCTTGAGTATCCGTAATTGTAACAATTGTATTGTTAAAAGTAGAACGGATATGAGCAATGCCCGATTCTATATTCTTTTTCACACGACGTTTACGCGTATTTGTTTTACGTGCCATTTGTAAGCTTACCTCCTTACATTACTTTTTCTTGTTAGCCATTGTTTTACGTGGGCCTTTACGAGTACGAGAGTTGTTCTTTGTCTTTTGTCCACGAACTGGTAATCCGCGACGATGACGAATACCTCTGTATGAGCCGATTTCAATTAAACGTTTGATATTTAAAGATACTTCACGACGAAGGTCACCTTCTGTAGTGTAGCTATCAATCGCTTGACGGATTCTTGTTAATTCGTCTTCCGTTAAATCACGGACACGAGTATCTTCAGAAACGCCTGCTTCTTTAAGGACTTCCTGTGCGGTAGTTTTTCCAATACCATAAATATAAGTTAAAGAAATTACTACACGTTTATCACGTGGAACATCAATACCTGCAATACGTGCCATAGAATGCTAGCACCTCCTGTTTTTTAGCCTTGTTTTTGTTTGTGTTTTGGATTTTCACAAATTACCATTACTTTACCTTTGCGTTTGATGACTTTGCATTTCTCGCAAATTGGTTTTACAGATGCTCTTACCTTCATCATCATTACCTCCTTTTAGATCGGAGCTCGTTTATTTATAACGGTACGTAATTCGTCCTTTGGTTAAATCATACGGAGAAAGTTCAACCGTTACTTTATCGCCTGGTAAAATGCGGATAAAGTGCATACGGATTTTACCAGATACATGTGCCAATACTGTATGGCCATTCTCAAGCTCAACTTTAAACATCGCATTCGGCAATGTATCTGTCACTGTACCTTCTACTTCAATAACATCATCTTTCGCCATTGTGTGTGATCTCCCTTCTTCAAATCAGTTACAACCTTATCTAAATCAAGGATAAAGCCTCATTCCCCTTTTGTGAAAAGCCGTTCTTAATCAACGGCACCCTGCAGGGAAATATTAAACGTACATTTAGCGTACTATCATCATTTGAAATGATTTATTAGAACACTGCTTCCTCCATTGGCCAGCGTAGGACAACCGGCCGTTCACAACCGAGATATCAATTGTACTGACCTGAATCACTATCCTGCATCATACGTACAAATGGAATCTTGTTAAGAGAATCAATTTGTTAACGTATATCAGCACTCACCATCACCTAGGCAATTGTTCGTTTTATATCAAAAGGTTGATGAACCAATTTTTTAGCGTATTTGATAAAAGCATTACACATTATCTCACCTATTATAACTCTCAGACCTGAGTTTTGCACCTAATCTGTTCATTAAATAGTTGACTTATTTATCCAAAATGGACTCAATGTCGGAGAAGACGTCGTCGATATCACGATCACCGTCCACCTTCACAAGATATCCTTTATCTTGATAAAAATCAAGTAATGGCTGTGTTTGCTCTACGTTAACGGCTAACCGTTTCTTCACCGTTTCAGGTTGATCATCATCTCGCTGAATTAACTGGGAGCCATCCTTATCACAAATACCTTCCTCTTTTGGAGGATTGTAAACGACATGATAAGTTGTTCCGCAAGTCGGACAAATTCTCCGTCCAGTTAAACGCTCTACCAATTTTTCTTCTGGTACATCCACATGTAATACATAGTCGATGGTTTTATTCAAATCAGCTGTCAATTCTTGCAGTGCTTCAGCTTGAGCAATTGTACGCGGGAATCCGTCTAATAGAAACCCACCTGCACAATCATCCTTCGCCAGGCGCTCTTTGACAATACCGATTGTTACTTCATCTGGAACAAGATTTCCTTGGTCCATATATTCCTTCGCTTTTTTACCAAGGTCTGTACCTTCTTTAATAGCTAACCGGAACATATCCCCAGTTGAAATGTGAGGGATATTGTATTTTTCATTAATTTTTTCGGCCTGTGTGCCTTTACCGGCACCAGGTAATCCCATTAAGATCAAATTCAATTGTTTCCCCTCGCTTTTGTAGGCAGGAAATTTACTTAATAAACCCTTTATAATGTCGTTTCACAAGCTGACCTTCTAACTGTTTCATCGTTGTTAATGCGACACCGACAACGATTATTAAGCTAGTACCGCCGATCTGTACTGTCGATGGTAAATTTGCAAGACTGCCCAAGATAATTGGGAATACAGAGACGGCTGCTAAGAATAGCGCCCCAACAAAGGTCAGTCGGTTAATAACCCTTGTTAAATATTCTTCTGTATTGTGTCCCGGGCGAATACCAGGGATATAGCCACCTTGTCTTTGCAAGTTCTCTGACATTTGCTCCGGGTTAACCTGAACAAATGTATAGAAATATGAGAAAGCAATAATCAGTGCAACATAGATTACCATACCAACAGGCTGTGTGTAATCAAAAATGTATGTCACGATATTTGCTACTTGGTTTCCTTCAAAAAATCCAGCAATAGTAGATGGAGCAATCATAAAGGCAATCGCAAAAATTACTGGAATTACCCCTGCCGCATTTACCTTAATAGGCAAATGTGTTGATTGACCTCCTACAGGTGAACGATTTACTAATTTCTTCGCATACTGCACTGGAATTTTCCGTAATGCTTGGTTTACGAAAATAATTCCGACCGTAACCGCAATGATAACCAGTACAATTAATGCTACAATAACGATATTGATAAACAACTCACTTCCCGGATTAGAGAAGTATTGGTTGTACAGTTGTCCAGCGCCGTTCGGAATAGCAGCAACGATACCGCCGAAGATAATGACAGAAATACCATTACCAACACCGTGAGCAGTAATCTGTTCCCCTAACCACATTAGAAAAGCTGTTCCGCCTGTTAACACGATAGCAATCATTAAGAATTTCATTACGCCAGGATCATGAATCAGTAATCCGCCTGCCATGGCATTAAAGCCAATAGACATAGCAATCGCTTGAACAAACGCTATACCAATAGCCGCATAACGTGTTACTTGTGCAATTTTCTTACGTCCCATTTCTCCTTGCTTCTTCCATTCAGCAAACTTCGGAACAACATCCATTTGCAGCAGCTGCATGATGATTGATGCGGTGATGTAAGGCATAATTCCCATCGCGAAGATAGAGAAATTTTGCAATGCCCCGCCGCCAAATGTATTGATAAAGCCAAACATGCTTTGCTGATTCATCATAAAATCAATAGCAGCTTTATCTGTAAAAGGCACGGTAATAAACGTGCCGATACGGAATACAATAAGCATAAGCAGTGTAAATATAATTTTATTTCTTATATCTGCTACACGCAAAAAATTGGAGAGTGTCTGAAACAAATTAGATCACCTCAGATTGACCGCCCGCTGCTTCAATTGCTTCTTTTGCAGATGCAGAGAATTTATGAGCTTTAACAGTCAGTTTCTTTTCTAATTGCCCTTTTCCAAGAATCTTAACTCCAGCATTCAATTTGCTTACGACACCAGTTTCTAATAATAGCTCTGGAGTAACTTCAGTTCCTTCTTCAAAGCGATTAAGCGTGTCAAGGTTCACAATCGCATATTCTTTGCGGTTAATGTTAGTAAAACCACGTTTTGGTAAACGTTGGAATAAAGGCATTTGACCACCTTCAAAACCAAGTCTTACTCCACCACCGGAACGTGCTTTTTGTCCTTTATGTCCACGACCAGAAGTTTTACCGTTACCTGAAGATGTTCCGCGACCTACACGGTTTCTTTCTTTACGGGATCCTTCTGCTGCTTTTAATTCATGAAGTTTCATGCGAGCACCTCCTCTTTACACAAAATTTAATTAAACTTCTTTAACTGTCAATAAGTGGGACACTCTGTTGACCATACCGCGAACGGCTGGAGTATCTTCACGTACAACCGATTGACGAATTTTCTTTAACCCTAACGCCTCAACAGTTTTACGTTGAACGTCAGTGCCGCCGATAACACTACGAGTGAGGGTTATTTCCAATTTTTTAGACATTGTGTTTCCCTCCTTATCCTAACAGTTCTTCAACAGACTTTCCACGTAATTTAGCTACGTCTTCAGCTGTTTTTAAATTAGTTAAACCGTTCAATGTAGCACGGATTACGTTGATTGGTGTGTTGGATCCTAATGATTTAGTCAGGATATCACCTACACCAGCAAGCTCTAAAATCGCACGTACTGGACCACCAGAGATAACTCCAGTACCTTCAGAAGCCGGCTTCATCAATACGTTACCAGAACCAAACTGTCCATGAATTTGATGTGGAATGGTTGTGCCTACGATTGGTACAGTAATTAAGTTTTTCTTTGCATCATCTACTGCTTTTTTAATAGCTTCAGGTACTTCTTGTGCTTTACCAGTACCGAAACCTACATGACCGTTTTTGTCACCGACAACTACTAATGCTGCGAAGCGGAAACGACGTCCACCTTTTACAACCTTTGCAACACGGTTGACCGTAACAACACGTTCTTCAAGATCTAATTTGCTCGGATCAATATTCGTAATCATTATAGATGGTTACCTCCTTTTACTTTTAAAATTCAAGGCCTTCCTCACGAGCAGCCTCTGCTAAAGCTTTGATACGTCCATGATATAAATAACCTCCACGATCAAATACGATGGATTTATATCCTTTATCAATTGCACGTTTTGCAATAGCTGTCCCTACTTCTTTCGCAGCGTCAACATTGCCGCCGTTAATTTCAAGCTCTTTATCTACTGTAGAAGCGCTTGTCAGGGTTACATTATTTACATCATCAATTAATTGAGCATAAATATTTTTGTTAGAACGATACACGTTTAAACGTGGACGCTCTGCAGTTCCTGATAATGTTTTACGTACACGATTGTGACGTTTTTTACGAGTAACATTTTTGTCAGGCTTTGTGATCATCTGGGTCACTCCTTTCTCGGGCTAAAAAACTTACTTAGCAGTTTTACCTTCTTTACGACGTACATATTCATCCGCATATTTAATTCCTTTACCTTTATAAGGCTCTGGCGGGCGGATTGCTCGGATATTAGCAGCAACTGCTCCTACTAATTCTTTATCGATACCTTTAACAATGATTTGTGTGTTTTTAGGTACTTCGATTTCAATACCGTCAATGGGTTCAAGTTCAACAGGATGTGAATAACCAGCGTTAACAACAGTTTTGTTTCCCTGCTTTTGAGCACGGTAACCAACACCGTTAATTTCCAATGATTTTTCAAAACCTTTGCTTACTCCAACCACCATGTTATTGATTAGGCTGCGAGTAGTACCATGTAGTGCGCGGTGGTCTTTATGATCACTCGGGCGAGCTACAGTTAAAATATTACCCTCAACGTTAATTTTAATATCTGGATGAAAATCTCTTGTTAATTCACCCTTTGGTCCTTTGACTGTTAGTGTAGTTCCATTGAATTTCAACTCTACACCTTCTGGAATTTCTACAGGCTTAAGTCCGACACGAGACATTCCCTACACCTCCTCATTAAAAAATAGTGATTACCAAACGTACGCTAATACTTCGCCGCCAACTGCCTGGGAACGTGCTTCTTTATCAGAAAGCATTCCGTTAGAAGTTGATACGATAGCAATGCCAAGACCGTTCAATACACGAGGTACTTCATTTGCTTTAGCATATACGCGTAAACCTGGTTTACTGATACGTTTAATTCCTGTAATAACTCTATCTTCGTTTGCACTGTATTTTAAGAAGATACGTAATATACCTTGCTTGTTGTCTTCGACTAGCTCATAATCCTTTACAAAGCCTTCGCGCTTTAGGATATCAGCGATCTCTTTTTTAATATTAGAAGCAGGAAGCTCTAATTGTTCATGTTTTACCATGTTCGCATTACGAATGCGAGTAAGCATATCTGCAATTGGATCTGTCATAACCATTACTAATTACCTCCTTCCCGAATCGGGGATTACCAACTTGCTTTTTTGACACCAGGAATTTGACCTTTATAGGCAAGTTCACGGAAACAAATACGGCAAAGTTTGAATTTACGAATTACTGAATGCGGGCGTCCACATCGTTCACAGCGTGTGTACTCTTGTACTTTATATTTTTGCGGGCGCTTTTGTTTCGCTATCATAGATTTTTTAGCCAAAATTTTCCCTCCTTTTATTAGCTCATGTCTATTTTTGGAAAGGCATGCCCAATCCAGCTAAAAGTTCACGAGCTTCTTCGTCAGTGTTAGATGTTGTTACGATAACAATATCCATACCACGAACTTTACTTACTTTATCGTAATTAATTTCTGGGAAAATCAACTGTTCTTTCACACCTAGAGTGTAATTTCCACGACCATCAAATGCTTTTTTAGAAATACCACGGAAGTCACGTACACGTGGAAGAGAAACAGCAATCAGTTTTTGCAGGAACTCATACATGCGTTCTCCACGTAGAGTAACTTTTGCACCGATTGGCATTCCTTCACGAAGACGGAAACCTGCGATTGATTTCTTAGCACGAGTAACTAATGGTTTTTGACCAGAAATTAAAGCTAATTCTTCAACAGCACTATCTAATGCCTTTGAATTTTGTACTGCGTCACCAACACCCATGTTGATCACGATTTTCTCTATTTTAGGTACTTCCATTACGGAATCATAATTAAATTTATTCATTAAAGATGAAGTGATTTCATCCTGATATTTTTGTTTTAATTCGTTCATGCGTTAGCCCTCCTTTCACAGAAAAACTTATTTATCTAATGCTTCACCGGATTTTTTTGCAATACGGATTTTTTTACCATCTTTTACTTCATAGCCAACACGAGTTGGTTCTCCGGACTTCGGATCGATTGGCAATACATTAGAAGCGTGAATTGGAGCTTCGATATTCAAGATTCCGCCTTGCGGGTTGTCTTGAGAAGGTTTCGCATGTTTTTGAATCATGTTCACGCCTTCTACTAATACGCGCTCTTTCTTCGGATATGCTTCTAATACAGTACCCTCTTTACCGCGGTCTTTACCGGATAAAACTTTGACTTTATCACCTTTTTTTACATGCATGCTTTACGCACCTCCTTGATGAGGAAATTTCTTATTATAAAACTTCTGGAGCTAGAGATACGATTTTCATGAATTGAGCATCACGTAATTCACGTGCAACAGGTCCGAAAATACGAGTTCCTCTTGGACTTTTATCATCACGAATAATTACGGCAGCATTTTCATCAAAACGGATATAAGAACCATCTTTACGACGAGCGCCAGATTTAGAACGTACAATTACTGCTTTTACAACGTCGCCTTTCTTGACAACGCCCCCTGGTGTTGCTTGTTTGACAGTACAAACAATTACATCACCAATGTTGGCAGTTTTACGACCGGAACCGCCTAATACTTTAATGGTTAATACTTCACGAGCACCAGAGTTATCTGCAACCTTCAAACGAGTTTCTTGTTGAATCATAACACTGTGACCTCCCTTCGGATACCTTCCGAGCGAACTTTATTAAATAATTACCGCTTCTTCTACTACTTCTACCAGACGGAAACGTTTTGTAGCTGATAGCGGGCGAGTTTCCATGATACGTACGATGTCGCCAGTTTTTGCAACATTGTTTTCATCATGCGTTTTGAATTTCTTTGAATACTTAACACGTTTTCCATAAAGCTTATGGAATTTGTAAGTTTCAACTAAAACTGTAATAGTTTTATCCATTTTGTCGGATACAACACGACCAGTATAAACCTTACGATCATTACGTTCAGACATTGAGGTTAACCTCCCCTCTGGAATCTTTAGTTATTTGCGCTTAGTTCGCGTTGGCGAACTACTGTTTTAAGACGAGCGATTGATTTACGTACTTCACGGATACGTGCAGTGTTTTCCAATTGGCCAGTAGCTAATTGAAAACGTAAATTAAATAACTCTTCTTTTAATGATTTTACATTTTGTTCAATTTCGGCAGTGGTTAAATCTCTTATTTCTTTAGCCTTCATTGCTTTCACCACCAATTTCTTCACGTTTTACGAATTTCGTTTTAATAGGTAATTTATGAGAAGCTAAGCGAAGTGCTTCACGAGCTACCTCTTCAGATACACCTGCGATTTCAAACATAATTTTACCTGGTTTTACTACTGCTACCCATCCTTCTGGAGCACCTTTACCGGAACCCATTCGAACTTCTAAAGGCTTTGCAGTGTAAGGTTTGTCTGGAAAGATTTTGATCCAAACTTTACCGCCACGCTTCATGTAACGAGTCATTGCAATACGCGCTGCCTCGATTTGGCGGCTTGTAATCCAAGAAGCCTCAAGAGCTTGTAAACCGTATTCTCCGAAAGAAACAGATGTACCGCCTTTTGCTTGACCTCTCATTTTACCACGATGTTGTCTACGATATTTAACACGTTTAGGCATTAACATAGTAATGAGCCCCCTCCCTTATTTATTGGTTTTAGTTGGAAGGACTTCTCCACGATAGATCCATACTTTAACACCTAATTTACCATAAGTAGTATCAGCTTCTGCTGTACCGTAGTCAATGTCAGCACGTAAAGTATGAAGTGGCACTGTTCCTTCACTATAATGTTCTGCACGAGCGATATCCGCACCGCCTAGACGTCCAGATACTTGTGTTTTAATTCCTTTAGCTCCAGCACGCATCGCACGTTGGATAGCTTGCTTTTGAGCACGACGGAATGAAATACGATTTTCTAATTGACGAGCAATATTATCAGCTACAAGTGTTGCATCAATATCTACTTTTTTAATTTCAAGAATATTGATATGAACTCGTTTGCCAGTTAAGTTGTTCAAAGATTTACGTAAAGCTTCAACTTCAGATCCGCCTTTACCAATTACCATTCCTGGCTTACCAGTATGAATTGTAATGTTTACACGGTTTGCTGCACGTTCAATTTCAATAGAAGAAACAGCAGCCGTTTTAAGACGTCCTTCAAGATATTCTCTGATTTTAATATCTTCATGCAATAAGTCTGCATAGTCTTTACCAGCGTACCATTTAGACTCCCAGTCTTTAATGACACCTACGCGTAGACCTGTTGGATTTACTTTTTGACCCACTGACTATCCCTCCTTCTTTTCAGTTACCACAACTGTGATGTGGCTAGTACGTTTATTGATTTTGCTTGCACGTCCTTGTGCACGTGGACGGAAACGTTTCAAAGTAGCGCCTTCGTTAACAAATACTTCAGATACTACTAAGTTGTCTGCATCCATTTCATAGTTATGCTCTGCGTTAGCAACTGCAGAATTTAATACTTTCTCTACGACCGGGGAAGCTCCGCGCTGTGTATATTTTAAAATAGCGATTGCTTCGCCAACCTCTTTTCCTCGAATTAGATCTACAACTAAACGAACCTTACGAGGAGCAATACGAACTGATTTCGCAACGGCTTTAGCTTGCATGCCTAGTACCTCCTCTCATTAGCGTTTTGTTTTCTTATCGTCACCAGCGTGTCCTCTATACGTACGAGTTGGTGCGAATTCACCTAATTTATGACCCACCATATCTTCAGTGATATATACTGGCACATGCTTACGTCCATCATATACTGCAACTGTGTGACCTACGAATTGCGGGAAAATTGTAGAGCGGCGAGACCAGGTTTTTACTACCTGTTTCTTGTCTTCCGTGTTTAACACTTCAATTTTCTTCAATAGATGATCATCTGCAAAAGGTCCTTTTTTCAAGCTACGGCCCATGGATAAGCCTCCTTCCAGGGATTAGAGACGGGTGCTTTAGCCCGCCCGTTTTTCCGTTTATTTTTTACGTTTACGAACAATATACTTATCAGATGGTTTATTACGTTTACGTGTTTTATAACCAAGTGTTGGTTTGCCCCAAGGTGACATTGGTGATTTACGTCCGATTGGCGCGCGTCCTTCACCACCACCATGCGGGTGATCATTAGGGTTCATTACAGAACCGCGAACTGTTGGACGGATACCTTTCCAACGGGAACGACCAGCTTTACCTACACGGATAAGTTCATGCTCAATGTTACCCACTTGACCAATTGTAGCACGGCAAGTTGTTAAGATTAAACGAACTTCTCCAGAAGCAAGACGTACTAAAGTGTACTTTTCTTCGCGTCCAAGGATTTGAGCTTCTGCACCAGCAGAACGTGCTAATTGTCCTCCGCGTCCAGGTTTCAATTCAATATTATGGATAACTGTACCTACTGGAATACTTCCAAGCGGTAATGCGTTACCTACTTTAATATCTGCATCCACACCAGATTCAATAACTTGCCCTACTTTAATGTTTTTTGGAGCAAGGATGTAACGTTTCTCACCATCAGCATAGTGAATTAATGCAATGTTTGCTGAACGGTTAGGATCGTATTCAATTGTAGCAACGCGTCCTGGCACACCGTCTTTATCGCGTTTGAAGTCGATAATACGATATTGGCGCTTGTGACCGCCGCCGTGATGACGAACCGTTAATTTCCCTTGGTTATTACGCCCACCACGTTTAGATAATGGAGCTAAAAGGGATTTCTCAGGGGTACTCGTAGTAATCTCTGCAAAATCTGAACCAGACATATTACGTCTACCATTTGAGGTTGGTTTATACTTTTTAATCGCCATCGTTGTCCCTCCTTCTACTTCTAAAATTTATTTATTCGTTTTATTAAGCCTCAAAGAAATCTAATTCTTTGCTATCCTCAGTCAATTGAACGATAGCTTTTTTGCGGTCAGGGCGATATCCACCGTAACGGCCCATTCTCTTAAATTTACCTTTAAGGTTCATTGTGTTTACTTGTTCTACTTTTACACCAAAGATTGTTTCTACAGCATCTTTGATTTGCGTTTTGTTAGCTTTTACAGCTACTTCAAAAGTGTATTTCTTCTCTGCCATTAAGTCAGCAGAATTCTCTGTAATGACAGGGCGTTTAATTACATCGCGTAGATCTTTCATTATGCGAGCACCTCCCCTGCTTTTTCAGCTGCATCTTTAGTGATGATCAGCTTGTCATGCGTAAGCAAGTCAAGTACATTCAATTCTTCTACAGTTAATACCTTCACGTTTTGTAAGTTGTTTGCAGAACGTGCAACTGTTTCATCATTCTCTGAAAGAACGATTAGTGCTTTCTCTTCAACTTTCAATCCGTTTAAGATGTTAATAACTTCTTTTGTTTTTGGAGCATCAATTGTGATAGCTTCTAAAACAAACAAGCCTTCTTCTTTCACTTTAGAAGATAATGCAGACTTCAACGCTAAGCGACGAACTTTCTTTGGTAATTTGTAGCTGTAGCTACGCGGAGTTGGTCCGAAAACAGTTCCACCGCCAACCCATTGTGGTGAACGGATAGATCCTTGACGTGCACGGCCAGTTCCTTTTTGGCGCCATGGTTTGCGGCCTCCACCACGAACTTCAGAACGGTTTTTTACAGCGTGTGTACCTTGACGTAAAGACGCACGTTGCATAACAACTGCTTCATGAAGTACATGTGTGTTTGGCTCAATACCAAAAACAGCGTCATTTAATTCGATTTCTCCAACATTACTTCCATCCTGTTTTAAAAGTGCTACTTTAGGCATGACATATCCTCCCTTCGTTTATGTGATTAGTTACCTTTTACTGCACTAGTAATTTTCACGTAAGATTTTTTTGCACCAGGAATATTTCCTTTGATTAGAATTAAATTCTTTTCAGCATCTACACTAACCACTTCAAGGTTTTGAATTGTTTTTTGTTCAGAACCCATATGACCTGGTAATTTTTTACCTTTGAAAACACGCATTGCATCAATTGCAGCCATTGCACCAGGGCCTCTATGGTAATGAGAACCGTGGGACATTGGTCCGCGTTGTTGATTGTGACGCTTGATAGCACCTTGGAATCCTTTACCTTTAGATGTACCTGTCACATCAATTTTTTCTCCGGCTTCAAAGATATCAACGTTGATTTCCTGGCCAACTTCATAGCCTTCAACGTCTGCGCCACGGATTTCACGAACGTAGCGCTTAGGGGCAGTGCCTGCTTTCTCAGCATGACCTTTTTCCGCTTTGTTTGTACGTGATTCCTTTTTATCAGCAAAACCGATTTGCAACGCTTCATAACCATCATTTTCTAATGTCTTCTTTTGCAACACAACATTTGCCTCAGCTTGAACAACTGTTACTGGTACAAGTTCTCCATTTTCAGAGAAAAGCTGAGTCATGCCGATTTTACGACCTAAGATTCCTTTCGTCATCCGTTACACCTCCTGTATTTAAAACAAATTATAATTTAATTTCAATATCTACACCTGATGGAAGATCTAAACGCATAAGCGCATCAACCGTTTTTGGTGTAGGCTCAAGAATATCGATCAGACGCTTGTGCGTACGCATTTCAAACTGTTCACGAGAGTCTTTGTACTTATGGACCGCACGAAGAACTGTGTAAATAGCTTTTTCAGTCGGCAGTGGAATCGGACCAGACACTTTTGCTCCGGAACGTTTTGCAGTAGCCACTATTTTTTCAGCAGACTGATCTAAAATACGGTGATCGTATGCTTTTAAACGAATTCTGATTTTCTCTTTTGCCATCATTTTCCCTCCTTCTCGCCTATATCATTATAGACATTCTCCGCGAAAATTTTCTTAGCACCTCGCCATGACAAAGGGGCCGGGTGTGCCAACAACCTTCCGCATCATCGCATTAATTGACCAACTATTACATTATACTAGAATTGTTTGGTCATAGCAAGCTTGTAAATAAGCATCTATAAGTTTGCACATTTTTATATTATACATAGTTCCTTGTACGATTGCAAGCAAAATTTAAAAGTTTTTTTCTTCCTTATGTAATAGATGCATTTCTACTCTTTTTTTATTTTGGAGCACCTCCAATAACCTTCCAATAATATAGATAAATCAACTGACCAGAATATTACTGTGAGTGCTTCATATGCCGTTTTATGATTCACTTGAATCTTGGGCTTAAATAAAATGAACGCTGTTTTAAGATATTCATTTATTTACATACAATACAAATAAGCGGAGCCGGCTGTTTCACCGCTCCGCAATATTTAATGATTAATAGTAACTATTATAATAGTAGAAACCCGATTGCTATTGGAATAAAGCTAAAGAATAAAATCATGACACAGAACCCCATAATATCCCTGATCTTTAACCCGGCAATAGCAAGCACAGGGAGAGCCCAGAATGGCTGAATCATATTGGTCCAGGCATCACCCCAGGCAACTGCCATTGCTGTTTTAGCCGTATCTGCACCTATTTCAAGAGCGGCTTGTATCATAATCGGACCCTGCACTGCCCATTGGCCGCCGCCGGAGGGAACAAACACATTAACTAATCCGGCGCTAAGAAATGTAAAAATCGGCAAGGTGTAATCTGTTGCAAAACTGACAAACAATAAGGATATTTTATCGGATAATCCAGACGCTACCATCATTCCCATAATCCCTGCATAGAATGGGAATTGTACGATAATTCCACCGGCATTCTTTACACCGTTCCCTACTGTTTCCAGAAAACGTCTCGGTGTTCTATGAAGAAGAATCCCTAAGAAAAGAAAAATAAAATTGACGATGTTTATATTCAGATCAAATCCATTCGTTACGAAATGATACCCGACAAAAACGAGACCCATTAAGCCAATCAAAAGAGACAAGAGCTGACTGTTCTCCAATCTTTCTGCCGGTGTTTCCGCCGGATGAGATCCCGTTTCCTCTTCTGATTCTTCCTTCCATAATGAAGGATCTATTTTACCTAAAGAATCTGCCCCTTTTAATAGATACCTGTTAAAAAACGGAAGTGTAATTAATAGTGTAATCACAATAAATAGATTAAATGAACTGAACAATGTTTCTGTAACAGGAATTATTCCAATCGCATCTTCTAAAAAATGTCCTGGAGTAGCAATAAGAAGTGGTACGGATCCGGAAAAACCGCCATGCCAGATAACCATGCCGCTGTACGCACTGGCAATTAGTATTCGGTAATCCACTGAAGGAACTCGTTTTGCCACATGAACAGCAAATAATGCTCCCACAACAAGACCAAAACCATAATTTATTAAACAGGCAACTAAAGCAACAAATGTCACAAGCATCACCGCTTGCCCCGGCGTCTTCGCTATCCTGCTGAGTTTAGCTAAAAACCGCTTCACCACAGGAGTGCTTGCTAAAATATACCCTGTAACAACAACCAGTGACATTTGCATGCCAAATTCAAGCAGGTCCCAAAAACCATTTCCCCAATAGGCTACCATCTCCATCGGGCTGTTATTTGTAAGGAAAACACCTAATAAATACACAAAAATCGTTAAAATAATCGCAAATAAAAATGCATCTGGTAAATATCGTTGTACTATTCTGTCAAAAAACGAAGTTAAAACTCGCAATAGAATTCCCCCTAGTGCCTTTTTTCACCTAATCAGATCACTTACATCCCTAATGAAAATAACGCAATGGCTAAAATGACACCTAATATCGGAACGATAACTGTTACTGCAGCAAAAGGTGCGTAGGCATCTTTATGCGTTTCCCCACAGATCGCCCTGATGGTTGTAACAACATAACCGCCATGCGGCAATGTATCTAATGCCCCTGATGAGATTGCTGCTACACGGTGAAGTGCTTCAGGGTCTACGCCCATATCTATATAATGTGGTGAAACGAGTGGCAAGGCTATCTGCTGTCCACCTGATGATGATCCTGTTAGTCCTGCAATAACACCAATCGCAATTGCTCCACCAATTAAAGGACTCCCTGGCATATCCGTTACAGCAGACACGGCCGCATTAAAGGCTTGCGTTTCCCTGGCAACCCCGCCAAAGCCCACAACGGCTGCCGTATTCGTAATAGCCAACAATGCACCCATCGTACCATTAGAGGCTGACACCCAAACATTTGGTAAATATTTATGGTTCAACGCCCATGTTGCAATAATCCCTCCTGTTAAGGCAATGATTAAGGCAGATGTACCTAACGTATCGTGGAATATAAATGATACTCCTAATACGACTAATAGCGGTACCGCTGATAATAAAGGATTGGGTAATTCTTTTTCTTCTGCAACCGGGTCGTCTTCTCTAACTTCAAACTGCTCACCTTTAGCAACCGCACGATTAATTAAGTGCTTTAATAACCAATATCCAAATATAATCATAAAAATGGCAACAATTAAACTAACTTCCCAGGCTGCATAAGCGGTTGTTCCAAGAAATTCAATCGGAATCCAGTTTTGGATTTCTGGTGAACCTGCTGAAGTCATCGTAAAAGTAACCGATCCGAATGCCAAAGTCGCAGGAATGAAACGTCTCGGTAAGTTCGCCTGTTTAAATAAACTTAACGCTAATGGAAATACTGAAAAACCAACAATAAATAAACTAACACCACCATAAGTTAAAATCGCACATGCTGCTACTACTGCCGCAACAGCATATTTAACTCCTAATTTATCAACAACCCATTTTGATACGCTATCAGCTGCTCTGGCATCACCCATCACTTTACCAAAAATGGAACCAAGCAAAAACATGATAAACCAGCTGGCAACGAAGCCAGAAAAACTGGTCATATAACTATCCAGCATACTGGCTTGATCTGCTTCAACTAATTGCGGAAACAGTGGGATCCCGCTAAAAACTGCTAACCATAATGTTGATAAAGGTGCCGCAATCAGCAGATTCATTCCTCTCATTGTTAGAACAATTAATAAGGTTAAACCACCAATAAGTCCAATTGCACTTAAAATCATTTACTCCACTCCCCCCTGTCTAACTGTAATACACTTACAAAACAATCCTCCATCAATAACGATTGCTTGCCCCTGTCACCCCTTTTGCCTGTCAGCTCCATGAAAAAATAACGGCAAACAAATTTGCACCGCCGTTTCTCTGGTTATCTAGCTTCAACGATCATTGCAATCCCTTGTCCTCCCCCAATGCAAAGCGAGGCTACGCCATATTTCTTCCCTCTTCTCTTCAATTCTTTCACCAAGGAATAAAGCAACCTTGTACCGCTGGCTCCAATCGGATGTCCCAAAGCGATAGCTCCACCATTAACATTTACTTTCTCACGATCTAAACCGAGCACCTTTTCTACAGCTAAATATTGTGCAGCAAATGCTTCATTCACTTCAAATAAGTCTATATCATCCAGTGTAAGCTCAGCCTTTTGTAAAGCTTGCTTTATCGCCGGCACAGGACCAATTCCCATATATTCCGGTTCCACACCTGCAACGCCCCAGGATATGATTCTCGCCAGCGGCTGCAGCCGATGCTGCACAATATAACCTTCATTTGCTACAATAGCAGCTCCCGCCCCATCATTAATCCCGCTTGCATTTCCTCCTGTAACCGTTCCATCCTTCTTAAAAGAAGCTCTTAATCCAGCCAGCCTTTCCACAGTTGTACTTTCCCGAATATGTTCATCTGTATTTACAATCATCGAGCCTTTTCTAGATTTTAATTCAATCGGGATAATTTCTTCAGCCAGTCTTCCTTCCTGTTGTGCTTTTGCTGCCCGCTGATGACTCAAATAAGCATATACATCCTGATCCTCGCGGGAAATATGATATTTCTCTGCTAAGTTTTCTGCAGTAACCCCCATTCCTGAGCCAATATATTCGTCTGTTAAAGCTGCCCAAAGCATATCATCCACTTGCGGAGTCTTTAATTTGGTGCCAAATCTGCTTCCTCTTAACGCAAAAGGAGACTGACTCATATTTTCGACTCCTCCGGCCAAGGCTACATTTCCTTCACCAAGCAAAATGGAATGAGCTGCAGAGATCACAGACTGCAACCCAGATCCACACAAACGATTTACCGCAAGTGCAGGACTGGATAGCGGCAGTCCTGCTTGCAATGCAATATGCCTTGCAAGGTACGGCGCGTTTTTTCCGGAATGAATGACATTACCTAAGACAATTACATCTATATCTTCGGCGCGAATATTGCTGCGACGTATTGCTTCCTTGCTGACGGCTATACCTAGTTCCGTAGGATCAATATCCTTTAAACTGCCGCCGAATGTACCAAACGGTGATCTAGCCCCTTCAATCAGATAGACATTAGTCATTTTCTCTCACCTCTTCATTTTTTCTTATTGCGCCGTATATCCCCCATCTAATACAATTGCCTGCCCAGTAACACCTTTTGCTTTTTCGCTGGCTAAAAACATCACATAATCAGCAATTTCCTGCACTTCCAACAGACGTTTCTGCGGTACAAGCGGGTATAATACTTCCTCCAGTACTTTCTCAACCGGGATATCCCGATTCTTTGCCAGATCTTCAAATTGCCCGCGTACGAGTGGTGTATCTACATATCCCGGACAGATAGCATTCACTGTGACGCCCTCCGCTGCGCCCTCTAAAGCAGCCACTTTTGTTAAACCAATCACTCCATGCTTGGCACTGTTATATGCCGCCTTTCCGGCGAAACCAATCAGACCATTAATCGATGCCATATTAATAATTCTTCCAAATCCCTGTTCTTTCATAACCGGGAAAATATGTTTTGTTGCCATAAACGGAGCTGTCAGCATTACTTTTATCATGAACTCAAACTTTTCAGTCGGAAAATCTTCCATAGCGGATACATGCTGCAATCCTGCGTTATTAATTAAAACATCCATTCTTCCGTATTTTTCTATCGTTTCATCTAAAGCCTGCTTGAGCTCTTCTTCATTCGTAACATCGCATTTCAGACCAATACAGTCATAGCTCTCCTGTTTTAAATTCTCCGAAACCTCCTTTACTTTCTCCTCATTTACATCTGATAAAACTACCTTTGCACCATTCTTTGCAAATTCACAACCAATTTCATATCCAATACCGCTTGCTGCTCCGGTTATAAAAACCACCTTATTTTCCACCACTTCAAAGATCCCCCTTTTTATCTAAAAAATACCTTCACATCAAAGAATCATTTTAGTAAGCTCCTGTTTGTAAATAGTCGCTAATTTTGAGCTCTGCCTCTGTTGATGCTATAACCTCTTCAACTGTCCACCCTTCTGCTACTTCAACCAGTACAAGCTCGTTTTCTTCTACATCCATTACTGCACGATCCGTAATTATTCGGTTCACCACCTGTTCCCCTGTTAATGGAAGACTGCATTTTTTTAATATTTTCGGCTCGTTATGCTTATTCACATGGTCCATAATAACAACAATTTTTTTCGCGCCATGCACAATATCCATCGCACCTCCCATACCTTTAATCATTTTTCCCGGAATCATCCAGTTAGCCAGATCACCAGCTTCGGAAACCTCCATACCTCCCAAAATTGCAAGGTTTAAATGCTCCCCCCGAATCATTGCAAATGATTCTGCATTACTGAAGTAGGATGCACCTGCCTGTGCTGTTACTGTCTCCTTGCCCGCATTAATCAAATCGGGATCAACCTCTGTTTCTAAAGGAGACTTGCCAATACCAAGCAGACCATTTTCCGATTGGAGAACAACTTGCTTCCCCTCCTGAATATAATTGGCAACCATTGTCGGCATTCCGATTCCAAGATTAACGTAGTAACCGTTTTCAATTTCTTTCTCAGCCCGCCTTGCAATCCTTTCTCTGACAGATATTTTATCTAATTGTTTTATCATCTGTTATGTCCTCCTTCGCTAAATTTACATTCCCTGTCTTACTGTTAAACGCTCTATACGTTTTTCCTGTTTACCTTCAATCAACCCCTGAACATAGATCCCTGGGGTATGAACATGATCCGGATCAATAGAACCTGTTTCAACAAGCTGCTCCACTTCTGCAATCGTTACTTTCCCAGCGGCTGCCATCATCGGATTGAAATTTCTTGCAGTCTTGTTATAAACCAAATTCCCTGCATAATCGCCGACAGCAGCTCTGATCAAACTGAAGTCTGCCTTTAGTGCTGTTTGCAGCAAATATTCTTTATTGTCAAAGATGCGCACCTCTCCTCCGTCTGCAATTGGTGTACCAACCCCAGCCGGTGTATAAAATGCCGGAATTCCCGCTCCACCTGCCCGGATTCTCTCTGCAAGTGTACCTTGAGGTGTCAGCTCAACCTCCAGTTCACCAGCCAGCACCTGCCGCTCGAACTCCTTATTCTCGCCAACATAGGAACCAATCATTTTATCAATCTGCTTATTTTTCAGAAGTAATCCAAGTCCCCAGTCATCTACACCACAATTATTTGATATAACAGTAAGATGCTTAACCTGTGAATTTACTAATGCTAAAATAAGATTCTCAGGTATGCCCACGAGTCCGAAGCCCCCTACCATAATTGTGGAGCCGTCTTGAATATTTTTCACTGCGTCTTCAAAAGATGTATAAATTGTTTTCATCTGCTTCTCCCCCTCCACAGTATACTAGCAAAAAACATGCCAAAATTGATTACATAAGAAAATAAAGAACTGTCAACAAAAGAAGCTAAAAGCCAAAAAACCTATAGTCCAGATTCCTGGACTATAGGTTTTTTCTTCTAATTTATATTTTTGTAAACCCTTCCAAAGTAGAATTTATGACGTTTCCAGATTCATGGAGTACATTCCATATTTCAGGAATTTATAAATCATACTTTTTCGCTTTCTCATAGAAACTGGATTTACTGATACCAAGCAAACCAGCAGCTCTTATTTTATCTCCATTTGATTGACTGATCGCACCTGTAATAGCCTGTTTTTCTGCATTGGCCATAATCTCCTTTAATCCCATGCCCTCTTCCGTTATATAAAGACTCTGCTGCATATGATCCGGTAAATCTTTCAATTCAATAATTTCTGTGTTTGTCAGGTGCACCGCAGATTCAATCACATTTTCCAGTTCACGAACGTTCCCAGGCCAGTCATAGTGCATAAAAAATTGCATGACAGAATCACTGAAGCTGATTACCCGCTTTCCCGTACCTTGAGTAATTTTATCAAGTAAAAACTTCGCAGTTACACGAATATCTTCTACCCTTTCCTTGAGAGAAGGAATCTTAATTGAAATTACATTAATACGATAATAAAGATCTTCCCGAAAGCGATTTTCCTTTATCAGCTTTTCAATGGACTGATTTGTTGCAGAAATAATACGTACATCGATCTTCTGTGTCCTTTCTGTACCAATTACTTCAATCTCACCCTCCTGCAGAGCACGAAGGATTTTTACTTGGGCATTTATTGGCATGTCTCCAATCTCGTCCAAAAAAAGAGTACCTCCATCAGCCAATTGGAATTTACCCAGCTTTCCTTCTTTCTTAGCTCCTGTAAATGCACCGCCCTCATAACCAAATAATTCAGACTCCAGCAATTCCATCGGGATCGCAGCACAATTTACTTTTATAAATGGCTTCGCACTGCGTTCACTTAAATTATGAATACTATGCGCAAAAAGTTCCTTTCCCGTACCGCTTCCTCCCTCTAATAAAATAGAGGCGTCTCCTGACGAAACCTTCTTTATCTTTTCTTTAATCTCATTTATTTGGACAGAGCTTCCAACAACATCCTGTAATGAATAACTCGCTCCTCTTGGATTACTTAACTTTTTCTGGTAGTTTTCAATTTCCATTAATAAATCCTTAATATGAGAATTCATTTTCTTCCATTCTTCCGTATCTTTATAAAGGACTGTTCCAACCGCACCAACTAACTTCCCGTGAGCAAACAGCGGTATACGATTAGCAATCATATGATTCCCTTTTATATACTGCAGATCAGCAATTTCTTCTTTGCCCGTCTGTGCGACAATATGCATTCTTGTATTTTCAATAACATCTGCTACATGTTTACCGAGTACATCCTTTAGTTGTACCTCAATAAAATCACAGTAATTTTTATTTAAATACGTAATTAACCCCTGTTCATTAACAACCACAAAACAAAAATTCGTCTTTTCAAAAACAGCTTCAATGATTTCTTCCCTGTATGTATTATTAAACAGCATCTTCTCTCTCCCATCACGAAGTTCATAATTATCGTTCTACCTATTACTCTTACTGCAATGAAAAAATAAATAGTTGAGTAACAAGATTATTTCTTCTGAATCTGATGATACTTGTTCAGCCAAATAAGAACTTTTTAATCTGCCGCTTTTATCATATCAAATTCTTGTCTGTAGGAGGAGCTACTTTTCGTAGAGCGAAAGAGATTTATCAAATTTCAAAAGGATACAACCTTTTTGTACCAGATTCAGCATACTCTAATCATCGATTTTTATCCTCCAAAACAAAAGATAAAAATAATAAACAAAAATAAATAAAAGATATTGATATAAAACGATAATTATATTACTATTAAATTAGATATTCATTTAGCTGTATGTAATGAAAACAATGAATATTAAATGTTAGATATTTCTATTTCACGAAACTAAAACTCTAAAGGAGATGGTAGTTATGAATCAGTTCATTCAAGATTTTCTGCACGTTACTGAATCAGCAGCACTTGCGACATATCCGTGGATTGGGACAGGAAATAAAATAGAAGCTGATCAGGCAGCTACAGATTCTATGCGCACTTTACTAAATAAAATTCCTATGGATGGCGAAGTAGTTATTGGTGAAGGAGAAATGGATGAAGCTCCAATGTTATTTATCGGTGAAAAAGTTGGAACTGGAAATGGTGCAGGTATCGATTTAGCAGTTGATCCAATTGATGGAACTACCTCTACTTCTAAAGGAAAGAATAATGCCATCGCAGTAATTGCCGCTGCAAAGAAAGGAACATTGCTGCATGCTCCCGATATGTACATGGAGAAGCTTGTAACTGGTCCGGAAGCTGCAGGGAAGATTGATATTGATTATCCACTCGAGAAGAATCTGCGCATTATCGCAGATGCAAAGGGAAAAAAACTTGAAGAATTAAAAATGATTGTGCAGGATAGAGAAAGACATAATCATTGGATAGAAGAAGCACGTGCTTTAGGTGTCAGAACAGAGCTGTTTGAAGAAGGAGATGTCATTCCTGCAATAGCAACTTGCATCCACCGGAGTGATATAGACTTATTCATTGGAATTGGCGGCGCTCCAGAAGGGGTTCTAGCGGCTGTAGGAGTGAAAAGCCTGGGAGGAGAAATGCAGGCAAGATTACTTCCAAAAACAAATGAACAATGGGAGCGTTGTGTATCGATGGGAATTACAAACCCTAAAGAAGCACTTGTTCATAATCAATTAGTCGGCACAAATGAATGTGCTTTTATCGCTACGAGTATTACCAGCAATATGCTGCTGCAGGGAATAGAAAATAATCAAAATGTCTTTACAACACATTCCATTGTTTTAGATGGTTTAAATAAATGCTATCGTCATATAGCAACAGAGCATCCCATGTCTTCTGTTTGATTTCTAATATTCTAATGAAATTCTTAGTAAGATATTCTAAAATGCAAAAAAGACAGCGTCGTCACGCTGTCTTTTTAATTTAATCATTTATTATTTTTCGATAGTAGATACAACGCCAGATCCAACTGTACGTCCACCTTCACGGATAGAGAAACGAGTTCCGTCTTCGATCGCGATTGGTGAAATAAGTTCTACACTCATTTCAATGTTGTCTCCAGGCATTACCATTTCAGTTCCTTCTGGAAGGCTGATTACGCCAGTTACGTCCGTAGTACGGAAGTAGAACTGAGGACGGTAGTTAGTGAAGAATGGAGTATGACGTCCACCTTCGTCTTTTGACAATACATAAACTTCAGCTTTGAAGTTAGTATGTGGAGTGATTGTACCAGGCTTAGCAAGTACTTGACCACGGTTGATATCTTCACGTGCAACACCACGTAGTAATGCACCAATGTTATCACCAGCTTCTGCATAGTCAAGAAGCTTACGGAACATTTCTACTCCAGTTACAGTAGTTTTAGAAGATTCTTCGTTAAGACCGATGATTTCTACTTCGTCTCCAACACGAACTTGTCCGCGTTCAACACGACCTGTAGCAACAGTACCACGACCAGTGATAGAGAATACATCCTCAACTGGCATCATGAATGGTTTGTCAGTATCACGCTCTGGAGTTGGAACATATTCATCAACTGCAGCCATAAGTTCAACAACTTTTTCTTCATATTCTTCTACGCCTTCAAGTGCTTTAAGAGCAGAACCAGCGATAACTGGTACATCATCACCAGGGAAGTCATATTCGCTTAGTAAATCACGAACTTCCATTTCTACTAATTCAAGTAGCTCTTCATCGTCTACCATATCTGTTTTGTTAAGGAATACTACGATAGAAGGTACCCCAACGTTACGAGATAATAGGATATGCTCACGAGTTTGTGGCATTGGACCATCAGCAGCAGATACTACAAGGATAGCTCCGTCCATTTGTGCAGCACCAGTAATCATGTTTTTAACATAGTCAGCGTGACCTGGGCAGTCAACGTGTGCATAGTGACGAGTTTCAGTTTCATACTCTACGTGAGAAGTTGCGATTGTAATTCCGCGTTCTTTCTCTTCTGGAGCACCATCAATTTGGTCATAAGCCATTGCAGTGCCATCACCATTTCTTTTTGCCATTACTGTAGTGATTGCAGCAGTTAAAGTTGTTTTACCATGGTCAACGTGACCAATTGTTCCAATGTTTACGTGACTTTTCGAGCGGTCGAATTTTTCTTTAGCCATTTATAGTTCCTCCTTTAAATATATAGCAATTTTTATGAGCCGGGAAAGTCGGTTAAAATTTCCCAGCCTTTACTAAATGTTATACGTCAGATTGAAGAAAAAATCAATTATTGACCTGCATTTTTCTTGATAATTTCTTCTGTAATGCTTTTAGGTGTCTCTTCATAGTGGTCAAAGTGCATTGTGTACACTCCGCGACCTTGTGTATTTGAACGTAATGCAGTTGCATAACCGAACATTTCTGCAAGTGGTACGAACGCTTTAACTACCTGGGCAGTTCCGCGGGCTTCCATACCTTCAACGCGTCCACGACGGGATGTTACATCACCCATGATGTCTCCCATATATTCTTCTGGGACAACAATTTCTACTCTCATCATTGGTTCAAGCAGAACTGGGTTACATTTATTTTTAGCAGCTTTAAGTGCCATAGAAGCAGCTACTTTAAACGCCATTTCGTTGGAATCGACATCGTGATAGCTTCCATCATATAATGTAGCTTTCACATCGATTAACGGATATCCGGCAAGAACACCATTTTCCATGGATTCTTCGATACCTTGTTGAACAGCTGGGATGTATTCACGAGGAACAACACCACCAACAATATTGTTAACAAATTCGAATCCGGCGCCTTCTTCGTTTGGCTCAAATTTAACCCAAACGTGACCGAATTGTCCACGTCCACCAGACTGACGTACGAATTTACCTTCTACTTCAGCAGCAGCACGGAAAGTTTCTCTGTAAGAAACTTGTGGAGCACCAACAGTTGCGCCAACTTTAAATTCACGTTTTAAACGGTCAACAATGATATCAAGGTGAAGCTCACCCATACCAGAGATGATAGTTTGTCCAGTTTCTGTATTTGTTTCTGTGCGGAAAGTTGGATCTTCTTCCGCAAGTTTTGATAGAGCAATACCCATTTTATCCTGGTCTGCTTTTGTTTCTGGCTCAATAGCAACCGAGATAACTGGTTCAGGGAACTCCATAGACTCAAGAATAACTAGATCCTTTTCGTCACATAGTGTATCACCTGTTGTTGTATCCTTCAAACCTACTGCAGCAGCAATTTCACCTGAGTAAGCAACAGAGATCTCTTCACGAGAGTTTGCGTGCATTTGCAGGATACGTCCAATACGCTCACGTTTATCTTTTACAGAGTTCTTTACGTAAGAACCTGAGTTAAGTGTACCTGAGTACACACGGAAGAATGTTAATTTACCAACATAAGGGTCCGTCATAACTTTAAATGCTAATGCAGAGAACGGCGCATCATCAGATGATGGGCGAGTTACTTTTTCTTCTGTTCCAGGAACGATACCTTCGATTGGAGGCACGTCTGTTGGAGCCGGAAGATAAGCAAGTACTGCATCCAGCATTAACTGAACACCTTTGTTTTTAAATGCAGATCCGCAAAGTACTGGGTAGAAGTCTACATTTAATGTTGCCTGACGAATTGCATTTGCAAGCTCCTCGTTAGAGATTTCCTCTCCTTCAAGATACTTCATCATCAGCTCTTCGTCTGTTTCAGCTACTGCTTCCACCAAGTTAGCACGCAGCTCTTCAGCTTCGTCTTTTAACTCAGCAGGGATTTCAGTAGTTTCATCAGTTTGACCTAGATCATCAAGATAGATATGAGCTTCCATCTTAACTAAATCAATAATTCCACTGAATTCGTCTTCAGCACCGATAGGCATTTGGATTGGATGTGCGTTTGCACCAAGTCGTTCTTTTAATGTATTGGTTGAATACAAGAAATCTGCACCTGTTTTATCCATTTTGTTAATGAAAACGATACGTGGAACACCGTATGTTGTCGCTTGACGCCATACTGTTTCCGTTTGTGGTTCAACACCAGATTGTGCATCTAGAACTGTTACCGCACCATCCAGTACACGAAGAGAACGTTCAACTTCAACTGTGAAGTCTACGTGTCCAGGTGTGTCAATAATATTAATACGGTGGTCTTTCCAAGCAGCAGTTGTTGCGGCGGAAGTAATTGTGATTCCACGCTCCTGCTCCTGCTCCATCCAGTCCATTTGAGATGCACCTTCATGTGTTTCACCAATTTTATGAATACGTCCTGTATAGAAAAGAATACGCTCAGTAGTAGTGGTTTTACCCGCGTCAATGTGCGCCATGATACCGATATTACGTGTCTTTTCCAAGGAGAACTCTCTAGCCATGTATTCTTCTCCTTCCTATAGAAAGCTTTTGTTAGATTTATATTACCAACGGTAGTGAGCGAATGCTTTGTTCGCTTCTGCCATTTTATGCATATCTTCTCTTTTCTTAACAGCAGCTCCTGTATTATTAGAAGCATCAAGAATTTCATTAGCAAGACGTTCTTCCATTGTTTTTTCTCCGCGCAGACGGGAGTAGTTAACAATATAACGTAATCCTAAAGCTTGACGACGTTCTGGACGAACCTCCACTGGTACTTGATAGTTTGAACCACCAACACGGCGGGCACGTACTTCAAGTACTGGCATAACATTTTTCATTGCTTGCTCAAAAACTTCCATTGCGTTTTGGCCACTTCTTTCAGCAACTAATTCAAACGCATTATAAAGGATTTTTTGTGCTTTTCCACGCTTCCCGTCTACCATAATCTGGTTGATGAGGCGTGTAACTAATTTTGAGTTATAAAGCGGATCTGGTAATACATCACGCTTTGGTACTGGACCTTTACGAGGCATTGTACATCCTCCTTTCCCTTATATTATTTAAATTACTTATTTTTTAGGTCTTTTCGTTCCATATTTAGAGCGTCCTTGCATACGGCCTTCTACTCCAGCAGTATCAAGTGCTCCACGTACGATATGATAACGTACCCCCGGTAAGTCTTTTACACGACCGCCACGGATAAGAACAACACTGTGTTCTTGCAGGTTGTGACCAATTCCAGGAATGTATGCAGTTACCTCCATGTTGTTAGACAAACGTACACGCGCATATTTACGAAGTGCAGAGTTTGGTTTCTTAGGAGTTAATGTACCTACACGAGTACATACACCACGTTTCTGCGGAGAGCTCTGATCAGTCATTTTCTTTTTAAAGCTGTTGTAGCCTTTATTAAGTGCAGGTGAGTCAGATTTTTTTGTCTTTGTCACACGGCCTTTACGAACTAGCTGATTAATTGTTGGCATTGAATCTTCCTCCTCTCAATTTCAATTTAGTAATCAAATAACAACCTTTTGTAATACCACACATCCAGGTGGTTCATTTTTAGCGATAAAAAAATCTCTCACAATTTTTGCGAAAAATAATTAACCTATACTCAGATTGTTTTTGTTATTATCGTTTAAAGTAAACCGAAGTTCCGATTATGGTCTGCTCCGAAAATTACTTTTGCAAGCATAATCAGAAGCACCTTGAATATAATACCACCCTATATATTGTTTGTCAATATATTCTTGGTATTTTTTCGGTGCTCCCAAAAATAACTTACAAGGTGATCACAAGAAGGGATAATCCCCTTCCTGTTCAACATTTCATTTTATACTCTTTGTGTGCTTTCTTCATCTGTTATTTCTTCATCAGATTCCGGCACATCAAGTTCAGCTTCTAAAGTACGATATTGCGGCATTCCTGTACCGGCTGGAACAAGTTTACCAATAATAACATTCTCTTTCAGGCCAAGTAATTCATCACGTTTTCCTTTAATAGCAGCATCTGTCAGGACACGTGTAGTTTCCTGGAAGGATGCAGCTGACAGGAATGAGTCAGTTTCAAGAGATGCTTTTGTAATACCAAGTAATACCGGGCGGCCTGTAGCAGGATCTGCGCCTTCCTTGAATACTTTGTGGTTTGCATCTTTGAATTGATGTAATTCAAGCAGAGAGCCTGGCAATACATCTGTATCTCCAGAAGATACAACACGGATCTTACGAAGCATTTGGCGAACCATTACTTCGACGTGTTTATCTCCGATTTCTACACCTTGCATACGATATACACGTTGTACTTCTTTAAGCAAGTAGTCTTGAACGCCTTCTACACCTTTGACGCGAAGAAGTTCTTTTGGATCAACGGAACCTTCTGTGAGCTCTTGCCCAGTTTCCACTTGATCTCCTTCTTGAACTTTCAAGCGGGCGTTATAAGGTACAGCATAGCTGCGCTGCTCTACATTACCCTGAATAACAATTTCTTGTTTATCTTTAACTTCCTTCATTTCAAGAACCGTACCGGAGATTTCTGTAATTACCGCCTGCCCTTTCGGATTACGGGCTTCAAACAGCTCCTGAATACGAGGTAAACCTTGTGTAATATCATCTCCGGCAACTCCGCCAGTATGGAAGGTACGCATTGTTAACTGTGTACCCGGCTCACCGATGGATTGTGCTGCGATAATCCCAACCGCTTCTCCAACCTCAACGTCTGACCCAGTAGCTAAGTTACGGCCATAACATTTCTGACATACACCATGTTTCGTGTTACAAGTGAAGGCTGTACGGATTGTTACTTCTTCGATACCAGCTTCCACAATCGTTTTCGCCTGATCTTCATGGATGAGTTCATTTTTCTTTACAATGAATTCACCAGTTTCAGGATGTTTTACGTCTTCGAATGCTGTTCTGCCAATCAAACGGTCTAACAACGGTTCGATAACTTCTGATCCATCTACAAGAGCAGCAACTTTCAGGCCGCGGTCCGTTCCACAATCTGCTTCACGGATGATAACATCCTGTGCAACGTCTACAAGACGACGAGTCAAGTAACCTGAATCGGCTGTTTTCAGTGCTGTATCGGCAAGACCTTTACGCGCACCATGGGTGGAAATAAAGTATTCCATTACGGTTAAACCTTCACGGAAACTTGATTTGATTGGAATTTCAATGATTTTACCAGATGGGTCAGCCATCAATCCACGCATACCAGCAAGCTGTGTGAAGTTTGATGCGTTACCACGGGCACCGGAATCACTCATCATGTAGATTGGGTTTCGGTTGCTCAATGACCCCATCAAGCGGTCCTGAATAACATCCTTCGCTTCTGACCAGATAGCAATTACACGATCATAGCGCTCTTCCTCTGTAATCAGACCACGACGGAATTGTTTTAAGACCTTATCAACTTTGGATTGAGCTTCGTCTAAGATACCTTGTTTCTCTGGGAGTACAACAATATCTGAGATACCAACTGTCATACCAGCTTTTGTAGAGTAACTGAATCCTAAATCCTTCATGCGGTCAAGCATCTTAGAGGTTTCTGTAATTTTGAAACGCTTGAAGACCTCAGCGATAATATCACCTAAGAAGCCTTTCTTAAATGGCTTAACCACTTCACGGTTTTTAATTTCTTCTTTAATATCTGTTCCAGGATCCACAAAATAGTTTTCCGGTGTTTTCTCTTCTAAATTCACCTTGGTAGGTTCGTTCATATACGGGAAAGAATCCGGAAGAATCTCATTAAAGATCAGCTTACCAACAGTTGTTAATAATAGCTGGCTATTTTGTTTTTCTGTAAATGTTTTGTTATTTAAACTGGATGCCTGCACTGCAATACGTGTATGCAGGTGAGCATATCCAGTTTGATAAGCAATTAATGCTTCATCAGTGTCTTTAAAGTAAGAACCTTCTCCAATTGAACCTTCACGTTCTAAAGTAAGGTAATAGTTTCCAAGTACCATATCCTGTGATGGTGTAACAACTGGTTTTCCATCCTTAGGGTTAAGGATGTTCTGTGCTGCTAACATTAAGATTCTGGCTTCTGCCTGTGCTTCGGCTCCAAGGGGAACGTGTACAGCCATTTGGTCTCCATCAAAGTCAGCGTTATATGCAGTACATACAAGCGGATGCAGACGGATTGCACGGCCATCAACCAACGTAGGTTCGAATGCTTGAATACCCAATCTGTGAAGGGTTGGTGCACGGTTAAGCAGTACCGGGTGCTCTTTAATTACATCTTCAAGAACATCCCATACGTCAGGGTGCACTCTTTCAATTTTTCTCTTCGCTGATTTAATATTGTGCGCAAGACCTCTAGCCACTAATTCTTTCATGATAAACGGCTTGAACAGCTCTAATGCCATTTCTCTCGGCAGACCGCATTGGTACATTTTCAAATGAGGTCCAACAACGATAACAGAACGGCCGGAATAATCCACACGTTTACCTAATAGGTTTTGACGGAAACGGCCTTGCTTCCCTTTCAGCATATGAGAAAGAGATTTTAATGGACGGTTTCCTGGTCCTGTAACCGGGCGGCCACGACGACCATTATCAATTAAAGCATCTACAGCTTCTTGAAGCATACGTTTTTCATTTTGAACAATAATGCTTGGAGCGCCTAAATCAAGCAGACGTTTTAAGCGGTTGTTACGGTTGATTACACGACGGTAAAGGTCATTTAAATCAGAAGTAGCAAAACGTCCGCCGTCTAATTGAACCATTGGACGAATTTCTGGAGGAATAACCGGAAGAACATCTAAAATCATCCAGCTTGCATCGTTTCCAGAGTTACGAAATGCTTCCATTACTTCCAAACGTTTAATTGCACGAGTACGGCGTTGGCCGTGAGCTGTTTTCAGCTCTTCACGCAATGCATCAACTTCTTTTTCCAAGTCAAGATCCTGCAATAATTTACGGATAGCTTCTGCGCCCATCTGAGCTTTGAAGTTATTGCCGTATTTATCATAATAAGAACGGAATTCTTTCTCAGAAAGCAGCTGCTTCTTCTCAAGCGGTGTACTTCCCGGATCTGTTACGATATATGCTGCAAAGTAGATAACTTCCTCTAATGCACGAGGAGACATATCTAATACTAACCCCATACGGCTCGGGATTCCTTTGAAATACCAAATGTGTGATACTGGAGCAGCAAGTTCAATATGCCCCATACGCTCACGGCGTACTTTAGCTTTTGTCACCTCTACACCACAACGGTCACAGACAACACCTTTGTAACGAACGCGTTTATATTTACCACAATGACATTCCCAATCCTTCTGTGGGCCAAAGATACGCTCACAGAACAACCCGTCTTTTTCCGGTTTTAAAGTACGGTAGTTAATTGTTTCTGGTTTTTTCACTTCTCCATAAGACCAAGAACGAATCTTTTCTGGTGAAGCGAGCCCTATTTTCATGTACTCAAAATTATTTACATCCAACAAGGGGCAATCCTCCCTTTTAATGTATGTTCAAAAAGTTCGATGAAAAAGACCAAGAAGTTCAAGGCGACGAGATTTTTACGAACGGAGCGTATGCTTTTAAATACGTGAGTAACGCTCTTGGTGGGGCGAGTAATCGCAGTCCCATCGGAAAAATCTCGTCAACGCAGAAATTCGCTGTGTCATTTTTGTTGAACTTTTTGAACATCCTCTTTTACAAGTTAAGAAAGTTTGAGAAAACCTGGCTTATCGTCATGTCTTGGCGAAAGTCTGGGATTTCTTTAAACGAAATTTTATAGAAAGAGCAGAATGGTTCAAAAGAAAAGGAACTTCTATGTTGCCCACATCGTGTGGGCAACGTAGAAGTCACCACATCACATGAGAAGTTTGAACCATTGCTGCACAAATTTTATTGATTTAACGGTTCTTCCACTTCAATGTTAAGCTTCGTCGACGTTTGACTGTCGTCGTCCTCTAGTTCACGCATATCAATTTCATCTTCTGTACTAGAAAGCATCTTAACATCCATACCAAGACTTTGAAGCTCTTTGATCAATACTTTAAACGATTCAGGAACACCCGGTTCAGGTGCATTATCACCTTTTACGATCGCTTCATATGTCTTCACACGACCAACTGTATCATCTGATTTAACAGTCAAGATCTCTTGAAGTGTATATGCAGCACCATAAGCTTCCAATGCCCAAACTTCCATCTCACCAAAACGTTGTCCACCGAATTGTGCTTTACCACCAAGCGGCTGCTGTGTTACGAGAGAGTATGGTCCGGTTGAACGAGCATGCAGTTTATCATCAACCATATGCGCAAGTTTAATCATGTACATGACACCTACAGATATACGGTTGTCAAAAGCTTCACCTGAACGCCCATCATAAAGAACTGTCTTCGCATCTCTCGGCATACCTGCTTCTTCAAGTGTTTCCCAAACATCTTCCTCTGTTGCACCATCAAATACCGGACTTGCTACATGTAATCCAAGCTGTCTGGCAGCCATTCCTAAATGCAGTTCAAACACCTGTCCGATGTTCATACGTGATGGTACCCCCAACGGGTTCAACATAATATCAATTGGTGTACCGTCTGGCAAGAATGGCATATCCTCTTCCGGTAAGATTTTGGAGATAACCCCTTTGTTACCGTGACGGCCTGCCATTTTATCTCCTTCATGTATTTTACGTTTTTGAACGATATATACACGAACAAGCTGATTTACACCTGGTGGTAACTCGTCGCCATCTTCACGATTAAAGATTTTTACATCTAAGACGATTCCGCCGCCGCCATGAGGAACGCGTAAGGATGTATCCCTTACTTCACGTGCTTTCTCACCAAAAATCGCATGTAATAAGCGTTCTTCTGCTGAAAGCTCCGTCATTCCTTTAGGTGTCACTTTCCCTACAAGAATATCACTGTCAGTTACTTCTGCACCGACACGGATAATTCCATGTTCATCAAGGTTTTTAAGTGCATCTTCCCCAACGTTAGGAATATCTCTTGTAATTTCCTCTGGTCCAAGTTTTGTATCACGAGATTCTGATTCAAACTCTTCAATATGGATAGAAGTATATACATCATCTTTTACAAGTCGTTCACTCATAATGATGGCATCCTCGTAGTTATAACCTTCCCAAGTCATGAAGCCTACAAGAACGTTTTGACCCAATGCTAATTCTCCATCTTCCATAGAAGGTCCATCAGCGAGAACTTCACCTTTTGTTACACGATCTCCTTCAGCAACAATCGGGCGCTGATTATAACAAGTTCCCTGGTTGGAACGCTTATACTTCTGTAATCCGTAACGATCTACATCGCCTTCTACTTCTTTGCCATCCACATTTGAAATACGACGTACAATAACGGTCTTCGCTTCCACGCGCTCTACGACCCCGTCATGACGACAGATAACAGCAGCACCAGAGTCTTTACCATTCACATATTCCATACCTGTACCAACGATTGGAGCCTTTGGATTCATCAATGGAACTGCCTGACGTTGCATGTTAGCTCCCATTAATGCACGGTTGGAGTCATCATTTTCCAAGAATGGAATACATGCAGTCGCTGCAGATACAACCTGTTTCGGTGATACATCCATATAATCAATTTTATCGCGGGATACAATAATATTATCTTCACGGAAACGAGCAGTTACTTCCTCGTTTACAAAGAAGTTATCATCATCTAACGGCGAGTTTGCCTGTGCAACGACATAATTATCTTGTTCATCCGCAGTAAGGTAATCAATTGTACTTGTTACCTTTCCAGTTTCAGGGTCAACACGACGATATGGCGATTCAATAAATCCAAACTTATTTACTCGTGCATAGCTGGATAGGGAGTTAATCAAACCGATATTCGGTCCCTCCGGCGTCTCAATTGGACACATACGGCCATAGTGAGAGTAGTGAACGTCACGCACTTCAAAACCGGCACGTTCACGTGTCAAACCACCAGGTCCAAGTGCTGACAGACGACGTTTATGTGTCAATTCACCCAACGGATTTGTCTGATCCATAAATTGTGACAACTGCGAGCTGCCAAAGAATTCTTTAATCGATGCAATAACCGGACGAATATTAATCAATTGCTGCGGTGTTACGCTCGAAGTATCTTGAATAGACATTCTTTCACGAACAACACGTTCCATACGGGATAATCCGATACGGAATTGATTTTGTAATAATTCACCGACTGAACGCAGGCGACGATTCCCCAGATGGTCAATATCATCTGTATCTCCTACTTGGTGAAGCAAGTTAAAGAAATAACTGATAGAAGCTAAAATATCAGCTGGTGTGATATTTTTTATTTCTTTCGTTACTTCCCCATTTCCGATTACAGTCAGTTCACGTTCTCCATTTGGATCTGTAGGGTCAAGAATTTTCACAGATTGTATCGTGATTTCTTCTTCCAAAACCCCGTCATGCGGTGTAATAGTTTTATCTCCAAAACGATCTTCCTTACGCTCAAGATATGGAAGAATCTTATCTAATAATTTTCTTTCCAGACGATCGCCTTGATTCGCAATAACTTCTCCAGTTTCTGGATCTACAACAGGCTCAGCAAGCACCTGGTTGAATAAACGATTTTTAATATGGAGCTTTTTATTCATTTTATAACGGCCCACATGCGCTAAATCATAGCGTTTCGGATCAAAGAAACGAGATACTAATAGACTCTTCGCATTATCTACTGTTGGCGGTTCACCAGGACGTAAACGCTCATAGATTTCTAAAAGAGCTTTTTCAGCGTTCTCTGTATTATCTTTTTCTAACGTATTTCGTAAATATTCATTCTCGCCTAACAAATCAACAATCTCTTGATCTGTTCCAAATCCTAAAGCTCTTAATAGAACAGTAATTGGTAATTTACGAGTACGATCAATACGAACATAAGCAACATCTTTTGCATCTGTTTCAAATTCTAACCATGCTCCACGGTTTGGAATAACTGTTGTTGTAATACCGCGTTTTCCATTTTTATCAATTTTTTCGTTATAATAAACACTTGGGGAACGTACAAGCTGTGATACAATAACACGCTCCGCTCCATTGATAATAAATGTTCCCGTATCTGTCATTAACGGGAAGTCACCCATAAACACTTCCTGTTCCTTTACTTCTCCGGTTTCATTATTAATTAAACGAACCTTCACGCGAAGGGGAGCATTGTATGTCACGTCTCTTTCCTTTGCTTCGTCTACAGGATATTTCGGATCACCCAAACTATAATCCACAAACTCAAGTGATAGATTTCCTGTAAAGTCTTCAATTGGAGAGATATCCTGGAACATCTCTCTCAAACCTTCTTCTAAGAACCATTCATAAGAAGCGGTTTGGATCTCGATTAGGTTAGGTAATTCTAACACTTCGTTAATACGTGCATAGCTCCTGCGTTGGCGGTGCCGTCCATACTGAACTAGTTGACCTGTCAACTGCTTCACCCCTTAAATCATCCATTTTGGTAGTTGTTTCTACAAAATGTAACTCATATTTAAAAGAACGTCTGAATAAATCATCTGTTCTTTAAAAAATAAAACTATAAACTCATTATCCTATCATTCACACCATGTATCACTTTCCTGTTTGACAGCTTATCTTTCTTCCGGTAAAACTTTATTTTCACCCTTTGAAAAAACAACTGTTTTAAGGATATTGTGATTTTAGATTGTGCAGATGAAAGAATTTTGATAAACTATAGAAAAGCAATTTGTCGAATCTTGATTTTCCCGATTCTACAAGCCTTTCCCATTTGTAAAGATTTTATACATTCACCTAATAAAAACCTCCTAGGCAAACGTATCCTCATCTTAGCATCTTCCAATCTTAGCATAGTCCCAATCATTAGTCAAACTTTTTTGCTCGCAATATAAAATAACCTTTTTTCTTTGTAACTACTTCCGCATTACCAAAAATCTCTTCCATCTTATCTTTTGCAGAGGGCGCTCCCTGTTTTTTCTGAATGACTACCCATAAATCTCCATGATCTGCTAAATGATTATAAGCTTCTTCAAATATAGCATGCACTACTCTTTTACCAGCGCGTATCGGCGGATTGGTAACAATAGAAGCAAAAGATTTTTCATTCAAATTCTCATATAGATCACTTTGAAGAATAGTTGTATTCGTAATTTTATTGATTTCTGCATTTTTAGCAGCCAGTTCAACAGCCCGCTCATTTACATCAATCATAAAAATTTGTCTTTCAGAAAAATCGGAAGCTAAAGACAATCCAATTGGTCCATAACCGCACCCTAAATCTAATATCGGCCCATTAATTTCCGGCTCCTGAAAAGTTTCAATAAGCACTCTTGAACCAAAATCCACTTCACTTTTCGAGAAGACACCAATATCACTTGTAAATTGAAATGTCCTTCCCCGCAAATCAAAAGACCAGCTTTGAGGAGATGACTTCGCCTGAGGCTGCTTCGAATAATAATGCTCTGTCATATGGATTAGCACCCACTTTATATTAATTAAGAAAAATACCTGAGCTGCGATCGTACACTTCCTAATCATAGAGCGATGTCCGTTACAGCGGTTTGGGTGAGGCGAGTAACCGTAGTCCCAAGAAGTTGGAGCGCCAGCCAAAAAACCCTACTTATAACTTGCATCTAATACAAACAACCCAAATATTTTCTTGGTTAAAAAAAGGCCACCTGTTCAACTAAAAATCATTCTCGTATATAAACTTGAACTTTTTCTAGTGACAAAGGTGACCTTTTATGAATTCGTGATAAAAGAGCCCGTCTAAAATACGACGAGCTCTTTTTCTTATATTCGTTAAATTATTTAACTTCTACAGAAGCACCAGCTTCTTCAAGTTTGCCTTTAACTTCTTCTGCTTCTTCTTTAGATACAGCTTCTTTAATTGCTTTAGGAGCGTTATCTACTAAGTCTTTAGCATCTTTTAAGCCAAGGCCAGTGATTTCGCGAACTGCTTTAACAACTTTGATCTTAGAAGCACCAGCTCCAGTAAGAACAACGTCAAATTCAGTTTTTTCTTCTTCAGCAGCGCCGCCTGCAGCACCTGCAGCAGCAACTGGAGCAGCAGCTGTTACGCCGAACTCTTCTTCGATTGCTTTTACTAAATCGTTTAATTCAAGTACAGTCATTTCTTTAATTGCACTAATCATTTCTTCGTTTGTCATGATTAAATTCCTCCTGATATAAGTTTGTTTTTTATTTGTGAGCAAGCATGTGGTTTTATCACAATTTTACTCTTACGCTTGAAATATAGCTATCCAGCTCCGAGCGCCAAAAACTAGGGAGCTAACACGTGAGCCCCCTACGATAAGTCATCGTCGGTTCGTTACCTCACCGTGATTCCTTTATCTCAGGTACGCCGCTCCAATCTCTACGTTTTTAAACGGGCGCTCTGCGCTTTTCGTTATTAAACCGTTTGGTGTATTACGCACCTTGTTCTTCTTTTTGCTCTGCAACAGCTTTTGTAGCATAAGCAAGATTACGGATTGGAGCTTGAAGTACGCTAAGCAGCATAGATACCATACCTTCGTAGTTTGGCAGATCTGCAAGCTCTTTAATTTGATCTAGTGAAGCAACATTTCCTTCAATAATTCCGCCTTTAATTTCTAAAGCTTCATGATCCTTACTGAAGTTGTTCAAGATTCTTGCCGGAGCAACAACATCTTCACTAAATGCAATTGCGTTTGGTCCAGTTAATACATCACTAAGCTCGTTTAGCTCAACAGCTTCTACAGCACGGCGAACCATTGTATTTTTGTATACTTTGAATTCAACACCTGCTTCGCGAAGCTCTTTACGTAATGCAGTAACCTCTGAAACGTTAAGTCCACGATAGTCAACTACTACTGCAGTTTGGCTATTACGAAACTTATCTGCAATTTCTTCTACTAATTGTTTCTTTTGTTCAATAATCCCTGACATCTTTCCACCTCCTATAATAACCGTCGCTATTATTACACCGTTCGAACGTGCTTTTCTATAAAAAAAGCTCTCATACAGACATGAGAGCTTACCTTAGATCGGCAAAACGGTTTTGCCTTTCTATAAATAAACACCTCGGCAGGATAATTAAGCTCATGCATAGCCCCTGCTGTCTACGGTATAACATTCGATTTTATTAAACCGAAAATTAGTATATCGAACGTTGGCTTAAAAGTCAACTACTAATTAACGGAAGTTTGAAACGTCAACTTTGATTCCTGGTCCCATTGTAGATGCAATGGAAGCATTTTTAAGGTAAGTACCTTTAGAAGACTGAGGCTTAACTTTTACAAGTTGATCAGTAAGTGCAGTAAAGTTTTCTACTAATTTTGTTTCATCGAAAGAAACTTTTCCAATTGGAACATGGATATTAGAAGATTTATCAACACGATATTCTACTTTACCAGCTTTAATGTCTTGAACAGCTTTTTCTACTTCGAAAGTTACTGTTCCAGTTTTAGGGTTTGGCATTAAGCCTTTTGGTCCTAAAACACGACCTAATTTACCTACTTGAGCCATCATGTCCGGAGTAGCAACGATTACGTCGAAATCAAACCAGCCTTGGTTGATTTTGTTGATGTAATCTTCTTCTCCAACATAATCTGCACCAGCAGCTTCTGCTTCTTTTGCTTTATCACCTTTAGCAAATACAAGAACGCGTTGAGTTTTACCAGTACCATGCGGTAAAACCATTGCTCCGCGGATTTGTTGATCTGCTTTCTTAG
The DNA here is from genome assembly GCF_037976165.1 of Oceanobacillus sp. FSL K6-3682. Taxonomy (NCBI): domain Bacteria; kingdom Bacillati; phylum Bacillota; class Bacilli; order Caryophanales; family Bacillaceae; genus Oceanobacillus; species Oceanobacillus sp. FSL K6-3682. The sequence goes on along the minus strand of NZ_CP150263.1, from coordinate 126,875 downwards.
GGTCTACACCAAGACGAAAAGCAGCTTCTACTGTTTCATCAAAGTTTGCTTTTGCAGTCTTTTTTGCAAGCTCTACAGCTTCTTTAATTTCATATGCTTTTGTACGATCAATCAGCTTTAAAGCTTCTTGATGTTTCTTACCATATTTAGCCATATTAATATCCTCCTCTTTTGTGGTTATAACGGTTGTACCTCCCACGGGACGAGAGCAAACACTCTTGTCCAGTACACAAATCATCTTTCCATCCGGCGTTTTCACGAATAAGGCTGCGGGTGAAAACAACCGCAACCCTTAAAGTACGTGTTCAAAAAGGGATCAAATTAGAAGCAAGAAAATCACGTCAACGCAGAGATTCGCCGCCTATCATTTGGGAGCTTTTTGAACTTCCTCTTTAACTTCAGAAAGCCTGATTACGGAATATCGAATCAGTCTTCGATTGTGATTCCCATACTGCGCGCAGTACCTTCAACCATGCGCATTGCCGCATCAACATCAGCTGCATTTAAATCAGGCATTTTTGTTTCAGCGATTTCTTTTACTTTGTCGCGCTTTACAGTAGCGACTTTTGTTTTATTAGGTTCACCTGAACCAGACTCGATTCCAGCTGCTTTTTTAAGTAGCACTGCTGCCGGTGGAGTCTTTGTAACAAATGTAAATGAACGATCCTCGAATACTGTGATTTCAACAGGAATGATTAAACCTGCCTGTTCTTGTGTTCGAGCGTTAAATTCTTTACAGAATCCCATAATGTTAACACCTGCTTGACCTAGCGCCGGCCCAACTGGTGGTGCTGGATTCGCTTTTCCCGCAGGAATTTGCAATTTTACTAATTTGATTACTTTTTTAGCCACGAGACACACCTCCTTAAAGTCCGTGATGTGGTAATAGGGTCTTTGATTTTATTTACCCTCCCACTCATTTCCTGTTCTCCTTTTAATTGAGAACAAGAATAACAAAAGAATCTTAGCATGAATTCAAAAAAAAAGCAAGCCTCGGTTCATGAAAAAGCTTTACCTGAAACGAATTGCTATTTCAGCAATTCGTTCACATTTAGTTGGATAGCTCTTTTTTATCTCCCAGGAAAAACCTATGAAAGCTTGTCTACTTGAGAAAAGTCCAGTTCAACCGGTGTTTCTCTCCCGAACATATTAACATGTACTTTCAGTTTTTGTTTATCTGCATCAATCTGCTCAATCGTTCCTGTAAAGTCTGTAAATGGACCGTCAGTTACACGGACACTTTCTTTGACTTCAAAGTCGATTTGGAGAGCAGGCTCACTGACACCCATTCTTTTCAATACAACATCTACTTCATCCGGTAATAACGGTGTCGGTTTTGCACCATGTCCGCTGGAACCGACAAATCCTGTAACTCCAGGAGTATTACGGACCACATACCATGAATCATCGGTCATAACCATTTCTGTTAAAACATAGCCAGGGAAAGATTTTTTCTTTACCATTTTCTTTTTACCATTTTTAATTTCTGCTTCCTCATCTTCCGGAACAATAACACGGAAAATCTTATCTTCCATTCCCATAGACTCTACTCTTTTTTCAAGATTCATCTTCACTTTATTCTCGTAGCCGGAATAAGTGTGAACCACGTACCAATTCTTTTCCATTTGTATCGGACAATAAACTGCCCTGTCCCCTCCTCTTCACAAATCAATGTATTCTTCTTTTTTCTAGCTACAAGCGCCAGAAGCCAGGGAGCTAACACATGAGCGCTCTCTACTTTTCTATTCCAATTTAAAAAACCCGCATAAATCGGGTTTTCGCTGACTTTTATCTTCTGTTCATTATACCTATATTATAACGGAATTATTCAAAAAATGCATCTAAAAGTTGAGATATGCCTAAATCAACAACGAAAAAGAATACCGCCATAAAAATGACTGTAGAGATTACCACAACGGTATAGTTTCTCAGTTCTTTTCCTTTTGGCCAACTTACCTTCTTCATTTCTCTTGAAACATTCTTTAAGAACTTAAACATCTACTGATATCCCCCCGAACTTACGCGAATCTATCCATCAATCTATATCTATTTTGTCTCACGGTGCAGGGTATGTGTTTTGCAATGTTTACAGAACTTTTTCACTTCTAATCTTTGCGATTGATTGGCTGCGTTTTTGTTCGTTGAATAGTTCCTGCTAGAACATACTGCACATGATAAGACTATCTTTTTATTCATATATTCCACCCCAATACATAGGGATATAGACTATATTAACATAGCACTTCACTATCGTTATGTCAATGTTATCTCTGGTTTTTTCACACTTTGTTCTTTTTGAACACTCTCTTTTAAATAGTAACTCCATTTTCCTCTAGCAGTATCTCCAGCTTCCGCTTCACCCGTACTAAAGCGTTATCAATCGATTTCACATGACGGTTTAATTGCTCTGCAATCTCCTGATAGGTACAACCATCTAAATACAGCTGAAGTACTTGTCTCTCCAAACCGCTCAACAATTCTGATAATTTGAATTCCATTGCACCGTACTCTTCCCGGTTAATAAGCATTTCCTCTGGATCACTATCCTCCGTGCTGCTGATTATATCTAGCAGCGTCCGGTCAGATTCCTCTTCATAAATTGGCTTATCAAGAGAAACATAAGAATTTAAAGGGACATGTTTTTGTCTGGTCGCTGTTTTAATCGCTGTGATAATTTGCCTTGTTACACACAATTCTGCGAACGCTTTAAAAGGAGTCGGCTGATCCATATTAAAATCACGAATAGCTTTATATAGCCCAATCATTCCTTCTTGAATAATATCTTCTTTATCAGCACCGACCAAAAAATAGGTTCTTGCTTTTAATCTTACAAAATTTAAATACCGATGTATCAGGAGGTCCAATGCATAGCTGTCACCTTGATGGATTAATTCCAGCAAATGAATATCTTCTAGCTTGTCCAACTTCTTGCTGCGTGTATTGATTTGCCCACCGTTCACCAATAATCCCCTCCTAAATCGATATCTCCAAATATATCCACGATAGGCACTATTATACTAGACGATCAGAAATATCGTCAACGACCCTTTTATGACAGAAGTAGTCGTAATTTGTCGTTTCCGTGAAAAGAAACAAGCCTTTTTACCTAAATATAAAATGAAGCAAAACGTGCTTATCGCTTTGTCTAAAGCCATCTGGAGCTATAATTATTTATTTTAAAAAATATTTTTTCGTCATAACGATATCAGGTTCTTCTATTTGACTTTAATTGAAAACCATCAAATAGCTGTCGAGCTTATTAAAAAAATACCAGATGGAAAAAAGCTTCTCATTTTGAGCGTTCTGTGCCGGGCATTCATTCTATCTGTAACGCCTTTTTTTGCAGGAATGACTTCTCTTAAGCATTCTGAGAAGCACTCCCTGCTTTCTGTTCATTCCATATCCTTCTATTTCCCCCGCCGCATCTCTTCAAACCTTTTTAGCAAATCATGGTCTATCGGGATTTTAGCAGCTGGCTTTTCCTTCTGATGTACCTCAAGGTTAATACGGATCTCCTGATTCATATCGTCCATCTCAATCTGGAGCTCTCTGGCTGATTTGCGCAGAGCCCCTTGTCCAAAAATTGTCCGTTGCTCGGCATAATCTGATGTTGCAACATACACTTGAGTCTCAACATTTTTTACTTTCCTGACAAGCTTCTCAATACATTCATCTGCTGTTTCTTTTTCTTTGGTATAAATAACTTCAACTTTAAATTGTTCTTGCTTCGATTCCAATCCCCGTACATAGTATGCATCAAAGACTATAATCACACGGTCGCCGGTAAACGCCTGGTACTCTGCCAGAAGCTCAATAAGCCGATCTCTTGCCTGACCAATATCTTTTTCTTTCAGATACTCAAGCTCTGGCCATGCTCCGATGATATTATAGCCATCTACAATTAATACAACCATTTAGGAACTCCCTAGGGGCTTTCGCTTTCGTAATACTTCATAAAGAAGTAAACTGCATGCAACTGATGCGTTTAACGAGGAAACTTGTCCGACCATCGGCAAGCTGACCGTCCAGTCACATTTTTTCCGGACAAGCCGGCTCATTCCTTTTCCTTCGTTTCCGATAACAAGTCCAATTGGCAGGGTTCCGTCAAGCTGCCGATAATCTTCATCAGCATCTGCTTCTGTCCCGACAATCCATATATTTCTTTCTTTAAGTTCATCAATAGTGTTAGCAATATTCGTCACTCTGGCAACAGGAATATATTCCAACGCTCCAGCTGCTGTTTTCGCCACTGTAGCTGTCAGACCGACTGAACGATGCTTAGGTATAATAACTCCATGCGCTCCAGTTGCATCAGCAGTACGTAAAATAGATCCTAAGTTATGCGGATCCTCTAATTCATCCAGCAAAATAAAGAAAGGCGCCTCTCCTCTTTCCTCTGCCCTGCCGAAGAGATCTTCAATGGATGCATAAGGATAAGAGGCTACCGAGGCTACTACCCCCTGATGATTTCCTTCCTGCAGCTTATCCAGCTTCGATCTTGGCACCTTCTGAACAACCGCTCCAGCTTCACGGGCAAGCTGTTGTATTTTGTGTGCAGCCGTCCCCTGCAATTGTTCAGATATCCAAACTTTATTTACAGAACGGCCAGATTTTAATGCTTCGATTACGGGATTTTTACCCATAATCCACTCCTTTTCCTGTGTCACTTCAAGCACTCCCTTCTTCTAAAAAATCCACTGCTTTTGTCATTAATTCCTGCAGCCTTTGCTCATTTTTTAATAAATAGTGATAGCCAATCAACGCTTCAAACGCTGTACTGTACCGATAAGTCTGTACACTGATATTTTTAGGCGTACTGCCCGATTTGGCATTTCTTCCCCGGATTACTACTTTGCTTTCTTCTTCTGTTAAAAGGTTATCCTCCAGCCAATGGAGAATAACCTTTGCCTGTGACTTGCCAGATACATATTGAATAGCTTCCTGATGTAATTGATTCGGTTTAATGGTTCCCCGCTCTAATAATAGCTCACGTACATATACTTCATAAATTGCATCACCAATATACGCCAGAGCGAGGCTTTTCATCTGTCTGACATCACTGTCTTTCATTATTTACCTCTTTTCCATCTTACACCCTGCGGCGTATCCTCTAAGATGATTTTTTCGTTCTTCAATTGATCACGTATTTCATCTGCACGGGCAAAATTACGATTTTTACGCGCCTCGTTCCGTTCCGCAATCAACGCTTCGATAATTTCATCCAAAAGCTCTTCCTGTTCATTTTTGATGTCAATTCCTAATACCTGGAGCATGGAGTCAATCGTTTCACGAAAGGCATCAATCACCTCTTTTGCTGTTTGCTCCTCCTGTACATAAACATTCGCCTCTTTAGATAAATCAAATAGAATGGAAATTGCATTCGCTGTATTAAAGTCATCATCCATCTCTGCTTCAAACCGTTTTTTACGGTCCTCAATACGGGCCAGCCATTCTTTATTATCCTCTCTTAGATCCATGCTTGCTTTACGGCGATGTCCTAAATTGTGATAAGCTGTTTCAATTCTTTCCAAGCTTGTTTTAGCACTTTCTAATAATTCTTCTGTGAAATTAATCGGGTTGCGATAATGTACGGAAAGCATAAAGAAACGTAATACTTTCGGATCGTGCTTTTCAATTAAATCACGTGCAAGCACAAAATTACCGAGTGATTTCGACATTTTTTCATTGTCAATATTAATATAGCCGTTATGCATCCAGTAGTTTGCAAAGGTTTTATCATTATGTGCTTCGGATTGTGCAATTTCATTCTCATGATGCGGGAAGGTTAAGTCCTGCCCTCCTGCATGAATATCAATTGTTTCACCTAAATATTTCTTCGCCATCGCTGAGCATTCAATATGCCAGCCCGGGCGCCCTTCTCCCCAAGGAGAATCCCATGCAATTTCTCCTTCTTTTGCTTTTTTCCATAAAGCAAAGTCTAAAGGATCTTCTTTTTTCTCGCCGACTTGAATGCGGGCGCCAGAACGCAATTCATCAATAGATTGATGAGAAAGCTTTCCATATCCTTCAAAGGAGCGCGGCTTGAAATACACATCTCCGCCCGCTTCATAAGCATAGCCTTTGTCAACTAATTCTTTGATAAAGACTATAATTTCTTCCATCGAATCCATAACACGCGGATTTTGGGTTGCCTTTTTCACACCCAGTGATTTCACATCTTCTAAATAAGCATCAATAAACCGATCAGCAAGCGTACCTACCTCTTCCCCCGCTTCCTTGGCTGCTTTAATAATTTTATCGTCTACATCTGTGAAATTAAGAACATAACGAACATCAAAGCCCCTATATTCAAAATATCTCCGTACTGTATCAAATACAATGGCAGGACGTGCATTTCCAATATGGATATAGTTATATACGGTGGGCCCGCAAACGTACATAGACACTTTTCCTGGTTCAATTGGTTTGAAATCCTCTTTCTGTCTTGTTAACGTGTTATATATTTGGATCGTCATGATTGTTTATTCTTCCTTTCTTTAAAAGCTCGATTTCCGCTTTTAGTTCTGTAATCTGGTCTTGTAAATCACTGCATTTTTCCGAAACCGGATCTGGAATGTTCTGATGATCCAGATCCCTGTTCAGTCTTATTCCATCTTGGACTACCACTTGGCCGGGAACACCGACAACTGTAGAATTAGCAGGAACATCTTTTAATACGACGGAGCCTCCTCCTACTTTTGAGTTCTCTCCAATAGTAATTGCCCCAAGTACTTTGGCACCTGTCGATATCATCGCATTGTCTTCAATCGTGGGGTGCCGTTTACCTTGTTCTTTACCTGTTCCGCCAAGCGTTACTCCCTGAAAGATTGTGACATTATCCCCTATTTCACACGTCTCTCCAATGACAACGCCCATTCCATGATCAATAAACAATCGTCTTCCTATTCTTGCCCCTGGATGTATTTCAATACCGGTTATAAAACGGGAGAATTGCGAAATAAAACGAGCCAGAAATTTCAAGTTCTTATTATACAGCCAATGAGCTATGCGATGAGCCCATATTGCATGTACCCCAGAATAAGTTAACATAACTTCAAAATATGTTCGAGCGGCCGGATCTTGTTCAAATACAACCTCCATATCCTCCTTCATTCTTCGAAAGACCACAATATACAGCCCCTTTTGTTTAAAATATTTTCACAACATGAGTGTCGTCATTTCCTCTATTGAATAAAAGAAAAGCGCCTCTGTGTTATTCAAACACAGAGACGCTTTTGCGCGGTCCCACTCTGTTCAGAGAGAAAAATCCCTCTCCACTTTGCTCTGTTAACGGCAGAGAACCGCTATCATGTACTTTATGTTCCACAATAGACTCGGAGGCGCACTTCAAAAAGAAATCTTAAAATCACTCGCAGCAAATGTGATTCTCTCTGGGTAAGAAATTCATTTTTACTTTACCTCTTCAACGTTTTAAATTTATTTGATTTTTATAGACATCATATCATAGGCGTATCTTATAAAGATAATATATTATATAACGTGAGAAATGTGAACTCTTAAGCTCCCATTTCCTTTAATAATTTATCCAAACGCTTCACGATAATATCTCTTCCTAATAATTCAATAGCAAAAGGCAGCTCCGGACCGTGCATTTGTCCCGTTGTCGCCACACGGATAGGCATGAAAAGTTTCTTACCGCGATGTCCTGTTTCTTTTTGGGTTGCTTTAAATTGCGCTTTAATTGAATCTTTATCAAACGACTCTAAATGGATTAATTTATCTGTGAATACCTGTAATACTTCTGGAACCTGTTCTTCACTCAGGATTTCCCGCTCTGCTTCACCATATGAAATATCCTCTTGGAAAAACAGCTCTGTCAACTCTACAATTTCTGCTCCATAGCGTAATTGTTCGCGATATAAGCTAATTACATTTTCTGCCCATTCGCGTGTCTTCTCGTCCATATCTTCAGGAAGCTTACCTGCTTCAATTAAATGCGGCAATGCTAAGTCAATTACACGGCTTAAATCTGATTTCTTAATATATTCATTGTTCATCCATTTCAATTTATGCTGGTCAAAAATAGCAGCAGAAGTAGATAACCGTTCCGGATCGAATATTTCGATCAGTTCATCCTGGCTAAACATCTCTTCTTCGCCAACCGGAGACCATCCAAGTAAGCTGATGAAGTTAAACATCGCTTCTGGAAGGTAGCCCAGATTACGGTATTGCTCAATAAACTGCAGGATATGCTCATCACGTTTACTCAGCTTTTTACGTTCTTCATTAAGAATTAATGTCATATGCCCGTAACGCGGTGCTGTCCATCCAAATGCATCATAGACCATCATTTGCTTGGGTGTATTAGAGATATGCTCTTCTCCACGCAATACATCGGTAATTTCCATAAAATGATCATCAATAGCTACGGCAAAATTATAAGTTGGAATACCATTTTTCTTTACAATGACCCAGTCGCCAAAATCACTCGATTCAAATGTGATTTCTCCACGAACGATATCCTGGAAGGTATATGTTTTATTTTTAGGAACACGAATACGGATACTCGGTTTCCTGCCTTCCTCTTCAAAGCTCCGAATTTCTTCCTCTGTTAAGTTACTATGTTTTCCAGCGTATTTAGGGACTTGTCCATTAGTACGCTGCTCTTCTCGTTCTGCTTCCAGCTCTTCTTCTGTCATGTAGCATTTATAGGCTAAATCTCGCTCAAGCAGTTCATCTACGTACTTTTGATAAATATCTAAGCGTTCTGTTTGACGGTAAGGACCGTAATCCCCGCCGATATCTGCTCCTTCATCCCATTCCAGACCGAGCCATTTTAAATATTTTAACTGACTCTCTTCGCCGCCTTCTACATTTCTTTTATCATCTGTATCTTCTGTGCGAATAATAAATTTTCCATCAAAATGTTTTGCATATAAATAATTAAATAAAGCCGTACGAGCATTACCAATGTGCAAATGCCCTGTAGGACTGGGTGCATAACGTACACGAACTTCCTTACTCATTTAAAATGCCTCCTTCATTGTTTATAAAATCGCTTCGCTGCCTGTTTTTCCGGAGAAACTGTTCAAAAAATCTAATAGAAATCTTTTTTGAACACCTGTCAGAAGAGGGGCTCCCCTATCTTTATCCTATTAACAAGTTCTATACGAAAAGTGATAACATATCCATGTTATCACTTTTTTTATCCTTTATCAGTTATACCCTTTTTATAAAGCTTTTTCAAGTAATTTTGGTTTTGCAAAAATCATCCGGCCAGCAGAGGTTTGTAAAACACTCGTAATAACAACCTCAATATTTTTGCCGATATAATCTCTGCCTTCTTCTACAACAATCATCGTTCCATCATCTAAATAAGCAACACCCTGATTGTGCTCTTTCCCGTCTTTAATTACTTGAACATGCAGCTCTTCCCCCGGAAGTACAACCGGCTTCACTGCATTGGCAAGATCATTAATATTTAAAACAGACACTCCCTGAAAGTCACATACTTTATTTAAATTAAAATCATTTGTCACGACAATCCCGTCAATGACTTTTGCCAGCTTAATCAGCTTGCTGTCCACTTCTGGAATATCTTCAAAATCGCCTTCATAGATTTCAACTTTTACAGCGAGCTCTTTCTGAATTCTGTTCAAGATATCTAATCCGCGTCTGCCCCGATTCCGTTTCAACGCATCGGATGAATCTGCGATATGCTGTAATTCACCGAGTACAAACTGAGGAATAACGATTGTTCCCTCTAAAAAGTTTGTCTGACAAATATCTGCAATCCGCCCATCGATAATCACGCTTGTATCTAAAATTTTAGGGCTTGGATACTGCACATTTGAATCCGCATCCTCTTCATCATTGCTGCGGCGCTTGTCCTTTTTCGCAGGTTTGAGTATATTCATAAATTCCTCACGCCGGCGAAAACCAACCTGGAAACCTAAGTAACCAAGTATAATCATAATGAAAAGCGGCAAAACCTGCGAAAAAATACGAATGCTCATATCTTGCAAAGGCATATTAACAAAGTAAGCTATAACTAAACCGACAATTAATCCAATACTGCCAAAAAACAAATCCATGGCTGGTAATTTGACCAGTGCATCTTCCACCCAACGAAAGAAATTCACAATATAGTTTACTAGTAAATAAGACAAGATAAAAAATATAATAGCTCCAACAATCATTCCCAAAATAGATGAAGTTAACCAGCTTGATTCAGAAACGTTTAATAACTGAACGATCGCCGGAAGATAGAGATACCCCATGGTACCGCCCAATATAATAAAAAATAAGTGTACTACTTTTTTCATCAATTCCTTTACACCTCCTGACTAGTATTAGTAGTATTACCAAATGATGCGTAATATATGCTAACCTGATTGGAATTCTTCGAAAAGTTTATGTTCAAAAAACGGACCCGCAAATTTCGATGGGATGAGCAGCCACAGCACTTTTTGAACATTTTCTTAAAACTCTACTGATGTAATCCAATTTCTAAAGCTTCCTGCACATTGGAAACACCAATTACTTCGATACCTGCTGGATAATTCCAGCCGTCTAAATTATTTTTCGGACAAATTACCCGCTTAAATCCTAATTTTGCAGACTCCTGTACCCGTTGTTCAATACGGGATACACGACGAATTTCCCCTGTAAGGCCAACCTCTCCTATAAAAATATCATTTGGCTTTGTCGGCTGATCCCGGAAGCTTGATGCAATACTGACCGCAAGTGCTAAATCAATAGCCGGCTCGTCCAGCTTTACACCACCTGCTACTTTAATATAAGCGTCTTGATTTTGCAGCATAAGCCCGACGCGTTTTTCCAATACAGCCATCAAAAGCGGTACCCGATTATGATCTACCCCTGTGGCCGTCCTGCGCGGATTACCAAAGCTTGTCGGTGAAATCAATGCCTGTATTTCTACTAAAACCGGCCGCGTTCCTTCCATCGAAGCAACAACAGTCGATCCGGCAGCACCTTGAGATCTTTCTTCCAGGAAGATTTCAGAAGGGTTCATTACTTCACGTAATCCTTCCTCCTTCATCTCAAAAATCCCCATTTCATTTGTACTTCCAAAACGGTTCTTCACACCTCTTAAAATACGATAAGTGTGATGTCGTTCTCCTTCAAAGTACAATACAGCATCTACCATATGCTCTAATAAACGGGGACCTGCAATGGAGCCTTCTTTGGTTACATGACCGACAATAAAAATAGGAATACCTTTGGTCTTCGCAATTTTCATAAGCTCCATTGTACATTCTCTAACCTGTGAAACACTGCCGGGCGCACTTGTTATCTCTTCTTTAAAAATGGTTTGAATAGAATCAACAACGACAAAGGAGGGGTTAATTTCTTCTATCTGTCTGCTTATATCCATTAAATTTGTTTCTGATAATACATACAGTTTATCTGTTTTTATATCTAACCGGTCTGCACGTAATTTTGTTTGTCTTGTAGATTCTTCACCTGAAACATAAAGAACCGGTAAATCTTTCTCCGCCAGCTGTGCAGATATTTGTAATAAGAGGGTTGATTTTCCAATACCCGGATCTCCGCCAATTAAAACCAGTGATCCTAAAACAACGCCTCCGCCCAGCACACGATTAAATTCCCTCATTTTCGTTGTCACACGCGGTTCCTTCTTCGATTCAATAGAGGTGATTTTTTCAGGCTTTTGTGAGGAGGTTATACCAGACATATATCCTGTTCTGCCTTTTACAGCAGCAGCTTCAATTTCTTCTACCATTGTATTCCATTGATGGCAAGCTGGACATTTTCCCATCCACTTAGCCGATTCATAACCACATTCTTGACAGACAAATTTTGTTTTCCTTTTTGCCAACGTTTGCAACCTCCTTCAATCAATGTTCCATGTCTAATGCAATTCACTATACATGAAACCACCCATATTTCTTATTATAGACTATTTCTGGTTTTCATAGGTTACAGGAAAGCATCAAATTAAAAAACTATCTTCCATATTTATGCCACAAGTTTTTTCAATATAATGGAGAAAAGCTAGAAGAACCATGTTCTTCTAGCTTTTGATACTTTATTAGGAAGTCCTTTTTAAGAAAGGATAATAAATTCTCCTTTGCTGTTTAAGCCTATTTTTACCTTTTGCTCTTTTTGAATGTTACCTTTTAAAAGCTCTTCTGACAATAAATTCTCAATATTACTTTGAATAGAGCGTCTCAGTGGACGGGCACCATACTCTGGATCAAAGCCTTCATTAGCAATTTTTTCAATCGCTTTATCTGTAAGAGAAAGTGTTAAGTCTTGCTCTTCTAAGCGTTTTTGTAGCTGTTTCAGCATTAATGATGCAATATCCTTCATGTGTTTTTTCTCCAAGGAATGGAACACGATGGTCTCATCAATACGATTTAGGAATTCTGGGCGGAATGCCTTTTTCAATTCGTCCAGAACCTTTGATTTCATATCCTGATGCTGTCTTTCTTCATTATCTAATGTGAAACCGACGTATTTATTACGCTTCAATTCGCTTGCTCCAACATTAGAAGTCATGATGATAACAGTATTACGGAAATCAACAACTCTTCCTTTTGAATCCGTCAACCTGCCATCCTCAAGTACCTGCAAGAGAATGTTAAAGACTTCTGGATGTGCTTTTTCCACTTCATCCAGCAGAACAACAGAATATGGTTTACGGCGGACTCTTTCTGTTAATTGTCCTCCCTCTTCATAACCTACATAGCCTGGAGGAGACCCAACTAAACGGGAAGTCGCATGCCTTTCCATGTACTCAGACATATCAATGCGGATCATAGCATCTTCATCGGCAAACATTACTTCTGCAAGCGCACGGGCAAGCTCTGTTTTACCGATACCAGTTGGCCCAAGGAATATGAAAGAGCCAATTGGACGTTTTGGATCTTTTAACCCGGCGCGGGCACGGCGAATTGCTTTTGCTACAGCATTTACTGCTTCGGATTGACCAATAACACGATCATGAAGAATTTCTTCCATGTTCAGCAGACGCTCACTCTCATCCTTCGTCAGTTTAGAAACAGGAACTCCTGTCCAAATTGATACAACTGCAGCAATATCCTCCATGGTTACTTCAGAATCGGTCTGCCCCTGCTTTTCCTTCCACTCATCCTTTGTTTTCTCAAGGTTTTCCCGATAACGCTGTTCAGAATCTCTTAGTGATGCTGCCTTTTCAAATTCCTGACTTTGTACTGCAGCATCTTTTTCTTTTCTTACCTCTTCTAATTTCTGTTCCAGCTCTTTTAAGTTTGGCGGAACAGTATATGAGTTCAAGCGTACTTTTGAACCAGCTTCATCAATTAAATCAATTGCCTTATCCGGCAGGAAACGGTCCGTAATATATCGATCAGATAAGGTTGCTGCTGCTTCAATTGCCTCATCTGTAATTGTTACACGATGATGCGCTTCATAGCGGTCTCTTAAGCCTTTTAAAATTTGAATTGTTTCATCAAGTGTCGGTTCATCCACCTGAATTGGCTGGAACCGGCGCTCTAATGCAGCATCCTTTTCAATGTATTTCCGGTACTCATCTAATGTCGTTGCTCCAATACATTGTAATTCTCCGCGGGCAAGTGATGGCTTAAGAATATTAGATGCATCAATTGCACCCTCTGCTCCACCGGCACCAATAAGGGTATGGAGCTCATCAATGAATAAAATAACGTTCCCTGATTGACGAATCTCTTCCATTACTTTTTTCAAGCGGTCCTCAAACTCACCACGATATTTTGTTCCTGCAACAACAGTACCCATATCTAATGTCATCACACGTTTATCGCGCAGCGTTTCCGGAACCTCATTATCAATAATTTGCTGTGCTAATCCTTCTGCAACAGCAGTCTTGCCGACACCGGGCTCACCAATAAGTACAGGGTTGTTTTTAGTTCGGCGGCTCAGTACTTGAATAACTCGTTCAATTTCCTTGGAGCGTCCAATAACAGGGTCTATCTTCCCTTCTTTCGCACTGACCGTCAAATCACGGGCTAAAGAATCTAAAGTAGGGGTGCTTGCGTTTGTCTGTTGCCCTGTGCGCCCTTGACGCCCTGCCTGGGACTCATTACTCCCTAAGAGCTGAAGCACCTGCTGCCGGGCTTTATTTAAGCTTACACCAAGGTTATTTAAAACACGGGCAGCAACTCCTTCTCCTTCACGGATTAAACCTAAGAGAATATGCTCTGTTCCAACATAAGAGTGGCCCAGCTTCCTTGCTTCATCCTGAGATAATTCAACGACCTTCTTCGCTCTGGGAGTATAATGAATGGATTGAGAAGGCTGCTTGCCAACACCAATCAGCTTTTCAACTTCTTCTTGAATTTTAGATACTTCCAAGCCGAGAGATTGCAATGCTTTCGCAGCTATGCCTTCTCCTTCACGTACCAAACCAAGAAGAATATGCTCTGTTCCAATATTATTATGGCCTAATCGTACAGCCTCATCTTGAGATAATGCTAATACCTTTTGTGCTCTCTCTGTAAAGCGACCAAACATCATATGTTATTTCCTCCTACTTTTTCAAATTTAATCTTTCACGAATGATGGAAGCCCTTCGAATATCACGTTCATCAGAGCGTAATGCTTTATTAGCATAATGTTGCAGGAATCCAGGTTGTGTTAAAACCATCAGCTCATTCAGTATATTCTCGGAAATGTTTTCTATTATGCCTAAATCTATACCTAAACGCAAATTTGAAATACAAATCGCAGCTTCCTTTGAATCAATTATCCTGCTATTTTTTAATGTTCCATATGAACGGAAGACGCGATCCTCCAGGCTAATCTCTGATTGTTCGTAAATATATACACGAGCCATGCGTTCATGCTCCACGAGCTGATTAACAATGCTCTCCAAATCTTCTATAATGTCCTCTTCCGATTTGCCCAGCGTAATCTGATTTGATATTTGAAATATATTTCCTCTTGCCTCACTGCCCTCACCATATATCCCTCTGACAACAAGACCTAGCTGGTTGATTGCGGGAATCAGCCGATTAATTTGCTTTGTCAGCACGAGAGCAGGTAAATGCATCATAATAGAAGCTCGCATCCCAGTTCCAATATTTGTAGGACAACTGGTGAGGTAACCTTTTGTCTCGTCGAATGCATAGTCGGCCTTTTCTTCCAGCCAATCATCTAAGTAGTATGCTTCCTCCAATGCTTTTTTCAGCTGTAGACCTGGATAATACACCTGGATACGCAAATGGTCCTCTTCATTTACCATAATCGAAGTCTGCTCCTGTGCAGATAATAACACAGCCGCATGATCACTATGCTTAATTAAATGTGGACTTATTAAGTGTTTTTCCACCAAAACAAGTTTTTCAATCATATTTAAATTATTCATTGGTATAAATGAAATGGAATCCTGCTCCGTATCTTCCTGCTGAGTATAATTTTTCTTAATAAACTGCAGTACTTCTTCTAATGCTTCTTGATTACCGGATGTCGGGTACAATTGATCAGCAAAGTTGCGGGCTAAACGAACGCGGCTGCTCATCACTATATCTTTATCTGGACCATCCTTCAGCATCCATGGGCTAATCGCTTCGTTTATAAATGATTCTAATGTCACGTGTTATCACCCGCTTCCTTATTTTGGTGATTTTCTTTCTCCAGTTCTCTGATTTTATCACGAAGAACAGCTGCCTTTTCAAACTCTTCTTCTTCAATCAGCTGTTTTAACTCTTCTTTATGAGAAGAAATTAATTGTTTTTGCTGTATATACTTTCCTGCACGCTTTGGTATCCTGCCAGTATGCTTTGTATTTCCAGCATGTACACGCCGTAAAATTGGTTCTACCTTGGATCCAAAGGAAGCATAACAATTTGCACAGCCAAATTTCCCGGCCTTTTTAAATTCACTAAACGTTCTGCCGCAAGAGGGGCATTTCAGTTCTTGGGACTGATTGGATTTTGTTGTTCCTGCAGAGCTCAAATTTAATCCATCCTTTTGGAACAGCCCTGATAAAAGGTCGTTTAAAGAATATCCTTCTTCTGGATAGCTTAAATACCCTTTCTTCTTGGCACATACTTCACAAAGACTGATTTTTTTCTCCTGGCCATTTATTATATGTTTAAAATGTAATGTAGCCTTTCTTTCACGGCATTCCTGGCATTCCATACGACGCTCCTCCCCTTCAGGTAATTAATCGTTCAAATACTTAAGAGCAGTTAATGCAGATTTGAGTATACGTGCACGCAATTCATCACGTAATGGTAATTGAAAAGCCAATGTTGTTCTATCAATACTTGCTAACATTAACTTTGCTTCACGTGCTGTAATCAGCTCCTCCTCTAAAAGCCGATCTAAAATATCTAAGGCAGCACGTTGGGGGATCGAATCACCGATTAAAAATATAATCTCATCGATTAACTCTGATTGATTCTGATGACGTATACGCATAATCCGAATATAACCGCCACCCCCGCGCTTACTTTCCACAATATACCCCTTCTCCACAGTAAATCGTGTATTAATCACATAATTTATTTGAGAAGGTACACATTGAAATTGATCTGCAATTTCACTTCTTTTAATTTCGATAGCTTGCTGCTCCTCTGCCTGTAATACTTTTTTCAAATATTGTTCAATGATATCTGAAATGTTACTCATCCTTCGCACCTCAAATCAAATAATTTATTCGATAAATCAGTTCCTTTGACTTTGACTAACTTTGACTATGACTTTATTATAATATAAATTCTTTAAGTTGCAAATGGATGGTATTTCTATTTTTGACAAACAGACAAGAAATCAAAACATAATTATAGAAACTCTATGAAAATATTTAAATTTTAACTTCGTTTTGTTATATTTACCACTCCTGGAAGCTTGGATATATCATCAAATAAATAAATTAAATTTTTATTCCCCTTCATATTTGTCCACATATGAATTCTGCGTTGATTACCTTCCAACAATTTTATCTCCATTTGTTTAATATTAAAATGATTCTTTTCAATTGACTTTACTGCTTCATGTATTTCAAATTCCTCTGATGCAATAATCTCAATAAAATTGCTTGATTTAAATCGGGGGAAGAAATGCTCTATTTGATTTAAAAAAATTAAACTGACAAGAATAATAAGCGTTGTTACAATAGCAACGCTGTACATACCGGCTCCGACAACTAATCCAATACCTGCTACAGCCCATATAGAAGCAGCTGTTGTTAACCCTTTGATAGTTCCTCCGTAAACAATAATTGTACCTGCTCCCAGAAAGCCGATACCGCTAATTACATAAGAAGGGATACGGGCAGGATCGAATCGAATATTATCATATTGTTCCATGAAAGCGATAAAACCAAAAATTGATAAAATCATCATTAAACAGGATCCTACTCCTACTAGTATATGCGTACGGAACCCAGCTGAATGATTATTAATTTCTCGTTCAAAACCAATTAAACCAGATAATATCAAAGCAATAAATAAACGTGATACAATAACAAGAAAATCACCACCAATGAATTGTTCCAATTTTACTTACTCCTTTGTATAGAATTTAAAATGCAATTATATCTTTACGTGATCGTTTCATCTTTTATGCATATTCGAATATATAGAAAAGAATAGCTTGTCTCCATCTCCTCTCTCAAAAATATCATTTTTAAATTTTATCATGTCTAACTTCCATTATATTCTAATCCTTTTAATTTGCTAATAAGAAAATTTTATTATCTATTCTGGATTACTTTTTTTAATAAGCTTATTTAATTATTTTATGATTCCAAATTTAATATAGAAGGTTTAAGAATACAAAAAAGAGTTAAGCATAAGCTTAACTCTTTTTTAATGTGCCTGGCAACGTCCTACTCTCGCAGGGGGAAGCCCCCAACTACCATTGGCGCTGAAGAACTTAACTTCTGTGTTCGGCATGGGAACAGGTGTGACCTCTTCGCTATCGCCACCAGACAATACAATATGTAACTTGAAGATGTTTCCTTAAAAACAAGGACAAGTTATATTATATGCACTTCAGAATAAAAATGCAACACTTTTTTTAAATTTGCACCCTGAAAACTAAATAAGAGTAACGTGACATCAAAAAACTTAGATAAGTCCTCAATCGATTAGTATCCGTCAGCTGCACGTGTCGCCACGCTTCCACCTCGGACCTATCAACCTCATCGTCTCTGAGGGATTTTACTCACTTGAAGTGATGGGAAGTTTCATCTTGAGGGGGGCTTCATGCTTAGATGCTTTCAGCACTTATCCTTTCCACACGTAGCTACCCAGCTATGCTCCTGGCGGAACAACTGGTACACCAGCGGTGTGTCCATCCCGGTCCTCTCGTACTAAGGACAGCTCCTCTCAAACTTCCAACGCCCACGACGGATAGGGACCGAACTGTCTCACGACGTTCTGAACCCAGCTCGCGTACCGCTTTAATGGGCGAACAGCCCAACCCTTGGGACCGACTACAGCCCCAGGATGCGATGAGCCGACATCGAGGTGCCAAACCTCCCCGTCGATGTGAACTCTTGGGGGAGATAAGCCTGTTATCCCCGGGGTAGCTTTTATCCGTTGAGCGATGGCCCTTCCATGCGGAACCACCGGATCACTAAGCCCGACTTTCGTCCCTGCTCGACTTGTAGGTCTCGCAGTCAAGCTCCCTTCTGCCTTTACACTCTACGAATGATTTCCAACCATTCTGAGGGAACCTTTGGGCGCCTCCGTTACCTTTTAGGAGGCGACCGCCCCAGTCAAACTGCCCGCCTGACACTGTCTCCGAACCGGATTACGGTCCTGGGTTAGAATGGTCATACAGTTAGGGTGGTATCCCACGGGTGCCTCCACGTAAGCTGGCGCTCACGCTTCAAAGGCTCCCACCTATCCTGTACAAACTGCACAAACATTCCATATCAGGCTACAGTAAAGCTCCACGGGGTCTTTCCGTCCTGTCGCGGGTAATGCGCATCTTCACGCATAGTATAATTTCACCGGGTCTCTCGTTGAGACAGTGCCCAAGTCGTTGCACCTTTCGTGCGGGTCGGAACTTACCCGACAAGGAATTTCGCTACCTTAGGACCGTTATAGTTACGGCCGCCGTTTACTGGGGCTTCGGTTCAAAGCTTCGCTCCGAAGAGCTAACTCTTCCCCTTAACCTTCCAGCACCGGGCAGGTGTCAGCCCCTATACTTCGCCTTTCGGCTTCGCAGAGACCTGTGTTTTTGCTAAACAGTCGCTTGGGCCTATTCACTGCGGCTCACTCACAAGTGAGCACCCCTTCTCCCGAAGTTACGGGGTCATTTTGCCGAGTTCCTTAACGAGAGTTCTCCCGCTCACCTTAGGATTCTCTCCTCGCCTACCTGTGTCGGTTTGCGGTACGGGCACCTATGATCTAACTAGAGGCTTTTCTTGGCAGTGTGAAATCAGGAACTTCGGTACTCTATTTCCCTCCCCATCACAGCTCAGAAATATGTCAGACGGATTTGCCTATCTGACTTCCTCGCATGCTTGGACGCACATCCATCAGTGCGCACTCCTTATCCTCCTGCGTCCCCCCATTGTTCAAACAATCATGAGGTGGTACAGGAATATCAACCTGTTGTCCATCGCCTACGCCTGTCGGCCTCGGCTTAGGTCCCGACTAACCCTGAGAGGACGAGCCTTCCTCAGGAAACCTTAGGCATTCGGTGAAAGAGATTCTCACTCTTTTTTCGCTACTCATACCGGCATTCTCACTTCAAAGCGCTCCACCAGTCCTCACGGTCTGACTTCTCTGCACTTTGAACGCTCTCCTACCATTGTTCGTAAGAACAATCCGCAGCTTCGGTGATACGTTTAGCCCCGGTACATTTTCGGCGCAGCGTCACTCGACCAGTGAGCTATTACGCACTCTTTCAATGATGGCTGCTTCTAAGCCAACATCCTGGTTGTCTGTGCAACGCCACATCCTTTTCCACTTAACGTATACTTTGGGACCTTAGCTGGCGGTCTGGGCTGTTTCCCTTTCGACTATGAACCTTATCACCCATAGTCTGACTCCCAAGTTGAAGTAACTGGCATTCGGAGTTTGACTGAATTCGGTAACCCGGTAGGGGCCCCTAGTCCAATCAGTGCTCTACCTCCAGTACTCACGATCTTGAGGCTAGCCCTAAAGCTATTTCGGAGAGAACCAGCTATCTCCGTGTTCGATTGGAATTTCACCGCTACCCACACCTCATCCCCGCATTTTTCAACATACGTGGGTTCGGGCCTCCAGTCAGTGTTACCTGACCTTCACCCTGGACATGGGTAGATCACACGGTTTCGGGTCTACGACCGCATACTCATTCGCCCTATTCAGACTCGCTTTCGCTACGGCTCCGTGTCTTCCACTTAACCTTGCATACAATCGTAACTCGCCGGTCCATTCTACAAAAGGTACGCCGTCACCCATTAACGGGCTCCGACTACTTGTAGGCACACGGTTTCAGGTTCTATTTCACTCCCCTTCCGGGGTGCTTTTCACCTTTCCCTCACGGTACTGGTTCACTATCGGTCACTAGGTAGTATTTAGCCTTGGGAGATGGTCCTCCCGGATTCCGACGGAATTCCACGTGTTCCGCCGTACTCAGGATACACTCCGGAGGAAATTCCTTTTCAACTACAGGGCTGTTACCTTCTTCGGCTGACCTTTCCAAGTCGATTCGTTTAAAGAATTTCTTTGTAACTCCAATGGAGTGTCCTACAACCCCAAGAAGCAAGCTTCTTGGTTTGGGCTCTTTCCGTTTCGCTCGCCGCTACTCAGGAAATCGATTTTTCTTTCTCTTCCTCCAGGTACTGAGATGTTTCAGTTCCCCGGGTCTGCCTCATCTACCCTATGTATTCAGATAGATGTCCTGTCCCATTACGAACAGTGGGTTCCCCCATTCGGAAATCCCCGGATCAAAGTTTACTTACAACTCCCCGAGGCATATCGGTGTTAGTCCCGTCCTTCATCGGCTCCTAGTGCCAAGGCATCCACCGTGCGCCCTTATTCACTTAACTAAAGTTTTGGAATAAGTTTGCTGATTACTTCGTAATCAGTTGTGTTGCTATATCAATAGCTTTTTTGCCTTATTTCTAAAGTTTGATGTCGTTGTTACTCTTATTTAGTTTTCAAGGTACAAAAAGAGAGATTGCTCTCTCAAAACTGAACCAAACAACCAAGTACAAAATTCCGTTATATATCCTTAGAAAGGAGGTGATCCAGCCGCACCTTCCGATACGGCTACCTTGTTACGACTTCACCCCAATCATTCGTCCCACCTTCGGCGGCTGGCTCCAAAAAGGTTACCTCACCGACTTCGGGTGTTACGAACTCTCGTGGTGTGACGGGCGGTGTGTACAAGACCCGGGAACGTATTCACCGCGGCATGCTGATCCGCGATTACTAGCGATTCCGGCTTCATGTAGGCGAGTTGCAGCCTACAATCCGAACTGAGAACGGTTTTATGGGATTTGCTTGACCTCGCGGGCTTGCTTCCCTTTGTTCCGTCCATTGTAGCACGTGTGTAGCCCAGGTCATAAGGGGCATGATGATTTGACGTCATCCCCACCTTCCTCCGGTTTGTCACCGGCAGTCACCTTAGAGTGCCCAACTAAATGCTGGCAACTAAGATCAAGGGTTGCGCTCGTTGCGGGACTTAACCCAACATCTCACGACACGAGCTGACGACAACCATGCACCACCTGTCACTTTGTCCCCGAAGGGAAAACTCTGTCTCCAGAGCGGTCAAAGGATGTCAAGACCTGGTAAGGTTCTTCGCGTTGCTTCGAATTAAACCACATGCTCCACCGCTTGTGCGGGTCCCCGTCAATTCTTTTGAGTTTCAGCCTTGCGGCCGTACTCCCCAGGCGGAGTGCTTAATGCGTTAACTTCAGCACTAAGGGGCGGAAACCCCCTAACACCTAGCACTCATCGTTTACGGCGTGGACTACCAGGGTATCTAATCCTGTTCGCTCCCCACGCTTTCGCTCCTCAGCGTCAGTTACAGACCAGAGAGTCGCCTTCGCCACTGGTGTTCCTCCACATCTCTACGCATTTCACCGCTACACGTGGAATTCCACTCTCCTCTTCTGCACTCAAGTCCTCCAGTTTCCAATGCACGTTTACGGTTGAGCCGCAAGATTTCACATCAGACTTAAAGAACCGCCTGCGAGCGCTTTACGCCCAATAATTCCGGACAACGCTTGCCACCTACGTATTACCGCGGCTGCTGGCACGTAGTTAGCCGTGGCTTTCTGGTCGGGTACCGTCAAGGTACGATCAGTTACTATCATACTTGTTCTTCCCCGACAACAGAGTTTTACGATCCGAAAACCTTCATCACTCACGCGGCGTTGCTCCGTCAGACTTTCGTCCATTGCGGAAGATTCCCTACTGCTGCCTCCCGTAGGAGTCTGGGCCGTGTCTCAGTCCCAGTGTGGCCGATCACCCTCTCAGGTCGGCTACGCATCGTCGCCTTGGTGAGCCATTACCTCACCAACTAGCTAATGCGCCGCAGGCCCATCTGTAAGTGACAGCAAAAGCCGCCTTTCAACTTACCATCAGGAGATGATAAGTATTATCCGGTATTAGCTCGCGTTTCCGCGAGTTATCCCAGTCTTACAGGCAGGTTGCCTACGTGTTACTCACCCGTCCGCCGCTCGTTCCACGAACGTCCCTCCGAAGAGTTCTGTCCGCTTCCCGCGCTCGACTTGCATGTATTAGGCACGCCGCCAGCGTTCGTCCTGAGCCAAGATCAAACTCTCCATAAAAGTGTTTGTTTCTTTAGCTTTCAGAAGTCAACTTCTGACTTAAATATTCAAGAAAAACGAGGTGTTTTTCTTCTTTCGTACTGGTTGTTTTGTTCAGTTTTCAAAGAGCAATTTCTTTGTCGCTTTTAAAAACGGCGACCAAATCAATATATCATGTTTCAAAACCATTGTCAACAACTTATTTAAAAGTTATTGAGTGGAGCCTAGCGGGATCGAACCGCTGACCTCCTGCGTGCAAGGCAGGCGCTCTCCCAGCTGAGCTAAGGCCCCATGTTATATTCATGTAATGGTCGGGAAGACAGGATTCGAACCTGCGACCCCTTGGTCCCAAACCAAGTGCTCTACCAAGCTGAGCTACTTCCCGATGGCGCGCCCGAGAGGAGTCGAACCCCTAACCTCTTGATCCGTAGTCAAACGCTCTATCCAATTGAGCTACGGGCGCTTATGGTGCCGAGGACCGGAATCGAACCGGTACGGTAATCACTTACCGCAGGATTTTAAGTCCTGTGCGTCTGCCAGTTCCGCCACCCCGGCAATATTTGGAGCGGAAGACGGGATTCGAACCCGCGACCCCCACCTTGGCAAGGTGATGTTCTACCACTGAACTACTTCCGCGTATTGCCTTTATTTAATTAATGGTGCGGGTGGAGGGACTTGAACCCCCACGCCCGAAGGCACTAGATCCTAAGTCTAGCGCGTCTGCCAATTCCGCCACACCCGCAAATGGTGAGCCATGAAGGATTCGAACCTTCGACCCTCTGATTAAAAGTCAGATGCTCTACCGACTGAGCTAATGGCTCCTTAAAAGGAAAATGGTGCCGGCCAGAGGACTTGAACCCCCAACCTACTGATTACAAGTCAGTTGCTCTACCAGTTGAGCTAGGCCGGCATAATGGTGGAGGATGCAGGGCTCGAACCTGCGACCCCCTGCTTGTAAGGCAGGTGCTCTCCCAGCTGAGCTAATCCTCCGGATTTAAAGCCTGGCAACGTCCTACTCTCGCAGGGGGAAGCCCCCAACTACCATTGGCGCTGAAGAACTTAACTTCTGTGTTCGGCATGGGAACAGGTGTGACCTCTTCGCTATCGCCACCAGACAATACAATATGTAACTTGAAGATGTTTCCTTAAAAACAAGGACAAGTTATATTATATGCACTTCAGAATAAAAATGCAACACTTTTTTTAAATTTGCACCCTGAAAACTAAATAAGAGTAACGTGACATCAAAAAACTTAGATAAGTCCTCAATCGATTAGTATCCGTCAGCTGCACGTGTCGCCACGCTTCCACCTCGGACCTATCAACCTCATCGTCTCTGAGGGATTTTACTCACTTGAAGTGATGGGAAGTTTCATCTTGAGGGGGGCTTCATGCTTAGATGCTTTCAGCACTTATCCTTTCCACACGTAGCTACCCAGCTATGCTCCTGGCGGAACAACTGGTACACCAGCGGTGTGTCCATCCCGGTCCTCTCGTACTAAGGACAGCTCCTCTCAAACTTCCAACGCCCACGACGGATAGGGACCGAACTGTCTCACGACGTTCTGAACCCAGCTCGCGTACCGCTTTAATGGGCGAACAGCCCAACCCTTGGGACCGACTACAGCCCCAGGATGCGATGAGCCGACATCGAGGTGCCAAACCTCCCCGTCGATGTGAACTCTTGGGGGAGATAAGCCTGTTATCCCCGGGGTAGCTTTTATCCGTTGAGCGATGGCCCTTCCATGCGGAACCACCGGATCACTAAGCCCGACTTTCGTCCCTGCTCGACTTGTAGGTCTCGCAGTCAAGCTCCCTTCTGCCTTTACACTCTACGAATGATTTCCAACCATTCTGAGGGAACCTTTGGGCGCCTCCGTTACCTTTTAGGAGGCGACCGCCCCAGTCAAACTGCCCGCCTGACACTGTCTCCGAACCGGATTACGGTCCTGGGTTAGAATGGTCATACAGTTAGGGTGGTATCCCACGGGTGCCTCCACGTAAGCTGGCGCTCACGCTTCAAAGGCTCCCACCTATCCTGTACAAACTGCACAAACATTCCATATCAGGCTACAGTAAAGCTCCACGGGGTCTTTCCGTCCTGTCGCGGGTAATGCGCATCTTCACGCATAGTATAATTTCACCGGGTCTCTCGTTGAGACAGTGCCCAAGTCGTTGCACCTTTCGTGCGGGTCGGAACTTACCCGACAAGGAATTTCGCTACCTTAGGACCGTTATAGTTACGGCCGCCGTTTACTGGGGCTTCGGTTCAAAGCTTCGCTCCGAAGAGCTAACTCTTCCCCTTAACCTTCCAGCACCGGGCAGGTGTCAGCCCCTATACTTCGCCTTTCGGCTTCGCAGAGACCTGTGTTTTTGCTAAACAGTCGCTTGGGCCTATTCACTGCGGCTCACTCACAAGTGAGCACCCCTTCTCCCGAAGTTACGGGGTCATTTTGCCGAGTTCCTTAACGAGAGTTCTCCCGCTCACCTTAGGATTCTCTCCTCGCCTACCTGTGTCGGTTTGCGGTACGGGCACCTATGATCTAACTAGAGGCTTTTCTTGGCAGTGTGAAATCAGGAACTTCGGTACTCTATTTCCCTCCCCATCACAGCTCAGAAATATGTCAGACGGATTTGCCTATCTGACTTCCTCGCATGCTTGGACGCACATCCATCAGTGCGCACTCCTTATCCTCCTGCGTCCCCCCATTGTTCAAACAATCATGAGGTGGTACAGGAATATCAACCTGTTGTCCATCGCCTACGCCTGTCGGCCTCGGCTTAGGTCCCGACTAACCCTGAGAGGACGAGCCTTCCTCAGGAAACCTTAGGCATTCGGTGAAAGAGATTCTCACTCTTTTTTCGCTACTCATACCGGCATTCTCACTTCAAAGCGCTCCACCAGTCCTCACGGTCTGACTTCTCTGCACTTTGAACGCTCTCCTACCATTGTTCGTAAGAACAATCCGCAGCTTCGGTGATACGTTTAGCCCCGGTACATTTTCGGCGCAGCGTCACTCGACCAGTGAGCTATTACGCACTCTTTCAATGATGGCTGCTTCTAAGCCAACATCCTGGTTGTCTGTGCAACGCCACATCCTTTTCCACTTAACGTATACTTTGGGACCTTAGCTGGCGGTCTGGGCTGTTTCCCTTTCGACTATGAACCTTATCACCCATAGTCTGACTCCCAAGTTGAAGTAACTGGCATTCGGAGTTTGACTGAATTCGGTAACCCGGTAGGGGCCCCTAGTCCAATCAGTGCTCTACCTCCAGTACTCACGATCTTGAGGCTAGCCCTAAAGCTATTTCGGAGAGAACCAGCTATCTCCGTGTTCGATTGGAATTTCACCGCTACCCACACCTCATCCCCGCATTTTTCAACATACGTGGGTTCGGGCCTCCAGTCAGTGTTACCTGACCTTCACCCTGGACATGGGTAGATCACACGGTTTCGGGTCTACGACCGCATACTCATTCGCCCTATTCAGACTCGCTTTCGCTACGGCTCCGTGTCTTCCACTTAACCTTGCATACAATCGTAACTCGCCGGTCCATTCTACAAAAGGTACGCCGTCACCCATTAACGGGCTCCGACTACTTGTAGGCACACGGTTTCAGGTTCTATTTCACTCCCCTTCCGGGGTGCTTTTCACCTTTCCCTCACGGTACTGGTTCACTATCGGTCACTAGGTAGTATTTAGCCTTGGGAGATGGTCCTCCCGGATTCCGACGGAATTCCACGTGTTCCGCCGTACTCAGGATACACTCCGGAGGAAATTCCTTTTCAACTACAGGGCTGTTACCTTCTTCGGCTGACCTTTCCAAGTCGATTCGTTTAAAGAATTTCTTTGTAACTCCAATGGAGTGTCCTACAACCCCAAGAAGCAAGCTTCTTGGTTTGGGCTCTTTCCGTTTCGCTCGCCGCTACTCAGGAAATCGATTTTTCTTTCTCTTCCTCCAGGTACTGAGATGTTTCAGTTCCCCGGGTCTGCCTCATCTACCCTATGTATTCAGATAGATGTCCTGTCCCATTACGAACAGTGGGTTCCCCCATTCGGAAATCCCCGGATCAAAGTTTACTTACAACTCCCCGAGGCATATCGGTGTTAGTCCCGTCCTTCATCGGCTCCTAGTGCCAAGGCATCCACCGTGCGCCCTTATTCACTTAACTAAAGTTTTGGAATAAGTTTGCTGATTACTTCGTAATCAGTTGTGTTGCTATATCAATAGCTTTTTTGCCTTATTTCTAAAGTTTGATGTCGTTGTTACTCTTATTTAGTTTTCAAGGTACAAAAAGAGAGATTGCTCTCTCAAAACTGAACCAAACAACCAAGTACAAAATTCCGTTATATATCCTTAGAAAGGAGGTGATCCAGCCGCACCTTCCGATACGGCTACCTTGTTACGACTTCACCCCAATCATTCGTCCCACCTTCGGCGGCTGGCTCCAAAAAGGTTACCTCACCGACTTCGGGTGTTACGAACTCTCGTGGTGTGACGGGCGGTGTGTACAAGACCCGGGAACGTATTCACCGCGGCATGCTGATCCGCGATTACTAGCGATTCCGGCTTCATGTAGGCGAGTTGCAGCCTACAATCCGAACTGAGAACGGTTTTATGGGATTTGCTTGACCTCGCGGGCTTGCTTCCCTTTGTTCCGTCCATTGTAGCACGTGTGTAGCCCAGGTCATAAGGGGCATGATGATTTGACGTCATCCCCACCTTCCTCCGGTTTGTCACCGGCAGTCACCTTAGAGTGCCCAACTAAATGCTGGCAACTAAGATCAAGGGTTGCGCTCGTTGCGGGACTTAACCCAACATCTCACGACACGAGCTGACGACAACCATGCACCACCTGTCACTTTGTCCCCGAAGGGAAAACTCTGTCTCCAGAGCGGTCAAAGGATGTCAAGACCTGGTAAGGTTCTTCGCGTTGCTTCGAATTAAACCACATGCTCCACCGCTTGTGCGGGTCCCCGTCAATTCTTTTGAGTTTCAGCCTTGCGGCCGTACTCCCCAGGCGGAGTGCTTAATGCGTTAACTTCAGCACTAAGGGGCGGAAACCCCCTAACACCTAGCACTCATCGTTTACGGCGTGGACTACCAGGGTATCTAATCCTGTTCGCTCCCCACGCTTTCGCTCCTCAGCGTCAGTTACAGACCAGAGAGTCGCCTTCGCCACTGGTGTTCCTCCACATCTCTACGCATTTCACCGCTACACGTGGAATTCCACTCTCCTCTTCTGCACTCAAGTCCTCCAGTTTCCAATGCACGTTTACGGTTGAGCCGCAAGATTTCACATCAGACTTAAAGAACCGCCTGCGAGCGCTTTACGCCCAATAATTCCGGACAACGCTTGCCACCTACGTATTACCGCGGCTGCTGGCACGTAGTTAGCCGTGGCTTTCTGGTCGGGTACCGTCAAGGTACGATCAGTTACTATCATACTTGTTCTTCCCCGACAACAGAGTTTTACGATCCGAAAACCTTCATCACTCACGCGGCGTTGCTCCGTCAGACTTTCGTCCATTGCGGAAGATTCCCTACTGCTGCCTCCCGTAGGAGTCTGGGCCGTGTCTCAGTCCCAGTGTGGCCGATCACCCTCTCAGGTCGGCTACGCATCGTCGCCTTGGTGAGCCATTACCTCACCAACTAGCTAATGCGCCGCAGGCCCATCTGTAAGTGACAGCAAAAGCCGCCTTTCAACTTACCATCAGGAGATGATAAGTATTATCCGGTATTAGCTCGCGTTTCCGCGAGTTATCCCAGTCTTACAGGCAGGTTGCCTACGTGTTACTCACCCGTCCGCCGCTCGTTCCACGAACGTCCCTCCGAAGAGTTCTGTCCGCTTCCCGCGCTCGACTTGCATGTATTAGGCACGCCGCCAGCGTTCGTCCTGAGCCAAGATCAAACTCTCCATAAAAGTGTTTGTTTCTTTAGCTTTCAGAAGTCAACTTCTGACTTAAATATTCAAGAAAAACGAGGTGTTTTTCTTCTTTCGTACTGGTTGTTTTGTTCAGTTTTCAAAGAGCAATTTCTTTGTCGTCGTTTCAAATTGGCGACTTTATTAATTTATCACATTTACAATTCATTGTCAACAACTTTTTTTAATTTATTTTGTTGTTATCTTGTTGAACCGTTCATGTGATGCACATTGCGTTATGCAACGATAATTAATTTATCATGATTCCAAAATGAAAGCAAGTCTTTTTTGAAATAAAATTACAGAAGACAAATATTTCTATAATTCATTTTATTGAAGCAGTTTGATAAACCTTTTATAAATCCCTGTTTACAAAGCTTTTCCGCCATTTTTCACATTCACTAAAACGCAAAGCCCTGAAGGAAGACAATCTTCCTTCAGGGCTTTGCTCTCTATGACATATGCAATTAACGATTTTTCATTTGCGGAAATAACAATACATCACGAATAGAAGGAGAGTTCGTTAATAACATTACCAAACGGTCTACTCCAATTCCTAATCCGCCAGTTGGAGGCATACCATACTCTAATGCTTCTAAAAAGTCCTCATCCATATAATGAGCTTCATCATTGCCTTGCGCTCTTTCTTTTACCTGCGCTTCAAAACGCTGACGCTGATCAATTGGATCATTCAATTCGCTGAAGGCATTAGCATGTTCTCTTCCTACGATAAACAACTCAAAACGATCTGTAAAACGCTCATCTTCTTTATTCTTTTTAGCCAGTGGGGAGATTTCTACAGGATGCCCAAAAATAAATGTAGGCTGAATTAATGTTTCTTCTACCCTCTGCTCAAAGAATTCATTTACAATATGCCCAAATGTCATTGCATCTGTTATTTCAATATTATGTTCTTTCGCTAACGCACGTGCTTCATCATCAGATAAGTGCTGCCAGAAATCTACACCTGTCTCCTGTTTAATAGCATCCACCATATGCAGTCTTGTCCATTGAGGCTCAAGATTTACTTCATAATCACCATATTGAATAGTTGTCTTTCCATAAACTTCTTGCGCAATATGGGCAATTAAGTTTTCAGTAAGATTCATTATATCATGATAATCAGCATATGCTTCATATAGCTCAATCATTGTAAATTCAGGGTTATGTCTTGTTGATACCCCTTCATTACGGAATACACGCCCAATTTCATATACCTTCTCCAGACCGCCGACAATAAGACGTTTTAAATGTAATTCAATGGCAATACGCATGTATAGTTCAGTATCTAATGCATTATGATGGGTTATAAAAGGACGTGCTGATGCGCCGCCCGGAATACTGTGCATCATTGGTGTTTCTACTTCTAAGTAGCCTTGTTTGTTTAAATACTCACGCATTGATTGAATAATTTTACTGCGGGCTACAAACGTATCTCTGCTTTCCGGATTTGTGATTAAATCTAAATAGCGCTGACGATAGCGTTGCTCGATGTCTTTCAACCCGTGATATTTTTCCGGTAAAGGACGTAATGATTTGGATAGCAGATGAAATTCTTTTGCTTTAACAGACAATTCTCCGACATTGGTTTTGAACATTACGCCTGTAACACCTACAATATCGCCCAGATCTGTTGATTTAAAGATTTCATATGCTTCTTCACCAATTGCATCCTTACGAACATATAATTGGATTTGTCCGCTTAAATCCTGCATATGCGCAAACCCGGCTTTTCCTTTTCCGCGTTTTGTCATTAAACGTCCGGCTATCGTTACCTCATCTGTAATGTCTTCCAGCTCTTCTTTTGAAAACTGATCGTATTTTTCAACTAAATCTGCCGCCAGATGGGTACGCTCAAATTTTCCGCCGAATGGATCCAATCCTTTTTCAATGTATCCTGCGAGCTTATCACGTCTTACCTGCATATGTTCATTCAATTCTTCTGACACTTCTACCACTCCGCTTCTTAAATAGTTAATATGATATCTTCTAACCTGGGCGTTAAGACAATTACTACTTTATCCTACGAAGAATAAAACTTCGTTGTTTTCTCTTATATCTCTGTCTCCAATAATCTTACATCAGCTTTATCTGACTCTGGAAGTTCTTTTAAATAGGCTTCTACAGATTTTTCACGTACAGGTATAATAAAACCAGGAGCAATCTCTGCTAATGGAATTAATACAAAAGCACGCTCATGCATGCGAGGATGCGGTATAATCAATCTTTCTACTGTACTATTTTCATGATTAAATGTCAAAATGTCAAGGTCAATGGTTCGGGGGCCAAACCGGATATTCCGTTTTCTGCCAAGTTCCTTTTCAATCTGCTGGCAAAAAAAAAGTAAATCCATTGCTGATAAGCTTGTTTGGATCTCTAATACCATATTTAAGAAGTCTGATTGATCCTGATATCCAACCGGGGCAGTTTCGTACACAGAGGATCTTTTCTGAATCCTGACAGCTTCATTTGCTTCCAGTATTTCTAATGCCTGTCTCAGATGTTCTTTTCTCGGTTCAATATTTGTTCCCAGTGCGATAAATGCTTGATTCATTTCGTTCTCTCCCTATAAATTTCTACAGCAACCGACTCATAATATCCCGGAATGGGCGGATCCGGTTTTGTTACATGAATGGTACACGCCTCCAGCAATTCAAAAGAAATAAAAAGCTCATCTGCAATTGCTTCAGCTACTGCTTCAATAAGGTTAAAGCGTTTCTCTTCCACGACATGTTTTATCTTTTCATAAGCTTTCCCGTAATGTATAGAATTCTCCATTGCATCTGATCCCCCAGCTTTCTTTAAAGACAGGTACAGGTCAGCATCAACATAAAAACGTTGTCCCAAAGTATTTTCTTCAGGTAACAGCCCATGATATCCATAAAACTGCATCCGTTTTAAAACAATTTTATCCATTGTTGTTCCCCTTTTCTTCTGAACATGTTTTTTTATTTAGCTACAGCTTTGTTTGATAAATTGCATCTGCTACTTTAGCTGCTTCCAGGTTGGTTTTCACATCATGTACACGAACAATGCGTGCACCTTTGGCAATTCCAATTATTGTTGTCGCCGCTGTTCCAATATCTCTTTGATCTGCAGGAACATCTAAAATATCGCCTATAAATCTTTTTCGAGAGGCTGCCAAAAGCAGCGGATAACCGAATGATGTTAATTCTTGAAGTTCTTTAATTATATATTGATTCTGTTCCATCGTTTTTGCAAACCCAATACCCGGGTCGAGAATAATCTGGCTGTCCTCTACACCTGCATCTTTAGCAATCGTTATACTCTCAAGTAAATCTGATTTTAAGTCCTGAATAAAGTCCCTATAATCCATACCTTTTCGATTATGCATCAATATAATCGGTACTTGATAACGGGCAGCAACCTCTGCAATTTTCGGTTCTCTTTTCGCTCCCCAAATGTCATTTATGATAGAAGCACCAGCTTGTACAGCCTGCTCCGCTACAGAGGCCTTAAATGTATCCACTGAAATAGGGATTTGTAAGGACTCTTTTAAAGCCTCAATAACCGGGATAATCCTACCTGCCTCTTCTTCCGCACTGACAGGCGTATGTCCTGGGCGAGTAGATTCTCCGCCAATATCAATTATATCCGCTCCATCTGCCGCCATTTTTTTTCCTTGGGCAACTGCCTTTTCAATATTTGTATAATGCCCGCCGTCTGAGAAAGAATCAGGAGTGACATTTAATATTCCCATAATATGCGTGCGCTTAGTTAAGTCTAATTGAAATTCTTTTGCCTGTATCACTTATTTCGCCTCCTCTTCGCCGCCTAAAGAATGTGTTTATTCTTATATAGCATCGTATCAAATCAATCGCATCTATTCTACATCCTACCTTAAGACGTTAAAGAAAAAAAGTGGAAAGCGCTGGTTAAAAAAGATAAAAAAAGGAACCAGCCTTAAGATAGCTGATTCCTTTTTCATTTCGACTTTTAGTTTTCTTCATCAAATTGATAAAGAGCTGTAGAAAGGTAACGTTCTCCATTATCAGGAAGAATCGCCAGAACCTTTTTACCTTTACCTAATTCTTTTGCGACTTTCACTGCCGCTGCAACTGCTGCTCCTGAAGAAATACCACCCAGGATTCCATTTGTCGTAGCGACCTTTCGTGCTGCTTCAAAAGCTTCTTCATTTCCAATCTGCAGAACTTCATCATAAATGGATGTATCAAGTACTTCAGGTTTGAAGCCTGCTCCAATTCCCTGAATCTTATGCGGTCCAGGATTTCCGCCTGAAAGCACTGGTGAATCCTTTGGCTCCACAGCATAAATTTTAACACCATCGAAATTTTCCTTCAGCACTTTCCCAGCACCGGTAATTGTTCCGCCTGTTCCTATCCCGGAAACAAAAGCATCTAAACCGTCTGACATTTGTTCCACGATTTCTTTACCAGTTGTTTTTTCATGAATTTCCGGGTTAGCGGGATTGTTAAATTGCTGTGGCATAAAATAACCATTCTCTTCTTGCAATTCTTTCGCTTTAGCAATCGCACCCTTCATTCCTTCAGCTCCAGGAGTTAATACAAGCTTCGCTCCATAGGCTTTCAGTAAATTACGGCGTTCTTGACTCATCGTGTCAGGCATAACAAGAATTGCCTGATACCCCTTAGCAGTAGCAACCATTGCTAAACCAATTCCTGTATTACCACTGGTCGGTTCAATAATCGTATCCCCGGGCTTCAAATCTCCTGATTTCTCTGCAGCTTCGACCATTGCTGCTGCGATACGGTCCTTTACCGAACTTCCTGGGTTCATAAATTCTAATTTTACATATACATCTGCACTATTCTCGTCAGTAATATTATGGAGCTTTACAATAGGTGTTCCACCAATTAGACCTGCAATATTATTTGCAACTGTCATATAACCCCTCCTAATGCCAAGTATTTTTATATGATTTATATATAATGTATTTCTTTATTGAAAAAATGTCAATCCTAAAGGTTAAAAAAATGCCCATTTTTCTAATCTGAAGCAAATCCGAATTCATCATCTATTTCCATCTATATAAAAAAGCGGCCCATCATACTTCTATTTTGTATCATGACTCCGCTATTTACACATTTTTTATGATTGTTTAAGCTCTTTTAGCTCTTCTTCTGTAAAGATATAGCGCTCATTACAAAAATGACAGGTTGCTTCTGCTCCATGATCTTCATCAATCATTTTCTGGATTTCTTCATCACCTAATCCAATAATAGCATTCGCAAGTCTTTCTTTCGAACATTTGCATTGAAATTCTATCGGCATTTTCTCCAATATATTTACATTATCTTTATCAAACAATGTGTATAGAATCTCTTCAGGTGTCTTTCCTTCACGGATAAGTGAAGAAATAGCAGGGAAGGATTGGATACGGTCCTCTAACCGCTCAATAATCGCTTCATCTGCACCCGGCATAACTTGTACAATAAAACCGCCGGCAGCTAAAATACTCAAATCCGGATTGACGAGAACCCCTGCACCGACTGCTGACGGAACTTGCTCGGAAGTTGCAAAATAATATGTGAAATCTTCGCTTATCTCGCCGGATACAATAGGTGTCTCACCTGTAAAATAGTCTCTCATCCCTAAATCCTTGATAACACTGATATTTCCTTCTGTGCCGACTGCTCTGGCTACATCCAGCTTACCTTTTTCATTTAAATCAAAATCAACATGCGGATTTGTTACATATCCACGTACATGACCTTTTGCATCTCCGTCTGCAACAATAGCACCCATCGGTCCATTCCCCATTACTTTTACGGTAACAGAGTCATCTCCCTTCAGCATCGCTCCCATCATTGCTGTAACTGTAACTGTACGGCCAAGTGCAGCAGAAGCTGTTGCCCATGTGTCTTGTCTTCTGCGCGCTTCCTCCACTGTTTCTGTTGAGGAAATTGCATATGCACGAATCATGCCATTATATGTTGTAGCCTTAATTAAATAATCGTTCACAATCATCATTCCTCCATTTTATTGATAATACTTTTTATAAATGAGATACAGCCCATTCAACGTTAAATACGGCTCCACAGCATCTATTGTCTCTGATTCATGTGCAATCAGTTTAGACAAGCCGCCTGTTGCGATAACGGTAGGGTCTGTCCTTTTTTCCTGTTTAATCCGTTTTACCAAGCCATCAATCTGACCAATATAACCATAAAAGACACCGGATGTCATCGCCTCAACAGTAGAAGAACCAATAACCTGCTGGGGTTTTTGAATCTCGATTTTTGGCAGCTTTGAAGCTCTTGTATTTAATGCTTCCATTGAAATATTGACGCCTGGGGTAATAATTCCTCCAGCATATCTCGCTTCTTCATCAACGTAGCAATAGGTGGTAGCTGTACCAAAATCAATAATAATTAATGGTGCGCCGTATTTATGAATACCTGCTATTGCATTAACGATCCGGTCCGCTCCAATTTCAGACGGATTTGGATAATTCATCTTAATCATCTTGTCGTAGGATGTTTTTCCAATAACAACTGCTTCTAAATGAAAATAATCGCGGCTCATTTTCTCTAATGCAAACATAATAGGTGGTACTACAGAAGAAATAATCACCCCGGTAATGTCTTGGAAGCTTAACCCTTTATATTCAAATAATGAATGAATTAACATACCAAATTCATCTTCTGTTTTATAACGGTCTGTTTTTATACGCCAATCATGAATTAATATATCATTATCAAAAACACCCAAGACTGTATTAGTATTCCCTACGTCAAGAACAAATAACATCTATCATCATACCTTCCTTCGTTTCTTAAGAAAACTCGGCAAACCAAGCCTTAAAAGCGTAGAATAAGTCACCTTCGTTGAGATCTGGGGCTGGGGCTGGGACTGCGATTACTCGCCCCACCGAAAATCATTGTGGCTGCCCGCCCTATTAATTATTGCTGTATTTATGCAAACAGGAAACTTTCTTCTTTACCTAAAAATTAATATAACATACTTTTTTTAAGGAAAAACCAAAAAAGCATTACAACCATGCAAAAATCTTATTCAAACGCTCTTGAGACAATCGCTTCATAGTACAATTGAGAAGTTTACAGTGTCACGTGCGCAAACACTCGCCTGTCTGCAAAAAAAAGAAGCAGCCTTTCCAATCTTAGGCTGCTTCATGTATATACTTCCCAACTTCTTAATTTTTACGATCTGAATCTGAGTTGTCCTCTGTATTTTCGTCAGAGTTATGCGTTTCTTTTTCCTCATAATCATTATTCATAATAGGATCGTTTATATAAGAATCGGATTTCTTTTCGGCTTTTTCTTTTGCTTCTTCAAAAGAAAGTCCTCTTTTTTCCTCATCATCTTCTTTTGATTGAATGCTTACCTTCAAATCATCTGAACCTTCTTCCGGTTCAGGAAGCTTTCCATCTTCAAAAAGAGATTTGATTTGTTTTGCATCTAGTGTTTCCACTTCTAATAATGTCTTAGCAATTAATTCTAACTGTGCTTTATGCTCTGTAAGAATTGTTTTTGCACGGTCATAACAGTAATTAATGAAATTCTGCATTTCCTGATCAATGTCGTGTGCAATTGCATCAGAATATGTTTGTTCATTTTGAATATCACGGCCAAGGAATACATTACCTCCACCGCCATTACTGAATTGAAGCGGACCAATCTTATCACTCATACCAAATTCGGTGATCATCTTATGCGCAATACCTGTCGCACGTTGGAAGTCATTGGAAGCCCCTGTGCTTACTTCACCAAAAATGATTTCTTCTGCGACACGTCCACCCAGTAAACCGGTAATCTTATCAAACAGCTCCGGTTTTGTCATGAAGTAGCGGTCTTCTCTTGGAAGCATTACCGCATAACCACCGGCTTGACCACGGGGAACAATGGTAACTTTGTGAACGACATCAGCATCATCTAAGACCATACCGATGACCGTATGACCACTCTCGTGATAGGCAACAATATTTCTTTCTTTTTCGGAAATAACTCTGCTCTTCTTCGCAGGTCCCGCAATAACACGGTCAATTGCTTCGTCAATATCTAACTGGCCAATTTTCTTACGATCAGCACGAGCTGCAACTAACGCCGCTTCATTCAGCAAGTTCTCCAAATCGGCACCAGAGAATCCCGGAGTACGCATTGCAATTGTTTTTAAATCAACTGTATCTTCAAGCGGTTTATTTCTTGCATGTACTTCCAGAACAGCTTCACGGCCTTTCACATCTGGACGGTCTACCATGATTTGTCTATCAAAACGTCCTGGACGTAATAAAGCAGGGTCAAGTATATCAGCACGGTTCGTTGCAGCAATCATAATAATTCCTTCATTTGCTCCAAATCCGTCCATCTCAACCAATAGCTGGTTTAGTGTCTGTTCACGTTCGTCATGTCCACCGCCTAGTCCTGCTCCACGCTGACGGCCGACTGCATCAATCTCATCAATAAAGATGATACACGGCGCATTTTTCTTCGCATTTTCAAATAAATCACGTACACGGGAGGCACCGACCCCTACAAACATTTCTACGAAGTCAGAACCACTGATGGAGAAGAATGGTGTTCCTGCTTCACCTGCGACTGCTTTCGCCAGTAATGTTTTACCTGTACCCGGAGGGCCGACAAGAAGGACACCTTTTGGAATACGTGCGCCTACCTGCGAGAATTTACGCGGATCTTTTAAAAATTCCACGACCTCAACAAGTTCTTGTTTCTCTTCATCAGCACCAGCGACATCTTTAAAGCGGACTT
Organism: Oceanobacillus sp. FSL K6-3682; assembly: GCF_037976165.1. Lineage (NCBI taxonomy): Bacteria > Bacillati > Bacillota > Bacilli > Caryophanales > Bacillaceae > Oceanobacillus > Oceanobacillus sp. FSL K6-3682. Next base: position 89,526 of record NZ_CP150263.1, on the reverse strand, counting down.
TTTTCTTATCTTCAGAGTACATTTTCGCCTTACTCTTACCGAAGTTCATAACACGGCCGCCGCCACCGCCGCCTTGTGCCTGACTAAGGATGAATAATAAGAATAGACCAATCAATAAGAATGGAATAATTCCAGTTAAGAATGTAAGCCAAGGACTAGGCTGTTCTTCTTCCTCTACCGTTAATTGACTTTGTTGGCTTGCTCTATTTGTAATTTGTGAGACAATTGCTTCATTATCCGGTACCTGAGCAACAAATTCTGTCTCATCATCGTCTGTTAACGTACCCGTCAAACGAATGATGCCATGTGACGGCTGAAAGGTCAGTTCCTTAATTTCACCATTATTTAAAGCATTCATAAATTGCTGTACATCATACTGCTCCTGATCTTCACTTGGTCCATTGAACACTCCGATTACTCCAATAATGATAATAAATAAGAGCATCCAGACGAAGACCTTACGAAATATCTGATTCATTGCTTACCTCCTCCCAAATGGGGAAAAACTATAGTAAATCGTATCATAGTAAAATCGCTTTATACAAATAATTTAACCATTTTTGACGAATTATTTTTTATGAAATGAAATATTGCAAAATTCCTAATCAAATCGTCTAGGATTATTCTTTAAAATACATGTAATGCTGCTTCTGAGAAAAGCTATATTTTCAGCAATTTCCATTGCAGCCTGTCCCAATTAAGCCACTGTCTTGCCCACTTTTAAATGTATTCATCATCCGCCATAAATTTCTGGTTTCAGAACACCAATATAAGAAAGATTTCGATATTTTTCTGCATAATCCAAACCATAGCCCACAACAAATTCATCCGGAACTTCAAAGCCGATAAGGTCCGCTTTGATATCTGCTGTTCTTCCGGCCGGTTTATCGAGAAGCGTCACGATTTTAATTGAGTTAGCTTTACGATATTTAAATAAATCCACTAAGTAGCTCAAGGTAAGTCCGCTATCAATGATATCTTCCACAATGATAATATCGCGGCCTTCTACTTTTGTATTCAAATCTTTTAGAATTTTCACCTCTCCTGTCGAGGATGTTCCGCCGTCATAACTGGACACATCCATAAAATCCATTTCCAGATGTGTTTCTGTATGACGAAGAATATCTGACATAAACGGCAACGCGCCTTTTAATACACCGATAGCCAGTGGAAACTTGCCCTTGTATTCCTCTGTTAATACAGCGCCAAGCTCCTTGCATTTCTCCTGAATCTCTTCCTCACTTACCAAAATCTTCTCAATCTCATCATGAATCGTTCCTTGCGCCATGTTTTCTCCTCCTAATTATCTTCTCGAACTATATTCCAGCTTTATATTCAATCCTTTACCATTCTGTGCAGTCTCTGCTTTTTTTAGACCGACAACCCAAAGGATGACTCCTTTATCATCCACTATAATTGGCCAATTATCCCGTAGACTTTTTGGTATTTTAGCGTTTATAAAAATATCCTTAAGCTTTTTTGAACCATTGAGTCCTCTGACAGACATACGATCTCCCGCTTTTCTTACTCGGATATGTAGTGGTAATGAAATAGAATCTGACGGAAAGACAAAAATAGCTTCATTCTCTGCCGGAGTTTCTTTGACCATTGATGCCTCGATCTTTGTTCCGTCCGACAGCAGCACTTCGCCCGGTACTGTCAATAAAGAGGAATGTGCTAACTTCGTGGATGGCTGATGACCAAATTGCAGATAAATTTGTCCATATATATTTGTCATTTGGAGCCGCAAGGGAAAATCCAAACTTGAGCTCCCATTCCGGCGCCTTAACAGGTCAAAAAAGTTTACTTCGTGGATATAGGATAGGTCTTTAGGTAAGGTTCCATATAGATAGTTTAATATTAGATGAAAGGCCCTTCTTTGTAAAGCCTGAGGAAGCTCTAAAAAAGCTTCTGCAGCAAAACAAATTTCCCGGTTATTTTCACGGAATTCCACTATTTTTTCTACCATTTCCGCAGCTTGTGCCTGCAAGTATTGTTCATCCTGTGATAACGTCTCGCTGAGGGTTTGTATTGTCTCATGAATACCCGGATTTTTCTCCTTCAGCAATGGCACGACATTTTTCCTGTAATAGTTTCTTGTATAAGCTTCATCTGCATTTGTTTTATCTACCCGATAGCTCAATTGATATTTTTCCAAATAAGCAAGAATATTATTCTTTGTCACACCTAATAAAGGACGGATGATTTCTCCGCCGGCAAAATTCCGCCGTACAGGAATCCCCTTTAAGGCATTGGATGTCGCAATTCTGGCCATCCGCATAACCAGCGTTTCAATCTGGTCATCAGCATGATGTCCAAGGGCAAGTACATCTGCATTTTCTGCATGCATCAATTCTTGATAAACACTGTATCTTAATTCGCGTGCAGCAACCTCTTCACTAACGCTTTTTTCTTTTTGGTATTGCCTTACATCTACTGCTCTTGTCACACAGGGAATTTCCCAATCCCGACAAATTTCTTTAACGAAATGGCAATCTTCAGCAGATTCTTCTTTACGCAGCTGATGATCTACTGTTACTGCCACAAGATTTAAATCCCAATTGGAGGAAAGCTTTTTAAAAAAATGTAACAGGGCAATAGAATCTGGTCCTCCTGAAACTCCGACAAGAATCGTTGTATGCTTTTGAATTAATTGATGTCTCTGAATAAACGCATACACCTTCTGCTCCATCTCATTCTTCCTCCATCCGAATTCTCTGCCGCGTCATACGGTTATTCTAAATTAGAAAATAACCGTATTTTGACTACACTTCTATCATACTCCTTTTTAAGAAACGGTTCAAAAGAGAGGATGCCAAAAAAGCATATTTTCATTTTTAAATATCCTCATTAAGGTAACAGCAGTGAAATAATCCAAAAAACAGAAGCAATCAGAGAGATGCTAAACGATTCTTTAACAGGGTAAGCTTTCTTTTGCTGTACCTTTTTACGATATTGACTGCGCCGGCGCTGTACCTGTTTTATTTTGTCCATAACTTCCGTTTTCATTTCTGCTGCTGTATGATACTTTCCTTTCAATGCTTTTCTTAAAATGGGGTGAAGTAATTGCAGGTCAGTTGCACGATACAGCTTTTTTTCCAACAATTTCTCTGAAGGCTCCCCTGTCATACGTTCAAACCGTCTCGGATAATAAATATGGAGAAACACCATCGCAACAGCAAACAAATCATAGCTTGGCTCTGCCTTACGCGTCCCCAAGCCCCAATACCCGCGATCAAAAAACTCAGTATACTCTTTAATAGACCGTCCCATCCTTGTTGTACCGCCTACATCCACCAATCGAATTCTAGGTGGATTCGATTCAACAAGAATATTGTCCGTTTTTAAATCACCAAAAGTCCAGCCAGCCTGATGAAGCTGGTCCAAATCCTCTAATAATTGAACCATCAATACGCCAAGCCATTTCTTACCCCTCGCCTGAATAAACGCACCTAACGTTTGGCCCTCCATATATTCCATCACATAAAAGGAATACACTCTTCCATTCGGTGCTGTCCAATCGTCCACATCCAATAAAGAAGGCCCAAGGCGGTATCCTTGAACCTTTTTCAGCGCTTTGAGCACATTGACTTCCACTGTTACAGCTGCATCCTGTTCACTCATTTTCAAGGCAACAGGCCGTCCATTATACATGCAGAGATAAACAGATCCTATCGCACCCTGGCCAATTTTTCTGACTACGGTGTAGGATTTATAATGCCATTTTCCAGTCACTTTTTGCTGAGCATGTAAATTAATAGCCGGTTTCTTCAATGTCGAATGGTTCTTCATCCGAATTCCTCCGCAGCTGCTTTTTACTGAATTGGTACATCGCCGCACGTAATGCTGGTCCAGTTGGAGTTATTCCGCCGCTTGTCAGCTTTGGAAATACTTTAGAAATACCATCCAGCCTTGGCGACCAATCAAGTACAAGCTCAATATCACTCCGCCTGCCTGGAAAACGGTAAATACAAAAACGGTTTTTCCCGACACGTGCGTTTAAGCTCATCGATAAATCAAAAAGTGCTTCCTTCACCGTTTCTAATTTATCACGCATACTTGCACTGCTATCGACGAGTACAACTACTTCCAAATCGCTCGTTTCACCTAAATCCTCAACAACTTCCATAATTTCACCGCGTTTTTCAGGATCCAGCTCTTCCATTGACTGATCTTTTCCTAAAATACTGCGCAGCTCTTTATTCACAAATCCCTGCAATGTTTGCGTCATAGCCTGCCTTGTTACCATCTGCACTGTTTGTGACAGGCGTTCACTATAGACAATTTGACTGACACCTCCGCCGGACACTGCTATATCCTCCACTTCCCGGAGCCCTTCCGGCTGTTCTGTCTGATCATCATCTAAAATACCAATTACATTTACGGTAATTCCCTGCTGGTTAGCTAAGCTGGCAACAACAGCAGGATCTTCACCTTTGTTAGAGCAGCCGTCTGTTAACAGCAGAATTTGTTTTAACGTTCCCGCATTCATTTGATGTATACCTCCCTCATCTTCCATTACCATCATCACCAAATAATACTTTCTGTATACATATATTTGATAGATTTGCTTAACGAGGATGTTCAAAAAGTCTCAAAATGATAAGCGGCGAATCTCTGCGTTGACGTGTCTTTGACCTTCTTGCTTCTAATTTAGCTACTTTTTGAACTCACACTTAAAGGAAGAGAGAGGGTTCTCTTTAAGTAAAACATCCGTTTATATATATAGATAGATATTTCCCGCTCTACATAGAAAGAACCTTCCCATGATGAATTGGAACATTTGCCCACCTTGGTGTGTTTTTCTTTACCTTGGCAACCAATACTGTCATATCATCATTAATATCTCCTGATCTTGTCCGAATCACCTCTTCTAATAACAGATCAGCAATCTCTTGCGGATCCTCCGTGTCCATTTCTTTAATTTTACGTTTTATCCAAATATCGATATTCTCCACGTCTTTTGGCCCATCAAAAATTCCATCACTCATCATAATTAATAAATCATCCGGCTTTAGCTGTTCACTGACAATATCTACGTCAAACTCTTTAATAATCCCCATCGGAAGATTACTGGCCTCAATTTTCAGCATCGCGTTTCCTCTGCGGACAAAGCTCGGTGTCGAACCAATCTTTAAAAATTCTGCAGATGCGTTATGCAGATCAACGACTGCTAAATCAAGCGTTGCAAACATCTCATCAGTAGTACGCAAAGCGAGAATCGAATTGATGGTTTTGATGGCAACCTTTTCCCGTATCCCTGTCTGTAAAATTTGCTGCAATAAGCGCAATGTTTCTGTACTTTCTTCTTTCGCGCGTTTTCCATTCCCCATCCCATCACTGATAGCCATGGCAAACTTTCCTGCGCCAAGCTCAATGGTTGTAAAGCTGTCTCCAGATACAAGTCCACCTCCTTTTGCTGCATTTGCCGCTCCTGTCTCAATCGCAAAATCTCTTGCTGAGCCGAAGACGAAGTGGCTATATCCGTACGGGAAAGAGGAAATATCCTCCGTTTTCACCACAATCATTTCATCGAGCAGCTCTGAAAGAATAGGAGCAATCAGCTTTTCACCCTCTCCATGATATTCATAAAAGCTTGTTGTCAATTCAATATCTACATTTCCTTTTTCCAAGTGATAAATGTCTAAGCGGACTAATTCTATTCCCATCTGCTTTAAAGCATGGATAATTTGCGATTCCTGCAGCTCGTGGTGCTGCCGCTCCTTTAGTATTTCTTTAGCAAAATCATTCATTACTTCAGAAACACCCTGGAGCTGATCAGAAACTAAGCGCTTACTTTCTGTTACCTGCTGTCTGAGCTGTTGATTTGCTTCGTGAAAGCTCATTTCTGATCGCATTGCCTCCACCACCTGGCGTGATTTCACACAATGATTCTCAAAATCCTTCATAACATTCCGATTTGGATCCTGTCCGGCAGTTATATCCTGCTTCATGTCCTCCATCAAAGAATAGGTTTTATCAAATTCCTTTTGCCAGCATTTATTCTTTAGAAAACACCCCTGGCATGTTTTTTCCGTCACCTGGCTTAAAAAGTAATCTGTATCTCTCTTCTCGTCCCTCTTTTCATCACTTAATGTCCTGTCTGTTACCGCAAAACTTTTTGAGAGTGCTTGAAAAACATCTGAAAATTGCTCCACTCGCTTTGCAGTAACGTTTCGAACCTTTTGCGAATACTGCTCTTGTTCATTTGTATATGCTTCTGTCCCCGGTATATAGCGGGCAATTTGCTCAAACCATGATGCCGGAGTAAGTATAAATAGCATCACTGCCATAAGCGATTCTATTAACGACGGCAATAAAGCAACATTTTCACCATAGACACCAATTAAGCCTGTCCCGATTAAGAGGCCAAGCGCCGTCCCTGCCTTCTTTCCCTCCTTCAATAATCCACCGAGTACTCCTGAAAAGGCAAGCAGACTCATTTGATAGAGGTTAGCAACATTGGCTAATGATAAAATCATTCCTGCTACAACACCGACAGTCGATCCGATTGCCGCTCCACCGACAAAAGCAAATACTAACACAAAATATCTTGAAAAGACCTGCTCTAAAGAGGCTCCATACACCTCCCAGCCAATGAATCCTGTTAATACAGAGGCAATAAGAATAATCAGGCAGACAATTTCTTCACTTTTTAAAGCAGGTTTATACCGTTTTGGTGATAATAGCGGAATGCTTTGCATAAATATAAGTACAAGAATTGCTCCAAGTACTCCTTCTATGGCTAACATCATCCATTGGAAGGACGATATTGTATCCTGGATAGAATATAGAAACATTCTCGGCAGGCTGGTAGCTAAAAAAACCGTGACAGGCAGCATCCACTGCTGGTTTTTGATAGACTTTGTTGCTGCCGATATGAAAATAAATAAGATAAAAGCAAGAAAGATAAAAACAACATGCTGCATGGAATAAGTTAGTGCTCCTAAAATAACAGCAATCATAGACCGGAATGATTTATCACGATGGACAAGCCACATACTGGCAATAAACGCAACAGCAAATGGAGAAACCGCCTGCAGGATGACAGCCCGTCCTAATAAGAAACCGGTAATGTAAAATAACCAGCCTTGCGCGATCAATACATGATTAATCTTCGCCATAATTTGTTCTCTCCATTTTCTCTTTTTATGTGCTTTCTCGATTGCAATGCTTCCCGAATCCACCCTTGGAATTGAACCTATCATTTTATCCACTCCCATCTTTCCAACTAGTAAAACACAGGTTGTATTCTTTTTTTGTCAAAAAAACATGGCAGCTTCTAAAAATCGTTCGACTTAATTTTGGTAAGTTAACATCGTTTTACAAAAAGGGTGTATACCTGGCGAACAATAAATTTTTGTTTATAGTGATGGGAATACAGCTAATTTGAAGCTACTGTTTGATACATTTCCATCATTTAAAATCTGCGCAGCTTTTTAGATATTGCTTCATCATTTGTAGAAAAAGGTGGGAGAAAAGCTGTTCTTTTCTATAAGCTCGACAAGATAGGCGATCCTTAAAAAAATAGAGCAGAAAACGTATTTTTTCAGATTGACCGCTATATATTCCGGGGCTTTTACAAATCAGCTTATAAAATATGCGTGGAAACTATTGACACTTTGTATTGTCTGTTGTATGATTTTTCTTGTTGGTTTTAATGGCGGCGTAGCTCAGCTGGCGAGAGCGTACGGTTCATACCCGTGAGGTCGTGGGTTCGATCCCCTCCGCCGCTATCCTGAAAAAAGCTTATTTCCCTTACCGAGGAAATAAGCTTTTTTGTTATTATGCAACAGTATTATTGGAAGTGAATAATTACAAATGTTCTCAGTGGGTGCAAACTCTCACTTTAAGTATCATTTGATTTTATAAAATCAAATGTTTCGATGAAGTTCCCCACTTATTACATCTAACCATAATATATTCATTTGATAGTCTAGATTATATCCATTTGAGATTATCCATGCTGTCGTTTTACTGTATGTCCTGTGATTTCATTTTATCTAATTCTTTATTTCTACGTTTACTAAGAGCTACTCTTCCTTCATGCCATTCCATAGCCAGAACAATCATCCCAACTAAAAGAATCAGCGCATAGGCAAGGACACTTTCTATTCTTCCTATATATAAGCTCCATGTTAACCAGAAAACAAGGAGAACAGGAATAATCGCTCCCCAATAAACACTATTTCTGGTTGAGAGAAAATACTGTATTGCCAGAAATCCTGCAATTATAAACGCATCATAAATACCAAATCCAAACATTATTTTTCCTCCTTTTCCTGTTTATACTTTTCAATAATTAATTTTGCTTCTTCAAGATTGATACGATCATCGATGGAAAGCTGTTTAATAAATTTTATAAACTCTTCATTATCCTTGGCATCATTTAATTTTATCTTTTCAATCAGCCTATCCAGCTTAATTCTTACTGTGGGATAAGAGACAGCATAAATTTTCGCAACCTCCTTTAATGAGCCGGAGTTCATCACGAATTTTTTAATGAACTCTAAATCTTCCTCGTCTAAGGATAAAATCCAATCTGGTACATTTTTGATATCCATATAGCCTCACTCCTCAATATTTAATTTTATTTTAACATAGTTTTAAATAAAGTTAAAACAAAGTTAAATATTATTTATAATTTATTGAAATAATATTTAACAAATTATTAACCAACACAAAAAAGCCAGGACAGTAGAAGTCTTTTAACCCAGCAAATTATAACGAACATAAATTATGTGAATAACCGATTAGGAATATATACTTTACTTTCTTCTAAAGCCCGTATATATTTCCTGCATTTTTTACACATTCTCCGTTATTGGGGTTAAACTCTTTTCCTCTTGTCCCAGCCCTGCCAAACATATTAAAAAAGCAGATGCCTCCTTAATTTAAGAAGCATCTGCTTTGATCTATCCATAGAGCATTATTAATAGACAGCAACCACTATCCTCTTCTAGCACCCCGTCCACCACGCTTGGATTCAGTGTGCTTTTTCAAAGAGGCTAAACGATCCTCGGAATCCTTTAGGAAACGATTCATTTTGGACTCGAAGTTCTCCGTGCGTTCTTTTTGACTCTTTTGACGTACTTGCGGGCGATCTTTCGCCTTTCTAATGGACAGGCCGATTTTGCCATCCTTTTCAACATTAATGACTTTAACCTTTACTTCATCTCCAACCGTTAAATGTTCATTAATATCTTTGACATAGTTGTCTGCAACCTCACTAATATGAACCAGACCTGTTTTTCCTTCTTCTAACTCCACAAAAGCCCCAAAATTAGTGATTCCGGTTACTTTTCCTTGCAGCTTGCTGCCTACTTCAATTGACATAAAAGAAATGCTCCTCCTTAAAAGATTAAATGTTCTTCAATATATAGTATATTAATCAAAATAAAAAGTGTCAATATGATGGGTCTTCATCAGGCAATTTAAATATTAATTCTCCTTCATTTGAGAAGAAATAATTAGTTCTGGCAATCTCAAGAACATAATCTTCGTCCTTCAGGAGCTCAATTTCATTATTTAAATCCGATTCTTCCTGCTTTAAATCTGCAAGCTGCTGCTCTAACTGTTCATACTCGTCCATTTTATCCGCTTTAATCGACCGCTGACTGAAATGATAGACTGACATACTTCCTATGATCACCGCAACAACTAATGCATACAGTACCAACCTTCTGGTAAGGCGCTGTTTTTTTCTATTCTGTCGCTCTATGTACGCATCGTACTGGTGTACGGACTTAGAATGAAGTTTTGTTACTTTCTTCTTTCTTTCTTCCACAGCTGTTACCTCCTCCGATAAGACTGAATCCATCTAAGTGACGTTTAAAAAGTCCAATTAAAATGACACGGCGAATTTCTTCGTTAGCTTGCATCTCCATTACTCACGTATTTAAAAGCATACGTTCCGTTACTCAATACTTCGCTGCCTCAAACTTCTTGATCCTTTTAATCGGACTTTTTAAACACGTATTTATAAACTATATTCTGTATTTTACTATAAAATCCTGCAATTTGCAGAAAGAAATTTTGAATTGGTTTTGGAAAAAGGCGAAAAAGGCCTGTCCCTATCCACCGCAAAGGAGTAAATAAAAAAAGAAACAACCATATAATTATTTTCATAACTCCGATTAGTATTGCTTTTATCATACGATAGAACGTGAAGAATATCCACCGCAAAGGAGAAATAAGCAATATTTTTATCAATTTTTCTATTCCCTGATAAATTGCTTTAAAAATTCGGATCAAACGTTCTAATAACCTTTTGTATACTTGTTTTGCCAATGCCTGATAAGCAGAAAAACCAAAGAGGCTTGCTAGTACAATATAGATTCTGAGCTCTCCTTGATTCACCCGGTATAATATATAAAATAAAATGCCCGCCTGCATCATCCAAAATAATATTTCTAAAAAGTACGTTAAAAATAACCGCCCCTTCCAGTAAACTGTGAAGCGACGGAAGGTTTCCTGAGCAATACCTAAATAAAAACCGCTTAAAGCCATCGTGATAAGTGTTAGAAATTGCGTAGATAAAGTCATCGGAATAACTTGCTAAAGAACCCTTTAGCTTTCTCCTGCTGCTGGTCATCTACATAGGAAAGCTCATATATTTTTCCTTTAATAGTGACAATCCCTTCTGTCACGTCTAAATTCTTTAACTGTAAATTTTGTCCGCGGATAATTAAATACCCCATCACTGTTTCTAACAGAAATGCTTCGTTATCAAAGCTGTCTACTTCTTTAACGCCTGTAATTTCAAGGTTTTTTCGTTTGTCTATTTTTACGGTATGCTCTTGTTCAATATGATTTCTTACATCTTTATTCTCATAATAATTCATATAAAAACCCTCCCTATCGTTAATAGCTTATGATGGGAGGGACAAGTATAGAACTATATTTCTACTGCTCTAATTTCTCTTCTTTAACAATCTTATAAAGCGTATCTGCTTCGTCTTTACGGACATTTTCCCGCAAAGCGTTCACTTGTATAGTAACGAGTTTTTGACCAAACCGGATGATAAGCTCGTCTCCTTCAGAAAGAACAGTAGAAGCTTTCGCCGCATTACCGTTCACAGTAATTCTTCCTTGATCCGCTACTTCCTTTGCTAGAGTACGCCGCTTAATTATCCGGGATATTTTTAAAAATTTATCTAATCTCATCATCAATTCTCCTCTGTTAGCTTTTGTTTTTTCTTCGCTTCTTCCCAGTAAGCATCCATTTCCTGCAGAGAGGCTGTTTTAGGTGTTTGATGGTTTTCTTTCAGTTTTTCCTCTATATATTGAAACCGGCTGATGAATTTCCGGTTGGCACGCTCTAATGCCACCTCAGGATTTACTTTATAGTATCTGGAAATATTCGCTAAGACAAATAAAACATCCCCAAGCTCCTCTTCTACATCCGTAAATTCCTTTTCCTCGACCGCCTCGATAACCTCATTTATTTCTTCCTTCAGCTTCTCCCAAACTTCCTCTACACGTCCCCATTCAAAGCCGACCTTCCCTGCTTTGGAGGTAAGTTTATATGCTTTTGCCAAGGAAGGAAGATTTGCCGGGATACCATCCAATATAGATTCTCTTTCTTTTCCCTTTTCCTGTTTCTTCAGCTCTTCCCAGTTCTGCAGAACCGCTTCTTCTGTATCTGCTACTGTTGATGAAAAGACATGCGGATGGCGATAAACCATTTTATCAGAAATCGACTGAATCACATCATCTATCGTAAAATAACCATTATCCTCGCCAATCTGACTATGCAATAAAATATGCATCAGCAAATCGCCAAGCTCCTCAACAATATGTTCATCATCCTCTTCATCAATCGCTTCAATCAGCTCATAAACTTCTTCAATGGTATGATGACGGAGGGATTCATGTGTCTGCTTCTTATCCCAGGGGCATCCGTCAGGACCACGTAAAATCGCCATCACCTCTCGTAAAAATGCAAACGTATGATGAAGATATCCTTCTGGAGCTGGCGGAATATAGAGCGTGGTTAAATTACTTATTTCCATCCGGTGATCCAACTCTTCCAATGAGACTTTTTCAATTTTTTCTGTGTTGCTCCCAGCTGCCTCTACGATATAAATTTCATAATCGGATGGCAATTCTTCTAATAAAGTCAGCTTGACCTCAGACGCGATAAATGTATCATACACCTGGCAAACAAATAGATGATTTCGCAAATTAAGCTGATTACGTTTGAAATCTGTTCCATCTACGAACTGAAAGCCTTCGATAGGATCAATCTTCATCGCTGTGAACAAATCATCCAAATAACTTTGCCCACCGGCAATTGACACTTTAATTTCCTGTTGACTCAGCAAAAGTTGAACGGTTTTCTCCGCCAGCATGGGATGACCTGGAACAGCATAAATTACATTATTCTCACTTGTTTTCGCGGCTTCTATCAGCTTTTCTGTAATACGCTCATACACCATTCCAAACTGCTCTTCCTCTTCGTAAAGCTGATCAAAGGACGTAAAAGAAACTCCTTCTGCTTCCAATGCTTCAATTACGGGATGATCTAATGTTCTTGCATAAATCGTCTGCTGTGTCTTTATTAATTTTCTATATACACCAAGCGGCAGCTGCTCTAAATCTCCTGCCCCCAGTCCAATGACTTCTATTTGCTTCAAGGTTGTTTCCTCCCTTTGTAAATACGTAACAAGTACTCTGATTTCGGTAAAATCTTAATCTGATTTTCAGTTAATCCGCCAGTCTTAAGCAAGACAAAGAGGAATAGGCCTGCTCCTGATATGGAGATAAAGATTACATATACAAGCAGCAGGATTCTTACATCCATTACATGTGAAGAGAATATTCCTTGTACCACCAACAGATAAATTATCATCGCTAAGCTCGCCGCGGCTAAACTTCTCCAGGAAATCGAACGGTATAATGGCATGCCTGGCAGTTTCCGGTATAGCTCTATAATTACAAGCAACAATAACACACCCAGACTGGAGACCGTGGCTATACTCGCTCCATAGACACCATAAATCGGTATTAGAATCAAGTTGCTGCATACCTTTACCACAAATGAGATGCCGATAAATACGGCTGTCCGCACAATCATGCCCAGGCTCTGTAAAATAGATGCACCGATAATAGAGATGGTAGACATTACAATAGCCACAATTAATAACCTTAGTTCACTCGTTCCCTGCGTATTCTTATAAAGTAGTTGATTGACCTCTGGAAAAATAATAAATAAGCCCAAAACCGCACCTGCAGCGATAAAAATACCAACATGCATTGCTGTCTGAATATAGTTGGTTACCTGTTTTTTCTGATCTTTTAATTTCTGGTGACTGATTGCCGGTATAATTGCCAGGGCAATAGATGACCCAATAATTGTCACCATCTGTATAAGCGGCTGTCCCCGGTCAAATACGCCCTTCATCTCCTTGGCCTCTATTTCTCCTGCTCCACTTGCTATTAATTTCGGCACAAACGTAAACGCGTCCGCTAATTGCATTAATAAAAGTGTCATATGATTCATCGCAGCAGCTATCCCAAACAGCAGGAGGATTCTTAAATAGTTCTTCCATGGAACTGCTTCTTCCAAGGAAGGTATGCCTACCACTTCATGTGAATCATTTTGATTTTTATAGTTTAAAAATAAAAGAATGGCGAGTGCACTAAAGCCTCCCAGCAAGGATGCCAGCACCGCTGTTATTCCAATAGCATAAATTTGCAAAACTCCTTGGCCGACCAGCCACGCCCCCACAATAATTATACATACACGAATCAGCTGTTCTCCAATTTGAGAAAGGGCAGTAGGGGCCATCTCATACCTGCCCTGCTGTATTCCTCTGAGTATTGCCACAGCCGGAACAACCAAAAATAATATTGCAGCCAACTGATATAACCCAATAAAATGCTCATCACCAGCCATTTCAGCTAATAATGGTGCAGAAACATAAATTACTGCTGTAAGTATGATATGAAAACTCCCAAGGATTAGAAGAATAGGGCGATAAAAGCCTTTCCAGGTTAATACTTTTCCCTTTTCGATTTCTGTCGCCGTCAACGAAGAAATTGCTGAAGGGAATCCATATAATGCAAGCATCGTCGCAATTCCTAACAACGGATAGAGCTGTTGATACATATAAAATCCAATATCCCCTGTCAGGTTTTGCAATACAATACGATAAACGGCACTAAACACTTTACTTATCAAACCGGCGATACTCAGTAAAAGCGCACCTTTAACCAACCGGCTTGTTTCATTATCTGACATGACGAATTTTTCCTTTTCCAAATGAATTTATCTCAGTATATCATATCAGGGAGAAAAGCACTTGGTCTTTAAAACCCTGACATTCTAATCACTAAGATGCCTACCTCAATCTCTCTGCTATATTTTCGGATCTGCCTACAAAAAAGAAGCTTGTACTCTAGATTGGAGGGTAACCTAGAGAAAGCTTCTTTTTGAAAAAGTATGAATGAGGGGCGGTCTATTCCATTTGTTTAGCCAGAAAAACAGATGCAGTCTCTGCTGCCTTCTGCTCTACCTTACTCAGTTTATCTTCTTTAGAGAAAATCATCACACAGCCAATTGGATCACCGTTGGCAATAATAGGATGAACCGAATAAGAGTGCAGCTCCTGCTCATTTCCATCTACAATTTCTACCTGAGACTTATCACCTTCATAAACGGGTGAACGTCCTTCAATAATATTAGTAATATAGCTGCTTAATGATTTATTTGCGTACTCTTTTTTAGACTCTCCTGCTACTGCAATAATTTCATCGCGATCTGTAATAATAACCGGCGATTGTAAAGATTGAAACAATGCCTCTGCATATTCTTTAGCAAAATGGCCTAACTCACTGATTGGTGAATATTTTTTTAAAATAACCTCTCCCTCACGATCAACGAAAATTTCAAGGGGATCTCCTTCACGGATACGCAGGGTTCTCCGAATTTCCTTTGGCACCACTACTCTCCCTAAATCATCAATACGTCGCACTATTCCTGTTGCTTTCATCTAAGTATCCTCCCTTTCTAAATGACGATTCTGACTTGGATGGAAAGTCTTCCCTCCATAATTCATCACCGGTTGTTGTAATAGTATTAATCAACCAGAAATAACTATACATTCCAAATGAAATTTTTGTTATTTTTTTGGAGGAGATGAAAAAGAAAGCCAAAAATAGAATTTTAAAACCTTATTTATTCATAATTACTTGATAGCCTCTCGCTGTCCCCCATGTAATAAGTATATTAGGTTCCCTCTATACTGGTCGGATTATCAAGTAGTGCTCTACTTCTTCCTTGCTTACACCTCTTAAATCATTTGATAATAAAAAATCAATATTTTCTTGAGAAGGTATTAAAAAAGCTGCTCCCTGGAATAGAGAGCAGCTTTTCACTGGTAAACCATATTTTTACCGAGTTACATTACTTAACTGTTTAATAAATTCGACCACAACATCGTGACGTTTATAGGCCTTGTCATTACTCCATTTAATACCTGCTTTTAAGTTTTGATTTTCTGTGCCCAGGCTGATTTGACGATCAAATTGATTAGCCACTTCAAATAATTTAGAGCCATCAATTTCCTGACTTCTTCCTTCATCAATCAGCATCGTAATTTTCTTTGGAGCCTCTGTGATAGATTGGACACGCTGTTGTTTAGCGTGCATTCTCATAATGCTCACGGTGAATAAATTTTCAACCTCTGCAGGATAATCTCCAAAGCGGTCAATTAATTCATCTCTCAGATCCTGTACTGCTTCTGGACTATCCAAGTTTTGGAACTGCTTATACATTTCAATTTTCTGCTTCTCATCCTTTAAGTACTCATCCGGAATATACGCATCAATTTTCAAGGAGATTTCCGGCTCAAACGGCTTGATATCCTCTACTTCTTTTCCTTCTTTACGGGCATCGATTGCATCCTTCAACATTTGAGAGTACATATCAAACCCTACAGAATCAATAAAGCCATGCTGCTGCGCACCTAATAAATTCCCGGCACCACGAATAGATAAATCACGCATTGCAATTTTAAATCCAGACCCGAGCTCCGTAAATTCTTTAATTGCCTGCAATCTTTTCTCAGCAACCTCTGTTAATACTTTATCACGCTGATATGTGAAGTAAGCGTAGGCTACGCGATTGGAACGTCCGACACGCCCTCTTAACTGATAAAGCTGACTCAATCCCATATGATCAGCATGATTGACAATTAATGTATTCACATTTGGAATATCGACACCTGTTTCAATAATGGTTGTACTGACTAAAATGTCATATTCTCCTTCAATGAAGCCGATAATAACATTCTCCAGTTCTGATTCATTCATTTGCCCATGGGCAATAGCCACTCGCGCATTTGGCACAAGCATCCCAATATCACGAGCCATTTTTTCAATATTTTCCACCCGGTTATGCAGGAAGAACACCTGGCCGCCTCTGGACATTTCCCGATCCACTGCCTCACGGATAAAGGATGGATTATATTCCATCACATATGTTTGAATCGGGAATCTATTTTCCGGTGGTGTCTCAATAACAGATAAATCCCTCACACCGAGCATAGACATATGCAATGTTCTCGGAATAGGGGTTGCTGTCAGTGTTAAAACATCTACATTAGTTTTCAGCTGTTTAATTTTTTCTTTATGCTTTACACCAAATCGCTGCTCCTCATCGACAACAAGTAAACCTAAATCCTTATATTGGACATCCTTTGATAAGAGACGATGCGTTCCTACAACAACATCCATATTTCCATCCGCCAGACCTTTTACTGTATCGTTTGACTGCTTACGTGTACGAAAACGGCTTAATAAGCCAATATTAATCGGAAAATCCTGAAATCTTTCACGGATTGTCTCATAATGCTGCTGCGCCAGAATTGTTGTTGGCACAAGGATAGCTACCTGTTTTCCATCTGCTACTGCTTTGAAAGCTGCACGGATAGCTACCTCCGTTTTCCCGTAACCTACATCTCCGCAAAGTAAACGATCCATTGGCCTTTCTTTTTCCATATCTTCTTTAATTTCTGCAATACAACGGAGCTGATCCTCTGTTTCCTGATAAGCGAAGGAAGCTTCAAATTCCCGTTGTAATTCAGAATCAGGTGAAAAAGCGTACCCTTTCCGGGATTCACGTTCCGAATACAGCTTGATTAAATCATCGGCAATATCCTCGACAGAGCTTTGTACCTTCCGTTTTACCTTTGTCCATTCCGTACCGCCCAATTTGTAAAGCTTCGGTTCTTTTCCTTCTGAACCAACAAATTTCTGAACTAAGTCAATCTGGTCAATCGGCACGAACAGCTTATCATCTCCAGAGTAACGAATCAGCATATAATCCTTATGCAGCTTATTAACCTCTAAGGTTTCAATTCCCAGGTATTTCCCGACACCATGATTTGCATGCACAACATAGTCGCCGACTTTTAACTCCTGATAGTTTTTAATTCTTTCCGCATTCGAAATCTTCGGCTGTTTTCTGGAGCGTTTCATACGCTTTTTGAATAGCTCATTTTCTGTAATAATTGCCAGCTTATGCATCGGGAATTCAATACCCCCGTGCAGATGGCCAACGATAATTGTCGGCTTTTGTATAGGGAGTTTTAATTCTTTCTCCACTTGTGTTTCAATATCATAATCTTCTAAAATGGAATGCACTTTTTCGGCACGCTGTTCACTTGGCGTGAGAATAATAACAGAATAATCTCCTTTTTCCCAACGCTTTAATTCATTTTTAAATAAAGGCATCTGTCCATGAAATTCCTGCATCGTTCTGGTCGATAGATTAATAACGTTTTGCGGATTGGTATTCGGGATATGCCGCATAAATACAGACATATATACACGCGGATGCGAAATGTCATCTATCAGTGTATTCCACGCGAAAGAAAACTGGCTGCCCCGGACCATTTTATTTCCTTCCAACAGCCCTGTATACCATTCCAGTTCCTCATGATCTAAGTTTGTTGCTGTTTCCTGAATACGGCTCATTTCGTCAAAAAAGACAACGCCATTCTTTGGCAAATAGTCTAATAAACTAGCGGGCTCGTCATATAAATAGCCGATGTATTTATACATCCCCTGAAAACGAGTCAATTGTTTAAATTGTTCAATATCCTGACCAATTATCTCAACAAGATCTTCACGATCAGCAGGTTTTTTGACTTTTTTCAATGTATCTGAAAGTGCATCTTCCAGTCTTTCTGCCACTTTCAACATTTCTTGTCTATCTATTAGTAATTCCGTGGCAGGATTGATGGTTACCTCTTCCACCTTATCTAAAGAGCGTTGTGATTCCGCATCAAAAAAGCGGATAGAGTCAACCTCCTCGTCAAACAATTCAATACGAATCGGATGCTTTTCCGTGATTGGATAGATATCAATAATCCCCCCGCGCTGACTGAATTCACCGGGAGCAGTAACCATAGAGGTGCTTTCATATCCCATCTCTACCAGAGAACGCAAGTAAACCTCCATTTCAATATCCTTGCCAACTTGAAATAGAAGCTGATATTTATTCCAATATGATTTTGGAGGCAGCATCCTTTTTAATGCTGCAACAGGTGCAATTAATATCCCTTTATCTTTACGCGTCCAAGCTGTTAATGCTTCAATTCGCTGTGCACGCAGTTCCGGACTGGCTACAGCCATTTCAGAGGCTATTAACTCATTAACAGGATAAAGATAAACACCTTCATCATTTGTCAGCTCCGCCAAGTCATCATATAGCTGCTGAGCCTGAGCTAATTGATGCGTAACAATTAATAAAGGACGATTCATTGATTGATATATAGTGGACAGGAGCAGACTTCTGGCAGAACCGCTTAAACCGGCAACCATCTGCTCTTTCATGCCTGCAAGCAATCCATCCATAATTGACTGTATATCTTCCTGTGATTTTAAATAACTATGAATTGCTTTCATTCGTATTTCCCCTCTAAATTGTTAAAGTATTTTTAGAAAATTTGGCATCCGTTAATCCTT
Organism: Oceanobacillus sp. FSL K6-3682; assembly: GCF_037976165.1. Taxonomy (NCBI): domain Bacteria; kingdom Bacillati; phylum Bacillota; class Bacilli; order Caryophanales; family Bacillaceae; genus Oceanobacillus; species Oceanobacillus sp. FSL K6-3682. Next base: position 70,551 of record NZ_CP150263.1, on the reverse strand, counting down.
AAAAGACGCAGAATTGACCGACTTTTAGGGATTAACCAGCCAGTTAAAATCGTTTAATCTATGCAAATAAGAAGGGTTTTACCCCTCCTATTCGTAAAAAACGCTGATTGCGTATAATCATCAAAAAAACATAATAAAAATTTTTAAGAAAATGGTATATATGGTCATATATTTATTCATAAAATGATTACAAGAACCGAAATGCAGAGCCCTTGCAAACTTTCACTTGTCGGCTCCAAGGCTTTATTTGCTGAAGCTGAATGTGGCTATTTCTGAATAAAAATCAGCTTATGTTAAAAATATCATAAATATAATCACTCATCTATTGTAAGAAATGATCTAATTCATGATAATCCGGATGCGTTTCAAGAGCCTGTTGGCAGTGTTCGCAAATGACTTCCAAACGGAAATCACCGTCTTTTTCAAAGACTATCATTTCTGATATATCCTGCTCTTCTATAAGGTCAAGAAAACGTAAGGACAGATCAATTTCTGTATGATTCAACACACCCAGTTCTTTTCCGCAATGCCGGCAACCATAGTAGATAACCATCTCATTCACCTCGATTAAAACTAAGAAGTTTTAAAGCACAGGATATTCCTTATTGGAAAGGATCTCTGTACTTTTTATTTAGTTTTAACCGAGGGGAATAAGAATATACCTTGCTTAAAACAAAGGTATGCTTTATTGATTAAAATCATTCATCACTTCTATAAAAGGTTTACCATTTACCCAGGCTTCAACAGCATCAGCTGCTTGTTGGATACTTTGGCTGACAGCCTCTTTTTCATCCTTTGGAAACTTCCCTAATACATAATCCACGACAGGCATTGCATTTACCGGCCTTCCTACTCCTAACCGCACACGCTTAAATTCCTTCGTGCCTAAATGATCAATGGTCGAACGCACACCATTATGCCCGCCATGACCGCCTTTTTGCCGCAGTCTGATTTTGCCGGCGGGTAAGTCCAAATCATCGTAAATCACAACAACATCATCTGTATCTATATTATAATAATCCATCAATGGCCGAATTGATTCTCCGGATAAGTTCATATAGGTTTGCGGCTGTAATAATACAATCTTTTCTCCGTTGAAATGTTCTATCGCATATTCTCCATGAAACTTGGAATTGTTTAATTTCCAGCCATGTCTTTGTAATAACTCATCAATTGCACAAAAACCAATATTATGACGTGTTTTTTTATATTTTCTGCCGGGATTCCCAAGCCCTACGATTAACTTCATTACCTTGCCCTCACTTCTAAAAACACATTTTCTTGAAAACACAACAACCCTTCTTTACACATATTTGTATCATATGAGTAAAGAAGGGAGTTATTACTTATACATTCTATATATTGTTAAATGAAAGAAATTATTCTTCCTCTGCTTCGTCTTTCTCTTTAATAACTTCCGGTTCTGCATTCTCATCTGTATCTGTTTCTAAATCTTCTTCCGTAGTTGGAGGTACAACTGAAGCGATTGTTGTATCTGGATCATCTAAAAACTCATAGTTTCCAGTTACTTTCAAGTCAGAAATAGATAAGCTGTCGTTCACATCCAGTTCAGAGACATCTACTACGATTTCCTCTGGAATATCGTTTGGTTTTGCACGGACTTGGACTTCATAAAATGGCTGCTGTAATACGCCACCTTCTTTTTCGCCTTTCGATTCACCCTCCAGGCGAAGAGAAACCTCAACGTCCATTTCTTCAGACATATTTACGATATAGAAATCGGCATGAAGTAAATCATCCTTTATCGGATCAATTTGATAATCGTGCAGCATAACATCAACAGAATCACTGCCTTCGACTTGAAGAGAAATGACTGCATTCCTTCCTTCATCCCGAACTGTTTTGACTAAATCTACACTATCCACAGAAACTGTCTTGGGATCTTTATTTTTCCCATAAACAACCGCCGGGATTCTACCGTTGTTTCTAATTTCGTTTGTTGCTGATTTTGCAAGATCTTCTCTTTTTTGTGCGTTTAATTTTACTGCCATTCGTATCACCCTCCAAGTTGATTAAAAAAATAATATGAAACATCGTCATTTATTGCGATTTTGCATCATTTCTTTTTCTCAATAAAATAAACGGTCAGTATAATACATACCCCAAAATGGAACAACTTAAACATTAAATTTAGAAAAGCGGAAAGCGCCTGGTTAAAAACGTAGAGATTGGAGCGGCACAACTGAGATAAAGGAAACACGGTGAGGTAACGAACCGATGTTGACTTATCGTAGGGCGTGACGTGAAATCTCCTAGTTTTTGGCGCTTGGAGCTGGACAGCTCTATTTCCAGCCGAAGAAATTCCCTCTGCTAAACAACATATTTTATTTATTAATCAAAAAGAATACTTACAGATTGCATTTCATGAACACGGATAATTGCCTCGCTGAGAAGAGAAGCGACCGATAGTTCAGTAATTTTATCAATACACTTTTCTTCTGGTAAAGGAATCGAATCTGTGATGACAAGCTCTTTAATTTGTGAGTTATTAATCCGCTCAATTGCAGGACCAGAAAGTACCGGATGTGTACAGCAAGCATATACTTCTTTGGCGCCACTTTCAATTAATGCGTTTGCTGCCAAAGTAATTGTTCCTGCAGTATCAATCAGATCGTCAATTAAAATAGCCGTTTTTCCTTCAATATTACCAATAATGTTCATAACTTCTGAAACATTCGGACGCGGACGGCGTTTATCAATAATACCGATAGGTGCTTTTAAGCGATCGGCCATTTTTCTGGCACGGACAACACCGCCATGGTCCGGTGAAACAACAATTACATCTTCTAAATTTTTCTTCTCAAAATAAGTAGCTAAGATTGGTACACCCTGTAAGTGGTCAATAGGAATATCGAAGAAGCCTTGAATTTGAGGTGCATGCAAATCAAGCGTAATCATACGATTTGCTCCTGCTTTTTCAATTAAATCCGCTATTAATTTTGCTGTAATTGGCTCACGCGCTCTCGCTTTACGATCTTGACGTGCATAACCGTAGTATGGCATCACAATATTAATTGATTTGGCAGAAGCGCGTTTCAAAGCATCAATCATAATAAGCAGCTCCATAATATGCTGGTTTACCGGAGCAGAAGTAGATTGGATGACATAAACGTCAGATCCACGGACACTTTCTTCAATATTAATTTGTACTTCTCCGTCACTAAATTGTGTTACCGTACATTTCCCTAATTTTGTGCCGATTTGAGCTGCGATTTTTTCTGCTAATGCTTCATTCGAATTTAACGAAAATACTTTCAACGATGAATCCTTATAACTGGATGACATTCAATTAACCTCCATGATTTTATAGTTTATTTTTTAAACTTTTTAGCATATCCTTCTTTGTTTTCCTGCTTCGATCTTGCAATGGATAATGCCTCATCCGGCACATCTTTTGTAATTGTCGATCCTGCTGCAACGTAAGCACCTTTTCCAACTGTGACTGGTGCAATTAAATTTGAGTTACATCCAATAAACGAATCATCTTCAATTGTTGTCAGGAATTTATTTTTACCATCATAATTTACTGTAATTGTACCACAGCCGACATTTACGCGCTCACCCACATTAGCATCGCCAATATAACTAAGATGAGAAACTTTGCTGTTATCACCGAGGTTTGTTTTCTTAAGCTCTACAAAGTTACCGATTTTCGTATCATTACCGACATTGGACGCTGGACGGATATGTGCATACGGGCCAATATTAACCCGATTGCCTATGCGGCTGTCCGCAGCAACACTAAATCGGATATTTGTGTCTTCTCCAATTTCACAATCTTTAATTTCTGTATGCGGGCCAATTTCCGAACCGGTCTCAATGGATGTTTCACCTGTTAGAATCGTTCCCGGGTGGAGGTACACATCAGAAGCAATCTTTACATCAGGGCCAATATACGTATTATCAGGATCCGCGATGGTTACACCATTACGCATATGCAGCTCATTAATACGTCTTTTCATAATTTTTTCAGCTTCACTTAACGCTACACGGTCATTAATACCGATTGTCTCATTAAAATCAGCTGCTACATAAGCGCTGATGCGCTCACCCTGGTCACCTAAGATTTTTATAACATCTGGTAAGTAGTATTCACCTTGTGCGTTGTCATTAGAAACTGATTTTAAAGCTTCAAATAATGCTTTATTGTCAAAGCAATAGGTTCCTGTATTAATTTCTTCAACCTCTAATTCAGCTTCTGTAGCATCCTTATGCTCGACAATTTTCTCTACTTCTCCCGCTTGATTTCGAATAACTCGTCCGTATCCGGATGGATCATCTGCGACAGCTGTCAATATACTTGCTTTAGAGCCCGTTTGTTCATGATGCTCAAACAATTTTCGGAATGTCTCTGCCCGGATCAAAGGGGTATCCCCGCAAGCCACAATGGTTACACCTTCTTTATCCTGCAACAGTTGTTCAGCCTGCATCACAGCATGTCCCGTACCCAGCTGCTCTTCCTGTACTACAAAGTCACTCGAATCTCCAAGCTGTGTTTTTACCTGATCTGCTCCAAACCCAACAATGGTAACTATCTTATCTAATTGTGTCTGTTGCAATTGATCCACAACATGCTGTACCATTGGTTTTCCAACTACAGGATGAAGTACTTTATATAACTTTGATTTCATCCTTGTTCCTTGTCCTGCTGCTAAAATTACAGCAAATCGATTCGCCATTCGGAAACCTCCATCATCTCTAAATATCCATTTAAAAATATATCGTAAAAAAAACCTTATTTCAATAAAATTGTAGATTTAATCTCTATTAGTGCGTGTTCAAAAAATTCGATAAATAGGACCAAGAAGTTCAAGGCGACTAGCTTTTTACGAACGGAGCGTATGCATTATAATACGTGAGTATCGGAAAAAGCTAGTCAACGAAGAAATTCGCCGTGTCATCTTTATTGGATTTTTTGAACATCCTCTATTATCTATGTTATCATATTTTATTTTTTTCGTGGTAATTGATTCACAAATTAATAAGTCAAAAACCCTGAAAAAAATTCCAATTACAGATAAAGTAAAATACTATAACCGGAATTCGTATCTTCATACTACATAAAAAAGCAATGGAAGTTAATTAACTTCCATTGCTGCTTTGACTAAACATGTCTATTTTAACTGTTTAAATCACATGCTATATGATGTTTTTATTCAAGCATTATTCATTAGCCAAGCTGAGCCTGATGAAGGCGGCTGTACATCCCTTTCTGCTGCAATAGCTCTTGATGTTCTCCCTGCTCCTCAATTCCATCTTTTGTTAACACAATAATACGATCTGCGTTCTTTATAGTTGCTAACCGGTGAGCAATGAATAATGTTGTCCGTCCTTTAGAAAGTTCTGCCAGTGATTGCTGAATAGCCAGCTCTGTTTCTGTATCCAGAGCCGAAGTAGCTTCATCCAGAATTAAAATAGGCGGATTCTTCAAAAACATACGTGCAATTGATAAGCGCTGCTTTTGACCGCCCGACAATTTAACGCCTCTCTCGCCAATTACCGTATCTAAACCATCTGGCTGTGTATCAATAAATGTTTTTAACTGGGCTTTTTCTGCAGCCTCTATAATTTCTTCATCGGTTGCATCAAGCCTGCCATAAGCGATATTCTCCCGGATCGTACCAGAGAACAGAAATACATCCTGCTGTACGATGCCAATCTGATTCCTCAGAGAATGCAGGGTAAAGTCCTGGATATCATGGCCGTCTATATAAATATGTCCTTCCATTACCTCGTAAAAACGTGGCAGTAAACTGCATAACGTTGTTTTCCCTGCACCTGAAGGACCAACAAAGGCAACTGTTTCTCCCGGCTGAATCTGCAGATTTATACGATGGAGAATATGCTCTGCTGGATGATAACCAAAAGATACATTTTCATAACGAACCTCTCCATGAACCGGAATATCCTTCGCTTCAGGGCTGTCCGCAATGTCAGGGTTCATATCCATTACTTCTGTATAGCGCTTGAAGCCGGCGAAGCCCTTTGGATAACTTTCAATAATTGCATTTATCTTCTGTATAGGAGCTAACAAAATATTCGATAAAAGTAAAAAGGCAACAAATTCACCGTAGGTCATGGAACCATTGATGACAAACCAGGTTCCGAACAGTAACGTAAATAAAGTAACAACACGCATCAAAAAATAATTAGACATAATATTCTTCGCCATAATCTTGTAAGAAGCCAGCTTGGTTTGACGATACCGCTCATTGTTCTCCGCAAATTTATCCTGTTCATATTCTTCATTAGCAAAGGCCTGAACAACACGAATTCCGCCAATACTGTCTTCCACTCTGGAGTTTATATCTGCAATATCGTTGAACATCATACGGAATGTTCCCGTCATCAATTTATTAAAATAAATCGCAAAGATCATCAATAAAGGAATAACAATAAAGGAAATGACTGCCAGCGGCCAATTGATACCAATCATAATCATAAAAGCACCTATCAAAGTCATGATAGCAACAAAGGCATCCTCCGGGCCATGGTGAGCCATCTCTCCAATTTCTTCTAAGTCCTTTGTTAAACGCGAAATGGAATGACCTGTTTTATTATTATCGAAATGACCGAATGACAGCTTCTGCATATGGCTAAACAGCTTCTGACGCATATCTGTTTCTATATTAATCCCCAGTCTGTGTCCCCAATACGTCACAACATAATGCAGGAACGTATTAATTCCATAAATCATCAGGAGGGCAACACACGCCCAAATAATAAGCGACCAATCCCCCTGTGGCAAAAGCCGATCAATTACCCGATTAACCGCCAACGGAAAAGCAAGTTCTAATAAACCGACTAAAATAGCACAAGTAAAATCTAAAATAAAAAGCCCTTTGTAAGGCTTATAATAAGAAAAGAAACGTTTAATATATTCCATAGGAACGAACCTCCTTCCAGTTCTGATTCTCTTTTTATCAGCTGATTACATTATTTAATTTATCACTGTGCAGCTGGCTGCAATTTTTAAAGATGTTACGACAACGTTTTTTGAGAGGCGAGTAACTACAGACCCGGCCCAAGTCCATCACGAGCTTAGCCTTTTTCTTTAGTATAGTAGGGATGAAAAGAACTCCCCCTGCAAAGAGCTTTACTTTATCAGCTCAGCAACTAATTTTTTATTACGTTTTTTAAATATATCGTTGTGTGAAGATACCATCCCTGATTCAAATGCATCAGGCTCTACAAACTGTTTTGCTTTATTTACTGCATTTACGGCATCCTGAAAAGCTCCTGCAATTAAATGAACCTTGCCATCGTACATAATCACATCTCCAGCTCCATATATACCTGGTATAGAAGTCTCGCTGAATGGGCTGCCGGCAATAAAATATTCATTAGCCATTTCAATCTGCAACTCGCTTTCCTCCAGCAATTTCTTCTCCCGGACAAACCCGTGATTAACTACTAATTCGTCAATTTCAATATGGGATAATTGATTTGTCAAACTGTGCTTTAATTCAACCTGCTGGATATACTCACGTGTCTCGTTGGCAACTAAACGCTGGATATCCGTATCAAATAAACAATCTACGGAACTATTCATTAATTGCGTTACATGCGCCTCGTGGGCATTGAGTTCATTTTTCCGATACACCAAATAAACCTTTCGTGCAATCGGCTCCAGTTCATTTGCCCAATCCACTGCTGTATGTCCTCCACCTGAAATAAGCACCGTCTTATCCTTAAATCGTTTCAGTGATTTAATCGTATAGCTCAAGTTTGAAATCTCAAATTTCTCTGCTCCGTCAATTTCCAGTTTTTGCGGGTTCAGAATACCGCCGCCAATAGCAAGAATGACTGTCTTGGAACAGTGCTTTTCTCCTGAGGAAGTATCAAGTATAAATATCCCTTGTTCATCCTTGGAGATTGCAGTTACTTTTTCATTACAGACAATCGTTGGATGAAAGGTTTTAGCCTGTTCGATCATTTGCTCAATCAGCTGCTCACCAGAAACCGGTGTTAACGCTCCAATATCCCAGATCATTTTTTCCGGATATACATGAACCTTTCCACCCAGATGCTCCTGATATTCAATCACTTTCGTCTTCATTTCCCGCAATCCGCTGTAAAAAGCAGAGAAGAGACCTGCCGGGCCCGCTCCAATAATGGTTACATCATAAATCTCTGGACTTTTCATCAGATAACCTCCTTGTGTGCTTTTCAAAATAAAATAGATAGTAAAAGGAAAGAGAGCTTGCTTCCTCTCCTTTTTCAATCAAATTTATTTAAATAATTCCGGATACATTTCTTCCGCCAATATTTCCATTCCATCAAGCGCATTGTAGCTATATCCAAACATGTAGTTGTAATCTACTGCATAAACCTGTTCATTCTGAATGGCCTTCATACTTGAAAGCTTCTGATTATTATATAAGCCTTCCTTTATTTTTTCTGCATTTTCAGGATCATTGTCTATCCAGGTAGGAATAATCAATACATCCGGATCTGTTTCAATTAATGTCTCAATGCTTACCTCTCCTGTTTCACCTTCAAAGGCATTTGTAAGCTTTATTTTACTAAATACATCATTAAAGAAATTCTCACCACCTGCAGCATATACAGAGACCTCATTCGGATCCGTCATGTGTAAATAGACAAATGTTTTGTTTTCTTCAATACTCGATAAATTATCAATGATAGACTGTTCCTGCTCTTTTAATTGCGAACTAAATGCTTCTGCCTCTTCCTGTACGTTAAAAATCCTTCCTAAATTCTCAATATCTTTATAGATAGATTCATAGGTTGCTCCATCTATGGAAGATTCCAGTACATAGGTATTCACATCCATTTCATTTAAGGAATCTACCGTTCCAACACCCCAATCATCGTTTGAAAATAAGCCGCCGCGTCCAAAGACTAAATCTGGATCTGTTCCTAAGGCCACTTCTTTGCCTACATAAGAATCACTTAAAATGTTCAAGTCATTATAATCCTCTTCTACAGTTGGATCTGGCGCACCAAAACTGGCACCAACACCAGCAATTTTATCCTTTAAGCCTAAATGCAATAATAGCTCAGCTGCGGGTCTTGTATTTGCCATTACCCGTTCGGGGGCCTGTTCAAAAACTTGATCCTTTTCTTCCCAAGCCGAACCGCCTTCAGGCAGAGAATAGTTACCGATTGTTACTGGATAATCCTCCGCTGCTTCCCCTTCTTCCACTGCGTTACCCTTCGTGTTGTTGCCGCAAGCTGCTAATATAGTGATGACAGAAAAAACTGTCAATAAAAGTAAATATTTTTTCATGTTCCGGCCTCCTGTTATATTTGATAAACAAATCCAAGCTGATTTGTTATCGGATTTTTATATGTTTCACATTTGATTTGGTATAATTCACTGATCGTTTCTGGTGTTAATACCTCTTCCGGTGTTCCAGACGTATAGATTCTGCCGTCCTTCATCGCATAGAGATAATCGCAATATTGGGCCGCTGTCTCTAAATCATGCAAAGCCGCCAGGACACCTATATTTAATTTCTTAACACATTGTAAAATTTCCAGTTGATAACGAATATCCAGATGATTGGTTGGTTCGTCCAGAATCATAAATTGTGGCTGCTGTGCAATCGTACGGGCCAAAATCGTTCGCTGCTTCTCCCCGCCTGATAAGGACAAATAACTTCTATCTTTATAATCCAACAAGTTGGTTTGTCTCAACGCATCTTCAACAATATCTATATCCACTTGATTATCCACCTCTAATAATCTCTTATGAGGTGTTCTCCCCAGCAGCACCATTTGCTCTACTGTTAAATCAAAATGCATTTCATTAAACTGGCCAACCACACCAAGCTTTTGAGAAATCTTCTTTTGAGATGTTTTTAAAACGTCAATATCTCCTAAAACAACTGTCCCTTTATGTGGAGGGAGACTTTTATAAATACTTTTCAGCATGGTTGATTTCCCGCAGCCATTCGGTCCTACAACGCCTACAAACTTCTGATTATCGACGAGCAGTGAAATATTTTTAACAATTTCCTTTTTTCCCAATTTTGTCTCCAGACTTTCTACTACCAGCTGCATATACTACCCTCCAAAATTATAGCCTTTTTTCACAATCATATAGATAAATAACGGAGACCCAATCACCGAAGTGAGAATCCCGATAGGAAGCTCTACATTTTCTACCAGCACTCTTGACAGTACATCTGCCCACATAAGGAAAAGACCGCCTAAGAGCAATGATGCCGGCATTAGCCGTTTATGATCTGAGCCAAACAAACCCCTGCATATGTGCGGAATGATCAAACCGACAAACCCTATCATCCCAGAGTAGGCAACCATTGTACCGGTAATCAACGCTGCGATGATCATATATAATTTACGAAACACACTTAAGTTAATCCCTAAAGTTATCGCTGATTCGTCACCTAATAACATCGTATTTAAGACACGATGCTGGAAAAGAAAGAGAAAACAGCCGGCCAGGACAATAATCGCCATAATTGGTACCTTGCTCCAGCTTGAGGATGCCAGACTTCCCATTGTCCAGAAAGTCACACTCTTGATTCCTTCTGCATCATTAGCGAAGAAAATAACAAGGCTGGATAAGGAGCTGCACAAAGCACCGATAACTACACCGGACAATACTAATTTTATGGAAGTCACCTTGCCGCCAATACTTGACAATACAAGAACAAGAATAGAAGTAGCCATCGCTCCGGCAAAGGCACCAAATGCCACACCAAACTGTGACAATACAGTTCCGCTGCCAAACCCTACAAGGATAGCAAAGGTAGCTCCCAATGAACCTCCTGATGAAATCCCGAGTATGTAGGGGTCAGCCAGCGGATTCTGCACGATAGCCTGCATTACCACTCCGCACAAAGAAAGACCCATACCAATGAGTAAGGCGAAGACAACGCGAGGCATACGCACTTGCATAATAATATTGGTATATGAATCACTCTCCACCTGATCTAAAGATCCCAAATGCCCGTTAGTAATGGTATGTAGTACAATCTGCATAGATTGCTGAAACGGAATGGAAACCTGTCCAATGGAGACCGAATAAACTGCAGTAATTGCGATAGCGCAGATAAGAAAAATCAACGCAAACACATAAAAAACTTGCTTTTGTCTGACACTGCTGCCTTTTTCCGTATTCAAATTTTCACCTCCCACCTCCCATCCACCTAATTGATAATGAGAATCATTTTCATTATAGATTAAGGATTCTATTTTGGCAATCTGTTTTTTATATATTCATTTTAATATGATAAATTATTCCAAATTTTACATAGAAAGTTCAGACCTTTTACACTGTGCCGCTGGGCCTTTCATAATATTCAGTCCTGGTTTGGGCATTTAATGAAAACCTGATAAGGAAAGGATATTTGAAATGGAGAAGGTTTGTAGAAAAGCTTGTTGTATAGAGCTTGTTTCTAGTGGTTTGATACGAAACACAACTGTAAACAGAAATTGATTTATAGTAACAATTTAATACTTTCTTTTGAATAACTAGTGCTTGACCATTAGCTTTATAACTTCGAACAAAAAAACTGAGGCTCCATTTTTTACTCCATGAAACCTCAGCTTTCACTGAATTTATTACAATATTAATTTCCAGATTTTAGCAATAAATAAAAAAAGATTCCCAGGTCCATACATTTATCCTGATTGGTAATCCACCAAAAAAGATAAACATCTAATACACCTGCTTCTACATCCTGCTAATCCTGCTTAATACTTTTCCCGGCCAGCAGATAGTTGACCCTGCCGCTAAATTATTCTGCATGATACCTGAAATAGTCTGATGCACAGAAAAAGAAGGCAAATCTTTATCCAGATTTCTGCCTTCTCGTCTAATCGCCCTCTAGTGTCACTTCAGGAAACGCCTGCTTCTTCTTTATAGTCTAGTCCTTCTTCTTTTTCACGTTGATACTCCCCTAAAACAGCCTCTTGAATTTTTGAGCGTGTTCCAGAATTAATTGGGTGAGCAATATCTCGGAACTCCCCATCTGGCGTCCGCTTTGAAGGCATCGCAACAAATAGTCCATTATTCCCGTCAATGACACGGATATCATGGACTACAAATTCATTATCTAATGTGATTGAAGCAATAGCCTGCATCCTTCCATCTGTTTTTACGCGGCGTAATCTTACGTCTGTTACCTCCATGATGTTTCACCACCTTTGTCCTAATCAAAAATCATTATTCATACTTATGTACTTCAACATAAATTACAAAAATCCTTCTTAAAAATACCAAAAAAATAAAATATTTTAAATTTATTCTTCCATGTACCTATAATTACATTTCCTTTCGACATATCTAGTCATTATTATCCACCTTTTTCTTACAGTGACGAAAACAATCAGATTTTAGCCTTTGTAAGAAAAATCAAATATCCCAGGTATTGGATATTATTATCATTTATAATTTATATGAATATATTATTACAATTTAACTAATTACGAATGTATTATTCCCAATGAAATACATTATCCTTCCAAAAAATAAAAACAGATCCTTGACTGATAGACAGTTGAAGATCTGTTTTTATCTGACATTTCTATATCAGGTTTCCATTTGATAATTTCCCGGCTGTACAGAAACTTGATGATTCTGTATATCAACCGGAGAGATTTTTAATAATGAAATATAATCTGTAATTACTCTTTCATCTTCTTCATCATCTGCTTCTGCTAACACGCCGACAGCTTGTACCGTTGCAGAAAACTCTTCTAAAAGACTCTTTATACCTGTAATGGTTCCTCCAGCTTTCATGAAATCATCAATAATACATACATTGGCTCCATCAGGCAAGCTTCGTTTTGGCAATACCATTGTCTGTATTTTTCGGGACGATCCGGAAACGTAGTTGATACTTACAGATGACCCCTCTGTTACTTTTGGATCTCTGCGCGCTATAATAACAGGGACATTTAAAAATGATGCTGTTGCATACGCTAAAGGAATTCCTTTTGTTGCGACAGTTACGATGGCATCAATCTTTAAATGAGCAAAGCAAGAGGCAAAAACACGGCCGATTTCCCGGACCAGAACCGGATCACCAAGAATATCACTCATATAAAGATATCCTCCAGGGAGAATTCTGGAAGGGTCTTCTAGCTTTTTTTGAAGGGATGATATAAACTCCTTACTGGCTTCAGCTGAGCTTGTAGGAATATACTTTACACCTCCGCCTGCACCAGTAGTTCTTTCTAAATACCCTAGACCTTTATTTTCAAAAACTTCATGTATAATATCTAAATCCTCACTTATTGATGACTTTGTTGTATCACAAAGCTCTACAAAGTAAGGCAATTGAATATGTTTCCTCGGGTTTTCTAAAAAATACTCTGTTAACACAACCAACCGATTACTTCTTTTCAAAATCACACCTCAAATCCGAATGTTCTTTATATAATATAGCATTTTCATATGAATTTTAGCAATGCTTATCCCAACATTCGGATTAATTGCACGTCATTACAAAAGCCTCGCATGCTGTTATATATTCGGAGTGCCTTTCGATGATGCTTCAATAACCCAAATACCGTTGGCCCGCTGCCGCTCATCATCACACCTTCTGCACCCGCAAGCTGCATAGCTTCCTTCAGTCTCGCTACCTCTGGATGCATAGAAAAAGTAATTGGCTCCAATGCATTTCCGAGGTGATTACAAAGCTTCGAAAAATCCCCTTCATGCAGGGCTTCAAGTATCTGCTTCGTATTGGGGTGCTTTAATTCAGGGATTTTAATCTGATCAAATACAGTATAAGAAGATACGCCCATATCCGGTCTGGCAAGAACAACCCAGCAGGTAGGCGGTGCAGGTAAAAGTTCAATACACTCACCATATCCTTTTGCTATTGCTGTTTTACTGTAAACACAAAAAGCAATATCCGCTCCTAACTCAGATCCCAGATCAGCTAATTCAGCTAATGGAATATCCAGGCCCCATAATCTATTGAGTCCTCGTAAAACCGCTGCTGCATCCGCACTGCCTCCGGCTAATCCTGCTGAAACAGGAATCGATTTATCAATTCGGATATGGACACCTTTTTTTATTTTGTACGTCTCTTTAAATAAAACCGCTGCTTGATATGCTAAATTTCTTTCATCGCTTGGTACATAACGGCTTTCCAACGACAATTGAATTTTATCTGCAGGTAATTCCCGCAATTCTAAACGATCTGCTAAGTCAATCGTCGTCATTACCATCTCAATATCATGATATCCGTCTTCCCGCTTATTTAATACATCTAATGACAAATTTATCTTAGCAGGTGCCTTCTCCATTACAAGCATCTTCATTCACATCCTCAAAGCGTTGGAAATTCGTTCGTTCACCTATTTAAAATCATATATATACGTCCCTTAAAGTTCGTGTTCAAAAAGTCCAATAAATAGGACCAAGAAGTTCAAGGCGACTAGCGTTTTCCGAACGGAGCGTATGCTTATAATACGTGAGTAACGCTTTTGGTGGGAAGAGTAATCTCAGTCCCATCGGAAAATGCTAGTCAACACAGAAATTCGACGTATCATTTTTATCAGACTTGTTGAACCTCCTCTTAAAAATATATTTTATTGTATCATAATCAAAACACTGAGGCTAATCTTGTATGAAAAGGTGTGGAATCTGCAAAATACTTTTGGTCATAATTTATTATTGGTATGAAAAAAAGCAAGCCCCTTTTTAGGACTCGCTTTTTCTCATACTTTCCTCTGCCATCTCTATAGCCCTTTTTACCATATTTCCGGCATCACGGGCTTTTATTCCTCCCCAGCCTTCCTGCTGTACCGTATCGTAAAATCCTAATTCTTTCGCTATTTCTTCTTTCATCTGTGTTGACATAATCCCTCGTCTACCCATGTAAAAGCTCCCCTTTACGAATGAATATATTTCTCGATCGGCAATCATAGCTTATGTATTTTTACCTTCTTCACTCTCACAAGTATTAACCAGCAAAACCATTTCCTGCCCTTTTTTTGCATAAAAAAAACAGTAGACCAGATACTTGTCTACTGTTTAAAAATTATCGCTGAACTTCCTTCAACAAAATTCAGCTCTACCGTTTCTGTCAATATGTCTGTATAGCTGTATGAAACACGTTCGAATGCATTCTCGTCCTGGTCAAGCTCAACAATGAAAACAGAGGGATATGTCTCCGCAAGAACACCGCATCTTTCAACGGTTTTCCGTCTTCCACCATTCGCTCTGAGCTTTAACCGTTTACCTACCTGACCATCTAGACCTTGCTTAATTTCGATCAACGTTTTGCCCACTACACTCCACCTCACATATACTTATTTTAACATATACGCCGATGAAAAGTCAAATAAAAATTATAATTATATCAGCATATGTTTTTACTTGTCAACTATTATTTATGTCTATTTCTGATATTATTTGTCGTATCTCTATTTTTATACATAAATTGTCACAAAAAAATGCATAATGGGCTGATTTTATAAAAACAATTAAAAAACAACTAATCTGAATGATCTAATTATTAATTTATTTTCAGTGGAAAGAAGGAGGAATAAAAGCATACCAATTAGCCCAACAACTCCCTTTTTTAAGCATTATTTCATATTATATTTCATCTTCATTTTCATGAGCCAGGTAAGGCATGCCTGTTCGTAATAATCCTCTTGTTTGTACGCCTCCTAATCCTTTTTCGCCAGTTAATGTATTACGGAGCGCTTCCCAGACAGATACGCTTTCCATAAAAGAGGTATATGCTACCTTCGCAACAATATAAACCGGATCCAGCGCATGAATATTGACTCTGGATGGCGAACTGGCAAAATTTGCACCGGCACGAATTAATGATTCAAAATGTGATTGGCAAGCTCCGGCAAAAATAACAAGCTGATCCAGATTAGGATAATTACTTCTCGCTTCTCGTACAGCTTCTACAAAATATTTTGAATGGCGATAAGCACTTATATCATGCTTCATTCCTTTATTATGTGAATAAGCATCATGGCCAGTGATTACCATGATATCCGGCTGGATTTTCTCCAGTAAATCCTTTATTTGAAATGGCATCTCTGTTTCCGCCAGATGAACACCATGTACCTGAAGTCCAATGCGCTGATATAATTGGATACATTTTCTTAAATAAGACGGGTCTCCATCTATATGAAGCACTTTTGCAGGCAATTGAAAATAATTAGCAGCATCCGTATAGCCTTCTGTTGCTTCATAATTCCTTTTTTCTTTCATCATTTGATAGTCCTGACGAAATAAACGATAGGAAAATTCCTGTTTTTCTCTGTCTTCGGCTCTTCTTTTTTTATGTTCCCGTTGATCTACCAAGGTTAAGTCGGATAGAGACGCATCCGCTTTTAACCTTAACTCTTCACCATGAAGTATAGCTACTCCTTTTTTTATTTCTGCCACCCGAAATAATAAGTCGTGATTATATGATTTCCTTGTTACTAACGCTCCATTCTGTATATCCATCACTGCACCTCTCACCTTTTATCGCAGTTTAACCGGCAGTAAATTCTTGAAGTATGAAGTTATTAACTGCCAATATAAGCCCGATTGGTTCAACTGAATGAATTTCACTTTATTTCTTTCTCATTGTATGAAAAAAAGTGCAGCTCTGTTCCTTTCTCCCTTATATAACCTATATAAAAAGCTAATCAAAAGATGTCATCTTCTGATTAGCTTTTTTGAATCTCTTTATAAACAATATTAGCTAAATCTGCAAATTCCTCTATTGTCAATGTTTCACCGCGTCTGCCGCCATCAATTGACGCTTCTTCAAGGAGTGCTTCCACTTGATGCTTTTCTAATTTTTCTTGTAAAAATCTGTTCAGGTTATTCCGGAGTGTTTTTCTTCTCTGCGCAAAGCTTGCTTGAATAAGTTCAAAGAAGAAGTCTTCATTATCCACCTGAACAGGCGGTTCTTTGCGCATAACGAGCTTCAGAACACTTGAATCTACATTGGGCTGCGGCATGAATACCTGCTTCGGCACGTTCAAAACAACCTTGGCTTCGGTATAATATTGTACAGCAATACTGAGAGAGCCGTAGCTTTTTGTATTTGGTACAGCTGCCATTCTATCCGCTACTTCTTTTTGAATCATTACTGTAAGACTTGTAACCTGAAGCCGGTCACGAACAAGCTTCATAAGAATTGGCGTCGTGATGTAGTAAGGAAGGTTTGCAACCACATGAATATCATGGCCTTCCTCGAAATGCGTTCTAATTACCTCATCTACATCTGCCTTTAAAATGTCCTCAAGAATGACTTCAACATTATCGTAGTCCGCTAAAGTCTCTTCTAAAATAGGCAATAGACGCTGATCAATTTCAAAAGCAACTACCCGATCCGCATGAATAGCTAATTGCTCTGTTAAAGCACCCATTCCAGGGCCAATTTCAATTGCCCCTGTTTCCTTTGTAATTCCTGCTTGATGAATAATATTTTCTAATACATTGACATCAATTAAGAAATTTTGTCCTAAGCTTTTCTTAAATGCAAAACCATATTTGTTCAGCAGTTCTTTTGTTCTCGACGGTGTTGCAATATATTTTTTAGGCATCTTTCTCCTCCTGCTCTATAAGCTCAACAGCTTCTTTAAATTGTTCCTTGGAGATTTGAAATTGGGTAAGGCGCTTTAAAAGCTGCTTTCCATTAGTATGACCAATATGCAAAAGCTCACCAAGACGTTTCCTGCGTCCAGAAGCCATTTCACCTCCGATTAATCCATAATGGATAAGTTCCTCTTTGGTAATATCACTATCCGAAAAATCTGCAAGCTCATAAACATCCTCGAGCGCCTTTTGGATATCCTCTACAGAAGCATGTTCAATCCCCAGGCTCTTATTTTCAGAATGCTTTGCTTTTGCCTGATCTCTTCTTAAAAAAGCATGCTTACAGCCAGGTACAGCCTGGTTGATTAAGTGTCTGATCCGCTCACCTGGATAATCAGGATCGGTAAAAACAATAACTCCGCGCTTTTCCTTGGCATGACGGATTTTATCAATGGTTGTTTTATTAACTGCTGAACCATTTGTCTCTATTGTATCAGCATCTACAGCAAGCTGAACGCGTGTCGTGTCATCTCGCCCTTCTACAACTATCATTTCTTTTATTTTCAATCGATTTCCTCCACTTTGTTCTAAGATCCTTAGAAATCACTTAATTTTAAAAAATCGTTTTGCATTTTCTGTTGTTATTTTTCCAATCTCATCCACACCCATTTCACGTAATGCAGCAATATCCTCTGCTACACGCGCGACATAAGCTGGTTCATTTCTCTTTCCGCGATATGGATGAGGTGCCAGAAATGGAGCATCCGTTTCAATAAGCAGGCGGTCTAAAGGCACCTGTTTCGCTACTTCTTTTGGTAATGGAGCATTTTTAAATGTTACCGGACCGCCTAATGAAATATAAAAATTCATATCCAGACAGGTCTGGACATAATCGACAGAATCATTGTAACAATGCATAATACCGCCGATTTCCTCTGCATTCTCCTCCTGCAGGATATTTATAATATCCTCCGTTGCCTCCCGATTATGAATAATAATAGGCATATTCACTTTTTTAGCAAGCGCTATTTGCTGACGGAAGACCTTCTTTTGCACATCTTTTGGGGATTTATCCCAATGATAATCCAGTCCCATTTCACCAATTGCCACCACTTTAGGATGTGCGCTCAGATTTTCAATCCATTTCAGCTCTTTATCCGTCATATCAATGGCATCAACAGGATGCCAGCCAACTGCTGCATAAATATTCTTATTCTGTTCTGCAATTTCAATAGCCAGCGGAATAGTCTCATGGTCAAAGCCGACAACAACCATATACTCTACACCTGCATCTCTTGCCCGCTGGATTGTCTCTTCTCTGTCTTCAGCAAACTGTCTGGCGTTTAAATGAACATGTGTGTCAAATAACATCTTAACCATCCTTTTTTTTGATCTTATAATGCAATTCAAAAAGTGCGATGAAAAGGACCAAGAAGTTCAAGGCGGCGTTTTTTTTCGAACGGGTTTCCACAGGATGTGGTGACTTCTGTGTTGTCCACAGGATGTGGAGGGTCTTAACAGAAGATCCTCTATATTATTAGATACGTGAGTAACGCTTTTGGTGGGGCGAGTAATCGCAGTCCCATCGAAAAAAACACGCCAACACAGAAATTCGAAATGTCATTTTTATTGGACTTTTTGATCTCCCCTATATCGAAAAGGAAGGAGCTGACATGATGACAGCTCCTATACTATATATTTTCTTGAAATCGTCCAATATTTTAAGAAATTGGTGATCCGTTTGGAACACTTTCCGGCGCTGGAACAATTTCTAATTTCCCGTCTTTTTCTGCGGAAAGAATCATTCCCTGGCTTATTTCACCACGCATTTTCCGCGGCTTCAGATTAGCTACAATAACAACCTTTTTACCAATCAGTTTTTCCGGTTCCGGATAGTACTCCGCAACTCCTGATAAAATTTGCCGATCAGCTTCATCTCCAGCATCGAGGCGGAATTTCAATAGCTTATCTGCACCTTCAACTTTACTGCAAGCTTTCACTTCTGCTACCTTCAACTCTACTTTATCAAATACATCATATTTAATTTGTTTTTCTTTTGTGGAAACAAGCTCTGTTTCATTTGGATCCCAATCTTTTTCTTCTTCCTCGTCAGATGCAGCCGCTCCACCCATTTGTGAACGGATATATTCTACTTCTTCTTCGACATCTAAACGTGGGAAAATTGGTTTTCCTTTTTTCACTACAGTAATGCCTTCCGGGAAATTGCCAAATTGAATCTTTTCCCAAGACAATCCGCTTTCTTCATCTAAACCAAGCTGCTCAATTATTTTCTTCGGTGCATGTGTCAAACAAGGCTGCAGCATAGTTGCAACTACACGTAATGTTTCTGCAAGGTGTGCCATGACACTTGCTAATTCTGTACGTTTTTCTTCATCTTTAGCAAGAATCCAAGGCTGTGTTTCATCAATGTATTTATTAGCCCTGGAAATCAGTGTCCATACTTTTTTCAATGCATCACTAAATTCCATTTGATCCATGGCTTCCTGGTAAGCTTGGATAACCGATGCTGCTGTTTCTTGTAAATCAGCATCTTCCTTATTAATGACACCATTTATAGCAGGGACCTTTCCGTCAAAATATTTGTTAATCATTGCTACAGTACGGTTCAATAAGTTTCCTAAATCATTTGCCAAATCATAATTCACTCTGGAAATAAAATCTTCAGGAGTGAAGACACCATCACTGCCGAAAGCAACTTCTCTCATTAAATAGTAGCGCAAAGCATCTAAACCGTAACGCTCCACGAGCATTTCCGGATATACAACATTTCCTTTGGACTTCGACATTTTTCCGTCCTTCATCAGTAACCAGCCATGTCCAAAAACTTTTTTAGGAAGCGGCAGGTCCA
Organism: Oceanobacillus sp. FSL K6-3682; assembly: GCF_037976165.1. Classification (NCBI taxonomy): domain Bacteria; kingdom Bacillati; phylum Bacillota; class Bacilli; order Caryophanales; family Bacillaceae; genus Oceanobacillus; species Oceanobacillus sp. FSL K6-3682. Next base: position 50,152 of record NZ_CP150263.1, on the reverse strand, counting down.
GGGCAATCAACATGATTGGCCAATAAATAGTATGGAAACGAACAATTTCCTTTCCAACCATGTGTACATCTGCAGGCCAATATTTTTTGAAAGCAGCATCATCCTCTGTACCATATCCTAAAGCTGTAATATAGTTAGCTAATGCATCAATCCATACATAAATAACATGCTTCGGATTACTTGGAACTTTAATTCCCCAGCTGAATGTTGTGCGGGATACTGCCAAGTCCTCAAGACCTGGTTTAATAAAGTTATTAATCATTTCATTTTTACGGGATTCCGGCTGGATAAAGTCAGGATGCTCCTCATAGTACTTCAATAGCTGATCTGAATATTTACTCATGCGGAAGAAATAAGATTCTTCTTTAATCAATTCAACTGGATGTCCGCTATCCGGTGATTTTCCTCCGATAACTTTTCCGTTTTCGTCTTTCTCAATATCTACAAGCTGTGTTTCTGTATAGAAGGTTTCATCAGGAACAGAATACCATCCTTCATATTCATCAAGATAAATATCACCTTGTTTTAGAAAACGCTCAAAAATATCCGCCACAACCTTCTGATGCTGTTCATCTGTTGTGCGAATAAATTTATCATTACTTATTTCAAGTGTCTTCCACAGATCCTGCATGCCAGCTGCCATCTCATCTACATATTCCTGAGGTGATATATTCTTTTCAGCCGCTTTCTGCTCAATTTTTTGCCCGTGTTCATCACTTCCTGTTAAATAGAACACATCAAACCCGAGCATGCGCTTGTATCTCGCCATCGTGTCACAAGCTATTGTTGTATACGCATTACCAATATGTAATTTCCCGCTTGGATAATAAATTGGCGTTGTAATGTAAAAAGTATTTTTGCTTCCCATTCGTTATACCTCCTAAATTTTTCCTATTTAAAAAATCTTATAGCGGAATACTGTGAAGATGATACATGCTTTGAAACAAGCATTGCCATCTCATCCGTAAAAGATTCAAAGTTATCTCTTATTGATTGGCTATTTTATATATTTTTTTATGATATCACACTGTAAATATAAAAATGTCAACTTCCATTGTAGCTATTATATCGTAATTTGCCAAATTGTGTACCTATTCACTTGTTCTTTATGGATAATTTAGATTTATGTCGAATTTTTTGCAGATATACTTTCCTTCCATACAAAGGAAATATATCCATTTCATTAGAAATTAATTCACAAAAAATGATACTTTCTTACTTAATAGCGATAGAAATTTAACAAAAACCTGAATATTTATAAAAAAGAGATAAAACTTTTCCTTTTACAGTAAAATTGTATTGACAATACCAAATATTGTTGCTATTCTAATGTTATTAACAACGACGAACAGCGACATTTTTTTCAAGTTATCTCATTATTTGAAAAATGCATAGTTCGTTTATTCGGAAAAACTCTACTAAATCTACTTCTGGGGGAATGAAAAAATGAAATCTACTGGTATTGTACGCAAAGTTGACGAGCTTGGCCGCGTGGTTATTCCTATCGAATTACGCCGTACACTGGATATTAAAGAAAAGGATACAATGGAAATCTACGTTGATAACGACCGTATTGTATTGAAGAAATACCGTCCAAACATGACTTGTCAAATTACTGGAGAGTTAACAGATGAAAACCAGACTTTAGCTGATGGAAACCTTATTCTAAGCCCTGAAGGCGCTAAAATTTTGCTTGAAGAAATTCAAAACCGTTTTAAATAATAATAGTTGTTTAAAAGGCGAAAAAGGGATGACCTCTGTACATAGAAGAGGCCATCCCTTTTTCGTATTCATTAATATTATAAAGCCTAATGGAAGCGGCTAATCAATATGGTAGCTCTGATAGACTTCTCTTTTTGGTAATTTCCGTTCTACTGCCGCCTGCTTAATTGCTTCTTTGCTGGATAAATTATCATTTTTCATCAATGCTTCTACATGTTCTTTCACGGATAAGGCTTCCCACCAGCTCAATTCCTGTTGAATCATGTCGAAAGATGTCTCCATTTGTCCTCCTATAACAATAACAAACTCTCCACGCAGTTCATTTTTCTTACTCCATGAAAAAAGTTCTTGTATGGTTCCTCTAACAAATTCTTCAAATTTCTTAGAGATTTCTCTACCTATAGACGCTTGCCTGTTACCTAAAGTACCCTCCATGGTTTCTAAAGTATCCTTTATACGATAAGGTGACTCATAAAAAATTAAAGTAGAATTCAAATTTTTCAATTTCTCTAATGCTTCTTTTTTATCTTTTTTCTTCCTGGGAAGAAAACCGTAAAATGTAAAAGGTTGTGCGGGTAAGCCAGACCCGACCAGTGCAACAAGTGCTGCATTTGCGCCCGGTAAAACAATAACATCCAGGCCTTCCCTGATAGCTGCCTGAACCAGCTCTGAACCAGGATCAGAAATTGCCGGCATTCCTGCATCACTCACAACAGCAATTGATTCACCATTACGTATCTTATCTAAAAGCTGTTTTTCTCTTTCCTGATGATTATGTTCATGATAGCTGATAAGTGGTGTATGAATTTCAAAATAATGAAGCAGTTTTTTCGTATTTCTGGTGTCCTCCGCAGCAATCAGCTTACATTCCTTTAAAATCCGGATAGCCCGAAAAGTCATATCCTCCAGGTTTCCGATAGGTGTCGGGACAACGTATAATGCTGCATGTTCCTCAGGCTGATAGCTGTTTTGAATATTCATTCATCACACACTCCTTTCTCATGAGTCTGAATCAGTTCTAATTTTTCTCGACGAGATAATTTTTTTATTCTATATTCCTCGCGCATAGCATCTGATTTATTTTCAAATCCATATGTATAAATAATTTCGAATGGGCCTCTGCCTCTTGTATATTTTGCCCCTTTTCCCTCTTCATGCATACGAATCCGGTGTTTTAAATCATTTGTATATCCAGTATATAATGTCCCATCCTGACATTTTAAAACATATACCAAGTGTTCTCCGCTAGCCATATATAACTTCCTCTGCCTGTTTTGTATAAGAACCGTCCTGTTCATAAATATAGAATGGCGGCAGAATTTTCACGTCTGCCTTTCCATCGCGTATCCCCTCAACTAAGAGCATATTCGCTTCCTTTCCCTGTTTTGGATAAACAAATTGTATACGCTTCGGCTCAATACGATATTTTCTAAATTGTTCTATGATATCAACTAAACGTCCAGGGCGATGCACCATAGCTACTTTTCCGCCGGGTCTGACATAAAGTTTACAGGCTTTCACAACATCCTCCAGTGAACAGTAAAGTTCATGTCTGGCAATAGTAAGGTATTCATTTTGATTATGCTCCGTAGACGACGGTGTTTTAAAATATGGCGGATTAACTGTAACCATATCAAATGAGCTTTGATCAAGAGTTGTCTGCATTTCCTTCAGGTCTCCATGAATCATTCGTAATTGATGATTTAAATCATTTAAAGTGACATTTCGTTGAGCCATATGAAAAATTCGTTTTTGAATCTCAACACCGATAATTTCAGCACTTGTCCTTTTAGAAAGAAGTAAAGGAATAACGCCATTTCCCGTACATAAATCAAGAATCTTTCCTCTTTTTTTAGGGATTGCACTAAAATGAGCTAATAAGACCGCATCCAATGAAAAAGCAAAAGCAGTCGGACTTTGTATAATTTTCATCGTTTCATCTGCAAGCAAATAATCCAGGCGCTCATCATCATATAGATCGATCATTGGTTCATCACATCCTCATCTTCTCATTAAAGCTTATCATAAAAAGAGCTGCCTCCATAGGAAGACAGCACCCAATACGATACACTTTTTTCGTTTTCCACAGCATGAGTGACCGTAATTCCCCCTGTTTGATATAGAAGTAATAATAAACATCCATGGGGAAAACGGTCACTTCATCTCCTGATTAACTTGGACCAACACGATGTTGGTCACACAAGCGTTTTCGCAAATATCCTCGATGGGGCGAGTAATCGCAAAAGCCCTTCGATGGGGCGAGTAATCGCAGTCCCAGTCCCAGGATGCGAAGACATTAGCTTGTGTTCTTTAATCATTGGGAAAAGAACAAAAACTCCCAATGATTAAAGCTTCGTTTTATCAAAGAAATCCAAACAGAAAATACAATCTTCATTTCTTCTCGGACTGCCAAATTCTAAACTGCAAATATGGAAGCCTTCTTCATACAGCCGGGCTAAATTATCATAGCCTTCTCCTGGGAAGATGCCCTTTTGTTGTTTAGAATCACTTTTTTCTTCCTGGTTTTCCACAGATTCTTCCGTAAATTTATCTAGGTGATTACGCAAATGGTGATTTTCATGAGCTAACCGATGATTTTCTTCAAGTAAATCACTTAGCTTTCCTTTTAAATCACCTAACTGCTCATATAATTCACCAATTTGCTTCTCCATATCGGAAACTTGATCAAATATTTCTCTGTTTCCCACGAATGATCACCTCTATTCTGTGACTTGTGCTACAATTCCTTCTTCAATTAATTCATCTAATGTATACTCCACAACACGTTCTTTATCTAAGAGTTCAATTTGAATCATTTTTTCTAATATATTTAAACCGACAACCTTACCCTTTCCATGAGGTGTCGGCAGCGTTTCTCCAATGTCAGGTAAATCTCTTTTTGCTGTTTCATACGCATCATTTTCATATTTTAAGCAGCACATTAACCTTCCGCACAAACCGGATATTTTTGCCGGATTTAAAGAAAGATTTTGATCCTTTGCCATTTTGATAGACACCGGCTCAAAGTCTCCTAAGAAAGTGGAGCAGCAAAGCATACGCCCACACGGGCCAATTCCGCCCAGCATTTTTGCTTCATCCCTGACTCCAATTTGTCTAAGTTCAATACGTGTTTTGAACATAGATGCAAGATCCTTTACAAGATTCCGGAAGTCTACTCTTCCGTCAGCTGTAAAATAGAAAATAATTTTATTGCGGTCAAAAGTATATTCTACATCTACCAGATTCATATCCAGTTTATGTTGATTAATTTTTGTGGTACACACGTCAAAGGCTTTTTTTGCCTGTTCCTGATTCTCCACAACGGTTCGCTTATCCTTTTCTCCAGCGACCCGTATTACTTTCTTTAAAGGTAAAACTACATCTTCTTCATCAACCTGTTTTTCCGTAATGACTACTTTTCCAAATTCTATCCCTCTTACCGTCTCCACAATAACATAGCTATCTGGGGTTACCGGGTAAGAATCTGGATCGAAGTAGTAGATTTTACCAGCTTTCTTAAATCGTACGCCAATAACTTCTAACATTTTTTCACCTCTGTATTTGAAGCGCTAGTTGTTCAATAACCAATGTTGGCTGAACATTTGCCTTTAATTTTCTTTTTGCCATTAAAATCTGATTTAAGATTGTTAACAGCTGGGCTTGAGAAAAAGTAATGATCATCTTTTCTAATTTAGATGGATCATTGGATAACAGTATCGTATTGGCGTCTGTGTATATATGCTGATGTAAGATATCTTTAAATCCTAGTATTAATAAGTCCAGACCTCGTTCTTGATTGTCTCTATCTTTAAAATGAGGTATCCAATTTTGATGAATATATGTGTAAACATCCTCAGGTTGTGTAGTATACATTTCTACCCATTGTATCACTATTTTTCTCGCACCTGCAAACCAATCATCTTGGGCAAGTTCAAGTGCTTCTGTCAGACTGTTTGTCAGTACACTTAAAAGTTTAGCATCTGCCTCGCCTAAGCCCTCTTTCTGCAATCTCTCCTGTAATATACCTGGTGAAAGAGGCTGCAGATCAATAATCTGACAGCGTGACCGGATAGTAGACAGCATCGCATGACCATTCTCTGTGAGCATCATCGCAGTTGTCTCTACACTCGGTTCCTCTAAGAATTTTAATAATCTGTTAGCCGCATTGACTGTTAATGTATCCGCATCCTTAATAATATAAACTTTCTGGTTTGATTCCAGTCCTGAATACGTAAATTCCTTCTGCAAATTACGTACCTGCTCTATTTTAATAGAGGCCCCATCTGGTTCAATCCAATGCATATCCGGATGATTACCAGAGTCAATTCGCTGGCAATTGATACAGCTGTTACATGGATTTACTCCCTGCCGATTCATGCAAAATAAATATTTTGCCAGAAGTAATGCCATTTCCTTTTTGCCGGTTCCTCTATCTCCTTGAAATAAATAGGCATGGGAGATACGATTTTTCTTGATACTATTAATAATAGTCCTACTTGCTACAGGCTGTATTTTTTCAATCTCTTCCCATGTCTTCATCATTTTACTTCCACCTTTAAAGATGAGCTTATTAACGCCTATTCTATCAACTCTATGAAAGGCTAAGCTCTTCCTCAAAAGAGCTTAGCTCATGTATAAATATTAACTAACAAACCTTTAATTTCTCCAATTAAACCAAGAATATCAATGGTTTTCTTTTCTTCATCCATTAAATCCTCCGCCAATTTGGCAATTTTTTCATCAATTATCTTCACTGTAGATAATTGTCTGCTTCCCTGCATGCCGAAGCTTTGTTTTTTCTCCAGAAGATAGCCTTCTGATGTCGCTTTTTCCAGAAATCCCTTTACCATTCGCTTGAATTTGACTAACTCACGGAAGGAACGATACCGGCTCAGCTTATCACCCTGCTCGGTTATCTGCTTCACCATTTGAGTGAATTCCTGTGTCTTCAGCTGTTCCGATTGGGTTTGAACAAGATTTTGAAAAGAAGCATTATTTGTTTGTGAAGGCCGCTTCAGATTGCCGTCTCTTGGTGTTAATATATCACTCGAGATTTTCATTGTTCTCCCCCTCCCGTTTTATTAAAATGGTTTTTTTAGAATTGGTAAAAGGATTCGATAGGCAGGATAAACACAGTAGCTCCTCCAACCTCCACCTTAACTGGTTTTGGAATATAAGAATCTGCATTTCCTCCCATTGGAGAAATTGGCGCAACCATCTGTTCACGATGTGAGCAGTTATCGCGAATGATTTCAAGGGCATCATTCACATATTCGTCTTCACAACCAATCATTAGTGTCGTATTACCTTCTTTTAAAAATCCGCCTGTTGTAGCTAATTTTGTTGTTTGAAATTTATTTTCACCTAATGCGTTTACCAGGCGGTTGGAATCCTTATCTTGAATCACAGTTATAATTAATTTCATGATTGATCAGCCCCTTTTGACTTATTTATTTAAAAAAGTAATAATTCTTTCCAGCACATCTTCATAGACGGCCTCACGTGAGCGGTCAGCATTCACAGTTTGAAAACGATCCGGGAAACGAGATTTAATTAACTGATAGCCTTCATAGACTTTCTCATGAAATTCAATCGTTTCTAAATCCAGACGATTTTTCTCTCTTTCAGCATTTGCCGAAATGCGCTCCAGTCCTTTTTTAGGATCAATATCAAAAAAGAGCGTTATATCCGGCATACAATCCTGAATCACAAATTGATTAATAGCAAATACTTCATCTACGCCGATGCCTCTTGCATATCCCTGGTAAACCAGACTGCTGTCCACAAAACGATCACATAATACTATTTTCCCCTTTTCTAACGCAGGGAAAACCTTTTCTACGAGATGCTGTCTTCTTGCTGCTGCGTATAATAATGCTTCTGTTCTTTCCTCCATCTCAAGATGAAGAGGGTCATGAATAATATCTCTAATCTTTTCAGAGATACGAATACCGCCTGGCTCTCTTGTCTTGATAACCTCAAATCCTCTTCCTGTCAGCTCTTCATAAACTTGGTTTAGAATTGTGGTCTTACCGGCTCCCTCGCCGCCTTCAAATGTTATAAACAAACCATTTGTCATCATCGTTCCCCTTTATTCCTATATATGCGTACACCAGAGTCCCTATGCTGAATCCTCACACCTTGTTCTACTAATTTTTCTAAATGTGCTATATGCGCCTGTTTAATCCTTTCTCCTTTTAAAAGGACAGGAATACCAGGCGGATAAGGTATAATCGCTTCAGCAGCTATTGCTCCAATACTTTCCTTCACCGGGACCAGATACGTTGTATAATTGTTCATTTCCTGGTAAGACAAATCTAATTCCTGAATCTTATCAGGGAAAAGATTTATCTTCTCTATTGTAGCACGATTTACTGATTTTTTTAACGGATGCTCTATTGTTTTCAACCTTTTTTCTAACATTTCAATTTGCTCAAATGGTGCAAGTCCATGGATAAATAAAATTTGCTCCTCTGTAGCAAGCTCTGGGAAAATCCCTGCTTTTTCGAGCAAGTTCACAACAGACCTTGTCGAAAAAGAATGTTTCACGTGGAACGTCAGCTTTAATGGATCACCGGAGGGAACAGCCTCCCAAAAAGGAAAGGCTGAAAATAAAGTCTTCACATATTCGACACTTTTTATCACTTTTATTCGTTCTCCTGCTGAAAAATTTGCTAAAAAATGTCTAGCCATATCTAAAGAAGCCATTAATATATACGAAGGACTGCTCGACTGGATAGCTTGTAAATAATGAGCAATCCGGGTGGTGTCAATACGCGGTGTCACAATATGTAAATAAGAAGCCATTGTCATTGCCGGAGCCATTTTGTGAGCAGAATGAACAACCGCATCCGCCCCTAATTGAATTGCTGAAGCTGGGAAGGGATCTCCTAATGCAAAATGAACCCCATGTGCTTCATCGACTAGCACAGGGATATTATATTGATGTGCTTTATCAATCATTTTTTTTAGATTATAGGTCTGTCCAAAATAATCCGGATAGGTAAGTACTAACGCCTGCACATCTGGATGCTGCTCTATTGCTGCTTCCACGGTTTCATAGCTTGGGCTTGTATACCTTTTAACATTATCGTCCCAATTCGGCGCAAGAAAAACAGGCTTCGCTCCAGCTAACTCCAACCCATTCATTACAGATTTATGGCAGTTACGTTGTACAAGGATCTTCTCCCCCTGCTTACACGTTGCAAGAATCATTGCCAGATTTCCAGCTGTCGACCCGCCAACAAGAAAGAAGGTGTGCTCTGTCTTAAAAAAATCCGCTGCTAGTCTTTCTGCCTCTGCAATGATACCTGTGGGCGCATGTAAATCATCCATCCCAGTGATTTCTGTCACATCCCAGCGGAGCATCTGCTGGAAATCTGCTTTATATGCAGGTGAAGAAATTTGTCCATGTTTATGACCTGGAACGTGGAAAGAGATTGGGTTGCTGTCTGCAAATATTTGTAAATGCTCTGCTAATGGTATGCGCTGTTGATCCATTTTCCTGCCTCATTTCTGTTTGTATATAAATAAACAAACCAATTCTTAGGAATTGATTTGTTTACCTTTCTCTATTATAACAACCAGGTGCAGAATAGGAAAAAGAAGTACAGATGGTATTATATTTTTGCCTGGTACATACTACCTCATTGAGCTAATTAGAATGTTCAGCTGTATACTACCTATTTATTTTCATAGCTAAAATTAAGGCAATAAAGTTAAATAGTATAGAACAGTATAAAATAGTAAAGAAAGCATCCAATTAAACTCTATTCTACTAGAACAGCCATACTGACATATCCTAAAAAAGCAGAAATCTCCCCTTTTTTCTTATTCATCTTCATTAAGCTTACTACAACTATCAAACCGATTAATAACCATATCGCGCCTAAAATCTTATCCCAAGTCATTATTGTCCACCTTCTCTCAAATGGAAGGTGTTCTCTTTAATATTTTACGCTAACAAAAAAGCCTTTGCATGCAAAGACTTGTTAAAAAGGGGATTATATTAAGAGTGTAATTTTGGTTGTTTAATATTTTTTAACTTTGAGAGATAGTATTGATACTTTTCTTCCCTTGGCTCTGTATGGATCATATTATGCTCACAATCTGAACATAGAAACATGGAATACAAATGAATACCATTTTCCTTTGGTTCCTCGCAAATTCCACAATACTCATATTCTTGAACTTTTTGCTGTTTCATTTCTCCACCTCCGTTAAAACTAGTATCTCCTAATCTAACGGATGCTATACATAAAAAAATATATTATATATCAGCTTTACTAGTGAATGAAATACAAGAATGGCTAAACAGCATTTCAAAGAATAAATAGATGAATAGCCGCAAGGGAACCGACACCAAATACACCAAGAAATCCAGATACCAGAACAGTAAATAGATTAATGGGAATATGCAGGCCGATAGCTCCTCCGAACACATTTAAGAAAAACAGCAGCAATGCGCCTATACCTAACCTGATTGTTGCTTTCCCAATATATTTCATAGGCTTCACCGGTGCTCCTACGATAAATAAAAGAATAATTAATCCGATAATGATCCCAATAAATAGTGTTGAACTCATCCCTCTCCCCACTTTCCTTCCATCGCTTTAACATATTTCTATGATTGTCCAACAGCGATTAGAACAGATTTTCAGAGTGGCTGAATCCGTTTGAGAATTTCTAAGATTCATTGGAGATTTTCTTCTGGATTCAGCAAGAGCGGACAATAAAAAGAACCAGGCAGTTTAAAACATACATGATTCTTTCGTAAAAATTATATATTATTTTTAAAACCGATTAGCTTTTACATTGCGAATCCGGGCTTCTCTTAATAGCATCAGATATTTAGATTTCGCTAATAGTTTCTCCTGCATACCATTTCGCGAGGGGTCGATACTTTTTCGTACAAAATCCTGAAGCTGTCTCCATTCCCCTTCAACCTGATATAAAGCATTCAGAAGCTCCTGATCCATATCTTTTTTCTTTAATCTCTTTGCCATACTCTCCACCAAACCCTATTATAAAATGAAATTTCATACTATGAAGCTTTTATTTTTCACTCTCCATAGATGATTAGAAAAAAAGTTAGACGTCTCTTCTTCCTTCTAATGCTTTTGACAATGTCACTTCATCAGCATATTCTAAATCTCCGCCGACAGGCAATCCATGTGCAATACGCGTTGTACGGATTCCAGAAGGTTTTACCAGACGGGAAATATACATTGCTGTTGCTTCTCCCTCAATATTCGGGTTTGTTGCCAGGATAAGCTCTTCTACCTCTTCATCCTTCAGGCGGTTAAGCAAATCCGGTACGTTGATATCCTCCGGTCCAATTCCGTCCATCGGAGAAATAGCTCCATGAAGCACATGATATCTGCCGCGGAATTCTTTCATTTTTTCCATTGCTATAACATCTTTCGGATCCTGGACAACACAAATAATAGACCCATCCCGGCTAGTATCCTGACAAATAGCGCAGGGGTCCTGATCCGTAATATGTCCACAAACCGAACAATGGGTAAGATCACGTTTTGCATGAACTAAGGCATTGGCAAAATTCATTACATCATCATCTTTCATATTTAAAACAAAAAAGGCCAAACGTGCTGCCGTCTTTGGACCAATTCCTGGTAATTTGGAGAAGCTGTCCATCAACTTAGTTATCGGCTCTGGATAATACATATTTTCTTACCTCCCTATAAAAACATCACTTTAAGGGAAAAGTAAGGCGCCTTGGCAAAGAAGCCAGACGCCTTACTTTTCAAATTAGAAAGGAATTAGAACATTCCTGGCATATTCAATCCTTTTGTAAATTGTCCCATTGTTGCATTTGTTTTTTCATCAATTTGATTTAAGACATCATTTGTTGCTGCTACAATAAGATCCTGCAGCATTTCGATATCATCTGGATCAACAACCTCTTCTTTAATCTCTACATCAACAATTTCTTTCTTTCCGTTTGCACGGACAGTTACCATACCGCCGCCAGCTGTAGCTTCAAAGGACATTTCATGCAATTCGTCCTGCGCTTTCATCATTTTCTTCTGCATTTTCTGCATTTGCTTCATCATGTTATTCATATTTCCCTTCATGGAAAATACCTCCTTTAAATATATATATTAATCATGAATTTCTAATAGATTATCACCAAAAAGCTTTCTTGCCTCATCTACAAGAGGATCTCCTTCCTGCTCCTTCTGTTCATCAGGCTTTTCCTGCTTTTGGATATATTCATTGCGCAGGTCATTCCATTCTTTCTCAGGAATCGGAATAATCGTGCGATGCTTATCTAAATTCCCTAATATCGATTCTACCATTTCCCGATGATCAAGGAATAAAGAACAATGAATTTCATATTTAAACGCTACAATAAGTGTATCTGCTGATGCTGCGGCAGGCTTACTGTCCTGAATAGTTGCATGCGCCGGGGCATTCGTTGTTTTTAATTGGCTTAAGAAGTTTGCCCACTGTGCATGCACATCCTTCAGCTCTTTTTTCTCTGCTTTTCCTAGTGTATCACGAATCCGGTCAAATGGAATCTTATATGTGTTTCGTGAATTTCTGGAAGCGGGACGTCGCCTCTCAGCTGCAGGAGCGCTTCCTCCAGCTTCCTGATGCTGCGGCGGTGCTTCTTTTAATTTCGCTATATCCTTCTCCATTGCCTGCAATTTTTGCTGAAGCTTTAGAACAGCATCTGATTGCTCCACAGCTTCAGACTGGATCTGCCCCGCTCCTTGCGTTTTTCCAAATTGATCTGTAATGGATAACAATGCTACCTCAATAAAAATCTTTGGGCTGTTGGACCATTTCATTTCCTGCTGACATTGATTCAATTCAATAATGGAGCGTTGAATCCAGTTGTTTGTAATCTGCTCAGCCAATTCTTCAAAGGCTTCATTGACAACAGCCCGCTCTAATAGCTCCCCTAATCCTGACGAGCTTTTATATAAAAGTAAATCACGCATAAAGTATATTAAATCCTGTACAAATTTCCCTGGATCTTTTCCTGTTTGAATCATCTGATCCAATCCGCTGAGTACAGTCTGCACATCCTGCTGTATCATTGCACGGACGATATTGGTGAGAACCTCTTGAGATACGCCGCCAGTTACGGCCAGCACATCCTCCAGCTCTACCTGTTCCTCACTATAGGAGATAGCCTGATCCAGGATACTTAGTGCATCACGCATACCGCCTTCTGCTGCTAATGCAACGGACTCTAAAGCTTCATCCGTAACAGAAATATTCTCGGCGTTCATGATTTTCTGCATTCTTTCCACAATTGCCTGATTGGAAATTGGTTTAAAATCAAAACGCTGGCAACGGGAAATAATCGTTAATGGTATTTTATGCGGTTCAGTTGTTGCAAGGATAAATACAACGTGTTTCGGCGGTTCTTCCAATGTTTTCAGAAGCGCGTTAAAGGCATTGACAGATATCATATGCACTTCATCAATGATATACACTTTGTAAGGTACAGAGCTCGGTGCATACTTCACTTTATCCCGGATATCACGAATATCATCGACACTTGTATTCGATGCCGCATCAATTTCAATGACATCGGAAATAGAGCCATCCTGAATACCTCTGCATGCCGCACACTCATTGCATGGCTCTTTTACGGGTGCATGCTCACAATTAATCGTTTGTGCAAAAATCTTTGCAGCACTTGTTTTCCCTGTCCCTCTTGGACCAGAGAATAAATAAGCATGTGAGAATTTATCTTGTGTAATGGCATTTTGTAATGTTCTCGTGATATGCTGCTGTCCTACAACATCTTCAAATGTTCTTGGGCGCCAGACGCGGTATAAAGCTTGATAACTCATGATTTCGATTCCCCTTATGTGTCTCGTTTCTATTATACCCGATTAGTGGCCTGGATGAAAACCTTAGAAATAGATTATCTGGAAGTAATTTATGTTTAAATAATTATTAAAAAAATTGAATTTTAGAGAATTCCTTCATAAAGAATAAAGAAGCTTTATCGAAATTATAGAACTAACGTTCCCATTATGGTATAATACACTATGATATACACAGTAAAAAGTTTAACGGTGGAAGGTAGCATCTCCTATATGGAAGGAGGTGATGCCTATGGCTACTTTTGACGCCCTGTCTTTAATGATCAGCTTTGGCATGCTTATTATTGCCATTCTTTCATTTCACGACAAAGACCAAAAGTAAAACCACCCTTAGCTTGCCGGCAAATAGGGTGGCTTCATTCGTCACTTTAAAACAGCCTTCCCTCTCTGATGGAGAGAAATAACTGTGTGTATTGTCAGGGTAGTATGCTCATACATACTGCCCTTTTCAATATTATATACTATGCGTTTATATAAGTACGTATTCAAAAAGTCCGATAAATAGGACCAAGAAGTCCAAGGCGACTAGCTTTTTCCGACGGACTTCCGCAGGATGTGGTGGCTTCTGTGTTGTCCACAGGACGTGGGCGTTCTTAGTAGAAGTTCCTCTCATTGCCGTGTCATCTTTATTGGATTTTTTGAATATCCTCTATAAGAAATTATATCATATACCCTGTTTCTAGTACAATTTAACCTGTAAAAAGAACAACGTACAATTAACGATGCTTATATAAGCCTGCATATATCATTACTTTTTCGGGTAAGCACGCTTATATTGTCTTGCTGGTTCTATTGTATCTCCCAGCTGCTCACTTGCCCGGATTGCCCAATAAGGGTCTTTTAGCATGCCACGTCCAATTGCAACTAAATCAGCATCACCATTTCCGATAACAGATTCCGCTAATAGAGGATCTTCTAAAATACCGACAGCGATGACAGGTATATTCAGCTCTTCCTTAAATCTACGTGCAAATGGAACCTGATAGCCAGGGTGTATTGCTGGTTTTTGTTTTCCTGGAGGAGCCTCCCCGCCACTGGAAATATGGAACATATCAATGCCCGCTGCTTTATATTTTTTCGCAATTTCCAAAGCATGATCTATATCATAGCCGTCATCCATGTATTCAACAGCAGATATACGCATTAATAATGGCATATCCTCGGGAATAACTGCTTTGACAGCTCGAATAATCTGCGCTCCAAATAAAGATAATTCCTGATATTCGTCCTCTCTCTGATTAATACCTGGAGAATGAAATTGATGAATCAAGTAGCCGTGTGCACCATGTAATTCAATTGTATCGAATCCGGCATCGACCGCTCGTTTTGCTGCATCTTGAAATTGTTGAACCGTTTCCCGAACTTCTTCTGTAGTTAAAGCACGGGGCATTTTATCGTCTTTTGTAGCAGGGATTGCAGATGGAGCAACCGGCGGGTTCGCATCCTCTGCCTTTCTTCCCGCATGGGCAATTTGAATACCTATTTTTGCACCGTTCTTGTGAACAGCATCGACGATTTTTTTATAGGCTGGAATTTGTTCGTCTGACCACAGGCCAAGATCATTATCTGTAATACGTCCATCTGGATCGACATCCGTCATCTCAACTAAGATTAGACCGGCTCCTCCTACTGCCCGTGATGTGTAGTGTACAAAATGCCAGTCATTTGGAATTCCGTCTTTGGCATCAACGGAGTATTGGCACATTGGCGCCATAACAACTTTATTTTTCAAGGTTAAATTTTTCAATGTAAATGGTTGTGTTAATTGAGCCATTCTTGCACCTCGCTTATAAATTTTTTAAGTAATTCATAGCATATGCTTTGTTATTATTTAGTGCAAATAATCTGTTTTGCCTTCCATATTTTAAAAAGCAGCTAAAACTTCTACGTTCGCAGGATAAGGCGTTTTTTTTTGCACAAAAAAAGAACTGCATTTTTACAGTTCTTTTTTTCAATATGTAGCGTGCACCTGCTTTCGATGAAATGACCATATGCGCTACATAAGTTCATGGCTCAGCCCAGGCTTCCCCGCGGCACACAAGAAAAACCACTTACTGCTGCTTCCTTCCGGATCTGACAGGGTTCATGGGTTCCTGTTGCGCAGGACCAGGACGTCAACACCAATCCCTTAAGTCAGACCATACAGTCATTTCACCTCGAGCAGGGATTCGGCCTCGCTATAGCGGATTGCGAGTACAGGGCACCGCTACCTCCCCGCTTAGCACGTAATTAATATTATATCTTCCTCAGGAAGAAATTGCAACGATATTTGTCCCATTATCGGCATCCATATTATTCTTCCGATGCAGAATCCTTCTCATTCTTTTTCTGACGCAGTTCTTTAAAAAAATTTTTTAAGATCATACTGCACTGCTGTTCAAGAACTCCTGATGTTACATCAACCTGATGATTAAAACGCGGCTCTTTTAATAAATTCATTAATGTTCCGGCACAGCCTGCCTTTGGATCACTTGCTCCGTAGACCACACGTTTAATTCTTGACTGTACAATCGCTCCGGCACACATTGGGCATGGCTCTAAGGTAACATACAAGGTACAATCCTCTAATCTCCAGCTCCCTACTGCCTGATTAGCTTCCTGAATAGCAAGCAGTTCTGCATGGGTTAGTGTTGTTTGTATTGATTCCCGCAAATTAAATCCTTTTCCAATAATTTCTCCATCCTTGACAATTACAGCACCAATTGGTACTTCGTTTAATATCCAGGCCCGGCGTGCCTCTTGAATAGCTGCTGCCATATATAATTCATCTTGACTTACTGACATTTCTTCTGTCATTTTTATCACATCACTTTATTATCGTTTTAATTATAGCTGCAAGAGGGAATACTAAATTAACCTATCTTTCTAAAGGAGACATCCAATAACCATGAAAATTGAAAATACAGCACTTGTCTTCGTTGACGTAATTAATGATTTTAAATTTGACGGCGGCGATAATCTTCATGCTTATACAGAAGACATGCTGCCAAATCTGATAAAGCTCCGTAATTTTGCCAAGGAAAAATCTATTCCCGTTATCTATGTTAATGACCATTACGGCTTATGGCAAGCAGACTTCCATAAAATTATCGACTTTTGTAAAAATGAAAAAAGCGAGGAAATCATTGAAAAAATCAAACCGGATGATGACGATTATTTTCTAATTAAACCACAACACTCCGCTTTTTTTCAAACACCTTTACATGCACTCTTAACAGAATTAAACCGGTCGCATATTATTTTAGCAGGCATTGCCGGCGATATTTGCATCCTGTTTACTGCAAAGGATGCCTATATGTATAAATTAAGTCTTTCGATTCCTAAAAACTGCATTGCTTCTGAGGAAAATGAAAATAATAATTATGCACTTTATCTGATGGAGTCTGTAATGGATGCAGATATCTCACCAGTTTAGCATATAACTCTTTCCCCCTTCATATGTATAGTATGTAAGAAGCAATCTGAAGGGGGTATTACTTTGCAGATATACGTCGTTGAACAGGGCGATACACTGGAGCAAATTGCAGATACATATGGTTCTTCCGTTCAAGATATAGTCAATGCAAATGAATTAAATGCGCCAAACCAATTAGTTATCGGGCAAGCACTTGTCATTCCGATTGTCGGTCAATTTTACTTTGTTCAGCCTGGCGATACGCTTTCCTCCATTGCCGCCCGGTTTGACATCAGTGTGGAAGAATTGGCAACGATTAACGGCTTGAATTCAAATCAGATTATCTATCCCGGATTTCGATTATATATTCCGCCGACCCCAAAAGAACCGATTACCTCAAATGCTTATGTCGAACCGATGGGAGAAGAGGTTTCCCAAACCCTAGAAACTGCAGCAAGCAACTATACGCCTTTTTTAACATATCTCAGTTTATTTAGTTATCGGGTTAATCGGGACGGTACACTTGCAGCTCCACCAACAGGAAATCTCATTACCTCCGCAAGGGATAATGGTGCTTCTATTGCGATGGTGGTGACCAATCTAGAAGAAGGAGCATTCAGCTCAGAGGTCGGACATATTATTTTAACGGTGCAGGCTGTTCAAAATACACTATTAGATGAAATCATTAATATCGCTACAGAACAAGGTTTTCGTGATGTACACTTTGATTTTGAATTTCTATTGCCAGAAGACCGCGAGGCTTATAATACTTTTTTACGTACAGCAAAGGACCGCCTCTCACAAGCAGGACTGCAGATTTCAACAGCACTTGCTCCAAAAACAAGTTCAGAGCAGGCTGGACAATGGTATGAAGCACATGATTACAGAGCACATGGGGAGATTGTAGATTTTGTGGTGTTAATGACCTATGAATGGGGGTATAGCTATGGCCCGCCAATGGCTGTTTCTCCCTTGAATTCTGTCCGTGACGTGGTTGAATATGCTGTCTCAGAAATCCCGTCAGAGAAAATTATGCTTGGTCAAAATCTATATGGATATGATTGGACACTTCCTTTTGTGGAAGGCGGAGAAGCTGCTAGAGCGGTTAGCCCGCAACAGGCAGTCAATATCGCCTGGGAGAATAATGTCGCCATTCAATATGATACCACCGCTCAGGCACCTTACTTTATGTATGCTCATGAATCAGGCCAAGAGCATGAGGTTTGGTTTGAGGATGCCCGTTCTATTCAGGCAAAATTTGATTTAATCAGGGAATTTCAGCTATTAGGTATTTCATATTGGAAATTAGGGCTGGCTTTCCCGCAAAACTGGCTGCTTTTAAATAATGAATTTGATATTCGGAAATTGGATGAATAATAAAAGGGGGTGCTTCAAATTTTAGAAGCACCCCCTTTTATTATAATTAATTAACCAAGTACCTTCACTGATTCACGATTAAATGCTGGAAGATCATCCGGCGTACGGCTTGTTACTAATTGATTTTGGCAAACAACGACTTCTTCATCTTTGAACTTCGCACCTGCGTTTACAAGGTCTACTTGAATAGATTTAAAACCTGTTGCTCCGCGGCCATCAAGTGTTTTTGCAGTAATAAGAAGCTGTGGTCCATGACAAATTGCCATAACCGGCTTTTTCTCATCCATAAAGTGTTTTGCAAATGCTACAAAGCGATCGTCTGCACGTAATATATCTGGAGAGAAACCGCCAGGAATAAGCAAAGCATCAAAGTCTTCCGGTTTCACATCATCAATACCTTTATCGATTGTTACTTTTGTATCTTCTGATTTACCGGTTACCGTGTTTCCTTGTTCCTTTTCAATAGTAACCAGCTCATGACCAGCTTCTTCCAATGCTTTCTTAGGGCTTGTATATTCAACGTCTTCAAATAAGTCTGTTATAACTGTTGCGATTTTTTTACCCATGAATCATTCACTCCTTTAATAATGGTTACATCCTATATCTTCCCAAATAGAATTTATTTAAAACATAAAAGAATTTATATTCATTCCGTGAATTTTCCTTCAGGATTTATCTGTTATAAATCTCTGTCTCAAACAATATAGGTTAATCTGCCTTATCCCGCTTAATATTTATCCTCCGAATGCTTTGGTATGAATATTCTCCTGGTTAAGGAATTCTTCTATTTTTTTCTGTTCTCTTCCATTGACTGTACCACTTTCATCAATGATTGATTCCATATCTATATCAGAAAAATTTCCTTCACTAATATTATCTGTCAAGTCATTGAGTGCTTCATCTAATTTATAAAGATATTGATGAGAGGCTGTAATATATTGGCTAATTCTTTCAGACTCTTCCTGATAACCTTCTGGCAAAGTATTATGTAAGATATAATTAGAAAAATTATCATCATTTTCTTTTATCAAGCTGTTAATTTTATTAAATTTCTCTAATTCAATTTCATTTAATTCCTGATCATCATCTATTAATTCCTCAAATGGATAGCTGGCATTTTCTAATTCTTCACTGATATCGAGATATGTTTTTATACTTTGTTTCATCTCTTCTTTATCAATTACGTGATTGTTTTCTTCAGAGATAAAAATAGTGTCAGGAATCTCTATATTTTCCAATGAAATAACGTCATTCTCTGTCATATCCGTATTTTCTTCTTGAGAACATGCACTTAATAATAAAATAATCAAAAGGCTGTAAATGATTTTTCTCATATTAATTTTCCCTTCTTAATAGATGATATTCCATTATACTTTTATTTTTATCTTATACCTATTCCTAAATCTGTCAATTATCTTATATAAAATAATTATTAATAAAATAATATTTTTATATAAATCTCCATATTTGAGAGTAGAGAATATTAAATATCGCCGCTATAGTCAGCAAATGAATCACCTTTAATTCACTTCATCAGATTCTTTTATCTGCTACAATTCTTAAGTAAACTACTACGGCATAAAAAAGCGGCTTCCCGCTCACAACAATGCGGAAAGTCGCTTTTTATTTCAGGTAAGATTTATCTTTAACCTATCACTTTATTTTAAATACTGCACATTATTCCTCTAGTGTCGACGTATCACCTGTCGGCAGCCCTAATTCCCATGATTTTAACAGACGGCGCATAATCTTTCCGCTCCGTGTTTTTGGAATAGAGTCTTTCACTTCAATTTCTCGCGGTGCCGCATGTGCACTTAATTCTTTTTTAACAAATTGACGGATTTCTTCTAAAAGCTCATCACTTTTTTCGTAGCCTGGATTTAAGGTAATAAACGCTTTAATAATTTCTCCACGCTCAGGATCCGGTTTACCGATAACTCCTGCCTCTGCAACAGCCGGATGCTCAATCAGCTTGCTCTCTACCTCGAACGGCCCAACTCGTTCACCAGATGTATTAATGACATCATCCAGACGGCCCTGGAACCAGAAATAGCCGTCCTCATCCCGATAAGCGCTGTCCCCGGATACATACCATCCGTTAATAAAATAGCTCTCATATTTTCCTTTATTATTCCAAACCTCACGCATCATAGATGGCCAGCCTGCTTTAATTGCTAAATTACCCATTTGATTTGGAGGAATTTCATTTCCTTCGTTATCAACAATAGAGGCCTCTACGCCAGGAATTGGTTTTCCCATGGAGCCTGGTCTGATTTCTAATGCCGGGATATTTACAATAACCTGGGCACCTGTCTCAGTCATCCACCATGTATCATGAATGCGCAAATCAAATGCTTTTAATCCCCAAGTAATAACCTCCGGATTTAGCGGCTCTCCAACACTTAAAATATGACGCAGCGCAGACAGGTCGTATTCTCTGACCTTCTCCTCGCCGTAACTTACAAGCATACGTAATGCTGTCGGTGCAGTATACCATACAGTAACATGATTATCCTGTAATGTTTTATACCAGTCATCCGGAGAGAAACGCCCGCCGCGAATAACATTCGTTACCCCATGCAGCCATGGAGCAAAAATACCGTAGCTCGTTCCTGTTACCCAGCCCGGGTCTGCAGTACACCAGTATATATCGTCCTCTTTTAAATCCAATACCCATTCTCCTGTTGCATAATGCTGAATCATAGCATTATGCACATGCAGAATCCCTTTTGGTTTTCCTGTTGAACCAGATGTATAATGGAGCAGCATGCCGTCCTCTTTATCCACCCATACAATATCAAAATCAGTGGACGCACTCTTCATTTCTGCATGAAAATCTATATACTGATCTCCTTCTTCCTCATGCTCACCGACTAATACGATTTTCTCTAAATTCGGTAATTTGTCCTGAGGTATACGATAGAGCAAATCTGGAGTTGTAATTAAAACACGTGCCTCACTGTTTTCCAGCCGGTCTCCTACTGCCTGCTCCATAAATGCCTCAAATAATGGTCCTGCAATAGCTCCAATTTTTAAAATACCAAAAAATGCTGTATAGAACTCGGGACTTCTTGGCATAAAAAGAAAAACACGATCCCCTTTTTGCACATCGTATTTTTTAAGTACGTTTGCAAATTGATTACTCTGTAAGCGAAGCTGATCAAAGCTCATCTTTTCTTCGCGGGCGGGATCTGAATATAGCAATGCGATCTTATCCTTCTTATCAGGATTATCAGCATGTTTATCAAGAGCCTCATATGCCATATTTACTTTTCCTGTTTCATACCAGGAAAAGTTCTTTTCTACATCTTCCCAAGAAAAATCATTTCGGAAATCCTCATAGTTTTTTAAATTATGCTTCCCTTCACGGGCCGGTATTGCTTGCATATCCATCTAATCACCTCATCCAATTAAATTGAAAACGATTACAAATAGAATTAAAAAAAGGGTTCAAATATTTTGTTAACTGATTCTATTTTAGAACATTCTGTGACATTTTTAAAGAGTTTGTTTCTAATTTTACAAAATAAAGGAGATGTTCACGTGATAAACACCTTTCGGACGCAGGGTTCCAGGAATTTTTAATAAAAACCGGTAAGACGAATCCTACCGGTTTAATGAGTTATGCTTTTTTCTCTTTTCGTCTTTCCCTCTCTGATAATATATATGCACATGCTGCATCTCCTGAAGTATTCAGAGCTGTTCTCAGCATATCAAGGATTCGGTCGATACCAATAATTAATGCAATACCTTCAACAGGCAGACCAACTTGCTTTAGAACCATTGCCAGCATAATTAAGCCGACACCTGGCACACCTGCTGTGCCGACACTTGCCAGAGTAGCAACAAGAACAACCATTAATAAATCAACCATCGTAAGAGGCAAATCATATACCTGTGAAATAAACACAGTCGCAACAGCCTGCATAATCGCTGTACCATCCATATTAATGGTTGCTCCCAGCGGTTGAACAAAGCTGCTGATTTCTTTCTTAACACCCAGATTCTCCTGGGCTGTTTTCATAGCTACAGGCAGTGCCGCATTGGAACTGGATGTACTGAAAGCAACTGTCATCGCCGGGAAGAAGCCTTTAAAGAATTTAATTGGATTCCCTCGTCCCAATAACCAGATAGCTAGTGAATAAATAATTAAAGCATGCAGGAACAGCGCTCCAATAACGGTTAACATATAACTTAGCATCGAACCGACTGCATCCAGTCCGGCACCTCCGATTGCTGATACGATTAACGCAAACGCACCATAAGGAGCAAATCGCATAACTAACATGACGAGCCAGTTTAAAATTTCATTTGCCTGTTCAAATAAATTATAAATACCTTTAGTTTTATCATTTAAATACGCCAGAGCAATTCCTATAAACACAGCAAATGCAATAATCTGCAGCATATCTCCAGACGACATTGCAGCTATTGGATTCTCAGGAATGATATTAATCAGCGTCTCCATAATGGGAGGCGCTTCACCTGGCGTATAATCACCAACATTCGATGTATCAAAAATTCCAGCTTTACCTGGTTTAACAGCATAACCTAACGCTAATCCAATACTGATAGCAATCGCAGTGGTTGTTAAAAAGAAAGTGATCGTGAAAACACCAATTTTCCCTAACTTCGCGGGATCGCCTAATCCTGCTGTTCCCAAAACAATAGAAACAAACACCAGCGGTACAACCAGCATCATAATAAGGTTTAAAAATATTTGTCCAATTGGATCCAACACATATTTATCCAAAGGTCCAAAAAAACTCTCGGGAGCAAATGTTAGAGCAATACCAACAACTGCACCAGCAATTAAAGCAATTAATATTCTTTTCGTTAATTTTTTAGAATCCATATACCTTCTTCCTTTCACTATGTTGAGGCTTAAAAAAATATCCATCTGAAAAATAAAAATTTATTGAGGCTTCCGAATGTTGCAATTCACCTTGATTTAAGGTCATTTATACTCTTAATAAATTCATAAATTTCATTGGATATAAAACATAGACTTATTGGATTTTTCTTTCTTTGTAGTTGAGGCGACTACATTTATACAGGGATTATTTCAATTTGTAGAATAGGTAGAATAAATTCTACCATAAATGACAGGTTTTTGAATAGTATTTTTTGAAATAATACATTATTTACCATGTCCCTGCTAGTTTTAAAGAATGTACCCCGATTATTATCTTATAAAACACTGCCGCATTTTCATCCAATAAAAAACTACCCCCTTTTATCAGGAGATAGAACCTAAATTACTTATTATATTAGGAAAAAATTCAGTCAGATTGAGAGATTTTTCTTTGAGGAAATAGCTTTGCGGTGCTCTTTATTACATAACTATAATTTAAGCTCTTTGAGGTATCGATATTGTCTAGGGTGTATAAAATCTCTTAATTTCATAGTTTCTTTTATTTAACCAGCTTTATTTTATAAAAGCTCTTTGCATTTATTTAATGCCTCATTTAACTCCTTATCAAACAACATTTTCACATCAATTTCCAGTGCCTCCGCTATTTTTTCCAAGGTATCTACATCTATCTTTGTTTTCCCTTTAGAAATGTTTGTATACCATGCGGGAGTCTTAGAGCATTTTTTTGCAATTTGTGTCTTTGTTACTTGTTTTTGTTGTCTAATAAACTCAATTTTCTCATGAATTTCCACTAAATCACTCCATCCATCATTTAGTTCTTTCTACTTAAATTATAATTAAGCGTTTTGCGTAAGTCAATATATTAATATAGTAAAATTTGCATTTCGCTTAAAAATACTATTATTTTTATTAAAAATGGTATTATCTCTATAATGAGGTGGATACAATGAAAATTCTTTCCCAAAGATTAAGAGAAGCACGAGAAAAAGCTGGATTAAAACAAATTGAAGCATCTAAGCTTCTGGGAATTTCAAACGGTACTTTATCTGGTTATGAAAGAGAATATCGTGATCCTGATACAGACACTTTACATAAAATGGCTGAATTATATAGTGTTTCTGTAGATTGGCTTCTTGGTAAATCTATGTATCCCTCACCGAAAAGTACTTCCCAGCCTGAGCCGATGTCTGAACAGGATACACTAATGTTCAGTAATTGGAAACGCATGACAGAAGACGAGAAACAAGAAGCTTTACATGTGATACAATATATTTTATATAAAAAGAAAATGGATAATAGAAATGATGATAAAAAAGAATAGTAGTTATATTCTCAATAAGGTATATGGGTAATCTTTATTGTCACAAGCTCATTGCATTCCAGTTTTATTTGTGTCCTGAGACTACCATCAAAAACGTTATTTAGTAAGAAATCTTATACTCTCTTATCTGCCAAAACAGGTGTACTTGCTGCACCTTTATTTTTAACACCAAAAAAGAACATACATTCCCACCAAAACAAATAGCAATGCTTTGGTCATGAATTATGTCACTACTTTTTCAATGAAGGAGATCAGCGTTTTATGAACTCTCTCTTTGTTGAATTGCAGGAAAATCAAGCCAACCACTTTGGCTATCATTTCTGTATTCCAACCTTTATGCTTAACCAGTTTCTCATTAGAAGTGTCTATGATATTCAACAGCATTTCCCAGTCAGCTTTCCCTTCGCACTTCATAAACTGGGAGTGCACCGTAATAAACAGATTTCTCTGTATGAGCCGCCTGCTTATTATCTGGCAGGGTAATTTCCGTTTCGATAAGCCATAGTAAATTTTATTAAAATAAAAAACAGCCCTTATTTCCTGAACAAGAAAACAAGAGCTGCTCTCTTAAAAGAAGTTTAATAACGCAATTCCTCCAATTATCATAATAACAGCAATAATTCTCCTCTGATCAATTGGATATTTCGGGAGGTTAAACATACCAAAATGATCAATTAACAACCCCATTATTATTTGCCCTAAGATGGTAGACATCATCGTCAGTGTAACGCCCAGATGAGGCATTAAGCTAATATTCGATGCAATGTATGCAGCCCCGAGCAGACCGCCGGCAAAATGCCAGGGCTTCAATTTAAAATTACCAGAGGTACGTGTTAATTTTACCCCTTTACTAAGGATTATTGACAGAATAAATAGCACAATGGTACCTACGATAAAGGATATAAAAGCTGCGTAAATAAATGAATCTACTTCATATCGTAATTCGCTATTGATAGCTGTTTGCATCGGCGGCATCATTCCGGTAAATAAACCGAACACGATCCATAAACGGGAATAGTTTTGAGAGCCGCCCGGCTTCTTTTTGGCATTCATATAAATAATTCCGATGATTAAAAGGACCGCACCAATAATATGCATAACATGTAATGGTTTTACCTCTGCGCCGAACCAGCCGAATGTATCAATTAAAATTCCAATCACCATTTGTCCAGTGACTGCCGCAATAACAGTTAATGCTGCGCCGATTCTGGGTAATAAAATAATATTACCTGTTAGAAAGATTACCCCAAGCACACCGCCGGCAAACCAGACGTAAGACAAAGATTGTGATGCGAAAAACGATATCGTAAATTTGCCGGGATCCATAATGAAATTAATGATAAATAAAATAATACTCCCTGATAAAAAAGAGTAAAAGGAGGTAGGAAAAATAGCTTTGGTAAATAAATTCAGGCGGTTATTTACCGCTGTCTGCATAGGAATCATCATCCCTGCGATAATCCCTAAGACGATTAATATGTACAAAAAAGAAACCTTCTTTCTCAGAAAACGTAATGTATTTATTTTAGCAAAGTTATCAAGGAAAACAATATTCCTGCTTTTTTCAGATAAGCTTGTGAACTACCCACCACTGACGAAATGGACCAAGCTAACCCTCTTGTCCCAAAAGTTTATATGATAATAGATAGTAGATTAGGAAATTCCTAATAGATGTATGCCTTCGTTCTTGATATTGATTGCTGCATTATAATCTCTATCCATATTTAGACCACAACTGCATAGATAAGTACGTTCTGATAAGGTTATTTCTTTTACCAAACTACATGATGAGCACATCTTTGTCGATGGAAACCATTTATCTATCTTGATCAGTTGTTTCCCTTGCTCTTTTAGTTTGTACTGTAAGAAAAAAGTGAACATACCCCAGCCGTTATCCATGACACTCTTTCCAAATTGAAGAGCTTGTGACATTCCTTTCATGTTTAAGTCCTCCATAATTATTGCGTCAAACTTTGTTACAAGTACTTTTGATTTATGCTGCAAAAAATTCTTTCGTTGATTGGCGACTTTCTCCCCGATTTTAGCTAATCGAATACGCTGTTTATTCCAATTAGAGGAACCTTTCTCTTTACGAGAGAGTTTACGTTGTTCGATTGCTAATTTTTCAAGCATTTGTCGATAGAAACGTGGATAATTGGCTTTCTTACCTGTTTCGCTATCGACAAATAGCCCATCCATCGCAAAATCTAATCCTGCAACCTGGTGAACTTCTTTGCTTTTTATCTCGTTTTCATATTCCGTCAAAATAGAAATATTTAAATGAAGCTATGCATTTGCTAAAGCTAAAGAATCCACTTCTTTTAGCCACTCAAATTCTTTCTTATATTTTGCTGGTGTGGGGTTTTCCCTCCGCTTGGAGCCTTCTTTATCTTTCTGGAATGTTTCATAGCTATTCATTCGCTCTGCCAACATTTGATTATAGACAAAACGTACACATCCGAACGTTTTACGAACCAAAGAAGCCTGTTCCTCTGTCGGATAAATTCAAAATTTATATGCTTTTTGTTGTTTGGGCATAACAACTACCTCTAACGGAACTTTTGTTCCAAACACACCATAACAAAAACTTTTTGGCTATCACCAACCGAAATTCATCTCCCCTTATCGTTGCATGGAAGCCTTTCTTACGCTTGAAGAGGGGACTTCTTTCGGAAAAACGTTAAATTTGAACATTTTAAGAACTTTCGTTGTTTGTGAAGAATTTCACTTGTTTTATATTTCAAAAGCGTTATAATGAAATTAAGATAATGTGAAATATTTCACATGTTGAATTATTAAGAGGAGGGGTTTTGCTATGAAAGTAGCAGATGAAATGGTGAAAAGAGTTCCTTGGGATGGTTTCCTTGATGGTAATTGGCAGAAAGAAATCGATGTGCGTGATTTTATATCACAGAATTATAGCTTATATGAAGGAAACGAATCCTTCCTGGCAGGACCGACTCAGGCAACTAAAGATTTGTGGGACCAAGTCATGCAATTAACCAAAGAGGAACGGGAAAATGGCGGCGTTTATGATTTAGATACAAAGATCGTATCAACGATTACTTCCCATAATGCAGGCTATCTGAATAAGCCACTTGAAAAAATAGTCGGTGTTCAGACTGATGAGCCTTTCAAACGTGCTTTAATGCCATTTGGAGGTATCCGTATGGCAGTAGCTGCTGCAGAATCCTATGGATATAAGGTGGATGATGAAGTTGTTCATACCTTTACGGAACATCGTAAAACGCATAACCAGGGAGTCTTTGACGCCTATACACCCGAAATCTTAAAAGCAAGAAAAGCAGGAATTATCACCGGTCTCCCGGATGCATATGGTCGCGGGCGTATTATTGGAGATTACCGCAGAGTTGCCTTATATGGTGTTGATCGTTTAATCGAAGAAAAGAAAAAAGATCTTAGCCTGATCGGTAATGGAACAATGACAGAGGATATTATCCGTGACCGCGAAGAAACTTCTGAACAAATTCGTTCACTGCAGGACTTGAAAAAACTCGGAGAAAAATATGAATTTGACCTTTCAAAGCCTGCAGCAACTGCTCAGGAAGCCTTCCAATGGCTCTATTTAGCATATTTAGCTGCAATTAAAGAACAAAACGGTGCAGCAATGAGCCTTGGCCGTGTTTCTACATTCTTAGATATTTATATAGATAGAGATATTAAAAATGGGGTTATGACAGAGGAAGAAGCACAAGAACTTGTCGATCATTTTGTGATGAAGCTGCGTCTCGTTAAATTCGCAAGAACACCAGATTACAACGAATTATTCAGCGGAGACCCAACTTGGGTAACAGAATCATTGGCAGGGATAGCAGAAGATGGACGTCCACTTGTAACAAAGAGTTCCTACCGTTTTCTGCATACGCTAGATAATTTAGGACCAGCACCTGAACCAAACTTAACAGTTCTATGGTCAAAAAAATTGCCTGAAAACTATAAAAAATATTGTGCTAAAATGTCCATTAAAACAAGCTCCATTCAATATGAAAATGACGATATCATGCGTCCGATTTACGGAGATGATTATGGGATTGCCTGCTGTGTATCTGCCATGCGCATCGGTAAACAAATGCAATTCTTCGGTGCCCGGGCCAACTTAGCGAAAGCACTTCTTTATGCAATCAATGGCGGGGTCGATGAAAATCTGAAAATGCAGGTAGCTCCAAACTATGCACCAATTACGTCAGAATATCTGGATTATGACGAGGTGATAGAAAAATATGATACACTCTTAGACTGGTTATCCGGGTTATATGTCAACGCATTAAACGTTATCCATTATATGCATGACAAATACAGCTATGAACGTCTGGAAATGGCACTGCATGACCGTGAAGTATTACGGACAATGGCCTGCGGTGTTGCAGGATTGTCTGTGATTGCCGACTCCTTAAGTGCCATTAAATATGCCAAAGTAAAAACTATTCGCGATGAAGATGGCCTTGTCGTTGATTACGAAATTGAAGGAGATTATCCTAAGTACGGTAATAATGATGAACGCGTCGATGAGATTGCAGTCAATTTAGTGAAGAACTTTATGAATAAAATTAAAAAACATCATATGTATCGCAATGCTGTACCAACGCAGTCTATTCTGACTATTACTTCCAATGTTGTTTACGGGAAGAAAACAGGAAATACACCAGATGGACGAAAAGCAGGAGAACCTTTTGCACCAGGAGCAAATCCATTACATGGCCGCGATAAAAACGGCTCCTTAGCTTCTTTAAGCTCTGTTGCAAAATTGCCATATAAGTATGCGATGGATGGTATCTCCAACACATTCTCCATCGTACCGAAAGCATTAGGTAAAGATGAAGAAACAAGAACAACAAACTTAGCCGGCATTCTTGACGGTTACGCAGAAAAACAGGGGCATCATCTAAACATCAATGTATTTGACCGTGAAACCTTATTAGATGCGATGGAGCACCCGGAAGAATATCCGCAGCTGACCATTCGTGTCTCCGGATATGCGGTAAACTTTATTAAACTGACAAGAGAGCAACAAATTGATGTGATAAATCGGACCTTCCATGAAAGCCTGTAAGGTCCTGTAAGAAAATGATTATCAAGCGCTCATAAAATTATCAGAGCGCTTGATGAAGAATTATTTTAAGCAATAAAGCGGGGAGGAAGAGTATCATGAAAGAAGGAAGAATTCACTCAATCGAAACGTGTGGAACGGTAGATGGGCCGGGGCTGCGGTACGTTATATTTACCCAGGGCTGCCTATTACGCTGCAAATTTTGTCACAATCCCGATACTTGGAAAATGGGGGCAGGAAAGAAAATGTCTGTACAAGAGCTTGTAAAAGACATTAAGGATTATCTTCCATTTTTCCAGGCTACGAATGGAGGAGTGACTGTAAGCGGCGGAGAGCCTTTGCTTCAGGTTGAATTTTTACTCGAACTATTTACCGAACTGAAAAAATTAGGCGTACACACAACCATTGATACTTCTGCCGGGTGCTTTAACCGCTCTCCTCACTTTATAGAGAATTTAGATAAAGTACTAGAATTAACCGATTTAGTATTATTAGATTTAAAGCATATTAATTCTGTAGAGCACAAAGAACTCACAGGTCTTTCAAATGAACACATTCTGGATATGGCCAATTATTTAGACCAAAAAAACGTTCCCGTCTGGATCCGGCACGTACTGGTACCTGGCGGCAGTGATAACGATGAATACTTGCAAGAACTATCAGACTTTATTGCTACATTAAATAATGTCGAAAAAATAGAAGTCTTGCCTTATCATAAATTAGGTGTTTATAAATGGGAAAATCTTGGATTAGATTATCCGCTCGAGGGTGTGGAGCCACCGACAGAGGATCGCGTGAAAAATGCGGAGGATATTTTGAATCGGGTGAAAGTGATATAGCAGCGGGAACTTCCTTGCTCGATATTGCTCTTTATATAGATGAAAGGAGCCGTTCACAAAAAAAGCGGCTCCTTTCACTATATATTTTTTTATAAATCAATACCTTATCGATGCTGCAGCCAAAAAAATTGCTAAAATAGAAATTAATCTTTTAAGAAATAAATTTCTATCTCTAAATCCTCTCCTGCCGCGTTTCCCTCGTTATCTAGTGGTGCATCCATCAGCAGGGTTGCTTGTTCAACTTCTTGTGCAGTGGATTCTTCTAAAATAAATGGGAATTGACGTAGGAAAGGTGCTCCTTCTTGACTACGGGTACATTTTAACATTTCCATCTCTCTTTCATCATTAGCTTCTTTATATCTTATAAAATTCGCCTATAGTATGTAAGCGTGTTGGATGTTCTGTAATTAGATCAGACTCTTCTTTCTTTTCACTGCAACTTACCAGAATAAACGGTATAGAAAAAATACAAAATAGTAAAGGTAAAAATCGCATAAAATGTCTCCTTTCTAAATTATTTATAGTTAATAACGCAATAAAATTTAAAACGCCATCCTTCTAAACTCTTGTTATAAGACAAACAAGAAAACGAAAAATGACGTTTAATGGTTTATTTAAATTTTAAGTACAAACCTTTTCCAAAAATAATGCAACTGGAAATCTCCGATGTTTCCAGTTGCTTTTTCACACACACACTATTACTTACGCCCCAGGCAGGATTCGAACCTGCGGCACACGGTTTAGGAAACCGATGCTCTATCCCCTGAGCTACTGGGGCTATTGGTATAATCAAGCGATTGTATTCGCCTAATTATATTTCATTGTCCGCCCTTCAAAAAATAAACGAACAATCGTATTATACTAAACCTTATCTATTTTGAAAAGCAGGTTGTTTCGTTCATTTACCTGCTTTCTGTAAACTTGTGCGATAAGGGATAGACAGGACATGAAGAATCATTAATAAACAGCCTACCAGAATAATTCCGGCAGAAGAAAGTTTTAATAGAATTGCCAGCCCTAAAAAAATGGGAATTGCTAATAAAGGGAGCCAGCCGCCTTTTTTACTTGCATCATAAAAATTTTCTTTACCGCAATGCGGACAGATCATTTTAATCTTAAATACCTGTTTAAAGGTCTGCCCATAACTCCATCTCTTCCCGCAATAGCTGCAGTCCGGTGTATGCATATACTTCCCCTCTTCTCTTCAAAGTTATTTCTGTGCATTTGTTATTTCGATAGAACGCTCTCTCGCTCCATTTACACATGCTTTAACAGCCTTATCAAATTCATTCGCCATTAACTGATTTAAGCCAGCCTCTGTTGTTCCGGACGGACTGGTAATATTAATGCGCAGCTGTTCTGGATTTTCTCCGGATGATTCAAGCATTTTCCCTGCACCAATAACGGTCTGTGTTAACAATTCTAATGCTGTCTCCTGGTCCAGTCCTGCCTCTACCGCTGCCTTCTCCATTGATTCTACCATATAATAGAAAAACGCCGGACCGCTTCCAGCAATAGCTGTAATTGTGTGCATATCCCTCTCATCGACAATTTTTGTTGTGCCTACTGTCTGGAAAAGCTCTTCTGCCAGATAAAGCTGACTAAGCTGGACGTAAGATCCCTTGGAAATAGCAGTAGCTGACTGGCCGATTAATGCAGATGTATTTGGCATCGTCCGAATAACAGGAATACCTTCTCCAAGCATTTTTTCCATCTGTTCGATGGATAACCCTGCGATCACAGAAATAACCACGTGATGCGGCTTTATATGATCTTTAAGCCAATTTAAATAGTTACCCGCATCCTTAGGCTTCATAGCCAAAATAATAATATTTGCTTCCTGAATCATTTCTTCCTTATTCCGATTACATTGCACCCCATATTTTTCGGAAAGTAAATCTAGACGTGTATTATCACTGCGATTGGTAACAAGTACCTGTTCATTAGAAACAATATTGCTTCTCGTTATTCCGGCAATAATCGCCTCTGCTAAATTTCCTGCTCCAAAAAATGCAATTGTCTTATCCATGTATTTTCCTCCTGTAGTTATCTTGATTCATTTGATATATATCATCTGTACCTTGCTGACAATAAAAAAACTGATTACACATCCTATATAAAGGACGGAATCAGTATTATTTCCGCGGTACCACCTTTTTTGATAAAAGCTTATCCACTCTCTTTGATAATGCAGCATGCTGCAGTCAGCATCCGCCAACTTACTCACGGATAGGTTCATAAAGGCATTTACAGAAATCTCACAGCCACAGGATTTCCTCTCTTTCGTAAATGCACATAAATTACTGGTCCGTTCAACGTATTTTTTATTATGTTGAATTGTACTATAAGGGCTTGTCACGCTTTTGTCAAG
The DNA here is from genome assembly GCF_037976165.1 of Oceanobacillus sp. FSL K6-3682. NCBI lineage: Bacteria > Bacillati > Bacillota > Bacilli > Caryophanales > Bacillaceae > Oceanobacillus > Oceanobacillus sp. FSL K6-3682. The sequence continues at coordinate 17,314 of NZ_CP150263.1, read as the reverse complement.
AGTACATCTGCAAGGACAAAATAAGACACCTTATAATCTGATATAAAAAACAATTTTTGCTATACTTATATTGTATCTGAATGAAAGCCAGAAAGGAATTTTATCAATGGATGAATCAAAACAAATAAACCAGTTAACAGCTGTACGAAAAGAACTTACACGTTTTATGCTCAGCTACAAATTTGGACTGGATGAAATAAATACAAAGCTTAACATCCTTCAGGAAGAATTTGAGCATATTCATGATTACAATCCGATTGAACATTTAAAATCACGCATTAAATCACCTGAAAGTATTTTACAAAAATGCCAGCGCAAAAATATTCCAATTACGCAAGGGTCGATTAAGAACTATATCAAGGATATTGCAGGGATCCGTATTGTCTGCTCCTTTATCTCTGATATTTATAAAATCAGTGAAATGATACAAGGTCAGCAGGATATAAAAGTTATTGAAATAAAAGATTATATTAAGAATCCAAAACCAAATGGATACAAAAGCCTTCATTTGATTTTATCGATTCCTGTCTTTTTCTCTGACCGTCAGGAAGAGGTATTTATCGAAATACAGATTCGCACTGTTGCCATGGATTTCTGGGCGAGCTTAGAGCATAAAATTTATTATAAATATGATGGAGAAGTACCGGAACACCTGGTGGCAGAATTAACAACCAGCGCAAATATTGCAAATCAGCTAGATGAGAAGATGGAGTTTCTTCATTCGGAAATGAACGAGGCTAAAGAAGATAAACATGCAGAGAGCAAGCTCAACTTTCTGCCGCTGGATAACAAACGCTTTCCGCTGCCAAAGCAGTTATTGGAATCATTGATGGAGAGAAGAGATAAAGAGTAAATCTATGTAGGAATATATCAGAAAACCCGCAGCTCGAAAGCCACGGGTTTTTATTTATCATTATTTATTTTTGTTATAAATGGAGGAGGTAGAGGGATTCGAACCCCCGCGCGGTTTGACCCGCCTGTCGGTTTTCAAGACCGATCCCTTCAGCCAGACTTGGGTATACCTCCGTGAACACAAAAACTACTATACCACCCACCAATATTACTTGTCAACATTTTTCAAAAAAAAAGTGAAAGTCACTCCGAAATTAGAGTGTCTTTCACTTGAATATTACTTGCCAATCACTTCTACGCCGCCCATATAGGCACGTAGTACTTCCGGTACAACAACACTTCCATCTTCCTGTTGATAATTCTCTAAAATTGCTGCTACTGTACGTCCTAATGCAAGACCAGAACCATTTAAAGTATGAACAAATTCAGGTTTCCCGTTTGCTTCACGGCGGAATCTGATACCGGCACGGCGCGCCTGGAAATCTTCAAAATTAGAGCAGGAAGAGATCTCACGATACGTATCCTGGCTTGGGATCCATACTTCAATATCGTATTTTTTCGCTGCTGTAAAGCCTAAATCACCTGTACACATACTCATTACGCGGTAAGGTAATTCTAACAGCTGTAACACCTTCTCTGCTTCACCAGTCAGCTTTTCTAATGTTTCATAAGAATCTTCCGGTTTTACAAAATTCACGAGCTCGACTTTATTAAATTGATGCTGACGGATTAAACCGCGTGTATCTCTTCCGGCAGAACCTGCTTCAGAACGGAAGCTGGCACTGAATGCGACATATTTTTTCGGCAGATCATCTACTGTTAAAATTTCATCACGATGATAGTTCGTTACAGGAACTTCAGCTGTCGGTACCAGAAAATAATCCCAGCCCTCCAGCTTAAATGCGTCCTCCTCAAACTTAGGAAGCTGTCCGGTGCCGGTCATGCTCATCCGGTTCACAATATATGGAGGAAGCATTTCCTGATATCCATGCTTATCCGCATGCAGATCCATCATAAAGTTCAATAATGCACGCTCTAATCTCGCTCCTAACCCTTTATAGAAAACAAAACGGCTTCCTGTTACCTTTGCAGCGCGCTCAAAGTCTAAAATATCTAAATTTGTAGCAACATCCCAGTGCGGCTGTGCTTCAAATGAAAATTCTGGAACAGTGCCCCATTTACGTGCTTCTACGTTATCATCTTCATCTTCTCCGACAGGAACGCTCGCATGCGGCAGATTAGGAATAGAAAGCATGATCTGGTCTAAGGTTTCTTCAATTTCTTTTAATTCTTTATCAAGCTTAGATATTTCATCTCCAACTTCACGCATGGAAGCAATAGCTGCTTCAGCATCCTTCTTTTCACGCTTTAGAACAGAAATCTCCTTAGACACTTCATTACGCTTTGCCTTTAACTGTTCCGTCTCTGCGATTAATTCACGTCTTCTTACATCCAGCTCACCAAATTTATCTAATTCACTGAGATCTTCTCCACGGTGCGCGAGCCTTCTCTTTACCTCATCAAAGTTATTTCGTACATACTTCATATCTAACATCATTGTTACCTCCTTGTATATTTGACTTCCTCTTTAAACCATTAAAAAACTCCCGTCCCTTATATAGAAAGGGACGAGAGTATATTTCCCGCGTTGCCACCCTAGTTAAAGAATCCAAATGGACTCTTTCGGCTTTGTATACGAATAACGTCGTATCTCCGTGCTTACTTACAATGACTGACTCACTTCGATAAGCATGCTCCAGGATGGATTCACTGTATTCTAACGCTAATTTACACCAGCCATTAGCTCTCTACAGATAGAAAAACAGCTACTAGTTCCTATCAACACATTATGTTTTTTTTGAATTATTGTATATCATAAGCTATTTCATATCAGGTTGCAAGGTTTCTGGAGAAATTAATTAAAAAAGTCCTTTAACCCAGTTGTATGCTCCCTGGAACATATTTACGAAGAAATCACCTATAGATTGTAAAGTGAGCATAAACCAATTAGCCTTTTCAACAGAGTCCATAGCAACTAATTCGTAACTTTCCTGGCTTGCTTCATCTGAAATATAGCCATAATCTTCTTCTTCCCCATCATAGACAACGTTAACTGTTCCAATTACTTCATCCGCTTCTATTGGAGCTTCCAGCTCACCGTTACTATTTAATTTATCTTCATCTAACGTATATTCTAAATGATAAAGCTCTTCCTCACCTGATTTCACAGGAACCTGAATAGCATTATTAATACCAATATTTACTTCTTTGTCTTTTCCTTTTGCGACAGGAATTGTTTCTTCGCCTTCTTCTTGATATCCTGCAGGAAACAATTCTTTTGTTTCAAACTGGTCAAATCCATAATCTAACAGCTTTGCCGTTTCTTCAAAGCGTTTTTCCATACTCGGTGTTTTCATAACAACCGTGATAAGCCGTTTTCCATCACGTTCTGCTGTTCCTGTAAAAGCATAACCGGCAAGATCAGTATGACCTGTTTTCAAGCCGTCTACACCTTCATAATAGTATTGTTCTAAGTTCACTGAATCATGATCGAGCATGTAATTCCAGTTGTCAATTTCCTGTCCATCAAATTCTGTACTCGGTATACTTGATATTTCCAAAGCTTCCGGGTAGTCATTCACCAAAGCTGTCGCCAGAATTGCAGCTGCACGGGATGATAATAAGTTTGTATCATTAGGGCTGGTCCCTTCAGGATAATTATCTCCTAAACTCTCGTTATCTAATCCCGTTGAATTGACAAATTTATATTCCTGAAGACCTAATTCTTCGCCCTTCTCATTCATCAATTTAACAAATTCACTTTCAGATCCTGCAATTAATTCAGCCAATGCAATGGATGTAGCATTATCTGAGTTGATTGCCATTGCTTCATATAATTCTTTTACTGTATAGTCTTTTTGCTGTGTTAATCCAACACCTGAAAAATCGCCATTTGCGGATATACTATATGCATAATCACTAATCTGTGTTGTTGTATCCCAAGAAATATCCCCATTTTCAATTGCTTCCCAAACAAGATATTCTGTCATTATTTTCGTCATGCTAGCAGGAGGCAATGCCACGTCCGGGTCTTTCGCATATAAAATTTTACCCGTTTCTGCATCCACTAAAATAACCGATTCTGCCTCTAATTCTAATTCATCTGCATAAACAGACATGGCTGGTGTTCCTAAAGATGTTAAGACAAGCGCTGCTGCAGCCACCAAAAGAAATAATTTATTCATAGACTTTCTCACATTTCCGTACCTCCGTTTAATAATATAGCTTGTTTACATAAAACGAAACTTCATTCAGTGACATTTTTTTCGCTCTTTTTCCACTAAATAGGGCTTGTAAATTACCTGTTTCACCCAAAAGCGCAGCACTGTGATAAGTTCTATGTATTCTGCTAAGCACGCTTCACATTTTACCATAAAAATTCATAAAAAAATAGATAGAGCAACATCCTCTATCTATTTTTTTTACGACCGTATGACACAAATTTGTCATCATATAAAATTCATTTCATTACTGCACAAAATAGTTTGGAGCTTCTTTCGTAATTTGTACATCATGTGGATGACTTTCCTTTAATCCGGCACCTGTAATGCGGATAAATCGAGAGTCATTTCTTAGGCTCTCTAATGTTTTTGTACCACAATAACCCATACCAGAGCGCAGACCGCCTGCCAGCTGATGGAAGGTATCTCCAAGTGATCCTTTATAAGCAATACGTCCTTCAATACCTTCTGGCACGAGTTTCTTATTCTCTGAATCACTTTGGAAATAACGATCTTTGGATCCCGCCTGCATCGCTCCGACAGATCCCATACCACGATATACTTTATATTGGCGTCCCTGGAAAATTTCTGTTTCCCCCGGACTTTCCGATGTCCCTGCAAAAATACTTCCCAGCATTACTGCATGTGCACCTGCTGCTAAAGCTTTTACAATGTCACCAGAGTATTTAATGCCGCCGTCTGCAATGACAGGAACACCATACTCCTTTGCTGCCCGGGCACAATCATAAACAGCGGTGATTTGCGGTACACCAACACCTGCAACAACACGAGTTGTACAGATTGATCCTGGTCCAATACCTACTTTTACAACAGAAGCTCCTGCTTCAATTAAAGCCCTTGTCCCATCTTCTGTTGCTACGTTTCCTGCAATAATCGCTAAATCGGGATAGGCCTCACGGATATATTTTAATTGATCAAGAACACCTTTAGAGTGGCCATGTGCAGTATCAATAACAATGCCATCTACTCCAGCATCAACTAATTTTTCAATCCGCTTCATCGCATCGCCAGTAACACCGACAGCAGCCGCTACAATTAACCGTCCTTGTGAATCCTTTGCTGCATTCGGAAATTCAATGACCTTTTCAATATCTTTAATCGTAATCAGCCCTTTTAGAATCCCTTGATCGTCAACGAGAGGCAGCTTTTCAATTTTATATTTCTGCAGAAGCTTTTCTGCTTCATCCAATGTTGTGCCAACTGGCGCTGTTACCAATTCCTCAGTTGTCATCACTTCTGAAATCAGAATTGAATAATCCTCAATAAAGCGTAAATCACGATTGGTTAAAATACCGACAAGCTTTTGTTCCTCAATATTATTAACAATTGGAACTCCTGAAATGCGGTATTTCCCCATTAAATGCTCCGCATCGTATACCTGATGCTCAGGAGTCAAGAAGAAAGGGTTCGTGATAACTCCACTTTCAGAGCGTTTTACACGGTCTACTTCCTCTGCCTGCTGTTCAATAGACATATTCTTATGAATAACACCAAATCCGCCCTGTCTTGCCATAGCAATTGCCATTTCTGCTTCTGTTACTGTATCCATTCCGGCACTGATAAAAGGTGATTTCAACTTTAAGTTTGATGTTAAATCAACACTTAAATCCACCTGATTTGGTAAAACCTCTGATTCAGCCGGAACAAGTAGTACATCATCAAACGTTAAACCTTCTTTTGCAAATTTGTCTTCTCTCATTGCTAGCTCATCCTCCAATCATTGAATTTACAACATAGTTTCACTTCATTTTGCAGATGCTATACAGTTTTCAAGGTATATCTTCATACGATATCGGAGAAACTGCTTAAAAAATACCGCCTTTGTGAAAGTAGTAGCAAATATCTATTTTTACTTACATTACTCTATCTTTTAAGCTTTTTCAAGCACCCTACATATAAGTACAAATAGAGGATAGATTCAAAATATTTAAATAGTTATGGAGCTGGAGTGATGATTCCTTATGAAGATATCTACTCGTTTTTAACTGCAGAAGAAAATGCGCAAAAATATTTAGAAAAAAGTTATCAATCTCAGGATGATACGAAAACAAAAAGCTATCAAAATAGTTCCGCGTTTATACACTATATAAATAATGGAATCAGTTTTATGGAATCCAGCCAAAGCAGCAATATTCTGGTTCAGCCTGTTTTGTCTTTTTATGGGATGATGCATCTTTTAAAAGGCTGGCTGTTAACAAAACGCCCTGATTATCCTGAAACAACAGCTGTACTTGCACACGGTTTGACAGCCCGGAAAAGAAAACGCAAAGATTATCGTTTTATTGAGGATGAAGTCAAAATTCAACAGCAGGGTTTATTTCCATATGTCAGCCGTTATTTATTTTCTCACCATCCTTTCCCTTTAAATCGTGTTTCGATGCAGCAGCTGCTGCGTTCTATTCCAGAATTAAGTACTATCTGGAATTTTAACAAAGAAAATCCTATGGTTATTATTGGAAAAACAGGAAGTAAACAGCTTTACTTTCCAGACAGTATTTTAGATGGATTTCATTTAAAAGAAGCTACATTTGTAGAGCGAATTCGTCCCTTTCTTCCCCCAATCGAGGATATTCAGCAGAAAGAAGGAGGATTACAGCTTTATCTGACAGGATCCGTCACAGATTGGAATGGACCTTTCCGTTATCATCTGTATAATGAATGTATTTATTTTCCGGCAGCAAGAGCAGATTATTTCCCTTATTCTGAGATCCTGGTGCATTATCTGCTTCTATTTAATTTAAGCATGATTTGCAGGTATGAAACAGAATGGTGGGGAGAGCTTATCCAAATGAAGACAGATCGGGAATATCCGCTGATTCAACAATTTTTAAAAATAACACAGCAAAAAACACCAGCCCTTATCAGCCAGTGTTTATTGCAAAATTTTCAGGGTGAAACTAAATAAAAAATCAGCCGCCAAGCTGTATTTCCCATAGCCAGGCAGCTGTTTTTCTTAATATTATCATTGGATAACAATACGAACTAAAAAATCTTATCTGTTACTCGTTGTTATCATCCGCTTCGTTATTCTTCTCAGACACTTCCGTTTGCTCAGCTTGTTCTGCTTCTTCTTCCACTACCTCTTCTTCTTTCTCAATTCGGGCTACAGTTGCAACTTCTTCATCATCCTGCAGACGAATCAAGTGCACTCCTTTAGTATTTCTGCCAGTTTGAGAAATATCGGATACTTGAATACGAATAAGCACACCGCCAACAGTGATAACCATTAAATCTTCATCACCATGGATAGCCTTCACAGCAACAACATGTCCTGTTTTTTCATCAAGCTTACAGGTAAATACACCTTTACCGCCACGGTTAATACGGCGATATTCATCTTCTGGTGTCTGCTTTCCAAATCCTTTACTTGTTACATGGAGAATTTTAGAACCTTCTTCCATGATTTCCATCGAAACTACTTCATCGTCCTCGCGCAGGGAAATTCCTTTTACTCCTGCTGCTGTTCTTCCCATTGGACGCATCTGCTCTTCCTCAAAACGGATTAAATAGCCATTTTTCGTAGCAATCATAATTTCTTTTTCGCCATCGGTCATACGGACAGAAATTAATTCGTCCTCTTCCCGCAGATTTACAGCAATGAGGCCGCCTTTGCGGATATTTTTAAATTTTTCAAGGGAGGTACGTTTCGCAACCCCATACTTCGTTGTAAAGAACAAGAAGTGGTCTTCATCAAACTCAGATACAGAAATAACTGCATTGACCCATTCCCCTTTTTCCACCTGAAGCAAATTAATGATTGGGATTCCTTTGGCAGTACGGCTAAACTCAGGAACTTCGTATCCTTTGGTTTTATAAACCTTCCCTTTGTTCGTAAAGAATAGAACTGTATCATGTGTTGAAGTTGATACAAGATGCTCTACAAAGTCATCCTCGTTCGTGCCCATTCCCTGGATACCACGGCCGCCGCGGCGCTGTGTACGGTACGTAGACGCCGGTAATCGTTTAATATAACCCTGATGTGTCAGCGTGATAACAATATTTTCTTCCGGGATAAGATCTTCATCCTCAAAGAAACCTGCTCCGCCGGCAACAATTTCTGTACGGCGGTCATCACGGAACTTCTCTTTGATTTCAATCAGCTCTTCACGAATGATTTCTAATACTTTTTCTTCGTCAGCTAAAATTGCTTTTAATTCAGCAATTAATGCCTGCAGCTCTTTATATTCTTCTTCAATCTTTTCACGTTCCAAGCCTGTTAAACGCTGCAGACGCATATCAAGAATTGCCTGAGCTTGTTTTTCAGACAGTTGGAAACGTTCGATTAAGCCTTCTCTTGCTATATCGGCCGTTTTGGAGTTACGGATTAAGGAAATAACCTCATCCAAGTGATCAAGTGCAATACGCAAGCCTTCTAAAATATGTGCGCGTGCTTCTGCTTTATTTAACTCAAAAGCTGTACGGCGCTTGATAATTTCTTTTTGATGCTCTAAATAATATTCTAAGCATTGTTTAATAGTTAATACTTTTGGACGCCCGTCAACAAGGGCAAGCATATTAATACCAAAAGTTGTCTGCAAAGAAGTATGCTTATATAAATTATTCAATACAACATTCGCATTTGCATCTCTTCTGAGCTCGATTACAATCCTCATCCCATTACGGTCAGATTCATCACGAAGATCTGTGATACCATCAATTTTTTTATCACGGACAAGTTCAGCTATTTTCTCAATAAGCTTAGCTTTGTTCACCTGATAAGGAAGCTCTGTCACAATAATTGTTTCTTTATCATTTTTCCCCTGCTCAATATTGCTTTTTGCACGGATCGTAATAGATCCTTTTCCTGTTTCATAGGCTTTGCGGATACCGCTTCTTCCTAAGATTTGACCAGCTGTAGGGAAGTCTGGACCTGGAAGATAGCTTTCCATAATTTCATCTACTGTTATATCCGGATTTTTACTTACTGCAAGTACAGCATCAATTGTTTCTCCCAAATGATGCGGCGGAATATTCGTTGCCATCCCGACAGCAATCCCTGATGTTCCATTAACAAGTAAATTAGGGAATCGAGCCGGGAACACGATTGGTTCACGTTCAGCGCCGTCATAGTTATCCTGATAGTCAATTGTGTCTTTATTAATGTCACGAAGAAGCTCCATGGAAATCTTAGACATACGTGCTTCTGTATAACGCATTGCCGCTGCCGAATCACCATCGACAGAACCGAAGTTCCCATGCCCGTCCACGAGCATATATCGATAACTGAAATCCTGCGCCATTCTTACCATTGTTTCATAAACAGCCGAATCACCATGTGGATGGTACTTACCAATAACCTCTCCAACAATACGTGCCGATTTTTTAAATGCTTTGTCAGAGTGCATTCCCAGATCATTCATTGCATAAAGAATACGGCGATGTACGGGCTTCATTCCATCTCGGACATCTGGTAATGCCCTTGCTACAATTACGCTCATCGCATAATCCAAGAAGGATGTGCGCATCTCTTTACTTATATTTATTTCCTGGACACTCGGACGATTTTCCTCTGCCATAGTCTAATAACCTCCCAATCACTATTATTTCAGTGATTTCCTCGAATCTTTCCATTGGATAAGCTGGATTATAATATTTGAGCTTTTTGAATATACATGGAGTCTAAGAATAGCCTTTAGAATGGCCGCTCCAGAAATACACTACGCTTTCCTGTGGGCTTGCGCTCAGCCTCCTCGAAAAAGAAGACCGCTTTTTCTGCGGGGTCTTCCCCCTGGGACTGCGATTACTCGCCCCACCGAAGACATTTGCGCTTTCCCACGGGAGTCTACGTGTATTTCTTCCGCTAGTTGTAGAGTACTATCACTATTCATTCTTATTAATAAAGAAAACGGAAGCATGTATATTAATAATTAAACTTATATAACTATTATATTTTTAACACCTGACACAAAGGAATAGAGATTTTCTATCCGCTTAATTGCCTTTATCAAAATGATGTAACACTTAAATATCTAAGTTTTGTACGTACTGGGCGTTTTCTTCGATAAAGTTGCGTCGTGGTTCTACTTTATCGCCCATTAACATATCAAAAACCTGGTCTGCATCAATTGCGTCGTTAAGCTCAACCTGCAGCAGTGTACGTGAGTCTGGGTTCATTGTTGTATCCCAAAGCTGGTCCGCGTTCATTTCTCCCAGTCCTTTATAGCGCTGAATACCTGGTTTTGGTGCTTTTGGAAGCTCAGCAAGGAGTGCATCCAGACCTTTATCGGAATAAACATAATGGACCGCTTTGCCCTGCTTGATTTGATAAAGCGGCGGCTGTGCAATATAAATATAGCCATGCTCAATTAATGGACGCATATATCGGTAGAAAAATGTTAATAATAACGTTCTGATATGAGCTCCATCCACATCAGCATCTGTCATAATAACAACCTTATGATAGCGTGCCTTAGATATATCAAAATCTTCAGCAATACCAGTTCCTAACGCCGTAATCATGGCACGTACTTCATTATTTGATAAAATTCGATCCAGACGTGCTTTTTCGACATTTAAGATTTTCCCTCGTAAAGGAAGAATTGCCTGGTAGTGACGGTCTCTTCCTGATTTTGCAGAACCGCCGGCAGAGTCACCCTCTACAATGTACAGCTCACTTTTTGATGCGTCTTTTGAAGAACAATCAGCTAATTTTCCTGGCAGACTTGTTACATCGAGCGCACTTTTACGACGTGTCAGCTCTCTTGCTTTTTTAGCAGCCAAACGTGCTCTGGACGCCATTAACCCTTTTTCAACAATAATTTTAGCAATCGTTGGATTTTCATAAAGAAATTTAGAGAAGGTCTCTGAAAATACGCCATCTGTAATTGCACGTACTTCGCTGTTTCCCAGCTTTGTTTTCGTCTGCCCTTCAAATTGTGGATCTGGATGCTTCACGGAAACAATTGCTGTCAAACCTTCCCGGACGTCCTCTCCAGACAGGTTCGATTCATTATCTTTCAATAAGCTGTTCTTTTTCGCATAATCATTGATTGCACGCGTCAACCCTGAACGGAAACCAACTTCATGTGTTCCGCCCTCATAGGTATGAATATTATTAGCAAAAGAATATAAGCTGGTTGCAAACCCATCGTTATATTGGATAGCAATTTCAACAGCTATTCCCTGATCTTCACCTTCAGCATAGAATGGTTCGTGCAATACTTCTTTATTTTTATTAATGAATTCTACATAAGAACTGATTCCGCCCTCATAATAATACGTTGCCGGCTCTTTCTCCGTACGCTTATCTTCAATGGATATACGCAATCCTTTGTTTAAGAAAGCAAGCTCTCTCAGACGTTGTTCTAATGTTCCATAATCGTACTCGGTAGTTTCTGTGAAAATTTCTGGATCTGGTATAAAGTGTGTTACTGTTCCTGTAATATCTGTATCACCGATAATCTCAATCTCTCCATCAGGAACCCCTTTATGAAAAGAAAGGTAGTGAATTTTTCCATCAAGGTGAACAGTTACCTCTAATTTACTGGAAAGAGCATTTACAACAGACGCACCTACACCATGAAGTCCACCGGAAACTTTATATCCGCCGCCGCCAAATTTACCGCCGGCGTGAAGCACTGTCATAATAACTTCTAAAGCTGGGCGGCCTGTTTTCTTTTGGATACCAACAGGAATTCCCCGGCCATTATCTTTTACAGTAATACTGTTATCTTCTTCGATAATGACTTCAATATGATCACAATAACCTGCCAGTGCTTCATCGATACTGTTATCGACAATCTCCCAAACAAGGTGGTGTAATCCTTTTTCACTGGTGGAACCGATGTACATTCCTGGTCTTTTACGAACGGCTTCAAGACCTTCGAGTACTTGTATCTGGTCAGCATCATAGGCTTGGTTTTCTGTTACTTTGTCTTCCATTGACATCTTCTCACACTCATTTCTATATGAATTACGCTTCATCAATTTATCACGGATAACCGTCTGTAAAACTCCCGCTGAATAAAGTTTCTTTTTATATTTAAAAAGAGAGTATTCTGCATTATTGTGCAGCTGGAATCTCTTGATTTTTTGCTGTTTAGAATATTATTAGATTGTCTGTGCAGAGATAATTATTTATAGAAAAACAGCTTTCTCCGGCTCTAATTTTTTAATAAGCTGATTTACAGATACGGCTGCGCTTTTCAAACTCATTCTTCATAATAATCTTCTAAATTACTGATTGTTGTTAAAATACCTGACCGCTTTCTTAAAGTAGCTACCGATAAGGTACTGAAAAAAATACGATTTTCTGTAATCATAATGGATTTTGCCTTTTTTTCGGGACCGGAAACTCTATCCTTCTGCCTCCATTCCTGTATCATCTGATACATTCCTGATGCATTTGTATATAAATCGTAATCAATTATCGCAATGACCTCCCGGGACCGGATAACATTATCATTGCCAATGTGGATGAACACGATCAATCGCTTCCTTTCTTCGTTTAATCAGACTTCTTCCATTCTTACGCTGCTCATTCACCTTAAAAAAAGCAGCAGATTACGACTCTTTATTATTTGTTGCGATACCTTGATGAACATAAAATAACTCTGCATTTTTCAAAGTTTCATGATGAATACCATCTACATTCGTTGTTGAAACAAATGTCTGTACTTTTCCCTGAATCGTATTTAAAAGGTGAGACTGGCGGTAATCATCCAGTTCACTTAATACATCATCAAGTAAAAGAATCGGATATTCACCCACCTCCTGATAGATCAGTTCTATCTCAGCCAATTTAATGGATAATGCAGTCGTTCTTTGCTGTCCTTGCGAGCCATACGTTTGGACATCTTTGCCATTCACGAAAAAAATAAGGTCATCTCTGTGCGGACCAATCAATGTTGTACCGCGTTCGATTTCTTTTTTACGGACCTCCTTAAAGGAATTTTCATAGTTAGTAGTTATTTTTTCCTTATTTGCGCCTTCTGATACCTTTATTGTCGCATCATATTGAATTTCTAAGTTTTCTAGATTACGACTGATCCCTTCGTGAATAGGTCCTGCCCATTTCCTCAGCAGATCAAGGTAAACAAATCGTCTCTCCAGCAAAAAAGAAGCATGCTCAACCAGTTGGTCGGTCAATACATCCAACATAGTTTCATCAGCACTGCTCTGACGTTGCAGCTGCTTTAATAAATGGTTTCTTTGCTTCAGTATTTTTTGATATTGAGATAAATGGTAGATATAGGTTGGCTGGATTTGACCTAATTCCATATCCATAAAACGACGGCGAATCTGCGGAGCTCCTTTTACAATGGTCAAATCCTCCGGCGCAAACATAACCACATTAACCGCACCAATATAGTCACTTAACCGGTGCTGCTCCAAATGATTTATTTTTGCTTTTTTTCCTTTAGATGAAATGGAGATTTGCAGGGGGATGGACTGATTCCTTTTCGTAATCCTGCCCTCTATTGTAGCATAATCTGAATCCCAGCGTATGAGCTCTTTTTCCCGCATCGTCCGATGAGAACGGGTAAATGAGAGCACATAAATAGCTTCCATCAGATTGGTTTTTCCTTGAGCATTTTCTCCAATGATGACATTAACCTTATCATCAAATGTAATATCCAACGCTTCATAATTGCGGTAATTGGTTAATTTCAATTGTTCAATATGCATTCTTTATTCCTCTTTGAAAATGACAAAGGATCCTATCTCATCTATTTCAAGGACATCTTCCGGATATAATTTTCTTCCGCGGCGATGTTCACGTTCTCCATTTACCACAGCACCTATATCTTGAAGATATGCTTTGACCATTCCACCAGAATCCAAAAAATTAAGCAACTTGACACATTGGCCAAGCGTAATATATTCCGTATCTATTTTTATCTGCTCATGCATGATATCACCAAATACTTTCTATTTGTTTTGTCTGCCTTATAAAAAAGTGAAAACAGACACGTATATTATTTCTTCTATTTTCTATTTTACTAAAAATTGATTAAAAAAGGAAGGAAAGGCCTCAAATAATTACAAAAAGATATGTCTTAGCGTTTTTTAGACTTTTTTAATGGGGGCATTCTTATTTCTCTCTTCTCTTCTTAGAGCGCGTTTTATGTTGTTTTTTAAAAGGGATTGTAAAAAATAAAATAATATAGGGATGGATTTAAATATATCTGTGTTGAAACTGGCCATTTTTCAGTCGTACCCGCTCTAAATTTTGGATTTTAAAGCTGAATACTGCGATTTTCCTAAAAGGCTGTATGCTCGATTATTCTTCAATGGTGCTTTCTGTCCCCGTTAAGTTGATTTCCCTTACCTGCTTTTAAAATTAAATATGTTTTATCTGCTTCTTTTACTCTAAAAAAACTAAAAAGCCCTTTTTTATTAAAAGAGCCTTTTAGTTTACGAAGTATAACTTTTACTTATCCCCTGAATTTGATGCATTTTTTTACGCGTTGTGCGTAAAAAGATAAATATCTCCTAGTATGTTCTTACTGGTAAAATCAGTTGAAGAATAGATTCATTTTCTACTGGACGAATGACAAATGGACGCATAGCTCCAGTAAATTCAATCACTACTTCGTCATATTCAATCGCCTTTAATGCATCGATCATATATTTTGAACTGAAGGATATTTTTAGATTTTCCCCATCAATCTTATCAGCAGTTACTTCTTCTTCTACATTTCCAATTTCCGGAGAATTACTTGAGATCTCAATCAAAGCATTATCATTGCTTGTAAACTTAACAACATTATTTCTTTCTTCTTTTGCCAATAAAGAAGCACGTTCAATTGATCTTAAAAGTGGTGTTGTTTTAATTTGAATAGTAGTTTTACTATGATCTGGAATTAATCTCGAGGTTTCGGGATAATTTCCATCTAATAATCTGGATAAGAAATTCAAATGCTTCGTACGGAAAAGAATCTGGTTGTTCGTTACACTGATTTCCACAGTTTCCTCAGAATCATTTAAAATTTTATATAGTTCGTTCAAGCTTTTTCCAGGTACAACTACCTGTTCAATAGTCACATTTGTACCTGTTACCGGCACATCTCTTTTTGCCAGACGATGGCTGTCTGTTGCAGTAAATACAAGCTTTTGATCTTCTAACTTAATATTTACTCCGGTTAGAATCGGTCTTGTTTCCATCGTAGATACAGCAAAAACAGTTTGCTTAATCATGCTTTTTAATAAATCAATTGGCATTTCAAAGCTGTTTTCTGTTTGCAGCTTAGGAAGCATTGGATATTCATCCGCACTTTGGCCATTTAAATTAAACTCTGATTTCCCTGAAGTAATTTTTACATTAAATTGATCGTCAACTACAATATCAACCTGTGATTCAGGAAGCTTGCGGACAATTTCAGGAAAGTATTTAGCCTGCAACACAATACTTCCTTCTTCAATATTTTCAATATATACTTTGTCTTCATCTTCAGCTGGAATATAAGATTCAATCGAAATATCAGAATCACTACCCGTTAAAGTGACTCCATGTTGCTTCACTTCAATTTTCATTCCAGTTAATATCGGAATAACAGTTCTGGCAGAGATTGCTTTCATTACATCCTGAACACCAGCAATCAATTTATCTCTTTGTATTGTAAAACGCATGTATTTATCCTCCTTGATTTTTAAAGAAAAGCTTTGCAGCAGCTGTTTCTTAATTTCTTTCCTAAATTCATGAAAAAGGGTTCTATATATTTATTAATTATAATATAAAAAACAGTAATAATAGTAATAAGGGCTGTGGTTACTGTGGATAAGTAGAATCAAGTTAAAAATATCAAAGTTTTCCACATGTGTATAACCTGTTTATATGTTGTTCCATCTTTACACAACATACACAGCCGTGCAGCTTATAAGGATTTAAGCTTTTCTTTTAATTCTTCAATATCCCGATCTAATTCTGTATCCGTTTCAAGCAGCTTTGAAATTTTTTCGTGTGCATGAATCACTGTTGTATGGTCTCTCCCGCCAAATTCCTGGCCAATTTTAGGCAAAGAAGCATCCGTCAGCTCTCTTGATAAATACATAGCAATCTGCCTTGGGAATGCAATAGACTTGGTACGCTTTTTAGCAGGAAAATCCTCCAGCCGGATATGATATCTATCCGCTACAACCTCTTGGATAGCTGGAATAGTAATTTCTTTTGGCTTATTACTAGGAATAATATCCTTCAAAGCATTTGCCGCTAAAGAAGCATCGATGTCCTGGTTTACTAATGAAGAGTAAGCAACAACACGAATCAGCGCACCTTCCAGCTCACGGATATTTGTATTAATCTGATTAGCAATATACAGCATGACTTCATTTGGAATATCTAATCCCTCTGCTTTTGCTTTTTTATTTAAAATAGCAATTCTCGTTTCTAAATCAGGAGGTGTAATATCCGTAATCAGTCCCCATTCAAAGCGTGAACGCAAGCGATCCTCTAATGTAGGAATTTCTTTTGGAGGCCGGTCACTGGAAATAATAATTTGCTTACTTTCCTCATGCAGCGCATTAAAAGTATGGAAAAATTCCTCCTGAGTTGATTCTTTTCCAGCAATAAATTGAATATCATCAATAAGAAGGACATCAATATTGCGGTATTTATTGCGGAAATGATTCGATTTGTTATCCATAATGGCATTAATAAATTCATTCGTAAATTTTTCAGAGGTCAGGTAAACCACTTTGGCATTTTTATTATGCTCTCTTACATAATGACCGATTGCATGCATTAAATGTGTTTTCCCTAAACCAACTCCTCCATAAATGAATAATGGATTGTATGCTTTGGCAGGAGCTTCGGCAACAGCTAAAGATGCTGCGTGCGCAAAGCGGTTCCCGGCGCCAATCACAAAAGTATCGAATGTATATTTATCATTCAGCATTGATTTTGGAGAATCTGTCGTTTTAGCGTCAATATTCGGTTTTGGCATTGGTTTTTGATCTGACGGTTCTTCCACAGAATCAGGAATAATAAATTTGGCATTCAGATTAGTACCAGTGATTTCTTCTAAAGTCTGGGTAATTAAATCTGTATACTGTGTTTCCAGCCAATCCTTTGTGAATTCATTTGGAGCGGTGATAACCAATGTATTTTTTTCTAAATGAAGGGCTTTTGTGTTTTTCAGCCAAGTATCAAAGCTCGGTTTACTTAATTTATCCTGGATGGTGTTCAATGTTGCATCCCAAAGTTCTTCAATATTTTCCAA